>NZ_CP029773.1:0-332500 GCF_003205835.1 Stenotrophomonas maltophilia
GGCGCTCGGTGGTAGTCTGAGCCATCCATTTCCCCCCTTTCCGGCCTGTGTTTGGGCGCCTTGTCGCGTCCATGCCCCGGCCACCGGACGATTATTGCTGATGGATGCTTGGTCCCGTAGTCTCGAGCGCCTCGAAGCGGAGTTCCCGCCGGAAGACGTTCATACCTGGTTGAAGCCGCTGCAGGCCGATCTGCGCGTGGACAGCCTGGTGCTGTATGCACCGAATGCCTTCATCGTCGACCAGGTCCGCGAGCTGTACCTCGCCCGGATCCGTGAACTGCTGGCGCATTTCGCTGGTTTCAGCGACGTTTTTCTTGAAATCGGCTCGCGCCCGCGCCCTGTGGAGGCGCAGAACGCGCCGGTTTCCGCGCCGTCGGCGCACGTGTCCAGCGAACCGCAGGTGCCGTTCGCCGGCAACCTGGACAATCACTACACGTTCGCCAACTTCGTTGAAGGCCGCAGCAACCAGCTGGGCCTGGCCGCCGCCTTCCAGGCAGCGCAGAAGCCGGGCGACCGCGCGCACAACCCGCTGCTGCTGTACGGAGGCACCGGCCTGGGCAAGACCCACCTGATGTTCGCCGCCGGCAACGCCATGCGCCAGGCCAATCCCGGTGCGAAGGTGCTGTACCTGCGTTCGGAACAGTTCTTCAGCGCGATGATCCGGGCCCTGCAGGAAAAGACCATGGATCAGTTCAAGCGCCAGTTCCAGCAGGTGGACGCGCTGCTGATCGATGACATCCAGTTCTTTGCCGGCAAGGACCGCACCCAGGAAGAGTTCTTCCACACCTTCAACGCGTTGTTCGATGGCAAGCAGCAGATCATCCTGACCTGCGACCGCTATCCGCGCGAAGTCGAGGGCCTGGAAGCGCGTCTGAAATCGCGGCTTGCCTGGGGCCTGTCGGTCGCGATCGAACCGCCGGACTTCGAGACCCGCGCCGCGATCGTGCTGGCCAAGGCACGCGAACGCGGTGCCGAGATTCCCGATGATGTTGCGTTCCTGATCGCCAAGAAGATGCGCTCCAACGTGCGCGACCTCGAAGGTGCGCTCAATACCCTGACCGCCCGCGCCAATTTCACCGGCCGCGCGATCACCACCGAATTCGCCCAGGAAACCCTGCGCGACCTGCTGCGCGCCCAGCAGCAGGCGATCAGCATTCCCAACATCCAGAAAACCGTTGCCGACTACTACGGCCTGCAGATCAAGGATCTGCTGTCGAAGCGTCGGACCCGCTCGCTGGCCCGCCCGCGCCAGGTCGCCATGGCCCTGACCAAGGAACTGACCGAGCACAGCCTGCCCGAGATCGGCGATGCCTTTGCCGGTCGCGATCACACCACGGTGCTGCATGCCTGCCGCCAGATCCGGACCCTGATGGAAACCGACGGCAAGCTCCGCGAGGACTGGGACAAGCTGATCCGGAAGCTGAGCGAATGATGCACGGATGCCGATGAGGCGTCATCGCACAAAACGGTGCAGAATCCGGTAGCAAGCGCGGGACACGTTGTGGATAAAAATGGCGTTTGAAATGGCGCCAGATCTATCCACAGCTTTCCCCACCCCCTGGGGGTCGGTAATACAGAGGGTTTCGATGCCTGAAACTCTTTTATTTACAAAGACTTAGCGTTGTTTTCCAGCGATTCTGTCTCTACCAGCACCACCAAGCTTTTGATTTATTCCACATTTTTTAAAGCATAGGGGCACGGAACCACATGCGTTTCACACTGCAGCGCGAAGCCTTTCTCAAGCCGTTGGCACAGGTCGTCAACGTGGTCGAACGCCGCCAGACCCTTCCGGTTCTGGCCAATTTCCTGGTCCAGGTGCAGAACGGCCAGCTGTCGCTGACCGGTACCGACCTGGAAGTGGAGATGGTGTCGCGGATCGCGGTTGAAGATGCCCAGGACGGCGAAACCACCATCCCCGCCCGCAAGCTGTTCGAGATCATCCGTGCTCTGCCCGACGGCAGCCGGATCACCGTCTCGCAGACCGGTGACAAGATCACCGTGCAGGCCGGCCGCAGCCGCTTCACCCTGGCCACCCTGCCCTCGAACGACTTCCCGTCGGTTGACGAGGTGGAAGCCACCGAGCGCGTGGCCATCGGCGAAGCGACCCTGAAGGAACTGATCGAGCGCACCGCGTTCGCGATGGCCCAGCAGGACGTGCGCTACTACCTCAACGGCCTGCTGTTCGATCTGCGCGGCGATGCCCTGCGTACCGTCGCCACCGACGGCCACCGCCTGGCGCTGTGTGAAACCGACCTGGCCAAGCCCAGTGGTTCCAAGCGCCAGATCATCGTGCCGCGCAAGGGCGTGACCGAACTGCAGCGCCTGCTGGAGAGCGGCGATCGCGAGATCGAGCTGGAAGTCGGCCGCAGCCACGTCCGCGTCAAGCGCGACGATGTCACCTTCACCTCAAAGCTGATCGACGGCCGTTTCCCGGACTATGAAGCGGTGATCCCGATCGGTGCCGACCGCGAAGTGAAAGTTGATCGCGAAGCACTGCGTGCCTCGCTGCAGCGCGCCGCGATCCTGTCCAACGAGAAGTACCGCGGCATCCGCGTGGAAGTCTCGCCGGGCAACCTGAAGATCAGCGCGCACAACCCGGAACAGGAAGAAGCCCAGGAAGAGATCGAAGCCGACACCACGGTCAGCGATCTGGCCATCGGCTTCAACGTGAACTACCTGCTGGACGCCCTTTCCGCCCTGCGCGACGAGGAGGTCATCATCCAGCTGCGCGACTCCAACTCCTCGGCGCTGGTGCGTGAATCCAGCAGCGAAAAGTCGCGCCATGTGGTGATGCCGCTGCGGCTCTGACCGCTGCGCTGTTCCACGTGGAACCGAACGACGCCCGGGATCTTCCCGGGCGTTTTTTTTGCTGGTTCCACGTGGAGCATCGAACGCGAACCCGTGAAATTGATCCTGCCCGAGTGGATGTTCTCGGTCACGGGATGCTTGATGTCTCCGAACGATCCTTCTGAAACCTTTGAACTGAAGCAGCTGGGCAACAGGCCATGGTCAGAGGATCAAACCGCATTGTTCTGCCGCGCTTGCCGGATTCCAGGATCAAGCTTCGGTGCCCCGCTTGCCCATCAGCGAGCAGGTGGAATGGACGTCCTGCATCTTCGTTGCCGCTTCTGAAAACGCCACTGTCCACAGCTCTGGTTCGGGTCAGATCGGGCCGAGCCTAGCTTCTAAATCTGGGTATAAATCTAAAGCATGGTGGTGATGGTAGGGCCAGATCTCGTGGAAAAATGCCTTATCTCTATGATTTAAAAGGTATTTATGCACCTGAAACCCCCTGTATAGAGGCCCCTCGGGCTGGGGGGGAACCTGTGGATAGTTTCAGAGCCTGGTCAAAATGGCTTTTTTATCCACAGATTGCCCATACCTTGTGTATAAGTCATACATGGCCGCTGTGGACAGCGTGAAACGGACGGCGTGAATTCCTTGAAATCTGTGGAACCGTCCAGGAGACGGCATCGCAGATTTCAAGGAATCTGCGGGCCATTTACGGCGACTGCGGAAACGTGGTGCGCACGGGGGCCGGACACAGGGCCTGGAATCGTTGAATTCTGAGGGGCCATACCCTGCCTCCCGCTGCAGATTTGAAGGATTTCCAGGGGCTTCAGACCGGTGATCATGCCCTTCGTTGAAGCGCCACCACGTGGAACACGCGATCCGGACCTCTGCTTCGTTCCCCCTCCGGCATGGCAGCCGCCCAGGGCCCGTCCGGCTTGACCGATGCAGTAAGCTGATGGATTCCCCGCCCCCTCTACCGCCCCGTGCGGATGGTCCTTCGCGCCCCATGCTTATCCGCCGCCTCGCCCTGCACCAACTGCGTCGCTTCAGTGCGGTGGACCTGTCGCCCCAGCCAGGATTGAACCTGCTGACCGGTGACAACGGTGCCGGCAAGACCAGTGTGCTGGAAGCCCTCCACCTGATGGCGTATGGGCGCAGCTTCCGTGGTCGGGTCCGCGATGGATTGGTGCGCCAGGGCCAGGAAGCGCTGGAGATCTTCGTGGAATGGGACGAACAGCGTGCCCATCACCCGCCCCACCGCCGCAAGGCTGGCCTGCGCCACAGTGGCCAGGACTGGAAGGGACGATTGGACGGCGAAGATGTCGCGCAGCTGGGCAATCTCTGCGCAGCACTGGCGGTAGTGACCTTCGAGCCCGGTAGCCATGCGTTGGTCAGCGGTGGTGGTGAACCCCGCCGCCGCTTCCTCGATTGGGGCTTGTTCCACGTGGAACCGGATTTTCTGTCCCTGTGGCGCCGCTACTCCCGGGCGCTGAAGCAGCGCAACGCCCTGCTCAAGCAAGGCGGGCCGTCGCGGATGCTCGATACCTGGGATCATGAGTTGGCCGAGGCCGGAGAACCGCTGACCAGCCGTCGGCAGCACTACCTGGAACGCCTGCAGCAGCGCACCGTGGGCCTGGCCGCGAGCCTGGCTCCGCAACTCGGTATCCAGGGATTGGAGCTGAGCCCCGGTTGGCGGCGGCATGAGCTTCCCCTGGCGGATGCCCTGCTTCTCGCCAGGGAACGTGACCGGCAGGCCGGGTATACCTCGGTCGGCCCCCACCGGGCGGACTGGAGTGTGGATTTCCACAGCATCCCGGGACGTGATGCGTTGTCCCGCGGCCAGGCCAAGCTGACGGCATTGGCCTGCCTGCTGGCCCAGGCCGAGGACTATGCGGAACAACGCGGCGAATGGCCCGTGATCGCGCTGGATGATCTGGCCTCGGAGCTGGATCGCACCCATCAGGCGCGGGTTCTGGAGCGCCTGCTCAACGGACCGGCACAAATCTTCATCACCGCCACCGAAACACCGGCGGCGCTGGAAGAACTGACCCACATCGCCCGGTTCCACGTGGAACATGCACAGATCGTGGCTGTGCCATAGTGGGCACACCAGGGCCGCTCGACCCCGGCTGGTATAATTCGGGTTGGAATCCTTTCATTCTCGGCGCATCGCCCCAAGCGGTGCCCGACCTGCGGAGCCTACGGCAAGCGCAATGAGCGACGAACAGAACACCCCGGCAAACAACGGCAATTACGACGCCAACAGCATTACCGCCCTGGAAGGCCTGGAGGCTGTCCGCAAGCGTCCCGGTATGTACATCGGCGACGTGCATGACGGCACCGGTCTGCACCACATGGTGTTCGAGGTCGTCGACAACTCGATCGACGAAGCGCTGGCCGGCCACGCCGACCACGTTGCAGTGACGATCCACGCCGACGGCTCGGTTTCGGTATCCGACAACGGCCGCGGTATCCCGACCGGCAAGCACGAGCAGATGAGCGCCAAGCTCGGTCGCGAAGTGTCCGCCGCCGAAGTGGTCATGACCGTCCTGCACGCAGGCGGCAAGTTCGACGACAACAGCTACAAGGTTTCCGGCGGCCTGCACGGCGTCGGCGTCAGTGTGGTCAACGCGCTGTCGCAGAAGCTGCTGGTGGACGTGTTCCAGAACGGCTCCCACTACCAGCAGGAATTCAGCAACGGCGCAGCCGTGACCGCACTGGCCAAGCTGGAAGCCACCACCAAGCGTGGCACCACCGTGCGCTTCTGGCCGTCGACCGTCGCCTTCCACGACAACGTGGAATTCCACTACGACATCCTGGCCCGCCGCCTGCGCGAACTGTCGTTCCTGAATTCCGGCGTCAAGATCGTCCTTGCCGACGAGCGTGGCGATGGCCGTCGCGATGATTTCCATTACGAAGGCGGCATCCGCAGCTTCGTGGAGCATCTGGCGCAGCTGAAGACCCCGCTGCACCCGAACGTCATCTCGGTCACCGGCGAGCACAACGGCATCGTCGTGGATGTGGCGCTGCAGTGGACCGACTCCTACCAGGAGACGATGTACTGCTTCACCAACAACATTCCGCAGAAGGACGGCGGTACCCACCTGGCCGGTTTCCGCGGTGCGCTGACCCGTGTGCTCAACAACTACATCGAGCAGAACGGCATCGCCAAGCAGGCCAAGATCAACCTGACCGGCGACGACATGCGCGAAGGCATGATCGCGGTGCTGTCGGTGAAGGTGCCGGACCCGAGCTTCTCCAGCCAGACCAAGGAAAAGCTGGTCAGCTCCGACGTGCGTCCGGCGGTGGAAAACGCCTTCGGTGCGCGCTTGGAAGAGTTCCTGCAGGAGAACCCGAACGAAGCCAAGGCGATCGCCGGCAAGATCGTCGACGCCGCGCGTGCGCGTGAAGCGGCGCGCAAGGCCCGTGACCTGACCCGCCGCAAGGGCGCGCTGGACATCGCCGGCCTGCCGGGCAAGCTGGCCGACTGCCAGGAAAAGGATCCGGCGCTGTCCGAACTGTTCATCGTCGAGGGTGACTCGGCAGGTGGCTCGGCCAAGCAGGGCCGCAACCGCAAGAACCAGGCGGTGCTGCCGCTGCGCGGCAAGATCCTCAACGTGGAACGCGCGCGTTTCGACCGCATGCTGTCTTCCGACCAGGTCGGTACGCTGATCACTGCGCTGGGCACGGGCATTGGCCGTGACGAGTACAACCCGGACAAGCTGCGTTACCACAAGATCATCATCATGACCGACGCCGACGTCGACGGCGCCCACATCCGCACCCTGCTGCTGACGTTCTTCTACCGTCAGATGCCGGAGCTGATCGAGCGCGGTTACGTCTACATCGGCCTGCCGCCGCTGTACAAGATCAAGCAGGGCAAGCAGGAGCTGTACCTGAAGGACGACCCGGCCCTGGACAGCTACCTGGCCAGCAGCGCCGTGGAAAACGCCGCACTGGTGCCCGCCACCGGCGAACCGGGCATCGAAGGCCTGGCGCTGGAGAAGCTGTTGCTGGCCTATGCTGCCGCCCTCGATTCCATCGAACGCAACGCGCACCGCTACGACCGCAACCTGCTCGAAGCGCTGGTTGATTTCGTGCCGATGGATCTGGACAGCCTGCGCAGCGCTGGCGAAGGCGAAGGCCTGGATGCACTGGCCAAGCGCCTCAACCAGGGCAGCCTGGGCAGCCCGCGCTTCAGCCTGGAGCTGCAGGAAGCCAATGACGAGCGCCCTGCCGCGGTACTGGTGACCCGTCGCCACATGGGCGAACAGCACATCCAGGTGCTGCCGATGTCGGCCTTCGAAAGCGGTGAGCTGCGCGCGATCCACCAGGCATCGAAGCTGCTGCACGGCCTGGTCCGCGAAGGCGCGACCATCTCGCGTGGCGCCAAGTCGATCGAAGTGGACAGCTTTGCCAAGGCGCAGAACTGGCTGCTCGAGGAGGCCAAGCGCGGCCGCCAGATCCAGCGATTCAAGGGTCTGGGTGAAATGAATCCGGAGCAGCTGTGGGACACCACTGTGAACCCGGAAACGCGCCGGCTGCTGCAGGTGCGCATCGAAGATGCCGTCGCCGCCGATCAGATCTTCAGCACCCTGATGGGCGATGTGGTCGAACCGCGCCGCGACTTCATCGAGGACAATGCACTGAAGGTCGCCAACCTGGATATCTGACACAATCTGGTGACGGCCGGTGCGCGGGGAGGCGCGCCGGCCTTCGACCCTTGAACGCAGGTACCTGATGTCCGCATCCGCCCCGGTTTCCGCCCCGCCCCCGATTCCACCGGCCTCGGTCGCGCCGCGTGCCGGCTCCCCGTTGGCGGGCTTCTTCATCGACCTGGGCATTGCCGCCATCACCCTGTTCGGCCTGAGCCTGGTCACCGGGCTTTTCTGGGGTTTCTACCGCGCGATCATGGTCAGCCGTGCCAATGCCGAGGCCAATGGCGGCGTGCTTTCGCCTGACGCAGTCGGCGCGGCGGTTGGCCAGCCGGGTGCCCTGGCGCAGATCCTGATGGCATTGATCGCTACCGGAGGCGCCGCACTGCTGTTGTACTTCTGGCGCCGTCCCGCCAATGCGGACGAACGCCTCGCCTCCCGCCAGGCACTGCGGCGTCCCTCGACCTGGGGCTGGACCCTGCTGGTGGCCACGCTGATCGTGCTCGGCAGCAACGGCATCGCCTTCCTGGCCAAGCAGTTCGGCATCGAGCCGGTACCGACCAACGTGGAACTGATGCAGAACGCGATCGCGCGTTTCCCGCTGTTCCTGGTGCTGTTCGCGGTGGTGCTCGCCCCGGCTTATGAAGAACTGCTGTTCCGCCGTGTGTTGTTCGGGCGCCTGTGGCAGGCAGGCCGCCCCTGGCTGGGCATCATCCTCAGCAGCCTGGCCTTCGCCCTGGTCCACGAAGTGCCCGGCCTGAGCAAGAATTCACTGCTGGGCATGGCCCAGCTGTGGCTGGTCTATGGCGGCATGGGCGCCGCGTTCTGCTGGCTCTACCAGCGCACCGGTACGCTGTGGGCGGCGATCACCGCGCATGCGCTGAACAACGCTGTCGCACTTGCAGCGATGGTGTTCCTGGGGTCAATGTAACGCCGTGTCCGCTTGACGAAAGATTAAGCCGTTACGCTACACACTGCGCACATGAACACGGGGGAGCTTCCATGAAACACCTGCTGCTGGCCCTTGTCATCACCACTCTGGTCAGCGCCTGCGCGACCACGACCTCCCCGACCGGCCGCCGGCAGATGGTGGGCGGCGTATCGCAGGCGCAGCTGGACCAGCTCGGTGCACAGGCGTTCGCCGAAACCAAGCAGAAGGAAAAGATCAGCACCGACGGGCGCCAGAACGGCTACGTGCAGTGCGTGGTCAACGCGCTGGTCGCACAGCTGCCGCCTCAGTACCGTGGCGTACGGTGGGAGACCGCGGTGTTCGTGGACAAGGAACCCAATGCCTTCGCGCTGCCCGGCGGCAAGGTCGGCGTGAACACCGGCATCTTCACCGTCGCGAAGAACCAGGACCAGCTGGCTGCCGTGATCGGCCATGAAATCGGCCACGTCATCGCCCGCCACCACGAAGAGCGCATCACCCGCCAGATGGGCGCGCAGACCGGGCTGGCCGTGCTCGGTGCACTCGCCGGCGCCGCCTACGGCGAGGGGGCGGCCAGCACCGTGAACCAGCTTGGCGGGATGGGCGCGCAGACCGCCTTCCTGCTGCCCGGCTCGCGTACCCAGGAGAGCGAGGCCGACGTGATCGGCCAGCGACTGATGGCCCAGGCCGGTTTCAACCCGGCACAGGCGGTCGATCTGTGGCAGAACATGATGGCCGCCAGTGGCGGTCGCAGCCCACAATGGCTGTCCACCCACCCCGACCCGGCCAACCGGATCCAGGAACTGCGACGCGATGCACCGGCCCTGGCGCCGGTCTATCAGCAGGCGCAGGCGGCCGGGCTGCGGCCAAAGTGCGGATGAGTGCGCAGTTTCATGCTGTATTGCAGCACATAAAACGATTTCTCACGCCATCTGTTTCTGATACGTTTGGCGGCTCAGATTTTTCTGACAGTCCGACTTTGCCGCTAACCGGCGGTTCGATCGAGGTGAACGATGATTTTCCGTAACCACAAAGCTGTGCTTTCCGTCCTCGTCGCGACCGCCCTGACCGGCGCCGTGGTCACCGATGCCTTCGCGCAGTCCTCGCGCTCGTCCGAGCGTGGCAACCGCGGCGGCAAGCAGGCCAAGGCCGAGGTGCTGTACCCGAACGCGACCCGCCAGGAGCCGACGGTCAAGGCTTCGGCCAAGCTCGGCAGCAAGCTGCAGAAAATGATCGACAGCTACAACAAGGAAAAGTTCCCGGAGACCCGCACCCAGGCCGACGCGATCCTGGCCGACAGCGCCGCGAACGAGTACGACAAGTCGCTGGCTGCGCAGCTGGCCTCGCAGGCCGCGTACCAGACCGACGACACCGCTGCGGCGATCGCCTACCTGAAGCAGGTCCTGCAGTTCAACGGCCTGGACAACAACGGCCACTTCCAGTCGATGCTGATGCTGGGCCAGCTGGAGCTGCAGGAAGACAAGACCGCCGAAGGCCTGGCGACGCTCGACAAGTACTTCGCCGAGAGCAAGTCGACCAAGCCGGAAGAGCTGATCGCCAAGGGCCAGGCGCTGTACCAGCTGGAGCGCTACCAGGAAGCGATTCCGGTGCTGAAGCAGGCCATCGCCGGCTCGACCGAACCGAAGGACAACTGGAACCAGCTGCTGATGGCGGCCCTGTCCGAAGCCGGCCAGTCCGGTGAAGCGGTCAAGGAAGCCGAGGCCCTGGCCGCCAAGAACCCGAACGACAAGAAGGCCCAGCTGAACCTGGCCAGCATGTACATGCAGGCCGACCAGATGGACAAGGCGGCCGCGGTGATGGACAAGCTGCGCAGCAGCGGCCAGCTCACCGAAGAGCGCGAGTACAAGCAGCTGTACTCGATCTATGCCAACACCGAGCACAAGGAAAAGGACGTCATCGCGGTCATCAACGAAGGGTTGCAGAAGGGCATCCTGAAGCCGGATTACCAGGTTTACCTGGCGCTGGCCCAGTCCTACTACTACTCCGACCAGGTGCCGCAGGCGATCGATGCGTGGCAGAAGGCTGCCCCGCTGTCCAAGGACGGTGAGACCTACCTGAACCTGGCACGCGTCCTGCATGCCGAAGGTCGCATCCCGGAGGCCAAGCAGGCCGCCCAGCAGGCGCTGGCGAAGGGTGTGAAGAACCAGGCTGATGCCAAAAAAATCATCAACCTGAAGTAAGTAGGAATAACGCCTGAATGCCTGCTCAGTTGATGCGCAGGCGCTCAGGATTGGTATAAGCTTGGAGGTTCCTGCGGTGTCATGCACCGCTGATCAGGGATTCCGCCCCCGGCATCCCGGCCCCACTATTGAGCTCTTGGCGCATGACGGAACAACTAGTCGTTCACCGGTACGAACAACCCGATGACAAGGGGCTGAGCTGGCCTCGCATCGTCGGCATCGCGTTTGTAATTGCCCTGCATCTGGCCGCCTTCATGATGCTCCTCATTCCCGCCGTGGCTCCCAAGGCCGTTGCGGAGAAGGAGCGCAACGTCATGGTGACCATCGTCGATGCGCCGCCGCCGCCGCCCCCGCCGCCGCCGCCGCCGCCGCCGACCGATACTCCGCCGCCGCCGGTGAAGAATCTGTCGCCGCCGAAGCCGTCGCCGGTCCCGCCGCCGCCGCAGGCGCCGGTCGTGGATGTGCCGGAACCGCGTCCGAACGATATCGTCACCCCGCCGTCGCCGCCTGCGCCGCCGGCACCTGCGACCTCGATCGAGGCCAGCGTGGACATCTCGTCGAAGGCCATGAATCCGCCGCGCTACCCGCCGGCAGCCTTCCGCGCTGGTATCCAGGGCGAAGTGATCCTGATCATTGATGTCGATGCCAGCGGCAACGTCACCAATGTCACGGTGGAAAAGTCCAGCCGTAACCGCGACCTGGACCGTGCTGCGATGGAAGCAGCTCGCAAGTGGCGCTTCAACGCCGCTGAATCTGGCGGTAAGAAGGCGGCAGGTCGCGTTCGCGTCCCGGTCAACTTTGCGCTGAACTGATGCGTCCGGGTGGCCGCCTGGCCACCCCCGCTCCCGGTTCGATTGTTTAGCTTAGCTACACCCTTTATCACCACACACAACAAAGGTAAGCGTCATGCTGCAGGAAATTTTCATCGCCGCTGCTGCCGGGGGCAATCCGTCCAACGCCCTGTCGCAGATGGGCTTCGAGCACCTGATCCACGAAATGACCACCAAGCCGGGTGATTTCGCGGTTTCCTGGGTCGTGCTGCTGACCCTGATCGCCATGTCGGCCATGTCCTGGTACTGGACCGTCATCAACATCTTCCGTGCCACCCGCCTGAAGAGCGCCGCTGATCGCGTCGTCAGCCTGTTCTGGGACACCCCGAACGCGCAGGACGCCATCCGTGCGATGGAAGAACAGCCGGCTTCCGAGCCGTTCTCGAAGATCGCCCTGGACGCTGCCCAGGCTGCTGCCCACCACCAGCGCGCTGAAGGCGGTGCTACCGGCGGCGTCGGTGAGAACCTGAGCCGTTCGGAGTTCGTCGACCGCGCTCTGCGTCAGGCCGTCACCCGCGAAAGCAACAAGCTGCAGTCGGGCATGACCCTGCTGGCCACCGTCGGTGCAACCGCTCCGTTCGTCGGTCTGCTGGGTACCGTGTGGGGCATCTACGGCGCGCTGATCAAGATCGGTGCCACCGGCTCCGCTTCGATCGACGCCGTTGCCGGCCCGGTGGGTGAAGCGCTGATCATGACCGCGATCGGTCTGTTCGTCGCGATCCCGGCCGTGTTCGCCTTCAACTTCTTCAGCAAGATCAACAGCGCGACCATCAGCAAGTTCGATACCTTCGCGCACGACCTGCACGACTTCTTCGCCACCGGCTCGCGCGTCCGCTAATTGCGGCGCGCGTCACCCAGCGACGAACGTAAGTAGTCACCAAGATCTAGACGGAGCCCGTTATGGCTTTCAGTAGTGGTAACAGCGGCGGCCCCATGGCCGACATCAACGTTACGCCCCTCGTGGACGTGATGCTGGTGCTGCTGATCATCTTCATCATCACGGCGCCCCTGATGTCCCACAAGGTCAAGGTGGATCTGCCGGAAGCCAACCTGATCCAGAAGCCGGAAGACGCTGAAAAGCGTTCCGGACCGATCACCCTGGCAGTCAAGGAAGACGGCTCGATCTACTGGAACGACGAAGAAATCAACAAGCAGACTCTCGAGTCGCGCTTGGCGACCGCCGCCCAGCAGACCCCGCAGCCGCCGCTGAACCTGCGTGGTGACCGCACCACCAAGATGCGCGTCATCAACGACCTGACCAAGGTCGCGCAGGAGCAGGGCATGCTGGACGTCGGCTTCGTCGCGACCAAAGAAAAGGGGCAATAAGCCATGGCATTCAGTAGTGGTGGTGGCAAAGGCCCCATGGCAGACATCAACGTCACGCCCCTCGTGGACGTGATGCTGGTTCTGCTGATCATCTTCATCGTGACCGCGCCGATCATGACGTACCCGATCGCCGTGGACCTGCCGCAGCGCGTGCTCAACCCACCGCCGCAGCTGGTCGAACCGCCGCCGCCGATCGAACTGAAGATCGACGCCAGCAACCAGGTCTCGTGGAACAACAGCCCGATCAATACCAGCGAGCTGCAGCAGCGGATGGAGCAGGAGGTCCAGCGTGACCCGACCAACCAGCCGGAACTGCGCATCGACGCCAGCCCGGATTCCGAGTACGACGTGATGGCCAAGGTTCTGGCCGCCGCGAAGAATGCTCAGATGAAGAAGATCGGTTTTGTGCAGCAGTAATCGCAACACCGCAATACAACAGTCATGACGCGACTGCAGACGCCCCTGGAAACAGGGGCGTCTTTTTTTGTGTCCGAGGGGTCCCATCGGGGTCAGATCCCTTTTCCTGCGGAAAAGGGATCTGACCCCAACAGGCAGCATGCGCCGCTATGATCGGCGGATGCTCGCCCTCTTCGACTCCCTGCGCCATTGGCTCGACGGCATCGCCCACCTCGGCACGATCCTGGCGGTGGCCTACCTGCTGTACCTGTTCGCGCTGGCGGGCTGGATCATGCTGCAGAAGCGCGAGCCGGTCGCCACGCTGAGTTGGATCCTGTCACTGGCGCTGCTGCCCTACCTGGGCCTCTTCATCTACTACCTGCTGGGCCCGCAGAAGGTGAAGCGGCAGCGCCTGCGCCGTGGCCGCGCGCGTTCGGGCATGGAGCATTACAGCGATGTCTGCCCGCCCGATGCCGACTGCACCGAGCTGGCGAAGATCGCCCAGGCCACGACAGGACTGGCACCGAGCAGTGCCACCGAAGTGACCTGGCTGGTGGACGGTGCGGCGACCTACGCCGCCTTGCTGGAAGCGGTCGCACAGGCGCGCGACCACGTGCATCTGGAGTACTACATCTTCAACCCGGACCACGCTGGCACTGCGCTGCGCGATGCCCTGGTCGAGCGCGCCCGCGCCGGTGTGCAGGTGCGCGTGCTGCTCGATGCCGTGGGATCGTCCGCCCTGCCCCGCCGCTTCCTGCAGCCCCTGCTGGAGGCGGGCGGCGAGGCGGTCTGGTTCCACCCGCGGCAGCTGCTGAAGCCGTTCAAGCGCCCCTGGTTGAACCTGCGCACGCATCGCAAGCTGGTGATCATCGATGGCCGTCTGGCGTTCACTGGTGGCATCAACATCACCGACGACGAGGATGAGAGCCGTAGGGCGGATGCCTATCGGGACCTGCACATGCGCATCCGCGGCCACGTGGTACGCAGCCTGCAGCTGGTGTTCGCCGAAGACTGGCTGTACGCCAGTGGACAGGATCCCTCGCGGATGGACGTCGCTCGTCTATGGCCGGCCGACATGCCGCTGCGCGGCGATGGCGCGATCAACGCCCAGGTGCTGGTGTCCGGCCCGGATTCGGGCTGGGAAACCATTCACCGCCTGCACGTGGCGGCGATCCAGGAAGCGCACGCGCGGGTGTGGCTGGTGACGCCCTATTTCGTGCCCGGCGAAGCGGCGCGGATGGCACTGACCTCGGCCGCACTGGGCGGACTGGACGTGCGCCTGCTGGTACCGAAGATGAGTGATTCCTGGTTCGTCACCCAGGCCGCACGCTCCTATTTCGACGAGCTGCTGCACGCCGGCGTGAAGATCTACGAGTACGGCCCGCGCATGCTGCACACCAAGGCGTTCATCGCCGACGACGATGTCTGCATCGTTGGCAGCGCCAACTTCGACCACCGCAGCTTCCGGCTCAACTTCGAGCTGTCGATGATGATCAGCGACCGTGACCGTGTCGCCGCGCTGGCCGAACTGCTGCAGGGCGAATTCGACCGCGCCACCCGCGTGCATGACCAGGCCGGCCGCTCGCTGTGGCTGCACCGCCTGCCGGAGGCCTTCGCGCGGCTGGCCTCGCCGCTGCTCTGACGCAGCGCTACACTGCGGCGATCATCCGGGGAGCCCGACTATGTACTGGTTGTACCTGCTGCTGGCGCTGGGCTGCTTTGCCTTCGCGCTGAAGACCCCGAGCGCGGGGTTGATGACCCTGTGCCTGCTGGCTGCCCTGGCCTTCCTGCTGGCCTGGGTACGCGGCCGCTACGTGGCCCGTTTCGGCGACCTGCAGCGTGACCCGGCCACCCTGATCGATGCCGAAGAGCTGCGCCGCCTGCGCGAACAGGCCCAGGCCCGCCACAATGATGACGCCACCGACCACGATCCGTCCCCTCTTTCCAAGTAGTCCCGTTCCATGACCCAGCTCAGCGTCAACGTCAACAAGATCGCCGTCCTGCGCAATTCGCGCGGCGGCGCCGAACCGGACGTGGTGCGTGCCGCCCAGGCTTGCCTGGATGCCGGTGCGCATGGCATCACCGTGCACCCGCGACCGGACCGCCGCCACATCACCGCCGAGGACGTGCTGGCCCTGTCCACGCTGACCCGCGCCCGAGGCGTGGAGTTCAACATCGAAGGCAATCCGTTCGCGCCGCCGCGAGAGGGCTACCCCGGCCTGCTGCCGCTGTGCGCGCAGACCCGCCCGGCGCAGGCCACCCTGGTGCCCGACAGCGACGGCCAGATCACCTCCGACCACGGCTTCGACTTCGAGCGCGATGCCGAGCGCCTGCGCCCGCTGGTGGCCGACCTGAAGGCGATGGGTTGCCGGGTCAGCCTGTTCGTCGACGCGGGCAACCCGCTGCTGGAGCAGGCGGCCGAAGTGGGTGCGGACCGCATCGAGCTGTATACCGGGCCCTATGCGGAGGCGCATGCGGCTGGCGATGCCGACGCGATGCTGGCGTTGTTCGCCACTGCTGCTCGACGAGCGCAGGCTGTCGGCCTGGGCGTCAATGCTGGCCACGACCTGTCGCAGGACAACCTGCGCGACTTCCTGGCCCACGTGCCGGAGGTGCTGGAGGTCTCGATCGGCCACGCGCTGATCGGCGAAGCGCTGTACGACGGGCTGGATGCCACCGTGCGCGGGTACCTGGCGCTGCTTTGATGCATTGCAGCCGAGCGTAGGCTCGGCTCTACAAGGTCTCTGCATCAATTGTAGAGCCGAGCCCATGCTCGGCTCAGCACAGTCCTGAACCCTTCAGGCGGCCGTCGCAGCCAATGAGACAGCCTCGACGTACCCTGCCGCAATGGGTATCGCGATCAAGGGCCGAGGTTCCACGTCCCACCTTGCCGGGCGCTTTGAAAGCACCGTCAGCGAGGCGGTGGACGACGGCTGGGCGGTCGACGAGAGCGAGGAATTCCTCGCCCCGCGCCTGCGCACCGAGGTGCGTGCCGAAACCGCACGCAGCATCATCACCCGCAACAATTCGCCGGACGTCGGCTTCAGTCAATCGGTGAATCCCTACCGCGGTTGCGAGCATGGATGCTCGTACTGCTTTGCACGCCCCTCGCATGCCTATCTGAATCTGTCGCCGGGCCTGGATTTCGAGACCAAGCTGTTCGCCAAGACCAATGCGCCGCAACTGCTGCGCAAGGAGCTGTCGAAGCCGGGTTACGTGCCGCAGCCGATTGCGCTGGGCATCAACACCGATGCGTACCAGCCGATCGAGCGCAAGTTCAAGCTGACGCGCCAACTGATCGAAGTGATGCTGGAGACCAAGCATCCGTTCTCGCTGATCACCAAGAACGCACTGGTCGAGCGCGACATCGATCTGCTCGCGCCGCTGGCCGCGGAGAACCTGGTCAGCGTGCATTTCTCGGTGACCTCGCTGGACCCGCATCTCTCCGCGAAGCTGGAGCCGCGTGCATCAGCGCCACATGCACGGCTGCGCGCGATGAAACGCCTGCACGAAGCAGGCATTCCGGTGGGCGTGATGGTGGCGCCGGTGATTCCGTGGATCAACGACAGCGAGCTGGAAGCCGTGCTGGAGGCCGCGCACGACGCAGGTGCCAGCACCGCAGGCTACGTGCTGCTGCGCCTGCCGCTGGAAGTGGCGCCGCTGTTCCGCGACTGGCTCGATACCCATCATCCCGATCGCGCCGCACATGTGATGAGCACGATCCAGCAGCTGCGCGGCGGCAAGGACTACGACAGCCAGTTCGGCACGCGCATGCGTGGCCAGGGCGTGTATGCGGAGCTGTTGAACAACCGCTTCAAGCTGGCACGCAAGCGGTTGGGCTTCAATGCGCAGAACAGCCATTGGCCGAAGCTGGATTGCAGCCGGTTCCAGAAGCCGCTGCCGCCGCGCAAGGACTCGCCGCAGGGTTCGTTGTTCTGAGGCAACCATCGGCGGGACCGATCACATTCAGCCGGATGACAGCGATGCGATGTACTTCGCAGTATCGGCGACCGACATTCGCGGACGCGCACTTCTGCGCTGTTCAATCCGCTGAACATCAGATTACTATTCATGCCCCTGAACCACTTGTTCAGGCGCGAGTTGGCACTGATCCAGAAATTCAAGGAACACCAAGAGCATGGAGCTCCGTTCGACAAGTGCGTCTGTTACCGCCCTTCTGTTGATCCCATTGATGGTGACAAGTACCTGTTGGGTCCCTGTCGCTTCTGCGAGGAAGGCAACTCACGTCTATCTCCAGAATAACAATGGCAGTTCCGACGCCAAGGACATGGACAGGATCACCGTCACCCATACACGTGGCCCGGCGATCGGATCATCGGGTGTAATCTCCATCGGCCGAGGCGTCACCTACCACTCCGATATCTCCATGCCTGCCAAAACGGCGCTGGAACAGCAAACGGATGATCGCCGTGACGACTGCAGTGAGCGCAAGGGCAATCCTGTAGTGCTCTATACCGGCAACAAGGTAGAGATCGAGCGCGACTTCACCGTCAATGGGGAAATGGGCCTGTTCCTCGAGCGCACCTACAATCACCACTGGAGCGCTGCGGGCCTGTTCGGCAATCACTGGATCAGCAACTTCGACTACAGCCTGGCGTTCTCCAACGCGCAGAAGACGGCGTGGGCACAGCGCCCGGATGGCCGACGCATCAAGCTGATCTGGAATGAGGCCCAAGCGCGATGGAACGAGGATCGTGCCAAGCCGATCGCGTACCTGGTGAAGAACAGCGATGGAAGTTTCACGCTGAACAACGAAGAGCTTGGAATCGAGCGCTACAACACAGACGGCTACATAACCGAACTCCGTAACGAGCAAGGTGTGTACTGGAGCTTTGCCTACATCAACAAGTATCTGCAGACGGTCACCCACTCGTCAGGTCGCAGCATCCAGTTCACGTGGAACAATGGTCTGCTGACTCAGGCCAAGGACCCGGCTGGGAATGTCTACCAGTATGGCTATACCGCCGACGTGTTCGGAGCGGGCCGCGCCCGCCTTGCCAGCGTAACGTTGCCAGGTGCGCCGCAGACGACCATTACCTATCACTATGAAGACGCGCGCTATCTGGGGGGATTCACCGGAAAATCCTATAACGGCGTGCGGTACTCCACCTTCGCATACGATGCCAACAAGCGAGCGACGCTGTCGGAGCATGCCGGTGGGATAGAGCGGCATACCTTCAGCTACCTGGTCGAGAGCAGTGCGCCGGTGGCAGCACCTCCTGCGCCTGCCCGGCCGGGCGGTGTCCGCGGCAGCGAAGAGACCGGGTGGTGTGAGTACAACCCACGCCAGGGTCAGATCTGCATTCAACCCCGCTCGCTGCCGGGTGGTCCGATCCAACTTGCTGCACGTAGCGGGTCACAGAGCACGCTTCTGGCGGCAACGGATGACCGGACACGTCCGGTCAAGCTGAAAGTCAGCGAGACCAACCCACTGGGACGTACCACCACGTATGCCTACGAGGATGGTCGTCAGGTGTCGGTGACCGGAAGCCGGTCATCGACCTGCCCTGCGAGCTACAAGGAGCGAACGTACGATGCCAACGGAAACCCGGACATCGTTCATGACTTCGTCGACAACATCACCGACTTCGACTACAGCCCCGAAGGCAACCTGTTGAAGAAAAGCGAGGCCGTTGGAAGCTCGGCCGAACGCGCCACGCTCTATCAATGGGACGCGGCAGGACGTCATCTGCTGAAAGAAACGCTTGTCGGCGATGGCGAAACCACCTTCACCTACGATGGCAGAGGCAACGTCAGCTCTGCGACGATACGAAATTTGACGGCGGTGGGTGTAAACGGCCAAGCAAGAACCACACATTACACCTACACCTATCACGCTAACGGGCTGACGGCTTCCATCAAAGAGGATGGTCCTCTGGCACAGGACGACATCACGTCCACATTCGATGCGAAGGGAGATCTGTCCAGCGTCACCAATGCATTGGGACACAAGGTGACGTACTCGGCCTACAACGAACTGGGCTTGCCGGGTCGCATTACCGGTATCAATGGTGACGTCCGTGAAATTACCTATGACGCCCGTGGGCGTGTGTTGACGGATCGAATCAATACGGGCTCGGGTTGGGCCACGACGACGACGACCTACAACGCGACCGGCGACATCGCCAGCGTAACCACACCTGTTGGAATCAGGACCCAGTACAGCTACGACGCAGGACGTCGACTGCTGACCGAAGTGTATCCACTGGGCAATGGCACCTGGTCATGGACGCGCCATAGCTACGATACGGCTTCAAACCGCACCCGCACTGAGAAAGCCTTCACCGACTATGCCGGTGACAGCATGGTCAAGGGCGTCGTCGATGGCGTCATCCACGATACACAGTGGAACTGGTTCGTCAGCGGTTGGGCGTGTTCAACGGGTTCACGGAGCTCCATTCTGGTAGACGCGTATGCAGATGGTGGTGTGTACCTTGGAGGTTCGCAGGCAAACCTGGCGAGTGAGCCTGGCGTCGCAGCGGAGTGCGGTACCAGTGGAACGAGCTATCGGTTCGAGATTCCACTGACGCTGGCCAACCGGCAGAAGCTGGGGGATCGCAAGATCGTGGTGTACGGCGTCTCGCCGCTTGGCAGCAGCAGCAATCGTTCGCTGGGCAACTCGGGAGTATTTGCAATACCCAGCGCAAACATCACCGGAGATATCGGAGGTGTTGTGCAGGATGCCGGTTGGAACTACACCGTCGAAGGCTGGGCATGTTCGATCGGTGTGGATGCGTCGATCGACGTGCACGTATACGCGGGTGGAGCAGCGGGCGGCGGTACCTACGTGGCGAGTGCACGCGCGAATCATGCCTCTGATGCGAACATTGCCAACGCGTGTCAAGCGCAGGGCCGTGCTTACTACTTCCGTGTACCCCTGGATGCAGGCATGCGCGCTTCCCATGGGGGAAAGAGCATCTACATCCATGGCATCTCCCCCGTCGGCGGCCACAATCTCACCATCAATCGATCAGGTGCCTTCTCCATTCCGGCCATCACACGGACCGCCGACCTCGTCACTGCTTCTGCTGCGCCCACGCATATCTTCAATGGCCAGTCATCGAGCGTGACCTTCCAGTTCCGCAATACCGGCAATGTCATCTGGACTCCTGGCGACACCTACATGGTGCTCAAGACTCTGCGCACCAGCGATGCCATCGGGCTTTCAGGTCCGGTAGCGCCTGGCGCGGTCGCAACGTTCACCGTGAATGTTGCGCCGGTGAACAGTGGTAGTGGCGTGGCTCAGTTCCAGTACCTGGGTCAGCTGGCGTCGGGGCCTACTGCCTGGGGCCCACAAGGCCAGGTAACCGTGAGAGCAGAGAACGACAAGGGCAGTTGCAACCCGAAATTCTGTGAAGAACCGCGCTAAGGAAAGCCCAGGAACATGTCGAGCATCGCTTTGGCCCTGATAGGGCTCAATACCATTGTTTCCGCAGTGAACTACGAGTATGACGAGCTGGGACGGCTTGTAGCCGAGCGAACCGATCAAGGGCGGAACATCCGTTACGCCTACGATCTGGAGGATCGTCTGATCCAGACGACCGATTCACAGAATCGTGTGACGAAGTTTTCCTATGATCCTCGTGGACGCCTTCTGGTTCAGACCGACGCCAATGGAGGAACGACGCGCCTTGCCTATGACAAGGGAGATCGTCTCACCTCCGTCATCGATCCTCGTGGATTGACAACGACCTATCAAACGGACGGATTCGGGCAACTATGGGCGCAGAACAGCCCCGATACGGGGCGAACCGACCATGAGTACAGCGCGGCCGGTCAGCGGATCGCGACAGTGCGCAGCGATGGTAGTTCGATTGGCTATGGCTATGATGGTCTCGGCCGTTTGATTTCCCAGAATGCGGAAGGTCAGCAACAGACCTACGCCTATGACAACTGCCTCAATGGCAAGGGGCGGCTGTGCTCGCATGCCGCACCGGGTACCAGTGCTCGATTCACTTACTCCCCGCAGGGACAACTGGTGAGCCGAACGGACCAGACCGGGCTGGCAGGCAAGGTCAGCGAAAGTACGGTCAGCTATACGTACGACGGCATCGGAAGGAACAGCACCATTACCTATCCCGATGGAGCCGTTGCCAAGTACGTCTACAGCAGCCTTGGCTACCCGTACTCACTTTCACTGACCAAGGGCGCCGTGACCCAAGAGATCATCGGTGCGAGCGAATACACCGCACTCGGCACGCTTCAACGCATGCCCTATGGCAACGGACTGGTGCAGAGTTACGCACTGGATGCGTCCGGCAGGTTGGAGGCCAAGGCCGTGCGCAACCAGCAGACCACCGCGTTGAGCCGCACTTCGTATCGCTACAACGGTGACAATGAGATCGTTGGGATCAGTGACGATGTGACCGCTAACCTCAGCCAGACACTGGGCTATGACGGCCTGGGGCGGTTGAGCACGCTGGCGCGCTCTGGTGTTACCTATACGCTCAGCCACGACGCGGGTGGGAACTACACTGCGCTCAATGCCGCGACGGAAGCAACGCGCTATGCCATTGATGCGAAGAGCAACCGCATGCTGGAGTTCACCAACCAGGATGGAACCCGCACCTATCAGTATGATGCGCTCGGAAACCGCATCAGCGAAACGTCCGGTAGTCGCGTCTCCACCTTCACCTATGGTCCATTCAACCGCATGGTGCAGAGCAGTGTTGGTGGGCAGCGTACGGACTATCTGCTCAATGCGCAGGGCCAGCGCGTGGGTAAGAGCGGCGCAAGCTCAGCCAGCCGCTTTTTCTACGCTGGACAGAACCAGCTGCTGTCCGAGCAGACGGGAACAACCTGGACGAACTATCTGTGGTTCGGGGGCGAGCTGGTCGGTATCGACCGCAATGGCGCGGTCAGTTTCGTGCACAACGACCACCTTGGCCGACCTGAGTATGCGACCAACAAGGCCCAGCAGGTGGTGTGGAAGGCGTACAACTACGCATACGGTCGCAGCGTTCTGAAGGACGAAATCGGCGGCCTGAACATCGGTTTCCCGGGGCAGTACTACGATGGTGAAAGTGGGCTCTGGTACAACGGATTCCGCGACTACGACGCGAGTGCGGGACGGTATGTGCAGAGTGATCCGATTGGGTTGGCGGGGGGGATGAATACGTACTCCTACGTTGCGGGAAATCCAGTTAGCTACATTGATCCGCTCGGATTGGCCCCTGCTTCGGGTGCGATGGCGGATTGCTTGGAGATGATATTTGGCCAGTCAGTTGCAAAGGTAAATATCCGCAACAAGGCTGTTGTTAAGAATGACTTCGTCACAACTCGTAAGAACTCGATTAGGCTTCCATCGTCTGTTTCTACAGAGGATTTCTTCGCCGACCATAGTTTGGTTCTACATGAGTACTATCATGTGCTTCAGCAGTGGAACACTGGTGAGTTGACGCGAGCCGGCTATCTTGCTGAGGTAGCGCGCTCCAGATCGTGGGAGCAAGGCAACAGGTTTGAGGATGCAGCGATAGCTTTTTCCAAGAGCCATGCCCAGGCTCTGAAGGAATGCCTGCAGCAGCAGACCGAGGAATGTGCCGAATGAAAATGAATCTTTCAGCCGCATTGAGTGTGCTGATTATGTCGGGTTGCTCGACTATCGGTGGAGATATGGTCATCCGAGTGTCGGGGTCGATACCATCATCTTCGACCACATCCCAGCAGGAGAAAGAATGTCAGTTGGAAATGATCTCTGCTGAGACCGGAGACATTCTGAGCTCCAAAGGTGTACGAAGCGAGTTCTCCACGATAATGATGGTTGTCTCAGGACAAAAACCGAAGAATTATTATTTCTCTGCTAAATGCAGTGATGGCAGGCTCTTCCGTTCAGAAGATGTTGCCGTTAGTAGTCGTCGTTCGTACAGCAGGGCGTTCGATCTTGGATCCCTTACCGAAGAATCGCCTTGATCGCATAATCTCATCGACCCAATAAATGGACTGACAGGGGCTTGCGCGGCGCGAAGGCACCAAACAACTGGGACAGGATCCGGTCGGTGGCGATGAACTTGTCGCGACCCTGCGGACGGTTGCCGCGATGAGCGAGGGTGAATGCAGCCGGCGCGGTTAGTTGGCTGCCGGTGCGCGGTGCGATCCTGCGGCCTTGGAACCGGATATCTCTGGGAAGTGGACTGTGCCAACAAGGCTGGTAATCACGCTTTTCCTCGGATTGATTTGCAGCGCGTGCGCATCGCTTTCTGGAAGCCAGAGATCAAGCAGCTTCTTTGTCTGGAATGCCAATTCTGATGTGGCTTGCTGTGAAAGGCCTGACTACAGGGAAGTTTCACTTGCGTGCCACCGGATTGTTGATGGTGACAATGTCGTAGTGGCGTTGCGCGAGTACACAGCGGCCAAGGTTGAGAATGAAAGATACAGGAAGCTGACATTGATCCTTCCCCCGAATCTGGCGGAGGGCGATGTCTTCAGTTTGTCGGAGGGTGATACCAGAGCGTTCTACAGCACTGGTCTTAGCCTGAGACCTGGCAGCACTGGATGCTACGGAAAGGCTGTTTCAGGTAGCGTCGAGATCGTCAGGAAATCCAACCAAAGATCTGATGCGGGTTCGCATCAACGCACGCTTTGATCTCGATAGCCCAGCAGGCTGGAAGGACCACTGCAAGATGCGCGAGTTCAGTTACGAATTGAATGCCATTCAGAGATCGCTGGGTCAGCTGGATGCATGGGAGGGAGTGCCAGCACCTGGGGATTCTCTTATCAGCGAGGGCAGCCCGGGTAGCGGTCTGCCTTAAGGGATAGCACCAACCGCTCGCGCCACGGCACAGGGTCTGGCCGGCGTGCTCCATGATTCAAACGCGGGTGCTGAGATCATCGAGTGACCAGCTTGTATCAACCACCCCCAAACAGCTTCTGCGCACTCTGGAACAGGATCCAGCTGGTCGCGATGAACTTGTCGCCGCCCTGTGGCCGATTGCCACGATGGGTATGAGTAAACGCAGTCGGCGCAATCAGCAGACTGCCGGTGCGCGGCGCGATCTTTCGGCCCTGGAACAGGAACTCGGTTTCGCCCTCTTCGAAGTCGTCGTTGAGGTATAGCGTCCATAGCATGTGCCGGTGCAGGGTCTCGGCCTGCGCGTCCTTGGGGTACAGCTCGCAGTGCCAGTACGGGTAGCCGCCCTCGCCTGCCGCATACCACTGCAGGTTGATCGCGCCCGGGCGCAGGCAGGTGCGGGCCAGATCGGCCAGCTGCTGCGGCGGCATGTCGGGAAAGTCCTCGGCAGACAGGCGTCGCGGTTGGCCGTTGCTGTCCTGGATCTGCAACATCAGCGGCGCAATCAACGCCTGTGGATAACGGCGTAGATAAGTCAGCAGGCCGTTGAACACCGCGATCTGCAGCTGCTGGTCGACATCCTGCCAGCCGTCCAGGCCACTGATGCGCAGATCCTTGCTGTGCTTGAGTTCCGGGAACACGCCACTGCCCACCGCACCGGGCTGCAGGCCACGCGTGGCGCGCAGGCGTTCAACGATCGCCACGCAGACCTCGCTGGGGACGGCGTTGTGGATGACCTCGATGAAATCGACCGGGCCCTGCTGGTGCATGCGTGCATTCCTTAGGCGGCAACGGCTTGATGGTGCCGTTTGCCGCCCTCGGTGTCACCCCACGGTCATGTCATCGAACGGCCATGACCGCTGTCAGGCGATCGGCCGTCAGCCCTGCGCGTCGTCGTGTGCGTGGTGATAGCGCACGGCTTCAGCCACTTCCTCGCGCGAACCGAGGAACACCGGCACGCGCTGGTGCAGCTGGTCGGGCTGGATGTCGAGGATGCGCTCGCGGCCGGTCCAGGCGGCGCCACCGGCCTGTTCGACCAGCAGGCCCATCGGGTTGGCTTCGTACATCAGGCGCAGCTTGCCGGCCTTGGACGGATCCTTCTTGTCCCACGGGTAGATGAAGATGCCGCCGCGGGTCAGGATGCGATGCACGTCGGCCACCATGCTGGCGATCCAGCGCATGTTGAAGTTCTTGCCGCGCGCGCCTTCCTTGCCCGCCAGCAGATCGCCGACGTACGCCTGCATCGGCGCTTCCCAGTGACGCTGGTTGGACATGTTGATGGCGAATTCCTGGGTGGCCGCCGGAATCTGCATGTTCTCGGTGGTGAGCACGAACTCGCCCTTCTCGCGGTCCAGGGTAAAGGCGTGGGTGCCATGGCCGACGGTCAGCACCAGCTGGGTGCTGGGCCCATAGATGCAGTAGCCGGCGGCAATCTGCTTGCTGCCCGGCTGCAGGAACGCGTCATCGCCCGGCAGCTCGACATTGGTCGGGCAGCGCAGCACGGAGAAGATGGTGCCGACGGAGACGTTGACGTCGATGTTGGAGCTGCCATCGAGGGGATCGAACAGCAGCAGGAAATCACCGCGGGGATAGATGTCCGGCACCGGCTGGCTGTGGTCCATTTCCTCCGAGGCGCAGGCGGCGAGGTGACCGCCCCAGGCGTTGGCCTCGAGCAGGATCTCGTTGCTGATGACGTCCAGCTTCTTCTGCGCTTCACCCTGCACGTTGCCGGTACCGGCGTCGCCGAGCACGCCACCGAGGGCGCCCTTGCTGACGGCGATGGAGATGCTGGTGCAGGCGCGGGCGACGACCGCGATCAGCTGGCGCAGGTCGGCATTGATGCGGCCGGCGTGCTGTTCCTGGATCAGGAAGCGGGTCAACGAAGTACGGGACATGGTCGGGCAGGTCTCGGCAGCGGGAAAACGCCTATTGTCGCCCGTATGGTGGGGCCGTGCGTGAGCGCGGGAAGGCGTAATCGTTTCCAGATGCGTTGCGCTGTAGAAATGGGGCACTCTGCCTCTGTAGAGCCGAGCCCGCGCTCGGCTGCGCTTCGTCCGTCATACCGCGCAAGCCGAGCGCAGGCTCGGCTCTACAGGAACCAGGATCCAAAAACAAAGGCGCCTTTCGGCGCCTTTGTCTTCAAGCGACTGGAGCGTTGCTTCAGCCCTTGGCGACGGTGGCCACGGCCTTGGCGACGTATTCCAGGTTGTTCTGGTTCAGCGCGGCCACGCAGATGCGGCCGGTGCCGACGGCGTAGATGCCGAACTCGTCGCGCAGGCGTTCGACCTGCTCACGGCTCAGGCCGGAGTAGGAGAACATGCCGGCCTGTTCGTTGATGAAACCGAACTGCGGCGCACCGGCGGCGGCCAACTTCTCGACCAGGCCCTGGCGCAGGGCATGGATGCGCTCGCGCATCTCGGTCAGCTCCTGCTCCCACATCGCGCGCAGTTCCGGATTGGTCAGCACGCCTGCCACCAGCGCGGCACCGTGGGTGGACGGGCTGGAGTAGATGGTGCGGATCACGCGCTTGACCTGCGACTGCACGGCCTTGGCGTCAGCGGCGGTCGGCGCCACCATCGACAGCGCACCCACGCGCTCGCCATACAGCGAGAACGACTTGGAGTACGAGTTGGCGACGATGAAGCTGTCGATGCCGGCTTCGGCGATGATGCGCACGGCGGCGCCGTCCTGCTCGATGCCCTTGTCGAAGCCCTGGTAGGCCATGTCGATGAAGGGGAACAGCTGCTTTTCCTTCAGCAGCTGCGCGACCTGCTTCCACTGGGTGACCGTGAGGTCGGCGCCGGTGGGGTTATGGCAGCAGGCGTGCAGCAGCACCACGGTGCCGGCGTCCAGCTTGCCCAGGTCGGCCAGCAGGCCGTCGAAGTTGACGCCATGGGTGGTCGGGTCGAAGTAGGTGTAGTCCACCACCTCGAAGCCGGCCGCGCTGAACACGGCGCGGTGGTTTTCCCAGCTGGGGTTGCTCAGCGCAACGGTGGCGTGCGGCAGCAGCTTCTTCAGCACGTCGGCGCCGACGCGCAGCGCACCGCTGCCACCGACGGTCTGTGCGGTGGTGACGCGGCCGGCGGCCAGCAGCGGCGAGTCCTTGCCGAACACCAGCTCGCGCGTGGCCTGCGTATACGCCGGCAGGCCATCGATCGGCAGGTAGCCGCGCGGTTTGGCTTCAGCGGCGAGCTGCTGCTCGATCTGCTTGACGGCGCGCAGCAGCGGAATGCGGCCGCTCTCGTCGTAGTAGATGCCCACACCCAGGTTGACCTTGGTCGGGCGGCTGTCGGCGTTGTACGCCTCGGTCAGGCCCAGGATCGGGTCGCCTGGGACCAGTTCCACGTTTGCAAAGAAGGACACGGCGGTACTCGTTCGGTAGACGGAAAGGGGGAGGAATTGCGCCACGCGGCTTACGGCTTTGGGGCCGGAAACAGCCCATCGTAACAAAGCCTGCCGGGGCTGGCCGCCGCCATCGTCATCTGCCGCCCCGTACCATGGCGTGCGTTGCCGCCCGATCCATCAACCTGAATCATGAATCCTGCCGCACGCCGCCGTTGCCTGCCGTTGTCCGCTCTGCTGCTGTCGCCATTGGCGGCCATGGCCGAGCCTGCGCCCACCGCCCTGCCCGCCGTGCAGGTGCAGGCTGCGCGGGTGCCGGGCATCGACCCGTTCGCGCTGCCGGCCAGCCAGGACACGGTCTGGATCGACGCCAGCCGTGCTGGCACCGGCGCACAGCTGTCCGAGGCACTGGCCGGTGTACCGGGATTACTGGCGCGCGACCGGCAGAACTTCGCCCAGGATACGCAGCTGTCGATCCGTGGCTTCGGCGCGCGCTCGACCTTTGGGGTGCGCGGGGTGCGGGTGTTGATCGACGGGGTGCCGGCGACCATGCCCGATGGCCAGGGCCAGCTGTCGCACGCCAGCTTGTTGGGCGCCGAACGCATCGAGGTACTGCGCGGGCCGTTCTCGGCGCTGTACGGCAATTCCTCCGGCGGCGTGCTGCAGGTGTGGAGCGCGCAGGGCCAGGCCGGCGACCCGTGGCGGTTGCGCGTGAACGCCGGCGCCGACACCACGCTCAGTGTCGGCGCGCAGCTGAAGGGTGCCGGCCAAGCGTTGGACTACAACATCGCCGCCAACCACTTCCGCACCGATGGCTGGCGCGACCACAGCCGTGCGCGCCGCGAATCGCTCAATGCGCGCATCGGTGGTGATCTGGGCGGTGGGCGGTTGGAGCTGCTGCTCAATGTGCTTGATGCCCCCGATGCGCAGGATCCGCTGGGCCTGAGCCGTGCCCAGGTGGCGGCGGATCCGCGCCAGGCCACGGCGGTGGCGCACCAGTACAACACCCGCAAATCGGTGCGCCAGCAGCAGGCCGGTCTGCGCTGGACCCGGGAAACCGGCGCGCAGCGCTGGCAGCTGATGGGCTATGCCGGCCAGCGCACGGTGACGCAATACCTGCCGATTCCGCCGACCGCCCAGGCGAACCCGCTGCACGCTGGCGGAGTGATCGATCTGGAGGGCGGCTATGGCGGCCTGGACGCGCGCTGGGGCTGGCACGGTGACCTCGCTGGCCGACCGTTGGACCTGGTGGCCGGGCTCAGCGCAGACCGCCAGCGCCAGCACCGCACCGGCTACGAGAACTTCATCGGCAGCGCCCTCGGCGTGCGCGGGCGCCTGCGCCGCGACCAGGTCGACACGGTGCAGAACGTGGACCAGTTCGCCCAGGCCTGGTGGCAGTGGAGCCCGCGCTGGTCGTTGCTGGCGGGCGTGCGCCACAGCGCGGTGCGCTTCGCGTCCGACGACCGCTACATCGTCGGTGCGAACCCCGACGACAGTGGCCGCCGCCGCTACCAGGCGACCACGCCGGTGGCAGGCGTCAGCTTCGAGGCCAACCCGCAGTGGCGGCTGCACGCCGCCGTGGGACGTGGTTTCGAGACCCCCACCTTCAACGAACTGGGCTATCGCGCCGACGGCCAGGCGGGATTGGCACTGGATCTGGCGGCGGCACGCAGCCGCAGCCTCGAGGTAGGCAGCAAGTGGCACGCACAGGATGGAACCCAGCTTGATATCAGCCTGTTCCGCGCAGATACCGACGATGAGCTGGCAGTTGCCAGCAATTCTGGTGGGCGCAGCACCTATCGCAACATCGGCCGCACCCGCCGCCAGGGTGTGGAACTGCAGTACCGACAGCCGCTGGCCGAGCAGCTGGAGCTGCAGCTGGCGTGGACCTGGCTGCAGGCGGAGGTGCGTTCGCCGTACCTGACCTCGAACACCCTGGTTGCTGCCGGCAGCCGCCTTCCCGGGGTACCGCGCCAGCAGGCCTTCGCCAGGCTGCAGTGGTCCCCCGCCGACTGGCAGTGGGCGCTGGAGGCCTCGGCCAGTAGCGATACCATGGTCAACGACGTGGCGACCGAACGTGCGCCCGGCTTTGCCCTGCTGCATCTGGAGGCCGGCCGTCGCTGGACGCTGCCGGGTGGCGAACTGCGCGCCTTCGCACGGTTGGAGAATGTGCTGGACCAGGCCTACATCGGCTCGGTGATCGTCAATGACGGCAATGGCCGCTTCTACGAGCCGGGACCGGGACGGCGGGCCAACGTCGGCCTGCAATGGTCGTGGCGCTGAAGGGGTAGTGCCAGCCGCTGGCCGGCATCGCGCCGTGCAGGACGTCAGGAAGTTGCCGGCCAGCGGCCGGCACTACCCGTCAGTCGGGGGCCTTGGCCGGCACGAACGGCGAGGTCGGGTCGCTGGCCGGGAACGTCTCCTCCAGCGCCTCGTCCTGATTGTCGCTGGCGCGCTGCTTGCGCTCACGCCGCTTGAGCGGGCTCTCCTGGCCGCCGCGATGGCGGTCACCGCCGTCCTTGCGGTCCTGGGCGGCCTGTTCAGCCACATGCTTCACCGGCAGGTGGTCGTCACCGTGCTCGGCGTCGAAGAACGGTGCGCCGGTGCCGCGGTAGTCGGCGTTGTCGGCATCGCGCTTGCCGCGCTGCTCGCCGGGAATGGGCGGATGGTTCGCGCGCAGCGGGTCGCGGGAGGTCTCTCGGCTCATGGTCTGGCTACCTGCGCTCGGGGCTCCCACTACACCGCCCTGCAGGTAAAGCCGCCGCGAACCTGGCGTCATGAACATCTCGCTCACCCGCTGGTAACGCCACCGCGCGTATTCCTGCCCACCCGCCCCCGCTGCAGGAGCCGGCCATGCCCCGTCTTGAACGACCCGCACCGTCCGTGTTCAACGCCCTGCTCGATCCGCTCGGCCAGCGCACCGCGCAGCGCCGCACGCGCCGCCATGAGGATCCGCAGGCGGTGGCGCAGGACTACCTGCAGTACATGCTCAGCGACTACGAAGAGCGTCGCGGGCAGAACCACCGCAACTGGCGTGACCTGTGCCCGGTGTATGCCTTCGCGCTGACCACGCACGCCGCTGACTGGCCGCGTGGCGACGCTGCCGATACCTGCGAGGAACTGGCCGAGCACTGGGAACAGATGCGTGGGCAGTCGCGGCTGAGCTGGTCGCAGGCGCGGCCGGTGGTGGAAGACGCCTGGCGCGCGCTGGACCATATTCCGGCGGCGGCGGTGAGGCCGTTACTGCAGTAGTGCCGGCCGCTGGCCGGCAACCCCAGGAAACTTCAGGCCGCGAGCCTCGGCCGGCCAGCGGCCGGCACTACCGCTTTCCGTAGAACCCACGTGCACGGCACGGACACGGCTGGTTTACGCTCTCCGGCCCACGCTGGGCACCCTGCCCCGCCAAAGGTGCGCCCATGGCCCGCCCGATCTGGACCGGCACGTTGTCGTTTGGCCTGCTCAACGTGCCGGTGTCACTGATGTCCGGCGAACGCAAGGTCGATCTGCAGTTCCGCATGCTCGACTCCCGCGACCGCAAGCCGATCCGTTTCGAACGGGTCAACGCCGACACCGGCGAGGAAGTGCCCTGGAGGGACATCGTCAAAGCCTATGAGTACGACAAGGGCAGTTATGTCGTGCTGGAGGAAGGTGATATCCGTTCGGCGGCGCCGGAAAGCCACGAAGCGGTGGAGGTGGAATCGTTCGTGGATGCGGCGCAGATCGACCCACGCTACTACGAGAAACCGTATCTGCTGGTGCCCGGCAAGAAGGCCGAAAAGGGCTATGTGCTGTTGCGCGAAACGCTGCGCAGTACCGGCAAGGTGGGCATCGCGCGGGTGGTGGTGCGCACGCGCGAATACCTGTGCGCGGTGATGCCGCATGAGGACGCGCTGGTGCTGATGATCCTGCGCTATCCGCAGGAGCTGGTGGATCCCGAGGACTACAAGCTGCCCACCGGAAAACTGTCCGACTATCGCATCACCAGCAAGGAAACGGCGATGGCCGAACAGCTGATCGAATCAATGGCCGGTGACTGGGATCCTTCGGATTATCACGATGAGTTCCGCGAGCGTCTGCAGCTGGTATTGAACAAGCGCATCAAATCCAAGGGCGGCACTACCCGGGTGGAAGACGAGCCCGCACCGCGTGAAGATGCCACCACCAATGTGGTGGATTTCATGGCGTTGCTTCAGAAGAGCCTGGACGCCAACAAGCGCACGCCGGCGAAGAAGACGGCAATGCGCAAGGCACCGGCGAAGAAGGCTGCGAAGAAGGCCGCCAAAAAGGCCGTAAAGAAGACCACGCGGCGCAAGGCAGGTTGAACCATGTCGCTGCACCAGTACCGGCGCAAGCGCAGACTGGGTGGTGGCGCCGGGCAGACGCCGGAGCCTGACGACACGCCCGCACGCGGCGATCCGAAGCGGCGGCCGACCTTCGTCATCCAGCTGCATCACGCAAGCTCGCGTCACTATGACTTCCGCCTGGAAATGGACGGCGTACTGAAGAGCTGGGCCGTGCCCAAGGGGCCTTCGCTGCGCGTCGGTGAGAAGCGGCTGGCCGTGGAGGTGGAAGATCACCCGTTGTCCTACGCCGGTTTCGAAGGAGACATTCCTGAAGGCCACTATGGCGCTGGCCACGTGGATGTCTTCGATCACGGCACCTGGGCCTGTGAAGTTGATCCACAGCAGGCGCTGGCGGCTGGAAAGATCGACTTCGTGCTGCACGGGCAACGCCTGGCCGGTGGCTGGAAGCTGGTGCGTACGGCAATGAAAGGGCGTCAGGTGCAGTGGCTGCTGATCAAGCGCGATGATGGCGAAGCGCGCGACGCGGAGGCGGATGACCTGCTGACGGCACCCACGCCGAAACGAGCACCTGCGGCGAAGAAGCGTTCCACAGCAAAGGCGGCGCGTGCTGCACCCGTCGCACGCACGACCACGCGCAAGGCCGATGCGCGTTGGCATGCACGCGCGCTGCAACTGCACGGCGCACGTGATACGCCCTATCCCCTTGGGTTCAAACCGCAGTTGACCGATCATCGCGACAGTGCCCCCGACGGCGAGCGCTGGCTGCATGAGATCAAGTGGGACGGCTATCGTCTGCTGGCCGATCTGCACGATGGCGAGGTGAAGCTCCGCTCGCGCAACGGCCTGGACTGGACGGCCGATTTTCCCGAGGTCGCGCAGGCCGTGCTGGCGCTGCCGGTGCGCGATGCGCGCCTGGATGGCGAGCTGGTGGTTCTGGACAAGGAAGGACGCAGCGATTTCGCAGCACTGCAGCGCGTGATCGATGGAAGCTCGAAGCAACCGTTGCGTTACATCGTGTTCGATCTTCCGGGTGTGGCCGGCGTGGACATCAGTCGTGCGCCGTTGCTGGAACGCAAGGCGCTGCTGAAGGATCTCATCGGGCCGGCGCCCGGCACACTGGCCTTCAGCGAACACGTGGTCGACCATGGGCCGCAGGTGTTCGATGCCAGCGGCGATGCCGGCTTCGAAGGCATCGTCAGCAAGCAGGTGGATGCGCCGTACGTAAACACCCGCGCGCGCAGCTGGGTGAAGGTGAAGCACGAAGACACCGACGAGTTCGTGATCGTCGGCTATACGGCACCCAAGGGTTCCCGGGTGGGATTCGGCTCGCTGCTTCTGGCCACGCCGGACAAGGCCGGGCTGCGCTATGTGGGCCGCGTGGGTACCGGCTTCGACGACGAGCGCCTGCGCGCGCTGCTCAAGGCACTGCAGCCTTTGGCAGTGAAGACGCCGGTGCTGCAGCTGCCGGCGCATGTGCCGTTCCGCGCCGCCAGCGTACGCTGGGTGAAACCGGTGACGGTGGCGGAGGTGGCGTTCCGTGGCTGGGGCAAGGAAGGCCTGCTGCGCCAGGCCAGTTTCAAGCGGCTGCGCAGCGACAAGCAGGAGGAGGACCTGGGAATGAGCACCGCAGATGCCGAACCCGGAGGTGAGGTCCAGATCACCCATCCTGAGCGGGTGGTGTTTCCAAAGCAGAAACTGAGCAAGGGCGACGTGGCCGACTACTACCAGCGCATGGCGCGCTGGATCCTGCCCGAACTTGGCGGACGTCCGCTGTCATTGCTGCGCTGCCCGGACGGCGTGGGCAAGGCCTGCTTCTTCCAGAAGCATCATGGCCCCGGCCTGGGCGATGCGGTACATGCGGTGCCCCTCCTGCAGAAGAGCGGCCGCGAGGATTACGTCTACATCGACGATGCGCGGGGCCTGCTGCAACTGGTGCAGATGAACACGCTGGAGCTGCATCCCTGGGGTGCGACCGTGGCCGACCCGGAGCATCCGGATCGACTGGTGTTCGATCTCGACCCTGGTGACGGCGTCAGCTGGGCACAGGTGAAAGCCGGTGCACGCGATGTGCGTGACCGCCTGCAGCAGGTGGGTCTGGAGAGCTTCGTACGCCTGTCTGGCGGCAAGGGGGTGCACGTGGTGGTGCCACTGCAACCCAAGGCTGGCTGGGACGAAGCCAAGGCATTCTGCGAGGCGTTCGCACAGGCGATGGCGGAGCAGGCGCCGGACCGCTACGTGGCGACGATGAGCAAGGCCAAGCGCAATGGCGTCATCTTCATCGACTGGCTGCGCAACACCCGAGGCGCCACCAGCGTGTGCTCGTGGTCGCTGCGTGCACGCGATTCTGGCGGCGTGGCGGTGCCGCTGCGCTGGGAAGAACTGGCGCGGGTGAGCGCGGCTGACGCGTTTCCGATGGCCAAGGCGCTGGCGCGTGCGAAGCGGCTGAAGGGTGACCCATGGCAGGGCATCGCGCGATTGAAGCAGACGCTGCCGTCGCTGAAGCGGTAGTGCCGGCCGCTGGCCGGCACCTGTAGCGTGGCCGGGGTTGCCGGCCAGCGGCCGGCACTACCTGGATGCGCTCAGCGCGGATCGCGCGACGCGCGGCGGCCGAACCACCAGCCGGCCAGCAGCTGCAGCGGCAGTGACGCCAGCAGCGAAATGACGAACCACAGCGGGAAATCCGCGCCTGCGGTCCACATCGCGTAGCCGCAGCCGAGCGTGATCAGTGACCAGATCGAGAACCCATGCGAACGCGGCCAGCACGGTGCGTAGTAGGTGGCGAAGGAAATGCCGGCGATGCCGCCCAGCACACAGAAGGCCAGGTCCCATCCCAACTGCACGCTGTTGTCGCCCGGCGACAGGCCCAGCAGCGGGGGCAGCCAGCTGGCGACGCTGCTGACCAGCGCAAGCGACAGCACGCCGCCGATCAGGGCGACGATGGACAGGAAAAAGGTCTTGAGCAGGCCGGGCATGCGCGCATTGTACGGCTGCGCGAAGTGCCTGGGGTTGCCGGCCAGCGGTCGGCACCGTCCAGGGATAGGCATGGCCGCCGCGTCCGTGGGAGAGGGGGACGGAGCGACGGCGGCCATGCACAGGCGGTCAGGCGGCGAAGTCGAGCACCACGCGGCCTTCGATGGTGCCCGCGTGCATGCGCGCGAACACGTCGTTGATGTTTTCCAGGCGGTCGGTGCTGACCGTGGCCGCGACCTTGCCTTCGGCGGCGAACTGCAGCGACTCCTGCAGGTCCAGCCGGGTGCCGACGATCGAGCCGCGCACGGTGATGCCGTTGAGCACCATGCCGAAGATGTCCAGCGGGAAGCTGCCCGGCGGCAGGCCGTTGAGCGAGACCGTGCCGCCACGGCGCACCATGCCCAGTGCCTGCTCGAACGCCTTCGGCGACACCGCAGTGACCAGCGCACCGTGCGCGCCGCCGATTTCCTTCTTCAGGAAGGCCGCGGGGTCGGTGGTGCGCGCGTTGACGGTGATCTGCGCGCCGAGCTGCCGGGCCAATGCCAGCTTGCTGTCGTCCACATCCACCGCAGCCACGTTCAGGCCCATCGCGCGGGCGTACTGCACCGCCATGTGGCCGAGGCCACCGATGCCGGAAATCGCCACCCAGTCACCAGGTTTGGTGTCGGTGACCTTCAGGCCCTTGTAGACGGTCACGCCGGCGCACAGCACCGGCGCGATCTCGACGAAGCCCACGTCCTTCGGAAGCAGGCCGACATAGTTGGCATCGGCCAGTGCGTACTCGGCGAAGCCGCCGTTGACCGAGTAACCGGTGTTGCGCTGCGTTTCGCACAGCGTTTCCCAGCCACCCAGGCAGTGTTCGCAATGGCCACAGGCCGAGTACAACCAGGGGATGCCGACCCTGTCGCCTTCCTTGACGTGCCCTACCCCGCCTCCCACGGCCACGATGTGCCCCACGCCCTCGTGGCCGGGGATGAACGGCGGGTTCGGTTTCACCGGCCAGTCGCCCTCGGCGGCGTGCAGGTCGGTGTGGCAGACGCCACAGGCCTCGATCTTGACCAGCACCTCGCCCGCCCCCGGGCGCGGTACCGAGACTTCCTCGATCACCAGTGGCTTGCCGAACTCACGCACGACAGCGGCCTTCATGGTTGAATTCATGTTCGGATCTCCGTAGTGCGCTTGCCCACAGAATGACGCCGGCACGAGGCCGGCGCTTTGATCACGATCAAACCTTTGACGATTCGTGCAGCAGGTTCAGCTGGCCAGCACTGACGCCTCGCGGGCCAGGCGCTCGATCGCATCCCAGTCGCGGGTCTGCAGCAGCGCCGGGGTGGTCAGCCACGAGCCGCCCACGCACAGCACGTTGGGCAGGTGCAGGAACTGCGGCGCAGTCTGCGCGCTGATGCCGCCGGTCGGGCAGAAGCGCACATCGGCGAACGGGCCGTGCCAGGCCGCCAGCAGCGCAGCGCCACCGGCCTGCACCGCCGGGAAGAACTTGAAGGTGTCGTGGCCGTGCTCCAGGCCCAGGATCAGGTCCGAGGCGGTGGCGGCACCGGGCAGGTACGGCAGGTCGGCATCGCGTGCGGCGGCATACAGCGCCGGTGTCGCACCCGGGGATACGGCGAAACGCGCACCGGCCTGCTTCGCTGCCTGCATCTGCGCGGCATTGAGTACCGTGCCGGCGCCGATCACGGCATCGGGCACGGCCTCGACCATCGCCTTGATCGCATCCAGCGCCTGCGGCGTGCGCAGTGTCACTTCGATCACCGGCAGGCCACCGCGGAACAGCGCCTGGGCCACTTCGACCGCTTCATTCACATCTTCGGGGGTGTACACCGGAATCACCGGTGCCAGCTTCAACAGCGCGCGCAGGCGCGGATCAGCGCTGGACATCGTCTTGCTCCTTGCCCGACCGGGCATCGCGGATCGCCGCCGGGTCCGGCAGCGCAGCGGCGCATGATGCCACGTGGCTCACGACGGTGCTGGTGGTGCCCCGCCCTGCCCCCGGCTCAGGCCGGGTCGGCCTGCAATGCCTGGATGCGGCGCTGGTACCAGTCGCCACCGAGCGGATCGAACACCGCCGAGCGCTCCATCTGTGCCTCGTACACGTGTACCGAGATCGCCAGTGCTTCGTCGCTGGCGTTGCGCAGGGTGTGGTACTCGTGCGGCGGAATCAGGCTGCCGGCACTGCCGCAGCCCCCGCGCAGCACGGCGTGGCGGCGGAAACGCCAGCGCTCGCCGGCGCACTCCAGCAGTTCATAGCGGGTGATCTCCAGCTCGCCTGACCACACTCCCTCCACACACCACATGGCATCGTGGTCGTGCAGCGGCGTGCCCTGCCCTGGGCCCCAGCTCATGGCAATCACGCTGTAGCCGTGTTCGCGGCTGTGGTACAGCGGGCGTCGCGCGTAATGATCACTGACCGGACGGTGCACGCACTCGGGCAATTCGATGCGGCTGTCCGCGATGGCTTCCTGCAGCGCCAGCTGCAGGTCGGCGGTGATGCGTTCGGCATCACCGGAGGTCATCGCCGCGTCGACTGCGGCGATCAACCGGTCGCGGCCACGGAACGCCGGAAACGGAGAGGTCTGCAGGTCCATGCCCCGACTGTAGCGGAGCCTGGTTAAGGGAATGTTGGCGTTCGCGCGCGTCGCGTCCGCATTCAGGGTGAACACGCGCGGAAGAACGGTTCAGATGCACATCCAGTAGAGCGATCACAATGGAACCTCACGCAGCCGGGCCGGTCGAACACGACACGATCCACATCCGCTGCGACATTCCGCAACTTCGCGCCCACCGGGCGCAAGGCTAGACTTCTCCGACTTACCTGGTTCTATACATGTCAGTGCGAATTATTAGCGATGCCGCGTTGCCGGCATCGAAGGGCAAGGCTGCCACGATCAACGACATCGCACGACTGTCGGGAGTTTCCAAGAAAACGGTTTCAAGAATCATCAACAACTCGCCGCTGGTGCGCAAAGACACCCGCGACAAGGTCGAGGCGTTGATGCGCGAGGTCGGTTACGTGCCCGACCCGCTGGCGCGCGGCCTCGCGTTCCGCCGCTCCTTCCTGATCGGCCTGGTGTATGACGACCCGGGCGCCCAATGCATCGTCGATCTGCAGCATGGCGCGCTGGAAGCGCTGCGCGGCACCGGCTATGAGCTGGTGGTGCATCCCTGCGACAGCCAGTCTCCGGACTGTGCGCACGGCGTGCGGCGCTTCGTGCAGCAGCAGAAGCTGCACGGCGTGATCCTGGGCCCGCGTGCCTCCGAGTCAGCCGCGTTGACGGAGATGCTCGACGGCATCGAATGCCGCTACGTCCGCATCAACGCGCATGTGTCGGATGACGAGGCACAGGCGGTGGTCACCCACGATCGCGACGGTGCAGCCGCGGCAGCGGGCTACCTGCTCTCGCTCGGCCACCGCGATATCGCAGTGATTGCCGGTCCGGGCGATCGCCGTACCGCACGCGAGCGCACCCATGGCTTCCTCGACCGGCTGGCCCAGGTGGGCCTGACCCTGCCGGGTGAGCGCGTGCTGGAAGCGGGCGATACGTTCGAGTCGGGCGTGCATGCCGCCGAACGGCTGCTGATGGGCGGACAACGGCCCAGTGCGATCTTTGCCGGCAACGACGAAATGGCCGCCGGCGTGTACCAGGTGGCGTTGCGTGCGGGTATCGCGGTGCCGCAGCAGTTGTCGATCGTCAGCTACGACGACAGCCCGCTGGCGTCGCGGCTGTGGCCGCCGCTGACCTCGGTGCGTCGCCATGTGTCCGACATCGGCCGCGTGGCGGCGGCGATGCTGGTGCAGGCCGACGTGCCGGATGCGCCGACCGCAACCAGCGTGCATCCGCAATTGATGGTGCGCGGTTCCTGCCGGGCCGTGGACGCCTGATCGCCCTGCCCTCGCCTGTACTGCCGTGACGGTGCAGGCAGGCAGCAACGAAAACGGCGCATCCAGGTGCGCCGTTTTCTTTTCAGTGCGAAGTGCTGTGCGCCGTGGGCTTACACGTCGCCGCCGTCGGCCCAGCCTTCGCCGGTGCCCTTCTGGAACACGCGGTCATCGCCCTGCACATCGCCTGCCGGCAGATGCGCCTGGTCAGACAGTGCCGCGTAGATCGGGGTGAAGTCCGGTGACGTCGCCTGCATCAGCTGTTCGAAGCTGTCGATGACGAAGTAGGTCTTCTGGAAGGTGTCGATGCGGTACTTCGTGCGCATGATCCGCTGCAGGTCGAAACCGATGCGGTTGGGCGCGGCCGATTCCAGCGAGTACAGCGATTCGCCCTTCGACGACACGATGCCGGCGCCGTAGATGCGCAGGCCGTCGGGTGTATCGATCAGGCCGAACTCCACCGTGTACCAGTACAGGCGGGTCAGGTTCTGCAGGGCGTCCGGGCCGATCGCGTGGGCTTTGACGCCGCCACGGCCGTACGCCTCCATGTAGTCGGCGAACACCGGGTTCATCAGCAGCGGCACATGGCCGAAAAGATCGTGGAACAGGTCCGGTTCGGCGATGTAATCGATCTGGTCCGGGCGACGGATCCACCAGGTCACCGGGAATCGGCGGTTGGCCAGGTGGTCGAAGAAATCCAGTTCCGGCAGCAGGCCTTCGACGCCGACCAGGGTCCAGCCGGTGGCCGCGCCCAGTACTTCGTTGAGCTGGTCGAAGCGCGGAATCATGTGCGCGTTCATGCCCATCTCGTCCTGTGCATCCAGGAATTCCTGGCAGGCGCGGCCGACCAGCAGTTCGCGCTGGCGCTGGTACAGCGTGCTCCAGGTGGCGTGGTCGTCGGCGCTGTAGGTGTCCCACGGTTGCTCGACGAGCGCGGTGGTATACACCGGCACGTAGCCCTTGTCGGTCTGCTGGTGTTCGACGCGGCGGGGCTGGGCGAGGTCCATGGGGCACTCCTTGACGGGATACCCACGATGCTAGGGCAGGGCGCGCGCAACAGGGTTGCAAAAGTTGCGCCGATTGGCCTTGTTGGCGCAATATCCTTGCGTACTCACCATGTTGCGGGGCAACAATGGCCGGAGAAGTCCAGTTCGATCGCACGGATATACGTCTGCTGGCTGAAATCCAGCGGGATGGGCGCGCCACCAACGCCGAGCTGGCGACACGGGTGAACCTCTCGCCCTCGGCCTGCCTGCGTCGCCTGCAGCGGTTGGAAAGCGAGGGCGTGATCGTCGGCTATGGCGCGCGGCTGGAACCGCGCCAGCTGCGCCTGGGCCTGCAGGCCTTCGTGCGCGTGCAGCTGGAAAAGCACGACCAGGCCGCCATCGGCCACTTCGTGGACAGCGTGCAGGGCTGGGATGAAGTGGTGGCCTGCCATGCACTGACCGGCGACATGGACTACCTGCTGCACGTCTACGTGCGCGACCTGGAGCACTTCTCGCACTTCCTGCTGGACCGGCTGCTCAATGCCGGCGGCGTGGCCGATGCCAATTCCAGCTTCGTGCTGCGCACGGTGAAGGGCTTCCAGGCATTGCCGCTTTCGCAGCTGGAATGAACGCGCCGCCGCGATTTGACGGCGCCGGGCGGGTAGCCGAGCATCTCCGCCCTGCGCGCGTCGCAGCGTTCCTTTCCGGTTCCACGCATGTCCGAACTCCAGCACCCGCTGCCCACCACCACGTTCCTGCCGCTGCAGCGCAAGTCGCTGGCGCGCTACGTTGCCCATGGCACGCCACCGCAGACCGCAGTGGAGCAGGCCGGGCTGATGGCCGCGCAGCTGTGCCGGACGCGCCTGCATCCAGCAGCCGAGATCGAGCGCCTGCTGCATGATGCCTGCGCGTTGTTTGCCGGCAACGAAGGCGCAGCTGCACAACTGGCTGGCCCCGGTGGCGGTGGCCAGCCGGAGCTGGATGCCTGGCTGACCGCATTGGCCGCCCACGGCGTGCTGCTGGCGCCGGCGGAGATCCTGCAGGACGTCATCGCGCAGTCGCCACGGGAGTACCCGGGCCTGGCCCTGCAGCAGGCCTGCCAGGAAACCCTGGTCGAACATGAGATCCGCTTTCCCGCCACCTTTTCCAGTGACGACGACGAGGCCACGCAGGATGAGGTTGTCGCCGCGGATGCGCGGTCGGTCGAGCACCATGGCCTGTATACCTCCGAGCAGGCCCGCGTGCTGCGCGCCATCGCCGCCAACCCCGATGAGCTGATCGACCTCGATGGCTATGCCGGCACCGGAAAGGGCCACCTGGTGCTGGCGCTGATGGAGGCGCGGCCGGGCCGCTACACCTACGTGGCTCCTTCGCGCGGGCAGGTGGAAGCCTTCCGCGCCCGCGTGCCGGCCAGCACTGCGGTGCGCCTGCTGACCCAGATCGAGTTCGCCAACCGCGTGGCGCAGCACGCCGCGCGCAGCGGCCAGACCGGTGGCTTCGTTGCCAGCTACCGGCGCAGCACCCGTACGCCGCGCGAGATTGCCGGCCGCATCGGCCTGCAGGGCATCGGTGGGCGCAGCCCGGAGCAGGTGCTGCTGACCGCGTTCGAGGCCATCAACCGTTGGTGCGCGTCGTCGGCAACGGGCTTGGCGTTCCAGCATTTCGACCGTTCGGTGCCCGCTGCGATGCTCGATGTGTCGCCGTACATGGCTGCCGCCGAGCACGTCTGGCGCTGCATGTTCGACGCCGAGCTGCAGCGGGGCACGCTGCTGAGTCTCAGCCCGGCGCACATCGGCAAGTGGCTGGCGCTGCGCGGCGTTACCCCCCCGCAGGACATGGGCATGCTGCTGGTGGACGAGGCGCATGACCTGAGCCCGTCGTGGAAGCAGTTGCTGGCCGGCCATGCGCCTGGCGTGGTCAGCCTGGGTGATCCGCACCAGTGCCTGACCGGTACGGTGCCGCGCTGGGCCGCGTCGAAGGTGCTGGAAATGCACCAGTCGGTGCGCCAGGGCAACCAGGTCGAGGGCCTGGTCAACCAGACCCTGGCACTGGATGGACTGGGCCAGGACAGTGGGCCGTTCGTCGGTGCCACCGACCGCGCCACCGGTGTGCTGCATTACCGCGACTGGGCGCAGGTGCCGAGCGAGGGCCTGCGCATCCATGGCAGCGTCGCCGATCTGGCCCTGGATGCGGCACAGCTGCACGCGCTCGGGCTGCGGCCCTACCTGCATCCGGCATCGCTGCGTGCGCTGCGCAGCGTGCTGCAACGGCCACTGGATGCGTGGCGCCGGCGCCGCGACAGCGCATCGGACCAGGAATGGGAGCGCTTCCTGGCCACGCAGGCCGACGAAGGGCACGGCGCGCTGGTTGAACTGTTCGGGTCCGCCGATCGGGTGCAGTCACTGCTGCAGGCGCTCGATGACCAGGACACGCCCGCTGAAGGGCGGGTGGCGCTGTGCCTGGCCGAACACGCGAAGAACCTGCAGTTCGACGTGGTCTCGCTGTCGCCCGGTTGCTTCAGTGCGGGGCAGGGCGGGCGCATCTGGCACAACCCGGTGCGCGCGGTCTATCTGGCGCTGACCCGTGCGCGACGCCAGCTGCACGTGCCGGCCGATGGCATGGAACAGCTGCAGCACACGGCGACACTGCAGGAGCAGGCCCGCCAGATGCGCAGGCGCGAGCGGCAGCAGGCCAGCGGTTACCGGCCCGCGCGCTAGCACGCGCGTCGCTGTCTGGCAGCGACACGCTGGCTCAGGTCAGCACTTGTCCTTGCGGCCCATCAGCTTGCCCAGGCGCGAGGCTTCCTCGCACTTCGGCGCGGCCACCGGTGCCGGTGCGGCCGCCGCGGCACGTGCGCGCTGCAGCTGCTGGATTTTCGCGCGGATCTGCGGCATCGCCGCCATCGCGGCTTTTTCGCCTTCCAGGATCGCGGTGCCACGCTGGCTGAAATCGGCGGCGCCGATGTCCAGCACCTTCGGGCGGATGACGATGTCGGCGCGTGCCAGTTCCTGTTCGCCCAGGCGCTGGCCCATGATCGAGATGGACTGGTTGACGATGCCCAGCATGTCGGTCGGCGCCTTGCCGCTGGCCTTGCTGGAGATGTCCACGGCGATCACGAAGTCGGCGCCGAGCTGGCGCGCGGCATCCACCGGTACCGGGCTGACCACGCCGCCATCGATGTAGTTGCGGCCACCGATCTTCACCGGTTCGAACACGCCGGGGATGCTGCTCGACGCGCGCACCGCCTGGCCGACGTTGCCGCGCACGAAGATCGCACGCTCGCCGGTCTCCAGCTGGGTGGCGACGGCGGCGAACGGCTTCTTCAGTCGCTCGGCAGGACGGTTGGCGACCTGCTCGTTGACGTAGTCCTGCAGCTTCTGGCCCTGCACCAGGCCGCCGGAGAACAGGCGCACGTCGCGGATGCTGGCTTCGTCCAGGGCGACTGCCTTGCTCTGCATCTGGAACGCGTCCATGCCGCTGGCGTACAGCGCACCCACCACGCTGCCGGCGCTGGTGCCGGACACCACGGCCGGTTCGAAGCCGTTGGCCTCCAGCATCTTGATCACGCCGATGTGCGCGAAGCCCTTGGCTGCGCCACCGCCGAGGGCGATGCCGATCTTCACCGGCTTGGCCTGCGGCACCACGGTCGGCGCCGGCGGCGGTGTGGGGCGGACCGGGTCGCCACCGCAGCCGGCCAGCAGGCCGATCAGGGCGACGGACAGCAGCATGCGGGGGCGGAACAGGCTCATCGGCAGTGCGCTCGCGGCGCCGGATTCAGGAAAGGGCGCCAGCATACCGAAGCCGTGGCAGGGCGGGCAGGGTGGGTCGGCCCGCCCATTCATCGAATGCTTCGGGTAGTGCCGGCCGCTGGCCGGCAACATCGTGAAACAGCCGGCCAGCGGCCGGCACGACCGGGGGCGGTCAGAACCGGTTGTCGCCGTCCAGCATCCGGCCCAGGCCGCCCAGCACCGAGCCTTCGCCGCGGTTCTGGCCACCGCCCTGCGGCGCGGCCATCCACATGCGGCCGGCCAGACGCGAGAACGGCAGCGACTGCAGCCAGACCTTGCCCGGACCGGTCAGCGTGGCCAGGAACACGCCTTCGCCACCGAACAGCATGCTCTTGATGCCGGCCACCCGGCGCACGTCCATGTCTACGGTCGGGTGGTAGGCCACCACGCAGCCGGTATCCACATCCAGCCGCTCGCCCGCGGCCAGCTCGCGCTCCACCACGCAACCGCCGGCATGGATGAACACCCAGCCGTCGCCTTCCAGCTTCTGCATGATGAAACCTTCGCCGCCGAACAGGCCGGTCATGATCTTGCGCTGGAACTGCACGCCGATCTGCACGCCGCGCGCGCCGGCCAGGAAGCTGTCCTTCTGGCAGATCAGGCGGCCGCCATGCTGGTCCAGCTTCATTGCCAGCACGGTGCCGGGGTAGGGCGCGGCGAAGGCGACCTTGCCCTTGCCGTGGCGGCTCTGGGTGTAGACGGTGGCGAACAGGCTCTCGCCGGTCAGCACGCGCTTGCCGGCGGCCATCACCTTGCCCATGAAGCCGCCGCCCTGGTCGCCGTTGGCGGCGCCGAACACCGTGTCCATCTGCACGGTGGCATCCTTGAACATCAATGCGCCGGCCTCGGCAATGGCGCTCTCGCCGGGGTCGAGCTCGATCTCCACGAACTGCATTTCATGGCCGACGATGCGGAACTCGATGTCGTCGGCGCGGCCGCTGGCCGCGGCGGGGACCGGCGGCGGGGTGTTCGGCATGCCCGGGGCCGCGGACTGCAGTTCGGGCACCTCGGCAATCGAGGTCCACCCGCTCATGCCCTGGCACCAGGCCAGGGCGCGCGGGTTGGCCTGCGCATAACGGCGCGCGGCCTCGTCATCAAGCGGGCCGATACGCTCGGCCTGGGCGGAGGCATGGAAGTACCACTGGGTCATTGCGACGGCTCCGCGGGGCTGGAAAACCCGAGTCTAGCGAGTGCACCGGGCGACGGGAGGCGCGGCCATGAACGGCCGGCATTTGCGGGGCAGGTGCTGTATTGCAACAATTATCTGGTAGCGCCGTTTTACCACCCCTCCAAACACAGCCTACCGCCATGTCCCCGACCCGCACTTCCCGTGGCCGATTTCCGGTCGCGCGCCCCCTCGTTGCCGCTCTTTCCGCCCTGCTGCCGCTGGTAGCAGCCGCCCAGGAAACCCCCGCTGCCAAGGATCCGGTTGCCCTCGACGCCCTGCAGGTGACCGCGCAGCGCCGCGTCGAGAACGCCAAGGACGTGCCGGTCGCGGTCTCCGCGATCCAGGGCGAGAAGCTGGATGTGCTCGGCTCGGCCGGCGATGACATCCGCTTCCTGGCCGCACGCGTGCCCAGCCTCAACATCGAGTCGTCCTACGGTCGTGCCTTCCCGCGCTTCTACATCCGCGGCCTGGGCAACACCGACTTCGACCTCAATGCGTCGCAGCCGGTGTCGCTGGTGTACGACGACGTGGTGCAGGAAAGCCCGCTGCTGAAGGGCTTCCCGCTGTTCGACCTGGCCAACGTGGAAGTGCTGCGCGGTCCGCAGGGCACGCTGTTCGGCCGCAACACGCCGGCCGGCGTGGTGAAGTTCGATTCGGCACGTCCGTCGCAGGATGCCGATGGCTACATCCGCGTCGGCTACGGCAGCTACAACAGCTGGAATGTGCAGGGCGCCTACGGCGGTCCGTTGACCGACCGCTGGTCGGCACGTGTCTCGGCGATCTACCAGCGCCGCGACGACTGGGTCGACAACACCCGCGTCGGCGCCCCCAACAGCGGTTTCGAAGGCTATGACGAAGCCGCCGGCCGCGTGCAGTTCCTGTACGAAGGCGACGACTTCGAAGCGCTGTTCAACCTGCACAAGCGCAAGCTCAACGGTACCGCGCGCCTGTTCCGCGCCAACATCATCCAGAAGGGTGGCAATTCGCTGGTCGAGAACTTCGATCGCGACAAGGTGGCCAACGATGGCGTCAACTTCTCCGACCTGAAGACCTGGGGCGGCAGCGCGCGCCTGCAGTGGAACCTCGGCTCGGTGACCCTGCACTCGATCACCGGTTATGAAACCGCCGAATCGCTCAACCGTGGCGACATCGACGGTGGCTACGGTGCGGCGTTCCTTGGCGCCGGCAACTACGGCCCGGGCCTGATTCCATTCTCCTCGGAGTCGGCTGACGGCCTGCCGCACCATCGCCAGTGGACGCAGGAATTCCGCATCGAGTCCAACGAGTGGGGCCGCTTCGACTGGCAGGCCGGCGTCTTCTATTTCGATGAAGACGTGACCATCAACAACTTCAACTACGACTCGTTGACCCCGGGCAATCCGCAGACCGGCCACGTGGTGCAGAACCAGCGCAACAAGGCCTGGGCGGTGTTCGCTTCGGGTGACTTCGATGTCACCGACCGCTTCAAGCTGCGCGCCGGCGTGCGCTACACGCAGGACAAGAAGGACTTCAGCGCCAGCGTGCTGCAGGCCGTTCCGTTCGGTACCCCGGTCAGTGGCCCGTACCTGGCCAACACCGACGTCAACGACGTCAGCTGGGATGTCAGCGGTGTGTACAAGCTGACCGACGACATCAATGCCTATGCCCGCGTGGCCAAGGGCTTCCGCGCGCCGTCGATCCAGGGCCGCCTGGCCTTCGCGCCGGGCCTGTCGCAGGCCGATTCGGAGAAGGTGATCTCGTACGAAGCCGGCATCAAGGCTGATCTGTTCGAGCGCCGCGCGCGCCTGGGCCTGAGCGTGTTCCGCTACAACGTCGATGGCCAGCAGCTGATCGCGGTGGGCGGCACCAACAACACCGCCACCCTGCTCAACGCCGACAAGACCATCGGCCAGGGCGTGGAGCTGGACCTGGAGGCCTACCTGGCCGACAACGTCCTGCTGACCTTCGGCAGCAGCTACAACGACACCGAGATCAAGGACAAGAACCTGGCGGTGGCGATCTGTGGCGGTGGCTGCACCATCACCGACCCGACCACGGTGATCAACGGCCAGACCTATGCGCTGGTGAACGGCAACCCGCTGCCGCAGGCACCGAAGTGGATCCACAACGCGACCCTGCGCGTGGGCTTCCCGCTCAGCGATGGCAGCGAGCTGTATGCCTACACGGACTGGGCCTACCGCAGTGCGGTGAACTTCTTCATCTACGAGTCGCCGGAATTCCGCGGCCGTAGTTCGCTGGAAGGCGGCCTGCGCCTGGGCTACAACTGGGATTACGGCCAGTACGACGTGGCCGTGTTCGGCCGCAACCTGACCAACCAGACCCGCGTGGTCGGCGCGATCGACTTCAATAACCTGACCGGCTTCCTCAACGAGCCGCGTACCTGGGGCGTGGAGTTCACCGCGAAGTTCTGATGCGGTGGCTGCGTTGATGCAATGAAGAAGGGCCGGCGCAATGCCGGCCCTTCTGCTTCACACCCACCGGTTGCCGAATGGGGGCAGTGCCCTTCCCAGCGGAAAGGGATCCGACCCCGATGGCATCGGCATTCCGCGCTGGGGTCAGATCCCTTTCCGAAGGGAAGGGCTCTGACCCCGGATCACCGCTTACAGCGCGCTCTGCGGGCGTACCTTCAGCACCGCATTCTCGGTAGCGCAATCACGGCTGGAGTGCAGGCCGGCCTTGCGTGCGGCGGCGATTTCCTTGCGTGCGGCCAGCAGGTCCTTGTTGAACGCGGCGTTGTCGTGCAGGCGGGCCACGGCGGCGGCGCCCATGAAACGGCCTTCGAGGATGTCGCTCTGCCAGTGCACGTTGCAGACCAGGCGGCTCTCGCCGTAGTTGCGGCCACGGGCCTGGATGGCATCGGCGCGGTCCGGCGCGATCTCGGACAGGATCAGTGCCCAGGCCCAGCCGATCGAGGTGTGGCCGGACGGGTAGGAACCGTTCTTGCGCAGGCCTTCCTCGTCCTTCGGCGAGCAGGTCGGTTCACCGTTGACCATGAACGGGCGCGGGCGCTGGTAGTGGTTCTTGGCCGCCTTGGTGGCGGCGCTGGCGTCGATCCGGCTGCGCTCGAGCAGTCGGTACAGCGCCGGGGTCTTCACCGCATCGACGTCGATGTCAGCGGCGCAGGAGAAGTGGTTGGCCCCTTCGGGGAAGCCGAGCTCCGCATCGACGCCGGCCTGGGCGAAGCGCGGGCTGCCACGCAGCGCGCGGGCTTCACGGCTGACCTGTTCGTCCAGGGCGAGGGCGGCCGAACCGGCGACCGGTGGTGCCGGCACCAGGTCGAGGCTGGCCGGTACCGCGCTCTTGTCGAGATAGCCCACCGCCTTGGTGGTGATGTTGGCTTCGACGGCGGTCGGCTTGGTGGCGGTGGCGGTGGCGGCACAACCGGCCAGGGCCGCGATGACGGCGAGGCCGAGCAGCGGGCGGGCAGGGTGGGAAAGCAGCGACATGGACGGGCTCCGGAGGAAAAACATCGCGTCATGATCGCAGCCCGTATGCGGCACCGCAGTGGCCATCGGTCATACGGCCAGACCCGGCATGGTCATCCCGGCGATATGAAAAGCGTCATCGATTGACGTCAGTCTCCTGAATCTGGGCGCAGCGCACGGACTTTCACGCGACTGCACCGCGAGCATCGGCACAACGGCCAGCGCCAGGGCCGTCCAGTTCCAGCCGGGTCGGGGGGATCCGCTGACAGAGGGAGAGAAGCGATGCGCAGCACCGCAACAGGAAGTACCGTCCTGGCCCTGCTCCTCGGGCTGGCAATCGCGCCGACGCAGGCCGCCGATGTGGTCGGCGTGGCCTTCGTGCACGGCACTGGCGCGCAGACCAACGCGACCCAGGACTACTGGCAGCCGGCGATCATCGACACCGTGCGCCAGGGCCTGCCGAACAGCAGCAACTACGTCGTCATCAACTGCGACTTCACCCAGTACATGTGGAAGCCGGAAGCCGCCGGTTGCCTGGCCAACCAGCTGACCAGCTTCATCGACAGCCGTGGCATCACCCAGCTGGTGGTGATCACCCATTCCAACGGCGGCAACGTGATGCGCTGGATCCTGTCCAACCCGACCTACGACAGCCGCTATCCGAAGATCATCCGCACGGTGCGCAAGGTCAACGCGCTGGCACCGTCCTCGGCCGGCACGCCGCTGGCCGATGCGGTGCTCAACGGCAACACCTTCGAAACCTCGCTGGGCTGGCTGCTGGGCTACAAGAACGACGCGGTGCGCCAGCAGCAGGTGGCGAGCATGGCCACCTACAACGCGCAGAACCTGTACGGCACCGCCGGTCGCCCGGCGCTGCCCAAGCCGTTCCGCGCCGTGGTCGGCAGCGACGTGGAATCGGCGGTGTGGGACAGCAACAGCTACTGCGGTGGCTACGCCGCCAATGTCGGCCTGGAGTTCACCCAGAACTGGCTGTCGTCCTGCTCCGATGGCTTCCTGGAGTGCAGCAGCCAGAAGGCCGCCGGCACCACCTGGTTCACCGACAAACAGCGCACCAAGGATGCCGAGCCACTCAGCCACAACCAGAGCCGCCGCGAGTGCTTCGGCCTCGGCACCCTGCTGCGCAACGACCTGACCCAGTGAGGGAGACGACCATGACGATCCATTCCACCCTGCTGGCCAGCGCCGTGCTGGCAGTGCTGTCCCTTTCCGCCGCGCAGGCCGCGCAGCCGCTGCAGGCCGCCCGTTCGGGCGATCAGGTGCCTGCCGCCCTGGTGGCCGCACCGCTGCCCACCGATGAAAGCGAACACGCGCCACTGGCCTTTGCCTGGGCGCTGGACCCGGCACAGCCGCTGCAGGCGGCCACGCCGTATGCCTCGGTCAGCCGCAGCTACTGGCAGCAGGTCGATGGCACGCAGCTGCAGCGCGGCCTGGACCTGCCGCTGACGGCACCGGATGCGGTGATCCAGCTGAGCCCGGCCGACGGTGCCCGCGCGCTGCCGGCCAACACCCTGCAGGTGCGCGACCCGGCCGGCCGTAGCAGCGTGGCGCGCAGTGTCGATGCGCGCGCACTGCAGGAGGCCGGCATGCCGGTCAACGATGGCAGCAGCATGCTGCGCACCGGCGCGACCAGTGCAGTCGGTGCGTACACGCTGCAGAGCGCGCAGGCACAGGGCCGCTACGTGGTGCAGGTGCTGGAGCCGAACAGCCCGCTGCGGCTGGAAGTGCAGGCCAACCAGGCGCAGGTGCTGGCCGGTGGCAACGTGCAGCTGCAGGCACGCCTGCTGGAAGACGGCGCCACCACCGCGCAGCTGGCATCGCGTCGTGGCGGCCTCGGCGGTGAAGCCCTGCTGGTCGCACCGGATGGCCGCAGCTGGCCGCAGCGGTTGCTGCGCACCACCGATGGCAGCCTGCGCGCGCAGGTGCGGATCCCCGCCGATGTCGGCAGCGTGCAGGGGCTATGGGAGCTGCAGGTGTTCGCCCAGGCCGATGGTGTGCTGCGCGATGGCAAGGTCGCCTTTGCGGTGGCACGGCCGACTGCCCGTTTCAGTGGCCAGGCGGCACCGGACCCGGCCAGCCGCCAGGTGGCGCTGCCGCTGCAGGTGGCAGCGGCCGGACGCTATGAGGCGCGGGGCACGCTGTATGCCACCGCCCGCGATGGCCAGTTGAAGCCGGTCGCACAGGCACATGCGGCCGCGTGGTTCGATGGCCCGGGCGCAGGCCAGCTGGTGCTGCCGTTCGACCAGGCCGCATTGCCAGCCGGCTTCGGTGCGCCGTACGAGCTGCGCGACCTGCAGCTGCAGGACCAGAGCCGGATGGCACCGATCGAGTCACGCGCGCTGGCGTTGCGGTTCTGAGGTTGCGTACAGCGGGCCGGGGTTCCGGCCCGCTGCATTGGATCCTGTAGAGCCGAGCCCATGCTCGGCTGCTTCTGCTCGCGGCGAACGGCAGTCGAGCATGGCTCGACTCTACAGACGGTTACGGAGAGCGATGCATCTGTCTATCCCGCGTACGCAGTCAGCCGCCCTTCCTGCTCGACCACCGTGATCGCGCCACCGAATACCGCGGACAGCGGTTCATTGCGCAGCAGTTCGGCGCGGGTGCCATCGGCCAGTACGCGGCCGTCGCGCAGCAGCACCACCCGCTCGATCTCGGGAATGATCTCTTCGATGTGGTGGGTCACCAGCACCAGGGTGATGCCCTGCTGTGCCAGCACCCGCATGGTCGCCACCAGCTGCTCGCGGGCGACCAGGTCCAACCCGGTGGAGGGTTCATCCAGCAGCAGGGCCTGCGGCCGGTTGACCAGCGCGCGGGCGATCAGCACGCGGCGGGTCTCGCCGGCCGACAACTCGGCATAGGCGCGTTCGCGCAGCGACAGCGCGCCGGTCATCGCCAGTGTCTCGCCAACGCGTGCACGCATGTCGGCGGTTACCTCGCGGAACGCCGGCACCACGTAGCTGGCGAAGAAGCCGGACAGCACGGCCTGTTCCACGGTCAGCCCGGGCATGTCGGAGAGGTTGCTGCTGAGGTCGCCGGTGACGATGCCCAGCTGTGAGCGCAGGCGATCCACCTGCCAGCGGTTCTGGCCCAGCACCTTCACCGCCACCGAGCCGTCGCCCTGGGCCAGCGGGTACAGCTCGCGGGTGATCAGCTTGATGAAGGTGGACTTGCCGCAGCCGTTGGGGCCGAGCAGGGCGGTGTGCTGGCCCTGTGCGATGCGCAGGCTGAGCCCGTGCAGCACCTTCACCTGGCCGCGTACCACGGTGGCGCGGTCCAGTTCGATCAAGGGGGGCAGCTCCGCCAGGGGCGGGGCGGCGGTCATGGCGCTGGCGCGTGGATCAAGGCTCGACAACTCAGGTCCCCAACTGTGAACGGTGCCACGGAAGGCGGTGGCAATCACCGCCGCAGGGATGCAGTTTGCAACGCAAGCGCCCATCATGTCTGCCATCCCCGCGTCGATCCGGAGAGCCGCCATGCCAGATGCCCTGATGTCCCTGTTGACCGGTGGTGTGCTCGGCCTGGGCTGGTGGGCCATGCTGGGCGTGCTGCTGGTCTTCACCCAGATCACCATCTTCGCGGTGACCCTGTACCTGCACCGCAGCCAGGCCCATCGCGGGGTCGATTTCCACCCGGCGCTGGCCCACGTGTTCCGTTTCTGGTTGTGGCTGACCACCTCGATGATCACCCGCGAGTGGGTGGCCATCCACCGCAAGCACCATGCCAAGGTAGAGACCGAAGATGACCCGCACAGCCCGGTCACCCGCGGCATCGGCACGGTGTTCTGGCATGGCGTGGAGCTGTACCGGGAAGCGCGCGGCATGCGCGCGGACATCGAGCAGTACGGGCGCGGCACCCCGGACGATGTGATCGAGCGCCACCTGTATACCCCGCACGCCACGCTCGGCCCGGTGCTGCTGCTGGTGATCAACAGCGTGCTGTTCGGCCTGCCCGGCGTGGCCCTGTGGGCGATCCAGATGGCGTGGATTCCGTTCTGGGCCGCGGGCGTGGTCAATGGCCTGGGTCACTGGTGGGGCTACCGCAACTACGAGTCGGCCGATACCTCCACCAACCTCACGCCGTGGGGGTTCTGGATCGGTGGCGAGGAGCTGCACAACAACCATCATGCCTTCCCCAGTTCGGCGCGCTTCGCGATGCGGCGCTGGGAATTCGACATTGGCTGGAGCGCGATCCGCCTGCTGCAGGCGCTGCGCCTGGCCAAGGTGCTGCGGGTGGCGCCGGCCATGGATGTGCGCCCGAACATCGCGGTGCCCGATGCCGAAACCCTGAAGGCGCTGCTGTCGCACCGCTTCCAGGCGATGACCGATTACCAGCGCAATGTGTTCATGCCGGCTCTGCGCGAGGAAGCCGTGCAGGCTGGGGCCAAGCTGCGCCGCCTGCTGCCGCGCCGCCTGCGCCGTGGCCTGGTCAACGATGGCCGCTGGCTGAAGCCGGACAGTCGTGCCCAGCTCAGCGAATGGGTGGCCCAGCGCCCGCGCATCCGCACACTGGTCGAGTACCGCGCGCGGCTGGCGGTGCTGCTCGAGGCCCGCGGCCACGATGCCGCCGAGCGCCTGCATCAGCTGCAGGCGTGGTGCCGCGAGGCCGAGGAAAGCGGGATCGCTGCGTTGCAGGCCTACGCCGCACGGTTGAAGGGCTACAGCCTGGTGGGCGCGTGAGGGCAGGGTACGGGCTTGTGCTGGCGGTGCTGCTGCCGGGCGCGGCGCTGGCCCAGGTCACCGATACCACCAGCTACCTGCAGCGGATGGACAGCGATGGCGACGGCAAGGTCAGCGAGGCCGAGTACGTGCAGTGGATGCTGTATGCCTTCGACCGCATGGACCGCAATGGTGATGGTGTGCTGAGCGCCGATGAGCTGCCCGGTGGCAAGGGCAGGGCGATCAGCCGCGAGCAGCAGCGGCAGGTGATCGTGCAGCGCTTCCATAAGCAGGATGCCAACGGTGATGGCTATCTGGATGCACGCGAGCTGTCGGCGCCACCGCGCTGAGTGCAGGCTGGCCCACGCGCGGCCCGCCGGGCGATCATCGCGGCCACATGTTTCCGCAGGAGCCCCCCATGGATGATCGGATCGACGAGGAGCTGTTCGCCGAATGGCTTGAATTCTGCGCTGGCCGCAGCGAGCAGGAGGACTGGTACTTTTCCGGCCTGCTGCAGGGTGTGACTGACCCGGACACGCTGGCGGCGGTATTCGCCCGTTTCCCGCATGCCGATGCGCTGCAGTCGCGCGCGCTGGACGTGCTTGGCGCAGGCCACTGGGGCGAGCACCTGTACCTGCAGCCGGCCATCGCCGGCGATGCGCAGGCCGTGGCGGCCGCCGCGCGGACCTGGCTGGATGAGCTGGCGAGGGTGGCCGGGAGGGCCGGTGAGCCCGGGCTGCAGGCGACCTTGCGCGACGTACCCGTGGTGGCAGCCACCGCCGGTCAGCTGCAGGCGGCCTGGCGCGAATCGGGCCCCGCCGCCTATCTGCATGATGTCGTCTGTGATGTGGTGCGCGCGACGCGCACGCTGGATACCCCACAGGTTGCCGCGCTGGACGAGGCGCTGTACCACATCGCTTCGGACCTCTACCTGGGCTGGTATATCGCCCAGCCGCTCTCCCCGGCAGCCGTCGACTTCGCGCCCTATCTGGCGTTCTGGCGCCTGGGCGGACGTGGCGCACTGGTCGAGGGCGCCTTCCTGGTGGAAGCGGCCGGCCTGGTGCCGTAGCTCGCCCCGGCCCCACCCGGCGGCTTCGTCTGGCCCCGCGTAGAATCAACCCATGCCTGAACTGCCCGAAGTAGAAACCACCCGCCGCGGCCTGGCGCCGCACCTGCAGGGCCGTCGCGTGCATGGCGTGATCCTGCGCCGCGCCGATCTGCGCTGGCCGATCCCGCCGGAAGTGGCCGAGCTGCTGCCGGGACAGCGCATCGAGGAGATCCGCCGGCGCGCCAAGTACCTGCTGCTGGATACCGCCATCGGCAGCGCGGTGCTGCACCTGGGCATGTCCGGCAGCCTGCGTGTGCTGCCCGGTGATACGCCGGTGCGCGCCCACGACCACGTCGACATCAGCCTGGACAACGGCCGCCTGCTGCGCTTCAACGACCCGCGCCGCTTCGGCAGCCTGCTCTGGCAGCCGGCCGGCGAGATCCACCCGCTGTTGCAGGGGCTGGGCCCGGAGCCACTGGACGACGCGTTCGACGGCGACTACCTGTTCGCCCGCAGCCGTGGCCGCAGCGCGCCGGTGAAGACGTTCCTGATGGACCAGGCGGTGGTGGTGGGGGTGGGCAACATCTACGCCGCCGAGAGCCTGTTCAAGGCCGGCATCAGCCCGCTGCGCGAGGCCGGGAAGATCTCGCGCGGGCGCTACCAGCGGCTGGCCGACGCGGTGAAGGAGATCCTGGGCTACGCCATCACCCGTGGCGGCACCACGCTGCGCGACTTCATCAGCCCTGACGGCGCGCCGGGCTACTTCGAGCAGGAACTGCTGGTGTACGGCCGCGACGGCCTGCCCTGCCCGAACTGTGGCCGCGCGCTGAAGCACGCCACCATCGGCCAGCGTGCCAGCGTCTGGTGCAGCCACTGCCAGCGCTGAGCCGGCGGCCAGCGGCAGCTGAACGGGCAGGGCACGTCTCCGCTGCCCGTTAACGTTTGTCTGCCTATGATGGCCGACCTTCCCTCTGTGCCTGACGCGCCTGCATGCAACGACGCGACTTCATCCGCAATGCCTCCCTCGCCCTGGCTGCATTCGGCCTGCCGTCCCTGCCCGCATGCGCGGCCAGCAAGAGCGGCCAGATGGGCCTGCGCCGCCTCGGCCAGCCACAGCCGTTCGACTTCGCCACCCTGAAGGGCCAGGCGCGCGCGCTGGCCCAGGCGCCCTACAAGAGCCACAAGCGGGTGCTGCCGGGCCGCCTGGAGGGACTGGACTGGGACCAGTACCAGTCGATCGGCTATCGCCAGGACCATGCGCTGTGGGCTGACCAGCCGGGCAAGTTCCAGGCCAAGTTCTTCCATCTGGGCCTGTACTTCCATTCGCCGGTGCGCATGTTCGACGTAGTCGACGGCAAGGCGCAGGAGCTGGCGTATGACGGCGCGGCGTTCAACTACGGCAAGAGCGGCATCAAGGACGGCGAGCTGCCGGCCGACCTCGGCTTCGCCGGTTTCCGCCTGAACACCCGCATGGACACCGACCGCGACTTCGCCGCCTTCCTCGGCGCCAGCTACTTCCGCGCGGTCGGCAAGGAGGGCCAGTACGGCCAGTCCGCGCGCGGCCTGGCGATCGACACCGGCATGGGCAAGCCGGAGGAATTCCCGGACTTCATCGCCTACTACCTGGAACAGCCGTCGGCCGATTCGGAGACGATCGTGGTCTACGGCCTGCTGGATTCGCCCAGCGTGGCCGGTGCCTACCGCTTCGCCATCACCAATGGCGACGTGCTGCTGATGGACATCGACAGCGCGCTGTACCCGCGCAAGGCGATCGAGCGGCTGGGCATCGCCCCGTGCACCAGCATGTACCAGGTGGGCGAGAACGACCGCCGCATGGCATGGGACTGGCGCCCGGAGATCCACGACACCGACGGCCTGTCGCTGTGGACCGGTGCCGGCGAGTGGATCTGGCGGCCGCTGCTGAACCCGCGCAACCTGCGCTTCAACATGTTCGTCGACCGCAACCCGCGTGGTTTCGGCCTGCTGCAGCGCGACCGCAACTTCGACCATTACCAGGACGACGGCGTGTTCTACGAGAAGCGCCCCTGCCTGTGGGTGGAGCCGAAGGGCGAATGGGGCGAAGGCTCGGTGCAGCTGGTGGAGATTCCCACCGTGGACGAGACCTTCGACAACATCGTGGCGTTCTGGAACCCGAAGGAAAAGCCGCAGCCGGGCCAGGAGCTGCTGGTCGGCTACCGTCTGTACTGGGGCGCCGAACCGCCGGCACGGCCGCCGCTGGCGCACTGCGTGGCCAGCCGCACCGGCCTGGGTGGCGTGGTCGGCAAGAAGCGCGAGTACTTCAGCTGGCGCTTCGCGGTGGACTTCGAAGGCGGCGAACTGGCCAGGCTGATCGACAAGGGCGAGGTCGAGGCCGTGGTGGAAGCCAGCCGCGGCCGGGTCGAGATCGTGTCGGCGCGTCCGCTGCGCGAGATCAACGGCTACCGCGCGATGTTCGACCTGGTGCCGCCGGAAGGCAGCACCGAGCAGATCGACATCCGCCTGTTCCTGCGCAGTGGCGGCAAGACCCTCACCGAGACCTGGCTGTACCAGTACACGCCGCCGCCGGCGGGCGCGCCGGAGCGCACGCTGTACTAAGAGGGGTGTTGGGTTTGCAGGGCTTGCAGCCCTGCACCTGCTCAACGCAACAGCAACAGCAACAGCAACAGCGAAAGCTGGTATCCCGTGGGATGGCGGGGTGGGTCCGGTGGCGGGAGACGCCGTAAACCCATCCCTGGGGGCTTGGCCGCGGCATCCATGCCGCGGACACTCCCGCCACCGGACCCACCCCGCCTTCGACAGATCTCCGCGATCTGTGGGAATTGCTCTTGGGGTCAGATCCGTTTTCCGAAGGAAAACGGATCTGACCCCAGATCTATTTCGATATCTGACAGATGTGTCGACCAAGGTCGACACCTACCAACAGCCGTGGGGACCTGTCGAAGGTGGGGCACTTCATGGACGGGTTTACGGCGTCCCCGCAAACCCACAGTGCCCCGCCATCCCACGGATAGCCCGCTTTTGCCGTGGCTCTGGCTCCGGCCTCGGCAGGTGCAGGGCGCAGCCCTGCCGAACACCCCTTACAGCGGCAGGGGTGCCTGCGCCGGATCGATCCGGCCTTCGCCGCGGGTGATCTTCTTGAACTCGGCGCGGCTGACCGACACGTAGCGGTCGTTGCCACCGATCTCCACCTGCGGGCCGTCCTGCACCGCGTGCCCATGCTCGTCCACGCGCACCGTCATCGTCGCCTTCTTGCCGCTGTGGCAGATGGTCTTGATCTCCTGCATCTCGTCGGCCCAGGCCAGCAGGTACTGGCTGCCTTCGAACAGCTCGCCGCGGAAGTCGGTGCGCAGGCCGTAGCACAACACCGGAATGCGCAGCTGGTCGACCACTTCGCTGAGCTGCCAGACCTGGGCGCGGGTCAGGAACTGCGCCTCGTCCACCAGCACGCAGCCCATCGGGCCGTTGGCTGCCAGATCCTGCTCGACCCAGCGCTGCAGGTCGGTATCGCGGTCGAAGGCCATGCCGTCCGCACGCAGGCCGATCCGCGAGGCGACCACGCCGGCGCCGGCACGATCGTCCAGGCGCGGGGTCAGGATCGCCACCCGCATGCCGCGCTCGCGGTAGTTGTGGGCGCTCTGCAGCAGGGTGGTGGTCTTGCCGGCATTCATTGCCGAATAGTAGAAGTAGAGCTTGGCCATCGACGGATTGTACGCCGCAGCCCCGCTTCGCCGAAGCCGTTCAGCAACCCCACCGGCGACCGGCTGTGGTCGTCACCCGGCCCCGCTACAATCCCCATCCCATGCACGGTCTCAATCCCCCCCAAGCCGCCGCCGTCCTGCACATCGAAGGTCCGTTGCTGGTGCTCGCCGGCGCGGGCAGCGGCAAGACGCGCGTGATCGTGGAAAAGATCGCCCACCTGATCGGCTGCGGCCGCTATCCGGCGCGCCGCATCGCGGCGATCACCTTCACCAACAAGTCGGCCAAGGAAATGCGCGAGCGCGTGGCCAAGCGCCTGCGCGAGCAGGACGCCGACGAGGTGACCATCTGTACCTTCCATGCGCTGGGCCTGAAGTTCCTGCAGATCGAGCACGCCGCGGTGGGCCTCAAGCGCGGCTTCTCGATCTTCGATGCCGACGATGCCGCCGCGCAGATCAAGGACCTGATGTACGGGGCCAAGCCCGATGACATCGAGGACATGAAGAACCTGGTGTCGCGCGCGAAGAACGCCGGCCTGTCGCCCGAACAGGCGATGGCCGCCGCGCGCAGCAATCGCGAGAAGGAAGCGGCCAGTGTCTACGAGCGTTACCAGCTGCGGTTGACCGCGTTCAATGCAGTCGACTTCGACGACCTGATCCGTTTGCCCGTGCAGATCCTGGAGGAGAACCCGGAGATCGCGCTGGCCTGGCGTGAGCGCATCGGCTACCTGCTGGTGGACGAATGCCAGGACACCAACGATGCGCAGTACCGGCTGCTCAAGCAGCTGGCCGGCGACAAGGGCAACTTCACCTGCGTGGGTGACGATGACCAGTCGATCTATGCCTGGCGCGGCGCCAATCCGGAAAACCTGCAGCAGATGGGGCGCGACTATCCCACGCTGGAGATCATCAAGCTGGAGCAGAACTACCGCTGCTCCAACCGCGTGCTGCGCGCGGCCAATGCGCTGATCGCCAACAATCCGCACGAGCATCTGAAGAAGCTGTGGAGCGACCAGGCCGACGGCGAGCGCATCCGCGTGTGGGAGTGCCGCAACAGCGAGCACGAAGCGGAAAAGGTCGCTGCCGAGATCGCCTTCGTGGCGCAGTCGCGCAATGTGCCGTGGAGTGATTTCTGCATCCTGTTCCGCGGCAACTTCCAGTCGCGCCCGCTGGAAAAGGCGATGCAGCTGCTGCGCATCCCGTATCACCTGACCGGCGGCACCATGTTCCTGGAACGCCAGGAAGTGAAGGACACGCTGGCTTGGTTGCGGCTGCTGGTGAACCCCGACGACGACACCGCGTTCATGCGTGCGGTGCAGTCGCCCAAGCGCGACGTCGGTGCCGGCACGCTGGCCAAGCTGGCCGAGCTGGCGCAGGAAAAGGACATGCCGATGGCACAGGCCGCCGAGGCGATCGGCGCCCTGCAGCAGTTGCCGCCGCGCGCGGCCAACAGCCTGGCGCGCTTCACCGACATCCTGCGTGACCTGCGTGCACAGACCCGGCAGGTCACTTCCGGCGACATGATCCGCAAGGTCGCCAAGGAATCCGGCCTGCTCAGCGAGCTGCGCCAGCAGGCCAAGGAAGAGGCCAGCTACCAGCGTCGCGCCAACAACATCGAGGAACTGGCGCAGTGGTTCGAGGGTGGCCCACGTGGTGCTACCGCCGCCGACCTGGCCGGCCAGCTGGCGCTGCTGTCGCGCAGCGACAAGGACGAGGGCGGCAACCAGGTGCGCATGATGACCATGCATGCTTCCAAGGGCCTGGAATTCCCGTACGTGTTCATCGTCGGCTGCGAGGATGGCGTGCTGCCGCACCAGGTCAGCCTGGACGAGGGCAACCTGCAGGAAGAGCGGCGCCTGCTGTACGTGGGCATCACCCGCGCCAAGATCCAGCTGTGGATGAGCTACAGCAAGCTGACCCGCAAGTTCGGCGAGCACGTGCGGCTGAAGCCGAGCCGGTTCTTCGAGGAGATTCCGGCCGAGGAGATCCAGCGTGATGGCGCCGATCCGGTGGCGGATGCGGTGCGCAAGAAGGAACGGGCGAGTGCGGGGTTGGCGGCGATCGAGGCGCTGTTCGACTAAGGCGCTCCAACGGCGCCGCCCCTCCGTGGTGGGGCGCGCGTTGGTTCTGCAGTGTGGCCGGTCGGGGTGGGTTCGCGAGGGACGCCGTGAACCCGTCCTTGGGGGCTTAGCCGCGCCATCCATGGCGCGGATTGATCTGGCTCCCTGAAAACGGACGCCATGAAGCCGTTTCAGGCGGCGGCTTTGAGCTGCCGGGCATAGGTGTTGGGCGACTGATAGCCCAGCGCCGAGTGTAGCCGAGCGGGATTGTAGAAACCGTGGATGTAGGCCGCAATGGACTGGCGGGCCTGTTCCCGGCTCACGTATGGATCAGCAGCCGCTTCGGCCTTGAGCGTGGCAAAAAAGCTCTCGGCACCGCGTTATCCCAGCAGTTGCCTGGGCGGCTCATGCTTGAACACCCCGCAGACTCCAAGAGCTGCGATACTCGTTGCCTCCAGTACTGCCCGCCTCGATCCGAATGGAAGATCAGGCCGGTGGTTGGGGATGAGCGCCCAGGCATTGGCAAAGGCTTTCAGCACTACGTCTCTCGTCATGCGCTCGAGACGCTGTAGCCCAGCACCTGCCGGGTCTGGATCTGATGACCACGCCAAATGCAGCCAGCCCCTGGCGAGTGGCCACATAAGGTGATATCGCCGACCCAGCCGATGGACCCGTGCCGGGAGTGAATTGTCGATCCAGTAGGTTTGGGGCGAGCTGGGCCCGAACCTGCGGCAGGGGTTTTGCGCCGGGAGCGTCCCTTGATCTTGCCTTGGATGCGCTCCTCGGCCATTAACCGAGCCACCCCGCTTGTGGCCAACGGCATGATTCGGGCGCGCAGGGCCCTGACCAGCCGATGTCGGCCGTAACTGCGATTGCTGGCCGCATGAATGGCCGCAGCTCAGTACGAAGAACGGCATCGGCATCATCGGTTCGGGCGGACTGTCGGTGCAGATAATCATGGAAACCAGAGACCCGATAACGCCGAGAACACGACACAGCACCCGAGTCGGGTAACGAGTCCTATGACGGGCGACGAAGGCGTACCTCACTTGGACTCTTTGGCAAAGAACGCCGCCGCTTTTTTTAGGATTTCTCGCTCCATCCTCAGATTGGCGTTCTCGGCCCGAAGGCGGCTGATCTCGCTTTCCAGGTCAGTGGCCGGCCTGCGAGCCTCAGACGTCAACGAGCGCCCAGCACGGACCGCGTCAATCCAATTTGCCAGCGTCTTGACGGACATTTCCAGCTGGCGGGCCGCTGCGGCTGGGCCAAGCGATTCGGCCAACTCCACGGCCTGGTGCTTGAACTCATCGGTATAGCTACGGCGGGTAATACGGGACATAAAGGACCTCCAAGTGCGATCAAAGTATCGCTTCTTGGCGTCCGCTGACGGGGAGCCAGATCAGATACCCCCGCGAACCCACCCCGACCGGCCTCTGACAGATGCCGGGCGCTTCCTTCCACGGCAATGCAAAGAAAATCAAAAGCAACAGCAGCCGGGGGCTGAGGCACAATCGGGCTTTCGGTTGGAGGTCTGCGCGTGCATCCGATTGAAAGCGAACGTCTGCGGTTGCGCCGGATCGATCCGGAGCGTGATGCGGGGCAGATGCTGGCGCTGTTGAATGATCCGGGCTTCGTGCGCTTCATCGGTGATCGAGGCGTGCGTACGCAGCAGGAGGCGCGCGACTACGCGGCGATGCGGGTACTGCCGGCCTATGCGCTGCATGGCTATGGCATGTATGCCATCGAGCGGCTGGCCGATGGTGCCTGGCTGGGCAATGCCGGGCTGGTGCGGCGGGATGGCCTGCCGGGGCCGGATATCGGCTATGCGGTGCTGTCGGAATTCGCCGGGCAGGGCTACGCCGGTGAGGCGGCGCGGGCGGTGTTTGCCTATGCGCGCGCGGAGCTGGGCCTGCACGATCTGTATGGCATTACCGACTTGGACAATATGGTGTCCGGGAAGATCCTGCTGGGGCTGGGCATGGAGGAGCGTGGGGTGATCCAGCTGCCGGGCGTGGACAGCCCGAGCCGGCTGTATGCCACGCCGGGTGCGGTGGCGGTACCCATCGGGGGGGCATGACGCATCTGGACAAGCCGAATGAGGATTCTTGCATTTGGCGATAAACCGGCGAGTCGTCCGGTTCGCCGCCGATGCTTCCGGGTTTCATGAGGATGACCCACCTGCTGCGTTGGGCAGCGCTGTGGTCATTCCCGAAACCCGGAAACTCCAGGAGTCCTCATGAAGCTCATGCCTTTGGTCACGACGATGCTGTTGAGCGTGGTATCCGCGTCTGCATCTGCGTTCACGCTTCCCCAGATGAGTGACCTTTCACCGCACTCGAGCACGCAGGCCTGCCAGGGCGCGTGGAACGCGTCATCAGCCAGCCGCAGTTGCCATGTCAACCGTATTGATGGACGACCCGGCACGCAGTGCTACGTCGATGTCAGGTGTGTGCGCAACAACGGCAGCCAGCTGACCAATCAGTACACGATGGAGGAATGGGGCGTGCGCGCGCTTGCGAACTGCGATGGCTTCCTGAGAGTGGGAGGCTGCTGAACCGCCGATCGGTCCCGGGCGGATTGGTCCCGAGGGGGTGCCGGCCGGTGGCCGGCACTACCCTGCGGCTGCGCCTCAGTTACCGCGCAGTTCGGCCAGCTGCGCCTGCAGCTCGGCCACGGCCGCTTCCAGCTGGGCCACGCGCTCGGCCAGGCCCGGATCGGCCGCGTCGCTGCCACCGCCGCTGCCACCGCCGCTGCTGGCGTACCTGGCCGCAAGCGCCGCGCCATCCACTTCGCCGCACAGCAGGTGCACGTAGCGGTCTTCGCGCTGGCCGCTGGCGCGCGGCAACACCACCAGCAGCGCGCGCTGCTGCAGGCGCTCGATGGCGTGGCGGGCTTCGTCGGCGTCGGCGAAGCGGTGCAGGCGCTCGCTGCGCGTGACCAGTTCGCCCAGGGTCTGCGGCCCACGCAGCAGCAGCATCGCCAGCAGCACGGTCTGCTGCCGGGTCAGGTCCAGCGCGGCCTGCAGGCGGTGCTCGTAGCGGTCGGCACGCGAAGAGAAGTGCTGGCGGGCCAGGCCCAGTGTCTCCAGTTGGCGCAGCGCGTGCTGCACGCTCCCGGCATCGACGTTCATCACCGGCTCGCGGGCGGTCTTCTGGTTGGCGGCCGACTGGGCGGCGTTGACCGTCAGCGGGTAGGTGTCCGGGGTGGTCGCCTCCTTCTCCACCAGACAGCCCAGCAGGCGGGCCTGCACCGCGTCGAGCAGGGGGACGTCGGGGGTCTGGACGGAATCGGTCATGGCGGCCTCCGGAAGGGCAACGGGTCAACCGCCAAGCATAGCCGTCCCCGGGCCGGCTTTGCCGGTAAAATGCGCCGGTATATCTGATTGCCGGTGAATCCATGCGTCGTCCCGTTTCCCTGTCCCTGACCCTGCTCGCCACCGCGGCGCTGGGCCTGTCCGCCTGCAAGCGCGTGGATGTGCCTGCCGCCGAAGCCACTGCGCCGGAGGCCCCGGCCGCCGCTGCCAAGGCCGATGGCGCGCTCGATGCCACTGCCAACGACAACCTCAATGCGGTGCTGTGGATGCAGCGTGCGCAGGAGTACAAGGCGATCACCGAGCAGACCTACCGTGCCGCCGCCGACCACCTGGATGCCGCGCTGAAGGAAGCCCACTGGGATGCGCTGGTGCCGGAAGAACGCGGCAACGAGGCCAAGGGCCTGAAGCCGGCCGTGGTGCTGGACGTGGATGAGACCGTGCTGGACAACTCGCCCTACCAGGCGCGCCTGGTCCGCGACGGCAAGGAATACGACGAGCTGACCTGGGACCAGTGGGTGGCCGAAAAGAAGGCCAAGGCCATTCCGGGCGTGGTTGATTTCGCCAAGGCCGCCAACGCCAAGGGCGTGACCCTGCTGTACATCTCCAACCGTGCCGTGCACCTGAAGGACGCGACCCTGGCCAACCTGCGCGAGCAGGGCCTGCCGGTGGCCGATGACAGCGTGTTCCTGGGCCTGGGTACCGTGGTCGAAGGCTGTGAGCAGGCCGGCAGCGAGAAGAACTGCCGCCGCCGCCTGGCCGGGCAGAAGTACCGCGTGCTGATGCAGTTCGGTGACCAGCTGGGCGACTTCGTGGAAGTGACCGCCAACACCAATGAAGGCCGTGACGCCCTGCTGCAGCAGTACCACGACTGGTTCGGCGAGCGCTGGTGGATGCTGCCGAACCCGACCTACGGCGGCTTCGAGCCGGCGCAGTTCAACAACGACTACAGCCAGTCGCGCCAGGCCCGCCACGACGCCAAGCGCGCCGCCCTGGACTACGCACCGTGAGCCGCGCGCCGCTGCCGCTGCGCGATGACGAGCGCCTGATCTTCGCGCTGGACGTGCCTGATCGCGTGCAGGCGCTGGAGTGGGTCGATCGCCTCGGCGACAGCGTGGCGTTCTACAAGATCGGCATGGAACTGCTCGCCTCCGGCGAGTACTTCCAGGTGCTGGACGAGCTGGCCCGCCGCGACAAGCGCGTGTTCGTCGACCTGAAGTTCTTCGACATTCCGGCCACCGCCGCGGCGGTGATCAAGCGCCTGTCGCAGTGGCCGGTCAGCTACGCCACCATCCACGGCTGGCACCCGACGATGATGGAAGCCTGCGCCGCCGCCAACAGCGGTGACATGCGCCTGCTGGCGGTGACCGTGCTGACCTCGATGGGCCGTCCGGACCTGGCGCAGATGGGCATCGATCGTGAACCGGTCGACGTTGTGGTTGAGCGCGCGCTGGCTGCCCAGGCCGCAGGCATCGATGGCGTGATCGCCTCGGGGCAGGAAGCCGGCCCGATCCGCGCCGCTACCGGCGCCGGGTTCTCGATCGTCTGTCCGGGCATCCGCCCCGGCGGCCCGGTCGGCGATGACCAGAAGCGTACCGTTGGCGTAGCCCAGGCCTTTGCCGATGGCGCCGATGCCATCGTGGTCGGCCGCCCGATCCGCCTGGCCGCTGATCCGCAGGCTGCGGCGCGGGCCATCCAGCAGGAAATCGCCTCCGCGCTGGCTGCGCGCTGAGATTCCGCTGCCAGGGCTGCAGGCTCGAACGCCATCCCGACCCGCGCGGGATGGCGTTTCTGCATCTGACCCGGGGAGCGGTTGTGCCCGAATCGCCGCAAAACCTGCCGTAGATGTCATGGACATCACTATCAGATGCCATGTAAATCAATAAAATCAATAATTTATACAATACTACGTGAAGTGTTGCCTTAACTTGAGCGGCAGCGTAGGATCGCCGCCATCCGGTCCTCGGACCGGACATGTGCCACAACACTGTCCTCCGGCCTCGTGCCGGCTTGAAGAGCCTGAGATCCCCGTGATCCCGGCTCTTTTTTTATGCCGGTGGCGGTTCTGGGGTCAGATCCCTTCTGCCTGCGGCAGAAGGGATCTGACCCCATTGGTTGGAAACCGTGACCGCGCGGCTTGCCGCTGTCACGTCGCAGGCCGCAAGATGCGGACCGGTCCGGGGAGTCCGAGTGAATGAGCGTGGCAGTGCGAGGAAGGTCTGCGCGTGGATGGGGGCTGGCAGCCATGCTGTTGCTGGCCGTGGCCGCCTGCCGTGAATCGGTCAACGATCCGGCCAAGCCGGCGGCCGAGCCGGTTGCGGCGGTGCAGGCGATGGCCCTGCGCCTGGCCGAAGACGATCTGGTCGGCTACGCGAAGCTGTCGGTACCGCCGAACCAGTACCAGCGCCTGCAGCAGGCCTGGGCCGAGGGCCACAGCCAGTGGCCGCTGACCGAACTGCCACTGGGCGACCAGCTGCTGCCGATGCTGGCCGCACTGCGCAAGCCCAATGCCGGTGCCGAACTGCAGCGCAGCTTCGATCGCCAGCTGGCTGGCCAGGCCAGCGCCGTACGCCAGGCCGCGCAGTCGATGGGCAACTTCGGCGTGCAGTACCTGCGCCACCAGAAGGGCTATACGCCCGGCCAGCAGGCCCATTACATCGCCCTGGTCGAAACCCTCGCCAGCTGGGCGCAGGGCGCGCCGATCAGTGACCGTGCGCGTGCACGCAGCACGATCGCCGCGCTGGTGGGCGCCGCCGGCAAGGTCGGCTTCGATGACGAGGCCGGCCTGCAGGCCGCGGGCATGGAAGGCAGCCTGCAGCAGCTGGCGCCGTTCATCCACACCCTCAAGGCGGTGCTGGGCAGCTACGGGTTGGGCGTGGATGACGCGCTGCGCAGCGTGCGGGGCGAGCTGCTGTCGGTGGAAGGCGACAACGCGCTGGTGCGCCTGCACTACGATCTGGCGGGGCGCGAGATGAGCCTGCAGCTGCCGCTGAGCCGGCGCGAGGGCCATTGGTACCTGACCCGCACCCTGGCCGACACCGATGCCCTGCTGCGCAAGGCCGACGCGGCCCGTGCCGCAGCGGCGCCGGCACCGGCCGAGACCCCGCCCGAGGGTGGGGAAGCGGCAACACTGCCGCCTAAGCCATAATGGCGCCGATGTCGAAACAGAACCCGCTGCCGTTCCCCGGCGAAGAATCCCAGTCGACGCCCGCCGATACGGTGCCGGCGTCCCCCTCGACCGGTACCGGCCCGAACCCGGTACCGCCGCCCGCGCACGCGCGTCCGGCCGGCCGCCGCCCGCTGTGGGCTCGGCTGCTCGGCCGCCTGGTCGAGCCGTGGCTGTCGCTGAAGATCGAGCCGGAAGACCCGGGCCAGTACAACGATGGCCGCCCGGTCATGTACGTGCTGGAAGACTACGGCCTGTCCAATGCGCTGATCCTGGACAAGGCCTGCCGCCAGGCCGGCCTGCCGTCGCCGCTGGTGCCGCTGGCCGGTGACCCGACCGGCCGCAAGCGCGCCTACCTGGCGCTGTCGCGGCGCAGCTCCAGCAACTCGCTGATTCCCGAGCAGCGCGGCGCCAAGACCCACTCCGATTCGCTGGCCAAGGTGCTGCAGGCCCATCGCGTGCGCGATGACCTGGACGTGCACCTGGTGCCGGTGTCGATCTTCGTCGGTCGCGCGCCGGACAAGCAGAGCGGCTGGTTCGCCGTGCTGTTCTCGGAAAACTGGGCGCTGGTCGGCCGCTTCCGCCGCCTGCTGGCGGTGCTGCTCAACGGCCGCAGCACCATCGTCCGCTTTGCCCCGCCGATCTCGCTGCGCAGCACCGTGGACGAAGGCCTGGAGCCGGAACGCACGGTGCGCAAGCTGCAGCGCGTGCTGCGTACCCATTTCCGCCGCATCCGTGAATCGGTGATCGGCCCCGACCTGTCGACGCGGCGCCTGCTGGTCGACCAGGTGCTGGCGGCCGAACCGGTGCGCGAAGCGATCGCCGCACAGGCCAAGCGCGACAATTCGAAGCCGGCCGATGCCTGGAAGAAGGCGCACGCCTACGCCTGGGAAATCGCCGCGGACTATTCCAGCCCGGTGGTGCGTTCGGCCAGCTTCATGCTCAGTCACGTGTGGAACCGCATCTATGCGGGCGTGCTGGTGCACCACCTGGACAAGTTCAAGGCCGCCGCGCCGGGCCATGAAGTGGTCTACGTGCCCAGCCACCGCAGCCACATGGACTACCTGCTGCTGTCGTACCTGCTGTACGACCGTGGCATCGTGCCGCCGCACATCGTGGCGGGCATCAACCTGAACCTGCCGGTGGTCGGCACCCTGCTGCGCAAGGGTGGGGCGTTCTTCATCCGCCGCTCGATCCGTGGCAACGCGCTGTACTCGGCGGTGCTCAGCGAATACGTCGCGCAGCTGGTGGCCGGTGGCTACTCGCTGGAGTACTTCGTCGAAGGCGGCCGCTCGCGAACCGGCCGACTGCTGCAGCCCAAGGGCGGCATGATCTCGATGACGCTGCGCGCGTTCCTGCGCCAGCCGCGCAAGCCGGTGCTGTTCCAGCCCATCTACATCGGCTACGAGAAGCTGATGGAGGGCGGCAGCTACCTGGACGAACTGTCCGGCCGGCCGAAGGAAAAGGAATCGATCTGGTCGCTGCTGTGGGGCATCCCCAAGGTGCTCAAGCAGAACTACGGCCAGGTGGTGGTGAACTTCGGCGAACCGATCGCACTGAACGACGTGCTGGCCGAGAAGGCGCCGGAGTGGAAGGGCGAGGCAGTCTCCGAGGACGAGAAGCCGGCGTGGCTGTCGACCACGGTGGATACGCTGGCCGAACGCATCCAGGTGCGTATCAACGGCGCCGCCGACGTCAACCCGATCAACCTGCTGGCGCTGGCCCTGCTGTCCACGCCGAAGCACGCGATGGGCGAGGCCGACCTGATCGCGCAGATCGAGCTGTGCAAGACCCTGCTGGTCGAGATGCCGTATTCGGACCGGGTGACGGTGACCCCGCACTCGCCCGAGCGGATCATCGCCCACGCCGAGGAAATCAACGTCCTCACCCGCATCAAGCACCCGCTGGGCGACGTGCTCAGCGTCAGCGGCGATACCGCGGTGCTGCTGAGCTACTTCCGCAACAACGTGGTGCACCTGTTCACCGCCTCGTCGTGGGTGGCCTGCTGCTTCCAGAACAACCGCCGCATGAGCCGCACCGGCCTGGTCCAGCTGGGCCGTACGGTATACCCGTTCCTGCAGGCCGAGCTGTTCCTGCCGTGGAGCGAGGACGAGTTCGCCCAGCGCATCGACCGGACCATCGATGTGTTCGTGCGCGAAGGCCTGCTGCAGAACGTCAACGATGACGACGGCGGCATCCTCGCGCGCAATACGGGGCAGACCGACGAGGTGTTCCGCCTGCGTGCGATCGGCCATTCGCTGCAGCAGGCGTTCGAGCGCTATTACATCGCCATCTCGGTACTGGTGAAGAACGGCCCCGGCGTGCTCGGCGCGGCCGAGCTGGAAAGCCTGTGCCAGCAGGCCGCGCAGCGGCTGAGCCTGCTGTATGCACCGGCGGCACCGGAGTTCTTCGACAAGTCACTGTTCCGCGGCTTCATCCAGAAGCTGCGCGAGCTGCGCCTGGTGTGGCCGGACGAGAACAGCAAGCTGCTGTTCGACGAACGCCTCGATGCCTGGGCCAAGGACGCCAAGTTCATCCTCGGCCGCGAGCTGCGCCACACCATCGAACGGGTCAGCCCGGAAGCGGCACGCCCGGACGAGCCTGCGCCGCAGGATTGAAGGCAGCGCCGGGCGATGCGGTGGGTGTGGACCTTGGTCCACACCTTCCAGCCGTGCCAACCAAGGTTGGCACCTACCAGAGCAGTAGGCCAACCAAGGTGGGCACCCACGAGGGCCGTCTTTAGGCCGGCTCGTCGGGAATCTGCAGGCTTTCCAGCCTGGCGATGCAGTCCTTCAGCTGCAGCTTGCGTCGCTTCAGGCGCTTGGATTCCAGTTCATCCTCGCCGTTGGCGGCCATGCGGGTGATCTGTTCATCCAGCAGGCGGTGCTCGGCGCGCAGGGCGGCGAGGTGCTCGACGATCTCGGCGGGGCTGTAGGTGTCCACAGCCTCCGAGCATACACAGCGTTGATGACTGCCGGGAGAGGGGAATCCCGACCCCCGGCCGGGGCGGCTCCGAGCCGTTAGAATGGAACCCATGAGTGCCGTGATTTCCCTTCCCGATCCCCAGCCGCGTGCCGTCCGCAATCCGCGCGTGGCCGAGCGCGAGCAGCACAAGCTGGCCAAGCGCCTGCGCCGCCAGGTCGGCGAGGCGATTGCCGACTTCGGCATGATCGAGGCCGGCGACAAGGTCATGGTCTGCCTGTCCGGCGGCAAGGACAGCTACACCCTGCTGGACGTGCTGCTGCAGCTGCAGAAGAAGGCGCCGGTGCCGTTCGAGCTGGTGGCGGTGAACCTGGACCAGAAGCAGCCGGACTTCCCCGAGCACGTACTGCCGGAATACCTGGCAGGCCTGGGCGTGCCGTACCACATCATCGAGCAGGACACCTATTCGGTGGTCAGCCGGGTCATTCCGGAAGGCAAGACCATGTGTTCGCTGTGCTCGCGGCTGCGTCGTGGCGCGCTGTACAACTACGCCGAGACCCACGGTTTCACCAAGATCGCGCTGGGCCATCACCGCGACGACATGGTGGCCACGTTCTTCATGAACCTGTTCCACCACGCCAAACTGTCGGGCATGCCGCCGAAGCTGCGCAGCGATGACGGCAAACACGTGGTGATCCGGCCGCTGGCCTACGTGCGCGAAAGCGACATCGTCGAGTACGCACAGGCACGCCAGTTCCCGATCATTCCCTGCAACCTGTGCGGCAGCCAGGAGAATCTGCAGCGCCGCCAGGTCGGCCTGATGCTGAAGCAGTGGGAAAAGGACCACCCGGGCCGCATCGAGCAGATCGCGCGTGCCATGGGCGAAGTCCGGCCCTCGCAGCTGGCCGACACCACCCTGTTCGACTTCATGGCGCTGGGCCGTCGCGACGACGCGCCGCTGCCCGACGCCCATGCCTGGCTGGCCGGCTCCCCGGCCGACGCCGACGCAGATCCCGAGACGCCCACCGTCTAAGGTCGGTCGCCCTTCCTCTTTGCCATCCGGAATTCCATGTTCTTTCGCAACCTGACGTTCTTCCGTTTCCCGACCACCACCGATTTTTCCGAAGTCGACACCCTGCTGCCGCACGCCCTGCTGAAGCCGGTCGGCGCGCTGGAAATGAATTCGCGCGGCTTCATCTCGCCGTTCGGCCGCGAGGAGAAGGAACTGCTCTCCCACCGCATCGCCGAACACCTGTGGCTGACCGTGGGCGGCGAGGACAAGATCCTGCCGGCGGCCGTGGTCAACGACCTGCTTGAGCGCAAGCTGGAGGAGATCGAGGAGAAGGAAGGCCGCCGCCCGGGTGGCCGCGAACGCAAGCGCATGAAGGACGACCTGCTGCATGAACTGCTGCCGCGTGCCTTCGTGAAGTCCTCGCGCAACGACGCCTTCATCGACCTGCAGCACGGCTACGTGGCGGTGGATACCTCCAGCCGCAAGACCGGCGAGTACTTCATGTCCGACATCCGCGGCCTGCTCGGCAGCTTCCCGGCGATGCCGCTGAACGCCGAAGTCGCACCGCGTTCGATCCTGACCGGCTGGATCGCCGGCGAGCCGCTGCCGACCGGGCTGAGCCTGGGCGAAGAATGCGAGATGAAGGACCCGGTGGAGGGCGGTGCGGTGGTCAAGTGCCAGCACCAGGAACTGCGCTGCGACGAGATCGACAAGCACCTGGACGCCGGCAAGCAGGTGACCAAGCTGGCGCTGATCTTCGAGGACAACCTGTCCTTCGTGATCGGCGACGACCTGATCGTGCGCAAGCTGAAGTTCCTCGACGGCGCCCTGGACCAGCTGGAGCATGCCGACGAAGACGGCCGCCGCGCCGAGTTCGATGCCCGCTTCGCCCTGCAGAGCGCCGAGATCCGCCGCCTGTTCCTGTTGCTGGAAGAAGCCTTCAAGCTCAGCAAGGCTGACTGAACAGGCAGCCCGACGGCCGCCGGTCATCCGGCGACCCGAAGCGGCGCTATGCTGGGCGCATGAGCCGTCTGCTGCGCCGCCTGATCAGCCCGACCCCGCCCGCCACCGTACAGCGCGACACCGTTCGCCTGCGCCTGGAGGATGCCGAGATCGAGGTACTGCGCGTGCGCGATCCACGTGCGCGCCGCATCAAGCTGAGCGTGGACGAACGCGGCGCACGCTTGACCCTGCCACCGCGCGCAAGCCTGGTGATGGGCGAACGTTTCCTGGAACAGCACCGCGACTGGCTGGCATTGCAGCTGCGCCAGTACCAGGGCCAGGGCCTGCCGGCACCGCTGCGGCCGGGCGAAGACGGCGTGCTGCCACTGCGCGGCGAACTGTTGCCGCTGCGCTGGCAGGAAGGCCGCTACGCGCGCCTGGAGATCGACGCGCACGGTGCCTGCGTGCAGTGGCCGACCCGTGGTGGTGACGCCACCCTGCGTCGCCTGCTGCGCGAGTTCTACGAAGCACAGACCCGCGCCGACGTCGGCCGCTGGCTGCCGAAGTACCTGCCCACCCTGCCGCGTGCACCCAGCCGCCTGCGCCTGAAGGTGATGTCCTCGCAATGGGGCTCACTTGCGCCGGATGGCAGCATGGCACTGGACCTGGCACTCGTACTCGGCCGCTCGGCCGCGTTCGAGTACGTGCTGGTACACGAACTCTGCCACCTGATCCAGCCGAATCACTCACCCGCGTTCTGGCATGAAGTGGAACAGCGCTTCCCCGCCTGGCGCGAACAGCGCGATTACTTCCAGCTCGAAGGGCGCCGCTTGAAAGCTATGCTCCGCCAGCTGTTGTAGAGCCGAGCCTATGCTCGGCTAACGCGCGTAGCGCGGATATTCAGCCCTCGCGATCAACAGCAGCCGAGCATGGCTCGGCTCTACAAAAGCGCGCGCAGCGCGCGACCCGCTTTCGCTCCTGCTCTTCTTTCTTTCTTCCGTGGTGGGCACACCGGAAACTGTCGAAGGACGGGATGGGTGGGATTGCGGGGGTGTCCGCGGCATGGATGCCGCGGCCAAGCCCCCATGGATGGGTTCACGGCGTCCCCCGCAATTCCACCCGTCCCGGCCAACCTCATGACCGCGCAGGCCCCACCCACCACGAGGGGCTCAGCCGTTGGCCGAAACCCTCACCCCGCCCGCAACGCCGCCGCCGTCGCCCACCGCGCCGCCACCCGCGGCGCCGTAATGCACACCGCCTGATCGGTCACCGTCGTCACCGCGCGCTCCAGCAGCTGGATATCCGCCTCATGCTGGCGCGCCACGTGTGGATCCTCGAAGAAGATCGCGCGCTGGCAACGCCCCTCCAGCACCCGGTCGGCAATCTGCGCATCACCCCCCATCGGGCCGCTCTGGTAGCGCGTCACCCACGGCGCATCACTGGGCCAGCCGCGGCCCCAGGCCAGTTCGTTCAAGCGCTGGCCAGTGGTGCCGGTCGCCACGCGCTCGCCGAACCGTGCCAGCACATCGAAGTGCTCGTCGGCGAAGGCCAGCATCGCCGGCTTCATCGCGTCGTGCGCGATCAGCGCCAGCGTCTGTCCTTCGAACGCATGCAGGTCGTCGGCGCCAGCATCGGCAGCCAGTCCAGCATGGATGCGCTCCACCTCCACCCAGTCGCGTGCGGTGGCCACAGTCGAAATGAACGGCTTGCCGTGGATCACGCACTGCCGTTTCAATGCCGTGGCTTCCGGAAACACCGAGGACGGATCGACCGGATCGATCAGATAGATCGCACCATCCAGTGTCCGCTCCGGGCCCATCCCGACCACCTCGGCCACCAGTTTCATCAAGCCACCCTCGCGGCCATAGGGATAGCGGTGCAGGCCGCCATAGCCGGCCAGGAATCCCTGCCGTTCGATCGCATCGTGGGTGCGCCCGACCGCATGCAGTGACACCCCCAGTTCGCGCAGGCCGGGTTCGCTGACACGCAGCCAGCGGAACAGGGCGGCGCGCGCGTCGTGGTGGTGGAGACGGTTGGCAGCCAGGCCGATGCGCATCGAAAGCTCCGCTGATACGGGTGAAGGCGGCAGTGTATGTCGGCATTCCCCTTTCCGGATGCTTTTACAACTTTCTTCATTGCGGCCTGTCCACACGTCGCTAGCGTGGCAGGCAGCGGTACCGCTGCGCGGCCGTGTACTTCCGCCCGCGAAATGAGGATGCCCATCGTGAACGTCGCTGGCCTGCCTGCCGCTGTGGTCATGGCCTGCCTGCTGCTGCCTGCGACTGCCGCCGCCGCTGGCTGTGAGTCGCCACTGCGCATCGCGTGGCCTGCCGACCGCGCACCGTTGTCCTCCAGTGAGCAGGGCCAGGCGCGTGGGCTCAGCGCAGGGTACCTGGCACTGCTGGAAGCACAGCGTCCGCTGCAGATGCAGCCGTTGCCGGGCGTTGCGGTGGCCGAGGGGGCATTGCCCCACGGCACCCAGGCACTGCTGGGGTGGCCACGTTCACAGGTGCCCGTCGGCTGGGTGGCCAGCGCGCCCTACCTGCAGCTGCCGCAGGTGATCGTGCGGCGCCGGGATGCGCCACCGGTCATCGGACTTGAGGCGCTGCGCGGGCGCACCGTGGCCAGTCCCGACCCACTGCCGCTGGCTGCGCCGCTGGCCGAGCAGGCGCCCGGTGCGCAACTGCTGCCCCCCGCACCGATGGACCACGCGCTGTCGCTGCTGGGCACCGGCCTGGTCGACGCGGTGATCGCCAATCTCGGCGAGGTCGAGGCCGCGTTGCGCCGCTACCAGGGAGACCCGCTGGTGGTCGCGGCACCGGCGGGAATCGACGACGCGCTGGTGCTGGCCACCGTGCCCGCCTGTGCCGATGTCATCCGCGGGTTCGACCACGCCGTGTCGCAGCTGAGTGATTCGCAGCGCGAGGCGATCCGTGCAGCCTGGTTGCCGGCCGTGCCACGCAGCCAGTCGCCATCGTCACCCTTGCGCTGGCTGGTACCGGCCTCGCTGATCCTGCTGGCGCTCGCATTGGTATACGCCTTCGGCTATTGGCGCGTGCATCGTGAAAGCGCGCGCCGCCGCGTAGCCGCGCAACGCCTGCAGGAGGTAACCTCGAATCTGCCTGCCGTGGTCTACCAGGCACGACGCTCCGCCGCGGGCTATTACAGTTTTCCGCAGATTGCAGGTGACGTGCAGACCTTGTTCGGGATCAGCGTGGAAACCGCACTGATCGACCAGCAGCGCCTGCTGGCAGCGGTCCACCCTGATGATCGCAATCGGCTGATGGACGCGGTCGATGCCGCCGCGCTGGCGCGTGGCCCGATCGACGTCACCTTCCGCACGCGATCGCCACAGGGCTGGCGTTGGGTGCGCTCGCATGGGCGGCCGCTGTCCTGCGATGACGGCGATGTCGAATGGAGTGGCTACTGGATCGACGTCAGCGAAGCCCAGTCGCGCACCCGCGCACTGGCCGAAGCGCGCCGGGAGGCCGAGCAGGCAGCGCAGGCCAAGACCCACTTCCTGGCCACGATGAGCCACGAGATCCGCACGCCGATGAGCACCCTGCTGGGCATGCTCGAACGATTGGCCGGCAGCGCGCTGGACCCGGGCCAGCAGCAGGTGCTGGCGACGGTCGGTGATGCAGCGCGGATGCTGCGGCAGATTCTCGACGATGTGCTGCACAGCCAGCGATTGCAGGTTGCACCGCTGCAGCTGCGGCCCACGGATCTGGGGGCACTCGTGCGGGCGGTGCAGCAGCTGTTGATGCCGGTGGCGGCCAGCCGTGGTCTGTACCTGCGCGCCGAGCTGGATCCGGCGTTGCAGGTTGGATCGCTTGCCGACGGCCTGCGCCTGCGCCAGATCCTGTTCAACCTTGCCGGCAACGCGCTCAAGTTCACCGAGCACGGGGGCGTGGAACTGCGGGTGCAGGTGCTGCGGCCGTTCGATGGCGGCCAGCGCCTGCGCCTGCAGGTGAGTGACAGCGGTGTGGGCATCAGTCCGGAACGGCAGCAGGCGGTATTTGCCGCCTACACCCAGGCCGAGGCATCCACAACGCGCCGCTTCGGCGGCAGCGGCCTGGGCCTGGCGATCTGCCGCGAGCTGGCCGAGTCGATGGGCGCGGACCTGCAACTGTGCAGTACGCCAGGCGAGGGCACCACGGTAAGGATGGAGCTGGAGCTGGCTGCCTGTGCGTTGCCCGTGGAGCCACTGCCTCTGCCGATCGTGGCAACGCGGCGGCTGTCACCGGCCCGGGTACTGGTGGCCGATGACCATCCCACCAACCTGCTCCTGCTGGAGCAGCGCCTGTGCGACCTGGGACTGCAGGTGCATGCCTGCGAGGATGGACGGCAGGCCCTGGAGGCCTGGCGGGCGCAATCGTTCGACCTGGTCATCACCGACTGCCACATGCCGCACATGGACGGCTTCGCGCTGGCACGGGCGATCCGCGCCGACCCTTGCCCGACGCGTGCGCAGGTGCCAATCATCGCCCTCACTGCCAGCGTGCTGGATCGCACCCGCGAGGCCTGTCGTGCCGCCGGCATCGACCACTTCCTGGCCAAGCCGGTGGAAAACCAGGAACTGCGCGCGCTGTTGACCGTGCTGCTTGCGCCGGATTCAGCGGCTCAGTAGCCGCACGATGCTGGCAGCGGCGTCGCGGCCTTCGGCCACGGCGGTCACCACCAGGTCGGCGCCGCGCACCGCATCACCACCGGCGAACAGGCGCGGATGCGCGGTCTGGAACGGCAGGCGGTCCTTGCCACCGGCCACGATGCGGCCATTGGACTGGCCTTCCACGCCCAGTTCGGCCAGCCACGCCGGCACGCTGGGCGAGAAGCCGAAGGCGATGATCACCACATCCGCCTCCAGCAGCGATTCACTGCCGTCGATCGGCACCGCGTTCTGGCGGCCATTGGCATCGGGCTCGCCCAGCCGGGTTTCCACCACGGTCACGCCGATCACTTCATCGTCGGCGCCGGCTTCGATCGACAGCGGCTGGCGGTTGAACAGGAAGCGCACGCCTTCCTCGCGTGCATTGGCTACTTCGCGCGCGCTGCCAGGCATGTTGGCTTCGTCGCGGCGATAGGCGCAGGTGACCTTGGCCGCGCCCAGGCGCACCGCGCTGCGCACGCAGTCCATGCCGGTATCGCCACCACCGAGCACCACCACGCGCTTGCCGTTGAGGTCGGGCAGGGCGATGGTGTCTTCCCAGCCGGCAATCGGCCGACCCTTCGGGTCATCGCCGCCAACGATGCGGCTGTTCTGCACCAGGAACGGCAGGGCCGGCAGCACGCCCTTCAGGTCCTGGCCGTCGAGGCCACCGTCGGTGTAGCGGTAGGCGCCGGTGCCGACGAACACCGCATCGTGGGTCTCCAGCAACTGCTGCACGCTGAGGTCACGGCCGATCTCCACGCCGAGGCGGAACTGCACGCCCATGCCCTCCAGCACTTCGCGGCGGCGATGGATCACGTCCTTGTCCAGCTTGAAGCTGGGAATGCCGAACTGCAGCAGGCCGCCGATCTGCTCATAGCGGTCATAGACCACGGCGGCGATGCCGGCGCGGGCCAGGCGGTCGGCACAGGCCAGCCCGGCCGGGCCCGCACCGATCACCGCCACGCTGTGGCGGGTCGGCTGTACCGCGCCCAGGTCCGGGCGCCAGCCACTGGCCAGTGCGGTATCGACGATGTACTTCTCCACCGCGCCGATGGTGACCGCACCGAACTCCTCCAGCGTGCAGCTGCCTTCGCACAGGCGGTCCTGCGGGCAGACGCGGCCGCACACTTCCGGCAGCGGGTTGGTGCTGTGGCACAGCGTGGCCGCCTCATGGATGCGGTTCTCCTGCACCAGCTGCAGCCACTGGGGGATGGCGTTGTGCACCGGGCACTTCCAGCTGCAGTACGGGTTGCCGCAATCCAGGCAGCGGCCGGCCTGGTACTGGGCATCCTCCTTGCCGAACTTGCCGTACAGCTCGCCCCAGTCGCCGGACGTGCGCAGTTCCACCGGGATGCGCTGCGGCATGGTGCGGGGCAGGTCGAGGAACTGGAAGGCGTGCTTGCGGCTCATGGCGGGCTCTGGAATGCAAGGGGGAACGTTGCCGGCCAGCGGCCGGCACTACCGGAAAACATCACGCGGCGCGTCGCAGGGTTTCGGTCAGCGACTCGATGCTGGCGGCCTTGGGTTTGACCAGCCAGAACTTGCCGATGTAGTCGCGGAACTCGTCCAGGATCTGCTGCGCCCAGATGCTGCCGGTCAGTTCGCGATGGCGGCCGATCAGGCGGTGCAGGTGCTGGCGGTAGTTCTCGAAGCCTTCGGCGGACACGCGATGGATGTCGATCAGCTCGTGGTTGTAGCGGTCGACGAAATCGCGGTCGACGTCCAGCACGTAGGCCAGCCCGCCGGTGAAACCGGCACCGAAGTTCAGGCCGACCTTGCCCAGCACCAGCACCACGCCATCAGTCATGTACTCGCAGCAGTGGTCACCGGCGCCTTCCACCACCGCCAGCGCGCCGGAATTGCGCACGGCGAAACGTTCGCCCGCGCGGCCGGCGGCAAACAGCTCGCCCCCGGTGGCGCCATACAGGCAGGTGTTGCCGATGATCGCGGTGCTGCGTGCCTCGAAGCGGGCGCCACGCGGTGGACGCACCACCAGTCGGCCGCCGGCCATGCCCTTGCCGACGTAGTCGTTGGCTTCGCCTTCCACTTCCAGGTGCAGGCCACCGACGTTGAACGCGCCGAAGCTCTGCCCGGCACTGCCGCGGAAACGCAGTTCCAGCGGCGCCTCGGCCATGCCCTGGTTACCGTGTGCGCGTGCCACCGCACCGGCCAGGCGGGTGCCGATGCTGCGGTCGGTGTTGTGGATCAGGAAGCGATGTTCGCCACCGCGCTTGTGTTCGATGGCCGGGGCCAGCAGGCCGTCCATCTGCGTGGCCAGGCTGTCTGGCGATTCGTACAGGCGCTGCGCGGCACAGTGACTGCCCTCGTAGCGGGCATCGGCCAGCAGGCGCGACAGGTCCACGCGCACGCCGTCGCGCGGCGCGGCGTCGATCTGCCGCAGCAGGTCGGTACGGCCGACGATCTCTTCCAGCGAACGCGCGCCCAGGTACGACAGCCAGCCACGCACTTCCTCGGCCAGCAGGCGGAAGAAGTTCTCCACGCGCTCGGGCTGGCCGGTGAAGTGGTTCTCGCGCAGGCGCTCGTCCTGGGTGGCCACGCCGGTGGCGCAGTTGTTGAGGTGGCAGATGCGCAGGTACTTGCAGCCCAGCACGATCATCGGTGCGGTGCCGAAGCCGAAACTGTCCGCACCCAGCAGCGCGGCCTTGACCACGTCCAGGCCGGTCTTCAGGCCGCCGTCGGTCTGCAGCAGGGTACGCCCGCGCAGGTCGTTGGCCAGCAGCGCCTGGTGCGCTTCGGCCACGCCCAGTTCCCACGGTACGCCGGCATAGCGGATCGAGCTGACCGGCGACGCGCCGGTGCCGCCGTCATGGCCGGAGATGGTGATCAGGTCCGCACCGGCCTTGACCACGCCCGCGGCAATCGTGCCGACGCCGGCATGGCTGACCAGCTTCACCGACACCAGCGCGGTCGGGTTGACCTGCTTGAGGTCGTAGATCAGCTGCGCCAGGTCCTCGATCGAATAGATGTCGTGGTGCGGCGGCGGCGAAATCAGGCCGATGCCCGGACGCGCATAGCGCAGCCGCGCGATCAGTTCGTTGACCTTGTGGCCGGGCAGCTGGCCGCCTTCGCCGGGCTTGGCACCCTGCGCGACCTTGATCTGCAGTACCTCGGCATTGACCAGGTATTCGGCGGTGACGCCGAAGCGGCCCGAGGCCACCTGCTTGATCTTGCTGCGCTTGGCGGTGCCATAGCGTGCGGGGTCTTCGCCGCCTTCGCCGGAATTGCTGCGGCCACCGAGGCGGTTCATCGCAATCGCCAGTGCCTCGTGTGCTTCCGGTGACAGCGCACCGAGACTGATCGCCGCGGTATCGAAGCGCGGAAACAGTTCGCTGGCCGGTGCCACGTCATCGATCGGCGTCGGCGAGGCGGCCGGTACCAGCTGCAGCAGGTCGCGCAGTGCAGACGGCGGACGCGCGTGCACGGCATCGCAGTACTGCTGCCAGGCACGCGGGTCACCGCTGCGCGCCGCGCGCTGCAGGGTGGTGACCACGTCCGGGTTGTACATGTGGTACTCGCCGCCGTGCACGTACTTCAGCAGGCCGCCGACATCCACGTCCTGCTGTGCGTCCCAGGCCTGCGCGCACAGCTCGCGTGCGTCGGCATCCAGGCGCGCGAAACCGGCACCACCGATGCGCGAAGCGGTATCCGGGAAGCACAGGTCCACGACCTCCGGTTCCAGGCCGATGATCTCGAACAGCTGCGCGCCGCGATAGCTGGCCACGGTACAGATGCCCATCTTCGAGATGATCTTGGACAGGCCCTTGTACACGCCCTTGCGATAGCGGCGGCCGATCTGCGACTGCTCACCCCCCTTGCTCAGCTTGAGGATGCCGCGGCGGCCCAGGTCGAACAGGGTCTGGTAGGCCAGGTACGGATACACCGCGGTGGCGCCGAAGCCGAGCAGGCAGGCCATGTGGTGCGGGTCGCGCGCGGTGCCGGTCTCGACGATGAGATTCACGTCGCAGCGCAGGCCCAGCCGCGAGAGGTGGTGGTGGATGGCGCTGGTGGCCAGCAGCGCATGCACCATCGGCCGCCCGGCCACCGGGTAGCGGTCGGACAACAGCAGCATCACCATGCCCTCGCGCGCGGCCTGTTCGGCCTCGGCACAGATACGCTCGATGCCGGCGCGCAGGCCCTCGTCTTCGCTGTAGGACAGGTCCAGCAGGCGGTTGGCCTGCACGTACTGGTCCATCTTCAGCAGCTGGCGCAGCTTGCGCTGGCTCAGTACCGGCGAGTTGAGGATGACGTGGTTCACCGTCTCCGGGCCGGCATGGAAGATATTGGTCTCCCTGCCGAGCTGGGTGGACAGCGACATCGCGCAGTCTTCGCGCAGCGGATCGATCGGCGGGTTGGTGACCTGCGCGAAGGCCTGGCGGAAATAGTCGTACAGCGGGCGGCTGCGCTGGCTCAGCACTGCCATCGGCGTGTCGTCGCCCATCGACCCGGTGGCTTCCTGCTCGGTTTCGGCCAGCGGCCGCAGCACCTGTTCCACTTCCTCGCTGCTGAGCTGGTACAGCTTGTGGTAGCTGCGCAGGGTGCCTTCGTCGAAGGGCTCTTCCACCAGCGATGGATCGATCAGTTCGGTCTGCAGGTAGGTCACGCCCTGTTGCAGCCACTGCTTGTACGGCGCGCGGCCACGGTTGATGCGGTCCACCGCATCGGAGTCGAGCAGGTCGCCGCGCTTGAGATCGATGGCGATCATCTCGCCCGGGCCGAGCTTGCCCTTGCGCACCACGCGCTCGGTCGGCACTTCCCACACGCCCGCTTCGGAGGCGACCAGGAAGTGGCGGTCGGCGGTCAGCATCCAGCGCGCCGGGCGCAGGCCGTTGCGGTCCAGCGTACACACCGCATAGCGGCTGTCGCAGGCGACGATGCCGGCCGGGCCATCCCACGGTTCGCTGTTCAGGCCGTGGAATTCGTAGAACGCGGCCAGGTCCGGATCCTTGAATTCCAGTGATTGCGTGGCCGGCGGCACCAGGATGCGCAGCGCCTGGATCAGCTCCATGCCTCCGGCGACCATCAGCTCCAGCATGTTGTCCAGGCTCTGCGAGTCCGAGCCATGCATGGAGATGACCGGGTCGAACTCGGCGATGTCGAAGCGCGGCGTCTTCCACACCTTGCTGCGCGCCTGCGCCCAACGCCGGTTGCCTTCGATGGTGTTGATCTCGCCGTTGTGGGCGAGCATGCGGAACGGGTGCGCCAGCGGCCAGCGCGGCAGCGTGTTGGTGGAGAAGCGCTGGTGGAACACGATCGCGCTGGAGGCCAGCTCGCGGCGCTGCAGGTCCGGGAAGAAGCGGCTGAGCTTGTCCGGCAGCACCATGCCCTTGTAGCTGATCGCATCCGGGGTGAGGGTGGTGACGTAGAAGTCGGCGTGTTCGCGCAGCTGCTGTTCGCTGCGGCGGCGGGCCAGGAACAGCGCCAGCGCGAAGCCGGCATCATCCTGGCCGATGCCCGCGTCCACGAACACCTGCTCGATGCGCGGCAGCGTGTCGCGCGCGAGCTGGCCGCAGACGCTGTCATCGGTGGGCACCTCGCGCCAGCCGGCGACCTTGCAACCTACGGCTTCCACCTGCGCCTGCAGCTGCGCGCGGCATGCCTGCGCGGCATCGGCGTCGTGTGGCAGGAACACCAGGCCGGCGGCGAAACGCGCAGCGACCGCGATGCCGGCTTCGCTGGCCAGCAGTTTCAGGAACGCATCGGGGCGGCGCAGCAGCAGGCCGCAGCCATCGCCGGTCAAGCCATCGGCGGCGACACCGCCACGGTGGGTCATGCGCGAAAGCGCGGCGATGGCGGTATCAACCAACAGGCGCGATGGTTGATCGTCGAGCTGGGCGACCATGCCAAATCCACAGGCATCGCGCTCGGAGCGCGGGTCGTAAAGCCCTTGGCGGTTGCGGGGGGCCATCTCTACCTCGATGCGGAATGAATTGAACGGGGACACTCAAGCCCGCTCAATCCCTGGAGCGCATCGTGAGGCCACCGGATGCCTCGACTAGATCACAGGTTGCTGCAACGCCGCAATACACGGTTGCAGGTGCAACAGAAAGCGCCGGCACCCGTGTGCCGGCGCGGGGTCTGACTCAGCCGCAGCGCGCGCCACTGACGGCGCCCTTGTCGTCCACTTCGATGTTCAGGCGGTCGCCGAGGAACTCCATCGTGGCCACGTCGTTGGGCTTGAGCACGCGCACCTGGTTGGCGCCGGCGTCTTCCTGCGCCTGCTTGCCGAGCGCGTCGGTGTAGGCCTGGCCGACCAGGCTCTGCACCTGGCTGGCGTCGCAGGTGCCGACCGGCGGTGCCTCGGTGGCCTTGCCGGTGTCGTCGGCCGGTGCCTTGGCGGCCTCGGCCGCCTGCTGGGCATGGGCCGTGGCCGAATCCTGTTCATCCAGCGCCGGTGCCTGGCAGGCGGTCAGCGCCAGCACGGCCGGCAGCAACAGGGCGGAGAGCGAACGGGCGCGAATCGGGAACGACATCATGACTCCGGAAGGGGTTGTGAAGACCCGAGCATAGCGGCGAACCGGCCCTCACGTGTTTGTCTTGTGTTATCGACAGGATCGCGGCATGGCGACGGCGACACTACCGACATGCCAACCCCCTCTACTCCCGAACGACAGGCCGCACGCGCGGCCGGCCTGCGCTATGTCGACGATACCCAGCCGGGCATCAGCCGGCGCCGCGCCGGCAAGGGTTTCAGCTACCGCGATGCCGATGGTCACGCGATACGCGACGCCACCACTCTGCAACGCATCCGTGCGCTGGCGATTCCGCCGGCGTATACCGCCGTATGGATCTGCGCCCACGCCAACGGCCACCTGCAGGCCACCGGCCGCGATGCACGCGGACGCAAGCAGTACCGCTACCACGCCGACTGGGCCAAGGAGCGCGACGCCGGCAAGTTCGACCGCATCATCGCCTTTGGCGAGGCCTTGCCCACGCTGCGGCGGCGGTTGTCGCGGGATCTCAAGCGACCTGGGTTTCCGCAGGAAAAGGTGCTGGCCATGGTGGTGGCGCTGTTGGCGGACACCCTGGTGCGGGTCGGCAATGAAACCTATGCACAACAGAACCGTTCGTTCGGACTGACCACGCTGCGCAACCGCCATCTGGAGCTGCTGCGCGGCGGCCGGGTGCGCATGCGCTTCCGCGGCAAGTCCGGGCAGCTGCAGGAGGTGACCGTGGGCGACCGCAAGCTGGGGCTGCTGGTGCGGCGCCTGCAGCAGCTGCCGGGGCAGGCGCTGTTCCAGTACCGCGATGACGACGGTGCGCTGCAGCCGGTGGATTCCGGCGCGGTGAACGACTACCTGCGCGAGGTGATGGGCGAGGACTTCACCGCCAAGGATTTCCGCACCTGGGGCGGTACCGTGGCCGCGGTGCAGGCGTTCGCCGCCACCGAGCTGCCGGAACCGGCCAGCCAGCGCGCGCTGGCCCAGGCGCAGCGCGCGGTGGTGTGCGAAGTGGCATCGCTGCTGGGCAACACTCCGGCGGTGTGCCGCAAGGCCTACATCGACCCGTGCGTGTTCGCCGGCTGGGAGCGCGGTGAACTGGCAAAGCTGGCCGGCCTGCGTGGGCCGCGCCAGTGGGAACAGGCCACCCTGCGCGTGCTGCGCAGGGCGCGCCGGCTCAGCCGCAGTAGATCGCGGTGATGTTGTTGGTGCGGCCCTTCTCGATGGTCAGGCGGTCACCGCCTTCGTGCGCCGGTGGCACCCGCGGACCGTCGTGACGCAGCACCCGTACATGCAGGCTGTCGCTGTCCACGCGGGCGCGGGCCACGGTGGCATCCGAGGCGGCCAGGCCGAGTGCGCCACGCACCATGTCGCTATGGCACTGGCCGGAAATCACGCCGTCGATCGGCTGCACCTGGGCCATCGGTGTGCTGCTGCAGGCGGCGAGGGCGAAGCAGACGGCGGCGGTGGCGATGGCATGTTTCATGGTGGTGTTCCTTGTGTGGTTGCGTGCAGCGTGCGACGGCGCACGTGGTGGCGGAATGAATACCGCCAACAGCATAGGTGGAGACACTGAAGAAGCGGCGTGTGCGGCCCCCGGTAGTGCCGGCCGCTGGCCGGCAGCGCTCAGAGCGCTGTTTCAGCAGTCGCGTAGAAGTCGGCAATGCGTGGAATGAACAGCTGCGGATTGGCGCCGACCAGATTGGTCAGCACCACCACCGCGACGTCGCGGTCGGGGTACACGACGAAGGCCGAGCGCGCGCCGCCGATACCGGCCACCTGCAGGTCGGGCGATGCGCGCAGCACCGGCCAGCCGCCCGCCCATGGTCCAGCACGGCCATCGGTGAGGCGCTCTGCGGTCCACATCCTCTTCCGAGGTGCATCCCGAAGCAGGCGCCCTTCGGTCAGCGCGACCAGCCAGCGCGCGGTGTCGTCGGCGGTGGTGAGGATGCCGCCGCCAGCCCACAGGCTCGGCGGCATGTCGTAGAACCAATGCGACAGGCGCGGCGGCATGTCGGCCGCATCGGTGGCGCGCGGAGCCAGGCTGTACATCGTCGCCACATCCGGAATCAGGTCATAGCTGTCGCCGAAGGTGGTGCGGGCCATGCGCGCGCTGCCGAACTGACCGCTGGCGAGGAAGCGTTCGTAGGACATGCCCGATTGCTGCGCGATGATCCGTGCCAGCAGCACATAGTTGGTCTGGTTGTAGGCAAAGCGCTGCCCGGGCGCTGCTTCGATGGGGCGCGCGGTGACTGCCGTCCATGCCTGCGCTTCGGAGCCCCCTCCCAGCAGTCCGCCTGCATCCAGGATGTCCGGCAGTCCCGAGGTGTGTGCCAGCAACTGACGCACGCGCACCTCCCTCCATGTGGCCGGAAGATCATCCAGGTAACGCGAGGCGGGCGCGTCCAGATCCAGTTGCCCCTGTTGTGCCAGCTGCGCGGCAGCCACGCCGGTGAACGCCTTGGTGGCCGAATTGAGCGGGAAGCGGGTGTCGCGCGAGGCAAGCACACCGTTCTCGACATTGGCCAGGCCATAGGCTTCGGAGAGCACGATCTGCCCTTGCTTGACCACGGCGACCTGCAGCCCGGGAATGCGCTGCTCCAGCATGATCTGGCGGATCAGGCGGCGGGTCTGGTCGTTGGCCTGGTCCTGGCTGGCGGAGATGGCGGCGAAGGGCAGGGCACTGATGAGCATGAGCACGACTCGAAGCGTTGGGCGGAACATGCGGAATTCCGGCGGGGGCGTCGAGGATCGGATGCAGCGGGTGCGTAAAAGGTTTAAGCAGTACCTGCGCTGCGAGGCAGGTACTGGTTGTGTGCGCGGGGCGTGCCTGCTGCGGCTAGCGGATCCGGGAAGGAGACCTTCCGAACTGCCGCTTGAACGCGGCACTGAAGCTGCTGGTATGGGCGTACCCGGCCAGGCTGGCCGCCACGTCCACTGACACCCGTCGTTGCAGCAGGGCATCGTGTGCCCGTTGCAGGCGCAGAGCACGCAGCCAGGCGGCGATGCTGCTGCCGTGCAGCTGCTGGAAGGTGCTTTGCAGGTCGACGGCGTTCGTACCCAGCCTGCGCGCCATCTGGTTGATGGTCAGGCCATCGGCCTCGCCGCTCTGCAGCCACTGTTGCAACTGGTCCACGCAACGCCGCAGATGCGCGCTGGGGGCAGGCGCCTCGCGTTCGGCGATCACGGATCGAACCACGCTGGCCGCGACTTCCAGCGCAAAGCTCTCGCGTTGCAGGCTGGCCAGCAGAGGCGGCTCCGCCGTTTCCGCCCCGAACAACGCTGCGGCCCGCCGCAGCAGTGGCGCAGGCGGTTGCCACGCCTGGTTGCGTGCGTGGCTCAGTCGCAGGCGGGTGAGTCCGGCCGATGCAATGCCATCGAGCTGGCGCGACAACCAGTCCTGGCCGAGGTGCAGGCTGACCTTGGTTTCCTCACGACCCGCCTGCCAATGGCGCTGGAACGCTTCCTCCTCACGAAGGTGGACCAGCATCGCCGGGCTCCCGTCCCGGCGGCTGTCCATCTGCAAGCGCTGGTTGGCGATGACCACTTCGGCCTGCCCCTGCAGCAGGAAACTGGCGGTGATACCTGCAGGCAGGCAGTTCTGGCTGCGGCCGCCGACCATGTCCTGGCTGCGGCTGAGGTAGAGCACCAGGCCGCTGTCCATCGACTGCACCTGCTGCCAGCCGGCCAGCACCGGCAGCGCATCGGGGAGGCCCGATTCAAAGTCGACCCGGCCGCCCAGCGCGTGGGCGGCGCTCATCAGTTCGGCGCAGGAATAGACCTGCATGCAAGGCACCCGCGAATGCTGTCGTGCCTAAATTTTCTTTCGTCGCGCCTAAACTTTCAATGGTATTGCAAATTATTCTCATTTGCGGGGGCTCGCTGCCCCTTTCCCCTGTTCAGCAAGAAGGTCGATGGCGATGGGTCTGGTGATCAACGAGGCGGTGGTGCTGCGTGCCGTCTTCCATGGCGCGGTGGATGCGCACCAGATCCGGTACTGGCTGGACCGCGTGCAGGCGCTGATCGATGCCCACCGCCCCTTCTACTTCGTTGCCAGCACCGCGCCCGGTGCCACCTTCTGCGACGACTACCGTGCCCTGCAGGCGGTCTGGTACAAGCGGTACAAGGCCGCCTTCCGGCAGTACTGCCGGGGCCTGGTGCGCATCGCCAGCGATGCCGCCGAGCAGCAGCGGCTGGACACTCCGGCGCTGCATGCGGCCTGGGCCGTGCCGTACTTCGTCACCGCCGATGCCGGCGCGGGCATGCGCTGGATTGGCGAGCACCTGGAGCAGGCTGATGCGCACTGAGCGCGCCGCCGCTTCGCCGTTCGGCCTGGGCGTGATCGTCGCGCTGTACATGGCGCATGCCTTGCCCCTGTATTTCTACAACGTGGCGGTGCCGGCCATCCTGCGCAGCCAGGGCGTGGATCTGCGCTGGATCGGCATGTTGTCGCTGCTTTACCTGCCGTGGGCGCTGAAGTTCCTGTGGGCGCCGCTGGTGGACCGCTGGCATCTGCCGGCCCTCGGTCGCCGCCGCAGCTGGCTGTGGCTGACCCAGCTGTTGCTGCTGGCCGGCATCCTGGTGCTGGCGTTCACCGGCCTGGATCATGGCCTGGTCGTGTTCGTGCTGGTCGGCATGTGGATCTCGACCATTGCCGCCACCCAGGACATCGCCATCGACGGCTATACCGTGGAGGCGCTGGCGCCGGCCGAGCACCGGCTGGGCAGCATGGCGCAGAGCGTGGGCGTGGCCCTGGGCAGCATGATCGGTGGCGCCGGTGTGCTGTGGCTGTATGAAACCCGCGGCTGGAGCGTGGCCCTGCTGAGCCTGGCGGCAATGAGCGCACTGACCCTGCTGGCAGTGCAGCAGATCAACGAAACGCCGGCCAGGCCCGACGCGCCGCAGCCGAGCATCCTGCGTGCGCTGCGTCGTCGCGAACTGCGCTGGGCGCTGCTGCTGATCGTGCTGTATCGGTTGGTGGAAGCACCCGCAATGGCGATGATCAATCCGCTGCTGGTCGACCAGCAGTTCAGCCTGACCGAGATCGGGCTGCTGATCTCGGTGGGTGGTGCCGGTACCGGCATGTTGGCTGCGGTGGCCGCCGCCTGGTTGCTCAAGCAGCGCCGGGCCGAGCAGTTGCTGATGCACGCTGGCTGGTGGCGCACCGTGTTGTATGTACTGCTGGCGTTGATGCTTTACAGCGGTGCGATGGCGACGTCACGGTGGGGCCTGGGCGCGCTGGTGATCGCGCTGCTGGCGCTGCGCTATGTGGCGATGACCAGCCTGTATGCCCTGTTCATGCGGGTCAGTTCGCGTGCCCAGGCCGGCACTGATTTCACTTTGCTCGTGTGCTTCGAACTGCTGGTCAATTTCATCGGCGGCGCGTTGTCCGGCTTCCTCGCCAAGGGCCTGGGCTACCCCATCTACTACATCGCGCTGGCGGCAGTTTCGGCGCTCGGGTTGCTGCTGTGCCGGCCGCTGATGCGCCGCTTCGCAGCGCCTATCGATTCCCCCTGATACGCAACGAGGACACCATGCGGCAGACCGCAGCAACCCTTCCGCTGGCGATGCTGGCGTTGGCCATCAGTGGCCAGCTGGCGGCGCAGAATACGTCCGCTACGGCTGGCACCCGGCAACTGGATGCGGTGAGTGTCACCGCCGTGCGAGGCGCACGCAGCGTAGCCGAGATCGCCGGCACCGTGTATGCCATCGAGCACGAACAGATTGCCCAGCAGATCACCGCCGGGCGCAGCACCGCCGACATCCTCGGCCAGCTGGTGCCGTCTCTGGCGCCGGCCAGCGGGACCACCAGCAACTACGGCATGACCATGCGTGGCCGCAGCGTGCAGGTGATGATCGATGGCGTGCCGTTGACCGGCGCACGCGATGGGTCGCGCCAGCTCAACAGCATCTCGCCGACCATGATCGAGCGCATCGAGGTGATCTCCGGCGCCACCGCGCTGTATGGCGCCGGCGCCAGTGGCGGCATCATCAACATCATCACCCTGCAGCCCGGCGATCAGCCGGTCCAGCTGGCAAGCCAGTTCGGCCTGCGCAGTCCCTCGCATCTGTCCAGTGACACGCTGGCCTGGAACGCCGCGCAGACCATGACCGTGCGCGGCGATCAGTTCAGTGGCGCGTTCGGCTTCGCCTATGGCCGGCAGGGCGCATCGCTGGATGCGCATGGCCGCCGTATCGGTCCGGAGATCGCGCAGACCGATCGGCAGGACACCGAGACCCGCGAACTCAATGCGCGCTTCGACTGGACCCCGACGGACAGCCAGCAGTTGAGCGTGGGCGTGCGCTGGTTCGACGATCAGCAGGACAGTGATCATGGCCCCGACTATGGCCCGCGCCTGGCTGCGCTGTTCAACCCTGCATTCACGCCCAGCCACCAGGCGCTGCTTGGCCTGCAGCTGGAGGCGCAGCCGCGTACCCGGCACCAGGGTGTCAACGCGCAGTACCGCAACCGCAATGTACTGGGCGGACAGGAACTGAGCGTGGAAGCCTATTACCGCAACGAGCAGGGCCGCTGGTTCCCGTCGGTGTCGACGCTGGTGCACCCGGCACTGCGCGGTGGCTTCGCCTATGTGGCGATGCAGTCCAATACCGATATCGATGTGTGGGGCCTGCGCACCGCGCTGCACAAGGGCTTCGACGTGGCGGGCCGCAGCCTGCAGCTGTCTTACGGCGTGGACCACGAGCGCGAGCAGGACAGCCAGCGCGGGCAGATGTATGACATCAACCGCTTCATCGCCAGCAACGGTCTCGATTACCAGCCCACCGCGCAGTACGCGATGGGGCCGGACGTGCGCGTGGATACCACCGGCCTGTTCCTGCAGGCCGACCATTCGCTGAGTGAGCGCTTCAGCATGCAGGCCGGCGTGCGCCACCAGATCCTGCGCAACCGCGTAGAAGACTCGCTTCCCTACACCGAAGCGATCACCGCCGACGCCGTTGCGGGGTACACGCCGCACCTGCTGCGGGGCGGCCGCGTGCGCCACTCGCAGACCCTGTTCAATGCCGGCGTGGTGTACCGGCTGGATGCATCGCAACAGCTGTTCGCCAACGTCTCGCAGGGCTTCAGCCTGCCGGACACCCAGCGCATGCTGCGCGATGTACCGGCAAGCTTCGTCATCGACAGCCGCAACGTCGGCCCGATCAAGGTCGACAGCTATGAGCTGGGCTGGCGCCGCAGCGATGCATCGCTGCAGAGCGCGGTGACCGCGTTCTACAACCGCTCGGACAAGACCGTGCAGTTCAACCGCGACTACAGCGTGTCGGTGGCCGACACCGACGAGCGCGTGTGGGGCGTGGAGGCCAACCTGCGCTACACGCCGACGGCGCAGCTGGAGCTGGGCGCAAGCCTTGCCAGCACCCGGGGCCAGTACCGCGATGCTGCCGGGCGTTGGCGTGAGCTCAATGCGTTCCGCGTTTCACCCTTGAAGGCGGGTGTGCATGGGCAGTGGCGCTTCGCCAATGACAGCCTGCTGCGCTTGCAGGGACAAGTGGTGGGCGGGACCGATCGTGCCTGGCGCGATGCGCCGCTCGCAGCGATCAGTCCCAGCATCCGCGCTACCCCGGCGGCGAAGATCCACGGCTATGCGGTGTTCGACCTGATCGGCGAGCTGCCGCTGGCAGGCGGCCGCTTCAGCGTCGGCATCTACAACCTGGCCGATCGTGACTACCGCACGGTCTATGGCCAGCAGGCCGAGGCGACCTACGGAAAGATGTCCAGCCTGCCGGCGGCAGGGCGGACCTTCTCGATCGGGTATCGGGTGGAGTACTGAGCCGGGCGGCGTCCCCCGACCGTTCGTCGGCCCATGACTTCCGGGGGGTTGACTACAGTTGTCGTCACGCAGAAAGTGGCGACACGTGTAGTCAAGGGAGTGGTGTCATGCGTGGCAAGACGATCGGGGACCAGGAGCTGGCCCTGCTGCAGTACATCGATGAACATGCGCCGGCCAGCGTCGGTGAGGTCGCCAGTGGCTACGCCGAGCCCCGTGGCCTGGCCCGGTCCACCGTGCTGACGATGATGGAGCGGCTGCGGGCGAAGGGGTATCTTCAGCGCCAGCAGCAGGACGGTGTCTACCGCTACCAGGCCACCCGTGGCCCGGAGAGCGTGCTGCAGGGTGCCGTGGCCCAGTTCGTCGACAACACCCTGCAGGGCTCGGTGTCGCCGTTCGTGGCCTACCTGTCGCAGCGCCAGCAGGTCAGCGACAACGAGCTGGCCGAGCTGGAAGCGCTGGTCGCCCAACTCCAATCGCGTCGCCACGAGGGCTGAGCCATGGACACCACGATGCTGATCCCGATGTTGGAGCGGCTGGGCTGGACCAGCCTGCAGACCGTGCTGCTGGTGGCCCTGGTGTACGGCCTATGCCGCGCGCTGCCGTCGCTGTCGGCGGCCACCCGCTGCCGTCTGTGGTGGCTGGTGTCGCTGCAGGCCGTGCTCGGCCTGTTCTGGAGCCAGCCGTTGCAGCTGGCCTGGCTGCCGGCCCCCCAGGCCGTGGCGATGACCGCTACCGAAGTGGCCACCGAGGCGCTTCACCCGTTGGCGCCGGAGGCCTCGGCACAGCTGCTGGCCGCGATGCCGATGCCTGCCGCCGAGGTGCCGGCGGTGGCCTGGTGGGCCGTTGCATTGGCCGCGCTGTGGCTGTCCGGCGTGCTGCTGATGGCCCTGCGCACCTTCGGTGAGTGGCGCCGCTGCCGCGCACTGCTGGCTGCGGCGTATCCCTGCGAAGATGAGGCGCTGGTGCAGGCCCTGCAGCTGGCCGCCGAAGCGCACGGCGTGCGTCCTGCGCCGCGGTTGTGGATGAGTACGCAGGTGGACGCACCGCAGGTGATCGGTCCGTTCCGCCCGGTGCTGCTGCTGCCGGCCGGCGACAACGCGCTGCAGGGCGATGCGCTGGACCTGGCACTGACCCACGAACTGCAGCACCTGCAGCGTCGTGACCTGCAGTGGGGCCTGCTGCCCGCACTGGCCCAGCACCTGTTCTTCTTCCACCCGCTGCTGCGCCTGTCGGTGCGCGAATACGCCCAGGCCCGCGAGGAGGCCGTGGATGCGGCCGTGGTTGGCCAGCACGGCGCCAGCCGCCAGGCCTATGGTCGCCTGTTGCTGCAGCTGGGCGTGGCCCCGCAGCCGCATCTGGGCGTGGCCAGCGCCGCACCGAGCACCACCAGCCTCAAGCGTCGCCTGCTCTCGCTGCAGCCGCGCCGGGCCTGCCCGCGCATTCTGGCAATGGCGCTGACCGCCGCCGTGGTGCTGGTGGGCGTGGCGCCGATGCGGCTGGTCGCTGCGCCAGTGCCACCGGCACCGCCTGCGCCTCCGGCGGCACCGAAGGCGGTGGTACCGCCGCCGCCGAAGGCTCCGAAAGCGCCGCCCGCACCGCCTTCGTCCGCGCGCATTCCGGCCGTGCCGGTGGCGCCCGCGCCGCCGGTCGAGCCGGCTGATGTGGAAGAACCGTCCGGTCCTGATGATGCCGACGTGGCCTACCTCGACGATGCCTCTGGCATGGATGAGGACCATGACGGCACGACCACCACCTCCATCACGACCTACGGTCGCCTCGATCTGGGCAAGTCGCCCCGGGAGGCCTTCGTGCTGGTCGATGGCGATTCGACCTTCGCCAACGGCGGCATGGACGACGTGACGGTGGCCCGCAGGCAGCTCGGCAAGGGTCCGGCGCTGTGGTTCCGCCAGGGCGACAAGCGCTACGTGGTGCGTGATCCGATGATGATCCAGACCCTGCAGCGTGCCTACAGCGGCGCGGCCGATCTGGGCCGCCAGCAGAGCGAACTGGGCCGCCAGCAGAGTGCGCTGGGTCGCGAGCAGGGCGAACTCGGCAGGCAGATGGGCGAGATGGGGCGTCTGCAGAGCGAGGAGGCACGCCGCATCGCACTGGCCGCTGCCGAGGCCGCGCGCAGCGCGATGGCCGCCCACGACATCAACCGTGAGGCCGCGGCAGAAGCAGCGAAGGCGGCGCGTGGTGCGACCAGCGATATGGCCGTTGCACGTGAGGCTGCACGCGAGGCCGCCGCTGAGGCACGTCGTGCAATGCAGGAAGCCCGCAGCGAGGCCGCGCAATCCGGCCGCTCCCGTGACATGCAGCGCCTGGCCAGCCAGCAGTCTGAACTGGCCAGCCGACAGGCGGCACTGGGCAGCCAACAGGCCGCGTTGGGCGAGCGTCAGGCACGCGTGCATGCGCAGGCATCGCAGCAGGCACAGCAGGTGATCGCGCGCGCACTGGCCAGCGGCAAGGCCGAGCGCCTCTGAGCGGTAGTGCCGGCCGCTGGCCGGCAATGTGGGGTGCCGGCCAGCGGCCGGCACTCCCCTGAGGCGATCAACCGCAGCTGGCGCGCTCGATGCGGTTCTGCGCATCCACCTGCACGGTCACGCGGTCCTGGCGGAAGTCCATGGTCACCGCCATGCCTGGCTTGACCACCCGTGCACCGCGCGCGCCGCTGTCAGCCACCAGTTTCTTGATCGTGGCTTCGTCGGCGGTCTTGCCGGTGAAGGCCTCCAGCGCCTCCGGCCTGCATTCGTGCGCGGCATCGGCCACGGGCGCTGGCGCGGGATCGTGGGTGGTGCTGCTGCCGGCGTGACTGCAGGCGGCCAAGGGCAGGATGGCGAGCAGGACCAGGGGATTGAGGCGCATCGTCGGGCTCCAGGCGTGGATGGTGGCGGCAGTGTCACCGCTGCCACCGTCAGGCTGCGTCAACGCCTACTGCCCGACCAGCGCCAGGGTTTCGCGCTCACGTTGTTCTTCCCGTACCAGCCGCTGCAGCAGCAGGGCCAGGGTCACCACGTCCTGGTGGTTGTGGTCGGCCACCCGGCGCAGGTTCACCGCGTCGCCGCCGCGCAGGAAACGCAGCCATGCGCCGGGCGCTTCCGAGCCGGGCAGGTCATCCTCGCGCACCACGCGCAGCAGCTGGCGTTCGATGGTGGACAGCTTGCAGTTCTCCCACGTGCCGCGATAGCGGCGGCGGGTCGGATAGAGCAGGTCGACGTGATCCAGCGCTGTAATCGGGCAACGCTGGCGGGCCAGTCGGTAGCGCGCCTTCAACAGGGGCGCATCGTAGCTGCGGCCGTTGTAGCTGCAGAACACGGTGGACGGCTGCAGCCAGCGGGCGAAGGTGGCCAGCATCGCATCCTCGGCGGCCATCGTGGCCATCAGCAACTGGCGGATGCGCAGGCCTTCGCCGCGTTGCGGGCACACATGCCAGTCGGCGGCCCCGATCATGAAGGCGCGGGTGCCGGTGCCGCCGGCCAGGCCGGTGGTCTCGGTATCGAAGAACAGCAGGTCGAGCGGGGATACGTGTTCGCCTTCGCGGCGGGCGAAATCCAGTGACAGCGGTTGTGCCGGAATGGGCTGCGGCTGCAGCGATTCGATCAGGAACAGGCCCGGTGCGATCTCCTCACCGGGCAGCTGGCGATCCTGCGCGCTGGCGCGTGCCGGCGCGGCTCCACCCCGCGAACGCAGGCCGAGCAGGCGATGCAGGCTGCCCACTTCCGGCCGACGCAGCGGTGCGGCGGCCGTCACAGGCGCGGCAGCGCCGGTCGGCTTGTGGCGGATCTCCTGCTCGACCCAGGCGAACACCGAACGCTCGGCCGGTGGCTGCTGTGCATCGTTGGCGGCTACCGGGGCCGGCGCTGGCGGCTCGGGCGTCACCGGCGTGACTGCTTTCGGGTCACCGGCCTGCTTCCGCAGCAGGCGCAGCTTGTCCAGGCTCAGGCTCACGGGGCCAGCAGCTCCATCGGGTCGCGCGCGGTCACCACCACGTCGCGTACGTGCTGGCAGGCCTCGGCATCGAACAGGTCCAGCACGCGCAGCGCCAGCGCACGCGGCGAGGTGTCCTCCTCTTCCTGCGCGGCCAGCACCGGGCCCACGCAGGCCGGGCAGCCGGCCTTGCAGTCGCAGCGCTGCACCAGTTCGCGCGCGCGCTGCACCAGCTCGGCCTGGCGCTGCCACAGCGGTTCGCTCAGGCCGACGCCGCCGGGGAAGTTGTCGTACAGATACACGGTGGGCACGAATTCCTGCAGCAGCTCGACGACGCCGGGATCGCCCTCGCTGCCGCGCAGCTGGCCACGGCCGCTCTGGTCGGCGATCGCGAACCAGGAACCATCGCCGTTGCCGACCGACTTCTGCAGGTCGCGCGCATCGGCCATCACCGCCACGGTGGCGACGATGTGCAGCGCATAGGCGGCGCCAAGGAAGCCATCCAGCGCATCCTGCTTGCTGGCGAAGGCGCGCAGCAACAGTGCCTGCGGCAGCTGCCACCACACCGCAGTGGTATGCAGTTCCTGGTCGGGCAGGTTCACCGGCCCGTAGCCGATGTTCTCGTGGGTGTAGTAGCGGATCTTCTTGTAGCCAGCCACGCGGCGTACCACGTGCACTTCGCCATGATGCGAATCACCACGGCCGGCCACGCCGCCGTCGAAGCGGTCCAGTACCTTGAGCTTGGTGAAGTCGATGCTGTCGGTGTAGTAATCCACATGCGTGCGGGTGACATATGCCTTGCGGCCGTCCCAGTCGAGCGTCTCCACCTGGTACGGGGTGGACTGCACCATGTGGATGGCGCCCTCGTACAGGGTGAGCGCGGCGGCGGAGTAATCCACTTCGGCGATGATCTGCTGGCGGCCATCGCTGCGATCGACCACCACGAAGTTGCCATCGGCCACCGCACGCAGGCTGACCGCGTTGGCCGGATAACTGTCGGCGATCCATTCCCAGCGTTCGCCCTCGCGATGGATCACCTCGGTTTCGGCCAGCGCTTCCAGGAACACTTCCGGGTCGATCGGGCCGAAGCCATCGCCGACCCGGAACGGCAGCTCGAAGGCTGCGCAGCGGATGTGGTCGAACAGGATCAGCGGCTGGTCCGGCGCAATGCGTGCGTGTTCGGGCGAGGCCTCGGCGAAGAAATCCGGATGGCGCACCACGTACTGGTCCAGTGGTTGCGAGCTGGCCACCATCACCCCCAGCGCCGGCTGCTGGCGGCGGCCGGCGCGGCCGAAGCGCTGCCAGGTCGCGGCCACGCTGCCCGGATAACCGTTGAGGATCACCACGTCCAGGCTGCCGATATCCACGCCCAGTTCCAGCGCCGAGGTGCTGACGATGCCATCGATGGTGCCGGCGCGCATCGCACGCTCGGTCTCGCGGCGCTCGGTGGGCAGATAGCCGCCACGGTAGGCGCGGATGCGCGGCGGCTTGCGCGGGTCGTGGTCGAAGATGTCCTTCAGGTACTTGGTCAGCACCTCGACCATCAAGCGTGTCTGCGCGAACACCAGGGTCTTCAGCCCGGATTTGATCGCAATGCGTGCGATGCGGTTGCTCTGCGAGCGCGCCGAGGCACGCAGGCCCAGGTCCGGATTGATCACCGGCGGGTTCCACAACAGCACCTGCTTGGGGCCGCTGGGCGCGCCGGACTCGGTGATGGCGGTGACCGGTGCCTCGATCAGCGCCTCGGCATGCGCCTGCGGATTGCCGATGGTGGCCGAGCACAGGATGAACTGCGGTTGCACGCCGTAGAACGCGCAGATGCGCTTGAGCCGGCGCAGCACGTTGGTGACGTGGCTGCCGAACACGCCGCGGTAGGTATGCACCTCGTCGATGACGATGTAGCGCAGGTTCTCGAAGAACTGTGCCCACTTGGTGTGATGCGGCAGGATCGCCTGGTGCAGCATGTCCGGGTTGGAGACCACGATGTCGCCGTGAAGGCGGATCGCCTGGCGTGCATCGCCGGGGGTATCGCCATCGAAGGTGAAGGCCTTGACCCCAGATCGCCGGCGCGGTTGAGCTCCAGCAGCTCGGCCACCTGGTCCTGGGCCAGCGCCTTGGTCGGGAACAGGTACAGCGCCTTGGCCTTGTCCTGCATCGCCGCGCTGACCACCGGCAGGGTGTAGCACAGCGACTTGCCGCTGGCGGTGGGGGTGACGATGGCCACGTGCTCGCCGCGCTGGCTGGCCTCCCAGGCTTCGGCCTGGTGGCTGTAGAGCTGCTCGATGCCCCGCGCCTTCAGCGCGGCAGCCAGGGCCGGCGGAACCGAATCGGGAATGGGCGCATAGCGGCCTTCCCGGCCGGGAAGGGCAAAGCTGCCGGTAATGCGGTCCTGGTAGCGGCGCTGCAGGCGCGCGCTGAGCAGGGCGCCGTCGCGGGCGGGCAGGCCATCGCGGGTGGCGAGCTTCTGCTCGGCATCGGCGGTGCGCTTGGCGAGTTCGTAAGCCATGGAAGATGGAGCCGGGACGTTTTACGAGGGGTCACATGGCACCACAAAGACGTCTCAGGATGTGAGACACGATCATGGGATGGAGTGAACCGTTCAGTGCGCGCAGGCCATGGCATCAAAGCATCTCCCCTGGCTGAACAGCCACCGACGCAGCAACGAAATCTGAAGCCTGCATCCGTATCCTTGGGTGCTGGACGCAACCAACAGGGTGGATGGCTGTGGCACGACGTGGAACGCAGGGAGCAGTCCTGGCCGGCATGCTGCTGGCTGGCATCGCGCAGGCACAGCAGTCCACGTCGGTCGTGGTGCCCGACCCGGCGCCCGAGCCTCCTGCAGATGCGCCGGCGGCAACCACCACGCCGGTTTCCACCGCACTGCCGCAGGACAACGTCACCACTCTCGGCGAAGTGCGTGCGCTCAAGCCTGAAGACGAGCCGCTGGACCTGTACCGCTTCAAGAACCCGGTGAAGTTCGGCGACAACCGTTTCAGCCGTGACTGGAGCGAACCGCCGTCGCCGGAGCAGGTCAGCATGAGTGGCGGCTACATCATGATGGGTGTGGTCAAGGGGGTCATGGCGGCCGCCAAGGGCGTGAACAAGCTCACGGGTGGACCTTCGCAGATCCAGGCCGCCGTGGCGCGGCCACCGCCGGAACTCAGTGCGGAGCAGCAGCGGCGCGCGCTGCTGTTCTCCCAGGAACAGAATGCTGGCGACGCGCCGCCGGTGAAGTAGCCGCGCCGCTCAGGCCGGTTGGCCCGGTGCCGGGCGTGACTGCAGGTCGGCGTCCAGCGCGCGTCGCCGGGCGCGGGCGCGCAGGATGCCCCGCGCCAGCAGGGCCGCCTGCACCACGATCAGCGTCAGTGACAGCAGCAGCATCAGGCTGCTGGCCACTGCACGCTGGATGCGGTCATCGGAGGCGCCGGGTTCCACGCGCAGGCGCAGACCGCCTGCGTCCTGCCGGGTGGACAGCACGAGCCCCTGCAACGCGAACGGTACAGGGGTTGCGACCACCGCCCCTGCCTCCTGCCACTGATCGAGCAGGGTGTCGGAACGCACGGGGTCCTGCGGTGCGTGTTGCGCTCCGTCACGCAGGTCATCGGGGGTTTCCAGCACCACGCCGCCGCGCTGCAGGCTGATCAACTGCGGTGTGAGCGCTGCCAATCGGGTGGCGATGGCGGCACCGGCATGCTCGCGGGCGATTCCACGCAGTGCGGCGAGGTCGCTGCCGGTCATGTACATACCGTCCTCGCCCTCCGTGGCCAGCCGGCGCATGTGCTGGGCCAGTTTCGGCCAGTCGTCCAGTGCAGTGTCCTGGCCGTCCAGCTCCACCGATGCACCGAGCGCGCGAACGATGGACTGCTGCAACCCTGCGCAGTCACGCAGGCCGACCGCGCAGGCGGCTTCGACCGTATCGATCATGCGGCCGAGCGCCGTCACTATCTGCTGCTCGCCGCGCGCGGCCATCAGCGCCTGCTGATAGGGATCGCTGATCTGCTGCATCATCAGCATGCGCAGCATCGTCGAATAGCCGTCTTTCTGCGCATCGACGAAACTGCCGCGATACAGCGACAGCAGCGGGTCGGGCACCGCCAGCGCAGGCAGCACCACCGTGGTGGCGCCCCAGCGCATCCGCGCGCAGTCCGGAAGCACCACCTCCGTGCCGGTATCGGCCAGCCGGGTCAACGCGAGTTCGCATTGGCCTTCTCCACTGAGCCGCACGCGGTCACCGGGCTGCGGAGGATCCTGCAGCACGCTGTCGGCACGGCTGTCAGTCCGCGTCTGGGTGCCCTGCAGCCCATGCCAGGCCAGGCGGAGGTCGTCGCCGTCACCGGCCAGCAGTGCGGTCACCGCCCCCAGCAGCGCGATCACCAGGAGCAGCAGAGTGCCGCCCCAGCGGATCGGCGGGAAACGGCGCTGCTCATCCACCCGCGACCAGTGCGGGCCGATCGACAGGACGTCGCCGGTGTCCTGGGCGATGTCCAGCTGCACGGTCTGCTGCAGCGGAAGGCGCCCGCACTGCTGCCAGTGCACCGGGACCTGTACCTGCAGGCTGTCGCCGACGAAGAAGCGTTGCAGCCGCAGCGCGGCATTCATCGGATTGGGCATCTCCAGCCGATGCAGGACGCCCTCTACGCGACGGACCCGGCCAGGCCGGATCTTGCGCAGCGGCGGGCGGAGCTGGCACACGATACCGGCCAGGGCCGCCGCAATGGCCAGCAGCATGACCAGCGGCAGCGCATCTCCCAGGTCGGCGATGGTGGCCGTCAACAGCAGTGAAAGCGCGACGATCCAGAAGCCAGCGGGCAGCCATCCGAACGCGGGCCGCCGCCGCAGCTGCGCTTCCTCGAAGGTCTCGGCACGCTCTTCCAGTGTCGTGACCGGCTGGGCGGCCAGCGACGGGGGCGCGGGCAGTGGCGGGGCACCAGGCGGGAGCCCGTCGGCGCGGCCGTCGTGCAGGCTGCGGCTGCGTCCTTCGACAACGGAAAAATCATTGAGCCGCACCACGATGGCCTGGCGCTCCGTCAGCACAACGTCGGCGTCGTTGTCCTCGGCCAGGAACAAGGGCGCATCGTAGGGCAGCAGCACGTCCACGCCCCCGAGGGTGTCGTGGAGTGTTTCGACGCCGTTGGCGATGATGCCGTGGCGGCTGAAGCGGCCACGCAGGCGACGCACGCCGGTTTCCCACGCGAGGCCGTGGGCGACGCGGAGGGACTCCAGGGCCAGCGCTTCGTCGTCCTGCAGTTCACGGACGACCTGGGTACGGCGCAGGGCGGCCAGCGCATTCTGGTTGTCCTTGCGCCGCGACTGGTAGTTCAGCCAAGCCACCAGCGCCACGAGCAGCAGGATGATCTTGACGATGATGAAGACGCTCATCGGCGCACCCCGGCCGAAGGCTGACGATATGCGATGGCAGGGGATGGGAATGTGCGTGATGCACACGACATCGTGTCGATCATGGCTCCCTCCAATGGAGCTGTCCGTCCGCCTACCAGTCTGCCTTGGGTGGCCGGTACAGGGCAAACCCAGCGGTTCCGGCACTGCCCGATCCGGGCACGCCTGTTGATATGCGCAGAGGCGGACTATCGAGGTGGGGGCTACCTGCCGTCGCCTGCCCTACGGTGCTGGTTGCGTCAATCGAGGGGCGTGCATGCGCCGCCGTTCCAGCCACCACAGCAGCGAGGCGCACAGCACGAACGCCAGCCACCACGGCCAGCGCGATCCCGGCACGGGTTGCATCACCAATGCGTTCGCCGGCGTGCTGGAGACCAACGCCTGAGTCGTCGCATCGATCATTGCCTGCCGATGCAGCACGGTCGCGGCTCTTGGGTCGAACACATAGCGCCAGACGATGCTGTCGCCATGCTGCAGGCGCTGCCAGCCTGCGTCACGTGGCCACCAGCCGGCGCAGCGCAGGGTCGAGGTCGCGCCATCGACGACCAGCGGTACTCCGTCGCCACCTTCGTTGAAGACCTGCAGCGGCGCCTGCACGCCGCACAGCGTCTGCCGTTCGCCTGCCCAGCTGATCGGCTGCGGTGACCACAGCGCATCAGCGCTGCCCTGTGCACGCGCCAGCGTGGCCACCACGCTGCTCCACAGTTCGCCGTGGCGGTCGTCGCGCCCGGCCAGCACCCAGCGCCAGCTGTCGGTCATGGGCAGCAGGCCGATGCGGCCCTTGCCAGCCGCGCGCCAGCCGCCGACAGCCTTGCCCGTGCCATCCTGCAGCAGGGCGGTGCTGCCCGGTACCTGCAGCGCGAGTGCTTCCAGCACAGGCAGGGGAGCATTGTGCGAGCTGCGGTCAGCCTCTTCGCCGTAGCCGGTCGGCAGCGTACCCGCGGCGAGCGGGCCACGTCGTGCGGCGAGGACCGCGCTGTCGCCGTCGCCGGGAAGTTCGAGGGCGTGGCTGCTGCCATCGCCTTGCACCGGTAGACCAAGATCCTGCAGGCGCTGGCGCGCGCTGGCCGAAGGTGAGCCCGCACCGCGTACCAGCACGCCCAGTCCCTCGCACAACGCCTGCCGCACGGCAGCCAGCTGGCCGGCACTCAATGCGGCCAGGCTGCGCTCGTCCAGCAACAGCAGATCGCTGCGCGCGAGTGACGCCGCATCCAGCGCGACCGCGCCATCTCCCACGCTGACACCCGCCCCGGTATCGGCCTGCACCTGCACGCGGATGCCGGCATCGGCGGCCCAGCGGCGCAGGTACTTCAACTCCGGGCCCGGCGCACTGGCACGCACCAGCAGCCGTATGGGGGCGGCCGGCAGGGTCTGCTGCGGCACCGGCGCGCTGTCCACCACATGGCCTTCGGCATCGAGCAGGCGCAGCTGGAACACGCTGCGGCCTTCGGCGCGGGCGATGCCGCTGAGCTTCACGCGCCCGTCCTCGGCAACGTCCGTGCGATCAACCACGCTGTCGGCGGGGTCAAGCAGCTCTGCTTTCGCCTTGGCCGCGCCACGCGCCTGTGCCTGGACGTCAAAACGAGCACCGGGAGCGACATCGGCCGGTGGTTGCAGCGCGATCCAGCCGCGCGGCTCCGGTGCGGCCTGCCAACGTACATCCGGCGGCAACACCGCGTCGCGATCACGTGCGGCGAGGCCCGCACCGACCAGGGTCAGCGTGGACGCCGGATGCTGGCGCAGCGCGGTGGCCAGGTCGGGAACGCGCTGTGCGCCGGCCACATCGGCAGCTTCCGGCAACAGCAACAGCGGGCCTTCGCTGGCCGGGAGTGCGCCGGCCTTGCCGGCGTCGATTCCCAGCACGACCAGGCCGCCTGCGGGTTGCTGGCGGGCGGGCGGCACCAGGCAGAAATACAGCAGCGCGGCGACGATGATCTGCAGTGCGATCACGATCCACCGGCGGCCGGGGTGCGCGGTGTCTCCACGCAGCTGGCGCACGCTGGCGATGACCACGATCAGGGCGAGGGCCAGCGCAATCCACAGGTTCACAGCGGAGGCGTTCATGGCTGCGCCTCCAGCGCGTCGAGGTAGCGCTGGCCCATCGCATCGGCGGCACTGCGCCGCATCGCCTGCGGCAGCGGACGCTGCAGCGCCCGCCACAACTGTGCGCGCAGGCGCTGGCGACAGTCGTGGCAACTGGGCTCGATGCGCAGCTGCTCGATGGCCGCAGCCAGATCGAGTGCATCGGGCAGGTAGGCGGCGTTGCGCTGCTGCCAGGCCGCGAGCGCATCCAGATCCGGCGCGCCGGTGTCATCGCCGAGACGCTGCCAGGCTTCGACGATGGCCGGATCGGGCGGGGTGCGGGCGGCCAGCGGCAGTTCACGACTGGCCAGCCCGGCGCGATCGCCACCGAGGCGGCGGCCTTCATCGATCGGTGGCAGCTCCGGTCCGACACGGGCCAGATAGATGCGCTCGGCCTGCTGCACCTGCTTGATGAAGCCCAATGCCTTGTAGGCGAAGGGCAACGCCTGCTCCGGTCGGCCCTGGCGCAGCTCGCCTTCGGCCGACCACATCTGGTCCAGCGCGGCCTTCAGCGTGGCGCGGGTCTGCGGGTCAAGCAGGGTCGCGGCCTCGGCATGGTCATGGGTGTGGCCGTATTCGGAGAGCACATCGGTGGCGCTGCCGAACACCGGTGGCGTATCGGCACTGGACGCCTTGCCGCCGTGATCGTGGCCATGCGCGTCGTGCGCTCCTGCATCGGCGCCATGGTCGTGATCGTGATCATCGCCGTGGTCGCCTGCGGCGGGCGTATCGCTGGTGGGCAGGTCGCCGGTCGGCGGTGGCTTCGGCGCACCTTCGCTTTCCTCGCCCAGGAACTGGCCATAGCGCAGGCGCAGGATGCGCTGGTCGACACCGATCGCATCGCTGCGCTTCACGAAGTCTTCCGCAGCCAGACTGCGACGCTGCCGGATCAAGGCTTCAGCATCGATGATGATCTGCCGCTGGCTGCGGAAGTACGCAGGCAGGGTCTTCTTGATGCGGCCTTCCAGCTCCGCACCGAGCGCGACCTCGGCGCTGGGCAGGCGCAGGATCACGCTGCTGCTGCGCCCGGTCTGCGGCGTGGGTGTGTGGTTGTCGCGCACTTCCAGCTGGGCGATCACATCGTTGCCCGGCTGCGCGCCCAATGCAGCCAGATCAAGCGTATGCGCGAAGCGCCGTGCGGTCGGCTCGCCATTGCCGGTGAGGCTGACGCTGCGGCGGACGAAGGTGATGTTCTCACCGCTGCCCTGGGTGGTGGTGATCGACAGCGTTGCCTGCGCGGCCACGCCGTAATCGTCGCTGGCCTCGAAGCGCAGTGCCCACTGCCGTTGCCCGGGCGTGCCCAGCACCAGGCTGGCCGCCGGCTCCAGCACGCGCACGCTGGGTGCGCGGTCAGCCACTACATCCAGCCGATGCAGGCGGGTCTCTGCCAGTGCCGGTTCGCTCACCACGCGGTACAGCACCGGCGTGCGTGCCACATCCTGCGCCTGCCACTGGCCATCGTGCTCGCTCAGTGGCAACCGGCGACCATCGTGGAACTGCAGCCATGCCTTGTCCGGTGCGCGGTCGAAGCGCAGGGACCAGGACAGCCGGCTGTCGGCGGCGACCTTGGCGTCCAAGGCATTCTGGGTGAGCGTGGCCTGGCCGGTATAGGCCGGCGCGTCGATGCGAAGGCGGGTGGACTGCAGGTGCAGCGGGCCCGCGGCGGCGGTGCTGCCAGGCGCCGACGTGCGGGCAGGCGCGGAACCGGGATTCGAACGTGGCCAGCCGAGTGCCAGCACAACGATGGCCAGGCCAGCGATCCAGCACAGCGCCAACGCCCCACGCGGCCAGCGCGGACGCAGTTCCGGCATCGCACGTTCCAGCGTGGCCAGCACATGCGCGCGCTGGCGCTGCTGCAGCGGATTGAGGGTGAGCGTATCGGCGAACAGCAGGTCGGCACTGTCCTCGCTGGCGCCGCTGCCATCGAGCTGGCGCTGCAGCCACTGGCGGTCCAGCCGGCGGGCGCGTGCAGTGGCGAGGGCCGCGCAGGCGAGCAGGCCGATCGTGCCGACCACGCAGGCGATGTCGAAGCCCGCCAGGCGCAGCGCCAGCACCGTTGCGGCCAGCGCCCACGGCAGGCCCAGCAGCAGGGTGACGAGCGCATGGCGGCGGCGCGCGCGTTGCCAGGCGTGCTGCAGGGTGTTCATGCGGGCCCCCTGCGTCGGCTACTGCTGGCCATCCAGCGTTCCAGCGCGAACAGCAGCACGATGGCCAGCAACAGCCAAGGCGTCGGCTCTCGCAGCGGCGGTGTTGCAGCAGGCAATGCGGTTCGGCGCGGTGCCTGGTCACGTGCATCGCCCAGGCGCGGAGCCGTGGGCGGCTGCAGCGCCAGCAGCAGGGCACGCGGCAACTGCGGATCGCGCAGCGCAGCGTTGCTGGCGGCATTCCAGTCACCCGGCAGCGCCAGCAGATAGCCGTGGCCGATGCGTTGCTGCCACAGCAGCGGTGCGCCTTGGGCGTCGCGCAGCAGGATGCTGGCGCTGGCAGCAGGCTTGCCGGCAGTCATGACACGACCGCCGTCGCGCAGCCACGCCTGCCAGTGTGCTGGCAGTGCATCGCTGCGGCTCCACACGCCGATTTCGCCGCGCTCGGGCACAGCATCCCCGGCCAGGGGCGAGGGCGGTGCCTGCACACCCCACGCGCGTTGCAGTGCGTTCAACCAGTGCTGGGCAGTGGCCGAAGCATCGCTGTGCACGCGCAGGCGCGGCGACGTCGCGGCACTCGGTTGCGCAGTGGCCGGCATCGGCTGCGTGTGCCATCGCACGTCGCGCGACAGCTGCAGGCGTGCGCCGTCCAGGCCGGGCAGGGGATCGGGAACGTGCACGGTCAATGTGGTGCCCGGGGGCAGTTGTGCATCCAGTTCGCGCAGCAGGCTGGGCAGGGAGGCCGTGGACGCAGGTGGCACTTGATCAATGGCCGGGAAACCGGGCGCCAGCCAATGCCAGTTGCCCGCTTCGGCAGTCCCGCGTAGTGCGGTCGCGTCCAGCCCTGGAGCAACGACCGTCCACGTAGCGGGGGCTGGCGCAGGCCCGGTCAATGCGGGTCGTGCCAGCAGCAAGGCGAGCGCGGCCAGCAACAGCAGGCGCACCAGCAGCAACGGCCAGTCATTGAAGCGGATGCGCTGGCGCGGCCGGATCTGTGCACGCAGCCAGCGCAGCGCGGCGAAATCCAGCGGTGTGTACGGGTGGCGGCGGGCGAGGTGGATCAGCAGCGGCAGCAGCCATGCGGCGAGCGCAGCCAGGCCGAGCGGGAACAGCAGGTTCATCCGCCGCCTCCACGGGCGAACAGTGCCTGCAGCGGCTGGTCCAACGGTTGGTCGAGCCAGCCGGTGGCACTGGCGATGCCGCCGGCCTGCAGGCGCGACTGCAGCGCACTGCGTGCGTCGGCGAAGCGCTGCAGGTAGTCGGCGCGGATCGCCGCACCATCGCCCAGCAGTTCCTCGCCGGTCTCGGGGTCGCGGAAGCGATGGCCGGCGTCGAACGGGAAGTCGCGCTCGTCGGCGGTCAGGATCTGCAGCAGTGCCACTTCGCGGCGCGCGCTGGCCAGTTGCTCCAGCAGCGTGATGCCGGCCTCGTCGAAACCATCACCGATTGCCAGCAGCAGGTCGCCCGGGCGTATGCGCTCCCACAGGGGACGCAGGCGATCGGCCGCAGGCCAGCCACCGCGTGCCTGCAGGGCATGCAGTTGCAGATGCACGCGGTCACGCTGGCGTGCGCCGTTCGCTGCGGGCACCAGCTGCAGGCCATCGCCATTGATCGCCAGCAGGCCGAAACGGTCGCCCTGCTGCAGGGCCAGCTCCACCACGCACGCGGCCACGCCGCGCATGTGGTCCAGGCGCGTGCGCTGCGGTGCCGCGCGATCGGCCTGGCCGGCGGAAGCAGTGGCATCGAGCAGCAGCCAGACCGTGATCGGGCTTTCGCGTTCGGATTCGCGCACGAAGAAACGATCCGAGCGGGCGTACAGCTTCCAGTCGATCTGGCGCAGTTCGTCGCCCGGCTCGTAGGCACGGTACTGGGCGAATTCGAGACCGGCACCGCGGCTGCGGCTGGCGTGCTGGCCGATGCCGCTTGCGCCGCTGGCCAGGCGCGGCCGCAACCGCAGCGTGCGCAGGCGCGCACGCAGTTCCGGTGGCAACGTCAGCGGGGCACCTGCGTTCACGCGTGGCTCAACCCGGGAACGGCACGGCCTGCAGCAGGGCGGCGACCACGTCGTCGGCACGCTTCTGCTCGGCCTCGGCGGCGAACGACAGCAGCAGGCGATGACGCATCACCGGCGCGGCGAGTGCCTGCACATCCTCGCGGGTGGCGGCGAAGCGGCCCTGCAGCAGTGCGCGTGCTTTCGCCGCCAGCACCAGCGACTGCCCGGCGCGCGGGCCGGCGCCCCATTTCACCCACTGGTTGATCGCCGCCGGTGCGCCTTCGCCGGGGCGGCTGGCGCGCACCAGGCGGGTGATCCAGGCCAGCACATCCGGGCTGACATGCACCTGGCGTACTGCGGCCTGCAGGGCGATCACGGCCTCGGCATCCATCACCTTCGGCACCGCGTCGGTGGCGCCGCCGGTGGTCTGTTCCAGGATCTGCCGTTCCTCGTCTTCGCTGGGGTAATCCACCAGCACGTGCAGCAGGAAACGGTCCAGCTGTGCCTCCGGCAGCGGGTAGGTGCCGGCCTGCTCGATCGGGTTCTGCGTCGCCAGCACGAAGAACGGTGCGGGCAATGCGTAGGTGGTGCCGGCGTAGCTGACCGTGCGCTCCTGCATCGCTTCCAGCAGTGCGGCCTGGGTCTTGGGCGGGGTGCGGTTGAGTTCGTCTGCGAGCAGCAGGTGGGTGAAGATCGGGCCCTGCTGGAAGCGGAAATGGCGATGGCCGGTGCCATGGTCTTCCTCCAGCAGCTCGCTGCCGAGGATGTCGCTGGGCATCAGGTCGGGGGTGAACTGCACGCGCCGGAACTGCAGCTCCAGTGCCTGGCCCAGCGAGCGCACCAGCAGGGTCTTGCCGAGCCCGGGCGCGCCTTCCAGCAGGCAGTGGCCGCCGGCCAGCAGGCCGATCAGCAGCTGCTCGACCACGGTGTGCTGGCCCACCACTGCGCGTGCAAGCGCGGCGCGCAGATCGTGCAGGCGCGGCAACAGGGAATCGAGGTCGGGGGAGGTCATGGGCGTGCAGGTCCTATCAATTGTTCAACGCGTACATCACGATGTTGACGCCGAAGCGGGTGTTGTCTTCGGCCAGGAAACGCTTGTTGCGCCAGTCGTAGTCCCACTCGCAGCCGTAGTCCTTGTTGCTGTAGAGCAGGCCCAGGCGGCCATCGACCTCGATGCCCTTCAGGTAGTCGTGCACCAGGTCGTCGCCCCAGCCGTTGAGTTCGAAGCTGGTGGCGGGCGGGCCATCGGGGAAGCGGAAGAAACTGCGGTACAGCGGATGGCTGTTGGGCAGCTTCTGCAATGCCTTTGGACCGAACAGGCGACCCATCTGCGCCTCGAACGAGGTGGCGAACAGGCCGTCGATATCGTGGTTGCAGTCGTCGACGAAGACGAAGCCGCCATTGCGCACATAGCGCACGAAGTTCTGCCGCTCGGCGGCGTTGAACTCCACCAAGGTGTGTCCGGCCAGGTAGCAGAACGGCGCTTCCAGCATGCGTGGGTCGGCCAGTGCGACAACATGCTCCTGCGGATCCACCCGCAATGAGGTGTAGTCGATCAGCGAGGTGATCAGGTTGGACGGCATGCGCGCGTCCACGTCCCAGTCGCCGGAGTCGTACTGCAGGCGGGTGAACCAGAAGTCGTAGCGCGAACTGCGCGGGCCTGACTGCGCCCAGGCTGGCAGCGCCGCCGCCGAAGCGGCAGCGGCCAACCAGCGCAGGCAGGCCCGGCGATCCATCAGACCGCGTCGGACAGCGAGGTGAAGGTGAAATCGCGCAGCTTCATCGGCGGGATCATCATCACGTAGCTGGATTCATCACCGGCCACGCGCACCGGCTTGCCCAGCTCTTCGATGTTGTTGAGCATGATCACCGGCGATTCGTTGAAGCGGAAGTTCTTCACCGGGTGCTTGATCTGGCCGTTCTCGATGTAGAAGGTGCCGTCACGGGTCAGGCCGGTCAGCAGCACGGTCTGCGGATCGACCATGCGGATGTACCAGGTACGGGTGACCAGGATGCCCTTCTGGGTGCCGCGCACCAGCTCGGCGGTGCTCTTGTCGCCACCGCTCATCAGCAGGTTGCCCGGCGAGGCCTTGGCGGTCTTGCCCTGCTTCTGCGCCCAGAAGCGCGAGTAGTCCAGGTTGGCGACCTTGCCGTTCTCGATGATGGCCATGCGCTCGCGCGGCAGGCCTTCGTTGTCCCACGGCAGCACCGGTGCATCCGGATGCCACGGGTCGGCGATCATGGTCACGCGCGGGTCGTAGACCTGCTCGCCCAGCTTGTTGCCACCGCCCTTCTTCGACAGGAAGCTGCGGCCTTCATCGGCCGAGCGTGCACTGAAGAAGTTCATCATGAAGCTGATCAGGCCTGCGGCCGCAGCCGGCTCCAGGATGACCGTGTACTTGCCCGGTTCCAGCGCCTTGGCCTCGGCCGATTCGGTGGCCTTGCGCATGGCGATGCGGATGTCCTGGTCAGCCTTGAAGTCGGCAGCATCCTTCAGGTTGCGGCCGACCCAGCCCGAACCGCGACCATCTTCGGTGCGCACGGTGCAGGTGTAATCGAAGTTGGTGGTGCGCTGGTAGGCGAAGTTGCCGTTGCTGTTGGCGGTGGCCTGGAAGCCCTGCCCGTCCTCGAGGAAACCGGCGGCGATCAGGCCGTGGCCACGGCACGGGGCGATCGAATCGGCGGCAACCTTGGCGCGGAACGCCGGATCGATCGCAGCAGTGGATTCGCTGAAGGTCGGGCTGGCGCGGTAGCTCTGCTTGCCGATGGCCGGCATGAACTCCGGGTTTTCCGGGGCCAGGCGCGCCAGGTCTTCGGCACGGCGCACCACTCGTTCCAGCGCGGCATCGTCGAACTCATTGATCGACGCAGTGCCGACGCGCTTGCCGAAGGCGACGGTGACCGCCAGCTCGGTGTTGTCGACGATGCCGCTGGTGGAGACATTGTTCAGTGCGAAACGGATGTTGCCGCTGATCGCGCCGGCCAGCACGGCGGTGCACTCGTCGGCCTTGGACAGGGCGATGACCTTGTCGAGGATGGCCTTGGCCTGGGCTTCGGTGAAGATACTCATGGTGTAAGGGCTCCTGACCGGTCAGCCGAGGCTGCGTGCGGTGTTGATGACGTTGATGCCGTTGAAGCGCGCGGTCGACGAACCGTGCGAGACCGCCGAGACCTGGCCCGGCTGGCCCTTGCCGTCGAAGAACGAACCGCCCAGGCGGTAGTCGCGTTCGTCGGCCACGGCAGTGCAGGCATTCCAGAACTCCGGCGTGCGGATCTGGTAGGCCACGTCTTCCAGCATGCGGGTGATCTGGCCGTTCTTGATCTCGTAGAACAGTTGGCCGCCGAACTGCGCGTTGTAGCGCTGCTGGTCGATCGAGAACGAACCGTCACCGATGATGTAGATGCCGTTCTCCACGTCCTTGATCAGGTCGGGCACGCTCAGCGGCTTCTTGCCCGGTGCCATCGACACATTGGCCATGCGCTGGAACTGCACGCTGGACCACGAGTCGGCATAGCAGCAGCCGTCGGACTCGGTCTTGCCGAGGATGTGGGCCTGGTCGCGGATGGTCTGGTAGTCCACCAGCTTGCCGTTGCTGATCAGGTCCCAGCGCTTGCACTTCACGCCTTCGTCGTCGTATGCCACCGCGCCGAGGCTGCCCGGCTGCGTCTTGTCGGCGAAGATGTTGACCAGCTCGCTGCCGTACTGGAAATGCTGTTCGCGCTTGTCCAGGGTGGCGAAGCTGGTGCCGGCGTAGTTGGCTTCGTAGCCGAGCACGCGGTCCAGTTCCAGCGGGTGGCCGATCGATTCGTGGATGGTCAGCCAGGTGTGCGATGGGTCGAGCACCAGGTCGTACTTGCCCGGCTTCACCGACGGTGCCTTCAGCTTCTCCTGCGCCTGCTTGGCCGCGGCGATGGCGTCTTCCTTCATGTCGTAGGAAGAACTGTAGTTGACCACGCCATTGGGGCTGACCACCTTGCCGGCGGCGGCGCCATCCAGGTACTCGTAGCCCAGGCCCATCGGCGAGGACAGGCCCGAGCGGGTGCGGAACTTGCCGCTGGACTTGTCGATGGCGGTGACCGTCATCGGTGCCCAGATGCGGTGCACGTCCTGGTCGATGTAGGAACCATCGGTGGACGCGAAGTACTTCTGCTCGTTGACCAGGAACAGCATCGAATTGACGAAGCTGGCGCCGGCGCCCATCGCTGCGGCGTTGACGTCCAGCAGCAGGCCGACCTTGTCCTTGATCGGCACCTCCATTGCATTCTTGCGGATCGGCGTGCGCCAGCTCACCTCACCCACGCCCGGCGCCTTGGCCAGCTGTACGGGAGCGGTCTGCACGCCGGCATTGGCCTTGGCGATCGCCGCGGCCTGCTGCGCGGCCCTGGCCACGTCGGCGGTGCCCAGCGCATTGGTGGCGGCGAAGCCCCAGGCGCCATTGACGATCACGCGGATGCCCACGCCGGTGGACTCGGTGTTCACCACGTTCTGCACCTTGTCCTCGCGGGTGATCACGAACTGGCGCAGGTAGCGGCCAATGCGCACGTCGCAGTAGGTGGCACCGGCGCTGCGTGCGGCCTGCAGGGCGGCGTCGGCCAGGCGCTTCTTCAGCCCCAGGTCCAGCGTGCTCTGCAGTTGTTCGGCGGCAATCGCCTTGCCGAAGAAGGAGGGCACGATCAGCCCGCCCGCGGTAAGCCCGGTCAGGGCCAGGAAGTCACGTCTTTGCAAGGCTGCTCTCCATGTCGAAGGATGGGTGGCTCAAGCGCCGAGACTGCGCGCGGTGTTGATGATGTTGATGCCGTTGAAGCGGGTGGTGGACGAACCGTGCGAGACCGCCGATACCTGGCCGGGCTGGCCCTTGCCGTCGAAGAACGAACCGCCCAGGCGGAAGTCGCGCTCATCGCAGATCGCGGTGCAGGCATTCCAGAATTCCGGCGTGCGGATCTGGTAGGCCGCATCCTCGACCATGCCGGCGATCTTTCCGTCCTTGATCTGGTAGTACAGCTGGCCACCGAACTGCGCGTTGTAGCGCTGCTGGTCGATCGAATACGAACCGCGGCCGTGGATGTAGATGCCGTTCTCCACGTCCTTGATCATGTCCTCGACGCTGAGCGGCTGCTTGCCCGGCGCCAGTGAGACATTGGCCATGCGCTGGAACTGCACGCTGGACCAGGAATCGGCGTAACTGCAGCCATGCGATGCATCGCGGCCGAGGATATGGGCCTCATCGCGGGTGGCCTGGTAGTCGACCAGGATGCCGTCGCGCACCAGGTCCCAGCGCTGGGTCTTCACGCCTTCGTCGTCGTAGCCCACCGCACCGAGGCTGCCCGGCTGGGTCTTGTCGGCGAAGAAGGTGACGATGTCGCTGCCCCAGCGGAAGCCGGCATCGCGCTTGTCCAGCGTGGCGAAGCTGGTGCCGGCGTAGTTGGCTTCGTAGCCGAGCACGCGGTCCAGCTCCAGCGGGTGGCCGACGTTCTCGTGGATGGTCAGGAACAGGTTGGACGGATCCAGCACCAGGTCGTACTTGCCCGGCTTCACCGACGGCGCCTTCAGCTTCTCGCGCGCGTGGCGGGCGGCGGCAATGGCGTCCTCGACCGGGTCGTAGGAATCGCGGTAGGCAGTAATGCCACCGGGCAGGTGCACCTTGCCGCGCGCATCGCCATCGAGGAACTCATAGCCCATGCCCATCGGCGAGGACAGCCCGGCACGGGTGCGGAACCTGCCGCTGGCCTTGTCGATGGCGGTGGCGGTGAACGGCAGCCAGATGCGGTGGATGTCCTGGTCGATGAACGAGCCGTCGCTGGACGCGAAGTACTTCTGTTCGTTGACCAGGAACAGGGTGGAATTGATGTAGTCGGCGCCCGCATTCAGCGCGGCGGCGTTGAGCGCCAGCAGCAGCTCGACCTTGTCCTGGATCGGCACCGCCATCGCGTTCCTGCGGACCGGGGTCTGCCAGCGCACCTCACCCACCGGGGGCGTCGGCGCCAGCTGCACCGGCCGGGTCTGGATGCCGGCGTTGGCGCGGGCGATGGCCGCCGCCTGTTCGACCGCAGCACGCACGGCGGCCTCGGTCTGCTGGTGGGTGGCAGCGAAGCCCCAGGCCCCGTTGACGATCACCCGGACGCCGACACCGGACGATTCGCGGTTGGTCACATTGCCGACCTGGTGCTCGCGGGTGATGACCGACTGGTTGAGGTAGCGGCCGATGCGCACGTCGCAGTAGCTGGCCTTGGCGGTGCGTGCGGCGGCGAGCGCCACGTCCGCCAGGCGCTTGCGCTGGGCGGTATCGACCGGGGCGAGCAGCTGCTCGGCGGCGATGGCACGGGAATGCGGCAGCAGCAGGCCCGCCAGGCCCAGACCGGAAAAAGCCAGGAACTCACGTCGTTGCACAGCGTTTCTCTCTCTCGCTTGCGTGCGGCCGGCAACAGGCCGAGCCGATCACATCAACCACTCGACTTTCGCCAGCGCAGCGCGTCCGGGCAAGTGACTGCAGTCATGGTTGGGTGGGTTTCGGCAGGGCTTGCAGCCCTGCACCTGCTGAGGCCAAAGCAACAGCAACAGCAACAGCAACAGCGGGCATTCCGTGGGTTGGCGGGGCGGTGTGGGTGGGCAGGACACGCCGTAAACCCCGCTCCGCGGTCCGGCCCAGCCGCTGGCGGCTGGGCGTTCGGGCGCTTGCGAAGCACTGCTTCGCAAGCAAAGCGCCCTCACCCCTGGGGGCTCGATGGCGCCATCCATGGCGCCAACGGTCCTGCCCACCCACACCGCCCCACCTTCGACAGATCTCCGCGGCTGTTGGGAACTGCGATGGTTGTCCGCGCGGCTGTTGGTAGGTGTCGACCTTGGTCGACACAATCTGTCAGATATCGAAATGAATCCGGGGTCAGATCCGTTTTCCTGCGGAAAACGGATCTGACCCCAAGAGCCGTTCCAACAGATCGCTGGAAACTGTCGAAGGCGGGGTGGGTCCGGTTGCGGGGGGGTCCGCGGCATGGATGCCGCGGCCAAGCCCCCAAGGACGGGTTTACGGCGTCCCCCGCAACCGGACCCACCCTGCCATCCCACGGAATGCCAGCTTTTGACGTTGCTCTGGCTCCCGCTTCGGCTTCGGCGGGTGCAGGGCGCAGCCCTGCCGAGCAACACCCCCTCGTGCACAATGGGGCCGACCCCGCCTGGACACCGTCCTGATGTCGAGCAAGCCGTATTCAGAAGCCTGCGAGCGCAACCGCGAACCGATCGCCGCCGCACTCGACCCGTGGATGGGTGACCGCCACCGGCTGCTGGAGATCGGCAGCGGCACCGGACAGCACGCGGCGTTCTTCGCCGAGCGCTGGCCTTGGCTGCGCTGGCAGCCCAGCGATCATCCGGACCATCTGCCCGGCATCGAGGCCTGGCGCGCGGAGGCGGCGTTGCTGAACCTGCTGGCGCCGATGCCGCTGCAGGTGGAACTGCCGCCGGCGCCCGGCCTGAGCCTGCCGAAGGGCAGCACGTTCGACGCCGCATTCAGTGCCAACACGTTGCACATCATGGGCTGGGAGCATGCGCAGGCGCTGTTCGCCGCGCTGCCATCGGTGCTGCGGCATGGTGCGCTGCTGGCGGTGTACGGCCCGTTCAACTACGGCGGCCGCTACACCAGCGACAGCAACGCGCAGTTCGATGCCTGGCTGAAGACGCGCGACCCGCGCAGCGGCCTCCGCGATAGCGAAGCGGTGCAGGCGCTGGCCGCCGACCACGGATTCACCCGCCTGGGTGATGTGGCGATGCCAGCCAACAACCGGCTGCTGCTGTGGCGGTTGGGCTGAACCGCCGGTAGTGCCGGCCGCTGGCCGGCAACCGATTGCCTGGATGGATGCCGGCCAGCGGCCGGCACTACCTTCAAGCCACCTGCACGATGTGCAGCGCCTTCGGATTGCGCCACTGCGCCAGCAGGGCGGCTTCGCGCGCCTTGGCCTGCTCGAAATGCGCTTCCTTGACGTGGCCGAAGCCGCGGATGTGCTCGGGGACGCTGGCAATCTCCACCGCCAGCGCCAGGCGGTCGTCATCCAGCCCGTCCAGCAGCAGCTGCACGGTGGCCTCGTAATCGCCGATCAGCCTGCGCTCCATGCGGCGCTCCGCGGTGCGCCCGAACACGTCGAAGCGGCCGCCGCGCAGGAACTTCAGCCTGGCCAGCAGGCCGAAGGCCTTGAACATCCACGGGCCGTACTCCTTCTTCAGCAACCGGCCCTGCTCGTCCTTCTTGGCGAACAGCGGCGGTGCCAGGTGGAAACGCAGCTGGTAATCGCCCTCGAACTGCTGCTGCAGGCGGCGCTGGAAGTCGCCGCTGGTGTACAGGCGGGCCACTTCGTACTCGTCCTTGTACGCCATCAGCTTGAACAGGTAGCGGGCCACCGTCTCGGTCAGCGCAGTGGAACCGCCGATGCGCTCGGCTTCGGCGGCGCGCACGCGCTCGACCAGGCTGCGATAACGGTTGGCGTAGGCGTCGTCCTGGTACTCGACCAGGAAGGCGGCGCGGCGTTCGATCATTTCATCCAGCGAGCGCGACAGGCGGGCGTCGTCCAGCGGCAGGAACGCCACGTCGCCACTGTGCGAAGGCAGGCCGCGCAGTTCGCGTTCGTCGCCGGTGTTGCGCGGTGCGGCGGTGGCGCCCCATTCGTTGCCTTCCCACTCGCCCGGCGGCAGCGGATGCAGCGGGCCCGGGGTGGATTCGGTATCGGTGTGGCGGTTGCGCACCAGGCCGGCGGCCTGCTGCACGGCCTGCGGATCGACTACGGCCAGGCGGCCCCAGGCGAAGGCCTGCTGGTTCATCGCCACGGCGGCGCCGTTGAGCTCGATGGCGCGCATCAGTGACTCGAACGACAGCGGCACCAGGCCCTGCTGCCACGCGTAGCCGAGGATGAACAGGTTGGCGGCGATCGCATCGCCGAGCAGCGCGGTGGCCAGCTGGGTGGCATCCAGCAGCAGCGGTTCCTGGCCGCCCAGTGCCACGCGCACACCGGCCACGATGTCGGCGGCGGGGAACTGCATGTCCGGGCGGGTGGTGAAGGTACCGGGCATCGCTTCGTAGGTGTTCAGCACCACCTGCGAACGGCCGGCGCGCACCTTCGACAGCGCCCAGTAGTCGTTGACCACCACCATGTCGCAGCCCACCACCAGGTCGGCTTCGCCAGCGGCGATGCGCACGGCGTGGATGTCTTCAGGGCGACGGGCAATGCGGATGTGCGTGGTCACCGCGCCGCCCTTCTGTGCCAGGCCGGTCTGGTCGAGCACGGTCGCGCCCTTGCCTTCCAGGTGGCCGGCCATGCCCAGCAGCGCGCCGATGGTCACCACGCCGGTACCGCCGACACCGGTGATCAGGATGTTCCAGGGCTGTTCCAGCGTGCCGCGGAGGGTCGGCGCCGGCAGATTGTCCAGCAGGGTGGAGGCATCGCGCTTGCTGCCCTTGCGCGGCTGGCCGCCGTGCACGGTGACGAAGCTTGGGCAGAAGCCGTTCACGCACGAATAGTCCTTGTTGCAGTTGGACTGGTCGATCTCGCGCTTGCGCCCGAACTCGGTTTCCTTCGGCAGCACCGACACGCAGAAGCTCTTCTTGCCGCAGTCACCGCAGCCTTCGCAGACCAGCGAATTGATCAGCACGCGCTTCTGCGGGTCTTCCAGCTTGCCGCGCTTGCGGCGGCGGCGCTTCTCGGTGGCGCAGGTCTGTTCGTAGATCAGGATCGAAACACCCTTCACGTCGCGCAGGCGCTTCTGCACTTCGTCCAGCTCGCTGCGGTCGTGGAACTCGACATCGCTGGGGAAGTGCTCGCGCTGGCCGGTCCACTTGCCGATGTTGTCCGACAGCACCACGATGGTGTGGATGCCTTCGGCGCGCATCTGCTTTGCGATGTCGGGCACGCTCAGCGGGCCGTCCACCGGCTGGCCGCCGGTCATCGCCACCGCGTCGTTGTAGAGGATCTTGTAGGTGATGTTGACACCGGCGGCGACTGCCTGGCGGATCGCCAGCGAGCCGCTGTGGAAATAGGTGCCGTCGCCCAGGTTCTGGAACACGTGCGGGGTGTTGGTGAACGGCGCCTGCCCGGCCCAGGTCACGCCTTCGCCACCCATGTGGGTGAAGGTGTCGGTGCTGCGGTCCATCCAGGTCACCATGTAATGGCAACCGATGCCGGCCAGCGCACGCGAGCCTTCCGGCACCTGGGTGGAGGTGTTGTGCGGGCAGCCCGAGCAGTAGTGCGGTACGCGCGGGAAGCTGGCGCGCGGCAGCGCAAGCTCGGCTTCCTTTTCCTGCATCCACTGCAGGCGCTGCTCGATCGATTCGTTGTTGAAGAACTTCTGGATGCGGCGGCCGATCACGCCGGCGATGGTGGCCGGGGTCAGTTCGCCGGTGGACGGCAGGATCCATTCGCCGCTCTCGTCGTACTTGCCGACGATCGACGGGCGCTGGCCCCAGCTGGCCGGCCAGTTGAAGAACTGTTCCTTCATCTGGCGCTCGATGAAGGCACGCTTCTCCTCCACCACGATGATGTCTTCCAGGCCCTGCGCGAAGCGCGCGATGCCCTGCGGTTCCAGCGGCCAGGTCATGCCGACCTTGTACACGCGGATGCCGATGTCGGCGCACGCGGCTTCATCCAGGCCCAGGTATTCCAGTGCCTGCAGCACGTCCAGGTAGCTCTTGCCGGTGGTGACGATGCCCAGCCGCGCGCGCGGCGCATCCATCACCACCTTGTCGATGCCATTGGCGCGGGCGAATGCCTGCGCCGCCTTCACAGCATAGCGGTGCAGGCGCATTTCCTGGTCCAGCGGCGGGTCCGGCCAGCGGATGTTGAGGCCGCCCGACGGCATCTCGAAGTCTTCCGGCAGCACGATGCGGCGCGCCATCGGATCGACCTCGACCGACGCCGACGACTCCACCGTTTCGGCAATGGTCTTGAAGCCGACCCAGCGGCCGGTATAGCGGCTCATCGCCCAGCCGAGCAGGCCCATGTCGAGGATGTCCTGCACGCCGGCCGGGTTCAGCACCGGCATCATCGCGCTGACGAATTCGTCCTCGCTGCCGTGCGGCAGCGTCGAGCTGCGGCAGGCATGGTCGTCGGCGGCCAGCGCCAGCACGCCGCCGTAGCGCGAGGTACCGGCGGCATTGGCATGCTTGAACACGTCGCCGCAGCGGTCCACGCCCGGGCCCTTGCCGTACCACATGCCGAACACGCCCTGCACGTTGGCGCCCGGGAACAGGTTGGTCTGCTGGGTGCCCCACACCATGGTAGCGCCCAGGTCCTCGTTCAGGCCCGGGGTGAACTTCACCTTGGCCGCGTCCAGGTGCTTGCGTGCGCGCCACAGTTCCAGGTCGAAGCCACCCAGCGGGCTGCCACGGTAGCCACTGACGAAGCCGGCGCTGTCGATGCCTTCGTGCGCGTCGCGCAGCCGCTGCATCAATGGCAGCCGCACCAGCGCCTGCACGCCACTCAGGTAGATCCGCCCCTCGCTGCGGGTGTACTTGTGGTCGAGCGTGTAATCACGGTCGAGCAGGTCGGCGGAAGAGGGCGAAGTGAGTTGCGCGGTACTGGTCATGGCTGGCCCGGTAGGATCGGCTGGCACCGGCCGCGTGCAGGCACGCGGCGGGAAAGGCGCGAATTGTAGCAGCGGGGCCGCGAGGCCCCGGCACTCGCGCCCGCGGCGGTGCTGGGGTTAGGATCGGGGAGAGAGAGGGAGGCTGCAGTTGCGGCCTGGGGAGAAGGGATGTCAGTTCCAGGAAAGATCCTGGCCAGCGTGCTGCTGGCCTCGGGAGCGGCCACGGTGTGGGCTGCGCCGGCCGTGCCGGCACCACAGGAGTTCTACTTCGACAACGATCCGGCCGCCACGCCGATGGTGGCGGTGCAGGGCGAGGGCGATGATCTGGTGGCGCAGCTGGTCAAGCTGCGTGAACGCGGCCGGCGTGCGGTGGAAGCGACGGTGCAGCTGGCATCGGTGGCCGGCGCGCAGGGCCGTGGCGAACTGGCCGAGCAGCTGTATGGCGAGGCCATGAAAGAGGCACCGGCACAGAGCAGCAGTGGCCGCAGCGTGCGCTGGAACTACGGTTGGGACCTGCTGCGCCAGGGCAAGCCGGAGGCGGCGCTGGAACAGTGGCTGGCCTCGGCCGGCAATGCGCGCACGAAGCCGAGCTGGGTGCCACCGACTTATGCATTGGCGCTGTGGCGGCTGGGACAGAAGCAGGAGGCGGTGCAGTGGTATGCGGCTGCCGTGCGTACAGAGCCGACGCAGTGGAGCACCAGTGCCCACCATGCGCAGTTGCTGCCGCAATGGCGCGAGGATGAGCGCGCGTCGCTGGCCGAGGTGCAGCAGGCCTGGGCGGCCGCACCGCCTGCCTGGCCCTGAGGGAAGGGGTTCGGCCGGGTTGCACCCGGCACCCGCAGAGGCAACAGCTGAAGCAACAGCGGGCTTCCTGCGGGATGGCGGGGCACTGTGGGTTTGCGGGGCCGCCGTAAACCCGTCCTGGGGGCTTGGTCGCCGCATCCATGCGGCTCACACCCCGCAAACCCACAGTGCCCCGCCTTCGACAGATTCCGGCAGCTGTTGGTAGGTGTCGACCTTGGTCGACACGGTAGATCCACGCCACGCGTGGATGAATCTGTAACGGAATCGACTATTCGATATCTGATCGAAGAGCAGCCGAGTCTGGGCTCGGCTCTACAAAGAGCGGCCGGCCAAGCGCTTTTGCTCTTCTTCTTTCTTCCACGTGGCTGATCGTCCCCGGAGACTGTCAGGGGCCGGGTGGGTAGGCTGCGCAGGGGCGTGAGCCGCATGGATGCGGCGACCGAGCTTACATGGACGTACTTGCAGCGTCCCCTGCGCAGCCTACCCACCCGGCCAACCACGGCTGTTGCTTTGAGCGACCAGCCACGAGGGGCTGCGCCGTTCGCTGGAAACCCCTCAGTCGTCCGCGGAAACCGTCCGCCCCGACGCCCATGCCCGCAGTGCCTCTACCTGCTCGGCCATCAGCACCGACAGCGGTCGCGTGGCGCGGATCTCGTTCATCAGCAGCTCGGTGTCCAGCGGCCGGCCTTCGGCGTGTGCCGCATACAGGCCAGCCACGATCGCCTGCTCGATCTCGGCGCCGGAGAAGCCATTCGCGGCCGCCGCCAGCGCGGGCAGTGCGAAGTCGTCGGCGTTGAGCTGGCGCCGGCCCAGGTGCAGCCGCAGCAGTTCCACGCGCACGTCAGGCGACGGCAGGTCGACGAAGAAGATCTCGTCGAAGCGGCCCTTGCGCAGCAGCTCGGCCGGCAGTTCGTGCACCTGGTTGGCGGTGGCGACGATGAACACCGGCGCCTTGCGTTCGGCCATCCAGGTCAGCAGGTAACCGAGCACGCGGCGTGACACGCCGCCATCCTCGCCACCGCTGGCCAGGCCCTTCTCGATCTCGTCCATCCACAGCACGCAGGGCGCGAGTTGTTCGGCCGAGGCCAGTGCCTGGCGCAGGTTGGCTTCGGTCTCGCCGTGGTACTTGTTGTACAGCGCGCCCACGTCCAGGCGCAGCAGGGGCACGCCGAAGCCGGCGGCGGTGGCCTTGGCCAGCATCGACTTGCCGCAGCCCTGCACACCCAGCAACAGCATGCCGCGCGGCGGATCCAGCCCGGCCGGCGCCGAGCCGGCGATGAACGCGACCCGCCGCTGGTTGATCCAGCGCTTGAGCCGGTTGGCGCCGGCCACATCGCCGAAGCGCGCGCTGTCATGTTCGAAGAACAGGTGGCCGCTGCGGTTGAGCAGCTCGAACTTCAGCCGCGCCAGCTGCGGCAGGTCGTCGTCGCGCAGTGCGCCGTCGGCGTAGATCAGCTGGCGCGCGATGCGCCGGGCATCGACCAGGCTCAGGCCCTGCAGGTTCTTCAGGATCTTCTTCACCGCCTCGCTGTCGACTTCCACCCGTCGGCCGCCATGCTCGCGCGCATAGGCGTCGGCCTCCTCGCGCAGCATCTTCAGCAGGGCATTGGCATCGGGCAGGCGCGGGTTGAAGCGCACCGCCAGCGCTTCCAGCTCGGCCGGCAGCTCCACCTTGGCACCGATCAGCACCAGCACATGCGGCTCGCTGTGGCGGCGCTGGATCAGGTCGCGAAGGGCGCGCTGGTGGCTTGCATAGCCCAGGTAGGGATGGAAATCGAGCAGCAGGTAGACGCCGCGCTGGTCGGCCTGGCGGATCATCTGCAGGGCCGCGCTGGCATCGGGTGGCCCGACCGGCGGGTCCTCGCTGTCCAGGTCGATGCGGCGCAGGCCCTCGGTGATCGACCAGCGGTGCAGCGCCCGCCACACGTGCATCAGCGTCTGCCGGAACAGCTCGACGATGCGACCCTCGTCCTGGGTCTCGATCACGATCAGGGGGGTATTGGCGCGGATCAGTGCGCTCAGGTCCTGCAGTTCGCTCATGCCGGTTCGATCCTTCGGGGGCGCCACGATAGCAAAGGCGATGGCCACAGGTTCAGCACGGTGCTACCTCCCGTCACCACCGCCGGTGTACGCTCGGGGCACGTACCCGGAAGCGAGGCTGGCATGAAGACGATCCTGGTGGCCGGTTCCAAGGGCGGGGTGGGCAAGACCACCGTCGCCACCCACCTGGCCGCGTACGCGGCATTGCAGGGCAAGGCCACGGTGATTGCCGATGCCGACCCGCAGGGCTCCAGTACCCGCTGGGCGCAACGGCGTGCCGGGCTGGAAAGCGCGGTGCTCCCCATCGACGTGTACCGGAAGAAGCAGTGGGCGCAGAAGCTGCCCGACGGCACCGACACCGTCATCATCGACGCACCCGCCGGTGCGTTGGCCGACGATATCCCCCATTTCCTTGACGCTGCCGACGCGGTGGTGGTGCCGGTGCTGCCGTCTGCGCTGGACATTGAAGCGATCGTCGGCTTCCTCAACAGCCTGGCCCAGAACCCACGGGTACACAGCCGCAAGTTGCCGGTGGGGCTGGTCCTGAACCGCACCAAGCCCTGGACCCAGACCTCGCAGCAGGCGCTGCAGATGCTGGCCGAATGGCCGTACCCGGTGGTCGCGCAGCTGCGTGACAGCCAGAGCTACGTGGTCATGACCGGCCTGGGCCGCAGCCTGTTCGACTACCGCTCCGCCCAGATACGCGAACACCAGGCCGACTGGGAACCGTTGCTGTCCTGGCTCAAGCTTTGATGCCTGCCTCACTCTTTCTGCTGCATCCTCTTCTTCATGGAAACCCGCGATGCGTGAACTGATCCTGCTGCGCCATGCCCATGCCGAACCGGCCACCCCCGGCCAGGCCGACCTCGACCGGCCGTTGTCGCCGGTAGGCCTGGCCGAAGCCGAAGCCGCCGGCAAGTGGCTGAAGGAAAACAACCTGCTGCCGGACTGCGTGCTGTGCTCGCCGGCACGGCGCACCCGCGAGACCCTGGAGGCCGTGCTCGGCACCATCGGCTACGTGGAGAAGCGCCTGGAAGACCGTATCTATGAGGCCACCCCCGGCACCCTGGCGGCGCTGGTGGACGACCGCCGTGACCTCGACCGGGTGCTGGTCGTCGGCCACAACCCGGGCCTGGAGCGCCTGGTGGCGCTGATGACCGAGGGCACCAGCAGCGACTACCGCGGCATGCCGCCGGCCGGCATCGCTGTGCTCGGCTTCCCGCGCGAGGCCTCGATCGAGCCGGGTGTGGCCAGCCTGAACGCGTTCTGGTGGCCGTGATCCAATGAGCCTGGCGCGGCGCAGCCGCTTCCTGCTGCCCGTGCTGCTGGCATTCGGACCGGCCTGGGCTGCGGCGCCACCGCCAACGTCCTTGCCGCCGGTGGTCGCCGAAGCGCACCGGGTCCTGCGCCTGGATACCCAACACTCGCAGATCGGTTTCGAGGTGCGCACCCGCTTCGGGCAGCGCATCGAAGGCCTGTTCCCACACTTCGAAGGCCGCATCGAGATCCTCTCCGATGGCCGTCACCAGGTGCACCTGAAGATGTTCACGCGCTCGGTCGAGATCCCCGGCAAGGCGCGCTACACAGGCTGGATGCGCGGCGAGGAGTTCTTCGACGCGGGCCGCCACCCCGTGGTCGAGTTCGACTCGCTGCCGTACTGGCCGGAGACCGTGGAAGACGGGGGCGACATCAACGGGCGGCTGACCCTGCGCGGGATCAGCCATCCCGAGACACTGAAGGTCGAGAAAGCGGAGTGTGCCCGACCCGGCTATGATTGCGACGTCGTCAGCCGCGGTACCGTGCAGCGAGGCCGGTATGGAATGGACAGCTGGCAGCTTGCCTTGAGTGACCGAGTGACCTTCGTATTGCGAGCGCGCCTGAGCGAGGCGCCGAAACCGTGAACCTCCTGCTGCGTGTACTGGCGCTGGCAACCGTGTTGCTGGGCAGCGGTTGTGCATCGCTGTCCCATGCCGAGCGTGACCGCGCCGAAGCGATCGCCGTGCAGGCGCGCTCGACCCAGGTGGATTGCCAGCGCGCCGACCGCTGCGCACAGGATTCACCGCTGCGGGCGCTGGCCGGCCGGGCGTTCACCGAATCCACCCCCGGGCGGCCGCGCCACTACGCCACCCTGCTGGACGAGGGCGAGGGGGCCCTTGTCGCACGCCTGAACCTGCTGCGCAGCGCCACCCGCAGCATCGACCTGCAGACCTATATCTTCGACAAGGACGACAGCGCCCGCCTGGTCATCGATGAACTGCTGGCCGCCTCGCGGCGCGGGGTGAAGGTGCGGGTGCTGATCGATCAGCTGTCGGCGATCTCCGACCTGCAGATCCTCGGTGCATTGTCCGGTGCCCACGAGAACTTCCAGCTGCGGGTCTACAACCCGACCTTCGGCAAGGCCCGGCTGAACTACTTCGACTACGCCGGCAGCGTGCTGTGCTGCTTCCGTCGCTTCAACCAGCGCATGCACAACAAGCTGCTGGTGATCGACGATGCGATCGGTGTGGTGGGTGGCCGCAACTACCAGGACGACTATTACGACTGGGACCGCGAATACAACTTCCGCGACCGCGACGTCATGATTGCGGGGCCGGAGGCGCGGGCGATGGCGGCCAACTTCGATGCCTTCTGGCGCGCCAAGCGCAGCGTACCGGCCGAACGCCTGAACGATGTTGGCCGCACGCTGTTGCGTGAAGGGGTGCCGGTGCTACCACCGGCCACCTTCCGGCGCCCGGAACGGGTGCAGCGGGTCAGCGCCGAAGCCAACGATACCGAGTTCGTCACGCGTTCCTTCGTGGACACCGCGCTGCCGGTGGCCTCGGTGCGCTATGTGGCCGACCTGCCGCGCAAGCATCGCCGAGAGAAGGCCGATGCGCCGCTGGCCGGCCAGCACGTGACCGAGCCGCAGCTGGATGCACTCATTGCCGGCGCGCAGAAGGAAGTGATCCTGCAGACGCCGTACCTGGTGCTGTCCAAGCCGGCACAGAAACTGTTCCGCGAGCTGCGCAAGCGCCCGCAGCCACCGCGCGTGGTGGTGTCCAGTAACAGCCTGGCGGCCACCGACAACCCGATCGTGTATGCGCTGTCGTACAAGTACAAGCGGCGCAACATGCGCGAACTGGGCTTCAACATCTTCGAATACAAGCCGTTCCCGCTGGATGCACCGGTCGACTACCGCAACCTGCTGCCCGACCCGATCGCTGCGCCCGAGGGCGACGACGACGGCGGGCGCAATCCGCTGATCGGCGGCAGCGCCGCCGGCAGCAACGCGCGCGGTGGCAGTGAGGGGGGCCCGAGCGGCGCGGGCAAGCAGGGCGCGGTAAACCATCCGCGTACCGGTAGTGCCTACCAGAACGCGCGCGAACGTCGCCGTGCCGCCGGCAGCGAGGTGGAAACGCGCCTGCTGCGCACCGAGACACGACCGTCGTTCCTGGGCAGCAAGGCGGTCAACAAGCCGTTGCCGGTCACCCGCAAGGGCGCCCGCATGGGCCTGCACGCCAAGTCGCTGGTGGTCGATCGCCGCATCGGCGTGGTCGGCACCCACAACTTCGATCCGCGCAGCGAGAACTACAACACCGAAGGCGCGGTGATCATCGACGACCCGGTGTTTGCCGAGCAGCTGGCCGAGAGCATCCTGCGCGATACCCATCCGCAGAACTCGTGGACAGTGGCGCCGCGGGCCAAGCCGCCGGTGCTGTCGGGCCTGAACTACAGTGTCGGCAAGGCCTCCGAAGCGTTGCCGATCCTCGACTTCTGGCCGTGGCGTTACGCCACCGACTACGAATTCAAGCCGGGCCCCGACTGTCCGCAGCCGCTGCCCCGGCAGGACCCGGCGTTCCACAACTGCTACGTCGCCGTCGGCGACTTCCCCGAAGTCAACGTCGGCCCGAAGTGGCTGCTGGTGCGCATGCTGACTGCATTCGGCGCCGGCCTCGTTCCCATCCTCTGAAGGTGCCCGCATGACCCAGGTATTCCGCGAAGCCGTTTCCATCGAGCAGCTCAACGCGCTCAGCCGCAACACGGCGATTGAATCCCTGGGCATCGTCTTCAGCGCTGCGGGCGAGGACTGGCTGCAGGCCACCATGCCGGTGGATGAGCGCACCCGCCAGCCGTACGGCATCCTGCATGGCGGTGCCTCGGTGGTGCTGGCCGAGACCCTGGGCAGCAGTGCCGGAAACCTGTGCGTGGATACGGCCAAGCAGATCTGCGTGGGCCTGGAAATCAACGCCAATCACGTACGCGCAGTACGCTCGGGCACGGTCACCGGTACTGCCCGCGCGCTGCACGTGGGCCGCAGCACCCAGCTGTGGGAGATCCGTATCGAGGATGAGCAGGGCCGGCTGGTATGCATCTCGCGGCTGACCCTGGCCGTGGTGGCGGCCGGCCACGGCTGAGCCCCTGGAGGCTCGTTGACGGTGGCAGAACCCAGCGTTCCCCATCGATTGCCCCGGTCGATCGGTCTTATGGCCTAAATCGGCTGGCAGCGATGACGGCCCTCCGGTATCGTGCGCGGATGACTTCCCCCACTCCGGCCCCCCGCGGCGGCGTGGCGCGTGTGTGCCGTTACCTGTACCGCGTACCGCTGCTGTTGGTCCACATCACCGTGTTCCTGCCGCTCATCCTGATCGGCATGCTTCCGCCGTGGGGCGAACTGCGCGTGGGCGAAGCGACCTTCGGCGCCAAGGTGGTGAACTGGTGGCAGGGTGGGCTGATGTGGATCTTCGGCTTCCGCCTGGTGCAGATCGGCAAGCCGCTGCCCGGCGCCGTGCTGTTCGTCGCCAACCATGTCAGCTGGGTGGATATCTGCATCCTGCACAGCCAGCGCATGATGGGTTTCGTCGCCAAGCGCGAAATCGCCAGCTGGCCACTGGTCGGTTGGCTCGCTGCGCGCGGGCAGACCATCTTCCACCAGCGCGGCAATACCGAATCGCTGGGTGGCGTGATGCAGGTGATGGCCGATCGCCTGCGTGCCGGCAGAGCCGTCGGCGTGTTCCCCGAGGGCCGCACCCGCGGTGGCCACGAAGTGGGGCCGTTCCATGCCCGCATCTTCCAGGCCGCGGTCGAAACCGGTGTTCCGGTGCAGCCGGTGGCACTGGTGTATGGCGTGCATGGCAATGCGCAGACCATCGTCGCATTCGGTCCGGGCGAGAGTTTCTTCGCCAATTTCCTGCGCCTGCTCGGTGAGCCGGCGCGACGTGCGGAAGTGCACTTCCTGGCGCCGATCGGTGCCCAGGACCTGGAAGGCCGTCGGCGCATCGCGGAAACCTCGCGCGCGCGCATCGTGGCGGCCATGAGCACGCAGTGAGGGTGCGGTGGCCCTGATCCCGCCACCTCTCCTGGACGCCGGTACGCCGACGCTGCACGCGGCTGACTATCAGCCGCCGCGCTGGCTGCGCAATCCGCACCTGCAGTCGATGCTCAGTTCCAGCCGCATGCGCCTGCAGCGTGGCCTGCTGCTGCTGGCCGCCACGGGTGCGGTCAGCGAGGAGCTGATCCTCGATGGCGGCGACGGCGTGCGCCTGCAGGGCTGGCACAGCCATGTCGAAGGCCGCGAACCGAAAGGCATGGCCCTGCTGCTGCATGGCTGGGAAGGCAGTGCCGAATCCAGCTACATGCGCATGGCGGCCGCGCGCATGCTGGAACAGGGCTTCGACGTGGTGCGCCTGAACTTCCGCGACCACGGCAACACCCATCATCTCAACCCCGGCATCTTCCATTCCAACCTGATCGACGAAGTGGTGCATGCCGCCGGCGATATCGCCCAGCGCTGGCCGCAGCTGCCGCTGGTGGCCGCCGGTTATTCGCTGGGCGGCAACTTCGTGCTGCGGCTGGCCCTGCGCGCGCCGGCCGCTGGCGTACCGCTGCTGCGGGTGGCGTCCGTATGCCCAGTGCTGGACCCGGCGCTGACGATGGACAGCATCGAGAACGGCCCGGCGATGTATGACTGGTACTTCCGCCGCAAATGGGCCGGTTCGCTGCGCCGCAAGCGCGAGCTGTTCCCCGAGCTGAGCGACTGCGACGACCGCGTGCTGAAGCTGGACATCCGCGCGCTGACGGCATGGCTGGTCGAGCGCCACACCAGCTTCGGCTCACTGCAGGCCTATTTCGATGGCTACTCGATTGCCGGCGACCGCCTGTCCACCCTGCAGGTGCCGGCCGACATCCTGATGGCGCAGGATGACCCGGTGATTCCGTACGCGACCTTCAGTGACTGGCAGCTGCCGCGCCAGGCGCGCCTGGAAACCGCGTGTTGGGGCGGCCACTGCGGATTCATCGAGAACTGGCGGGGCGACGGCTTCTCCGAGCGCTGGGTTGCGCAACGCCTGCAGCGTGTCCTGCAGGCCTGAACCGGCAGCGGCGCGCAGCCCGCTACAATGCGGGTTTGCACTTGAAGCGGACTGCCATGCAAGACCAGATCATCCAAGCGTTGCGCCAGAACCAGGCCGACCAGGCCGTGCAGCTGGCCCAGGCGTGGACCCGTGACGAACCCGGCCTGGCCGACGCCCACCGCTGGCTGGCGCTTGCGCTGCAGCAGCAGGGCAAGGCCGAGGACGCGATGGAGGCGCTGCAGCAAGCGTTGCAGCTGGCCCCCGATGATGCCCAGCTGCACCTGCAGCACGCTGGCCTGCTGCTCGCCCTGCGCCAGTACCAGGGCGCTGACGAAGCGCTGGCACGCACCACCGGGCTCGACCCGAACTCCTTCTCCGCCTACCTGATGCAGGCCCACCTGGCGATCGGCCGCAACGACTTCGATGAAGCCCAGCGCCTGTCCACGCTGGCCTCGCGCGTTGAGCCGGACCACCCGGAACTGCTGACCATCGACGGCATGATCGCGCTGCGCCGCGACGACCCGGACCGCGCGCTGACGCTGTTGTCGGCCGCCAACCAGGCGCAGCCGAATGACACCCGCGTGCTCTATGCACTGGGCTTCGCCTACCTGGGCAAGGACATGCTGGCGTTCGCCGAGCAGGCGTTCCGCCGCGTGCTGGAACTGAACCCGGCCATCAGCTCGCTGCATGGCCTCGTGGTGCAGCTGGCGCTGCGCCAGGGCAACGTGGAGGCGGCTGCCGAAGCGATGCAGATCGCTCTGCAGCAGGAAGGCATGGATACACCGTCGATGCGTCGCCTGGCCGGTGAACTGGCGCTGCGCGGCGGCCAGCCGCTGCAGGCGCTGGACCACCTGCTGCCGCTGCTGGAATCGATCCCCGATGACCGCCAGGTGCTGCAGCTGCTGCTGATGTCCTGGCAGCGCCTGGGCCGCGAAGACGAGGCGCGCGCGCGCCTTGACGCCGCCCTGGAGCAGCATCCGCAGCTGCACGATCTGTGGCTGGCGCGCCTGTCGGTGGAAGAAGTGGGCAGCCCCACCGCCGCGGCGACGGTCGAACGCTGGATGGACGCCATGCCGGGCCACCTGCCGGCACTTGAAGCACGCCTGCGCCTGCATGACATGGTGGGCGAGCGCGAGCAGGCTGAAGCCATCGCCGAGCGCATCGTCAGCCTGGAGCCGGGGCGCGTGAGTGGTGAGACCCGCCTGGTCGAAGGCCTGCTGCAGCGTGATCCGGCTGCCGCAGTCGCCCGCGTGCAGGCGTTGATTGAAATGGCGCCGGAAGCTCATCGTGCCGACCTGCGTACCTGGCTGGGTGAAATCCAGGATCGCGCTGGCCAACCGGAACAGGCGCTGCAGACGTGGCTGGCGCTGCAGGCTGACCAGGCGCCACAGCGCCTGCCATTGCCGCCGCAGGCCAAGTCGCCGCCGAGCTGGCCTGACAAGGGCAGCATCGAGGGCGACGCCAGCTCTGCGCCGATCTTCCTGTGGGGTGCGCCGGGTTCGGGCGTGGAACGCGTGGCGACTGGCCTGGCCGCTGCCAGCCCGGTGCTGCGCAGTGATCGCTACACCAACCACGCGCCCGATGATGCGTTCCAGAATTACCACACGCTGCAGGACCTGGCCTCGGGCGTACTGACCCCGGAGCGGCTGGTGCAGCGCTGGCGCGAGCAGCTGCCGGCGCGCGGCTTGCAGAGCGACACCGTGATCGACTGGCTGCTGTGGTGGGACAACGCCCTGCTGTGGGCGCTGCGCCCGCAACTGCCGCAGGGGCGCCTGCTGCTGGTGCTGCGTGATCCGCGCGACATGCTGCTGGACTGGGTGGCCTACGGTGCCGCCGCACCGCTGGCGATGACCTCGCTGGCCGAAGCCGGCGAATGGCTGACGCGCGCACTGACCCAGATCGCCACGCTGCACGAGGAAGACCTGTACCCGCACGTGCTGCTGCGCATCGATCAGATCGGCAACGATCCGCACGCGATGGCCGAACTGCTGGGCCGCCTGTTCGAGCGGCCGATGCCGCCGGCTGCACAGCTGGGCGCACCGCGCTTCCCGCCGGGCCATTGGCGCAACTACCGCGACGTGATGAGCGCCGCCTTCGCCCAGCTCACCCCGGTTGCGGTGCGCCTGGGCTACCCGGAAGAATGAGGAGAGTGCAATGCAGCTGAGCAGCAACAGCCTGACCAACGGCGCACCGATCGACCGTGAGTTTGCCGCCGGCGATGCCGCCGGCTTCGCCCCGGACCGCAACCCGCACCTGGCATGGAGCAGCGTGCCCGATGGCACCCGCTCGTTCCTGCTGGTGTGCGTGGACCCGGATGTGCCGACCGTGCCAGAGACAGTGGGCCGCACCGACATGACCGTACCGCGCGACCAGCCGCGCTGCGATTTCGTGCACTGGGTGATGGCCGATATCCCGGCCTCGGTGCAGGAGATCGCCGCCGGCAGCTGCAGCGATGGCTTCGTGGTGAAGGGCAAGCCCGCGCCTGCGGGTCCGGCCGGCAGCCGCCAGGGCCTGAACGACTTCACCGGCTGGTTTGCCGGCAACCCGGACATGGCCGGCGATTACCTGGGCTACGACGGCCCGTATCCGCCGTTCAACGACGAGCGCGTGCACCGCTATTTCTTCCGCGTGTTCGCGCTGGACGTGGCGACGCTGGACCTGCCGCCGCGCTTCACCGCCGCCGATGCCTACCGCGCGTCGCACGGCCACGTCCTGGCCGAAGCCACCCTGCACGGCACCTACACGCTGAACCCCGCGCTGTAACCGCAACCCGGTAGCGCCGGCCGCTGGCCGGCGTTGCTTCTGTAGAGTCGAGCCATGCTCGACGCTACAAAGACGAACGGCAATACCCCGCAAACCCCGCCAGAAACGCATCGGCCTCGGCGCGATGCGCCTGCGAACGCAGCACATCCGCCACCTGCTGCGGCTCCAGCCCCAGCACCGGCACGCGCAGGAACAGTCCGGCATTGAACGCCGCACTCACCGTCGACAGCACCGCGCGCAGTGCCTGCAGCATGTCCTCGCCACGATGCGAGGCGTGCACCAGCGCGATCGGCCGGCCCACGATCTGGTCACCGGAGACCAGCCAGTCGATGGCGTTCTTCAGCCCGCCGGGAATGCCGCGCACGTACTCCGGGCTGCACACCAGCACGCCGTCGCTCTGCGCGATCGCCGCCTTGAAGTCGGTGACGCTGCCCGGCTCATCGGCGCCTTCGAGGTCGGGCGAGAACACGGGCAGATCGCCAATGCCGGTGTAGACCTCCAGCTCCATGCCCGTCGGTGCGATGGCCTGCAACGCCCGCAGCAGCGCCGTGTTGGTCGATTGCCGGCGCACGCTGCCGGAGATGGCGAGAATCTTCATCGCCGCAAGGCTAGCACGCGGGTTCGCGTCCTCCTGGTAGAGCCGGCCGCTGACCGGCTTTGCTTCTGCAGAGTCGAGCCATGCTCGACTCTACACAACGAAGAAGGGCGGCCTTTCGGCCGCCCTTCTGTCGTCTTACTTCTTCTCGATGGCCGACTCGACCACCATGTCCAGCACGTACGCCTGCGACGGCGCGTCGGCCGGCGGGTTCTTCACGTCGTAGCGCTTCACGCGCACCACGTTGCGCACGCCGTCCTCGTGGGTGTAACCCTCGATGTTGCCGTAGAAGTTCTCGAACTTGCCCGGCTCACCCTGCTTCAGGCCCTTGTCGTCGAACTTCACTTCACGCACCTGCAGGCACTGGTAGTCCGGGATCAGCGGGTGCGAGCACTTCTCGGTCTTGGCGGCCACTTCCAGGAACACGGTTTCGCCGGCGCCGCCGTAGCGGGTTTCAGCGGTCGGTTCCGGGTTGAACACCAGCACGTCGCCCTTCGCGTTGGTCAGGGTCAGCTTGCCATCGGCATCCTGCTCGGCCTTCAGCTCGCCCTGCAGGCGGCTCGACACGGCCTCGTCCAGCGCCATCAGCGCCTTGTCGGTGCAGGCCATCAGGGTCGAGGCCATCGCACCGACCGTCAGCTTGCCGTCGGCCAGGGTGTAGCCGCCACCCATGTGGTTGCAGGCGTTGCTGACCGACAGGCGGCCATCAGCGAAGTCCAGGGTGACCGGCTTGTCTTCGCGGGCGAACAGCGCGTCGATGCGCTTGCCGTCGGCGCCGGTGGCCTGCTGCAGCAGCCAGTGCTGGCTCTGCAGGCGCTGCGCATCCAGGTGCGCCAGCGTCTGCTGGTCTGCTGCCTTGGCCGCGGCCGGGGCCACATCGTCGCCGCCGTTGCCGGCCGGGGCCGGAGTCTGGCTGCAGGCGGCCAGCAGGGCCAGCGGGAGGAGCAGGGTGAGCTTGCGGTTCATGGTGATTCTCCTTGGGGAACCGTGGGGGAAACGGGGTGGGGCCGGCAATGGGGTTGCCGTGCCCCGGCGCTGTTCAGCTGCCGGAGGGCAACCACAGCAGCAGCGCCGCGCCCAGCGCGATGCGGTAGATAGCGAAGGCGGTGAACCTGTGCGACTTGATGTAGCCCATCAGCCACTTCACTACGACGAAGCCGGTGACGGCCGCGGCAAGGAAGGCCACGCCCACGTCGGTCCAGTTCTCGCTGCCCAGCTGCCCGGCCTTGGCCATTTCCAGGAAGGTGTAGGCGCTGGCGGCGAACATGGTGGGAATGCCGACCAGGAACACGAACTCGGCGGCGGCGGCGCGGCGGCTCAGGCCCAGCAGCATGGCCAGGAAGATCGCCGAGGCCGAGCGCGAAGTGCCGGGGAACACGCCGGCCACCACCTGCGCCAGGCCGACGCCGATCGCCACTGTCCAGGTCACCTGGTCGCGGTCGGGCAGGCGCGCGGTGTAGGCCTCCACCAGCAGCATCCAGACGCCACCGATGATCAGCGCCCAGGCCACCGGGCTGACCGTCTCCGGCAGCGACCAGCCCGCCTTGCGCACCACCAGGCCGACCACGGCGGTGACCAGGAAAGCGGCGCCCAGTTTGAACACGTACTCGCGGTTCTCGCGCTGGTTGAAGCCGGTGGCCAGCTGCAGCAGGCGTTGGCGGAACACCAGCACCACGGCCACGATCGCGCCGGCCTGGATGACGATGTTGAAGAAGTCCGAGCGGGCACCCAGCCAGTGCTGGGCGATGAGCAGGTGGCCGGTACTGGAGATCGGCAGGAATTCGGTCAAGCCTTCGAGGATGCCCAGCAGCAGGGCGGAGAGCAGGTCGGACATGGACGGTGCGGGCACGCGCGGCAGGAAGGAAGAAGGTCGAGAGGATAGACGATCCCTGCTGCACCAAACGGGTGCGTCGGGTGATGGGTGCACCTGATTGGTGCGCACTGATTTGCACCGGTCCGGGGCGCCCTTTTTGAAATCAATGACTTGCGGGCCGCAAAAAGTTGGCACGGTCGTTGCTGTACCTCAGCAGGCATTCATCCCCATCCGAGGTCGTACCGATGTCCGTGGAAAACGTAGAAAAGCTGATCAAGGACAACCAGATCGAGTTCGTCGACCTGCGCTTCGTCGACATGCGTGGTGTCGAGCAGCACGTGACCTTCCCGGTCAGCATCGTCGAGCCGTCGCTGTTCGAAGAAGGCAAGATGTTTGATGGCAGCTCGATCGCCGGCTGGAAGGGCATCGCCGAATCGGACATGGTGCTGCTGCCGGATACCGCCAGCGCCTACGTCGATCCGTTCTACGCCGATCCGACCATCGTGATCAGCTGCGACATCCTCGATCCGGCCACCATGCAGCCGTACGGCCGTTGCCCGCGCGGCATCGCCAAGCGCGCCGAGGCCTACCTGAAGTCCTCCGGCATCGCCGAAACCGCGTTCTTCGGCCCGGAGCCGGAATTCTTCATCTTCGACTCGGTCCGCTTCGCCAATGAAATGGGCCACACCTTCTTCCAGGTCGACTCGGAAGAAGCGGCGTGGAACAGCGGCGCCAAGTACGACGGCGCCAACAGCGGCTATCGTCCGGGCGTGAAGGGCGGCTACTTCCCGGTGCCGCCGACCGATACCCTGCACGACCTGCGCGCCGAGATGTGCAAGACCCTGGAACAGGTCGGCATCGAAGTGGAAGTGCAGCACCACGAAGTGGCCACCGCCGGCCAGTGCGAGATCGGCACCAAGTTCAGCACCCTGGTGCAGAAGGCCGACGAACTGCTGCGCATGAAGTACGTGATCAAGAACGTCGCGCACCGCAACGGCAAGACCGTCACCTTCATGCCCAAGCCGATCGTCGGCGACAACGGCAGCGGCATGCACGTGCACCAGTCGCTGTCCAAGGGCGGCACCAACCTGTTCTCCGGTGACGGCTACGGCGGCCTGAGCCAGCTGGCGCTGTGGTACATCGGCGGCATCTTCAAGCACGCCAAGGCCATCAACGCCTTCGCCAACTCGGGCACCAACAGCTACAAGCGCCTGGTGCCGGGCTACGAAGCACCGGTGATGCTGGCCTACTCGGCCCGCAACCGCTCGGCCTCGTGCCGCATTCCGTGGGTCTCCAACCCGAAGGCGCGCCGTATCGAGATGCGCTTCCCGGATCCGATCCAGTCCGGCTACCTCACCTTCACCGCGCTGATGATGGCCGGCCTGGACGGCATCAAGAACCAGATCGACCCGGGCGCACCGAGCGACAAGGACCTGTACGACCTGCCGCCGGAAGAAGAGAAGCTGATCCCGCAGGTCTGCTCCTCGCTGGACCAGGCGCTGGAAGCGCTGGACAAGGACCGCGAGTTCCTGAAGGCCGGCGGCGTGATGAGCGATGACTTCATCGACGGCTACATCGCGCTGAAGATGCAGGAAGTGACCAAGTTCCGCGCGGCCACCCACCCGCTGGAATACCAGCTGTACTACGCCAGCTGACCGGTGGCGATGGCGGTGGGCTTCCCCTTCCCACCCTCCGCCATCGCTTCCGTTCTCGCGGCTGGGGAGCCGCGGTCAGATCGGGGTTGTTGCATGGGGTCGGATCCCTTTCATGCGTGAAAGGGCTCTGACCCCACGTCAAGGATCCCTGATCCAGGGGCAAGAGAAAGACCGGATACGCGACCAGGGCCGCCCTCCCTCCCGCGTCGGTCGTGCAAGGAGAGAGGCACGGCCGTCCCGGCCCTGTACGTGTCCGGTGCAACAGCCACGGCCATCACCCTGATGGCCGCTGGTTGCCTGATGCCAACGCGCGCTGGCGCGCTGGCCCCATCCACCCTCGGGACATGCGCATGAAACTGATCTCCGCCATCATCCGGCCGTTCAAGCTCGACGAGGTCCGCGAGGCCCTGTCCGACGCAGGCGTGTCGGGCATCACCGTGACCGAAGTGAAAGGCTTCGGCCGCCAGAAGGGCCACACCGAGCTGTATCGCGGCGCCGAGTACGTCGTCGACTTCCTGCCCAAGATCAAGATCGAAACCGTGGTCACCGATGAGCGTGCCGACGCGGTGATCGAAGCGATCCAGTCGTCGGCAGGCACCGGCAAGATCGGTGACGGCAAGATCTTCGTCACCGCCGTCGAACAGGTCATCCGCATCCGCACCGGCGAAATCGGTGCCGACGCGCTGTAACCCCCTTCCGGAGACTCCCCCATGAAGATGCGCCTTCTCACCGGGTGGCAAGCCCGGTTCCACTTCGTGTGCCTGTTGATGCTGCTCAGCGCGCTGGCCGCCGGTGCGTGGCCGGGCAATGCCCACGCGCAGGTCCAGGTGTCGCCGCTGCCGAGCGAAAGCGTGGCGGTCGAACCACTGCAGGATCCTGCAGCGGCAGCCGCTGCACCGGCGATGGCCGAAGCGGCCGCCGCCTATGACCGCGGCGACGTGGCGTGGATGCTGACGTCCACCCTGCTGGTGCTGCTGATGGTGGTGCCGGGGCTGGCGTTGTTCTACGGCGGCCTGGTGCGTTCGAAGAACGTGCTGTCGGTGCTCAGCCAGATCCTGGTGGTGTTCTCGCTGGTGCTGCTGCTGTGGGTGGCCTATGGCTACAGCGCGGTGTTCAGCGCCGGCAACCCGTTCTTCGGCTCGTTCACCGAATTCGCCTTCCTCAAGGGCTTCACCCCCGATTCGGTGGGCAACACGCCGATCAAGGGCCTGCCGGATTACCTGTTCGTCGCCTTCCAGTCGACCTTCGCCGGCATCACCACCGCGCTGATCGTCGGTGCCTTCGCCGAGCGCATCAAGTTCCGTGCGGTGCTGCTGTTCTCGGCGCTGTGGTTCACTCTCAGCTACATCCCGATGGCGCACATCGTCTGGGGCGGCGGCTATTTGGGTGAACTGGGCGCGATCGACTTCGCCGGTGGCACCGTGGTCCACATCAATGCGGGCGTGGCTGGCCTGGTGGCCGCATGGTTCGTCGGCAAGCGCCTGGGCTATGGCCAGACCGCGCTGAAGCCGCACAACGTGCCGTTCACCTATATCGGCGCGATGCTGCTGTGGGTCGGCTGGTTCGGCTTCAACGCGGGCTCCGCCGCCGCTGCCGATACCGTCGCCTCGCTGGCCTTCCTCAATACCGTGCTGGCGACTGCCGCAGCGGTGCTCGGCTGGACGCTGGTGGAAGCAATCAGCAAGGGCAAGCCGTCGGCACTGGGCGCAGCCTCGGGCGCGGTGGCCGGCCTGGTCGGCATCACCCCGGCCTGCGGCACCGTCGGCCCGCTCGGCGCGATCATCATCGGCTTCGTCGCCGGCGTGGTCTGCGTGTGGGGCGTGACCGGTTTGAAGCGCCTGCTGAAGGTGGACGACACCGCCGACGTGTTCGGTGTGCATGGTGTCGGCGGCATCGTCGGCGCGATTCTCACTGGTGTGTTCAGTGCACAGTCGCTGGGCGGCACCAAGGCCGATCTGGATATCGCCCACCAGGTCTGGGTGCAGGTGGTCAGCGTCGGCCTGACCGTGGTCTGGTCGGCGGTGGTGACCACGCTGATCCTGCTGGTGGTGCGCAGCGTGGTCGGCCTGCGCGTGACCGAGGAAGCGGAACGCACGGGCCTGGATGTGACTTCGCACGGCGAGTCCGCCTACGAGGCCTGAGGTATCGGCGAGCGGCCCTGCGGGGCCGCCTGCCGCCGCCACGGTGGGTGCCGACCGTTGGTCGGCACTTCTACTGCTCTGGTAGGTGCCAAGCTTGCTTGGCACTGTCGGCGACTCAGCCACGCATGGCGTGGCTCTACCGTTCCTGCTTCAATGGCTGTCTGCAGGTGTGCGTGTTCGCCACCAACGACTTCGATGGACTACAGAACGGAGCAGGTGTGATCCAGGCGACTTCCGCAGCAGTGATGGAAGACATCGAATGGTATGTCTACCTGCTGACCCTGGGCGACTACAGTCCGCATGCGTTTGTGGACGGCGCGGCTGGCGCAGCAGATCGAGAACGCTGGAGCTTCGCCGTGGAGCTCACCTATCGCTGCCTTTCCTCCGGTCTGTGGCGGCTGACCTACCACGACCTGCTGGCAGATCTGGGGTTTCCCAGCATCGATGCCTTCTGCCACAAGCTCTCGGTTGTCCGTCCGGATCAGCTTTCCGACGAGGGGCAGGTGCTGTGGCTGGATACCTACATGGAAGCAACGGAGCTGTGCCTGGATCTGGTCTCGCGTTACCTGCGTTCGCAGTCGAGCGATGAGACGACCTTTCATCCAGGATTCTACGATGAGATCGAACGGATGTTCTCCGACGCCGGAGTACCCTGGAGCCGTGGGCCGGTATTTCCCATCGGCTGAAGCACTTCCACGTGTGAACGGTTGCTCGCAGAAGAAGCCTTTTTCCTTCAAGCTATGCTCTGGATCAGGGTGTCCTGTCCCGTTGCCATCGTGAGTGCCCGGTGCCGTAGCGCACTGGAAGGTCCGCCAGAAGTCGACGGGCTCCATGCGAATGCCGCAATGGAACCTGTCGTGATTGAAGGCCAGCGCACGCGGGGAAGCTACTTTGTATTGATTGTCGAAACCTGCGTCGACTGTGTCGGCGAATCACGCTCCGAATTCGGGAGATTCGAGCGGGATGATCCCGTGAGACCTGATCTCGCAGGGCAGTATCGCGCGTTTGCGAAGCTGGCTCTGGGTGGCGGGAAAGTGGGCTCGTGGCATATTTTCAGGATTGGCGGATTCGGTGCCGCACTGATCGTCAGTGGGGAAGTGAAGTCACGCCTTGAGTGGGCTGGCGTGACTGACGTGATCTTCGAGCAGGTCGGGTAGACCGGAAGTGGGACAGGGGTTTCCGTTGCGGCAGCAGGGAATGGGTTTCGAATGACTATCCAGGCAGTTCTCTTTCCCTACTGGACCGGCGATTGCCACGTTCCATCCAGCGAAGAGAAGATCGGTGACGCGCCGGTGGTACACCATGGGCAGGGACGGGGTGTCGGTGAAATCGCAGCGTGGCTGGATGGAGACTTCGGTCATCTCGGGCGCGGAAGCGAACTGCGGACCCGCAGTGCCTTTGCTGCGCCCACAAACGGTGACGAGGGCAGCGCATGCGTCCACTATGGAGAGGGACATGCTGTCCTGCGGGCGGCCGATTTCTTCCTGGTGCATTCGCGATGGAACTCTCAGGACGTTGTCTTGTTGACGCGACCCCAGATACTGGCTGTGCTTGAGGGCTATGCAGTGTTTCGAAGCATGAATCCGCGGAAGAAGCATCGTCCGCCCATGCCGTTCGCCATCGAGTACGAGGCCGAGGATGAAGAGGCGATCCGATTGTTCACCCAGGTTGGGGGCTGCTTCGAACCGGAGATGGATACTGGACCGGAGTACTGAATGACAGCTGCGCGGCTCCGGCACCCTGATGTTCCCGCGCATGTGCGCTGCACGAAGGAGCGACATGGCGGGCATGAGTAGCGGATCGTGGAAGTCTGCTCCAGGCAGCATGTGCATCGGTCATTGATCGGTACAGGTTCGATCAACCCGAATGGGGACGAAAATGAGTGTCGCAGGTAGACGGACCTTGTTTCTATCAAGCGCCAGTGCACTGGCCTGGCTTTTCCTGCTCGCCCTTTGGGGGGCGGTCACTTTCAATCGGAACACCGACAACTCCCTCGGAATCTACGAGCTGTCCACTGTGCCGGGTGTAGAAGCACTCTTCTGGGTCTGCTTCTTCGGGCAGCCCATGCTGACCGTGGTGATGTTCATCCGGATGGCGTTGCGGCACCGCTCCGCGTTCTGCGAGATCCCACTCGCGATCGCGGTCTGGGGCCTGTTCCTGTACAACCTGTCGTTCTTTCGAAGTTGAGCGGCACGCCGGCGTTGGCCTGACCAGGTCGTGCTGTCCCTGTGTGGACAGCGCGACCATCGGTGGCGTCGTCCGGCACATGGCCTCGAACGATAGACTCGATCCGTGGTTAGAATCTGCCCATGATCAGCCCCCGCCTCCTGGCTCCCACACTGCTGGCCCTGGCCCTTTCGGCCTGCACCGCCACCGCGCCCGTGCAGCACAACCCGCTCGCCACCTGGGTGCCATCGCCGAACCAGAACGCGCGCACGCCCGTCATCATCGTCATCCACCACACCGAACAGAAATCGGTGCAGCAAAGCCTGCATACGCTGCGTACCGCCAACAGCGGTGGGCCGGTCAGCGCGCACTACCTGATCGGTGCCGATGGCCATCGCTATCAGCTGGTTGCCGATGAGCGCCGTGCCTGGCACGCCGGCGCCGGGCGCTGGGGCACCATCACCGATCTCAACTCCGCCTCGATCGGCATCGAGCTCGACAACGATGGCCGCAGCCCGTTCAGTGCGGCGCAGATCGAATCGCTGATCGTGCTGTTGCGCGATCTCACCACCCGGTTGAACATCCCTCCGCGCCAGGTGATCGGCCATGCCGACCTGGCGCCGACGCGCAAGCAGGACCCGAGCCGGTTCTTCCCGTGGCAGCAGCTGGCCGAGGCCGGTTTCGGCGTCTGGCCGCGCGCGGCCGACGGCGCGGCGCCGGAAGGCTTCGACGCGTGGAATGCGCTGGCCCGCTTCGGCTATCCGCTCGACAACCGGGACGCCACCGTCGCCGCCTTCCATCGCCGCTTCCGTGGCCGCGACGACCTGCCGAAGACGCTGGATGCCGAAGACGCCCGCATCCTGCATTCCCTGCTGCTGCAGACGCCCTGATCCGGCGCATGAACGCTTGACCCCGCGCTGGGTTGCCGCCCAGCGGCCGGCACTCCACCATGGCGACATGATCGATTCCGCCACCTTCTTCAAGCGCAGGCACTGCATCCTGCTGGCAGCGGCCGTGCTCGCCGGCTGCTCCACCACCGCTCCCCGCACCGGAACCGAAGTGCCGACGCCGGTCACGCCGCCCGCGGCCACCTATGCCAAGGCCGCATGGAGTGCACTGCCACCGGTCTCCGACAGCGATCTGCAGGCCGGCTTCGTTGCGTGGCGCAGCAGCTGCACGCGCCTGAAGAACGATGCGGTCTGGGCAAAACCCTGCGCCACCGCCGCGACGGTTTCGGACAAGGACCCGGCGGCGATCCGCCAGTTCCTGCAGCGCGATTTGGATGTCTATGCACTGCGTGCCGGCGGCCACCAGGCCGACGGGCTCATTACCGGCTACTACGAGCCGATCTACCCCGGCAGTCTTACCCGTACCGACAAGGCGACGGTGCCGGTATACGGCACGCCGGATGATCTGATCGTGGTGCAGCTGGAGAGCGTCTACCCGGAGCTGAAGGGCAAGCGCCTGCGCGGGCGCGTCGAGGGCAAGGTGCTCAAGCCCTATGACGACGCCGGCACCATCGCGGCCAAGGGCGCCAAGGCCCCGGTACTGGCCTGGCTGACCGACCCGATGGACCTGCAGCTGCTGCAGATCCAGGGGTCGGGCAGGGTGCGCCTGGGCGACGGCACGCAGGTACGGCTGGCCTATGCCGAGCAGAATGGCCACCCCTACCGCGCCATCGGTCGCTGGCTGGTGGACCAGGGCCAGCTGAAGAAGGAAGACGTCACCATGGATGCGATCCGCGCCTGGGCCCGGGCCCATCCCGCGCGCGTGCCGGAACTGCTGCGCAGCAATCCCAGCTACGTGTTCTTCGTGCGCAACCCGGACAGCCCGGAGGGTCCACGTGGTTCACTGAACGTGCCGCTCACCGCTGGTTACAGCGTGGCGGTGGACCGCACCGTGGTGCCGCTGGGCAGCCTGCTGTGGCTGTCCACCACGCGCCCCGACGGCAGCCCGGTGGTGCGCCCGGTGGCCGCGCAGGACACCGGCGGCGCCATTGCCGGCGAAGTGCGCGCCGACCTGTACTGGGGCAGCGGCGATGCCGCCGGCAAGCTGGCCGGTGACATGAAGCAGAAGGGCAACATCTGGATGCTGTGGCCGAAGGGCGTGGCCTTGCCGAACTGAACCGACAGGGGGCGGATCCCTTTCCGCAGGGAAGGGCTCCGACCCCGGATGCCTGATAATGGCGCCATTCCGAACTCTCCGGCCGCCGCTGCGGCCAGGACCCCTGCAATGACCTACGCAAAGCACAACGCAAAATCCGGCGCGAAATCCGCCGCGAAGAAGTACTACAAGCACTGGGCCGAATCGGGCCTGGGCAAGGGCAACGTGCTGATGGAAGCCCGTGGCGAGAAGATCGTGCGCCAGGTGGAGATCTACGGCACCAAGATGGTCTGGGCCGACGAGCATGCCCACAGCGACGACCGCTTCCTGCTGGCCGACCAGCCGGTGTCGTTCCTGGATTTCGACGAAGACGACGAGATCAGCGCGCGCGAATTCGAAAGCGCCTGGAAGAAGGCCCGGGAAGCCACCGGCTACCCGGTGTAACGCTGCCCGGCCGGGGTCGGAGCCCTTTCCTGACGGAAAGGGATCCGACCCCGGATCCGCGTTTTGCACTACATTGGTGCAATGTCCGACCCCGCGCCCCCACCGTCCCTCGATGCCCTCGGCACGCCGCTGGCCTGGGCCGGGGCCGATGGCTGCATCGCCGGCTGCAATCCGGCCTTCGCCCGCTGGCTGGGCGTCAGCGTCCGGCGCCTGCTGGGGCGGCCGCTGGCCGCACTGGAAGTGCAGGGCGAGGCACTGGCCCATTTCCTGGCTCGCGATGAGCGCGACAGCCTGCGCCTGAACCGGCTGGCGCTGGCGGTGCCCGGCGAGGCGCCGCGCTTCGCCGAGGGCTGGATGAGCCGCCGCGACGATGGCGGCTGGCTGCTGGAGGCGCATCCGGTCGATGAATTCCCCGGGCTGGACCCGACCCAGGCCCTGCCCAGCGCGCTCAGTGCGGCGTTGAAGGGCTTGGCCCACGAGCTGCGCAACCCGCTGGCCGGGCTGAAGGGCGCGGCCCAGTTGCTGGCCCGCCGCGCGGCCCAGCGCGACGCCAGCGAACGTGAGCTGATCGAACTGATCGGCTCCGAGATCGAGCGCCTCAACGGCCTGCTCGACCAGCTGCTGTCGCCGGCCCCGGCTGCACCGCATGCCGAACTGAACATCCACGCCGCGCTGGAACGCGTGCTGCGCCTGGCCGAGAACGAGGCCGGCTGGGCGGTACGCCTGCAGCGCGACTACGACCCCAGCATTCCCGAATTCCACGGCGACGCCGACCGCCTCACCCAGGCGGTGTGGAACCTGGTGCGCAATGCGATCCAGGCCGGCGCCGGCAGCATCACCCTGCGCACCCGCGTGGAGCATGGCGTGCGCATCGCCGAGCAGCTGCACACGCTGGCGCTGCGCCTGGAGATCGCCGACGACGGCCGTGGCGTGCCCGAGGAGCTGGCCGAGCACCTGTTCCTGCCCTTGGTCAGTGGCCGCGCCGAAGGCACTGGCCTGGGCCTGGCGCTGGCCCAGCAGGTCGCGCGCGAGCATCGCGGTACGCTGACCTACCGTTCGCGCCCGGGCCATACCGTGTTCACCCTGCTGCTGCCGATCATCAGCGGCGCCGCCCCGGCCGAGGAGGCCCCGCGCGATGTCTGAACCTTCCACCGTCGCACAGCGCATCTGGGTGGTCGATGACGATCGTGCCGTGCGCTTCGTGCTGTGTACCGCGCTGCGCGAAGCCGGCTACCAGGTCGTCGATTTCGACAGTGCCGCTCCCGCCCTGCAGGCGTTGAGCGAAGGCCCGCCGCCGGCGCTGCTGTTCACCGATGTGCGCATGCCCGGCGACGATGGCCTGGTGCTGTTGGACAAGCTCAAGGCCGCGCTGCCACAGCTGCCGGTGGTGGTGATGTCGGCCTACACCGATGTGGCCAGCACGGCCGGTGCGTTCCGCGGCGGCGCGCATGAATTCCTGTCCAAGCCGTTCGACCTGGACGATGCCGTGGCGCTGGCCCAGCGTGTGCTGCCGGCAGTTGCACCGGCACTGGCGGCGCCCACACCTACGGCCGAAGCGCATAGCGACCAGCCGCCGCAACTGGTGGGCGATACCCCGCCGATGCGCGCGCTGTTCCGTGCCATCGGCCGCCTGGCGCAGGCGCCGCTGGCGGTGCTGATCACCGGCGAGACCGGCACCGGCAAGGAACTGGTGGCCAATGCGCTGCATCGCGAATCGCCGCGTGCGCAGGGCCCGTTCGTCGCGCTCAATACCGCCGCGATTCCGGCCGAACTGCTGGAAAGTGAGCTGTTCGGCCACGAAGCGGGTGCCTTCACCGGTGCGCAACGCCGCCATATCGGCCGCTTCGAGCAGGCCAACGGCGGCACGCTGTTCCTGGATGAGATCGGTGACATGCCGTTGCCACTGCAGACCCGCCTGCTGCGCGTGCTGGCGCAGGGCGAGTTCTTCCGCGTCGGTGGCCGTGAACTGATCCGCGTCGATGTGCGCGTGGTGGCCGCCACCCACCAGGACCTGGAAGGCCTGGTCGCGCAGGGCAGGTTCCGCGCCGATCTGCTGCACCGCCTGGACGTGGTGCGCCTGCAGCTGCCGCCGCTGCGCGAGCGCCGCGAGGACATCGCGCAATTGGCCAGCACGTTCCTGGCGGCCGCCGCGCGCAAGCTGGATACGCCGCCGAAGCGCCTCACCGCTGCGGCCCTGCAGGCGCTGCGCGAACACGACTGGCCGGGCAACGTGCGCGAGCTGGAGAACGTGTGCTGGCGGATGGCTGCGCTGGCCGCCGCCGACACCATCGGCGTGGCCGATGTCGATACCGCGCTGAACCGCGCGCGGGGCCGCCGCAACAGTGCCAGCGCAGCCGATCCGGGCCAGTGGGAAGCGCTGCTGGCCGAATGGGCGCGCCGTCAGCTGGCCGAAGGCGTGGAAGGGCTGCACGCGCAGGTGCGCGAGCGGGTCGACCATGCCCTGCTGGAGGCCGCGCTGCAGATCACCCACGGCCGCCGTGCCGAAGCCGCTGCCCGCCTCGGTCTCGGTCGCAATACCCTTACCCGCAAGCTGGGCGCCGGGCGCCGCCGCGGGGGCCATTGAACGGTCCCTGCACGCGATCCTCGCGCCCGCTTGCCGAACCGTTGATCGTTCATGGACGATGCCGTCCGTAGTGTCACCTGCAAGGAGTCTTCGATGCGTCTGTCCTTTGCCATCCTGCCGTTGTCCGCCGCCGTGCTGCTGTCTGCCTGTGGCAGCGCACCGAAGAAGGCCGGGCCCACCCCGCCGCCGCCGACCGTGGTCAGCGCCGCGAAACAGGGCGAGGCCAACCTGTCGCCGGCCTCGGCCAGCATCGTCAGTGGCCGCATCGCGCTGATGGTGGAGCCCGGTGGCATCCACATCACCGGGCTGATTGGTGGCCTGCAGCCGATGCAGCAGGCCGGTTTCCACATCCACGAGCGCGGCGACTGCAGCGCGGTGGATGCCAGCAGTGCCGGCAACCACTTCAACCCCGGTGGCGCCGCGCATGGTCGCGCCGGCACCGGCAAGCACCACCTGGGCGACATGGACAACCTGCGTGCCGATGCCCAGGGCCGCGCCAACGTCGATATCCACCTCAAGGGCGTTACCCTTGGCGGAGGCGCCGCCACCGATATCGCCGGACGTGCACTGGTCGTGCATGCCAACGCCGACGACTATCGCAGCCAGCCCGCCGGCAATGCCGGTGTCCGCATCGCCTGTGGCGTGATCCGGGTTGTCCGCTGATCACCGCAGGCTTCATCCAGGGAGAGATTCCAATGCGTCTGATCCACACTTCGCTGTTTGCGGCCATCGCCGCGCTGGGCCTGGCGGCCTGCGGCCAGCAGCCGGCCGCTCCGCAGACTGAAACCCCGCCGGCCGCGCCGGCCGAGGGTGCAACCACCGAACCGGCTGCAACCCCGGCACCTGCTGCCGCCCCGGCGGCCGATGCGTCGGCCACCGCCGAGCTGGCACCGACCCAGGGCAACGAGGCCAAGGGCAGCGTTACCTTCAAGGTGGTCGACGGCAAGGTCCACGTGACCGGCCAGATCAGTGGCCTGAAGCCGGGCAGCGAGCACGGCTTCCACATCCACGAAAAGGGCGACTGCAGCGCGCCGGACGGCATGAGCGCCGGCGGCCACTTCAACCCGGGTCACCAGGATCATGGCAATGTGGCCACCGATCCGCACCACGGCGGCGACATGCCCAACATCAAGGCCGACGACAAGGGCGTGGCCACCATCGACGGCCCGGTGTCGAGCAACGTCAACATCGGCAAGGGCGATGACTTCGACATCATCGGCCGCGGCCTGATCGTCCACGCCGATGCGGACGACTACAAGACCCAGCCGACCGGCAATGCCGGCGCGCGCTTGGCGTGTGCGGTGATCCAGAAGGCGCCGTAAGAGCGCTCCTGCTGGAAATGGAAAACGCCGGCGCAAGCCGGCGTTTTTCCTGATCGGTCGTGCCGGCCGCTGGCCGGCAATCGCAGATCCGGAGGTTGCCGGCCAGCGGCCGGCACTACCAACAGGCCACCCGGATCAGCGCGCCAGCAACTCGCGCGCGTCCTGCCCGGCCTCGCAGTGCACGAACAGCACCGGCACGCCGTGCGCTTCCAGCACCGCGGCCATCTGCCGCTGGCGCATCAGGAACTGCTCGTAGATGCCCTTCAGGCGGTCACAGTCGTTCTTGCCGTGGTTGTAGTGGGCGCACCAGCCGGCCGGATCGAACAGCGCCATGCGTGCCTCGCCGTGCGTGTAGCGCAGCAGCGGCTCGGGCGCGGCGTTGAGCCATTCGTCCTCGCCCGGGGCCATGATCGCGGTCTCGATCAGCGGCCACAGCGCGGCCAGGCCCTGGTTGTCGTACTGCATCGACATCATCGCGGCCAGGTCGTTCACGGTGAAATAGCGCGCATGCTCGATGCGCGCACCGAAGGTGTTCTGCGCCATCAATGCGGTATCGGCATGCGCCATGCCGTTGGCCAGCAGTGTTTCTTCCAGCGCATTGGCCACTGCGTTGGTGGTGGCCACGTCGCTGCCGGTCAGCAGGAACGGCACCACGCGCAGGCCACCGCCCACCAGGCTGGCATCGGCCTGGAACGGCAGCGGCACGTCACCGTTGGCATCGGTACCGAAGGCCAGCAGGCGCGGGCCCTGGTTACGGCCCGGGGCACGCATCTGCAGTTCTTCCAGGCGGCGATGGATCGGCCAGCCCGGGCGCAGTACTTCGGCCGGGTCGAAATGGGCGGCGGCGAACACCAGGTCCAGCTCGGCCACCTGCGGCACCAGCTTGGAAAGGTCACGGCCGACGCGTTCGGCCAGTTCACCGGCCTGTTCAGCGCTGAGCACCGCCTGGCGGGGGATTTCGCCGCCGGCCAGTTCCAGGGCCAGCACGCCAAGGGCATTCATCGCGGGGTCGGGTTTGCTCATGGTTCCACGGTTGGCCCATCACAGGGCGGCAGCTACACTTGGCTCCATTATGCCTGCTCCGTCGTGCAGGCCATGTTGCAGACACCCTCATCCATGCCAGGTATCTCCATGCCCAACGCTCGTCCCGTCGCCATCCTCGGTGGCGTCCGCATTCCGTTCTGCCGCCAGAACACCGCGTATTCGGATGTCGGCAACCTCGGCATGTCGGTCCGTACGCTGGGCGCGCTGGTCGAACGTTTCGGCCTGCATGGCCAGCAGCTGGGTGAAGTGGCGATGGGTGCGGTGATCAAGCACTCCAGCGACTGGAACCTGGGCCGCGAAGCCACGCTGTCTTCCGGCCTGTCGCCGTTGACCCCGGGCATCACCCTGCAGCGCGCCTGCGGCACCTCGCTGGACAGCATCATCACTGTCGCCAACAAGATCGCGCTGGGCCAGATCGAATCGGGCATCGGTGGCGGTTCGGATACCACCTCCGACGTGCCGATCGTCTACGGCAAGAAGCTGCGCGCGCGCCTGCTGGCCGCCAACCGTGCCAAGAGCACTGGCGACAAGATCCGCGCGCTGACCGCTGGCTTCAAGTTCTCCGAGCTCAAGCCCGAGTTCCCGGGCGTGGCCGAGCCGCGCACCGGCAAGAGCATGGGCGACCACTGCGAGGACATGGCCAAGGAATGGAACATCTCGCGTGACTCGCAGGACGAGTGGGCGGTGTCGTCGCACAAGAAGCTGGCCGCGGCCTATGAGCGCGGCTTCTTCAACGACCTGATCGCACCGTTCCGTGGCGTCGAGCGTGACAACATCCTGCGCCCGGATACCTCGCTGGAAAAGCTGGCGACGCTGAAGCCGGCGTTCGACAAGGTCTCCGGCCGCGGCACGCTCACCGCCGCCAACTCCACCCCGCTGACCGACGGTGCCGCCGCGGTGCTGCTGGCCAGCGAAGAGTGGGCGCGTGCACACGGCCATGAGCCGCAGGCCTACCTGCGCGATGCGCATGTCTCTGCGGTGGACTTCGTGCATGGCGAAGGCCTGCTGATGGCGCCGACCGTGGCGGTGCCGGAGATGCTCAAGCGCAACGGCCTGACCCTGCAGGACTTCGACATCTACGAGATCCACGAAGCCTTCGCCGCACAGGTGCTGTGCACCCTGCGTGCGTGGGAGAGCGAGGACTACTGCCGCAACCGCCTGGGCCTGGATGCACCGCTGGGCCGCATCGACCCGGACAAGATCAACCTGCTGGGCTCGTCGCTGGCCACTGGCCACCCGTTTGCCGCCACCGGCGCGCGCGTGATCGCTACCGCCGCCAAGCAGCTGGCCGAACGCGGCGGTGGCCGCGCGCTGGTGTCGATCTGCACCGCCGGCGGCATGGGCGTGGTGGCGATCGTCGAGCGCTGAGCATCACGGTAGTGCCGGCCGCTGGCCGGCAACGCTGGTACGAAAACGCCGCCCGATGGGCGGCGTTTTTTCTTGCTCCGGTGGGTGTCGACCGTGGGTCGGCACGCTTCACGGCAACCGCGGATTGCCGAATTCGTCGCGCTCTTCGTTGGCGTCATACACCGGCGGCTGCACCGTAACCGGCTGCTCCTCCACCGTGGCACGCAGCGGCGCTTCGGTGCCGCGCACCAGCTCCACGCTGTCCTCGCCGCGCTGCAGGCGCAGCGCATTGGCCAGGCACTGCGCGGCAAGCGCATGATCGCCACGCTGCGCAAACAGTTCACCCAGCGCTTCCCATGCCGGTGCACCCGCGCCCGCGGCAATGGCTTCGTGCAGGAACGCATCGGCGGCGTCCCACTGCTGCTGGCCCAGTGCCACGCGGCCCTGTGCCAGGCGCAGCGCGGCCGAGCTGTCGTGCACGTTGCGCCAGCGCGCCAGGTTGGCTTGGCGCGTCGCCAGGCGCTCGGCGGGCAGACGGCCATACAAGGCCACCAGCTCATCGTCCCAGCGCTGGTCCAGAGCGTGTTCCAGTGCCAGCAGCGCCGGCTCATCCCAGTTCAGGGCCACCGCACGGCTGGCATACGCACCCACCACATCCGGGGTCGGTCGCAGTGCCTTCGGCGTGGCTTCCCATTGCGCGGCCAGCGCATTGACGTCGGCTGCTTCCAGCAGCGCCTGTGCGGCCAGGCGTGCTTCCAGTTCGCTGTTGGCGTCGGCCGGCAGCACCTTGCTCTGGCGCAGTGCACCCAGCTGGCCATAGGCCTCGTGGGCGCGGCCGGCCTGTGCCAGCGCTTCGGTACGCAGCCACAGACCACGCGGCGGCAGCGGCTGGATCGCGGCTACGTCCAGCGCGTTGATCGCATCCACCGGCAGATCGCGCGCCAGCAGCTGTTCTGCACGCAGCAGCGCCTGCAGGGTGGCATCGCTCTCACCCAGGCGCTGCAGCAGCGCCTCGCCAGCGGGGCCATCGGCACGTGCCTGTGCACTGCGCACGGCATTGGCCAGCGCCACCGCACTCACTTCCGGATCCTTGGCGGCGCCGTCCAGCAGCTTCTCCGCACGCTGCCACTGGCCATGCTCATAGGCCTGCAGGCCGTCGATCAGGCGCACCCGGCCCTGCTTGCGGCGGTAGCGGCCCCAGGCACGGAACGGTGCGGCGATCAGGCTCCACAGCAGCCACAGCACCAGCACCGCGATCACCGACAGCAGCGCCACCTTCGGCAGGTTGCTGTGGTAGTCGTAGCCGCCGTAGCGCAGGGTCACTTCGCCGAAGCGGTTGAGGTCATCGGCGCCGAGCCATTGCGCGGCCACCACGCCGATGGCCACGGCCAGCAACAGCACGACCAGGGATTGCAGGGGTTTCATGCGGGATTACCTCCGGTCGGTCTGGGTGCGCAGTTGCTGCAGGGTGCTGCCAAGAATGCTGTTGCTGGCCTGCAGCGGAAGCTCGCGCAAGGCCTTCAGTTCAGCACGTTGCGCGCGCAGGGCCGGTGAATCCGGCCAGCGCCGCTGCGCCCAGTGCTCCACGCGTTCCAGCGCGGTATCGCGGCCGGTGCGGTCGCCGCGTTCGATCGCGGCGCGCGCCAGGGTCAGTTCCAGCTGCAGCGCGTCGTCGGCGTTGCGGCGTTCGGCGGCGGTCAGCGGGCCATTCTGGCGGCTCGGGGTGATGTCCACGAACGGTGCCAGCGTGGACTGCCACCACGGTCTGGCGGTGTTGGTCGCAGCGCTGCCGCTCACCTGCGAGGGCAGGCCCTGCAAGGCCTTGGCCAGCGCATCCAACCGCTGCAGCGATTGCACGCGCGGGCCGGTCCCCAGCGCATCCAGTGCATCGCGTTCCTGTACCAGTGCCTGGCGCAGGTTCAGGCCGTCGCTGTCAGGCAGATCGGCCAGTGCGGTGGCGGCCTGTGCATACAGGCGGCGCGCGCCTTCCACGTCATCGGCGTAGTTCAAGCGCTGCGCCGCCTGGGTCAACAGCAGTTCGGCCTCATCGCGCTGTACCGCCTGGCGGCCCTGGTTGGCGCTGTCGGCCAGCTTGGCCAGGTTCTCTTCCAGCAATGCACTGCGCTGGGAAAGGCCCAGCATCTCGTCGCGCAGCACGCGGTTGGTGGCGGCTGCGTCCTGCAGGCGCTGGCTGCTGGCGCGCTGGTCGCGGCGCAGCGCGTCCAGCGTGGCCTCCAGGCCCTGCAGCTGCACGGCGGTGGTCTGTGCCTGCGCCGCCTGTTCGCTCTGTTGCTGCTGCCAGACGTACCAGCCGGCATAGCCGCCCACGCCAAGCACGACCACACCGGCCAGCGGCAGCAGCCAGCGCACGGGTCGACGGGGCGGGGAAACGGGCGGAGTGTCGTTCATCGGGCTTCCTTGTCGGCAACGTCGCCGGTCGAGGGCCGGCAGGCCGCGTTGTGCACAGCATCACTGTTGCCGACGGCAGCGGCAAGCGTGACCCACGTCCCTGTTCAGGTCGCTGCCGGGACGGTGAGCGTGGCGTGTGCAGCCGCCACCAGCTGCGCGGTGGTGGGGCCGGCCGCACGCACAACGTGCTGCAGGCCCAGTGCCCGGGCCTGTTCGCCGAGGCGATCACTGGCCACCACCGCAGTCGCGCGCGCCTGCAATCGCTGCCGCAATGCGGGCGGAAGCTGCTGCCAGAAATGCTGCAGCGCTTCGCCACTGCTCACCGCCAGCACCCACGGCTGCGCGGAATGCGCCAATCGAGCCAGCGTGCGGGGAGGCAGGCGCAGCAGGCGGCGCTGGTAGACGTCGGCGCGTTCGATCGTGGCGCCCGCCGCCTGCAGCTGCGCGGCAATCAGTCCGCGGCCACCGGGGGCGGTGACCAGGCCGATCCGCAGGCCCTGCACGTGCGCCAGTACCGGCAGCGCCAGCAGGCCTTCGCTGTCCATCCGCTGCGGTGCGTGCACATCGGTGATGCCGTGCGCCTGCAATGCGCGCGCGGTGCCTTCGCCCACGGTCAGCCACGGGCTGCGCTGCGCCTCGGCCAGCGGCAGCAGGGAAGCGGCCGCGGCAACGGCGGCCGGGCTGGTGAACACCACCCGATCGCAGTTCAGCGCGCGTTGCAGCTGGCGCACCACTGGCGTGCCGTGCAGGCGCTGCAACCGCCACGGTGAAAGCGCCAGTACATGCCCGCCCAGCCCAGCAACGGCGCGGCGCAGCGCCACATGCTGGCCCTGCGGGCGCAGTGAAACGAGGGTCCAGCCCGCGTCGGAACCGGCGGCGCCAGTGGGTATCGTATGGTCGGCCATTGCCTGCATTATGCGGGCCCTTCGTTGTCGTGGTCGCTGCTCCAATGCCCGTTGATGCCCTGACTTCCTCGTTGGCCGCCCTGCAGGACGTGCTGGACTGCATGCCGGCGGTCCGCGCCATGCAGATCCAGCTCGACGGCTATGCAGATGGCGTGCTGCGCATCACCGCGCCGCTGGCCGCCAACGTCAACGACAAGGGCAACGCCTTCGGCGGCAGCCTGGCCTCGGTGCTGACCCTGTCCGGCTGGGCGCTGGTCAGCCTGCGCCTGCGTCTGGCCGGCCACGACGCCGAGGTCTACGTGGCCGACAGCAACCTGCGCTATCTGGCACCGGTCTACGAAGACCTGCACGCCCATGCCGAGGCGGCCGAAGCCACCGGCTGGGATGCCTTCCTGAATACCTTCCGCCAGCGCCGCAAGGCCCGCATCAGCATCATCGCCACCCAGCCCGGTGCCGATGGCAAGCCCGCCGCCGAGTTCAGCGGTCGCTTCGTTGCCTTCGCCAAAGGGTAGGATGGCAGGCTGACGTTCTGGGGAAACCACCGATGCGCCGCCTGATCCAGTTCCTGATCTGTTCCCTGCTGCTGGCCAGCGCCGTGGCCTCGGCCGACGACCTCAGCCGCAAGCAGCGCAAGCTGCTGGAAGAGACCCAGATCGCCTACGGGGCGACCATCCGCTGGGGCAGCATGGACGATGCCATCGGCTACCTCGACCCGAAGCTGCGCAAGGAAAAGCCGCCCACCGAGTTCGAGCTCAACCGCTACGCGCAGCTGCGCGTGTCGTCCTACCGCGAGCGCAGCAGCGCCTCGCTGGACGGGGGCCAGGTCGAGCGCCGGGTCGAAATCGGGGTGATCAACCAGAACACCCAGGCCGAACGCACCGTGGTGGTGGTCGAGCGCTGGCGCTGGGACCCGGAGGCCAAGCGCTGGTGGCAGACCGCTGGCCTGCCGGACCTGTGGAAGGGGCAGTGACGGGCCGCGTCCGGCTTGTGCGACAATCGGCGCCCGCTTAATCGACCCGTGACCTGAGTGAATTACGAAGAGTTGCTGGCCTTTGCAGGCCGAAACCCGATGCTGTCCGCGGCCCTGGTCGGCCTGACCGTGGCCATCATCGTCACCGAGATCCGCCGCCTGTTCCGGGGCTTCAAGGGCATCAAGCCCGCCGAACTGACCCAGCTGATGAACGCGGGCGGCACGGTGGTGGTCGACCTGTCGGCCAGCGGTGACTTCGAGAAGGGCCACATCGCCGGCAGCCGCAACGCCCAGGCCAGTGCCTTCGGCCCGGACAACAAGCTGGTGGCCAATGCCAAGCAGTCGCCGGTGGTGCTGGTGTGCCGCAGCGGCAACGCCTCGGAAACCGCCGCCAAGGCGCTGAAGAAGGCCGGCTTCGAGAAGGTCTACGTGCTCGACGGCGGCATTCCCGCCTGGCAGCAGGCCGAGCTGCCGCTGGTCAAGGGCCGCAACTGATTGCCGCAGGTGGCGGATCCGGCCTTGTATGGGCCTGATCCCGCCCCCATCGCAGTAGTTCGACCATCGTTTTCATTGCATTCACCTGGAGTTACTGGAAATGTCCGAAGAGATCACCAACGGCGCCGCTGCGCCGGTCGATGCCGCCACCGGCCCTGCTTTCACCGTCGAGAAGATCTACGTCAAGGACGTCTCCTTCGAGTCGCCGAACGCTCCGACCATCTTCAATGACCAGGTGCAGCCGGAACTGCAGCTCAACCTGAACCAGCAGGTGCAGCGCCTGGGCGAGAACGCCTTCGAAGTCGTGCTGGCCGTGACCCTGACCTGCCAGGCCGGTGAGCGCACCGCCTACGTGGCCGAAGTGAAGCAGGCCGGCGTGTTCGGCCTGGTCGGCCTGGACCCGCAGTCGATCGACGTGCTGCTCGGCACCCAGTGCCCGAACATCCTGTTCCCGTACGTGCGCCAGCTGATCAGCGACCTGATCCAGGCCGGCGGCTTCCCGCCGTTCTTCCTGCAGCCGATCAACTTCGAAGGCCTGTACGCAGAAACCCTGCGCCAGCGCCAGGAGCAGGGCGACGCACCGTCGCTGGCTGACTCCGAGCCGGCTGGCAACGCCTGATTCCTGCCGCGACGTCACGGATGAGCACTACCGCTGACAAGATCGCCGTGCTGGGCGCCGGTTCCTGGGGAACCGCGCTGGCCAGCCTGCTCGCACGGCACGGTCACCCGACCGTGCTGTGGGGGCGCGACGCTGCCATGGTCGAGGCCATCGACCAGCGCCACGAGAACCCGCGCTACCTGCCGGGCATCCCGCTGCCGGACAGCCTGCGTGCCACCACCGACCTGGCGTCGGCGGTGGAAGGCGCGGCCTGGATCCTGGTGGTGACCCCGTCGCACGCGTTCGGTGAAACCGTGCGCGCGCTGGCGCCGCTGCGCCCGGCCGGTGCCGGCGTGGCCTGGGCCACCAAGGGCTTCGAACCCGGTTCGGGCCGCTTCCTGCATGAAGTGGCGCGCGAAGTGCTGGGCGAGGACGTGCCGCTGGCCGTCGTCACCGGGCCGTCGTTCGCCAAGGAAGTGACCCAGGGCCTGCCGACCGCGATCACCGTGCACGGCGACGTGCCCGAGTTCGCGCAGACGGTGGCCGAGGCGATGCATGGCCCGGCGTTCCGCGCCTACACCGGCGACGACATGGTCGGTGCCGAGCTGGGCGGCGCGATGAAGAACGTGCTGGCCGTGGCTACCGGCGTGGCCGATGGCATGCAGCTGGGCCTCAACGCCCGTGCCGGCCTGATCACCCGTGGCCTCAACGAGATGCTGCGCCTGGCCGCTGCGATCGGTGCCAAGCCGGAAACGCTGATGGGCCTGGCCGGCCTGGGCGACCTGGTGCTGACCTGCACCGGTGACCTGTCGCGCAACCGCCGCCTGGGCCTGGCCCTGGGCCGTGGCCAGACGCTGCAGGACGCCGTGCGTGAAATCGGCCAGGTGGTCGAGTCGGTGCAGACCGCCGACGAAGTGATGCGACAGGCGCGCCGCCATGGCATCGACCTGCCGATCTCCGACCGCGTGCGTGCCGTGCTGCACGGCGAGCAGACACCTGAAGAAGGCCTGCGCGCATTGCTGGCGCGGGAACAGAAGCCGGAATATCCGGACACGCTGTTCAAGTGAATCGAAAAACCCCGGCCACGTGCCGGGGTTTTTTCTGCGCGCCCCATCCACGCATGGCGTGGATCTACCTCGGAACCTGCGGCGTCCATCACCGCGCCCGCGGCGGCGCGTTGCCGTTGTCCATGTCCGAGAAGATCAACCAGGGTCCATCGCCCACGCGCTTCAGCGTCAGCGTGAACTTGCCGGTGTCTCCTACGGTGTTGCCATAGGTGTAGGCACCGATGATGTAGCCGACGTTCCCCTCCACCGAGTACGCCAGCGCACGCAGCCGCAACGGGCTGCCGCCCTGGCCGGCATAAGCGGCTTCGATCGCACTGCGTCCACGCACCGGCGCCTGGTTGCTCTGCAGGATGAAAGCATCTTCGGCGAACAGTGCTGCCAGCGCCCTGGCATCGCCGCTCCGCCACGCCTGCTCGTAGTCGCGCAGTACGCGGTCCAGCGGCGCGGGCAGTGCTGCACCCGGGAGGGGCTGTGCAGGCTTCGCGCCTTCAGCATCGTGGGCGATGGCCGGCGATGCCAGCAGCAGGGCACTGCAGAAGATCACGGCGAGTCGTGTGCGGCGCATGCATCCAAGCCCTGGCGATGAGGGGAAGTGGCGAACCATCCTAGCGCGCCGCTGGTTAGAATCACGCAGCCGCCCGCGTGGCGCCGGCACCGCAGATCAGACAAGGACACGGAATGAAGATTCGAATCACAGGGATGGCACTGACGGTCGCACTGCTGGCCGCCTGCGGACAGGCGCCGGCACCCGATGCAGCACCCGCCGCACCGGCACCGGCCACAGAAGCACCTGCGGCCACGGCAACGGTGGTCGAGAAGGCGCCGTCCATCGAAGACGGCGTGGACCCTTCGGTGTGGGACAACGAAGGCGAACCGGAAGACCCGAGCGCCGGCGGCGAACTCACCTGCGCGGACAACCCGCTGGCGACGCATTTCTTCACCCTGGTGGGCGGCAATACCGTGGACGACTGCGGCCGCAAGGACCCGAAAGTGCTGGCCGCGTTCAACGCCCTGATGAAGAACACGGCGGCGGCCGAATCCGCCGACAAAGAGATTCCGTCGCTGCGCGAACGCCTGTTGAGCGGGCCCAGCGGGCCTGGCGAACTGGTGGTGCTGCAGGGCGAGCCGTGGTGGTTCTATACCGCCTGCCAGGCCCACGACTGCCCCGGTACCGCGTTGGCGATGCTGTATTCGCCCGATCAGTCGAAGATGGTCGGCCGTCTTACCGCGCGCTGCCGTGTGTGGTGGCTGGGCGAACCGACGGCGGAACAACGTGAGCAGATCGGACAACGCCGGCCACTGCAGGATGCCGCGTTGAAGGAAGACAGCGCGCTCTGCGAGTGATGTGGTGCCCGCTGCAGCGCCGGGCCATGCCCGGCGCAACAGCAGGCGATGTTCCCGGTATCACCCTTCCGGCCGCATCCGCATGCCGATCTGCGCGTTCAACGCCAGCGAGGCCATGGCCAGCCCTTCCAGTACGCGGTCACCCACGTATTCGCTCTCCGCACCGTTCTGCCGAACACGCTCGGCGGCCAGCAGCAGTTCCAACGTTACGCGCTGGCCCGCCACGGCACAGTCCGCATCCCCCATCGCCATGCGCCGGCCGGGCATCTGATGACGTTCGGGCCAGGGCTGGCCATCGGCGGCAGCTCCTTTGCCGATGCGATGGAGCGTGGCGACGAAGGCGTTCGGATCGGCCGCAGGTGCCTGGTCTGACGGCTCACCGGCATTGGCGGGCGAGTGATGTGGATGCAGGCGAGGGAAGTCCGGTGTGGTCATGGCAATGCTCCGTGCAGGACAGACGGTAGCCGCCACGCAAAGGTGGCGGGCGGAGACGTGGCTCGAAAACCGGGCGCTTGTTGAAACCGGCAGGCACAAGGCCTCCACGCTCCGCCCGCCATGACCGGCAGACGGATTGCCCGCCGGCGCCACGAGGGGTGACGCCGGCGGGCAAGCGTTGTCAAACAAGCGCACGGGTTTTCGAAGCCCGGCCATCCTTTTTCGATGGCACGTCATCTGTACGCGTGCTGCTGCGCGGTGCCAATCAGAACAGTTGCATTCAATGCTTGATCAAAGACGCTTTTGGCATTCTTGCATGCTGTTAAGCCGTCGCAGACGCAGGCGCCGCAACGGCCGTAGCAGCATGGGGAATATGCGACATCGGTCGAAGTTGATGACGTGGCGTAAGGGTGTCGCACCAAGCCGATGACGACAGAGCGGGGCCGAGAACGCAGTTGGACATCGACAGTGTCAGACCGCCGTCCAGTCGATGATGAGCGGCGAAGAGACCTTCCCCGCGTCGACATCAAAACACTCGGTGTAGTCACCAAAGAACAGGAATCGATTGCCGCCAGTCACGTCAAAGAGTCGGGTTCCGGCCTCGGCATACTGGGCGGGTGGCAGGGTGGTGGAAACCTGCATGGAACTGAGTCCAGCGGACTTCATCAGCCTGGCAGCATCCTCCGGCGAGATCAGCTGGGGATTGCTTGGCGTACCGTAGGACCAGCCACTGTAGCCATTGTGGACATAGTAGTGCGACATGTTTCACCGCCAGCCGGATGCCGGAACAGGGCCGAGTCGCCCGGCGATATCGGCGTGATTGAAGAGGGGACTGCCAGCCTGGTGTCTGCAATCGACCAGACGCCGGCATCAGCCAATGATGGCACCCAGCGAAGACGCGTGCCGTTGGTTCTGATCGTGCTTGGACAGGCTTGTTCGCGGAGAAACCGCGAGGCAGCATGTCAGCGTGTTCTATCTGCTCGCGCGCCGCGCGCCCTTCTCGTCTTCGCCCTTTGCATCGCCCCGGCTCTGCGCGAATTCCGGGAACGTCTTCGCGATCGAATCCTTGTCCGGCAGGATATAGAACACGCCGCCCTTCTCGAACGTGGACTGCACGATCTGCTCGTAGAACGCGGGCGAGACGTTGATGCAGCCGTGGGTGACACGGTTGTCGTCCGGCGTGGGCGTTGCCAGTCGCTCGGCGCGCTTTTCCTTCGGACTGCCCGGCGGCAGCGGGTGCATCGAGACTGCGGAATCGTAGTCCACCCACAGCACGCGCCCGGCATCGTCGGAGGGGCCGTAGCCGCCAATGAAGCGGCCGGCAGGCGTGGTGCGGTCGTGGCCGGGAATCGCGCTCAGTGCGAGCTTGGCGACGCCCGGTGCGGAATGATCGCCGATGGCCGAACCGAACAGCGCCGGTGCCGCGCCCCGCGGCTTGCCGTCTCCACCGAAGACCAGTACCTGCGCAGCCGCCTTGTCCATGATCGCGAACGGATACCCCTGGTTGTCCTTGCTGGCGACGACCCAGCCGGCCAGTTCGATCACCGTCTCGGAGACGCTCTGGTCGGGCGGAAGCTCATCGACCGCGGCAACCGGTTGCGTGGGCGCGTCCTTGTCCTTGTCCTTGGCGTTGGCTACGCCGCTGCACGCAACGGCCAGTGCCACGGCCAGTGCGGCATGGAGGGCGCGGCGTGCAGGGGAGGAGGAAGTACGAATGGGACGGCTCCTTGCAATGCAATCTTGGTTGGAAGGATGCCAGTGGCCGGCGAAGGCCACTGGCTCCCGATACAGAGGTGGATCAATTCAAACGGTGAGGGAGCGATTACCCGCGCGGCTTGCGGCCGGCAGGTGCCCTTTCAAGCTGCTGGACGCGGCCTTCGATCTGGTCCAGGCGCTGATTGGCCTGCTGTGCGGACTGGTTGGCGGACTCCGCGCTCTGCGCAGCACCCTGTACCTTGACGTCGAGCTGATCGAGACGCGAGTTGATGGTTGCAAACTCGTTCTTGTATGAGGCGCAGGCGCCAAGGCTGACGGTGGCGATGAGCGCTACAGCAAGTGCGCGGGCCGTCTTCATGTGTTGCGGGTTCAGGTTCATTGCACTCCCTCCTTCGTCTGGGGAAGCTGGAATATAGCGGCGTTTGTTCCCGGCGCTACCAAGCGCTTTCAGCTGGAATTTGAGTACGTGGAAGCACTGTGAAGCCCGCTTCTGACTCTGCATTAACAAGCGGGATCAGGCGAGCTGATCCAGACCGGCGCAGCGCCTTGCGCCTGTTCAGAACTGCCAATTCATCAGCATGAAGCGGGTATCACAGCGTCTGCGTTTCCGTGCGTTCGCCGGCAGGACACGCGGGTTGCCATCCGCTCGCGTTGAGCAGTAACGCAGCTGTTTCGGGGCGCACGTCCAGCAACGCGATGATGGCCTTCGTCCTGTCTGGTGCATGCGAAATGTAGTCGCGGGCAATGCGGTAGCCGATCCAGTAGCCGAGGTCTCCACGGCGAGCGTCATCGCCAGGACCGTTGTAGAGCCATTTCGAAAGATCGGTGCCTGCGGCCTCGTTCGCGAACTCACGCTCCAAGGCGCATTCGCGGCCCTGCGTCCAGCGCTGCAGATGCGCGTTGGCCGGTTGCCCGGAGATCAGCTCGCCCACGTACTCGGCGCCGCCTTCCAGCAGGGTCTGATAGAGCAGGGTGGGCTGCTCGACTTCGACGCTCGCGCCGCGCTGTTGAACGTGCACATATTCATGGGCGATCAGGTGCACGAAGCGGTCACCCACATCGGTCTGCATCCAGTCTGCGTTGCACAGCGCTTCCAGGCCGATGACCACACCTTCTCCGGTGGTAACGCCGCCGCTGTTGCCGCGGCCCACCAGCACCGTGACCGGGGGAAAGCGTGCAGACGGCAACAGCGTGCCCAACTGATCGACGGCCGCGGTGACGCGCGTGCGGATCGTTGGCAATGCTGTCGCGCAGGTTCTCGCTTTTGCGAACAACGCGGGTTTGTCACGGAGGGCCTGGGCAAGGCGCTCCATCGAACCGATACGGCTTCCGGTGAAGCTGCGCAGTGCATCGGTGCCCGCATCCAGATAGCCCTGCTGCAGGTCGTCGGCGCTCGGGCGTCCGTGGTTGGCATCCAGCACCTGGAAAAAGCGCGTGACATCGTCTGTCTGCACGACGACGTGCCCGGCAGGAACGGCGCGCTCGGTTGCCTGTACTGCGGGCAGGGCGATCGGTGAAGCGATCAGGATCAGGGCTCGCATCAAGCGTCGAGCCTTGCGCCTACACGAAGCTGACAGCAATGGCATGCGGAGTTCCCTGAACGCCAGCCTTATTTATACACCAGTCAGTTCAATATTCAGGGGCGATTAGACCCCCTAACGGATAATTCACACCTGTCGACCGCCTCCTCTCTCTCCCCCTCCCAGGGGGCGGCCGACAAAACCAAAATGATTAAAGGTGTGTCCCGATGAACAAGAATTCGCTGCTTGCCCTGGGTCTTCTGGCTGCTCTGCCGTTCGCTGCATCGGCAACCGATGGCCTGTCGTACAACTACGTTGAAGGCGGCTACGTGAACACCGATGCCAAGGGCGGCGACGCCGATGGCTGGAAGGTGAAGGGTTCCGTTGCGGTGCACCCGAACTTCCACGTCTTTGGCGACTACAGCGCGCAGGAGACCGACAAGTTCAAGAATGACGTCGATCAGTGGCGCCTGGGTGTCGGCTACAACTACGGCATCGCACCGAACACCGACCTGGTGGCCCGTGTTGCCTACCAGAAGTACGACGAGAAGCGCGGCCTTGACTTCAACGGCTACTCCACCGAAGTGGGCGTGCGCACCGCGTTCAACCCGTACGTGGAAGGCTACGTGATGGCCGGCTACGAAGATTTCAGCAAGAAGCACGGCTACAACCCGGACGGCGAGTTCTACGGCCGCGTCGGTGCCACCGCCAAGTTCAACCAGAACTGGGGCCTGAGTGGCGAAGTGAAGCTGGCCAAGGCCGGCGACCGCGAGTGGTTCGTGGGCCCGCGCTTCACCTGGTAACAAACGCCTGTCGTTAGTGCGTGTTGTGCTGGCGTGTGACTCTCTCTCTCTCCCACACGCCAACCGAAGCCCGGCCTCGCGCCGGGCTTCACTTTTATGGGCGCTGGGGCGCCACAATGCGGCATGGGCGATCCTTCTTCCCTCGCAGGTACTGGCACGACCTACCAGGAGCATCCGGCGCCGTTGCGTGGTCACTTCGGCCAGCTGTGGCAGAGCCAGCTTCCTGACGATGCCGATGGGCACATCACCGTATTGCCCGATGGCTGCGTGGACATCCTCTGGCGCGACGGCGCGCTGTTCGTGGTCGGTCCGGACCGGGTGGCTGCACATCCGGCACTGGCACCCGGTGCGCAGGTACTGGGTGCACGCTTCCGTCCCGGGCAGGCGTTGGCTGCATTGGGCCTGCCGTTGGCCGAGATCATCGGCCAGGCGGTACCGCTGGCTGATCTGAAGGGGCGATGGGCGGTAGAGGCTGCGGCCTCCATCGGCGACACCGCGCCTGCGCAGCGCCTGCAGCGGATGGCGCAATGCCTGCAGCTGCGCATGGGTGCGGCCGCGCTGGATACTCCGGCGCAGCGCGCACACGCTTTGTTCCAGGCGCTCGCCCGTGGGAACGTCACGCTGGATGATATGGCGGCACATCTGAGCCTGAGCCCGCGCAGCCTGCGGCGCTTCAGCCAGTCGCAGTTCGGCTACGGGGTGAAGACGCTGGAGCGTATCCTGCGCCTGCAACGTTTCCTGCGTCATAGCCGCGCACTACCGCAGCACTCGTTGGCGATGCTGGCCGTCGAGGCCGGCTATGCCGACCAGGCCCATCTCAGCCGCGAGGCGCGCGAGCTTGCCAGCATGACCGCACGGCAGCTGCGCCTGGAATGGGGCCGATGATGGCCGTTTCGTTCAAGACCGCCGTGCCGCGCTGACCGAAGCTGGGGTTCCAACCACGGAGCCACGCCATGAGCCATGCAGCCGCCCACGATGCCGAACGCCGCATCGACAACATCGAATTCAACGTTGCCGACATCGCCCGCAGCAAACGTTTCTACGGCGAGGTGTTCGGCTGGCACTTCACCGACTACGGTCCGGCCTACACCGAGTTCGACGACGGCCGCCTGAAAGGTGGTTTCGTTTCGGACGCACCGGTGCGCGCGCACGGCGGTCCACTGGTGATCCTGTACTGCGCGGACCTGGCCGATGCACAGCAGCGTGTAGTCGCTGCCGGTGGCGAAGTCGTACAGGCGGTGTTCGCGTTCCCCGGTGGCCGCCGCTTCCACTTCCACGATCTGGATGGCTACGAGCTGGCGGTCTGGAGTGATGTCGGTTGAAACGTGCCGGGGCACGTCGCGGACCGGGCATACTGGGCCGAGTCCGGAAGAGTACACCGCATGCTGATCCCCATTCCCGCGTATGTGCAGCAGGCCGACGGCAGCACCGTGCAGGTGGTGGTGCTGGACGCAGGCGTGCTCGCGGCGCTGCATGCCCTTGGCTTCCAGGGGCAGGCACCCACCTTGCGTGCTGAAGTGGGCGACGACATCGGCAAAGCTCGTCTGTTCGCTGGCCTGCGCGATCTCGGCGTAGCGTTCTCGGCCGGCCGTGAATGGTGCCCGGCGAAGGTATTTGCCTGGCTTCGTGACCGCGGCCTGCTTGAAGGGCCGTGCCTGCGCATCGCCTGGACCGGTCCGCAGCAGTACTACGTCTGCAGCGACCCGTGATGCGTCCTGGCGGATGCGGCCCAGGCGGACCGGCTTGCGATACGCCTCCGGCAGCGTGGTCTTGTACTGTGCCAGCGGTTGCAGCCCCTAGGTCCTGCTGCGTTCGCCGCCGTCGGGAAAGTACCCGCCGCGCTGCAGCAGATCATCGGACTGTCGCGCACATCCGCTGAAATCATCGGCGCCATAGCGATCGAGCTCGGTGAAGAACGGATCGCTCGGCAGCGACATGCCCGTCAAGGGAGATGCTCAACACCAGTGCGAGGGCCACGGTTGTGGCGGGTGCGTGCAGCCACTGCATCGCTGCATGGGACATCGGCGTCTGCCTCCGTGAAGTGCATGGGCCGCTGCCGCAGGCCTCATGGGTGCAGGCTAGCAGCGTCGTGCTCCCGTCTCAAACGGACGCAGCATCGGCTGCGTACTGAGAACCGCTCCGTCGCCGCTCAGGGGCTTCGGCTATGATCGCCCGCACATCGCCCTGCGCGATGCGCCCGCCTCAAGCCAGCAGGAACCGCCGTGAACTCCCAGCCCGCACCGATCACCGCCCTCAACCACACGCTCGACAACGAGCCGCAGCAGATCACCGCACCGCTGACCCATTCGGCCGCGTTCCTGGTGCTGAAGGTGAAGGATGACGAGGCGTCGATCGCCAAGGCGCGCGAGGTGCTGGCCAGCACCGACGACCTGATCAAGAACACCGCCATCCGCGAGATTGAACGCACCTTCACCTGCAACGTGGCCATCGGCCACCGCGTGTGGCAGCCGTTGGTAGGCACCACACCGCCGCGTGAACTGAAGCCGTTCCGCGAGATCAAGGGTGCCACCCATACCGCCGTCTCCACGCCGGGCGACCTGCTGTACCACATCCGTGCGCGCACCATGGATCTGATCGTGGCGTTCGAGCGCAACCTGCTGATGGCCTTCGGCGATGCAGTGGAAACGGTGGATGACGTGGCCGGCTTCCGCTACTTCGATGGCCGTGACCTGCTTGATTTCGTCGACGGCACCGCCAACCCGGAAGGGCTGTCACTGCCGGAAGCCACCATCGTTGGTGACGAGGACCCGGACCACGCGGGTGGCAGTTACGTGGTGGTGCAGAAGTACCTGCACAACCTCGATGCCTGGCGCGCACAGAAGACCGAGGCGCAGGAGGCGATCATCGGCCGCACCAAGCACGACAACATCGAGCTGGACGATGCGCCGGCGGATGCGCAGAAGTCGCACAAGACGCTGTGCACCATCGAGGACGCCGACGGCGAGCACGAGATCCTGCGTGACAACATGCCGTTCGCCAATCCGGGCCGCGGCGAGTACGGCACCTACTTCATCGGCTACACCCGTCGGCTGTGGGTGATCGAGACGATGCTCGAGCGCATGTTCATCGGTAATCCTGCGCCGCTGCACGACCGCATTCTCGACTTCTCCACCGCCACCACCGGCGTGACCTTCTTTGCGCCTTCGCGCAAGGTGCTGGCCGACCTGGGCGAGTAACCGCGCCGGCCATCACTGCCCGCCATCTGCCTGTCATCTGCGGCGCCGACCATGGTCCGCTGGATGGAAGCGCAGGAGACGGGCGATGACCATGGCAGGGAACAGGACCGGCGCGCGCCGCTGGTGGCGGCCATGGGCTGCGCTGTTCGGCGCGTTGGCACTGGGCAGTGCCGGTGTTTCCGCGCAGGAAGCCCCCGCGCACTGGATGGCCTATGCCGCCGCCGTGGGCGGCCAGCTGCAGCAGCGCCTGCAGCAGGAGGCGCCGCAGGCGCAGCGCGTGCTGGAATGGATGCAGGCACACCCGGACACGCCGACGCCGTTGCCGGTGAGTGTGTGGATCGCGGCGGACGGCCGCATCTCGAAACTGGAATTCGACAGCCTGGGCGATGCCCAGGTCGACGCCGATCTGCGCGCGACCCTGCAGAGCGCACCCCTGCAGGCCGCGCCACCGGCCGACATGCGCCAGCCGCTGCGGCTGGGCCTGGTGCTTACCCAGTAGAGCCACGCCCTGCGTGGATGCGCCTGGTAGATGCCGACCTTGGTCGGCACGCGCGCCAACCAAGGTTGGCGACTACCGGTAAACCCCGGCCACGCATGGCATGGCTCTACTGCGTTGCCACCTGCGGCTCGCGAGCGGCCGCGCTCCACGCGCGCAGGCCGAACACGGCCAGGCCGAGGAAGAACACGTACAGTGCTGCGGTCACGTGCAGCGACTTGAACAGGTAGGCACCCACGTAGACCACGTCCACCGCGATCCACACCCACCAGCAGGCCACGTGGCGGCGCGCCTGCCACCACTGGCCGACCAGGCTCAGCGCGGTCAGCATCGCGTCCAGCCACGGCAGCGCCGCATCGGTGAAGGTGTGCATGGCCGCCCCCAGCGCCACGCCGCCGCATAGGCCGATGGCCAGGTCACGCAGCAGCTTGCCGCGTGCCAGTGGCACGATGCGGACGCTGCCCTCATCGGCGGCGTGCTGCCGCCAGTTGAGCCAGCCATAGACCAGGAAGCCACCGAAGGCGACCTGCAGCAGGGTGTCCGAGTACAGCTTGGCCTCGGCGAACACCAGCCCGTACAGCGTCACCGACAGCAGGCCGACCGGCCACGCCACCAGCCGGCGCTTGGCCATCAGCCAGACGCCGAGGATGCTGCACAGCGCGGCGGTCCACTCGAGCATGACGCCGCTCACAGCGCGAACGTCACCGACAGGCGGGCCTGTCGCGGTGCGCCGGGGAACAGGTAGTAGTCACCGCCGCTGCTGCCGGTATCGCGCCAGTAGAAGCGGTTGAACACGTTGTCCACCGACAGGTTCCAGGTCACCGCGCGTTCGTGCAGGCGATGCTGGAAACGCAGGCCGGCATCGAACACCGAGTAGTCCGGTGCGCGTACGCCGCCGTCGGCGCGGGCCACGTTGGCACCGGCATAGCGCCAGCCGCCGGTCACATCCAGGCCCTGCACGAACGGGAGCGCATAGGCCACGTGCACGCTGGCGCGCACCTTCGGCACGTTCACCAGCTGATGGCCTTCATAGGCCGGGGTGCCGGTGTCGCGCGCGCGCGCCTGCAGCACGCTGGCGCTGGCCACGATCTGCAGCGCTTCGGTCAGCTGGCCGTTGGCGGTCAGCTCCAGGCCGGTGTGGGTCTGCGTGCCTTCCTCGACGAAGCTGTAGCCGACGTCGCTGCTGTCCGGCTTGGCGTACTGGTACGGCTGCGAGATGCGGAACACGGCTGCGCCCAGCGTCAGCGCCTCGACCGGCACGTACTTCACGCCCACTTCCAGCTGCCGCGACTGCACCGACGGCAGGAAGGTGTCGGCGTTGCTGGTCCAGAACGGCGCTTCCTGGCCCAGTGAAATGCCGCGCACGTAGCTGGCATAGGCATTGAGCTGGTCGGTGGCCTTCCACACCACGGCGGTCTGCGGCAGGAAGCGCGACAGGCGGCTGTGCCGCTGCGGGATGCCCCGCTTGTCGTAGGCGCGCTCGTCCAGGCGCACGAAGCGGCCACCGGCCAGCCACTGCCAGTCATCGCCGAAGCGCATCCGGTCCAGCGCGAAGAACGCGGTCTGGCGGCTGTCCAGGCGTCGTGCGGAGGGGCCGGGCATCTTCGGCGACGGCGCGAACACCGGCACCTGCGCGTCGTGGATGTTGCTGGTGCCGACGTACTCGTTGACGCTCGGGCGCTTGTCCACGGTACGGCGGAAGTAGTCGGCACCGAGGGTCAGCTGGTGGCCGACGTTGCCGGTCTCGAAGCGGCCGCGCAGCTCGGCACGGGCCTGCTGGTTGCGGCGCGTGTCGTCCGGGCTGCGGTAGTCGTAGACGTCGTAGTCGCCATTGGGCGCGAAGTAGTTGCCCGGCACGCTGCCATCGGCGCATTGCGCGGCGTAGTAGCAACCGTAGGCGAAGGCGACGTTGTCATCGATCACCGAGCGGCTGTGGCCGACCGAGACCCGCGACTGCCAGGCATCGTTGAAGTCGTAGGTGTGCAGGGCGGTGATGTTGGTGCTGGCGATATCCACCGGCCGCTGCCACGGCTGGTAGCCGAGCAGGTGCTCGCGGTCGACGCCGCGCGGCAGGTCACGCGCGCCCAGCAGCTGGTAGCCGGACACCGAGCGCTGCGAGCTGGTCTGGTAGTTGGCATCCACTTCCAGCTTGCCGCGCTCGCCGATCAGCCAGTCGGCGGCCAGCGAGTAGAAGTTGCGGCGGCCATCGGCGTGCTCGACGTAGGAATTGCTGGAATCCCATGCGGCATTCAGGCGCAGGCCGAAGCGCGGGGTGATCCAGTGGCCGACATCGACGGCGACGTAGCGCGAGCCTTCCGAATCGGTGCCGAGGGTGGCGGTGCGCACTTCGGCCGGGCGCTTGCCGATGTAGTTGATGATGCCGCCCGGCGCCATCACGCCTGCCGCCAGGCCGGCTTCACCCTTGAGGATCTCCACCGACTGCACGTTCTCCAGCGCCAGGCGCTGTTCGCCGGCGATGGACAGCCCGTTGAAGCGGTAGCCGGTGGCGGCGTCCAGCGCAAAGCCGCGGATGGCGATGTTCTGGTAGTAGCCCACCGGCGCGTACGCATCACCCAGCGAGGCATCGTTGCTGGCCAGCTCGGACAGCGAACGCACCTGGCGGCGGTCGAGGTAATCGCGCTCGAGCACGTTCACCGAGGCCGGGGTGTCCTTCCACGAACCACCGCCGAAGGCGTTCACGCGCGCGGTATCGGTCTTCGGTTTGCCGGCCTGTACCCGTACTGCCGCCAGTTCGGTGGGCGAGCGCTCGGCGCCGGTGGCAGCTGCATCGGTGGCAGCGTCGGCCTCGCTGGCATGCAGCGGCAAGGCGGCGCAGAGGGCGAGGGAGAGCAGGGTGGGGCGCAGGCAGCGGTTCATTCGGTTCGTCTTCGGACAACAAGGGAGACGAAGCGACGGCGCGCAGGTGCACCGGCCCATGACGGGGGTGTGGCTGCGGCTCAAAGCTCCCTACGCCGGTGCAAACCGGATCAGGTTCCAAGGGACTCTCTCAGCCTGGCAGATCCAGGCACCCCCGCTTCAGGTGACCATTTCACTACAAATGGTACGGATTTGCGAGCCGGTGTCCTTCAGGCTGCGGGGCCAGATCCCTTTCCGCAGGAAAGGGATCTGGCCCCAACGGTGCGCCAACCGGGTCACGCCGCCGCGTGCAGGGCCTGCAGCAGCGTCTGTCCCGGCGCGGTACGGAACCATGCCGGATGGCCCAGCATGAAGGGCTGCCAGGCCACGTCGGCATTCGCGCTCGAGCCGGTGATGCCTTCGAAGTACTCCACTTCGGACAGTGCGAAGTCGAAATGGACCATGGGCAGCAGGTCGGCCAGCAGGTGCACGCGTGCCGCCGACAGCGGCATCACCTGGCGGTAGCCGTCGAGCAGGGCCAGCGCGATATCGATGCGCACCGCCTCCATGCCGCGCTCCAGTTCCAGCCACGCCACCGCGTTGCGCTCGATCGCCGTGGCGAGGTCGAACAGTGCGCTGGTGGGTGAAGCCAGCCCGAAATCCAGCACGGTGCTGACCTGCCCCTCGCGCCACAGCAGGTTGGAGACATGCCAATCGTTGTGCGCCCACAGGCGCGGTTCGTCGCGCAGGCGCGTGGCCAGGCCGGCATGCCACGGCAGCACGTCGCGCTGCAGCTGCGCTTCCCACGGAATGCGCGCGAGATAGCGGGCCAGGCCGGGGCGCTCGTGCAGCCCCGCTTTGATGGCCGCGATCGGATCATCGGCGCGGATCAGATCGTCGCGCGCGACCAGCAGGTGGGTGCTGCGCTGTGGCGCGTGGTAACTGGCCGCGGCACGGTGCAGCTGGGCCAGCATGCGGCCGGCTTCGCGGGCCTGTGCGGCATCGGTCAGCAGCGACCACGACACGGCGTCGCGGTACAGGTCCTCGCCGACGCCGACCGCATGCAGCTCGAAGGTCCATTCGCCGTGTTCGAGCGCCGTGTGGCCATCGGTGGCCGCCAGCACCTGCACCACCGGTACGCCGGCGGCGGCGAGATGGGCGATGAAGTGGTGTTCTTCTTCCAGGCAGGCCGCGCTGCGCACGCTGTGGTGGTGGCGCTTGATGAACACCGGCGCGCAAGCGCCATTGACGATGGCAGCGGCCGAGAGTGGCCGGGGGCTGTGCCAATGCGGGGGGCTGTCCGCATCCAGTTGCGGGAAGCGCTGGCGCAGCCACGCGAGGTCTGCGGCGCTGATCGGCGGCCAGTCGGCGGCGACCTCATCGTTGTTGAGGCCCTGCACGCGGTGGGAGGAAGAAGTCATGCCGCAGCCCGAGAGGGAAAGTCACATCCAAGGCTGCGCATTCAACGCCATGCGCGTGGTCAACGCAAACGGGCGGGTCATCGACCCGCCCGTCCCTGCATCGGCGCCGGCGTTGCCGATGCGCTGTTTACCAGCCGCGATGGCGGCCGCGGTCGTTGTAGTAGCGGTTGTCGTAGTAGCGCTCACGCTGCCAGCGACGGTCGTCACCGCGGTCGTAGTAGCCGCTGCGGTAGTAGCCACGGTCGTAACGGCGGTCGTAGCGATTGTCGTAGTAGCGGTTGTCGTAATAGCGACGGTCGCGGCGGTCGGAGGTGGTCAGGTTGCCGATCGCACCGCCGGCCACGGCACCGCCGACGGTTGCGGCGGGATCACCGTTGGAGAGCAGGTTGCCGGCTACGCCACCAACCACGGCGCCGACCAGGGTGCGCTTGTCCTTCCTCGACATCGCGCTGGCATCGCTGACCACGGCGACACCGGCAACCAGTGCCAGGGCCATCGCCAGACCACGGAAGCTGAGTGTGGAAGTACTGAGCATGTTCGTTCTCCTGTGAGGTGCATGCCACGCTGGGCAGGGAGGGCGTTGGGGCGCCCCGGCTGCCGTGGTGTCCACGCTGGCGTTCCAACATTGCCGGAACATTGCCTGGCCCACCGTGCGGCTTGCGCATTCATCTAGCGGCAGGCGGCATGAAGCAAGGCTGAAAGTTCAACCGTCCGATGTGCGGGGTTCAGATTCTGCCGTCACGCAGGTAGTCGAACAGTTCGGCGTCGCCTTTCAGGCCCAGTTTGAGCATGGCGTCACCCTTCTGCCGGCTGATGGTGCTGACGCTCTTGTGCAGTTGCAGCGAGATTTCCTTCACGGTCATGCCGGTGCCAAGCAACCGCAGCACCTCCACCTCGCGCGGCGACAAGGGCTTGCCGTCACCTTCGCGCATGCGCCAGCTGCCGGCGGCCTCCACGCGCTCACGCAGGCTGCGGCTGATATAGGGCTGGCCGCGATAGACCGCCTGGATGGCCTGCGGCAGCTCGTCCATCGATGAGCTCTTGTCGACCAGGCCGAGCACCCCGCTGTCGAGCACCATGCGCAGGATGGCCAGGTTGTTGGAGACGCTGAGCATCAATACCGGCAAATCGGGATGGCGGCGGCGGATCATGCCGATCATGGCGAAGCCGTCGGCCTGGGGGCTGCCAGGCATCGAGTAGTCGGTGACCAGCAGGTCGCAGGGCTGGCTGCCAAGCAGGCCCATCAGCGCCTGCGCACTGTCGGCTTCGCCGACCACGCGGCCGACCCCGCTCGATTCGATGACGGCGCGGGTACCGATACGGACCACCGGGTGGTCGTCTGCGATGATGATGCGCAAGCTCATGCTCTAGTATGGCCACCGGGCTGGCCGGGCCGCGACCATCGCGGTCCCTGGCAGGATTCTAGGAGATCGATGCCGATGCGTAGCTGGGCTGTTCGCGGGCTGGTCCTGCTGCTGGCCGTACTGGCGCTGCCGGCAGCGTTGGCGCAGGCCGTTCCAGGCCTGCTGCCGCTCAGTCCCCTGCAGCGCGAGTACCTGGCCACCCATCCGAGCATCGTCGTGGGGCAGTATGACAGCGGCTGGCCGCCGTTCGAGTCCCTCCATGATGGCCAGCAGGTGGGTCTGGGTCCGGATTATCTGTCGCTTCTTGCCCGTCAGTTGGGCGTGAAGGTCGAGGCCCGTCGCTTTCCCGATTGGACCGCCGTGCTGGATGCGGCATGTCGTGGCGAGATCGATGTGGTGATGAATGTCGGTCTGAGTGCCGACCGTACCCGTTGCATGGTCTACACCGCCGCCTACGGCGAGGCGCCGCTGGCGCTGGTGGGCCGCCCCGACGACCTGCGTGCTTCCGACAATCCCGATCTGGATGGTCTGCGGGTGGTGATCGAGCAGGACTTCCTGACCGGCCCGCAGGTGCGGGCGCGTTTCCCGCAGGCCCGGCAGCTTGTCGCAAACAGCTCGTTGGCGGCGCTCGAGATGGTCAGAGACGACAAAGCTGACGTCTACATCGGCAATGCCTATGTCGCCACCGAGCTGATCGCCATCCACCGCCTGCGGGGCGTGGTGCTGCTGCGGCCGAGTGATCTGCCCCCCGAACGCCTGCACTTCGGCATACCCAACAGCAAGCAGCCGCTGGCCGAAGCGTTGGATCTGGCGCTGGCTGCAACCAGCCAGGCCCAGCGCGATGCCCTGGCGAAGCGCTGGCTGCCGCCACCGCAGTGGTCGGCATCGGCCCGGATGGCGTTGAGCCAGGCCGAAAAACGGGTTCTGGAGCAGCCGTTGAGGATCGGTTTCGCACCGAACGCAGCGCCGCTGTCGTTCACCGACAAGGAAGGCAAGCCCAGCGGCCTGGCCAGTGAGTACCTGCGGCGGCTGATGCAGGCCGGCGCCAACCTGCAGCCGGAAAGCAGCCACGACTGGTATGAGGTGCGTGAGAAGGCCCGCCGTGGCGAGCTGCAGGCGGTGATGGGCATTCCCGCCGATTCGCGTTATCTGGGGCCGGACTGGGTGTTCAGCCAGCCCTTCATCAGTGTGCCGAACGTGATCGTCAGCCGCGTCGACAGCCCTGCGCTGCTGGGCCTGTCGGATCTGCAGGGCAAGCGTGTGCTGCTGTCCGATCCCGAGCGCGTGCGGGGTTACGTACTGCAGCAGGCACCGCAGGCCCGGATCATGGCGGCACGCAGTGCGGAGCAGGCGATGCAGCGGCTGCTTGATGGCGACGCCGATGCCTACGTGGGCAATCTGGCGCTGGTCGACCACCTGCTGCGCACCCGTTTTCCCGGCCGCCTGCAGGTCGCAGCGCCGGCAGGCTTCAACGATCAGCTGGTGCTGGCCGTGGAGCGCCGGCATGCCGCGCTGGCGACCACCTTCGACCGCCTGCTGCTGCAGATCACGCCGCGCAAGCATGAGGCGCTGCGGGGTGATTGGCTGGCGGTGGAGTATCGCCATGGCGTTGACTGGAAAAGCGTGCTGCGCTGGGGCCTGCCACTGCTGCTGGTACTGCTGACCGCGCTGTTGGTGCACAGCATCGGCTACTGGCGCCTGCGCCGCGAAGTGGCTGGGCGGCGTCATCTGGAACAGCGGCTGGCCGAGGTTACCGACAACCTGCCTGCGGTGGTCTATCAGGCACGCCGCGACGCCAATGGCATGCTCAGCTTCCCGTTCATCGCCGGCGATCTGCAGGCGTTGTTCGGCATCAGCCGGCAGCAGGCCGAGCAGGACGCCAGGACACTGCTGGAACGCATTGAAGAAGACGATCGCGCACACATTCTGCAGGCCGTCGAACAGGCCGCGCGCCAGTTCGCGCCGCTGATCCTCGAGTTCCGCCTGCGCGCCGAGGGCGAAGGCGCGCGCTGGGTGCGCAGCGAGGCCCATCCGTATGCCACGGAAGCCGGCGCGGTGACCTGGAGTGGCTACTGGGTGGATGTCAGCGAAGCACGTGCACAGGCCGACGCTCTGGTTACGGCCAAGGCCGAGGCCGAGCAGGCGGCGGAAGCGAAGTCGCGCTTCCTGGCGACCATGAGCCATGAAATCCGCACGCCGATGAGTGGCGTGCTGGGCATGCTGGAAGTACTGGCGCATTCGCCGCTGGACGCCGAACAGCAGCGCATCCTGGGGGTGATCGAAGACTCGGCGCAGATGCTGCGGCAGATCCTGGACGACATCCTCGACTACTCACGGCTGGAGGCTGGCGCACTGCGCCTGGAGCCGGTGCCGCAGCCGCTGCGGCCGTTGCTGGAAAGTGTGTGCCGCCTGCTCTCCGCGCAGGCCAGTGCACGTGGGTTGGCGCTGCACGTGCAGATCGATCCGCAGTTGGCGCCGGCCCACGAAGTGGATGGCGTGCGCCTGCGCCAGATCGTGTTCAACCTGCTCAGCAACGCCATCAAGTTCACCGCGCAGGGCGAGGTTCGCCTGCAGCTGGACGTGGTGGGGCCGACCAGCGAGGAAGGGGGGCAGCCACTGTGCCTGAGCGTCACCGATACCGGCATCGGCATCGCACCGGAACAGCTGCAGCACCTGTTCGCGCCGTTCACCCAGGCCGGCGCCTACATCCAGCGTGACCACGGCGGCACCGGGCTGGGCCTGAGCATCTGCCAGCGCCTCGTGCAGATGATGGACGGCGAGCTGGCGTTGCACAGCACGCTGGGCGAGGGCACCCGCGCCGAGGTGCGGCTGTCGCTGGTGGAGGCCGGCAGCGGCGATGTCGAGGCGCTGGTGGCCGAGCAGGATCAGGCGGCGCTGCTGCCCGCGCCGCTGCGCGAGGCACGGGTGCTGGTGATCGAGGACCACCCGACCAACCAGGCCATGATGGCCTGGCGCTTGCAGCAGCTGGGCGTGCCGCATGTGATGGTCGGCGATGGCCAGCAGGGACTGGATCGTCTGGCATTGGAACATTTCGACCTGGTGATCACCGACTGCCGGATGCCGGTGCTGGATGGCTTCGGCTTCACCCGCCTGCTGCGCGAACGCGAAGGCCGCAATGGCCAGCCCCGGCTGACCGTGCTGGCGCTGACCGCCAGCGTGCTGGATGACGATGCACGTCGTTGCCGCGAGGCGGGCATGGACGAGGTGCTGGCCAAACCGTTGTCGCTGGCCACGCTGCGCGCCGCGCTGCTGCGCTGGTTGCCGCAGGCGCAGGGCCAGTCATTCGAGGCGCCGGTGGTCGAGGCGGCAGGCGACGATGGCGATGCGCTGCCCGATCTGGCGACGCTGCAGCAGCGCTTCGGCTCGCGCGCAGTGGCCGAGCAGCTGAGCGAGAGTCTGCTGCGCGCCAGTGAAGGTGATCTGGCGGCCGTGCAGCGTGCGCTGCAGGCCGGTGACCGCACGTCTGCCGCGCTGCACCTGCATCGTCAGGCCGGCGGGCTGGGCGCGGTGGGGGCAACGGGACTGGCCGGGCAGGCCAACGCACTGGTCGAGCGCCTGCAGGATGCGGCGGAAACCGATGTGGCGCCATTGTTCACAGCAGTGGCGGAATTCGTGGCGCGGCTGCAGCAACAGCTGCAGCGCCTGGCTCACTGAGCCGACTGCTGCTGCAGGTAGGCGATCACCAGCGCGCGGCGTTCGGCGCTGGGGAAGGCGTTGTACATGCGCGTGCCGGGCACCAGGTGGGTTGGCGACTGCAGGAAGGTATCCAGGGTCTGCGCGGTCCAGGTGATATCGGCGCGGCGCATGCCGTCGGAATAGCCATAGTCCGGCAGGCTGCCAGCGCGGCGGCCGATCACGCCGTGCAGATTGGGTCCGAAGCGGTGGATGCCACCAGGTTGCACGGTGTGGCAGCCGGCACACAGTTCGAATGCGCGTTGCATGGCCTGCTGCTGCGCCTGTTGCGGCGTGGTTGGCGCCGCAGGCGGGCGCTGGCAGGCCGTGGCAGCCAGCGCCACGGCAACGGTGATGAGCAGGCGGAAAGCACGCATGGGCGGGCAGGATAGCGGTGCAGCGGAGCGGCCGGGCTGCGACACGCGGTCGCAGCCCGGAGCGATCACATGCCTGAGTAGTTCGGGCCGCCGCCGCCCTGCGGGGTCACCCAGACGATGTTCTGGGTCGGGTCCTTGATGTCGCAGGTCTTGCAGTGCACGCAGTTCTGCGCGTTGATCTGCAGGCGCGCGTTGTCGGCTTCGCCGACGAACTCGTACACGCCGGCCGGGCAGTAGCGGGCTTCCGGGCCTGCGTACTCGGCCAGGTTCACCTTCACCGGAATGCTGGGGTCCTTCAGCGTCAGGTGGCTGGGCTGGTTCTCGTCGTGGTTGGTGCTGCTGAGGAACACCGAGCTGAGACGGTCGAAGGTCAGCACGCCATCCGGCTTCGGGTAGGCGATGCGGGTGTGCTTGGCCGCCGGTTCCAGGCAGGCATGGTCCGGCATCGTGCGGTGCAGGGTCCACGGCGGGTTGCGCACGCCCAGCTTCGGCAGCAGCCACTGCTCCACGCCGGTCATCAGCGTGGCCACGGTCTGGCCCTTCTTGAACCACTGCTTGAAGTTCTTGGCCTGCTGCAGCTCAGTGAACAGCCAGCTGGCTTCGAAGGCCTTCGGATAGGCGCTCAGTTCGTCGTGCTGGCGGTCGGCAGCCAGTGCATCGAACGCGGCGTCGGCGCACAGCATGCCGGTCTTGATCGCGGCGTGGCTGCCCTTGATGCGGCTGGCGTTGAGGTAGCCGGCCTCGCAGCCGACCAGCGCGCCACCGGGGAACACGGTCTTGGGCAGCGACAGCAGGCCGCCGGCGGTGATCGCACGCGCGCCGTAGCCGATGCGGGTGCCGCCTTCCAGGTGCTTGCGGATGGACGGGTGGGTCTTGAAGCGCTGGAACTCTTCGAACGGGCTCAGCCACGGGTTCCTGTAGTCCAGGCCGACCACGTAGCCGATGGCGACCTTGCCGCCGTCGGCGTGGTACAGGAACGCGCCGCCATAGGTATCGCTGTCCAGCGGCCAACCGGCGGCGTGCACCACCAGGCCCGGCTCATGCCTGGCCGGGTCGATCTGCCACAGTTCCTTGATGCCGATGCCGTAGGCCTGCGGGTCCTTGCCTTCGTCCAGCTTGTAGCGCGCGATCAGCTGGCGACCGAGATGGCCGCGTGCGCCTTCGGCGAAGATCGTGTACTTGGCCTGCAGCGCCATGCCGCGTTCGAACGCCGGGCCGATGCTGCCGTCCTTCTCGATGCCCATGTCGCCGGTGGCCACGCCGATCACTTCACCGTTGTCGCCGTACAGCACCTCGGCTGCGGCGAAGCCGGGGAAGATCGCCACTTCCAGCGCTTCGGCCTGCTGCGCCAGCCAGCGGGTCACTTCACCCAGGCTGATGATGTAGTTGCCTTCGTTGTGGAAGCACTCCGGCAGCAGCGCGTTGGGCGTGCTGCGCGCGCCGGTTTCGCTGAGGAACAGGAATTCGTCGCGGGTGACCTTCTGCTTCAGCGGTGCGCCGCGCTCGGCCCAGTCCGGGAACAGCTCGGTCAGCGCGCGTGGATCCATCACCGCGCCGGACAGCACGTGCGCGCCCGGCTCGGAGCCCTTTTCCAGCACGCACACCGACAGTTCACGGCCGGCTTCGATCGCACGCTGGCGCAGGCGGATCGCGGTGGCCAGGCCGGCGGGGCCGGCGCCGACGATCACCACGTCGAACTCCATTACTTCACGCGGGGGCAGGGCGTTGGCTTCAGCGCTCATCGATTGCATGACTCGTGGGTAGTGCCGGCATCGGGGCCACCGGCGGTTGCCTGGGAATCGCGCGTGCAGCCACGAGCGAAACGGTTGTTTGAATGTGTCAGGGTACCGGGCCGCGCGTGATCGAGCTAGATCGACGATGTTCACGTCATGATTGCTGCGGTGCAGCGTAATGCGCGTGGCCAGGTAGGTGCCAACCTTGGTTGGCACATTGTTTCACCGCCCGGACCCGCTTCCGTGTGGACCAAGGTCCACACCTACCAGACGCGATGCTTGCGGATGACCGACAATGGCCGGGTCCTGACTGCGCGTGAGTGCCATGGCTTTGCATCCGTACGATCTGTTCGATGTCCGTTCCCTGCTCAACGAGGAAGAGCGCGCGGTGCAGGAGAGCGTCGCCCGCTTCACCAACGAGCGCGTGCTGCCGATCATCGGCGATGCCTTCGACCAGGCCCGCTTCCCTTCAGAGCTGGTGCCGGAGATCGCCGCGCTGGGCCTGCTGGGCGCCACCCTGCCGGCCGAATACGGCGGCGGCGATCTGGGCGCGGTCAGCTATGGCCTGATCTGCCAGGAGCTGGAGCGCGGCGATTCAGGCCTGCGCAGCTTCGTCTCGGTGCAGAGCTCGCTGTGCATGTACCCGATCTATGCCTACGGCAGCGAGGAGCAACGCCAGCAGTGGTTGCCGGCGATGGCGCGCGGTGAGCTGATCGGCTGCTTCGGCCTGACCGAGGCACACGGCGGTTCCGATCCGGCCAGCATGAAGACCCGCGCGGTGCGTGACGGCAGCGACTGGCGCATCAGCGGCAGCAAGATGTGGATCACCAGCGGCCCGGTGGCCGACCTGGCCATCGTCTGGGCGCAGACCGAAGACGGCATCCAGGGCTTCGTGCTGGAAAAGGGCATGGCCGGCTTCACCACGCAGGAGATCAAGCACAAGATGAGTCTGCGTGCGTCGCTGACCGGCGCGCTGTTCTTCGATGACGTGCGCGTGCCTGACAGCCATCGCCTGCCGAACGTGAAGGGCCTCAAGGGCCCGCTGGGTTGCCTGACACAGGCCCGCTACGGCATCAGCTGGGGCCCGATCGGTGCCGCGATTGCCTGCCTGGATGAAGCGCTGGGCTATGCCAAGGAACGCGTGCTGTTCGGTCGCCCGCTGGCCGCCACGCAGAGCGCGCAGATCAAGCTGGCCGAAATGGCCCGCCGCATCACCACCGCGCAGCTGCTGGCGCTGCAGCTGGGCCGCCTGAAGGAGGCCGGCCAGCTGCAGCCGCAGCAGGTCAGCCTGGCCAAGTGGAACAACTGCCGCATGGCCATCGACATCGCCCGCGAGTGTCGCGATCTGCTGGGTGGTGCCGGTATCACCACCGAGCACGTGGCGATCCGGCATGCGTTGAACCTGGAATCGGTGATCACCTATGAAGGCACCGAGACCGTGCACCAGCTGGTGATCGGCCGCGAACTGACGGGGATCAACGCGTTCTAGGCGGTGCGGGGAACACCATCCACGCATGGCGTGGATCGACTGCATATGGCACCCACCAGAAGCGATCCACAGCCATCAGAGGTTCTCGGCGGCTGCCTGGACCTGCCTTTGGTAGGTGCCAACCTTGGTTGGCACATTCCTTCAGCGCGCGACCAGGCATCGGTGCGGACCAAGGTCCGCACCCACCAGAAGCGGTCCACACCCACCTGAGGCGGTTTACGCCCCGCCGGCAAACCCATGCTGGCGCCAGGCTTCGTACATCACCACGGCCACGGTGTTGGAAAGATTGAGGCTGCGGTTGTCCGGCCGCATCGGCAGTCGCAGGCGGCGGCCATCGGGCAAGGCATCGAGCACGTCCTGCGGCAGGCCGCGGCTTTCCGGGCCGAACAGGAAGGCATCACCGTCTTCGAACGCCACGCTGTCATAGCGGACGCTGGCACGCGTACTGAGGGCGAACAGGCGCTTTGGTGCGATCCGCGCCAGCGCGGTGTCCAGGTCGGGGTGGACCTGCAGGCGCGAGTACTCGTGGTAGTCCAGGCCGGCGCGCTTGAGCTGCTTGTCTTCCAGTGCGAAGCCGAGCGGCTCGACCAGGTGCAGCTGCGCGCCGGTGTTGGCGCAGAGCCGGATCACATTGCCCGTGTTGGGCGGGATTTCCGGTTGGAACAGGATCACGTGGAACTGGGGCGCGGCATTCATCGGCGCAGTGTACCTGCGACGACCGCCGCCTTTACGGCGCACGCCCTGCACGGGGCAGGGCGGCACCGGTTACGGGCGCAGCAGGACCTGGGCGGTTTCGGTGGCCAGGGCCTGCAGGTCGGCGGCGCTCGGGCGCACCTGCAGGGCCGGCAGGTTGACGATGACCGAGTTGGCGACGTTGGTGGCAGCGGCAGCCAGGGTGGCGGCGTAGCGCTGCGCTTCCAGCTCCGCGGCCAGGGCGACGCGCTGTTCCAGGCTCGGGCGCACTTCCACCGAGGCCAGGGTGGTGATCGGCATCGCGGCGGCGACCGGGGCGGCGACGTAGCCGTAGCGCTCGGCCAGCTGGTCGGCGCTCGGGCGCACTTCCACGGTGGCCAGGGTCGGGATGCCGCTGGCCTGTTCCCAGGCCTGCTGGGCCAGCTGGTCGGCGGCCGGGCGGGCCTGCACGGTGGACAGGGTCTTGATGGATTCGGAGGCCTGCACCGACGAAACAACCGCGGTGCCGGCGATCAGGGCGATGGCGATGGCAATGGTCTTGGCGTTCATGACGGGGCCTGTTTAGTGTTGGTGATCAGTGGTGTGGTAGTAAGGTAGTACACCAATTCTGGGCTTGCAAGGAAAATTTTCGGTTTCCTGCATTTGTTCAGTCTTCAGTCAGCTTTCGTCTGAAGCCCTTCTTGGCGCAGGAAGTACCAAGCAATCCCCGTGCCAACTTTTAGTTGTTGATTTGCAAGGGTTTTTGTTTGGCCGAGAAGTGTCCGGTGGGCGGACACCTGTCCATTCGATGTGCCGCGGACACTGTCCGGACGATGGCTGCCGGTGCATGTGACCGCCCAGGACACGGCGACGCGCGACCGCGGATGGTGCACAGGGGCAAACACCCCCAGTGACTGCCGACCGATTCCTGCCGCTGCGTGCGCAGGCTAGGATCGGGGTTCACCTATGTGACCAAGGATCCGGATATGTCTCTCGCCCTTCGCCCGCGCGCTGCACTGCTGGCCGTCGCCCTCAGCACCGCCCTGGGCTCGCTTGCGCCCACTCCTGTGTTGGCCGCCAAGCCGGCGGCACCGGCCAAGGTCGATATCCCGTATGAGCAGTTCACCCTGCCCAACGGCCTGCGCGTGATCGTGCACACCGATCGCAAGGCACCGATCGTCGCGGTCAACGTCTGGTACCACGTGGGCAGCAAGGATGAACCGGCCGGCCGCACCGGCTTCGCGCACCTGTTCGAGCACTTGATGTTCCAGAGCAGCGAAAACCACGACGGCGAGTACTTCGAGCCGTTCAAGCAGGTCGGTGCCACCGGCCAGAACGGCACCACCAACACCGACCGCACCAACTACTTCGAGAACGTGCCGACCACCGCGCTGGACATGGCGCTGTGGATGGAGTCGGACCGCATGGGCCACTTGGTGGGTGCGATCGACCAGGCTGCGCTGGACGAGCAGCGCGGCGTGGTGCAGAACGAGAAGCGCCAGGGCGAGAACCAGCCCTACGGCCAGGCCTGGGACCAGATCAACAAGGCGCTGTATCCGGTCGGCCACCCGTACCACCACGGCGTGATCGGCTCGATGAACGATCTCAACGCGGCCTCGCTGGACGACGTGAAGACCTGGTTCCGCACCTGGTATGGCCCGAACAACGCGGTGCTGGTGCTGGCCGGTGACATCGATCTGGCCACCGCCAAGGAGAAGGTCGCCAAGTACTTCGGCAGCATCCCCGCTGGCCCGACCATGGCGCAGCCGGCGGTGAACGTGGCCAAGCGCAGTGCCGATACCCGCGAGACGATGACCGACAAGGTGCCGCAGGCACGCATCTACCGCGCCTGGAACGTGCCGCAGGTCGGCACCGCCGACATCGACCAGTTGCAGCTGTTCTCCGAAGTGCTGGGCGGCGCCAAGTCCTCGCGCCTGAGCCAGCGCCTGCAGCACCAGGACAAGCTGGTGGACAGCATCGGCTCGGGCCTGTCGACGTCGCAGCTGGGCTCCAACTTCGTGATCGTGGCGACCGTGAAGCAGGGCCAGGACCCGGCCAAGGTCGAGAAGATCATCGACGAGGAACTGGACCGCCTGATCAAGCAGGGCCCGACCGCGGCCGAGCTGGCGCGCGCCAAGACCGGCGCCCGCGCCGGCTTCATCCGTGGCATCGAGCGCATCGGTGGCTTCGGCGGCAAGGCCGATGCGCTGGCCGAGTGCGCGGTGTTCACCGGCGACCCGGGCTGCTTCCGCACCTCGCTGGCCAACATCGAGAAGGCCAGTGCCGCCGATCTGAGCCGCCTGGGTGCACAGTGGCTGGACAAGGGCAGCCACACCCTGGTGATCGCACCGGGTGAGCGCGTGGCGCTGAAGGAAGATCCGAGCCAGACGCCGAAGCCGTTCACCGTGCCGGCGGTGGACCCGAAGTACAGCACCCTGCCGGAGCAGGTGGACCGCAAGGCCGGCGTACCGCAGACCCGCGAGTTCCCGCAGCTGAAGTTCCCGGCACTGCAGCGCGCCACCCTGAAGAACGGCACCCAGGTGATCCTGGCCGAACGCCATGAGATTCCGGTGGTGCAGTTCAGCTACCAGTTCCCGGGCGGCTTCAGCGCCGACCAGGGCCGCAAGCCGGGCACCGCCAACTTCACCATGAGCCTGATGACCGAAGGCGCCGGCAAGCTCGGTTCGCTGGCCTTCGCCGATGCCGCCGACGCACTGGGCGCCAGCCTGGATGCTTCGGCCGGCCTGGATTCGATGAGCGTGGACCTGTCGGCACTGAAGGAGAACCTGGCACCGTCGCTGGCGCTGTACCGCGACCTGCTGCGCGAACCGCGTTTCGAGCAGGGCGAGATCGACCGGGTCAAGGCGACCTGGATCGCCGGCATCCAGCAGGAGAAGGTGAACCCAGGCGCGGTGGCGATGCGCGTGCTGCCGCCGCTGCTGTACGGCAAGGGCCACCCGTACGCCATTCCGTTCACCGGCAGCGGCGACGAAGCGGCAATCAACGGCCTGACCCGCGAGGACCTGGTCGACTTCCACCACGACTGGCTGCGTCCGCAGAACGGCACCCTGATCGTGGTCGGTGACACCACGCTGGCGGAAATCGTGCCGCTGCTGGACAAGCAGCTGGGCGACTGGAAGGCTGCGGGCGATGCCCCGCAGGTGAAGGCCGCCACCGACGTCGCATTGCCGAAGGGCCCGCGCGTGTTCCTGATCGACCAGCCGGGTGCGGTGCAGGCCAACCTGTTCGCCGGCCAGGTGGTGCCGCCGTCCAGCGCCGCCAGTTCGACCCGCTTCGATATCGCCAACGGCGTGATCGGTGGTGACTTCACCTCGCGCCTGAACATGAACCTGCGCGAGGACAAGCACTGGTCGTACGGCGCGCGCAGCAGTGCGACCAACTCGGTGGGCCAGCGCCCGTGGATGGCCAGCGCGCCGGTGCAGATCGACAAGACCGGCCCGGCGCTGGCGGAAATGCGCAAGGAGATCGCCGCGTTCGCCGACGGCAGCAAGCCGGCCACCGCCGCCGAGGTCAATCGCATCCGCAACATCCAGACCCTGAGCCTGCCCGGTGCCTACGAGACCGCCAGCGCGGTGGCGTCGACCATCGGTTCGATCGTGCAGTTCAAGCGTCCGGATGACTACGTGCTGCGTCGCAAGGCCGAGATCGAGGCGATGACCCCGGCGCAGGTGCAGCAGGCAGCCGCCGAGATCAAGCCGCAGGCGCTGACCTGGGTGGTGGTGGGTGACCTCAAGCAGACCGAAGCGGCCGTGCGCGCGCTGAACCTGGGCGAGGTGACGGTGATCGACGCCGAAGGCAACCCGGTCAAGAAATAAGGCACCGCGCCAGGTAGTGCCGGCCGCTGGCCGGCAACCCTGAAGGGGTCGGATCCCTCCCCCGGGAGGGCTCCGACCCCTACCGTGCATTCGGGGTCAGAGCCCCCTGCGGGGGATCCGACCCCCACCGGCTACCCCCGATTCAGGCTGTTCAGGCAGAATCCCCCCATACCCTTCCAGGATCTGCCCATGCGCGTTCTGCTGCTTTCCTCCCTGCTGCTCACCGTCACCGCCTGTACCTGGGTGCCGATCGAACCGGCCGGCAAGGCGACCCGCGTACTGCCGGCAGGCCCGGTTCCGGCCGGCTGCATCGCCAAGGGCGAGGTGGTGGTCACCGTGAAGAGCAAGGTCGGCTTCTACAACCGCAACCCGCTGCGCGTGCAGGAAGAGCTGGAAACCCTGGCCCGCAACGAGGCGCCGAGCGCCGGTGCCAATGCCGTGCAGGCCGCCGCCGCTCCGGCCGATGGCAGCCAGCGCTTCGCCGCTTTCCAGTGCCCGCCGCGCTGAACGCTTCACCATACGGCCAAGCCTGAATTCGTAAAGATGCGGTGAAGGCCCCGGGGGTTATAGAATAGCGCCCCCTTTTGCCTGAGCCTTGGCGCTAACCTCGATGCTCTTCAAGAATGTCTCGATCGCCGGCCTGGCACACGTTGATGCGCCGCACACGCTGACGACCAAGGAAATCAACGAGCGGCTGCAGCCGACGTTGGATCGCCTCGGTATCCGCACCGACGTGCTCGGCGATATCGCCGGCATCCATGCCCGCCGCCTGTGGGACAACGGCGTGCTTGCGTCCGATGCCGCCACCATGGCCGGCCGCAAGGCGCTGGAAGACGCGGGCATCGATGCGACGCAGGTCGGCCTGCTGGTCAACACCTCGGTCAGCCGCGACTACCTGGAGCCGTCCACGGCCTCCATCGTGTCGGGCAACCTCGGCGTCAGCGACGAGTGCATGACCTTCGACGTCGCCAATGCCTGCCTGGCCTTCATCAACGGCATGGATATCGCGGCGCGCATGATCGAGCGCGGCGACATCGACTACGCGCTGGTGGTGGATGGCGAGACCGCCAACCTGGTGTACGAGAAGACCCTGGAGCGCATGACCGCCCCGGACGTCACCGCTGACGATTTCCGCAACGAGCTGGCCGCCCTGACCACCGGTTCGGGTGCCGCCGCGATGGTGATGGCGCGCTCGGAGCTGGTGCCGGACGCACCGCGCTACAAGGGTGGCGTGACCCGCTCGGCCACCGAGTGGAACCAGCTGTGCCTGGGCAACCTGGACCGCATGGTCACCGATACCCGCCTGCTGCTGATCGAAGGCATCAAGCTGGCCCAGAAGACCTTCACCGCCGCCAAGATCGCCTTGGGCTGGGCCGTGGAAGAGCTGGACCAGTTCGTGATCCACCAGGTCAGCCAGCCGCACACCGCTGCGTTCATCAAGAACTTCGGCATCGACCCGAAGAAGGTCATGACCATCTTCGGTGAGCACGGCAACATCGGCCCGGCCTCGGTGCCGATCGTGCTGAGCAAGCTCAAGCAGCTGGGCAAGCTGAAGAAGGGCGATCGCATCGCGCTGCTCGGCATCGGCTCGGGCCTGAACTGCTCGATGGCTGAAGTGGTCTGGTAAGCAGCCCGCTGCCCGACCTCCTGTAGAGCCGAGCCATGCTCGGCTCACGCGCGCAGCGCGGCTCTTCCGCAGCGGACCGGAGAGCAGCCGAGCATCGGCTCGGCTCTACATTGCGCCGCGACTCTCCTTAGGTGCTCCGCATGCGCGATCTTCCCGGTTACCCCGCCCACCCGCAGCGCTTCGAGGTCCGCCCCGGCCTGTCGATGAACTATCTCGACGAAGGCCCGCGCGATGGCGACGTGGTGGTGATGGTGCACGGCAACCCGTCGTGGAGCTATTACTGGCGCACGCTGGTGGCCGGCCTGTCGGACACGTACCGCTGCATCGTGCCGGACCACATCGGCATGGGCCTGTCGGACAAGCCGGACGATAGCCGCTACGAATACACCCTGCAGTCGCGCGTGGACGATCTCGACGCGCTGTTGAAGCACCTGGGCATCACCGGCCCGGTGACGCTGGCTGTGCACGACTGGGGCGGCATGATCGGCTTCGGCTGGGCGCTGTCGCACCACGACCAGGTGAAGCGCCTGGTGGTGCTCAACACCGCCGCGTTCCCGATGCCGGCGGCGAAGACGATGCCGTGGCAGATCGCGCTGGGCCGGCACTGGAAGATCGGCGAGTGGATCATCCGCACCTTCAACGCGTTCTCGTCCGGTGCCTCGTGGCTGGGTGTGGAGCGGAAGATGCCGGCCGATGTGCGCCGCGCCTACGTGTCGCCGTACAACAACTACGCCAACCGCATCAGCACCATCCGTTTCATGCAGGACATCCCGCTGTCGCCGGCCGACAAGGCCTGGTCGCTGCTGGAGCGGGCCGGCAAGGCGCTGCCGTCGTTCGCCGACCGCCCGGCCTTCCTCGGTTGGGGCCTGCGCGACTTCGTGTTCGACCACCATTTCCTGAAGGGCTTCCAGGCCGCGCTGCCGCAGGCCCAGGTGCATGCCTTCGAGGACGCCGGCCACTACGTGCTGGAAGACAAGCACGAAGTGCTGGTGCCGGAAATCCGCGCGTTCCTGGACGCCAACCCGCTCTGATCGGATCCCGGTAGTGCCGGCCGCTGGCCGGCAAGCGCGCAATGCGCGCCGGGTTCATGAGGTTGCCGGCCAGCGGCCGGCGCTACCCCTACGCCGCGACCGGTGCCTGCGGCGACGGGCTGTTGCCGTTGTCGTCTGGATGGTCGTCGTCGTTGTCGGCCGCGTCGCGCCAGCGCCAGTCGGCCAGGGTCAGCGGATCCAGGCCGTAGGCGATGCGCGCCTTGTCGCACTGCGGGCTGGCCTTGCCGTACTCCCACGACGCATCCACCTCACGGCACACACTGGGCCGGTTGGGGTGGATGGTGCAGCGTGAGTACACGCCGATCTGCGCATCCAGCGCCACGCAGCGCACCGGCTTGGAGTGGGTGCCGCGCATGCACAGGCGATGCGGGTCCAGCACCTCGGTCAGCTGGTGCGGTACGCCGCCGGGGGTGACCTCGTCCGATTCCATCCAGTGGAAGGCCACGCGGTATTGGGTGCAGCAGGCGCCGCAGGTCATGCAGGGATGTTGCATGGGCAAGCCGCCTCGGGCGGCAGTCGGAATCAGGAACGAAGGTGCGGATTTTCCACGAAGTGGGCCGCCGCGCAAGAAATTCCGTAAGCGGCGACAATGAACGGATGAACCGACCCTGCAACATTGCCGCCCGTTTGCCTGAACTGGCGCGTGAACGACCCGACCAGATCGCCATCCGCTGCCCGGGCCGCCGTGGCGCCGGCAACGGCATGGCCGCCTACGACGTGACCCTGGATTACCGCCAGCTGGACGCCCGCAGCGACGCCATGGCGGCTGGCCTGGCCGGCTACGGGATCGGCCGCGGGGTGCGCACGGTGGTGATGGTGCGGCCGTCGCCGGAGTTCTTCCTGTTGATGTTTGCCCTGTTCAAACTGGGTGCGGTGCCGGTGCTGGTCGACCCGGGCATCGACAAGCGCGCACTGAAGCAGTGCCTGGACGAGGCGCAGCCGGAGGCCTTCATTGGCATTCCGCTGGCGCACGTGGCGCGGTTGGTGCTGCGCTGGGCGCCCTCGGCGACCCGCCTGGTTACCGTCGGCCGCCGCCTCGGCTGGGGCGGGACCTCCCTGGCTGCGCTGGAGCGCGCCGGCGCCAACGGGGGGCCGATGCTGGCCGCCACCGATGGCGAGGACATGGCCGCGATCCTGTTCACCAGCGGCTCCACCGGCGTGCCCAAGGGCGTGGTCTACCGCCACCGCCACTTCGTCGGCCAGATCCAGCTGCTGGGCAGCGCCTTCGGCATGGAAGCGGGCGGGGTGGACCTGCCGACCTTCCCGCCGTTTGCCTTGTTCGACCCGGCGCTGGGCCTGACCTCGGTGATCCCGGACATGGACCCGACCCGGCCGGCACAGGCCGACCCGGCACGCCTGCATGACGCCATCCAGCGCTTCGGCGTGACCCAACTGTTTGGCTCGCCTGCGCTGATGCGGGTGCTGGCCCGTCACGGCCGGCCGTTGCCGACGGTGACCCGGGTGACCTCGGCCGGCGCCCCCGTGCCGCCGGATGTGGTCGCCACCATCCGCAGCCTGCTGCCCGCCGACGCGCAGTTCTGGACCCCGTACGGCGCCACCGAGTGCCTGCCGGTGGCGGTGGTGGAGGGACGCGAGCTGGAGCGTACCCGCGCGGCCACCGAGGCCGGCGCCGGGACCTGCGTGGGCAGCGTGGTGGCGCCGAACGAGGTGCGCATCATCGCCATCGATGACGCACCGTTGGCCGACTGGTCGCAGGCGCGTGTGCTGGCCACCGGCGAGGTGGGCGAGATCACCGTGGCGGGACCGACCGCCACCGACAGTTACTTCAACCGTCCGCAGGCCACCGCGGCGGCGAAGATCCGCGAGACGCTGGCCGATGGCAGCACGCGCGTGGTGCATCGCATGGGTGACGTGGGTTACTTCGACGCGCAGGGCCGCCTGTGGTTCTGCGGTCGCAAGACCCATCGCGTGGAAACCGCGCAGGGGCCGTTGTACACCGAACAGGTCGAGCCGGTGTTCAACACCGTGCCCGGCGTGGCGCGCACGGCACTGGTTGGCGTTGGCCCGGCGGGTGCGCAGGTGCCGGTGCTGTGCGTGGAACTGCAGCGTGGCCAGAGCGACAGTCCGGCGTTGCGCGAGGCGCTGCGCGCCCAGGCCACCCTGCGATTGCCCGAGGCGAACCTGCAGCACGTACTGATGCATCCCGCGTTCCCCGTCGATATCCGTCACAACGCCAAGATCGGCCGCGAGAAGCTCGCCGTCTGGGCCAGCGCCGAACTGGAGAAGCGCGCATGAAGATCCTGGTCACCGGTGGTGGTGGTTTCCTTGGCCAGGCGCTGTGCCGCGGGCTGGTCGAACGTGGCCACCAGGTGCTGGCGTTCAACCGCAGCCACTATCCGGAACTGCAGGCCATGGGCGTGGGCCAGATCCGTGGCGATCTGGCCGATGCGCAGGCGGTGCTGCATGCAGTGGCCGGCGTCGATGCGGTATTCCACAACGGCGCCAAGGCCGGCGCCTGGGGCAGCTATGACAGCTACCACCAGGCCAACGTGGTCGGTACCGACAACGTCCTCGCGGCCTGCCGCGCGCACGGCATCAGTCGCTTGGTCTACACCTCGACGCCCAGCGTGACCCACCGCGCTACCCATCCGGTGGAAGGCCTCGGTGCCGACGACGTGCCGTACGGCGAGGACTTCCAGGCGCCGTATGCGGCCACCAAGGCGATCGCCGAACAGCGCGTGCTGGCCGCCAACGATGCCTCGCTGGCGACGGTGGCGCTGCGCCCGCGCCTGATCTGGGGCCCGGGCGACCAACAGCTGGTGCCGAGGCTGGCCGAGCGTGCGCGGCAGGGGCGCCTGCGTCTGGTGGGTGATGGCAACAACAAGGTGGATACCACCTACATCGACAATGCCGCGCTCGCGCACTTCCTCGCTTTCGAAGCATTGGCGCCGGGCGCCGCGTGTGCGGGCAAGGCCTACTTCATTTCCAACGGCGAACCACTGCCGATGCGCGAGCTGGTCAACAAGCTGCTGGCCGCCGTTGGTGCACCGACGGTGGACAAGGCGATCAGCTTCAAGACCGCCTATCGCATCGGTGCGGTCTGCGAGCGGCTGTGGCCGCTGCTGCGCCTGCGTGGCGAGCCGCCGCTGACCCGCTTCCTGGCCGAGCAGTTGTGCACGCCGCACTGGTACAGCATGGAGCCGGCGCGCCGTGACTTCGGCTACGTGCCGCAGGTCAGCATCGAAGAAGGACTGCGCAGGCTGAAGGCTTCATCTGCTGCATAGATCGCCATCACTGGCTGCACACCGCCAGATCGGGAGGATGGACCCACGCCATCCAACGGCCCGGACATCTGCGAGGAGCGCCATGCTGCATTACGCCGTCATCTTTTTCGTCATCGCCATCATCGCCGCCGTGCTCGGCTTTTCCGGCATCGCCGGTGCCGCCAGCAACATCGCCTGGATCCTGTTCGTGATCTTCCTGGTGCTGGCGGTGATCTCGATGTTCCGCAAGCGCGGCTAGAAGACCGCAGGGTAGTGCCGGCCGCTGGCCGGCACTGTTCTTTCCGGTGGGTGCCGACCGTCGGTCGGCACGCATCTTTGTAGAGTCGAGCCATGCTCGACTCATGAAAAGCAGTCGAGCATGGCTCGACTCTACAGAGAGCGCCCCTACACGGCGCTGTGCAATCCGCGATCAGCTTCATGGCGCTCCAGCGCCAGTTCGATCAGGCGCGTGATCAGCGTGGTGTAGTCCACACCGCTGGCGCCCCACAGCTTCGGGTACATGCTGATGCGGGTGAAGCCGGGCAGCGTGTTGACCTCGTTGATGACGATCTCACCGTCTGCGGTGAGGAACACGTCCACGCGCGCCATGCCCGCACACTCCAGCGCCTGGTAGGCCTGCAGCGCGATCTGCTGGATGCGCGCCTGGGTTGCGGCATCGATGTCCGCCGGCACCACCACCTCGGCGCCATCCTCGTTGATGTACTTGGTGTCGTAGGCGTAGAACTCGTCGTGCACCACCACCTCGCCGCACAGGCTGGCCTGCGGCTGTTCGTTGCCCAGCACCGCGCACTCGATCTCACGGCCGGCCACCGCCGATTCCACCAGCACCTTGTGGTCGTAGCGCAGCGCCAATGCCAGTGCCGCGGCGAAGCCCGCCGCATCCTTGACCTTGCTCACACCCACCGACGAACCCTGGTTGGCCGGCTTCACGAACAGCGGCAGGCCGAGCTGCGCGATCACCGCATCGACATCGACGTCAGCGGCCTGGTGACGCCTGATGCACAGCCACGGCGCAACCTTCAGCCCGGCGTCACGCAGCAGGCGCTTGGTCACGTCCTTGTCCATCGCCACCGCCGAGCCCAGCACCGGCGAACCGACGAAGGGCAGGTTGGCCATGCGCAGCAGGCCCTGCAGCGCACCGTCCTCGCCCAGCGGCCCGTGCACGATCGGCAGCACCACATCGATCTGGCCCAGCGCGCTGGCCGCATCGGAGGGCTGCAGCTGCGCCTGTTCCACACCCGGGCGCACCGCCAGCGACGTACCGGACCGATGCAGCGCGATGCGCGACGGATCATCGGCATTGATCAGGAAGGTATCCGGCTGGCTCAGATGCCACTGGCCCTGCTTGTCGATACCGACCAGCACCGGCTCGAAGCGCTCGCGATCGAGCGCATCGAGGATGTTCTTCGCCGACTGCAGCGAAACTTCGTGCTCGGAGGACTTGCCCCCGAAGATGATGCCGACCCGGGTCCGTGCCATGGTGTTGCGATGTCCTGTGCGTTGCGTGGCCTCATAGCATGAACCTTCATCGGCCCTCCGCGTGAGGCACAGATGAACCAGAAATCCATCCACGCATGGCGTGGATCTAGCGTCCTCCATGGCCCATCAATAGGGGGTCAGAGCCCGTTGCGCAGCAACGGGATCCGACCCCGGATAGCCTGACAGATCGCAGGAACCTGTCGAAGGCGGGATGGGTCCGGTGGCGGGGGTGTCCGCGGCATGGATGCCGCGGTCAAGCCCCCATGGATGGGTTTACGGCGTCCCCCGCCACCGGACCCACCCCGCCAACCCACGGAATGCCCGCTGTTGCTGTTGCTTCGGCTGTTGCCGTTGCCGTTGCCTCTGCGGGTGCCGGGTGGCAGCCCGGCCCAAGCCCACCACCCACGCAGGTAGAATGCGCACATGGCTCTCTCCCTGCTCAAGTCCCTCAAGCCGGTCGCTGGCCGCGCCCTGCAGATCGCCCTGAACCGCGCGCTGGCGCTGGATCCGGATACCCGCCATGCACTGGCCAGCCTCGACGGCCGGCACATCGATCTGACCCTGGAAGCGCCCTTGCTGGCGATGCGCATCAGCGTCGATGGCGACCAGCTGCGGGTCGGCCCCGTGGACGCACAGGAAGCCGATCTGGCCGTGCGCAGCAGCCTGGCCGGCGTGCTCGCGCAGCTGCCGCTGCTGGCCAACGCACGGCGTGCCGACAACAACGGCAAGGGTCGCGTGCGCGTGGCCGGCGACGCCGAACTGGCGCGTCGCCTGCAGCAGCTGGCCAAGGGCTTTGACCCGGACTGGCAGCAGCCGTTCGTCAGCGTGTTCGGCGACGTGCTGGGCGTACAGGTGGCCAACACCCTGCGCAGCGCCCTGCAGCATGCGCGCCAGGGCGCGATCGACCTGGCCCACAGCGCCGCCGAGTTCATCACCGAGGAATCGCGCGACGTGGTACCGCGCGCTGAACTGGATGCCTTCCACGACGATGTGGACGTGCTGCGCGATGACGTCGAACGTCTCGGTGCACGCGTGCAGCGCCTGCGGGGTGCCGCATGAAGGCCGTGCTGCGCGCCAGCCGCATCGGCCGGGTGATCCTGCGCTACCGCCTCGACGACCTGCTGCAGGGCACCCCGGCCGAGCGCTGGTTGCGCCTGGCCAAGCCGTTCGTGCCGCGCGCCTCGGCCGACATCGCCGCACAGTCGCGCGGTGCGCGCCTGCGCCTGGCGCTGCAGGATCTGGGCCCGATCTTCGTCAAGTTCGGCCAGATCCTGTCCACCCGCCGCGACCTGGTGCCGCCGGACGTGGCCAATGAACTGACCCTGCTGCAGGACCGGGTCAAGCCGTTCGATGGCGAGACCGCACGCCGCATCGTCGAGGAAGCGCTGGGCCTGCCGGTCAGCGAGGCCTTCGCCAGCTTCGATACCGAACCGCTGGCCTCGGCCTCGATCGCGCAGGTGCACGCAGCGACGCTGGCCGATGGCCGGCAGGTGGTGGTCAAGGTGCTGCGCCCGGGCATCGAGAAGCAGATCGACGCCGATATCGCGTTGCTCAACTCGCTCGCCGCCCTGGTCGAGCGCACCCATCCGCGCGCTGACAAGATCCGCCCGCGCGAAGTGGTGGCCGAAGTCGAGAACACCCTGGCTGCCGAGCTGGACCTGCAGCGCGAAGGCGCCAATGCCAGCGTGCTGCGCCGCTTCTGGGAAAACAGCGACGATCTGTACGTGCCGGAAGTGATCTGGAGCCACACCGCAGAGCGCGCGCTGACCCTGGAGCGTGTGTGGGGCATCCCGTCCGATGACATCGCCGCACTGGACAAGGCCGGCATCGACCGCAAGGCGCTGGCCGCCAAGGGCGTGCGGGTGTTCTACACCCAGGTGTTCCGCGACAACTTCTTCCATGCCGACGCGCACGCCGGCAACATCTGGGTCGACACCGATCCAGCGCGCCGGGCCAACCCGCGTTTCATCGCGCTGGACTTCGGCATCATGGGCCAGCTCTCGCAGGAAGATCAGTACTACCTGGCCGAGAACTTCATGGCCATCTTCAACCGCGATTACCGCCGCATCGCCGAACTGCACGTGCAGGCGCGCTGGATGCCGGACAACGTGCGCATCGATGACCTCGAGGCCGCCGTGCGTTCGGTGTGCGAGCCGTACTTCACCCGGCCGTTGTCGCAGATCTCGCTGGCCGAAGTGCTGATGAAGCTGTTCCGCGTGGCCCAGCGTTACCAGCTGACCCTGCAGCCGCAGCTGATCCTGCTGCAGAAGACCCTGCTGAACATCGAAGGCGTCGGCCGCCAGCTCGACCCGCAGATCGACATCTGGGCGGTGGCCAAGCCGGTGTTGGCAAAGATCCTGCGCGAACGTTACAGCCCGCGCCGGGTGGTACGCGAGATCGGCAAGCGCCTGCCGGAAATCATGACCCATGCACCGGACATGCCGCGCCTGGTGCACGCCTGGCTGACCCAGCAGGTGGAAGGCCGCCACGAACTGTCGATGCGTTCGCGCGACCTGGCCGCACTGGATGCCAGCGTGCAGCGCCTGCAGAAGCATGCGGTCGGCGCGATCACCGGCGTCGGCCTGCTGGCCATCGCTGCACTGATGTATGTGCTGCAGCCGCCGGGCTGGTACTGGGGCGACGTGCCGGCGTGGAGCTGGCTGTCCGGTGCGGTCGGCGCAGTGGCGCTGCTGCGCGCGTGGTGGAAGTAGGCCCCATGCTGCAGGCACTCAAGGACGAACTGGTCCGCTTCGGCGCCCACAACGACGCACGCGAAAGCGAGCGCGGCCGACGAATGCTCAACATCACGCCGGAGACCGGTGAATTCCTGTTGGTGCTGGTGCGCTTCGGCAACACTCGCCGGGTGCTGGAAATCGGTACGTCCAACGGCTATTCCACGTTATGGCTGGCCGAGGCCGCCGCCGCCATCGACGGCCACGTGACCACGCTGGAGTACGCCGAGGACAAGGTGGCGATGGCACGTGACACCTTCGCGCGCAGTGGCCTGGCCGATCGCATCACGCTGGTCCACGACGATGCCGGGCAGTGGCTGGCACAGGCCGCCGATGCCAGCATTGACCTGCTGTTCCTCGATTCGGACCGCGGGCAGTACGCCGGCTGGTGGCCACAGCTGCGCCGCGTGCTGCGCCCGGGTGGCCTGCTGGTGGTGGACAACGCCACCTCACATGCGGAAGAGATGCAGCCGCTGCGCGTGCTGCTGGACGCTGATCCGGACTTCAGCACCAGCCTGGTGCCGGTGGGCAATGGCGAGCTGCTGGCCGTGCGCAACGCCTGACTGCCGCGTTGCCCGCGTCTGATCCGGTAGTGCCGGCCGCTGGCCGGCAACCGCAGCCATCCGACTGCCCGGAGGCAGCCGGCCAGCGGCCGGCTCTACCCCATTCAATGCCCAGCCCCGATAATCCTGCCGTGAGCACCGAACCCGATACCCTCGCCGCGGTCGAGACCGACACCGCGCCCCTGCAGCTGCTGCACCTGGATGAACGCCTGGCCGTGGTCAACAAGCCTGCCGGGCTGATGGTCCACGACAGCAAGCTGGCCCGTGGCGAAGACGACTTCCTGGCCGACCGCCTGCGCGAGCAGCTGGGCCGCCCGATCTTCCTCGTGCATCGCCTGGACCGGGCCACCAGTGGCTGCCTGCTGCTGGCCTTCGACCGCGATACCGCCAGCGCGCTGGGCAAGGCGCTGATGGGCGGCGAAGTGCTGAAGGACTACCTGACGGTCTGCCGGGGCTGGCCGGCCGAGCTCGCCTGGCAGGTCGATCATGATCTGGACGGCGGCCCGGGCAAGCCGGTGAAAAAGCCGGCGATCACCGACTTCCAGCGCCTGGCCATCGGCGAGCTGTCGGTGCCGGTGGGTGAATTCACCAGCTCGCGCTACGCATTGCTGCGCTGCCAGCCGCAGACCGGGCGCTTCCGGCAGATCCGCCGGCATCTCAAGCATCTCTCGCATCACATGATCGGCGACACCAGCCACGGCGATGGTCGCCACAACCGCATCTTCCGCATGCAGGGCGTGCACCGCATGCTGCTGCACGCCGAGCGCCTGCGATTCCCGCATCCGGAGGGCGGCACCGTGGACGTGCGCGCGCCGCTGGACCGTGAGTTCCAGAAGGCACTGGACCTGTTCGGCTGGCAGGTGGATACCGTTTGACGGTCGTGCCGGCCGCTGGCCGGCAGCTACGCGATTCAAGATGTACTGGGGAACCGGCCAGCGGCCGGCACTACCTCATTTCTTTTCCGGCTCGTTGACGATCGCTTCCAGATCCTTCTGCAGGTCCGCGAACAGCGGCTGCATGCGCGCCTGGATCGCTACCATCACGTTCTGCATCAGCGCCGGGGTCTTGTCCAGCAGGCTCTGGCCGGCCGCGCTCTCGTAGAACTCGGCCATCGCCAGCACGTCTTCCTTGCTGAAGGTCTTCTTGTACAGGTCCACGTACATCGGCCGCAGCTGCTGCCAGGACAGGGCCTGGCGCAGGGTCTGGCTGGTCCGCGCCTGGATCCGCTTCAGCTGCTCCTGCTGCTGGGCGTTGAGCTGGCGCTGCGCGGCCACCTGCTGGAACTGCTGCTGCTGCATCGCCTCGATCTGCGGCAGCATGGTGTCGATCATGCTCTGCGCGCGCGAGGCGGACAGCAGGCGGTTGATGTCGCCATCGGTCGGCGGCGCAGCCAGGGCCGGGACGCTGGCCACGGCCAGCGCCAGCAGCAGGGCGGCGCGGCGCAGCAGGGACGGCAGGGCGGGTGCGGTGCGGGTCATGCGGGCTTCCTGCGGTACATGGGACGGCCAGCATACCCGCAGCCAAGGCGAAGGCGGCGTGTTCGGTACCTGATCGGCGGCATACGGGGCGCGATGCCGCACTCCGGTGCGTGGCTGCCGCTACAATGCGCGGATGGGCAGTGGACCGGTCACCATCAGCGCGCAGCTTGAAATCCCCGACGGCGAGATCGTCGAGCGGTTCGTGCGTGCCAGTGGCGCCGGTGGCCAGAACGTCAACAAGGTCTCCACCGCGGTGGAACTGCGTTTCGACGTGGCCAACTCGCCCTCGTTGCCCGAACCGTTGCGCACCCGCCTGCTGGCGCGGCGTGACCGGCGCATGACCGGCGAAGGCGTGCTGGTCATCGATGCGCAACGATTCCGGACCCAGGATCGCAATCGCGAGGATGCGCGCGATCGGCTGGCGGCCTTCATCCAGGCCGGGTTGAGCGTGCCCAAGCCGCGCAAGGCCACCAAGCCGACCCTCGGGTCGAAACTGCGTCGTCTGGACGCCAAACGCGGGCGCGCGCAGATCAAGCGCGGGCGCTCATCACGTGACTGGGAGTGATTGCTTGAACAACCCGACTTCGTTGCTGCCGGCCGTGCCGCCGCAGATGCCGCAGGTCAAACCCAACGCCTTCCTGCGCTGGCTGGCGCGCTGCACCCTGCGCATGGGCGGCTGGAAGGTGACCGGTACCCTGCCTGACATCCCCAGGCTGGTCTTCATCATCGCCCCGCATTCGTCCAACTGGGACGGCCTGTGGGGCATGGCCGCGAAGATCGCGCTGGGCATGAAGGTGAAGGTGCTGGGCAAGGCATCGCTGTTCTGGTGGCCGCTCGGCCCGCTGCTGCACAAGCTGGGCGTGATCCCGCTCGATCGCAGCTCGCCGCAGGGCACGGTGGGCCAGGCGGTGGACCTGCTGCGCAACAACGAGAAGATGTGGTTCGCCATCACGCCCGAGGGCACCCGCAAGGCCGTGAAGGACTGGAAGGCCGGCTTCCTGAAGATCGCGCGGATGGCCGACGTGCCGATCCTGGCCGCGTATTTCCACTACCCGGAAAAGACCATCGGCATCGGCCCGCTGTTCACGCCGACCGGCGATGACGCCGCCGACATGGCCGCCATCCGCGAGTTCTACCGGCCCTGGATCGGCAAGACCCGCGGTACGGTCTGAGCCGGGCGCAGGCCGCCGCATAGACGCCACGTCCGGCACATGCCGGGCGAGCGCGACAGGAGTAGGGTGGAGGGCTGGTATCCCATACCGTCTGCCCAAGGAGCGTTTTACATGTCGCGTACCGTAGTCCTGGCCGCCGCCATCAGCCTGGCGCTGGCGGCCTGTTCCGGCAAGGAGTCCACCCCCGTGTCCGATGCCCAGAAAGCCCCGGCCCAGCAGCCGGCCGAAGCCTCCACCAATCCGCTGCTGAGCGCCAGCACGCTGCCGTTCCAGGCGCCGCAGTTCGACAAGATCAAGGACAGCGACTACCTGCCGGCCTTCGAAGAAGGCATGCGCCAGCACCTGGCCGACGTGCGCAAGATCGCTGACAGCAGCGAGCCGGCCACTTTCGACAACACCATCGTGGCGATGGAGCGCAGCGGCGAGACGCTGAATCGCGTGTCGCGCATCTTCTTCGGCCTGGTCCAGGCCGATACCAACGATGCGCGCCAGAAGATCCAGGAAGAAGTGGCGCCGAAGCTCGCCGCGCACCAGGACGAGATCAACCTCGATCCGAAGCTGTTCGCGCGCGTGAAGTCGCTGTACGACCAGCGTGACACGCTGGAGCTGGACCCGGTGCAGAAGCGCCTCGTCGAGCACTACTACGACGGTCTGGTGCGCGCCGGTGCGCAGCTGTCCGACGCCGACAAGGCGACCCTGCGCAAGCTCAACGTGGAAGAGACCACTCTCTCCACCCAGTTCCACACCCGCCTGGTGGCCGCCACCGCCGCTGCTGCCGTCGTTGTCGATGACAAGGCCAAGCTGGCCGGCCTGGACGAAGATGCGATCAACAACGCTGCGGCTGCCGCCAAGGAACGCAAGCTGGATGGCAAGTTCCTGCTGCCGCTGCAGAACACCACCCAGCAGCCGGTGCTCGGCTCGCTGAGCGACCGCGACCAGCGCGCCGCCGTGCTGAAGGCTTCTGAAACCCGCGCCGAGCGTGGCGATGCCAACGACACCCGGCAGACCGTGCAGCGCCTGGCCCAGCTGCGTGCGCAGAAGGCCAAGCTGCTCGGCTTCGACACCTTCGCCGACTACCAGCTGGGCGACCAGATGGCCAAGACCCCGGCTGCCGCGCTCAAGCTGCTGACCGACACCGTGCCGGCCGCCACCGCCAAGGCGCGCGCCGAGGCCGGCGAGATCCAGAAGGTGATCGACGCGCAGAAGGGTGGTTTCCAGGTCGCTGCCTCGGACTGGGACTTCTACGCCGAGCAGGTGCGCAAGGCCAAGTACGATCTGGACGAGTCGCAGATCAAGCCGTACTTCGAACTGGACAACGTGCTGCAGAACGGCGTCTTCTACGCCGCCACCCAGCTGTACGGCATCACCTTCAAGCCGCGTACCGACATTCCGACCTACAACCCGGACATGAAGGTGTACGAAGTGTTCGACAAGGACGGCACCTCGCTGGCCCTGTTCTACACCGACTACTTCAAGCGTGACAGCAAGTCCGGCGGCGCCTGGATGGACGTGTTCGTCGAGCAGGACGGCCTGACCGGTGCCAAGCCGGTGGTCTACAACGTCTGCAACTTCACCAAGCCGGCCGCCGGCCAGCCTGCGCTGATCAGCTTCGACGACGTCACCACCATGTTCCATGAGTTCGGCCACGCACTGCATGGCATGTTCTCGAACGTGAAGTACCCGTCGATTGCCGGCACCGCCACCTCGCGTGATTTCGTCGAGTTCCCGTCGCAGTTCAACGAGCACTGGGCGCTGGATCCGAAGGTGTTCGCGAACTACGCCAAGCACTACAAGACCGGCGAGGCGATGCCGCAGGAACTGGTCGACAAGATCCTCAAGGCACGCAGCTTCAACCAGGGTTATGCGACCACCGAGTACCTGTCGGCCGCACTGCTCGACCTGGCCTGGCACACGCAGAAGGCTGATGCGCCGCTGCAGGATGTCGGCGCCTTTGAAGCCAGCGCGCTGAAGAAGTTCAAGGTCGACCTGCCGCAGGTGCCGCCGCGTTACCGCACCACCTACTTCGACCACATCTGGGGTGGCGGTTACTCGGCCGGTTACTACGCTTACTTCTGGGCCGAAGTGCTGGACCATGACGCCTACCAGTGGTTCACCGAACACGGTGGCCTGACCGCGGCCAATGGCCAGGAGTTCCGCGACAAGATCCTCTCGCGCGGCAACAGCGTGGAGCTGTCGACCCTGTACCGCGATTTCCGCGGCAAGGACCCGTCGGTGGAACCGCTGCTGAAGTTCCGCGGGCTGAAATAAGAAAGTGAAAACGGCGGGGGCAACCCCGCCGTTTTTCTTTCTGTGGCGTCGAGCCATGCTCGACGTTCTTCTGTAGAGCCGAGCCCATGCTCGGCTGATGTTTCCTGGAAAGGCAGCCGAGCATGGGCTCGGCTCTACAAAAAACAGCGTTACGTCCCCACGTGCACCCGGTTCGCCTGCTCGGCCAGGCCCAGGTGATCCAGCGCGATGTCCAGCGCCAGCACATAGCTCTGTGCACCGTAGCCGGCGGCGATACCCAGGCGCTGGCCGACGCCGGCCGGCAGGCACGGCTCGGCCACTGCGCCGTCGTCATGCACTTCCACATAGGCGTTGTGCAGGTACGGCAGCAGGCGCTGCAGGCGCAGGCTGTTGGCACACGCACCTGGGTCCAGCAGGGTCACCTCGCCGCGGCTGTGGTCGGCCACGCGCAGCGCGTCCAGCAGTTCCTGTTCCGAACCGCAGGCACGGATCGCCACACTGGTACCGGCGTCGATCGCGCGGTGCACCAGCGATTTCAGTACCGGCGCCGGCAGCGGCATCGCCGTGCGGATCAATGCACCGGCTGCTTCCGGGCCACGGATGATGAAGATCGACATGGCTCAGCCCTCCTGTGCCAGGCGGCGGCCGACAATGGCCAGCGACAACGGGTAACCGGCCTGCTGGCTGCGCTGGTCGACCACTACCGCGGCAGGACCATGCTGCAGGCGCAGGCGCGAATCCAGGCCGGGTTCGCTGGGGGCCTGCAGCTCGATGTACTGCGCCGGCAGCCGTTCCAGCGCCGCCTGCAGCGCGCCACCTTCGGCCTGCCATTGCGCCTCGTCGGCGGCGCCGACATCCAGCAGTACCCAGTCGGCCGAGCGCGCCTGCGGCTGGCACAGGCACTGGCGCACTTCGGACAGGCTGGCGCAGTCGCTGCACAGCACGCGATGGCCGCTCAGCTGCGCCGGCAGCTGCGGACGCGGCGCCGACGGAGACGCGTGGCGGATCACCAGGAGGGTCATACAACACCTTGCGGAATGCGCCCTGTGGCGCGGTGGGCACACGATGCGCGTGCTGCCCGTAAAGGTGCGATGCCCGCTGCCGGGCCGGGGCGTAAAACCTGCGTAACCCGTGTCCGGCGCTACCGGGAACCTGCGGCGCCTGCGTGTGGTCTGATACCGCTATCACCTACCCGGAACCTGTCATGGATGCTGTTGCCCGCCCTCCCTTTTCCGAACGCGCGCTGGCCTGGCTGAAGAAGGAAGCATTGCCGCTGCTGGTGATGCTCGGCCTGCTCGCCGCCGCCCGCGATACCCTCGCCAACCACTACGTGGTGCCCAGCGGCTCGATGCAGCCGACCCTGCAGCCCGGCGACCGGGTGGTGGTGGACATGCGCGCCTATGGCCTGCGGCTGCCGTTCACCGGCAAGGAACTGATGTCCACCGGCGTTCCGCAGCGCGGTGAAGTGGCGGTGTTCGATTCACCGGCCGACGGCACCCGCCTGATCAAGCGCGTGGCGGCGGTGGCCGGTGACCATGTGCAGATGCGCGAGGGCCATCTGAGCATCAACGGCCAGCCGCTGCAGATCGCCGACCTGCAGGACGTGGAAGCCTTCGGCGAGCGCCGTGCCCGCCTCGACCTGGACATGGGCGGCGGTCCGGACATCGCCGATCTGGTGGTGCCGGCCGGCAAGGTGCTGGTGCTGGGTGACCACCGCGGCAACAGCTTCGACGGTCGTTTCTTCGGCTTCGTCGACGCCGACAAGCTCTACGGCCGCGCCGTGGCGGTGTACTACCGTCGTGGCGACGGTTTCGAGTGGCAGCGCCTGTAAGCTGAATTGATACTTCCTACATATCAATCCTGACCTATCAGGTTATGGATCGACTGGATGGACGGGCCTAGTCTGAGGCCCGTTCCCTCCCACGCCCGGCCGCCCCCACCGGCCCATCGATCCCATGACCGGCGAAACCGCGGCGGCCGTCGAACGCCGCCCCCCCACTGTCGATCCCATCGCCGAGACCCGCATCCAGCAGGGCACGCCGGCCTTCCGCCGCACCGCGCTGGCGCTGTTCCTGGCCGGCTTCTCCACGTTCGGCCTGCTGTACACGGTGCAGCCGCTGCTGCCCGAGTTCAGCCGTCACTTCGGCGTGTCCGCCGCCGGCAGCGCGATGTCCTTGTCGCTGACCACCGGCACGCTGGCGGTGGCGATGCTGCTGGCCGGCCTGCTGTCCGATGCGGTCGGCCGTCGCCCGTTGATGATCGTCGCGCTGTTGGCGTCGGCCATGCTGTCGCTGAGCACGGCGCTGGTGGATGACTGGACCACGCTGCTGGTGTTGCGCACCCTGCTTGGCCTGGCGTTGAGCGGCGTACCGGCGGTGGCGATGACCTACCTGGTCGAGGAAATGGACAGCCGCGCGCTGGGCCTGGCGATGGGCCTGTACATCGGCGGCAACGCCATCGGTGGCATGAGCGGGCGCCTGCTGGCCGGCATCATCGCCGACCACTGGGGCTGGCGCTGGGGCATCGGCGTCGTCTCGATCATCGCCGTGGCCAGTACCGTGCTGTTGTGGTTGCAACTGCCGCCGTCGCGGCACTTCCAGGCGCGTCGCGGCGGCCTGCGCCAGTTGCCATCACGCTGGCGCACGCTGTTCGCCGACCCGGGCCTGCCGTGGCTGTTCGCCACGTCCTTCGTGCTGATGGGCGTGTTCGTCACTCTCTACAACTACCTGGGTTACCACCTGCTGGCACCGCCGTACCGCCTCAGCCAGACCGTGGTCGGCCTGATCTTCAGCGTGTACCTGGTGGGCACCTTCAGTTCGGCATGGATGGGCCAGCAGGCCACGCGTTACGGGCGCGGTCGCATCCTGTCGATCTCGTTCGCACTGATTGGTGCCGGCATCGTGCTGTTGGCGATGCCGTGGCTGAGCACGATGGCACTCGGTATCGCGCTGGTGACGTTCGGCTTCTTCGGCGGTCACTCGGTGGCCAGCAGCTGGGTCGGCAGCCGCGCCGGCGCGATGCGCGCCGAAGCCTCGGCGCTGTACCTGTTCGCCTACTACCTGGGTTCGAGCGTGCTCGGTGGTGTGGGCGGCCTGGCCTATGCAGCGTGGGACTGGCTGGGTGTGTGCCTGTTCGCCGCCGTGCTGACCCTGATCGGCGGTGGCATCGTCTGGGCGCTGCAGCAGCACGCCCCGCAGCCGGTGACGGCGTGAACCAACGCAAACGGTAGTGCCGGCCGCTGGCCGGCAACCCCACTTGGGTCCGCATGCCGGCCAGCGGCCGGCACTACCGGGCTACCCTTCCGCGAACGCCTCACGCAACAGCCCGGCGAAATTGCGGATCAGCGGCGTCACCCCCTCACGGTGCCACGCCAGCTGCACTTCCGAATGCGCACCGGCATCGGCCAGCGCGACGAAGCGCGCGCCTTCCACCCGGATGTGATCACAGGACGACGGCAGGATCGCCGCACCGAGACCAGCAGCCGCAAGACTGATCAATGTCGATGCCTCACCGGCTTCCTGCACGATGCGCGGAGTGAACCCGGCAGCCGCACACAACGCGATCATGTGGTCATGGATGCCCGCACCGGCACTGCGCCGGAATGCTACGAACGGCTCCTGCGCGAAGTCGCGCAGCGACAGCGTGCCCTGTTTCGACAGTCTGCGCAGGGCAGGGTGATCGGCATGCACGATCAACGCCAACGGATCGACGAACAGGCTGTGCGCCACCAGTTCCGGCGGCAACGCGCGCTTGCGGATGATGCCCACGTCCAGGCTGCCATCGAGCAGCGCATCGATCTGCTGCAGGGTGTTCATCTCGCTCAGCTGCAGCCGCACCTGCGGGTACTGCTGGCGGTAGCGCAGGATCGAGCGCGGAATCTGTGGCGACAGCGGCGTCGCCCGGGTCAGCCCGATGCGTAGCTCACCCTGCTCGCCGCGCTGCGCGCGCTGCACCTCGTCCACCGCCGTTTCCACCTGCTGCACGATGGCGCGTGCACGTTCCTGCAGCAGCTCACCGGCAGGCGTCAGCTGCACACGACGATGGCTGCGCACGAACAGGCGCGCACCGATCAGATCTTCCAGCTGGCGGATCTGCTGGCTGAGCGGCGGCTGCGACATACCCAGCCGCTCCGCCGCCTGTCCGAAGTGCAGCGTATCGGCGACGGCAAGGAAGTAACGCAGATGGCGGAGTTCGATGGACATTGAAGACGGTCAACCTCCTCTCGACTGGAAACGATCTAGCCTATAGCCACCAATTCCAATTCCGGTGGACCGCAGGACACCCATCGAGGAAATCGTGTTCTGACGAGCGCCACCTAGTGAGACTGCAATTCGAGAGTAGTGATCCTCCAAGTCTGGATAGTCCTTGCTTAGCCACTCTGGAAAAGGCTTGGCAGCAATTACCGGGATGCGAATCCCGTGGGCAGTTACAAATCCTTCGGTGAGCTTCTTGGCCATGGGCAACATCGCACCGCCTCCGGTGAGCACGACAGTGAGGTATCTACTGGCGCTAGCTCTAACCCACTCGATCCAGTCAGGGTGCGAAGATTCCAGTGTCTCAACTAGAGTCGTTCGAAGTGATTCCTCAAATGCACGAACGGTGTCTAATGCAAGGAACTCTTCAAGAGTGACTTCAATACTATCGCCATTCTTCAGTGTCACAGCGGCTACGCCACCGTTGAACAAGGACTCTTTGTAGTCACGAATGCTGCGCTCCAGATCATGTGTTATGACTTTGAATTTCGGATCGCTTGAAGATACCCCTGCCTTCATCAATATATGGCCAAGCAGAAGCTTGTCGAGGTGGTTCCCGGCTTCCGTTATGCCCCGCGCTGTTTTATCAACCTCGCCTGCCGATGCATTGACGATCTCACCGTCTTCGTCAACAACAACATTCAGCCGATACAAGCTGAAGTCACTAGTGCCGGCGCCGATGTCAACTACCAGTGCGAGAGAGTCCTGCGAGGCGTTCCAACTGAGCAGCGAGCCAGCAACTCCCAAAGGCTCTGTCACGCTGCACTCAATGAATGAGTAAATTCGCGAATGGCTTCGGAGTTCTCGACAGGCATTCAAGAAGCTTTTAAGCGGTATGCCGCTATTCATTCTATGCTCAAAGGTGTCCGCTAAGATCTGCGCCTCGCCGAGCAATACCTTAAGTTTGGACTCAACAATTTTTGCGTTTGCCCTAGGGAAGCACGGCATGGCAAATCTCCGTGCAAAATTCCGGGAGACGTCAATGGCGTCGACTTCTTGCTTCAATGACTGATTGACAGCCCAAGTGAAGAAAGACAGGTAAGCCAGCACAACGTCTTCGTTCGTCAAGTCTTCAGAGGTCGGATTGAATGCGAATGGAACAGGCTCACCCAACACGCCTTCAGAGAGAGCGCGCTTGATGTTGTCCATGCGTAGATTCTTGCCCTCAGGCGCGAGCTGCGCCTGTTCCACTCCGCGCTGACCAAACCAAATTAGTCCGTCGCCATCAATGAAGACCGAAGATACGAGCATGATCTCGTCGATCTGTTCTTGGTCTCCTGGAACTCCGAGATGCAGCACTTGGACGTGCTCAAAGCCATTAGCATCGTCCTTCACGAAAGTCGCCTTAGACATGGCAGTCCCGAAGTCCATGCACACTCGATAGCTAGAGTCCGCGTCGGCCAAGTAGAGCGTAGATAGATTTAGCTCTACCGCTTCTTCAGGTTCGACCGCATCTGCGGTCGTTCCAGATGGGAATGCGATGACATTGGATTCCGGTGGGGGAGTAGAAGTATGCAGCAGGTTTGCTGCTTCGAGACGAGGCGCCTGTTGAGGTGGAACATCAGATGAAAGTAGCTCAAGTGCATTCAGTTCGTTCTGAGTAATAACACCTGAGAGGCGGAACTTTCCGTCATCGCCGATCTCAATTCTTTCTCTCAAGTTGCCCAGAATAATTCTGGCCTTCGCGACGTCCATACTCATTTCTCAGGCTCCACCCGTGGTTTGACCAATGTCTTTTTCTTCCCACCAAACTCTTTATGTATGCCGTCTCGAACAACTCTTACGTTGCGTATGCCCGTGCGATGGCCGCCCTCCATGTCGTGCTCTATGGGGTTGTATTCAACCGAATCGCCAAGGAAGTCAGTCTTCGTCAGTTTTCGCATCCGAGCAAGACGCTCTGCCACCTGAGCAATGCTTTCATAGCCATTTGCGGCCCGTCGCACCGTCGCTGCCTGGATCGGGTCAAATGTCTCGAGGACTGGGACAACAGCGCGGTGCAGTTTCGCCATGTTGTCGCGATTTGCGTCTAGCTGAATCAGCAGTTCACCAATCTGCTGATCTTCAGTATTGCCAAGCTTGTGCTCGGCGGCACGCTCACTTTGGGGAACCCTACCGACCTTCATCCAGTAGTCTGATATCTCTGGATCGATATCAACGGCTTCCTTGAAATGAAGTTTGATGGCGACTGATATGAATGCTATCGAAGGCCAGCTTGCCTCCATAGCGCGAAGGATCTCTTTGTCCGTCCGATTCTGACGCGCTAGAACGACGGCGGTCTCTAGCAGGTTCATCTGCACCTTGCGGATGTTCTGTGAGGATTCGAGGAATCGGGTCCACGGTCCAACTGTCAGGAGCTTCTTCCCAGACTGAAGGACGCTGTAGGTTTCGGCATGAAGTGCGTGCGAGAAACGAAGTTCAATGACTCGAACGACGATGGATATGGCCGAGTCGATCGTTGCGTGTGCCGCGTCAATGTCGCTGCTGTAAGCGCCGCGAAGGAACGTGTCCATAAGAAACGAAATTGCCCTTCCTGGCTCAGTCCCAACTTCTCCATCATAGTTGCGGACGACTTCAGCCAAAGCGTCAAAAATTCGCCTGACTCGTTTGATGCGAGAGTCGAGCTGTTCAATGCTTCTTACAATCGCCTGTGCTTCAGAGAGATGCGCAATGCAGCCGGATATGCTGCCAGCTTCAATCAATAGAGTCTTCAAAACCTCTTTGCGAGCGTTGTTTGCCGTATCGAGTGCAAGGGCTTCACGCGCGCAGTAGGAGGTAAGCCAGTTTGCGCCGGTGTGAGCAATAGCCCTGGCCGCGTACTCCTTCTCGTCGCCGTCGCCGAGTGTTTCAAGCGATCCGGGTTCATCGCTGAAGAGATCTGGGGCGCGCGAGAAGACCTCATTCTCCCTGCCTCTAGCGACCGCCGCGAGACGTCCCAAAATTGCGGAGGCAAATAGCTCATCTTCGATTGGGCAGGTTGCGGCTAGGTCAAGAACAGTCGATACAATCTTGGAAAGGTTGTCCCCTCTAATCAACTGCTGAATCTGCATACGCTTCATGGACTCTGTGAGTAACAGATTCAATCCTTGAAGACTTTCGGCACCTTCGATGTTCCCTAGCTCTACTTCCATGTCTTTCGTCGTCATGAATCGTCGCCCCAGTATCTATTCATCGGATTCGATTGCTGTCCAGACCTGGTAGGCTGCTTCTAGAAGAGCAGCCGACTAAGTTCGATCTACGTAATTTAATGAGAATGCCCCCCCTTGGGTAGGAGGCTTGACCGAGCGCGTCACCGCTCCGAATGCCCGCTCTGGTCGTAATCGCGGGGGCTGAACAACTCCGGCTGGATCAGCTCGATGAACGCCCGCGCCTGCGCCGACAACGCCTTGCCCCGGCGCACGATCACCCCGTAACTGCGTTCCGGGAACCAGCGCTTCATCGACCGCGCCGCCAGCCGCTCGCGGTCGGCCTCGTTCAGGCACAGCGCCGGCACGATGGAAATACCCATGCCCATCGCCACGTATTGCTTGATCACCTCCCAGCCGCCCACCTCCAGCGCCACGGTGTAGGCGATGCGGTGGCGCTGGAAGACCTGGTCCACCAGGCGGTAGGTGATCTGCCGCTTCGGCGGCAGCACCAGCGGATAGCGCGCGATGTCGGCCAGTTCCAGCTCGCCGCCACTGGCCAGCGGATGGTCGTGCGGCGCGATCAGCACCTGCTCGAAGCGGTAGGCCGGGGCGTAGCTGAGGTCGGCCGGCACGTCTGTCATCGAACCGATCGCCAGGTCGGCGGCGTCCTCGCGCAGCAGGTCGGTGCCATCGGCGCTGATCGCGTTGTGCAGGGTCAGGCGCACGTCCGGATGATGCAGGCGGAAGCGTTCGACGATCTTCGGCAGCAGGTACAGGATGGTCGAGCTGTTGGCGGCGATGTTCAGCTCGCCCGCGTCCAGGCCGCGCACCTTGTCGCGGAACCGCGCCTCCAGCCCGTCCAGGTTCTCCACCAGCGGCTGTGCCATTTCGTACAGCAGCTGGCCCTCGCGGCTGGGCACCAGGCGGCGCCCGCTGCGCTCGAACAACGGCACCCCCAGCTCACGCTCCAGCGCCTGCAGCTGCAGGCTGATGGCCGGCTGGCTGACGAAAAGTGCCTCAGCCGCCCGTGAGACCGAGCCCAGGCGCACGGTCTGGCAGAACGCGCGCAACGGCTTCAGCCGGTCGGATTTGTAGGAAAAACGCGGACTTGGCGGGGGGCGTGTGGTCATCGCGTCACAAGTATTAGCACAATTTATGTAGAACATTGCAAAAACTGTTTTGCCAAATACTCGGCCCCGGCGGCACCGTGGAGGCGTTCCCCCATCGCTGGAGTCGCCCCATGTCCGCCGTCGCTTCCGCTGTTCCCACCCCCGCCAGCAAGGCCACCCCCGGCATCGCCCTGGCGACCCGCGTGGCCGGCCAGGACACCCTGCTGCCGGCGCCGCTGCTGGCCCTGCTGGTGTCGCTGCACCGTGCGGTGGAACCGGGCCGGCAGGCACGGCTGCAGGCACGCCGCGAGCGCCAGGCATTCTTCGACCAGGGCGGCCTGCCGGACTTCCGCGGAGACACCACCGCGATCCGCAGCGGCGACTGGCGCGTTGCGCCGCTGCCGACCGCGCTGCAGGACCGCCGCGTCGAGATCACCGGCCCGACCGACCCGAAGATGGTCATCAATGCGCTGAACTCCGGCGCCAAGGTGTTCATGGCCGACTTCGAGGATTCGACCTCGCCGACCTGGCGCAACCTGCTGGCCGGCCAGCAGTCGCTGGCCGCCGCGGTGCGTGGCGATCTCGAATACACCGCACCCAATGGAAAGCACTACGCCCTGCGCCCCTACGACGAGCAGGCGGTGCTGATCGTGCGCCCGCGCGGCTGGCACCTGGACGAGAAGCACGTGCGCATCGATGGCCAGTTCATCGCCGGTGGCCTGTTCGACGCGGCGGTGTTCGCCTTCCACAACGCTCGCACCCTGCAGGCGAAGGATCGTGGCCCGTACTTCTACCTGCCCAAGCTGCAGAGCATGGAAGAGGCAGCGCTGTGGGAAACCGCGCTGTCGCACATCGAGGGCATGCTCGGCCTGCCGCACGGCCAGATCAAGGTGACGGTACTGATCGAAACGCTGCCGGCGGTGTTCGAGATGGACGAGATCCTGCACGCGCTGCGTGACCGCATCGTCGGCCTGAACTGCGGGCGCTGGGACTACATCTTCTCGTACCTGAAGACCTTCCGCCGCCACGCCGACCGCGTGCTGCCTGAACGCGGCCAGGTGACCATGACCCAGCCGTTCCTGAAGGCGTATTCGGAGCTGCTGATCCAGACCTGCCACCGCCGCGGTGCGCATGCGATGGGCGGCATGGCCGCGCAGATTCCGATCAACAACGATGCCGCCGCCAACGAGCAGGCGATGGCCCGCGTGCGCGCCGACAAGCTGCGCGAGGTCACTGCCGGCCACGACGGTACCTGGGTGGCGCACCCGGCGCTGATTCCGGTGGCGATGGCGATCTTCGACGAACACATGCCCGGTGCGAACCAGCACAGCGTGCTGCGCCAGGATGTGCGCGTGGGCCGCGACGAACTGATCGCGCGGCCGCCCGGCACCATCACCCGCGCCGGCTTCGAAGGCAACGTGGAAGTCTGCGTGCGCTATCTGGCGGCGTGGCTGGATGGCAACGGCTGCGTGCCGATCCACCACCTGATGGAGGACGCGGCCACCGCCGAGATCAGCCGCAGCCAGCTGTGGCAGTGGCTGCATACGCCGGGCCAGCAGCTGGACGATGGCACTGCGATCGATCTGGCGTTGCTGGATTCCACCCTCTCGCAGCTGCCGGCACGGCTGGGCGATACCGCCGCGCTGCCCGGTGGTGCACGCATCGGCGAGGCCATCACCCTGCTCGGCGAACTGAGCCGCAGCGAAGAACTGACCGATTTCCTGACCCTGCCGGCCTACGCGCGCATCGACTGATCGCCGCCCGCGTTTCCCGCCGTTTCCCTCCCCGCTGCACGCACGAACCGAACTGGAGAAAGACATGAGCAAGCTGCCCACTGCCGAACAGATCCAGCACGACTGGGATACCAACCCGCGTTGGGAAGGCATCCAGCGCAACTACAGCGCCGCCGACGTGGTGCGCCTGCGCGGCACCGTCCACATCGAGCATTCGCTGGCCCGCCTGGGCGCAGAGAAGCTGTGGGCGTCGCTGCATGAGCGCGAGTTCGTCAACGCGCTCGGTGCATTGACCGGCAACCAGGCCATGCAGCAGGTCAAGGCGGGCCTGAAGGCGATCTACCTGTCCGGTTGGCAGGTGGCGGCCGACGCCAACCTGGCTGGGCAGATGTACCCGGACCAGTCGCTGTACCCGGCCGATTCGGTGCCGGCGGTGGTCAAGCGCATCAACAACACGCTGCTGCGCGCCGACCAGCTGCATCACGCCGAAGGCAAGGACGACATCGATTTCCTGCAGCCGATCGTGGCCGATGCGGAAGCCGGTTTCGGCGGCGTGCTCAATGCGTTCGAACTGATGAAGGCGATGATCGAGGCCGGTGCCGCCGGCGTGCATTTCGAAGACCAGCTGGCCTCGGTGAAGAAGTGCGGCCACATGGGCGGCAAGGTGCTGGTGCCGACCCGCGAGGCGATCGAGAAGCTCAACGCTGCGCGCCTGGCCGCCGACGTGCTGGGCGTGCCGACCCTGCTGGTGGCACGTACCGATGCCGAAGCCGCGGATCTGCTGACCAGCGACATCGATGGCAATGACAAGCCGTTCGCCACCGGCGAGCGCACCGTGGAAGGCTTCTACAAGACCCGCAACGGCCTGGACCAGGCGATCAGCCGTGGCCTGGCCTATGCGCCCTACGCCGACCTGGTGTGGTGCGAGACCGGCAAGCCGGACCTGGAGTTCGCACGCAAGTTCGCCGAGGCGATCCATGCCAAGTTCCCGGGCAAGCTGCTGGCCTACAACTGCTCGCCCAGCTTCAACTGGAAGAAGAACCTGGACGACGCCACCATCGCCAAGTTCCAGCGCGAGCTGGGCAGCTACGGCTACAAGTTCCAGTTCATCACCCTGGCCGGCTTCCATGCGCTGAACTACGGCATGTTCAATCTGGCCCACGGCTACGCGCGCCGCCAGATGAGCGCGTTCGTCGAGTTGCAGGAAGCCGAGTTCGAGGCGGCAGAGCGCGGCTTCACTGCGGTCAAGCACCAGCGCGAGGTCGGTACCGGCTACTTCGATGCCGTGACCCAGGCGATCCAGCAGGGCCAGTCGTCGACCACTGCGCTGACCGGCTCGACCGAGGAAGAGCAGTTCCACGGCGGGCGCAGCGAACGCGCGGCGTGATGCGGTAGTGCCGGCCGCTGGCCGGCAACCCGTCGATGTTCCCTGAGTCCACGTGGTTGCCGGCCAGCGGCCGGCACTACCGGGCCACAGAGCGATCAGGGTGGCCAGGGAAGGGCCAGACAACGCCGGCCGGTCGGGGGACCTGCCGGCGTTGTTGTATCGATGGAACAGCCGTGAACGCGGGCAGCGTCAATCCGGCGCACCCCCAGGCCCTGCAACTTGGCCGAAAGCCCGTGAAGATGGCCATCGGATTGATCCAGCAGGACTTTTGTGCGGACAGGCATGCCCAGAACGGGTCACCACGCATCTTCACATCAGAGAAGTGCGTCCGAAGGCTCAAAATGAGATAGGGCGCACACTTTAAAGCGGTGCTATGCTCCGCGGCTCACCAGGGGACGCTGGCGGCGGGTGCAGGGAATGACCGGCAGGGGTGCGGCCGAGAACAGTGATGTGACGTCAGGTATCGCCCGGGTGGCGATGGCCGAGATCGTGCACGCGCTGCTGTCCGCTGCCGAGGTCGCATTGTTCGCCAGATATGCCCGTCCATGCAAGCTTCATGCCGGACAGTGGTTGTTCCAGCGTGGCCATCGCGGCGAACGGATGTACGTGATCCTCGAAGGCCAGATCGAACTGGACTTCGGCGAAGATCTGGTGATCAAGACCCTCGGCCAGCATGAGTTCTTCGGTGAGCTTGGCCTGCTGGTCGGCGACCACCTGCGCAGCGCCAGTGCCCGCGCGCTGGCCGACTGCGAAGTGCTCGAGCTGGGCCCGGCCGACTTCCATCGCCTGGTCGAATCCGATCCTGGCCTGGTCGCCTATTTCCTGCGCCGCACGATCATGCGCGTGCTGACCAACGAGCAGGCGCTGATCAGCCAGCTGCGCCGGCGCAACCATGATCTGGAAACCGCGCTGGACAACCTGTACATCACCACCCACCAGTTGACCCACACCCGTGAACTGGTGCGTACCGATGAACTGACCGGGCTGCATAACCGTCGTGGCCTCACCCTGTACCTGCAGGAATGCCGCGCCGATGGCGACGGGTTGCCGCAGGCACTGCTGCTGATCGACTGCGACCGCTTCAAGCAGATCAACGACCGCCATGGCCACCAGGCCGGTGACCGCGTGCTGCAGAGCATGGGCAACATCCTGCGCTCGATGGCCGGTGAACAGGACCTGGCCTGCCGCCTTGGTGGCGATGAGTTCTGCCTGATCCTGCGCCGTGGCAACCACGAGATCGTGCAGCACGCGGCCGAGTTCATCCTCAGCGCGGTGCATGGCCTGCTCGAGCGCAGCCACGGTACGCCGCATGTCAGCCTGGTCAGCATCGGTGCCAGCCTGCTGGCGCCGGAGGCAGGCTGGAGCGAGTGGTATGCCAGCGCGGACCGCGCGCTGTACCAGGCCAAGCGCGATGGCGGCAACTGCCTGCGCTGGGTGGATGCAGCGGATACACCTTGATCGGGAGAGTCAGGCGATGAATGGCGACAACGGAACGTCGACGCCGCACAACCAGCAACTGCGCGCGCTGTTGTTCACGGATCTGTGCGACTCCCTGCTGCTGGTTGAACGTATTGGCGATGTCGCTGCCGCCGAACTGTTCCAGGAACACGACCGGCTGGTATTGGCGCTGCAGCAGCGCTGGAACGGCCAGTTGATCGACCGTTCCGATGGATTGTTCATGCTGTTCGAGCGCCCGATTGATGCGCTTGGGTTCGCCCTGGATTACCAGCGTGGGCTGCAGCCGCTGGGGCAGTCGCGTGATCTCCGGTTGCAGGCGCGGGCCGGGTTGCACGTGGGTGAGGTGATTCTGTGGAACAACAGCGCTGAGTCCGTTGCGCTGGGGTCCAAGGCCGTGGAGGTGGAAGGTCTGGCGAAGCCGATGGCGGCGCGCCTCATGCAGCTGGCACGACCGGGCCAACTGCTGTTGTCGGCAGCGGCCGAATCGCTGGTCCGGCGTGCAGCCTCCCAGCTTGGCGAGCCGGCCGACCGGTTGTACTGGAAGTCATTCGGCCGCTGGCGCTTCCGTGGTGTGGCGCAGCCGATGGAGGTGATCGGCGTCTCGGCGGTCGGCAAGGCAGCGCTGCGACGGCCGCGTGCGAGTGACAAGGCCAGGCCGGATGTCCCGTTCTGGCGTCGCCCGATGGCGATGGCGGCGCAGGTAACGCTGGTGGCAGCCTGCGCAATGGGCTTGTGGTTGCTGACTCGTCCACAACCGGCCATCGCCTTTGCCGAACGCGACTGGGTGGTGATCGCGGAGCCGCGCAACCTGACTGGCGATCCTCTGCTGAGCGAGTCGATCAACCAGGCGTTCCGCATCAGCCTGGAGCAGTCGCGGTATGTGAACGTGCTGAGTGACCTGAAGGTGCGCGACACCATGCAGCGCATGCTGATCAGTCCTGGGGCCGGGCTGGACCGGGGGGTTGCCAGCGAGGTGGCCCAGCGTGATGGTGCACGCGCGGTGCTGGCGCCTTCGGTCCTGGAGGTGCATGGCCGCCTGCGGGTGGCGGTCGATGTGATCGATCCGTCGACCGCGGCCACCGTCTACACCGTGCATGTCGATGGCAAAGGCCTGGACTCGCTTCTGGCATCCACCGATGAAGTGGTGGGGCGTCTGCGCGAGCGTCTTGGCGAAGGCGGTATGGAGATTGATCGACATTCGGTGAATCTGCCGCAGGTGGCGACGTCCAGCCTGGACGCGCTGCGTGCTTACGCCGCAGGCATCAGGGCGCTGGACCGGCGCCAGACCGATGAGGCGCTGGGCTTTCTCGCGCAGGCGGTGAAGGTCGACCCGGAATTTGCGATGGCCCATGTGGCAATCATGCGCATCCACTGGATGCGCGGTGAAAGCCGCATGGCACTGGATGCCCATGCGCGTGCGCAGGCATTGCGGGCGCGACTGACGCCGCGCGATGCACTGTACCTGGACGGATGGGCAGGGCAGGCCAGCGATCTGCCGGAGGCTGACATCGCCCGACGCTGGAAGCTGTTGACCGACCTGTATCCCGACTACCACGGTGGGTATGTCAATCGGGCGCTGGCGTTGTCCGGAATGGGGCGCTACGCAGAAGCGGTGACCGTGGTGCAGCCGGCGCGGGTTCCGCAGGCATGGGCCCGCAGCCACACGCTGGATTTCTCAGGACGGTTGAAGCTGGCTGCGGGCAACACCAACGGTGCGGTTGCGGATTTCCGCATGGCCGGTGATGTCGGAGGCTGGAGAACCAGCGCCAACCTGGCTACGGCGATGGCCGTACTCGGAGACTGGAGCGCTGCACGTGCCCAGTTGGTGGGCGTGTCGGCCGATGATTTCGGCGCCCGCATGCAGCAGGCAGCGGTGCTGGTCGATCTCGGTGAGCTGGACAAGGCCGAAGAGGTTGCCCGATCACTGCAGGCGCAGTGCAATGAGCCGGCCCTTTGCCGGCTGGCGTCGGCCTGGCGCGCCAGCATTGCCGGCATGGCAGGAGAGCGGTCGGATCCCGCAGCGAGCCGCAAGCGGATTGGAGAGGCGTTGGCCGACCTGCGCCAGCAGCCCAGCGGCAATCTGCACACCCGGCAGTTCATGGTTCTGGGCCTGATTCGCCTGGCTCAGCGCGAAGGCGTGGACGTGACGCCCCAGTTGCGCTTGGCGCGTCGCGCGATCGACCTCAGGAGCGACCCACGCTCGCGCCAGTTGCTGGACATCATCGAAGCCACCCGCGAGTTGCATGCCGGGCAGGCGGTCGCGGCCGTCGAGCGCCTGCTGCCGTGGGCCGACGGCACGGAGTTGTACCAGTTGCACGTGGCGCTGCGCGATGCAAGGCATGCCTCGGGAGATTCCGCGGCGGCCGCTGCAGAAGCACGCTGGCTGGCCGCGCATCGCGGTCGTGCCTATGCCGAGGATTCCGGCAATTACATCCTGCAGGCGCTCAATGTCCGTGACAGCCGCGCACCGCTGGGCGCGGACTGACAGCGCAGCATCAGCTGTCGGCGCCGGCTTCGAAGAAGTGCGGCAGGACGAAGGCGCCGCAGGACTGCAGGTGCTGGTTCAGGGCCTCGGCAGTAGCGGCAAAGGCTTCCTTGCTGGCCAGCGCGTCCACTGGAGCGCACATCGAGCCATCGGCATTGGGAGCAATGCCCAGACCCTGCAGCGCAAGGCTGGGAGAAGCGGCGAAGGCACTGCGGAAGCCGTCATCGCTCTGCAGCAGCGACAGTACCTGGGCGGCTTGTGCAGCCGTAAGCAGGGTCTTGTCGGAAGTACTCATGGTGATCGCGCTGGCCGTTGCAGGTAGGGTTCTCTTGTTTCGGCCTGTTGCAGGGAAAGTTTAGCCTCAGCGCGCCCTGGGGCGATGCATGGCATCCTGCGCGTCCCGCTCCACACCGATGCCTCCATGCAGATCAGACGTTGCTCCATCGTGATGTTCGAGCCCCGTGCGGAAGTGGCGCTGGATCTTGACCTGCTGCTCAAGGGAGAGGCCGGCCTGGGCACCACGATGCAGTGGTACGCGCTGGCCGCGCACCTTGATGCGCCGCTCAGGGTGGAGGCTGGCGATGTGGAGCTGCTGGGCCGTATCGTGCCCGACGCCTGGGTCGACGCGGCGCACAGCGACATTGGCGAAGCCGATCTCGACCGGTTGCTGCACAGTGGTCTGCTGATCAGTGACGACCCAGCCTACGCTGGGCACCGCCAGCGAGACCAGCGTGTACGCGATGCCAGCTGGTGGCCGCTGTCGGCGCTGGCCCATCGGCTGGGGCGCTGGAACGGCATCGACAGCGCGCAGCAGATGCGCGAAGAGAAACTTGTCACGGCGCAGGACCTGCGACGTAGATTCGGTCCTCCACCACCAGCCGTGATGCCCCCCGCCACCGAGCCGCTGGCTCTGCCCCTGCCAGAAGACGAGCCGCGTGATCTGCTCCTTGCGAGGCGCGCGACCTGCCGCAACTTCGATACCGCACGATCATTGCCGTTGCGCATGCTCGCCCAGGTGTTCAAGCGGACGGTGAAGGCGCACGCCGTGGTGGAGCCCGGCGAAGACATGGCCTTTCTGAAGAAGCATGTTCCTTCCGGTGGAGGCCTGCATCCGCTGGAAACCTATGTCATCGCCGTGGACGTCGATGGCCTTGCCGCAGGTGTCTATCACTATCACGCGCTGGAACACACCTTGCGGCCGCTGCCGGTGGATGGCACCGGTCTTCGCGGCAGCGTGCTGACGCTGCTGGCTGGACAGGACTGGTTCGCGGCTGCGCCACTGCACATCATCCAGGTTGCGCGGTTCCCGCGAAGCTTCTGGAAGTATCGCAACCATCCCAAGGCCTATCGGGCAGTGCTGCTGGATGCAGGCCACCTGTCACAGCAGTGGATGTTGTCTGCCACCGAACTTGGGCTGGCGGCCTACGTCACCGCTGCCATCAATGAAGTGGATATCGAAGCCCTGCTGGGCCTGGATGGCATCGACGCCAGTCCGGTAATGATGTGTGGATTGGGGTGGCGGGCAGCGGACCAGACCACCAGCGAGTTTGATCCACTGCAGCGGGTCTGGCCGGGTTGAGGCGTGGCGCGCCGTTGCCAGCACGCCACTGCCACTTCATCACGCCGCTTCGAAGTCCACCAGCACCGCACCGTCACCCACCTGGTCGCCGGCCTTGGCGCGGTAGCCCTTCACCGTGCCGTCTGCCGGTGCCTGCAGGGTGTGCTCCATCTTCATTGCTTCCAGCACCACCAGCGGCGTGCCGCGCTTGACCTCGGTACCGGCCGCGACCAGTGTCGCGACGATCTTGCCCGGCATTGGTGCCAGCAGGCTGCCCGCGTCGGCCACGGCGTGGTCCGATTCGCCCACCGGGTCGTGCAGGGTGAAACGGTGCTGGCCATCGGCACCGAACAGATACAGCTGGTCGCCTTCGCGCAGCAGCTGCAGCTGCCAGCGGCGGCCGTCCAGCTGCACTGACAGGCTGCTGCCCTTGGCACTGCCGAGCACCGTGGCCGGTGCAGCAGCATCGCACTGCACGCGCCAGCCATCGGCCTGCACCCATACCTTCAGCGTGTGCTTGCGTTCGCCCTGCTGCAGCGGCAGCACGCGCGGTGCCGATGCGCCAAGGCGCCAGCCATCCTGTGCCTGCCACGGCGAATGCGGATCGCGCGCGTCGGTGCTGGCGCCGCCCGTGCTTGCAACCGCAGCCACCGCAGCCAGCTGCCACAGGGCATCATCTGTGTCGCCCACTGCATTCAACGCGACCTGCTCGCGCTCGATCAGCGCGGTATCCAGCTTGGCGTGCGCGAACGAATCGGTGTTCACCAGCCGGCGCAGGAAGCCGGCATTGGTGGTCACGCCCACCACCTGGCAGTCGGCCAGGGCCTGGCTCATGCGGCGCAGTGCGGCGTCGCGGTCCACGTCCCAGACGATCAGCTTGGCAATCATCGGATCGTAGTACGGCGTGATGCTGTCGCCTTCTTCGACGCCGGTATCCACGCGCACATGGGCCGACGGCGTCGGCAGGCGCAGGCGGCGCAGGGTGCCGGTGGAGGGCAGGAAGCCCCGATCGGCATCTTCGGCATACAGGCGTGCTTCGATGGCGTGGCCGTGGATCGCCAGCTGTTCCTGGCGCAGCGGCAGCGGCTGGCCCGAGGCCACGCGCAGCTGCCACTCCACCAGGTCGGTGCCGGTGATGTACTCGGTCACCGGGTGCTCGACCTGCAGGCGGGTGTTCATTTCCATGAAGTAGAAATCGCCGTCCGGGCCGGCGATGAACTCCACCGTGCCGGCACCGACGTAGCCCACCGCGCGCGCGGCATCGACCGCCGCCTTGCCCATTGCAGCACGACGTTCTGCGCTCATGCCCGGGGCGGGTGCTTCTTCCAGCACCTTCTGGTGGCGGCGCTGCACCGAGCAGTCGCGCTCGAACAGGTAGACCGCCTCACCGTGGCGGTCGCCGAACACCTGGATCTCGATATGGCGCGGGCGCTCGACATACTTCTCGACCAGCACGTGGTCGTTGCCGAACGCCGAGGCCGCTTCGCGCTGGCAGCTGGCCAGCGCATCGACGAAGTCCTCGCTGCGTTCGACCCTGCGCATGCCCTTGCCACCGCCACCGGCGCTGGCCTTGATCAGCACCGGGTAGCCGATGTCGTCGGCCTGTGCGCGCAGGAAGTCCGGCGCCTGCTGGTCGCCGTGGTAGCCCGGGGTCAGCGGTACACCGGCCTTGGCCATCAGCGCCTTGGCCGCGCTCTTGTCGCCCATCGCGCGGATGGCGCTGGCCGGCGGCCCGATGAAGGTGATGCCGGCGGCGGCGCAGGCATCGGCGAAGTCGGCATTCTCGGACAGGAAGCCGTAGCCGGGGTGGATCGCCTGCGTGCCGGTCAGGCGTGCGGCGTCGAGCAGGGCATCGCTGCGCAGGTAGCTCTCACGCGCGGCGGCAGGTCCAATGTGGATGGCTTCGTCGGCCAAGCGCACGTGGCGCGCGTTGCGGTCGGCATCGGAATACACCGCCACGGTGGCGATGCCGAGGCGGCGGCAGGTGGCGATGACGCGGCAGGCGATCTCGCCGCGGTTGGCGATCAGGACTTTGGTGAACATGGCAACAGGCTCGGTCATGGCACGGGTTACATGCGGAACACGCCGAAGCGCGTCTGCTGCGGGGCGGCGTTGAGGCTGGCCGACAGCGCCAGGGCCAGCACCCGGCGAGTGTCGGCCGGATCGATCACGCCGTCATCCCACAGGCGCGCGCTGGCGTAGTACGGATGGCCCTGCTGCTCGAACTGGTCGCGGATCGGTGCCTTGAACGCATCCTCTTCCGCTGCCGGCCACTGGCCGCCCTTGGCTTCGATGCCATCGCGCTTGACCGTGGCCAGCACGCTGGCGGCCTGTTCGCCGCCCATCACGCCGATGCGCGCGTTCGGCCACATCCACAGGAAGTTCGGCGAGTATGCGCGGCCGCACATGCCGTAGTTGCCGGCACCGAACGAGCCACCGATGACCACGGTGAACTTCGGCACCTTGGCGCAGGCCACCGCCATCACCAGCTTGGCCCCGTCCTTGGCGATGCCGCCCTGTTCGTACTTGCGGCCGACCATGAAGCCGGTGATGTTCTGCAGGAACACCAGCGGGATGTTGCGCTGGGTGCACAGCTCGATGAAGTGCGCGCCCTTCAGCGCCGACTCGGAGAACAGGATGCCGTTGTTGGCGATGATGCCGATCGGGTAACCGTTCAGATGCGCAAAGCCAGTGACCAGCGTGGCGCCGTAGCGCGGCTTGAACTCATCGAAGCGCGAGCCATCGACCAGCCGCGCGATGACCTCGCGCACGTCGTAGGGCTTGCGCGTGTCGGCCGGGATCACGCCATACAGCTCGTGCGCCGGCAACAGTGGTTCCTCGTTGGCCTGCACCGCCATCGCCGGCTCCGGCTTGCGCCAGTTCAACTGCGCGATGATCGCGCGCACCCGCGCCAGCGCCTGCAGGTCGTTGTCGGCCATGTGGTCGGCAACGCCGGAAATGCGCGTGTGCACGTCGGCACCGCCCAGTTCCTCGGCCGTCACCACTTCACCGGTGGCCGCCTTCACCAGCGGCGGGCCACCGAGGAAGATCGTGCCCTGCTCGCGCACGATCACGGTCTCGTCGCTCATCGCCGGCACATAGGCGCCACCGGCGGTGCAGCTGCCCATCACGCAGGCGATCTGCGGAATGCCCTGTGCCGACAGATTGGCCTGGTTGTAGAAGATGCGGCCGAAATGGTCGCGGTCGGGGAAGACTTCGTCCTGCAGCGGCAGGAACGCGCCACCGGAATCGACCAGGTAGATGCACGGCAGATGGTTCTGCTCGGCGATCTCCTGCGCGCGCAGGTGCTTCTTCACCGTCATCGGGTAGTAGGTGCCGCCCTTGACCGTGGCGTCGTTGGCCACGATCACGCATTCCACGCCACTGACGCGACCGATGCCGGCCACCACGCCGGCGGCGGGCACGGCGTCTTCATACATGCCATGCGCGGCCAGCGGCGCGATTTCCAGGAAGGCGCTGCCCGGGTCGAGCAGGGCGTCGATGCGGTCGCGCACCAGCAGCTTGCCGCGTGCGGTGTGCTTGGCACGCGCGGCTTCGTTGCCGCCCAATGCGGTGCGGGCGAGGGTGGCATGCAGGTCATCGACCACGGCCTGCATGGCCGCGCGGTTGCTTTCAAACGTTTCGCTACCCGGTTGCAGCTGGCTGTTCAGGACGGTCATCGCGGTGGCCTTACAGGGTGCGCTGGAACAGTTCGCGGCCGATCAGCATGCGGCGGATCTCCGAAGTGCCGGCGCCGATTTCATACAGCTTGGCGTCGCGCCACAAACGGCCGGTCGGGTATTCGTTGATGTAGCCGTTGCCGCCCAGGATCTGGATCGCCTGGCCGGTCAGCCAGGTGGCCTTCTCGGCGGCGTACAGGATCGCACCGGCGGCGTCCTGGCGGGTGGTGCGGCCCTGGTCGCAGGCGCGCGCCACGGCATACACATAGGCGCGGCACGCGCCCAGGCCCACGTACATGTCGGCGATCTTGGCCTGGATCAGCTGGAAGCTGCCGATCGGTTCGCCGAACTGGTGGCGCTCGTGCACATAGGGCATGACCACGTCCATGGCCGCGGCCATCAGGCCCAGCGGGCCACCGGACAGCACCACGCGCTCGTAATCCAGGCCGGACATCAACACGCGCACGCCACCACCGACCTGGCCCAGCACGTTTTCTTCGGGAATCTCGCAGTCCTGGAACACCAGCTCGCAGGTGGGCGAAGAGCGCATGCCCAGCTTGTCCAGCTTCTGCGCGGTGGAGAAGCCCTTCATGCCCTTCTCGACCAGGAACGCGGTGATGCCCTTGGCACCGGCCTCCATGTCGGTCTTGGCATAGACCACCAGCACGTCGGCGTCCGGGCCATTGGTGATCCACATCTTGTTGCCGTTGAGCACGTAGCGGTCGCCGCGCTTGTCGGCGCGCAGCTTCATCGACACCACGTCCGAACCGGCACCTGGTTCGCTCATCGCCAGCGCGCCGACCAGGCTGCCGTTGCACAGGCCGGGCAGGAAGCGCTGCTTCTGTTCTTCGTTGCCGTTCTTGCGCAGCTGGTTCACGCACAGGTTGGAGTGTGCGCCATAGGACAGGCCGATGCCGCCGGAGGCACGCGAGATCTCTTCCATCGCCACCACGTGGGCCAGGTAGCCCATGCCGGTACCACCGTATTCTTCTTCCACGGTGAGGCCGAGCAGGCCCTGCTCGCCCAGCTTCGGCCACAGGGCCAGCGGGAACTGGTTGCTGGCATCGGCCTCGGCGGCCAGCGGCGCGACCTCGGCGGCGGCAAAATGGGCCACGCTCTGGCGCAGCAGGTCGATGTCTTCGCCAAGATCGAAGTTCAGGGATGGCACGTGCATTGTGGTGGCTCCACGGCGGGATGGCAGGAAATGGACGCACCCGGCGGGGGAGCGGGCGGCGGTCTGCAGGACCGCGACCCGCACGGGCGATGGGCCCAGCGTAGCGGGGTTCGGGTAAGAAGTGAATACGAATTCAAAAATTGAAACTAGAATCAGAACATGGCCTATAAACGCTCTGCATTGATGGAAGAACGCCTGGCGGGCGCCCGTGAACGGATCCTGCTGGCCACCCGCGAGCTGGTCGCCACCGGCGGCTGGCGCAACGCCCCGGTGACCGCCGTGGCAACCCAGGCGGGGGTATCCACTGGCCTGATCTATCGCCATTTCCCGTCCAAGGCCGAGCTGTTCGTGGAGGTGCTCAACGCCGCGGTGGCCCACGAGGTCGCGATCATGGAACGCATCGCCAGCGGCCCGGAGGTGGCCAGCGAGCGCCTGCGGCTGGCGATCACCGCCTTCGTCCGCCGCGCCCTGGCCGGGCCGGGGCTGGCGCACGCCTTCATCGTCGAACCGGTCGATCCGGACGTGGAAGCTGAGCGCATGCGCGGCCGTCGTGCCTTTGGTGATGTCTTCCTGCGGCTGGTGGAAGAGGGCGTGGCCGCCGGTGAGCTGCCGGCGCAGGACGCGCACGCCACGGCCGCGTGCCTGGTCGGCGCCTTCACCGAAGCAATGGTCGGCCCGACCGCGCCCAGCCGCGAGGCGCACCGCGACGAAGGCGCGCTGGTGGATGCGATCTGCAGCTTCTGCCTGCGCGCGATCGGCGCCCGGGTTTTGTAGAGTCGAGCCATGCTCGACTGCTTTTGCCGGCCGCTGGCCGGCTTCTGTTGCCGGGGTCGGATCCCTTTTGCGTCGCAAAAGGGATCCGACCCCATCCCCCGGCATGTTGCGCCGCACCAGCAGTGACGCCTGTTGTCGCACGCAAAGCGCGTTCTATACTCGGTCCATCACGCAGTCGCTCAGCCGTGGTCCAACGACTATCAGCCAGGGGTAACGAAGAGTGCGGAATTACGATCTGGAGTTCCTGAAACGCTTCTCCATGGTGATCGCGCTGCTGGCGACCATCACCCTCGGCCTCATCCTCCTAGCCGCCTACATCCACACCCGGATTCCGCCCGAGGTGTCGCCGACCGCGGCCAAGCGCACCGAACAGCGCATCTCGCCCACCGGCGCGGTCTATGCCGGCAGCACCGGCGCCGCCGCGCAGGCTGCGGCCAAGGCCGCCGCGCTGGCCAAGGCCGCCTCGCAGGTGGCCTACGGCGGCACCAAGGACGGCAAGGTCATCTTCGACAACCTGTGCACCGCCTGCCACACCACCGGTGTGGGCATGGCGCCGACGCTGGACCATTCGCACTGGGACAAGCGCATCGCACAGGGCAAGGACACCCTCTACAAGCACGCCATCGAGGGCTATACCGGCCCGGATGGCGGCATCATGCCGCCCAAGGGCGGCAACCCGGCGCTGACCGAGGAACAGATCCACGCCACCGTGGACTGGATGCTGGGTAACCTGAAATAACCGGTCGTGCCGGCCGCTGGCCGGCAACCACGCATCGCACGAAGGTCATGAGGTTGCCGGCCAGCGGCCGGCACGACCCAGGCTTTGCCCACCAAGGTCAAAACCCTGCCCGCAGGCGGGGTTTCGCATTTCAGGGTTAGTCTGTGCGCCCTCTTCCAAGGAATCGCCCGTCGATGCGCCGCCGCTCCCTCGCTCTTGCCCTGACCCTGCTGCTGCCGGCCAGCGCCTTTGCCCAGGCCCAGCCGCAGGCCGCACCGGTCGCGTCGCCCTCCGCTGCGCGCAGCAGCGCCACCGTGGTGCTGACCGCCGCGCCGGCCGACTGGCGTGCGCTGGATGGCCAGCGCGTGCGCATCGCCGCACCGCTCACCCTGGCCGGTACCGATGGCCTGGAACGCTTCGGCCAGCTCACCGTGGCCTTCGATGGCCGCCTCTGGCAGCCCACCGAAGTGGCCGCGCCGGGTACTGCCGGCTACGAGCAGGTGATGGCCGACAACCAGCGCCGCCGCCTGCTGCTGGACGACGGCAGCGAAGCCCGCGACCCGGCCAGCGTGGCCTACCTGCCGGCCAACCCGGTGCTGCGCACCGGCATGCAGCTGCGCAATGTGGAAGGCGTGGTGCACGTGGACGCGCAGGGCCGTCCGCGCCTGCAGGTCGAAGGTGTGCTGAAGCTGCCGGAACTGAAGCGCCCCGCGGTACCGACGGTGCCGGGCAGCCTGCATGTCGCTGCCTTCAACCTGGAGAACTTCTTCAATGGTGATGGCCAGGGCGGCGGTTTCCCGACACTGCGCGGCGCACGCACGCTGGACGAGCACAAGGCGCAGGTGGCCAAGCTGGTGACCACGGTCAACGCGCTGGGTGCCGACGTCGCCGCGCTGATGGAGCTGGAGAACGACGGCTACGGTCCGCAGTCGGCCATCGCCGAACTGGTCGACGCGCTCAACCGCGATCGCGGCGCGCAGGGCGACTGGCGCTTCGTCGACGCCGGCAATGGCCCCGGCGACAACCCGATCCGGGTCGGCATCATCTACCGCAGCACGCGCCTGCAGCCGGTGGGCACGCCGGCCACGCTGACCGGCGGCCCGTTCGTCGAGCACAGCCGCGTGCCGCTGGCGCAGGCTTTCCAGGGCAAGCACGGTGCACCGTTCGTGGTGGTCGCCAACCATTTCAAGTCGAAGGGCTGCCGCGACGCGGCCGGTGCCGACGCCGACCACAACGACAACCAGGGCTGCTGGAACGCCACCCGGGTGACCTCGGCGCAGCAACTGCACGCCTGGCTGCAGACCGATCCGACCGGTACCGGTGCCAAGGACGCGGTGCTGTTGGGTGACTTCAACGCCTACGCGATGGAAGACCCGATCCGCACCCTGCATGAGCTGGGCTGGCAGGACGCGTTCAAGGTCGCCAAGGTCGAGCATCCCTACAGCTACGTCTATAACGGCTATACCGGCCGCCTCGACCACGCGCTGCTGAGCCCGGGCATGGCCCAGCGCCTGCGCGGTGCCGCCGAATGGCACAGCAACGCCGACGAGCAGGACGCCAGCGGCTACCAGGGCCGCAACGTGCAGGGCCCGTGGCGCAGCTCCGACCACGATCCGCTGCTGCTGGGTTTCGACAAATAACGCCCAGCGCCGGGGTCGGATCCCATTCCAACGGAATGGGCTCTGACCCCCACGCGTTCATGGCCCGGCGATGTATCGGGCTCAGAGCCCATTCCGTTGGAATGGGATCCGACCCCGAGGCCGCGCTCACCCCCAGGCGATCAACCCGATCGCCAGCACCGCCAGTGCAAGGCCGGCGCGGTTCCACTTCGTGGTCGCCTCGCCGAAGGCGAACACGCCCACCAGCGCGCCCAGCACCACCACGCCGATGTTCATGCCGGCGAACACGGTGGCCGGGCTGTCCGGCATGGACTGATGCGCGTGCACATAGAAAAGAATGTTGCCGCCGTTGAGCAGGCCCAGCAGCGCGCCCGCACCGAGGTTGCGCCAGGCCAACCGGCTGCGGCCACTGGCGTGCCGCCACAGCTGCAGTGCCAGCATCAGCACGAAGGCCACGCTGAAGCTGGCCAGCACCGCCGCCATTGACGGCGTGCCGGACAGCGCCACCTGCTTGAGCAGCACGTCGACCACCGCGAACCCGGCCCATACGCCCAGCAGCCAGCCCCAGCCGCCGGGTGAGGACGCCACGGCCGGGCCGCGCGGGCGCAGGCTGATCGCCACCATCGCCAGCAGGCCCAGGCCGAGACCGGCCAGCTTCCACGGCGTCGCAGTCTGGCCGAAGAACAGGAACGCGGCGGCCAATGACAGCAGCAGCGACAAGCGCTGTGCCACGTCGCTGCGGACGATGCCAGCCACCGCCACCGCGCGGCCCAGCACCAGGAAGATCGACGGCAGAACCACCGCCAGTGCCAGCAGCGACAGCCACGGCGCATGCGGCGCGCGCAGCGCATCCAGCGGCGGCTGCAGCACCACGGCGGTGAGCGTTGCCGCCACCAGATAGTTCCAGGTGACCATCTGCGAAACATCCAGCTGGCGGCGTCCGGCCACCTTCAACAACACCGAAACCAGCACGCTGCAGATCACGGCCAAGGACAGGTAGAGCATGGGGCGGGCACAGGGCAGGGGCGGGGGACGGTATCATGGTGCCATGCACAAGCCTTCGTTCCCCGTCGCCCCCGGCGAAACCGCCTGCCTCGAACTGGACGGCCCGGCCGGCCCGCTGGAAGTCGTCGTCGACCTGCCCAAGGCCGATGTGCCGGCGCAGCCGATCGTGGCCATCATCTGCCATCCGCTGTCCACCGAAGGCGGCACCCTGCACAACAAGGTGGTCACCATGACCGCCACCACCCTGCGCGAGCTGGGCATCGCCACGGTGCGCTTCAACTTCCGCAGCGTCGGCGGTTCGGCGGGCGAGTTCGACCACGGCGTGGGCGAGCAGGACGACCTGAAAGCCGTCGCCGCCTGGGTGCAGAGCCAGCGCCCCGACGACCGCCTGTGGCTGGCCGGTTTCAGCTTCGGCGCGTTCGTTTCGTTGAAGGCCGCTGCCGCGCTGCAGCCGGAAGCGCTGATCTCGATCGCACCGCCGGCCGGCCGCTGGGATTTCGATGGCATCGCGCCGCCGGCCCGCTGGCTGGTGATCCAGGGCGAGCAGGATGAGATCGTCGATCCGCAGGCCGTCTACCAGTGGCTGGACACGCTGGACGTCCCGCATGAGCTGGTGCGCATGCCCGAGACCAGCCATTTCTTCCACCGCAAGCTGATCGACCTGCGCGGCGCGCTGACCCACGGCGTCAAGCACTGGCTGGGCGCGGCGGCATGAGTGCAACCGAGTTGACCCCGTCGCAGCGGTACGCGGAAGGGGTTGCCCGTGGCGACTGGCAGAACGACCCGGCCCAGCACGCGGCGCTGGCCGAGCTGGACCGCATCCACCTGGGCCTGCTGGACAGTGCCGAGGACGGTTGGCTGGACCGTCTGTCCTCGTTCTGGAAGAAGCCCGAGCCGGTCAAGGGCCTGTATTTCTGGGGCGGCGTCGGCCGTGGCAAGACCTTCCTGGTCGACCTGTTCTACGACGGCCTGCCGATCAAGCAGAAGTACCGCACGCATTTCCACCGCTTCATGCGCAGCGTCCACGAGCGCCTGCGCGAGCACCAGGGGCAGAGCGATCCGCTGGCGAAGATTGCCCAGGAATGGCGCAGCAACCTGCGCGTGCTGGTGCTGGATGAATTCTTCGTCACCGACATCGGCGATGCGATGCTGCTGGCACGGCTGCTGGAGCGCCTGTTCGCCGAGGGCGTGACCCTGGTCACCACCTCCAACACGGCGGTGGAGAACCTGTACCTCAATGGCCTGCAGCGTGAGAGCTTCCTGCCGGCCATCGGCCTGCTGCAGCGCTTCTGCGTCGAGCTGTACGCCGAGGGCACCGAGGACTACCGGATGCGCGCGCTGACCCGCTCGCCGGTGTACCGCGCGCCGTTGGCCGCCGACAGTGATGAGTGGCTGGCCACGCGCTGGAACGAACTGAGCGGCGGCCAGCCGGCCAAGCCCGGCAACATCGAGATCGAAGGCCGCAAGATCCCAGTGCGCGGCCGTGGCAAGAGCATCGCCTGGTTCGATTTCGCCGCGTTGTGCGAGGGCCCGCGTGGCCCGTCGGACTACATCGAGATCGCGCACGAGTTCAACACCGTGCTGCTGGGCGGCATTCCCGCCTTCGATCGTTTGAACGAAGATGCCGCGCGCCGCTTCGTCAACCTGATCGACGAACTGTACGACCGCCACGTCAACCTGGTCTGCACCGCCAGCACCTCGCCGATCGAGCTGTACACCGGCCAGCGCCTGCAGGGCGCGTTCGAGCGCACCGCCTCGCGCCTGATCGAGATGCAGAGCGCCGAATACCTGGGTACCCCGCACCGGGCGTGAAGGGGCCGCTGGTTGTAGAGCCGAGCCCATGCTCGGCTGCTTCTGAATGCTGTGCCGAAAAGCAGCCGAGCATAGGCTCGGCTCTACCTGACGTGCCAGGTCCGGAATGATTCAACTGCGCGCTGGGAAGTGCCTGTACAAGTAAAGGTGATTCGTGAGCCAGGAAATCAACAAGCACGTTGCGCGAGCCATCGTTGAGCTTGCCATCTTTCTCGAGTTTTCGGCGGATGATGTATTGGATCCAGATGCTGCCGTGCAGGGGCTCGAACGATTGGCTTCGACATTGCAAATGATGGACGTGGAGTCCAGATCATCTTTGTGCATGCAGTTTGAAAGCATCGCGATGGAGTATTCAGGTGAGCAGGCCGGGTTTGTTGAAGGCTTGGGCGAATCGCTGGGGTTGCTCGAAGCGTAGTCTGCTCATGTGTAGAAGCCCCAGATTCTTCTGGCACCAGGCAGTCAGAAATTCCGTGTTCGCGCAGAACATGAGCAAGAGGCGCGTTCGAGCGCACCGCCTCGCGCCTGATTGAAATGCAGAGCGCCGAATACCTGGGTACCCCGCACCGGGCGTGAGGGCGCCACCCAGGTAAATGCGTTGCCGGCCAGGGTTCCGGTAGTGCCGGCCGCTGGCCGGCATCCGCCGCGCGGTTACCGGGTCGGCGCCACGGCGTTCCCACGCGGCCGCTCATCCGGCCCGGCCGACACATGCAGGCCCGAGCCATCGCCGTGCTCTACCCGTACGCTCTCGCCGCGCTCCAGCAGCCGCAGCGGTTGGCCCTGGTAGCGCACTTCCAGCGCGTCGTGGGCCGCTGCCAGCGACTGCACCAGCGGGCACAGTGCCATCGCCTTGGCTTCCAGCTGCTGGCTGCGCGCTTCCATGCGGCGGTCGACCTCTGCGTCCAGGCGGTCGGCACGGCGTTCCATGGCGCCGGCGCGGCCGGTGAACACCTGCCACAGCACGCTGCGGGTCATTGACGCCGCCATCGTCTCGGCCATCTGGTCGATGTGCGCGTCGAAGCCGTCGCCGAACGTCTCCTGCTCCCAGTAGCCTCGGCCCAGGCTGGCGTCGATCCAGGTCTGCATCTCGCCGCGCATCGCACGCATCTGGCGGTTGCGGGACTTGCCGGTGATCGCTTCGAAGGCGGCGTCCAGCGCATCGAAGGTGACCCCGGAGACTTCATGGGCCAGTGCGGTGACCGCCGGCATCAGCTGGCGGGCACCGGCCTCCATCTGCCGCAGGCGGGCGGCGTCGGCGGCGCTGACCGTGACCATCCTGCCGTCCAGGCTCAGTTCGCCGTCGTGGAACACCACTTCATGCGGCGCCTGCGGGCCATGCCGCAGCCAGATGCCGCCGCTGTCCACCAGCACGTCGTAGTCGGTATGGATGCCGCACTGGTCCGAACGCAGTTCCGGCCCCTCGGCGGCCAACGCCGGGGCGGCGGACAGCGTAGCCAGCAGGGCCAGCGCGGGCAGTCGCACGTGCATCGGAATCTCCTTCTCCGGAACCGGATGGCCAGCATCTGCTGCCAGTGTGCGGGCGTCACCGGCCGGAAGTCACCCGTCCACCGGATTCCCACCGACTGCCCACCACCTATCCACAGGGTTGTCCCTAGCCAGCTTCATCACTGTCATGTGAAGCTGTCATTGTTCCGTTTCCGCGCGGCGTTGTACCACCGCGATGACGCCTTTCGGGCTTGACTGCGCAGCCCGTTCCGCCAGGTCTGAAGCGTCTGATCCGGGCGCCGATGGCACGATCCTTGCGGCGCAAGGGATTGCCGAATTTCACTACATTTGGCGTTGACGGACCCAATTACCCCCACTATCTTGTGGCCGTCGGTCGCAGCAACCCCAATTCCAGGGGGTGCCCGGGGTACCCATCCGCGATCGTCAACGGCAGTGGCAGGCGCAGGGTCTCATCCCCTGCGACGCCGTCCTGCCATCCTGGGCTGTCATGTCCCGGGCTGCGTCACCCGATGCATCGAGCACCCCCAATCACGCCAAGAGGACACACGCCGTGAGCACCGAATCCAGCGCCACCATCGAGAAGGAAAGCGAATTCCTGTTGACGTCGCCGCCGACGGCCAACGCGATGAGTGTGACCAAGCGCAATGGGACCACCGAACTGGTGGACCTGAACAAGATCGTGCGCGCGGTGCAGCGTTCCTCCGAAGGCCTGCACGCCGTCGATCCGATGCGCGTGGCCACCCGTACCATTTCCGGCCTGTACAACGGTGCCACCACCCGCGAGCTGGACGAACTGTCCATCCGCACCGCCGCCCTGCTGATCGGTGAAGAGCCCGAGTACGGCCGCCTGGCTGCGCGCCTGCTGGCCAACTACATCGCCAAGGAAGTCTCGGGCCAGGAAATCTACGCCTTCTCGCAGTCGGTCAGCCGTGGCCATGAAGTCGGCCTGATCAACGACCGCCTGCTGAACTTCGTGCAGACCAATGCGCGCAAGCTCAACGACGCCATCGACGGCGCGCTGGACCTGAACTTCGATTACTTCGGCCTGCGTACCCTGTACGACCGTTACCTGCTGCGCCACCCGCACACCCGCAAGGTGATCGAGACCCCGCAGCAGTTCTTCCTGCGCATTGCCAGCGCACTGAGCGAGGACGTGTCCGAGACCCTGGCGCTGTACAAGCGCATGGGCAACCTGGATTACCTGCCGTCCAGCCCGACCCTGTTCAACTCCGGCACCACCCACGAGCAGCTGTCCTCGTGCTTCCTGCTGGATTCGCCGCAGGACTCGCTGGAGTCGATCTATTCCAAGTACGGCGACATCGCCCAGCTGTCGAAGTTCTCCGGCGGCATCGGCGTCAGCTACACCCGCGTGCGTTCGCGTGGTTCGCTGATCAAGTCGACCAACGGCCACTCCAACGGCATCGTGCCGTGGCTGAAGACCATGGATTCGTCGGTGGCTGCGGTGAACCAGGGCGGCAAGCGCAAGGGCGCGGCCTGCGTGTACCTGGAAACCTGGCACGCCGACATCGAGGACTTCCTCGAGCTGCGTGACAACACCGGTGACGAAGCCCGCCGTGCGCACAACCTGAACCTGGCCAACTGGGTGCCGGACCTGTTCATGAAGCGCGTCGAGGCCGACCAGGAATGGTCGCTGTTCGATCCGCGCGTCGTGCCGGAGTTCACCGACCTGTTCGGCGAAGCCTTCGAGCAGGCCTACCTGCAGGCCGAAGCCCAGGGCAAGGCCAACCGCACCATCTCCGCGCGCAAGCTGTATGCCCGCATGATGCGTACGCTGGCCGAGACCGGCAACGGCTGGATGACCTTCAAGGACAAGTGCAACCGCGCCAGCAACCAGACCCTGCGCGCCGGCAACGTGATCCACCTGTCGAACCTGTGCACCGAGATCCTGGAAGTCACCTCCAACGATGAAACCGCGGTGTGCAACCTGGGTTCGATCAACCTGGGCAACCACTTCGACGAGCACAACGAGTTCGACTTCGAGAAGCTGGCCGAGACCGTGCGCCTGGCCGTGCGCCAGCTCGACCGCGTCATCGACCTGAACTTCTACCCGATCGAAACCGCCCGCCGCGCCAACCTGCGCTGGCGTCCGGTCGGCCTGGGCTGCATGGGCCTGCAGGACGTGTTCTTCCGCAAGCGCCTGCCGTTCGACAGCGCCGAAGCCCGTGCGCTGTCGAAGAAGATCGCCGAAGCGATCTACTTCCACGCGCTGGAAACCTCCTGCGAGCTGGCCCAGGAACGCGGCAAGCACCCGTCGTTCAACGACACCCGCGCCGCCGGTGGCGAACTGCAGTTCGACGCCTGGAACGTGGTGCCGGAAGACGCCGAGCGCTGGGATGCCCTGCGTGCCCGCATCAAGGAACACGGCCTGCGCAACTCGCTGATGATCGCGATCGCCCCGACCGCGACCATCGCCTCGATCGCCGGCTGCTACGAGTGCGTCGAGCCGCAGGTGTCCAACCTGTTCAAGCGCGAGACCCTGTCCGGTGACTTCCTGCAGGTCAACCGTTACCTGGTGAACGAGCTGAAGAAGCTGGGCCTGTGGACGCCGGAAATGCGCGATGCCATCAAGCTGGCCGAAGGCTCCATCGCGGGCGTGGCACAGATTCCGGAAACGCTGCGCGAGGTCTACCGCACTGCGTGGGAACTGCCGATGCGTTCGTTGATCGACATGGCCGCCGAGCGTGGTGCCTTCATCGATCAGTCGGCCTCGCTCAACCTGTTCATGGAAAGCCCGAACATCGGCGCGATGTCCTCCATGTACATGTACGCCTGGAAGCAGGGCATCAAGACCACCTACTACCTGCGTTCGCGCCCGGCCACCAAGATCGCCAAGACCACGGTGAGCAGCGCAGCCCCGGCCAAGGTGTTCAGCCCGGACGAAGCCATCGCCTGCTCGCTGGAAAACCCGGAAGCCTGCGAGGCCTGCCAGTAAGAGCGGCACCGCCGCGCGGTAGTGCCGGCCGCTGGCCGGCAACCCCGGCCAACGATCATCACCCACGGTAGCGCCGGGCCATGCCCGGCGGCTCACCCAGGAATTCAAGGAAACACCCATGGCCGACAAGCCCAAGCAGATGCTGCTCGATCCCGGTTTTGAACTGACCCTGCGCCCGATGCGCTACCCGCAGTTCTATGACATGTACCGGAATGCGATCAAGAACACCTGGACGGTGGAAGAGATCAACTTCCAGATCGACATCACCGACCTGCACAGCAAGATGTCGCCGGGTGAGCGCCACCTGATCCACCGCCTGGTCGCGTTCTTCGCCACCGGCGACTCGATCGTCTCCAACAACCTGGTGCTGAACCTGTACCAGCACTTGAACGCGCCCGAAGCGCGCATGTACCTGTCGCGCCAGCTGTATGAAGAAGCGCTGCACGTGCAGTTCTACCTGACCCTGCTCGACAACTACCTGCCGGATCCGGAAGAGCGCGTCAAAGCCTTCGCCGCGGTGGAGAACATCGACTCGATCAAGAAGAAGGCCGATTTCTGCTTCAAGTGGATCGACTCGATCCAGGACCTGAAGCGCATCGAGACCCGTGCCGAGCGTCGCCAGTTCCTGCTCAACCAGATCTGCTTCGCTGCGTGCATCGAAGGCCTGTTCTTCTTTGCTGCGTTCGCCTACGTGTACTACTTCCGTTCGCGCGGCCTGCTGCCGGGCCTGGCCTCGGGCACCAACTGGGTGTTCCGCGACGAAAGCGCGCACATGGAGTTCGCGTTCGAGTCGGTGCGCGTGGTACGTGAGGAAGAGCCGGACCTGTTCGACGACGAGATGAAGCAGCAGGTCTACGACATGCTGGCCGAAGCCATCGAATGCGAAGTGCAGTTCGCCGAGGACGTGCTGTCCGGTGGCGTGGCCGGCATCTCGACCCGTGACATGCGCCAGTACCTGCAGCACTGCGCCGACCAGCACTTCGCCAAGCTGGGCATGGAGAAGAAGTACAACGTGCGCAACCCGCTGCCGTTCATGGAGCTGCAGGACGTGCAGGAGCTGACCAACTTCTTCGAACGCCGCGTCTCGGCCTACCAGGTCGGCGTGCAGGGCGAAGTCGCCTTCGACATGAACTTCTGATCGAACCGGTCAGGCCTGTCGCAACGAGAAACCCCGGCCAGCGCCGGGGTTTTTTTGTGCTTGCTGCGCTCGCCGGGCATGGCCCGGCGCCACCGGCCGGCTTCGCGCGCGCCTGTGTAGAGTCGCGCCATGCTCGACTCACGCGTGTGGCGCGCAAGGGCATAATCTGCATTGATGGTCGATCATGGCCCAGTGTCGACTCTGGTGGAGTACAGGATGTTGATCGTCGAAAGCGAATTTTTGAATGGCCATCTTGCCGCGCTCAGGGAGGAGTTCCATTCATTCGCCGCGGCAATGGAATCGGCACTTTCGGCGTGCAGGGACAAGGTCGTCGATTGGAAGTACTCCGTGGGCGAGGCCTTGGAGCTTGTTCCCTGTGAGCATCTTGTTCCCAGCGTTCTGGAGACGAAGGGGCGTGTGCTTCGCGAGCCGACGCGGAAGGAATTGAACTCCAAGCGCCTGGTGAAGCATGGGCTTGATGGAGGCGGGTTGCCGATCATCGAGATCCGCCGGCTGGATGCGGATGTTGAACGCTATGGGGAGCTGGTGAGATTCATCAGCGGTGACATGATCGTGAGCTGCCACCTTTTCGATAACGAGAAGCACCGCAACAGGTTGATGTCACTGACCAGAGTGATCAGGCAAAGCGATGCCGTACATTACGTATCTGCGAACCCGCCTCATCAATGGGCAGTGAGATCCGACCAGCTGCTTGGCAGCAGGATCTCCAGAAGTTCAATCATGGCGACAAGCTGGTACAAGCAGATGGACTATGACTTCGTGTACGGCACAACAGGACGGCTTGATGCAATCCTGATCGGTGACCATACGCATTGGTCGGCCGAGTAAGCCCGCAGCGATCAGGCAAGCGTCCCGTCCGCCGCTACCGCCGCCCTTCCACCGCCATGCGCACCGCCAGCCCGGCCAGCACCGTGCCCATCAGCCAGCGCTGCACCACCTGCCAGGTCGGGCGCGCGGCCAGGAAGCCGGCGATGCTGCCAGCGGTCAGCGCGATGATGCCGTTCACGGTCACACTCACCGCGATCTGGGTGGAACCCAGCACGATCGACTGCATCAGCACGCTGCCTTCGCCGTCCGGATGCAGGAACTGCGGCAGCAGTGACAGGTACATCACCGCCACTTTCGGGTTCAGCAGATTGGTCAGGAAGCCCATCGTGAACAGCTTGCGCGGGCTGTCCTGCGGCAGGTCGCGTACCGCAAATGGTGAACGGCCACCGGGCTTGAGCGCCTGCCAGGCCAGGTACAGCAGGTACAGCGCGCCACCGATGCGCAGCGCGTCGTAGGCGAACGGTACGGTCATCAGCAGGGCGGTGATGCCCAGCGCCGCGCACAGCATGTAGAACACGAAGCCCAGCGCGACGCCAGCCAGCGAGATCAGGCCAGCGGTCGGCCCCTGGCAGATCGAGCGCGAGATGACGTAGATCATGTTCGGCCCGGGCGTGAGCACCATCGCCAGCGAAACCAGCGCAAAGGCCAACAGGTCGGAGGTGGCGGGCATGGGCAATCCTGGCAGGGGGCGTGGCGCAGTGTAGCGCCGCCTGCACGGGGCCTGGCTTAAAATCGCCGTACCCCACACCGAAGCACCCCCATGACCCCGATCCCCGAGACCGTGCCGCCCACCGAAGTGCGCATGGCCGAAATCGTCTTCCCCAACCACACCAACCACCTCGGCACCCTGTTCGGTGGCCAGGCGCTGGCGTGGATGGACAAGGCCGCGTTCCTGGCTGCCGCCCGCTACTCGCGCCGCACCGTGGTGACCGCGCGCAGCGACCAGGTCGACTTCAAGCTGCCGATCCGCATCGGCCAGATGGTGGAAACCATTGGCCGCATCGTCGAAGTCGGCCGCAGCTCGATGAAGGTCGAGGTCGAACTGGTCGCTGAAGACCTGCACAGCGGCGAGCGCAAGCTGTGCACCCGCGGCCACTTCGTGATGATCGCGCTGGACGAGGAAGGCCACCCGATCGCGGTGCCGCCGCTGCCGGCGGCCTGAGCCCGCCGACTGAACCGGCGCCTGCGGGGGCGCTTGCGCGCCCCCATCTGGCAGCCATGACCCCACCGCTGACCGACTTCATCGACCGCGCCAAGCGCCTGTTCGTGCTGACCGGCGCCGGCTGCAGCACCGCCTCGGGCATTCCCGATTACCGCGATACCGACGGCCAGTGGAAACGCACGCCGCCGGTGACCTACCAGGCCTTCATGGGCGAGGCGGCCACCCGCCAGCGCTACTGGGCGCGCAGCCTGCTGGGTTGGCCACGCTTCGGCCTGGCCCGGCCCAACGGCACCCACCAGGCCCTGGCCGCGCTGGAAAGCCGGGGCAAGCTGCAGCTGCTGCTGACCCAGAATGTGGACGGCCTGCACCAGCGCGCCGGCAGTCACAACGTGATCGACCTGCATGGCCGCCTGGATCTGGTGCGCTGCATGGGCTGCGAGCGTCGCAGTGGCCGCGAGGACTTCCAGCAGCGCCTGCTGGACGCCAATCCCGGCTGGGACGCGCTGGAGGCAGGCATCGCGCCCGATGGTGATGCCGATCTGGAGACCGATTTTTCCACGTTCGTGGTGCCCGACTGTCCGCACTGCGGCGGCCTGCTGAAGCCCGACGTGGTGTTCTTCGGCGAAAACGTGCCGCGCGAGCGGGTGGCGGCGGTGCACGATCATCTGCAGCAGGCTGATGCGGTGCTGGTGGTGGGGTCGTCGCTGATGGTCTATTCCGGCTTCCGCTTCGTGCAGGCGGCGGCCAGGGCAGGGCTGCCGGTGGCGGCGCTGAACCGTGGCCGTACCCGTGCCGACGACCTGCTGTTGTTCAAGGATGAGCGGGACTGCGCTGAAGCGCTGGCGTCGGTTATCGCTGGATAGAGTCTGCTATCGCGTGCAGCGCGGGCTTTTCGCCGCCGTTGGAAAAGCAGTCGACTGGCAGTCGACTCTACCGAGAACCCGCCCCCGCGAAACAGCGATCCATCCAGACGGTTGATTCGCAGGCCGTGCGGCGGTGCAATACGCCCCCTCCATCCGCCTGACCCCCGCATCGCCGTGACCCAGCTGTTTTCGCCGATCTCGTTCGGCCCCCTGACCCTGTCCAACCGCATCGTCATCGCGCCGATGTGCCAGTACTCCGCCGAAGATGGCCGCGCCAGCGACTGGCACGCCATGCACCTGGGCAACCTGGCGCAGTCCGGCGCCGGCCTGCTGATCCTGGAAGCCACCGCGGTCGAACCGCGCGGCCGCATCAGCTGGGCCGACCTGGGCCTGTGGGACGACGGCACCGAGGCCGCGCTGGCACAGGTGCTGACCAGCGTGCGCCGCTGGTCGCCGATGCCGCTGGGCATCCAGCTGGGCCATGCCGGCCGCAAGGCCTCGGTGAGGCGTCCTTGGGACGGTGGTGGCCAGTTGCCGGCCGACGATGCGCGTGGCTGGGCCACCGTGGCGCCGTCGCCGCTGCCGTTCCATGCCGCCGATCCGGCACCGCAGGAACTGGACGAAGCCGGCATCGCCGAGGTCATCGCCGCCTTCGCCGCCAGTGCGGTGCGCGCCGAGCGCCTGGGCTTCGAGTTGATCGAGCTGCATGGTGCGCACGGTTACCTGCTGCACCAGTTCCTGTCGCCGCTGAGCAACCGCCGCACCGATGGCTACGGTGGCTCGCTGCCGAACCGCCTGCGCCTGCTGGTGGAGGTGTTTGATGCGGTGCGTGCGGCGGTGTCCGACAAGGTCGCCGTGGGCGTGCGCATTTCCGCCAGCGACTGGGTCGATGGCGGCTGGGACCTGGTGCAGAGCGAGGCCCTGGCCCAGGTGCTGGACGCGCGTGGCTGCAACTTCCTGCATGTCTCCAGCGGCGGCCTCGACGAGCGCCAGAAGATCACCGTCGGCCCGGGCTATCAGGTGCCGTTCGCAGCGGCGATCAAGGCCAAGGTGCGCATGCCGGTCATCGCCGTGGGCATGATCACCGAACCGGAGCAGGCCGAATCGATCCTGCGCCATCGCCACGCCGATGCCGTGGCCCTGGCGCGCGGCATCCTCTACGACCCGCGTTGGCCGTGGCATGCCGCCGCCGCATTGCGCGACAGCGTGGAACCGGCGCCGCAGTACCTGCGCTGCGAGCCGCGCGATGCGCGCGGCGTGTTCAAGGCGCGCTGAGGCTCACACCCGCCAGGCCGGCGCCATGCCGGCCTGCAGGTGCTCGAACAGCGCGCGGATCTTGGCAGTGAAATCGCGGCGGTCGCTGACGCAGAAATAGACTTCCATCGGCTCCGGGCGCCACGTCGTGTCGGCGCCGAACACCGCCTGCAGGCGGCCATCGCGCAGGTACGGCTCGGCCACGAATGCAGCCAGCCGGGTGATGCCGGCGCCGGCCGCCGCCAGCGTCGCCAGCGCGTCGATGTCATCGCAGACCATGCTCGGCGGCAGCGCGGCGTCCACGCGCTGACCGTCCTTCAGCAGGCCCCAGCGCAGCGGCCGGCCATCGGTGGGGAAGCGATGCAGCAGCCCGCGATGGCCGCCCAGGTCGGATGGCTGCTGCGGGGTGCCGTGTGCCTTCAGATAGGCCGGCGAGGCGCAGAACACGAACGGCACGCGCGCCAGCTGCCGCGCGACCACACCGTCTTCCAGCTGCGCGCCGATGCGGATGCTGGCATCCACCGCCTCTGGACCATGCTGCACGGCGCGGTCGGTCAGCCGCAGTTCCAGCTGCAGCTGCGGGTAGCGTTGCTGCAGTGACGGCAGCAACGGTGCCAGCACGTGGCGGCCGAACGCGCTGCTGCTGGCGATGCGCAGCGGCCCGGCCGGTTCGATGTCACCGGAGGTGACCATCGCCTGTGCACGCGCCAGGTCGGCTTCGATGTGGCGCACCTGCGCCAGGTACAGCGCGCCGGCCTCGCTGAGCGCCAGCTGCCGCGTACTTCGGTTCAGCAACCGTACGCCCAGATGCGCCTCCAGCCGGTTGATGTTCTGGCCGACTGCGGTGGCGCTGATGCCAAGGATGCGGGCCGCGGCGGCAATGCTGCCGGTCTCTGCGGTGCGGGTGAAGCTGCGGATCAGTTGCAACAGGTTCATGACCGACCAGCTTGCCATGGAGAAACCAAAGTATCGCTTGGGACTGAACCAAGCAGGTCGGTTGCATCGGTGACCATCGATCCCGAGGACAGGCTGCTGCCCTACACTCGGGCGATGCGCCCCGATTCCATCCTCACCCTGTCCTGCCCCGACCGTACCGGCATCGTCTACCGCGTATCCGGCCTGCTGTTCGACCACGGCTGCAACATTCTCGACGCCCAGCAGTTCGGCGACGAGGAGAGCGGCCGCTTCTTCCTGCGCGTGCATTTCGATCGCGATGCCGGCCTGCCGCTGGAGACCGTGCACGCCGCCATGGCCACGCTCGCCGCCGGCTTCGGCATGGACTGGCAGCTGCATGATGGCCGCCGCCGCGCACGCCTGCTGGTGCTGGTCAGCAAGCAAGGGCACTGCCTCAACGACCTGCTGTTCCGTGCCCACAGCGGCCAGCTGAAGGTGGACATTGCCGCAGTAGCGTCCAACCACGCCGACTTCGCGCCATTGGCCGCGTCCTACCAGGTTCCGTTCCACCACCTGCCGGTGACCGCCGATACGCGTGCGGTGCAGGAGCAGCAGATCATCGACCTGGTCGAGCGCGAGCGCATCGACCTGGTGGTGCTGGCGCGCTACATGCAGATCCTGTCACCCACGCTGTGCCGCGCGCTGGCCGGACGAGCGATCAACATCCACCACAGCTTCCTGCCCAGCTTCAAGGGCGCGCAGCCGTACCACCAGGCGCACGCGCGCGGGGTCAAGATCATCGGCGCCACCGCGCACTACGTCACCGAGGATCTGGACGAAGGACCGATCATCGAACAGGACGTGGCCCGCGTGGACCACGCCATGGCGCCGCGCGAGCTGGTGCGGCTGGGCAGCGATACCGAATCGCTGGTGCTGGCCCGCGCCGTGCGCCGCCATGTGGAGCACCGCATCCTGCTCAACGGGCACCGCACGGTGGTGTTCCGGTAATCGCCCATCCCGCGTCCGCCGGGCATGGCCCGGCGCTACCACGGGTGCTATCCGGTAGTGCCGGCCGCTGGCCGGCAACTGCAGAGATCCCGAGGTTGCCGGCCAGCGGCCGGCACTACCGAATCCTGATTTCATCCAATGAAAAGCCCCCGGTTCGGCCGTCCCGCGATCTGTAGGGGGGGCGTAGTTGGGGGGGCTGGATGAATCGATTGTGTTGTCGTGGGCAGGAGCGCGCAAGCGGCATAAGCGACGTGCGCGGTAGCGCCGGGCCGTGCCCGGCGTTGGTGGCTCAGATGATCGAGATCCCCGCCTTGCCCAGCGTCTCGCGCACCATCGCGTCGTTGGCCTCGGTCACCGGCTTGGTCAGGTCCCACAGGAACTTCACCCGGAAGCCGGACTTCACCGCGTCCTGTGCGCTCCACAGCACGCAGTAGTCGCGGGCCAGGCCGCACACATGCACTTCGCGGATGCGGCGTTCGTGCAGCCAGCCGGCCAGGCCGGTGGCCGGGCGCTCGCCATCGGGGCCATGGTTCTCGCGGAAGGCGCTGTACGAATCCACCTGTTGGCGCGTGCCCTTGCGCAGGATCAGGTCGGCCACGGTCCAGTCCACGCCCGGGTGCAGCGCGGCACCGGCGCTGCCCTGCACGCAGTGGTCGGGCCACAGGGTCTGCGGCTGCGCGTGCAGCAGGATGGTCTCGAACGGGCGCTGGCCGGCGTGCTGGCTGGCAAACGAGGCATGGTCGGCGGGGTGCCAGTCCTGGGTCGCCACCACGGTGCGGTAGCGGCGCTGTGCCAGCAGATCGGCAATCGGTGCCACCAGCGCATCGCCCTGGTCGCAGGCCAGCGCGCCACCAGGCATGAAGTCCGGCTGCAGGTCGATCACCAGCAGGGCGACGTCGGCGGGCAGGGCGGTCATGGCAGGTCCGGTACAACAGAAGGGGCGACCAGCGTGGCCGCCCCATGCCTGCACGTCAATCGCCCTGCGGCGTCTCAGCGTCCTGCCCGTAGTACAGCAGGCCGATCTTGATCCGTTCGCGCCCGTTCTCGCGGCGGTGGCGGTTGGCGTCGCGCAGCGAGTACACGCAGCCGCAGTATTCCTGCTGGTAGAACTGCTCGCGCTTGCTGATCTCGATCATGCGGCTGGCACCGCCGCCCTTGCGCCAGTTGTAGTCCCAGTACTGCAGGCCTTCATAGCGCGAGGCGGCGCGGATGCCGCAGTCGTTGATCTGCGCCATGTTCTTCCAGCGCGAGATGCCCAACGACGAACTGATGGTGTCGTAGCCGTGCTCGTGCGCGTACAGCGCAGTGCGCTCGAAGCGCATGTCGAAGCACATCGTGCAGCGGATGCCGCGCTCGGGCTCGTTTTCCATGCCGCGTGCACGGCTGAACCAGTTGTCGGTGTCGTAGTCGCAGTCGATGAACGGGATGTCGTGCTGCTCGGCGAAGCGGATGTTCTCCTGCTTGCGCAGCTCGTATTCCTTCACCGGATGGATGTTGGGGTTGTAGAAGAAGATCGCGTAGTCGATCCCGGAGGCGGTGATCGCCTCCATCACTTCGCCGGAACAGGGCGCGCAGCATGAATGCAGCAGCAGGCGCGTGCCGTCGGCGGGCAGGGTCAGGGTAGGGCGTTGGAGCTCGGTCATCGTCAGGTACCGCATGGACCGCCGGCAACGGCGGTGGCCCATGCATCAGCGCGTGGGTGAACAGGTCTGGCCGGATACCGTGAACAGGACGCGCGCGGCCGCGCGGCCCGCATGCGCAGGACGACGACGGCCCCGGCAACCTCCCCGCGGAGATTCCAGGTCGAGTCAGGGGACGGTCGTGTCCCCCGGCCGGGGCCGGTATTCGGGCTGATGGACACGGGCCGCAGCCCACCTACTACCTGCCGCTTCCCAGGCGTGAGCCCAGTGCTGTTGGCAGGATTCGTTTCCATTCACCGCTGCGGGGCAGCTCCGGAATGGGCGCGCGAGGCGCCTTCACCGGATTCCCGTTTAAATCCCTCCCCGCGCCGGAGCGATGGGAGGGATACCTTCGGCGTGTGCAAAGTGGACCTATTGGTGGCGCGGGTCAAGAGCGCAGGGGTCAGAGCCCGTTGCGCTGCAACGGGATCCGACCCCAGCGGAAGGAAGGGGTCGGATCCCGCTGCCACGCAGCGGGCTCTGACCCCGGTCGGAATGCACCTTCAATGCCCCGCAGCGGCCCGCGTGCGGATGTCGTCCAGGCGCTGGTCGTGCAGCAGACGGCCGTTCTCCCACACGGTCACCATCGCATCCTCGAAGCCGTCCGGCAGGGTGTCGTCGCCGTTGGCCGGCAGCGGCACCGTGTGCAGGCTGCCGTCATCCAGACGCCGCAGCAGGCGCATGCGGCCGCGCTTGCTGGTCTTGCCGGCGTCGGTGATCGGGTCCTTGTAGACATCAATCCACTCACCGTCCACCCGTGCGGCCGAGCACTTCAGCGCGAACTTCTGCGTATCGCGGTCCAGCCGCTGCAGCAGTGCACCGCCCATGCCGAAGGCCACGTTGTCGGCGGCGTAGCCGTCGTCGGTGATGCGCTGCAGGATCGCCCGGATCGTGTCCGGATTGATGCCATCGCCCTGGATCACCCGCACGTGGTTGAGCACGCGGTAGCCCTTGCCGTTGAAGGTGTGGCCGAAGGCTTCGTCCAGCCGGCACAGGCTTTCGGCCACCACCTCCACCGGGTCGCCCGAGTCGGGGCGGATGACCAGGGTGGCGCCCGAGGCGATCACTTCATCGCGCAGCGTCGTGCCCCAGTGCTCGCTGATCGCGTGGTAGATGTCGTAGCTGTCCGATACCACCGCCATGATCGCGCCGGGCTTGCCGAACCGGCGCAGCATGTTGCGGTAGGCGTCCACCTCGCGCTCGCGGCCCCAGCTGGTGATGGTGCTGTGCTCGGCGGCGGGAATCGAATAGCCGGCCATCGGCGCGTGATAGTGCGCACGGGCCAGGCACAGGGCCGAGACGGTATCGGTGCCGAGGAAGTTGACCAGATGCGCGGCACCGCCCAGCGCGGCCGACTCCAGGCTCGAGACACCGCGCGCGCCGAAGTCGTGCAGCTTGAACGGCAGCTGCCCCTGCGGGTCGTCGCTGGTCTGCTGCAGGAACGCGGCAATGGTCTGCCGTGCATGCCAGCTGATGGTGGCCACGGTGACCGGGTACCACACGCGCAGCAACAGCGTTTCCAGGTACGACGGTACCCAGAACGCGGCTGGATCGGTCGATTCGATGGTCATCAGGGCCTGGTGGGTGGGCACCACGCTGCCCTCGGGCACGGCGCGGATGCGCACCGGCAGGTGGCCGCCAAGCCGGTCGACGATATCGCGCCAGCCGGCTTCGTTGAACGGTTCGCCATGCGCGGCGAACACCGCAGCGGCGTCGTCGATGTCGGCGTGGGTGACCGGCCGCGCCAGCGCGTCCTTGAGGATCGCCTGCAGGCCGAAGAACACCGTGCGATCGTGCAGGCCGCCGCGCGATTCCACGTAGAAGAAGGTGGCATCGGTACCCGGCGGGTACTGCAGCCAGTGGCTGGCCTTGTAGCTGTCGGTGTTGAGGAGAAGATTATCGAGGTAATGCATGACGGAAGCTCCTTCGCGTCGGGTGGCACCGGCGGTCTATCCGCCAGTGGGAAAGCCGGGCCTGTCAGCCGCGGCCGAGGAAATACTCCAGGATGTGCAGGTGGTCTTCGTACAGCTGCGGGCCCATCTCCAGTGCTTCGCTCACCGGGATCCAGCGTGCCTTGTCAGCGTCGTCGCCGCCGCGCACCGGCGGCAGGTCACCGGCCGGGAACTCGAAGTGGAAGCCGTGGGTAATAGTGCGGCCGCGCTGGCTGCGGTCGGGGTGGTCGAAGACCCGCTGGCCCTTCAGCGATCCCTTCAGCACCGGCAGCGGAATCTTCAGCCGGGTTTCCTCGCGCAGTTCGCGCAGGCAGCTGTCGAGCAGGCTCTGTTCCTGGCCGACGAAGCCGCCGGGCAGCGCCCACAGGCCCTTGCCGGGTTCCGAACGGCGACGCACCAGCAGCACGTGGCCCGAATGCACCACCACCGCATCGGTGGTGACGAAGGTGGGCGCGTAGGGCGCATCCTTCCAGGCGGCCTTGTACTGTTCGATGAAGCGGTACTCGGCCACCAGTTGGCCATACGCAGGCGCGCTCCTGCGGAACGCTTCGAGCATGTCGTACACCGGCGCCGGCACATTGCCACGCAGCATCAGCAGCGCGCCGTGGAAGTCGACGTCGCCGGCTTCGAACAGGTAGCGCCGCAGCTCGGTGGCCGACAGGGTGGCGGTATGCTGCACGTCCACCAGCGGCCACTGCGGGAATTCGCGCAGGTAGTAGCTGGAGGCGTCCTTGTCCATGCCGATCAGGCCCACCTTTGCATCGGCGGCGGCACCGTCGTTGCGCAGGGCTTCGGCCACCTGGCGCTGCACATTGGCGATCCACTGCGCTTCGTTGTACAGGTGGTCGCGCAGCGGGCGGATCAGCAGGCGGTCGGAGTGGCCATCGAGGGCGGCCTGGATCATCACGGCGCGTTCGGCCACGGTCCAGGGGTTGCGCAGGCTGCGGGGGGTATCGGCAGAGCCGACCAGGAAGATCAGCTTGCGGGCCCGGCTCAGGGCCAGGCGGGCAACGGCGGCATGGCCGTTGTGGAAGGGCTCGAATCGCCCGATGAAGACGAGATAGTCGAATTCCATGAGAATCCCTCATGTCGTTGTGGCAGCCGCGGGTCTGTCCCTTGGCTTGCTGCGGATGCTACGCCAATGGCGGGGCGGGTCAAGCCTGCAGGCATGCCTTCCGCTGAACGCCGAAGATTCGTGCTGGGACTGCGCTGCTGTTCTCAGGCCCTGAGAAGCCTCTGCGCCATACTGGCACCCACGCGGCGGACGGCATGCTCGGGGGCAAGACAGTGGCGGACAAGTACTGCGATCTGGTCATGAAAGGCGGCATCACCAGCGGCATCGTGTACCCCAATGCGGTGCTGGCGCTGGCGCGCGAGTACCGCTTCAAGAGCATCGGCGGCACTTCGGCCGGTGCCATCGCTGCGGCGGTGGCGGCTGCGGCGGCATGCGGTGATCGCCGCCAGCAGGCCGGCGAGCACCTGCCCGGCGATGCCGGCTATGGCGGGTTGTCGGCGGTGTCGGCGCAGCTGTCGCGGCGCGGTTTCATCTACAGCCTGTTCCAGCCGGCACGGGGCGCACGCGCCGCCTACCGGCTGCTGGTGGTGCTGACCGGCAATGCCGGCCTGCCGCACAAGCTGCTGTGCCTGGCCGTTGCCGTATTCGAGATCGCGCCGCTGGAAGTGCTGGTGTCGTTGGCACTGCTGCTCGGCCTGGGCTGGTGGGGCGGTGGCTGGAGCGGCGTGGCCGCCACGCTGCTGCCGTCGCTGCTGTGCGCGTACGGTGCCGGCGTGGCCGGTGCCGCGCTGCGGGTGGCGCGGGTGGCGCGGCGCAATCTGCTGGGCCTGTGCAGCGGTCTCGGCCGCGATGCACGCACGCCGGCGTTGACCGAGTGGCTGCACGCGTGCCTGCAGCAGTTGTCCGGCAAGCCGCTGGATGCACCGCTCACGTTCGCCGACCTGCACGATGCGCCGCGCTATGCCGGCGAGCCGGACAGCCCGCATGCGATCAGCCTGCAGATGATCACCACCTGCGTGTCGCACAACGAGCCGCGTACGTTGCCGCTGGGCGGTGCGCAGTTCTGGTTCCTGCGCGAGGAGTTCGAGCAGCTGTTCCCGGCCAGCGTGGTGCAGTGGCTGGTGACGCAGGCCGGCCCGCCGCTGGAGGTGGAAGGGCGCCGGTACTACCACCTGCCGCAGGGCCCGAAGCTGCCGGTGCTGGTGGCCACGCGCATGAGCCTGAGCTTCCCGCTGCTGATCAGCGCGGTGCCGTTGCATGAGCCCTCGCGCCGCGAGCGTCGCTGCGAACCGACCGCACCCGCTGCCGACCAGGAGCACAATGTGGCCGACAGCATGGAAGGGCTGACCAGTGCCGGGCAGACCTGCGGACCGGTGATCACCGCGTTCCGCATCTGCTGGTTCTCCGATGGTGGCATCAGCAGCAACTTCCCGATCCATCTGTTCGATGCCGCCCTGCCGCGCTGGCCAACCTTCGCCATCAATCTGGTTTACCCGCAGCACGCCGAAGACGTGAGCCACGGCAGCAGTGGCCGCCAGGCGCTGGAACATGCCGTGTTCCTGCCCACCGAGAACCGCCACGGCTGGCAGCGCACCTATCAGTCGATCGCCACGCCGTTGGCGGCCGCCGAGCTGGGCCGCTTCCTGTTCGCGGTGGTGGCGACCATGCAGAACTGGCGCGATCTGCTGCAGGCGCGCGCGCCGGGCTACCGCGACCGCATCGTGCACGTCAGCCTGCAGGGTGACGAAGGCGGCATGAACCTGGACATGACGCAGGACGTGCTGACCCGCATCGCCGACAAGGGCAGCCTGGCCGGTGCACGCTTCTGTTCGTTCTCGTTCGAGAACCATTACTGGATCCGCTGGCGCAACCTGGCCTCCGCCTACCAGCGCTACACGCTGGAAGTGGCGCGTACCGATGACCCGGCGCAGCAGGTACTGGCCTACCGTGCAGCGTACGCGATGGTTGCCAGTGGCCAGCCGACGCCACCGTCGTACAAGCTGGGCTCGGAAGACAAGCGGCTGGCCTCGCAGCAGCTGTGGGGCTTGATGGTCGAGCAGGGACGTACCTGGGAAGACCTCGGCCCGGACCTTACTGACGGCGCACCGCGTCCGCTGCCGCAGATGAAGGTCACGCCGATCTACTGATCTCCGCCGCAGCCGATTGAACTGTTCTGGTGGGTGCCGACCTTGGTCGGCACGATCTGACCCCTGCGGTGCCTCATCGCCACGACGCCACCACCGCATCACCCTGCAACGGCGCATACAACGGCAACGCCAGCTCCTGCTTCACCCAGCCCGGATTGAGCGCACGCAGTCCTGCCAGATACTCGCGCGCCAGCGCCGTATCGCCCTGCCGCATGGCCAGGCGCGCAGCGCGCGCCCAGGTACGGTCCCAGCCATGGGCCAGCGACAACGAGGTCGCCAGTGCTGCACGCGCCCCTGCCACATCGCCTTTCTCCCAGCGCTGCTCGGCGCGGATGATCGCCTCGTTGGACAGGCGCATGTCGTACAGCTCGCGCAGCCTTGCGACCGCGCGTGGGTCAGCGTCCACGCGCAGGTCGGTGTCCTGCCAGTCGCCGCCGGGCGTGCGTACCAGCAGCGCCGCCGACCATTGTCCACTGCGCTGCCCGCCTGCTGCCTGGCCAGCTTCCAGCGCCGCCAGCAAGCGCGCCGCCAACTCACCCTGAGATGCAGCGAAGACGCGTTGCATCGATGCCAGCACCTCTGGCCCGGCCAGACCATTGCCCTGCACGCTCAGCATGCCCTCGCCCTGCGCACCGGCCCAATCCGCCTGCTGCGCGGTGGCGCCGGTGTACTGCGCATTGCCGTCGCGCGCGCTGACCAGCCCCACCTGGCGCTCGGCAAGCGTGGTGCCATCGAAGTTGCCGTCTTCATCGAGCAGCTGCTTCAGCACCTGGGCAGGCGTGCGGCCTTTGGCCATCAACTCCAGACCCTTCGACCCATAGGTCGGGTTGGTCTCGAACTGGCTGGCGACCGCACCCACCTTCGCCTGCGCCCACGGTACACCCACGCCCCCGACCGCCAGATTGTGCGTGGCCACCGCCACCCCGCAGTCGCCGGCCGCGTTGCAGGCGGCAATGGAGAACGTCGCCCACGCCGGCGCAGCGAAGGCAGCGAGCAGCAGGACCAGGCAGGAACGCAGCAGGAACATGGCCAACTCCGTGGGCAGGCATTGCAATGGGATGCAGCCTACGCACGAAAGGTTTAGTAGACCCACGCCATGCATGGATGGAATCCCATCGAAATCGAATATTTCGAACCTTCATCGAAGAACATCCACGCATGGCATGGATCAAGCGTGTCGACCAAGGTCGACACCCACCAACAGCAGCGTGCCGACCAACGGTCAGCACCCACCAACAGCAGCCGGAAACTGTCGAAGGCGGGGTGGGTCCGGTTGCGGGGGTGTCCGCGGGATGGATGCCGCGGCCAAGCCCCCAGGGACGGGTTCACGGCGTCCCCGCAATCCGACACGACACCGCCCCGCCATTCCACGGAATGCCAGCTGTTGCTTTTGAGGTTGCCGGCCAGCGGCCGGCACTACCGCAGGTGCAGGGCGCAGCCCTGCCGAACCACCCCTACCGCCCCGGCAACTGCGCGAACGCGCGCTGCATGCAGTCCTCCCGCGGGCACACCCGGCACCCCGGGCCGATCGACACCGAATTGCCCGGGCTCTGCACATCCAGCCCCAGTGAATACACCAGCCGCTCGGCATGCTGCAGATCGCAGCCCAGCGCTACCGCGAACGTCTTCCGCGGTTGGCCATGCCCCACCGGCCCGCTGCTGACCTGCCGCGCCAGCCAGAAGTGGCGCCGCCCATCGGGCATGCGCGCGGTCTGCGTCAGGATCCGCCCCGGCTGGTTGAACGCCTCGTAGACGATCCACAGCGGGCACGACCCACCTACCTGCGAGAAATGGAAATCGGTGGCCGAATGACGCTTGGACACATTGCCGGCGCGATCCACGCGGATGAAGAAGAATGGCAGCCCGGGCGCACTGCGCCGCGCCAGCGTGCTCAGCCGGTGGCAGACCGCTTCGAAGCCGACGCCGAACTGATGCGCCAGCAGTTCGATGTCGTAGCTGCTGGTTTCGGCCGCACGCAGGAAGCGCATGTACGGCATCACCAGCGCACCGGCGAAATAGTTGGAGAGACCGATCCGCGCCTGCGCGATGCGTGCCTCATCGGTGAACCCGGCGCGCGCCACCACTGCATCGATCTGCGGCAGGTAGCCGTGAAGGGCCAGCTCGGCCGCCATCTGGAACGCCTGCTGGCCGGGCTCCAGGTAATCGGGCAGCCACAGCCGCCGCGCATCGGCATCGTATTGCCGCTTCTCGCGCCCGGCCTGCAGTGCGGCCACCTCCACCAGCACGCCATGGCGGTCGGCCAGCAGCTGGCGCAGTCGCGGTGCCACGTGCCCGGGCGACAGCCCCCATTCGGCGAACAGCTGCTCGGCCAGCTCGTCCAGCTCGGGAATGTGGTTGTGCATGCGATTGAAGAATTCGCGGACCTGGTCGCCGGCCGGCAGGGTGCTGCCTGCGCCGGGCTCGCCCAGCTGGAACTCCAGCGCGGCGGCATGCTCGCGCAGCGCCAGGTGGCGGCGATGCAGGTCCAGCAGGGCGCGGCTGACCTGCGGCAGGTTGCCGGCCAGCGCGCGCAGCTCGGTCGCGCTGACCTCGGCCAGACCCAGGTCACGCAGGGTCTCGCCCAGCGCTTCCTGCAGGGCGGCGGGCTCATCCTCGTCGAACAGCGCGGAAACGTCGCCCAATACCTCGCCCAGCTTCTTCTGCACTGCTGGCGTGAGTGGGCGCTTGTTGCGCTCGATCTGGTTCAGGTAGCTGGCCGACAGCCCCAGCGCCCGAGCCAGATCGGCCTGGCTGTAGCCGCGCTGCTCGCGCAGCCGCAGCAGGCGCAGGCCAAGTTGTCGCTGGGGGGCTGAATAATTCACAGAATTAACATGAATCGTCTGGCGTGTTGGCCAGATTAAGCGGATTCAGCCCGGAAATCGAGGTGGGTGCTGTGAATAATGCCAAGCATCTTTCGCACCCTGTGGGATTGTCGTCATGACTGTTGCAGCGCCCCGTATCCGCATGCTGATCGATGGCCAGTTCGTTGAATCGGCCACCTCCCACTGGCAGGACGTGATCAATCCGGCCACCCAGGACGTGCTGGCCAAGGTGCCGTTCGCCACCACCGGCGAAGTGGACGCCGCCGTCGCCGCCGCCAAGGAAGCCTTCAAGACCTGGCGCAAGACCCCGATCGGCACCCGTGCGCGCATCTTCCTGAAGTACCAGCAGCTGATCCGCGAAAACATGAGCGAGCTGGCCCACATCCTTACCGCCGAACAGGGCAAGACCCTGCCGGACGCCGAAGGCGATGTGTTCCGCGGCCTGGAAGTGGTCGAGCACGCCGCCGCCATCGGCAACCTGCAGCTGGGCGAGCTGGCCAACAACGTGGCCAATGGCGTGGACACCTACACGATCATGCAGCCGCTGGGCGTGTGCGCCGGCATCACCCCGTTCAACTTCCCGGCGATGATCCCGCTGTGGATGTTCCCGATGGCGATTGCAACGGGCAACACCTTCATCCTCAAGCCGTCCGAGCAGGACCCGATGGTGACCATGCGCCTGGTCGAGCTTGCGCTGGAAGCAGGCATTCCGAAGGGCGTGCTGAACGTCGTCCACGGCGGCGAGGAAGTGGTCAACGCGATCTGCGACCACCCGGACATCAAGGCCGTGTCGTTCGTCGGTTCCACCCGCGTCGGCACCCACGTCTACAACCGTGCCTCGCTGGCCGGCAAGCGCGTGCAGTGCATGATGGGCGCCAAGAACCACGCCGTGGTGCTGCCGGACGCCAACAAGGAACAGACCCTCAACGCGATGGTCGGCGCCGCCTTCGGTGCCGCGGGCCAGCGTTGCATGGCCGCCTCCACCCTGGTGCTGGTCGGTGAAGCACGCAACTGGGTGCAGGACCTGGTCACCAAGGCCAAGACCCTGAAGGTCAGCGGCGGCACCGTCGCCGGCACCGACGTCGGTCCGGTCATTTCCTGCAGCGCCCGCGAGCGCGTGGAAGGCCTGATCGCCTCGGGCGTGGAGCAGGGCGCCAAGCTGGTGCTCGACGGCCGCAAGCCGCAGGTCGATGGTTTCGAGAAGGGCAACTTCGTCGGCCCGACCATCTTTGCCGGTGTCACCACCGACATGCGCATCTACCAGGAAGAAATCTTCGGGCCGGTGCTGGTCATCCTCGAAGCGGAGACGCTGGAAGAGGCCATCGCGATGGTCAACAGCAACCCGAACGGCAACGGCACCGCACTGTTCACCCAGTCCGGCGCGGCCGCGCGCAAGTTCCAGGAAGACATCGACGTCGGCCAGGTCGGCATCAACGTGCCGATCCCGGTGCCGGTGCCGCTGTTCTCGTTCACCGGTTCGCGCGCCTCCAAGCTGGGCGACCTGGGCCCGTACGGCAAGCAGGTGGTGCTGTTCTACACCCAGACCAAGACGGTCACCGCGCGCTGGTTCGATGACGAGACGCTCAGCCATGGCGTCAACACCACGATCAGCCTGAAGTAACGGCAGGAGCAGCCATGAGCCACTCGATGACGACGGAACTGGAAGAAGCGCAGCAGGCGTACCGCGAGGCGGCGCGCGACTTCGCACAGGCCGAACTGGCGCCGCACGCCGCGCGATGGGATGCGGAGGGCATCTTTCCGCGCGAGGCGATCGCCAAGGCCGGTGAACTGGGCTTCTGCGGCCTGTACATGGACCCGGAAGTGGGCGGCAGCGGCCTGAGCCGACTGGACGCCGCCGTCGTCATCGAGGAGCTCGCCAACGTGGATCCGTCGACCGCGGCGTACATCAGCATCCACAACATGGCTTCGTGGATGGTGTCCAAGTGGGGCCAGCCGGCGCTGCGCGATGCGTGGGGCCAGGATCTGGCCGCCGGCCTCAAGCTGGCCTCGTACTGCCTGACCGAACCCGGTGCCGGTTCCGATGCGGCCTCGCTGAAGACCACCGCCGTGCGCGATGGCGACTTCTATGTGCTGAACGGCTCGAAGGCCTTCATTTCCGGCGCCGGTGCCACCGAGCTGCTGGTGGTGATGGCGCGTACCGGTGGTGCCGGTGCCGGCGGTGTCAGCGCCATTGCGGTGCCGGCCGACCTGCCGGGCATCAGCTTCGGCCGCAAGGAAGAGAAGATGGGCTGGAACAGCCAGCCCACCCGTGGCATCACCTTCGAAAACGTCCGCGTACCGGTCAGCCACCTTCTGGGAGAGGAAGGCGGCGGCTTCAAGCTGGCGATGAAGGGGCTCGATGGCGGCCGCATCAACATCGCCGCCTGCTCGCTGGGCGCCGCGCAGGGTGCGCTGGACGCTGCACGCCGCTACATGGGCGAGCGCCGCCAGTTCGGCAAGGCACTGGCCGAGTTCCAGGCACTGCAGTTCAAGCTGGCCGACATGGTCACCCAGCTGGTGGCCGCCCGGCAGATGGTGCACACCGCTGCGCGCAAGCTCGATGCCGGTGCCAGCGACGCCAACGTGTGGTGCGCGATGGCCAAGCGCTTCGCCACCGATGCCGGTTTCAACGTCTGCAACGAAGCACTGCAGATCCACGGTGGCTACGGCTACATCCGCGAATACCCGATCGAGCGCCTGCTGCGTGACTGCCGCGTGCACCAGATCCTGGAAGGCACCAACGAGATCATGCGGGTGATCGTTGCCCGTCACCTGCTCAACACCGAAGAGGAACTGCGATGAAGGATTGGCGTACCCAGGAGCACGTGGGCCTGAAGGTGGAGGTGGATGGCCACACCGCCGTGGTCACCCTGAACAACCCGCCGGCGCATACCTGGACCGTGCACAGCCTGTCGGCGCTGCGCGACCTGGTGGGCGCGCTCAACGCAGACCGCGACATCTACGCGCTGGTGATCACCGGTGACGGCGAGAAATTCTTCTCCGCCGGTGCCGACCTCAACCAGTTCGCCTCCGGCGACAAGGCCGCTGCACGTGAAGCCGCGCGCCGCTTCGGTGAAGCCTTCGAGGCGCTGTCCGGTTTCCGTGGCGTGTCGATCGCCGCGATCAACGGCTACGCCATGGGCGGTGGCCTGGAATGCGCGCTGGCCTGCGACCTGCGCATCATTGAAGACCATGCCCAGGTTGCGCTGCCAGAGGCCACCGTCGGCCTGCTGCCCTGCGCCGGTGGCACCCAGAACCTGCCGCGCTTGGTTGGCGAGGGCTGGGCCAAGCGCATGATCCTGCTGGGCGAGCGCATCAACGCCGAGACCGCGCTGCGCATTGGCCTGGCCGAAGAAAAGGTCGGCAAGGGTGAAGCCAAGGCGCTGGCGCTGGAATGGGCGAAGAAGGCCGGCAAGCAGAGCCCGACCAGCATCGCCGCCTGCAAGACCCTGGTGCAGGCCACCCGCACCGGCACCCACGCTTCGGCGCTGGTGGCCGAACGCGAAGCCTTCGTCGATCTGTTCGACACCGCCGACCAGGTCGAGGGCGTGACCGCCTTCCTGGAAAAGCGCGCTGCGCAGTGGAAGAACGCATGAGCACCGACACCGCTGCCGACGACGCACCGGTGCTGTTCGAAGAGCGCGCAGCCGGCAACGGCACGCGCATCGGCATCGCCACGCTCAACGCGCCGCGCACGCTCAACGGCTTCTCGCTGCCGATGGCACACCTGCTGCTGAAGCAGTTGAATGCCTGGGCCGACGACGATGGCATCGCCATGGTGGTGCTGCAGGGTGCCGGCGAAAAGGCGTTCTGCGCCGGCGGTGACCTGCACAGCCTGTACAAGAGCATGGTCGACTTCCGCGAGGCCGGCCGCAGCGACATCCGCGAGAACGACTACGCGGCCGAGTTCTTCGACGTTGAATACCGCGTCGATTACCTCATCCACACCTACGCCAAGCCGATCCTGTGCTGGGGCCACGGCATCGTGATGGGCGGCGGCATCGGCCTGATGTCCGGCGCCAGCCACCGCGTGGTCAGTGAGCGCTCCAAGCTGGCCTTCCCGGAAATCACCGTCGGCCTGTTCCCCGATGTGGGCGGCAGCTGGCTGCTGCCGCGCGTACCCGGCAAGGGCGGCCTGTTCCTGGCCCTGACCGGCGCACTGCTCAATCCAGGCGATGCCATCTACGCCGGCCTGGCCGACGTGCATGTGGCCGAAGAACGCCGCAGCGCAGTGTTCGACGCGCTGCTGCAGGTCGCGTGGTCCAGCAGCGCCGCACACAACCACGAACGCCTCAGCCATCTGCTGCAGTCGCATGCCAGCGATGCTGCCACGGGTCCGCTGCTGGCCAATGCGGCGCAGGTTGATGCGTTGTGCGAAGGCGATGACCTGCAGGCCATCATTGCGCGCATTGCCGGTCTGCAGACCGACGATGCCTGGTTGCAGGCGGCACAGAAGACCCTCGCCGCCGGTGCACCCGGTTCGGCACGGCTGTCGTACGAGCTGCAGCGACGCAGTGCCGGCCAGGACCTGGCCGCGATCTATCGCCTGGAGTACATCGTCGCCCTGCATTGCGCCGCCCACGGTGATTTCGCCGAAGGCATCCGCGCGCTGCTGATCGACAAGGACCGCAATCCGCAGTGGAACCCGGCCACCCTGGCCGAGGCCACCGGCGCGTGGGCCGACACCTTCTTCGCTTCCCCCTGGGCCGCTGCCGCGCATCCGCTGGCCGACCTGGGCACTCCCCTTGTTGAAAGGAGCCTTGCATGAGCCGCATTGCATTCATCGGGTTGGGCAACATGGGTGGCCCGATGGCCGCCAATCTGGTCAAGAACGGCCATACCGTGCGCGTGTTCGATCTGGTCCCGGCCGCGGTGCAGGCCGCCGTCGATGCCGGTGCCAGCGCGGCCGCGTCGGCGCGCGAAACCCTGGCCGATGCCGAGGTGGTGATCTCGATGCTGCCGGCCAGCCGCCACGTCGAAGGCGTGTACCTGGGCGACGACGGCATCCTCGGCGCGATCCCGGCCGGTGCGCTGGTCATCGACTGCAGCACGATCGCCCCGGCCAGCGCCCGCAAGGTTTCCGAAGCCGCTGCCGCACGTGGCCTGCAGATGATCGACGCGCCGGTATCCGGCGGTACCGCCGGTGCCCAGGCCGGCACCCTGACCTTCATCGTCGGTGGCGAGGAGGATGCGCTGGAGCGCGCTCGCCCGGTGCTGCAGGCGATGGGCAAGAACATTTTCCATGTCGGCGCCAGCGGTGCCGGCCAGGTCGCCAAGCTGTGCAACAACATGGCGCTGGGCGTGATCATGGCGGTCACCGGCGAAGCCATCGCCCTCGGCGTGGCGCACGGGCTGGACCCGAAGGTGCTGTCGCAGATGATGGCCGTCAGCACCGGCCGCAGCTGGGCCACCGAAGTGTGCAACCCGTGGCCGGGCGTGCTGGAAAACGCCCCGGCGTCGCGCGGCTACAGCGGCGGCTTCGGCAGCGATCTGATGCTGAAGGACATGGGCCTGGCGGTGGAAGCGGCGATGAGTGTCGGCGCTTCGATTCCGTTGGGCGAAGTGGCCCGCAACCTGTACTCGATGAACCACCAGGCCGGCCGCGGCAAGCTGGATTTCTCCAGCGTCGTGCAGCTCATCACGAGCGAGAAGTGACCTGGTAGCGCCGGCCGCTGGCCGGCAACCTCATGCCCCCGTGCGGGACAACGAAGGTGGGATGGGCGGATGTTCGGTTTCGACCGGCATCCGCCCATTTTTTTTGGGGTCGGATCCCTTTCGCAACGCGAAAGGGCTCTGACCCCCGAGTACTCCGCGATGGGGTCAGAGCCCTTTGCCGGTGGCAAAGGGATCCGACCCCGGCCGCATCAGGCAACGATCAGCGTCACGTCGATGTTGCCACGCGTGGCATTCGAGTACGGGCACACGATGTGCGCCTTCTGCACCAGCTCTTCCAGCTGCTCGCGCGGCACGCCCGGAGCGCTGATGGTCAGCTCGGCTTCGATGCCGAAACCGGTCGGGATCTGGCCGATGCCGACCTTGCCGGTCACGGTGGTGTCGGCCGGCAGCGCGACCTTGGCCTGGCCGGCCACGAACTTCAGCGCGCCCAGGAAGCAGGCCGAGTAGCCGGCCGCGAACAGCTGTTCCGGGTTGGTGCCCGGGCCGCCGGCGCCGCCCAGCTCGCGCGGGGTCGACAGCTGGATGTCCAGCACGTTGTCGGAAGAGACGGAACGGCCTTCACGGCCGCCGGTGGAGGTGGCCTGGGCGGTGTACAGAACCTTTTCGATGGACATCGGGATGCTCCTGGTCGGTGGGTGGGTGTTGCGTTGGAGCCTACTTTGCCCGGTTTCCGCGTACGTTGGGTTGCAATGCGTACGAAAAACTTGACCGATCGTCCTGCTGGCCTAGATCGTCCACTCGCGGTCAGTGGTGAACATGATGGTCAGCCAGCGGTCCGGCGAGGCTTCGCCCAGCGCATCGCCGATCTCGTCGCGCAGCTGATCCCATTCCACCAAGGGCCGCGGTGGGTCGTTTTCCGGCACCACGAAGAACAGCTCGATCTGCTCGCCACGCCCCACCTGGGCCACGTAGCTGCGGTGCTCGACGAAACCGTGCTTGGCCACGATCCCGCGTGCCACTGCATCCACATGGGCCTGCAGTTCCGGCGGGGTGACCAGCAGGATGCCGGCCAGCGCCCGGCGCACGGTGCCGAGCGGGGCGATCATCACCAGCACGCAGACGAAGGCGAGGATGGCCGGGTCGATGTACGGCCCGACCCAGGCCCACGAGGTGCCCTGTACCAGCACGCCGCCGAGGAAGGCCAGCAGGTAGCAGGCCGACATGCTGGCGGCGATCACCCAGTTCTTCGCGTCCAGCGCGATGAACTCCGAACCGATGCGACGGTTGGCGCGCAGGATGAACCAGGCCAGCGCGGCTTCGCCCACGATCGACAGCCCGGCGAAGGCGATGGCTGGGCCGAGCGCGATATGGCGGCCCCCGGACATCAACGCGTCCACCGCATTGACCAGTGCATACAGCGCCGCACCGATCATCAGTGTGCCGCTCACCCCCAGCACGATCGGCTCCAGGTGCCAGAAGCCCATGGTGAAGCGCTGGTTGAGCCGCGATTGCAGCGCATCGGTCTGTGTGGACAGCGCGATCAGGCGCGCCACCAGCAGCGACAGCCAGGTCATCACCACGTCGATCAGGCCGTAGATGCCGTCGAAGATGATCAGCGAAGAATTGGCCAGCAGGCCGAACACGACCGCCGCCGCGGCCAGCAGCAGAGAGGCGGCGATCGACAGGCGCAGCACGCCCTGTTCGGTAGTGGGGTCGAAGAACTTCGGGCGGTTGGCGGCCATGGTTCAATTGTAGAGCGGAGCCAGGCTCCGCTGCCTTTCGCTGCCTTCGCCGGCCAACCGCTCTACCCCCGTAGGGCCGCTTCCCGTAGACTGCGCGCCTCCCACGCACCGACGTCCGCCTGCAGTGATCACGCCACCCTGACCCTTGCCGCACATCGGCAGCCGGCCTGCCCGGCTCAGGAACCCGTGTCTTTCCACTGCAGCGCCATGCGGCCACGTCCGCCTGTGCGCGGAGCTTTCCCATGCAAACGTCCTACCCCCTGCGCCAGCAATGGCTCGGCAACATCCGTGGCGACCTGTTGTCCGGCATCGTCGTCGCCCTGGCCCTGATTCCCGAGGCCATCGCCTTCTCGCTCATCGCCGGTGTCGACCCCAAGGTCGGCCTGTACGCCGCGTTCTCGATTGCCGTCATCACTGCCATCGCTGGCGGCCGCCCCGGCATGATCTCCGCCGCCACCGGTGCAATGGCGCTGGTGATGGTCGACCTGGTCAAGGACCACGGCCTGCAGTACCTGTTCGCTGCCAGCATCCTGGCCGGGTTGCTGCAGGTACTGGCCGGCGTGTTCAAGCTCGGCGCGTTGATGCGTTTCGTCTCGCGCTCGGTCATCACCGGCTTCGTCAACGCGCTGGCGATCCTGATCTTCCTGGCACAGATGCCCGAGCTGATCGGTCGCGGGCCTACGGTCTATGTGCTGTGCGCCGCCGCGCTGGCGATCATCTACCTGCTGCCACGCATTACCCGCGCCGTGCCATCACCGCTGGTGGCCATTGTGGTGCTGACCGCCGTGGTGATCGGCTTCGGCGTTGACGTACGCAGCGTCGGTGACATGGGCCAGTTGCCTGACAGCCTGCCGCATTTCCTCATTCCCGATGTGCCGCTTACCTGGGAAACGCTGCGCATCCTGCTGCCGGTGTCGGCCACGCTGGCCGTGGTCGGCCTGCTCGAATCGATGATGACCCTGCAGATCGTCGAGGACATCACCGAGACGCCCAGCGAGCGCAATCGCGAATGTGTCGGCCAGGGCGTGGCGAACACGGTCACCGGCTTCCTCGGTGGCATGGCCGGCTGTGCGATGATCGGCCAGTCGGTGATCAACGTGACCTCCGGTGGCCGCGGCCGCCTGTCCTGTCTGGTGGCCGGTGTGTTTCTGTTGGTGCTGGTGGTGTACGGCAGCGATCTGGTACGGCAGATCCCGATGGCGGCGCTGGTGGCGGTGATGATCATGGTCAGCATCGGCACCTTCAGCTGGCGCTCGCTGCGCGACCTGCGCACGCATCCGCGCAGTTCCTCTGCGGTGATGCTGCTGACCGTGGTGGTCACCGTGGCCACCCACGATCTGGCCAAGGGCGTGCTCAGCGGTGTGCTGCTGTCGGCCCTGTTCTTCGCGCGCAAGGTTGGCCGCATGCTGGACGTGCAGCGCGGCGATGCCGGTGACACCCAGGTCTACCGCGTGCGCGGGCAGGTGTTCTTTGCCTCGGCGGGGCAGCTGGGTGCGGCGTTCGATTACCAGCACGTGGCGCCGAAGGTGCAGATTGATCTGCGCGATGCCCACCTGTGGGACCTGACTGCCGTGGCCGCGCTGGAGCGGGCGCAGGAAAAGCTGGCCGCGCACGGTGCGGAGGTGACGGTGGTGGGGCTCAATGCGGCCAGCCAGACGTTGATCGAGCAGGTGGGCGGCGCGCGCGGGGGGCATTGAGGCGGCCGCGTGTAGAACTGCAACTTTCCTGATGGAGCGATGTTCTTGACCCGCACATGCTGGCCGCGTGCATTGGCGCACACCATCAAGGAACGAACAGTGGCAGCATGCAACAAAGGATCTTTTCTCCTCGTACTTCTGCTGGCCCTCGGCTTGGCCGCAATGCCGGAAGTTGCGGGTGCGGGGCCTTCGACGGCGTTCGTCGAACGCGTGTCACATCATCCGGCGGGCACACACGAAGCTGCGGCGATCATCCGTTGGCTGGACGGCCTGCCCGACGCCGACCGTCGGGTGATGGAGCCGGGAACCCTGACCGTGCGCCAGCGCCGGGTCGGAAGCGGCGCCCTGGCTCGAGCGTCAGCGATGCCTCCCGTCCCGCTGCCGGCGTCGGGTGCACCCGGCGAGAGAATCACCATTACCAACCAATTGCCTGGCGGCTTCATCGAGACGTGGACTTTCCAGTGGGTGTCGGGGAGCGGCGGCGGTGGCTGGAAGCAGACAGACTATGAGATGCATGCCCCGGTGGTTGAACCCGAACGCCCGCAGGAGCTTTGAAGGTAGGTAGTCAGTTGGCCCGGAGAGGGGCCAGTCCTGTCCGGGCCAGCGCGGGCGCATTCAGCCGATCGGTGTAAACTATTGATCTCACTGGCAATGCCAGTCTCCACGATCAATGCCCCGATGACGTCCGCCACCGCCCGTTACGCCGATTCCCTGCGCCTGTCCGTTGCCCCGATGATGGACTGGACGGACCGCCATTGCCGCGTGTTCCATCGGGTGCTGGCGCCGGGCGCACGCCTGTACACGGAAATGGTGCATGCCAACGCGGTCATCCACGGCGATCGCGAACGCCTGCTCGGCTTCGACCGCAGCGAACAGCCGCTGGCGCTGCAGCTGGGCGGCAGCGATCCGGCCTTGCTGGCGCAGGCCGCGCGCATTGCCGCCGAGTGGGGCTATGACGAGGTCAACCTCAACTGCGGCTGCCCGTCCGACCGCGTGCAGGCCGGGCGTTTTGGCGCCTGCCTGATGCGTGAGCCGGCGCTGGTGGCCGAATGCGTCGCGGCCATGGTCGACGCGGTTGATATCCCGGTGACGGTGAAGTGCCGCCTGGGCGTGGACGAGGACAACGACTACGACGTGTTTGCCAGCTTCGTCGACCGCCAGGTTGCCGCCGGTGCGGCGATGGTGGTGGTGCATGCGCGCAACGCGTGGCTGAAGGGCCTGTCGCCGAAGGAGAACCGCGAGGTTCCGCCGCTGAAGTACGACTGGGCCTACCGCCTGAAGCAGGAGCGCCCGGCACTGCCGGTGGTGCTCAACGGTGGCCTGGCCAGCATCCAGGCGGTACAGGCGCAGGCGGCGCACGTCGATGGCGTGATGCTGGGCCGCGCGGCCTACCACGACCCCTACCTGCTGCATCAGCTGGAGGCGCTGCATACCGGCGCCCCGCTGCAGGCCCGTGGTGACCTGCTGCGCGCGCTGCGCCCCTACGTGGAAGCGCGGCTGGGCGAAGGCCTGGCACTGAAGCACATCACCCGCCACCTGCTCGGCCTGTTCCACGGCCAGCCCGGTGGCCGCGCATTCCGCCAGGTGCTGAGCGAGGGCGCACACCGCCCGGGCGCCGACTGGAGCCTGGTCGAACAGGCCTTGGCCGTCACCGAGCGCGACGCTGATCGCGCGGCAGCGTGACGGCAGTCACACTCCCGGCTTGACAAGGGACGGCGATTCGTCCCGAATGTTCACTTAGCTGAACGACGCGGGCGAAGGGCCGGAAAAGTTCAGACCGGATTCACTGCCCCAAACCAAGAATTTGCAAAGGATTTGTAAAACGCCGGGTCCCGAACCCGGCACCCGGATTTACGACTTTTGAACGAATCGCCGAGCTCGGCTAGGATCGCATCGATGTCTTCCGCTCCCTTCCATTGCCGCATTGCCCTGGCCACCTGCGTGGTGCTGTCGGCTGTGCCGCTGTCTTCGGCGCTGGCGCAACAGCCGCCGCGTGGCGAGCAGGCGAGGGCGGAGATGATGGAGCGGGGCGAGCGTGGCAATCGTGGCGACGAGCGATCGCTGTCCGATGCCGTGCGCCGCGTGCAGCGCACCACCGGCGGTCACATCCTCGGCGCCGAGCGTGTGCCGTTCGATGGCCGTGACATCAACCGGGTGAAGTACATGGACGACCGGGGCCGGGTCCGCTACATGGACGACCCTGCCCCGTCGCGTTCACAGCCGCGCACGCCGCGGTCGGATATGTCATCACTACGCGGCGATAACCCCTGAACAGGGATAGTCGTCGTTATCAACCCGTACCCCACAGGCCTCCGGGCCACACCCAGGACACTAGGGAGAGTTCATGCGTATCCTTCTGGTCGAAGACGAAGCCCCGCTGCGTGAGACCCTGGCAGCCCGGCTCAAGCGCGAAGGCTTTGCCGTCGATGCTGCGCAGGACGGCGAGGAAGGCCTCTACATGGGGCGCGAAGTCCCGTTCGATGTCGGCATCATCGACCTCGGCCTGCCCAAGATGTCGGGCATGGAGTTGATCAAGGCCCTGCGTGATGAAGGCAAGAAGTTCCCGGTGCTGATCCTGACCGCGCGTTCGAGCTGGCAGGACAAGGTCGAGGGCCTGAAGCAGGGCGCCGACGACTACCTGGTCAAGCCGTTCCACGTCGAAGAACTGCTGGCCCGCGTCAACGCGCTGCTGCGCCGCGCCGCTGGCTGGAGCAAGCCGACGCTGGAATGCGGCCCGGTTGCGCTGGATCTCGCCGCCCAGACCGTCAGCGTCGCCGGCAGCAATGTCGACCTGACCAGCTACGAGTACAAGGTGCTGGAGTACCTGATGATGCATGCCGGTGAGCTGGTCTCCAAGGCCGACCTCACCGAGCACATCTACCAGCAGGACTTCGACCGCGACTCGAACGTGCTGGAGGTCTTCATCGGCCGCCTGCGCAAGAAGCTGGACCCGGATGGCGAGCTGAAGCCGATCGAGACCGTGCGCGGCCGCGGCTACCGTTTCGCGATCCCGCGCAACGAGGGCTGAGCCGGCTCACCCTGGCGATTACACGATGTCCGGCCGTCTGTGGTTCTTCCGACGCTGGCGGCCGCGCTCACTGCAGGCGCGCCAGATGTTCGCCGCGTCCGTGGGTCTGGTCGCGTTCCTGGCGCTGGCCGGTTACGCGCTCGACGCCGCCTTCGCCGATACGGCGAAGGCGAACCTGCGTGAGCGCCTGAAGAACTACGCCACCGCCTATGCGGCCGGCATCGATTTCACCCGCGACCGCTCGCTGTACATCCGCGAGCAGCCGCCGGATTCGCGCTTCGACGTGCCGGGCAGTGGCCTGTACCTGCAGGTGGTGATGCCGCACGGCAAGGGCAACTCGATGTCCGCCGAAGGCCCGATGCTGCCCACCGTCGGCGGCGGCCTGCTGGCACCGCGCCAGGAAGTGTTCGAAGGCCCGCTGCCGATGATCCAGATCGATGGCAGCCAGGGCTCGGTGTACCGCTATGGCCTGGGCCTGGTGTGGGACGCCGACGCCGACCCCGCCACCGAATTCCCGTACACCATCTACGTGATGGAAGACTCACGCGCGCTGGGCGCGCAGCTGCGCGTGTTCCGCAGCCGGGTCTGGTTCTACCTCGGCGGCATCGGCCTGATCCTGCTGCTGCTGCAGACCGTCATCCTGCAGTGGAGCCTGCGCCCGCTGCGCCGCGTGATCACCGAGCTGACCAAGGTGCAGCGCGGCGAGACCGAGCGCATGAGCGAGCGCCACCCGCGCGAGCTGGAACCGCTGACCGACAGCATCAACGCCTTCATCGAAAGCGAGCGCGAGAACCTGGAGCGCCAGCGCAACACCCTGGCCGATCTGGCGCACAGCCTGAAGACGCCGATCGCGGTGCTGCGCACGCAGATGGACAGCGGCGCCGGCGACGGCGCGCTGCGCGAGGAACTGGACGTGCAGCTGCAGCGCATGAACAACCTGGTCTCGTACCAGCTGGCACGCGCTGCGTCGTCGGGCCACAAGCTGTTCTCCGCGCCGCTGCCGATCGAATCCAACGCCGAGGAAATCGTGCGGGGCCTGGAAAAGGTCTATGCCTCCAAGGGCGTGCTGTGCGAATTCGACATCGACCCGGCCGCGCGCTTCCATGGCGAACCGGGTGACCTGCAGGAACTGCTCGGCAACCTGCTGGAAAACGCCTTCAAGTGGGCCAACCGCCGCGTGCTGCTGACCGCGCAGCCGCTGCCGGCACCGAACGCCCGTCGCGCCGGCCTGCTGCTGGCGGTGGACGACGATGGCCCGGGCATTGCCCCGGACGACATCGGCAAGGTGCTGCAGCGTGGTGTCCGTGGCGACGAGCGCGTGCAGGGACACGGCATCGGCCTGTCGATCGTGCAGGACCTGATCAAGGATTACCGCGGAGAACTGGCCGTAGGCCGCTCCAGCGAGCTGGGTGGGGCGCGCTTCGAAGTGCGCCTGCCGCCGGGACCGTAAGCCGCGCGCTCCCGTCCGCCGGGCATCGCCTGGCGCAACAACGCGTGGTGTTCCGGTAGTGCCGGCCGTTGGCTGGCAACCTCATGATCTTCGGTGGCAGTGCCAGGTTGCCGGCCAGCGGCCGGCACTACCGCAATTCGATCTTCGGCGGCTCGCCATAGAACCGCCGCAGCTGCGCGCTCCCGCCCGCCGGGTATCGCCTGGCGCAACAGCGCGTGGTGTTCCGATAGTGCCGGCCGCTGGCCGGCAACCTCATGATCTTCGGTGGCAGTGCCAGGTTGCCGGCCAGCGGCCGGCACTACCGCAATTCGATCTTCGGCGGCTCGCCATAGAACCGCCGCAGCCGCGCGCTCCCGCCCGCCGGGTATCGCCTGGCGCAACAACGCGTGGTGTTCCGGTAGTGCCGGCCGCTGGCCGGCAACCTCATGATCTTCGGTGGCGGTGCCAAGGTGCCGGCCAGCGGCCGGCACTACCGTTCTTCGAACGCCGGCGGATCGCCATAGAACCGCCGCAGCTGCGCGGCCACTTCCGGCAACGCCTGCTGCAGCAGATCCGGCGCCGAGAAGTGGTACTCGCTGGCCACCGCGAAAAACTCTTCCGGCGCCTCGGCCGCATACGGATCGATCAGCGTTTCCTCGCCTGCGTCCACCTGTGCACAGAAGGCGTCGTAGGCGCGCTGGAAAATGCCCGCCCATTCGCGCTGCCATTCGCGCGGCAGCGGCGGCGTGCCGTCCATCGCACCATCCAGTGCATCCAGCTTGTGCACCATCTCGTGCACCGCCACGCAGTAGCCCTCGTGCGGCGCCGCCAGGTCGGCCTGCACATCGGCCCAGGACAGGATCAACGGACCGCTGTCCCACGACTCGCCAATCAGTTCGTCATCCCATTCGTGCAGCACGCCGGCCGCATCCATGTGGCTGCGATGTACGCGGAATGCATCGGGGTAGACGATCAGCTGCGACCAGCCTTCCAGGCCCACTTCGCCGAACTCCAGCAGCGGCAGGCAGCACAGCGCGGCCAGCAGCACACCGTCACCGGCCTGCAGCTGCAGCTCGCCGATCGGGGTAATGGTCTTCTCGTGCAGGAAGCGTGTGGCCAGTACGCGCAATCGCGCGCGGCGTTCGTCGTCCAGACCGTGCAGCCAGGCGGCGCGGCGGCTGGCCTCATTCCACAGTACATCGTCGATCGGCCGCGGCGCAGGCCGCAGCCACTGCAGCAACGACTTGATCAGCGGAACATTCCCGGCAGGTAGCTGTGCCACTTCGGCGCACGGATGCGTTGCAGCACGTCATCGTCGCTGCCACCGCCGCCGGTGCTGGTGGCACTGCTGGCGGCCGGGCGTACTGCCGCCGGCTTGGTGGTGGCTGACGAGGCGGTCGCGGTCGGTGCGCGCTGAGAGGCGGCATCACCGTTGGACGACACGCAGGCGCCGCGGCTGTCGTCCAGCGCTGCTGTCGCAGACGCCGCGAAGGGCATCATCAGCAGGATCAGGCAATGGGCATAACGGCGCATTGACGACATCCACGTTAAGGGAAGGTGAGTTCCCGATTCTAGCCCGAACTTGCCGCTCCGTTGGAAGCCCCCGCGGAACCCAGCGTGGCGGGCGTCGCTGGCGGCTTTCCCGCATAATTCCTTCCTGACTTCGTGGAAGCTGCCGTGGACGATCGCCAATTGCTGGCCAAACTCGCTGCCGGTCGCCTGTCCGGCGACGCCCTGGCCCGTGAGCTGGGCCAGACCCGGGCGGCCATTTGGAAGCGTATTCAAGGACTTAGAGCCGCCGGTGTGGACGTCGAGGGCCGCGCCGGCGAAGGCTATGGCCTGACCCGCCCGGTCGACCTGCTGGACCCGGACGCGATCCGTGCTGGCCTGCCTGCCGGGGTTCTGCCCCTGCTGCACGACCTGCAGGTGGCCTGGACGGTCGACTCGACCAACGCCGAATTGCTGCGTTGCAGCGCGCCCCAGCGCGGGGTGAGCGTCCTGCTGGCCGAGCGCCAGACCGGTGGCCGTGGCCGTCGTGGCCGTACCTGGGCCTCGCCGCTGGCCGCGCATATCTACCTGTCGGTGCTGCGCCTGTACTCCGGTGGCCTTGGCCGCCTGGCCGGGCTGAGCCTGGTGGCCGGTATCGCCGTGGCCGAAGCGCTGCACGACCTGGGCTATACCCAGGCGCAGCTGAAATGGCCGAACGACCTGATCGTCGATGGCCGCCGCAAGCTGGTCGGCCTGCTCGCGGAAGGTGGTGGCGAATACGCGGGCCCGGCGCGCGCGGTGATCGGCATCGGCATCAACACGCACATGCCGCCGTCGTTCGCCGAGCAGATCACCCAGCCGTGGGTGGACCTGGATACGCTGGCCGGCAAGCCGGTGGACCGCAACGTGGTCGTTGCTGCCGTGCTGACGCGCCTGCTGCCGGCGCTGGAAGAATTCGATCGCGAAGGCCTCGCTCCGTTCCTGCCGCGCTACGCCGCGTTCGACATGCTGGCCGGCCGCGAAGTGCGCGTGGAACTGGAAGGACAGTGGCAGCACGGCACCGCACTTGGCCTGGCTGACGACGGCGCGCTGCGCGTGCGCATCGATGGCCAGGAACGCCTGCTGCACGCCGGCGAAGTCAGCGTGAGGGCGGCATGAGCGATTGGTTGTTCGACCTGGGCAACTCGCGCTTCAAGTTCGCGCCGTTGCAGGGTGACCGTGCCGGCGACGTGCAGGCCTGGGCGCACGGCGCCGAAGGCATGGCCGGGCAGCCGCCGCACAGCCTGCCCAGCGGCACCACCGCGTTCGTGGCCAGCGTGGCTGCGCCGTCGCTGACCAGCGCCATGCTGGACCAGCTGCAGCGCCGCTTCGAGCATGTGCATGTGGTGCGCACCAGCGCCGAATGCGCGGGCGTGCGCATTGCCTATGCCAAGCCGGAAAAATTCGGTGTCGATCGCTTCCTGGCCCTGCTGGCCGCTGCCAAGGCGCAGCGCCCGGTGCTGGTGGTTGGCGTGGGCACCGCCTTGACGATCGACCTGCTCGACGCCGACGGCCAGCACCACGGCGGCCGCATTTCCGCGTCGCCCACCACCATGCGTGAAGCGCTGCATGCCCGTGCCGTGCAGCTGCCCGCGACCGGCGGCGACTACAGCGAATTTGCCAACGACACCGCTGACGCGCTGGCCTCCGGCTGCGACGGTGCGGCGGTGGCGCTGATCGAACGCAGCGCGCAGCAGGCGCATGCGCTGCTGGGCGTGGCACCGTCGCTGCTGGTGCACGGTGGCGGCGCACCGGCGCTGATGCCGCTGCTGCCTGGCGCCGACTACCACCCGTCGCTGGTGCTGGATGGCCTCGCCCGCTGGGCGGTGCACCAGCCCGCAGGCTAGTATCCGCGCATGCTGACCCGTGCCCTGATCGTCGTACTGGCCATCCTCAATCTTGGCGTCGCCTGCTGGTGGCTGCTGCGCGATGCACCGCAGAAGCCTGCGCCGCCGCCGCAACCCGCTGGCGTGGCCGAGCTGCGCTGGGTGCCCGGTGGCGTGGATGCAACCGCGGCCGCCGCAGCCACGGTTGCCGCCCCGGCCTCGCCGCTGGTGGAACGCGAACCAGCGGCGAAGACCACCGTGGCTGCGACGCCTGCGCCAGCCGTGCCGGCAAAGCAGGACGTTGCCAAGCCGCAGACGGCCGAGGCTGCGCCTGCCGCTGCATCGATTGCCGCCGCTGCCAAACCCGTGGCGGCGCCCGCACCGGCACCGGAAAAGCCCGCAGCTCCGCCTGCGGTTGCCGAGCCGCCGCGCTGTATCGCGCTGGGCCCGTTCGCCGACCGTGCCTCCGCGACCAGTGCACAGGGCAGGGCCGGTGCTGTGCTCAACCAGGTGCGCCTGCGCGAACAGCCTGCTGCCAGCGGCGGTGCCCGCTACCGGGTGATGCTGCCGGCCGCCGCCAATCGCGACGAGGCCCAGGCCACGGTGAAGCGCATCGTCGCCGCAGGCCTGAGCGACTACTACATCATCAGCCAGGGCGAGGAAGCCAACGCCGTGGCGCTGGGCCAGTACCGCAACCGCGAAGGCGCCGAGCGCCGCATGGCAGCGGTGCAGGCCGCAGGCTTCCAGCCGCGCCTGGTCGCCAGCGGCGACGCCGGCCAATGGTGGCTGGAAGGGCAGCTGGCGGCAGGCACGCAGCCGGCCCAGGCCCAGCAGCGCAGCGGGGCGGCGCAGAGCCGGTCGCTGGAATGCGCGCGATTGCGCTAGAATCCCCCGGACCGCGGCACTGCCGCCGGTGATGCACCCATGCCGCTTTAGCTCAGTTGGTAGAGCAACTGTCTTGTAAACAGTAGGTCATCCGTTCGATTCGGATAAGCGGCACCATCGTACAGTCAGCGCCCCTTTGCTTTGCTCTTTCTGGACTTCGGCTGGAGTCTGGCAGCGCGCTGCTCGAGGTACTCGCCCAGCAGGCCGAGCGCCTCGGAGAACTTGATCCGCTCCCGGCCTCTATCCGACGTCCCCGCGCTCGCACTTCGACACGAGCGTCTGCGTGTTGCCCAGCCGTTCGGCCAGATCGACCTGCGACACGCCGGCCCGTTCACGGGCCCCCTTGGGACCCGGACGCCGTGCAGGTCCGGGACGTGTGCGCCAACTTCACTGAGGAGTTCGGCATCGTCGCCTGTGGCCGGGCCAACGCCAAGAATGAGTGTGGCGGGTACATCGGCCCCCTGGGCTTCATGTCGGGCGACAAGAGCGTCATCCTTTGGGGGATAACTTCGCCGTTGAAGAGTCGGGCGTCTGCCTGCAGGTCGAGGGTGGCAATTGGACAGTGGCCGTTGACAGCGCATAGGATCATCAGAGGGCAAGGGAAGGGAATGCCATGGGGAGACAGGCAAGCCGCCGATGGATCGAACGGGCTTGGGGCGCGTGTTTGTTTGCTCTGGCCCCGCTTGCCTTGGCCGCTGATGACCCTTCGCCCTTGCATGCCCAGTTTCAACTGCCTGACGATCGTGTCGACTATGTCGCCGCCAAGCTGGTAGTGGATAGCATCATTGATCCGTCCACTGACACTGTGGCAGTGCGTCGGCAAGTCGATCAGTGGGAGCACGCTGTACGCGGCAATGTGCCTGGCAACCCGACGGCGCGACAGGTCCTCGACGCTTTGCTCAAGACGCTTTACATGCCGGGCGAGTGGAACCAGGGGAAGCCTTTTACCTACGACCTGTCGGACCCACTGGGTAAGAATCCGAAGAACAAGCAGCTAGCTACCTACTTGGCCACACGCAAGGGCAACTGCGTCTCAATGCCCATTCTCTTTGTCATCCTGGGCCAGCGGCTGGGGCTGACTGTCGCGCTTGCTACGGCGCCCAATCACCTGCTGGTGAAGTTCGCCGACGACGAGCAGCAGATGTGGTTGAACGTTGAAGCCACTGCGGGCGGCTTCAAATACGACAGCAGCTACCAGCGTGAAACGGGGATCACCGAGGCGTCATTGGACAATGGACTTTACTTGCGCCCGCTGCTGCCGCACGAAGGGATAGGCGCCATCGCCAGCACACTGATGGAGCACTACGGGGCGAAGAAGGACGCCGATGCGCTCATGGCCGTGGCCGATCTGGCGCTGGCCGCCAATCCGAAGGACCCGGTAGCGATGATATGGAAGGCGAATGCCTACTACATCCAGACCCAGCAACGCATCCGCTCCAGGTATTCGAATGCGGAAGATCTGCCACCTGAGTTGCACGGGGAATTTCACCGTTTGACTCGCGAGAATCTGGCATGGCTTGCCAAGGCCGAATCACTTGGTTGGACGCAGAAAACGCCGGAGCAGGAAGCCAGCTACCTACAATCCATCCAGCGCGAACGCGCGAGAAGAGGACTGTGATGCGCATTGCCATTCCAGGGCTGTTGACCGTGGCGCTGTGCGCCATCGCTTCCAGTGCGTCGGCCCGGTTCGTTTCAGCCGATCCCGTACAAGCCGATCCAAATACGGGCGCCAACTACAACCGCTACTGGTATGGGAACAACAATCCCTATAGCTTTACCGACCCGGACGGGCGCCTGTCGCGTGGTACCGGCTGGACGGACAGGCAGTGGAATCAGTTCGACCGCGCCCAGCAGAGCGCCGCTGGCAGCTTGGAGAAAGCGGCGGGCAAGATCAACGGTGCACTGGCCGAAGGGGGCAAAGCACTCCAGCGTGCGGAGAAGTCTTTCCAACGCAACTTCGGTGCTGGCTCAGCCACTCCAGAGAACATGGCGAAAGCTGCCTCAGATATGAGCTCAATGGCTGCGGCATTGCGGGATACCAGTGCGGGCGCTATTCCAGCCAATGGTATGACGGGTGCGCAAATCAACGCGGCATATGGGGCCGGTGGAGATACCTTGGCGGGCGTGCCTACCACCGGGCCGAAAATGGTCATAGTCAATACTACGCACGTGAGTTTCAATGATCCGTCAAGGTTGGCTTGGGGGGCAGGTCACGAAACCGGGCATGCAGTGCTGGGGTATAAGGACCAGTTCTTTAATGGCGACACGGCATACAAGTTCGGATCCCCTCAGCAACAGAATATCTTCAAGACGCTGCCCAGCCAGCAGCGCCTTATCAATCCTGACCACATCATGGACCAAGCTCGATGAACAGGATTCTGGCAGGCACGTTGCTGTGCATGGCGATCGCTGCCTGCGCTAGTCCATTTCGGCGCGCAGAACCCCGGGATTTCAGTGTTTCGGTGGTTGATAACCCAACGAAGCGGCGATACGACGTAACCTTGGCGTCTGCCGTTGGCACGCCCTTATGCCTTTCGAAGGAAAGCTGGCCTGCCGAAGATGGCACATTTCCGATGGGGTACGAAGGTGCAGCCTTGACCACGGCCACTGGTCCTCTACATCCGAAGGCACTTATGACGACATACTGCCCTGGAGGATGTGGTGAGGTTCGCTTGGAGCCAGGCCAAACTTTACGGGCAAGCATTGCCTATGCTGCATTCGGTGATGCGGAGGTCATCGCAGCTGATCCCGTTCGCTCGCTATCGTTTCCCGTTTTTCCGTACTACTGTGCACGGTAGGTTCGACTTCCAATAGCGCTTTCGGCAACCTTTGATGGATGATCGGAAACGTTGGTATCGGCACGTGAGTCAGGCCAATACTATGTGAAATAACCGGTCTGACGATCTGGCCAGAGAATGGCCGGCAGTTGCCATGGCGGTCAAGGAGGCCTTCGGCGGCAAGAACAGCCGAGGCTCCCGGACACCGACTGATACGGGAGTAAGGGCCCATCTCTGCGACGAGCAGCCCGAACTACGCCCGTGTGGGTACTTGCCGCAGGCCTGTCACGGGAAAACTGGTATCGCGCACTGTCCGGCGAGCGCAGCCCTGATTTCGCGACCATCCTGAAGGTGACCCGTGCCTTGGATGTGAGGCTGCATGCCAGCGCCGTGTGAGGCATCAAGGCAGTGTGCTTCACCTCTTCCGCCTCGAGAACGCCGGAGCGATCAGCTTCAATCAAACCGAATGATGCGGATCAACCCTCTTCTTGCCGATCCATTTCCGAAGGCGGCCACGGTGCCATCGGGGAGTGCCTCCTTCGCACCGTCATGGTTGATGAATGAGATCGTGCAGTGTGCCCGCGTGCCAGGCGTGATCCGGGTGATGGTGCGGTCATTCAGTACGAAGCTGTACCACATGAGTTCAGGGCTTATCGAAAGCGCCATGGGCCGCGCGGTGGAGGCGATCATCTCGGCAACAGCGCCGCCGTGCGAATCCACTTCGTCCAATCGCAGCTCCACAAGTACAGGTTTCAGGTTTGGATAGGGTGTGCTCATGCCAGCAGCGGGCCTTCTTGATTCGATAACCGGGGCAGTGACGTTGTGAACCTGACAAACACGAGGGCCAAAATGCACCGCCCGCATTTTGATTCTCCTCACAGACCGCTTCCGACCCTAACCGCATACTGGGAGTACACATCCGTCAGGACTCGCCCATGCGTCGCCACGCCCTGCCGCTCACCGTCGCATTGTTGTCCGCCGCGTTCGCAGCCCCGGCCATGGCCGCCGTGCCGTTCTTCAACGCCAGCTGCCCGGGCGGTATCGATGTGCACGCAGATGAAGGCGGGCCGGTCTACGTGCAGGGCCGCGAGACGGCGTTGAAACGTTTCAACGACCGCTATTTCGAAGCACGCGATGTCAACAGCGGCATCACCCTGTCGATCAGCCGCAACGATGACGCCTCGCCGCAGGTCAGCTACACCGGCCGAGGCGGCGCCAATGGCATCTGCCAGGTCAGTAGCAGCGGTGCGCCCGCGCCCGCCACAAACAGCGCCCGCCCTGGCGACGCTGCCGCCGGGGATGCCGCGCTGCCGCGCGAAGTCACTTGCGAATCCACCGGCCAGCAACAGGTGTCGTGCGATCTGAATACCCGTGGCAATGTGGAAATCGTGCGCCAGCTCAGCCGTACCCGCTGCGAGGAGGGCAAGAACTGGGGCCTGTCGCGGCACTCGGTGTGGGTCAATGGCGGCTGCCGCGCGGTGTTCCGCAATGTGTCCTCGGTGACTACCCCCGCGCCGGCAGGCGATACCGCGTTGGGCGCCTGCAACATGCGCAAGGGCGCGCAGGGCGCTCTGGTCACCCAGATGCCGGTGGGCAGCGATTACCAGGAACTGATCATCGATTACCCCGATGGCCGCTTCCTGTGCATGATGCGCAACAACGGCCAGGTGCAGAGCGTGACGCCGGTGCGCCGCCGCGAACGCTGAGCGCGCAGCGGGTTGGGGCAGGCTTCAGCTGCAGGACCTATACAGCAACACCCACGCCAGCATCAGGGTGAACATGCCAACGAAGGTCAGGCCGAACCATAGCGCCGCCAGCTTCACGTTGCCGATCAATGCCGTCGCCACACGGGGCAGCTCGCTTTTCAGAATCGGGTGTTCGGCGTGTGCCTTGCGCATACGCTGCCAGCCAAGCCCAAGGAACACCAGGATGGAGAACGGCGCCAGCAGGAGCGCCGTCTGGATCAGCCAGCCGTGGTGTGGCGCATCGACCATGCTGTTCAACAGAACCGCAAAAAGGGCGATGGGCAGCGCCACGGTGAAAAAGCGCGGCCAGGCAGTGTTGATGAAGGGCGACATCGCAATCTTCCATGAAGGGCGGTCGGGTCCGCGCGGCATCATGCCATGCCAATGCCCTGCTGCACCGCCGCGAGTGGTGTCACACAGCTCTGGCTAGACTGTGCTTCTTTTTCCCCACCGCAGGAGGCACCCATGGCCCATCCCATCTCCGTATCCCTGATTGGCGTTCCCACCGATGTCGGTGCGGGCCATCGCGGTGCACGGCTGGGGCCGGAAGCGCTGCGCGTGGCGGGCCTGCCGGAGGCGCTGGAGGCGCGCGGCGTGGACGTGCGCGACCTGGGCAACCTGGATGGCCCGCGCAACCCGTGGACCGCGCCGGTGGAAGGCTACCGCCACCTGGATGAAGTGGTGGCGTGGAACCATGCGCTGATGGAAGCCAGCTATGCCGAACTGCAGGCCGGCCGCATGCCGATCATGCTCGGCGGCGACCACTGCCTGGGCATCGGTTCGATCACCGCGGTGGCGCGCTGGTGCCGCGAGCAGGGCAAGACCCTGCGCGTGCTGTGGCTGGATGCGCATTCGGATTTCAACACCAGCGACGTGACTCCGTCGGGCAACATCCATGGCATGCCGGTGGCCTGCCTGTGCGGCCTCGGCCCGGATGCGCTGACCCGTCTTGGTGGCAGTGCACCGGCGATCACCCCGGCGCAGATGCACCAGATCGGCATCCGCTCGGTGGACCCGGAAGAGAAGCGCCTGATCAAGACCCACAAGGTCGATGTCTACGACATGCGCTACATCGACGAGAATGGCATGAAGCGCGCGGTGGAAGCCGCACTGGCCGGGATCGACGAGAACACCCACCTGCACGTCAGCTTCGATGTCGACTTCCTCGACCCGAGCATCGCGCCGGGCGTGGGCACCACGGTGCCGGGTGGGGTGAACTACCGCGAGGCGCAGCTGGTGATGGAAATGATTGCCGACACCGGACGCATGGGGTCGTTGGACATCGTCGAGCTCAACCCCTTGCTGGACAAGCAGAATGCCACCGCCGAGCTGGCCGTGGACCTGGTCGAAAGCCTGTTCGGCAAGTCCACCCTGATGCGCGACTGAGCACCCGGCCTGAACGGATCGTCGATCCGTTCACACCCGCTCCACGCCGCTGCCGCCAGATTGCACTTCACGCGGCGGTGGTGGGCGTTGGCCTTCTCCCGCCGAGCGAAAGAATCCCATCCGCGAATGAAGCGGTGTAGCGGCAAACCCAAGGAGAAGCCCATGAAGCGCGTAGTTGCCCTGATGCTGTTGTCGATGTTCTCGGTGGCCCTGCTGGCCGGTTGCAACACCATTGCCGGTGCCGGCAAGGACGTGCAGAAGGCGGGTGAGAAGGTTGAGGACACCGCCAAGGGCCGTTGAGCCCTGCACGGAACGGAAAGAGAAAAGGCCGGGGTTTCCCCGGCCTTTTTTGTGCGTGCTTTTCGCTGCGTGCTGTCGAAGCGGAGTGAACCATTCAAGCAGGTGAGCAGCGTTTTCATGGTCGGTTGACCGCTGCCCAACGGCTGCTGCGCGAAGCTGGAGCCACGGTAAGAACGCCGTTGCAACCAAGGACTCCCAGCAATGAACAAAGACATCATTTCCGGCAAGTGGTCGCAGCTGAAGGGCAAGGCCCAGGCCAAGTGGGGCGATCTGACCAACGACGACTTCGATGTGGCCGAAGGCAATGCCGAGTATCTGGCCGGCCGCCTGCAGGAACGTTATGGCTGGGCCAAGGACCGCGCCGAGAAGGAAGTCCGTGAGTTCCAGGACAGCGTGAGCAAGGACTATCCAGACTACAAGTAAGCCGCTTTCGTTTCCCCCGCAGCACAACGCCCGCACCGTGAGGTAGCGGGCGTTGTGCTGTCTGGGCGGGCGATCAGCGTGCCGGCGGATCCGGCACGTAGCGGTTGGGGAAGGCCTGCGGTTCGCGCGGCAGGCGCGACGGCGAATCCACCAGGATGCCGCGCGCGCGCAGGTTGCGGGCGCTGTCGTAGCGCAGCTGCAGCACCTGTGCGGGACTACGGCTGGCACGCTCGAAGTCGGTATCGCGCACCGAGGACTGTTCGCGTGCACCGTGGCCGGTGCCCAGCGCTGGCGCCTGCGACTTGTTGGCGTAGCCCTCGATGCGGCTGGCGCTTGCGTCAGCGGCCGCTTCGGCGGCCGGTGCCGGCGCAGGCAGGCCACGGCGCAGGATCGGCTGCGGATACCAGCGGCGCGCCTCCTCGAACACGGCCACGCCGACCACGCCGATGTTGTCCGGGCGGCCGGTGCGGCTGGCATAGCTGCCGCTGGGGCTGCTGAACACGAACTGCGCCACTTCGTCCTGGCTCTTGCGCCAGCCGGTGATGTCGGCGCGCTGGCCGGGGTTGAGCACGTAGCCGGTCTGCGAAGGATCGGCATCTTCGCCGGAGATGGCGTTGACGCCGTCTACCGACAGCACCACCAGCACCCGGCGCGGGCTGTCGTTGTACAGGCGCACGGCGTAGCGATGGCCGCGCTCGCCGGCCACCCAGCGTTGGCCCTGGGCCGGGTAGCTGCGCAGTTCGGTGCCACGGTCGCGGTCGACCAGGGCCATGCGCACGGGGCCGCCTTCGTACACCGGCGGCGGGGGCGGGGCCGGGCGGAAACCGGCCAGGGGCAGGATCAGCAGCAGGGGCAGCAGGCGTTTCATCGGGCGTCTCCAGCGGGGTTGCGTGAATGAACGCACCGCAGGCCCTGACGGGGTTGGTGGCGTGCGAGGTAAACTGGCCCCGTTCATCGAAGGTTACCCCACGCAGTCATGACGACCCGAGTCCTTACCGGCATCACCCCCTCCGGCACGCCCCATCTGGGCAACTACGTTGGCGCCATCCGTCCGGCCATCGCGGCCAGCCGTGCGCCGGGGATCGAGAGCTTCTTCTTCCTGGCCGACCTGCACAGCCTGATCAAGTCGCAGGACCCGCAGCGCACCCAGCGCGCGACCCTGGAGATCGCGGCCAGCTGGCTGGCCTGCGGCCTGGACCCGGAACACGTGTGGTTCTACCGCCAGAGCGACATCCGCGAGACCACCGAGCTGATGTGGTTCCTGACCGCCATCGCCAGCAAGGGCATCCTCAACCGCGCGCACGCCTACAAGGCGGCGGTGGACAAGAACCGCGAGGAAGGCGTGGACGAGGATGCGGGCGTCAGCGCCGGCCTGTTCATGTACCCGGTGCTGATGGCCGCCGACATCCTGATCTTCAAGGCCAACCAGGTACCGGTGGGCCGTGACCAGATCCAGCACATCGAGATGGCGCGCGATTTCGCGCAGCGCTTCAACCACGTGTACGGCAAGGAGTATTTCCCGCTGCCGGACGTGGTGATCGACGAGCAGGTGGCGACGCTGGCGGGCCTGGATGGCCGCAAGATGAGCAAGAGCTACCACAACACCATTCCGCTGTTCGTGCCGCGCGAGGAGCTGAAGAAGCTGGTGTTCTCGATCCTGACCGACTCGCGCGCACCGGGCGAGCCGAAGGACACCGAAGGCTCTGCGCTGTTCCAGATGTACCAGGCGTTCGCCACCCCGGAACAGACCGCGGAGTTCGCGAAGGCGTTCGCCGCGGGCATCAGCTGGGGCGATGCCAAGCAGCAGCTGTTCGAGCGCATCGACAGCGAGCTGTCGCCGCTGCGCGAGCGCTACAACGCGCTGATGGCCGAGCCGGAGAAGATCGAAGCATTGCTCAAGCGCCGCGGCCAGCAGCTGCGCGAGCAGCTGGCGGCACCGCTGCTGGACGAGCTGCGCCATGCGGTGGGCCTGCGCGACCTGTCCACTGCGGGCGACATCGCCAGCGAGGATGCCGGCGTGGCCCGCGTGGCACCGCCGCTGTTCAAGCAGTACCGCGAAAAGGATGGCCGTTTCTACTTCAAGCTGACCGCCGGTGACGGCACGCTGCTGATCCAGAGCGAAGGCTTCGATTCGCCGCGCGATGCGGGGCAGCTGATCGCGGTGATCAAGCAGGCCGAGCAGGGTGACCAGCTGCAGAGCGAGCTGTTCAAGCTGGACGCCGAGGTCGATGTCGTGCTGGCTGCCTTGGCCGTGCTGCGCGAAGCGTAAGGGGTAGTGCCGGCCGCTGGCCGGCAACTGCACGTTCCCCAGGTTCTCGGAAATGCCGGCCAGCGGCCGGCACTACCACGGCATTGACCCATGGCATGATGTCCACGCGCCTCCGGCGCGATGACATGGAGTCTGCGATGGCCTGGTTGTCGCTGCTGCTGTTCCTGCCCTGGTTCCTGCTGCTGGGCAGCCTGTACTGGCTGTTCCCGCGCCAGCCGCGTACCGCGCGGCGGCGCCTGTTCGATGGCACCACCCTGGTATTGGCGTTCGCGCTGAGCATCGTGTCGATGCTGTGGGGCTACCGCATCGGCGTGGTGCAGCCCGGCGCCGGCCCGATCTGGCCGCAGGTGCTGGCGGTGCTGTATGCCTACGGCGCGTTCCTGGCGGTGCTGGTGCTGGCATTGCTGCTGCGGCCGCGGTTCGCATTGCGCTCCGGCTGATCGGTAGTGCTGGCCGCTGGCCGGCACATGCATTCTTCTGGTTATCCCGAGGTTGCCGGCCAGCGGCCGGCACTACCCGACCAAAGCCGCATCGAACCCGGGCCGCCTGCGCGCCTACCATGGGGGTCTGTTCCCGATCCTGCCAGGTGCGTGCCGATGACCGCCGACCCCAGCATCCACACCATCGATACCGGCTTCCAGCGCCCGGATTTCGATGCGGCTTACCTGATCGTTGAAAACGGCCGCGCTGCGTTCGTCGACTGCGGCACCGGCCTGTCGGTGCCGGCGATGCTGCAGGCGCTGGCGGATGCCGGCCTGGGCGCGGAGGCGGTGGACTGGCTGCTGCTCACCCACGTGCATCTGGATCATGCGGGCGGTGCAGGCCTGCTGATGCAGCAGTTGCCGAATGCGAAGGCGGTGCTGCACCCGCGCGGTGCACCGCACATGATCGATCCGACCCGTCTGATTGCGGGTGCGACGGCGGTGTACGGCGCCGAAGAGATCGCGCGCAGCTATGGCCGCATCGAGGCGATTCCGGAGCACCGTGTGGTGGTGGCCGAAGACGGCCACCGCATCGACCTGGCCGGCCGCGAGCTGGTGCTGCTGCATACCCCGGGCCACGCGCTGCACCACTACTGCGTGTGGGATGCGCGCAGCCGCAGCTGGTTCACCGGCGATACGTTCGGCATCTCCTACCGCGAGCTGGACAGTGCGCAGGGCGCTTTCATCTTCCCGACCTCCTCGCCGGTGCAGTTCGATCCGGAGGCGATGAAGGCTTCGATCCGGCGCATGCTCGATTACGCGCCGCAGGCGATGTACCTGACCCACTATGGGCGCGTGCAGCAGGTTGAAAAGCTGGCCGAAGACCTGTTCGAGCAGATCGATGCGATGGCCGCCATCGGCCGCCAGTGCGACGGGCGACCGGACCGCCACCGCTGCCTGCTGGCCGCGCTGCAGGCGCTGTACCTGGAACGTGCACAGCTGCATGGCTGTGCGCTGGACGATGCCGCGGTGACTGCAGTGCTGGCGATGGACATCGAACTCAACGCGCAGGGCCTGGCGTGCTGGCTGGACCGCGTATCGCGCTGACCTGGGCGCGCCCTGTCGGCGGGAATCCGGTGTGCCACTGGTAGATCCACGCCATGCGTGGATGACATGGGCCCATGCTGCGCCGTGATGTCACGACCACGTTACACTCTGGTGACTTCCAAGCTAGCCGTGGTACTGCCGTGAATCCGATGCGCGTGTTGCTGCTGTCGTCCTGCCTGTTCGTCGGTGGCCTGGCCCATGCGGCCAACGACCTGCCCGGCGGCGGCATCGATCCGCAGGCACTGTCGCGCCATGTGCGCGTGCTGGCGTCGGATGAATTCGAGGGCCGCGCGCCGGCCACCGAGGGCGAAGAGCGCACGGTGCAGTACCTGATCGAGCAGTTCCGCAGCTACGGCCTGCAGCCGGGTGGCGTGGACGGCAGCTGGGTGCAGCCGGTGCCGCTGGTGCGCGCGCAGCTGGACGGCGCGGCCAAGGCCAGCCTGTCGCTGAAGCAGGGCAAGCGCGCGCTGGCCAACGGCATGGACGTGACCCTGCAGAGCCTGCAGCCGCGCAAGCGCGTGCAGATCAAGGATGCGCCGCTGGTGTTCGTCGGCTACGGCATCGACGCGCCGGAGCGCCAGTGGAACGACTACAAGGACGTGGACCTGCACGGCAAGATCGCCGTCGTGCTGATCAACGACGCCGATTTCGAAGCCGATGCGCCGGGCGCGTTCGACGGCAAGGCGGTGACCTACTACGGCCGCTGGACCTACAAGTTCGAGGAAGCCGCACGCCGTGGCGCCGAGGGCGTGCTGATCGTGCACGAGACCGCACCGGCCGCCTATGGCTGGGCCACGGTGAAGAGCTCGGGCACTTCGCCGCTGTTCGACATCGAGCGCAGCCAGGCCGAGGCGATGGCGCAGCACACGCCGCTGCGTGGCTGGATGCAGCGCGAACTGGCCGAGGCGATCTTCGCCGACGCCGGCCTCGACTTCGATGCCGAGAAGCGCAAGGCGATGCGCGCCGACTTCCGCCCGGTGGCGCTGGACAATGCAAAGCTGAGCGTTGATTTCGCGCTCAAGCGCGAGCAGGTGGTGACCCGCAACGTGGTGGCCAAGCTGCCCGGTGGTGAACACGCCGACGAGGCCGTGATCTTCTCCGCGCACTGGGATGCCTTTGGTATCGGCCAGCCGGACGCCAAGGGTGACCGCATCCGCCGCGGTGCGATCGACAACGCCACCGGTGTGGCCACCGTGCTGGAACTGGGCCGCGTGTTCGCCGCCGGCCCGCAGCCGCAGCGCACGCTGTACTTCGTGGCCCTGACCGCCGAAGAGAAGGGCCTGCTGGGTGCCAGCTACTACGCCGCGCACCCGCTGGCGCCGCTGGACAAGACCGCTGCAGTGCTGAACATCGAGATGTTCAGCCCGGATGGCGCGACCCGTGACATCGCCTCGTGGGGCAAGGGCCGGGTCTCGCTGGAGGGTGACCTGGAGCGCGTGGCCAAGGCCCGCGGCCGCAGCTACAGCCCGGACCCGAACCTGGAAGCCGGCTTCTTCTACCGTGCCGACCACTTCGCCTTCGCCCGCCTGGGCGTGCCGGCGATCACCATCGGCCCGGGGCTGGACAAGCTGGACGGCGGCGTTGAAGCCGGCCGCGCGCTGCGCGAGAAGTACTTCGCTGACTGCTACCACCAGGCCTGCGATGCCTGGACCCCGAGCTGGGACCCGAGCGGCCACGCCGCCGACACCCTGCTGGTCTACGACCTGGGCGCCGAGCTGGCCAACAGCCGCCGCTGGCCGACGTGGGAAAAGGAATCGGAGTTCCGCGGCGCGCGCGACAAGAGCGAAGCGGCCCGCCGTTGAGGTAGTGCCGGCCGCTGGCCGGCAACTCCCTGCTCTTTCCGGAGGTTCATGAGGTTGCCGGCTAGCGGCCGGCACTACCGAAAGAGGTGGCGTTGCCGGCCAGCGGCCGGCACGCCCGGGTATTCGTCAGCGCCGGCGCAGCAGCGTCCACGCGCCCAAGCCACTGGCGGCGAGCGCTGCCAGATAGCACGCCACCATCGTGCGCAGTCCAACCGGCGACCCTGCATTGATGCCGCGATGCAGGCGCAGCTGCAGCGAGCTGTGGCCGCTGCCCAGGTCCACCGCCAGCTGCAGCGCCAGCGCGGCGCAGAACACCAGCAGGGCAATCCCGAATCCGATGCGCGGCCACGCGGCCTGCGCGTTGGGGCGGCGCAGCAGCCAGGCCAATGCCGTGGCTGCGGCCAGCGTCGCCGCGATCCACATCAATGGCGTGGCGGGAGACGCAGCGGCCACCGGCAGTGCACCGGTGGCCGCGATCATGACAACGCGCTTACTTGCGGGTGCCGTCGAGCCAGTTCGGGCCCTTGTTGGTGAGGAAGAACACATAGACCACCAACGATACCGCGATCGTCGCGGTCACGTAGATGGCGAACCAGTCGACGTGGCCGGTCTTCAGCGCGCCCTGGTACAGCAGCGGGGCGGTGCCGCCGAACAGCGAGTTGGCCAGCGCGTAGCCCAGGCCCACGCCCAGTGCACGCACGTGAGTCGGGAACAGCTCGGCCTTCACGACGGCGTTGATGGAGGTGTAGCCGGTGAGGATGACGAACGCCAGCGCCAGGGTCAGGAACGCCAGGGTGGCGTCATGCTGGTGCGGCAGCTGGGTGATCAGGTACCAGCTGTACAGCACGCCGCCGACGCCGAAGAACACCAGCAGGGTCTTGCGGCCGATGATGTCCGACAGCCAGCCACCGACCGGCTGCAGCACCATCAGGAACGCCAGCACGCCCAGGTTGATCAGGGTGCCGGTCATCGGGTCGTTGCCGGCGAAGGCGCTCTGGATCATCTTCGGGCCGTTCACCGAGTAGGTGTAGAAGGCCACGGTGCCGCCGGCGGTGATCAGGAAGCACAGCAGCAGCGGCCGCCACTGGTGCACGAACAGTTCGTACATCGAGCCGGACTTCTGTGCCTTGCCTTCGCGCGCGGCCTCGATGGACGACTCCGACAGCGACTCGTCCATGCCCCGGCGCAGCCAGAACACCACCACCGCGGCGATGCCGCCGATGCCGAAGGCAATGCGCCAGCCCCACTCGGAGATTTCCGGCTTGCCCCAGAAGGTCAGCATCAGCAGCAGGGTCAGCTGGGCCAGCACATGGCCGCCGACCAGGGTGACGTAGTGGAAGGAGGACAGGAAGCCGCGGCGGCCGGGAATGGCGGCCTCGGACATGTAGGTGGCGCTGGCACCGTACTCGCCACCGGTGGCGAAGCCCTGCAGCAGGCGCGCGAACAGCAGGATGACCGCGGCCCAGATGCCGATGCTGGCGGCGGTGGGGGTGATGGCGATCAGGAACGAACACAGCGCCATCAGCGTGACCGAGACGGTCAGCGCCAGGCGGCGGCCATGGCGGTCGGCGAAGCGGCCGAAGAACCAGGCGCCGATCGGGCGCATCAGGAAGGTCGCCGCGAAGATCGCCCACACGTACATCGTGGAGTTCTTGTCATCGGGCGAGAAGAACTGCGATTCGAAGTACACGGCGAACACCGAGTACACGTAGACGTCGTACCACTCCACCAGGTTGCCGGCGGAGCCTTTGAGGGTGTTGGAGATCGACCGCCGCAGGGCGGCGCGGTCGTTCGCGGGGACAGCAGGTTGGGACGTGGTGCTCATCTGGGTGGGAATCCTCGATGCGGCGCGTCCGTGCGCAGGGAAAACGGCGCCCGGCCTTGGGGCGGCGCGGCCGGGCAGCCCTCTTGGTACTGCATCGACCGTCAACACGGGGTAGCAGACCAGAGCAGGGTGCATGGATGGATGACAGCGTGCCACCGTATGGGGTCCCGGACCATACTCAAAACGTCCTAGAATCCGCCTTCCCCCGGCTCCCTGGTGTGTCATGTCGGCTCCCCCCTCTTCGTCTGCGGCTGCCCCCCGGGGTGGCCTTGTCGCGCTGGCACTGCTGCTGGTCTACGTGGTCTGGGGTTCGACCTACCTGGGCATCGCCAAGGCCCTGCACGGCGGCGCACTGCCGCTGACGATGGTCTCCGGCAGCCGCTTCATCATTGCCGGCGGCCTGATGTTCCTTGCGCTGCGCCTGTTCTGGAAGCTGCCGAACCCGACCCTGCGGCAATGGCGCAACCTGGTCATCATGGGCGTGACCATGCTGGTGCTGGGCAACGGCATGGTGGTCCTGGCCGAACGCGAGGTGTCCTCGGGCCTGGCCGCCACTGCGGTGGCCTCGGTGCCGCTGTGGATGGCGCTGTTCTCGGCGCTGCGCGGCCAGCACGCCAGCAAGGGCGAATGGCTGGGCATCGCCATCGGTTTCCTGGGCGTGGTCTGGCTCAACGCCGGCAGCAGCCTGACGGCCTCGCCGACCGGGCTGGTGCTGCTGCTGATCGCGCCGATCGGCTGGGCCTTCGGTTCGGTGTGGGCGCGTGGGCTGGACCTGCCGGGCCCGTTCATGACCGCTGCCGGGCAGATGGTCTGCGGTGGCGTGCTGCTGGTGCTGATCGGCCTGGCGGTAGGCGAGCGCCCGACCACGCTGCCCGATACCGGTGGCCTGCTGGCGATGGCCTACCTGTGCGTGTTCGGCTCCATCGTCGCGTTCACCGCCTACGTGTGGCTGCTGCAGAACGTGCGCCCCGCGCTGGCGGGCAGCTACGCGTACGTCAATCCGGTGATCGCGGTGCTGCTGGGCGCACTGCTCAACGGTGAGCGGTTCGGCTGGCGCGACCTGTTGGCGATGGTGGTGATTCTTCTGGGTGTGGTGGTGCTGACGATGGCAAGGACAAGAAAGAAATGAGCATGGATGAGAAAGAACAACGCCGGGGCCTGCTGGTCACCGCTTCCACCTTCGTGATCTGGGGACTGGTGCCGGTGTACTGGCACTTGCTCAACGAGGTGCCCTCGTTCCAGATCATCGCCCACCGCATCATCTGGAGCACCGTGCTGGTGCTGGGCTGGCTGCTGCTCAGCTCGCGCCTGGGCTGGTGGCAGAAGATCGCCGCACAGCCGCGCGCGCTGCCGATCCTGCTGGTGTCGAGCCTGACCATCGCCTTCAACTGGGGCCTGTACATCTGGGCGGTCAACGCCGGCCATGTCATCGAGACCAGCCTGGGCTACTTCATCAACCCGCTGGTGAACGTGCTGCTGGGCGTGCTGGTGCTGAAGGAACGCCTGCGCCGCCTGCAGTGGGTGGCGGTGGCGATGGCGGCGGTGGGCGTGGCCTGGCTGACCATCGACGCCGGCACACCGCCGTGGATCGCGCTGGGCCTGGCCTGTTCGTTCGGCCTGTATGGCCTGCTGCGCAAGCTGGTTTCAGTCGACCCGGTGGCCGGCCTGGGCGTGGAAAGCATGTACCTGTTCCTGCCGGCGCTGGCCTTCGCGATCTGGGCCGAGAATGGCCACGGCGGCGCGTTCTTCCATGGCTGGGGCTGGCGCAACGACCTGCTGCTGATCTTCGGCGGCGCAGTCACCGCAGTGCCGCTGATCGGCTTCGCCTACGGTGTGAAACGCATTCCGCTGTCGCTGGTCGGCATCCTGCAGTACATCGCGCCGAGCCTGCAGCTGCTGCTGGGTGTGTTCTTCTTCCACGAAGCGTTCGACACCGCCAAGGCGATCGGCTTTGCCGCGATCTGGGCCGGCCTGGTGCTGTTCGTCGGCGACAACATCCGCACGATGCGCGCCGCAAGGCGCTGACCGGGACGGGGTCGCATGGAACGGGGTCAGAGCCCTTCGCGGGGCGAAGGGATCCGACCCCGCTTCCCAAAAAAGAACGGCGCCCCGAGGGGCGCCGCTCTGCTTCCATCCACAGCCAGGAGAGAGATGGCTGTGGCGGGAACGCGGTTGCAGGCTTAGAAGCGCTGCTGGTACTTCATGTACATGAAGCGGCCGATGTCGAAGCCACCGTAGTAGGTGAAGCTGCTGTTCGGCTGGCTGTACATGATCGGACCCTGGTGGTTGAACACGTTGTTCACGCCCAGCGACACGGTGCCATCCCACGGCAGGCTGTAGCGCACCTGCAGGTCGTGGAAGGTGTTGGAGCCCACCTTGTTGGTCGGCGATGCACTGGTGTACGACGAACTGAAGCCCGGCAGGTTGCACTCGTCCATGTACGAGCACTTCTCCTTCATGCTGGAGTAGTAGCGCGCGGTCCAGCCGATGCCGAGGTCGCCGTACTGCCAATCCAGGTTGAAGGTCGAGCGGACGCGGAAGTCGCCGCCCCAGCTGGTGCGCTGCTCCACCGGCGTGGTCGCGGCGTTGTCGTTGCGCTGCTTCAGGTAGTCGGTGTAGGTGGTGTTCCAGTTGACGGCGAACTGGCCGAACGTGGTTTCCGGCAGACGGTAACGCACGTTGACGTCATAGCCGGCGGTTTCGCGGAAACCGGCATTGACCAGCGAGCGGTCCAGGCTGTTGACCTGGCCGTTGCTGCCACGGGTGAAGCGGCCACAGGCGGCGTCCGAACCCTGCACATAGCACTGCTCGAGAATGCTGTTGGCGGTCTCGGAGACGATGGCGTTGTTGATGCGGATCTTCCACCAGTCGAGGCTGACATCCAGGCCGGCCACGAAGTCCGGGCTGTACACCAGGCCCACGGTCCAGGTCTTGGCGGTTTCCGGCTTCAGCGCTGCGTTGGAACCCGAGTTGAAGTCGACGGTCGACTGCTGGCCCGGCTTGGTGGCAACGGTGCCATCGCTGTTGAGCTGGCGGAAGTTGGCCGGCACCTTCAGCGCCTGGCAACGGGCAGCAACGGTCGGGCTGGTGGCCGCGGTACCGAACGAGGTATCGCACGGATCGGTGAACGAATCGCGGGTGCTGACGGTACCGCCGTACAGGTCATCCACGGTCGGCGCACGGAAGCCGGTGCCATAGGTTGCGCGGACCAGCAGGCTGTCGATCGGCTTCCACTTCAGGCCGAACTTGCTGTTGGTGGTCGAACCGAAGTTGTTGTAGTCCGAGTAGCGGCCGGCCACGTCCAGCGACAGCTCGCGGGCGAACGGCAGGTCGGCCAGCAGCGGCACCTGCAGCTCCAGGTAGACCTCGTTGAGCGAGTAGTCGCCACGCGTCGGCTGGCCGCTGGTGCCGGCGATCTCGCCCTTCTGCACCTTCATGTCCGGCGTGTAGCTGGCTTCTTCGCTGCGATGCTCGAAGCCCATCGCACCCATGATGTCGCCGGCCGGCAGGGTGAACAGCGAACCGGAGATGTTGGCGCTGGCGACCTTGGTGGTGCTCTTCATCTTGTCGACGAAGCGGGCGAACAGGTAGTCCTGCACGTCCTGGTTGCTCAGCGAGCCCGGGCCGGTGTAACCCATCGGTGCAGCCGGGTTCCACGGCACGCAGCCGGCGATCACCGCACCCGGCGAACCACAGCGGGCCACGCTGCCATCCATGAAGGACGGGCCGACGGCCTGGTTGACGTGCGGCTGGTACATGCTGCCGGTACCGATGCGCTCGCCTTCATTGCGGTTGTACATGTAGCTGACGTTCCAGTCCCAGTACCGCGAACCGGTTTCGAAGCTGCCTTCCAGGCCGACGCTGGCGCGCTTGGTTTCCAGATTGTTCTCGGTGCCGCGCGGCAGCTCCTCGGAGCGGTGTGCGAACAGCACGTCCTGGCCCCACAGGTTGAACGTGCTGTCCTTGGACAGCGCGGCACGGCTACCGTTGCGTGCCTGCGCGGCACTGACCGAGTACGGGTAACCGGCCAGGTGCTTGGTCGACTCGCGCTTGCTGTACAGCGCGTCGGCGACGATGCGCAGGTTGTCGGTGATCGAGAAGCCACCGTTGGCGAACACCGAGGTGCGCTCCAGGCCGGTCAGCAGGCTCATGTTGGTCTTGCTGTTGGCACCATCGGCCGGATCCGGCGCATGGAAGTTGCCGGCCTTGCTCGGGTCTCCGCCCGGGCCCACCGTCAGGTTCTTGCCACCGACGGTGACGTAGCCCCACGGGGTGTTGCCGTTGAGGCCATCGTTCGGGTGGCGCGGGCCGTTGGTGTAACGGCTGAACTCGCGGTCCTTGCCCAGCACCTCGTCTTCCTTGGTGCGTTCGGCACCCACGGTGAACCAGCCGCGGTCGAAGGTCTTGCCGAAGGTTGCGCTGTAGGAGCGCTTCTGGCCGTCACCCTGGCCGTACTGGCCGACATAGACGCTGGCTTCGCCACCGTCGAAGTTCTTGCGGGTGATGATGTTGACCACGCCGGCGATGGCGTCCGAGCCGTACAGCGCGGACGCGCCATCGGTCAGCACTTCCACGCGCTCGACGATGGCCGACGGAATCGAGGCCAGGTCGGAGTAGCCGCCGGCGCTGACGCCCATGCGGCGGCCGTCGATCAGCACCAGGCTGCGTTCCGGGCCGAGGTTGCGCAGGCTGACGTACATGCCGCCGAAGTCGCGCGAGGAGGTCAGCGAAGACGCGCGGCTCATGCTCGGCGAACCTGCAGCGGGGATGTCCTGCAGGATGTCGGCGACGTTGACGTAGCCCTTCTTCTCGATCTCGGCGCGGTTGAGCGCGATCACCGGCTGTGCGGTCTCGACACTGGCCTGGCGGATGCGCGAGCCGGTGATTTCGATGCGGTCGAGGGTGGTGGTGGCGTCGCCGGTGCTCTGTGCGAAGGCGGGGGTGGTGCAGCTGGCGGCCAGCGCGATGACGATCGCGTTGCGCAGCGGAGTGGTTTTCAGGGACATCCGTGAAATCTCGTGTTTCAAGAAAAACATGCGCCCGTTCTATGGGCGCGTGGGGTGCTGCAAACCAACGTGGGGGGCGCGATTCTAGAATGTTTCCATTCGTAACTGTTTGTCTCTGCGCCACGGATGTGCGCGAAAATGAATCGCAACCAACAATCCACAGATGCGCTGTGCGCAGCGTCACGCGCGCTGCGTTTGCGATGGGCAGAGGCATCGATAGCGGCGCGAACCCGGCATGCTTGAGTGGTTGCGACAACACGTCGCAGAGCGCGGCGATGCGCAGGTGCTCTTCCGTTGTGATGCGCCTGCGTGCATGAAATGCTCTTCGCGATTTCGTCGAACGCAGGAGATGAAGGAATGATCCAGCTCGAAGAAGCACGCCGCCGCGTGGAGGCTGCACTTGCCAGCGACGATGAGCCGGTTGCCATCACGCACGAGCATGAAGTGGTTGAAGGCTGGCTGTTCGGTTTCCAGTCGCTGCGCTACCTGCAATCCGGCGAGATCTCGGATGCGCTGGCCGGCAATGGACCGATCTTCGTCGACCGGCATACGGGCGAGCAGCACGCGTTGGGCACGGCGTGCGCGCCGGAGGAGGCGCTTCGCCAGCATCTGGCCCAGCGGCGCCCGCCGTGTGATGTCGCGGCGGTGGATTGCTGAGTTCGGCAACGAAAAAGGGACGGAGCCTTCGCTCCGTCCCCCTGCGTGATGCGCAGTCTGTCGCTGCGTGATGCTCAGGTTTCGCGCAGCGCCGTGGTGATGGGCAAACGTGCCGCGCGCAGTGCCGGGAACAGGCCGCCGACCAGGCCGATGCCCAGTGCCCATTTCAGGCCGGTCCACAGCAGTTCCGGCGACACATGGAACTTGAACACCACCGCGCTGAAGTTGCTGCCGATGGTGGACACGCTGTAGCCATTGAACAGCAGCCACGCGACCGCACAGCCGAGCAGGCCGCCGAGCAGGGCCAGCAGCATCGTCTCCAGCATCACCGCCGTCACCACCGGCAGGCCGCGGAAGCCGATCGCGCGCATGGTGGCGATCTCGCGCGCGCGCGTGGCCACTGCTGCATACATGGTGTTGAGCGCACCGAACACCGCACCCACCGCCATGATGGTGCCGATCACCTTGCCGAGGATGTCGATCAGCTTGGTCAGGCCACCGCCCTGCTTGCTGTAGTAGACGCGGGTGGTTTCCACGTCCAGTTTCAGGCGCGGGTCGGCAGCGACGGCGGCCTTGAACTGCTCGAAGCCGGGCTTGCCATCGGTGCGCACGCTGATCGACTGCCACGCACTGCGCTGGTAGGTGGTGGCCAGCGTATCGGCGTCGGTCCACAGTTCCGAATCATGCGCGTCGCCGGTGGCGAATACGCCCACCACGGTCCAGGTCTGGTTGCCCAGGGTCAACGTCTTGCCCACCTCCATATCGCGGAACTGGCCCTTGGCGCCCTGGCCGACCACGATCTCGCGCAGACCGGTGGCGAACTTGCGGCCTTCGACGATCTTGACCTTGTCATGCACCGCCCACGCCTGCGGGCCGACGCCGCGGAATTGCGCATTGACGTCGGTGCCGTCGGACTTCGACACCAGGTTGACCACCTGCGACAACTCCGGTGACAGCAGCGGCCGGCCTTCGGCATCGCGGCTGATGCCGGGCAGGGTGGACAGCGTGGGTACCTGTTCGCGGGTGATGACCGAGTTGGTTTCGGCCTGCGAGCCGCCGCGCAGCACGATGGCGGTGGTGTCATCGCCGGTGTTGTTGAGCGTGGCCTGGAAGCCTTCGCCCATCGCCAGCATCGCCACCAGCACGCCGACCACGCCGGCGATGCCGACCACGATCACCGAGGATGCGCCCCAGCGCTGCGGCAGGCTGGCCACGCCGATACGGGTGGCGGCCAGCGCCAGCCGTCCGCCACGGGTCAGCAGCAGCCACAGCGCTACCAGCACGGCCACGGCCAGCACGCCAAACCACGGCAGGCTGATCCACAGCACCAGGCCGATCACCAGCAGCAGCACCGTCACGCCGTTGCCCAGCCACTTCTTGAGTTTGCTCTTGAACATGTCTGCGTTCTCCTCAGCGGCCGGCCAGTGCGTCGACGATCTTCAGGCGCTTGGCACGCAGCGCCGGCAACAGGCCGACGATGATGCCGATCACCACGATCAGGCCCAGCCCCATCAGCCAGGTCGGCGTCGGCACGTGCGGCGGCAGCATGCCCATGCTCTTCGGCCCGATCGCCGGCAGGATCAGCGCGGCCAGGCCCATGCCGATCAGGCCGCCCAGGCCGATCAGCAGCACCGACTCCACCATCACCAGGGTCAGCACGGTGCTGTCCTTGAAGCCCAGCGTCTTCAACGTGGCCAGTTCGGGCACGCGCTCGCGCACCGCCTGCGCCATGGTGTTGCCGGTCAACAGCAGCAGGGTGAAGAACACTGCACCCATGATCGAGGTGACGATCATGCCGATGTCCGCAAACTGCTTGACGAAGGCCTGCTGGAACGCCGATTCGGTCTGGGTCTTGGTCTCGTGGTCGGAGTTGGCCGAGATCGCATCGATCGCCTGCGCCACCCGCGAGGACTGGTCCGGATTGTCCAGCGTCACTGTGTACCAGCTCACCTGGTTCTTGATGTAGTCGTTGGATTCATCGAAGTACTTCCAGTTCATCATCAGCTGGCGTTCTTCGTTGGCGGCCAGCGCACGGTCCTTGGAGCGGTAGATGCCCTTCAGCTCCAGCGGCCAGTCGTTGCTGCCGCCACGCGGGAAGATCGTTGCCTGCAGCGGGATGGTGTCGCCGATCTTCCAGCCGAACTGCTTGGCCAGGGTCTCGCCGACGATGGCGCCGGTGCGGGTCTGCTTCCAGTCCTCCAGCTGTGCCGGATCGATCTGCAGCTCGCGGTAGACATCGAAGTAGTTGGGTGACACCGAGAAGTTCGGGAAGAAGTTCTTCGGGTCCTGGTAGATGCCGCCGAACCACATGCCGTAGGCCACGTCACGCACGCCGGCTACCTGCCGCACCTGGGCTTCCAGGCGGATCGGCAGCGACTGGGTGATCGACAGCCGCGAGGCGACCACCAGCCGGTTGGCGCCTTCCACGCTGCCGCCGGAGGTGAATGCCACGCGTACCGAATCGAGCATGCCGAACAGCAGGAACGCGGCCACCACCGAAAGCAGGGTCAACAATGTGCGGGTACGGCTGCGGAACAGCTGCGCCCACACCAACGAGAAGTATTTCATCGCCGTGGCCTCCGTCAGTGGGCCAGCGGCGCGTCGGCCAGCTCGCCCTTGTCCAGGTGCACCGTGTGCGTGGCGTACTCGGCGGCCTTCGGGTCATGGGTGACCATGATGATGGTCTTGCCATGCTCGCGGTTGAGCTGCTGCAGCAGGCCGAGGATCTCCTCGGCGGACTGGCGGTCGAGGTCGCCGGTGGGCTCGTCGCAGATCAGGAAGGTCGGGTCGGAGACGATCGCCCGCGCGATCGCCACGCGCTGCTGCTGGCCGCCGGACAGCTCATTCGGTCGGTGGTTGCGGCGGTCGGCCAGGCCGACCAGGGTCAGCGCGATCTCGGCATTGCGGCGGCGCTGCGCGGCATTGAGATGGGTCAGCAGCAGCGGCAGCTCCACGTTCTTCTGCGCGGTCAGCATCGGCATCAGGTTGTAGAACTGGAACACGAAGCCGACGTGGTGGCTGCGCCAGGTCGACAGCTGGCCGCCGCTCATCTGGTCGATGCGCTCGCCTTCGATACTGATCTCGCCGCCGCTGGGGTTGTCCAGGCCGCCGATCAGGTTGAGCAGGGTGGTCTTGCCTGAGCCGGACGGACCCATCAGTGCGACGAAGTCGCCGCTGGCGATGTCCAGGTCGATGCCGTGCAGCACCTGCACTTTCTCGGGGCCACGCTGGTAGGTCTTGGTGATGTTGCGCAGTGAAACCAGGGTCGACATGGGTGGTTCTCCACGGAAGGCGGGAAACGGGGAAGCGCCACGGCGGGGGCCGCAGGCGTGCGTCGAGCGGTGCTGCCGGCGGCGCCCGTGGGCGCCAGGCCGTTACTGCGCTTGTTTCTGTTGCACCTTGGCGCCATCGCGCAGGGTGTCGGGCGGGTTCACCACCACCGACTCACCCGCGCTGACGCCCTTGAGGATCTGGCGGTCCTTGCCCATCGCCTGGCCGGCCTCGACCGTGCGCTGCTGCACGCGGTTCTGGTCGCCCAGCACGAAGGCCACCGAGGCGCCCTCGCGCTGGACCACGGCGCCCGCCGGCACGCGCACGCCCTGCGGCTTGGCCGCCGCCTGCGGCTGCGCCTGCTCCAGGAAGCTGACCCGCACGCCCATCTCCGGCACGATGCGCGGGTCCTTCACCTTCAGTGCCACGCGCACCTTCACCGTGGCCTTGCCGCGGTCGGCGGTGGGGATGATGGCGATCACCTCGCCGGGAATTTTCCACTCCGGATAGGCGTTGAGCGTGGCTTCCACCGGCATCTTCGGCTGCACGCGGCCGATGAAGGCTTCGCCCACCTCGACTTCGATCTCCAGTGAGTCCATGTCGACGATGGTGCCGATGCCGGTACGGGTGAAGCCGCCGCCCGCCGACAGCGGCGAGACGATTTCACCCGGTTGCGCGGCCTTGGCGGTGACCACGCCGGAGAACGGCGCACGCACGATGTTGTTGTCGACGCCCAGGTCGGCGATGGCCAGCTGGTCGTTGGCAACCTTGACGTTGCGCTGCGCGGTATCCAGCTGGGCACGCAGGCTGTCGCGCTGGGCCACGGCCTGGTCGTACTGCGAGCGCGACACCAGCTGCTGGCCGACCAGCGCCTGCAGGCGGCTGGCTTCGGCGGCGGCCTGCTTCTGCTGTGCCTCCAGACCGGCCACCTGGCTGCGTGCGGCCTGCAGCTGCGAGGCATACAGGCTGCGCTGCGCGTCGGCATCGATCGGGTCCAGCGTGGCCATGATCTGGCCCTGCTCCACGCGCATGCCTTCCTCGATCATCACCTCGCGCACCTTGCCAGTGATCTTGGCCGAGACCGTGGCCATGCGCCGGGCGACCACATAGCCGCTGGCATCGAGCACCGAACTGCTGGCGCTGCCCTGCTGGATGGCCACGGCAGGTGCGGTTTCCACCTCCACCGCCGGCGCACGGCCGAACAGGAAGGTGACGGCGGCGGCGACCAGCAGCACGACCACGATGATCGCGATCCACAGCCAGCGGCGGCCACCGCCATTGCTACCGCCACCGGAGGCGGGCGGCGGCGATTTGCGGTCGATACGGAGTTCCTTCAACAGCTCGGCAGAAGCGTTCATTCGTTCCATCACAGACGTTCGGGCGGGTGTGGCCGGAAGAGCGGACGGCGGCGGTTCCGGCGGTGGAGCGTGCGGCACAGCATGAAGGCAGGCACAGCGATGACGGCAGTGACAGCTGTCACCCGATGACACTGACGGCGGCAACTGCGAAACGTGACCACGGCGGCACAGGATGGCAACGTCCCCGCTACCGGTACCGCCCATGGATCCGATCGCCCCGTCGCTGGCCCGCCTGCAGCAGGTGCAGGTGCGCTACCGCGACCATACCGCCCTGCATGGCATCGACCTGCAGGTTCGCGCTGGCCAGGTGCTCGCATTGCTGGGCCGCAACGGTGCCGGCAAGAGTACCGCGATCAGCGTGCTGTTGGGCCTGCGCCGCGCCGACGCCGGCCAGGTCGAACTGCTTGGCGGTGACCCGCAGCAGCGCGCCAGCCGTATCGGCCTGGGCGTGATGCTGCAGAGCACCAGCCTGCCGCCGATGCTGCAGGTGGACGAACTGGTGGCGCAGGCCAGCGCCTGCTATCCCGACCCGATGCCGTTGCAGGAGGTGCTGCAGCGCGCCGGCCTGCAGGCGCTTGCAGGCCGCCGCTATGGCCAACTCTCCGGCGGCCAGCAGCGCGCCGTGCAGTTCGCCATCGCGCTGTGTGGACGGCCACGCGTACTGTTCCTGGATGAGCCCACCACCGGCCTGGATATCCAGGCGCGGCAGGCGATGTGGCAGGCAATCCGGCAGTTGGTGGCCGAAGGCTGCGGCGTGCTGCTGACCACCCATTATCTGGAGGAGGCCGAAGCGCTGGCGCAGCAGGTGGTGGTGCTGGAGCAGGGCCGGGTGCTGGCCGATGCACCCTTGAGCGAGCTGCGCCTGGCCGACCGGCCACGCCGCATCCGCTGCCGTAGTGGATTGCCCATTGAGGACGTACAGCAGTGGCCGGGCGTGCAGGAGGTGCGACGCGACGGCGAGCACCTGCAGCTGCTGGCGAGCCCGGCCGAGCCGGTAGTGGCGCGCCTGCTGGCCGCCGATGCGCAGCTGCGCGAACTGGAAGTACAGGGCGCGGCGCTGGCCGACGCCTTCCTCGACATGACCCGGGAGGCCGCATGAACACGATGGCCCGTACCGGCACCACACCCGCGCCGCCATCTGCATGGCGCCAGGCACTGCGCCCGTACCGCGCCGAGCTGATGGCCGAACTGCGCCGCGCCTGGCGCACGCCGGCGTTCGCGGTGCCCTCGCTGCTGTTCCCGGTGCTGTTCTACCTGCTGTTCGGCGTGCTGCTCGGACGTGGTCACGCGCCGCTGTACCTGCTGGCCACCTACTGCGTGTTCGGTGCGATGGCCCCGGCCCTGTTCGGCTTCGGCGTGCAGCTGGCGCTGGACCGAGAAGGCGGCCTGCTGACCCTCAAGCGCGCGCTGCCGATGCCGGCGGCGGCACCGCTGCTGGCGCGGCTGGCGATGGCGGTGATGTTCGCGCTGCTGGTGGCGTTGCTGCTGATCGGCGTGGCGCATGTGCTCGGTGGTGTGCAGCTGCACGCCCTGCAGGTGCTGCAGCTGCTGGCGGTGGCGGGCCTGGCGGCGCTGCCGCTGGGGGCGATCGGCCTGCTGATCGGCAGCCATGTCAGTGCCAGCGCGGCACCGGCGATGGTCAACCTGGTCTACCTGCCGCTGGCCCTGCTGTCGGGCCTGTGGCTGCCGCTGTCGGCGCTGCCCACGCTGTTCTCGACGATGGCCCCACTGTGGCCGACCTGGCATCTGGCGCAGCTGGCGCTGCCGGTGGTCGGGCTGCCGTCGGTGGGCAGCGTGGCCGGCCACCTGCTGGTGCTGCTGGCGGTCACGGTGGTCGCGCTGCTGCTGGCGCGCCGTCGCCTGCGCCGGATCGGCTGAACTGGCATGATCGGCAGCGATCGTCCCCGCCTGGATTCTCCCGTGTCGTCGAGCTGGCTTGCGTCCCTGCTGCGCCCCGCACCGGATTCGGCGGTGGCCGAGCTGCTGCGACATGGCAAATCGCCCTGGAGCGGTGCGATCCACCTGCTGTGGTCGGTATGGATCTTCCTCACCCCGGTGCTTGGGAACGGCTTCACCCTGCGCTGGCTGTTGCTGACCCTGGTCAGCTATCCGATGTTCCTGCTGTTCTACGCCAAGGTGATGCTGGCGCCACGGCACCATGCATGGCGCTACGCGCTGGGCATGATCGTGATGGCCCTGGTACTGCTGCCGTGGTATCCCTCGGGACTGAGCTATTTCGTGTTCGGCTGCGTGATGATCCGCATGAGCAGCCGCGGCGGCTGGTGGCAGTACCTGCTGCAGCTCACCGGGCTGAACCTTCTGTTCTGCGGCACCGCGCTGTACTTCGGTTATCCGTGGCAGGCCATGGTGTGGATGCCGGCGGTCTCGTTCATCGTCGGGCTGGTGGTGAACGTGGAGGCCCTGAGCCAGCAGCGCGACGTCGCACTGCAGCTGTCCCAGGACGAGGTGCGGCGGCTGGCCACCACCGCCGAGCGCGAGCGTATCGGCCGCGACCTGCACGACCTGCTGGGCCATACCCTGTCGTTGATCACGCTGAAGCTGGAACTGGCGCGCAAGCTGCACGACCGCGGTGATGCACGCGCGCGGCAGGAGATCGGCGAGGCCGAGGACATTGCCCGCGAAGCGCTGGCACAGGTGCGCAGTGCGGTGACCGGCATCCGCGCCAGCGATCTTGCTGGCGAGCTGGCATCGGCGCGCCTGCTGCTGGAATGCCAGCAGGTACATCTGCAGTACACGACGCCACCTGCGATGCCGGTGGACGTGGAACGTGGCCTGGCGCTGGTGCTGCGCGAGGCGGCAACCAACATCGTGCGCCATGCGCAGGCGACCCGGGTACAGGTGGATTTCATGCTTGAGGAACGACAGTTGGCGATGCAGATACGCGATGACGGCCGTGGCGGCGTGCAGGCCGAGGGCAATGGACTTTGCGGCATGCGTGAGCGGGCCGCAGCACTGGGTGGCCAGTTGACGCTGCAGTCGCCGCGCGGGGCGGGCACCGTGCTGACGGTGCGCGTGCCGTTGATGGCCGCGACTACGCCGCTGTCGCCTACGTCGTTGGCGCAGGACGGTGCCGCATGATCCGCATCCTGCTGGCCGAAGACCAGGCGATGGTGCGCGGTGCGTTGTCGGCGCTGCTCGGCCTGGAGCCGGACATCGAAGTGCTGGGCAGCGCCGCCGATGGCGAAACCGCGTGGCGGATGCTGCAGCAGCTGCAGCCGGACATCCTGGTCACCGACATCGAGATGCCGGGCCTGAGCGGACTGGAACTGGCGCAGCGCATCGCCCGCCAGGAACTGCCGATCAAGGTGGTGATCGTGACCACCTTCGCCCGTGCCGGCTTCCTGCGTCGCGCGCTGGAGGCGGGGGTGCTGGGCTACCTGCTGAAGGACGCACCGGCCGAGAACCTGGCCGATGCCCTGCGCAAGGTGAAGCAGGGCATCCGCGCGATCGACCCGCAGCTGGCATTGGATGCGTGGTCGCAGGCCGACCCGCTGACCGACCGCGAACGCCGCGTGCTGCGGCTGGCGGGCGAGGGCCGCACCGCCAGCGAGATCGCCGAGCAGCTGGGGTTGTCGCACGGTACGGTGCGCAACTACCTGTCCGAGTGCATCGGCAAGCTGGGCGTGGCCAATCGGATCGAGGCGTACCGGCTGGCGCGGCAGAAGGGGTGGTTGTAGCAGCGCCCTGCCTTTCCCGGTGATGTCATTTCCGCGACCGCGGGGGGTGTCACTTTCTTTGCGCGCAAAGAAAGTAACCAAAGAAACGCTCCGCCGGCCGCGAGCCGGCGTGCTGCGCACGCCGGTGCCCTGCGCTCCTCGGTCCGTCGAGGGACGGCGCGGGAACTCGCTGCGCTCAGACACCCGCACCTCTTCGCCCTCGCCGGACCTGCGGTGCTCGGCTCGCTCAAGGCGGACTTGAAGGGCAAGATCAACAGCTAGAGCATCCACGCATGGCGTGGATCTACTGGGTGCAGCTGTGGCATTTGACCTTGGGTCCGCCTTGAGCGAGCCGAGCATCGCAGGGGAATCAGGGGCGAAGAGGCGCCGGTGTTTGAGCGCAGCGAGTTCGGCGCCGTCCCCTGATTCACCGAGAAGCACAGGGCACCGGTGCGCAGCACCGGCTCGCGCTCTGGCGGCGCGTTTCTTTTGGTTACTTTTCTTTTCGCGCGAAAAGAAAAGTGACACCCCCCGCGGTCGCGGAAACAATCCGCCGGGAACGCCCGGCGAACCCGATCAATCCTTCCCGCGCGCCATCGCCTGGAACACGCCATCCCGCCGCACCCACAGGTGGAACAGCGCCGCACCCACATGCATCAGCACCGTGGCGAACAACACATATGCCAGCAGGCTGTGCGCATTGCGCAACGCGGCATACAGCGCCGGGGTGTGCGGCACGATCGGCGGCAGGTGCAGGCCGCCCCACAGCACGATCGGGTAACCGCCGGCCGACAGCATCGCCCAGCCGATCAGCGGCATCGCCAGCATCAGCGCGTACAGCATCCAGTGCGAGGCCTTGGCCGCCATCACCTGCCACACCGGAAGATCCGCCGGCAGCGGTGGCGGGCGATGGCGCAGCCGGTTGTACAGGCGCAGCAGCACCAGTACGCCGATCGCGATGCCCAACGGGCGATGCAGATCGATCAGCATCGGCCGCAGGTGCAGCGAGGCGACCATGGTCACGCCGATGAACAGCATGGCGATGATCATCAGTGCCATGGACCAGTGCAGCACCCGCGCCAGCAGGTTGAAGTGGCCGTTGCCGGTGCTCATCGTGCGGCCTCCTTCGGTTGCTCGACGTTGCCGGTGGCGCGCTCGCGTTCGCGGCGGTTGAAGGATTGCGAATACACCGCCGAGCGGGCCGCAAGGATCGGATCGTCACTGCCACGCACGCCACTGGGCAGGATCAGCGGATCGAAGTTGATCTGGCCGCACGCGCCTTGTTCCTGCGACTGCATGCGGTCCAGGCTGAGTACGCCGGCCACCACCTGATCACGCGATTCGGGCCACGGTACCGACGGATCATCGATGGCATCGCCAGGCTCGGCGGTGGTCACGACCAGGTTCCAGCGCACCGGGCCGCTGGCCAGGCGCTGCTGCAGTTCCTGGCTGAGGAAATCGACGCTGGCCTGCTTGCGGGTTTCCGCATCCATCTCGACCACCGGCGCCTGCGGTTGCCAGCGCCAGCGCACCGCGCGCTTCTGGCCCTGCGCGTTGGTGAACCAGAAGCTGTTGACGCTGTTGAAAGTGGTGTCGGCCCAGCTGCTGGTCCACGGCGCCGTCTTGGCCCACTGCTGGAAAGCCTGCGCACTGGGGTACCTGGCCAGTACGGCGGCCATCTTCTGCGGGTCGGGCTTGCCGGTGGCCGGGTCGGGGATGGCGGCGCGCGTCTGCTCGTAGAACGCCTCGGCGTTGGGCACGGCGAAGAACGGGAAGCTGTTCATCGCCATGCGCCATTCCTGGCCATCATCGCTGACCATCTGCACCGCGAGGCTGCGTACGCGTGCGGTGTTGTCGGCGCCGTAGGGATCGCCGCCGCCGATCGACAGGCGGCCCATCACCGGTACGCGTGACTGCGAGAACACGCGGGCGCTGGACAGGGTAGGGGCCTGCGCACTGGGTTCGAACCAACCGCTTACGCAGATGCCCTTGCTGTGCGCACGACGGAACCCGGGATGGGCGGGGCCGGTAGCTTCGATGGTGTCGGTGAAGCGCTGCGCGGTCAGGCGGTCGCCAATCCAGCCGGCCAGCCAGGCGAAGGCCAGCGCCACCGCACCCAGAATGAGTGCGATCAGTGCGATCCAGGGCAGCGGCGAATGCCTGCGCGGTGCGCCCGGCGTCTGGCCAGCGCGGGTGTAGCGGAAGAGCGACATGGTCGGAGTCCTGCCTTCACGGAGCGTGTGGGTGGTCGACCCACACATCCTCGCAGAACCCTTCCAGGCCCGGTATTCAATTTTTCGTCAAGTTTGCCGGGGACGGCGTGCCGACCAAGGTCGGCACCCACCCGATCAGCTGTAGCGCTGCTTCAGCATCGCCCACGCCGAACGCAGCGCCAGCACTTCGCCACCGGCCGGACGGCCCGGGCGTTCGCCGTCGTTCCAGGCGTACACGTCCAGGTGCGCCCAGCGCTGGCCGTCTTCCAGGAAACGCTCCAGGTACAGCGCGGCGGTCACCGAGCCGGCCATGCGCGAACCGGCGTTGGCCAGGTCGGCGATGCCGCTGCTCAGGTAACGCAGGTAGGGGCGCCACAGCGGCATGCGCCAGACCGGGTCGCGTGTCGCGTCGCCGGCCTGCAGCCACTGCTGGGCCACGCTGTCGTCGTTGCTGAAGAGCGCCGGCAGGTCCGGGCCCAGCGCAATGCGCGCGGCGCCGGTGAGGGTGGCGAAGTCCAGCACCAGGTCCGGTTTCTGCTCGCTGGCGAAGGTCAGCGCATCGCACAGGATCACGCGGCCTTCGGCGTCAGTGTTGTCGATCTCCACGCTCAGGCCCTTGCGGGTGGCGATCACTTCGCCCGGGCGGAAGGCATCCGGTCCGATCGCGTTTTCCACTGCCGGCACCAGCAGGGTCAGCCGCACCGGCAGGCCGCGCGCCATCACCAGGCCGGCCAGGGCCAGCGCGTGTGCCGCACCGCCCATGTCCTTCTTCATGTTGCGCATGCCGTCGGCGGGCTTGATGTCCAGGCCGCCGGTATCGAAGCACACGCCCTTGCCGACCAGCACCAGCGCCGGATCGGTGTCCTTGCCCCAGCGCAGCACGACCAGGCGCGGTGCGCGGTGCGAGGCGCGGCCCACGGCGTGGATGGCCGGGAAGTTCTGCTTCAGCAGTTCATCGCCGGTGATCGCATCGACCTGCGCACCATGTGCATCGGCCAGCGCGCGCGCGGCATCTTCCAGCTGCTGCGGGCCCATGTCTTCGGTCGGGGTGTTGACCCAGTCACGCACGCGCAGGCTGGCGGCGATCAGGTCGGCCACTTCACCGGACGGTGCAGCCACCAGCTGAGCCGGGGCGCGGTTGCGCTTGCGGTAGCGGTCGAAGCGGTAGCTGCCCAGGCCCCAGCCCAGCTGCAGCAGCGCTTGTTCGGCGGCCGGCAGTTCGCTGGCCAGCTGCCACACGCTGCCCTCCGGCAGCGCGTGCGGGGCATGCGCATAGCTGTAGGCATCACCACGATCACCCACACCCATCACCGCACCGGCCAGGCCATCGGTGCCGGGCAGCAGGGCCACGCTGTGCGCGCCGGCGGTGAAACCCTGCGACGCCAGCCATGCCTGGGTGGCGGCCGGCTGGCCTGCCTTCCAGGACGCGAACTGCTCGCGGTCCAGCACGTACAGCGGCAGTGCTGCGGCGGTGTCGGCGGTGAAGCCTGTGATCTCGCTCATGCGTCAGATACTCCGGGGTGCGGCGGCATCGAGGTTGGCATCCAACCAGTCGGCCAAACCGGTGAGGGTGTCGAACTGCAGGTCCGGCTGCAGCTGCGGATGGGTCCAGGTGGCTGCTTCGCGGTTGATCCAGCACCCGCGCAGGCCGGCGGCGATCGCCCCGGCCACGTCCATTTCGGCATGGTCGCCGACGTGCAGTACCTGTGCCGGCGCCACACCCAGGCGGGTGCAGGCGGCATGGAAGATGCTCGCCTCCGGCTTGGCTGCGCCGTGTTCGCGCGCGCCCAGCTGGAAGGCGAAATGATGGGCCAGGCCGATCCGCTCCAGATCGGCATTGCCGTTGCTCAGCGCCGCCACCGGCACCCGCGCGGCAATCCGCGCCAGTGCGTCGATCGCATCGGGGTAGCACTCGACCTGGTTGCGCGCGGCGTAGAACACGTCATACGCCGGTTCCAGCAGCTCCAGGCTGGCACCGCTGGTGTGCAGCGCTTCGTGCAGGGTCAGCCGGCGCAGTGCGCTCAGGTCGTGATGGAGGTGCGGATGGGCGTGGTACAGGCGCTCGCGCAGTTCGCGCATCGCCGCCACCGGATACATTTCGGCGGTGGCGGGGCTGTGTTCACGCATCCACTCGTGCAGGACCAGGTCGATGCGGGCGCCGATCGGAGCGAACGGCCACAGCGTGTCGTCAAGGTCGAGGGTGATGGCTTGGACTGGGAAATTCACCCCGCCATTCTACCCCTGCCCGCACGGGCTTTCATTCCAGCAGCCGCGCCCAGCCCTGCATGCCGTCCAGCCGTGCCAGCACCAGCTTGATGCAGACCAGCAGCGGCACCGCCAGCAGCAGGCCGATCATGCCCCAGGCCCAGCCGAACACCATCAGCGCCAGGATCAGCACCAGCGGTGACAGCTTCATGCGCCGGCCCAGCACGATCGGGGTCACCATCTGCCCTTCCAGGGTGTGCAGGCCCAGATAGGCGGCGGCCGGCAGCAGGGCCTGCAGGGGGTCGCGGAACTCGACGAAGCCCATCAGCAGCATCAGCGCCACGCCGATCAGCGGACCGACATACGGGGCGAAATTCAGCAATGCAGCCACCGTGCCCCACAGCAGGGCTTCCTGCAGACCGATGCCGAACAGCATCAACACACCGGCGAACACCAGCCCGACCAGGGTGTTGATCACGCTGATGGTCAGCACGTAGCGAGAGACCTCGCGCTCGATCGACCGCAGGATGTCGCTGGTGAAGCGCTGCTGCTGGCGGTTCGGGAACAGGGCGATCGCTGCGCGTTGCAGGCTCTGCCCGTAGATCATGAAGAACAGGGTCAGCAGCACCACCGCCAGTACCGAAGCCGCCAGCCGCGGCGCGCGGGTCAGCATGCGGTACGGGTCGTCCAGCTGGGTGCGGATCACCTGCACCTTGTGGTTGCTGTCACCACCGGCCACGCGCGCGAAGTTCTCCGCCGCCTGGTTGGCCTGCTGCACCGGCTTGGTCAGGTCCTGCACCTGACGGGCGACCTTGCGCAGCTGCTGTGGTGCTTCCTGCGCCCATTCCATCGCCGGGCCGATCAGCTGCACGGCCAGCGAACCGGTCACGCCCAGGCCCGCACCGAGGATCAACAGTGCGCCCAGCGCGCGCGGAATCCACAGCTTCTGCAGCAGGCGCAGGATCGGGTTGCCGACCAGCGCGAAGAACATCGCCAGCAGCACCGGCAGGATGATGTCCTGTGCGGCCCACAGCGTGTAGCCCACCGCCAGGGTCGCAAGCACCACCAGCGACATCGGCCCGCGCGGGCGCGACGGCGGTGGCAGCGCTGCCTCTGGCTCGTCGGGGCCGGCCGGTGGCGGGGACAGGAGGGACTCGCTCATCGACGCATCAACCGGAAAGGGGAGCGCATTATCCGCCGGCCGCGATCGGCGCGGCGGATTTCGTGGATCAACGTTCGGACAGCTCGGTGGCGGCCTCGGCCGGGCGCGGTTCGCGCAGTTCCGGTTCCGCGGCGGATTGCGCCGCTGGTGCCGGCCGAGCGGTGGATGCCGACGCGGTCGCCTGCACCTGCTCACTGGCTTCGTCGGCTTCTTCGGCCGCGTCGTCGGCGCTGGCTGCCGCCTGCGCCGCCATCGCCGTGGCGAACGCGGCCTGCGCGCTGGCGAACAGGTTCGAGACCGAACCCACCATCTGCAGCCAGCGGGCACCGTTGACCTTGCCGGGTACTTCCAGCTTGCCGGCAATGAAGCCACCGGCCAGACCGACCACCACGATGCGCAGCGGTGACCAGCCCTGTCGCCAGACCTGGCTGAGCGTGGACCAGTGGTCCTGGGTTTCAACCAGGCGCACGGTCACCACCTGTTCGCAGCGTTTCACCCGCCGTTGCAGCGCACCGAACTTCATGGCTTGCCCTCCGGCAGCTGCACATCGGCATCGGGATCGTCTTCGCTGGGCTCGTCGAACAGGCCCAGGCGTGACAGCTGGCGCCGGGTGGCGTGCATGCCGGTGTGGTGGAAGAAGTAGGACACCCGCCAGATCGCGTAACCGGTGACGGCCAGGCTGAGCAACGAGGTGATCAGCAGGGCCTGCAGCCAGCTCAGGCCCCAGCTCTGCAGCAGGGCGATGAGGGTGGCGGCCATCAGCAGCCAGGCAGAGGCACCGAACACGATCGCCACGCCGGCCCAGGCCAGCGCACGGCCGAACGCGCTGCGTGCCAGCGCGAAGTCGGCCGAGGCCAACCGGCGCAGCGAACGCAGCGAATGCTTGGCCGAATCGGCAGCGGCACGACCGGCCGCGCCGACCTGGCGGATGCTCTCATCCAGCGGCGGGGTGGCCGCCGGATCAGGGGCTTGCGCGTTGTCTTCGCTCACGCCGCGGCTTACTTGTCGCTGCTGCCGCGGGCCAGCTTGGCGATGATCCAGCCGGCAGCGAAGGCGACGCCGAACGAGGCCAGCGGACGCTCACGGATCAGCTCGGCGGCGCTGTCGATCAGGTCCTTGCCCTTGTCCATCAGTGCGTCGACCTGTTCCTTGGCAGCGGCACCACCGAACTCGGCGGCGGCCAGGCCGGACAGCGCGCTGTCGGACAGTTCGGCCTTGACGTTGGCCTTGCCGATGCGCAGTTCGTCGGTCGCGGCACCGGTTGCGCCCTTGATCGCACCGCCGGCGGCCGTGGCGGCCTGCTTCAGGTGGGAACCGGCTTCACCCAGGTGTTCCTTCAGGTTCTCGGTATTGGTGGGGCTCATCGAATCACTCCTGTTGCGATGGGGGAACGGGTGTCGGCGGTGCCGACCTGGACTGACAGCAATAGCATTGCCGGGGTATAGGAGGTGTTACGGCTGGGCGATCAGCGCATCACGAGCTGGCCCTGCTGCTGGCCATTGTTGCGCAGTACGCGCACGACCAGCGTTGGCGGGCGCTGCTGGAAATTGGCGCGCCAGCTGGCGAGGTCGGCGAATTCACCCACCGTTGCATCGGTGATGATGTCGCCCTGCTGCAGGCCGTTGGTGGCGGCGCGGCTGCCGCGCTTGACCTCGCTGACCAGTACGCCACCAACGCCCGATTGGCGCAGCGACTCCGGCAGGTCGACGAAGGTGGCGCCGCCCAGGCGCGGATCCAGGCTGTCGCCGGTGACTGCGCGGGCCTGTTCCTTCAGCGTTGCCTTGATCTGCAGCGGCTTGCCTTCGCGGCGCACGTCCAGCGTCAGCGGGCTGCCGACCGCGGCCAGGCCTTCCACGTTGTGCAGGGCTTCAGCGCTGTCCACGCGTTGGCCGTTGGCCGAGACCACCACATCGCCCGGCTTCAGCCCGGCTGCGGCAGCGGCCGAACCGGCCAGTACCCGGGTGATCAGCGCACCACGGGTTTCACCCAGGCCCAGCCCCTGCGCGATCTGTGCGGTCAGGTTCTGGCTCTCCACGCCCAGCGTGCCACGCACCACCACACCGTGCTTGACCAGCTGGTCGACCACGCTGCGCGCCAGGTTGGACGGAATCGCCAGGCCCAGGCCGATGTTGCCGGCCATGCTGCCCTGCGGGTTGAAGCTGGCGGTATTGATGCCGACCAGCTGGCCCTGCAGGTCGACCAGCGCACCACCGGAATTGCCCGGGTTGATCGACGCATCGGTCTGGATGAAGTTCTGGTAGCCCAGCCCGCGGATGCCGCTGCGGCCCACCGCCGAGACGATGCCCGAGGTGACCGTCTGGCTGAAACCGAACGGGTTGCCGATCGCCACCACGAAGTCGCCCACCCGCAGCTGGTCGCTGTTGCCGAGCTTGATGTCGGTCAGGTTCTGCGCCGGGATGCGGATCAGTGCGATGTCGGTATCGCGGTCCGAACCGAGGAACTCCGCCTTGACCGTGCGCCCGTCGGCCAGTGTCACCTGCACGTCATCGGCGTTGTCGATGACATGGTGGTTGGTCAGTACCAGGCCTTCCTTGGCGTCGATGATCACGCCGGAGCCGAGCGATTCGTTGATGCGTTCCTGCGGGATGTCCGGGAACAGGCGGCGGAAGAACGGGTCATTGAAGAAGGGGTTGCGCACGCGCACCACCTGCTTGGTGTTGACGCTGACCACCGCCGGCATCGCCTTTTCCAGCATCGGTGCCAGCGACGGCACCGCCTGCCCGGCCACCGAGGCCGGCAGTGCGGCGCTGGTCGGCAAGACCGCTGGCAGCGGTGCGGCATCGGCCCGGTTGTCCAGGTGCGCATTGATGCCGGTGGCAACGAAGCCACCGAAGGCGGCGGCGATTGCGAGCGTGAGCAGGGTGGGAAGCGGTCGCATGGGAGTCGGTTCGCTGGCGTGGGTGGGGGCGGTTCGGCCCTACGGTAAAACAAGCTGAATGAGTGTGTCGCGATCTGGATAAATGCGCCATGAAAACCGGGCGCCCGGAGCGCCGACCGCGCGCGCCGCGAATGAGCCGTTGGCGACAGCGCGATCCGTGCGCCACGCACCGTGGATACGCGCCCGGGCGTGGCGCGATACAGGCCGATACTTGCGCAGTTCTGCGCATCCCGGTGCCGCGATGCGCCATATCGCACGCCTTCGGCTGCAATTGAGCGGGCGCATGCGACGAACGCTTCCGCCCGCCGTGACCTTGCGGCGCAGCACTGAAAAGAAGGGGTTTCGTGCACGACGGCAGCGTTGATGAGGGTGGTGGGCTACACCATTGCCGTCGCATCAGATGCGATTGCGGGCGCATGCCCCGTTCCACGATCGTCAATGTCGGTATAGCATCGCCCCGTTTTGATACTTAAGGCCCCCAGGAGGGCAACATGAGCAACGGTAATGGTGTGTCGGTCGTGACCGACGCCGTCGAGAACGTGAAAGAAACCGCCTCCAACGTCGGCGAGACCATCGCCCACGCCGCCGAAGACGCCGTGAAGTCGGTCAAGAAGACCGTCAAGCGCGCCACCAAGGCTGCCGGTACCCGCGTTGCCAAGGCCAAGAAGGCTGTGGCCAAGGTTGAGAAGACCGTTGCCAAGAAGGCCGAGAAGGCTGCCAAGTCGGTCGGCAAGACCGTTGCCAACGCCAAGAAGAAGCTGGAAGCCGCCAAGAAGAACGCCAAGGCCGAAGCCGCTGCCCTGAAGAAGGAAGTGGCCAAGAAGAAGGCGGCTGCAGGCAAGGCCGTGACCAAGAAGGCCGCTGCTGCCAAGAAGACCACCAAGGCCGCCACCAAGGCCGCCACCAAGGCTGCCGGCAAGAAGGTCGCCACCGTGAAGAAGGCCGCCACCAAGAAGGCCGGCGTCGCCAAGAAGACCGTTGCCAAGAAGACCGCGGCCGCCAAGAAGGTTGTCGGCAAGAAGGTCGCTACCGCCAAGAAGGCCGTGGCCAAGAAGACCGTCGCCGCCAAGAAGGTCGCTGGCAAGAAGGCCGTGGCTGCCAAGAAGGTTGTCGGCAAGAAGGTTGCCGCTACCAAGAAGGTCGCCACCAGGAAGACCGCGGCCGCCAAGAAGGTTGTCGGCAAGAAGGCTGCTGTCGCCAAGAAGGCCGTCGGCAAGAAGACCGCTGCTGCCAAGAAGGTTGTCGGCAAGAAGACCGCCGTTGCCAAGAAGGCGGTGGGCAAGAAGGTTGCCGCCACCCGCAAGACGGTCGCCAAGAAGGCTGCGCCGCTGAAGAAGGTCGCCGCCAAGAAGGCTCCGGCCAAGAAGGCCGTGCGCAAGGTCGCCAAGCGCAAGTAATGGCGCCGTGACCGAAGGCCCTGCCACCCAACGGGTGGTGGGGCCTTTCGCGTTTCTGGGACACCCCATGGGGCAAGATGCAGGTTCTTCCCGCCGGGGCCCCGGGCATGCGTGGTATCGACTTCAGTTCCTGGCAGGGCGTGCTGTCCACGTTGGCTGGCCTGGTCCTGATCACCCTGCTGGGCGTGGGCATCCGCCTGCTGGTGATGCAGACCCTGCAGCAGCGCCGCGAGCGCGAGAACCGGCAGATCAATGAGCGGCTGCGCACGCTGATGGCGGCCTACAAGACCCTGGGCGGTTCCTTCACTGGCGAACTGGGCGTGGATCCCAGCCATCGCCGCGACCTGCGCCAGCGCGAAGATGCCGAAGGCATCGCCGAACCCCGCTCGGATCGCGCGCGCCGCATCCGCGATGCCGTCGAGGCCGCGTTGTCGGACATCCTGTTGCTGGGCACCGACGAACAGGTGCGGTTGGCCGCGCGCGCGGCCAACGAACTGGCACAGGGGCGGCCGGTGCACACCCACGAACTGGTGGTCTCGCTGCGCGACTTCGTGCGCGAAGCGCTGGATCTGGCGCCGATTCCGACCGACCTGCAGATACCGCCGCAGGGACCAACCCGACCCGCTGCCAGTGGTGGCGGCAAGGGCCGCAACGACGGCGATGCCAAGGGCGGTCGTGCGGGTGGTGGTGGCGGTGGCGGAATGGGGGCCGGCATGGGCGGTGTGGGCCTCGGCGCCGGCGCCGCTCTGGGCGCCGGCCATGCGTCTGCCAGCGATGACACGGACGCGCGCTGAGCACGTCCGCCGGATTCAGCGCGTCAGCTCGTAGAGCGGTACGAACCCACCGTAGATCATCCGCGCGCCGTCGAACGGCATCGGATTCTTCGCCGGATCAAACCGCGGGTCTTCCATCATCTTCTTCATGCCGGCGTCGCGGGTCGGCTTGTCCGGCCATTCGATCCAGGAAAACACCACCGTCTCATCCGGCGTGGCTTTCACCGCGCCGAAGAAGTCGGTGGTCTTGCCGTGCGGTACGTCGTCACCCCAGCATTCGACCACACGCAGCGCGCCGTACTCGATGAAAACGGGATCGCCTGTGCGTGCATGGGCGAGGAACTTCTCCTTGTTGGCGGTGGGCACCGCCAGGACGAAACCATCGATGTAGCTCATTGCCTGCCTCCGGATGGACCGTGCCGCATGCACGGCCTTCAAGTACCCGACGAACCAGGGCGTCATGGATCGACAATTCAGCAGCGCACGTTCGTTGTAGCCCATGAAATGCACGCGCGCCGCGCGCGTATGCCAGACGCAGCCTGAATCAAGCCAAAAAATTCAGCAATGCGAAGACCGCTGTTTTCAGGGAGCGTTGTGGCGAATAACGGAGAATTTACATTCCCGATGCGATGGCGCCCTGGCGCTGCTGCACACCATAAGAAAGTAAAGGTGTACCCCCATGAAGAATTCGCTGATTGCTCTGGCCCTGGCCGCTGCCCTGCCGTTCACCGCCTCGGCTGCTGAGAACCTGTCGTACAACTACGCCGAAGCTGACTACGCCAAGACCGACATCGACGCGTTCAAGGCCGACGGCTGGGGCGTGAAGGGTTCCTACGGCTTCCTGCCGAACTTCCACGCCTTCGGTGAGTACAGCCGCCAGGAAATCGACCACACCAACATCAAGCTGGACCAGTGGAAGATCGGCGCCGGCTACAACGTTGAAATCGCTCCGACCACCGACTTCGTTGCCCGCGTTGCCTACCAGAAGCGCGACCAGAAGCACGGCCTGGACTTCAACGGCTACAGCGCTGAAGCCGGTATCCGCACCGCCTTCGGTGCCCACGCCGAAGTCTACGGCATGGTCGGCTACGAAGACTTCTCGAAGAAGCACGGCATCAATCCGGAAGGCCAGTGGTACGGTCGCCTGGGCGGTCAGGTCAAGCTGAACCAGAACTGGGGCCTGAACGGCGAGCTGAAGATGAACCGCGACGGCGACAAGGAATACACCGTCGGCCCGCGCTTCAGCTGGTAATTGCTTCCTCGGCGCGCCTGCGCGCTGAAGATGCCTCGACAGGCCCGGCTTCTGCCGGGCCTGTTGCGTTGTGGGGAAACGAAACCGCGCCTGACCACACGCCCCGGTCGTGCTCTGTTGCAATAAATTGGATTCCGCTGACCGCAGCACCGACCTACGGTGGGTACTTCGTATTGCCGGATCTGTGTGATGCCGCCTGCCGTTCCCGCTCTGTGTCTCGACCGGCCCTGCCGCCTGGCCATGCTGGCGCCGCATCCAGTACTTCGGCTGGGGGTGGAAGTCGTACTGCGCCGGCACGCTGGCGTGCAGGTCTGTGCCAGCTTCACCTGTGAGCGCGAACTGTTCGACCTGCTGCAGCGCCAGCCCGGCGACATCGACCTGCTGCTGGTCGATCTGCTGGCATCGCATGGGCCCGGGGAAGGATTGTCCCTGCTTCGCCTGCTGTCACGGCGCTGGCCGCTGCTGCCGGTGCTGGTGCTGTCCGCACACTGCAATGCCAGCACGGTGACCCTGGCGATGCAGGCCGGCGCGCGCGGCTTCCTGTCCAAGGAGACTTCGCCGGACATGCTGCGACGCGCGGTCGATGTGTTGGTCCGTGGCGGACGCTTCGTACCGCCGGAACTGCGCACGCCGTTGAGTCGATCGCGGATGCGGCGGACACCGGAGCCGCTGCTCGCAGCATTGAGCCGACGTGAGCGCGAAGTGCTCCGGCTGGTCCTGCAGGGCTGCAGCACCGGCGAGGTCGCACGGCGTTTCGGCCGTACGGCCAGCACGATCAGTACGCAGAAGCGGACCGCCTATCGCAAGCTCGGCATCCGCAGTGACGGCGAACTGTTCCGCATCCGGCATCTGCTCGAATGAGGGTGAGCCGGCTTATTCGCCCTGGTACTGCTTTTCTTCCACCAGCGCCGAACCGGCCACGCGGTTGATCTCGTTCTTCACCTGCACGCGCTCGCCATTGGTGCCATAGACACCACGCGCCAGCTGGATGAACGCATCGTCGAACACCTGGGCTGCTTCCTTGTCGCGCAGCTGGTCCTGGATATCCCACATGCGCTCGTTGATCGCCTTCAGCTGCTGCTTCAGCACGGCCAGTGCCGGCTGTGCCTGCAGCTGCTGCTGCAGCAAGGGCAGCAGGCCGTCCAGCTCGGTGCGGACGTTGGCCAGCTTGGCCACATCGTCGATGCGCTCGGCCTTGATCTCGAGAATGGTGATCTTGTCGATCAGCTCGCCGATCGATACCGGGGTCAGGATGGCGTCCACGCGGTTGGTTCCTGGAAACAAGGCGCCATGATACCGCGCCGCTGGCACGCGGCCCCCGGTCCACGGGATTTACGCCGAATTTGCGCCACGGGCCCGGCAGCACCCTCGATCCGTTACGGCCACCACCTCGACACTGCGCTCCCGGCGGCGCAACCGCCTTCAACGAGGAACACAGTGCAGTGAACAGCAAGGGGATGATGGCGGCGATGGTGGCCGCCCTGGCAGGGCTGCTCGGCATCGGCAGCGCCCAGGCACAGGTGCAGGTCAGCGGCAGTGCCACACTGACCAGCGACTACGTGTGGCGTGGCAGCTCGCAGAGCGATGGCGACCCGGCGGTGCAGGCGGGCGCGAAGATCTCGGTCGCATCGGGCTGGTATGCCAGCGTGTGGGGCTCCAACGTTTCGTTCAAACCGGACAATGGCGCGCGCAGCGAGTTCGACCTGGTGGCAGGCTGGTCCGGCGCGCTGGCACCGGACTGGACACTGGATGCCAACCTGACCCGCTATGTGTATCCAGGTACCGGCCGCGCGCTGGACTGGACCGAACTCAATACCACCGTGACCTGGAAGCAGCGCGCCTGGCTGCAGCTGGCGCATTCCAACGATGCACTGGCCGGTGGTCATCGCGGCACCTATGCCCAGCTGGGTGTGCGGGTGCCGCTGCACGAGCGGTTCCGCCTGGAAGCGGCGGTAGGCCAGTACTGGCTGGCCACCGCACAGGGGCCCGATTACCTGCATGGCCAGCTCAGTGCCATCGCCTCGCTGACCCCGGCGTGGGAGCTGCGGGCCACCGTGCATGACACCGACAACGCAGCGAAGCGGCTGTTCCCGGGCAACGCCGGTGGGCGGTGGGAGTTGGCGCTGCAGGGCAGCTTCTAGTCAGTCACCGAAGCCTGGCGTGCGCGCAGCGCGCCGGGCATCCACAGCAGCAGGGCCAGCACGGCCACTGCAGCACCGGCCACGCAGACCCCGGTCCAGCCGAAGCGCTGGTAGACCTGCGCCGACAGCAGCGAGCCCAGCGAACCGCCGATGAAGTAGCCGGTCATGTAGCCGGCGTTGAGCCGGTTGCGCGCCGCCGGTTGCAGTGCGTAGATCAGGTTCTGGTTGCTGACATGCAGCAGCTGCGCGGCCAGGTCCAGCACCACCACACCGGCCAGCAGTGCCAGCAGCGAGTGTGCCGACAGTCCCAGCGGCAGCCATGACAGGAGCAACAGCACCAGCGCGATGGCGGTGGCGCGTCCGGTCTGGCCGCGGTCGGACATGCGCCCGGCCAGGCCCGCAGCCAGCGTGCCGGCGGCACCGACCAGCCCGAACAGGCCGATGGTGGCGTCGCTGTAGGCGTAGGGTGGCTGCGCCAGCAGGAACGCGAGCGGGGTCCAGAAGATCGCGAACATGGCGAAGCTGCAGGCGCCCAGCAGGGTGCGCTGGCGCAGCACCGGCTCCTGCACGAACAGCACGCCGATCGAGCGCAGCAATGCGAAATAGCCGAGGCCGGCGCTGTGGTGGAATCGCGGCAGGCCGCGCTGCAGCGCCAGCGCGGTCAGCACCAGGGTGCCGGCGGCGATGGCATACACCAGGCGCCAGTCGCCCAGGCTGGAAAGCAGTCCGGCCACGGTGCGCGCCAGCAGGATGCCCAGCAGCAAGCCACTCATCAATGTGCCGACCACGCGGCCACGATGTTCCGGTGCGGCCAGCGTGGCCGCGAACGGCACCAGTACCTGTGCCACCACCGAGAACAGGCCGGTGATCGCGGTACCCACCAGCAGCCAGGCCAGCGACGGCGCACAGGCACTGATCACCAGCCCGCCGGCGGACAGCAGGCTCATCACCACGATCAGGCGGCGGCGTTCGAACAGGTCACCCAGCGGCACCAGCAGGATCAGTCCGGCGGCATAGCTCAGCTGTGCGGCGGTGACCACCATGCCGACCTGGCCGAACGGCACACCGAAGGCATCGGCGATGGTGTGCAGCAGCGGCTGCGCATAGTAGTTGCTGGCCACGGTCACGCCGGTAGCCACCGACATCAGCAGCACCTGCCAGCGGTGCAGAGGGGGAAGGGACGGACTCACGCGGTGTTCCAGGAAGCGGGGGAGCACAGTGTCCGCCTGCTGCAGCCATGATGGAAATGAATCATCATCATCCCTGTCATCTGGAAATGAGATGGTTGCGTGAATCTCAAGCAGCTCGAGTTCGCCGTCGCCCTGGCCGAGGAGGGTAACTTCACCCGCGCCGCCGAGCGCTGCCACGTGGTGCAGTCCGCGCTCAGTCACCAGATCGCCCATCTTGAGCAGGAACTGGGCACAACGCTGTTCGAGCGCCTGCCGCGCCAGGTGCGGGCCACCGCCGCCGGCGAGGCGCTGCTGGTGCATGCACGCCAGGTGCTGGCCAGCCTGCGCCACCTGCGCGCCGACGTGGCCGCCGTCACTGGCGAGGTGCGTGGCCTGCTGGCGATCGGGCAGATCTCCTCGCTGACCGACATCGATGTGGTGGCGATGCTGGCGGCCTTCCAGCAGGCGCACCCGCAGGTGGAGTTCCAGCTGCGGGTCGACAAGAGCGAGGACCTGATCGCGCAGGTGCAGTCGCGAGAGCTGGACGTGGCACTGGTCGGATTGGCGCCGTCGGCGGGGTTGGACGGGGTCTGCCACCAGATGCTGCAGGAAGAAGACCTGGTGGCGGTGCTGGCGCCGTCGCACCGCTTGGCCCGCCACAAGCGGCTGCCATTGACCGAACTGCAGGACGAGGCGCTGGTCGACTTTCCGCGCGGCACCGGTGCACGCCGCCAGACCGACGATGCCTTCGCCGCCGCTGGCCTGCCGCATACGGTGCGCTTCGAGGTCAATCTGATGGAACTGATCGAGCGCTTCGTCCGCCATGGGTTGGCGGTTGGCATCGTGCCAGCGTTGATCGCCGACGGGTTCCAGGGGGTGGTACAGATTCCGCTGCAGCCGACCCCGACCCGCCGCGTGCACCTGGTCTGGCAGCGACTGCCGACACCGGCGGCGCGGGCGTTTGTCGAAGCCGTGCTCAGCCGCGCAGGCGCAGGCTCAGGCCCTTGAGGAAATTGCGCAGCATCTGGTCCAGGCAGCGCCGGTAATTGGTGTGCCCGGGCTGGCGGAACAATGCGCCCACTTCCGACTTGGAGACGTTGAAGCCGGCGCTGGCGAAGATCTCCATCAGATCGACGTCGCGCAGCTGGAAGGCGACGCGCAGCTTCTTCAGCACCAGGTTGTTGTCGATGCGGGTTTCCACCGCACGCTGAGGCTGGCTCTCATCGCGACCGCGCAGGTGCACGATCAGGCCGTCGAGGAAGTGCGCCAGCGCGCTGTCGCTCATCGCTTCGAAACCGGCTTCGTCCTCGCGGCGCAGCCAGGCTTTCACCTGTTCCGGATCCACGGCGAAGGCGGGGTCGGCCATCTGGCACAGAGTCACCACGTGGTGGTCGCCCAGGTCCAGGGAGTAGCGCACGCTGCGCAGGACATCGTTGTTGATCATGGCCCAATTGTACCGGCCACCCCGACAGGCGGGGCCGGATCTGGCCGATCAGGCAACGCAACCCCCGGCCGACGGTGCCAGAATGGGGGTCTGGTTTTTCCCCTGGAGTTGCCTGATGACCCGCACTGTCCTGATTACCGGCGCCACGTCCGGCTTCGGCGCCGCCGCCGTCCACCGCTTCGCCCAGGCGGGCTGGAAGGTGATCGCCACCGGCCGCCGCGGCGAACGCCTGCAGCCGCTGGTCGAGCGCTACGGCAAGGACGTGGTGCATGCCGCCGCCTTCGACATCCGCGATCCGGTGGCGATGGAAGCGGCGCTGCTGGCACTGCCGCCGGCCTTTGGCGAGATCGATCTGCTGGTCAACAACGCCGGCCTGGCGCAGGGCACTGCGCCGGCACAGAGCGCCAAGTTGTCGGACTGGACCACGATGATCGACACCAACATCACCGCGCTGGTGACCCTGACCCACCGCCTGCTGCCGCAACTGGTGGAGCGCAAGGGCGCAATCATCAACATTTCGTCGGTGGCCGGTGTCTACCCGTATCCGGGCGGCAATGCCTACGGTGGCACCAAGGCTTTCGTCAGCCAGTTCTCGCTCGGCCTGCGTTCGGACCTGCACGGCACCGGCGTGCGCGTGACCACGATCGAGCCGGGCATGGCCGAAACCGAGTTCACCGTGGTGCGTACCCATGGCGACCAGGCAGCGTCGGACAAGCTCTACACCGGCGCCAACCCGATGACCGCCGAAGACATCGCCGAACAGATTTTCTGGGTGGCCACGCTGCCGCCGCACCTGAACATCAATCGCCTGGAACTGATGCCGGTCAGCCAGTCCTTCGCCGGTTTCCAGGTCGCCCGCGAAGGCTGACCGCCGTCTGTAGAGTCGAGCTTGCTCGACTGTTGCTCTACCCCCAGTCGAGCATGGCTCGACGCTACAGAAACAAAAAAAGCCGGGCAGTGCCCGGCTTTTTCATTCACTTCGGCAGGCTCACTGCGCCTTGATCGCCATCGCCTGCAGGCCGGTGCCATCCAGCTTCTGCTTGGCTTCGGACAGTTCGCCGGCGCTGCCGTATGGCCCCATGCGCACGCGGTACACGGTCTTGCCGTTGATCTGCGCCGATTCCACGCGTGCCGCCAGGCCCATCATGGCCAGCTTGGCCTTGGTGGCTTCGGCGTCGCCGGAGGCGCCGAACGCACCCGCCTGCAGGATGTAGCGGGCGTTGTCGGCAGCAGCCGGTGCCGCAGCGGCCGGGGGAGTGGCCGCGGTCGGCGCGGTTTCCGCACGCGCTGCCGGAGTGGCGGCGGTGGTGCTGGTCGACGCCGGCGGCGTCGCCGCAGCCGGTCGTTCGCTCAGCGGTGCCGGCAGCGGACGGCTGGTGGCGGTCACCGGTGCGGTGCTGGCCACGCTGGCCGTGGCCGTCGGTGCCGGCGCGGTAGCCGCTGGCGGCGGAACCGGCTTGCCTTCCAGTGCCGCCTGCGCGCGCTGCGCTTCGGCCTTGGCCCGGCGCTGGTCCTCGGCACGCGCGCTGGCGGCCAGTTCGGCGTCGGACATTTCAACTTCCTTGCCCGGCAGCAGGGTATAGAAGTCGTACTGGGTGGCGGCCGGCTTTTCCGGTTCGGCCGGCTTCGGCGTGGTCGGCTGCGCGGCCGGCTGGGTGCCGACATCGCTGTCGGCATCAGCAACCGGGGCCGGCTGCGCATTCGGGTTCGGCTGCGGACCGGCGCGCAGGAAGCCATCGCCTTCGCCCTTGAACAGGTTCGGCGCCGCCAGGAACACCACGGCCGCGATCGCTACACCGGCCACCAGCCACACCCATCCGGGTGTGCCCTGGCTGCCGCTGTTGCGTCGTGCCTGGCTTTTGCCGCGTCGTGCTGCCATGAGTACTGCGTCTCCTGATGCTTACATTTTTTCCGGGGCGCTGACGCCCAGGAGGTCGAGGCCATTGGCCAGCACCTGGCGTGCCGCGCAGGCCAGGGTCAGCTTGGCATTGCGGTCGGCGGTGTCTTCCACCAGCACTGGCGTCCCGTGATACCACGTGTGGAACGCGTGCGCCAATTCACGCAGGTACTGCGCCACCAGATGCGGCTCCAGCGCCACGCCGGCTGCTTCCACCACTTCCGGATACCGCGAGATCTCGTTCATCAGCAGCAGCGAGGCGTCGTCGGCCAGGCGGCCGAGGTTGGCCAGGCCGTTGCCCTGTTCGTACACCAGGCCCTTCTCCTGTGCCTGGCGCAGCAGGCTGCAGACGCGGGCGTGTGCATACTGCACGTAGAACACCGGGTTGTCGTTGCTCTGCTGGCGGGCCAGGTCGATGTCGAAGGTCAGCTGCGAATCGGGCTTGCGCGCGATCAGGAACCAGCGGGTCGCATCGCGGCCAGCTTCCTCGATCAGGTCGCGCAGGGTGAAGTAGCTGCCGGCACGCTTGGACAGCTTCACTTCCTCGCCGCCGCGCATGACGGTGACCATCTGGTGCAGCACGTATTCCGGCCAGCCCTGCGGGATGCCCACTTCCATGGCCTGCAGGCCGGCACGCACGCGCGCCAGCGAGCCGTGATGGTCGGCACCCAGCTCGGTGATCGCACGCTCGTAGCCGCGCTGCCACTTGGACAGGTGGTAGGCCACGTCCGGTACGAAGTAGGTGAAGGTGCCGTCGGACTTGCGCATCACGCGGTCCTTGTCGTCACCGAAGTCGGTGCTGCGCAGCCACAGCGCGCCGCCTTCCTCATAGGTGTGGCCCGAAGCCTGCAGCTTGGCCACGGCTTCGGCAACCTTGCCGTCGGCGTACAGCGAGCTTTCCAGGAAATAGATGTCGAAGTCGACGCCGAACGCGGCCAGGTCCAGATTCTGCTCGTTGCGCAGGTAGGCCACGGCGAAGCGGCGGATCGCCTGCATGTCGTCCGGGTCCTTGGCACCGACCACGGTGCTGCCTTCCAGATCGACACTGGCGCCGGCCATGTAGGCGCGGGCGACGTCGGCGATGTATTCACCGCGGTAGCCACCCTCCGGCCAGCCATCCTGGTCCGGCGCGATACCCTTGATCCGTGCCTGGGTGGACAGCGCCAGGTTCTCGATCTGCACGCCGGCGTCGTTGTAGTAGAACTCGCGCTTGGCGTTCCAGCCGTTCGCATCGAGCACGCGTGCCACGCAGTCGCCGATCGCCGCCGCGCGGCCATGGCCGACATGCAGCGGGCCGGTCGGGTTGGCCGACACGTACTCCACACCCACCGTGCGGCCATTGCCGGACAGGTTGCGGCCGTAGTCGTGGGCTTCCTTGATGACCGAGGCGGTTTCGCGCTGGTACGCGGCCGGGGCCAGGTGGAAGTTGATGAAGCCGGGGCCGGCGATCTCGACCTTGCTCACGTCCTCGCTGCGCGGCAGCGCCTCGACCAGCGCCTGTGCCAGTGCGCGCGGATTGCTGCGCGCGGCCTTGGCCAGCAGCATCGCGGCATTGGTGGCGAAGTCGCCGTGATCGCGGGTCTTCGGGCGCTCGACCACGAAGTCCGGCGGCAGGGAGTCGGCGGGCAGGGTGCCATTGGCGCGCAAGGCTTCGATGCCTTGGCTGATCAGGGCGCGGAGGAGATTTTTCACGAGGCCTGCTGTGAGAATGAGCGGCGGAATCGCCCATTTTAGCGCAGATACCAGTGGCCACGCTGACCGAAACCTGCCTGTGGGGGCGACCGATGGCGCCTGGAGGGCGGGCGCTCAGCCGAACAGGCGGGGCTGGGGCGGCGACAGCAGGCCTCGTTCAGCAAACGAAACGGGGCGGCCCTCACCGACCACGAAGTGGTCCAGCAGGCGCACATCCACCAGCGCCAGTGCCTGCTGCAGTTCGTCGGTGATGCGGGTATCGGCACCGGAGGGTTCCGGGTCGCCGGAGGGGTGGTTGTGGCTGAGGATCACCGCCGCCGCGTTGTGCAGCAGGGCGCGCCGCACCACCTCGCGGGGGTAGACCGGGGCGGCGTTGATGGTGCCGTGGAACAGTTCCTCGCAGGCGATCAGGCGGTGGCGGTTGTCCAGGAACAGCGCCATGAAGATTTCCCGCGCCTGCCCGCGCAGGCGGTGCTGCAGGTAGCGGCCGACCGCGGCCGGGTTGTTGCCGACCGCTTCGCCGTGCTCCAGCTCCGCTGCCAGGTAGCGGTGGGCCAGTTCCAGCCCGGCAGCCAGCGTACAGCTGCGCGCCGGGCCGAGCCCGGGCAGACGGGCCAGGTCGCCTGCGGAGCGGTCCAGCAGCACCCGCAACGGGCCATGCGCCTGCAGCAGGTCGCGCGCGGTCTGCACGGCATCGCGGCCACCGAATCCGGAGCCGAGGAACAACGCCAGCAGTTCGGCGTCGGAAAGTGCGGTGGGCCCACGTGCGATGAGCTTCTCGCGGGGGCGTTCCTGTTCGGGCCAGTCATGGATGGGCATGCCTGCATCATCGCCAGCCCGCGTGGCGGCTCCCATCGGTGCACACCGCAGCACCGGGTCGGGCGATGCCTCACCCGCGCCGGGTCTGCAGATAGTCGAACAGTTCCTGGTTGTTCTGCAGGCCCAGCTTGCGCTTGGCTTCGGCCTTCTGCCGGCTGATCGTCTTGGGGCTGCGCCCGCAGCGTTCGGCGACGGCATTCACGCTGAGCCCGGCCGCCAGCAGATCCAGCACTTCCTGTTCCCGCGCCGACAGCGGCGCCGGTTCGCGCGGGAACAGCAGGTCGCGGGCCTGCAGGTGGTGGCGCAGTTGTTGGGAAACGAACACCTGGCCGGCCAGTGCCGCGCTCAGCGCCTGCGGCAGCTCGGTGAAATCGGCGCATTTGTCGACCAGGCCGCTGATGCCCTCGCGCAGCAGGCCGTCAAGCAGTCCAGGATGACGAGCTCCGGTGAGCACCACCACCGGCAGCCCGGGATGGCGCTCGCGCAGTGCATCGATCAGTTCCGGGCCATCCGGGCCGTCGCCCGGCATCGACAGATCGGTCAGCACCGCATCGCAGTCATGCCGATCCAGCAGCTGCAGCAGCTCCGCGCCGTCACTGGCGCTGCCGACGATCTCCATCAGGTGGGTCTGCAGCACGATGCGGATGCCGTGCAGAACCACCGGATGGTCGTCGGCAATGATGATGCGCGGGTGCACGCGGCTCCTCGGGGATCGGACGGACCGCAGCACACAGCGGCCAACGCCTGATTCTGCAAAAGGGCAGGGCCGCAGAGGTATAGGAAAGGTCCGAAACCGATGCCCGGCAAACCCCGGGTCAAGCGCAGCGCGCTCCATCTGCTGATAGCTGTCCGCTATGTGCACCGTGCACCGGGACATTACCGACCATCGGGTAAGCTAACGCCCTCGTTTGCACAGGAATTCCAGGTGGCTGACTCCCCCAACGCTTCCCCCGCGCCGGCCCGCGCGCTGGAAGGTCAGAAACTGCTGTTGTGCGTCGGAGGCGGGATCGCGGCCTACAAGGCCCTGGAGCTGGTGCGGCGCCTTCGCGACGCCGGTGCCCAGGTGCAGGTGGCGATGACCGCCGGTGCCCAGCAGTTCGTCACTCCGCTCAGCTTCCAGGCCCTGTCCGGGCAGCCCACCCGCACCACGCTGTGGGACAGCGCCGCCGAACAGGCCATGGGCCACATCGAGCTGGCGCGCTGGGCCGACCGCATCGTGGTTGCCCCCGGTACCGCCGATCTGCTGGCGCGGCTGGCCCAGGGCCACGCCGATGACCTGGTCAGCACGCTGTGCCTGGCCAGTACCGCGCCGCTGACCGTCTGCCCGGCGATGAACCACCGCATGTGGCTGCATCCGGCCACCCAGGCCAACATCGCCCTGCTGCGCCAGCGCGGCGCACAGGTGATCGGCCCGGTCGACGGCCCGCTGGCCGAAGGTGAATCCGGTCCCGGCCGGCTGGCCGAACCGGCCGACATCGTTGCCGCGCTGGCCGCCAACGGCGGTGCCGCCGCTGCGGTTGCCGCACCGGAAACCCGCGCGCTGCAGGGCCTGCGCCTGCTGATCAGTGCCGGCCCGACCTATGAAGACATTGATCCGGTGCGCTATGTCGGCAATCGCAGCAGCGGCAAGATGGGCTTTGCCCTGGCCGCTGCCGCCGCTGCGATGGGTGCTCAGGTGGTGCTGGTCAGCGGCCCGGTACAGCTGCCGACGCCGCCCGGCGTGCAGCGCGTCGACGTGCGCTCGGCCGCGCAGATGCGCGATGCCGTGCTGAAGTCGCTGCCGGCCGACATCTATATTGGTGCCGCAGCGGTGTCCGACTACACACCGCGCCAGGTGGCCCAGCAGAAGCTGAAGAAGACCGCCGACAGCCAGTCGCTGGTGATCGAGCTGGTGCGCACGCCGGACATCCTTGCCGAAGTCGCCGCGCAGACCCAGTCGCTGAAGCTGGTGGTCGGCTTCGCCGCCGAGACCCACGACGTGGAGAAATACGCGCGTGGCAAGCTGGTCGACAAGCGCCTCGACCTGGTGATCGCCAACCAGGTCGGCATCAGCGGTGGCGGTTTCGAGAGCGACAACAATGCCGCCACGGCCTTCTGGCAGGACGGTGAACAGGTATTCCCGGCCACCTCCAAGCGTGAGCTGGCCGAACAACTGCTGGCGCTGATCGCGCGGAGACTCCAGGCATGACCCAGGCTTTCACTTCCCAACCGCTGCAGGTCAAGCTGCTCGACCCGCGTTTCGGCGACAGCTGGCCACTGCCGGCCTACGCTACCGAGGCCAGCGCCGGCATGGACCTGCGCGCGGCGCTGGATACCGCGCTGACCCTGCAGCCGGGCGACACCGCGCTGGTGCCCAGCGGCCTGGCCATCCACATCGCCGATCCGCACCTGTGCGCGGTGATCCTGCCGCGCTCGGGGCTGGGCCATCGCCACGGCATCGTGCTCGGCAACGGCACCGGCCTGATCGACGCCGATTACCAGGGCCCGCTGCTGATCAGCGTCTGGAACCGTGGCCGTGAGGCCTTCACCATCGAGCCGGGCGATCGCATCGCGCAGCTGGTGGTCGTGCCGATTGCCCGCGTCAACCTGCAGGTGGTGGATACTTTCACCGACAGCGTGCGGGGAACGGGTGGATTCGGCCATACCGGGGTGCGTTGACGGGGGACATCGATGAGCGGCATCGGGGAAGGACAGCGGGGACGGTCGTTGGGTCGCAGTGCACCACTACTGGGGGTGCTGCTGATCCTGCTGGCCGGCTGGTTCGGATGGAGCGCGGTGCAGCAATGGCGCCAGGAGGCCAACGGCCAGGCGCTGGAAGAAGCACGTGACCAGGCCGTGCAGGGCCTGCAGGACGCGGCCGCCGGCCAGCTGAAGCAGCTGCAGCAGCAGCTGAAGAACGAACGCGTGCAGCAGGCGTTGCAGGCCGGTGATGCCGCGGCAGCGGCGCTGGCCGTGCGCGAGAGCTGGACCGGCGTGGAGCAGGCTGACGTGCTGACTGCCGATCTGGCCAACGCCTACGCCGACCCGGCCGCCTTTGGCTATGCCCGATTGGCGCTGCTGGAAGCGGCATTGGCCGAAGGCAAGCCCAGCCTGCGCGTGGTCCGCGATGGCGGTGGCAATCGCCTGGGCCTGGCAGCGCCGGTTCAACTGGGCAGCCTCGGCCCGGCGGTGCTGTATGTGCGCCAGCCGTTGCTGCGGCTGACCTCACCGCTGGATCAGGTCAGCGCGCCGTCCACGGGTTTCCTCGGATTGCGCCAGGGCGCGCACGACCTCGTCGCCCAAGGCGATTCCGGCCTGGCGGAAAGCGCCGAGGCACTGGCACGGCCGGTCGCCGGTACACCGCTGCGGCTGGTCGCCGCGGTGCCCAATGTTGAAGCCGGCCCGCTGGGCCTGGGCGCGCTGGCCAGCGCCATCGTCGCGCTGCTGCTGGCGTTCATCGCCGTGCTGCTGGTGGTCGGTCGTGGCCGACTGCCGAAGACCCTGCCACTGCCGCGCCGTGCCGCTGCAGCGGAGGCCGACCATGGCCCGACCCTGAGCGAGAGCCTGCAGATGGCGCCGCCCCCGCTGGCCGCCGCCAGCGAGGAAAGCACGCCACCGCCGCCGCCGCCGGTGCCGGCCGAGGAACTGGCCGCCGGCATTTTCCGCGCTTACGACATCCGCGGCGTGGTTGGCAGCGAACTGACGCCGAAGACCGCTGCGTTGATCGGTCAGGCCATCGGCACCGTGGCCCTGGAACAGGGGCTGCGCGAGGTGGTGGTCGGCCGTGATGGCCGCCTGTCCGGGCCGGAGCTGGCCGCAGGCCTGGCCGAGGGCCTGCGTCGGGCCGGTTGTGCGGTGATCGACATCGGCCTGGCACCGACGCCGCTGGTGTACTACGCCGCCTTCCACCTGCGTACCGGTACCTGCGTGGCAGTCACTGGCAGCCACAACCCGCCCGAGTACAACGGTTTCAAGGTGGTCATCGGCGGCGAGACGCTGTCCGGCGATGCCATCACCGATCTCTACCAGCGCATCATTGAAGGACGGTTGGTGCAGGCCGCCGAACCGGGCGATTACCAGCAGCGCGATATCAGCGCCGACTACATCCAGCGCATTGCCGACGACGTGCAGCTGGATCGCCCGTTGAAGGTCGTGGCCGATGCCGGCAACGGCGTGGCCGGCGCGCTCGCGCCGCAGCTGCTGGAAGCGATCGGTGCGGAAGTCATCCCGCTGTACTGCGATGTCGACGGCAGCTTCCCCAACCATCATCCCGACCCCAGCGAGCCGGCGAACCTGGAAGACCTGGTGCAGACGGTGAAGCGCTTCGGTGCCGATCTCGGCGTCGCCTTCGATGGCGACGGTGACCGCCTGGGCGTGGTCACCGGCGAAGGAAAGATCATCTATGCCGACCGCCTGCTGATGCTGTTCGCCGCCGACGTGCTGATGCGCAACCCCGGCGCGATGGTGATCTACGACGTGAAGTGCACCGGCAAGTTGTCCGACCACGTGCTGCGCAATGGCGGCAGTCCGTTGATGTGGAAGACCGGGCATTCGCTGATGAAGGCGAAGATGCGCGAGACCGATGCCGAGTTGGCCGGCGAGATGAGCGGCCACTTCTTCTTCAAGGAACGCTGGTTCGGTTTCGACGATGGCCTGTATGCGGCTGCGCGCCTGCTGGAGATCCTGGCCCAGCGCGAGGAAACGCCGGATGAGGTGTTGGCCGAGCTGCCGGAGATGGTGGCCACGCCGGAACTGAAGGTGCCGGTGGCCGAAGGCACGCCGCATGCGCTGGTGGCGATGCTGGTGGCGGCGGCGCAGTCGCCGGACAACCCGTATGTGGGCGGTCGCCTGTCGACCATCGACGGCCTGCGCGTGGACTTCCCCGATGGCTGGGGCCTGGTGCGCGCCTCCAATACCACGCCGGTGCTGGTGCTGCGTTTCGAGGGCAATGACGAGGCGGCGCTGGAACGTATCCAGGCGCTGTTCCGCAGCCAGCTGCAGCCAGTGCTGGGCGACACCCCGCTGGGGTTCTGATTGATCGGGATTGGATCGATCGGGTAGTGCCGGCCGCTGGCCGGCAACCACAGGATGGTTCTGGGGTTCAGGAGGTTGCCGGCCAGCGGCCGGCACTACCCCTTGAACCGCAAGCCCACGCCCGGTTCGGTGAACAGGTAGCGCGAATCCAGCGCTGAATCGCCCAGCTTGTGCCGCAGCTTGCCGACCAGGATGCGCAGGTAGTGGGTGTCATGCTGGTGGGTCGGTCCCCAGATCTCCTGCAGGATCTGCGGCTGGGTCACCACCCGCCCGGCGTTGCGCAGCAGCAGCGACAACAGCGCGTACTCCTTGCGGGTCAATGCGACGGGCTCGCCGTCGAGCGCCACTTCACGGCGCACCAGGTCCACATGCAGGTGGCCGTCGTCGAACACCGGCGGCGTGCCGTCGCTGGGCACGCTGCGGGTGCGCAGCAGCGCCCGCACCCGCGCCATCAGCTCCTGCGTGCCGAACGGCTTGGTCACGTAGTCGTTGGCGCCGGTGTCCAGCGCCCGTACCTTCTCGGCTTCGCCGGCGCGCACGGTCAGCATGATCACCGGCACCTGGCTCCACTGCCGCAGCTGTTCCAGCACCTCGTGGCCTTCCATGTCCGGCAGGCCGATATCCAGGATCACCAGATCCATGTCCTCGCTGGCGGCCAGTTGCAGGCCTTCCTGACCGGTGGCGGCCTGCCGTACCTGGTAGCCCTGCGCGCGCAGGCTGATGTCCAGGAACCGGCGGATCTGGGTTTCATCATCGATCACCAGCACGCGCGCGGCTGGCACGCTGGCATCAATCGGGGTCGGGCTCATCGTGGGAGGCTGGCTTGAGCAGGGGCAGGGTGATGCGGATCAGGGTACCGCGACCGTCGCGCCCGGGCAGCGCCTGCACGCTGCCGCCGTGCGCGCCGATCATGCCCTGGCAGATGGTCAGGCCCAGGCCGGTGCCGTGGCGGCCACGGTCACCGCGTTCGACGCTGTAGAACATGTCGAAGATGCGCGCACGCTCGTCGTCGGGAATGCCGGGGCCGGCATCGATCACGTCGATGCGCAGCTGGCCGTCCAGCTCGCGCGCCTGGACCTGCACGGCGGCATCGGGCGGTGAGAACTTGGCCGCGTTTTCCATCACGTTGAACACCGCCTGTTCGACCAGCGCCGGGTGTACCCAGATCGGCGCCAGCGTGGCCGGAATGTCCAGCTCCAGCCGCACCTTCGGCTGGTAGCGCTGCAGGCGCCGTGCGGCCGAGCCGATCAGTTCGTCCACGCCGATCCAGTCGCGGTTGATCTTCAATCCTTCGTGGCCGAGGCGGGTCATGTCCAGCAGGTTCTGGATGTAGCGGTCCAGCCGCTCGCCCTCGACCAGGATGGTGTCGAGCAGGGCACGGCGATCGGCCGTATCCATTGCCGCACCGTAGCTGGCCAGGCTGTCGGCCGAGCCGATCATCGCCGCCAGTGGCGAGCGCAGGTCGTGCGACACCGAAGAGAGCAGCGCCGAGCGCAGTCGCTCGGTCTCGTTGCTGACGTGCGCCTGCTCCAGTTCGGCCACCAGCCGCGTGCGCAGCGCGGCCTGCGCGATGTCATCGACCATTGCTTCGGCCAGCTGCCGTTGTTCGGGCAGCAGGCGCGCCTGTGCGCCGGGCAGGTACAGGCCGGCCACGCCGATCGCGCGGTCCTCGCCATCCAATAGCGGCAGGAACCACCACTGCGCACCGGCCAGGGTATCGGTGAAGCGTCCACTGGGCTGGCCATGGCGCAGCGCCCAGTCGGCGGCGGCCAGGTCGGTGTCGCCGGGCTGGCTGCGGCCACCGGTTGCGGTGTCGGCGCCGATCCGCAGCCATGCCGGCACGTCCATCGCCTGTTCCAGTGCATGCCGACCCGCCTGTGCCACCTCGCCGTTGCCGGCGGCACTGGCCAGCTGCCGGCCCAGCTGCTGGCGCGCACGTGCATGGCGGTTGGCCGCACGCAGCGCGATCACCTGCATGCGCAGGCGCGAGGCCAGGCGTCCGGCCACCAGTGCGGCGGCCAGGAACAGGAAGACGGTGATCACGCCCTGGCGTGCGCCGATGGCGAAGGTAAAGCGCGGTGCGATGAACAGGAAGTTGTAGGCGAGGAAACACAGGATCGCCGCCATCACCGCCACGCTGGCACGGGTGCGTGCAGCCACCAGCACCACCGCCACGATGAACACCATCGACAGGTCGGCCATGCCCACCCAGCGTTCGGCCAGCCAGGCAACCACGCACGCCAACGCCGTGGCGATCAGGGCCTGCACGGGTTCATGGCTGAAACCACGCACCGGTGCCATCAGCCCCTCGCGGCGCGAGCGTGCGCGTGCCTGCGGCGTGCTGATGATGGTGATCTCGTAGTGCGCGCCGCGCTGGATCAGCTGCTGGGTCAGGGTGCGGTTGAACATCCGCGCCAGCGGACGTTCTCGGGTCCGGCCGAGCACCAGGGTCGACACGCCGTTGTGCGCGGCATGGTCGAGCAGGGCATCGGCGATGCTCGATCCGTGCAGCAGTTCGGCGTCGCCGCCCAGGCGCCGTGCCAGTGCGAAGGCCGCATCGATTTCGCGCCGGGTCGCCTCGTCCTGGCGTCGGCCCTGCACGGTCACCACCGTCCACGGCGCATCGCGGCGTTCGGCGATGCGACGCGCCACCCGCACCAGGTATTCGCTCTGACCGCCGCCATCAATGGCCACCAGCACGCCGCGACGCAGCGGCAGGTTGCTCTCGCCGCGTGCGGCGCGTGCTTCACGCAGGCTGCTGTCGACGCGGTCGGCGGCTTCCTGCATCGCCAGTTCACGCAGCGCGGTCAGGTTGGCCGGCGAGAAGAACGCCTGCAGCGCCTGCGCGGCCTGTTCGGGCACATAGACCTTGCCCTGCTGCAGGCGCGCGATCAGTTCGCGTGGCGGCAGGTCGACCAGCACGATGTCATGCAGGCGGTCGAGCACGCCGTCCGGCACGGTCTCGCTCACGCGTACGCCGGTGATCCGCATCACCACGTCGTTGAGGCTTTCCAGGTGCTGGATGTTGACCGTGGTCCAGACGTCGATGCCGGCGTCCAGCAGCTCCATCACGTCCTGCCAGCGCCGCTCATGGCGGCTGCCCGGCGCATTGCGATGGGCCAGTTCGTCCACCAGCACCAGCGCCGGATGCCGTGCCAGCACGGCATCCAGATCCATCTCCTGCAGGGTATGGCCGTGGTAGGCCACTGCCTTCAGCGGCAACTGCGGCAGGCCCTCCAGCAGCGCCTGGGTATCGGCGCGGCCGTGGGTTTCCACCAGGCCCACCACCAGGTCGACACCGCGGCGCAGCTGTTCCTGTGCGCGGGTCAGCATGGTGTAGGTCTTGCCCACGCCCGGCGCCGCGCCGAGGAACACGGTCAGCTTGCCGCCGGCTTCGCGTTGCAGGCCTTCGACCAGGGCATCGGCCTGGCGGGTACGCGCATCAGTCATGGGTGCCATTGTGCGCGCAGCCGGTGCAGGCCGGCATCACGGTGCCTTGGCTGCGTGGTCCAGCGCGAAGTTCAGCGTCACCACGTTGACCCGCGGCTGGCCGAACAGGCCCCACTGGCGACCTTCGGTATGCGCCTGCACCAGTGCCTGCACGCGTTCCACCGGCAGGCCACGGGCGCGCGCCACGCGTGCCACCTGCAGCTGCGCCGCGGCCGGCGACAGCTGCGGATCCAGGCCACCCGCGGACTGCGTGACCAGGTCTGCCGGTACCTGCGCCGGGGTGACGCCTTCGCGCGCGGCCACCGCAGCGGTGCTGGCTGCAACACGCTCGGCCAGGGCCGGATTGCTGCGCGCCATGTTGGAACCGGCCGCGGCCATCGGGTCGTAGTTGGCTGCCGACGGACGTGCCTGGAAGTAGCCGTCACCGTTGAACGGCTGCGACAACCATGCCGAGCCGCGCACCTGGCCGCTGCCATCGCGCAGCAGGCTGCCCTCGGCCTGGGTCGGGTAGGCCAGGCCGGCGAAACCGGTGGCGATACCGGCGTAGACCGCACCGGCCAGCAGCAGGGTAGCCAGGCCCAGGCCGATCGCCGGGCGCCAGCTGGCACCATCCTGCAGGCTGGCCACGCGGGCCTCGGCCTTCTGTTCGCGCGGAAGGGAAGATGAAGTGGAAGCAGTACGGTTCATGCGCCGAATACCAGGACAAGAAGAAGGTCGATCGCCTTGATCGCTGCGAACGGCAGCAGCACGCCGCCGAGGCCGTACACCAGCATGTTCCGGCGCAGCAGTGCGGTTGCAGTGGCCGGGCGGAAGCGCACGCCACGCAGGGCGAGCGGGATCAGGGCGGGAATCACCAGGGCGTTGAAGATCAGCGCTGCCAGCACCGCATTGCGCGGGCTCGACAGCTGCATCACGTTCAAGGCGGCCATGGTCGGAACGGCCGCGGCGAACAGCGCCGGCAGGATCGCGAAGTACTTGGAGACGTCGTTGGCCAGCGAGAAGGTGGTCAGCGCGCCGCGGGTGATCAGCTGCTGCTTGCCGACTTCCACCACTGCCAGCAGCTTGGCCGGATCCGAATCGAGGTCGACCATGTTGCCGGCCTCCTTCGCCGCCTGCGTACCGGAGTTCATCGCCAGGCCGATGTCGGCCTGGGCCAGTGCGGGGGCGTCGTTGGTCCCGTCACCGACCATCGCCACCAGGCGGCCGCCGGCCTGCTCCTGGCGGATGCGTGCCAGCTTGTCCTCCGGGCGAGCCTCGGCGATGTAGTCGTCGACGCCGGCTTCGGCAGCGATCGCGGCGGCGGTCAGCGGGTTGTCGCCGGTGATCATCACCGTGCGGATACCCATCGCCCGCAGCTGCGCGAACTTCTCGCGCATGCCGTGCTTGACCACGTCCGACAGCTCGATCACGCCCAGCACGTGGCGGCCCTCGGCCACCACCAGCGGGGTGGCACCATTGCGTGCGACCTGCTCGACGCGACCGGCCAGTTCCGCCGGCACGTTGCCGCCCAGCGCCTGCACGTGGGTGCGGATCGCATCGGCGGCGCCCTTGCGGATCTGCCGCCCATGTTCCAGATCCACGCCGGACATGCGGGTCTGCGCACTGAACGCCAGGTACTCGGCGTGGTCCGGTTCGGCGGTGGCACAACCCTGTTCGCGCGCCAGGCGCACGATCGACTTGCCTTCCGGGGTCGGGTCGGCCAGCGAGGACAGCAGTGCCGCCTCGCGCAGTTGGCTGGCGTCGATGCCGGCCAGCGGATGGAAGTGGCTGGCCTGGCGGTCGCCGTAGGTGATGGTGCCGGTCTTGTCCAGCAGCAACACGTCGACGTCGCCGGCCACCTCCACCGCCTTGCCCGACTTGGCCAGCACGTTGGCGGCCAGCGCACGGTTCATGCCGGCGATGCCGATGGCCGGCAGCAGGCCGCCGATGGTGGTCGGGATCAGGCACACCAGCAGCGCGATCAGCAGCAGCGGGTCGACCTTGACGCCGACGGCGGCACCAATGGCCGGCAACGTGGCCACCACCACCAGGAAGGTCAGCGTCATCGCGGCCAGCAGCAGGGTCAGCGCGATCTCGTTCGGGGTCTTCTGGCGGTTGGCGCCCTCCACCAGCGCGATCATCCGGTCCAGGAAGCTGTGGCCCGGCTCGGCGGTCACCCGCACGATGATCTGGTCGGACAGCACCTTGGTGCCGCCGATCACGCCGGAACGGTCGGTACCGGCCTCGCGCAGCACGGGGGCCGATTCGCCGGTCACCGCCGCTTCGTTGATGGTGGCCAGGCCTTGCACGATCTCGCCATCGGCCGGCACCAGTTCACCGGCGCTGACGATCACATGGTCGCCCGGGCGCAGTTCGGCGGCCGGCACCTGGGTTTCGGCGGCGCCCGGCTGCGGCGCCGCCAGCCGGCGTGCCACCAGGTCCTGGCGGGCACGCCGCAGCGAGGCGGCCTGGCCACGGCCACGCGCTTCGGCCACCGCTTCGGCGAAGTTGCCGAACAGCACGGTCACCAGCAGGATCACGGTCACTGCCAGGCCGAAGCCCAGCGGCGCATTGCCGGTCAGGGTGACGATCGCGGCCACGATCGTGCCGGCCATCACCACCGCCATCACCGGGCTGCGCACCAGATGCATCGGCGACAGCTTGCGCACTGCGTCGACCAGCGCACGGCGCAGGCCGGCGCCATCCAGCAGGGCAGGGCGCGCTGCATGGGTACTACGGGTTGAACTTGCTTGGGTACTCATCAGGGTGTCCTTAGTGCAGTCCCAGGCTCAGGTGGTCGGCGATCGGGCCGAGTACCAGCGCCGGCATGAACTGCAGCACGGTCAGGATGACGATCACCGAGACCAGGGTCAGGGCGAAGGTCGGGGTTTCGATCTGCAGGCTGCCGGCAGACTCCGGGGCCTGGCGCTTGGCAGCCAGCTGTGCGGCCACCACCAGCGGAATGATCAGCAGCGGGAAGCGGCCCAGCAGCAGTACCAGCGAGCAGCTCAGGTTCCACCACAGCGTGGCGTCGCCCAGCCCTTCGAAGCCCGAGCCGTTGTTGGCGTAGGCCGAGACGTACTCGTAGAAGACCTGGCTGATGCCATGGAAGCCGGGGTTGGAGGTCCCTGCCAGGCCGGGCACGGCCAGGGTGATCGCGGTGAACACCAGCAGGGTGATCGGCTGCAGCAGCACCAGCAGGGCCAGCAGGCGCACCTGTGGCGTCTCCAGCTTGCGGCCGAACAGTTCCGGCGTGCGCCCGGTCATCAACCCGGCCAGGAACACACCCAGCAGCAGATAGACGATGAACTGCTGCAGGCCACAGCCGATGCCGCCCCAGATCGCGCTGACCAGCATGTTGACCATCGCGATGCCGCCACTCAGCGGTGCCAGCGAATCGTGCATGCCGTTGACCGAACCGTTGGAGACCTGGGTGGTCACCGCCGCCCACAGCGCAGTGCCATCGGCGCCGAAGCGCACCTCCTTGCCTTCCATCAGCAGCGGAGTGGCGGCGCTGGCGCTATGCCCTTCGCTCCACATCATCGCGCCGGTGGAAAGCAGCGACATGCCCAGCATGCAGCTGAACACCAGGGCGCCGAAGCGACGTCGGCCGGTGAACGCACCGATCATGAAGATCACCGCCATCGGCACCAGCAGGATGCCGACGATTTCCAGCGCGTTCGACAGCGGGGTCGGGTTCTCCAGCGGGAAGCTGCTGTTCGGGCCGTACCAGCCGCCACCGTTGGCGCCCAGCTGCTTGGCCGCGACCATCGCCGCGACCGGGCCCAGCGGCAGCTTCTGTTCGGCCATGCCGGCGCTGGCGTCGATCGGCGTGGCCTGCGGCCCACCGGTCATCGTCGACGGCACGCCCTGGCTGGTCAGCAGCAGGGTCCACACCAGGCACAGCGGCAGCAGGAAGCGCACGCACAGGCGCACCACGTCCACGTAGTAGTTGCCCACCGCCACCTGGCGGTCATCGCCGGTACCCGTCGCCGCCGCCTGCGGCGCACGCGAGAACAACGCCCGCAGCGTCGCCACTGCCAGCGCCAGGCCCATCATCGGCGTCACCACCTGCAGGCCGGTGATGCCGGTCATCTGCGAGAGATAGGACAGCTGCGCCTGGCCCGAATAGTGCTGCTGGTTGGTGTTGGTCAGGAACGAGATCATCGTGTGCAGCGCGGTGTCCCAGCGCATGTTCGGGATCTGGTCCGGATTCAGCGGCAGCCAGGCCTGGGTCATGAACACCGCCTGGGTCAGTACCGCGACCACCACGTTGCTCAGTACGAAGGCCAGCACGTAGCCGCGCCAGGACATCGAGCGCGACGGATCGACCCCGAACACCCTGTACAGCGGCTTCTCGATCCAGTGGAACAGCACGTCGACCTTCATCGGCGTGCCACGCATCACGCGGGCCAGGTACAGGCCCAGCGGCCACGCCAGCAGCAGGCTGGCGGCAATAATCACAAGCATCTCAGTCATGGCCGGCTCCGCTCAGAACGACTCGGGCCGCAGCACGACATAAAGAAGATAGGCGGCGGCGACCAGCACCAGCACGCCACACAACAACGACAGCCAGGGGGACATTGCAATAGCGTCCTGGTGGAACCCCTCCACCTCAGGCCGTCATCGTCGTCCTGCCGCCCATAAACGCACTACGCGCCGGACCGGGTCGACGCGTAAAGAGTGCATAAATTCCGTGGGCCAACCCGTAACCAGGCGCCGCCTGCTGTAGAGCCGAGACCATGCTCGGCTGCTCTTTCCCAAGGTCACGCAGAGCCGAGCGCGGGCCCGGCGCTACAGGCGAATTACGGAGCCTGGCTCGCCGGCACCAGCCCCTTCAGCTCGCGATAGCGCTGCAGGGTGCTTTCAATTTCCACCTTCAACGCCTGCTGCTGCTGCAGGAACCCGGCCTGCAGGCGTTGCTGCGACTGCAGTTGCACGTGCCGCTGGCGGATCGCCTCGGCCTGCTTGTCGGCCACCTTGCCACCGGCCAGTTCGCGGTCACCTGCGGCCGCCAGCAGCGCCACCAGCGACTCACGCAGGCTGGTGACGTTGTACTCGGCGGTCTTCAGGTTGTTGTCCAGCACTTCCTGGCGCTCGGCGAATACCCGGCGCAGGTCGTCCTCGCTGCCATAGGTGGTCAGCATGGCCTGCTCGGTGCGCTGGCGGGTCTGCGCGGCCATCAGGTCCAGCTGCTGCTGCGCCGCCTCCGTGCTGGCGGCGGCGCGCTCTTCGTCGGTCAACGCGCGCTGGACCTGCGCATTGCGCAGGCCGCTCTTCGCGTTGAACTCCTCGCGGGCATGGTTGACCGCGTCGGCCGGCAGCGAATCACTGCAGATCCGCTCCTTGCCCTCGTTCCAGCAGTACAGCTTCTTTTCCGTCTTGCCGCTGTCGCGCGACTGCGCCGGTACGGTGAACGGCACGGCCAGCAGCAGGCCGGCAAAGAGGACAGCAGGAACTCGGGACATGACCTTTCCCCTGGGTCGGTCAGCGGATCGAACGGACGCCGTACTGGGCCCGGTAGGCTTCCAGCGGCTGCCGGTAACCCACAAGTTCCGGGTTGCCGGAGGCGAAATCAAGCAGGTCGGCCAGCGACGCCACGGCGATCACCGGAATGCCGGCCTCTTCGGCCACCGACTGCGCCGCCGAACGGCGATCGGTTTCCGAAGCGATCTCCTGGCGGTCCAGCGCCACCACGATGCCGGCCGGGGTGCCACCGGCGGCGCGGATGATGCCCAGCGCTTCACGGATCGCGGTGCCAGCGGTGATCACGTCGTCGACGATCAGCACGCGCTTGCCGTTCATGTCGGCGCCGATCAGCTGGCCGCCTTCACCGTGGTCCTTGGCTTCCTTGCGGTTGAACGACAGCGGCAGGTCGCGGCCACGCTGGGCCAGCTCGCAGGCCATCGCGGTGGCCAGCGGAATGCCCTTGTAGGCGGGGCCGAACACCACGTCGTACTTGATCCCGGTGGCATCGATGGCATCGGCGTAGCAGGCGCCGAGCTGCGACAGCAGCGAACCGGAGTCGAAACGACCGGCGTTGAAGAAATAGGGGCTCAGCCGGCCGGACTTGAGGGTGAACTGGCCGAAGCGCAGGGCGTCGGCGGTCAGGGCCAGCTGCAGGAAACGGTGGCGGTGGTCGCTCATCAAAACTCGATTCATCTTCATTTGGAGCACAAATCCTAATCCAGCTGGGCGTTTCGCGCTCGTCCGGACCCTCGTGAAGGCCGTCGCGGCCCGTCGCGGCGGACTGCGCAGCCCCGCGGGCAACCGGTATGCTTGCCCGGTTTCCCGCCGCAGGTCCCCCGCATGCGCATCATCAGTTTCAACGCCAATGGCATCCGCTCCGCCGCAACCAAGGGCTTCCTCGACTGGTTCCGGTCCCAGGACGCCGACGTCCTGTGCATCCAGGAGACCAAGGCCCAGGAAGACCAGCTGACCGATCCGATGTTCCGCCCGGACGGCCACCACTGCTTCTACCGCGACGCCATCACCAAGAAGGGCTACAGCGGCGTGGCGATCTACAGCAAGCGCGAGCCGGACCAGGTGATCACCTCGCTGGGCTGGGCCCCGTTCGACGACGAAGGCCGCTACATCGAGGCGCGCTACGGCAACCTCAGCGTGGTCTCCTTCTATATCCCGTCGGGCAGCTCGGGCGACCTGCGCCAGGGCTTCAAGTTCGAAGTGATGGAATGGCTGCGGCCGATCCTCGAGGAATGGGCGCGCAGCGGCCGCGACTACGTGCTGTGCGGCGACTGGAACATCGTGCGTTCGGCGCTGGACATCAAGAACTGGAAGTCCAACCAGAAGAACTCCGGCTGCCTGCCGGAAGAGCGCGACTGGCTCAACGCCCTGTGCGCCGACCATGGCCAGGCCACCGATGTCGCCGCCGGCCGTGGCTGGGCTGACGCCTACCGCCTGCTCAACCCCACCGGCGAGGACTACACCTGGTGGAGCAACCGCGGTGCTGCCCGCGCCAACAACGTCGGTTGGCGCATCGACTACCAGTTCATCACCCCGGGCCTGCGTGACCGCCTGCGCAGCTGCTCGATCTACCGCGACGAGCGCTTCTCCGACCACGCGCCGTTCATCGTGGACTACGACCTGTGACCGAGGCTGCCAAGCCGCGTCGGCCGTGGCAGCAGGTGGTGTCCAACCTGAGCCAGCGCAAGGTGCTGGCGATGCTGCTGCTCGGCTTCAGTTCCGGCCTGCCAATCTATCTGGTGGGCAACACGCTCGGCTTCTGGATGCGCAAGGAAGGCATCGAGCTGAGCACGATCGGTTTCCTGTCATGGGTCGGGCTGGCCTACACCATGAAGTTCCTGTGGGCGCCGATCGTCGATAAGACCGACGTGCCTCTGTTCGGTCGCTTTGGCCGCCGCCGTGGCTGGATGCTGCTGTCGCAGCTGGTCGTGGTGGTGGGCCTGGTCGGCATGGCGCTGGTCCAGCCCAAGGGGGGCCAGATCCAGTTCCTGGGTATCGCCTGGCAGCACATCGTCGTGTTCGGCGTGATGGCCGTGATCGTGGCGTTTGCTTCGGCCACCCAGGACATCGTCATCGATGCCTGGCGCATTGAAAGTGCTGACAACAGCGAGCAGCTGGGCCTGCTGACCTCATCCTCGGCGCTGGGCTATCGCACCGCATTGCTGGTCACCGATGCGCTGATCCTGATCATCGCGGCCCGTGTCGGCTGGCAGGTCTCGTACGAGATCATGGCCGTCCTCATGGCGCTTGGCGTGGTGGCCGTGGTCATGGCCCGTGAGCCCGCGCGGGAAGTGGCTGCCGTGCAGGCTCAGGCGACCTCGCTGTGGACGCCGCGGGGCCTGTTCGACGCCGTGGCGGGGCCGTTCATCGCCTTCGTCCGCGAGCATCGTAGTGGTGCGATCCTGATCCTGGTGGCCATCAGCGTCTATCGCATGGCCGACTTCGTCATGGGGCCGATGGCCAACCCGTTCTACGTCGATCTCGGCCTGGACGAGGACACCGTTGGCGCTGTACGTGGCTCGGTGGGCCTGGTCGCGACCTTCGTCGGCATTGCTGCGGCGGGCCTGGTCTCGGTTCGCTGGGGAGTGCTGGCGGCGCTGATGGTGGGCGCCGTGCTGGGTCCGGCCTCCAACCTGGCGTTTGCCTGGCTGGCCTATTCGGGCCCGGACACCACCCATTTCGCGGTGGCCATGGCAATCGACAACTTCGCCAGCGGTTTCGCCGGTACGGCGCTGATCGCCTATATGTCGAGCCTGACCAGCATCGGATACACCGCAACCCAGTACGCGCTGCTGAGTTCGTTCTACGCGATGCCCGGCAAGGCGCTCAAGGGGCTCTCGGGGTGGTCGGTACAGACGCTCGCGCAGGGCCGGACGCTGCTGGAAGGCTACGCGCTGTTCTTCGTCGGTACCGCGCTGGTGGCGATCCCTGTGGTGATCCTGTGCGCTCTGTTGATCGTGCAGCAGCGCCGTCGCCAGGCCGCAAGCGCCGCCTGATTGCCTGCCCGCCCGGACTGCGGGATCATCGCCCCCGACGCGCCGAGGGGGCGGTGCCTTGCGAACGGGGAAGTGAGCATGGCCGACGTTGTGCTGCGGGACCTGGACCCGCTGCTGCTGGAACGTATCCGACGCGTCGCGGTCGCCCGCGGCTGGACCCACGAACAGACCTGCACCGCCTTGCTGGAGCAGGGCCTGTTCAGCAGTGAACTGGAGGTCCGCTCCGGCTTCGGTGATCCCGAAGTGGATGCGCTCTCCGACGCCATCGCCGCCCTGCAGGCCCTGCCCGCAGGGCAGGGCTTCGATTAGTGCCCATGTAGCATCGAGCCACGCTCGACCGCCGTTCCCGGTAGATCCACGCCATGCGTGGATGACCACCTCACGCCAGGTGGATCGCACCCAGGATCCGCGGCCCCGTCGCCCCGGTCACGCTCGGCAGGTTGCCGGCCAGCCCGTCCATCGTCCGCTGCGCCAGCCACGCAAAGCCCATCGCCTCCACGTACTCCGGGTCCAGCCCATGCACCGCGCTGGACTCCACCTGCACCTCCGGCAGCCGCGCCGCCAGCCGCTTCATCAGCTGCCGGTTGCGCACCCCGCCGCCACAGACCAGCAGGCGCCGGGTCTGCGGCTGCTGCGCCAGCAGCGCATCGGCCACCGTCGCCACGGTCAGCTCCAGCAGGGTGGCCTGCACATCAGCGGCGGCGTACTGGCCTTCGCCCATGTGTGCCTCGGCCCAGGCCAGATGGAACTGTTCGCGGCCGGTGCTCTTCGGAGGCGGCAGGTCAAACCACGGCTCCGAACGCCAGCCGGCCAGCAGGCCCTCGTCCACCGCGCCACTGGCGGCATACGCGCCATCGGCATCGAAGGTGCGGCCGGTGTGGCGCTGGCACCAGGCATCCATCAGCGCGTTGGCCGGGCCGGTATCGAAGCCACGCACCGCGCCTTCGCGCGGGATCAGGGTCAGGTTGGCGATGCCGCCCAGGTTCAGCACCGCGCGGTCTTCGTCGGCGGTGCCCAGCATGCCGAGGTGGAAGGCCGGCATCAGCGGCGCCCCATGGCCCCCGGCCGCCACGTCGCGGCGGCGGAAGTCAGAGACCGTGGTGATCCCGGTCAGCTCGGCGATGCGGTTGCCGTCGCCCAGCTGCACGGTGAAGGCGGGGTTGGCCAGCGGACGATGGCGCACGGTCTGGCCGTGCGAGCCGATCGCGCGCACCTGGCTGCGGTCCACCCCGGCCTCGGCCAGCAGCTGGTTGGCGGCCTCGGCGAAGTTGATCGCGATCCGCGCGTCCAGCTCGCCCAACTCCTCCAGCGAGTCCAGCGGGCCACCTTCGCCCAGCGCCACCAGCCGCGCCCGCAGCACCGGCTCCCAGCGGGCAGTCAGGCCGTGCACGAAGCGGCAGCCGCCACTGCTCGGGAACTGCACCAGTGCGGCATCGATGCCGTCGGCGCTGGTGCCCGACATCAGGCCAAGGTACAGGGGGGCGTCAGCGTCGGCAGTCGTGTTCATGGCGGGCATAAAAAAAGGACGCGGCAAGCTTGGGCTGCCGCGTCCTTCTTCGTCAACGCAGGGGCTCAGCCGCGCTTGCGGCCGGTCGCCTGCTTGTCCCTGGCGCTGGCCACCTCGGGGGCGGCTTCGTCGCGGCTGGTCGGCGCCGGGCTGGCGTCGGCGTAGATCAGCTTCTCCATGCCCTGGATGCGGGCCATCGCCGGTGCGGTCTGCGCGCGGAAGGCGACCAGCTCGGCGCCCTTCAGCGGCTCCGGCGGCGGCATGGTCACGGTCAGCGGGTTGCGGTGCTCGCCGTTGACGCGGAATTCGTAGTGCAGGTGCGGGCCGGTCGCCAGGCCGGTCGAGCCGACATAGCCGATCACCGTGCCCTGGGCCACGCGCTGGCCGGTCTTGATGTTCGCAAAGCGCGACATGTGGCCGTACAGGGTGGTGTGGCCGCGGCCGTGGTCGAGGATCACCACGTTGCCGTAGCCGCGCTGCACCCCGGCGAACTGCACGCGGGCGTCGCCGGCGGCCATGATCGGGGTGCCGGTGCGCGCGGCGTAGTCCACGCCCTTGTGCATGCGCATCTTGCCCAGCACCGGGTGCTTGCGCGCGCCAAAGGTCGAGCTCAGCCGCGCGAACGGGATCGGCATGCGGATGAAGCTCTTCTTCAGCGAACGGCCGTTGATGTCGTAGTACTCGGACTTGCCGTTGCGGTCGAAGCGGAAGCCGGAATAGGTCTTGCCACCGGTGGTGAAGGTCGCGGCCAGGATCTTGCTGGTGTCCACCTTCTCGCCTTCGCGCCAGGTTTCATCCATCACCACGCTGAAGCGGTCGCCCGGCTGCAGGTCCTTCGAGAAGTCGATGTCATACTTGAAGATGTCGTCGGTCATCGTCGCGATCGCCGACGGCGACAGCCCGGCGCGCCGGGCCGCGGCATACAGCGAGCTGGTGATCTCGCCGCTGGTGACCACCGTGCGCGTGGAGGTCTCGCGTTTGGTCACCTTCTCCTTGATGTCATCGCCGGCCAGGCTCAGTTCCACCCGGTTGTCGGCATCGCGGTCGAAGCGGATGCTGCGCAGGTCACCGGACAGCGGCATGTCGAAGGCGATCTCGGCCCCCGGGCGCAGCTTGGTCAGTGCCTCGCGCGCGCCGGGATGGTCCAGCACCCGGTGCAGGGTGGTGGCCGGAATGCCGGCCTTGTCGAACAGGTCGCTCAGGGTCTGGCCGCGCTGCACCCGCAGCACCTGCCAGCTGTCGCCGGGCACCTGCTGCTGGCGGGCCATGGTCAGCGGCGGCAACGGCAGCGCCAGGCTGGTGTGGCTGTCGGCGAAGGGCGCGTCGATGGTGTGCGAGAAGCCGGGGACGATCGTCGCCACCAGGGCGCCGATGGTCGCGAACAGACTGGCATGCATCCAATGGCGGCGGGTCCAGCGCTCATTGAAGGCGGCGGGAAGATGTTGCCTGAGCTTCCGATGCAGGGCGTTGTCGTGCAGGACGTGGAGGCGTTCCTGGAAGCGCTGCTTGCGTGCGCGCCCTTGTTCGGAATTGTGCATCGGCGGTTTTTTCCTGGCGGCCCGGGAGCGCGGGCCTGATCGCCGGTTACCATAGACACCTGAGAAAACCGCGTCAAACCCTTGTGCCCATTGGCTTTTGTGAAGCCAATCGGGTTAACTTCGCTTTAACACCCCACACAAGAATCGGCGTTGCCGGGAGTAGTCACGTGTCCTCGATTGAAGAAGCCCTTGCCCTGATCGGCCGCGGTGCCGACGAGATCCTCAAGCTCGAGGATCTGCGTGCGCGCCTGCAGGAAGGCCGTCCGCTGCGGATCAAGGCCGGCTTCGACCCCACCGCGCCCGACCTGCACCTGGGCCATACGGTGCTGCTGAACAAGATGCGCCAGTTCCAGGACCTCGGCCACCAGGTCATTTTCCTGATCGGCGACTTCACCGGCATGATCGGCGACCCGTCCGGCAAGAGCCTGACCCGCAAGCCGCTCAGCCGCGAGGACGTGCTGGCCAACGCCCGTACCTATGAGGAGCAGGTGTTCAAGGTGCTGGACCGCAGCCGTACCGAAGTCCGCTTCAACTCGGAGTGGTTCGGCAAGATGGGCGCGGCCGATATGATCCGCCTGGCCGGCCAGCACACCGTGGCGCGCATGCTCGAGCGCGACGACTTCGCCAAGCGTTACGCTGCCCAGCAGTCCATCGCCATCCACGAGTTCCTGTACCCGCTGGTGCAGGGCTACGACTCGGTGGCCCTGGAGGCCGACGTCGAACTGGGCGGTACCGACCAGAAGTTCAACCTGCTGATGGGCCGTGGCCTGCAGGAACACCACGGCCAGAAGCCGCAGGTGGTGCTGACCATGCCGCTGCTGGAAGGCCTGGACGGCGTCAACAAGATGTCCAAGTCGCTGGGCAACTACATTGGTATCAGCGAACCGGCCATCGACATCGTCACCAAGACCATGAAGGTGGACGACACCCTGATGTGGCGCTGGATCGAGCTGCTGTCCTTCGACATCAGCCAGGCCGAAGCCATGCAGCTGCGCGAGCAGGTGGCCAATGGCGGCCTGAACCCGCGCGTGGTCAAGCTGCGCCTGGCGCGTGAACTGGCCACCCGCTTCCACGACGCCGCGGCGGCCGAGCAGGCCATTGCCGGCTGGGAAGCGGCGGTGACCGGGCAGGGCGACATCACCCAGCTGCCGCTGCAGGACGTGGCGATCCCGGCCGAAGGCCTGCGTATCGCCGCACTGCTGACCGCGGCCGGCCTGACCCCGAGCAACTCCGAAGCCAACCGCAAGCTCAAGGAGCGCGCGGTGAAGGTGGACGGTGAAGTGGTCGAAGATGGCCAGCAGGTGCTGCAGCCGGGCTTCGAAGGCCTGCTGCAGGTCGGCAAGCGCACCTTCGCCCGCGTGCGCCTGGTCGCTGCCTGACACCAGGGAAGGGCCGGCGCAGCCGGCCCTTCCTTTGTAGAGTCGAAGGCAACGGCAGGAGCCGTTGCCAACGTCGCTTGCGACGGCCCGGAGGGGGCCGGGCAGGACGCCCGGCATAGCCACGCTCGACTGCTCTTGTCTTGCTCTTCGCGGGGTCCTCCCGCAGCGGGATGGATGAACGGATGCAACATCCGTTGAAAAAAAACGCCACACCCCCTTCACAAATGATGCGAATGGGGACATACTTCTCCTCCCCCGTCGCAGGGGTCGCCACCAAGGGGCTTCAGCGGCAACAGGGCGCCCACCACCGCCGAACGAGATGATCGAACGAGGGTGTTGACGGACTGAAAAAGTCTGGCATAATGGGCGGCTCGCTACGAAGGAAACTTCGCAGCACACGGGAACGGCGCTGAGGCCGCTTCCCCGGATCTTTGAAAGTATGCGC
>NZ_CP029773.1:335000-337500 GCF_003205835.1 Stenotrophomonas maltophilia
CCATAGAAGGTGATAGCCCTGTATCTGAAAGGGCCATTTCAGTGAAGACGAGTAGGGCGGGGCACGTGAAACCCTGTCTGAACATGGGGGGACCATCCTCCAAGGCTAAATACTACTGACCGACCGATAGTGAACCAGTACCGTGAGGGAAAGGCGAAAAGAACCCCGGAGAGGGGAGTGAAATAGAACCTGAAACCGTGTGCGTACAAGCAGTAGGAGCTCCGCAAGGAGTGACTGCGTACCTTTTGTATAATGGGTCAGCGACTTACTGTTCGTGGCAAGCTTAACCGTATAGGGGAGGCGAAGGGAAACCGAGTCTGATAAGGGCGCATAGTCGCGGGCAGTAGACCCGAAACCGGGTGATCTAGTCATGCCCAGGGTGAAGGTGCGGTAACACGCACTGGAGGCCCGAACCCACTCCCGTTGCAAAGGTAGGGGATGAGGTGTGATTAGGAGTGAAAAGCTAATCGAACCCGGAGATAGCTGGTTCTCCTCGAAAGCTATTTAGGTAGCGCCTCATATGTATCCTCTCGGGGGTAGAGCACTGTTATGGCTAGGGGGTCATCGCGACTTACCAAACCATTGCAAACTCCGAATACCGAGACGGACTGTATGGGAGACACACGGCGGGTGCTAACGTCCGTCGTGAAAAGGGAAACAACCCAGACCCACAGCTAAGGTCCCAAATTCACTGCTAAGTGGAAAACCATGTGGAAAGGCACAGACAGCCAGGAGGTTGGCTTAGAAGCAGCCACCCTTTAAAGAAAGCGTAATAGCTCACTGGTCGAGTCGGTCTGCGGGGAAGATTTAACGGGGCTAAGCAGTGAACCGAAGCTTGGGGTGCATAACTTTGTTATGCGCGGTAGAGGAGCGTTCCGTAAGCCGTTGAAGGTGGATTGAGAAGTCTGCTGGAGGTATCGGAAGTGCGAATGCTGACATGAGTAACGATAATGCGGGTGAAAAACCCGCACGCCGAAAGCCCAAGGTTTCCTTGCGCAACGTTAATCGGCGCAGGGTGAGTCGGCCCCTAAGGCGAGGACGAAAGTCGTAGTCGATGGGAAGCAGGTTAATATTCCTGCACCTCGCGTAAGTGCGATGGAGGGACGGAGAAGGTTAGGTGTACCAGGCGTTGGTTGTCCTGGGGAAAGGCGGTAGGTTTGGATCTTTGGCAAATCCGGGATCCTTCAAGACCGAGCACCGAGACGAGCCTTTAAGGCGAAGTCACTGATACCACGCTTCCAGGAAAAGCTCCTAAGCTTCAGCTTACGCAGACCGTACCGTAAACCGACACAGGTGGGTAGGATGAGAATTCTCAGGCGCTTGAGAGAACTCGGGTGAAGGAACTAGGCAACATGGCACCGTAACTTCGGGAGAAGGTGCACCCTTTTTGGTGGCTCGTGCGAGCTATAGCTGAAGAGGGTCGCAGTAACCAGGCCGCTGCGACTGTTTATCAAAAACACAGCACTCTGCAAACACGAAAGTGGACGTATAGGGTGTGACGCCTGCCCGGTGCTGGAAGGTTAATTGATGGGGTCAGCCGCAAGGCGAAGCTCTTGATCGAAGCCCCAGTAAACGGCGGCCGTAACTATAACGGTCCTAAGGTAGCGAAATTCCTTGTCGGGTAAGTTCCGACCTGCACGAATGGCGTAACGACAGCGGCGCTGTCTCCACCCGAGACTCAGTGAAATTGAAATCGCTGTGAAGATGCAGCGTTCCCGTGGCAAGACGGAAAGACCCCGTGAACCTTTACTATAGCTTTACACTGAACGTTGAGTTCGTCTGTGTAGGATAGGTGGGAGGCTATGAAACTGTGGCGCTAGCTGCAGTGGAGCCATCCTTGAAATACCACCCTGTCGTGCTTGACGTTCTAACCTGGGCCCATTATCTGGGTCGGGGACCGTGTATGGTGGGTAGTTTGACTGGGGCGGTCTCCTCCTAAAGAGTAACGGAGGAGCTCGAAGGTACGCTCAGCGCGGTCGGACATCGCGCACTGTGTGCAAAGGCATAAGCGTGCTTGACTGCAAGATCGACGGATCAAGCAGGTAGGAAACTAGGACTTAGTGATCCGGTGGTTCTGTATGGAAGGGCCATCGCTCAACGGATAAAAGGTACTCCGGGGATAACAGGCTGATACCGCCCAAGAGTTCATATCGACGGCGGTGTTTGGCACCTCGATGTCGGCTCATCACATCCTGGGGCTGTAGTCGGTCCCAAGGGTATGGCTGTTCGCCATTTAAAGTGGTACGCGAGCTGGGTTCAGAACGTCGTGAGACAGTTCGGTCCCTATCTGCCATGGGCGTTGGAGATTTGAGAGGGGCTGCTCCTAGTACGAGAGGACCGGAGTGGACGAACCTCTGGTGTTCCGGTTGTCACGCCAGTGGCATTGCCGGGTAGCTATGTTCGGAAGCGATAACCGCTGAAAGCATCTAAGCGGGAAGCGCGCCTCAAGATGAGATCTCCCGGGGCACAAGCCCCCTGAAGGAACCATGTAGACTACGTG
>NZ_CP029773.1:342500-4825000 GCF_003205835.1 Stenotrophomonas maltophilia
GCGCTAGCTGCAGCGGAGCCATCCTTGAAATACCACCCTGTCGTGCTTGACGTTCTAACCTGGGCCCATTATCTGGGTCGGGGACCGTGTATGGTGGGTAGTTTGACTGGGGCGGTCTCCTCCTAAAGAGTAACGGAGGAGCTCGAAGGTACGCTCAGCGCGGTCGGACATCGCGCACTGTGTGCAAAGGCATAAGCGTGCTTGACTGCAAGATCGACGGATCAAGCAGGTAGGAAACTAGGACTTAGTGATCCGGTGGTTCTGTATGGAAGGGCCATCGCTCAACGGATAAAAGGTACTCCGGGGATAACAGGCTGATACCGCCCAAGAGTTCATATCGACGGCGGTGTTTGGCACCTCGATGTCGGCTCATCACATCCTGGGGCTGTAGTCGGTCCCAAGGGTATGGCTGTCTCGCCATTTAAAGTGGTACGCGAGCTGGGTTCAGAACGTCGTGAGACAGTTTCGGTCCCTATCTGCCATGGGCGTTGGAGATTTGAGAGGGCTGCTCCTAGTACCGAGAGGACCGGAGTGGACGAACCTCTGGTGTTCCGGTTGTCACGCCAGTGGCATTGCCGGGTAGCTATGTTCGGAAGCGATAACCGCTGAAAGCATCTAAGCGGGAAGCGCGCCTCAGATGAGATCTCCGGGGCACAAGCCCCCTGAAGGAACCATGTAGACTACGTGGTTGATAGGTCAGGTGTGTAAGTACAGCAATGTATTGAGCTAACTGATACTAATGATCCGAGAGGCTTGACCATATAACCTCAAGTTGCCTTGGCTTTACGACAACGTCGTAAGAGCATCCAAGTGCACGCTACGTCACAAGATCTATGCGAGGCTGGCGCCTTGTCCCTCGGGACGAGTGCGACTCTCCAAAAGCCTCCCTGGTGAAATTAGCGCTGTGGAACCACCCGATCCCATCCCGAACTCGGAAGTGAAACGCAGCTGCGCCGATGGTAGTGTGGCTCAAGCCATGCGAGAGTAGGTCATCGCCAGGGTTTACACCCAAAACCCCGCTGCTTACGCAGCGGGGTTTTTCTTATTAAGTGAAGGCACTGCATTTTCCGGGTACCTTCCGCCCCACGGGCAAGATCGCGAAGCTGGCGCTGCAAGCGCTGCTGCAACCGTCTCCCTGGTGAAATTAGCGCTGTGGAACCACCCGATCCCATCCCGAACTCGGAAGTGAAACGCAGCTGCGCCGATGGTAGTGTGGCTCAAGCCATGCGAGAGTAGGTCATCGCCAGGGTTTACACCCAAAACCCCGCTGCTCACGCAGCGGGGTTTTTCTTTGTGCTCAGGAAATACCGGTAGTGCCGGCCGCTGGCCGGCAGGCGCGTTGATGAAACCGCCGCGAGCGGCGGCGCCAACCAAGGTTGGCGACTATCGATGGCAGAGTGCCAACCAAGGTTGGTATCCACCAATGGTGGAGCGCAAAAAAAAGCGGCGCCCTGTCGGGCGCCGCTCAGGCTTGAACCATGGTCAGTCGAGCATGGCTCGACTTACTTGGCCGGGACCTTGTCCTTCATCATCGCGTCGCGGGCAGCCTTGAACGGGTTGCCTTCGTACCAGTTCGGCCAACGATCACTACCGGCCAGTTCCTTGCCCACGCCGTACATCAGCTGCAGGTCTTCCACGGTGCCGTCCAGCTTCCAGGTGGCCGCATCGAACTCGTCCTTCGGGCCGTGGTAACGGTTGGCGCCGTAGTCGGCTGCAGCCTTGCGACCCGCGTCCACGCCACCCTCGCGCAGGTCTTCGCCGCCATCGGCGTACAGGGCTGGCACACCGGCCTTGGCGAAGTTGAAGTGATCGGAGCGGAAGTAGAAGCCACTCTGCACCGAGGTCTCACCGTGCAAGGTACGGTCCTGGGCGGCAGCCAGCGGCTTGAGGATGTCCTCCAGCTCCGAGCTGCCGAAGCCGGTGACGGTCACGTCCTTGGCACGGCCGGCCACCGACATCGCATCGATGTTGATCACACCGGCGATCTTGTCCAGCGGGAAGGTCGGATGGGCAACGTAGTACTTCGAACCCAGCAGGCCGGACTCTTCCAGGGTCACCGCCAGGAACACCACCGATCGCTCCGGCTTCGGCTCCTGGTGGGCCATGGCTTCGGCCACTTCGAGAATGCCGGCCACGCCGGTCGCATTGTCGACTGCGCCGTTGTAGATGTTGTCGCCGGTCTCACCCTCATGCTTGCCGAGGTGGTCCCAGTGCGCCATGTACAGCACGGCCTCGTCAGCGCGCTTGCTGCCCGGCAGCACGCCCACCACGTTGCGCGACTGCTTCTGCGCGATCTGGCTCTTCAGGTCGACCGCAGCGGTCGCCTTCAGCGGCACCGGCTTGAAGCCGCGTTTGCTGGCGTCCTTGTAGGCCTGTGCAAGGTCCAGGCCGGCACCGGCGAACAGCGCCTTGGCGGCGTCGGCACTCAGCCAGCCCTGCACCGGGATACGTGCTTCCGGGTCATCCTTGGCCGGCAGGTCGTACTGCGGGCCGGCCCAGGAGTTCTTCACCACGTCCCAACCATAGGAAGCGCCGGCGGTGTCGTGCACGATCAGTGCAGCAGCGGCACCCTTGCGCGCGGCCTCCTCGAACTTGTAGGTCCAGCGGCCGTAGTAGGTCATGCGCTTGCCGTCGAACAGCTTCGCGTCATCGACATGGAAGCCCGGATCGTTGACGAACATGACGACCGTCTTGCCCTTCCAGTCCTGGCCGGCGTAGTCGTTCCACTTCTGCTCCGGCGCGTCAACGCCGTAGCCGACGAACACCAGGTCGCTGGCATCGACCTTCACCTCGGCCTGGCCGGTACGGGTGCCGACCACCATGTCGGTGCCGAACTTCAGCTCGGTGGTCTTGCCGCCCTGGGTGATCTTCAACACGGTCGATTCGTCGGCCGTGGTCTCGGTCATCGGCACATCCTGGAACCAGCTGTCGCCGTTGCCGGGCTGCAGGCCGATGCGCTGCATCTGGTCGCGGATGTAGTTGACCGTCAGTTCCTCGCCCTTGCTGCCCGGGGCGCGGCCTTCGAACTCATCCGAAGCCAGGGTCTTGACCATCTCGGCGAAATCGCCGGCGTTGATCTCCGGGGAGAACTGATGGGCGGCCGGCTTCGCAGCGGCGGTGTCGGTGGCCGGCGCGGCGGCCGGCGTGTCTTCGCCTTTGCAGGCACTGAGCGCGGCCGCAGCGGCCAGGCACAGGAGGAGTTTGCGGGGCATCATCGATTCCTGGGAAACAAAGGGCGGCCGCACGTCTTGTACGACCGGTATCAGCGAGTATCACCGAACCCGAAGGCCGGTGCGCTCAGTCCGCGGGGGCGGTTTCGGTATCGAACGGGATCGGCTCGGCGCCGGTGACCGGCCCGATGCGGGCGGTGCGATGCACGTACAGCACCACTTCGCGTTCGAACTGCAGGGAGCCGTTGACCACCGCATTCGGGCCGATGATCACGCGCGGCTTGCGGCTGGCGGTCAGCGAGACGCTGAAGTTCGGTTTGCGCACGTGCACGCCGCCGTTGACCTGCGAGCCGATGCCCACGGTGATGTCACCGTTGACGGTCTCGACGTCCTTGCCGACGCGGCTTTCGACCAGACCGATGCCGCCGTTCACGGTTTCAACGCCGCCTTCGACCTCGCTGCCGCGGTCGGTGAAGATGCTGCCGTTGACAGTGCTGACGCTGCCGCGCGCGATGACTTCGCGGCCCAGGCGCACACCGCCGTTGACTGTTTCGATCTTGCCGGTGCGTGCGCGGTCGGCGACCTTCACCCCGCCGTTGACGGTATCGATGCTGCCGGTCTCGACGCCTTCACCGACGCGGATACCGCCGTTGACGGTATCCAGCTTGCCGTAGCGTTGGCCGGCTTCGGCGCTGATGCTGCCGTTGACCTTGCTGATGTTCTCCTGGGCACAGACTGGCCCGGTGGCCAGTAGTACGCCCAACAGCAGCGGAATGGAAAGAGCTTTCATGGGGACCTCGATGGATGTGCGGCTGGCAGGCCGCGTGCGGAGATGTCACCATTCCCCGGTAGCCCCTGCAACTGCCTGAAGTCACTGGAAAGCCCTTGCGCGACAACGCCTTGCCATCACGCCGACATCACATCGCCGCCGCCCGCGGCGGGCGCTGCCTGCTGTTGGGGCTGGCGATCGCCCTGGCGCTGCCGCTGCCGGGCGCCGCGCAGACCACGCGCGAGACCGAGCGCAAGCTGCAGAAGCTGCGTAGTGAGCTGAAGGGCGTGGCGCAGGAGCGTCGGCAGATCGAGGGCCAGCGCGGCCAGGCCTCACAGCAGCTGCGTGAGGCAGATGAAAAGGTGGCCCGCACCGGCCGTGCGCTTGCGCAGACCGAAACCGCGCTGCGCGAGCAGGGAAGGGCCCTGGCCGAGGCCGAACAGCGCCGCAGCACGTTGCAGGCCAACCTCGCCCAGCAGCACCGCGAGCTGGCCGGCCTGCTGCGCGCGGCCTACCAGCTGGGCAACCATGCACCGTTGAAACTGCTGTTGTCGCAGGACACGGTGGCCGATGCCAACCGTGCCCTGGCCTACCACCGCTACCTGCAGCGCGAGCGGGCACAGCGCATCACCACGCTGACGGCTGACCTGAAGGAACTGGAAGCGCTGCAGGCGCAGATCGCCGAGCGCAAGCAGAAGCTGCAGGGCGCGCAGCAGGACCAGAAGCAGCAGGCAGCGGCCCTGGAAGTCGATCGCCGCGATCGCGCAAAGACGGTTGCCTCGCTGGACGAGCGCTTCAAGGACCAGCGCGAGAAGGAACAGGCGCTGGGCCAGGATGCCAAGGCGCTGGAAACACTGCTGGCCAATCTGCGTGCGGCCGCCGCCCGTGCCGAGGCCGAGCGTCGCGCGGCTGCACGCCGTGCGGCCGCGGAGAAGGCGGCCGCCGAACGTGCCGCACGCCAGGCAGCGGCACAGGGACGGCCGCCACCGCCCACCAAGGTTCCGCCGGCGGTGGCTTCCGCACCGGCCCCGAAGGTCGGTGGCCTGGGCTGGCCGTTGTCCGGCAACCTGTTGGCGCGCTATGGCGGCAAGCTGCCCGATGGCCGCACCAGCAGCGGCGTACTGATCGGTGCGCCGGCCGGCAGCACCGTCACCGCCGTGGCCGACGGCACCGTGGTGTTCTCCGACTGGATGACCGGCTACGGCATGATCCTGATCGTGGACCACGGCAACGGCTACATGAGCCTGTACGCCCACAACGACACCCTGCTGAAGGATGCCGGCGCGCGGGTCAGCCGCGGCGATGCGGTGGCCAAGGTCGGCAATTCCGGTGGCCAGGGCGTGACCGCGCTGTACTTCGAGCTGCGCCGGGGCGGGCAGCCGGTCAACCCCGACAGCTGGCTGCAGCGGCGCTGAATCCGGCGCTGTCGCGTGGCGGGCGGATTCAACGGGAATTTAGCTGTGCTTCGCGCATAATCGACGCATGTGCCTTGGGCACGATGCCAACGTCGACAGGAGTGATCCATGCGCGCAGCCCGTACCGCCACCCTCTTGCTGGCCCTGTTGCCAGCGCTGTCCTGGGCGCAGCAGACCGCGCCCGCTCCGAGCCAGGAAACCAGTGGGCAGGCAGCGAACAGCGAGGAGGCGGTGACCTCGAAGGTGCCGCTGGAGGAAATCCGCCGCTTCGTGGCCGTGTACAACGCGGTGCGTGCCGCCTATGTCGACCCGGTCGATGACAAGAAGCTGATGCAGGCGGCGGTGCGTGGCCTGCTGCTCGACCTCGATCCGCACAGCACCTACTTCAACAAGGAAGACGCGCAGGCCTTCGACGAGCAGGCCAATGGTGCCTACGAAGGCATCGGCGTGGAACTGCAGCAGCAGCCGGACAACGCCAGCATGAAGGTGATCTCGCCGATCGACGACACGCCGGCGGCCAAGGCCGGCATCCTCGCCGGTGACCTGATCATCGCCATCGACGGCAAGCCGATCAGTGCGATCGATGCCAGCGAACCGCTGCGCGGCCCGGCCGGCAGCAAGGTAGTGCTGACCATCGTGCGCGAGGGCAAGCCGAAGCCGTTCGATGTCAGTCTGACCCGCCAGACCATCCGCGTGACCAGCGTGCGCAGCCGCCTGCTGGAGCCGGGTTATGGCTACATCCGCCTGAGCACCTTCCAGGCCGATACCGGTTCGGACTTCCAGAAGCACGTGCAGCAGCTGCAGAAGCAGTCCGGTGGCCAGCTCAAGGGTCTGGTGCTGGACCTGCGCAGCAACCCGGGTGGCCTGCTGACTGCTGCGGTGCAGGTGGCCGATGATCTGCTCGACAAGGGCAACATCGTCAGCACCCGCGGTCGCATCAGCATCAGCGATGCCCGTTTCGACGCGACCCCGGGCGATCTGCTGAAGGGCGCACCGGTGGTGGTGCTGGCCGATGCCGGTTCGGCCAGTGCATCGGAAGTGCTGGCCGGTGCGCTGCGCGACAACAAGCGGGCGCGCGTGGTCGGCAGCCGCACCTTCGGCAAGGGCTCGGTGCAGACCGTGCTGCCGCTGGACAACGGTGATTCGGTGAAGCTGACCACCGCGCGCTATTACACGCCCAGCGGCAAGTCGATCCAGGCCACCGGCATCGTGCCGGATGTCGAACTGAAGCCCGCCGCCACGCCGGCCGAGGATGCACTGCCGGCCAGCCTGAGCGACTACAGCGAAGCGACCCTGCCGGGCCATCTGCGCGGCGACGACGAAGGCACCGAGGGCTACCACGCCGGTGCGGTGCTGCCGGGCGATGGCCCGATCAACGACGCGCTGGCCGAGCTGAAGAACCCGGGTTCGGTGGCTGTACGGTTGAAGGCCGAGGCGGCGAAGGCAGATGCGGCCAAGGCCGCGAAGGCAGATGCGGCCAAGGCCGCGAAGGCAGATGCGGCCAAGGCCGCGAAGGCTGCCGCGGCGAAGCCGGAAGCAAAGCCGGAGCCGAAGGTCGAACCGAAGGCGGACAGCACGCCGGAGGCCAAGCCCGCACCGGTCCCGGCCAAGCCCTAGCGGTAGCGCCGGGCCATGCCCGGCGGACGCCCTGTTCATCTGGAAGGCGGCGCGGCCGAGGTGTCGCCCGATAGAATCGGCCCATGGATGATTCGAACCTCGCGACCACGATCAGCCAACTGCTTGGTCGTGATCCGCTGCCACCTGACCGGGCCGCCACCTTGCTGGAATCCCTGGCGGTCCGCCATGGAATCGATCCGCGCTTTGTCTATTGGTGGGCAGGCAAAGCGACGTCTGATCAGACGATCCAATACGACAGCAGCGATGAAGGCCTTTCCTGCCTGGCTGAACTGCTGGCGGAAGTGAACGGTGAAATGTGCCTGGTAGCGTCAGATGAGCGCGCATTGCCGTGGCCGATCTGGACTCTGCAGGCAAGTGAACTGATTCCTTTGCTCGGCGAGTTGCCGTTCTTTGAGTACTTCGTGGTGCTGGATGACGGCGCTACGCTGCTGTTCGATACCCACCACAACACGTTGGTGGTCAGTCGCGAGTGACGCATTCGGCGTCATCGCGGACGGAGCAGATCCATATCGATGAAGGAGTCGAGCACGCTCGACGCCACGAACGAGCGGGTGCGCGTGGAGCCGGCCAGCGGCCGGCACTACCAGGGGTCAGAAGCCGTGGCGCTTGCGCAGGCGGCGGGCGATGGCCGCCCGCACGTAGACCCCGTACACCACGCCGAACACGAAGCCGCCGATGTGCGCCCACCAGGCCACCATGCCGAAGCTGGGGCCGATATGGGCGAATACGACCTGCAACGCGGCCCAGACACCGATCAGCAGGTAGGCCGGGGCGCGCACGAACTCCAGGAACAGGCCGAGCGGGATCACCACGCCCAGCCGGGCGCCCGGGAACAGGGCCAGGTAGGCGCCGATCAGTGCGGACACCGCACCGCTGGCACCGATGATGATCTGGTCCGGGCTGCCCATGGTGTAGATCGCCACCAGGTTGGACACCGCGCCGCCGACCAGGAACAGCAGCAGCAGCCGCCACGGGCCCAGCACCCGCTCGGCGGGCAGGCCGAAGATCAGCAGGAACACCAGGTTGCCCAGCAGGTGCGACCAGTCGGCATGCAGGAACAAGGCGGTGAACAGGCGCAGCACGCTGCCGTCCTGCAGGGTCGCCCACCAGTCCAGCGGGTGGGTCAGGCCGGTGGACAGGGCCCCCCAGTCCAGCCAGAGGCTGCCGCGGGCATCGTCCGGACGCGAGATCGACCACAGGAACGCCAGCCACAGTGCCGCAAACAGCACGGGCGTGGCCCAGCGCAGGGCCGCCTTCTTGCGCGACGGGAGGGAGACGAACATGGGCACTAGCCTAGCGTGCGGGCGCTTGCGGCGGGGATTGTCCTGTTCAGCTTTTGGGACGAAAAAACCGCCACTGCTGTTATTGTTTCATTAACAGCTCTGGGTAATACTCGCATACGGCGTCGTATGTCGGGAGGGGAATCCGGCGCGCTCCGATGGGTCCCAGGACCTGCCGGGCGCAGGCGCACTCAGAGCAACATCACCGCTTACCGGAGAGAGAACTACGATGCAAACCGCTTCCACCATTGCCCGTCTGACCCTGCTGGCCGTCGGCGTTGCCGGTGCGCTGGCCGCCGCCGACGCCAACGCTGCCGCCTTCCAGCTGAAGGAAAACAGTGCCAAGGGCCTGGGCCGCGCGTTCGCCGGCTCCACCTCGGCCGAGGGCGACGCCTCGGTCATCGCCACCAACCCGGCCTCCATGCGCCTGCTCGACGGCACCATGCTGCAGGGCGACGTCAGCGCCATCAGCTTCGGTGCCAAGTTCCGTGGCCAGGGCAAGTACGCCAACGGCGCTCCGATTTCCGGCGGCAACGGCGGCGACGCCGGCATGATCGCCCCGGTCCCGGCGGCCTACTTCCACCTGCCGTTCGGCGAGAAGGAGAACATGCACTTCGGCGCCTCGCTGACCGTGCCGTTCGGCTTCAAGACCGAATACGACCGTGACTGGGTCGGCCGCTACAACGGCGTCAAGACCGAGCTGCAGGCGATCGACCTGGGCGTGGCGTTCTCCTACGACGTCAACCCGTACCTGTCGTTCGGTGCTTCGGTGTTCGCCGAGCGTCTGAACGTCGACCTGACCAGCGCCGTCGATACCGGCACCGCGATCAACGCCAGCGCCCAGCAGAAGGCTGCCGCTGCCGTTCTGGCCGCCGGTGGCACCCCGGCTCAGGCCCTTGCTGCCTCGAAACAGGCCGCTGCGGCCATGGCCCAGCAGGGCTTCGCTCCGGGCACCGCCGATGGCTTCCTGCGCATCAAGGGTGACGAAGTGTCCATGGGCTACACCCTGGGCATGACCGTCAGCCCGGTGGAAGGCACCAACATCGCCTTCAGCTACCGCTCGCAGGTCAAGCACAAGATCAATGACGGCAAGGCCGACTTCACCATTCCGGGCAACGCCGCGGCCTTCCTGGCCGCTGCCGCTCCGGGCACCTTCATCGACAGCAAGGGTCGTGCCTCGATCACCCTGCCGGCCAGCGCCACCGTCAGCTTCACCCACCGCGTGAACGACCAGTGGAAGATCATGGCCGACGTCTCGCGTACCGCCTGGAGCAAGTTCGACCAGGTCGTCGTCGACTATGACTCCAACCAGCCGGACAGCGTGCTGCCGTTCCACTACCGCGACACCACTTTCGCGTCGATCGGTACCGAGTACCGCATGAACGAAAAGCTGACCCTGCGCGGCGGTCTCGCCTACGACCAGACCCCGACCACCGACGCCCACCGCGACGTGCGCGTGCCGGACACCACCCGCAAGTGGCTGTCGCTGGGCCTGACCTACGCGGCATCGGACAAGATGGAATACAGCGTGGGCTACACCCACCTGTTCACCAAGGATCCGAACATCACCTCGACCTCGCCGACCGGCAACACCGTGACCGGCAAGTACAAGGTCAGCGGCGACGTGCTGGCGGCTTCGATGCAGTACAAGTTCTGATCCAGGCGATTGCCTGACGCAGGACGAAGGAGGCCCCGCGCAAGCGGGGCTTTCTTTTTGTGGGGCGGCTCGGGGCATCCACGCATGGCGTGGATCTACCGGATTGTCCACGCAGCGTGCGGATCCATGACAATAGGGCGATGAACCTGTCCGATCCGAACTTCCAGCTGGAGCTGGCTGCCAACATCGCCGTCGCCGGCTCGATCCTGCTGGCCGGCCGCAACAACGTGCACACCTGGTGGCTGGGCATCGTTGGCTGCGCCTTGTTTGCCGCCGTGTTCGAACGATCGCACCTGTACGCAGACATGGTGCTGCAGTTCTTCTTCATCGCCATCAGCGTGCTGGGCTGGTGGCAGTGGCTGCGTGGCGACCATGGTGCGCCGCTGCCGATCACCGCGCTGCGGCCGCGGGCATGGGCCTGGCTGGCGCCGCTGGCGGTGGTGGCCACGTTCGGCTACGGCTGGATGCTGACCCGGCTGACCAACGCCTATGCGCCCTACATCGATTCGGCGGTGCTGGTGTTGAGCGTGATCGCGCAGATCCTGATGATGCGACGCAAGCTGGAATCGTGGTGGGTGTGGCTGCTGGTGAACACCGTTGCGGTGCCGCTGTACTACAGCCGAGGCCTGCACCTGACCTCGATCCTGTACGTGGGCTTCTGGATCAATGCGCTGGTGGCCCTGCGCCATTGGCGGCACCTGATGCGCGACGAGGCCAGTGCGGCCGATGCCGCTGCCTGAGCGCGTTGCGCGCGGCCTGGTAGTGGGCAAGTTCTGCCCGCTGCATCTCGGCCATGAACGACTGATCGACTTCGCCGCCACGCGCTGCCAGCAGCTGCTGGTGATCGGCTGGTCGCAGCCGGGCTTTGCCGGCTACAGCGCCGAGCGCCGCGAGCGCTGGTTGCGTGCGCGTTTCCCGCAGGCGACGGTGGCGGTGCTGGATGACACGCGACTGGCGGCATTGTGCATGCAGCATGGCTTGCCAGTGCGAGCGCTGCCGCAGGACAGTGATGACGAACAGGTGCAGCGCGACTTCACCGCCTGGCTGTGCCTGAACCTGTTCGGTGGGCCGGTGCAGGCGGTGTACACCGGTGAGGACTACGGCGACGGTTTTGCCGATGCGCTGGCAGCCTGCTTCAACGCACCGGTGCGGCATGAACGGCTGGAACGCTCGCTCGATGTCGGCCAGGCCAGTGGTACCCAGCTGCGCGCCGATCCGCATGCGCATCGCCATGGCCTCGCACCGCAGGTGTATGCCGGCCATGTGCAGCGCGTGGCGTTCATCGGTGGCGAGTCCAGCGGCAAGACCACGCTGGCGCGCGTGCTGGCCGAGCGCCTGCAGACCGCCTGGGTGCCGGAGTACGGCCGCACCCAGTGGGAGCAGCAGGGCGGAGAACTGACGCCGGACGATCTGCTACGCATTGCAATGACACAGCCACAGCACGAAGACGAGGCCGCGCGGCGCGCGCATCGCTGGCTGTTCTGCGATACCACGCCGTGGGTGACGCTGGGGTACAGCGGCTGGATGTTCGGCACGGCACCGGAGCCGCTGCGGCAGGCGGCACGACGACGCTACGACCTGCTGTTCCTGTGCGCACCGGATATTCCGTTCGACCAGGACGGTACGCGTGTGGGCGAAGCCTTCAGGGCGCAGCAGCATGCGTGGTACCTGGCGCAGCTGCAGGCAGAGGGTGTCGAGTACGTGCTGCTGGAAGGCGATCTGGAGACGCGCATCGCACGGGTGCAGGGCGAGCTGGCGAAGCGGGCGGACAACCGGTTCAGTGTCGCCCCGCCTCTGTAGCCGAGCCCATGCTCGGCGCTACAGGAAAAAAAGCGCACACAAAAAACCCCGCTTTCGCGGGGTTTTTCGTTCACTGCAACTACTGGGCGATCAGTCGCCCAGGGTCAGCAGCGAGGCGTTGCCGCCGGCGGCGGTGGTGTTCACCGTCACCGTCTTTTCGGTGGCGAAGCGCAGCAGGTAGTGCGGACCGCCGGCCTTCGGGCCGGTGCCGGACAAGCCCTGGCCGCCGAACGGCTGCACGCCGACCACCGCACCGATCTGGTTGCGGTTGACGTAGACGTTGCCGACGTGGACGCCGTTGCTGATGCGGTCGACGGTCTCGTCAATGCGCGAATGCACGCCCAGGGTCAGGCCGTAACCGGTGGCGTTGATCTGGTCGATCACCGTGTCGAGCTGGTCGCCCTTCCAGCGGATCACGTGCAGGACCGGCCCGAAGATTTCCTTGTGCAGCTGGCCCAGGTCCTTCAGCTCATACGCGCGCGGTGCGAAGAAGGTGCCGTTGGCCGCTTCGGCGGACAGCTCGGCGGCGGCGATCAGGCGCGCTTCGCGGTCCATGCGTTCGGCGTGGTCCTGCAGGATCTTCAGTGCATCGGCGTCGATCACCGGGCCGACGTCGGTGGACAGCAGGCCCGGATTGCCGACCTTCAGTTCCTTCATCGCGCCGGCCAGCATGGTCATCACCTTGTCGGCGATGTCGTCCTGCACGAACAGCACGCGCGCGGCCGAGCAGCGCTGGCCGGCGGAGGTGAAGGCCGAACCGATCGCGTCCTTGACCAGCTGTTCCGGCAGCGCCGAGGAGTCGGCGATGAAGGCGTTCTGGCCACCGGTCTCGGCGATCAGCACACCGATGGCGGCGTCACGCGCAGCCATGGCGCGGTTGATCGCACGTGCGGTGTCGGTGGAGCCGGTGAAGGCCACGCCAGCCACGCGCGGGTCGGCGGTCAGCGCGGCGCCGACGGTGGCACCGTCGCCCGGCAGGTACTGCACCACCTCGGCCGGCACGCCGGCGTCATGCAGCAGCTTCACCGCGTAGTAGCCGATCAGGTTGGTCTGCTCGGCCGGCTTGGCGATGACGCTGTTGCCGGCAGCCAGTGCGGCAGCGACCTGGCCCAGGAAGATCGCCAGCGGGAAGTTCCACGGGCTGATGCAGACGAACACGCCGCGGCCATGCAGCTGCAGCTCGTTGGACTCACCGGTCGGGCTCGGCAGCTTCTCGGCGTGACTGAACTGCTCGCGCGCCTGCTTGGCGTAGTAGCGCAGGAAGTCCACCGCTTCGCGCACTTCGGCGATGCCGTCGGGCAGGCTCTTGCCGGCTTCCTTCACGCACAGCGCCATGAACTCCGGCATGCGCGCTTCCAGCTGGTCGGCGGCGTGCTCGAGGATGGCGGCGCGGCTGGCGGCGGGGGTGCGGTTCCAGGCCGGCTGCGCGGCCACGGCATTGGCCAGGGCCTTCTGCACGGTGGCGGCATCGGCGGCCTGCCACTGGCCGACCACCTCGCGGGTGTCGGCCGGGTTGGTCACCGGCAGCGAGGCGCCGGTCGGGTTGGCACCCGGTACCAGCGGGGCGGCCTGCCATGGCTTGACGGCTGCGTTGAGCTGCTCGGCCAAGGCGCGCAGTTCGTTGTCGTTGGCGAGGTTGGCGCCCATGGAGTTCTTCCTGTCGTGGTTCTGGCTGCGCAGCAGGTCAACCGGCAGCGGGATCTTGGGATGCGGAATCGATTCGAACGAAGCGACCATCTCGACCGGATCGCGGATCAGGTCGGCGATCGGCACGCGCTCGTCGGTGATGCGGTTGACGAAGCTGGAGTTGGCGCCGTTTTCCAGCAGGCGACGCACCAGGTACGGCAGCAGGTCTTCATGCGAACCGACCGGCGCATACACGCGGCAGGGCAGGTTCAAGCGGTCGGCCGGCACCACTTCGGCGTACAGGTCGTCGCCCATGCCGTGCAGCTTCTGGTGCTCGTACACGCCGCCATTGGCGATGCTGCGCACGGCCGCGATGGTGTGTGCGTTGTGCGTGGCGAACATCGGGTAGATCGCGTCGGCATGGGTGAACAGACGCTTGGCGCAGGCCAGGTAGGAGACATCGGTGTTCTGCTTGCGGGTGAACACCGGGTAGCCCGGATAGCCTTCGATCTGCGCGCGCTTGATCTCGGCGTCCCAGTAGGCGCCCTTGACCAGGCGCACCTGCAGGCGGCGACCGGCGCGGCGCGCCATGTCGGCCAGGTGGTCGATCGTGTACGGCGTGCGCTTCTGGTAGGCCTGCACGACCACACCGAAGCCATCCCAGCCGGCCAGCGACGCATCGGAGAACACCTGCTCGATGATGTCCAGCGACAGTTCCAGGCGGTCGGACTCTTCGGCGTCGACGGTGCAGCCGATGCCGTAGCTCTTGGCCAGTTGTGCCAGTTCCAGCACGCCCGGCACCAGGTCCTTCAGCACGCGCTCGCGCTTGGCGTGCTCGTAGCGCGGGTACAGCGCCGACAGCTTGATCGAGATGCCCGGGGCGTTGTTGACGTCGCCCTCCGGGCGGCCGCCGCGTGCCTTGTGATCGCCGCCGATGGCGTGGATCGCACGACGGTAGTCTTCCAGGTAGCGCAGCGCGTCCTTCATGGTCAGCGCGCCTTCGCCCAGCATGTCGAAGGAGTAGCGGTAGTTCGCGTTGTCGCCCTTGTGCGAGCGCGACAGCGCTTCGCTGATGGTGCGGCCCATGACGAACTGGTGGCCCATGATCTTCATCGCCTGGCGCACGGCCAGGCGCACCACCGGCTCACCGACGCGGCCGACCAGGCGCTTGAACGCGCTGGGCGCATCGGCGCGGGTGGCGTCGTTCATCTGCACCAGCTTGCCGGTCAGCATCAGGCCCCAGGTGGAGGCGTTGACCAGCACCGAGTCGCTGCCGCCCAGGTGTTTTTCCCAGTCGGCATCGGCCAGCTTGTCGCGGATCAGCTTGTCGGCGGTGTCCTGGTCCGGAATGCGCAGCAGCGCCTCGGCCACGCACATCAGCAGCACGCCTTCCTCGCTGCCCAGGTCGTACTGGCGCATGAAGGCTTCGATCGCGCCCTGGTCCTTGGCACGCACGCGCACGCGGCCGACCAGGTCGGCGGCCAGCGCCTGTACCTTGGCCTGCTCCTCGGCGGGCAGGCGGGCCTGCGCCAGCAGCTCGCGCACGTGGCTGGCCTCGTCCTTCAACCAGCCATCGGTGATGGCCTGGCGGAACGGGTTGGGGGGCGCCGGCAGTTCCGGCGACAGCAGCGCGCCGGGACGCAGGGCGTCGCTGGCGGCAGGGGAGGAGGAAGGTGCGTTCATGCCGGTCCGGCCAGTGGAAAACTTGGCGATTTTAATCATTTTTGCGGGTTGCGGAAGTGCCCCTCAGCCACCTTCGTGAAGCGCTGATAGCCCCTAGCTGCGGTGTATTCAGCGTGTTCAGCAAGCTCGGAAGAATTTGTGCTGAATTCGTCATTCGTGCCGCCGACCTCATGCTGTGTTGCAGCATGGGAAAAAGTGTGAATGCACCCTTGCTACCGGCGAGAGGGCGGGGCTACCATCGAGACGTTTCCCGCGGCAGGAACGCGGTTGCGACATGATCGAGGTGCTTCCAGCTCCGGATGGGTCAGGTACGCAGCTGCGGCTGCGTCCCCCACGGGCGCTCGATGCCCGGCAGTTCGTCCTGTTGTTCACCGTGTTGTCGGGTGCGATGTGGCTGGTGTCCGCCCTCGGGTGGTTGGCCGGCAATGCATTCGCCCCCCTGTTCGCGCTGCTGTACAGCCTGGTGCTGGCGGCGGCACTGCGTGCCTTGTGGCGCAGTGGTGAACGGCAGGAGGAGATCCGGGTAGTGCCGGCGTACGTGGAGGTCATCCCCGTACCCGGTGGATCGCCGGTGTTCCGGGCCCACCCCCACTGGGTGCGCCTGCTCACCGACGATGAGAGGGTCCGGCTGGCATCCAGCGGCCGGCAGGTGGAGGTGGGGAGTTTCCTCGCGCCGGCCGAACGTCAGACGCTTGCAGAGACACTTGAAAGCTTGCTCGCCGCCAGCGATGGCGGCAACCGACGACGCTAAGGGTCTAGGCAATGAAGCAAAGCAGCAGGTGGGGCACGAAGTGCGTTGCAGCGGTCACCGCCATGGTGGCCGGGGGACTGATGCCGGCGTTGGCCTGGGCCCAGGCGGCCGATCCCAAGCCGTGGCAGCTGAACATGGGCAAGGGGGTGACCCAGACCTCGCGCCTGGCCTGGGAATCGAACAATCTCTCGTTGATCATCTGCACGGTGATCGGCGTCATCGTGTTCGGTGCGATGGCCTACGCCATTTTCAAGTTCCGCAAATCCAAGGGCGCGGTCGCCGCCACCTTCAGCCACAACACCAAGGCCGAGATCATCTGGACGGTGATCCCGGTGATCATCCTGATCGTGATGGCCTGGCCGGCCACGGCCAACCTGATCAAGATGTACGACACCCGCGATGCCGAGATGACGGTGAAGGTCACCGGCTACCAGTGGATGTGGAAGTACGAATACCTCGGCGAGAACGTCACCTTCACCAGCCGCCTGGACCGCGAGTCCGACCGCGTGCGGCAGAGCGGCATCGTGCCGACCCGCGAAAGCCATCCGCACTACCTGCTGGATGTCGACAACCGCCTGGTGCTGCCGGTCGATACCAAGGTGCGCTTCGTCATCACCTCCGATGACGTGATCCACGCCTGGTGGGTGCCGGCGCTGGGCTGGAAGCAGGACGCCATCCCCGGCTTCATCAATGAAGCCTGGACCAGCATCGAGCAGCCCGGCGTGTACCGGGGCCAGTGCGCCGAGCTGTGCGGCAAGGACCATGGCTTCATGCCGATCGTGGTCGAGGCGGTGTCCAAGGAAGAGTTCAAGCAGTGGCTGGCGCAGCGCAAGCCGGCGCCGCCCGCCGAGCCGGCAACGCCTGCGGCACCTGCCGAGCCGACTGCACCGACGGGGGAGGCACCTGCTGCGCCTGCCGCTGCTGAAGCCGGCAGCGCGCCTGCCACCGCGGCCAGCGGAGCGTGATGTAAAGCCCGCGGCCGTTCGCGGCCGTGGTGACAACCGATTCTGAGAGGTGTTTTGCAATGGCGCACTCGGCAGTTGGGCACGACGATCACCATCACCAGCAGAGTTTCTTCGAGCGTTGGTTCTTCTCGACCAACCACAAGGACATCGGCACGCTGTACCTGGGTTTCAGCTTCATCATGTTCATCATCGGTGCGGCGATGAGCGTAGTGATCCGCGCCGAGCTGGCACAGCCGGGCCTGCAGTTCGTCAAGCCCGAGTTCTTCAACCAGATGACCACCGTGCACGCACTGGTGATGATCTTCGGTGGCGTGATGCCGGCCTTCGTCGGACTGGCCAACTGGATGATTCCGCTGCAGATCGGCGCGCCGGACATGGCGCTGCCGCGCATGAACAACTGGTCGTTCTGGCTGTTGCCGGTGGCCTTCAGCCTGCTGCTGCTGACCCTGTTCCTGCCCGGTGGTGCGCCGGCCGGCGGCTGGACGCTGTACCCGCCGCTGTCGCTGCAGGGCGGCTACAACGTGGCCTTCAGCGTGTTCGCCATCCACGTGGCCGGCATCAGCTCGATCATGGGTGCGATCAACATCATCGCCACCGTGCTCAACATGCGCGCGCCGGGCATCGACCTGCTGAAGATGCCGATCTTCTGCTGGGCCTGGCTGATCACCGCCTTCCTGCTGATCGCGGTGATGCCGGTGCTGGCCGGCGCGGTGACCATGCTGCTGACCGACAAGTTCTTCGGCACCAGCTTCTTCAATGCCGCCGGTGGCGGTGACCCGGTGATGTACCAGCACATCTTCTGGTTCTTCGGCCACCCCGAGGTCTACATCATGATCCTGCCCGCCTTCGGCGTGGTCAGCGAGATCATCCCGACCTTCAGCCGCAAGCCGCTGTTCGGCTACCAGGCGATGGTGTACGCCACCGCCGCGATCGCGTTCCTGTCGTTCATCGTCTGGGCCCACCACATGTTCACCGTGGGCATGCCGCTGGGCGGCGAGATCTACTTCATGTTCGCCACCATGCTGATCTCGATCCCGACGGGCGTGAAGGTGTTCAACTGGGTCAGCACGATGTGGCGTGGCTCGCTGACGTTCGAGGCGCCGATGCTGTGGTCGGTGGCCTTCGTCATCCTGTTCACCATCGGTGGCTTCTCCGGCCTGATGCTGGCCATCGTGGCCGCCGACTTCCAGTACCACGACACCTACTTCGTGGTCGCGCACTTCCACTACGTGCTGGTGACCGGCGCGGTGTTCGCGCTGATCGCCGCGGTGTACTACTGGTGGCCGAAGTGGACCGGGCGGATGTACAGCGAGAAGTGGGCCAAGGTGCACTTCTGGTGGTCGATCGTGTTCGTCAACCTGCTGTTCTTCCCGCAGCACTTCCTCGGCCTGGCCGGCATGCCGCGCCGCATTCCCGATTACAGCGTGGCCTTCGCCGACTGGAACCTGATCAGCTCGATCGGTGCGTTCGGCATGTTCGTCACCCCGTTCATGATGGCCGCGATCCTGCTGTCCTCGCTGCGCAACGGCGAGAAGGCCGAGGCCCGATCGTGGGAAGGTGCGCGCGGCCTGGAATGGACGCTGCCGTCGCCGGCACCGGCGCATACCTTCACCACGCCGCCGACCATCCGCCCGGGGGATCTGGCGCATGACGACATCACGCATTGAGGTGGGGCATGCATAACGAGAGCCCGCTCCCGATCGGTAGCGTCGAGCCAGGCTCGACTGACGAAAAGCAGCCGAGCATGGCTCGGCTCTACAACAACGAAAAGCAGCCGACCAGCGGTCGGCTCTACCACGGCGACAGCCAACGCCAAGGCATCGAACAGCAGCGCCAGCGTGCGAAGCGCACGGCGATGTGGGTCGGCGCCATCGCCGTGCTGGTCTACGTCGGCTTCATCCTCAGCGGGGTGATCGGCCGATGAGCGAGGCACCGGCCAGCACGCCGTCACCCAGCGCCGGGCTGCCGCGCCTGATCGGCGTGGCGGTGGCGGTGTTCCTGCTCACGTTCTCGCTGGTACCGCTGTACCGCATCGCCTGCGAAAAGGTGTTCGGCGTGCGCCTGGAACGCGGTCCCGGTGGCGAAGCGAGTGCCGGCGCGGCGGCCGGCAAGCGCACCGTGCGCGTGGAGTTCGATGGCGGCGTCAACTCGCGCCTGCCCTGGTCGTTCCATCCCGAACAGTTGACCATGGACGTGGTGCCGGGCGAGCTCAACGAGGCGCTGTACTTCGCCCGCAACGACAGCCAGCAGGCGGTGGTCGGCAGCGCGGTACCGTCGGTGGCGCCGGCGCGTGCGTCGGGCTTCTTCAGCAAGACCGAGTGCTTCTGTTTCACCGCGCAGACGCTGCAGGCCGGCGAGAAGCGCGACATGCCGGTGCGCTTCATCGTCGATCCGGACCTGCCGCCGGAGATCAAGACGATCACCTTGTCCTACACCTTCTACCGCAACGACGCGCTGTCCGATCGGCTGGCTCCGGCCGCCACCTCGGACGGCGCGCACGCCGCACCCTGACCCGGATACCGACATGGCCCAGACACCGACCGATGCCAACGTGTACTTCGTCCCGGCCCAGAGCAAATGGCCGTTCGTGGGGTCCATCGCGATGATGGTGACCATGGTGGGCGTGGCCAGCTGGCTCAACGATGCCAGCTGGGGACGCTGGACGTTCTACATCGGCATCGCGATGCTGGTGCTGACCCTGTTCTGGTGGTTCAGCGACGTGGTGCGCGAGTCGCAGGCGGGCAACTACAACCACCAGGTCGATGGCTCGTTCCGGATGGGGATGATCTGGTTCATCTTCTCCGAGGTGATGTTCTTCGGTGCCTTCTTCGGTGCGCTGTTCTACACCCGCAACCTGGGCCTGTCGTGGCTCAGCGGCGAAGGCCGCGGGGTGATGACCAACGAGCTGCTCTGGCAGGGCTATTCCGCCGGATGGCCGACCAATGGCCCGGCAGCGATCGGCGGCGCGTTCCAGACCATCCCGGCCTGGGGCCTGCCACTGATCAATACGCTGATCCTGCTCACCTCCGGCGTGACCCTGACCATCGCCCACCACGCGCTGAAGGCCGGCAACCGCCGCCAGCTGCTGATCTGGCTGGGCCTGACCGTGGTGCTTGGCCTGGGCTTCCTGACCCTGCAGGCGGAGGAGTACATTCACGCCTACAAGGAACTGAACCTGACGCTCGGCTCGGGCATCTACGGTTCGACGTTCTTCATGCTGACCGGCTTCCACGGCGCGCACGTGCTGCTGGGCACGATCATGCTGATCGTGATGTGGCTGCGTTCGGCGAAGGGACACTTCACCCGCGACAACCATTTCGGTTTCGAAGCCGCCGCGTGGTACTGGCACTTCGTCGACGTGGTGTGGCTGATGCTGTTCCTGTTCGTCTACGTGCTTTGATCAGGCGGGCATCGGTGGTGTCAGCCGCCGATGCCGTGCGGTTTGATCCAGCCCATGTAGATGCTCACGATCACCAGCAGGATCAACGCCACCGACACCGCGATGCGGCGGGTCAGTGCGTTGACCGTGCGCTTGGTCTGGCCGCGGTCGACCAGCAGGTAATACAGGCCGGCGCCCAGATTCCAGACGATGACGATCAGAAACGCGATTACCAGCAGGGTCTTCAGCGAATCACTCATGCGCGGCTCGAGGGCAGGGTGGATGCGCCTATCTGACCGCGTTTGCGCGGACTTGTCATGATGCGCCAGCACACGCGCGTGATCGGATGGCTGCTGGCGGTGCTGGCGATGGCCGGTTTCAGCGCATTGGGGCTGTGGCAACTGCAGCGCATGCATGCCAAACAGGCAATGTTGGATGCGCAGGGTCCAGCTGTGGCGCAAGCGCTTCCGTTGTCGCAGGCCCTGGCGGCGCCCGGCGCGTTGCACGGCGTGGCCGACCACGGCCGCTTCCTGCCCGGCGTGGTGCTGCTCGACAACCAGACCCGGCATGGCCGCGCCGGGGTGAAGATCTATCGCCCGTTCCGCAGTGACGATGGCAGCGTGCTGCTGGTCGATCTCGGCTGGCGTGCGCTGCCGCCGGATCGCACGTTGCCGGATGTGCCGGCGCCGCCTTCACCGGTGGCCGTGCGTGGGTTGCTGGCACCGCCGCCGTCGGCGGGACTGGCACTGGGCCCGGCGTTCTCCGCCACTGGCGAGGCCGGGCGTTGGCTGGCCAGTCGCTTGCCCGCCGAAGGCCTGGCGCGCGCGCTGGGGCTGCAGGCGTTACCCGAACGCGTCCTGCGCCTGGATCCGGCACTGCCTTTCGGCGACGAACGCGACCTGGACCTGCTGCCGAACACACTGCCGCCGCAGCGTCACCTGGGCTACGCCGTGCAGTGGTTCGGGCTGGCCCTGACCGTGCTGGTCGTTGCGCTGGTGCTGGAGCGGCGTAGGAGACGCTCCATGGCCCGGTAGTGCCGGGCGCTGGCCGGCATCCCATCGGATTCCTGGATGCCGGCCAGCGGCCGGCACTACCGGGGCACCCCACCCGCATCCCTTGCCCAACCATGAGAAAATGCCCCGCATGAACACTGCTACGTCCCCGCAGGCGCGCGGCTCCGGCCGCCGGACCCTGGTGCTGCTGTTTGCCGTGTTCTTCGGGGCGGTGGCGCTGGCCGCGGTACTGCGCTTCTCCGGCTGGCAGCCGACCGGGCACCGCAACGCCGGCCAGCTGCTGAAGCCGCCGGTGGACCTGCGCCAGCAGGCGCCGACCCTGGCCAGTGGCCAGCCCTATGCCTGGAATCCCGAGGCCCGCACCTGGCGCCTGCTGGTGGCCCCATCCGGCGCCTGCGACGCGCAGTGCGTCACTTTGTCGCAGGGACTGGGCAAGGTGTGGCAGCTGTTCGGCCATAACGCCGATAATGTCGAGATCCTGTGGCTGGGTACGCCACCGGCGTCGATCGCCTCGCTGCCCGCGCTGCGGCCGCTGGCTCCGTCGCCAGCCCTGCGCGCGGCGTTGCCGGGCGTCGATGATCCGGCGGGACTGCCGGTCTACGTGATCGATCCGAACGGCTTCGTGATCATGCGCCATGCCCCGGGCTCCGACCTCGGTGGCCTGCGCAAGGACATGGCCACGTTGCTGAAACTGAAGTGAGTCCCGTTTGATGAGCCTTTCCGCGCGTCCGGCGCTGCACCGCAATTTCCACCGCCTGGCGTGGTTCGCCATGATCATGACCGCGAGCACGATCATGTTCGGCGCGTTCGTGCGCCTGTCCGATGCCGGCCTGAGCTGCCCGGACTGGCCGACCTGCTATGGCCAGGCCACCTGGCCGCAGCACGTGGAAGAGACCATCGGCCACCCGGCGGCGGAGATCCGCCCGCTGGAGACCCACAAGGCCTGGCGTGAGCAGGTGCACCGCTTCCTGGCCGGCGCGCTGGGCATCGAGATCCTGACTCTGGCACTGCTGGCCACGCGCAAGCGGCGATTTGGAAGCACGGCGGTGGTGACCGCCTGCGTGCTGGTGGCCGCCGGCATACCGCTGTACATGATGGGCTGGCATGGCACCGCCAGCGTGCTGGCGTTGATCGGTGAGGCGATCCTGCTGATCGCCGCGCTGCGCTGGAGCAACATCGACCTGGCGCGTGCGGCCCTGCTGACCCTGGCCGTGGTGATCTTCCAGGCCCTGCTGGGCATGTGGACGGTGACCCTGCTGCTCAAGCCCATCGTGGTGATGGGCCACCTGCTCGGCGGCATGCTGATGTTCGGCCTGCTGGTGTGGATGGCGTGGCGCGCGACGCACATGCCGATCACCCTGGCTGAAGCGCCGAAGCTGAAGTGGCTGCTGCGCATCGGCGTCGCGGTGCTGGTCACCCAGATCGCGCTGGGTGGCTGGGTCAGCGCCAATTACGCGGCGCTGGCCTGCGGCGGTGGCAGCGCCTCGCTGGACAACTTCCCGCGCTGCGCCAACCAGTGGTGGCCGCAGCACAACTTCGTCGAAGGCTTCACTCTGTGGCGTGGCATCGGCGTGGACTACGAAGGGGGCGTGCTGGATGGCGCCTCGCGCATCGCCATCCAGATGGCACACCGCCTGTTCGCGGTGGTGGTGGCCGTCTACCTGCTGTGGCTGGGCGTGCGCCTGTTCCAGTTGCCGAGCATGCGTGGCTGGGCCAGCGCGCTGATCGCGCTGCTGGTGCTGCAGGTCACCCTCGGCATCCTCAATGTGAAGCTGGCGCTGCCGCTGGAAGTGGCGGTGGCCCACAACGGCGTGGCCGTTGCCCTGTTGTTCGTGCTGGTCAGCCTGCTGGCCCGCCTGCGTGCCCCGGACTGATTCCATGTTTTCCAATTACCGCCAGTACTGGGACCTGACCAAGCCCAAGGTCGTCGCCCTCATTGTCTTCACCGCCCTGGTCGGCATGGTCCTGGCCATCCCCGGCGTGCCCAGCTGGGAGCAGGTGCGCGCCGGCGTGCTCGGCTTCCTCGGTATCTGGCTGGCGGCCTCGGCTGCGGCGGCGATCAACCAGCTGCTGGATGCGCACATCGATGCGCAGATGGCCCGCACCTCGTGGCGTCCGCTGGTGGTGGGCAAGGTCAAGCCGTGGCAGGTGCTGGTGTTCGCCGGCGTGCTGATCGTGCTGTCGATGACCATCCTGGTGCTGTGGGTGAACCTGATCACCGCCGTGCTGACCTTTGCCTCGCTGATCGGCTATGCGGTGATCTATACCGTGTACCTCAAGCGCGCGACCTCGCAGAACATCGTGATCGGTGGCCTGGCCGGCGCGATGCCGCCGATGCTGGGCTGGGCCGCGGTGACCGGCATGCAGGGCTCGTCGGACTGGGCGTACTCGTCGCTGCTGGTGCTGATCATCTTCATCTGGACCCCGCCGCACTTCTGGGCGCTGGCGATCTTCCGCCGCGAGGACTACGCCAAGGCGGAGATCCCGATGCTGCCGGTGACCCACGGCGTGGTGCACACCCGCAAGCAGATCATGGTGTATTCGGTGGTGCTGGCGCTGGTCTGCCTGCTGCCGTACCTGGTGGGCATGAGCGGTGCGTTCTACCTGGGCGGCGCGATCGTGCTCAACGCCGTGTTCCTCTGGTACGCCTGGCGCATGCTGGACCCGCCGGACGAGCTGTTCTCGATGAAGATGTTCTATTACTCCATCGTCTACCTGATGGCGCTGTTCGCCTTCCTGCTGGTGGACCACTGGATCCTGCCCTGGTTGTAAGGGGCGGGTGCATCCACGCATGGCGTGGATCTCCTGTAGAGCCGAGCCCATGCTCGGCTGAGGGTTGATCGGAGAAGCAGCCGAGCACGGGCTCGGCTCTACACTTGATCTGCGCCAGCTGCGTCGCCATTGCTGTTCCTGACCCCAAGGAAAGGAAGGCGCAGGGATGCATTCGATCTTCCGCTGGACCGCGGCGCTGCTGCTGACGCTGGGCATGGCCCTTAGTGCGCATGCCGATGACACCGCCGCGCAGATCCGCCAGCATGCCGGTGACCATCGCCTGCTGGTACTGGGCGAATTCCACGGTACCCGCGAGACCCCGCTGCTGGTGCCCCAGTTGGTGGACGACTACAGCCGCGCCGGCCCGGTCGTGCTGGCGCTGGAACTGCCACGCGGCGAAACCCCCACGCTACACGATTACCTGGCTTCCGACGGCGGCGAGAAGGCACGCCGGCAGCTGCGCGGGCGTGCCTTCTGGAGCGTGCGCGATGACCAGCACGATGGCCGTCGCAGCCGCGACATGCTGGCGATGATCGAAAGCCTGCGCGTGCTGAAGTCGCAGGGGCGTGTGATCGAAGTCGTTGGCTATGACGTCAATGCCAGCAAGGGCGGCAACCAGGCCCGCGATGACCACATGGCCGCCGAACTACGGCGCCTGTACCGGCGCCTGCCCGATGGCGCACGCATGGTCGTGCTGACCGGTAACGTGCACGCCCTGCTGCAGCGGCCGGGCGGTGCGCCGCCGGAAATGCAGACCCGGCCGATGGCATCGGCGTTGCGTGATCTGGACATCTATAGTGTGCGGCTGGGAGCACAGCGTGGTGAGACTTGGGCGTGCCTTGACCGATGCTCGGCCAGGCCATTGCCGGAACAGGCGGCGCGAGGGCCGCGGGTGGATACTCATGCGGGCTGGCAATACGACCTGTGGGTGTGGATGCCGCAGCTGAGCGTCGGCACGCTGGCAGAACCGTGAATCCACGCGTGGCCAATCATCAGCCGAGCTTGGGCTCGGCTCTACAGTAGATCCACGCCATGCGTGGATGATTTCTTCGATGGTCAGGGCTTGCGCCGCGCGTAACGCTGCGCGATCACGCCGCAGACGATCAGCTGGATCTGGTGATAGATCATCACCGGCAGCACGATCGCACCGAGACTGCCACCGGCGAACAGCACCTTGGCGATCGGCACGCCGGTGGCCAAGCTCTTCTTCGAGCCGCAGAAGACGATGGCGATCTCGTCCTCACGGTTGAAGCGCAGGCGACGCGCGATGAAGGTGATCAGCGGCATGGCGATGCCCAGCAGCACGGCGGCCACGACCGCCACGGCCAGCAGCGAGAGCAGCGGTGTCTTGCTCCACAGCCCTTCGGTCACCGCTTCGCCGAACGCGGAGTACACCACCAGCAGGATGGTGGCCTGGTCGGTGTAGCGCAGCAGCGCGCGCTGCCTCTCTACCCAGCCGGCAATCCACGGCCGCAGCAGATGGCCGGCCACGAACGGCACCAGCAGCTGCAGCATGATGCCGCCGATCGCGTGCAGCGGGTCATGCACGCCGCCGGAGGTACCGGCCAGCGCGGTCAGCAGCAGCGGCGTCAGGAACACGCCGAGGATGCTCGACAGCGACGCGCTGCATACCGCTGCAGGCACGTTGCCGCGGGCCATCGAGGTGAACGCGATGGACGACTGCACGGTGGAGGGCAGGGTGCACAGGAACAGCACACCCAGGTACAGCTCCGGGGTCAGCAGCCAGCCCGACAGTGGCTTGAACATCAGCCCCAGCAGCGGGAACAGGATGAAGGTGCAGGCGAGGATGGTCAGGTGCAGCCGCCAGTGCAGCATGCCGCCGATGATCGATTCGCGCGGCAGGCGTGCGCCATGCAGGAAGAACAGCGCGGCAATGGCGACGGTGGTGACATCGTCGAGGACGATGGCGGCGGCGCCCTTCATCGGCAGCAGCGAGGCCAGGCCGACGGTGCACAGCAGGGCGAGGGTGAAATTGTCCGGTCGCAGGCGCGACCACCAGCGGGTCATGGTGGGCAGAGTCCTTGGTGCGGAGGGTTCAGGGCGAGGTGACCGGTGTGGCCAGGCGCTGGCGGGTGGCGGCTTCCAGCGACTTCAGGCCGGCACGCTGGCCGAGCTGCAGGGCCTGTTCCGGGCTGGCGTGTTCGTAGCGTGCATTGACCAGGCCGAGCACGGCACCGGCGCGGTTGCCGGAGGCGCAGTGCAGCAGCACCGGCCCCTGGCTCTGCTGCAGGGCCTGGTGCACCGCGCGTACGTTGGCGGCATCGAGCCCCTCGGCGCCGGCCACGGGAATGCGCACGTAGCGCAGGCCCAGTGATTCGGCGACGCGGGTTTCATCGAAACCCCGGTCCTCGCCGGGCTGGCGCAGGTCGATCACGGTGCGTACGCCCTGTGCGGCCAGGGCCTGCAGCTGTACAGCGCTGGGCTGGCCACCGGCATACAGGCCGGGGCGGACTTCGTTGAGGGGCGCGTCTTCGGCCAGGGCCGTCAGCGGCAGGCAGAGCGACAACAACAGCAGGCAGGTCAGGCGCAGCAGCATGGTCCTCTCCGGGAAAACGTTCTGCCGCTACAGGCGCAGTCCGGCGCGGGCCTTCAGCAGCTCGCGCAGTTCGTACTTGTCAGTATCGTCCAGACCCTGCTGCCGCTGCTTTGCCAACAGCTCTTCCAGACGTTGCACCAGCAGCTGTTTCTCCAGCTGGGCGACGGCATCGTGCAGTTCCTGGGTCCAGCTCGCATCGTCGCCCGGCATTGTCTGCGCGGCCAGGGTATGCAGCGACGCTTGCTCCTCACGCCCGTCGAAGTGCTCCAGCAGGGCGCCGGTGCTGATGTCCGGGCGCTGTTCGACCAGGCCCAGCAGCTCCAGCAGCAGCTCCACGCCGGGCAGGCGCAGGCCCTGGAAGTGGTGCTTGCCGCCCAGCGTCAGTGCCAGCGACGGCTGCTGCAGCAGCACGGCGATCGCGCCGCGTACCAGGCTGCGCTTGGCCACGGGCTGGATCGTTCGCGAGGGCTGGCGCTGCGGCATCGGCGCGCGTGCGGCCTGGGCGTTGCCGCCAAGGCCGGTCAGCTGCGCCAGCTGCTGCTTCATCAGATCGCCGAAGGCGCCGTCGGGAATCTGCGCCAGCATCGGCTTGGCCCGCTCGGCCAGGCGTGCCTTGCCATCGAGCGTGCCCAGGTTGATCTCGCGGGTCAGTTCATCGAAGAAGAACTGCGACAGCGGGGTGGCCTGCTTCAGGCGTTCGTTGAAGGCCTCGGCGCCTTCCTTGCGCACGATGGTGTCCGGGTCCTCGCCATCGGGCAGGAACAGGAAGAAGGCCTGGCGGCCATCCTTCATGCGCGGCAACACCGACTCCAGCGCCTTCCAGCCGGCGCGGCGGCCGGCGGCGTCGCCGTCGAAGCAGAAGAACACATCCGGTGCGTTGCGGAACAGCAGCTCGGCATGGTCCGGCGTGGTCGCGGTACCCAGTGTTGCCACCGCCTGGGTGACGCCGAACTGGAACAGCGAGACCACGTCCATGTAGCCCTCGACCACGATCAGCCGCTCGATCTTCTGGTTGGCCTGGCGCACCTGCCACAGGCCGTACAGCTCGCGGCCCTTGTGGAACAGCGCGGTCTCGGGTGAGTTGAGGTACTTGGGGCCGTCGTCCTTCTCGAACACGCGGCCACCGAACGCGATCACCCGGCCACGGCGGTCGAAGATCGGGAACATCACCCGGTCGCGGAACTTGTCGTAGACGTGGCCGCGATCGTTCTTGGAGAACAGGCCGGCGCGGTCGAGCAGCTTCATGCGCCGCTCGTCCTTGCCCAGCGCATCGCGCAGGCCGCTGTAGCCATCCGGTGCGTAGCCGATCTGGAAGCGCGCGCGGTTCTCTTCGTCCACGCCACGGCCATCCAGGTAGCTGCGGGCCTTGTCGCTGCCCTGCAGGTTGTTCTGGAAGAACTTGGTCGCGGCATCCAGCGCCGAGTACAGCTCGCGGCTGTCGTCCTGCTGCTGCGGGCTGCGCGGGTTCTCGCTGCGCGGCACTTCCATGCCCGCGCGCTTGGCCAGCTCATCCACCGCATCGAGGAACTCGAGGCGGTCGTAGTTCATCAGGAAGCTGATCGCGGTACCGTGCGCACCACAGCCGAAGCAGTGATAGAACTGCTTGGTGGGGGAGACCGTGAACGACGCCGATCGCTCGTCATGGAACGGACAGCGCGCCGCGTATTCCTTGCCCTGGCGCTTCAACGGCACGCGGCTGCCCACCACCTCGACGATGTCGGAGCGGGCCAGCAGGTCGTCGATGAAAGCGTCGGGGATACGGGCCATGGGCAACAGGGCAGGGCGCGGCCGCCAGGGCGCGCAGCGGGGGGGCGGCGGATTCCCCTAGTTTACCCGCTGGCGCCGCCGGGACCGGCCTGTTCGGATTCGACCCCGGCCTTGGCCAGCTGCGCCCGTGCATGCTGACGCTCGTCGATCACTGCGGTCATCAGCGCGCCGACGAAGAATACGGCGGTGGCGTAGTAGATCCAGACCAGCGAGATCACCAGCGCGCCCATTGAACCGTAAGCGCTGCCCGGAGCCACGGTGGCGATGTAGACGCCAATCCCGTAGCGGCCGAGGGTGAACAGGATCGAGGTGATGGCACCGCCGATGAAGGCCTGGCGCCAGGCCACGCGGCGGTCGGGCAGGTAGTGGTAGAGGAAGGCGAAGGCCAGCGTGTACAGCAGCAGCGAGGTCAGGTACCCGATCGCCGGCAGTACCGAGGGCAGCTGCGCGAACACCACCTGCAAGGCGGTAGTGGCGGTCATCGACAGGATCAGCAGGAAGCCCAGCGCCAGCACCACGCCGAACGAGAACACCCGCTTGCGCAACCAGGCCTTGACGCCTTCCAGGCGTTGGCCGCTGGTGTGGAAGATCCGGTTCAGCGCGTTCTGCAGCTGGGCGAACACCGCCGTGGCGCCCACGAACAGCAGCAGCGTGCTCCACAGGCCGGCCAGTGAACCGACGCTGGGCTGGCTGTTGGCGTTGTGCAGCACGGTGTCGGCGACGCTGGCCACACTGCTGCCAGCGACCGAACCGATCTGGCTGATCAGCGTCTGCTGCGCCGGTGGGTACAGCGAGGCGGTCAGCCACAGCAGCAGCACCAGCAGCGGTGCCATCGACAGCAGGGCGTAGAAGGAAACCGAGGCGGCCTGGGTCAGCACGTCGATTTCGACGAAGCGCTTGGCCACCGCCATCGGGAAGCTGTCCTGCAGCTTTCCCAGGCGGGATCGGACGGCAGGCAGGAAGGCGCGGGGATGGGGCATCAGCGGACAACGGTGAGGGACGGGAGAGTGTTTTTCTAGCAAATCACGACGTCATGCGGGGTGAAGCGCCTATTCAGCACCTCGTTCCGTGAGCGTCCGCGCTATCCTTTTGGCGGACCGAAGGCGCGCAAGGGGGTTGCCGTCGCGGTATCCGGGGCCGGCTGCCGCAGCGCAGGGCCACGACATTCCAATTTCTCTACAGAAGGACGCGTTATGAAAGGGATGGTCTACACCACGATGGTGTTGCTGGCGACCGTGAGCGGCTCGGCTGCCGCAGCATCGGCCGCCTGTGAGAAGGCATTCAAGACGGTAGGGGATCCGCGCAACGGCGCGATGTACATGGCCGACATCACCGTGCCGGGGCTGAAGGTGCAGAGCGCGCTGGACCAGCTGCGGCAGATCGGTGCGGAGGATGAATTCGAAGTGGGCGGGCAGCTGGTGGAAGGCAATACCGGCAACCAGTACCTGATCCAGACCAAGGGGCTGCGTACGCCGCTGGTGCTGATCGGCACCGCCGACCACACCGGCCGGGTCACCCTTGCGACGAAGCTGGCGCGTGGCCAGACGATCGGCCAGGAAGAGGCGCGGCAGTCGATGTGCGCCATGCTGGACAAGCTGAAGGGGGGCAGCCAGGGCGAAGCGCTTGCCGCGGCGGCGCGCTCGAAGCAGCCCATGCCTGCGCCGGAAGAGGTGGCCGCGCCGGACCTGTCCAAGAAGATGGGCAAGGAAGTGCGCAGCACGATGGCGGCCTACAATGCCGCCGGCAGCTTCAAGGACCTGATGCTGGGAACCACCACCAACAAGGAAGACCTGGGCGATCGTTCGGCCACCTTCCTGCCGCTGTACGCGAAGTACATCGGCCGCCGATACCGCATCGACGGGCAGGTATATACGGTCAATCGGAACAGCTACTCCACCCGCCCGGGTGAAGTGGGGTCGATCAACTACCTGGTGACGCCGGAACGCGGCCTGCTGCGGATCCGCCAGAACGACTCCTTCAACAACAACAACTACACCATCCGCTGCGAGTTCGCGCCGGACCAGGCTGCCAACTTCAGCATGCTGCGCGAGCGTGACTGGGCAAAGCTGGAAGGCGAGGTGAGCTCGCTCGAGGGCAGCTCGATGACCCTGCGCAACTGCCGCCAGGTGTAAGCGGCAGCGCCACCACGTGCCGTCATGACAAGGCCCGCATTTGCGGGCCTTGTCGTATCCGGCAGGTGCGGCGAGGTTCAGCCGGCCAGCTGCTGCTTGACCAGCTTGGACACCAGGCCCATGTCGGCCTGGCCGGCCAGCTTGGGCTTCAGGGCGCCCATCAGCTTGCCCATATCGGCCGGGCCGGAGGCGCCGGTCTCGGCGATGGCGGCCTGGATGGCGGCCACGATCTCGGCTTCGCCCATCTTGGCCGGCAGGTAGGCTTCGATGACCACGATCTCGGCGCGCTCGATCCCGGCCAGGTCTTCGCGGTTGGCGGCTTCGAACTGGCTGACCGAGTCCTTGCGCTGCTTGACCATCTTGTCGAGCACGGCGATCACGGCGGTGTCATCCAGCTCGATGCGCTCGTCCACTTCGCGCTGCTTGATGGCGGCGTTGATCAGGCGGATCACGCCCAGCTTGTGCTTCTCGCCCGCCTTCATGGCGGCCTTCATGTCTTCGGTGAGCTGCTGCTTCATGCTCATGAGGAACCTCGTGGTGGTAGGTGGGGCGGGGCGGATGCCCGAACCCGGAAACGCAAAAAGCCGGCGACGCTCGCGCGTGCCGGCTTCGGCTCCATCGCGACGGGCAGGCCCGCCGCAATGAAGATGCGTCCGATCAGTACAGGCGCTGACGCTTGGTGACGTCGCGCGACGAGCGGCGCAGCTGACGCTTCACAGCAGCGGCGGCCTTGCGCTTGCGCTCCTGGGTCGGCTTTTCGTAGAACTCGCGCTTGCGGGTTTCGGCCAGCACACCGGCCTTTTCGCAAGTGCGCTTGAAGCGGCGAAGAGCAAACTCGAAGGGCTCGTTCTCGCGGACTTTGACGCTGGGCATGGAATCTCCGGGACACAGTAGAACCGGGTCACGCCCGGCGAGCCGCACATTATAGCGGCGAATCAACAAACTGCAAGCGGCCAACCCTGAATACGGGCCGGGGGTTCGAAAGCAGTGAGATCTGCACGTCCCCCGAGGGGGCGGCAGGGGCGTCATAATAGCAGGCATGCGAGTCCTTGGCATCGAATCTTCCTGTGATGAGACCGGCGTGGCGGTGTATGACACCGACCTGGCCGGCAGCGCGGCCCTGCGCGCCCATGCGGTCTACAGCCAGATCGCCCTGCACGCCGAATACGGTGGTGTGGTGCCCGAACTGGCCAGCCGCGACCACGTCCGCAAGCTGCTGCCGCTGGTGCGACAGACCCTGGCCGACGCCGGCCTTGGCGTGGACGACATCGACGGCGTGGCCTATACGGCCGGGCCCGGCCTGGTCGGGGCACTGCTGGTCGGCGCGGGCGTGGCGCGTTCGCTGGCCTGGGCGCTGGAGGTGCCGGCGGTGGGCGTACACCATATGGAAGGCCACCTGCTGGCGCCGTTGATGGAAGACGATCCGCCGGAAGCGCCGTTCGTGGCGCTGTTGGTGTCCGGTGGGCATACCCAGCTGGTGGCGGTGGACGCGATCGGCCAGTACCGCCTGCTGGGCGAGACCCTGGACGATGCGGCCGGCGAGGCCTTCGACAAGACCGCCAAGCTGATGGGCCTGCCGTACCCGGGCGGCCCGCAGCTGGCCAGGCTGGCCGAGCAGGGCAGGCCGGGGGCCTACCGCTTCGCGCGGCCGATGACCGACCGCCCGGGGCTGGATTTCAGCTTCTCCGGCCTGAAGACCCAGGTCCTGATGGCCTGGCGCGACAGCGACCAGAGCGAGCAGACCCGCGCTGACATCGCCCGGGGCTTCGAAGACGCCGTGGTCGAGACCCTGTCGATCAAGTGCGAGCGCGCGCTGGAAGCGGCCGGGACCAATGTGATCGTGGTGGCCGGCGGTGTCGGTGCCAACACGCGCCTGCGCGCCCGCCTGCAGCAGATGGCCGAGCGCCTCGGCGGACGGGCCTGTTTCCCGCGGCCGGCGTTGTGCACCGACAACGGCGCGATGATCGCCTTCGCCGGCGCGCTGCGGCTGCAGGCCGGCCAGCACAGCCCGCCGAAGGTGGACGTGACCCCGCGTTGGGATATGGCGACGCTGCCGGCGGTCTGAGTTCCAACGGCCGCTCCCTGTAGCGTCGAGCCATGCTCGACTGCGCGTGATCCAGGCTACGCACGCGCGCCCAACGGCGACGCTGCCAATACCGTCGTCGCCCGCTCATGGCGCTGCAGCCACCCCAGAGTGTGCGGGCAGCGGGCGTGGATCAGCCGTCCGATCGCCGCCAGGTCGGCACCGATGTCGCGTTCCAGGATGGGTTCGTGGTGGGCGATGCGGTTGCGCAGGAGGCGGATGCGGTCGAGGTCGGCATGGATGGACCGACGCAGGACGGACAGCGGCACCGAGGGTGCGTGTGGCAGCGCCAGGCCCATGGTCCCGGCCCAGATCGAATGCTCGAACCGTCGAGCGAACAATTGCTGCCAGAAGCCGAATCGCAGTTTGGCGATGACCTCCGGTACATCCCGCGGAGCTCCGGCGCTGCCGCGGACATCGCATAGCGAGGCAAGGGCGCCTTCGGCAGGAAGGCTGCGCAGCAGCGCTGGATGCCAGGGCCAGCATCGACCATAGCGATGCACCAGCGCCGTAGCGGCTGCATTGCGGATCACGACTTCACAGATATGCAACGGTGGCAGGAGAGCAGCACACATCTGCATGTTCCAGGCATAGAGCGTGGCTGGATCGGCTGCGCAACGAGAAGCGATGCGCTCGTAGGTCGACCATCTCTGCCGGGATAGCGCTGCCTGCAGGATCCTGCTTTCCTTCATCAACTCACTCCGAGGGAACGTGGTTTCACCTTGACCCTGGGAACGAGGCAGGAACATCAGAAAACGGCATCATGATCGTCGGTGTTTTTTCGTGGATCGGCTCGGTTTTTCACCCGGTCGTCTGCCGTGACGCATTTGCCAATTGACTGGTCTGGGGGGCACTCCTAACCTTGCGGCGTGTGCTCCGGGACTCGCGGCTGGATTCCAGCTTCCCCCGGGGACGTTGAGAGGTACCAAAGGGCCCCGCTAGCAGGGCCCTTTGTCTTTTCTGAAGCCGTGTCCCTGCCGGCTGCTCATCGCCCGTTCCGGGCAGGCTCACCGCCGTGCCGTTACCATGGCCCCCTGTACTCGGGCTGGTAAGCGCAATGGACAAGGTTTTCATCGAGGGGCTGACGATCGACGCCCTGATCGGTATCTACGATTGGGAACGACGGATCCGCCAGGACCTGGTGTTCGACCTGGAAATGGGCTTCGACAACCGTCGTCCCGCGGCCTCCGACGACATCGCCCATACCCTGAACTACAAGGCGGTGAGCAAGCGCCTGGAGCAGTTCGTGCGCGAGTCGGAATTCGGCCTGGTGGAAACCCTGGCCGAGCGCTGCGCACGGATCGTGCTGGACGAATTCGACGTGAAGTGGCTGCGCCTGAAACTGAGCAAGCCCGGCGCGGTGCGTGGCGCGCGCGCGGTGGGCGTGATCATCGAGCGCTCGCGGGACTGATCCGGTAGTGCCGGCCGCTGGCCGGCACCCCCAACAACAACGACAACGCAAGGAGACAACTGATGGTGGACGCGGTGGTGGCGGTACAGTGGCTGGAACGGCTGCAGAACACACTGGAACCCTATCCCGGCGCCTACCTGGCGTTGATGATCTCAGCCCTGCTGATCGCCGCGGGCCTGGCCAACTGGGTGACCAAGCGCATTCTCGTGCGCGGCCTGCGGCGCCTGCTGCAGCGCCTGCCCGGCGCCGAGTCCGGGCGCGGCAGCCACCTGATGCGGGTGATCTCGCGCCTGTCCAACGTGGTGCCCAGCCAGGTGATCGCCTCGGGCATCACCCTCATTCCCGATCTGCCGCCAGGCCTGGTCAACGTCATCATCAAGCTGTGCATCGTATGGGCCGTACTGACGGTGTCGATGGCGTTCTCGCATGCGCTGGACGCGGCCAACAGCTTGTACGAACGCAAGCCCGATGCGCGCAACAAGCCGATCAAGGGCTACCTGCAGGTGGTCAAGATCGTGGTGTTCGTGGCCGCCGGCCTGTCCATCATCGCCACCCTGCTGGGGGTGAAGCTGGGCCCGCTGGTGACCGGCCTGGGCGCGGCCACAGCGGTGCTGATGCTGATCTTCCAGGACACCATCCTGTCGCTGGTGGCCAGTGTGCAGATCAGTGGCGATGGCCGCGTGCGCATCGGCGACTGGATCGAGATGCCCAGCCAGAACGCCGACGGTGACGTCATCGATATCGCGCTGCATACCGTCACGGTGCAGAACTTCGACAAGACCATCACCACCATCCCGACCAAGAAGCTGGTGACCGAGTCGTTCAAGAACTGGCGCGGCATGCAGGAGGCCGGTGGCCGCCGCATCAAGCGCGCGCTGTACCTGGACCAGCACAGCGTGGGATTCCTGGACAAGGGCGACCTGGCCTTCCTCGGCGAATTCGCATTGCTGCGTGACTACCTGCAGGAGAAGGAGCAGGAGCTCGGCCAGTGGAACGGGCGCCTGCGCGAGCAGGGCGTGGCCGAGGTCAACAGCCGCCGGGTGACCAACCTGGGCACCTTCCGTGCGTACGTGGAGCGCTATCTGCGCAGTCACCCGGGCATCCATACCGACATGACCCTGCTGGTGCGGCAGCTGCAGCCGACCACCGAGGGCCTGCCGCTGGAGCTGTACTGCTTCACCCGCAGCACCGCCTGGGGCGAGTACGAGGCGGTGCAGTCGGACATCTTCGACCACCTGCTGGCGATCCTGCCGGCCTTCGGCCTGCGGGTGTTCCAGGCCTCCAGCGACGCCATGTTGATGGCCGGGCAGCGCCAGTTGGCCGGCTCGGAGTAAGCTGCGATGCCTCCGGCCGGACCGTACGGATCCGGCTGGAGCCTGAAACTGAATGACGAAACCTCTCGCCAAATGGCTCGGGATCGCTAGAATGCCGGGCTTGTAAACGTTTTCATCAAGGACTGCTGGTGGCCTCCGATCGCATCGAATCCCTCATTGCCCAGATGACCGTCGAGGAAAAGGTCGGCCAGCTGGGTGTCTTCGCGGACATGGTCCGCCCGTTCGCCCCGGACGTGAACCCGGAAGCCAACGTGCGCAATGCCGACCAGGTGCTGCAGCAGGTGCGCGAGGGCAAGGTCGGTTCCCTGTTCAATGGCGTGGGCGCCGAGCTGGGCCGCCGGATCCAGCAGGTCGCCACCGAAGAAAGCCGCCTGGGCATCCCGGTGATCCTGGCCGCCGACGTCATCCACGGCATGCGCACCGTGTTCCCGATCCCGCTGGGCGAGGCCGCCAGTTTCGAGCCGGAGCTGGCCGAGCGCACCGCACGCGCCACCGCCATCGAAGCCACCGCTGCCGGCCTGCACTGGACCTATGCGCCGGCGGTGGACATCGCCCGCGACCAGCGCTGGGGCCGTGGCGCCGAGGGTGCCGGTGAGGACGTGGTGCTGGGCTGTGCGTTCGCCGCCGCCCGCGTGCGCGGCTTCCAGGGCAGCGACCTGCGCGCCGACGATTCGTTGCTGGCCACGCCGAAGCACTTCGCCGCCTACGGTGCGGTGATGGCCGGCATGGAATACAACATGGTGGACATCTCGCCGCAGACCCTGCGCGACGTGCACCTGCCGCCGTTCAAGGCCGCCTTCGACGCCGGCGCGATCACCGTGATGTCCTCGTTCAACGACATCAACGGCGTGCCGGCCAGCGCCAATGCCGAGCTGCTGACCGACATCCTGCGCGGTGAGTGGAAGTTCCCGGGCGTGGTGATCTCCGACTACACCGCCGACATGGAACTGGTCGCGCACGGCTATGCCGCCGATGACCGCGATGCTACCGCCAAGGCGTTCACCGCCGGTCTGGACCTGAGCATGCAGAGCGGTTTCTACGCCGAGCACCTGCCGGGCCTGGTCGAGAGCGGCGAGGTGCCGATGGCGGTGCTGGATGAAGGCGTGCGCCGCATCCTGTGGCTGAAGGAAACCATCGGCCTGTTCGACGACCCGTACCGTTCGCTGGACCCGGCGCGCGAAGCCGATACGTCGCACCTCGCCGCGCATGACGCACTGTCGCGCGATGCCGCGCGCCGTTCGATCGTGCTGCTGAACAACCGCGATAACGTGCTGCCGCTGCAGAAGCGCGGGCAGAAGATCGCGCTGATCGGCCCGTTCGTGCAGGACCGCGAGAACATCGAAGGCTGCTGGACCCTGTTCGGCGACAAGCAGCGCTACGTGGACCTGGAAACCGGCGTGCGTGCCGCCATCGGCGACGAGGCGTTGCTGGAGATCGTGCCGGGCTGCGAACTGGAAACCGCGATTCCGGGCGGCACCGAAGCGGCCGTGGCCGCCGCGCTGCGCGCCGATGTGGTGGTGCTGGCGCTGGGCGAGCCGCAGCGCTACAGCGGTGAAGCGCAGTCGCGCGTGGAGATCACCCTGCCGCCGGCCCAGCAGGCGCTGGCCGAGGCGGTGGCGATGACCGGCAAGCCGCTGGTGGTGCTGCTGCGCAATGGCCGCGCGCTGGCGCTGCAGGGCGCGGTGCGCAATGCACAGGCGGTGGCGGTGACCTGGTACCTCGGCACGCAGACCGGCCATGCGGTGGCCGATGTGCTGTTCGGCGACTACAGCCCGTCCGGCCGCCTGCCGGTCAGCTTCCCGCAGGTGTCCGGCCAGCAGCCGTATTTCTACAACCACCCGCGCACCGGTCGCCCGGAACTGCCGACCATGTCGGAGTTCAAGGCCCGCTGGCGCGAGATCCCGAACGAGCCGCTGTATCCGTTCGGGCATGGCATCGGCTACACCACCTTCGCCTACGGCGTGCCGCAGCTGAGTGTGGGCCAGCTCGGCTGGGACGACAGCCTGACCATCACCACCACGCTGACCAACAGTGGCGACGTGGCCGGTGAAGAAGTGGTGCAGCTGTACATCCACGACCGCGTGGCCAGCCGCGTGCGTCCGGTGCGCGAACTGAAGGACTTCCGCAAGGTGGCACTGCAGCCGGGCGAGTCGGCCGAAGTGGTGTTCACCCTGACCCGCGAGCAGCTGGCGTTCACCGGCCGCGACGGCGTGCTGCGTGCCGAGCCGGGCCAGTTCGACCTGTGGGTCTGCGCCTCGTCGGCGGCAGGTGAAGCCGTGCAGTTCGAACTGCTGAAGGCCTGATCGAGAAAAAGGGGACGGAGGGGATTAAGTCGTTAGTGGCACAAACGACTTAATCCCCTCCGTCCCCTTTTTTGTTGTCCTCACTGGCACGGCGCTACCATCGGTGTTCTTGAACCGATGGATGCCCGCGCATGCGCACGATCGCTGTGTTGATTCCCGCCCTGTTGCTGGCGGCCTGTTCGCAGCCGGCGCCGCCGGCCGAGCCTGCGGTGGATGCACCGCCGCCGATGGAGGCCAGTGCTGCGGCGCCGCCCGCGGCTGAACCGGCGAAGGCTGCTGCTGAGCCGGCCGGCGCCGCACCGGCGGATGTGTCCGCGGAAGACGCGCGTGCACGCATCGAGACCCTGCTTGGTGATGCCGCGCAGTACGAGAAGGTGTTCAACGCGTTCAAGACCGCCGTGGTCGGCGGTGATCGTGCTGCGGTGGTGGAGGAACTGCGCTTTCCGTTGAACATCAGCGGCGGAAAGAAGATCACCGGCCCCGGTGAGTTCCAGCGCAACTACGAGAAGATCATCACCCCGGCGGTGGTCAAGGCGGTGTCCGGGCAGGACTTCGGCAAGGTGTTCGTCAACCAGCAGGGCGTGATGATCGGTGACGGGCAGGTGTGGTTGAACGGGCAGTGCCTGGACCAGGCCTGTGCGCAGACCGAGGTGAAGGTCATCACCATCCAGTGAACGCAGACGGCCCCGCGTGCGGGGCCGTTGCGGGCAAACGTGCCGGCCAGCGGCCGGCACTATCGGGGCATCAGGTCTTCGGCGTGAGCTTCAGCAGGCGCGCCTTGCTGCTATCTTCCAGCAGCCACAGCGCGCCATCCGGGCCCTGTTCCACTTCGCGGATGCGCTCGCCCATGTTGAAGCGCTCGGCTTCGCGCGCGCTGTCACCATCGAAGGCCACGCGCACCAGCGAGGTGGACGACAGGCCGCCGATGAAGCCGCTGCCCTTCCACTGCGGGAACAGGGTACCGCTGTAGATCACGAAGCCGGCCGGCGAAATCACCGGCGTCCAGGTCACCTTCGGGGCGGCGAATTCCGGCCGGGTATCGTGATCGGGAATCGGGCGGCCGTCGTAGTGGTTGCCATTGGAGACGATCGGGTAGCCGTAGTTGGCGCCGCGCACGATCAGGTTCAGTTCGTCGCCGCCAGCCGGGCCCATCTCGTGCGCCCACAGCTTGCCGTTGGCATCGAAGGCCATGCCGAGGATGTTGCGGTGACCCAGCGACCACACCTGCGCGGCAACCCCGCCCTGCGAGGCGAACGGGTTGTCGGCGGGCAGGCTGCCATCGTCGTTGAGGCGGATGATCTTGCCGAGGTTGCTGCCCATGTCCTGCGCCGGATCGAACTTCTGGCGCTCGCTGGAGCTGATCCACAGCTTGCCGTCCGGACCGAAGGCGAGGCGATGGCCGTAATGGCCCTCACCGCTGACCTTGGGGCTTTGCCGCCAGATCACCTTCAGGTCCTTCAGCTGGCCGGCACCATTGGCGTCCAGCGCCAGCGTGGCCCGGGCGACGGCGGCACCACGGGTATCCAGCGTGCCTTCCTCGGCGTAGCTGAGGTAGATCACGTGGTTGCGGGCGAACTGCGGATGCAGGATCACATCGCCGAAACCACCCTGGCCACCGTAGGCGACCTTCGGAACGCCAGTGATCTCGTGCTTCTGGCCGCTGGCCAGGTCCAGGTGCTGCAGCTTTCCACGCTTCTCGGTAACCAGCAGGCTGCCGTCGGGCAGGAAGGTCATCGCCCACGGTTGGTCGAAACGGCTGACTTCGGTGGCGGTGAACGGACGTTGGTCGGCGGCGGTGGCCGGAGCGGCCTTGGCGGCCGGTGTCGTCTCCGGACCGGCAGCATTGCAGGCGGAGGTGGCGAGGATCGGCACCAGGCCGAGGGCGAGCAGCAGGGGCGTGCGGGTCATGGGTATCTCCAGTGCGGGGATGCGGATGGCCGGGCTGTCCCTTGTATACCACTGCAGCGGTGACCGTCGTGGCCCGAAGGTCCTGCGCCCCCTGTGCGGCGGCCGTGGGATCGTCTAGGGTGGGCACGCCCGGGCAAAGCGTGCCCGCCTGCCTGCCAAGGACCTGCAATGAACACTGCCATGCCCCACAAGCCGTCCACCGCCTTCATCGCCGCCTCGTGGGTGGCCCTGCTGCTGGGTGCGGCGGCCTACCTGATCGGCCTGTTCAATGCCGCCACGATGGCGCTCAACGAGAAGGGCTACTACCTGACCCTGCTGCTGTTCGGCCTGTTCGCGGCGGTGTCGCTGCAGAAGAGCGTGCGTGACCGCGTCGAGGGCATTCCGGTGAGCGCGCTGTATTACGCACTGTGCTGGTTCGCGCTGCTGTCGGCGCTGATGCTGCTGCTGGTTGGGCTGTGGAATGCCACCCTGGCGTCGAGCGAGAAGGGCTTCTACGGCATGGCGTACGCGCTGTCGCTGTTCGGTGCGGTGGCGGTGCAGAAGAACACCCGCGACCTGATCGCCGCCGGCGGCGGTGAAAGCAAGCGCAGCGCGACCGTGCCGCCGCTGCCGGAGCAGGAGTGATCGATCCGGTGTAGAGCCGAGCCATGCTCGGCTCAGTCGAGCATGGCTCGACTCTACAGACGAGGTGCGAGAGCCGAGCGTAGGCTCGGCTCAACAGGGGCTTGCGCTACCGCGTTAGACGCGGATCCGCCCGCTGCGCTTCCTCCCAGCCACGACGCGCCGCATTGCGTGCCTGCGCCCAGTCCAGGCGGCTGCGGCCGCGTTCGCTGGCCCAGCGTGATTCCAGTTCGCGTTCCACTTCCTCGTAGGCGCGGATCATGTCCTGCGCACGTGCGGCGTGGCCGATGCGGTAGGCCGGCTCATAGTCCTCGAAGAACAGCTGGTCGTCGTAGTACGGCTCGGCCGTGTAGCGTTCGCGCCAGTAGTTGCTGACCGCATCGCGCGGTGTGCTGTCGTCCGGTACGCGGCCGGGAATCTGGTACTCGGTCATGGAAGGCTCCGTTGTGGACGAAGCCTGATCGTGCCCGCGTGGCGGTTAACCGCCCGGTCTGGCAGCGTGATCACCAGGTCAATCCGCCGGGCATGGCCCGGCGCTATCGATCACCCGGCGTCGGCATCCTTGCGCGGCAGCTTGTAGATCACCGCGCCGATGGCAAACGCCACCAGTGCGGCGGCGATGTTCTGCCAGCTGGCACTGGCGAACAGCGCAACGCACAGCAGCAGCGCCAGCACCGGAATCAGCGGGCCACCGGGCAGCTTCAATGCACCGGGGCGGTCGGCGTAGCGCTTGGCCAGCACCAGTACTGCAGCGGCAGTACCGATGTAGGCGAACAGGCGCGTGGTCATCGACAGCAGCGCCAGCTGCACGAACGAACCGGACAGGGCCAGGCCGAGTGCGATCAGGCCCTGACACAGGATCGACGCGGCCGGCGTGTGGAAGCGCGGATGCACCTGCGCCAGGATCTTCGGCCCGTAGCCATCGCGGGCCAGCGCGAACAGGAAGCGCGGGCCCATCATCATCGTGTTGCTGTTGGTGCCGAGGATGGAGATGGTCGCGCCGATGGTCAGGATCAGCGCCAGTGCCTCGCCACCGAAGCCGGCGGCGGCATCGGCCAGCGGTGTGGCCGAGCTGGCCAGGCCGGCCAGCGTGCCCTGCGCCACCACCTGCACTGCGCCGTAGATGACGGTGACGGTGATGATCATGGTGATCAGGGCGAATGGAATATCGCGGCGCGGATTGCGGTACTCGCCCGCGGCGGCCGGAATGTTCTCGAAACCCGCATACGCATACAGCAGCAGCAATGCGGCTTCGCCCATGCGCTGCAGGTCATGCGGGTCCGGGCGCTGGCCGGAGAAGGCCAGCTGCGGATCGATGTAGAACGCACCGATGGCCACGAACAGCAGCAGCGGCAGCATCTTGCCGATCACCAGCACCACGCCGGTACGCGCGGCCGAGCGTACGCCGATGATGTTGACGCCGGTCAGGAAGCCCAGCGACACCACGATCACCGCGATGCGGCCCATGCCGGCGCCGGCCCACGGCCAGAAGCGCGCTACGGCATCGGCCAGCGCGTTGCTCAATGCGGCCGCCGAGCTGATGCGGGTCAGCCAGATCATCCAGCCGATCTCGAAACCGGCGAAGCGGCCGAAGGCTTCGCGGGCATACAGGTAGCTGCCTCCGGGTTCATCGAAGTAACTGGCGGCCTGCGCGTAGCAGAGCACCAGCAGCGCGACGACGATGCCGGCGGCGACCACGCCCCACAGGCTGAAGGGACCGAGCAGGGCGACGGTGGCGGCCGGCAGCAGGTAGATGCCGCTGCCGATCACATCGTTGATCGACAGGCCGACGATCTGCCAGCGGCTGACCGCGCGCTGCAGCTGCGGTTCGTGCTGCGCGCTCAACGGGCGTCTCCGCGCAGTGCGGGCAGCTGCCATTGCGCCTGCAGGCGCTTGTACTCGGTGCGTGGCAGCAGCACGAAGCGCGGCGTATCCTGCGGCCGCAGCCAGTCCAGCAGGGCCTGCATGCGCGCCTGCGGCATGGCGGTGCAGCCGGCGGTGGCCTCACCCGGCTGGCGCCACAGATGGGCGAAGATGCAGCTGCCCTTGCCGGGCTGGTTGCCTGGGTTGTGGGCAATCACGAAGCCCTGTTGATAGCGCACGTCGCCCTTGTTGTGCAGGTCCAGCCGCATCGGCTCGGTGGAGCCCTTGACCGCTGCACTGCCGACCTTCTTTTCATCCACGATGCGGTTGTAGAACGGCGAGCCGGGCACATCCATGCAGTAGCTGCTGTCCAGCATCGGCTGGTAGGGCATGGCGGTGCCGGGGCGTGTAACGGCATAGCCGAACGCGCTGCCCAGCGCGAACACGCCGGCCGGGCTGCGGCCATCGCCTTCCTGTTTCTGCGGGCCGTCGGTCTGCGCCGGATGCAGGCCCAGGCCCCAGGCGCTGCCGGTACGGCCGAGCGCCACCGGGAACGCCTGCCCATGTGCATGCCAGCCCTTGCCATCACGCACATAGGCCTGCAGTTGTCCCTCGGTGCTGTCCCAGCTTTCGCTGGTGACCACGATCAGCTGGCGCGCGCCATCCAGCGGCGAGGCGTGGGCGGACATCGCTGCAGCAAGCAGCACGGCAGTGGTGGCAAGGCGGACCAGCGATTTCATCAACGTGCGCTCCGGTCAGGAATCCAGCAGGTGGTCGATCCGCTCCAGGTTCACCGCGAGCTGCTGCTGGCGATCCGGATTGGCGTGGCAGAGCAGCACGAACAGGAAATCGAGCAGCGCGTGCATGGCGCTACGGTACAGCAGCTGCGCGACCTGCGGCGTGCGGTCGTGCGCACACACCACCAGTGTTGCATCAGCATGCGCGCGCAGCGGGTTGGCGGTGTGGCGGGTGATGGAAATCACCTTGCCACCCATGTCCTGGAACTGCCGCGACAACTGTGAAAGCTGCGGCAGGTTGCCGAATTCGGAGAACACCAGCAGCGCATCGCCGGGACGTGCGGCCGACAGGTTGGCCAGCATCAGGATCGGGTCGGTATGCGGCACCACCAGCAGGCCGAGCAGCGACAGCCGCATGGCGAACTCGCGGGCGAACAGGCCGTCGTCACCCAGGCCGTACACGAACAGCTTCGGCGCGCCGTCGAGCAGCTGCACGATGCGCTCGATTTCCCCGCGCGGGTTGGCCTGTCGGGTTTCTTCTTCGGCTTGTGCCTTGCTGCGGCGCAGGGCCTCGCCCAGGCGCAAGTAGTCATCGCCGCTGTAGGGTTCGCTGGGCGCCTGCTGCGGGTCGGCACCGGCGCGGGCGACGTCCTGGCCGATGGAGTACTTCAGGTCCGGGTAGCCCTTGAAGCCTAGCTTCTGGCTGAATTTCACCACGCTGGACTGGCTGATGCCCAGCGCGCTGGCCAGCTGCTGGGACGAGTAGTCGCGCAGCAGGTGGGCGTTGTCGAGGATGAAGTCGGCGATGCGGCGCTCGATGGCCGACATCTGCCCGCGCTCGGAACGGATCTTCAGCAGGGGCGGCATGCGGGGTGTCCGGGTGTCTGCAAAGGCGCTGCGGTTGGCAGCGTAGAGCGTGTCATGGGAAGGGTCGGGCGGGTGCCAGCAGCGAAGAGGATATGGAGTGCGGTTGTTGCCTTTGACGTTGAGTCCGCCTTCAAGCGAGCCGAGCACCGCAGGTCCGGCGAGGGCGAAGAGGCGCGGGTGTCTGAGCGCAGCGAGTTCCGCGCCGTCCCTCGACGGGCCGAGGAGCGCAGGGCACCGACGTGCGCAGCACGTCGGCTCGCGGCCGGCGGAGCGTTTCTTTTGGTTACTTTTCTTTCCGCAGAAAGAAAAGTAACGCCCGACCAGGCATCAGGTAAGGACGGCCCTTGTAGAGTCGAGCCATGCTCGACTGCGCGGGTCACCCCAGCATCTCCAGCCCCCGCACTTCGGTGATGCCCAGCCCCGGTACGTCGCTGATGCTGATCTCCGATTCGTTGAAATGCACGCCCCCGCTGACCGGGTCGAACTGGCCCAGCGAGGGGCCATCGAGGTCGACCTTGGTGATCACATCGCTCTTGGCCACCGCCAGATGCACGGCGGCAGCCACGCTGATGCTGGATTCGATCATGCAGCCGATCATGCACGGCACGCCGTAGATGCCGGCGATGTCGGCAATGCGGATCGCGTTGGACAGGCCGCCGGTCTTCATCAGCTTGATGTTGATGATGTCGGCCGCGCGCTGCTGGATCAGGTCCATCACCTGGCTCGGGCTGAACACGCTTTCGTCGGCCATCACCGGCGTGTTGACGCGGTCGGTGACGTACTTCAGGCCGCTGATGTCGGCCGCCTTCACCGGCTGCTCCAGCAGCTCCAGTACCACGCCCGCTTCCTCCAGTGTGCGCATCGCATGCACCGCCTGCTTGGCGGTCCAGCCCTGGTTGGCATCCAGCCGCAGCAGGGCGCGGCCCTCCACCGCAGCATGAATCGCCTTGACCCGTTCGATGTCCAGGCCGATGTCCTTGCCGACCTTGATCTTCAGCGACTCGAAGCCGCGCTCGATCGCCGACAGCGAATCGGCCACCATCTTGTCGATGTAGTCCACGCTGATGGTGATGTCGGTGGTGATCACCGGGTCGCCGCCGCCGAGCATCTGGTACAGCGGCGCCCCATGCAGCTGCGCCCACAGGTCGTACAGCGCGATCTCCACCGCGGCTTTGGCGCTGGTGTTGCGCTCCATCGCGGTCTGCACCAGACCGCACAGGCGATTGAGGTTGGCCACGTCCTGGCCGATCAGGCGCGGCGCAATGAAGTGACGGATCGCTTCGATGATCGAGCCGTGCGTATCGCCGGTGATCACCGCCGTGGCCGGGGCTTCACCGTAGCCGGTGTTGCCGGTGTCGGTGCGGATCAGCACCACCACGTCTTCCACGGTTTCCACCGTGCGCAGGGCAGTCTTGAACGGTGTTTTCAGCGGCACGCGCAGCATGCCCAGTTCGATGGCAGTGATCTTCATTCAGGGGGTCTTGGCACGCAGGCGTTGGATGTTGGTGATGCGGTCGATGTAGCGGACGCTGTCGCTGGCCATCATCGGCTCCAGCGGGGTGACCGAAACACCATTGAGGTGGGCCTGCACGCGCTTGCCGTCAGCACCGAACCAGCTGCCGCCCGCCGTATCGTGGATGACCCAGGTGCGGCCGTCGACGTGGCCGATGGCCATCATCACGTGGCCGGGGATGTAGACCAGGTCGCCCACCTGCAGGGCGGTGACGGCGCGGTCGCGCACGGCCTTGCCGTCCTTGCCGGTGAACGGCAGGCGATCCAGCGCCGGGCTGATCGCCTGCGCGCTGGTGTTGCGTGGCAGCAGCACGCCGAAGCTGCGGTAGATCTCGGAAACGAAACCGCTGCAGTCGCGGGTGTCGTAGTCGTGGCCCCAGCCGTAGCGCTCGCCGAGGAATTTGAAGGCCTGCTGCAGCAGCAGGCGTGGGGTCAGCGGCAGGTAGTCGGCGGCGGTGTCCTGCGAGCGCGGCAGCAGCGCCGGTATCAGCTTCAATCGACCATCGGCCTCGCGTACCGGCAGCTGCACCACCCACGATGCGTGCGCCTGCTGGCCGTTCACTGGCTCTGACGCCGGCCAGTCGGCCAGCACCGGCAAGCGCACGCCCATGTCCAGCTGCAGGCGCGAGACGCGCGGTTCTTCCGGGGTGTAGGCAGTCTGCGCGGTGGCGCCGGTGATGATCCGGTAAGGTCCCTGCGCGCCGTAGCCGAGCACCGTGGCTTTGTCGCCGCTGGCGATGGCATCGGCTTCGATCCATGCGCTGTAGCGCTCACTGTGCACGAACAGCCAGCGGCCGTCGGCGCTGCGATGGACCACGGCAACCTTGTCGCCGGGGAACAGCGCCGACTCCTGGAAGCGGTCGATGTCGGTGTCGCCGACGCTGCTGAAGACGCGTTCGCGGGTGGGGAAGGTGCGCAGTGCGGCGCGCTTTACCACCAGCCCGTATTGCGGTGCCACCTGCGTGGGAATCGCATCCAGGCCGAGGTTGGCTTCGATCGTGCTGCGCAGTGCCGGCGTGATGGCCTGGCGCTTGTCGTTGTAGAGGGCACGCGTGGGCCAGCTCGACAGCGCGGTGATGCTGGCGCGCACCGCCGCCGCATCCAGCTGGGCTGGCAATGCGGCGATGTCCTGGATGTGGCTGTCCTGTGCCCGCATCCGCGCGTTCTGTGCCTCGATCTGGCTGCGGTCCAGGATCGGTGCATCGGCGTTGTCCAGGCGCGCGGTCCAGTACTGCGGGGTAAGGTAGGCCTCGTGCAGGCCGATCACATAGGGCAGCGGCGCGCCCGGGTCGGGCGGCGGGGCCGCCTGTGCAAAGGCCGGTGCGGCCAGCAGGCACAGGGCCAGGGTCAAGCGGCGTGGCCAATGCCGATGCCGTTCGCGGGAAGCCAGGATCATGCGCTGCACACCCTCCTCGAATGCCTGTTGGAATATTTATTCCTTTTGGCATCGAAAGCAAGAATAAATTATTGACCGGCATCCCGGCCCGTGTTACACAGCCGTTACCACCCGCGCTGGGGAAGTGTCGCTGTGGATCCTGCCGTTCGCAAACCACGTCTGCCTGCCACTGCCGGCCTGTGTGCCGCGCTGCTGCTGTGGGCGTGGTCGGTGGGAGCGGAGCCGCCACCCTCGGCCATCCAGTTTGCGCGGGTCGTGCAGATGATCGACGCGGGACGGTTCTCCGAAGCCGGCAGCGAACTGAACACCTGGTCGGCTGCGGACGCGGCGGAGCCTGGCGTCAGTTTCGACGACATCGCGTTCCAGGAAGAGCGCATGCGCCGCATCCGCCTGGATTTTTCCCTCGACGAAGGCGCCGCCAAGTCTGCCGTGCGCCGCTGGATTCCCGACCTGACCGACGAGGAATTCGCACGCTGGGACCAGCTTGGACTGATCGAACACCTCGACATCGATGGCACGCGCTGGTACTTCAAGCGCGCACCGTCGAACCTGTTCCTGCTCAGCGACGAGGCACGTGCGCGCCGCCGCGCGGATGCACCGATGCCGGCGCCGGGCCCAAACGAGGTGCTCAACGCGCACCACGCACGCGTGCTTGCCGCAGCGGAACAAAGTGGCCAGGCGTCGGTACTGCCGCAGCGCATTGAATTCACCCAGTCGCTCACGGTGAAAGCCGATGCGGTGCCGGCCGGCGAGACCGTACGCGCCTGGATTCCGTACCCGCGCGAGATACCCGGCCAGCAGGAGCAGGTGCAGTGGCTGGGCAGCACCCCGGGCAAGGCGCGCGTGGCACCAGCCAGCACCCTGCAGCGTACCGCCTATCTGGAAGCCAAAGCGGTGGCCGGGCAGCCGACCCGCTTCGAGGTCCGCTATGCGGTCACGATCCTGGCCCGGCATACCGCGATCGATCCGGCCAAGGTGCAGCCGACACCGGCCGATCCGGCACTGAAACCCTACCTGGCCGAGCAGCTGCCGCACGTGCGTTTCACGCCGGCGCTGAAGCTGTTCTCCGACCAGGTGCTGCAGGGGGAAACCCGCCCGTATGAAGTGGTGCGCAAGCTGTTTGCTGCCGTGGATCGCATTCCATGGGCCGGTGCGCGCGAATACTCCACGATCAGCAACATCAGCGATTACGCGCTGCATGCCGGGCATGCCGACTGTGGGCAGCAGACCCTGCTACTGATCGCGCTGCTGCGTATGAACGGCATTCCCGCACGCTGGCAGTCGGGCATGGTGTTCTCCGACGATGGCAGCGGCTACAACAACCTGCATGACTGGGGGCAGGTCTACCTGGCGCCGTATGGCTGGCTGCCAATGGACGTGACCACAGGCGCGCTGGCCAGCGACGTGCCGGCCCTGCGCGATTTCTACCTGGGTGGCCTCGACGGCTACCGCATCGCCTTCAACGACGATTTCGGCCAGCGCTTCGCGCCGGCCAAGCAGCACTTCCGCTCGGAAACGGTCGACTCGCAGCGCGGCGAGGCCGAGTGGGCAGGCGGCAACCTGTACTTCGACCAATGGAGCTACGACTTCCAGTGGCGGGTACTGCCAGCCGGGCAACGCTAGCGCGACACATCGCACTCCACACCATTCAATTCTTGCAGGAGAGAGCAGGGGATGAAGGCTTACAGCATCAAGCGGGCGGCGTTGTGCGTCGCCCTTGGGGCGTGTCTGGGCATGATCGCGCCCAGCGCATTCGCACAGGATGGTTCGGTGGTTGGCCGGTTGGTCACCGATTCGGGCCAGCGCCTGGACGCCGCCACGGTGACCGTGCGCAATCCGGCCACCGGCTTCTCGCGTTCGGTGAAGGCCGACGCCAACGGCAGCTACCGCATTCCACAGTTGCCGGTAGGCACCTACACCCTGGAGGTGGCGGTGGCTGGCGGCGCGCCTGCGCAGGTGGGCGAGGTGACGGTGTCGCTTGGCAACGCCACCACGGTCAATGTGCCCGTCTCTGGCATCAGCACGCTGGGTGCCGTGCAGGTGCGCGCGCCACAGGTCATCTCGATGGTCGACGTGACCTCCACCGATTCGTCCATGAACCTCAGCCGCCAGGACATCGAGCGGCTGCCGGTCGACCAGGACCTGAAATCAGTGGCGATGCTGGCCCCGGGCGTGGTCTCGGGCAAAGGCTCGCTGGGTGCGCAGGGCATCTCCTTCGGTGGTTCGTCGGTGGCCGAGAACGCGGTCTACATCGATGGCCTGAACGTGACCGACTTCTACAACCGCGTCGGCTTCTCATCGGCGCCGTTCGCGTTCTTCCAGGAATTCCAGGTGAAGACCGGCGGCTACTCGGTGGAGTTCGGCCGTACCACCGGCGGCGTGATCAACGCTGCGACGCGCTCGGGCAGCAACGATTTCCACGCTGGCGTCGAGTACACCTTCGAGCCGCGTGCCTGGCAGTCCAGCAAGAACGATCACTACACCGCTGACGGCACGCCGTACATCATCGGCAGCCAGGACAAGCACACCACCAACCGGCTCAACGTGTGGGGTTCGGGTGCACTGGTACAGGACCGCCTTTTCTTCTTCGGCATGTACGAGATCCGTGACAACCGCGCCCAGTACACCAACAACGATGGCAACGTCTTCAACCAGGGCAGCACCAACGATCCGTTCTGGGGCGGCAAGCTGGACTGGCAGATCAACGACAACCACCGCCTGTCGCTGATGGGGTTCTCGGACAAGGACAACTGGGCCTACGACGTCTACGGCTTCGACCTGGCCAAGGGCGAGCCCACTGCCAAGACCAACGAGATCTACACCACCAATGGCGGCAAGAACTGGGCCGCCTCCTACAACGGCCAACTCACCGAAGGGCTGTCGGTGCGTGCGATGTACGGCAAGAACCAGCGCTATGCCTCGCAGCGCAGCATGACCGACCTGGAGTGCAACCGCGTGGTGGCCGAGAGCGGACTGGCTCCGGCAGGCGTACCGCTGGGCTGCACCACCAACTCCACCGTGCAGTCGCGCGTGGATGATCGCGAGCAGGCGCGGCTGGATTTCGAGTGGCAGCTGGGTACTCATCTGCTGCGCTTCGGTGTGGATCACGAGAAGAACGTATCCACCTATGATCGCTACTATCCCGGCCCGGGCGCGTTCTACTACAACGTCTACAAGACCACGCCGGGTTCGATCCTGGAAAACGGTGGCGTGGTGCCGGCGGGCACCACCGCCTACGTGCGCGCGCGGCGCAATGAAGTGGGGGGCGAGTTCGAGAGCACCAACGCGGCGTACTACCTGGAAGACAACTGGTCGGTCACCGACAACCTGCTGCTGAATCTCGGCATCCGCATGGAGACCTTCGACAACAAGGACGCTGAAGGCCGCAGCTACATCAAGATGGACAACATGTGGGCGCCGCGCGCCGGCTTCGCCTGGGACATCAAGGGCGATGGCGCGATGAAGCTGTTCGGCAACATCGGTCGTTACTACCTGCCGGTGGCCAACGTGATCAACATCAAGCAGGCCGGTGGGCTGCTTGATGAGCGCACCTATTACGCTTTCAACGGCTGGGACATCCGCGAGATCAACGGCAGCCGCTACGCCGTGCCGCGCACCGGTGCGCAGATCGGGCCGGTGGACAACTCGCAGGGCGATGGCACGGTCGGTGACCTGCGCTCGGAAGTGGACCGCGACATGGACCCGGTCTACCAGGATGAACTGATCCTGGGCTTCCAGCAGATGCTCAACGAGCGCTGGTCCTATGGGGTGCGTGGCATCTACCGCAAGCTGCACAACGCCATCGATGACATGCACATCACGGCCAGTGCGCAGTGCGGCAATGCCGAAGTGGGCTGGGTGATGGCCAACCCGGGCAGGAAGGTCACCGTGTGGGGTGATACCAACTGTGACGGTGTCTCCGATGGCTGGTTGACCGTGGACACCAGCAAGGAGGGCTTCGCCCAGTACGACGACAAGGGCAACTACATCGGCCAGATCGGCTGGGACAAGCCGCGTCGCGACTACAAGGCGCTGGAACTGCAGCTGGACCGTGGCTGGGACGGCACGTGGGCGATGAATGCCTCGTACACGCTGGCCTACGGGCGCGGCAACGCCGAAGGCCCGGTCAACTCCGATACCGACTTTGCCGATACCGGCCGCACCGAGAACTTCGATGATCCGTGGGTCAACCGCGGGGGCTACGGCTACCTGGCCAATGATCGTCGCCATCAGTTGAAGCTGCGCGGCAGCTACGCGATCACCGAGAACCTGCTGGTCGGCGCCACCCTTGACGCCCGCTCCGGCGGTCCGATCACGGGGTTTGGCGTGGGTAACCCCAGCGGCAATACCAAGCCCTTCCACAGCTACTACATCTGCGTGCAGAACTGCACCTCCAGTGTTCCTTCCGAGCGCGTCTACGAGCATTCCCCGCGCGGAGGCTACGGGCGCATGCCGTGGACCTACGAACTGGGAGCGAACATCACCTGGAACAAGCAGTTCGGCGAGGCCGACCTGAAAGTGAAGCTGTCCATCTACAACCTGACCAACCAGCAGAAGAAGATGTCGGTGGACCAGGAGAAGGAGAACGCCATTGGGCACATCAGCGACACCTTCCTGTGGCCGACCAGCTTCCAGTCGCCGCGCTATGCACAGCTGACCGTAAGCCTGAGCTACTGAGGCACCCTCCCGCGCCATCCCGACGGGTGGCGCGGGGGCTGGGTCACACCCCGTGAGGAACGCCCATGCACCCCCTGCTGATCCTCGCAGCGGCACTGGCCGCACCCTCCGCTTCGGCGGTCGATACCGCATCCATCGATGCCGATGTCGCCGCAGTGGTCCGGGCCGAGCATCTCCCCGGGCTGGCGATGGCGGTGGTCGAGAACGGGCAGGTGGTCTATCGCCATGCCGAAGGCGCGCGCGGTGATGGCGGCCGCATCGACGAGGACACGCTGTTCAAGATCGCCTCCAACAGCAAGGCGATGACCGCCGCACTGCTGGCGCGGCTGGTGCAGCAGGGCAGGCTGCGCTGGGACGATCCGGTGCAGCGCCATCTGCCGGGCTTCCGCATGCACGATGCATGGGTGGGGCAGCAGATGCAGGTGCGCGACCTGCTGATCCACAACAGCGGTCTCGGCCTGGGTGCCGGTGACCTGATGCTGTGGCCGGAACCGAACACGTTCTCCCGTGCCGACGTCATCGCCGGGCTGGCGCACCTGAAGCCGGTCAGCAGCTTCCGCAGCCACTATGCCTACGACAACCTGATGTACGTGGTGGCCGGCGAAGTAGCCGCCGCGGCCGCTGGCAAACCCTATGACCAGCTGATGCGCGAGCAGGTGTTCGAACCACTCGGCATGACGCGCTGCCAGCTGGGGGCCTGGTCGCTGAAACGCGTGGGCAACGTCGCCCAGCCACATGCCTGGCATGGTGATCGCAATGCGGTGGTGAACGCCGACGGTGCCATCAGCCCGGACCTGCCGTCGATGGCGGCCGGAGGCATCCGCTGTTCGCTGCGTGACATGACGCGCTGGATGCAGGTACTGCTGGATCCTGCCGTGGTGCCGGACTGGTTGGACAGTGAACAGCGCAGCACGTTGTGGACATTGCACATGCCGATGCCGCTGGCTGAGCGCCAGCGGCGCTGGGACAACGCGCATTTCTACGGCTACGGCTATGGCTGGCGCGTGTCCGACATGGACGGGCAGTGGAAAGTAGCGCACACCGGTACGCTGTCGGGCATGTACTCGTCGCTGGCGCTGCTGCCCGACCGGAAGGTGGGCGTGGTGATGCTGATCAACGGCGAAGGCGAGGACGCGCGCACGGCCCTGATGCAGGCCACGCTGAAGCGCTTCACCACACCCGACGATGCGCGCCCGGCGATGGCGTACCTGGCCGAGCTGAAGGCTGACCAGGCAACGCGGGCGGTGACCGGCCATTCGCGGCCGTCCACCGCTGCGGCGCAGGAGACGAGCCGCACGGATCTGCCACGCTGGCAGGGCCGTTACCGCGATCCGTGGCTGGGCCCGGCCTCACTGTGCCCGGGCGCGGACGGCCTGCGCTTCAGCGTGGACAAGTCGCCCCGGCTGCAGGCCACGGTGCTGCAGTTGCAGGGGCGTTGGCTGCTGCACTGGGATACGCTGGGCGAAGACGCACAGGCCTGGCTGCAACCCGGTAACGGTGCGCCGCCCACGCTGGACCTGCGTGCCATCGACCCGGACATCGACTTCAGCTATGACTTCCAGGACCTGCATTTCTCTCGTACTGGCGACTGCGCTGGCAGCGAGCGCCAGCGCCGCTGAGCCGCCGCGCGTTTCGCCGGCCACCGATGCCGCCAGCGCCGGCCTGGTCGAAATCCGGTCGCTGGCACCGCACATCGACATGGACATCCGCTACGCCAGCGCCAACAACTTCACCGGCGCGCGCGTACCGGGTTACGAGGCGCCCTCGTGCTACCTGCTGGCGCCGGTGGCCAAGGCGCTGGCGCAGGTGGAACAGGACCTGCGCGCGGATGGGCTTGGCCTGCGGATCTACGACTGCTATCGCCCGGTGCGCTCGGTGCAGGCCTTCATGGCCTGGGTGAACGACCCGCGCGAGCGCTCGCGCAAGGCTTTGCAGTACCCGGATCTGGACAAGCCGCGGCTGCTGGCCGACGGCTACATCGCCGAGCGCTCCGGCCACAGTCGCGGTGCCACGGTCGATCTCGGCCTGCTGGATTGCCGTAGCGGCCGCTGCTCGCCACTGGACATGGGGACCGACTTTGATTTCTTTGGGCCTCGCGCGCATACGCAGACGAGCGGACTGAGCGATGTGCAGCAGGCGAACCGCCAGCAGCTGGTGCGCGCGATGGCGCGCCGCGGTTTCGTCAACTATCCGCAGGAGTGGTGGCACTACACCCTGCAACCCGAGCCGGATCCCGGCACCGCGTACGACGTCCCGGTGCGGTAGGGGTTACCGGCAGGGGGCACCCTCGACAATTTCCCGCTGCTCCTGGTAGGTGTCGACCTTGGTCGACACGGTAGATCCACGCCACGCGTGGGTGCCTTTCGTTCAATTCCCGCGATATTCGATTTCGATGGAGATTCATCCACGCATGGTGGGGATCTACCGTGGCCACCAGATCGGGTCCGGGGCAGATCCCTTACACTGGCCGCCTCTTCATCCCTGCCCACCCGATGAACCTTCCCCTGCACTTCGGCCTGCTCGGCACCCTGGAGGCCGGCGCCATCGCGCTGCTGGTCGGCCTGCTGGTGTACTTCCTGTGGTCGCAGTTGTGCCGGTTGCTGCACTGGACGGTCGGCCACGCGATCGGCTGGTCGTGTGTCATCGCCGTGATCATTTCCGCCGGCATCGATGCATGGAAGCTGTTCTACATGGGCATCGTGCGCCTGGAGTCGCCGCTGTACGCGCGCCTGTTCCTCGCCACCATCCACGATCCGAACGAACTCGGCAGCCGTGTAGTGCTGGAAATCGCCGGCGCGCTCGCTGGTGTTGCCCTCGGCTGGGTGGTGTTCAGTTCGCGGTCATCGGCGCAGAACGTCGACTGACGCAGGTTTTTCGTTCGCTGCCGGTTAAATCCGGCAGCGCTGAATGCGCATCTTATGAGCTGCTCACTTGCTGCTAACCACCGCGCTAAAGCATGCGTGGAGGTGAGTGGTTAATCGTGCGTGTTGACGCCGGTCGCGGGGCAAAATCGATTCAGAAAGGCGGTGGCAGGGTAGGTGCCGTGCGGAGACAACACGCCGCGCAACACCACCCAATCGGTAGGAGACACCCCTGATGACTATTCGCAACCGCAAGCCCCTGATCGCCCTGATCGTCGCCGCCGGCAGCGTGCTGGCCATTCCGGCGATGGCCCAGTCGGCCAAGCAGCAGGCCGCGCAGGCACAGAACGAGGCCGCGCAGGCGCAGCAGTCGGCGGCACAGGCAGGGCAGGCGGCTGACCAGGCGACCAATGCGGCCGCAGCGGCCTCGGCACAGGCCAATGGCGGTGGCCAGACCTGGGCCAGCATCGATACCGATGGCAACGGCACCATCAGCAAGACCGAGGCGCAGGTGAATGCCGGGCTCGCCCAGGTGTTCGACCAGGCCGATACCAACAAGGACGGCGAGTTGAGCGCCGACGAGTACAAGGCCTACGTGGCCGCCCAGCAGGCCGGTGCAGGTGCCGGCGCGGCGCAGGGCCGCTGATCCACGCCTGATTCGGGAAGACCGGTGCATGCGGACCCGGGCGGCTGCGGCCGCCCGGGTTTCTGCTGTATTGACGGCGCCCGCGGCGGGCTCGACCATCCGCACATGGCAACGCTCAAAACCCATTTCGAGGCCATGGCACGCTACAACGCCTGGGCCAACCAGCGCCTGTACGCCGCCGTGGAGGCGTTGCCCGAGGAGGACTACCGCAGGCCGTGCGGCGCGTTCTTCGGCTCCGTCGAAGGGACGCTCAACCACCTGCTGGTGACGGATCGCATCTGGCTGCGCCGGTTGGCCGGGCAGGGCGATACCGGCTATGCGCTCGATACGCTGCTGTTCACCGATTTCACCGCGCTGCGTCAGGCGCGGATCGAGGAGGATGCCGGCATCGTCGCGTTCGTGCTCGGGCTGTCCGACGCAGCCTTGGCGACCCGTGTCGCCTATCGACGCGTGTCCACGCCCGAACCGCAGCTGCAGCGGGTGGACGCCGGGCTGGCGCACTGGTTCAACCACCAGACCCATCACCGCGGCCAGGTACATACCCTGCTGACCCAACTGACCGGCCAGGCCCCGGCACTGGACCTGCTCGTCTATCAGCGCCAGCACGGCGACTGAGCGTGCCCGGTGTCCCACGTGCCGGGACGGCGGTATCCTTGTGCGATGACTACCCCCACGCCTGCGCCGTCGCGCGCCATTGGCCTGGTCGGTTTTGACGGTGACGATACGCTGTGGAAGAGCGAGGACTACTACCGCAAGGCCGAGCAGGATTATCTTGACCTGCTGTCGCGCTACGTCGACGTGCATGACACGCAGACCGCGCGCCACCTGCTGGAAGTGCAGCAGCGCCACCTGGGCACCTTCGGCTACGGCGTGAAGAGCATGACGCTGTCGATGATCGAAGCGGCCATCGACATCACCGGCCAGCGCATCGGGGCCAAGGACATCCAGCGCATCCTGGATATCGGCCACGACACCCTGCGCCACCCGGTCGAGCTGATCGACGGTGTGCGCGAAGCGGTGGCGGCCATCGCCGAGCACTACCCGGTGGTGCTGATCACCAAGGGCGACCTGTTCCACCAGGAAGCGAAGATCAAGGTCGCGAACCTGGCCGAGCTGTTCCCGCGCATCGAGATCGTCTCCGAGAAGGACCCGGAGACCTACGCCCGCGTGCTGGCCGAGTTTGACCTGCCGATGCAGCGCTTCGTGATGGTCGGCAACTCGCTGCGTTCGGACATCGAGCCGGTGGTGACCCTGGGCGGCTGGGGCGTGCATACCCCGTACGCGGTGACCTGGGCCCACGAGACCCAGCACGGCGTGGCCGACGATGAACCGCGCATGGTCACCGCCGATACCGCCCACGACTGGCCGGCTGCACTGGCGGCGATCGAGGCCAAGGCCGCTGCGGCGGCCTGACAGGGCGCGGCGGCTGCGGCAGAATCGGGGCATGAACGTCCGACTGCGCGCGCTGTTGTTGTCCCTGCTGCTGGTGCCGGCCACCGTGCTGGCCCAGCAGAGCGCCGAGCGCTCGGCGGCCTACACGGTGGAAACCGGTGACAGCTGGGTCGATGCCCAGCTGCAGGACATCAACCATTACGCCGAACGCTACCCCGACGCCTTCCTCGACGAAGTGTCGCGCTATGCCGAGGTGCCGCGCGGTTACATCAGCGCGCTGTTCACCACCCATGGCTGGCAGGCCGGGGATATCTACTTCGCCTGCTTCTGGGCCAAGGCCAGCGGCCAGACCTGCCGCGACAGCGTGCGCGCCTTCAGCCAGGACCCGGCGGGCGGCTGGGAGGCGGTGGTGAAGCGCATGCCGACCAAGCCGGACAACCTGCACTACCGCGCCGTGCGCCATGCCATCGTGGCCAGCTACCAGCACTGGGACCGGCCGATCACCCTGGATGCCACCCTGAGGCGCCAGCTCAAGCGGTAGTGCCGGTCGCTGGCCGGCAACTGCATCATTCCAGGCATCCCGAGGTTGCCGGCCAGCGGCCGGCACTACCGATTTCCGTCATGTTGCTCTGCATATCGCCGCCGCCGCGCGCTCCGGCGACAATACGGGTTCGAGCTGTTCCCCGTTCCCGTAATCGAGTGACTGATGAGCGCCTCTCTCGTTTCGCCTGATGTGATCCGCCGCCTGTTCGCGCAGGCCATGTCCCGCATGTACCGCACCGAAGTGCCGCTGTACGGCACGCTGGTGGAACTGGTGGAGCGGATCAACGCGCAGGTGCTGGAACAGGACCCGGCGCTGGCTGCGCAGCTGCAGCGCAACGACGAGCGTGCGCGCCTGGATGAAGAGCGCCACGGTGCGATCCGCGTCGGCACCGTGCAGGAACTGGCCACGCTGCGCCGCCTGTTCGCGGTGATGGGCATGTACCCGGTCGGCTACTACGACCTGTCCGTGGCCGGTGTGCCGGTGCATTCCACCGCGTTCCGCCCGCTGACCGGCGCCGCGCTGGCGCAGAACCCGTTCCGCGTGTTCACCTCGCTGCTGCGGCTGGAGCTGATCGAAGACGAAGCGCTGCGTGCCGAATCGGCGCGCATCCTCGAACGCCGCCGCATCTTCACCGAGGGCGCGCTGGCGCTGATCGAGCAGGCCGAGCGTGACGGCGGGCTGTCGCAGGCCGATGCCGAGCGCTTCGTCGATGAAGCACTGGAAACCTTCCGCTGGCACGGCGATGCCACCGTCGATCTGTCGACCTACCACGCGCTGCACAACGCGCATCGGCTGGTGGCCGACGTGGTCAGCTTCCGCGGCCCGCACATCAACCACCTGACCCCGCGCACGCTGGATATCGATGCCGCACAGGCGGCAATGATCGAGCACGGCATGGCGGCCAAGGCGGTGATCGAAGGCCCGCCGCGCCGCGCCTGTCCGATCCTGCTGCGGCAGACCAGCTTCAAGGCACTGGAAGAAGCCGTGCATTTCCCGGACAGCGAGGGTGGCGATGCCGGCACCCATACCGCGCGCTTCGGCGAGATTGAACAGCGTGGCCTTGCGCTGACCCCGAAGGGCCGCGCGCTGTACGACCAGCTGCTGTCGCAGGCCCGTGATGCCGGTGGCGAAGGCAGCACGGGCGGCGACTACGGCCAGCGCCTGCAGGCGGTGTTCGCCAGCTTCCCGGATGACCACGACACGCTGCGCCAGGAAGGCCTGGGCTATTACCGCTACCAGTTGACCGATGCCGGCCGCGCCGCGCCGGAGCGCGTGGCCGATCTGCCCGCCGAAGTGCTGGTGACCGCGGGCCTGGCCACCGCCGACCCGATCGTCTACGAGGATTTCCTGCCGGTCAGTGCCGCGGGCATCTTCCAGTCGAACCTGGGCGGCGAAGAACAGCGCGCCTATGCCGCGCACGCCAACCGCGAGGCCTTCGAGCAGGCGCTGGGCGTGGCGGTGAATGACGAGTTCGAGATCTACGAGCGGCTGCAGGCCGAATCGTTGGCGGCGCTGCGCACCGCGTGAAGGTAGAGCCGGCCGCTGGCCGGCTGTACCCGATGTCCGTACCTGGGGTCAGAGCCCTTTCCTGCGGAAAGGGATCCGACCCCGACGTTGCGCATGACCGGGGTCAGATCCCTTTTCGGCAGAAAAGGGCTCTGACCCCCAACGCAGTCAGCCCTTCATCGTGCCGGTATCCAGCCAGCGCTGGTGCCACGACAGCGCTTCCGGCAGCAGGTGCGGGGTGTGCTTGCCGTAGCTCTCGCGGCTGGCACGGTCGAAGTAGTCCTGCAGCTGCGCGCGGAAATCCGGATGCGCGCAGTTGTCGATCAGCACCTGCGCGCGCTTGCGCGGGGTCAGGCCACGCAGGTCGGCCAGGCCCTGTTCGGTGACGATCACCGACACGTCGTGTTCGGTGTGGTCGACATGGCTGGCCATCGGCACGATCGCCGAGATGGTGCCGTTCTTCGCGGTGGACGGGCTCAGGAAGGCCGACAGGAAGCCGTTGCGGGCGAAGTCACCGGAACCGCCGATGCCGTTCATGATCCGCGTACCCATCACGTGCGTCGAATTGACGTTGCCGTAGATGTCCACCTCGATCATGCCGTTCATGCCGATGCAGCCGAGGCGGCGCACCAGTTCCGGATGGTTGGAGATCTCCTGCGTGCGCATGATGATGCGTTCGCGGTAGAAATCGATGTGTTCCTTGAACGTCTCGTTGGCCTGCGGGCTCAGCGCGAAGCCGGTGCACGAGGCATAGCTCAGCACGCCGTCGCGCAGCAGGTCGAGCATGCCGTCCTGGATCACTTCGGTGAACGCGGCCAGGTCGCGGAAACCGCTCTTGGCCAGGCCGGCCAGCACCGCGTTCGGAATATTGCCCACGCCCGACTGCAGCGGCAGCAGGTTCGGCGGCAATCGGCCCTTCTTCACTTCGTGCTTGAGGAACTCGATCAGGTGCGAAGCGATCTGCTCGCTGGTCGCATCGATCGGGCTGAACGGGCTGTTGCGGTCCGGGCCGTTGGTGCGCACCACGGCCACGATCTTGTCCGGGTCGCAGCGCAGCGCGGTGTCGCCGATGCGGTCGTTGGCGTTCACCAGCGGAATTGGCTTGCGGTGCGGCGGCAGCGCGGTGCCGTAGTAGATGTCATGCATGCCGTCGACGCCGGCCGGCTGCCATTCGTTGACCTCGACGATCACCTTCTTCGCCAGGTCCAGCCAGGTCTTGTTGTTGCCCACCGAGGTGGAGGGCACCAGCGAACCGTCTTCGCGGATGGCCGAGACTTCGATCACGGCGGTATCGATCTCGCCGTAGAAGCCGAACCACACGTGCTGGGCCACGTGGCTGAGGTGGATGTCGATGTAATCCAGCTTGCCCTCGTTGATGCGGTTGCGCGCATCCGGGTCGCTCTGGAATGGCATGCGCATGGCGATGCCATCGGCCTTGGCCAGCGCGCCATCGAGTTCCGGCGCGGTGGAGGCGCCGGTCATCAGCTTGATCTGGAAGGGCTGGCCCTGGGCGTGCACCGATTCGATGCGACGGGCCAGTTCAACGGGGACGGCCTTGGGGTACCCGGAGCCGGTAAAGCCGCTCATGGCCACGGTTTCACCGGGCTGGATCAGCGCGGCTGCGGCCTCGGCGGAGACCACGCGGTCACGGAGACGCGCGTTGGCGATGCGATCAACAGACATGACGACAGTGTTTCTGGGGGGAATCCCGATTATCGGCCATCCTCCTCCGTACGGGGGGTTCTACCTTCGTGGAATGGCTTTTCCCCGCAGGCGTCACCCCTACCCACCGGTTTTGTTTTGCAGTGCAGCGTGCAAAGTGCTTTCGCAGCCCGCACGATGGCCCTGCATCCCGACGTGGGGGAGGGAGCAGAGCCCGCTGGCAGTTCGCTGCAAGCGGGCTTTTTTATTGCCTGTCGCCCAGTATGAATACGCAGCCTCCATTATTGGTAGTGCCGGCCGCTGGCCGGCAACTGCAGGAAGCTGCTGCGGAATCATCGGATCTGCCGGCCAGCGGCCGGCACTACCGGGTCGATACAATCAGCCCATGACCCTCGCCCCCGCCGATCTGCCCACCTCCCTGCAGCCCCTTGTCGACCGCGCGCTGGCGCGCCTGGCCCAGGTCCTGCCCGAGACCGTTCCTGCCGAGCTGCTGCCGCTGTTGACCCGGCTGGCGGTGGCCAGCGACTTCGCGCTGGACACCCTGGTGCGGCAACCGGCGCTGCTGGCACAGCTGGCCGCCCCCGGCTGCCCGCCGATCCCGGCGCCGATGCTCGATCCGCTGCAGCCCAGCGACTGGCCGGCGCAGATCCGGCGCTGGCGCACGGCGATGTCGACGCGGCTGATCTGGCGCGACCTGACCGGTCTGGACGACGTGGCGCAGACCCTGGCCGGCGCCACCGCTTTGGCCGAAGACTGCCTGCGGCTGGCGCTGGACGCCCTGCAGCAGGAATTCGCCCAGCGCCACGGCGTGGTCCGCGACGGCGAAGGCGCGCCGCAGCAACTGGTGGTGTTCGGCCTTGGCAAGCTCGGCGGTGGCGAGCTCAACTTCAGTTCCGATGTGGACCTGGTCTACGCCTACCCGCATGGCGGCGAATCCGACGGCCCACGCGCACTGGCTGCCGAGGAGTATTTCGCGCGCCTCGGCCAGCGCCTGGCCAAGCTGCTGGACGAGACCACCGTCGATGGCTTCAGCCACCGCGTCGACCTGCGCCTGCGCCCGTTCGGCAGCGCTGGTCGCGTCGCGCTCTCGTTCGCGGCGATGGACCAGTACTTCCAGCGCGAAGGCCGCGACTGGGAACGCTATGCCTGGCTGAAGGCGCGCGCGGTCGCCGGTGATATCGAGGCCGGTGAGGCGTGGCTGCAGACCCTGCGTCCGTTCGTGTATCGCCGCTACCTGGACTTCACCGCGCTCGATGGCCTGCGCGAAATGAAGGCGGCGATCACCGCCGAAGTCGCACGCCGCGAATTGCACGAAGACATCAAGCGCGGCGCCGGTGGCATCCGCGAGATCGAGTTCCTGTGCCAGGCGCTGCAGCTGATCCGCGGTGGCCGTGAACCGGCGCTGCGCGAGCGCCGGCTGCTGGTGGCGCTGGAGGCACTGGTCGCGGCCGGGCAGATCGCGCCCGAGGACGGCAGTGCGCTGCGCGAGGCCTACCTGTTCCTGCGCCGGCTGGAAAACCGCCTGCAGATGCTGCGTGATGCACAGACGCATGTGCTGCCCAGCGATGCGCTGGACCGTGAACGCATCGCGGTCGGTCTGGATTATCCAGACTGGGAGGTGTTGCGTGCGGCGTTGGCCGAACAGCAACAGCGGGTCAGTACCGAATTCGCCGCGCTGCTGGCGCCGCGCAAGGGTCAGGCCGCGCCCGACGCGCTGGCCAACTACTGGCGCAGCCTGCCGGAAGGCAGCAATGCACCGCTGCTGGCCGAAGCCGGTTTCCTCGATGCCAACGGCGCCGACCAGTCGCTGCGCGATTTCGCCCAGGGCACCGGCGTGAAGTCGTTGTCCGATGCGGCGCGTGCGCGGCTGGACCGCGTGCTGCCCGCGCTGCTGCATGCGGCCACGCGTTCGCCGCAGCCGGATGCCGCACTCAAGCGCGTGCTCGGCCTGTTGCAGGCGGTGCTGCGCCGGACCAGCTATCTCGCCTTGCTGGACGAACAGCCCAGCGCGTTGGCGCGGTTGGTGGACGTGCTGGCGCGCAGTGCGCTGCTGGCCGAGCGCCTGGCCGCGTACCCGCTGCTGCTGGACGAACTGCTGGACGTGCGCGTGTCCGGGCCGATGCCGGATGCCGCCGGCATGCTGGCCGAGTGCCAGCAGGTGCTGGCGGTGGAAGATCCGGAATCCGCGCTGCGCTGGCTCAATGAAACGCGGCTGGCACTCAGCTTCCGCATGGCGATGGCCACGCTGGATGGCCGTCAGGGTGCAGTGGACAGCACGCGGCAACTGGCCGAGCTGGCGCAGGCGGTGGTGGTCACCGTGCTGGCGATGGCCGAGGCGGACATGCGCGCCGCGCACGGTGAGATTCCCGGTGGCCGTTTCGCGATCATCGGCTACGGCAGCCTCGGTGGCCTTGAACTGGGCTTCGGTTCCGATCTGGACCTGGTGTTCCTGCACGACAACCCGGCTGGCGTGGATGCCAGCGATGGCGCGCGTCCGCTGGAACCGGGGCGCTGGTATGCGCGGCTGGCGCAGAAGGTGATGGCACTGCTTGGGGCAGTCACTGCCGCCGGGCGCCTGTACGACATCGACGTGCGCCTGCGCCCGGATGGCGGCAAGGGTTCGCTGGTGTCTTCGCTGGCCAGTTACACCGAGTACCAGCGCGAACGTGCGTGGACCTGGGAACACCAGGCGCTGGTGCGCGCGCGTGGCGTGGCCGGCGATGCCAGCCTGCTGGCCGACTTCGAGCACGTGCGTGCGCAGACGCTGGGCCGCGAACGCGATGCCGATGTGCTGTATGCCGACGTGTTGAAGATGCGTGGGCGCATGCGCACTGAACTGGACCGCAGCGATGCCGCACGGCTGGACCTGAAACAGGGTGCGGGTGGCGTGGTGGACCTGGAGTTCCTGCTGCAGACCGGCGTGCTTGCGCGCAGTGCCCAGCATGTGGCGTTGCTGCAGCCTCGCGACACGCCGTCGTTGATCGATGCGTTGGCGATTGCGGGATTCCTGCCGGAAGACACCGCGCAGGCGCTGCACGGGGCACATGCCACGCTGCTGGACGTGGGCCTCGCCTGCACGCTGGACCGCCGCCCGCGGTTGGCCCCGACCACGCCCGCGATTGAAGAGGCGTGTGCCGCGATTACGGCGGCGTGCATCGCCGCGGAGCTGCCATTCGCCTGAGGATCAATGATCTGACCGTTGGCCTGCCGTTGGTAGGTGCCAACCCTGGTTGGCACAACCCATCAGCGTTCATGACCCCGGCAACAGCGTGCCAACCAAGGTTGGCAGCTACCGGATCAATGGCCCGGCGATGACCCGCCGGATCAATGATCTGACCATTGGCCTGTTGTTGGTAGGTGCCAACCTTGGTTGGCACAACCCATCAGCGTTCACGACCCCGGCAACAGCGTGCCAACCAAGGTTGGCACCTACAAGGGCGACGGCGGTCAGCTGGTGGCGCGCAGCGGCGCCATCTTCCACAACAACGCACGGAACGGGGCCAGCAGGCACACGCCGATCGCCAGCTTCACCGCCAGATCGCCGGCGGCCCAGCTCACCCACGACAGGGTGGAACCGGCAAAGGCGATCGACCAGAAAATGGTGGTATCCACCGTCGCACTGCAGGTCGTCGCGACCATCGGCGCACGCCACCAGCTGCCCCGGCGCAGGCGGTCGAACACGGTGATGTCCAGCAGCTGGGCCACGATGAAGGCCGAGCAGGAGGCAATGGCAATGCGCGGGGTGGCCACCCAGATCGATAGCAGCACTGCCACCGCAAAACCGATCCACGCCACGCGGCGGGCCGGGCCCGGGCCGAAGCGGCGGTTGATCAGGTTGCTGACCAGGAACGCGACCGGGTAGCTGAAGGCACCCCAGGTCAGCCAATCGTTGATCGGGTACTGCACCAGCACGTTGGACAGCAGCACCACCGCGCCCATGGCCAGTACCGCCAGCACCAGGGCGCGGGCGGTCAACGGGGCAAACACAGGGGCAGGACGCACGGACATGGCGAGCCAGGAGGACAAAGGGGATCGCCCATTATCCGCCCGGCCCGCGGCAAAACCAAAACCGGCCGTTCAGCTTTACAGCGCTTCGCTCATCACATCGCCGGCGGCATAGGCGGTCGGCACATAAGCCAGCGCCTGGCCCTGTGCGCTCTTCACGGTCCAACCGGCACCGGCTTCGGTGGGGTCGAAATGCACCTGCTGGCCGACCACGAAGGCCGCCATCTGGTCCTCGTGCACGCGCGCCGGCCAACGCAGGGTGGCGGTCTGGTCGGCCTTGTCCGGTACCTGCAGCTGCACCTGGCGCTCGCCCTCCGGCGTGGTCTCCACCTTCTTCACTTCCATCGGTGGCAGCGGCACCGCCTTGGTGCGGCGGGACCTGTCATGGCGTTCGCTGGCCTTGAACGGCGCCTTGGAGAGTTCGGACAGGCCTGCCGACGCCGCAAGGGGAACCGATACCACAATCAACGAGGTGATCAGCACGCTGGCCTCGCTGCTGTTCAACTGCGGCGCAGCGCCGGCATGGACGGTGGGCACCAGCAGCGCCGAGAGCAGCAGGGCAGAGGCAGGCATACGCAGGTAACGGAGCATTGGGACCTCCAGGTCGCAAAGAAGGGAATTCAGGGTGTGGCTGCGGCGGCTCCGGCCACCGGCACGTGGGGGATCACCAGTTCCTGCTGCAGCTGGCTGCGCTGGTGCAGGAAATCGAACACCGATTCCACCGTCACGACCGAGTAGTTGCCGGAGATGCGCTCGCCGGCGGGGTGGTCGGTGGTGGTGGCGTTGGCTACGAACAGGCGTGCGCCCACCCGCTTGCCCAGGCCGATATGCAGCACGCTGGGCTGGTACTTCTGCTGGCGCAGCCACTGCTGGGCCTGTTCGCGCTTGACGATGGCCGGTGCGCCATCTGCCTGTGCCATCGCTGCTGCCAGCACTTCCAGCACCCATTGGTTGGAGTTCTGGTAGTCGGTGGCGAACGGGTAGGCGACCACGTTGTACCTGGTTTCGTGCAGCGCCTTGGGCTGGATCGAGGGCGACACCAGCATCGCGCGCAGTGCTGCACGCAGCGGTGCCGACGGTACGCCGATGCGCAGATCGGTATGGCCACCGCTCTCGCCGACGAAGTTGCCCAGTCCTTCGTGGTACAGCTGCGAGCTGTCGGTCTTGCAGCGATTGAGCAGGTGCATCGCGCGCCAGCGGCCATCGTCCTCGCGCAGCAGGAAGGCCAGGTGGCTGTGGCGCAGGCCGTAGCGGCTCAGGTCCTGGCCGCCACGTGCAGCCACCACCACGTCCACGTCGGGCAGCGCATCCAGACGCTCGGCGGTGGTCCAGGCCACGTCCAGCATTGCTGCCTGCGACGCCACGCTGGGGTAGCGCTCGCGGCATTCGGAGCTGTTGGCCCATGCGGGGGCTGTCGCCAGCAGGCTGGCGATCAGCAGCGCGGCGCGGGGCAGGCGGGAGAAACGATCCATGTCGATACCTTCAACGGCGGGCAGGCCCGCGCGCCGATCATACGCCGGTCAGCGCAGCGGGCGGTCCACACCCTTGCGCTTGAGTTCCTTGTCGCAGGCGTCACTGATGGGAGCCACCGGCAGTGGCGGGCGCTGGCCCTTCGGATCGCGCAGCGCCGGTTGTTCGCGGTACGCGTCCAGCTGCTGCTGGCATTGATACGAGATCGGATCCAGCTCGGTGGGCGTGGTGGAACACGCGGCGAGCAGGGCCAGGGGCAGCAGGAGCAGGGTACGCATGAAGACGTTCAGAGTGATGGGGGAAGGTGGACTCTAACCGCGGTACCGGATCGAAATGTTCAGAAAACGCTGCGCACCCGGCATTCCCGTGATGCCAGGCGCCCAGGATTACCGGCCAGCGGCCAGCACTACCCCGCTGCCAGACGCTGTTTCACTTCTGCCGCGATCCGCGCGGTTTCGCGCAGTGGCTCGATGCGGTCGTACTGCCAGTCCAGCCAGCGTTCCTGCAATCGCCCGTGCTCGCGCAGCTGCTGCTGGAAACGCGCCAGCCGCCCCTGCGCGGTCTCGGCCAGCGCCACCATCACCGGCATGCGCGTGGCGCAGGCTTCAGAGAGCAGGTTCACCGAATCGGGTGAGACCACCACGCGGTTGGCCCAGCCGAGCAGGCCCCCATATGGGTTCACGCCATCGCCGCCATCGCCCCAGATCACGTGCGGCAGGTCGGCGAATTTCGCGCGCAGGATCTCGGCCAATGCCGGCGGCGTGCGCCGCGAGGTGGTCGCCAGCAGGCTGCCGCCTTCGCTGCGGATCTGCTCGGCCAGTGCCTGGAACACGCGAACCATCGCCGCTTCGTCCCACGGTGCCAGCGGCGTCGGCCCGCCCACCAGCAGCGCGGTGCGCGGGCCGGGCAGGGTACTGAAGCCGGCAAACGCGGCGCGGCCCCAGGCCAGCCAGTCATCGTCCACCGGGTTGAGGCTGCCGAGCAGGGTCAGCACGTTGCTGCCACGCAGGGCATCGTGCTCGGGCACCACCACCACATCCCAATGGCGGGCGCCGATGCGCGGGTCGAGGATCTGCACCACCTGGCTGCCGCGCGCGCGCAGCACGCGCAGGGCGCCGGCGGCCTGGCGGCCACAGCCGATCGCCAGCGCCGGGGCCTCGGCGGCCAGTGACGCGAAAGCCTCGCCATAGCCGTTCACATCGCCCGGCAGGCGCCGCGGCGACAGCCAGCGCCAAGGCGCGCGCGGCTGCAGGACCAGCGGTCGGTGGGTGCCCTGGCGCAGTGCCGAGGCCAGCGCGACCGCCTGGCGGACATTGCCCGCACGGCCGTCAGTGACCGTCCATGGCGCGCTCGATCGTTTCACCATTGGCATTAATTCGTTTCAGCCCTGCTGGGTGTTGCAACAGTCGCGACACTCTACACTGCGGCTCGTCGATTCGCCCCGCGCCGCCCGCGGGCACTGACTTCCCTTAGCCGCCCTGGAGATCCACCGATGTCCCACGCGCTCGACGCTGCTGCCCTCGATCAGCTGTTCCGCACTGCCCGTACCCAGAACGCCTTCCTCGACAAGCCGGTCCCGGCCAGCCTGCTGCAGGAACTGTACGACCTGGTGAAGTGGGGCCCGACTGCGGCCAACACCACGCCGGCCCGCTTCGTCTTCGTCACTTCGAAGGAAGCCAAGGAAAAGCTGGCCCCGGCCCTGTCCGAAGGTAACCTGGCCAAGACCATGGCCGCCCCGGTCACCGCCATCATCGGCTTCGACCTGGACTTCCACGAGAAGCTGCCGTACCTGTTCCCGCACACCGATGCCAAGGCCTGGTTCGACGGCCCGCAGGAAGGCCGTCACGAAGCCGCCATCCGCAACGGCAGCCTGCAGGGTGCCTACCTGATCCTGGCCGCGCGCGCGCTGGGCCTGGATGCCGGCCCGATGTCCGGCTTCGATGCGGCCAAGGTGGATGAAGCCTTCTTCGCCGGCACCGCCATCAAGTCGAATTTCCTGGTCAACCTGGGTTACGGTGACCCGGCGGGCTTGTTCCCGCGTCTGCCGCGCCTGTCGTTCGACGAAGCGGCGCGCATCGCGTAAGTCGCTGTATCGGTTTCGGGCCCGCCGTCCCGCGGCGGGCCCTTGCTGCACCGTGTACCCACCCTACGATCCGGAGAGTTCCTGAGATGAGCGCCACCCGTAAACTGCTGCTGCCGCTGGCCCTGACCCTGGCCATCGCCGCCTGCTCCAAGCCGGCCGACACCGCTGCCCCGGCCGCCGATGCTGCCGCCCCGGCCACCACCGAGCAGGCCGCCACCCCGGCTGCCGATGCCGCCGCTGCCGCGCCGGCCGCCGAAGCGATCAAGATCGCCTCGGGCACCTACAAGCTGGACCCGAGCCACACCGACGTACTGGCGCAGTGGAGCCACTTCGGCTTCTCCAACCCGAGCGCGCACTTCGGCAACGTTGAAGGCACCCTGGTGTACAACGCCGAAGACGTGACCAAGTCCACCGTGGAAGTGAAGCTGCCGCTGAGCGGCCTGAACAGCTTCACCGCCAAGTTCGACGAGCACCTGAAGAGCGCCGACTTCTTCGACGCCGCCAAGTTCGCCGATGCCACCTTCAAGAGCACCAAGGTGGAGGCGGCCGGCACCAACAAGCTGACCGTCACCGGCGACCTGACCATCAAGGGCATCACCAAGCCGGTCACCCTGGACGTCACCGTCAACGGCGGCGGCGAGCATCCGATGGCCAAGGTTCCGGCCGCCGGCTTCGATGCCACCACCACCCTGAAGCGCAGCGATTTCGGCGTCGGCGCCTACGCCCCGAACGTCAGCGATGAAGTGAAGATCCGCATCACCACCGAAGCCACCGGCGAAAAGCCGGCGGCTTGATGCACCCCACTCACTCGTCGTGAGAAGGCAGAAGGCCCGCTGAAAAGCGGGCCTTCTTTTTGGGTTCTGGTAGAGCCGGCCGCTGGCCGGCTGCTTGCGAGGTGCCCGATGTTGATGGGGTTGCCGGCCAGCGGCCGGCACTACCCGGTAGGTGCCAACCTCGGTTGGTACACGAGCATTTCGTGGGCCAACCGAGGTTGGCCACTACCGGGTACGCGCGTTCAGCGCAGCGCGCCCAACCATGCCACGCACGCTTCGCTCGGGCTCTGCTTGGCCTTCACTGTCATCCCGCTCACCCGCACGAAGGTCTGCGCGGCCTGCGCCACCACCTGACGTGCGATCAGCGCCGCCTGCTTGGTCGCGGCCTGCTGCTTGCGCAGCTGCACGATGTTGATCGAAGGCCGACCGACTGGCGCATATTTCTGGTCGCGGCGCAGCACATCGGCTACCTGCGCCACTTCGAACTCGGCCTGCAGGTAGCGGTGTTGTGCTTCCACCAGCTCGCGCAGCGGCGCACGCAGTGCAGCCGGATCGGTGAACGCGGCCAGTGCCGCATCACAGGCGGCATCATCAGCGAAGCGGGTACGCAGCGCGTCCACGCTGGCCAGGGTCAGTTTGGCCATGTGGGCCTCGTTGCTGCAGGAAAGGAGCGCGATTGTCGCATTGCTTGCCGGCTGATGCGTTGAACCAGATGGCGGAATCCCTGTAGCCGAGCCCATGCTCGGCTCATCGCGCGCAGCGCGAGGGTTCTCCGATGGCGGAACGAAAAGCAGCCGAGCGTGGGCTCGGCTCTACAATGGGCTGCTGTTTCATTCACGGAAGAAGACCCATGCAGGACGCGCAGTACTGGTTGAACGAATTCTGGACGGGCCTGAGCGTGCTCGACCTGCTGGGCGGCAGCCTGCTCGGCACGCTGCTGGGCCTGGTGCTGGGCATCTTCGCCTGGCGCTGGCTGCACCGCCGCGGTTGGCTGCAGCGGCGCAAGCGCTGGCATCACTGGCTGCTGGCCAGCTACGTGGTGCTGCTGCCGCTGGCCACCGCCTTCTTCGGCCTGCAGCTGGGCTTCACCGCCGGCGCGCATCGCGCGCTGTTCAAGCAGCTCGATCATTTCCAGCCGCATCTGCAGACGCTGGTGGAAGGCTGGAGCGAAGGCTTCACCGATTCGCTGGACGACCCGCGCATGCGCGAGGCCCTGCGCAGCCAGGGCACGGTGGGCGATGTGGCCGATACCATCGCCTCGGCCTATCTGAGCGAGCATCCGCTGCCTGGCCTCGACCGCCTCGGCAACGGCCCACTGGCACGCGGCACCGGCTGGGTGATCGGCAAGGTGCGCGAAGGCCTGCTGCGCGGCATGGTGGAAGACACGCTGGTGGACAAGGCCGGCACGATTGGCCTGGAGCCCAAGGTGGTGCGCGAAGCGCTGACCATGCACGTGGATGAGCTGCTGCACACCCGCGGCGTGCTGCGGCTGGTGAAGGCGCAGATCAACGGCATGATGCCCGGCGTGTACTTCGGGCTGCTGTTGCCGCTGCTGGTCATCGCGCTGCTGGTGGCGCTGGAGATCTGGGCCGCGCAGCGATTCGGGTGGACGCGGCGGGTGGCGCCCAACGCGGTAGTGCCGGCCGCTGGCCGGCAGCTGCAGGTTCCTGCCGAAGGTTCATGAGGTTGCCGGCCAGCGGCCGGCACTACCCAGCCAGGCAAGAAGGTGCATGAGCGGCGGCGGAGCCTCTGTAGAGTCGAGCCATGCTCGACTCATCGCGCGCAGCGCGATGGCGGACCCAAAAGCAGCCGAGCGTGGGCTCGGCTCTACACAGTCAAGGGCGGGCGGACCAACGGTCCGCATCCGCCATCTCTTCGATCAATCGCCGTCGGTTTCGTCCGGGTGGGCCTTCCAGTAGCCGGTCGAACGGATCCAGTCGCGCGGCACGCCCAGGTGGCCTTCGATGAACTTGCGCATCATCCGGGCGCGGCGCGATTCGGTGGCGATCCAGTAGAAGACATCGCCGTCCGGTGCCTCGAAGTCGGTCAGCATGTCTTCCAGCAGCGTGCTGCTGGCCGCCGGGAAGCCATTGCGTTCCAGCCAGTGGATGCGCACGTTCTCGTACTGCGGCAGGTCCTGGCGTTCGTCCTCATCGCTCACTTCGATGAAGGCCTGCACCTCGGCACCCTCCGGCAGCACGTCCAGCCAGCGGGCGATGGCCGGCAGCGCGGTTTCATCGCCGATCAGCACATAGGCGTCGTAGCTGTCGGCCACCACGAACGAACCGCGCGGGCCGCCGATCACCAGCACGTCGCCAGCCTGCGCCTGCTCGGCCCACGGCCCGGCAATGCCCTGGTCGTGCAGCACGAAGTCGATGGCCAGTTCGCCGGTTTCGTGGTCCCACCAGCGCGGGGTGTAGTCGCGGGCCGGGGAAGGCTCCTTGCCGGCCGGATAGCTGCGGCCTTCGGCAGTCAGCACCGGCAGCACCATCTCGCCGGCGGCGTTGGGGAAGAACAGCTTGATGTGGTCGTCGGCGCCGGGCGAATCGAATCCGGCCAGATCGTCGCCACCCAGCACCACGCGGCGCATGTGTGGGGTGACCTCTTCGGTGCGCAGCACGGTCAGTTCACGGAAGCGCACATCCAGGCGCAGGCGCGTGTTGTTGTGTTCGGTCATGGGGTTACCTGTAGAGGTGTCGCGCGGGGGCGCGCGGCGTAGGGGCGACCTGGCTGGATTCAGTCTGGCTGGGTCGTTGAAAAGGATTGGCTCTCGCTACCGGCCGTACCGTTGAGCAGGGCAGACGCCCGCGTCAGCAGCGCCGCTACTTCTTCCGCCTCGCCCTCGGCCCAGCGGCCGTGGTGGTGCACCAGCGCCCGCTTGAACTCGCGCAGGGCACCGGCCAGCGGCGGCGGCAGCGAGGCCTTGGTGATCTCGCGGGCGCGGTCGAAGGCACGCCGCTGCGCCAGGCGCACCTGGGTGCGCTGCACCTTCAGCTCGAACTCGCCGGCGGCGGTGATGCGGAAGATCCGCTTGCCGTCCACTTCCTCGGCCTCGATCCAGCCGGCCTGCTCGAAGCTGGCCAGCAGCGGGTACATGGTGCCGGCGCTGGGCGTGTAGGCCTGCATGAACTGGTTGCTGATCAGCTGCATCAGCTCGTAGCCATGGCGCGGCTGTTCGCCGATCAGGGCCAGCACCAGCAGGCGCAGGTCGCCGCGGCTGAGCACGCGTGGCTGGCCGTTGCGGCGCGGCACCGTCGAATCGGTGGAACGGGTTCTGGGAGAAGCGGTGCGGCTCATTTCGATATATCGGTAAACGAGTGTGCAAACGATATATCGATATATCGAAGCCGACAACCACCGATCCGGCCACAAGCAGGTCATTTTTGGGCCATGGCCGGCCACGCGCACAGCAAAAGGGGCGCCCCTTGCGAGGCGCCCCGGGCGAAGCTGTGGAAGGGAGCGAGGCGGGGCCAGACGGCGGACCGAGACGGGCGAGGCCAACACTCAAGGTCTACCCTGAGGGCAGGGCGGGGGCCGATCCAGAGGCGGGTGCGACACGTTGTCGCCGGTTCAGCGCCAGCGCCGGGGCGCTCGCGAGCAGGCCTGCCACGCTGCCCCACAACCGTCATCGGCAGCAGTAACACTGCGTCCTGCACATGGGCGCAGCGGTCCGGAAGCGACACCCCGCGCAGCCGCCAAGCCCCGCCAGTGCGCCCTCGCACGGTCTGGCAAGCCCCTTGCGGACACTGGCTGGTTGCATCCATACGCCAGCGTAGCCAAGTGACGAAAGCCCTTGGTGCGCTACACTTTGCGGTCTAGAAATCTATACAACAGTCGCGCGCGTGCGTGCGGTTATGGGAGCGCTAATGAACTGGTTGAACGAGGTGCTGAACAACGACCCGAATCCTGTGGAAACCCAGGAGTGGATCGAGTCGTTGAAGGCCGTTATTGATGTCGAGGGCTCCGAGCGCGCGCATCAGCTGCTGGAAGGCATGGTGGAACTGACCCGTCGTTCGGGCGCCTACCTGCCGTTCTCTCCCACCACCGAGTACGTCAACACCATCGAGCCGCAGTTCGAGGCCAAGAGCCCGGGCAATGCCGAGCTGGAATGGCGCATCCGTTCGATCATCCGCTGGAACGCGATGGCCACCGTGGTGCGCGCCAACCGCAAGCCGGGTGACCTGGGCGGCCACATCGCCTCGTTCGCCTCCGGCGCCACCCTGTACGACGTGGGCTTCAACCACTTCTGGCGCGCCCCGAGCGAGAACCACCCGGGCGACCTGCTGTTCATCCAGGGCCACAGCGCCCCGGGCATCTACGCGCGTTCCTTCCTGGAAGGCCGCATCAGCGAAGAGCAGCTGGACAAGTTCCGCATGGAAGTGGACGGCGGTGGCCTGTCCTCGTACCCGCACCCGTGGCTGATGCCGGAATACTGGCAGACCCCGACCGTGTCGATGGGCCTGGGCCCGCTGGCCGCCATCTACCAGGCGCAGTTCATGCGCTACCTGGAAAACCGTGGCCTGATCGAGAAGTCCGACCGCAAGGTGTGGTGCTTCATCGGCGACGGCGAGAGCGACGAGCCGGAAACCCTGGGTGCCATCGCCCTGGCCGGCCGTGAAGGCCTGGACAACCTGATCTTCGTGGTGAACTGCAACCTGCAGCGCCTGGACGGCCCGGTGCGCGGCAACGGCAAGATCATCCAGGAACTGGAAGGCGTGTTCCGTGGCGGCGGCTGGAACGTGATCAAGCTGCTGTGGGGCGGTTACTGGGATGCCCTGCTGGCCAAGGACAGCGACGGCGTCCTGAAGAAGCTGATGATGGAAACCGTCGACGGCGAATACCAGAACTGCAAGGCCTTCGGCGGCGCGTATACCCGCGAGCATTTCTTCGGCAAGTACCCGGAAACCGCTGCGATGGTCGCCGGCCTGAGCGACGACGACATCTGGCGCCTGAACCGTGGTGGCCACGACCCGCACAAGGTGTACGCCGCCTACCACCAGGCCGTGAACACCAAGGGCATGCCGACCGTCATCCTGGCCAAGACCGTGAAGGGCTACGGCATGGGCAGCGCCGGTGAGGCACTGAACCCGACCCACCAGACCAAGAAGCTGGACGACGAAGCGGTGCGCCACTTCCGCGACCGCTTCAACATTCCGGTGACCGACGCGCAGCTGGCCGACGGCCAGGTGCCGTTCTACCACCCGGGCCCGGATTCGCCGGAAGTGCAGTATCTGCAGGAACGCCGTGCCGCACTGGGCGGTTACCTGCCGCAGCGCCGCCGCAAGGCCGACAAGACCTTCGTGGCGCCGAAGCTGGAAGCCTACGAGCGCCTGCTGAAGAGCAGCGGCGAGCGCAGCTACTCCACCACCATGGCCTTCGTGCAGAGCCTGAACATCACCTTGCGTGACAAGGAACTGGGCCCGCACATCGTGCCGATCGTGGCCGACGAAGCCCGTACCTTCGGTATGGAAGGCCTGTTCCGCCAGATCGGCATCTACGCGCCGTTCGGCCAGAAGTACAAGCCGGTCGATGCGGACCAGCTGATGTTCTACCGCGAAGACCAGAGCGGCCAGGTGCTGCAGCAGGGCATCAGCGAGCCGGGTGCGATCAGCTCGTGGATGGCGGCTGGTACCAGTTACTCGGTCAGCAACGTGCCGATGCTGCCGTTCTACATCTACTACTCGATGTTCGGCTTCCAGCGCGTGGGCGACATCGCCTGGCAGGCCGCCGACATGCGTACCCGCGGCTTCCTGCTGGGTGGCACCGCCGGCCGCACCACGCTGAACGGTGAAGGCCTGCAGCACGAAGATGGCTTCAGCCATCTGGTGGCCGGTGGCATCCCGAACGTGCGCAGCTACGACCCGACCTTCGGCTTCGAAGTGACGGTGGTACTGCAGCACGGCACCAAGCGCATGATGGAAGACCAGGTGGACGAGTATTACTACGTCACCCTGATGAACGAGAACTACACCCACCCGGAAATGCCGGAAGGTGCGGCCGAAGGCATCGTCAAGGGCATGTACCTGCTGACCGACGCCGGCAAGCCGAAGAAGGGCGAGCTGCGCGTGCAGCTGCTGGGTTCGGGTACCATCCTGCGCGAAGCCATTGCTGCTGCCGAGCTGCTGGACAAGGACTTCGGCGTGACCGCCGACATCTGGAGCTGCCCGAGCTTCAACGAACTGCGTCGCGATGGTTTCGACGTGGAACGTGCCAACCGCCTGCATCCGGAAGGTGAGCAGCGCAAGGCCTACGTGACCGAGCTGCTGGAAGGCCGCCAGGGCCCGGCGATTGCCGCCACCGACTACGTGCGTGCGTATGCGGACCAGATCCGTGCGTTCGTGCCGATGTCGTACACCGTGCTGGGTACCGATGGTTTCGGCCGTTCGGATACGCGTGCGAACCTGCGTAGGTTCTTCGAGGTTGACCGCTACTACATCGCGCATGCCGCGATTGCGGCGCTGGCGAAGGAAGGGAAGATGACCGCGAAGGATGTGGCCCGGGCGATCAAGCAGTACAAGATTGATCCGGAGAAGGCTAATCCTATTGGGGTTTGATCTGGTGTAGCCAGGAGACTGTTGCTAAGCATTTGATTCTCGAAGGGGGCTTAATGCCCCCTTCGCTTTTCTTGAAATTGGGATGAACTCGGTGGCACCATTAGATCACTTAACACAAGGAAGTCATTATGAATATCTGCGGAGTGACAATTGCTTCCAACGAAGCAACCTTTGTGTGGGTCAGCGAAGATACTGGGGCTTTCATTGCGGGAGCAAAGGTTTCGCTTGCTGATCCATACAGCCGCGCTGATACACAGCAAACCATGGAATTGGTTCGTCAGTACTTCGTTGCTAACCAAACCAGCACTGTTGTGATTAAGAAGGCCTCCACTTCTGGGCGATTTCGCGCAGCCCCCGCTGCTTTTAAGATAGAAACAATTGTTGCACTTGCGGCCAGCGGGGGAGTGGTTTTTAAATCTGCCCAGACCATTTTGGCATATGCAAAGAAGGTAAATATTGACTCATCGTTAGTGCCCCATAAGTATCAACAGGATGCGTATTTGGTGGCTCTTACCGAGGTTGGATGATGCTTGATCGATCTGTTCAAGATAGACTCGAAAGTCTATCTGAAACATATGATATTGAAGGTCGAGAGGTGAAGGGCGCGAATGGCTGGGTCTTCTATGCGACAAACAAAGTCACAGGAGTAAAGGTCGCAATTAAGTTCTATTTCTGGGGGGACGTCCCTGATCTGCACTCCGAGCCTCGATCGCTTGCACAATTCAACTCGCCCAATATAGTTCCAATTCTTTCTGCTGAGATAATCAGGGATGGCTGGGCATGCTTCATTACGCCTCGTTTTCCAGAAGATCTTGAAGGGGCAATCGCCCGAGGCTCACTGTCCACTCACGCAGCGCTGGATGTGGGTATTAATGTCCTATCAGGGCTGGGTGCCCTTCATGCCACTTCTATCGTTCACCGAGACGTGAAGCCAGCGAACATATTGCTGGGCATTGATGGCATTGCCGCAATCGGTGACTTTGGCTCTGTGGCCACGATCAGGTCGGGATCGGAGGATGTTCCGTCTTCTCAACATTCCGTGCTCTATAGACCGCCAGAGTCATTTGAGACCGGAAGGTTCGGTCCGGTTGGCGACATCTACCAAGTTGGCATAACTCTTTATGAGGCGTTCGGCGCGGAGCTGCCAAAGGATCCACAAGCTTGGATGTCTAAGCGGGAAGTCATTGCATATGGACATTTGGATTCAATTTTCGACAGAAGCCAGTTTGAAGATGACGTCATTTCGCGTGCGGTCCTGGGCGGGCGACTGATCAAACTTGATCGGTATCCATTTTACGTTTCGAAGCCCATGCGTAGTTTGATTGCAGCAATGACGTCAAAATATCCCGAGAAAAGAGTGGGGAGCGCGGCCGACGCGATGGCGCTGCTCGTCGAAGCCCGCCGCAAGTCAATTGCATGGGTGGCTGCGGGGACAGGGGCACTTGGCACGTTTGAAGGTGGAACTGTCAGGGTTGCAGAGGACGGTCGAGTGGACGTGAATCGTGGTCGCGGAATGCGCCGCGACCGCACATTGGAAGGGGTGGGGGCGTCGGATAGTGTCGCGAAAGTAAACAAGAAGTTTGCGTAGTCGCAACTGCAATGCCCCGCTGATCTCGTGCCCAGGTTGTACTTGTCCCCAAGGAGGCACCGATAAGCGTGACGATGGAAGAAACGATCAAGTGCTCCATAGCTGGAGCCGGGTTAGGGCATGTGCCTACGCCTTCCTTCAACAATTTAACGACACCCCCGTGTTGCCGGTTACTGGTATCGGGTTGCGTTCTGCCACATACATCGCCGTCATCAGGCGCTGAATATTATGAAACAAAATAAGGCCTATTCCGCTCTGTTAAACGCATGGCTTGGGATAGATCCTTCTGGTCAACGCATCCCGTCCAGAAGCGAAATCAGGCGGGAACTATATCAACCCTGATCGAGTCGTCAGGATTGCGAGTAATTATGACTTCGTCGCCAGGTTTGGCAGCATCCATAACCGGGTTCGACTGAAAATACAGTCTGTACTCAGATCGACTAATGTGCGCTTCCCGGGAATCGTACCAGGTGATGTTCGCCGTTGCGGTCACCGTTCCTCCCGCGTAGAAAAATTCGGCTGGGCCGCGGAATTCATTATTTCCAAATACTGCCTTGAAGCTAGCTACGCCGTTAAGTTCATGCTGATTCGACGCACTCGGATTGACTTCGACAAGTGACAGAATCTTTCTAGCTTTCATCCTTAAGTACCTGATTGAATGGTTGTTCGACACCATCTGGATGGGCGCGTCAAAGATCTGACGGGGCCGCTGCCGGGGATGGTCCTAGCGCATGAAGCATGCATTCTGTGTACTAAATATTGATGAGAACATCAACGTGGGATGGTGAGGGGCGGTATTGAGTAGCTCCGCCGAATGCGAGCACGCCGTGGATGATGAGCGCCGTGGATGACTGATTCCTCCTCTGGTATATCTTGCGCCAATCGACTGTTCCCTGATATCAATGGCCCTGTCGGAATGGCAGATGGAACAGGGGCAGGCATGGCAGCATGGCAGTTCAGGACACTCAACCCAAACGAGAATTCGGGTTCGAGCATTTCAGATGACAATTTTTCAATTGAAGAACGCACAAATGTAGAGATTCTCGTTCGAGAGACTCTCCAGAATCCGCTGGATGCACGCGCGTCTAGCGATGACCAAGTCAAGGTCAGCTATCGGATCGTTGAAGTTGAACTTGCAAGGAGCGAGGTTGCCAGAGCTCTCTTTTGCCCTGCTTGGGTTGAGCATGCGAAGGCGGGCCTGCTACTCCAGAAGCCGTTGCCCCAAATGGCCCGCTTCCTGCTGATCGAAGACTTTGGCACGACGGGTCTGGAAGGTGCCTATGAGGATTCGTCCGTAGACGGTTCGAGCGAGAACTGGAACGCCTTCTGGTTCCGTGAGGGGGAGGGTGCCAAGCATGCCCGTGCCAATGGTGGCGCAGGACAGGGGAAGATCACGCTTTACTTGGCCAGTGAGGTTCGCACCGTTATAGCGTTGACGCGCCGAAAGTCGGACGAGCGCGAACTGCTCTTCGGCTGCAGTCGGTTCCTCAGGAACTATCGCTTGGATGGTAAGAAGGAGCGTTGGGCCAAGGAGGCCAGATGGGGACGCCAGAAGGATCCCAATGAGCAGGCCGTGCCGATCGTTGATCCGATGCTCATTGAGGCTGCAAAACGGGAACTGAAGCTCGACCGCGGCGACGCGCCGGGTACGAGCTTCATTGTCCCCTTGCCCCAGGATAATCTTACTGAGGAAGGAATCTGCAGCGCGGTCATCAACGAGTTCTTCTTCGCAATCAGCCGAGGGCGACTCGAGGTTGCCGTCGGATCTGTAGTGCTTGATCGGACGACCATCGTAGAGGCTGCCGCCTCCCTCGGCGGCGACAGTCGTCAAAGCACTGCTTTCAGGGACTTCCTGCGCTTGGCAGCCGGCAAGAACGGGCAGCAGGCGATAGCCACCGCCAAGCCCGGTTGGTACAAGGGCTTTGATGAGGCCTCTTTTGAGCCGCAGGATCTGATCAATCTCAAAGACACATTTGAGCTTGGCGGTCCCACCGTTGTGGACTTCCCTCTCCCCATCAAGACGAAGCGGGGAGAAGTCCAAGCGACCACGTTCCGGGTTTTCCTCCAGTCTGATGAGGCGCTTGAGCGCAGCGAAGAACTGTTTATCCGGCAGGATCTGGCAATTGATGGCGAGAAGAAGCTGAAGTCAGTCCGTGCAGCACAACCCGTTTTGGCGCTCACGTTCATTGATGACCCGATGCTGTCCGAGTTCTTGGTTTGTGCTGAGGAACCAACTCATAGGACGTGGAACGCCCAGCGGCCGAAGGTCAAGAACGCATACATGACGCCGAACATCTTCTTGGCGGCAGTTCGAAATGCAGCCGCGAAGCTGGTGCAACTGGTTGCGCCGGCGGGAAAACGTGATGAGACCGCCTTGGCTGTCTATTTCGCCGATCCAGCTCAGACGGTCAAAGTGAAGAAAGGGCCCAGCGGGGACTCAGGGACCAAGGATAAGCCGGGCGACGCGGAAGTGTTGGAGATCCCACCACCCAAGCCAAAGCCGATCAGCTTCAAACCCAGCAAGAGCGGCTTCACCGTGCGTGCCCATGCGGTTCCGGGTGTCGAGTTCGCGCCGCTGGACTGCCGTATCGAGACAGGATACGCCACGGTCCATGGTGATCCGTTCCGGCTCTGGGATGCCGCTGACTACTGGCTCGGAGACAGCGGAAGGTTCACGTTGGACTCGAACGGAGTGACTGGTGTGACTGTTGATGGGAACGAGATCAGATTCCGTCTAAGTCGTGATGACGCGTCCATTGCCGTTCATGGCTTCGACGAGAATCGACAGTTGGAAGTGCGGTTGAAGTACAAGGAGGTTGCTGATGAAGCAGATATCGCGTCGAACTAATCCGACTGGGCTGAACGAAGTTGATCGGAGGCATTTTTCGCTGCGACTGAGCGATGATGGAAAGTCAGATAGAACCTTCTGGCTCGAGCGGTTTGATTTCAAGGAGGCAGGGATTCCCGCGGAAGCTCATATCAACTGCGTTGCAACTGCTGGCACATCGGAGCAGTACTTTCAGCTTGGACAGGTTTCGAACTTCAACAGGGCCGCAAGGGCAGTCAACGAACTTGTCCGTGACAAGCCTCTGCGTTTCAGGTTCGTGTTTCACATGCCTGGTGAGAAGAAGCTCATTGGCTTCGCGGATGGCGTTCGAGCTATCGATGAGTCCGGGAACCTCGGTGGAAGCTTGGTGGACATCTTTCCGACGGATCTCAACGGCCCGGTCTGGGAACTTGATCTTCCTGCTGCCAGTGCGGAGGTATCAGCCAAGCCATGCATCTTGGTTGAGCGGACCATATTTCCAACGGCGACGGTAGCTGTAAATCATCATTGGTTCGTGGCACTCGTCATGCCCGAGGTGATGCGACGCGTTGCGCTGCGGATTGCGGAAGATCCGGGTTCGCTCGAGAACGACGATACTTGGACGGGAACGTGGAAGGCCTACATCAGCCAGCTCGGTGTAGATTCTCCGCCTGACGATGAGGATGATCGTGTGGACGAATGGGCTGCTTCAGTTGTTCGCAAGTTCGCCGCAACGGGTCAGCTGCGGCATCAAATTGATCGTCTGATTAGCGAAATGCAGGGGGAGGCAGCGGAGTGATTCAGGTCAGAGCATTAAACGATGAGGGAGTCGAACGATTCCGCGCATGGCTGGCTGCGCCAGAAGGCGAAGCTCCATGTGGTCTTCTCACTGATGCTGCATTCTGCAGAGATGTCGTAGGTGAATGGTTGATCGATCCCGCACTGCGCTTCGGGAACAGCTACGAGCTTGGTGCATATCTTGCTGGGCACGTGTTTGGGCCGGATGTAGACCGATTGGTGATCAGAGGCGATCGCGGCTTATGGGCATGGATATCCTTGGCGCTGCTCCCAAACCTGCTCAAGCGTGGGCGCGGCAACGATGGAAAGCCATTTGACCTTCCTCACTATGTGGATGTGGAGCCGCGACTGGCCTATCGTCTGATCGTGAGGACGGCTTGGGAACTTGTGCATCTCCACGGGACAAGGGCCCGGGTAGCACTAAGCAATCCACGCACTGCATGGGGGGACGTTGCTGAGCAGATAGCCGGTCGGCAGGAGATCTACGCTCATCCTGGCTTCTGGACGGTCGCGGAGCGTCTGTATTTGAATGCTGACGGTGCGCTTAAAGCGGGCGTTGCCACGATAAGGAAGCGTGAGCACCGTCGGGATCCGAAAAGTAGGATTGGCTTGGGTGCTGCCCGCCGTCTTGTAACCAGTTTCGGGCAGTTCGAGCGGACCTATCTGCTCCGGGACATGAATGCTGAAGAGATTCTTGCCATTCTGCCTGCGGAGTATGGGGCATGGGGTAACGAGAGCAGGGCGACATAGAGCGGGCGCCACATGGTTGAGTCCAAGCACTATCTGGTGCTTGGATTCACCCCGCGAGAACAAGCGCTGGACGCTTGGTGGCCAGTTCTTCGTCGAAGAACTCCCTGAAGGAGATGACGTTCGAGTCGTGGCAATAGAAGGACTCATTGGTCCTCATCTTCATTGACTCTGGAACGACCAGCGTGATTTCCGCCTTCCGAAGATCCTCCAGCGCTTCCTTGGACACGCGATCGTCCACCGTCGCAAGGAAAATCGCGCAGTTGAACCGCTCGTGGGTAATCTGCTTCCAGCGCTCACGGAGCGTTGTCTTTGCGGAAAGGATTGCTGCCTCCTCATAGCCCCGGCTGGTGTTAAGAGCCACTGTCGCTTGGTCGGGTAGAACAAAGTCGGGGCGTCGTTGGCCAAGGATTGCCTGGGCTTCGAATCTAACGCCTCCCGCCTTCAGCATCGCAGCAAGGTGGGACTCGAAAGACTTTCCTGCGCGACTCTTCCGCTGTTGGCTCGCAGAGAGAAAGATTGAATCCATTGACGGGAAGCCTTGCACTGCGGCCGTTGCAACACGGTCATGATCTGCCAGAACCTTGGCGATCTCGACAGCTCTCATGCGAAGTTCATGCCTGCGGTAGATCGAGAACTCGATATCCCTGCTGACGCGCATGAGCGCATCTCCAGGTTTCTTGATCGTCCATGGGTCGAACGTCTTTGCTCGGACCGTCGTGAGGAAGGTATTCCGAGCCTCACCTGCAAGCTTTTCTGGGCTGGGAAGCTTGGCGTACTTGGCAACAAGGGCGTCGATGGAGCCACTTCGAAGTGCTGTATCGATTTCCTGGATAAGCTCTTCGGCCTCTTTCGACTCAATGGATGACGCCTGCTTGAGGTCGGACGGACTGAACAAGCCAAAGTGAAAATCCGATTGGATGTTCAGGCGACTCTCGAGCAACTCTGCATCCCCGGATGCGGAGTCGATCACGACGAACCAGTGATGCGCACCTCCCTCAGGCTCACGAAGCGCTCCGCCGAGCAGCCATGATGCGGGGCTCAGCCCAGAGAAGAGTTCAGCCGGAATTCGAGTGAAGTGGCACTCCGAGCGCTTATTGCTGTAGTACTTGATACCGGAAGCTTCTCTGACCTCCCCAGTCTGAGGCCAGAACGAGGGGCAAACAGCCTCATAGATGTGAGGCAGGTCTTTTCTCGCGCGGAGTTCCGGGAAGAAGTCAGATTCGCGCACGTCACGAGGAACGTAGAAGCCTGACTGGTGGCCACCACCTTCGTCTGCCCACGACGCATCGTTACGGGACAGCTTCTTGAGGAACAGCCTTTCGCTTCGCGCAACAAGCGCCTCAATGAGTGACCACTGCTCCGGGTTCTGCTCCAGAAGAATGCTATCCATCCCTGTTTCCTCTCAAGCTGCAGAATTTTGAATGTCTTTCGCCAATGAATCCAGAAACAACGCTTGGTCGAGCGCGCGCACGCCTCGGAGGGAGCATTCCCAAACGGTCAGAACGCGCCAACCAAGAGACTCGAGCTGCTGCACCACCCGCTGATCACGGGCTTTGTTCTTGTCAATCTTGTCTGACCAGAACTCTGGACGTGTCTTCGGCAGACGATAGAGGGGGCAATCATGCCCATGCCAGAAGCAGCCATGCACGAATACAACGGCATGATACTTCGGCAGCACAATGTCCGGTCGCCCGGGTAGCCTGGCGCCGCCGAGGCGATACCTCAGTCCCCGGGCATGGAGGCCCTTGCGGACAAGGACCTCCAGCTTGGTGTTCGAGCCACGGATCCGTGACATCTGCGCGGATCGCTGCTCCGGGGTGAGGCTGTCTACCAAGGTCAGGCCTTGGCCTTCTTCTTGGCCGGCTTGACCGGCTCAGAAGCAGCGTCCTGAATCAGATGCGGCACCATGATGCGGGCGACTTCGCCGATGACAGGGACCACGACCGAGTTGCCGAACTGCTTGTAGGCACGAGTATCGGAAACCGGAATGCGGAAGTTGTCATCAAAGCCCATCAGACGGGCGCACTCGCGCGGCGTCAGTCGGCGCGGATTCTTCTTCGGACCTTGGGAAATGAGGATCTCAGAACCGTCCTTATAGTAGCGCGCGGAGAGCGTGCGGCAGGTACTTTCCGGGGTCACCAGACCGAAGCCGAAGCCATTGCCCTTGTCGCGGTGCTTGGCCGCATAGTTCTGCAGGTACTCCCACAGCTTGTCCGAGAGCGTGTACTTGTCCAGTACCTTGCCCTTCGTACCACCGATGTAGGGTTGATCCTCGCCCTCGCTGCCATCCTGCTTGTGCAGGACTGAGCCCATACGGGGCGAGATGCCGAAGTCCGGCAGTTGCAGGTCGTCCCACGTGAAGGCGGTCTCTTCGCGGAAGCCCACGATGATGATTCGTTCGCGGTGCTGGGGACCGAAGTGCTTGCCGTTGATGACCTTGGCATGCACGTGGTAACCAAGCTCGTTCTTCAGCACGTCCATGATGGTCGAGAAGGTTCGACCCTTGTCGTGGCTCATCAGATTCTTCACGTTTTCCAGCAGGAAAGCGCGAGGACGCTTGGCATCGATGATGCGTGCCACGTCAAAGAATAGCGTTCCCTGGGTCTTGTCCGAGAAACCATGCGGACGACCGAGAGAGTTCTTCTTGGACACACCCGCGATGGAGAACGGCTGGCAAGGGAAGCCGGCCAGCAGCACATCGTGGTCCGGCACGTCGTTCTCGTGGACCTTGGTGATGTCCGAAGCGAAAACGTGATCGGGGCCGTCGTGGAAGTTAGCCTTGTAGGTCTTTACGGCGTAAGGATCCCATTCGCTGGTGAAAACACAGCGGCCACCCTGCTTCTCGAAGGCGGTACGGATGCCACCGATGCCGGCGAACAGATCGATGAATCTGAACTGGCCTTCGCCGGACGGCGGCTCGCCGAAAGGCAGCAGACGCTGGCGGATCGCATCGGCGATGTACGGCTTGGGTTCGGTCTCGCGCAGCTGCCAGCGGCGGACCGTCTTCGGATCAACTCCCAGTGCCTGGGCGACCTCCTTGGGGCTGAAGCGCTGGAGGGAGAGGTCGATCAGTTCGTACGCGTTCATGGGTGCTCCGGGAATTCGGGGGACAGTATGTCCAATTTCTTCCCGTGGGAAAAGCGGTCCTTCCAGCGGGCGACTCTTCGCAACTCAGTGCCCCGTCATGCTGGATCCGGTCATCGAGTAGTCGCGCTGGTGCGAGCGATCTCCGGCTCGTTGAGATCGGGGGAACCATAGCCGCTGCCGATCTCAAACGGTGCGACACCGCTGCGTGAGGATTCGTCCTGGAGCAGCCATCAGTGACACATCGACCGGCCGGGAGGTAGGCCTTGTGGGCGGTGGAGGGCGTGAGCGCTGGGGTTTTCACCGTACAGCACGGTGCTGAAGGTCCCACTGTTGCGGCCGCAACCACCAATACGGCAACTTGGATGCTGCCTGTCAATTCACATTGAACTGAAGAAGGATGGATATGGCTGTTTTTTCGTCGTTGGGCGAGTTGTTCAAGCGCTTCAAGGCACTGGGTGCGAGGACAATCGTGTTCAAGCCGCTTGAGGAGAACGACAACAGGAAGCAGCAGATCTACGTCGGAGACTCTCTAGAAGCTGTCTATCATCTTCCAACGCACTGGAGACACGAGAAGGGTACCGATGGAGACATTCAAAAATCGGATCTCAACCTGCGCTGGGTGGACACGACGAGAGAGGAGCGGGCTCCCGAAGCGAAGCTGATTTTCTATCCGCAATATCCCGAAGTGAGACTTTCAGGGGTCCTGTCAGGCTGCCGCCTCGCGCCGCGAGAACACTTGCAGCCTGTGGCAAAGCCGGACCGGAAGGGATACGACGAACGGGTGCTGTTCCTCGGTATCAGCAGTGACGGCAGGGTAGTCGCTCATCTCGCTCCTGCCGGAAGTGCACTCTCGGCCGAAGCGCGGGGAATAGAGGACCAGGATTCACTGTTTACACAACTGATCTGACAGCACAGTCTTCGCGTCGCGCCTGCGACGCTGTCGAGGTGAACGGCTCCCGTGCGTGTACGCAGCCACCAAGGTGGTATCAGCCTGGTGGCACACGCTGCTTTGTCATCCTGGATGCCAGTGACGGCCTTGCCTCTGTGCCAATCGATATGCACTACAGTTCCGGCACAATCCGCGAACTCCAATGCGACAGCAGCGGCACAACGCACGGAACACCAATCTCCCTATCCGCATACAGCACAATCACAAGCTGCTCCAGAGAGTTGTCCACCAGCATCACGGGCTTGCCGTCGCAACTGATCTCGAAGTACCTCTCTCCCGCGTACCGCGCGTGCAGCACCAGGCCCTCGCGCACAAGTCGAACGGTCTCCTTACGCATGACAGCAAACTCAGCGTCGGACACCTTCCGAAACTCCCGCAGTTCCAAGCCAGACTTTGGTACATGACAGCTGGCGGTCGCCGCAGACAACGCCGCCAGCAAGACGGCGCCATAGATCACAGCTCTCATTGGACGCCCTGCAGATAGGGGACGGAATAGAAAGAGAACGGTCGGCCAAGAAAGGCGCGTGGAGAGTCAGCAGCCACGCGACAGTTGGCCACGTCCAACTGGGCTACTCCCGCACGTGCAACCGCTCAGCCACCTGCGCAGTCAACGCCACACAAGCCATCTTCAACCCTTCCATCACCCGATCTCCCACGTACTCCTCGGGCGCGCCATTCTGCCGGGTCCGCTCCGCAGCCAGCATCAGCTCTGCCACCACGCGCAGCCCCGCCAGCGCACAATCCGCATCCGCCAGCTGAAGACACCGCCCAGGCAGTTGATGGCGCTCCGGCCAAGGCTGGCCGTCCGCAGCCACACCGCTGCCAATGCGGCGCAGCGTGGCGACGAAGGTGTTGGGATCGGGGGACGGTTCGCGCTCGGTGTCGGCGTTGTCCGGATCGTACTGCGCGTGCAGGGAACGGAAGTCCGATGTGTTCATGGCAATGCTCCGTACAGGACAGATAGCAGCGCCACCAATAAAGGTGGCGGACGGTGCGGGCTCGAAAACCGGTATGTACCAGACCGGCGGATCCGAAGATCCCCACGCACCGTCCGCCATGGAACGCGAACGGATTGCCAGCCGGCGCCACAGAAGAGTGACGCCGGCCGGCAAGCGCATACATCTGGTACAGAGACGGGTTTTCGAGTCCCGCGCCACCCTTTTCCGGTGGCACGCCAAGAGATACCCGTGCAGCAACCAAATGCCAAGAAACCACAGGACTGATGATTGCCAGTCCTGACGCTTTCGGCATTGTCGCACACGGTGTTAAGCCGGCAAGCGATTGCGCCGCAACGCTCTTGAAGGGCTTGGCGCTATTGGCCTCAAGCGCATGAGCGCCCGCAGCCAGCGCGATGGCCCAGGGTCAATCGCGACAGTTTGGACCAGCGGTTCAGCCGGGCGGCGCCTCGGCCGTGGGCACGAAGGTCAGACGCACCCGTACCCGCGCATGTAGCGCGACGCCCTCAACCACGACCGGATCAAAGCGCCACTGGCCCACTGCGGCAAGGGCCGCTCGATCGAGCTCCCGCAGTCCGCTGGACCGCGCCACCATCACGTTGGAAACGTGGCCCAGCTCATCCAATTGAGCAACCAGCAGCACCGCCATGGGAGCCTGCAGGAAGGTATCGGGCGGTGTGGCGAGGGCCGTTGAATACACAAGGGCGGGTGCCTGCTGCAGCTTGAAGGTGGGGTTGTCACCGGCCTCTACGAACACTTCGGTGGAAACCTGCAGGTCCGCCGCCATGGCCATGGCAGGCATAGCGCCCAGCAGCATCAGAACGAGGGTCAGTGCCAGGGCGGTGTTCAAACGGGGCATACGTGGTTTCCATTCCGGTGCGCTGCCAGCATAGCGGCCATCCCCTGGCATCGCCTGCCTTGAATGCCGGCGTGCTGGACTGCTGCGCGGATCACACAGGCGCGCCCGGCCGTGGCCACAGCGCATCGTCGCGCTCCAGGTCGTAGTCGCTGCCGAACGCCAGCGCCGCCTCGCGCGGCGGCAGGTCTGCGTAGCAGCCCAGCAGGTACTCATCCATGCCGGCGTCGCCATGGTCGATGGCGAACAGGTAGAGAAGCTCCTTGTCGAAAGCTTCCAGCCATGCGAGGTCGATTCTGGTCACGGCCATCCTCCAGCGGGGGAGGGGAAGGATGGTTGTGGTGCATCTCACAGGATGGGATGCAGCCGCGTCGCTTCTCCACATTTCATAGCTTTCTGATTGCCCACCAATGCTCCCGGCGGTAGAACAATGCCATCGTTTACCCCTCGAAGCGTGTCACGCCTGACGCGGTCCTGGCCGTCCTCGGCCCGCTGGCAGTAGCTCGTAGCCTCATCCAGGTACGGTCATTCCAAAAGGGCTCAAGTCCCTCGTGGGGCTGCCGATACCGACCTCAGGTTCGCCCTGCGACGTGCAGTGTCGCAGGGTTGTTGCACGCTCTGGGCCGGCGCTGTTGCCGGCCAGCAGGACACAGGAAGATGTTGATGACGGGATGTCACCGCTGGAAGGGCCGGGTATGAGCCGGGCTGGTCACCGCACACCGCCGCCTGTGCCGGCAGATCATGCGCTGCCGGCCGCGCGTCAACCGCGCTTCTCGCTGGAGAAGGACGTAATCCTGGCCGCGCAGACGCGCGTACAGCTGCAGGAGTGCCTGGCCCGTATCCGCCACCATCGCACCATCTACCGCGAATGGGGGTTCGAGGCGGTTGATCCGCTCGGCCGTAGCAGCGTCATCAACTTCCATGGCCCGCCGGGCACAGGCAAGACCATGGCCGCCGAGGCTCTGGCCGGCACGCTGGGGCTGGGCTTCCACCACATCGGTATTGCCGAGCTGGAAAGCCGCTACATGGGCGAAACCGCACGCAACATCCAGGCCGCTTTCAGGATGGCCCACGACAGTGCCTCGCTGCTGTTCTTCGACGAAGCCGATACGTTGCTCGGTGCCCGCCTTTCCAACGTGACACAAGGCGTGGACAACGAAGTCAACGCGATGCGTTCCACCCTGCTGATCGAGCTGGAGCGCTTCGAAGGCATCGTGGTGTTCGCCAGCAACTTCGCGCGCAACTACGACGAGGCCTTCCGCAGCCGTATCAGCTATCACATCCACTTCGATCTGCCTGACAGGCTCGCCCGTCATGCGCTCTGGGACCGCATGCTGGTGCCCGGCATTCCGCTGGCTGACGAACGGGCGGCTCTGCTGGGGCAGGCCGCCGAGGCTTCGCATGGTCTTTCAGGGCGCGACATCCGCACCTGCCTGCGCTTGGCGCTGCCCAAGGCGCTGCTGGACGCAGACAGCCAACCCGCTCTGGCGAAGCTGGGCTGGCCGCACCTGCAACAGGCCATCAGTGACGTGCAGCGCGCACAGCAGCACGTCGGGCGCAATGCGTCTTTACCTGCCGCCGCGCAGGCGGCCCGCGATCTTCTCGGCGTGTAAGCACGCCCTTCCTCTACCACCAAAGGAACACAGCCATGGGATGGTTCACCAACGCAGTTGCGGCAACCGCACGCTTCGTCAGCACGGCGGCACAGACGGTTGCCAGTGCCGCGCAGAAGACCTGGGAAGTAGTCAAGAAAACCGCGGTCAAGGTTGTAACCCTGGTAGCCAAGGACGGCGAGAAGACCGTCGCCAAGGCCAAGGATCTGTGGAAGACCGCGCGCCCCTACGTGAAACAGGCGACGGCGTTGTTGCACAAGGCCGGTGCTTCCCATCCGCTGATCAAGAACGTTGCTCTTGCCGTTGATGCACTGTTGGCACTGGAGAAGTCCCCGGTGCTGCACTGGATTGACAAGGCAGTGAGCTGGACCATCGAGCTCGCCAAGCGAATGAACGTGGCGATGGAGCAGGGTGGGAAGGTGGAGCTGGATGCCGCGGAGCGCGCCCAGGCCGAGCAGTACCAGCAGAAGTTCCGCGATGCTGCCGGTAGCTTCAGCGGCGAGCAGGCCCACGCGGTGTCGGTGGTGGCGATGGTCAATGATCTGGTGCTTGCACAGGACAAGGTCAATGCACTGGTGGAGACCGGTGAGGTTGTCGACGTCGACCACTTCCTGCGCCTGCGCGCTACGCAGAAGCTGCTGAAGGAAGCGAATGCACGGTTTGCGACGGTGGATGCGGAGAGCCGCATTGATGCGGACGACATCTTCCTGGTGCGCGTTGCATCTGATCTGCTCAATGCGGATCCCTCTCTGTCGAGCGAGGATGCACAGGCGCTGGACGACCTGCTGCAGCGTCGACATGGCCGTGGCCTGCTGCCGTTCGCCTTCGAGGAAATGCTGCCTGCATGGCACATGCGTAACGAGGCACTGGAAGCGCAGTGGCAAGTGCAGAGCAAGGCAGTGACCCAGAAGCAGGTGCTGCTACGCCGGCTGGAAACCGACCTTTCGCTGTCGGCAGATGGTCGCTTGAGCGACGAGGAGCAGGCCATGATGGACGACCTGCGCGAAAGCGTGCCGCGCGAGCGTGATGCCTTCGTAGCGCTGGGTGCAGAGAAGTTGGCACTTGCCCACTACCTGCATGCGGCCGAGGGCTTCCTGCAGGTGCTCGAGAAGACCGCCGAGGAACTGGAGGCAGCGGGAATGGGCTATCTGGTCGATGCTGGGCAGAGGGTGGGTGAACTGATCATCCAGGGGGCTGAGCAGGGCAAGGGGTGGGAGCAGTTCACTGCTGAGGAGCAGGAGCTGATCATCGATTTCGCCAACATCTTCGAGGAAGAGTGCTTGGAGCGCGTGCAGCGCCTGGTTGAGGTTACGGCCTGATGCTGGGACACGTCATTGACTTCATCAAGCCGGATGCCAGTGAGCCGTTCCAGCTGGTCTTCTTCGCGATCATCCTCGGCGCCGCCGTGGCGACCGTTGCGGGTGTGTGGCGCACTGCACGGCCTGATAACTGGAAGGCCAACTGGGAAGGCACCGGGCGGGACAATACCGGGCTGGATGTAGACCATGGCTCGTTCAACGACGTGTGCGATGCTGTTGCCACCAAGCCGGAGAAGTATGCGGAGATCGTGCCGGGCCTGCTCCTGATCTTTGGCCTGCTCGGTACCTTCGTGGGCCTGGGTATTGCTTTGGACAGTGCCTCCGCCATCCTGAGCAACGCCAACGCCCAGAACGCGCTTGATGGCGGGATGAACGACCTGCTGGAAATGATGGGGGGCTTGGGCACCAAGTTCAGGACCTCCACCTGGGGCATCCTCGGTTTCCTGCTGGTGAAGCTGGCATTGGCAGGCATGGGGCGGGAGACCCAGCGCCAGCAGTGGGTGATCGCCCGCATGAAGCTGGAGATGGACAAGGCCCGCCAGGCCGGCGCGCGCCTGGAAGAGCAGCGCAGCCAGCGCATGCAGGATGCGCTGGCCGACGTGGCCGTGAACATGGACGGCTCGCTGGACCAGAGGCTGCAGCAGGACCGAGGCCTACGACTGGCCCATCAGGACGATACGGCAGAAATGATGCGGCGCGCCGTGCAGGCTCTCGGCCAGCAGTTCATGGCGGCACTGGAGCAGGACCGCAGCCTGCGAGTGCAGGCTGATCGTGCAGCCGCAGAGCAGATGCGGGCACTCCTTGGCAATGCGTTTGAGCAGCTGCAGAAGGGCATGCAGGACAATCAGACCGCGCAACGCCGTGCGGCCGAGCAGGCTGCACAGACATTGGAGGCGATGCTCGCCAGGCAGGACCAGGGCAACGAGATTGCACTGGATACCCAGCAGGTGCTGGTGGCGTTCACTGCCTCGCAGGAGGCTTTCAGCGGCTCCATCCAGCGCAGTGCCGATACCATGTCAGCTGCTGCCACCAACATGAACGGAGCCGCACGCGAGATGTCTGCGGCCATCGCCGCCTTTGACGGGGGAGTGCGAAACACGCTCGGCACGATCGAGGAAAAGCTGGGCGAAACAATCGACAGCATGGGCCGGTCGCTGACCAAGAATCTCGAGGTTATGGCGAACCTGTTGGGGGATACCGCCAACACGCTGAAGAAATCGCTCGAGTCCTTCTCGATCAAAACTGGCGAGACACTGGGCCAGGTCACAGGCAGCATGAAGATCGCCTCCGAGAGCCAGCAGAAGGTGATGGGCGATGTTCGCAACGCCATGAAGGATGTCCAAGAGATGGTACTGCAAGCCACCAGCTCCATCTCTGACATCAGCAACAAGCTTGATGACAGCCTGAGGGCGGTTTCCAAGAGCAACCTGCAGATGGCAGCGCTGGTGGAACCCATGAAGGCTTCGCAGAGCAGCACCACCACAGCCGTGGCGTCACTCCAGGAAACCGGACAGGCGCTGCGGTCTCTGCAGGCTGCCCTGACTCGCGACGGAAATGACGCAGAGCGGCTGCATGCGGCCCTGGCAAAGGGCGCAGAGGTGGTGGCCCAGGCGCACAGCCGCATCCATGATCTGCTGCAGCGTCAAGTCAACAGTCTGGAGGTGCTGCGCGAGGAGCTCCGTAGCCTGGTCCAGCCTCGGATGGAGGATGAGGCGGAGCTGGCCGGATGAAGGACAAGCCCAACGAATGGGTGGCCATCTCCGACCTGATGGCCGGCGTGCTGGCGGTGGTGATGCTGATGCTGGCCGTGGTCGTCCTGCAGCGGCAGTTCGCCGAGGCCCAGCACCAGCGCGACCTGGCTGCGCTGGATGCAGCCACTGGCAACCCGGTGGCCGAGCTGCTGCAGCAGGTGCAGGGGACCCTGGGTACACAGGGGGCAGGGCATTTGATCAGCGTAGACGTGGCCAGCCGTCGCATTACCCTGCGTGATGGTGTGTTTGCGCAGGGAAGCGCCTGTGTAACGCCTGCCGCCAGTGCGGCCATGCAGGCGGTGGAAGCACAGGTGGGAACCTTCCTGCGCGACCACCCCGCAGGGCGGATCTTCGTGGAAGGGTATACCGATGATGCACCGGTAAAGCGCCCTGTCACCGACTTCGCGCGGTTCTGCACCGTCTACGACGACAACTTCACGCTTTCGGCGGCGCGCGCCCGCGAGGCGCGCAAGACCCTGCTGGGGACGCTGGATGCCACCTCTGCCCGGCGGATCGTGGTGGCCGGTTATGGCGACTCGCGACCATTGGCCGAGGTGCCGCCATCCGACCCGCGCAATCGCAGGGTGGAAGTGTTCTTTACCCTGGACGGCAGCCGTAGCTGAGCCATGTCGCAGCTTTCAGCGCTTGCCTGCCCGCAGCCAGGCTTCGGGCAGCCCCTCAAACAGGCTGTCCAGCGTGGAGGCAGGACGGCACGCCACCGGTGCCGACTGGCAGTTGGGGCAGTGGGTGAAATGGTTGAAGCCCTTGATGCGCACGTCTCCGCAAGGTGGGGTCGTACGTTTCCAGCTGCAGTGGCTGCAGCTGTAGGTCCAGTGCTGCGTGCGGCCCCACATGGCAGCCGCACTCATTCTTCGTCAGCGTTGTTGTACTGCTCGCTCAGCCAGCGACCCAGCCCATACAGCGCCCATCCGTACACAACCGTTGCTCCGATGATCCTGAACATGATCTTCCTCGTGGGGTCATTGCGTGCAGCCTTGGGGCGTCCGTGCCCCGCTGTCGTTCCGTGGTCTTTCATTCTGCGCACGGCTGCGACAGCCGGCGTCGCAGCACGGACGATCCTATGACGCACGCCATCGACAAGGAGAACCGCGTGTCACGCAACAGTACCGATACCCTGCAGCGGCAATGGCACATGCTGCGCATGATCCCGCGCGCTCCGCGCCACATCACTGCGGGAGAGCTGTGCGAGGGGCTGGCGCAGCGTGGTATCAGGGCAGGCAAGCGCACCATCGAGCGCGACCTGCAGAATCTGCTGGGGACGTTCCCGCTGGAGGTGGACGAAACCGCGCGTCCGTTCCTCTGGAGCTGGCACAAGGACGCCAACTTCGACTTCATGCCGCGCCTGAGCGTACCGCAAGGCATGGCCCTGCTTCTGGCGCAGCAACATCTGAAAACGCTGCTTCCCGCTGCAACACAGCGTGAACTGCAGCCTCTGTTCCAGATGGCACGCAGGGAATTGGCGGCAGGTGTCTGGAAGGATTGGCATCACCGCACCGCAGTGCAGCCCTCGGTGAAGACCCTTCTGGCCCCTGAACTGGACGCCGACGTGCTGGGTGATGTGCATGAGGCGTTGGCACTGCGCCGCCAGCTATCAGCGATCTACCGTTCCAAGGGAGCACGCGAGGGGCGCCGCGCGTTGATCCATCCGCTGGGTCTGATCATTCGTGGACAGGTGCACTACCTGGCCTGCACCTTCGATGGCTATCAGGACATCCGCCAGCTGGCGCTGCACCGTCTTTCGGAAACTCAGGTGCAGGCTGCCGCCTGCGTAGTGCCGCAGGATTTCGACTTCGCCGTGTACGCCGATAGGGCGGGGCGCTACGAAGACCAGGGCACAGTGCGGTTGATGGCCCGCTTTACGAGCGCCGCAGCAGAGCATCTTCGCGAAACGCCGTTGTCTGCAGACCAGGCCCTGCACGAGCTGGCTGATGGAGCACAGGTGGAGGTGGTGGCGACGGTATCGCTGGACCAGCCGCTGCGCTGGTGGCTGCGCGGCTTTGGCAGCCAGGTGGAGGTGCTGGAGCCCGCGTCGCTGCGGGCGGAGATGCAGGCTGATGTGCAGTTGCTGGCTGCTACGTATGCAGATACGGCGCTGCCAGCGGCGCGTTCGTCCAACAACATTGCGTAGTGCGATCAATTCACTGGGTTCATGAAAGGAAGAATGATGGCAGGAAGTGATTGGGGGTTGCTCGGCCCGGACCGGGTACCCAGCAACCGGCGCACCCGCACCCTCGGGCTGGGCAGGGCGGTGCGCCGTTTCAACGAACTGGCGGTTCCGGGCCTGGGCGGACTCTGGTATGGGCGTCAGGCGCTGTATGCCGCTTTGGCAATGGCAGTGGCCAAGCGGCTCAGGACGTGGAATATCCGGCAGTCGCATATCGAGGTCGCCAATGCCATCGAGGCGGTGGCCTGTACCATCGGCTACCATCACAACGGATGGCGCCCGGACTGGCGGATGCGTGGCCGCCAGAAGCTTTCCCGTGATACAACGGCGCCCTCGTTCAAGCAGGCATCCCGGTCCAGCTATTACGTATCGCAGCCGATGCGCATGTCCACCGCGCAGGCACTGCCTTCGCTCGGCCTGGCGTTGGCTCCCAGCGTTCGGTTCAACGCGTTTGAGTGCAGCGAAGAGGCGGATGTATTCCTCGGGTCCAGCATTGGCCACCTTTCGGTGGGCAAGAACAGCCTGGTCGACCACCTGTGCTACTGGGTCATGGGCAGCCCACTCCGCTGGAAGAGTGCCGGCGTCGTTGCGGCGCTGAATCCCTTGGAAGGATTGGATGAGGATGCCCGGCACTGGTTGCGGCACGCGCTCCTGAAGGGAGCGACCCTCACGGAACAACAATGCCAGCGGCGGAAAGCCGCATGGGACTGGATGGCTTGCCTGCACGCCGAGCCGGGCAGCATCGCGTCGTTGGACGACGTGCAGGGACCGGCTCAGCTGGATGCCGCGCACTGGCACGACCTGCGCGCGGGTACGAAGCTTGTCGACGTCCGCAATGCCGCAGTGGCGGTGCTGGACAGTGTCGAAGTCGAACTTGACGCGCGGCAGCGCCGTTTCCTGCAGGTGGATGGGACACTGCCACTCGCTGTGCGTCAGGCATTGCAGGCATTGGCTGTGCACGCGCAGAGCTTCCTGGCGCTCAACCACTTCGACGAGGACGCCAACCGATTCTGTAGTGAGTGCGTGGGTACAGAGGCCGACGTGTTGCGCGCGCTGTTGCGACGTGATGATCAGGTGCTGTGCCTGGTTGACGACTGCGCGCGCCCGGGACCGGCCTATAGCGGCCGTCCACCTGTGGTGGAGAAAGGTGAGCAGGGCGCGGATGAGGAAATTGCCGAGACGGGGCGCAATGGCCTGCCGCTTCCGGCGGGCATCTCCTATCGCGTGGAGAACCTGCACCTGCTGTATCTGGATCTTGCCGGCGAACTGGACGAGGCGATCACGACCCGCAACGCCGCCTCGGAGGCGACAGCATGAGTGGTAATGCTACACCTCGTCCTTCCTTGTTGAAGCATTTCGAGGCTCCTGCCGACCATACCGGCGAGTTCGGCTGGATCTGCGGGTTCTCTGCCGACGCCAGTTTCCTCAACGAGGCCGCGTATCGCTTCACCGGCCAGAACAAGTCGCAGCGCGAGGCCATTGGAGAAGTGCGCCTGGCGCTCATGCTGGACCCACGCCAGCCCGCACTGCTGCCGACGGCCGTACCCGGGCTGGCACATCTGCCGCTGAGGAACGAGAGCCGGAGCCCCATTCCATTCCGTCTCCTGCACGCGAAGGTGGCCCTGCTGGGGTTCCGCCACCAGAGCGAACCTGAAAAGTGGTGCGTGCGGCTGGTGGCATCCACCGGCAACTGGACGCGCCAGACCGTGGAAGACAGCCTGGACCTTTCCTGCCAGGTCGAGGTGGACAGTGCGACGCTGGGTGATGCCTTGTCCCAGGAATGCGTGGACATCATCGCCGCCCGCGATTGGCTGAAATGGCTGGTCGGCCTGCACGATACCCGTCTGCTGGAAGCACCGGCACCAATGGGGGCTGGTGCAGCTGCAGCCAACCTTGCCGCCTGGCTTGCTGTCTGCTCCAGGTACCAGCCGGCCTTGCGCGAGCGTAGGGCCCGCTTCGTCCATAACCGCTCGCGCAGCCTGCTTGATGGTGTGCTCAATGCGGTTGAGAGGCACGACAAGCCAAAGGCTACACGGCTGGCGATGGGGTCGGGATTCTTCGAATCGCCAGGGCTGCCTGGTAAAAGCGGCGCGCCGCCCTGTGCCAGCGTGCCACTGCAGATCGTAAAGAAGCTCAAGGCACGAGGGCTGCTGGATAAACGCGCAGCGCTGGAACTTCACGTAAACCCCGCAGCCTGCCAGGCCATCGCACATTCGATTGCCGAGCTCGCGCGGCATCCCGAACATGCCATCCACGTGCATGCCGCAAAGGTGGCCGACGTCATCGGAGATGCCTACAGGGGGCGAGCGCTGCACGCCAAGTTCATGGTGGCGGCGCGGGCGGAGCGCAACGGCTCCAACTGGGCCCATGTGTGGGTGTACCTGGGCTCAGGCAATCTGACGCCGGCCGGCATGATGCTGCCGATGTCGCCCGAGGGCGGCAACGCTGAAGCCGGGATGCTGCTGTTCGAGACGAAGGCCAGTTGGGGTGCAGGGGCGCGTGCGAAGCTGGCATTGGACCTGCAGGATGCGCTGCCCATCGCCGGTGACCTGCTTGTGCCAGGCGCACCAGAGGTTTCGGCCGGAGAGGCTTGGCAGCCACCGGCCAGCGAGTACTACGCTGCACCGGTGGCCTTCCTCCAATGGAGGGCGGCAGACGGGCTTCTGCTGCTGCCGCATCAGGATGGCGATCTGAATACGCCGTTCGAGGTCCTGGACGACGCATGTGTTCCCTGCCGGCGTGTGGGTGGAGGCTTTGCATGGCCAGGTGGGGTGCCGCGCATGGTGCGTGTGCGCTGGGGCGGGAGTGGTGTCGTCCGTGAGGCGGTGATTCCCGTGGTGGATGCAGATGGGCGTGTCGCCGCTACCCCTCTGAGCGATCTGGATCTGGATCATGCGGAAAGCCAGCTGCTGGCCTTCCCGGGCATGCCTGATCCTGAAGGAGACGAAGAAGAGGAGGGTTTGGGAGATCCACTTCTGCGTGATCCGATGACGAACGGCAGGTCCGCCTGTCCTGTGTCCGATGCTGCGGTGGGCGATGAGACCGCCATCCGCCAGATGATGGGGTTGCTGGAGCGCATTGCCGACCGCCAGGTACGAGTGCCAGTGACTGACTGGCCGCGTTGGTGCCAGCGGCTGCAGCAGACCCTGTGCCAGACCCGCCATAGTCCCGCAGTGGCGAAGTTCGTCGCTCTGGGGCTGGATCCGCTCTCGCCGTTGCATGCAGAACCTTTCCGCCCCGCCTTTGCTGAAGACATGCACAGCGAACATGGGCAACGTTATGAGGCTGCCCTGCAGGTGATCTCGGACACATGGGGAACCACGGGGTTGGCGTCGCTGGAGGGCCTGGAATGAAGCAGATGATCAGCTGGGATGAGGTTGCCGCGCGGGCCGAAGTGCTGCTCGGCGATGGCAGGTCGGATGTGGGAAGGCGGTTGGCGCTCATTGAAGGTCAGCGGGAATCCCTGCGTGCCCTGTGCACACGCCTTCGGAACAACGGCGCGATCCTTGCCGACGAGGTTGGTATGGGCAAGACACGCATCGCAGTAGCACTGGCCCATTGCGTGATTGCTGCGGGCGGACGGGTGGTCGTCGTTGCGCCGCCTGGCCTGGACGAGCAATGGCGACGCGAGTTCGCGCTGGTGGGCCCGCAACCGCCGGCCCTGCTGCGCAGCTACTGGCAGTTCCTGCAGGCCTGGGACGGGTCTGATACAGAGCGGCCCTGGCTGCAGGAGAAGCTGGTACTGGTATCGCACAGTTTCAATCGATGGGCACCGGGCAAGCTTGCTCGCTATCGCTGGAGTCTGCTGCCGGCCACGCTCGCGCGCTACCGCAAGGACGTACTTGGCAAGCGGTGGCCGAACGGCTACGGGGAATTCGAGCAGGAGCTGGTGGATTGCGTGTCGCGCGCGGCAGGGGCGATCATCGGGAATCTGTCGACGGTCGGCTCTGCGTCGCCTTCGGAGACGCTGCTGCAGGACATCCACGAAGAGCTGCCAGCATGGAGCGAAGCTGCGAACGGCGAAAACCATGCCGCCCGAGGCGTGCTGCGTCGAGCCGTGGATCAGGTCACGGGGTTGGGGCTTGGAGCCTTCGACCTTGTGATCATCGATGAGGCGCACAAGAGCCGGAACGAGGAGAGCCTGCTTTCCACGCTGCTGGACGATGTTCTGCTGCGCAGCGGTTCTGCGCGCTGCCTTGCGATGAGTGCAACGCCGGTTGAGCTGGATGCATCGCAGTGGGAGCAGAGCCTACGGCGTATCGGTGTTGCCAAGCCGCCGGTGGACGTCATCAAGAAGTACGTGGCCAGTGTGGATGACCTGCGCCGTTCACCGCTGAATGCGGAGTACGAGCAAGCCTACCTGGCAGCAGCGGCGGCTTACCGCGATGCACTGGATCCCTATCTGCTGCGCCGGGACAAGCGCGAGGACCCTACGGTTCAGAAGTTCTCAAAGCACGCAACGCCGGCGGGGCAGGACTATCGTGAAGTCTGTCCAATCAAGGTAAGGATGGATCCGGCCACGATATCCGAGCCCTGGATGCGTGCGGTGTGTGCAGCTGAGGCGCTGTCGTTCACCTCAACGCGCGTGCTGGACAACCGCGCCAAGCGGCACCGTCTGACTGTGGGCAATGGCCACGGCATCAGTGGGTTGATCGACGCGGTAAAAGAGGAAACCTCGCTGCAGCCGGAGATCAGTTCTTCGGCGTTGGATGATGAGACGGCACTGGATGATGCGGCGGCCTCCAGCAAGCGCAAGGCACGTACCGAGTGGTGGCACAGGGCCATGCAACGTGCCGTGCGCGAAGCCGCGCCGGGGAGTGGAGCGCCCTATACCCACCCCGCATTGCTTGCAGCGGTGGACGCCATCGAGAGCGTTGCCGTGAATGAGAAGGTGCTCGTGTTCGGTCACTACCGTGCGCCGATGAACGCCCTTCAACACCTGCTCAACGCACGGGCGATGCTGCGTGCTCTGGACGAAGGAAAGGTGTGGCCGCAGAGTGGCCTCCATAGTCACGAGGACCGTGTGGCATTGCAGGTGGCGCATCGGCAGCTTTTCCACCGCGAGGCCGATCTGGAGGCGGTCGAACAGAAGCTGCAGTCTGGTTACCGTGAGCTCGAGAACAGCCGGCAGCGCTTCCGTACAGGCTTGCTGCGCAAACTGAAGGAAGGCTTCACTTCGCTGGATCCGCTGCTTGGGGCGCGCTTTACCGTGCCGTTGCAGATGCTCGAGGATGAGCACCCATCCGGCAGCGATGCCTCATCCGCAGTCGGCGCACTGGCAGTGGTGGCGCGGGCTTTGGCCGATCACCTGGAGGGCGAAGCCGAAGACCCGACGCCAGTGCGGCTGGCCACTGCGTTCGTTGAGCTTATGCAGGCGGCTGCCAACCTGGATCCTTTGACCGATGATGCCGACGGCAGCATTGACGATGCATCCCGCGGCGAGAACACGTGGAGCGAAACGCTTGAGCGGTTCAGGGAGGACTACTCGTATCGGCAAGGCGGGTTCGCGCGCCAACTGAACGGTGACACCGCACCGGGCACCCGCCGCTTGCTGCAGCTGGCGTTCAATCGCGCCAATGCGAATCCCAAGGTGTTGATTGCCCAGTCACAGGTGGGGCGTGAGGGGCTTAACCTGCATCTGGCGTGCCGCACCGTGGTGTTGCTGCACCTGGAATGGAACCCTGCCGTGGTGGAGCAGCAGATTGGACGGGTGGATCGGATGGGTAGCCTGTGGCAGCAGTTGCTGGAAAGAGCGATTGAATGTCCCGGGGGTACCGAGCCGATGCCGCGCATCCAGGTGCGCCCGGTGGTGTTTGAAGGCACCTATGATGAGCGGCAGTGGAGAGTGCTCCAGTATCGCTGGCAGACGCTGCGATCACAGTTGCATGGCGAGATTCTGCCGGAGTGCGACCCTGAAGATGTACTCGGTGCACAGTTGCGCGAACGTGTTGCAGCGGCCGCCCCCTGCTTCTCGCCGACACAACTACGTAGGTAGCCGGTGGAGGGGCGCCCCCTGATGGCGCGTCCCTCTTTTCCATTCTGCTACCATCCTCCCGCTACCCCAGCCAGCCTTTCCGCGCGCGTACGCCGGAACGGCCGTCTTTGTACGGCCCAGCGAGCCAGGACACCCTCCCGTGCCCTTTCAAGGATGCTCGCATGTTCCGTCATTCCGCTCTCCGCTCGGCCGCACTGGCCCTTGCCGTCTCGCTCAGCCTCGGCGCGCCCGCCGCCTTCGCCGGCAACGCGCCCACTGCCAGCGCCACCACCGCCGTGCAGCGCCAGGCCGTGGCCAAGGGCCTGTACGAGCTGGCCTACAGCCCGAAACAGAACGCCGTGTTCGTGGCCTCGTCCGGTGGCTTCGGCGATGACGCCGGCCCGGCCCAGGTGCTGCGCCTGAACCCGGCCACGCTGGCCGTGGAAACCCGCATCCCGCTGGAGCGCAAGGCGTTCGGCGTGGTGCTGGATGACGCCCACAACCGCCTGTACGTGGGCAACACCGTGGATCTGTCGGTGACTGTGGTCGACACCGCGCAGAACAAGGCCATCGGCACCATCCAGCTGATGGAGAAGAAGACCGGCAAGGACGGCAAGGCCGCCTACACCCATGACCTGCGCGAGCTGGTGGTCGACAGCGCCGGCAACCGCCTGTACGTGACCGGCCACAGCAGCCAGCCGGACGTGAGCAGCGTGCTGTTCGTGATCGATACCACCACGCTGAAGGTGATCAACACCATCGACGGCTTGGGCAATGCCAAGGCACCGGGCCTGGCGCTGGATGCGGCCAACAAGCGCGTCTACGCCAGCAACCTGCTGGCCGACCTGGTGGTGGTGGGCACCGATTCGAACAAGGTGGTGGCGCAGCACAAGATCGCCGCCGAGCAGCCGATGAACATTGCGCTGGACCCGGCCGGCAAGCGCCTGTTCGTGACCGACCAGGGCTCGGAATTCCTGCGTGGTTACCAGGCCAAGAGCAGCGGCCTGGTCAGCAAGCATCCGGGCCAGCGCGTGCTGGTGCTCGATCGCAGCACCGGCAAGGAACTGGCCAGCATCCCGACCGACGCTGGCCCGCTGGGCATCCTGCTGGATGCACCGCGCAAGCGCCTGTACGTGACCAACCGCGAAGCGGGCACGGTGACGGCCTACAACAGTGACAGCTACCAGAAGGTGGCCACCTACACGGTGCCGACCCATCCGAACAGCCTGGCGCTGGATGCGAAGAACAACGTGTTGTTCGTGAGCATCAAGAACGGCGAGAAGGACGACAAGGGTGCTGACGAGAGCGTAGCGCGGATTCAGTTGTAAGGCATTCCGCAGTACTAAGGATCAGCGAAGGCCGGGTATCCCCTGCCTTCCCTGGTATTCGGCAAAAGCATGCCGATTGCGATATCGAAAGGGCCTATCCCGTCCCTAATTCCAATAGGCTTCGTCAGCTAGATGAGACAGGGGAAGCAGGGATGGCGGACTGGTGGGAAAACCAGAAACAGACCTTAACTGAAGGGCGCGAAAGCATCGCATGTTGCTACGTTCGCGCTGTGAGGCGAAACGCGAGCTGAAATGGCCGAGGGTACCTCGCAGTTGCCCTACATCCATGGTCTTCTACGGCTTGAACATCGAGTCAATGAGGACGCACGGGGAGTCGAGAGTGGTGGCCGCTGGTTCCCACCGACGCAGGGAACTATCGGGACGCGACAGCTGCCCCGCAATGCCCCGCTCAGCCATTGCCAACAACGCAATGGCACGTTTCCTTTGGCGTTGAGGCGAGACTCTAAGGGAGAATCGAAAATGTACGTTGAGCTTCTCCATGTCGAGGTTTGTTTCTCGCCAGTACTCTCCTTGATCGCTGAAATCTTCTGTCGCTACACCCAAGCCAACCAAGCCAGTTCCAAAATCGGTGTGATGAACGGCAGAAGTCAGTGCCGCGAGCTTCGCGTCACCGGTCAATACCCACGAATCCTGAGGAATGCCGTCGACGCCGGTGTAATCACTTAGATTTGCGGCGTTCAACAACTGCAGGTCAAATGCGCCGTTGGTAGCCACTCGATCCAGAAGGTCGCTTCGTGATGGTAGCTTCTCGGTGAGCTTCTTCCGGCCCGTGAAGTTCAAGATGATGGGCTTCCATATTCCATGAAGGCGACTGTCCACGGGGGGCTCGGGGGCAAATATGAACCGCGCAATGGTGATCTCGCGGATTGAAGTCACATCGATGAGGCGCCTGTAAAGGCGCAAGAATCGACGGAACTTCGTAACTGGTGAAGCGTGAATATCGCGGGCCACGATAAGCGCTAAGAGCAGACCCGCATAGGGCATGGAGATGAAGTGTTGAACATCGTCGGGAAGTTGCAGGAATCCACGCCCGATCAGTCCCAACGCAGTGGGGTCTCCAGGAATACTGTTCTCGGTGTCAATCCAGTGTAGGCCGAACATTCGACTGAACTCGTCCAGGGCCTGAACTGCAGGACCGGCTTCAGCGCGACGCATCTCGTTCAGGCCGAAGAAGGGGCTCAGGTTGTAGCGGAGCTGCCTCTCGCAACATTCTCTGAGGAATGCCGCCAAAGGCTTCAGCTCCCTTATGGATACTTCCCGCTTGGTCATATCCGCAACTTGCGTCGCGTTGATCATATGGATCACGACATTTGTGTCGGGCAGGAGCGTGGTTTCGATTCCGCGATTCTGATTGTCTCTCAGCCGACGGAAGTCCAGCTCAGGAAGAGTTCCGGGCATTCGCGAAGCCTTGATGGCAGCTATCCGTCCAAACTTTGTCGTCATGCAATCAATCCACGATGAAAGGTGCGACTCATTGTTGACGAACTTCCCCTGTCACTGTCCAGTGGCAGGCTGCGGGAGATGTAGCCGAGTGTGGGTTTGGCTCTGCCGAAGACTACACGTTCTGTAGTGGGCTTCCGCTTGCGAGGTCGGCGGCGCGCCCCTGTTTGTCGTAATCGGCACTGCGACTCGAGGCAGTCCACGAATTTGCAAAGCCTGATGTGCGTAACTGCGTGAGTTCTCTTAGGAATTCACGCAAAAATTTCCTCCTACGACCCCATAGCCCTAACCCCTCACTAGCCTCCCTCGCAAGCATCCAGCGAGGGAAAGCACATGCAGCGGGCGGTGATTGTTGTTGGCGACCGCACCACCGGCGGCGGTGAAGTGCTGACCGGTGCGCCAAGCACCTTCATCAACAACACCGCCGTCGCCCGCGTGGGCGACAAGGCCAGCTGTCCGAAGCACGGTGGCTTCTTCGCCATCGTCACCGGCGACCACACCTTCATGATCGATGGCCGCCCGTTGGCCCGTCATGGCGACTCGCTGGCCTGCGGCTGCCGACTGCTGGCCTCGCGGCAGAGCACGGTGACGGTGGAGGCGGGCAGCGGGGCTGCACCACAGGCAGCATCCCCTTCTGCCAGCACCGCGCTATCACCGGCGGGGTTCGTGCCCTCTGGCATCAGGACGGCTAGTCCATTCACCGAACTGCAGCCGAGGGTGGGCTCGGCTCTACACGACGCTGCGCCGCTCAATCCGCCGGCCGATGGTCGTAGCTGATCACCCGCTCCACCTGCCAGTGCCCGTCCACGCGCCGCCAGACCTGGATGAAGCGGGCCTGGCCGGTCCAATGCTCCACACCCTTCGCATCGCGCTCGTGGAAGCGGTGGTCGCCGATCTCCAGCGCCCGCTCGTCGTGCAGCGGAAACACCTGCAGTGAGCTTTCCACCAGCTCACGGCGCAGATGCGTGTGGTTGGCGCGGGTGCTTTCACACAGCGCGGCCACGCTGCGGCGGAAGTCGTCGCGGTTGCTGGCGGACTTGCCGGCCTTGTCGTGGAAGAACTCCATGTCGTCGGTGGTCATCGACGCGGCCTTGTCGGCGTCACAGGCATCGAACGCGGCAGCGAACAGCTGCATGTCCGCTTGGCGGATCTGCTCGCGCAACGTGTCGGGTGCGGTCGGGGCGGCAGCCAGGCCGGCGGCCAACAGGGGCAGGGTGAGCAGCAGCATGACGAATCTCCCGGAAGTGGTCCGCGCAGGCTGGCACGATCCACCGCACTCTGCCGCCGTGTTGCGACGAAACCGGCGCTGGACGCGATGGAGCGGGGATTTGGCGGTGCGGTGCACCCTTCAGCCTGTGCACGCCATGTCATAGCGCGCCTCGATTCCCTCACGGGCACCATAGGGCCGGGGTCCTAGCCTGCAACCCTGCCCTTCCACAGGAGCCCCCATGCCCACTTCCCGCATCCGCCTGCACGTTGAAGACACGGGCGGCGATGGCCGCCCGGTGATTCTGATCCATGGCTGGCCGCTGTCGGCCGATGCCTGGAAACCGCAGGTGTCGATCCTGCGCGATGCCCAGCATCGGGTCATCAGCTACGACCGCCGTGGCTTCGGGCGTTCCGACAAGCCTGCCGACGGCTACGGCTACGGCTACGGCTACGACACGCTGGCGGCGGACCTGGCCGCGCTGATCGAGGAGCGCGACCTGCGCGACGTGACCCTGGTCGGCTTCTCGATGGGCGGCGGCGAAGTGGCGCGCTATGTGGCCAACCACGGCCTGGACCGCCTGCACAGCGTGGTGTTCGCCGCCGCAGTTCCTCCCTGCCTGCTGCGCGGTGACAACAACTCGGAAGGTCCGCTGACCCAGGAAAAGGCCGATGAAATGCGCGGTGGCCTGGAGCAGGACCGCGAGGCTTTCTTCGATGGCTTCACCCGCGATTTCTTCAGCGCCGATGGCAAGTTGATGGTGACCGAAGACCAGCGCCAGGCGGCGATCGCGCTGTGCCACCAGTCCGACCAGACGGCTGCACTGGGCTGCATGCAGGCCTTCGCTACGACTGACTTCCGCGATGATCTGAAGATGATCACCGTGCCGACGCTGATCCTGCACGGCGACAGTGATGCCATCGTGCCGTTCGAAGGCTCGGGCCAGCGCACGCACCAGGCCATCGCGGGCAGCGAGGTCGTCATCCTGGAAGGTGCGCCACATGGCTGCAACACCAGCCATGCCGATCACTTCAATCTGGCATTGCTGAACTTCCTGAAGAAATAATTCTGCGGCCATGCGCGCACCCCGAACACCCCCCTGGAAAATGCCCAACCCCAAGGGCCAGAAATCGCAGCCGCTGTCGCCGGCGCAGAAAGACGCCGCACGGCAGCGGGCGGAGGAGAACGGCCGTCCGTACCCCAATCTGGTCGACAACATGTGGGCGGCGAAGCTGCCGCGTAAGTCCTGATCTATCGAGGCCGAGCGTGGGCCAGCGCTATCTGCAGAGTCGAGCCATGCTTGACTCCACCATGACGGCCATCCACGCGTGGCGTGAATCCACTGCAACCGCCGCCGAGCCTGGGCTCGGCTCTATCGTGCGGTCAGGGGCGTCCAGCCCGATTCCAGCCAAGGTGAGATCTGGCTCTGGCGAACGGTGATTGCCTCCCTCGGAACCCCCGCCAGGCGCGCGAGCTCCGCACGCAGCCGCTCGGCATCCACCGGCACGGCCGTGGCAATCTGCAGCCGATCAGCCTGGTGCCTCACCAGCACGGGCAGCGTGGCGCGTGCGGTGTGCTCGCCGCCGGTTCGCCCGATGGGGTAGCGCATGGCCACCGGCCGCGACAGCTGTGCGAGCACAGGCTGCCACGCCTGCAGCACGGCGGCCTGCGCGGTGGCGGGAACCTGTGCTTCCGCAATCGTGGACGGATAGCCGGAGATGCTCTCGACCATCACCTGGAAGCGTGCACCATCGGGTACGACGAGGGCAGCAGCAATCAATGCGCACAAAGCAATGATCGCTGCGGCGAAGTTCCAGCTGCGCGGGGCGGTTGCGGGCAGGGTTGCAGTACGCAGCCCTGGCTTGCGCCGCAGCTTGCGTTCGTAGATGCGTCGATCTTTCTTGCGTGGGCTGCTGCTGTGTTCCGGCAGATTCAAGGGGACGCGCGGAAGGCGGGCGACGCGGGCCTTGATCAGGCGCGACAGCAGCATCCAGGCGAGCACGAAGATCAGCAACGGGAACAGCGTTCGCACCAGCAGATACATCGTCACCATTCCATTGCTCCATCACATGCCTGTTCGTCCCTCAGGACATCCTACCGGGACGGACCAGAAGTTGTCGCATACGCCCGCCGACAATCCGGAAGCGCTTGGTTAGGATGGACCCTTGTTGTCATGGATGAACCGATGGCCTCTACTGCTTCACGTTTCTGCCGCATCTGTGGGCCCGGGCCCATCCTGCTGGTACTGCAGATACTGGTCGTGCTGGCGGTGGCGATGGCGGTCGGCTTCTTCCACTACAGGGTGGACCTGTTGCTGGAACCAGTGGGCGAGGCCTGTGGGGGCCCGGATCCGGTGGCACGCATGCAGGTGGCTGAGCAGTTGATGGCACGTTCCAATGCGCTGCAGGGCTGGTACCCGCTGCATCTGATTCCAGTGGTCGGCGTTGGGCTGGCATTGCTGGGGGCGATGGCGATCTGCGCCTATCGCCTGCGTCGCGCGTCGGGGCGCCTGCGGCAGGCCAGCTGGGGGCTGCTGGCATTGCATGGCCTGGCCCTGGCGTTGTCGCTCAGGGCGCTGCACTTGTACGAGAGTGCCTGGCTGAGCGTGGCAACGCTGTCTCCGGCGGCATGCCTGGTGGATCTTGCCGCAGACGGCAGGATGCCACTGGCCCAGGCGCAGCACGTAGTGTTCGACATCCTCACCCGCGAGCACGCGCCGCTGCTGCGCAATCCCGATGATCTGGCGATGGTGCTGGCCGCGTTGCTGCTGGTCGCCATGGTGGCGGGAGTGATGCTGTGGCGGGCGATCGTGCGTGAGCGCCGGGCGGGATCATCGGCCCCATAGGGGGAATTGTGCTGTACGCGCACTGCATCGCCAGCTGGGCCCTGAGCCGGCTGCGCATCCGCAATCGCGCTACAGTTCACGCCTCGCCTCCTGCAAGGAAGTGCTGATGCGTTGGTTGCTGCGGACTGTGCCGTTGCTGCTGTGCTCGTTGGCGGTACACGCCGCCGAGGTGGACCGCCGGATTGCGGTGACCATCGACGATCTGCCATGGGCACGGCTGGACCAGATCGTGCCGCCGGACCTGCAGGCGCGCCATGAGGCACTGATGTCCCAGTTGCGGCAGGCGGGTGTACCGGTGGTGGGTTTCGTCAACGAGAACAAGCTGGAGATCGATGGGCAGGTGCAGCCGGCGCGGGTGCAGATGCTGCGCGACTGGCTGGACGCCGGCTATGTACTGGGCAACCACACGTACTCGCACATGGATCTGAATGCCAAGGGCGTTGCGGCCTTCCAGCAGGATTTCCTGCGCGGCGAAACGGTGCTGCGGCCCTTGCTGGCCGAGCGCGGACTGAAGCCGCAGTGGATGCGCCATCCCTATCTGCGTGCTGGCCGCACGGCGGAAGAACGTGCGGAGATGGATGTGTTCTTCAAGGCACACGGCTACCGCGTGGCTCCGGTGACGGTCGACAACGGTGAGTGGGTGTGGGCGTTCGCCTATGCAAACGTGATGAACGAGCAGCCTGATTCGCCCGAGCGCGAGGCGACGCTGGCACAGCTGCGCAAGGGCTATGTGCCGTACATGCTGAACAAGCTGGATTACTACGAGAAGCAGTCGCAGGCGCTGCTGGGCTATGCGCTGCCACAGGTGTGGCTGATGCACGCCAATGAGCTCAACGCGGCCACGTTCGCCGAACTGGTGGCGGCGACCAAGCGCCGGGGCTATCGCTTCGTGTCACTGGACGAGGCGATGCATGACCCTGCCTATGCGCGTGGTGCCGAAGGCTACAGCGGCCGCTATGGCCCCAGCTGGCTGCACCGCTGGGCAATGGCGGAGAAGAAGCCCAAGGACTTCTACGCGGGTGAGCCGGTGGTGCCGGCGTGGGTGATGAAGCTGGCGAAGGTGGATTCGGAGTGAGGCTCAGCGCTTGACGGCCAGCACACCGTCAAGCGCCAGTTCTGCCTTGAAGCCGGCCTTTTCCAGACGCTTGGCCACTTCGCGCGGGACATCGCGCCCGCTGGTCAGCTTGTTCGGCGCACCGGTGTAGTGGAACAGGCGACCGCCCTTGCGGATGACGCGGGCGAGGTGGTCGTAGAACACCTGGGAGTACAGTTCGCCGGCGATGCCGAAGCGCGGCGGGTCGTGCAGGATCGCGTCGACACTGTTGCTGGCCACCTGTTCGATCTGCTGCGAGACGTCACCGTGGCTGAACTGCAGGCGGCCACCGGCGGCAGCCGAGTCTGGATCCGGCGACCACGGATTGAGCGTACGCAGCCACATCACGTCGGCGTTCTTCTCGAACGAGCGGATCTGGCCGACACCGGCCTCCAGCGCGCACGCGGCGAAGTAGCCCAGGCCGCCGCAGGTATCGAGGATGACCTTGCCTGCCGGGGCAACCAGCTCGACCTTGCGGCGCGCATCCTCGAACGGTGACAGCTTGGAGGTCGGCAGCATCTTGATGCCGTCGATCTCGAAGGTCGGTGCACCCCATTCGGTCGGCACCAGCTTGATCAACGAGCCGCTGTAGCGCGAGATCGGTGCGAAGTCCTCGCCGTCCCAGTAGTACAGCGTGCGGTCCTTCAACTTGCCCGGCCACGGGTAGGGCTGGCAACGGAAGTGGAAGCCGTCGGCGTTCAGGGCCACGGTGTCCTGGCTCCGGCCCAGGTCGAGCGAGCCCTGCCAGTCGGCAGCGCCCTTGTCATGGGCACGGCGCAGGGTGTCAGCGCTGTCGCGGGTCAGCAGGGGGCCGGTGTAATGGGGCACGGCGGGTACCGGGGCGGTTCGGGGGAGGGCATGGTACCGCAGGGCTTGGCAGGGTTACTGAGATTCCGTAGTACAGGCCCAACCGGATGAGGGACTTGGTAGAGATGCAGTACCCAATGAGGGCGTCATGCCCATGGCGGCGCAGAATTCTTCGTGGAAGTCTCGTGCCGCTGAGGGTTGAAGAGCGTAGTGATAGGTCAGTATTCCTTCTTCATTTCTGATGAGAAGTTGCTGGATGCATATCATGTTTCCAGAACTGTCAGGGGCCGATGTGCTACGGATGACGATAGGCGTCCCGGACAGACTGTAGTCGGCACTCAGTTGGCCTGGAAGGCACGATCCTGATAGGAAAGTTAGGGATTGAAAGATGGCGGCGATCATCGGGGTCGGATCATGAGCCTGAGCAACGAGGGCGACTTTGTCACCCTCACTGCTTCGTCAAGGAGTTTGGATGTCAATTGGCTCTGATGGAGCCGCGATTGCTTGCACAGGCGCGCGGTACACAGCCTTCCATCAACGTATTCATTGTCTGTGGAACATGAGCGAAGCAGAGTACTCTTGCGGTATGGCTACCCACTGTGTTTGGTGGGTAATACTCGTTATAGGGTATGGCACCTCCCGTTGTCTATTTGCGCGCTACCCTGGATGTTCCCGCTGACTGAGCTGTTGAATCTTACGGTTCCGTAGGAAATGAAGTTCTGGCCAGCTGATACCTGTCCATTTGGTGCATAGGCGATTACATAGTCAGTACTCTTTGCGTCGCTAGCACTGTTCGACTCGATGCTTGAGCAATGCCACGCGGCGCTTCCTGGCCCCACTGTGATGGACTCGCCCTTGGCGGGGTTCATCCTGATATCCGCGCAGGAAGCCTCGTGATAGTGCTTCGTCGCTTCCGTTTGATCGTCGTAGCGATATACATACTGTCCCTTCGAGTTGCGATTGAGAGACTGCTCCACACTGATCGTTCCCCCAATGAAGTCAGGCCATTCCGCGCTGCGGACGATTCTTGATGGGGTCTTTGCTTCGTCAGCGATTTGTCCATCAGCTGGAGCTCCGTCTCCTGCCTGAACGGATGCAGAGACAATGAACGTGAGAATCGCTATCTGCAGTTTCATTTGAGCCTCTCAGATCTGGGTGAGGCTCCATCTTCATTACTTGCCCCATTGCATTTTGGGGCGCATCAGGCAGTTCTTCGGATTTCAAACATTTCTCAATTTTGTCTGTCGCTATTGGCACTTCACCGCATACACAGGCCCAGCGCCGATCAGCATCAGCGCCATGTAGTCACTATCACTGGCCTTGCCCTTCAGCGTCGCGCCCTTGTTGAAGTGGAAGATGCCGAAGCCGCCGGCCATGCGGATCAGGGCGCTGTCGATCTGATCGGCATCATCGCGGAAGTAGCGGCTGATCTCGCTGCGGGTGGCCTTGTGCAGGGCATTCGGCTCGCGCTGCCATTGGTCGCCGCGGCTGAAGGAAACGTAGTACTGGCCACCTTCCTTTTCGACACGGAAGTCGGCCGGTTTGCGCGCGCTGGTGGCGAAGCAGCCCTGCAAGGGGTCGGCGGAGAAGGGAAGCCCGGCGTCACCGCTGCAGGCGGTGATCAGCAGCAGGAGGGCACCGGGCAGCAGCAGGCGGAGCGTGCGCATGGGATGTCCCTACGGGGCAGGTGCGGCTAGTGTAGGCACTACGCGGGCGTGGCCCGTACAGGAATTCGGCAAGAACACAGGGGTTTTCGGATGGCGCAGGGCAAGGCACCGTGGTGCGGCGTGGCCAGTTGGCTGGGGATCGCTGTGGGGTGGGGGGCAGGCACGTTGGCAGCGCAGGCAGCGGTGGCTGCAGGCGGCAACGGTATGGCCGCAGGGCTGGGCGTGGGCGTGCTGGGCGCGGCGCTGGTGGGCGGAGGCCTGGCGGTGGCCTCGCGCGTGCGCGGCGAGCGCTGGCCGTGGATCGGCATCGGCGGTGCGGTGCTGAGTGCGCTGCCGCTGCTGATGTACCTGCTGCGGATGATGTTGAAGTTGTAGCGGTAGAGCCGGCCGCTGGCCGGCACCTGCAGGTTGCGTGCGGCGTTCATGGGGTTGCCGGCCAGCGGCCGGCACTACCCGGCGCGGGTCACGCGCTGCGGTGGATCTCCACCGTCACGTGCACCAGCTCTTCATGGTTGGCCAGCGCGTTGCGCACGCTATCGGCATCCAGGCTGGCGTCGCTGGTGACCACGCTGGCGCTGACCGCGTACTTGCCGCGGCCGACCTGCCAGACGTGCAGGTCGGCCAGGCGTGCCGGCCACGGGCCCTGCTCGATCACTTCGCGGACTTCGGCCACCACCGGCGCGTCCATCTGCGCGTCGAGCAGGATGCGGCCGCTGTCGCGCAGCAGGCCGATCGCCCAGACCGTGACCAGTACGGCGCCGACCAGGCCCATCACCGGGTCCAGCCAGGTCAGCCCCAACAGCTTGCCGCCGAGCAGTGCGACGATGGCCAGCACCGAGGTGGCGGCGTCGGCCAGCACGTGCACGTAGGCCGAGCGCAGGTTGAGGTCGTGACCATGCGCATGGCCGTGATCGTGGTGATCGTGATCATGCGCGTGGTCATGGTCGTGCCCATGGTCGTGCCCATGCCCATGCCCATGATGGTGATGCGCGTGGCCAGGGCTGTCGTGCAGCCACCAGGCACACAGCAGGTTCACGCCCAGGCCGACCGCAGCGATGACGATGGCTTCGTTGTAGTGAATGGGGGCGGGCACCCACAGCCGTTCCAGCGATTGCACGGCCATCAGCGCGGCGACGCCGAGCAGGGCGATGGCGCTGGTATAGCCGGCCAGGATCTCGATCTTCCAGGTGCCGAAGGCGAAGCGCGGGTCGTGTGCGTAGCGGCGTGCGCAGCGGTAGGCGAAGACCGAAAGGCCCAGCGCCAGTGCGTGCGAACTCATGTGCCAGCCGTCGGCGAGCACGGCCATGGAGTTGAACCACCAGCCGCCGACGATCTCCACCAGCATCATGCTGACGGTGAGCCACAGGGCGCGGCGGGTGTTGCGTTCGGCCAGCGGGTTACCGTCGTCGAAGTGGTGTTCGTGACGACGGGCGGCGGCGAGGGCGTCCAGGTGCATGCGGAGACCAGAGGGTGGAAGGATACCCCCATAGGGTATACGATCCACTCATGGCCCATGTACACAAGCATCGAAAGCAGCTGCTGACCCGGGTGCGCCGGATCGGCGGCCAGGTGGCGGCGTTGGAGCAGGCGCTGGACACGCCCGAGGGGGAGGCAGGCGACTGCGCGGACGTGCTGGTGCAGGTCGCCGCGGTGCGCGGTGCGGCCCACAGCCTGCTGATGGAGCTGCTGCACGAGCATCTGCAGGAGCACGTGGTCGGCGCTGAAGACCCGCAGCAGCGGGCGGCGGAGGCCGAGGTACTGGTCGAGCTGCTGCGCCGCTACGGCAAGTAGGCCGGTAGTGCCGGCCGCTGGCCGGCACCTGCAGGTTGGGTCCGAAGCTCATGCAGTTGCCGGCCAGCGGCCGGCACTACCGGGTATGTCCGGCGTTCATGGGGATGCCGGCCAGCGGCAAGCACTACCCGTGCCGGTGCCGTGCGTTCCAGACATGCGTGGCGGCCAGCAGCAGGCTGCCGGTGACGGTCATCGGCGTTTCCCAGTCGTGCGAGGGCAGCGCCAGCGCGCCGGCCAGCAGCAGGCCGAGCCCGGCGCCGGCAGTGGCCCAGGCCAGTACGGGCAGCGGGTGACGGCGCTCGGCGCGCCATAGTGCGTAGCCGGTCAGCGGCAGGGCGATGGCCACGAACAGCAGGTGCACCCATTCCGCCTCGGCCCAGGTGCCGAACAGCGGCAGTGCGGCGGCGAGCAGGGGCAGCGCCAGGCAGTGCAGCAGGCACAGGCTGGACAGGGCGACCGCGCCGGCATCGAGCAGGGCGGCAGAAGGCGACTTCATCGGGGGAGGTTCCTTGCGCAACAATTGTTATACAGTAACATTTCCGTTCCGCAGCCAACCCGCTCCGACATGAACACTGTTTCCCGCGCCGACCGTCGCCTTCCGGTCACCGTGCTGTCCGGCTTCCTGGGGGCCGGCAAGACCACCCTGCTCAACCAGATCCTGCGCAACCGCGAGGGCCTGCGCGTGGCGGTCATCGTCAACGACATGAGCGAGGTCAACATCGATGCGCAGCTGGTGCGCGGAGGTGGCGCCGAACTGCGCCGCACCGAAGAGACGCTGGTGGAGTTCAGCAACGGCTGCATCTGCTGCACGCTGCGCGACGACCTGCTGCAGGAAGTACGGCGGCTGGCCGATGCCGGTCGCTATGACTACCTGCTGATCGAATCGACCGGCATCGGCGAACCGATGCCGGTGGCAGCCACCTTCGCCGTGCGCGACGAGCACGGCTTCAGCCTGAGTGACATCGCGCGGCTGGACACGATGGTGACGGTGGTCGACGGCAGCGCGTTCCTTGCCGACTTCGGCTCGACCCTGCGCCTGGCCGAACGTGGCCAGCAGGCCGGCCCGGATGACGACCGCGGCGTGGTTGATCTGCTGTGCGAGCAGGTGGAGTTCGCCGACGTGATCGTGGTCAGCAAGGTCGACCAGGTGGATGACGAAGTGCTGCAGGACACGCTGGCGGTGCTGCGCGGGTTGAACCGTGATGCCAAGCTGCTGCTGTCCAGTTTTGGCGACGTGCCGTTGGCCGAGCTGCTGGATACCGGCCGCTTCGATATGGAACGTGCACAACGCGCGCCGGGTTGGGTGAAGGAGCTGCGGGGTGAGCACACGCCGGAAACCGAGGAGTACGGCATCGGCAGCTTCGTCTACCGTTCGCGGCGTCCGTTCCACCCCGCGCGCTTTGCTCGCGCGCTGCAGTCGGGCATGCCCGGCGTGATCCGCAGCAAGGGCTGGTTCTGGTTGGCCAATCGGATGGACTGGGTGGGCGAGCTGAACACCGTGGGTGCAGCGACGCGCACGCAGGCGGCGGGCTTCTGGTACGCAGCGCGCGACCGCGTGCGGGCCGGGCTGGAGGACACCACGCCGCTGTTGCCGCCGACGCCGCTGCCCTACAGCGACCTCGGTTGGGCACGGCAGCAGGCCGACTGCTGGAGTGCGCCGCTGCCGGGGCTGGAGGAATTCCCGGACAGGGCCGCGCATTCGGCGATGCAGCGGCTGTGGCACCCGCTGTGGGGGGATCGGCGCCAGGAGCTGGTGGTGATCGGCGTGCACATGGACGAGCGCGCGGTGCGCGCGGAACTGGATGCGTGCCTGCTCAACGACCAGGAGCTGCGTGCGGGACCCTTGTTGTGGCAGCAGTTGCCGCAGTCGTTCCCGGCGTGGAAGCGTTGACGGTGCATTGAGGATCCATGGGTTGCCGGCCAGCGGCCGGCACTACCCGCCATGCATCCATCCACGCATGGCGTGGATCTACAAGGCATCGCGCCACTGCCAGCCATCGGCGCCTACCTGCAACACCTGCGTCGGCTGCAACGCCTGCAGCAGATGCAGGTCGTGGCTGACCATCATCAGGGCACCCGGCCATGCCGCCAGCAGTTCTTCCAATGCCTGCAATGCGCTCAGGTCCAGTGCATTGCCAGGCTCGTCCAGCAGCAACAGCTGCGGCGCGGGATCGGCGTACAACACGCTGGCCAGTGCGCCTTTCACCCGTTCGCCATCGCTGAGGCTGCTGGCGGGGCGCTGGATGCGCTGTGCGTCCAGACCCAACAGGGCCAGGCGGGTGCGCAGCTCCCCGGGGTCGGCACTCGGGTTGGCGGCCTGCACGCTGTCGAGGATGCTGCATTCGCCGGACAGCCCCAGCAGCTGCTGGTCGAGCAGCGCCAGCGGTGCGTGACGCTGCACGGTCCCATCACGCGCGGACAATTGGCCTGCCAGCACCCGCAGCAGGGTCGACTTGCCGCTGCCGTTGTCACCCACCACGGCAATGCGCTGGCCGCGACGGACATCCAGCTGCAATGGAGCATCGCAGCCATGCGGCAGCACCAAGGCCTCGGCCTGCAGCAGGCGCGTGCTGCCACGTTCCCCCGCACCGGCAAACAGCGCCAGTTCCGGCGCGGTGTGAACCGCCGAGGCCGCTGCGCGCAGTTGCTCTGCGCTGGCCTGTAGGCGCTCGGCCTGTACCTGCTGTGCGCGACCGTGACTGGCTTCGGCGCGCTGCTTCTGCCGGCCGAGCAGGATCGGTGCCTGGTTGGCCTGCTTCGCATCGCGGTTGCCGCGTGCCTGGCGCTGCTGCTGGCGTTCGTGCTGTTCGCGCGCGCTGCGTTGCTGTTGCCGGTGCTTGGCGCGCGCATGGTCGAGCTGTGTGGCAGCCGCGTCACGTTCGGCGGTCCGCGCGTCGGCATAGTGCTGCCACGGTCCACCATAGCGACGCAGTCCGCGCGCATCGAGCTCGACGATCTGCTGCATGTGCCCCAGCAGTTCGCGATCATGACTGATCGCCAGCAGGCCACCGCGCCACTGCTGCAATTGCTCGTACAGCTGTTGGCGATGGCGTGCGTCGAGGTGGTTGCTGGGTTCGTCCAGGATCAACCAATCAGCACCGCTGGCCCAGGCGCCGGACAAGGCGACCTGCATCGCTTGGCCGCCGCTGAGGCGCGCGGCCGGCTGGGCGGGATCGAGGTCGTCGGGAAGCTGCAGTGCCCGCCATTGCTGCTGCAGGCGTTCGCGCAGATCCCAGCGGTCGCCGACGCAGGCGAAGTCGGTCTCGTCCACGCTGCCGGCTTCGATGCGTTGCAGCGCGGCCAGTTCCGCGCCGACGCCGGCCAGTTCACCGACCGTGCCGGCGGGTGGATAACCGGGCGTCGGCAACAGGAACACGCGGCCACTGCCGCGAACCTGGCCGTTGTCGGGCAGCAACCGGCCGGCCAGCAGGCGTGCGAGCACGCTCTTGCCGGCGCCGTTGGCACCGACCAGGCCGGTAGCGACCGGTTCGAAGGAAAACGTCAGATCGGAAAACAGCGGACGGCCGTCGGCCAATCGATACGACACGCGATCGAGCGTGAGGGAATGCGGGGTCATGCGACCTCCATGGATGCCGGGTTCTCCCCTGCGCGCAGGGGCGGGAAGAGTCAGGCCGTCTGGTGGGAAGACGGCGGCATCAATGGCGCATTGGTCGCGAGCCTCTGGGAGGAATGAGCGGCCAGTATAGCGGGGCTGGCTGAATGATTTGATGGCGCGACTCTACAAAGGCATCCACGCATGGCGTGGATCTACTGTGGGCCGGGCATGGGGTGGATCGATGGCCTAGGGCACGGTTTCCAGGCGTGCGCTGACGAAGTCGATGAACACGCGCAGTTTCGGCAGTACGTGGCGGCCCGAGGGCCACAGCAGGTGGAAGATGCCGCAGGAATGCACGTGCTCGTCCAGCACGGTGACCAGGCGGCCATCGGCCAGTGCATCGCGTACCGAGTGCACTGGCACGAACGCCAGGCCGATGTCACGCAGGGCCAATGCCACGCGCGCTTCGATGGTGTTGGCCACCATGTGCACCGGCAGCTCCTGCGGGGTTTCGTCATCGGGCCAGTGGATCGGCCATAGCTCCAGCTTGCCGGTGCTGGGGAAGCGATAGTGCAGCAGCGTGTGCTGCATCAGTTCGGCCGGCGTGCGGGGAATGCCGCGCCGCTGCAGGTAGGCCGGCGAGGCGACGATGCGGCGTGGGAAGACCCCCAGGCGCCTGGCGTTCATGCGTGAGTCGCTGGGTTCGCCGACGCGCAGCACGGCATCGAAACCTTCCTCGATGACATCGACCAGGCGATCGCAGAAATCGAGGTCGAGACGGATGTCCGGGTACGCGGCCATGAACTCGGCCATCAGCGGCAGGGTGAGATCACCCACCAGCGGCAGGCTGATGCGCAGCGTGCCACTCGGTGCGGCATGCGGTTGCGCCAGCTCGGTGCGTGCGGCATCGCGTTCGTCGAGGATGCGCCGGCAGCGTGCCAGGAACAGCTGGCCCTCGGCGGTGAGGGTGATGCTGCGTGTGCTGCGATGGAACAGGCGCACGCCCAGCGCGTGCTCCAGCCGCGCGACGCATTTGCCAGCGGCCGAGGCGGAGATGCCCTGCAGGCGCCCGGTCTCGACGAAGCTGCGGGTATCTGCGGCGTGCACGAAGGTCTGCAGATTGGCGAGGTTGTCGAGGACTGACATGGGTATGCGGGCAATGAAAGCGGCAGGGTAGGTCGGCGCGGCTGTAGCGGGTGGCTCCGCCATCGCAACACTGTGGTGCGGGGTGGCGTGGGGACCGTTGCGGCCTTGCAGTTCCGGCCATCATGCCGATTGCGGACTGCGCGGTCCATGATGCCCGGAGCGGCAACCGGCTTTTTGCGTGCTGGCGTGCTGCCTAACGTGGCGGGCCTCTCCCCACGGATCACCGCGATGAACGCTGCCCTTTCCCTTGAACCCACGCCGACCCTGCCGTCGGTGCAGCGGCTGCTGCAGCAGGTCCACCCGCAGCGCCTGGTCGGTGCGGTGGTGCTGGTACGCGAGTACGGTGTGCTGCGTCATGCCAGCGCCAGCGGCCTGGCCGATCGCGAGTCGGCCACGCCGATGCAGCGCGACCAGCTGTTCCGGCTGGCATCGGTAAGCAAGCCGCTGCTGACCACGGTGATCCTGCGCCTGGTGGCCGAGGGCGTGCTCGACCTCGACGCGCCGGTGCAGCGTTGGCTGCCGGACTTCCGCCCGGCCCTGGCCGATGGCAGCACGCCAGCGATCAGCCTGCGCCAATTGCTGAGCCACAGCAGCGGGCTGGGTTACCGCTTCCTGGAGGCCGATGCGGAGGGCCCCTATGCGCGCGCTGGGGTCAGCGATGGCCTGGATGCCAATCCCGTGAGCCTGGCGGACAACGTGCAGCGTGTTGCCCAGGCACCGCTGTTGTTCGCCCCCGGCAGCCAATGGATGTATTCGTTGGGCGTTGACGTGGCCGGTGCGGTGGCCGAAGCCGCGACCGGTGAAACGCTGCAGGCGTTGTTCGCACGCCTGTTGGCCACGCCGCTGGGCCTGCGCGATACCGCGTTTGCCATCGACGATGCTGCGCGGCTGGCCACGCCCTATGTCACCGACATGCCGCAGCCGCATCGCCTGCAGGAGGGCGAGGTGGTCGCGCCGTTCGAGGGGACGGTGGGTATCGACTACAGTCCCGCGCGTGCCACCGACGCCAGCCGTTTTGCTTCTGCGGGTGCGGGCCTGGTCGGCACGGCCGATGAGGTGATGACCGTGCTGGAAGCACTGCGCGACGTGCAGGCATCGGGCCTGTTGCCGGTCGCGCTTGCTGCGCAGATGGCCACCCCGCAGGTGGGCGAGCAGGGGCCGCCGGAACCGGCCGGCTGGGGCTTCGGCCTGGGTTTTGCGGTGCTGCGCGATGCGGCTGCCAGTGGCACCCCGCAGCGCGAAGGCACGTGGCGCTGGGGAGGTGCCTATGGCCACAGCTGGTTCGTCGACCCGTCGCGCGGGCTGAGCGTGGTGGCACTGACCAATACCCTGTACGAAGGCATGGATGGTGCCTTCGTCGACCAACTGCGTGATGCGGCCTATGCCGATCTGGAGGCCGTGCGATGAGCGGCCATGCCATCGATGCGGCCAGCCCGGCCGGTGAGGCCACGCGCCTGCCGTGGGCAGGCCTGCTGGCGCTGGCCGGCGGCGGCTTCATCACCCTGCTGACCGAGACCCTGCCGGCCGGTGTGCTGCGGCCGATGGGTGAAAGTCTGGGCGTGAGCGACGCCGCGGTGGGCCAGCTGGTCAGCGTGTATGCGCTGGGTTCGGTGATGGCCGCGTTGCCGATGACCGCGCTGACCCAGCGCCTGCCACGACGCCCGTTGCTGCTCGCTGCGATCGCTGGCTTCGTGGTGGTCAATACGTTGACCGCACTGAGCAGCAGCTATCCGCTGATTCTTGCCGCGCGCTTCCTGGCGGGCGTGAGTGGTGGCCTGCTGTGGTCGCTGGTGGCGGGGTACGCAGCACGCATGGTGGTGCCCTCGCTGCAGGGCAGGGCGATTGCAGTAGCGATGGTCGGTTCGCCGCTGGCGTTGTCGCTGGGCGTGCCGGCCGGTACGTTGCTGGGCCAGCAGATCGGCTGGCGCTGGGCGTTTGCGCTGATGAGCGTGCTGGGCGTGGGCCTGCTGGCGTACGCGCGCTGGGCACTGCCGGCGCTGCCAGCAGCCGGTGCCGGTCAACGTACGTCGCTGGGTACGGTCTGGCGCATGCCCGGCGTGCGCAGCGCGCTGCTGGTGATGGTGTTGTACGTGCTGGCGCACAACGTGCTCTACACCTACATCGAACCGTTGGCGGTGGAGGCGGGTGCCGGCCCGTGGCTGGACCGCCTGCTGCTGGCCTTCGGCGTGGCGGCGATTGCCGGTATCGGTATTGCCGGCTGGGGCGTGGACCGTCATCTGCGCACGCTGGTGTGGGCGGCCGTGATCGGTTTCGTCCTGCCGGTGCTGACGCTGCTGCTGTGGCCAGGACAGGCCACACCGCTGCTGCTGGCGACGATCCTGTGGGGCGTGGCCTTCGGGTCGGTCGCGACCCTGTTCCAGACCGCGCTCGCACGCCGAGCCGGTGCCGCCGCAGACCTGGCGCAGTCGATGCTGGTGACCGGCTGGAACCTGGCCATTGCCGCCGGTGGCGTAGCGGGCGGTGTGCTGCTGCAGGCCAGCGGCCCGAGCCACCTGGGCTGGCTGCCGTTGCTGCTGCTGGCGGTGACCGTGGTCTGGCTGCTGGCACGGCCGAAGGCCTGGGCGTAGGCGCAGACCAGACGCTACGGTGCCGGCCAGCGGCCGGCACTACCGTGGTCCACGCCATCCACGCATGGCGTGGATCTACCGAGCGCAGCGACCCGCGTTTGCTTTTGCTTTTGCTTTCTTCTGTTGATTCCGTGGTGGGACGCCGCCGCAATGTGTCCGTGGCCGGGTGGGTGGGTTGCGCAGGGGCGTGAGCCGCATGGATGCGGCGACCGAGCTTACATGGACGTACTTGCAGCGCCCCCTGCGCGACCCATCCACCCGGCCCCAACTGATGGATCCACTGGGCGCGACCCACCACGAGGGGCTCTGCCGTTGGCCGTCCTACTCGATCCCCTCACGCTCGATCGGCACGCTGCGCGGATTCTGCATGTGCTCCCGCGCCGCACCGTATCGCTGCTGCCGCTTGTGGTGGAACGCCACGAACTCATCACGGGGCAGCGGCCGCGAAAACAGCCAGCCCTGCCCGAACTCCACGTGCCGGCTGTGCAGGTAGGCCAGCTGCGCCTCGGTCTCCACGCCCTCGGCCACCACCCACAGGCCCAGTTCCTTGGCCATGTCGATGATGTGCGGGGTCACCGGGCTGGTCGCGCTCTCGGTGCCGATCGCATCGATGAACGATTTGTCGATCTTCAGCGCATCCAGCGGCAGCTGTTCCAGGTACTGCAGGCTGGAGAAGCCCACACCGAAATCGTCGATGGCCACGCTGTGACCGGCACGGCGTGCCTGCGCCAGCATCGTGCGGGCGCGGTCCAGGTCGAGGAAGCCGCGCTCGGTGGCCTCCATCCAGATCTGCTGCGGCAGGATGCCGCTGCCGGCCATGTGCTTGGAGATCATCTTCAAGGCACGGCCGCTGCTGATGTCCTCGGCGGCAAGGTTGATCGCGATGTGCGCACTGCGGTCGGCCACCAGCAGTTCGCGCATGTCGCGCACCACGTTCTCGATCACCAGGTCGGTCACTGCCGCGATCATGCCGGCCTCTTCGGCCAGTGGAATGAACAGGTCCGGCCGCACCTGGGTACCGTCCGGACGCTGCCAGCGGATCAGGGCCTCGGCGCCAACGCAGATGCCGGTGTCCAGTTCGATGATCGGCTGGTAATGCAGGTACAGCTCGCGGCGACGGATGGCGGTGGCCAGCTCGCCACGCAGCGACAGGCGCCGCCGCGACAGCCAGATCACCAGGCCGGCGCCGGCGGCCGCCAGCAGGAGGCCCAGCGGCACGAACAGCCAGGCCTGCTGGCGGAAGGTGGCGGCCAGCGCAGTGCGTGGCGTGGTGGCGATCGCCAGCCATTCCTCGTTGCGGGCGGTGGCGTAGAGCGTGTTCTGGTCCAGCCCTTCGCCGGGATTGCGCAGCAGGGTCTCCAGCAGTGCCGGGTCCATGCCGTCCTGCTTGGCCAGCAGGCGCCCATCCGGGCTGGCCAGCGCCAGGCGCACATGCGGATCCACGATGACATCGACGAAGCGGCGCGGATCGACCAGCACGTCGTAGGAACCGTACAGGATCGACAGTACCTGGCGACGGCCGCTGGCTTCGGGACGCACGTCCACCGCAATGCCGGCGCCGTCACTGGTCACGTGGTCGGCCTTGGGCTGGTTCACATCGGAGCGGAACGGGCCCCACGAGGTGCAGCGCAGCTTGCCGCCTTCGAAGTAACCCATCTGGTCGGCCGACGGCGTGGTCATCACCAGCGTCTGCATGCGCCGGATGTGTTCGTCGTCGCAGCCCGAGGTGGTGCTGGCCTCGGCCGATTTCAGCGCAGCCAGCGCCTCGTGGTAGGACAGGTCGGAACGGCGCAGGGTGCGCAGGGCGATGTCGTGCAGCCGTTGCTGTTCGACACTGATCGTGCGGTCCCAGGTGGCGTAGGCCATCACCGCGATCGGCAGCGCCGCTGCCAGCAGCGCCAGTGCGGTGCCGCCGATGATCACGCGCAGCCGGCTCATGGCCGGAGCTCCAGCGGGGCAGGCAGGGCAGGAGGCATGGGCGGGGCCGGTCCTTGGGCAGATGCGGCTATCTGAGCATGGCGCCGGGCCGGGTGGAATGGGACGAATCAGGTATTGGGTCACATTGTGATGAAAGCGGCCAGGTTTGACGTGATCGGGCCGTCCGGCGCTGGCGCTCCAGGCCGTAGAGGACTACCGTCGGACGCTTCGCCCGCCCTTTCCCGCGCCCATGACCGAGCCCGCAACGCCTCCCGAGCACCTGCGCCGCAGCCTGTCCAACCGCCACCTGCAGCTGATCGCCATCGGCGGTGCCATCGGTACCGGCCTGTTCATGGGGTCGGGCAAGACCATCAGCCTGGCGGGCCCGTCCATCGTCTTCGTCTACCTGATCATCGGCGCGATGCTGTTCTTCGTGATGCGCGCGATGGGCGAGCTGTTGCTGTCCAACCTGCAGTACAAGTCGTTCATCGATTTCTCCACCGACCTGCTCGGCCCCTGGGCCGGTTTCTTCTGCGGGTGGACGTACTGGTTCTGCTGGATCGTCACCGCCATTGCCGATGTGATCGCGATCGCCGCCTACGCGCAGTTCTGGTTCCCCGGGCTGGACGCATGGATACCGGCATTGGCCTGCGTACTGTTGTTGCTGGCGCTGAACCTGGTGACGGTGAAGCTGTTCGGTGAAATGGAATTCTGGTTCGCGCTGATCAAGATCGTGGCGATCTGTGCGCTGATCATCACCGGTGCCGGGCTGGTGGCGTGGGGCTTCACCTCGCCCAGTGGCCACACCGCGTCGTTGTCGAACCTGTGGAATGACGGCGGCATGTTCCCGATGGGCCTTGTCGGCTTCTTCGCCGGTTTCCAGATCGCGGTGTTCGCTTTCGTCGGCATCGAGCTGGTGGGTACCACCGCCGCTGAAACCGCAGACCCCGAGCGCAACCTGCCGAAGGCGATCAACTCGATCCCGGTGCGCATCATCATCTTCTACGTGCTGGCGCTGATCGCGATCATGGCGGTCACCCCGTGGCGCCAGGTGGTGCCGGACAAGAGCCCGTTCGTGCAGCTGTTCGTGCTGGCCGGCATTCCTGCCGCCGCAAGCCTGATCAACTTCGTGGTGCTGACCTCGGCCACGTCCTCGGCCAACAGCGGCATCTTCTCCACCAGCCGCATGCTGTACGGCCTGGCCGAAGAGGGCCACGCACCGCGCGGGCTGTCGCGCCTGTCGCGCGCGGCAGTGCCGGCCCGTGGCCTGTTGTTCTCCTGCCTGTGCCTGCTGGGCGGCACCCTGCTGATCTACCTGATCCCGAACCTGGTGACCGCCTTCACTCTGGTGACGACGCTGGCGACGGTGCTTTTCATCTTCGTCTGGTCGTTGATCCTGGTTGCCTACATGGTCTATCGCCGCCGCTACCCGGAACGCCATGCGGCATCGATCTTCAAGATGCCCGGCGGCGTCGCCATGTGCTGGGCCTGCCTGGTGTTCTTCACCGGCGTGCTGGTGCTGCTGAGCCTGCAGGGTGACACCCGCCAGGCGTTGATCGCCAGCCCGGTGTGGTTCGTGCTGTTGGGCGTGGGGTATTGGGTGCGGCGGAGGACCGCGAAGTAACCCGGCGTCTTCGTTCCATTGATTGATCCAGAGATCTTTCTGGAGTGGGGTCAGAGCCCGTTGCTCAGCAACGGGATCCGACCCCGGCAGGTCGCGGGACATTGTCGAAGGCGGGGTGGGTCCGGTTGCGGGAGTGTCCGCCTCCTCGCAGGAAATCGGTCGTTGCCGTTGCTGTTGAGGTTGCCGGCCAGCGGCAGGCACTACCACGGGTGCAGGGCGCAGCCCTGCCGACCCCCATTCACCCAGCATTAGCGGGCGCGGCCGGATGATCCGGCCGCCATGTCCTGTCGCCCTCTCCTGCTTGCGCTGTTGCTGCTGCCCAGCCTGTGGCCCGGGCTGGCCGCCGCGCGCACCGTCTATCGCTGCGTGCAGGGCAACACCGTCAGCCTGGCCACCGCGCCGGAACCCGGTTCACGCTGCACCCCGAAGGAAATCGACGACAACGCCATCCAGACCCCGAATCTGTGGGGCAACATGGGCGTGTTCAGCGGCGTGCTGTACGAGCGCGAGCAGGATGGCGCGCTGGTCTACTCCACCCGCAACCTGCCCGGCTCGCGGGTGTTCCTGAAGTTCACCGTGGCCACGCCGCCGGGTGAGCCTGCCCACGAAGGCCTGGGCAAGGTGGGCAAGCCGCAGCTGGCGCAGCATGCCAAACAGTTCAAGGCCGCCGCCAAGGCCACCGGCGTGGATGATGCGTGGCTGCGCGCGATCGCCCATGCCGAAAGCAACTTCGATGCGCTGGCGGTGTCCAGCAAAGGCGCACAGGGCGTGATGCAGTTGATGCCGGACACCGCGCAGGAGTACGGGGTGAATGATCCGTTCTCGCCGCAGCAGTCGATCGATGGCGGCGCCCGCTACATGCGCGCGTTGCTGCGTCGCTACAACGGTGATCGGCCGCTGGCAGCGGCCGCCTACAACGCCGGCATCGGCGCGGTCACCCGCTACAAGGGCGTGCCGCCCTATGCCGAAACCCTGGCCTACGTGGACAAGGTGATGGCCCTGTACGCACGCTATCGCGAGGCGATGGGCATCCGTACCGAGGTGCCGGCGCGCTAGGCGGGTGGTGCTGCACGCACGTGGTTCTACATGGGAGCTTGCTCAGCGCGAGGTGGAGGTGCTGACCAGTTCGTAGCGTTCGATGCGGCCCAGGCGGGCAACCTCGGCCTGCACGTCGGCGCGCTGCTTCAGCGCACGCCAGGCCGCATCGATCTTCACGTCACCGGGCAGCGACGGATAGGTGCGCATGTCCTGCAGGCTGGCCAGCGTTTCACCGCGTTCAACGGGTGAGCGCAACTGTTCGATCAGCACGGCAGCTGCGCCGTCGAGATTGCCCTCGTCCAGCAGCATCTCGCGCTGGAACAGGCGCGCGTCATCGCCCTGGGCCAGGATCGCTGCACGCGCGGCCTGTTCGGCCTTGGCATCGCCACGTTCACGGGCGGCAACGAACTGCAGCAGTGCCTGGGCCGCCTTGCCGTAACCGGCCAGGCCCGGCATGTCATTCACTGCCGTGGCGGCATCCTGCATGCGGCCCAGCGAACTGAACACGAAGCCGACGTTGAACTGGTGCTCGGCACCATCGGGGCCCAGTGCACCGATGCGTGCGGCCAGCTTGGCTGCCGCCAGCGCATCCTCGTTGCGGCCCAGCCGGCGCAGCGCCGTGAGCCGGCTGTTGAGCAGCCATGCCACCCATTCGGCTTCTGCCGCCGAAGGCGCCTCGCCCTCGGCGGCCGCAGCGGCCATGCCATCGGTCAGCGCCAGCACTTCCTCGTTGCGGTCCAGCATCAGCAGCGTGCTGCTGAACTCGGCCATGCGCGCGTCCAGCGCCCGGTCGAGCAGGCCGGAAACCCGCAGTTCGTCGAGGTGCTTCTGTGCAGCCTGCACGGGATCAAAGCGCGGGTTGGCGCGGTCGACATAGGGATCGAAGCGCTTGTCACTGCGCAGCCGGATGATTTCGGCGGGCGCGGAGATGCGGGCCAGGGTCGCGGGGATGGCCTCGCCACGGCCGTTATCGGCCTGCAGCGTGGCCAGTGCCAGCCACAGTCCGGTGGGTTCCAGGCCGCCGCTCTTCCAGCCGTTGTCGAACAGTGCCTGCAGCAGTTCCATGCGTTGCTGCGGCTGGTCCCGCAGGCGGAACTGCAGGTAGTTGATCGCGTGGTGGTCCACCGGCAGCGGCGCGTCGGCATGCGTCAGTGCCTGCACCAGAAGCCTGGTGGCGGGAGCGGGCTTGTTCTCGGACAGCTCCAGCGACATCAGGGTCAGCAGGATCTGCGCATCGTCCGGCAGCGCTTCCTGCGCGCGCAGCAGGTAGCGGCGGGCCTGGTCCGGCTTCTTCTGCACCATCGCGGTCCAGCCGGCCACCTGCGCGGCGCGGCCGCGATGTTCAGCATCGAAGTCATCCAGCATCGGATCTTCCATCAGCCGTTCCATCGCGATCAGTGCGCCCAGCGTGTTGCCACTGCGCGACTGTTGGATCGCCTCATCCCATCGCGTGGCATAGGCCTGGTGCATCGCATCGGCGGTGACGGACGGCTTCTGTGGCGCCACCGTGATCGAGGCGGAGGCCGGTGTGCTGGCCAGTGCAGCCACCAGCAGGGCGGCGAGGGGGAAGACGCGGGGCATGGAGGATCTCCATCCGTGGGAAGAGCATTGAACCCGCTGTAGCCAACGAGAACAAGCGCGACGCATGGAACTCTGGTATCCGGCAGTACGATTGGCCGTGGCGGATCGCGTCTCCAGCGTCTATTGTCGGTGCCTCTTCAAGCAGCAGGCAGGCGCGCAGCACGATGGCACGGTGGCAATGGATGGCGGCAGGCGTGGCGCTGGCAACGGCGGTGGCATTGGCTGCAACCTGGTGGGAGACCCCGCCGCACCACTTGGCTGAACCGGCAGGCCCAGCGCCCACGCCGCTGGCCTGGACCGCGCAGATCGAGCCGCTGGCCGGCGATGGCCACCTGGGTGATCGTGACGGCGCATCTGCCCAGGCCCGTTTCGCCGACCCGTACGCGTTGCTGCGCAGTGCCGATGGCAGCATCTATTTCACCGATGCCGGCGACAACAACCGCATCCGCCGTCGCCTGCCCGATGGCCGCGTCGAAACCGTGGCCGGGCAGGGCGAGGGGCGTATCGATGGCGCGGCACTGCAGGCCAGTTTCAATACGCCCTCGGGCATCGCCGCCGACGCGCAGGGCAACCTGTACGTGGCCGACACCGGCAACCACGCCATCCGCCGCATCGGCACCGATGGCCAGGTGACCACGCTGGCCGGTGGCGAGCAGGGTTACGCCGATGGACCGGCCGCGCAGGCGCGCTTCGATGCGCCGATGGGCATCGCGGTGGATGCGCAGGGCCAGGTCTATGTGGCCGACACCTTCAACGACCGCATCCGGGTGATCGGCACCGATGGCAACGTGCGCACCCTGGCCGGCGGCGAGCGCCCGGGTCTGGCCGATGGTCTGGCGGGCGATGCACGCTTCGATACCCCGGTGGCGCTGGCCTTCGATGCGCACGGCGCGTTGCTGGTGGCCGACCTGTTCAACAACGCGGTGCGTCGGGTCGGTGCCGATGGCACGGTCAGCACGCTGCTGGGCGATGGCGGCGTGATCAATGGGCCGTTGTCGCTGGCCACCACGCACGACGGCGTGCTGTACGTGGGTGACCTTGATGGCCGCGTCGTGCAGGTGACACCGCAGGGCCACCAGATCGCGCTGGTGGGCAACGGCCGCCTGCCACGCCTGGCCCGCCCGAGTGGGCTGGCGATGGATGCCGACGGCAGCGTGCTGGTCGCCGATTCCGCCAGCTATCGCCTGCACCGCCTGCGCCCGCTGCCGGTGGGTGACCTGCCGGCACCGGCGCTGGTCGGGCCCGCTGCCGATGCAGCGTTGCCGGACACCGGTGGGCGCTGGCCATTGGCACCGCAGGACGGCTGGCATGAAGTGGTCGGCACGCTGGGCGAGGTGCGCGGCAACTTCAAGGGCGAGAGCCGCCACCACCTGCATGGCGGTTTCGATGTGCGCGGTGATGTCGGCCAGACCGTGTTGGCGATCGCCGATGGCAAGATCAGCAGCCCGGTAGCGGCGTGGAGCCTGGGTGGGCAGGCCGAGGGCCTGGCCGTGGACCGCCTCAAGTACATTCACATGCGGGTCGGCCGCACCCCGCGCGACCAGCCGTTCGATGCGCGTTGGCAGGCGCTGTACGACGAGCAGGGCAAGCTGGAACGGATGCGCGTGCGTCGTGGCATGCGCATCCACGTCGGTGATCGCCTGGGCAGCATCAACAACCAGGCGCACGTGCATCTGGCGGTGGGTACCGGCGGTTTCGAAACCAACGCGGTGGCGCTGGGCTTCCACAACTACGCCGACCACTTCGCACCGCGCATCACCGATGTGGCCCTGCTGGACGACAACGACCAGCCGATGACCGCAGGCAGCGACGGCGTGGTGATGGTGGCGCGGCAGGGACGTGGCGTGCAGATCGTGGTCGAGGCCTGGGACCAGGTCGACAACAACCTGCCGCGGCGCCGGCTGGGCATGTACCAGGTGGGTTACCAGATCCTCGATGCCGGCGGACAGCCGCTGCAGGGCTACGAACAGCCGCGCTGGAACATCGTGTTCAACCGCATGCCGCCGCAGAACGAAGCGGTGCGCGTGGCCTACGCGCCGGACAGCGGCATCACCGTGCATGGCAGCGCGGTGACCCGTTTCCGCTACCTGGCCACCAACACCGTGCGTGACGGCCTGATGGAAACCGGGCGCTGGCAGCCGGCGGCATTGCCACCGGGCGAGTACACCGTGCGCGCCAGCGTGCGCGACTACAGCGGCAACGAAGGCGTGGGCCCGCGCGAGATCAGGGTACGGCTGCTGCCATAGCCGCAGCCGGGGCGCCGCAGCGTTCGCGCTCGGCGTCCATGTCTTCCAGCGGCCGCACCTCGATGCTGCCGAAGCGTGCCCACGGGAAATCGCGGGCGATGCGCATGGCTTCGTCGCGGTCGCGGGCGACGATCAGGTTGAAGCCGGCCAGCAGTTCGCGGGTTTCGGCGAACGGGCCATCCAGTACGCGGCTGTGGCCATCGCGCACGCGCAGGGTCTGCGCGGTGTCGACCGGCTGCAGCTTCTGCGCGGCCAGCAGCGTGCCTTCGGCCTGCAGTTTGTCGGCGTGGGCCAGGCAGTCGCGCATCAGCGCGTTGAATTCTTCGGTGGGCAAGGCCTGCAGCAGGGCAGGCTCGATGTAGATCAGAAGCAGATACTGCTGCATGGCACGGTCCAGGCGGGGGCGGGGTGTCCATGATGGCGCAGGTTTGCCTGCCAGCATGCTGCAGCGCGAAAGGCCGCCTGCGGCGGGCGATCGGCGAACGGCGGAGCCCCTCCGTGGTGGGGTGGGTTGGTCGCTGAAAGCTGGGTTTCAGAGGGTGGGTCGGGCGGGTGGGATTGGCGGGGACGCCGTGAATCCGTCCCTGGAGGCTTAGCCGCGCCATCCATGGCGCGGATACCCCGCCAATCCCACCCGCCCGACCCCTGACAGATTCCGGTCGCCGAACCACCACGGGAAATCAACAACAAGAGCGAAAGCGGGTCGCTTCGCTCGCAAAGCCGAGGCCGCCAGCCAACCGCCGTTGCTGTTGCTTTTGTTTTTTTCTTGATCTTCCCGTGGTGGAACGGAGACAGGAACTTGTCCAAGGCCGGGTGGGTAGGCGGGGCGGGGGTGTCCGCGGCATGGATGCCGCGGCCAAGCCCCCAGGGACGGGTTTACGGCGTCCCCCGGCCCGCCTACCCACCCGGCCAAACCCATGAACCCGAGCTTTTCAGCGACCAATCCAACCCCACCACGGAGGGGCTCCGCCGTTCGCCGACCCCCGCCGAAGGCGCGCTTTCCACGGAAGAAATAATTCTCAGAGAACGTGTCGATTCCCAGCCCTCTGGTTCGTTGTACCCAGTGAAGGGCACGCACCACGCGTCCCCACGGGAGACCGCAATGAAAGTGATGGTGATCGTGAAGGCCAACGCCGACTCCGAAGCCGGCCGCATGCCCAGCGAACAGGAATTGTCCGAAATGGGCGCCTTCAACGAACAACTCGTGGCCGCCGGCATCATGCTGGCCGGTGAAGGCCTGCATGCCACCCAGCGCGGACGTCGCATTCATTTCGGCAGTGGCGCGCCCAAGGTCGAGGCCGGTCCGTTTGGCCCCGCCAGCGAACAGATCGCCGGTTTCTGGTTGTGGGACGTGCGCTCGCTGGACGAGGCGGTCGAATGGGCCAGCCGTGCGCCCTTCGGCAGTGGCGGCACGCTGGAGCTGCGCCCCTTGATCTCCGCTGAAGACTTCGGTGAGGCCTTCACCCCCGAATTACAGCAGCAGGAACAGCGTCTGCGTGCACAGCTGGAAGGCTGACCCGTTCCCTGCTTCACATCCGCCGGGCATGCCCGGTGTCACCCCCCTGCAAAACTCAACGGAGTAGTGCGATGAGACTGATTCCCTTCCTTGGCTTCAGCGGCCAGGCCCACGACGCGATGGCGTTCTATGCCAAGGCACTCGGTGGCCAGGTCACCTCGGAAATGAAGTACCGCGACATGCCGCCGTCCGATGGCATGCCCGGCTGCAACGAGATGCCGGCGCAGACCCTGGACCATGTCGCACACAGCCAGCTGGAGATCGGCAGCGCCATCCTGATGGCGGCCGACGGTCCGGGTGGTGGTGAGGGGGGCTCGACCACCATCAATGTCGACGTCGACAGCATCGAAGAAGCCGAACGCGTGTTCGCGGCGCTGGCCGAAGGTGGCCAGGTGCAGATGCCGATCGCCGAAACGTTCTGGGCGCACCGCTGGGGCATGCTGATCGACCGCTACGGCAAGCCGTGGATGGTCAACTGCATGAAGCAGCCCTGATCCCTCTTTCTTCCATCCACAAGGAGCTTCACCGATGAGTGCACCGCAACCGCAGATGATCTTCGTCAACCTGCCCGTGCAGGATCTGAATGCCTCCAAGGCCTTCTTCGCCGCGCTGGGCTACAGCTTCAATCCGACCTTCACCAACGATGATGCGGCCTGCATGGTGATCAGCGAGAGCATCTACGTGATGCTGTTGACCCAGCCGTTCTTCAGGCAGTTCACCAACAAGTCGATCGCCGACGCACATCAGCAGACCGAAGTGATCACCTGCCTGTCAGCCGACAGTCGCAAGGCGGTGGATGTGATGGTGGACAAGGCGCTCGCGGCGGGCGCCAGCGAGCCGCAGCCGGCGCGTGACTATGGCTTCATGTACCAGCGCGGCTTCCAGGACCTGGACGGCCATCTCTGGGAAATCGCACACATGGACGGCGAGCCGGGCTGACAGTCGCCGCAGGGAGACACCTCATGGCTTACGTGGATGCTTACGTGCTGCCGTGCCCGCAGGACAAGGTGGCGGCCTACCGCCGCCTTGCCCGCAAGGCCGGCGCGGTGTGGAAGGACCATGGCGCGCTGCAGTACATGGAGTGCGTGGCCGACGACGTGGAGCCGGGCAAGAGCACCTCGTTCCCGCGCGCGGTCAAGGCAAAACCGGGCGAAACGGTGATCGTCGCCTTCGTGGTGTTCCGTTCGCGCGCGGCGCGCGACCGTATCAACGCGAAAGTGATGGCGGACCCGCGGCTGGCGTCGCTGGGCCCGAAGGACATGCCGTTCGACACCAGGCGCATGTTCTGGGGCGGCTTCAGGCCCATTGTCGAAGCGTGAGCCACGACGCTTGTGCGGGCCACGCGTGCGTGCTGTGATCGGCGCATGCTTGATCCCGCACTGACGCAGCGTCTGGAAACCCTCTGGCGGATGGAGTCGCCGGTGTTGATCGCGCGCCTGGCGCGGCTGCTCGGTGGCGATGTCGGCCGTGCCGAGGAGCTGGCCCAGGACACCTGGCTGGCCGCGCTGGAGCGCTGGCCGGAGCAGGGCATCCCGGACAATCCCGGAGCCTGGCTGATGACCACCGCGCGCAACCGTGCCATCGATGTGCTGCGCCAACACCAGCGGGTGGCGCAGCAGCATGCGCAATGGGGCGAGGAACTGCATCCGGCCCCCCTGCCGGCGCCGGATGACAGCCAGGCGCTGGAGGATGACCTGGGTGACGACCTGCTGCGGCTGATGTTCGTGGCCTGCCATCCGGTATTGCCGGCCGACGCGCGGGTGGCATTGACCCTGCGCCTGCTCGGTGGCCTGACCACCACCGAGATTGCCAGTGGCTTCCTGCAACCCGAGCCCACCATTGCCCAGCGCATCGTACGTGCCAAGCGCACGCTGGCGCAGAAGCAGGTGCCCTATGAAGTGCCGCGCGCGGAGGCGATGCCCGAACGGCTGGCCTCGGTGCTGGAGGCGATCTACCTGGTGTTCAACGAAGGCTATGCGGCCAGCGCCGGCGATGACTGGATGCGCCCGGCGTTGTGCGAGGAGGCGCTGCGGCTGGCGCGCATCCTGGCACACCGGCTGCCGGTGCCACCGGTGTTGGGCCTGCTGGCGCTGATGGAACTGCAGGCATCGCGTGTGGCGGCGCGGACCGATGCGGAGGGTGCACCGGTGCTGCTGGACCAGCAGAACCGGGCGCGCTGGGACTGGCTGCAGATCGAGCGCGGGCAGCAGGTGCTGGCACGTGCGTTGGCCGCCGGTGGTGGCGATGATCCTTATGTGCTGCAGGCTCGCATCGCAGCCTGCCATGCGGCCGCACGCCGCGCTGAAGCGACTGACTGGCTACGCATTGCCACGCTCTATACGCAGCTGCTGCAGGTGCAGCCGTCACCGGTGGTTGCATTGAACCGGGTGGTGGCGGTGCTGCGCAGCGAAGGTGCCTTCGCGGCATGGGCGCAGCTGCAGCCGTTGCTGGACGATGCGCGACTGCGCGATTACGCACCGTTGCAGGTGGTGCGTGGTGAGCTGCTGCAGCAGCTGGGTCGCCTTGAGGATGCCCGCGGTGCATTTGCCGCCGCCGCCGCGCTGACCGGCAACACGCGCGAACGCGAGCACCTGCTGTCCCGCGCGCAAGCACCAGGATGACCATCGGGGTCAGATCCCTCTCCCGTCGGGAGAGGGATCTGACCCCGTCTTTCCGAATCCCTTTACACTCCAGTAGGATTTCCCTGCTGGAGAGAGCAATGAAACGAGTGGTACTGGGCGTGCTGGCCCTGTCGGTGTCGAGCGCACTGATGGCGGCCACCTCGAAATTCGATGGCGCGCGGATCTCCGCCGACGTCAAGGAACTGGCCTCCGATGCCTACGAAGGCCGTTCGCCGGCCACCGCTGGTGAAGAGAAGACCATCGCCTATCTCAGCAAGCAGTTCGCCGACGCCGGCCTGCAGCCGGGCGGTGACCTCAAGGATGGCAAGCGCCTGTGGACCCAGGCCGTGCCGCTGCGCAAGGGTGACATCGTCGGCGCACCGCAGCTGGCGCTGCACCAGGGCGGCAAGACCGTTGCGCTGGAGCAGGGCAAGCAGATCGCCGTGCGCGCGGCCATGAACGGCGCCAGCAACGTCGACATCAGCAAGGCCCCACTGGTGTTCCTCGGCTACGGCGTGAAGGCGCCGGAGCGCAACTGGGACGACTTCAAGGGCGTGGACCTGAAGGGCAAGATCGCCGTGGTGCTGATCAACGACCCGGACTTCGAGACCGGCCAGGGTGATTTCGACGGCAAGGGCATGACCTACTACGGCCGTTGGACCTACAAGTACGAAGAAGGCGCCCGTCAGGGTGCGCTGGGCGTGCTGATCGTGCACGAGACCGCGCCGGCGTCGTATGGCTGGGCCACCGTGGCCGGTTCCAACACCAACACCATGTTCGACGTGGTGCGCGACAACCCGGCGGAAAGCCATCCGCTGCTGGAAGGCTGGATCCAGCGTGACCTGGCGGTGGAGCTGTTCCGCTCGGCCGGACAGGACTTCGAGGCGCTGAAGAAGAAGGCGCAGCAGCGTGACTTCACCCCGGTGCCGCTGACCGGCGCCAGCCTGGACGCGAAGTACGCGGTGAAGACCGATGTGATCACCTCGCACAACGTGGCCGCACGCCTGGAGGGCAGCAGCCACCCGGACGAGACGATCATCTACAGCGCGCACTGGGACCACATCGGCGTGGGTGAACCGGACGCACGTGGCGACCGCATCTTCAACGGCGCACTGGACAACGCCAGCGGTACCGCCTCGCTGATCGAGCTGGCCCGTGGCTTTGCCAAGCAGAAGCGCCCGCAGCGCTCGGTGCTGTTCCTGGCGGTCACCGCCGAGGAGAAGGGCCTGCTGGGTTCGGAGTACTACGCTACCCATCCACTGTATCCGCTGGAAAAGACCGTGGCGGTGATCAACATGGACGGCATGGCGCCGTTCGGGCCGTCACGTGACTTCGGCATCTACGGTGCCGCGCGCTTCGAGCTGCTGGACCAGCTGAAGGACGTGGCCAAGGGCTGGGACATCCGCTACACGCCGGACCCGAAGCCGGAAGCGGGCCTGTTCTTCCGCTCCGACCACTTCCCGTTCGCCAAGCGCGGCGTGCCGGCGCTGTCCTGGTCGGCCGGCCAGGACTGGGTGGACGGTGGCGTGGCCGCAGGCAAGAAGGCCTCCGAGGACTACACCGCCAAGCGCTACCACCAGCAGGGCGACGAATGGCAGCCGGACTGGGTGTTCGCCGGTGCCGCCCGCGACCTGGAAGTGCTGTACACGCTGGGCAACCAGCTGGCCAACTCGCGCAGCTGGCCGAACTGGAGCAAGGACGAATCGTTCCGCGCTGTGCGTGACGCCAGCGCCGACCAGCGCAAGTAAGGGAATGCGCCGGGTTCGCCCGGCGCCTCCCGGGTAGTGCCGGCCGCTGGCCGGCAACTTTGTGATGCTTGCGGAGGTCATGGAGAGCCGGCCAGCCGCCGGCTCTACCAGAACGGCTTCCATCCCCACTTTTCCGGCCTTCGTCGCAGCCCGCTTGCTTGCCCGGCGGGCCGCCCTATGCTCGGCTCACCCCCTTCCTCCAAGGCGCCGCCGTGTTCGCCAGCCTCTCTCTCCTGATCCGCCACCTGCTGGCCTGGGCCGCCGCGCTGGTTGTCGCCGGCATGGTCTGGAGCGGCATCTTCAGCGGCATGAACGATGGCCCGGGCTGGGTCTTCGGCCTGCTGGCGATGTTCCTGATGATCTCCGCGCTGGGCAGCGCGATCACCCATGTACGACGGGTCTGGCTGGTCGCCGGCCGGCTGGATTCGACCACGCTGTCCGGGCGCCAGCGCCGCCAGGTGGAGCTGCCGATGGATGCCGGCCAGGCTTACGCCGTGGTGGAAGCGGCGATCGCTGAACTGCCGCGCGTCGAAGACGTGGAGAGTTCGGCCGGCAGCCTGCAGGTGCGCGCTTACGTTCGCCGGGTCGATCTCTGGAATGGCCGCCAGCCGTCGCGCTGGAACCTGCCGGCGCGATTGGCGATCAAGCGCAACAGCGTGCTGGCCACGGTCACGCCGGGGCAGGGCACCAGCACGGTCACCCTGCTGTTCGAACCGGATGCCGGCTGGTGGGCCGACCTGCTGGCGCTGGACGAAGGCAGCAACTTCGAGAACGCCGAAGCGGTTACCCGCGCGATCAGCCGACGTGTTGCCGACCAGCGCCGCGACGAGCAGGCCGCGGCCGAACAGACCCAGGTAGAGAAGGAGCTGTCGGTGGCGCGCTTGAGCCTGCTGCATGCGCAGGTGGAACCGCACTTCCTCTACAACACGCTGGCCAATGCGCAGGTGCTGACCCGCACCGACCCGGCGCGCGCCGAGCAGATGCTGGGCCATCTGATCCAGTACCTGCGCAGCTCGCTGCCGCAGGTGGATGAATCGGTGTCCACGCTGGGCGTGGAGCTGGAACGTACCCGCGCCTATCTGGAGATCCTGCGCATCCGCATGGGCGCGCGGTTGGCGGTGGAGGTGCAGGTGCCGAACGATCTGCACGGCGTGCACCTGCCGGCGATGGCGCTGCAGACGCTGGTGGAAAACGCGATCAAGCATGGCCTGGAACCGAAGCCCGGCGGCGGCACGATCTGGATCCTGGCGCGTGGCTTCGATGACCATGTGACGGTGACGGTGGCCGACGATGGCCTCGGCTTCGGCCAGGGCACCAGTGGCACCGGCATCGGCCTGAAAAACCTGCGCGAGCGCCTGCGCCTGACCTGCGGCGAGCAGGCCGGTGTGGCGATCGTCGCCAACTTCCCCAGCGGCGTGGCCGCGACCATGACCCTGCCGCAGTCGAACAAGGAGCGCAGCCATGCCGCTTGAAGCGCTGATCGCTGAGGATGAGGAACTGCTGCGGCAATCACTGGTGCAACAGCTGGGCCGGCTGTGGCCGGAACTGAAGCTGGTGGCCGAGTGCGAGGATGGTGCCAGTGCGCTGGAACAACTGGCGGAGAAGCAGCCGGACATTGCCTTCCTCGATATCCGCATGCCCGGCATCAGCGGCATCGAAGTGGCGCGTTCGCTGTCCGAGCTGAGCCCGCGCACCCAGGTGGTGTTCGTGACCGCCTACGACCAGTACGCCATCGACGCGTTCGAGCAGGGCGCGATGGACTACCTGCTGAAGCCGGTCAGCGACGAGCGCCTGCTGGCCACGCGCGAACGCATCCTCTCGCGGCTGCCATCAACGCGCCAGGACGATGCCGTACTCGAACGCCTGCTGCAGCGGTTGGGCCCATCGCAGGGCGCTGCCGAGCGCCCGCCCTTGGCCTGGATCACCGCCAGCAACGGCCGCGAGACGCAGCTGATCATGCTGGAGGACGTGGCCTACTTCCGCGCCGACAACAAGTACACCACCGTGGTGACCGCGGCCGGTGAGAGCCTGTTGCGCACCCCGTTGCGCGAGCTGCTGGAGGTGCTCGATCCGCAGCACTTCCGCCAGATCCATCGTTCGACCATCGTCAACATGAAGGCGGTGGCGGCGGTCAGCCGCGACGATACCGGCCGCGGCGTGCTTCGCCTGCGGGGGCGTGCCGAGACCCTGGTGGTCAGCCAACCGTTCATGAGCCTGTTCCGCGGCATGTAGCCGCACCCTGGAGGCACCATGCGCCTGTTCCTGCTTGCCTGCATTGCCGCGCTGCCATTGGCCGGCTGCGAGAAGTCCAGCAACACCTCGATCACCCGCACCCGTGCCAATGGCGTGGACACGCTGTACAGCAAGGGCACCGTGGCCGATGGCGAGGCGCGGTTCCAGTGCATCGCCAGCAGCAGCGGCCAATGCCACTACCTGGTGCTGGACCCTGCCTGCAGTACCGATGCGGCATGCGCGAAGCCACCGCTGCGCCGGTTCGCAGTGGCGGTGGGACAGACCGAGGCGATGCGCGACCTGCCCGAGGGCTTCCGCCAATGCGTCAGCCAGGACCCGATAGAACAATGCCACCGTGAGTGATCACGGTGGCATTGTGGGTCCCCCCGCTTCCCTGAAGGGTCAGTAGGCAGGCTGCAGTGTCAGGTCGTGGTGGTGCTCGTTCTCGCCGACATGGTTGAGGCGACCGACCAGTTCGGAGTGCTGCTTCATGCGCCCGATCTCGGTCATGATGCGGATGTCCTCATGGCGCAGTTCGCGCCGGGCGGTGACCGCCTGCTTGTAGTCCAGCACTTCCGGATAGTGCTCGGCCAGGTCCAGCGCCTCGGCCACGTGTTCGACACTGTCGGCCTTGGAGCTGATGCGGGCACGGCTGTTGAAGGCCTTCATCCAGCGCTCGAAACCGGCGGTGCGGTCGAACATGTTGGCCATGAACCAGATCACGAACAGGATCGAGATCCACGAACCGAACACCACGACCACGCGGGTGAAGGTGATGTGGTAATCGTCGCGCCAGAGGTAGTTGGTGATCAGGCCGAGGATCAGCAGCGAAGCCGCCTGCCAGCCGACGATCGAGGCGATCAGCCACTGGCACTTGGCCTGGGCCAGCACAGCCACTTCATCGCGGATCTGCTGCTCGCTCAGATTGCGCCAGTGCGCGACCTGTTTGTCGAACGGGCTGCTGTAGAGCTCGTTGTCGCGAAGCAGTAGTCCCAAACCCTTGAACAAAGCAATCATGGCTGGCTCCTTGTGGAACGTGCGTCGATCAGCATTGGACGGTGTGGCGGGTTCAGTTCTAGCACTTCCAGCGAGCCGTGCAATGGGCGGAATGCCTAGCGGCGTAAGGGTTTTGTCTGAATGGGTGAATGCTGCTGCGGCGCAGCATCATCGTCGCAGCCTGCGACAGGATGTCGCAGGGTGAAACATGCTGCAGCCGCACATGAAACCGTTGCTGAGTGCGGAGACTCGCCGTCGGCGTCGTGATCGACCAGAATCGGGGCCGACCGCGCAACGCGTGGCCGTTCTTCCGCCTCTCCTGGACCTGTGATGCCGGCTCTGCTGCAGCGACTCTCCCGCCCCGTGACCGCGCCGATCCGGCGCTGGGTCCTGGAGGCCTTCCCGCGTGGCCAGAGCGGCATCGACTACGACCACCCGCTGGGTGACCCGGGCTGGTTCGGCCTGGACAGCGTCACCTGGCGGCTGCATGCGGAATTTCCGTCGATGCTGGCCGGAGGCCTGTGCGCCCTGATGCTGCAGACCCTGCACCCGCGCGCGCTGGCCGGGGTCTATGACCATTCCAACTTCCGCCAGGACCTGGTGGGCCGCCTGCGCCGCACCACCGCGTTCGTTGCCGGCACCAGCTATGCGCCTGCCGGCGAAGTCGAGACGCTGGTGGCGAAGGTACGCCGCATCCATGCGCAGATCCGCGGCCAGACCGCGCAGGGCGAGGCCTATGCCGCCGATGATCCGCAGCTGCTGACCTGGGTGCATGTGACCGAGGCCTTCGGCTTCCTGCAGGGCTTCCGCCGTTACGGACGCGAGGTGCCGGCGCACATCGCCGATCGCTACTACGACGAGTATCGCTGCGTGGCCGAGGCACTGGGCGCGGTGGATGTGCCGCGCAGTGAAGCGGAAGTGGCCGCCTATTTCTGCGCGCGGCAGCCGGAGCTGCGCGTCGACGAACGCTCGCGCGAGGTGCTGGAGGTGCTGTCCGGCGTGCGCCTGCCGGTACCGGTGCCGGGCCTGTCGCGCGAAGTGTTCCTCGGCGCCGGTGCGGCGCTGCTGCCGGACTGGGCCGAAGGCATGCTGGAACGCAATGCGCACCAGCGTGCACAAGCTGCAGCGTCGGCGAAGCTGATGCAGGGCATGGCGCCGTTGTTCCGCCGTGCGCTGCCCGACGGCCTGGCCAGCCGCGCCTGCGCGCGGATGGGCGTGCCGGCAGCGGTGTTGCGCGAGTGGCCCGAAATGCTCCGGTAGGTGCCAACCTGGGTTGGCACGCGTTGCGCGATAGAGCTTCATCCACGCATGGCGTGGATCTACTGACACCATGGTTCTGGTAGCTGCCGACCTTGGTCGGCACGCATTTCGCGCAGTGCCGCAGAAGCGCCAACCAAGGTTGGCCTCTACCTGAGCGGATTCCGCAGTAGGTCCACGCCACGCGTGGATCGGCGTTACCCGGCCACCTTCAACCCACGCAACAACATCTCCAGCGCCGCCGTCGCCTGCTGCAACCGCGCGTCGCCATCCTCGCCCTCGGCGATCCAGAACGCGGCCTCGGCCAGGCTGCCGTAGATCAGCGATGCCAGCGCCTGCGCATCCACCGGCACCGCTACGCCCTGCGCGATCAACTGTTCGATCAGGCGCTGCATCGAGTGCACGCAGTGGCGCTGCGATTCCGGTGAGGCGCCACCCAGTACCGCGCGCGCATCACGCAGCACGATGCGCTGGATCTCCGGTTCCAGCGCCATCTCCAGATAGGCACGGCAGCGCCGTACGAAGCCGTCCCAGGCATCATCCGCGCCATCGCTGATCGCCTGCAGGCGCAGGTCGGTCTCGGCATCGAGCTGGGCGACCACCGCCGCCAACAGGCCCTTCTTGTCGCCGAAGTGGTGGTAGAGCGCACCCCGGGTCAGACCGGCCTGGGCGGTCAGGTCATCCATCGAGGTGGCGGCATAGCCATGCTCGCTGAACACCCGGCGGGCGGTGGCCAGCAGGCTGGCGCGGGTTTCTTCCATCTCGGCGCGGGTGCGGCGAACCATCCGGAGCTCCTTACATACGCAGTGCATGATTATTTACATACGGCGCGTATGAATGTAGCCTCTTATTCATACGCTCTGTATGTATTGTCGTGGCGCCGCACGCGCCAGGCAAGCCGCTGCCCTGGAGATCCTGATGGCCACCCCCTATCGCGACCTGTTCGCTGCCCCCGGCACCGCCGGCCTCGCTCTGGCCGGGCTGCTGGCACGCCTGCCGCTGCCGATGACCGGTATCGGCATCATCACCCTGCTGTCGCAGCTGCGCGGCAGCTATGCGCTGGCCGGCGCGGTGTCGGCCACCTTCGTGCTGACCTACGCGTTGCTGTCGCCGCAGGTGTCGCGCTGGGTCGACCGGCGCGGGCAGCGCAGGGTGCTGCCGTGGGTCACGGCGGCCAGTGCGGCCGGCCTGCTGTTGCTGCTCGCGTGCACGCTGCTGGCCGCGCCGGACTGGATGCTGTTCGTCGCAGCGATGCTGGCCGGCTGCATGCCCAGCGTGTCGGCGATGGTGCGCGCGCGCTGGACCGCGATCCACCGCGGTCGCCCGCAACTGCAGACCGCGTACTCGCTGGAGACCGTGTTCGACGAGGTCACCTTCATTGCCGGCCCGCCGCTGTCGGTCGGGTTGTCGGTGGCGGTATGGCCGCAGGCCGGCGTGCTGGCCGCGGCCCTGCTGCTGGTGCTCGGGGTGACCGCACTGGTCCTGCAACGCGGTACCGAACCACCGCTGCAGCGCTGCGAAGGCGCAACACCCTCGCGCTCGCTGCTGCGGCAAGCGGAGATCCGCCTGCTGGCATTGCTGATGCTGGCGATGGGCGTGATTGTCGGTACCGTCGACATCACCAGCGTGGCCTTCGCCGAACAGCGGGGACAGCCACTCGCGGCCAGCGTGGTGCTGTCGGCCTATGCGCTGGGCAGTTGTGCGTCGGGCCTGCTGTTCGGCGCGCTGAAGCTGCAGGCGCCGCTGCAGCGCCTGTTGCTGCTGGGCGCAGCGGCCACCGCGCTGACCACGCTGCCACTGCTGTGGGTCGGTAGCCTGCCGGCGCTGGCCGTGGCGGTGCTGGTGTCCGGGTTGTTCTTCGCGCCGACGATGATCGTGGCGATGTCGCTGGTCGAACAGCGCGTGCCCGAAGCGCGCCTTACCGAAGGCATGACCTGGCTGCTGGCCGGACTGAACATAGGTGTGGCGCTGGGGGCGGCGCTGTCCGGGCAGAGCGTGGACGCCGGTGGCGTTCGCAGCGGCTTCATCGTCGCGCTGGCGGCAGGCGCCGTCGTGCTGCTGTTCGCATTGCTGCTGCAACGCGCGCTGCGCGGCGCAGTTGCACCCATTTCCGCTGAAGGAATCGTCCCATGAGTGTCTCTTCGCCCGCGCACGTCGCGCCGGTTGTCCGCCCTCCGTGGTGGGCGGTTTCCGCAGTCGGCCTCGCCACGTTCTCGGTGGTCACCACCGAAATGCTGCCGGTGGGCCTGCTGACGCCGATCGCCGAAAGCCTCGGCGCCTCCACCGGTACCGCCGGCCTGATGATCTCACTGCCGGCATTGCTGGCGGCGCTGTTCGCGCCGCTGGTGGTGATCGCGGCGGATGGCATCGATCGCCGTCGCATCCTGTGTGCGCTGCTTGCACTTCTGCTGGTCGCCAACATCGCTTCGGCGCTGGCACCGGGCATCGGCTGGCTGCTGGCCGCGCGCGTACTGGTGGGGTTCTGCATGGGCGGGATCTGGGCCATCGCCGGCGGTCTGGCCGCGCGCCTGGTGCCGGCCCACCGCATCGGCCTCGCCACCTCGATCATCTTCGGCGGCGTGGCCGCGGCATCGGTGCTGGGCGTGCCACTGGGCGCGCTGATCGGCGATGCACTGGGCTGGCGCTGCGCGTTCGCGGCGATGGCGCTGTTCAGCGCGGCGGTGATGCTGCTGCATCTGCGCGTGGTTCCGGCGTTGCCGGTCAGCACATCGGTGCAGGCGCGGCAGTTCGTGCAGCAGCTCGGTCATCGCGGCCTGCAGCGAGGACTCTGGCTGACCCTGCTGCTGGTGGCAGGGCACTTCATCGCGTTCACCTATGTGCGGCCGCTGCTGACGTCCGTATCGGGTGTGGATGCGTCGTGGATCGGTGCGCTGCTGTTTGCCTACGGCCTGGCCGGCATCGCCGGCAACTTCATCGCTGGGCCGCTGGCGGCGCGGCATCCACGCGGCACGCTGCTGGCGATCGCGTCGGGCCTGCTGCTGACGCCGCTGCTGTTGCTGTGGGTGGGTGGCACGCCGAGTGGTGGCATTGCGGTGTTGCTGCTGTGGGGCCTGGCCTACGGTGGTGTGTCGGTGGGCCTGATGAGCTGGATGATGAAGGCGCTGCCGCAGGCCGTGGAGATCGCCACCGCGCTGTACGTTGGTGTGTTCAATGTGGGCATCGCGCTCGGGGCGTGGGGCGGTGGCCGGCTGCTGGATGGCATGGGCCTGCATGCGAATCTGTGGGTTGCCGCGGTGTTGGCTGCGAGCGCTCTGCTGATGGTTGCCACCACCCGCCGGTAGATCCACGCCATGCGTGGATTCCTACCCCGTGCCGACCAAGGTTGGCAGCTACCGGGAAATGAAACGGGCGCCTTGCGGCGCCCGTTCCGGTTACATCACCACACCTTGACCCGCTTGTCCGGGGCCAGGTACAGCTTCTGGCCTTCCTTCACTTCGAACGCCGGGTACCAGGCGTCGATGTTGCGTACGGTCAGTGCGCGGAACTGGCCCGGTGCATGCACATCGGTCAGCAGCGAATTGCGCAGCGCCTGTTCGCGGCTCTTGCTGCGCCACGCCTGGGCGAAACCGAGGAAGAAGCGCTGGTCCGGCGTGAAGCCTTCCAGGGTCTGGCCCGGCTTGCCCTGCAGCGACAGCTGGTAAGCGTCGTAGGCGGTACCCAGGCCGGCCACGTCGGCGATGTTCTCGCCCAGGGTCAGCTTGCCGTTCACGTGCACGCCCGGGAACGGTTCGTAGCTGCTGAACTGTGCGGCCAGCGCGTCACCGGCGGCGTTGAACTGCTTCAGGTCCTCAGCGGTCCACCAGTTGTGCAGCTTGCCGGTCTCGTCGAACAGCGCGCCGGCATTGTCGAAGCCGTGGCTGATCTCGTGGCCGATCACGGCGCCGATCGCACCGTAGTTCACCGCGTCGTCGGCGGCGCCGTCGAAGAACGGTGGCTGCAGGATCGCGGCCGGGAACACCAGGCGGTTTTCCAGCGGCACGTTCATCGCGTTGATGGTCTGCGGCAGCATCGCCCATTCGGTGTGCTCGACCGGCTTGCCCAGCTTGGCGATGTTGCGCTGGTACTCGAACAGCTCGGCGCGCTGTGCGTTGCCCAGTGCGTCATCGCGGCGGATCTCCAGGCCGGTGTAGTCGCGCCACTTCTCCGGGTAGCCCATGCCCACGGTCAGGCCGGTCACCTTGGCCTTGGCATGCGCCTTGGTCTGTGGCGACATCCACGACAGCGCATCGATGCGCTTGGCGAAGGCGGCGATGATGTTCTTCGCCATCTCGTCCGCGCGCTCCTTGGTCTTGGCGTCGAAGTGCTTCTCGACGTAACGCTTGCCGATCGCTTCGCCGATGGCATGGTTGGCGTCGTCCACTGCACGCTTCCAGCGGTCGCTCTGCTGCGGCGTGCCGCTCAGCGTGGTGCCGTGGAAGGCGAAGCGGGCATCGGCGAATTTCTTCGGCAGGTAGGCAGCGGCGCGGTCCAGCGCGTGGAAGGACAGGTAATCCTTCCACACCTCCAGCGGCTCGGTGGCGACCAGCTTGGACAGGCCGGCCACGGCCTTGGGTTGCCAGACGATGAAGTCCTGCTGGTTGCCCAGCGCAGCCGCGTCGAGGAAGGCGTTCCAGTCCATGCCCGGCGCCTTGGCATTGAAGTCGGCCTGGGTCCAGGGATTGGCACCCTTGGTCACATCATTGGTTTCTTCCTGGGTGGCGTGCGCCTGCGCGATCTTCGTCTCCAGCGCGAGGATGCGCTGCGCCTTGCCGGCCGGATCGGCGACACCGGTCAGCTGCAGCATCTGTGCGATGTAGGCCTGGTACTGCTTGCGCAGCTCGGCCATGCGGCCGCCGCCCAGGTAGAAGTCACGGTCGGGCATGCCCAGGCCGCCCTGCACCAGGTAGGGCGCGTTGCGGTCCGGCTGCAGCATGTCGACCGAGACCCACAGGCCGAACAGGCGGTCGGTGTAGAAGTTGGTCGCATTGAGCAGGTCGACGTCGGCGCGCATCTCGCCGCCGAGGGCACGCGCCAGGCCGGCCTTGTCGGCGATGGTCTCGATCGCCTTCAGCTGCGGCTGCACCGGCGCGATGCCGTGCTGCTCGATGCCGGCTTCGTCCATGTAGGCGGCGTAGTAGTCGCCGATCAGCTTGTCGTCACCGCTGGCCTGGGTGTTGCCGGCGGCGCCTTCGAGGATCGCGCGGGTGTCGGCCAGGGTCTTCTCGGCGATGACGTTGAAGCTGCCGAAACGCGAACGATCGGCCGGGATCTCGGTGTTCTTGACCCAGGTGCCGTTGGCGAAACCAAAGAAATCATCGCCGGCGGCAATGCTGCGGTCCATGCCGCTGGCATCGAAGCCGAAGCTGCCCAGCATCGGCTTGGCCGCAGCGGGCGCGGCGTCGGCCGGCGTGGCGGTGCCGGCCGACGGTTCGGCCGGACGGTCGCAGGCGGCCAGGGACAGGCTGGCAACGATGGCCAGTGCCAGGGTGGGACGGCGCAGCTTGGACATGGACTTCTCTTGCAGCGGAAAACACCAAGTCTAATCCGCCCCGGCCCGTCTGGCGGCCCCGCGGCGTGGCCTGCCCTGTGCAGGATCTGGCTGAACGCGCGGAACCGATCTTCACGCCGTCTCCGGTGTGGTGCATGCTGGTCCCGGGAGCGCTGCGCGGACACGGGGAGGTGGCCATGCGGGGGCGGGTCAGGCGTCAAGAATGGCGTCCGCCGGCCGTTGAGGTCGGGGACGTGGAGGATTCGTTCGCGCATGAAGCCAGCCGACTGCACAAGGAAGATCGACCGATGCCCGCGCTGAAGCGGGCGTTGGCCCGGCCACTGCGCGCCATTACCTGGGGCGGGGTGCTGCTGGGCGTGTTGCTGGTGGCCGGCCTGACCACCATGCTGATCAACGACCACCAGCGCCGGCTGGAGGCCGCGCAGCGGCAGAGCCGCGCGCTGGCGGTGGGCAGCGAGCGCCTGCTGGCACTGGAGCTGCGCAACCTGGAGCGGGCGATGTCCGGCATCGCCGCCGACGCCGCCGAACTGTTCCGCAGCGTGCCCGCACAGGCCCCGGCGCTGCTGGATGCTTCGATCGATGGCGTGCTGCGCCGCCATGCCGAGCTGCACAGCATCGTCGTGCTCGATCGCCATGGTCGCTCGATCACCGCCGGCAGGGGCGATCTGAACCTGCCGCTGTGGACCGATCCGCAACGCCGTGGCCAGGGCAGCGCGCTGTACATCGGCCCGCCGCAGCGTGCCAGCGACGACGGCTGGGTGGTGCCGCTGGCGCTGCCGATGGCCGGCGACCGCTGGCTGCTGGCACGGCTGCGCTGCGGTGAGCTGCAGCGCATCATCGGTGGCCTCGATGTCGGTCCGAACGGACTGGTCTCGATCAGCGATGCCGAAGGTTACATGCTGGCCCGCGTGCCGGACCCGCATGGTACGGTCGGCCGTCGCTACGACCTGCCGCGCCGCGATCTGCTCGGCAAGCAGGCGGTGGTCGAGCTGGGCAGCCTGCCGGGCGCGGTGGATGGCGTGCCCCGCATCATCACCATCAGCACGCTGGAGCGCAGCCCGCTGGCGGTGCAGGTCGGGTTGGCCGATGAGGACGTGCTGGCACCCTGGTGGCCGTACCTGCAGGCGTCGGTGGCGATCGTACTGGCCTACATCGTGGTGCTGCTGGTGCTGCTGTACGCCGTGCGCCGTAGCACCCGCCACCAGCAGTCGATGGCCGAGGAGCTGAAGGCGGGTCATGCCGAGCTGCGCCTGGCCCACCAGGTGGGCCGCATCTGCACGTGGTATGTGGACGAAGACGCCGCGCTGCTGCGCTGGTCGCCGCTGGCGCGCGAGATCTTCGGTGTGCAGACCGATGCGCTGCCGGTGGCGGATTTCTTCGCGCGCGTGCATCGCGATGATGCGGCGCGCCTGCAGCATGCCTTCGACCAGGCCTTTGCCGGTGGCGCGGTGCTCGACCAGGTGTTCCGCCTGGTGCTGCCCGGTGGCGAGGTGCGCTGGGTGGGTGCGCGTGGGCAGCGGGTGGAAATGGCCGACAGCGAGCGGCGCATGATCGGCGCGCTGAGCGATCTGACCGAGCGCTACCAGGCCCGCGAGCAGATGAGCGAAGTGGAGCGTCGCTTCCGCCTGCTGTTCGACCGCAACCCGGCGCCGTTCTGGGTGTTCGATCCGGACACGCTGCGCTTCATCGAGGTCAACGACGCCGCAGTGCGCCAGTACGGCTACAGCCGCGAGGAATTCCTGGCGATGAGCATCCTCGACATCCGCCCGCGCGAAGGCTGGGACGAGGTCAAGGGCGCAATCGCCAAGGCCCGTGTCGGTGAACTGCAGGACGCCACCGTGCGCCTGCACCGGCGCAAGGACGGCAGCGTGTTCGAAGTGCGCGCACATCTGTCCCGGCTCGATTTCGATGGCCAGCCGGCGTGCCTGGTGCTGGCCGAGGATGTCAGCGAACGGTTGGCCTACGAGCGTGACCTGGCCTACCAGGCACGGCACAACCCAGCCACCGGCCTGCTCAACGTGCGCGCGTTGACCGAGCAGCTGGACGAGCAGGACGAGGGCTACACCATCGCCTTCGTGCAGCTGCGTGGGTTGCAGCTGGTGGCCGATACGCTGGGCCGCGAGATCGGCGACGCGGTGCTGCAGTCGATGGCGACCCGGCTCGGTGGCCTCGGTGCGCGTTGTGGCACGCTGGCGTTCCAGCCAGCGGAGGACTTCGTGTTCGCCATCGGTGCCGGCCACGATACCCAGCGCGTGCTGGACGACCTGCTGCAGATCGTATCGGCGCCGATGCGCGGCAAGGATTCGCTGCACCAGTTCGAGCCGCGCATCGGTGTGGCCGTGCATGTGCCGGGTGATGGCCACTCGGCCGAGCAGGTGATCGGCATGGCCGCACAGGCCGCGCATGCCGCGCGCGCCGAGGGCAACGTGGTGGTCTGGTTCGATGCGGCGGTGACCACGCGGCTGGCCGATCGCCTGCGCCTGGCGGGGCGCATCCACGCCGCCATCGACAACGAGTTCCAGCTGTACTTCCAGCCGATCCGGCACGCCAGCGATGGCAGCCCGGCGGCGCTGGAGGCCCTGCTGCGCTGGCCGCAGGCCGATGGCAGCTTCATCCCGCCGAACGAGTTCATCCAGCTGTGCGAGGACACCGGGCTGATCCTGGCGCTGGGCCGGTGGGTGATCCGCGCCGCGGCGAAGGCGCAGCGCCGGCTGGTCGAGGCCGGTTGGGGTGAGCTGCCGATCGCAGTCAATGTGTCTGCCGTGCAGTTCTTCAACAGCGACCTGGTGGCCGAGTTCACCCGTGCCCAGCAGGACTTCGGCCTGGCCCGTGGCGCGCTGCACGTGGAACTGACCGAGAGCAGCCTGATGCGCAAGCCGGCGCAGGCGATGCAGACCATGCAGCGCCTGCACGAGCAGGGCATCAGTGTGTCGCTGGATGATTTCGGTACCGGCTATTCCAGCATGTCCTACCTGCAGCACCTGCCGCTGGACATCCTGAAGATCGATCGCAGCTTCGTGGCGGATGTGGAAACCAACCCGCGCAATGCCTCGATCTGCCGTGCGCTGCTGTCACTGGGCCACAGCATGGGCCTGACCATCATCGCCGAAGGCGTGGAGACGCCCGGACAGCTGGACTGGCTGGCTGCGCATGGCTGCGACCAGGTGCAGGGCTACCTGCTGGGCCGGCCGGCGCCGCTGGAACAGATCATCGACGCGCTGGATGAGGTTGCCGCCTGAGTGGTAGTGCCGGCCGCTGGCCGGCATTCGCCCAGGACCGGGATGTGTCTGATTGCCGGCCAGCGGCCGGTACTACCGGCAAGCGCCAGACTCGGCTACACCCCCGCATCCACCAAGTGGTCGATGAAACTGCGCACCTTCGGTGCCAGGTGGCTGCGGCTGGTATAGACCGCGAAGATGCCGATCGGCGAGGCCTCCCACTCGGGCAGGACGCGCACCAGGCGGCCACCGGCCAGTGCGTCTTCCAGCAGGAAATCGGGCTGCAGGATCACGCCCATGCCGGCGATCGCCGCTTCGCGCAGCACGTCGCCGTTGTTGGCGTGCAGCAGGCTGCTCACCGAGACCTTCACTTCGCCGCCCGGTCCCTGCAGTGGCCAATGGTCGCCAGCGGCCCAGTAGCTGTAGCTCAGGCAGGCGTGGGCCTGCAGCTCCTGCGGCGTCTGTGGTGTGCCGCGTGCGGCCAGGTAGGCCGGCGCGGCGCACAGGCTCACCCGCGATTCGCCCAGACGGCGGGCGATCAGGGTAGGGCCCGGCTCGCGGGTGATGCGGATGGCCACGTCGTAGCCTTCCTCGACCATGTCCACCAGGCGGTCGGACAGGGCCAGGTCCAGTTCCACCTGCGGGTAGCGTTCGCGGTAGCTGGCCAGCAGCGGGCCGAGGCGGGCGATGCCCCAGCTGACCGGTGCGTTGATGCGCAGCGTGCCGGAGGGCTCCAGCGCCTGTGCGCCGATACTGGCTTCCAGCGCGTCGAACTCGGCCAGCAGGCGCACGCACTGGGCGTAGTAGGCGGCGCCGGCGCTGGTCGGGCTGACCCGCCGCGTGGTGCGGTGGAGCAGGCGGGTGGACAGGCGCTTTTCCAGCGCGGCGACCTGGCGGGTGACGCCGGCAGTGGACATGTCCAGGGCCTGGGCGGCGGCACTGAAGCCATTGCGCTCGACCACCGCCACGAACACGCGCATCGCCTCGAGGGTGTCCATTGTTGCGCCTTTTGAAATAAATACGGTCAATCCATCGTATTTATTGGCACGCGAAGGCGCAATAACCTGTGCCCACTCCCTTCAAGGTGTTTCCCCATGCACACCACGACCGCTCCTGTTTCGCCGCTGGCCCCGTACGGCGCCACCCTGCTGCGCCTGGCCCTGGGCGTGCTGTTCCTGGTCCATGCGCTGACCAAGCTGCTGGTATTCACCCCGGCCGGTACGGCGGCGTTCTTCGAGTCGCTGGGCCTGCCCGGCGTGCTCGGCTACCTCACCATCGGCGTCGAGCTGGTGATCACCGTCGCGCTCCTGCTGGGCATCTACGCGCGCTGGGTGGGCCTGGTCGGCGTGCCGCTGCTGCTGGGCACCATCGTCACCGTGCATGGTGCCAACGGCTTCGGTTTCGCCAATGCCGGCGGCGGCTGGGAATACCCGGCGTTCTGGGCACTGGCGCTGGTGGTGCTGTTCCTGGTCGGCGATGGCAAGTGGACCCTGCGTTCGCGCTGATCGCCGCCTGACCCTGCAACTGGAGAATTCCATGTCCCTCCTGCCTTCGCTGTACATCTCGCATGGTTCGCCGATGACCGCCCTGCATCCGGGCCAGGTTGGCGTGCGTCTGGCCGAGCTGGCGCGCGACCTGCCGACGCCGCGCGCCATCGTGATGGCCTCGGCGCACTGGCTGGGCCGGCAGCCGCTGGTCGGCGCGCATCCGCAGCCACCGACCATCCATGACTTCGGCGGCTTCCCGCGCGCGCTGTTTGAACTGCAGTACCCGGCGCCGGGCGATCCGGCGCTGGCCGAAGAGGTGGCCGGCCGCATCGCCGCCGCTGGCCTGCCGGTGGCACTCGACCCGCAGCGTGGCCTCGACCACGGTGCCTGGGTGCCGCTGCGGCTGCTGCGCCCGCAGGCCGACATCCCGGTGGTGCCGCTGTCGATCCAGCCGATGCTCGGCCCCGAGCACCAGTTCGCGCTGGGCCGCGCGCTGGCGCCGCTGCGCGAGCAGGGCGTGCTGCTGGTCGGCTCGGGCAGCATCACCCACAACCTGCACGACTGGGGCGACTACCAGGACGGCAAGGAGGCGCCGTACGTACGGCCCTTCATCGAATGGGTGGAGCAGCGCCTGGCCGCCGATGACCGCCAGACACTGTTCGATTACCGCCGGCAGGCGCCGTTCGCCGAACGCGCGCACCCGACCGATGAGCACCTGCTGCCGCTGTTCTTCGCGATGGGCGCGGCCGGCGAGGGCGGTTTCGGCGCACGCCGCATCGACGCCGGTATCGATGCCGGCTTCCTTGCCATGGACCTGTACCGCTTCGACGGGGCATGAGCCGGGGCTGACGCGCGGCGGCCCCGGCCGTCGCGGTCGTGGCCGCGTGTGGTAGTTTTTCCCGGGTTTCCGGCGCTGGCTTGCGAGCCTCCCCGCGCGCCGCTTCCTGGAAGAAGCATGCATACCATTGAAGTCGTCCTGGCGATGCTGGTGGCCGTTGTCGCCAGCGGCTACCTGGTTCGCGTCCTGCCGTTCTCGTTGCCGCTGCCGCTGGTGCAGATCGGCCTGGGCGCGGTGATCGCCGGCGTGTTCAACCGCGGCCATGCGCTGGAACCGGAGGTGTTCTTCCTGCTGTTCCTGCCACCGCTGCTGTTCCTCGATGGCTGGCGTATTCCCAAGCAGGGCCTGTTCCGCGACAAGGGCGCGATCCTCGAGCTGGCGTTCGGCCTGGTGGTGTTCACCGTCATCGGCGCCGGCTTCCTCATCCACTGGTTGATTCCGGTGATGCCGCTGGCGGTGTGCTTCGCACTGGCGGCCATCGTGTCGCCGACCGACCCGGTGGCGGTCGGGGCGATCGCCTCCAAGGCGCCGATTCCCAAGCGCCTGATGCACATCCTGGAAGGCGAGTCGCTGCTGAATGATGCCTCGGGCCTGGTCTGCTTCCGCTTCGCGGTGGCGGCGGTGATGACCGGCACCTTCTCGCTGGCCACCGCCTCGCTGACCTTCGTGTGGGTGGCGGTGGCCGGCCTCGCCGTGGGCGTGGCGGTGACGCTGGGCGTGTCGACCTTCCAGCGCTGGCTGTGGCGCCGCTTCGGCGAAGAGCCGGGCGCCGCGATGCTGGTCAACCTGCTGATTCCGTTCGCAGCCTATCTGCTGGCCGAAGAAATCCATGCCTCGGGCATCCTTGCCGCGGTCGCTGCCGGTATCGCGATGAGCTATGTCGAGCTGACCGGCCGTGTCTCCGGCAGCATGCGCGTGCAGCGCGCCGGGGTCTGGAACATGCTGCAGTTCAGCTTCAACGGCATCATGTTCGTGCTGCTGGGCGAGCAGCTGCCCGGCATCGTCGAACGCGCCACCACCACCATGAACGAGACCGGCCACCAGAGTGCGTGGTGGCTGCTGGTCTATGTGGTGGTGATCAACCTGGCGTTGGTGGTGCTGCGCCTGCTGTGGGTGTGGCTGTCGCTGCGCTGGAACCTGCTGCGCGCGCGTCGTCGCGGCCTGGAGCGGGGCGAGGCACCGAACTGGCGCATCGTGGTGGCGACCTCGGTGGCGGGTGTGCGCGGTGCGATCACCCTGGCCGGTGTGTTGACCCTGCCGCTGTTCCTGCCCGATGGCAGTGCGTTCCCAGCACGTGACCTGGTGATCTTCCTGGCCGCCTCGGTGATCCTGTTCTCGCTGCTGGGCGCCAGCATCGCACTGCCGCAGCTGCTGAAGGGCCTGCAGCTGCCGGCCGATTCGGGCGAGCGCAAGGAGGAGGACTTGGCGCGCCGGCTGTCGTCGAAGGCCGCACTGGCCGGTGTCGAGCGCATGCGCCAGCAGATGGTGATGAACCAGAACACCGAGAACGTGCAGCTGTACAACGACGCCGCCTCGCGGGTGAGCCTGCTGTACCAGCGGCACCTGGAGAAAGACAGCGACGGGCCCGACGTGGACCCGGAGAAGGTGCGGCGCATGGAGCTGGGCTACCGCCAGCTGCGCAGCGCCGGCCTGAATGCCGAGCGCGAAGAGCTGTTCCGGCTGACCCGGCGCGGGGTGATCTCCGATGAGATCTCGCGGCGCCTGATCCGCAACCTGGATCTGCTGGAATCGCGCAAGCGCGAGTGACGCTGCGGTCGGGCGCCGTCGATCGGGGTCAGATCCCTTTCCGCGGGAAAGGGATCTGACCCCAGGATCCGGGAGCCGCGCTTATTCCGGCTTCGTTTCCAGGAAATACACCTCGACCTTGCCCTTGACCTTGATGGTCATCGGGTTGCCGCGGCGGTCGCGGGCCTTGCCGGCCTGCACGCGGATCCAGCCTTCGCTGACCGAGTATTCCTCGACGTTGTCGCGCTCGACGTCGTTGAAACGCACGCCAACGCCGCGCTCCAGCGCCTGTGCATCATGGAAGGGGCTGGCCGGGTTGATCGCCAGGTGGTCGGGAGGGGTATCGCTCATCGCTTCATTCACAGTGACGGCCACCAAGGCCGGCTTCAGCGGCACAGGATAAACCGTAGAATGCCGGCCTGCCCCAGAGGAAGTTCCGCCATGCCCGACAACAGCGACTATTTCGACTTCGAGGAAGACATCCACGACTTCGACGAAGACGGCTTCGAGGCGCGGGTCTGGAACCTGCTGGTGCTGATCAACCCGGGTGACGAGGAACTGGCCCTGCAGCAGTTCAACCGCTGGCGCGAGCACCTGTCCGAGGACGGGCAGCCGCTGGAAGCGGACAGTGACTGGCTGCCGGTGCTGTTCACGGCCATTGCCTGGCAGTCCGGTTTCGAGGTGGAACGAGATGACCTGGAATCGCTGCAGTCGGCGGTGAACGAGCTGTCGGCGCGCTTCAACCTGCAGCTGGACTGGGGCGGCGACCTGGACGACGAGGACTTCGCCGAAGACCTGGACGGCGTGCAGCTGATGTCCACCGCCTTCGACCGCCTGCGCGAGCACAATTACACGCTGTGGAGCGTGGATGCCGGCAGCGACGGCTTCACCGGCGTGATGGCGCTGACCCGCGACGATGACGCGATGCTGGCGTTGTGCTCGCTGCTGAACGTGGAAATCCGGCTGGGCAGCGACCCGTTCTGAGCGGGGCAGGTGGGTGCGGAGCCCGCCTATGGGTGGATGCCAACCTTGGTTGGCATGCCCCGTGCCTGATGTGCGGACCAAGGTCCGCACCCACCACAGGAAGTGGTAGCCCCACCCAGCACAGCAAGCGGTAGCCCCCGCCACTGCCTACGGCCGGTATTGCGCCCTGGCGTTGGCGATCACGGCTTTGACCAGTTCGCGGTCGGCGTGCCGGGAAATGGCCCGCGCACCGAGCGCGATTGCCTGTGCGCGCAGCTCGGCGGTGACATCGTAGTGCGCACCGCTGGCCTTGTTCTGGAAGGCCCGCGGGGGAATGCCGAGCTGCGCCGCCATCGCGTGCAGCTCGGCCAGGGTGTCGGCCATCAGGTGCGCCCAGCGCTGGCCGCGCCAGGGATGCACCGCGTCATCGACGTAGACCGTCACCGCCGCGGCCGGTTCAGGCCTGCGGCTTGCCGTCGCTGTCAGCGGCCGGAGCGGCCTCGGCAGCGGCGTCTTCGGCCACGTCGCCCTCGGCGGCTTCGCCTTCCTCGCCCTCAGCAGCGTCGACGCCTTCGAACTCGGCGACCAGCTTGTCCAGGTACTCGTCAGCGGTCTGGCCAGCGTCGGCAGCCAGGGTGTCCAGCAGCTTCTGCAGCAGCTCGGAGTACTCCAGGTTGACCTTGCGGCCTTCCTTCTCCTGCACGTTGGCCAGGTGCTTGAGCATGGCCAGCATCGGCACCGGGTTCTCGGCATTGCCCATGGTCTGGCCGCCGATGGCCAGCAGCCACTCACGGCCCTGCAGGCCGATGGCCGCGACCACCTGGCCGTCTTCGTTGGTCAGCACGGCATGGTTCTGCACCTGCTGCTGGGCGTTCAGGCGGAGGAACGGGCGCTTGGCCTGCTGCTTCTTGCGCTTGTCGCGCTTGGCCTTGGAGTTCTGGGACATGGGGTGGGGTCACCTGGAAACGGAAAGACCGCCATTGTAGCGGCCGCGTGCAGGTGGGGTCAGATCCCTTTCCATGGGAAAGGGATCTGACCCCGATTCAGCGCGCCGGCCCCTGCGCGGCCTGCACGTCCGGGTCGGCGGCGGGGGCCGACAGCCCCACCTGCGGGCCGGCACCGGCCAGGGCGGCTGCTTCGGCGGCCTGGGTCATCACCACGATGCTGATGCGTCGGTTGATCGGGTTCTGCGGGTCGGCCTTGTCGAACAGGACCGACGAAGACAGGCCGACCACGCGGGTGATCTTGCTGTCCTCCAGGCCACCGTCCACCAGTGCGCGCCGTGCAGCGTTGGCACGATCGGCGCTCAGTTCCCAGTTGCCGTAGCCGCGCGCGGCCGAATAGGCGGTGATGTCGGTGTGGCCGGTCAGGCTGATCCGGTTCGGCACGTGGTTCAGGTAGTTGGCCAGCTCGTGCAGGATCTGCTGCGTGTACGGCTTCAGCGTGGCACTGCCGAGGTCGAACATCGGCCGGTTCTGCTTGTCCACGATCTGGATGCGCAGGCCTTCCGGGGTCAGGTCCAGCAGCAGCTGGTCCTTGAACGGCTCCAGCGCCTGGCTCTTGCTGATCGCCTCCTGCAGTTCCTTCATCAGCGCTTCCAGCTGCTGCTTGTCGCGCTGCTGCTGGTCCACCGGCTGCGGCACCGCTTCCTTCTGGTTCTGGAAGGGATCGTTGCTGCTGCCCCGCGAGATGTCGGTGGCGCCACCGAGCTTGATCATCGAGGTGCTGGCGCCCCCCGGGCCGGCCATGCCGGGCGCCGGCGTGGCGTTCTGCCCGCTCAGCGGGCTGGGGTTGCGGAAGTACTCGGAAATGGCCGCACGGTCGTTCTTGTTGGTGGTGGCCATCAGCCACAGCACCAGGAAGAACGCCATCATCGCGGTCACGAAGTCGGCATAGGCCACCTTCCACGAACCGCCATGATGGGCGGCGTGGCCGGCCTTCTTGACCCGGCGGACGATGACAGTGGGCTTGGTTTCGGCCATGGCTTACTTGACCGTCTTCAGGTGCTGCTCGAAATCGGAGAAGGCCGGGCGCACGTTCGACGGCAGCGTCTTGCGGGCGAATTCCAGCGCGATCTTCGGGTTGTAGCCACGCAGGCAGGCCAGCAGGGCGGTCTTCACCGATTCGTAGATGCGGCTGTCCTGCTCGGCGCGCGCTTCCATGGCGGCTGCCATCGGGCCGACGAAACCGTAGCCCAGCAGGATGCCCAGGAAGGTACCGACCAGCGCGCCGGCCACGTGGCCGCCGACCTCGACGATGTCGCCGCCGATCGAACCCATGGTGATGACGATGCCCAGCACCGCCGCAACGATGCCGAAACCGGGCAGTCCGTCGGCCACCTTGGTCAGTACCTGCGAGGGTGCCATGGCTTCGGCGTGGTGCTTTTCCAGCTCCAGTTCCAGCAGCGGCTCCAGCTCGTGCGGCTCGATGTTGCTGCCGATCATCAGGCGCAGGCAGTCAGTGATGAAGTCGATCAGGTGGTGGTCGGCCTGCACCTTGGGGTAGTTGCTGAACAACGCGCTTTCGGCCGGACGCTCGACATGGTCTTCCAGCGCCATGAAGCCTTCGCGGCGGGCTTTGTTGAGCAGTTCATAGAGCAGGCTGAGGACATCGATGTAGTCCTGCTGCTTGTAGCGCGGGCCCTTGAACACGCCGACCATGGCCTTCAGGGTCTGCTTGACCGTCTTGGCCGGGGTGCCGACCAGGAAGGCGCCGAGCGCGGCGCCGCCGATGATGACCAGTTCGTAGGGCTGCCAGAGGGCACCCAGGCGGCCGTGGGCACCGAGGTAGCCCCCGATCACGCTGATGATGACGACCAGGAATCCAACGATGATGAGCATGGGGCGACGCAAGGAGAGGGGATATCTCCTTGTCGGCCCGTCGCCCGGTTTTCTGAAGAGGGAATTCTGTGAAATCGGTCAGCGGGGTGTTTCAGCCCGCCACGCCGCTTTCGGCGCCGCCACGCTGCAACGGGTCGGGCCAGGGCTCGCCATTGCCGGTGAACGAAAGTGAGACGGAGTTCAGGCAGTGGCGCTCGTAGGTGGGCGGCGGGCCGTCCGGGAAAACGTGACCCAGGTGGCTGCCGCAGCGCGCGCAGGTGATCTCGGTGCGGACCATGCCGTGGCTGGTATCGCGGATTTCGCGCACGTGTGCCGGGTCGAACGGGGCGAAGAAGCTCGGCCAACCGGTGCCGGAATCGAACTTGGTGCTGGAGCGGAACAGCGGCAGCGCGCACAGCCGGCAGCAGTAGACACCCTCGCGCTTGTTGTCGAGGAACACGCCGCAGAACGGCGCCTCGGTACCGTGCTGCAGCAGCACGCGGCGCTCTTCGCTGCTGAGGCCGGCGATCAGCGCCTCGGTCTGGGTGGCGGTGGGGGGCGTCAGGTCGAAGGCAGTCATGCCGGCTCTCCGTGGGGGTGATGGCCTGGGGATGCCGACAAACGTGGGGCTGCGGGCGCAGCCTTGCAAGTGTGATGGCCGTTCATGGGCGGCACACAGGTGCAGGCGCAAGGTAAATGTGATCCACGCCGGAGCGTGACATGAAACCGACCCTTTCCCTGCTGTTGATGGCCCTGGTGCCCACGTTGGCGCTGGCCCAGGTGCCCACTGCCGACCCCACCGCCACCCGCAGTGCGACCACCGTGGCGCCAGCGCCGGTGGTACCGCCGCCGCAGGCCGCCCGGCCGCAGCCGCAGGTACTGCCGTCGCCGCAGCCGGCGCAGCCGATCAAGTCCACCGGCCCCGCCCAGATCGCGCCCACCCCGGGGCCGAAGCCGGCCGACAAGGTGTACGACCGCAATGGCCGTATCGTGCCTGGTGTGCGCCCGGCCGGTCCGAACCGCGTGTTTGATTCGCGTACCGGCCGCTATTACGACAGCGTGCCGGCCGGCGATGGCCAGCAGATCAAGCGCTGATCTCGGGTGCCAACCGAGGTTGGCGGCTGGCGCACGCTGTTCGGCCTGAACGCACGAAAACAACCTGCTGCAGATCACTGCTTTTTCGCCTGCGATTAACCGTTCCGGGACCAAGGTGACCGTGCGCCGGCATTCCGCCGCCGCATGTCCTTCGTCCATTGGATCGCGATCATGAAAAACCAGCAGAACCGTCATCCCGGCAAGGAACCGCAGGGCCGCAACCCGCAGCAGCAACAGCAGCAACAGCAGCAGATGGAGCCGCAGCAGCCGCACAAGGGCGGAAAGCAGCAGGAACAGCGCTCGCAGAAGCATCCGCAGCAGCGCTGACGGTTGCCATGACCGGGGTCAGAGCCCGCTGCGCGGGATCCGACCCCTTGCCGAATCCTGACCGGGGTCGGATCCCGCATGGCGGGCTCTGACCCCAATCGCAGCCGCGCCTCAATCCGGAATCGGCAGGCTCAGCGTTTCCTTCACTTCTTCCATCACGATGTAGCTCTTCGACTCACGTACATGCGGCAGCGTCAGCAACGTGCTGCCGAGCAGCTTGCGGTAGGAGGCCATCTCGCTGATCCGCGCCTTCAGCAGGTAATCGAAGTCGCCCGACACCAGGTGGCACTCCAGCACGTTGGGCAGCTTCAGGGCCGCGCGCCGGAACTCCTCGAAGATGTCACCGGACTTGTAGGCCAGGCTGATCTCCACGAACACCAGCAGGCTGGCCTTCACCGCCGCCGGGTCGAGGTGGGCGTGGTAGCCGGTGATCACCCCTTCGCGCTCGAGCCGGCGCACGCGCTCGGTGCATGGGGTGGTCGACAGGCCGACCCGCTCACCCAGTTCGGTGAAGGAGATGCGGCCCTCGGCCTGCAGGATGCGCAGGATCTTGCGGTCGATCTTGTCCAGTTCGCGGGTACGGGTGGCCATGGCCGTCAACCTTGGGGAATGAATTGCAGGAGAACATCCTGCCGGTTGATTTCAAAACAGGCAAATCAACTGGGAATGGCTGTCTATACTTCCCCAATTATGGTCCCGGCACGCTCCAGTGCAGGGAATGATCGGGTTGGAGAAGTCCCATGCGAGTCCTAGTCCTCGGCAGCGGCGTGATCGGCACCACCAGTGCCTGGTACCTGCGACAGGCCGGGTTTGAAGTCACGGTCATCGACCGTCAGCCCGGCCCGGCGCTGGAAACCAGCTTCGCCAATGCCGGCCAGCTGTCGTTCGGCTACACCTCGCCGTGGGCCGCCCCGGGCGTGCCGAAGAAGGCCATCGGCTGGCTGTTCGAGAAGCATGCGCCGCTGGCGATCAAGCCGGGCATGGACCTGGCCCAGTACCGCTGGCTGTGGCAGATGCTGCGCAACTGCACCCACGAGCGCTACGCGATCAACAAGGCGCGCATGGTGCGCATGTCCGAGTACAGCCGCGACTGCCTGAACGAGCTGCGCGCGCAGATCGGCATCGAGTTCGAAGGCCGCGACCTGGGCACCACCCAGCTGTTCCGCACCCAGCAGCAGCTGGATGCCTCGGCGCAGGACATCGAGATCCTGGCCCAGTACGGCGTGCCGTACGAGGTACTGGACCGCGCCGGCATCATCCAGGCCGAACCGGCCCTGGCCCACGTCGATGGCCTGGTCGGCGCGCTGCGCCTGCCGCGTGACCAGACCGGCGACTGCCAGCTGTTCACCCGCCGCCTGGCGCAGATGTGCGTGGATGCCGGCGTCGAGTTCCGCTTCGACCAGGACATCACTGGCCTGGAGTTCGATGGCGACCGCATCACCGGCGTGCGCATCGACGGCAAGCTGGAAACCGCCGACCGCTTCGTGGTCGCGCTGGGCAGCTATTCGCCCGCACTGGTCGCACCGCTGGGCATGCGCCTGCCGGTGTACCCGCTGAAGGGTTACTCGCTGACGCTGCCGATCACCGATCCGGCGATGGCGCCGACCTCGACCATCCTCGACGAGAGCTACAAGGTGGCGGTGACCCGCTTCGACGACCGCATCCGCGTCGGTGGCATGGCCGAAGTGGCCGGCTTCGACCTGTCGCTGTCGCAGCGCCGTCGCGAGACCCTGGAGCTGGTGGTGAGCGATCTCTACCCGAAGGGCGGCGACCTGTCGCGCGCGCAGTTCTGGACCGGCCTGCGCCCGGCCACGCCGGACGGTACGCCGGTGATCGGCGCCACGCCGTTCCGCAACCTGTACCTCAACACCGGCCACGGCACCCTGGGCTGGACCATGGCCTGCGGCTCGGGCCGCTACCTGGCCGATCTGATGAGCGCGCGCCAGCCGCAGATCAGCACCGAAGGCCTGGATATTTTCCGCTACGGCCAGTACGGTCACGCGCCGCAACAAGAGAACCGCACATGCGTCCTGCCCGCGCGCTGATCGATCTGGGCGCCCTGCGCAGCAACTACCGGCTCGCCCGTGAACTGGGCGGTGGCAAGGCCCTGGCGATCATCAAGGCCGATGCCTATGGCCACGGCGCAGTGCGCTGTGCGCAGGCACTGGAAGGCGAGGCCGATGGCTTCGGCGTGGCCACCATCGAAGAGGCGCTGGAACTGCGCCAGGCCGGCATCCGTGCGCCGATCCTGCTGCTGGAAGGCATCTTCGAGCCCAGCGACATGGCGCTGGTGGCCGAGCATGATTTCTGGTTCGCCGTCGGCTCGCCGTGGCAGCTGGAGGCCGTCGCTGCCTTCGACAGCCCGCGTCCGTTGACGGTGTGGCTGAAGCTGGACAGCGGCATGCATCGCCTCGGCCTGGACGTGGACAGCTTCCGCGCGGCGCATGCACGCCTGTCGGCGCTGCCGCAGGTCGAACGCATCGTGCTGATGACCCACCTGGCACGCGCCGACGAGCTGGACAGCGAACGCACGCACGAGCAGGTGGCGACCTTCGCGCGGGCCATCGACGGCCTGCACGGCGAGACCAGTGTCTGCAACTCGCCGGCACTGCTGGGCTGGCCGGATGTGCGCAGCGACTGGGTGCGCCCGGGCCTGATGCTGTACGGCGCCAACCCGCTGCCGGACAACACCGCGCTGACCGAGCGCCTGCGCCCGGTGATGACGATGCAGTCGAAGGTGATCGCCGAGCGCTGGATCGAGGCCGGTGAACCGGTGGGCTATGGCGCGCGCTTCGTGGCCAAGGCACGCACCCGCGTGGGCGTGGTCGCGCTCGGCTATGCCGACGGGTATCCGCAGTTCGCACCGAATGGCACGCCGGTGCTGATCGATGGTCATCCCGGAGCCCTGATCGGCCGCGTGTCGATGGACATGCTGACCGTGGACCTGACCTCGCATCCGCAGGCCGGCGTTGGCAGTGTGGTGGAGTTGTGGGGGAGTGCACCGACGCTGGCGGAACTGGCGCCGCGCTGTGGCGTGAGCGCCTATCAGCTGCCGTGCGCGGTCAAGCGCGTGGCGAAGGTGTACGTGTAGCGCCGAGCCCACGCTCGGCGCCGTGAATGCGTGTCGACCAAGGTCGACACCTACCGACGGGCGTTACGCGCAGTGGTCGCCTGGTGCGGGTCGCCGTGGGGACTAACGCGCGGCGGTGGCCTGGCTGGCCAGCTGACGCCTGACCCAGTCATCGATCAGGCGTTTCTCGTAGCGCAGCGGGTCACTGTCGCTCTTCAGCCCCAGGTTGTGCAGGTAGCCGGTATCGCTGAGGCGCGCATCGCCCTCGCTGACGATACGGCCGCTGGCGTCCTTCAACGTGTACTGCAGGCTGATCCGCGGCGGGTAGATGTCGCGCATGATCCGGATGTCGCGGCCGCGCGGGCCGTGCCACGGCTCGTAGTCACCGGCGCGCTTGATGTCGACCAGGGTCACATCGAGCGTCTGCCCTGGTTGCAGCGGTTTGGCCGCGGTGGTCTGCAGGTAGCGCGCCAGTTGCTGCACCCAGTCGCCACGTTCGGCCTCGAAGCGGTTGGTGCTCTGGCGGATCTCGGTGAACTTGGCCGGATCGTCCCACTTCACGCTGACCGGGCCATCGGCCTGCAGTGCGCGGGGAGCTTCCGGATCGGTCACGGTGCGCGGTGCCGCGCTGGCACCGCCCGCCACAAGGGCGCCTGCCAGCAGGGCAATCGCGAGTGAGCGTTTCATGACGGTCTCCTGCGTCCCTCGATGGGGGCGATGTTGATCACGGATCGAGTGTGATCCTGCTTTCAGGCGACAGCAATGGCCTGATGCGTCGTGCGCAAGGGTGGTTGCCGCCAATTCATTGTCGTCAACCATGACTGACGGCGCTTGACGCTGTGAATACGCCCTTTGGAAGATGCTGTGCCTCCAACCCGGCCTGCACAGACGCCCTTGTCCACACTGCCGCCCCTCGTGGAGCGCCCACCGATGATGGTGCCGGCGCCCGAACCCGACCTGCATCATGGCGTGCTTGAGCGCATCAACGCCGGTTTCTGCGTGATCCAGGTGCTGTTCGAGGGCGACCGGGCCGTGGACTATCGTTTCATCGAGGTCAATGACGCCTTCGAGCGGCACACCGGGCTGAAGGATGCACGTGGCCAGCGCATGAGCCTGCTGGAACCGAACCACGAGGAAGACTGGTTCCGCATCTACGGCGAGGTCGCACGCAGTGGCCGGCCGGCACAGTTCGAGATGGAGGCGCGTGCGCTGGGGCGCTCGTTCGCGGTCGATGCGGTGCGCGTGGGCCGTCCGGGGGAAGACAAGGTCGGCATCCTGTTCTTCGACATCACCGCGCGCAAGCAGATGGAAGTGGAGCTGGGCGAGAGCGAAGCCCGCTTCAGCGCGCTGGCCGATGGCCTGCCGATGCCGGTGTGGGTGCTCGACGAGCGCGGCCATGCCCGCTTCGTCAACAGCGCCTTCAGCGAGTTCTTCGGGGGTGATGAGACGCGTGTGCCGGAAGACGTCTGGCGTGGCCTGGTGCATCCGGATGATGCGTCGGTGTTCGAGTACGAACTGCAGGAAGCGCTGAAGGCGCAACGTTCGATGCATGCACTGGTGCGGGCGCGGCGCGCCGATGGCCAGTGGCGCTGGCTGGAAATGAATGCCCGCCCGCGCTTCTCGCGCATGGGCCGTTTCATCGGCCTGGCCGGCAGCAGTCCGGACGTGACCGAACGACGTGAGATCGAGCTGGCGCGCGAGGAACTGCTGCAGTCCGAGCGTGCCGCGCGCAGCGCTGCGGAAAACATGGCGCGGCTCAAGGATGAATTCCTGGCCACGCTGTCGCACGAGCTGCGCACGCCGCTGACCACCATCCTCGGCTGGAGCGAACTGCTGCTGCAGCGCGTGGACAATACCAGCCCGCTGTACAAGGGCCTGAACGTGATCGCCAACAGCGCGGGTGCGCAGAAGCGGCTGATCTCGGACATGCTTGACCTCAGCAGCATGCTGCTGGGCAAGGTGCAGCTGGAGGTGGAAGTGCTGGACCTGCGCACGGTGCTCGGTGAGGCCATCGGCGCGCAGGAACTGGTGGCCGAAGGCAAGGCGCTGGACGTGCACCTGCTGCTGCCCGAGCAGCCCAGCCTGGTACTGGGTGATGCCACGCGCCTGCAGCAGGTGTTCTGGAACCTGCTCTCGAATGCGATCAAGTTCACCCCGGCCGAAGGCCGCATCGACCTGCAGCTGCAGGCCGAAGGCAATTACTGGATGATCACCGTGCGCGATACCGGCGACGGCATCGCACAGGAATTCCTCAATCACCTGTTCAGTCGCTTCCGCCAGGCCGATGGCACCACCACCCGCCGCCATGGCGGCCTGGGCCTGGGCCTGGCGATCGTGCAGCAGCTGGTCGAACTGCACGGTGGCACCGTTACCGCCGCCAGCGAAGGCCATGGCCACGGCGCCACCTTCACGGTTCGCCTGCCGCAGCACATTCCCGATGCCGAGCGGCGCCCGCTGCGTGAAGTGATCAGCGGGCCGATCCTGGAGCCGGTGATCGTCGAGCCGTATCCGCTGCGGGGCATGCACGTGCTGGCGGTGGAAGACCAGCCGGAAGTGCTGGAGTACCTGCGGCGCATGCTGGAAGAGCAGGGTGCGAGCGTGTCGGCGGCCAGCTCGGCCGGTGAAGCACTGGCGCTGCTGGCCGATACCGGTCACCTGCAGTACCACGTGATGCTGACCGACATCGGCATGCCGGGCATGGATGGCTACGGCCTGGTACGCACGCTGCGTGAGGACATGGGTGTGGATGCCATGACCCTTCCGGCCGTGGCGGTGACGGCGCTGGCGCGTGCCGATGACCGACGTCGTGCGCTGGCATCGGGCTTCCAGGAACATGTCGCCAAGCCGTATTCGGTGGCGCAGCTGGTGTCCGCCGTGCGCAAGGTACAGGTGCCACGCGCGGACAGCGCGCTGCACTGAGCATTCACGGCCGATCGGCGACCCTGCACGCAGGAGGTCGCCGATGTCCCGCACAGCTCCCCGTATCCATACCGATCCAGCGCAGATCGCGCGCCTGGAAGCCCTGTTGCCGCAGCTGGAAGGCGAAACGCAGGTGGAACTGACCCTGCACGATGGCCGTCGCCTGCTGGGCACGGTGGCGGTGAAACCCACCCTCCAGCAGTATCGCGATGAGGCCGGTGACGAAGGCAGCAATGGCCAGCTGCGCCTGGATGACTACGACACGCCGGTGCAGCAGCACCATGTGTGGCTGGACGAGATCGCCAGCATCAACCGCCTGCCACCCAAGGCACCTTGATCCGATGTAGCCGAGCCCACGCTCGGCTGCGCCGTCGCCCGAGCGTGGGCTCGGGCGCTACAGATGTGTCAGTGCTCGAACAACGTCGGCGTCGCCTCGAACCGCCGCGCATAGGCGCGCTCCTCCGCGACCCTCGCCACCTCGTCATCGGCCAGGTCCGGTGCGCCGTATACCGCATAGGCCACGCTGCCATCGGCGCCATGACCGACCTGGTGCAGCCGGTAGCGCGAGTGGCCGCCGCCGGTGTCCTCGGGGTAGTGCACGGGCGGATGGCTGCCTTCCAGGTCCATTTCACTGTTGTCGACCACGCCACCGACGAACAAGGCTCGCATGCAGGTTCTCCTGGGTTTCCGGGGGAGCCTCTACCCTGAACGTTTCAATGTTGCTGGTAGATCAAGGCCCCGTTCGGGTTTCGCAAAGTGGCCGCCGGGGCCGGCCCGGCCAAGCCGGTACAATGGACGGCCCTCACGCTTGAAGTACCCGCGCCGATGGCCTCCAGCGACGACGCCCCCCTGCAGACCCTGTTCCTGCCGTTCTCCCAAGGTGCCCTGCGCTGGCCGGAGGGTCCGGTGGCCTTCCTGCGTGCCCGCGACGGCTGGCCGCTGCGCGAAGCGGCCGGCAACCGCGAGGTGCACTGCGAGCAGAGCTTCGCCCCGTTCGCGCAGCCGCTGCAGCAGGCCGCTGGCTGGACTGTCAGTGGCCAGCTGGACGATGTGGCCGGCAAGGGCCGCTATCCGCTGGTGCTGGTGTTGCCGCCGCGCCAGCGTGAAGAAGCCCGCGCGCTGTTCGCCCGCGCGCTGGCGCTGGTTGCCGAGGGCGGACGCATCGTCGCCTGCCAGTCCAACAACGAAGGTGCCCGCTCGGGCGAGGGCGACCTCAAGCAGCTGACCGGCCTCGGTGGCAGCCTGACCAAGAACCATTGCCGCGTGTACTGGACCGCGCCGATGCAGGGCCAGCACGACGCTGACCTGGCCAAGCGCTGGTCGGCGCTGGACGCGGTGCGCCCGATCGTCGGTGGCCGTTTCCTCAGCCGCCCGGGCGTGTTCGCCTGGGACCGCATCGACCCGGCTTCGGCGCTGCTGGCCGAGCACCTGCCGGCTGACCTGGCCGGGCGTGCCGCTGATCTGGGAGCTGGTTACGGTTACCTGTCGCGCGAGCTGCTGGAGCGCTGCCCGAAGATCACCGCGCTGGACCTGTACGAGGCCGAGCAGCGAGCGCTGGCCCTGGCCGAGCTGAACCTGGCGCCGCCGCCGCGCCCGCTACCGCTGCGCTTCCTGTGGCGTGACGTCACCGCCGGCATCGAGCCGGGCTACGACGTCATCATCAGCAACCCGCCGTTCCATACACCCTCGCGTGCCGACCGCCCGGACATCGGCCAGCGCTTCATCGCCGTGGCCGCGCAGGCGCTGCGCCCGGGCGGGCGCCTGTACGTGGTGGCCAATCGCCACCTGCCATACGAGTACACCCTCAACGAGAGCTTTGGCGCGGTGCGCGTGATCGCCGAGCGCGATGGCTTCAAGCTGGTGGAAGCGGTGAAGGGGAAGGGCAAGTGAAGCTGGTCAAGCACATCGCCAACCTGGGCTATGGCAGCCGCAAGCAGGTGCAGTGGATGTTCCGCGAGGGCCGCGTCACCGACGCCGACGGCGAGGTGCTGTACGCCGATGACCAGGTGCCGCACGAGGCGATCCGGATCGACGGCGAGCCGCTGGACCCGCCGGTGGGGCTGTCGATCGCGCTGCACAAGCCCGCCGGCTACACCTGTTCGACCAAGGACACCGGCCGCCTGATCTACGACCTGCTGCCGGCGCGCTTCCGCGACCGTGATCCGGTGCTGTCCACGGTGGGTCGCCTCGACCGCGAGACCAGCGGCCTGTTGCTGCTGACCGACGATGGCGGCCTGCTGCACCGGATCATCTCGCCGAAGTCGAAGCTGCCGAAGGTCTACGAGGTGGAACTGAGCGACGACCTGCGGGGCGACGAGGTGGCCCTGTTCGCCAGCGGCACGCTGATGCTGGAATCGGAGAAGACCCCCCTGCTGCCGGCTGAACTCGAAGTGCTGGATACGCGTCGCGCGCGCCTGGTGCTGCACGAAGGCCGCTACCATCAGGTACGCCGCATGTTCGCCGCCACCGGCAACCACGTGCAGGCCCTGCATCGCAGCCGCGTCGGCGGGCTGGACCTGCAGGGACTGGACGAAGGGCAATGGCGGCAGCTCACTCCCACCGACCTGGATACGCTGTTCGCTCCATGACCACCATCGCTGCGCTGCCGTTCCTGCCCGACGCCGTCATCTTCGACATGGACGGCCTGATGATCGACAGCGAGCGGGTCTCGCTGGCCTGCTGGAGCGAGGCCGCCGACGCGTTCGGGCTGGGCCTGGACGAAACGGTGTTCCTGCGCATGGTCGGCCTCGGTGACCGTGACACGCACGCGCTGCTGCGTGCGCAGGGCATCGAGGACAGCGTGATCGAGGCGGTGGCGGCTCGTTGCCATGAACTGTACGAAGCGCGCACGCAGACTGGCCTGCCGCTGCGGCCGGGCATCCTGGAGCTGCTGGAACTGCTGAAGGCGCATGCGATCCCGCGTGCAGTGGCAACCACCACGCGGCAGCCGCGGGCCAACCGCAAGCTGGCTGCTGCCGGCCTGCTGCCGTACTTCGATGCGGTGATCACCAGTGGCGACGTGGCGCGGCCGAAACCGGCGCCGGACATCTACCTGCTGGCCGCGCAGCGGCTTGGCCAGGCGCCGGAACGCTGCCTGGCGCTGGAAGACTCACCGGCCGGCACGCGCGCGGCATTGGCGGCTGGCATGACCGTGATCCAGGTGCCGGACCTGGTGCATCCCGATGAAGAACTGCGCGCACTGGGCCACCGCATCGTCGGCTCGCTGGTGGACGCGCACGCGCTGCTGTTGCCGCTGCTACCAAGGTAACGGTAGGTGCCAACCTTGGTTGGCACGCTTTTCAATGCAGTCGAGCACGCTCGACTCTACGGGTGCCGACCGTGGGTCGGCACACCTGCCCCATCACACCCGCCCGAACACCAGCGCCGCGTTGGTGCCACCGAAACCGAAGCTGTTGGACATCACCGTATCCAGCTTCTGCTCGCGGCTCTCGCGCAGGATCGGGAAGCTCTCCACCTTCGGGTCCAGCTCGCCGATGTTGGCCGAACCGGCGACGAAGCCATCGCGCATCATCAGCAGGCAGTAGATCGCCTCGTGCACGCTGGCCGCACCCAGTGAATGGCCGGACAGCGCCTTGGTCGAGGACAGCGGCGGCACCGCGTCGCCGAACACTTCGCGGATCGCGTTGAGCTCGGTGACGTCGCCCAGCGGGGTCGAGGTGCCGTGGGTGTTGAGGTAGTCCAGCGGACGATCGACGCCCTGCAGTGCCATCTTCATGCAGCGCACCGCGCCTTCACCGGACGGCGCGACCATGTCGGCGCCATCGGAGGTCACGCCATAGCCGATCAGCTCGGCATGGATATGGGCGCCGCGCGCGACGGCGTGGTCGTAATCCTCCAGCACCAGCATGCCGCCGCCACCGGCGATGACGAAGCCGTCGCGGTCCTTGTCGTACGGGCGCGAGGCACTGGCCGGGGTTTCGTTGAAGCTGGTCGACAGCGCGCCCATCGCATCGAACATCACGCTCATCGACCAGTGCAGGTCTTCACCGCCACCGGCGAACATGATGTCCTGCGCGCCGTGGCGGATCATGTCCGCGGCGGCACCGATGCAGTGCGCCGAGGTGGCGCAGGCGGCCGACAGCGAGTAGCTGACGCCCTTGATCTGGTAGGCCGTGGCCAGGCAGGCCGAGACCGTCGAGCACATCGTGCGCGGCACCATGTACGGGCCGACCTTGCGCACGCCACGTTCGCGCAGCAGATCGACCGCGCCGATCTGCCACTCGCTGGAACCGCCACCGGAACCGGCGATCAGGCCGGTGCGCAGATTGCTGACCTGCTCGGGGCTGAGCCCGGCATCGGCGATGGCATCGCGCATGGACAGGAAGGCGAAGGCCGCGGCGTCGCTCATGAAGCGCTTCTGCTTGCGGTCGATCAGGGCGTCCAGGTCGAGGTCGACACGGCCGCCGACCTGGCTGCGCAGGCCGGCATCGGCATGGTCGGCCAGCAGGGTGATGCCCGAGCGCCCTTCGCGCAGCGCGGCCGAAACGGTATCCAGATCATTGCCGAGGCAGGACGTGATGCCCATGCCGGTGATGACAACGCGACGCATCAGAAGCTCCCGGTTTCAGTGAACAGGCCGACGCGCAGGTCGCGCGCGCTGTAGATTTCGCGGTCATCCACGTACATGCGGGCGTCCGACTGGGCCATCACCAGCTTGCGGTTGATGACACGGCTGATGTCGATCTCGTAGCGCACCAGCTTGGCCTCCGGCAGTACCTGGCCGGTGAACTTCACCTCGCCGCAGCCCAGGGCGCGGCCCTTGCCGGGGGCGCCCAGCCAGGTCAGGAAGAAGCCGGTCAGCTGCCACATGGCATCCAGGCCCAGGCAGCCGGGCATCACCGGGTCGCCGATGAAGTGGCAGCCGAAGAACCACAGGTCCGGGCGGATATCCAGTTCGGCGCGTACCATGCCCTTGCCATGCGGTCCGCCGTCCTCGCGGATGTCGGTGATGCGGTCGAACATCAGCATCGGGTCGTTGGGCAAACGGCCGGCGGCGGTGCCGAACAGTTCACCGCGTGCGCTGGCCAGCAGCTGTTCGCGGTTGAACGCGTGGAGACGGGTCATGAAGCACAATCCTGGAAGCGGGGAAACAGGGAAACAAGCGCTCGAGGATGCCCGTGGAAACTGCGCCGATCAAACATTTCAACCGTACGCAACCGTAGTGTTTTCAAGGGAATACGCGCATCCTGTTGATGTGCAACGACCATACTTCGGCGTGTGGCCCGTTCGGCACGCCCCCGCCCTTTCCGCCTGACATGACCCGACTGCGCAAGATCATCCACGTCGACATGGACGCGTTCTACGCGTCGGTGGAGCAGCGCGACGATCCGTCACTGCGCGGCAAACCAGTGGTTGTGGCATGGCGTGGTGCACGCTCGGTGGTGTGCGCGGCCTCGTACGAGGCACGCGTGTTCGGCGTGCGTTCGGCGATGCCCGCCGTGCGTGCCGAGCGCCTGTGCCCGGACGCGATCTTCGTGCCGCCGGACTTCGCACGTTACAAGGCGGTGTCACAGCAGGTACGCGGGATTTTCCTGCGCCACACCGACCTGGTCGAGCCGCTGTCGCTGGACGAGGCCTACCTGGACGTGACCGAGCCGAAGAGCGGCATCGAACTGGCCACCGACATCGCCCGTACCATCCGCGCGCAGATCCGCGAGGAAACCCGGCTGACTGCTTCAGCCGGGATCGCACCGAACAAATTCCTGGCCAAGATCGCCTCGGACTGGCGCAAGCCCGACGGCCAGTTCGTGATTCCACCGCAGCGGGTGGACGCGTTCCTGCTGCCACTGCCGGTGAACCGGGTGCCCGGCGTCGGCAAGGTGATGGAAGGCAAGCTGGCTGCGCGCGGCATCGTCACCTGCGGCGACCTGCGGCAGTGGGCACTGATCGACCTGGAAGAGGCGTTCGGAAGTTTTGGCCGCAGCCTGTACAACCGCGCACGCGGCATCGACGAGCGGCCGGTGGAGCCGGACCAGCAGGTGCAGTCGATCTCCTCCGAAGACACCTTCGCCGAGGATCTGCCGCTGGAAGATCTGGGTGAGGCCATCGTGCAGCTGGCGGAGAAGACCTGGAACGCCACCCGCAAGACCGAACGCGTCGGCCACACCGTGGTGCTGAAGCTGAAGACCGCGCAGTTCCGCATCCTCACCCGCAGTTTCACCCCCGAGCGCCCGCCCGAGTCGATGGAAGAACTGCGCGACATCGCCCTGGCCCTGCGCGCCCGCGTCGACCTGCCGGCGGAGACACGTTACCGCCTGGTCGGCGTCGGGCTGGGCGGCTTCCGCGAAAAGGAACCGATGGTGCAGGGCGAATTGTTCGAGCACTGATCATTGCCGTGCCGACCAACGGTCGGCACCCACCAACAGCAGCAGGTTCCATCAGCAGCAGGTTCCGACAGATGGCGGGAAACTGTCGAAGGCGGGGTGGGTCCGGTTGCGGGGGCGTGAGCCGCATGGATGCGGCGACCGAGCTTACATGGACGTACTTGCAGCGTCCCCCGCAACCGGACCCACCCCGCCATCCCACGGATAGCCAGCTGTTGCTGTTGCTGTTGCTGTTGCCTCTGCAGGTGCAGGGCGCAGCCCTGCAAAAGAAAACTCCTTACCTCACGGCCACTGCATCTCGCCCTTGGCCACCTTCGCACTCAACTCCAGCGACGCCACGCCGTCCAGCTTCGGGTAGCGCGCCTGCATCGCCTTCACCAGCGCCGTACTGTCCTTGGCCTTTGCCGTCTCGGCGTCGAACGCGCGGATGTAGTCCGCGGTGAAGCGCAGCGCACTGGCATCCAGTGCCGCACCCGGCGCGTAATGCCCCGGCACCACCACCTTCGGCTTCAGCGCCTGCAGCCGCTGCAGGGTCTGCAGCCAGTCGGTATGCGATTTCGGCGTCTGCGTATCGGCCATCCACACGTGTTCGCCCGCCACCACCGGAATGCCACCGACGATCGCGCGTAGCGACGGCACCCACAGCACCGTGCGGTCCGGCGTCGGCCCATCCAGGCCGATCAGTGGCAGGCGCTCGCCTTCCAGCTGCAGGGCATCGCCGTCCAGCACCTGCGGCACCACGATGCGCGCCGGCACGTCGGCACCCATCTTCGGCCCCCAATAGGCCAGCTTGCCAGCCTCGGTCTGCTGGATGTGGGCAACGGTCTGCGCGGTGGCGACGATGCGCGCCTGCGGGAACGCGTCCTGCACGGTGGCCAGGCCGAAGTAGTAATCCGGATCGCCGTGGCTGATGTAGATGGTGGTCAGCTGCTTGCCGCTGGCGCGGATCAGTTCGACCAGCTTGCGCGCGTCGCTGGCAGCAAACTGCGCATTGACCAGGATCGCGTCGTGGCGGCCTTCGATCAGTACCGAGGACACCGAGAACATCGCCTGCGGGCCGGGATGGAAGGTCTGCAGGTGCAGCTGGGATTTCGTCGCCGTGGCGGGCGCTGCGGTGGCCGGCGCGGCCAGCAGCGGCGCACTGGTGAAGGTGGCGGCCAGGGCGAGGGGAAGCAGCAGGGCAGCGGTACGCATCGGAATTCCTTGTGTAGAGCCAAGCCAATGCCCGGCTGCAGGTTCGCGTAGCGCCGGGCGCGGGCTCGGCGCTGCAAGGGACGGACGTGGATCAATACGCCGCAGTGATGATCTGCTTCGGGTACTGGTGCGCTTCCAGCTCGGCGACGAACGCCGCGCCGTAGTCGGCGTAGCTGATGCGGCTGTGGCCGCCGGCATCGGCCAGGAACGCCTTGGGCTGCACGCGGTACTGGCCGCGCTCTTCGCCCGGGCCGATCTCGGCAGCCGGCGAGAAGAAGGTCCAGTCCAGGTCATCCACTGCCTGCAGGCGGTTGAATGCCTCGCGGTGGGCCAGTGCGTACGGCTTGTAGGCCTCCGGGAAGGTGGGGGTATCGACCAGCTGCACGCCGGGTGCGACTTCGAGGCTGCCGGCGCCACCGACCACCACCAGGCGCGGTACACCGGCCTTGCGTGCGGCGGCGGCCAGCTGCGCGGCGACCTCGCCGACGCGGCCGATGTCATCGCCCGGGCGCGGGCCGTAGGCACTGGCCAGCACGTCGTGGCCGGTGATGGCGGCAACCAGGGCGTCCTGGTCATCCAGCGAGGCGATCACCGGGTGGGCACCGGCCAGTTCAGCCGGAAGATCCTGTGCGCTGCGCACGATGACGGTGAGTTCGTGGCCGCGGGCCAGCGCGTGGCGGGCGATCTGGCGGCCGATGTTGCCGGTGGAACCAACGAGGGCGATCTTCATGGCAGGACTCCGTGGGGCGGTGTGGGGTGGGAATGGGGCCACTCTAGGCTGCTGCAGTTGATCGAAAAACAGCGTATAACGCGCTTGTTTGTTGCATGGATCGAGCATATGGACCGATTGACCGCCATGACCGTCTTCGTCGAGGTGGCCGAGCGCGGCAGCCTCACCGCCGCCGCCGAGGTGCTGGACATGTCGCGGGCGATGGTCAGCCGCTACCTGGCCGAGGTCGAGGGCTGGCTGGGCGCACGCCTGTTGCACCGGACCACGCGCCGGGTCAGCCTGACCGGTCCTGGCGAGGCGGCACTGGCGCGCTTCCGGCAGATGCTGGCGATCGGTGAAGAACTGCAGGGCGAACTGGCCAGCGATGATCCCGAGCCGCATGGCACGTTGCGGGTGACCGCCAGCGTCTCGTTCGGGCAGAGCCATCTGGCACGGGCGGTGGCTGGCTTCGTCGCGCGCCATCCGGCGGCGCGCATCGAGCTGCTGCTGGTCGACCGCACGGTGAACCTGGTGGAAGAGCGGGTGGACCTGGCTGTGCGCATCGCGCGCCAGATCGACCCCAGCCTGATCGCACGGCGACTGGCCACCTGCCGCTCGGTACTGTGCGCGACGCCGTCCTACCTGCAGGCGCGTGGCACGCCGACCGCGCCGGAGCATCTGGCCGCGCACAACTGCCTGACCCATCATTACGTCGGCAAGAGCCTCTGGCAGCTGCACCGCGCCGGTCGTTCGCTGTCGGTGGCGGTGGGCGGCAACATCAGCGCCAACGAGGCCTCGCTGCTGCTGGAGGCGGTGCGCGCCGGCGCCGGCATCGCCATGCTGCCGACCTACCAGGTGGCGCCGCTGCTGCGCAGTGGCGAGCTGATCGAACTGCTGCCCGATTTCAGCCTGGACGAACTGGGCATTCATGCCGTGTACGCGTCACGGCGCCAGCAGCCCGCTATCATGCGGCGATTCCTGGATTTCCTGGGCGAGTGTTTCGCCAGCCCGGCCTTCCAGGATCTGGATTGGCGCCCACCGGGCAAGGAGAACACATGAACCATGGACAGGCCTTGATCGACCACAACCGTGCTGCCTGGGACCGCCAGGCCAGCGAAGTGCGCGAATGGTCGCGCCCGGTGGAAAGTTCAACGATTGCCGCCGCGCGCGAAGGCCGCTGGCAGGTGCACCTGACGCCCCGCGCGTTGCCACTGGACTGGATGGGTGATGTGCGCGGCCGTCGCATCCTGTGCCTGGCCTCGGGCGGTGGTCAGCAGGCACCGGTGCTGGCCGCTGCGGGCGCTGACGTCACCGTGTTCGATCTCTCCGACGGGCAGCTGGAACAGGACCGCAGGGTCGCCGCGCGCGATGGCCTGCAGCTGCGCACCGTGCAGGGCGACATGCGCGATCTGCACGTGTTTGCCAACGACAGTTTCGATGTGGTGTTCCACCCGATCTCGAACCTGTACGTGCCTGATGTGCGCCCGGTGTGGACCGAATGCCGCCGCGTGCTGGCACGCGATGGCATGCTGATGGCCAGCTTCTACAACCCGGTGCTGTTCGTCGGCGCGCGCGATCCGCAGCTGGATGCACAGGGCCTGATCCGGCCACAGTACGCCATTCCCTATTCGGACCTGGAAGACCTGGCGCCGGCCGAGCGCGAGGCGAAGCTGGCACGGGGTGACGCGCTGACCTTCGGCCACAGCCTGACCGAACTGATCGGTGGGCAGCTGGATGCCGGCTTCATCATCGATCGCTTCATGGAAGACTGGCAGCCGCAGCCGCGATTCCTGATCGATCGCTATCTGCCCACCTTCCTGGCGACCCGCGCGCGCCGGATCGGCTGAGGCGGATCGGCGCAAAAACCAGCGGCGTACAATGGACGGCCCCACGTCATGCAGGTGCCGTCCCTTGTCGTATCCCTATCCGCTGGTCGTGTTCGACCTTGATGGCACGCTGGTCGACAGCGCAGCTGATATCGCCGAAGCACTGAACCGCACGCTGGAGGACATCGGTGTGCCACGCGTGCCGGAAACCACGGTGCTCGGTTGGATCGGCGACGGTGTGCGCCGCCTGGTCGAGCAGGCCGTGCATGCCGCCGGTCGCGAAGTCGACCTGGCCGAAGTGATGCCGGTGTTCATGGTGCACTACCGTGAGTGCCTGCTGCGCAGCCCGCGCCTGTTCGACGGCGTGGCCGAAGCGCTGACGCAGCTGCGGGAACGCGCGGTGCCGCTGGCGATCTGCACCAACAAGCCCGAAGCGCTGGTGCCGCCACTGCTGCAGCACCTGGGTATCGGTGATGCGTTCGCGCTGGTGCTGGGTGGCGATTCGCTGCCGCAGCGCAAGCCCAGTGGAGAACCACTGCGGCACATCGCCGCGCACTTCGGGTTGCCGGCGGAGACCTGCCTGATGGTGGGTGATTCGTTGACCGACTACCGTGCCGCCGAAGCGGCCGGCATGCCGATCGCGCTGGTGCGCTATGGCTATCCGCGCGGCCTGGATCTGGCCACCGCAGACGCGGTGGCGGTGATCGATGACCTGCGTGAGCTGCCGGGGTTGCAGGGCTGATGCAACGGATAATCCCGTTCGCCGGCCGGCAGACCCGGCCGACGCAATGGGTAGTGCCGGCCGCTGGCCGGCAACCCGGGATGCGCTGCCGAAGGTCATGATGTTGCCGGCCAGCGGCCGGCACTACCATGACCGTCGCGCTCACTTCGGCTGGTAACGCACGCTCAGCTGGTACTCGCGGCCCGGCTGGTTGAACCACGCTACGGTCTCGTAGCGGCGATCGAACACGTTGGCGGCACGCGCCAGCAGCGACCACTCCGGCGTCAGCGCGTACTCGGCGCGCAGGTCCAGCGTGCCGTAGCCGCCAACCTTCACCGAGTTGCTGGCGTTGTCATAGCGCTTGCCTGCACCCTGCACGGTCAGGCCGGCGCGGAAATCGCCGAAGCGGCGGTCGATGTCCAGGCGTGCGGTCTGCTGCGCGCGGCGCGGCAGCCAGTTGTCGAACTGGGTGCTGCCGTGGGTGTGGTTGCGCGGGTCGGTATAGCTCAGCTGCGCATTGATGTCGAAGCCGGCCAGCAGCATGCCACCGGTCAGCTCGGCACCGCGGATGCGCGCCTTCTCCACCTGCCGCATCTTCATCGTGGAGGCATCGTAGGTGATCAGGTCATCGATGCGGGTCTCGTACACGTCCAGGCCCCAGTGCCAGCCCTGGCCCTGCTGCGAAACGCCGAGATTGGCGCTCTTGGACTTCTCCGGCTTCAACGTCCGCACGCCGCTCCATGGGTCGTACAGGTCGCTGAAAGTCGGTGCCTTGAACGCCGTGCCGTAGCTGGCATTGACGCGCAGGCCGTGCTCCAGTTCCATCGCCCAGCCCACGCTGCCGGTGGCGTGGTTGCCGAACTGCTGGTTGTCGTCGTTGCGCGCGCTGGCCTGCAGCTGGTGGCGGCCGAAGCGGCCCTGGTACTGCACGAACACGCCGGTGTTGCGGCGGCTGTCGACGAGGTAACCCGCGCTGCTGCCATCCAGGTTGTCTTCGCTCCAATCCACGCCTGCACTCAGCAGCTGGCCCTCGGCCACGCCGAAGTCCCCCTGCAGCGAGGCGCTGTCGCGATGGGTCTGCGCGCTGCCGAACACCCCCGGTGCGCCGAAGTTGTCCGACTCGTTGTCACTGCGGCCGACGTTGGCGGTGAACGCCAGGCGTTCGGACGGGGTGTAGCGCACCTTGCCGGCCAGCACCTGCTGGCGGGTCTCCGAGTAGTTGTAGTAGCCGTCGTAGTGGTTCTTGCCGTCGGCACGCAATGCGCTGCCTTCCACGGTCCACTGGTCGTTGAAGCTGTAGCCGCCGCGCAGGCTCTTGGACAGGTTGCGGTAGCCGTCGCGGTCATGCTCGTCGGCAAAGCAGCCTGCGGAGAACACCGATGCGGAGCCGCGGCAGGCATCGATGCCGTCGGAATGCTGGTAGGCGATGTCGGCGCCGAACCAGCCGCGTTCGGTGCCACCGCCGATGCCGCCACTGGCTTCGCGCAGGCCATTGCTGCCGCCACCGAGCTGGAAGTGCGGGGCGAAGTCACCCTGGTTGCGGCGGGTGAAGATCTGGATCACGCCACCGATGGCGTCGGCGCCGTACAGGCTGGACTGCGGGCCACGCACGATTTCCAAGCGTTCGATCTGCGCCAGCGGCAGGTCCTGGTACATGGCCAGGCCGAGGTCGGCGCTGTTGATGCGCACGCCATCGACCAGCACCACGGTGTGGCCCGAGTTGGTGCCACGCAGGAACAGCGAGCTCTGCTTGCCCAGGCCGCCGGCATTGGTCAGGTTGATGCCGGCGCGGCCGCGCAGCAGTTCCTGCAGCGAGGTGGCCTGGCTGGATTCGATCTGCGCGCGGTCGATCACCTGGGCCGGCGCGATGCTGTCCTGCAGGGCAATCGGGGTGCGGGTGGCGGTAACCAGGATCTGGTCGAGCGCGGTGGTGTCATCGGCGGCCTGGGCCAGCGCGGGCAGGGCGGCCAGCACGGCCAGGGACAGCATTCGGGACTGCAGCTTCATGGGGGACTCCAGGTGCCACGCACGCCCGCGTGGCGAAGGGGAGGAGCCGCGAAGGCAGGCATGCGCCGACGCCGCAGCGCAGGCCGCGGTCATCCAGCGCCATGCCCACCGCATCGCGACCTGAGGCTTCCGGGCCGGTCTCCGGGCTTGCCGCCGGGTGGCGCGAGGCCACCGTCCAGGCGCCTTCCCATGCCTGCGGCACAGTGGCGGTGTTGCCTGGAACTGACGTGCTTACCGTTGCGGGGGCAGCGCCGGCCTGGCGTGGCATCACGCGTCACCGGCTTCCCGTTTCAACCTGCCGGCCGTGGCCGCAGGTCACCTGGAAGTGCGCGCAGTCTACGGCATCGCCAGCTGGTAGAGTGAGGAGCGTCGCACGCGCATCTGGTTGGAACCTGGAACATGATTGCAAAGGATCGCCTGCAGTTCCTCGATTCTCTTCGGGGTTTGGCTGCCGTCTACGTTGTGTTGTTTCACGTCCAGTCGATGCCGGCGCCGACGCTGACTGTCGCTGGTTGGTTGTTGCCCGTTCTGCAGCTGGGGGCCACGGGTGTCGCACTGTTTTTCGTGATCAGCGCGTTCTCGCTGTGTTATACCCAGCCTCGTCACAGAGCCAGCGGTCGGCCGTTGCTGAGTTTCTACCTGCACCGCTTCCTGCGCATCGCACCGCTGTTCTATCTGCTGCTGGCGTTCTCGATCTTCCGCGATGGCCGTGGCAGCCATGCCGGCCACCCGTGGGCCGAAATCGTTGCGAACGCCACATTCACATTCAACCTGTTCCCCGGCTGGGAGCAGGGCATTGTGTGGGCAAGCTGGGCGGTCGGAGTGGAGATGTTGTTCTATGCGATCTTCCCTTTGCTGTACCTGTTGGTGGATAACGGGCGTCGGGCCTGGACGCTCCTCTTGGTGCTGCTGGGGCTGGCGGCGCTGGCCGGAACCGGCGCGCTGGGTGCACGCGCGGAGGCCTCGCTGGGCGGCTATGGTTGGCTGACGCACGCGCCCGTGTTCGCGATGGGGTTGGTGGCGTTCCATGCGTACAACGCGCTCTCGCAATTGTCTCCGGCGCGGGCGCGGTGGTGGGGGAAGGCACTGAACATGGCCGGTGCCCTGTTGCTGTTGCTGGTCGTGGCGGGGATCGCAGCTGGCTGGAGCGGGGCAGGACCATGGCAGCTGGCCGGCCTGGGCTATCTGGCAGTGCTGTTGGGCTGCTCGCAATGCCCGCCGCGTCTGCTCGTCAACCGGGCGACGGCGTGGCTGGGTACGGTGAGCTACTCGCTCTACCTGGGGCATCCCATTGTGATCGCCGTGCTGGGGCCGGTGCTTCGCCGGCTGTTGGCGGCCGTTGGTGATGGGACAACCGGCTATCTGCTGTGCGCTGCGCTGGTACTGGCAGTCGCAATGCCGTTGGCTGCGCTGGGCCACCGCTGCATCGAAGCGCCGATGATCCGGCTGGGCAAACGCGTGATGGCATCGCTGTCCGTATCACGTGCAGGGCCCTCTCCCAGGCAGGCAGAGGGCGGCCCACGCTAGAATGACGCGCCCCACTACGGGGACGCTGTCCAGAAGTGGTGTTCATGATGTTGCTTCAATCGTCGATTTTTCCCACTCCGCGCGCGATGCAGTCGCCGGCAAGCGTGTTGTATACGGTTGCACTGCCGTGATCCTCGACCTGGTCCGCCATGCCGGCAACGGTCGCGATGAGTTCCTCGATGGCCGCAGCGATCCACCGCAGCTGGCCCGCCTGCCGCAGGAACTGGTCGACGCTTACGCTGCGCAGCCGTGGGAGCGGGTGATCAGTTCGCCGCGGCTGCGTTCGCTGCACACGGCAATGGCCCTGGCCACGCCGCGCGGGCTGGACGTGGAAGCGGACGAGGAATGGGAAGAGCTGGATTTCGGCGAGTGGGACGGGCAGTCGCTGTTCGACCTGCCGGAGGATGCATTGGCGGCCTTCCATGCCGACCCGCATGCATTCCCGCCGCCGAACGGCGAAAGCTGGGGCCACTTCGAGCGGCGCATCGCGCGCGCGCTGGATCGCCTGCTGGATGATGACGATCCGGTGCCGACGCTGGTGGTCAGCCACGGTGGCCCGTTGCGCATGGTGCTGTCGCAGGTCTGCGGCCTGCCGATGTCGCTGTGCTGGGCCCTGCGCATCGACCACGGCACACGCCTGCGGGTGTGGCTGGAGCGCGGCGAGGTCGGGCTGGTGGGCGAACTACTGGAGCTGCAGCAGCCCTGACCCGACGGTAGTGCCGGCCACTGGCCGGCATCCTCGGGAACGCTGCAAAGATCGTGCGGTTGCCGGCCAGCGGCCGGCACTACCCGTCAATCCTCGTCGGCGTGCTCGGCCACGTTGTTTTCCGCGTCATCGTCGGCATCGAAGCGCTGCTCATGCACGGGACCCGAAGCGGGGCCGGCCGCCTTCAGCGGATGCGCAGCGATGCGCGCTTCGTAATCCTGCACCAGCGCCTCACGCTGCGGCTCGCTCAGTTCCTGCCAATGGCAGTCCAGCAACGCGCCTTCCAGTGAATAGAGCAGGTTCAAGCTGGGCTTGAAGCCGGCGCGCTTGACCTTGACGAAGGCACCGACCGCGCCGATCGCAACCAGATCCTCCCGGCTGCGCAGGCCGACCTGACGCAGCCACGCCGCACTCTTCGGGCCGATGTTGCGCAGCTTCGGTGCGCTCATCCCAGCGCCTCGACGAACACGCGGGCGATCGCCTCCAGACCAGCCTGGTCGTCGGCATCGAAGCGGCCCACCTTGGGGCTGTCGATGTCGAACACGCCGATCAGTTCATCGCCGCGCAGCAGTGGCACCACCAGTTCCGAACGCGAGGCCGAATCGCAGGCGATGTGGCCGGGGAAGGCATCGACGTCCTCCACGCGCTGGGTCACGCGCTGGCTGGCGGCGGCACCGCACACGCCCTTGTCCAACGGGATGCGCACGCAGGCTGGCAGGCCCTGGAATGGCCCGACCACCAGTTCCTTGCCGTCGTACAGGTAGAAGCCCACCCAGTTCAGGTCGGGCAGTGCGTGGTAGACCAGTGCGGAGAGGTTGGCCGCGTTGGCGATGCGGTCGGACTCGCCGTAGACCAGGCCACGGGCCTGTTCCAGCAGCTGGGCGTATTGTTCCGGCTTGCTGCCGGTAAGCGAGGCATTGGCGAACATGCCCGCAGTCTAGCAAGCGCGCCGGGCCGGCGATAATGCACGCTCTGTTGCCCCGTTGGAGCCCATCGATGCCGTTGCCCGCCACGCTGCCGCCCGCCCTGTTCGTTACCGGCACCGATACCGAGATCGGCAAGACCGCAGCCAGCACCGCGCTCTTACATGCACTGCGCCGGCGCGGCCTGCGTGCGGTGGGCATGAAGCCGGTGGCCAGTGGCAGCGAAGACCTGGGGCAGGGCCTGCGCAACGAGGACGCGCTGGCATTGCAGGCGGCCAGCTGGCCGGTGCCGGACTATGCCGACCTGAACCCGTACGCGCTGCGGCAGCCGCTGGCGCCAGAGCTGGCCGCTGCCGAGGATGGCGTGCAGGTGGAGCTGGCGCCGATCGTGGCCGCGTTCGAACGTCTGCGAGCGCGGGCCGACGTTGTGGTGGTGGAGGGCGTGGGCGGTTGGCTGGCGCCAGTCTCGGCCACGCTGGACCAGCTGGACCTGGTGCGTGCACTGCAGCTGCCCGTGCTGGTGGTGGTGGGCATGCGGCTGGGCTGCGTCAACCATGCGCGGCTGACCACGCAGTCGTTGCAGGCCAGCGGCGTGGAGTGCCTGGGCTGGATCGGCAACCACATCGACCCGGCGATGCAGCGCCAGGACGAGAACATCACCACGCTGCAGCAGCGCCTGCCGATGCCGTGCTGGGGGCGGCTGCCGCATCTGCCAGGTGCGAATGGCGAAGCGCTGTCGGCGTACCTGCTCGATTGATCCTGGGTAGTGCCGGCCGCTGGCCGGCAACTGCATCCACCCGGCGATCCCGGGATTGCCGGCCAGCGGCCGGCACTACCGTGTTGCAGCTGTCAGCTCCCGCGCAATCGCACCCAGTCGTTCCATTGCGACGTTGCAGCAGCGCCTGCCGATGCCGTGCTGGGGCGGCTGCCGTATCTGCCGGGAGTGGATGGCGAAGCGCTGTCGGCGTACCTGCTCGAGTGATCCTGGGTAGTGCCGGCCGCTAGCCGGCAACTGCATCCACCCGGCGATCCCGAGGTTGCCGGCCAGCGGCCGGCACTACCGTGTTGCCGCTGTCAGCTCCCGCGCAATCGCACCCAGTCGTTCCATTGCGACGTTGCAGCAGCGCCTGCCGATGCCGTGCTGGGGGCGGCTGCCGTATCTGCCGGGAGCGGATGGCGAAGCGCTGTCGGCGTACCTGCTTGCGTGACCCTGGGTAGTGCCGGCCGCTGGCCGGCAACTGCATCCACCCGGCGATCCCGAGGTTGCCGGCCAGCGGCCGGCACTACCGTGCCGCAGCCGCCAGCTCCTTCGCGATCGCACCGAGCCGCTCCACCGCGCCGATGAAGCGCGCATCCAGCGTCTGGCAGCATGACAGCCGCAGGCAGTGGCGGTAGCGCGCGCCGCGTGAATAGACCTGGCCGGGCATGAAGACGATGTCCTCCTGCAGTGCACGCTCGAACAGCTCGCGTGTATCCACGCCCGGCAGTTCCAGCCACAGCAGGAAGCCGCCCTGCGGTTCGGTGGCACGGGTGCCGGCCGGGAAGTGTTCGGCCACCAGCTGGCGCAGCCGTCCCACCTGTTCGCGGTACAGCCGGCGCATGCGGTGAAGGTGATGCTCGTAGCTGCCGGCTTCCAGATACGCCGCCACCGCATCGCCGAGCAGTTGCGGCTCGCCACCGGTGGACTGGAATTTCAGCAGCGCGATGCGCTCGGCGAAGCGGCCGCCATCCAGCCAGCCGATGCGGTAGTCCGGTGCCAGTGTCTTGGAGAACCCACCGACCACCATCACCCAGCCGTCGCGATCGAAGGCCTTCAGCAAGGGCGCCGGCGGTTCGCAGAACTGCAGTTCGGCGTACACCGCATCCTCGATCAGCGGCAGTTGCCGTGCGTTGACCAGCTCGGCCAGGCGCTGTTTGGCGGCGGTCGGCATGGTGCAGCCCAGTGGGTTGTGCACGGTGGGCATCACCACCAGTGCGGCCAGCGGGGTGTGCTCCAGCAGCGCATCCAATGCGTCGACATCCAGCCCGTGCTGCGGGTGGGTGGGCAGCTCGATGGCCTGCAGGCCGAGGTTGGCCAGCAAGGGATACAGGTTGAAGTAGGACGGCGCCTCGATGCCCACCGCATCACCGGGCTGGGTGACTGCACGCAATGCCAGCTGCAGGGCTTCCATCGCGCCGTGGGTCAGCAGCAGCCGCTCGCTGTGGGTGTGCAGGCCCATGCGTGGACCACGGCGCACGATCTGCGCCAGCAGCCGGGGTGAACCGTTGGGGCGTGCGTAGGTCTCCACCGTCTGCTGGCCGTGGCGCAGCACCTGCGCGGTGTGACGGGCCAGCTGCGCGCCCGGATAGAACTGGCGACCGCGTGGACCGGCGAAGGCCAGGTCGATCACTCCGGGGCGACGTTGTGCCTCCAGCACGCGAGCCATCAACACCTGCTGCAGCGGCGCGGTGGGCGCAGACGGCGTGTCGCGCAGCGAACGTTCCGGCACCGACAATCGCGGCGCGACCTCGAAGCCGGCTTTGGGCCGCGGAATGACCAGGCCGGCGTCCTCCAGCTGGCGATAGGCCGCAATCACCGTGTTCAGGCTGAGCTTGCGCTGCAGGGCCATCTGCCGCAGCGAAGGCAGGCGGCTGCCGACCGGAAGGCGTCCGCCGTGGATGGCCTCCGCCAGTTCGTCGGACAGCCGTTGGTAGCGGGGTGGGATCATCGCGCTCTGGTCATCTGTATCCATCGAATTTCCCGCCATCTGGTTCTGTACCCATGATGATGGCGAGCCTAGCATGTCGTTGTCGGACGGGCCTGATCGGGGCACGGCCGATACTTCCCAAGCGCACGGCTGGATGGCCGTGCGTCTTTTTTTGGAGGTGGTACCGGCCGCTGGCCGGCGATCCCCAGATCCGCAGGAGCCGGCCAGCGGCCGGCACTACCCGGGTCGTTACCGCATCGGCACCAGTGCCGCGTCGCGCCGGTACAGCGCCGGGAACTGCTTGCCCAGTGCCGCCAGCTTCGGTGCGTCGTAGTAGCGGATGTAGGCCGCCTGCGGGTAGTTGGTCATGTAGTTCTGGTGGTAGCTCTCGGCCGGGTAGAAGCGCTGACCGCTGACCAGCTGGGTGACGATCGGTGCGCGGTAGCTGCCGGCCTGGCCGAGCTGGGCGATGTAGGCGCGGCTGGCCGCCTGCTGGCGGGCGTCATCACTGAAGATCGCCGAGCGGTACTGGCTGCCCTGGTCCGGCCCCTGCCGATCGAGCTGGGTCGGGTCGTGCACCACCGAGAAGAACACCTGCATCAGCTGGCCATAGCTGACCTGGCGCGGGTCGTAGTCGATCTTCACCGCTTCGGCATGACCAGTCTGGCCGCTGCTGACACGCTCGTAGCGCGCATTGGCAGCGCTGCCGCCGATGTAGCCGGACACCGCATTGCTCACGCCCTTGACGTGCTGGAACACGCCCTGCACACCCCAGAAGCAACCGCCGGCGAACACCACGCTGGCATGGGTGGCGTCATCGCGGAACGCGGCGTCGCCGCTGGGCGCAGGTAGCGCCTTGACCTGCGCGCTGGCTTCCAGCGGTGCCGCGACTGCGCCATGGTCGACCAGCAGCACGCCAGCGATCAATGCAGTAGCCACCAGGCCGGCGACGCCGGCGGCGATGCCCTGTTCAAAGGAGAGTTTCATCATGTCCTCCCGGTTCAACCGAAGGTGAAGGCATAGGCCTGCACGCCCGCATCGAGGAATTCGATCTCGAAGCGGTGCGGGCCGACCGTGCCGCGCTGGCGGACCAGCTGGTACAGGCGGTGCTCGTCGACCACGCCGCTGCCATCGGTGCCGACATCACTGCCGGCATCGGCGGCAGACAGCGGCTTGCCGTCCAGCCAGACACGGAAGCGCACTGGCTTGCCGTCCTCGCTCGGTGCCAGCACCAGGTGCAGGTCGCGTGCGTGGAACTGGAAGGCGATGCGGCCACCGGCTTGGTGCAGCTGTGCGGCCTCGTCGGTGACGGTCCAGCGCCCGGACAGTCCCCATTGGTTCAACGCCAGGGTGGCCGGCAGCGTGTAGTCGAACGCGGTGTCGCTGCGCTGCCCGCCGGGCGAGGCGAACTGCTCTGCGCGGGCGTGGCCCAGGTAGGTTTCCGGCGAACGCAGGTTGCCCATGTCGGCCTGCACGGCCACGCCCTTTAGGTCGGCGGCAGCGGGATCGGCGGGTGGTGGCAGGTTGGTCTGCCCGGCTTCGGTCAGCAGGCGACGGATCATTTGTTCCGAGCGCGCATAGTTGCCCTCGCCGAACTGATGGCCGCGGATATTGCCCTGCGCGTCGACGAAGTACTGTGCCGGCCAGTAGCGGTTGTTGAAGGCGCGCCAGATCGTGTACTGGTTGTCGAGCGCCACCGGGTACTCGACCTTCAGCTGCTGCACCGCCTTCATCACGTTGCGTGGGTCACGCTCGAAGGCGAACTCCGGCGTGTGCACGCCGACCACCACCAGGCCGTGGTCGCGGTAGCGGCGCTCCCATTCGTGCACGAACGGCATCGCGCGCAGGCAGTTGATGCAGGAATAGGTCCAGAAATCGACCAGCACCACCTTGCCGCGCAGCTGCTGTGGACTCAGTGGCGGGCTGTTGAGCCAGCCGGTGGCGCCATCCAGCGCGGGCAGGGTGCCCTCCACCGGCAGCGGTGCATCGGCACCGGCATTGGCACCGGCCATCATCATCATCGGCGGTGCAGCCGGCTGCGCGCCCGGCACTGCGTCCAGCAGGCTTTGCTCGATGCGCGCGGTGCTGACCGTGGACAGGCGGGTCAGCAGGCCGGTATCCCAGCCGAGGCCGATCGCCACGACGGCCAGCAGCGCGGCCACGCCCAGTACCTTGCGCAGGACATCGCCGAGGCCGAGCCGCGCCTGCATCGCGCGGAACACCCGGCCGCCGATCCACACCGCCAGCGCCAGTGCGGTGATCGCACCCAGTGCATAGGCCAGCAGCAGCGCAGTGGTGCCGACGCTGGCGCCATGCAGGGCGGCGCCGGTCAGCACCAGGCCGAGGATCGGCCCGGCGCACGGTGCCCACAGCAGGCCAGTGGCGATGCCGATCAGCAGCGAGGTCCACGCGCCGCCGTGCCCCGCGGCATCCGCCGCATCGGCGCGTGCGCTCAGGCGGGCACCCACGCGCTGGAACGGTGCCAGCAGGTGGTCGGCCAGCCGCGGCCAGAGCAGCGCGATCGCGAACAGCGCCATCAGCAGCAGGGCGATCCAGCGTCCGACCTGGTTGGCCTGTGCCACCCATTGGCTGCCCACCGCGGCAAGGCTGGCGACCACGGTGAAGGTGAGCGCCATGCCCAGCAGCAGCGGCAGCGTGCTGCGCAGGAACGGACGGTCGGCACGCGCGAACACGAACGGCAGCACCGGCAGGATGCAGGGGCTGAGCAGGGTCAGCGCGCCCCCCAGATAGGCAAGCAGCAACAGCAGCATCGTCAGGCTCCGGAAGCAGGGGAAGAACCGACCGGCACCCGCCAGCCGTCGGCAGTGCCATCAGTGGCACCGGGAACGAACACCATCGCCGCACCGTTCATGCAGTAGCGCAGTCCGGTCGGGCGTGGCCCATCGTTGAACACATGGCCGAGATGGCCGCCGCAGCGGCGGCAGTGCACCTCCACCCGCAGCATCCCGAAGGTGACGTCGCGGTCTTCGCCGATGGCGTTGTGCAGCGGCGCCCAGAAGCTGGGCCAGCCGGTGCCGCTTTCGAACTTGGTGGAGGAGGAGAACAGCGGCAGTGCACAGCCGGCGCAGGCGAAGGTGCCCTGCCGGTGTTCCTTGTTGAGCGGGCTGCTCCACGGCCGTTCGGTGGCCTGCTGGCGCAGCACCGCGTACTGCGCCGGGGTCAGGCGCTGGCGCCACTCGGCATCACTGTGCATGACCTCGAACTGTCGCGACGGACGCGCTTCGGCGGCGGCCGGGGCGGCGCGGCTGCAGGCCCCCAGGCCGAGCAGCCCGGCGGCGGTGGCAACACCGCCCAGGCCCAGCAGATGGCGGCGGGAGAGGGACATGGCGGACTCCGGGAAGGGGCGACGGGGCCATGCTGCGCCCGCCCGGGTCAACGAATCCTCACGCAGGATTCAATTTTTCGTGAGGTATCGGCGGCCGTCCCGCGCCACAATGCAGCCAGCCTCCCCACTGGCCCCGAGCTGCCGATGTCCGCCAAACGCGTGCTGATCGTTGAAGACGATGCCCACATCGCCGACCTGCTGCGCATGCATCTGGGCGATGAGGGTTACGACGTCGCCCATGCCGCCAGCGGCGATGCCGGCCTGCGCCTGCTCGAGCAGGACGGCCCGTGGGATGCGCTGGTGCTGGACGTGATGCTGCCCGGCGTGGACGGGCTGCAGGTGTGCCAGCGCGCACGCGCGATGGCACGCTACGTTCCGATCATCATCATCAGTGCGCGTGGCAGCGAAACCCAGCGAATCGTTGGCCTGGAGCTCGGCGCGGACGATTACCTGGCAAAGCCCTTTTCGATGCCGGAACTGGTGGCACGGGTGCGCGCGCTGCTGCGCCGCGCCGAGGCGATGGCACAGAGCGCGCGCATCGATGCCGGTGCGATCGAGCTGGGCGGGCTGCAGCTCGATCCGGTGGCGCGCACCGCGTCGGTGGATGGCAACGCGCTGGAACTGACCCCGCGCGAGTTCGACCTGCTGTTGTTCTTCGCCCGTCACCCGGACCAGGTGTTCGCACGCATGGAACTGCTCAACCAGGTCTGGGGCTACCAGCACGATGGTTACGAGCACACGGTCAACACCCACATCAACCGCCTGCGCAGCAAGATCGAACCCGACCCGGCGAACCCGCGGCGATTGCTGACGGTGTGGGGCCGCGGCTACAAGCTGGTCGATCCGGCCGGGGCGGCGGCATGATCAAGCCGAACCTGTGGCAGAAGCTGGCGGTGGTGACCGCCGCGCTGATGCTGATGTGCTGCATGGCGCTGCTGGCACTGCAGATGCGCGCCAACACCCGCCACGAGCAGGAGGTGGTGCAGCGGTTGTCGCTGGGCCTGGCCGAGCACATCGCCCAGCGCAGCGAGCTGATGGATACCAGCGGCATGCGCGATGCGGCGGTGCGCGCGCTGTTCGGCCAGTTGATGGCGGTCAATCCCAGCGTCGAGGTCTATCTGCTGGACGACCAGGGACGCATCCTGGGCCACGATGCGCCCAGTGGCCATCTGGTGCGCAACAAGGTGGACGTGGCACCGCTGCGCCGTCTGCTGTCGGGTGCGCCGTTGCCGATCCTCGGTGATGACCCGCGCAGTGCCGATGGCCGCAAGGTGTTCAGTGCCGCACCGTTGATCGTGCAGGGCCGCCAGGCCGGCTATGTGTACGTGGTGCTGGTCGGCGAGCACCGGCAGATGCTGGCCGACGATCTCGCCGCGGGCAGCCAATGGAACACCACACTGTGGTCAGTCGTGCTGGTGGGGGGCCTCGGCCTGCTGGCCGGGCTGGTGGCGTTCTACTGGGTGACCCGCCCACTGCGGCGGCTGACCCGGCGCATCCAGGCGTTCGACATCGACGCGCCGACCCCACTGCCGCCGCCAGAGCCACTGCGGCCCGGTGAGCGCGATGAACTGGTGATCCTGGAACACGCGCACGCGCAGATGGCGCAGCGGCTGGGTGAGCAATGGCAGCAGTTGCGCCAGCAGGACCTGCAGCGGCGCGAACTGGTGGCCAACATCTCGCATGACCTGCGCACGCCGTTGTCGTCGCTGCACGGCTATCTGGAAACGCTGGCGCTGAAGGACGCCACGCTGTCGCCGGACGAGCGCCGCCGCTACCTCGGCATTGCGCTGGCGCAGAGCGCCAAGGTCGGTCGCCTGGCACGCGCGCTGTTCGAGCTGGCGCGGCTGGAACATGGCGAAGTGCGCCTGGAGTGGGAAGTGTTCGCGCTGCCGGAACTGCTGCAGGACGTACTGCAGAAGTTCGAGCTGGCCGCGCAGGCGCGTGGCCAGCAGCTGCACGCGGCGTTTCCGCCCGGCCTGCCGCTGGTCCGCGCCGACCTGGGCCTGGTCGAGCGGGTGCTGACCAATCTGCTCGACAACGCGCTGCGGCATGCGCCCGACGGTGGCCAGATCGAGGTGCGCCTGCGTGCCACGCCCGACAGCGTGGAGGTCAGCGTGGCCGATGATGGCCCCGGGGTGGCGCCAGCGCTGCGAAACCAGTTGTTCCAGGCGCCGGCCGCGCTGGGCGCGCGGCGCGGCGAGAACGGCGGATTGGGCCTGTTGATCGTGCAGCGCATCGTGCAGCTGCATGGCCGCAGGATCGAGCTGCGCGACAGCGAGCGGGGCGCGCTGTTCGTATTTGCCTTGCCGCGTGCGGAGCCAGCGGCCTAGCAGGCCGCTTCGCACTCCACGATGCCGCCGGTCTCCAGCGGCAGGTGCAGGCGGATACAGGCACCGCCCAACTCCGAATCGGTGACCTCGACGTGGCCGCCATGCTTGTCGGCCACCACCTGCACCAGCGCCAGACCGAGGCCGAAACCGGGGCTGCCCGGGTCCAGCCGGACGTAAGGCTGCAGCACCTGGCCGCGCAGTTCCGGCGCGATGCCGGGACCGTCGTCCTCCACCTGCAGGCACAGCCAGCCGTCGTTGACCGTGCTGGCGATGCGGATCTGCCGCCGCGCATAACGAAGGGCATTGCCGAGCAGGTTGCGCAGCGCCAGTTCCAGCATGTGCCGATTGACGTTGACCAGGCCTACCGGTGACAGCGCCTGCTGCACCGGCATTGGCAGCGGTGCGAACTGGGCCACCACGCCACGTACCAGCGCCGCCAGCTGCAGGCGCTGGCGGGTCAGCTGATGGCAGCGACCGAGTGCGGCGTACTCGACGCCGGCATCGGTGAGGTGCTGCAAGCGATCGACGTCGGTGCGCAGCCCGCCCAGTGCATCGCGCTGCACATCATCGAGCGCGGTGTCCTCCAGGTCGGCCAGGCCGAAACGCATCCGCGCCAACGGCGTGCGTACTTCGTGCGCCACCGCCTGCGCCAGCACGCGCTGGCTTTCCAGCAGCTGCTGCAGCTGCTCGGCCATGTGGTTGAAGGCATTCGCCAACGGCCGTACCAGGGCAGTACCGGCACGCGGTGCACGCGTGTCCAGCTGGCCGTCGCGCATCTGCCGCGCCGCCTGGGCCAACTGAGAGACGTCGCGCCACAGCCGGTAGACCATCACGTACATCGGCAGTGCCACCGCCACCATCAGGATCAGCAGCAGGATCGCCACACCGGATACTTCGCTGTCCTGCCAGCCTTCATCCGGCAGCGCTTCGTCCAGCGGCCCCAGCATCACCGCATAGTCGCTGTCGCCGATCCGCTGCAGGCTGCGCATGTGCTCCAGGTCGATCTGCACGCGGCCGTTGTTGAACGGCGGGCGTTGGCTGGCCGGCAGCTCCTTTACTGCCTCGGCCAGCGGCACCATGCGCAGCGCGTAGGCGAAATCGGCGTCGAGTTCGCGCGCCAGCGCCGGCCACTGCTCGCGTGGTGTCTCGGCGAAGCGATGCTGCAGCAGCGCATGTGTGCCGCGCATCTCGGCCTGCAGTCCGGCTTCAGTGCGGTCTTCCAGCAGGGCATCCCAGGCCCACAGGCCCAGCACGATCAGCAACAGGTGGGCAACCAGGAAGCCGATGCCGTAGCGCAGGAAGTGGAAGGCGTGGCCGCGCATCGCCGAGGGTGTGCGTTTCATCCCCATGCCGAGCGGCTGAACAGGTAGCCGCGGCCACGGACGGTCTTGATCCGTTCCGGCTGCTCGGGGTTGTCGCCCAGCTTGCGGCGCAGGCGCGAGATGCGGGCATCGATCGAACGATCCAGGCCATCGAAGGCGATGCCACGCAGGCCGCGCAGCAGCGCGTCGCGGTCCAGGATCTGGCCGGCATTGCTGGCCAGCAGGAACAACAGGTCGAACTCGGCGGTGGTGAGCTCCAGCAGGGCGCCCTGCAGGTGCACATTACGGGTGGACGGGTCGATGTTCAGCTCGCCGAAGCGCAGGCTGCCATCCCGCGGTTCGACCCGGCGGTGGCGGCGCAGGTGGGCGCGCAGGCGGGCCAGCAGTACCCGCGGCTCGATCGGCTTGCCGATGTAGTCGTCGGCGCCCAGCTCCAGCCCCAGCACCTGGTCGATGTTGTCGGTACGGGCCGTCAGCACGCAGATGATGCCATCGTAGTGGGGTCGGATCTGCCGACACACTTCGAAACCATCCTGGTCCGGCAGGCCGACATCGAGCAGGACCAGGGCCGGCTTCTCGGCCAGGATCCGGGTCACCGCACGCTCGCCGCTGCGTTCGTGGGCGACCTGGTAACCATGCCGCTGCAGATAGTCACTGACCATCGTACCCAGGCGGGCATCGTCTTCGACCAGTACGATATCCAGCATTTTCAAGGCCTCCGTGGGCGCAAACGTACCGCCACGGCACGAGCGCGGCGATGCTATCCCAGCCGTCGGGCCACCCGGGTCCAGGGGGCGGGCGCCATTCAGCCGGGGTTGCTGGCGCACGGGCCGGGTCTCAGCCCCGGCAACAACTTGGCGCCCAGCATAGCCGGTTGCCGTTACAAAACGTTACCTTCGTGATACGTCCGGTGACCATCGCTGACAGCAAAGCGACTGACGCCGGGTGGGGGACGGGCCGAGCATGGAGTCTCCTCCGTTCCGCGTGCCGTCCCCATGTCGCCCGCCGCCCTCTGCCTGCTGAACCCGTCCCGCCGTTGCCGCTGCGGAGGTGCCCGATGAGCGGCGTGGTCGGGGCCTGGCTGCCGCCGGCCGAGGACGAGCACCTGCTGCAGCAGCTGGCGCCGATGCTGCGCGCCCTGCAGCAACGCGGCCGCGGCCGGATCGGCTACTGGACCGACGCCGAGGCCGGCCTCGCATTGGGCCACTGCCGGGCGCCGACCGACACCCCGCTGCAGCCGCTGAGCTCGGACTGCGGCCGTTACGTGCTGTGCCTGGATGGGCGCCTGTACAACCGCGTTGATCTGCAGTCGCAGCTGCGTGATCTGCCGCGCAGCTGCAGCGATGCCCGCGTGCTGCTGCAGGCGATCGTCGAGTGGGGCGTGGAGCGGGCGCTGTCGCGCATCGAGGGCGCCTTCGGTTTCAGTGTGTGGGACCGCGAATCGCGTGAGTTGTGGCTGGCCCGTGACCCGGTGGGCGAGCGGCCGCTGTATTACGGCTGGTACCAGGGACAGTTCCTGTTTGCCTCCGAGCTGAAGGCGCTGCAGGCGTTCGCCGGCTTTGCCCCAAGCATTGATCAGGACGCACTGAGCCTGCTGCTGCGCCATGACTATGTGCCGGCGCCGCACACCATCTACCGCGGCATCCACAAGCTGGTGGCGGGCGCGATGCTGCGCATCGATCTCAGCGACCATGCCGCGGGTTACTCCAGCCAGGCCGCGCAGGGGGGCGCGCGCTACTGGTGCGCACGCGATGCGATGCAGAGCGCACTGCAGGAACCGCTGCAGCCGGCGCCGAGCCTGGAGCAGGCGACCGACCAGCTGGAAGCTGTGCTGCAGAAGGCCATCGCCGCACGCATGCATTCGCCGCTGGCCTGCGGTGCGTTCCTGTCCGGCGGCACCGATTCCTCGCTGGTGACGGCGATGATGCAGGCGCAGTCGACGCTTCCGATCGAAGCGTGGACGGTCGGCTTCGATGATCCCGGCCATGATGAGAGCGACTGGGCCTCGCAGGTCGCGCGCCATCTGGGTGTGCAGCACCACCTGCACCGGATGGACGCGCGGCAGGGCCTGGATCTGCTGCAGCGGCTGCCGCAGGTCTGGTGCGAGCCGTTCGCTGATGCGTCGCAGCTGCCGACGCTGCTGGCCAGTGAACTGTTGGGCGCGCGCAAGCCGGTGGCGCTGACCGGCGATGGCGGTGATGAACTGTTCTTCGGTCATCCCAGCTATGGCCGCGCACTGCGCAATGCACGCCTGTGCGGTGGCTTGCCGGACTGGGTGCGTGACCTGGCGCGGCGCAGTGGCAACCGCATGAACGTGGAGCGTGGCCGCCTGGGCGGCTGGCGTGCGCTGGTGGCCGAGGTTGCCGCCAACGATGTGGAAGGGCATTACCTGCAGCGAGTGACGCGCTGGCGGCAGCCGGCGCAGGTGGTGCTGGGCGCACGTGAGCCGATGACGATCTTCCAGCAGCAGGACACTGCGCTGCCGGCCGAGGCGCGCATCCAGCTGTTGGATTTCCGCATGGATCTGGCCGAGGGCATCCTGGCCAAGGTCGATCGCGCGGGCATGGCGGCGGGCGTGGAGACGCGTGCGCCGCTGCTGGACATGGAGGTGGTGCGCCTGGCCTGGCGCCTGCCGCAGCACCTGAAGTACCACGATGGCGAGCACAAGCGGATTCTGAAGCACCTGCTGGCGCGCTACCTGCCGGAACCGCTGGTGTACCGCCCCAAGCGCGGTTTCGGTCCGCCGATGGCGCGCTGGTTGGCCGGCCCGCTGCGCGATTGGGCGGAGGCGCTGCTGGATCCGCAGCTGCTGCGCAACCAGGGGTGTTTCGATGTTGCGCGCGTGCGCGGTATCTGGGAGGCGTTCCTGCGTGGTGAGCGCAAGTGGCACACGCACCTGTGGAACGTGCTGATGTTCCAGGCGTGGCATCAGCACTGGCACGGTGGTCGCGGGCGCTGAGGTTCCTTCGCGGTGTGTTCTGCGTGGCGCAGGGCGGAGGCCCTTGCGTACGAATGTCCTCCGGCGCCGGCCGTTGGCCGTCACCTCCCCCTTTACTTCGTACGCAAGGGCCTCCGCCCTGCGTTCGGAGTTCGTCGGCGCCTCGTTGAAAGTCGCCCGCGCGCGTTGCGCTCTCCTCACCGCACGCCGAGCCTCGTCGGGGTGGGCAGGGGTGTGGGCAAAGTAAAGGAGGAGGTGACGGCCAACGGCCGGCGCCGGGGGACATTTGCCCAGGCCCCTGCCCACCCCGACGAGGCCCATCAGTTCGCGGCGATTCCGGACGAAGACGCGCTTCGCGATCCGAACGCCAGGCAAAAAAAGACCCGGCAGAGGGAGGGATCTGCCGGGTCCGGATTGCGTGGGGGGAGGGACCCACGCAATGAGCGTTGCGTCGCGTCAGTGGTTGCTCGCGTCCGCCGTTGATTCGTTGTAGCCCTGCACCAGTTCGGACCAGGCCTTGCCGGCCTGCAGGCCGAGGCCGACCACGTCCTGCTGGGCCTGGCCCAGCCGCTGCAGGTTGTCCTGCCACAGCTGCGCCCCCTTGTTGAGCATCCCGGCCGCATCCTCGCTGCGGGCCAGTTCGCCCAGCCAGCCGCTGGTCGCGGTCAGGTTGCGCTCCATCACCTTCAGCTGCACGCCGAACATGCTTTCCGCGTTCTCCAACGCCAACCGGTTCGCACGCGTTGCCGCGGCGGCGAGCTGGCGGGTGGCATCACTGAAGCGATCGCTGAAGGCGGCGGCCATGGGGGCATCAGGGAGTGGCTTGATGCAATGCAGCATACGCCGTTGATGCGGCAATGCAACAAAAATAACAAAGGCGCCCAAGGCGCCTTTGAAACACCTTTCAGATCAATGGGTTGATCAGGCAGTGGGGCCGCGGTAACGGCACCCCGACGTGCAGGTTTCGTGCACGGTGATCTCGCTCAGCGCCGGCAGGCTCGGCTTGAGTTCGTTCCAGATCCACACCGCCAGGTTCTCGCTGGTCGGATTCTCCAGGCCGGGGATGTCATTGAGGTAGTGATGGTCCAGGCGGTCATAGATCGGCTGGAAGGCCGCCTTGACGTCGCCGAAGTCCATGATCCAGCCGGTCTGCGCACCCGGCTCGCCCTCGACCTTCAGTTCCACCCGGAACGAGTGGCCGTGCAGGCGCGCGCACTTGTGCCCCGGCGGCACGTTGGGGAGGCGGTGCGCCGCCTCGAGCATGAAGACTTTGAAGATTTCCATGGCGCGATTGTACGCCGCAGGTGGCCGGGCAGCCTGAGCGGATGTTGGGTCTTCGTGAAGAATTTCTTTCCATCCGGATGAAGAGATGATAGTTTCTCTTATATCCGTATGAAGAGATGTTATTGGCCGGACCCCGGCCAGGCATGGACTACTGCGGAACTTCGTCGTCCTTTTCACCTCCCCCACATCGTCATGCCCAAGCACACCCTGCTCGTGGCGGCCCTGGCCGTCGCTCTGGCCGCGCCTTTGTCCGCCGCCGCCGAAACCTCCGCCGACGCCAGTGGCGAAGCCAGCACCCTGGCCGCCGTGCGCGTCACCGGTTCCAACATCAAGCGCACCGATACCGAAGCCTCCAACCCGGTGCAGGTGATTGGCCGCCAGCAGCTGGAACAGACCGGCAAGGCCACCGTGGCCGACGTGCTGCGTTCGATCTCGGCCAACACAGGCAACGCCAGCAACGAAACCACCAACAACGGCTGGGCCTCCGGCTCGGCCGGCATCGGCCTGCGTGGCCTGTCGCAGAAGAACACGCTGGTGCTGCTCAATGGCCGCCGCCTGGCCAACTACGGCTTCCCGGCCGGTGGCCTGTCCGACACCTTCGTCGATCTCAACGCGCTGCCGCTGGTCGCGGTCGAACGCATCGAAGTGCTCAAGGACGGCGCCTCGGCGGTGTACGGCTCCGACGCCGTGGCCGGCGTGGTCAACATCATCACCCGGCAGAACTTCGAAGGCGCCGAGATCGGCGGCAGCTTCGGCGGTGCCGACCAGGGTGGCCTGCACGAGCAGAACCTGAAGTTCGTCGGCGGCCTCGGTGATCTCGACACCGATGGCTACAACATCCTCTTCAGCCTGCAGGGTTACAACCGCGAGCGCCTGGACCAGGACGAGCGCAACCTGACCAGGAGCGGCATCTATACCGACAAGCCCGGTGGCCGCTGGAACGGCTGGTCGGCCAAGGGCGCGCGCTATCTGGTCAACGGCGTGTCGGTGCCGATGCTCGACGCCAACGGCAACTGCCCGACCGGTACCACCCGCGTCGCCAGCGCGCCGATCGACGGCCTGGCCGGCGACACCTGCGGTTTCAACCAGGCACCGTTCACCACGCTGATCCCCTCGACCAAGCGCTACCAGGCCTATGCCAACGGCACCTTCCGCCTGAACGACAATGTCGAAGCCTTCGGCGAAGTGCTGTACAGCCAGATCAAGAGTGCCGCGTGGTTCGGCAGCAGCCCGTTCTTCACCCTGGAAAGTGGCCGCTTCGCCTTGAACGCAGACAGCGGCCTGGCCGAGCCGGTGTCATCGCTGCTGCCGGCCAACAATCCGTACAACCCGTACGGTCGCGCGATCCCGATCGAATACACCTTCTTCGACCTCGGCGGCACGATCAAGACCAACCGCTCCACCGCCTATCGCGGCGTGTTCGGCCTGCGCGGCACCACTGCCAACTGGGACTGGGAAGTGGCTGCATTCGGTGCGCGCAGCAGCGAGCGCGAGAGTGTGTCCGGCGGCTTCGCCAACCGCTGGGCGCTGGCCAACGCACTGGCCACCGGCAGCTACAACCTGCTGAACCCGGCGGCCACGCCGCAGTCGGTACGTGATTCGATCAACATCGCCACGCTGCGCCCGGCCGAGTCCAAGCTGCAGGGCGTCGACGCGAAGATTTCCGGAAGCCTGGGCCACACCTGGGCCGGCGAAATTGGTTTCGCCGCTGGTGCCGAGTGGCGCCGCGAGAAGCTCGATTCCAACAACCCGTGGCAGATCGATGCCGGCCTGCAGGTACGCCCGGCCATCGCCGAAGTACATGGCCAGCGCCAGGTCAGCGCCGCCTACGCCGAAGTGAACGTGCCGCTGGCATCGACGCTGGAGCTGTCCGCTGCCGCGCGCGCCGATCACTACGATGATTTCGGCGACGCGTTCTCGCCGAAGATCGGCCTGCGTTGGCAGCCGCTCGACTTCCTGCTGGTGCGTGCCTCCGCCTCGAAGGGCTTCCGTGCACCGTCGCTGTCGGAAAACTCCAACAGCACCAGCATCGCCTACGGCAGCGTGGTCGATCCGCGGGACCCGGACGTGCCGGGCTCGCGCCAGAACCCCACCTTCTTCACCGTCGGCAACAACGAACTGAAGCCCGAACGCACCAAGAGCGTGAACTTCGGCGTGGTGCTGTCGCCGTGGGCCAACACCAACCTGAGCGTGGACTACTACCGTATCCAGCTGGACAACCTGGTCGGCACCAACAACACCCAGACCCTGGTCAACGACAATGTCGCCGGTGCCGTGCAGCGCGATGAGCGTGGCAAGCTGCAGGCGGTCTACAACCGCTACCAGAACCTGAGCGAGTTGAAGACCTCGGGCATCGACGTCGAGCTGCGCCAGCGCATCCCGACCGCTGCGCTCGGCGACTTCACCGTGTCCTCGGCCTACACCCACGTGCGCGACTACCGTCGCCCGACCGTGGTCGGCGGCCCACTGGTGGACTACGCCGGCAGCAACCTGGGTGCAACACTGCCCAAGGACAAGGCCACCACCACGCTGGACTGGACGTACGGCGACTTCAACGCAGCCGTGACCTGGTACTACACCAGCAGCTACCGCCAGGAAGCCAGTACCGCCGCCACGGCCGTGCAGCAGCGTGTCGGCAGCTACAGCCAGTACGACCTGTACCTGGCCTACACCGGCATCGACAAGCTGACCGTGTACGCCAAGGTGCAGAACCTGGCCGACAAGACGCCGCCGTACGACGCCTCGTTCCCGGGCATCCGCGCGCCGTACGACTTCAGCCAGTACGACCTGCGTGGCCGCTACTTCACGCTGGGCTTCGATTACCGCTTCTGATCCATCCGCCGCGGCCGGTCACCTGAAGGGACCGGCCGCGCGACTGTCTGCCGTTGTGTTCCAGGGGAGTCATCGTGTCCTTGCATCGTCGTGCCGTTCTTCCGTTGCTGCTTGCCGCCGCCACCGCACTGTCCCCGCCGCAGCCGGTGCAGGCACAGAGCGCGTATTTCTTCCCGCAGGTCACCGACGCAGCGGCGTTCGATGCAGCGGTGCCCACGCCGGAGCAGTTCCTCGGCTACCCGATCGGCAGCCGTTACACCCGGCACGACCAGCTGGTGGCGTACTTCCAGGAACTTGCGAAACGCTCGGACAGGATCAGCGTGCGCGAGATCGGCCGCAGCTATGAAGGTCGCCCGCTGCTGATCGCCACCGTCACTGCTGCAGGCAACCACGCGCGGCTGGAACAGATCCGCCAGCAGCACGCGACCCTGGCCGATCCGGCGCAGCCGCGCAGCGCCGCCGGTGACAGCCCGGTGGTGGTGTGGCTGGGCTACAGCGTGCATGGCAACGAGACCTCCAGTGCCGAGGCGGCGATGCTGACGGCCTACTACCTGGTGGCCAACCGCAGCGCCGAAACCCAGCAGTGGCTGCAGCAGGCGGTGGTGCTGTTCGACCCGGCGCAGAACCCGGATGGCCGTGATCGTGCCGCCAACTGGCACAACGCCTGGGCCTCCGATCCGGCCTCGGCCGACCCGGCCGACAAGGAACACGTCGAGCCGTTCCCGCAGGGCCGCACCAACCACTACTTCACCGATCTCAACCGCGACTGGCTGGCCCTGACCCAGCAGGACTCACGGCCGAAGGTGGAGGTGTTCCACCAGTGGTACCCGAACGTGCAGATCGACTTCCACGAGATGGGCAAGGACAGCACCTACTACTTCGAGCCGTCGCCGAAGAGCATGCACAGCCCGCTGATTCCGGCGGCGTCGTATGAATTCAACAAGACCCTGGCCAAGTACCACGCGCAGGCGCTGGATGCGCTGGGCTCGCTGTACTACACCGGCGAGAACTTCGACAACTTCTCGCCGGTCTACGGCTCCACCTACCCGGACTTCCATGGCGCTGTCGGCGTTACCGTCGAGCAGGCCAGCTCGCGCGGTCGCGTGCAGGAGTCGGTGAACGGCCTGCTGACCTTCCCGTTCACCATCCGCAACCAGGTCGCTACCGGGCTGGGCACGGTGCGGGGTGCAGTGACCGAGCGCAGCGGCCTGTTCGACCTGCAGAAGCAGTTCTTCCAGAGCGCGCTGAAGCAGGCCGCACAGCAGCCGGTGAAGAGCTTTGTGTTCGGCGATGCGCATGATCCGGCACTGACCCGGCGCCTGCTGGAACTGTTGCTGCTGCATCGCATCGAGGTGCGCGCGCTGGATCGTGACGTCAGTGTCGATGGCCAGCGCTTCGATGCCGGCAGCGCCTACGTGGTGCCGGTGCAGCAGGCGCAGTTCCGCCTGGTGCATTCGATCTTTGCCGAGACGCCGCCGATCAAGGGCGATGTGTTCTACGGCAGCACCAGCTACGCGATCGCACCGGCCTACGGCGTGGCCTTCGCCGGTAGCCGCAGCCGTATCGATGGTGGCCCACGCGTGACCGCGCTGCCGGCCGAGCCGGGCGTGGTGCTGGGCGGCCAGGCTGGATTCGCCTACGCGATTGACTGGCGCGACTACAACGCGGGGCGCGCGCTGGCCGCGCTGCAGGGCAAGGGCGTGAATGCACGCGCGGCATTCCAGCCGTTCACCACCGCGACCGCGCAGGGCGAGGTCAGCTTCGCCGCCGGCAGCCTGGTCATTCCGGTCACTGGGCAGTCGCTGCAGGGTGCGGCGCTGCTTGAGGCAGTAACGTCCGCCGCACGCGAGGCAGGTGTGCAGGTGCACGCGCTGTCCAGTGGCCGCAGCCGCGAAGGCATCGACCTCGGCAGTGACGGCGTCAAAGCGCTGCGCAAGCCTGCGGTGGCACTGGTGATGGGCGAGGGCGTGGCCGCCACCGAAATCGGATCGGCGTGGTTCCTGTTGGACCAGCAGCTGCGGTTGCCGGCCAGCAAGCTGGATCCGCAACAGTTGGGCAAAGTGCCGCTGGACCGCTACACCACCATCGTGTTGTCCGGCGGCACCTATACCGGCGTCGATGCCACGGCGGTGGCTGCACTGAAGCGCTGGGTACAGGCCGGTGGCTCGCTGGTGACGTACGGCAGTGCCTCGAAGTGGGCGATCGAACAGAAGCTGGCCGACGGCGAGAAGCTTGGCAAGGAAGAAGAAACCGCTGACGAGAGCCGCCGTGCGTTCGGCGACCAGCGTGACATCGCCGCGATCGAGCGGGTCAGCGGCAACATCCTCAGTGCCGACGTGGATACCAGCCATCCGCTGGCGTTCGGGGTGCCGCGGCGGCAGCTGGCGATCAACAAGGAAAACACGGTGACGCTGCAGCCAAGCGCGAACCCGTTCTCGACGGTGGTGCGCATCGACACGCCGCCGCGGGTGAATGGCTATCTGTCCGAGCGCAACCGCGCGCGGGTGGCAGGCAGCGCGTGGCTGCTGGTGTCGGCGCAGGGGCAGGGCAACGTGGTGCTGTTTGCCGATGATCCGGCGCATCGCAAGTACTGGCACGGGACGGATCGACTGCTGATCAACGCGGTCTTCTTCGGGAATCTGGTGAATCCGAGTAAAGCGCGGGGTTGAGGCGTTTGGCGCCTTGATTTTTACCTGGCTGGGGGAGGCCCGGAGGCCCAGTCAGGACACGCCGTAAACCCATCCATGGGGGCTCGATGGCGCCATCCATGGCGCCAACGGTCCTGCCTGGGCCTCCGGGCCTCCCCTCGACAATTTCCTGCGGGCGCGGATGCATCGAACCCCAAGGCGGGAGCATGGGCAAAAGCAAAAGCATCGGCACTTGCTCTTGAATTTGAACTTGAATTTGATCTTTCTTCTCCCGGCTACCCGGCGGGACAAGAAGGCGCAGGCAATGCTTGAAGCGGATGGGCGTGGGGCCAGCGCAAAACCGTGAGGCGCATGGATGCGCCGACCGAGCCCCCATGGATGGGTTTACGGCGTGTTTTGCGCTGGCCCCACGCCCATCCGCCCTCAGCGCAACGCACCGCCGGCTTCTACTCACGGTAGCCAGCAACAAAAAAGGACGGCGCGTCAGCGCCGTCCCTCGATAGCCTCCCGCGCAGCGGGAAGCACAACAGCTGTCAGCTGTGATCAGCCGGCGCGACCGCCGCCGTTGCCACCCTGGCCGCGGCCACGGCCGCCACCATTGCCGCCACCGCCACGACGCTGGCCCTGACCGGCGCCTGCACGCTGCTGGCCATTGCCACCGCCCTCGCGACGGCCACCACCGGCCTTCTTCGGGCCCGCATGTGCATGGCGCGGCGCATCGCCGTGCGGACGGCGCGCGTGGCTCTTGCGCGGTGCGCGCTCGCCGGTATCGTGCTCGGCCTTGCCCGGCGCACTGTTGCCCCAGCGGATCGGCGTCTGCAGCTCGAAGCCCGGCACATCGCGGATGTCCATGTCACGGCCCAGCAGGCGCACGATCGCGCGCAGCAGCTTCACTTCATCCTGCGCCACCAGCGAGATCGCCTGGCCGGTCGCGCCGTTGCGGCCGGTGCGGCCGATGCGGTGCACGTAATCTTCGGCCACCATCGGCAGGTCGAAGTTGATCACCTTCGGCAGCTCGTTGATGTCGATGCCGCGCGCGGCGATGTCGGTGGCCACCAGCACGGTCACGCGGCCGGCCTTGAAGTCGCCCAGCGCACGCAGGCGCTGGCCCTGGCTCTTGTTGCCATGGATCGCCGCGGTCTTGATGCCCGACTTTTCCAGGAACGTGGCCAGCTTGTCGCTGCCGTGCTTGGTGCGGGCGAACACCAGGGTCTGCTCGCGGCTGTCCTGCGCCAGCAGGTGCAGCAGCAGGTCACGCTTGCGACCGGCATCGACCGGGTGCACGCGGTGGGTGATGGTTTCGGCCACGGTGTTCTTCGGCGTCACCTGGATCTGTTCCGGGTTGCGCATGAACTCCAGCGCCAGCTGGCGGATGTTGTCCTCGAAGGTGGCCGAGAACAGCAGGGTCTGGCGGTTCTGCTTCGGCAGCTTGGCCAGGATGCGCTTGATCGACGGCAGGAAGCCCATGTCGAGCATGCGGTCGGCTTCGTCCAGCACCAGCAGTTCAATGCCGGACAGGTCGATGCTGCGACGCTCCAGGTGGTCGATCAGGCGGCCCGGGCAGGCCACCAGCAGGTCCACGCCACGGCGCAGGATGTCCAGCTGGTTGCCCATGCCGACGCCACCGTAGATGCAGGCGCTGGGGATGCGCAGGTACTTGCTGTAGCCGCGCAGGCTGTCATGCACCTGGGTGGCCAGCTCGCGGGTCGGGGCCAGGATCAGCGCGCGCGGCTTGCGCGGGCCACTGCGCACTTCCTGCGAGGCGGTGCCCAGGTGCTGCAGCAGCGGCAGGCCAAAGGCAGCGGTCTTGCCGGTACCGGTCTGTGCACCGGCCAGCAGGTCGCGACCGGCCAGCGCCAGCGGGATCGCCTGCTGCTGGATCGGGGTCGGGTTTTCGTAGCCCTGCTCGGCAAGCGCACGCAGCAGGAAGGGCGCCAGGCCCAGCGATTCAAAAGACATTGAGTTTGCTCCAAGTACAAGAAACGCCTGTCCGACTGGACAGACGGGGGCAGATCAAACTGATCGGCTGACTCGGAGCGTTCCCGTGAACCGCGCTGCGAGAATTGGGTGCAGCCGGCACGAAGCGCAGGCTGGAATGCGTGACGAACGGCGTCGGAGTGGGGGCGGGCGAAGAGGGCGGACCCAGGTCGCCGGCGGTCCCGGAGGGAAACGGACGGCCGCTGCAGACCCTGCAAGTCTAAACGATGTTTGAGACTTCACGCAAAAAGGCCTGTTCAGGTAGGGGGTCTCTCTGCAGGGCTGCGCTCTGCACCTGCAGAGGCTGAAGCAACGTCAAAGGCCGGGTTCCTGTGGGTAGGCGGGGTGGGTCCGGTGGCAGGGGACGCTGCAAGTACGTCCATGTAAGCTCGGTCGCCGCATCCATGCGGCTCACGCCCCTGCCACCGGACCCATCCCGCCTTCGACAGTTTTCCGCGATCTGTCGGAACGGCTTGGGGTCAGATCCGTTTTCCTCCGGAAAACGGATCTGACCCCGGAATTCCATTCGATATCTGACAGATTTCATCCACGCATGGCGTGGATCTACTGGCCACCGGCCCACTGTCGAAGGCGGGGTACTGTGGGTTTGCGGGGTGTGAGCGGCATGGGCCCGAGGCATGTCTCGGGCGGGTTGGGCCGGACGCCCAACCCCGGTCTTGCCGTGTGCGCAGGACAGCGCACACGAGCAAGCCGCGACCAAGCCCCCATGGACGGGTTTACGGCGTCCCCGCAAACCCACAGTGCCCCGCCATCCCACGGAATGCCCGCTGTTGCTGTTGCGTCGGCTGTTGCCTTGGCTTGAAGCAGGGGCAGGGCTGCAAGCCCTGCCAACCCCCCCACTACGGTAGGGTGGGCCGATGCCGCGCTGCAGCTTGGCGCCGCCGCAGATTTGATTACACTTGAAACTTGTTTGCCCACGACTCCGGACACCCACCCATGAAGCTTGGTTCTTTGAAGGAAGGCGGCCGCGACGGCACCCTGATCGTCGTCTCGCGTGACCTGCGCCACGGCGTGCGCGCCACCGGCATTGCCGCCACCCTGCAGCAGGCCCTGGAGGACTGGAGCCACATCGCGCCGCGCCTGAACGCCCTGTACGAATCGCTCAACGCGGGCGACGCCGATGGCGTGTTCGACCTGGATCCGCAGGCGCTGGCCGCGCCGATGCCGCGCGCCTATGAGTTCGTCGATGGCAGCGCCTACCTGCCGCATGTCGAGCGCGTGCGGCGCGCCCGTGGTGCCGAGGTGCCGGAGAGCTTCTACACCGACCCGCTGATGTACCAGGCGACCAGTGCCGGCTTCTACGGCCCGCGCGACGCGGTGAAGGTGGTCAGCGAGGACTACGGCATCGACCTGGAAGCGGAGATCGTGGTGATCACCGACGACGTGCCGATGGCCGCTACTCCGGAACAGGCCGTCGGCCACATCCAGCTGGTTGGCCTGGTCAACGATGTCTCGCTGCGCAACCTGATTCCGGGCGAACTGGCCAAGGGCTTCGGCTTCCTGCAGTCCAAACCGCGCTCGGCGCTGTCGCCGGTGTTCGTCACCCCCGACGAGCTGGGCGCCGCATGGCAGGACAGCAAGGTGCACCTGCCGCTGCTGACCCACATCAACGGCCAGTGGTTCGGTGCACCGGAAGCGGGCGTGGACATGCAGTTCAATTTCGCCCAGCTGGTCGCGCATGCGGCCAAGACCCGTCCGCTGGGCGCCGGCACCATCGTCGGCTCGGGCACCATCGCCAACGAAGACACCAGCAAGGGCGCATCGTGCTTCGCCGAGCAGCGTGTGGTCGAAACCCTGCGTGACGGCAAGCCGAGTACGCCGTTCATGTCGTTCGGGGACGTGGTCCGCATCGAGATGCTCGATGCCGCCGGCAACAGCATCTTCGGTGCGATCGAGCAGCGCATCGAACAGGCGACCAGGCCCTGAGCAGGGAGGCGGCGATGGAGATCCCGGTCGACGACGGCATCGTGCTGTACACCTACTGGCGATCCAGCGCCGCCTACCGCGTGCGCATCGGCCTGGAGCTGAAGGGCCTGGCCTGGGAAGCCCGGCCGGTGCACCTGGTGCGCGACGGTGGCGAGCAGCACCTGGACGCCTATCGCGCGCTCAATCCGCAGCAGCTGGTGCCAACCCTGCTGCATGACGGGCATGCACTGACCCAGTCGCTGGCGATCCTTGAATACCTGGAAGAACGCTTCCCGCAGGTGCCGCTGCTGCCGGCCGATGCCGCCGGCCGTGCGCGGGTGCGTGCGCTGGCCCAGCTGGTGGCCTGCGATATCCACCCGATCAACAACCTGCGGGTGATGCAGTACCTGGAGCGCACCCTGCAGCTGCCGGCCGACGCCCGCACGCAGTGGACCCTGCACTGGATCGCCGAGGGTTTCACTGCGATGGAAGCGATGCTGGCCAACAGCAGCGCGACGGGCACCTTCTGCCACGGTGACCGTCCCGGCCTGGCCGATATCTGCCTGCTGCCGCAGCTGTACAACGCGCATCGCTTCGGCCTGGACCTGACGCCGTACCCGACCCTGCGCCGCATCGAAGCGGCGTGCCAGGCAGTGGACGCCTTCGACCACGCGCGCCCGGAAAACCAGCCCGACGCCGCCTGAAAGAAAAAAGGGGACGGAGGGGATTAAGTCGTATGTGCACTTACGACTTAATCCCCTCCGTCCCCTTTTTCGTGCGGTCAGAACCCGTGAGTGATGCTTGGCTGCCCGGCCGAGAAATCGGCGTATGGGTCGTGCTCGCCGCTGCTGCCTTCGGACAGGCGGAACTTCAGGGCCAGGCCATCGCGCGAGTCGGCCGCGCGCAGCGCTTCCTCCTGCTCGATGATGCCCGCCTTGGCCAGCCGGAACAGGCACTGGTCGAAGCTCTCCATGCCTTCCTCCAGCGAGCCTTCCATCGCGGCCTTGATCTCGTGCACCTGGCCGCGGCGCAGCAGGTCGCGGATCATCGGCGTGTTGATCAGCACCTCGGTGGCCGGCAGGCGACGGCCCTCCTTGTTCTTCACCAGGCGCTGGCTGATCACCGCACGCAGGTTCAGCGCCAGGTTCATCAGCACGTTCTTGTGCGCGCTTTCCGGGAAGAAGTTGAGGATGCGCTCGATGGTCTGGTCGGCGTTGTTGGAGTGCAGGGTGGCCAGGCACAGGTGGCCGGTTTCGGCGAAGGCGATCGCCGCCTCCATCGTCTCCGCATCCAGGATCTCGCCGATCAGGATCACGTCCGGCGCTTCACGCATCGCGTTCTTCAGCGCGTTATGGAAGGCATGGGTGTCCAGCCCGACCTCGCGCTGGTTGACGATCGACATCTTGTGCTTGTGCAGGTACTCGATCGGGTCCTCGATGGTGAGGATGTGACCGGTGGTGGTGCTGTTGCGGTGGTCGATCATCGACGCCAGCGAGGTGGACTTGCCGGAACCGGTGGACCCCACCACCAGCACCAGCCCGCGCGGGGTCATGATGACGTCCTTCAGCACCTGCGGCAGGTTCAGCTCCTCGATGCTCGGGATGCGGCTGCGGATGGCGCGGATGACCATGCCCACTTCGCCGCGCTGCTTGAACACGTTGACGCGGAAGCGCCCGGCATCGGGCAGGGCGATGGCCATGTTGAGCTCCAGCTCGCGCTCGAACTGCGGCACCTGGCCTTCGTCCATCAGCGAGTAGGCGATCTTCTTGACCATGCCCGGCGGCAGGCCGGTGTTGCCCAGCGGATAGAGCTTCCCCTCGATCTTGATGTAGACCGGTGCCCCGGTGGTCAGAAACATGTCCGAAGCGTTCTTTTCGGTCATCAGCTTCAGGAAGTAGCCGATATCCATTGCGAATTTTCCCCAACGAAACGGCCGACGCCCGTTGCCAGCACGGTGTCGGCTTGACGACAATGGCCGTGAACCGACAACCGGTACGGCCTCCCCAATGAAACGACTTAGCTTCGCACGAATGCGCCATGGCCTGTATGTGATGGCGTTTGCATTCGCACTGTCTGCTCCCGCCTGGGCGCAGGACGCCGCGCTGGAACTGGCGCAGGCCCGGCAGGCGGTCGACAAGGCCACCCAGGCCGATGCCGACCAGTACGCCCCGGACCTGATCGGGCTGGCCCGGCAGGGGCTGGAGCAGGCCCAGCGCGCCGCCGGCGATCGCCGCGAGCGCAAGAACGCCCCGGCGATGGCCCTGCGTGCCGCCGCCGATGCCGACCTGGCCCGCGTCCGCAGCGAGGAAGCCACCGTCACCGCGCAGCTGCAGCTGCGCCGCAACGAGGTCAACCAGCTGCAACGCCAGCTGTCGACCGGGGAGGACCGCCGGTGAAGCCGATGACCGCCGCAACCCTGGCTGCGCTGCTGGCGCTGCCGACCCTGGCCATGGCCGCCGACAACCCGATGGTGGCGCAGCTGAGCCAGCGTCTGATGGCCATCCAGGCCAATCCCGACACGGCTGAGCTGGGCGCCTTCGAGCGCATGCAGGCCCAGCAGGCGATCGCCACCCTGGACAAGGCCAAGCGCCGCGACCAGGAGCTGGCCACCTACCTGGCCGAGCGCCGGGTGGAGATCGCCGAGACTGCCGTGCGCACCGCGATGGCCGCGCGCGAGGTCGACCGCCTGGAGCGCACCCGCAGCGACCTGCTGATCGAGGCCAGCCGCCGCGACGCCGCCCGTGCCCGCCAGGAAGCCGAGCAGCTGCGCATGCAGGCGCAGATGCAGGCCGAGGAGGCTGAGCGCCTGCGCCAGGCCGCCGAGGCCGAGACCCTGGCCCGCCAGGACGCCGAGAACGCGCTGACCAGCGTGGCCGGCAAGCAGCAGCAGCGCCTCAGCGCCGCCCAGCAGAATGCCGCCAAGCTGGCCCGCGAGGAAGCCGAGCTGGTGTCCGGGCAGAAGCTGCCGGGCTCGAAGTTCGATGGCCGTGGCGAGGTCTTCACCTTCAGTGGTGACGCATTCGCCGCCGGCGCCTCCAGCCTGTCCGGTGGCGCCCGCAACCAGGCCAAGGCACTGGCCGAGTACCTGAACATCGGCAAGAAGGGCCGCCTGCGCATCGAGGCCTACGACAGTGCCAACGGCGTCGGCCAGAAACGCGCCGAAGCGCTGCGCGACGCCCTGGTCGCGGCCGGTGTCGCCAGCAACCGGATCCAGCTCAGCGGCAAGAAGGCGGCGTCCACCCGGGCACGCTCGGCCGAGGTCATCATCGCCCCGTAATTGCTTGATATTGTTTGTTTTTCGTTGCGATGAGCATTCAGCCTGAACCCCGCCCCGGCGGGGTTCGGTCTTTTTGCCGCAGGGGTCTTGTACCCCGCCTTGAGCAGGCGTAGGGTCAATCGTCCGGGACGCAATGCCGCGGACCGGACGATGGGAGGGCCGGGCCGATGCAAACAGGGCGCGAACCGCAGCAGATCGACGTGCGCAGGCCAGTGCCGCAGGTCGTTGCAGGCGTCCAGGTGGGCATCGACCGGCGCTCCTCCATGAACAACGCCCCGTGCCTTGCGGCCGGGGCGTTCGTGTATCTGTCGAAGGAGGTCCATCATGTTTGAAGATCAGCCCCAGAGCGAGATCGACGCCCGTCGCGCGCGTGATCCGGAGTTCAGGGCACTCCATGACCAGCACCGCAAGTTGAACAAGAAGTGCATGGACGCGGAGTTGGGTGTACTCCCGATCGATGATGTCACCCTGGGTCGCATGAAGCGCGAGAAGCTGCTGGCCAAGCAACGACTTCTGCGAATGTACGAAACACCGCTCCCAACGACGTCCCCCACGCTTTGACGCACCCCGTCGCGCCCGGAACGGCGTGACCCGGCCATCGATGGCCCCGCCGGGCGCTCCTGCCCCGGCATCGCGGCACCGCCGATGAGGCGGCCGCGCCAAGGCACCACAAGCGGTGGTGCCTTGGCCTGCAGGCACAGCTCACCGATGCGGGCGGTACCGGTCTCCTCGTCGATCCGGGGCCGTCCGCATCTCTTTTTTACGGTGGATGGGCTGCGGCCCTGCCGACCTGACTTTCATCGCCATCCGTCGGATAATCATCGGTCCGGCCCTGTGTGGCGCGAACCGAAAGTCCTCCGAATGCCCATCCATTCTTCCGTCCTCGAACTCATCGGCCAGACCCCGATCGTCAAGGCCCAGCGCCTGGACACCGGCGTCTGCGAGCTCTACCTGAAGCTGGAGAGCGCCAACCCGGGCGGATCGATCAAGGATCGCATCGGCCTGTCGATGATCGAGGCGGCGGAGCAGCGCGGCGACCTGAAGCCGGGCGCCACCCTGGTTGAAGGTACCGCCGGCAACACCGGTCTGGGCCTCGCCCTGGTAGCCCAGCAGAAGGGCTACAAGCTGATCCTGGTCGTTCCCGACAAGATGAGCCGCGAGAAGATCTTCAACCTGAAGGCGATGGGCGCCGAAGTGCGCCTGACCCGCTCGGACGTGGCCAAGGGCCATCCGGAGTACTACCAGGACCTGGCCAAGACCATCGCCGAGCAGACCCCGGGCGCCTACTTCATCAACCAGTTCGGCAACCCGGACAACCCGGCCGCGCATGAATTCGGTACCGGCCCGGAAATCCTCGAACAGATGGGCGGTGACCTCGACGCCATCGTGTTCGGCTGTGGCAGTTCCGGCACCATGACCGGCCTGTCGCGTGCCTTCGCCAAGCTGTCGCCGAAGACCGAACTGGTGCTGGCCGATCCGGTCGGTTCGATCCTGGCCGAGTACATCAACGACGGCAATCTCAACGACAAGTCGGGCAGCTGGCTGGTGGAAGGCATCGGCGAGGACTTCCTGCCGTCGATTTCCGATTTCAGCCGCGTCAAGAAGGCTTATGCCATCAGCGACGCCGAGAGCTTCCACACCGCACGCGAACTGCTGGGCAAGGAAGGCATCCTGGGTGGCTCGTCCACCGGCACCCTGCTGGCCGCCGGCCTGAAGTACTGCAGGGAGCAGACCACGCCGAAGAAGGTGCTGGTGCTGGTGCCGGACACCGGCAACAAGTACCTGTCGAAGATGTACAACGACTACTGGATGCTGGACAACGGCTTCCTGCAGCGCCCGCAGCACGGCGACCTGCGCGACCTGATCCTGCGTCCGTACGGCCAGCGCGACACCGTGGTGATCGGTCCGAACGACCTGCTGACCACCGCCTACCAGCGCATGAAGCTGTACGACGTGTCGCAGCTGCCGGTGATGGACGGCGAGCAGCTCGTCGGCATCGTCGACGAGAGCGACGTGCTGCTGCACGTCTATGGTGATGAGGCACGCTTCCGCGACACCGTCGCCACCGCGATGGTCAGCAAGCTGGACCGGCTGGACGTGAAGTCGCCGATCGAGGCGCTGCTGCCGGTGTTCGACCGCGGCCAGGTGGCGATCGTGATGGACGGCGACACTTTCCTGGGCCTGATCACCCGTATCGACCTGCTGAACTATCTGCGCCGTCGCGTGCAGTAAGCGTCCTGCGCAGGGGGCGGATCGGCCCCCTGCACACTCTGGACAGGTCGTAGATGTCACAATCGGCTTGTTTTGTTACCCGCCGGGTCAGCCCGGAGAACCTCAGAGAGTGCGCATGCCTGTCCAGATCGCCGTTGTGATTCCGTCCTACAAGGTCACCAACCACATCCTTGGCGTCATTGATGGAATGGGGAATGACATCCATCGGATCTACGTGGTGGACGATTGTTGCCCGATGAACAGTGGCGACTTCGTTGAAGCGAACTGCACCGATCCGCGTGTTGTCGTTCTGCGCCATGGCGAGAACCAGGGCGTAGGTGGTGCGGTCATGACAGGGTATCGCGCGGCGATCGAAGACGGCATCGACATCATTGTCAAGGTGGACGGTGACGGCCAGATGGACCCGGCGCTGATCCCAAGCTTCGTCAGCCCGATCATCGCCGGTGAAGCCGACTACACCAAGGGCAACCGCTTCTTCGATCTCGAGCGCATTGCGCAGATGCCGAAGCTGCGGTTGTTCGGCAATGCAGGGCTGTCCTTCCTGACCAAGCTCTCTTCCGGCTATTGGGACCTGTTCGATCCCACCAATGGGTTCACCGCCATCCACCGTGATGTGGCGCGCCACCTGCCGATGGGGCGGATCAGCAAGCGCTATTTCTTCGAGACCGACATGCTTTTCCGGCTCAGCACGCTGCGCGCGGTGGTGCTCGATGTGCCGATGCACGCCAAGTATGGCGATGAAGTCAGCAATCTGAAGATCTCGCAGGTGTTGTCGGAGTTCCTGTTCAAGAACCTGCGCAACTTCGGCAAGCGCGTTTTCTACAACTATTATCTGCGTAATCTGTCACTGGCGTCGTTCGAACTGCCGGCCGGCGTGGCGCTGTTGCTGTTCGGCATGATCTATGGCCTGCAGCATTGGCTGACCAGCATCGGTACCGGGCAGGTTGCCAGCAGCGGTACGGTGATGCTGGCCGCGATGCCGATATTGCTGGGTGTGCAGCTGTTGCTTGCCTTCTTCGGTCAGGACATTGCATCAACCCCACGCCATGCTGTCCATCCACGGCTTCGCTGGTCGGCGCTTGAAGTGGGGAAGGCCTGATGCGCGTGTCAGCCCAGGCAGAGCGTGCGGCGCCTCTGGTCTGGCCGCTGTACCTGCTCGCCACCCTGCTGGTCAGCCTGGTCCTGTCTGCGATCACGCCGCCGTTCCAGGCGCCTGACGAGTACGACCATGTCAAGCGTGCCTACATGATGGGGCAGGGGCAGATCCTGTTGAAGTCGGTGGATGGGTCCCCTTCGGGAGGCTACCTTGACAGTGGTCTGGTGCAGTACATGTCGTACTTCGAACCACTGAAGGGGGCGTCACAGCGCAAAGTCTCGGCTGACGAACTGCAGGCGGCAGGCAGCGTGAAGTGGAGCGACCAGCCGCAGTTCCAGACGGCAGTGGGGACCGCTTACTACTTCCCGCTGATGTACGCGCCACAAGCCGTAGGGCTGGGCATGGGCAAAGCGCTTGGCATGAGCGTGGGCAAATCCTATCGGCTGGCCCGCCTGCTGGAATGGATGACCTGCGGGGTTCTGTTGCTGCTGGCCTTCAGGCTCCATCGGCCTTCGGCGGTGATTCTGGCGTTGCTCGCATTGCCGATGAACCTGTTTCTGTTTGGCGCGGCGGTGCTTGATCCCATGGCCACGACCGTGGCACTGCTTGGCCTTTCGGCTTTCATGCGGATCGCCACCGATGGCCGCGCCTCGCCACCAACGGCGGTAGCTGCACTCCACATAAGTGTCCTGCTGGTCTGTGCCTGTCGCGCGAACATGCTGCCGATGCTGCTGTTGCCCCTTGTCGCGGCATGGCTGATGCGGGAGCGTCGACAGGCGTACATTGCGATCGCCATCAGTGTGTTCGTGCTGGCGTGGACTCTGTTCACGGTGAAGACGACGGTCTATCCCCCCAGCAGCCATCGGATCGATCATGCCGCTCGCCTGTTGCACCTTCTCACGCATCCCGGTGAACTGACCTCCATACTGTTCGCGACCTGGACCAATGTGGCGCGGATGTCCTTCTACGTCGTGTCGTTCATTGGCGTGCTGGGCTGGCTGGACGCGTCCTTCTCACCTTCCTTCTACCACATGACCGGGCTGACGCTGGTGGCGTTGATGCTGCTGTCGCTCGACCTGGAAGGGTGGCGAACCCAGAGCTTGGCGCGCTGGACGCTGGTCGTGGTCTGCCTGGCGTCGGTCTTGATGACCTTCCTTGCCCTGCTTGTGCAGTGGACCGATCCCGCTTCAACGACCGTTGACGGCGTCCAGGGACGCTATCTGCTGATTCCGGGTCTATGCCTGGTGATGGCGCTGACGGCCAACGCAGTACCCCGCGATGGCCTGCTGTTCCGGGCCGGGCACGGGCTGGCAATGCTGTTCCTGGCCTGGATGGCGTACGCGAGCTGTTCGCTCCTGGTCGAGCGCTACCATACCGGCGCGACGTAGTCCGCAATCGCCGCGCCTGAGTTGAAGCCCTCGCCACCGTTGACATCTGACAACACCGTGCCGCTGCACTTCCTGCCCGCACAGAGCGAGGATCCTGCTGGCCTGAAGCGTATCTCGGTCCGGTTTGGTACCTATATGACCACGCACGCTGGGCAGGCCGAACTGCGGCTGTGGACCCAGGGAGGAGAGCGGCTTGTGCTGCCCTTCGAGCTGTCAGAGCTCACCGACAATGGCTACGCCGAGTTCAAGCTGGATGGCAAAGCCTATGTGGGCGGGGAAGTCGCGCCGCGCGATGGCAGCGGCGTAAGTGTGTGGGAAAGCCACAGCCAGGAGCGCGTGGACAGTTGCGTATTCCTGGAAACAGAAAACCAGGACGACCTACTCCCGCGCGGTTGCCCTGAGCCCTGATGAAGAATAAAGCCGCTGATCTCACGATCAGCGGCTTTTTCGTTGAGTGCGTGGAAACCCGGCTGGCTTCATGCCAGCGGCATCTTCGTTCAGATCAGTTCGTCCGGGTCGCGCCAGTTCACCGGCTGGCGCTCGATCACTTCCAGCATGTAGTCGGTCAGTTCCGTAGCCTGCTCATCGAACAGGCGCACCATTGCGGCGTGCGGATTACGGTAACCGTCAAGCTGGCCCGGCGCATCCAGAAGGCGCTTGATGGCGGCCTGTAGTGCGCTGCCATCATCATCCAGCGGGACGATGTCGCCATTTTCGCCGTCGACGATATCTTCGACGACACCGCCTGCGTCGGTGGCGATCACCCAGACATCGCGGATCAATGCCTCGCGGACCGACAGGCCGAAGCTCTCCTTCCACTGGGTCGGGAACAGCAGCACATCGATGCTGCCGAAGAACGAATCGATGGTCTCCTGGCTGTAAGCGGGGACTGCCTTGAAGGTGCCTGGAACCTTCCAGTTGGATTCGAAGATCGAACGACGCCCGAGGTTGAGCTCGTTGTCGACGACATGCAGTTCGTAATTGGTATGCGGCAGGCCTGCGAAAGCCTTCTTGATCAGGGCGCTTCCCTTGATCGGGCCCTCGCCGCCGACGAAACCGAACCGCAGCGGACGGGTGCTGGGTGGCTCTCGGTGAATGGCCGAGGCAGGTTTGACGATGCCGTTCTTGTTGACCCGCAGCCGCTCGGGATCAAACCCGTTGTCGGCGTAGACACCCGCGAAGAACTTGCTGGGTGACAGCATCAAAGCTGCGCCGGTCAGCACTTCGTGCAGGCGGTACTGGCGATAGGGGTTCATTGCGGGCTGCGGTACGCAGCGCGAGCACACATCAAGGTCGATCTTGCGCTGGTAGCAGTAGCGGCCCTTGTCGTTGACCATGAACTGGCGCGCACAGATCCACCACGCATCGTGCAGCGTGACCACGAACGGGACACCTTCGGCCTGGCAGACTTCCGCGATCTGGATGCCGATGCCCTGGATGGAATGGATATGAACCACGTCCGGTCGCCAGGCGCGAAGAATTTCCCGGAACCCATGCGTGGGATATGGATTGTCGAAGTGCAGTGCCTGATCGTGCTCATGTGGCAGGCCCATGGCGAACACTTCGCCCGCGCTCGATTCGTAGCGGGTCACCTTGTAGGCATGTACATCTGTGGCTGGCAGAGTGGTGAATGTCGCGTATTCCGCTCGGCCATCGGCATTGATGATACGTGCCATCTGCTCGGCTACAATCGTCGCGCCGCCGAAGCTGCGTGGTTCGAAGAAAATATTGACGCCCAGAATACGTGGCCGGCGCTCGACGGACGGTTCCAACGACTCCAGCCATGGCAGCAGCCTGTGCTTGGCTACGGCTTCAGGGGTGTAGTCATCTTCTACGTGGCAGCGCGAGTTCTCGCCGATCTGGCGACGAAGCCCGGGGCTCTCAATCAATGCCAGCAGCTGTTCTTCCCAGTCCTGTTCGGTGCTGGCCAGAAGGCCGGTGGTGCCGTGCTGGATGGTTTGCTGGTACTCGGTACTGGAGGAGCAGACGCTGGGAATACCCAGGATCGCTGCTTCCAGGTACTTGATGTTGGACTTCGCGTCATTGAAGACCGTGCGCTCCAGCGGTGCGATGTTGATCTGGCACCTGGCGAGCCTGCGCATGTAGGTCGGATAGTCGGAGGGCGGCAGGCGCTCTACCTGAGCATCGACCTCGTTGAACGCTTCGGGAAGGTTGAGATGACCGATGATGGTAAGGCGAACGTCATAGCGCTTCTTCAGAATGCGGAGCAACGCTGGAGCGGCGATACGGAAATCGGAATCGTGGGCCTTGGAACCGGAGCCATAGACGATGCGCAGCAATCCATCACCGCGCGGCGGTGCGGCGGCGATCTCCTCTGCCGCGCGCAGTGTCTCCACGTCCAGCGCATTTTCGACGACCCAGACCTCCGAGGCGCCGGTTGCCCGCATGGCGTCGGCCATGGCGGTGGTCGATGCGATGCAGGCATCGCAAGCCAGCAGCGCCTCCCGGAACAGCGGTACGCCCTCGAGGATGGCCTTGCGCAAGGCTGGGTTGAGGTCGTTGACGTTGCTGTTGTTCCGGTAGTGCTCGATGTCAAAGATGAGATCGTCGACTTCCCAGAACGTACGCACGCCAGCCGCACGAGCGAGGGCGATGGTCTCCAGTTGGTCCGGATAGCCGGGTACGCGGTAGAACACGGCAACGCTGTGTGTGGAGAGCAGATCGCGGGTAGAGACGACGTCAGTCCAGTTGACGACGGTGCAGTCGTAGCCAAGGCTTTCGATCATCAGCTGCTTCTGCAGCACACGATACTTCAGGCATTGTCCGATGCCCATTTCCGCCACCAGCAGAACGCGCAGCTGCTGCGAACTGCTCGCGGGCCTTGCCGGGGGAAGCGTATGGACCGGCCTCAGTTTCCAGCTTCCGGCACCTAAGCCCTGGCGGAACAATGCAGCGGGCTGCCGCAGCTGGCTGGTGATCCGGCGTCCGGCCTCGCGGATGCCGTTCTGGCGGGCGACGCGAATCGTGGCTGTGGACAAATGCAGAAGCTGCTTGAGCAGTGAACGCACGCGCCAGACGGCAACGTGTGCCATGCGCAGCGGGGCGGTCACGCGCCAGGAGCGCGAATTCAGCAGCTCTCCGACCTGATTCTGGGCTCGGTGCAGATGATCAAGCGTCGCTTGGGAAGTGGTCCCGGATGTTTCCAGTGCGCGGCGCAGCGACGCCACGCGACGTTCTGCACGCAGCAGATTCTGTTCTACCTCGGCGAGGCTGCTTTCCTGCAGTACGACCTGGCTGCGCAGTTGCTCCATGTGCTGGCGTTGCTCCAGCAGCACGGCTTGTGCCGTTTCCAGGGAGGCGAGCTCTTCGATCGGTGGCTGATCGCTGGATCCTGGTGGTGTCGCCCCGATGCTCCATTCCGGATCGGCCACGAACAGCCAGTGCTGGCCGTCTGCAAGGGCGTGGCCGGTGATCGCGCTCTCACGCGGCGGAGGGCCCAGCAGCAGGATCCCGCCATGGGTGTCGAGGCGCCGCATCCAGTCCATGAGCTGCCAGCCATCGCTGATCTGGTCCGGCGCCAGCATCACCAATGCGTTGAGCTTGGTGCTGCCCAATGCGTCCGGTGCTTCCAACGGGTGCACCGGCAGCCCTTGCGAAGCGGCCAGATCGACCAGCGCTGCAAACAGGGACGAGCCTTCTCCAGCCGCATCGATCACCTGCTGTGGTCGAAGGTTCTCCATCAGCCAGCACGCAATCATCTTCGGTGAAGAAGACTGCGACGATGAGTGGCTGACATTGGAGGCTGGCTGGATGGGGTGCGTCATCAGGGGTACCGGAGGATGGGACGGGGACTCAATGTCCGTTGACGAACTGCTCATAGGCGGACACGACCGACTCGGTGTCGCCGTACATCCGGATTGAACCGTTGTCCATCCAGATCACCTTGTTGCAGACACGGCGGATCTCTTCGTTGGAGTGCATGGCCAGCACGACGATGTCCGAACGGCCGTGAAGATCCGCCAGGCGCTGCTTGGCCTTGTGCATGAAGCCGGCATCGCCCACGCCCATCACCTCGTCCAGGAGCAGGATCTGCGCATCAACTGCCGTGGAAATGGCAAATGCCAAGCGTACGCGCATGCCACTGGAGTAAGTCCGGATGGGCAGGTCCAGATAATCGCCGAGTTCACTGAATTCAGCGATTCCCTCCTGCTTTTCGATGATCTCGTTCTTGGTCATACCCAGCAGCAGGCCGCGCAATCGAATGTTCTGCCAGCCGGTGGAGTTGTCATCCATGCCGAGGCTGATGTCCAGCAGCGGAACCACTTTGCCATCGCGTCGGATGATGCCTCCGGTGGGGGCATAGATGCCGGCGAGGACGCGCAGGAGGGTCGATTTGCCGGCGCCGTTGTGGCCGATCAGACCGACGCGGTCACCAGTTTCCAAGCGAACACTGACGTCCTGCAGGGCGCGGACGATGATGACGCCGTCGTTGCTGTCGGCAACGGCATTGGAGCGTCCCAGGCGCATCACCTGACGCTTGAGCGAGCGGCCGTGTACCTCGTAGATCGGAAGATCGAGGCTGACGTGTTCCAGTTCAATGAAAGCCATGTGGAATCCTTACACCCAGTACGCGATGCGCTTGTGATAACGGTGGACCATCACCAGGGCGACGATCCAGCCGACAACGGCCATGGCAATGGCCACTCCCCAGGTCCGCACGGACGGAAGCTCACCCAGTACAGGCTGGCGCACGACGTTGAGCAGATAGGCAAGAGGATTGAGGTTGACGATGAACGAGTACTTGGTCAGCGCTTCCGGCTTGTACATGATGGGCGTGATGTAGAAGGCCACCTGCATGACCGCTGCGACGATCTGCGGGAAGTCACGGAATCGTGCTGACAGCAATCCGGACAGGGTCGCCATCCAGGTCGCATTGAGCAAGACCAGGACCAGACCAGGAATGACCAGCGGCAGGGTGTCCCAGCGCTTTACGCCGAAGATGGCGAGCAGCGCTACCACGATTACGATGTTGTGGCACAGGATCAGCAAGTTGCGCCAAGGCACTTGCAGGATGTAGATGAACTTGGGCGTTGAGACCTGGCGGATGTAGGCGGCATTGGAAATGAATGCATTGCTGCCTTCCTGGACGGTGCTGGTGAACATCCCCCACATGACCAGGCTGGTCGCCAGGTAAGGCAGATACTCGCTGAGCTTCTGCCCGAACAGGGTGCCGTAGACCATGCCGATGGATGCGATGATCACGCCCATGCTGATCGTCAGCCAGAACGGACCGACACGGGAGCGGGCGTAGCGCTGGCGGATTTCCAGCCAGCCCAGCAATGTCCACAGGCGCCAGGAGCGCAGGCTGCGTCCCAGGTCGGAGAGTGCTTCATTCATCAAGGAATTCTCGCGGGTTCAATACGGTCACCGCGTGCAGGACGCGGCTTCAAGCCGCCGCTGGCGCGACGGCGTGGAATCAATGAAGCTGGCTCAACGTCCCAGGGCGGCGTCCAGTTCGTGGCGGAGATCGGCCAGATCTTCCGTGCCCACCGACAGACGTATCAGGTTGTCGGTGATGCCCAGTCGCTTGCGCTGGGCCGGCGGAATCGATGCGTGGGTCATCACCGCCGGCAGCTCGATAAGGCTTTCCACCCCACCCAGCGATTCGGCCAGTGCGAACAGTTCGCAACGTTCCAGCATGCGGCGGGCCTTGGTCTTGCCGCCCTTCACGCGCACCGAGATGATCCCGCCGAAACCATCCATCTGGCGTTTGGCCAGGGCGTGCTGCGGGTGGCTCTTCAGGCCAGGATAGATCACAGCTTCGATACGGCTGTCGCGTTCGAGCCAGCGGGCCAGTTCCAACGCGCTTTCATTGTGGGCACGCATGCGCAAGTGCAGCGTCTTCAGGCCACGCAGGGCGAGGAAGGAATCAAAGGGGCCGGCCACGGCTCCGATCGAGTTCTGCAGGAAGGCCATCTGTTCGGCCAGGGCATCACTGCCGGCCACCACGATGCCACCCACGATGTCCGAATGGCCGTTGAGGTACTTGGTTGCGGAATGCAGGACCAGATCGGCGCCATGCTCCAACGGGCGCTGCACCATCGGCGAGCAGAAAGTGTTATCCACGACCAGCAGCAGGCCCTGCTTGCGGGCGAAGGCGCCCAGCTTGGCCAGGTCCACAACCTTGAGCATGGGGTTGGTGGGGGTTTCTGCCCAGATCATGCGAGTATTGGGCCGCATCGCGGCACGTACCGCATCGAGGTCGTTCAGGTCGACATAGGTGAATTCCAGCCCCGCCGAACGCTGGCGGACGCGCTCGAACAGGCGGTAGGTGCCGCCGTACAAGTCGTCCATCGCAATGACGTGGTCGCCGCTGTCCAGCAGTTCCAGTGTCGTAGACGCCGCCGCAAGCCCGGAGGCGAACGCGAAACCGGCCGAACCACCTTCAAGACTGGCAACGCAGGCCTCGTAGGCGTTGCGCGTCGGGTTCTGGGTACGGGAATACTCATAGCCCTTGTGCTTGCCGGGGCTTTCCTGGACGTAGGTCGAAGTGGCGTAGATCGGCGTCATGATGGCGCCGGTGCTCGGGTCGGGCTGCTGTCCTGCATGGATGGCACGGGTGCCGAGGCCGAGCGAGTTCGGGGTCTTTGCCATTCGAAGTAACCTGGAGGTACGAAGGTTTGGGGGGCCTATTCTAGGGCAAGCCGTGAGAGGGCCCCGACAAGGTGTTCAGGAAGGTGGATGGCGCCAAGGCCTGCAGGATCAGGCCGTCGGGCGCTGCCGGAAGACCAGTCGGGAGAAAATGACGTAGTTCCAGGATGCCACCATGACCATCACGATCAGTTTCGCCAGCAGGGGCGGAACGCCGAGAGGACCTGCCAGCAGACTGATCGCAACATTGCCCAGAACCAGATTGATCGCAGCCAGGAGCCCGTACCGGGCCAGCTCCCCGCCCCAGGCGCCCTCACTACGGAACACCCAGTGGCGGTTGAGCATGAAGCTCACGATAAAGCCACCTGTGAAACTGACCGATTGGTTCAGAAGCAGCCAGTTCGCGCCCAGTTGGGTCTGCAGCAGCAGGAAGATCGCATATTCGACGGCGGCGGCGGAGCCACCGGAAAGCAGGAAACGGAACAGGCGCGGCATCATTGATACGACAGGAGTCCAGAAGGAGAGGGCGCCCTTGGCGGCGCCCTCCGAACAGGGATCATGCGAAGCCGCTCAGAGCGCCTTTTCCAGCTCCGGCAGGATCGCAAACAGATCCCCCACCAGGCCGATATCGGCAATCTCGAAGATCGGCGCGTCGCCGTCCTTGTTGATCGCGACAATCGTGCCAGCGTCCTTGATGCCGGTCAGGTGCTGGATGGCACCGCTGATGCCGACGGCCACGTACAGTTCCGGCGCGATGATCTTGCCGGTCTGGCCGACCTGCAGGTCGCTGGGCACGTAGCCGGCGTCAACGGCGGCACGAGAGGCGCCGACGGCGGCACCGAGCTTGTCGGCCAGCTGGAAGATGACCTTGAAGTTCTCTTCCGAACCAACACCACGGCCACCCGACACCACACGCTTGGCGCTCTGCAGGTCCGGACGGTCGCTGGCACCGGCGGCCAGGCCGACGAAGCGGGTGTGGGTCGGCAGGGCAGCGTCGACGCTTGCTGCTTCAACGGCGGCATTGCCACCCTGGGCCGCTTCCGGCCACGAGGCGGCACGCACGGTGGCGACCACGATCTGGTCGGCCGGGGCTTCCACGGTGATGATTGCGTTGCCGGCGTAGATCGGGCGCTTGAAGCTGTGGCTGCCTTCAACGCTCATCAGATCGGAGACCTGGTTGACGCCGAGCAGGGCGGCCACGCACGGCATCAGGTCCTTGCCGAAGGTGGTCGACGGGCCGAATACATGGGTGTAACCCTTGGCCAGCTGCGCGATCTGCGGCGCCAGCACCTGGGCGATGGCCTGTGCGTTGGCGGCATTGGCCACGGTCAGGACCTTGGCGACGCCGGCGATCTTCGCGGCTTCAGCGGCAACCGCGCCCGGGTCGGCAGCCAGCACCAGCACGTCGATGCTGGCACCGCTGATGGCGGCGGCGGCGCTGACGGTCTTGGCGGTGGCGGCATTGAGCTTGCCGTCGTGGTGCTCGGCGATGACGAGAATCCTGCTCATTACAGCAACCCCTTCTGCTTGAGTGCGGCAACCAGTTCGGCCGCGTCCTTGACCATCACACCCTTGCTGCGCTTGGACGGCGCGGCGTACTGGGTGGTCTTGAAGGTGTCGGCGGCTTCAACGCCGAGGTCGGCCAGCTGCAGGGTCTCCAGCGGCTTGGCCTTGGCCTTCATGATGTCCGGCAGCTTGATGAAGCGCGGTTCGTTCAGGCGCAGATCGGTGGTGACCACGGCCGGCAGATCCACTTCCAGCGTTTCCAGGCCGGCATCGACTTCACGGGTCACCGTGGCTTTGCCATCGGCAATTTCGAGCTTGCTGGCGAAGGTCGCCTGCGGGCGGCCCCACAGCGTGGCCAGCATCTGGCCAGTCTGGTTGGCGTCGTCGTCGATGGCCTGCTTGCCGAGGATCACCAGATCCGGCTGTTCCTTTTCGATCAGCTTGAGCAGGGTGCGCGACGCGGTCAGCGGCTGGATGGCCTGGTCGGTGACGACGTGGATGGCACGGTTGGCGCCCATGGCCAAGCCGTTGCGCAGGTGCGCCTGGGCGTCGGCCGGGGCGATGGTGGCAACCACGACTTCGCTGGCGATGCCCTTGTCGCGCAGGCGCAGGGCTTCTTCCAGGGCGATTTCATCGAAGGGGTTGGGGGACAGCTTGACGCCGTCGGTGACCACGCCGGAACCGTCCGGCTTGACCTGAATGCGGACGTTGTAGTCCACCACGCGCTTGTACGCGACGAGGATTTTCATCTGGTACGGGGTCCTTCAATAACGGGGAGAACGTCCGGTCCTGGAGCAGCAACCGGTTCGGGGGTGGGACCCCGATTCTAGCTGGCTTGGGGTGACCATGCGAATGCGTATGGTTCGGTGGAGCCGTCACGGCGTCCCCGCGTTGGCGTGCTGCGTGTGCAACATGGTGGTGCGGGTGGGGGCGCTATGCTCCGGTGGTCACTGAAGTCGCCACGATGTTTCCCGGGCCCGGGGAGAGCGGGTCATGCGTGTGTCAGAACCTGGAGACGATGTTGATGGGATTCGATCAATGCCCTGCCTGCGAGGGGAAGCTCAAGGCTGGGCTGCAGCCTTGGCATCTGCAATGCAGCCGGTGCAGTTACGAGGGAAGCTCGCTTCGCGTGGATATCGACGTGCAGGGGGATCGCGAGGTGCTGGACGAGGTGCTTCGCGAAGAGGGGCTGAGTGACCTTCGGCAACGCAACTTCGCCGTGCTGGCCGAGGATCTGGCAGCGCGGTTTCCGCAGCGGGCGGAGAGGCGCCCGCGGCTGTTGGATGTCGGTTGTGTGTTGGCGCGCACTTAAAACTGACCCAGGCTGCGCGTTGAACTTTGACCCACCCGGTGTACGGGGCTGAGGGTATCAGTTGGTGGTCTGGGTGGTGGCCTCCTTTGCCCTGATTCTGGCTTTGGTCTTGTTGGCGGCGGTGCTGTTGCGCAGCCGCCAGGAGTCGTTGCCGGTCTCCAGGATGTGGCAGTGGTGGGTGATGCGATCCAGCAGCGCGGTGGTCATCTTGGCGTCGCCGAACACCTGACCCCATTCGGAGAAGGCCAAGTTGGTGGTGATGGCGAGGCTGGTGCGCTCGTAGAGCTTGCTGATCAGGTGGAACAGCAGCGCGCCGCCTGAGGGGGTGAACGGCAGGTAGCCCAGTTCATCGAGGATGACCAGGTCGGCATAGGTCAGGCGCAGGGCGATCTGCCCGGCCTTGCCCTGGGCCTGTTCCTTCTCCAGCGCATTGACCAGTTCGATGGTGGAGAAGAAGCGCACGCGCAGGCGATGCTGGCGCACGGCCTGGATGCCGATGGCGGTGGCCAGGTGGGTCTTGCCGGTGCCCGGTCCACCGACAAGGACGACGTTCTCGGGGGTGTGGATGAAGTCACCCTGGTGGAGTCGTTCGACCAGTGCGCGATCAACGGGACTGGCCGCGAAGTCGAACCCGAGCAGGTCACGATGGACGGGGAAACGTGCGGCCTTCATCTGGTTGGCCTGGGCACGAACCTGCCGTTCGGCGGACTCGGCCTGCAGCAGTTCGGCCATCCAGTGTTCGGGCTCCATGGTGTGCAGGCGCATCTTGGCCAGCAGTTCGGGCCACTGGCTGGCCATGCCGTGCAGCTTGAGCTGCTGCATGCGCAGCGGCAGGTCAGGCGTCGACATGATCTGCCTCCCGCAGGGCGTCGTAGCGGGCCGGATCGGACACCGGCGGATGACGCAGCGTCACTCGCGAGGCGACCGTCTCGATCGTGCGGTCCGGATGCTGCAATCGCCCCAGCACGTTGAGCACGTGGTCGGCGCGCACCAGGCCGGACTCGAGTGCCAGTTCCACCGCCACCAGTACCGCTTCGAGCCCGTGCACGGGTACGGCGGCCAGCACCTGGGCCATGGCGCGGTCGCCGTGAGGCTGGCGCAGCAACACCTGCTGCAGCTTGCGCAGCGGATCGGGCATGGACAGGAACGGCGCGCCGTCACGCAGTGCCCCCGGCTTGCGCTGGACCAGGGCGATGTAGTGCTGCCAGTCGTAGTGGACCCGATCACGCTCGAAGCTGCGCCGGTGGCGGGCGACCTCGGCCTCGCGACCACCACGGCCAGTTCGAAGGGATACACGCGCAGGCTGGCGACGGCGTGGGCGTGTTCGCACGGCACGCTGTAGCGGTTGCGCTGGAAGCTGACCAGCGCGGTCGAACTGACCCGCACCGGCCGCTCGATGTAGCCGTCGAAGGGCGCGGGCATCGGCATCAGGTGGGGCTGTTCGTTCCTCCAGAGCTTCGGCCACGGTGATGTCGGAGGCATCCGGATGCGCCTGCATCGGCCAAGCGGCGCGGCACTCGCTGGCGAGCCAGGCATTGAGGGTGTCCAGATCTGGCCAGTGGCGGGCCCCGGCCTCGATCCAGATCTGTCGGCGCCCGGTCCTGCACGTTCTTCTCGACCCGCCCCTTCTCCCAACCCGCGGCGCGGTTGCAGAACTCCGCGCGGAACAGGTAGTGGCTGGTCATGGCGGTGGAAGCGGGCGTTGACCCGCCGTTCCCCGGTGCTGGCCGATCCCGTCCACCGCCGTCTTCATGTTGTCGTAGATGGCCGCGGCGCGGCACGCCACCGAAGGCGGTAAACGCCTGGGTATGAGCATCGAACAGCATCTCGTGGCTCTGGGTGGGATAGGGCCACCAACCAGAAGGGCGCGCTGCAGGGCCAGCTTCACGTGGGCGAGATCCAGCGGCATCTTGGCGTGGCTGCCGACGAAGGCGTACTCGCGGCTCCAGTCGAACTGGAAGGCTTCACCCGGAGGAAAGTGCAACGGCACGAAGGCCGGGCGGCGGCTGGCGCCGCCGGCCGCCTTCCACTGGCGGATGAAGGGCCGTCACCCGGGTGTAGGTGCCCGGATAGCCGATCGCCTGCAACTGCGAGAACAGCACCTTGGCGGTGCGTTGTTCCCGCCGGGGACGATGGCTGTCGGCACGCAGCCACGTCTCCAACTGGGACCGGTAGGGATCGAGCCGGGAGGGCGAGGCTCGCCTGGGATAGACCGGCTCGGACTGGCCGCTGCGCAGCCATCGCCGGATGGTATTGCGGGATAGGCCCGTGCGCTTGGCGATCTCGCGCAGCGGCAGGCCATCGCGGAAATGCATCCGCCGGATCTTGGCCAACATGACCATGGTGATCACTCCTGAAATCCCCCGAGCAAAAGATGCTCAGGATGTGGGCTTCAGGTGGGTCAGTTTTACCCGCGCATCACCGCCGAAAGTGGGTCAGTTCTGGATGCGCGCCAACAGGTTGTGCCCATGGTTGGTTCCTGCAGGCCACCGAGGGCCATTTCGAGGTCGTGGGCATCGAGCCCGATGCCCGCGTAGCCGATTCGGCCAGCGCGCGCGGCTTGCCCGTCCGCCGGGGGTTCTTCCCGGACGTGCTGCAGGCGGGTGAGAAATTTGACGTGATCGTCTTCAATGACGTCATGGAGCACATCCCCGACATCCTTTCTGCGATGCGGGCCTGCACGGCCGTTCTTCGCCCCGGGGGCGTGGTGGTGATCAATGCACCGGCACGCACGGGCGTGCTCTACCGGGTTGCGCGGGTGATGGCCCGGATGGGGGCACCTGCCAGCTTCGAGCGGTTGTGGCAGAAGGGGTTCCCGTCGCCACACGTGCATTACCTGGACGACGGCAGCATGCGCGCGATTGGTACCCGCACCGGTTTGAGCCTGCAGCACGCCCGTACGCTGCCTTCGCTGAGCGTGAAGGGTCTGTACGCGCGCATCCGCTATGACCGGTCGGTGTCGGCTGCCAAGGCCATGGCGCTCACGGCTGCGTTGAGCGTGCTTGCGCCGGTGATGCGGCTGCTGCCTGCTGACATCAAGGTCTGGATGCTGCAGGCCGAGTCCGGCCCTGCTGGCGGGATGGCCGGCTAGCGCCTGTTCATTCAGGTGTGGGGGGGGCGAGCGGCTGGGCATGTATCCTTGGCGGTCAACGTGTGGCGGGTTGCAAACGCAGCCCGCAGATCTGCCCACTTCAAGGAGATGCCTTTCGTGCCCACATGGCTTGTCACCGGCGGCGCCGGATTCATTGGCGGTAACTTCGTTCTCGAGGCCGTCGCGCGCGGCGTCAAGGTCATCAACCTCGATGTGCTGACCTACGCCGGCAATCTGAAGACCCTGTCCAGCCTTGATGGCAATCCGGACCACCTGTTCGTCCAAGGAGACATCGGCGACCGCGAACTGGTCGCCCGCCTGCTGGCCGAGCATCAGCCGGACGCGGTGGTGAACTTCGCCGCTGAAAGCCACGTTGACCGCTCCATCGATGGTCCCGGCGCCTTCATCCAGACCAATGTGGTGGGCACCCTGGGCTTGCTGGAAGCGGCCCGTGACTACTGGAAGGCGCTGCCGGCCGAACTGGGCGCGGTGTTCCGCTTCCTGCACGTGTCCACCGACGAGGTGTACGGCACCCTGGGCGAGACCGGCAAGTTCAGCGAAACCACCCCGTACGCCCCGAATTCACCCTATTCGGCGTCGAAGGCGGCTTCGGACCATCTGGTGCGTGCGTTCCACCACACCTACGGGTTGCCGGTGCTGACCACCAACTGCTCCAACAACTACGGCCCGTACCACTTCCCCGAGAAGCTGATCCCGCTGGTGATCGCCAAGGCGCTGGCCGGCGAGCCGCTGCCGGTGTACGGCGACGGCAAGCAGGTGCGTGACTGGCTGTTCGTGTCCGATCACTGCGAGGCGATCCGTACCGTGCTGGCCAAGGGCCAGGTCGGCGAGACTTACAACGTTGGCGGTAACTCGGAAAAGCAGAACATTGAAGTGGTGCAGGCCATCTGCGAACTGCTGGACCAGCGCCGCCCGCGTGCGGATGGCCAGCCGCGCAGCAGCCAGATCACCTACGTCACCGACCGCCCCGGCCATGACCGCCGCTATGCGATCGATGCCTCCAAGCTGAAGAACGACCTGGGCTGGGAGCCGGCCTACACCTTCGAGCAGGGCATCGCCTTCACCGTCGACTGGTATCTGGACAACCAGAACTGGGTCAACGGCGTGCTCGACGGCAGCTACCGCCTGCAGCGCATCGGCACTGCCGCCTGAGGCCGGGAGAGAACATGACGCAACGTAAGGGCATCATCCTGGCCGGCGGTTCCGGCACCCGGCTGTATCCGATCACCAAGGGCGTCAGCAAGCAGCTGCTGCCGGTGTACGACAAGCCGATGATCTATTACCCGCTCAGCGTGTTGATGCTGGCGGGCATCCGCGAAGTGTTGATCATCAATACCCCTCACGAACAGGCGCTGTTCCAGCAGTTGCTGGGCGACGGTTCGCAGTGGGGCATGGACATCCAGTACGCGGTGCAGCCGAGCCCCGATGGCCTGGCCCAGGCCTACCTGATCGGCCGCGACTTCGTGGCCGGCAAGCCGAGCTGCCTGGTGCTGGGCGACAACATCTTCCACGGCCACGGCCTGCGCGAGGTGCTCAAGCGCGCTGACGAGCGCGTGGATGGCTCGACCGTGTTCGGCTACTGGGTCAATGATCCGGAACGTTACGGCGTGGCCGAGTTCGACACCAGCGGCAAGGTCATCGACCTGGTGGAGAAGCCGGAGAACCCGCGCTCGAACTATGCGGTGACCGGCCTGTATTTCTACGACGGCAAGGCCAGCGATTACGCGGCCGAACTGAAGCCGTCGCCGCGTGGCGAACTGGAGATCACCGATCTCAACAAACGCTACCTGGCCCAGGGCAACCTGCACCTGGAAGCGCTCGGCCGTGGCTATGCCTGGCTGGATACCGGCACCCACCAGTCGCTGCTGGAAGCCTCCAACTTCATCGAGACCATCCAGACCCGCCAGGGCCTGCAGGTGTGCTGCCCGGAAGAAATCGCCTTCGGCAAGGGCTGGATCAACGCCGAACAGCTGGAAGCGCTGGCTGCACCGCTGATCAAGAATGGCTACGGCCAGTACCTGCACAAGCTCGCCCTGCGTGGAGTCGTTCCGTGAAAGTGATTGAAACCAAGTTGCCCGGCTGCGTGGTGATCGAGCCGGCCGTGTTCGGCGATGCCCGCGGTTACTTCTTCGAAACCTGGAACGCCGAGCGCTTTGCTGCGCTGGGCCTGCCGGACCGTTTCGTGCAGAGCAATGTCTCCACCTCCGCGCAGGGCGTGCTGCGCGGCCTGCATTACCAGTGGCCGCGGCCGCAGGGCAAGCTGGTCAGCGTGCTGGAAGGCGAAGTCTATGACGTGGCCGTTGACATCCGTCGCGGCTCGCCGACCTTCGGCCAGTGGGAAGCGGTGGTGCTGAGCGCGGAGAACAAGAAGCAGTTCTGGATTCCAGAGGGCTTCGCCCATGGTTTCGCCGTGCTGTCCGAGCGTGCGGTGTTCAGCTACTTGTGCACCGAGGTCTACCTGAAGGACTTTGATGCCGGCGTGCGCTGGAATGACGCGGACATCGCCGTGGACTGGCCAGTCAGCGCACCGACCCTGTCGACCAAGGACGAGAACGCTCCGTTCCTGAAGGACATTGCCGAAGACCGCCTGCCGGTCTACATCCCGTGACGGTGCTGGTGTTCGGCGGCAATGGCCAGGTCGGCCAGGAGCTGCTGCGCGCGCTGGCGCCGCTGGGCAAGGTGGTCGCAACGACCCGCAGCGGGCAACTGCCCGACGGAAGTGCCTGCGAAACCGCCGATTTCGGCCAGCCCGACAGCCTGCCGGCATTGCTGGATCGCCTGCAGCCATCGATGGTGGTCAACGCGGCCGCCTACACGGCGGTTGATCGTGCCGAGCAGGATGCCGAGGCCGCCTTCGTCGCCAATGCGCAGGCGCCGGGCATGATCGCGCGCTGGTGTGCGGCGCACGGCGTGCCGTTCGTGCATTACTCCACCGACTACGTGTTCGATGGACAGGGCAGCGCGCCCTACCTCGAAGACGAGCCGACCGCGCCATTGGGCGTGTACGGCACCAGCAAGCGCGATGGCGAGGATGCGGTTCGCGCGGCCGGCGGTCGTCATCTGATCTTCCGCACGGCGTGGGTGTATGCCTCGCATGGCGCCAATTTCCTGCGCACGATGCTGCGGGTGGGCGCCGAGCGCGACCAGTTGCGAGTGGTAGCCGATCAGATCGGCACGCCGACACCGGCCGCGTTGATTGCCGATGTCACCGTGCAGGCGCTGCAGCATCCGGGCGCGCTGTCGGGAACGTGGCACCTGACGGCGTCGGGGCAGACCAGCTGGCATGGCTTTGCCGAAGCGATTTTCGCTGAAGCGCTGGCGACGGGCGTGCTGGCCAAGGTGCCGTCGGTTGAAGCCATCCCCAGTTCCGAATACCCGACCCCGGCCAAGCGCCCGGCCTGGTCGGTGCTGGACAACCGCAAGCTGCAGCAGGATTTCGGCATCGTGCTGCCTGCATGGCAGGACGGCCTGAAGCGGGTGATGGCGGAGATTGCCTGACCCGGCAGGCGACGTGCCGACCAACGGTCGGCACCCACCGCAGGGCGCCGGGTCAGCTGCGCCCGTAGGTATCCTCGAAACGCACGATGTCGTCTTCACCGAGGTAACTGCCGGACTGTACCTCGATCAGTTCCAGCGGCAGCTTGCCCGGATTGCGCAGGCGATGGGTCACGCCCAGCGGGATGTACGTGCTCTGGTTTTCGCTGAGCAGGATCACCTCGTCGCCGCGGGTCACCTCAGCGGTGCCGCTGACCACGATCCAGTGCTCGGCACGGTGGTGATGCATCTGCAGGCTGAGCGTACCGCCGGGCTTGACGGTGATGCGCTTGACCTGGAAACGCTCGCCGTTGTCGATCGAATCGTAGGCCCCCCAGGGGCGGTAGACCTTGCGATGCCAGGTGGCTTCGCTGCGGCCTTCCGCCTTCAGCTGAGCGACCACGGTCTTGACCTCCTGCATGCGGTCAGCCCTGCCGACCAGCACCGCGTCGTCGGTCTCGACCACGATCACGTCATCCAGGCCGACCAGTGCCACCAGGCGCTGTGCATAGGCATAGGTGTTGCGGCAGTCGATGGCGATCACGTCGCCCTGGTGCGCATTGCCATCGCCATCCTGATGCGAGACATCGCGCAGTGCGGTCCACGAACCGACGTCGTTCCAGCCGGCGTCCAACGGAATCACCACGGCGTCTTCGGTTTTTTCCATCACCGCATAGTCGATCGAGTCGGATGCAACGGCGGTGAAGGTAGCCTTGTCCAGACGGGTGAAGTCGGCATCGCGGCGCGCCTGCTGCCAGGCCTGGCGGCTGCCGGCCAGCATCGCCGGCTGGAAGCGCTCCAGCTCCTGCAGGTAACGCGAGGCCTTGAACAGGAACATGCCACTGTTCCAGTAGTACTGGCCGCTGCTGACGTAGCCGGTGGCGGTGTCCAGGTCGGGCTTCTCGACGAAACGCTCGACCGCGCGCAGGCCCTGGCCGTCGGCAGCCTTGATATAGCCGTAGCCGGTTTCCGGACCGGCCGGCACGATGCCGAAGGTGACCAGCTTGCCGGCTTCGGCGGCACTGGCTGCAGCCTTCACGGCTGCATGGAACGCGGCTTCATTGGCAATCACATGATCCGAGGGCAGCACCAGCAGCAGCGCGTCGGCGCCGTCTCGGGTAGCTTCCAGCGCGGCCACGGCGATGGCCGGGGCGGTATTGCGGCCGACCGGCTCAAGGATGATCGCAGCCGGCTCGGCGCCGACCTGCTGCAGCTGTTCAGCAGCGACGAAGCGGTGCTCCTCGTTGGCGATCACCAGCGGACCGTGCGCGGCGATGGGAGCGACGCGCTGCCAGGTGGCCTGCAGCATCGTCAGTTCTCCCGCCAATGGCAGGAACTGCTTCGGATACGCCTCGCGCGACAGTGGCCACAGGCGGGTACCGGAACCACCGGAGAGGATGACGGGCTGGATGTTGCTCATGGTCTTCCTTGGTTACTGCTGGAGGAGATGGGAAATTTCGTCGGTACGCGCCTGCATCAGCGCTGCATCACCGCGGGCTTCGACGTTCAGTCGCAGCAGCGGCTCGGTGTTGGAGCTGCGCAGGTTGAAGCGCCAGTCGCCGAAGTCGGCGCTGATGCCATCGGTATGGTCCAGCGCCGGCGACTGCGCGGCGAAGTGCTCCATCACGCGTGCCACCGCGGCCTTGGCATCGGCCACCTTGAAGTTGATTTCTCCGCTGCAGGGATACGCCGCCATGCGGTCTTCGACCCAGTCGGCCAGCGAGCGGCCGCTCTCGGAAACCAGTTGCGCGATCAGCAGCCACGGGATCATGCCGGAGTCGGCATAGGCGAATTCGCGGAAGTAGTGGTGAGCGCTCATCTCGCCGCCGTACACCGCATCTTCGGCACGCATCTTTTCCTTGATGAAGGCGTGGCCGCTCTTGCACAGCACCGGCACGCCGCCTGCCTGTTCAACCATTTCCACGGTGTTCCAGACCAGCCGCGGGTCATGCACGATCTTGCCACCGGGATTGCGTGCCAGGATGGCTTTGGCCAGCAGGCCGACCAGGTAGTAGCCCTCGATGAAGCGGCCGGTATGGTCGAAGAAGAAGCAGCGGTCGAAGTCACCGTCCCAGGCAATGCCGAAGTCGGCGCTGTGTTCGCGCACTGCATCGGCGGTGGCGGCGCGGTTTTCCGGCAGCAGCGGGTTGGGAATACCGTTGGGGAAGCTGCCATCGGGTTCATGGCAGATGCGGATGAACTCGAACGGCAGGTGCGGTGCCAGCAGGTCGACGATGGCACCGGCACCACCGTTGCCGGCATTCACCACCAGCTTCAGCGGCTTGAGCTTGGCGGCGTCGACGTAGCTCAGCAGATGCTGGATATAGGCGCTCTTGTCATGCTGGGCGGTCTGCCCGGCGCTCGGCGGCTGGGCCTCGGACGCATCGGCGGCGACCGCATCGGAGATCGCGAACAGGCCGGTATCGGAGCTGATCGGACGGGCGTTCTCCTTGACCAGCTTCATCCCGTTGTAGTCCATCGGGTTGTGGCTGGCCGTCACCATCACGCCGCCGGCTGCGCCGAGGTGATCGGTCTGGAAGTAGACCTCTTCGGTACCGCACAGGCCGATGTCGATCACCTCACGACCGGTACCACGCAGGCCTGCGGCCAGTGCATCCTGCAGCGCCGGGCTGGTCAGGCGCACATCGTGGCCGAGGACCACCGGGCCGGGAGCGAGCTGCGCGGCCAGGGCGACGCCGATGCGGCGGGCCAGGTCTTCGTTCAGTTCTTCCGGCACGCGGCCGCGGATATCGTAGGCCTTGAAGGCGGGCAGGGGCATCGATCAGATCCTTTGTGAGCTCAGCCCTCAATTGTAGTCCCAGTCCCGTATGGGAATCGTTTCCATCGGAGAACGCCACCTGACTGGCGCCCCGGATCAGGCCTGCGGTGGTCGCCGGCCTGGCCGGCGGGTGCGCTTGGCCGGCAGGCCCGGCAACGGCGCCAGCAGCGCCTGGACGTCCTCCTCGCTGAAACGTGGCCCCGTGCTGCCGCCGCCTTCCAGAATCGAGTCGGCCAGCAGGGCCTTGCGTTCCTGCAGTTCGGCAATCCGTTCTTCGATGCTGCCTGCGGCGATCAGCCGGTAGACGAACACCGGCTGCTGCTGGCCGATCCGATGGGCGCGGTCACTGGCCTGGTTTTCGGCGGCCGGGTTCCACCAGGGATCGAAGTGGATGACGGTGTCTGCAGCAGTCAGGTTCAACCCGACGCCACCCGCCTTCAGGCTGATCAGGAACACGGGTACCTCGCCCTGCATGAAGCGCTGCACCGGCGTGGCCCGGTCCTGGGTATCGCCGGTCAAGGTCACATAGGCCAGTCCCAGATCGTCCAGCGCCTGCGCGATCAGCGAAAGCATGCCGGTGAACTGCGAAAACACCAGGATGCGCCGGCCTTCCTCGACCATCGACGGCAGCATCTCTCGCAGCAGCTCCAGCTTGGCCGAGCCGGCATTGCGTGCCGGGGCGTCGCCCGGCAGCAGGCGCGGATCACAGCAGACCTGACGCAGCTTCAGCAGCGCATCCAGCACCCTGATGTGGTTACGCGCCAGTCCGCTGTCGCTGATCGCCTCGCGGACCTGCTTTTCCATCGCGGCACGCACGGTCTCATAGAGATCACGCTGCCCGCCCTCCATCGCTACCGCGCGGGTGATGAGGGTCTTCGGTGGCAGTTCGGCGGCGACCTGGTCCTTGCGCCGGCGCAGGATGAAGGGGCGCAGCCGCTGCGCCAGCAGCTGGGCTCGGCGGTGATCGCTGCCGCGCTCGATCGGGTGGCGCCAATGCTGGTTGAACTGTTTTTCGTTGCCGAGCAGGCCGGGCAGCAGGAAGTCGAACTGCGTCCACAGTTCGCCGAGGTGGTTTTCCAGCGGCGTGCCGGTCAGGCACAGCCGGTGACGCGCCTGCAGCGTGCGCAGGGTGATTGCGGCGCGCGACTTTGGATTCTTCACCTGCTGCGCTTCGTCGAGGATCAGCAGGTGGTAGGCATGGGCCTTCAAGGCCTCTTCATCACGCCAGAGCAACGGATAGGTGGTGATCACCAGGTCATGCTCGGGGATGGACGCGAACGAAGCTTCACGCCCGGGCCCATGCAGGGCCAGCACGCGCAGGCCCGGTGTGAAGCGCGTCGCCTCGCTCTGCCAGTTGTGCAGCAGTGAGGTCGGCACCACCAGCAGCGCCGGCCGGTCCAGGCGGCCACCTTCCTTCTCGACCAGCAGGTGGGCCAGGGTCTGCAGGGTCTTGCCCAGCCCCATGTCATCGGCCAGTACGCCGCCCAGGCGCTGCTGCCGCAGGTACTGCAGCCACGACAGGCCTTCGCGCTGATAGCCACGCAGCGTCGCCAGCAATCCGGCCGGTGGTGCCACGTCTTCCGGCGCAGGCGCCTGCAGCAGGCGCTGTACGAGTGCCTGGGTGTCCCCGTGGCCCCGGAGCCGCAGGTGTGCGTCGTCCTGCAGCGCCTGCAGGCGACCGCGGTCCTGCGTCGACAGCCGTAGCGGCGCGCCGCGCTGGGTAAACAGATCGGCGAGCAGGGCAATGACTGGCTTCAATCGCGATGCCCGCAGTGCCAGGCGCGTGTTGCCGCCGGCAGTCAGCAGGATGTTCTCGTCATCGCCAATCGCGTCCAGCTGCGCGCGCGACCAGCGTGGGTCGGCGTGCAGCACCTGCTGGAGCAGCGGAACCATGGGCACGTTGTGGCCGTCCACCTCGATCTCGAGGCCCAGATTGAACCAGCCCCCGTCCGTCGGGTCCGCCTGGATGTCCAGGTCGATCTCATCCACCCGGGTGATGCGATGGCGGAAATCGTCGTCCGTCTCTACCTTCCAGCCCAGGGCCTCCAGCCGCGGTACGTCGTCCAGCAGGAAGCGGGTCCAGTCGAAACTGCGCAGTTCGAACAATGGGCCGGCGCCGTCCAGGACGATGCGTGGCTGTCGCTCACGGTGCAGATGCACGCCGCGCAGTTCATCTTCGCGTCGTGCCTCCTCGTGAAGGTCACGCGGCAGCAGGTAGAGCTGGCCCTGCGGGCCATGCACAAACAACGACGGGTCGTCGAGAAAGCGCACGTGCTCGTCGTACTCGAACGCGATGGTGGCGACGTCCAGCCACTGCGAAGGATCACGCTCGGTGAGCCAGTCGGGACGGTACTCCAGGCTGTGCAGATGGAGGATCGGCGTCATCGCCTGGATCGGCAGGGTTGGCAGCGTCGGATGCGCAGCGGGACGTAGCGGGCCCGAGTCGCCCTCCAGTGACGTGTCCAGTGCAGCCAGCAGGACGGAAGCGACGTGCTCGCAGTGGCCCCCCACCGGGCAGGTGCAGCGACTCTGAAGAGGGCTGTAGGGTGCGCGGGCGCTGGCGTCCAGGTCGATGGCCACCTGCCAGGTTTCCACCTGCGCGGTCAGCAGCGGTGCCCGGTAGTGCAGTTCGTGCACGGTACCTGCGCGTTGCCTGCCTCTTTCCAGTGTCCCGGCATCCAGCCAGCGGGACAGTTCCCCTCCGGTGAATACTACGGCCATGCGTCGTCCTGTCCTCTCCATCTGCGGCACGCGTTGCCAGGGGCACCGCAAGCGGGGAAGGGGACATTCTACGGAAAGGCGGCCGCGCATACCGGTTCATGCTGCGGCGCACCCCAGCCGGCAACGGGTGTGCCGCTAGAATGGCAGCATTCTCACCGGGTAGGGCAGTAGAGATGCAGCAATCGACTTCCACCGGCAAGCGCGGCAAGCGCTTCGCCAGTGCGGCGGAGGCCCTGCAAGGGGTGGTCGCCGATGGCCAGACGCTGGCCGTGGGCGGCTTCGGCCTGTGTGGCATTCCCGAGGCGCTGATCGCCGCGCTGCGCGACAGTGGTGCCAAGGGCCTGACCGTGATCTCCAATAACGCCGGCGTCGATGGCTTCGGCCTGGGCCAGCTGCTGGAAACCCGGCAGATCAAGAAGATGATTTCGTCCTACGTGGGCGAGAACAAGGAATTCGAGCGCCAGTTCCTGGCCGGCGAGCTGGAGCTGGAATTCAACCCGCAGGGCACCCTGGCCGAGCGCCTGCGTGCCGGCGGCGCGGGCATCCCGGCGTTCTTCACTGCCACTGGCTACGGCACGGTGGTGGCCGAGGGCAAGGAAACCCGCGAGTTCGACGGCAAGCACTACGTGATGGAGACGGCGCTGCGTGCCGATGTCGCGCTGGTCAAGGCGTGGAAGGCCGACGAAGCGGGCAACCTGGTGTTCCGCAAGACTGCGCGCAACTTCAATCCGGCCTGCGCGATGGCCGGCAAGGTCTGCATCGTGGAAGTGGAGGAGGTGGTGCCGGTCGGCGCCATCGATCCGGACCAGGTGCACCTGCCGGGCATCTACGTGCATCGCATCGTGCACAACCCGCATCCAGAAAAGCGTATCGAACAGCGCACCATCCGCGCGGAGGGCAACTGACATGGCGTGGACCCGCGATGAGATGGCGGCACGTGCCGCACGCGAACTGACCGATGGTGCCTACGTGAACCTGGGCATCGGCCTGCCGACCCTGGTTGCCAACCACATCCCCGAAGGCGTGGACGTGTGGCTGCAGTCGGAAAACGGCCTGCTCGGTATCGGCCCGTTCCCGACCGACGCCGAAGTGGACGCCGACCTGATCAACGCCGGCAAGCAGACCGTTACCGCACGCGCCGGTGCCAGCTACTTCGGCAGCCACGACAGCTTCGCGATGATCCGCGGCGGCCACGTCAACCTGGCCATCCTCGGCGCCATGCAGGTCACCCACAAGGGCGACCTGGCCAACTGGATGGTGCCTGGCAAGATGGTCAAGGGCATGGGCGGCGCGATGGACCTGGTGGCCGGCGTGCAGCGCGTGGTGGTGCTGATGGAGCACACCGCCAAAAACGGCGAACACAAGATCCTGGCCGAATGCACGCTGCCGCTGACCGGCGTGGGCGTGGTCGATCGCATCATCACCGACCTGGCCGTGTTCGATGTCACCGACAACGGCCTGCTGCTGGTGGAAGCCGCACCGGGCGTCAGCGATGACGAATTGAAGGAAAAGACTGGCGTGGCGTTCCAGCGCGATTGACCGATGGATGGAAGGGGCACGGTGTGCCCCCTCCGCCCTCAACTGCGTCGGGCGTAGGCGTACTCGTTGCTGCCGGCTTCCGGGGCAGCCTCACCGAGGCACGCTGCGGCTGTCGTGACGCGCAGTCCGGCGTGTTCGCAGCAGGCGCCCAGTACACGTTCAATGGCATGGGCCAGCGTTCCATCGATCTGGCCCTGCTCGTCCTCGAACGCGCTGCGATGCATATGCGCGTCCAGCAACGGGCGCAGGGCCTGCAGCCGCCACCAACCCATGCTGCCTGCACCAAAACGGCCGGCGCCTACAGGCGTTTCCAGTCCCAGCCGGGCCTGCAGTCGCGCCAATGTGGGACCATTGCCGCCGACAAAATCGTCGACTGGCAGCAGGTGCCCTTCGGCCACCACCATGCCCAACCCTGGATCGGCCTGGAACGCGGCATGGATACGCGCGGCACGTCCGCCCTGCACCAGCCGTTGCAGTAGTTCCTGTCGCCACTGGTCGCCATCGGCGCGATGGGTGGAGCGTTTCGTGTGCAGCTTCAGCACTACATCGTGACCGGTCTGCAGCAGCCCTTCGGCGACCTCCAGGAACGGAAGAATGTCACGCCCATGGTTGTCCACGGCGACGACTTCACCCTCGAGTCCATGCGCCACCAAGGCCTGCCGCACCGGCTCCGCCTGGTGTGCCGGGGTGGTCACCACGATTGTCCAGTCCAGTGCCGCCTCGCGCAGCGCGGTCAGGACGTCCGGCAGCGTTTCCAGATACCACGCATGGAGATGCACTGCCGGTTTCTGAAGCAGTGCCGACGCAGGAAACAGCGCATCGCGGGTGGCCTGCAGCCAGGCATGCCCAAGCCGTGCATCCGGTTCCAGCACGGCGCCTTCTGCCCATTCGTTCCAGGCGTTGATGAACACCATCCGCTGGGTCGCCGGCGCCGGGGCCAGGCGTTCATGGATCGTGGTATGCAGCCAGTCGCGGTAGCCACGTGGTGAAGCGTGCAGGTAAACGCGGCCGCGACCGGAACGACGTGCTTCGTTGTCCCAACCGGGGTTTACGCCTGGGTACAGCGGATAGTCCGGCAGCGAGCGTGCTGCGATTTCTGCAGCCAGTTCGCGCCAGTCGCGCACATCGCCATTGAAGGCCGGATTGAGCAGCCATTGTTGCGCCGACAGCGAACGCGGATTACTCATGTTCGGCGGGAACTCTACTGCTGCATCGAACCCGATGTCGCGTGGATCCGGGCGCTCGAAGCCCTGCACGTACGCCAGGTGGATCTCGCCGACACCGTTGTCGCGACACCAGCGACGCCAGCGTTCGGCGGTCGCACGGGCGTCGGGTAGCAGGTGCGGGCGATAGACCAGCAGCATCGGCCGGCCCTCGACCTTCAATGCGCGGTGGTCGCGCAGGTAGGGCCCGATATGTGCGATGAAGGCCAGATCGTCCTCGGCGCTGTGCTGCTGGCCTATCAGGATGTCCTCGTCGCGGCCGTCCCAGCGTCGTGCCCAGTTCTCGTTGGCCCAGCACAGGCAGAACGGCAGTTCGATGCTGTCGTCTGCCAGCCATTGGCGCAGCGGATCCTCCATCAGGGTGCGGCCGCTGAACCAGTAGTAGTAGAAGCAGAACGCGCCGATGCCGTACTCAGCTGCGAGGCGTGCCTGGTCCCGCATCACCTGAGGGTTGCGCAGGTCGTAGAAGCCCAGGTCTGCAGGCAGGCGCGGCTGGATGTGGCCCTCGAACTGCGGCAGGGCGCGGGTCACGTTGCGCCACTCGGTAAAGCCCTTGCCCCACCAGGCGTCGTTCTCTGGGAAGGTGTGGAACTGCGGCAGGTAGAAAGCGACCAGCGTCGCCGGCATGGGCGACGGCAATGCTCCCTCGCGCCAGGGCACGTGGCCGATCGCCGGCTCGTCGGCACGCCAGCGCAGTTGGGCGCTGGCGCGCGTGCCCCCCTCATCCTGCTGTCCCTTGGGCGGCGGCGGCACCCAGTCGCCATGCCGTGCCAACAGCCGGGTGCGCAATCGGTCGCGCTGCGCCTGCGGCAATGGCAGGGCCCGGAACAGGGCGCGCAGCCACGGGAACAGCGACTGGCGCAGGCTCATCGGGCGGGGCCTCGCGACAGGGGGCGGTAGGACGGGATCAGCATCTGGGCAACAGTCATGGCGCCATTTTCGGTGCTGGCGACCATGACGGCAAACACTGGCGTGCTAGCGTGTGGCCATGCTGTTCCCCCACGACCTGCCCGATGCCGATGTCCAGCACCTGCCGGGCTGGCTGGCCGCGACCGATGCCGACCGGCTCCTGTCCGCGCTGCAGGCCGAAGTCCCCTGGGAAGTCCATCGCATCCGCATGTTCGGCAACTGGGTGGATTCGCCGCGGCTGAGCTGCTGGATCGGCGATCCGCAGGCGCGCTACCGCTATTCCGGTGCTGAATTCGTGCCGCACCCCTGGCTGCCTTCCCTGCAGAGCGTGCGCGAGCGGCTGGAAACCGAGGGCCTGGGCCGCTTCAACAGCGTACTGCTGAACCGCTATCGCGGCGGCGGTGACTACATGGGCTGGCACAGTGATGACGAACCCGAACTGGGTTCCATGCCAGTGATTGCCTCGCTGAGCCTGGGCGCGGCACGCCGTTTCCTGCTGCGCCGGCACGATGACCCGGCGCGGAAGGCCGAGTATCTGCTCGGCCATGGCGATCTGCTGGTGATGGCCGGTCAGACCCAGCAGTTCTATCAGCACGCGCTGCCGAAGATGGCGCGGGTGCAGGGCGAGCGGATCAACCTGACGTTCCGCTGGATCACGCCGCGCTGATCGATCAGCGTGCGACGGTCGGCTGGTCGGCCTGCCCGCTGGTCAGCGTCCAGCCCACCACGTCCTGCGCCAGCTGCTGCAGGCCACGTTCGAAGGCGGCGGTGACGGCAGGAACATCGGTGCTGCCGACCGGCTGCGCCTGACGGAAGGTGCGGTCGGCGACCACGCGCTGGTCGGCGACGTGAATCAGCTTGGCGTTGACCTCGATCACCACCGTCGGCGTGGCCTGTCCCTGGTAATCCGATTCGAAGCGGCGCACGTCGGTGGACAGCTTGTAGTCGGCACGGATGCCGGCGGTGCTGCGGGCGACGCCGCGGATGCGGCCGGAATCCTCGAAGCCGCGCAGCAGCGTGTCCTCGATCATGTCGGTAGCCGGCTGGACCCAGCTGGCGCCCTTGTAGATCTCCATCTGCGACGGCGTCGGCCGCACGTTGATGCGCGGGCTGTCAACCATGCGCGCGGCGCTGGGCTTGGCCAGTACCAGCTGCCAGCTGGCCTGCGGCCATGCCGGGTCCGTCTTCACCTGCACCGAGGGCGAGTACAGCGTCACCGCGGTTTTCTCGCTGCTGCCAAGGATGGAGCAGCCGCCCAGCAGGGGGACCATCGAAGCGGCCAGCAGCAGGCGCGGAAGGGTGGTCGGGCTCATTTGGGTTCGAACTCCTTCGGTGCGTCGCGGCCCAGCAGGTAGCGCGCGGGGTTGTTCTCGAGGCGGTCGCTGACCCGGCGCAGGTCGCGGATCAGGCCGCGCAGTTCGGTCAGCGTCGGGCCGAGCTGGCCAAGGCCATCGTTGGCGAAGCTGTTGATCGCGGCGCGGTTCTCGCCAAGGATCGAATCGGCGTTGCCGGCGGCCGAATCAAGCTTGGCCAGGGTGCCGTCGAGCTTGTCGATGATGCCGGGCAGCTGCTGCACCAGGTTCTTGTCGAGGCGCTCGATGGTGCCGTTGGTGGTCTTCAGCGTGGTGTCCAGGCTGCGCGCGGCATCGCGCGCGCTGAGCAGCAGCGCCTGGGTGCCCTGGTCACGGTCGGCCAGGCCACCGCTGATGGTTTCCAGGTTGGCCAGCGTCGCGTTGATCGAGGCGACGTTGCGGTCGCTGAGAATCTGGTCCATGCGCTCGACGATGCGGTTGGCGACGTCGGTGATGTTCTGCAGCGCGGAGGGCGTGGTCGGAATGATCGGTGCCGGGTCCTTGTTGACCGTGGTCAGTGCCGGCGACTGCGGTGTACCCCCGCTGAGCTGGATGATCGACGGGCCGGTCAGGCTGGTGATCGCCAGCTTGGCGCGGGTATCGGTCTTGACCGGTGTGTTGGAGTTCAGGCGGATGCGCGCGACGACCTGGCGCGGGTCGTCCGGTACCAGGTTCAGTTCGGTGATCGAGCCCACGGCGATGCCGTTGTACTGCACCGGGCTGCCCACCGACAGGCCGGTCACCGCTTCGCGGAACACCACGCGGTATTCCTGCCAGGTGCGGTCGGAGGAGTACTTGGCGGCCCACAGGCCGAAGGCCAGCAGGGCCAGGCCGGTGATCAGGGTGAACGCGCCGATCAGCACGTAGTTGGCTTTGGTTTCCATGGCTCAGGCACTCTCGATCTGTTCGCCACGCGCGGCGCGCGCGCGGGGTCCGTGGAAGTATTCCTGGATCCACGGATGATCCAGTTTCTCGATCTCCGGCAGGGGCGCGTTGGCCACCACCCTGCGGTCTGCCAGCACGGCGACGCGGTCGCAGATGGCGTACAGGGTGTCCAGGTCGTGGGTGATCAGGAACACGGTCAGCCCCAGTGCTTCCTGCAGGGTCTTGATCAGGCGGTCGAAGGCGGCCGCACCGATCGGGTCGAGGCCGGCGGTGGGCTCGTCCAGGAACAGCAGCGGCGGATCCAGCGCCAGCGCCCGGGCCAGGCCGGCGCGCTTGCGCATGCCACCGGACAGCTGCGAGGGCAGCTTGTTGATTGCATCGGCGGGCAGGCCAGCCAGCTTCACCTTCAGCAGCGCCAGCTCGTAATGCCAGCGCTCGGGCAGCTCGCGATGGTGCTCCTTCAGTGGCACCTGAACGTTCTCGCCCACGGTCAGCGAGGAGAACAGGGCGCCGTCCTGGAACAGCACGCCGGTGTTGCGCTCGATGTGCAGGCGGCTCTCGGCATCGTCGGCACGCGCGTCGCGGCCGAGCACTTCGATCTGCCCGGCATCGGGCACGCGCAGGCCGAGGATCGAACGCATCAGCACCGATTTGCCGGTACCCGACCCCCCCACCACGCCCAGGATCTCGCCGCGGCGCACATCAAGGTCGAGATCCTCGTGCACGGTCTGGCTGCCGAACCGATTGACCAGGCCACGCACGCGGATGGCCAGCTCGTGGCCCTGGTCGTCGTGCATGTCGATGGGGTCCGGGAGGGCTGATGTGCTCATGTCACCAGTCCATGTGCATGAACCACAACGCCGCGAAGGCGTCGATGATGATCACCAGCGAGATCGTCTGCACCACGCTGGACGTGGTGCGTTCGCCCACCGACTGCGCCGTGCCTTCGACCTTCAGGCCTTCCAGGCAGCCGATCAGGCCGATCACCAGCGCGAACACCGGCGCCTTGGACAGACCGACCAGCATGTGCCGCACTTCCATCGTGTCGTGCATGCGCGCGATGTACATTTGCGGAGGAATATCCAGGTCGAACGCACCCACGGTGATGCCGCCGGCCAGGCCGGCGACCATTGCGATGAAGGTCAGCAGGGGCAGGGTGACCAGTAACGCCAGCAGTCGTGGCAGTACCAGCAGGTCGATCGGATCCAGGCCCAGGGTGCGCATCGCATCGATTTCCTCGCGCGCCTTCATCGCACCGATCTGCGCGGTGAACGCACTGGCAGTGCGGCCGGCCAGCACGATCGCGGTCAGCAGCACGGCGAACTCGCGCAGGAAGGCGATGTTGACCAGTTCGACCACGTAAATCTCGGCGCCGAAATCGCGCAGGATGGTCGAACCGAGGAAGGCGATCACCGCGCCGACCAGATAGGACAGCAGCGCCACCAGCGGTACCGCGTCCAGCCCGACCTGTTCCATCTGGTGCACGGTGGCCGTCATCCGGAAGCGGCGGGGTTCCTTGACCAAGCGCGCGGCCTTGACCAGGTTCTCGCCGAGGAAGCTGCACAGCGCCTTGATGTTGTGGCCGGTGGCATGGACGCTGACACCCAGCCGCTCCAGCGCGGCCAGCACACCGAAGTCGCGCTTGGGCCTGGGCCGGTCGTCGGCCACTTCCTCGATGGTGCACACCAGCGCCTGGTGATCCGGGCGGAACTTCAGAGCGTCTTCGCCAAGGTCGGCACGGTGGGCCACGCGCAGCACCTGCAGCACGCCGGCCGAATCCATCTTCTCTATGGCGGTGGCATCGATGCCGGTCAGCGTATCGGGAACGCCGCGCAGGACTTCGGCCGCGGCCAGCGCGGTCTTCAGGGTCCAGGTGCCGGACAGGCGGATCACGCCCGGGTCATGGGCATCCTGTTCGAGCTGGGGGGCGAGGTTCGGGGTCACTTGGGCCATTCGGGTCGCAGCATAACCGTTCTGTCTTGGGCATCGCGTCGAACTCGGATGAATTTCTCCGGTAAGGCCCAGCCTAGGTAATACTACGGCGCATGTCCGCAGACGCTCACACGATCCCCACGCCCCAGGCCACCTACGCGCAGCGCGTGGCCTTTGTTTCCGAGATCGCCGGACGCCTGCACAGCTATGGCACCACGGCCCAGCGCCTGGAAACGGCGGTGGTGGCACTGGCCCGCCAGCTCGACCTGGATTGTGAACCGTGGTCGAATCCCACCGGTATCATCCTCAGCTTCAGCGACCCGGCGCAGGCAATCGGCTCCAGTGACATCACCCGCGTGATCCGCCTGGCGCCCGGTGAGAACGACCTGCACAAACTCAGCGTCGCCGACCATATCGCCGAGGAAGTGGCCAACGGGCGGATGAGCATCGCCCAGGGCCACACGGCGCTGCGCCAGCTGGACAAGGATCCGGGCCGGCGCGGCAAGCTGCGCACCATCCTCTCGTTCACCCTTGGCGCAGCCGGTGTGGCCGGCATGTGGAAGCTGCCATGGCTGGACATCGCCACCGCCGGCGTCATCGGCCTGATGATCGGCCTGCTTGGCATGGTCACCGACCGTCGCCCGGCCACCCGCGAAGCCGCCGAGGCGCTGGCCGCGCTGCTGGCCGGCATGGTCGCCACCCTGGTGGCGTCCTTCATCGGCGCGCTCAACCTCAACACGGTGATCATCGCCTCGCTGGTGGTGCTGCTGCCCGGCATGTCGCTGACCAATGCGGTCAATGAGCTGGCCAGCCAGCACTGGGTGTCGGGTACCGCGCGCTTTGCCGGTGCGCTGACCACCATCATGAAGCTCAGCGTCGGCGCGATGATCGCGGTGACCCTGGCCGATGTGCTCGGCCTCGATCCGGTGATCCGCGCCACGCGGCCGCAGGGGCCGTGGGTGGAGTGGGGCTCGCTGCTGACCGCGGCGTTTGCCTTCGCGATGCTGTTCAAGGCCAACCGCCGCGATTATCCGTGGGTGATCGCGGCCTCGGTGGCCGGCTATGCGATCTCCAAGTTCGGTGGCCACGCATGGGGCGCACCGGCCGGCATCTTCCTGTCGGCAATGCTGCTGACCGCCGGTGGCAATCTGTTCGGGCGCCTTGTTGGGCGCCCGGGCGCGATCATCCGCCTGCCGGGCATCATCATGATGGTGCCCGGCAGTACCAGCCTGCGCGGCGTGCTGACCCTGGTCCAGCAGCAGGACGTGGGCGCTGGCCAGAGCGTGTTCCTCACCGTGCTCAATGTGGTGATGGCGCTGGTGGCTGGCCTGCTGTTCGGCAACCTGCTGATGCCGGCCCGCAAAACCCTGTAATCGCCCTCTGGGCTGCTTCCTGTGGGTGTGGACCGTTGGTCCACACACCTTTCCTTTCCGGGGAATGAAAAAACGCCGGCTTTCGCCGGCGTTTTTCATTGCATCCCGATTCGGCCTCAGGCCTTCTTGATCAGGAAATCTTCCGGCTTCTTGTTGCCCTTGGCGGTCAACTCGGCCATCCAGCGCGGCTGCTTGCCACGACCGGTCCAGGTTTCCTTCGGGTTGGCCGGGTTACGGTACTTCGGGGCAACCTTGCCCAGCTTGCGGCCGGCGGTCTTCGACGGTGCCTTGGTTGCCGTGGGGACCTTGCGGGTGCGCGGGGCGGGGGCGCCGCCGAACAGTTCCTCGATGGTGTAACCCTCGGTCTTGGCCAGCTTGGTCAGCTGGGCCCGGACCTTGGTGATCGGCCGGCGCTTGGCGACGATGGTCTGCTGTTTCTTGGCGGTGCGGATCAGGGCGCCCAGCTCGCGTGCCGACAGGCCGGTCAGGTCAATGCTCATTTACGGTTACTCCGGAAACTAATGTGTGGACGGGACGAGCCAGTCCATGGCGTCGGCGGACAGAATAAAGATGAATTAATCAGAGTACAAATGCAGGCAGGACAAGGCTTGGCGACATGCCGGCCGCATTGCGTCGATTTTGACCGGATTATGTCCGCTGCAATATCGGTTGGTTGGACACAATGCAAAAAAAGACCGGGGCATGCCCCGGTCTTTCTCTGATCACCCCTGCAGGCGCTGCAGCAGGGTGGCCTTGTCCAGGCTCTCGGCTTCACTGGCACGACGCGAGCGGTATTCGTAGGTGCCGGCGGCCAGGCCGCGCTCGCTCACCACCACGCGGTGCGGGATGCCGATCAGTTCCATGTCGGCGAACATCGCGCCCGGGCGCAGGCCACGGTCGTCGAGTGCCGCGTCCAGGCCGGCATCGCGCAGCTCCTGCAGCAGGCTGGCAGCAGCATCGGCCACGGCGGCGTCGCCCTTCGGGTTGATCACGCACACCACCACCTGCCAGGGTGCCATCGCGTCCGGCCAGATGATGCCGGCATCGTCATGGTTCTGTTCGATCGCGGCAGCCACCACGCGCGAAATGCCGATGCCGTAGCAGCCCATCGCCATCACCGCCGCCTTGCCGTTCTCGTCCAGCACGGTGGCATCCAGCGCTTCGGCATACTTGCGGCCGAGCTGGAACACGTGGCCGACTTCGATGCCACGGGCGATCTTGAGTTCGCCACCGTCCAGCGCGCGGTCACCGGCACGCACGTTGCGGATGTCGGCCACTTCCGGTTCCGGCAGGTCGCGACCCCAGTTGACGCCAGCCAGGTGGAAACCGGCTTCGTTGGCGCCGACGACGAAATCGGACATTGCCGCCACTTCGCGATCGGCCACCACGCGGATGGCCTTGGCCGGGGCGACCGGGCCGAGGAAGCCCGGCACGCTGCCCAGATGTTCGGCGATTTCCGCCTCGCTGGCGAAGCGCTGTTCGTCCAGGCCGGAAACCTTGGCCAGCTTGATCTCGTTGACTTCATGGTCGCCGCGCACCAGCACCAGCACGAACTGCTGTGCCTCGCCTTCGCCCGCGATCAGCGCCACCGACTTCACCGTGCGCTGCAGCTCGATGCCGAGCAGGGCCGCGACGTCCTCGCAGGTCTTCTGGGTAGGCGTGTCGACCTTGCGCATCGCTTCACCGGCTGCTGCACGCGGTGCCGGATCGGCGGCAATCGCCGCTTCCATGTTGGCCGCGTAGTCCGAACCGGTGGAGAACACCAGCGCGTCTTCGCCGGAATCGGCGATCACGTGGAATTCCTGCGAGGCATCACCGCCGATCGCGCCGGAGTCGGCCTGCACCATGCGGAAGTCCAGGCCGAGGCGGGTGAAGATACGGCTGTAGGCCGACTTCATGTTCTCGTACTCGCGCACCAGGCACTCATCGTGCAGGTGGAACGAATAGGCGTCCTTCATCAGGAACTCGCGCGAACGCATCACGCCGAAGCGCGGACGGATCTCGTCGCGGAACTTGGTCTGCACCTGGTAGAAGTTGACCGGCAGCTGCTTGTAGCTGGACAGCTCGCTGCGCGCGAAGTCGCAGGCGGCTTCTTCGGCGGTCGGGCTGTAGCAGAACACCTGGTCCTTGCGGTCCTTGATCTTCAGCAGCTGCGGGCCGAACTTCTGCCAGCGGCCGGTCTGCTCCCACAGTTCCTTCGGCTGGATGGTCGGGATCTGGAATTCCACGGCACCCGCACGGTCCATTTCCTCGCGCACGATGCGTTCAACCTTGCGCAGCACGCGCAGGCCCAGCGGCGACCAGGTGTACAGGCCCGATGCCAGCTTGCGGATCATGCCCGCGCGCAGCATCAGCCGGTGGCTGGTCAGCTCGGCGTCGCTGGGGGTTTCCTTGGTGGTGTGCAGGTGGAACTGGGAGAGGCGCATCGTCGGCTTCGGATAACGGCAGAGACGCCTATTCTGCCAGCCCAGCCGGGGGGAGGGGTATCGGCAGGGCTGCGCCCTGCACCCGCCTCAAGCAACGTCAACTGCAACAGCAACAGCAAGAATGGGTTTCCTGGGAGATGGCGGGGTGGGTCCGGCGGCAGGGGACGCCGTAAACCCATCCTTGGGGGCTTGGTCGCGGCTTGCTCGTGTGCGCTGTCCTGCGCACACGGCAAGACCAGGGTTGGGCTTCCTGCCCAACCCGCCCGAGGCATGCCTCGGGCCCATGCCGCTCACACCCCTGCCGCCGGACCCACCCCGCCTTCGACAGATTTCCGCGATGGACGATTTATGGGGTCAGATCCGTTTTCCTGCGGAAAACGGATCTGACCCCGGATTCAATTCGAGATCTGACAGATTTCATCCACGCATGGCGTGGATCTACCACCGTCACCGGGAAACTGTCGAAGGCGGGGCGGTGTCGGATTGCGGGGTGTCCGCGGCATGGATGCCGCGGCCAAGCCCCCAGGGACGGGTTTACGGCGTCCCCGCAATCCGACACCGCCCCGCCAAACCCACAGAAAGCCCAGAGCCGGTTGTTGCCCTTGCTTTTGCCTCTGCGGGTGCAGGGCGCAGCCCTGCCGATACCCTCACTCCGCCGGGCAGTAGGCCTTGATGGTGGCTTCAGCCAATCCCTTCTGTGCGCTGCGCTGCTCCGGGGTCAACGCGGTGTCAGGCTTGCCGTCGCCGTCGGTGTCCTGCATCACCTGGCCGGTGCCCTCCAGCAGCGTCAGGTTGGCGCGGGCCGTGCGGCACTGCTCGGGGACCGGTGCGGCCGGGGTCTCGGTGCTGGCGGCCGGCTGTGGGCTGCGGGCCTGCTCGCGGGTTTCATACTTCCTGCCCGCTGGAGGGGTCTCCGAGTACTGGGTCACGCCATTGGCGTCCTTCCATTTATAGACCGGGCCAGCCACGGCGTTGGCACTGGCCAACAGCAGCAGGCATCCAAGGCAGGACAGGGCACGCATGGCGGACTCCACGGAATGGGCGTAGAACGTCGATTGCAGCATTGGCGCCGAGTACTGGCAAGTCGATTAAACTGGATTCCATGGACCCGATCACACCGCCGCCGCGCTCGCGCACGATTTACCTGCTGCCCAACCTGTTCACCACCGCCGGCCTGTTCGCAGGCTTCTACGCGATCATCGCCGCAGCCAACGGGGATTTCGTCAATGCCAGCATCGCCGTGTTCGTGGCGGCGGTGATGGATGGCCTGGACGGGCGCGTGGCGCGCCTGACCGGCACCAGCAGTGAATTCGGCGTGCAGTACGACTCGCTGGCCGACCTGGTCAGCTTCGGCATGGCCCCGGCGCTGGTGATGTACCACTGGTCGCTGTCGTGGCTGAAGTTCGATGACCCGCTGCTCGGCCGCGTCGGCTGGGCCGTCGCTTTCCTATATGCCGCCTGCGCGGCGCTGCGCCTGGCCCGCTTCAATACCCAGGTCGCCGTGGTCGACAAGCGCTGGTTCGTCGGCCTGGCCAGCCCGGCTGCGGCTGGCCTGATGATGTCCTTCGTCTGGGCCTTTGCCGATGGCAACCTGGGCTGGGACGGCAACCAGCTGCGCTACGTGGCCTTGGCAGTGACGATCGTCGCGGCGCTGCTGATGGTCAGCCGCATCCGCTTCTGGAGCTTCAAGGGCGGTGCCGCCAAGGGCACCCGCTCCGATCGCGTGCCGTTCCTGGTGCTGGCGCTGGTGCCGGTGGCGATCGCGATTGCGGTGATCGACCTGCCGCGCGTGCTGTTTGCGGTCGGCATCCTGTACGCCTTGTCCGGCCCGGTGATGTGGGCCGTGCAGCGCCTGCGCAAGAAGCCCGAGGCCGCGTGAGCCAGGACCTGCCCGTGCTGTGGTCGCCGGCCCAGCAGGCCTGGCTGCAGGCCATGGGCTACACCGTCTACCACGACGGCCAGCTGGCCGCCGAACTGGATGCCGCGCTGCAGCTGAGCGTGGCCGAAGCCGAGGCGGCTGCCGCGCCGCCAGCGGAACCGGCACGGGCAGGCACGGCACCTTCTTCGCGGGAGCCCCGCGCCGAATCGGCTCCGGCAGCGCGCCAGGAACGCCCGGCGCCGCGCCGCGAGACGCCGGTCAGCGCACCGGATACCGCGCCGGCCGCCAGCCGTCCACTGCCGGGCGGCAATGCCCGGCAGCCGGTGGTGCGCCTGCCGGATCGCCTGCAGATCGCCTTGCTGCGCGCATCCGGTTGCAACCCCAATGATCCGGCCACGCAGTCACTGATGGACAGCTGGCCGCTGGACCAGCTGCGCCACGACCCGGCGGCCAAGCGCGCGCTGTGGCCGCAGCTGCGCGCCCTGCGCAAGCGGGGCGCGCCATGAGTGCGGTCAGCCTGCCCGGGCCGGTCAGCCTGCGCGCACTGCGCGAGAGCGACCTCAACGCGGTGATGGCGATCGAAGTGCGCGGCTATCCGTTTCCGTGGACCCGCGGCATCTTCGTCGACTGCCTGCGCGCGGGTTATCCGGGCCTGGCCATGGAACGCGATGGCCAGCTGATCGGCTATGGCGTGCTCAGCATCGCGGCCGACGAGGCGCATGTGCTGAACATCTGCATCGACCCGCTGACGCAGTCGCGGGGGCTGGGGCGCCAGCTGCTGCGCGCGCTGGTGCAGCTGGCCGGCGACCGTGGTGCGCAGCGAGTGTTCCTGGAAGTGCGGCCCTCCAACACGCCGGCGCTGGCGCTGTACCACAGCGAAGGCTTCAACGAGATTGGCCGCCGCCCGCGTTACTACCCGGCCGCGCAGGGCCGCGAGGACGCAGTGGTGATGGCGATCGAACTGGTCGATGGCGACCTGCAGGCGATGCCGCCGCTGTAACGGAGAAGGGTTGCCGGCCAGCGGCCAGCACTACCGGTAGCCGGCAACCGGGGGTGGCAGGAATGCGCCGACCAAGGTCGGCTGCTACCAAGGCGTGCAATGGCTTGTCCGGTAGGTGCCAACCTTGGTTGGCACGCTTTCCTCACGCCAGCCGCAGTGCCAACACACCGCCGACGACCAACGCCGCCGCCAGCCAGCGTGCACGCGGAATCCGCTCGCGCAGCAGGAACACCGAGATCAGCAACGCGAACAGGATCGACGATTCGCGCAGCGCCGAGACCATGGCCACCGGCGCCTGGGTCATCGACCACAAGGCCATCGCGTAGGACGCCGTGGTGCCGACGCCACCGGCCAGCCCCAGCGGCCAATGCTGGCGTGCATAGGCCAGCACCGCGCCACCGCGGGTGTACAACGCCCACAGCGGCAGCGGAATGCCCGACAGCAGGAACAGCCACAGGATGTAGCTGAGCGCGCTGCCGGACTGGCGCGCGCCCTGCGCATCGACCAGGGTGTAGGTGGCGATCATTGCCGCAGTCAGCAGCGGCAGCCGCAGCTGGCCGCCACGCGCACCCAGTGCCATGCACAGGATGCCGGTGCTGACCAGCACCACGCCCAACCACGCCGCCGGTGGCAGCTGCTCGCCCAGCAGGGTGCCCGCCAACGCGACCAGGATCGGCGCGCTGCCGCGCATCAGCGGATACGCCAGGCTCATGTCGACCTGCTGGTAGCAGCGGGCGACCAGGCCGTAGTACGTCACCTGCAGCAGCACCGATGCGCCCAGCCACGGCCAGCTGTGCGCGGCCGGGAACGGCAGGAAGGGCAGGGCAGCCGCCGACAGCAGCGCGGCGCTGCCGGTGACCAGCACGGTGCCGAGGAACTTGTCCGGCCCGCGTTTGACGATCGCGTTCCAGCTGGCGTGCAGTGCCGCGGCAGCGAGGACGAGCAGGAAAATGGAAAGCGGCATCCGGTGATGATGCCATGCGGGGCAAATGGAAACGCCGGGCATCGCCCGGCGTTTCCGATTCCGCTTCGGTGGGTGCCAACCTCTCCCGCCGTGGTAGGTGCCAACCTTGGTTGGCACGCACCAGAGCGCGGCGTTACAGCTTCGCGCGCTGCTCGCGCAGGCCGGCCAGCTGGGTGTTCCAGTCGACCAGGCGCACGCGTTCCTGCTCGACCACGGCCGGCGGCACCTTGTCGGTGAACTTGGCCAGCTTGGTCTCGCTCTTTTCCTTTTCGGCTTCGACGCGGGCGATTTCCTTGTCCAGGCGCACGCGCTCGGCATCGAGATCGACCAGGCCTTCCAGCGGCACCAGCAGCTTCAGCTCACCGACGATCGCGGCGGCGGCCGGCGGTGCGCTTTCGCCTTCGGCCAGCCACTGGATGCTGTCCAGCTTCAGCAGGAACGACAGCGAGGCGCTGAAGCGTTCGATGCGCACGCGGTCCTGCTCCAGGCCGGCCTGCAGGCGTAGCGGCACCAGCTTGGACGGGGCCACGTTCAGTTCGCTGCGCACGCGACGCACCGCACTGATCACCGCCTTCAACCATTCCACGTCGGCTTCAGCCTGAGTGAAATCGCCTTCGAACTCGGCGGCGGTCGGGTACGGACGCAGCGACAGCGTGCTCTCGGCCAGGCCCAGGCGCGGGGCCAGCTGCTGCCACAGCTGTTCGGTGATGAACGGCGTGAGCGGGTGCAGCAGGCGCAGCAGCGCTTCCAGCACGTACAGCAGGGTGTGGCGGGTGCTCTCCGCATCAGCCGCGTCGCCGCCGTTCAGTGCCGGCTTGCTCAGTTCCAGGAACCAGTCGCAGAACGCGTTCCAGGCGAACTCGTACAGGCACTGGGCCAGCAGGTCGAAGCGGTAGGCGGCGAAATGGCCCTGCGCTTCGGCGGTGGTAGCGGCCAGGCGCGAGAGGATCCAGCGCTCGGCATCGGTGCGCGGCGTCGGCACGCCGGTGAACGCAGCACCCTCGGTGTTCATCAGCGCGAAGCGGCTGGCGTTCCACAGCTTGTTGCAGAAGTTCTTGTAGCCCTCTGCGCGGTTCATGTCGAACTTGATGTCGCGGCCGTGGGTGGCCAGCGCGGCGATGGTGAAGCGCAGCGCATCGGCACCGTGGGCAGCAATGCCGTCCGGGAATTCCTTGCGGGTGGCCTTCTCGATCTTCTCCACCATCTTCGGCTGCATCAGGCCGCCGGTGCGCTTGGCGACCAGGTCGTCGATGGTGATGCCGTCGATGATGTCCAGCGGGTCGAGCACGTTGCCCTTGCTCTTGGACATCTTCTGGCCCTGGCCGTCGCGGATCAGGCCGGTGAAGTAGACGTCCTTGAACGGGATCTTCCCGACCAGGTTGTCGGTGGCCATGATCATGCGCGCCACCCAGAAGAAGATGATGTCGAAGCCGGTGATCAGCACCGACGACGGCAGGTAACGGTCGAAGCCGCGCTCGGCCATGGCCTGCTCGTTGGGCCAGCCCAGGGTGGAGAACGGCCACAGCTGCGAGGAGAACCAGGTCTCCAGCACGTCGCTTTCCTGGTTCAGCACCACGTCGCTGCCCAGGTTGTGCTTCGCCCGCACTTCCTCTTCGCTGCGACCGACGTAGCAGCTGCCGGTGGCTTCGTCGAACCACGCCGGAATGCGGTGGCCCCACCACAGCTGGCGGCTGATGCACCAGTCCTGGATGTTGTTCATCCAGTGGCGGTAGGTGTTGATCCAGTTCGGCGGCACGAAGGAAATGCTTCCATCCTCGACCAGTTCCAGGCCGCGCTTGGCCAGGTCGTCCATCTTCACGAACCACTGGTCGGTCAGGTACGGCTCGATCACCTGGCCGGTACGGTCGCCGCGCGGCACCTGCAGCTTGTGCGCCTTGGTCTCGACCAGGATGCCCAGGTCTTCCAGCTCGGCCAGCACGGCCTTGCGCGCGGCGTAGCGGTCCAGGCCCTGGAATCGCTCCGGCGCGTTCTCGTTCAGCGCCGCCACCGGGGTGAACAGGTTGATCATCGGCAGGCTGTGGCGCACGCCGACTTCATAGTCGTTGAAATCGTGCGCCGGGGTGACCTTGACCACGCCGGTGCCGAACGCACGGTCCACGTAGTCGTCGGCGATCACCGGCACGCGGCGGCCGGTCAGCGGCAGCACCACGCTCTTGCCGATCAGGTGCGCATAGCGCTCGTCTTCCGGGTGCACCATCACCGCGGTATCGCCCAGCAGGGTTTCCGGGCGGGTGGTGGCGACGACCAGGTAGTCGCGGGTTTCGCGCAGGGTTTCCACGCCGTCGGCATCGCGCTCGACGTGCTCGTAGCTCAGGCCCTCATCCAGCGTGTAGGCGATCGACCACAGGAAGCCGTCTTCCTCGGCGCTTTCCACTTCCAGGTCGGAAATGGCGGTCTTCAGCACCGGGTCCCAGTTGACCAGGCGCTGGCCGCGATAGATCAGGCCCTGCTCGTACCAGCGCACGAAGGCCTCGTTGACCGCCGCCGACGGCTGCGGGTCCATGGTGAAGGTGCTGCGCGACCAGTCGGCGGAGGTGCCGAGGCGGCGCATCTGGCGTTCGATGGTGTCGCCGGACTGCTGCTTCCACTCCCAGACCTTGCCGATGAAGCCTTCGCGGCCCAGCGAATCGCGGGTCTCGCCCTTGCCTTCCAGCGCCAGGTTGCGGCTGACCACCATTTCGGTGGCGATGCCGGCGTGGTCGGTGCCGACCTGCCACAGGGTGTCGTAGCCGCGCATGCGGTGGTAGCGCACCAGCGCGTCCATCAGGGTCTGCTGGAAGGCGTGGCCCATGTGCAGGGTGCCGGTCACGTTCGGCGGCGGCAGCAGGATGGTGTACGGCTCGCCCGTGCCGGACGGCTTGAAGTGGCCGGCCTTCTCCCAGGCCTCGTAGAGGTCGGTCTCGAAGGACTTCGGGTCGTAACTGGAGGCGAGTTGGGTCATGCGGGGGAACCGGTAATCAAGGCGGAAGGGAGATCAGCGCGGCCCGAGGGCGCGCCGGATCTTCTGGTCGGTGTGGTACTGGCTGACCGCGTAGGCGGCCCAGATGGCGGCGGGCAGCCAGCCGATCAGGGTGATCTGCAGGATCAGGCAGACGATGCCGGCAAACGGCCGGCCGATGGTGAAGAAGGACAGCCAGGGAAGAATCAGGGCGATCAGCAGGCGCATCAAGGGGTCCTCGCTGGACTTACATGTCGTGCTTGTTCAGGTCGTAACCGGCGGCCTTGTACTGGCGCCAGCGTTCGCGCAGCGGTTCGCGCGCTTCCGGGTCGGCCGGAACCACTTCCAGCACGCGCTCGCACTCGCCCAGCCAGGGTTCATCGCGCAGGTTGATCACCAGCGGGCGCGCCGGTGCCTCGGTGCCGGGCACGGCGATCAGCACCAGGGCTTCTTCCTCATCCATGTCCTCGCCGGCGATCTGGTGCGGGATGTAGGCATCGTTGTCGAACGCCCACAGCAGTTCGTCCAGCTCCTCGGCCTGGGCCTGGTCGCGGGCCAGCACCAGGGTGAACAGCCCGGCGTCGTTGGCCTTGCGTGCCAGCTCGCAGACCAGGCGCAACGGCTCGGTCAGGAAGCGGGGCTTGGCGATCAGGTAGAAGTCGGCGCGGGGCATGGCAGGGTCCGGGTCAGGCAGGGTTCCGGCGGTGCCGGGCGAGGCCCCGGCCGGCGGAGGCCGGCCAGGGTCGGGTACGGCATCAGGCGCGGGCGGTCTGGTCCAGCAGCCACTGGCTCAGCAGGCCGACCGGGCGGCCGGTTGCCATGCCACGCTTGCCTTCATCGCTGGCCACGCCGGCGATGTCCAGGTGCGCCCAGCGCTGGCCTTCGGCAAAGCGCGACAGGAAGCAGCCAGCGGTGATCGCGCCGGCCCAGCGGCCGCCGATGTTGTAGACGTCGGCGAAGGTCGAATCCAGCATCGGCTGGTACTCGTCCCACAGCGGCAGGCGCCAGGCGCGGTCGAACACGTGCTCGCCGGCGGCCAGCAGCTCGTTGGCCAGGTCGTCGTGCTTGCTCATCAGGCCGGCGGTCTGGTGGCCGAGGGCGACCATGCAGGCACCGGTCAGGGTGGCGACGTCGACCAGCGCGGCCGGCTCGAAGCGCTGCGCGTAGGTCAGCGCGTCGCACAGGATCAGGCGGCCTTCGGCGTCGGTGTTGCCGACTTCGATGGTCTTGCCCGACATCGAGGTGATCACGTCGGACGGACGGTAGGCGTTGCCGTCGATGGCGTTCTCCACCGCCGGCACCACCACCACCAGGTTCAGCGGCAGCTTGGCCTTGACCGCAGCGACGAAGGTGCCGATGACGTTGGCGCCACCGCACATGTCGTACTTCATCTCCTCGATGCCGCCCTGGGTCTTCAGGTTGACGCCACCGGTATCGAAGGTGATGCCCTTGCCGACCAGCACGTACGGCTTGGCGTCGCCGCCATTGTTCCACTTCAGCACGACCAGGCGCGGGCGGTTGGCCGAACCACGGGCCACGGCCAGCAGCGAGCCCATGCCCAGTGCTTCCATCTGGTGCTCGTCGAGGATCTCGGCCTCGGCACCGTCGTGCTCGCCGGCGAACTTCACACCCACTTCGGCCAGGTAGGCCGGGGTGCAGTAGTTCGGCGGCAGGTTGCCCAGCTCGCGGGCGAACTCGACGCCGGCGGCGATGGCCTGGCCCTGGGCCAGGGCCTGGGCGTCGTCACCGGCGATGGCCAGCTGGGCCAGGCCGGCGTCCTCGGCCTTCTTCTTGCCCAGGGTGGCGGTGTAGCGGTACGCGGCGTGATCGGCGGCGATCACTGCCTGGCGGATCGCCCAGGCCGCGTCGCGGTCCTTCACCGCCACTTCGGACAGGGTGAACAGTGCGCTGCGGGCAGCACCGGCCTTCAGCGCGCGCACGGCGTCGCCGACGGCCTTCAGGTACTGCGGCACGCCGAAGCGGGCGGCTTCGCCGAGGCCGACCACCAGCACGCGCGGGGCGGTCACGCCCGGCAGGTCGTGCAACAGGGTGGTCGCGCCGGTCTTGCCGGACAGATCGCCGCGCTGGGCCAGGGCGGCCAGGCGGCCACCACTGGCGGCGTCCAGGGCCTGGGCAGCCGGGGTCAGGGTATGGTCGGCATACGCGCCGACCACCAGGCAATCAACGGTGGCGGCGGCCGGAGCAACGTGGTTCAGGGTGAATTCGAGGGCCATTGAGCAGATTCCATTGGCGAGTCCGTACAATCGCAGGCCGTTTACGCCCAGACAGTAGACTGGGCGGCACCGCGAACGAACCCCAGAGTTTAAACCACCGCCCCATGCTGAAGCTCGACCGATACCTGCTGGGCGATTTCGTCCAGAGTTTCCTGGCTACCCTGATCGTCCTGCTGGTGGTCAGCGTGGGCGGCGTGCTGGTGGACATCCTCGGCAACATCGCCGATGGGCGCCTGCCGGCCAAGCTGCTGTTCTCGCAGCTGGGCCTGCAGTTCATCGCCTACCTGCCGCTGATCCTGCCATTGGCACTGATGCTGGGCCTGCTGCTGGCCATCGCCCGCCTGTACCGCGACTCGGAGATGGCGGTCATCACCGCCATCGGCGTGGGGCCCAAGCGGTTGCTGCGGCCTTTGCTGATGCTGGTGGTGCCGGTGGTGCTGCTGGTCGGCGCCTGCTCGCTGTGGCTGGGCCCGTGGGCCGGCCGGGTGGCCGAGCAGATGATCATCGAGGCCAACCGCAGCGTGCTGATGGCCGGTCTGGAGCCGGGCCGGTTCACGCCGCTGCCCAATGGCGGCGTGGTCTACCTGTCCTCGATCTCGCCCGACGGCACCGAGCTGGGCAAGGTGTTCCTGCAGCGGCAGAAGGACGACCGCCTGGAAGTGGTGTCGGCCAACAGCGGCCGCATGTACTTCGAGGGCACCCGCCAGCGCTTCCTGGAGCTGGACGACGGCCACCAGGTGGAAGGACCGGTGGCCGGCGCGCTGGATTACCGGCTGGCGACCTTCGCCCGCAACGACGTCGCCCTGCCCGATGGCGCGCAGACCCGCACCGAGGACGACCCGGAACTGATGCCGACCCTGAAGCTGATCGGCGATGAACGCCCGCAGGCGCAGGCACAGCTGCACCGCCGCCTGGCGCCGCCGCTGATCGCGCTGGCCTTTGCCCTGCTGACCGTGCCGCTGGGCCGGAGCTCGCCGCGCCAGCAGCGCTACGGCCGCATGATGCTGGCGCTGATGGCCTACATGGTGGGCACCAACCTGATGTTCATCGGCAGTGGCTGGATCGCCAATGGCAGGATTCCGCCCGCGCTGGGCCTGTGGTGGCTGACCCTGCCACTGCTGGCGCTGGCGATCTGGATGTATGCACGTGATGGCCGCCTGGGCCGCCCGAAGGGAGCCCGCGCATGAGGCTGCGCCCGATGCGTTTCGACCTGTACCTGGGCCAGTCGGTGTTCACCACGGTGCTGTTGACCTGGGCCGTGCTGGTCGGCCTGGATGTGGTGATGGCCTTCTCCGGCGAGTTCAAGGACATCGGCAAGAACGGCTACACCCTGGGCCATGCCGCAGCATGGGTGCTGTACACCGTGCCACGCCGCGCCTACACGATGTTCCCCACCGCTGCGGTGATCGGCGCACTGATGGGCCTCGGCCAGCTGGCCGCGACCTCGGAGCTGACCGCACTGCGTGCGCTGGGCCTGTCGCGCAAGCGCCTGAGCGTATCGGTGGCGATCGCGCTGTCGCTGCTGACTGCGGTGATGGTGCTCAGCGCCGAGACGCTGGGCCCCTGGGGCCAGGACCGTGCCGATGCACTGAAGGCCAGTGCCAAGTGGGGGCGGGACATTTCCACCACGCGGTACTCGGGCCTGTGGGCACGCGAAGGCGATACCTTCCTCAATGCGCAGAGCGGCGAAGAGCAGCTGGTGGGCGACAAGGGCACGCGCCTGATCCTGCGTGACGTGCGCCTGTACCGCATTGCCGACGACGGCAAGATTGCCTCGTTGACCCATGCCACCACCGCCGAGCACGACAAGGATGGCTGGGTGCTGACCGGGGTCCGCCGCGACACCTTTGGCGAGCGCTCGGCGACCCGCCAGGAAGTGGCGCGCGAACCGTGGAATTCGAAGCTGGATGCGGCCGCATTGGCCACCGGCATCGCCAAGCCGCGCAATCTCAGCCTGGCCGAACTCAGCACCAGCATCACCTATCGCCAGCGCAACGGGCTGGATGCGCGCGATTTCGAGGATGTGTACTGGAGCCGCTGGTTCTACCCGGTGAACGTGCTGGCGCTGTGCCTGGCGGCGGTGCCGTTCGCGTTCGGGTCGCTGCGCAGCGGCGGCATGGGCAAGCGCCTGTTCCTGGGCATCCTGTTCGCGCTGGGCTTCTGGCTGCTGCAGCTGTTCTTCGGCCGCATGGCCGGCGCGTTGAAGTTTGATTACCGCATCGCCTATGCATTGCCGCCGATCGTGATGCTGGCGGTGTCCGGATTGCTGTTCCGGCGCAAGTCGGGTTGATTCCCAGGGAGCCGGGCAAGGCCCGGCTGTTTCCGTTTCACTTCAAGGACGAACATGAGCTTCCAACGCTTTCTGCCGTACTTCGCGGCCGTGCTGCTTTCTGCCGGCTGCAGCCGGTCCACCGTCGAATTCGAGATCGACAACCCGACGGATGCACCGCTGACCTTGTCGGTCGACCAGCAGGTGCATACCCTGCCGCCGCACACCTCCATGCCCCTGGTTCTGGAGCCGGGCCAGTACCGGCTGCAGAGCGAGAAGATCGGCAGCGTCCGCATGGTTGTCTATGCCGACGGGATCGGTGGGTTGATCAACCCGGCCATGGCCGAGTACGTGATCGTCACCGAGCAGTACGTCACCAGCAAGACCAATACCGGCAACCTGGCATCGAAGATCGAACTGAACGATGTGGAGATCGAGGGTCCCTACGTGAAGGCGACCGGCTTCTTCATTCCGCGCCGTTGGGACGCAGGACTGAAGGACGAACTGCCTGACACGGTGGTCTCCAGCAGCCCGGATACCTCGTCCGACTACCGGACCAAGCTCTACAACGTGCCCGGCTTCTTCGAATACCTGGATGCCGGGGACGAGCTGAAGGAGGCTTTCGGGCCGGATGGCTACCGGCCGCCGGCAGCATCGGTGGCTTTCACTGCCGCCCAGCTGCCGCCGCTTCCGGCGGCCTATGAGGCCCAGGGCAAACCGATGCGCGAGCTGTACGCGCAGTACCTTGCCGCAACCGACGCAGGCGAGCAGAAGCGCCTGAAGAAGGCCAGCCTGAAACTTTGGCAGGAGTTCGTGAAGACCCGTGCGCAGTTGAGCGCACAGTCGCCGGTGGCCGATGATGTGCAGGCCAATGCGTTTGCGTCCGCCTTCTTCGACCTCTGGACGCAGCCGGCGGTGATCCTGCCGGATCCGGCACCCGCTGGCTGATCGCTGCGTTGATCGTGTAGAGCCGAGCCCATGCTCGGCTCTACACGTCGTGCATCACCGCTTCGGCATGCGCACCAGGCGGGTGCCGCTGGCGCGGTCGTGCCAGGTCAGGCGGTCGCGGTCGACCCATGCCCACCAGAACCCCAGTCCACCCAGCAGCAGCGACAGCGAGCCCACGGCGAAGCGCAGCCACAGTTGGCCGCGCCGCAGCGGCGCGCCATCCCCTGAGTGCAGTTTCAGCCGCCACGGCCGCATGCCCAGTGTCTGCCCGCCACGGCGCCAGCTGGCCGTGGCGTACCCCCCCGTGATCAGCCAGCACACCGCCCACAGCAGCCACTGCCAGGCACTGAACGGCGCGATGTTCTCGCGCTGCGCGTGGCCGCTGAAGGTGTAGGCGAGGGTGAACAGCGTGCCGGCCAGCATCCACAGCGCCAGTACCGGCAGTGCGTCGTAGACCATCGCCAGCACGCGCCAGACCAACAAGGCACGTGGGCGCGGCGCTTCGGTAGTGGCCGCAGGGGCGGTGTCGGTGACGGGGCGGGACATTCGCCGAGCATACGCAAAGCTGGCCGTGCCCGCAGTGGCCCTCGTATCCTGCACCCATGGCCCTTGTTTCAACCCCCGCCGAACGCCGCCAGCTGGTGCAGCAACTGCCCGAGCTGCGCGCCGACGACAGCGTGCGCATCCAGCGCTTCCTCGATGCGATCTGGGCCGAGAACGGCCTGGCCCGCGCCACCCTCGACAGCTACCGGCGCGACCTGGAAGGGCTTGCGCGCTGGATGGATGGGCGCGACGGTGGCCTGGCCGGCATCGAGCGCCCGGGGCTGTTCGATTACCTGGCCTGGCGCACCCGGCATGGCTGGTCGCCGCGCAGCAATGCGCGCCTGCTGTCGGCGCTGCGCGCGTTCTTCGCCGATGGCGTGCGCCGTGGTGAACGCAGCGAGGACCCTAGTGCACTGCTGGACCCGCCGAAGCTGCCGCGGCTGTTGCCGAAGGCGCTGGCCGAAAGCCAGATCGACGCACTGCTGGCAGCGCCGGACATCGACAGTCCGCTGGGCCTGCGCGATCGCGCCATGCTGGAGCTGATGTATGCCGCCGGCCTGCGCGTGAGCGAGCTGGTGCTGCTGCCGGCCACGGCAGTCAACCTGCGCCAGGGCGTGCTGCGGGTCACGGGCAAGGGCAGCAAGGAGCGGCTGGTGCCGCTGGGCGAGGAATCGCAGCACTGGCTGGAACGCTACCTGCAGCAGTCGCGACCGCAACTGGTCGGCAGGGGCAGGGTGCAGGCACTGGCCGATGGGCAGACGCCGTTGTTCGTCGAGCCGACGCTGCATGCGCTGACCCGGCAGGCCTTCTGGCACCTGGTCAAGCGCCACGCGCAGGTGGCCGGCATCGACCCGGTGCGGATCAGCCCGCATGGCCTGCGCCACAGCTTCGCCACCCACCTGCTCAACCGTGGCGCCGACCTGCGCGCGCTGCAGATGCTGCTCGGCCACAGCTCGCTGTCCACCACCCAGATCTACACCCTGGTGGCGCGCGAGCATCTGCAGAAGCTGCACGCCCGCCACCATCCGCGCGGCTGAGCGCCGGGCTGAATCGCTGCCCGGGGCCGTGCCGGGCGTCGCGGCCCGGTTCCGGTGGCTGTGTCAGAATCCGGGATCTTCTTCTGTTGCGGACCGCTCCATGCTCCGATTTGCCATCGCCGCCGTGTTCGGTGCGCTCAGCCTGACTGCCTGCGCCCAGCCGGCCCCGCCGGCCGCCAAGGCACCTGCCGCTGCGGCCAAGGCCGTCCCGGCCGCCAACGCTTCGGCCGACCAGGCCGTACGCGCCGCGCTGACCGCGCTGAATCCCGGCTTCCAGGTGGACTACATCGGCGCTGCGCCGTTCCCTGGTTTCCGCGAGGTCGTGGTTTCCGGCCAGTTGCTGTACGTGTCCGACGATGGCCGCTACCTGTTCCAGTCGCAGCCCTACGACACCCGCGCCAAGGGCCCGGCCAACAGCGAGGGCCTGCTCGGCTACCGCCGCGACCTGCTGGCCAAGGCCAACCACGGCGACCGCATCGTGTTCGCCGCGCCGAACGCGAAGTACACCATCAGCGTGTTCACCGACATCGAGTGCGGTTACTGCCGCAAGCTGCACCAGGACATCGCTGAGCTCAACCGCAACGGCATCTCGGTCGAGTACCTGGCATTCCCGCGCATGGGCCTGGGCAGCAAGGACTACACCGACATGATCTCGGTCTGGTGTGCAGCGGATCGCCGCCAGGCCCTGACCAACGCCAAGCGCGGTGGCAATGTGCCGGCCAAGAACTGCACCAACCCGGTGGCGATGCAGTACGCGCTGGGCCAGCAGTTGGGCGTGAACGGCACGCCGGCGATCTTCGCCCCGGACGGCACCCAGCTGGGCGGCTACCTGCCGCCGGCGCAGCTGCGTGCGGCGCTGGACAAGCTGTCCGAGAAGCGCTGACGCGGAATCGTAGCGTCGAGGCATGCTCGACTGCGGGACCATCAGCCGAGCATGGGCTCGGCGCTACAGATCAGAGGCCGGGGGCGCACAATGCGCCCCCGGCTTTTTGCTTATTTCAGGCCATCACTGACCGCCTTGGTCAGCGTGCCCTGCGCATCGTCACCGCTGAACTCCCAGACGAACGCGCCGCCCAGGCCCTGGGTCTTCACGTAGCCCATCTTGCGGGTGATGTTGGCCGGGGTATCGAAGCTCCACAGCGTGCTGCCGTTGTAGATCCAGGTGGCACCGGCGGTGTTGTCGGTGTAGCCCGGCCACGCCAGGTTCTTCAGCACCTTCCAGTCTTCGATGCCGGCCTCGTAGGTACCCGGGGCGGCACCCGTCGCGGTCTGGTACAGGCCGTTGTTGGCGTTGGTCACACCGGTCCAGCCACGCCCGTAGTAGCCGATGCCCAGGTTGAGCTTGGCGGCGGGCACGCCACGGCTGATGAAGGCCTCGATGGCGTCGTTGCTGTTGTAGAGCTTCTGGTCGCCGGTGGACGGATCATTCGGCGAATCGAACAGCGCCGACTGGTGATTGGTCTTCGCATCCCACGCGCCGTGGAAGTCGTAGGTCATCACGTTGATGTAGTCCAGGTACGGGTGGTACGCGGCCGGATCAGTGACGCGGATCTTGTCGATGCCGGCACCCACCGCCACCGTCAGCAACAGGCCCGGACGCACCGCATCGAGCTGGCGGCGGAACTCGGCCATCAGCGCGGTGAAGTTGGCGTTGTCCTCCGGCTTGCCGCATTCGATGCCACAGGCCACCGGGTACTCCCAGTCGACGTCGATGCCGTCGAACACGCCCAGTGCGGCACCGGCGCCACCGGCACCGTCGGTCACCGGCAGGTTGCCCTTGATGTAGGCGTCGATGCACGAGGCGACGAAGGCCTGGCGGTTTTCCGGACGCGCCGCGCTGGAGAAACCACGCGACCAGGTCCAGCCACCCAGCGAGATCAGCACCTTCATGCCCGGGTACTTGGCCTTGAGCTGCTTGAGCTGGTTCCAGTTGCCGCGCAACGGCTGGTCCCAGGTATCGGCGCTGCCGCTGACGCTCTCGGCGGCACTGAAGGCCTTGGTGTAGTCGGCGAAGGCATCGCCACCGGCACCGCTGTTCGGATCCGACGGCTGGGTGATGCCCACTTCGCAACGGTTGTTGCGCACGTTGCCGAACGCGTAGTTGATGTGGGTCAGGCGTGCGGCCGAGCCACTGCTGTCGATGTTCTTGACCCGGTAATTGCGGCCGTAGATGCCCCACTGGGTGAAGTAACCGATCACCCGCTTGCCGGTGGTGCCGCCGTCGCCGGCCAGCGTAGTGGCGCTGATCTCGGTGCCCTGGGCCGAGGCGTTGCCGGCGTTGTCGCGGGCACGAACCCGGTAGCGGTAGGTGGTGGAGGCAGTCAGCCCGCCATCGATGTAGCTGGCGCTGGACGGTGAACCGACCAGGCTGCCGTTGCGGTACACGTCGTAGCCGGCCACGCCGCTGCCACCGGTGTTGTCGGTGGACGGGCTCCAGCTGAGCGCGATGCTGTTGGCGGTGCGGGTGCCGACCGCCAGCCCGCCCGGCACGCTCGGTGCGGTGGTATCGCCACCGGCGGCGTTGACGGTGATGGTGATGGTCGCGGTGCTGCTGGTGGCGTTGTTGTTGTCGGTCGCGACTGCACGCAGGGTGTGGCTGCCGGCGCTGGCATTGGCCCAGCTGGCCGCGTACGGCGCACTGGTGGCCACGCCCAGCGTGCTGCCATCGCGGAAGAACTCGACCTTGGCGACGCTGCCGTCCGGATCACTGGCGTTGGCGGTCACGTTGACCGTGCTGCCGGCGCTGAAGGTGGCGCCGTTGGCCGGCGAGGTCAGGCTGACCACCGGCGGCTGGTTGCTGCCGCTGCCATCGCAGGCACCGAGGTTGGTGTAGTAGGGCGCACCGGCCGGATGGTCCGGCGGCGCGTTCCAGATGTCCTGGTTCGCCCGATAGAGGACGCCTCCTTTCTGCAGGGTATCGCCGGCCCGGTAGATCTTGGCCTGGTCCCACTGGGCCACGCCGGCACAGCTGGCGGCCTGCGCCAGGCCGGGCAGGGCGGCGGTACCGGCGGCCAGGGCAAGCAGCCAGGCCAGGCGGCGGGGACGACAGCTTCGGGTCGAACGTTCGGCACTGCGCACAATCGGGTCGTACATGGGTAAGTCTCCGATCAAAGGGCGCGCGGGCCCCGATGGCGCCGCGCGTGACGCAGGTCCGGGCGTCGCCCGGGAAGGCGACGGAGGGGGCGGACGGGGTACCTGGGAGGCCGGGGAGAGAGTCCGGCACCAAGTGGGGACAACGTTGTCATCAATCGCGTGGTCAATCCGTGAGCAAGCGCATGGTTCGGGGATTCGGGTGGAGAGCGGCGCTGCGCGCGGTCGGCGGCCATCGGCGGAGCCCCTCGTGGCTGGGGCTTTCCGTGAACAGCGGATTTCTGGGGATTGGCCGGGCGGGTGGGCATCGCGGGGGACGCCGTAAACCCGTCCATGGGGGCTTGGCCGCGGCATCCATGCCGCGGACACCCCCGCGATGCCCACCCGCCCGGCCGCTGACAGGTTCCTGCGCGGCCAGCCACGGAAGACAGAACAAGAAATCAAAAGCAAAAGCCGGTCGCTGCGCTCTTCAATGCCTGACTTCTGAGATTTCTCTGGTTGCCGGCCAGTGGCCGGCACTACCGGGGAGCATCCACGCATGGCGTGGATCTACTGCAGATCGCGGAAATCTGTCGAAGGCGGGGTGGGTCCGGTTGCGGGGGCGTGAGCGCCATGGATGGCGCGACCGAGCCTACAAGGACGTATTTACGGCGTCCCCCGCAACCGGACCCACCCCGCCATCCCACGGGAACCCCGCTTTTGCTTTGGCAGTTGCCGTTGCCGTTGCCTTGGCTTCGGCGGGTGCCGGGCGCCGCCCGGCCAAAGCCCTTCCCCCGCTTCCGGTACAATGTCGGGCCCGTTTCCCAACTACGGTTCCCCGGACATGATGGTCCTCGAGGGCGCGCCCGCCCTGTCGCCGTTCCGCCGCGAACGTCTTGAATCCCGCCTGCAGTCCATCGCTCCCTCCCTGCGCATCAGCGGTGCCTGGCACGTCTACTTCGTGCAGCCCGAAGGCAGCGCCGTCCCCGACCTGGCCACCCTGTGCCGCATCCTCGAAGCTGCGCCGCAGGCCGAGGCCGTGGCCGAGGGCGCGGTCAGCCGCATCGTGGTGCCGCGCCTGGGCACGCTGTCGCCGTGGTCGAGCAAGGCCACCGAACTGGTCCGCGGTGCGGGCCAGCCGGTCAGCCGGGTCGAGCGTGGCCTGCGCATCGATGTGCAGGGCTGGCCGGCCGATGCCGCCGCCCAGCAGGCGCTGGTCAAGGCGCTGCACGACCCGATGACGCAGTCGGTGCTGGAGACCGTGGCAGAGGGCCAGGCGCTGTTCTCGGCACCGGCCCGCGGTGAACTGGAACGCGTGCCGGTGGACCAGCTGGAGGTCGCCAACCAGCGCCTCGGCCTGGCCATGGCCCAGGACGAGATCGACTACCTGCGCGAACGCTTCACCGCGCTGGGCCGCTCGCCGTCGGACGTCGAACTGATGATGTTCGCGCAGGCCAATTCCGAGCACTGCCGCCACAAGATCTTCAACGCCAGCTGGACCATCGACGGCCAGGAACAGGACCGCTCGCTGTTCCGGATGATCAAGAACACCCACCAGCAGACCCCGCAGCACACGCTCAGCGCGTACAGCGACAATGCGGCGGTGATCGAAGGCCACCCGGCCTCGCGCTACCGCCCGGATCCGGCCAGCGGCGAATACCGGCGCGAGCCGCAGGTGCCCAGCGCGTTCCAGATCAAGGTGGAAACGCACAACCATCCGACCGCGATCGCGCCGTTCCCGGGCGCATCGACCGGTAACGGTGGCGAGATCCGCGACGAAGGTGCGACCGGCCGCGGCGGCAAGCCGAAGGCCGGCCTGTCCGGTTTCTCGGTCTCGCACCTGCGCATTCCCGAGCTGCCGCAGCCGTGGGAAGCGCCGCGCGCGCTGAACCCGCGCATGGCACCTGCACTGGAAATCATGACCGACGGCCCGCTCGGCGGCGCCGCGTTCAACAACGAATTCGGCCGCCCGAACCTGCTCGGCTACTTCCGCAGCTTCGAGCTGCCCGAAGGTGCTGACCTGGTGCGCGCCTACGACAAGCCGATCATGCTGGCCGGTGGCCTCGGTGCCATCGACCGCATCCAGGTCGAGAAGATCCCGCTGCAGGCCGGTGATGCGGTCATCGTGCTGGGTGGCCCGGCGATGCTGATCGGCCTGGGCGGCGGCGCCGCCAGTTCGGTGGCCTCCGGCGAGAGCGCCGAGGACCTGGACTTTGCCAGCGTGCAGCGCGACAACCCGGAAATGGAGCGCCGCTGCCAGGAGGTCATCGACCGCTGCGTGGCGATGGGCGCCAACAACCCGATCAAGTTCTTCCACGACGTCGGCGCCGGTGGCCTGTCCAATGCCATTCCCGAACTGCTGCACGACTCCAAGGTCGGCGGCGTCATCGACCTGGGCAAGGTGCCCACCGATGATCCGTCGCTGTCGCCGATGCAGCTGTGGTGCAACGAGTCGCAGGAACGTTACGTGCTGGGTGTAGCCCAGGAGCGCCTGGCCGAGTTCGCCGCGCTGTGCGCCCGCGAGCGCTGCCCGTTCGCTGCGGTTGGCGTGGCGACTGCCGAGGAACACCTGGTGGTGGCCTACGGTGCCGTGCCGGGCCACACCCCGGCCGATGCGCCGATCGATCTGCCGATGGACGTGCTGTTCGGCAAGCCGCCGAAGATGCACCGCGACACCGCGCACCCGCCGGCCCCGCGCTGGCCGGCGCTGAAGACCGGTGGCCTGGACCTGCAGGAAGCGGGCCTGCGCGTGCTCGCGCACCCGACCGTCGCCTCGAAGAACTTCCTGGTCACCATCGGTGACCGCAGCGTCGGCGGCCTGACCGCACGCGAACAGATGGTCGGCCCGTGGCAGCTGCCGGTTTCCGACGTGGCGATCACCCTGGCCGACTTCGACGGCGTGGCCGGCGAAGCGATGTCGATCGGCGAGCGCACCCCGCTGGCCCTGCTCGACGCCGCTGCGTCGGCACGCATGGCGGTGGGCGAAGCGCTGACCAACCTGTGCGCGGCCCCGGTCGATGCGTTGGATGAAATCAAGCTGTCGGCGAACTGGATGGCCGCGGCCGGCCACCCCGGCGAAGACGCGCTGCTGTACGACGCGGTGAAGGCAGTGGGCATGGAACTGTGCCCGCAGCTGGACATCAGCATCCCGGTGGGCAAGGACTCGCTGTCGATGCAGGCGCAGTGGCACGACCAGGGCGAGGCGCACAAGAGCGTGTCGCCGGTGTCGCTGGTGATCTCGGCGTTCGCGCCAGTGGCCGACGTGCGCCAGCAGCTGACCCCGCTGCTCGACCGCGACGTGGACAGCGAGCTGTGGCTGATCGGCCTCGGTGCCGGCAAGCAGCGCCTGGGCGGTTCGATCCTGGCCCAGGTGCATGCCGACCACGCCGACCTGCCGGCCTTCGCCGGTGCCGCGCCGGACCTGGACGACCCGCAGCGCCTGCGTGGTTTCTTCGAGCTGATCCGCGATGCGCGCCAGTCCGGCCTGCTGCTGGCCTATCACGACCGCAGCGACGGCGGCGCCTTCGCTGCGCTGTGCGAAATGGCCTTCACCTCGCGCCTGGGCCTGGATATCACCCTCGATGCCTGGGGCGATGATCCGTTCCGCAGCCTGTTCAACGAAGAACTGGGCGCGGTGGTGCAGATCGCACGCGAAGACCGTGCGGCCTTCGCCGACCTGGTCGAGCGCCATGCACTGACCGAATGCGCGCAGCGCATCGCCAAGCCGACCACCGCACCGGTGGTGCGCGTGTCGCTGGGTGGCGAGAACCTGGCCGAGTGGCGCTGGGACGCGCTGTTCGACGCCTGGTGGTCGGTCACCCACGCGATGCAGAAGCGCCGCGACAACCCGGCCAACGCGGATGCCGAGCGCGAGGTCGCCCGTGCCTTCAATGCGCCGGGCCTGAAGCCGAAGCTCAGCTTCGACCTCAACGAAGACGTGGCCGCACCGTTCATCAGCACCGGTGCACGCCCGCGCGTGGCGGTGCTGCGCGAGCAGGGCGTCAACGGCCAGATCGAAATGGCCAACGCCTTCGAACGTGCCGGCTTCCGCGCCTTCGACGTGCATATGAGCGACCTGATCGAAGGCCGCGTGGCCCTGCAGGAGTTCACTGGCCTGGTCGCCTGTGGTGGCTTCAGCTATGGCGACGTGCTGGGTGCCGGCCGTGGCTGGGCCACCTCGATCCTGGAGCGCAGCGCACTGCGTGATGCCTTCGCCGCGTTCTTCGCGCGCGAAGACAGCTTTGCGCTGGGCGTGTGCAACGGCTGCCAGATGATGAGCCAGCTGAAAAACATCATCCCGGGTGCCGAGCACTGGCCGCAGTTCCGTCGCAACGCCAGCGAGCAGTTCGAAGCCCGCACCGCGCTGCTGGAAGTGGTGGAATCGCCGTCGATCCTGCTGCGTGGCATGGCCGGCTCGCGCCTGCAGGTAGCGGTGGCGCACGGCGAAGGCCAGGCCGTGTTCGACAACGCCGTCGACCAGGCTGCCGCCCGCGTCTCGCTGCGCTACATCGATGGCCATGGCAACATCGCCAGCCAGTATCCGCTGAACCCGAACGGTTCGCCCGACGGCATCACCGGCCTGACCAGCAGTGACGGCCGCGTCACCATCATGATGCCGCACCCGGAACGCACCCCGCGCGCGCTCAACCTGAGCTGGGCTCCGGCCGAGTGGCAGGGTGACTCGCCGTGGATGCGCATGTTCCGCAACGCGCGGGTGTGGTGCGGCTGATCGCACTGCATCGCGCAGGCCTCAATGCCATCGCGTATGGAAAAACCCGCCGTTGATCGGCGGGTTTTTCTTTGCGCGCTTGAAACTCCAGTCGCGACGGCTAGTTACATGCATTTTCATGCGTCGAGGAATCGTCACGTATGCATAACAAAATCCTTTCATAAACACGTGAAATAGTGATGTGCTTCACGGCAATAGGATTTGCTGTGTCAAAGTCTTGACGATCTGCAAAGTTGCCGTTAACACTTGAATCCCGTTTCAGAATCATTCATTTCGCAGTAACCGGTTGGCGCACGCGCTCGGTTTTCTGTCGCTGCGCGCCGTTCGGCAATACCCCGCAGTAAATCACGCGAATAAACGCCCCCAGGGGACGTTGGGCCGGAAAGCCCAGCGGTGGCGTTGCTTTGCCCAAAACCAGTCCAATCAGGAGCCGTACCGATGAATCGGATTTATCGCAAGGTCTGGAACAAAGCATTGGGTCAGTTGGTGGTGGCCTCGGAACTGGCCTCCTCCGACAGCAGCAGTGGCGGGGTCGTCGACCAGCGCCGCGATGCGACACAGGCCACGCCCGCACTGCTGGCAGTGGCACTGGGCCTGGCAATGGGGTTGGGCATGAGCGGCAGCGCCGCAGCACAGTCGGTGCAGATCGGCGGCAGCGCCACCTGCGTTGCATTCAGCGGCAAGCTGCTCGAAAAGTGCCTGATCGAAGGCTCGGCAACGGCCAAGGGCAGCAACGCGGTGGCGATCGGCAGCAACAGCAATGCCAGTGCCGCCAACAGCGTTGCGCTGGGCGCTGGCTCCAAGGCCACGCGGGCCAACACCGTGTCCGTCGGCGATGCCGGCAAGGAACGGCAGATCGCCAACGTTGCGGCGGGCACCCAGGCGACCGATGCGGTGAACAAGGCGCAGCTGGACGCGCAGGCGCGCGCCACCCAGGCTGCGCTGGCCGACGTTGCCGCAGATGGCAACCGCTATTTCAAGGCCGATGGCGCAGGCGATGACAGCGACGCGGCGAAGATCGACGGGCAGGGCGCAGTTGCGGCCGGTGCGGGTGCGCAGTCGCTGGCCAACGCCACCACCGCCATCGGCACCCAGGCCATTGCCGCTGGCATCGGCGCCAGCGCGTTCGGCCAGGGTGCTTTGGCGATCGGCGATGCCAGCGTGGTGGTCGGGCAGAGCGCTGCGGCCTTCGGTCTCGGCGACACTGCCGTCGGTGCAAGCGCTACCGCCGCCAGCGAAAACGGCGCGGCTACCGCGCTGGGTGCCTTGTCCGAAGCCACCGCCGATGGCGCCACCGCTGTTGGCGGCGGTGCCGTGGCGATGGGCCCGGGCAGCACCGCGATCGGTCGTGGCGCCACCGCCGCCAACGAAGCATCGATCGCAGTCGGTGCGTTCAGCACGGCTGCCGGTGAATACAGCACCGCGCTGGGTTCCAACTCCGCCGCGGTTGCCACCGGCAGCGTGGCGCTCGGCGCGGGCTCGCTGGCCGACCGCGTCGATACCGTGTCCGTCGGCGCCGCCGGATACGGCCTGACCCGGCAGATCACCAGCGTCGCTGCGGGTACTGAAGAGACCGACGCGGTCAACGTCGGCCAGTTGAAGGGCGTCGCCGCCGTGGCCGATGCCACCGCCAAGCGCTTCCAGGCCAACGGCAGCAGCAACAGCGATGCCGGTGCACTGGCCGAGGGCGACGAGGCGCTGGCGGCCGGCGAGGCCGCCAATGCCATCGGCAACGGCACCACTGCAGTCGGTGCCGGCGCCACCGCCGTCGCGCAGAACGCCACTGCCGTTGGCAACAACGCACTGGCCTCGGGCCAGAACAGTGCCGCGTTCGGCAACAACGCGCAGGCCAACGGTCCGGGCAGCGTTGCCGTGGGTGGCGCTGCGGTGGATGCCGACGGCAACCCGCTGATCACCAGCGGCGGCGTGCCGGTGGAAACCGGCGCCACCAGCGCAGGCGTCGGCGGCACTGCGGTCGGCGCCAGTGCCGAAGCCAGTGGTTTTGCGGCGTCGTCCTACGGCGTCGGCGCCTATGCTGCCGGCGCACAGGCGTCCGCGTTCGGTGCGGTGGCCAATGCCATCGGTGACTACTCCACCGCGCTGGGTACGCAGAGCAACGCGACGGGTACCAGCAGCGTTGCCATCGGTGGCCCGGCAGACCTGATCCCCGGCCTGGGCTTCTTCGTGCAGACCCAGGCCAGTGGCGAAGCCGCGACCGCCGTCGGTGCCGGTGCCATCGCCAGTGGCGACCGTGCCGTGGCCAACGGCAGCCTCAGCGAAGCCTCCGGCGCCGAAGCGACCGCGGTCGGCTACTTCGCCTATGCACCGGGCGAGAACGCCAGTGCCCTGGGCGCGCAGACCTGGGCCAGCGGTGCGCAGAGCACTGCCGTGGGCTACTACGCCACTGCGCGCGGCGCAAACAGTGTCGCGCTCGGGGCCAACTCCGAAGCGGTGCGTGCCAACAGCGTGGCGGTAGGCAGTGCCGGCAACGAACGGCAGATCACCAGCGTCGCTGCGGGCAGCGAAGCCACCGATGCGGTGAACAAGGCCCAGCTCGACGCCGTGGCCAGCACTGCCGACACCACCGCGCGTTTCTTCCAGGCGCAGCCGGAGGCGGGCAGTGATGCTGGCGCACTGGCTGATGGCGAAGGCTCCATCGCTGTGGGTTCGTCGAGCAATGCGATCGGCGCCGGCGCCATTGCACATGGTGCTGCCGCGTCGGCCATCGGCGATGACAGCGTGGCCGTGGGCCGCAACAGCGCGGCCACCGGTAATGGCGGTGTCGCCATCGGTGGCCTCGGCCAGGCCTACGACGAGTTCAACCAGCCGATCATCGGTGCCGATGGCACGGCGCAGCAGGTGGGCACGACCGCTGTTGCCGATGCCACCGCCGTCGGCAGCGGTGCGCAGGCCACCGGGGCTGCCAGCAGCGCCTTCGGCAACGCGGCCAAGGCCAGCGGAGACAACAGCTTCGCCGCAGGCGGCAAGTCGCGCGCCACCGGCAGCTACGCGGTCGCAGTGGGTGACAGCGCATTCGCCAGCAGCGAGGACAGCACCGCAGTAGGCGGTTACAGCTGGGCCACTGCCAGTGGCGCAGCTGCATTCGGTTCGGGTGCATGGGCCACTGCCACCAATGCCTCGGCGTTCGGCAACGCGGCCTGGGCCAGTGGCAGCGGCGCAACATCCATCGGTTACAACAGCTGGGCCAACGGCGCCAGCTCCACAGCGGTCGGCCGTGGTGCCTTCGGCTATGGCGACAACAGCGTGGCGCTGGGCTTCCAGGCGCTGGGCAACAGCATCAACAGCATCGCCATCGGCACCAACACGGTGGCCGGTGGCGAGAGCGCGATTGCGCTGGGTGCCGGCAGCAATGCCAGCGCCAGCAATGCGGTTGCGCTGGGCGCCGGTTCGGTTGCCAACCGTGCGCGCACGGTATCGGTGGGCAGCACTGGCAACGAACGCCAGGTGACCAATGTCGCTGCCGGTACCCAGGCTACCGATGCGGTGAACAAGGCGCAGCTGGATGCGGTGGCGACCACGGCCACCACCACCAGCCGCTTCTTCCAGGCCAGCGGCAACGGCGACGACGTAGCCGGTGCATTGGTGGAAGGTGACAACGCACTGGCGGCCGGTGATGCCGCCAACGCCATCGGCAATGGCGCCACCGCACTGGGTAGCGGCGCCAACGCGCTGGCCAGCAACGCACAGGCGCTGGGCTTCAATGCACTGGCGACCGCAGCCAACGCCAGCGCCGTCGGTGCCAACGCACAGGCCACGGGCGAATACGCCACCGCGCACGGTGCGGAAAGCGAGGCCAGCGGCGAGCAGAGTGCGGCGTTCGGTGCCGCCAGCATCGCGAGCGGCGCAGGCAGCACCGCTACCGGCGTGCTGTCCGAAGCCTCCGGCGAGGAGGCCGTGGCGGTGGGTTACTTCAGCAACGCCAGTGGCAGCGGCGCCACTGCGGTCGGCAGCGAGAGCGTGGCCAGTGGCACCGCGTCGGCAGCGTTCGGCATCGGCGCCGAAGCGACCGGCGGTTACAGCACCGCCATCGGTGGCTACGCACAGGCCTCGGCGTTCAACGCCACCGCGTTCGGCAACTTCGCCAATGCATCCGGCTCCAACAGTGTGGCAGTGGGTGGCGACTCGGAAGCGTCCGGCGCCTACAGCACCGCCACCGGCCAGGGCAGCCTGGCCACCGGCACCAACAGTGTCGCCGTTGGCGGCTCGCTGTTCGGTCTGCTGGCCACCGAGGCATCGGGCAACTACTCCACTGCGGTGGGTGGTGGCGCCTGGTCGGGGGGCATCAACAGCACGGCGTTGGGCAACGCCGCCGAATCGCGCGGTGCCAACAGCGTGGCGCTGGGTGCCGATTCGATCGCGGATCGCGACAACACCGTGTCGGTGGGCGGCGGTGGCAATACCCGTCAGATCACCAACGTGGCCGATGGTACGCAGGGCAATGATGCGGTCAACAAGAATCAGCTCGATGCCGTAGCCGCGGCAGCGGAAAAGACCAGCAGGCAGTTCCAGGCCAGTGGCAATGCGGATGGTGAAACCGGGGCGCTGGTGGAGGGCGACAACGCGCTGGCGGCCGGTGACGCGGCCAACGCGATCGGCAACGGTGCCACCGCGCTCGGCAGCGGTGCCAATGCGCTGGCCGCCAACGCCACCGCCGTGGGCATCGATGCGCTGGCCACCGGCAGCAACGCGGCTGCCCTGGGCAGCACGGCACAGGCCACCGGCGAAGACAGCCTGGCGCTCGGCACCGGCGCCAGCGCCAGTGAACTGGGCGCAAGCGCGGTCGGCGCGCGCGCGCAGGCCAGCGGTGCCTACAGCACGGCCACGGGTACCGAATCCAATGCCAGCGGCACCCAGGCACTGGCCAGCGGCTTCCGCAGTGCCGCGTCCGCCGATGGCACCACCGCTGTCGGCGGCTACGCCGAAGCCAGCGGTCGCCTCGGCACCGCGTTGGGCTACGGCTCGGCAGCCAGTGGTGCCAACACCACTGCAGTAGGCTTCGGTGCCGCTGCGGCCGGTACCGGCGCGGTGGCGGTCGGCCAGTCCAGCGAAGCCAGTGGCGAGGAGAGCGTCGCCATCGGTGGCAGCACCTTCTTCGGCCTGATCCCGTCGCGTGCCAGTGGCACCGGTGCTGCGGCATTCGGTGCGGGCGCGTGGGCCACCGAAGACTACGCCACAGCGATCGGCTGGAATTCGTGGGCGGCGGGCAGCAGTGCCACCGCACTGGGTGCCAATGCCACCGCCAACGGCAGCAACAGCGTCGCGCTCGGCGCCGGCTCCAAGGCCGACCGTGACAACACGGTGGCTGTCGGCAAGGCGGGCGGTGAGCGCCAGGTCACCCATGTCGCAGCCGGTACCGAAGCCACCGATGCGGTGAACAAGGGCCAGCTGGATGCAGTCGCCAGCGTTGCCGACAAGACCAGCCGGCAGTTCCAGGCCAGCGGCAATGCCGATGGCGAGGCCGGTGCTCTGGTGGACGGTGACAACGCACTTGCCGCCGGCAACGCGGCCAATGCGCTCGGCAACGGCGCCACTGCGCTGGGCAGCGGTGCCAACGCCATGGCCGCCAATGCCACGGCCGTGGGCTTCGATGCGCTCGCCACCGGCAACAATGCGGCCGCACTGGGCAACGCGGCGCAGGCTGCTGGTGTCGACAGCGTGGCCGTGGGCAGCGGCGCCAGCGCCAGCGAACTCGGCGCCAGTGCTACCGGCGCCGGCGCCCAGGCCAAGGGCGCCTACAGCACCGCCAGCGGCGCGCAGGCCACGGCCAGCGGCACCCAGTCGCTGGCCAGTGGTTTCCGCGCCAATGCTTCGGCCGATGGCGCTTCGGCGCTGGGCAGCTATGCCGAAGCCAGTGGCCGCCTCGGTACTGCGGTCGGCTATGGCAGCAAGGCCACCGGCGCCAATGCCACCGCGGTGGGTGTCAGTGCCAACGCGTCGGCGGCCGGCAGCATCGCACTGGGCGCAGGCTCGGTGGCCGATCGTGCCAACACCGTGTCGGTGGGCAGCAGCACCAGTGATCGTCAGATCACCCGCGTCGCTGCCGGTACCGAGCGCACCGATGCAGTCAATCGCGGCCAGCTTGATGCGGTCGCCGCAACCGCTGATGGCACGGCGCGTTACGTCAAGGCCACCGGCGCAGGTATCGCCAGCGCCAGCGGCAGTGATGCCGCCGCGATCGGTTCGGCGGCCAGTGCCAGCGGCGCACGCAGCAATGCACTGGGTGCCAATGCGATGGCGCTCGGCAATGGTGCACTTGCGCTGGGCACCAGCGCCGGCGCATCCGGTGCCAACTCGGTGGCACTGGGCGCAGGTTCGCGTGCGCTCGATGCCAACGTGGTGTCGGTCGGCGGTGGCAACGGCACCGAGGGGCCGGCCACGCGCCGCATCGTCAATGTGGCCGATGGCCGCATCGCAGCCGGCAGCAGCGACGCCATCACCGGTTCGCAGCTCAACGTCACCAACCAGCGGGTGGGCGCGGTGGAAACCCGCGTGGGCGATTTTGATTCGCGTATCGCCACCGTTGAAACCACGGCGGCCAGTGCGGTCGGCTATGACGACGCCAGCCGTGATCGCCTGACCCTGTCCGGCTTCCAGGGCACCACCATCGACAACGTCGGTGCCGGCAGCATTGCGGCTGGCAGCCGCCAGGCGATCAATGGTGGGCAGCTGTTCCAGTCGCTCAGCGATGCCGCCAGCTTCCTCGGCGGCGGTGCCAGCGTCGGCATGCAGGGTGTATTCGTGGCACCGAACTATGTGATCCAGGGGGCCACCTACAGCAACGTCGGCGATGCGCTGGGCGCGCTGGACCGCAAGGTCAGCGAGATTGACCGCCGTACTGCGGGTGGCACGCGTGCAGGCGCTTCCAGCCTGCGCGCAATGAGTGCCGCGCTGGATGAAAGCCCGCTGGCCAGCGTGGCCGATGCTCCGGCAACGGCCGACGCGGCACCGGCCAGCACCGCGCGCGTGCAGGGCACGCCGACCGCCGCCGCAGCGGGTGCCGGCATTCCGGTGGGCACGCCGGCAAACGGCTTCAATGCCGTCGCCATGGGCGAGGGCGCTGTCGCCAGCGGCGCCTCGTCCACTGCCATCGGCCAGGGTGCCAATGCCACCGCTGCGAACGCCGTGGCGCTGGGCCAGGGCTCGGTCGCCGATCGTGCCAACACGGTCTCGGTGGGCAGTGAAGGCAACGAGCGCCAGGTCACCAATGTGGCGGCGGGTACCACGGCCACCGATGCGGTCAACAAGGGCCAGCTCGACCGTGGCATGGCCACGGCCAACAGCTACACCGACAGCCGCGTCCAGGCCGTCGCCGACAGCTTCGATGTGTTCAAGGGCGAGATCGACGGACGCCTGCGCCACATGGATCGCCGCATCGACCGCCAGGGTGCGATGAGCGCCGCGATGCTCAACATGGCCACCAGTGCCGCCGGTATCCGCACCCAGAACCGGGTCGGCGTCGGCATTGGTTTCCAGGGCGGCGAGTCGGCGTTGTCGCTGGGCTACCAGCGTGCGATCAGCGATCGCGCCACGGTGACCTTCGGCGGTGCTTTCAGCAGCGACGACAGCTCGGTTGGCGTCGGTGCCGGCTTCGGCTGGTAAGCCACTCCATCGCGCCGGCGGCCACCCACGCCGGCGCAGCACCTGCAGTGAGGGCCTGGGGGGAGGTCACGGCAATCCCGGCTGGGCCGGCCGGGAGTCGTCAAGGAATGATGGCCGCAGTGTTGGTTCGATCCATGACCCAGAAGAGGAATTCGACGTGATCAAGAAGCAGAACCTTCGCATCAATGTGCTTGCCGCCGCCGTGCTGTCGATGACGGCCGTCGGTGCCGTCCACGCCGCCGGCCTGCCGACCCGCGAACCGGTGCGCCAGGCCAGCACCGCCCAGCCGGGCGCCGAGCGCATCATCGTCAAGTACCGGGCCGGCGCTGCCGCCGCCACCGACCGCTCGGCGAAGCTGTCCACCGTGCAGTCGGCGCTGACCCGGGCCAGCCTGTCCGGCGGTACCTCACGTGCCAGTACCCTCGGCCCGCAAGTGGTACGCAAGCTCGCTACCGGTGCGGACCTGATCCGCGTGCAGGGCCGCCTGGCCCCAGCCGAACTGCAGCGTGTGCTGAAGGAACTGCAGGCCGACCCGTCGGTGCAGTACGCCGAAGCCGACGTGAAGCTGCGCCGCACCGAACTGCGTGCCGGCAACGTACAGCCGGCGCTGGTGCCGAACGATCCCTTCTACCAGCAGAACCAGTGGCACCTGCACAATGCGGTCGGCGGCATCAACGCACCGGCGGCATGGGATGTCTCGCAGGGTGAGGGCATCGTGGTGGCGGTGATCGATACCGGCATCCTGCCGCAGCATCCGGACCTGGTCGGCAACCTGCTGGAGGGTTACGACTTCATCAGCGATGCGGAGACCTCGCGGCGCCCGACCAACGATCGTGTGCCGGGTGCGCAGGACTACGGTGACTGGGTCGAGAACGACAACGAGTGCTATGACGGCTCGCTGGCAGAGGACAGTTCCTGGCACGGCACCCACGTCGCTGGCACCGTGGCCGAGCAGACCAACAACGGCGTCGGCATGGCCGGTGTCGCCTACAAGGCCAAGGTGCTGCCGGTGCGCGTGCTGGGCAAGTGCGGCGGCTACCTGTCCGACATCGCCGACGCGGTGGTCTGGGCATCGGGTGGCACGGTGACCGGCATCCCGGCCAACACCAACCCGGCCGAGATCATCAACATGAGCCTGGGCGGCAGCGGCGCCTGCGGCAGCACCTACCAGGACGCCATCAACGGCGCCATCTCGCGCGGTACCACGGTGGTGGTGGCGGCCGGCAATGAGACCGACAACGCGTCCAAGTACCGTCCGGCCAGCTGCGAAGGCGTGGTGACCGTGGGTGCCACGCGCATCACCGGTGGCATCACCTACTACTCAAACTATGGCACCCGCGTGGACCTGTCCGGTCCGGGTGGCGGCGGCAGTGTCGACGGCAACCCGGGTGGCTACATCTGGCAGACCGGCTCAAATGCGGCCACCACGCCGGAATCGGGCACGCCGGGCTACATGGGCATGGGCGGCACCTCGATGGCCTCGCCGCATGTGGCCGCCGTTGCTGCACTGGTGCAGAGCGCACTGATCGCCAAGGGCAAGGATCCGCTGACCCCGGCCGCGATGCGTACCCTGCTGAAGGAAACCGCACGTCCGTTCCCGGTCGCCATCCCGGCGGCCACCCCGATCGGTACCGGCATCCTCGATGCCAAGGCTGCGCTGGCCAAGGCACTGGAAGAACCGTGCACCGAGAACTGCGGGCCGGTGGCCACGCCGCTGACCAACAAGGCCGCCGTCGGTGGCCTGTCCGGTGCGGCCGGCAGCAGCAAGCTCTACAGCTTCGAAGCGGCTGCCGGCAAGCAGTTCAGCGTGATCACCTACGGTGGCACCGGCAACGTTTCGGTCTACGTGGCTGAAGGCCGAGAGCCCAGTGCCAGCGACAACGACGCCAAGTCGACCCGTCCGGGCACCTCCGAGACGGTGCGGGTGACCAAGCCGGTGGCGGCCACCTACTACATCAAGGTGGTGGGTGAAGCGGCCTACAACGGGGTGAGCATTCTCGCCACGCAGTAAGCTTGAACTGTCGTAGTTGAATGGCCGAAGCCCGTCATCCCATGTGACGGGCTTCGTCTTTTTACGAAAGGTGGCGCAGGGGCGGCGGAAATCATGGCTTAACTGTTAAAGTCGAGCCGATTGACAGGAGAGTCATGTGAACGCGCTTGCTGCTACCGCCGCTGCCGACGACGCTGAAGGCCGCATCCTGGATGCGCTGCTGGCGCGCGGCCGGCTGAAGGAAGGCGATCTGGCACGTGCGCGGCCGCTGCACGCAGAGGCCGGCGGCAGCCTGCTGGGCCTGCTGGTGCGGCTGGGGCTGGTCTCCGAGCGTGACCAGGCCCAGGCCAGCGCCGAGGTGCTGGGGCTGCCGCTGCTGGAAGGCAAACAGCTGCCGGAAGCACCGCCACAAGGGCTGGCGGAAGGCTTGCCGTTGTCGCTGCGCTTCCTCAAGCAGTTCCATGTCTGCCCGCTCGCGCTGGATGAACAGGGGATCCGGCTGTGGCTGGCCGACGCCCATGATCCTTATCCGCAGCAGGCCGTGCAGCTGGCACTGGGGGTACCGGTGACACCGGTGCTGGGCATGCGCGCGGAAATTGATGACCTGGTCGAGCGCTGGTTCGGCCAGGGCCGCAGCGCGATGGGCGCGATCGTCGAGACCGCCGATGGCGAGGGCGGTGCAGTCGATGACATCGAGCACCTGCGCGACCTTGCCTCGGAAGCACCGGTGATCCGCCTGGTCAACCTGGTGATCCAGCGTGCAGTGGAGCTGCGCGCTTCGGATATCCATGTCGAACCGTTCGAGAGCCGGTTGAAGGTGCGTTACCGCGTCGACGGCGTGCTGGTGGAAGGCGAAAGCCCACCGGCCAACCTGACCGCGGCGGTGATCAGCCGCATCAAGATCATGGCCCGGCTCAACATCGCCGAGCGCCGCCTGCCGCAGGACGGCCGCATCATGCTGCGTGTGCAGGGCAAGGAGCTGGACCTGCGCGTGAGCACCGTGCCGACCGCGCACGGCGAAAGCGTGGTGATGCGATTGCTGGACCGTGAAACGGTGGTGTTCGACTTCCACCGCCTCGGTTTCACCGACGCCTTCCTGCCGCAGTTCCGCAAGGTGCTGGAGCAGCCGCACGGCATCCTGCTGGTGACCGGCCCGACCGGTTCGGGCAAGACCACCACGCTGTATACCGCACTGAGCCAGCTGAACACCGCCGACGTCAAGATCATCACGGTCGAGGACCCGGTCGAATACCAGATCGAGGGCATCAACCAGATCCAGGCCAAGCCACAGATCGGGCTGGATTTCGCCAACGCGCTGCGCAGCATCGTGCGCCAGGATCCGGACATCATCATGATCGGCGAAATGCGCGACCTGGAAACCGCGCGCATCGCGATCCAGTCGGCGCTGACCGGCCACCTGGTGCTGTCCACCCTGCATACCAACAACGCAGCCGGCGGCATCACCCGCCTGCTCGACATGGGCGTGGAGGACTACCTGCTGACGTCCACCATCAATGGCATCCTCGCCCAGCGCCTGGTGCGCCGGCTGGAGCCGACCCATGCCGAGCGCTATGAAGCCTCGCCGGAAGAGATCGAACGCTTCGAGCTGCGCCGCCTGCAGCCGGAAGGACCGATCCACCTGTATCGCCCGAAGCCTTCCGCGCTGGCGCCGACCGGCTACCTCGGTCGCACCACCATCATGGAATTCCTGGTGATGAACGATGCGCTGCGGCGTGCGGTGATGCGCCGCGATGGCATGGGCGAGATCGAGCGCATCGCCCGTGAAGCCGGCATGCGCACCATGTACGAGGATGGCCTGTCCAAGGCGTTGAGCGGGCAGACCACCATCGAGGAAGTGCTGCGCGTGACCGAGGAAAGCTGATGCGCGCAGGATCCCGGGGCTGACATGCCGACCTACCGTTACAAGGCGCTCAATCCGCACGGCGAGATCTTCGACGGGCAGATGGAAGCGGCAAGCGAGGCCGAGCTGGTCGCGCGCCTGCAGGACCAGGGCCATCTGCCGATGGAGACCCAGCTGGCCGATGGCGGTGCGATCGGTGGCAGTACCTGGCGCAACCTGTTCCGCCAACGGCCGCTGCAGGGCGCTGCATTGCTGCAGTTCACCCAGCAGCTGGCGACCCTGCTCGGTGCCGGCCAGCCGCTGGATCGCGCGCTGTCGATCCTGCTAGGGTTGCCGGAAGACGAACGCTCGCGCCGCGCGATTACCGACATCCGCGACGTGGTGCGCGGTGGCGCGCCGCTGTCGACCGCGCTGGAACGCCAGCACGGCCTGTTCTCCCGCCTGTACGTGAACATGGTGCGTGCCGGTGAAGCCGGCGGCAGCCTGCACGAAACCCTGCAGCGCCTGGCCGACTACCTTGAGCGCAGCCGTGCGCTGCAGGGCAAGGTCATCAACGCGCTGGTCTATCCGGCCATCCTGCTGGTGGTGGTGGGCGGCGCCCTGCTGTTCCTGCTCGGCTATGTGGTGCCGCAGTTCGCGCAGATGTACGAGAGCCTGGACGTGGCGCTGCCGTGGTTCACCAACGCAGTGCTGCAGCTGGGCCTGTTCGTGCGCGACTGGTGGGTGCTGCTGCTGGTGGTGCCGGCGCTGGTGGCGTTGTTCTTCGAACGCAAGGCGCGGCAACCGGCATTCCGGCTGGCGCTGGATGGCTGGCTGCTGCAGCGGCGCGGCATTGGCCGCCTGCTCGGCGAACTGGAAACCGCGCGGCTGGCACGCACGCTGGGCACCCTGCTGCGCAATGGCGTGCCGTTGCTGGGTGCCTTGGGCATCGCCCGCAACGTGCTGGGCAACCGCGCGCTGGCTGCCGATGTGGAAGCCGCCGCGGACGAAGTGAAGAACGGTGCCGGCCTGTCGCTGGCACTGTCACGCGGCAAGCGTTTCCCACGCCTGGCCCTGCAGATGATCCAGGTCGGCGAGGAATCCGGTGCCCTCGATACCATGCTGCTGAAGGCTGCCGACACGTTCGAGCAGGACAGCGCCCGGCGCATCGATCGCCTGCTGGCGGCGATGGTGCCGGCGATCACCCTGGTGCTGGCCTCGGTGGTCGGTGCGGTGATCGTGGCCGTGCTGGTGCCGCTGTACGACCTGACCAATGCCATCGGTTGACGATGGATCCCTACGCAACCCCGACACTCCGCAACTGAAAGGACCGACCATGATTGCTTCCCGTCGACCGATCCGCCTTTCCTTCACCGCCGCGCGCAACCAGTCGGGCATGAGCCTGCTGGAAATCATCATCGTCATCGTGCTGATCGGCGCGGTGCTGACCCTGGTCGCCAGCCGTGTGCTGGGCGGTGCCGACCGCGGCAAGGCCAACATCGCCAAGGCGCAGGTGCAGACCGTCGCCTCCAAGATCGACAACTATCAGATCGACACCGGCAAGCTGCCGGGTTCGCTGAACGACCTGGTGACCGCACCGGCCGGTGTTGGCGGCTGGCTGGGCCCGTATGCCAAGCCGGCCGATCTGAACGACCCGTGGGGCCACGCGCTGGAATACCGTGCGCCGGGCGAAGGCCAGCCGTACGAGCTGGTCAGCCTGGGCAAGGATGGCAAGGCCGGCGGCAGCAGCGTCGACGCCGACATCCGTTACCAGCCGTAAACCCGTATGACGCATTTCCTGCCGCGCCGGCTGCCACGCCCGCGCCTGCACGGCAGGCGCGCGGCAGGCCTGTCGCTGCTGGAAATGCTGCTGGTGATCGCGCTGATCGCTGCGATCGGCCTGATCACCGCCGCAGGGCTGTCGCGCGGCTTCTCTGGCATGCAGTTGCGCAGCGCCGGCAAGGACATCGCCAACCAGCTGCGCATGGTGCGCGCACAGGCGATCGCCCGCGGTGAGCCGCAGCGTTTCGTCATCGAACCGGAAAAGCGGCGCTGGGAAGGCGCCAACCAGCGCCACGGCGAGGTGCCGGCACAGCTGCAGGTGCAGTTCGAAGGCGCCGCGCAGCTGGCCACCGCGCCAGGCCAGGGCGTGATCGAGTTCCACCCCGATGGTGGCTCCAGCGGTGGCCGCATCCGGCTGCAGCGTGACGATGCCGAATGGCGCATCGACGTGGGCTGGCTGACCGGTGAGGTCCGCTCCGGCCCCTGGCGGTCGCAATGAAGCGGCGCGCCCGCGGCTTCACCCTGCTGGAAGTGATCATCGCCTTCGCCCTGCTCGGGTTGGCGTTGACCCTGCTGCTGGGGAGTCTTTCAGGTGGCGCGAAACAGGTGCGCGACGCCGAGCTGCGCACGCGTGCGGTGCTGCATGCGCAGTCGCTGCTGGCCGAAGCCGGTGTTGCCTCGCCACTGCAGGTCGGCAGCCAGCAGGGGGACTGGGAACAAGGGCGCTACCACTGGCAGCTGCAGGTGCAGCCGTGGGTGGAGCCACGCGCGAACAATGTGGCGCAGGCACAATCGCAATCACCGGGTGCCCCCTGGTTGGCCGAGCTGCAGCTGCAGGTGCGCTGGGGCGACAGTGAGCGCGAGCAGCTGCGCTGGCGCAGCCTGCGCCTGTTGCCGCCGGACCTGGAGAGCGCGCGATGAAGCGCCGCGCCGCGGGTTTCACTCTGGTTGAAGTGATGCTGGCCACGGTGCTGCTGGCCGGTGGCCTGGCCCTGGCGTTCGCCAGCGTGCGTTCGGCGATGGCGGTCAGCCAGCGCGGCGAGCAGATCGCTGCCGAGAGCGAACGCATGCGCGCAGTGGAGACCTTGCTGCGTCGGCAACTGGCAGGCGCGCTGCGTACGCCACTCGAAGCGCCCGATCCCACCCGCGAGCCGATCTTCTTCCAGGGTGAAGAAAGCCGCATGCTGTTCGCCGCCGATCTGCCGGGATATCTCGGACGGGGGGGATCGTACCTGCATGCACTGCAGGTTGATGGCCGCAGCGGCCAGCAGCGCCTGTTGCTGGACCTGGTGCTGCTGCAGGAAGGCGAGCGCATCGCGGAAAATCCGCCACGCCCGCCAGAAGTGCTGGTGGAGAACCTGAAGTCGGTGCAACTGCGTTATCGCGGCATCGATGCCAGCACCGGCCAGGTGACCGACTGGATGCCGCGCTGGGACGACACCCGGCGCCTGCCGATGCTGGTGGAGATCCAGATCGTGCCGGCCAAGGGGGCGCCCTGGCCGACGCTGGTGGTGGCGCCGCGTGCCGGTGGCAGCGGAGGTGCACGGTGAACCGGCAACATGGCGCGGCACTGGTACTGGTGCTGTGGCTGATCGCATTGATGACCGCACTGGTCGGTGCGTTCGCGTTGAGCGCCCGTGTCGAGCACCTGCAGCAGCGGGTACTGGATGACGATGCGCGCGGCCAGGAACGTGCGCGCGCGGGTCTGGAGTACGCGCTGACGCGCCTGTCCGCCGATCCGCAGCGGGCGCCGTGGCGCGCTGATGGCCGTACCTACCGCTGGCAGTTCGATGACGCCAGCATCGAGATCAAGGTGCTGGACGAGAACGGCAAGATCAACCTGAACCTGGCCGACGTGACCCTGCTGACCGCCTTCCTCAAGGCGCTGGGCGAAGACGAGGGGGCTGCGCGGCAGCTGGCCGGTGCCATCGTCGATTGGCGTGACGAGGACAGCCTACTGCAGCCTGGGGGCGGTGCCGAAGCGCCTGACTATGCGGCGGCCGGGTTGCCGTATGGCCCGCGCAACAAGCGTTTCGAGACCCTCGGCGAGCTGCAGCGGGTGCTCGGCATGCGTGGGCCGCTGTACCAGAAGATGCTGCCGCACCTGACCCTGTACAGCCGACAGGCGCGACCCGATCCGCAGTTCGCCAGCGCCGTGGTGTTGACCGCGTTGGGCCTGGACGCGGATACGGTGCTGGCCCAGCGTGCCCAGCAGGAGCGTGATGCCGATTCCGCTGCCGGTGCGTCAACCCTTGCCAGCAGCAGTGGCACCTATAGTATCGAGTCCCGTGTCACCGACGGCAGTGGACGCCGGTCGGTGTTGCAGGCAGTGGTACGCAATGGCTCGGGCGGGGTTCCCGGGCGGTCCTACACAGTGCTTCGCTGGGAGCAGGGAATGACAGCAAGATGACGGCTTGGCAGGACAGTCTGCGGCAGGTGCAGGGCCGGATCGGCCCGGGTGCCGGCCGTTTCCTGCGCTGGTGGCGGCAATCGCTGCTGGCCTGGGTGCCGGCTCGTTGGCAGTGGGCGCTGGGCTGGGCACAGGCGCGCCTGCTGCTGCAGCGCGAGGGCGACCAGCTGCAGGTCTGGCGTGAGGCAGGCGAGCGTCGCGAGCCAGTGGCGCGCCTGCCGTGGCCGTTGTCGCCGGCTGAACTGGACCGGGTGCTGGAAGCGCGCCTGCGCAGCCTGCCGCGGCTGTGGCTGCTGCCGGCCAGCGATGTACTGCGTCGCCAGCTGCGGCTGCCCGCGGCGGCCGCCGACCGCCTGCGCGCGGTGGTTGGTTTCGAGATCGATCGGCAGACGCCATTCGAATCCAGCCAGGTCAGCTATGACGTGCGTGAACTCGGCGTGGCCGGCGAAGGCCAGCTGCAGGTCGAACTGGTGGCCTGGCCGTTGCGCCAGCTGGAGGCCTGGCGCAATGACGTGGGCCAGTGGGCCGATGCGCTGGCCGGTGTCGATGCGATCGATGCACAGGGCAACACGCTGCAGGTGAACCTGCTGCCGCCCGCACAGCGCCAGTTGCGGACCGATCCGATGCGGCGCTGGAACCTGCTGCTGGCGGTGGCCGCCGTGGTGATGCTGGTGCTGGCCGGCCTGCAACTGCTCGACAACCGCCGCGCGGCGGCCGATGAACTGCGTGCACAGGTGGAACGCAGTGCACGCAGTGCGCGCGGCGTGGCCAGCGAACGTGCGCAGCTGCAGGCGCTGATCGATGGTGCGGCGTTCCTGGAAAAGCAGCGCAGCCAGCGCGCCGGGACGGTGGAGATCTGGACCGAGCTGACCCGGCGCCTGCCGGAGGGCACCTACCTGGAAAAGCTGGCCATCGAGAGCAACAACCTGCAGTTGATCGGGCTCAGCCGCGAGGCCTCGCAGCTGGTGCAGCTGCTGCAGGACGCGCCGCAGTGGCGCAAGGTCAACCTGACCGGTGTGCTGCAGGCCGATGGCGCCGCCAGTGGCCGCGACCGCTTCACCATGACCGCTGAGCTGCAGCCGTTGCCGGCAGCGGCCCCGACCCGGGAGGCGGCCGATGCCGATGCCAAGCGCACGCCGTGACCGCTGGCTGGCGCTGGCGCTGCTGCTGGCAGTGCTGGGCCTGGCCTACCTCCTGCTGGTGCACCCGTGGTTCACCCAGCCGTTGCGCGAGATCGATGCCGATGTCGCGGCGCTGCGCGAGCGCGAGTCGCGTGTGCAGGCACAGCTGCAGCAGCAGCCGCAGATCGAACAGCGCCTGCGTGCCACCCGTGAAGCCTTGCAGCAACGGCCGGGCTTCCTGCGTGAGGCCACTGCCGAGGCCGCCGCCGCCGCGCTTGGTGCCAAGCTGCAGGATGCGGTGGCGATGGCCAGCCCGGGCAACCGCAGCTGCACCATCAGCAACCGCACGCCGCTCACCGACAACCGGCGCGACGCCGAGTTCGTACGCGTCGCCATGCAGGTGCGCCTGCGCTGTGGCGTGGCCGAACTGGCCACCGTGCTGCACAGCCTGGAAACCGGCAGCCCACGCTTGTTCGTCGACAACCTCAACCTGATCGCGCAGCGCTTCCAGCAGTCGCCCAACGAGTCCGGGCTCGGCCTGGACGTGTCGTTCGAACTGGCCGGTTACCTGCTGCCCGGTGCTGCGGCCGATGGCGCTGCGCCGGCACCTGCAGCCGAACCGGGCACGGCGCCGCAACCGCCTTCGGCCACACCTTCACCGGCCGCCGCACCGGCTGCGCCGGAAGAAGGGCAGGAGGTGGCCGATGAAACTTGAGCAGATCAGCCTGCGCACCGGCTTCCTGCTGGCTCTGGCCGGCTGGGCGGCGGCGGTCTGGCTGGCCACCGGCTTTGGCCTCGGCAGCCAGCTGCCCGGCACCGACGGTGATGCCGACACGGCGCCCTCGCTGCCAGCCCTGCCGCCACTGGCCGCCGAGCGCATGGCCAGCGCCGACAGTTACAGCGCCATCGGCGAACGTCCGCTGTTCGCCGAAGACCGCAAGCCGCGACCGTATCTGCTGGGAGGCAGCGAACCGGCCGCCAGCGCCGCGCTGCGCCTGACCGGCGTGCTGCTGACTGGCGATTTCGGCATGGCCACGTTCACCACCGAACAGAACCGTTCGCTGCGTCTGCGCCTCAATGGCGACGCCGTGGATGGCTGGCAGCTGGTGGGGCTGGCGCCACGCCAGGCCACGGTGATCGGCCCCGGCGGCAGCCAGGTGCTGGAACTGGCCGTGTTCAACGGCCAGGGCGGCGAACCACCGACCGTACTGCGTGGTGCCAACGGCGCGCCGCCCGCAGGCGCGATCGTGGTGCCGCCCCCGGCGGGTGCTCCACCAGCACCGTCCACGTCCGCAGCAGCTCCGCAGCCGCAGCAGCAGCCGGCTGGCGCCGTGCCTCCGCCCGCCGCTGCCCCACCTGCCAACACCAACGGCCCCAGCGAAGCGCAGATGCAGGCCATCCGCGAACGCATCCAGGCCCGTCGTCGCCAGCTGCAGCAACAACAGCAGCAACAACCGTCGCCGCCCCCGGGCGATGGCACCAACCGATAGAGTGAATGCATGAGCCTGCGTTTCCTTCCCTGGTCCTTTGCCCTCGCGCTGCTGGTCGGCTGCAGCACCGTGTCCGCGCCGCATGTGCAGCGCAAGGGCAATCTGTCGCCCACTGCCGAGGCCGGCCAAGCGGCCGGAGTCGCCGCTGACGCTGCCCGTGACGCTCAGGGCGCTCCGCAGGCGGTGATCCGTCGTGGCACCGGCACCATGATCAACCGCGAAGCGGCCCGCGCGCCGGCACCGGCACTGCATGGCGCCAGCACCGGTGAGGCGACCTTCAATTTCGAAGGCGAGTCGGTGCACGCGGTGGTCAAGGCCATCCTCGGTGACATGCTGGGCCAGAACTACGTGATCGCACCCGGGGTGCAGGGCACGGTCACGCTGGCGACGCCCAAGCCGGTGTCGCCGGCGCAGGCGTTGAACCTGCTGGAAATGGTGCTGGGCTGGAACAACGCCCGCATGGTGTACAGCGGCGGCCGCTACAACATCGTCGCCGCCGATCAGGCGCTGGCCGGTACCGTCGCACCGAGCACGGCGCCGGCTGCCAGCGCGCGCGGTTTCGAAGTACGTGTGATCCCGCTGCAGTTCATCTCCGCCACCGAGATGAAGAAGGTGCTGGAGCCGTATGCGCGGCCCAACGCCATCGTCAACGTCGACAGTGGCCGCAACGTGATCACCCTGGGCGGTACCCGCGCCGAGCTGGAAAACTACATGCGCACCGTCGAGATCTTCGACGTTGACTGGCTTTCGGGCATGTCGGTGGGTGTGTTCCCGATCCAGTCCGGCAAGGCCGAGCAGGTCGCCGCCGACCTGGAAAAAGTGTTCGGCGAGGAGAGCAAGACGCCCAGCGCCGGCATGTTCCGCTTCCTGCCGTTGGAAAATGCCAACGCGGTGCTGGTGATCACCCCGCAGGTGCGTTACCTGGACCAGATCCAGCAGTGGCTGGACCGTATTGATACGGCCGGTGGCAGTGCGCGCCTGTTCTCCTACGAGCTGCGCTACATCAAAGCACGTGACCTGGCCGAGCGCCTCAGCGAAGCGTTCGCCAGCAGTGGCAACCGCGGCGGCTCCAGCCCTGCATCGCTGGCACCGGGCGCGATGCCGTCGCAGCTGGGCAGCGACGGTGATCGTGGCATGGACAGCAACAACAGCAGCAATTTCGGTTCGACGTCGGGCAGTGGTTCCAGTGGCACCGGCAACGGCAGCATGAACCTGCCGCAGCGCCAGTCCGGCAATGTCAGCGTCAGCCTGGAAGTGGAAGGCGATCGCGTGGGCGTGTCGGCGGTGGAGGAAACCAACACCCTGCTGGTGCGTTCGACCCCGCAGGCCTGGCGTTCGATCCGCGAGGTGATCGAGAAGCTGGACGTGATGCCGCTGCAGGTGCATATCGAAGCACAGGTGGCCGAGGTCGCGCTGGAGGGGGACCTGAAGTACGGCGTGAACTGGTTCTTCGACAACGCTGTGGCCGGACGGGCGCTGACCGGCGCATTGAGTGGCGTGACCCTGCCGGCGGCTGCCGGCGGCTCCTGGAGCAGCTTCGCCGGTGCCGCAACCGCCGGCGAAGGGCTGGGCTGGGCGTTCACCGGCCACAATGGCGCAGCGGTGGTAAGCGCGCTGGACAAGGTCACCGATGTACGCCTGCTGCAGACTCCCTCGGTGTTCGTGCGCAACAACGCCGAGGCCACGCTCAACGTAGGCGACAAGGTGCCGATCAACACCACCACGGTGAACACCGGTATCGGCGCCGGCACCTACAGCTCGGTGCAGTACATCGACACCGGCGTGATCCTGAAGGTGCGGCCGCGCGTGACCCGTGATGGCACCGTGTTCCTCGACATCGTGCAGGAAGTGAGCAGTGCCTCCAACGTGCCGGACAATTGCAATCCGACGGAGCGCAACTGCAACCCGCGTATTTCCACCAAGAAGCTGTCGACCGAAGCGGCGGTGCAGAGCGGGGACACCATCATGCTGGCCGGCCTGATCACCGACACGGCCACCGATGGCAGCAGCGGTATTCCTGGCCTGAGCCGGATTCCCGTGGTGGGTGCACTGTTCGGGCAGAAGAGCCGCACCAGCCGTCGTTCGGAGGTGATCGTGCTGCTGACCCCGAGCATCGTGCGCAACGGGCAGGAAGCACGCACCCTGACCGACGAGTACAGCCAGCGCTTCCGCGCGATGGAACCGCTGAACCAGCCGCGCGCAAAGAAGTAAGGGGTTTACGGCCGGGCTGCGCCCGGCACCCGCAGAGGCCAGAGCTGGAGCAACAGCAACAGCAACAGCAACAGCAACAGCGGGTTTCTGGGGGATGGCGGGGCGGTGTGGGTTGTCAGGACACGCCGTAAACCCGTCCCTGGGGGCTCGATGGCGCCATCCATGGCGCCAACGGTCCTGCCAACCCACACCGCCCCACCTCTGACAGATTCCCGCGGCTGTTGGTAGGTGTCGACCTTGGTCGACACGCTGGATCCACATCATGCGTGGAAGACGCTCCATCGAAATCGAATATTTCGATATCTGTGAGATCTGAGCCGAGCATGGCTCGGCTCTACAGAAAGCAATGCCCGGCAGATCGCAGGCAACTGTCGAAGGCGGGGTGGGTCCGGTTGCGGGGGTGTCCGCGGCATGGATGCCGCGGCCAAGCCCCCATGGACGGGTTTACGGCGTCCCCCGCAACCGGACCCACCCCGCCATCCCCCAGGAACCCAGCTTTTGCTCCGGCTGTTGCTTCGGCTCTGGCTCTGGCCTCTGCGGGCGCCGGGTGCAACCCGGCCGATACCCTCCCAGTGCTAGGCTGTGGCTACCGACAACCACGGAGGCGGGATGGGGGCGATCGTGTTGTTGCCGCTGTGCGTGGACGATGCTGCACTGGATCGTTGCCTGGCTGCGCTGGATGCCGGCACCGCGCCGGGAACCGCGGTCTGGTTGGCCGACGACGCGCAGACCGGGCCGCGTGCGCAGGCGGTGGTGGAACACTGGTTGGCACATACGCCATTGCAGGCCGAGTACACCCGGCGCGCACGGCCGCTGGGCGAAGTCGCCCACCTCGATGAAATGCTGCGCGCCTGCGATGGCCTCGACGTGGCGGTGCTGGCACCGGACAGCATGCCGACACCGGGCTGGCTGCAGCAGCTGCAGGATGCCTTTGCCCGCGACGCGGCCATCGCAACCGCAACCCCCTGGTGCAACGCCGGTGAAACCTCCGCCTGGCCGCGCTTGGGCGAAATCAATCCCGAGCCTGAAGATCCGGACCTGCTGGCGCAGACCTGCGCGAGCCTGCCAACGCTGCACCCGGAGCTGCCGTCGGCGGTCACCCACGCGGTGCTGGTGCGTGGCAATGCGCGTCGTCGTGCCGGTGGCCTGGACGTGGACAGCTATGCCGGCTGGAACGCGGCGCTGGTCGACCTCAGCCTGCGCATGGCCGGATTGGGGTGGCGCAACGTGCTGTGCGAGACCGCCTTCGTCAGCCGGGCAGGGGAGGCGGTCAGCCGTGACGGCGATCTCGAAGCGCTGGCCGCGCGTTGGCCGGGCTGGGTGCCTCGGTTGGCGGACTTCCTGATGCACGACCCGCTGCACGGGCTGCGCGCCGACCTGCAGCAGCGCATGCGGCAGGCGATAATGCCGAAGGAACAGGGCGACCTGTTCGTCCCGTCCGCGCCGGAGCCACCCGTTTGAATGTTGCCATTGCCGCCATCGTCGTCACCTACCAGAGTGGCAGCACCATCGACGCCTGCCTCTCGCGCCTGCGCCAGGCGCAGGACGTGGCCGAGATCCGGGTGATCGACAATGGCTCGATGGATGGCACGCTGGACATCGTGCAGCGGCATGCCAGCCACGACCCCCGCGTGCGCTTCGTCGGCAATCCGGACAATCCCGGCTTTGCCGCCGCCAACAACCAGGGCGTGGCCGATTCGCACAGCCCGTGGCTGGCCTTCATCAACCCGGATCTGATGGTCGAGCCGGATACGTTGGCTGAACTGCGCCGCCGTGCCGAAGCCTTGGGCGACTGCCTGCTGGGTGTTGAGCAGCTGGACGAGCATGGCCATGCCGACGAGGCGGTACGCCGTCGTGATCCGGATTTCCTGTTGATGCTGCGTTCGCCCGGGAAGGGTTCGAAGCTGGCGGTGCCGCGTGAGCCGCACCAGGCGCTGCAGCGGGTGCCGGCCCTGTCCGGTGCGCTGCTGATGATGCCGCGCGCACTGTTCGAGCGCATCGGCGGCTGGGACGCGGGCTACCGCCTGCACGCCGAGGACCTGGACCTGTGCCGCCGCGCACGCGAGGCCGGCGCGGTGGTGGCGATCGCCAACGACCTGCATGTCACCCACGTGCGCGGTGTCTCCAGCCGTTCGCGGCCGTTCTTCGTTGAATGGCACAAGCACAAGGGCCTGTGGCGCTATTTCCAGAAGTTCGAGGCCAGGCAGCGCTCGCTGCCGGTGCGCGTGGCGGTGTGGGGCGCGATCTGGGCGCATGCCCTGATGCTGGTGCCGAGGCTGCTGCGCAGGTCGTTGTAGAGCCGAGCCCACGCTCGGCTCAGGCAACATCCAGCCGAGCGTGGGCTCGGCTCTACGGAAGGCGGGCGCGCCCACGGTTCACTCCGCCGGGCGCATAATCCGCCCCATGCCTATCATCCAGTCCCTGCTCGACACCGATCTGTACAAGTTCACCATGATGCAGGCGGTGCTCCACCAGCACCCCGGCGCCCAGGTGCAGTACCGGTTCAAGTGCCGCACCCCCGGCATCGACCTGGCCCGCTACATCGACCAGATCGACGAAGAGATCGACCACCTGTGCAGCCTGCGCTTCAGTGATGCGGAGCTGGATTACATGCGTGGCCTGCGCTTCGTGAAGCCGGACTTCGCCGATTTCCTCGGCCTGTTCCACCTCGACCGCAAGTACATCCAGCTGCGCGCCTCGAAGACCGTGCCCGGCGAGATCGAACTGGACATCACCGGTCCGTGGCTGCACACCATCCTGTTCGAAGTGCCGCTGCTGGCGATCATCAACGAAGTCTGGTTCCGCAACACCACCACGGCCGATTTCGCCGAGGGCGAGCGCCGCCTGCAGGCCAAGGCCGCGCTGCTGCGCGATACCCCCGGCTTCGAGCAATGCCGCATCGCCGACTATGGCAGCCGTCGACGCTACTCGCGTGACTGGCACGCCCGCCTGCTGCCGCTGCTGCGCGATGCGCTCGGCCCGCAGCTGGTCGGTACCAGCAACGTGCACTTCGCCCGCCTGTACGGCATGACCCCGCACGGCACCATGGCCCATGAGTACCTGCAGGCGTTCCAGGCACTGGGCCCGCGCCTGCGTGATTCGCAGGTGGCGGCACTGGAGTCGTGGGCGCGCGAGTATCGCGGCGATCTGGGCATCGCGCTGTCCGACGTGGTCGGCCTGGATGCGTTCCTGCGCGACTTCGACATGTACTTCTGCAAGCTGTTCGACGGCGTGCGCCATGACTCCGGCGATCCGTTCGACTGGGGCGACCGCATGCTTGCGCACTTCCAGCAGCGCCGCGTCGATCCGCGCAGCAAGGTGCTGGTGTTCAGCGACGGGCTCGACATCGCCAAGGTGATGCGCCTGTACGACTACTTCAGGGGGCGCTGCCAGGTCGCGTTCGGCGTCGGCACCCACCTGACCAATGATCTGGGGCCAACGCCGCTCAACATCGTCATCAAGATGGTCCGCTGCAACGGCCAGCCGGTGGCCAAGCTCAGCGATTCGCCGGGCAAGAGCATGTGCGACGATCCCGGCTATCTGGCCTATCTGCGCCAGGTGTTCGAGTTGCCGCAGCCGGAGTAATACCGGCCGGCAGGGCTTACAGGTAGTCGACCACGACCAGGTAAGCGCCCTGCAGCGGCTGCTGCTTCGAAGCCTGCACGCTGTAGCGCTCGGAGAAAGCGATATCGCCGGCGCGCATCGCGCTGGCCGACACCGACAGCTTCTGGCCCTGACGCTTGCCATCGCGCAGCGTCGCGGCCTGGCCATCGGCCAGTGCCGTCACGGCCACCGTCGAGCCCTTGGCCGACGGCGGGCAGGCCGCCAGGCTCAGCTCACCCTGGGACAGGTTCGTCGTGCAGCCCGGCTCGGCGATACGGCCGCTGAAACGGATGCTGCCGCTGCTGGCCTGGGCCAGTGCACTGACGGACATCAGGGCCACACACAGCAGAATGGAATTCCTCATGACACGTTCTCTGGTTCGGTGTGTCCTAGTTAGCGACAGGTTCGATCCGTCTTTAATAGGACAAATCCGAATCTGCTAGGGCCATCACCAAGAAAGAGTGATGCGCATCAAATAAGGCGATTTCCACCTGAAAAAGGCCTGTTTTCGCGCATGCCGAACGCGCCGCTCAACCCGTCATCCAGGGCCGTTCGCGACCTGATCGCGTCGCCGTCAAATCCTCCATGCCCGTCGGGATCCCATTCTGCCTACCACGTCACATTCAAGGCGTCAATGAATTGGCGTTCAGAAAAATAATGAGACTTTCATCACAGTTGTGCCTATACTTGCGTCACGGATTCAGGGGAAGGTATGTCCGAGTCCGGCCACAGGTGAGACGCAAGGATGGGTCTTGATAGCCCGGCAGTGCTCCTTGCTTCCTCCTCTACTTCTCATCTCTTCAGTAGGGTTAGGTAAAAGCGAATGCACAAGATCAATCTCATTGCCGCTCTGATGCTGGCCGCCGCTCCGCTGGCCGCCAACGCCGCCGACGGCACCATCACCTTCAATGGCAAGGTCACCGACAAGACCTGCACCATCTCGACCCCGGGCGGCAAGGACTTCGCCGTCAACCTGCCGACCGTGTCCAAGAACACCCTGGCCACCGCCGGTGCCGTTGCGGGCCGTACCCCGTTCGCCATCAACCTGACCAAGTGCAGCGCCGGCAACGTCGCGACCTACTTCGAGCCGGGTTCGACCGTCGACTTCAACAGCGGCCGCCTGGTCAACCAGTCCTCGGCCAACGCTGCCACCAACGTGCAGCTGCAGCTGCTGGGTTCGAACAACCAGTTCCTGCCGATCAAGGCTGCCGGCGCTGGCCTGGCCCAGACCAACTCGCAGTGGGTCACCGTCGGCACCGACGGCTCGGCCGATCTGAACTACTACGCTGAGTACTACGCCACTGCCGCCGCCACCCCGGGCGACGTCACCAGCAGCGTCAAGTACACGATCATCTACAACTGATCGTAGCCGTACCCGCACTGGCCGGCGTACGCGCCGGCCAGTGCTCCGCGGCCTCTGGCCACACCCCTCGAGCGTAGTACTTCCGATGAAAGCAATCTTTCCCCGGGCGCTGCTGCTGGCAGCGTTCACGCTGCCCTTCTGCCAGAACGCTCTGGCCGGCGTGGTGGTCAACGGCACGCGAGTGATCTATCCGGCGCAGGCGCGCGAAGTCACCGTGCAGGTCGACAACGTGGGCGAATCGCCGGCGCTGGTGCAGGCCTGGATCGACAGCGGCGACGCCAACCAGACCGCTGATACCAGCGATGCCCCGTTCGTACTGACGCCGCCCATCGCGCGCGTCGAGCCGGGCCGCAGCCAGGCGTTGCGCCTGATCTTCTCCGGCGCGCAGCTGCCGACCGACCACGAGTCGGTGTTCTGGCTGAACGTGCTGGACGTGCCGCCGTCGCCCGACAACGCCGACAGCGGTGACCAGAATTACCTGCAGGTCGCGTTCCGTTCGCGGCTGAAGCTGTTCTACCGGCCGCAGGGCCTGAAGGGCGTCGCCAACGACGCGCCGGCAGCGCTGCGCTGGACCCGCACTGGCGACCGCCTGCGGGTGGAAAACCCGAGCCCCTTCCACGTCACGCTGGCTGAAGTGCATGCCGTGACCGGCAGCAGCGAGAAGACCGTCGAAGACAAGGGCGCGATGGTCGCGCCGAAGCAGAGCCTGGAGTTCACCGCACCGGCGGGCTCCGACCAGGTGCGCTTCATCACCATCAACGATTACGGCGGTCGGGTGGAACACAAGGTCCGCCTCGGCAGCACCGGGGGCTGAACGCGCCGCGCGGGACTTGGGCCTGCGCATCCCGCCACCGCCGCCGTGCGGCGAATTGAAGGAATGTCAGTGTGATCGGAAACAGATTGACATTGTCGATCCATCAGGCGATCTGCCTGCTGGTTGCTGGCGTGGCCTGCCCAGGATGGGCGCTGGCTGCCCCGGCCAATCTCGGCGAACAGGCGCTGATGGCGCAGAGCGGTGCGGCCAATGCGCGTGCACCCGAGTCGGCCCAGTTCAACTCCAGCTTCCTGTCCGGCCAGGCCAAGCAGGTCGATCTGGCGTCCTTCACCAATGGCAACCCGATGGTGGCCGGCACCTACCGCGTCGACGTCTACGTCAACGGTGGCTGGCAGGGCCGCCGCGACCTGCAGTTCAAGGCCGATGAGCAGGGCCGTGTCGACGCCTGCCTGCCGTTGCCGATGCTGGAAGAAATGGGCGTGGACAGCGAGGCCGTGCTGCTGCAGCAGGATCCGTCCGTGCCGACCGACAAGGCCAGCTGCGTGCCGGTGCAGCGGCGCATGGCCAATGCCTACGGCATCTATGACAGCGGCAACCTGCGTTACGACCTCAGCATCCCGCAGGTGTTCCTGCGTCGTGAAGCGCGTGGCTACGTCAATCCTTCGCTGTGGGACCGCGGCATCAATGCCGGCTTCGTCGGCTACAGCTTCAACGCCATCGACAGCGACAGCCGCGTCGAGGGTGGCCAGCGCAACCGCAGTGCCTACCTCGGCCTCAACGCCGGCCTGAACCTGGGGGGCTGGCAGTTCCGCCACGATTCCAACCTGACCTGGTCCGAAGGCAACGGCCGCCACTGGCAGAGCATCGCCACTTACGCACAGCGCGGCATCCCGCAGGTGCGCGGCATGCTCACCATCGGTGAGGCCTACACCACCGGCGAACTGTTCGATTCGATCGGTTACCGCGGCGCCAGCCTGGCCAGCGATGACCGCATGCTGCCCGATTCGCTGCGCGGCTACGCGCCGGTCGTGCGCGGCATTGCCGAAACCAACGCACGCGTTGAAGTGCGCCAGAACCAGCAGCTGATCTATTCCTCCACCGTGTCGCCGGGCAGCTTCGTCATCGACGACCTGTACCCGACCGGCTACGGCGGCGACCTGGAAGTGAGCGTGATCGAGGCCGATGGCCGCCGCCGCGAATTCAAGGTGCCGTTCGGTTCGGTGCCGCAGATGCTGCGCGAAGGCGTGTCGCGCTACGCGCTGACCGCCGGCCAGGTGCGCAACAAGCTGCTGGCCGATGAGCCGTGGCTGGTGCAGGGCACCTACCAGCGCGGTATCGGCAACCAGCTGACCCTGTACGGCGGCACGGCGCTGAGCGATGGCTACCTGTCGCTGCTGTACGGTGTCGGCCTGTCAACGCCGGTCGGCGCCTTCGCCGCCGACGTCACTCATGCACGCACCTCGTTCGACCACTATGGCGACCACACCGGTGCCAGCGTGCGCTTGAGCTACAGCAACATGATCGGCGAGACCGGGACCAACCTGACGCTGGCCGCCTACCGTTATTCGACCGAGGGCTTCTACAGCCTGCAGGACGCGCTGTATGGCCGTGATTCGGACAAGCGCGGCATCGATCCGACCACCCGTGGCCGTCAGCGCAGCCAGTTCCAGGTAACGCTGAACCAGCCGCTGGGCCGTCGCGGCGGCGCGCTGTACGTGACCGGCTCGGTGCGTGACTTCTACGACCGTTCCGGCACCTCCAAGCAGTACCAGGTCGGCTACAACAATGCCTGGCGTTCGGTGAACTACGGCTTCTCGGCGCTGCGCACCGAAGAGGGCGTGCTTGGCCGCTCCGACACCCAGTACCTGCTGTCGATGAGCGTGCCGCTGGGCCGTGGCACCCACCCGGTGTCGTTCAGCGCCGATCTCGGCGTGCGCGACCGCGGTGGCTACGACAACAGCCGTGTCGGCATCACCGGTTCGACCGGCGTCGACAACAACTTCAGCTACGGCGTGGCCCTGTCCGATTCCCGCGAAGGTGGCACCACCGCGGTCGGCAATGCCGAGTACCGCAGCCGCTACTCCGCGTTGAACGCCACCTACAGCCACTCGCGTGATTTCCGCCAGGCCTCGGTCGGCGCCAACGGCAGCGTGGTCGTGCATCCGGGCGGCTTCACCTTCACCCCGCAGCGTGGCGACACCATGGTGCTGGTCGAAGCACCGGGCGCACGCGATGCGATCGTCAGCAACGCCCCGGGCCTGCGCGTCGATGGCCGTGGCTACGCCGTGGTGCCGTACGTGTCGCCGTACCGCCTCAACACCGTCACCCTCGACCCGCAGGGCATGGCCCACGACGTCGAACTGGAAAGCACCAGCCAGTCGGTCGCGCCGTTCGCCGGTGCGATCAGCTACCTGCGCTTCGATACCCGCAAGGGCAACGCGCTGCTGATCCAGGTCCGCAACCCCGATGGCCGCACCATGCCGTTCGGTGCACAGGTCAAGGACGAGCAGGGCCAGCCGGTGGGCATGGTCAGCCAGGGTGGCCGGCTGTACGTGCGCAGTGACAAGAACCAGGGCAGCCTGCTGGTGGAGTGGGGCGCCGGCGCCGACCAGCGCTGCACCGTCGATTACCAGGTACCGGCAGGCGCCGATGCGTCCAAGACCGGCTTCATCCCGCTGGAGGCAGCATGCCGATGATTTCTTCCCGTGGCCGCAAGGCACTCGCCGGCCTCGCATTGTTGGGCGGTGTGTTGCTGGCACAGCAGGCCAGTGCGGCCTGCCGCATCCAGATCAACGGTTTCGTTGCGCAGGACGTCACCATGGACATGGGGCAGATCGTGATCCTGCCCAGCACGCCGGTCGGTGGCGTGATCAAGGAAATCAGCGAATCGATCAACCAGCGTGACCGGGTTGCCAGCTGTGACTACTGGTCCGGAGGCCGTTCGATCGGTGAGTACGTCAACGCCGCGCAGAAGCGCCCGGTGCCGGGCTTCTCGGATACGTATGAAACCGATGTTCCTGGCGTGGGCATCAAACTGTTCCGTGATTCGGGTTCGATCCAGGTCTATTACCCGCATCAGCTCACTTTCGGCGGCAATTCGACGGTTACGTTGATCGGCGGTCGCTTCCGCATCCAGCTGATCAAGACTGCCGCTCAGACCGGTTCCGGCGTGATCGCGCCGAATGGCCGCTTCACCACGTATTACTTCGACGGCGATGGCCCCGGGCGTCCCGTGTTGACCTCGACCTTCAAGGGCTCGGGCACCACCGTGGTCAGCCCGACCTGCGAAGTGCAGGCCGGCAGCCGCAACATTGCCGTCGATTTCGGCAGCGTGGCCAACACCACCTTCACCGGTGTCGGCTCCAAGGCCGTTGATCGTGACTTCGAGATCCGCCTGAACTGCCAGGGCAGCAATGTCGCGGCCTACCAGAGCAAGATCGGCATCCGCCTCGATGCCGACCAGGACAGCTCGAACATGCCGGGCGTACTGAAGCTCAGTGCGGCCAGCAACAGCGCCACCCGCATCGGCATCCAGATGGTCCAGCGCGATGGCAGCACCGAGCGCGAAGTGCGCTTCGGCCAGACCATCAACGTCGGCACCACCGCGCCGGGTACCAGCGTGATGGCGCTGCCGCTGCGTGCCCGCTATGTGCAGACCCAGGCCGGCACCGTCGGCGCCGGTGTCGCGAACGGCCAGGCCACGTTCACCATCCAGTACGAGTAAGGCGGCCGCAGGCCGCGCCACTGCTGCGTTCCACCGCAACGTCGTCCGTTCCACGGGCGGCGTTGACTGCGTCTTGATCCTGCAACGATGAAGATCGATGCCACGACGCGCATACAGTCGACTTAATGTGATGTATGTCGCGAATTTGGAGTTTCCTCATGAGATGAACGTCTCCTGCCTGCGGGTATTGGACGGGATCATCGAAAGGATCCAGACGTGGCTACAGCTGCCTGCCCCTCGTCGCACCGGCCTTCCGGAGCGCTGCCATGAAGGTCCTGTCGGTGTTCGGCACGCGGCCGGAAGCGATCAAGATGGGGCCGCTGGTACGGGCCCTGGCGGGGGCTGCGGACATCGAATCGGTGGTCTGCATCACCGGCCAGCACCGGGCGATGCTGGACCAGGTGATGTCGCTGTTCGAGATCAGCGCCGACCATGACCTGGATGTCATGGTGCCCAACCAGACCCTCAATGGGCTGTGCGCGAAGCTGTTCGAGCGGCTTGACGCGCTCTACACGCAGGTGCGCCCGGACCGGGTGCTGGTGCATGGCGATACCACCACGGCGATGACTGCGGCGCTGGCCGCGTTCCATCACCGCATCCCGATCGGCCACGTCGAGGCCGGCCTGCGCACCGGCGACATCAACCGGCCCTGGCCGGAGGAAATGAACCGGCGGGTGATCGATGTGGTCGGCCACCAGCTGTATGCGCCCACCCCCAGCTCGCGCGCCAACCTGGCCCGGGAGCATCTGGGCGGGCAGATCCTGGTCACCGGCAACACCGTCATCGATGCCCTGCAGCAGACCGTAGAGCGCCTGGATGCCGATCCGGCACTGCGAGCCCATGCCGATCAGCCCTTCCACATGCTTGACCCCGGCCGCCGGCTGCTGCTGGTCACCGGCCATCGCCGCGAGAGTTTCGGCCAGGGCTTCGAGGACATCTGCCGCGCGCTGGCCGAACTGGCACGGCGGCCGGACCTGCAGGTGCTGTACCCGGTGCACCTCAACCCGAACGTGCAGGGCCCGGTCAACGCCCACCTCGGCCACCTCGACAACGTGCACCTGGTGCCACCGCAGGATTACCTGCGCTTCGTGCGCCTGATGCAGCGTGCGGACGTCATCCTCACCGACTCCGGGGGCGTGCAGGAAGAAGCGCCCGCGCTGGCCAGACCCGTTCTGGTGATGCGCGACGTCACCGAGCGCCCGGAGGCGGTCGAGGCCGGTGTGGTGACGCTGGTCGGTACCACGCCCTCGCGCATCGTCGAGGGGGTCAATGCGGCACTGGCCCAGCCACCGCAGCCGACCCGCTTCGATCCTGATGCCAGCCCCTACGGGGACGGCCGCGCCAGCGCCCGCATCGTCGCTGCCCTGCGCGGCACGCCGCTTCCCGAATTCTCGCCCGGTCTCCGCAGCGGCGGTGCCGCCCACCCCCATCCGCATGAAGTGACGCCATGACCCAGACCGGCCGCTCTTCCCTGTTTGTTTCCGCCGCCGCGTTCGTCCTGTCGGGCGTGGTCGGCACTGCCCATGCCGCCGACAACGTCGCCGGCCAGTTCGCCGAATGGAGCGGCGACAGCACGGTGAACCGGCAGATGACCCTGCGCGAACTTGGTTTCCGCCAACCGCTGGTGCTGAGCGGGCAGGAGAGCCAGCGCGAGGTCTACCTGCCGGTGCCGGCCGGCGTCGCCACCCGCGATGCGCAGCTGCAGCTGGACGGGCGTTACGTGCGCGGTCACGCCGGGCGCACCTCGGGCCTGTGGTCGGTCGATGGCGATCCGATCGCCGCGCGCTCGATCACCGACGCGCAGGGCGACGCCAGCCAGCTGCTGGCCATCGATGGCGAACCCCGGCAGAACGGTTTCGTGCGGGTCGGCGTCGGCTGGTGGTCGATCGTGTCCGACTACCAGTGTGCCGACCAGAGCGCACCGGCCAACGTGCTGCGGCTGTCGCCGGACTCGCGCTTCAGCTACCGCTTCGATGGGCGTGCCGTGGATACCGTGGCCAAGGCCTGGGGCGCGCTGCCACCGCAGGTGCGGCTGCTGGTGGATGGCAAGGCGCTGCAGGCGCCGGCCTACGACGCCGCCTGGCGCATTGGTACCGCGTTGCAGGCCGGCGGCAAGCAGGTGCAGGTGGTGGCGCTGCCCAAGGTCGGTGACAGCGTCGACCTGACCGGCATCAGCATCCCGGCCAGCCTGCAGGGCGTGCCGGCCTATGCCGCGCTGGCTGCCGGCGAGCGTACGCATGCGATCAAGGACCTGGCCGAAGTGGGGGCGCTGCTGTCGTTGCGTGACAGTGGGCCCTTGGCCGCTGACGTGATGATCGGCAGCGATGCGTTGCGGACCGGCGTACGCGCGGCACTGGACGCGCTGGCCGTGCAGGTTGCCGCTACGGGTGCCGATGCGGGCACTGCCTTCGCCGCATGGCGCGGTACCGATATGGGTGGCCTGGAAAAGCCCGCGGCCAACGCCTCGGTCAGCGTGGTCGCTGTTGCCGGGCGCCCGACGCTGGTGGTCGACCCAGCGGCGGCAGGCAAGGTCGCCGGGTTGTTCGCAGAACAGTGGCGCAGCTACGCGCTGGGCCGCAGCCTGCAGGTCAGCCAAGCGGGAACGCCGAAGCTCGACGGTGACCAGGTGCTGTTGAGCCGGCTCGGCAACATCGCCGGTACGATGGATGTCGTCACCCGCGCCGACCGCAGCGCGAGTTTCGACCTCGGCGCGCTGTCGGCCGATGGGCGCCTGCCCGAGGAAGTGGTGATCGATGTCTCGGCGGCACCCAACGCGGCCGGACAGGGTGCGGTGGCTACGATCTACTTCAACGATTACCTGCTGGGTGGCAAGGTGCTGTCGGCCAATGGCCAGCCGCAGCGGCTGGTGGCCAAGGTGCCGGCCTATGCGCTGTCGGCGCGCAACGAGATCCGCGTCAGTTTCCTGCGCCAGCCGGCACGCCCCTATTGCCACGATCCGGCCACCGGCTACCCCGTCTCGATCCTGCCCAGCAGCCACCTGACCCTGGCCAAGCGTTCGCTGGGCAGTGACTTCGTCGGTGCCAGCAGCCGGCTGTCGCGCGGCAACCAGGTGTTCGTGCCCGGCACCTGGCTGCAGGACGCGCCGACCTCACTGGGCAAGGTCATCGCCGTGGCCAGTGCAGTGGGCGCGTCGCCGGAGGCATCGGAACTGAAGGTGGTCGATGCCGGTGCGGCGGTCAGCCCGGGTGCGCCGTGGCTGGCGTTCGACGTGGCGCCGTCCGGCGTCGATGTGGCCGGCCTGAAGGACGGTCATCTGCAGATCGGTGGCACGCCGCAGCCACTGCTGGATGTCAGCGGGCTGGATCGTGCTGCCGTGGTGCAGGTGGGGTCGTCCGGCGGCCAGCTGGGCGTGCTCTACAGCGACCTCGGTGCGCAGGCACCGTCGTTCGGCGCGCCGTTCCGGCTGCTGCGCGGCGATCTCGCCGTGCTCGACGGCAGTGATGCCGTGCGCGAATTCGACCGCCAGGATCCCTATGGCACGCGTATCGCGCAGGACGGCAATCCGCAATCGAAGTGGGAACGGCACATGGTCTGGTTGCTGCTGCTGGTCGGCGTGATCGTGTTCGCGCTGCTGGCCGCCCGCGTCACCCAGGTGCGCCGCCGCAAGTCCGCCAACACAGGGCACTGATCCGCCGTGGACGGTCTGTTCTGGAACATCCAGCTGGCCAACTACTACGCCGCCCTGGAAACCACGGCGGCGGCGGTGGCCGTGCTGATCCTGATCTCCAGCCTCGATGACCTGTTCATCGATGTCTGGTACTGGGTGCGTGAGAGCTGGCGCGCACTCACGATCAAGCGCCGCGAGGCCTACCGGCCACTGACCCAGGACGACCTGCTGCAGCGGCCGGAACAGCCGCTGGCGATCATGGTGCCGGCGTGGATGGAGTACGACGTCATCGCGCAGATGGTGGAGAACATGATCAACGTGCTCGACTACCGTGAGTACGTGGTGTTCGTCGGCACCTATCCCAACGACCAGCAGACCATCGACGAAGTGGAGCGCATGCGCCGCCGCTACAAGCGCCTGCGCCGCGTGGAAGTGCCGCATGACGGGCCTACCAGCAAGGCCGACTGCCTGAACTGGCTGATCCTGGCCATCTTCGATTACGAGAAGCGCCACGACATCGAGTTCGCCGGGGTGATCCTGCACGACAGCGAAGACGTGCTGCACCCGATGGAACTGCGCTTCTACAACTACCTGCTGCCGCGCAAGGACATGATCCAGCTGCCGGTCACCTCGCTGGACCGCGAGTGGTACGAGCTGGTGGCCGGCGTCTACATGGACGAGTTCGCCGAATGGCATGCCAAGGATCTGGTGGTACGCGAGAGCGTGTCCGGCATGGTGCCCTCCGCGGGGGTCGGTACCTGCTTCTCGCGGCGCGCGCTGCTGGCGCTGAGTGCGCAGACAGACAACCAGCCCTTCAACACCGACAGCCTCACCGAGGACTACGACGTCGGTGCACGGCTGGCGGCGATGGGCATGCAGTCGATCTTCGCGCGCTTCCCGGTGCAGTTCCGCGTGCGTCGCCCGTCATGGTTCGGCTGGGGCCCGGTACGCGAGCGCACCCAGCAGATGGCGCTGTGCGTGCGCGAGTACTTCCCCGACAACTTCCGCGCGTCGTACCGGCAGAAGGCGCGCTGGGTGCTGGGCATCGGCCTGCAGAGCTGGGAGTCGCTGGGCTGGCGTGGCTCGCTGGCCACCAAGTACCTGCTGGCGCGTGACCGCAAGGGCATCATCACCTCGTTCGTCAGCATCATCGCCTACCTCATCTTCCTGCAGCTGCTGCTGTTCTGGCTGCTGAAGATGACCGGGCTGTGGACGATGCAGTTCCCCAGCGTGTTCCAGGCCGGTACCTGGCAGATGAACGTCGCGCTGCTGACCACGGCGGCGCTGGCGACCCGGGTCGTGCAGCGCTTCTACTTCGTCAACCGGCTGTATGGCTGGGAGCATGCGCTGATGTCGATCCCGCGCATGGTGGTTGGCAACATGATCAATTTCATGGCCACCGCACGCGCATGGAAGGTGTTCCTGGCCTACCTGCTGTTCGGCAAGCGCATGGTCTGGGACAAGACCATGCACGACTTCCCGGATGCCGCGCAGCTGGTGCAGACCCGCAAGCAGCTCGGTGAGCTGCTGAGCACCTGGCAGGCGGTGGAACCCGAACGCCTGCAGCAGGCGCTGGACCAGCAGCATGCCGGTCGCCAGCAGCCGCTGGGTCGCATCCTGCTCACCCAGGGCTGGCTGGATGATGAAACGCTGGCCGAGGCCATCGCATTCCAGGGCGACCTGCCACGCGCGGTGATCGATGTCGATTACCTGCGCGCGTGCCAGTTCCCGGTCAGTGCCGATGCCTGCGTGCAATGGCGCATGTTGCCGCTGCCACCGCGCGAGCAAGGCACCCTGCGGCTGGCGGTGGCCAGCCCATTGCCCGAAGAGGCGTTGGCACTGCTGAAGCAGGAAACCCGCAGCGAGCACATCGAACAGAGCATTGCCCGCGAAAGCGAGATCAACGCGGGTCTGCGTCTGATCGGTGGCGACCGGCAGTGGCACCTGGACAACGTGCCCTTGCTGGGTGACCTGCTGGTGGAGATGCGCCTGATCGACCACGCGAGGTTCGAGATCGCACTGGACGACTACATGCCGCAGCGCGACGGCCGCATCGGCGACTACCTGGTGAAGCAGGGCATCACCACCGAAGAGGCTGTGGCCCAGGCCATGCAGGAGCAGCGCCGGCGTGCGGCCGCGCTGCAGTCACCGCCTCCCGGAGCCTTGCCGGCATGAAGACCACGCTGCTGTCCACCGTCATTGCCGTCGCGTTGGCCACGGCCAGCGTATCGGTACAGGCCCAGGCCGATGCGCAGCTGCCATTGTCTGGAGCTGCCTACCGTATCGCCGAACAAGCGTTTGCCGCGTATGAGCGTGGTGACTACCGCGCAGCCTACCAGCAGTCCAGCGAAGCGATCCGGCTGCGCCCGGACGTGGTGCGGCTGCGCCTGCTGCAGATCTATGCGTTGCAGAAACTGGGGCGAGGTGCCGAGGCGCAGCAGCAGGCGCGTCGTGCACTGGATGCGGGGTTGACGGATCCGGCGTTGCCGGCGCTGGCGGCTGCCACCGCTGCACGTGGCGCGGCGACTGGCGGCAAAGGTGCGCGCACGACATCCCCGTCGCGTCCGGTCGGCAGTGCCGCAGACCGCAGCAGGCAGCAGGCCTACGCGCTGGCCACCGAGGCATACGCGGCCTATGACGCCGGGCGGATGGGAGAGGCGGCCGGCAAGGCCGAACAGGCCTTCCGGCAGCAGCCGACGCAGGGTGCCTGGGCGTTGCTGTGGGTGGCGGCGCTGGAGGCACAACAGCAGCCCGAACAGGCCGACGCCGCCATCAGCACAGCGCTGCGGTTGGGCGCACCGAATGTCGAGGCGCTACGCGCGCGGCGCGTGGCACTGGACCGCCAACGCGCCCTGCGGCAGGCCCAGCAGGCCTATCAATCGCTGTCCGCAGGTGAGGATGCCGCCGCCATTGAGCAGGCGCACGCCGCTGTGGACCTGGCCCCCGACGTGGCTTCATACCGGCTGCTATTGATCACCGCACAGCTGCAGGGCGATCAGCTGGCCGACGCTGAGCACAGTGCTGATCAGGCATTGCAGGTGGATGCCAACGACCTCAATGCACGGGTCATGCGCGGTTACCTGCACCAGCGCCAGGGCAATACCGCGCTCGCCAATGAGGACTTCGACACCGCACTCGCCGCGCCGGGGTCAACAACGCAGCAACGCAACGTGCGCCTGCTGGCGGTGGATGCGGCGCTGGCCAGTGCCGACCGCACGCGCGCCGCGGCGCTGCTGGCACCCTTGCAGTCGGCATTGCCGACGGATGCGGGCGATGCACGCGCGCAGCAGCTGCTGCAGCAGGGCATCGAGCAACGCGCCTGGGCGATCCGCTCCAGTCGCGCGCTTCCCCGCATCAGCGCCCAGACCTACCCGGCACCGTTCCAGCACTGCCAGTCTGGCGACACAGGCAATGTCTGCGAGCTGATGCCGGCCGACCTGCAGGGGGATGGCGGTGCCGCACAGCGCGCCTACGCTGCCTATGCGCGGCGGGACTACGCTGACGCCATCGATGAGGCACGGCAGGCCGTGCAGCACGCACCGGACGACGCGAACCTGCAAGGCCTGCTGACCACCACGCTGGCAGCGGGCAACCGTGCCCAGCAGGACGAAGCGCGGCGGCGGCTGGATACGGCGCTGGCACAGCACCCTGATGACGCAGGAGCACTGATGCAGCGCGGCTACCTCAACCAGAAGGCCAGGGATCCGGCACAGGCACTGGCCGACTTCCGTGCCGCCGAGGCCACCGGCAAGGCGCCGAAGAGCGTGGTGCTGGACCAGGCGTACGCGAGTGCGGCCAACGGCGATCATCCACAGGCGGTGACGCTGCTGCGTAGCGCCATTGATCGCGCCGATGCCGGTGAGCTGGCACTGGACGAGCACCAGCGCTACAACGTGCGCAATGCCATCGCCAATTACTCGCGCGAGTGGGGCGTGATCGCTTCGGCGGGTTTCCGTGGCGCGCGCCAGGCCGCAACCAATGTCGGCGGTGCGGCGATCAGCACGCCGGGCGATTCGGTGTTCAGCACGCTGGAGGCGTTCTGGCGGCCACCAGCGTTCAATGACCAGCATGGCACGCTGGAGCTCTACGCACGCCTGCTCAATACGCTGTACGACGAAGGCGGCACCTATGAATCGATCCGTGCGGTGGATCCGTGCACCGGCGAATCAACGCCGGATGCGCGTGCACGCGCCGAGCGCCTCAGTCATTCGCGCTCCACCACCGGCTGGCCGTCCACCATCGCCTCGTTCGGCCTGCGCTACGCATTTGGCCAGACCGGTCTGAGCGCCGGCATCGAGCGCCGCCAGTTCCTGGGCAGCGCAACCCGCCAGGGTGAGGTCTACCCCGCATCGGCGGCCGTGCAGTGCCGCCTGCAGCTGGGACTGAACCGGCCACTGGAAGCCAGCACGCTGGCGCGCTACCGCTTGGCCAGCGGTTCCGGCGGCTGGATGTCCTACCTGACCTACGGCTATTACCACGGCACCGATCTGCGCACCGATGTGAACCAGTGGTGGATGGTCAGTGGCTACGCGCAGGGGGGATATACCTGGGACGACAACGGTGCCACCTTCACCCTCGACGCGCTCGATGCCAACGGTACGCCGGTGCGGCGGATCGGCGATGCCAACGGGCGCCTGCATCGCGAACAGTGGTTCGCTGCCGGTGAACTGCGTGCCGGGCGAAGCTTCCGCTTCGGTGCAGGGCAGACCCACTGGGTGGTCACGCCGTATGTGGTGGTGGGAGCGGACTGGCTCGACCAGCGCTCGCGCGTGCGCGACATCCGCTATCCGCTGTTCCCGGCGCAGTCGTTCGCGCTCAACGATACGCAGCGCAGCTGGTCACTTGGCGCAGGACCGGGCGTGGGCGTGCGCTACTGGTTCCGCGAGGACCACTACAACACGCCGCGCTCCTACCTGGACCTGACCGTGCAGTACCGCTTCGCGATCGGCGGCGGTGATACGCAGCGCGCCAAGGGCCTGTTCGCCACCGCCATCCTCTACTACTGAGGCAGGCCCCAACGTCGTCGCAGCGCTGCGGCCTGCGGTGTGTCCTGGGTCAGCCATGGCTCCAATGCATAGACCAGCACGTGCTGTGCGCCGCTGTCGCGTGCCCATGCCAACTGCCGCTGGATGCGTGCGGCATCGGCCGTTTCGCCCTTGAATCCGCTGCCGTCGGCGGGGCCGCCGGGCAGTTCGCGGAACAACTCAACGATCGCATCGAAGCCGATGCTGTGCGCGTGGAAATGATCGAGCAGCGGTTGCAACTGCTGCACGTTGCCAGCGCCGGCCACCCCCACGCCGTCCTGCACCATCGGTCGCACGGCCGCGTGCGCGAGTAGCGCCTGCCACAGCGTGACCAGGTTGCCATCGGTCTGCAGGCGGCTGAAGTAGCAGGACATCGCGCAGTCGCCGCCGCGTGCGCTGGCGGCCTGCACCAGCCCCTGCAGCCACTGCGCCAGCCATTGCTGGCGGGCCGGATCGGCCCAGTGGTACTGCTCCAGTTCGTAAGGCAGGTACCAGCCCCCGAAGGCCGGCTGCTGCGCCCAGGGCGCCTGTGCCAACCAGCGGCGTGCATGCGCCAGGCTGTCGGCCAGGAACGCCTGCAGCGTGGCGTCGTCTGCGCCGATGGCCTGCCACCAGCGTTGCTGGAAGGGCAGGCCGACACGGATGCGGATATCGTTCTCGCTGGCCGCGGTGAACAGCTGCTGCAGGCTGCCGTCGGGCAGTGACCAGTCGCCGTCGCTGCCACCGACGATGCCGGTCCACTGCAGCACCAGCTGCCGGCAGCCCAGCGTACGTGCAAGCTTCAAGGATCGCTGCCAGTCGGCCAGGCCCCATTGCAGGTGGCTGCGCCACGGCTGCAGGAAGGTGCCATCGACCTGCACCGGCAGCGAGCAGCCGGGCAGGGTAGCGAGCGTACCGGCCAACGGCGCCAGAACCGCCGCGCGCAGCAATCGACGGCGCAACGGCGAAGACGGATCCGTGGGAAGGACAGGCCGAACCATGCCCGCATCATCCCAGAGCACCGTGCGCAGCAGGTGAACCCCGCGTCCGGTAGTGCCGGCCGCTGGCCGGCATCACCTACCGCTTATTCCAACGCGTAGCGCAGGGTGAACAGCACCGCCACCAGCCACACCGCCGGATGCACTTCGCGCCAGCGGCCGGTACCAGCCTTCAGCGCCGCATACGCGATGAAGCCAAACGCCAGGCCGTTGGCAATCGAATAGGTGAACGGCATCGCCAGCGCACACAGTGCCGCCGGCACCGATTCGGTCAGGTCGCTCCAGTCCACTTCCACCAGTTCGCGCAGCATCAGGCCGGCCACGAACAGCAGCGCCGGTGCGGTGGCATAGCTGGGCACCATCGCCGCCAATGGCGAGAACAGCAGCGCGGCCAGGAACAGCGCCGACACCACCAGCGCGGTCAGGCCGGTACGGCCGCCCACCTGCACGCCCGAGGCGCTTTCAGCGAAGGCGGTGGTGCTGCTGGTGCCCAGCATCGAACCGGCCACGATCGCGGTGCTGTCGGCCAGCAGCGCACGGCCGAAGCGCTTCTGCGCGCCCGGCAGCTTCAGCAGGCCGGCGCGGCCGACCACGCCATACAGGGTGCCGGTGGCATCGAACACTTCCACCAGCACGAACACCAGCACCACCTGCAGCAGCACCGCGATCGGCGCACCGCCGTCATGGTGCAGCAGGCCCGGCAGGTCCAGCTGCAGGAAGGTGGGTGCCAGGCTCGGCGGCAGCGAGACCAGGCCCTGGTACTGCACGTCGCCCAGTGCCCAGCCGGCGCCGGTTACCGCCAGGATGCCGATCAGGATCGCACCGCGGATGCGGCGCGCTTCCAGCACCGCGATCAGCAGGAAACCCGCCAGCGCCAGCAGCGGCGGCGCGGTGTTCAACGGGCCCAGCGCCACCAGCGTGTCTTCATTGCCGACGATCACGCCGGACTTCTGCAGCGCGATGATCGCCAGGAACAGGCCGATGCCGGCCACGATGGCCGAGCGCAGCGACGAAGGAATACCCGACACCAGCCATGCACGCACACCGGTCAGCGACAGCACCAGGAACACCAGGCCGGAGATGAACACCGCGCCCAGTGCCTGCTGCCACGGCAGGCCGGCAGCGCCGACCACGGTGAAGGCGAAGAACGCGTTCAGGCCCATGCCGGGCGCCATGCCGACCGGGAAGTTGGCGGCCAGCGCCATCACCGCCGAACCCAGTGCAGCAGCCAGGCAGGTGGCCACGAACACCGCGCCCGCATCCATGCCGGTGGTGCCGAGGATCTCGGGATTGACGAAGACGATGTAGGACATCGTCAGGAAGGTGGTGACACCGGCCAGCAGCTCGGTGCGCACGGTGGTGCCGTGCTGTTGCAGCTGGAACAGGCGCTCGAACAGGGACATGGGGTCGCTCATGGGTAGATGCCGGCCGCTGGCCGGCATGCATGGTCGGTACACATTGCAAAAGGAGAAAGGCCGCGCGAGCGCGGCCTTTCCTGTTGCCTTACTTCAGCGCCTTGAAGCGCAGGCGCTTCGGCGCAGCGTCATCGCCCATGCGGCGGCGCTTGTCTTCTTCGTACTCGCGGTAGTTGCCCTGGAAGAACTCCACGTGCGAGTCGCCTTCGAACGCCAGGATGTGGGTCGCGATGCGATCCAGGAACCAGCGGTCATGCGAAATGACGAAGGTGTTGCCCGGGAACTCCAGCAGCGCATCTTCCAGCGCACGCAGGGTTTCGATGTCCAGGTCGTTGGACGGTTCGTCGAGCAGCAGCACGTTGCCACCCTGCAGCAGGGTCTTGGCCATGTGCAGGCGGCCACGCTCACCACCGGACAGCGAACCGACCATCTTCTGCTGGTCCTGGCCCTTGAAGTTGAAGCGGCCGATGTAGGCGCGCGACTGGATCTCGATGCCGTTGATGTTGAGGATGTCCAGGCCGCCAGCGATTTCCTGGAAGACGTTGTGGTTGCCTTCCAGGGCGTCGCGGCTCTGGTCCACGTAGGACAGCTTCACGGTCGGGCCGACCACGATCTCGCCGGTATCCGGCTTTTCCTGGCCGGTGATCATCTTGAACAGGGTCGACTTACCGGCACCGTTCGGGCCGATGATGCCGACGATGGCGCCGGCCGGCACCAGGAAGTTCAGGTTGTCGAACAGCAGGCGGTCGCCGAACTTCTTCGAGACGTTCTTGAACTCCATCACCGCGTTGCCCAGGCGCTCGCCCGGCGGGATGAAGATTTCATTGGTCTCGTTGCGCTTCTGGTAATCGACCGACTGCAGCTCTTCCAGGCGGGCCAGACGGGCCTTGCCCTTGGTGCGGCCGCCCTTGGCGTTCTGGCGCGACCACTCCAGTTCCTTCTGGATCGCCTTCTGGCGAGCCTTTTCCTGGTTGTCTTCCTGCTTCAGGCGCTCATCCTTCTGGGTCAGCCAGTCGGTGTAGTTGCCCTTCCACGGAATGCCGCGGCCGCGGTCCAGTTCCAGGATCCACTCGGCGGCGTTGTCCAGGAAGTAGCGATCATGGGTGACCGCCACCACGGTGCCGGTGTAGCGCGCCAGGAACTGTTCCAGCCATTCCACCGACTCGGCGTCGAGGTGGTTGGTCGGTTCGTCGAGCAGCAGCATGTCCGGCTTCTGCAGCAGCAGGCGGCACAGCGCCACGCGGCGCTTCTCACCACCGGACAGCTTGCCGACGATGGCATCCCACGGCGGCAGGCGCAGCGCATCGGCGGCCACGTCCAGCTGGTTTTCCAGGGTGTGCGCGTCGCCAGCGGCCAGGATCGCCTCCAGGCGTTCCTGCTCCTTGGCCAGCGCATCGAAGTCGGCACCTTCCTCGGCGTAGGCCAGGTACACCGCGTCCAGCGCGGCCTGGGCCTGCAGCACTTCGCCCACGCCTTCCTCGACCGCTTCACGCACGGTCTTGGTCGGGTCCAGCTCCGGTTCCTGCGCCAGGTAGCCGACCTTGATGCCCGGCTGCGGGCGGGCTTCGCCCTCGAAATCGGTGTCCACGCCGGCCATGATCTTCAGCACGGTGGACTTGCCGGCGCCGTTCAGGCCCAGCAGGCCGATCTTCGCGCCCGGGAAGAAGGACAGCGAGATGTCCTTGATGATCTGCCGCTTGGGCGGGACCACCTTGGACACGCGGTTCATGGTGTAGATGTATTGCGAGGACATGCGGTCTCCGTAGGCGCGGCCCTGCACCCGACCCGTCACGGGAACATCCCGTTGCGGCAGCGGGCACAGACTGAAATGGAATACCGCCAATTATAGCCGGAACCGGTTCCGGGCCGCGCCTGGAAGGGGCTGCCGGGCTGGCCGCGGCCTGAATACCTCGTCACAGTCCTGCAGCGGGAAGCGTTTCCAGCCGGAAACGGTTCAGATCGGGTGCGCAATATGGGTTCACCACCCATCCATGCAGAGGTCTGACATGCGCATCAATCGAGTAATGGCCGGCGCCGTGGCCTCTGTGCTGGCGCTCGGCGCCGTGGCCCCGGCCTTCGCCGACAACGACCATCGCCGCGACCATGACCGCCGCGAGTGGCGCGAGGACCGCCGAGAGTGGCGCCAGGATCGCCGTGACTGGGAGCGCGACCGCCGCGAGGCCCGGCGCGACTACCGCCAGGATCGCCGCGAGTGGCACCGCGACCATGACCGCTACTACCGCCCGGCACCGCCGCGTGTGGTGTACCGCCCGGCCTATGGCCCGGGCTACGGCTGGAAGGTCGGCCATCGCTACCGCGACTACTACCGTGGCCCGGTCTATGTGGTGAACGACTACCCACGCTACCACCTGCGCCGCCCGCCCTACGGCCACCAGTGGATCCGCGATGACCGCGGCAACATGCTGCTGGTGGCCATCGCCACCGGTGTGATCGCCCAGTACGTGCTCAGCAGCCGCTGAGGATCGCGGCCGGGGTCGGATCCCTTTCCGACGGAAAGGGCTCTGACCCCACACCCTCAATCGAAACCATACGGGGCCGGATTCCTTCGGGGATGCCGGCCCCGTCCGTTTCGGCCCCAGCAGGCCGGTGCGGGGCTACAATCGGGGGCTGAGTCGTACCCCTTTTCCCTGCCTGCTGGAGTACCCGATGTTCCCGCGTGACGTCCGCATCGAATCCTACGATCCCGAACTGGCCAAGGCCATCGCCGCTGAGACCCAGCGCCAGGAAGACCACGTCGAGCTGATCGCCAGCGAGAACTACACCAGCCCGGCGGTGATGGAAGCCCAGGGCAGCCAGCTGACCAACAAGTACGCCGAAGGCTATCCGGGCAAGCGCTACTACGGTGGCTGCGAATACGTGGACATCGCCGAGCAACTGGCGATCGACCGCCTGAAGCAGCTGTTCGGCGCCGACTACGCCAACGTGCAGCCGCACAGTGGTTCGCAGGCCAACCAGGCCGTGTACTTCGCCCTGCTGCAGCCGGGTGACACCATCCTCGGCATGAGCCTGGCCCACGGCGGCCACCTCACTCACGGTGCCAAGGTCAACGCCTCGGGCAAGCTGTTCAACGCCGTGCAGTACGGTGTGAACGACCAGGGCCTGATCGATTACGACGAAGTCGAGCGCCTGGCCCTGGAGCACAAGCCGAAGATGGTCGTGGCCGGCTTCTCGGCGTACTCGCAGGTGATCGACTGGGCGCGCTTCCGCGCCATCGCCGACAAGGTCGGTGCCTATCTGTTCGTCGACATGGCCCACGTCGCCGGCCTGGTCGCCGCAGGCGTCTACCCGAGCCCGCTGGAGCACGCCCACGTGGTCACCTCGACCACCCACAAGACCCTGCGCGGTCCGCGCGGCGGCATCATCGTCGCCAAGGGCGCCGACGAAGACCTGGTCAAGAAGCTGCAGTCGATCGTGTTCCCGGGCATCCAGGGCGGTCCGCTGATGCACGTCATCGCCGGCAAGGCCGTGGCCTTCAAGGAAGCGCTGGAACCGGGCTTCAAGGCCTACCAGCAGCAGGTGGTGAAGAACGCCCAGGCGATGGCCAACACGCTGATCGCGCGCGGCTACAAGATCGTCTCCGGCGGCACCCAGAACCACCTGATGCTGGTCGACATGATCGGCAAGGACGTGTCCGGCAAGGACGCGGAAGCCGCGCTGGGCAAGGCCCACATCACAGTCAACAAGAACTCGGTGCCCAACGACCCGCGTTCGCCGTTCGTGACCTCGGGCCTGCGCCTGGGCACCCCGGCGGTGACCACCCGTGGTTACGTCGAACAGGACTGCGTCGATCTGGCCAACTGGATCGCCGACGTGCTCGACGCACCGAACGATGACGCCGTCATCGCCCGCGTGCGTGACGCCGTCAGCGCGCAGTGCCGCAAGTATCCGGTCTACGGCTGATTGCAGCAGGGGTCAGAGCCCTTTCCTGACGGAAAGGGATCCGACCCCGAAGCCCGGATCGAAGCAGGGGTCGGATCCCTTCCCGCAGGGAAGGGCTCTGACCCCGGTATCGGAGCAACCGCGCATGGATGAGCGCCACCTCAAGTACCTGTACACCGCGCTGGCGGTGCTGTTCGGCCTGCCCAGCCTGGCGATGGGCGGCGCGGCGGCGACGATGCTGCTGCTGATGGGGCTGGGCCAGTTTGGTCATGGCACGCTGGCCTCGGTAACGGTGATGCCGCTGTGGGGCCTGGCCGGCATTGCCGGCTGCCTGGCCTGGTTGTGGCTCAGCGCGGGTTTTCTGCTGCAGGGGCGTGCTGGGCTGCACGTGCACCGCCTCTGGTGGTGGATGCTGCTGGCGGGCGGTCTCGCCGCCTTGCCCCCGCTGGGGCTGGCGCTGTGGTGGGGCATCGCCGTGCACGGCGAAGGCCTCGGCTTGTTGCTGCTGGGCCCGTCAATGCTGGTGCCGGCTGCGATGCTGGTGTGGATCAAACGCCGCGGATGATGCGGCCCAGGGAAGGAAACCGAACGCATGGATGAGCGTCTGCACAAACGCTGGATGGCCATTGCCGGCCTGTTGGTGGGCCTGCCAACGGTGGCCGCCGGAGGCACGGGTGCCGTGCTGGGTCTGATGGTCGTATGGGATGGCAAGTACCTGACCGGTGACGAGTACAGGATCCTGCTGCTGTGGTCGTCGGCCGGGATCATCGGCCTGCTGTCGTGGTTGTGGCTGAGCGGCCTGTTCCTGTGGCGCGGTGTCAGCGGCCTGCGCCAATCGCCGGTTGTCGCCTGGGTCGGCCTGGCGCTGGGGACCCTGGCCGCGCTGGGCGTGGTTGGCGCCACGCTGTACTTCACCTTCAAGCACGGGGAGATCTCGACCCTGGCCTTCCTCGGGTTCGGCCCGCCGTTGCTGGTGATGGCAGGGCATCTGGCGTGGCTGCGTTGGGCGCGCGCGGCCTCGGCGCCGCCGGCACCCGGTTGAACGCGCAGCGCTGACCGCGCTGGCGGTTCTGTTCGGCCGAAATGCAGGCACTTCCGCGCAGACAGCATTTGCTGCGGGGCCCTTTCTCAGGTACCTTTGCGACGCTGCCATGACCGTGGCAATAGGTACTTTCCTGAGCCAGGCGTTCCATGCACTGCCCCTTCTGCCAACATGCCGATACCCGGGTCATCGACTCGCGCGTCTCCGAAGACGGCGCGACGATCCGTCGTCGGCGTGAATGCGAAGCCTGTGGCGAGCGCTTCAGCACCATGGAAACGGTGGAGTTGAAACTGCCCGCCATCGTCAAGAGCGATGGCACTCGTGAAGCATTCGACCAGCGCAAGGTCCGCGCCGGCTTCGACCGCGCGCTGCAGAAGCGTGCGGTGGCCGAAGACAAGATCGAGGCGGCGGTACGCGCCGTGGTCCACCAGCTGCGCATCAGCGGCGAGCGCGAAGTGCCCTCGATCAAGGTCGGCGAGTTCGTCATGAACGAACTGCGCAAGCTCGACCATGTCGGCTACGTGCGCTTCGCGTCGGTCTACCGCAGCTTCGAGGACGTCGCCGATTTCCGCGAGGAGATCGAGAAGCTGGAGCGCGACCTGCCATCCAGTACCGAACAGCTGCAGCTGCTGGGCGACGTGATCGCACTGACCAAGAAGAAGAAGGGCTGACGCCCCGGTAGATGCCAACCTTGGTTGGCACAGATATCTGCTTCGGTGGGTGCCCACCTTGGTTGGCACAGTGGCGCCCATCCACGCATGGCGTGGATCTACACCGCCACCAACGGCGCTACCATGGCCGCATGACCGCCCCGTTCTCCGTTCTCGACCACCTGCACATCGCCAACGCACTGCGTCTGGCCGAGCGTGCCGCCTACACCACCCGCCCCAACCCGATGGTCGGCTGCGTGATCGCCCACGGCGAACGCGTGGTCGGGCAGGGCTGGCACCAGCGTGCCGGTGGACCGCACGCCGAAGTGTTCGCGCTGCGCGAGGCCGGAAGCGAGGCGCGCGGTGCCACCGCCTACGTCACCCTGGAACCGTGCGCGCACTACGGGCGCACACCGCCGTGTGCGCTGGCCTTGATCGAAGCGGGTGTGTCGCGCGTCGTTGCCGCGATGCGCGATCCGTTCCCGAAGGTCGATGGTGGTGGCTTCGATCTGCTGCGCAATGCCGGCATCGAGGTTGCCGAAGGACTGATGGCGACGCAGGCACGTGAGCTCAACAAGGGCTTCCTGTCGCGTGTGGAGCGCAACCGGCCGTGGCTGCGGGTGAAGCTGGCGGCCAGCCTCGACGGTCGCACCGCGATGGCCGATGGTCGCTCCAAGTGGATCACCGGCCCGGCCGCGCGCGAAGACGTGCAGCACTGGCGCGCGCGCGCAGGTGCGATCCTGACCGGCGCCGATACCGTGCTGGCCGACGACCCGATGCTGACCGTGCGCCTGGCCGATACCGAGGTGATGCCGCCACTGCGCGTAGTGCTGGATTCGCGCCTGCGCTCACTGGAGTGCAGCCGTGTGCGCGAGGGCGGGGCACCGACGCTGTACCTGCACGATGCAGCGGTGAGTGCACCGGATGCGGCCGACGCAGAATTTTCCAGCGTGCCCAGTGTTGACGGCCGTCTCGATCTTGGCGCGGTGCTGGCACTGCTGGCCGAGCGCGGCATCAACGAAGTGCATACCGAAGCCGGCGCGACGCTGGCCGGTGCCTTGCTGCGCGGCGGCTGGGTGGACGAACTGCTGCTGTACCAGGCGCCTACGCTGTTGGGCGACAACGGACGCCCGCTGCTGGCCGGCCTTGGCATCGATGCCATGGACCAGCAGCGTCGCCTGCGTGTCGTGGACCAGCGCCAGGTTGGTGAGGACATCAGGCTGCTGCTGCGCCCGTGAGGCAATGACGCGAAGCAGGGGCGACGCCCTTGTCGTCAGGCATCTTCGTCGTCTTCTTCGCCGACCGGGCACTGGCCCTTCCACTGCTGCTTCCACAGGGCATGCAGGTTGCGGCAGTACGCGCCCAGTGCCTCGCCCGGCAGTTTCTTCGCCTTCAATCGCAGCTGGTGACGGGTAAAGCCGTCGTCGTACTCATGGGGCAACACCAACACGGCACACTGATCGTGATACATCAGGAACGCGTGGCAGTCGTCGTCTTCGCTCATCCACGCATCCAGCTGCCTGTCGCTCAGCAGGGTTGACTCGAAGGCAACCGCTGGGATGACCGAGAAGGTCGTAATCCTGGACTTGGGAGCTTTGGCTTGCCCGCACGCCACAAGCGCCAGCAGCGCCATCAGCATGACCGTGGTCGACGTCGTGCGGTGTTTCATGCGGTTGCCCCGATGGAAGAGGGCAACAGCATTGACCATGCGGGCCGCACAGGGCCATGCAACGGTTCTGAAAGTGCGTGCAGGTGGCCACAGCCTACCGGCACTCAGGGGTCCAAAGTGCCTGCATTCTTGGGCGGAAGGCCACGCATTGCTGCAGCAGCTCCGCCTCGGGAATCTGCTGTCGTTGCTTGCTCAGGGTACTGGCCAGTTCACTCACCCCCTTGAGTTCCTGCGGCGCAATGCGCGCCATGCAGCGACGATGCCGCTGCACAAGATCGTCGCACTCCATGATGCCGGTCATCTGCGCAAGGGCGTCATAGGTGCCGGTGCGATACAGGCCCCGCGGATGCGCGATGAGCGCTTCGATCAGGGCTTCATAGACGTCAGTTTCGACGCGGGCGTGTGAGAAATCATCGTTCGGATGTTTCGATTCTTCGCTGTGCCAATCGGGCTCCTGAGTGGTCGATACCACGCGCGTGGTGCCACCGATCTCGTGGAAGGGGCCGTCGCGCAACGTCGCGATGTAGGCTCCCCAGAAGCGCTGCTCGCTTTGCTCACCGCCATCGAAGACCGTGGCCTCGGACAGATACCGAAGACGCTCGACATCGCCCACGCGGCAGGTAAAGTGCACGTCGGCAACCTGCATGCCTCCGGTCAGGCTGTACCATTCCTCGCTTCGGTGCGGCTGGCACCGGGTGTTGGCCAGAACCTGCAGCGCCCAGGCAAGATGCGGTAAATCCACGCCATCGATCGGATCGGCATGACGCTCGATGTTTCTCGTCCAGGTCGCCAGCAACACCGCCATTGGCGGAGCATCGACGGGCACATCGGTTGCACCCGTTTGGCCGGCCATGCGCTGCTGGACAAGCATCCGCAGTGCGAGGTCGTTGCGTTCCTGTATTGCCTGAAGATGGTGGGAAACGACGTCTTCCGGTGTCCTGGCGCGGGCAGTTACCGAAGGCAGGTGCATACCCAAGGCCAGCAGGTAGAAAAGAAGACGGTGCATGGTGATTCCATCCAGACGGGGCGGAGAGAATGCTCCCCGCCCCGTGGCCTGTCCATGCAACTAGTCCGAACGTGCGGTCTGGGTTCCGCCGGACATCGCTGATTCCGTAGCGTTCAGTTCCTACGTTCTCACGCGCACTCGTCGGTCCACATCATCTCCGCGATCGGGCGCAGTGCCTTGCACTCCTGCGTCATCTCATCGGCCGATTGCACCTGGGCCTTGGCCTTCAGTTCCTCGGCCATGGCGTCCACGCCGCTGATCTGGTCCGGTGCGATCTTCGCCACGCAGGCGCGATGCTGCTGCAGCAGCAGGTCGCAGCCCGGTACGCCGGTCACCTTCGGCGCGTTGGCCGCCTGCGCGTCCTGCATCCAGTCTTCGAACGGTGCCAGCGCGCCGGCCACGGTGCCCACCAGGTCATCGAAGTTGCCGCTGTACCAGTAGCCGTTGTCCTTGGCCGGGTACAGGGTGAAGGTGCCGCTGACCGGCGCGCGCGCGCCACTCTGCAGCGCCTGGGTATAGGCATCGGTGAACTGCTTGCGCGAGGCCGGGCTGGCATCGGCGGCCAGGCTGGCGGCGAACAGCGGGCGAACCTTGCCGAGGTCGGGCACCTGGCAGCTGAAGCTGATGCGCGCCAGCTTCTGGTCTTCAACGTATTCGTTGTCTTCGATCACGCTCTTGGTCGCGCGGCACTTCGAATCACGCAGCGCCTTGGCATACAGCGCTTCGGTGGTCGCAGCGTCGACCTTGGCGCCGGTGCTGGCCAGCACGGTCTGCCAGGGTTCGGCCAATGCCTTGGCCAGCGCACCCGGGTTCGGGGTCACAGCGTCCTGGCCTTCGAATGCCGGCTTCAGTGCGTCGTTGAGCGTGCGCGTGGCGGCCGCGTCGTCTTCCAGCAGCACGCGTGCGTACAGATCGAAGGCCTGCTCGGGCGTCAGTTGGGCTGGTGCAGCGCTGGTGAACAGCGGTGCGCACAGCAGGGCACTGCCCAGAAGGGTACGGAGGGGGGTCTTCATGACGTGGGTTCCTGGTCCAGAGGCGGGCAAGCCTAGCGCACTTTGCGTGCAGTCAGTACGCATCCATCCGGGCTTGGCAGAAGCGAATGGAGTCCGCTCATTCTTAAGGGGGATCGCCGGAAATTCCAGGCACCCCTACTGCCGCCGTCTCACTCAAGCAGCGACGTGTCGGTGACATCCAGCAGCCCCGCATTGGCCATGCGCAGTTCCACCTGATGCGCGCGCTTGATGTGGTCGGGATTGTGCAGGTCGAACGGTTCGTCCACGGCCACGATGATCGTACCTCTGCCTTTCACCACTTCCATCTTGGCCGCCTCCGGAATGAACCTGTGCGGCACCAGCACAGGGACGAAGCCCATCCAGCCCAGCCAACGGCGGTGAGGGAACAGCCTGTGGTTGAGGTAGTAGGTCTGGTAGCCCTTGCCTTCAGGCTTCGGTCCAACCGCATCCGTTGAGACGAACTCGACGTCGACTGTTTGAGCTATCGCGGCAATGCACCTGCGGACGATGACGGACGCCTCGGATTCACCGAATGCTTCGATCGGTGCATCGATTTCCATCGTCAATTGGCCAAACCAAGGCCAGTAATTGATCGAGGTGCATCCTGTCGCCTTCCATTCCTTATGCGTCCTCGCTGTGGTCAGGTTTGCGCCTGCGCCCGCAGCAGAGGGAGCTGTGGGGTACTCATCACCGTCCTGCCGTGCGTTGAACGCAAGCATCTCGATGAACCTTGTTCTGTCGGTGAATGGGATCGGGCCCTTCCCGCGCGAGTGCTCCACCCAGCCATTGAACAGCGCACTCACCTCCAGTAGCGCTTGAAGTAGCGGCTCCAGATCGCGATAGACGGTAGAGGCATCAACGATTCTCTCAGGGATAGTGCAGTGGATCTTGCATCTGTACATGATCGTCATGGCGTATGCCTGAGATGAATGGAGTGGCTGGCAAGAATTTGCTGGGCTGCCATGAAGCACTCGACTTCAAGGAAGTGCCATTCGAGCTTTGCGGGTCTGCCCAGCGCTGCAACGTGGCACAGGTGTGCTTTGAACTGCTTCGCCCAGCTGTCTAGGATCGACGGACGCCTGCCGCCAAGTGCAGCCCAAGGGTGGAGATTTCCAATTGCGGAGAAAAACTGCTTGTAGTGCCCCTTCGCTTCCACCACCGTGCATCGGCTCCGCCAGAAGCCATCAAAGCGGATGCCGCCGTGGTTCCACTCGGTAACGGTGATCTCGTTTTTGCCCTTGCCGGCCGTCAGTCTCAGGCGAGCGCGGTCCAGTCCGGTGCCGCCATAGGTGTAGGCGAACACTTCCGGGCCCGCCAGGTGATTGGCAATGCGCAGCTGGTAGTCGAAGTTGCGGTACTGTTTGAACGGAATCGTGTAGTTGGCGGGCACCAGGAAGCCCCGCGCCAGCTTGCAGGCATTGCAGTCGTTCTGGTTACTGGTCTGCGCGCAGTCTGTTTCGCTGGCTTCCACGCGCGGTTCAACCTTGGAATCGGCGCCGACGCCTGCGGCTTCCTTGATGCCGCGCCAGATCTGGCCAAGCGTAGGGCCACCGGCCGTGTCTCCCGGGATTCCGCCAGGCGCGTGCCCGGGAACATCCTGTGTAGGGTCCCGGCCACCCGGAATCGTCACCGGTGGCAGCGGTAGAGGTAGTGGAATGGCACCCAGGGTCAGCTCCTTTCAGTCGGACAGAAAGCACGAGGCGAGCAGTGCCAGCAGATCGGCGGCCGTTGCGTTGGCGTGGGTGGTCCGCCGGAACCACGCCACGGTCAGCGCGTGATCGCGCAGTCCAGGTGCCCAGGCCACGTCGGCCTTCACCCAGCGCACTATCGTGGGCAGATGGGTGATGTGCAGTGAGGTCACTGCATGGCGGTAGCTTGTACGCACTGCCTGCAGGAGCGCTGCATCGTTCAGATGCGCGGTTTCGCCGGGAAATCCGCTACGTGTCTCGTCAGCGAGCGGGCTGCAGAATGTAGCCGCGTCGGGCAGACGGAGCATCGCGTACTGCTCAGTGCTCAATGTCAGCATCGTCTACCTCCTGCTGCTCCAGTTCGCTGCGGGTCAGCCCCCATGTCTGACCGCCCACGGTGATCTGCCACAAGTTGATCGGCCCGAAGAGCTGCCGCAGTTGTTGCATTGTCAGTACGTCGCGGTAGCGCAGCCATGCGCGTGGATCGTAGTAGCGCATCAGCGCGAGTGATCCATCGGGAAGGGCGATGTCGAGCTGTGCACGCAGATGGAGGAACACCTCCTCGAACGGTACGTCCGAGAACAGACAGGTGGTTCCCGCAGGCTGGTGGCCGAGCTGCCGCAACCAATGATGCATGGGCTGTTCAATGGCACCCCGCGGCAGTTCGAGCAGATACGGTGACGCGTGCAGGAGGTTTCCTTCGGGTTGTCCTGCGAACAGTGAGCGATGCATCAGTGCGCTGTGCGTCGCATGGTGATGCAGCGCTGCTTCGCGATCTTCATCCGGCGCACAGTCCAGCAGCGCATAGGCGTAGTGGCCGATCATGCGCGCGCCAGCAGTGGGGCGGCACTGGCGGCCGCAGCCCGCAAGCATTCCAGGCAGACCGGGGGTCTGGAAGCAGATGCCTGGGCAGGCTCCCTCTGGGGATGTTCATCATCGGCAGTGGCATCGGTGACAAACACCAACCGCTGCTGGGTCGAGATCAGCTGGCAGCCACAGGCGAGGTGGTGCCCGTGCAGTGCAACGGGATGTCCGTCGATGAGCAGGGTAGGTTCACCCTGCACGATCGGAAAGATGCCCTGGTGCAGTGGGCAGCTCGCCCGGTCGCCTTCGTGTGCGACCGCTTTGCCCTCGATATCGGTGTACGGCGATCCTGTGATGACGCACCCGTTGCTGTGGGTTGTGTCGCCTACGACGATCCAATGTCTTTTCATGACGCGATGCGGGTTACCTTGCCTGGGCCGAACATGCCGGGCCATGCGGGCATCAGACAAGGTCATCGATTCGCCGTGATGTCGCATACGGTTTGCGTGGGTGGCCTCAACGGTGCTGCCAACGTCGCTAACCCGCCGGGATCATTGACGTCTTTCGCAAATGCCCGTCGTGGCGGACCGGATTGCCTTTCGTACTCGTCCTAAAGCCACCCGGCGCAGTGAGCGTGCCGGGTTGCAGAAAACGACACGTACTCCGCCACAGTGCAGCGCGCTGCTGTAGGGACAAAAAAAACGGGCCCCTTGCGGGGCCCGTTCGATCGCACGACGAGGAGCGATCGTTGGATCAGAAGCTGGCGCGGACGCCGGCCGAGTACTGGGTGACGTCGCGGTAGCCGGAGATCTCGCCCACCAGGCCCCAGGTCCGGGTGAAGTTGATCTGGCCGCCGACGGTGCCCACCCAGGTGCCCTTGAAGTGGTTGCCGCCATCCATGTAGCCGGCCTTGGCCCAGGCTTCGGTCATGGCCGACGGCTTGCCGCGGATGCCCATGGTGACGCGGCCCAGATTGGTGTGATCCTTCTGGCTGAAACGCAGGCCGTCGAAACGGACGGTGGCTTCGGCGTTCTGGCGCACCCACGCGGCATCGGCGGTGAAGTCCAGGCGGTCGGTCCACGGCATGTGGTAGCCGATGCCGAGCTCCGGCTGGTTCAGTTCCAGCTTCAGCGAATCATTGCCGTAGTGATTGGTCTTGCTGGTGCGCGACCAGCCACCGAACACATAGACCTGTTCGGCGATGGCCACCGAGCCACGCAGGTAGCCGCCGTCGACCTTGGGGTCGTCCAGTGCGTTGTCGTCAACCTTGACCTGCGTCCAGCCGCCTTCAACGTAGGTGTAGCTCAGGGCTTCAGCCGAAGCCGTGAACGGGGCGGCGGCCAGCAGGGCGGCCACGATCAGGATCTTGCGCATGGGAATTCCTGTGAATTTCAGTCCTTTGGCGGGCCTGCCCAGCGGGCTGCCCGTGGCGACCTCATGTCGTCCAGCGCAGGATTTTAATGAAAGTTTTACAAATTACGAGCGACGGCCGTCACAGGTTGGGGCAGGCCGGGGTTGGGGGTCGGATCCGTTTCCCATCGGGAAACGGCTCTGACCCCTGCGCTGCTGTGCCACCGGTCCATGGGGTCAGAGCCCTTTCCTGCGGAAAGGGATCCGACCCCGGTCACCCACCCCGTTCAGCCCGGGCTGGTACACTAACCACGCCGGTTCGCCGGTACACAAACGTCTTCAGGGCGGGGTGCAATTCCCCACCGGCGGTAGGTGCGCAAGCACGAGCCCGCGAGCGCCCCGGCCCATGGCCGGGGGTCAGCAGATCCGGTCCAATGCCGGAGCCGACGGTCATAGTCCGGATGAAAGAAGACGGTGCCACAGGGCTCATGCCCTGCGTGCGCCTGTTTGCCTTGCGGCGTTTTTCGCTCACTTTTCGCGGAGAACGTTTCTTGTTTACTGGAATCATCGAAGGCGTCGGCCGTCTGGCCGCACGCGAATCCATCGGCGGCGATGTCCGCTTCACCTTCAATGTCGGGAATCTGCCGTTCGACAACGTGCAGATGGGCGAGAGCATTGCCATCAACGGCGTCTGCCTCACCGTCATCGCATTCGACGCCAGCAGCTTCCAGGCCGATGCCTCCACCGAGACCCTGGGCCTGACCACGCTGGGCCAGCTGGACGAGGGCGCGGTCATCAACCTGGAGCGCGCCATGCGCCCGACCGACCGCCTCGGCGGCCATCTGGTCAGCGGCCACGTCGACGGCCTCGGCCAGGTGCTGTCCATCCACGAAGACGCGCGTGCCCAGCGCTGGCGTTTCGCCGCGCCGGCCTCGCTGCGCCGCTACATCGCCAAGAAGGGCTCGATCTGCGTGGACGGCGTCAGCCTCACCGTCAACGAAGTGGACGACGAAGGCTTCGAAGTCGCCCTGATCCCGCACACGGTGGCCAACACCGCCTTCTCCGCCTCGGGCGTGGGCAGTGCGGTCAATCTTGAAATCGACCTGGTCGCCCGTTACGTCGAACGCCTGCTGGGCGAAGGAGCACGCGCATGAATTTCGCCCCCATTCCGGAAATCCTGGAAGACATCCGCCTGGGTCGCATGGTCGTTATCGTCGATGACGAGGACCGCGAGAACGAAGGCGACCTGATCATGGCCGCCGAGCTGGTCAAGGCCAGCGACATCAACTTCATGGTCACCCATGGCCGTGGCCTGGTGTGCCTGCCGCTGACCCGCACCCGCGCCGCCGATCTCGGCCTGGCGCCGATGGTGCAGGCCAATACCGCGCAGTTCCAGACCAATTTCACGGTCAGCATCGAGGCCGCCGAGGGCGTCACCACCGGCATCTCGGCGCATGACCGCGCCCATACCATCCGCACCGCGGTGAAGCCCAACGCCAAGCCGTCGGACCTGCACCAGCCGGGCCACATCTTCCCGCTGATCGCCCAGCCGGGCGGCGTGCTGACCCGCGCCGGCCACACCGAGGCGGCCGTGGACATGGCCATGCTGGCCGGGCTGGAACCGGCCGGCGTGCTGGTGGAGATCCTGAACCCGGATGGCAGCATGGCGCGCCGCCCGGAGCTGGAAGTGTTCGCCCGCGAGCACGGCCTGAAGATGGGCTCCATCGCCGACCTGATCGCCTACCGCCTGGCCACCGAAAAGACCGTCGAGCGCGTGGACGAGCGCGAGATCGACACCGAATTCGGCCCGTTCAAGCTGGTCACTTACCGCGATCGCATCGCCCACGACCTGCACTTCGCGCTGGTCCGTGGCACCCCGGACGCGGAAACGCCGACCCTGGTCCGCGTGCAGGTGGAAAACCCGCTGGCCGACCTGCTGCACTGGCGCCGTGACGACTTCGGCGTGGCCGCCACCGATGCCCTGCGTGCCATCGATGCCGAAGGCGCGGGCGTAATGGTGGTGCTGTCGGCCCCGCGCGATGGCGAAGCCCTGCTGGCCCGCCTGCGCCAGCAGCCGGCGCCGGTGGTGCCGGGCAAGGACAAGGACGTGGGCCAGTGGCGCCGCAACGGTGCCGGTGCGCAGATCCTGTCCGACCTGGGCCTGGGCAAGCTGCGCGTGCTGGGCACCCCGCGCCGCCAGATCGGCCTGGCCGGGTACGGCCTGGAAGTGGTGGAGACGGTGACCCTGTAATGGGTAGTGCCGGCCGCTGGCCGGCAACCGCATCCCCGGGATTGCCGGCCAGCGGCCGGCACTACCACACCTCCGCCAACGGTGGGTGCCGACCATGGGTCGGCACGCCCCCGGCCGCCGCCGATCACGGCCGGGGCCCATCCACGCTAGAATTACCCCCTTATCGAGTCCCCCAAGCCGCATATGAGCCACTTCGAAGGCGATCTTCGCACTCCCGAATCGGCGCGCTTCGCCATCCTGGCCAGCCGCTGGAACGCCCGCATCACCGACACGCTGGTCGCTGGTGCCCGCCAGAGCCTGGCTGGCAACGGCATCACCGAAGCCAACATCGACGTGATCCGCGTGCCGGGTGCCTGGGAACTGCCGCTGGTGGCCGCGCGCCTGGCCGCCGCCCATGAACACGCCGCCATCCTCACCCTGGGCTGTGTGATCCGTGGCGATACCCGCCACTATGAACACGTGGCCGACCGCTGTGCCGAGGGCCTGATGCGCGTGCAGCTGGACTTCGGCGTGCCGGTGCTGAACGGCGTGCTGGCGGTGGAACGCGTTGAAGACGCCGAGGCCCGCGCAGGCGGCAGCCACGGCAACAAGGGCGAGGAAGTCGCACTCGCCGCATTGGAAATGGTCAATCTTCTGGAGCAGCTGCCATGAACAAGAACACCCAGGGCAAGCCCTCCGGTAAACCCGTCCGCCGCGATGGCGTCGATCCGGTGCTGCGCTCGCGCGCCCGCCGTCGTGCCGTGCAGGCCATCTACGCCTGGCAGATCTCCGGCGGCAACGCCCAGTCGCTGATCGCTCAGTTCGCCCACGAGCAGGCCCGCGAAATCGCCGACCTGGCGTACTTCGAAGCACTGCTGCACGGCGTGCTCGACAACCGCCGCGACATCGACGAAGCGCTCGGCCCGTACCTGGACCGTGGCATCGAGGAAGTGGACGCGATCGAACGCGCGGTGCTGCGCCTGGCCGCCTACGAGCTGCGCTACCGCCTGGACGTGCCGTACCGTGTGGTGATCAACGAAGCCATCGAATCGGCCAAGCGCTTCGGCTCCGAGCACGGCCACACCTACGTCAACGGCGTGCTGGATCGTGCCGCCGTGGAATGGCGCAAGGTCGAATCGGGTCACTGACCCACCTGTGGTAGTGCCGGCCGCTGGCCGGCAGCTGCAGGGATCCTGAGGTTGCCGGCCAGCGGCCGGCACTACCGCCCACCGCGCCCTGCGCGGCACGTACAACAGCGGGAGCGCCCCATGTCCCTGGCCGAATTCGCCCTCATTGACCGCATCCGCGCCCGCACCCTCGAGCGCGACGACATCCTGCTCGGCATCGGCGACGACGCTGCGCTGCTGCAGCCGCGTGCCAATGAGCAACTGGTGGTCACCGCCGACACGCTCAACAGCGGCGTGCACTTCCCGGTGGAAACCCCGGCCTTCGACATCGGCTGGAAGACCCTGGCGGTCAATCTGTCGGACTTGGCCGCGATGGGCGCGCGCCCGGCGTGGTGCACGTTGGCGTTGTCGCTGCCGGAAGCCACTGAAGACTGGATCGATGCCTTCGCCGATGGCTTCTTCGCCCTGGCCGACCAGCACGACATCGCGCTGATCGGTGGCGACACCACGCGTGGCCCGCTGTCGCTGTCGGTCACAGCGATGGGCCAGGTTGGGCGTGGGCAGGCCCTGCGTCGCGACCGCGCGCAGGTGGGCGATGATATCTGGGTGAGCGGCACGCTCGGCGATGCCGCCGGTGCGCTGCGCCTGTGGCAACAAGCTGCGCTGAGCATCGCCACCGCCACGCTGCTGGCCGACTACGAAAGCCTGCGCCTGCGCCTGCTGCGGCCGACGCCGCGGGTCACCCTCGGCCTGCGCCTGCGTGCGTTCGCGCATGCCGCAGTGGACGTGTCCGATGGCCTGCTGGCCGATCTGGGTCATATCGCCACGCGCAGCAACGTGGCCGCGCATGTGGATGCCGATTCGCTTCCGATCTCGCACGCGCTGCGTGAACTGCTCGGCCGCGATGGCGCGCGCGACTGCGCACTGCGCGGTGGTGATGACTACGAGCTGTGCTTCACCGCCGCCGCCGACCAGCGCGATGCGCTGCACTACCTGGCCGAATCGCTGGACGTGCCGCTCACCCGCATCGGTCGTATTGCCGAAGGGCAGGGCGTGCATGTGGATGGCGAAGCCGCCGACGGCGGTTACCAGCACTTCGCGTAGCCGCAGCGGTACTGCCCTGGTGGGTGCCAACCTTGGTTGGCACGAGTGTGTCGACCAAGGTCGACACCTACCGAAGCAGGGGCGCAGCGGTACTGCCCTGGTGGGTGCCAACCTTGGTTGGCACGAGTGTGTCGACCAAGGTCGACACCTACCGAAGCAGGGGCGCATCGGTACTGCTCTGGTGGGTGCCAACCTTGGTTGGCACGAGTGTGTCGACCAAGGTCGACACCTACCAAAGCGGGGGCGCATCGGCATTGCTCTGGTAGCTGCCAACCTTGGTTGGCACGAATGTGTCGACCAAGGTCGACACCTACCGAAGCAGGGGTGCATCGGTATTGCTCTGGTGGGTGCCAACCTTGGTTGGCGCGAATGTGTCGACCAAGGTCGACACCTACCCAGGTGGAGGTGCACCGGCATCGCCCGGCGCTACGCCGCGTGCAACTGCACATCCACATACTCGGCCAGGCCACGACAGGCCAGCAGCAATCCCTCGCGCACGTCGTCACCCACCTGCTGGTCATCAGCGCAGTCCACGCGCACGCGTTCTGTCGCGTGCAGCAGTTCCAGCAGCACGGTCAGCCCGGCATTGGCGCGGTTGGCACGCGCCATGGCCATGCGGTGTCCCGATGTACGGTCCTTCTCTGGCCAGGGCTGGCCGTCGGCGGCCTCGACCTGGCGGATGCGCTGCAGGCATGCCAACAGTGCGGTGCTGGAGGGCGCACCGCTGCCGTGCGCAGCGCTGAGTGTGGTTTCCAGTGCGCGGGCGATGGCTTCGGGCAGATCGTTGGCAGCCTCGCCGAGAGTGGCGAACAGGTACGGGTAGTGTGTGGCAGTCATGGCGGCTTCCTTGTGCTGGCGACGAAGAAGCCACCCCGCTTAACAGCGAGGGTGGCGGACGGTGCGTGGTTCCAATACCGGAGGTCGATGTAGAAGCGCCGGCGGGCACGAGGCCCCCACGCACCGCCCGCCATGTAAGCGCGGACAGAATGCCTGCCGACGCCACTCACAGGGGATGAGCGACGCCGGCAGGCAAGCGTAACCAACACATCAACCTAACGGGATTGGAAGCCCGTGCCACCCGTTGTCGGTGGCGCTACATGATTTGCATGAAGCGCCAATGCTGCCAATGAGAATTGTTGGAAAGCTGGAAAGTGCTGCAGACGCGTGGCGCGCGCCTCAGCGTGGCAATCGCGACATTCCTGTAGAGCCGAGCCCACGCTCGGCGCATCGCGATCTGCACGAAGAGCAGCCGAGCATGGCTCGGCTCTACTCTGGCTCACAGGCTGGATCGAACCTAAACACATACCTGCTCTGTCGCGATCGTCCATTGAATGACTGCGGGGTGGCTGGTGATGCTGCCGGATCGCTCACTTCCGCATCCCACATGTCCGCGCCCGAACGTTCCCACAACGCCGCCATTGATGGCCTGCGTGCATTGGCGGTGCTGGCCGTCGTCGTCTTCCACACCAACGCAACGTGGCTGCCCGGTGGCTTCACCGGCGTTGACCTGTTCTTCGTGGTATCCGGCTTCGTGATCAGCCAGTCGCTGGCCTCGCGCACCCATGCGTCGCTGGGCGCGATGCTGCTCGACTTCTACCGCCGCCGCGTGCTGCGCCTGTTGCCGGCATTGCTGGTGATGCTGATGGCCACCTTCGTGCTGTCGGCGTTGTTCATTCCCCGCGCGTGGCGCAACGAGCAGTTCGACCAGACCGGCTGGGCCGCGCTGGTCGGCTTCAGCAACATCGTGCTGGCCGGCCAGCAGGACGACTACTTCTCGCCCGGCGCGGAACTCAACCCGTTCCTGCACACGTGGACGCTGGGCGTGGAGGAGCAGTTCTATCTGCTCTTCCCGCTGCTGTTCTTCGTGTGGCTGCGTGGGCGTGAGCGCTGGCCGTGGTCGCGTTGGCTGTTGCCGGTGCTCACCGTGCTGTCGCTGGTGTGGGCCGGCTGGCAGGCGCAGGCAGCACCGGCGGCAGCGTTCTATCTGCTGCCGGCGCGGTTCTGGGAGCTGGCCGCGGGCGCGCTGCTCTACCAGTGGATGCGTACGCGTACGCCGCGCCAGAAAGGGGATGCGGTTGCCGTGGCCGGTCTGGCGCTGCTGGCCACGGGTGTGGTGATTGCCCCCCAGCTGGCGATGCCAGTTCCAGGCGTACTGGCCACCGTGGCCGGCACGTTGATGCTGCTGGCGAGTGTGTCGGTGCCGGGGACATCGCGCATCGGCCACGCATTCGGGTGCGCGCCGCTGGCGTATCTGGGCCGGCTGTCCTATTCGCTGTACCTGTGGCACTGGCCGTTGCTGGTGCTGCTGCGCTGGACCTACGGCCTGCACGGCGCCGCGCTGTGGCTGTATCCGGTGCTGCTGCTGGCGATATCCGCCGGGTCTTATCACTTCATCGAGCGTCCGCTGCGCAGCGCCGTACCGCTGCTGCGCCTGGCGCCGGCCAAGGTGCTGGCGATGGCGCTGCCAGTGGTGGCGCTATGCGGCGCAGGAGCGTGGGCTACGGTGGAGTACCACGAGCAGATCTCGCTCAGCGTTACCCGCGATGGCTATGCATGGCAGGCGCGCCGCTATCCCGCTTGGCGGCCGCTGGAACCGGTGAGTGCGCCGGCGCTTGAAGGGCGGCGCCTGTTCGTAGTGGGCGATTCGCACGCGGCGGCCTACCGCACCATGACCAGCATGGTGGCGCGGCAGACCGGCATCGAGGTGCGCCAGCAGGATCGCGGCGGCTGCAGCTTCGTCAATCTGTTGCGGGCGAGCCCGGCCGATTGCCAGGACTTCATTGAAGACGCGCTGTCGAACATCGAACACGAGGCGCGTCCGGGCGACATCGTGTTGCTGGCAGCCCTGCGTATGCCGGAACTGCGTGGGTTCGATTGGCAGCAGCAGGACGCACAGCAGATCTATCAGCAACTACTGGCCGAGCGTACCCCGGCCCACGCGGAGGCTGCGCGTGATGAGGCTGATCGGGTACTGGGGCGTTTGCAGCGGTTGGGAGTACAGGTGGTCATTGATGCACCGCTGCCGTTGTTCAAGGCCGGTGCGTATCGGTGCTCGGATTGGTTCAACCGCCGCAATCCTGCCTGTGCCGGTGGCCTGAGCGTGCCGCGTGCCGATCTGGAAAGGCTGCGTGCGCCGCAGATGGCGTTGCTGGCTGAGCTGGCGGCGCGCTATCCATCGCTCACGGTGTGGGACCCGCTGCCACTGCTGTGCGGACCGCAGACCTGTTCGGCGGTGGAAGAGGGTGAACCGCTGTTCTTCGACAACGATCACCTGAGCGGGCATGGCAACCGCGTGCTGCTGCCCAGCTTCCGGCAGACCTTGATCGATATCGCGAGCGACAAGCCGGTGTAGAGCCGAGCCCACGCTCGGCTGGTCTGCGTTCCGCAAGCGGGAAGTCCGCGCTTCGCGCGGTGAGCCGAGCATGGCTCGGCTCTACAGTCAGGTGCGCGGTCTATGCCGGCGGCAGCACCTTGCCCGGATTGAGGATGCCGTCCGGGTCCAGTGCGGCCTTGATGGCGCGCATCGTCGCCAGCGTTTCCGCAGTGAACGCCTGCGCCATGAAATCGCGCTTGGCCAGGCCAATGCCGTGCTCACCTGACAGCGTTCCACCCAGCGCCAGCGTCAGTTCGAAGATCTTCGGCAGCGCGGCATGCGCGCGCGCGTTCTCGTCGGCATCGTCCGGGTGATAGAGGATGTTGACGTGCAGGTTGCCGTTGCCGGCATGGCCGAAGGTGACGATGGTCAGCGCGTAGTCGCGTGCCAGTGCCTGCACGCCGGCCACCAGTTCCGGAATGCGCGACACCGGGACCACCACATCCTCATTGATCTTGCCCGGTGCAACGCTGCGCAGCGCGGGCGACAGCGCCTTGCGTGCGGCCCACAGCTGGTCGCGTGCACGGCCTTCCATCGCCACGTCCAGTTCGATCATGCCGTCACCCTCGGCAGCGCTGGCCAGTGCCTGCAGCAGGTAGGGCAGGGTGTCGTGGTCACCATCGGCTTCAACCAGCAGCATCGCGCCAGCCTCCGGTACGTCGGCACCATTCAGCCGCAGCAACTCCAGGCTGCGCGCATCCATGAACTCCAGGCGGGTCGGTACCACCGGTTGCGACATCAATCGCGATACGGCGGCCGCGGCGGCATCGGCATCGCGGTACAGCACGCGCAGCCCGGCCTGGCTGACCGGCAACGGGGTCAGTTTGAGCGTAGCTTCCACGATCAATGCCAGCGTACCTTCGCTGCCCACCAGCAGGTGGGTGAGGTCGTAGCCGGTGGCGTCCTTGGTGTAGGCGCCACCGCAGCGGATCACGTCACCGGTGCCGGTCACCGCCACCAGCCCCAGCACGTTATCGCGGCTGGTGCCGTACTTCACTGCGCGCGGGCCACCGGCATTGCAGGCAAGATTGCCACCGATGCTGCAGATCTCGGCGCTGGAAGGGTCCGGTGCCCAGAACAGGCCATGCGGGGCCAGCGCCTGCTGCAGGGTGCCGTTGAGCACGCCGGGTTGCACGACCGCGCAACGGTCACCGGCGCGGATCTCGACGATGCGGTCCATGCGGGTGAACGACAGCACGATACTGCCGGGCAGCGGCACCGCCGCGCCGGTGGTGCCGGTACCAGCGCCACGTGCGACCAGTGCCACGCCATGCGCGCGGCAGGCACGCACCAGCGCCTGTACCTGTTCGATGTCGGCTGGCAGCGCCACCGCCGCCGGGCGCTGGTGGCGCCATGAGTTGTCCTGGGCGTTCGCCTCCAGCGTGTTGTCATCCATGCGCCAGCCCTCCGCGCCCAGCAGGGCGGACAGTTCGGCAACCAGGGGGGCGGGCAGGGCAGGACTCATGACGGATCTCGTGGGGCAGCAGGAGCGGGTTGGATCAGTTTCCAGGCAACAACGACGGTAGCCAGCGGCAGCCACACCCAGCGCAGTTCAGAGAGCAGGGTGGACACGCCGCGCGCGCTGAAGAACTGTGGCGCGAAGGGTGAAACGCGGATGGGTCGCCACGGCGCGAAGAAGCGCTGCTCACTCCATGGCCAGGCCAGGGCGACACCGAGGCCGCCGGAGGTCATCGCATCCAGCAACGGATGGCTGGCGGCGCAGACGAAGACGAACACCGCCGTTTGTAGGGTCGATGCCACCGTTGACCCTGCCTTGGTAGGTGCCAACCTCGGTTGGCACAGAACCGCCGACCAAGGTCGGCGACTACCGGAACTGCGGTGTATCGACCAAGGTCGGCGGCTACCAAAGAACGCCAACACCGCGGCCACCGCCGCCAGCACGCAGGCAAACAGCAACGAATGACTGGCGCCGCGATGGCCGAAGGCATCGGCGTAGGGAATGTGCAGGGCAAAGGCCAGCACGTCGGCATCGGGCAGCATCGCAGCGATCACACCGGCAGCAAGCAGGCGTGGTGGGATGCGGCCACGATCAGCGGCGCACCAGAGCGCCAACGGCACAGCGGCATGGGTGATGATCGACGGCATCAGTCACGCACCGTGGTCGTGCCGGCCAGGCTGCGCTCTGGTAGGTGCCAACCTTGGTTGGCACAGAAGCGCCGACCAAGGTCGGCCTCTACCAGAGCGGACGGAAACCATCAGCAGTCATCCAGCCGGAACGCATCACGCAGCCACCGCAGCTGCGGCGGCTCGCCCGTGGCGTCGACCACATCAAAACGGCAGGGTGCATTGGCCAGCGTCGGGTTGTCCTGCAGGAACAGCTGCGCGGCATGCGCCAGGCGCCGGCACTTGCGGGCATCGACCGAGGCGGCGCCGCCACCGAAATCGGAGCGCGCGCGATAGCGCACTTCCACGAACACCACGGTGCCGGCATCGTCCATCACCAGGTCCAGTTCACCGCCGCGGTAACGCACGTTGCGCGCACGCGGCTGCAGTCCGGCCTGTTGCAGGTGCTGCTCGGCGGCGGCTTCCACCGCCGAGCCACGTTGGCTGCGCTCAGCGACCACCGACGATCGGCGTCGGCCGGCCGCCATTGAAGGTGGACCATGCCGGCTGGCGCAGGATGTTGCCGTTGCTGTCCAGGAACAGGGTGCCGGTGGCACCGTCCAGGCCGCCTTCGTTGGACAGCTTGTCCAGGTAGGCGGTGATCTTCCAGGCATCGGCGCCGAAGGCGAACAGGCGGCCGGCCGCACCGCGAGCGCTGGGCAGGGTGCTGGCCACCTGGCTGGCCGACGGCAGGCCGGACACGCTGCGCACGTTCCAGGCTTCGTTCGGGTAGACGATGCCGTCCAGGGCCACGTCCTCTTCCACCTTGCCGCTGCCGACGGTCAGCTGCGAGGTACCGACGCGGGTGGCACCACCGGCACCGGCCAGCGCCAGCTGCGGCGCCAGCAGTCGCGCCTGCGGGGCGCGCACAGCGAGGAACACGGCATCGACCTGGCCGGCATTGCGCACCTGCGCGCTGACATCGCCCACGGCATCGCTGACGTTGAAGGTGGCCGCGACCTGGCCGCCGCGCTGCGCGAAGCGCTGGGCGAAGGCGGCAGCGGAACGGCGGCCGGTGTCGTCATTGCTGCTGATCACCAGTGCGCGGTTGCGTTCGCGTCCACGCAGGTACTCGGCGGCGACGATGCCGTCGTCTTCCGGTGCCAGCGAGAAACCGGCGCTGCCGGCCGGCGGTGCATCCTTGCCGCGGTTCAGCGCCAGCACCGGTACCTGCAGCTGCTGGCGGCCGTACACGGCGTCCACTTCGTCGCGGCCCAGCGGGCCGACCACGAAGTCGGCACCGGAGGCGACGGCCTTGTCGTAGGCGGCGAGGGCACCGGCCGGGGTGCCGGCGGTGTCGATGAAGTTGATCTCCGGGCGACGGCGGGTCTCGCCGTAGTACGCGGCCAGCAGGCCGTCACGGACCGGCTGCGCGGCGGTGGCCAGGCGGCCGCTGAGTGGCAGCAGCACGGCCAGCTTGGCCGGCGGTCGGTAGCCGTCGCTCATCGCCGGCGGTCGCTTGCTGGTGTCGAACTGGGCTGCGCCATCGCGGTCGAACGGGCGCGGCAGCGGCAGGCCACGGGCGATCAGCGCACGGCCGGCGAAGTTGTACAGCGGATCGTTGGCCGGCAATGCGGCGGCACGGCTGCGCAGGCTGGCATCGTCAAGGGTGCCGAGCAGGCCGGAGATTGCAGCCTGGTTTTCACTGCGCGCGCTGCCGGTCAGGCCGGCATGGGCGCGGGCCCGCTCGTTGGCGGCGCCGAAGGCGTCGCCGGTGGCCTGCAGGGCCTGGGCGCGGGCCAGCAGCCAGCGTGTGCGCAGGCTGGCTGCAACACTGTCGGCATGGTCCTTCAGCAGTGCCAGTGCCTGCGCCGGCTGCTTGTCGGCCAGCGCCAGCTCGGCGCCGGTCAGCTGGTAGCGCTGCAGGCTGGCACCGGACAGCTGGCGGGCGGTGAGCTGGCCCAGCAGGCTGCGTGCGCGCGCACTGTCACCGGCCAGGTGCCAGGCCCAGGCGGCATCGGCCAGCGCATTGCTGCGGGCACCGCCGCGCAGGGTGGCGGCCAGGCCTTCCAGCTGCAGTGCGGCGTCGCGCGGCTTGCCCTGTTCGATCAGCGCCAGCGCCTGGCTCTGGGCCGGCGAATCGGGCGTGCTGGTCAGGCTGGTGGTGGCACAGCCGGCCAGCAGCATCAGCGACAACGACAGGGCGGAGATCCGTGCGGCGGGCTTGTTCATGATCGGGTCCATGCGATGAGGGCAGCGGCCTTGGCCGGGTACACGCTACGATTCTACCCTTGCCCCGTGAGTACCGCTGAAATGAGTGTGCCAACCCTGTACGTCGTCGCCACCCCGATCGGCAACCTGGCCGATCTGAGCCCGCGCGCGCAGGAGGTGCTGCGTTCGGTGGCGGCCATCTGTGCCGAAGACACCCGCCGCAGTGGCCAGCTGCTGTCCCATTTCGGCATCCAGCAGCCGCTGGTGGCCCTGCACGAACACAATGAGGAGGCGCTGTCGCAGCGCCTGGTCTCGCGCCTGCAGGCTGGCGAATCGCTGGCGCTGGTCAGCGATGCCGGCACCCCGCTGGTCAGCGATCCTGGTTTCCGGCTGGTGCGTGCCGCGCGCGCGGCCGGCATCAAGGTCAGCCCGATTCCCGGTGCCTGTGCCGCCATCGCCGCGCTGAGCGTGGCCGGCCTGCCCAGCGACCGCTTCAGCTTCGAGGGCTTCCTGCCGGCCAAGGCCAGCGGCCGCCGCGACCGCTTGCAGGCATTGGCCGGCGAAGTGCGCACGATGGTGTTCTATGAATCCTCGCACCGCATCGCCGAGTCGCTGGCCGACATGGCGGCAATCTTCGGCGGCGAACGACCGGCGGTGCTGGCCCGCGAGCTGACCAAGCTGTTCGAGACCGTGCTTGATGGTGACCTGGCCGGTCTGCTGGCGAAGGTGGAAGCCGACGAGAACCAGCGCAAGGGCGAGTTCGTGGTGATGGTGCAGGGCGCGGGTGATGACGAAGAAGCGCAACTGGCGCATGGCCGCCGCGTCTACGCCAAGCTGAGCGAGCATCTGCCGCCGTCGACTGCCGCCAAGCTGGCTGCCGAGCTGACTGGCGCACCGCGCAAGGCGTTGTACGGCAGTTGATGGATCGTGCGGGCCAAGGTCCGCACCCACCAAAGCGGAATCCGCACCCACCAGAGCAGCGGAATCGGTGGATCCACGCCATGCGTGGATGGCTGAACCCGACGCCGCGATCAGCACGGCAGGAAGGGCGTGCGTAGGCTAGAATATGCGCTGGCGGAGCCGGCCAGACAGTCGCGTCATCCCTTCGGGGGTGCCGAGGAAAGTCCGGGCTCCATAGGGCAAGGTGCCAGGTAACGCCTGGGCGGCGCAAGCCGACGGAAAGTGCAACAGAAAGATACCGCCTACGTCTTCTTCGGAAGGCCGGTAAGGGTGAAATGGTGCGGTAAGAGCGCACCGCGAGTCTGGCAACAGACCGGCACGGCAAACCCCACCTGGAGCAAGACCAAATAGGGATCCTTTGGCGCGGCCCGCGTTGGATCCGGGTAGGTTGCTTGAGCGTTGCGGTGACGTAACGCCTAGAGGAATGACTGTCCACGACAGAACCCGGCTTATCGGCCGGCTCCGCCTCCTTCTTCTATATGCGTGAACCGCGCATCGGTAGTGCCGGCCGCTGGCCGGCAGCTTCGTGATTGCGGGGTCGGACCCCTTTCCGGAGGAAAGGGGTCCGACCCCATGCCTCGGTCAGCCCGGCGTACGGTACTGCCCTGCGGAGATGAACTGCGAGAAGCGCTCGCACCACACCACCACCGTGGTGTAGTCGTCGACGTCCACGGTGTCGGGCACATCCACCAGGAAACGGTTGAAGGTCTTCACTTCACCAATGCGCTGCGCCTGTGCCTTGATCTTCAGGAAATCGGCTTTGTTGTCGACGAAGTCGCGGACCAGATAGACCTTGTAGTCGGGGCCCGGGCCCATCTTGCCGTCGAAGGCGACCTGGCGCGGGCTGACGCTGACCTTGCCTTCGGCCCAGTGCACCGCATCGCTGCCCTTGAGGTCGCGACGGAAGGTGGTGCGGTAGGTGGCATCAGTCATGGCGGCCTGCACCTGCGCGACCGGCGGGTCATCGGGGGCGATCAGGATCGGCAGCAGATAGACGCCCAGGCCGAAGCCAAGGCCGAGGGTGAGCAGATGGGTGGCAAGCAGGATGAGGATGCGGCGCATGGGGCCTCCTTGTGGGTGTGGATCGCGCGGCATGGCGCCGGGCAAGACCACCCTGGAAGGTTGCGGGCGACATTTATAGACACAGTGCCGGATGCGAAAGGGGCACAGTGGGCGGACGGTGGTGCCGGAGCCCCTGTGGTACGGGCGGATCGCGGTTGCAGTTGGAAGCTGAATGACGTTTCGCGCCCGGTGCGATGACGACTGCCATCGCGTGGATCGCGACAACGCGATGCCCGGTAGTGCCGGCCGCCGGCCGGCCGCTTCATGGCGCATCCGAAGATCCAGAGGTTGCCGGCCAGCAGCCGGCACGACCGGGTCAGAAAATGACGTGGCTCTGTCCGCTGGGTACACCCTGCGGGCCGAAGCGGCGCTCGTGGATCTCGCCGTGGCCATCGGCGTCGATCAGCAGCACGGTGCTGGCACGGGTGCCGTAGTCGTCGCCGCGGATGAAGGCCGGGCTCAGCCAGCGTTCGCGCTCCAGGCCGATGCCGGTGTCGGGCAGGTCGCTGTCGGCGGGGCGGTGTTCGTCGGCCAGCGCGTTCCAGAGTGGGGTCAGATCCCTTTCCCCTTGGGAAAGGGATCTGACCCCGTCTTCCTTCAACCAGGCTTCAAGCGCGGCCATCAGCCGCCGGGTCTTCGGCCAGGGCGCGTCCAGCGCGCCGTTGGACATGCCATGTACCCCGGGTCCCAGGCTTTGGCGCTCGGCGGGATGGTTGCCCAGGTACTCAAGGCTGTCGCTATCGGCCAGCAGGAGGTTGAACGGGGCGTAGGCGCCGGCCACGGTCGCCAACCGGTCGATATGCACGGCGGCGGGGTCGCGGCCGCGCAGGAAGTCAGCCACCAGCGCGCCCCGTGAAGGGCCGGTCTGCGCGGCCAGCGGATCACGCACATTGGTGACCACCGCCATCCGGCCCGTGGCACCGACGCCGGCCCAGCCACCGCCGGAGCGCAGGTCGCGCCCCCCGATGACGGAGGTCTCATCTTGCCAGGGGGCCAGCGCCGCCGTCGGGCGGGCGTGGAACTCATCACGGTTGCCGGTCATCACCAGCCGCCAGCGCGGGTGGTGCATCCAGCCAAGAGCGAGCAGGCACATGGCCTCATTGTGCACGGTTTGCGCAGTCCGGCGCCGTTTCCGGCGCGTTCTGGATGAATGCGCGGCGGATGTTTCACGCCCTCTCCACGCCCCTGAACTTCCGTTCAATCTCAAAAATTGAGACGGATCAGCAACTTGTGGATAAGCCTTGAACAATTCTCTAAAGGTTGTTGCAAGCCATTGATGCAGCTGGCGATTTCCCTGCGGAAAAGTTGTTGACAACCCTCGGGCCGCTGCTAAGGTGGGCATCAGAGGGAAATCCGGGTGTTTTGTGGGTTTTCGTGGTTCAATGTTTCACCGGGCGAAGGATAGGTGCACGCGTCGTGTTCCAGGGCGAGACGGCCATCACAGTTGACGATAAAGGGCGCATGGCGGTTCCCACCGCTTACCGCGACCTCGTCGCGCGCGCCAGCAACAACCGTCTCGTGCTGACCTACAACCCGTTCGAAGCCGGCTGCCTGTGGCTGTATGCAGAGTCGGAATGGGAGCGGGTCCGCGACGACGTGATGTCCAAGCCCAACACCCAGCGCGTCGTGCGCCTGTTGCAGCAGAAGCTGGTCGGCTCGGCCGCCCATCTGGAGCTGGACGGCAACGGTCGCATCAGCATCCCCGCCAGCCACCGCGGTGCGGTGGGCATTGAGAAGAAGGCGGTATTGCTCGGTATGGGCGACAAGTTCGAATTGTGGAGCGAGCAGGCGCATCGGGCCCTGATCCAGCAGACGTTGTCTGACGAGGATCTGGGTGATGGGTTGCTCGACCTGAAGTTGTGAGCCGGGGTGCCCGGATGCGCCCAGAAGCGCAGGCCGGTCACCTTCCGGTGTCGCAGTCGCCGGCGGTGCACCTGCCGGTCCTGTACACCCAGGTCCTTGAAGGCCTGAGGGTGATCGAAAACGGACGTTATCTGGATGGCACGTTCGGTCGTGGCGGTCATGCACGTGGCGTGCTCACCCAGCTCGGTCCCGAGGGGCGCCTGCTGGTCATGGACAAGGATCCGGAAGCCATCGCCGTAGCCGAGCGCGATTTCGCGCCGGACCCGCGCGTGTCCATCTTCCGTGGCAGCTTCGCCCAGCTGCTGCAGTGGGATGCGACGGCTGAAGGCCTGGACGGCGTCCTGTTCGACCTGGGCGTGTCGTCGCCGCAGCTGGACGTGGCCGAACGAGGCTTCAGCTTCGGCAAGGACGGCCCGCTGGACATGCGCATGGATCCGGACAACGGTGAAAGCGCCGCACAGTGGATCAACCGCGTTGAAGAGCGCGAGATTGCCGATGTGCTGTGGACCTATGGCGAAGAGCGCCAGAGCCGCCGTATCGCGCGCGCCATCGTGGCCCGCCGCGAGAAGCAGCCGTTCTCCCGTACCGCCGAGCTGGCCGAGCTGATTAGCTCGGTGATGCCGCGCAGCAAGTCGGGATCCGATAAGAGCCGGATCCACCCGGCCACGCGCAGCTTCCAGGCCATCCGCATCCACATCAACCGCGAGCTGGCCGATCTGGAAGCCGGCCTCGATGCGGCCGTGGAACGGCTCAAGCCCGGTGGCCGCCTGGCGATCATCAGCTTCCACTCGCTGGAAGACCGCATCGTCAAGCAGTACATGAACCGCCTGGCCAAGGCCCCGCCGGCCAACCGCCGCCTGCCCGAGGCGGAGGTGTTCGTGCCGACGCTGGACCTGATCGGCGGTGCCATCAAGGCCACCGACGAAGAGCTGGCTGCCAACCCGCGCGCCCGCAGCGCCGTGCTGCGCGTGGCCCAGAAGCGGGAGGCCGATGCATGAGCCGGCTGCTGCTGATCATCCTGTTGGCCTCGACCGTGGCCTCGGCGATCGGCGTCGTGTTCGTGCGTCACCGTCACCGGCAGACGTTCATCGAGCTGTCGCGCGCTGAGCGCAAGCGCGATGACATCAATCTGGAATTCGGCCGCCTGCAGCTGGAACAGGCAACGCTGGCCGAAGCCAACCGTGTCGATCGCATCGCCCGCGAGAAGCTCGGCATGAAGTTCCCCGAGGCCGCCGACATCGTGGTGGTGCGCCCATGAGCAAGGCCGGCCGCAACCGCCCGCGCAACGCCTTCAACCTGCGCCAGCGCCTGCGCTGGGTGGCGTTGGCGCTCGGCCTGTGTTCGGTGTCGCTGGTCGGCCGCGCGGCCTACGTGCAGATCATCAACAGCGACTTCTACCAGCGCCAGGGCGAGGCCCGCTACCTGCGCGAGCTGCCGATCAAGACCTCGCGGGGCATGATCACCGACCGCAACGGCGAGCCACTGGCGGTGTCCACCCCGGTCGCTTCGATCTGGGTCAACCCGCAGGACCTGCTTCGTTCGCCCGAGCGGATTCCCGAGCTGGCCCAGGCGGTCGGCATGTCGGTGGATGAGCTGAGCAGCCGCCTGTCGCAGAAGTCGGACAAGGAATTCATGTACCTGCGCCGCCGGATCAATCCGGACGAGGCAGAGAAGGTGGTCGCGCTGAAGATTCCGGGCGTGGCCGCGCAGCGCGAGTTCCGCCGCTTCTATCCGCAGGGTGAAGCGATGGCGCACGTGCTGGGCTTCACCAACATCGATGACCGCGGCCAGGAAGGCCTGGAGCTGGCGTTCGACGAATGGCTGCGCGGCAAGGCCGGTGCGAAGCGGGTGATCCGCAACCGCAAGGGCGAGACCGTCGAGAGCGATCTGCTGCGCGCCGCCGAGCCGGGCAAGGACCTGACCCTCAGCATCGACCGCCGCATCCAGTACCTGGCGTTCAAGGAACTGCGCAACGCGCTGGTGGCCAACAAGGCGGCCGGCGGTTCGATGGTGATCATGGACGTGACCACCGGCGAGATCCTGGCCATGGTCAACCTGCCGACCTACAACCCGAATTCGCTGACCGGCGCGTTGCCCGATGCGCGCCGCAACCGTGCAGTGACCGACCTGGTCGAGCCGGGTTCGACGATGAAGCCGTTGACCATTGCCACCGCGCTGCAGGCCGGTGCGGTGACCAAGGACACCGTCATCGATACCAATCCGGGTTACATGACCCTGGGCCGCTTCACCATCCGCGACGTGCCGCGCAACAACGGCGTGCTGAACGTGACCGGCGTGATCACCCGCAGTTCGAACGTGGGCGCGGCCAAGGTCGCGGCGAAGATGCCGGACCAGGTGTTCTACGACGGCGTGCGCCGCTTCGGCTACGGCTCGGTGCCGCACAGCGGCTTCCCGGGTGAATCCGGCGGCGTCGTGCTGCGCCCGGCACGCTGGTCAGGCACCACCAAGACCACCATGTCCTACGGCTACGGCCTGAACGTCACTCCTCTGCAGATCGCTACTGCCTATTCGGCGTTGGCCAATGGCGGCAAGTTGATCGCGCCGACCTTCGTCAAGGGCCAGCGCAACGAAGGCCAGCAGATCATCGATGAGAACGTCGCCAAACAGGTGGTGGCGATGATGGAAACCGTGGTCACCCAGGGCGGCGCCAAGCAGGCAGCGGTGCTGGGTTACCGCGTGGCCGGCAAGACCGGTACCGCGCGCAAGGCCGGCCCCGGCGGTTACGAGCGTGGCCATTACAACGCGCTGTTCGCCGGCGTGGTGCCAGCCACCAACCCGCGCTTCGCCACCGTCATCGTCATCAACGACCCGCAGGCCGGCAAGTTCTACGGCGGCCTGGTGTCGGCGCCGGTCTACCACAACGTGATGGAAGGCACCCTGCGCCTGATGGACGTGCCGCTGGACGACCTGCAGTCGTGGCTGGCCGCACAGCAGTCCGGCAAGGTCGGTCACTCGGCCTCGATCCTGCCCGCGCCGCCGGCCGAAGCCGCGCTGCCGGTGGATGCCGCCGCTGAATTCGATGCTGCGCTGCCCAGCGCGCAAGCCCAGACGCCGCCCGCTACGGGAGGCACGCAATGAGTCCTTCGATGTTGCTTTCGCAGTTGCTTCCGGATGTGGCCCTGGCGGGCCACGATCCCGTTCTGACCGGCCTGGTGCTGGACAGCCGCGCCGTGCGCCCCGGCAATGCCTTCGTCGCCATCGCCGGTTTCGGCGCGCATGGCCTGGGCTTTGTCGAGCAGGCCCGTGCGGCCGGCGCCGGCGCCATCCTGTTCGAACCGCCGGCACCGGCCGAACTGCCGGCACCGGACGATGCGATCGCCGTGCCGGGCCTGCGCGCGCGCATGGGTGCGATGGCCGACCAGTTCCATGGCGCACCGTCGCGGGCGATGGCGATGGTGGGTGTGACCGGCACCAACGGCAAGACTTCCACCGTGCAGCTGCTGGCCCAGGCCTGGCACCTGCTCGGAACGCCCAGTGGCAGTATCGGCACGTTGGGCGCCGGACTTTACGGTGCAGTTGAGCCGACCGGTTTCACTACGCCGCTGGTGCTGCAGATGCATGCGTTGCTGGCACAGCTGCGCGACGCCGGTGCGCGCGCGGTGGCGATGGAAGTCAGCTCGCACGCGCTGGACCAGGGCCGCGTGGATGCCGTGCACTATGACGTGGCGGTGTTCACCAATCTCACCCGCGACCATCTGGACTACCACGGCGACATGGCCAGCTACGGCGCGGCCAAGGCGCGGCTGTTCCATCGTCCGGGCCTGAAGGCCGCGGTGATCAATCTTGACGACGCGTTCGGTCGCCAGCTGTTCGCCGGCCTGCCGGCGGGCGTGCAGCCGATCGGCCTGAGCTCGCGCGGTGCCACCGACGCCAGCGTGCGCGCCGAGGCGCTGCAGCTGGACGGCCGTGGCATTGCCTTCGAACTGGTCATCGACGGCCAGCGCGCGGCGGTGCAGTCGCCGCTGCTGGGCCGCTTCAACGTGGACAACCTGCTGGCCGTGGCCGGCACCCTGCACGCGCAGGGCCAGCCGCTGCCGCGCATTGCCGAGGTGCTGTCGGCGCTGCAGCCGATCCGTGGCCGCATGAACCGCCTGGGCGGCGAAGACGGCCTGCCGACCGTGGTGGTCGACTACGCGCATACCCCGGATGCGTTGGAACAGGCGCTGGACAGCCTGCATGGCCACCTGCACGGTGCGCTGTTCTGCGTGTTCGGCTGCGGTGGCGAGCGCGATACCGGCAAGCGCCCGCAGATGGCGGCGATTGCCGAGCGCCTGGCCAACCAGGTCATCGTCACCGACGACAATCCGCGTGGCGAAGATGGCGACGTGATCGTGGCCGACATCCTGGCCGGCTTCACCGATGCCTCCGCCGTGACCGTGCAGCGCAGCCGCGCGCGTGCGATCGGCCTGGCGGTGAAGCGTGCCGGTGCCGGCGACATCATCCTGATCGCCGGCAAGGGCCACGAGCCGTACCAGGAAGTGAACGGCGTGCGCCATGACTTCGACGACACCGAAGTGGCTGCCGCTGCGTTGGCTGCCAAGGCTGGCGTGTTGGCCGCGCAGGCCGGGGAGGGCACCGCATGAAGCGCACCCTGCTTTCGCTGATCGCACACTGGGCCGGCGGCGAGATCCACGGCGACGACGTGGCCATCGATGCGGTCAGCAATGACACCCGCAGCCTCGGCCCGGGCAGCCTGTATGTGGCGCTGCGCGGCGAGCGTTTCGATGGCCATGACTTTGCCGCCGACGCGCAGGCGCGCGGTGCCAGCGCGCTGCTGGTCGAGCGCCTGCTGCCGATCGAACTGCCGCAGGTGCTGGTGGCCGACAGCGAACTGGCGCTGGCGAAGATCGCCACCGGCATGCAGCGCGACCGCGATACCGAGGTGTTCGCGATCACCGGCAGCAATGGCAAGACCAGCGTGAAGAGCCTGCTGCTGTCGATCCTGCAGCAGGTGGCCCAGCACGCGCACAAGGTGGTCTACGCCAACCCGGGCAACCGCAACAACGAGATCGGCCTGCCGCTGGCAGTGATCGATGCTCCCGAAGATGCCGACTACGCCGTCTACGAGATGGGCGCGGGCAAGCCGGGCGACATCGCCTACCTGACCGACATCGCCCGCCCGCGCTATGCGCTGGTCAACAACATCGCCCCGGCGCACCTGGAACGCATGGGCAGCCTGCTCGGCGTGGCAGTGACCAAGGGCGCGATCTATGCCGCGCTGCCGGCCGATGGCGTGGCGGTGATCAACGTCGACGATGCCTACGGCCGCTGGTTTGAACAGCATTTCGTCGGCACGCCGGCGCGCAGCCGTGTGCTGCGCTATGGCCTGGAACACTCGGCGGACGTGACCGCACGCGACATCCGCGCCGGCGCGCAGGGCAGCCAGTTCACCCTGGTCGCACCGACCGGCGAAGCCCGCGTGGTGCTGGGCCTGCCGGGTCGCCACAACGTCAGCAATGCGCTGGCCGCTGCCAGCCTGGCGCTGGCGGCTGGTGTCGATCTGGCGCTGATTGCCGCCGGCCTGGCCGAAGCGCAGCCGGTGCCGGGTCGCCAGATCGCCCATCAGCTGCGCAATGGCGCGGTGCTGGTGGATGACAGCTACAACGCCAACCCGGGTTCGCTGGCTGCGGCCATCGATGCCCTGGCCGCCGCGCCGGAAGAGGGCTGGCTGGTGCTGGGTGACATGCGCGAGCTGGGCCCGGACGCCGAAGCGCTGCATGCGCAGGCCGGCATCCGTGCACGCGCCGCCGGCCTGAAGCGCCTGTATGCGCTGGGTCCGCTCAGTGCCGCCGCTGCTGCCGCCTTCGGCGACGGCGGTCGTCATTTCGCCACCCATGACGCGCTGTCGCAGGCGCTGAAGGACGAGCTGCACGCTGGCGTGCGCTGCCTGGTCAAGGGTTCCCGTGGCAGCGCCATGGACACGATTGTCAAAGCGCTGCTGGCGCAAGGAGAGGAATCCCCGCATGTTGTATGAACTGGCTCGATGGTTGCAGCAGTTGGAGAGCCTGTTCGGGCTGTTCAACTACCAGACGTTCCGCGCCATCCTTGCCGCGCTGACGGCCCTGTTCCTGTCGCTGTGGCTCGGCCCGGCGATGATCCGCAAGCTTGCCCAGTTCAAGGGCGGCCAGCCGATCCGCAAGGACGGTCCGCAGACCCATTTCTCCAAGGCCGGTACGCCGACCATGGGCGGTTCGCTGATCCTGCTCACCATCACCCTGTCGGTGTTGATGTGGGCCGACCTGCGCAACCGCTACGTGTGGCTGGTGCTGGCAGTGATGCTGTGCTTCGGCGCCATCGGCTGGTATGACGACTGGATCAAGATCGTCCGCCGCGACCCGAATGGCCTGAAGTCGCGCTGGAAGTACCTGCTGCAGTCGATCTTCGGCCTGGCCGCGGGCCTGTTCCTGTTCTACACGGCCGACGTGCCGGCAGCGCTGACCTTCTACATCCCGATGTTCAAGTCGATCGCGCTGCCGCTGGCCGGCATCGGTTTCGTGGCCATCGCCTACTTCTGGATCGTCGGCTTCTCCAATGCGGTGAACCTCACCGACGGCCTGGACGGCCTGGCGATCATGCCGACCGTGCTGGTGGCCTGCGCACTGGGCGTGTTCGCCTACGCCTCGGGCAACGTGGTGTTCGCCAACTACCTGCAGATACCGCAGATCCCGGGCGCCGGCGAGCTGGTCATCATCTGCGCGGCCATCGCCGGTGCGGGCCTCGGCTTCCTGTGGTTCAACACCTATCCGGCCATGGTGTTCATGGGCGACATCGGCGCGCTGGCGCTGGGCGCGGTGCTGGGCACGATCGCGGTGATCACCCGCCAGGAGCTGGTGCTGGTGATCATGGGCGGCGTGTTCGTCATCGAAACGCTGTCGGTGATGATCCAGGTCGCCTCGTTCAAGCTGACCGGCAAGCGCGTGTTCCGCATGGCGCCGATCCACCACCATTTCGAACTGAAGGGCTGGCCCGAGCCGCGCGTGATCGTGCGCTTCTGGATCATCTCCGTCGTGCTCGTGCTGATCGGCCTGGCCACGTTGAAGGTGCGCTGAGATGAACGACCTGTCCCGCCAGGCAACACGCCTTGAAGCCATCGAAGGCAGCTACGACAAGTGGCTGCTGGGCGCGATCATCGCGCTCACCGGTGTCGGCGTGGTGATGGTGGCGTCCAGCTCGATCGCATTGATGAGCAGCCCGTTCTACTACCTCAACCGCCACCTGATCTTCCTGGCGGTCGGTATCGTGCTGGCGGTCATCGCCGCCCGCACCGAGCTGAAGTCCATCGAGCAGTACAACCAGATGCTGCTGCTGGGCTGCTTCGTGCTGCTGCTGGCAGTGTTCACGCCGGGCCTGGGCAGCACCGTCAACGGCGCGCGCCGCTGGATCAACCTGGGCATCTCCAAGTTCCAGACGGTCGAAGCGGTGAAGGTGCTCTACATCGTGTGGCTGTCCAGCTACCTGGTGCGCTTCCGCGACGAGGTCAACGCGACCTGGCCGGCGATGCTCAAGCCGCTGGGCGTGGCCGGTGCGCTGGTGGTGCTGCTGCTGCTGCAGCCGGACTTCGGTTCCTCGACCCTGCTGCTGGCGATCACCGCCGGCATGCTGGTGCTGGGCGGGGTGAACATGCCGCGCATGTCGATGCCGGTGATCATCGGCCTGGTCGGGATGAGCGCGCTGGCGATCATCGAGCCGTACCGCATGCGCCGCATCACCTCCTTCCTGGACCCGTGGGCCGACCAGCAGGGCGACGGCTACCAGCTGTCCAACGCGCTGATGGCGGTGGGCCGTGGCGAGTGGACCGGCGTCGGCCTGGGCAACTCGGTGCAGAAGCTGTACTACCTGCCGGAAGCGCATACCGACTTCATCTTCTCGGTCACCGCAGAGGAGTTCGGCTTCCTGGGCACCTGCGTGATCGTGGCGCTGTACGCGCTGCTGGTCGGCCGCACGTTCTGGCTGGGCATGCGCTGCGTGGAAATGAAGCGTCACTTCTCCGGCTACATCGCCTTCGGCATCGGCCTGTGGATCAGCATGCAGACCTTCGTCTCGATCGGCGTGAACCTGGGCATCCTGCCGACCAAGGGCCTGACCCTGCCGCTGATCTCCTCCGGCGGTTCGTCGGTGCTGATGACCTGCGTGGCGATGGGCCTGCTGCTGCGCGTGTCGTATGAACTCAAGCGCGCCGAGCGCCGCCAGGCCGTGCGCATCGGTGGCGCCGAAGACGCCGCTGCCGAGCCGATGGACGAGCCCGCCGCACCGGTGGCCGCCAGCGTGCCGATGAGTGCCGAGCCGACGGCTACCGCTGCGCCGAACGCTGCACGCGGCACCAGCCGCCTGCAGTCGCGCGTCGAACCGACCTTCGGGAGGCTGTCATGAACGCAGCCACCCACTCCGCTCGTCCAGTGATGATCCTCGCCGGTGGCACCGGCGGACACATCTTCCCCGGCTTGGCCGTGGCCCGCGTGCTGCGCGAGCGCGGCGTGCCGGTCACCTGGATGGGCGCCGACGGTGCGATGGAAACCCGCCTGGTGCCGCAGCACGACATTCCGATCGACACGCTGGCCATCACCGGCCTGCGCGGCAAGGGCAAGCTGGCTCTGCTCGGCGCGCCGTGGCGGCTGATGCGCGCGCTGCGCGCGGCCGGCATGATCATCCGCAAGCGCCAGCCGCGTGCCGTGGTCGCCTTTGGTGGCTTCGCGTCCGGGCCGGGTGGCATGGCCGCGCGCCTTCATGGCTTGCCGCTGCTGGTGCATGAGCAGAACCGTGCGCCGGGCATGACCAACCGCATCCTGTCGCGCTATGCGCGCCGGCTGCTGACCGGCTTCCCGGGCACCTTTGCCAAGGGCGAGGAGTTCGTCGGTAACCCGGTGCGCGCCGAAATCGCCGCCATCGCACCGCCGGAACAACGCTTCGCCGACCGTCACGGCCCGCTGCGCGTGCTGGTGGTGGGCGGCAGCCAGGGCGCGCGTGCACTCAACACCGGCGTGCCGCAGGCGATCGCCGCACTGGGTGCCGGGGTTCCGGTGCAGGTGCGCCACCAGAGCGGCGAGAAGATGCATGCCGAAGCGGTCGAGGCGTATGCCAAGGCCGGCGTGCAGGCAGAAATCACGCCGTTCATCGCCGACATGGCCGAGGCCTTTGCCTGGGCGGACCTGGTGGTGTGTCGCGCGGGCGCCTCGACATTGGCCGAGCTGTGTGCGGTGGGTGTCGGCAGCGTGCTGGTGCCTTTCCCCGCTGCCGTCGACGATCACCAGACCCGCAATGCGGAGTACCTGGTCGAGCGCGGCGCGGCGGTTTTGCTGAAGCAGGACGGAACGCTGGCCGACGGCATTGCCGCACTGCTTCGCGATCTGTCCGAAAATCCCGCCCGCCGCATGCAGATGGCGCAAGCCGCGCGTGCCCTGGCCAAGGTCGATGCCGCCGAGCGCATCGCCGATATCATTCTCGAGGAAGCTGTATGAAGAAGGCATGCCACCGCGCCTGCCCTGCGCGAGGCTGCGCATGATCCGTCGCCTGCACGACACCAACGACCTGGTGCGCGCGTTCCCGCGCGTGCATTTCGTCGGCATCGGCGGCACCGGCATGAGCGGCATCGCCGAAGTGATGCTGACGCTGGGCTATGAAGTGTCCGGCTCGGACAACGCCGACAACGTGGCGACCCGTCGCCTGGCCAGCCTGGGTGCGCGCATCATGCGCGGCCACTCCGCGGCCAACGTGCTGGGCACCGATTGCGTGGTGGTCTCCAGTGCCATCCGCGAAGACAACCCGGAACTGATGGAAGCGCGCAGCCAGCGCATTCCGATCATGCCGCGTGCGGCGATGCTGGCCGAGCTGATGCGCTTCCGCCGTGGCATCGCGGTGGCGGGTACCCATGGCAAGACCACCACCACCAGCCTCACCGCCGCGGTGCTGAGCGAAGGCGGCCTGGACCCGACCTTCGTGATCGGTGGCCAGCTGCTGGCTGCCGGTGCCAACGCCAAACTGGGTGGTGGGCAGTGGCTGGTGGCCGAGGCCGACGAAAGCGATGGCAGCTTCCTGCGCCTGAATCCGCTGATGTCGATCATCACCAACATCGATGCAGATCACCTGGAGAACTACGGCAACGACTTCGCCCGCGTGCAGGCGGCGTTCGCCGAGTTCCTGCAGCGCCTGCCGTTCTACGGCCTGGCGGTGCTGTGCATCGACGATCCGGAAGTGGCGGCTCTGGCTGCCAAGACCCCGCGCCACGTGATGAGCTACGGCATGAGCCCGCAGGCCGACGTGCGCGCCGAGAACGTGGTGCAGGAAGGCTCGCGCATGCGCTTCACCCTGCGCCTGCCGCAGGGCACCAGCCAGGAAGTGGTGCTGGCGCTGCCGGGCAAGCACAACGTGCTGAATGCACTGGCCGCCGCCGCAGTGGGCTGGCAGCTGGGCGTGGCCCCGGATGCGATCGCGCGCGCACTGGAAGGCTTTGCCGGTGTCGGTCGTCGCTTCAACGATCTGGGCGAAGTGACCACCGCCAGCGGCGCCAAGGTGCGCATCATCGACGACTACGGCCATCACCCGAGCGAGCTGGAGGCGGTGTTCGCCGCGGCCCGCGGCGGCTGGGCCGACAAGCGCCTGGTGGTGGCCTTCCAGCCGCACCGCTACAGCCGTACCCGCGACCAGTTCGACAAGTTCGCCGCGGTGCTGTCCAGCGTCGATGCACTGGTGCTGAGCGAGGTCTACCCGGCCGGCGAGGAACCCATTGCCGGTGCCGATTCGCATGCGCTGGCCCGCGCCATCCGCGCGCGCGGCCGCAGCGAACCGGTGGTGGTGGGCAAGGCCGCCGAGCTGGCCAGCGTGCTGCCGGACGTGCTGCAGGACGGTGACCTGCTGCTGATGATGGGCGCCGGCGACATCGGTGCCGTGGCCACCCATATTGCGGTGGAAGGCTTCAAGGGGGAGGGCGAGGCGTGAGCGCGCTGACCTTCCCGCCGCTGCGCGTGACCGACCCGGCCGTGTTCGGTCGCGTCGCCGTGCTGCTCGGCGGCAGTTCCAGCGAACGCGAGGTGTCGCTGGATTCCGGCCGCAACGTGCTCGAAGCCCTGCAGTCGCGTGGCGTCGATGCGTTCGCCGTGGACGGCATCCCGGCGCTGGCCAAGGCGCTCGCCGCCGGCGGCATCGACCGTGTGTTCAACATCCTGCACGGCCACAACGGTGGCGGTGAGGACGGCATCGTACAGGGCTTGATGGATGCCTTCGGCGTGCCGTATACCGGCTCGAGCGTGCTGGGTTCGGCGCTGAGCATGGACAAGATCCGCACCAAGCAGGTGTGGCTGACGCTGGGCCTGCCGACGCCGCAGTACCGCAAGGTCACTGCCGAGGACGTGCACGCCAATGCCGCCGAACTGGGCCTGCCGGTGGTGGTGAAGCCGGCCAACGAAGGCTCCAGCGTGGGCATCAGCCGGGTCACCGATGACGCCAGCCTGGACGAGGCGGTGGCCCTGGCTGCGCGCTACGACGGCCAGCTGCTGATGGAGCAGATGGTGGTCGGCGACGAACTGACGGTGGCCATCCTCGGCGACGTTGCGCTGCCGTCGATCCGCATCGTGCCCAAGGGCCAGTGGTACGACTACAACGCCAAGTACATTGCCGAAGACACCCAGTACCTGTGCCCGGGCCTGGACGGTGACGCCGAAGAGGAAATCCGGCGCATCGCGCTGGCCGCATTCCGTGCCGCTGGCTGCCGTGGCTGGGGCCGCGTGGACGTGATGCGTGATCGCGACAGCGGCCGTTTCTTCCTGCTGGAAGTGAACACCGCGCCGGGCATGACCAGCCACTCGCTGGTGCCCAAGGCGGCCCGCCAGGCCGGCATCGGTTTCGAGGAGCTGGTGTGGCGTGTGCTGGAACAGACCCTGGAGGCCTCGCACGCATGAACGCGGTGCTGCGCATCTTCGTCTGGCTGTTGGCGCTGTCGGTGGTTGCACTGCCGGTGGTGGCCGTGGTCAATGGCTGGGTCGGCGCCGAGCGCTGGCCGCTGGCGAAGCTGCGCGTGCATGGTGAGTTCAAGCGGGTGCCGGCCGAGCAGCTGCAGCAGGTGCTGCTGCCGTACGCGCATGCGGGCTTCTTCGCGGTCAAGCTGCAGGACGCGCAGGACGCACTGGAACAGCTGCCCTGGGTGGAAAGCGCGCAGGTGCGCAAGCAGTGGCCGGACGTGCTGGAAGTGACCCTGGTCGAGCACAAGCCGTTCGCGCGCTGGGGCAACGACCGCCTGGTCTCCGAGCAGGGCAAGTTGTTCCCCACGCCGAAGAAGCTGGCCGATCTGGCGCTGCCCGAACTGGACGGCCCGGACAGCCAGACCGAAGAAGTGATGAAGCTGTACAGCGACTCGCGTGCATTGTTCGCACCGGCCGGCGTGGACGTGCGCCGGGTGACGATGGACGCGCGCGGCAGCTGGTCGCTGGTGCTGAGCAACGGCACCGAAGTGGTGGTCGGCCGTGACGACGCGCGCTCGCGCATGCAGCGCTTCGTCAAGGTGCTGCCGCAGCTCAACCGCCAGGACGCGCCGATCGAGCGCGCCGACCTTCGTTACACCAATGGTTTCACGCTGAGCTGGGGTACCCCGGCCACGCCGGCGAAAACGCCGGCGACCCCGGCCAGCAGGACGCAGGAAAGGACATGAATCGCAAGGGTGACAAATCGCTGATCGTTGGCCTGGACATCGGCACCTCCAAGGTGGTGGCGCTGGTGGGCGAGTACTCGCCGGGCAATCCGATCGAAGTGATCGGCATCGGCTCGCACGAGTCGCGCGGGCTCAAGCGTGGCGTGGTGGTGGACATCGAATCGACCGTGCAGTCGATCCAGCGCGCGGTGGAAGAAGCCGAGCTGATGGCCGGCTGCGAGATCCGCTCGGTGTATGCCTCGATTTCCGGCAACCACGTGCAGTGCAAGAATTCGCCGGGCATCGTGCCGATCCGCGACGGTGAAGTGACCTGGGGCGACCTGGATCGCGTGCTCGACGCGGCCAAGGCGGTGGCGATCCCGGCCGACCAGAAGATCCTGCATGCGATCCCGCGCGAGTATGTGCTGGACGATTCGCAGGAAGGCATCCGCAATCCGGTCGGCATGACCGGCGTGCGCCTGGAGGTGCACGCGCACCTGGTGGTGTGCGCGCAGTCCGCTGCGGCCAACATCAGCAAGTGCGTGCAGCGCTGTGGCCTGCAGGTGGACGACCTGGTGCTGTCCTCGCTGGCCTCCAGCGTGGCCGTGCTGACCGCCGACGAGCGCGAGCTGGGCGTGGTGCTGGTCGATATGGGCGCCGGTACCACCGATATCGCGGTGTTCGTGCAGGGCGCGATCTGCCACACGGCCTCGCTGCCGATCGCCGGCGACCACGTCACCAACGACATCGCGCACATGCTGCGCACGCCGACCCCGGAGGCCGAGCAGATCAAGGTGCGCTACGCCTGCGCCCTGGCCCAGCTGGCCACCGCCGAGGAAAGCATCCAGGTGCCGTCGGTGGGTGATCGCCCGCCGCGCCGCATGCCGCGCCATTCGCTGGCGCAGGCGGTGCAGGGCCGCTACGAGGAAATCTTCGAGATGGTGCAGGCCGAACTGCGCCGCTCCGGCTTCGAGGAGCTGGTGCGCGCCGGCATGGTGCTGACCGGTGGTGCCTCGAAGATGGAAGGCGTGGTCGAACTGGCCGAGGAAATGCTGCAGATGCCGGTGCGCGTGGGTATCCCGCAGCACGTCACCGGCCTCGGCGAAGTGGTCGGCAACCCGGTGCACGCCACCGGCGTGGGCCTGCTGCTGATGGGCAGCCAGATCGAGCACCCGCGGCGGCCGTCGCTGCCGACCGGGCGCGCTGGAAGCATGTTTAAGAAACTCAAGACCTGGTTCCGCGGCGAGTTCTGACGCGGACCCCGAAACCCCCGGCATCGCCAGGGCGCAACACCCGCAGTACCCGCATCACAACGCAACACCGGCAACACACAACCCACACAGCCGCAACGTCGGCATGCAGCAGGACGGCAGGACGCCCGAATGCCCATGCCCGCCAAAGCGGATACAACGAGGACACGGACATGGCGCATTTTGAACTGATCGAAAAGATGGCACCCAATGCGGTGATCAAGGTGGTTGGCGTGGGCGGCGGCGGCGGCAATGCCGTGGCGCACATGGTCAACTCGGCGGTGGATGGCGTGGAATTCATCACTGCCAACACCGACTCGCAGGCCATCAAGAATTGTGGCGCCAAGCTGCAGCTGCAGCTGGGTACCAACGTGACCAAGGGCCTGGGCGCAGGCGCGAACCCGGAAGTCGGCCGCCAGGCCGCGCTGGAAGACCGTGAGCGCATCATGGACGCGCTGCAGGGTGCGGACATGGTGTTCATCACCGCCGGCATGGGCGGTGGCACCGGCACCGGCGCTGCGCCGGTGGTGGCACAGCTGGCCAAGGAAATGGGCATCCTGACCGTGGCCGTGGTCACCAAGCCGTTCCCGTTCGAAGGCCGTCGCCGCATGCAGGTGGCGCTGAAGGGCATCGAGGAACTGAGCCAGCACTGCGACTCGCTGATCACCATCCCGAACGAGAAGCTGATCACCGTGCTGGGTCGCAACGCGACCATGATCCAGGCCTTCCGTGCCGCCAACGACGTGCTGCAGGGCGCCGTGCAGGGCATCGCCGACCTGATCGTGCGTCCGGGCCTGATCAACGTCGACTTCGCCGACGTGCGCACCGTCATGTCCGAAATGGGCCTGGCGATGATGGGTACCGGCACCGCCCGTGGCGATGACCGCGCCCAGGCCGCTGCCGAGTCGGCGATCCAGAACCCGTTGCTGGACGACGTGAACCTGGCCGGTGCCAACGGCATCCTGGTCAACATCACCGCCGGCGCCGACTTCACCATGGCCGAGTTCGACGAGATCGGCCGCACCATCGATGGCTTCGCTTCCGAAGATGCCACCGTGGTGGTCGGTACGGTGCTGGATCCGGACATGCAGGACGAAGTGCGCGTGACCGTGGTCGCTACCGGCCTGAACCGCGTCTCGGCCAGCAAGACCCAGCGTCCGGGCGAGCGTGCGCCGATCAAGCTGGTCCGCAACGCCACCACCGGCCAGCCGGAGTTCGGCGAGTTCGACAATGGTGGCGACGCCGTGTCCAAGGCTGTCGGCGGCATGGGCCTGGGCCTGCGTCGTGCCAGCAGCGACACCACGGCAGCGTCCACTGCGTCGGCCCCGGCGGCGTCGGCCCCGGCTGCAGCGGAACTGCCGAACGATTACCTGGACATCCCGGCCTTCCTGCGCCGCCAGGCGGACTGAGCGGGGCTGCCCGGGGCTTGTCCTCCCCGGGTTGCGCCACCATGTCCTGAAAACGCGGGCGCCGGGCCAGGATGGGCCCGGCCGCCCTGCTTCACGCGCGTCCCCGCGGCGTGCCGGTGCGTCCTGCCGGCGGCTTTCACTGGCGTTTCAGCCGGGGTAGGGGAGGGCGCGTGTTAATCTAATGTGTCACTTCCGGTCCATCCCCCATGATCCAGCAACGCACCCTCAAGAACACGATCCGCGCCACCGGCGTTGGCCTGCACAGCGGTGACAAGGTCTACATGACCCTGCGCCCGGCACCGGTCAACCATGGCATCGTGTTCCGCCGCGTGGACCTGGACCCGGTGGTGGAAGTGCCGGCCAAGGCCGAGCTGGTCACCGAAGTGACCCTGTGCACCGGCCTGACCTGCAACGACGCCAAGATCCAGACCGTCGAACACCTGATGTCGGCGCTGGCCGGCCTGGGTGTGGACAACATCATCGTTGAACTGTCCTCGGCCGAGCTGCCGATCATGGACGGTTCGGCCGGCCCGTTCGTGTTCCTGCTGCAGTCGGCAGGCATCGTGGAACAGGACGCGCCCAAGCGCTTCATCCGCGTGCTGAAGACCGTGGAAGTGACCGAGGGCGACAAGGTGGCCCGCTTCACCCCGTACGAGGGCTACAAGCTGGGCTTCACCATCCAGTTCGACCACCCGATGATCCCGGCCAAGCAGTCGCGCCAGGAAATCGAGTTCTCGACGCTGGCCTACACCAAGGAAATCTCCCGCGCGCGCACCTTCGGTTTCATGCGCGACCTGGAATACATGCGCGAGCGCAACCTGGGCCTGGGCGGTTCGATGGACAACGCCATCGTGCTGGACGAGTTCCGCGTGCTCAACGAAGACGGCCTGCGCTACGCCGACGAATTCGTGCGCCACAAGATCCTCGACGCGATCGGCGACCTCTATCTGGCCGGTGGCCAGGTGCTGGGCGCCTACGAAGGCTTCAAGTCCGGCCACGCGCTCAACAACAAGCTGGTGCGGGCGCTGATGGCCGACGCGACCGCCTGGGAATGGGTCAGCTTCGACTCGCCGGCCACCCCGGACCCGGTGGAATATGCCACTCCGGCCTACGCCTGATTCCTGTAGATCGTTGAATTGAAAGACAAAAGCGCCGCCTTCCAGGGCGGCGTTGTCGTTTCAGGCGTGTCCGGCGCATTCAGCATGCTTGACGCGCGTCAAGGCCGGTTCGAGGTCACGGTTTTGTGAACCTGTTGGATCGGAAGCCTGAATTTAACGTAGTTTTAACAACAATCTAACGACAGGCCCCCGGATGGCAGCTAGGATGCGACCCGGCCCCCGAAATGTTTCACGCCGTGGTGACACGCGCGACGGGGAGCGGAGCCGGATGCTCCGTTGTCGTCAGGACCGCTTCTTCGGCTTCGAAGGAACGTCCTGCAGGCAAGCCAAGGCGTCGCGTAGCCCTTTGTGCGTGGCGGCTGAAACTGCGTGGGGTCCATTCCGGTTGTCGAGCGCTGGGGAGCGCGTGGGAGTGGGAGACGCAGTCTTGATGGTCACCCTGGTGGCCTTCAGCCCGATGGAACGGGCCGCGTCGAGCAACTGGGCTTCGGCAAGCCGCAACTTGGCATGCCAGACCGGGGACTCGACGAGAAAAACGAGGTGTTCCCCGTCCACATTGGCCAGCCGGCAACGGCTGCGCAGAGGTGGCGGCAACTGGGGGCGCAACTGACGGTCCAGCGCGTCGAGCCACAAGGCACGCCGCAGCGGGTTCCCGCTTTTGTCCGCCATCACCGCATCCAGCGCCGGCTTCGGCACTGACGCGGGGCGAACGCTGGATTTCGGCTCAGACATGAAAACTCACTGATGGCATTCAAAAAGATCGTAATCAAAACGCGTGAAGGACAGGCCAAGTCGTCGCCGATCGCGCGTTTGCGGTTCTATTTCGAGGACCGCCCCCGCGCCCTGCTGGGCAGCGTGCTCGGGGTAGGCTGCATTATCGGCCTTGCCGGCGGCATTGGCGCCAGCGCGCTGAATGATTCCCGCCTGCAGGCCAAGGTCGAGCGCCAGGATGCGGAGCTGGCCAAGGTCAAGCGCGATGCGCAGACCCAGGTCAACGCGCTGGCGGCCCGCCTCGGCGAGCTGCAGGCCCAGGCCACCCGCCTCAACGCCCTTGGCGAACGGCTGACCCAGATGGGCAAGCTGGAAGACGGCGAGTTCGACTTCAACGAGACCCCCGGTCTCGGTGACGGCGACGCCGGCGGCCCGACCAGCGACATCCCGGTCAAGGACGTCAACGCCGACTTACAGGTGCTGGAGCAGCGCTTCGCTGCTTCAGGCCGCCAGTTGTCGGTGATGGAATCGCTGATGTTCGACCACCAGCTGCAGCAGAACGCCGTGCCGTCGCGCATGCCGATCCGCAACAGCTACGTGACCTCCGGTTTCGGCACCCGTGCCGACCCGTTCGGCCGCGGTGCCGCCACCCACAAGGGCATGGACTTCCACGCCAAGGTCGGTGACCCGGTGATGGCCGTGGCCGAAGGCGTGGTCAGCTTCTCCGGCGTGAAGGGCGGCTACGGCAACGTGGTCGACGTCGACCACGGTAACGGCTACGTCACCCGCTACGCGCACAATTCGCGCCTGGTGGTGAAGGTCGGCGACCTGGTCCGTGCCGGGCAGGAAGTGGCCAAGGCCGGTTCCACCGGTCGTTCGACCGGCGCCCACGTGCACTTCGAGGTGTGGGAGAACGGCAACGTGGTCAACCCGCGCAAGTTCCTCGGCGACGGCGGCAACACGCCGGTCGGCCGCGTCAGCCGCGGCTGATGCCCGGGTCGGATCCCTTCCGCGCCGCGGGAGGGTTCTGACCCGATGCGGTTGATCTGGTAGTGCCGGCCGCTGGCCGGCAATTCCTTTGAGGGGCCCGAACGAGGTTGCCGGCCAGCGGCCGGCACTACCCCACGGGGTTGAAACCCCTTGCGGCCGTCCCAAGCTACAATGGGTGTTGCCATCGACAGGGCGCCAGGCGCCCTGTTTCGTTTGCGGCGGACGGATCCCAAGGGGGAGGCCGGGCGTCGTGTCCATCCAACCCGGTTCCTTCAATGATCAACAGCCTGCTTACCCGCGTATTTGGCAGTCGTAACGAACGACAGCTGCGCCAGCTCAACCGCATCGTCGCCAAGATCAATGCGCTGGAGCCGGAGATCGAGAAGCTTTCCGACGAGCAGCTTCAGGCCAAGACGCCGGAGTTCAAGCAGCGCATCGCCGACGGTGAAGCCCTGGACAAGGTGCTGCCGGAAGCGTTCGCGGTCTGCCGCGAAGCCGGTCGCCGCGTGCTGGGCATGCGCCACTACGACGTGCAGCTGATCGGTGGCATGGTGCTTCACCTGGGCAAGATCGCAGAAATGCGCACCGGTGAAGGCAAGACCCTGGTGGCGACCCTGCCGGTGTACCTCAACGCGCTGGAAGGCAAGGGCGTGCATGTGGTCACCGTGAACGACTACCTGGCCCGCCGCGACGCCGCGCAGATGGGCAAGCTGTACAACTGGCTGGGCCTGAGCGTGGGCGTGGTGTACCCGGGCATGCCGCACAGCGACAAGCGCGAGGCCTACGCCTCGGACATCACCTACGGCACCAACAACGAATTCGGCTTCGACTACCTGCGCGACAACATGGCGCTGTCCAAGGCCGACCGCTACCAGCGCGGCCTGCACTACGCCATCGTCGACGAAGTCGACTCCATCCTGATCGACGAAGCGCGTACCCCGCTGATCATCTCCGGCCCGGCCGACGACTCCCCGGAGCTGTACATCCGCGTCAACCGTGTCGTGCCGAACCTGGTCAAGCAGGAAGCGGAAGACGGCGAAGGCGACTTCTGGGTCGACGAGAAGGGCAAGCAGGTGCACCTGTCCGAAGCGGGCATGGAGCACGCCGAGCAGCTGCTGGTCGAGGCCGGCATCCTCGACGGCGAGACCGAAGGCCTGTACGCGCCGCAGAACCTGACCGTGGTCCACCACCTCAACGCCGCACTGCGCGCGCACGCGATCTACCAGCGTGACGTGGACTACATCGTGCGCGATGGCGAAGTGGTCATCGTCGATGAGTTCACCGGCCGCACCCTGTCCGGCCGCCGCTGGTCCGATGGCCTGCACCAGGCGGTGGAAGCGAAGGAAGGCGTGCCGGTCCAGCGCGAGAACCAGACGCTGGCGAGCATCACCTTCCAGAACCTGTTCCGCATGTACAAGAAGCTGTCCGGCATGACCGGTACGGCCGATACCGAAGCCTTCGAGTTCCAGAGCATCTATGGCCTGGAAGTGGTGGTGATCCCGACCAACCGCCCGACCATCCGCAAGGACAGCCCGGACCAGGTGTTCCTGAACCGCAAGGGCAAGTTCAATGCGGTGCTGGCCGACATCGAGGAGTGCGCCAAACGCGGCCAGCCGGTGCTGGTGGGTACCACCTCGATCGAAACCTCGGAAATGCTGTCCGAGCACCTGCGCAAGGCCGGCGTGAAGCACGAAGTGCTCAACGCCAAGCAGCATGACCGCGAAGCGACCATCGTCGCCAATGCCGGCCGTCCGGCGGCCGTGACCATCGCCACCAACATGGCCGGCCGCGGTACCGACATCGTGCTGGGCGGTTCGCTGGAAGCGGAGATCCACGAGCTGGGCGAGGGCGCGACCGATGAGCAGAAGGCTGCGGTCAAGGCCGAATGGCAGAAGCGCCACGAGGCGGTGAAGGCTGCGGGCGGCCTGCACATCGTCGGTACCGAGCGCCATGAATCGCGTCGTATCGATAACCAGCTGCGTGGCCGTTCCGGCCGCCAGGGTGACCCGGGTTCGTCCCGCTTCTACCTGTCGCTGGAAGACAACCTGATGCGCATCTTCGCCTCCGACTGGGTGCAGAAGGCCATGCGCATGATGGGCATGAAGGAAGACGACGTCATCGAGGACCGCCTGGTCAGCCGCCAGATCGAGAAGGCGCAGCGCAAGGTCGAGGCCCACAACTTCGACATCCGCAAGAACCTGCTGGACTTCGACGACGTCAACAACGACCAGCGCAAGGTGATTTACGCCCAGCGTGACGAACTGCTGGACGCCGAGTCGGTCAAGGACAACGTCGACGGTATCCGCGACGACGTGATCTTCGACGTGGTGGCCCGCTTCGTGCCGCCGAACTCGATCGACGAGCAGTGGGACCTGCGTGGCCTGGAAGCGACCCTGGAGTCGGACTTCGGCCTGCAGATGTCGCTGACCGACCTGGTCAAGGAACACGAGGAACTGGACGCCGAGGCGATTGCCGCCAAGGTGCAGGAGCGCGTCAACCAGCACTTCGCCGAGAAGGAAGCCGGCGTGGGCGAAGAGACCATGCGCGCGCTCGAGAAGCACGTGATGCTGACCGTGCTGGACCAGAGCTGGAAGGAGCACCTGGCCCGCATGGATTACCTGCGCCAGGGCATCTACCTGCGTGGTTACGCGCAGAAGCAGCCCAAGCAGGAATACAAGAAGGAAGCCTTCGAGCTGTTCTCGGACATGCTGGAGAACGTCAAGCGCGAAGTGGTGACCCTGCTGTCGCGTGTGCGCATCCGCAGCGACGAGGAAGTGCAGGCGCTGGAAGCCGCCGAGCGCCAGCAGGCCGAAGCACGCCTGAGCCAGTCGCAGTTCCAGCACCAGGACGTGGGCGGCTACAGCGCCGACGAGGAAGCCGCGCAGGTGCAGGCTGCCCAGCAGGGCGTGGCGCAGATGCAGCGCGACGAGCCGAAGATCGGCCGCAACGATCCGTGCCCGTGCGGCAGTGGCAAGAAGTACAAGCACTGCCACGGCCAGCTGAGCTGATCCCGAAGAGCCCCGCGAAAGCGGGGCTTTTCGTTTGTGGCGGGGCAACCGCACCGGATCCGTGATTGCGCCGGTCGCCCTGTTCTGGGCATGCTTCCCCCATGGCTTCCCCCACCCGATCGATCCACGTTGTAGCGGCCGTCATCACCGATGCCCGTGGCCGCGTGCTGCTCAACCGCCGTACCGAGAACCGCGACATGGCCGGCCTGTGGGAATTCCCCGGCGGCAAGCGCGAATCCGGCGAGACCTCCGAACAGGCGCTGGTGCGCGAGCTGCGCGAGGAGCTGGGCATCGAGGCCGATGTCGGCGAGTGGCTGATGGACGTGCCGCAGCGCTATCCGGACAAGCACCTGACCCTGGAGGTGCGCCACGTGCGCAGCTGGAAGGGCACCCCACGCGGACGTGAGGGGCAGGCGATCACCTGGGTGGCGCCGGACAAGCTGGGCCGCTATTCGATGCCACCGGCCGACCTGCCGGTGGTGGCCGCCCTGCGCCAGCCCGACAGCTACCTGATCACCCCGGCGCCGGCCGATGACGCCGACGGCGTGCAGCATTGGCATGAGCAGCTTCAGCGTGTGGTGGCGGCGGGCCAGCAGCGCATCCAGCTGCGGTTGCCGATGGCGCATCCGCAGCGCCAGGCGATGGTCGAACAGGTCGTGCGCGCGCATCGTCGCAGCGGGGTGCAGTGGTTGCTCAACCGCGATATCGAGCTGGCACGCGCATTGGGCGTGGGGGTGCACCTGGGCAGCGAACAGCTGCTGGAGCTGTCGCAGCGTCCACTGCCCGAAGGCCAGCTGGTGGCCGCGTCCTGCCATGACCTGCAGCAGCTGCAGGCCGCACAGCGGCTGGGCTGCGACTTCGCCGTGCTGGGTCCGGTGCAGGCCACGGCCAGCCATCCCGATGCCGTGCCGCTGGGCTGGGATGCCTTCGCCGAGCTGCGTGCGCAGGTGTCACTACCGATCTACGCGCTGGGTGGCATGGGCAGTGGCCATGTCTCCGAGGCGCGCCGCCATGGCGGGCAGGGCATCGCCGCCATCCGCGCGCTGTGGCCGGCGTGATGCAAACAGGGTCGGATCCCCGCAACGCGGGGCTCTGACCCCATCGCTGGAATCGGGGGTCAGAGCCCTTTCCGCAGGAAAGGGATCCGACCCCTGGCGATCACAGTGTGATCCAGAAGCACCCGTATTGCCGTCGCAACCCCAGCACCGTCGAAGCGCGCGACGCGCTGCCGGGCAGGGTCTGCTCCAGGCGCAGGCCGACCGGATGGCGCACGGCCGGGGGCTCAGGGTCGGATCCCTGCGCCGCAGGGCTCTGACCCTCATCCTGAGATTGCGGCAGCACCTGCGAGGGATACACCGGCACCACGTCCACCAGCGGCCGCCGCGCCAACGATTCCAGCTGGCCGAGGATGCGCTGCGCGCCCGCATCGGAAACGGCGCCCCACAGGTACAGCGAGGACAGCCGGTTCACGTCGTTGCTGAGGATGCCAGTACGCAGTGCATCCACCAGTTCGCTCAGCCGCCGTGGGCAGCGTGCCCCGAGGGTGTCGCGCTGCAGGGTATTGCCGGCGGGCGCAGGCGGTGGCAGCCGCGACTGCGCACCCAGGCTGTCGCAGGGACGGTCGGTATACACGCTTTGGCCCTGGGCATCGGTGCAGCGGTTCAGGCGCGTAGCCTGCGCGTGGACATCGCTCGATAGCACGCACAGCGGCAGCAGCAACAGCAGGAAAGAAAGCCGGATCATCCTCGCAGGGTAGCGCCGATCACGCTTGCGCGCCGTGCTTTCAGCCCTGCAGCAGCTTCAGTACCGAGGTGGTCGGCTTGGCCAGGTTCAAGGTGTAGAAGTGCAGGCCGGGGGCGCCGCCCTCGATCAGGCGCTGGCACAGCTTGGCCACCACTTCAGTGCCGAATGCACGCACCGACTCCGCATCATCGCCATAGGCCTGCATCTTGCGGCTGATCCAGCGCGGGATCTCCGCACCGCACTGTTCGGAGAAGCGGCGCAGCTGGCTGAAGTTGGCGATCGGCATGATGCCGGGCGTGATCGGCACCTGCACACCCAGCCGCCGCACTTCGTCGACGAAATGGAAGTACGCGTCCGGGTTGAAGAAGTACTGGGTAATCGCCGCATCGGCACCGGCGTCGATCTTGGCCTTGAAGTGCTTCAGGTCGGCCAGTGCGTCGGAAGCCTGCGGGTGCGTTTCGGGGTACGCGCCCACTTCGATATGGAACGCATCCCCGTGCTCGGCGCGGATGAAGTCGATCAGTTCGGCGGCATAGCGCATGTCACCGGGGAAGCCCATGCCCGACGGCAGATCGCCGCGCAGCGCGACCAGGCGGCGGCAGCCGATGGCGCGGTACAGCTTGAGCAGCTCGCGGATTTCCTGACGGGTGCCACCGACGCAGGACAGGTGCGGTGCGGCATCGAAGCCATGGTGCTGGTTGAGGTGGCGCACGGTCTCGGAGGTGTAGCTCAGGGTCGAGCCACCGGCACCGAAGGTGCACGACACGTACTCGGGGCCGTAGTCCTTCAACCTGGCCGCGGCGCGGTCCAGCTGGCTGCGCTGTTCGTCGGTCTTGGGCGGATAGAACTCGAAGCTGATGGCGGTCATGGCACGGGCGGCAGCGGCGGGTGCGGATCAGTATATCGCTTCATCAAGATGGATGTTGTCAATTTGTGCGGGTGCGCACCGTCCGTCGCCTGCGACCGTTCGCCCCGGCGATCGGCCGCTGCTCCGAAATCGCAACCCGGGTGCCGTGGCCGGCGGCACGCTGTTCCCATCCCGGCAACACCCACCCGACGAAGGAGCAGACGATGAAGATCTTCCTGGCACTCTGGTATGCAATGAAGGCCCTGGCCCGGCTGGCGATGATCGGCATGGCGATGGCCGTGCTCGGTTCCGGCTCGGCGCACGCCGCCAGCGCCAGCGCCCCGGCGGCGGGCAAGGTGCAGGTCGAGGTGGTCGGCAAGGGCCGCCCGCTGCTCATGATCCCCGGTCTCAACAGCAGTGCCGAGGTCTGGCGCGAGACCTGCCTGGCCCTGAAGGATGTGCAGTGCCATCTGGTGCAGCTGCCGGGCTTTGCCGGCGCCGCAGCCGCTGATCCGCGCCCGGCCGAGTTCCTGCCGGCGATGCGCGGGCAACTGCTGGCCTACCTGCATGACCAGCACCTGGGGCCGGTGGTGGTGGTTGGCCACAGCCTCGGTGGCCTGCTGGGCCTGCAGATGGCGCAGGCCGAGCCGAAGGCGGTCAGCGCGCTGGTGGTGGTTGACGCCCTGCCATTCCTGCCGGCCGCGCGTGACCCGAAGGCCACCGCTGACAGCGTGCGGCCGATGGCCGATCAGCTGCGCAAGGGCATGCTGGCCGCCGACGCCGCGCAATGGCAGGCGCAGTTGAAGGCGGGCCTGCCGGGGATGACCCGCGATCCGCAACGCCAGGCCGAACTGGGCCGCTGGGGCGAAGACAGCGACCGCCAGACCACGGCCGATGCCATGCATGCGGTGATGACCACCGATCTGCGTGACAGCATCGCTTCGATCTCCGCACCGACGCTGGTGCTGGGCAGCTGGGCCGGCTACCAGCCCATGGGTGGCACCGAGGACGGCACCCGGGCGGTATTCCAGTCGCAGTACGCGAAACTGTGGGGCGTGCAGATCGCGATGAGCGCGCAGGGTTTCCACTTCCTGATGTGGGATGATCCGCGCTGGTTGCAGGAACAGGTGCAGCGTTTCCTCGCCGCGCATCCCTGACCGTTGTCCGCCCTCCTGCCATCGCCGAGAGCCCGCATGGACGCCACCACGTCATCCCGCCGCTTCTGGACGCTCAACGCACTGGCATGGGCTGGCTATGCGATGTACGGGCTGTGGGTCGGCACGCGGATCGGCGGCGGTGCGGTGTTCAGTGGCATCGTGTTGATCACCGTCAGCGTCGCGGTCTCACTCTGGTTGTGCAGCGGCGCACTGCGTTCGATTGCACTGCGCCAGCGCTGGTGGGATGCGAGCCTGGCCAGCCTGGTACTGAAGCTGGCCGCCGGTGTGGTGCTCGGGGCCAGCGTCGCTCAGGCGGTAACGGCGGCGCTGCTGCTGCCGGCACTGGCGCTGGGCTGGGTGCAACTGCCTGGCGGCCATGCGGATTACCAGTGGTCTTCGCTGCTGGTGTACTGGATGAACACCGCGTTGTTCCTGCTGATGTGGACCGGCTTGTGGGCGGGCCTGCACGGCCTGCGGCGGGCACGCCACAGCGAGCTGGCCCGCCTGCGCGCCGAAGCCGAGCGCAGTGCGCTGGAACGCGATGCGCTGCGTGCGCGGCTCAACCCGCACTTCATGTTCAATGCGCTGAACAACCTGCGTGCGCTGATCCTGGAAGATCCTGAGCGTGCGCGCGACATGGTCACCCGCCTGTCGCGCACGCTGCGCCAGGCGCTGGCGCACAACCGCAGCGAGCAGGTCACGCTGGCCGAGGAACTGGCGGTGGTCGACGACTATCTGGCCATCGAGGCCATCCACTTCGAGCAGCGCCTGCAGGTGCGGCAGCAGATCGATGCCGATGCCATGCAGGCGCAGCTGCCTGCGATGGCGTTGCAGCTGCTGGTGGAGAACGCGATCAAGCACGGCATCGCCAGCCGCCCCGGCGGCGGCGAGGTGCAGATCCATGCCACGCTGGACAATGACGTGCTGCGCCTGCAGGTGGACAATCCGCTGGCCAGCGTCAGCGAGCCCACCCACGGGCATGGCGTCGGCCTGGCCTACCTGCGTGCGCAGCTCGGTACGCAAGGTCGTTTCACCCTGCAGCCGGTCGGCGACCGCATGCAGGCCCTGCTGGAGATTCCGCAATGAGTGGCGTGCTGCGTGTGTTGATCGTTGATGATGCACGGCTGGCGCGGCAGGAGCTGCGCACGCTGTTGTCGGCGCTGCCGTGGGTGCAGTGCGTGGGCGAGGCCGACGATGTGCCGGCCGCGCGCGAGGCGATCGCCACGCTGGCCCCGCACCTGGTGCTGCTGGATGTGCAGATGCCCTCCGGCAGCGGTTTCGACGTGCTGGACGGCCTGGAGGTGGTGCCGGCCGTGGTCTTCGTTACTGCCTACGACACCTACGCGGTGCGCGCGTTCCAGGCCAATGCGCTGGATTATCTGGTGAAGCCGGTGGAGGCGCCGCGCTTGCTGGAGGCGCTGGAGCGGGCGCGCCAGCGCGAAGTGGCGGCGGCCGAAACGCCGGAGTCGCGCGGCACGCTGGGTGCGCAGGACCAGGTGTTCGTGCGCGAGGGCGAACGCTGCTGGTTCGTGGCGGTCTCCGAGATCCGCCGGCTGGTGGTGGATGGCAACTACACGCGGCTGTGGTTCCGCGACCAGAACGCCCTGCTGACCCGCAGCCTGAGCGCGCTGGAAGCACGCCTGCCGCCGGATCTGTTCTTCCGGGCCAACCGCAATACGCTGGTCAACCTGCGCCGCATCCGTGGCGTGACGCCCAGCATCGCTGATGGTTATGACCTGGCGCTGGATGACGGCAGCGAGGTGGAGGTGTCGCGCCGGCAGGCGCGTGAACTGCGTGAACGGATGGCGTTGTAGCTGCCGCTACAGCTCGGCACTGACGGGGCTGGTGAGGAAGCCCCACAACAACCGCGCCATCACGGCGGGCGAACGTGCCTGCTTGCGCGCATAGGCCAGCAGCGCATCCAGCCGCGGGCGGTCGTAGAGATGGCCGGCCAGCAGCACCGCGTGCACGCGGCGGGTACTGGCGGTGTCGTGCAGCGGATTGCCATCGAGCAGCACCAGATCGGCCACCTTGCCGACCTCGACGCTGCCATGCGATGCCTGCAGGTCCAGATGGCGCGCGGCCTGCAGCGTGGCTGCGCGCAGCACGTCGGCCTGGCTCAGGCCGGCCTGCCGCAGCCATTGCAGTTCATCGTGGTAGCGGAAGCCGCCCAGCCCGGTATCGGTGCCGACCAGCACGGTGACGCCCGCATGATGCGCGGCGCCGGTCAGCGCCAGCCCGTGCTCGAAGTAGGCCTTCAGTGCGTCTTCGCCGCGCAGGCCGGGGTGGCGCGCCACGGTGGCCTGCAGGTCATCACGCCACGCCCAGCGTGAAAGCGGATCGAGATAGGCCAGGCGCGGATCGTTGATGAAGGCGGGGTCGCGCGCACGCGCATCCTCTTCGCGGGTGACATGGGTGGGTACGAATGCGGCACCGCTGGCCTGCATCACACCGAACGCCTCGTTGCAGAGCGCGGGCTGGTAGCCGCCGACCATGCGTTCGGCCAGCGCGGTTGGATCCTCGCTGTCGAGCGTGCCACCGCGCCACGCCGCCGCGTTGTCGAAGCAGTGGCGTACGAACAGATGGGCATGCTCGAAGCTGCGCTGGCCTGCCTGCAGTGCGCCCTCCAGCGGCACCGCTTTGGGCAGGTGGCCGACCAGCGGGCGACGCAGCTGCTGCGCCTCGGTGGCCAGCCGCTGATAGGTATCCGCACGCAGCCGGTTGTAGACCTTCAACGCGTTGACGCCGCGCGCGCTGTACGTGCGTGCACGCTCGGCGGCGGCCTCCGGCGCAAGTGACGGATCTTCAAAGTAGAAGCTTGCGACCTGCACGAAGCGCGGCGCAACCTGCTGCCCGGCCATGGCCTGTGCGGTCCAGCGGCGCTTGTCGGCCACGCAGGCGATCAACGGATCGGTAGCCTGGGGGCAGTCCATCATGTCGCGGGTGCCGGTGATGCCGTTGGCCAGCATCAGCGGGAACTGCAGCTGCGGCGACAGCTGCAGCGCATGGGTATGCATGTCCCAGAAACCGGGCAGCAGCCACCGGCCACCGGCATCGAACACCGGCAGCGTGGCGTCCCGTGGAGCTTCACCGATGGCGGCGATCGTGCCGTTGCGCACTGTCACTGTGGTGGGTTCACTGACCTGGCCCCGCGCGACGTCCACCACCCGCGCATTGACGATCACGCGGCTGTTGCCCGGCTCGGGCAACGGCGGTGCCGACAGCGGCCAGAGCAGGGCGGCGGTGAACAGCACTGGCGGCGCCAGCAGGAGAATGGCCAGTACGATCGGCCATCGCCGACGGCGGGCGGAACGGGGCAACGCGCGTGCTGCATCCATGAGCCGGCGATCCTTGCGATGGGTCGCCCGCAGGGTGCGGCAAGATGGACGCGGATGCCAGTGACCATCGGCATCCCGCACGCCGTACCGCCGGGGCGGTTACCCTGTGCAGCGGATTCCCAGATTGCGCCGCGCCATGTCCATCGTCCTCACCGATTTCGCCCGTCCCCGCCTGTTCCCGCGTGTGCCGCGCGGCAACACCATCCAGGACTGTACTGCCGAGCAGTTCGAGGCACACCTCAATGCGCACGCGCCGCTGAAGGTGCTCGACGGCTACGCGCCGTTCTGCAAACTGTTCGTCTACGAGAACTGGACCAGCACGCGCTGCCTGACGGTGCCGGTCACCGAGGCCAACCGCCACCAACTGCGCAGCGGATACGAAGCGCGCAACCGCGAGGAACTGCCGGTACTGGTGCGCTGGTTCGAGGGCGTGGAGTCGCCGCGCGCGAACTATCTGGTGGTGATCCTGTACAGCGCCGGGCAGCTGGCGAAGGAGGGTTCACCGATCGAGGCCGACTGGGGCATCGTCGGCTGTATCTACACCGCCGAACCCGAAGAAGTACCGATGGCGCCGATCACGATGATGCGCAATGCACTGGGCGTGGAGGAGGGTGGTTCCGGTGTGCCGCTGGATCGCGAGGCTTACCAGCGCTCCGTCGCGTTCTGGGAGAACAACGCCAACTGGCGGCCGTGAGCCGGCCCGGGTCGGATCCCCGCAGCGCGGGGCTCTGACCCGATTGTTTGAACCAGGCCCCGGGCGCCCACTATGCTTGGACCAGGCCAACCCAGCAGGGACGGGGCATGGATATCTGGGCAAGGATGATTCCGGTGTTGCTGGTTGGCGTGTTGCCTTGCGCCACGGCGCTGGCGGCCAAGCCCGCTGCTGACATGGCGTGCGCGCCATTGGCGGCCCTGCCCGGGCTGCGCGATGCCGGGGTGACCGCGCTGTCGATGCAGCCCAGCGACGGTCGTTGCATGGTCGAGGTGACGGCGGCCAATGGCAAGGCGTTGCTTCGGCAGCAGCAGATGCTGGAGGTGCTCATGCAACACGCCTGCGCGGCGCCCGCGGAGGTGACCATCGACGACGCGCAGCTATCCCTGCAATTGCGCCTGCCGAAGCACTGCGCGGCGCGCAGCAGCCGGGATCTGTTCGCGGGCGGCGGTGTTTCGTGGGCACCGGCGCGCGGCGTGTCGCCGCGCTATCCACCGGAGGCCATGCAACAGGGACTTTCCGGGCGCAGCCTGCTCAAGGCATTGATTGACGCGCAGGGGACGATTGCAGCCGTGATCGTGGAGACGTCCAGTGGCCACGCGTTGCTGGATGAGGCAGCGGTGGAAGAACTGCGCCGCTGGCCTTTCATCCGCACCGATGCGGCGGGCTCGGCACCGGAGCTGACCATCGTGCGTGTACCCATGCGGTACGAGTGGGTGGAGTGACCGCCATCCACGCGTGGGGGCGGACGCGTCAGGCGGGGTTCCACTCCCACCATGGGTAGTGGTACTCGCGGTCGATGGCCTGCCAATGCTGGCCGCACTGGGTGCAGGCAACGGTGTGGCAGTCGCCCCAGCTGCCCTCGGCCTCTTCCACCGCGAGCAGCTGCATCTGTCCTTGTTCGATCAGGCGACGGGGATCGAAGAACGGGTAGCCGGGATTGAGCGCGCACAGGCAACCCTCGCGTGCCTGCCAGTAGCGCAGCCGTTGCAGGGCCGCCTTGAGGTGCGCCTGGTTGCTGATCAGCATGCCGCCAAGGGCGATGCCTTGGCAGCTGCGTTCGATCGTATCCACATGCGCCACCAGCGCGTCCAACGATGAGGCGCTGAACAGCCGAGCGACCGTACGCGTGGCATCGGCGATGCGCGCTGCGTCGCGCGACAGCAGGTCCTGCAGCAGCACATCGGCCTGTGCATCGTCGAGCCGGGGTATCGGCGCTGCAGACCAGGGCCAGCGCATCAGCGGGCCTTGCCGATGGCGGCGTAGTGGCCGGCCGTCAATCGCAGCAGGTCGGTCGGCGCCAGTTCCACCTCGAGGCCGCGGCGCCCGGCGCTGACATGCAGTGCGGGCAATGCCTGCGCGCTGGCGTCCAGGAACGTGCGCAGGCGCTTCTTCTGCCCCAGTGGGCTGATGCCGCCGACCAGGTAACCGGTCGCGCGCTGTGCAGCGTCAGCGGCGGCCATCTCGCACTTCTTGCAGCCGGCCGCTTCGGCCAGCGCCTTCAGGTCCAGCTGGCCGGCCACCGGCACGATCGCCACCAGCAGTTCGTGGGTCTCGGTGCTGGCCAGCAGGGTCTTGAACACCTGGGCCGGGTCGAGGCCGAGCTTGTCGACGGCTTCGCCGCCATAGGATTCGGCGTGAGCATCGTGCACGTAGCTGCGCACGGTATGGGCGATCTTCTCGCGCTTGAGCAGGTTGATGGCCGGAGTCATGTAGGCATCGTAGCGCGGCACGGCGGCGTTGCCTTGACCGAGGCTATTGCGGGTGGATGCGCGGTGCTTGGCCACGTGCAGACGCAGAACGGGCGCCCGAAGGCGCCCGTTCCGTGTGTCGCATGCACCGGTAGTGCCGGTCGCTGGCCGGCACCCCGCAGGCATCAGTAGCGGTAGTGGTCCGGCTTGAACGGGCCTTCCACCGGCACGCCGATGTAGTCGGCCTGTTCCTGGCTCAGGGTGGTCAGCTTCACGCCGATCTTTTCCAGGTGCAGGCGGGCCACCTCTTCGTCCAGCTTCTTCGGCAGCAGGTAGACCTTCTTCTCGTAACTGTCCTTGTTCGCCCACAGGTCGATCTGTGCCAGGGTCTGGTTGGCGAAGCTGTTGGACATCACGAAGCTCGGGTGGCCGGTGGCGCAGCCCAGGTTCACCAGGCGGCCTTCGGCCAGCAGGAAGATCGCATTGCCGTTCGGGAAGATGTACTTGTCCACCTGCGGCTTGATGTTGACGTGCTTGATGCCGGCGAACGACACCAGCGCGTCGACCTGGATCTCGTTGTCGAAGTGGCCGATGTTGCAGACGATGGCCTGGTCCTTCATCGCGCTCAGGTGCTCGATGCGGATGATGTCCTTGTTGCCGGTGGTGGTGACGTACAGGTCGGCACGGCCCAGAGTCGATTCGATGGTGTTGACTTCATAGCCTTCCATCGCCGCCTGCAGGGCGCAGATCGGGTCGATCTCGGTGACGATCACGCGCGCGCCGTAGGCACGCAGCGAGGCGGCGCAGCCCTTGCCGACGTCGCCGTAGCCGCAGACCACGGCCACCTTGCCGGCCAGCATCACGTCCATCGCACGCTTCAGGCCATCGGCCAGCGACTCGCGGCAGCCGTACAGGTTGTCGAACTTGCTCTTGGTGACCGAGTCGTTGACGTTGATCGCCGGGATCAGCAGGGTGCCGGCCTGGGCCAGCTGGTACAGGCGGTGCACGCCGGTGGTGGTCTCTTCGGAGACGCCCTTCCAGTCCTTGACCACGCGGCCCCAGTAACCCGGGCGCTCCTTGGCGACGCGCTTGAGCAGGTTCTTGATGACCTGTTCTTCGTGCGAGGAGGAGGCGGTGTTGACCCAGTCGCTGCCATTTTCCAGCTCGTAGCCCTTGTGGATCAGCAGGGTCACGTCACCGCCGTCGTCGACCACCAGCTCCGGGCCGGTCAGGGTGCCGTCGGCCAGGGTGAAGGTCAGCGCGTCCAGGGTGCAGTCCCAGTACTCTTCCAGGGTTTCGCCCTTCCAGGCGAACACCGGGGTGCCGGTGGCGGCGATGGCGGCAGCGGCGTGGTCCTGGGTCGAGAAGATGTTGCACGAGGCCCAGCGCACGTCGGCGCCGATGTCCTTCAGGGTCTCGATCAGCACGGCGGTCTGGATGGTCATGTGCAGCGAGCCGGTCACGCGCACGCCCTTCAGCGGCAGCTCGGCCTGGTACTTGCGGCGGATCGACATCAGGCCCGGCATTTCGTGCTCGGCGATGTCCAGTTCCTTGCGGCCCCAGTCGGCCAGCGTGATGTCGCGGATCTTGTAATCACCTTCGGTGGAGAAGGTCTTGGCAACAGCGTTCATTCGTGTGCTCCGGTTGTGGGCGAGCGGGTGCTCGCATCTAGCCGGGCGCCGTTGTTACAAAGCCACCTTACCGAGCCTGGCCGGGCCTCGTGGGATCCGGTCGCAGCGCCCCTCGGCAGGGGAGAACCCCCATTATATCGCGGCCCCGGCATGACATCCGGATGACCCAACCATCGGCAGATGGGGCGGCGTGCACGGCCTGTTAAGGTCGGTGTTTTCACGCATCACACAGGTGGAACGATGAGCATGCACGCGCGCCGCACACGGCGCTGGACCGGCCTGGTCCTGTCGATGGGACTGCTGGCGGTGGCCCCGCTGGCCTGGGCCGCGGCCCCGCAGCCCGCCCAGGTACAGGCCCAGGGCGTCAATGGCTACGAACTGCCTTCGGCGGCGCTGCAGGCGGTGGTGGACGCGCCGCGCGCGCCCTTGCTGTACCTGTCGCCGCGCCGCGATGTCGCCGCGATGATGCAGATGCCGTCGCTGCCGTCGATCCAGGTGGTGGCGCAGCCGGAACTGAAGCTGGCCGGACTGCGCATCAACCCGCGCACCTTCTCCGACAGCCGCTTCAGCTTCGGCGAGAAGCTGTGGCTGATGAACGTGGCCGACGGCAAGGAACGGCAGATCAGTGGCCTGCCGGCCAAGCTGTCGATCGCCAGCGTGATGTGGTCGCCGGACCAGAAGTGGCTGGCCTTCAACCAGGTCGACGCCGCCAGCGGCGCCAATGAGCTGTGGCTGGTGGATGTCGCCAGCGGCAGCGCCCGTCGTCTGGTCGCCGGCCTGAACACGGTGATCGGCAGTGGCTACCAGTGGTTGCCGGACAGCCGCGGCCTGGTGGTGTTCACGCGCCCGGCCAACCTTGGTGCGGCCCCGGCCGCCGATGGCATTCCGACCGGCCCGGCCGTGCAGCAGACCAGCCAGGGCGGCGGCGTGGTGTCGATCCGTACCTACCAGGACCTGCTGAAGAACGAGGCCGACGCGCGCCAGTTCGATTACTACGCCACCACCCAGCCGATGGAAGTCAGCCTGGATGGCAACACCCGCGCGATCGGCGCAGCTGGCATCTTCATGGGCTTTGCGGTGTCGCCGGATGGCCGCTTCGTTCTGCGCCAGCCGGTGCAGCGGCCGTATTCCTACGTGGTGCCGGTGAGCAGTTTCCCGCGCCGCATTGAAGTGATCGACCGTGCCAGCGGCAAGCTGGTGCACACCGTGGCCGTGCGTCCGCTGGTGGAAGGTTTGCCGACCGGCAACGACGCTGAAGTGACCGGCGTGCGCGATATCAGCTGGCGTGGTGATGCCGATGCCACGCTGGTCTGGGCCGAAGCCCAGGACGGCGGCGACCCGAACAGGGAGGCCAAGGTGCGCGATGCGGTGCTGATGCAGGCTGCGCCGTTCGACAAGCCGCCGGTCACGTTGGCCCAGCTCGGCAGCCGTCTGGTGGGCATCAACTGGGGCCGTGGCGACCTGGCCCTGCTGACCGAGTCGTGGTGGAAGACGCGCAAGACCAGGACCTGGCTGATCGCCCCGGACAATGCCGGCGCCGAGCCGCGCCTGCTGTGGGATCGCGACGGGCAGGACCGCTATTCCGATCCGGGCCGGCCGCTGTTGTCCAGCGACGACCGCGGCCGCTCGCTGCTGCAGACCAGCGCCGATGGCAGCAGCCTGTATCTGGCAGGTGCCGGTGCATCGCCGGAAGGCGATCGTCCGTTCGTGGACCGCTTCGACGTCGCCACGGGCAAGGCCACCCGCCTGTTCCACTCGCAGGCGCCGAGCTATGCGCTGCCGGTGGCGCTGCTGGACAACCAGGCCAGCTCGTTGCTGCTGAGCCGCGAGAGCCCGGATGAGCCGGCCAACTTCTACGTGCAGTCGCTGGCCGATGCCGGTGCTGCACCGCGTGCGCTGACCCACTTCGCGCATCCGCTGCCGCAGTTGAAGGGCGTGCAGAAGGAGCAGATCCGCTACAAGCGCAAGGATGGCGTCGACCTGACCGCGACCCTGCTGCTGCCGCCGGGCTACGACCCGAAGCGCGACGGCCCGCGGCCGCTGCTGATGTGGGCCTACCCGGGCGAGTTCAAGAGTGCGGCTGCGGCCAGCCAGGTGACCGATTCGCCGTACCGCTTCAATGCGGTCAGCTACTGGGGCCCGCAGGCGTTCCTGGCCAAGGGGTATGTGGTGCTGGCCAGCCCGTCGATGCCGATCATCGGCGAGGGCGACAAGGAGCCGAACGACACCTACATCGAACAGTTGGTGGCCAACGCCCAGGCAGCCGTGGATGAAGTGGTGCGCCGTGGCGTGACCGATCGCGATCACATCGCCATTGGTGGCCATTCCTACGGTGCGTTCATGACCGCCAACCTGCTGGCGCATACGCGCCTGTTCAAGGCCGGCATCGCCCGCAGCGGCGCCTACAACCGCACGCTTACGCCGTTCGGCTTCCAGGCCGAGGAGCGCAACTACTGGCAGGCGCAGGACGTCTACCAGAAGATGGCGCCGTTCAACTACGCCGACAGGATCAAGGATCCGATCCTCTTCATCCACGGTGTGGACGACAACAACTCCGGCACGTTCCCGATGCAGAGCGAGCGCATGTTCGCCGCAGTGAAGGGCCTGGGTGGTACCGCGCGTCTGGTGATGCTGCCGAACGAATCGCATGCCTACCGTGCACGCGAGTCGATCATGACCATGCTGGCCGAAAGCGAGCGCTGGCTGGAGCAGACCATCGGCCCGGCCGAGCAGGGCAAGGCGAAGAAGAAGCGCTGACGTGACCCGGTAGTGCCGGCCGCTGGCCGGCAACCTCATGGACTCACGCGACCTGAGGTTGCCGGCCAGCGGCCGGCACTACCAGATGAAACCATTTTTGCATCGCAGCACGATGCCTGTTCTGGTTTAGGCTTGGGGTCTGGATCCGTTGACCGAGGCCTGTGCGTCGCCGATGAACGAGTACCGCAGCAGCATCGAGTTTGCTTCCCCCGATCTTCCGCTTCGCGATGATGTGCGCCGGCTCGGCGCGCTGGTTGGCGACCTGCTGGTTGAACAGGTCTCCGCCGCCTTCCTCGACGATGTGGAAGACGTGCGCACCCGCGCCATCGCCCGCCGCGAGAACCAGGCGCCGTTGTCGGAGCTGGCCGATGGCCTGGCCGGGCGCACGCCGCAGCAGGCCGAAACCATGGTGCGGGCCTTCAGCACCTACTTCCAGGTGGTCAACATCGCCGAGCGCGTGCATCGCATCCGCCGTCGCCGTGACTACCAGCGCGCCGGTACCGCAGGGGCGCAGCCCGATGGCCTGCAGGATGCACTGCAGCACCTGAAGGCGCAGGGTGTGGGCCTGGACGAGCTGGCGCAGTGGCTGCCACGCATCGACATTGAACCGGTGTTCACCGCACACCCGACCGAAGCAGTGCGCCGCGCGCTGCTGGAGAAGGAGCAGCTGATGGTGGCCAGCCTGGTCGACAATCTCGACGGCCAGCGCACGCCGGGTGAGGCCGCCGCCGATGCCGCGCGCTTCCGCATGGCATTGACCGCTTCGTGGCAGACCACCGATTCTTCGCCGGTGCGGCCCACCGTCGATGACGAGCGCGAGCACGTCGGTTTCTACCTGGTGCAGGTGCTGTACCGGGTGATTCCGGTGCTGTACGAATCGCTGCAGCAGGCGCTGCGCGATACCTACGGCGAAGAGCTGTCGCTGCCACGCCTGCTGCGATTCGGTACCTGGGTGGGCGGCGACATGGACGGTAACCCGAACGTGGACGCGCACACCATCCGCAATACGCTGGATGCGCAGCGGCAGGCGGTGCTCGGGCGCTACCAGAAGGAACTGCTGCAGCTGGCCAGCCTGCTCAGCCAATCCACCGAGCGGGTGGGCGTAAGCGATGCGCTGCAGGCGCGCGTGGCGCAGTACCACCAGTTGCTGCCGCAGGTGCAGTCGCGCCCGCGCCATGCCGACATGCCCTACCGTCTGCTCAATGACCGCATGCGTGCACGCCTGCAGGCCACGCTGGATGACGGCGAAGGCGCCTACGCCGGCCCCGATGAACTGATCGACGACCTGCAGCTGATCTTCGACAGCCTGCGCGCCAACCGCGGGGAGCATGCCGGTGGCTTTGCAGTACAGCGCCTGCTGTGGCGGGTGAAGACCTTCGGCTTCCACCTGGCGCGGTTGGACGTGCGCCAGGAATCGAGCGTGCATGCGCGCGCGCTGGCCACCGTGCTGGGCGGCGACGCAGCGTGGGACCGTCTCGATGCCGTGGGGCGTGCGCGCCTGCTGGCGCCGCATGCCAGTGGGGACGCGCCGTTGCCGAAGGGCGACGACGAAGGCAACCAGCGTCTGGATGCGGTATTTGTGGCGTTGGCCGATGCGCGTGCGCGCCATGGTGGCGATGCGCTGGGCAGCTACATCATCTCGATGGCACACGACCGCAGTGACGTGCTGGCCGTGCTGGCGCTGGCACGCCGTGGCGGCCTGGTGGAAGAGGGCGGTTCGGTGCCGCTGGATATTGCGCCATTGTTCGAAACCGTGGACGACCTCAAGCGTGGCACCGCCACCCTGCGTGACCTGCTGGCCGACCCGATCTATCGCGCGCACCTGCACGCACGCGACGACGTGCAGTTGGTGATGCTCGGCTATTCGGACAGCAGCAAGGACGGTGGCATCGCCGCTTCGCGTTGGGGCCTGCAGCGTGCGCAGGTGGAACTGCTGGAGGTGGCGGCCGAGGCCGGCATCCGCCTGACCTTCTTCCATGGCCGTGGCGGTTCGATCAGCCGTGGCGGTGGCAAAACTACGCACGCGGTCGACGCGTCGCCGCGCGGCAGCATCGATGGCCGCCTGCGGGTGACCGAGCAGGGCGAGGTGATCCATCGCAAATACGGCATCCGTGCGCTGGCGCTGCGCTCGCTGGAACAGGCCACCGGCGCGGTACTGCGCGCCAGCCTGCGCCCGCGTGCCGCCGAACCCCGCGAGGATGAGTGGCGACCGGTGATGGATGTGGTCGCTGGCTCCAGCAGCGAGGTCTACCGAGCCTTCGTCGGCCAGGCAGGCTTCATGGACTACTTCCGCACCGCCACGCCGATCGATGTGATCGAGCGGATGACGCTGGGCTCGCGGCCGTCGCGCCGGCTCGGCCAGGACGCAGCACTGGGCAACCTGCGCGCGATTCCGTGGGTATTCGCCTGGAGCCAGGCACGCGCGGTGATTCCCGGCTGGTATGGCGTGGGCAGTGGCCTGCAGGCGGCGATTGATGCCGGCCACGAACAGACCCTGCGCGACATGGCGCGAGACTGGCCGTTTTTCCGTACGTTCCTGGACGACATCGCCATGGTGCTGTCCAAGGGCGATATCACCATTGCCGAGCAGTTCTCGAAGCTGTCCGGCGAGCTGCACGGGCGCTACTTCCCACAGGTGCAGAGCGAACTGGAACTCACCCGGCACTGGCTGCTGGCGCTGATGGACCAGCGGACGCTGCTGGACCACGATGCGCGGCTGGCGCTGTCGATCCGCCTGCGCAACCCCTACGTTGATCCGATCAGCGTGCTGCAGGTGGATCTGCTGCAGCGCTGGCGGGCCAGCGGGCGCGAGGATGACGACCTGCTGCGCGCGCTGGTGGCCTGCGTGAACGGTGTTTCGCAGGGCGTGCAGAACACCGGGTGAAATGCATCCGCCGGGCGTTGCCCGGCGAATTCGAAATGGTAGTGCCGGCCGCTGGCCGGCAACCTCGTGCGTGTTGCCAGACACCATGAGGTTGCCGGCCAGCGGCCGGCACTACCACGATGTCGGATGCACGGCTGCCTCCGGCACCTTCCGGTATCCTCCCGCCCCATGAAGCATTCCTGGCGTATCAGCAAATACTGGCAGCGGACGCCTGAGGGGTACCTATGGTCACCGCCCGAGGAGTGGACTGACTTCAGCGATGTCGGCAAGCGCGTGAGCATCGAGGATTACCTCGTTGTCGAGGATGCCTATCTGGACGCGATCAGGCGATTCTGTGTCGGCATTGGTGTCGAGTCCCTTCGCATCCAGTCGCTTTCTTCGCACGGCCCGTGTCAGTACCACGAGGGCCAGCAACTCGGCCTGCACGAGATTGAGCGGGTGGCGCGCGGCGTGCTGCGCAACGCCTTCTGGTGCAAGCTGGTCTGTCAGAACGCCGAAGTGCACTTCGGCTACGACTACTACATGTATGCGGTGTCGTCGGTGGACGCCTCGGCCGCATTGGCAGACGCCAATCCGTTATTGAACATCGAGCGGTTCCGCTCTCCCTATCTGCCCGAACGGGAAGAGTAGTGCCGGCCGCTGGCCGGCAAAGCCCTCATTCTTCCGGCGATGGCGGGTTCGACGCCAGCAGTTCCAGATGGCGCTGTTCCATTTCCTGGCGCAGCTGGCGGCGGATCTGTGCGGCGGCCTGGCGGCGCTTCTCGTCGGAGGTGGCCGGCTGCAACGGCGGCACCGGCGTCGGCCGGCCTTCCTCATCCACGGCCACCATGGTGAAGAAGCAGCTGTTGGCATGGCGCACGCTGCGCTTGAGGATGTCCTCTGCCACCACCTTGATGCCGATCTCCATCGACGAGGTGCCGGTATGGTTCACCGAGGCGAGGAAGGTGACCAGCTCGCCTACCGCGATCGGCTGGCGGAACATCACCTGGTCCACCGACAGGGTGACCACGTAGCTGCCGGCGTAACGGCTGGCGCAGGCGTAGGCGACCTGGTCGAGCAGGCGCAGGATGGCGCCACCGTGGACCTTGCCGGAGAAATTGGCCATCTCCGGCGACATCAGCACGGTCATGGACAGCTGGTGGGTTTTCAGTTCGGTCGACATGCGGCGATTGTATCGGCAACCGGTAGTGCCGGCCGCTGGCCGGCAACCACGCGATTTTTCCGGAGGCCATGAAAAAGCCGGCCAGTGGCCGGCTCTACCGAAAAAGAGAAGGGCCACGTGAGCGGCCCTTCGTGCTTCTTACTTCAGCTTCGCATCGGCGCGCAGGGCGGCGGCGCGATCGGTCTTCTCCCAGGAGAAGGCCGTGGCGTTGACGGTCTCGCCTTCGCCGTTGAGGTAGCTGAACTCCTTCGGCTTGCGGCCGAAGTGGCCGTAGGCCGCAGTCTGCTGGTACATCGGGTGCACCAGGTCCAGCATCTTGATGATGCCGTACGGGCGCAGGTCGAAGTGCTTGCGGATCAGCTTCTCGATCTTGTCGTCGCTGATCTTGCCGGTGCCGAAGGTGGTGACCGAGATCGAGGTCGGCTCAGCCACGCCGATGGCGTAGGAGACCTGCACTTCGCAACGGTCGGCCAGGCCGGCGGCAACCACGTTCTTGGCGACGTAACGGGCCGCGTAGGCCGCCGAACGATCGACCTTGGACGGGTCCTTGCCGGAGAAGGCGCCACCACCGTGACGGGCCCAGCCGCCGTAGGTGTCGACGATGATCTTGCGGCCGGTCAGGCCGCAGTCGCCCACCGGGCCGCCGATCTCGAACTTGCCGGTCGGGTTGATGTGGAACTTGGTGCCCTTGTGCAGCCACTTGGCCGGCAGCACCGGCTTGATGATCTCTTCGCGGACGGCCTCGATGAGGTCCTTCTGCTTGATGCCCGGGGCGTGCTGGGTCGACAGGACCACGGCGTCGATGGCCGAGACCACGCCGTTTTCATAGCGCAGGGTGACCTGGCTCTTGGCGTCCGGGCGCAGCCACGACAGCGGCGAGTTCTTCTTCTTGCGGATCTTGGCCTGCTGCTCGACCAGGCGGTGCGACAGGTGGATCGCGGCCGGCATGTAGCTGTCGGTCTCGTTGGTGGCATAGCCGAACATCAGGCCCTGGTCGCCAGCGCCCATTTCTTCCGGCTTCTTGCGATCCACGCCCTGGGCGATGTGCGGCGACTGCTTGCCGATCAGGTTCAGCACGCCGCAGGTCGCGCCGTCGAAGCCGACGTCGGAACTGTCGTAGCCGATGTCCGTGATGACCTTGCGGGTCAGCGCTTCCAGGTCGATCCAGGCGCTGGTGGTGATCTCACCGGCCACGATGGCAACACCGGTCTTGACCATGGTCTCGCAGGCCACGCGGGCGCGCTGGTCCTGGGTCAGGATCGCGTCCAGCACCGCATCGGAGATCTGGTCGGCAACCTTGTCCGGATGGCCTTCGGAGACCGACTCGGAGGTGAAGAGATAGCTGGACATCAGGCGTAATATCCCTTGATTCGGATGGAAAGATGGGCGCGAATGATACACGGGGTGCGCCGCCTGTGCATTGTGAACCTGTACCGGTTGCCGGTGGTTAAGCCCGCGTAGCCCCGGCAGGGGCCGTCCGGCCGGGATTGGGGCCCAGCCTCGAGGCCCAGTGTTCCACCAGCGTGACAACACGCCGGGCTGCTACCGGCCCCGACTGCGCGGGCCGCAACGTCCGGCAGCGGCTGTCCGGCCGTCATCGTTCTGCCCAAAAACCGCCATCTGGCTGCCGCCTGCCGGGCGCAGGCTGTCGGCCAATCCGGCCGCCGGGCATGAGTGGATCTGCCATGCAGGAACTTGAACAGCGTCTCCAGCAACGCTTCCCCGATTGGTTCCATGGCCGTCGCGGCCAACTGGCGCGGCCCTTGCTGCGCAGCGTCGGCCGCTGGTCGCGGCTGGACCAGATCGAAGCCTTCCTGCAGCGCAGCTCAGGCCTGCGTGGCTTCGGCTTCGTCGCCGCCGGCCTGGAGTTCATCGACGGCCAGTACCAGGTGGATCCGGCCGCGCTGGCGAAGATCCCGGCCACCGGCCGCCTGCTGATCGTCGCCAACCACCCCTCCGGGGCACTGGACGCCCTCGCACTGCTGGACGCGGTCGGCCGCATCCGCCGCGACGTGCGGATCGTGGCCAACGACCTGCTGGGGGCGATCGCGCCACTGCAGGACCTGCTGCTGCCGGTACGCATCCTCGGTGGCAAGGCCCAGCGTGGCAGCCTGCATGCCGTCGAAGAGGCGCTGGCCGCCGAGCAGTGCGTGATCGTGTTCCCGGCCGGCGAGGTCTCGCGGCTGTCGCTGCGCGGCATCCGTGACGGCCGCTGGCAGCGCGGTTTCGTCCGCTTTGCCCGTGCCGCTGGCGCGCCGGTGCTGCCGGTGCGTGTGGAGGCGCGCAACTCGGCGCTGTTCTACGGCGCCTCGACCCTGTTCAAGCCGGCCGGCACCGCGCTGCTGGCGCGCGAGATGTTCACCCGTCGTGGCCGTCCGCTGCGGCTGAGCATCGGCGAGCCGATGCAGCTGGGCAGGGGTGGCGACCCGGGCGCACAGCTGCTGGCGGTGCGCCGCGCGCTGTATGCGCTGGGCCGTAATGGGGCGGCGGGCGATGCCGCGGCTGTTGCAGGCCCCGAGCCGTTGGCGTCCCCGGTGCCACCTTCGCAGGTCGCCGCCGGCATCGCTGCCGCCACCCAGCTGGGCCAGACCGCCGACGGCAAGCAGATCCTGCTGGCGACCTGTACCGCCGATTCGCCACTGCTGCTGGAGCTGGGGCGCCTGCGCGAGCTGACCTTCCGCCAGGTGGGCGAGGGCACCGGGCGCAGCCGCGACCTGGACGATTACGATCCGCAGTACGAGCACATCGTGATCTGGGACGCCGCCGCGCAGCGCATCGCCGGTGCCTACCGGATCATGCGCGGTGCGCAGGCGTTGGCCCGGCACGGCCTGTCCGGGCTCTACAGCGCGTCGCTGTTCCGCTATTCCGACGACGCCATCACCCACATCGCCGAAGGCCTGGAACTGGGCCGCAGCTTCGTGGTACCCGACTACTGGGGCAGCCGCAGCCTGGATTACCTGTGGCAGGGCATCGGCGCCTACCTGCAGTGCCGGCCGGGCATCCGCTACCTGTTCGGCGCGGTGTCGATCAGCGCAGCGCTGCCACGCGATGCACGCGAGCAGCTGGTGGCGTACTACCAGCGCTACTACAGCGGTACCGCCGGCCTGGTCGAATCGAACCGCCCCTTCCAGTACTTCGCCGCGCCGCCGAGTTTCGGCGAGCTGGATGCAGGTGCCGCGTTCGATGTGCTCAAGGCCAACCTGGCCGCACTGGGTACCGGTGTGCCGACGCTGTACCGCCAGTACACCGATCTGTGCGAACCCGGCGGCGCGCGCTTCCTCGCCTTCGGTGTCGACCCGGATTTCAGCGATTCGATCGACGGCCTGATCGAGGTGGACCTGTGCGCGATCCGGCCGAACAAGCGCAAACGCTACCTGCGCGACGCGGGGACGCCGGCATGAGCACGCTGGCGAACCTGTCGCCGCACCGGCGCGCAGTGTTCGTCTCCGACGTGCACCTGGGTTCACGTCATTGCCATGCCACCGAGCTGGCGCGGTTCCTCTCGCAGCTGCGCTGCGAACGGTTGTACCTGGTGGGCGACATCATCGACCTGTGGTGGATGGCGCATCGCCGCGCCAACTGGCGCCAGTCGCACAGCGAAGTCATCCAGGCCCTGCACGCGCTGCGCCGTGCGGGGACCGAGATCGTCTACATCCCCGGCAACCACGACGCCTCGCTGCGCCACGTGTGCGGGCTGATGCTGCCGGCGATGCAGGTGCGCCGTCGCGCCATCCATGTGACCGCCGATGGCCGTCGCTTGCTGGTCGCGCACGGCGACGACTACGACGGCGTGACCCACTTCGGTTGCCTGCAGGAAAAGTTCGGCGACTGGCTGTACTACCGCATCCTGACCGGCAACCAGGCGCTGAACGCGGTGCGGCGGCGGCTGGGCATGCGCTACTGGTCGCTGTCGGAATTCCTGAAGAAGCGCAGTGGTGCGGCCGAACGCTACATCGAGCGCTTCGTGCAGGCCGGGCTGGAGGATGTGCGCCGGCGCGGCCTGGATGGCATCGTCTGCGGCCACATCCACCGCGCCGCGCTGATCGAGCGCGATGGCCTGGTCTACGCCAACGACGGCGACTGGGTGGAGAGCCTGACCGCACTGGCCGAAGACCATGATGGCGCGCTGCGCCTGCTCGATCACAACGGCCAGACCCTGGTGGAACTGCCGGGCGCGCGCATCAAGCAAGCGGCTTGACCCACTCTTGTAGAGTCGAGCCATGCTCGACTGATCTTCTCAGACTGCCCCGCGTACAGCAGTCGAGCATGGCTCGACTCTACAAAAGAGCGCGAGCGGCTGTGCCATCAAGACGGCACGCCCGCAAGCCGCTAGCATCGGCCCATGGATTCCCTGACCCAGATCGTGCTCGGCGGCGCCGTCGCTGCTGCCATCGCTCCGCCCGGCCACCGCCGCGCGGCCCTGCTGGCCGGTGCCGCGCTCGGTACCCTGCCGGACCTCGACGCCCTGTGGCTCGGCTTCACTGCCGCCGATCCGGTGGCGAACATGATCGAGCACCGCAGCTTCAGCCATTCGCTGCTGGTGCTGCCCTGGGTGGCGGCGCTGATCTGGTGGTTGTTCAAGCGCTTCGGCAACGGGCGGGTCGCACAGTCACCGGTGCGCTGGTTCTGGGCGATCCTGCTGGCGTTGGTCACTCATCCCGTGCTCGATGCGTTCACCGTGTATGGCACGCAGCTGTGGTGGCCGTTGCGGCCACACCCGACCATGGGTTCCAGCGTCTTCATCATCGATCCGGGCTACACCGTGTGGCTGCTGCTGGGCTGCGTGCTGGCCTGGTTTGGCCGCGCCCGGCCCTGGGCGGGCAAGGTGCTGGGCGTGGCCCTGCTGCTCAGCAGTGGCTACCTGGGCTGGGGCCTGATCGCCAAGGCCCAGGTCGACCGTGCCGCACAGCAGAGCCTGACGGCGATGGGCCTGGGCAATGCGCCGCGCTTCTCGGTACCGATGCCGTTCAATACCCTGCTGTGGCGGGTGGTGGCGATGACGCCGAACGGCTACGTAGTGGGCGACCGTTCGCTGGTGGCCGACCACGGGCCGATGCGGTTCGAAGGCCATGCGTCCAACGTGCAGGTATTGCGTGAAGCAGGGAGCGTCCCGGCGGTGCAGCAGCTGACGTGGTTCAACCGTGGCTTCATGCGTGCACAGGTGGTTGACGGCCGGCTGGTGCTGAGCGACCTGCGCATGGGCCTGGAACCGGATTACACGTTCAACTTCGCGGTGGCCGAGCAGGCTGATGGGCAGTGGCGGGCGATCACGCCCGAGCAGGTGCGGGTGGATTACAGCAGCCCGGCCGCACGCGCCGACGTCGGACGCCGGTTGGCCGCGATGTGGCAGCGGATCTGGCAGGAGCCGGCAGCACAGCCGGGTGCGGTCGACCACAGCGCCGTGCATTGATCCGTAGATCCACGCCATGCGTGGATGGCGGGGTGCATCGGCGAAGGCAGCCACGCATGGCGTGGCTCCACCGAATCAATACACCGTGGCGCGGCCCTGCACGAACGAGTAGAAGAACACCGCGTTCGGGTCGTTCTGCACCAGGCGGAACTCGCGACGCATGCCTTCCACGGTTTCCTCGTCCACCGATCCGGCCTGCAACAGTTGGTCGGCGGCCGACAGCAGCAGCTGTTCCCAGAACGCGATCATCGTCTTGCGACGTGCCGGCTCGCGGTTGTCCAGGTGGATGGTCTTGATCTCGGTGTGCACGTCGCGGAAGCCGCCGGCCAGCAGCAGGTTGCCCAGCTTGGCGCCGACGAACGGATCTCCCCCGTGGTCGTACTGGAAGTCGTTGAAGGCCATCCAGTAGCGCCAGATATGCGGCGAATACGGGTCGAGCAGGAACGAGGCATTCATCACCTCGGTGATGTAGACCGGCGAACCCGGGGCCAGCACGCGGCGCACTTCGCTCAGTACGCGTGCTGGTGACGGCACGTGCTCCAGCACCCAGCACAGGAACGCCGCGTCGAAGCTGCGTGCCTCGAACGGCAGCTCGCCGGCGTCGGCCTGCTGCAGGGTGTAGCGGTCGCTGCACCACGGTGTGCGCGCCAGGTTCTCGCGCGCGGTGGCCAGCTGTGTTTCGCTCAGGTCCACGCCGGTCACGTGCAGATCGGGGAAGCGGCGCAGCAGGATTTCGGTCTGCGCGCCGACGCCGCTGCCGACTTCCAGCAGGCGACGCGCGCCGCTGTAGTCGATCTGGCCGAAGATGCTCGATTCCAGCAGCCGTGCCTGGGTCATCAGGCGCTGCTGCTCGGTGCCGGAAAAGCCGTGCAGGTAGGTCGGGGAGGAGATCGGCGGGGTCATGGGGCGGGCTCTTGTAGCGTCGAGCTTGCTCGACGGCTCCGGGAAATCAGTCGAGCAAGCTCGACTCTACGGTTTGAGGAATCGAGCAAGCTCGACTCGACGGCGTGGCAATACGCTCAGGCAGCAGATGACAACGCCGGTTCCCCGGCGATCAGACGGTCGAAGTACTCGGTGGTCAGCGCGATCTGGCTCTGCGGGTCTTCGGCGCGGTTGACCACTGCGCGGAAGGCGGCATTCTCCGGTCGATCCTTGGCGTACCAGCCCAGGTGCTTGCGCGCGATGCGCACGCCCTGCGGCTCGCCATAAAACGCATGCAGTGCATGCAGGTGGCCGAGCAGGATGTCGCGCACTTCCGCCAGCGATGGCGGCGGCAGTTCCTCGCCGGTGGCCAGGTAGTGCGCCACCTCGCGGAAGATCCATGGCCGGCCCTGTGCCGAGCGGCCGATCATCACTGCGTCCACGCCGGTTTCCTTCAGGACGAACGCCGCCTTCTGCGGCGAATCGATGTCACCGTTGGCGATCACCGGAATGCGCAGTGCGGCCTTGATCTCGCCGATCGTGGCGTACTCGGCCTGGCCGGTGTAGTGCTGGTCGCGGGTGCGGCCGTGCACAGCCAGTGCGGCGATGCCGCTGTCCTCGGCGATGCGGGCGATCAGAGGGCCGTTGCGGTGGTCGCAGTCCCAACCGGTACGGATCTTCAGGGTGACCGGCACGTCCACCGCGTTGACCACCGCTTCGAGGATGCGCGCCACCAGCTGTTCGTCGCGCATCAGTGCCGAACCGGCCCAGGCGTTGCACACCTTCTTGGCCGGGCAGCCCATGTTGATGTCGATGATCTGCGCGCCGTGGTCCACGTTGTAGCGGGCAGCTTCGGCCAACTGCTGCGGCTCGGTGCCGGCGATCTGCACGCTGATCGGTGCCGGCTCGCCGTCATGGTCCATGCGATGGATCGACTTGCGCGTGGTCCAGAAGCGCGGGTCGCTGATGGTCATTTCCGAGGCGGCCAGTCCCGCGCCCAGCCGTTTGCACAGCAGGCGGAAAGGCTTGTCGGTAACGCCGGCCATGGGCGCCAGCACGACGTTGGGGGCAATGGTGTACGGGCCGATCTGCATGCGCCCATTGTAGGGCGCGGGCGGCGGTACGGCCGTGTCGGGCGCGGTCCGGTTCAGGCCGATCCGCACCCAGCTCATGCCGTACCGGCATCAACAGATGCTTGACGGTTGCTTCCGCCGCCCCCAAGGGCGGGCGATGGTGGGCGGCTAGCCCAGGCTCTGCCAGGCTTGGCGGGTCCCCGCGGCGAAGGCCAGCCCCAGGCCCAGGCAGACCAGCGAACTGACCACCCAGAAGCGCGTGCCGTTGTACCCCGGTCGGAACAGCGCCAGGCCGAAGCCCATCATGGCGCGCAGCAACAGCAGCGCGGCAATGCCTGGCAGGACCAGGCGGCTGGCCGGCAACGGCGCATGCCAGCCGGCAGCAGCCAGCGCGTACAGCGCCCAGGCAACCAGCAGGGCGGTGATGCCGGCGGTCATCAGCGGCGGCCACCAGTGGCCGGCGTGGGCCAACCGGACCATGCGCGGGCCGGCGCCGAAACGCTCGTACCAGGGCGCGCCGAAGGCGATGCAGCCAATGTGCAGCAGGGCCGCGATGGCACTGCCGGCGGCCGCGATCAGCAGCCAGGGGAATCCGTCCATGTCCTGCCCACGCAGAGAAGCTGCGCGGATGGTGGGCGAGGACCGGGATGCGGGCAATGCGACAAGCGGTCGCAGCCGGGATCAGCGCGGCGGATCGATCCGCAGTCCTGAACCGAGACGGTCCAACGCCACATCCACGCGTGGCAGCCGTTGCCGGCCCTGTGGCCACAACAGGCGCAGGGGCAGGCCGCGGCAGTCCAGCGCCGGCAGGATCGACACAAGGCTGCCGCGCGCCAGCGCATCATCGACCAGCCAGGAGGCCAGCTGGGCGATGCCAAAGCCGGCCTCGACCGCCGCGACCTGCGCTTCGGCACTGCCGACCACCAGCCGCGCGCGGGCCTGCAGCGGCGTGCTACGCCGTCCAGCATCCGCCACCTGCCACGGTCCGATGCTGCCGTCGGCACGGCCGAACAGTACGCCGTCATGGTCGGTCAGTTCGGCCGCGGACGTCGGCAGGCCATGCTGCTGCAGATAGGCCGGGGACGCGCAGAAGCGCAGGCATTCGTAGCCGAGCAGGCGGCTGCCCAGGGTGGCCGGCAGCGGCTCCGGTCCACCGATGCGCACGGCCAGGTCGATGCCGTCCTCGGTCAGGTCGATGAAGCGGTCGCTGAAGGTCACCTGTGGCCGCAGCTGCGGAAACGCGTCGGCCAGCTGCAGCAGCAACGGCCAGACTTTCAGGCGCCCGAAGGTGGCCGGTGCATCCACGCGCAGGCGCCCCACGGGCGCATCGGCATGCGCAGCCAGCACCGATTCGGCATCGGCCAGCTCACCCAGCACGCGCACGCAGGTGCGGTAGAAGCCCTCACCGGCTTCGGTCAGGCGAAGGCGGCGGGTGCTGCGTTCAAACAACCGCGCTCCCAGTCGCGCCTCCAGCCGAGCAATGGTCTTGCCCACCGCCGAGCTGGTCAGGTGCAGGCGCTCGGCGGCCGCAGTGAAGCTGCCGGCATCGGCGGTGGCGACGAAGGCCTCGATGCCGCGCAGGCGCTCGGTGGGAAGCATGGGGGAAATCCAGTCCGGAATCGATGGAAAACATAGCAGTAATCGGAACCTGGGGAGGAAATAGGCTGGCGGCCCCTGTTCTGATGCCCGCTCATGTCCTCCCTCGATTCCGCCGTGGCCACTGTCCACGCAAACGCTCGCGCACGTCTTTCGGTCGTCCTGCTGGCGGTGTCCGCCTTCGTCATCGTCACCACCGAATTCCTGATCGTTGGCCTGTTGCCGGCACTGGCACGCGACCTTGGTATTGGCATTGCGCGCGCCGGACAACTGGTCACCCTGTTCGCGTTCACCGTGATGCTGGCCGGGCCACCCTTGACCGCGCTGCTGTCACACGTCAGCCGGCGCCGCCTGTTCGTGGTCATCCTGCTGTTGTTCGCGGCGTCCAACGCGCTGGCCGCGATGGCCACGCAGCCATGGCTGCTGGCGCTGGCGCGGGTGCTGCCGGCACTGGCGCTGCCGGTGTTCTGGGGCACGGCCAGTGAGACTGCTGCGCAGCTGGCCCCTGCAGGGCAGGGCGGTCGTGCGGTCGCGCGGGTCTACCTGGGCATCACCGCCGCAATGCTGTTCGGTATCCCACTGGGTACGTTGGCCGCCGACGCCCTCGGTTGGCGCGGCAGCTTCTGGCTGTTGGCGGCATTGTCACTGTTGATGGCCGGCGCATTGGCGACATGGATGCCGGACACTGAGGCCGGACCGCGTCGCGCGCTGGGCGAACAGGCACGTATGCTGCGGCAGCCGCCATTGCTGGGCCATGTGCTGCTGTCGGTGCTGGTATTCACCGCGATGTTTGCGGCCTACACCTATCTGGCCGATGTACTGGAGCGGCTGATGCAGGTACCGGCGGCACAGGTGGGCTGGTGGCTGATGGGCTTCGGGGCCGTCGGGCTGATCGGCAATGCACTGGGCGGGCGCTGGGTCGATCGTGCGCCGCTGGGCGCAACGCTGGTGTTCTGCGCGGTGCTGGCGCTGGGCATTCTGGCCAGTGTCGGGATGGCCGGCCACGGCACGTTCGTGCTCATCGCGCTGGCTTCGTGGGGCGTGGCGCATACCGCGTTGTTCCCGTTGTGCCAGGTGCGGGTGATGCGTGCGGCGCCACGGGCGCAGGCGCTGGCGGGAACCTTGAATGTGTCTGCGGCCAACGCCGGAATCGGCCTGGGCGCGCTGCTCGGCGGCGGTGCGATCGAACGCTGGGGCCTGGACACGCTGGGCGTGGTGGCTGCTGCCGTGGCGTTGCTGGCGATTGCAGCGGGGCTGCTGTTGCGGCGCTGGCAGTAGATCCGCGCCGCGCGCGGACCGCCCATGAAAAAGCCCGGGCATCTGCATGCCCGGGCTCGCTCATCCACGCATGGCGTGGATCTACTTCACTTCCACGTCGGCCGGGGTGAAGCGCGGCATTGCCGCAGCGGCGCCTTCCTTCTCGGTCGAACGACCGGCGAACTGGTTGGCGAAGCGCACGTGGCGGGCGAACGGGGCGTCGGCCACCTGCGCCAGCGACGCGGCCAGCGCACCGTTGAAGGCGTCACCGGCACCGGTGGTGTCGATCGCCTGCACCTGTTCGGCGCCTACGCGGTAGTACGGCTGGGTATCGCCGCGCAGGTTCTCATCGGCATGCGACACGAACACGCCCACCGAACCCAGGGTCACCACCACGGTGCCGTTGCCGACCAGCTTGCGGCACAGCGCGTGCAGGCTGGCACCATCCAGCGCGGCGACGTCATTGGCATCCACGCGCTCACCGACATGGCGGCCGAGCAGGGCTGCGAACTCGGTTTCGTTCGGGGTGATCACATCGGCCAGCTTGAGCAGGCCGATGGTCGAAGGGGCGTCGGCCGGTGCGGTGTTGAGCACGGTGGTGACGCCGGCCTCGCGGGCCGTGGCCAGCGCCGCTTCAATGGTCTGCACCGGCGATTCCAGCTGCACCAGCACCACCTTGGCGCCGGTCAGCAGGCCCTGCTGCTGTTGCAGGAAGTCCGTGCTGAGCGCGGCGTTGGCACCCGGGCCGATCACGATGGTGTTGCGGCCACGGGCATCGACGTAGATGCCGGCGGTGCCGGTCGGCTCGCTGGTGGCCTCGGCGATCAGCGCGAAACCATCCTGCGCGGCCAGCTCGCGGGCGGTGCTGCCACCGGCGTCATCGCCCAGCGCACACACGAAGTGGGTGTCGGCGCCTGCGCGGCACGCTGCCACGGCCTGGTTGAAGCCCTTGCCACCGGGGCCGGTGCTGTAGCGGCCGGCAATGGTCGCACCCGGTGCCGGCAGCGACTCGCACCGCCACACGTGATCGACATTGAAGGAACCGACGACAACGACACTGCTGCTCATAGGGAATCTTTTCTCAACCAAGGGTTCAACTGAAGTGCGTCAGCACGCCGGCGATGGTCGCCGTCATGAAGGTGGCAATGGTACCGCCCAACACCGCGCGCAGGCCGAACTTGGCCAGATCGTGGCGACGTTCCGGGGCCAGGCCGCCGATGCCGCCGATCTGGATCGCGATCGAGCTGAAGTTGGCGAAGCCGCACAGCGCGTAGGTGGCGATCAGGCGGCCCTCCTCGGACAGGCTCACGCCCGCGATCTGGCCGTTCACGATCTGCGACAGCTCGGTGTAGGCCACGAACTCGTTGATCACGACCTTCTGGCCGATCAGCGAACCGACGGTGGTGGCATCGGCCCACGGCGTACCGATCACCCAGGCGATCGGGGCCAGCACGTAGCCGAAGATGGTCGACAGGTTGGTCGGCTTGCCGATGGCAGCGGCCAGGCCGGTCACATCGCCGATCCAGGTCAGCGGGGCATTCAGCAGCGCGATCAGGGCGATGAAGGCCAGCAGCATCGCACCGATGTTCAGCGCCAGCTTCAGGCCGTCACCGGCGCCGGCGGCGGCCGCGTCGATGATGTTGCTGGAGGTCTTCTCGACTTCCATCTTCACCGTGCCGCGGGTAAGCGGGGTGCCGGTTTCCGGGATCAGCAGCTTGGCCACGACCAGGGTGGCCGGGGCTGCCATGATGCTGGCCGCCAGCAGGTGCTTGGCGTAGAACGCCTGCTGCGCCGGGTCGCCACCGCCGAGCATGCCCACGTAGGCCGCCAGCACGCCGCCGGCGATGTGGGCCATGCCGCCGATCATCATGGTCAGCAGCTCGGACTGGGTCATCTTGGCGATGTACGGGCGCACGGTCAGCGGCGCCTCGGTCTGGCCGATGAAGACGCTGGCGCAGACGCTGGTGGTTTCAGCACCGGACACGCGCATCACCTTGGTGATCGACCAGGCCATCACGCGCACGATGCCCTGCATGACGTTGAGGTGGTACATCACCCCCATCAGCGCAGAGAAGAAGATGATGGTCGGCAACACCTGGAAGGCGAAGATGAAGCCGTAGTTCTTGGTGTCCATCAACGAGCCGAAGATGAAGCCCGAGCCCTCGTTGACGTAGCTGAGGATCTTGACGAAGCCCTTGCCCAGTGCGTCGAACACGTCGCGTCCGCCCGGGACCAGGATCACCAGCGCCGCGAAGGCGATCTGCAGGGTGATACCGGTGGCAACCAGCTTCCAGTCAACCGCGCGCTTGTTATTGGAAAACAACCAGGTGATGCCGATCAGCACCGCCAACCCGAACAGGCCGAAGCCGATCCTGCCCAAACCTTCGACCATGTGAGTGACTCCCCTGGGGCGTCGCGAAAAACGGGAAGCCTAGTGCAGGGCAGGGGCCGGGGCAAGAAAAAGCAGCGTGCGCGCGGCCATCGGTACCGATCAGGCCAGCAACGGCAAGGGCTTGCGCGCGGCGGGGGCAGGTAGAATGGGGTTCGATCCCGGCCCGGATGCGGGCCCGCAGCAGGAGATTTGCATGCAATACCGTCGCCTGGGCTCCACCGGCCTGCCGATTTCCGCCCTGTCCTTCGGCGCCTGGGTGACCTTCGGTGACCAGATCCCGCGCGACGAGGCCCGCAACCTGGTGGCCGCCGCCTGGGATCATGGCGTCAACTTCTTCGACAACGCCGAGGGCTATGCCAATGGCCGCGCCGAACAGGTGATGGGGGACGTGATCACCGACCTGCGCTTGCCGCGCGACGGTTTCTGCGTGTCCAGCAAGGTGTTCTTCGGCAGTGCCAAGGACCCTCGGCCCACCCAGCGCGGGCTGTCGCGCAAGCACGTGACTGATGCCTGCCATGCCGCGCTCAAGCGTCTGCGGGTGGACTACCTGGACCTTTATTATTGCCACCGCCCGGATCCGGACGCGCCGATCGCCGAGACCGTGCATGCCATGGACACCCTGGTGCGGCAGGGCAAGATCCTCTACTGGGGCACCTCGGAGTGGTCGGCGGCGCAGATCCAGCAGGCGCTGGACATCGCCGAGGCGCGCAACCTGCAGGGCCCGTCGATGGAGCAGCCGCAGTACAACCTGCTGCACCGCGAACGGGTGGAGGTGGAGTACGCACCGCTGTATGCCGGCGCTGGCCTGGGCACCACCATCTTCTCGCCGCTCGCCTCGGGCCTGCTCACTGGCAAGTACGACCAGGGCATCCCGGTTGATGCCCGGCTGGGTCGCGAAGGCATGGAGTGGCTGCACGCGCTGGTGCTGGGTGACGACACCGAGGCCCGCCTGGGCCAGGTGCGGCGCTTCAGCGAGGTGGCACGCGCGCTGGGTCATGCCCCGGCTACCCTGGCCATCGCCTGGTGCCTGCGCAACCCGAATGTCTCCAGCGTGATCCTCGGCGCCAGCCGGGTCAGCCAGCTGCTGCAGAACCTGCAGGCATTGGACGTGCTGGAGCAGGTCGACGCGGCCGGCTGGGCCCAGGTCGAAGCCGTCTTCGCCTGACAACCCTTTGGAGAGTCGAGCCACGCTCGACTCCAGGTTGGTCGGGCCTTTGTAGAGTCGAGCCATGCTCGACTCCGCACGTAGCGCGGGCATTTCCAGGCGACGGCGCGAGAGCAGTCGAGCGTGGCTCGACTCTACAGAAGCCGTGTGCCCCCATCTTTCAATAGATGAAATCTATAGAATTTCAGAATTCGATCATTAATCTCATCAATGAAATTGAGAATGGTTGTTGATTGTTAACTGAGAATCATTATCATTTAACTCGTCCCTCGCACGAGTCCAGATGCTCATGAATGCTCAACCTGTACTGCTGCGCCCCGAAACGCTGACCCTCCGCGATCGCCCGGTCCGCGTCGTTCCGCCGGAAGAGGTCATCGACAGCGAAGCCCTGCTCAAGGGCCGTCGTGAAATCCTGATCCAGCACGGCGACCGCTTCTATCGCCTGCGGCACACCAGCAACGACAAGCTGATCCTGACCAAGTAATCGCGGTCTGGTCGCCCGCCTCCCTCCCTCCTGCCGGCAGCGCCGACAGGGTGGGCGACCCGTCCGCTCCCGCTCTCTCCCCCTCGGTCTACCGCGTGCACCTTCCAGGTGTGCCGGTAACCGGGGGTTCCCCTGCCTGACCGAATGAACCCGATGACCCGCCATACCGCCCTGTGTCTTGCTGTCTGGATGGCTTTGCCGCTGTCCGCCCACGCTGCTGCCGCCGCTGCGCCCGGCGCGCGAGAATTCGACCGGGTGCAGGTCACCGCCACCCGCACCGAGCGGGCGGTGAGCGACGTGGCGGCCACCGTGGACGTCATCGACCGCGAGCAGATGGACCGGCACCTGGTGCAGGACATCAAGGATCTGGTGCGCTACGAACCGGGCCTGTCGGTCACTCGCAGCGCGACCCGCTTCGGCCTGGATGGTTTCCGCATCCGTGGCCTGGACGGCAACCGTGTGCGCATCCAGACCGATGGCATCGTCATGCCGACCCGGTTCGACATCGGTTCGTTCGCCAGTTCCAACCGCAATTTCACCGACCTCGATACGCTCAAGCGCGTGGAGATCGTGCGTGGTCCGGCCAGTTCGCTGTACGGCTCCGATGCACTCGGTGGCGTGGTCGCGTTCGTGACCAAGGACCCGGCCGACTACCTCAAGGATGGCAAGAACAGCTACTTCGGCCTGAAGTTCGGCTACGACGGTGAGTGGAAGGGCCTGCTCGGCGGTGCCACCGCCGCCTTTGGTGGCGACCACTGGAGCGGCCTGGTCAACGTCAACCACCACCAGGGCCAGGAAACGGACAACAAGGGCACGGTGCGCAGCGACAACGACACCCGCACTGCGTCCAATCCGCAGGATCGTGATGGCCGCAGCCTGCTCAGCAAGCTGGTCTATGCACCGAGCGAAGACCAGCGCTTCCGCCTGACCGTGGAAGGCAACGAAGACACCACCGATACCAATGTGTTGTCGGCGATTGCCAGCGTTGCACCGCGCCCCGGCGCGATGGCTGCGGCCACTGGCATGAAGTCCCACGACACGCAGAAGCGCACCCGCGTGTCCTTTGCCCACGAAATGGATGCGCTGGACCAGCCGTTCGCCGACAGCCTGCACTGGCAGGTGTATGCGCAGAACAGCGAAACCCGGCAGCAGACCGACGAGACCCGCACCGACGGCAGCCGCCGTCACCGCGTGTTCTCCTTCGACCAGCATGCCTATGGCCTGCAGGCGCAGTTCAACAAGGCCTTCAGCACCGGTGCGGTCGAACACGCGCTGACCTACGGCTTCGAGGGCACGCGCACCGAGATCCGCCAGAAGCGCGACGGCTACCAGGTCAGCAAGGCCGGCGTGGTCAGCAACACGGTGGTACCGGACACCTTCCCGGTGCGTGACTTCCCGATCAGCAAGACCACCGAGTTGGGCCTGTACGCGCAGGATGAAATGCGCCTGGCCGACGGCAAGCTGTCGCTGGTGCCGGGCGTGCGCGTGGACCGTTACGAGCTGAAGCCGGAGGTGGACAGCATCTTCGCCGAAGACAATCCGACTACCGCCGTAGCGCAGCTGAAGAAGACCAGCGTGTCGCCGAAGCTGGGCATGGTCTGGCGCTTCACCGACCAGTGGTCGCTGTTCGCCGGGTATGCGCGTGGCTTCCGTTCGCCGCCGTACAACGACGTCAACATCGGCCTGACCAACGTGGCCTTCGGCTACACCGCCATCGCCAACCCGGACCTGAAGCCGGAAACCAGCGACGGCTACGAACTGGGCCTGCGCTTCATCGCGCCGGCGGCGTACGTCAGCGTCAGCGGCTACTACAACGACTACAAGGACTTCATCCAGTCCAACGTCGATACCGGCCGCAACGCACAGGGCTTGACCGTGTTCCAGTCGCAGAACATCGCCGACGCGCGCATCTATGGCGCGGAAATGAAGGCCGGCATCGAATTCGGTGAACTCAGCCCGGCGCTGAAGGGCTGGGCGCTGCGCAGTGCGTTGGCATGGTCGCGTGGTGACAACCGGACCGATGACGAACCGTTGGCCTCGGTCGATCCGCTGCGTGGCACGCTGGGCCTGATGTACGACACCGATAGCTGGGGCGTCGAACTGGCCGGCACCTTCGTGCAGCGCAAGAAGCGCCTGCCGCCGCCGGCGGCGCAGACCAATCCGAACGCACCGGCGCCGTTCGTCTACCAGCCGGCCGGCTACGGCGTGCTGGACCTGATGGCGCACTGGAACTTCGCACCGGGTGCCACCTTCAATGTCGGCGTGTTCAACCTGGCCGACAAGCGCTACATCGAATGGTCGTCGATCACCCCGAGCCTGATCACCAATCGCGCACTGAGCGATCGTTTCAGCAGCCCGGGCCGCACCTTCTCCGCCAGCCTTGCCGTTTCCTGGTGACCTCATGAGCCGAGCACTGTCCGCACGCAGGAATGACTCCATCGCCGCGCCGTACAGCGCGGCCTGGCCGACCCCAGCACAGCTGGCCACGCTCGGCACCGTGTTGTGCCTGTACCACGCCGACGGCAACGAGCTGGGCGGCTGGCGCCAGGCCGTACGCGTGCATGCCTGCCAGGGCGTGGACAGCGAAGGCCTGCGCGAAAGCCTGTGCTTCCTCGATGGCCGCGGCCGCTGCGTGTGGCGCCTGTACCTGCTGCCGGACAGCGACTTCCTGGCCTGGGACCGGCTGGTGGCTGCGCTGCCGCCGGGGCCCGAGCACGACAGCGATGGCAGTGTCGGCGAACGCCTGTGGCGGCGCCTGGCCGGCCATCTCGGTGGCCAGCGCTGGCGCCTGTGCGCGCTGCGCCTGCATGCCGCCGACGATGGCCGCACGCTGGCCGCCAGTCTGTCGACCCTGTCCTCGCTGGGCGCGGCCACCGCGCGCCGCATTGCACGGCTGGAAGGTGCCGAAGGCGAGCTGGCAATCGACGATTGCTGCTGTGCCGATGCCGCGCGGCGTCAGGCGCCGCGGATTCCCGGCGACCTGCCGCTGATCCGCCTGTGACCCACTCCTGATGGAACGCCTGTCGGCCACGGACGGCCTCTCAACGCATCTGCACCCCCGAAGGAAGACCCCGATGAAGTTCCAGACAGCCAGCGCCCTGCTTGTGCTCGCCGCCAGCGGCGTGGCCAGCGCGCAGCCCTCCGATATCGCCCGTGACCACGACAGCATCCTTGCCATGCAGGGTGAGTACACCGTGGACTTCGCCTTCGATGAGACCGTGCTGCTGAAGCCGGGCTACGAGCGTGCGCCGGCGATGCGCAGCGGCGGCAACGAAGTGGTCATCGTGGTCGAAGACACGCCGAAGCGCATCGTGCTGCAGCACCTGCTGCTGGACGAGAAGAGCGGCCACATCACCAAGCACTGGCGCCAGGACTGGGTGTACGAAGCACCGAACCGTTTCGAGTTCAGTGCCGACCAGACCTGGAAGGTGAGCAGCATTCCGGCGGCGGTGAACCAGGGCGCCTGGACCCAGTGCGTGTACGAAGTGAGCGACGCACCGCGCTATTGCGGCACCGGCACCTGGACCTACACCAACAACGTGCCGAGCTGGACCAGCGACCTGAGCTGGCGTCCGCTGCCGCGCCGCGAGTACACCAAGCGCAGTGACTACAACGCGCTGGCCGTGATCAACCGCCACACGCTGACCCCGAACGGCTGGACCCACGAGCAGTTCAACACCAAGGTGCAGCGCAACGCCGATGGCAGCCAGGTGGAGATCGCCCGCGAGTTCGGCTTCAACGACTACGTGAAGACCACCGAGGTCGACTTCACCCCGGCGCGGAACTACTGGAAGGCCACCGCCGGTTACTGGGCAAAGGTGCGCCAGCGCTGGGATGGCTTCCTCGGCCAGGCCCCGGGCGTGCACCTGAAGACCAAGATCGACGGCATGGCGATGATCATCCCGATGTTCACCCAGGCCGAAGAGATCCAGGCCGGCAAGAAGGTGAAGGACAAGCAGATCGACGACGTGTTCGCCAAGTACGTGGAAAAGGCCCAGTAAGTCGAGCCCTGCTCGACTCATGGCGCGGATCCTCTGGTCAGGTGCCGCGCCGCGTATCCGCTCCTGGTAGGTGCCGAGCTTGCTCGGCACGCTCTTCGCCGGCGATTGCACACCGCATCCACGCATGGCGTGGATCTACCGTGCCGCATATCCGCTCCTGGTAGGTGCCGAGCTTGCTCGGCACGCTCTCCATCGGTGATCGCACGCTGCATCCACGCCATGCGTGGGTGCGATGCACTCAGGACGCCGGCCCACTCAAGGTGGTCAGGTCCAGACCAGCGTCCTGGAACGCACGCAGGGTGGCCTGCAGGCTGGCCTCGTCATCGCGGGTGCGGACGCCGAGGATGGCTTCGTGGCAACGCACTCGATCCGTGCTGCAGGCGCTACGGTCCGGCAGCAGCAGCGCGGTCTGTGCGACGAGGATCGCCATGTGCGCCACTTCCTTTCTCGGCTTCGGTTGGCCCCGGTAGAACCGGTCGAACTCAGCACGCAGGTCGGCCACCACGCCGGCATCGCTGCGCGTGCGTGACACGCTGGCCGGAACCAGATAGGTCGGGTGGCCCTCGTGGAAGGCTTGCGCTTCATCGGCCAGCACCGTTTCCAGCACGAAGGCCTGCACCGCGTCAGGAACATGGCCATCTGCCGCGCGGGCGCCTGCGGGTAGCACCGCGGCGAACAGTGGGGAACTGGCCAGAAGGATGCGCAGACAGAGGCCGTATTTCATCTTCATTCCTTGAACATCGGGAGCGCGGGAGCGACCTTCCGCGCTTCCGGACGATCCGATCGGGTGGCGCGCGCAGCATAGCGCCCCACCCGAGCGTGTCACGATCGCGTCAGGCTTCGCGCAGCGCCAGTGCCGGTGGCGTATGCAGGATCGCGCGCGTACCCCACCAGCCTGCCAGAAGGCTCAAGCCGATGCCGACCACGCCGCCGATCAGCAGGCCCGGCCACGGCGGCAGCAACGGCAGCTCGAACACCTTCTGCGAGACCGCCACACCGATCGCAGCGGCCGCGCCCACCGCCAGCAACGCCGCCAGCGTGCCCAGCGCACCGAATTCCACCAGCACCGCGCCACGCAGCTGGCGCCGGGTCGCGCCCAGCGTGCGCAGCACCGCGCTGTCGTAGCGCCGTTCGCCCGCCGTGGCCTGCAGCGCGGCCAGCAGCACCAGCATGCCGGCCAGCAGGCTGAACACCATCACCAGCTGCACCGCCTGCGCCACCCGTTCCATCACATCGCGCACCTGCGAGATCACTGCGTCCACGTCCAGCAGCGACAGGTTCGGCTGCGCGCGTACCAGCTCGCCCAGTCCGGCTGCCTTGCCGGCCGGCAGATGGAATGCCGACAGCAGGTTGTGCGGCGTATCGCCCACCGCGTTCGGGTTCAGCAGCACGAAGAAGTTCGGACGGAAGGTGTTCCAGTCCGCCTTGCGCACGCTGGTGACAGTGAACTCGCGTTCCTGCTCGCCCACCGCAATGGTGATGCGGTCGCCGGGATACACGCCGTAGCGCTTGGCCCAGCCGATCTCCACCGAGGCTTCGGCGGCGGTGCTGTCTGCCTTCCAGAACGTACCGTTGACCAGCGTGTTGGCTGGCGGGAAGCTGCTGCGCCAGCTGAAGTTCAACGGCCGGTTCTCGTCATCGTCGTCGCGTTGGGCCTCGCTGGACGCCGGCTGCCCGTTCTGTTCCGGCGAGCGGTCCACGCGCAGCGGCGGCTTGCCGTTGATCGCGATCAGGCGGCCAGTGGCCATCGGTTCGATGCTGGCGTCGTTGGCGCCCAACCCGCGCAGCGTGGCCAGCACGCTGTCGCGCTGTTCGGGCTGGATGTTGATCAGGAAGTAGTTCGGCGTGTCCGCGGGCAGTCGCTCACGCCACTGCTGCAGCAGGCCGGGGCCGGTCACCGCCAGCAGCAACAGCGCGCACAGCGACAGCGACAGCCCGACCAGCTGCATCACCGCCAGCATCCGGCGCCGGGTCAGCGCGGCCAGGCCCAGCCGCCAGTGGCCATGCAGGCGGTGCTGCAGGCCGCGCAGCAGCTGCAGCAGCACGAAGCCGACCACGCCGGCCGCCACCGCCAGCGCGGCCAACCCGCCCAGCACCCACAGCGCCAGCTTGAGATCACCGGTGACCTGCACCGCCAGCAGCAGGCTGGCCGCCAACGCCGCCACATAGGCCAGCAGCGAGGCCGGCGGCAGGGCGGCGAAGGAGCGGTTGAGCACCCGCATCGGCGGCACCCCGCGCAGGCGCAGCAGCGGTGGCAGGCCGAAGCCGAACAGCAGCAACAGCCCGATGCCGGCACCGGTCAGCGCAGGCATTGCCTCGGGCAGCGGCAGGCGCTGCGGCACCAGGCTGCCCAGCACCTGCACCAGGCCCTCCTGCGCCGCCATGCCCAGGCCGATGCCGAGTGCGCAGGCCGGCACCGCCAGCATCAGCAGCTGCAGTGCCAGACCGGACAGGATGTCGCGCTGGCGCGCGCCCAGGCAGCGCAGGATCGCCACCTGGTCGATGCGGCGCAGCGCGAAGCGGTTGGCCGCCAGCGCCGTGGCCACGCCGGCCAGCAGGACTGCCAGCAGCGCGCTGAGGCCGAGGAAGCGTCCGGCCAGGTCGAATGCCTGGCGCACGCCGCGCTGGGTGTCGTCCACGCTCAACAGGCGCAGGCCCTTTACCTGTGGCAACAGCCATTGCCGCAGCGCGGCGATCTGGTCGGCCGCTCCGGCGAACATCAGCCGGTAGTTGATGCGGCTGCCGGGGCCGAGCAGTCCGGTGCCTTCCACGTCGGCGCGGTTGACCAGCAGGGTCGGGGAGAGCGTGAGCAGGTCGCCACCGGTGTCGGGCTCGGCCTCGATGATGCCGGCGATGCGCAGCGTACCGGCGCCGAATTCGAGCGCATCGCCGGCCTTCAGGCCCAGCCCCTGCAGCAGTCGCGGGTCGGCATAGGCCTGGCCCTTGGGGGGCATGCCGGCGTCGGTGATCAGGGCGCCGCCGGGCGTGGCCCGCACCCGCAGCGTGCCGCGCAGCGGATAGCCCGCCTGCACCGCCTTGATGCTGGCCATCTGGCTGGCCTCGCCATGGAACAGCACGCTGCCGAAGCTGGCGATGCGGGTATAGGCCAGTCCGCGCCGCTGCGCTTCTTCGGCGAACGCCTGCGGCGGGTCATCGCGCCCGGCGATGCCGAGATCACCACCGAGCATTTCCGCCGCGCTGCCGGTCAGCGCCAGGTTGACCCGGTTCACCAGCGTGCCGACCGCGGTCATCACCGCCACGCCCAGCACCAGCGCGGCGAATACGGTCAGCAGGTCACCGGCCAGCGCTTCGCGGCGCAGCGCGCGCCACGCGTGCCGCAGCAGGTTCATGCCTGCGCCCCACGCTCGACCGGCAGCAGGCGGCCGTCGTCGATGCGGTGGATGTACTGGCAGCGCTGGGCCAGTCGCAGATCGTGGGTGACCAGTACCAGTGTGGTGCCGCTGCCGGCGTTGAGCTCGAACAGCAGGTCGCTGATGTGCTGGCCGGTGGCGTGGTCCAGCGAGCCGGTCGGTTCGTCGGCGAACAGGATGCGCGGGCGGGTGACGAAGGCACGTGCCAACGCCACGCGCTGCTGCTCGCCGCCGGACAGCTGGCGCGGATAGTGGCGGGCGCGATGGGCTAGGCCGACCTGGGCCAGCACTTCATCGACCCGCGCCCGGTCTTCGCGCCCGGCCAGCTCCAGCGGCAAGGCGACGTTCTCGGCGGCGGTCAGCGCCGGCAGCAGGTGGAAGCTCTGGAACACGAAGCCGACCTCGCGTGCGCGCAACTGCGCGCGCGCTTCCTCATCCAGCGCTGACAGGTCCTGGCCGGCCAGCGCGATGCGGCCGCGGCTGGGCAGGTCCAGCCCGGCCAGCAGGCCGAGCAGGGTGGTCTTGCCGGAACCGGAGGCGCCGACGATGGCCGCGCTGGTCCCTTCATGGACGGTCAGGGTGATGTTGTCCAGTATGTGGACTTCACCCTCCGGGCCCTGCACGGATTTGCCGACCTGGTCGACGGCGATGGCAACGGACGCGCTGCGGGGGGACAGGCTGTCGATGAGGAGACTCCAATGCGCAAGACGGGATGGAGCCGGCGAGCCGGCGCGATGATGGTGCTGCTGCTAGGGTTCCTGCTGCTGCCCGGGCTGGCCTGTGCCAAAGGTCCGGCGGGCACCGTGCTGGTACTCGGCGACAGCCTCAGTGCTGCCCACAATATCCCCGCCGACGCCGGCTGGGTCAGCCTGCTGCAGCAGCGGGTCAGGCAGCAGTCGAAAACCCCGGCGCGCATCGTCAATGCCAGCATGAGCGGGGAGACCACCGCCGGCGCGCTGACCCGCCTGCCAGGCCTGCTGGCCAAGGAAAAACCGACCGTGGTGGTGATTGCCCTTGGCGGCAACGACGCACTGCGCGGGCTGACCCCGGCGCAGGTGCAGGGCAACCTGGAAAAGATGGTGCAGGCCAGCCAGAAGGCGGGCGCCAAGGTGCTGCTGCTGGGCATCGATGTGCCGCCCAACTACGGGCCGGCCTATCGCCAGCGCCTGGCGGCGGCCTACAAGGCGCTGGCCACGCAGTACAAGGTGCCGCTGCTGCCCTTCCTGCTGGAGGGTGTGGCCCTGCAACCGGGCATGATGCAGGCCGACGGGCTTCATCCGACCGCGCAGGCGCAGCCGAAGGTGCTGGACAACGTCTGGCCGCTGCTGCGTCCGCTGCTCTGAACGATTTACTTCCCTCTTGACGGAACTTCACATCGCGTCCACCGTCGATCCGGCATGTTTCACAAAGCTGAAGTTAGAGGGAATCACATGCGTCAGACGAAGGAGACCTCCGGCTTGGTGCTGGTGGTCGAAGACAACCGCAACATCTCCGAGATGATCGGGGAATACCTGGAAGGTCGCGGCTTCGAAGTCGACTATGCACAGGACGGCCTGGATGGCTACCGCCTTGCGGCGGAAAACAGCTATGACGTCGTGGTGCTCGACCTGATGTTGCCGCGCCTGGATGGCATCGAAGTGTGCCGTCGCCTGCGCAACGATGCGCGCAAGTCCACCCCGGTGCTGATGCTCACGGCACGCGATACGCTGGACGACAAGCTCACCGGCCTCGGTTTCGGCGCCGATGACTACCTGACCAAGCCGTTCGCGATCCAGGAACTGGAAGCCCGCCTGCGCGCGCTGATCCGCCGCGAGCGTCGCCAGGTCGGTTCGGAAGTGCTCAAGGTCGCCGACCTGGTGCTCGATCCGGTCAGCATGCGCGCCACCCGTGCCGGTACCGAGCTGCAGCTGTCGCCGATCGGCCTGCGCCTGCTGACCATCCTGATGCGCGAATCGCCGCGCGTGGTCACCCGCCAGGAGATCGAACGCGAGATCTGGGGCAATGGCCTGCCGGATTCGGACACCCTGCGCAGCCATCTGTACAACCTGCGCAAGATCATCGACAAGCCGTTCGACCGTCCGCTGCTGCACACCGTGCAGAGTGCCGGCTACCGCATTGCCGACATCGCCCAGCCGATGGCCTGAGCAGGGCCCGCGCCGGTGCAGCAGCAGGCCCGGCCGGGATCCGGCCACGCACGAGGGCAGGGGATGACCGGATGGCGTTGCCACCGGTCATTTCCCATGCATCCGCACGGCGCGGCGCGCTGCCTATAATCGCAGCGCTCTGACCGGGACCCCGCAATGCCGCACGGCCTGCCGCGCAAGATCCGTATCGCTTTCATCCTGCAGGCAGTGCTGGCCAGCCTGGGTATCCTGCTGGGTGCCTGGCTGGTGTCGCTGGTGATCAAGCACAGCCTGGTCGGTGCCGCCCTGCGCGAGGAAGCGACGTACTTCTGGACGCTGCACGAGGCCTCGCCGGTGCAGCCGCCACCCAACACCCAGAACATCCGCGGCTACCTGCTGGAAAGCGGGCAGTCGGCCCTGTCGTTGCCTGCCAACCTGCGCAACCTGGAGCCAGGCTTCCACGAACTGCCCAAGGACGATCAGCTGGTGCTGGTGGATGTGCGCCCCGCCGGCCGGCTGTACCTGGTGTTCCTGCGTTCGCGCGCGGAGATGCTGGCGTTCTGGTTCGGCATCGTGCCGGTGCTGCTGACCCTGCTGGCGGTGTACGGCGCCAGTTGGGTGACCTACCGTGCCTCCAAACGCCTGGTGTCACCGGTGAACTGGCTGGCGCGGCGCGTCTCGCGCTGGGACCCGGGCCACCCGGAGGCGGCCGACCTGGAGCCGAACAAGCTTCCGGCGGACATGCAGGGCGAGACCCGGCAGCTGGCGGCCGCGCTGCATTCGCTGGCCAACCGGGTCAGCGCGCACGTGGCCCGCGAGCGCAACTTCACCCGTGATGCCAGCCACGAGCTGCGCACGCCGTTGACCGTCATCCGCGTCGCCAGCGACATGGCCCTCGGCGATGAAACCCTGCAGCCGCGCCTGCGCCGCAGCCTGCAGCGCATCCAGCGTGCCGGTCGGGACATGGAAGCGGTGATCGATGCGTTCCTGATCCTGGCCCGCGAGGCCGACGTCGAGCCGCAGATCGAGCTGTTCGACGTCAACGACATCGTCCGCTATGAAGTGGACAACGCCAACGAGCTGCTGGGCACGCGCCCGGTATCGGTGCACCTGCACAGCGACGGCCCGGTGCAGCTGCATGCGCCACCGCGGGTGCTGCAGGTGGTGGTCAGCAACCTGGTGCGCAACGCCTGCAGCTACACCGATGAAGGGCGTATCGACGTGCACGTGCTCAATGACCGGGTGGTGGTGCGCGATACCGGTATCGGCATGTCCGCCGAGGCGCTGTCGCGCGCCTTCGAGCCGTTCTACCGCGCCGAACCGAGCCGTCCGCAGGGCACTGGCCTGGGCCTGTCGATCGTGCGCCGGCTGTGCGACCGCTTCGGCTGGAAGGTCAGCCTGGCCAGCGAGCCGGGCGAGGGCACCGAAGCCACGGTGATCTTCCGGTAGAGGGCTTTGGCCGGGCTGCGCCCGGCACCCGCCGAGGCAACATCAACATCAAAAGCGGGCATTCCGAGGAGTGGCGGGGCGGTGTGGGTGTGCAGGACACGCCGTAAACCCATCCATGGGGGCTCGATGGCGCCATCCATGGCGCCAACGGTCCTGCACACCCACACCGCCCCGCCTTCGACAGTTTCCCGCGATCCGCAGTGGATCCACGCCATGCGTGGATGAATTCAGTAGATCCACGCCATGCGTGGATAGTGTTGCGGTAGCGCCGGGCCATGCCCGACGCACGCCTGCGTCAATCGCACTTCACCTTCGGCGCCAGCGCCCTGGTCCAGATCGCGTAGCCGGCCGGGGTCATGTGCAGCATGTCCTCGCGGAACAGCGTCGCGTCCGGCTGTCCATCGGCGCCGAGCATCGGCGTGTAGACGTCGGTGAAGCCGGTATTGGGCAGCTTGGCCAGCGCGGCCTTGATCAGCGTGTTGGCCTCGTTGATCGCCGGCAGCAGGTGCGCGCGCGACGGGCTTGGCTTGATCGACAGGTACTCCACCTTCGTCTTCGGCAGGTCGCGATGCACGCGCTGCACGAAGGCAACCACATCGTCGCGCACCTGCACGGCGCTGCGGCCGCTGTTGAGGTCGTTGTCGCCGGCGTAGAAGAACACCTTGCATGGCGCATACGGCACCACGATGCGGTCGGCGTACCAGATGCTGTCGCGGACTTCCGAGCCGCCGAAGCCGCGGTTGAACACCGGCTGGCCGGGGAAGTCGGTGGCCAGGCTCTCCCAGAAGCGGATCGAGGAGCTGCCGATGAACTCGATGCCACCACGCGGCGGCGGGTTGGCCTGGTCGGCGCTGGCGAAGTGGGCCATGTCGCCGGCCCAGGCCACGTTGGAGACCTGCTCGGGCACGCGCGGCGGCTTGGCCGGGCTCAGCGCCTGGGCCAGGGGGGCGGCGGTCAGCAGGCCCAGCATCAGCAGGCAGGTACGGCGACGGGACATCAGGCGCTCCAGCAGGGAAGGGGAAAGCCATCATAGAAGCTGGGGCGGGCCGGGGCTTGCCCCTGGCAGTCCATTCACCGGGCCGGTGCCGGGATGCGGCTGGCGGCCTTGTGGCAAAATGGCGGCCATCTGCCTATCCCTGTGCACCCATGATTCCCTGCCGTGCGTCTGAGCGGTCGCTGCGCCGCGCCCCTGTTGCTGGATGTTCCACCCGTGGCTGATCAGTTCGGCCATCTGCCCCGCGGCCCGCGCCGCATCTTCCAGGCCGCGCGCTGGTCCTGGCAGGGCCTGCGCGCCGCCTGGCTGCATGAGTCCTCGTTCCGGCTGGAGGTCTACCTGCTGATCCTGCTGACCCCGGTCGCGATCTGGCTGGGCCAGACCCCGGTCGAACGCGCGCTGCTGATCGGCTCGATGCTGCTGGTGCTGGCGATGGAACTGGCCAACTCGGCCATCGAGGCGGTGATCGAACGTTACGGCAGCGAGATCCACGAGCTGGCCGGCCGCGCCAAGGACATGGGTTCGGCGGCAGTGTTCGTGCTGATGATGAACGTGCTTCTGTGCTGGGCGCTGGTCGTGGTCCCGCATGCAATGGCCGGCAATTACGGCTGATCCCCATTCCCCCACTGCCCTGAAGAGTTTCCATGTCCTTTGAGTTCCTCGCCGACCCCAATGCCTGGGTGACCCTGTTCACCCTGAGCGCACTGGAAATCGTGCTCGGCATCGACAATCTGGTGTTCATTTCCATCGCGGTCAGCAAGCTGCCGGAAGAGCGTCGCCCGTTCGCGCGCAAGCTCGGCATCGCCGTGGCCTGCATCACCCGCATCGCCCTGCTGGTGTCGCTGGCCTATCTGGCGCACATGTCCGCCAACCTGTTCACCGTGGCTGGTATGGGCATCTCCATCCGCGACCTGGTGCTGATCGTCGGTGGCCTGTTCCTGATCATCAAGGGCTACATGGAGATCAAGGAGCTGATCACCGGTGGCGAAGACGAGAACCCGGCCACCAGCAAGGCCTCGGGTGTATTCGGCATGGTCATCCTGCAGATCGCCATCATCGACATCGTGTTCTCGCTGGACTCGGTGATCACCGCCGTCGGCATCGCCGATCACATCCCGGTGATGGTCGCCGCCATCCTGCTGTCGGTGCTGGTGATGCTGCTGGCCGCCAACCCGCTGGGCCGCTTCATCGACGCAAACCCGACCGTGAAGATGCTGGCACTGGCCTTCATCCTGCTGATCGGTGCGGTTCTGATCCTGGATGGCCTGGACGTGCACGTGCCCAAGCCCTACATCTATGCCGCCATGGGCTTCTCGGTGCTGGTGGAATGGCTGAACCTGCTGATGCGCCGCCGCGCACGCGATCACCACGTGCCGGGTGCTGGCGACTGGTAAGCAGATCACAGGCAAATGTGTGTCCTAGAACCCCCGGCCAGCGCCGGGGGTTCTGCGTTATGGGACCCATTGGGCTCGCCGGGCCATGCCCGGCGGGGAGGTTCCCGCCAGCTGTGAATTGGGGTCAACAGTGTTTTCCCGGGGCGAGGCTTAATCCGGGCCGACAAAGCGCGCAGGCTACGCGCTCTTTTCCAGGACCTGCCCCACGCAGGATGACCCCATGAACTCCAGAGCCGCCTTGTTGGCCCTTGCCGTCGGCGCCTTCGCCATCGGCACCACTGAATTCGCGCCGATGGGCCTGCTGCCTGTCATTGCCGACGGCGTCGGCGTGAACATTCCAACCGCCGGCATGCTGATCACCGCCTATGCCGTGGGCGTGATGCTGGGCGCGCCGGTGATGACCCTGCTGATGGGACGGTTTGGCAAGCGCACCGCGCTGATGCTGCTGATGTCGATCTTCGTGGTCGGCAACCTGCTCTCGGCACTGGCCCCGAACTACGGCCTGCTGTTGCTGTCGCGTCTGGTCACCAGCCTCAATCACGGTGCCTTCTTCGGCATCGGTGCGGTGGTTGCCGCCAGCCTGGTGCCGAAGGACAAGCAGGCTGCCGCCGTGGCCACCATGTTCATGGGCCTGACCATCGCCAACATCGGCGGTGTGCCGTTGGCCACCTGGGTGGGCCAGCAGCTCGGCTGGCGCCTGTCCTTCGCCGGTACTGCGGTGCTGGGCCTGGTCGCGATCACCGCGCTCGGCCTCGCGCTGCCGGCATCCGCGCCGGGGCCGCGCCCGGACGTGCGCCGCGAACTGAGAGCGATCCTGCAGCCGCAGGTGCTGCTGGCGATGGCTACCACCGTGCTTGGCGCCGGCGCGATGTTCACCCTCTACACCTACGTGGCGCCGGTGCTGACCGAGCTGACCGGCGCGTCCAACGCCTTCATTGCGATGTCGCTGGCGCTGATCGGCATCGGCTTCACCTTCGGCAACGGCATCGGCGGGCGCATGGCCGACTGGTCGCTGGATGGCGCCACCCGCATCCTGCTGGCGGTCCTGGCCGTGCTGATGTTCGTACTGCCGCTGGCCTTCATGCACCACGCCACTGCGGCGCTGGGGGGGCTGCTGTTCGGTGCCGCGACTTTTGCGATCGTGCCGCCGTTGCAGATCCGGGTGATGCAGGCGGCCAGCGAGGCGCCGGGCCTGGCGTCGTCGATCAACGTCGGTGCGTTCAACCTGGGCAATGCCGTGGGTGCGGCGCTGGGCGGTGCGGTGATCAGTTCGGGCCTGGGCTACGCCGCGATTCCGGTGGCCGGTGGCCTGCTGGCGGCCTCGGGGTTGCTGCTGGCGTGGCTGGGGCGTCCTCGCACTGCGGTGGCTGAGGCTTGCTGAGTGATGTGGGGTTCCGGCAGGGCTTGCAGCCCTGCACCCGCCGAGGCCACTGCAACAGCAACAGCGTGCATTCCGTGGGTTGGCGGGGTGGGTCCGGTTGAGGGGGACGCTGCAAGTACGTCCATGTAAGCTCGGTCGCCGCATCCATGCGGCTCACGCCCCCTCAACCGGACCCACCCCGCCTTCGACAGATTCCCGCGGTCTGTCGCAACGGCGTTCCGCTCTGGTAGGTGTCGACCTTGGTCGACACGAATGCCTGAAGAACCGGCTTTTGCTTTTGATTTTTTCTTTTGATCTTCCCGCGGTGCGCAGGAAATTGTCCGTGGCCGGGAGGGTGGGTTGGCTGGGGGCGTGAGCGCCATGGGCCCGAGGCATGCCTCGGGCGGGTTGGGCAGGACGCCCAACCCCGGTCTTGCCGTGTGCGCAGGACAGCGCACACGAGCAAGCGGCGACCGAGCCTACATGGACGTATTCACGGCGTCCCCCAGCCAACCCACCCTCCCGGCCAACCCAAGAGAACCAGCAAACAACCCACCGCGGAGGGGGCGGCGCCCGATGGCCGGTCTTTCACCCGAACCATGGCATGCTCGGCGCCAAGCCCACCCGGAACCTCCGCCATGCGCCTGTTCACCCGCGTCCTGCCCCTGATGCTGTTGGCCTCCCTGCTCTCCGGCTGCGGCTACAACGCCATCCAGCAGAAGGATGAAGCGGTCAAGGCCAGCTGGTCGGAGGTCATCAACCAGTACAAGCGCCGCGCCGACCTCGTGCCCAACCTGGTGCAGACCGTGAAGGGCTTCGCCAGCCAGGAAGAGCGCGTGCTGACCGAAGTCACCAACGCCCGTTCGCGCGTCGGCCAGATCAACGTCAACGCCGACGACGAAGCCTCGCTCAAGCAGTTCCAGCAGGCCCAAGGCGAACTTGGCAGCGCGCTGTCGCGGCTGCTGGTGGTCACCGAGAACTATCCGGAACTGAAGTCCAACCAGAACTTCCGCGACCTGCAGGCGCAGCTGGAAGGTACCGAGAACCGGGTCACCGTCGCCCGCGGCCGCTATATCCAGCAGGTGCAGGACTACAACACCTACATCCGCTCGTTCCCGCAGGTGATCACCGCCAAGATCTTCGGCTACAAGACCAAGCCGAACTTCACCGTGGACAACGAAGCGCAGATCTCCAACGCGCCGGCGGTCGATTTCGGCAACGCGCCGCAGCAGCAGCCGGCACCGCAGCCGGGGACCTGATCGATGCGCCTGGCCTCTGCGCTGCTGGCCCTGCTGCTGTGGCTGCCGCTGGCCTCGCATGCGCAGCAGCTGGCGCCGGTTCCTGCGCTGGATTCGCCGGTGGTCGATACCACCGGCACGCTGGACGCCACGCAGAAGCAGGCGCTGGTGCAGCAGGCGATCGAACTGCAGCAGCGCAAGGGAAGCCAGCTGCAGGTGCTGGTGGTGCCGACCACCCAGCCGGAGGACATCGCGCAGTACACCACGCGGGTCTTCGACCAGTGGCAGATCGGCCGCAAGGGCGTGGATGACGGGGTGCTGCTGGTGGTGGCCAAGGACGACCGGCGCGTGCGCATCGAGCCGGGCTACGGTCTGGAAGGCGCCATTCCCGATGCCATCGCCAACCGGGTCATCCAGGAATACCTGGTGCCGCGCTTCCGCAGCGGCGACTACGCCGGTGGCATCACCGACGCCACCGCGGTGCTGGTCAAGCTGATCGACGGCGAAACGCTGCCGGCACCGGTCAGCGGCCATCGCGGGCGTGAGCCCAGCGGTGGTGGCGATACCTGGTTCCTGGCGCTGTTCATCGGTGTGTTCGCCGGCAGCATCCTGCGCGGCGTGTTCTCGCGCGTGCCGCGACCGCTGCGAGGCCTTCTCGGCGGCGCCGGTGCAGCGCTGGCGGCGTTCCTGTTCACGTCCACGCTGCTGGCCAGTGGCCTGGCAGGCGTCGTAGGGCTGATCGTGGCCATGCTCTCCGGCCATCCGGGCCGCTTTGCCGGTGGCGGCGGCTGGGGCGGTGGCAGCTGGGGCGGCGGAGGCGGCTTCGGCGGGGGCGGTGGATTTGGTGGTGGTGGCTGGGGTGGCGGTGGTGGCCGCTCCGGTGGTGGCGGTGCTTCGGGGGGCTGGTGATGATCCAACGTCTATGTCGGCACGTGTTTTCGCCGTCGGTACGGCGCGCATTCCCGCCCGCCACATTGCAGGCGATCACCGAGGCCATCGCGGCCGGTGAGCAGCGCCACGGTGGGCAGGTGATGTTCGCGGTGGAAGCGGACCTGCCGCTGGCCGCGCTGTGGCACAAGGTCACCCCGCGCCAAGCCGCCGAGCATGCCTTCGCCCGCCTGCGCACCTGGGATACCACCCACAACAACGGTGTACTGATCTACCTGCTGCTGGCCGACCACGCGATCGAGATCGTCGCCGACCGGGGCCTGCACGGCCGGGTCAGCCCGGCGCAGTGGCAGCGTGTCTGCACCCACCTGCGCGAGGGGCTGCGCGGGCCGAACCCGGTCGAGGCGCTGCGTGGGGCCATCGAAGAGGTCTCGACCCTGGTGGAGGGGCACTTTCCGGCCTCGATGCGGTCAGACGATGACGGCCTGCCCAACACGCCCCAGCTCCTTGGTTGAGCCGGGGCCGCACTGGCCCGAGAATAGGCGTTCAACCGCAAGGCACCTTCCATGATCTATTTCCACGACATCGACCCCATCGCCCTCTCGCTGGGGCCGATCAAGGTGCACTGGTACGGCATCATGTACCTGCTCGGCTTCACTGCGGCCTGGCTGCTGGGCCGCAAGCGCATCGCTGACGGGCGCCTGCCGGGTGTCGATGCCAATGGCTTCTCGGACCTGCTGTTCTACGCCATGCTCGGCGTGGTGCTGGGCGGGCGCATCGGCTACATGCTGTTCTACGCGCTGGGCGATTTCCTGCACAACCCGCTGCTGCTGTTCAAGGTGTGGGACGGTGGCATGAGCTTCCACGGTGGCCTGCTGGGCGTGATTGCCGCCTGCTGGTGGTGGTCGCGCAAGCACAAGCTGCACTTCTTCGACACCATGGACTTCATGGCGCCGCTGGTGCCGCTGGGCCTGGGCTTCGGCCGTATCGGCAACTTCATCGGTGCCGAGCTGTGGGGCAAGTACACCGACGGTAGCTGGGGCGTGGTGTTCCCGTCCGGCCTGCCGGCCCCGCTGAACCAGCTGGACCATGCGACGCTGCAGGCGCAGTTCGCCACCGGCGCGCTGAATCAGTTCGCACGCCATCCCTCGCAGCTGTATGAAGCGTTCCTGGAAGGGCTGGTGATGTTCGTGGTGCTGTGGACGGTGTCGGCCAAGCCGCGTCATCGCTACCTGGTCGGTGGCCTGTTCGCGCTGATGTACGGCCTGTTCCGCTTCGCGGTGGAGTTTGTGCGCATGCCCGACAACGGCGTTTACGTGGCCTTCGACTGGCTGACCCGTGGCCAGATCCTCAGCCTGCCGCTGATCGCCTTCGGCCTGGTGCTGCTGGTGATGTCGCGCCGCGCGCCGGTACTGCAGCCGCAGCTGCCGGTGGCCACGGAGGGCAAGGCATGAAGGCCTACCTGGACCTGCTGTCGCACGTGCTGGAACACGGCGCCGAGAAGAGCGATCGCACCGGTACCGGCACCCGCAGCGTGTTCGGCTGGCAGATGCGCTTCGACCTCAACGCAGGCTTCCCGCTGGTCACCACCAAGAAGCTGCACCTGCGCTCGATCATCCACGAGCTGCTGTGGTTCCTGAAGGGCGACACCAACATCGGCTACCTGAAGGACAACCAGGTGCGGATCTGGGACGAGTGGGCCGACGAGAACGGCGACCTCGGCCCGGTCTACGGCAAGCAGTGGCGCAGCTGGGCCACCGCCGACGGCGGCGAGATCGACCAGATGCAGTGGCTGGTGGACGAGATCAAGCGCAACCCCGACTCGCGCCGGCTGGTGGTCAGTGCCTGGAACGTGGGCGAGCTCTCGCAGATGGCGCTGATGCCGTGCCACAACCTGTTCCAGTTCTACGTGGTGGACGGCAAGCTCAGCTGCCAGCTCTACCAGCGCAGCGGCGACATCTTCCTCGGCGTGCCGTTCAACATTGCCAGCTACGCGCTGCTGACTCACATGGTGGCGCAGGCCACCGGCCTGGGCGTGGGTGACTTCGTGCACACGCTGGGCGATGCGCACCTGTATTCGAACCACTTCGAGCAGGCCCGCGAGCAGCTGTCGCGTGAGCCGCGTGCGCTGCCGAAGTTGTGGTTGAACCCGGAGGTGACCGACCTGTTCGGCTTCCAGTTCGACGACATCCGCATCGATGGCTACGATCCGCATCCGGCCATCAAGGCGCCGGTGGCGGTGTGAGCGCAATGAAGCTGTCGATGATCGTGGCGCTGGACCGCAACCGTGGCATCGGCCAGGGCAATGCCATGCCCTGGCACCTGCCGGACGACTTCAAGCACTTCAAGGCGCTCACCCTGGGCAAGCCGATCCTGATGGGGCGCAAGACCGCCGAATCGATCGGCCGCGTGCTGCCGGGGCGGACCAACCTGGTGCTGACCCGCAGCGGCCAGGTGCCGTTCGAGGGCATGCGCGCGGTGGCGTCGCTGGATGAAGCAAAGGCCATTGCGGCGGGCGAGGGCGCCAGCGAGCTGTGCATCATCGGCGGCGGCGAGATTTTCCGTCAGCTGCTGGACCAGGCCAGCGACCTGTACCTGACCTGGGTCGACGCCGAAGTGCCCGCCGATACGCATTTCCCCGAAGTGGATGCGCAGGACTGGCAGGAAGTGAGCAGCGAGCCGCATCCGGCCGACGAACGCCACGCCTACGCGTTCCGCTTCGTGCACTACGTGCGCCGCTGATCGCAATGCACCTGTAGAGCCGAGCCATGCTCGGCTGCTTTCCGCGGACACATCCCATAGCCGAGCATGGTTCGGCTCTACAGGATTGCCTACGGCATCCGGTAATGGCCGATGATCGCGTGCTGGAACAGCAGGTTCTCTTCGCGGGTGCCGCGCGCGATGTTGTGCAGGATCAACGGGGTGCCGTCGGCCCGGCGGCGGTCGGACACGATGCCGACATGCAGCAGGCCGTTGCCGTTGAGCTTCCAGGCGACGATGTCGCCCGCCGCGTAGTCGGCAGCGGAAGCGGTGATTGGCTGCTGCCAGCCCTGCCGCTCGAACCAGCGCATCAGGTTCGGTACGCGCCGATGATCGATGTTGCGGTCCGGCCGTGACAGGCCCCAGATCGCCGGATAGGCACTGAAGTTGCCGCGCATGTCCTCATGCACGCGCGCCTGCAGGTCCAGTCCCAGTTCGCGCAGGGCGCGCACCACCACGTCGGTGCACACGCCGCGATCCAGTGGCACGTCGCCGCCGGGATAGGCCAGCACCTGGTAAGCAGGATCGTAGCGGGTGGTGACGCCGATCTGCGCGCGCGCTGCGGCTACCAATGGTGGCGAAGGGGCCTGCGGCTGCGATGGCGCATGTGCAGCACTATCCGCAGCCGTGGGGGCAGGCGGCGAGCCGGGCTGGCAGCCGCTGGCCAGGGCCAGCGTCAGCAGCAGCACCGTCCATGGTGCCCAGCCGCGCCGCGTCATGCCTGCGGCGAGGTGCTGTTGTTGTTGGGACCGCCGGAGCCACCACCACCGCCACCACGGCGACGACGGCGACGCGGACCACGGTTGCCCGGGCTGGCAGCAGCGGCGTTGCCGCCGCCCTGTTCCTTGCTCTGCGCCGCAGCGGCGGGGCGCTCGTGGGCCGGTCGTGCCGGCGGGCGGGCGTTGGGCACCGGTGCCGGTACATCGCGGCCTGGCACCTGCACCACGCGCAGTTCATCGGTATCGAGCTGGATCGCGGTCAGCTTGCCGCCCCACACCGCACCGGTGTCGATGGCGTGCACGCCCTGGGTGATGGTCAGGCCCAGCGCAGACCAGTGGCCGCAGACGATCTTCAGGTCGCGCTCGACCCGGCCCGGCACTTCGAACCAGGGGTACAGTCCCTGTTCCTGCGTGCCGGGCGTGCCTTTGTCCTCGATGCCGATGCGCCCACGTGGGGTGCAGTAGCGCATGCGGGTGAGCACGTTGATGATCGCGCGCGAGCGGTCGTAGCCAGCCAGGTTCGGTGCCCAGCTCGGCTTGTCGCCATACATGTTGCGGAACAGCTTGCGGTAGCCGGCGCCGTGCAGCTGCACTTCGACTTCGGCGGCATGCTTCTCGGCCATCTGCGTGGTCCACTTCGGCGCCAGGCCGGCATGCACCATCATCCAGCCCAGCTCACGGTCCACGTGCACCAGCTTCTGCAGGCGGAGCCAGTCCAGCAGTTCGTCGCGGTCCTCGGCCTGCACGATGCGCAGCAGGTCAGGGTTGACCTTGCGCTGTTCTTCTTCGGTGCGTGCACCCACGGCCAGCAGCGAAAGATCGTGGTTGCCCAGCACCACCACGCTGTGCTCGCGCAGCGAGTGCACCAGCCGCAGCGTTTCCAGTGACTGGCCACCGCGGTTGACCAGATCGCCGCAGAACCACAGGGTGTCCTGCGCCGGGTCGAAGCGGATCTTCTCCAGCAGTCGCTGGGTGACGTCATAGCAGCCCTGCAGGTCGCCGATCGCCCACACACTCATCGTTCGGCCTCCGTGTCAGTGCAGGGTGCGCGGGATGGCCAGCACGAAAGGTGCGACCGGCGCGGCGAATTCGGTGCCATCGTCGGCGACCATGTCGTAGTGGCCCTGCATGGTCCCGTGATCGGTCCCCAGCATGACACCGGACGTGTAATGGAAGTCTTCACCGGGACGCAGGCGCGGCTGCTCGCCGATCACCCCGTCGCCATCGACATGCTCGACGCGGCCGTTGGCATCGGTGATGCGCCAGTGGCGTGCCACCAGGCGCGCGGCAACGCGCCCCTGGTTGTGGATGCGGATCGTGTAGGCGAACGCATAGCGGCCGTCTTCCGGTGCGGATTGATCGTCGAGGAAGCGCGGCGCGACTTCGACGGAGATGGCATAAACGTCAGCGTCTTCCATACCAGCAGTGTAATCAGGAGGCATTGGCCAAAGCGATGAATTCGGCCACGTCCAATTGTTCGGCGCGGGCATCGGGACGCACGCCGGCGGCGACGAACTGCTCGGCGGACACCACGTTGTTCAGTGCGTTGCGCAGGGTCTTGCGGCGCTGGCCGAAGGCGGCCTTCACCACGTCGGCAAAGCGCTTGTGGTCGTGGATGTTGATCGTGGCCGGGTCACGCGGTACCAGCCGCACCACGGCCGAATCGACCTTCGGCGGCGGCCGGAACGCGCCCGGCGGCACCACGAACAGCGAGGTCACCTGGCAGTAGGCCTGCAGCATCACGCTGAGGCGGCCATACACCTTGCTGCCGGGACCGGCGGCCATGCGGTCGACCACTTCCTTCTGCAGCATGAAGTGCATGTCGCGGATCACCGCAGCATGTTCCAGCGCATGGAACAGAATCGGCGAGGAGATGTTGTAGGGCAGGTTGCCGACCAGGCGGATCGGCTGGCCGGCGGCCAGCTCGGTGAAGTCCACGCGCAGCACGTCGCGGTGGACGATGGTCAGCTCGCCCAGCGGTTCGGCGGCGGCGGTCAGCGGTGCGATCAGGTCGCGGTCGAACTCGATCACCGTCAGCGTGGGGTGCACGCGCAGCAGCGGCAGCGTGATTGCGCCCTGGCCGGGGCCGATCTCGACCAGGCGGTCGCCATCTTTCGGGTTGACCGCCATCACGATCTTGTCGATGTAGTGGCGGTCGGCCAGGAAATGCTGGCCAAGCTGCTTCTTGGCCGGGGCGGTGAACACCGGGCCGGAGGGGGAATGCGGGGAATTCATGCGCTCAGTGTACGTTGCCGCGCAAGCTGCGCACACAGCGTCGTTGCCGCCTGCAGGCTGGAGGGATCGGCGATGCCGCGGCCGGCGAGGTCCAGCGCGGTGCCATGGTCCACTGCCACGCGCGGGTAGGGCAGGCCCAGGGTCAGGTTGACCGCCTGTTCGAAGCCTGAGTACTTCAGCACCGGCAGGCCCTGGTCGTGGTACATCGCCAGCACGGTGTCGAAGCCGGCCAGCTTGCCGGGCAGGAAGGCGGTATCGGCCGGCAGCGGTCCGATCAGGTCCATGCCCTCCGTGCGCAGGCGCTGCAGCAGCGGGATGACCAGGTCCAGTTCCTCGCGGCCCAGATGACCGTCTTCACCGGCGTGCGGGTTCAGGCCGAGCACGGCGATGCGCGGCGCAGGCAGGCCAAACTCACGGCGGAGGGCGGCATGCACGGTGCGCAGCGTGTGCTCCAGGCCGGGCGCGGTGATCGCATCGGCCACCTCGCGCAGCGGCAGGTGGGTGGTGGCCAGGGCCACGCGCACGATGTGGTTGGCCAGCATCATCACCACCTTCACCCCGGCCTGGTCGGCCAGCAGTTCAGTGGTGCCGCTGTAGGCGATGCCACCTTCGTTGATGACCGCCTTGTGCACCGGGCCGGTCACCACGCCGTGCAGTTCGCCGGACAGGCAGGCCTGGCCGGCGCCGAGCAGGGCACCGATGACCGCGCCGGCATTGGCCGGATCGGCCTGGCCGAAGCGGCTGGGCGCGGCGTTGCAAACGGCACGCAGGCGCAGATCGCCGGGGACGCGTGCTTCGGCGTCCTCGGGCAGCAGTTGCAGGGGCAGGTTCAGCGCGGCCGCGGCCGCGTGCAGGGTGTCCGGGTCGGCGAAGGCCAGCAGCCGGCAATCTTCACGCGGCTGCTGGACGAGGCGGACACACAGCTCCGGGCCGATCCCGGCGGGCTCGCCCGGTACCAGAGCGAGCTCGGGGCGCATCGGTCAGGACTGCGGCGGGGTGGCGGTGTTTTCCGCGCGGTCGCCGCTGCGGAAGCTGACGTAGGCTTCGCCACGCAGTTCCTGCAGGAAGCGGTTGTACTCGTCTTCCAGCTTGCGGCGGCCGATGGTCTCGCGGACCTGGGCACGCTGGTTGTCGGTGGTCACGTCGGTCTGGCGGGTGCCCACGCGCTGCACGATGTGCCAACCGGCATCGGTGCGGAACGGCTGGCTGACGCCACCATCCTGGATGCCCGACACCTGCTGGCCGAATGCAGGACCGAACGCATCGGCCGGGAACCAGCCCAGATCGCCACCCTGGCCTCGGCTGTTGTTGTCCTCGGAGGACTCCTTGGCCACGGTCTCGAAGTCTGCGCCGCCGGCAATGCGGGCGCGCAGCGTGTCGATCTTGGCCTTGGCGGCGGCGTCGGTCTGGTGGTCATCCACACGCACCAGGATATGGCGGCCGTGGTACTCGGTGATGGTGTTGCCACTGGCTGCAGCGCTGGCATCACGCACGTCCACCAGCTTCAGCAGCTGGAAGCCGCTGGGGCCGCGGATCGGGCCGACCACTTCGCCGGGCTTCATCTTTTCCATCAGCTGTGCGAAGGCCTGCGGGATTTCATCCAGGCTGCGCCAGCCGAGGTCGCCGCCTTCCAGCGCGTTGGGGCTGTCCGAATAGCGCACGGCGGCGGCATTGAAGTCCAGCTCGCCCTTGTCCAGCAGGCCCTTCACGCCGTCGGCCTTCTTCTGGCCGGTGGCGATCTGGTCGGCGTTGGCACCGTCGGGCAGGGCGATCAGGATGTGCGCCAGGTGGTACTGGTTACCGACCGTGGCCTGCTGCTTCAGCGCGGCATCGACTTCGCCCTCGCTGACGCTGATGCGGCTCTGCGCGAAGCTCTGGCGCAGGCGCTGCACGGTGATTTCGTCGCGCACCGATGCGCGGAAATCATTGAAGTCGATACCGTCATGGGCCAGGCGCTGGCGCAGGGCATCCAGGGTCGAACCGTTCTGCTGGGCGATGGCATTCATCGCCTGGTTCAGCTCCTGGTCGCTGACACGGATGCCGCTGCCCTGGGCGCGGGCGACCTGCAGCTTGACCAGCACCAGGCGCTCGAGCACCTGGCGGCTGAGCACGTCTTCCGGCGGCAGCTGGTTCTCCCGCCCGGCGTACTGCGCCTTGATGTTGGCGATCGCACGCTGGAGCTCGCTCTGCAGGATCACGTCCTCATCGACGACGGCGGCAATGCGGTCGAGCGGCTGCGCCTCCTGGGCAAGCACCTGCAGGGGGGCGGACACGCTGGACACCGCCAGCAGCGAGGCGAGTAGAACGGGGAAGCGCTTGGTCATGGGATCAGATTCGGATCGTAGTCATCGCGGGTCGCCCCGGTGTTGCTGGGCGGCACGAGATAGAGGTCGTCGCGGTTGTAGCCGAGGATAGCACGGCGCAGAGTGCGGTCCGTGTCCTGGCCGATGGAGCTCAGGCCCTTCAGGACGAACTCCACCTGGATGGAGTTGTTCATCTCGCCTTCGCGATTGCGGACATAGCGGCGGCCGACCACACGCACGGCCAGGCAGCAGCTGTCCCACTGGACGCCGCCGATGATTTCCAGCGGCTCCTTGTCCTGCAGCGAGTAGTAATAGCGGCCGACCAGGCTCCAACGCGCATTCAGCGGGTACAGGAACGACAGGTCGGCCTGCTCCAGCAGGGTGCGGTCATGCTTGTTGGCACCGGGCAGAGCACCGGCATTGATGCGGTAGCGGTAGCTCAGGTTGACCACGCCGTCGTTGGGCATCAGGTAACGGGCACGGACGCTGGCCAGATCCTCGCGCTTGTACTTCGGATCCCACTGGTAGGTGGCGCCCAGGGTCCAGCGGTCGTTGATCATGTAGTTGCCGTCGGCGATCCAGGCCGACTTGCCCTTTTCCACCGGGGCGCCGCCGGGGGTGGTGGTCACCCGCGACTCATCGAAGTACTGGATCTGGCCGATCGAGGCCGAGAAACGTTCCTTGCCGGTGGTCTGGTCGATGAACCGGGTGCTCACCGCCAGGGTCAGCTGGTTGGCGTCGTTCTGGCGGTCGGCGCCGGTGTAGCGCGAGTCGCGGAACAGCTGGCCCCAGCTGAAGGTGAAGTCACGGGTGTCGAAGATCGGCAGCTCGTCCTGGTTGCGGTACGGCGTGCGCAGGTAGAACAGGCGCGGTTCCAGGGTCTGCAGGAACGACTTGCCGCGGATGCTGGTTTCGCGATCGAAGAACAGGCCGGCGTCGATGCTGCCGATCGGCAGGCTGCGGCTGGGCGAGGTATTGCCGCGCAGCTGCTCGGGCGTGGCCGTGTTCGGGTCGATGCCCTGCGAACTCAGGATCTGGGCCTGGATGCCTCTCACACCATCCACCAGGCCACGGTCCAGCTGATAGGCGGTGTAGCGGTAGGCCAGGGTCGGGGTCACATACCAGGCCGCGCCGCTGATCGGGAACGACACATACGGCTTCACGTCCAATCGCGAACCGCCGCTGATACCGACGCCGTCTGTCCACTGCACTCCGTTGCGGGTGTACTGCAGATCCTTACCGGTGCCGACGGCGTTCTTGAAGTTGATGTCGTCGTGGGTGAAGCGCACCGCTTCGGCGTAGATGCCGGCTTCCAGCCAGGGCCGGACCGGCTTGTCCCAGTTGAAGTACAGGCGTGGCTGGCGGTTGTAGGGCAGGGCGCGCTCGTCGAGCGTGTAGTCAGTCAGCTGCCAGCGGTCGGCCATGATCCCGGCCGTCCAGTTCTTGCCGGTACCGTACAGGCCGATGGTGCTCTGCAGGTTGGACGCAGTCACACCGACCAGGCGGTTGGCGAAGTCCTCGACATAACGCTCGTCGCTGACCCAGGCCAGGTTGGCGCGGGCCTGCCAGTGGTCGTCCACGTTGTGGTAACCGGAAAACATCACGCGGCCGCGGTCGCGGTCGCGCAGGCGGTCGTTGGGCATGAACGATGTCAGCACCTCGCCACGGCCGCCGTTGTAGAGGTAGCGGAACTCGTTGTCGAGCAGCAGGCCGCGCCGGCTCATGTAGCGCGGGGTCAGCGTATCGTCGTAGTTCGGCGCCAGATTGAAGTAGATCGGCTGCGCGTAGTCGACGCCGTTGCGGCCGGACATGCCCAGCTGCGGGAACAGCAGGCCGGTCTTGCGGCGATCATCGATCGGGAACTTGAAGTACGGCGCCCACAGCACCGGCACCTTGCCGATGCGCAGCACGGCGTTGCGGGCCGTACCGAAGCCTTCGTCGTTGTCCACTTCGATCTGCGGCGCCGACAGCTTCCACACCGGCTGCGACGGGTCGCAGGTGGTGTAGGTGGAGCGGTGCATCTGGCCGACCGCGCCCTGCAGGTCGACCGATTCGGCATCGCCGTTGCCCCGGCGCGACACCAGCTGGTACTTGATGTCGGAGATCTTGTGGGTGTCGCTTTCCTGGTTGCCCTCGGCGCGCTTGGCGATCATCCGGATCGACCCGTCCTGGTAGCGGACGTTGCCGTCGGCGATGTAGTTGCCGGTCTCGGTATCGAAGCTGAGCTTGTCGGTGCCGACGAACTGGTCGCCGCGGCGCAGTGCCACGTTGCCCTCGTACTGCGGCACCGTGGTGGTGCCCAGCAGCTGGTCACCCTCGATGTCGGTCGGCTGGTTCTCGCGCGCGGCGGCGGCGCTGGCCTTGTCCTGGCCGGGAACCGGGGTGGGGGCGTCGGTGAACGCGGGAATGACGTCGGTGGCCGGGCACAGGCCCCAGTTGAGCGGCTTTTCATCGGCCATCGCCGGCAGGCTGATGGCGATGCTCAGAGGCAGGGGAAGCAGGCGGAGGGCTCGGCGCACGCGGTTCGGATTCGGGCGAAAACGGACGGTAGCTTGCCCCATCCCTTGCATAGGGGCAATGAAGGGCGCCGCAGGGGGCCGGTTCGGGTTCATCCGGCGGCGGCGCTGGAAGCCGATGACATCAGGGCCTGGACGTGGGCCACGCTGCACTCGGCGAGGGCCTGCAGGTCGTAGCCGCCCTCCAGCATCGACACCACCCGGCCGGCCGCGTGACGACGCGCCAGCGCGTGCAGTTCACGGGTGATCCAGGCGAAATCGTCGGTCTCCAGCATCAGGTCGGCCTGCGGGTCGCGCAGGTGGGCGTCGAAGCCGGCCGAGATCAGCAGCAGCTGCGGACGGAAGTCGTCGATGGCCGGCAGCATCTCGTCGGCCCAGACATTGCGGAAGCGGAACCCCCCACTGCCCGGCGGCAGCAGGATGTTCATCAGGTTGCCGGCACCGCGGTCGCGGCGCAGGCCGGAATTGGGAAACAGCCCGGCCTGGTGGGTGCTGTAGTACGAGACCCGGGCGTCGTGCTGGAAGATGTCCTGGGTGCCGTTGCCGTGGTGGACATCGAAATCGACCACCGCGATCCGCTCCAGGCCATGGCGGTCGCGGGCATAGGCGGCGGCGATGGCGATGTTGTTGAGCAGGCAGAAGCCCATCGCCGTGCTGCTGGTGGCGTGGTGGCCCGGCGGGCGTACCGCGCAGAAGGCCAGCGGGTCGTCGCCCAGCATCACCGCATCGACCGCGGCCACGCCGGCGCCGGCGGCATGCACAGCGGCGCTGGCCGAGCCGGGTGAGGTCCAGGTGTCCATGTCCAGCTGGCGCAGCGGTGCGGTCTGCGGTTGCAGCACGAAGTCGAGCAGGGCGCTGTCGTGGACCCGGGTCAGTTCACCGAACTTGGCCGGTGGTGCTTCGCGCCACTCCAGCTGGCCGGGGAACGCGGCGTGCAGCGCGTCCAGCACATGCTGCAGGCGTTGCGGGCACTCGGGATGGCCCGGACCGGGGTCATGCAGCAGGCAGGACGGGTGGGTATAGACCAGCATCGTGTCGACTCAGCGCTGGCGCTGCTGTGGCTGCCACAGCGCTTCGCCATGGCCATCGGCGCGGGCCAGTACGCGGGCCAGTACGAACAGCAGGTCCGACAGCCGGTTGAGGTACTGCAGCGCCTCGCTGCGCACGGCCTCGTGGCGGGCCAGGGTGACCGTCTCGCGCTCGGCGCGGCGGACGATGGTGCGCGCCAGGTGGCAGCGCGCGGCGGCTTCGCCACCGGCCGGCAGGATGAACTCCTTCAGCATCGGCAGGTCGGCATTGTAGTGGTCCAGCTGCTGCTCCAGCGCCGAGATATCGGCAGCGTGGATCGCGGCATGGCCGGGAATGCAAAGCTCGGCGCCCAGGTCGAACAACTGGTGCTGCAGATGCACCACCAGCGCGCGCACGTCCTCGGGCAGGGGCGCGGCCAGCAGCAGGCCAAGCGCGGCATTGGCTTCGTCGACGGTGCCGTAGGACGCCACGCGGGCGTCATCCTTGGCCACGCGCTGGCCGTCGCCAAGGCCGGTACTGCCGTCGTCGCCGGTGCGGGTGTAGATGCGCGAGAGGCGATGACCCATGGCGCGGCTCAGTGGCGGATGTCGCGGCGGGCCTGCTGGAGCTTCAACACCTGCTCCACGGCCAGCTGCAGCGCGGCAGCCAGCGCCACATAGATCGCCGTGGTGCGCAGGTAGGGCCCGAACCACTGCGCGTAGTTCTGTGCCCAACCGGCCAGCGTCGGTTCGGCCACGTTACGGCTGCTCCAGTAGAAACCGCCCTGTGCCAGCAGGTGGCAGACCGCCACCGAAGCGACCAGCAGCAGTGCGCCCTTGGCCAGTACCGGCCAGCGCGCGCTCTGGTAGTTGCGGCCCAGCAGCATGCCGCCGGCCCACAGCGAGAAGTAGGCCGGCAGCAGCAGCCAGTAGCCCGGCGACACGCAGTAGTGCTGCCAGAAATCCAGACCGCTGCTGCGGATCACGATCCAGTCCACCAGCACCGCGAACACCATCAGCAACGGGAACGCCCAGCGGGTCCAGCGCGCCAGGTAGAAGCCACCGATGAAGAACACGGCCCAGGAGGCATCGGGGATCGCCGCGAAGTGATTGACCCGGGTCGCCGCCAGCAGCAGTACGAGCACGGACAGGACGAAGGCGCGGTTGGCGGTGTCGGACATGGTGGGGGCCCGGAGCGGATTCAGGTTTCATTCTAGCCCGCCGCGCAGGTTGGCGCAGGTCGGGGGGCGTTGGGTGTTCGGGCGGGGCGAGCGCGTATCATGAACACCATGAGTGAACGACATGACGTGCTGATCGTCGGTGGCGGCCTGGTCGGTGCCAGCCTGGCCATCGCCCTGGACCGGCTGGGCCGCGATGTGGGCCTGCTCGAAGCCAGCCCGGCCGGCGAGCTGCCGGCGGTGTTCGACCAGCGCAACCTCAGTTTCGCGGCGGCCACCGTCAACGCGCTGACCGCGCTGGGGGTCATGCAGAAGCTGGCGATGGCGCCGGGCCCGATCCGTCGCATCCACGTCAGCCGCGCCGGCGATTTCGGCCGCGTGCAGCTGGAGGCTTCCGACTACGACCGGCCCTGGTTCGGCCAGGTGGTGGTGGCGCGTGACTTCGGCCAGGCGCTGGAAGCGCGCCTGCAGGAACTGCCACGGCTGCGCCGTTACCGGCCGATGCGGTTCCTGGGGTTGGGCGAGGTGATCGATGGCTACCGCCAGGTGCGGGTGGCCGACGAGGCCGGCGAGCGCGTGCTGCTGGCACGGCTGGTGGTCGGTGCCGATGGCACCACCAGCGGCGTGCGTGGCGCGCTGGGCATCGAGGTCGACCGTCATGATTTCCAGCAGACCCTGTTCGTGGCCCGCGTGCGCAGCCAGCGTGCGCCGGACGGCACCGCCTGGGAGCGCTTCACCGATACCGGCCCAACCGCCCTGCTGCCGCGTGGTGACCGCCACTTCGGCACTGTGCACGGTGTTGCGCGCGACCAGGCCGATGCGGTGATGGCGCTGGATGATGCGGCCTGGCTGCAGCGGCTGCAGGATGCGATCGGCTGGCGTGCCGGCCGCCTGCTCGAATCTGGCCCGCGCAGCGCTTACCCGCTCATCCAGGTGCTGGCGCGCGCGCTGGCCGGTGAGCGCACGGTGCTGCTTGGCAATGCCGCGCAGACCATCCATCCATTGGGTGCGCAGGGCTTCAACCTGGGCCTGCGCGATGCGCTGACCCTGGCCGAACTGCTGGAGGATGCGCATGAGGATGCCGGCAGCGACGCGCTGCTGCAGGCCTATGTCGCGCGCCGCGAGGACGACCGCCGGCAGACGGTGGCGTTCTCGGGTGGCCTGGCACGCCTGACCAGCAATCCGGCACCGCTGATGCGGCCGCTGCGCAGCCTCGGCCTGGTGGCTGCACAACGTGCCTCGGTGCAGTCGATGCTGGTCGGTGGTGCGATGGGCTTCCGTGGTGAAGTGCCGCGCCTGTGCCGCGGAGAAGCCGCATGAGCCGGCGCACGCGCCTGGACGTGGCCATCGTCGGTGGTGGCGTGGTCGGTGCCGCCTGTGCGCTGGCGCTGGCCGATGCCGGTCTGTCGATTGCGCTGGTGGAGGGCCGCGAACCCGCGCCATGGCAGGCCGCACAGCCGGACCTGCGGGTGTTCGCCTTCGCCGCCGACAACGTGCAGCTGTTGAACCGCCTGGGTGTGTGGCCGGCCATCGCGCAGGCCCGCGCGTGGCCCTACCGGCGCATGCAGGTGTGGGATGCCGCGGGTGGCGAGGATCTGTTGTTCGACGCCGACCGCTTCGGTCGGCGCGAGCTGGGCTACATCGTCGAGAACGGCCTGCTGCAGGATCGCCTCTGGTCGGCGCTGCCGGCGGCAGGCGTGCAGCTGCACTGCCCGGCACGGGTGGAAGCGCTGGAGCAGGACGAGGACGGCGTGCGCCTGCGGTTGGATGACGGGCGCCGCCTGGAAGCGGCGCTGGCCGTGGCCGCCGACGGCGCCGAGTCGACCCTGCGCCAGCTGGCCGGAATCGAGGTCGAGCGGCATGACTACCACCAGCGTGGCGTGGTGGCCTACGTGGACAGCGAGCTGCCGAACCAGGCCACCGCCTGGCAGCGCTTCCTGCCGACCGGACCGCTGGCGTTGCTGCCGGTGGCCGAGCGCCGCAGTTCGATCGTCTGGACCCTGCCCGAAGACGAAGCTGCTCGCGTGCTGGCCTTGGACGAGGACGCCTTCAACCGCGAGCTGACACGGGCCTTTGCTGCGCGCCTGGGCGAACTGCGGCTGGCATCACCGCGTGCGGCCTTCCCGCTGCGTCGGCAACTGGCCCGTCACTACGTGGCTGGCCGCGTGCTGGCGCTGGGTGATGCTGCGCATGTGGTGCATCCGCTGGCCGGGCAGGGCGTGAACCTGGGCCTGCGCGATGTCGCCGCCCTGCAGCAGTGGCTGGCGCCGTCGGCCGAGCGCCGCGGCCAGCCGCGGCTGTCGCCACAGCGCCTGCAGCGCTGGGCGCGCGAACGGCGCAGCGACAATCAGATCGCCGCCTACAGTTTCGATGCGATCAACCGCCTGTTCTCCAACGACGAAATGCACCTGACCCTGGCCCGCGGCCGCGCGCTGGGCTGCGTCGGCAAATGGCCGCCGCTGGTGCAGGCGTTCTGGAAGCGCGCCGCCGGGGTCTGACCGGAATACCGGCCGCTCTGGCAGGTGCCAACGCCGCTCTGGTAGGTGCCAACCTTGGTTGGCACAAGGCTGGAAATACCCTCGCCTTATCTGAGCCCAGGATGCCTGATGGATGTGCCAACCAAGGTTGGCACCTACCAGAAGCGGGCTCCGTTACCGCCGTTGATCCACGCCATGCGTGGATGACGATCGCGCCGGTGGATCAATCAACCAGCCAACCAGCCAGGTCGGCACGGTCCAACTTGCCGCGGTGCCTGCGATCCAGTGAATTGAACTCGTCGGCCAGCGCCGGGTTGGCCTGTGCTTCCTGGCGGCTGATGAAGCCATCGCCGTTCACGTCGAGGTCGCTGAAGCGGATGCGGTACTGGCCGATCACGCTGCTCGGTTCCAGCGAGCGAACGGTGACCTGTGCTTCGCCGGCCGGCTGCGGAATCTCGACGCTGCCGGTGACCAGGCCGGCGCCTAGCGGTTGCTGGCGGATGGCGCCGCCGGTCGGGCCCAGCGGCTGGCTCTGCGCCGGCGTGGACGGGCCGTGTTGGGCCATGGCCGGTACCGAGGCCAGCAGGGCGGTCAACAGCAGGGCGGAACGCGGAATGTTCATGACAGGCTCCTTGCCAGAGGGTACCGGGAGCGTACTCCCGGCAACCTGTGCCGCCGATGACGGATCAGCGCAGCGGCGAGGCCAGCACGGTGATCTCTTCACGATCGTGATAGAGCTGCTTGGCACGCACCACCAGCGGCTTGCCGGCCTGGTCCTGGAACAGGTCCAGGCACAGCCGGGTCTCGTCCCAGCGCTTCTTCATCGGCAGCTTCAGATTGAAGATCGCGTGCCTGCACCAGCCTTCGCGGAACCAGGTGGCCATGCGTTCGGCCACGCGGCGCGGCTGCTCGACCATGTCGCAGACCATCCAGTCCAGCGGCTGTTCCGGGTGCCAGTGGAAGCCATCGGCGCGCAGGTGCTCGACCAGGCCGGTGTCCAGCACATGCTGGCGCAACGGGCCGTTGTCGATGCTCAGTACGTGCATGTGCTGGCGGGTCAGCACCCAGGTCCAGCCGCCCGGTGCGGCACCCAGGTCGGCCGCGCGCATGCCGGGCCTGGCCAGCGCTTCGCGTTCTTCCGGCGTCAGCAGGGTCAGCAGTGCTTCGTCCAGCTTCAGCGCCGAACGCGAAGGCGCTTCGGGCAGCAGCTTCAATCGCGGAATGCCCAGTGCCCAGGGTGCGCTGTCGGCCGGGTCGGCCACGCAGACGAAGGCATGGGTGCCGTCGACGAACACCACGTGCAGGCGCGGCAGGCGGTCGTTCGGCTTGTCGGTGAGCTTGCCGGCCTTGCGCAGCGCCGGGCGCAGCGCGTTGCCGAAGGCACGGGCCAGCCCGGACAGCGGCTTGCCGGCGTCCGAATCGGGATGTTCCACCCACAGGTCGCCGAAGCGCGGCGCATCGGCCAGCACCTCCAGCATCGGGGTGATGCGGTCGGCCGGGTCCAGCTGCGGCAGCTCGGCCAGCACCACCAGCTTCTGCCGCGCGAAGATCAGCTCGCGCCAGCGCAGGCGCGGCGCCAGGGCGGCGGCTTCGTCGCACATGAACAGCACGTAGCCATCATTGCGCTGGGTGCGCGCGTAGCCGGCGAAACCGGCTTCACCGGCGCGGAACTGCAGTTCGCCGGCCAGCTCGGGCTCGAAGCCCTGCCGGCACAGGCACAGCAGGCCGATGCCGGTCTCAGTAACGGGCGCCATCGCTTTCCCCATAGGCGCGCAGCACGCTGCGTGCGGCGTCGCGGTTCAGGCCCTGCACCACTTCGATGCCGCGCTTGTTGAGCTCGCCCACCCAGTCAGCCGGCAGCGGGCCTTCGTCGAACGGGGTCAGTTCCTCGACGTCGGCCGAGTTGGCGCCGATCAGCAGGCGGTCGATGCCGGCCCACACCGTGGCGCCGTAGCACTGGCAGCACGGCTGCGAACTGGTGGCCAGGGTGACCGGCGACAGCACTGCGTTCAGGCGCGGGGTCTGCAGGCGCTGCTGGGCCAGCATGTAAGCCATGTTCTCGGCGTGCGCCAGCGAGGTCGCGTGCGGCATCACCCGGTTCACGCCGGCGGCGATCACCTTGTCATCCGGGCCGAACACCACCGCACCGAACGGGCCGCCACTGGCGTGCTCGACGTTCAGCCGCGACAGCTCGATCGCCAGCGCGACCTTGGCCTCATCGCCCGGATATCGACGATCCAGGTCGATCTGGTCGTGGATCCAGGCGGGAAGGGTCAGGTGGACTTGCGCGTACAGCATCGCGGGGGTGCCTCGTAGGGAATGGAAGAAGGTGCGGTTGCTTGGGAAACCGGCGCGCAGTGTAGCCGCACCGGCCTGTATCGGGTGTGGCGAGGGGTCAGCCCGGCGAGCCGGTGCGGATCACCACGTACTGCTTGCGGAATTCCAGCCCAGCCTGCGGCCAGCTGGCCGCGTAGGCGCGCAGCAGGGGCAGGGCGGCGGCGAAGTCGTGGCCGTTGACCCGGCAATCGGCCTCGCACAGGCCGTCGGCATCGCGCGAGGCGAACAGGCGGATGGCGAGGAACTGGCGGGCTTTCAGCAGCTCGTCGAAGGCCTCCATGCTGCGCGTGAACAGGCAGCAGGGGCAGGAGCCGTGGTCGTCCTCGCTGCAGGTGGAGGCATCCACCTCCTGTGCGCGATAGTGCGCCAACGGCCCCAGCACCACGGTGCGCTGCAGTTCTTCGCCTTCGTCGGCGCCCGGATAGGTCAGGCCCAACATCGGCAGGCCCTGCGCGTCTGCGGCGCCGACGGCGGTCTGCAGCGTCGCCAGGTCCACCCGCACCCAGGCCTGGAAGCCGGACAGCAGCGACGCCTGTTCGTCGGCTCCGTTGGCGTGCTGGTACTCGAACAGGCCATCGGCGAACAACACCGGATGCTGGGCCTCGATGACGGTGGAGGTCTGCCAGCCGCCGTTGTCGCGCGCGTGCGCGGCCATCGCGTGCGGGGTCAGGCGCAGGCCGCTGTCCAGCAGCAGCGCGCCGCCGTCGGCGCGGCAGGCGATGCCGGCGTCCTGCAGGACCTGCTGCAGCAGCGGAAGGAGAGCGGCGGAGGTCGTGGTCATGTCAGGCCTGTGGATGGATGGGATGGAACATCCAGGCAGGGCCTGGGGATCTAGTGGTCGAGCGCGTCGAGTTCGGCGCGATATCGCTGCGCGTCGGGCTGCTGTTGCGGATCGTTGCCGTGGTCGCGCAGCCAGGTTTCCAGCTCGCGGCGATAGTCCGCGCGGAAATCGGCATTGCCCGGGCTGAAATGCAGCTTGCGTGCCGCCACCTCCACCCGCTCGCGCGCGCTGGCACGGGCCTGGGCGATGCCGTGCGGTGATTCGTTGGTGAGGATGACGAAGTTGCGCGGGAAGCCCGGCGTGTACTTCACCACGAATGGCTGGTTCTGCGCCGGGATGCGGATGGCGTTTTCCAGCGGCCACAGCGAAGCGGTATTGGTGTGGAACACCACCTCCACATCGCGCCCTTCGGCAGTGCGCAGCACCGCTTCGTAGCGCCAGATGTACTGCTCGTTGAGCGTGGAGTTGGTTTGCTCGGCCTTGACGATCACCGCTTCACCACGCTCGCCCACCACGTTGAGGAAGGCGGCGTTGAGGAAGTGGCCGAGGAAGATGTTGAGCATCGCCAGCGGGAACACCACGATGGCGTAGCCCGGAAAGCGCCGCCACCACGAGACCAGCCCGGCCAGCACCATCGCTGCAAAGAACGTCAGCAGCGGATGCTGCGAGATGAACCAGAGCAGGGCGGACAGGGCGGTGATCATCGTCGGATTCGTGCGGGCGCCGTGTTGGCGCCCGCGCAGGTCCTCAGGCCGACCAGGTGTCGCGCAGGGTCACGCTGCGGTTGAACACCGGCTTGGCCTCGGTGTGGTCGCGGCGGTCGGCGACGAAGTAGCCGGTACGCTCGAACTGGAACGACTGCTCCGGCGCGGCGCTGGCCGCGGCCGGCTCGACATAGCCGGTGACGGTGCGGCGCGATTCCGGGTTGAGGTAATCACGGTAGGTCTTGCCTTCCGATTCGTCGTCCGGGTTCGGCACCGAGAACAGGCGGTCGTACAGGCGGATCTCGGCCGGCACGCCGTGCACGGCGCTGACCCAGTGGATGGTGCCCTTGACCTTGCGGTTGGCGCCTTCCATGCCCGGACGCGATTCCGGATCCAGCCAGCCACGCAGTTCGGTGATGGTGCCGTCGGCATCCTTGATCACTTCGTCGCAGCGGATGATGCCGGCGCCGCGCAGGCGCACTTCACCACCCGGCACCAGGCGCTTCCAACCCTTCGGGGGCACTTCGGCGAAGTCCTCGCGGTCGATCCACACTTCGCGTGCGAACGGCACTTCGCGGCTGCCGAAGCTCTCGTCCTTCGGGTGGTTGCTGAAGGTCAGCTGCTCTTCATGGCCTTCCGGCAGGTTGGTCAGCACCAGCTTGACCGGGTCGACCACCGCCATGCGGCGCGGCGCTGCACTGTCCAGGTCTTCGCGCAGCGCGCCTTCCAGCACGCTGAAGTCGATCAGCGAATTCTGCTTGCTGATGCCCACGCGCTCGGCGAACAGGCGCATCGCGGCGGGGGTGTAACCACGGCGGCGCAGGCCCTGCAGGGTCGGCATGCGCGGGTCTTCCCAGCCGTCCACCAGCTGCTCGGTGACCAGCGCCATCAGCTTGCGCTTGCTCATCACCGTGTAGTTGATGTTCAGGCGCGAGAACTCGATCTGGCGCGGTTTGGCGGCTTCGCGCGGCAGGCCGGCATCGACCAGCGGCTGGGTCAGCGCGTCGTCGTGCGCGAAATCGACGTTGTCCACGCACCAGTCGTACAGCGGGCGGTGGTCTTCGAATTCCAGCGTGCACAGCGAGTGGGTGATGCCCTCGATCGAGTCGCCCAGCGCGTGCGCGAAGTCGTACATCGGGTAGATCGGCCACGCATTGCCGGTGTTCTGGTGCTCGACGTGCTTGATGCGGTACAGGGCCGGATCGCGCAGGTTGATGTTGCCGCTGGCCATGTCGATCTTCGCGCGCAGGGTGCGCGCGCCATCCGGGAACTCACCGGCGCGCATGCGGCGGAACAGGTCGAGGTTTTCCTCGACGCTGCGGTCGCGCCACGGCGACGGGCGGCCCGGTTCGGTCAACGTGCCACGGTAGGCGCGCACTTCCTCGGCCGACAGGTCGCAGACATAGGCCTTGCCCTGTTCGATCAGCTTCTCGGCGGCCAGGTAATAGGTCTGGAAGTAGTCCGAGGCGTGGCGCAGCTCGTTCCAGCTGAAGCCCAGCCAGCGCACGTCGTCCTGGATCGCGGCCACGTATTCCGGGTCTTCCTTGGCCGGGTTGGTGTCGTCGAAGCGCAGGTTGCAGACGCCGCTGAACTCGCCGGCGATGCCGAAGTTCAGGCAGATCGACTTGGCATGACCGATGTGCAGGTAGCCGTTCGGTTCCGGCGGGAAACGGGTCTTGATCGCCTGGTGCTTTCCGCTGGCCAGGTCCTCGCGCACGATCTGGCGGATGAAATCGCGCTTTTCGTGGCTGTCGGCGGGGGTCTCGGGGCTGGCGGGGGTGTGCTCGGACATGAGTCGGCGAAAAGAAAGGCAGAAAGACCAACAGTCTAGCGCGTACCGGGCAGGGCTGCCCGGTGGGGCGTGGGGATGCCGGCCAGCGGCCGGCACTACCAGGCCCTCTTCCCGGTAGCGCCGGCCGCTGGCCGGCGAGCACAGCGCCACCATTCAGTCCCGGGGCGTATGCTGGAACTCTCTCCCACGGAGCTGCCGCATGCACATCGTGTACAAGGCCGACAACCTGTTCGACGCCCACCTGGTCAAGCACGCGCTGGAAGACGCTGGCATCCCGGCCTTCGTGTTCGGCGAGTCGTTGCTGGGCGGCATGGGCGAGCTGCCGCTGTTCGGCGTGCTGCGGGTCGGGATCCCCGACGCGGCGCGGCCGCAGGCCGAGGACATCGTGGCGGCGCTGGACTTGGGCCACGCGCCGGACGCCCCCATTTCCGATGCAGACGACATAGCCGGCCTTCCGGCGTAGGAGCGCATCATGTTGGGAATTGGCCAGGGCATCCTCGGCATCGGCGCCTTCAAGCAGCGCCTGCCGCGCCCGGAAGAAGCACTGCCGGGGCGTGACCAACCGCTGCCGCTGCACAGCAACCAGCACTTCGTGAACAGCCATCCGCTGAAGGACCGTTTCGCCGGCCTGCAGCAGATCCGCTTCGCGCTGGGCTGCTTCTGGGGCGCCGAGCGCAAGTTCTGGACCGAACCGGGCGTGTACAGCACCTCGGTCGGCTATGCCGGCGGCATCACCCCGAACCCGACCTATGAAGAGGTCTGCTCGGGGCTGACCGGCCACACCGAAGTGGTGCAGGTGGTGTTCGACCCGGCGGTGGTGAGCCTGGAGCGGCTGCTGCAGCTGTTCTGGGAAAGCCACGACCCGACCCAGGGCATGCGCCAGGGCAACGACACCGGCACCCAGTACCGTTCGGCGATCCACGCTACCGACGAGACGCAGTACGCTGCCGCGCTGGCCAGCCGCGAGGCCTACCAGGCGCAGCTGGCCGCAGCCGGCTACGGGCCGATCACCACCGAGATCGTGTACCCGGCACCGGCGTACTACTACGCTGAGGACTATCACCAGCAGTACCTGGCGAAGAATCCGAACGGCTACTGCGGCATCGGCGGCACCGGCGTGAGCTGCCCGATCGGGCTGGATGTGGAGGCGCCGCGCTGACGCGCGGTGGTCCGCCTGCGGCGGGCAACGTCAACATCAACATCAACATCAACATCCAAAGCGGCTCTGGGTTGCTGATGATTTGGCGGGACGGGGGCGGCTGGCAGGACACGCCGTAAACCCGTCCCTGGGGGCTCGATGGCGCCATCCATGGCGCCAACGGTCCTGCCAGCCGCCCCCGTCCCACCTTCGACAGTTTCCCGGTGACGGTGGGCAAGAGCATGGGTTACTGACGAACTGAAAGAAAAGAAAAAGGACGCGGCCTTCGCCGCGTCCTTTTTCTTTTTTGCTTCTGCTTCCTGTAGAGCCAAGCCATGCTCGGCTGCGAGCAAGCGAAGCGCGCGACCCGCTGTTGCTCTTCTTTCTTTCTTCCGTGGCGGCCGGCCACAGAAAACTGTCAGAGGGCGGGCGGGTTGGGTTCGCGGGGGTGTCCGCGGCATGGATGCCGCGGCCAAGCCCCCATGGATGGGTTCACGGCGTCCCCCGCGAACCCAACCCGCCCGACCCAGCGCGGCTTTTGCTCCACGCAGTTCGCGACCAAGCCCCCGCCACGAGGGGCTCAGCCGTTGGCCGGAATCCTCACAGTTCCGAACGAATGCGCTCGCGCAGCGCCTGCAGATCCTTGGCAAATGCATCGATACCGGTCGCCAGCTTCTCGGTCGCCATCGGATCGGCCGCCAGGTCGGCTGCGAACTTCGCGGCATCGATCGGGGTCACCGCCGCGCCATCCGCCGCACCGGCCACCAGCTTGCGCGGCAGCTCGCCGTGGTCGGCGTCCAGCTTCTCCAGCAGGTCCGGCGAAATCGTCAGGCGGTCGCAGCCGGCCAGCGCTTCGATCTGCGCGGTCGAACGGAACGAGGCGCCCATCACCACCGTCGGCGAACCGCGGCGCTTGAATTCGGCATACACGCCACGCACGAACTTCACGCCCGGGTCTTCATCGATGTTGGCCGGGGTCTGGCCGTTGGCCACGTACCAGTCCAGGATGCGGCCGACGAACGGCGAGATCAGGAACGCGCCGGCTTCGCTGCAGGCCAGCGCCTGGGTCGCGTTGAAGATCAGGGTCAGGTTGCAGTCGATGCCCTCGGCCTGCAGGATGCGCGCGGCTTCCACGCCTTCCCAGGTCGCGGCGATCTTGATCAGGATCTTCTCGCGCGGCACGCCGGCATCGGCGTACATCTGGATGAACTGGCGGGCCTTGGCCACGGTGGCAGCGGTGTCGTGGGCCTGGTCGGCATCCACTTCGGTGGACACGCGGCCCGGCACCAGCGTGCTCAGCAGCGCGCCGACGCCGATGGTCAGGCGGTCGGCCACGGCGTGCACCACCGCTTCGCGGTCGCCACTCTGCTGGCGGCCCCAGGCCAGTTCGCGTTCGATCAGCTCGGCGTAGACCGGCAGGTCCAGCGCCTTCTTCACCAGGGTCGGGTTGGTGGTGCAGTCCACCGGCTGCAGGCGCTTGATCGCCTCGTAGTCACCGGTATCGGCAACGACCACGGACAGTTCGCGCAGCTGGGACAGTTTGGACGGGGTACTCATTACGGCTCCTGGTGCAGGGGGATCGAATCGCGCGCGGTGCGCAGCGGTAATCAGGGGCGGTCGTTGTGGACCGCGGTCACGCGCAGGCGCAGCTTGCGGCCGCCGGGCGCGTTCCAGTCGATGCTCTGGCCGATCGAAAGGCCGAGCAGGGCACTGCCGACCGGGGCCAGCACGGAAACCTTGCCTTCATCGACGTTGGCTTCGCGGGGGAAGACCAGGGTCAGGACGTGCTTCTCGCCCGACACTTCATCTTCGCACTCCACGCGCGAATGCATCATGACGATGCCTTCGGGAATCTGGTCCGGTGCCAGCACGGTGGCACGGTTGAGTTCTTCAGCAAGCGCGAGCGCGGCAGGCGTCTGGCTCAGCGCAGGGGATTCGAGCATGGCGTCCAGGCGGTCCATGTCGAAGGTGGAAACGGTGATCGACGGCGGCAGGCCGCTGGCGGTACTCATGGTGAAGCTCCTTGGTTGAAAGCCATGCAAAAGGCGGCACCTGCTGGCGCCGCCTGTCTGTATTGTGGGGACAAATGCGACCGGAATCGACTCCTGCCGATTCCAGGCCGGTGCTGCGGGGGTTCAGCCGTTCAGCGCGGGGCCGGGCAGGGCGGGTGCATCGCTGGCGGCATTGAGCGCCTCCAGCGTGAACAGCGCCTGCGGCAGGCGCTTGAACTGATCGGCCAGCTCCATCAGGAAGTCGTTCATGGCCGAGCTGCGCCGCCAGATCATGGCGATGCGGCGGCTGGGACGACCTTCGCCGGTGAAATCGAGCAGGCGGATGTTGTTCGAGCGCGGCACCGGCGGCTGCACCGACAGGCTCGGCAGCAGGGTGATGCCGACGTCGGCGGCGACCATCTGCCGCAGCGTTTCCAGGCTGGTGGCGCGGAACTCGGACTTCTCGTTGGCACCGAACAGGCGGCAGACTTCAAGCGCCTGGTCGCGCAGGCAATGGCCATCTTCCAGCAGCAGCAGCTTCTGCGTGGCCAGTTCCTGCACGTCCAGGTGTTCGCGACGGGCCAACGGGTGGCGCCCGGACACGGCCAGCAGGAACGGTTCCTCGAACAGGAACTCGGCATGCAGCTGGTCGTCGATCACCGGCAGGGCCAGCAGTGCAGCGTCTAGCTTGCCTTCGCGCAGGCGATCCAGCAGCACATCGCTCTTTTCCTCGACCAGCAGCAGTTCCAGCTCCGGGAAGCGATCGCGGATGCGTGGGATCACATGCGGCAGCAGGTACGGGCCGAGGGTCGGGAAGATCCCCAGGCGCACGGTACCGGCTTCCGGATCGCGGCTGCGTCGCGCCGCTTCCTTCAGCTGTTCCACTTCGGACACGATCACCCGTGCCCGTGCCGCCGCTTCCTGCCCGGCCGGGGTCAGCATCACCTTGCGCGGTGCGCGTTCCACCAGCGGCAGGCCCAGCTCTTCTTCCAGCTTGCGGATCTGCGTCGACAGCGTGGGCTGGCTGACGAAGCAGGAGGCGGCAGCCCGGCCGAAATGCTTGTGGTCGGCCAGGGCTACCAGGTACTTCAGATCACGTAGGTTCATCCTTACACCCCAGGGGTAACGGACCGGCTGACGGCGTGGTTACCCGACAGGCAGACAATGTTCCCGGTGATCTGGGAACGGTGGATCAGGCTGCTTCAGCAACGGCACCGCTGCTGTTGCTCACCGACGAGCGGATCAGGTGGTCGAACGCGCTCAGTGCGGCGGTGGAACCGGCGCCCATGGCGATGATGATCTGCTTGTAGGGTACCGTCGTGCAATCGCCAGCAGCGAACACGCCTGGCAGGTTGGTCTGGCCGCGGTCGTCGATGACCACCTCGCCACGCGGCGACAGCGCCACCACATCCTTCAGCCACTCGGTGTTGGGCAGCAGGCCGATCTGCACGAAGATGCCTTCCAGCTCGACGCGGTGGGCATCACCGCCGACGCGGTCCTTGTAGACCAGGCCGGTGACACGGCTGCCGTCGCCCAGCACTTCGGTGGTCTGTGCGCTGGTCAGCACGGTGACGTTGGCCAGGCTGCGCAGCTTCTTCTGCAGCACTTCATCGGCGCGCAGGCTGGAATCGAACTCCAGCAGGGTTACATGCGACACGATGCCGGCCAGGTCGATGGCCGCTTCCACGCCGGAGTTGCCGCCGCCGATCACCGCCACGCGCTTGCCCTTGAACAGCGGGCCATCGCAGTGCGGGCAGTAGGCCACGCCCTTGTTGCGGTACTGGTCTTCGCCCGGCACGTTCATCTGCCGCCAGCGCGCGCCGGTGGACAGGATCACCGAGCGCGACTTCAGCACCGCGCCGTTCTCCAGCTGCACCTGCACCAGGCCGTCTTCACCGGCCGGCACCAGCGCACTGGCGCGCTGCAGGTTCATGATGTCCACCTCGTACTCGCGCACGTGCTGTTCCAGCGCCGTGGCCAGCTTCGGGCCTTCGGTCTCCTTCACCGAAATGAAGTTCTCGATCGCCATGGTGTCCAGCACCTGGCCTCCGAAACGCTCGGCGGCGATGCCGGTGCGGATGCCCTTGCGTGCAGCATAGATCGCCGCTGCCGCACCGGCCGGGCCACCGCCCACCACCAGCACATCGAAGGCGTCCTTGGCCGCGATCTTCTCGGCATCGCGCTTGCTGGCATTGGTGTCCAGCTTGGCCACGATCTGCTCGAGGGTCATGCGGCCCTGGTCGAAGACTTCACCGTTGAGGTACACGGTCGGCACCGACATGATCTCGCGCTGCTCGACTTCGTCCTGGAACAGGGCACCGTCGATGGCCACGTGCTGGATGCGCGGGTTGAGCACCGCGGCCAGGTTCAGCGCCTGCACCACGTCCGGGCAGTTCTGGCAGGACAGCGAGAAGTAGGTTTCGAACTTGTATTCACCTTCCAGGTTCTGCACCTGCTCGATCAGCTCGGCGGTGGCCTTGGACGGGTGGCCGCCGACCTGCAGCAGCGCCAGCACCAGCGAGGTGAACTCGTGGCCCATCGGCAGGCCAGCGAAGGTCAGGTGGATATCCTGGCCCGGGGTGCCCAGGTCGAAGGACGGCACGCGGCCCTGGCCATCGCGCAGCACCTGCAGCGAGATCTTGTCCGACAGGCTTTCCAGGGTCTGCAGCAGTTCCAGCATTTCCTGCGACTTGGCGCCGTCGTCGGCGTGCGCGGTGATCTGGATCGGGCGGGTCACGCGCTCCAGATAGGTCTTCAGCTGCGACTGCAGGTTGGCGTCCAACATCGGGTCATCTCCTGGCTTCAGGCAAACAGGGGGCGTGGCACCGCTGTAGAAGGTAGCGGACCAGCAGGGGGTAGGGGTGAACCCAAGACAGCGACCGTGGAAGGGGCTGGCTGGCCAAGGCGGGCGAGCGTTGGCTGTCTTGGGTTCACCCCCACGCCGGCGGGGGGACCGGCACGGGGATGAAGGGCGCGCCGTGGCGTGGGGCCACGGCAGGCCGGTACTGCCTTAGATCTTGCCGACCAGGTCCAGCGACGGGGTCAGGGTCTTCTCGCCTTCCTTCCACTTGGCCGGGCAGACCTGGTTCGGGTTGGCGGCGGTGAACTGGGCAGCCTTCAGCTTGCGCAGGGTCTCGGCGACGTCACGGGCGATCTCGTTGGAGTGGATCTCCAGGGTCTTGATCACGCCTTCCGGGTTGATGATGAAGGTGCCGCGCAGGGCCAGGCCTTCTTCTTCAATGTGCACGCCGAAGGCGCGGGTCAGCTGGTGGGTCGGGTCGCCGACCAGCGGGAACTGGGCCTTGCCGACGGCCGGCGAGGTTTCGTGCCACACCTTGTGCGAGAAGTGGGTGTCGGTGGTGACGATGTAGACCTCGGCGCCGGCCTTCTTGAACTCGGCGTAGTGGTCAGCGGCGTCTTCGATCTCGGTCGGGCAGTTGAAGGTGAAGGCGGCCGGCATGAAGATCAGGACGGACCACTGGCCCTTCAGGCTGTTGTCGGAAACCTTGATGAACTCGCCATTGTGGTAAGCGTTGGCTTCGAACGGCTGGATCTGGGTGTTGATCAGGGACATCGTTTTTCCTCTGGTGAAGGGGAGTGGGTGAATCGACAGGACCTAGGTTACCGATTCGCTCGCGATAAGAACAATCCATTGATTGCATCTATTTGATAGATGGAGTCTATCAAAATCCCATGAGCCGGCACTGAACCTTGCCGCCCTCATCCTGCAACTGCCTGTGTGACAAGGGAAAGCTCCCGGAGGCGCAGAATGCGGCCGATAGCCCCTCCTTATGCCCTCTGGCGAAACCTGAACGGATTCCAGCTTTTGTAGAGCCGAGCCCATGCTCGGCTGCGGGTGGAGCAGCCGAGCATGGGCTCGGCTCTACAATTGCGGCATGTCTTTCCAACCCGAACCCTCCCTGCGCCAGATCGTGGCCGAGGCCAGTGCCCGCCTTGGCGGCGTCGAGGCCCGCCACGAGGCCGAACTACTGCTGCTGCACGTGCTGGACCGCCCGCGCAGCTGGCTGTTCGCGCATGCCACCGATCCGCTGGCCGCCGCCGACCAGGCCGCCTTCGAAGCGTTGCTGGCCCGCCGCGTGGCCGGCGAGCCGGTGGCCTACCTGACCGGCCGCCGCGGTTTCTGGACGCTGGACCTGGAGGTCGACCCGGCCACGCTGATCCCGCGGCCGGAAACCGAACTGCTGGTCGAGCTGGCGCTGGAGCGCCTGCCATCAGACCAGGCGCTGCAGCTGGCCGACCTCGGCACTGGCAGCGGTGCGATCGCTCTGGCGCTGGCCAGCGAACGGCCGCAGGCGCAGGTGCTGGCCACCGATGCCAGCCCGGGTGCGCTGGCCGTGGCCGCGCGCAATGCCGCCCGCCATGAACTGCGCAACGTCCGCTTCGCCGAGGGCGGGCAGGACTGGTATGCGCCGCTGCAGGGCGCGCGGTTCGACCTGATCGCCAGCAATCCGCCGTACATCGCCAGCGACGATCCGCACCTGGCACAGGGCGACCTGCGCTTCGAACCGGCCACCGCGCTGGCCTCCGGCGTGGACGGGCTGGATGACATCCGCCGCATCGTCGACGGTGGCCAGGCCCACCTGCTGCCCGGCGGTTGGCTGCTGATCGAGCACGGTTGGGACCAGGGCGTGGCGATCCGCGCGCTGTTCGACGCGGCGGGTTTTGCGGAAGTGCAGACCGTGCAGGATCTGGAGCAGCGCGACCGCATCACCCTGGGCCGGCGTCCGGCCTAGAATGGAGGTTCTCCTGCCCCGGCAGGGCATCACCCTGGAGCTGCAAGCATGCGTACGCTGTACCCCGCCATCACCCCCTACGACGTCGGCACCCTGAAGGTCGACGACCGCCACACGCTGTACTTCGAACAGTGCGGCAACCCGGACGGCAAGCCGGTGGTGATGCTGCACGGTGGCCCGGGCGGCGGCTGCAGCGACAAGATGCGCCAGTTCCATGACCCGTCCAAGTACCGCATCATCCTGTTCGACCAGCGCGGTGCCGGCCGTTCCACCCCGCACGCGGACCTGGTGGACAACACCACCTGGGACCTCGTCGCCGATATCGAGAAGCTGCGCGAGCACCTCAAGGTTGATCGCTGGCAGGTGTTCGGCGGCAGCTGGGGGTCGACCCTGGCACTGGCCTATGCCGAGACCCACCCGCAGCGCGTGACCGAACTGGTCCTGCGCGGCATCTTCATGCTGCGTCGCTGGGAGCTGGAATGGTTCTACCAGGAAGGCGCCAACCGCCTGTTCCCGGATGCGTGGGAGCATTACCTCAAGCCGATTCCTTCGGTGGAGCGTCATGACCTGATCTCGGCCTTCCACCGCCGCCTGACCAGCGACGACGAAACCACCCGCCTGGAAGCGGCCAAGGCGTGGGCGGTGTGGGAAGGCGCGACCAGCTTCCTGCACGTCGATGATGACTTCATCAACAGCCACGAAGACCCGCACTTCGCGCTGGCCTTTGCCCGCATCGAGAACCATTACTTCGTCAACGGCGGCTTCTTCGAGGTGGAAGACCAGCTGCTGCGCGACGCCCACCGCATCGCCGATATTCCGGGCGTGATCGTGCACGGCCGCTACGACGTGGTCTGCCCGCTGGCCAATGCCTGGGACCTGACCAAGGTGTGGCCGAAGGCGAAGCTGGAAATCACCCCGGCTTCGGGTCACTCGGCGTTCGAGGCCGAGAACGTGGACGCGTTGGTGCGCGCCACCGATAGCTTCGCCTGATCGTTGATTGCCCAGGGGTCGGATCCCTTTCCCGCGGAAAGGGCTCTGACCCCGAGCCGCAACCCCATCCACGCACGGCGTGGATCTACCGCAGCCCGGTAGTGCCGGCCGCTGGCCGGCAACCCGGAAACGGTTGGATCCACGCAGGCGCCGGCCAGCGGCCGGCGCTACCAATCCCCAGCCAGCAACGCGTCGGCCAGTACCTGCAGCTTTGGCGAGCATTGCCGCGAGGGCGGATAGATCAGTGACAGTGCACGGCTGCGGCCTTCAAACGGCTGCAGCACGCGCTGCAGGCGGCCATCGGCCAAGGCGTCGGCCACGGCGAAATCCATCACCTGCACGATGCCGATGCCGGCGATGGCCGCTTCCACCAGCGGATCGCCGCTGTCGAACACCATCCGCGTCGGGGGCGTGAACTCACGCAGTTGCCCGTGCTGCAGGAACTGCCAGTCCACCAGCCGGCCGCTGCGCAGGTTGCGCACCGCCAGGCAGGCATGATCCTGCAGCGCGGCCACATCGTCCGGTGCGCCACAACGGGCCAGATAGCCCGGGCTGGCCACCGTCACCCAGCGCAGCGGCCGCAAGGGCCGCGCGACGATGCGCTGGTCGGCGATGACGCCGGTGCGCAGCGCGGCATCGAAGCCTTCCTCGACCAGATCGACCAGGCGGTCGCTGAGCACCGCTTCCACCTGCAGCTGCGGATGCTGCTGCAGCAACGGCGCCAGCATCGGCACCAGCACCTTGCGCCCGAACATCGACGGCGCACTGATCTTCAACGTGCCCGAGGGCGTGCACGGGCGGTCGGCCAGTTGCCGCTCGGCATCGTCCAGGCCGGCCAGCAGCGGCGACACCTGTTCCACGAACTGGCGGCCATCCGGGGTCAGCGCCACGTTGCGGGTGTTCCGCTGCAGCAGCTTCACCCCCAGCGTGGCTTCCAGCCGCCCGATCGCGCGCGACAGGCCGGACTGGCTCAGGCCCAGTTGGCCGGCGGCCACGGTGAAACTGCGCGCTTCGGCCACCTGCACCAGCATGCGCACCGCATTGAGGTCCATCGAAGCTCCATTCATGCCGAAAATCATGACAGATATGGTCGGGGAGGGGTTTATTGATTGGCTCGCATCAATGAGACTGCGCTCCCCCACCGCGCCAGACCGCCGATGCCTCCCCTCAAATACCCGCGCTGGGCGCTGACCCTGCTGGCCACCGCCCAGCTGATCATTGCCCTGGATGCCACCATCATCTTCGTTGCCCTGCATGACATGGGCCGCGCGCTGCAGATCAACGCGCAGCAGCTGCAATGGGTGGTCAGTGCCTACACCGTGGCCTTCGGCGGCAGCCTGCTGCTGGGCGGGCGCGCCGCCGACCTGATCGGCCGCCGCCGCTTCTACCGGCTGGGCATGCTGCTGTTCGCGCTGGCCTCGCTGCTCGGTGCGCTGGCGCCGAACGCCACGCTGTTGATCATCGCGCGCGCGGCGCAGGGTATCGGTGCCGCGTTGCTGTTCCCGGCCACGCTGGCGCTGATCAACACGCTGTACGCGGAAGGCCCGGTGCGCAACCGCGCGCTGGCGATCTGGAGCATGGCCAGCGCGGTCGGCCTGGCGCTGGGCACGCTGCTCGGTGGCGTGCTGACCCAGGCGTTCGGCTGGCCGGCGGTGCTGGCGGTGATCGTGCCGCTGGCCACGGCGTGCGCGGTCGCAGCCGGTGCGTGGTTGCCGGCCGATGGTCCACGGGTGCGGGGCCGTTCATTCGATCTGGCCGGTTGCCTCACCGTCACGGCCGGCGGCAGCCTGCTGGTGACCACCCTGGTGCAAGGGCCGGAGTGGGGCTGGACGGCGCCGGCCACGCTCATCTGCCTGCTGCTTTCAGCCGTACTGTTGACGGTGTTCGTACAGATCGAAAAGCGCAGCCGTGACCCGCTGATGCAGTTTGCGCTGCTGCGCCTGCCCGGCCTGCGCGCGGCACTCGGCCTGACCTTCGCCTTCATGAGCAGCTATGGCGTGCAGTACTACTTCCTGGCGCTCTACTTCCAGGATGGCTATGGCTGGAGCCCGCTGCAGGCCGGTATGGCCTTCCTGCTGCCGACATTGGTGTGCACCTTCGGCATCCGGATTGCCGAACGCATGCTGCAGCGCCGTTCGCCACGGCAGGTGCTGGCCTGGGGCTTCGCCGCAGGTGCCGTCGGCATCGCCGCAGTGGCGCTGGCGATGCCGCATGGCGCCAGCTACTGGCCGCTGTTGCCGGGCATCGTGGTGCTCAGCGTCGGCCAGGGCATGAGCTGGACGGCGATGTGGATCGTGGCCGGGCAGGGCGTGCCGGGGCCGCAGCAAGGCGTTGCGTCCGGCATGGCGGCCACTGCCCAGCAGATCGGCGGCGCCTTGGGACTGGCGGTACTGGTGATGATCGCCAACGCTGCGCGCGGCACGCAGGCGGCAACCAGCCCGGATGCCCTGCAGGGCATGGTCAACGCACAGTACGGCGCTGCGCTGTTCGCCGCGCTCGGCGTGGTGATCGCGCTGGGCCTGCGCCCGGCGCCGGTAGACTCGGCAGCGACTGCCTGCCTGAGCACCGACGCATGATCGAACTGCTGGACCTGCAACAGACCCTGCATGCCTTCGCTGCCTGCAACGATGACGATGCGGTGTGGAATGCCTTCGGCTGGGTGATGGCGAGCGACGAGGACCTGCTGGCGGCACGGTTGTGGTTGCCGTCATCCAGTGATGAAGCGCTGGATGACGACGGCGAGCGATCGGCCGCTTCGGCAGCGATGGGGCTGTTCCCGTATCTTGAGCCGGCCACGTTTGCCGACGTGCTGGATGTGCAGAAGCGGCAACGCCCGCTGTCGTCGCTGCAGGACTACGCGCAGGCGCTGGCCTACTACGCCGAGTACGACGCATTCCAGCAGGTCGAGGGTATCGACGAGGCCCTGGGCGAAGCGGGTGCTGAAGCACTGGCGGCGGCGCGCGAGGCAGGGGTGGGCGAAGGCATCTTCGCTTCGTTCGACCTGTGCCTGGTGGCGTGCCCGGCAGACCAGCTGAAGGCCGCTGCGCAGCGCGTGGCGCGCCTGCTGGAGATGCCGGTGGGCGAGGCGCTGGCGTGCTGCCGCGCGTTGCCGCTGGTGCTGGGTGAAGCGCTGGATCGTCGCCGTGCGCAGGCGATCAAGGATCAGTTCGAAGCGATCGGTGCGACCGTGCAGGTGCACGGGTTCAAGCCGTTCCCGTGGATGGATGCGCCCGAATTGCGGTAGTGCCGGCCGCTGGCCGGCAACCCCGGGTCCGTTGAATCATTGCAGTTGCCGGCCAGCGGCCGGCACTACCAAGCCTGGGTAAATCACCCGGCGGCCAGCAGCTGCGGTTGCAGCGCGCCGAAGATCCGCGCCAGCCGCTCCCAAGGATGACTTCGACGCCACCGGTGCGACCGTGCAGGTGCACGGGTTCAAGCCGTTCCCGTGGATGGATGCGCCCGAATTGCGGTAGTGCCGGCCGCTGGCCGGCAACCCCAGGTCCGTTGAATCATTGCAGTTGCCGGCCAGCGGCCGGCACTACCAAGCCTGGGTAAATCACCCGGCGGCCAGCAGCTGCGGTTGCAGCACGCCGAAGATCCGCGCCAGCCGCTCCGCCCATGCCTGCTGCCCGGCGGCATCGGCGATCAGGTCCTGGCGGATCTCCAGTTCCACATGCACCAGCCCGCGGCCTTCGCCATGCACCGGCACCGCGTAGTCGCTGGTGCTGCTGACCGAATACGGTTCGTTGTCGCCCACCACCAGGTCGCCTTCGTCGCGCAGTGCCTGCAGCAGTGCATGCGCGAACCGCGTGTCCTGGTGGTACAGCACGCCGGCATGCCACGGCCGCTGCATGCCGTTCATCGTTGGCGTGAAGCTGTGCATCATCACCAGCAGGGTAGGGCGACCGGCATCGCGGCGTGCGTCCAGTTCCGCGTCGATGCGTGCGTGGTACGGCGCGTGGATCGCATCAATGCGCTGTTGCCGCTGCGCCGCCGACAGCCCGGCATTGCCCGGGACCACGGTGTGGTCGCTCACGTCCGGGATCAGTGTGGGCGAGGCCAGCGGGCGGTTGCAGTCGATCAGCAGCCGCGAATAGGTCTGTTCGATTGCCCAGGCATCCAGCCGTTCGGCCAGTGCGCGGGTGGTGCCGGCAATGCCGATGTCCCAGCCGATGTGGCGATCCAGTTCGACCTGCGGCAAGCCCAGGCCGGCGAGGGCACGCGGCACCTGCTGGCCGGCGTGGTCGGCCAGCAGCAGGTACGGCGACGCGCCCTGCGCCCGGTGGATCGCGTAGATTGCCGGATCATCGGCGCCAAGCAGCGCCGGCAGTGCATGCAGATCGGCGTCAGCCACGCGGGCGCCCGTCCAGGTGGTGCTCGATCATCCACAGGCCGGCCCACAGCTTGGCATCCAGCTCGTAGCCTTCGCCCATCTTCTGCACCAGCCACGCCGCCGCCTGCGCGCGCGGAATCTCGTGCACGGTGATGTCTTCGCTGTCATCGCCGCCACCTTCGCCGATCCGGCGCAGGCCGGTGGCGCGTACGAAGGCGATCTTCTCGCTGCTGGCACCGGACGACGTCGGGCCGATCATCAGCACTTCGGCGTGATCGGCGGTCCAGCCGGTTTCTTCTTCCAGTTCGCGCACAGCCGAGACTTCGATCGACTCGCCGGCATCGATGTCGCCGACCAGGCCGGCCGGCATCTCGATGGTCGGGGCCTGCAACGGCACGCGGAACTGTTCGACGAACAGCACGTTGTCCTCGGGGGTGACGGCGATGATGATCGCCGCCAGGCCACCGGCGTGGGTGCGTTCGCTGTATTCCCAGGTGCCGCGCACCAGCATGCGCTGGTACTTGCCTTCATAGACGACGCGCGGGGCTTCGGTGTTGCGCTGGCTCATGCGGGCTCGCTGTGGGTGGGAAGAGGGTCGGCCACGCCGGCGGCATCGAACAGCCGGCGGCGGGTCATCGGGCCGAAGCGCAGGGTCTGGCACAGGCCGCCGAGCAGCTCCGGGTCGGCGGCCTGGCGCAGCAGCCCAGGCTGGCTGCCCTCCAGCGGCGCGTCCAGCGCGATGGTGGTCAGCTGGCGCCAGAGCTGGGCGTGCTCGCGCTGCTCGCGCAGGCGCACCGCCATCTGTGCGGCGCCGCGCAGGCGCAGGAACGGCACTTCGTCCAGGCGTTCGTACAGCGCATCCATGCTGCCGAAGTGGGCCAGCAGCACGGCGGCGGACTTGCTGCCGACGCCACTGACACCGGGAATGTTGTCCACGGCGTCACCGCACAGTGCCAGGTAATCGGCGATCTGGTGCGCGTGCACGCCGTGCCGCGCCTTTACGCCCGCCACGTCCCAGCGTTGGTTGCGCGCGTAGTCCCACTGCTCGTCGTGGTCGAGCAGCAGCTGCGACAGGTCCTTGTCGGCGGAGATGATCACCCCGCGATGGCTGCCACGGTGCACGTGCAGCGCACTGCCGATCAGGTCGTCGGCCTCGTACTCGTGGTGGGCCAGGACGGCCAGGCCGAGTGCCGCGCACAAGGCCTTGCAGTGCACGAACTGGCGCTTGAGCGCTTCCGGCGCCGGGTCACGGTTGGCCTTGTAGGCCGGATACAGGCGATGGCGGAAGCCGCTGTCCAGTGCTTCGTCGAAGGCGATGGCGATGTGCTGCGGACGCTCGCGTTCGAGCAGATCGAGCAGGAAGCGGGCGAAGCCGTGCACGGCGTTGGTCGGCCAGCCCTGCGCGTCCTGGAACTGGTCTGGCAGCGAATGCCAGGCGCGGAACACGTAGATGCTGGCATCAACCAGGTACAGCGACGACGGCGGAGCCGGCAGGGTCATGCCGGCGGCGTCCAGTCGCGCAGCAGGGCCACCGGGTCGGGGCGCTCGCGCTCGGGCACGGCGGCCTTGGGTGTACCGATGTGGATGAAACCGGCGATCCGCTCGCCCTCGGCCAGGCCCAGATGGGCCTGCACGACTGGATCGAAGGCCATCCAGGCGGTCAGCCACTGCGCGCCGAAGCCCAGCGCCTGCGCGGCCTGCAGCAATGCGAAGCAGACGCAGCCGGCGGTCATCAGCTGTTCCTGCTCGGGCACCTTCGGGTCCGGACGCGGGCTGGCCACCACCACGATCACCAGCGGCGCATGGCTGAAACGCTGGCGGTCCTTCTCGAACACCGCCTCGCCAGCCTGCGGGTCGCGCTGGCGGCTTCGCTCGGCCAGGAAGTCGCCCAGAGTGTGACGTGCATCGCCGGCGATCTTCAGGAAGCGGAAGGGCACGCGCTTGCCGTGGTCGGGCACACGCACCGCCGAGGCCAGCATCCGCTGCAGGGTGGCCGGGTCCGGTCCAGGCTCGCCCAGTTGCCGCGAGGGCACTGAGCGGCGGGCATCCAGGGCGAGCAGGGCGGCGGGGTCGGGCATGGAGTCTGAACCGGTCATCACGGGTATTTGATTATAGTCGGGGTGGTCAAAGACGCCGTTTGTGTCGCGTCCGGACCTTGAATATCAAACTGTGATGAACGTCATGCCACTGGCGGGAAACGGACGACCGCTTCCCCTCGCCTCGCAGGCCTTGCACGGCTTACGATATCTATCTTGCCGGGCCGCCGGTCATGAGGTTTGAAGTGAGGACTGTTTCACTGTCCGCGACGGGCTGGCCGGCCTACCATCGACATACCGGTACATGGGGTGTACCGGTCGTCGCGATGTCCATGCTGTCTGTCGTACCAGAGAAGGTGGGGAGCCTTCCCGAATGATGAGCGTGCCCACACCGATGGGATCGCCGGGGCGTGACCCGGCCCAGCTCCAGCGTGCCCGGGACATGGTCCTGCCGGCGCTGTGCCAGGCGTTCGGGGCCGCACTGGCGCGCTTCGACGATGCCCTGTTCGACCGCGCCGGCAATGCTGGCTCGTCGCAGCTGCTGTTCCTGGATGCAATGCGCGAACTGCGCCGCCGCCGCGAGGACATCGCCGCCGCCTTCGCCGGCCACCTGCAGCGGGCCTGGGAGGCGCTGGCCAGCGGTGAACCGTTGTCGGCCGAAGCGACCCTGTCCGGTCCGGCCGAGGACGGCCTGAGCCTGCTGGCGGAACACGTGCTGGAATCGCGGCTGGCGGTACGCAACTTCGCCACCGTGCTGCTGCGCGACTTCAAGCCCGTGCTGGCGCGCCTCGACCGTCGCCTGGGCCGGCTGATCGGCGGCGCTGAACTGGATGCCGACCGCAATCCGATCAGCCCCGAGCATCTGGGTGTTGCCATCCATGAAGCCTTTGCCGGCTGCGAACTGGCCCCGGAAGTGCACCTGGTGCTGATCAAGCTGTGCGAGCGTGACCTGCGTGTGCCGGTGGGCCGTATTTACGAGAAGCTCGACGAACAACTGGCCGCGGCCGGGGTGATGTCGCAGATGGGGACGCCGCAGCGTCCGCTGTCGGCTGCGCCCGACCCGCGCATGGCCTCGGGCCTGGACGATCTGGTGGAGCAGCGCCAGAGCGCGGGCTTCGACAGCGAATTCGGCGATGAGGAACAGGCCGCACCGGCCTGGGCGCAGCGCTTCGCCGCGCGCTGGTCCGAGCGTCGTGGCCACATGCAGCAGCACCTGCCGGGCGAAGACGGTGGCAGCAGCGAGGCGTATGCGGGCCAGCAGGGGATGCTGCTGGAAGCACTGCATGAGCTGCTGCAGCAGACCCGTCATGTCCGCGAAGACGCCACCTCGGCCGCGCAGGTCGCGGTTGGCCAGCACCGCCCGTTGAGCCAGCGCGAGATGATGTCGGTGCTGTCGCTGCTGCAGGCCACGCCCAGCGCGACCCTGCGTGCGGCGATCGGCGAGGACGGCGAATCACTGGCGCAGCGGCTGAAGAGCGAAGTGCTGTCCAGCGCCACCCGCCTCGGCGTCGATCCGGGCCAGACCCGGCTGGACCCGCAGGACGAAGATGCGATCGATCTGGTCGGCATGCTGTTCGACGTGATGCTGGACGAACGCGAACTGGAAGGTCGCTCGCGCGAGCTGATCGGCCGCCTGGTCGTGCCCTTCGTCAAGGTCGCGATGCTCGACCGCCGCATGTTCGTGCAGAAGACCCACCCGGCCCGCAAGCTGCTCAACTCGCTGGCCGAAGCCTGCGAGGGCAATACCGGCGAAAGCCAGGCCGAGCGCATGCTGATGGCCAAGGTCGAGGAGATCATCGAACGCCTGGTGGCCGAGTTCAACGAGAACCTGGCGATCTTCCTGACCCTGGAAGAAGAGTTCCGCGAATTCCTCGTGCAGCATCGCCGCCGCGTGGAAATCGCCGAGCGTCGCGCCGCTGAAACGCAGCGCGGCCAGGAAAAGCTGGAAATGGCCCGCACCCGTGCCGGCGCCGAACTGGATCGCCGCATCGGTGACGCGACCCTGCCGCCGGCCATCGCCGAGTTCCTGCGCCAGCCGTGGCAGCACCACCTGACCCTGGCGCTGCTGCGCGAGGGCGAGGAGGGCGCGTCGGTGACCGAAGCGCTGAGCCTGGGCGACGGTCTGCTTGAGGAAGTGGCCGAGGCCCGCCGCCAGATCGTCGGCAAGCCGTGGCTGCAGGCCTGGCAGCCGGTGCTGAGCAAGGTCTTCGCCAGTGTCGGCGTGCACGGTGATGCCGCTACCGGCGCCATTGACGCCCTGCACGACACCCTGCAGGGCATTGCTGAATCGCGGCCGGAACTGCAGCGCGCGTTGCCGGAACTGCCGCAGGTCGCACTGCCGGCACCGCCAGTCGCTGAATCGCCGGCGGTGGAGTTGAGCGGGCAGATCGACGCCGATGACTTCGACAACGCCGACGCCGACCGCTTCCGCCGCATGGAAATCGGCAACTGGCTGGACTTCGTCGACAAGGACGGCAAGGTGCAGGCCGGCAAGCTGTCCTGGGTCAGCCCGATCTCCTCGCGACTGCTGTTCGTCAACCGCCGTGGCGTACGCTTCTGCGTGGCCTCGCCGGAAGAACTGGCGGTGATGGTGCGGCTGGGCCGCCTGCGCGCCCACGTGGATGACGGTGCCTTCGACAGCGCCATGCAGGGCGTGATCGATCGGCTGGACCCGGGCAGCGCAACACTGCACTGAGCCGTGGCTGCCTGCTAGGATCGGGAAAACTCACCGATCAGCGGGGACCTGCATGGCCGTGGCGTTGCTGGGGATCAAGGAGACCGCGCCGGGCGAACGGCGCGTGGCACTGACGCCGGAGACCGCGCGCAAGCTCGGTGCCTTGGGCATCACCGTCTGGTATGAGGCCGGCGCCGGTCTGGCGGCGGGATTTACCGATGCTGCCTATGACGACGCCGGTGCGCGCGTTTTCGATGAAGGTCGCTGGGCCGAGATCGATATCCTGCTGTGCGTGCAGGCACCGCCGGTGGCGGTGCTGGAGCAGCTCAAGCCCGCTGCCAGCGTGATCGGCCTGCTGACCCCGGCCAGCGATCCGGCACTTGCGGCACTGGCCGCTGGCGACCGCCTGCACCTGTTCCCACTGCAGCAGCTGCCGCGCACCACGCGCGCGCAGGCGATGGACGTGCTCAGTTCGCAGGCCGGCATGGCCGGCTACAAGGCGGCGCTGATCGCGGCCGAGCGCGCGCCGCGTTTCTTCCCGATGCTGACCACCGCGGCCGGTACCGTACGTCCAGCCAAGGTTCTGGTGATCGGTGCTGGCGTGGCCGGCCTGCAGGCCATCGCCACCGCACGTCGTCTCGGCGCACAGGTGGAGGGCTTTGATGTGCGTCCGGAAACCCGTGAGCAGATCCAGTCGCTGGGCGCACGCTTCCTCGATCTCGGGGTGAGTGCGGCGGGCGAGGGCGGCTATGCGCGCGCACTGACCGATGAGGAACGTGCCGAGCAGCAGCGCCGGCTGGCCGATCACCTGCGCAGCGTGGATGTGGTGATCTGTACCGCCGCCGTGCCGGGGCGCCCGGCGCCGACCATCGTGACTGCCGCGATGGTGGACGGCATGGCCACCGGCAGCGTGATCGTGGACCTGGCGGCGGAGAGCGGCGGCAACTGCGCATTGACCCAGCCGGGGCAGTGCATCGAGCACCAGGGCGTGACCATCGACGGCCCTCTGGGCCTGGCCAGCCGCGGCGCGACCCAGGCCAGCGAGATGTATGCGCGCAACCTGCTCAACTTCGTCGCTTTGTTCGTGCGCGAGGGCCAGCTGGGTTTCGACTGGGAAGACGAGCTGCTGGCGAAGACGCGCTGGCAGGCGTGAGTGACATGGGGTCAGATCCCTTTGCCGTAGGCTAAGGGATCTGACCCCTTTCCCCGGAATCTGCCAGGGGTCGGATCCCTTTGCGTCAGCAAAGGGCTCTGACCCCGTTCCTCGCGGCGTTACCGCGGCTTCACCGGCGGCGGGTTGTCGCGCACCCAGTCCCTGCGCTGTTCCGGCGTCATCTGCGACCAGCGCTCGCGCAGGGCGTCGCGCTGTTCCGGCGGCATGTCCCGCATCTGCCCGAACAGGGCACGTGCCTGCTCGCGCTGTTCCGGGTTCATGTGCTCGAAGCGGCGCAGGCCACGGCGGGCCTTGTCGCGCTCCTCCGGGCTCATCGACTGCCAGCGCTGGCCGTGTGACAGCATGCGCTGGCGCTGGCCGGCATCGGCACTGTTCCAGCGGTCGCGCAGCGGTGCCAGCAGGGATTCGCGCTGCGCTTCGCTCAGGTGTTCCCACGCCGGCAGCGGCGCGCTCGGCGCGGCGCGGGCGGCCGGGCCGGGCGCGGTGCTCTGCGCCAGCGCCGGAACGGCCGGCAGCAGCGCCAGGGTCAACAACAGTGGCAGGGTATGCAGTCGGGACATGGTTCACTCCATCGCCAGGTCGGTATCGCCCAGCCACAGGTACAGATCGGGATTTTCGTCGTACAGCGCGCTGTTGTCTTCCACCGAGGCCAGCACCGGTGCCGGCGCCGGGCCCGTCAGGGTGCCGTGGCCGCTGAACTGCAGGCCGACCCCCAATGCCACCACCAGCGAACAGGCACTGGCCAGCCACCAGCGCCAGCGCCCGCGATGGACAGCCGTGGCGCCGTGGCGAGCCTGGCGCAGCCGGGCCAGCGTTGCCGGCGACAGCGCCTGCAGCGACTGCGCGTGCAGGCTGCGCAAGGTGTCATCGGAAGGCAGGGAGCGGTTCACGGGTGGTTCTCCAGGTAATCCTGCAGCGCTTGGCGGGCGCGTGCCAGATGGGTTTTTACCGCGCCTTCGCTGCAGCCCATGGCGCGGGCGGTGGTGGCCCCGTCCAGGTCCTGCAGCACGCGCAGGGTGAAGGCCTCGCGCTGGCGGGCGGGCAGGCGGCGCAACGCGTCCACCAGCTGCTGGTACTGCTGGCGCTGTTCATGCGCCTGCGCCGGGTCCGGGCCGGGGTCGGCCCAGTCGATCTCGCCGCCTTCAGCGTCCTGGTTGTCGCGCCAGAACGGCAGGCGGAAGCGGCGCCGGCGCTGCAGGTCGATCACCCGCCGGCGCAGGATGCTCCAGAACAGCGGCGCCCATTCGGCAGCCGGCTTGTCGGCGTAGTCCAGCATGCGCAGCAGCGCGTCCTGCACCGCATCCATGGCGTCTTCGCGCTGCCGCAGGCCGGCCTCGGCGAAGCGGAACGCACGCGGGCCGACGCTGGCCAGGAACGCCTCCAGCGACGCCGGCAGGGCATCGGTCTCGGCGCTCGGGGGGACGGGGCTGCTCACCAGCACAGGGTACGGTTCCTCGCTCGGGCTCACCATCGACAACGCGTGAGCGCCGCCGCGGTTGACGCCGGGTGCGCGTGGGTTCAGCCCGTGGTTATGATGGGGCGACGAAGACAGAGCGGGAGCGTTGCCAGTGAGTGACGGGTTCGTGGCGCTGTACATCTTCATGCTGGCGGCCATCGCCGGCCACGTGATCATTTCGCGGGTGCCGGTGATCCTGCATACCCCGCTGATGTCGGGCTCCAACTTCATCCACGGCATCGTGCTGATCGGCGCGATGGTGGTGCTGGGGCACGCGCAGACACCGCTGGAGAAAGCCCTGGGCTTCCTCGCCGTGGTGCTCGGTGCCGGCAACGCCGCCGGTGGCTACGTGGTCACCGCGCGCATGCTGGAAATGTTCAAGCCGAGCGGGCCCAAGGGCGGCAAGGACGAGCCGAAGGAGCCGCAGGCTTGAACATCAGCACCGTCGAACTGCTCGATTGGCTGGTCAAGGCCAGCTACCTCGTCGCCGCCACGCTGTTCCTGCTGGGCCTGCAGCGCATGGCCTCGCCGCTGACCGCGCGCAGTGGCATCCGCTGGGCCGGGCTGGGCATGCTGCTGGCCACGGCGGCGACCTTCTTCCTGCCCGAACTGCACAACGTGCCGCTGATCCTGGTGGCACTGCTGCTGGGCGCGGGCCTGGCCTGGTGGTCGGCGGGCAAGGTCGCCATCACCGACATGCCGCAGATGGTGGCGCTGTACAACGGCATGGGCGGCGGCTCGGCGGCGGCGATCGGCGCGGTGGAACTGCTGCGCTACGCCTTCCTCGCCAACCGTGATACCAGCCACTGGAGCGCACAGGCGCTGGCCGACCTGGCTGCGCGCCAGCCGTCGGGCACGGTGCTGCTGCTGGCGGTGGTCGGCGCGGCGATCGGTGCGGTGTCGCTGTCCGGCTCGGTGATTGCCTGGGCCAAGCTCGATGGACGCCTCGACAAGCGCGTGACCTGGCCCGGCCAGCAGGTGATGAACCTGCTGGTGGCACTGGCGGTGGTGGTGCTGGCGATCATCGCGGCCAGCACGCTCAGCACCTGGGCGATCGTCGCCTTCTTCGTGCTGGCGCTGGCATTGGGCGTGTTGATGACGCTGCCGATCGGTGGCGCCGACATGCCGGTGGTGATCTCGCTGTACAACGCGTTCACCGGCCTGGCGGTGTCGTTCGAAGGTTACGTGCTGGGCAACGAGGCGCTGATCATCGCCGGCATGATGGTCGGCGCGGCGGGCATCCTGCTGACCCGGCTGATGGCCAAGGCGATGAACCGGCCGATCCGCAACGTGCTGTTCTCCAACTTCGGCGGCGGCGCCGGCGGGGAAGCGCAGGCGATCACTGGCGCGCAGAAGCCGATCGAAGCCTCCGACGTTGCCGCGATGATGGCCTACGCCGAACGCGTGGTGATCGTGCCCGGCTATGGCATGGCGGTGGCGCAGGCCCAGCACAAGATCTGGGAGCTGGCGCAGCGGCTGGGCCAGCGCGGGGTGAAGGTGAAGTTCGCCATTCACCCGGTGGCCGGGCGCATGCCCGGGCACATGAACGTGCTGCTGGCCGAGGCTGGCGTGCCTTACGACCTGATCGCCGACATGGACGACATCAATCCGGAATTCGCCAACACCGATGTGGTGCTGGTGATCGGGGCCAACGACGTGGTCAATCCGGTGGCACGCACCGACCCGGCCAGCCCGATCTACGGCATGCCGGTGCTGGACGTGGTCAACGCGCGCAACGTGGTGGTGATCAAGCGCGGCAAGGGCACGGGCTTTGCGGGCATCCAGAATGCGCTGTTCTACGCCGACAACACGCGCATGCTGTACGGCGATGGCGCCGAAGCGGCGGCATCGCTGGTGAGCGAACTGAAGGCGCTCGACGGCGGGCATTGAGGCCCGGGGTCGGATCCCTTTCCGCAGGAAAGGGCTCTGACCCCTTTGCCGGCCAACGGCCGGCACTACCCCCATCCACGCATGGTAGCTGCACTGGCAGGTGCGGACCTTGGTCCGCACGTCTCTGCCGGCCAGCGGCCGGCACTACCCCCATCCACGCATGGTAGGTGCACTGGCAGGTGCGGACCTTGGTCCGCACGCCTCTGCCGGCCCGCGGCCGGCACTACCTGCCGGTGGGCTCAGCGCGCCAGCCAGGCGCCCACGGCCAGGCCAAGGGCCAGCCACAGCCATTCCATCGCGCCGTTGGCGAGGCTGATCAGGGTCCAGGCCAGGTGCGGGCCCATCCGCATCGTGGCGTCCCACAGGTCCAACCCGATCGAGCCGCCCATCCAGGCGCTGGCGATGGTCCAGTTGGCCACGGCGGCCACCAGCACGGTGCCCAGCACGACCAGGGCGATGCGCAGCCGGCCCGGGCCCAGCGTGCCCATGCGCAGCATGAACACCAGTTCCAGGGCGGTCAGTACCGCCATCCAGCCGACCTGCCGGCCGGTCATCAGCGCCAGCATCATCCAGGCGAGGGGAGCAACAAGCAGACCCAGCAACAGCATGATGGGCCAGAGCCAGGTCACGGTCCTGGCACGCGCGGCATTGGAGGACATCGAAGCTCCCTGAAGATCACCCACAGGATACTGTGGTTTGCCGCAGTGCACCGGCGGCGGCAGGGCGGCTGGGCTAGAATGCCGTCTTGCGTGGCCTTGGCCACGGCCCCATATCGGTCCCCATGTATTCCCGTAGCAGCGAACCTGTCCACTTCGAACGCGATTGCGAGGCCGTGATGGTCCCGCAGGGCGACACCGTGACCCTGCCCGCCGGCAGCTATGGGTACATCACCCAGGCGCTGGGTGGCAGTTATTCGGTGTTCGTCGAGGGCAACCTGTTCCGCATCGCCGGCAAGGACGGCGACGCCATCGGCAAGGAGGCACCGGCACCGCTCGAGCTGCCGGCCGACGCCACCGATGAACAGGTGGAGCAGCTGGTGTGGCAGCAACTGCGGACCTGCTTCGATCCGGAAATTCCGGTGAACATCGTCGAACTGGGCCTGGTCTACGAGGTCGAGATCAAGCACCTGGACGAAGGCAAGCGCGAGATCGACGTGAAGATGACCCTGACCGCGCCGGGCTGCGGCATGGGCGAGATCCTGGTCGACGATGTGCGCAGCAAGCTTGAAATGATCCCGACGGTGGCCGAGGCCGACGTCGACCTGGTGTTCGACCCGCCGTGGAACCAGCACATGATGTCCGAGGCGGCCCGGCTCGAGACCGGCATGCTTTGACCCACGGCCCGCAGTGACGCGGGCCGGGCACTACCCGCAACCAGAACAGGAAATCTCCGGTGTCCCAGTCCATTCCCAGCTTCGCCGTCACCCGTTCGGACCACCCGCGCAGCGCTGAAGAGCGCGCCCAGATCCTGGAGAAGCCGGGTTTCGGCCTGCACTTCACCGACCACATGGTGGAAGTGCGCTGGGACAAGGACACCGGCTGGCACAACGCCAACGTGCGCGCCTACGGTCCGCTGCAGCTGGACCCGGCCGCGGCCGTGCTGCACTACGGCCAGGAAATCTTCGAGGGCATCAAGGCCTACCGCCATGCCGACGGTTCGATCTGGACCTTCCGCCCGGATGCCAACGGCCGTCGCCTGCAGCGTTCGGCGCAGCGCCTGGCGCTGCCGGAACTGCCGGTGGAGATCTTCGTCGAATCGCTGAAGCAGCTGATCGCCGTCGACAGCGCCTGGGTGCCGTCGGCCGATGAGTCGAGCCTGTACTTCCGTCCGTTCATGATTGGCGACGAAGCCTTCCTCGGCGTGCGTGGCGCGCACAAGGCCGGCTACTACGTCATCGCCAGCCCGGCCGGCCCGTACTTCGCCAAGGGCGTCGCCCCGGTGTCGATCTGGCTGTCGACCGAGTACGCACGTGCGGCCAAGGGCGGCACCGGCGCTGCCAAGTGCGGTGGCAACTACGCCGCGTCGCTGCTGCCGCAGCAGAAGGCGCAGGCGCAGGGCTGCTCGCAGGTGCTGTTCCTCGACCCGGTCGAGGGCAAGTACCTGGAAGAACTGGGTGGCATGAACGTGTTCCTGGTCTACAAGGACGGCACGCTGGTCACCCCGCAGCTGTCGGGCAGCATCCTCGAAGGCATCACCCGCGAGAGCATCCTGCAGCTGGCCCGCGACCGCGGCATGAAGGTCGAAGAGCGCAAGGTCAGCATCGATGAGTGGAAGCAGGGCGTGGCCTCCGGCGAGATCACCGAAGTGTTCGCCTGCGGCACCGCTGCAGTGGTCACCCCGATCGGCCAGCTGAAGGGCGAGGGTTTCTCGGTGGGCGACATCAACGCGCCGGCCGGCGAAGTGACCATGTCGCTGCGCAAGGAACTGACCGACATCCAGTACGGCCGCCTGCCGGACCGCCACAACTGGCTGGTCAAGCTGGGCTGATCGCCCGCGCCTGATTGTAGAGCCGAGCCCGCGCTCGGCTGCTCTTCCGGAAAGCCCGTCCCAGTGACGGGCTTTCTGCGTTCTGGTCAGACGGTTGGGGTCAGATCCCTTTTCCCACGGAAAAGGGATCTGACCCCGGATCAGCGGACGCCGATGTCGGCAAAGTCATCGCAGGACACGTGATGACCCAGTCAGGTGCGTGCAGGGCACGAGAAAGTTCCTTCACCTTCACAAACCCTCGACCCGGAAAGTCTCAGAACGAACATTTCATCTTGCTGAAAAGACGCTGAAAATCTTGTGGTGTCCGGTTTTGGTCATTAGCGTCATCTGCACGGCGGATCGATAGGGGGATCCGCTGACTCGCCGGACTTCGAACCTCGCCAATGCAAGCCAGCCCATGGTTCGGGCCGGTGCTTCTGCCGATTCCGGCATTCACACCACAAGAAAGGGAAATACGATGTCCCAGGTAACGCAACCGCGTGTGCGTCGAGTGTGGGTGGTCCTTGGTGCGTCCGTTCTGTCATCGCTGCTGCTGGCCACGCCTGCGCTGGCCGGTGATGTCCAGCTCAGCGGCCTGCAGTCCGCGCCGACCCACCAGCGCTTCATCGTGAAGTACCGTGACGGCAGCGCGCCGGTGGCCAACACCACCGCATTGGCCTCTTCGCTGAAGAGCGCCGCTGCCGGCCTGGCCGGCAGCCAGGGCCGCGCGCTGGGCCTGCAGCAGGTCCGCAAGCTGGCCGTCGGCCCGACCCTGGTCAAGACCGACCGTCCGCTCGACCAGGCCGAATCCGAGCTGCTGATGCGCAAGCTCGCCGCCGATCCGAACGTGGAATACGTTGAAGTCGACCAGATCATGCGTGCCACGCTGACCCCGAACGACACCCGCTTCAGCGAGCAATGGGGCTTCGGCACCTCCAATGCCGGCATCAACATCCGGCCGGCCTGGGACAAGTCCACCGGCACCGGCGTGGTGGTGGCCGTGATCGATACCGGCATCACCAACCATCCCGACCTCAACGCCAACATCCTGCCGGGCTACGACTTCATCAGCGACGCCGCGATGGCGCGCGATGGCGGTGGCCGCGACAACAATCCGAACGATGAAGGCGACTGGTACGGCGACAACGAGTGCCAGCCCGGTTATCCGGGTTCCAATTCCAGCTGGCATGGCACCCACGTCGCCGGCACGGTGGCGGCGGTGACCAACAACGCCAACGGCGTCGCCGGTACCGCATTCAACGCCAAGGTCGTGCCGGTGCGCGTGCTCGGCAAGTGTGGCGGTTACACCTCCGACATTGCCGACGCGATCGTGTGGGCGTCCGGTGGCACCGTCAGCGGCGTGCCGGCCAATGCCAATCCGGCCGAGGTCATCAACCTTTCGCTGGGGGGTGGCGGCAGCTGCTCGACGACCTACCAGAATGCGATCAACGGCGCTGTCGGCCGTGGTACCACCGTGGTGGTCGCCGCTGGCAACAGCAACACCAACGTGTCCTCGTCGGTACCGGCCAACTGCCCGAACGTGATCGCAGTGGCGGCAACCACCTCGGCCGGTGCGCGCGCCAGCTTCTCCAACTACGGCGCCGGTATCGACATCTCGGCACCGGGCCAGGGCATCCTGTCCACCCTCAACACCGGCACCACCACCCCGGGCAGTGCCAGCTACGCTTCGTACAACGGCACCTCGATGGCGGCGCCGCACGTCGCCGGCGTGGTCGCGCTGATGCAGGCGGTCGCCCCGAGCCCGCTGAGCCCGGCGCAGGTTGAAAGCATCATCAAGAGCACCGCACGGCCGCTGCCGGGTGCCTGCTCGGGTGGCTGCGGCGCCGGCATCATCGACGCCAACGCCGCAGTGGCTGCAGCGATCAACGGGGGGGGCAATCCGAACCCGGGTGGCAACGTGCTGCAGAACAACGTGCCGGTGACCGGCCTCGGCGCCGCGACCGGTGCCGAGCTGAACTACACCGTTGCGGTTCCGGCCGGCAGCACCCAGCTGCGCGTGGCGATCAGTGGCGGCAGCGGTGATGCCGACCTGTACGTGCGCCAGGGCAGTGCCCCGACCGATACCGCCTACACCTGCCGCCCGTACCTGAGCGGCAACAGCGAGACCTGCACCATCAACAGTCCGGCTGCCGGCACGTGGTATGTGCGGGTGAAGGCCTACAGCACCTTCTCGGGCCTGACCCTCAACGCCCAGTACTGAGCCCAAGCCCCTCTCCATGGGCACGCCCCGGCTCCGGCCGGGGCGTTTTTGCATGGGGACGCGCGGTGATGCGAGCCGCCGCGTCGTGGTAGGTGCCGACCTTGGTCGGCACGCTGTTCCTCAGACCGATTCGAAGCGGTTCGCGGCCACGTTCTTACGCACGTGCTGCGGGTCGAAAATCCGCCCGTTCATCGCGATGTACACGCCGCTCGGCAGCGACTGCACCGCACCGATCGCGCAGCCGATGTTGAACTCCGCATCCGAGCCGCGGAAACGCGCCGGGCTCAGCGCGCCGGTCATCACGATGGTCTTGTCCGGGATCGTCGCCAGCACCTTGCCGGTCTGCACCATCGAATCGGTGCCGTGGGTCACCAGCACGTGCCGGGTCGGCTGTGCGGCGATGGTGGCGCGGATCAGTTCGCGGTCCTCATCGTTGATGTGCAGCGAATCCTTGCGCAGGATCGGAATCACGTTGAAGCGGAACGTCACGCCCAGCTCGCGCAGGATCATGCCGATCTGGGGGTCGCCGATCTGGTAGTCCGACTTGTCGTCGAAGTAGATCTTGTCGATCGTGCCACCGGTGGTGACGACCAGGAGCTCTTCCATCATGTGCATGCGCGAAACCAGGACAGGTACAGCGGCGCGGGGCCAGGAACACAGATGATACGGCCCGGCGGCCGCAGCGTCAGCGTCGCTTGCCGAAGCGGGCGCGCAGCCCGGGGAGGCTGGCGCTGAAGATCACCAGCAGGGCCAGCGCGATCTCGATCAGCGCCAGCCAGCGTGTTTCCGGGTGGCTCCAGGCACTCATCACCCCGTGGCTGAACCAGCCCAGGGCCAGCACCGAGGCCCAGAAACCGGCCTTGCCCCAGCCCAGTCGCAGGGCAACGGCCAACGCCAGCGGCGGCGCGGTGAACACCAGCTGGGTGGCCAGCCAGTGCTTGTCATTGATGAACCAACCGGCGAACAGCGCGGCCAGCCCCATCAGGGCCAGCAGCAGGACCGTGCGCGGCGCGGCGCTCATCGGGCCAACCGCTGTGCGATGTCGGCCACCCGGCGGCCCAGTGCACGGGCCAGCACGGCCTCGTCGTCGGTCGGCTGCGGGTCGTCGGCGGCGCCGGCCACATGGCTGGCGCCATACGGCGTGCCGCCACTGGTGGTGTGGCTCAGCGCCGGTTCGGTGAACGGGATGCCGACGATCACGCAGCCGTGGTGCAGCAGCGGCACCTGCATCGACAGCAGGGTCGATTCCTGGCCGCCATGCATCGAGGCGGTGGAGGTGAACACGCCAGCCGGTTTGCCGGAGAGGGTGCCGTTGACCCATTCGGCGCCGAGCCCGTCCAGGAAATGCTTGACCGGCGCGGCCATGTTGCCGAAGCGGGTGGGGCTGCCAAGCAGCAGGCCCTGGCATTCCACCAGGTCCTGCACGCTCACGTAGGGGGCGCCATCGTCGGGGACCGGGGGGTGTGCGGTCTGGGTCACGGCGGCCACCGGCGGCACCGTGCGCAGGCGCGCGCTCATGCCCGGCACTTCGCCGATGCCCCGCGCGATCTGGCGCGCCAGCCGTGCCACCGAACCGCCCCGGCTGTAGTACAGCACCAGAATCTCGCCCATCGTGCCCGCTTCTCCTCGTCGTGTGGTCGCCAGTATGGCTATCCTGCCAGCATTCCGCATCGGGTACCCTTCCACCGATGGAACCTTTGGATACGCTCAACCTGTGGATGGAGCGCGCGCGGGATCGCGCACGGGCCATCAGTTTCGGCCGCTTCCTGTGGCATCGCTTCCTCGACGACCGCCTGTTCCAGGCGGCGGCGGCGCTGGCCTACACCACCGTGTTCGCGCTGGTGCCGCTGGCGATCGTGGTGTTCGGCGTGCTCTCGGCCTTCCCCGTCTTCGACCGCTGGAGCGACCAGCTCAGCGATTACGTCTTCTCCAACTTCGTGCCCAATGCGGCGCGCGCGGCCGAAGGCTACCTGCGGCAGTTCTCGGCCAGTGCCGGCCAGCTCACCGCGGCCGGCTTCATTGCACTGGTGGTCTCGTTGCTGATCACCCTCAACAGCGTTGAAGAGACCTTCAACCAGATCTGGCGGGTCGGCTCGACCCGGCCCAAGCTGACCCGCTTCCTGGTCTACTGGACCGTGCTGACACTGGGAGCGATGCTCGCCGCCGCCTCACTGGCGGTGTCGGCGCGGGTGTTCGCGATGCCGCTGTTCGGCACCCAGGAGGGCCGCTGGCTGGCCGAGCTTGCGCTGCGGGTGACGCCGATCCTGATCGAGTTCGTCTGCATCACGCTGATGTTCCGGGTGGTGCCGCATCACACGGTGAAATGGCGGCACGCAGTGCCCGGCGCGATCCTGGCCGCGGTGATCCTGGAGCTGGTGAAGTGGGGCATCGGCGCCTATCTGGGCAGCTTCCAGTCCTACCAGAAGCTCTATGGCACGGTGGCTTTCGTGCCGATCCTGCTGCTGTGGATCTACCTGTGCTGGGTAGCGGTGCTGCTGGGCGCGTCGCTGTCCTCGTCGATGGCCGCCTTCCGCTACCAGCCGGTGGAACTGCGCCTGCCGCAGGGCTACGAGTTCTACGGCCTGCTACGACTGCTCGGTCGCTTCCACCATGCACGTGCCAAGGGCAGAGGCCTGGCCGATGATGAAATCCTGCGGCTGGAGCCGATGCTGACTGACTCCCTGCTGCATGACCTGACCTGCAACCTGCAGGAGATTGGCCTGCTGCGCCGCGACGAGCGCGGAGAGTGGCTGCTGTCGCGCGACCTGGACCAGGTCAGCCTGGCTGATCTGTACGAATGCACCCAACTGCGCATTCCGGTGGCCGAACAGCACCTGCCGTACCGCGACGACAGCCTGGGCCGCGCCGCACTGGCGGCGCTGGACGATCTGCGACTGCCCCTGCGTGAACGCCTGAAGCGCAAGGTCAGCGATATCTACACCGATTCCGGAGACATGCCATGACCCGCAAGACCCCGTTGCTGCTGCTTCCGCTGGCCCTGCTGCTGGCGCTGTCGGCCTGCAAGCCGGCGCAGGAGCCGACCCCGGCCAGCAGTCAGCCGCCGGTACAGGCACCGACGCCGACCGCTCCGGCGCCGGTCGAGGAAACCCCGGCCGAGCGCACCACCGCTGAGTTCCCGACACTGAAGATGAAAGCAGTGGATGGCAGCGACTACGACCTGGCCGCGCACCGCGGCAAGTGGGTGATCGTGAATTTCTGGGCGACCTGGTGCGCACCGTGCCGCAAGGAGATGCCGGAGCTGTCGGCGCTGCATGCGATGCGCAGCAACATCGAAGTGGTCGGCCTGGCCTATGAAGACATCGAGGTGCCGGAGATGCAGTCGTTCCTGACCAAGCACCCGGTGACCTATCCGATCGTGATCGTGGACCCGTTCGATCCGCCGGCGGACTTCGCCACGCCGCGAGGCCTGCCGTTGACGCATCTGCTGAATCCGCAGGGCAAGCTGGCGCACACCTTCCTTGGCCCGGTGACGGCCGCCGACATCGAAAAGCAGATCGCCAGCGCAAAGTAGTGGGTTGGTCGGCAGGACCTGCGGCCCTGCACCCGTGGAGGCCAGAGCAACAGCAACGGCAACAGCCGAAGCAAAGGCGGGCCTCCTGAGGGATGGCGGGGTGGGGCCGGTTGCGGGGGCCGCTGCAAGTCCCCCTCCGGGGCCCGGCCCAGCCGCAGGCGGCTGTGCGTTCGGGCGCTTGCGAAGCAGTGCTTCGCAAGCAAAGCGCCCTCACCCATGTAAGCTCGGTCGCCGCATCCATGCGGCTCACGCCCCCGCCACCGGACCCACCCTGCCTTCGACAGTTCTCCGCGATCTGTCGGAATGCATGGCCTGCTCTTGGTGGGTGTCGACCTTGGTCGACACGTAGATCCACGCCATGCGTGGATGCTCTTCGTTCAATTGTCGAAATAATCGATTTCAATGGAGATTCATCCACGCATGGCGTGGATCTACCTCCGTCACCGGAAATCCGTCGGGGATGGGGCGGTGTGGGTTGGCAGGACCGTTGGCGCCATGGATGGCGCCATCGAGCCCCCATGGATGGGTTTACGGCGTGTCCTGCCAACCCACACCACCCCAGCCAACAAGCAAAACTCCCAGAGCCGGCTGTTGTCGTTGCCTCTGCAGGTGCAGGGCCGCAGGCCCTGCCGACCCACCCTATTCCTCGACCGGGAAGTCCTCGATCGGTTTCAGCACATCGTAGTGCTCGCGATGCAGCTTGCCCTTCAGCTTCGGCAGCTCCGGCAGCGGTGCATCCACCCGCGTGTCCGGCAACCGGTCCAGCAGGTTGCGCACCAGCGTCAGCCGACCCAGCCGCTGATCGTTGAAATCCACCAGCGTCCACGGTGCCGCCTCGCGATGCGTCGCGCGCAGCATCGCCTCGCGAGCCTCGGTGTAGGCGCTGTACTTGCTGCGGGATTTCAGGTCCACCGGGGAGAGCTTCCAGCCCTTCAGCGGATCGAGATGGCGCTCGGCGAAGCGCTTCTCCTGCTGCTCCTGGTCCACGCACAGCCAGTACTTGAACAGCAGGATGCCGTCGTCGACCAGCAGTTGTTCGAACACCGGCGCCTGGCGCAGGAACTGCTGGTACTCGGTCTCGCTGCAGTAGCCCATCACCCGCTCGACGCCGGCGCGGTTGTACCAGCTGCGGTCCATCAGCACGATCTCGCCGGCGGCGGGAAGATGCGAGGCATAGCGTTGGAAGTACCACTGCGTGGCTTCGCGGTCGGTCGGCTTGGGCAGCGCCACCACCCGGCACTGGCGCGGGTTGAGGTGCTGGCTGATGGCCTGGATCGCGCCGCCTTTGCCTGCGGTATCACGGCCTTCGAACAGCACCAGCAGGCGCTGCCCGCTGTGCTGCACCCAGCGCGCCATCGCGGTCAGTTCCAGCTGCAGCGGCAGCAGCAGTTCGTCGTAGTCCTTGCGCTTGAGCTTGGCCATCATCACACCACGCGGGGAGGAAGCCCGAGCGTAACGCAGGGATCGCTCAGGTGTTGTCGACGCCCTTCCAGCCCTGTTCGCCAGCCAGCCGTTGCAGCAACGCCGACAGGTCGCGGGCGAAGCCGGCCATGTCGAACATGCCACTGTGGTCGCGTGCCTGGGCCACTTCGGCGCGCAGCGTGGCCAGCGCCGCCGAGTCATTGCCCAGTGTACTGGCGGTGGCGATGAATGCCGCATCGTCGGCGACATTCATCCGTGCCAGCCCCAGATGGTGGTTGAGGCTGCCGGCCACGCGCGCGGCGAAGGTGTCGCCGGGGCAGGTCAGCACCGGGCAGCCGGCCCATAGCGCGTCGGAGGCGGTGGTGTGTGCGTTGTACGGATGCGTGTCGAGGAACAGGTCGGCCAGCGGATAGCGGGCCAGGTACTGCGGATGTGGCAGCTTGGCCATGAACACCAGGCGTGCCGGATCCAGGCCAGCGGCCTGTGCGGCGCTGCGCAGGCGGGCGTCGGCCTGGCCGGGGCCGGACAGCAGCCACAGCACGCTGCCGGGCACGGCCTGCAGCACTGCGAAGGCGCGGCCCATGCTGCGCGGGTTGAGCTTGTAGCTGTTGTTGAAGCAGCAGAACACCACGCCGTGTTCGGGCAGCCCGCACTCCGCGCGGGACGGTGCCGGCTCCAGCATGCGGGTGTTGTCCGAGGGCTGGAACGCACGTGGCAGGCGCAGTACGCGCTCGCTGTAGTGGGGTTCCAGTGATGGCGGCAGAACGAAGCTGTCGCCGATCACTGCATCCAGCCACGGGGCGCCGGACGTGCCGGGATACGCCAGCCAGTTCAGCTGCAGCGGGGCAGGGCGCATCGCCAGCACTTCCGGCGTACCGCCGCCGCCCCAGCCGCGCAGGTCGAACAGCAGGTCGATGCCCTGTGCGCGGATGCGTGCAGCAGTGTCTGCATGGCGCAGTGCGGCCACATCATGCAGCTGCGTGGCCACCTGCAGGCGCTGGCGGATGCGGCTGCCGTCATCCTGGTTCAGCGCGAACAGATGCAGCTGCAATGCCGGGTCATGACGCAGCTGCTCGAACAGGGCCACGGTCAGCAGCCCGGTGGGATGGGCGCCGAAACCATTGGAAAGGAAGCCGATCCGCAGCGGGCCCTGGGAACGCACCTTCACTGGCGGCAACGGCCGCACTGAAGCGGCAACGGCGGATGCACGGGCGCGTGCGCAGGCCAACTGCTCGGCTGCGCTGGCATCTTCGCTGAGGAACGCGAACGGTTCGACCACGCCCTGCCCAGAGGCAAGTGCACCACGTACCTGTGCCGCCAGTGCGTCCACGTCCTGCCAGTCGCACAGGCGACGCTGCCAGGCCAGGCGCTGGGCGGCGATGTAGGGCTCGCCCGGCATCAGCGCATGTGCGCGGCGATAAGCCGCTGCTGCGCCTTCGGCATCATCGGCATCTTCCAGCGCATGGCCCAGCCACAGCGCAATGCCCGGGTGCTGCGGGGCCAAGGCCGAGGCCTGGCCGAGCAGCTTCGCCGCATCGGCATGCGCGCCGGCCATCCAGGCCACGCGACCCAACCGTGCCAGTGCTTCAGGGTGGTTCGGGCGCAGCTGCAGCGCACGGCGCGCGGCCTGCTCGCCGGCGGCGATGTCGCCGGCTTCCAGCTCCAGGTCGGCCAGCATCACCCAGGCGACGAAATCGCCGGGCTGGCGTGCGATCGCCTGTTGCAGTTGCTGCCGCTGCTGCCAGGCCGGCATGCGACTCAGCCCGCCGACAACTGGGCCAGGGCGTCGACCTGGTGCTCGTGGCTGAGCCGCTGCAGCAGCGGGTCGAGGTCGCCGGCCAGCACGTTGGGCAGGTCGTACAGGGTCAGGCCTTCCACGCGGTGGTCGGTGATCCGGCCCTGCGGGAAGTTGTAGGTGCGGATGCGCTGGCTGCGGTCGCCACTGCCCACCTGCAGGCGCCGCGATTCGGCCTGCGCCGCGTCCTGGCGCTGGCGCTCGGCATCGAGCAGCTGCGCTTTCAGGCGCTTCATCGCCTTGTCGCGGTTGGCGTGCTGGCTGCGCTCGGTCTGGCACTCCACCACCACGCCGGTCGGCACATGGGTGATGCGGATCGCCGATTCGGTCTTGTTCACGTGCTGGCCACCGGCGCCGGATGAGCGGAACGTATCCACCTTCAGGTCGGCCGGGTTGATGACGATGTCATCGACCTCATCGGCCTCGGGAATGATCGCCACGGTGGCTGCCGAGGTATGGATGCGGCCCTGCGATTCGGTGGCCGGCACGCGCTGCACGCGATGCGTACCCGATTCGAACTTCAGGCGCGAGAACGCGCCACGCCCGACCACGCGCGCCACCACTTCCTTGTAGCCGCCATGCTCGCCCGGGCTGTCCGATTCGATCTCGACCTTCCAGCCCTGACGCTCGGCGTAGCGGGCGTACATGCGGAACAGGTCGCCCGCAAAGATCGCGGCCTCGTCGCCGCCGGTACCCGCGCGCACTTCCAGGAACAGGTTGCCTTCGTCACGCGGGTCGCGTGGCACCAGCAGGAGCGCCAGCTCCTGCTCCAGTTCCTGCAGGCGCGCCTGTGCAGCAGCGATTTCCTCATCGGCCAGCTCGCGCAGGTCGGGGTCGGCGCGCATGCCTTCGGCGGCGGCCAGATCGGCCTTGGCACGGGCTTCATCGGCCAGGGCGATGGCGATCGGTTCAAGTTGGGCGAATTCGCGCGAAAGGTCGCGGAAACGGGTGTTGTCGGCGACCACATCGGGTTCGGCGAGCAGGCGTTCCAGTTCTTCGCGGCGCTCGGCCAGCGCTTCCAGCTTACGGCGCAGGGTCGGCGTCATCGGGTCTCACGGGTGGGTGGCGGTAACCCGGCGTGGCCGGGAACAGGCGCTCGGCGGCGCGGGTCAGGTCAGCATCGCCACTCAGCGCGGCCGCGCGCAGCGCAGCAGTGGGCGGGTGCAGGAGTCGATTGGTCAGGCCGTGGGCCAGCAGTTCCAGCACTTCGTCGGCCGGCTTGCCGTTGGCCAGCTGCTGTCGCGCGCGCTCCAGCAGTTCGGTGCGGGTGGCTTCGCCGAACGCGCGCAGCTGTCGCAGTGGCGCCTGGTGGGCACTGGCCTGCTGGGTCTCGACGAAGCGCGACACCTGAAGGTCGATGATCGCTTCGGCCTCGGCGGCCGCTTCGCGGCGACCACGGCGGTTGTCTTCCACCGCGCGCTCGAGATCGTCCACGGTGTAGAGGAAGGCGTCGTTGAGCGTGCCGACCTCGGCCTCGATGTCGCGTGGCACGGCCAGGTCGAACAGCAGCATCGGCTTGTGCCGGCGCGCGCGCAGGGCCTTGGCCACCATCTCGCGGTGGATCACCGGTTCGCGCGCGGCGGTGGCCGAGAACACTACGTCGGCCTCGCCCAGGTGGCGGTCCAGTTCGGTCAGCGGCAGCGCCACGCCGCCGTGGCGGCTGGCCAGCTCCTGGGCGTGGGCGAGGGTGCGGTTGGCGATCAGCAGCCGGCGCACCTTGCCTTCACTCAGGTGACGTGCAGCCAGCTCGATGGTCTCGCCGGCACCGACCAGCAGCACGGTGGAATCATCCAGGCGCGCGAACGCGTTCTGCGCCAGGCGCACCGCAGCCGAGGCTACCGACACCGGGTTGGCGCCGACCTGGGTATCGGTGCGCGCACGCTTGGCCACCGAGAAGGTCTGCTGGAACAACCGGTCCAGGCGCTGGCCGAGCAGGCCATGGTCACGCGCGGTCGACCAGGCATCCTTCACCTGGCCGAGGATCTGCGGTTCACCCAGCACCATCGAGTCCAGCCCGGTGGCGACCCGGAACAGGTGGCGCACGGCCTCGGCATCGGCATGCTGGTACAGGTAGCCCTGCAGGTCGCCGGCCTGGCTGCGCAGCCATTGGTCCAGCGCCTGCGCCGATTCGGCCACGGCGTACAGTTCGGTGCGGTTGCAGGTGGACAGCAGCACCGCCTCGGCGATCTGCGGGGTATCGCGCAGCGAACCGAGCGCGCGCGGCAACGCCTCACCGGCGAAGGCCGCGCGTTCGCGCAGCTCCACCGGTGCGGTCTGGTGATTCAGTCCGAGCACCCACAGGGTCATTGTTCAGTTGCTTGCGATAAGCTGCTGGCCATTGGACGACATTTTAAGGCCCCGATGCCGACGATGCCCGCATTGATTCGCATCCCCAGTGTTCTGCTGCTGTCCCTGGCCTGCAGCCAGGCCCTGGCAGCGGTGCCGGCCAAGGCCCCCGTGCGGGCCGCGGCCACTGAGGAACTGGCGCTGGAACCGGTGATGGCCGGTGAATTCGCCCTGCAGGCCGGCAAGCTGGCCGAGGCCGCGCGCTGGTACCTGCAGGCGGCCCAGCAGACCGACGGCGACGCCGGCCTGGCCGAGCGCGCGACCCGCATTTCCATGCTGGCCAACGATGACGCCAGCGCGGCCAAGGGCCTGGCCCTGTGGCAGCAGCGCGCCCCACGCTCGCTGACCATGCGCAGTGCGGCCGGTGCGCTGGCCATGCGCCAGGGCGATGTGAAGGCGGCCCGCACCGAACTGCAGGCCCTGCTGGCCGACCCCGACGAGCGTGGCTGGAAGTTCGCGCTGGCCGCGCTGATCGGCGGTGGCCGTGATCCGGCGGTGCCGGCGCAGGTGCTGGGCGAGCTGGTTGACGCCAACGCCATTCCGCCGAAGATCGAGGCCTGGCAGGAGTTCGGTCGCCTGGCCCTGCGCATGGACAAGCCTGAGCTGGCGCGGCGCATGATCGATGAAGTGGTCAAGCGCTTCCCCGAAGAACCGCGCGTGGCGCTGCTGCGTGCCAGCCAGCTGCAGCAGGCGGGCGAGACCGACAAGGCATTGTCGCTGCTGCACGACGTGGAGCCGAAGACCCGCCAGGACCCGGAACTGCGCAATGCCGTGGCCATCGCCTATGACAGCCTCGGCCAGCCCGCCGCCGCCGAGCGCGTGCTGGCGTTCGGCCCGCAGGACGTGCAGACCTGGGGCATGCGCGCCTCGCTGCTGGCCAAGCAGGGCGACAAGGCCGCGCTGTCGAACCTCTACAACGAACTGTCGCGGCAGGCGGCCAAGCCGGATCCGGCGCAGCGCCTGCTGCTGGGCAAGATCGCCGAGTACCTGAAGCGTTATCCCGAGGCGGTGCAGTGGTATCACAGCGTGCCCGGTGGCGATGAACTGAGCGAGGCGCGCCTGCGCGCGGCCAATGCCCAGGCCCTGGCCGGGCGCCTGCCGCTGGCGCTGGATGAAGTGCACGCGATCCAGTCCGATGCGGTGGTCGACGACGATGTGCGCCGCGACGCCTACCTGCTGGAAGCCGAACTGCGCCAGCGCGCCGACGACAGTGCCGGTGAACTGGATGCGCTGGCCCGCGGCCTGGCCGCTTACCCGGATGACAACGGCCTGCTGTACGCCCGTGCGCTCACCTGGGAACGCCGCGACGACATCCCGCGCGCCGAGGCCGATCTGCGCAAGATCCTGGTGACCGAGCCGGAGAACGTGCCGGCTTTGAACGCGCTGGGTTACACCCTGGCCGATCGCACCGGCCGCCTGCAGGAAGCACTGGAGCTGATCGACCGCGCCCGCGTGGCCGAACCGGACAACGCCGCCATCGTCGACAGCTACGGCTGGGTGCTGTATCGCCTGGGCCGCAAGGAAGAGGCACTTGTGCAGCTGCGCCGGGCCTGGACCCTGGCCAAGGACCCGGAGATCGCTTCGCACGTTGGCGAAGTGCTGTGGGTGCTGGGCAAGCACGATGAGGCCCGTCATTTCTTCGAGGAAGCGGCCAAGCTCGATCCTGAAAACCGCGCGCTGCTGCGCGCCCGCGAGAAATTCAATCCATGAGTGTTTCCCTGATCCGGCCGCTGCTGTTGGCGGCCGCGACCCTGGCGGTCAGCGCCTGCACCAGCGTGGGCACGCAGAAGACCCCGGCGCCGGCGGTGGTCGAGATCGTGTCCGCCGAAGCCGCGCAGGCCGAGGCCGCACGCGTGGCCGCGCTGCAGGCACAGCCGGACTGGGCCTTCCAGGGCCGGGTCGCGGTCAGCAAGGGCAAGGATGGCGGCAGTGGCCGCATCGACTGGAAGCAGGACGGCCGCCGCTACGTGGTCGAATTGAGCGCGCCGGTGACCCGGCAGAGCTGGAAGCTGACCGGCGATACCCATTCCGAAGCTGGCCGCCTGGAAGGGCTGGCCGGCGGTCCGCGTGACGGCGAGGATGCCCAGCAGCTGCTGCTGGAGGCGACTGGCTGGGACATTCCGGTCAACCAGCTGCCGGAGTGGATCCGCGGCCTGGTGGCCGGCGACGCCGCTGGCCCGGAGAAGGTCGAGCGCGACGGTGAAGGCCGGCCGCGTCGCATGCAGCAGATGGGCTGGCAGGTGCAGTACCTGGACTGGTACCCGGCCGAGGCCGGGCGCCCGGATTTGCCGCGCCGGATCGAAGCCAGCAATGGCGACGCCAAGGTGCGCCTGCTGGTGGACCAGTGGGGGCAGGGCACGCCATGAGTGCCGGGCGCGACGACGCGGGCTGGTCCTGGTGGCCGGCCCCGGCCAAGCTGAACCTGTTCCTGCATATCACCGGCCGCCGCGCCGACGGTTACCACGAGCTGCAGACCGTGTTCCGCCTGCTGGACTGGGGCGACCGCATCGGCCTGCGTCTGCGTGAAGACGGCCAGGTGCGCCGGCAGGGCGAGGGGCTGGCTGGCGTGGCCGAGGCCGATGATCTGGCGGTGCGTGCCGCGCGATTGCTCAAAGAAGTGGCAAATGTCGCGCAAGGTGCGGACATCGTCGTTGAAAAGCATGTATCTGCCGGTGGCGGCTTCGGCGGCGGTTCGTCCGATGCCGCCACCGTGCTGGTGGTGCTGAACCGCCTGTGGCGGGCCGGTCTGGACGAGGACGCGCTGGCCGCGCTGGGCCTGCGCCTGGGTGCGGACGTGCCGGTGTTCGTGCGCGGGCGCAATGCCTGGGCCGAAGGGGTGGGCGAGCGCCTGCAGCCGATCGTGCTGGAACCGGCCTGGTATGTGGTGGTTGAACCGGGCGTTCATGTTCCCACCCCGGCCCTGTTCGCAGACCCGGATTTGACGCGCGACAGCCCAGTGGCGAAAATAGAGGACTTCGCTTCCGGAACCTTGGTCGGGAACGCGTTCGAACCGGTGCTGCGCCGCCGTGAGCCTGCCGTCGAGGCAGCGTTCGCAGCGTTGAGCGACATCGGCACGGCGCGGCTGACCGGTTCGGGAAGTGGTTGTTTCGTCGAGTTCGCATCGCAGTCTGCCGCAGAGCAGGGACGATCGAAGTTGCCGAAGGAGTTGCGGGCAAGGGTGGCAGCGGGCGTTGCGCGTTCGCCACTGCTGGATGCACTCGAGCAACACTGATTTATCAATGCAGGGGCGTCGCCAAGAGGCCCAAGGCACCAGGTTTTGATCCTGGCATTCGTAGGTTCGAATCCTACCGCCCCTGCCAATAGCGGCTGTGTCCGCGCCTTCCAGCGCATCACCTGCGCGGGACGTGGAAACAACCGCGGTGTTGTCAGCAGCAAGGGTCCATCGGGTCCTTGCCGACTCCGGATCCCCGCCACTCGTCCCCGCCCGAGACAATCATGATGCAAGAGTCCCCGAACCTGCTGGTCTTTTCCGGCAACGCCAACAAACGTCTGGCGCAGAACATCTGCAAGGAACTGGGGGTTCGCCCGGGCAAGGCGCTGGTCTCGCACTTCTCCGATGGTGAAGTGCAGGTGGAAATCGAAGAGAACGTCCGCAAGCAGGACGTGTTCGTGATCCAGCCGACCTGCGCGCCGAGCGCGGAAAACCTGATGGAACTGCTGGTGCTGATCGACGCGCTCAAGCGCGCATCGGTGGCCAGCGTGACCGCCGTGGTGCCGTACTTCGGCTACTCGCGCCAGGATCGCCGCATGCGTTCCTCGCGCGTGCCGATCACCGCCAAGCTGGCGGCGAAGATGTTCAGCACCGCTGGCGCTGATCGCGTGCTGACCGTCGACCTGCACGCCGACCAGATCCAGGGCTTCTTCGATATTCCGGTGGACAACGTGTATGCGTCCCCGCTGCTGCTGGCCGACATCTGGCGCGCCTACGGCACCGAGAACCTGATCGTTGTGTCGCCGGACGTGGGCGGCGTGGTCCGCGCCCGTGCGGTCGCCAAGCGCCTGGATGACGCCGATCTGGCGATCATCGACAAGCGCCGCCCGCGCGCCAACGTCTCCACCGTGATGAACATCATCGGTGACGTCGAAGGCAAGACCTGCGTGATGGTCGATGACATCGTCGATACCGCCGGTACCCTGTGCGCCGCTGCCGCTGCCCTGAAGGCGCGCGGTGCGCTCAAGGTCGCCGCCTACTGCACCCATGCGGTGCTGTCGGGCCCGGCGGTGGACAACATCACCAATTCCCAGCTCGACGAGCTGGTGGTGACCGACACCATCCCGCTGAAGGACGCAGCGCGGGTGTGCAGCAAGATCCGCCAGCTGAGCGTGGCGGAAATGCTGGCCGAAACGATGCGCCGCATCGCCTTCGGCGAGTCGGTCAGCTCGCTGTACGTCGACTGAGTTTTTCGTCCCTGCCGGCAACGGCGGGGACATACCCCGGGTGCTTCTGGTCGCGGAAGCATCTTCAACCGCCACGCCGCAGGGCGCGGCAACAACCTGAGTAGTCGAAAATGTCGAAGACCCATGAAATCAAGGTCACCAAGCGTGAACTGCAGCGTAAGGGTGCGAGCCGCCGCCTGCGTCACGCTGGTGTGATCCCGGCCATCGTGTACGGCGGCAACGCCGAGCCGGTCGCCATCAGCCTGGACCACAACGAAATCTGGCTGGCCCAGCAGAACGAGTGGTTCTATGCCTCGATCCTGGACCTGAACCTGGACGGCCAGGTGCAGAAGGTCCTGCTGCGTGACATGCAGCGCCACCCGTACAAGCAGCTGATCATGCACCTGGACTTCCAGCGCGTGAACGAGAACGAAGCCCTGACCGCTTCGGTCCCGCTGCACTTCATCAACGAAGACACCTCGCCGGCTGGCAAGGCTGCCGACGTCGTGGTCACCCACGAACTGAAGGAAGTGACCATCACCTGCCTGCCGAAGGACCTGCCGGAGTCGATCGAAGTCGACCTGGGCGAGCTGAAGGCCGGTGACGTGGTGTACCTGTCCAACATCAAGCTGCCGAAGGGCGTGGAAATCCCGGCCCTGGCGCTGGGCAAGGACCACGACGACGCCATCGTCACCGCCAAGGCCGGCAAGGCCGACGCGGCTGACGAAGAAGCGGCTGCCGCCGAGTAATACCGCTACGGTGCCTGCCTCCGGGCAGGCACCGTATTGGAAGGAACCATGGCAGGACTGCGACTGATCGTCGGTCTGGGCAACCCCGGATCGGAACACGTCCGGACCCGGCACAATGCCGGGTTTCATTTCGTTGAGGCCCTGGCGGAAAAAGCCGGTGCGCGATGGAATGTGGACAGCAAGCTGTTCGGTGAGACCGCCAAGGTCGAGATCGCCGGGCAGACGGTGTGGCTGCTCAAGCCCGCCACCTTCATGAACCTCAGCGGCAAGTCGGTCACCGCCGCACAGCGGTTCTGGAAGATCGAGCCGGAAGAAACCCTGCTGGCCCACGACGAACTGGACCTGGCGCCCGGCGTGGCGCGGCTGAAGTTCGACGGTGGCCACGGTGGCCAGAACGGCCTGCGCGACACCATCCGCCTGCTCGGCCACGGCAAGTTCCATCGCCTGCGCGTGGGCATCGGCCATCCTGGCCACAAGGACCGCGTGGTGGGTTGGGTGCTTGGCCGCCCGTCGAAGGACGACGACGTGCTGATCGCGCGCGCCATCGATGATGCGATCGACGTGCTGCCGCTGGCGGTGCAGGGCGATTTCAGCGAAGCGATGAAGCGTCTGCACACCCCGAAATAACCGGTGGGTACCGACCGCTGGTCGGCAACGGGCATCAACCGGCCCCGGTAGTTGCCAACCTTGGTTGGCAGATGTTGAACACCGAGATGGATTGGCCAAGCAGCGCGCGCGCTGTTTCACCAATCACTTTCACCCCAGAGAGCTGTCACCCATGGGTATCAAATGCGGCATCGTCGGCCTGCCCAACGTCGGCAAGTCGACCCTGTTCAATGCGCTGACCAAGGCGGGTATCGCCGCGGCGAACTTCCCGTTCTGCACCATCGAGCCGAACGTCGGCATCGTGCCGGTGCCGGATCCGCGCCTGAACGAGCTGGCAGCGATCATCAACCCGCAGAAGGTCATCCCGACCGCGGTCGAGTTCGTCGACATCGCCGGCCTGGTGGCCGGTGCCGCCAGCGGTGAAGGCCTGGGCAACAAGTTCCTGGCGCACATCCGCGAAGTCGATGCGATCACCCACGTGGTGCGCTGCTTCGAGAACGCCGACGTCATCCACGTCAACAACAAGGTCGACCCGATTTCGGACATCGAAACCATCGATACCGAACTGGCGCTGGCCGACCTGGACAGCGTCGAGAAGGCGCTGAACCGTGCCGAGCGCGCGGCCAAGGGCGGTGACAAGGATGCAGCAGCGCGCAAGCCGGTGCTGGCCAAGCTGCAGGCGGCGCTGTCCGACGGCAAGTCCGGCCGCTCGGTGGGCCTGGACGAGGAAGAGAAGGCGCTGGTGCGCGATCTGTTCCTGCTGACCCTGAAGCCGGTGATGTACATCGCCAACGTGCTGGAAGACGGTTTCGACAACAACCCGCACCTGGAAGCCGTGCGCGCGCATGCCGCCGCTGAAGGCGCACAGGTGGTGCCGGTGTCGGCCGCGATCGAAGAAGAGCTGTCCCAGCTCGACGACGAAGACCGCGATACCTTCCTCGCCGACCTCGGCCTGAGCGAGCCGGGCCTGAACCGCGTGATCAACGCGGCCTACAGCCTGCTCGGCCTGCAGACCTACTTCACCGCTGGCGTGAAGGAAGTCCGCGCGTGGACCGTGCGCAAGGGCGCCACCGCCCCGCAGGCTGCCGCGGTCATCCACACCGACTTCGAGAAGGGCTTCATCCGCGCCGAAACCATCGCGTATGACGACTTCATCAAGTACAAGGGCGAAGCCGGCGCCAAGGAAGCCGGTCGCCTGCGCCTGGAAGGCAAGGAATACCGGGTGCAGGAAGGCGACATCCTGCACTTCCGCTTCAACGTCTGATCCAGCAGCAGCGGATCGACCCAGGACGCCCCGCCTTGTGCGGGGCGTTCGCGTTTCTGGTGATGGACAAAAAAGCACCAGGCTGCGAAACGCTTGCGGTGCGACGTTTGCCGGCACTTGTCCACAGCAAACTCCCATCGCTTTCCACGCCGGATGTGGAAAACCGTGGGGTCGGATCCCTTTCCACGGGAAAGGGCTCCGACCCCGATCAGTGCAGTCGGACCGTGGACAGAATTTCACCACGCTTCGAAACGCCTGCGGTGCAACACTCCCACCCACTTGTCCACATCAAATCCCAACCACTCTCCACGACGGGTGTGGAAAACCTCTAACGGGCATGGACAAAAAACAGCCACGCCCTGAAACGCTTGCCACGTGCGGTTCGCAGGCACTTGTCCACATCAAACCCCCATCGCTTTCCACGCCGCGTGTGGAAAAAAGAACCCGGCACTCCCTTGCCGGGTTCTTCCCGCATCACCAGTTGTACGAAAGACCCAGCTGGGCACCGACATCGCGGAAGCCCATGCCACCGCTCTGCCGGCTCAGTTCACCCCAGCCGCGCCAGCCGCCGGACAGATCCACCTGCACGCCGGCCTTGGCTTCGTAGATGTCGCGCGGCAGCTGCCGCTGCAGCCGCTCGCCGTCCATTGCCAGGCCTGCGCCATTGCCACCGGACCACCAGTTCACCGCTACGTACGGGTGCACCTGGCCCTGCGCCGGGCTCAGCCCACGGCTGTAAAGGCGCAGGCCGAGGCGGGTACTGGTCTCGCCACCACCACGGTCCTCGACCACCGTGCCGTTGGCTTCGACCACGCGGTCGCTGTCATAGCGGCTGTGCACCACCTGCAGCTGGGGTTCCAGATAGACGCCGCGCTGCGCGCTGCGCTGAAGTGGCAGCACATAGCCAGCCTCGGCCGACGCACTCCAGCTGCGGGCGTCATAGCGCTCCTTCTGCAGGCCTTCGCCCTGCACGCTGTTGCGGAAGCGGCCGTATTGCAGCCAGCCATCCACATAGGCGCCGCCCTCCATGCGCGCATGCTGCAGCCAGGTGGCATAGGCACCCACGCTGGTGCCGGTGACCACGCCACGCGCGGTGTAGCCGGTCACCTGCGAGCGGCTGTCATTGCGCGCGCGGCCATGGCCGAGCATCGCACCTGCCTGCAGTTCGCCCGTGCCCCCCACCTCGAAGCGGCGTCCGCCGCCGACCAGCACGCTGCTGGTCTGGCCATCGACCTGGACCTGGCGGTTGCGGTCGTGGCTGTCGGGCTGCGCACTGCGAAGGTGCATCCAGGCCACGCCGTCACTGCTGGCACCGGCCTGGGTGGCGGGATCACCGGCGCGGTCGTGCAGGCTGTGCCGGAACATGCCCAGCGCGGAACTGCGGTTGGCCAGGTAGGCCGCCGGTTCCGGGCGTTCCACCTGCGGGCGCGGCGGATCGATTGGCGGCTCCGGCGGCAACGGCGGATCGATCGGCGGTTCCGGCGGAGCCGGTGGGTCGACCGGAGGCTCTGGCGGCTGTGGCGGGTCGACCGGGGGTTCCGGCGGATCGACCGGCGGCACGTATTCCGAGCGCAGGTACCAGTTGCCATCGTCCGGGGTCGACACGCCGCCCTTGAACAGGAAGTAGTCGTAGGCGCCGGCGACCGCGCGGCCCTGCAGGCTGAACTGTGCATCCGACTGGCCAGCCACGGTGATCAGGCGGATGCCCTCCTGGGTCAGCGCACCGGCGCCGCCGGCATTGCGCACGCTCACGCTGGCGGTGCCGCTGCTGTTGCCGTTGATCACCAGCTGGTCGCCCGCCGATGTGTCGTCGCCCAGCGCGCGGTTGAAGATCCACTGGCCCCCGTTGCCCACGTAGTCGCCGCTGACAGTGACGGTCTTGAAGCCGCCCGCCGCCGGCGCATCGAAGGCGATGGTGCCGGCGTGTTCGAGCGCGCCGACGCTGGAACTGTCACGCACGTTCCACTGGCTGCTGCCATCCAGCGCCAGCTGTGCGACCTGGTAGCCGGAATCGTCGCGCAGCGCACCGCTGAACTGCGTACCGTTGCGCAGCACCATGTGTACGTCAGCCGTTGCGCTGTCCACCACCACGTCGCCGCGCAGCGTACTGGCGTCGGCGCTGAAGTCGATGCGGCTGGTCGCCACGCTGCTGCCATCGGTGAACACGGTGTCGCTGACCCGCAGCAAACGGCCGCTGCCGTCGCCTGCGGTCACGTCGCTGCCATTGACGGTCAATGCGTGGTTGCTGCCCTGCAGCCAGAACGCGGCGCCACTGGCGGTCTCGATGTGGCTGTCATTGAAGGTGGCACGGTTCCAGTACGGGCCGAACGCGGTCAGGTAGGAGCGGTAGGCGCCGCTGTTGCTGCCGGTCATGCGGATGTCCAGGCGATCGGCCTGGGTCAGCCGCGCCGTGTTCATGTGCACGATGCCGAACACGTTCTCGCCGTCGCTGCGGATCGCAACGTTGTCGAGCAGCGCGGTGGCGGTGGAGCCGCCGATGAACACGCCGCCGCCGCCGTTGCCGCGCACGTCGATCACGCTGCCGTTCGCTTCGATGCGGCTGGCGGTGCTGCCGGTGGAACCGGTCACGCGCACGCCGTAGGTCGCATCACCGTGCGTGGTGATCCGGCCACCCTGCACGGTGGCGACGCCACCGGCGATCTCTACGCCGTAGCCGTAGGTGTCGGTCCAGGTATCGATGGTGCTGTTGGTCAGCTGCAGGCGCGACTCGTCGCTGGCCAGCCAGAATCCGGAATAGCCATCGCGTACATCGAACGCGGCGTCGCGGGCGGTCAGCTGGCCCCAGTTGTTGATGTTCACGCCATAGCCGCCGACGGTGTAGAAGCGGCCGCCGTTGATCACCGCGCTGGAATAGGTCTTGCTTGCACTGCTGCCGAGCAGGCGCATGCTGCCACCCACCGAGTGCGCTTCCACGTTCTCCAGCAGCACGCTGCCGCCGCTGCCGATGTCGAACCAGCCGCCGTCCATGTAGGTGTCGTACAGCTCGGCGCGGCTGCCCGCGCCATCGACCGCGATGCCGGCGAGGATGCCGCCGGGGGCGAGGGTGATCCGGCTGTTGCGGATGGTCAGCAGGCCGGCACTCTCGGCGCGCAGGCGCGCGCCGCTGTCGGCACTCATCTGCAGGTTGTCCAGATGCACTTCACTGCCCTTGCCGGAGGCGCCGACCAGAGTGCCGACGCCGCCGGTCATCGCAATGCGGCCACCGGTGTAGCGGATCACGCCTCCGTTGTAGGCCTGCACGCTGGCATAGCCGCTGCCGTTGCGGATGGTATCGATGTCGACATCGCGTGCGTCGATCACGCTGCCGGCACCATTGGCATACAACGCATAGAAGCCCGTGCCGGTTGCTGGTGCGATCGACAGTGTTGCGCCGCGCAGCTGTACCTGGCCGCCATTGGCGGCGGTCACAGCGCTGCCATTGCCGGTCACATTGATCCGGCTGCCGTCGATCAGTGCGTTGCTGCCGGTACCGGTGACGGTGAGTGCGAAACTGCCCGCGCTGTGATTGAGGACATCATCTGCGCCAAGCTGCAGGCTGTCACCGTCACTGACCTGCAGCGGGCCGGTGAGCTCTGTCGCATATGCAGGCAACGCCGCCCACAATGCGGTGGCCAGCAGGCTGGGGATGAGGGGCACGCGCGTGGCGCGCGCGCACCCGGACGCACGGCGCTGCCGTGTGGGGGAGGCATTCATGCTGATGGACTTCCTGTGGCAGGGCGCAGCGAGGCTGCGTGGACTGACGCGGCGACGCCGCGTCGCTGCGGAAGCCACATGTGACGGCGCCGGGAGGCGCCATCAGGCTTCCGTCCCCCAGGGTGATGCAGCGACAACCGGCAGGCGCACCATGGCGGGATGTGTCCAGCCTAGAAATCGGCGCTGTCCGATGGAATCAGGCGTTTCCTAAAGCCATTGCAGGCCCCCGTGCAGAGCCTGCGGGGTTCAGCCGGGAGTGGGCCTCAGGCGAACAGCGAGACCTGCAGGCAGTACTCGATCAGTGCCTGGTCGCTGTCCACGCCGAGCTTGCGCATCGCGCTGATCTTCTGCGTGCTGACCGTCTTGGCACTGCGCTGCAGCTGGCGCGCGATGTCGCGCACGCTCATGCCGCCGGTGAACAGCCGGATCACTTCCAGTTCGCGTGGCGACAGGCGTGCACGTACTCCATCGGCATCAGCGGGTTCGCTGGCGGCCACCGGGAGCAGTCCCGGGGGCCGGTAGATGCGGTCGGCCAGCACGACGCGCAGGGCCTGCACCAGGCTGCCCAGTCCATGGCTCTTGAGCACCACGCCGCCCGCGCCCGCTGCATACATCGCGGCCACCAGCGAGGGGTTGGAGACCATCGTCAGCACCAGCAGGCGCGTGTCCGGGTAGCTGCGGCGCAGGAACGAGATCAGCTTGATGCCATCACCGAGCTGGTCGCTACCGGGCATGCTGTAGTCGGTGATCACCGCCTGTGGCCGGGTCTGCGTCATCAGTTCGATCAGTCTGGCCGGGTCGGCGGCTTCGCCAACGATTTCCAGATCCAGTTCGCCGGCCAGCACATCGCGGATGCCGGCAAGCACGATCGGGTGGTCGTCGGCGATGAGGATCCGTGTGGTCATGGCAGGGTCGAGTCGTCAGGGAGGGAAGGGGGCGGGGCATCGGGCAGAAGATCCAACAGCCGCAGCAGCCTGCGCTGGAAACCGTTCAACGGTCCGGCCAGCTCGGCCAGCCCGTCGCCGCGTGCGATGCATTGCTCGATCTGCAGGCCACTGTCCACCAGCGCAGGCGCGCCAACGATGACCAGTGCGCCGCGGATGCGGTGCAGCACCTGTGCTACGTCTCCGGCGTCGGCTGCCGCGATGGTCTCACGCAGGCGGTCCAGATCGGCATGCATGGTCTGTACGAACAGTGCCCGCATCTTCGCGGGTACCTGCAGCGGAGGGTCGTGGTCGGTCGCTGTACTGGGTGCCGGGGCGTCCGCAGGTGGCGACGCTGCTGCGTCCCCGCTGCTGATCCGGCTCAGCAGGCGTTGCAGTGCTTCAAGCGTGATCGGCTTGACCAGCACACCCTGCATGCCGGCCTCCCTGCAGCGCTGTCGTTCGGCGGGATCGGCATTGGCAGTGGCGCCGTGGATCGGCACATCGGCCCCGCGCGCCCGAAGTGCGCGGGACAGCCCGTAGCCATCCAGCCCGGGCATGTTCAGATCGGTCAGCACCAGCCCGAACACACCCTGCTGCCAGTAGCCCAATGCTTCATTGCCATTGCTGGCGACCACGGCACGGCAACCCAGCTGTTCCAGCTGGTCGCGCAGGATCGCCTGGTTGATCGGATTGTCCTCGGCCACCAGGACCTGCAGGCCAAAGCGGCGCGTTGCCGGCAGTCGACCTTCGGCGCTGGCCGCCAACGGCTGGCCGCTGGCAGTCGCCAGTGCGGCCACAATGGCATCGAGGCGATGCAGGCCCACTTGCCAGCTGCCGTTGATCAGCTGCGCGCGCGCGCCTCCATCACGGCAGGCGAGCACGCGCGCACCGCCATTCCATGCCGGTGGTTCACCGTCCAGTACCAGGTCGAGCAGTACCGTCGCCGGTGGCAGGTGTAGCGTGATGTCCTCCCGGTAGACGCTGGCGGTCGCACCACGTTGCTGCAGTCGTTCGCACAGGGATTGCACCAGTTCACGCGCACTACCCCGGACCTGCACCTGCAGGTTTGCGGGCAGCCTTGGCTGGGGCGACTGCAGAGGGTCTGGCAGCGCCGGTGGCAGCGGCAGTTCAATACTGAAGCTGCTGCCCAGGCCACTCTCGCTCACCACGCGTAATTGACCTTCCATCAGTGCCGCGAGGTGGGCGCAGATGGCCAGTCCCAGCCCGGTTCCACGCATCGCATCGGTGCCTGGGTTGGCTTGGAAGAACGGTTCGAACAGATGGGACTGGTGCTCGCTGGCGATACCGATGCCGGTATCGGTCACCTGCCATTGCAACCAGCAGCGTTCCTCCTCCCAGCGTGCCGAGACGCGCACGACCACGCGGCCACTGTCGGTGAACTTCAGTGCATTGCTGATCAGGTTGTTGAGTATCTGGCGGATCCGAGCTGCATCGCCGCACACCGAAGTCGGTATGTCCGCATCGATGCAGGCATAGAACTGCAATCCCTTGTTCGCGGCCGCAGCGGCGTAGGAATCCAGCGCGTCTTCGCTCAGGCGCACTGGAACGAATGGGCTGGGCTCAAGGCTCAGTTGGCCGGCCTCGGCCTTGCTCACGTCAAGAATGTCGCTGATCAGTTGCATCAGCGTCGAGGACGAGCGCTGGATCGTGGCCAGGTAATCCTGCTGCTTCGCATCCAGTGGCGTCAGGCCCAGCAGTTCAAGCGTGCCGAGCACGCCGTACAGCGGGGTGCGGATCTCGTGGCTCATCGTCGCCAGGAACTGGCTCTTGGCCCGGTTGGCCTGGTCGGCGGCGCGCCGCGCCTGCTGCAGCACCTGCTCGGCTTCGTGCTGGCTGCTGAGATCGATGAACAGGCACAGTACTGCCGGCTCGCCGCGATAGCGTGCCGGTGTCGCCTTCACCAGCAGATGGCGGCCATCCGGTGTGGCGTAGGCCAGGCCATCGCCGAGCGTGGTGCCTCCTGCGGCGAGCACGCTGCGCCGCCATGGACCGTACCAGCCTCCCGCATGGTGATCTTCGCCCAGCCAGTTGCGGGCCAGGGCGTTGTCCAGCAAGACAGTCCCATCGGTGCGTCGCAGCAGGCACAGCCCGATCGGCGCGTTGTCCAGGATGGTGCGGCTGAAGGCTTCACTTTCCAGCAGGCGTGCATGGTTGCTGCGCAGTGGCTCGATGACCGAACGTCGATACGCACGCAGCACCAGCGTGCCACCCAGTGCCAGCAGCAGCGCAACCACCGTTGCCCCCAGCAATGGACCCTGTGGATGCTGCAGGACCTGCTGCCAGCTGACGTGGTAGACCGCCAGCCACCCTCGATCACTGCGCATGAGGAATTTCAGGCCGGCGATGCCGGCCTGCCAGGAGGTTCCCGCATTGCTGGCGTCGGTGGCATCGCCCAGCAGCGGTCGGCCATCGGGAGTGAACAACGACAGTTGCTGGAACACCGGCACACCCAGAACCTGCCGGTAGTCATCGACCCGCGCCGGATCGAGCAGGCAGGCCAGCGCCGCCAGTGAGCTGTCGCTGCTCTCGCCCCACAGGCGTGCATCCTGTGGGGCATGGGCGATGGCCAGCAGGCGGGTCTGTCCATCGCGCCACGGCACTGCGACCCAGGCGATACTGCCGCGCTGCAGGGCGGGCTGGCTGCGCATTGCCCGGTGGATTGCCGCGATCGCCGGGCGCAGGTGGTGCGGACTGTTCTGGCTCGCATCCGCACCGGACATCTGTACGGGTGCCAGCAGGCCGCGCGTGCCCTGTCCATCGACCAGCAGGCAGTGTGGTGGGGGATAGTGCGAAGCCGACCAGAACGTTCCGTAGAAGCGCAGGAAACGATCACCCAGCTCGGTCGGCGGTCGGGACGCCGCGCCGTCGCCCTCGTTGCCGATCAGCACGAAATTGGCGAACAAGGGTCCGCGCTGCAGTTCAACGCTGGCATCCGGCACCGGCTGGCCGCGCGCACCGACATCATGCAGCCGCCATTGGCGAAGGAACCTTTCCTGTTCGAGCAGGGTTCCATCCAGTCGGCGGAAGTGGTATTCGATCTTGCTGCGCTCTTCGTTCAACAGCTGGGTGCCGGTGGACAACAGCAATCCGGCCTGCAGGGTGGCCAGCACCACCACGCCGATCAGCAGTGCGTGGACGCGCAGGGAGCGGCGAGCGAGTCGGCGTACGGGAGCGGCCTCGGCCGGCATGGCAGGTCTCGGAGCAAGGGGCGGTCAGTGGCACTGTGTGGCGCCCGGCGGGCGCCCGGTTCTGCTGCACAGACAGGATCGTCAATGCCACTTGATGGATCCGTGAAGCCGATGTGCAGCCGGCTTCAACGCAGGATGACCGGATGGACGTCGTCCATGCGCGGTGCTTCCTCGTCCAGCAGGCGAGTGAACTCATCTGACGGCAGCGCCTGCGAGATCAGGAATCCCTGCACCTGGCTGCAGCCGAGCCGGCGCAGTGCCGCCAGGTCGGCATCGCTTTCCACGCCTTCGGCCACGATGGTCAGGCCCAACTGGTTGGCCAGCGCGATGATGGTCGACAGCGTCAGATGCAGGGCCGGATCACGGGCACAACCGCTGACCAGTGCGCGATCGATCTTGACCTCGGTGAACGGCGTGTTGACCAGGTTGTGGACCGAACTCAGGCCCTGCCCGAAGTCGTCCTGTGCCAGGCCGAAGCCCTTCATGCGCAGGCGGCACGCCCCGGCATAGAAATCACTGACATGGCGTGTGGTGCTGTTCTCCATCAGCTCGAAACACAGTTCGCCAGGTGTGCCGCCCAGTGCCAGGGTCATCGCAAGCAGTTCATCGGGCAGGTCGGACTGCTCCAGCAGGTGCGGCGGCAGGTTGATGGAAACCGGTACCCGGAAGCCCTGCTTGCGCCAGCGGGCCTGTGCTTTGATGCTGGCCTTGAGCATCATCCGCAACAGTTCGCCCTCCAGCCCGTGGCGGCATATCGCCGGCAGGAAGCTGCCCGCGGCCAGCGTTCCCTGCAGCGGATGGCGCCAGCGCACCAGTGCTTCAGCCGCAACGACGCGCCCGGACTGCAGTGACTTCTTCGGCTGGAACCAGGCCGTGAGGCTGCCGTCGGCCATCGCCTGACGCAATTGCTGGACGTCGGGTTCGGCGAGTAGCGTACTGCGTGCCGGAGCGGCGTCCGCCGACGGACGTGACTGTGCCAGTGCTTCAAACAGAGCGTCGACGTCGGCGGCGGCAACCGGCTTGGGCAGCAGACCGATCACCTCCAGCCCGAGCGATTCGGCCATCAGGCGTGCCGAGGTCATCATGCGCCGGGACGCCGCGCTGACAACGGCAAGGCGTGGTGGGCGCGGTTGGGCGGCCAGCGCCTGGATGAACTGGATGCCGTCCTGTCCTGGCATCAGCAGGTCGCTCACCACCAGATCGTAGGCTTGGCAGGCACAGAGTGCGATCGCCGCTTCCACGTCCTCGCAGGCATCGACCTGCACCCCGTCGCGGCTGCCGAACAGGTTGGCGAGGTAGCCTCGCTGGAAGGGCTGGTCTTCCAGGATCAGGATGCGCTGGGTCATGCGGGATCTCCTTGGCGCAGGACGGTGATCGCCTTGCGCAGGCGGGCGATGTCGATGGGCTTGCTCAGGTAGCCCTGCATGCCACTGGCCAGGCAGCGCTCGCGTTCTTCGGCGGTGGCATTTGCGGTGGCGCCGATCACCGGCACCCGATTGCCGTCATCGCGCAGCTGTCGGGCCAATGCATGGCCATCCATACGCGGCATGTTGATGTCGGTCACCACCAGATCGAAGGCCTGCTCGCGGCACCGCTGCAGCGCGTCCATGCCGTCCTGGGCCAGTTCCACCTCGCAGCCGAGGGTGCGCAGCTGCTCGGCCAGGATCACCCGGTTGATTGGATTGTCTTCCACCGCCAGCACGCGCAGGTCCAACGGCATGTGCGGTGCCGCACTCCTGGTTTCCGGCAGTGCTGCCCGCTGTTGCTGGAGGCTGGCCAGAGCATTGCCGATCGCGGTCATGCCATGCAGGGTCACCACCAGGCTGCCATCGGCCGACACCATCGGCAGGTCACCGCCGTCGATGGAGGCCACGACCCGTGGGCCCGTCCATGCCAGTGGTGTGCTGGCTTCGCCGTCCATCAGGATCGCACCGTCATGGTCAAGCAGGGACGGATCACCCAGCAGGGGCTGGGCGTTGGCACCCCAGCGCTGCAGCCAGCCGCAGGCGCTGTCGACCAGTTCGCGGTCGCGGCCACGCACAAGGATCGGAGGTTCCGGCTGCAGCCGCGGACCATCGTCGGCCGCCGCCAGCACCGGCAGCGGCAGGCGAACGCTGAAGCTGCTGCCCAGCCCCGGTTCGCTGACCACCTGCAGTTCGCCGCTCATCAGGCGCACCAGCCGGTCGCTGATGGAAAGGCCGAGCCCGGTGCCCTGTGCACTGGCGGCGCCGCGGACCTGGCGGAACGGCTCGAACAGCCGCGCCTGTTCCTCGGCGGCGATACCTATGCCGGTGTCGGTGACCTGCCACGCCAGCACACTGGACTCACCTTCGCGCTGTACCTGGCGCAACCGCAGCACCACGCGGCCATGCTCGGTGAACTTGATCGCGTTGCTGAGCAGGTTGCCAAGGACCTGGCGGATGCGGTCGGCATCTCCCAGGACGCGCGTCGGCAGGCACGGGTCGGTGCAGACCAGGATCTGCAGGCCCTTGCAGGTGGCTGCTGCGGCAAAGCTGCGCAACACGCTTTCGGTCAGTTCGCGCGGCGAGAATGCGCTCGGCTCCAGGCTCAGCTGGCCCGACTCGATCTTGGAGACATCCAGCACATCGCTGATCAGCTGCAGCAGCACCGATGACGAACTTTCGATGGTACGCAGGTACTGCGACTGCCGCGCATCCAGCGTGGTATGGCCCAGCAGTTCCAGCGTGCCCAGCACGCCGTACAGTGGGGTGCGGATTTCATGGCTCATGGTGGCCAGGAACGCGCTCTTGGCCTGGTTGGCCGCATCGGCGGCCTGGCGTGCCGATGACAACGCTGCCTGCGCCTGGCGGTGCCGGGAAATGTCATGGAAGACGCACAGCAGCACGTCATCGCCCTGGTAGCGGCAAGCGGCGTGCAGCACCTGCAGCTGGCGACCATCGCGGGTGGTGAACTCCAGTCCACGTCCGCGCTCGCCAGCATGCCCGCGCCAGGGCGCCTGCCAGTCGCTGTGTTCACCTTCTTCGCCCAGCCAGTCGCGCAGCAGCTGGTTGGAGAGCAGCAACTGGCGGTCGCTGCGGCGCAGGACGCAGATGCCGACCGGCGCCATGTCGATCACCGTCGAGCTGAAATCCAGGTTCTCCAGCAGGCGACGGTGCTGCTGCAGTGCCGGCTGGATCAGCTGGCGGTCGACACGATGCCGCAGCAGGCGCAGTGCGAAGCCGGCCAGCAGCAGCAACAGCGTGCAGATCAGAAGAGGCACTGCCAGATCACCCAGCAGCAGCTGCGGCGGCAGGTGGTAGACCAGCCGCCAGCCGTCATTGCCGACACTCTTCACCAGCGCCACGCCGCGCGGCAGACCGCTGCTCCACAAGGTGCCGAAGCTGTCGTCCTGGCGTTCCCGAAGTGTCTTCCAGCCAGCGCTGTCCAGCCGGGGGGCCTGGCTCGACAGCGCAGGCTGTCCGCCACGATCGAGCAACGCATAGCCGCCGATGCCCTGGCCATCGATCATGCTTGCCGCTGCTGCACCATCGAGCAGCAGCAACAGCCACTGCGTCGGGTGGGGTCCGGCCTGCACCGGCCGGGCCAGTGCAACGCCGCTGTCCCCTGGGCGCAGCCAGTACACCGGGGCGTCGCCCTCAAGGCTGCCGCTGCGCGCCTGCAGCGCACGCAGCGAAGGCAGGTGCGCCAGGTCGACGTCGACCTCGCCGCCGGCCAGCCAATGCGCGCCCTCTGCATCGACCAGCATCAGGTACGTCTGCAGCGCCTGCAGCGTGTGTTCGGCGCGCGTCGACAGCAGCAGTCGCTGACCGGGCTGGCCGCCAGCACCATCCAGCGGCACCTGGCGCATGCCTTCGCTGTCTGCCGCAGGTGCATCCAGGTTACCGGTCAGCACCGAATCACCCAGGTACCGCAGCAGCGCTTCGCGCTGGTCGAAATAGATCTGTGCCTTGTAGGCCGCTGCATTCATCTCGCGGCGATGGGTCGAGATGTCCTCGGTGAACGCTGCGAGAAGGTAGAAGCCGGCCGCGGCGGCCAGGCAGATGAAAACACTCACGGTCAGGCAGCGCAGCAGCACCGACGCGGTGGTCGATGGCACGGCCTGCTGCAGCGAAGGGCGAGGGAAGCGGAACATGCAACGATGCTAGGGAGCGGTGCGGACGGCGCGGAATCAGCCGTTTCCTAAAATCTCCCGCGGGCCAGCCGCGCTGTCGCATGTGCGCGGGAACCGTTCAGGCGGCGGAAAAGAAGAACCCCCGCCGAAGCGGGGGTCTCCTGTATCGACGTTGGGCGGGAGCTTACAGCGCGCTGCCACCGAACTTGTGGGTGTACTGCAGGTTGATCGTGCGGCCGACGCTGTCGAACCAGGACACGTCGTAGTACGGATACGCGGTGTAGGTGGCGTCCTTCGGCGGCATCTTGTTGAACACGTTGACCACCGACAGGGACAGGCGCGAATGGTCGTCGAAGCGGTACTGCAGCGACGCGTTGTAGCGGTAGGTCGCCTTGATGTACGGGCTGTCGCCGCTGTCCCACTTGAACGACTGGTCGTAGTTGTCCGAGGTCGGCAGCTTGCCCAGCCGCGATCCGTAGACGGTGGCCGACCACGCGTCCTTCTCCCAGGTCACGCTCAGGCTGGTCTTGGTGCGCGGAATATCGAAGCCGCTGTTGACCGCGAACTGGTCCAGGGTCGGATCACCCGGGTAGCGCTGGAAGTCGTGCTTCTTCACCCAGGTATGGGTGCCGTTGAGGATGAAGTCGCCGATGCCGGTCTGCAGGCGGTAGCGCAGGCCGACGTCGATGCCCGAGGTGGACTCGCGGGCGACGTTGATCGGTGCCACGCGCACGCCGTACAGGCGGCCGTCGCTGGTACGGGTGATGCGGTCGAGCGCGTCCACGCAGGTCGGCGAATTGATGTCGGCACTGCCGAGGCGGCAGTTTGCTTCGTTGGCCAGGATCGTGCGCACGTCCATGTCCTGCACCTGCTTGCGCATGTCGATGTCGAACCAGTCCACCGACAGGTCCAGACCGATCGCCGGCGACCAGACCAGGCCGGCACTCCACGAGGTGCTGGTTTCCGGGTCGAGCTGGCGGTTGCCGGTGCGGCTGCGGATCAGGTTGCGCTCGTAGTCGGAACAGTCGCTGGCACCGTCGGCGCGGCAGCTGTACAGGTCTTCGGCGGTGGTCTCGTCGTTGCCCGGGCCGGCGAACACGTAGTGCAGGTCCGGTGCGCGGAACGCGGTGCCATACGAGCCACGCACCAGCAGGGTGTCGATCGGGCGCCATTCCAGGCCGCCACTCCAGGTCGCCTTGCCGATGGTGTGGCCGGAATAGCGGTACTGGTCATAGCGGCCGGCCACGCTCAGGTTGACCGTCTCATGCAGCGGCATGCGCAGCTCGGCGGCGGTGGCCCAGCGGTTGCGCGACCCCTGGCCGTCCGAGTCCTTCCAGCTGTAGTAGTAGTACTGGGTGGCCAGCGGATCGGGGTTCAGCGCATAGGCCTGCTGGCCCACTTCCACGGTCGCGGCGAACCCGGCATCACCGCCCGGCAGGCCGAACAGCGCGGAATTGGTCAGGGTGAACGCGGCCGTCTCGGTGCGCGACTTCGGCGTATAGGTGGTACGCGCGGCGATCGAATCGTACTCGGCGCGGGTCAGCGGCCGGTACAGGCGCGACGGGTCGGCGTTGTAGATCGGGAAGCCGTCGTCGTCCACGCCCAGCTGCGGGCCCAGGAACAGATCATTGGCCTTGGCGGCGATGATCTGCGCCCAGCTGATCCGCGACTGGTACTGCGAGTGGCTCAGTGCCGCTTCGTAGTCCCAGTTGCCGGCCAGCTTGCCCTTGAAGCCGGTGGTCACGCTGAAGGTCTTCTGCGTGCTGCGCACCATCGCATTGTTCAGGCCGCCCATCTCTTCGGGCGAGAACTGGCGCTGCCAGAACTCGATCTCGCCGGTGGCCTGGTTGTTGAAGTAGCCCGATTCATCACCGTTGGCATCCATCCGGCCCCACTTGGTGACGTCGCGCATCAGCGACATCGTGTGGTAGCCCAGCTGCACATCGGCGAACCACTGCTGGCCGTTGTCGAAGTCGTAGCTCAGCGACGCATAGCCATTGGCGCCACGGCGCTTGCTGAGGATGGTGCCGTAGCCGATCGAGCTGTCGCTGCCACAGTAGTAGCCGTAGCGCGGGCGGTAGGCGCGGTAGGTGCTGCCCTGGTTCTGCCCGGCCAGCGCTTCGCAGGTGGCCGCGCCCGGATCCAGGTAGTCGTCGTTGTAATCCGTGCGCAGGTACGCGCGGCGGGCGATGCGTGAGCCCTCGGTCGGGCCGTCCTGGGTCGAATCCTGGATGTCGCGCTCATACGCCCACAGCGGGGTCTGCGACTGCAGTTCAACGCTGTACACGGCGTTGAAGTTGCCACGGCTGAAGCCACTGGCCAGGCTCATGTCGAACGACTCGCCACCGCCTTCGCTGGTGGTGCCCATGCGCATGTCGACGGTGGTGCCGTCGGCCTTCTTCTTCAGGATGAAGTTGACCACGCCGGCGATCGCGTCCGAACCGTAGATGGCCGAGGCACTGCCGGTCAGCACTTCGATGCGCTCGATCATGCCAAGCGGGATGTTGGAGACATCGGTGAAGTTGCTGCGGCCCTTGAACGGCATCGGGAAGTCGGCGATGCGGCGGCCATTGACCAGTACCAGCGTGTGGTTCGGGCCGAGGCCGCGCAGGTCCACCTGCTGGGCGCCCGGCGAGAAGTCGGCGCCGCTGGACGACTGCTGGCTCTGCGTCTCACCGCCGTTCTGGGTCATCGACCGCAGCACGTCGGGCACGGTGGTGAAGCCGCTGGAGCGGATCTGCTCGGCGCTGATCACCGTGATCGGGGCGGGACCTTCCACCTGGGCGCGCGGAATGCGCGAACCGGTGACCTGCACCGCGTCCAGTTGTTGAACCGAAGAGGAAGCCGGTGCCTGGGCCGCCGCGGAAGCAGCCACGCCCATCAACGCCAGCTGGATCGACCACGCCATCGCCTTTCTACGCATGAGGAATTCTCGGAAATGAAGCCGGCCCGCAGAGGAGGGGCCCTGTCCCCCATTCAGATTTCGGGAATGGGCGCGCGCATTTAACGCCTTTTTTATGCCCTTGACTACTGGGTCCCTATCTGGCAAAGAGTGAAAACGCTTGCAAGTCGATTTTGTTCAGGGAGATCAAGATGCGACGCCTCCATCGGACCCTGTGTGCCCCCATCGCCTGGCTGGCGCTGCTGGTGTTGGCCGTACCGTTGGCCGCCCCTGCGCAGGACCTGCAGGGCCCGGGCTTTGCCTACTACGAAGCCGGGGATCTCGACGCACCCCGCCCCGGCCCGCGCGCGCCAGCCATGATGTTGATGGGGGGCGGCGAATGGGTGCCGGAGGCCTTCCAGTGGTGGCTGAAGCAGGCCGGTAACGGCCGCGTGCTGATCCTGCGTGCTTCCGGCAGCGACGAACTGCAGGACCGGTTGTATCGCGAAATCGGCGGTACCACCGCGGTGCAGACCCTGGTGTTCGACAGTCGCCGCGGCGCCGACGATCCGGCCGTGCTGCGCGTGGTTGCCGCAGCCGACGCCATCTTCATTGCCGGCGGCGACCAGTCGCGCTACATCCGTTTCTGGAAGGGCACCGCGCTCAACCGCGCGCTCAACGCCCATGTGCGCGCCGGCAAGCCGATTGCCGGCACCAGCGCCGGGCTGGCCATCCTCGGCGGCTACGCCTATGGCGCCATGGACGGCGGCAGCATCACCTCCGCCGGTGCGCTGGCCGACCCGATGGGCAGTGCAGTGACCATGGACAGCGGATTCCTGCAGATGCCCTATCTGCAGCGGGTGGTCACCGATACCCACTTCGACAAGCGCGACCGGCTCGGTCGCCTGATCGTGTTCGTGGCGCGTGCCGCACAGGACAGCGGCGACCCGGACATCGTCGGCATCGGCGTCGATGAAGACACCGCGCTGTGCGTGGAGCCGGATGGCCAGGCGCAGGTCTACAGCGCCGACGGCGAGGGCAAGGTCTGGGTGGTCAGCCCGGGCCGTGATGCCGATCGCCTGGTCAAAGGTGAGCCATTGCGCTTCCACGCGGTGCCGGTGACCGTGGTTGCCAGCGGCAGCCGCATGCGGTTGGACGACTTCCAGGCCGACGCGGACTATCAGGCGGTGGCCGACATCAGCGACGGCGAGATTGAAGTCGTCCGCCAATGATCGTCCTTCCCGGTAGTGCCGGTCGCTGGCCGGCAGCCGGTCTGCCCTGATGCGGCCCCTTGCCGGCCAGCGGCCGGCACTACCATGCAATCCATTCCCTCGTCCTGCTGGAGACGTATCCGATGAAACTCCGCCTGGCGCTGTCCGCGCTGCTGTCCCTGCCATTGCTGGCCCAGGCCGCTCCGGCGACCTCGCCGTTGCTGGTCATCCACGGTGGCGCCGGCGTCGAGCGCAAGGACCTGTCGCCGGCCGAAGAGAAGGCTGCGCGCGATGCGTTGCGCGCAGCGCTGCTGAAGGGCCATGCCGAACTGGCGGCCGGTCGCCCGGCGCTTGCCGCGGTCACCGCGGCAATCACCGTGCTGGAGGACGATCCGACCTTCAACGCCGGCAAGGGCGCGGTGTTCACCCATGACGGCCACAACGAGCTGGATGCCGCAGTGATGGACGGGGCCACCCAGGCTGCGGGTGCGGTGGCCGGCGTGCAGCGGGTGCGCAATCCGATCCTGCTGGCACAGACCGTGATGCAGAAGTCCAGGCACGTGATGATGGTCGGGCAGGGCGCCGAAGCATTTGCGGTGGAGCAGGGCATTCCCCTGGTGGATCCGTCGTACTTCCGTACCGAGAAGCGCTGGCAGCAGCTGCAGCGCGCGCTGAAGGAAGAAGCCAGTGGCCAGGCGCATGCCGACCTGGAGACCGCAAAGCACTTCGGTACCGTCGGTGCCGTCGCGCTGGATGCGCAGGGGCAGCTGGCCGCCGGCACCTCCACGGGCGGCATGACCAACAAGCGCTATGGCCGGGTGGGCGACTCCCCGATCATCGGCGCCGGAACCTGGGCCGACGCGCGCTGTGCGGTCTCGGGCACCGGCTGGGGCGAGTACTACATCCGCACCGCGGCCGCGCACGAGATCTGCGCACGCATGCGCTACCAGGGGCAGACGCCGGAACAGGCCGGCAGGGGTGTGATCAACGAGACGATTCCGCAGATGGGGGGGGACGGTGGTGCGATCGTGCTCGCCGCAGACGGCAAAATGGCCACGCCGTTCAACACCCAGGGCATGTATCGAGGGTGGATTGGCGCCGACGGTGTCCCCCATGTCGCAATTTTCGCCAGCGAGACCCTGCCGGTCCCCGGTCAATAACCTTGCGTATCAATGGGTTTGCGACAACGTGTGAAAAAGATGGAAAAAAGCGTTGACAGCCCCCCGTCCCATCAGCAGAATAAGCGGCTCACCACCACACACCGCAACGCTTCGGCGACAACGGAATGGGGTGGTAAGGAGGGATACCCAAGCGGCCAACGGGGGCAGACTGTAAATCTGCTGGCTTACGCCTTCGGTGGTTCGAATCCACCTCCCTCCACCAGTTTCACGTTGTGACATTCCCGGCGCGGGAGTAGTTCAATGGTAGAACCTCAGCCTTCCAAGCTGATGGTGCGGGTTCGATTCCCGTCTCCCGCTCCATTGAATGAACTTTGAATCTTATCGAGTTCATGTCATAATGCAAAACTCGGCTCACGTAGCTCAGTCGGTAGAGCACTTCCTTGGTAAGGAAGAGGTCGAAGGTTCGATTCCTTTCGTGAGCACCATCTTAAGCATCACCTCTCAGACGAATTCGAGATAAGCAGCCATGGCCAAGGGTAAGTTCGAGCGCACCAAGCCGCACGTCAACGTCGGCACCATCGGTCACGTCGATCACGGCAAGACCACGCTGACCGCCGCACTGACCAAGATCGGTGCCGAGCGCTTCGGTGGCGAGTTCAAGGATTACTCCTCGATCGACGCCGCGCCGGAAGAAAAGGCGCGTGGTATCACGATCTCGACCGCGCACGTCGAATACGAATCCCCGGTCCGTCACTACGCCCACGTCGATTGCCCGGGCCACGCTGACTACGTCAAGAACATGATCACCGGTGCCGCCCAGATGGACGGCGCGATCCTGGTGTGCTCGGCCGCTGACGGCCCGATGCCGCAGACCCGCGAGCACATCCTGCTGTCGCGTCAGGTCGGCGTGCCGTACATCGTCGTGTTCCTGAACAAGGCCGACATGGTTGACGACGCCGAGCTGCTCGAGCTGGTCGAGATGGAAGTGCGCGAGCTGCTGAGCAAGTACGACTTCCCGGGCGACGACACCCCGATCATCGCCGGTTCGGCCCGTCTGGCGCTGGAAGGCGACCAGAGCGACATCGGCGTGCCGGCCATCCTGAAGCTGGTCGACGCCCTGGACAGCTGGATCCCGGAGCCGGAGCGCGCGATCGACAAGCCGTTCCTGATGCCGGTGGAAGACGTGTTCTCGATCTCGGGCCGCGGCACCGTGGTGACCGGTCGTATCGAGCGCGGCGTGATCAAGGTTGGCGACGAAATCGAAATCGTCGGCATCCGTCCGGTGCAGAAGACCACCGTGACCGGCGTTGAAATGTTCCGCAAGCTGCTGGACCAGGGTCAGGCAGGCGACAACGCTGGCCTGCTGCTGCGCGGCACCAAGCGTGACGACGTCGAGCGTGGCCAGGTCCTGGCCAAGCCGGGTTCGATCAAGCCGCACACCAAGTTCGAAGGCGAAGTCTACGTCCTGTCGAAGGACGAGGGCGGCCGCCACACCCCGTTCTTCAACGGCTACCGTCCGCAGTTCTACTTCCGTACCACCGACATCACCGGCGCAGCTGCTCTGCCGGAAGGCGTCGAAATGGTGATGCCGGGTGACAACGTCAAGATGGTCGTCACCCTGATCAACCCGGTGGCAATGGACGAAGGCCTGCGCTTCGCCATCCGCGAAGGCGGTCGTACCGTCGGCGCCGGCGTGGTCTCGAAGATCATCGAGTAAGCCTGCAGTACCGGTGGTTGCATAGCGCCGCCGGTTACGCGAATGGCGGGCCGGGAACCTCGGTCCGCCTTCGCCGTCTAAGGGAAGGCAAGTTTTCAACGTACGCCAGTAGCTCAATTGGCAGAGCAGCGGTCTCCAAAACCGCAGGTTGGGGGTTCGAGTCCCTCCTGGCGTGCCATCTGCCCACCTTATCCAGCGGCCTGGGCCGCTAAAGCAGACACAGCCGGATGAATAGCAAGATCGAACACTCCAAGGACAACTCCGCCCATGGTGGAGATATCGTCAAGTATGTCGCCGCATCGCTGCTGGTGCTGGCCGGTCTGTTCGTCTGGTTCTGGTTCTCCGCCGACTCTGGTCGCGCCGCCCAGCTGGGTGCGTGGGCAGGTCAGCTGCGTGCGTTGGCGGTCGTGGTCGGTCTGGTTGGCGGTATCGGCGTGTTCATGCTGACCGGCAAGGGGCGCGACACCCGCGAATTCCTCTCCGAGTCGCGCTTTGAACTGCGCAAGGTGGTCTGGCCGACGCGCCAGGAAGCCATCCGCATGACCTGGGTCGTGATCGTCGTGGTGCTCATCCTCAGCCTGCTGCTGGGTGGCTTCGACTTCCTGATCCAGAAACTGACTCAGTGGTTCCTGAGCCGCTAAGGAGAATTGCATGAAGCGTTGGTACGTCGTTCACGCCTATTCGGGCTTCGAGAAGTCGGTGGCGCAGGCTCTGCGTGATCGCATCGTCCGTGACGGCATGGAAGAGCGCTTCGGCGACGTCCTGGTCCCGACCGAAGAAGTGGTCGAGATGCGCGCTGGCCAGAAGCGCCGTTCCGAGCGCAAGTTCTTCCCGGGTTACGTGCTGGTCCAGATCGAGACCCACGAAGAAGCCGGCATTCCGCGCATCGACAACGAAAGCTGGCACCTGGTCAAGGAAACCCCGCGCGTGATGGGCTTCATCGGCGGCACCGCCGATCGTCCGCTGCCGATCGCCGATTCCGAGGCCGAGGCCATCCTGAATCGCGTTCAGGAAGGTGTCGAGAAGCCGCGTCCGAAGGTGCTGTTCGAGCCGGGCCAGATGGTCCGCGTCACCGACGGCCCGTTCAACGATTTCAATGGCGTCGTCGAAGAAGTCAACTACGAGAAGAGCCGTCTGCGCGTCTCGGTGCTGATCTTCGGTCGTGCCACCCCGGTCGAGCTCGAGTTCGGTCAGGTCGAAAAGGCCGTCTGACCGGTCCTGTAGGGTCGAGCCATGCTCGACTCCAGGCTCCGGATGGCGGTGCAGTCGAGCATGGCTCGACTCTACAAGGGGAACCGGGCTCTGCCCGGTTTCGTCCGTTTATGTGCCGCTTCAGGCATGTGAAGAAAAAACCTGTTATAGTGCGCGGCTCCCCGCTGGGAAGCCAGCAGGACGAGGCCGCCGCAAGGTGGCCTTCGGCATGATTTCAAAACGCGATGCCGGGACGCGTGATTCCCGGTCCGATGGGGAGCCTGTTGTCGAAAGGCGCTAGCACCCGGAGAGCATACTCATGGCAAAGAAAGTTGTCGGTTACATCAAGCTGCAGGTGAAGGCCGGTCAGGCCAACCCCTCGCCGCCGGTCGGTCCTGCGCTGGGTCAGCGCGGTCTGAACATCATGGAATTCTGCAAGGCGTTCAACGCTGCCACGCAGAAGCTCGAGCCGGGTCTGCCGGTTCCGGTGATCATCACGGCCTACTCGGACCGTACGTTCACCTTCATCACCAAGAGCACCCCGGCCACCACCCTGCTGAAGAAGGCCGCTGGCATCTCGTCGGGCTCCAAGCGCCCGAACACCGAGAAGGTCGGCAAGGTCACCCGTAAGCAGCTGGAAGAGATCGCCAAGGCGAAGGAACCGGATCTGACTGCCGCCGATCTGGACGCCGCCGTGCGTACCATCGCTGGCTCTGCCCGTTCCATGGGCCTCGTGGTGGAGGGTTAATAAGATGGCACAGACCAAGCGTGAGAAGGCCATCAAGGCCGCCGTCGTTCCGGGCAAGGCATACGCCTTCGAGGACGCGATCAACATCCTGAAGAGCGCCACCAAGGCCAAGTTCGTCGAGTCGATCGACGTCGCTGTGCGCCTGGGCGTCGATGCGAAGAAGTCCGACCAGCAGGTCCGTGGCTCCACCGTGCTGCCGGCCGGTACCGGCAAGTCGGTCCGCGTCGCCGTGTTCGCTCCGGCCGGTGCCAAGGCTGACGAAGCCCTGGCCGCTGGCGCCGAAGCCGTCGGTATGGACGATCTGGCCGAGAAGATGCAGGCCGGCGACCTGAACTACGACGTCGTCATCGCGACCCCGGACGCCATGCGCGTCGTCGGTAAGCTGGGCACCGTGCTGGGCCCGCGCGGCCTGATGCCGAACCCGAAGGTCGGCACTGTTTCCCCGAACCCGGGTGAAGCCGTGAAGAACGCCAAGTCGGGTCAGGTCCGTTACCGCACCGACAAGGCCGGCATCATCCACTGCACCATCGGCAAGGCCGACTTCGCCGAAGACGCGCTGAAGTCGAACCTGACCGCGCTGCTGCTGGACCTGATCAAGGCCAAGCCGGCCACCTCGAAGGGTACCTACCTGCAGAAGGTTTCGGTCAGCTCGACGATGGGCCCGGGCGTCACCGTCGACCAGTCGTCGCTGACCCTGAAGTAATTGTTTCAAGCGGTCACGGTACCTTCGGTGCCGTGACCGTGACATTTGAAGGCATCGCTGGCAGTGCATCGCCCGCGGTAGCCGTCAAAGACCGCAGGCGCGGTCGTGGCAATACCGGCGACGGGCACGGAAGCTCGATCTGGCAAGGAGTCGCCGCCGGAGCAGTCATGAGCGCTTAATCGATTCCCCGGAATCACCCTGCGTAGATGGTGCCCTTCTGGAGTTTTTCTGGTTCACGCACGTCTGGGTTTCCCAGGTTGGCCCACTCCAGGTCTAGAACGGCCCACCCCCGGAACATCATCCCGATGTTCCCGGCGTCCAGGACGGATGCCGCACAGGACCGCACACGGCAGGAGCCGTAAGCGGAGTTCAATAGGAGGAGTGCAATGGCTCTCAATCTGTCCCAGAAGCAAGAAGTAGTCGCCGAGCTGGCAGACGTCGCCGCCAAGGCCCACTCCTTGATCGCAGCCGAATACGCTGGCACCACGGTCGCCCAGATGACCGCGATGCGCAAGCAGGCTCGTGAAACCGGTGTTTTCTTGAAGGTTGTCAAGAACACCCTGGCTTCGCGCGCCGTTGAAGGCACCGAGTTCGCAGTCGCCCAGGACCAGATGGTTGGTCCGCTGCTGTACGCGTTCTCGCTCGAGGAGCCCGGCGCTGCCGGTCGCCTGATCAAGGAAGCCGCCAAGGGCAACGACAAGCTGAAGGCTAAGGTCGTCGCCATCGGTGGCGAAGTGTTCCCGGCAAGCCACGTCGAAGTGCTGGCCTCGCTGCCGACCCGCGACCAGGCCCTGGCCATGCTGGCCCGCGTCCTGACCGAGCCGGTCACGATGTTTGCCCGCGCCATCAAGGCCGTTGGCGAGAAGCAGGGTGGTGGCGACGTCGCCGCCGACGCTGCCGAGCCGGCCGCCGAGACCGCCTGAGTTTCGACTTACCGTGGTTCCTGACGGAACCTCAACCCAGAAAATCATCCAAAGGTATTTATCATGTCCCTTACCAACGAACAGATCGTCGACGCCATCGCCGAGAAGTCCCTGATGGAAGTGATGGAGCTGGTCAAGGCCATCGAAGAGAAGTTCGGCGTCTCCGCCGCTGCTCCGGTTGCCGTGGCTGCTGCCGCTGGCCCGGCCGCTGCTGTTGAAGAGCAGACCGAGTTCACCGTCACCCTGAAGTCGGCCGGCGACAAGAAGGTCGAAGTCATCAAGGCCGTCCGCGCCATCACCGGCCTGGGCCTGAAGGAAGCGAAGGACCTGGCCGAAGCCGGTGGCGTCCTGAAGGAAGGCGCTTCGAAGGACGACGCCGAGAAGATGAAGAAGGACCTGGAAGCTGCTGGCGCGACTGTCGAAGTCAAGTAAGCAGTTACCTTGCATCGTCACCGATTCACGGCGATGCAGCCAAGGCTGGGGGCGTAAGCCCCCGGCCTTTGGTCGTTGTTGCAAGGTTGTAGATCCACGCCACGCGTGGATGTAACGAGCGGCAAAAAGCCCAACACGGGCTGCGGTCAGACCCCGGCAGGCCAGCGCAGAGCGCGGCAGCGGGGGAGTGGATGCAGACGAGTTGGCAGTTGGAAGTAGCGGGAGAAGGCGTGCTGGTGCCGGCAATACCAGCGACTTCCAACTGACAATTTCAAGTTCCCTTCGGATCGTGGGCGCACGATCCGCACAACAAGGTGGAAGACCTCATGACGTCCTATTCGTTCACCGAAAAAAAGCGTATCCGCAAGGATTTCGGCAAGCAGCGCTCGATTCTCGAAGTGCCGTTCCTGCTCGCCATCCAGGTGGATTCCTATCGTGAATTCCTGCAGGAAAACGTCGATCCGGCCAAGCGCACGGACCACGGCCTGCACGCTGCGCTGAAGTCGGTCTTCCCGATCGCCAGCTACAGCGGCAACGCTGCCCTGGAATACGTCGGCTACAAGCTGGGCGAACCGGTCTTCGACGAGCGTGAGTGCCGCCAGCGTGGCATGAGCTACGGCGCCCCGCTGCGCGTGACCGTGCGCCTGGTGATCTACGACCGTGAGTCGTCGACCAAGGCCATCAAGTACGTGAAGGAGCAGGAGGTCTATCTGGGCGAAATCCCGCTGATGACCGAGAACGGCACCTTCATCGTCAACGGCACCGAGCGCGTCATCGTCTCGCAGCTGCACCGCTCGCCGGGCGTGTTCTTCGACCACGACCGTGGCAAGACCCACAGCTCGGGCAAGCTGCTGTACAGCGCCCGCATCATTCCTTACCGCGGTTCCTGGCTGGACTTCGAGTTCGACCCGAAGGATGCGCTGTTCACCCGTATCGACCGTCGCCGCAAGCTGCCGGTGTCGATCCTGCTGCGCGCGCTTGGCTACAGCAACGAAGAGATGCTGGCCGAGTTCTTCGAGATCAACACCTTCCACATCAACCCGGATGAAGGCGTCCAGCTGGAGCTGGTGCCGGAGCGCCTGCGTGGCGAAACCCTGGGCTTCGACCTCGCCGACGGCGACAAGGTCATCGTGGAAGCCGGCAAGCGCATCACCGCGCGCCACATCAAGCAGCTGGAAGCCTCGGGCATCGCCGCCCTGGCCGTGCCGGACGACTACATCGTCGGCCGCATCCTGTCGCACGACGTGGTCGATGCTTCGACCGGCGAACTGCTGGCCCAGGCCAATGACGAGATCACCGACGAGCAGCTGCAGGCCTTCCGCAAGGCCGGTGTGGATGCCGTGGGCACCCTGTGGGTGAACGATCTGGATCGTGGCCCGTACCTGTCCAACACCCTGCGCATCGACCCGACCAAGACCCAGCTGGAAGCCCTGGTCGAGATCTACCGCATGATGCGTCCGGGCGAGCCGCCGACCAAGGACGCCGCGCAGAACCTGTTCCACAACCTGTTCTTCACCTTCGAGCGCTACGACCTGTCCGCGGTCGGTCGCATGAAGTTCAACCGTCGCGTGGGCCGCAAGGAAACCACCGGCGAAGCCGTGCTGTACGACCGCAAGTACTACGGTGAGCGCAACGACGAAGAGTCCAAGCGCCTGGTTGCCGCCCATGGCGACAGCTCCGACATCCTGGACGTGATCAAGGTCCTGACCGAGATCCGCAACGGTCGCGGCGTGGTCGATGACATCGATCACCTGGGCAACCGTCGCGTGCGTTCGGTCGGCGAAATGGCCGAGAACGTGTTCCGCGTGGGCCTGGTCCGCGTCGAGCGCGCGGTCAAGGAGCGCCTGTCGATGGCAGAGTCGGAAGGCCTGACCCCGCAGGAGTTGATCAACGCCAAGCCGGTCGCCGCTGCCATCAAGGAGTTCTTCGGCTCCTCGCAGCTGTCGCAGTTCATGGACCAGAACAACCCGCTGTCGGAAGTCACGCACAAGCGTCGCGTCTCGGCCCTGGGCCCGGGCGGCCTGACCCGTGAGCGCGCCGGCTTCGAAGTGCGCGACGTGCACCCGACCCATTACGGCCGCGTCTGCACCATCGAAACCCCGGAAGGCCCGAACATCGGCCTGATCAACTCGCTGGCCGTGTACGCCCGCACCAACCAGTACGGTTTCCTCGAGACCCCGTACCGCAAGGTCGTGGACGGCAAGGTCTATGACGAAGTCGAGTTCCTGTCGGCGATCGAAGAAAACGAGTACGTCATTGCGCAGGCCAACGCCCTGACCAATGCCGACAGCGTGCTGACCGAGCAGTTCGTTCCGTGCCGCTTCCAGGGCGAATCGCTGCTGAAGCCGCCGGCGGAAGTCCACTTCATGGACGTCTCGCCGATGCAGACCGTGTCGATCGCGGCCGCGCTGGTTCCGTTCCTGGAGCACGATGACGCCAACCGCGCACTGATGGGCGCCAACATGCAGCGTCAGGCCGTGCCGACCCTGCGTGCGCAGAAGCCGCTGGTCGGTACCGGCATCGAGCGCGCCGTGGCGCGTGACTCCGGTGTGACCGTGAACGCCCGTCGTGGTGGCGAGATCGTGCAGATCGACGCGGCCCGCATCGTGGTCAAGGTCAACGAGGAAGAGATCGTTGGCGCCACCGACGCAGGCGTGGACATCTACAACCTGGTCAAGTACACCCGTTCGAACCAGAACACCTGCATCAACCAGCGTCCGCTGGTCCAGGTGGGTGACGTCATCGCCCGCGGCGACGTGCTGGCCGATGGTCCGTCCACCGACATCGGCGAACTGGCCCTGGGCCAGAACATGCTGATCGCGTTCATGCCGTGGAACGGCTACAACTTCGAAGACTCCATCCTGCTCTCCGAGCGTGTGGTGGAAGAGGATCGTTACACCACGATCCACATCGAAGAGCTGACCTGCGTCGCGCGTGACACCAAGCTGGGGCCGGAGGAAATCTCGGCCGACATCCCGAACGTCTCCGAGCAGGCGCTGAACCGCCTGGACGAGAGCGGCGTGGTGTACATCGGTGCGGAAGTCCGCGCCGGCGACATCATGGTCGGCAAGGTCACCCCGAAGGGCGAAAGCCAGCTGACCCCGGAAGAGAAGCTGCTGCGCGCGATCTTCGGCGAGAAGGCTTCGGACGTGAAGGACAGCTCGCTGCGCGTTCCGCCGGGCATGGACGGCACCGTCATCGACGTGCAGGTCTTCACCCGCGACGGCATCGAGAAGGACAAGCGCGCCCGCCAGATCGAAGAGTCTGAAATCAAGCGCGTCAAGAAGGACTTCGACGACCAGTTCCGCATCCTGGAAGCCGCCATCTACATGCGTCTGCGTTCGCAGATCGTGGGCAAGGTGGTCAACGGTGGCGCTGGCCTGAAGAAGGGGGACGTGATCACCGACGCCTTCCTCGACGGCCTGAAGAAGGCTGACTGGTTCGCCCTGCGCATGAAGGACGAGGACGCTTCGGAAGCCATCGAGCGCGCGCAGAAGCAGATCCAGGCGCACGAGAAGGAGTTCGAGCGTCGCTTCGCCGACAAGCGCGGCAAGATCACCGCCGGTGACGACCTCGCCCCGGGCGTGCTGAAGATGGTCAAGGTGTTCCTGGCCGTGAAGCGCCGCATCCAGCCGGGCGACAAGATGGCAGGCCGCCACGGCAACAAGGGTGTGGTCTCCAACGTGGTGCCGGTCGAGGACATGCCGTACATGGCCTCGGGCGAAACCGTGGACATCGTGCTGAACCCGCTGGGCGTGCCGTCGCGTATGAACATCGGCCAGATCCTGGAAGTGCACCTGGGCTGGGCCGCCAAGGGCCTGGGCCGCAAGATCCAGGCGATGATGGAAGCCCAGGCGGCGGTTGCCGACCTGCGCAAGTTCCTGGACGACATCTACAACCACGACGACACCAACGTGGCCAACCGTGTCGACCTGTCGCAGTTCAGCGACGAGGAACTGCTGCGCCTGGCCCGCAACCTGACCGACGGCGTGCCGATGGCCACCCCGGTGTTCGACGGTGCCACCGAAGCGGAAATCAAGCGCATGCTGGAACTGGCCGACCTGCCGAGCAGTGGCCAGACCCAGCTGTACGACGGCCGCACCGGTGAAGCGTTCGATCGCCACACCACCGTGGGTTACATGCACTACCTGAAGCTGAACCACCTGGTCGACGACAAGATGCACGCCCGTTCGACCGGTCCGTACTCGCTCGTCACCCAGCAGCCGCTGGGCGGCAAGGCGCAGTTCGGCGGCCAGCGCTTCGGTGAAATGGAAGTCTGGGCGCTGGAAGCCTACGGCGCGGCCTACACCCTGCAGGAAATGCTGACGGTGAAGTCCGATGACGTGCAGGGCCGCAACCAGATGTACAAGAACATCGTCGACGGTGAGCACGAGATGGTCGCGGGCATGCCGGAATCCTTCAACGTGCTCGTGAAGGAAATCCGCTCGCTGGCCATCAACATGGAACTGGAAGACAACTGATCCATGCCGGCGCGGCGGCCTCCGCCGCCGCGCCGCTGGCAGTCAACTGAAAGCCCATCGACACAGCATTCCTCCTTCTGGAGAACACCATGAAAGACCTGCTCAACCTCTTCAACCAGCAGCGCCAGACGCTGGACTTCGACGCGATCAAGATCGCGCTGGCCTCGCCGGACCTGATCCGTTCGTGGTCCTTCGGCGAAGTGAAGAAGCCGGAAACCATCAATTACCGTACCTTCAAGCCGGAACGCGACGGCCTGTTCTGCGCCGCCATCTTCGGCCCGGTGAAGGACTACGAGTGCCTGTGCGGCAAGTACAAGCGCATGAAGCACCGCGGCGTGGTCTGCGAAAAGTGCGGCACCGAAGTGACCCTGGCCAAGGTGCGTCGTGAGCGCATGGGCCACATCGACCTGGCCTCGCCGGTCGCGCACATCTGGTTCCTGAAGTCGCTGCCGTCGCGCATCGGCCTGATGCTGGACATGACCCTGCGCGACATCGAGCGCGTGCTGTACTTCGAAGCCTACGTGGTGACCGAGCCGGGCCTGACCGCCCTGGAACGCCGCCAGCTGCTGACCGAAGAACAGTACCTGCAGGCCCGCCAGGAGCACGGTGACGACTTCGACGCCGCCATGGGCGCCGAGGCCGTGTACGAACTGCTGCGCACCATCGACCTGCAGTCGGAAATGACCCGCCTGCGCGAGGAAATCGCTGCTACCGGTTCGGAAACCAAGCTCAAGCGCCTCACCAAGCGCATCAAGCTGATCGAAGCCTTCCTGGAATCGGGCAACCGTCCGGAATGGATGGTCATGACCGTGCTGCCGGTGCTGCCGCCGGACCTGCGTCCGCTGGTTCCGCTGGATGGCGGCCGCTTCGCGACCTCCGACCTGAACGACCTGTACCGCCGCGTCATCAACCGTAACAACCGCCTGCGCCGCCTGCTCGAACTGAGCGCGCCGGACATCATCGTGCGCAATGAAAAGCGCATGCTGCAGGAATCGGTCGATGCGCTGCTGGACAACGGCCGTCGTGGCCGTGCCATCACCGGCACCAACAAGCGCCCGCTGAAGTCGCTGGCCGACATGATCAAGGGCAAGCAGGGTCGCTTCCGCCAGAACCTGCTCGGCAAGCGCGTCGACTACTCGGGCCGTTCGGTCATCGTGGTCGGTCCGTACCTGCGCCTGCACCAGTGCGGCCTGCCGAAGAAGATGGCGCTCGAGCTGTTCAAGCCGTTCGTCTTCGCCAAGCTGCAGCGTCGTGGCCTGGCCACCACCATCAAGGCCGCCAAGAAGCTGGTCGAGCGCGAAGAAGCCGAAGTCTGGGACATCCTGGAAGAGGTCATCCGCGAGCATCCGGTGATGCTGAACCGTGCGCCGACCCTGCACCGTCTGGGCATCCAGGCGTTCGAGCCGGTGCTGATCGAAGGCAAGGCCATCCAGCTGCACCCGCTGGTCTGCACCGCGTTCAACGCGGACTTCGACGGTGACCAGATGGCCGTCCACGTGCCGCTCTCGCTGGAAGCCCAGCTGGAAGCGCGTGCGCTGATGATGTCGACCAACAACATCCTGTCGCCGGCCAACGGCGAGCCGATCATCGTGCCGTCGCAGGACGTCGTGCTGGGTCTGTACTACATGACCCGCTCGCTGGAAAACAAGAAGGGCGAGGGCATGGCCTTCGCCAACATCGCCGAAGTGAAGCGTGCCTACGACAACCGCGTGGTGGAACTGCACGCGCGCGTCAAGGTCCGCATCACCGAGGTGGTGACCGACGAAGACGGCGTCAAGCAGAACAAGACCTCGATCGTGGACACCACGATCGGTCGCGCCCTGCTGGCTGAAATCCTGCCGGAAGGCCTGCCGTTCGCGCTGGCCAACACCGAGCTGACCAAGAAGAACATCAGCCGCCTGATCAACTCCAGCTACCGCCAGCTGGGTCTGAAGGACACGGTCGTGTTCGCCGACAAGCTGATGTACACCGGCTTCGCCTACGCGACCCGCGCCGGCGTCTCGATCGGCATCGACGACATGCTGATCCCGGACGAGAAGAAGGGCATCCTCACCGAGGCCGAAGCCGAAGTGCTGGAAATCCAGGAGCAGTACCAGTCGGGCCTGGTCACCGCCGGCGAGCGCTACAACAAGGTGGTCGACATCTGGTCGCGTACCAACGAGCGCATCGCCAAGGCGATGATGGACACCATCGGTACCGAGAAGGTGGTCAATGCCAAGGGCGAGACCATCGACCAGAAGTCGATGAACTCGCTGTACATCATGGCCGACTCCGGTGCGCGTGGTTCGCAGGCGCAGATCCGTCAGCTGGCCGGCATGCGTGGCCTGATGGCCCGCCCGGACGGCTCGATCATCGAGACGCCCATCAAGGCGAACTTCCGCGAAGGCCTGAACGTGCAGGAGTACTTCAACTCCACCCACGGTGCCCGTAAGGGTCTGGCCGATACCGCGCTGAAGACCGCGAACTCGGGTTACCTGACCCGTCGCCTGGTCGACGTGGCACAGGACGTGGTGATCACCGAGGTGGATTGCGGTACCACCGAAGGCCTGATCATGACCCCGATCGTGGAAGGCGGCGACGTGGTCGAGCCGCTGAAGGACCGCGTGCTGGGTCGCGTGGTTGCCGAGGACGTGTTCCTGCCGGGCAACGACGAGGATCCGATCGTCACCCGCAACACCCTGCTGGACGAAGCCTGGGTTGCCAAGCTGGAAGATGCCGGCGTGCAGACCATCAAGGTCCGCTCGACCATCTCCTGCGAATCGGCCTTCGGCGTCTGCTCGCGCTGCTACGGCCGCGACCTGGCCCGTGGCCACCTGGTCAACATCGGTGAAGCGGTCGGCGTCATCGCCGCCCAGTCCATCGGTGAGCCGGGTACCCAGCTGACCATGCGTACGTTCCACATCGGTGGTGCGGCGTCGCGAGCTGCTGCGGTCGACAACATCACCGTCAAGACCACCGGCTCGGTCAAGTTCAGCAACCTCAAGTCGGTCGAGCACGCCAACGGCTCGCTGGTGGCAGTGTCGCGCTCGGGCGAAATCTCGGTGCTCGATGCCCACGGCCGTGAGCGTGAGCGTTACAAGCTGCCGTACGGTGCGACCATCACGTCCAAGGACGGTGATGCGATCAAGGCTGGCCAGACCGTGGCCAACTGGGATCCGCACAACCACCCGATCGTGTCGGAAGTGGCCGGCTTCATCCGCTTCATCGACTTCGTCGACGGCATCACCGTCATCGAGAAGACCGACGAGCTGACCGGCCTGGCGTCGCGCGAAATCACCGATCCGAAGCGTCGTGGTACCCAGGCCAAGGACCTGCGCCCGATCGTGCGCATCGTCGACGCCAAGGGCAACGACCTGTCGATCCCGGGCACCGACCTGCCGGCGCAGTACCTGCTGCCGCCGCGTTCGATCGTCAACCTGCAGGATGGCGCCCCGGTGGGCGTGGGTGACGTGGTTGCCAAGATCCCGCAGGAAGCGTCGAAGACCCGCGACATCACCGGTGGTCTGCCGCGCGTGGCCGATCTGTTCGAAGCGCGCAAGCCGAAGGATCCGGCGGTGCTGGCCGAGCGTTCGGGCATCATCAGCTTCGGCAAGGACACCAAGGGCAAGCAGCGCCTGATCATCAAGGACACCGATGGTTCGGAGCACGAAGAGCTGATCCCGAAGTACCGCCAGGTCATCGTGTTCGAAGGCGAGCATGTCACCAAGGGTGAAACCATCGTGGACGGCGAGCCGAGCCCGCAGGACATCCTGCGTCTGCTGGGTGTCGAACCGCTGGCGGCCTACCTGGTGAAGGAAATCCAGGACGTGTACCGCCTGCAGGGCGTGAAGATCAACGACAAGCACATCGAGGTGATCACCCGCCAGATGCTGCGCAAGGTCGAGATCACCGACCAGGGCAGCAGCAAGTTCCTGAACGGCGAACAGGTGGAGCGTCAGCGCGTTATCGAGGAGAATGCGCGCCTGTCGACCCGCAACGAGCTGCCGGCGCACTTCGATCCGGTCCTGCTGGGTATCACCAAGGCCTCGCTGGCGACCGAATCGTTCATCTCGGCCGCGTCGTTCCAGGAAACCACCCGCGTGCTGACCGAAGCGGCCGTCCGCGGCACCTCGGACAACCTGCGTGGCCTGAAGGAAAACGTCATCGTGGGTCGCCTGATTCCGGCCGGTACCGGCCTGGCGTACCACAGCAACCGCCGTCGCGGTGCTTCCGGTCTCACCGAGTCGGAAATGCAGACCCTGGCCGGCACCCCGGCTGCGGTCGAGGCACCGGTGGTTGAAGCCGAAGCTGAACAGGCCTCGGGCGAAGAATGAGGTATCCGGTCCGGCCGCAGGGCCGGACCACCCCATCGGTCCATCGATGGGATAGGGAAAGGGCAGGGGAGATCGTCCGCGATCGACCCGGCCAACCTGAACGGGGTACATGGAGGCCCCCCAGTAACGTTCCGGGATCAGGAACGGGCTTGACAGGAGGCGTTTGACTGCTTTCCTGGCAGGTTGCTACAATCGTCTGTCTCAGCAGGCCAGAATTTTGGCCTGCTTTAACATTTCCGCATCTCTGGTCGGATTTTCCGGCCACCAATCAGAAGAACCTACTGATGGCGACGATCAACCAGCTGGTCCGCAAGCCGCGGCAAGCGACCACCTACAAGAGTGCCTCGCCGGCGCTCGACAAGTGCCCGCAGCGCCGTGGCGTCTGCACCCGTGTCTACACCACCACTCCGAAGAAGCCGAACTCGGCTCTGCGCAAGGTTGCCAAGGTCCGCCTGACCAACCAGGAAGAAGTGATTTCCTACATCGGTGGTGAAGGCCACAACCTGCAGGAGCACTCCGTGGTCCTGATCCGCGGCGGTCGCGTCAAGGACCTGCCGGGTGTGCGTTACCACACCGTTCGTGGCTCGCTCGACGCCGCCGGCGTTGCCAAGCGTCGCCAGGCCCGTTCCAAGTACGGCGCCAAGCGTCCGAAGGCATAAGGAGAGAGCACTATGTCGCGTAAGGGTAATACTCCGCAGCGTTCCGTCCTGCCCGATCCGAAGCACGGAAGCGAAACCATCGCCCGCTTCATCAACATGGTCATGCAGAGCGGCAAGAAGTCCGTCGCCGAAAAGATCGTGTACGGCGCCATGGACGTGATCACCGAGAAGAACAGCAGCGCCAACGCCATTGAACTGGTGCAGAAGGCTCTGGACAACGTCGCTCCGGCGGTCGAAGTCAAGTCGCGCCGCGTCGGTGGTGCCACCTACCAGGTGCCGGTCGAAGTGCGTTCGTCGCGCAAGATGGCCCTGGCCATGCGCTGGCTGATCGACTCCGCGCGCAAGCGTGGTGAGAACACCATGCCGAAGAAGCTGGCTGCTGAACTGATCGACGCCTCGGAAAATCGTGGCGGCGCCATCAAGAAGCGCGAAGAAACCCACCGCATGGCCGAAGCCAACAAGGCATTCGCCCACTACCGCTGGTGAGTTTGACGGCCTTGTAAAACAGGCAGGGCAGCACCACTTCGGTGCGTGCTGCCTCGCGGTCCCAGAAGGACTGCGCCAATCCGAAGGCCGCCGAAAGGCGGCGTTCGGCCATCCGAAATCCAAGAAATCTGAGAGGCTCCCGTGGCCCGTTCCACTCCCATCGAGCGTTACCGTAACTTCGGCATCATGGCTCACATCGATGCCGGCAAGACCACCACGTCCGAGCGCATCCTGTTCTACACCGGCAAGAGCCACAAGATCGGTGAAGTGCACGACGGCGCCGCCACCATGGACTGGATGGAGCAGGAGCAGGAGCGTGGCATCACGATCCAGTCCGCTGCCACCACCGCGTTCTGGAAGGGCATGGACAAGTCCCTGCCGGAGCACCGCTTCAACATCATCGACACCCCCGGGCACGTCGACTTCACCATCGAAGTGGAGCGCTCGCTGCGCGTGCTCGACGGTGCCGTCTTCGTCCTGTGCGCCGTCGGTGGCGTGCAGCCGCAGTCGGAAACCGTGTGGCGCCAGGCCAACAAGTACCACGTGCCGCGCATCGCGTTCGTCAACAAGATGGACCGCACCGGTGCCAACTTCCAGAAGGTCGTCGGCCAGCTGAAGGCCAAGCTGGGCGCGGTTGCCGTGCCGATGCAGCTGCCGATCGGCGCTGAAGACAACTTCAAGGGCGTTGTCGACCTGCTGAAGATGAAGGCCATCCATTGGGATGAGGCTTCGCAGGGCATGAAGTTCGAGTACGGTGAAATCCCGGCCGAGCTGCAGGGCCCGGCTGAAGAGGCTCGCCAGTTCATGGTCGAGACCGCTGCCGAAGCCAGCGAAGAGCTGATGGAGAAGTACCTGGGCGGCGAAGAGCTGGCCGAGGCTGAAATCATCAACGCGCTGCGTACCCGCACCCTGGCCACCGAGATCGTGCCGATGTACTGCGGCTCGGCCTTCAAGAACAAGGGCGTGCAGGCCATGCTGGACGGCGTGATCCAGCTGCTGCCGTCGCCGGTCGACGTGCCGGACGTGAAGGGCGTGGACGTTGATGACGACACCGTCGAAATGACCCGCAAGTCGGACGACAAGGCTCCGTTCTCGTCGCTGGCCTTCAAGATCATCACCGACCCGTTCGTCGGCGCGCTGACCTTCTTCCGTGTCTACTCGGGCACCCTGAACGGCGGCGACACCGTGCTGAACTCGGTGAAGGGCAAGAAGGAGCGCATCGGCCGCATCCTGCAGATGCACTCGAACAACCGCGAGGAAATCAAGGAAGTTCTGGCCGGTGACATCGCCGCTGCCGTGGGCCTGAAGGACACCACCACCGGTGACACCCTGTGCGCTGTGGACGCCCCGATCATCCTGGAGCGCATGACGTTCCCGGAGCCGGTGATCTCGATGGCCGTCGAGCCGAAGACCAAGTCGGACCAGGAAAAGATGGGTCTGGCCCTGGGCCGTCTGGCGCAGGAAGATCCGTCGTTCCGCGTCAAGACCGACGAAGAATCCGGCCAGACCATCATCTCGGGCATGGGCGAGCTGCACCTGGACATCATCGTCGACCGCCTGAAGCGCGAGTTCAACGTTGAAGCCAACGTCGGCGCGCCGCAGGTGGCCTACCGCGAAACCATCACCCTGGCCGACGTCAAGTCGGACTACAAGCACGCCAAGCAGTCCGGTGGTAAGGGTCAGTACGGTCACGTCGTGATTGAACTGTCGCCGATCACCGCTGCCGACCGTGCCGATCCGAAGCTGGCTCCGGCCATCAAGGACGACTTCCTGTTCATCAACGACATCACCGGCGGCGTGATCCCGAAGGAATTCATTCCGTCGGTTGAAAAGGGTCTGCGCGAAACCATCACCAGCGGTCCGCTGGCTGGCTTCCCGGTCGTGGACGTCAAGGTGAAGCTGGTGTTCGGTTCGTACCACGACGTCGACTCCTCGGAAATGGCGTTCAAGCTGGCTTCGTCGATGGCCTTCAAGCAGGGCTTCGCCAAGGCCAAGCCGGTGCTGCTGGAGCCGATCATGAAGGTCGAGATCGTGACCCCGGAGGATTACCAGGGTGACGTGATGGGCGACGTCAGCCGTCGTCGCGGCGTGCTGCAGGGTTCCGACACCACCGGTGACGGCTCCGCTTCGATCATCAACGCGATGATCCCGCTGGGTGAAATGTTCGGCTACGCCACTGCGCTGCGTTCGCAGACCCAGGGCCGTGCCACCTTCACCATGGAATTCGATCACTACGAGCCGGCTCCGACCAACATCGCCGAAGCCGTCATGAAGAAGGGCTGAGCCTCGCTCAGCCTCTCTTGAAACCACTTACGAACAATCAAGGTATAGAACAATGGCAAAGGGTAAGTTCGAGCGCACCAAGCCGCACGTCAACGTCGGCACCATCGGTCACGTCGATCACGGCAAGACCACGCTGACCGCCGCACTGACCAAGATCGGTGCCGAGCGCTTCGGTGGCGAGTTCAAGGATTACTCCTCGATCGACGCCGCGCCGGAAGAAAAGGCGCGTGGTATCACGATCTCGACCGCGCACGTCGAATACGAATCCCCGATCCGTCACTACGCCCACGTCGATTGCCCGGGCCACGCTGACTACGTCAAGAACATGATCACCGGTGCCGCCCAGATGGACGGCGCGATCCTGGTGTGCTCGGCCGCTGACGGCCCGATGCCGCAGACCCGCGAGCACATCCTGCTGTCGCGCCAGGTCGGCGTGCCGTACATCGTCGTGTTCCTGAACAAGGCCGACATGGTCGACGACGCCGAGCTGCTCGAGCTGGTCGAGATGGAAGTGCGCGAGCTGCTGAGCAAGTACGAGTTCCCGGGCGACGACACCCCGATCATCTCGGGTTCGGCCCGCCTGGCGCTGGAAGGCGACCAGAGCGAGATCGGCGTGCCGGCCATCCTGAAGCTGGTCGATGCGCTGGACAGCTGGATTCCGGAGCCGGAGCGCGCGATCGACAAGCCGTTCCTGATGCCGGTGGAAGACGTGTTCTCGATCTCGGGCCGCGGCACCGTGGTGACCGGTCGTATCGAGCGCGGCGTGATCAAGGTTGGCGACGAAATCGAAATCGTCGGCATCCGTCCGGTGCAGAAGACCACCGTGACCGGCGTCGAAATGTTCCGCAAGCTGCTGGACCAGGGTCAGGCAGGCGACAACGCTGGCCTGCTGCTGCGCGGCACCAAGCGTGACGACGTTGAGCGTGGCCAGGTTCTGGCCAAGCCGGGCACGATCAAGCCGCACACCAAGTTCGAAGGCGAAGTGTACGTCCTGTCGAAGGACGAAGGCGGCCGCCACACCCCGTTCTTCAACGGCTACCGTCCGCAGTTCTACTTCCGTACCACCGACATCACTGGCGCCGCCCAGCTGCCGGAAGGCGTCGAAATGGTGATGCCGGGTGACAACGTCAAGATGGTCGTCACCCTGATCAATCCGGTGGCCATGGACGAAGGCCTGCGCTTCGCCATCCGCGAAGGTGGCCGTACCGTCGGCGCCGGCGTGGTCTCGAAGATCATCGAGTAATCTGGTAGTATCTGCGCCCCGATGTTGCCTGGGTAGGGCATCGGGGCGTATCAAATGGGAAAGCAGGCACAGGATGTGCCTTGTGTTCCCCGGACCAGGAAGGGTCAATGCCATTCAGGCGGCGTCAACAGGCGACTGTTGACAGCTGCCTTGCGTGCCATTATGCTTCTACGTCTGGGCAGGCCGGGTAACTGGTCTGCCTACGTTTTTGAGGTCTATGGACTGACCTTGGCGGCCTGCAGGAGTGCGGGCCGTCCGTATTCAGGAATTTCATGGGGCAAAGCAACCCAGAGGCTTTGTCTGTCGCTCTTTTAACGAAGGAACCTACCGCCATGGCGGACCAAAAGATCCGGATCCGGCTGAAAGCGTTCGATCATCGTCTGATCGACCGTTCGGCCAGCGAGATCGTTGAAACGGCAAAGCGGACCGGCGCGCAAGTGCGTGGCCCGATCCCGCTGCCGACCAAGATCGAGCGTTACACCGTTCTCGTTTCCCCGCACGTCGACAAGGACGCGCGTGACCAGTACGAGACCCGCACGCACAAGCGCGTGCTCGATATCGTTGACCCGAATGACAAGACCGTGGACGCGCTGATGAAGCTCGAACTGGCTGCCGGCGTCGACGTTCAGATCAAGCTGACCTGAGGACTACGACCATGACGAAGAAGTATTCGTTGGGCTTCGTGGGCCGCAAGGCTGGCATGAGCCGCGTGTTCACTGAAGATGGCCGCTCCATCCCGGTGACCCTGATCGAAGCAACCCCGAACCGCATCGCGCAGATCAAGACCGTCGAAACCGACGGCTACAGCGCCGTGCAGGTGACCGTCGGCGCGCGTCGCGCTGCCCTGGTCAACAAGCCGGAAGCCGGCCACTTCGCCAAGGCGAAGGTGGAAGCGGGTCGTGGCCTGTGGGAATTCCGCGTTGAAGACGCGCAGCTCGGCGATTTCGCCGTTGGCGGCGAAGTCAAGGCGGACATCTTCGAAGTCGGCCAGATCGTCGACGTCCAGGGTGTCACCAAGGGTAAGGGCTTCCAGGGCACCATCAAGCGCCACAACTTCCGTATGGGCGATGCAACCCACGGTAACTCGCTGTCGCATCGCGCGCCGGGTTCGCTGGGTCAGCGCCAGACCCCGGGTCGCGTTTTCCCGGGCAAGAAGATGTCGGGCCACATGGGCGCGGTGCAGCAGAGCACCCAGAACCTGGAAGTGGTCAAGGTCGACGTCGAGCGCGGTCTGATCGCCGTTCGCGGCGCCGTTCCGGGCGCGGCGGGTGGCGACGTGATCGTCCGTCCGGCGAGCAAGGCATAAGGAGAGATGACGATGGAACTCGTTATCACGGGTAGCAACAACAAGGTCTCGGTCTCCGACGCCGTGTTCGGTCGCGATTTCAGCGAAGATCTGGTCCACCAGGTCGTCGTTGCCTACCGCAACGCCGGTCGCGCCGGCACCAAGGCACAGAAGACTCGCTCCGAAGTGGCTGGTACCACCAAGAAGTCGAAGAAGCAGAAGGGCGGCGGCGCGCGTCATGGCGCACTGACGGCTCCGATCTTCGTCGGCGGCGGTGTCACCTTCGCGGCCAAGCCGCGCAGCTTCGAGCAGAAGGTCAATCGTAAGCAGTACCGTGCCGCCATGTGCGCGATCCTGTCCGAGCTGAACCGTCAGGGCCGTCTGACCATCGTGGAGTCCTTCGATGTCGAAGTGACCAACACGAAGGGTCTGATCGCCAAGCTGGCCGGCCTGGAAGTGGGCAAGCGCCCGCTGATCGTCACCGAAGAAGCGTCCGAGCACCTGTACCTGTCCGCCCGCAATCTGCCGTACGTGCAGGTGCGTGACGTCCAGGGTCTGGATCCGGTCTCGCTGGTGGGTGCCGACACGGTCGTCATCACCGCTGACGCGGTCAAGAAGGTCGAGGAGTGGCTGGCATGAACAGCAACGAAAAAATCTTCAGCGTGCTGCGTGCCCCGCGTGTCTCCGAAAAGACCGCGCGCCTGCAGGAACTCTCCAACCAGTATGTCTTCGAAGTTTCGAACGAAGCCACCAAGGCCGATGTAAAGGCCGCGGTTGAGCAGCTGTTCGACGTCAAGGTCGAAGCCGTCAACGTGGTCAACGTCAAGGGCAAGAACAAGTCCTTCCGTAACCGTGCTGGCCGCCGCGGCGATTGGCGCAAGGCGTACGTTCGCCTGGCCGATGGCCAGTCGATCGATGTAACGGCCAAGGCCTGAGGTACATCCCATGCCATTGATGAAATTCAAGCCCACTTCCCCCGGCCGCCGTTCGGCCGTGCGCGTGGTCACTCCCGACCTGCACAAGGGTGCTCCGCACGCTGCGCTGGTCGAGTCGCAGAGCCGCTCGGGTGGTCGTAACCACCATGGCCGCATCACCGTGCGTCACGTCGGTGGTGGTGCCAAGCAGCACTACCGCATCATCGACTTCAAGCGCAACAAGCTGGGCATCCCGGCGCGCGTGGAACGCATCGAATACGATCCGAACCGCACCGCGCACATCGCTCTGCTGTGCTACGTCGACGGTGAGCGTCGCTACATCATCGCCCCGAAGGGCCTGAAGGCTGGTGATCAGGTGATCGCTGGTTCGGATGCCCCGATCAAGGCTGGCAACACCCTGCCGCTGCGCAACATCCCGGTCGGCACCACCATCCACTGCATCGAACTGAAGCCGGGCAAGGGCGCTCAGATCGCTCGCGCCGCTGGTGCGGCCGTGCAGCTGGTGGCCCGCGAAGGCATCTACGCCACCCTGCGCCTGCGCTCGGGTGAAATGCGCAAGGTTCCGGTCGAGTGCTGCGCCACCATCGGTGAAGTCGGCAACGACGAGCACAGCCTGGAAAAGCTGGGCAAGGCCGGTGCCAAGCGTTGGCGCGGCGTCCGCCCGACCGTTCGTGGTGCTGCCATGAACCCGGTTGACCACCCGCACGGTGGTGGTGAGGCCAAGGCTGGCCAGGGTAACCCGCATCCGGTCACCCCGTGGGGTGTCCCGACCAAGGGTTACAAGACGCGCCATAACAAGCGCACTCAGCAGTTCATCGTCCGCGATCGTAGGGGCTAATCGACCATGGCACGTTCACTCAAGAAGGGCCCGTTCGTCGATCACCACCTCGTCAAGAAGGTGGAGGCCGCTGCGGGCAGCAAGAAGCCGATCAAGACCTGGTCGCGCCGTTCGATGATCCTGCCTGACATGGTAGGCGTCACCATTGCCGTGCATAACGGCAAGAACCACATCCCGGTTCTCGTCAACGAGAACATGGTCGGCCACAAGCTCGGCGAATTTGCCATCACCCGGACCTTCAAGGGTCACGGTGGTGACAAGAAGTCGGGCAAGTAAGGAGAGATGACAATGGAAGCGAAAGCCATCCTGCGCACTGCGCGCATCTCCCCGCAGAAGGCTCGTCTGGTCGCTGACCAGGTGCGCGGTCTGCCGGCCGAGCGTGCGGTCAACCTGCTGAAGTTCTCGGACAAGAAGGCTGCCCACCTGATCAAGAAGGTGGTGGAGTCGGCAATTGCCAACGCCGAGAACAACCAGGGCGCCGACGTCGACGAGCTGAAGGTTCAGACCATCATGGTTGATGAAGGTCCGACCCTGAAGCGTTTCATGGCGCGGGCGAAAGGCCGCGGTACCCGCATCCTCAAGCGCACCAGCCACATCACTGTGGTTGTGGGCGCCGCCAAGTAAGCGGATAAGGAAAAGACCATGGGTCATAAAGTTCATCCGATTGGTATCCGCCTCGGCATTTCCAAGGACTGGAACTCCAAGTGGTACGCCAACAAGGCCGAGTTCGCTGGTTACCTGGCAGCCGACCTGAAAGTGCGCGAAATGCTGCGCAAGAAGCTGGCTCAGGCCGGCATCAGCAAGATCCTGATCGAGCGTCCGGCCAAGACCGCTCGCGTGACGATCCACACCGCCCGTCCGGGCGTGGTGATCGGCAAGCGCGGTGAGGACATCGAGAAGCTGCGCAAGGAAGTGAGCGAGATGATGGGCGTCCCGGCGCACATCAACGTCACCGAAGTGCGCAAGCCGGAACTGGACGCGCAGCTCGTTGCCGAGTCGATCGCCCAGCAGCTGGAGCGTCGCATCATGTTCCGCCGCGCAATGAAGCGCTCGGTCGGCAACGCGATGCGCCTGGGTGCCCTGGGCATCAAGGTCAACGTGGGTGGCCGCCTCAACGGTGCAGAAATCGCCCGTTCGGAGTGGTACCGCGAAGGCCGCGTGCCGCTGCACACCCTGCGTGCCGACATCGACTATGGCTTCGCTGAAGCCAAGACGACCTACGGCATCATCGGCATCAAGGTCTGGATCTACAAGGGCGAGGTCTTCGATTTCTCCCAGGTTGGCCAGGAAAAGCAGGACGACACCCCGTCGCGCAACGATCGTCACGATCGCGGCGACCGTGGTGACCGTCAGCGCCCGGCCCGTGAAGCGAGGTAACGACAATGTTGCAACCCAAGCGAACCAAGTACCGCAAGGTACACAAGGGCCGTAACGATGGCCTGAGCTGGAGCGCCAACGCTGTCAGCTTCGGCGAATTCGGCCTGAAGGCAACCGCACACGGTCAGCTGACCGCGCGCCAGATCGAAGCGGCCCGCCGCTCGATCAGCCGCTACGTCAAGCGCGGCGGCAAGATGTGGATCCGCGTGTTCCCCGACAAGCCCATCACCAAGAAGCCCATCGAAGTCCGAATGGGTTCTGGTAAGGGCAACGTGGAATACTGGGTGGCCCAGATCCAGCCCGGCCGCATGATCTATGAAATCGAGGGTGTTTCCGAGGAAGTGGCTCGCGAGGCGTTCCGCCTGGCCGCCGCCAAGCTCTCGGTCACCACCACTTTCGTGACCCGTACGGTGCGCTGATGGATATCAAAACTCTCCGTGAAAAGTCGGCTGACGAACTCAAGGCCCACCTGATCGACCTGCGTAAGGAACAGTTCTCTGTCCGTATGCAGCAGGTCACCGGCCAGCTGCCGAAGACCCACGACATTCGCCGGGTCCGTCGCGAGATTGCTCGCGTCAAGACCCTGCTCGGCAGCACGAAGTAAGGATGGCCGCTATGAGCGACAATACTGAAAAGAAGACGCTGCGCACGGTCGAAGGCCGTGTCGTCAGCAACAAGATGGACAAGACGGTTACCGTCCTGGTTGAGCGTCAGGTCAAGCACGCGCTGTACGGCAAGTACATCAAGCGCTCGACGAAGCTGCACGCCCACGATGCCGACAACGCCTGCAAGGAAGGCGATGTCGTCCGCGTGACCGAGATTGCTCCGATGTCCAAGACCAAGAACTGGCGCGTGGTGGAAGTCATCACGCGCGCGGCTGAATAAGGAGCTGAATCATGATCCAGATGCAGAGCTACCTTGACGTCGCGGACAATTCGGGTGCCAAGCAGGTGATGTGCTTCAAGGTGCTGGGTGGTTCCAAGCGCCGTTACGCCGGCATCGGCGACATCATCAAGGTCACCGTGAAGGATGCGATTCCGCGCGGCAAGGTCAAGAAGGGTGAGGTGTATGACGCCGTCGTGGTGCGTACCCGCAAGGGTGTGCGTCGCGCCGATGGCTCGCTGATCCGCTTCGACGGCAACGCTGCCGTTCTGCTGAACAGCAAGCAGGAGCCGATCGGTACCCGTATCTTCGGGCCGGTGACCCGTGAACTTCGTTCGGAGAAGTTCATGAAGATCGTCTCGCTCGCTCCCGAAGTGCTGTGAGCGACAGGAGATAATCATGGCTAACCGTATCAAGAAGGGCGACCAGGTTGTCGTCAACGCTGGCAAGGACAAGGGCAAGCAGGGCGAAGTCGTCCGCGTCGACGGCGACCGTGTGGTCGTCGCCAACGTGAACATCGTCAAGCGCCACACCAAGCCGAACCCGCAGGCAGGTGTTGCCGGCGGCGTGGTCGAGCGCGAAGCTTCGATCCATATCTCCAACGTGAATGTTCTGAACCCGGCTTCGGGCAAGGGCGAACGCGTTGGCTTCAAGGTGCTGGAGGATGGACGCAAACTGCGTGTGTTCCGCTCCAGCGGTGAGGCGCTCGACGCCTGAGGAATGAGAAGATGAGTTCCCGTCTCGAAAAGTTCTACAAGGACGAAGTGGTGCCGGCGCTGATGAAGCAGTTCGGCTACACCAATCCGATGGAAGTGCCGAAGCTGGTCAAGGTCACCCTGAACATGGGTGTCGGCGAAGCGGCCACCAACAAGAAGATCCTGGAAAACGCCGTCGGCGACATGACCAAGATTTCCGGCCAGAAGCCGGTTGTCACCAAGTCGCGTGTGTCGGTTGCGTCGTTCAAGATCCGCGATGGTTGGCCGATCGGCTGCAAGACCACGCTGCGTCGCCACAAGATGTACGAGTTCCTGGATCGCCTGATCAACATCTCGCTGCCGCGCGTGCGCGACTTCCGTGGTGTTTCCGGTCGTTCCTTCGACGGCCGCGGCAACTTCAACATGGGTGTGAAGGAGCAGATCATCTTCCCGGAAATCGACTTCGACGCCGTCGACGCGATCCGCGGTATGGATATCGCCATCACCACCACTGCGAAGACCGACGCGGAAGCGAAGGCGCTGCTGGCAGCGTTCAAGTTCCCGTTCCGTAACTGATCTGTCGAGGAAACCGAAATGGCAAAGACCTCCATGGTCAACCGCGACATCAAGCGGGAAAAGCTGGCAAAGAAGTACGCTGAAAAGCGTGCGGCTCTGAAGAAGATCGTGTCCTCCGTGGACGCGACCTACGAAGAGAAGATCGACGCCGCAACCAAGCTGGCCAAGCTGCCGCGCGATTCGTCGCCGAGCCGCCAGCGCAACCGTTGCGAGCTGTCGGGTCGTCCGCGTGGCGTCTACAGCAAGTTCGGCCTGGGCCGTAACAAGCTGCGCGAAGCCACCATGCGTGGCGACGTCCCGGGTCTGCGCAAGGCCAGCTGGTAATCCCAGCCGGCCCTGCGATCAGGAGCCCCTTCGGGGGTTCCTGAACCGGGCAGGGGAGGCGTTCAGCCTTCCCGACGCAAAAAAAACCGAAGAGCCCGGCGCAAGCCGGGCTCTTTTGGCGTATACTCCCGCGTCTTGCCCTGTGCAAACGGGGTTGCAGGAGTGGGCTTCCGGCCCGCTGCATCAAGGGACCTGGCCCGTTTCCAGGAGACAACAGATTTTCGCGAAAGCGGATATCGGTGCACTCAAAGGTACTCATATGAGCATGACTGATCCCATCGCCGACCTGCTGGTCCGCATCAAGAATGCGGCCGCGGTTGGCAAGCAGACGGTGAAAGCCCCGTCGTCCAAGATCAAGGTTGCGATCGCCCAGGTCCTGAAGGACGAGGGTTACATCACCGACCTGCGCGTGACCCAGCTGGAAAACAACAAGTCCGAGCTGGAAATCGTGCTGAAGTATTTCGAAGGCAAGCCGGTCATCGCGACCCTGAAGCGCTTCTCGCGTTCGGGCCTGCGCCAGTACCGCGGCAAGAGCGAGCTGCCGAAGGTCATGAACGGCCTGGGTATCTCCATCATTTCCACCTCCAAGGGCATCATGACTGATGCGCAGGCGCGCCAGCTGGGCGTCGGCGGCGAAGTCCTGTGCTTCGTGGCCTAAGGCGAAAGGAGTAGAACTATGTCCCGCGTAGCCAAGAAGCCGATCGACCTGGGTAAGGTTGAACTGAACGTCCAGTCGGACAGCGTCACCGCCAAGGGCCCGAAGGGCTCCCTGTCGCTGGCCAAGCCGGCCGGTATTGCCATCAACGTCGACAACGGCGTTGCCACCCTGAGCACCGAGAACGCCGAGCTGGTCGCACTGACCGGTACCGTGCGTGCGATCCTGGCCAACATGGTCAAGGGCGTGTCCGAAGGCTTCGAGCGCAAGCTGGAGCTGGTCGGCGTGGGTTACCGCGCTGCCATGCAGGGCAAGGACCTGAGCCTGTCGCTGGGCTTCTCGCACCCGGTCGTGTTCGTGGCGCCGGAAGGCATCACCCTGTCGACCCCGACCCAGACCGAGATCCTGGTCCAGGGCGCTGACAAGCAGGTCGTCGGTGAAGTTGCCGCCAAGATCCGTGCGTTCCGCAAGCCGGAGCCGTACAAGGGCAAGGGCGTGAAGTACTCCGACGAAGTCATCATCCGTAAGGAAGCCAAGAAGGCGTAAGTGCGAGTCCCTCGCAAGAGCCCGCACATCCGTGTGCGGACTCCTCAGGGAAAAGCCCAACCTTCAGCTTTCAAGGAATAATCAAAATGAACAAGAACATCGCCCGCCTGCGTCGCGCCAAGTCGACCCGCGCCCACATCCGTGAGCTCGGCGTTGCCCGCCTGTCGGTGCTGCGCACCGGCCAGCACCTGTACGCCCAGGTCTTCACCGCCGACGGTTCCAAGGTGCTGGCTGCTGCCAACACCACCCAGACCGACGTCATGGAAGGCCTGAAGAACGGCAAGAACGCCGATGCCGCTGCCAAGGTTGGCCGCATCGTTGCCGAGCGCGCCAAGGCCGCCGGCATCGAGAAGGTTGCCTTCGATCGTTCGGGCTACCGCTACCACGGCCGCATCAAGGCCCTGGCAGAAGCCGCCCGCGAAGCCGGCCTGCAGTTCTAAGGGATAAGGGCAGGGGACCTGTGGTCTCCTGCCCGCCTGCTCGCCAGCCTGAGTGAGGCTGGACGGCGCCACTCTTCTGCAGTGGCCCACCGGAACGACGCGTCACTCCACAACCATAAGCGGCCCCGAGCCGTACATACCCAAACAACCAAGGAATCAACATGGCAGAAGAGCGTCAGCAGCGGGGTCGCGATCGCGACCGCAACCGCGAAGAGAAGATCGACGACGGCATGATCGAAAAGCTGGTCGCGGTCAACCGCGTCAGCAAGACCGTCAAGGGTGGCCGCCAGTTCACCTTCACCGCCCTGACCGTGGTCGGCGACGGCGAAGGCAAGGTCGGCTTCGGTTATGGCAAGGCCCGCGAAGTGCCGGTCGCCATCCAGAAGTCGATGGAACAGGCCCGCAAGAACCTGGTCAGCGTTGACCTGAACAACGGCACCCTGTGGCACACCATCAAGGATGGTCACGGCGCAGCCCGCGTGTTCATGCAGCCGGCTTCGGAAGGTACCGGCGTCATCGCCGGCGGTGCCATGCGCGCCGTGCTGGAAGCCGTTGGCGTGAAGAACGTGCTGGCCAAGGCCACCGGTTCGCGCAACCCGATCAACCTGGTGCGTGCCACCGTGAAGGGCCTGGCTGCTGCGCAGTCGCCGGCCCGCATCGCGGCCAAGCGCGGCAAGAAGGTGGAGGAACTCAACCATGGCTAATGAGTCCAACAAGACTGTAAAGGTCCGCCTGGTGCGTGGCCTGCGTGGCACCCAGTCGCGTCACCGCCTGTCGGTGCGTGCCCTGGGCCTGAACAAGCTCAACGATGTGCGTGAACTGAAGGACAGCCCGCAGGTGCGCGGCCTGATCAACAAGGTTCAGTACCTCGTCCAGGTTGAGGAGTAATCGACCATGACTCTGCGTCTCAATGAACTGAGCCCGGCACCGGGCGCCCGCACCGAGCGCACCCGCGTCGGTCGCGGTATCGGCTCGGGCCTGGGCAAGACTGCCGGCCGCGGCCACAAGGGTTCGTTCGCCCGCAAGGGTGGCGGCAAGATCAAGGCTGGCTTCGAAGGCGGCCAGACCCCCATGCAGCGTCGTCTGCCGAAGATCGGCTTCCGTTCGCCGATCGCCAAGGACACCGCTGAAGTGCTGCTGTACGCGCTGGACAAGCTGCCGGCCGGTGAGATCGACTTCGCCGCCCTGCGTGCTGCCAAGCTGGTCCCGAGCACTGCAAAGAAGGCCAAGGTCGTCGTCAAGGGCGAAGTGACCAAGGCGTTCACCCTGAAGGGTGTTGCTGCCACGGCGGGTGCCAAGGCCGCGATCGAAGCTGCCGGCGGCAGCGTGACGGAGTAAGAAAATCATGGCGCAAGCTGGCATCGGTAACCTCGCGGGCGGAATGGGCAAGTTCACTGAACTTCGCCAACGTTTGCTGTTCGTCGTCGGGGCTTTGATCGTCTATCGCATTGGCTGCTACGTGCCGGTGCCGGGCGTCAATCCCGATGCCATGCTTGCCATGATGCAACAGCAGGGCGGCGGCATCGTGGACATGTTCAACATGTTCTCGGGCGGCGCCCTGCACCGTTTCAGCATCTTCGCGCTGAACGTGATGCCGTACATCTCGGCATCGATCGTGATGCAGCTGGCCGTGCACATCTTCCCCGCCCTGAAGGCGATGCAGAAGGAAGGTGAGTCCGGCCGCCGCAAGATCACCCAGTATTCGCGCATCGGCGCCGTGCTGCTGGCAGTGGTGCAGGGCGGTTCGATCGCACTGGCCCTGCAGGGCCAGGTCTCGCCGTCGGGCGCTCCGGTCGTGTACGCACCGGGCATGGGCTTCGTGCTCACCGCCGTGGTTGCGCTGACCGCCGGCACCATGTTCCTGATGTGGGTCGGTGAGCAGGTCACCGAGCGCGGCATCGGCAACGGCGTGTCGCTGATCATCTTCGCCGGTATCGTCGCCGGCCTGCCGGGTGCGGTCATCCACACCTTCGACGCATACCGCGACGGCAACATCCAGTTCATCCAGCTGCTGCTGATCGCCATCGTCGTGCTCGCCTTCACCTTCTTCGTGGTGTTCGTCGAGCGTGGCCAGCGCCGGATCACGGTCAACTACGCGCGCCGCCAGGGCGGTCGCAACGCGTACATGAACCAGACTTCGTTCCTGCCGCTGAAGCTCAACATGGCCGGCGTCATCCCGGCGATCTTCGCCTCGAGCCTGCTGGCCTTCCCGGCCACCCTGGCCATGTGGTCCGGCCAGGCCGCCAACCAGAGCAGCTTTGGCCAGATCCTGCAGAAGGTCGCCAATGCCCTGGGCCCGGGCGAGCCGCTGCACATGATCGTGTTCGCTGCGCTGATCACCGGTTTCGCGTTCTTCTATACCGCGCTGGTGTTCAACTCGCAGGAAACCGCCGACAACCTGAAGAAGTCGGGCGCGCTGATTCCGGGCATCCGTCCGGGCAAGGCCACCGCCGACTACATCGACGGCGTGCTGACCCGTCTGACCGCGGCCGGCTCGGCCTACCTGGTGATCGTCTGCCTGCTGCCGGAACTGATGCGCACGCAGCTGAACGCCTCGTTCTACTTCGGCGGTACTTCGCTGCTGATCGTGGTGGTGGTGGTGATGGACTTCATCGCCCAGGTGCAGGCGCACCTGATGTCCCACCAGTACGAGAGCCTGCTGAAGAAGGCCAACCTGAAGGGCGGCAACCGCGGCGGTTTTGCCCGCGGCTGATTGGCCTGTTATACTTTCGTCTTCCTGACGTGATGGTCCCTCCGCTTCGCGGACTCCGGCCACACAAACGAAGGGCGGCCCCCGCAGCGGTTCCGGGTGGGGGTGTGATGAGGTGGTCCCGCGCTGGAGTAGCGCGGGCGGCCCCGGGGGGAAACCCCAGGTCCAACCCCATCCGGCGCCGGAGCCTGGGCACACTCCCCAGGCCGGGTTCATGAAACCAATGGTTTCACGGGCTTCCATGTAAACCGGAACCTTGTTAGTATCGCTAGTTCACTTTTTTGATCCATCCTGCCGGATTGGCGTGCCCGAGGCGCGCTGTCGGCCATCACTCAGCTGGAGAACCGCGTCATGGCGCGTATTGCAGGCGTCAACCTGCCAGCCCAGAAGCACGTCTGGGTCGGGTTGCAAAGCATTTACGGCATCGGCCGTACCCGTTCGAAGAAGGTCTGCGAAGTCGCAGGCGTTGCTTCGACCACCAAGATCCGCGATCTGTCGGAGCCGGAAATCGAGCGCCTGCGCGCCGAAGTCGGCAAGTACATCGTGGAAGGCGATCTGCGCCGTGAGATCGGCATCGCGATCAAGCGCCTGATGGACCTGGGCTGCTACCGCGGCCTGCGTCACCGTCGTGGCCTCCCGCTGCGTGGCCAGCGCACCCGTACCAACGCCCGCACCCGCAAGGGTCCGCGCAAGGCGATCAAGAAGTAAGGGACTGAGAAATGGCTAAGCCCGCTGCTAAGACCAAGAAGAAGATCAAGCGCGTCGTCACCGACGGCGTTGCCCACGTCCACGCTTCGTTCAACAACACCATCGTCACCATCACCGACCGCCAGGGCAACGCTCTGTCGTGGGCGACCTCCGGTGGCGCTGGCTTCCGCGGTTCGCGCAAGTCGACCCCGTTCGCTGCCCAGGTGGCTGCTGAAAAGGCCGGTCGTGCTGCGCTGGACTACGGCGTGAAGTCGCTGGAAGTCCGCATCAAGGGCCCGGGTCCGGGCCGTGAGTCGGCCGTGCGTTCGTTGAACAACGTCGGCTACAAGATCACCAACATCATCGACGTGACGCCTATCCCGCACAACGGGTGCCGTCCGCCGAAGAAGCGTCGCGTCTAAAGGGAGCGATAAGAAATGGCTCGTTATATCGGTCCTACCTGTAAGCTCGCCCGTCGCGAAGGCGCCGACCTGTCCCTGAAGAGCCCGGCGCGTGCGCTGGACTCGAAGTGCAAGCTGGAGCAGAAGCCCGGCCAGCACGGCGCCACTGCCCGCAAGGGCAAGCTGTCCGACTACGCCACCCAGCTGCGTGAAAAGCAGAAGGTCAAGCGTATCTACGGCCTGCTGGAGCGTCAGTTCCGCAACTACTACAAGAAGGCCTCGACCAAGAAGGGCAACACCGGCGAGAACCTGCTGCAGCTGCTGGAAACCCGCCTGGACAACGTCGTCTACCGCATGGGCTTCGCCGTGACCCGTCCGGCTGCCCGTCAGCTGGTGTCGCACCGCGGCGTCACCGTGAATGGCAAGTCGGTCAACCTGGCTTCGTACCAGGTCAAGGCTGGCGACGCCATCGCTCTGTCTGAAAAGGCTGCCAAGCAGCTGCGCGTCCAGGAAGCCCTGACCGTCGCCGCCCAGCATGACCTGAGCCCGTCGTGGGTTGAAGTGGATTCCGGCAAGTTCACCGGCATCTTCAAGGCTGTTCCGGATCGTTCGGATCTGCCTGCGGACATCAACGAAGCGCTGATCGTCGAGCTGTATTCGAAGTAATTCACATTGGAGAGCCCCCGGCGACGGCCGGGGGTTCACTAGGAGAACCCGCAACATGACGGTTACCGCCAACCAGGTTCTGCGTCCTCGCGGTCCGCAGATCGAACGCCTTACCGACACCCGTGCAAAGGTCGTTATCGAACCTTTGGAGCGGGGTTACGGGCATACGCTGGGTAATGCCCTGCGTCGCGTGCTGCTGTCGTCCATCCCGGGCTTCGCCATCACGGAAGTCGAAATCGACGGCGTGTTGCATGAGTACACCACGGTCGAAGGTCTGCAGGAGGACGTGCTCGAAGTCCTGCTGAACCTGAAGGACGTGGCCATCCGTATGCACTCCGGCGACAGCGCCACCCTGTCCCTGTCCAAGCAGGGCCCGGGCGTTGTCACCGCTGCCGACATCAAGGTCGACCACAATGTGGAGATCCTGAACGGCGAACACGTGATCTGCCACCTGACCAAGGATACGGCGATCAACATGCGTCTGAAGATCGAACGTGGTTTCGGCTACCAGCCGGCTGCCGCGCGTCGTCGTCCGGACGAAGAAACCCGTGCCATCGGCCGTCTGGTCCTGGATGCCTCGTTCTCGCCGGTCCGCCGCGTCGCCTATGCCGTGGAAGCGGCCCGCGTCGAACAGCGTACCGACCTGGACAAGCTGGTCATCGATATCGAGACCAACGGCACCATCGACGCCGAGGAAGCCGTGCGCACCGCCGCCGACATCCTCAGCGACCAGCTGTCGGTGTTCGGTGACTTCACCCACCGCGACCGCGGTGCGGCCAAGCCGGCCAACAACGGCGTGGATCCGGTGCTGCTGCGCCCGATCGACGATCTGGAGCTGACCGTGCGTTCGGCCAACTGCCTGAAGGCTGAAAGCATCTACTACATCGGCGATCTGATCCAGAAGACCGAAGTGGAGCTGCTGAAGACCCCGAACCTGGGCAAGAAGTCGCTCACCGAGATCAAGGAAGTGCTGGCTCAGCGCGGCCTGTCGCTCGGCATGAAGCTGGAGAACTGGCCGCCGGCCGGTGTCGCCAGCCACGGCATGCTGGGCTGATATCGGTAATGCCTGAAGGCTCCACCGTTCGCGGTGGGGCCTTCAACGCAACACAACATGCCATGACGAACCCCAGGTTCGCGTGGCAGGTCGTCCAGGACGGGCGGCCAGGACCAACCGCAGTCCGCGCAGCAACGCCAGGATGGCGACAACGATCCGCACAGCCTCATCATTAACCAAGGAATATCACCATGCGTCACCAGAAGTCTGGCCGTAAGTTCAGCCGTACCAGCGCCCACCGCGAAGCAATGTTCAAGAACATGGCCGCCTCGCTGTTCAAGCACGAGCTGATCAAGACCACCCTGCCGAAGGCCAAGGAACTGCGCCGCGTTGCCGAGCCGCTGATCACCCTGGCCAAGGTCGACTCCGTCGCCAACCGCCGTCTGGCCTTCGCCCGCCTGCGCGACAATGAAGCCGTGGGCAACCTGTTCACCATCCTGGGCCCGCGCTACGCGAACCGTCCGGGCGGCTACCTGCGTCTGCTGAAGTGCGGCTTCCGCGCTGGCGACAACGCGCCGATGGCCTACGTCGAGCTGGTTGACCGTCCGGTCGTGGCCGAGGAAGTGGCCGAGTAATCGGACCGCTCCAATGCGACACAGCGAAAGCCCGGCCTCTGCCGGGCTTTTGCGTTTCCGGGGTCGGATCCCTTTCCGCAGGACAGGGCTCTGACCCACACCGTTCCGACAGGCGTCACCTGTGGCGGTTCGAATGGCGCGCACTCTCGGTTACGCTTGGCGCCTGATCCATTCGAGCGTTGACGATGAATCCACTGCGCTGGCCCTTCCGCGCCCAGTTCTTCCTGGGCTTCCTGATCTGCGCGGGCCTGCTTGGCTACGCGATCTTCCTGCAGCTGAAGATGGGCCTGGAGCCGTGTCCGCTGTGCATCTTCCAGCGCCTGGCGTTCGCCGCGCTTGGCCTGCTGTTCCTGATCGGTGCACTGCATGGTCCGTCCAACCGCCCGGGACGCGCGACCTATGGCGTGCTGGCCTTCATTGCCGCGGCCGTGGGTGTCGGCATCGCCGCGCGCCACGTCTACGTGCAGATGCTGCCGCCGGAAATGGGGTCCACCTGTGGCCCGCCGCTGGCCTTCCTGAGCGAGACCATGGGGCCGCTGGAAGTGTTCCGCACGGTGCTGACCGGCACTGGCAACTGCGGCAACATCGACTGGACCTTCCTCGGCCTGACCATGCCGATGTGGTCGGGCGTGTGGTTCGTGCTGCTGGCGCTGTGGGCGCTGGTGGTGTCGCTGCGCAAGGTCAAGCGCTGAAAGCGAAACGGGGTCGGATCCCTTTGCATCGCAAAGGGCTCTGACTCCATTCCCGGTGCGGGGTCAGAGCCCTTTCCTGCGGAAAGGGATCCGACCCCTGTCTCCTCAGAAGTCCTGCTGCAGGCTCAGGTAGGCGCCACGGCGCGGTCCCCACTGCGGGGCGAACACGCCGACACCGCCGCCATCGCGCAGCTGGTAGCTGCGGTCCAAAGCGTTGATCACCGCCAGCTGCACATGCAGTGGATGGCCGCTGTCGACGTTGAAGTCGTGCCCGGCGCTGAGGTTCACCTGCAGGTAGGACGGCAGCTCGCCGCCGTTGGGCACGCCCTCGATGTCCGAACGCAGGCCGCTGCCGAACACGTAGTTGGCCCCGATCCGGTTGTGCCCGGCGAACGCGTAGCTGAGGCCTCCAGAGGAAGTGAGCTTCTGGTCGTGGTCGAGGTGGATCCAATGGTCGGCCACATAGGCCAGCGCATCCGGATCGAGGTTGTACTGGCTGGTGATGACCTGGGTGCCGATCGCCTTGTTGTAGGCCGCGTTGAAGTAGGCGCTGAACGGACCGTTGCTGTAGTCGGCACTGAACTCCAGGCCACGGATATGGCCGCGGCGGTAGTTGAAGGTCGAGTAGATGTAGGCGGCGCCGAACTGGCCTTCGTCCTGCAGGCGCGCGACGCGGCGGTCGTAAGCGTCCAGGCCCAGGGTCAGGTGTTCACCCAGCTGCTGCGAGAGGCCGATGTCGTAGTAGTCGCTGCGCTCCGCCAGTGGCGTGTTGTTGCCGCCACTGGGTTGCTGGTTGGTGGTGCCGTCATACAGGGCGATATCGCTGCTGGCGATCAGCTCACTGGCCGGTGGCGTGAAGTAACGCGAGTAGCCGGCGTGCACGGTGGTGCTGTCGCTGGCATTCCAGACCACGCCCACGCGCGGGCTGAGTTGGCCCTCGGTGCGGCCGAAGGCCTTGTAGCGATCACCACGCAGGCCGTAGTTCACGGTCCAGTCGTCGCCGATCTTCCATTCATCCTGCACGTACAACGCCAGCGTGCTGGCATGGAAGGCGCTGCGGTCGGGAATCAGCAGCGGCGTGGTGCTGGACTGCTGGCCGGTGTCATCGACCGGGAACACCCAGCTGCTGTTGCTGGCCCGCGCGTTCTCGTAGTTGCCGTACAAGCCGTAGCGCAGCGTGTGGTCGTTGCCCAGTGGTGTGGAGAAGTCGGCCTGCAGGGTGTTGGCACGGTTGCTGCGCTGGACCTGCGAGGCGACGCCACTGAACACCAGGTCGCCGATGACGTCCGGATTGAACGCCACATCGCTGTAGCGCTGCCCGGCCGACAGTTGGTAGGCGGTGCTGCCCAGCGTGCCCTGCAGTACCAGCATGCCGAAGCGGGTGGTCTCGCGCTGGGTCTCATCCAGCTGGCTGGAATCGAAGGTGGTGGTATCGAGATAGCCGAATTGTGGCGTCTGCCCCGGATTGACCGGAATCTGGAAGCGGTTGTTGGCGAAGCCGGCGAACACGCTCAGGCGGGTGTTCTCGTTGACCAGGTAGGTCAGGTCGGCGAAGGCCTTGCCCTGGTGGGTGTCGTCGCGCAGCGGTTTGCGCGAGTTGGTGGGGTTCTCCAGGCCGACCTCGTTCTGGTCGTAATTGCCGGTCAGGAACCAGCTCCAGCGTCCCTGGTTGCCCCACCACGAGGCATTCGGGTTGATCTTGCCGAACGAGCCCGCGGTCAGCCCGGCACTGCCGCCATTGCCCAGCTCGGCGCCACTGCGGGTGGTGATGTCGACCACCGCCGCGGTGCGTTCGCCGAACTGGGCCGGCAGTGCGCCATCCATCAGGCGGATGCTCTTGATTGTGCGCGCGTCCAGGGTCTGGCCGAAGCCGGAGATCGATTCGGGCAACAGTACGCCGTTGATCCGGTACTGCAGGTTGGCGTGGTCGCCGCGCACGTGCACGCCGCCATAGGAGTCCTGGACGACGCCGGGTGCCTGCAGCAGTACCTGGCTGAGCGGCGCAGAGGCACCCAGCGGCTGCTTCTGGATGTCCTCGGCGGTGATCTGGTACTGGCTGCTGCCGATGTCCGGCGACAGCGCGTTGCGGGCCTGGTCGAGCTGGGCGCTGACGGTGACCGTGTCGAGGTCCTTCACCGGGGTGGCATCGGCAGCCGCGGCGAGGGAGGGCAGGCTGGCCAGGGTCAGGGCGAAGGTGATGCCGGTAGCGAGCAGGGAGGGCTTCATGGCAGATGGGCTGTGGAAGGGGCCAATGGGAGTGAAGTGTTACTTCGTAACAGCGCGAGGCGCATCATGCGCCCGTCCGGGCGGTCGTGGACATGCCGCCTGTGGCTGATCGCAACGCCCTTTCCCCGGCGTTCAGTCATGTGCAGACGGCGCCCGGTGCTTTGCGCCAGCGGCTGGCTCTGCGACCATGACCGCCCCCCATCCCGGAAGCCTGCAATGAGCCTGTCCGCCGTTTCGCCTGTCCCCGATCCTGCCGCGACCGCCGCTGGCGCTGCCTGGTCGCCGGAGAGCTGGCGTGGCAAGACCGCGCTGCAGATGCCGACCTACCCGGACCCGGTGGCGCTGGACGCCGCCCTGCACGAACTGAAGCGGCTGCCGCCGCTGGTCACGTCGTGGGAAATCCTGGCACTGAAGCAGCAGCTGGCCGAGGCCCAGGAAGGCAAGCGCTTCCTGCTGCAGGGTGGCGATTGCGCCGAGAATTTCAGCGACTGCGAATCGGGCACCATTTCCAACCGGTTGAAGGTGCTGCTGCAGATGAGCCTGGTGCTGGTGCATGGCCTGCGCCAGCCGGTGATCCGCGTTGGGCGCTTTGCCGGCCAGTACGCCAAGCCGCGTTCGGCCGATACCGAGACCCGTGACGGCGTGACCCTGCCCAGCTATCGTGGCGATGTGATCAATGCACCGGCGTTCACCGAGGCGGCGCGCCTGCCGGACCCGAAGCGGATGCTGCAGGCGCATGCACATTCGGCGATGACCATGAACTTCGTGCGGGCGCTGATCGACGGTGGTTTCGCCGACCTGCACCACCCCGAGTACTGGAACCTGGAGTGGGTGCGGCATTCGCCGCTGGCCGCCGAGTACCAGAAGATGGTGGCGTCGATCGGTGATGCGGTGCACTTCATGGAAACCCTGGCCGGGGCCCGCGTGCACAACCTCAACCGCATCGATTTCTACACCTCGCACGAAGCGCTGCTGCTGCCCTACGAGCAGGCGCTGACCCGGCAGGTGCCGCGCCAGCAGGGTTGGTTGAACCTGAGCACGCACTACCCGTGGATCGGCATGCGCACGGCCGCGCTCGATGGCGCGCACGTGGAATACCTGCGTGGCGTGCGCAACCCGATTGCGATCAAGGTGGGCCCGTCGGTGACGCCGGACCAGCTGCTGCGCCTGATCGATGTGCTCAACCCGCATGATGAGCCGGGCCGACTGAGCTTCATCCACCGCATGGGTGCAGCGCAGATCGCCGAGAAGCTGCCGCCGCTGCTGGATGCGGTCAAGCGCGATGGCCGCCGCGTGCTGTGGGTCTGCGATGCGATGCATGGCAACACCGAAAGCACTGCCAATGGCTTCAAGACGCGCCGCTTCGACAATGTGCGTGGCGAAGTGGAGATGTCGTTTGATCTGCACGCGGCCGCAGGAACGCGACTGGGCGGTGTGCACCTGGAGCTGACCGGCGAAGACGTGACCGAGTGCACCGGTGGCGCGCGCGAACTGACCGAGCGTGACCTGGAGCGTGCGTATCGCTCAACGGTGGACCCGCGGTTGAACTACGAGCAGTCGCTGGAGATCGCGATGGCGATCGTGCGCAAGCAGGAACAAGTGCGGTAAGGGATTTTCGGCAGGGCTTGCAGCCCTGCACCTGCTGTTGTGCCGGCCGCTGGCCGGCAACCTCAACAGCAACGGCAGACGCGGATATTCCGTGGGATGGCGGGGCGGTGTGGGTAGTCAGGACACGCCGTAAACCCATCCATGGGGGCTCGATGGCGCCATCCATGGCGCCAACGGTCCTGCCTATCCACACCGCCCCGCCTCTGGCAGATTCCGGCGGCTGTTGGTAGGTGTCGACCTTGGTCGACACGGTAATCCACGCCATGCGTGGATGAATCACTATGGAAATCGAATATTTCGATATCTGTGAGATTTGAGCCGAGCATGGCTCGGCTCTACAGAAGAGCGAACAGATCGCGGAAAACTGTCGAAGGCGGGGTGGGTCCGGTTGCGGGAGTGTCCGCGGCAGGGATGCCGCGGCCAAGCCCCATGGGTGAGGGCGCTTTGCTTGCGAAGCACTGCTTCGCAAGCGCCCGAACGCACAGCCGCCAGCGGCTGGGCCGGACCGCGGAGCGGGGTCTACGGCGTCCCCCGCAACCGGACCCGCCCCGCCACCCCACAGGAAACCCGCTTCTGCTTCGGCTGTTGCTGTTGCTGTTGCTTCGGCTCGCAGCAGGTGCAGGGCTGCAAGCCCTGCCGACCAACACCCTTCTTACGAACGACTGACGTGACGCTCATGCGCCATGCGCGAGGCTGTCCGCCTGCTGTTCGAGTGGAGGTGGCAACGGTGCACTGGCAAAGCGCACAGGCCTACGCATGGCCGTTGGGATTGGCCGTTGTAGTGGGCGGCATCGGCGCGTGGTTGATCCTGTGGATCTATCACCGGCTGAAAGGGCGTGATCGCCGGCGCGCACGCATCGGACGTGTGCTCGGGTTGCCGCTGGCCACCGCATGGCCGCTGCTGTTGTTGATCCCCGCATTGCAGGCCACGCCGCTGCAGGATCCGGTGCTGGGCAACCTGCAGCATGTGCTGCACATCGCGCTGACCGCATGCTTCATCTGGCTGCTGGTGCGCGCGGTGGCGGCGGGTGAGCGCGCGATCCTGCGCAGTCATCCCATCGATGTCTCCGACAATCTGGAGGCACGCCGCATCCAGACCCAGACCCGGGTGCTCAGCCGCGTTCTGATGGGCGCCATCATCGTGCTCGGCGCGTCGCTGGTACTGCTGACGTTCCCGATGGTGCAGAAGATCGGCACCGCGCTGCTGGCGTCGGCGGGCCTGATCGGCCTGGTGGCGGGTATCGCCGCCAAGCCGGTGTTCGGCAACCTGATCGCTGGCCTGCAGATCGCGGTGACGCAGCCGATCCGGCTGGATGACGTGGTGATCGTCGAGGGCGAGTGGGGGCGCATCGAGGAGATCGGCAGCAGCTACGTGGTGGTGCGTATCTGGGATGAGCGGCGGATGGTGGTGCCGCTGACCTGGTTCATCGAAAACCCGTTCCAGAACTGGACGCGGCGCAGCGCCGACCTGCTCGGCACCGCGTTCCTGTGGTTGGACTACCGTGCGCCGATTGCGGCGATCCGTGCTGAGCTGGAGCGCATCTGTCGCGGCGAAGCATTGTGGGATGGCCGGGTCTGCGTGACCCAGGTGACCGAGACCAGCGAGCGTGCGATCCAGGTGCGCCTGCTGGTCAGCGCGCGCAGCTCCGGCGATGCCTTCGATCTGCGTTGCCTGGTGCGCGAACGCATGCTCGATTTCCTCGCGCGTGAGCATCCGCAGTCGCTGCCGCAGGTGCGTGCGCGGCTGCAGCATGCAGACGAACTGGACATGCCGCGCGGTCCACGTGCACGCACAGCAGATGTGCGTTCGCCGGGTGCGGAAGATGGCGAGGCGGCGATCGTACCGGTGGAGCCGGAACCCGAACGGTAGCGCCGGCCGCTGGCCGGCAACTCCGGATCTGCCGGCCAGCGGCCGGCACTACCGGATCACGGCTCGCCAGCGTCGATCAGTGCGTCGGTATCGAAGTGCGGTGGTCGCCGCGCGCGCGTGCGCTGTTCATAGGCATAGGCCATCTCGATCAGCTTCGGTTCGCTCCAGGCGGTGCCCATGAACAGCAGGCCGACCGGCAGGCCATCGATCTGCCCCATCGGCACGGTGAGGCTGGGATAGCCGGCCACGGCGGCGGCGCTGTAGCTTTCACCGGGGAAGTCGTCGCCTTCGCTGCGGATCGGCCATGCCACGCCGGTGGTGGGCGCGACCAGCGCATCAAGCTGGTGGGCGGCAAGGGCGGCATCGATGCCCTCCGGCCCGGCCAGCCGGCGCGCATCGCTGCGCGCGCGGATATAGGCGGGATCGGCCAGGCCGGCGGTGGCATCGGCTTCCACCAGCAGTTCCTGGCCGAACAGGCCCAGTTCCTGTTTGCTGTGCGCCTGGTTGAAGGCGATCAGGTCGGCCAGGCTGCGCAGTGGCGCTCGGTGGGTGTTGAAGTAGCGCTCCAGCCCGGCCTTGAATTCGTACAGCAGCAGCGTGCGTTCGGCCTCGGCCCAGGCGCCCTGGTTGGGCAGCTCCACCGGTACCACCACGGCGCCGGCGCGGCGCAGCTCGGTGGCGGCCTGTTCGATCAGTGGCGGCATGCCGCGGTACTTCAGCAGCGGTGTCTGCAGCAGGCCGATGCGCTTGCCGCGCAGGCCCTGCGGGTCCAGTCGCGCGGTGTAGTCGTAGACCGCGCGGCCGGGCATGGTGGCCGTAGCCGGGTCGGCATCGTCGCGGCCGGCGATCGCGGTCAGCACGGCGGCGGCGTCAGCGACACTGCGCGCCATCGGTCCGGCGGTGTCCTGGCTGAAGGAGATCGGGATGATGCCATCGCGGCTGACCAGGCCGACCGTCGGCTTCAGGCCGACCACGCCGTTGATCGCCGCCGGGCAGACGATGCTGCCGTCGGTTTCGGTGCCGATCGCCACGCTGGCCAGGTTGGCGGCCACGGCCACCGCGCTGCCGCTGCTGGAACCACACGGCGAATGGCTGATGCGATAGGGGTTGCGGGTCTGGCCGCCACGCGCGCTCCAGCCGGAGATCGAATCATTGCCGCGGAAGTTGGCCCATTCGCTGAGGTTGGTCTTGCCCAGCACCACCGCACCGGCGTCGCGCAGCCGGCGCACCAGGTAGGCGTCATCCGGGCGGAAGCCCTGCAGGGCCAGCGAGCCGGCACTGGTGGCCATCGGCGCGGCGTTGATGTTGTCCTTCAGCAGCAGCGGGATGCCGTGCAGCGGCCCGCGCAGGCGCCCATCGCGGCGCTCGCGGTCGCGCTCGGCGGCTTCCTTCAAGGCATCGGGGTTGAGCTCGATCACCGCGCGCAGGCGCGGCCCGGTGCGGTCCAGCGCGGCGATGCGCTGCAGGTAGGCCTGGGTCAGGGTGGTGCTGTCCAGTTCCCCGGCGGTCATCCGCGCCTGCAGGTCGGCAACATCGGTTTCGGCGTACGGGAACGGCACGTTGCGGCTCGCAGGTTCGGCCGCATGCGCGCTGGGCGTGGCCGGGCTGCAGCCAGCCGAAAGCAGCGCCGGCAGCGCGGCGAGCAGGCAGGTCAGCAGAGGCGGCAAGGACGGGCGCATGGGGCGGCTTGGTCGGCTCCAATCCCCAGTGTAGCCGGTGCTCAGCGGTGGCGCTTGCGCAGGTCGCGGGCGAGCACGTAGACCACGATCAGGTTGATCGCCAGGATCGTCCACGACGGCCAGCCGGGGTGGCGGATGATCGCGAAGATGTCGAAGGGCAGGTACAGCGAGGCGGTCAGGCAACCCAGCCAGGAGGCCCAGGCCTTGGCGCGCCACAGGCCCCAGGCTTCGACCAGGTGCAGCAGGCCGTAGCCGATCATCCCCGCCGCGGCCAGGTGCACCGCGTCGGGGCTGATCATGTGCAGCAGCGAGGGCAGGGTGCCATGGTCCGGATCCAGGCTGAAACGCCGGATCAGGACCATGATGCCGTGCCGCAGCGGCTGCGGTCCGAGCACTTCCAGCCCGGTGGCAGCCAACAGCGCCAGCATCGCCTTGCTCGCTTCGAGCAGGGCGATGACATGGAGACCCGGATGCCGGTGTGGATCCGGGTTGTAGCCGCTCTGGTTCACGGGGTGCTGGCTCAGCCGCCGCGCGAAGCCTTCTTGCGGTCGCTTTCGGTCAGGAACTTCTTGCGCAGACGGATCTCCTTCGGGGTGATCTCGACCAGCTCGTCGTCTTCGATGAAGTCCAGGGCCTGTTCCAGCGAGTACTTGATCGCCGGGGTCAGCTGGATCGCATCGTCCTTGCCCGAAGCGCGCATGTTGGTCAGCGGCTTGGTCTTGATCGCGTTGACGGTCAGGTCGTTGTCCTTGGAGTGGATGCCGACCAGCTGACCTTCATACACGTTGTCGCCTTCAGCAGCGAACAGCTTGCCGCGTTCCTGCAGCGGGCCCAGCGAGTAGGCCGGCGTGGTGCCCGGCGCATTGGCGATCATCACGCCGTTGATGCGCTTGGCGATCGCGCCCTGTTCCTTCGGACCGTAGTGGTCGAACACGTGGAACAGCAGGCCCGAACCCTGGGTCAGGGTCTTGAACTCGTTCTGGAAGCCGATCAGGCCACGGGCCGGGATCGAGTACTCCAGGCGCACGCGGCCCTTGCCGTCCGATTCCATGTTCTTCAGCTGGCCCTTGCGGGTGCCCAGCTTTTCCATCACGCCGCCCTGGTGGATTTCTTCGATGTCCACCACCAGCTGCTCGATCGGCTCCATCATCTGGCCGTCGATTTCCTTGATGATCACTTCCGGACGCGACACGGCCAGCTCGTAGCCTTCGCGACGCATGTTCTCGATCAGCACCGACAGGTGCAGTTCGCCACGGCCGGAAACCAGGAACTTGTCAGCGTCTTCCAGCTGCTCGACCTTCAGGGCCACGTTGTGGACCTTTTCACGGTCCAGGCGGTCCTTGATCTGGCGGCTGGTCAGGAACTTGCCACCGGACAGGTCCTTGTTGCCGGCGAACGGCGAGTTGTTGACCTGGAAGGTCATCGAGATGGTCGGCTCGTCGACGGTCAGCGCCGGCAGGGCTTCCGGGGTGTCCGGGGCGCAGATGGTGTCGGAGATGGTCAGCTCCTGGATGCCGGAGATGGCCACGATGTCGCCGGCCTCGGCGGTATCCTGCTCGATGCGCTCCAGGCCCATGAAGCCCAGCACCTGCAGCACCTTGCCGTTGCGCTTCTTGCCTTCACGGTCGATGACCGCGACCTGCATGTTCTTCTTCAGGGTGCCGCGCTGGATGCGGCCGATGCCGATCACGCCCACGAAGTTGTTGTAGTCCAGCTGGCTGATGCGCATCTGGAACGGGCCTTCCGGGTCCACTTCCGGACGCGGCGCGTGCTGCATGATCGCTTCGTACAGCGGGGTCATGTCGCCATCGCGCACGGTGTCTTCCAGGCCGGCGTAGCCGTTCAGGCCCGAGGCGTAGACGATCGGGAAGTCCAGCTGCTCGTTGGTGGCGCCGAGCTTGTCGAACAGGTCGAAGACCTGGTCGATCACCCATTCCGGACGGGCGCCCGGACGGTCGACCTTGTTGACCACGACGATCGGCTTGAAGCCCATCGCGAAGGCCTTCTGGGTCACGAAGCGGGTCTGCGGCATCGGGCCGTCCATCGCATCGACCAGGATCAGCACGGTGTCGACCATCGACAGCACGCGCTCGACCTCACCACCGAAGTCGGCGTGGCCGGGGGTGTCGACGATGTTGATCCGGTTCTTGATACCGGTCTTCTTGTCTTCCCAGGTGATGGCGGTGTTCTTGGCCAGGATGGTGATGCCGCGTTCCTTTTCCTGGTCGTTGCTGTCCATCACGCGCTCGGCGAGGACGGTGCGCTCGGACAGGGTGCCGGACTGCTTCAGCAGCTGGTCGACCAGGGTGGTCTTGCCATGGTCGACGTGGGCGACGATGGCGATGTTGCGAAGATTTTCGATGGACATACGAAAGGGGGCCAGTCGGCGCCGGATTTGGAAAAAGAAGTCCAACATTATACGTCGAACTTGACGATTCGCGAAAAGGTGGATTTCACGCCCGTCACGGGGCCCATTCAGCTGGCGGTCCGCGGCGCCGGTCGAGGCCGCCTGGCCTGCACGGCGGGGCAGCCCGTCCCGTGGCTGAAGCCCGGATCTGCGCCCATGGTCGAAGCCGCCGCCGCCACGAGGCAGGTGTAAACTAGGTGGCTAGACGCGTTCCCCTCTGCATCAAGGATCTTCATGTCCCTCATCGCCACTTTCGACACCACCCAGGGCCCGATCAAGGTCGAGCTGTTCGCCGACAAGGCGCCGCTGACCGTGGCCAACTTCGTGAACCTGGTCAAGCACGGTTTCTATGACGGCCTGATCTTCCACCGCGTGATCGCCGACTTCATGATCCAGGGCGGCTGCCCGCAGGGTCGTGGCACCGGCGGCCCGGGCTACAAGTTCGAAGACGAGAAGAATGGCGTGAAGCACGAGGTCGGCTCGCTGTCGATGGCCAACGCCGGCCCGAACACCAACGGCAGCCAGTTCTTCATCACCCACATCAAGACCGACTGGCTGGACGGCCGCCACACCGTCTTCGGCAAGGTCCTGGAAGGCCAGGCCATCGTCGATTCGGTCAAGCAGGGCGACGTGATCCATTCGATCACCCTGGAAGGCGACGCCGACGCCGTGCTGGCCGCCCAGGCCGAGCGCGTCGCGGAGTGGAACAAGCACCTCGCCGCCTGATCCCCCTTCGAAACGGCCACCCACGGGTGGCCGTTTCCCTGTTCCCCGCCGCCCGCCAGGCCTGCGTGGCCACGCCCGCGGCGTCCCATCAAACGCTTGCAAGCAAGAGGAAACCCCCATGAAAGCACCCGTTCGTGTTGCCGTGACCGGCGCCGCCGGCCAGATCGGTTATGCCCTGCTGTTCCGCATCGCCTCCGGCGAAATGCTGGGCAAGGACCAGCCGGTCATCCTGCAGCTGCTGGAACTGCCGGTCGACAAGGCCCAGGCCGCCCTGAAGGGCGTGATGATGGAGCTGGAAGACTGCGCCTTCCCGCTGCTGGCCGGCATGGTCGGCACCGATGACGCCGAAGTCGCGTTCAAGGACGCCGACATCGCCCTGCTGGTCGGCGCGCGTCCGCGTGGCCCGGGCATGGAGCGCAAGGACCTGCTGCTGGAAAACGCCAAGATCTTCACCGCCCAGGGCGCGGCGCTGAACAAGGTCGCCAGCCGTGACGTGAAGGTGCTGGTGGTCGGCAACCCGGCCAATACCAACGCCTACATCGCGATGAAGTCGGCCCCGGACCTGAAGCCGGAGAACTTCACCGCCATGCTGCGCCTGGACCACAACCGCGCGCTGAGCCAGCTGTCGACCAAGCTTGGCAAGCCGGTCGGTGGCATGGAGAAGCTGGTCGTGTGGGGCAACCACAGCCCGACCATGTACCCGGACTACCGTTTCGCCACCGCCGATGGTGCGTCGATCGCCGATGCGATCAACGACCAGGAGTGGAACGCCAACACCTTCATCCCGACCGTCGGCAAGCGCGGCGCGGCGATCATCGAAGCCCGTGGCTCGTCCTCGGCTGCTTCGGCCGCCAACGCAGCCATCGACCACGTGCGTGACTGGGTGCTGGGCAGCAACGGCAAGTGGGTCACCATGGGCGTGCCGTCCGACGGTTCCTACGGCATTCCGGAAGGCGTGATCTTCGGCTTCGCGGTGACCACCGAGAACGGCAAGTACACCCTGGTCAAGGATCTGCCGATCGACGACTTCAGCCAGAAGTACATCGACAAGACCTTGGCCGAGCTGGAAGAAGAGCGCGCCGGCGTCGCCCACCTGCTGGGCTGATGCAGGCGGTACCGGCCCTGGTCGGTACGCAGAAGACGGGGAAGCTTCGGCTTCCCCGTTTTTGTTTGGACGGATACGGAACCGCATGATCCACCTGCATTACATCGACGACGCGCTGCTGGTGGCCGAGAAGCCGGCCGGCCTGCTGTCCGTGCCTGGCCGCAGCGCCGAGAACCAGGATTGCGTGGTCGCGCGGCTGCAGGCGCTGTACCCGGATGCGTTGACCGTGCATCGCCTGGACCAGGTGACCTCCGGCCTGCTGCTGCATGCGCGTGGCAAGGACATGCAGGCAGCGTTGTCGATGCAGTTCGAGCAGCGCCAGGTTGGCAAGCGGTATGAAGCGGTGGTGCAGGGGCTGCTCGAAGGCGATGCCGGCGAAGTGGACCTGCCGCTGATCGTGGACTGGCCGAACCGGCCGAAGCAGATGGTCGACCATGAGCGTGGCAAGCCGGCGTTGACCCGCTGGCGCGTACTGGCCCGTGATGTTGAGGCGAAGCACACCCGGGTGGCGTTGGAGCCGATCACTGGCCGCAGCCATCAGCTGCGCCTGCACATGGCCAGTCTCGGTCATCCCATCGTCGGTGACGTGCTGTACGGTGCAGCACCGGCGCTACGCGTGCACCTGCATGCGCGCAGCCTGCGGTTCACCCATCCAGTGACGGGCGAGGCGCTCGCGGTTGAGTCCGCGGTTCCGTTCTAGGGGTTCGGCAGGGCTTGCAGCCCTGCACCTGCGGTAGTGCCGGCCGCTGGCCGGCAACAGCAACAGCAACAGCAACAGCAACAGCAACAGCGCGCATTCCGTGGGATGGCGGGGCACTGTGGGTGTGCGGGGACGCCGTAAACCCGTCCATGGGGGCTTGGTCGCGGCATCCATGCCGCTCACACCCCGCAAACCCACAGTGCCCCGCCTTCGACAGGTTCCCGCGGCTGTTGGTAACCACGGCCGTCGTTCCGCGCGGCTGTTGGTAGGTGTCGACCTTGGTCGACACGATTTCTCTGTCAGATATCGAGTGAATCATCCACGCATGGCGTGGATCTACCGTGTCGACCAAGGTCGACACCTACCAGAGCAATACGCCGTTCCGACAGATCGCGGAAAACTGTCGAAGGCGGGGTGGGGCCGGTTGCGGGAGTGTCCGCGGCATGGATGCCGCGGCCAAGCCCCCAAGGACGGGTTTACGGCGTCTCCCGCAACCGGACCCACCCCGCCATTCCCCAGGAAACCAGCTTCTGCTGTTGCTTGGGCTTCGGCCTCTGCAGGTGCAGGGCTGCAAGCCCTGCAGAACAAAACCCCACCCCCTACCAAGGTAGGGCGGCCCGCGCGGCAGCGCCGGACTATCCTCGAACCCATGACTTTGTCTGGGAGGGCTGCGTCATGAACTACGAGGAAACCTACCGTCGCTCGATCGACGAGCCGGAGGCCTTCTGGGGCGAGGAAGCCAAGCGCATCCATTGGCACAAACCGCCGCAGCAGGTGCTCGACTACAGCAACCCGCCGTTCCGGCGCTGGTTCGTCGGTGGTGAAACCAATCTCTGCTACAACGCCGTCGACCGCCACCTGGCCGAGCGCGCCGACCAGCTCGCGCTGGTCGCCATCTCCACCGAAACCAACAGCACCCGCGAGATCACCTATCGCCAGCTGTATCGCGAAGTGAACGACTTCGCCGCCGTGCTCAAGCATCTCGGCGTCGGTCACGGTGATCGCGTGGTGATCTACATGCCGAACATGGCCGAAGCGGTGTTCGCCATGCTCGCCTGTGCGCGCATCGGCGCCGTGCATTCGGTGGTGTTCGGTGGCTTCGCCGCGCACAACCTGGCGCTGCGCATCGACGACGCCAAGCCCAAGCTGCTGATCGCCGCCGATGCCGGCATGCGCGGTGGCAAGCTGATTCCGTACAAGCCGATGGTCGACGCCGCCTGCGCCGAAGCCACGTCACCGCCGCCGCACGTGCTGATCGTGTCACGCGGGCTGGATGCGGCCCAGCCGCGGGTCCCGGGCCGCGATGTGGACTACGCCACGCTGCGTGCGCAGATCGGTGAAGTCGACGTGCCGGTGCAGTGGCTGGAAGCGAGCGAGCCGAGCTATCTGCTGTATACCTCCGGCACCACCGGCAAGCCGAAGGGCGTGCAGCGCGATGTGGGGGGCTATGCGGTGGCGATGGCACAGTCGATGGAAACGGTGTTCGACTGCAAGCCGGGCCAGGTGATGTTCTCCACCTCCGACGTCGGCTGGGCGGTCGGCCATTCCTACAATGTGTACGGCCCGCTGATCGGTGGCTGCACGTCGCTGCTGTACGAAGGGCTGCCGACCAACCCGGACCCGGGCATCTGGTGGGCGCTGTGCGAGCAGTACAACGTGCGCACGATGTTTTCATCGCCCACCGCCATCCGCGTGCTGAAGAAGCACGACGCCGATTTCATCCATCGCCACGACCTGGGGGCGCTGAAGTACCTGTTCCTGGCCGGCGAGCCGCTGGACGAACCGACCGCGCACTGGATCAGCGAAGCGCTCGGCAAGCCGATCATCGACAACTACTGGCAGACCGAAACCGGCTGGCCGGCATTGACCCTGCTGCCGGGCCTGGAGATGAAGCCGGTGCGTTTCGGCTCGCCCGGGTTCCCCAATCTCGGCTACCGGATGAAGGTGATCGACGAGAACACCGGCGAGGAAGTGGCACCGGGGCAGAAGGGCGTGCTGGTGGTGTCGCCGCCGCTGCCGCCGGGCTGCATGAGCACGGTGTGGAACGACGACAGCCGGTTCCTGCAGAGTTACTTCAGCCACTTCAAGGAACTGCTGTACAGCTCGCTGGACTGGGCGATCCGCGATGACGATGGCTATACCTTCATCCTCGGCCGTACCGACGATGTGATCAACGTGGCCGGCCATCGTCTGGGCACGCGCGAGATCGAGGAGGCCATCTCCAGCCATCCGCGCGTGGCCGAGGCGGCGGTGATCGGGGTCAAGGACGAACTGAAGGGGCAGGTGCCGCTGGTGTTCGTCACCCTCAAGCAGGGTCTCGAGGGCGAAGATCCGGCGCCGGTGGTGGCCGAGATGATGGCCACGGTGACCACCTCGCTCGGCGCGGTCGCACGCCCTGCGCACGTGCACGTGGTCAATGCGCTGCCCAAGACCCGCTCCGGCAAGCTGCTGCGGCGCTCGCTGCAGGCGCTGGCCGAACAGCGCGACCCGGGTGACCTGTCGACGCTGGACGACCCCAGCGCGCTGGAGGAGATCCGCCGCGCGCTGGGACGCTGATCCGGCAACCTCGGGAATCATGGGATTGCCGGCCAGCGGCCGGCACTACCCTCCGCGTCCAGAACATGCGCTAAGCTCGGCCTGTCATCGACCTGCAATACGCGGCGCGCGCCGGGGAACGCGCGCGCCGCCCGGCGATGGCATACAGGGGAGCGTGCCCGCCAGGGCGCGCCGGCATTGCGCATCGAGGGAGGGGGAAGCAATGGCATTGCTGCACGCCAAGACGGCGGCTGGCCGTCAGGAAATCGAAGACCGGGGCCGGCGCCTGCCGGCGGCACTGCGTTCGATCCTGCTGATGGTCGACGGCCATCGCGACGACACCGAACTGCGCGGCCTGTTCGAAGGCCTGCGGGCACCGCCGGATGCACTGGAGCAGTTGGCCGCGCAGGGCCTGATCGAAGTGATCGGTGGCAGTGCCGAAGCCACACCGGCGCGCGGCATCAGTACCGGCCGCGAACAGGACCCGGCGCTGTACCAGCAGCTGTACGACGCGATGAGTGAGGCCGTGCGTCGGCACCTGGGCCTGAAGGGCTATTTCATGCAGTTGAAGATCGAACGCTGCACCGATGCGCTGGCACTGGAACGCCTGTGCCCGGAACTGCTGGCGGCGGTGGGCAAGGCACGCAGCCCGGCGCTGGCGCAGCGCTGGTGGCAGGAAACCCAGGCGGCCGTGGTCAATGGCGGCGGCGAGGTCGTGCAGGCCTGAGCCACCGCGTAAAGTGATCGGTTCACTTCCCCACAAGGAGTCCCGCGTGCAGGACGACCACGACGACACCGATACCCCCGGCTGGGACGCGATCAATGCGGCGCTGGCGCCGCTGTATGCCGGGCAGGAGCCGCGTCACTACGGCACCGCGCTTCCGTACACGCTCGGAGGCCAGGATCCGCTCGATGGCATCAGCGTGTACTGGGCGGATGCGCCGGTTCCGCACTGGCATTACATCACTTACGGCTTCTCCGAGTTGTATGCCAAGGAGAGCAGCGACGCCGCCGCCAGCGGCTATGGTTTCGAGTTGACCTTCCGCCTCGCTGCCGAAACCGGTGAGGACGCCGGCAGCGCGCCGCCGGTGTGGCCGATGAACCTGCTGCAGAACCTGGCGCGCTACGTGTTCGGCAGTGGCAACGTGTTCGAGGATGGTCATCACCTCAATGCCAACGGCCCGATCGCGCTGGAGACCGACACGCGCTTGTGCCACCTGGCCTTCATTGCCGATCCGCAGTTGCCGGCGCGGGACACGGCCAATGGCCATCTGCAGTTCCTGCAGCTGGTCGGTTTGACCGATGAAGAGATGGAGGCGGTCAAGCGCTGGTCGACGCGCGGCGTGCTGCAGGCAGTGCAGCCGGCGATGCCGTTGTGGATCAGCGCTCTGCATCGCGGCAATTTGCTGGACGATCCGGCACTGGCCGCGCAGGTGCAGGCCGGCAGCGAGCGCGAGGGCTCCAGCACCGGCATGTTGTTCATCGAGACGCTGGACTGGCGCCAGGAGGGGGGCGTCACCACCCTGGTGCTCGGTGCGGGCCAGGTGGCCAGCGTGTGCGAGCTGCTGCCGCTACGGCTGCGCCACGGCAAATCGCTGGAACTGGTCAGCCGCGAGCGGCAATGGGAATTCATTCCGGCCGGACGCGGTGAAGTGGGTGACGTGTCCGCCGACAGCGCGCGCTGGGCACTGGACGAGTCGGGATTGCAGGCGCTGGCAGGCGTGCGGGCCGAGCGCGGGATCTACCCGGTGGCCGGGGCGCTGCGCATCGAAGTGGTGCCGACCTACCTGCGCGATGCCAAGGGTGAAGTGATCCGCCAGATCGGCTGAGTGTGACGATGGCACCGGTGGGTCAGAGCCGCCTGCTGTGCAGACGGATCCGACCCCGCCCTGGCAGCCGTGTCGGGGTCGGATCCGTTCGCCACGCGAACGGCTCCGACCCATGGTCTGGATCAGGCCAGGCCTTCGGCCTTCAGTGCGGCCTGCACGCCTGCATCGGCGTCCATGCGCGCCTTGTAGGCGGCCAGATTGTCCAGGCCGGACAGGTCGACCTTGGTGCCGGCGGCCCAGCGCAGGGTGATGTAGAAGTACGGGTCGGCGAAGCTGCGGAAGCCGGCCAGCCAGGGCTTGTCGGCCAGCTGCCTGTCGGCGGTCTCGAACAGGCCGCGAAGGCGCTTGTGCGCGGCGGCACGGATCGCGTCGTACTGGCCTTCGTCGGCAATGAACTTGCCCGGCGAGAACAGCGGCGAGAAGGCCGGATGCACATCGGAATTGACGAAGGCCAGCCAGCGGGTGGCTTCGGCGCGCTGGCGCGGGCTGCCGTCGCCGCCGAGGCCAGCCTGCGGGAAGCTGTCGGCGATGTAGCCCATGATCGCGGCGTTCTGCAGCAGCACGAAGTCGCCGTCGACCAGCGCAGGAACGGCACCGGCCGGATTGATCTTGAGGAATTCCGGACCCTTCAGGGTGTCCTTGTTCAGCAGTTCAACCTCGAACGGCTGGCCGGTCCACTGCAGGGCGATGTGGTCGGCGGTGGAACAGGCACCGGGCTTGCTGTACAGCTTCATGGGAACTCCAGGTGATGCGGGCGGGAAGCGCCCACTATCCCAGAGCCTGGCGGCGGGCGGCAACGCTGCCGCCAGCACGGATCGTTACGACTGCCGTGGCTTGAGGTTCTGCACCTTATAGAAGGTGTGATCGCCGATGGTGGCCACCTGGTAGGCATTGCGCCAGTTCGGGCTGGCGATGGACAGCGCAGCGAAATGGCTGGCACCGGGCACGATCTCGCGGCGCTCGCCGGCCGGCAGCGCCCAGTTGCGCTCGGCGTCGAAGGCCACGTTCATCGCCTCGCTCCAGGCCGCGTCGTTGCCCAGCTGGGTGCCGGGGGAGACGATGGTCGGCGCGAACTGCTTGCGCGCGGTGACCACCTGGCACATGGAGTCGCCCCACAGGCCACTGTCGAGGCGGCGCAGGGCGACCTCGGCGACGGCCTGCTGGCCACGCAGGGTCTGGTCGCGGGCTTCCAGGTAAACGGTGGTGCTCAAACACAATGAATCAGCGGCCGGCTGAGGCAACAACTGCGACAGCCAGAGAATCCAGGCCAGTTTCATATAACTCCTTGCTCCGTGTGGGCCGCACCCTCCGGTTCCGGCCGCAGGGGCGACAGGAGGCGGGGCACGACTTGGCGTCATGGGGAGGCGGCCATCGGGGCCGCCCCGTGGGCAGCCCCAAAAGAAACGATCAATACCGATCGAGGGGGCTGCGCCGGCTCACCGGAAACTGGCTGGTGAGCGGAAAGATGGCGCAAGGTAGGGGGGCATAGCCGAACGCATCGTGAACCGTCCGGCTTGACATTCAGGTTCGGCAGGGGTGACGGAAATCACATTCCGCCCCCCATTCAGGCACCCATCAGAGCGCGGCGGCGACCCGGCTGCCCTGGTCGATGGCCCGCTTCGCATCCAGTTCGGCGGCCACATCGGCCCCCCCGATCAGCTGCGCGTTGATGCCGGCGGCCTGCAGTTCGGCCTGTAGCGCACGGTTCGGTTCCTGCCCGGCGCAGATCACCACGTGGTCGACCGGCAGCAGCTGCTCGCTGCCTTCCACGCGGATGCGCAGGCCTTCGTCGTCCACGCCCAGGTACTCGACGCCGCCGAGCATGCGCACGCCCTTGGCCTTCAGTGTGGCGCGGTGGATCCAGCCGGTGGTCTTGCCCAACCGTGCACCGGGCTTGCCCGGGCTGCGCTGCAGCAGCCACAGCCGACGCGGTGACGCTTCGACCTCGGGACGGGCCAGCGCGCCGCGGGCCTCGAACGCGCTGTCCACGCCCCATTCGGCCATCCAGCGCTGCGGGTCCAGCGAAGGCGACTCGCCGGCGTGGCTGAGGAACTCGCCGACATCGAAGCCGATGCCGCCGGCGCCGATGATCGCCGCATTGGTGCCCACTTCAACCCGGCCCAGCAGCACGTCCAGGTAGCTGACCACTTTGGCGTGGTCGGCGCCGGGGAAGTCGACCCTGCGCGGGGTGATGCCGGTGGCCAGCACCACCTCGTCGAAGCCGACCAGGGTGGCGGCATCGGCACGGGTGCCCAGGCGCAGCTGCACACCGGTTTCGGCCAGGGTGTTGCGGAAGTAGCGCAGGGTCTCGTGGAACTCTTCCTTGCCGGGGATGCGCTTGGCCACGTTGAACTGGCCGCCGATCTCATCATTGGCATCGAACAGGGTGACCTGGTGGCCGCGCTGGGCAGCGACGGTGGCACAGGCCAGGCCGGCCGGGCCGGCGCCGACCACGGCGACCTTCTTCGGGGCCTGGGTGGGACGGTAGACCAGCTCGGTCTCGTGCGCGGCGCGCGGATTGACCAGGCAGCTGGCCAGCTTGTTCTCGAATACGTGGTCCAGGCAGGCCTGGTTGCAGGCGATGCAGGTGTTGATTGCCTCGGCGCGGCCGGCGCGGGCCTTGTTCGGCCACTGCGGGTCGGCCAGCAGCGGGCGCGCCAGCGACACCATGTCGGCACCGCCACCCGCCAGGATGCGCTCGGCCACCTCGGGCATGTTGATGCGGTTGGTCGCCACCAGTGGCAGCGTGACATGCGGTTTCAGCTTGGCGGTGACACCGGCGAAGGCGGCGCGTGGCACCGAGGTGGCAATGGTCGGGATACGCGCTTCGTGCCAGCCGATACCGGAATTGATGATCGTCGCGCCGGCGGCCTCGATGGCCTTCGCCTGCTGCACGATCTCTTCCCAGTTGCTGCCGTCCTCCACCAGGTCCACCAGCGACAGGCGGTAGATGATGATGAAGTCCGGGCCACAGGCCTCGCGGATGCGGCGCACGATCTCGACCGCGAAGCGCATGCGCTGGTTGGCATCGCCGCCCCAGCGGTCGGTGCGCTTGTTGGTGCGCGGGGCGATGAACTCGTTGATGAGGTAGCCCTCCGAGCCCATCACTTCCACACCGTCGTAGCCGGCCTCGCGGGCCAGCTTCGCGCTGCGTGCGTAGTCGGCGATATGGCGCTCGACGCCACTGGCCGACAGTGCGCGCGGGGTGAACGGGTTGATCGGCGCTTTCAGCTTCGACGGTGCCACCGACAGCGGGTGATAGGCATAGCGGCCGGCATGCAGCAGCTGCAGGCAGATCTTCGCGCCATGCTGGTGCGCGGCAGCGGTGAGCTGCCGGTGCGGGCGTACTTCCCAGGGCCAGGACAGCTTGCCGCCGAACGGCTTCAGCCAGCCCACCACGTTCGGCGCGAAGCCGCCGGTGACGATCAGGCCGACGCCGCCCTCGGCGCGCTCGGCAAAGTAGGCCGCCAGCCGCGGGAAGTCGCGGGCGCGATCTTCCAGGCCGGTGTGCATCGAGCCCATCAATACGCGGTTGCGCAGCTGGGTGAAGCCCAGATCCAGCGGGGCGAACAGATGGGGATAGGCGCTTTCGTTGGCTGGCGACATGGTCGATACGCTTGCGTACGGAAGCGCGAAGCGTGCCGCGAAACGGCGGCCGGGGCAAGGGCCGGCCTTTGGGTAGTGCCGGCCGCTGGCCGGCATTCCGGTCAGCTCAGGGTGCTTGCGGTTGCCGGTCGGCGGCCGGCGCTACCGGCGCGGGGCGACCGATCCCGAACCAGCCCAGCGTGACACCACACAGCGGGCCGATCAGCAGAGCGAAGGCGAGGGTGCCGAGGCCGACATTGCCGCCCAGCCACCAGCCCAGCAGCAGCACGCTGCCCTCGATCAGGCTGCGCACCTTCCAGATCGGCCAGCCGGTGCGGGCGTGCAGGCCGGTCATCAGGCCATCGCGCGGGCCGGGGCCAAGCTTGGCTCCGATGTACAGGCCAGTGGCCAGCGCGACCAGCAGCATGCCGGCGCAGAACATCGCCAGCTGCCAGCCAAGACCGATTGCCGGCGGCAGCAGCCACAGCCCGAACTGCGCGGACGGGCCGATCAGCATCACGTTGAGGACGGTGCCGACGCCTGGCTTCTGTCGCAATGGCCACCACAGCAGCAGCACCAGTGCGCCGATCACGTTGGTGGCCAGCCCGAACGACAGCGGTGTCTGCGCGGCGATGCCCTGCGACAACACATCCCAGGGAGCGACGCCGATCGCGGCGCGGATCATCAGCGAGGCACCGAAGCCATACAGGAACAGGCCGACGATCAGTTGCAGCAGGCGAAGGGGCAGGGCGGTGGGCATGGCAGACTCGGGGGAGGAGGATCTGTTCCCACCGTATCCCCACTTCCGCTTCATCCATAGATACAGATGCCGGTCAATCCGCTGGTACAGGCAGCGCCGATCCTGGATGTGGGGCTGTTCTGTAGCGCGAAGCCCAAGCTCGGCTGCTTTGCCTGGCGCCGCCAGCCGAGCATGGGCTCGGCTCTACATGGGAAGCGTCACTCGCCCCAGCCTGCCAGCGCCAGCTTGCCCACCGTGCGCCCGCTGGCGAGGCGCTGATGCGCGATGCCGAGGTTGGCCGCAGTGATCGTGCCGAGCGTCTCGCTGAGCGTGCCACGCAGCTGGCCGGCGTCGATCATGCTGGCTGCGCGGCTGAGGATGCGGTGCTGTTCGATGCGGTCGGCGGTGGCGAAGCGCGCGCGCGCGAACATGAACTCCCAGTGGATGCCGATGCACTTGGCCTTGTACGGATCACCGATGCGCAGCGCAGCGCGCGGTTCGACGATCAGGCCGACATGGCCCTGCGGCGCCAGCAGTTGGCCCAGTTCATCCCAGTAGTGGTCGGTGTCGGCCAGATTGAGCGCGACCTGTACCGCATCGATGCCCAGTGCCTGCAACTGGGGCAGCAGCGGCCGGTTGTGGTCGATCACATGGTGTGCACCCATCTGCCGGCACCAGTCGGCCGAGGATGTGCGGGAGGCGGTGGCGATGACCTCGAAGCCGGCATGCCGGGCCAACTGGATCGCCATCGATCCGACGCCGCCCGCACCGCCGATCACCAGCAGGCGCTGGCCGGTATGGCGGCGGTCATCCAACTGCAATGGCATGCGCTGGAACAGCAGTTCCCATGCGGTAAGCGTGGTCAGCGGCAGCGCGGCCGCTTCAGCGAAATCCAGCGTGGTCGGCTTGCGGGCGACCAGGCGTTCATCGACCCATTGGTACTGCGCATTGCAGCCCGGACGGGTGACATCGCCGGCGTAATAGACCTCATCACCGGAGGCGAACAGGCTGGCCTCTTCGCCGATGGCTTCGACCACGCCGGACGCGTCCCAGCCGAGCACGCGGGGCGCCTCCAGCGTGCTTGGGTCAGTGGCCGCGCGCTGCTTGCCATCGACGGGATTGACCGAGACTGCTTCGACCCGGATCAGCAGGTCGCGACCGCGGGGAGGCAGCGGCGGAGGCAGGTGGATATCGCGCAGTGCGGGGGCGGATTCACGACTCAGGGCGACGGCTTTCATCTCGGCTCCGGCTGGGTTCGTGGCCCCATCATAAGGTTCCTCACCTTTCCGCAAGCGCGCTGAACCGTGTGAAGCAATCCGTTGCGGAATATGTCGCTTTCCCCGCCTAAACACCGTCAAACCCTTGCAGCGCGAAGGTCTTGCGGATTTTCATCATCCTGTATAGGGTTTCAACGTCGGACCGGTGGAGGGTCGGGCACAACACTTCACATGTTACGGGACTGTTAACATGACCTTCACCCGCCTGAGCATAATGTTCGCGGCGGTGGCGTGCTGAATCGGCTGTCGAACATCGACGCAGTAGTGCTGGCCCATGCCTCTACCGGTTTCATACCCCCGAAATAGGAGCTGTACTCAATGAACAAGAAGATCCTTACTGCCGCGCTGCTGGGTGGTCTGGCTTTCGCCCAGGCTGCCTCTGCGCAGGAGTTCGATGACCGCTGGTACCTGACCGGTTCGGCCGGCTTCAACTTCCAGGACAGCGACCGTCTGACCAATGACGCTCCGTTCGTGACCCTGGGCCTGGGCAAGTTCATCAGCCCGAACTGGTCGCTGGACGGTGAGCTGAACTATCAGAACCCGAACTTCGATTCGAACAAGGACCTGAACTGGTCGCAGTACGGCGTCTCGCTGGACCTGCGTCGCCACTTCATCAAGGAAGGCCGCGGCTGGAACCCGTACATCGTCGGTGGCCTGGGCTACCAGAAGTCGGAAGAAGAGTACCCGGCGCTGAATGCCAATGGTCCGCGCCAGCGTAAGGACGGCAACGTTGCCGCCAAGCTGGGCGTCGGCCTGCAGACCACCTTCGAGAAGCGCGTTGCTGTCCGCGCCGAAGTGGCCTACCGCGCTGACTTCGACGACAAGAGCGTTGCCGCTCCGAAGGAAGACTGGTTCGGTGACGTGCTGGCTTCGGTCGGCGTCGTGATCCCGCTGGGCCCGGCTCCGGTCGCGGCTGCTCCGGCTCCGGCTCCGGTTGCCCCGAGCTGCGCCGACCTGGATGACGACGGTGACGGCGTCAACAACTGCGACGACAAGTGCCCGAACTCGCAGCCGGGTCAGACCATCGGTCCGGACGGTTGCCCGGTGCCGGTCTCCATCGACCTGAAGGGCGTCAACTTCGACTTCGACAAGTCGAACCTGCGTCCGGACGCCGTGGCGATCCTGAGCGAAGCCACCGAGATCCTGAAGCGTTACCCGGATCTGCGCGTTGAAGTCGCCGGTCACACCGACTCGAAGGGTACCGACGCTTACAACCAGAAGCTGTCGGAGCGTCGTGCTACCGCCGTGTACAACTACCTGACCAAGAACGGCGTTGACGCCGGTCGCCTGGTCGGCCCGATCGGCTACGGCGAGAGCCGTCCGATTGCTCCGAACACCAACCCGGATGGTTCGGACAACCCGGAAGGTCGCGCCAAGAACCGTCGTACCGAGCTGAACGTCCAGAACTAAGTTCTGACGCTCTGCCAGTAGGACACAGCAGGACCCGGCTTCGGCCGGGTCTTGTTGTTTCTGCGGCCCGGAATCCGCGTGTCCGTCGCTCCGGGAACAACCGTTCGTCGGGTTTTTATCCGTAAAACCAATGAGTTGCCGTATTCATTGAAAGTGGCGCTTGAAAGCTGTCGCGGCATTGCTAAACTCGCCGCGTCACTTCCTTTCCTGGATGCCCTTCATGCTGCGCTCTGCATCGGCCGCCTTCCTGGCGCTGGCCCTGGTTCCCGCCGCCCACGCTGCGGTCGATTGCTCGGTCAACACCAGCGCCTCGCCGCTGCCGTTGCCGGCCACGACCATCGCGCCGGTGGCCGACGAGCTGTACATCCGTGGCAACCAGCTGGGCATGCCGGCCGGCGTGCTGAGCAGCAGCTACGATCCGTCGCAGTCGCTGGACCAGGTGCTGCAGCGCCTGCGCATCGATGGCTGCCAGAACATCGCCAAGGCCATTCCGAGCGCACCGGCGGTGAAGCCGAACGATCCGGCGGCCTACAAGCCGCAGACCGAATTCGACAACACGCCGTGGCGCTTCGACATGAGCCAGAACGGCAAGCGCATGACCGCCGAAGAATTCGACGCCTGGATGAAGGCGCGCGGCGTGCGCGTGGTCAAGGCGCGTCCGGCTCCGGCCGCCACCCCGGCCCCGGCCGAAGCACCGGCTGAGACCAAGCCGGTCGACAAGAAGTAAGCGCCGCGGGGAACAGAGGCTTGCGCACGCGCCGCCCACCTGCCGCCCCCGCCGCCCGCTCCCACGCATCGCGTGGGCGTGCGACTCCCGCTGCCGCAGCCGCCGGTGTCCGTCATGGCCTGGCGCGCGTGCTGTCCAAGGCGGGCGTGTGCTCGCGCAGCGAGGCTGCGCGCTGGATCGCCGAAGGACGGGTGCGTGTCTCCGGCCGCATCGTGCGTGATCCCGAGTTCCCGATTGGCCAGCCGGCGCCGCCGATCGAGGTCGACGGCCAGCCCATGGGCGCGCCGCAGCGCCTGTACCTGATGCTCAACAAACCGCGTGGGGTGGTGACCACCGCGCAGGACGAGCGTGGCCGCGACACCGTGTATCGCTGCTTCGATGGTGCCGGCCTGCCGTGGATCGCACCGGTCGGGCGCCTCGACAAGGCCAGCGAGGGGTTGCTGCTGTTCAGCAACGATCCGCAATGGGCGGCGCGCCTGACCGACCCGCAGACCGGGCCGGACAAGACCTACCACGTGCAGGTCGACCGCCTGCCCGATGACGCCACGCTGGCGGCCCTGCAGGCCGGCGTGGAGGACGAGGGCGAGTTCCTCGTTGCCCAGGCCGTGCGCGTGCTGCGCAGCGGCGACAAGACCGCGTGGCTGGAGGTGGTCCTCGACGAGGGCCGCAACCGCCACATCCGCCGCCTGTTGGCGGCCTTCGACCTGCAGGTGCTGCGCCTGGTCCGGGTTGCGATCGGCGGGCTGCAGCTCGGCGATCTCGGCAAGGGCCAGTGGCGGGTGCTGGAGGTCAGTGACCAGCAGCGGCTGGGGGCCGATGCACCGGGCTGATCATCGCCCGCGGCCGGCGGTTGCCGGCCACCGTTCCAGGCGTAGGGGGCGCCTGGTTGCTGAATTTCCCGAACGGAGCCTGCCCATGTACCACCCGACCCTCAACCAAACCCTGCGCTGCGCAGGCCTGCTGCTGCCGATGGTGCTGCTGACCGCCTGTGGTGGCCACAAGAAGGTGGCCAAGGCGGAAACGCCGGCCGAGACCCCGGTGGTGGAAGTGAAGACCCCGGAGCTGGATGGTCGCGGCAGCTACCGCTTCCTGATGAGCAACGGCGACAAGAAGATGACCGCCGACGAGTTCGACGCCTGGATGAAGGCCAACGGCATCCGCGTTGCCAAGGGCAACGGCCAGGATGCTGCCGCCAAGCCGGTGGTGGTGGCCAGCAAGGACGAGCCGAAGGGCAAGAAGAAAAAGAAGTGATGCCGGGAAGGTGCCGACCTCGGTCGGCACGCCATCAGGTTCTGGTAGGTGCCGACCTTGGTCGGCACGCTTTGACAGGGTCGGAACCCTTTCCGCAGGAAAGGGATCCGACCCCGGTCGTGATCAGCCCTTGATCACGCCCAGCTCGACACCGATGCGGGTGAACGCATCGATTGCGCGGTCCAGATGCTCGCGGCTGTGCGCGGCGCTGATCTGGGTGCGGATGCGGGCCTGGCCCTTGGGCACCACCGGGAAGAAGAAGCCGATCGCGTAGATGCCTTCTTCCAGCAGGCGCTCGGCGAACTTCTGTGCCAGCGGCGCGTCGTACAGCATCACCGGGCTGATCGGGTGCACGCCCGGCTTCACGTCGAAACCGGCGGCGACCATCTTTTCGCGGAAGTAGCGGGTGTTCTCCACCAGGGCGCCACGCAGGTCGTCGGCGGCGGCCAGCATCTCGAATGCCTTGATGCCGGCGGCCACCACATGCGGCGGCAGCGAGTTGGAGAACAGGTACGGGCGCGAACGCTGGCGCAGCAGCTCGATCACCTCGGCGCTGGCGCAGGTGAAGCCGCCCAGTGCGCCGCCCATGGCCTTGCCCAGGGTGCCGGTGATGATGTCGATCTTCTCCAGCACGCCCTTCACTTCGGCCGAGCCGCGGCCGGTGGCACCGAGGAAGCCGGTGGCGTGGCATTCGTCGATGTGCACCAGGGCGTTGTACTTCTTCGCCAGCGCGGTGATCTCGTCCAGCGGGGCAATGAAGCCGTCCATCGAGAACACGCCGTCGGTGGTGATCAGCTTGGTCTTGCAGCCGGCGGCGTCGGCGGCCTGCAGCTGGGCTTCCAGGTCGGCCATGTCGCAGTTGGCGTAGCGGAAGCGCTTGGCCTTGCACAGGCGCACGCCGTCAATGATCGAAGCATGGTTCAGCGCATCGGAAATGATCGCGTCGTTCTCGCCGAGCAGCGGCTCGAACAGGCCGCCGTTGGCATCGAAGCAGGCGGCGTACAGGATGGTGTCCTGCTTGCCGAAGAAGTCGGCGATCTGCTTCTCCAGCTGCTTGTGCAGGTCCTGGGTACCGCAGATGAAGCGCACCGAGGCCATGCCGAAGCCGTGGGTATCCAGCGCGTCCTTGGCGGCCTGGATCAGGTCCGGATGGTCGGCCAGGCCCAGGTAGTTGTTGGCACAGAAATTCAGCACCTTGCGGCCGTCCTCGAGGGTGATCTCGGCCGACTGCGGGCTGGTGATGATCCGCTCGGACTTGAACAGGCCCTGGGCGCGGATGGCGTCCAGTTCCTCGGCGTAGTGGCGGGTCAGGGCGGAGGAGGCGTCGGTCATGGCGTGGGCACGGCTCTGAACGGGGAAACCGCTGATTCTACCGGGCATCGTCGTCCACCGACCGGGCCGGATGGGGCGTCGCCACGGGCGGCACATGTTGCATCGCAATAGCAAACTGGTTAAGAATTCGTGAACCGGACCTGTCCCGTTCCGGTCGCTACACCCGCTCCCGCCTTCCACGCCACGCCACCGCCCCCACCGGAGACGCTCATGAAGCACGCCCGTGCCTGCCTCGCCATTGCCGCTGCCCTGACCCTGGCCGCCCCGTTCGCTGCCAGCGCGCAGGAGAACGAATCGCCGTACAGCTGGAATGTCACCGCCGTATCCGACTATCTGTTCCGTGGTGTGTCGCAGACCGACGAGAAGCCGACCCTGCAGGCGGGCTTCACCTACACCTCGCCGGTAGGCCTGTATGCCGGTGTCTGGGGTTCGGGCGTGGACTTCGGTCCGGGTGACCCGAACACCGAGATCGACTACCAGATCGGCTACGGCGTGGACGTCACTTCGCGCGTCAACTTCGACGTGCTGCTCAACCGCTACACCTACATCGGTGCCAGCCACCAGAACTACAACGAGCTGGTGACCACCACCACGCTCGATGACACCTACAAGCTGACCGTGGCCTACACCAACGACCAGTGGAACAGCGGCACCGATGGCTGGTACTACGGTGTCGGCGGCCAGTGGGGCCTGCCGCAGGACTTCACGCTGAACGCCAACGTCGGCCGCAGCAGCTTCGAGAAGGGCCTGGCCAAGGACTACACCGACTGGAACGTCGGCGTCAGCCGCCAGTTCGGCCTGTTCAACGTCGGCCTGGGTTACTACGGCACCGACGGCAATGGTCGCGAGAACTCCGGCAAGCTGGCGCACAGCCGCGTGCTGCTGACCGTGGCCATCGGCAAGTAACGCCGCAGGCGTTACCGGTAGTGCCGGCCGCTGGCCGGCAACATCGGGATGGCAAAGAAAAAGGCGCCCATCGGGCGCCTTTTTCAATTTCAAGGTGTGCCGAGCAAGCTCGGCACCCACCCATCGCGCGCGGCGAAGGGTCAATTCCAGCTGAGCACAACCTTGCCGGCCTTGCCTTCTTCCATCAGGTCGAAGCCCTTCTGGAAGTCGTCGATCGGCAGCTGGTGGGTCATCACCTTGCCGAGCGGGAAGCCGGACAGCACCAGCTGGGTCATCTTGTACCAGGTCTCGTACATCTTGCGGCCGTAGATGCCCTGCACGGTCAGGCCCTTGAAGATGATCTTGTCCCAGTCGCAGCCGGCGCCCTTGGGCATGATGCCGAGCATGGCGATCTTGCCGCCGTGGTACATGCAGTCGAGCATGTCGTTGAACGCGCGCGGGTTGCCGCTCATTTCCAGGCCGACGTCGAAGCCCTCCATGTGCAGTTCCTTCATCACGTCCTTCAGCGACTGGTTGGCCACGTTGACCACGCGGGTAGCACCCATGTCGGCGGCCAGCTTCAGGCGGAAGTCGTTGACGTCGGTCACCACCACGTTGCGTGCACCGATGTGCTTGCAGATGCCGGCGGCGATGATGCCGATCGGACCGGCACCAGTGATCAGCACGTCCTCGCCAATCACGTTGAACTCCAGCGCACAGTGCGCGGCGTTGCCGTAGGGGTCGAAGAACGCAGCCAGCTCGGACGGGATCTGGTCCGGGATCGGCCACAGGTTGCTGGCCGGCATCACCATGTACTCGGCGAAGGCGCCGTTGACGTTGACGCCGATGCCGACAGTGTTCGGGCACAGGTGTGGGCGGCCGCCACGGCAATTGCGGCAGTGGCCGCAGACGATGTGGCCCTCGGCCGAGACGCGCTGGCCGATCTCGTAGCCGGTCACGGCCGAGCCGAGCGCGGCGACGCGACCGACGAATTCGTGGCCGATGGTCAGGCCCGGCTTGATGGTGCGCTGGCTCCACTCGTCCCACAGGTAGATGTGCAGGTCGGTACCGCAGATCGCGGTCTTCTCGAGCTTGATCAGGACCTCGTTCGGGCCCGGGGTCGGAACCGGAACTTCTTCCAGCCAGATGCCCTTGGCCGCTTCGCGCTTGACCAGGGCCTTCATCGTTTGCTGCGCCATCGGGGTGGAACTCATCAGGGGGAAAGCGCGGATTATAGGGTGCCGCGCGGATTTCCCATGTTGCGCTGCGGGTGCAGTGGCGGAACGAAAGGCGTGCGCCGGCGGGCGTTTCGAACGTACTGCGAACAGCGGTGTCGCTTCGCTCGCCGGGCATGGCTCGGCGCTACCGTCCGAGGCCAGGGGACTGTGGGGAGGCGAGAGGCCAGGCCGATGCAGGACCGTGAGCGCCATGGATGGCGCGACCGAGCCCCCATGGGTGAGGGCGCTTTGCTTGCGGAGCACTGCTTCGCAAGCGCCCGAACGCACAGCCGCCAGCGGCTGGGCCGGGCCGCGGAGCGGGGTTTACGGCGTGTCCTGCATCGGCCTGGCCTCTCGCCTCTGACCGATCGCAATGGAGACGCTGAACGGTGGAAGCACCTGATTGCATGACTTCCGGGGTTCGGGCCGGGGCAGGGCGGCGGGCTACAATCGAGGGTTCCACTACCAGGGGCCGCTCCATGCGCTCGAACCTGCTTGCATTCTCCATCGTCGCCAGCCTCGGGCTGGTCCAGGTCGCCCATGCCGCTGAAGGCATGTGGGTGCCGCAGCAGCTGCCGGAAATCGCCGGCCCGCTGCAGAAGGCCGGCCTCAAGCTGTCCCCGGAACAGCTGTCCAACCTGACCGGCGACCCGATGGGCGCGGTCGTCGCCCTCGGCGGCTGCACCGCCAGCTTCGTCTCGCCGCAGGGCCTGGTGGTCACCAACCACCACTGTGCGTATGGCGCCATCCAGCTGAATTCGACCGCGCAGAAGAACCTGATCAAGGACGGCTTCAACGCGCCGACCCTGAAGGACGAACTGAGTGCCGGCCCGAACGCCCGCGTGTTTGTGCTCGACCAGATCACCGACGTCACCGCCCAGGCCAAGGCTGCCATTGCCGGCGCCGGCAACGACCCGCTGGCCCGCAGCCGCGCGCTGGACGCGTTCGACAAGGCCCAGGTCGCCGCCTGTGAAGCCGATGCCGGCTTCCGCTGCCGCCTGTACAGCTTCTCCGGCGGCAATACCTACCGCCTGTTCCGCAACATGGAAATCAAGGACGTGCGCCTGGTCTACGCGCCCCCGGGCAGCGTCGGCAAGTTCGGCGGCGACGTCGACAACTGGATGTGGCCGCGCCACACCGGCGACTTCTCGTTCTACCGCGCCTACGTGGGCAAGGATGGCAAGCCGGCTGCCTTCGCCGCCGACAACGTGCCGTACCAGCCCAAGCACTTCCTGAAGTTCGCCGACCAGCCGCTGGGCGCCGACGACTTCGTGATGGTGGCCGGCTACCCGGGCCGCACCAACCGCTACGCCCTGGCCGGCGAGTTCAACGAAACCGCCAGCTTCACCTACCCGACCATCGCCAAGCACTACAACGCAGTGCTGAAGATGATCGCCGATGCCGGCAAGGCCGACGCCGACGTCAAGGTGAAGTACGCCGCCACGGCCGCCAGCATGAACAACGTGGCCAAGAACTACCTGGGCCAGCTGGAAGGCTTCAAGCGCATCGACGCCGCCGGCCAGAAGCAGGCTGAAGAAGCCGCCGTACTGGCGTGGCTGAAGAAGCAGGGCGCTGCCGGCAAGCCGGCCCTGGCGGCACACGCGCAGCTGCTCAAGCATCTGGATACCAGCAAGTCGACCCGCGAACGCGACCTGTTCGTCGGCCAGTTCAACAACACCTCGGCTGTCGGCGCGGCGATCACCCTGTACCGCCTGTCGATCGAGCGCAGCAAGCCGGATGCCGAACGCGAAGCCGGTTACCAGGAACGCGACCTGACCACCATCGAAGGTGGCCTGAAGCAGATGGACCGTCGCTACGTGGCGAAGATGGACCAGCAGCTGCAGACCTACTGGCTGGACCAGTACGTGGCCCTGCCGGCCGCGCAGCGCGACAACGAAGTGCTGAACAAGTGGCTGGCCGGCAGCGATGCCGCTGCGGTCAAGTCGCTGGTGAACAAGCTGGGCGGCACCGAGCTGGGCAGCCTGGACACCCGCCTGAAGTGGTTCAAGGCCGACCGTGCCGCGTTCGAAGCCAGCAATGATCCGGCCATCCAGTACGCCGTGGCCGTCATGCCGGCGCTGCTGAAGCAGGAAGAGCAGCGCAAGATCCGCGAAGGCGAATCGCTGACCGCGCGTCCGCTGTACCTGCAGGCCGTGGCCGACTACAAGAAGAGCCAGGGTGAGTTCGTCTACCCGGACGCCAACCTGTCGCTGCGCATCACCTTCGGCAACGTCATGGGCTATGGCAAGGATGGCGTGAAGTACACCCCGTTCACCACCCTGGAAGGCGTGGTGGCGAAGGAAACCGGTGAAGATCCGTTCGATTCGCCGAAGGCGCTGCTCGATGCGGTCAAGGCCAAGCGTTACGGCGGCCTGGAAGACAAGCGCATTGGTTCGGTGCCGGTGAACTTCCTGTCCAACCTGGATATCACCGGTGGCAACTCGGGTTCGCCGGTGCTGGACGCCAACGGCAAGCTGGTCGGCCTGGCCTTCGACGGCAACTGGGAATCGGTCAGCTCCAACTGGGTGTTCGACCCGGTGATGACCCGCATGATCGCCGTCGACAGCCGCTACATGCAGTGGATCATGCAGGAAGTGGCACCGGCGCCGCAGCTGCTGAAGGAACTGAACCTGGCGAAATAAACCGGTTGCGGTAGTGCCGGCCGCTGGCCGGCAACCTCGACCAGATAGCCGGAGTTTCCGAAACCCCGCGACCGACGTCGCGGGGTTTTTTCATGCCCGGCCCGGCCCGGTGCGCCGAACAGGTATCATCCCTGTTCCGCGCACTTCACAGGATGTGAACGAAACGCGGAAACCTCCTCCCCCCAGGACCCCTTGCACGCATGCGCATCCTGCTTGCCCGCCACGGCGAAACGCCGTGGAACGCCGAAGGCCGCTACCAGGGCCAGATCGATATTCCGCTTTCGCCGATCGGCGAAGCCCAGGCCCAGGCACTGGGTGCCCGCCTGGCCTCGGTCGACATCACCCGTGCCGTCGCCTCGCCGCTGTCGCGCGCGCAGCGCACCGCGCAGCTGGCGCTTGGCGCCGCCCGTGCCGACATGCTGCTGACCGAGCCGGAGCTGCAGGAAATCGCCCACGGTGAGTGGGAAGGGCTGCTGGCCAGCGAAATCAACGAGAAGGATCCGTCGCGCCTGCAGGCCTGGCGCGAGGAGCCCGATACCGTGCTGATGCCCGGCGGCGAATCGCTGCGCCTGGTGCTGGAACGCAGCTGGCGTGGCCTGGCCCGTGCCACCGAAGGCCTCGGCGAGCACGACACCCTGCTGGTGGTTGCCCATGACGCGGTCAACCGCGTGATCCTGTGCAAGGTGCTGGGCCTGCCGATTTCCCGCCTGTGGACCTTCCGCCAGGCGCCGACCACGCTCAACCTGCTCGAAGGCGCCGACCTGGACAGCCTGGAAGTGGTGCGCCTGAACGACTGTGCCCACCACACGCCGTTCTTCGGCGAAGCCAAGCACCGCGCCCTCTGACCCGCCACACCGAACCACCTGTACCTGTTGGAAGCACTGCCGTGACGAACCCCCCGACCACCCTGGCCGACTGGCTGGATTACATTGAACGCCAGCACCCGGCGAGCATCGACATGGGCCTGGAGCGCGTGCGCGCCGTGGCCACGGCGATGGGTCTTGGCGCCCCGGGCGGGCGCACCATCGTGGTCGGTGGCACCAACGGCAAGGGCTCCACCGTGGCCTTCATCGAGGCCATCGGCCGTGCTGCCGGTTGGAAGGTTGGCGCTTACACCTCGCCGCATCTGCTGCGCTACAACGAACGTGTGCGCATCGATGGCCAGGATGTCGACGATGCGGCGTTGGTTGCTGCGTTCAATGCCGTCGAAGCGGCACGCGGCGACACCACGCTGACCTATTTCGAGTACGGCACGCTCGCTGCTTTGCAGCTGTTCGCCGAGGCAGAGCTGGACCTGGCGGTGCTGGAAGTGGGCCTGGGTGGCCGCTTGGATGCGGTCAACATCATCGATGCCGACGTGGCGGTGATCACCACCGTGGACATTGACCACGCCGAGTGGCTGGGCGAGGACCGCGAGGCGATCGGTACCGAGAAGGCCGGCATCATCCGCGGCTGGAAGCCGGTGATCCTGGGTGAGACCGATCCGCCGTCGAGCGTGCTGGCGCGTGCCTATCTGGTCGGTGCCAATGCGATCCGCGGTGGCAGCGATTACTTCTACGAGCCGATCGACGCCCAGCGCTGGCGCTGGCGTGATGTCGGCCTGCGCATGGAACTGCCGACCCCGGCGCTGGCCGGCCCGATCCAGCTGGCCAACGCCGGTGCCGCCATCGCCGCGCTGCGCGCGCTGGACAAGCCGGTGCCGCGTGCGGCGTGGGCCGCGGGTATCGCGGCAGCGCGCATCTCCGGCCGCATGCAGGCGTTCGAGCGTGACGGTGTGCAGATCCGCGTGGACGTAGGCCACAACCCGCAGGCCGCCGGCCAGCTGGCGCGCGCGCTGAAGGCCGAAGTGTCAGCCGGCCGCACCCTGGCGGTGTACGCCGCGTTGCAGGACAAGGACGCGGCGGGTGTGGTGCAGGCACTGCAGGACGTGGTGGGCGAGTGGACCCTGGCCGGGCTGGACGGCCCGCGCGGGCAGAGCGCCCAGCAGCTGCAGGCACGCCTGACCGGTACGGCTGCGGCCAAGGCACAGCGGGCCGGTACCGTTGAACAGGCGCTGGCGCAGGTGTTGTCACAGGCCGAGCGGGGGGACCGTGTGCTGGTATTCGGCTCCTTCCATACCGCCGCTGCGGCCCTGCAGTGGCTGCAGGGCGACGCCTGATCCGCGTTCAGCCAACGCCGACGCCGGCCGGTCCGGCACCCGTATAATCGACGGCAATCTCCGGACAGTTGCCTGCCTCACGTGGATACGCCTCTGAAACAGCGTCTGATTGGTGCCATCGTGCTGGTGGCACTGGCCGTGATTTTCCTGCCGATGCTGGTCAAGGGACCCGCGCCCGACAGCGGTGTCGCCAATGTGCCGATCGCCGCACCGGATGCGCCGGCCGATGGCCAGTTCGAAACCCGTGAGTTGCCGCTGGTCGCCCCGGCGGGCGGTGCCACCGGCCTGCAGACCGGCCAGGCCAAGCCGCTGCAGGAGGCTGCCACGCCGGCTACGCCGCCGACCGTGGATACCTCGCCGGCGGTTGCCGCCGGCAACTACGCCGTCACCTTCGGCGCCTACGGCAGCAAGGCCGACGCCGATGCGGTGATCGCCTACCTGAAGCGCTCGCAGCTGCCGGGCTTCGCCGAAACGGCCACCATCAACGGCCGCCAGGCATGGCGCGTGCGCGTTGGACCTTACGCCGACCGCGCCCAGGCCGAAGCGGCCCGCCTGCAGGCGGTGAAGATCCGCGCCGATGTGAAGGCCGAAGTCATCGCCCTGGACGCAGCAGCGGGCAACAGTTCCGCCGTTGCCGCTACGCCGGCCCCGGCCTCACCCGGCACCAGTACTCCGGCCGCAGCCACCGCACCGTCGGCCAGTGGCAATCCCGTGCGCAGCGAAAGCCTGCCGCCGAGCACGCCGACCGCCACCACCACCCCGGCCGCCAAGCCGGAACCGCCGAAGCCGGCGCCGAAGCCGGAGGCTTCAAAGCCCGAGCCGAAGCCGGAGGCCACGGCCAGCAAGCCGGCCACGGCTCCGACCACGCCGGCAGCACCGGCCGCCAGCGGCGTCGGTTTTGCCGTGCAGCTGGGCGCGTTCGGTCAGGCCAACGATGCCAATGCCCTGCGCGACAAGGTCCGTGCCGCCGGCTTCAGCGCCTTCGTCGAGCAGGTGCGCACCGAAAAGGGCACCCTGCATCGCGTCCGCGTCGGGCCGGTGGCCAATCGCGCCGATGCCGAGCAGTTGAAGGCACAGGTCGCCGCCAAGGTCGGCGTGGCCGGCATGGTCCGACCGCACCCGTGATCCAGCGTGTTGCCCGCCGTCGTCACTGGCAGGAGCGGGCTGCGTGATCGATATCGTGCTGGGCGTGCTGATCGGCGCCTCCGTATTGTTTGGTTTCATCCGTGGCTTCGTGGGCACGGTGGTTGCGCTGGTGTCGTGGCTGCTGGCCGGCTGGATGGCCTTCACCTTCGGCAACGAGGCCTCGCACTGGTGGGCGGCACCGCAGCCACCCGGCACCGGCCATTACCTGGCCGGGTACCTCGGTGTCTTCGTTCTGACCGTCGTGGTGGTTGGGTTGGTCGGGCTGCTGCTGAAGGCCGCGATCAAGCTGACCCTGCTGGGCGGCGTCGACCGCCTGCTGGGCGGCACCCTGGGCCTGGTGCGCGGTTTGTTCTTCGCCAGCATCCTGTTGTTGCTGGCCGGATTCACTGCGTTGCCGGGCGAACCGGCCTGGCAGCAGTCGCAGCTGCGGCCGCTGCTGCAGCCTGCGGTGGCGTGGATGCAGGCCCAGCTGCCGCATCTGGACAACGTGCTGCCGCAGTCGCTGCCCTTGGAGGCCCTGCTGCCAGAGCGCCTGCCCTTGCCTCTGGACGAGATCACCCCATCTTCGCAGCAAGTGTTGGGCAAGCCGGCGGCGACAGGCGATAATGGCGTCCTCAACCAGGTAGTGGCGGGCGGCGGATGGCCGCGGTCCGTGGAGATGGAGCAGGAGCCCGCACGGGCCTCCACACTGCCCAGCAACATCGAGCCGGCGCCCGTGCGCCCGGCACGGCCCGCGCCAGCCGCGGACGGAATCCACGGCCAGGTACGGCCACCTTCCCTGTAACTGGGCGCAGCCCAGCGGAGACCTCGCACCATGTGTGGCATCGTCGGAATCGTCGGCAACCAGAACGTCGCCGGGCAGTTGTATGACGGCTTGACCGTTCTCCAGCATCGCGGCCAGGATGCGGCGGGCATCGCCACGGCCAATGGCAGCCGCCTGCGGGTGCAGAAGGCCACCGGCCTGGTCCGCGATGTGTTCGATGCACGCACCATGTCCACCCTGGAAGGCAGCGTCGGCATCGCCCATGTGCGCTACCCGACGGCCGGCTCGGAAGGCATGGACGAGGCGCAGCCGTTCTACGTGAACTCGCCGTACGGCATCGCGCTGGCCCACAACGGCAACCTGATCAACACCGAGGCGCTGCGCCAGCAGGTGTTCGAACAGGACCGCCGCAACGTCAACACCGATTCGGACAGCGAAGTGCTGCTGAACGTGTTCGCCTATGAACTGGAGCAGCAGCGCCAGCTGAGCCCGGAAGCCGCAATCCGCGCGGTGGCCGGCGTGCACCGCCGCTGCAAGGGCGGCTACGCGGTGGTCAGCGTGGTGCTGGGCCTGGGCCTGGTCGCCTTCCGCGATCCGCATGGTATCCGTCCGCTGGTGCTGGGCAAGCGCAGCCATGCCGAGGGCGACGAGTACATCGTCGCCTCCGAGTCTGCCGCGCTGGACGTGCTGGGCTTCCAGCGCGTGCGCGACGTGCAGCCGGGCGAAGCGCTGGTGATCACCGCGCGCGGCGAGCTGTTCTCGGAAATCTGCGCCGAGCCGGCCGAGCACACCCCGTGCATCTTCGAATACGTGTACTTCGCGCGTCCGGATTCGATGATCGACAACGTCTCGGTGCACAAGGCGCGCATGCGCATGGGCATCAAGCTGGGCGAGAAGATCCTGCGCCTGCGCCCGGACCACGACATCGACACCATCATCCCGATCCCGGACACCTCGCGCGATGCCGCGCTGGAAATCTCCAACGTGCTGGGGGTGAAGTACCGCGAAGGCTTCATCAAGAACCGCTACATCGGCCGCACCTTCATCATGCCGGGGCAGGGCGAGCGCGTGAAATCGGTGCGCCGCAAGCTCAACCCGATCCACCTGGAGTTCCGCAACCGCGTGGTGCTGCTGGTGGACGACTCGATCGTGCGTGGCACCACCAGCCAGCAGATCGTGCAGATGGCTCGTGATGCCGGCGCGCGCAAGGTCTACCTGGCCAGCGCGGCACCGCCGGTGCGCTACCCGAACATCTACGGCATCGACATGCCGGCGGCCGAGGAACTGGTCGCGCACAACCGCACCGTGGAAGAGATCGAAGCCCACCTGGGCTGCGACTGGCTGATCTACCAGGACCTGGAAGACATGGAAGCGGCGGTGAGCGAGGGCAACCCGGCGCTGCGCAACTTCGATTCGTCCTGCTTCAACGGCCACTACCCGACGGGTATCGAGCCGGGCTACTTCGAGCGCATCCAGCAGCTGCGTTCGGACGACGCCAAGCACAAGCGCCGCGCCTGAGGTCCAGGCGTGGTTGCGGTGCCCGATGTTGGAGGTGACCTGCTGCGCGCGGCGCAGCAGTGCCTGGCTGAAGCCGACCCGCTGCGCAAGGTCGCGCTGACCCAGGCGTATGCGGCCGCGTTCCGTGCCGGTCGCCTGAAGGTGGCCGCCGATGCGCCGCCGCCGGAGCCGATCTGCATGCCGGGCCGGCCGGCACGGCTGGTGCTGGTGCATCCGCGCGAAGTGCCGCGGCGCGGACTGGGCGGCGTGGAAGGGCGTGCCGCCTTCATCCACGCCATCGCCCATATCGAACTCAACGCGATCGACCTGGCCTGGGATGCGGTGTACCGCTTCCGCGGCCTGCCGTCGGCCTTCCATGCCGACTGGGTCAGCTGTGCCGACGACGAGTCGCGGCACTTCATGCTGCTGCGCGAGCGGCTGCAGGTGCACGGCCACGACTACGCCGATTTTCCCGCGCACAACGGCCTGTGGGAAATGTGCGAAAAGACGGCGCACGATGGCCTGGCACGCATGGCGCTGGTGCCGCGCGTGCTGGAGGCGCGCGGCCTGGACGTGACACCGGGCATGATCGAGAAGCTGCGCAATGTCGGTGATGGCGAAACCGCCGATGTGCTGGAAGTGATCCTGCGCGAGGAAGTGGCGCACGTCGCCGCCGGTTCCCGCTGGTACCGCTGGTACTGCGATCGCGCCGGTGTCGAGCCGCGTGCGCGTTTCAAGGAACTGCTGGTGGAGTACGCCGGCGGCTATCTGCATGGGCCGTTCAACATGGAAGCGCGCCTGCTGGCTGGCTTCGACGCCGACGAGCTCGCCAACCTGGTCGAACAGGCCGGCTGAGAAAAAGGGGACGGAGGGGATTAAGTCGTTTGTGCCACAAACGACTTAATCCCCTCCGTCCCCTTTTTCATGCGTTCGGCAGCACCACGCGCTTGCCATCCACTGTCGGCCGGTTGATGTAGAACAGGCCGGGACCCGGCCGGTAGGGCAGTTCGCTGACGCCGGCATCGGCGGCGTAGGTCAGTGCGGTATCGCCCAACGCATCGAAATTCCAGTGCGCGGACTGCATCAGGTAGCGTCTGCGCAGCAGCGCCTCCTGGGTCTGGGTCAGCGCCTGTCCGGCCACCAGCCGCCGTGCGATCGGCTGCAGCGCCGACGGCAGTTCCCAACCGGGAACATCGGCGGCGTTGGCGACCCATTGCACGCCTGCATCGATCGCATGCTGCTGCATCACCTGCAGCGCGATCAGCTGGTAACGCCAGTCGATGCGCCGACGCAGCACCACGGCAGCGGTGACGTACAGCACGGGTGACAGCAGCACACTGCGGCTGCCGGCGCGACGCTGCTGCTGCCACTGGTGCCAGACATCCACCCAGATCTCCTTTTCACCCACGCCCAGCTGCTGCCGCCAGCGTTCGGCGTCGGCCTGCGTTTCGGCGTAGGCCGTGGTGGCCTGCAGCAACGCCAGTGGAGGGACCTGGTAGTCGGAAACCGCTGGGCGACGCAGCTGCTGCCGGCGTGGACGGCTGAGCAGCTTGGGCCCTTCTTCCAGCTGGTTGTAGCCACCGCCGATGTTGGCGTGCACGCCGGGCAGGGCGATCTCGGTGAACGTTGGCGCGACGCTGGTCAATGGATAGTGTTGGCGATGCTCGTCGCGCGCGGCCAGTTGCACGACGTGTGCCGCGATGCCACTGCGCAGGGCGAGCTGCGGGTGTTCATCGGCGCGGCCACCATTGACTGCAACCACGGTGTCGAACAGTCCGATGAAGCGCAGCACCGGCGTGACGGCGGCGAAGTCCGCAGTGCAGGGCAGGCCGGCGCCCTGCAGCAGCTGGCGCCAGCGCGCGCTGTCCCAGGCCTGCAGCTGGTTTGCGATATCACGTGCCGCGGCAGCACCGCGCGAATAGCCGAACAGATCCAGCTGCACGCCACGCAGCGGTCGCTGCCAGCGCGCGGACAGCTCGGCCAGTGCCGCCGGCAGCAGCACCTGCATCGCGCGCTGCACTTTCGCGCGAACGCCACTGGCACCGATGCCGAAGGCCAGTCCGATCAGATCGTCATCGGCATCATCGCGGGTCCCCACGCCCTCGACATAGATCGACAGCGAAGGCGCGGCCATCGCATCGCGGCGGCTGTCCGGATACAGCTGCTGCAGGCGCGCGATGTTGGTCAGGCCGTTGTCGTAGCTGCTGGTCAGCCGGCTCTGGTAGGTCGAATCATCATCCGCGCGCAGCTGCGCCGGGCGTGGCTGCGGAACCTGTGGGCGACCGCGTGCCAGGTTGTGTGCGTTGTTGCGGGTGCCATCGAAGAACAGGCCGATCCGCAGCAAGCCGACATCTTCGTCCGTGTCCTGCGATGGTGCCATGTGCATTCCCCGTCGTGGCTGCGTCACGGTAGCGCGAAAGCGGTGTATTGGCGAAGTGTAGTGACGCTTTTGACCTTACTTAACGCAGATGCGGTCGATCACAGTTCCTGATTTTCATTCCCATCTTCTATTGAATTCACACGACCCGCGCAGGCCAGATGGCCAGACCCGGTAGACCCGGGCGTGCTGCATCAACGCTGTTCACATCATTCAAGGAGCGACGCAATGTTGTCCAGATCGATTGGCAAAGCGGCAGGTGGCCTGGTGTTGGGTTTGTCGGTGGCAGCGGCCGCGCATGCGGCACCGTTGTTCGAGCCGGTGACGGTCATCAGCCGCGCATCGGCAAACAGTGAGCCCGCGCTGGGCAAGCTGCTGGCCACCCCGTCCACCGCGACGGTACAGGAAGTGCGTGTCGACGCTGCTGCCACTGCGCAGCCGCAGCTGGAGTTCGAACTGCTTGGCCAGCGCGTGCAGGCGGTACGCAGCAAGGTTGAAGCCCTGCCCGATGGCGGCAGCATCTGGTACGGCCAGTTGCGCTCGCCGTCCGATCGGCTGACTGCCGCCACTTCGAACGGCCAGGATGATCCTGGTAATTCAGTGATCCTGGTGCGTTCGGGCAACACCCTCACCGGTTCGATCCGCAAGGACGGCAAGCTGTATCGCCTGCGCCCACTGGGCAACCGCCATGTACTGGTGGAAGTGGATGAATCGCGGATGCCGGCCGACCATCCGGCCGACTACAACCAGCTGCCGAAAATCCCGATGGGCAACAATGACCGCATCGGCATCGCGCAGGCCTCGTCCGGTACCCCGGCCACCATCCGCGTGCTGGTGGTGGCGACCAATGCCGCCGTCGCCGCCTATGGCGGCAACATGCAGTCGCTGGTGCAGCTGGCGGTGGCCGAATCCAACCAGGGCTACGTCAACAGCAACGTGGGCATCACCCTGCAGCTGGCCGGCTATGAAACCACCAGCTACACCGAATCCGGCAACTTCACTACCGACCTGACCCGCTTCCGCAACACCAGCGACGGCTACATGGACAGCATCCACACCAGCCGCAACAACACTGCGGCCGATGTCGGCGTGCTGCTGATCAACAACACGAGCTACTGCGGGTTGGCCTCGGGCATCGGTTCGACGGCATCGACGGCGTTCGCGGCGGTGTACTGGGACTGCGCGACCGGCTATTACTCCTTCGCGCATGAGATCGGCCACCTGCAGAGTGCGCGGCACGATATCGCCAGTGATCCCAGCACGTCGCCCTATGCCTATGGGCACGGTTATCGCTACGAGCCGTCCTCCGGTTCGCGCTGGCGCACGATCATGGCTTATGACTGCTCGGCCGGCTGCCCGCGCCTGAACTACTGGTCCAACCCGAACATCAACTACAACGGCATCCCGATGGGCAATGCCAGCACCGCCGACAACCAGCGCGTGCTGGTCAATACCAAGGCCACCATCGCGGCCTTCCGCTGAGGCCAAACGCCGACCGAGGTCGGCGTCTACCCGGGTGCGTTCACCTGCCCTGGTAGATGCCAACCTTGGTTGGCACCCTGCGATCCATCATTCGCGCGGCAGGGTATCCAGCGTCCAGCCGCTGGCATCCACGCGCAGCACCGAACCCTGTTCGTACCAGTCACCCAGCACGATGCGGGTGCAGGCACGGCCACCGGCCTGCAGGCTGTGCACCGCCGGGCGGTGGGTGTGGCCATGGATCATGGTATCCACGCCATGGCGCACGAAGGTGGCATCGACTTCGGCCGGCGCCACATCGGTGACGGACTCGAACTGCGCACGATCATCCTGCTTCATTTCCGACTGGCGGGCCTGGCTGGCGTCGCGCGCTTTCTGCGCGAAGGCGATGCGTGCGGCCAGCGGCTGCGACAGGAACTGGGCCTGGAACACCGGATCGCGCGTCTGTGCGCGGAACTGCTGGTAGGGAATGTCGTCGGTACACAGCAGGTCACCGTGCTGCAGCAGTACCGGACGGCCGTACAGCTCGATCACGCAGGGGTCGGGCAGGATGCGCAGGCCGGCACGGCGCGCGTAGTCCTCACCGAGCAGGAAATCACGGTTGCCGCGGATGAAATACACCGGCACACCGCTGTCGGACAGTACCTTCAGCGCATCGGCCACCGCATCGGCAGCGGGCGAGGGCGTATCGTCGCCGATCCAGGCTTCGAACAGGTCGCCGAGGATGTACAGCGCGTCGGCGCCGGGCGCCTGCTCGCGCAGGAAGCGCAGGAACAGGTCGGTGATCTCCGGACGGCTGGGGTCCAGGTGCAGGTCGGAAATGAACAACGTGGTCATGCCCGCATTCTAGGCCATCAACGATGACGGTAGCGGCCCGGGCCGCGCCGTCAGGCCCGGCGGCGATCACACCGGCAGCGGCAACCAGGCCAGGCTGGCCGAGGCAAGCACGGTGGCGATGCCGGTGGCGGCAAGCACATCCGAGGGATAGTGCAGGCCGAGCACCACCCGCGACAGCGCGACGCCGGCGGTGAACGGCACCAGCAGCGGCGCCAGCCACGGGTAGTAGGCCAGCGCGACGATGGTGAACGACACCGCGTGCAGGGTGTGCCCGGAGGGGAAGCTGAATTCGTCCAGGGGTGCCACCCAGGCGCGGATACGCAGGTCCGCCGCGTACGGGCGCGGGCGCCGGGTCCAGCGCTTGAGGCCCTTGTACAGCAGCAGCGCGGCCAGGCCGGTGGCGGCCATGTGCACCGATGCGCGCAGGCCGTCGAAGCCATCAAGCAGCACCAGTGCCCCCATCAGCACATACCAGAACACGCCATCGCCGAGCCGGCTGATGACCGAGAACAGGCGGCGCACACGGCGGCGCCGGCAGTAGTGGTTGGCCCGTCGGCACAGGCGTGCTTCGCGGTCGGCCAGCAGCTCAAGCCGCGTGGTGCGCATGGCCGCTCCTCCGCGACAGGGCCAGTTCGGCCAGCAGGGCATCGAACTCCGCCACCACCTGCTGTGGATGCAGGCGCTTCATCGCGCGCGCGGCGTTGCCGCCCAGCATCTGCCGCTGCGCGTCATCCGCCGCCAGTTGCACCGCGGCTTCGATGAACTGCTCGTCGCTGTCCACCGCTGCGCCATTCTCACCGCTGCGCAGGTACTCACGGGCGGCGCCATAGTCGAAGGCCACGGTGGCCACACCGCTGGCCATGCTTTCCAGAGTCACGTTGCCGAAGGTCTCGCTGCGGCTGGGGAACAGGAACAGATCGCCGCTGGCGAAATGCCGGGCAAGCGCGTCGCCGCGCTGGATGCCGCAGAAGATGAAGTCGGGGTTTTCATGCGCCAGTTTTTCGCGGGCAGGGCCATCACCCACCCACACGAAGCGGGCCTTCGGACGGATCTGCTGCAACCGACGGAAGGCTTTCACGGCCAGACCGAGGTTCTTTTCCGCGGCGATGCGGCCAACATAGATCGCCACCAGGCCGTTGCCGTCCACGCCCCATTCCTCGCGCAGCGCAGGATCACGCCGGTTCGGATCGAACTGCTGGCTGTCGACTGCACGTGCCAGCAGGCGTACGCGCTCGAAGCCCTGCTCGCCGAGGAACTGCTGCAGCTCGCGCGTGGGCACCAGGGTCGCATCGGCCTGGTTGTGGAAGCGGCGCATCCAGCGCATCGCGGCTGCCTGCAGCCAGGCCACGCCGTAGTCGGGCAGGTATTCGTCGAAGCGGGTGTGGAAGCCACTGGCGACCGGAATGCCGAGACGCCGTGCGGTGCGCACGGCCGACCAGCCCAACGGGCCTTCGGTGGCGACATACACGGCATCCGGCCGTTGTTGCTGCCAATGGCGACCGAGACGGATCGGTGCCGGCAGGCCGAAGCGCAGCCCGGGGTAGCGTGGCAGGGCGGCGCCGGGAACCAGCAGGGTGCCCGGTGCGGAGTCCAGCGCTTCGCTGGACTGGCGCGGCCGGATCAGGTCGATCTCATGACCGGAATTGCGCAGTCCCTGTTCCAGGCCCTGCACGGTGAGGGCAACGCCGTTCACTTCCGGCGGATAGGTCTCGGTGACGATGGCATAGCGCATGGCGGGCCTCCGGTTTTCCGGCATGCTCGGGCCTGGCGATGTAGCCGATATGACCACTTTGCGACCGCCAGATGACGCGGGTTGGGCCCGCGTGCCACCACGGCCCGGAAGGGCCGTGGTGGGTGACGCGTGCGGTGCGTGGATCAGAAGCGCTGCTGGTATTTCATGTAGATGAAACGGCCGATGTCGAAGCCACCGTAGTAGGAGAACAACGAGTGCAGCCTCAGGCCACGAACGGCCGGAACTGGATGCCCAACCCGGCGATGCCGTCGGTCTCGCCGATCAGGTCGGCGCGCAGCAGCGGACGGGCGTCGATGAAGGCCTGCGGCACGATCAGCGACAGGCGGTTGTCATCGGCGGTCAGTTCCAGCGCCGGCAGCGGGGCGTCCTCATGGGCACGGTTGAGCAGCACCGCCAGGCGCAGCAGGGCGGCCAACCGGCGTGCGGTCAGCAGCAGGCGCTCGGGCAGGGCGTCGAAGGCGGTCTTGGTCACGCTGCGGCGATGGCTGCGCACCAGGGCGGCCAGCATCTGCTGCTCCTGCCGCGAGAAGCCGGCGATGTCCGAGTGCTCCAGCACGTAGCTGCCATGCACGTGGTAGCCGCTGTGGGCGATCATCAGGCCCAGCTCGTGCAGGCGCGCTGCCCAGCCGAGCATGCGCGCATCGTCGGCATCGAGCCGCCAGCGTTCCTGCACCTGTTCCAGCAGTGACAGCGCGGTGTCCTGCACACGGTCGGCCTGCACGGTATCGATGCCGTAGCGCTGGCTGAGCGCGGACACCGATTCATCGCGCAGGTCGTTCTCGCCAGCGCGGCCAACGATGTCGTAAAGGATGCCTTCGCGCATCGCCGCCTTGCTGACCAGCAGCTTCTGCAGGCCAAGTGCCTGGAAGGCGGCCTCCAGCACCAGGATGCCGCCGGCGATGATCGGACGGCGGTCGCTGGACAGCCCGGGCAACTGGATGTCGTCGATCTTCTTGGCCTTCAGCAGTTCGTCGCGCAGCTGCGGCAGGGCCTCGGCGGTGATCGCCCCCTTGCTCAGCTTCATCGTCGCACAGATCTCGCTGATCGCTTTGTGCGTGCCTGACGAGCCCAGTGCTTCCTGCCAGCCCAGCGCACGGTACTTGCTGGCAAAGGGCTGGAACTCGCGACCGATCTCGGCCAGCGCGTCCTTCCAGCGCTTCTTGCTCAGCTTGCCGCCGGGGAAGAAACGGCGGGTGCTGGCAATGCAGCCGGCCTGCAGGCTTTCGCGCTCCAGGGTCTGCATGCCCATGCCGATGATGAATTCGGTGGAGCCGCCGCCGATGTCGATGACCAGCCGGCGCTGGCCGGGCTTGGGTGGCTGCGCGTGGGCTACGCCCAGGTAGATCAGGCGCGCTTCTTCGCGGCCGCTGACCACTTCGATGGCGTGCCCCAATGCGGTTTCGGCCGGGACCAGAAACGACTGTGGCGAGCGCAGCTGGCGCACGGTGTTGGTGGCGAGGGCACGTACCCGGTGCGGCGGTACATTGCGGATGCGCTGGCCGAAGCGGGCCAGGCATTCCAGCGCGCGCTGCCGGGCAGCGGAGGAGAGTCCACCTTTGCCATCCAGGCCGTCGGCCATGCGCACCGTCTCGCGCAGGCGGTCGATTACCCGCAGTTGGCCGAGCGTGTAGCGCGCGATGACCATGTGGAAACTATTGGAGCCAAGGTCGATGGCGGCCAGCAGGTCGCCATCCTGCAATGCGGGCGGAGTCGTGGTGGTGTGCGGCATGGACGAATGTTAGCCGAAGGGGCGGTGTGCTCGTCACCGCGCGGCCTTCACATTTTGGAAGAGGGGAGTGCGGCAGGGCTGCGCCCTGCACCTGCCGAATCAACGGCAACGGCAACAGCAACAGCAACAGCGGGCTATCCGTGGGATGGCGGGGTGGGTCCGGTTGAGGGGGACGCTGCAAGTACGTCCATGTAAGCTCGGTCGCCGCATCCATGCGGCTCACGCCCCCTCAACCGGACCCACCCCGCCTTCGACAGTTCTCTGCGACCTGATGGTGGGTGCCTACCGCTCCTGGTAGGTGTCGACCTTGGTCGACACACCGGGTTACAGACCCTGCATCAGTGCCATCTGCGCAGAATGCGGTGCCTCGTCGTGGGCAGGCGCACGCTTGTGGTAGGTGCCGTCGGCATCCAGTTCCCAGGCGTTGAGGTTGTCGTCCAGGTAGTTCTGCAGGACCTCGCGGTAGACCCGCTTGGCCAGCTCCGGGTCGAGGATCGGGAAGCAGGTTTCGACCCGGCGCAGCAGGTTGCGTTCCAGCCAGTCGGCGCTGGCGCAGTACATCTCCGGTGCGCCGTCGTTGCCGAACCAGTAGACGCGGCTGTGCTCCAGGAAACGGCCGACGATCGAGCGTACCCGGATGTTGTCCGACACGCCCGGCACGCCCGGGCGCAGGGTGCAGGCACCGCGGATGATCAGGTCGATCTGCACGCCGGCCTGCGAGGCGGCGTACAGCGCGCGCACCACCTGCGGTTCGTTCAGGGCGTTCATCTTGGCGATGATCCGCGCCGGGCGGCCGGCGGCGGCGATGCGCGTTTCGCGCTCGATGCGGCCGAGGATGCCGGTGTGCAGGGTGAAGGGTGACTGCAGCAGGCGCTTGAGCTTCATCTTCGAGGCCAGCCCGGACAGCTGCTGGAACAGCAGGTGCACATCGTTGCCGATGTCCGCATCGGCGGTGATCAGGCTGATGTCGGTGTACGCACGGGCGGTACCGCTGTGGTAGTTGCCGGTACCAAGGTGCACATAGCGGCGCAGCTTGCGGCCCTCGCGGCGCACGATCAGCAGCATCTTGGCGTGGGTCTTGTAGCCGACCACGCCATACACCACCTGCACGCCGGCCTCCTGCAGGCGATCAGCCAGGCCGAGGTTGGCTTCCTCGTCGAAGCGGGCGCGCAGTTCGACCACCACGGTCACGTCCTTGCCGTTGCGTGCGGCCTGGATCAGTGCATCGACGATCAGCGAATCCTTGCCGGTGCGGTACAGGGTCTGCTTGATCGCCAGCACGTTGGGATCGACCGCCGCCTGCCGGATCAGGTCCAGCACGGCGGTGAAGGCATCGAACGGGTGATGCAGCAGCAGGTCGTGGCGCGCCACTGTCTCGAAGATGCCGTCGCTGTCGCGCAGCGTGCGCGGGGTCATCGGCGGGTACTTCAGGTCTGGCTGTGCGATCAGGTCGTACAGCTGGATGATGCGGTTGAGGTTGACCGGGCCGTCGATGCGATACACCGCGTTCTCGGTCAGGCCGAAGTTCTGCAGCAGGGTCCGCACGATGTCGCGCGGCATGTCCTGCGCGATTTCCAGGCGCACTGCCGGCCGGTAGCCGCGGTCGACCAGTTCGTCGCGCAGTGCCAGCGCCAGGTTCTCCACTTCCTCCTCGTCCACCACCAGCTCGGAGTTGCGGGTAACGCGGAACTGGTAGGCACCCTGGACTTCCATGCCCGGGAACAGTTCATCGACGAACGTGGACAGCACCGAGGACAGGAACACGAAGTTCTGCGGACCGCCGAGTTTCTCCGGCAGCTGGATGATGCGCGGCAGCGAGCGCGGCGCACGCACGATGGCCAGGTGGCCGGCGCGGCCGAACGCGTCGGTGCCCTTCAGCACCACCACGATGTTCAGCGACTTGTTGAGGATCTTCGGGAACGGGTGCACCGGGTCCAGGCCCAGCGGCGACAGCACCGGCATGATCTCGTTGCGGAAGTACGCACGCAGCCAGCGCTTCTGGCGATCGGTCCAGGAATGGCGGCCGAGCACGCCGATGCCGGCCTCCATCAGCGCCGGGCGCAGCGTCTCGTTCCAGCAGCGGTACTGCTGGTCCACCAGTTCCGCGGCGCGGTCATGGATGGCGTTGAGGATGGCCTGCGGGCTCATCCCGTCCGGTGCCGGCGGCAGGCCGAATTCCTGCGCGTGGCGTACGGCAGCGGCGCGGATCTCGAAGAACTCGTCGAGGTTGGTGCAGGAGATGCACATGAAGCGCAGGCGCTCCAGCAGCGGCACCTGCGGGTCCATCGCCTGCGCCAGCACGCGGAAGTTGAAATCCAGCTGCGACAGCTCGCGGTTGATGTACAGCGCCGGGTCGCGCAACGGATCGTTGTCCGGGCTCACGGGGAGGGGGAGGGATCCGAGGCTGCTCATGGCGTCATTCTTCGATGGAGGTCAGGGGGGCGGACTCGCGCGGGCGCACGTGGTCGGCATCGAAATGGCAGGAGAACACCGAGCCCTTGCCGACCTCGCTTTCAATCTCCAGCCGTGCGTGGTGCAGGCCGAGGATGTGCTTGACGATGGACAGGCCCAGGCCGGTACCGCCGCTTTCGCGGGAGCGGCTGCTGGAGACACGGTAGAAACGTTCGGTCAGGCGTGGCAGGTGGCTGGCCGGGATGCCGTAGCCGGAATCGCGTACCGACAGCACCGCGCCGTCGCCTTCGCGGTGGAACTCCACCGCGATGCGGCCACCGGCGGGGGTGTAGCGCACGGCGTTGGTGACCAGGTTGGAGAACGCGCTGTGCAGTTCCTTGGTCGAACCCTGCAGGTCCACACCCGCCAGATCGTCGATGCTGATCTGGTGGCGGCCCTGGCTGTGGGCCTCGGCCTCGCGGCGCAGGGTCGCCAGCATTGGCTGCATGGCCACGGTCTCATCCTCGCTGTGTTCCTGCGATTCGAGGCGCGACAGCGTCAGCAGGTCTTCCACCAGCTGGGCCATGCGCTGGCTCTGCTTGCGCATTTCTTCCAGCATCGGTCCGGTTCCCGGGAAATCCTCCGGATCCATCATGTCCAGATAGCCGTGCACCACGGTGAGCGGCGTGCGCAGTTCGTGTGAAACATTGGCCACGAAGTCGCGACGCACCTGTTCCAGGCGCAGCAGTTTGCTGACGTCGCGGGCGATCAGCAGCCAGTAGTCCGACGAATACGGAATCAGGCGCAGGTTCAGGCGGATCGCAGGGTCGACCGGCGAGGGCACGTCGAGGATCGGTTCGGCATTGCGGCCGCCGGCCAGCCAGTGCGCCAGCGGCATCGGCTGCAGGCGTTCGACCAGGGCTTCGCCGAGGTCGCCGGGGTGATGCAGGCCGAGCAGGGCGGTGGCCGCTTCGTTGAACCACTGCACGCGCTGGCTGTTGCGATCCAGCACCACCACCGCATCGGGCAATGCGGCGGCCGCAGCGCGATAGCTGCGCAGCATGTCCAGCAGGCGGCGCTTGCGCACGCGCATTTCCACCTGGTTGCGGTACAGCAGGCGGTCCAGCTCGTTCCAGACGCCGGTGCCTTCTTCGGCGGTATCCCAGCGCTGGCGCGCGGTCAGGCGCCGCAGCACGCTGCGCAGGCGCCAGTAATGCCATGCCAGCGTGGCCAGCGCGCCCAACGCGATGCACAACCACAGATGGCCCGTGAACCACCCCACCAGTCCGGCGAACAGCAGTACCGCGGCAACGGTGGCCAGGGTCTTCAACCAGGCAGAGCGGATGTGGCGGGGCATTGCGATCTCGTCGTTGAGGTGCGGCGGTTCACTGGGGTGAACCGAGGGTTATAGCAGAGTTGCCGGCGCCGGCACCCGCAGGTGCGCGGTGCCGGCACGACGAGGCTCAGGTAGCAGTGGAGAAGCGGTAGCCGGCGCCGCGCACGGTCTGCACCATGTTTTCGGCGTTGAACGGTTCCAGCGTCTTGCGCAGGCGGCGGATGTGCACGTCGATGGTGCGCTCCTCCACGTACACGCTGCCGCCCCACACATGGTCCAGCAGCTGGGCGCGGGTATAGACGCGCTCCGGGTGGGTCATGAAGAAGTGCAGCAGGCGGTATTCGGTCGGGCCGATCGGCACCGGCTGGTCGTTGGCGAACACGCGATGGGCGGCGCCGTCGATGCGGATCGGGCCGACCGCCACGCTGCCGTCCTCGTCGTCCTCGCGGGCGCGGCGCATCACCGCACGGATGCGGGCCAGCAGTTCGCGCGCCGAGAACGGCTTGACCACATAGTCGTCGACGCCGGCTTCAAGGCCACCCACGCGGTCGTTCTCTTCGCCGCGGGCGGTCAGCATGATGATCGGCACTTCGCGGGTCAGGGTTTCCTTGCGCCAGCGCCGGGCCAGGTCCAGGCCGCTGGTGCCGGGCAGCATCCAGTCCAGCAGGATCAGATCGGGAACCCGGTCGGCGATCGCGGTCTGGGCCTCACGGGCGTCGCCGGCGTGGACCGGTTCGTAATCGCCCTTGCGAAGGGCGAAGGCGACCATTTCACGGATCGCGGGCTCGTCATCGACGATCAGGATGCGTTTCTGCACGAGGACACCGTAGGGCTCGGTTACTGGAGTGGTGCCAGTAGACTACGGTTTGATGACATGTTTGTGACTGCCTGGCCGGAACCGGTCGGGATTGCCATCGGCCGGTCATGCAGCGCTCAGCGGCGGTCCAGATCCGGGTCCTGCACGCCCTGCCGGCGCAGCTCCAGCACGGTGGGGGTGATCGCTTCGATGCGCGCATCCACGCGGGCCCGGCCGACATAGTCCAGTGCCGGGTTGCGCTTGAGGGCCTGCAGCTGCATCAGTGACTGTTCGGGGCGGCCGCTGAGGAAGGCGGCCTCGGCATAGGCCTCGCTGGCCCGCACGCTGTCACCGGCCAACTCGCTGGCGCGGGCGTATCGCTGCTGGAAGACTGGATCGTTACCACTTTGCGACAGCAGCGGCCGCAGCATCGCCTGCGCGCGCTGGCCGGCCTCGCGGCTGCCTTGTTCGTTCAGGATTTCGGCATAGGTCAGCGCCACCGGACGGCTGTTGGGGTGCTCGCGCAGCAGTTGCTCGAAGCGGTTGTTGGCCTGGGCGGCCTGGCCGGCGCGTGATTCGGCCTCGCCCAGGCCCAGCGCCAGCCACAGGTTGTCCGGCCGGGTCTGCAGCAGGCCCGCCAGGGTCTGCCGGGCCTGGGTGGCGCCGGCGCGACCACTGCGCATCACCGCCAGCGCCTGGCCATAGCGCTGGGCGTCGTTCAGGCCGTCCTTCTGCCGCTTGGCCATGTCCGCATACTCGCGCTCCAGCTCGGGGGTGGAATCGGCGCTGAGCACGCGCAGGCGTTCACGCGCCCAGTCGAAGTCGCCACTGGCGCCGCGGCTGAGCTGGCCCATCGGGATGCGCAGCACGCTGCTGGGCAGCAGCGGGTTGGTTCCGCGCAACAGAGGTTCGGCCAGGCTGGGATCGGCCGGGTCCACGCGCTCCCTGCGCTCGCCGCTGGGGGTGCTGGTGGTCAGCAGCACCGTGTCCTTCTTCATCTGGTCGGCGCGGGCCTTCGCCTCGCTGATGCGGGTGATGTTGACCGGATGGGTGCGCAGGAACTCGGGCACGCTGTAGCCACCCTCGTTGCCGCGCATCGCCGATGCCATCCGCTCGAAGAAGCCGGCCATGGCGTCCACGTCGTAACCGCTGCGCGACAGGGTGCGGATGCCGAGGCGATCGGCCTCGGATTCGTTGGAGCGGGTGTAGTTGATCTGGCGCTGCTGCATCAGGCCCATGCCCGAGCTGATCGCGGCCATGGTCGCGTTGCCGGACGACGTGCTGTTGCTGGCCTGTGCGGCCACCACCGCCGCCAGCATGCCGAGCAGGATCGGGATCTGGTCGCGCTGGGCACGCTCGACCCCGCGCAGCACGTGCTGCTGGGTGACGTGCGCGATTTCGTGCGACAGCACCGCAGCCACCTCGTCTTCGCGCTCGGCGGTCAGCACCAGGCCGGCATTGACCCCGATGTAGCCGCCCAGCGTGGCGAAGGCGTTGATCTGGCGGTCCTTCATCACGAAGAAGGTGTACGGCTGGCGAGGCTGGTCGCTGTTGGAGCCGAGCCGGGTACCCATGGTCTGCAGCCAGTCGTTGACCAGCGGGTCATCCAGCAGGTAGCCGTAGTTGCGCAGCTCGCGCAGCATCATCGCGCCGTACTCGGCCTGGCGGGCCGGGGTCAGCAGCTCACCGGCCGAGGAGCCGATGTCGGGCAGCTTCTCCTGGGCCTGGGCCAGCGGCATGGCCAGGGCCAGGGTGACGGCGGTAGTCAGCAGCAGGGCTCGCAAGCAGGAGGTCCTCGGGCAGGGCGCGCCAAGCGTGGCAGGGTGGGGGGCAACCATTCGTTAATCCACAGTGTTGCGGCCGTGGCGTGGAAATTCCAGCGCACCGGTACCATATGTAGACCGTCGATCCATCGTGGAGTTTCCCGTGACAGCCCAGACCGCCGGCGGTGCCCCCGCCATCACCATCTATTCCACCGCCGTCTGCCCGTACTGCGTGGCCGCCAAGAACTTCCTGAAGAGCAAGGGCCAGCAGTGGACCGAGGTCCGGATCGACCTGGACCCGGCCGAGCGCGAGAAGATGATGGCGCTGACCCGCCGCACCAGCGTGCCGCAGATCTTCGTCGGTGACGTCCACGTGGGCGGCTACGACGACATGATGGCCCTGCACCGTGAAGGCAAGCTCGAGCCGCTGCTGGCCGGGCAGGGCCAGGCATGAGCGCGGCCGACGACGGCAGCAAGGACCGCATCGCCGAGTTCACCGAGTTCCGCAAGCGCATGAACGAGCGGATCCTGGGCGAGCCGAACCAGGTGGTGCGCCGCTTCTTCGCGCTGGACACGCAGACTTACCAGGCCGGCGCGCTGGATGTGAAGACCAAGGAACTGCTGGGCCTGGTGGCCTCGATGGTGCTGCGCTGCGACGACTGCATCAGCTACCACGTCGCCCAGTGCAAGGACGCCGGGGTGACCCGAGAAGAGTTCTTCGAGACCTTCTCGGTCGGCCTGGTGGTCGGCGGTTCCATCGTGATCCCGCACCTGCGCCGCGCGGTCGACTTCCTCGACCAGCTCGAAGGCGGCGCTGCCGCCCCGGAAGCGCACGCGCACTGAGGGTAGTGCCGGCCGCTGGCCGGCATACCCTGAATCCGGAATGGCCGAGGTTGCCGGCCAGCGGCCGGCACTACCCGGCCTGCGAGGGGCCTTCCCCGCAATCCAACAGCCCAGAAGCCCCCTTGTTGTTCAAGGGGGCGCGCCGACAGGCGCGGGGATAAGGTGGGATGCGCGGGCAATTCTGCCTGAGCCGGGCACTGGGACCATGGTCTATTTGGGACCTCGGCCCCGGCTCAGGCATAATTGCCGGTGAAACTTCCTTTGCGCCGGCGTTTCCGGGCACGTCCGGACGGCGTTTTTCCCCCTGTTCGGAACATCGATCAATGACGCAGAAAATTACGGTCATCCGCGGCGACGGCATTGGCCCGGAAATCATGGACGCCACCCTGTTCGTGCTCGACCAGCTCAAGACTGGCCTGGAGTACGAAGACGCCGACGCCGGCCTGGTGGCCCTGGAAAAGCACGGCGACCTGATGCCGGCGGTGACCCTGGAATCGATCGCGCGCAACAAGGTCGCGCTGAAGAGCCCGCTGACCACCCCGGTCGGTGGTGGCTTCACCTCGATCAACGTCAGCCTGCGCCGTCACTTCGACCTGTACGCCAACGTGCGTCCGGCCCACACCTTCCCGAACACCAAGTCGCGTTTCGACAACGTCGACCTGATCACCGTGCGTGAGAACACCGAAGGTGCCTACCTGGCCGAAGGCCAGGAAGTGTCGGCCGACGGCGAGACCGCCTTCTCCGGCACCCGCATCACCCGCAAGGGCTCCGAGCGCATCGTGCGCTACGCCTTCGAGCTGGCCAAGAGCACCGGCCGCAAGAAGGTCACCGCCGTGCACAAGGCCAACATCATCAAGTCGACCTCGGGCCTGTTCCTGAATGTCGCCCGTGAAGTCGCCGCGCAGTACCCGGAGATCGAGTTCCAGGAAATGATCGTCGACAACTGCTGCATGCAGCTGGTGATGCGTCCGGAACAGTTCGATGTGATCGTCACCACCAACCTGTTCGGCGACATCATCTCCGACCTGTGCGCCGGCCTCGTCGGCGGCCTGGGCCTGGCCCCGGGTGCCAACATCGGCAAGGACGCGGCAATCTTCGAAGCCGTGCACGGCACCGCGCCGGACATCGCCGGCCAGGGCAAGGCCAATCCGTGCGCGCTGCTGCTGGCAGCGGCGCAGATGCTGGACCATGTCGGCCAGCCGGAAAACGCCGAGCGCCTGCGCAAGGCCATCGTGGCGACCATGGAAGCCAAGGATTCGCTGACCGGCGACCTGGGCGGCACCGGCACCACCATGAGCTTTGCCCAGGCCATCGCCAGCCGCCTGTAAGCGGCCGGACGATTTCGCTTGGATCCACAGCGGGGCGCCTTCGGGCGCCCCGTTGCGTTTTCCCGCGCTTGTAGCGTCGAGCCATGCTCGACGGCTCTTCGATCGGGGCACCCGTGGAAAGCCGTCGAGCATGGCTCGACCCTACCATGCCAGTCTGTGCACGATTCGCACAGATCATGTGCTGATACACGGCTGGTTCGTGCGCCATGCGATCGGCATCCTGTGCCCACTTTCCACCGCACAGGAGCTTGAACATGAACCTCACCGCCTTTGGTCTGGCCAGCCTGATCGGCATGGCCACCGTTACCCCCGTCACCGCTGCCGAACCGGCCCATCCCACCATCCGCCACATGGCTGGCGCACCCGTTGTGGCTTCGCTGGATGCGGCGAAGACCGCCGTGCTGGTGATCGACTTCCAGAACGAATACTTCGACGGCAGCGCTGCGCCGGGCTTCGCCGGTGGCCGCATGGTGATCCCCGATGGCGTGGCCGCACTGCGGCAGGCCAAGCGGGTGGTCGAGTTCGCCGATGCCCACGGCATCCGCGTGATCCATGTACAGCACGTGTTGCCGGCGGGTGCGCCGCTGTTCGCGCAGGGCAGCGTCAATGCCGCCTTCCACCGCGATCTGCAGCCGCGCAAGGGCGAGACCGTGGTGCAGAAGGACAACGTCAGCGTGTTCGCCGGTGACTCGGCCGCAGTGCTCGACCAGGTGCTGAAGGATGCCGGCATCGACACCCTGATCGTCACCGGCCTGCAGACCCATGCCTGCGTGGCAGGTGCCGCCCGCGATGCCGCAGCGGCACCGCGTGGCTACCGCGTCATCGTGTCGTCCGATGCAACTGCCAGCCGTGATCTGGATCTTGCCGGAGGCCAGCGCATCGGTCATCGCGCGCTGCATGACGCCTCGCTGGCGCAGATCGAAGACACCTTTGGTGACGTTCTGGGCACCGATGCAATCCTGGCGCTGCCGGTACGCAAGGCCGGCGACGGCGCTTGATAAGCTGACGGGGCCCGCATGCCGCGGGCCCCGCCACCTGGAGCTGCCCGCCGATGGATCATTTCGCTGCCCTGCGTGCGCTGCGCGCCATCGTCGATGCGGGCAGTTTCACTGCCGCCGCCGAACGACTGGGTACCACCCATTCGGCGATGTCACGGCAACTGCGGCAGCTGGAAGAGCACCTGCAGGTTCGACTGCTCGATCGCAACAGCCGTCGGCTGTCACTGACGGAAGCCGGTCGCGACTACTACCGCGAGGCGGCAGCGCTGCTGGATCGCCTGCAGGAAGCGGATGACCGCGCGCGCGCAGGGCAGGCACAGCCCAGCGGCACCGTGCGGATCAGCGTGCCGCAGGTGGTCGCCAGCCAGGAGCTGCCGCATTGGTTGCCGTCGTTCCTGCAGCGCTACCCACAGGTCACGCTGGATCTTTCCGCCGACGACCAGCTGGTTGATGTGGTCGGGGGTGGCTTCGATCTGGCCCTGCGCATCGCGCCTTCCTTGCCGGACAGCCAGCTGGTCGCCCGCGAGCTGGCCAGCTGCCCACGCATCCTGGTCGCCGCACCGGCCTATCTGGCGCGGCACGGTCTGCCCCGGCAGGCTTCGGACCTCGCACAGCACACGCTGCTGGGCTTCAGTCCCACAGCGGCGATGTCGCCCTGGCAGCTGCAGGGGCCACGCGGTGCCGCCGCGAGCATCGAGGCGGGGCAGCGCCTGCGGGTGGATGCGACGCCAGCGTTGTATGCCGCTGCGCTGGCTGGCATGGGCATCAGCCTGTTCACTGCACTGACCGTGCAGGAGGATCTGCGCGCCGGTCGTTTGATCCGCGTGCTGCCGGCCTGGCACGCCGGACAGCGGCGCTACTTCGCGCTGTATCCGCACGCGCGGGCGCTGGCGCCGAAGGTGCGTGCGCTGGTCGAGCACCTTGCGGCGCACTACGCTGCACAGGTGGGCGCGGCGGGGTAGTCGCGCGGCAGCAACCGAGGTGGTGATGGAGTCGGTGTATCTGCTGGTCGCGCTGGGCGCGATCGTCGCCGGATTCGTGCAGGGCCTGTCCGGCTTCGCCTTTGGCATGGTGGCGATGTCGTTCTGGGCATGGGGACTGGAGCCGCGGCTGGCGGCGACGCTGTCGGTGTTTGGTGCGCTGGTCGGGCAGCTGGTCGCGGTGTTCACCGTGCGCCGCGGTTTCAATCTGCGCCTGCTGCTGCCGTTCGTGCTGGGTGGGCTGGCCGGCATTCCGCTGGGCGTGATGGTGTTGCCGCAGCTGGATATGGACTGGTTCAAGGCACTGCTGGGCGGCTTCCTGGCGCTATGGTGCCCGGGGATGCTGATGGCGCGCTCGTTGCCCCCGGTCCGCGTCGGCGGCCGTATCGGTGATGCGATCGCTGGCATGGCCGGTGGCGTGCTCAGCGGCATCGGCGGTTTCGCCGGACCGGTACCTACGCTGTGGAGCACCCTGCGTGGCTTCGGCAAGGACGAGCAACGTGCGGTCATCCAGAACTTCAACCTGGCAATGCTGGCGGTGACCATGGCCACTTATGTCGGCAGTGGCCTGGTGAGCCGGCAGATGCTGCCGTACTTCGCCATCGTGGCACCGGCAATGCTGGTGCCGGCCCTGCTGGGCGCGCGGGTCTACATCGGCATCAGCGAGGCGCGCTTCCGGCAGCTCGTACTGAGCCTGTTGACCGCTTCGGGCATCGCACTGCTGGCCTCGTCGTTGCCTGTGCTGCTGGCACGCTGACGGAAGAAAGGCAAAGGGCGCCATCAGGGCGCCCTTTGTCGTCTACGGCATGTTTCGGCTCAGCGCTGCTGGATTTTCGACAGCAGGCGCAGGAATTCAACGTACAGCCAGACCAGGGTCACCATCAGGCCGAATGCGCCATACCACTCCATGTACTTCGGCGCGCGCTGGGCCACGCCGGTCTCGATGAAGTCGAAGTCCAGTACCAGGTTCAGTGCGGCCACGACCACCACGAACAGGCTGAAAGCGATGCCCAGCCAGCTGGAGTCATGGATCACCGGCACGTTGATGTTGAAAAAGCCCAGCACGAACGATGCCAGGTAGAGCAGGGCGATGCCGCCGGTGGCTGCGACCACGCCCATCTTGAAGTTCTCGGTGGCCTTGATCACGCCGCTGCGGTACGCGACCAGCAGTGCGGCCAGCGTGCCGAAGGTCAGCAGCACGGCCTGGAACACGATGCCCGGGTACTTCATGTTGAACAGCGCCGAGACGGCGCCCAGGAACAGGCCCTCGACCAGTGCGTACATCGGTGCGGTGACCGGCGACCATTCCTTCTTGAAAATGGTGACCAGCGCCAGCACCAGGCCGCCGATCGCGCCGCCCATGGCATACAGCTTGGCCCCGGCCATGACCTGGCCGTACTCGTCCACGGACTGGTTCCAGGCGAAGGCCGCGGTCAGGACGGTCAACAACAGCAGGATGCCGGTCTTGTTGGCGGTGCCGTTGAGGGTCATCACCTGGTCGGGGCTGGTCACCACCGAGCCGCTGGCGAGGTCGAGGAAGGTCGACTCGGAAAGAGCCGGGTTGCCGCTGCGCATGCGAGTTCTCCGTGCGAATGAAGGTCGGGACGGCCATCCGGCCGATGACCGCGAGCATAGCCGATGACCACGCATGGCGCCGTGGCAGGTTCATGACCGGTCTCGCCTGCGTTGACAGTTCGCGATGTGCTTGGCCACAATGAACGACTCCCCGGGCCCGGCCCGAGGGGATTGCAAGACCGGGGTATAGCGCAGTCTGGTAGCGCGCCTGCTTTGGGAGCAGGATGTCGGGGGTTCGAATCCCTCTACCCCGACCAATCCCACGCCACGTCGGATTGGACACCGTTCCGGTTCGGGCGCCCGTAGCTCAACTGGATAGAGCACCGGCCTTCTAAGCCGGCGGTTACAGGTTCGATTCCTGTCGGGCGCGCCATTGGCGAGCACCGGGATCGCATCGGCGGATGTGAAGAAGTGCTTGCAAAAGGGTAAAGACTCCACCAGAATATCGGACTCGCTTCGGCGGACCGGAACTTCGGTGACAGTCTCCAGGCAATGGTTTGAGGTTCCAGCGTCAGCGGTATCGGCGATGGAGCAAAAGTTTCAGTGGTGGCTGTAGCTCAGTTGGTTAGAGTACCGGATTGTGATTCCGGTGGTCGGGGGTTCGAATCCCCTCAGCCACCCCACTGATTCAACCGCATCGGCGCAGCCGAAACGGTATTGCAATAAACAGAAAGCACGCTACAATGTGCGTCTGAGTTTCACGGGCCGTTAGCTCAGTTGGTAGAGCAGTTGACTCTTAATCAATAGGTCCAAGGTTCGAATCCTTGACGGCCCACCAAGACAGAAGCCACCTGGTACGCCAGGTGGCTTTTTTCTTATTAGTGTGACCCTTTCGTTTCGATGGATCACAGGTTGCAGAGCTCCGCCTGGCGTGGATCTGCAACGCAGTGGGATCGCAGTGCTGGTTTCAACGATGTTGAAGAAAGTGCTTGCACCCTCCGAGCGGATCGGGTCATAATTCGCGCCCCGATTTCGGGCTGTTAGCTCAGTTGGTAGAGCAGTTGACTCTTAATCAATAGGTCCAAGGTTCGAATCCTTGACAGCCCACCAGACGAAAGCCACTTGGTTCGCCAAGTGGCTTTTTTCTTGCCTGTGCGCCGGGTTGAGCGTGCGGATGCCAGTGCGCTGGCTGGTGTGGAGCCCCCTTGAGTCAAGGGGGCGCGGCGAAGCCGCGGGGATGTGGGGGCTGATGAAGTGGGGCCCGCGCTTTGCCGCGCAAAGCGTGGGGCTGCGGCGCGAATGCGCGGCAGCTTCCCACTTGGTTCGCCAAGTGGCTTTTTTCTTGCCTGCGCGCCGGGTTGAGCGTGCGGAAGTCAGTGCGCTGGCTGGTGTGGAGCCCCCTTGAGTCAAGGGGGCGCGGCGAAGCCGCGGGGATGTCGGGGCTGATGAAGTGGGGCCCGCGCTTTGCCGCGCAAAGCGTGGGGCTGCGGCGCGAATGCGCGGCAGCTTCCCACTGGGTTCGCCAAGTGGCTTTTTTCTTGCCTGTACGCCGGGTTGCGCGTCATCCACGCATGGCGTGGATCTGCTGAAGCGATGCTGAAATCAGGGGCATACGCGTCATCAGTGTTTTCAATGCTGTGCGCTGCTTCTCAGCGCATCGCGTCCTGCATCGCACCCAATGGATCTTCCGCGTCGATGGCGCATGCACGAAGGAAGATGTTGATGACTGGTATCAATCGATTGCACCGCACGCTGTGGGTTCCCTTCGCGCTGATGGCGCTGGCTGCCTGCACGCCGGGCAATGATCCCGCGCGGACCGTCGAACGCGATGCTGGCACGGAGAGCACTCCGGCGCGCCCGGTGGGTGACGCCATGCAGATGCAGCCGGCTCAGCCTGCGGAAGGGGAGGTCCTGCCCGACGCGGTGGACGTGCAGCGCAATGCGGAGGGTTCGGTGGATGTGCGCAAGGCCGCGCCGGAGTCGGTGGCCCTGCGCCGTACCGACGACGGGGGCGTGGAGATCCGCAAGGTGGATCCTGCGGCCGGGCAGGGGGCCGATGCGGCGCCTGCCGAGGCCAGGCCGCAGCACTGAGCCACCGCCGCCCCGGCTGAGCGGGCGCTCGCCGGGGCGGTCCCAGCGCGCCAGTCGCGCGCGGATGACCATGTTCAGTTTTGTGCAGGTCTTCCGCTTCCAGCCCCTGCCTGCGACAATGAACGCCTGTGCCGGCCACGCGAAAGTGGCGGAATTGGTAGACGCCCTGGATTTAGGTTCCAGTGCCGCAAGGCGTGGGGGTTCGAGTCCCCCCTTTCGCACCAGTGCCGGCCTGTCCCCGCCCTGATCGGGCCATCTGCGCCCACTTGACCGGCACGCGCTGGCAGTGCAGGCCGAATTGGGCGAAACTAAAGGGCTGCGGCAAGCAGGCGCGTCCCAGACGTCGTGTCCTTACAACCGTTTCATCCCAATCATCGAGCCGGGGGCCTGGGCCACCGGTGGCAGGAGTCAACATGCAAGCTTCGATCGAATCCACCGGCAACCTGGAACGCCGCCTGAGCTTCTCGCTGCCGGAAGAGCGTCTGCAGAGCCACATCGTCGGCCGCCTGGGCGAAATCGCCCGTACCACCCGCATCAAGGGTTTCCGTCCGGGCAAGGTGCCGGCCAAGGTGATCGAGCAGCGCTTCGGCGCGCAGGTCCGTGGCGAGGCGCTGGACGGCCTGCTGCGCGAAACCTTCGATGCCGCCGTGCGCGAGCACGACCTGCGCATCGTCGGCAGCCCGCGCATCGACAAGGGCGACGAGGGTGAATTCTCCTTCGTGGCCACCGTGGAAGTGGTGCCGGACTTCGGCGATATCGACGTCAGCAAGCTGACCGTCGTGCGCCACAGCGCCGAGATCACCGACGCCGACATCGACCAGATGATCGAGAACCTGCAGAACCAGCGTCGTACCTGGGCCCCGGTCAGCCGTGGCGCGCAGGACGGTGACCTGGTCGCGGTGGAAACCTGGTCGCAGGCCGGCGAAGAGCGCCTGCCGGCCGAAGGCACCGAGAAGGGTTCGATCGTGCTCGGCCAGGGCATGATGTTCGACACCATCGAAAAGGGCCTGGTCGGCCTGGCCAAGGGTGAAGAGAAGACCCTGGACGTCGAGTTCCCGGCTGACTGGCGCGTGCCGGTGCTGGCGGGCAAGACCGTGCAGGTCACCGTCAAGGTCGCTGAAGTGTCCGAGCCGGTCGTGCCGGCGGTCGACGAAGCCTTCATCAAGAGCTTCGGTGTGAAGGGCGGCGACGTCGAGCAGTTCCGCAGTGACATCCGTGCCAACCTGGAGCGCGAGCTGAAGGGGGCCCTGATGAACCGCCTGCGCCGCGAAGTGGGCGAGCAGCTGATCGCCGCCTATTCGTCGGTGGAAATGCCGCCGCGCCTGGTCGAAAACGAAGCCCGCGCCATGCTGGCCCAGCAGGTCGAGCAGATCCGCCGCAACGGCCAGAACGTCGGCGAGATCCCGGCCGATGCCCATGAAGGCTTCAAGGAAGCGGCCGCCAAGCGCGTGCTGGTCGGCCTGCTGGTCGGTGAAGTGGCCCGCATCAACGACCTGCGCCTGGAAGCCAAGCGCCTGAACGAAACGATGCGCCTGATCGCTTCGACCTACGAAGAGCCGGAACAGGTCATTGAGATGTACCGCAACGACCCCCAGCTGATGTCTGGCCTGCAGAACCGCGTGATGGAAGAGCAGGTGATCGACTGGATCGCCGAGCGTGCCCAGCACACCGAAGAGAAGCTGTCGTTCCAGGACGCGATCCGCCAGTAATCCCGGGCGGATCACCGGATGCCCCGCGCCTTTGCCGGCGCGGGGTTGTTGCCCCCCAAGATAGGTACCTCACGTAATGGACAACCGAACCAAAGCCCTGAACCTGGTTCCGATGGTGGTCGAGCAGACCAGCCGCGGCGAGCGTGCCTACGACATCTATTCGCGCCTGTTGAAGGAGCGCCTGATCTTCCTCGTGGGCCCGATCGACGATCACATGGCCAACGTGGTGGTGGCGCAGTTGCTGTTCCTGGAATCGGAGAACCCGGAAAAGGACATCAACATCTACATCAACTCGCCGGGTGGCGTGGTCACCGCCGGCATGGCGATCTACGACACCATGCAGTACATCAAGCCGAATGTGAGCACCACCTGCATCGGCCAGGCCGCCTCGATGGGCGCCCTGCTGCTGGCCGCGGGCGAAGCCGGCAAGCGCTATGCGCTGCCGAACTCGCGCGTGATGATCCACCAGCCGCTGGGTGGCTACCAGGGCCAGGCCACCGACATCGACATCCACGCGCGTGAGATCCTGACCCTGCGTTCGCGCCTGAACGAGGTGCTGGCCAAGCACACCGGCCAGTCGCTGGAGACGATCGCCCGCGACACCGAGCGCGACAACTTCAAGAGCGCCTTCGAGGCGCAGGCCTACGGTCTGGTCGACCAGGTCCTGGAGCGTCGTCCGGATGAGTCGATCCAGGCCGGCTGACCGGCCTTCACGGGGCCAGGGAGGCCCCGTTCCTGCAGGGTCGGGCGGGACTGGTGTCCCCTCGGCCCTGTGCTATTCTCGAATCGAACCCCCGTTCAGCGGGTGGGGTAACTGGGTAAGCGAAGCATGAGCGAAGACCGCCAAGGTCGTTCCACGGACACCGGCAAGATCCTCTACTGCTCTTTCTGCGGCAAGAGCCAGCATGAAGTGCGCAAGCTGATTGCGGGTCCGAGCGTATTCATCTGCGATGAGTGCGTGGAGCTGTGCAACGACATCATCCGTGAGGAACTTGAGGAAAAGGCGCAGTCGGCGCGCAGTTCGCTGCCCAAGCCGCGCGAGATCCTCGAGGTCCTCGACCAGTACGTGATCGGCCAGAACCGCGCCAAGCGCACGCTGGCCGTGGCCGTGTACAACCACTACAAGCGCATCGAGAGCCGGCAGAAGAACGACGACGTCGAACTGGCGAAGTCGAACATCCTGCTGGTCGGCCCGACCGGTTCGGGCAAGACGCTGCTGGCCGAGACCCTGGCCCGCCTGCTCAACGTGCCGTTCACCATGGCCGACGCCACCACGCTGACCGAAGCCGGTTACGTGGGCGAGGACGTGGAGAACATCATCCAGAAGCTGCTGCAGAAGTGCGACTACGACGTCGAGAAGGCACAGCAGGGCATCGTCTACATCGATGAAATCGACAAGATCTCGCGCAAGAGCGAGAACCCGTCGATCACCCGCGATGTGTCCGGCGAAGGCGTGCAGCAGGCCCTGCTGAAGCTGATCGAAGGCACCGTGGCCAGCGTTCCGCCGCAGGGCGGCCGCAAGCACCCGCAGCAGGAATTCCTGCAGGTGGACACCAAGAACATCCTGTTCATCTGCGGCGGCGCGTTCGCCGGGCTGGACAAGGTGATCCAGGCCCGTTCCACCGACGTCGGCAGCATCGGCTTCGGCGCCAAGGTCAAGAGCAGCGAGCGCAAGCAGGAAGTGGGCAAGGTGCTGGCCGAAGTCGAGCCGGAAGACCTGATCAAGTTCGGCCTGATTCCCGAGTTCGTCGGCCGCCTGCCGGTGGTGGCGACCCTGGAGGAGCTGGACGAGCCGGCCCTGATCAAGATCCTGACCGAGCCGAAGAACGCCATCACCAAGCAGTTCAAGAAGCTGTTCGAGATGGAGAACGTCGAGCTGGAGTTCCGTCCGGACGCGTTGTCGGCCATCGCCAGGAAGGCGCTCAAGCGCAAGACCGGTGCCCGTGGCCTGCGCACCATCGTCGAATCGGTCCTGCTGGACACCATGTATGACCTGCCGTCGCAGGAAAACGTCAGCAAGGTGGTGGTGGACGAGTCGGTGATCGAGCACAAGTCCGAGCCGTACCTGATCTACCAGACCCCGGCGGCCCCTGAACAGAAGGCCGCAGGCGCCGAGTGATCCTTCCAGGTTGTTGATTGGAAAGGATTTTCAAGGAATGCCTTGCATCTGAAAGCCGATGGCCCCATAACGGGGCCATCGGCTTTTTTTGTCTCCGGAAGATGCCCTCCCGGAGGCGGTTTTCCCCTTCCCTGGAGCCCCCATGGCCCGTTCCCCAAGTGAAACCCTCGACCTGCCGGTCCTGCCGCTGCGCGACGTAGTGGTGTTCCCGCACATGGTCATCCCGCTGTTCGTCGGCCGTGACAAGTCCATGCACGCGCTCGAACAGGCAATGGAAGCGGACAAGCGCATCCTGCTGCTGGCGCAGAAGTCGGCCGAGACCGACGACCCGCATGCGGCCGACCTCTACCAGGTCGGTACGCTGGCGCAGGTGCTGCAGCTGCTGAAGCTGCCCGACGGCACCATCAAGGTACTGGTCGAAGGCCTGTCGCGCGTGCAGGTCACCCACGTCGACGAGCGCAACGGCTCGCTGCATGGCCAGGCCGTGGAGATCGACGCCACCGACGAGCGCGAAGCACGCGAGGTGGAGGCGATCGCCCGCTCGCTGATGTCGCTGTTCGAGCAGTACGTGAAGACCAACCGCAAGCTGCCGCCGGAGCTGCTGCAGACGCTGTCGGGCATCGATGAGCCGGCCCGCCTGGCCGACACCATCGCCGCGCACATCAGCGTGCGCCTGGCCGACAAGCAGCGCCTGCTGGAAACGCTGGCCGTCGGTGACCGCCTGGAGATGCTGGTCGGCCTGGTCGACGGCGAGATCGACGTGCAGCAGATGGAAAAGCGCATCCGTGGCCGCGTGAAGTCGCAGATGGAGAAGAGCCAGCGCGAGTACTACCTCAACGAACAGATGAAGGCCATCCAGAAGGAACTGGGTGACCTGGACGATGCACCGGGCGAGCTGGAAGAGCTGGCCCGCAAGATCGCCGAAGCCGGCATGCCGAAGGCGGTTGAAGCCAAGGCACGCAATGAACTGAACAAGCTCAAGCAGATGTCGCCGATGTCGGCCGAAGCGGCGGTCGTGCGCAACTACCTGGAGTGGTTGCTGGGCGTGCCGTGGAAGAAGCGCAGCAAGGTGCGCAAGGACCTGAAGGCCGCGCAGGACACCCTCGATGCCGACCACTACGGCCTGGAGAAGGTCAAGGAACGCATCCTTGAGTACCTGGCGGTGCAGTCGCGCGTGAAGCAGATGAAGGGCCCGATCCTGTGCCTGGTCGGGCCGCCGGGCGTGGGCAAGACCTCGCTCGGCCAGTCCATCGCCAAGGCCACCAACCGCAAGTTCGTGCGCATGTCGCTGGGCGGCGTACGCGATGAGGCCGAGATCCGTGGCCACCGTCGTACCTACGTCGGTTCGATGCCGGGCCGCATCGTGCAGAACCTCAACAAGGTCGGCAGCAAGAACCCGCTGTTCGTGCTCGACGAGATCGACAAGATGTCGATGGACTTCCGTGGCGATCCGTCGTCGGCGCTGCTGGAGGTGCTCGACCCGGAGCAGAACAACGCGTTCAACGACCACTACCTGGAAGTGGACCTGGACCTGTCCGAAGTGATGTTCGTGGCCACCTCGAACTCGCTCAACATTCCGGGCCCGCTGCTGGACCGCATGGAAGTGATCCGCATCCCCGGCTACACCGAGGATGAGAAGCTCAACATCGCCACCCGCTACCTGGTGCCGAAGCAGATCAAGGCCAACGGCCTGCAGCCGGAAGAGCTGGAGATCGGCAGTGATGCGATCCAGGACATCGTGCGCTACTACACGCGCGAATCGGGCGTGCGCAACCTGGAACGCGAGATCGCCAAGATCTGCCGCAAGGTGGTGAAGGAGATCGCGCTGGCTGGCCCGCAGCCGGTGAAGGCGAAGAAGGGGGCGAAGAAGTCCAAGGCGCTGGTCAGTGTGTCCAGCAAGAACCTGGACAAGTACCTGGGCGTGCGTCGCTTCGACTTCGGCCGCGCCGAGGAAGAAAACGAGATCGGCCTGGTCACCGGACTGGCCTGGACCGAAGTCGGTGGCGATCTGCTGCAGATCGAATCGACGCTGGTGCCGGGCAAGGGCCAGCTGATCCTGACCGGCCAGCTCGGCAACGTGATGAAGGAATCGGCGTCGGCGGCACTGTCGGTGGTACGTTCGCGCGCCGTGGGCTTTGGCATCGACAGCGACTTCCTGCAGAAGCACGACGTGCACCTGCACGTGCCCGATGGCGCCACTCCGAAGGACGGCCCGAGTGCCGGCGCGGCGATGGTCACCTCGCTGGTGTCGATGCTGACCAAGGTGCCGGTGCGCGCCGATGTGGCGATGACCGGCGAGATCACCCTGCGTGGTCGCGTCACCGCCATCGGCGGGTTGAAGGAGAAGCTGCTGGCCGCACTGCGTGGCGGCATCCGCACGGTCATCATCCCGGAAGAGAACCGCAAGGACCTGGCCGACATTCCGGCCAACGTCACGCGCGATCTGGAGATCGTGCCGGTGAAGTACATCGAAGAAGTCCTGGACCTGGCGCTGGAGCGTCCGCTGGCACCGAAGAAGGCGCGCAAGAGTGCGCAACGTGTCACGGTGCGCAGCAAGGCCAAACCGAGTGGAAGCGCGCGCGTCAAGCATTGACGCGCGCTGTCCAATGGCCCGAAACCCGCGTCGTTGCTGGCTTTTCACCTTGCGTGGGGGTAGGGCCGCTGGTATAAAAGCAGCACTCGCGAATGAGTGATCGCTGTCAGCGATCACTGAATCGGCGAACCGTTTCCACATGGCGGCCGCATGCAGAGCGCGTGCGGTTGCTTCCCTGTCGAATAAGCGGAACCCACCGCCAAAGGAGTTGTAGAGAATGAACAAGACCGAATTGATCGATGCCGTTGCTGAAGCTGCCGACCTGACCAAGGCCGAGTCCAGCCGCGCTGTCGATGCCGTCGTTGCTGCCGTCACCAAGGCGCTGAAGGACGGCGATGCGGTCACCCTGGTTGGCTTCGGTACCTTCCAGGTCCGCGACCGTGCTGCCCGCACCGGCCGCAACCCGAAGACCGGCGACACCATCAAGATCGCTGCTTCGAAGAATCCGTCGTTCAAGGCTGGCAAGGCCCTGAAGGATGCTGTAAACTAAGCGGCTCGCTGGGGTGCTTAGCTCAGCGGTAGAGCGTCTCCTTTACACGGAGAGGGTCGGGGGTTCGAAACCCTCAGCACCCACCACAGCACCGCGGTAAAAGTTTGAGTGTGGAGCGGTAGTTCAGCTGGTTAGAATGCTGGCCTGTCACGCCGGAGGTCGCGGGTTCGAGTCCCGTCCGCTCCGCCATTCAACGAGGCCTCCGGCCAAAAGCTGGAGGCTTTGTTTTCTTCCCGGTCCAGGCCGGTGGAAAACAAGCAAGGTAACAATGCGGAGCGGTAGTTCAGCTGGTTAGAATGCTGGCCTGTCACGCCGGAGGTCGCGGGTTCGAGTCCCGTCCGCTCCGCCATTACATCGAGGCCCCCGGCCTAAAGCTGGGGGCCTTGTCTTCTCACCGACAGGCTCGGGAAGAAGACGAAAGGGTTTTTGCAAGAACGGAGCGGTAGTTCAGCTGGTTAGAATGCTGGCCTGTCACGCCGGAGGTCGCGGGTTCGAGTCCCGTCCGCTCCGCCATTGCAGAATTCTTAAGTCCCTGTGAAAAAACTTTGAAAAAAGTGTTCATCGGGCTGGGTTTCCAGGAAGTCTTCGGATATACTGGGCGCCTGCAAAGTTTCAGCGCGGAGCGGTAGTTCAGCTGGTTAGAATGCTGGCCTGTCACGCCGGAGGTCGCGGGTTCGAGTCCCGTCCGCTCCGCCAACTTTAAAAGCCCTCGGCGCAAGCCGGGGGCTTTTTCTTTGTGTCGTTCGCGCGGTCGGACGTGAGGCATGCATCTACCAGTGACGCGTTGCTGCAAGGATGCGGCGCAGGCCGCGCCGGCGCTGCTTTTGGTCCCTGCGGCGAAGCGGGTTACACTGCCGGGCTCGCCAATCAGGCCTTGTGATTCCTCACCATGCTGCAGAAACTCCGCGACAAGACCTCAGGCTGGATCGTCACCGTGATCCTGGGGCTGCTGATGATTCCGTTCCTGTTCGTGATCGACAACAGCTACCTCGGTGGCGTTGGCGCACAGAACGTGGCCAAGGTTTCCGCGCCTCCGACCTGGTGGCGTTCGGCACCGTCGTGGTGGCCGGTGCGCATGCTGTGGCAGCACCACGAGATCAGCGCGCAGGATTTCCGCACGCGTTTCGAGCAGGAGCGCATGCGTGAGCGCCAGCAGCAGGGCGAGAACTTCGACCCGCGCGCGTTCGAAAGCACTGAGAACAAGCTGGCCGTGCTCGATCAGCTGATCGACGAGCAGGTCGTGCGCCTGGTCGGTGAACAGGCGGGCGTGGTGATCGGCGACGGCGCGGTGCGCGAGTACATCGCGACCATGCCGGCGTTCCTCGATTCGAACGGCAAGTTCAACGAGAACAACTACCGCCTGGCCCTGGCCGGTGGCAATCCGCCGCGCACCCCGACCCAGTTCCAGGAGCTGGTGCGCGAGAGCCTGCAGCAGTCGGTGATCCCGTCGGGCCTGCAGAACTCCGGCTTCGTCACCCAGTCCGAGACCGAGCGTCTGCTGAAGCTGCTGGGCGAAACCCGTGACGTCGAGCTGGCCGCGCTGCCGGAAGTGCCGGCCGATACTGCGCCGGTCACCGATGCGCAGATCAAGCAGTGGTACGACGGCCACGGCAAGGACTTCCGCCAGGCCGAGAGCGTGTCGCTGGAATACGTCGAGATCAACGGCGCCAACCTGCCGGCACCGACCGCGGCTGACGAAGCGACCCTGCGCAAGCGCTATGAAGACGAGAAGGCGAAGTTCACCTCGCCGGAACAGCGCCAGGCTGCCCATATCCTGATCACCGGTGACGGTGCCGAAGCCAAGGCGAACAAGCTCGCTGCCGAAGCCAAGGCGGCGGGTGCCGACTTCGCGGCGCTGGCCAAGGCCAACTCGGAAGACCCGGGTTCGAAGGACCAGGGCGGTGATCTGGGCTGGGTCGAGCGTGGCGCGATGGTCAAGCCGTTCGAAGACGCCCTGTTCGCCGCCAAGGCGGGTGACGTGATCGGCCCGGTGAAGACCGACTTCGGCTACCACATCATCAAGGTCGCCGCGGTGCGTGGTGGCCAGGGCAAGTCGTTCGAGGAAGTGCGTGACACGCTGGCCGCCGAGCAGCTGAAGGCCGATGGCGAGCGCGGCTTCAACGAGCTGGCCGGCCACCTGGTCGATGCCATCAACAAGAGCCCGAGCGACCTGGCCGCTGCCGCCAAGGAAGTGAACCTGCCGCTGCAGACCCTGGGCCCGATCACCCGCGCGACCGCCAGTGGCATCGCCGCTGATCCGGCCGTGCTGCGCGCCGCCTTCTCCGAAGTGCTGGTGCAGGACGGTACCGCCAGCGATCCGATCGCCCTGGGCGGTGCCACCAACCACAGCGTGGTCATCCGCGTTGCCGCGCATACCCCGGAACAGGCGATGCCGCTGGACAAGGCCCGCGAGCAGGTGATCGCCGCGATCCGCGCCGACCGCCAGCGCCAGGCCAGCGACAAGGCCGCTGACGCCGTGCTGGCCAAGCTGAAGGCGGGCGCCACCCTGCAGTCGCTGGCTGCCAGCGAGAAGCTGCAGCTGAGCCCGATGCCGGGCCTGCCGCGCAGCCAGCCGGTGCCGACCCCGGAAATCAACCGCGCGATCTTCAGCGCGCCGGTGCCGGCCGAGGGCAAGCCGAGCTACGGCAAGGTCGACGTCAATGGCCACGCGCTGCTGTTCGCGGTGAACAAGGTGAACCCGGGCGACGTGAAGGAAGTGACCGCCGAGCAGCAGAAGCAGCTGAAGGACCAGCTGAGCCAGATCGACGGCATGGCCGCGGCCAAGGCCTACATCGAGGCGATGCGCAAGAAGTTCGTGGTCCAGACCACCGAAGCGAACCTGTAAGCCCACCGGCTGCAGGTACGAAAGGGCCCGGCAATGCCGGGCCTTTTTTTTGTGCCTTCGCCTCGTTTGTGGCGCGCTTGAGCTCTGGTAGTGGTCGAGCTTGCTCGACCGCCTTTTGTAGAGTCGAGCCGGGCTCGACTGCATCTGCCGGGCGCAGGCATGAAAAAGCCGAGCATGGGCTCGGCTTTACAGGGAGGGCCTGGCTGGCGCGTCAGTCCTCGACGCGCAGTACCGCACCAGGCTTCAGCACGCTGCTGCCACTCAGGCCGTTCAGCGACAGCAGGGCCTTCACCGGCATGCCGTAGCGGCGGGCGATGGTCCAGGCCGATTCGCCATCACGCACCGTGTGGCGTCGGCTGCGCGGACGATCGGCGATCGCGGCGACGGTCTTGGCCACCTGCGGCGTCGGTGCGGCGGTGGCGACCGGCGCAGCGCTGGCGACCAGGGCCGTTGCGGTGTCCGCCACCGTCGCATTGGCGGCCGAGACCGGGGCCAGCACGCGGGTGGTGCCAGAGGCACGGCTGCCAGAGGCCAGCGCTGGGTTCAGGCGGGCGATCTTCGCCGGGTCCAAGGCGCGCTGTGCGGCCCACTGCTGGACGCTGGTGCCGGCCGGCAGGGTGTGGTCCTTCAGTACCGGCACGGTGCGGTCCAGCGAGGCCATCACGCCGGGCTGGTCTTCCACGTCTTCCAGCACGCAGGCCAGGGCATGCAGCTTCTCGACGTAGGCATGGGTCACCGGCGACAGGCCGGGCAGAGCCGACGGCTTGGCGTTCTGCGCGTTCATGCCGGCCTTGCGCATGGACTGCAGCACCCGGTATTCGCCGGCGTTGTAGGCCATGGTGGCCAGGCGCCAGTCGCCGCCGAACATGCCGTGCAGGGTCTTCAGGTAACGCACCGCGGCCTGGGTCGAATCGACCGCCGACAGGCGGCCGTCATAGCCGTTGGCCATCGGCACGCGGTGGTTGCGCGCCGTGGTGGCGATGAACTGCCACAGGCCGGTCGGGCCACTGCCGTTGCGGGCATTGGGCCGATAGCCGCTTTCCACGAACGGAATCAGCGCGAATTCGGTGGGCAGGTGGGCTTTGCGCAGCTCTTCGACCACGTAGCCGAACAGCACCAGCGCATCGTCATCCTGGTTGGCCAGGCGCGAGGGGGCATGGGCGAACTGCTTCTGCCAGCGCGGGCTGGTGGCCTCGGCGTCGCAGCTGGGCTCGGCCAGGCCGTCGCGGAAGCTGGTGAAGATCTCCTGGCCGTTGCGCACCGAAGCGGCGGGCAGCGCAGCCGGATCCAGCGGCAAGGCCGCAGCGGCGGTCAGGTTCTGGCTGATGCCGGCGCCCAGCGACTGCGCGCCCGCGGTTCCGGCCAACCCCAGGACAAGGCCCAGGGCCAGCGGCAGACTTCGGCGCATCATGCGCGGAAGCCGTCTTTCCAATGCCGGAGACCGGCCATCACGTCGACGTCGTCCACGACGTCACGGCCCAGGTGTGCAGACACCGACGCACGGATCGGCGCCGCGTGCACACGCAGGAAGGGATTGCAGTCGAATTCGTTGGCCAGGGTTACCGGCAGGGTGGAACGGTCATCGCGGCGCATGGCCAAAGCCTCCTCTTGGCGCTGCCACAGGGCAGCGTTGGCGGGGTCGACATGCCGCGCGAAGACGGCATTTGACACGGTGTACTCATGAGCGCAACAAAGCAGCAGTTGCGCGGGCAAGGTACCCAGCTTGCGCATCGATGCCAGCAGCTGGGACGGCGTACCTTCGAACAGACGTCCACAGCCCAGGCTGAACAACGAATCTCCGCTGAAAAGATGTTCAGCAGTGTGAAACGCGATGTGGCTGCGGGTATGCCCGGGCACGGATAGTACGTGGAACGTCCGGCCCAGTGCCTGAACGCGTTCACCTTCGCCGACCCGCTCGGTGGCCGTGGGGATGCGCTCTTCGACCGGCGCGATGACCCGTACACCGGGAAAACGTGCCTGCAGTGCGGGCACGCCACCGATGTGGTCGTCGTGGTGGTGGGTGAGCAGGATCGTGTCCACGCGCAGGCCCTGATCGGCCAGTGCGAGCACTGGCGCGGCATCGCCGGGGTCGACGACCACGGCAGTGCCATCGTCGGCGATCAGCGTCCAGATGTAGTTATCCGCAAATGCGGGCAGGGCAGTCAGTCGCATAGAATTGGACCATGCCCGCGCTGCAGAGCACCCGTCAAGCGAGCCAGACCCCGTGGTTCGACAGTGAACCGGCGGCAGCCTTGCGCGTGCTGGAGCGGCAATTGCTGCTGCCGCAGTTGTCATTGCTGCCAGCGCAGCCCTGGTTGTGGATCGCGCCGAGTGCGGCCTGGCTGGATGACGCGCAGCTGGGTGGACGCGGTCTGCGCCTGTATCGGCAGGGGCAGGGCTATGCCGGCGATACCCGCTGTGCACTGCCGCTGCCGCTGGCCAATGAGAGTGTCAATGCGATCGTGCTGCAGCATGTCACTGCGGCCGACGCTGATCGGCTGCTCGACGAGTGCGAGCGCGTACTGATGCCGGGCGGCCATCTGTGGCTGAGCAGCCTCAATCCGTTCAGCCCGTATCGCACGCGCTGGCGCCAGCATGGACTGGTGGTGCGTACGCCGCAGCGGATCCGTCTGCTGCTCGGCTGGCATGGGCTGGAGTGCGACGATATGCGTTACCTCGGTCCACTCTGGCGCGGGGCTGGCAGCCGCCGTGCCGATGGCTGGGCGCCACTGCGCGCGGCCTGCCTGTTCCATGCGGAAAAACGCACGCTGGCCCTGCCCGGGCCGAAACCGTTGCCGGTGCGTTGGCACGGCACCGTTGCTACCTGATCTGGAGTTGTATTGAAAACCATCGAAATCCACACCGACGGATCCTGCCTCGGCAATCCCGGCCCCGGCGGCTGGGCTGCGTTGCTGCGTTACAAGGGGCATGAGCGCGAACTGAGCGGTGGCGAAGCGCACACCACCAACAACCGGATGGAGCTGATGGCGGCCATTTCGGGGCTGGAGACGCTGACCGAGCCGTGCAACATCGTGCTCTACACCGATTCGCAGTACGTGCGGCAGGGCCTGACCCAGTGGATGCCGGGTTGGATCCGCAAGAACTGGAAAACCGCTGGCGGTGATCCGGTGAAGAACCGTGAGCTTTGGGAGCGGTTGCACGCGGCCACGCTGCGGCACCAGATCGACTGGCGCTGGGTGAAGGGCCATTCCGGCGACCCCGACAACGAACGAGTGGATACCCTGGCGCGCAACGCGGCGATCCAGATCCGCGACGCCAGCCCGGTAAACTGAGCCCATGCGTCAGATCATCCTCGATACCGAAACCACCGGCCTGGAGTGGAAGAAGGGCAACCGCATCGTCGAAATCGGCTGCGTGGAGCTGTTCAAGCGGCGCCCGACCGGCAACAACTACCACCAGTACATCAAGCCGGACTGCGAGTTCGAACAGGGCGCGCAGGAAGTCACCGGCCTGACCCTGGAGTTCCTGGCTGACAAGCCGGACTTCGCACAGATCGCCGACGAGTTCCTGGCGTTCATCGACGGCGCCGAGCTGATCATCCACAACGCGGCGTTCGACCTGGGCTTCCTCGACAACGAGCTGTCGCTGCTTGGGCCACAGTACGGCAGGATCACCGACCGCTGCACGGTGATCGATACCCTGGTGATGGCGCGCGAGCGCTTCCCGGGCCAGCGCAATTCGCTGGATGCGCTGTGCAAGCGACTGGGCGTGGACAACTCGCACCGTGCACTGCACGGCGGCCTGCTCGATGCGCAGATCCTGGGCGACGTCTACATCGCACTGACCTCGGGTCAGGAAGAGATCGGCTTCGGATTGGGTGACGAAGAGGGGGGCGGGGCCGGTGCGGCGCTGCAGGCCTTCGACACCAGCAAGCTGCTGCCACGCCCGCGTGTGGTCGCCACTCCGTCGGAGCTGGAAGCGCATGCCGCGCGCCTGGAGCGGCTGCGCAAGAAGGCCGGCCATGCGCTGTGGGATGGCCCGAAGGTGGAAGAGCCCGCCAGCGCGTAATGCCTGGGATGGGGGAGTGCCGGCCGCTGGCCGGCAGCGCCGCATCCACGCATGGCGTGGATCTACGGGTTAATGGCAGCGCACCAGGATCACGCTGATGTTGTCGCGGCCACCGCCGTCGAGCGCGGCCGCGACCAGCGTGTCCACGCATTCCTGTGCGCTGGCATCCTCAAAGGCGAGGGTGCGGGCAATGCCGCGGTCGTCCACTTCCTCGGTGAGGCCGTCACTGCACAGCAGCAGCTGCATGCCCGGGCGCAGCTCACCACTGGTGGTGGCCACGTTCAGATGCGCCGGATCGGTCACGCCCAGTGCCTGGGTGACCACGTTGCGATGCGGATGCGCGCGTGCCTGTTCGGCAGTCAGGTTGCCCTGGGCGACCAGCTCCTGCACCACGCTGTGGTCCTGGCTGAGCTGCGCCAGCTGGCCATCGCGCCACAGGTAGGCGCGGCTGTCGCCGACCCACGCCACTTCATAACGGTTGCCCTGTACCCGTGCGGCGACCACGGTGGTGCCCATCGGCAGCGTGTCGTTGCGCCGGCGCGAGGCGCGGATGATCTCTTCGTCGGCGGTGCGGATGGCCTGCGCCAGCGGCGCGCCACGGCGGATCTCGCGCACGATGGTTTCGCGCGCCAGCGCGCTGGCCACTTCGCCGCAGGCGTGCCCGCCCATGCCATCGGCCACCAGCCACAGGGCCAGCTCACTGTCACCGTAGTAGGTGTCCTCGTTGAGCTCGCGGCGCATGCCGGGGTGGGTGAGGTGTCCGAATTCGATCATGGAGGCTGGGGCGGGGTATTGCTGGGGAGATAGGCATCATCGGGTGGCTGCAGGCATCCGGCAAGGCATGCGCTCAGGAAATTTTCACTTCGTTGGCCGGAATGACTTGTCGTCGGCCCCACTTCCTCGTATGATGCGCGTCCCCGGTCCGCCGGGGACCACCCGGAGAGGTGGCAGAGTGGTTGAATGTACCTGACTCGAAATCAGGCAGGCGTTTATAGCGCCTCGGGGGTTCGAATCCCCCCCTCTCCGCCAGATTAAAGAAAAAGGGCTGCCGAAAGGCAGCCCTTTTTCTTTATCTGGCGTGGGACGCGCCGCGCGTTGCGCGCCGCCCCACACGTTGCTGCGCAACCTGTGGGCCCCTCCCTTTGCCGGCCTCTCCCCGCCCCTGTCGGGGCAGGTGCATCAGTAGATCCACGCCATGCGTGGATGCTGTTCCTGCCGAGCTGAACCATCCACGCATGGCGTGGATCTACCCATTCCATCGTGAGCTGCGGGTTAAACTGCCTGCATCACCTGCTGGAGCTTTCCCCATGACCGCTGAAATCCTCGTCCCCGTTTCTTTCGGCGAGTTGCTGGACAAGATCTCGATCCTGCAGATCAAGTCCGAGCGCATCAGTGACGAAGGGAAGCTGGCCAACGTTCGCAAGGAGCTGTCGGCGCTGGAGCAGACCTGGATGGCACACCCGGCGGCGGTGAAGGACATCGCCAAGCTGCGGGCCGAGCTGAAGACGGTCAACGAGCAGCTGTGGGACATCGAAGACGACATCCGCCTGAAGGAAAAGGCGCAGGCATTCGACCAGGGCTTCATCGACCTGGCGCGCAGCGTCTACCTGCGCAACGACGAGCGCGCGCGCATCAAGAAGGCAATCAACCTGGCGCTCGGTTCGGCGTACGTGGAAGAGAAGTCGTACCAGGATTACGCGCAGCGCGCGTAATCCCGGCCAAGGGGTTGATCCACGCCATGCGTGGATGGGGGCTGCCGCTCACCCCAGGTGGTCGGCCACGTAACGCTCGAACGCTGCGATACCGTCTTCCACGGTGATCAGTTCCATCACGTCGTCGAACTCGATCTTGGTCCCCCACTTCAGATCGGTGGCCTGTTTGGCCAGATACTTGCGCGCGGCATCGTCATAGCGGTCCACGCAGTAACGGCGGTCCGAGTACGGGCCACTGCGGTTCGGATTGCTGGCCGCATGCAGGCCCAGCACCTTGGCACCCATTGCATTGGCGATGTGCATCGGGCCCGAGTCCGGCGTCATCACCAGATTGGCGCGGGCCAGCAGCGCGGGCAGTTGCTTCAAGGTGTCCTTGCCGACCAGATCCAGTGCCGGGGTACGCAACTGCGCCTGGATGGCGTCGGCCATGCTGCGTTCGAGTTCACTGCGGCCACCGCACAGCACCACCCGCCAGCCACGCGTGAGCGCGTGGTTGGCCACGGCGGCATAGCGGTCGGCGTACCAGTTGCGGCGTACATGGCTGGAGCACGGCGAGATCATCAGCACCGGGCGGCCATCGTCCTGCCACTGCGCGGCGGCCCACTCATACGCAGACGGTGGCACCGCCAGATCCCAGCTGACCTCGGTCTGGCGCAGGCCCAGCGGCTCGCAGAAGCTGCCGATGGCATCAAGCACGTGGATGCCGGGACGATCTGGGATGCGCTCGTTGATGAAGAGACCGTGCAGGTCCTTCGATCGGCTGCGGTCGTAGCCGATGCGACGCTCTGCGGGAATGAAGGCCGACAGCAGGTTGGCACGGAACGCCACCTGCATCTGCAGCAGCGCTTCGAAGCGCCCCGGTGGCAGCTGCCGGCGCAGCTCCTTGACCCCGGCCATGCCGCTCTTCTTGTCGTAGGCATGGAAGGTGACACCGGGCAGGCCGTCGAGCAGCTTGTGGCCGGCCTTGTCGATGATCCAGTGGATCGGCGTATCCGGGCGCGCAGCCTGCAGGGTGCGCACCAGGGGCACCACATGGGTGACATCGCCGAGTGCGGACAGGCGCAGGAGGCACAAGGAGGAGGACGCTGATGCCATGTGTTGTTAGACTCAATGAAATGGTCGCATTCGACGCCAATGAAGCGCTGACGCCATGCCGCGAGGGTCGCGGCATCGGGGCCATTCTGTTCGACCGCGAGCGGCTGCGGCAAGCCGAGATCGGCCTGTTCTCGCCCCAGCACTGGGGCAGCAGGGCCCGGCCGGTAGGGGACGGTGGTCGTGGCAGCGCCTGGTTCATCGATGCGCCGTTCGGCGCCAGCGTGCTGCGCCACTACCTGCGCGGCGGCATGGCGGCCAGGATCAGCCACGACCAGTACCTCTGGCGCGGCGCGGACCGGACCCGCAGTTTCGCCGAATTCCGGCTGATGCGCGCCCTGCGCGAGAAAAAGCTGCCGGTGCCCCGGCCACTGGCGGCGTTCTACATGCGCGAGGGCCTGCGCTACCGGGCCGCGATCCTGATGGAGCGGATCGAGGGTGTCCGTTCGCTGGCCGACCGCGCGCTGGTCGCCGGCCGCGGCGCGCCCTGGGAGGAGACCGGACGGCTGATCGCCCGCTTCCACCGTGCCGGCCTGGACCATGCCGACCTCAACGCGCACAACATCCTGTTCGATGGCAACGGCCACGGCTGGCTGATCGACTTCGACCGCGGGGTGATCCGCATTCCGGCGACCGCCTGGCGCGAACGCAACCTCAAGCGCCTGCTGCGCTCGCTGGTCAAGCTGCGCGGCGAGCGCAGCGTGGAAGACGTGCAGAAGGACTACGCGCGGCTGCGCCGCGCCTATGACATGGCCTGGAACCGGGGCACCTGATGGACTGGTCGTTGCGTTTCCTCGGCGTCGGCAATGCGTCGGCGGTCGAGCTGGGGTCGCCGATGTCGGTGATCGAACGGGACGGTCGGCCGTGGCTGACCATCGACTGTGGCGGCGAAGGCCTGACCGCGTTCAAGGCGCACTACGGGCACATGCCGCAGGCGCTGTTCGTCACCCATGTGCACCTGGACCACGTGGCCGGCTTCGAGCGCCTGTTCGTGGACACCTTCTTCAATGCGCACCGGCGCGGCAAGGTACGCCTGTACGTGCCCGCCACGGTGGTGCCGCTGCTGCACAAGCGCATCGGTGATTATCCGAACGTGCTGGCCGAGGGCGGTGCCAACTTCTGGGATGCGTTCCAGCTGGTCGTGGTGGGCGAGGCGTTCTGGCACGAGGGCGTGCGCCTGGAAGTGTTCCCGGTGCGCCACCACTGGCCGGAGACGGCCTATGGCCTGCGCCTGCAGGGCGCGCTGACCTGGAGCGGCGATACCCGGCCGATTCCGGAGATGCTGGCCCGCTTCGCCAACGACAATGAACTGATCGCCCACGACTGCGGCCTGCACGGCAACCCGTCGCACACCGGCGTGGACGACCTGGAACGTGAGTACAGTGCCGAACTGCAGGCGCGGATGATGCTCTACCACTACGCCAGCGAGGCCGACGGCCAGGCGCTGGCCGCGCGTGGGCACCGCGTGGCGCAGCCGGGGCAGTGCGTGCCGTTGGCTGACCCGACCGCGCCGCACGTACTGGCGCAGGATCCACCGTGAGCGGAGCCGGCCGGCCCGTCGATACGGCGCTGGCCGCCGAGCTGGAAACGCTGGAGCGCGCGCTGCATGCATCACCGGTGCGTGTCGACCGTGAGCGTCTTGCTGCATTGCTGGATGAGGATTTCAGCGAGATCGGAAGTTCCGGCCAGTGCTATGGCCGTGATGCGGCGTTGCAGGAGATCCCGCTGGAGCGCGCGCAGGTGCTGATCGAGTCCGATCAGTACGCGGTATGGCTGTTGGCCGAGGGTCTGGCCCAGGTGCGCTACCGCAGCCGCCATCACCTCGATGGCCATGCGCAACGCTGGGTGCTGCGCAGCTCGCTGTGGCGCCGTCACGGGGACGAATGGCGTATGGTGTTCCACCAGGGCACGCCGGAAGCGCAGTAGCTTGGGGCCATGTCCGGTGCGAACGGCATAAGGGTCAGAGCCCTTTGCCGGGCAACGGGATCTGACCCCAGTGCAGAAAAGGCGGTGGCCCCGCCGGCTGGCCTCGGCGCCCGCGTCGATCGATACCGTTGCTGCCTTCCGGCCCTGGCGGGGTTTTCGACCTAGCGTCGCGAGGGGCCGACGGGGCCACCATAGAGACGTTGGCCGCCCATGGGGCGGCCAGTTCACGGATCAGGGGAAGCAGCGCGTGTCGCGCCGGAGACCACAGCCGGACTGCACATCGGCTGGCCGATGGCAGACCGCAACTATAGCGCAGGCAGGTACATCGACGCCAGCTTCGTGCACTGAATCGGCTGTAACCCGCGTCTCCCGACAACGCCCCGCGCCGACCGGCGTTGCTAGAATGCCGGCCAGGAGGAACGACCTCCCCCACATCGGGAATCAATGACCAGGACGGCTTGGCCCTACCAAGAGGAGGGCCGTGCCATGGCCTGGATCTATCTGTTGTTTGCCGGCCTGCTGGAAATCGTCTGGGCCGTGTCCATGAAGCAGTCCGAAGGCTTCACCAGGCTCACCCCCACCGTGGTCACCATCATCGGCATGATCGCCAGCTTCTGGCTGCTGGCGGTGGCCATGCGCAGCCTGCCACTGGGCACCGCCTATACGATCTGGACCGGCATCGGTGCGGTTGGCGCGTTCGTGGTCGGCATTGTGTTCCTCGGTGAGCAGGTCAGCCCGATGCGGATCGGTGCGGCGGTGCTGATCGTTTCCGGCCTGGTGCTGATGAAACTCTCCAGCAGCTGAATGCATTTAGTTGAGCGGGGAATGGATTCCCCGCGTCCTGCAGGTATATGCATTTTCGGCAAAACCATTTTGTCCGCCCGTTTTATTTGACGCACGTCATGAAAATAACGAGCGTGATTCACATGCCGCTGGCGCCATCGGTCGCACAGTGCCGCCATTCGTCATGCGAAACCGGGGAGTTTTCGCCTTGACGGACACGCTGGCGCACCTTTTCCACGGGCGTCGCGTGAAGATGTGAAGATTTTCAGGAGTTAATGCCGCCAGGCCTTGTTTCCGTATCGGGAGCCGGGATGGGCCGCATCGTCTTCAAAAAACCTGCCCGCAGTGCCATCCGGTCTTTTCATGGAGATTCACCGATGAACCGCATTTACCGTCTGGTTTTCAATCGCGCCCTCGGCGTAATGCAGGTTGCATCGGAGGTCGCCCAGAATCCTGGCGGAAGTGCGATTACCGCGAAGCGGCCACCGCGATTGCGGGCGCATCAGCTGGCGGTTGCACTGGCGGCCACCCTGGCCAGCGGTTCGGCGTTCGCAGCGTGCACTACCGCAGGCACCACGGTGACCTGCGCGACTGGCTCCAATACCAATTCGCTGGCCAACAGCATCAATGGCGTGACGCTGGATATCCAGACCGGCGCTGTGCTCAGCGTGCCGCCGATCGTTGGCGGAAGTGCCGTGAATTTGAGCGGTAACGGCATCACCGTGAACAACCAGGGCACGATCGATCCCACCCTCAACGGTGGCCTGAGCCTGGCGGCGTCGGGCATGGTGCTGGGTAACAACTCCGTCGGTGGAAACACGATCAACGTCAACAACCAGGCGGGCGGGGCGATCAAAGGCCTGGTCAATATCGGCTCCATCCTCGGTTTCGGTGGACAGGCGCTGGTGGTGCAGAACGCTTCCGGCGGTGTCAGCAACATCGTCAACGCCGGCAATGTGGACATGTCGATTCTTGGCGCAGGCCTGTTGACCACGGCCGATGCGGCATCGATCGTCAGCTACGGTGGTGCGCAGACCAATCTCAACAACACCGGCACCATTACCGGCCGCATAGGGTTCCAGGGTTCGGCCACGGCGGGGGCCGGCAATACCTTCCTCAATGCGGGAACCATCAACGGCAGCGTGAACCTGGGCAGTTCGGTCACCGGCAACACCTTCACCGCCGTGTCTGGTTCCAGCGTCAATACCGCCGGTATCGGCGTGGCTGGGCAGGTCGGCGCGCTTGCGGTGAATCTGGCCGCGGCCGGCATCGTCGACGGTGGTTCGGCGTCCAACAACAGCCTGGTGCTGCAGAACAGCCCAACCGGCCCGGGCAGCGGTACCGGTGGGGCGGTGACCACGCTGGGCTGGAACCAGTACATCAACTTCCAGAAGCTCACCGTCAACAGCGGTACCTGGAACCTGCAGGGTGCGTGGGCTGGCGCAGGTACGACCACGCTCAATGATGGTCTGATCAATTTCAACAATGCCGGTTCCTTCGGCACAGGACTGTTCACCGCCAATGGCGGTGCCATCGCCTCCTCCACGGCCGGTCTGAACCTGGCCAACGCTTTCAGCCTCGGTGGCAATCTATCCTTGGCAGGGACCAATGCGTTCGGCCTGGGCGGCGTGCTGTCCGGTACTGGCGGGCTGACGGTCAACAACACCGGCATCGTTACTCTCGGCGGCGCAAACCTGTTCTCCGGCGGCGTCAACCTCAATGCCGGCGGCCTGGTACTGGGCGATGCCGGTGCACTGGGCAGCGGCAACCTGACCGTCGGTGGCAGCGCTTCGCTGGATACGACGGCGGGCTTCACCCTGGGCAACAATCTGGTGATCAATGGCGGGGGCTCGCTGAACCTCGTGGGCAGCAACGCGTTGTCATTGAACGGTTCGATCTCCGGTGCCGGCAACCTGACCAAGAACGGCGCCGGCACGCTGACCTTGAACGGCGCCAATTCGCTGACCGGCAATTTCAACCTGGCCGGAGGCGCGCTGGCGCTGGGCGCGGGCGGCAGCCTGTCGCCCACCGGTGCGATCACGGTCGGCGTCGGTACCACCCTGAACCTGTCGGCGGCCGCCGACCAGACCATCGGTTCGCTGGCGGGCCTCGGCGGTTCGGTCGACCTTGGCAGCCATACGCTCACTCTCGCCGGGCTGGGCGATACCAGCTACAGCGGCACGTTCGCCGCAGGCACGGGTGGCCTGGTCAAGCTGGGCACCGGCGTGCAGACCTTGTCGGGCGTGAACAATCTCAGTGGCGGCGTGGCACTCAACGCCGGTGGCCTGCTGCTGGGCAATGCTGCTGCGCTGGGCAGCGGTACGCTCTCTGTTGGGGGCAGCACCACACTCGACGGCACGACGGCGCTGGCGCTGACCAATACAGTCAACCTCGGTTCGAGTGCCAGCCTCAATCTGCTCGGCAACCAGGCGCTGACGTTCAACGGCGTGATCGGTGGCACCGGCAGCCTCGCCAAGAATGGTGCGAGCACGCTGACACTCAACGGTGCAAATACCTTTGGTGGTGGGCTGGCGCTCAATGCCGGTGGCCTGGTCCTGGGCAATGCCGGCGCGCTCGGAACCGGCGCGTTGACTGTTGGCGGTGTGACAACGCTCGATGCCAGCGCGGCGCTGAGCGTGGGCAATGGCATCAACCTCGGTGCAGGTGGCCTGCTCAATGTATTGGGCAGCAATGCACTGACGCTGGGCGGCGCCATCGGCGGCACCGGCAGCCTGGTCAAGAACGGTGCCGCCACGCTGACGCTGGGTGGCGCGAATACCTTCACCGGCGGCCTGGCGATCAATGCCGGCAAGGTTGCGGTGAGCAGCGGTGGAAGCCTGTCGGCCGGCGGTGCGGTCAACCTGGCCGGCGCTGGCGCGGACCTGGACATCTCGCTCGGCGGCAACCAGACCATCGGCGCGCTGTCCGGTATCGCCAGCAGCACGGTGACGCTGGGCAGCAGCACGCTCACCTTCGGTGATGCCACCAACCAGACGTTCGCGGGCGTGATCGGTGGTACCGGCGGCCTGGTCAAGCAGGGCACGGGCATCCAGACGCTGAGCGGCGCCAGCACCTTCAGTGGCGGCGTGAATCTGACAGCGGGCGGCCTGCTGCTGGGCAACAACAGTGCGATCGGCAGCGGGGCGCTGACGATCAGCGGCAACAGTTCGCTTGATGGCAGCGCTGCACTGAACCTGGCCAATGCCATCAATCTGGGCGCGGCGTTGACCTTGCCGGGCAGCCAGAACCTCACCCTCGGCGGCAACATCACCGGCACCGGCAGCCTGACCAAGAACGGTGCCTCGCTGCTGACCCTGAATGGCACCAACACCTTCAGCGGAGGACTGAATCTCAACGCGGGCGGGTTGCTGCTTGGCAATGGCGGCGCGCTTGGCACTGGTGCCCTGAACGTGAGCGGCAGTGCGTCGCTCGATGGCAGCGCGGCGCTGAGCCTGGCCAACAATGTGACCCTGGGCAGTGGGGCCGTGTTGTCGCTGCCGGGTTCGCAGGCGATCACGCTCGGCGGTGTGGTTTCCGGCGCGGGCGGCCTGGTCAAGAACGGTGCCAGCACGCTCACGCTCAACGGTGCCAACGCATTCACCGGAGGCCTGGTACTCAATGGTGGCGGCCTGATGCTGGGCAATGCCGGCGCGCTGGGAACCGGACTGCTTGCAGTCGGTGCAAACGCCACCCTCGACAGTTCGGTGGCATTGAACCTGGGCAACGCCATCGATCTCGACACCGGTGCGCAGCTGAGCCTGGTGAGCAACCAGAACGTCACGCTGGGCGGACTGATCACCGGCACCGGTGGCCTGATCAAGACCGGTAGCGGTGTTCTGTCATTGAACAACAGCAATACCTTCAGTGGTGGCCTTGCGTTGAACGCGGGCAGTGTGTCGGTGGGCGCCAACGGTGCGCTCGGTACGGGGGCGCTGAACATCGGCAGCAATGTTTCGCTCGATGCGGGCGCAGCGGTTTCGCTGTTCAATGCGGTGAACCTGGGCGCCAACACGCTGACCCTGCCGGGCAGCAACAACCTCACCCTGACCGGTGTGGTGGGAGGAACCGGTGGCCTGATCAAGAACGGCGCCTCGACGCTGACGCTGTCCGGTGCGAACACCTTCCTGGGCGGTGCCACGGTCAATGCCGGCACGCTCGCGCTTGGCGCCGGTGGCAGCCTTGCCGCAACCGGTGCGGTGGACCTCGCCGGTGCCGGCGCGACGCTGGACATCTCCGCGGCGGGGGCCGGGCAGACCATCGGTGCATTGAACGGCATCGCCGGCAGCCATGTGGCGCTGGGTACGCAGACGCTGACCTTCGGCGGCGCCGGCAACGGCAGCTTTGCCGGCCTCATCGATGGCAGTGGTGGATTGATCAAGGCTGGCGCGGGCGTGCAGACGCTGTCCGGAGCCAATACCTTCAGTGGCGGCGTCGCGCTCAATGCCGGCGGCCTGATCCTCGGCAATGCCGGGGCGTTGGGTACGGGGGCGCTGGGCATTGGCGGCAACGTCAGCCTGGACACGACGGCTGCGCTGGATCTGGCCAATGCGGTGAACTTCGGCGCGGGTTCGCAGCTGACGCTGGGCGGCAGCAATGACCTCAGCCTGGCGGGCGTGCTGGCCGGTGGCGGCGGCCTGGTCAAGAATGGTACGGGCCTGCTGACCCTCAACAACACCAATACCTTCGGTGGCGGCCTGACCTTGAACGGTGGTGGCCTGGTGGTCGGCGCCAATGGTGCGCTCGGTACCGGCTCGCTGGCGGTGAATGCCAGCACCACGCTGGACGCGAGTGCTGGAGTGACGCTCGGCAATGCGGTCACGCTGGGCTCGGGCGTTGCACTGACGTTGCCGGGCAGCAACGCGCTGACGCTGTCGGGTCCGATCACTGGCAACGGCAGCCTGATCAAGAATGGTGCGACGACGCTGACGCTGTCCGGTGCCAATCTCTACAACGGTGGCACCACCATCAATGCCGGTACGCTGGCACTCGGTGCGGGTGGCAGCCTTGCCGCAGCGGGTGATGTCACTCTCGCCAACGCTGGTGCGGTCTTCGATATCTCCGCTGCAGGCGGCAGCCAGACCATCGGCGCGCTCAACGGCGTGGGTGGCACCACACTGGCCCTGGGCGGAAACTCGCTGACCTTCGGCACAGCGACGAACGCCGCGTTCGACGGCGTGATCAGTGGCGGCGGCGGTCTGGTCAAAGTGGGCGCGGGCGTGCAGACGTTGTCCGGTGCCAACACGTTTGGCGGCGGCGTGACGCTCAACGCAGGCGGGCTGGTGCTCGGCAATGACTCGGCGCTGGGCACGGGTGCATTGACCGTCGGCGGTGCCGCCACGCTGGATACCACCGGCCTGGCAACGCTGGCCAACAACATCGCGCTCAATGCCGGGCTGACCGTGCTCGGCAGCAATGCGCTGACACTCAACGGTGTCCTTTCCGGGGCTGGAAGCCTGACCAAGAATGGCGGCGCGACGCTGACCTTGAACGGGATCAACACCTACACCGGTGGCACCAACATCAACGCCGGCACGCTGGCGCTGGGTGCCGGTGCCAGCCTGGCGGCGAGCGGTACCGTGAACCTCGCCACCGGCGCCACCCTGGATCTGACTGCCGGCAGCGGCACGCAGGTGTTCGGCACCCTGGTCGGCAACGGTACGGTGAACCTCGGTGCCAACTCGATCGCAGTCGGCGGGGCCACCAATGGCACGTTCAGTGGCTCGATCGCAGGCACGGGTGGCCTGACCAAGGTCGGTTCGGGCATTGAAACGCTGACCGGCACCAATACCTATACCGGCGGCACCTTCATCAACGCCGGCACGCTGGCGATTGGTCCGGGTGGCAGCCTTGCCGCGGACGGGGCGGTGACGCTCACTGCGGCGGGAACCGGCTTCGACATCTCGGCGTCCGGCGCCAGCCAGACGATTGGTTCGCTAGCCGGCGTGAGCGGCTCCACGGTCAGCCTGGGCGCGCAGTCGCTGATCCTCGGCGGCAGCGGCAACAGCGTGTTCGACGGTGCGATTTCCGGCACCGGTGGCCTGGTCAAGAACGGTGCCGGCATCCTGACCCTGGGTGGCGCCAATCTGTTCAGTGGTGGCGTTGCACTCAACGGCGGTGGCCTGGTGGTCGGCAACAACGCTGCGCTCGGCAGCGGTGCGCTGACGGTGGGCGGCAACGCGACGCTGGATGCATCGACAGGCGTCAACCTGGCCAACAACATCGGGCTTGCAGCGGGTGCCAATCTCGACCTGCTGGGCAGCCAGGCGCTGACACTGGGTGGCGTGATTTCCGGTGCCGGCGGCTTGATCAAGGACGGTGCGGCCACCGTTACCCTGAGCGGTGCCAACACCTACACCGGTGGTACCACCATCAACAACGGCACGCTGGCGATCGGCGCCGGTGGCAGCCTGGCGTCGACCGGCGCGGTGAACCTGGCAGGTGCCGGTACCCTCGATATCTCCGCGGGCAACCAGGCCATCGGTTCGCTGGCCGGCGTGGTCGGCAGCACGGTGGCACTCGGTGGCAGCACGCTGACCCTGGGCGGTACGGTGGACAGCAGCTTCAACGGTGCGATCAGCGGCAACGGCGGCCTGATCAAGAACGGCGCCGGCGTGCAGACGCTCAATGGCGCCAGTACCTTCAGTGGTGGCGTAACGCTCAATGCCGGTGGCCTGGTGGTCGGCAACAATGCTGCACTGGGCACCGGCGCGGTAACGGTGGGGGGCAATGCCACGCTCGATTCGAACACCGCGGTGACGCTGGCCAACAACTTCATCCTCAACAACGGGTTGACTGTACTCGGCAGCAACAACCTCACCCTCAACGGCAGCCTGAGTGGCACCGGCAGCTTGACCAAGGAGGGGGCCGCAACGCTGACCTTGAACGGCGTCAACACCTATACCGGTGGCACCAACATCAACGCCGGCACGTTGGCATTGGGCGCGGGCGCGAGCCTGCACGCCAGCGGCGTCGTCAACCTGGCTTCGGGGGCGACCTTCGACCTGTCGGCGGGCAGCGGCACGCAGCAGTTCGGCACCCTGATCGGCAACGGTACGGTGAACCTGGGCGCCAACACGCTGACGATCGGTGATGCCAGCAACGGCACGTTCAGTGGTTCGGTGGCCGGCTCCGGCGGCCTGGTCAAGGAAGGATCGGGGACCCAGACGCTGACCGGCACCAACACGTTCACCGGGGGTACCACCATCAATGCCGGTACGCTGGCGATCGGTGCAGGCGGCAGCCTGGCGGCAACCGGCGCGGTGAACCTGGCCAATGCCGGTACCGCCTTCGACATCAGCGCGGGCGGCGCGCAGACGATCGGCTCACTGGAGGGCGTGGCCGGCTCGGCCGTGGCGCTGGGCACCAGCACGCTCACCCTCGGCGGCGTCGGCAACACGACGTTCGCCGGCACCATCGGGGGGACCGGTGGCCTGGTGAAGAACGGTGCAGGTGTGCAGACCCTGAGTGGCAGCAATACCTTCAGCGGCGGCGTGGCACTCAACGCCGGTGGCCTTGCCCTGGGCGACAACGCTGCACTGGGCACCGGCACGCTGACCGTGGGCGGCGACGCCAGCCTGGACGCCACCACCGCGCTGACGCTGGCCAACACCGTGCAGTTGAGCAGCGGCACGCTGACCCTGGCGGGCAGCAATCCGCTGACGTTGAATGGTGCAATCAGCGGTGCCGGCGGCCTGCTCAAGGACGGTCCGGCGACGGTTAGCCTGGGCGGTGCCAGCACGTATACCGGCACCACCACCATCAACAGCGGCACATTGGCGGTGGCGGCCGGTGGCAGCCTGTCCGCTGCCAGCACGGTCAACCTGACCGGTGCCAGTACGCTGGATATCAGCGCAGGTGGCAGCCAGAGCATCGGCGGCCTGGCCGGTGTGACCGGATCCAGCGTGGTGCTGGGCGGTGCAACCCTGACCACCGGCGGCAACAATGGCAACACCGTCTTCGGCGGCGTGCTCAGTGGCACCGGCGGCCTGGTGCAGAGCGGTACCGGCACGCTGACCCTGAGCGGCGACAACGTCTATACCGGCGGCACCACCATCAACGGTGGCAGCACGCTGCAGATCGGCAACGGTGGCAGCACCGGTTCGGTGCTGGGCGACATCACCAACAACGGCAGCCTGGTCTACAACCTCGGCACCACGGCAACCGTGGGCGGCGTGGTCAGTGGCAGCGGTGGCCTGACCCAGGCCGGCAGCGGCACGCTGGTGCTGACCGGCAACAACACCTATACCGGCGGCACCACCATCAATGCCGGCGGTACGCTGCAGATCGGCAATGGCGGTGCGACCGGTGCGATCGTTGGCGACATCACCAACAATGGCGCGCTGGTATCCAGCGTGGCCGGCAGCACCACGCTGGGTGGCACCATCAGCGGCAGCGGTGGCCTGACCCAGGCCGGCGCCGGCACGCTGACCCTGACCGGCAACAACACCTATACCGGCGGCACCACCATCAACGCCGGCGGCACGCTGCAGGTCGGCAATGGCGGCGCCACCGGTGCCATCACCGGCAACGTCGCCAACAACGGCAGCCTGGTCTTCGACGTGGCGGGCAACACCACTGTCGGTGGCGCGATCAGTGGCAGTGGTGGCCTGACCCAGGCGGGCAGCGGCGTGCTGACCCTGGTCGGCAACAACAGCTACACCGGCGGTACCACCATCAATGCCGGCGGCACGCTGCAGGTCGGCAACGGCGGGGCAACCGGCGCCATCGCCGGCGACATCACCAACAATGGTGCGTTGATTTCCAACGTGGCCGGCAACACCGCGCTGGGCGGCACCATCAGCGGCACTGGCGGCCTGACCCAGGCCGGTAGCGGTACGCTGCTGCTGACCGGCACCAACACCTATACCGGCGGTACCACCATCAATGCCGGCGGCACGCTGCAGCTGGGCAACGGCGGTGCGACGGGCTCGATCGTTGGCGATGTCACCAACAATGGCACGTTGCTGTCCAACGTGGCCGGCAACACCACGCTGGGCGGCACCATCAGCGGCAGTGGCGGCCTGACCCAGGCCGGCAGCGGCACGCTGACCGTGACCGGCAACAACACCTATACCGGCCCGACCACCATCAACGCCGGCGGTACCCTGCAGGTCGGCAATGGCGGCGCCACCGGTGCGATCGGCGGCAGTGTGACCAACAACGGCAGCCTGGTGTTCAACGTGGGTGGCAACACCACCGTCGGCGGCGCCATCAGTGGCAGCGGCGGCCTGACCCAGGCCGGCAGCGGCACGCTGATCCTGGGCGGCAACAACACCTACACCGGCGGCACCACCATCAACACCGGCGGCACGCTGCAGGTCGGCAACGGCGGCGCGAGCGGATCGATCGCCGGCAACGTCAGCAACAACGGCAGCCTTGTGTTCAATGTGGGTGGCAACACCACCGTGGGTGGCACCATCAGTGGCAGCGGTGGCCTGACCCAGGCTGGCAACGGCACCATTACGCTTACCGGAAACAACACCTATACCGGTGGCACGACCATCAATGCGGGCGGCACCGTGCAGGTGGGCAACGGTGGGGCCAGCGGTTCCATCACCGGCAACATCACCAACAACGGTGGCCTGATCATCAACACCGGCGGCACCACCACGCTGGGCGGCACCATCAGCGGTGGCGGCAGCATCGTGCAGGCAGGTCCGGGCGGGCTGAATCTCGGCGGCAACAGCGGTGGTTTCAGCGGCACCGGCCAGGTCACCGGCGGTGGTCTGAATGTCACCGGCACTATCGGCGGCCAGTGGACCATCGGCAGCGGAACCACGCTGTCCGGCACCGGCACCATTGGTGGCACAGGCGGCGGGGTGACGGTGTCCAGCGGCGGCGTGCTGTCGCCGGGCAATGGCCCAGGCAACGGCAGTGGTGCGGGCAACGGCACCGGTACGATCACCGTGGGTGGCAATCTCACCTTGTCGCCGGGCAGCACGCTGGGCATCGATCTGGGCGCCACCGGCAGCGACACGGTGCAAGTGGGGGGCAGTGCCAACGTGGGTGGCAGCACCGTGCAGGTGAACACCATTTCGCCGAGTACCAGCTACCAGCAGGGCCAGCAGTACACCGTGGTCAATGCGGGTGGTGGCGTCAGCGGGCAGTTCGCCTCGGCGACCTCGCCGTCGGCCTTCCTGACCATTACCCCGGTCTACACCGCCAACACCGCCAACCTGCAGATCGACGTGGCGCAGACGGCGGCGTTCACCACGGTGGCCAACACGCGCAACCAGTACAACACCGCTGCAGCGCTGGACAGCCTGCCGCAGAGTGGTCCGGCGCTGGGCCTGTACAACACGGTGCTGATGTATGACGCCGGCACCGCGCGCAGCGCATTCGACCAGCTGTCCGGTGAAGTGCATGCGGCCAGCCGCGCGGTGCTGCTGTACGACAACTACCTGGAAGAGGGCATCCGCCAGCGCCTGGGCAGTGAGCTGCCGACCGTGCGTGGTGAGCGCGCCTCGGTCTGGTTGGCCGGCAGCGGCAAGGTGTTCAAGCAGGATGGCGATGGCAACGGCGATGAGATCCGCTCCAACCGCAATGCGCTGATGGCCGGCGTGGACTGGCAGCTGGGCGAGCACGTGGTGCTGGGTGCAGCGGCCGGCAATGAACGGCTGGATACGCGCCTGTACGATCGCAGCTCGCGGGCGCGCCTGCGTGGCAACACCTTCGGTGTCTACGCACAGGGCCAGTGGAACAACGGCTTTGCGGTCGGTGGCAGCGTATCGCGCGGTGACTACCGCACGCGCACCACGCGAGAGGTGCCGCTGCTGGGCCAGACCCTGTACAGCCGCCAGGATTCGGATGTGACCATCGCGCAGGTGGAGGGCAGCTGGACCTGGACCCACGGCAGGACCCAACTGCAGCCGTACGTGCAGTTCACCAAGCACTGGGTCGACAGCGATCGCGCTGTGGAGCAGGGCGGCACTGCTGCGCTGGAGCTGGAAGGCGGCAAGGACACGCTCAATGTCAGCACCGTGGGCGTTCGCGGGCGCTGGGACGTGGGCAGCGGCGAGCGCTTCCCGGCACAACTGACCGTCGGCCTCGGCTGGCAGCATGCTTCGGGTGACACCGATGTGGCCAGCCGCAACCGCTTCGCGGTCGGCGGCAATGCCTTCGACGTCTACAGTGCAGTGATGGCACGCAATGCACTGGTCAGCCAGGTGGGCGTGGCAGTGGGACTTGGCCGCAACAGCCAGCTGTCGATGTTCGTGCAGGGCCAGCACGGCGATGGTCGCCGCGATGTCGGTGGCCAGATCAATCTGCGCGTGGGCTTCTGAGCAGGGGAGGCCAGCGGTAGATCCACGCCCCGCGTGGATCTACCTGCTGCGCGAGGCTACAGCACCCGTTCCATGTCCACGGCGTCGATTCCGGCGCCATGGCCATCGGTCACCACGCGTGTCACCTGGAAGCCCAGGCCGGCATAGAAGCCCTGGGTGTGCTGGCTGGTACTGAGCGTGACGCGATCGATCGATGGATCGCCTTCAGCCTGGCGCAGGCGCGCCAGCGCCAGTTCGCGTCCCAGACCGTGCCGGTGCAGCGCGCGCTGCACCATGCCCCAACAGAAGCCGGCGCTGCCGTCGCCACGGCGCGACAGGCCGCCGCAGGCCACGACGCGGTGATCGCGCTCGATCACCTGGAAGGCGCAGTCCATGGCCTGCTCGCGCAGGAAGCGTTCGAAGTCGTTGCGTTCTTCAGGCGCGAAGTAGGTGGGCACGTTGCTGTCGAAGATCGACAGGCAGGCGGGTGCGTCGGCGGGCTGGTAAACGCGAAGGCTCATGCGATCACCATAGCGTGCTGCGGGACCTGGTTGCATCTGGGCTATGCTGTCGGGCGACGGGAGTGACCGTGCGGGAGGACCCCGCCGCCCCCGTTTGTCTTGCCCTACGCAAAGGAGTTGGCCAGTGGTACCGGAAATTCCCCTGTCCCGGACCGGTGAGATCGTGCGCGGTCTGCTGTTCGGCATGGTCGGTGTACTGATGCTCGTCGTTGTCGCCTTCGAGTTGAACCATCGTCTTGAATTCCTGCAGGTCGCGCAGAGTGCCGATGGCCATGTCGAGCGCTTGAACGCGGGTGGCTCACATCCGGAGGTGGCGTTCACCACCGACAAGGGCGAACAGGTCTCCTATCCGCAAGGGGGCATGATCTTCGGATACAAGCCCGGGCAGGCGGTACGCGTGTTGTATCGACCTGCGCAACCGGCTCTGGAGCCGGTGATCGATACCTTCGGCGCGCTGTGGGGGATGACGCTCATGGTGGCGGTGATCGGGCTGACGTTTGTCTGTATATGCGTGCGGGCACTGATCAAGCGCAGGTGATCGGTACCCGGCTGAGTGCTGCCACCCGACGGGGCGGTCATTGGCGACAGGCCCCGCACTCAGGCTGAAATGCCCGCCAACACCGCATACATCACCACGAAGCTCACCAGGAACAGATAGACGCCGCCGATGGCGAGGTAGCGCAGCACCGTCAGTGCCTTGTTGTCGCCGTACACGCGTTGCTGCATCCACAGCAGGTAGACCGGAACCGCCAACCACAGCAGTGCATACAGCCATTGGCTGGCGGCGGCGAAGGCGGGAGATGCGAGCGCGCTGTTGATGCCCGCGACGAGAAAGGTTGCCAGCAGCACCATCATCAGCCAGCAATGGCTGTACAGCGCCACCACCAGATGTTCCAGATAGCCCATTGGCCGCGGGACGTAGGCGATGCGCAGCACCAGCGCGAACACCGGCATCAGGAAGAACAGGGCACCCGGCAGTGCAGTCAGGATCGCCTGCATGTACAGGTCGGTCTTGCCGCCCATGCGCTGGATGTTGGCGTTGCCGTTCTGCAGGCGCTTGTTGAGCCAGTTGTTGGCGAACTGTGGCCAGCCGTTGAGGACGATGGGATTGCTGTTCGCGTCCCACGGCTTGCCGTTGACGGTGTGGCTGAAGAAGGTGCCGGGCTCGATTGCGGTGGCGTCCTTGCGGGTGCCGGTGAGCTCGGCCCTGCGCTGTGCTGCCGCCGCGTTCACCGCAGCCCTGGCCATCGCGAAGCCGGCGTTGCCGGTGGCGGGTGAGCTGGCCTGCTGTTGGTCGATCATCATCAGCTGTTGCGTGCGTGCGGCTTCGACCTGTTCAACCGTCGTGGCCTTGGCGTACAGCGAATCGCCGCCGCCCATGCGGATGTCGTCGACGTGCACGAACAGCTTGCCGATGAAGAACGTAAACAGGGTGAGGATGACGAACAGCCGCAAGGGCTGCACGTATCCGACCCGGCGGCCCTTGAGGTAGTTCTGCGTGATGCGGCCGGGCACCCAGAGATCGCGCAGCGTGCGGAAGATGCGCCCATCCAGATGCCAGAACGATTCGAACACTTCCTCGATGGCGTGGCCCACGTGCTTGAGCGGGTTGTGCGCCGATTGCCCGCAGCGATGGCAGTAGTGGCCCTGCAGGGCGGTGTTGCAGTTCTCGCAGTCGGCGTGAGCGCTGTCGGTCGAGCTCATGGGCAATGGGCCAGGCGTCGGTTGAAGGCGCCTACCATAGCGAATTTTCAGGTTTCGTTCAGTTTTGTTTTGGGGTGCCTGGAGCGTGCGGAAGCCGATCAAAAGCATCCCCGCGTGGCGTGGGTCTACTGATCGGTCTGCGACAGCGTCGAAGGGGGGATTGTCGGGCGCATCCATGCACCCGATCCCGGCGCGCGTTGCACCCCGGGATCCGCCTGCGGCGGTCCGGTTCTGCTCCTGCAGAACCGTCGAACCCCGGCGGGGCTTCTCACCACCCATCCCATCCGCCAGACAAACGCAAAAGGGCCACCCTACGGGCGGCCCTTTTGCGTTTGTCTGGCGGAGAGAGGGGGATCCAGTTGAGACCGACCCAACCCCTTGAACCGCTTGGCATTCACAAATCGGGAGTGTGCCCTGTTTTGTGCCCCGGGCATTGTAGCCGTTCGCTCTGCCGGATGGCACCTTGAGTTCTGTGTCCTACGGCGGCAGTGAATCTTTGAGGGCGTCCAGGTCGGACGGGCTTGTCGAGGTGCGCAGGGAACTCTGATAACGGCCGTGCCATCAGTGGTCCAGCGATACCTGACCAGCCCATTCCAGTGCTATCAATGCAAAGCCTTGCTGGAAGGCTCTTTCAGGGAGTGGAAGGATGCGCAGGTTTGGAGCGGCAGGTGGGGGGCTTACCCACGTCAGGGAATGGAAGAAGTATTTTCGGCAGCTGACGGCCCTAGGTGCCTGGCTTTGCTGTGTGCTGTTGGTGGGGCTGTCCATCGTGCCGCCCGTAAGCGCGCAGACCGTCACTTACATTCATACCGATGCGCTTGGTTCTGTTGTTGCAGAGACCGATGCCAATGGCAAGGTGATCAAGCGCTATGACTATGAGCCCTATGGGGCGGTGGTCGGTGGCCACGTCACGGATGGGCCTGGATACACAGGACATGTGAGTTATGCGGCTACCGGGCTAAGTTACATGCAGCAGCGGTATATGGATCCGCAGTTGGGTGTCTTCCTGTCCGTAGACCCGGTGACGGCGTATGAGCAGCCTGTGGGGCAGTTCAATCGGTATCGGTATGCGAACGGAAATCCATAAAAATTCAAAGATCCGGACGGTCGCATCGTCGAAACCGTGTGGGATGTTGCGAACATAACCTTGGGGGCAACCAGCGCCTACTCAAACTTTAGCGAAGGCAATATTGGTGCAGGTGTCGTTGATTCGATTGGCGTGGCCGTGGATTCTCTGGCGGCTGCTGTCCCATTTGTGCCAGGAGGCGCCGGGGCAACGATTAAAGCCGTCAGGATGGCCGAGAACGCGGCGCAAGGCGCTCGGGCTGAAAAGGTTGTAGCCCAGCGCTTGGTGAAAAGGTGGCAGGGCAGCGCGTTACACTGGAAGCATCTACCGGTCAACGAAGCGTGGCGGACATCGTGACGAAGGATAAGGGCGTTGTGGAAGTAAAGAGCGGTGGTGCTCAACTAAGTTCGGGGCAAAAGGCCATCAAGGCTGATGTCGATGCAGGTCGTCCGGTGACGCCTAGGGGAGCGAACGCGGAAAAAGCGGGGCTTGAGCCAGGAAAGCCGACGCAAATGAAGTGCTATGACGTGAAGCGTTGCTGATGAGTGCTACTGGACATTGCGATGCGGCCTTCAGGAAGGCTGTTCTACTCAAGTGCTATGAGGCGCTTGAGGTGGAAGGATTTACGCGCTATCGAATGCAGGATGTGGACTGGCCGATGGAACATGGCTTCCATTGCTGGGTTGGGCTCAATACTGGCTTGGAAAGAGAGTATCTCGATATCAATCCATTCGTCGGCGTTCATGTGGTGCCGATCATGAAACTTTATACCTCCCTTGAGGGGCGGAAATACAGCCGAAGCACATCCACTTATGCGGTTCACATGGGAGAGCTGGCACCCAAGGAGCAGGCTTTTCGTTTTACTCGGGAAACTGATGTTGCAGCGCAAGCGGCTCGGCTGGCGCGTTTATATTCGGATGCCGGCTTGTCGTATGCGTTGTCCATCGGCACCTATGAGCGGCTACTTCCCTTGTTGCAAGAACGCGTGCCGATGCTCGGTGCCTATCCGGAACGGGTGGCATCTTGCCTGTATCTGATGGGCCGTAAGGAAGAAGCGAGGTTGTTCGCTGAAGAGTTCTTGCAGGATCATCGAGATTACTTTGAAGGCTTTGCAGTTCCGTTCTTGAGGATTTTGAACGGCCAATGACAGCCAGGTCGGGTCGGGCAAACGCGGGCCGCACGCCTGCAAGTCCGACAGAGCGCAATTTGAGGTGCACTGGAGTGAAGCGCCGGGGGTGTGCCCTGTATTGTGCCCCGGACATTGTAGCCGGTGGCTGCGTTGGGCAGCTACTGCAACGGTTGGAAAGCGAGGCCCCTGCGAATGCAGGGGCCTCAGTATGTCGGCGGGAAAAACAGCTCTTTCTAAGCCACCCGTAGGGCGGTGAACACCCGGCTGACGCTCCCAACTTAAAACAGCACAACGCGTTGTCAACCCATTGATCGGCGGGCAAGGCTGCCGCGCATCTTCCCCGTTTTCTTACCTTCCTTAGCTGCATTGGCGGATTTGCGCTTTTTCTTCATGGTTCGGCGGAGGCTTCTGCCACTTGTGTCGTAACCGGCGGCTTTCAGCAGCTTGTCGGCAGCGCGTTCCACTGCAAAGCGAGTGAGTTTGTCCATCCCCAGTGTTTAACGCGTTTTCGCCGGTGCGCAAGCCCGGCGGCGCTCCTGCGCCGCCTCTTGCCTTTCCCCTCCAAGGGTAGCCGAGCGGTAGCGAGGCCAGAAGGGCGGCGGAGCCGCCCGTGGTTTTGCTGTTGAACCCAGGCGCAGCCCGCCCAGCGACGAAGCCCGTGCGCGTGTTTTCCTGGTAGTGTCCCCTCGGCCGCGAAAGGCGCCAACGGCGGTCTTGAGCAACGGGGGGGCGCTGGCAGCGCGCCCCCCTGCGACCCCCCGGCTGCCGAGGACCGTCGCCGGAGGCGTCGGCCTCGGCCTTGGGTTCGCCTGTTCAAAACGCTTGGCGTTTTGGGTGGGCAACCCGCATTGCGGGTCGCAGGGGCACGAGCCCCCCACCCGTGAGGGCCAGGAACAACGAGATGGTCGGCCCGCGGTTGAAGTGCCTTGCGGCTGCAGGTGTGCCGGCGAGGAACGACCCCGTAACGGCCCAGCGTGGTTCACAGCGTCGCCGCTGCTGCCCCCGGTCCACGCCGCCCACGGTCTGCTGTAGGCGTCTCTCTCGGGCTGCGGCTGAGCCAGCGTTCGCCTACGGTCTCACGTAGACCCAAGTTACGCGGGTGCTTTACTCCTTGCCCGCAGTCCTCGGTTGCCGCGCGTTTGCCCAATGATGGGCTGACCAGCAGAACCGTTTGATGGCTACGAACCACCCCCGCCTAGTGCTGATCACGCAGGCCGTCCAAGCGGGAGCGAAGGGAGGGCGAGAGGGAGGGCTTGCCAGATGGCCGAGGCTTGTTACGCTGACCTCAAGGGGTCATTGCCTGGGCTTGTGTAGCTGCCTTCTACCTTGCTCGCCTCCGCGCCGGTCAAGCTCGGGGGCCATGAATTCAAACTATGGCACCCTTGGCCGTTGTCAAGCCAAGGGTGTCTTTGTATCCAAGGAGGACGCGTGAACCCAGCAACCTACATCTCTATGTCGACTGTCCGGCTACTGTGTGGGAGCAACGGTGTGTCAGTGTCGGTGGGCACCGGATTCTTCTATCTAGTCGAAATTGATACGCCGGAAGGGAAAGGGAACTTCCCCCTAGTTTTCACGAATAAGCATGTCGTAAACGGGCACAACGAGATCCGTATAACTGTGACAACCCGTAGTTCATCGGACGATGTTAGCGAGCTGGTGGTTGCGCCGGGCGATGTGCACCGGACATTCCTCATTCCAAACTGCCAGCAACGAATAGTGTTCCACCCAGATGCAGGCGTCGATCTGTGTGCATTTTATGTCGGTGATGTCTTCGAGGCCGTACAGAATAGTGGGTTATTCATCAGGAATACATTTCTGCACAAGAATTTCCTTGTTCCGCATGATGAAAGGAAAAACGTTCGCGCAATCGAGCCCATTATGATGATTGGCTACCCTAACGGACTTTGGGATGAGCATAACAATCGCCCGCTAGCGAGGCGAGGAAGTACGGCGTCACATCCATTTTTGAAATGGAATGGAAGGCAAGAGTTTGTTATTGATGCGGCCTGCTTTCCAGGATCGAGCGGGTCGCCCGTTTTTCTTTTCGAAGACATAATGTTCAGAACAAAAGACAATTCATACACGCCTGGGACGCGCGCTCAGTTGCTCGGCGTATTGGCCTCAGGACCGCTCTTTACCAACGAGGGCACACTCGTTCAACGGGACATCCCTACGGCGACGGCAATAGTTCCAGTGGTTCCGTCGATGATGAATTTGGGTAACGTAGTGCATGCGGATGCACTCCAGAAAGTTATTGATTTGGCTTCCGCGGCCTCAGTGGAAGGTCGGACCTTTGCGCGGGCCATCAGTGTTTAGGGTTAGTTCTTCCCGCCCTCGGAATTCTGGTCGAGCGAACAAAATGGTAGGCGCACCCACCTAAAACAGGAAAAACCACGTGAACGGGCAAAAGCAACAGCCCTACCACCGCTGCCAGGCCCCGGACTTGCGTGGGATTGGGAAGCACATCGGCAAAGCCAGCGACTAAAAACACCAGCACTTGGGCCGCGATGACCGCAGCCCAAGTCCAAAGGAAGCCCCTCCAGAAGCCCCCGCGGGGGAGGCCCTGTTCAGCGTAGTGGGGGAAGGGCTGGCGGTTGATCCACGTCCGTCGTCGGTTGGCCCGATGGGTGATCCAGGAAAGGAAGGCCAGCACCAGCCAGGTGCCAATGCCTCCCAAGACCGCCAGCCACCCAAATGAGCTTCCGTTCTGGAGCATCTCCAAGCCGCCACCGAGCAAGACGAGACCTGATCTGGCTCCCCGTCAGCGGACGCCAAGAAGCGATACTTTGATCGCACTTGGAGGTCCTTTATGTCCCGTATTACCCGCCGTAGCTATACCGATGAGTTCAAGCACCAGGCCGTGGAGTTGGCCGAATCGCTTGGCCCAGCCGCAGCGGCCCGCCAGCTGGAAATGTCCGTCAAGACGCTGGCAAATTGGATTGACGCGGTCCGTGCTGGGCGCTCGTTGACGTCTGAGGCTCGCAGGCCGGCCACTGACCTGGAAAGCGAGATCAGCCGCCTTCGGGCCGAGAACGCCAATCTGAGGATGGAGCGAGAAATCCTAAAAAAAGCGGCGGCGTTCTTTGCCAAAGAGTCCAAGTGAGGTACGCCTTCGTCGCCCGTCATAGGACTCGTTACCCGACTCGGGTGCTGTGTCGTGTTCTCGGCGTATCGGTCTCTGGTTTCCATGATTATCTGCACCGACAGTCCGCCCGAGCCGCGCCAACCGAGCCGGTGAGGCCCGTGCAGCAGCACGCTGGCGGGTGCTGATCCTCTCAGCGGGCGAGGTCGGATTGGCGCAGCACATGGCCGAGGTCGGCAAGCAGGCACGGGCGGGGCAGTCCGTGCGCCTGGCCGACGTACCGGCCGAGGCCGAGGGCGGGCATGGTGTGTTTGAGCGCCTGCACGATGCCAGCGACGGTGCCGCGCTGTCGGCCCTGCTCAAGGACGCCGCCGCGCGCACCTATGGAGCACCGTGGCCGCTGTGGATGGGTTACCTCACCCAGCAGGACAGCCCGACGCTGACCGCCCAGCTGCGCGAATCCACGGACCGATTCCTGGCCACCTACGTACCCGAAGATGCCTCCGGCGAGGTGCGCCGCGTGGCTGAGCGCTTTGCTGTTGTCGCCTTTGCCGGGGAGTTGGCCAGCAGCTGCCGCCATCGCATCACCGGCTGGCCCAAGGGTGAGGCCACACGCGGTGTCGCCGCGTGCTTCCAGGCTTGGCTGCAACGTCGGGGCGGTTCCGGTAGTGCCGACACCGATGCGCTGCTGTCGCGCGTGCGTGCGTTCTTTGAAGCGCACGGCGAAAGCCGTCTGGAGCCGTTGCGCTACGGCCAGGAAGCGCCACCGGTCCGTGATCGGGCCGGCTTCCGGCGTTTCGATGAGGTGGGGGTCACCGAGTACCTGGTGCTGCCCGAGGCGCTGAAACGGGAGTTGTGTGCAGGCTTCGATCCTCGCCAGGCCACCCGTGAGCTGATCGCAGCGGGTTGGCTCAAACCCAGCACCGATGGCAAGTCCTCCCAATCAGTGCGTGTCCCAAGCCTCGGCTCCATGCGCCTGTATGTCTTTGACAGCCGCAAGGTTCATGACAGCGCGCTGTAGGTCGCGCCGTCTTTCCCATAGCTCGCCGACACAGTGTCGGCGAGTCCCCCAATCGTTTTAACGGAGATTCAACATGAGCGACATCCAGACCATCACCACCACTACCTCCGAACCGGCTATTCAACCCGTCGACGGGGCCGAGGTTGCGGCGGTGTCGGAGAATAGGCGGCGGCTGAACGAGCTGGCGCAGCAGTTGGCCAGCGTGATGCAGCGCAAGCGCGCCCTGGTGGGCAAGGTCGATACGATGCAGCGCGCCAAACAGGCTGCACAGGGTGATGCCGCCGCTGCCCGTCAGCAGTGGGGGGCGAAGCTGCGCGAGAGCGATGGCACGCTGACCCGTGACATTCAGAAGCTACGCGCTAACGAGCGCTCGGCACTGTCTCTGGCCGAGGAGTATGAGGCGATGCAGGGCGAGATTGCGGCCGAGCTGCCGCGCCTGGAGCTGGAATTGGCCGAGGTGGCGGGCTACTGTCTGAACGCAAGAAGCACCGTCACTTGGGAATTGGCCGATCAGGCCTACGAGCAGTTGCTGGCACAGGCCGGGGATAGCCTGGCCTTCGCATTTGCGTTGTTCTCGAGAGCGACAAACTCCGACGATGCAGATGCACTGGCCAGCCGATTCTTTGGTCGCCTCGGCAATGCGGTGCGCCGTCGCCTGGACGATGCCGCAGTGACGGAACAGGTGACGGAAGTGTTGGCGCTGCCGTCGATGGACCTGAGCGCGGTGGATATGCAGCTGGTGCGTAGCCCGATTCGTCTTTCACAGTTGCGAGAGAAGATCAGTGCTGGGGAGGCAGCGTGATGCATTCCCCTGCCGATGCTGCTATCGGTGAGGTCGTGCCCGCGCGTAGCGTGGGCACTGCCGGAGCTGTCACAAGCTTTTCCTTTGGCGATCCAACGCCCGTGTTGGACTCGCGCGGGTTGTTCGACTACCTGGAATGCTGGCGCAACGGTCGCTATTACGAGCCGCCGATCACCCTCAGTGGTCTGTCGCGCACAACGCGTTCCAATCCGTTCCTGCACAGTGGTTTGATCTTCAAGCGCAACATGCTGGTGCGCACCTTTGTGCCGCATCGACTGCTGGACCGCACCGCGTTCTCGCAGTTGGCGCTGGATTACCTGGTCTTCGGCATGGCATACCTGGGGCGGCAAGTCTCGCACTCCGGGCGGCTGTTGCAGCTACACCCATTGATGGCGCAGTACATGCGTCGTGGTGTGCAACCTGGTGAGTTCTTTCAGGTCCGAGCTGGCAGGGCCGAACACGAGTTTGCCCCCGGTTCGGTGCACCAGCTCCGTGAGGCCGATACCGATCAGGAAATCTACGGCATGCCGGAGTGGCTGGCCGTCGTGCAGTCGGCGTTGCTTAATGAATCGGCGACGTTGTTCCGCCGCAGGTACTACACCAACGGTTCGCATGCGGGCTTTATTCTTTACATGACCGACCCGCAACCGGAGGGCATGGACGTGGACGCCTTGCGTGAAGCCCTGCGAGACTCGCGCGGGCCGGGCAATTTCCGCAACCTGTTCGTGCATTCGCCCAATGGCAAGAAGGATGGGTTGCAGCTGATCCCGATCAGCGAAGTGGCCGCCAAGGATGAATTCACCGGTATCAAGCGCGTGACTCGCGATGACATTCTGGCCGCGCTGCGCATACCGCCGCAGCTGCTCGGCATCGTGCCTCAGAATGCTGGCGGCTTCGGCTCGATTCGGGATGCGGCTACCGTGTGGGCGTCGATGGAACTGGCACCACTGCAATCGCGGCTGGCCATGGTCAACGAATGGATCGGGGAACAGGTCATCACTTTTGCCCCCTTCGAAATAGAACGTTCAGCGAACTGAGTGCCTATCCCTGAAAGGGCGAGGTCAAGCTACTGCTTCAGTCGAAACAGGGGCGACAGGGACAAGGTCAATACCTGTCGCCCTTGGGGGGCGATCCCAGTGTGAGTAGCCGCGGCTGGATCGAACTTAATTCCAGATCACGATGGTTCCATCTGGACTATTCAACTGCATCGCCTCTGGACCAGAGTAGCCGTCGTCACTTAAGTCGACCGTGAGTGAGGCCCCGCTAGAAAACTGCGCAACCATTGTCTGGCGATCGAACCGGCAATCCTGCAGCACCAAGCTCAGCGTTGAGGGCGGGGGGGGCTCCGCAATGCCATCGCAGTGAAGGCTGAAGGAGTTGTAGATATGCAGTTCCCAGCCATCGTCCGTACCGATGGTGGCCATGCCGTCTTCCATTCGCAGTTTCACATTTTTCCCGATCAATGGCCGGAGGGTTTCCGCCTGGTGGTCGATCATGTTCAGGCCTATCTGACTGGGAAGTGAGACTTCGAATTAGGGAGCGTTTTCCCGGAGAGCGGATCTACGCCTTGCTTTCCAGCATTCTCGTACTTGATATAGCCAGCTGGATATCCAGGACTGTTTCCCCTGGGAGGGGTTGGGTCCATCATCCGCATGGTGGCTACTTGCCCATTACTGCCTCCGGCACCCCCAGTAAATGCGACGCCGGTCTGTTTTCCTGCGGGGTTGATGACCGGAGTTGGTCCGCTCGCCCCTGTGGGCACCGGAAATGCTGTCCCGTTCGACGAGATGACGTAGCTCGGGCCAGAAGGTGTCGTCGGGGCAGCGGCAGGAGTTGGCGCAGAGGGCGCTGCTGGTGCTGGTGCTGGCAGGGCCAGTGGTTGCGCCGAATTAATGGAGCCAGATATTGCTGATGCAGCAGCAGGCCCAACAACTGGCGTCGCGCGCACAATCGCTGTTGTTACGGCAAGTGCTGCGGGGCCGAACGTATCATATGCCGAGGGTGTGTTCGCCACCGAGTCGGCATGTCTTTCCGCCGCCCGTTCCTGGCGACCATCAGGATCGACGAACCTATAGGGATTGCCCGCAGCGTAACGATAGCGGTTGAAGGCGGAGCCCGGTTTGTCGTTTGGTGAGACGGGATCTACAGAGAGAAAGAGTCCTAGTTGGGGGTCGTAGTAGCGCTGCTGCATGTAGCTCAGCCCCGTGGCAGCATCGCTCACGTGCCCCGTGTAGCCAGGCCCATCCGTAACCGGTCCGTCCACGACGCCCCCGTAGGGCTCGTAGTCATACCGTTTGATCACGTTGCCACTTTCATCGGTTTCGGCAACGACCGAGCCAAGTGCATCAGTGTGGATGTAGGTGACCGTCTGAGCAGTTGCGATTGGCGGCAGTGCCAAGCCCACCAACAGCAGCCAGCAGAGCCAGACGCCCAAGGCGCTCAGCTTGCCGAAATGCGTTCTCATCCCCTTTCGGCGGGCCGACGCGCGGCACGCAATTCTCTCAAGCCGTTCCATCCTTCCAATCCCTGAAAGAGCCTTCCAGCAAGGCCTTGCCTTCATATCACAGTCCCCGTCGGCGTGACGACCGAAGTCGGCGCCAAGGGTGGGTGGGCAGGTCTTCAGGGTTCGTCGCGGCGGGTAGGCTGTAACACCGGTAACACTTGTGCTACACCTTGGTCGAGATCGGTGGTGGTGGCATAACCATTTGATTTAAATGGAATGTTCGGCTGGCGTAACACCTGTCACACTTGTAACACTGAAAAATATCAATGTCGGAAACTGTTGCTGGAATGTGGGTGTCAATCTGACGGCAGAGATGGCGGGAAAGCGCTGTGCCACAAGGCATTCCAAGGAAATCGTTGGAAAATCTGCTGGTGCGATGCCTGATACACGTTTTCTGTTACAGACCCTCAATTCATAGCGTTCCTGAAACATTGTAAGTAGTGGGTGTTTTCTTCTTGGACACTATTGGATGCCTCGTTTTCGCCACTACCTGTCCACTGCAAATCTGGCCTCCATCTGGCCGCTCAGTGCTCCGTCAAATACCCCCTTTGGTGCAGGGATTCGCGGGGTTCGGCATGCCCTCTCAATGCCCCCGACAGCCATGCTGGGCCTGTTCTTGCCCCGTGTGCAGGTAGTGCAGAAAAAGCACCCTATGAAGTGCGCAGGCGTGGCGGGGAGACGAGTGCGCACGCCGGGGTACGCACGGCGCTGGGCCTCTGCGCCCTCCTATCTGCTCCACTGCCTCTCAACCGCTTCTACTGGCCGCTGACGCGCAGCGCGCAGCAGCTCCTGGCGGTTGGTGGCTTGCCTGGGCGCTGATGCTGCTACGCGCGCTCATGGCCTTGCGCACGCGCCTCCTCATTTCGTTACGGCTGTCAGAGGCGGTGGCGTGGGAGCGGCGTACTTCCCAATGCACGCAGGCTGGTCATCTGGAACTGCTTGCGTGCACCGTCACGTCCCCAGGTGCTGCCCTCTTGCGACTGCCGTAAGCGGCACTCATACGCGCAGGTCGCGCTGCTGATAGGCCAGCAATCAACGGATTGACGAAGTATGGGGCGAAGTATGGGGCTACATACGAACCCAAGAAAAAAGCCCCTGAAATCAGGGGCTTAGTTCGCAACTTGGCGGAGAGAGGGACCGCGCTTGGCTGATCTTAGCTCATCTCGCTAAGTCTCTATTCTCGCTGTACCTGCATGTTTCGGCAAGAAGTTTTCGTCTCGGGTGGTCTCGCCCTCTATCGCTACATCGCTCATTCATAGTAGGGTAGGTGGTAGGTTAATACTCGACAGGCGCGCCATGCCTCGCAAGGCAAAAGAGCTGACAGACGTAGCAGTGCGGAACCTGAAGAAGCCCGGATACTACGCTGTGGGTGGGTCTGTCTCGGGCCTCCTGCTGCAAGTCACTGCGACCGGAGCCCGGAGCTGGGTGCTTCGCTACACCGCCGGTGTGAAACCCGGAACTGGCAAGCCGTGGCGGCGTGATCTTGGGTTGGGCGGCTACCCGGACGTGTCGTTGTCCGAAGCGCGGCGCAAAGCAGCCGAGGCGCGCGAACTGCTGTCAAAGAACATCGACCCGATTACCGCCAAGCGTGAGGCCCGGAGCGCGATGCTCGCGGCGCGGCTCGCTGAGATCACCTTCGAGAAGGCCGCGCACCAGTTCATCGAAGCCAAGTCAGCGGAATGGAAGTCAGGGGGCAAGAGCGCCGACCAGTGGACCAGTTCGCTCGAAGCCTATTCCTTCCCGGTGCTGGGCTTGTTGCGCGTCGCCGACATCGACCGCGCGCACGTCCTGCGCGTCCTTGAGCCCATCTGGACCGACAAGAACGAGACGGCGAACCGGGTACGCCAGCGCATGGAGTCGGTGCTGGACTGGGCGAAGGTCCGCGGCTTCCGCGAAGGGGACAATCCGGCGCGCTGGAAGGGCTATCTGGACAAGGTCCTGCCTGCGCCCGGGAAGGTGCGGGACGTGCAGCATCATCCCGCGCTCCCCTATGCCCAGATGCAGCCGTTCATGCTGGACCTTCGCTCCCGGAACGGCATGGGCGCGCGGGCGCTTGAATTCGCGATCCTGACTGCGGCCCGGTCGGGCGAAGCGCGTGGCGCGCGCTGGGACGAAATCGACTTGGATGCCAAGGTCTGGACGGTCCCACCCGAGCGGATGAAGTCCAGCAAGAAAGAACACCGAGTGCCACTCTCGGATGCGGTAATCAAGATGCTCAAGGCGTTGCCGCGGGTCGAAGGAACGGACCTCGTGTTTACGCCGCAGCGTGGCAAGAATCCGCTGTCAGACAACACCCTGACGAAGCTGCTGGGCGATATGCACGATGCCAGCATCAAGCGCGGCGGTGCGGGCTACATCGACCCGAAGCAGGGAAAGGTCATCACCGCGCACGGATTCCGCTCGACCTTCCGTGACTGGGCATCAGAAGAGACGCACGCTGCACGCGACGTGGTGGAAATGGCGCTGGCGCACACCATCGGCAACAAGGTCGAAGCCGCCTACCGTCGCGGCGATCTTTTCGAGAAGCGGCGGGCACTTATGGCGGAGTGGGCTACATTTTGCTCCCCAAAAATTAAAGTAAGTGGCTGATCTACAAGAAAAATAGCTAGACCTGATTCGTCTCCGGTAGTACGATTTCAACCGATCCGCAGCCACGGGTAACCCGGTGGCGGATGTCGCAGGACGGGTGCGCTACAAGCGTCCAAGGGACTGTTTAGACGCCGTGCAACGCGGTAGTCGGCTGATCCGAGAAAAGGAGAACAACTCGACTCCGATGCGTAGGCGTTCCTGCCCGCGTGCCGGTCCAGTTACCCGACTTCTCGGATCGTTGCCATGCACGTTCACCCAAGCAAATCCCTTCGCCCGACCCAAGCTGCCGAGTTCCTTGGCATCGCCGTTTCCACACTCTGGCGCTTCCACAAGGAACGGCCTGACTTCCCGCGCTCACGCAAGATCGGACCACGTTGCACCGTGTTCGATCAAATGGAGCTGTTGAAGTGGTGTGACTCTCTGATCACCAAGAGCTGAGGGCAACGCCATGACCAAGACGCCGAAGGCGCTAAAGGCTGCGCCCCGCGAACCCTGCCGCCATGACGCTGCATATGTAGCGCACATGCTGTGCTACTCGCCGTTTGATGTGTTCCCGTATGGGCCTGAAACGACTCCGGAAGGTAACGATCACCTCGTCTTTGATGTCACCTCGAAGGTCGATGCGCTGGCCGCGCGCTTGAACGATGAGGATGACGGCAGCGAGGAGAGCGAGGAGTTTTCGGTGGCGATTTCCAGCCCGACACCACCTCCGTCAATCATGTTCTCGATGCCCTGCGCGCCGTCTCGCATCGCCCGCGGGACTCGTTCAATCCGCCGTGCTGGCTGGATGGCGAGGGACCGCCCGCTCATGAGCTGGTCGCCTGCCGCAACGGCCTGCTGCACCTGCCGAGTGGAGAGCTACTGGAGCACACACCGCGGTTCTTCACCCGGAACGCGCTGGCCTTCGACTATGACGCCGCCGCCCCGGCTCCGGCCCGCTGGCTGGCGTTTCTCGATTCCCTGTGGCCGGAGGAGCCGGAAGCCGTCGTGCTCCTGCAAGAGGTCTTTGGCTACGTCCTGATTCCCGACACGTCGCAGCAGAAGATTTTTCTGATGGTCGGGCCAGCGGCCACACCATCGCCGCCGAGTTCGCCGACGAAGGCATCAGCGGCGCGAAGGGTCGCGACAAGCGCCCGGCGCTGGACGCGATGCTCAAGGCCGCCACGCGCCGCGAGGTGGACATGGTCGCGGTGACGGCGCTGGATCGGCTGGGCCGTAGCCTGCCGCACCTCGTTTCGCTGGTCGCCGAGTTGGAAGCCCTCCGGGTCGGCCTGTTCGTCCGCAACCTCGCGATGGACACCTCCACGCCCGCCGGGCGACTGATGTTCAACGTCATGGGCTCGCTCGCCGAGTTCGAGCGGGAGCTGATCCGGGAACGCACGCTACTGGGCCTAGAACGTGCCCGGCGGCAAGGGAAGAAGCTCGGCAGGCCGAAGGTGCCACCCGGGGTCGAACACCGCATAGCGGCACTCCTAGAGGCAGGGACACCGGCCAACCGCGTCGCCCGCATGACCTGCGTGGGGAACGCCGCCGTCTATCGCATCAAGCGGGAGCTGGAAGCATGTCGCGCCTGACTTTGCCCGACCTCACGACCAAGGCCCTCGACGCGGCGCGCCTCCTCGCGCAGGAGGGATGCCGGGAACACACCATCCGCCGCGCCCTGGGCCTGACCCTGCCGCAGTGGAAGGCGCTCAAGGAGGACACCGAGGCGGGCGAGCTGTCGCCGCTCGCACTGGCCTTGGAGGAAGGCCGCGCCGAAGGTGCCGGGGACATCATCGCCTTCATGAAGAAGCGCATGGGCGAAGGCAGCGAGCGCGCCGCCGAGTTCCTCGCCGACCGGGTGTATCAGCTTGGCCGCGGCGACGGCAACGCCGACGTGCCGCGGGTCGCGATCTTCATCCAATCCGCCATGTCACCCGATGAGTACGCGCGTGTGATCGCGGTCCAGCAGCAGCCGGGAGTCCTGACCCATGAACGTTGAGATTCGCCCGACGCCGTTCCAGTCGCAGGTCCTGACTGTGCCCGAGGATCACTTCATGTTCTTGGGCGGTGGCCGCGGTGGCGGGAAGTCGATGGCCGTGCAGTTCCTGATCCTGCGTCACTGCGACCAATACAAGAACCGCGCCCGGGTCCTCGTGACGCGCCGCAGGTTGAGGTCTCTGGGCCAGTTCGCCGAGGAGCTGCGCGCGCTGCTTCGCTCCGCTTACGGGCGCGACATTGCCTACAACCAGAACGATGCGATGTTCCGCTTGCCGAACGGGGCGACGATCCAGCTCACGCATGTCGAGTCGGCGTCGGCACTGTCCGACGTGGCGCAAGGCATGTCCTACACGTTGATCGCGTGCGATGAGGCGGGCGAAGGCCCCTCCATCGAAGTGATCGACCAGCTCGGCATGAGCTTGCGCGGGAACGGCACGCCACTCCGGCTTGTGCTCGCCGGAAATCCGGGAGGGCAAAATCACGGTGCGCTCGCGGAACGGTACGTCACGGGCCGCGAGCCGTGGGTGCCGTTCGAGTTCGAGGGAAATACGTGGGTCTATGCGCCCTCGCGTCTCGATGACAATCCGTACCTTCCTGACGCCTACCGCAAGAACTTCGAGATTCTCGCTCGCAGTGATCCGGCGCTTTATCGCGCGATGCGCTTGGGCGACTGGTCCGCGTTGGTCGGCGATTTCTTCCAAGGAATATGGAGCGCCGACAAGATGGTCATCGACCATCACGACGTGCCGCTGGATTGCTTCGCCTCGCTCAAGCTCTCCATCGACTGGGGCAGCGCCGCGCCGTGCGCAACGGTTCTTGTTGGGCAGCTCGCTTATGCCGTGCGCCTGCCGGATGATCGAGTGATGCCGCGTGGCGCGTGGGTGGTGTTCGATGAACACGCCGAATGCGATCCGCGGAACATTTCCCGCGGTACGGGCCGCACTCCGGGCCAGATTGCGCCGTCGCTGCACGCGATGGCCGCGCGCAACGGCGTCCGGGCGCGGGGCGTGATCGACTCCGCCGCCGAGGCGCGCCAGATGGGCCGGGCGGAGGCGTCCATCGCTGACCTGTTCCGCGAGGCCGGGGTGCGCGTCTCGCCCGCCAAGAAAGGTGCGCGCGTCCCACGTTTCGAGCATCTAAAGCAGCTCATGGTAAACGGCGAGTTCTTTGTTGCCTCGCGGTGTCGCATGTGGCTGGCAACGGTCCCGAGCCTGCCGCGCGATTCGCGCGTGCCGGATGACTGCGACAGCTCGGCCAATGACCACTTCCTCGACGCGACCAGCTACGGGATCGCAGGCGAATCGAGCGGGCGCGTCCAGCAGCGCGGGTTCCTGCCCGAGGCGCGGATGCCGCGCGAGGAACGGATTGTTTGGGTTTGATGGGAGAAAGGATGATGCGACATTCCTACAAGTACCTGATGCTGGCCCTCGTGATCGCCGACGCGCAAGCGGCGCAGCGCGAGTTGTTCAACGCCCGCGAGATGTTGGAGCGGGCGAAGGTCGGCACCTACTCGCCGCGCGCGCAGCCGCCGGTGCGGGTCGAAGTGGAGAAGCCCGCGCGGTTTCGCGCGAACGGCCACGGAAACCGCCAGATTCAACAACAATTCGAGCGGATGGACTGCCGTTGGGAGGACGCCACGAACTCCATGCGTTGCGCGCCGTTTCTTGCCGAAGAAGTAAAGCGACCCAAGAAATAACACTCGCGCGGGGCAAATCCGGTCCATATGGTCGGGAGCGAGCGGCCCCACTGGCTGGGCCGCACGCTGAGGAATAGCCCCCATGCCGAACGTCAACTTCAAGACCATCCCCACCGATGTTCCGCTGACCGTGGAGAACATCGACCGGCTCGCGAACCGCGCCGCTGAACTCGCCACCGCCTTCGGTGCGCGCATCGCCAACATCCAGCAGCAGGTCGCCGACGCCCGCGACCGCTTCAGCCGCGACGGTGACGACCTTGTCCGTGAGACGGACGCCGCCAACCGCGCCGTCGCCAAGCAGTTCGCACGCCGCCAGCTCGCCTCGCGCATCGCGAAGTTCCGCTTGACCATCGTGGAGTCGAGCCGCGGCCAGCGCGAGGAACTCCTGCGCCCGCTGGCGAAGGTCGCCGCCGATGCCGCGTTCCTCCTGACCCTGTGCCAGTCGCCCGCGCAGATGCTCGGGCGCGTCGCCTTGGGCGATGCCCGGCGCACGCAGTACCAGACGCAGCTCGAAGGCGCAGGCCCGGTCGAGCTGGAAACCGCTGCGATCACCGCGATTGCCACCGGGGACATGCCTCTGGCTGCCGCGGTCGCGACCGTGGTAGACCGTCGCCCTTCGGATCGCCGCCCGTTCTCGGTGGCGGCGTTTGCCGAGAGGGTGTGGGGCGCGCAGCACGCCGAGGTCACGGCCAAGCTCAAGGGCGTTCTGCTGGCCGAGCGCACCGCGCGCGCGGCCAATGACGAGTTCGTGCGCGGTAAGGCCGACCCCATCGCCAACCTGAGCAACCAGCTCGCCGCCCGGGCCATCGCCGAGGCGTCGGGCGAGGAGGACGAAGCATGAAAGGCGCGGTCCCCAACGTCCGGAAGGCGAAGGCCATCCACGAAAAGAAGCAGGCCGAGCGCAACGCCACGGCCAACAAGATGAAGCAGCGCGCGGCGACCACTCGCCGCGGACGCTGATCGAATCGGGGCCTTCCGGTGGTGGAGCGTGCCGCCGCCCTCTCCCCGCCGGGAGGCCCTGATCATCCAGCGACCCCCGGTGCGGACGGGAACGACGGTGACGGGGCGACCGCACCGGGGGAAGCTGCCTCCCGACAGGCGACGGCGACGCGCGAGGCGATGGCCCGGCTATGGGCTGATCCCGACTACCGCGCGCGCATATCCGCGCAGATGAAGGCTAGGTGGGCGGACCCGATATACCGGGAGCGCGCCCGGGGCTTCCACCGCGACGAACGCACCTACCGCTGGCAGCACGTCGCGTCCGGGCGGATCGTGTCCCGGACCAAGGCTGAAATGCGCGAGGAACACGGCCTACGGCCCGATTCGCTGGATGGCCTCGTGGCCGGACGTATCCAGACCTCCCGGGGCTGGCGGCTCGCGCCGCGGACCCTGCTGGGTGAGAGTCCGCGGTGGATCTTTCCATGAGACGGCCAGCAGGTAGAATCCTGACACGAATCCGAGCCGGTTTGCCTAGCCCTAAGCATGCCCGCCGCGTAGACTCGCCATTAGCAACAAGAATCCGTTTTGAAACGCAGAAGAGACGCATGGCAAAGAAGCTCCCACATCCGATTCCGTATCAAGGCAGCAAGCGAATGCTTGCTCCGATGATCTACCCCCTTCTTCCGTCCGGAATCGCCACATTTTATGAGCCCTTCGCAGGTTCTGCCGCGATGACGTTGTTCGCTGCACATCACGGCGTCGCCAAGCGGTATGTCCTGGGCGATACACTTGAGCCGATCATCGACCTTTGGGCGTCGATTATCGAGCGGCCGTCCAAAACATCAAAACAGTATGCGCAAATCTGGCAGGGTCAGGCGACCGCCTCAGCAGACTACTTCAATCGTGTTCGCGAGCGATACAACGCAGAGAAAGACCCTGTAGATCTGTTGTACCTGATTTGCCGTTGCGTCAAGAACGCGGTGCGCTTCAACGGCGGAGGGCGATTCACTCAATCGCACGACAAGCGTAGGCTGGGGATGGCACCCGACAAGATGGAGGCCGCAATCGCTGGCGCCTCAACTCTGCTTCGCGGAAAGACAGAGTTCCGGAAAGGGGATTGGACGAAAACGACGGCTGATGCGACGCCAAATGACTTTGTCTACATGGATCCACCCTACATGGGTACAAGCATTGGGCGCGACAAGCGGTATCACCAGCAGCTGCTACCCGACGATTTGATCGTAGGCCTCAACGCACTCAACTCGCGCTCGATTCGCTTTGCGCTTTCCTACGATGGGATGACTGGTGAAAAGGAGTATGGCCCCGAACTTCCGTCATCACTCGGCATGACGCGCTTGCTGCTTCACGCAGGCAGGTCGAGCCAAGCGACTTTGCAGGGCAAATCCGACCAAACAATCGAGAGTTTGTACCTCTCGGGGAACTTGAAGGCCCCCTCCGAAAAGGTCTTTCGTCAACCAAAAGACATGCAGGCAGCTTTAGCCCTGTAGCTTCTGCTTGATCAGCGCCGCAATGGAAATATCCTTCTGTTCCGCCTCAGCCGCAAGTGCGTCATAGGTGCCGACCTCATCGCCACCCCACTGTATATCGACGCGGCGAATCTCGTTCATCGCCGCGTGTGTGTAGCTTTCCGGAGACGCCCAATAGCAGCGCTGGCAAATCGTCTCGTCATGGATGCTATTCCAGTTTTCGCAATGCTCGCATGACCATGACTTCGCACGTTGGCTGGACGCATCGAGGAGCATGTACGCGTCGAGGTTCTTTTCGTCGTGGTTCGCATCGCCAACAACTTGGTATGGGACGCGGTGGTCAATCTGAAGATACCGAGCTGCAACGGGTTGCGATGTAAGAGTGTCGAACTCGCCATAGCGTTCAACCAGCGCCAACTTGAAGGCTTTTGAGAACGCCTTCCGCCCGCCGATCCGGCCCGCTTTGATGTCAGCTGGATCGCCAAAACGATAGGCGGCGATCTTCCGCCCGGTTCTGCCGCTTACTAGCTTGAAAGTCTCCAGTGGGATTCCTTCGTCCCGGACATCACCGGCAACGCGCGGAGGGTGGTCATATCCATATACCTCCTGCAGCTCCTCCGTCGTGATATGGCCATGCTTGATGATGTGGTCAATCGCCGTTTTCGGGCGCTTGTTTGTGACCTTCTCGCATAGCGCGAGGATGCGGGGATCGATGTTTTTCTTGGGCATAGACCCATGCTACGCATGCTAAATTGTTCCTGTCCAGAACGAAGTGGGGGTACGTATGCCAAAGAGAGCTGGTGAAGGGTTCTTGCCGACTGCCGAGGCTGTGCTAAAGCGTGCCGGAAAGCCGTTGCGGGTGCGCGAGATAGTCGAGCGAGCCGTGGCTGCGGGGAACCTAGAGAGCGCAGGCAGTACGCCAGAAAACACCCTCTCTGCGCTTCTGCAACGCAACATTAGCCGACTAGGAGCTGCTTCCAAGTTCAAAAAAGTTGGGCCGGGTCTGTACCAGCTGCGCGGTCGGGACTAGGCGTAGCCCTTTGCCGCCTGATGGGCGACGTCGCAGGCGGCATGAATCAGTCGGGTGTTCTCGGGCGTGTAGCCATCGACGGCCCGAGCGCGGTCCAGCACTGCTCCTCGCTCGGGCAAGGGCTCGTTGCAGAGCGGGCACAGCCCTTCCTGCTCCTTCATCTTGAGCTGCTTCAAGCGCCGCCGGACCATCGGCTTGCTGCGCTCGTCATAGGTCAGCTCCTTCGCGAGCTTCCGGCGGTAGGCAAAGAGCAGTTCCTTGTCGCCGCCGCTCAAGTCCGCGAGCCTCGCCCGCACTTCATCGAGCAGGGCACGGGCGAGGTCGAGCTGGTCGGGTGTCAGTCGCGGATTGGCCATGAGCGCAAGATAGCCCCACTCCTTGCCTGTCAGAACTCCGGCAGGTTTTCGAGGTTGTCCCGGGGCAATCCGTTGTCCACGGTCTTGATGTACTCGACCCCGTTGACCTTGATGATGTAGACCGGCTGGCCCTTCTGCCACTGCCCGTTCGCTTGGGGGATCGTGATGAACGTGACCCCATCCTTGATCGCTTTGACGATGGTAGCCCGCTCATGCTCCGCGGCTGCTCCGAAGGTGTCGCCGTTGTCCTGATGGATGCGTACCCTATCGATGTGCGTATGCGCCGCGTTGTACCGGACAGCCGAAATGCCGTAATCCGCCCACTTAGCCATGATGCCCCCTGCGATGATTGGTAGGGTTGTTGTAAGGGGGCGGTGTCGCACGGGCTGCGACTGAACAACAAAAAGGCCACCTCGACAGGTGGCCTTTTCGCCTACCTAGCCCAGCACATCAGGCGTAGTAGGTCTTTTAGTAGGGTAGCTCTGGAATTGCTTGGCCGGAGCCACTACCTATTGGATAACTGGCGGAGAGAGGGGGATTCGAACCCCCGAAGCGCGGTTTAGACGCTTACACACTTTCCAGGCGTGCTCCTTCAACCACTCGGACACCTCTCCGGATCCCTGCCATCGGCAAACGCCTCAGCAGGGGCGCAGATTCTAGCGGGCTGCGCGGCACTTCACAAGCACCCCGGTCAGGAACCTGCGAAGGACGTGCCGGAGGCGAGGGGGCTGGACAGGCATGGCACAATGGAACATCCGATGGAAAACGGTGGCCTGATGTCCTATCTCGTCCTTGCCCGCAAGTGGCGTCCGAAGCGTTTTGCCGAGCTGGTGGGCCAGGAACACGTGGTCCGTGCGCTCAGCAACGCGCTGGACAGCGGCCGGGTCCACCATGCGTTCCTGTTCACCGGCACCCGCGGCGTGGGCAAGACCACCATCGCGCGCATCTTCGCCAAGTCGCTCAACTGCGAGCAGGGCACCAGCGCAGACCCATGCGGTCAGTGCGCGGCCTGCCTGGACATCGACGCCGGCCGCTACATCGACCTGCTGGAAATCGACGCCGCGTCCAACACCGGCGTGGATGACGTGCGCGAGGTGATCGAGAACGCGCAGTACATGCCCTCGCGCGGCAAGTACAAGGTCTACCTGATCGACGAAGTGCACATGCTGTCCAAGGCGGCGTTCAACGCGCTGCTGAAGACGCTGGAAGAACCGCCGGAACATGTGAAATTCCTGTTGGCCACCACCGATCCGCAGAAGCTGCCGGTCACCGTGCTCAGCCGTTGCCTGCAGTTCAACCTCAAGCGACTGGACGAGGATCAGATCCAGGGCCAGATGACCCGCATCCTGGCGGCCGAAGAGATCGAAGCCGATGGCAGCGCGATCGTGCAGCTGGCCAAGGCCGCCGACGGCAGCCTGCGTGACGGCCTGTCGCTGCTGGACCAGGCGATCGCCTATGCCGGCGGCGCGCTGCGTGAGGACGTGGTGCGCACCATGCTGGGCACCGTCGACCGCACCCAGGTGTCGGCCATGCTCGATGCGCTGGCCGAGGGCGATGGTCCGCGCCTGTTGCAGGTGGTGGCTGCGCTGGCCGAATTCTCGCCGGACTGGAGCGGCGTACTGGAAGCGCTGGCCGAAGGCCTGCATCGCATCCAGGTGCAGCAGCTGGTACCGGGTGCCGCAGCGGCTGCCGAAGGCCTGGACGCGACGGCGTTCGCCGAGCTCCTGCGTCCGGAAGTGGTGCAGCTCTGGTATCAGATGGCCTTGAACGGCCGCCGCGATCTGCCGCTGGCGCCGAGCCCGCGCGCCGGCTTTGAAATGGCCGTGCTGCGCATGCTGGCATTCCGTCCGGCCGCAGCGGTACCGCCGGTACCGAAGTCGGTGGAAGGTGCTGCGGGTGGCAACGTTGCCGGTGGTGGCAGCGGAATCGGTACCCAGGAGGCGCCGCCGGCTGCTGCCGCAGCGTCGGCCAGCCCCGCCGTGGCGCAGGTGGCCGCTCCGGTGCAGGCCGCGCCGCGCGAACCTGAACCCGAACCTGAGCCGGCTCCGCAACCCGAACCGGACCCGGCGCCGGAGCCCGAGCCGGTTCCGGTGGAAGAGCCGGTGTCACCGACGCCGGTAAAAGCCGAAGCGCCGCCGCCGACCGCCAGCGCAGAGACCAACGACGACCTGCCGCCGTGGGCCACCGACGAAGCCGCGGCCCGCGACGAGGCGCTGGCGGCGGAGATGTCCGGCCCGGACGCCGCCATGGCTGCGCCCTGGCACGAGCCGCCGGCCCTGCCGGTAGCAGCGCCGGCCGAAGCGGCGCCTGCCGAGCTGGAGCGCCCGTTCCGTGCCGATGGCATCGCCATCGCGCCGGTCGAACCCGCGCCAGTGCAGCAGGCCGCGCCGCTGGAAGGTGTCAGCGATCTGGCCAGCGCCGAGGACTGGCTCGATCTGGTTGCCAACAGCGGCCTGAGCGGCCCGTCGCGGCAGTTGGCCGCCAACGCTGCTTTCATCAGCTGCCAGCACGGGACCTTGAAACTGGGCCTTTCGCCCGGATTTGAATACCTGCGTTCGGAGCGCGCGCTGGCCGCCCTGGGCGAGATGCTGGAGAAGGCCCTCGGCCAGGCGCCGAAGATCCTGGTCGAGACCGTTGAAATCGAACACGTTCCGGCTGAGACCCTGCACCAGCGTGCCGACCGCCAGCGTGGCGAGCGGCAACAGGTGGCAGAGGCTGTTTTCATGGACGATCCGGAAGTGCAGGTGCTGATCCAACAGCACGGTGCCCGGGTTGTTTCCGATTCCATCCGTTCTTTTGACGAGTAAGACACTATGCGCGGCAACATCGCCCAACTGATGCAGCAGGCCCAGAAGATGCAGGAAAACCTGCAGAAGGCCCAGGAAGAAATCGCCAAGATCGAAGTGACCGGCAGCGCCGGTGGCGGCATGGTCAGCGTGACCCTGACCGGCGCTAAGGAATGCCGCAAGGTGCGCATCGACCCCTCGCTGGCCAGCGACCCGGAAATGCTGGAAGACCTGATCGCCGCCGCCTTCAACGATGCCTCGAACAAGATCGACGCCGAGTCGAAGTCGAAGATGGGCTCGGCCACCGCCGGCATGCAGCTGCCGCCGGGCATGAAGCTGCCGTTCTGATGCCCGGCGGGGCGCCTGTCGCTGCAGGCGCCCCGTAGCGTCGAGCTTGCTCGACGGCTCCACCCCCCAGTCGAGCATGGCTCGACTCTACACGTAGCCGTCGAGCCTGCTCGACGCCATCAAAGCATGCCGCCGTGTCCGCACCCCTGCTTGAACAATTGATCGACGCCCTGCGGGTGCTGCCTGGCGTAGGCCAGAAGACCGCGCAGCGCATGGCCTACCACCTGCTCGAGCGTGAGCGCGAAGGTGGCCAGCGCCTGGCCGAAACCCTGGCGCTGGCGGTGGAGCGCATCGGTCACTGCGCGCAGTGCCGTGACTTCAGTGAAACCGAGCTGTGCCCGACCTGCGCCAACAGCAGCCGCGAACGCAGCCAGCTGTGCGTGGTTGAATCGCCGGCCGACCGCCTGGCCATCGAGAACGCGACGGGTTTCCGCGGTGTGTACTTCGTGCTGCAGGGGCGTCTGTCGCCGCTCGATGGCATCGGCCCGCGCGAACTGGGCCTGGAACAGCTGGAACAGCGCCTGGCCGAAGGTGAGGTACAGGAGCTGATCATCGCCACCAGCGCCACCGTCGAAGGTGAAGCCACCGCGCACTACCTGGCGCAGCTGGCACGCGCACGCAGGGTGCAACCCAGCCGCCTGGCGCAGGGCCTGCCGCTGGGCGGTGAACTGGAATATGTCGATCGCGGCACGCTGTCGCACGCGTTCGGGACGCGCAGCGAATTCCGCGATTGAGCGAAGGCCAGGCATGGCCTGGCGCGGGCGGCCTACAATGCGGACGACATTCCCGCCGAGGCCGACCATGAGCAACGAAACCCTCTTCAGCAAGATCATCCGTCGCGAGATCCCGGCCACCATCGTCTACGAGGATGACGAGGTGCTGGGCTTCAAGGACATCGCACCGCAGGCGCCGGTGCACGTGCTGTTCATTCCGAAGAACGAGATCATCCCGACCCTGGATGACCTGCAGCCGTCGCAGGCGCACCTGATCGGCAAGCTGGCGCTGGCTGCCGCCGAGTACGCGCGCCGCGAGGGCTTCGCTCAGGACGGCTACCGCATCGTGATGAACTGCCGCGAGCATGCCGGGCAGACTGTGTTCCATATCCACATGCATCTGCTGGCCGGTGCGCCGCTGGGGCATTTCGGTACCCCGGGGCGTTGAGCGCCCGGCATCCACGCGCGGTGTGAACCCACTGGATGAAAAAAGGCCGCCCGAGGGCGGCCTTTTCCGTCATGCCTGTGCGGTGGCGATCACCACCAGCCCCAACGGCCGTAGCCGCCCCAGTACGGGCCGTACGGACCCGGGCCCCACGGGCCATAGGGGTAGGGCACCACGTCAACCTGGCGCTGTTCCGGCCACAGGTAGATCACGTCGGCCGACAGCTTCGGCAGGCGGTAGTCGTAATCACCGATGCGGGTGTTCTGGTAGCCGTCGATCTTGCCGATGAAGGTCACGTCGCGGCCGGCCTCGAACACAGCCGGGTCGTAGAAGCCGGCACGGCAGGCGATGAAGCGGCCGTCGCTGGCGTCGGATGAAGTGGTATTCGGGCGGCCACTGCCATTGAGCGGGCGCGAGATGATCTGGAAGCAGGTCTCGCCCTGGCCGGGCTTGGTTTCGATGATGCGGCCGCCCCAACGGACCGGCGTGCCGACCTGCTGGGTGGCGACCGAGTCGCGCGGGGAGACCAGGCTGAACTGTCCCTGCAGCGGCTTGGGGGCCGTGGCGCAGGCCGACAGGGCCAGCGTGGCCACAGCGGTAAGAAGGAACTTGGTGTTCATGGGGAGGCTCCGGAAGTCGGGCGATGCCTGCGCAGGTCCCGCAATAATGAAGCGAGGTCGGTGCAAGTTCCAGCGTAACGCGCATCAGCGAAACGCTGGCTGAGCGCGAGCAGGGCGGGATCGGGGTGCTGGGCGTGCACCCGACGCGCCCAGTCCCCTGCGGTTTCATGGGGGTGCCGCGCCCACCCGAGGCGGGCATAGCGTCGGCCCAGTCCATGCCAGGCACGCAGCAGGGGATCGCGTTCGCGCTCGCCGCGGGCCAGCAGCCAGGCCATCCACGCCAGTGCCAGCAACGCAGCGACCACGAAGCCGGTGATCAGCTGTCCCGGCCCGAGCTCGTCCAGCCCGAATGGCTTGAGCAGTTGCTGCTGGCGGCGTGCATCGAAGGACAGTACCAGGTCGTTCCAGCCGCGGCGCAGCCAGTCGCCCATCTGCCCCAGCTGCAGCCAGCGCTGCTGCAACGGGCTGTCAGTGCCGGCCTGCAGGCGGTCGTCGAGGGTGTCGAGGATGCGTTCCGGTGCCACGGCGGCGGTGGGATCGATGCGCACCCAGCCACGCTGGGGCAGCCAGACCTCGGCCCAGGCGTGGGCGTCCATCCGGCGTACGACCCAGTAGTCGCCAAGGCGGTTGCGGGTGCCGCCGGCAAAGCCGGTCACCACGCGTGCCGGAATGCCGGCGTTGCGCATCAGCACCACGAAGGCGGCGCTGAAGTGTTCACAGAAGCCGGCCTTGTAGCCGAACAGGAACTCGTCGACCGGATCGCGTCCCGCCGGCGGCGTTTCCAGCGTGTAGGAGAAATCGGTGGTGATCCATTGCAGCGCGCGGCGGACGATGGCCTCGTCATCGCTGCCGGCGTCCTGCCGCCACTGATGGGCCAGGGTCGCCGTACGTGGATTGAAGCCGGCGGGCAGCTGCAGTGTGGCGCGGCGCAGGTAGGGCGACAGTGAGCTGTCGAAGCGTTGCGGTGGCGCCGAATGCAGTCGCCAGCGGCTGAGCGAGGCCAGCGAACGTTCACTGCTCAGGCTCATGTCCGCGTCCAGCGTACTGCCCGCAGGGGCACGGCTGGGCAGGTCCAGCGCCACCAGCTGGCGGCGGTCGGTGGGCTCGTAGTCGATCTGGTAGTCCCAGCCCTGCGCACCGGCATCGACCACTGCCGCGGGCCGTCGCGCGCTGGCCCGGTCGCGCGTCCAGCGCCGGCCATCGAAGGCGGTCAGTACCGGCCCGCGCCAATAGCGCTGCGCCGGCTCGGGCACGGCACCGAAGAACTGCACGCGCAACGCCGGGGTGTCATCGGCCATCAGGTCCAGCCATTGGCCGGGTTCCATGCTGTCGGACAGCCCCGGTGTGCCGACGGCGCGCTCGGGAACGCCCCACAGCGGCGTTGCCAGGCGCGGGAACAGCCAGAAGCAGGCGAGTGCCAGCGGCAGGCCGATCGCCAGCAGGCGGCCGACCCCGCGCAGCTGCCCGCGCAGTGGCAGGCGGCCGGCATGGCCTTCATCCTGGGCCAGGCGTTGCAGGGCGAGCAGCGCGCTGACCCCGGCCAGCGCAGCCAGCGCCGTGGTCAGCGGCCCCTGATCAAGCAGGAATGCCGCAAACGGCGAGAACAGCGCGAAGCCGAGCAGGCTGCGCGCATCGCGCAGGCTGCGCAGTTCGCTGGATTTGATCGCCAGCATCGCCGCCAGCAGGGCGCAGCCGGTATCACGGCCGGGGCGCACCATGCCCATCTGCCAGATGATGGCGGCGAGCATGGCCAGCACCAGCAGCAGGCGCACCGGCATCGGCAACAGCGTTCGCCATGACAGGACCGCCGTGACGATTGCCGCCGCTGCGATCACGCCCGCCAACAGCGGTGGCAGCTGCAGCAGCAACGGCAGCAGCGCCAGCGCCGCGCTGGCCAGGGTCCAGTTGCGGGTCGTGCGGTCGAGCAGGAGAGTGGGTTCAGTCATGCGGCATCAACGCCAGCGCACGCAGGCACAGGTGGTGGTGGCTGGCGCCCTGGCCGGGGCCGAAAGGAGGATGTGCTGGCAGCAGCAGGGTGTAGCGGCGGCCTTCGCGCTCGGCCATGTCCACCCAGCGTGCCAACCGCGCGATGCGTGCTTCATGGCCCAGCGGCGCCAGCGTGCGCCAGTCCAGAAGGACTTCGATGCCGATCGGCTTTTCATATTCGCGAACCAGCAGGCTGTCGCGGCGCGCCGAATGCTTCCAGGAAATGCTGCGCGGGGCATCGCCCGCGCGGTACGGCCGCAGCTGGTGCAGCTCTTCGCCGCTGGCATGGGCGCGGGTGTGCAGCGGATCGCTGCCGCTCTCCGGTAGCGCGGGGCTCAGTGCTTCGGCCAGTGGATAGACCAGCAGTGGCTGTTCCGGCCAGACCCACGACCATGCCCGCACCAGGCCCAGCGGCTGTGTGGTGGACAGGCGGATGCGCGGCAGCTCCAGCCAGCCGCGGCGCTCGCTGGGTACCTGCAGTTCCACTTCGCCGCGGCCGTGGGCAGGCAGTGAGGTCCAGGCCTCGCTGTCGCCCAGTTGCAGGTGCAGGCCGTGACGTGCACGGGGATCGCGCAGTGACAGGTCCACGCGCAGGCGCAGCGGCTGCCCGGCTGGAACCGGTTCGGCGGAGATCGCGTCGATCTGCACGCCGGACAGCTGCAGGTGCGCGGCGATGGCACTGGCGATCGCTGCGGCTGCCAGCAGCAGGGCCAGCAGCAGCGCCGGGTTGTTGTTGTAGTTCAACGCGCCCAGCAGCATTGCTGCCAACAGGGTGGCGACGAACAGGCCGAAGCGGGTGGGCAGTACGTAAATGCGGTGGCGGTCCAGCCGCTGCGGCAGCGCTTCGGGCCTGCGCGGTCGAGCCATCAGCTGCAGTTGTGCCCAGCGCGTGGCCACGCTCAGTCGACCGCAACGGTCTGCAGGATCGCGCGTGCCAGTGCCGGTCCCGAGCTGGACTCGGCTTCCGCCACCAGTCGGTGACCGGCCACCGCCACGAACAGGGTCTGCACGTCTTCGGGCACCACATGGCCGCGCCCCAGCAGCAGTGCATGTGCCTTGGCCGCGCGCAGCAGCGCCAGGCCCGCACGTGGTGACAGGCCCACGCGCACACCGGCATGCTGGCGGCTGCGGGTCAGCAGTGCCTGCACATAGTCGATCAGCGCGTCGCTGGCATGCACCTGGTTCACTGCGTCGCGCAGCGCGCGCACCTGGGTGTCATCCAGTTTCGGTACGGCACGCGCGATCAGGTCGCGGCGATCGGTGCCGCGCAGCAGCTCGCGCTCGGCCTGCGCGCTGGGGTAACCCATCGCCAGTCGCAGCAGGAAGCGGTCCAGCTGCGAATCCGGCAGCGGGAACGTGCCGGACAGATCCACCGGGTTCTGCGTAGCGATCACGAAGAAAGGATCGGGCAGGGTGTGGGTCTGTCCATCCAGGGTGACCTGTTGTTCGGCCATCGCCTCCAGCAGTGCGCTCTGCGTGCGTGGCGGCGCACGGTTGATCTCGTCGGCCAGCAGCACATGGGTGAACACCGGGCCCGGGTGGAACTGGAACTGGCGGCTGCCTGCTTCATACACCGAGACGCCGAGCACATCGGCGGGCAGCAGGTCGGAGGTGAACTGCACGCGCTGGAAGCCGAGGCCGAGGCTGCTGGCCAGTGCATGCGCCAGTGTGGTCTTGCCCAGGCCGGGCAGATCTTCGATCAGCAGATGGCCGCCGGAAAGCAGGGCGACGAAAGCCAGCCTGACTTCCGGCACCTTGCCCAGTACCAGTGCATTCACCTGATCCTGTGCCTCCCGCAGGGCCTGACGCAGTTGATCGGTTAGCATGCTGGGATTGGGGGACGAAGCTGTCATGATCGTCTCAGATCTGGAATCCACACGATTATCCATAGAGCAATGCAAGGCGAACAGCGCGCACGAACGATATTTCTCTGGTTATGGACGCTGGTCACAGCGGCCAAGCTGGTGGTCGCTGCGCGCCTGCCGCTGTTCGTCGATGAAGCGTTCTACTGGCAGGAAGGCCAGCACCTGGCGGCCGCGTATTCGGATCTGCCCGGGCTGACCGCATGGCTGGCACGGCTGGGCGTGGAGATCGGTGGCCATCATGTGCTTGCTCTGCGCCTGCCGTTCCTGGCCATCGGCGCGCTGCTGCCATTGCTGGTGGTGCGCACGGCCACGCGCTGGTTCGGCAATGTGGCGGGATGGCAGGCGGGCAGCCTCACGCTGCTGATGCCGTTGTCGGCGACGCTGGGCCTGCTGGCAGTGCCGGATGTGCCGATGGCGCTGGCGGCAGTGATCTGTCTGCACGCCGGCGCGCGGCTGCTGCACAACGTCGACGCATCGTCGGCGATGAAGCTCGCGCTGGGCCTGGCGATCGGTGCGCTCAGCCACTATCGCTTCATTGGTGTCATCGGCGTCGGCTTCATCGCGCTGCTGGCGCTGCCGCAGGGGCGGCGCATGCTGGGTGATCCACGCGTGTGGGTGGCACTGGCGGTGGGCGTGCTGGCATGGCTGCCGCTGCTGGCGTGGAATGCAGAGAATCACGATGCCGGCCTGAAGTTCCAGGTGGTCGAGCGCCATCCCTGGACATTCGAGTGGGGTGGGCTGTGGTTCCTGGTGATCCAGCCGATGCTGGTCACCCCGATCCTGTGCATGGCGATGTGGAAGGTGGCGCTGGCCGGTACCCGCAGCGGCGGTGGCGCGCGCGTGCAGTGGCGCTACTTCGGGCTGGTGGGGGGCGTTTCCACGCTGGGCATCTTCCTGCTGGGTTTCTTCACCGACGTCGAGCGCATCAGTTTCCACTGGCCGCTGCCGGGCTACCTGGCGTTGCTGGTGGCCGTGCCGGTGGTGCTCAACGGGTGGCCGCGCTGGCTGCGGCGCACCGGCTGGTGGCTGGCAGGCGCAGGCATGGTGCTCGCGTTCGGCTACTACCTGATGGCGTCCACGCCTTCGTTGCGCGAAGAGTTGGCGGGCAGCAAGTACTACCCGCGCAATTTCGCCGGCTGGCAGCCGTTGGCGGTCGCCGTGCACGACGAGTTGCGCCAGATGCCGGAGGGAACGCGCGTGCTGGCGGGCAACTTCAAGGTTGGCGCCGAACTTGGGTTCCAGCTTGGCAACGGGAATATTGAAGTGTTGCCGCATCCGCTCAATGACAAGCATGGACGCACCGCGCAGCTCGCGCAGTGGGGCTTGTTGCATGAAGGCGAGCGTAGGGTGCCGATGCTGTTGGTCCTGTCGCCCAGCGATCAGCGCTATCGCGAACTGCTTGAGCGCTATCACGCCATCTGCGAGCAGGTGGGGCCATTGCCCGCGCCGCGGGTGGTCAGCAGCGACCATGGGTTCCAGCGTTTCCTGCTGTTCCGGTTGCCGGTGCAGCGGGCAACCGGGCCGTGTGTGACCCCGGCGATGGCCTGGCTGGATGCACCCGCCAATGGCGAGACGGTGTCCGGCATGTTCGCGATCAAGGGCTGGGCGTTCAAGGACGGTGTCGGTCTGGCACGGGTTGAAGTGCTGGTGGATGGCCGCTCGATCGGTGATGCGCGCTATGGACGCGCCTTCGATGTGCGCCAGACCTGGCCGGACAGCACCGACCCGCAGCATCCCGCAGTCGGCTTCGATGCCTCATTGGACACGACGACGCTGGCACCAGGGCGGCATTGGCTGGGCCTGCGCCTGTACGGCCGCGATGGCAGCGTGGAGGCGTGGCAGGAGCAGCCGTTCGAGGTTCGTTGACGCCTGCTTTTGTGGAGTCGAGCCATGCTCGACTGCTTTTCCCGGGCCACCTGCCATCTACAGCAGAAGCAGTCGAGCATGGCTCGACTCTACAGTTCAAGGTGGTGCACCCCGCAGTTCAGGGCACCGCGAAACCTGCCTTGCGCAGCAGTCCGCACACCGCGATCAACGGCAGGCCGACCAGCGCGGTCGGGTCGCGGTTGTCGATCGCTTCGAACAGGCTGATGCCCAGGCCCTCGCATTTGAAGCTGCCAGCGCAGTCCAGCGGCTGTTCGGCGGCGACATAGCGGGCGATCTCATCCCGTTCCAGCGCGCGGAAACGCACTTCGGTCAGGTCGATGGCCGTGAACGAATCTCCATCGCGGCTGAGACAGACGGCCGTATGGAAGCGCACGGTCTGCCCGGCCATCGCCGCCAGCTGAGCATGGGCGGCCTCGACCGTGCCGGGCTTGCCCAGCGACTGCCCGTTCAGGTCGGCCACCTGGTCCGAGCCGATCACCCAGGCGCCCGGATGGCGGGCAGCCACCTCGGCGGCCTTGGCCGCAGCCAGGCGCGTGGCCAGAGCCTGCGGGGCCTCGCCGTTCAACGGGGTTTCATCCACCTCCGGGCGGGCGCAGTCGAACGGCAGGCCCAGCCGTTGCAGCAGTTCGCGGCGGTAGCGGGAGGTGGAGGCCAGGACCAGTGACATGCGACAATACCGGGGCAGGGCGCGGCAGTCTGGCCCGTCCGCAGCGCCAGCGGCAAGTCCTGTATGGCGGGCATTTGACAGCCGCCGCCCCGATCCTTAGTATTCAGCGGCTTATGTCCGCGAACGTGCCCGAAACGCTGGATGCCTGGCGGATGGTTGTAGCGCGAAGGCGCTTCGACGGTCAGGTCTCCCTGGCTGAATTGACCCGCCTGCAGGGGTTGGTCGCAGATACCGACGGCGAGTGTGCCTACTCGCTTGAATTCGGTCGCGACGACGTCTTGCGGGTATCCTATGTGGAACTGACCATCGACACCGCGTTGCCGCTGACCTGTCAGCGCAGCATGCAGCGATTCCTGTTGCCGGTGAAGGTGACCCAGAGGCTTGGCCTGATCCGCGACGAGGACGAGGAATCGTCCTTGCCGGAGGAATACGAGGCGTTGCTGGTGCCGGAAGACGGCCAGCTGCGTCCGTTGGACCTGGTCGAGGATGAGTTGGTGCTGGCAGTGCCGGTTGTACCGCTGTCGCCCGATGGCGAAGCAGTCGACAAGGACTGGGCGCCGAGCGAAGAAGAAACGAAGAAGGCCAACCCGTTTGCGGCGTTGGCGGCACTGAAGAAACAATAGCAGCCGGATTGTCGTCGGCGGCTGCGGCGAAAGCGAAAGTGTGCTGGGCGCTGGCGTCCTGCGCGACGATACGACGAAGCAAAACGAACCGAGTTTGGAGCAATCCCATGGCTGTGCAGAAATCCCGTGTCACCCCGTCCCGCCGCGGCATGCGTCGTGCCCATGACGCCCTGAGCGCCAAGCAGCTGTCGACCGACCCGACCACCGGCGAAGTGCACCTGCGTCACCACATCACTGCCGATGGTTTCTACCGCGGCAAGAAGGTCATCCAGACCAAGACCTCGGCCGTCGAAGAAGATTGATGTGCCGGGAAGGCCGCTGCCTCCGGGCAGCGGCCTTTGCCTTCTTTCCCGGGCGTGCCGGTGATCGGCGGCCCGCGCAACAGGAAACATGATGAGCAAGCGGATCTACTCGAGGATCGCGGGCACCGGTAGCTATTTGCCGGAAAAAGTCCTGACCAACGCCGACCTGGAAAAAATGGTCGAAACCTCGGATGAGTGGATCCAGTCGCGCACCGGAATTCGTGAACGGCACATTGCGGCCGAAGGCGAAACCACCAGCGACCTTGGCTACAACGCCGCCCTGCGCGCGCTTGAAGCCGCAGGCATCGATGCCTCGCAGCTCGACATGATCGTGGTCGGTACGACCACGCCTGACCTCATTTTCCCGTCCACCGCGTGCCTGATCCAGGCAAAGCTCGGTGTGGCCGGATGCCCCGCCTTCGACGTCAACGCCGCCTGCTCGGGTTTCGTGTTCGCGCTGGGCGTGGCCGACAAGTTCATCCGTTCCGGCGACTGCAAGCACGTGCTGGTGATCGGCACTGAAACGCTGACCCGCATGGTCGACTGGAACGATCGCACCACCTGCGTGCTGTTCGGCGATGGTGCCGGCGCTGTCGTACTCAAGGCCGACGAAGAAACCGGCATCCTCAGCACCCACCTGCATGCCGATGGCAGCAAGAAGGAACTGTTGTGGAACCCGGTCGGTGTCTCGACCGGCTTCAAGGATGGCGCCAACGGTGGCGGCACCATCAACATGAAGGGCAACGACGTGTTCAAGTACGCCGTCAAGGCGCTGGACTCGGTCGTGGACGAGACCCTGGCCGCCAATGGCCTGGACAAGTCCGACCTGGATTGGCTGATTCCGCACCAGGCCAACCTGCGCATCATCGAAGCCACCGCCAAGCGCCTGGACATGTCGATGGACCAGGTGGTGGTCACCGTCGACAAGCACGGCAACACCTCGTCGGGCTCGGTGCCGCTGGCGCTGGATGCCGCCGTGCGTTCCGGCAAGGTCGAGCGCGGCCAACTGCTGCTGCTGGAAGCCTTCGGTGGCGGCTTCACGTGGGGTTCGGCCCTGTTGCGCTATTGATAGTGCAAGTTACGACAACGTGAAGCTTTGTCGTTACGGCCCCTCTGGGGCCGTAACGCGTTCTAAGGAGGACCTGTCATGGTTGAGCCCATCGTCATCGAAGGGCAACGTGCCTGGCTGAAGCAGTACGGCAAGGGAAGCCGAGCAGTTGCCCTGGGCCTGCTCAATTTTGTTGCCCGCCGTTTCCATCTCGATGCCCTGCGCCCGCCACCGCACCGCGGCGGTGATGCAGCGCGCGAAACCGAAGCCCGTCGCCTGGGGGAACTGCAGGCGCAGGGCGTGAACGTGCCCGACGTGCTGGGCACCGGCCATGCCGCGCTGGTGATCGGCGACAACGGCAATTCGTTCAATACCTGCCTGCGCCAGGCCGATGAGGCCGGTCGCGACCGGCTGGTGATGGCGGCGATGCAGGCCATTGCCGAGGCTCATGGACGCGGCGCTTATTTCGGCCAGCCGCTGCCGCGCAACCTCACCTGGGATGGGCAGCAGGTGGGCTTCATCGACTTCGAGGAAGATCCGCTGGAAGTGATGGATCTGTCCGAAGCCCAGGCCCGCGACTGGCTGATGTTCGGCTACGGCGTGGCCAAGTACTACGCCGACCGCCCCGAGCACCTGCAGGCGATGATGGCCGAGGCGATGGGCGACGTTCAGGCGCCGGTACGCGAGCACGTGCACGCGGTCAGCGGCCGCCTGCGCAGCCTCGCCCGGGTCTGCATGAAGCTGGGCCGTTCGGCGCGCGCGCTGGCCCATTCGATCTTCATCACCCATGGCGCCAGCACCACCGGCGTGCTGATGCTGGTGGGCCTGTGCGTGGATTTCCTCGCCGACGGCGATCTGGACGTCCTGCAGCTGTTCTGCTGATGGCTGATAGGTGTCAGATCCCTTTTCCGCAGGAAAAGGGATCTGACCCCGTTGGGCTTGCCCGGCCACCCACCATACGCGTGCATACGCGCACGTACAGACGACACGGCATGTTCCCCCTTATCATGGCCCGCTTCGATTGCAACAAGCGGATGACCGCGTGACCGTATCCACCCTCGCTTTTGTCTTCCCCGGCCAGGGCTCGCAGTCTGTGGGCATGGTGGCCGAGCTGGCCGAACTGCACCCGCAGGTGCGTGAAGCCTTCACCGAGGCATCCGATGGTGCCGGCGTCGACCTGTGGGCGCTGTCCCAGGGCGGCCCGGAGGAAATGCTCAACCGTACCGAATACACCCAGCCGGCCCTGCTGGCCGCAAGCATCGGCGTGTGGCGCGCCTGGAACGCCGTGGGCGGTCCGCGCCCGTCGGTGCTGGCCGGTCACAGCCTGGGCGAGTACACCGCGCTGGTCGCGGCTGGCGCGCTGAGCCTGCATGACGGTGCGCACCTGGTGCGCCTGCGTGGCCAGCTGATGCAGGAAGCCGCACCGGCCGGTGTCGGCGCCATGGCCGCCGTGCTTGGCGCCGAAGACCAGCTGGTGCTGGACGTCTGCGCTGAAGCGGCAGGCAGCCAGGTGGTGGTGCCGGCCAACTTCAACTCGCCGGGCCAGATCGTGATCGGTGGCGACGCCGATGCGGTTGACCGTGCGCTGGCACTGCTGGCCGAGAAGGGCGTGCGCAAGGCGGTCAAGCTGGCCGTCAGCGTGCCCTCGCACACCCCGCTCATGCGCGAAGCCGCCAACCGCCTGGCTGAAGTGATGGCCGGCCTGGCCTGGCAGGCACCGCAGCTGCCGGTGGTGCAGAACGTTGACGCCAAGGTGCATGACGGCATCGACGCGATCCGTACCGCGCTGGTCCAGCAGCTGTACCAGCCGGTGCAGTGGACCGGGTGCGTGCAGGCACTGGCCGGCCGTGGCGTCACCCGGATCGCCGAGTGCGGCCCTGGCAAGGTGCTGACCGGCCTGGTCAAGCGCATCGACAAGGCCATCGACGGCCGTTCGCTGGCCACGCCGGGCGACTTCGAAGCTGCCCGCGAGGCATGGTCGGCCTGATCCCCCTTGTTCCTGCCGACCGTACCGGTGGCCGCTGCACGCGGCACGGGTGCGGCGGCCGCCCCAGCCTGAGGAAAACATCATGAGCAAGCCCCTGCAGGGTGAAATCGCACTGGTCACCGGTGCCAGCCGTGGCATTGGTGCCGCCATCGCCGATCTGCTGGCCGCCCAGGGCGCCACCGTCATCGGCACCGCCACCACCGAATCCGGCGCCGCTGCGATCGGTGAGCGCCTGGCTGCCCACGGCGGCCACGGCCGCGCGCTGAACGTCACCGACGTGGCTGCGCTGGACAGCGTGCTGGACGGCATCGCCAAGGAATTCGGCCCGATCTCGATCCTGGTCAACAACGCCGGCATCACCCGCGACAACCTGCTGATGCGCATGAAGGACGAGGACTGGGCGTCGATCATCGATACCAACCTGACCAGCGTGTTCCGCACCAGCAAGGCCGTGATGCGCGGCATGATGAAGGCGCGCAAGGGCCGCATCATCAACATCGCTTCGGTGGTGGGCGTGACCGGCAATGCCGGCCAGGCCAACTACGCGGCCGCCAAGGCCGGCATCATCGGCTTCAGCAAGTCGCTGGCCAAGGAAATCGGTTCGCGCGGTGTCACCGTCAATGTTGTCGCACCTGGCTTCATCGACACCGACATGACCAAGGCGTTGCCGGAAGAAGCGCGTACCGCGCTGATCAACGACATCGCCCTCGAACGCCTGGGTTCGCCGGAAGACATCGCCCATGCGGTGGCGTTCCTGGCCAGCCCGGCTGCCGGTTACATCACCGGTGAAACCCTCCATGTGAACGGCGGCATGTACATGCCGTAAGCAAGGGGCGCAGGGATTGCGCCGCAAGTGGTTGATCTGCCGGGTTTTTTGCTGCGATGCAAGGCCGCGCCGGTTTCCACTACACTATCCCACGGCCATCGCCTTTGATGGCGACCACTTTTGAACCACAACTCCATCTGGAGCGAGATCCCATGAGCACCATCGAAGAACGCGTCAAGAAAATCGTCGTCGAACAGCTTGGCGTCAAGGAAGAAGAAGTCACCAACAGCGCATCGTTCGTCGATGACCTGGGCGCTGACTCGCTGGACACCGTCGAGCTGGTGATGGCCCTGGAAGAAGAATTCGAGTGCGAGATCCCGGACGAAGAAGCCGAGAAGATCAGCACCGTGCAGGCCGCCATCGACTACGTCAAGGCCCACGTCAAGGCCTGATGTCAGACGGCAGTGCGCGTGCGGGTTGATCCTCGCCGCGCACCGCACCCCATGGGGCCGCTGTTGCGGCCCCGTGTGTTTGGGCATCACATCGAAGCAAACCGAGTTACCCGTAGAAATCATCCGGGTCAGGAGAAACAGCAATGAAGCGTCGCGTCGTCGTAACCGGCCTGGGTATCGTCTCGCCGTTGGGCAATGATCTGGCCAGCAGCTGGGAAGGCATCACCCATGGTCGTTCGGGCATCGGTCCGCTGACCAACGTTTCTGATGCCTACCTGGATCGGTTCACCACCAAGATTGCGGGTGAGGTCAAGGGATTCGACATCACCGCCGACAACGAACTGTTCGGCAGATTCCGGGTCAGCGGCAAGGATGCCAAGAAGATGGACCCGTTCATCCATTACGGCCTCGGTGCCTCGTTCATGGCCCTGCATGACTCGGGCCTGGAGATCACCGACGCAAATGCCGAGCGCATCGGCGCCATCGTCGGCGCCGGCATCGGCGGCCTGCTCGGCATCGAAGAGCAGACCATCGAGTTCCATGAGGGCAAGAAGATCTCGCCCTTCTACGTGCCCAAGACCATCATCAACATGCTGCCGGGCCAGCTGAGCATCATCACCGGCCTGAAGGGCCCGTCGTTCTCGGCGGTGTCGGCATGCGCGACCTCGAACCATTCGATCGGTACCGCGATGCGCATGATCCAGTACGGCGATGCCGACGTGATGGTGGTCGGTGGTGCCGAACGTGGCTCTTCGCCGACCGCCGTGGGCGGCTTCTGCGCGATGAAGGCCATGAGCACCCGCAACGATGCCCCGGAACAGGCCTCGCGCCCGTGGGACAAGGACCGTGACGGCTTCGTGCTGGGCGACGGTGCCGGCATCCTGATCCTGGAGGAGTACGAGCACGCCAAGGCACGTGGCGCGAAGATCTACTGCGAACTGGCCGGCTTCGGCGCCAGCTCCGACGCGTACCACATGACCGCACCCAGCGAGAACGGCGAAGGCGCCGCACGCTGCATGGTCATGGCCATGAAGGACGCCGGCGTGACCCCGGAACAGGTGGGCTACCTCAACGCGCACGGCACCTCCACGCCGCTGGGCGACCTGGGCGAGACCATGGCGATGAAGACCGCTTTCGGCGACCACGCCTACAAGATGATGGTCAGCTCCACCAAGTCGATGACCGGCCACCTGCTGGGCGCTGCCGGCGGCGTGGAAGCGATCTTCTCGGTGATGGCGCTGCAGGACAACGTCATCCCGCCGACCATCAACCTGCAGCAGCCGGGCGAAGGCTGCGACCTGGACTACGTGCCCAACGAAGCACGCCAGGCCAAGGTCGACGTGGTGATGTCCAATGGCTTCGGCTTTGGCGGCACCAACGGCACGCTGATCTTCAAGCGCGTCTGACCTGTTTCTGGTGCCGGGCAATTGCCCGGTACCGCTTGGTAGAGTCGAGCTTGCTCGACTGAACGTGCGTCACGCACGAGGAGGCCGCCGCAAGGCGGCTTCCGTGCATCTGAATCCCTGAACTGGCCGCCATGACCCACGCACCGCTGATCCACCCGCTGCCGCACCCGATCGATCTGCTGGCCCTGCAGCAGCACGATCCGGCGCGCTTCCCGCTGCTGATGGAATCCACCGCCTCGGGTACCGCCCAGGGCCGCTGGAGCCTGCTGCTGGCCGCACAAGGCGATGTCCTGCGGTTGGATGCCGACGGCCGGGTGCGCGACCAGCACGACGTGGTACACGCCGGCAGCTTCCTGCAGGTGCTGGACCGCGCCTGGCAGCACGAACGCCTGCCGCATGACGGCAGCCACAGCCTGCCGTTCCGCGGTGGCTGGGCGTTGATGCTGGATTACGAAGTGGCCAGCCAGATCGAACCGGTGCTGCCGGCGCGTGCGCGCGAGGACGGCCGCCCGACCGCGCTGGCGCTGCGCTGCCCGGCCGCGGTGCTGCACGACCACCACAACGAGGCCAGCTTCGTCATTGCCGAAGCCGGTGAGCAGGCATTGCTGGATGCGCTGGTGGCGATGGCCTCGGCCACGCTGCCCGAAGCCGGGCAGGGCTGGCAGCCGCCGCAGTCGGTCGGCGAGGATGCGCCGCAGCGCTTCACCGACGGCGTACGCCGGGTGATCGAGTACCTGCGTGCCGGCGATGTGTTCCAGGTGAACCTGTCGCGGCGCTGGAGCGCGCAGTTTGCCGCACCGGTCAGCCCGCAGGCGCTGTACGCACAGCTGCGCCGCGCCAACCCGGCACCGTTCGCCGGGTTGTTCAGCGCGCACGGCCGCCACGTGGTCAGTTCCTCGCCCGAGCGGCTGGTGTCGGTGCATGCCGGTCATGCGCAGACCCGGCCGATTGCCGGTACCCGTCCACGCTTCGAAGGCGACGACGATGCCGCGCGCATCCAGGAGCTGGTCGGTCACCCGAAGGAGCGCGCCGAGCACGTGATGCTGATCGACCTGGAGCGCAACGACCTGGGCCGCATCTGCCTGCCCGGTACCGTGGTGGTCGATGAGCTGATGACCGTGGAGAGCTACGCGCACGTGCATCACATCGTCAGCAACGTCAGCGGCCATCTGCGCCCGGAGGTCACGCCCGGCGAGGTGATTGCCGCGACCTTCCCCGGCGGCACCATCACCGGCTGCCCGAAGGTGCGCTGCATGCAGATCATCAGCGAGCTGGAGCAGGTGCCGCGTGGTGCCTACACCGGTGCGTTCGGCTGGCTGAACCGCGATGGCGACCTGGACCTGAACATCCTGATCCGTACCGCCGAAGTGGACGGGCATGAGGTGAGCTTCCGCACCGGCGCCGGCATCGTGGTCGACTCGGACCCGGACAAGGAACTGGACGAGACCCGCGCCAAGGCCCGCGGCCTGCTGCGCGCACTCGGCCAGCAAGGGTAGTGCCGGCCGCTGGCCGGCAACCTCATTCATCCGGGGCCGCGGTTCTGGTGGCTGCCGACCTTGGTCGGCACGGATGCGGGCATCTGCCACCCGGTCATGACCCCAATCCACCGGCACGGTATCCTGCACGACGGAATCGAGTTCAGAGGTAGTCCATGGCGGGAGCCAAGCGCGGGTGTCTGTTCGTGGTAACGCTGGTGGTGGTGCTGGCCGCTGTCGTGGCCGGCGCGGGCGCGTGGTTCTTCTACCAGCAGACCCGGTTCGCCGACGCCCCGATCACCCCGACCGCCGAGAGCATGGTCATCGCCAGTGGCGATGGCATGAACAGCGTGCTGCGCAAGCTGCGCGATGCCGGTGTGGATGAAGGCCAGGACGCGCAATGGCAGCTGCTGGCGCGCCAGCTCGATGCCGCCGGCAAGCTGAAAGTGGGCGAGTACGCGCTCAACGCCGACCTGACCCCGCGCGAACTGCTGCTGCGCATGCGCGCGGGCAAGGTGCTGCAGCACCGCGTCACGATCGTCGAGGGCTGGAACATCCGCCAGCTGCGTGCTGCGCTCAAGCGCGCCGAGCCGCTGCTGCACACCACCGACACCCTGGATGACGCCGCGCTGATGCAGCGTCTCGGTTTCGGTGGCCAGCATCCGGAAGGCCGCTTCCTGCCGGAGACCTATGTCTACCAGCGCGGCGACAGCGATCTGGACGTGCTCAAGCGTGCCCACGCTGCGATGGAGAAGGCGCTGGACGAAGCGTGGGAAAGCCGCGCGCCGGACCTGCCGATCAACACGCCGTACGAACTGCTGACGATGGCCTCGATCATCGAGAAGGAAACCGCGCTGGCCAGCGAACGCCCGCAGATCGCCGGCGTGTTCATGCGCCGCCTGAAGATCGGCATGCGCCTGCAGACCGACCCGACCGTGATCTACGGCATCGGTGCCGCGTATGACGGCAACATCCGCCGTCGCGACCTGACCACCGATACGCCCTACAACACCTATACCCGTGCCGGCCTGACCCCGACCCCGATCGCCATGCCCAGCCGCGACGCGCTGATGGCCGCTGCGCAGCCGCTGTCGGGCGACGCGCTGTACTTCGTTGCCGTCGGCGATGGCAGTGGTGCGCACGTGTTCTCGCCCAGCCTGGACCAGCACAACGCCGCAGTGGCCCGCTACCTGCAGCAGCTGCGCCAGCAACGTACCAAGGAGACCCCGGCGCAATGAGTCCCGCGCTGCTTCGCCACCCGCGTTTCGTCAGCCTGGAAGGCGGCGAGGGCGCGGGCAAGACCACCGCCATCAATGCCATCCGTGACTGCCTGCGCAGCCACGGCCACGAGGTGGTGCTGACCCGCGAGCCGGGCGGTACGCCGCTGGCCGAGCGCATCCGTGGCCTGGTGCTGAAACCCGATGCCGAGATCGCCGCCGAGCCGCTCAGCGCCGAAGCCGAGCTGCTGCTGGTGTTCGCTGCACGTGCGCAGCATGTGCGCCAGGTGATCCGGCCGGCACTGCAGCGCGGCGCCTATGTGCTGAGCGATCGCTTCACCGATTCCAGCTATGCCTATCAGGGCGGTGGCCGCGGCCTCGATCCGCAGTGGATTGCCGATCTGGAACGACGCGCGGTGGGCCTGCTGCCGGGCCTGACCCTGCTGCTGGATGTGGATGTGGCCGTGGGCCGTGCACGCGCCAATGGCCGCGACCTGTGGCCGGACCGCATCGAAAGCGAACAGGATGATTTCTTCCAGCGCGTGCGCGAAGTGTTCCGCAGCCGCGCGCAGCAGGACCCGCAGCGCTTCGCGCTGATCGACGCCGGCCAAGTACAGGAGCGTGTGGCGGCCGATGTGGTTGCATGCGTCGAGCGTTGGCTGCAGGGCGGGGAGGGCGCATGAGTACGTTCTCGCCGTGGCAGCAGCGCGCGTTCGATCAGACGGTGGCCGCGCTCGATGCCGACCGGCTCGGCCATGGCCTGTTGATCTGCGGCCCGGCCGGGCTGGGCAAGCGCGAGGTGGCGTTGGCGTTGGCCGACCACGTGCTGGCGCGCGGTGATGCCGCGCATGCCACGCGCACGCGCCAGCTGATCGCCGCCGGTACCCATCCGGACCTGCAGCTGGTCAGCTTCATTCCGAACAAGAGTGGCGACAAGCTGCGTACCGAGATCGTCATCGAGCAGGTGCGTGAGATCACCGACAAGCTGGCGCTGACCCCGCAGTACGGCGTGGCGCAGGTGGTGATCGTGGACCCCGCCGATGCGATCAACCGTTCGGCGGCCAACGCGCTGCTGAAGACGCTGGAAGAACCGCAGCCGGGCCGTTACCTGTGGCTGATCAGCAGCGACCCGGCGCGCCTGCCGCAGACCATCCGCAGCCGTTGCCAGCGCCTGGAATTCAAGCTGCCGCCGCAGCACGAAGCGCTGGCCTGGCTGCAGCAGCAGGGCCATAGCGAAGCATCTGCGCGCGAAGCGCTGGAGGCTGCGCGTGGTCATCCCGGCCAGGCCGACAACTGGCTGCGCGAAGATGGCCTGAGCCTGCGCCGCGAAGTGGGCCGCGAACTGGAACAGCTGGCCGCCGGCAAGACCGGCGCGGTGGAGCTGGCGCAGAAGTGGTGCGGTGATGACAACGCGGCGCTGCGCCTGCGCTTTGCGGCCGACCTGGCGCTGGCCCAGGCCAGCACCGATGCCTTGACCACGCCGGAGCGATTGCACAAGCTTGCAGCCTGGTTCGATGCGGCCAACCGCACCCGCGACCTGCTGCGCACCACGGTGCGTGCAGACCTTGCCGTGGTCGAGTTGCTGCTGGCCTGGAACAAGGTGAACGAGCGGCCTGCCGCAAGGGGAAATCGATGAGTGCCAGCAACGCCCGCCAGGGCATCCTGTCCCTGGCCGTGAAGGACAAAGCCGCGCTGTACAGCGCGTACATGCCGTTCGTGAAGAACGGCGGCATCTTCGTGCCCACGCCCAAGCGCTACTTCCTGGGCGACGAGGTGTTCCTGCTGCTGACCCTGCCCGATTCCAGCGAACGCCTGCCGGTGGCCGGCAAGGTGATCTGGGTGACCCCGGCCGGTGCGCAGGGCAACCGTACCGCCGGCATCGGCGTGCAGCTGGCCGATGGCGCCGAAGGCGAGGGCGTGCGCCACAAGATCGAGACCCTGCTGGCTGGCCTGACCAGCTCGGACAAGCCGACCCACACGATGTGAGAGCCGAGCCATGCTCGGCTGCGTGCCCCGGAAAACGCCCGTGAACACCTATGTGAAAAAGTGTTGACGGCCTCTGAAAAGCCCCTATAATGAGCGGCTCAGCAACACACCGGGCGGTTAGCTCAGCGGTAGAGCATTGCCTTCACACGGCAAGGGTCACAGGTTCGATCCCTGTACCGCCCACCATGTTGCAGAACGAAAAAGGCCTCCAGCAATGGGGGCTTTTTTGTTGCCTGTGGTTCCTCGGCGCTTGCCGAGGCGGGTTCCATCTCAGCCGGGATCCTCCAGCAGTTCGCGGGCCATCATCGCGACACCATCCAACAGGTCGTAGCCACTGCCGGCCCGCACCACCACCGCCAGCAGACTACGACCCACCTCGGCATTGCCGCCGCTCAGTTCCATCCCGCCTTCAAAGCACAGATCGCCCAACCATTCGTGCGCCTGCTGCAGCCCGTGCTTGCGGACGCGGCGGAACTCCGAAAGCAGCTTGGCCTGGCCGGCTTCGTGCTCGCCATCGGCCAGCAGGCCGATGGCACCGCCGTGTGCCGCGCGCCAGATGGCTGGCAGCGGACGACCGTTCGCGTCCACCACGTCTGCCGAGAACGCGGCGCAGTACATTTCGTAGCGTTTGCCTGCCGTACTGCGGGGCACGATGCCAGCCTCCGCGAGCAGGCGTTCGGCTTCATCCAGTGTGTTGAACTTCAAGCGCAGCAGCGCAGGGCGGCTCAGCTGCTGTGCCAGCGCCTGCTGGTTGGCAGCGAACCATACGTTCCAGCCCACGCTTGCGCGGCCTTCCAGTGCGGCCTTGAAGTACTCCAGGTGTTCGGCATCCATTGCGTTCTCCTGCGATTCCCTGCGCGATTGTAGCCACGTGGCGGCCAGTCGCTCAGGCGGTTCCACCTTCCAGGCAATGGTTGGCTTCGCGCACCAGCTGTCGCGCGGCCACGATCAACCCGTCGGTGTGGAAGGCGCCCAGCTGTTCATCCGGGCCGGCCTCGTTGCGCGTGCGTTCGGCGGCCTGCAGCAGATCGAGCACTGCGGTGAGCCCTGCCATCGAGCGACGCAGCGACGCGTGATTGCTGGCGGCAAGGGTGAGGCTGCTGCACGGCTGCCCGTCCTCGCCATCGACGTTGCTGATGGCATTGAGGCACGCGAAAAACGCGGGTGACTGCACGGGCAGGTTCTGCTCGTCCAATGCGCACTCGATCTCGCGTGCGATGTCGTCGGGAACCTGAATGGCGATGTCGGCAATCAAGGCGTACAGGCGTGGAAACGATGCGGCTCGTTTGGTCATGGCGAAACCCTCACTGGCGCAAGGCCACCTTCGGAGTGAAGGTGGCGGACGGTGCGGGTTGGCGTACCAAGGCAGAAAGGCTCACAGGGAGAAAAGGCCCGGCGGATCTTGCGATCCCCACGCACCGCCCGCCATAGAAGGCAGTCGGTGCATTCTCTTTGCTGCGATCTGGATCGCAACATCCTGTGAGCCTGTTCGTTTATTCGAGACGCCAATCCCGACCAGGGCATGCTGCCTTGGCGATGCGATCATCGATCCACGTAAAGACGGAAGTCATTGAGGAAAGTTGCAACAACGCCAGCCAAGACGGGGTTCCACCATCCATGGGGTAATCCGCGCCTTGTCTGAACGAAGCAGCGCCGCTACACAGCCCAGGTAGATGGCAATCACGTCACCCGGCGCGGGCGCAGACAAACGTGCCATCCATGAAAGCAGACGTTCCATCCATGCGCTGTGCCGCCCCTCCCGACGGGCGTAGTCTCGGCTCACTGTCGTCCCATCTGGCCCTGGAGCCCCGCCATGCCGCTTGCCCGCATCGATCTTCGCAAAGGTAAATCCGCCGACTACCTGCAGCGCGTCGGTGAAGCCATCTACCAGGCCATGCGTGTGGTGGGCGTGCCGGAAAATGATCGCTTCCAGATCTTCCAGGAACACGAGCCCGGCACGTTGATCTACGATCCCGGCTACCTGGGCGTGGACCGCACCGACGATTTCATCTGCATCCAGATCACCTGGAACGAAGGGCGCACGCTGGAGCAGAAGAAGGCGCTGTACGCCGGCATCGCCGAGGGCCTGCACGCGGCGGTGGGCATCCGCCGCGAGGACGTGTTCATCAACCTGGTGGAAGTGAAGAAGGAGAACTGGTCGTTCGGGAACGGCCAGGCGCAGTATGTGATCTGATACCGTGCCTGGGCGCATGGGCCCGTCAAGCCAGCAGGGAGTGTCACATGGGGAGCAGGATCTTCCGGACGTTGGGCATTGCCTTGGTCCTGTGGGGCGTGCTGGCGCCCGGCAGAGGCTCGGCAGCCGACCCCATGCGAACCGCGCTGCCCATCGTGACGTTACAGATGAAGGCCGAGCAGATGCTGGACAGCATTCACAGTATGCCGCCGCCGGAGGGTGCTCAGAAGCAGGACATCAGTGGCTTTGTGAAACAGCAGCTGCCGCCCCGGATGGGCCTGTTGAACGTCAAGTCAGCCTTCGAAGATGTTCCCACCGCGCGGATATCCCGACCGGCTGAAGGTGTGCTGGTTGTGCGCGACGAAAGAAGACGCTGGCTGTGGTCCCGTACCCATGTCGTGGTGATGACCTATCGCTTCACCTACATGCCTGAGCAAGCCAAAGTGCACGCAGTCCGATACACGGAGTAGCGCCGGCAGGTCGTGGCAGTGTTACAGCAACTGGATCGGGAGAACCGCATCCGCGCCCCACCTGGATCTACACCTCGCTGCCGACCTGCTCGCCTTCGGTCGCTGGCGCGCTGCTGGCCGCCTTCACTGCGTCGGCACTGTTGGGTTGTTCGCACTCGATGCTGGTCACGTAGCCCTCGTGGCTGATGTTGTGCTCGGCGCGCTTGACCAGCCACCGCCCATCCACGCCGTCGCGGAAGCCCCGCATCACCACCGTGGCTTCGGCCATCAGCGTCTCGCGGCCGGGCAGGGTGTAGCTGAGCGTGCGCGTCTGCCGGGCTTGTTCCTGGTGCTTGGCGCGTGCTGCGGCTTCGGCGGTTTCGCGGTCGGCGTAGGCCATGCGCAGGCGCACGATCGGTTCACCGCTGCCCAACTTCACCTCCTGGCGCGTGGCACCGCGTACATCGCGGTAGTAGGCAATGGTGGTGCCGGTTTTCTCGCGTGAGACGATGCTCACCTTGTAGCTACTGCCATCGGCGGGGGTCAGGGTGACGTCGGGAATGCGCTCACCGCTTGCACTGGTGGAGTCGCCCCGTTTGACGAACATCAGGCGGCCGCCGCCCGGCTTGGCGATGGCATCGTGCTGCTTGGCCAGGCGCAGCAGCAGGTTCATGTCCGATTCCTGCGACTGCACCGTCAGCGGCAGCACGATCGATGCCAGCGATCCACTCACGGCGGCGCTCAGTCCGTGTTCGGCGGCCATGCGCTGCACCATGCCACCGATCGTCGTGCCCTTCTTCCAGGTGCGCGTCTTCTGTGTCTGCAGTTCGTTCTTGCCGCCCTTGCTGGCCTCGAACGGTGCGGCACGCGCGCGCAGGGTCATGCTGCCCGGGTAGCCGGAAATCTCCACCTCGTCGCAGATGTACAGGCCCATGCGCCGCACTTCGCCGTCATAGCCGATGAAGGCCTCCAGCTCCGCGCCTGCCGGCGGCAGCTGGATCGGATCGGACGGGTCATGGTCGGCCAGCTGCAGCTCCAGCATGTCCGAGCTGTTGTCGGTCTCGTCGGTGATGCGCAGTGATTTGAAGCGCGACATGATCTTGTCGGTGATGTCCTGGCTGTTGGCCACCACGCGGAATGCCGGTGCGATGTTCAATCCCACAGGGCCACTCCCTTGCGTTCGCCGGCGGGGCGCTGCACGTCCGGCAGGGTGATCGCCAGGCCCGCAGGCAGTACCGCGCCGCGCGCGGCCAGGCCCGGGTTGGCATCGAACACCGCGCGCAGGATGGCCGGTGATTGTTCGCCATAGTGCGCGTACGCGATGCGGTCGACGACGTCGCCGTCGCGGGTGTTATACGTTCGTGCCATCGCTGTGCTTCCGCAGGGAGAGGGTGAATTCGTGCCGCTGGATTCCCGCATCGACGGTGAAACCGGAGGCGGTGGCGTCGATCTTGTCGATGACCCACAGCCCCAGGTTCCCGCCCTTGCCGGTCAGCAGCCGCTGTGGCTTGCCCTGCGCTGCCAGCTTGCGCAGCTGCGAGAGCTCATTGCCGGCGCCCCGGAACTGATAGTGGATGACGCCGGGCAGCGTCATGCTGGCCTTGCCGGGGCCGGTGTACTGCAGGGCGGCCATCTGCCCGATGCGCTCCTGCGCAGCCCAGCCATACTCGTTGCTCTGCTGGATGTTCTGGAACACGGCGGTGTTGAGGCTGAACTTGAAGCCCCCCAGCATCAGCAGCACCGGGGCATTGCCGGAGTCGTTACTCTGGAAACGGGACAACAGCTTGTCGATGGATGCGGTTACGAACTCGCGCTTCATGCTTAGTTCCTGTCTGCCAGGCTGCCACGGGCGGCGAGCGCGTTGCGACGCTGCAGCTCGTCTGCAGTGCGACGTGCCACCGATTCGCTGGATTCACCGGGTTGCTGGTGGATGGTGATGTTGTTGGTCTGTTGCTGCTGCACGGTGGTCGGTGCACGCATCGTGGGCGAGGGCATGTCCGGCGCCCGGCGTCCCTGCGCGCCGCTCAGCTCGGCCATGCGGCGGTTCAGGCCATCGTTGTCGTTGGTGCCGACCGCGTACGCCACGCGCGCCATGTCACCGATGCCACCACCGCCGCGCGCCTTCATGCCGCTGTAGATGTTGGCGGCGCCCACCGCGGTCTGCAGCCCGCCCTCGGCGACCTCCAGCGCTTTGTCCTTGGCAGCCCCTACGCCACCACCAAGCTTGTCCATGAACCAGCCGACGCCTTCGATGACCGGCTTGAGCTTCTCCAGGATGCGGTCGAATGCTGCGGTCGCCTTCTGGCTGATCGACTCCCAGATGTTGCCAAGGGTCTCGTTGATGAAGCCGGCGACGGTGCCGAGCATCTCGCCCAGCCACACCACCGCCCCCACCACGCCGCCGATGACCTGGATCACCAGCCGGAAGTTGGTCAGCAGCGCCTCACCCACCAGCGAGCCGATCTGGGCGACGCGTGACAATTCATTGCCGGTGTACTGCGCCGGTTCCAGCATCTTCGACAGCCAGTCCCAGGCCTGGCCGATCAGCCCGCTCATGACTTCCCAGGCGGGGCGCAGTGGTTCAACCGCGCGCATCAGTTCACCCATCGCCGCGGTGCCTGCACCGCTCAGGCCTTCCCATACGCCGCCCAGGAATGCCTTGATCGGTTCCCAGTACTTGCGCACCAGCAGGGCGCCGGCAGTGATGGCGGCGACCGCAACGGCGATGGGGCCACCGCCGATGGCACCCACGGCAGTGGCGACGATGCGGAAGCCCGATGCCAGGCGCATGGCCATCGGCCCGAAGCGCCCCAGCTGTGCCAGCAGGCTGCCACCACGGAACAGCTCGAAGGCCTTCTGCACGCCCAGGATCGGGCCCTGCAGGAACGTCCAGGCGTAGCGTGCGCCGAGCACCGCCGTGCGCATGCCCAGCATGCCGACCACGATCTGCGTGGTGTTGGCGATCAGCTTCGGGTTTTCCTGCACGAACGAGGTGACCCCGTTCAGCAGTTCGGTCAGCTTGACCGCGGCCTCGCCCACCGCCGGCAGCAGCGCCGCACCGAACGCCTTGGACAGGTTGTCCACGGCGATCTTCGCGCCTTCGATCTTCTGCGGATCGGTCTGCATCGCATCGGCATAGGCGGCATCGGTGGTACCCGCCGATCCGTTCAGTGCCTTGTCGCGGACGCGGATGTAGGTATCCCAGTTCTCGATCATCGGCTGGACGAAGTCCTTCGCCTGCGCATCGCTGAACAGGGTGCCGATCTTCTTCTGGTCGCCCGCTGTGGCCTTGATGATCCCCTGCATCGCGGCATCGAAGGGATTGCCACCACTCGTCTGTGCCTCGCCGATGATCTTGCGCAGATCCAGGTTCAGGCTCTTCTTGGCCTTCGCCTGCAGGTCCGGGGACAGTACGGCCGACATGAAACTCTTCATGTTGCTGGCGGCCTTGTCGGCACCGCCGGCCGAATCCAGCGTGGCCTCAAGTGCCGCACCCAGCGTGGCGGCCGCTGACGTGCCCTGCAGCTTCATCGCTTCGAACGACGAGCCCAGTGTGGGCAGCACCTCGGCCATGTCCTTCAGGCCCAGGCTGCCCTGCTGGCTGTTCACCACCAGCACGTCCAGCGCGCTCTGCATGCGCGAGGGATCGATGTCGAACGAGCGCTGCAGGCTGGCGGCCGCCTTGGCAACGTCATCGATGCTGGCACCGGTGACGGTGGTGGTCCGTCCAACGGCGCCGAGGCTGGCCTGCGCGGACTGTGCATCCATGCCGGCTGCGACCATCAGCTTGATCGACCGCTGCAGATCGTCGGCGCCCTGGTTGGTTGCGCGCGACTGCTGCAGGATCGCCTGGCCGAGCGCACTCACCTGCGCGCGGCTGAGGTTGGCTGCCACGCCGATCTGCTGGTTCTGGCGGGCGAAGCCGGAGGCGTTCTCGACCGGCTTGGCCAGTGCGGTGACGGCGGTGCCGAGTGTGCCGCGCGCTGCCTTGAACGAGGCGCCGAGTTTCTCGCGCTTCTCCAGGTTGGCAGTGCGCTTGGCTTCGACACGCTCCAGCGCTTCCTGTGAGGCGCGCAGCGCATCGGCCTGCGCGCGCATGCGGGTGTAGGCGGCGCCCGACTTCTTCATCGCGGCGAGCTTGAGCTCCAGCTTGCCGGCTTCATCGCCGAGGCGCTTCACGCCATCATTGGCGAAGGACAATGCGTCCTTCAGCGATTTGGACACCGAGCCGCCGATCGTGATCGTTGTCGTTTGAACGTTATTGGCCATGTACCGGCAACCCCTGAATCCACCAGATGAACTTCGACACCCGCAGCGTCATGATCTCGCGCAGGCCCCAGCCGGTATGACCGGCCAGGGCGAGCACTCCCTGCCTGATCTGCGGCAGGGTCAGGTGGTAAAAAGCGCGACGCCTGCCTGCAGCCGGGCGTAGTCGCGCAGCGGCATCTTGCGCACGTCGTCCGGCGAGATCTCGCACAGGTTGGCGATCATCCGTACCTCGCGCTGTGCATCACTGCCCTTGTCGTCCTGGTAGCGCTCCATGTCTTCCACGGTCGGTTCGCGCATGCGCAGCACGGCGGTTTCCATGCCGCTGACCTGGCGCGGGCGGGTGAGGGTGATCTCGGCAAAGCCATCGCGCTCGATGACGGTGTCGGTGGGGGTCTTGGTCTTGCTGGACATAAAGGCGTTCCTGGAATGCGATGCGGTGCGATGGATGCGGGGGCGCGAGGCGCCCCCGTGTTTCTCGGTGCGGTGCCGGCTCAGATGCCCAGCGCGCCGCGGATGCCGGCCAGCACGTCCACGCCACCCTGGCGCGCGATCATGTTGACCACGTCGATCTCCTGCACGACCTGGGCACCATGGGTCAGCTTGTAGTAGCTCAGCGCCAGGTTGACCTTGATCGTGCCCTTCTCGCCAACCTTGGTTTCGCCGCGGTCCAGCAGCTTCACCTTGCCGCGCATGTTGTGCACGACCTGGGTCACCTCGCCGTCGTCGCCTTCCAGCGCCTCGCGGGCGGTGAAGCCGTACTCCTTGCTTTCGATGACGTGGAACTTGCTCATGATCTCCGCGTCGTCGGAAGCGAACTCGACATCGGCGGTGAGCTTTTCATGGCCGAGCACGATCTCGGTCGGGGCGAGCATGCCGCCGGCCTGGAAGTCCTCGGTCTTCAGCGACAGCTTCGGTGCAGTGAAGGACATCACGCTGCCGGCATAGCCCTTGCCGTCGACGTAGAAGTTGAAGTTTTTGCGGATCTTGCGCGCCATGCTTAGAAGATCTCCGAGACGTAGTTGTTGTTCATGTGCATGCGGAAGGTCAGCTGCTCACCCGGGTAGGTCGGGGTGAAGTCGAAGTCCCAGAAGAAGCGGCCCTGGGCCACGCTGTCCGCTGCGTTCAGTTCCGGGTCGATCCAGCAGTTGCCGCCGAGGATCGCGCCCTGGGTCTTCAGGCCGCGCAGGAAGGCGTTGACGCCCTCGCGCACGTCGTCGACGTAGGTCTTGCTGATGCCGCGATCGACGGCCCACAGATGGGCAGCCTCGAGGCTGTCGGCAATGATGTCGGCAGTGCGCACCACGCACAGGAACTGCCACTTCTGGTCGCTGCTGGCGGTACGGTTGCCCCACAGGCGGAAGCCACCTTCGCGGATGATGGTCGCCACGTTCGACTGGTTCAGCAGGTTGGCGCGGCTGGTCGCGTCGGACAGGCCGAAGTCGATCGCACGCGCGGTACCGACCACGCCGTTGAGTTCCAGGTTCGACGGCGATGCCCACCAGCCGCGTTCGTTGTCGCTGCGGGCGATGGCGCCGGCCACGGCACCGGAGGCGTAGCGGGTGACGATGGCATCACCGGACTGCACCAGCAGCGCCGGGTCGACCACGTAGACGCGCTTGGAGCCGGTCAGGGCGGTGGTGCTCTTGGCAGCGTCGTCGGTGCTGTTCGGGCCATCCTTGATGATCACCGCGCGCAGCTTGTCGGCGATGCCGAGCAGTTCCGCTACGACCGGGTTGGCCAGCAGTTCGGTGTCGCGCTTTTCGTGGGTGTGGGTGAAGCCCGGCACCGCCAGGATGCGTGGCTTGATGCCCACGACCGACTTTGCCGCCAGCAGTGCATGCACGCCGGTGTAGGCACCGGTCTGCGCGTTCACGCCGCCCAGCACGTTGGCCAGGGTGTCGTTCTCGGTGGCGCCCTTCTCGACGCGGACAACGACGACGACCGCGTTGGACTGGTCGAAGATGGCGTCGAGCTGGCCCGGGAGGGTGCCCTCATCGACTTCGGTGGCGGTGCCGGCGAGCAGTTTGGCTGCCTGCGAACGCGAGGTCACCAGGACCGGGGTGTTGTACGGGAAGGCGATCTTGTCGGCGCGGGGCGCGGTGCCCACGATGCCGATGACGCTGGTCGAGGCAACAGCGATCGAGCGGGAACCACCATCGATGTTGACGACCTGCACGCCATGCAGAAATTCGGCCATGCGTTGTTTTTTCCTTGGTTGGGTGGGTGCTGCGGTCGCGATCTGCGCCGCATGGGTACATGTTCGTATCTGGCCGCGGCTGGCTTAATTGCAGCCGTGGCCCGATGTCAGGGTTGCGGCTGCGCGGCCGGGTCGGGTTCGGGTGCAGTGACCATCACCCAGGCGGCACGGGTTTCATCGAAGGTGACCGGGTAGCTGCGATCCGCAGGCGGTGCCAGATCGGTGACCGATGACGGCAGCGCGACCCCACGGGAAACGGGAGTAGCGAAGCTGGCATCGTGCTTGTTCCACAGCGGTCGCGTGCTGTAGTCCGGCAGCAATGTCCATTCGCGGCGGCTGGCATTCCACGCGTTGTATTGCGCGGTGGTGCCATCCAACTTGAATGGCTCGGACAGGGTTACGTCCTTGGGCAACGGCTCGCCCAGCGCAAGGCGATTGGGTATCGCCATCGCGGTGCGTGTGTCCCACAGCATGTGGTTACGGAAATCGGCCACCGTTTCCCAGCGTGAGCCGTCATCGGCCAAGCGCAGTGCCTGGTATTCGCCGGCAGTTTGGCGAGGCGTGACGTCCACGGTGAAGTCGGGCAGGTTCCAGGTACCGTCCGGGGAAGGCTGCAGGCGGACCTTGCCCATGTAGGCGCGGGTATCGGGATCGTAGGAGTGCGCGAAGCGCGGTTCAGTAGGCAAGCTCATGTCCTCAGTACGCGATGCAATAGATCATCCGCAGGCCGGCAGGCAGGTTGCGGTCGCCACCGGTGTTCTCCACCACGATGGTGTGGGTGTGTGCACCGGCATCGGCGGCCGAGGCGGCATGGCCGTGGTCACCGACCTGGGCGATGGAAATGGTGTGCGAGTGGCCGCCGGCGCCGTTCATGCCGATGTTGTGGCCATGTGCGCCTGCGCCGTCGGTGCTGAAGCTATGGGCATGACCGCCGGCGGGTGCTGTGGCGCCGTCCGGATACAGCGCATCGTTGTCGCGTTCGCGATAGACGCCGTAGCCGTTGAGGGCAGGATTGGAGGGAACAACGCCTCCATGCTGGTGGTCGCCGGCCCACGAGGTGCCGCCGGTATGCGCATGGTGGCCCTGCGAGTCGGTCCATGCACCGTGCGCGTGGTCACCGACGGCACTGGCGCTGGCACCGTGGGAGTGCGCGCCGCCTGCGCCCACGGAAATGGCGTGGCTGTGGTTGCCTGCCGTTGCCGCGCTTGCACCGTGGGCATGGCGGATCACTTCACCCTGGGTGAAGCTGCCGACCGCTTCCGGGTTCAGCGTGTGCGTGACCACCGTGCCTTCCTGCATTGCCGGGAGGTTGAAGGTGGTCGCGCCATCACCGGCGCCGTAGCGGGTACCGATGGCGGCGAACAGTGCCGGATAGCTGGCACGCGGAACAGCGGCGCCATTGCACAGCAGCATGCCGTTGGGCGCAGTGGCACCGGCGAACAGAATCACCTGTCCGGGCACGTGCACGCTGGATGGCACGCCGGTCATGTTGCGCCAGTCCAGGTAATGGTTGCCGTGCCTGCCATCGAGCAGATCGGCATCCAGGCCCTTGTCGGCGCCCTCGTCCTTCAACGCTGCCGATTTCAGTCCCAGGGCGGAACGGAACGCGGCATCGGTTGCGATCGACAGCAGCGTGCGCACGAACTGGGTGGGGGCGCTGGCACCAAAGCGCTTGTCGATGAAGGCACGCAGCCCGCGCGGTGTCACCGCACGCTGGGTGTCTGCACCATCTTCGGTCTCCGTCGTAGTGGCCAACTCGACCACGCCCTGCACTTCGGTGGTGGAAGGGGGATAGATGAATTCGGCATTGCCGAATTCGATCAGCGCGGTATCGACTTCACTGAAGCGGGTATCGGTGGAGAGCAGCAGCATCGAGGCTGCGGTCTTCTCCATGATGGGATCGGTCTGGCCGAAGGTTGCAAACAACGTGCCGTCGCCCAGGTACAGGCCGAAGCCGCGCAGGCTGTAGGCGGTAGCGCTGTCGTCGCGGATCGTGACGTGCAGCGTGTCATCTCCCACGGCCTTGCCGCCGAAAGTGGTGACCCGCTTGATCTCGCCGGGCAGGGCGGTCAGCCCCGCCGTCGGCGTGAATGCCGTGGACGTCAGGCCGATCTCGGTGATCAGCACGGCATTGGTGCCGGTGTTGGGTGGATTGACCAGCTTGGCAAAGCCGGCGTCGGTGATTTTCAAGCGCATGCGGGGTTTACTCTCCGATCAGTTGGATGCGGCGGAAGGTGGTGCCCTGGGCACCGACAAGTGCACCGATACCGGCGCTGGCCTGCATGCCCTGGGTGAAGGTGAAGTGCGATCGCACCGGCTTGGTCCGGCTGATCTCGCCGATCACGTCGTCGACGAACTTGGCGGTGGCGGTCTCGCCGCCCTGGTTGGCGATGGTCATCACCGCTTCGAAGGTGTGCGGTGCACCCTGCGGCTGCATCTCCCACCATTCGCGGATCAGGATCGAGCCACCAAAAGCGGCGACCACGTCGCGCACGCTGCCCCAGGTGCCCTTGCGGCGCTGGATGGCGATCGCGGCGCGTACGCGTGCACGCTTCACCGTCTCCGGCCAATACGCTTTCCATTCGTCAACGGACAAGGCCCAGGCCAGCCAGGGCAGCAATGCGGTCGGACAGCGGTCGGCGTCCCACAGTGCGGTGATGTCTACCGGCAGCGGACGGGCGACGATGGCGCGCGCCAGTCCACGTTCGGCATGGGTGGCATTGGGGGGCAGCAGGTTGGGAGCACGCGGAACCGCGATCTGCGCATCGCCTTCGATCAGCATGCCGGGTGCCGGGGCGGCCGACAGGATGACCGTGGCGCCGCTGATGGCAACATCGCGCAACCGCTGCCGTCCTTGCTGGTCGGTGCGGTACACCGCCTGCAGGGTTGCCAGTGCACCACCGGGGTGACGGAAGGTACGGTTTCGCCCATCGATGGCACCGCTCAGACGCGCGCCGATCAGGCGGGTGGCAGCGTCACTCATCATTGCCGCCATGGGTCAGCGTGATGCTGGTGCAGTGCGTGGCCTGGGTACGATCAACCACGATGTCTTTGGCCGGGTTGGTGATCTCCACGCGCTGCACGCCCTCGGCATGCAGTGCGGCGAACAATCCCGAACGGGTGACGTCGCGGCCGAGCCGGTGCGATTCGCTGATGTAGCGGTCAAGGCGGGTGCGCGCTTCGGCCAGCACCACCTGCGAATCCGGGCCGGCAAAAGTGAAAAGTGCGGCGTCGACCGTGTAGTTGATGATGGCAGCGGGTTTAACCACTACGTGATCGGTCAGTGGTCGCACGTCATCCGCACTCAGCTTTGCGTCGACGATATCGAGCAGACCCTGGGAAGCGGTGCCGTCGCCTTCGCGTGAGAGCACAGAAACCACTACCTCGCCAGGGGAGGGACTGGTTGCGCTGGCGTCCAGCACACGGGCGTCGGCGCTCAGCGCGTGGAAGATGTAGGCACCCTCCGGCCCAGCCACACTGAAGCCTTCCGGCCCCAGCTGGATGCGGCGTCGGAAATCCTCGTCACTTTCGTAGCGCGGTGCGATGCCTTGCTGCGGCTTGCCGGGGTCCAGCACCTGGCGGGCGATGCCGAAGATCGCAGCCAGATGGTCCAGATCGTTGCCGACGGCATAGGCCAGCATCACGCCACGTGCTGCATCGTTGACCCGCTGGCGATCGAGCAGGCGTAGGTAGGTGCAGACCTCGAGGATCTTGAAGGCCGGGTCCGACGGCAGCAGCGCGTCGAAGGTGGGATCCAGGGCCTGCAGCGCGGTCAGCGATTCATCGAACATGGCTTCGAAATCGAGCACTTCGATGACCGCCGGGGCAGGCAGCTGGGACAGATTGACACTGGTGAACGAGCCGGATGCCACGGTTAGCGAACCTCGATTCCTTCGATGGTGATGGCCTCGCCGTCGGGCAGGTGGATTCCGGTCACTGCCAGGATCATCACGCCGGGGGCGGGGAGGGAGACGTCGATGTTCTCGACGTGGAGACGCGGTTCCCATCGCGCGAGCGCGTCGACGGTGGCCGCGATCAGATCCATGCGCAGCGAGCGGTTGGTCGGCGCATCGATCAGTTCGAACACGCGCGAGCCGTATTCGCGGCGCAGTACGCGGGAGCCAAGGGGCGTGGTGAGAATGTCACGCACGGACTGGTGCAGATGGGCGAGCCCATCCAGTGATTTGCCGGTGTTGGCGTCGATTCCTCGCATGGCCTCTATCGTCGTGGAGTGCGGGTATTCAGGGCATTGCAGGCGTGGCCGCTCAGGCCTGGGCCGGCGTGGTCGGGGCGGTCGGGCCCTGTGCGGTGTGCGTGTGTGCCTTCAGGCCGATGGCACCGGCCTTGATCTCGCCGGGTGTGCTGATGTCCTTGCCGGCGCTGATCGCACCGGTGACATCCAGGTTGCCGGTCGCCTTGATCGACGGCGTATCGAGCACGATCGATTCGCTGGCGATCACCTGCGCATTCGCGCAGGTGACGATGACCTTGCCGCTGCCGACATGGACGTTGAGCGTGGTGGTTTCCTGGTCGTACTCGACGCTGCTGCCGTCGGCGAACTCGGTGCGTTGCCGCTGGCGCGAGTTGGCCGGCGGCGGAAAGCGGTCCTGGTACAGGCTGCCGAGTACCAGCGCCTGGCCGGGGTCGCCATAGGGGCACGCCAGTACGACCTGCTCGCCGGGTTCGGGTGCGCACCAGCTGCGTACGCCCGGTCCCGCCCGGCGTTCCAGCCAGGGAATCCAGTCGGTGAGCATGCCATCGGCATCCACGCGCACGCGGCTGCCCACTTCGTCCAGCTCGCGCACCACGCCGATCATCAGCAGGTTGCCGATCAAGCGTGCGTGTTCGGCGCTCATGGCGCGCGCTCCGGCAGGGGCTGGTAGCGCGTCTCATGGGCACGGCCGATCTCTGGCGCGAAGCTGTAGGACGCTTGCGGCACCACGCCACCGGTGTCGTCCCACAGGTTGTCGCCCAGCGCGACCGGCAGTGACCACTCAACGATCCAGGTGCGCAGGCCCGGCTGTGCCGCTGCTGGGTCTTCGGGCAGTGCCGCGATCACATCGATCGCGCCGCTGGCAACGCCGGGAAAACGGCCGAGCTGGTGCAGCCAGGTGGCGAGGGCGAGGGCCGCGTTGCGCAGCTGCAGCGCTGCGGTTGCATCGGTTGCCGGCAGGGCAATGCGTGCTTCGAAGCGCAGCGTGGCCTGCAGAAGGCCACTGCCATCATTGTTGTCCCTGCTGCGGTCACAGCGCGTCATCGCCAGCAGGCAGGCCGGCAGGGGCATCCCCTCAGCGTTGGCGTCGCGATGGAACTCGACGCTTGCAAACTCCGGAAAGCGTGCGCGGATTGCGGTTTCGATCGCGGCAATCAGCGGATCGAGCGTGGGAGGGAAGGGATCGTTCGCCATGTCAGCTCATGCAGGGAAGGGAGGAAGGGCGTAGCGCTGCAAGGCGCGCACGTGCTGCAGCCAGTGTTGCCATCACCGCAGTGGGGTGGCATTGCAGGCGTGGCCGTATCAGGCAGGCTCAGTGCGCGTGGTTGGTACTGTTGTCGCAGCCAGCAGGCACTACCGGCGCGATGCCGTTGATGGTGATGCCGCGTTGGCTGCCAAGGCTGCACAGCAGGGCGCGCAGCTGGTCGGCCAGAGCGTGGTACTGCTGCGCGACTGCAACGTGATTGCGCAGCAGCGCATCGTCACTGGCCGCCTGCAGGTCCGGCAGTTCAAGCGGGGCACGCAGCTGCGCGGGCGCGATGCTGAGATCAACGCGGCAGGGCGCGGCCGGCGTTGGCTTCGCGCCAGATGCGCACGAACTCAGCATCAGCGTCGCCGCGATCGTGGCCAGGTGTCTTGGCATGGGTCTCGATGTCCTGTTGCAGGGTGTTGAACTGCCGGGTGCGCTCTGCCTGTGTGGCCAGGCGCTGCGATTCGGACTGCGCGCCTGCGGCGCTGTTGGCGAGGGCCTGCTGGTGCGCGCGCTGGGCTGCTTCGGTGCGGGCCGCCAGCTGCGTTGCCCGGGTGGTGGCAACGGCAAGGTCCGCGCTGCGGTCGCGCAAGGTCCATCCCAGCCAGGCGCAGCTTGCGTGGCTGCCGGCAAGGACCAGCAGTCCGATGCCCAGCTTCAGGGCCCCGGGCGTCACTGCAGGGCTCCGCCGGCGGCCCGGTAGGCCGCGCGCAGTGTTTCCAGTGCGTGCTCCTTCTGCCCGTAGCCGGCGCCTGGCAGCGACGCCCAGATGCGCCGTGCCGCGGTGACGGCGGCATCGAAGCGTCCCAGCCGGATCAGCTCGTAGGCACCGCACTGTTTCAGCAGGGCGACTGCTGCACGGTCCTGCGAGACGGGGCCGAAATCGGGCAGGCCGAGTCGCGCGCGCAGGTCGTCCCAGGTGCTGCGAAGAAACTGGTAGCGGCCGGCGGCGCTGGATTTGATGCCATAGCGTGGCAGCGACACCAGCACGCGGGGATGGTCGCGGTAGTCGTTGAACAGCTGGCCTCCGACAATCACGTCGTAGCCACGGTCACGCGACCGCTGGCTGGGGATGTCGGTGCCTTCGGACACGGCCAGCATGTCGAGGAATGCGGCGACATTGGCGCCGCCGAGGGCGCTGGCTGCGGCGGCGGTCATGCGGCGGCTCCCGGCTGCTTGCGCACCAGCGCGAGCAGCGCGTCTATCTGCACGCTCTGCTGGGCAACCTGCGCACGCAGGGCGCTGACTTCGCCGCGCAGCTGCCCGATTTCCTGTGCCATTGCCTCGCGTTCGTGCATCAGGCCGTCGGCGCGGGTGCGCTCGGCGGCGAGCTGTTCCTGCAGGGTGCGCAGGGTATTGCTGGTGGCTTCGTCGGCGGTACGGTCGACCTTGGCCGACGACAGCCATTGACGCAGCCACAGCGATACCGCGATCAGCACGCCCGAGGTTCCCCCCAGGTACTTGGCCCAGTCCGGTACACCGGCCAGCAGGTCGCTTTCGTTCATGCGCGCGCGTACCCCTTGAGCAGGGCCGGATGAACTGCCGGCGGTGGTGCGGAGCGGGCTCCGCGCAGGGCGCGCTTGATGGTGGTCTGCGAGACGCCGAACTCACGTGCCACGTGTTCGCGCGGCATGCCACTGGCGATGGCATGCGCGATCCGCTCGCGACGTTCGTGCGCGCCGGCGGCGAAGCAGGACGCCAGGAACAGCAGTTCGCCACCGAAGTGCGTGACCAGCCGCTGGGCAACGTCGTGGCCGAGGATGTCGATCAGGCGATGCTGGTCGGGCAGGGTGGAGGGAACGTAGACGATGACGCGATGGCGGCCGGTGGTGCTGGAGGTGGTCGGCGGCCATGCGCGTACCAGCGTGAGGGCTGCGGATTCGCCGATGACCTCGGCCAGGGTCTGGATGCTGTCGGGCAGGGCGTTCATGAAGGATGTCGTCAGTGGCATTGATCTCCACTGTTGCCATCCCGCCTCGCCAGTCAACACCTTTCATCTACTTTGAATGTGGTCTGCTGAAGGGGTTCATCGGTGCCCCGAGGACGGGTGAGGAGTACTGCAAGGCGGCGCCTGACGCCCTGCGATCGTTTGTTGTTGCCACCGATGTTTCCCTCCTTCTTTCGTACTCGTCGTCCTCACAGGGGGAAAGGGCGGGCAGATCAAAGGGATACGGCAGGTACGGGGTGAGGACGTCGCCGCGATGGCCGTCCTCATGCAGGTGCGCGGGCCCTGAAACGAAAAAGCCCCGGACGATGCCGGGGCTTCAGGACTGCAGGTGGGGCTGGATCAAAGGTCGAACACCAGGTTGCCGCCGGTCTTGCGCGGGATGTAGCCCGCGTCGCGCAGCCAGCGGGCGGCATTGACCTGGTCCATGCGCTTGACCGGGAAGCGGTTGGCGAACATCAGGAAACGCGCCACGGTGATCGACTCGCCCTTGCCCTTCAAGGCAGCGAGGGTTTCGGTGAACCACGGCGCGGGCGGCTGCTGGCTGCCGGGGCGTGCGGCGGTCCGTGCCTGCCTGGCGCTGCCGGCGTCGCCCTGGGCGTTGGCCTGCGAGCACAGCGAGATGAAGATCGCGTCCAGGCTCACGGTGTCCTTGCCGCCCTTGGGCTGGGACTTGAACAACTCGATGGCCTTCAGGCGCGTCGACGTGAACTGTTCGACCTCCATGGCATTTCCTCTTTGCGAACGGGGTTGGGGATGCAGGGTGACGACAGGTGTCGTCGGTGATGGGGGACGACCTTACATCATTTTCGCCGACGATGGGTCGGAACCTTCGGGCGGGACAGGGCACGCGGCAGGGCAACACGGCCTTGCACAAGGCTCAGATCACGCCGCGCGACAGCAGCTGATCCAGTGTCCTGCGTACCAGGTCGGCCTGGGTACCGTCGTTGTTCACCTCGATGTCGACCAGGTCATCAGGCAGTGGCTGCTCGCTGTCATGGCCGCCATGGCCGGGACGGCTGACGCGGATCACGACACCGCCGCGGCGGCGGATCGCGTGGGCTTCATTAGCGAAGCGGACGTCGGGTACCAGTCCGCCCGCAGGCAGGCGGGCAAACAGCGAGCGTACCCACAGCTCGGGATGGACGCGATCACGCCCCCATTCGGTACCAGCGGTCTGCATCAGGTGGCGTGGAGTGAAATCGGCCAGCCAGTCGATGGCTTCCTCCTTGCGGCCGTCCAGTTCACGCAGGGACAGCCCAAGAAGAGAGGCGACAAACTGTCGAAGCGGGGCGGCGAAGCTGTCGCAGGGCAGCACCAGCGCCGAGGCCAGCCCGTTGGCGAGGGTGTCCTTGCCCGCACGCTTGCCGCCGGCGATGCCGATGTAGAGCGGAGGACGCGCCTGCGGCGCCGCCCGCAGCGCGATGCTGCCCAGAGCGGGGCTGGCGCGGAACGCAGCCAGCGTGTCGGCAATCATGCGATGGCCGCTGTCGAGGGAGGCGGGAATCATGCGGAATCTACTCCTGGAGGAATTCGGCAGTGCGGGCGGGTCAGGAATCGCGACCGGCCGTGCTGCGCGCGCGCAGGATGCGCTGGGTGATGCGGCCACCGCGCGCAGCCGCTGCGATCGGGTCGAAGCACAACATGGCGGAACGTGTACGGCGGCCAGCTGCGAGGTGATCGCGGATGGTGCGTTCCGAAAGCACCGGCACCCGCTGGTGGATCTGCTGCACGGTCAGCTGCTCATCTTCAAAAGTGTGCAGTCGGGGACGGGGCATGGCGGAAGCGCTCCTGGAAGGCGGCGGGGCCGATACAGGCATCTTGCCTTTGTGGATCGCCCCAGTCAACACCTTTCATCTACTATCATCCTGATCGAGGGCAAGGCGTCAGCTGTCGCGCTCGATCCGTGCACGCTCACGGGCAGGTGGCATCAGAACGGACCCGCCGAGTGCCCAGGGAGGCTGAGCTTTCGCGGTGGCATCAACCAGACCTTGGCCCGCTCCTTGCCGACCACCTTCGTGCGCACATCATGTCGCTTGACCACATAGGCGGCGGCCTCGTTGACCTCGCGGCGGTTCGGCTTGTCGATGCCCACCGCGATGACGATCTCGGTGGCACGGTACTGTGCGCTCCACTGTGCGGCGGGGATGGACCAGTCGAAGTGGCGGTCGATCAGCTCGGCGATCGGCGAGATCGGTTCGTGCTCGCTGTTGGTGGCGTTCAGCGCATCCAGTTCCTCGCTGGACAGATGCCAGGTCTCGCCGTCGCAGTAGAGCGCATGGGCCTCGGCCCACACCTGCTGCATGTCGATCCGTGCCGGTTCGCCCAGGCCCACGGCATGTATGGTCCACCAGCGGGTGTTGCCGGTGGCGTCGCGCAGGAAGCGCTCGTCATTGACACTGGCGAACAGGATGGTGCGTCGCGCATAGCGGGATTCCGTGCGCGCATACGGGCGGCGGATCTCATCGTGGCTGCGCGAGATGAACGACTTCAGCGCAGCGATGTCGGTGCGACGGAACGTGGCGTCGACTTCGCCCAGTTCCACGATCCACTTGGAGATGACCTGTTTGACGCTGTCCTTGTTGGCTGGATCGAGCACTACGCCATCGGCGATCAACTGCAGCTCGGCCGGTGCCAGCTGCCGTGCCCAGCGCGTCTTGCCCAGGTTCTGCTTCGAAACGAAGGTCAGTACACCACGCGCCACCACGCCGTCCGGCTCAAACGCCGCGGCCACGCCGGAGATCAGCCAGCGCCGCATCAGCACTTCCTTCAGGATGCGGCCGTCGGCCATGCGCGTGGGTTGGGCTTCCTGCACGGTGTCGAAGAACGCCTGCAGGCGGGACTGGCCATCCCAGGGCCGTGAGCTGATCCAGCTGGCGACAGGATTGTACGGATTGGCCTCGGCGACCTGGCACAGGTTGGTCTCGAAGCTGGCGATGGCCATGCCGGCGCGGTGCATGCAGTCCATCACTTCGCCGGCGGCCACCTCCTTGGCGTTGTCGACCGTGCTCTGCAGCCCCGGGACCAGGATCTCCAGATCCTTGCGGATGACGTTGTAGCGCACGGTGACGCCGGTGCGCCGGCACAGCTCGGCCAGATTGCGCGCGGTCGGCAACGGCCGGCCACGCGCGCTGGTATCGGGAAACGGGGTAAAGGCATCGAATGCGGACAGGTTGCCGGGTACCTGGTAGCGCGCGTTGGACGGCGATGGCGCGTCCTCCTCCCCAGTGCCTTCTTCGGTTGTGGCAGGCGGCAGAGGGAACAGTTGGGTGCGTACTGCCTCCAGTCCTTCGCGCAGGTGCAGATCGTTGAAGTCGGTCGGGCGGTCATCGTCGCCGTGCAGCGTGGTGAACTCGGGCCACACCACGCGTGCATCGATCTCCGCGGCGGCGCGCGTGGCGTGGGTGACACCGGGATTGTCCAGCGGCTGCCGGGTCCATTGGTCGTTGTCGGCACAGATGACGAAGGAGCCATCGGGAACCGCGCTGCGCCAGGCACGGGCGACCGCCGCGAGGTTGCCGGCGTCCCATGCCACCACCGCGCAGCCGCCCGTGGCCTGGTGGATCGATGCCGCCGTGGCATAGCCCTCGGCGATGGCGATCGGCTCGCCAGGAAGCGGCTTGCCGATGACGTGGAAGCAGCCCTGCTTGCGGCCTCCGCAGAGAAAGTCCTTGTCGCGGCCGAGTGCCGGGTCCGTGCGCGGAAAGATCGCCTGCAGCGAGACGATCCGGCCCGCGGCGTTCATCACCGGCACCAGCAGGGCATTGTCGATGTAGCGGAAGACCAGGCCGTCGCTGTTGCGCACGGGCCATGCCGCTACACGCAGCCCATGTGCGTGGATGCACTTGCGCACCAGGTAGGGATGGTGCGCGTCTGCAGGAAGGGCACGGTTCCACAACACGTTGGCGGCCTTGGCTGCGGCCTCCTCACGTTCGCGCTGCTGCCGTTCCCGTTCGGCACGGGCGGCGTCCTGGCGTTGCCGGATCGCGCGCTGTTCGGCGACGTTCAGCGTGGTTTCCGACTTCGCACACCAGACATGGCGGCTGCCGGTGCGCCAGCTGCCGAACTCACCGGCCGGCACGTGGTCTCCGAACAGTACGGCCCAGCCATTGCGGGTGCCACGGCGGTCGCCCTCCACATGGAAGCGCACCAGCGTGCCATCGGCGTTGAGTGCGTCGCGGCCGCGCGCATCCGGCACGATGCCGTGCGCGTGCATGGCCTGCAGGAACGCGGGAACGATGTCCTGCGCTGGGTGCGGTGTGTGCATTCGACGGGGCCCCTTGGAACGTGGATCGGTCCACAGCAGCCGATGGTGGCCAATGCGCTGTGCAATGCCTGCCGGATGCAGGCCACGCGGCGGCGGACCGACGCGGCGTGGTCAGGATGAGGTGGAAGGTGATGACCTGATCATGGTGTCGGAAAGGACTTTCTTTTGCAACACCTTCCAGTACCTTTCATCCCCGGTGCCCGATGAGGGCGATCCGTCTGCGATGGATCTGCGATGGCCTTCGCAGATCGTCGCCTGCGCGACGTTGCGTCGCAGTTGGCGAGAACCGTTTTCCCGATGATGCGATCACCGTCAGAGACGGCCCTTCGTTTCAATCCACCGCCCCTCGGGGCACCCATGCACAAGGAGCCTGCATGCCTGAAATCCATTGCAACTGCGAGCGCCGATCCGATGCCGAGCCCGCGTCGTCCACTGTCGTGGCGGCGTTCTCAATCGGTGCGACCACCCCCCGATAAAATACAGCTGGCATGACGGACACCATCGACGAAGCGCAGGAACTGGAAGCGCGCCATCTGCAACGCGCATTGGCCCGGCACGCAACGCGGGCCAGCAGCGTTGCGCCTCTCATACCCATTGGGGAATGCCACAACCCGGACTGCAGCGAAGACTTCGACAACCATCCGGCCAGGCTGTTCTGTGGGCCTGCCTGTGCCGAGCGTTTCGAAGCCATCCATCAACACCGCAACGCATAGGAACAGGGGACATGTCTCTGAACAGCAACGACGCTGGCTTCACCGAACGCATCGCCGGATTGTCGGCCGAGCTTGCCATGCTGGTGGGCCTGGTGGAGAACCACATCCATCTGCAGTTGGCCGACCTGGCCGATTCGGGTGACGTGGATGCGCAGGAGCGATTCGCGGTGGCCGATCCGGAGCGCTGGTTGGAGAACGCCCGCAACAGCCTGCAGGCGGGCGTCATGTTCCTGGAGCGTGCGGTGCAGCAGCCCGTGCGGTTCTAGCACTACGACGCGGGGACGGAAGGGGCCGTACGGTCGCCTTCCGTCCCCCTCGGGAGCAGGGCAACCGCGTGCATCAGACGCTGCGTCATAACGTCGCACCACCTTTCCGGAAACCCTGAACGGGGTCCAAGGTTGGTCAGGGCCCCGTAGAATGGCGGCGTGCGTCGTTCTGTCCTCCACCGCCGGTTCCAGGCCCTGGCATGGCTCGCCATGCTGCTGGTGCTGCTCGCCCCGCTGGTGAGCCGCTGGCTGGCGCACGGTCACGTGGCTGCTGCAGTGCCCGTGGCGGCGATGGACCATGCCACCCACACCCAGCACGCGATGGAAGGCCATCACGACCACCACGCGATGGCGATGCCGCACGGCGAGGCCGCAAAGACGCCGCCCGCCGATCCACATGCCGATCATGAAATGGGCGTGGACTGCGACTACTGCCTGATCGCTGCACGGCTGATCACGCTGTTGGTGGCGGCAGTGCTGCTGTTGGCGCCGATGGCACCGGTGTGCCGCGCGCTGCGCGGTGCGGTGCGGGCGTTGCCGCAACGGATCAGCGGCACATTGGGAGCGCGCGGGCCACCGGCCTTCATGGCCGCCTGAGCCGCACGCGCGTTGCATTGAACGTTTTTCCATGAGGTTGCCGGCCACGGCCGGTGCCCGCACGCGCGTGTTTGTCCCTTTCTGATTGCTGCCCTGCCATTGCGGGGTGGCCTTGCATGCCGTGAAAAAAATGAAAACGAACCCCAGCTCCGCGCGCCTGCGCAGGGCGGCGCTGCCTGTCCTGTGCGCGTTGCTCCTGCACACCGCCCCCGTACTTGCCGCCGATGCGGCCCCACCGACCACGCTGGATACCGTGCGGGTAATCGATACCCGCAGTGGTGAGCTGTCGTCCACCGCCAACGCCGGTTCCGCGCTGGGCCTGAGCGTGCTGCAGACACCGGCCAGCCTGACCGTCATTTCGCGCGAACAACTGGAGCAGCGCGGCGACAGCAACCTCAACGATGCGATCAGCCGGGCGGGTGCGATCAGTGCGATGCCGCATCCGGGCAATGGGCTGAGTGCGCTGTCCAGCCGCGGCTTCACCGATGGCGCTTCGGTGATGCGGCTGTACGACGGGCTGCGGCAGTACGGTGGTGTGGGCATCACCTTCCCGTTCGATACCTGGTCGATCGAGCGCATCGAAGTACTGCGTGGACCGGCCTCGGTGATCCATGGCGATGGTGCGATCGGCGGCGTGATCAACATCGTGCCAAAGAAGCCCTCGCGTGGCGCCATCGAGAACGAGATCAGCGTGACCGTGGGCAGCGAGGACACTGCGCGCCTGGGCTTCGGCAGCGGCGGCGCGCTGACGCCCGAGCTGGCCTACCGGCTGGATATGAGCGGCAACTACAGCGGTGGCTGGGTCGATCGCGGGCGTAACAGTGACGCGACATTCTCCGGTGCATTGCTGTGGCAGCCGCGCGCGGACCTGCAGCTGACCCTCACCCATGCGCAGGGCTACCAGCAACCGATGCGTTACTTCGGCACGCCGCTGGTCGAGGGCCGCCAGCTGGAGGCGCTGCGCCAACGGAACTACAACGTGGAAGACAGCCAGATCCGCTATCGCGACCGCTGGACCCAGCTCGATGCGCTGTGGACGCCGAACGCAAACGTCGAATGGCGCACGCGTCTCTACCAGATCGACAGCCAGCGCGATTGGCGCAATGCAGAGGCCTATGTCTACAACCCCGCCACCGGCCTGATCGATCGCTCCGGCAACACCGAGATCACCCACAACCAGGACCAGACCGGACTGACCTCGACGCTGCGCGTGCAGGGGACCGCAGGTGGCCTGCAGAACAGCTTCGCGGTGGGCCTGGATGCCAACCGCGCGCACTTCAAGCACACCAACAACACCTATGCCGGCAGCTCGGGTCCGGTGGATCCGTTCGACCCGGTGCCGGGCCAGTTCGCCAGCGACGCGCCGAACCTGCCGCGCTACCGTAATCGCGCCGAGCAGTACGCGCTGTTCGTGGAAGACCGCTTGGCGCTGAGCGAGCGCTGGTCGGTGCTGGGTGGGCTGCGCCACGACCGCGCGCGCATCGACCGTACCGATCTGATCAGCGGCCAGAACGCGTTCTCGAAGACCTACCGCAGCACCGGCTGGCGTGCAGGCACGGTGTTCGCGTTGCAGCCGACGCTGAGCCTGTATGCGCAGTACTCGCAGGCAGCAGACCCGGTCAGTGGCCTGCTGATGATCAGCCCGGCCAACGGCGCCTTCGACCTGGCCAAGGGCCGGCAGATCGAGGTGGGCCTGAAGCAGGCGTTCGATGGTGGCGAGTGGACGCTGGCGGCGTACCGCATCCGCAAGACCGGATTGCTCAGCCGCGATCCCGTGCAGCCGGACCGCCGCGTGCAGGTGGGCGCGCAGACCTCACGCGGTATCGAGGCGTCGTTGAACTGGAACGTCGCGCCGCACTGGACGCTGGATGCCAACGCCACGGTGCTGAAGGCCGAGTTCGAGGACTTCCTGGAGACCACCGGTTCGCCGCCGATGCTGGTGTCGCGCGATGGCAACGTGCCGCCGAACGTGGCCGAACGCCTGGCCAATGTGTGGTTGAGCTGGCAGTTCGCACCGGACTGGAGCGCGGCGGGTGGCATGCGTTATGTCGGCAAGCGCTACGCCGACAACGGCAACACGTTGGAGCTGCCCGGCTACAGCACCACCGACCTGGCGCTGACCTGGCAGGCGGCACCGCGTACGCGACTGTCTGCACGCCTGTTCAACGTGTTCGACAAGGCGTACTACGCCACCGCGTACTACACCAGCACGCAGTGGCTGCTGGGCGCGGATCGCCGCGTCGAGTTCACCGTCGACCATCGCTTCTGAGGATGCGCACCATGTCGCTGCGATCCACTGCCAAGCGTTGGACCTATCTGGTGCATCGCTGGCTGGGCATTGGTGGGTGCCTGCTGATGCTGCTGTGGTTCGTCAGCGGCATGGTGATGCTGTTCATCGGCTACCCGAAGCTGACACCCGATGAGCGCCTGGCGGCATTGCCGGTGCTGGGTGATGCGAACGGCTGGCGGGGGCTGGCGGTGTTGCCGGCCGCTGTGCAGGCCGAGCCGGAGGCCGTGGCCCTGACCACGCTGCGTGGCGAGCCTGCATATGTGGTGCGCAATGGCCGCAACGTGGGTGCCTGGTCGGCGTATACCGGCCAGGCCCTGCTGCCGGTGTCGGCACAGCGTGCCGAAGCATCCGCCGCACAGTTCGCGGGCGGCCCAGCCTTCGTCGGCGCGACGTGCGTGGACGAGGACGGCTGGACGCATTCGCGTGCGCTGGACGCGCATCGGCCGCTGTACCGGGTGGAGGTGGGGGGTACGAAGCCCGGTGACCTGTATGTGTCTTCGCACACTGGCGAAGTGGTGCTGGACGCGCCGCATGTGCAGCAGCGCTGGAACTATGTGGGGGCCTGGCTGCATTGGCTGTACTTCCTGCGCCTGCAGTCGGTGGACCCGGTGTGGACGTGGGTCGTGATCGTGTTGTCCGCGCTGTGCACGGTGGCGGCGGTCAGCGGCATCGTGGTCGGTGTGTGGCGCTGGCGTTTCCGTGGGCGCTACCGATCCGGTGCGAAGACACCGTACGTGGAACCGTGGATGCGCTGGCACCATCTGATTGGGCTGATGGCTGCGGCCTTCGTGTTCACCTGGATCTTCAGCGGGCTGATGTCGATGAATCCGTTGGGGGTTTTCAGCAGCACGCGTGAAGCGATTGACAGCGGACGCTATCGTGGCGGTACGGTGGCGGTGGATGGCGCACTGGGCGAGCCGACGACACTTCTGGCCGCCGCCGATGCCGAGCGCTTCCTGCCGGTGGAAATCCAGTGGCGACGGATCGGTGGCGAGCTGTTCGCGGTGCTGCTGGATGGGAAAGGCGATACCCGCATCGTGTCCGGCAACGATGGGCATCTGCAGGTTGCGCGGTTGCTGCCGGCCGCGTGGCTGCAGCAGAAGGTGCGGGCGCTGTCCGATGCGCCGATGCAGGGTTTCGTGGTGCAGCGTGCAGCGGACGCCTACTTCTATCCGCGTGCACCGGAAGCCATGAACGGCGCGGCGGTACGCCGCTTCCCGGTGGCGGTGGCGGATTTCGGCGATGCCGAAGCCACGCGCGTCTACCTCGACCTGGCCACCGGCGATCCGTTGCTGACAATGGGGCACCGTGAGCGCGTGGGGCGCTGGCTGTTCTACTTCCTGCACAGCTGGGACCTGCCGGCGATGCTGCGCCAGGAAGGTGCCCGGCTGGCGTTGTTGCTGCTGCTGAGTGCGGCGGGTACTGCGTTGTGCGCGACGGCTACGGTGATCGGCTACCGGCGAATGCAGATGAAGCTGAGACGCCGGCGGCGCTGAGGCCCTGGACTACACCCGCAGCCAACGCGTGGACACCGCCACCAGCAACAGGGCCGTGGCCACGCCGATGAACGCAGCGATCAGGCCGAAGTGGTTGGCAGCAAAGCCGATCAAGGCCGGCCCGGCAAGGATGCCGGCAAAACCCAGCGTGGACACCGCGGTGATCGCCAGCGCACCCGGCATGCGGGTCTGGTGGCCAGCCAGCGAGAACAGTGCCGGTGCGATGTTGGCGCAGCCGAGGCCGACCAGCACATAGCCCACCAACGACGCCTGCCACGGCGTGACCAGGGTCAGCACCAGCACGCCCGCGGCGGCGAGCAGCGCGCCGAACACGATTGCGCGCTGTCGTCCCACGCGCGCCACCAGTGCGTCGCCGAACAGGCGCGCCACGGTCATGGTCAGGGTGAAGGTCACATAGCCGATGCCGGCAAGGCTGGTATCGACGCGGCGCACATCGCTGAGGAAGACCGCACTCCAGTCCAGCATCGCGCCTTCACCGAGGAAGGCGACGAAGGCGAGTACGCCGATGAACAGCACGATGCCGTGCGGCAGGGCCAGCATCGGTGCGCCGTGCGGCATGCGTTCGCTGTGCCAGTACGCCGCCGACAGCAGCATCACCAGCAGCATGGCGCCGACGCCGATCAGCACCGATGCCAGTGGCGGCAGCTGTGCGGAGAGCAGCACGGTCATGATTGCCGCACCAAGGAAACCGCCGATGCTGAAGAAGGCATGGAAGCCGGACATCATCACCCGCCGTGCTTCGCGCTCGACGATGACCGCCTGCACGTTCATCGTGCAGTCCATCGCGCCCACGGCCGCACCGAACGCGAACAGCACCAGGCCCAGCGTCCACGCCGAACCGGCCAGCGCCAGGCCGGGCACGCTCAGGCAGATCAGCAGGCTGCTGGCCACCATCACCCGGCGGCAACCGAGACGTGCGGCCAGCACGCCGGACAACGGCATCGCCAGCAGCGAGCCGGCACCGAGGCAGAGCAGCACCAGCCCCAGCGTGGCGTCATTGATCCCGGTGCGCGCTTTGGCGAATGGCACCAGGGTGGCCCACAACGCAGTGGCGAAGCCGGGAATGAAGAACGCAGCGCGGGTCGCGTGCTGTTCGGCACGCGCGCGGTTGGCAAGGGACATGAGCGGTACGGTCAGGGAGGCGTGGGGTGCACCGCGATACCGGCGGCGCGGAAGCGAGCCGCCAGTGCGGGCGGTGCGGTGGTGGTCAGCACCAGGTCGTCGATCTCGTCCAGGCTGGCGATCTGCCAGTTGCCGCGGGCACCGAGTTTTTCGGTGGTCGCGGCGACGATGACGCGGCTGCTGCAGGCCACCATTGCGCGCTTCAGCGTGGCTTCTTCCGCATCCATCGCCCACACGCCGGTGTCGCCGTCCACTGCACATGGGCCGGGCAGGTATACGTCGGCGCGCAGGTGCTGCACCTGCGCCAACGCTTCAGCGCCGACCGCGCCGCCACCGCTGGCCAGGCGGCCGCCGATCAGCTGCACTGAAGTGCCTTCGAGCATGCTGGCTGCGGTGGCGATCTGCGGGGCATTGGTGATCACCGTCAGCCCGAGAGCGGCCGGCAGCTGCTGGGCGATCGCCAGGTTGGTTGATCCAGCATCAAGCAGCACCACCTGCCCGGGTTGCAGCAGCGCGCAGACGCGGGCGGCCAGTTCTGCCTTGTCGCCGCGGTCGCGGGTCAGGCGCTCGCGCAGCGGGCGCTCCTTGGGCGGCGGCAGCACGGCGCCGCCGTAGACACGCTGGCACAGGCCTTGCGCGGCCAGTTCGCGCAGGTCACGGCGGATCGAATCTTCGGAGACGGCATAGCGGCGCGCCAGTTCGGCGGCGACCACGCGGCCCTGCTGGCGCAGTTCCTCGAGGATCTGCTGGGTCCGCTGGGCGGGGAGGGGGCTGGGATCGGAGCTCATGACGCAAGTCTGCACATTCGTGCATTAACGTGCAACAACGTGCATTTGGCGGGCGTGGCCACAGACCGGCTGGACTGCCGGTGAACCCGACCGCGCCAGCGTCTATGGATCGCCCTCGCGGCCCGGCATCATGGCGGGGCCCCTGGCATGGAATCCACGATGTCCCCCACCGTTCACCGCAAGCTGCGCATCGGCGCAGACCAGTACACCGGCCAGAAGGTGGTCGACCAGCAGTTCCACGAATGCGATTTCTCCGGCGCGGACCTGATCGCCACCGAGTTCATCAACTGCAGCTTCTACGACGCTGAAAACCGCGCCGGTTGCCGCTTCAACGGCGCCACATTGAAGGAAGCCAGCTTCCGTAGTTGCGACATCAGCATGTGCCACTTCAGTTTCATCAAGGCGCTGGGCCTGGAGATCAGCGAGTGCCGTGCGCAGGGCGCGGACTTCAGCAACGCCAGCTTCATGAATCAGATCACCACGCGCAGCTGGTTCTGCAGTGCCTTCATCAAGAAGTCGAACCTGCGCTACGCGAACTTCTCGCGGGTCACGCTGGAGAAGTGCGAGCTGTGGGAGAACCGCTGGGATGGCGCGAATGTGAGCGGTGCCAGTTTCGCCGGCTCGGATCTGTCCGGTGGCCAGTTCGAGGGGATCGACTGGAACAGCGCCAACTTCACCGACTGCAACCTGACCAACTCCGAGCTGGGCGAGCTGGACCTGCGCAGCACCAACCTGCGTGGCGCCACGCTGGACGTGCAGCAGGTGGCGCTGTTGATGCAGCGCATCGGCATCACGGTGGTGCCGTAGGCATCAACCGGCGTACGCCACCCAGCCCTTGAAGCTGAAGCCGGCATAGAACAGCTCCACACCATCGAAGCCGGCCTCCTGCAGCAGTGCGACCTCCTGCTCGGGTGCCAGCAGCGGCAACCTCTCGGCAATGGCGTTGATCGCGCGCTGCGCATCGGCGTGGGCAACCCCCGAGGCTTCGGCGAACGCCGCGTAGCGCTGCAACCAGCGCAGCTTGCCGGCCGGGTCCTGTGGCACGCTGTGGTGCGCCACCACCAGCGGCGCGCCGGGTTGCAGGCGCCGGTGCAGTCCGCGCAGCGTGTGCAGGCGCTGCCCGGCATCGAGGAAGTGCAGGGTCAGCAGGCAGCTGGCGCCGTCGAAGCGCGCATCGGGTGCATCGTCGATATAGCCTTCCAGCAACTGCACGCGCGACATCAGCGGACCCAGTGTCTGCTCGGCCAGGGCCAGCATCGGCGCAGCCGGGTCCACGCCCAGCAACTGCCAGCCCGGCTGCGCCTCGGCGAAGGCCTTCAGCTCCAGCCCACCACCGGCACCCAGCACCAGCACGCGGCCCTGCGCGGGAACACGTTCGGCCAGCAGCAGCCGGCTCATCTGCTGCAGGGCGAGGAAACCCGGCACCTGGCGCAGCGGCGCTTCGGCATAGCGGGCCACGGCCTGCGGATCGGAGAACGTGGACATGCGCGGATTCCTGCGGCGGGCGACATACCACTGTAGCGCGGCGCGCAAGAGGCATTGCGCGCCGCTGCCTCACGGGCAGGACAGGGCTCAGTCCGCTGCGGCCTCAAGCACGTCTTCCAGCCGCACTTCGCCGAGGAATCCACCGCTGCTGGTTGCCGGCTGCTGCGCTTCGATGGCGTGGGCGAACTGCACGCCGGCGTCGTCCTGCAGGCGCTCGAACAACTGCTGCACCCTTGGGAACCCGCGACGATCGACCACCTGGTGATAGTCGTTCCAGCGCGCGATGCCTGCGAAGTAGGCATCGGCAAAGCTGCGCTGTTCGCCCAGCAGCCACGGGCCCGTGCCGATCATCTGCTCCAGCGCCTGATGGGCGTGGCGCACCTTGGTCGTGCCATAGGCACGCAGCGCCTCGCCTTCATCGCCTTCCGCATGCTCCAGTGCGTGCCAGAGCGGCGCGTAGGCACCGAAGAAACTGGTGTTGAGATAGGCCAGCCGATGGTTGAGGCGATCGAAGCCGGAGGTGCCCTGTGTGAAGCCCAGCCCCTGTGCGATGCCCTTCGCGGCCAGGTGGTTGAGGATGGCCAGGCTTTCGCTGAGCAGCTCGCCCTGTGTGGTTCGCAGGGTCGGGGTTTCGCCCAGTGGATTGAGGCGGCGGTAGTCTTCGCCCTGCACCTGGCCGGGCATGTCGATGCGGCACAGGTGATACGGCTGGCGCAGCCACTCCAGCGCAACGATGGAGCCGAACGAGCAGCCCGAGGGCACGCCGTAGAAGAGGGTCGGGGGCATGGCAGGTTTCCGGTTCGAGCCGCGACGCGGCGGGTGAGGAAAGCGTGCTCGCGTGGACATTGCCCCGGAAGCCGTCAGAATGGCATCCTGAAGTCCACATATGTGGACGTTGCGCATGCTCAACCTCAACGATCTGGCCCTGTTCGTGACTGCGGTGGAGCAGGGCGGTTTCGCCGCAGGCGGGCGCCATCTGGGCCTGCCGCGCTCGACCCTGAGCAAGCGCGTGGCGCTGCTGGAAGAACAGCTCCAGGTGCGGCTGCTGCAACGCAGTTCGCGCCGCTTCGCATTGACCGAGGTCGGTCAGGAGTTCTTCGAGCGCGCACGCGCAGCGTTGTCCGAGGTCGAGGCCGCCGAGGCCATCGTCCGCGACCGCCAGGCCGAACCCAGCGGCACCGTACGCATCAGCGCTTCGATTCCGGTGGTACAGGGCGAGCTCGCCGCGTGCCTGCCTGCACTGGCCCGCCGCTATCCACGGCTGCGCATCGAAGTTGAAGTAAGTGATCGCTTCATCGATCTGGCTCAGGAGGGCATCGACATCGCCCTGCGCAGCCACTTCGGTCCGCTGCCGGATTCCGGGTTGGTGCAGCGCTCGCTGGGTAGCGAGCGCATCGTGCTGGTGGCGTCCCCTGGCTATCTGGCAGCCGCGCCGGCAGTGGATACGCCCGAGCAGCTACGTGCGCATGCCGGCCTGCTGACCGCGCGCCATGCAACGCGCTGGACGCTGCACGGCCCCGACGCCCGCACCGTGCAGGTGGAGCCGCAGGTGGCGCTGGTCGGCAATGAATCGCAGCTGCTGATCGCGGCGGCCGAAGCGGGTCTTGGCATCACCGTGTTGCCACACAGCCTGTGTGCCGCAGCCCTTGCCGCCGGCCGCCTGCAGCAGGTGCTGCCGGCGTGGCATGCCGGCGAAGTGACCACCAGCGTGCTGCTGCCGCATCGTCGCGGCCAGTTGCCTGGCGTGCGCGTGGTGGTGGATGCGCTGGTCGCGCATTACCAGCTCAACGCAGCGCGCGCGCCAGTACCTGCCAGATCCTCGGGTCCTGGCACTGCGAAACGTTGAAACGTACGTAGTCGGCCGCGCGCTGCGATTGGCTGAACGCGTTGCCCGGCGCCAGCACGATGCCCTCGCGCAGGCATTGCCGCGCCAGTGCAGCGGCATCGCGGCCATCGGGTAGCTGGCACCACAGGAACAGCCCGGCTTCCGGCTGCAGCCACGGCGTGATGCCCAGCGTCTGCAGCTTGCGCAGCGTGTGCCGGCGCGCATCGGCCAGGCGCGAACGTACCGACTGCATGTGGCGGCGGTAGCCACTGTCGGTCAGCGCGATGTGCATCAACTGCATCGCCAGATGGCCGCCGCCGAAACTGGTGGCCAGCTTCAGATCGGTCAGCGCCTCGATCCACTCAGGGCGAGCGGCCACGTAGCCACAGCGCGAAGCCGCCGACAGCGTCTTGGAGAAACTGCCGACGTGGATCACCCGCGACAGCCCATCAAGCGCGGCCAGCCGCGGCGCTGGCTGCAGTTCGAAGTCGGCGAAGATGTCGTCCTCGACGATGATCAGTTCGCTGCGTTCGGCCAGGCCCAGCAGGCGGTGTGCGGTGCTCGCGGAAAGCACCGCGCCGGTCGGGTTGTGCAGGCCGGAGTTGGTGATGTACAGCCGTGGCGAATGCGCTTGCAGGGCCTGGGCGAAGGCGTCCAGGTCGGGACCGGTGTGTGTGTACGGCACGCCCACTGCCTGCACCTGGTGTGCCTTCAGCAACGCGTGGTAGTTGAAGTAACTGGGGTCGTCCACCAGCACGCAGTCGCCGGGTTTGAGCAGGAAGCGGCAGATCAGGTCGACCGCGTGCGTCCCGGATTCGGTCAGCAGGATCTGCTCCATCGGCGCATCGATGCCCAGCGCGGCAGCGCGTCGCTGCAGCAGCTGGCGTAGCGGCGGCAGGCCCAGCGGGCCGGCATAGTCGACCAGATGCGCGGCGTCGACGCGTGCCAGCCGACGCAGGCCCCGGCGCATGCCGTCCTGGTACAGCCAGTCGCTGGGCATCCAGCCGCAGCCCGGCTTGAGATGGCCGGCCGGTGTTTCCAGCGATTGCCGCGACACCCACAGCGGGTCCACGGCGCGATCCAGCCGGGGTTCCATTTCAGCCAGCGCGAGCGGTGCGACCGGCCCGCTGACGTAGAAGCCCGAGCCCGCGCGCGCGCTGATCACACCCTCGGCGGCCAGGCGCTCGTAGGCCTCGACCACGGTGGAGACCGATACCCCCATTGCCGCCGCCTGCGCCCGTACCGAAGGCAGGCGCGAGCCGGGGCCATCGACCCGCGCGTTGATGCGGGTGCGTACCGCCTGGATGACGGATTCGATGCGGGTCAGGGGGCGTGGCATGGCGGACTGTATTGGAAGTGTGGGCAGTACAGTTACTTGGGACTGTACTGGATTGTAGCTGGGGTGACGGGGGCACAGGTGCTCTCATGGAAATCCCGCCGGGACCGCCCGGCATTGCAGGAGTACAGGCGTGGAACGGTCGGCGAGTGGTTGGATCAATGGCTTCATCGGTGTGGTGATTTTCGCGGGCTCGTTGCCGGCCACCCGCCTGCGTGTGTGGACTGATGCGGGCTGCGGCAGCGCACGGCGCGAGCGCATCAGCTCGTCGCTCGCGCTGGGGCCCTGGGGCTGCCTGTCTGGTGCCGCAGCGCGTGGCGCGCGCTGAGACGCCTGCAGCCGGTGCGGTCAGCCTCGGCGTGGTGGTCGGCTTTCCACTGCTGACCGCGCTCGCCCTGCGCCACGCCTCATCCGCACACACCATCGTGTTTGTCGGCCTGCTGCCACTGAGCACCGCGATATTCGGCGTGCTGCGCGGCGGCGAGCGGCCGCGTCCTGCCTTCTGGCTGTTCTCGTTGCTGGGCAGTGCCTGCGTGGTCGGCTATGCGGTGCGCAACGGCATCGAGGCCTCGCTGCAGGCCGACCTGCTGATGCTGGCGGCGATCGTGGCGTGCGGGCTGGGCTATGCCGAGGGCGGTCGGCTCGCCCGTCATCTTGGCGGTTGGCAGGTGATCAGCTGGGCGCTGCTGCTGGCGTTGCCGGTGATGCTGCCGCTGACAGTGCTGATGCGCCCGGCCTCGTTCGCCGCCGTCGGTGCGTCGGCGTGGTGGGCACTGGGCTACGTGGCAGTGTTCAGCATGCTGGTCGGCTTCCTGTTCTGGTACCGCGGCCTGGCGCAGGGCGGCATCGCCGCTGTTGGCCAACTGCAGTTGCTGCAGCCGTTCTTCGGCCTGGCCCTGGCCGCGCTGCTGCTGCACGAATCGGTCAGCCTCAGTATGGTGCTGGTGACCGTGGTCGCGGTGATCTGCGTCGCCGGCGCACGCCGCTTCAGCCGCTGAACGAAAAAGGGGACGGAGGGGATTAAGTCGTAACTGGCCACACTGTGCCTGAAACGACTTAATCCCCTCCGTCCCCTTTTCGGCGATAGCGTGGGCGTATCGTGGTGGGCGGCGAACGGTATTGGCCGCCGTCGCGGCGCGTGGCGGAAGCTGTGCGCATGAAGCCGATCTCGCGTATTTCCTTCGAAGGCCAGGTGGGCCTGGTGACCGGTGCTGCCGGTGGTCTGGGCCTGGCCTACAGCCGCTTGCTGGCCGAGCGTGGTGCGCACGTGCTGATGCATGACATCGGTGCTGGCACCGACGGCCGTGGTGCCGATCCGCTGCGCATTCTGCGCAGCGTCGAGGCATTGCAGATGCAGGGCCTGTCAGTGCAGGCCGCGAGCAGCCCGATTGACCATCGCGCAGGTTGCCATGCGCTGGTACAGGAGCTGCTGCACCAGCATGGCCGCATCGACTTCCTGATCCATAACGCTGGCTGGGTCGGGTACCAGGCGCTGGAAGCGATCGAGGACGATGCGCTGGAGCAGATGCTGTGCCTGGCCGCGAAGACGCCCTTGTGGTTGGCACAGGCGGCGTGGCCGGCGATGCGCGCGGCGGGCGGAGGGCGCATCGTCATCACCACGTCCGATCGCGCGCTGTATCCGCAGTACGCACAGCGCGGGCTGTCTGCGTACGCGATGGCCAAACTGGCTGCGCTCGGTCTGGTCAATGTGCTGGCACTGGAAGGTGCCGAGCATGGCATCGTGGTCAATGCGGTTTCGCCGGTGGCGAAGACGCGGATGTGGGGCATCGAGGGTGAGCCCGATGAACTTCATCCGGACGCGGTCGCACAGGGCGTGGCCTTCCTGGCGTCCACGCGCTGCCAGGACGGCGGCTGGGTGCTGCGCGCAAGCAACGGCCAGTTCCACGCGCTGCGCCTGCAGGAGGCCGAGCATGTGGCGTACCCAAGGGATCTGCGCGCGGTCAGTGCCGACAGCATCGAGTCGGTGGCCCTGCAATGGCCGGCCATCGCCCGCGCGAGCGTGGACGTGCGCGGCTGAGGGCGTACCCTAGGCAGGTTTCCACTGCCTGCTTCGAGATGATCGACCTGCGCCTGCTTCGCCAGTATGTGGCCGTGGCCGAAGAACTGCATTTCCACCGCGCCGCAGCCCGCCTGCACATGTCGCAGCCACCGCTGACGGCGGCAATCCGACGGCTGGAAGATGAACTGGGCAGTGAACTGATCGTGCGCGGCAACCGCACCCTGGGCCTGACCGTGGCCGGGCAGACCTTGCTGGTGGAGGCGCGGGCAACGCTGCAGCAGGCCGAGCAGGCATTGCAGCGCACGCGCGAAGCCGCCGCCGGGCAGTCCGGCAGCCTGCGCGTAGGCTATGTGGGCAGTGCCCTGTATGGTCGCCTGCCGGGCTTGATCCGCCGTTTCCGCCAGATCTACCCGCACGTTCAGCTGCATCTGCAGGAAGCCACATCACGCCAACAGCAGCTGTGGCTGCGTGAGCAGCGCATCGACGTCGGCGTGCTGATCCCACCGATTCCCGCCGCTGAGCTGGTGCTGCACGACTTCGATTACGACCGCCTGGCGATTGCGCTGCCGCGTGCGCATGCGCTGGCCGATGCGGCGGAGGTCAGTGTGGCGATGCTGGTTGACGAGTCGTTCGTGTCGTGGCCGGCGGGTGAGGGCATCGGCTTCCACGCGCAGGTGCTGGGCCTGTGCACTGCGGCGGGATTCACCCCGCGCGTCGTGCAGGAAGCGCAGGGCATGCATGCGGTGCTGTCGCTGGTGGCGGTGGATGCCGGCGTGGCGATCGTGCCAGCCAGCATGGCCAGCTTCCGTTCGCAGGAAATCGCTTATCGCCTGCTGGCCGATGAAGCAACGCGCTTCGCGCTGCAGTTCTGCACGCGCCCGGAAGCTCCGGCGCCGGTGCTGAGCAATTTCCTGGACGTTGCCAGCGCAAGCTGATCCCATGTATTCGCTACGCCTTGCTGCCCTGGAACAGATGCGCAACGGCGTAGTCGATGAACACCCGCAGGCGTGCACTGGGATGGCGCCCACCGGGCCATAGCAACGAGAACTGCCCCTGGTGCGTGGGCAGCGCGGGCAGTACCCGTTGCAGGCGGCCATCGGCCAGCGCATCGGCCGCGAGGAAGTCCGGCATCCAGGCCAGGCCCATGCAACCGATCGCAGCGGCCAGCACGGCTTCCATGTTGTTGCAGGTCATTGCCGTGGGAAGCCGCGCGCCGGCATCGCCTTCGATGCCCGGCAGCTGCCACGGATGCAGCTTTCCGGTGGTGGGGTAACGGAAGCGCAGCGCGGTATGCAGGCGCAGCTCGCTCACATCACCGGGCGTGCCGTGCGCCTGCAGATAGCCCGGCGCCGCACAGAGGATGAAACGGAAGCCGCCCAGCCGCCGTGCGGTGAGGCTGGAATCGGCCAGTTCACCGCTGCGTATCACTGCATCCAGGCCTTCGCTGACCACATCAACGATGCGGTCGTTGAAGTCCAGTTCCAGCTGCACCTGCGGGTAGCGCTGCTGGAACCCGGGCAGTACCGGCAAGAGGAAGCGGTAGCCGATGGTGGGCAGGCCGATACGCAGCAGTCCACTGGGTGCGTGCTGGCGCTGTGCCAGGTCCGCCTGTGCTTCGGAAAGCTCGTCCAGCGCACGCCGGCAGCGCTGCAGCAGCAGTTCGCCTTCGTCGGTGAGGTGCACGCGGCGGGTGGTGCGCTGGAACAGGCGGGTGCCGAGTTCCTGTTCAAGGCGGGCGATGCGCTTGCCGACCGCCGACGCGGAGAGGCCGAGCACGCGGGCGGCACCGACGATGCTGCCCGCCTCCGCGGTGCGGACAAAGGCGAGCAGGGCAGAGATGGAGTCCATGCGGGGCATGATTGCGGAACATCTGGCCGTAATCAACGTCCATCGAGCCTGTTTTTCAGGAATAGCGTCCTGTCCATCATCAATGCCCCTGATGGATGGAGGCCCGCATGGCCCCGGTTTCGATGCTTCCCGTACCTTCCCACACGCAGCAGCGCTGGACGCTGCTTGCCGTCTGCCTGGCCGCGCTGGCGTTGCCGTTGTCCTTCTCGGCCGGTGCGGTGGCGGTGCCGGCGCTGGCCCGTTCCGCGGCGTCGTCGCCGACCGCGCTGGCGTGGGTGACCAACGCGTTCATGCTCACCTTCGGCAGCCTGCTGCTTGCTGCCGGTGGCCTGGCCGACCGCTATGGCCGACGACGGTTGTTCCTGCTGGGCACGGCAGGCTTCACCGTCGCCACGATCGTCGTCTGCCTCGCGCCCACGCTGCTGTGGCTGGATCTGGCGCGCGGGCTGCAGGGCGTTGCCGCTGCAGCGGCGTTGGCATCCGGCACCGCCGCGCTGGCGCATGGCTGGCAGGGGCCGGTGCGTGCCCGTGTGTTCGCCCTGCTGGGCACCACGTTCGGTGCAGGGTTGGCACTGGGGCCGCTGCTCGCGGGCCTGCTGCTGCAGGCTCTGGGATGGCGCAGTGTGTTCGCCGCGGGCGGTGTACTGACGCTGGCGGCGTTCGCCGTGGGCGCGCGCGCGTTGTCCGAAAGCCATGGCGAACGCGGGCGGCTGGATGTTGGCGGCATGCTGGGCTTCAGCCTGATGCTGGCGGCGTTGACCCTGGCCCTGTTGTGGCTGGGTGAATTCGGCCTGCATGCCATGCGCGTGCAACTGGCGCTGCTGGCGACGCTGTTGCTGGGCGGGGTATTCATCTGCATCGAACGGCTGCACCGCTCACCGTTGCTGGACCTCTCGCTGTTCTCGCAACCGGCGTTCCTCGGTGTCCAGCTGCTGCCGGTCGCAACCTGCTTCGGCTACGTGGTGCTGCTGGTGGTACTGCCGCTGCAGTTGCTGGGCGTGCATGCACAGAGCACGACATTGGTCGGGCTGCAGATGCTGGCCTTGTCTGCGCCGATGCTGGTGCTGCCGATGCTGGCCGCGCGCTGGGCGGAGCGCGTCGGAAGTGCGCGGCTGTGCACGCTGGGCCTGCTGGTCTGTGCGTCTGGCCTGTACCTGTTGTCGCGCCATGCATCGCATCCGTCGCCCTCGCAGTGGGTGCCGTTGCTGATGCTGGTCGGTGCAGGAACGGCCTTGCCGTGGGGCCTGATGGATGGGCTGTCGGTCAGCGTGGTGCCGGTACAGCGTGCGGGCATGGCCGCCGGCATCTTCGGAACCGTGCGGGTGGCCGGTGAGGGCATCGCATTGGCCGCAGTCACTGCCTTGCTTGCGCTGCTGATCGGCCACCAGCTGCAGGGAGCATCGCCCGCATCGTTGGCGCGCGCCGGTGCCTATCTGGCCACGGGGGCGCAGGAACAGGCGCAGGCACTGCTTCCGGCGATGAGCAGCGCACAACTGCAGCAGGCCAGTGCCGAGGCGCTGGCGATACTGCTGCGTGTCCTGGCGCTGCTGACCGCCGCATGCGCTGTGCTGTTGCACCTGCTGCTGCGGCGGCCCAGGTTGGCTGTGATCAGAACCGAGGGCTGAAGGCGTCGGTCACCCCGCGCGGGCAGCAGGGGGTGTGTCGGTTGCCAGCTGGTTTTCCTTTCCTGCGGGGGCTGCGCATTGGCTCGAAGGCCGTTGCTCAGGGCAGGCCGTCCGTCGCGCCGCGGATGCTCATCCAGGCGCCGCCGCCGGGGGCGCTGCCGGCGCGGACACGGAAGCCGTGCAGGCCGGCAATGGCGGCTACGATCGACAGGCCCAGGCCGAATCCAGGTCCCTGGCCGGCGCTGCTGCTGCCGCGGAAGAAGCGCTGGTAGATCAGCGAGCGGTCCTGCGGTGGGATGCCCGGCCCGTTGTCGATCACATCGATCCTGGGAACGCCTTGATCGTCCACTGCGCGCAGCAGGATGTGGCCCTGCGCCGGCGTGAACTGCAGGGCATTGGACAGCAGGTTGGCCAGCGCTTCGAACAGCAGCTCGCGGTCGCCACGCAGCGGGCCCACCTTCGGATCCACCTGCAGCTCCAGCAACTGTTGCTTTTCTTCGGCCAGGGGCAGGTAGAACTGGTGAAGTTCCTGCAGCAGCTCGGAGACGTCCACCGCGTCGAAGGCCGAACGCCGCTGGTGGCTCTCCAGTTCCGACACCCGCAGCAGCGCGGCGAAGCGCGCCATCAGCATGTCAGTCTCGGCCAGCGCCTTGTCCAGTGGATCGGCGTGCGGGTCCCGTTCGTCCAGGCCCACGCGCATGCGGTACAGGTGGGCACGCAGGCGGGTCAGCGGGGTGCGCAGATCGTGGGCGATGCTGTCGCACACGCCTTTGACCTCGGTCATCAACTGTTCGATGCGTTCCAGCATGGCATTGACGATGCTCGACAGCCGATCGATCTCGTCGCGACGGCTGGAGACCGGCAGGCGCTGGCCGAGGTCGCCGGCAACAATTCGATTGGTGGCCGCTTCGATCTGCTGGATACGTTTCAACGGGCGCCGACGCAGCAGATGCCAGCCCACCAGGCCGGGAATGACGGTCAGCGACACGCCCCACAGCAGTGCATCGAGGATGATGCTGTTGACCGCCATGAGCTTGCCATTCTGGCGTACGAATACCAGCGTGCGGCCATCGCGGGTCACCACGCCGAGCGCACTGCCACCGTTGTCGTGGCGGCCATCGGCCAGCGTCCAACCCTCGACCGGATGCGAGCTGCCATCCAGCGGCAATCCCTCGGGGATGGCGGTCAGCGGGCCCGCCATCGGCATGCCGGCCTTGTCGAACAATCCATAGGTATAGACCTGGTGCAGATCGAAGCGCTGGCTGTCGCGCAACGCTTCATCCAGTGCCGGGCCGTCGAAGCTCATGAACAGGTGCGCGCGCTGCTGCAGGCCCGATTCGGTCAGGTCACTCAGGTAATCCGAGATGCGCCAGTACATCACGCCCAGCAGCAGGCTCGACCACGCCACGAACAGGATGCAGTACAGGCCCAGCAGTCTGCTGCTGGAGGAGCGCCAGTGGTCAGGATTGCGCGTCGAAGACATAGCCGGTTCCACGGACGGTCATGATCGGCTGGGGCCGGCCGGGTTGTTCGATGCGTTTGCGCACGCGACCGATATGCACGTCGATCAGGTTGGTGCCCGGATCGAAGTGGTAGCCCCAGACTTCCTGGAACAGCATGCTGCGGGTGACCACCTGGCCGGCATTGCGGACCAGGAATTCGAGCAGCTTGAACTCTGTGGGCAGCAGTGCAATCTCGTGGCCACCGCGTCGCGCCGAACGGGTCATCAGGTCCAGTTCCAGGTCGCCGGCACGCAGTACGTTGTCGATGGCCGGGGCCTGGCGCCGGATCAGCACTTCCACGCGTGCGGCCATCTCGTCCGAAGCGAAGGGCTTGGTCAGGTAGTCATCGCCGCCGGCGCGCAGGCCGCGCACGCGCTCATCCACGTCAGACAGTGCGCTGATCATCAGCACCGGCGTGGTGATGCCTTCACGGCGCAACGTGGTGACCAGGGCCAGCCCGTCGATGCCGGGCAGCATGCGGTCCAGGGTGATCACCGCGTAGTCGCCTGCACGTGCCAGCGCCAGGCCGTCGCTGCCGTCGCTGGCCAGGTCCACGTCGAAGCCATGGCTGCGCAGTTCGGTGGCGATCTCCTCGGCGGTGACAAGATCGTCCTCGATGGTGAGTACGCGCGGCATGGGCCAGTGTGCAGAGTGGGACAGGGGCATCCTCGCAATCGTGGGCAGCGACTGCAAATGAAAAATGTTTCATGCGCCATTTAGCAGGATCGTGCCGCCACGTCTTCTATATTCGGCGCCGAACGCTCCCCCACGCGTGGAACCTGCAGCCGATGATCCTTCCGAACCCCTCCCGTCCGTACCGTGCCTGGCGGTTGCCGCGAACCGCGGCCCTGCCGCTGCTGGCGCTTGCCCTGGTGGGGCTGCTCAGCGCCTGCGGCAAGGACGCCCCCAAGCCCGGCGCGACGACGCCTGAGGTGACGGTACTGACCCTGCGCAGCCAGCCGCTGGCACTGCAGCAGGAACTGCCTGGGCGCAGCGTCGCCTCGCAGGAATCGGACGTGCGCCCGCAGGTGGATGGCGTGCTGGTGAAGCGGTTGTTCGAGCAGGGCCAGTGGGTGAAGGCCGGGCAGCCGTTGTTCCAGATCGAGCCCGCGCTGTACCAGGCCGCGCTGAACGAGGCGCAGGCCAACCTGAAGACGGCCGAGGCCGCTGCGGTGACCGCGCGCCTGCGCGCGCAGCGCATGCAGGCGCTGGGCAAGGACCAGCTGGCCGCGCGCCAGGACGTGGATGATGCGATCGCCGGCAACCAGCAGGCCGCCGCCGCCGCGCAGGCCGCACAGGCCGCACGTGACACGGCCAGCACGCGGCTGGGGTTTGCCACGGTGACCTCGCCGATTGCCGGGCGCATCGGCCGCGCGCTGTTCACGCCGGGGGCGCTGGTCACCTCCGGCCAGGCCGAACCGCTGGCACGGGTGCAGCAGATGGACCCGATGAACGTGGACATCACCCAGTCCAGCAATGAGTACCTGGCACTGCGCCGCGCCATCGCCGACGGTGGCGTGCAGGTCGATACAGCACCAGTGCGGCTGCGCCTGTCCGATGGCACCGACTACCCGCTGCCCGGCACGCTGGAATTTGCCGACGTGGACGTGCAGCAGGAAACCGGCAGCATCACCCTGCGTGCGCGCTTCCCCAACCCGGATGGGCAGCTGCTGCCGGGCATGTACGTGCGCGCGCTGGTGGGGCAGGGTACCCGCCAGCAGGCACTGCTGGTGCCACAGGCCGCGGTCGATCGCAGCCCCAAGGGCGAGGCACAGGCGTGGCTGGTGGACAAGGACGGCAAGGCGCGGCTGCGCCTGTTCCGCACCGCGCGTGCGGTGGGCGACCAGTGGCTGGTGCTCGATGGCCTGGCCGCCGGTGAACAGGTGGTGGTGGCCGGCGCGCAGGGCCTGGCCGATGGCATGACGGTACGGGTGAAGCCTGCGCCGGCACCGGCCGGGAAGGACTGAGCAGATGCTGCCGCGTTTCTTCATCCATCGCCCGGTATTCGCCTGGGTCCTGGCGATCTGCATCATGGCCTTCGGCACCATCGCGGTGACCCAGCTGCCGGTGGAGCAGTACCCGGACATCGCGCCGCCGCAGGTCAACATCACCGCGAACTACACGGGCGCCTCGGCGCAGACGGTGGAAGACAGCGTCACCCAGGTGATCGAACAGCAGATCAAGGGCATCGATCACCTGTTGTATTTCTCGTCGACCAGTTCGTCATCGGGGCAGGCACGCATCACGGTCACCTTCGACCAGAGCGCCAACCCGGATATCGCCCAGGTGCAGGTGCAGAACAGCGTCAACCAGGCCATCAACCGGCTGCCGCAGGAAGTGCAGCAGCAGGGCGTGACGGTCGCCAAGTCGCAGGGCGATTCGCTGATGGTGGTCTCGTTGTACGACACCAGCCGGCGCATGGAGCGCGTGGACGTCTCCGATTTCCTGGTCAGCAACGTACAGGACCCGATCAGCCGCATTCCCGGTGTCGGCGAGATCAACGTGTTCGGCTCGGCTTACGCAATGCGCGTGTGGCTGGACCCGCACAAGCTGCGCGCCTATGACCTGATGCCCTCGGACGTGCGCGCCGCGATCCAGGCGCAGAACACCCAGGTGACGGCGGGTGAGCTGGGCGCGATGCCGTCCGGCCCGACGCAGAGCCTCAACGCCACGGTCACCGCGCAGTCACGCCTGCAGACCCCCGAACAGTTCCGCGCGATCATCCTGCGCACCCTGCCCAATGGCGCGGCGGTGTTGCTGGGCGACGTCGCGCGGGTCGAGATCGGCGCGGAGAACTACCAGACCAGCAGCTATCTCAACGGCTATCCGGCGGCTGGCTTCTCGGTCACCCTGGCCTCCGGTGCCAACGCATTGGCCACCGCCGATGCGGTCCGCGCGGAGGTCGAACGGCTGCGGCCGACATTCCCGCCCGGCCTGCAGGTGGCCTACCCGCGTGACAGCACACCGTTCGTGCGGGTCTCGATCGAGGGGGTCATCCATACCCTCATCGAAGCCATCGTGCTTGTGGTGGTGGTGATGTTCCTGTTCCTGCAGAACCTGCGTGCCACCTTGATCCCGGCGATCACGGTACCGGTGGTGCTGCTGGGTACCTTCGGCGTACTGGCGGTTGCCGGATTCACCATCAACACGCTGACCTTGTTCGCGATGGTGCTGGCGATCGGCCTGCTGGTCGACGATGCGATCGTGGTGGTGGAAAACGTCGAGCGCATCATCCACGACGAGCATCTGCCGCCGCGCGAAGCGACCGAAAAATCGATGGGCGAGATCACCGGCGCGTTGATCGGTATCACCGTGGTGCTCGGTGCGGTGTTCCTACCGATGGCGCTGTTCGGTGGTTCCACCGGCATCATCTACCGGCAGTTCTCGATCACGATTGCATCTGCCATGGCATTGTCGGCGTTGGTGGCGCTGACGCTGACCCCGGCGCTGTGCGCGACCCTGCTCAAGCCGTCTTCGGCGCAGAAGCCACAGGGTCGTTTCTTCCGGGCGTTCAACCGGGGCGTCGAGCGCAGCCAGCTGGCCTACCAGGGAAAGCTCGGTGGCGTCGTTACCCGGCCGCGGCGCTGGATGGCGTTCTACCTGCTGCTGGTGGTCGCCATGGTCGCGCTGTACGCACGCATGCCGACCGGTTTCCTGCCGGTGGAAGACCAGGGCCAGGTCACCTTCCAGTTCTCCACGCCGGAAGGCACGCCGATGGCACGTACCGAAGCGCTGGGCGAGCAGATCAGCCGCTACTTCATGGAGCACGAAAAGCAGAATCTGGATGTGGTGTTCGTGGTGGTCGGCCGCAACAATGCCGGCACCGGCCAGAACGCCGGGCAGGGCTTCCTCGCACTGAAACCCTGGGATGAGCGCACGGGCGACAACACCGCTGCGGCGATCATCACGCGAGCCAATGCCTACTTCCGCAGCTTGCCGGATGCCAAGGTCAATGTACTGGCACCGCCGGCGGTGCGTGGACTGGGCCAGTCCAGTGGCTTCGAACTGTGGCTGCAGGACACCAGCGCAGCCGGGCGCGTGGCCCTGCAGACGGCGCAGGAACAGGTGGTGCGCGCGGCCGGCGAAGACGACGGGCTCACCTCGGTGCGCCTGAACGGCCTGGGCGACAAGGCCGAGCTGCGGCTGGACATCGACCATGCCCAGGCCAGCGCGCTGGGCTTGGCACAGGCCGACATCAATTCCACGCTGTCGGCGGCCTGGGGCGGCAGTTACATCAACGATTTCCTCGATCGTGGCCGGGTCAAGCGGGTCTACATGCAGGGCGACCAGCCCTACCGCAGCGTGCCCGACGACATCGGCCAGTGGTATGTGCGCGGTGGCAACGGCCAGATGGCGTCGTTCGCCAGTTTCGCCAGCAGCCACTGGGCACGCGGGCCGCAGCTGCAGCAGCGTTTCAATGGCCTGCCGGCAATGCAGATCCAGGGCAGCGCCGCTGAAGGGCGCAGCTCGGGCGAAGCGATGCAGCGCATGCAGGCGCTGGTTGCCGATCAACCCGGGTTCGACCTGCAGTGGAGTGGCCTGTCCTACCAGGAACAACTGGCCAGCAACCAGACGTTGTGGCTGTACACCGCCTCCATTGCTTTCATCTTCCTGTGCCTGGCAGCGCTCTATGAGAGCTGGACGGTGCCGGTGGCGGTGGTGCTGGTGATCCCGCTGGGCGTGATTGGTACGGTGCTGGCGACCACCGCGGCCGGGTTCGTCAACGACATCTACTTCCAGGTCGGTCTGCTGACGACCATCGGCCTGTCGGCCAAGAACGCGATCCTGATCGTGGAGTTTGCCGAGGCCCGCTATCGTGCCGGCAGTTCAGCGGTGGAAGCGGCCCTGCAGGGCGCACGCCTGCGACTGCGCCCGATCGTGATGACGTCGTTGGCCTTCGTGGCTGGTGTGATCCCGTTGGCGTTGGCGACCGGTGCAGGCGCGGTCAGCCGCCGTGAAATCGGCATGAGCGTGATCGGCGGCATGGTCTCCGGTACGGTGCTGGCGGTGGTGCTGGTGCCGTTGTTCTTCGTGCTGGTGCGCCGCCTGGGCCGGTCACGGCCGCAGGACTGAGGGGGGGACGCGGCTGTCATCTGGCTGCCGCAGCACCCTCACCCGTTCTTTGCCCCGGTGTCGCTAGCGTAGGTCGTCCCCGTCCCCTACGGAGACCTGCCATGTGGCTGCTCGATCATCTCTGGCCCGGCCGCAGACCCGTACCTCCCCCGGTCGCGGTCGAGCCGCAGGCGTCGCCCCGCCGGCCCTGGCTGAAACGCCCGGTGCGGGCCGGTCGCAGCGGCATGGCCCCCTGGCAGAAGGTTGCCGCACCGCCACGACGCACGCGCCACTAACCGGTGCGGTCGGCGGGGTGGTTGACTCCGTCGTTGACCGGGATCACGCCCAGCGCGAACGGGTCGATGCCCTCCAGGCAGGCCACGTTGTAGCCGTACTGTTCCGGGTTGGAGCGGCGCCGGTGATGGGTGTAGATGCCGCATACGCCACAGAAGTAGTGCTCGGCCACATGGGTGTTGAACTGGTACAGCTGCAGGTGGTTCTGCCCGCGCACCACCTGCAGTCCCGCGCGGGTGACGCTGGCGGCAATGGCACCCCGGCGCCGACACATCGAGCAGTCGCAGCGACGCGGATCGACGATGCCGTCCGGCAGGTCCAGCAGCAGTTCGACCGTGCCGCAATGGCAGGTGGCGCGGTGCCGGGGTTGGACCGGAACGCCGGCCACGGAAGTGATGCCCATCGTTGCTCCTGTGAAGTGAACCTGGCCGCAGAGGCCGCCGCCGACGGTGCGCCGGCCTGCCTGAACGGTCCGTAGATGCCATGGTGAACCCGCTTGTGGCTAACTATGCGGCTTCAAGACCGCGACAGGATGCCAGTGAAAGCCGCAGGACGATGGATGACAGGAAGTGCCATGGCGCTGCTGGCGCTGTGGGTGACCGGGCTGCTGACCTATCAGTTGCCGGGGCCGGGCTGGCTGGCCACCGGCGTCGCCGGGCTGTGGCTGCTGGTGGCGCTGTGGGCGTCGTGGCGGGTCGCGCGGGGCCGTGCCTCGCGCCGACTGGGCCTGGCCTTCGGGGCATCGCTGGCACTGGCCGGCCTGTGGTGGCTGCTGCTGACCCCGCGCCAGGACCGGCTGTGGGCCGATGACGTGGCCCAGCGTCTGCACGTGGTGTCCTTCGATGGCCGCCACGTCGTGCTGGACAATGTGCGCGACTTCCGCTGGCGCAGCGAAACCGACTACGACGCACACTGGGTGCGCCGCGAGTACGACCTGGACCAGCTGCGCTCGGCCGACCTGGTGCTGTCGTACTGGATGGGCCCGGCGATCGCCCACACCCTGATCTCGTTTGGTTTCGAGGACGGTCGCCACGTGGTGTTCTCGCTGGAGATCCGCAAGGAGCGCGGTGAGTCGTTCTCGGCGCTGGGCGGCTTCTTCCGCAAGTTCGAGATGACCCTGGTGGCTTCGGAGGAGACCGACATCATCCGCACGCGTACCAACGCGCGGGGCGAGGATGTCTACCTGTACCGCCTGCACGGCATGGATCGCGCGCAGCTGAAGGAACTGTTCGCTGCGTACATCGAACAGGCGCGTGAACTGGATGCCAAGCCGGGCTTCTACAACACGCTGACCAGCAACTGCACGACCATCGTCTTCGACCTGGCCCGCCACATCGCACCGCGCCTGCCGCTGGACTATCGGCTGCTGCTGTCCGGCTATCTGGCCGAGTACGCGCAGGAGGTCGGTGCGCTGGCGCCGGGCGTGCCGTACGCCGAGCTGCACGACAAGGGCCGCATCACCCAGCGCGCACTGGACCTGGGTAATGGCGAGCATTTCTCCACCGTGATCCGCCAGGGCGTGCCCGGCACCGAGCAGGACCCGCAGTAATGACCCAACTCTTTCTGACCCGCTGGCAGCGCCTGCTGCCGGTGTTGTTCGCCGCCTTCCTGCTGCTGGGCAGCAGCGGCTGCGCGATGGTCACCGTCAAGCAGGTCAAATCCAGTGATTCGCTGGTCAACAAGCGCGCCGATGTGCTCAACACCGGCAAGCTCAGCCCGGCCGCGCGTGAAACGCTCAGCGCAGCGGGCCTGGACGAATCGCAGTGCGAGAAGGACTTCCTGGTCTGCCGCAGCACGCTGCTGATGACCGACGACCTCAATGTCGAGCAGCGGCTGTCGGCGCTGTCCGAGCTGTGGGTGAAGGCGGCATTGGCGATGACGCCGAAGAAGACCGCCGCAGGCGATCCGCCGATGAGCGATGCGGCATTGGATGCCTGGCTGGAAGCCGCGCGCTATGCCTATGCCTACCTGTTCTACAGCGGCCGCTCACCGTCCGACCGGGCCTTCGAGGACCGGCAGACGCAGGTGCGCGACTACTACAACTATGCGGCGGAGAAGGCGGCAGTGGTGCTGTTCGTGCGCGCACGCGCCGCTGCGCTGGCCGGCGAGGACTATACGAAGCCGCTCACGGTCGGTAGCTGGTCGCTGGCTTCCAACTACCAGCAGCTGGGCCTGAAGAGCATTCCGGCGCAGCTGGTGCCGGCGGGAACGGTCAGCTTCGTCGGCCTGCGCAGCACCTATCGCCGCGATGGCTTCGGTGCCGAGCTGGTGATGGTGATGGATCCGCCCAAACTGGTCGCGCCAGTGATCGCGCCGGACGGCCCAAAGGCTGAAACCGCGCAGGACGACGAGGACGACGAGCGTCGTGGCCGCCGCCACCGCCATGACGATTCGGTGCCCGAGTTCAGTGAGATGTCCTCGATCAACGTCACCGCACTGCTGCGGTTCGAGGGCAGCAGCCTGGAAGACGTGATGCGCACACGCCGGGTCGAGCTGGATGCCTATTCGCCGGAAGCGACCGAGCGCATCACCCTGCACGGCGAGCAGGTGCCGCTGGCCGGCAATTTCACCGCCGCCTACGGCCTGTGGCTGGCGCAGAGTGGCTTCGCCCGGCAGTCGCTGCGTACCCTGTTCGGGATGAGCGAGGGCATCGGCGAGCCGCACATCTACCTGATGCAGCCGTGGGACCCGAACCGCCGCATCATCTTCATGCTGCACGGCCTGGCCAGCAGCCCGGAAGCGTGGGTGAACCTGGCCAACGAGATCATGGGTGACCCCGAGCTGCGCCAGCAGTTCCAGGTGTGGCAGGTCTATTACCCGACCAATGCGCCGATCGCGTTGAACCGCTACGAGATCGCCAATGCGTTCAACGACACACTGAAGCATTTCGATCCCAACGGCAGCACGCGTGCGTCGAAGGACATGGTCTACATCGGTCACAGCATGGGCGGCGTGCTGGCGCGCCTGCTGGTGAGCGATTCCGGCGATGTACTGTGGAACGACCTGCTGGCCAACTACGATCTGAAGGGGGAACGGCTGAAGCGGGTGCAGAACAAGCTGGGTCCGCTGCTGCATTTCAAGGCACAGCCGAACGTGGAGCGTGCGATCTTCATCGCCGCGCCGCACCAGGGCACCGACATTGCCGGCAACAAGGTCGGTCGCCTGATTGGTCGCTTGGTACGCCTGCCGCTGACAATCCTCGGCAAGTTCGAGGACGTGTTCATGGCACTGGCACAGGCCGAACAGCAGGTCGATGGCACCGCCAAGCCGAAGATCCCGAACAGCATCGACAACCTCAAGGCCAGCGATCCGTTCGTGAAGGCCGCCGCACAGCTGCCGATTGAGGCGGGCCTGAAGTACCACTCGATCATCGCCCAGCGCAAGCCGGAGCTGCCGGTGGAGAAATCCGATGACGGGCTGGTGCCGTACTGGAGTGCGCACCTGCCGGGTGCGTTGTCGGAGAAGGTGATCATTTCCGGTCACAGCGTGCAGGAGACCCCGCAGGCCGTGCTGGAAGTGCGGCGCATCCTGCACCGGGATATCGATGACATGGGGACGGGTACCCGGTAGTGCCGGCCGCTGGCCGGCAATCCCGCAATGCGGCTGCCTACACCCGCCGCGCGATCACCGTGGACAGCAGCGCCAGGCCGAAGGTGATCGCCAGGCACAGCAGGTAGCCGGTGTGTGGCGCGGCTTCCACGAACAGCGCGAACAGCGCACCGGAAACCGCCAGCGCGGTGGTCACCGACAGCGCCTCGCTCAACTGCAGCGCCGAGGTGTTGGCACCCTGCTCGTGCGGTGCGGACAACGACAGCGTCAGCACCGACAGGCTGGCGTAGATCATGCCCATGCCGAAGCCGGTCACCGCCCAGCCGACCAGCGCCACGGGCAGCGGCACCGGATTGAACAACACGGCCAGTGTGGCGGCGATGCCGACCGTCATCAGCGGTGTGCCCACGCGGAGCAGCTGCTGGCGTGACCAGCCGCGCCGCTGATGGCCCTGCAGCCAGGAGCCGGCGAACCAGCCCAGTGCACCGAGGCTGAGCACCGCGCCGGCCCAGCTGGGCGAGAGTCCGCGTTCGCGCTGCAGCAGCAGCGGCAGATAGGCTTCGCAGGCGAAGAAGGCCGCAGCGGCGATGCCGCGCAGCGCGATCACGCTGGGCAACCCGCGGCGCAGCAGCAGCGTGCCGGCCGGCAGCAGGCGGTGCACGCAGAACAGCAGCGCCAGCAGCGCTGCGCCGATGCAGAGCAGGGCGGGCAGGCCGCGCTGCTGGCCACCGAAGTACAGCAGCAGCGCCGCCAGCGAGGCGCCGCTGGCCCAGCGCACCACGTTGCCGCGACCATCGTCGCTGCTTCCTGCATCGGTCGGTTGCATGCGCGCCAGCGCCGGGCGCAGCAGCAGCGCGGCCGGGACCGCCAGCAGCGGTACCGCCAGGAACACCCAGCGCCAGCCGAGATGCTGCACGATCAACCCGCTCAGCGCGGGGCCGATCATTGACGGCACCACCCAGCCGGCCGAGAACGCGGCGAATACCTTCGGGCGCAGGTGCTCGGGATAGCTGCGCCCGACCATCACGTACAGTGAAACCGAGATCGCGCCCGCACCCAGGCCCTGCAGCAGGCGCCCGGCCACCAGCATGCCCATCCGCATCGCAAAGCCGGCCAGCAGCAGGCCCAGCACGAAGCAGGCCAGGCCGTACCACAGTGGCCTGGCGGGCCCATGGCGGTCGGCCCAGCGTCCGGCCAGGGTCATGCCGATCACACTGGTGGCCAGGGTACCGCCGAAGGCCAGCGCATACAGGCGCAGACCATCCAGCGCCTCGGCCACGTTGGGCATGGCGGCGGCCACCGCCAGGGCCTCGAAGGCATGCAGCGCCACCAGCGCCACCATGCCGATGGTGGTGGCGCGGTAGCGGGGAGACAGGATCGACGTATCAGCCGGCGCACGGGCGTCGGCGGGCGAAAGAGTGGGGGACATACGAGTCAGATGCGGGCCGCGCTTGTCAACTGGCGGCGAAGATAGCAGCATGACACCTCAACAGCAGTTGAGGTCAAGCAATGGTGTCCCAGGAACTGAGCGTGGGCGAAGTCGCCCAGCGCAGTGGCGTGGCGGTTTCCGCGCTGCATTTCTACGAGCGCAAGGGGCTGATCAGCAGCCTGCGCACCTCGGGCAACCAGCGCCGCTACAGCCGCGACGTGCTGCGCCGGCTGGCGGTGATCCGCGTCGCGCAGCGCGTGGGCATGCCGCTGGAAGCGGTCGGCCGTGCCTTCGAAAGCCTGCCCGAGGGGCGCGCACCGACCAAGGCCGATTGGGCCAAGCTGTCCGCGCGCTGGCGCACCGAGCTGGAAGAACGCATCCACATGCTGCAACTGCTGCGCGACGAACTGACCGGCTGCATCGGCTGCGGCTGCCTGTCGCTGCAGCGCTGCCGCCTGGCCAACCCGGGGGATGTGCTTGGCGAACGCGGCGACGGCCCGATGCGCTGGGAGTGACCCACGAAAAGGGGACGGAGGGGATTAAGTCGTTAATGTACAAACGACTTAATCCCCTCCGTCCCCTTTTTTCTTACCAGACCGTGATCGTCTCGCCGCTCTGGATGCCTTCCACCGCGCGCTGGAAAGCCAGCGCCGCACGCTGCGCGCTCACCGCTTCAAAGCCAGGGAAGTAGGGGCCGTAGGCCGCCATCGATTCGATCAGCACGTTCGGGCTGACTACGTTGATGCGCAGGCCGCGCGGCAGCAGCTCGAGTGCGGCGGCGCGCACGAAGCCCTCCAGTGCGGCATTCACCGAGGTGGCGTTGACGCCATCGCGGATCGGCTGTGCGCTGACGATGCCGCTGGTCAGGGTGATCGAACCGCCGGCGTTGAGGTGGTGCTGCGCGGCCAGTGCCAGTCGCACCTGGCCCAGCAGCTTGTCCTGCAGGCCGAGGTTGAACTGCTCGGGCGTCATCTCCTGCAGCGGGCCGAAGTGCAGCTTGCCAGCGGTTGAGATCACCGCATCGACCGGGCCGGTACGCGCGAACAGTTCGGCAACGCTGGCGTCGTCGGTCAGGTCGACGCGCAGCTCACCGCTGTTGCGGCCGGCGGCGAGGATCTGATGCTGCTGGCCGAGCTGGTGGGCGACTGCCTGGCCGAGGGTGCCGCTGGCACCGACGAGGAGGATCTTCATGGCCGTTCCTTGCGAGAGGGGGAATGGGCGCAGTCTGCGCCCTCACAGCGGGGTTAGGTAAGCGGCGTATGCTTCGCAGATTCCTAACTCTGGATTAGCAATGGATGCCCTTCGCTGCATGCAGGCCTTCGTGGCGGTGGCCGAGCGTGGCAGCTTCGCCGGCGCCGCCGAACAGCTGCAGGTCTCAGCGGTGATGGTCGGCAAGTACATCCAGCAGCTGGAGGCGCACCTGGGCACTGCGTTGCTGCAACGGAACACCCGCCGCCAGCGCCTGACTGAAGCCGGCAGCGCCTACCTGGCCGGGTGCCGGCAGGTGCTGGAGCAGGTGCAGCAGGCCGAGGCCGACGTGGCCGGCCTGCAGGTTCAACCTCGCGGACTGCTGCGGGTCAGCGCGCCAACCACCTGGGGCAGCTGCGTGCTGGCGCCACAACTGGCCGGCCTGCTGCGCGCGCAGCCGCAGTTGAACATCGAGCTGGACCTGAGCAACCGTCGCGTGGACCTGATCGAGGACGGCTTCGACGTGGCGATCCGGGTCGGGCCGCTGCCATCGCAGGAGGTGGTGGCGCGGCCGCTGCCCCCCTATGCGATGAGCCTGTGTGCGGCGCCGTCGTACCTGCGCCGGCGCGGCACGCCGCGCACGCCTGCGGATCTGCAGGGGCATGATTGCCTCAGCCACCTGGCCTGGCGCGGCGGCCATGGTTGGCAGCTGGCCAACGGCGAACAGGTGGATTGGGAGGCGCGGTTGACCTGCAACGATGGTGTCGCGTTGCGCGAGGCCGCCGTGGCCGGGGCGGGACTGGTGCTGCAGCCGACCGCGCTGCTGGCCGGCGAGATCGCGGCCGGGCGGTTGAAGCCGCTGCTGCGCGACTACCTGCCCGAGCCGCGGCCGATGCATCTGATCTACCTGCCGGATCGACGGCCGCGCCCGCGGTTGCAGTGCTTCGTCGATTTCGTCATGGCCACATTGGGGCGGTGATCGTCGGGCGAGCCGGGGTCAGATCCCTTTGCCTCGGCAAAGAGATCTGACCCCAGGAGATCAATCATTCGCCGCAGACAACTCCTGCCCGCGCACCTGCGCGGCGCGCAACGCGGTGTCCACCAGCGCCTCGAAACCACCGGCCTGGAAGCTCTCGATCGCGGCCTGGGTGGTACCGTTCGGCGAGGTCACGCGACGGCGCAGCTCGGCCGGGCTTTCACCGGCCTCATCAAGCATGCGCGAGGCTCCCAGCAGGGTCTGCACCACCAGCGCACGCGCAGCGTCGGCCGGCAGGCCCTGGGCGATCCCCGCCGCTTCCATCGCTTCTGCCAGCAGGAATACGTAGGCGGGGCCGCTGCCGGACACCGCAGTGACCGAATCCATCAGCGATTCGCTGTCGATCCACACCGTGCGCCCGGCACTGGCCAGCACCTGTTCGGCGCGCGCGTGCTGCTGTGCATCCACCGATGGCGTGGCATACAGGCCGGTCACGCCGGCGCCAAGTAGGGCGGGGGTGTTGGGCATCGCGCGCACCACCGCCAGGCTGCCACCCAGCCAGCGTTCCAGCTGCGCGCTGGTGATGCCGGCGGCGATCGACACCACCAGTGGCCGGTTCGCCTGCGCCAGCGACTGCAGGGACTGGCACACATCGCGCAGCACCTGCGGCTTCACCGCCAGCAGCCAGGTGCGGCCCTGTGCGGCCGCATCGGTTGCGTTGTCGTGCACCTGCACGCCGAAGTCCGCCGCCAGTGACTCGCGCAGTGCTGCGACCGGTTCGGCTACGTGGATGTGTGCGGCAGGCACGCCCTGGCGGATCAGGCCGGCGATCAGGCTGCGGGCCATGTTGCCGCCGCCGATGAAGGTGATGGAATCAGCTGCCATGGAAGTCTCCTTGGAAAATCAGGCCGGGCGCGGGCGGGCGCCGAACAGGGCGGTGCCGATGCGCACCAGGGTGGCCCCCTCGGCGATGGCTTCGGCGTAGTCGCTGCTCATGCCCATCGACAGCGTGTCGATCTGCGCGTGCTGGGCAGCCAGCGACTGGAAAAGTGTGCGCATGCGCACGAATGCATCCCGACGGCGCTCCGCTTCGGGCCACGGCGCGGGAATCGCCATCAGGCCGCGCAGGCGCAGGCCGGGCTCGGCGGTAATCGCGGCAGCCAGTGCATCGACCTCGTCCGGCGTGCAGCCGTGCTTGCTGGATTCATCGTCGATGTTGACCTGGATCAGTACGTTCAGCGGGCCACGCGCGGCCGGACGATGGCGTGCCAGCGCGGTCACCAGCTTGGAACGGTCCACGCTCTGCACCCAGTCGAAATGGCTGGCCACGGCATCGGCCTTGTTCGACTGCAGGTGGCCGATCAGGTGCCATTCCAGCGCCAGGTGCTGCAGCGCCTGCATCTTGGCCAGTGCTTCCTGCACGTAGTTCTCGCCGAAGGCGTGCTGGCCCTGTGCGGCCAGCGCGGCCACGGCCTCGGCCGGCTGGGTCTTGGACACCGCCAGCAGGCGTGGATCGGGCCTGCCAGCGGCCTCGGCGGCGGCGTGCAGGTTGCTCAGGATCTGGGGCAGGGGAGTGGCCACGTAACGCGTTCCGTTGAATCAGGAGGCTATACTGCCGCCCGGGGAAAGATCCTTCCAGTCGAAGCCGTTATTGGGGAGTAGCCGCTCATGGATATCGCCGAGCTGTTGGCGTTTTCCGTAAAGAACAAAGCGTCCGACCTGCATCTGTCCGCAGGCCTGCCGCCGATGATCCGCGTGGACGGCGACGTGCGCCGGATCAACATCCCAGCCCTGGACCACAAGCAGGTCCACGCGCTGGTGTACGACATCATGTCCGACAAGCAGCGCCGCGATTACGAGGAATTCCTCGAAGTGGACTTCTCCTTCGAGATCCCGTCGCTGGCGCGCTTCCGTGTGAACGCGTTCAACCAGAACCGCGGCGCCGGTGCGGTGTTCCGTACCATTCCGTCCGAGGTGCTCACCCTTGAGGACCTGGCCTGCCCGCCGCTGTTCCGCGAAGTGATCCAGCAGCCGCAGGGCCTGATCCTGGTGACCGGCCCGACCGGCTCGGGCAAGTCGACCACGCTGGCGGCGATGATCGACTACATCAACAAGAACGAATACGGCCACATCCTCACCGTCGAGGATCCGATCGAATTCGTGCACACCTCGCAGAAGTGCCTGATCAACCAGCGCGAAGTGCACCGCGATACGCATGGCTTCAACGAAGCGCTGCGCTCGGCGCTGCGTGAGGATCCGGACATCATCCTGGTCGGCGAGTTGCGCGACCTGGAAACCATCCGCCTGGCGCTGACCGCCGCGGAGACCGGCCACCTGGTGTTCGGCACCCTGCACACCAGCTCGGCGGCCAAGACCATCGACCGTATCATCGACGTGTTCCCGGCCGGCGAAAAGCCGATGGTGCGTTCGATGCTGTCCGAATCGCTGCGTGCGGTGATCTCGCAGGCGCTGCTGAAGAAGGTCGGTGGTGGTCGTACCGCTGCGTGGGAAATCATGGTCGGCACCCCGGCCATCCGCAACCTGATCCGCGAGGACAAGGTGGCGCAGATGTACTCGGCCATCCAGACCGGCCAGCAGTACGGCATGATGACCCTGGACCAGCACCTGCAGGACCTGGTCAAGCGCAGCCTGATCACCCGCAACCAGGCCCGCGACTACGCCAAGGACAAGCGCCTGTTCGAGTAAGGCGGGCAGCCACGGGGCGGCGTGCGCCAAGGCGCCGCCGTTCCCGCGCCGTTTCCGCCTCCGACCGTTTCCTGGTACATGCCCCATTGGGAGCCCGCCGTGAACACCACCGCGACCGCCATCGATTTCACTTCGTTCCTCAAGCTGATGGCGCACCAGCGCGCCTCGGACCTGTTCATCACCGCAGGCATGCCGCCGGCGATGAAGGTCAACGGCAAGATCTCGCCGATCACGCAGACCCCGCTCACGCCGCAGCAGAGCCGCGACCTGGTCCTCAACGTGATGACCCCGGCGCAGCGCGAGGAATTCGAGAAGACCCACGAATGCAACTTCGCCATCGGCCTGTCCGGTGTCGGCCGCTTCCGCGTGAGCTGCTTCTACCAGCGCAACCAGGTCGGCATGGTGCTGCGTCGCATCGAGACGCGCATTCCGACCGTGGAAGAGCTGAGCCTGCCGCCGATCATCAAGACGCTGGCGATGACCAAGCGCGGCATCATCCTGTTCGTCGGTGCCACCGGTACCGGTAAGTCGACCTCGCTGGCAGCGATGATCGGCTACCGCAACCAGAACTCGACCGGCCACATCATCACCATCGAAGACCCGATCGAGTTCGTGCACAAGCACGAGGGCTGCATCATCACCCAGCGCGAAGTCGGCATCGATACCGACAGTTGGGAAGCGGCCCTGAAGAACACCCTGCGCCAGGCGCCGGACGTGATCATGATCGGCGAGGTGCGTACCCGCGAAGGCATGGACCACGCCATCGCGTTCGCCGAAACCGGCCACCTGGTGCTGTGCACCCTGCATGCCAACAACGCCAACCAGGCGATGGACCGCATCGTCAACTTCTTCCCGGAAGACCGCCGCAACCAGCTGCTGATGGACCTGTCGCTGAACCTCAAGGGCGTGGTTGCGCAGCAGCTGGTGCCGTCGCCCGATGGCCGTTCGCGCAAGGTGGCGATGGAGATCCTGCTGGGCACGCCGCTGGTGCAGGACTACATCCGCGACGGCGAGATCCACAAGCTGAAGGAAGTGATGAAGGACTCGGTCCAGCTGGGCATGAAGACCTTCGACCAGAGCCTGTTCGAGCTGTACCAGGCTGGCGAGATCAGCTACGAGGACGCGCTGCGCTACGCCGATTCGCAGAACGAAGTGCGCCTGCGCATCAAGCTCAGCCAGGGCGGCGACGCGCGCACCCTGTCGCAGGGGCTGGACGGGGTGGAGATCTCCGAGATCCGATGACCGGACGGGCGCCTGCGGGTGCCCTCTGCTCCGGGATGACTGCAGCGCCGGATGCACGCCGGCGTGAACCTGCCAGGGAGGCCTGCATGCGTGCGACTGTGAGCGTGATACTGGCCATCGCCGTGCTGCTGCAGGCCGGCTGTGCCCGTACCCCCGAACCGGCTGCCCCGGCCGAGGGCTGCGACGATCCGCAGGCGCATGCGTGGTATCTGCTGCCGCCGCCTGCACAGAGGCGTAGCAGGGGCCCGCTTCCGTTCCTCGATTTCACCGGGTTTGCGAGGGCATCCTACAGAGACGCGCTGCGGGATCTCGATGGCTTGCCGGAGCCGTCGTTCCGCTGTGGCAGCGTACCGATCCAGGCGTATCGCTTCGTCTGGCATACCCCATTCTTCCCGGGCGTGGTAGTACGCGCGCAGCGCAACGCAGCGGGCCAGGCGTGGATCGTCGGGCGCAGTGCACGCGATTTCGAGATTCCCGGATCGTTGCCCGGGCGTCCATCCACCGTCATCAAGGGCGGCACGTGCGCTCCACCGCGCGCGCTGAGTGCGCAGGAATGGAAGGCCGTCGCGGCCGCGTTTTCGCTGTTGCAGGGCGAAGACTCGAGCGCTGGGCTTGATGGCTCATCGTGGATTTTCGAGTCCGTGGTGGACGGCGAACAGCGTTGGTTCGCGCGATGGGTGCCACGGGATCCGGCGTTCCGCAACACTGGCAGGATGATGGTGGAACTGGCGGGTTGCACTGACACCCTGCGGGCCATGGAATGACGGGCGGCTGCGCGTATTGATGAATACCAGTCATGACCAACTGCAACGCTGCCCATTCAATCGGTTGCCCTTGCAGGCGTATCGTCAGCGCTCCCCCTCTGGAGCACGATGATGCAGACACGTGAACTGGGCCGCAGTGGCCTGAAGGTTTCCGCCCTGGGCCTGGGCTGCATGGGCCTGAGCCATGGCTATGGCCAACCAGTGCAGCAGGACCAGGGCATTGCCCTGCTGCACGCGGCGGTCGAACGCGGCGTGACCTTCTTCGATACCGCCGAGGTGTACGGGCCGTACACCAACGAAGACCTGCTCGGCCAGGCGCTGGCGCCGTATCGCGACAGGCTGGTGATCGCCACCAAGTTCGGCTTCAAGGATGCGCGCGTCGATACCGGCCTGGACAGCCGCCCGGAGAACATCCGTGCGGTGGCGGAGGCCAGCCTCAAGCGCCTGCGCACCGACCATATCGACCTGTTCTACCAGCACCGCGTCGACCCGAACGTGCCGATCGAGGACGTGGCCGGCACCGTGCGCGATCTGATCGCCGAAGGCAAGGTCGGCCACTTCGGCCTGTCCGAGGCCAGCGCCGCCACCGTGCGCCGTGCGCACGCGGTGCAGCCGGTTGCTGCCGTGCAGAGCGAGTACTCGCTGTGGTGGCGCGAGCCCGAGCGCGAGCTGCTGCCGACTCTGCAGGAACTGGGCATCGGCTTCGTGCCGTTCAGTCCGCTCGGCCGCGGCTTCCTGACCGGCGCGATCAACGCCGACACCACCTTCGACGCCAACGATTTCCGCAACAGCGTACCGCGCTTCGAAGTGGAAGCCCGCCGCGCCAACCAGGCGCTGGTTGATCGCATCGCCACGATTGCTGCAGCACGCGGCGCGACGCCGGCGCAGGTGGCGCTGGCCTGGCTGCTGGCGCAGGCGCCGTGGATCGTGCCGATTCCGGGCACCACCAAGGTCCACCGCCTGGAAGAGAACCTGGGCGCGGCTGACCTGCAGCTCGCACCGGAAGAGCTGCAGCGCATCGCGCAGACGTTGGAAGAAATCTCCATCGTCGGCGAGCGCTACAACGCGCAGCGCGCCGCGCAGGCCAAGGGCTGACCGCCGGGCCACCCTGCCTCTGGCGGGTGCAGACCGGGGTGGGTGCGGACCGTTGGTCCGCACACCTCATCCCGCCATCGGCCCGCGCAGCGCATCAAGCACCGTGCGCATCGCTACGGTGACGTGGCGGCGCGACGGGTAATACGCGTAGTAGCCATCGAAGTGCGGGCACCAGTCGTCCAGCACCGACTGCAGGCGGCCATCGTCCAGCATCGGCTGCACCTGGTCCTCCGGCAGCCAGGCCAGCCCGCTGCCGGCCAGCGCGGCAGCACGGGTCATGCCCATGGTGTTGAAGGTCCATTGTCCGGTCACGCGCAGGCTCAGTTCGTTGCCGTCCTGGCCGAAATCCCACGGCATCAGCCCACCATGCGTAGGCAGGCGCAGGGTGATGCAGTTGTGGTTGGCCAGGTCGTGCGGATGCCGTGGCACCACATGCTGGCGGAAGTAGCTGGGTGCACCGACCACGCGCATGCGCAGCGGCGGGCTGATCGGCACGGCGATCATGTCGCGGGCCAGGCGTTCGCCGAGGCGGATGCCGATGTCGTAGCGCTCGGCGACGATATCGGCCAGGCCGTAGTCGGTGGTCAGTTCCACCTTCAGGTCCGGATACTGCTGCAGCAATGGCGCCAGCCGCGGCCAGGCAAGGTACTCGGCGGCATGGCCGGTGGCATTGATGCGGATGGTGCCGGCCGGGCGTTCGCGATACTCCGTCAGCGCGGCCAGCTCATCCTCGATCTCTGCCAGGCGTGGAGCGAGGGTCTTGAGCAGGCGGGCGCCGGCCTCGGTGGTGGACACGCTGCGGGTGGTCCGGGTCAGCAGGCGCACGCCCAGGCGCTCTTCCAGGCCACGCAGGGCATGGCTGAGCGCGGACTGGGAGACACCCAGCTGGGCGGCCGCCCTGGTGAAGCTGCCTTCGCGGGCGACGTGGACGAAGGCCTGCAGGTCGTTGAGGTTTTCACGGGGCATGGCGGGATGATACGGCCGGGCTGCGCCCGGCACCCGCCGAAACAACGTCAATGGCAACGTCAAAAGCTGGCTTCCCGTGGGAGGCGGGGTGGCTCAGGTTGCGGGGGACGGCGCAAGTACGTCCATGTAGCCTCGGTCGCGCCATCCATGGCGCTCACGCCCCCGGAACCTGAGCCGCCCCGCCTTCGACAATTTCCCGCGAGCTGTTGGAACGGCTCCGCCCCCATTCTGTGTAGGCGTGTGGGGATGTCGATTTCAGGGACTGTGGTTCGTCGAATGAATGACTTCAACGGGAGCTGCACATGAGCACTGACACCAAGCCGAAAGGCCCGGCCTCGTACTTCCCCTCCATCGAGAAGACCTACGGGCAGCCGGTGACGCACTGGTTCGGGCTGCTGGCGGGGAAGAAGGGCCTGAAACACATGGAACTGGTCAGCTTCCTGAAAAGCGAGCATGGGCTGGGCCACGGCCATGCCAACGCGCTGGTGGCGCACCATCTGGCCGGAAAGGGCTGAGCAGGCAACCCGGCGCTGAACGGTCGTGTGGGGTCTGGCCACACGGCCTCCGGGGTCAGGCAGACTGGGCGTTCATCCCGAGGCAGGACGCCCTCATGCAGGTCACGCTGGACGCGATCACCGTCGACAACTACGAAGCCGTGTGCGACCTCGACGTCAGCGAGGCGCAGCAGGACTTCGTGGCCGGCAATACCTGGTCGCTGGTGCAGGCAGCATTCCATCCCGGCTACCAGACCCGCGCCATCCAGGCCGATGGCGAGCTGGTCGGGTTCTTCATGTGGGTGCCGGAGACGCCGCAGCGGACGTCGATCTGGCGGTTCATGGTCGATCAGCGCTGGCAGGGGCGTGGCATCGGGCGGCGCGCGCTGGAACTGGCGCTGGCGCAGATCCGGGATACGCCCGGCCTGGCCGAGGTCGAGATCTGCTACAACCCGCACAATCCGGTGGCGGGCGCCTTCTATGGCAGCTTCGGTTTCGTCGAGACCGGCATGGACGATGATGGCGAGGACATGCTGGCCGTGCTGCCGGTGACGCCTCCGGAATAACCTGAATGGGCGAGCGCAGCTGAACGATTTCATCTGCAACTGTCATGCAGATCGTGTCTAATATCGCTCCCCACCTGCTGTTCCCCCACCCGTATGTCCCTTCCCGCCCATGGCCCCGCGCCGTGCGACGACGCTGACGGCCACCTGGTCACCGCTGGTCCGCTGACCCCGCCGCCCGACAGTGCCGGCACCACCGCCGACGAAAAAGCGCTGCGTCACTCGATCGCCGAGGACGTGCAGGGCATGGTGCTGGCCACGATGGTGGCCTCGCTGGGCCTGGCCATCTTCGCCAAGGGCGGGCTGATGATCGGCGGCATGGCCGGCATGGCGTTCCTGCTGCACTACGCGATGGGCTGGAACTTCGGCCTGGTGTTCGTGCTGGTCAACCTGCCGTTCTACTGGGTGGCGCTGCGCCGCATGGGCTGGGAATTCACCCTGAAGACCTTCGCTGCGGTCACCGCCTGTGGCGTGCTGACCGACCTGCTGCCGCGCTGGATCGACTTCTCGCACATCAACCCGCTGTATTCGGCGATCGTGGGCGGTGCGTTGTCCGGCCTGGGCATCCTGTTCTTCATCCGGCACCGTGCCAGCCTTGGCGGCATCGGCATCCTGGCGGTGTACCTGCAGCGCACCCGCGGCTGGAGCGCGGGCAAGGTGCAGATGTCCTACGACGCCTGCCTGATGGTGGCTGCGTTCTTCGTGTTGTCGCCGTCGAAGGTGCTGTACTCGGCAATCGGCGCGGTGGTGCTCAGCCTGGTGCTGATGTTCAACCACCGCCCGGGCCGCTACATGGGCGTGTGACGATTCGACGGTAGTGCCGGCCGCTGGCCGGCAACACCTGAGGCGTCCCGAGGCTGCCGGCCAGCGGCCAGCACTACCGGGAGGCCTGTAACCACGGCGGCGACAGCGTCAGCAGCCGCGCATGCACCGGGCAGTCCTCGGCATGCGCACCGGGCAGGTAGCCCAGGCTCATCAGGAACTCGCCGGTGATCTCGCCGCCGGTGAAGCGGAAGGTCTTCTTGAACAGCTTCACCCAGTCGGCCTTGCTGCGCGGGTGGTGCGCGTCCAGCCACGCCGCGAAGCTGCCATGGTTGGCCCGCAGCTGCTGGATCACCTGCGCGTTGTGGATTGCCGCCAGCACCTTCAGCCGGTTGCGGATGATGCCTGCGTCCGACAGCAGGCGTTCGATGTCCTGCTCGGCATACGCCGCCACGCGGTCCACATCGAAACCGTCATAGGCCGCGCGGAAGCCCTCGCGCTTCTTCAGGATCGTTTCCCAGCTCAGGCCGGCCTGGTTGATTTCCAGCACCAGCCGCTCGAACAGCTCGCGCTCGTCACGCTGCGGAAAGCCGTACTCGTTGGCGTGGTAGTAGTCGTGCACCGGATGGCCCGGGGCGATGAGGCAGTAACCGCTCATGGGGAAGACTCGTTGGATTCGGGTTCGGGATCGATGGCCAGCGCGGGGCGTCCGCCGATGGACAGCATCGGCCAACGCGGTGGCACAAGAGTGAGTTCGCCATCACGCAGGGCCTGGTTGATCGCCTCGGCCTGGCCGCTGACGGTGCCGAACAGCGAACCGGCCCGGCGCCAGTGGGCATCCCTGCCACGTGCATACAGCACGCAGTCCGGACCACGGTGGGTGTACAGCTCGCACAGCAGCACTTCGCCGGTGCCATCGCCGTCCAGGTCGCGATGCACGATCAGGCAGTCGCGCTCGCTCTGGGCGCAGGATTCGCCATTGATCGAACGTGTGGCCAGTGCCTGCCACCAATCGTCCGGCGGCGAGCTGGATCCCTTGGCCAGCTTCAACGTGCGCTGCAGGGCGACGATGTCCTGCGGCCCCTTGTCGAGGCGCTGTCCGTCGTCCCAGCGCGTGGTACGTGCCAGCGCGGCAGCGATCACCTGTGGCGCGTTGGCATCGGCGGTGATGGCCGGATCACGCTGCAGCCCGCGCAGCGCCTGCACGCCACGGCGCCCAAGATCGAAGCGCAGCACGTTGACGTCGCTGCTGGTGATCGCCGGCGGGTCCGCGCGCAGCCGCTCCAGCTGGCTGGACAGGGTCAGCCGCACCGGGTCCAGCAGCGGCGAGTTGCCCAGTAGTGCCAGTGCCAGCACCGCCCAGCACATCCAGCGGTTGACCGGCTCCAGCATCTGCAACCAGCGGCTCTGCCGGCGCAGCACCGCCAGCGCGTAGCCCACGGCATAGCCGGCCACGGCCGCCGCGACGAGTACTGCCCAGAACCGGTCCATGGTCCAGCCGTACTGCACCACGCGCAGGCCCAGTGCGTACAGCGCCAGTGCGGCGTAGACCGGCAGTGCCAGCAGGCTGGCTTCAACCAGCCGGCGCAGCAGCAGGGGGTAGGGAGCGCGGTCTTCCCCCTGCTGGTAGACCGCATTGGTGAACGTCACCAGCAGCAGCGACAGCACCAGCAGCAGGCTGGCGGCCGAGCGGGTCTTCCACAGCGGTTCCAGCCCGGTCAGCGGCAGGCTCAGCACGAACAGCACGGCGATGAACGACAGCAGCGGCAGCAGTCCGCGGCAGATCGCGAACAGCACCTGGCGGGTGATCTGGATCGCGCGGTGCTGGGTGCGCCCGATCAGCACGCCGAACCCGGCCAGGCTGCCGGTGGCCAGTGCGATGAACGCGTCCTGCCGGAACAGGTCGCGGAAGACGGTCACGTCGAGCAGCTGGAACAGCGCCGCCCACAGCCACAACAGCAGCCAGGTCAGCCCGGTGAACAGCGCCGCCAGGGCCAGGGTCAGGCCGTTCTGCCAGGCGCGCTCGAACAGCTCCGGATAGCTGGCGCGCCAATGCCCGTGCTGCAACTGGAACTGCCACCAGGGCAGGGCCACGAACACTGCCACCGCCATGCCCACGGTCAGCGGGAACCGCAGCGCGCCCGAATCCAGCGCGGTCTCGCCGTTGAGGTTCCAGCCGATCCAGGCGGCCAGCGCCAGCACCACCACCGAGCCGAGCACCGCCTGCAGCCACAGGCGGCGCTGGCCCAGCTCGACCAGACTCAATGCCACCGCGCTGGGAATGGCCAGCACCCAGGCGTACCAGCAGTAGCGCCAGCCGATATCGCGGAACGGCCACGCATCGGACAGTTCCTGCGCGGCATACAGCATCAGACCCTGCAGCAGGGCGATCAGGACGATGGCGCTGCGTGCCGGCAGGGTCAGGGGCGATGAAGACTGCATCGATGACCTTCCATGGCAAAGCACCATCCTAGCCCATCGCGGTTCGGCGCCATCGCGCGACCATCCCGCCCCCAGCAGGTAGAATGGGCCCATGCCTGTAACGCCGACCTCCCTTGCCGATCACCTGCTCGTCGCGCTGCCGTCGCTGCTCGACGCGACCTTTGCCCGCAGCGTCGCGCTGATCTGCCAGCACGACGAGAACGGCGCGATGGGCGTGCTGGTCAACCAGCCTTCCGAGTACACGCTGGGTGAAGTGCTTGCGCAGATGGACATCACCACCGGTGATGGCGACCTGCAGGCGCGCATGGTGCTCAATGGCGGCCCGGTGCATCCCGAACGCGGCTTCGTCATCCATGACGACGCGCGCGCGTGGGATTCCAGCCTGACCGTGGGCGAGGGCCTGTACCTCACCACCTCGCGCGACATCCTCGAAGCGATGGCGCGCGGCGAAGGCCCGGCCAATGCCGTGGTCACCCTCGGCTGTGCCGGTTGGGGTGCAGGGCAGCTGGAAAGCGAGCTGTCCGAGAACAGCTGGCTGACCGTGCCGGCCGATGCCGAGCTGGTGTTCCAGCTGCCGCTGGAGCAGCGCTGGCAGGGTGCGGCCTCGCGCATCGGCGTGGACCTGTTCCGTCTGACCGATTACAGCGGCCATGTCTGAGCCGACCGCGCCCGCACCGGTGTCTGCTGCCCCGGCGATCCGCCGTGACGGCACCGTTCTGGGGTTCGACGTCGGCTCGCGCCGCATCGGCGTGGCCATCGGCAGTGCCTTCGCTGCGCATGCGCGCGCGGTGGCGGTGGTCGACGTGCACGGCAATGGCCCGGACTGGACCGCGATCGAACGCCTGCTCAAGGAATGGAAACCCGACGGCCTGGTGGTCGGCGACCCGCTGACCCTGGATGGCCAGGACCAGCCCAACCGCAAGCGCGCGCAGGGCTTCGCCCGCCAGCTGCGGGAGCGCTTCAAGCTTCCGGTGGTGATGATCGACGAGCGTTCCAGCTCGGTCGAGGCCGCACGCCGCTTCGCCGTCGAGCGCGCCGAAGGGCGCAAGCGCCGCCGTGATGCGGCCGCTCTCGACGCCGTCGCCGCCGCGGTGATCATCGACCGCTGGCTGTCGTCCCCCGACGACGCCACCCCCATTCCCTGACTGCACGACTCCCGCCATGACTGCCCAGCAAATCGATGCCTCCGGACGCCTGCGCCACCTGTTGACCCTCGAGGGCCTGCCGCGCGAAACCCTGCTGCAGTTGCTCGACCGGGCAGGGCAGATCCGCGATGCCGCGGTCGGTCGTGTCGGCAACAAGCGCCACGTGCTGGCCGGTTCGGCGGTGTGCACGCTGTTCTTCGAACCGTCCACGCGCACCCGCAGCTCGTTCCAGCTGGCTGCGCAGCGCCTGGGCGCCGATGTGCTGAACTTCGATGCCTCGACCTCGTCCACGCGCAAGGGCGAAACCGCCTGTGACACGCTGCGCAACCTGGAAGCGATGGGCGTACGCGGCTTCGTGGTGCGCCACCCCGATGATGGCGCCGTGGCCGCGCTGGCCGAAGCGGCCGGCGAGGGCACCGCGCTGATCAATGCCGGTGACGGCCGCAGCTCGCACCCGACCCAGGGCTTGCTGGACATGCTGACCCTGCGCCAGGCCAAGGGCCCGGATTTCTCGAAGCTGAAGGTGGTGATCGTCGGCGACGTAAAGCACTCGCGCGTGGCCCGCACCGACCTGCATGCGCTGCGCACGCTGGGCGTGGGCGAGATCCGCGTGTGTGGCCCGCAGTCGCTGCTGCCGGACGACGAGACCCTGAAGGGCTGCGTGGTCGGCGATGATTTCGACGCGATGCTGGAAGGCGTCGACGCGCTGATGATGCTGCGCCTGCAGCGCGAGCGCATGGAAGAAGGCCTGGTGCCGTCGCTGGAGCAGTACCACGCGCAGTACGGGCTGACCAACGAACGCCTGGCGCGCGCGGGCAAGGATGCCGCGGTGCTGCACCCGGGCCCGATCAACCGCGGCGTGGAAGTGACCGACGAGGTGGCCGACGGCCCGCAGTCGTGGGTGCTGCGCCAGGTCGCCAACGGCGTCGCGGTGCGCATGGCCGTGCTGGAAACGCTGCTGGGCTGACCGCCACTCTGGTAGGTGTCAACCTTGGTTGACACTGCTGGTGTGGTGGGTGCCAACCTTGGTTGGCACTGGCCTACCCGGGCCAAGGTGATTTCCCGATGTTCAGGGAACATGCGCCCGCCCATGCTCTTCTGCATGAACAGCACCCGACTCCTGCTAGGCCGTCATTCCAGTATCGGCCAGAGCTACATCCTCACGACGAACGTGCATGGCCGGGCGGCTCTGTTCGCCAATGAAGCCGTTGCGGCTACCGCCATGCAGGAGTTCCAGCGTCTGGATCTGGAAGGTCTGACCCATTCGATCGCCTACGTGGTCATGCCGGATCACGTCCACTGGTTGATGCAGCTGCGCGCGGCATCGCTCGACGTTGTCATGAAGCGCTTCAAGTCGCGTACGGCGGTGTACGCAAACAGGGTACTGGGCAGGGTAGGGCGCTTCTGGCAGTCCTGCTATCACGATCACGCGATCCGCTCTGATGAATCGCTGTTCCGGCACGCAATGTATGTGATGGCGAATCCGATCAGGGCGGGGCTGGCAACGCAGCTTGGCGAATACCCGCATGCGTGGTGTGAGTGGGAACTCGAAGGTTCCTGTGCCAAGGCGGAGTTCATGGGGGCGGACAGATAGTGCCAACCAAGGTTGGCACCCACCGAAAGCAGGTTCCAACCTTAGTTGGTACCTACCCAAACCAGGCTCCAACCCAGGTTGGCAACTACCAGAAGCTGCGGTTCAGCGGTTCAGCGCTTCTGCGCGAACAGCCACGCCCACATCGCCGGGTCGGCGTAGGTGGCGTCCCAGGCATTGTGATTGCCTTCCGGGTACTCGGTGTAGCGCACGTCGCGTGCGTGGGTGCCCTGGAATGCGCTGTGCAGCCTGCGGTCGTCATCCGGCGGAACCACGTCATCCTGCGCGCCGTGGAAGATCCAGATGGGGGTGTGCTGCAGTCGCCTGGCGATCGCGGCATAGGGATCGGATTCCTGGGCCACCTGTTCAACGAACAGGGTCGGCCGCTTCGCGCGCGGTGCGAACACGGCACCGCATACCGGCACGATCGCGGCAAAGCGGTGCGGGTCATCCAGCGCAATGTTCCAGCTGCCGTAGCCGCCCATCGACATGCCGGTCAGGTACTGGCGCGCCGGATCGGCGCCGAATTCGGCGATGGTCGCGTCCAGCGCAGCCACGGCCATGCGGTTGTTGCGGCCGCTCCATTCCGAGTGCTTCGCTGCCTGCGGGAAGACGACCAGGGCCGGGAAGTCGGCGTGCTCGCGCAGATACGGCCCCAGTCCCGAATACGTCTGCTTGACGCCGTCCCGGCCGCGTTCGCCCGAGCCGTGCAGGAACAGGATCACCGGGATGCCCGTGCTGTTGCCGGAGTGTGCGGGGCCTCCCGTCCGCACTCCGGCCGGAATGAAGACCTGATAGTAGGCGGTCTCTCCGTCCACCTTCACGGCGCGGCCTTCGAAGTGGCCGCGCGCGCTGTGGGGTGTGCTGGCGCAACCTGCCAACATCATCAGCGACAGCAGTGGCAGCCAGCGGGGAAGCGATCGCAGCATGACGGAGCCCCAGTACATGGAATCCCTTTCATGCTATCCCCGCTCGTGCGCCAATGCCTTCTGCAGCGCAATAGGCCCCATCGGCAATCGTTTGCGCAGTGGGCACACGCGGAGCAGAATGCGGAGAGCTATCGGAGTGGCGCAGCCGCACATCATGGAACGAGGCAAAGGGATTATGGTCTGCGCGGCGCTGCTGGTGCTGGTCGCGGGATTGACATGGAAGGGGCTGCAGGCAGGCACGCATTCCGTGCCGGAAGCTTCCGACAGCCAGAGTGAGCCTGGCAGAGCGCCACCTTCGCAGTCTCCGCACCCGGCGGCGCGGCTGAACCGGGCCGATGCAGACTATCAGACCGCAGTCTGGTTGCTTCCGCGGGCGCAGGAACTGGCCAGTCGTTCCGACGCAGGTGATGCCGAGGCGAGCTATGAGCTCAGCCTCATCTATGGGGAATGCGTCTCGTTCTTCGATCCAACCCAGGACGAACCCACGGGCATGCCGCCCGATCGCAGGCCGGCGTTGTATCGCAGTGGCGCCTGGCTGTCCCAGCGTTGCGACGGCATCGATCGACAGGACGCGGGTGAAGCGTCGTTCCGCTACCGTCGACGGGCCGCCGAGCAGGGGCACTTTGCCGCGCAGATCATCGAGCGCTACTTTGGCGGCATGCTGCAGGGCGCATCGAGGCCTTCCACGGATGAACAGGTGTCGATCATCGAGAAGGCGCTTGCCCGCAACGATGGCCAGGCCTATCTCGCCTTGTCGGAAGGCCTGTCCTACGACCCGGGTGGCGTGCATGAGGCGCTGGCGCCCTATCCGGCCGGTACCGATGTGGATGCTGCTGCGTGGATGCTTGCCGCCTGCGATGCCGGTGTGCCGTGTGGCGCGGATTCGGTGCTGCTGCACGAGCTGTGTGGCACTGCAAGCCTGTGCGGCGAGGATTCGGTCGAGGCCGCACTCGGATTGAAACTGTCTCCGGAGGAGCTCGTCGTGGCGCGGCAGCAGGCCGATGCGCTGGCCATCCGGTCACGTGACCTGCGCGGGCGCCGCTGAGCGCAGGCCGTCAGTCCGCGCGCGGGAAACTGGCGATGATGTCCAACTGCTCCTTCGCCTCCGCATTGCCTTCGGCCGCCGCCGCCTGCACCTGCGCCATGTCCGGGTGCAGCACCACCAGCAGTGGATTCTCACAGACCGGGCAGTCGTACTCGGTGGCGTCCTCGTCCAGCTCCATCACCATGGCGCGCGAGCTGCCCTTCCATTCGCAGGCCGGGCAGGTGTGCTGCTGGTCGCGCCAGCCGGGCTGGAAATAGTTCTCGATCGTTGTTGCCATGGGATGTTCCGGGAAGAGAAGGGGGCCGGAGCCCTGCGTCGCAGGGCTCCGCGCCCGCAGGGATCAGTGCAGCAGCACCAGCGTGGCCAGGCCGAGGAAGGTGAAGAAGCCCATCGAGTCGGTCACGGCCGTCAGGAAGATGCCACTGGCCAACGCCGGATCGAAGCCGAAGCGTTTCAGGGTGAGTGGCACCAGCACGCCGGCCAGCGCCGCGAACAGCAGGTTGCAGGTCAGTGCAATGGCGATCACTGCCGACAGCCCTGGCGAGTGGAACCAGGCCAGCACGATCAGGCCCAGGATCGAGCCGAGCAGCAGGCCGTTCAGCGCGGCGACCCGCACCTCCTTCCACAGCAGCGTGCGCGCGTTGGAGGCACCGACCTGGCCCAGCGCCAGGCCGCGCACCATCAGCGCCAGCACCTGGGTGCCGGCATTGCCGCCGAGGCCGGCCACGATCGGCATCAGCACTGCCAGCGCGACCAGCTTGTCGATCGTGCCCTCGAAGTGGCCGACCACGCTGGAAGCCAGGAAAGCCGTGCACAGGTTGACCGACAGCCACATCAGGCGGCGGCGCATCGCGCGCCAGACTGGACTGAACAGATCCTCGTCCTCGTCCAGACCGGCGGCGCCCAGCGCCTGGTGCTCGGCCTGGCCGCGGATGATGTCGACCACGTCATCGATGGTGATGCGGCCAACGAGGATGTTGTTCTCGTCCACCACCGGCGCGGAGATCCAGTCATGGTCGGAGAACTGCCGCGCGACCTCCTGGTCGCTCTCGCCGACGTCGATGGCCGGCTGCTCGTCGTCGATCAGGCGGTTGATCGGCGTGGTGTCCTCATGGGTCACCAGTGCTGCCAGCGACACACGGCCGAGGTACTGGTGGCGCCGGCTGACCACGAACAGGTGGTCGGTGTGGTCGGGCAGCTCGCCGCGCAGGCGCAGGTAGCGCAGCACCACGTCGACGTTGACGTCGGCGCGGACCGTCACTACGTCCGGATTCATCAGGCGGCCGGCGCTGTCCTCGGGGTAGGACAGCACCTGTTCCAGCCGCTCGCGGTTCTCGCGGTCCATCGACTTGAGGACTTCGTCGATGACCGTGTCTGGCAGGTCTTCGACCAGGTCGGCCAGATCGTCGATGTCCAGGTCTTCGACCGCGGCGATGATCTCGTCCGGGTCCATGTCTGCGAGCAGGCTTTCGCGCACGTCTTCGCCGACGTGGACCAGGACCTCGCCATCGTCTTCCGGATCGACCAGGCCCCACACCACCTCGCGCTTGCCGGGCGGCAACGACTCGAGCAGGTTGCCGATCTCGGCCGGGGCCAGGGTGTTGACCAGGCGACGCACCGGGCCCAGCCGTCCGCTGTCCAGTGCATCGGACAGCATCCGCAGTTGGCGCGCAGTCTTGTCGTGGCGTACAGCTTCAGCCATCGCAGCTCCCGCGGGATAAGAAAAGCCGCGATCCCGGCAAGGATGCGGCAACAGGGGTGTTCAGCGCGTCATTATCGCAAGGGGATGTTTCAGCGCATACCCCGACGGGAGGCTGGGGTCAGATCCCTTTTCCACAGGAAAAGGGATCTGACCCCGCGCGTGCATGCCCGGCGAATCAGCAGGGCGCTCAGGGCGTATCCGCCACCAGCGCCAGCCAGCGTTCGATGGCGCGGCGGTCGCGCGCGGACAGCAGCTTCGGCGCACGGGCGCGCAGTGTCCCCAGGTCGGCTTCGCGGATCGCACGGCGTACCTCCAGCAGCGTGCCCGGGTGCAGGCTGAATTCGGTCAGGCCCAGCGCCAGCAGCAGTGGGGTCATCCGCGCATCGCCTGCCATCTCGCCGCAGACCGCCACCGGAATGCGATGCCGCGCGCCGGTCTCGATCACCATCTGCAGCAGCCGCAGCACGGCCGGATGCAGCGGTGAATACAGCTCGCCCAGTGCCTCGTTGTTGCGGTCGGCGGCGAGCAGGTACTGCACCAGGTCGTTGGTGCCGATCGACAGGAAGTCGACCAGGTCGATGAAGCTCTCCAGTGCCAGCGCCGCGGCCGGCACCTCGATCATCGCACCCAACGGCACATGGTCGGACACCATGTGGCCTTCGCCGCGCAGCTGTTCGGTCAGCTTGAGCATGCGTCGGCGCACCGCCAGCAGCTCCTCGCGGGTGCTGACCATCGGCACCAGCACGCGCAGCTTGCCGTAGGCCGAGGCACGCAGGATCGCGCGCAGCTGGGTATCGGCCACCTTCGGCCGTGCCAGCGACAGGCGTACCCCGCGCAGTCCCAGGGCCGGGTTCTCTTCATTGCTCAGGGTCAGGCCGGTGCGGTCGGCCTTGTCCGCACCCAGGTCGAGCGTGCGGATGGTGACCGGTCGCCCGCTCATGCCCAACGCGGCATCGCGGTAGGTCTGGAACTGTTCTTCTTCGTCCGGCAGCTCGTTGCGCTGCAGGAACAGGAACTCGGTGCGGTACAGGCCCAGCCCCTGCGCACCCAGCGCGTGCGCCTGGGTGACGTCCTCCAGCGATTCGGCATTGGCCAGCAGGGCGATGTCGACCTGGTCGCGGGTACGGCTGGGCTTGCTGCGCAGGCGGCCGAGCTCGCGCTGCTCGCGCGCATGTTCTTTCAGCCGGGCGCGGTAGTCCCGCAGATTGTCGGCCTGCGGGTTGGCGGTGATGCTGCCGTCGGCGCCGTCGATGATCAGCACATCGCCATCGGCGATGCGGCTGAGCAGCTGCGGCACGTTGACGATCAGTGGCAGGTGCAGGCTGCGTGCCAGGATCGCGCTGTGCGACAGCGCGCTGCCGGCGGCAGTGACGATGCCGACCACGCCCTGGGCCTGCAGTTGCGCCAGCTCGGACGGGGCGATGTTGTCGCAGACCAGGATCTCGCCGGCCAGGCCCTTCACCGCCGGTGGCCGTTCGGGCTGCAGGAAGGCGTGGATGCGGCCGATCACGTGGTCGAGATCGTCCATGCGGCTCTTCAGGTAGGCATCGTCCATGCCATCGAAGACCTTGGCCAGGCGGTCGCGCTGCAGGCGCAAGGCATAGCCGGCGCTGTACGGGCCGCTGCGGATCAGCTCATCCAGCCCGAACAGCAGCTCGGGATCATCCAGCAGCAGGGCATGCAGGTCGAGGAACTCGCCTGCCTCCTGGTTCAATGCACCCTGCAGGCGCTGCCGCAGTTCGTGCATTTCCACGCGTGCGGCATCCACCGCCCGGTGCAGGCGGGCCAGTTCGGCCTCGACCTGGCTGGCTGCGACACGTTGTTCAGCGACTTCCAGTGCATGCGGCAGGCGTACGCGGGCCCGGCCCATCGCAGTGCCACGGGCCGCACCATGACCGGCCAGCAGCTGTACCGGCCGCTGGCCGGAACCGAGCTGCCCGGCGCGTGCGCGTGGCACGCTCAGTTGTCCTCGTCGAAGCGGCGTTCGAACAGGCCGACCACCGCCTCCATCGCGGCGGCTTCGTCCTCGCCGTTGATCCGCACCGTGACCGGAGTGCCCTGGCCAGCGGCCAGCAGCATTACGCCCATGATGCTCTTGGCGTTGATCTCACGGCCCTTGGCGGCCATGGTCACGTTGCAGCGGAACGGCGCCAGGGTCTGCACCAGCTTGGCGGTGGCCCGGGCGTGCAGGCCCAGGCGGTTGCTGACGGTGAGTTCTCGTTCAAGCATCGTCGACTATCGCTCCATTACGGGTACCCGCCGCGGCTGTGGCGGGCAGTTGATCCAGTCCCTGTTCCGGATAATTCATCACCCGCAGCAACATCGGCAGGCTCAGCGCCGACACCCGGCGAACCGGGGTCCCCAGCCGGGCCAGCTGCCCGGCAAGGTTGGCGGGGCTGGCGCCGTACAGGTCGGTCAGGATCAGCACGCCTTCCCCCCCATCGACCCGCCGCAGGGCGGCCGAGGCGAGCGGGAGCAGGGCGTCCAGGTCTGCGTCGAACGGTACTTCGAAAGCTTCGGTTTTCAGCGGCAACTGCCGCAGGAGCCGGGTCGCCACGTCAAGCAGGGCGGTCCCGACCCCGGGATGTGTTACGAGGAGAATGCCACAGGTCATTACTGCACGTTAACAGGTCAAGGTGAATCGGCGATAGCAGCAGATGAGGGGCACTGTGTCCCGTATTCAGCGTTACCGGGGTCAGAGCCCTTTTCCCCTGGAAAAGGGATCCGACCCCATGCATTTTTCGATGCCTGACCGGGATTCATCCACGCATGGCGTGGATCTACCGTGTCGACCAAGGTCGACACCTACCAACAGCAACACAGAATGCCGTCCCGACAAATCGCGGGAATCTGTCGAAGGCGGGGTGGGTCAGCAAGCGGGGGCGTGAGCCGCATGGATGCGGCGACCGAGCTTACAGGGACGTACTTGCAGCGTCCCCCGCTTGTTGGTCCACCCCGCCTACCCACGGAATGCCGGCTTTTGCTTTTTGCTTTTGCTGTTGCCGGCCAGCGGCCGGCACTACCAGCGGGTGCCGGGTGCAGCCCGGCCGACCCCCTCAATCCTGTTCGCGGTGATACGTCGCCACGTCTTCCCAGCCCATCTCGCGGGCATGCCGCGCCATGCGCTCGGCCAGGAACACCGAGCGGTGCTTGCCGCCGGTGCAGCCGAACGCCACGGTCACATAGCTGCGGGTGCCATCGCCCAGCTTCGGCAGCCAGGTATCGAGGAAATCCATCAGCTGGGTCAGGTAACGCTGCACGTCCGGCTGCGCTTCCAGATAGTCGCGCACGCCGGGCTCACGACCGCTGAGCGCACGCAGATCCGGATCCCAGTGCGGATTGGGCAGCACCCGCGCATCGAACACGAAGTCCGCCTCGGCCGGTACGCCGCGCTTGTAGGCGAACGATTCGAACAGCAGCGACAGGCCGGTGGCATGGTCCATCGTGAACTCGGTGATGATCCGCCGCCGCAGCTGGTGCACGTTGAGATTGCTGGTATCGATCATCGCATCGGCCTCGCGGCGCAGCGGTGCGGTCAATTCACGCTCGCGGGCGATCGCTTCGGGCAGTGACAGGCCCAGCTGGCTCAACGGATGGCGGCGGCGGGTGTCGGCGTAGCGCTTGAGCACCGCCTCGTCGCTGGCTTCGAAGAACAGCACCTTCACTTCCACGCCGGCGTCGGTGGCGAGCTGCCGCCAATCGCCCAGTTGGCTCAGGTCGGCCTGGCCGCGCACGTCGATGCCCACCGCCAGCCGGCGCGGCGCGCTGCCGTCATGGTTGGCCAGCAGGCTGCGCACGAAGTCCGGCAGCAGGTGGATCGGGAGGTTGTCCGAGCAGTAGTAGTCCTGGTCCTCGAAGGTCTTCAGGGCGACGGATTTACCCGAGCCGGACAGGCCGCTGACGATGATCAGGGTCGGGGCGGTGGGGGTTGCGGTGCTCATGGACAGGCTCTTCGAAGGGCAGGGGAATCAGGGTGTTCGCCGTTCCAGCAGGTTGCTGTGACGGGCGATGAACATCGCCGCCGGGTCGATGCCCTTGGTGCGCAGGATGTGCAGGCGGGTGGCGGCCTCGGTCAGCACGGCCAGGTTGCGGCCAGGCATCACCGGCAGCGTGATCAGCGGTACATCCAGGTCCAGCACATGGCGGGTGCCCGAATCGCCGGTCAGGCGCTCGTAGCCATGCGGGGTGGGTTCGGTCATCGGCTTGGTCAGGTGGACGATCAGCCGAAGGTACTTGTTCTTCTTTACAGCCGTGTCGCCGAACATCTCGCGCACGTTCAACACGCCCAGGCCACGCACTTCCAGCAGGTCCTGCAGCAGTTCGGGACAGGTGCCGTCGAGCACGTCCGGGGCGATCTGGGTGAATTCGGGGGCATCGTCGGCGACCAGGCGGTGGCCGCGGCTGAGCAGCTCCAGTGCCAGCTCGCTTTTACCCGACCCGGCCTCGCCGGTGATCAGCACGCCGATGGAGTAGATCTCCATGAACACGCCATGCAGGATCACCCGCGGCGCCAGCGTGCGCGCCAGGTGGTAGGACAGGTGGTTGAGCAGTTCGTGGCCGCGCTTGGGCGACAGCCACAGCGGCGTGCCGGATTCATCAGCGGCGGCACGCAGGTCTTCCGGGCAGGCCTGGTTGCGGGTCAGCACCAGCGCCAGCGGATGCGACTGCATGATCTTTTCGATGGTCTCCCAACGCTGGCGCGGTTCCAGCGCATCCAGCCAGGACAGTTCCTCGGTGCCCAGGATCTGCACCTTGTTGGGGTAGATCGCATTGAGATAACCGGCCAGCGATGGACGCCGCGAGACCGTGTTGCCGGCCTCCAGTTCGCGTTTCTCGCCGGACTTGCCGGCAGCCCAGCGCAGCCCCAGCCGCTCGCGCTGCTGTTCGAACAGTTCACGGGCGGTGATGCTGGTATTCATGCGGCACTCGCAGGTGGGGTCATGTCCAGCGCCTCGCGCAGCGCCCGGGCATCGCCCGCTTCGCGCAGGGCCTGGCGGATCTCCGGCGCCGAGAACAGCTCGGCCAGCTCGGACAGCAGCATCAGGTGCTGGTGGGTGTAGTGGGCGGGGACGGCCATGGCGAACACCAGGTCCACCGGCTCGTCGCCGCCGAAGTCGACCGGGGAGGCCAACCGCAGCAGGGCGCCGCGGGGGCGGTCCAGGGTTGGCGCGCGGCCGTGGGGAATGGCGATGCCGTGACCGATCGCGGTGCTGCCCAGCGCTTCGCGCTGGCACAGGTTCAGATAGATCTGTTCGGCGTTGGCCTGGCGGCAGGCCAGCAACCCGGCGGCGGCCTGCAGGACGCTGTCGCGGTCGGTGGCCGTGCAGAGCTGGGTCTGCACGGCCGCCAGGAGGTCAGTCAGGGGCATGTCTGCGGGGAACGGTGGCGATCAGCCACCATTGTCGCCCACCGGCAGCGGTGCGTGCTGCTGTTTTTTCTCCTTGTGCTTGATCACCAGACGGTCAAGCTTGTCCGCAAGCAGGTCGATCGCGGCATACATGGTCTGGGCATTGGCCTCGGCGTGCAGGGTCTGGCCGGGAATGTTGAGGCTGGCGTCGACGTGGTGTTCGGTCTTCTGCAGCTTGAGGGTCACCCGCGCTTCGCAGTGCTGGTCGAAGTGTTTGCCGATCCGGGCCAGCTTCTCCTCTACATAGGACTGCAGGGCCGGGGTGACTTCGACATCTTTGCCAAACGTTTCGATGCGCATCGGGTTTCTCCTGTGTTCGGATGTGCCAATGAACCTCTCCGCCGGGCGCGGCGGCGCGTCAAGCGATTCTGACCCTTTCGTGCGAGGCGGAAATGTTCATGGCTTCACGATACTTCGCCACGGTGCGTCGCGCTACTGGAATTCCCGACGATTTGAGCAGGTCAGCCAGCTTGGCGTCAGAAAGCGGCTTGCGCGGGTTCTCGTCGTCGATCAGGCGCCGGATCATCGCCTGGATGGCCGTGCTGGACGCCTCCCCACCGCCCTCGGTATCGATGCCCGAGGCGAAGAAGGCGCGCAGCGGCAGGGTGCCGCGCGGGGTACGCACGTGCTTGCGGGCGATCGCGCGCGAGACCGTGGATTCGTGCAGGCCGAGCTCGGCGGCGATCTCGCGCAGGGTCAGTGGACGCAGTGCCTGCTCGCCGAACTCAAGGAAACCGGCCTGCTGCAGGATCAGGCTGCGCACGACGCGCAGCAGGGTTTCGCCGCGCTGCTGCAGTCCTTTCAGCAGCCAACGCGCTTCCTGCAGCTGGGTACGCAGGTAGCCGGCATCGGCGTCGCCACAACGTCGGATCAGCTGTTCGTAGCCGCGGTGGATCACCACCTTCGGACCGGCGTGCGCGGCCAGCGCTGCGCGCCACACGCCGTTCTGGCGCCACACCACCACATCCGGCACCACGTAGGTGTCCGGCGACAGCGGTGCGATCTGCGTGCCCGGGCGCGGGTCCAGCGAACGCAGCAGGGTGACTGCCGTCTCGACCTCGTCCAGGGGCTGTTTCAGTTCATGGGCCAGCCCGGCGACGCCACTGCGCGGCAGCCGTTCCAGCGGGCCTGCGGCAATCTGTCGCGCCAGCACCAGGCCGGGTGTATCGTCGGCCAGCACATCCAGCTGCAGCTGCAGGCATTCGCCGAGCGTGCGTGCAGCCACGCCGACCGGGTCGAAACGCTGGATGCGATGCAGCACAGCGAGGATCTCGTCCTCGTCGGCGTGGATCGCCGGCAACAGGGTTTCGGCGATGGTGGCCAGCGGTTCGCGCAGGTAGCCGTCGTCGTCCAGCGCATCGATCAGTGCAGCGCCGATGCTGCGGTCATGCGTGGAAAGATGCGACAGGTGCAACTGCCACAGCAGGTGGTCGGCCAGCGTTTCGGTTTCGGCCACGCGTTCGGCGGCGCTGCCGATATCGTCGTCATCGTCGAAGCTGCCTCCGCTACCGGACGCGCTCCAGTCCAGTTCGGCCGGTGCCCAGTCGTCGCCGGCATCGATGCGTTCTGCGGGAGCTTCGCTGTCGTTGCCATCGCCGCCTTCGCTGGCGGTGCTGCCGTCGTTGCTGTCGGCCCAGTCCAGCAGCGGATTGCTCTCCACCGCCTGTGCGATTTCCAGCGCCAGCTCGGTGCTCGACATCTGCAGCAGCTTGATCGCCTGCTGCAGCTGGGGCGTCAGCACCAGCTGCTGTCCCAACGATGTCTGCAGCCGAGTCTTCATGCCTGTGCCGAAAGGAAGGAGAGGGACCCGGCGACTGCTTCACAGCTTGAAGGAATCCCCGAGGTAGACGCGACGCACATCGGCGTTGTCCAGGATCGCTTCCGGCGAACCCTGGGCCAGCACGCTGCCCTCGGCGAGGATATACGCGCGGTCGCAGATACCCAAGGTCTCGCGCACGTTGTGGTCGGTGATCAGCACGCCGATGCCACGTTGCTTGAGATGGGTGACGATGCGCTGGATCTCGCCGACCGAAATCGGGTCGACACCGGCGAACGGTTCGTCGAGCAGGATCAGGCGCGGCTGCGCGGCCAGGGCACGGGCGATCTCGCAGCGGCGGCGCTCGCCACCGGACAGGCTGGCGCCGAGCTGGTCGGCGACGTGGCCCAGCTGCAGTTCGTCGAGCAGGCTGCTCAATTCGCGCTCGCGGCCCTTCGAGTCAAGGTCCTCGCGCAGCTCCAGCACCAGGCGGATGTTGTCGGCCACGGTCAGCTTGCGGAACACCGACGGCTCCTGCGGCAGGTAACCCACGCCCTGCTTGGCCCGGGTATACATCGGGTCGCCGGTGATGTCCTTGCCGTCGAGCACGATGCTGCCGGCGTCAGCGGCAACCAGGCCGACGATCATGTAGAAGCAGGTGGTCTTGCCGGCGCCGTTGGGGCCGAGCAGGCCGACCACTTCACCGGCGTCGAGGGTCAGCCCGAAGTCCTTGACGACTTCGCGTTGCTTGTACTTCTTGCGCAGGCCCTTGGCGACGAGCATTACTTCCTGCTCCCGGCCGGCGGTGCCGGCGTGCTGGCCTTGGGCTGTGCCGCGGGTGCGGCCGGGGTCTTGTTCTTCGGCGGGATGACGGTGCGCACGCGGCTGCCGTCGCCACCGGAGTTCATTTCGCCGGTGCGGGTGTTGTAGACCATGCGCTGGCCGGCATTGGTGCCGCGCGCGCTGGTGACCTTGTAGTTGCCGGTCAGGGTGATGATCTCGGTCTTGATGTCGTAGTCGATGCGATCGGCCAGCGCGTCCATCCAGGTGCCATCATCGAGCTGCTGCTTCATCTTGGCCTGCTTGCCGGTGAACACCGCACGCACGGGCTCGCCGTCCTTGAGGTAGATCTCGGCCTCGGACGAGCGCAGGTCCAGCGTGCCCTGGGTGATGATCACGCCCTGCGACAGCACGGTCTTGCCGTCGCCGGTGAGCATGCCCGACTGGGCGCCGGAATCGATGTGCATGTCTTCGTTGCGGTCGGTGGACTTGGCGAAGGCGGCGCTGGGGACAAGAAGACCAAGCGCGAGTACGGCGGCAAAGGGAATCTTCATCGGGGTCCGTTCTACCGGTAGGGGCCGCCCGGGCGGGCCGGGGGCGGGAGGGTGGGGCTGCCGGCCTTGCGCCTGTCCGGAGACGTCGCAGGCTGGCGGCGGAATCAGCGTTTGGGCGTGTAGCGGCCCTTGGACTGGCTGAGGAAATGATACGTGTTGTTCTTCGAATCCACTTCGAAGCCGACGCCGGACTGTTCCATGCCCGGGCGGGTCATGGTCACCAGGGCGTCGGTGCGGGCGCGGTTTTCCTTCGGGAACACGTCCAGATGGTCGGTGCGGAAGGTGGTCGGCACCGTGCCCGGGCCGACCGGGCTGTCGCCGGCGACATTGCCGCGCAGCTTCATCTCGTCGCCCTTGGCGCTGAGCCAGCCGGTTTCGGCACGCAGGGTCCAGTGCTTGCCATCCTTGTCCGGCATCTCGAACAGCGGGGTGGCGATGTTGATGGTCTGGTCGCCGCGCTGGCGTTCCAGCAGCGGCGCGCGCAGGGTGGTCGATTCCTTGCCGTGCTCATCCAGGGCGACAATCTGGAAGTCGTGCAGGATGTAGTCCACGCCGACCTCCTGGCCGCCGTTGGCTGGCCCCTTGTCGCGGTTGCGCAGTGCGGCCCAGCTGCTGAGCAGGGCCGCCAGCAGCAGGCCGATGCCGAGCAGGGTGCGCCAGTTCACGGTGGGCAGGTTCATGCGCCGAACCTCGCCAGCACCGCATCCACATGACCCTGCGCGGCCAGCAGGATGTCGCACAGCTCACGTGCGGCGCCCCGTCCGCCCTCGGTACGGGTCTGCCAATGCACGCGCTCGGCAATCCATGGGTGGGCATTGGCCGGAGCGACGGCCAGGCCGACCGCGCCCAGCGGTGCCAGGTCGGGCAGGTCATCGCCCATGAACGCCACCTGTTCCAGGCCGATGCCGTGCTGTGCGCACAGGGCCTGCACGCTGGCCAGCTTGTCGCCCACGGCAATCTGGGTGTCGATGCCGAGGTCGGCGCCGCGCTTGAGCGCCGACTGGCTGTTGCGCGCGGTGATCAGTACGGGGTGGATACCGTGCTGCTGCAGCAGTTTCAGGCCCAGACCGTCCTGCACGAAGTACGCCTTGCTCTCGTTGCCGTCCTTGTCGTAGTACAGCCGACCGTCGGTGAGGGTGCCGTCCACGTCGAAGCAGGCCAGGCGGATACGGGCCGCGGCGGCATGCAGGTGGGCGGGGAAGGCGGGCAGGGGGGACCAGGGCATCAGGGCGGCAGGCTCGTTGGGGGCGGGTGCGGCGTTACAGACTGAATGGGGTCTATGGACTGTCGGTTAAACCACCCGGGCCCGCAACAGGTCATGAATGTTCAGGGCACCGACTGCGCGGCCCTGGCCATCGACCACGATCAGGCCGGTGATCTTGTGGGTCTCCATCAGCCGGGCCGCCTCGACGGCCAGCTGGTCGGCGCCGATGGTGCGCGGGTTGCGCGTCATCACATCGGCGATCTTGGCGGTGCGCACGTCCAGCGCACTGTCCAGCGCGCGGCGCAGGTCGCCGTCGGTGAACAGGCCGATCAGCACGCCGTCGGCATCGACCACGGCGGTCATGCCCAGCCGTTTGCGGCTCATCTCCATCAGCGCTTCACTGAGGCTGGCGTCCGCGCCCACGCTGGGCAGGTCGTCGCCGGTGTGCATCACGTCGGTGATGTGCAGCAGCAGGCGGCGGCCGAGGCTGCCGGCCGGGTGTGAACGGGCGAAATCGTCGGCGGTGAAGCCGCGTGCGTCGAGCAGGGCCACGGCCAGCGCATCACCCATCGCCAGCGAGGCGGTGGTGCTGGAGGTCGGCGCCAGCGCCAGCGGGCAGGCCTCGGCCGGCACGCTCACATCCAGATGGATGTCGGCGGCGGTGGCCAGGCTGGACTGCGGGCGGCCGGTCATGGAAATCAGCACGTTGCCCTGGCGCTTGAGCACCGGCAGCAGCATCAGCACCTCGTCCGATTCGCCCGAATAGGACAGGGCCAGCACCACATCGTCCTCGGTGATCATGCCCAGGTCGCCGTGGCCGGCTTCGCCCGGGTGCACATAGAAGGCGGGTGTGCCGGTCGAGGCCAGGGTGGCGGCGATCTTGCGGGCGATGTGGCCGGACTTGCCCATGCCGGTCGCAACCACGCGCCCACGGCTGGCCAGGATCGCCTGGCAGGCCTGCTGGAAGGCCTCGCCGAGGCGGTCGGCCACGGCATCCAGCGCCTGCCGTTCGATCTCGAACACGCGGCGGCCACTGGCGACCAGGCCGGCAGGGTCGACGGAACGGGGGGGCAACAGGGATTCGGCCATGCGGACGCCACGCAGCGGAAGTAGAATGGAGGCACATTTTATTAGGAAAGCCCGTTGGACGCCGACACCATCCGCAATCTGATCGAAACCGGCCTGCCCGGCGCCCGCGCCGACGTGCAGGGCGACGATGGCGTGCATTTCGAAGCGACCGTGGTCTGCGAGGCCTTCGCCGGCAAGATGCCGCTGGCCCGCCACCGCATGGTGTATGCCACGCTGGGCGACCTGATGGGCGGCGCGATCCACGCGCTGGCGCTGAAAACCGTGACCCCGGCCGAAGCCGGCTGAACCGCAGAAGATCCCGAATACATGGCCAAGATCGTTGTGACCGGCGGCGCTGCGCTGCACGGTGAAGTGAGCATCTCCGGCGCCAAGAACGCCGTCCTCCCCATTCTCTGCGCGACCCTGCTGGCCGATGCGCCGGTGGAGATCACCAACGTGCCGCACCTGCACGACGTGGTCACCACGGTGAAGCTGCTGGGCGAGCTGGGCGCCAAGGTCACCATCGACCAGGGCACGCTGTCGCGTGGCAGTGCGATCGTGGTCGATCCGCGTTCGGTCAACCAGCACGTGGCCCCGTACGAGCTGGTCAAGACCATGCGCGCCTCGATCCTGGTGCTGGGCCCGCTGCTGGCCCGCTTCGGTGCGGCGGAAGTATCGCTGCCGGGCGGCTGCGCGATCGGTTCGCGTCCGGTCGACCAGCACATCAAGGGCCTGCAGGCGCTGGGCGCCGAGATCGTGGTCGAGAACGGCTTCATCAAGGCCACCGCCAAGCGTCTGAAGGGCGGCCACTTCACCTTCGACATGGTCAGCGTCACCGGCACCGAGAACGTGCTGATGGGCGCGGTGCTGGCCGAAGGCACCACCATCCTCGACAACTGCGCGATGGAACCGGAAGTGACCGATCTGGCGCACTGCCTGATCGCGCTGGGCGCGAAGATCGAAGGCCTCGGCACCGCGCGCCTGGTGATCGAAGGCGTCGAGCGCCTGTCCGGTGGCCGCCACGAAGTGCTGCCCGACCGCATCGAGACCGGCACCTTCCTGGTGGCCGCAGCAATGACCGGCGGCAAGGTCACGGTCAACCGCGCACGCCCGAACACCATGGACGCGGTGCTGTCCAAGCTGGTCGAGGCCGGCGCGAAGATCGAGACCACCGACGACACCATCACCCTGGACATGCAGGGCAAGCGGCCGAAGGCGGTCAACCTCACCACCGCGCCGTACCCGGCGTTCCCGACCGACATGCAGGCGCAGTTCATGGCGCTCAACTGCGTGGCCGACGGCGTGGGCGTGATCAATGAAACGATCTTCGAGAACCGGTTCATGCACGTCAACGAACTGCTGCGCCTGGGCGCGGACATCCAGGTCGAAGGGCATACCGCCATCGTGCGTGGCAACGAACACCTGAGTGGTGCGCCGGTGATGGCCACCGACCTGCGTGCATCGGCCTCGCTGATCCTGGCCGGCCTGATGGCCAGCGGCGAGACCACCATCGACCGCATCTACCACCTTGATCGTGGCTACGAGAACATCGAAGAGAAGCTGTCTTCGCTCGGTGCCACCATCCGGCGCGTGCCATGATCCTGCGCGGCAAGTTCAGCCCGCGCCGCAAGGCGCTGCTGGCCCTGGTGCTGATCGTGCTGGCGTGGCTGGGCTATGCCTGGTACGCCAACATCGCCATCACCCAGGGCATCGAGCAGAAGGACATGGACTGGAACGGCGACGGCACGGTCTCGCGTGACGAGATCATCGAGTCGTTCTATGCGGTTGCGGTGAATGACAGCCAGGACGGCAACCGCCATTGCCGCACCTTCGTCTGGCGCAGCACCGGCGAGCAGATCCGCGTGGACTGCCGCACCGAGTTCAAGGCGGCCGAAGAGAAACCGGCCGAAGCGAAGAAATAAGAAAACGCCCGCGGAAGCGGGCGTTTTCTTTCGCGGGGTCGGATCCCTTTCCGACGGAAAGGGCTCTGACCCAGCCATGTCGCAACCGGGGTCAGAGCCCTTCCCGGGGGAAGGGATCCGACCCCAACAATCAGTTCATCGCCTTGATGGTCAGGTCCAGCGCATCGCGGCCGCTCTCACGTTGCAGCATGCGCGCTGGCACCGGGAATTCCGGCACGATCCACGCGATCAGTTCCTTGTTGCCATCGGCACGCGAGACCTTGGTGGCCTCGTAGCTCTTGCCACCCACGGTGATCGATTCCTTGCCGACCACGCGGTAGGTCATGTTCTTGATGCGGCCCTCGTCGACCATGCGATAGGTCAGCGGCTTGCCCGCGGCCAGGTCACGGGCGATCGCCAGGTTGATCAGCAGCGCATCCATGTCACCGGCTTTCAGCGCAATCGGTCCAGCGCGATCCGGCTTGATGTCGCCGGTCCAGGTGGCCTGATTGCTGGTCCAGTTGTAGTTGGCCTGCACGTTGCGCTTCTTCACCAGCAGCGCCGAACGGTCCTGGCTGCTGAGCGGGCGCAGCTGGCCACGCACTTCCTCGAACACGGTGCTCTGGCTGAGGTCGGCCAGCTGGTTCTTCACCTGCAGGCTGTAGCGCCACTTGTTGCTGCCTTCGCTGGCCAGGGTCATGGTGCCGTTGGCCTGCATGCCCATGTAGCTGGCCAGGTAATCGGCCTTGAACGGTTCCAGCGCCATGGCCGGCAGGCTGGCCACGGTCAATGCCGCAGCCGCGATCCAGGTGAGGGGGCGGGTCAGGGTGCTCATGCTCAGACTCCTTGGTATTCGATCAGGCGCAGATCGACGCGGTCTTCGCCGTCTTCGCGTTGCAGGATGCGCACCGGGGTGGGGACACCGTTGGCGATCCAGAGGATGGTTTCGTTGTTGCCGCCGTTGGTCCGGTAGACCCGCAGGGCGTTGTAGGACAGGTCGCCGACCTCCACGTTCTCGGTCTGCGGCGCGGCCTGGTAGTCGTGCTGGCGGACCTTGCCCATGTCCACGTAGCGGTAGTGCATGGTGGCACCCGGGCGGGCGTCGCGCATGATCGCCAGGTTGATCAGCAGCGCGCTCTGGTCACCCGGCTGCAGCGGGATCGGCTGCGCACGTTCCTTCTTGACGTCGCCGGTCCACTGCGCGGTACCGGCCTGCCAGTTGTAGGTGCCGACCGCCTTCTTGCCCAGGAACAGGCCCTTGCGCACCGTGCTCTGGCTGAGCGGTGCATAGGTGCCTCCGCGTTCTTCGAACACGGTGCTCTGCTCGATGTTCAGGCCCAGCACGCTGGCGAAGCCGCGGCGGCCGACCACCTGCATGTCCACCCGCCACTGATTACCGCCGGTGTGGGTGACCTGCATGCTGGCATCGCCGGCCTCCTTGCTCTTGTAGAAGGCCTGGTAGGTGGCGGTGAACGGCTGCAGCGGCGGCGGCTCCCAGGCCAGTGCCGGAGGCATCGGCACGGCCGGTTCGGCGGGCGGCTGCACAACGGGTACCGGCTGCGCAGGGGCCGCAGGCGGTTGCGCCTGTCCCCAGCCCACGCCGGGAAGCACGGCAAGCGACAACAGCAGTGAAGTGGACAGCAGGGTCGTGGTCTTCATGGAGGACAGGGACCGCAGGAGGGGGCAGGATGCCAGCCCCGCAGTCAGCGGGGCGTGTGCATGGGGACTACCGGTTCAGGTTCCCGGCGGAATCTAGGGCCAACGGGCTAAACAGGGGGTGACCGTCCAGTTGCGGCTGGCCCTCCCGTTCAGCCAGGCGGCCGGCGCACAACAGCTGCAGAGTGGCGATCAGCAGGGGATGCTCCACCGCCAGCACGCGTGCAGCCAGGCTGTCCGCGTCATCGCCGGGCAGCACCGGCACCCGCACCTGCGCCAGGACGGCGCCGGCGTCCAGCTCGGGCACGACGAGGTGCACGCTGGCACCGTGCTCGGCATCGCCGGCGTCCAGTGCGCGCGCGTGCGTGTCCAGGCCCTTGTGCAGTGGCAGCAGTGACGGGTGGATGTTGACCAGGCGGCCATCGAAGCGCTGCACGAAGGCGGCGCCGAGGATGCGCATGTAGCCGGCGCAGATGATCCAGTCTGGCTGCACGGCGGCCAGTGCATCGCCCAGTGCCTGCTCGTAGGCGGCGCGGTCGTCGAACTCCTTGGGTGCATGCGCCCAGCGCAGGCCGGCATCGACACGCAGCAGAGCGTCCGCGGCGGGGCGGTCGGAAAACACGCCGACCACCTCGGCGGGCAGTCGGCCGTCGGCAATGGCATCGAGGATGGCCTGCAGGTTGCTGCCACGACCGGAGGCAAGCACGGCGATGCGGGTGGGTGTAGTCATTGCAGGGCGCTCCGGCGGATCAGCGGCCAGGTCAGCAGGCTGCCCACGGTGGCCATCAGCATGTCGGCATGCGCGTCCCACATGTCGCCCTGCTGGCCGTTGTAGGCCTCGGCGGCATCCGGTGACAGGGCCAGTGCGATGGCCCACTCGAACCATTCATAGACCAGGCTGGCGCACATCACCGTCATCACCACCAGGGTGAAAGCCTGGCCCAAGCGCAGCGCCGGCCACGCGTGGCGGGCCAGCTGCAGCAGCGCGGGGGTGAAGCAGACGCCGAACAGGAAGTGGATGAGGCGGTCGAAATGGTTGCGCTGCCAGCCGAATGCCGTATTCGGCGACCAGCCGGTCAGCGTCTGCGCCCAGGCGTCGTAGGGTACGTTGGAATACAGCCAGCGCGCGGCCACGCAGTGCAGGGCAATGAAACCGCAGATGGCAATGAAGGCGCCATTGCCCAACCAGCCGCCGCGACGGTCGACCCACAGCAGCGCGGCCAGCCCGATCACGGTGAGGGTGCTGTGCAGGGCCTGTTCGGTGGGCCACAGCGGGTGGACCCAGCTGATCGCGAACACCGCCATAACGGCGGCAAAGGCCAGCTTCTTCGGGCCGGAGAAGCGGGTGGTGGTGGGCGACGCAGTCGTGGAGAGGGCAGGCGAGGACATGTCGGGTCGATCAGGAAAGGGCGGTCGTCTGCCGGCCGGCTCAGACGCTGAGGTGGTCGCCGCGGTCGAACAGGGCGGCCATGTCCGGCTTGCCGAGGAAGACCCAGGCATAGGCGGCCAGCGCCATGCCCAGTGGGCCGGCCAGCACGCCCAGCCACGCCGCGCGCCGGCACCAGGCCAGTCCCGTGCAGCGTGACAGCAGGCGGGCGGTATGCAGCTGCACGAAGCCCAGCACCGCAGCCAGCGCGGCGATGGACGCATAGATCGTGGTCAGCATCCAGGCATCGTCCAGCCCACGCGAGTGGGCCACCCACGCGCTGAGGCCAAGGAACGCCACTGTGGCGAACCAATGGAAGCCGGCCAGTGCGAAGAACAACACCTTCAGCGTCTGCAGGTGGCTGGCCAGCTGCAGCTGCGCCAGGGTCTGCTGCGGCAGCGGTGGTGGATTGCCGGAGGCGGTCATGCGGGCGTGGCGGGAAGGTCGAAGGCGGCCTTCACCTGCGGGCGCAGCAGGGTGATCAGGCTGAACACCCCCAGCACCGTGCCGATGGGGGTGAACAGGCAGGCCAGGCCGGCCGCGATCAGGCACAGCAGGTAGCGGCGTCTCTGGGCCAGGCAGCGGCCGGCATAGGCGACGAACGCGCCCAGGGTGACGCCACCGAATACGGCGACGCAACCGATGAGGGTGAACATCCAGCCGAACAGGCGCTGCTCGGCCGGCGACGACGGCTGGCCGCCGGAATTCATCGGCAGGTTGCCGGTGAGCGCGGTGATGCCCAGTACGATGTGGATGATGAAGATCAGCGAGAACAGCACGATCAGGCCGCCGACCACGTAGTGCGCGATGGCCAGCATGCGCAGGTGGTCGGCGTCCTGCGCGCTGAACACCGGTACCGTCGCCAGCGGCGGCGGCACGGGGGCGGGCGACAAGGGGGGCGTTGCGTCCATGCGGGCTCCTGGGTTGCCGGGATCAGCCGATGTGGACGCGCTCAGCGCCTTCGGCGGTGACCACCTGACCGATGGTCCAGTGCTCCAGGCCCTGCGCCTTGACCGCCTCGGACACGGCAGCCACCTGGTCCGGCGCGACGATCAGCACGAAGCCGATACCGCAGTTGAAGGTGCGCCACATCTCGCTGTCGGCCACGGCGCCTTCCTTCTGCAGCCACTGGAACACCGGCGGCAGGGTCCAGGACGAGGCCTGGATGTCCAGGCCGAGGCCGTCGGGCACCACGCGGATGATGTTCTCGGTCAGGCCGCCACCGGTGATGTGGGCCATGCCGTGGATGGCCGCGCCGTGCGACTTCAGCAGCGACAGGATCGGCTTGACGTACAGGCGGGTCGGCGCCATCAGCGCATCGACCAGCTTCACGCCGCCTTCCAGCTCCAGCTCGGCCGGGCGGCCGGCGCGGTCGTAGATGCGGCGCACCAGCGAGTAGCCGTTGGAATGCGGGCCGGACGAGGCGATGCCGATCAGCACGTCGCCGGCAGCCACGCTGGCGCCGTCCTTCAGCTCGCTCTTCTCGACCGCGGCGACGGTGAAGCCGGCCAGGTCGTACTCGCCCGGGGCATACATGTCGGGCATTTCAGCGGTTTCGCCGCCGATCAGCGCGCAGCCGGCCTCGGTGCAGCCGTTGGCGATGCCGCCCACGACCGCCGCGGCGGTGTCGATGTCCAGCTTGCCGGTGGCGAAGTAGTCCAGGAAGAACAGCGGCTCGGCGCCCTGCACCAGCACGTCGTTCACGCACATGGCGACCAGGTCGATGCCGATCGTATCGTGGCGGTTCAGCTGGTGGGCCAGCTTCAGCTTGGTGCCCACGCCGTCGGTACCCGACACCAGCACCGGCTCGCGGTACTTGTTGGACAGGTCGAACAGGGCGCCGAAGCCACCCAGGCCGCCCATCACTTCCGGGCGGAAGCTGCGCTTGACCAGGGGCTTGATCCGCTCGACCAGCGCGTTGCCGGCGTCGATGTCGACACCCGCGTCACGGTAGGTGAGGGGGGAAGGGGCGGAAGACGGGGTGTTGGTCACGGGCGTCGGCGCTGGCAGGGGTTGAACGGGCGATTTTAACAGGCCGCATTGGCGCAAAGGCCGTATTCGGGCAACAATTCCCCCGGATACGTCGAGCCAATGGATGTCCTGATGCGCCGCAGCCTGATTCTGACCCTGCTCCTTGCGCTGAGCCTGCCGGTGGCCACGATGGCCCAGAGCGGCCTTCGCACCGAGGGTGATGTCGCCACCGCCAGTGGTGCGTACGAGGCCGAAGTGCCCGTCAACAGCCAAGCCGAAGCCGACCGCAACGGTGCCCTGGCCCGCGCCTTGAGCGTTGTACTGGGCAAATTGTCCGGCGATCGCAGCGTGATGTCGCGCCCCGGCGTGGCGCAGGCGCTGCGCAATGCCAAGGATTACGTGGCCAGCTACGACTACAAGCAGGACCAGAGCGTGAGCGCCAGTGGCGCCCCCAGCTTCCGCACCCTGCTGGTGGCGCGCTTCCGCGAGGACGACGTCGATTCGCTGGTGTCGGCGCTGGGCCTGCCGCTGTGGCCGCAGCCGCGACCGAAGCCGGTGCTGTGGCTGGCCGTCGATGACGGCAGCGGCCCGCGCCTGGTCAGCGTGCAGCAGGCCAACGCCGCCCGACCGCTGCTGAACCGCGCCATTGAACGCGGCTACAAGCTGGGCCTGCCCAGCGGTGGTGCCGCCGAACAGGCGCTGGCCGGTGCCATCTGGCGCCAGGACAGTGCCGCCGTGGCCCGTGCCTCTTCGCGCTACTCGCCGCCGATGCAGCTGATCGGCAAGCTGTACCGCGCCAATGGTGGCTGGCAGGCGGACTGGGTGTTCGTCGACAACGGCCGTGAGCTGAACAAGTGGACCAGCAAGGACGCCAACGCCATGCGCGCGATGGCCGCCGGTGCCGATGGCGCCGCCGACGCGCTGGTCAAGCGCTATGCCAAGGCCGGCGCCGCCGTCGGCCAGGCCGGGAGCTACCGGGTGGTGGTCACCGGCATCAACAGTGCCGACGACTACCTGCGCCTGGCCGCCGGCCTGCGCGAGGTGCCGGTGGTGCGCAACGTCACCCCGCTGCATGCCTCGGCCGGCCAGCTGGAGCTGAGCCTGGAGATGACCACCGGCCTGGCCGGCTTCAACCGCATGCTGGGCGACAACGGCGTGCTGGTGCCGAGCGCGCCGCTGCCGGCCCTGCCGACGCCGATCGACGACACCACCGGTGCCCCGGTGGCCCCCCCGGTCAGCAACGAGTACCGCCTGCGATGACTCTGACCCCGGAAGCGGAAATCGCGCAGTTCCTGCGCCGCCTGAAGTACATCCTGTTCGCCGGCCTGATCGGCTGGGTGGTGTGGCTGCTGGCACCGATCCTGACCCCGTTCGTGCTGGCGCTGGCGCTGGCCTGGCTGGGTGACCCGCTGGTGGACCGCATCGAGGCCACCGGCCGCTCGCGCATGACCGGCGTGGTGCTGGTGTTCGCGGCGATGGTGCTGGTGATCGTGGCGCTGCTGCTGGTGCTGGTGCCGATGATCGAGCGCCAGATCACCACCCTGATCGCGGTCGCGCCGCAGGCCCAGGCGTGGCTGATGGAAAAGGGCATTCCCTGGTTCGAGCAGAAGACCGGCCTGGAAGTGATGCAGTGGCTGGACCCGGACCGCCTGATCGAATGGGTGCGCAGCCACTGGCAGCAGGCCGGCGGCTTCGCCACCACGTTCATGGGCTACGTCTCGCGTTCGGGCTTTGCGATGGTGACCTGGGTGGTCAACATCCTGCTGCTGCCGATCCTGGCGTTCTACTTCCTGCGCGACTGGGACAAGCTGGTCGAGCGGGTGGCGTCGGTGATTCCGCGCAACCAGGTCGGCACCATCAGCGCGCTGGCGCGTGAGTCCAACGAGGTGCTGGGCGCGTTCATCCGCGGCCAGTTCCTGGTGATGCTGGCGCTGGGCGTGATCTATGCCGGCGGCCTGTCGCTGGTCGGCCTCAAGCTGGGGCTGCTGATCGGCCTGATTGCCGGCCTGATCAGCTTCATTCCCTACCTGGGCGCGACCACCGGCATCCTGATGGCGGTGGTGGCCGCACTGGTGCAGGCGCAGGGCTTCGACCTGAAGCTGCTGATCCTGGTCGGCGTGGTGTTCACCGTGGGCCAGCTGCTGGAGAGCTATGTGCTGACCCCGCGCATTGTCGGCGACAAGATCGGCCTGCACCCGGTGGCAGTGATCTTCGCGGTGATGGCCGGTGGCCAGCTGTTCGGCTTCCTCGGCATGCTGCTGGCGCTGCCGGTGGCGGCGGTGACCAACGTGTTGCTGCGCTATGCCCACCAGCGTTACCGGCAGAGCGAGCTGTACGTGGGCGAGAAGCCGGCGATCGTGCTTGATGGCGTGGTCGACGCCCCCCATATCATCATTCCGGACGACAAGGGCCCCGACCTGAAGTGATGGGTGTGCCGCAACTGCCGCTGGCCCTGCATTACCCGCGGGACCAGCGCCTGGAGACTTTCATCGGTGCGCCGGATGGCGCGCTGGCGCAGCTGCGCGCGATCGCGGTCGGCGCCAGCCACGATTGGGTCTACCTGGAAGGTGCGGCGGGCACGGGCAAGACCCACCAGGCGCTGGCGATGTGCTCCAGCGCCGAGCAGGCCGGGCGACTGCCGACCTACGTACCGCTGGCCAGCGCCGCTGGCCGCGTTCGTGCGGCGCTCGATGGGCTGGAAGCGCGCGAACTGGTGGCGCTGGACGGCCTGGATGAGGTTGCCGGCAACCGTGAGGACGAGATCGCGCTGTTCGATTTCCATAACCGTGCGCGCGCTGCGGGCGTGACCGTGCTGTACACGGCGCAGAAGGCGCCGGGCGAACTGGGCCTGGTGTTGCCGGACCTGCGCTCGCGGTTGGGCCAGTGCGTGCGCGTGCTGCTGCAGCCGCTGGATGAGGAAGGGCGGGCCGCAGTGCTGCGCGAACGCGCGCTGCGGCGTGGGCTGGCGATCGACGAGGCCTCCATCGAGTGGCTGCTGTCGCATACCGGGCGTGAGCTGGGTGGCTTGATCACGCTGCTGGACTGGCTGGACCGCGAGTCGCTGGCGGCGAAGCGGCGGATCACCGTGCCGTTCCTGCGCCAGGTGCTGGAAGAAGGCCGGCCGCGTTACTGAGGGTAGGGTTTGTTTGCAGGGCTGCCGCCCTGCACCCGCCGAAGCCGAAGCCGAAGCAACGTCAACGTCAAAAGCGGGCTATCCGTGGGATGGCGGGGTGGCTCAGGTTGCGGGGGACGGCGCAAGTACGTCCATGTAGCCTCGGTCGCGCCATCCATGGCGCTCACGCCCCCGCAACCTGAGCCACCCCGCCTTCGACAGGTTCCCGCGATCTGCCGGGACTGCGTACTGCATTGCTGTTGATGGGTGTCGACCTTGGTCGATACGTGTCTTGCTTGTGGTGGGTGTCGACCTTGGTCGACACCAGAGCGAGCGTAGCGACGCGACCCGCTTTTGCTTTTCTTTTTTCTTTTCCGTGGCTGGACGCCCACGGAAACTGTCAGAGGCCGGTCGGGTGGGCCATGCAGGGGCGTTGGCGCCATGGATGGCGCCATCGAGCTTACATGGACGTACTTGCAGCGTCCCCTGCATGGCCCACCCGACCGGCCAAACACGCGATCCGCTCTACGCGACCAACCACGAGGGGCTCAGCCGTTCGCCGCCAACTCAGCATCCAGCGCGCGCAGGCGATCCACGGTCCCGACATCGGTCCAGCGCCCGCGATGGTGCTGCCCCGTCATCAACCCCTGTGCCATGAAATGCTTCTGCAGCGGCACCACCGAGAACTTCGGCGGGAGCCGCTCGCTGCCCGGCGCATCACCGATCACCGCGCGCCAGTCGGCCACGATCGATGGACGGTACACGCCGATGCCGGCATAGGTCAGGCAAGGCCCTGCACGGTCGTGGTGCAGCAGGCCCTGTGCATCCAGGCGGTAGTCACCGTCCGGGTGCTGAACCGGATTGTCGACCAGCACCAGATGCGCCTGGCCCTGCGGCTCGCGCGGCAGCGTGGCGAAATCGAAATCGGTCCAGATGTCGCCGTTCACGACCAGGAACGGGGCGTCGCCCAGCGCCGGCAACGCGTTGAGGATGCCGCCGCCGGTTTCCAGCGGGGTCGCTCCTTCGTACAGGAAATGCAGGCGCAGGCCCCATTGGCTGCCATCGCCCAGTGTCGCCGGAAACTGCTCGGCCAGCCATGCGGTGTTGACCACCACCTCGCGTATGCCCAGCGCCGCGAGGCGTTCCAGGTGCCAGACGATCAGTGGCTTGCCGGCCACTTCCAGCAGCGGCTTGGGCGTGCGCAGGGTCAGCGGGCGCATGCGCTCACCCAGCCCAGCGGCAAAGACCAGTGCCTTCATCGGGCCACGCGCATCGGTGCGGCCAGCTCGGCCAGCGCCGGCTTGATGCGGTCGTCCAGCAGCTGCTGCAGCGGTGCCAGCTCGCGGTAGCGCGGCAGCACTTCATCCAGATAGGTGATGAAGCGCGGTGCATCGTCCAGGTAGTGACCCTTGTTGTCGCGGTAGCGCAGGCGGCAGAACAGGCCAAGGATCTTCACGTGGCGCTGGATGCCCATCCAGTCGGCATCGCGCAGGAAGGTGGCGCGGTCGGGCACCGGCAGGCCGGCGTCGCGGGCACGCTCGTGGTACTGCGCCAGCCACTCGTCCACGCGCTGCAGCGGCCAGCTCAGAAACGCGTCCTTGAACAGGCTCATCGCATCGTAGGCGATCGGGCCACGCACCAGGTCCTGGAAATCCAGCACCGCGGGGCCGTCGTCGACCGGCATCAGGTTGCGCGGCATGTAATCGCGGTGGGTCATCAGCTGGGCCTGGCCCAGCGCGTTGTCCATCAACCGGCGGTGCACCAGCTGCAGCCCTTCAATCTCGCCACAGTCCAGCTCCAGCTTCAGGTGGCGCTGCAGGAACCATTCGTCGAACAGGCCGGCATCGCGCTGCAGCAGCGCTTCACCGAACTGGCCGAAGTCGGCCGGCACCGGAATCGCCTGCAGGCGCAGCAGCTGTTCGATCGAACGGCCAAACCATTCATCGGCATTGCGCTCGTCGAGGATCCTGGCCAGGGTCGGGCCGCCGAGATCTTCCAACAGCAGGAAGCCGGCATCCAGGTCCTGCGCCAGCAGCGCGGGCACGCGCAGGCCGTTGTCGTGCAGCAGGCCGCGCATGCGCAGCCACGGCCGCGGATCTTCCAGTCCCGGCGGGGCGTCCATCACGATGTGGCTGCCGCGCGTGCTGGTGGTGCGCCAGTAGCTGCGCATGCCGGCATCGACCGAGGCGCGTTCGACCACCGCGTTGGCATCATCGAGCTGGGTACGGGCCCACTGCAGGCGCTGCGCGCTGCGCTGGGGATCAGAGGCGGGTTCGGTCATGCAGGCATATCCGGGCGCGCCGGGCGCGCCAACGTCGGCAACAGGAGGGGAAGGGGGAGCGGCGTCAGCGGCGGCCGCTGAGCAGGCGCAGGACGGCAAGAACGGCTACCGCGCCCACCACCGCACCGAGGAAACCGGCCGGTTCGCCGGGGGCGTACCAGCCCATGTACTGGCCGAACCAGCCGGCCAGCAGGGCACCGAGAATGCCCAGCACGATGGTCAGCAGGCAGCCCATGCGGTTGTTGCCGGGCATGAAGAAGCGCCCGAGCAGGCCGACGAAGAAGCCAACCAGCAGGATGTACAGCCAGCTGCTGCTGCCGAACAGACCATTCATGCGCGCGGATTCCGCTTGAGTGTGGACGCAGCCTAGCAAGGCCAGGCTGCGTCCGTCACGGGTGCCGGATCAGCAGCAGCCGTGGTCGCCGTGGCGGGTGCCGCTGTCGGCAGCCACCGGCGAACCGCTGGTCTCGCCGCGCAGGCTGGCGGCGTAGTGCTCGCTGATCACCTTGGACACGCAGGCGGTGACCTTCTTGCCCATCGGGATGTGCAGGAACTCGTTCGGGCCGTGCGCGTTGGAATGCGGGCCGAGTACGCCGGTGATCATGAACTGGGCGCCCGGGAACTTCTCACCCAGCATGCCCATGAACGGAATCGAGCCGCCTTCGCCCATGTACATCGCCGGCTTGCCGAAGAAGGCCTGGCTGGCGTCGTCGATGGCCTGGGTCAGCCACGGCGCCATCGCCGGGGCGTTCCAGCCGGTGGACGCCTTTTCCAGGTCCAGGGTGACGTGGGCGCCGTTCGGCGGATCGCGCAGCAGCGCTTCCTTCAGCAGCTCGCCACAGGTCTTGCCATCGGCGGTCGGCGGCAGGCGCAGCGACAGCTTCACCGAGGTCTGCGGGCGCAGCACGTTGCCGGCCGATTCCAGCGCCGGCATGCCACCCACGCCGGTGACCGACAGTGCCGGACGCCAGGTGCGGTTGAGCACCAGTTCGGTCAGGTCTTCGTTCATCGGGCGCAGGCCGTCGACCATCGGGAACTTCTCGAAGATCTCGGTATCCACCACTTCCGCGGCGCGCTTGGCCTGTTCCTGGCGCTCGGCCGGAATCTCAACGTTCATGCCGTCGATCAGGATGCGGCCGGTGTCCTGGTCCTCGATGCGCGACAGCAGCTGGCGCAGCAGGCGGAAGCTGGACGGCACCACGCCGGAGGCATCGCCGGAGTGCACGCCTTCATTGAGCACCTTCACAGTGAAGTTGCCGCCGGTCAGGCCGCGCAGCGAGGTGGTGCACCACAGCTGATCGTAGTTGGCGCAGCCCGAATCCAGGCAGACCACCAGCGACGGCTTGCCGATGCGGTCGGCCAGATGGTCGACGTAGGCCGGCAGGTCATAGCTGCCCGACTCTTCACAGGCTTCGATCAGCACCACGCAGCGGGCGTGCGGCAGGCCCTGGGCCTGCAGTGCCAGTACCGCAGCCAGCGAGCCGAAGATCGCGTAGCCGTCGTCGGCGCCGCCGCGGCCATACAGCTTGTCGCCGCGCAGGACCGGGGTCCACGGGCCGAGGTCGTCGTCCCAGCCGGTCATTTCCGGCTGCTTGTCGAGGTGGCCGTAGAGCAGGATGGTGTCGTCGCCAGTCTCGGCACCGGTGGCCGGAATTTCCAGGAAGATCAGCGGGGTACGGCCTTCCAGGCGCACCACTTCAACCTTCAGGCCGGGCAGCTGCTGGGCCTTGGCCCAGTTCTCCATCAGGGTGACCGCCTGTTCCATGTAGCCGTTCTGCACCCAATTGGCGTCGAACATCGGCGACTTGTTGGGAATGCGGATGTAGTCGACCAACTGCGGGACGATTTCGCTGTCCCACTTGTCATTGACGAATTGGCCGAGCTTGGCGCTGTCCATCTGAAACTCCAGTTGCATGGGCTGATCCGCCCATTCTACGCCTGTGCTGCGGGTAGGGTTTTTCCTACATCACGTCGGGTATTTGGCTGGCTTACGGAAATCCGGGAAACCGATAGGCTGTGCACATGTGGTGACGGACACTGTTCCTGCCGACGGGATTGCCGGTCGGGACGGCCAGAATCACAGGGAGATACACGTCGTGCCTTGGTTTGTCGTGTTGAGGGCACTGGTGCTGGTAGTGGGGATCGCTGGGGCGCATGCCGCCGAACCGATCGACATCAACCGCGCCGATGCGCAGGCGCTGCAGCAGGGATTGACGATGGTCGGAGCCGCCAAGGCCGAGGCAATCGTCGAGCACCGGCGCAGACACGGCCCGTTTCACCGCGTCGAGGACCTGACGCAGGTGAAGGGGATAGGGAAAGCAATCGTCGAACGGAATCGACAGCGGATCACCGTAGGCAACAGGCTGTTGCCAGCGGATCCGGTACCCGGATCGGTACCGGTGCGGACCGTACCCAGGCGCTGACAGCAGGAATCGTCGGAACCGGCAGGAGGCTGGTTCACCGGACACGGGCAGGAAGTCCGTGACCACCGACCGCCGCAGGATGCGGCACCAATCACCAGGATGGTGGCATCACAGACCTGTGGAAGGGGCTGAGATACAAACAGGACAGACGCGGCCGCGTGCAGGATGCATCGCTACCCCCACTGCGCAGGATGCGAGGGGGCGGCAGCAGGCCGACAAGGACGTAACGATTGCCCGGTACGACACATGGCTGTGTCGCCGGGCAGTTTCATTTCCGGCGCCTGGTTTTGCCGTGGCCACCACGGGCCGATGGTGTACGGTGGCCGCTCCGCATGGAAAGGACACCGCTGGATGTTTCCGCACCGCCCCACCACCCTGATGCTCGCCCTTGCACTGGCCCTGCCGCTGCTGGCCCAGGCTGCCGCGCCGACGCCGGCGGCCAAGCCCGCAGCTGCCACTGCCGGCAGCGCCGACGTGCGCGGGCCGACCGATCTCAAGCCGGGCGAATACCTGTGGCATCCGGAAATCTCGCCGACCGGCCCGATCGTGCTGGTGGTCAGCCTTGATGAGCAGCGCGCCTACGTCTACCGCAACGGCATTGCCATCGGCCTGACCACGATCAGCTCGGGCAAGGCCGGGCACGAAACACCCACCGGTGTGTTCACCATCCTGCAGAAGGACAAGGACCACAAGTCCAACCTCTACAACAGCGCGCCGATGCCGTACATGCAGCGGCTGACCTGGGACGGCATCGCCCTGCATGGCGGCAGCCTGCCCGGTCATCCGGCCTCGCATGGCTGCGTGCGGCTGCCGCAGGCCTTCGCGCAGAAGCTGTTCAGTGAAACCCAGCGCGGCGATACCGTGGTCGTGGCCGATGCCAAGAGCTCGCCGATGACGCTGGCCTATCCGTCGGTGCTGGCACCGGTCAACGCGCGCGGCCAGGCCCTGCCGGAGACCGAGGGCGGGGCGCCGGCGCAGGCCTGGTGGGATGACAGCGCGGCCCCGGCCGGGCAGGTCGGCATCCTGGTCAGCCTGCACGACCAGCGCCTGTACGTGCTGCGCGATGGCGTGATGATCGGCGAGTCGCCGCTGAAGGCCGACGCCCTGCCGGCGTTCCAGGGCACCACCCTGTTCGTGATGGGGCAGGGCTACAGCGATACGCCCAGCCCGTTGGACGCGAACCAGCGCCTGCACCAGTGGACAGCCTATCCGCTGCTGGGCCAGGACCGTGCCCAGGCAACCCCGGACCTGCTGGCCACGCCCTCGCTGCCGATGGCGCTGCCGGCCGATTTCGCCCGCCAGCTGTACCAGGTGCTGGTACCGGGCACGACCCTGCTGGTGACCTCGCTGCCGGCGGTCCGCCCAAGCCCGGCTGAATCCGGAATGCAGCCGGTCTTGGAATCCGAGCCGCCAGGGTCCACCCTCAAGGGCAACTGAGTCTCTCGTTGTGCTCATGACTGCATCCCGCCTGTGCCGGCTGGCCGCGTTCGGCCTGCTGGCGACCTCGGCCAGCGCCCCGGCGCTGGCACAGACGCCCGCCCTCGCCACCAGTGCCGATGATCTGGCTGCCCTGCTGTCGCGCAGTGCGCCCAAGGCTGACCGCCACGTGTTGCAGCTGGCGGCGCACGCCATGCGCTGCGCGCTGCAGCGGCCGGAGCTGGGCATCAATGGTGATCGCCTCAGCGTGATCGATTATTCGCGGCCGTCCACCGAGCCGCGTCTGTGGGTGTTCGACCTGGCCCACCAGCGCCTGCTGTTCGAGGAATGGGTGGCGCATGGCCGCAACAGCGGTGAGAACCGCACCGAACACTTCTCCAACCGCGATGGCAGCTTCATGTCCAGCCTCGGCGCGTTCACCGCGCAGGAGACCTACATGGGCGGCAATGGGTATTCGCTGCGCCTGGCCGGGCTGGAGCCGGGCTTCAACGACCGCGCGCGCGAACGCGCCATCGTCATCCATGGCGCCCCCTACGTGAACCCGGCGACCGCGCAGCTGCAGGGACGGCTCGGCCGCAGCCTGGGCTGCCCTGCGGTACGCCTGTCGGTGGCCAAGCCGCTGATCGACGCATTGCGCGGCGGCACGATGGTGTTCGCCTACTACCCCGACCAGGACTGGCTGAAGCACTCGCAGCTGCTGGGCGGCGAGTGCGGTGGCCAGGGTACGCTCGCCACCCGGTGATGCACGACGGCGCGCAGCATGATGCAATGCGCCGATGAACATCGACTCCCTGCTGCACACTCCGAGCCAGGTAATCTCCAGCCTGGACTATCGCCGCGAACGTTGGCGCAACGGCCTGGGTTGGACCCGCGAGATTCTGCGCCTGCCCGCGCAGGGGGATGACTGGGCGCTGCGCCTGTCGGTGGCCGAAATCGAACAGGATGCCGCGTTCTCTGCCTTCCCCGGCGTGGAGCGCGAACTGGTGTTGCTGCAGGGCAATGGTGTGCGTCTTCGCTTCAAGGATGGCCGTGTGGCCGAGGTTCTGCCGCCGCACGGGCGCGTGCGCTTTGCCGGCGAGGACGCGCTGCACGGCGAACTGGTCGATGGCACCACCCACGACTTCAACCTGATGTGGAAGCGCGAGTTGCTGCAGGCCGAACTGCTGCACCGGCCGCTGGTGGGCACGATGTTCTTCTTCTGCGAACCGGGCGTGGCCTGGGCGCTGCATCTGCTGGCCGGCCAGGCGGAGTTTGGTGCCGACAGTGGTTTGCCGGCGCTGCAGGCGGGAGACACTGCGTGGTTGGCGGCCGGTGAACGGCAACGCCATGCGTTGCAGGGAGGTGGCGAGTTGTTGGCGATACGGGTGAGTGCGGCGACGATGGCATGACCGTGTAGAGCCGAGCCCATGCTCGGCTGCGGTGAGGTCAGCCGAGAATGGGCTCGGCTCTACAGTAGATCCACGCCGTGCGTGGATGCGGCCGCCGATACCGCGTCATGGTGCGAACCAAGGTTCGCACCCACCAGAAATCGGTTCGCACTCACCAGAAGGCGATTCGCACCCACCAGAAGGCGATTCGCATCCACCAGAAGGCGATTCGCATCCGCCGAAGTGGAGCAGTACATCCACGCCATGCGTGGATGCGGTGGCCTCAATACACATCGCGCCGGTAACGACCGGCCAGCAACAGCGCTTCTTTGCCCGCGGTACCCAGCACCTGCTCGATCACTGCATCCACGGCCGGCGCCATGCCCTGCAGGCTGCCGCAGACCAGGATTGTCGCGCCTTCATCCACCCACTGATGCAGCGTTGCCGCTTCGGCCAGCAGCCGGTCCTGCACATAGGGATGCGCGCCGCCGTCGCGGCTGAACACTGCATCCAGCCGTGCCAGCGAGCCGTCCGCCAGCATCGCCTGCAGTTCTTCACCGAAATGGAAGTCGTGCGCGGCGGTGCGCTCGCCGAACAGCAGCCAGGTACGGCGCGCGCCCTGCAGGGCGCGTTCGTGCAGGTGCGCGCGCAGGCCGGCGATGCCGGTGCCATTACCGATCAGCAGCAGCGGCACATCGGCGGGCACGCCCTGGAAATTGTCGTTGCGGCGCAGGCGCAGTTGCACCGGTTCGCCGATGGCGGCGTGGTCGCACAGCCAGCCGCTGCCGATCCCTGGCGTGCCATCGGCGCGCAGCTGGCGGCGCAGCAGCAACTCCACCGCGCCGTCGGCCATCACCGAGGCGATCGAGTACTCGCGATGGGGCAGTGGTTGCAGGGTCGCCAGCAGTGCGGGCAGATCACCCGGGGGAACCAATGAGGGCAGGTGCGAGCGCTCGATACGGGCCAGCAACGCCTGCCCGTCATCCAGCACCGTGTCGGCATTGAAGCCCTGTGCATCGAGCCAGGCGCGCGCGCTGTGGCGTGGGTGCTGCGGGCCGATCTCGGCGATGTCACCGGCCTGCCACTGCACATCGACGCCAGGCGGGGGCTGCAGGCGCAACCAGTACACCGGACCACCGGGGCTGCCCGGATTCAGATGCTCGCGTTGCAGCAGCGTCCACGGCTGATACTCGGCCGGGCTCCAGTCGGGCAGTTCACTGGCGCCGCCGCCAAGTTGTCCCAGCAGCTGCTGCCAATGGCGCAGTGCCGCCGGATCGGCGTTGTCGACTTCGATCGCGTCGAACAGCGGATGCGCGCCATGCTGGCGCAGCCAAGTGTCCAGCTGGTGGCCGAATCCGCAGAAGTGGCCATAGCTGCGGTCGCCCAGCGCGAGCACGCCGTAGTGCAGGTGCTGCAGCGGGGGCGGGGTGGCCATCACCCCGCGCAGGAACGGCAGGGCGTGGTCGGGCGGGTCACCCTCACCGGTGGTGCTGGCGATGAACAACGCGCGCTGGCTGGAAGCCAGCAGTGCTGCATCCACCTCATGCAGTCCGCGCACACGCACTGGCACGCCGGCACCGCGCAGGGCCTCGGCGCTGCGCTCGGCGAGTTCACGGGCGAAGCCGGTCTGGCTGGACCAGACCAGCAGGATCGGGGGCCTGTCACCGGTTGTGGCATCGTCGCGCGGGCGCCCTCGCCACCACAGTGCAGCGCAGGCCAGCGCGTACAGCGCCGTGGCGATTCCCGCGATCTGCGCGTGCCGCACCGGTGGCGCGCCCTGCCACCAGGCTTCGCCGAGATGCAGGCGCAGCAGCGCCCAACCGATCAGCGCCAGCAGGAGCAGGACCAGAGTGTTGCCGAGCCACGCGCGCGATGGACGTGCGCTCATGCGTCCTGCCCGTCGAGCAGGCGCTGGAAGGCGCTGCTGAGAAATTCCTGCGGGCCTTCTGCGGTGCGTTGCAGGTAGCGTGCAGCCAGTCCTTCGCGTTCGGCCAGCGCCATGCCCTGTTCGCGACCCAGCACGGTCAGTGCGGTGGCCCAGGCATCGGCGCGCATGGCGTCGTCGGCCACCACAGTTACTGCCGCGGCAACCTGCCGCACCGGCCTGCCCGTACGCGGGTCGAGACTGTGGCTGTAGGCCTCGCCACCGGCCTGGTACTGGTGCCAGCGATCGCCGGAAGTCGCCACCGCCTTGCCGTCCAGCGCCAGCACCCGTGGCGGGGTATCGGTGTGCACGTCTTCTTCCGGTGCGGATTCCACCAGCACGCGCCACGGCTGGCCGTCCGGTTTGCGGCCGTAGCCGGCCAGCTCGCCACCGACTTCGATCAGCGCGGCAGTGATGCCCTGTGTGCGCAGCCACGCAGCGACATGGTCGACGCCAAAGCCCTTGGCGATCGCAGAGAGATCCAGTTCCAGTCCGCCCGGTTGCAGCAGCGCATCGTCCTGCCACTGCAGGCGCTGCCAACCGCAGCGATCGCGCGTGGCCTGCAGGGGAGCGTCGTCGGGCTGCCGGCGTTCAGCGGCATGTGCACCGAAGCCCCACAGCGCAACCAGCGGACCGATGGTGGGATCAAAGGCGCCGTCACTGGCGGAAGCGATGGCCTGTGCGCAGGCCACAACGTGGCGCGTTTCGGCGGGCAGCACGCACCATTGGCCGGCGTCGGCGCGGTTGTAGCGGCTCAGATCCGAACCGCGCTCCCAGGTACTCATCTGCGCGACCACCTCGTCCAGCCGCGCCTGGATGCCGGCATGCAGCGGGTGCAGGTCGCGCTGGCGCGACGCGACCAGCGACACACTCCAGGTGGTGCCCATGGTGGTGCCACCGAGGCGGGCGATGTCGAGCAGGGGATCGGTCATGGTGGTGTGCTGCAGGCGCGATGCCGGGGCCTGCCCGGCATCGCGGTCCACGTCATTACTGCGGCAGCACTTCCAGCGTGGCGACGTAGCTCAGGCGGCGCTTGGCGGCCTGCTTCACCGACGTCTTGTTGTCTTCGGTGCCGGTCTCCAGCCAGTACATGCCGGCTTCCGGCCAGGTCACCTTGATCTCGCCCTTGGCATCGCTGGTCAGCTTCAGCTCGTCCTGCGCGTTGCGGTAGCGGGTGGCGCCACGCACGATCTCGAACTCCAGGCCGGCGGTCGGCTTGCCATCGACCAGCACGCGGAAGGTGGCTTCCTCGCCGGCGAACAGATCGTTCGGGTGGCCGACGGCGACCAGCTCGATGCCACGGTTGGTCGGCTTCAGCGCAGTATCGTTCGGCGCGCCGTTGGTGACGAAGGTCTCCACGCGGCCGACCGACTGGCTCACTTCCAGCTTCTTCGCGTCTTTCGGCAGTTCGCCGAAGGTAGCCACGCTGCCGCGCCAGCGCTTGCGCTCGCCGTTCTGCTCGTAGGTGGCGAACAGGCCGTCATTGACCGACGCAATGCGGTAGGTGCCCGGCTGCTTCAGCTCGACATCGAACACGCTGCGGTACTTGCCGGTGGACGCGTTCTGCGGCTGCACGGTGCTGCCGTCCGGCGCGGTGATCACCACCGACTCCAGGCGCAGCGGCACGTGGTTGAAATAGAACAGGTCATTGGAGACCGCACCGTCGACGGTGATCCACGGCGCGTTGCCGGCGATCACGGTCTGTGAGGGCAGCAGCCAGGCCTTGTGGGCCAGGGCGGAGAAGGGAAGGGCAGCGGCCAGAGCGGCGGCGAGGACGAGCGTGCGCTTCATGCGGAAGACTCCAGTTGGAAGGGGTCGGATCCCTTTCCATCGGAAAGGGCTCTGACCCCGGGGGATAGGGCGATGGGGTCAGAGCCCTTCCTGCGGAAGGGATCCGACCCCGGGTCAGGCGGTCAGGGTTTGACGGCGAGGGTGACCTGGCCCAGTTCGGTGGCGCCCTGCGCCTTGCCGTTCTGCGCGGCGGTGGCCGGCCAGGTGAAGGGGATCTTCAGCAGTTCACGGCCGCCGACTTCGCGCACTGCTTCCACCACCAGGGTGTAGTTGCCGGGGGCCAGCTGCTTCAGCGCCGGCTGCCTGTCGTTGAACGAGAGCGCGTGCTTGCCGGCCGGGCGGGTCGGGCCGGTCACGCCGTCCACCGGCACCTGCAGGGTGCGGCCGCTCTTGCGCCACCACTGGCGCAGGTCGGGCAGCCACTTGGTGCCGTGGCCTTCGCTGTTGCTGGTCTGCTGGTACCAGACCGACAGGTTGGCCGCGACCTTCTGGTCGGCGCCTTCCAGCCACACCGCCACGTACGGGCGGTGGTACTCGGCCACGTTGAGCTTGGGCACTTCGACGTTGATGTCGAGGGTGGTGGCGTAGGCCGGCGAGGTGGCCAGCAGGCCGCTGAGGGCGATGGTCAGGGTGACGCGCATGGGGCGGCTCCGGGGAAACGGATGGAATTCATGGGGGGACGTCAGTGGATCAGCAGCAGGGCGATCAGCAGCGGAATCATCAGGCCGAGGCCGACCAGCGGCCAGGTCATGCGGCGCTGCCGCGCATGCAGGTGCAGCAGGAACAGGCCGGTGATGCAGAACACCAGGCAGGCCACGGCGAACAGGTCCAGGAACCAGCCCCACGCCGGGCCTGCGTTGCGGCCCTTGTGCAGGTCGTTGAGGTAGGACACCGCGCCGCGCGAGGTTGATTCGTACTCCACCGCGCCCGTTTCGCGATCGATGCTCAGCCAGGCGTCGCCGCCGGGGCGCGGCAGCGACAGGTAGATCTCTTCGGCCGACCACTCGGCCGGGCGCCCGCCGATGGCGATGCCCAGCTGCGTGTCCAGCCATTGCCGTGCCGGGCGCGGAATCGGCGCGTTGCCGTCTTCGCGCGTGCCCAGTTGGCCCAGCAGTTCGGCGGGCAGTTCCAGATGCTGGTTCTGCACCTGGGGCTTGGCCTCGATCTTCGCCGCATGGTTGAGGGTCAGGCCGGTCACCGCGAACAGCAGCATGCCGATCAGGCACACCGCCGAACTGATCCAGTGCCACTGGTGCAGCGTCCGCAGCCAGAAGCCACGGTTCTGTTGCTGCTGCACGGTGGAGGAGGCAGGACGGCTCACGGCACGGTTCGGGGCTGACGGGGACTGCCCATTACATCATTGATGAGAATAGCTCGCAATTGCGTATCGTTCTGTATCCCTGGGGGTGGGGGGGATTGCCGGCCAGCGGCCGGCACTACCGGTGCGTGGCGATCAGAACTTCGCGTTGAGCGAGATCCAGTAGCTGCGGCGCTGGTCCTTGGTCGCGTAGTCGTCCACGCAGCTGAACTCGCTGGGATTGAGCAGCAGGCACGACTGCGAGACGAAGTCCTTGTCGAACAGGTTGTTGACCCGCGCGTTGACCGTCAGCCAGGGCGTGGCCTTCCAGCTGCCCCCCAGGTGGAAGATCGTGTAGTCCTCGTAGTAGCGGACATGGCGGGCGCCGGTGCTGTCGATCAGCGTGTCGCGATAGCGGTCGTAGCGGCCCTCGCCGATCAGCGACAGGCTGATCGCATCGTTGATCTGCCAGTTGAGGCTGGCGTTGGCCATGTGCTTTGCCGGCGTGGTGCCTGAGATCGGGCGTCCCTTGTCGGGGCCGCTGGTCTGCTCGCTCTTGGTCCAGGTGTAGTTGCCGCGCAGCTGCAGGGTGTCGAGCAGGTCGACGTGGCCGGCCAGTTCCGCGCCGCGGGTCTCGGCCTTGTCGATGTTCACGCTCTGGGTGAAGGTGCTGTAGCCCAGTGCCGCCCAGCCCGGGCCGATGTCCACGCAGTAGCCGCTGCCGGCGCGGGCCACTTCGCAGTTCGGGAAGGTGCCGCCGCTGGCGATCTTGTCCTCGAATTTGTTGAAGAAGCCGGTGACGTTGAAGCCCCAGCGCTGGCCTTCGTAGTACGCGGCCAGCTCGTAGTTGGTGCTGGTTTCAGGCTTCAGGTTCGGCGAACCCACCAGCGGCAGCACGCCCTGGCCACCGAAGCCGGTGATCCCCGGGAACAGCTGATCCGGTCGCGGGGTCTTGTAGCCGGTGCTGACGCCACCCTTGAAGGTCCAGGCGTCAGTGGCGTTCCACACCAGGTAGCCGCGCGGGCTGACATGGCTGCCGAACACGTTGTGGTCGTCGTAGCGCAGGCCGAAGGTGGCGGTGAGGGTGTCGGTCAGCGACCAGTTGTCCTCGGCGAACAGCGCCCACATGCGGTGCTTCTGCTTGGTGTTGCTGCGGTAGCCGGCGCCATCCATGCCGAACACACCGTCGATCATGTCGGTGTCGTTGTACTGGCCGCCGACGGTCAGCTTGTGCGCGCCGAAGTCGAGGTCGAGCATGGTGTCGAGCACGTAGCCTTCCAGCTCCATGGTGCGCAGCGGACGCGGCAGGAATGCCTGCAGGCGTGCCATCTCACTCGGGTTGAGGGCGGCCAGTGCATTGCCACGGCCGGCCGCGCAGTTGTTGGCGCCGCCGGTGCGGCGGCAGACGTCGTTCCACAGGGTCTGCAGGTTGGCGCGTTCGTCCAGGGTCAGCGGCAGCGAGCGGCCCAGGTTGCTGCTCTTGCTGTGGGTCAACGAGGTCTGCCAGGTGCCGAAGCTGTAGCGGCCCTGGTGGGTCAGCGACAGCTGGTCGCGCTCGTAGCGCTGGTAGGCGGTGTAGCCCACGCGCGGCTGCACAACGCGGCGGGTGACGGTGCCGCTGCCGTTCGGATTGGGGATGACCGCATTGCCGACGCGCCACAGGCTGGCCAGGCTGTCGAGGGTGCCGGTCTGGCCCTCGCTGTTGTCGTACTTCTGCCGCGACACGTCGTAGTCCAGCCACAGTTCGTGGTCATCGTTGACGTGGAAGTCCAGGCGTACGCCGGTGTTCCAGTTGGTGTTGGCCACCGACTTGCCACCGCCACCGAAGCCGATGCTGCGCTCCCACAGGCTGCCGTCGGGCAGGGTCAGCGCCTCCCATTCCGGGTTGGAGGCCTTGGCGTCGTAGTAGCTGCCGCGCACCGCCAGGCTCAGGCGGTCCTTCAGCAGCGGGCCACTGAGGTAGACGTCGGTGGTGCGTGCATCGCCGAACTGATCGTCCTGCTGCACGGTGAAGCCCTGGGTGAGCGCGCCGTGCCAGCTGTCCTGGTTGCGACGGGTGATGATGTTGATCACGCCGCCCATTGCATCCGAACCGTACAACGTGGACATCGGGCCGCGCACCACTTCGATGCGCTCGATGGCATCCAGCGGCGGCAGGTAGGCGAACTGGCCACCGCCGAAGTTGTTCGGATACAGCTGGCCGACATTGCTCTGGCGGCGGCCATCGATCAGCACCAGCGTGTATTCGGAGGGCAGGCCACGCATCGAGATGGTGGCGCGGCCGTTCTTGTCGCTGGCTTCCAGGCCGACGTCGATGCCTTCGACGTCGCGCAGCGCGTCGACCAGGTTGGTGTAGGGGCGCTTGCTGAGTTCTTCGCGGCTGACCACGCTGATGCTGGCCGGGGCGTCGACCACCTTCTGCTCGAAGCCGGAGGCGGTGACCACCACCTTGTCCAGCGTCTGTGGCGCGCCGGAAGCGTCACCGTGGGCGAAGGCAGGGGCGGTCATGGCTGCCAGCACGGCGCTGGTCAGCAGGGTACGGGACAGGGACGAACGGACACGATGGCGCTGGGCCATGGCAGTAACCTCGAAGGATGCAGGGTGGTGCAATGCCAGGCGCGAACGGCGCGGCATGCACGGGGAGGCCCGGTCAGGGGCGGCAGGGATGAAGCAGGCAGCGGCGTGCGGGCACGACCGCGCAGGCGGTCACGCGGGGCCGTGAATCAGGCGAGCGGCGGCGCCTGGCCGCGTTGCTGGCGGCGCCCGGGCGCGTCGGCCCAGGGCGTGTCCGGAGCGGCCAGCGGCCAGTCCGGGCGCACGCCGGGCATGGCCGGCGTGGCGGGTACGAGTTCGAGTTCAGTGCGCAGCCATTGGCTGGCCAGCAGCAGCGGCGGGCGCGCCTTCTCGGCCGATTTCACCGGGGCGGCAGCACAGCGGCGCAGTTTGGCCGGTGCTTCTTCCTGCGGGGACGCTTCGCCACCGCGCTCTTCCAGCGGCATCTGCACGGCCATTCCGGCCTGGCCGTGTGGCAGCAGCGGCAGGGTGCCCAGCAGCAAAGCCAGCATCGCCACCCACGCCAGCAGGCTGGCCAGCGCAGGACGCTGACCGCGCATGGCGGTGCCCATCTTTCGATGGATGAGTGGGCGAGGGCGAAGCGGGCGCAGCAAGCAGGGGTCCCCAGGGGTCTGCCGGCAGCGGCCGGCATCAACGGGGCGTGATTGTAATGAGAGCTGTTAGCTGTTGCAAATGAGAATGATTGCCAAATTGTCGCGGGTCGGCCGGATGGGGCTCAGACTTCGCTCCAGCGTCGCAGGAGGTTGTGGTACACGCCGGTCAGCTGCAGCACCGCCTCGGCGTCACCGCCGGTCTGCCGCAGGCGCTCGATCGAGCCATCCATTTCCCACAGCAGGCGGCGCTGCACATCGTCGCGGATCATGCTCTGTACCCAGAAGAACGAGGCCACGCGCGCACCGCGGGTGACCGGCCGCACCTGGTGCAGGCTGCTGGACGGATACACGATCAGGTCGCCGGCCGGCAGCTTTACCTCGTGCTCGCCGTAGGTATCGCTGATGATCAGCTCGCCGCCTTCGTATTCGTCCGGATCGGACAGGAACAGGGTGCAGGAGATGTCCGAGCGCAGCTGTTCGCCGTTGGCCAGGTTCATCACCGCGCCATCGACATGGAAGCCATAGGTGCCGCCCCCGCTGTAGCGGTTGAAACGCGGCGGCAGGATCTTCAGGGGCAGCGCGGCAGCAAAGAACAAGGGGCTGCGGCTCAGCGCGGCCAGTAGGTCCCTGCCCAGCTCCGCCTTCAGGGGAGATGCATCGGGTAGCTGCAGATTGTGCTTGACCATCGCGCCCTGTGCACCGACGGTCTCGCGACCGTCGGTCCAGTCTGCAGCGTCGAGTCGCCTGCGTGCCTGCGCCACGTCCTGGGGTGAAAGCACGTCGGGAATGTGCAGCAGCATGGCGGTTCCTTTGGGGGCGCGGGGGAGTGGGCTCCCCCGCGTGCTGCATCAGAAGCGGATGTCCGCGCTGAGCAGGAAGGTGCGCGGGGCACCCGGGGTGTAACGGTAGCCGCTCTTGTTGATGCTGGCCACGTACTGCTTGTCGAACAGGTTGTAGCCGTTCAAGCGCAGCGAGATCGTCTCATTGATTGCCCAGGACACGACCGCGTCATACACCACGTAGGACTTGGTGAACGACGGGGTGCCCACCGCGCCGTCGGTGCCGCGGTGCATGCCGGCGGCATAGCGTACGCCGCCGCCCACGGTGATGCCGTAGGGCAGGGTGTAGCTGGTCCAGCCGGTGAACGTGTCGTCCGGGGTATAGGTCAGGTTGGTGGTGCCATCGGCGGCCACCTTCGCGCCTTCCCTTACGTCGGTGTCCAGGTGGCTGTATCCGGCGCTGACCGACCAGTTGTCGGTCAGGCGGCCGACTGCGGAGAGCTCCACGCCCTTGACCCGCTTGCTGCCGGTCTGGGTCGGGTTGCCGGCATCGTCGAGCACGGTGGTGTTGATCTCGTTGTCCACGTCCGTCTGGAACAACGCAAGGTTCACTGCCAGGGCGTCATCCAGGAACGCCCACTTGCTGCCCACTTCGAAGGTCTTGGCCTTCTGCGGGTCCAGCTTGGGGTTGTCGGCACTGCTGGCCGAGCTGCTCAGCTGGAAGTTGGCACCACCCGGGGGTTGTTGCGAGATGGCGTAGTTGACGTAGACGCTGACGGCATCGCCGACCTTGTAGAGGGCGCCGAGCTTCCAGTTCAGCAGCGTATCGGACGCGTCCAGCGTCGGGTTGCGCAGCACCGTGCCGGCAGGATTGCTGCCACACGCCGGGCCGCCGCGGCCACCACACACCGACGCGCTGGCGTACTCGGTCTTGTAGTGGTCTGCACGCACGCCAGCGGTCAACAGGAAGCTTTCGCCGAAGGACAGGGTATCGAACAGGTACACCGAGGAGGTGGTGGTCTTGCCATGTGCATCGGCGCCGTTGTGCGCCCAGTTCAGGCCGCTGACGTTCCAGTCCGGGTTGTACAGGTTCGCAGCGGGCCAGCTGGTACCGGCAGCGGCGGCCTGGCCGTAGCTGTCCAGTTCTTCACGGGTGAATTCCAGGCCAGCGCTCAATGCGTGCCCGACCGCGCCGGTGGCGAAGTCGGCGCGCAGGTTCAGCTGATCGGTGAGGATCGTGTTGCGCTGGTCCTTGAAGGTCGGCAGGCTGCGCGCGATGGCGTAGCTGGAAAGGTCGGCCGGGTTGGCATAGGTGATGTTGCCGGTCGGGCGGCCGCCTGCGCCGCGCACGCCGGTGCCCATGAAGGCGGTGAGCAGGTAATCCTGTTCGGTGCGACCCCAGCGGGCGGTGTTGGTCAGGCGCACGCTGTCGTTGAAGTCGTGCTCGAAACGGAACGTGGCCATCTTCGCGGTCACGTCATCGTGGTCGGCGCGGGTGCCGTAGAAGTTCTCCGGATCGACCGGGTGCCCGGCCAGCGCTTCCAGCGTCGGCTGCGGCGTCCAGCCCGGCAGGCCCAGGGTGGGCACGCCACCATCGGGCACGTTGTCCTGCTTCACATACAGCAGGTTGAGGTAGTAGCGGGTGGCGGTACCCAGACCGAAGGCCAGCGACGGTGCGATGCCCCAGCGCTTGTTCTGCACGTGGTCGCGGCCGGGCTGGTCGCTGTCCTGCCACATGCCGTTGATGCGTAGCGCGCTGGTGGTGCCCAGCGACTGGTTCCAGTCGGCGGTGGCGCGGCGCTGCTGGTCGCTGCCCAGCGAAATGCTGGCCGACGTCGCGTCCTGCAGGTTGGCCTGCTTGCTGACAAGGTTGATCGCGCCGGTCGGCGCCGAACGGCCATTGTCGGTGCCGGCCGGCCCCTTGGTCACTTCCACCTGTTCGATGTTGAACACATCGCGCGAGATCGAGCCCAGGTCGCGCACACCGTCCACATACAAGCTGTTGGAGGTGTCGAAGCCGCGCATGAACAGCGCATCGCCGGTGGTCGTGTTGCCGTTCTCGCCGGCATAGAAGGTGCCCACGCCCGGGCTGTTGCGCAGCGCCTCGGTCAGCGTGGTGGCACCCTGCTGGTTGAACAGGTCGCTGGTAATCACTTGGATGGTTTGCGGCGTGTCCTGCAGGCGCTGGGTGAACTTCGGCGAGGCCACCTTGTCGGCTTTGTAGCCCCGGGTGGCGTGCACGTCGATCTTGTCCAGCGTGCGGGCGTTGTCGGTGGCTTCAGCGTGGGCCAGCGCGGGCAGGGTGGCCAGGCCGAGGCCGGCGGCAAGACTGGCGGTGGCCAGCGGCAGGGTACGAAGCGGCGAAGCGTGCTTGCGGCTCTTGATCGGGTTCATGGGCGTCTGCAGAAGGGGAACAGGGAGAGGCGGCCGGCGCGGGCCGCGCGGCAGCAGTACGTAGAACGAGGGGGGGCGTGCGGATGCGGCTGCGCATGGCGCAGCAGAGCGTCAGGCCAGCAGCGCGGGCGGTGCGTGGGATGGGGGCTGGCGCCGGCCCGGTGCGAGCACCGGAGGGGGCGGTGTCACCGGCGCCGGAGCGTCTGCAGGTGCATTGTCAGGGTGCTGCAGGCCGAGTCGCCGCAGGGCACGAGGTTTGTCACCGCGACTGCCATCGGGTTCGGATTCAGCGGGGTGCATTGCCTGTTCGTGCGGCAGCACGTGTGGCGGGGACGCGGGCGACACATCATGAGCATACAGAGTCGGCGCATCGGCGGTCGCCGTGTGCCTGCCTTCATGCAACGCAGACCAGCCCAACACCAGCGTCAGCAGCACGGCTACGAGCAGCGGCCACCCTTGACGGGCAAGCTGGCACAGCGTGGCGGTGGGCGCGGGCGAAGCCATGGCGCGGGGGCGGAGTCGTTACGAAGATGTTACGTAGAATAACATCAACGATAATGATTCGCATGTACGGGTCGTTCCGGGCCACCGAGATGGCCCGGGGACGCCCTGGGGAGGCTCTAATGGCCTTTCGGTAGATCCACCCCCATGAGTGGATGCTCTTTCGCGGGGCACCCCTTGGGAGATCTCTCCGGGCCGCGCACCGCCTCAATCCCGGTCGTCGCGGGTCCAGACGGCGTCGTGCTCGCGCTTCACCGGAAACTTGGGCACAGGGCTGTAGGCCGGGGCGCACAGGGCGCGGCCGTCACGCACGTCGAAGCGCGCGCCGTGCAGCACGCACTCCACACTGCCCTCGGTGGTGTTGAACTCGCCCGAGGACAGCTCGAACTCTTCATGCGTGCACTGGTCTTCCAGCGCGTACAACTCACCGTCGAGGTTGAACACCACGATCGGCGTGCCGGTCACTTCGTCGAACACGCTCTTCATTTCACCCGGCAGCAGCTCGGTGCCGGCACAGACGAAGGTCCAGGTATCGCTCACGCGGCGGCTCCGGCCAGCGGCTTTTCCAGGATCTCGAAGCGCAGGTCGTCGCGCTTGGGAATGCCGAAGCGTTCGTCGCCGTACGGGAACGGCTTCTTGATGCCGGTGCGCAGATAGCCGCGGCGCTCGTAGAAGGCGATCAGCTCGTCGCGCACGTCGATCACCGTCATCTGCATCACCGGCACGTTCCATTCGCGCGCGGCGTGCGCTTCGGCAGCCTCCATCATCTGCTTGCCGACACCGCCGCCCTGCTGGGCCGGATCGACCGAGAACATGCCGAAGTAGCCCTTGCCGTCGACATCGGCGACATGGGCGCAGGCCACCAGCTGGCCCTCGCGTTCGGCCAGCAGGATGGTGGAGCGCGGGCGGTCCAGGTCGGCCTGGATGCCTTCGGCGTCGATGCGGGCACCGTCCAGCAGGTCGGCTTCGGTGGTCCAGCCGACGCGGCTGGCGTCACCCCGGTAGGCCGAGGTGACCAGGGCGATCAGGGCGGGGATGTCGGCCGACGTGGCGGCCCGGAAGGTCAGAGTGGTCATGGGCCCATTCTAGGTGGGGTGGGGGCGGGCGCAAATGGGGAGGTGGGGTCAGATCCCTTTCGCAGCGCGAAAGGGATCTGACCCCGGCGTCTACTGACCCAACGGCAGGCTATGGACCGACTGGCACGGGCGCGGAGTTGGCAGATGCTCGGGGTCAGATCCCTTTGTGCAGCAAAGGGCTCTGACCCCTCAGCCCCAGGAAACGCTCATGCCACGCCCCCGAAGGATCGATGCGCCCGGATACCCGCAGCATGTCGTCCAGCGCGGCAACAATCGCCAGCCCGTGTTCTTCACGGATGACGATCGCGTGGCCTACCTGCGTCTGCTGTGTCATCACGCAGACCAGCAGCACTGCCGGGTCCACGCCTATGTGCTCATGGACAATCACGTCCATCTTCTGGCGACGCCTGATGTCTCTGGCGGGCTGTCGCGGATGATGCAGGCCGTGAGCCGGGCCTACGTACGTCGGGTGAATGGTCAGCAGGGCCGCACCGGCACGTTATGGGAGGGGCGCTTCCACTCCACGGTGGTGGATACGGATCGCTATCTGCTGGCCTGCCAACGCTACATCGAGCTCAACCCGGTTCGGGCGGGGAAGGTGGCTCATCCTGGTGACTATCGCTGGTCGAGCTATCGCGCGAATGCACGGGGACGGGCAAATGCACTGCTCGTACCGCATTCGGCATTCGAGTTCATTGCTGCTGATGCGGATGAGCGGCACAGACGCTATGCGGAGTTCATCGCGCAGGGCATTCCTGCCGGGGATCTGGTGGCGATGCGTGGCGCGCTGCAGTCGCAGCGGCGGCTGTCGGGGCCGTTGATGGGGTCAGAGCCCTTTCGCGATGCGAAAGGGATCTGACCCCGATGTGCCGGGCTCAGCCCAGCAGCTTGCGCACCTTGGTCAGCGCGGTCATGAAGCGCTCGATCTCGGCGTGCGTGTTGTAGAACGCCAGCGAGGCACGGCAGGTGGCCGCGACGCCGAAGTACTGCAGCAGCGGGTGTGCGCAGTGCTGGCCCGAGCGCACGGCCACGCCTTCCAGATCCAGCAGGGTCGCCAGGTCGTGCGCATGCGCGCCGTCGATCAGGAACGAAACCACGGCGGCCTTCTCCGGCGCTTCGCCGATGATGCGCAGGCCGTCGACGCGGCGCAGCTCTTCGGTGAAGTGCGCCAGCAGTTCGGCTTCGCGCGCTTCCACGTTCTCCTGGCCAAGCTGCTGCAGGTAGTCGGCAGCCACACCCAGGCCGATGAAACCGGCGATGTTCGGGGTGCCGGCTTCGAACTTGTGCGGGGCATCGTTGAACACGGTGCCGTCGAAGCTGACTTCCTTGATCATCTCGCCGCCGCCGAGGAACGGCGGCATCGCGTCCAGGTGCTCGCGGCGCGCCCACAGCGCACCGGTGCCGGTCGGACCGCACATCTTGTGGCCGGTGATGGCGTAGAAGTCGCAGCCGATCGCGGCGACGTCGACCTTGCGGTGCGGCACGGCCTGCGAGCCATCGACCACGGTGATGATGCCGCGCTTGCGCGCTTCACGGCAGATCTCGCGCACCGGATTGACCGTGCCCAGCACGTTGGAGACATGGGTGACCGCCAGCAGCTTGACTTCCGGGGTCATCGCCGCGCGCAGCGCATCCAGGTCCAGCGCGCCATCAGGGGTGATCTCGGCTACGCGGATGGTGGCGCCGGTACGCTGCGCGACCAGCTGCCACGGCACGATGTTGGCGTGGTGCTCCATGCGCGTGATCAGGATCACGTCACCAGCCTTCAGTCGCGGCAGCGCCCACGAGTAGGCCACCAGGTTGATGGCGAAGGTGGTGCCACTGCACAGCACCAGGTCGCTGGGACGCACGTTGAGGAAACGCGCCAGCTTGTTGCGTGCGCCTTCATAGGCATCGGTGGCTTCGCTGCCCAGTGCATGCACCGCACGGCTGACGTTGGCGTTGTAGCGGCGGTAGAACTCGTCCACCGCGCCGATCACCTGCACCGGCTTCTGGCCGGTGTTGGCATTGTCGAAATAGACCAGTGGCTTGCCGTGCACTTCACGCATCAGCAGCGGGAAGTCGAGGCGGACGCGGTCCCAGTCGGGCGCGCCGGTGCGTTCTTCGATCGGGCGCGGCGTGGACAGGTTCATGCCACACCCGCCTCGGCCAACGCCTTGTCCAGACGGCGTGCCAGCTGCGCACGCAGTGCATCGGGCAGGATCTTCAGCGGTTCATGGCAGAACGCGGCGCTGAGCAGAGCCTGTGCCTGGGCCTGCGGCAGGCCGCGCGAGCGCAGGTAGAACAGCGCATTGGCATCGAGCTGGCCGACGGTCGCGCCGTGCGCGGCCTTCACTTCATCGGCGTCGATCACCAGCGTCGGCTGGGTGTCGATCTCGGCATCGGCCGACAGCAGCAGGTTCTTGTTGGACAGGTTCGCGTCGGTGCCGTCGGCGCCTTCGCGGATCTGGATGCCACCATGGAACACCACGCGGCTGCGGTTGGCGGCGACGCCACGCCACAGCAGTTCGCAGGCGGTATCGCGCGCGATGTGGTCGATGCCCAGGCGGGTTTCGACGTGGCGGCGGCCATTGCCGAGCAGCACGCCGTTGGCGGTCAGCTGGGCGTTGTCGCCTTCCAGGCGCACGTTCAGTTCATGGCGGCTGAGCGCGGCGCCCAGTTCCAGGTCGACACGGTGGTACTGCGCGTCGCGGGCGAGTACGGCGTCGGTGCGCAGGAAGCTGGTCTGGCGCGCGCTGCCGGCCTGCACGCGGGCGTGCTTGAGCACGGCATCGCGGGCGACATGGGCATGCAGCACGGTGTTGTCCAGGTGGGCGGAGTCGCCCACGCTGAAGCGGTGCTCGACCACGCCGAGGCTGGCGCCGGCCCGCAGTTCGATCAGGTGGCGATGGTGCCAGGCCAGGTCGGTATCGCCGGCGACGCTGGCGAACACCAGCTGCAGCGGTACCTCAACCTGCACGCCTTCGTCCACGCGCAGCACTACGCCTTCATCGGCCAGCGCGGCGTTGAGGCGGGCGAAGATCTCTTCGCTGCGCTCGTAGCGGCGGCCAAGGAAACGCACGGCGTCTTCGCCGGAGGCCAGTGCGGCCGACAGCGGCTGCAGCTGCACGCCGGCCGGCAGGCCCTGCACGTCGCTCAGCGCGGCATCCAGGCGGCCGTTGACGAACACCAGGCGCGGCGCCGGAATGTCCTCCAGCAGCGCGGTGTCCAGCGCCGGGCCCTGCAGCGGTGCCGCGGCGAACGCACGACGCTCCAGCTGGCGCAGCGAGGTGTACTTCCAGGCTTCGTTGCGGGCGGCCGGCAGGCCGTCACGCAGGGCCGCGTCCAGCACTTCGCGGCGCGCATCGCTGCCGCAGAAGGCCTGGGCCATCGAATCGAGCAGCGCGCTCATCAGACGGCCGCCTCGCGCACCACGCGATCCTTGAGGAAATCGTAACCGTGCGCTTCCAGTTCCAGTGCCAGTTCCGGGCCACCGGTCTTGACGATGCGGCCATCGGCCAGCACGTGCACCACGTCCGGCTTGATGTAGTCCAGCAGGCGCTGGTAATGGGTAATGACCAGGAACGAACGGTCGGCGGCGCGCAGTGCGTTGACGCCATCGGCCACGCTCTTCAGCGCATCGATGTCCAGGCCCGAATCGGTTTCGTCCAGGATCGCCAGCTTCGGTTCCAGCACGGCCAGCTGGAAGATCTCGTTGCGCTTCTTCTCGCCACCGGAGAAGCCTTCGTTGACGCCACGGTGCAGCAGTTCATCCTTCAGGTGCAGCACGGCCAGCTTCTGGCGCACCAGCTTGAGGAACTGCATGGAATCGAGTTCGTCCTCACCGCGCGCCTTGCGCTGGGCGTTCAGTGCCGCGCGCAGGAAGTAGGTGTTGTTCACGCCCGGGATTTCCACCGGGTACTGGAACGCCAGGAACAGGCCGGCGGCGGCGCGCGCTTCCGGGTCCTGCTCGAGCAGGTCGGTGCCTTCAAACTGCACGCTGCCTTCGGTCACTTCGTAGCCGTCGCGGCCGGCCAGGACGTTGCCCAGGGTGGACTTGCCGGCGCCGTTCGGGCCCATGATGGCGTGCACCTGGCCGGGCTTCACATCCAGCGACAGGCCCTTGAGGATTTCCTTGTCGCCGATGCGGGCGTGGAGGTTTTCGATCTTCAGCATGGTGGGGGTTTCCGTGGGGCGGGCCGCAGCCCGCCGGTAAAGAGAATGCGTTTGCGAGGGGCAGGGGCGGGCGGTCAGCCCACCGAACCTTCCAACGAGACTTCCAGCAGCTTCTTGGCTTCCACCGCGAACTCCATCGGCAGTTCGCGGAACACCTGCTTGCAGAAGCCGTCGACGATCATCGACACCGCGTCTTCCTGGCTGATGCCACGGGCGCGGCAGTAGAACAGCTGGTCGTCGGAGATCTTGGAGGTGGTGGCCTCGTGCTCGACGGTGGCGCCCGGGTTCTTCACCTCGATGTAGGGGAAGGTGTGGGCGCCGCACTGCTTGCCGATCAGCAGCGAATCGCACTGGGTGTAGTTGCGCGCGCCGTCGGCGTTGCGGTCCACCCGCACCAGGCCGCGGTAGGTGTTCTGGCCACGGCCGGCACTGATGCCCTTGCTGACGATCTTGCTCTTGGTGCGCTTGCCGATGTGGATCATCTTGGTGCCGGTGTCGGCCTGCTGGCGGTGATGGGTCAGCGCCACGGAGTGGAACTCACCGACCGAGTCGTCGCCCAGCAGCACGCAGGACGGGTACTTCCAGGTGATCGCCGAGCCGGTCTCGACCTGGGTCCAGGTGACCTTGCTGCGCGCGCCACGGCATTCGGCACGCTTGGTGACGAAGTTGTAGATGCCGCCGACGCCGTTCTCGTCGCCCGGATACCAGTTCTGCACCGTGGAGTACTTGATCTCCGCATCTTCCAGGGCGACCAGCTCGACCACCGCGGCGTGCAGCTGGTTCTCATCGCGCATCGGCGCGGTGCAGCCTTCCAGGTAGGAGACGTAGGCCTTGTCCTCGCACACGATCAGGGTGCGCTCGAACTGGCCGGTGTGGCCGGCGTTGATGCGGAAATAGGTGCTCAGTTCCATCGGGCAGCGCACGCCCTTGGGAATGAACACGAAGCTGCCATCGGAGAACACCGCCGAGTTGAGCGCGGCGAAATAGTTGTCGCCCACCGGCACCACGGTGCCCAGGTACTGGCGGACCAGCTCCGGGTGTTCCTTGATGGCCTCGGACATCGAGCAGAAGATGATGCCCTTCTCGGCCAGTTCCTTGCGGAAGGTGGTACCGACGGACACCGAATCGAACACCGCGTCCACCGCCACGCCGGCCAGCTTGGCGCGCTCATGCAGCGGCACGCCCAGCTTGTCGTAGGTGTCGAGCAGCTCCTTCGGCACGTCATCCAGCGAGGCATACTTCGGGCCCTTCGGCGCGGAGTAGTAGCTGAGCGCCTGCAGGTCGATCGGCGCGATCTCCAGCTTGGCCCAGTCCGGCATCGGCATGGTCAGGAAGTGGCGGTAGGCGTCCAGGCGCCACTGCGTCATCCACTCCGGTTCTTCCTTCTTGGCCGACAGGGCACGGATGGTGTCCTCGTCCAGGCCCGGCGGCAGGGAGTCCGATTCGATCTCGGTGATGAAGCCGGCCGAATACTTGCGGCCGAGCTGCTCGTGGATCTCGCGGTTGGGGGTGTCGTCGTGGGCGACGTTTTCGATGGTTTCGGTGGCCATGGGGGGGCTGCCTACGGATCAGGAGACGACGTCGACAGCGATGGTGCGGCGCTGTTCGTCATCGACAAGGGGGAGAGGGGGCAGGATCTGCGCGAGGCTGACATCGCGCAGGGCCTCGGAGACCACGTCGTTGATCAACCGCCAGCTGCTGCGCGCGCCGCACTTGGGGGCCATGCCGCACTGGTGGTGGTCGTGGCTGCATTCGGTCAGGGCCAACGGCCCTTCCATCGCTTCGACCACTTCGAACAGCGAGATCTCGATGGCCGCGCGGGTCAGCCGGTAACCGCCACGGACGCCGCGCAGGCCTTCAACCAGGCCGGCCTGGGCCAGCGGCTTGAGCACCTTGCTGACGGTGGGCGGCTCCAGACCGGTGAATTCGGCCAGCTCGGTGGCACTGAGCACCTCGCCCGGACGGGCGGCGAGCACGGTCAGTACGACGGTGGCGTAATCGGTGAGTTTGGTGACGCGCAACATGGGGATGCGAGTGGTTCTTAAAGCGGACTGAAATTGTACGCTTTTATTCGCCGCCATCCAACCCGGGCATTCAGCCGGTGCTGGGGCCGGGCCGGGAGGACACACCGGGGCCGTTGCCAGGGCGCAATGCTGCGCCAACGGGGTGATTTTCGCAATCACCCGGAATGGGCGAGAATCCCGGTTCCATTCGCTGCAAACAGCCCGTGCCGATGCCGAAGAAGATCCAAGCCCGCAAGTCCGCCATCCATGGCAACGGCGTGTTCGCCGTGGCCCCGATCAAGCAGGGCGAGCGCGTGATCCAGTACAAGGGCCTGCTGCGCAGCCACGGCGACGTTGATGCCGATGACAGCGGCGACGTCGAAAGTGGCCATACCTTCCTGTTCACCCTCAACGACGACTGGGTGATCGATGCCAACTACAAGGGCAATGACGCGCGCTGGATCAACCACAGCTGCGACCCGAACTGTGAGGCGGTGATCGAGGAAGACGAGGACGGCGACAGCCGGGGCGACAAGGTGTTCATCGAGGCAGTGCGTGATATCAAGGCCGGCGAAGAGCTGACCTACAACTACGGCATCACCCTGGCCGAGCGTCACACCGCCAAGCTGAAGAAGATCTGGGAGTGCCGCTGCGGCTCGCCCAAGTGCACCGGCACCATGCTGCAGCCCAAGCGCTGACCCACAGCGGGTAGTGCCGGCCGCTGGCTGGCACACATGTGAAAAGCGTGCCGGCCAGCGGCCGGCACTGCCTTATTTACCCAGTACGCCTGCCGGCACCAGATTGCCCAGGTTCTGGTTGAAGGTGACCACCAGCTTGCCGTTCTTCACCTGTGCCGACTGTACCTGCAGGGCGCCGAGCAGGCCGGCCACGGCCGGGTCCAGCTTGTAGATCGGTTCGCGCTGGGCGTAGTCGCTCAGCCAGGCATTGAGCAGGCCGCGGGTGCGCGAATCGAGGCGACCGCCCTGGTTGGCCGGGGTGAAGTCATCCACGCTGGGCTGCTGCAGGTGGAAGCCCTGGGTCTGCGCGTCATAGCGCAGGCCGCTGCTGAGCTTCACCGTTCCCAGCTTGGACGGGTTGCCACCGGCGGTGGCCAGAGCAACATCCATGCCCAGGTTCAGCCGCTCGCCGGCCGGAAGGCTCAGCTGTGGATGGCTCATGGTCAGCGCGATCAGGCCGCCGAGGGCGTCCTGGGTGCGTGGGAAGCTGCCATCGAGGTACTGCTGCACGTCACTGGCACCGACCGACAGTTCGCGGCCGGAGATGGAAGGGGCGGCCTGCGCGCCGATCGCAGCGGCGATCAGCACGGTGGAGGCGGCAAGGCGGGTCATCAGGGAACGCAGGCGCATGGCGGTGACCGGTGGATATGAATGGACGAATCAAAGAGTAGCCGTGCCGGCTGAATCGCGCGTGCATGCCGCTGCAACGGTTCAGTCCAGCGACGGGCGCAGTTGCGCCGACTGGATCTGCCAGGCGCGACCGTCGCGGCTGGGTTGCACGCGGTACCAGCCGCCAAAGCGGAAGGTGCCTTGTGTGGTGACCGCGCGGATCCGCACCGGTACCTCCAGCAGCCGGGGGGGCTGCTGGTCGTCGCGTGCGATCGGGGGCTCGCTGTCCAGGCGCAGCGTGCGCAGGTCCTGCAGCTGGCGCAGGACGGCATCGTCTGCGTGCCGCGGATCGGCGGGCGGGAATGCCCAGGCGGCGTCGCTGGTGCTGCGGTCGCGGTTGAGCAGCGCGATCACGTAGCGGTTGAGCATCACCGAAGGGGGGGCGGCGTCGGTGTCCACTGCAGCAAACAGCGGATCGACCGTCGGTGATTGCAGGGCGGATGTGGCGGTTTCCGCGTTGGCCTGTACCTCCGCGCTGGCGGCTGCGGGGGGCGGGGCCGGTGTTGGATCCGATTGCGCTGCTGGCCGGGAACAGCCCAGCAACACCAGTGGCGAAATCAGCAACAGGAACCTGCGCATGCCTGCCTCCTCCCCGAGGCGACGTGAAGGAGCGCAGTGTATCGGCTGCGCCGGTATCAGCGGGAGGAGGGCAGCTGTTCCAGCGCGTCCAGGGCCGGCAGTACCTGTGCTGCGATGGCGGCCAGCGCGTGGCCGTCGGATTCGGCATGGCGCTGCACGATGTCGCGCAGCAGCTGGGTGGCGATCACCAGGGTGGCGCGCTCGTCGCCGCTGAGACCTGCCGTGCGCGGCGCTCCTTCCAGCAGGCGCATCAGGTCACGGCTGGCACGGTGTTCCAGTTCGATGGTGCAGCGCCCGGTGCACTGCAACCCGTCCTTTTCGATCGGGGTCACCGAGATCCGGTAGCGGGTGGAGGGGCTGGCCATGAGGGGGTGCTCGCCGTAGCTGTGGAGGATGTGCCCACCATAGGCAAGGCCGCGGCCGACAGCGACGGCCGGCGCTGCACGCAGTGTTCCACCCGGTACGTTCCGGTACTGCGGCAGGTCGGGCGCAGCCAATGCTGGCGGGCCTGTACGGGCATTCCCGGGATTGCGGCAACGCTGTGTTGCGGACCGTGGTTGGGACAAAAAAAACGGGACGGCCAGAGCCGTCCCGTTGGAATCCGCGTTGGGGCGCGCGCTTACAGCGCGGCGTCCTTCAGCTTCTTCAGCGGACGCACCTTCAGCTTGGTGGTGGCCGGCTTGGCGGCGAACCACTGCTCTTCCTTGGTGAACGGGTTGATGCCCTTGCGCTTCGGCTTGGCCGGCACATTGACGGTGGTGATCTTCAGCAGGCCCGGCAGGGTGAACGAGCCAGCGCCCTTCTTGTGCACCGAGGAGGCGACGGCGCTTTCCAGCGAGGCCAGCACAGCGCGGACGTCCTTGGCGATGACGCCGGAGGCTTCAGCGATGTGTGCAACCAGGCCGGACTTGGTCAGCACTTCCTTGATCGGCTTCGGAGCGGCCGGCTTGGCGGCTGCCTTCGTCGCGACTTTCTTCACTGCCTTCTTCGGGGCAGCCTTCTTAGCGGTCTTTGCCATGGTTTCCTGTTCCGTGAACGGTTGGTTGTTTGGTCGGCGCCGAACCCCGTCGGCAAGCGCAATGTAGGGCAACTCTCGGGCGCCGCCAATAGCCTGAAGCGCGGAAAGTGCATGTTTTTTCATATCCAGGCCGATTCAGTACATGGCCGGCCGTGGGGGATGGGGGCGCGGCAGCATGCGCGATGGCTGGTGCCCGTCCATCGGTGGAATGCGCGAAACCACTGAAAACAAGGGGGAAATGTGCAGATGGCTGGTGAAGAAGTGTCCATCTGCCCGGTTCCCGGCGGACGTTCGGCATGCGGCGGAGCGACGCAGGGCTAACGCGTGCCGTGCGAGGGTGACCGTTCATCACCGCCACGCAGGAGCAGCATATGGGAATCTCGCGACACGCCACCGCGCACTGGGAAGGCGATCTGAAGTCGGGCAAGGGACAGTTGAGCACGCCGCAGAGTGGGCTGCTGGACAAGACCCGCTACGGCTTCAACAGCCGCTTCGGTGACGAGAAGGGCACCAATCCGGAAGAACTGATCGCTGCCGCGCACGCCGGCTGTTTCACCATGGCGCTGTCGGCCAAGCTCGGCGAGGCCGGCTTTACCCCGACCTCGCTGGATACCGAAGCCAAGGTCGATCTGTCATTGGAGGGCGGCCCGCAGCTGTCGCAGATCCGGCTGAAGGTGAAGGCGGTGGTGCCGGGCATCGACGCGACGCAGTTCCGTGCGATTGCCGATGACGCCAAGCAGAACTGCCCGGTATCCAAGGCGCTGAGCGCAGTGCCGATCAGCCTGGAAGCCGAGCTGGGCTGAGCGGCCGCTACCTGTAGAGCCGAGCCCGCGCTCGGCTCTACCGCTTGCGGATCACCAATCGATGGTGCCGCTGATCACCGTCTGCACCTGGCCGCCCGACCAGACCTCGCCGTCCTCGTCGACCAGCAGCGTCAGGCGTGCGTCGTGGCCGACTTCGCGGCCCTGGCTGACTTCGAACGGTGCACGACCACGGGGCAGGGCATCGCGCAGGTCCAGCCATGCGGCCAGCACGGCGTTGGCGGCACCGGAGGCGGCGTCCTCGAAGCGGCGTCCATTGCCGACGAAGGCACGTACCGCCAGATCGAAGCCCTCACCGCCATCGCTGAAGGCGTAGGCGAACACACCCATGCTGTCGGTGGACTCGGCCAGTGCGGCTACGGCATCCCAGTCCGGACGCAGGGCACGCAACGCGGCTTCATCGGCCACCTGCACCACCCACCAGCTACGCCCGCCCTGCATCCGCGCCGGCGGCAGGGAGCCCAGCGGCCAGTCCTTCAGCGCCGCCTGCAGACGAGGATCGGTCGCCTCGGCAGTCTCGGCCAGCTGCGCGCGCGGCGTGCGGATGGCGATGCGCTGCTGCGCACCCTCACCGCTGACGCGCAGCGGCAGGGCACCGGCAATGCCGTCCTGCACCAGTACACCATCGACCGCTGCGGCCAGGCCGGCCTGCAGCACCGCATGCGCGGTGCCGACGCTGGGGTGGCCGGCAAACGGAACTTCCTTCTGCGGGCTGAACATGCGCAGCCGGTAACTGGCACCGGCGACCTGCGGCGGGAACACGAAGGTGGTCTCGGGCAGGCGCGTCCAGCGTGCGATGGCCTGCATGCTGGCATCGTCCAGGCCCTCGGCATCGAGCACCACGGCCAGCGGATTGCCGGCGCCGGCGCGCGGGGAGAACACATCCAGCTGCAGGAAACGGCGTGCGGGCATCGGGGAAACTCCAGAATCAGGTAGCGCGCAGCTTAGCGCGCCGTTGTAGAGCCGAGCCCATGCTCGGCTGTGTTGGGGTGTGAGAAGAAGCAGCCGAGCGTGGGCTCGGCTCTACATCCAGCTGATCTGGCCGTCGATGACCGGCTGCACCTGGCCGCCGATCCAGACCGTGCCCTGTGCATCGACCTCGACCTGTACGCGGCCATCGCGGCCCACTTCGCGGCCCTGGCTGGCCACGTAGCGGCCCTCGCGGCCGGGCAGGGCGTTGCGCTGCCGCAGCCAGGCGCCGATCAGCGCATTGGCGCTGCCGGTCACCGGGTCCTCGGGTACGGCGGCCGCATCAGCGGGGCAGAATGCGCGCACCACCCGGGTATGGTCGGTGCCGGCTTCGTCGGCGAACACGGCCAGGCCGGTGGCATCGGTAGCAAGGCTCCAGTCGGCCAGCGCGGCCATGTCCGGCGCCAGGTTGCGTACGGCGGAGGCGTCGCGCAGCGGCAGCAGCCACCAGCGTGCGCCGTTGTCCCAGAGTTCGGGTACGTGCCCGCTGGCAGCCAGCGCCAGCAGCGCTTCCGGCGCTCTGTCCGCCGCTGTGTCCAGTTGCTGCGCCGGTGGGCTGGCCAGCTGGATCTGCAGTGCCTCGGCCGGGCCGCTCACCCGTACCGGCAGCAACCCCGCCGCGCACTGCTGCAGCAGGGCACCGTCGCGCGGTTGCGCCAGGCCGCAGCTCACCGCCGCCCAGGCCGCGCCGACGCTGGGGTGGCCGGCGAAGGCCAGCTCACGGGTCGGGGTGAAGATGCGGATGTGGTAATCGGCGCCGGGCGCACTGGGGCGCAGGAAGAACACCGTCTCGGACAGGTTCAGCCAGGCGGCCAGGGCCTGCATCTGCTCGCCGGAGAGCCCATCGGCGTCCAGGATGGCGCCCAGTGGGTTGCCGGTGCCGGGGCGGGGGGCGAAGACATCGAGCTGCAGGTAACGGAGGACGGCCATCTACGGGGATATTGCGCTTAGAATCAAAGGTTCCGCCCCTGGGGGCGGCTTCCCCACATTCTACATAGCCAATCCATGTCAGCTTCCCCCCTTGTCGATCGTTGGATCGTACTGAAGTTCGGCGGCACCTCGGTGTCGCGTCGTCATCGCTGGGACACGATCGGGAAGCTGGCGAAAAAACGTGCGGAAGAGACCGGCTCGCGCGTGCTGGTGGTGGTGTCGGCGCTGTCCGGGGTCACCAACGAACTGACCGCGATCGCCGATGGCGCGCCGGACAGCCGTGATCGCGTGGCGGCGCTGGTCGAACGCCACGAGGCCTTCCTGGTTGAACTCGGCCTGGGCCGCGAGGTGCTGGCCGAGCGCCTGGCGGCGCTGCAGGGGCTGCTCGACGACGCGCGCGCGGCCACCCGGCCGCTGCAGTGGCAGGCCGAAGTGCTGGGCCAGGGCGAACTGCTGTCCTCCACCCTGGGCGCGGCCTATCTGCGCGCTTCGGGCCTGGACATGGGCTGGATGGATGCCCGCCAGTGGCTGGACGCGATGCCGCCGCAGCCGAACCAGAGCGACTGGTCGCAGCGGCTGTCGGTGAACTGCCAGTGGCGTGCCGATGCGGAGTGGATGCAGCGCTTCCGCGCGCAGCCTACCCGCCTGCTGATCACCCAGGGCTTCATTTCGCGGCATGCCGATGGTGGTACCGCCATCCTCGGCCGCGGTGGCTCGGATACCTCGGCGGCGTACTTCGGTGCGCTGCTCGGTGCCAGCCGCGTGGAGATCTGGACCGATGTGCCGGGCATGTTCAGTGCCAACCCGAAGGACGTGCCGGACGCGCGCCTGCTGACCCGCCTGGACTATTACGAGGCGCAGGAAATCGCCACCACCGGCGCCAAGGTGTTGCACCCGCGCTCGATCAAGCCGTGCCGCGATGCCGGCGTGCCGATGGCCATCCTCGATACCGAGCGCCCGGAACTGCCGGGTACCAGCATCGATGGCAGCGCTGCACCGGTGCCGGGCGTGAAGGCGATCAGCCGCCGCAACGGCATCGTGCTGGTGTCGATGGAAGGCATCGGCATGTGGCAGCAGGTCGGCTTCCTGGCCGATGTATTCAACCTGTTCAAGAAGCATGGCCTGTCGGTGGACCTGATCGGTTCGGCCGAGACCAACGTCACCGTGTCGCTGGACCCGTCCGAGAACCTGGTCAACACCGATGTGCTGGCTGCGCTGTCGGCTGACCTGTCGCAGATCTGCAAGGTGAAGGTGATCGTGCCGTGCGCGGCGATCACCCTGGTTGGCCGCGGCATGCGTTCGCTGCTGCACAAGCTGTCAGACGTGTGGGCGACCTTCGGCCGCGAGCGCGTGCACATGATCTCGCAGTCGTCCAACGACCTGAACCTGACCTTCGTCATCGACGAAGCCGATGCCGATGGCCTGTTGCCGATCCTGCACGCCGAGCTGATCGACAGCGGTGCGATGCCGGTGGAAGAGACCGAAGTGTTCGGCCCGCGCTGGCGCGAGATCGCCGGCACCGTGCGCCCGCGTGGCACGCCGTGGTGGCGGGGCCAGCGTGCGCACCTGCTGCAGCTGGCCGATGCTGGCACGCCACGCTACGTCTACCACCTGCCGACGGTGCGCGCCCGCGCCCGCGCGCTGGCCGCGATCAAGCCGATCGACCAGCGCTACTACGCGATCAAGGCCAACAGCCACCCGGCCATCCTGCAGCTGCTGGAAGCCGAGGGCTTCGGCCTGGAGTGCGTATCGCACGGCGAACTGAAGCACGTGTTCCAGCACCTGCCGGAACTGTCGCCCAAGCGCGTGCTGTTCACCCCCAGCTTCTGCCCGCGCAGCGAGTACGAAGCCGCGTTCGCGCTGGGCGTGACCGTTACCGTCGACAACGTCGAAGCACTGCAGCGCTGGCCGGACCTGTTCCGCAACCGCGAGCTGTGGCTGCGCGTGGATCTGGGCCGTGGCGAAGGCCACCATGCCAAGGTCCGTACCGGCGGCAAGGACTCCAAGTTCGGCCTCCCGATCGCCCGCGTCGATGAGTTCGTGCGCGCGGCCACCGATCTGGGCAGCCGCGTGGTCGGCCTGCATGCGCACCTGGGCAGCGGCGTGGAAACCGCGCAGCACTGGCGCCTGATGTGCGATGAGCTGGCAGGTTTCGCCCGCCGCATCGGCAGCGTGCACACCATCGACATCGGCGGTGGCCTGCCGATTCCGTACAGCGACGAAGACGAGCCGTTCGATCTCGACGCCTGGGCCGAGGGCCTGGCCGAGGTCAAGGCGCTGCATCCTGCATTCCGCCTGGCGATCGAGCCGGGCCGCTACCTGGTTGCCGAATCCGGCGTGCTGCTGACCCATGTCACCCAGGTGGTGGAGAAGGACGGCGTGCGCCGCGTCGGTCTGGATGCTGGCATGAACGCACTGATGCGTCCGGCCCTGTACGACGCCTGGCACGACATCGAGAACCTCAGCCGCCAGGGCGGCTATGCCGAAGCGGCGTTCGATGTGGTCGGCCCGATCTGCGAATCCAGCGATGTGTTCGGCAAGCGCCGCAAGCTGCCGGTGTCGACCGCGCCGGACGACGTGATGCTGATCGCCGACGCCGGCGCGTACGGCTATTCGATGGCCAACACCTACAACCAGCGGATGCTGCCGCGCGAAGACGTGATCGAATGACCACCGCGCGCGCCCTGCACCCGCCCACCGACACGCCCCGCGCAGCTGCGCGGGCCCGTGCCTGACCGGATACACCATGACTGCTTTCGATAAACACCAGGTTTCCCGCTTCCGCTTCGTCCGCTGCGAATTCGCTGCGGAGACCGGCGTGGCCAGGCTGGTCTACGCCTTCGATGACGGCCCGGAGATGGTGGAAACCATCACCGTGCCGGGCGCCCCGTTCGTGCTGGACGAAGCGCGTAGCGCCGCCGTGCAGCGCGCGCTGCAGCTGCTGCACCTGATCGCCGGTGTCAGCTATTACAAGGCGGGTGTGCCGGAGACGGTCAGCATCGACAGCTACACCATCGATGCCGATACCGCTGCGCTGGTGGAGACGGTCTACCTCAATGGCCTGGGTGAATTCGCGTACCGCAATGGCCTGAACCTGCGCGGACGCTTCCGCCTGCCGGTGCAGGGTGACGCCGTGCAGGCGCCGGCGCTGGGCCTGCAGCCGCACGCGCTGGTGGCGATCGGTGGCGGCAAGGATTCGCTGGTCAGCATCGAAGCGCTGCGCCGTGCCGGCGTGGACGAGACGGTGACCTGGATCGGTGGCTCGCAGCTGATCCGCGCCTGTGCCGAGCGTACCGGCCTGCCCACGTTGAACCTGGGCCGCGCGCTGGCGCCGGAACTGTTCGAGCTCAACCGCCAGGGCGCCTGGAACGGCCATATCCCGGTCACCGCGGTGAACTCGGCGATCATGGTGCTGGCCGCGCTGCTGCAGGGCGTGGACCAGGTGGTGTTCTCCAACGAGCGTTCGGCCAGCTACGGCAGCCAGATTCCGGGCACCGGCGAAGTGAACCACCAGTGGTCCAAGGGCTGGGCGTTCGAGCAGGCGTTTGGCCGCCATGTGCAGGCGCACGTGGCGGCGGACCTGCAGTACTACTCGCTGCTGCGTCCGATGTCCGAGCTGGCGGTGGCCCGCCAGTTCGCCAAGACCGATTTCTACGACGCGCACTTCTCCAGCTGCAACCGCAACTTCCACATCCTCGGCGAGCGCCCGGTGAACCGCTGGTGCGGCGTCTGCCCGAAGTGCCATTTCGTGTTCCTGGCGCTGGCCCCGTTCATGCCGAAGACGCGCCTGGTGCGCATCTTCGGCCGCAACCTGCTGGACGATGCCGAGCAGGCCGGCGGTTTCGACGCGCTGCTGGAATTCCAGGACCACAAGCCGTTCGAGTGCGTGGGCGAAGGCCGCGAATCGCGTGCGGCGATGGCGACCCTGGCGCAGCGCCCGGAGTGGAAGGAAGACGTGCTGGTGAAGCGCTTCTGCAATGAGATCCAGCCGCAGCTGGATGCCGCCGAACTGGAACTGGCACCGCTGCTGCAGCTGCAGGGCGAGCACCGCGTTCCGGCTGCGCTGTGGGAACGGGTGCGTGAAGATTTCGACGCTTGAAGGAAAGCGCGTCGCGCTGTGGGGCTGGGGCCGTGAGGGCCGCGCCGCGTTTGCGGTACTGCGTGCGCGCCTGCCCGCGCTGCAGCTGAGCCTGTTCTGCCCGGCGGCCGAGGTAGAGGCCGCACGAATGGAAACACAGGGTGCGCTGGACGTTCGCGGCGAGCCTTCTGCTGAAGCGCTGGCCGCGTTCGACGTGGTGATCAAGTCGCCCGGCATCAGCCCCTACCAGCCGGTCGCGCTGGTGGCGGCGGGGCAGGGCACCACCTTCATCGGTGGCACCGCGCTGTGGTTTGCCGAACATGCAGGTGCCGATGGCATCGTGCACGACACCGTGTGCGTGACCGGTACCAAGGGCAAGAGCACCACCACCGCGCTGGTCGCACATCTGCTGCGTGCCGCCGGCCACCGTACCGGCCTGGTCGGCAACATCGGACTGCCGCTGCTGGAAGTGCTGGACCCGCAGCCCGCGCCCGCGTACTGGGCGGTGGAACTGTCCAGCTACCAGACCGGCGAGGTGGCGCGCAGTGGCGCCCATCCGCAGGTGGCGGTGGTGCTGAACCTGTTCCCGGAGCACCTGGACTGGCACGGCAGCGAGCAGCGTTACATCGAGGACAAGCTGCGGCTGGTGACTGAAGCCGCGCCGCGCATTGCCGTGCTCAATGCCGCCGATCCGCACCTGGCCGTGCTGTCACTGCCCGACAGCGAGGTGGTCTGGTTCAACCAGCCGCAGGGTTGGCACATGCGCGGTGACATCGTGCATCGCGGTGAGCAGGCGGTGTTCGATACCCGCAACACGCCGCTGCCGGGTCGCCACAATCGCGGGAACCTGTGCGCGGTGCTGGCAGCGCTGGAAGCGCTGGGATTGGACGCGGTGGCGCTGGCGCCGGCGGTGCAGGATTTCCGCCCGTTGCCGAACCGCCTGCAGCGCATCGGCGTGGCCGATGGCCTGACCTACGTGAACGATTCGATCAGCACCACGCCGCATGCCAGCCTGGCCGCGCTGGAGTGTTTCGCCGGCCAGCGCATCGCGCTGCTGGTGGGCGGCCATGATCGTGGCCTGGACTGGACCGATTTCATGCAGCACATGGCGCACGACGTGCCGCCGGTGGAGATCGTGACCATGGGCAGCAACGGCCCGCGCATCCACGCCATGCTGCAGCCGCTGGCCGATGCTGGTCGCTTCGGCCTGCATGCCGCCGGCGATCTGCCGGAGGCAATCGCTTTGGCGCGTTCTGCGCTGGGTTCTGAGGGCGGGGTGGTATTGCTGTCGCCTGGCGCACCCAGTTTCGGCGCCTACCGTGACTACGTGGCGCGTGGCCGCCACTTCGCCGAGCTGGCCGGATTCGACCCGGACAGCATCAGCGCGATTCCGGGGTTGGGCATCGCTTGAAGGTAGTGCCGGCCGCTGGCCGGCAATCTCCGGAGAAATTCATCCACGCATGGCGTGGATCTACTGTTCCTCGTCGATGAACGCGTAATCGCGATCAATCAGCTGCTGCAGATACGCATCGAAGCTGGGTGCGATCACCGCATAGCTGTCCGGATCGTGCAGGTAGCGCACCACCTGGCCGAGCGTGCCGCCCGGTGCCGGGTCGAAATCCAGGTACAGCATCGACGTGCCGCCGTTGTTCATGCAGTGCGAGAAGCACAGGCGGCGGTTCATCGGCAGATCGGCGTCGATGCCTTCACCCAGGATCTCCGGCTCGTCATCCAGCCACTCTTCGTAGATCGAACGGATGCTGTCGTCCCACTGCTGCTGGTCTTCGAAGATCTGTGCGACCGAGCGCAGGTAGTAGGGATAGCCGCCGTCCTCCACGTCCGAGCCGAGCACCAGCACGCAGACCTCGCCGCCGGGGTACTCACGGAAGTGGGTGCCATCCACGCGGGACAACAGTTCCAGCAGGCTGTCTGGCACCTGAGGCCACTGCGCACGCAGGCGCTGCAGGTCTTCGCCGCTGGCGCCCTGCACGTGGGCCCACTGCGGGGCATCCTCGGCAGGCAGGCGGGGGATCAGGCCAGACAGAAAGCGATCAACAAGGTTCATGCAGAAAAAGGGGGACGGAGGGGATTAAGTCGTATCCAACCACACCTGCGTCACGTCGCCAATGCAGAATGCGACGCGGGAGGGGCGAATACGGCTTAATCCCCTCCGTCCCCTTTTTCTTGCGGAGCAGGCGCATGAATCGTTGGCGATGCGGTGTGGCGGTGATGCTGGGGCTGGCGGCGATGCCGGCATGGGCGGCGATGAAGACCCTGTCGGTGGAGTGGAAGCATCAGGGCACGACCTTCAGTGGTGTGCTGGTCTACGACGATGGCGGGCATGACAAACGCCCGGGACTGGTGATGGTGCCGAACTGGAAGGGTGTGAACGAGTCGGCCATCGAGAAGGCCAAGCAGCTGGCCGGCGATGACTACGTGGTGCTGGTGGCCGATGTCTACGGCAAGGGCGTGCGGCCGAAGACCGATGCCGAGGCCGGCCCGATCGCCAGCAAGCTGCGCAACGACCGGCCGCTGCTGCGCGCACGTGCGCTGGAGGCGGTGAACGTGCTCAGGGCGCAGGCCGGCAAGGTGCCGCTCGATACCCGTCGGATCGGTGCGGTGGGCTTCTGTTTCGGTGGCACCACGGTGCTGGAACTGGCCCGTGCCGGCGCGCCGCTGGCCGGTGTGGTCAGCCTGCACGGCGGGCTGGGCTCGCCGCTGCCGGCGCAGGCCGGTGGCACGCACCCGTCGGTGCTGGTGCTCAATGGCGCCGACGACACCAGCGTGACCGCCGAGGACATCGCCGGTTTCCAGAAGGAAATGAACGCGGCCAAGGTCGACTGGGAATTCACCAACTACAGCGGCGCGGTGCACTGCTTCGCCGAGCGCGATGCCAACAGTCCGCCAGGCTGCCAGTACAACGAACGGGCGGCCAAGCGCGCCTGGAAAGCGCTGGATGAGTTCTTCGAGGAGCGTTTCGAGAAACGTTGATCCGTGCAGCGGTAGTGCCGGCCGCTGGCCGGCAACCTCATGATGCTGCGGATGTCATCGGGAATGCCGGCCAGCGGCCGGCACTACCGAAGGCGGTCAATGCGAACGCTGCACCGCGTAGCGGGCCAGGCCGCGCAGGGCGGCGACGGCGTCGTTGTCGGCCAGGCCATCGAGCGCACGTTCGGCGGCTTCGGCGTATTCCTCGGCGCGACGGCGGCTGTACTCGAGGCCGCCGGTGGCACGGATCGCGGCCAGCACTTCCGGCATCGCCGAGGCGTCGCCGTCCTGCACGATGGTGCGCAGGCGCTCGCGGGTGGCGGCGTCCGAATGGGCCATGGCGTGGATCAGCGGCAGCGTGGCCTTGCCCTCGGCGAGGTCGTCACCCAGGTTCTTGCCCAGCTCCTCGGCATTGGCCGAGTAGTCCAGCACGTCGTCGGCGATCTGGAACGCGTAGCCCAGGTGCATGCCGTAGTCGAACAGGGCCTGCTGGGTGGCTTCGTCCACACCGCTGGCCAGCGCGCCGAGGCGGGTGCCGGCAGCGAACAGCACCGCGGTCTTGCGTTCGATCACGCGCAGGTAGGCGGCTTCGTCGGTATCGGGGTTGTGCACGTGCAGCAGCTGCAGCACTTCACCCTCGGCGATGCGGTTGGTGGCATCGGCCAGGATCTGCATCACCGACATGCGTTCCAGCTCGACCATCAGCTGGAAGCTGCGCGAGTACAGGAAGTCGCCGACCAGCACGCTGGGCGCGTTGCCCCACAGCGCGTTGGCGGTGCTGCGGCCACGGCGCAGGCTGGATTCGTCCACCACGTCATCGTGCAGCAGGGTGGAGGTGTGGATGAACTCGATGATCGCCGCCAACTGGTGGTGATCCGGGCCGGCGTGGCCGACCGCGTGGCCGGCCAGCATGACCAGCATCGGGCGCAGACGTTTGCCGCCGGCGGAAATGATGTGGTCGGCGATCTGGTTGATCAGCACGACGTCCGAGGACAGCCGGCGCCGGATCAGGGCGTCGACGGCGGCCATGTCGGCCGCGGCAAGCGACTGGATCTGGGGCAGGCCCAGGGCGGGACGGGTGTCTTCGGTGATGGTCATGCGATCAGGCTTTCAGGCTCATCGCTGATTATAGGCGTTGCCTGTGAATTCGGGCGCAAACCGGGCTGGCCGACGTCCCCGGCCCGGCCACGGCTGCCGCCTGCGTGAATACGTATGCAGGTTGCGCCATGCCCGGGAGGGCGCCGCTAAGCTTGCCGGAACAGGATTTAGGCCCGCTTCCGGCGGGCCCTGCATGCCCGGAGGGGGGCTGTCGATGTCGCACTATCCATGGTGGCGCGGAGCCGTCATCTACCAGATCTACCCGCGCAGCTACCTCGACGCCAACGGCGATGGCGTGGGCGACCTGCCAGGCATCATCCAGCGCCTGGACCACATTGCCGCGCTGGGCGTGGATGCGATCTGGATTTCGCCGTTCTTCAAGTCGCCGATGGCCGACTTCGGCTACGACATCGCCGACTACCGCGACGTCGACCCGCTGTTTGGCAGTCTGGACGACTTCGACCGTCTGCTGGCCAAGGCCCACGGCCTGGGCCTGAAGGTGATGATCGATCAGGTACTGAGCCACACCTCGATCGAGCACGCCTGGTTCCGCGAGAGCCGCCAGGATCGTAGCAACCCGAAGGCGGACTGGTACGTCTGGGCCGACCCGCGCGAGGACGGCACGCCGCCCAACAACTGGCTGTCGCTGTTCGGCGGCTGCGCCTGGCAGTGGGAGCCGCGCCGCGAGCAGTACTACCTGCACAACTTCCTGGTCGACCAGCCGGACCTGAACTTCCATCACCCGGACGTCCAGCAGGCGACCCTGGACAACGTGCGCTTCTGGCTGGACCGCGGCGTGGATGGCTTCCGCCTGGATGCGATCAACTTCTGCTTCCATGACGCGCAGCTGCGCGACAACCCGGCCAAGCCGGCGGAGAAGCGCTTCGGTCGCGGCTTCAGCCCGGACAATCCGTACGCCTACCAGTACCACTATTACAACAACACCCAGCCGGAGAACCTGCCGTTCCTGGAGCGGCTGCGCGCGCTGCTGGACGAGTACCCGGGGGCGGTCAGCCTGGGCGAGATCTCCTCGGAGGACTCGCTGGCGACCACGGCTGAGTACACCCGCGATGGCCGCCTGCACATGGGCTACAGCTTCGAACTGCTGGTGGACGACTACAGCGCGGCCTATATCCGCGACACGGTCTCGCGGCTGGAAGCGGCGATGACCGAAGGCTGGCCGTGCTGGGCGGTTTCGAATCACGACGTGGAGCGGGCGGTCAGCCGCTGGGGCGGCCACCCGGCCGACCCGCGGCTGGCGCGGATGCTGGTGGCGATGCTGTGCTCGCTGCGCGGCTCGGTCTGCCTGTACCAGGGCGAGGAACTGGGCCTGGCCGAGGCCGAGGTGCCGTTCGAGGCCCTGCAGGACCCCTATGGCATCACCTTCTGGCCCAACTTCAAGGGCCGCGACGGCTGCCGGACCCCCTTGCCGTGGACCGACGCGCCGCTGGCCGGTTTCACCGCCGGCCAGCCGTGGCTGCCGATCCCGCCCGAGCACCGCGCCGCGGCCGTGGCGGTGCAGGAGCGCGACCCGGACTCGGTCCTGGCTGCGTTCCGCGGGTTCCTGGCCTGGCGGCATAGCCAGCCGGCACTCCTGCATGGCAGCATCCGATTCATCGAAAGCGCCGAGCCAGTGCTGCTGTTCGAGCGTATGCTTGCAGATGAAACCCTCCTGCTGGCCTTCAACCTGTCGGCCGAAGCGGTGAGCCATCCGCTGCCGCCGGGCAACTGGCAGCAGGTGGCGGTGCCGGGCCCGGATGCGGGCACGGTGCAGGGCAATGAACTCCAGCTGCCGCCGCGCGCGGTGTATTGCGCCCGACGCAGCTGACCGTTTTCTCCGGTGGCGGTACTTGCGGGGACGGGGCCGAAGCGCCCCGTCCCTTTTTTGTGGGTGGGATTGTGGATGGGCCTTGCCGACCGACCGCCGGCATTCGCGCAAAAGAAAACCCGCTGCCTGCGCAGCGGGTTTCCGGTCCTGCTCCCCCTTGTGTTGCCGGCCAGCGGCCGGCACTACCCGGTCGTGGTCAGAACTTGTAGTTCACGCCCAGCATGTAGGTGCGGCCCCACTCGATGTATTCCAGCGGGCGGTCCTTGCTGCCGGCGTAGGTGCGGTACGGCTCGTTGGTCAGGTTGCTGCCCTGCAGCAGCAGGGTCAGCCCGCGCAGGCTGCTGCTGTCGCTGAAGGTGTAGCTGACCTGCGCATCGGTCACGTTCTCGCCCACCACGTAGCGCAGCGTGCGGTTGCCGTTGAAGTTGCCGATCTCACCGATGAAGTCCGAACGGCGGCGCTGGCTCACGCGTGCTTCAAAGCCACTGCGCTCGTAGTAGGCGGTGAAGTTGTACACGCGCTTGGACAGGCCCGGCAGGCTGATCGGGTCGGTGCCCACACTGGAGGCACTCTCCGGATCCAGGATGGTGATGTCGCTCTTGTTGAAGGTCGCGCTGGCCTGCACGCCGAAGCCGCGCAGGCTGTCGGTCAGCATCTCCAGCGGGAACGACCCGGTCAGCTCCAGCCCCTTCAACGTGCCGCCCTTGCCGTTCTGCGGCGTGGAGAAGGTGCCGGTGGTCAGCACCGGTTCGGTCATGCCCGGTGGTGGCACGTAGTTGCCCAGCAGGCCGCTGAAGTCGTAGTTGTCCACCGACTGCGTGTAGACGTAGCTCTTCAGGTCCTTGTAGAAGATCGCCGCAGCCACGTAGGCCTTCTCGCCGAAGTATTTCTCATAGGACAGGTCCAGCGCGGTGGCGCGCCACGGATCCAGCAGCGGGTTGCCGCCACTGCCGCCGGGGCGGCCGTTGTTGGTATCCACGCCGAATTCCAGGCCGGCACGCATCTGGTCCACGCGCGGGCGTGCCACCTGCTTGGCGGCGGCGAAGCGCAGCGTCTGCTGGTGCGGGAACATGAACACCAGATTCAAGCTCGGAAGCCAGTCCTTGTAGGTCCTGCCGGCAGAGAAGGGCTGGATGTTGCTGCCTGCCGGCTGCGAGCTGTCCCAGTAGCGCGAATCCGAGCTCTGGTCGGTGTGCTGCATCTGCACGCCGATGTTGCCGCGCACGCCGACCACGCCGATGTCGGTGTTGATGTTCAGGCGTGCCCACGCGGTGGTGATCTTCTCCTCGACCGTCCACGACTTGGGAATCAGATAGTCCAGGTTGTTGACCGGGTTGAAGGTCATGTAACGACCGACGGCTGCCGGCACATTCCACGACGGGATGTAGCCGATGCCGGCGAAACCGAGGTTGACCGGGCGGTACTGCAGGTCCGGAGCGATGGTGGATTCGCCTTGGGCGCCGAGCAGGATGTTGCCTTCGGCCTGGGCCTTCTGCTTGCGGCGGTCGGCATAGTTCACGCCCACGTCCACATCCGAGAACCAGCTGGACATGGCTTCGGGAACCGGCAGCGTCGCCGCCAGCTTGGCGCCCTTCAAGCGGTCTTCGACCTCCGGCACCTTGCCGTAGCCGGAACCATAGATCGTGTTGGTCAGGAACAGGCTGTCCGGATTGGAATAGTCGCGCCCCGGCGTGATCTGCGAGAAGCTGTTGTTGTTCACCACCAGGCCGATCGTGTCGAACTGCGGGCGCGGCACCAGCTGCAGGTTGTTCTCCAGGTTGATCTCGCGGCGGGTTGCCTTCGAATAGTTCAGGTCGGCGACCAGCTTCACGCCACCGACGTTGAACTCGTTGTTCCAGCCGAACGCATCGATCTTGTCCTTGCGCTTGTTGTACATGCCGCGCACCAGCGGGTACGCATTGTTGATCGTGCCACCGGTGAAGCTGCCATCGGCATTGCGGCCGACATTGCTGAACACCGGCAGGATCGCGTTGGGATTGTTGCTGTCCTCACCGTTGCCGCTGAGGCTCAGCTCGAACTGGTTGGCGGTGTCGATCTGCTCGGCTTCGGTGTGGAACGCATCGAAGGTGCTGGTCCAGCTGTTGCTGGGGCGGAACTGGATCGTTGCCATCACACCGTCGCGCTTGTTGTTGCCGGTACGGCGCAGCGCCTTGATGCCATCGGTGAAGTAGGTGCCAGGTGCGATTCCGCGACGCTCGCCCTTGTCGGTGTGTTCGGTGGTCCACGGCTCGTACAGGCCGACCTGGTTCTCCTGGATCGGCATGTCGCTGTGCGCGTAGCCAATGGCGATGCCCAGGGTGTTGTCGAAGAACTGGTCGATGTAACTGGCGCTGAAACGGTTGCCATACGGATCGATGTTGGCGGCGCGGCCCAGGGAGCTCTTCTGGTAGCGGCCGCTGACTGCGATCACGCGCTCGCCGAAGCTGAGCGGGCGCGCGGTCTGCATGTCGATGGTGCCTGACAGGCCCTGGCCGACCAGGGCGGCATCCGGGGTCTTGTAGACGGTTACGCCATTGACCAGCTCGGACGGGTACTGGTCGAACTCGACGCCGCGGTTGTCGCCGGTGCTGACCACTTCACGGCCATTGAGCAGGGTGGTGGCGAAGTCGGGCGACAGGCCACGCACGCTGATCACCTGTGCACGGCCAGCCACGCGCTGGGCAGCCAGGCCGGGCAGGCGCGAGATGGATTCGGCGATGCTGACGTCGGGCAGCTTGCCGATGTCTTCGGCGGAAATCGCTTCGACCACCGAGGTGGCGTCCTGCTTGATCGCGATTGCGTTCTCGATGCCGCGGCGGATGCCGGTGACCTGCACCGTATCCAGGTTGGTGGCGGCGGTGGCGGCCGGCGTGGTGGTGTTCTGCGTGGACTGTGCCGACGCCAGCGTCGGCGCCAGGACAACGGCCAGCGCGATGCTCAGCGCGCTGCGCTTGTGGTTCAACATTTTCCCCTCCCAGGCAATGTTGCAGATCGATTCGTGAACGTCCCGGCGTGACCGTGGACGTGCGACGCGGTGGCCGCTGTCGTCGCCGCTATGGTAGGCAGCGCGTTCTTCGCGGGAATCACCCTGCATACGTATTCAATGGCGTTTGCAGGGGTGTAATCGCTTTCAGGTACCTCGTGCGGTAGTGCCGGCCGCTGGCCTGCAATCACGATCACCGGGTTGCCGGCCAGCGGCCGGCACTGCCGGGGCATTCAAAGCGGCGTGAAACGAATGGCCTGCCCGCCACCCGGCGCAAGCACCAGCGTCAGTGCGTCGGCGCTGGTCACCTCACGGATCTCGCGCGCGAACGCGAATGGATTGCTGCGGAAATCAGCACCCGCGCCATCGCGGTAGATTTCGGCGCGGTAGCGCACGCCCGGTTCCAGGAAGCCCAGCGATACCGGCAGCACACGGCCGTGCTCGTCGGTGATGCTGCCGAGAAACCAGTCGCGGCTGTTGCGGTCGCGGCGCACGATCGTCACGTAGTCGCCCACTTCGCCATCGAGCACGCGGCTCTGCTCCCAGTCCACCGCGACGTCTTCGATGAAACGGAATGCCTCGCGATGCTGCAGGTAGTGCTCGGGCAGGTCGGCGGCCATCTGGATCGGGCTGTACAGCACCACGTACAGCGCCAGCTGGCGTGCCAACGTGCTGGGAATGGCCTGGCCGTGGCGGCCCTTCAGGCTGAGGATGCCGGGGGTGTAATCCATCGGCCCGGCCAGCATGCGGGTGAACACCAGGTTGACCTCATGTTCCGGCGGGTTCGGCGGCTGGCCCCAGGCGTTGTACTCCATGCCACGTGCGCCTTCGCGCGAGATCCAGTTGGGATAGGTGCGGCGCAGGCCGGTGTCCTTGATCGGCTCATGCGGGTTCACCGACAGGTGCCGCCGCGCCGCTTCCTGGACCACCTTCAGGTGGTGGCGCGCCATGAACTGCCCGTCATGCCACTCACGCCACAGCGGGCCGCCCGAGGGATTGCGGCGGTCGACCTGGCCGTCGTCACAGACGTAGCCGGTCTTGAACTGGTCCACGCCCAGCCGCGCATACAGGTCCAGTGCGGTACCCAGCTGGTCCTCGTAATGCTCGATGGCACAGCCGGTTTCGTGGTGGCCGATCAGATGCACATCCTTCTTCAGGCCATACGCTGACAGCGCTTCAATGTCGAAATCGGGTGTGGCACGGGTGAAATCGAAGTCGTAGCCATTGCCCACCCACATGCCGTCCCAGCCCGGATTCCAGCCTTCCACCAGCACGCCACGGAAGCCGTGCGCGGCGGCGAAGTCGATCACCTTCTTCGTCTTGGCGGTGGTGGCCGCATGCTTCGGCCCGGTCGCCCAGCTCTCGTTGTCCAGGTGCATTGACCACCACACGCCCAGGTACTTGGCCGGTTTCACCCAGCTCACATCGCCCAGTGCATTGGGTTCGTTGAGGTTGAGGATGAGGTCTGATTCGACCAGGCCACCTGCACGGTCGGCAATCTGCAGCGTGCGCCACGGCGTGGCGAAGGGCAGGGCACGGCGCACCTTCCAGCCTTCGGCCGAGGGCGCCAGCTGCGCGCGCAGGCGCTGGCCCTCGGTTCGCCGCAGCCACATGCCGGCATAGTCCACCAGCGCGGCCTCGTGGATCGCCACGTGCAGCCCATCGCGGCTGCGCAGGGTCATTGGCGTATGCACCAACGGCACCTCATTCAACGGCGTGCGCCGGTACAGGTACTCGTAGTGGATCGGTTCCCCGGCAGGGATCCACCACGCGGTGGAATCCTGTGCGATGGCGAACTCGGTCAGCTCGTCATCGATGATCGCTTCGCGCAGGTTCGGCTGCTCGGGGAACACATAGCGGAAGCCGAGGCCATCGTCGTAGATGCGGAACACCACATCGAGCCGGCGCTTGCTGCCGGTGGTCTCGGCCAGATGCACGGTCAGCTCATTGAAACGGTTGCGGGTAATCCGGCGCTCGCCCCAGGGCTGTTCCCAGCTGTCATCGACGCTGCGTTGCTGTTGGCCGAGCAGGGCGAAATCGCGGTCCAGGCGGCCATCGCGCAAGGCAAAGCCCAGCTTCGAATCCTCCACCACGGTCTCGCCGAAACGCTCGACGCGGTAGCGCGCCGTGCCGCCGTCCAGCACCATGCTGGCCTTGAGCATCCTGCCAGGCGACTCGACAGTGACGACCTGCGGCGCAGCCTGCGACAGCGTGGTCATTCCCAGCAACGCCAGGCCGAACACGTGCGCGAGCACAGTGCGTACAGCAGTGGACGACATCGGCATTTCCCCTCCCAAGGCGCCGTTGGCAGACCCGGACCATAAGCCAGCGCGGCAGGCCCGCTACCGCGCAACGCCATGAATACGTATGCAGCTGGACGCAGCCGACAGCCCCGCGTCTACCATGGGGCCAAGGCACCTTGAGGGAGGGGCCGCGCCCGCCCGCCGACAACGACGGTGCGGACCTACAACGCGTGCAGAGAGGGAGGGAGGCCGACGGGCGCAAGCCGGTCCGCCGCTTCGATGCTGAAGATCATTTGCCTGACCGCTGCCCTGGGGGCAGCGCTGGGATCGACCGCGCAGGCGGCCGACCTGCAATTCGACGGCCGCCATGCGCGTGCCGAAGCCGCTGCCAACGGCAGCTTCGTGCTGCATGCGCCGAAGGGAGAGGTACGTATCGCGCCCATGCTGATGCGCAGCCAGACCGGCAGCGTGATGTTCGATGCCCTGTTCGCGCTGGCCCAGCAGGAGATGGACCAGGACCGCGTGGATGCGATCCGCGATCCCGCGTTCGACGAAGGCCGGCCGGTGCCATGCGAGTGCTTCCAGACCGGCGCGCGCTGGCCCTACGTGTGGACCCGCGATGTCAGCTTCGCCGCCGACCTGGCGCTGGCGCGACTGGACCCGAAGCGCACCCGGCAGTCGCTGCAGTTCAAGCTCTCGGCGGCGCGCGATGGCCATACGCCCGGCCTGTTCGTCGCGCAGGACACCGGTTCCGGCGGCAGCTGGCCGATCAGCAGCGACCGCGTGGTGTGGTTCCTTGCGGCACGCCACCTGCTGGACGATCGCGCGTTTGCCGACCAGGTCTGGCAGGCGCTGCAGGGCACGCTGGCGCAGGACCGCGCGATGGTGTTCGACGCGCAGGTGGGCCTGTACCGTGGTGAGACCTCGTTCCTGGACTGGCGCGAGCAGACCTATCCGGACTGGACCCGCGAGGACGTGCGCTTCATCGGTGATTCCTACGCACTGTCCACCAACGTGCTGCACTACCAGGCACTGCGCCTGGCCGAACGCCTGGCCGGCCAGCACGGCGACGCCCGCGCAGCCGACTACAAGGCCTGGGCCGATGCGCTGGCGCAGCAGATCGATGCGCGCTTCTGGCGCGAGGACATGGGCCAGTACATGAGCTACATCGGCGAAGCCGCGCACCCTGTGCCGTACGTCAAGGTCGATCTGCTCGGGCTGTCGCTGGGCATCCTCGCCGAGGTGCTGCCGCCCGAGCGCGCGCGCCGTGCACTGGCTGCCTACCCGATGGGGCCAGCCGGCAGCCCGGTGGTCTGGCCGCAGGAATCGCAGCAGCCGATCTACCACAACCGCGCGATCTGGCCGTTTGTCAGCGCGTACTCGCTGCGTGCGGCGCGGCAGCTGGACGATGCGCCGCGCATCGCCGCTGAGATCCGCTCGCTGATGCAGGGCGCTGCGCTGGCCGGTTCCAACATGGAAAACTACGAACTGGTCAGCCAGGCCGTGCATGTCGAGGAAGGTGCGCTGAGCGGCCCGGTGGTCAACTCCGAACGCCAGCTGTGGTCGGTGGCCGGGTATCTGTCGATGGTGGTCGAAGGCGTGTTCGGCGTGCAGGACGATGGCCGCGTGCAGCCCAAGCTGCCGGCCGTGCTGGTGCCGGAGCTGTTCGGCACGCACCCCCGCATCACGCTGGAAGCCAACGGCAGGCGCTATGTGCTGGAGCGCCCGCAGAACGTGGGCGATGGCCTGCTGGTGGCCGGCAGCACCATCACACGTGGCACGACTACCACGGTGCAGCTGGTCGCTGCCCCGGCAGCAACCGGTTTCGCTGCCACGACTGCGGATGCCAACGCGCGTGCGCCAGCTACACCGACTGCGCCGCAGGCCACCCGCAAAGGCACTGGCTGGAGCGTCCCGGTTGCGGCTGACCAGACGCTATGGAAGGACGGCAGGCATGTCGCCGCCAGCAATGGCCAGGCGCACATCAGCGACGATGGCCTGCAGCACTGCTTCAGTCTGACCCGGCGCGAGGGTGCATTGGAATCACTGCACAGCCCGACGCGCTGCGTCGGTCCGCAGCAGGTGCTGAAGGGCGAGGATCGCTGGCAGTTCACCGCGGGCCAGGCCGGGCAGGTGCGCCTGCGCTTGCAGTACCGCAACCCGAACGGGCCGATCAACACTGGCGTCACCGCTGCGGTCAAGCAGCTGGTGCTGCAGTGCCCGGGCCAGCCGTTGCAGCAGCATACGGTCACCCTGCCGCACAGCGTGGCGATGCAGGACTCGACCTCGGCGACATTCACGGTGCCCAAGGGGCAATGCACGGTCGCGCTTGAAGAGGGCTTCAACATGAGCGCGCTGCAGCACTTCGCGCACTACACCGGCGGCAAGGGTGGACGCGATGGTGTGCTCAACCAGGCCCAGGTGCAGGCGCTGAAGGTGGCGCCGGTGGCGATGGAAGAGGGCGCACGATGAGTCGTCCCGCCAAACCGCAGCTGTCGTTCTGGCAGATCTGGAACATGTGTTTCGGCTTCCTCGGCATCCAGTTCGGGTTCGCCCTGCAGAACGCCAACGCCAGCCGCATCTTCGAGACCCTGGGCGCGGACATGGACGCGGTGCCCGGGCTGTGGATCGCGGCGCCATTGACTGGCCTGCTGGTGCAGCCGGTGATCGGTTACCTGTCTGATCGCACCTGGACGCGCTGGGGCCGTCGCCGCCCGTTCTTCATGATCGGTGCGGTACTGACCACGCTGGCGCTGCTGGTGATGCCGAATTCGCCGACGCTGTGGATCGCCGCCGGTACCTTGTGGGTGCTGGACGCCTCCATCAACGTGTCGATGGAACCGTTCCGCGCCTTCGTCGGTGATCAGCTGGCACCACGCCAGCGGCCGGCCGGCTACGCGATGCAGAGCTTCTTCATCGGCGTGGGCGCCATCGTCGCCAGCTTCCTGCCCTTCATCCTCGCCCGCTTCGGGGTCGCCAATACGGCCGCCGCAGGCGAAGTGCCTGATACCGTGCGCTATGCGTTCTACTTCGGCGCGGTGGTGCTGCTGGCGGCGATCACCTGGACGGTGGTCAGCACCCGCGAGTACTCGCCGGCAGAGCTGGCCGGTTTCGATGACGCCGAGCCGCCGGCGCACCACGCAGGGGCTGCGATCAGTGGCCCGGCACCGTGGGCACAGGTGGCCGTATGGCTGGGGCTGGGCGTGCTGCTGGCGCTGCTGATCGCCTGGCGGCAGGGCGACAGGATGCTGTACGTGCTGGCCGGCCTGTGTGCCGGCTATGGCCTGCTGCTGGCGGCCGCGCGTGCGTTGCCGGCCACGCATATGCTGGCCGCCATCGTCGGTGACCTGCGCGCGATGCCGGTGACCATGCGTCGTTTGGCGTGGGTGCAGTTCTTCTCGTGGTTCGCGCTGTTTGCGATGTGGATCTACACCACCGCCGCGGTGGCGGGTACCCACTTCGGCTCGACCGATCCGCAGTCAGCGGCCTACAACGAGGGCGCCAACTGGGTGGGCGTGCTGTTTGGTGCCTACAACGGCTTCGCCGCGCTGGCCGCAGTACTGATCCCGCCGATGGTGCGTGCGATCGGCCTGCGCTGGAGCCACCTGGTCAACCTGTGGCTGGGCGGCGCCGGCCTGGTCTCGCTGATGTTCATCCGCGACCCGCACTGGCTGCTGCTGTCGATGGTCGGCGTCGGCTTCGCCTGGGCGTCCATTCTTTCGCTGCCCTATGCGCTGTTGTCCGACAGCGTGCCGGCATCGAAGATGGGCGTGTACATGGGCATCTTCAATTTCTTCATCGTGATCCCGCAGCTGGTTGCGGCCAGCGCGCTCGGCTTTGCCCTGCGCGCCTGGCTGGGTGGCCAGCCGATGCATGTGCTGGTGCTGGGCGGCTGCAGCCTGTTCGTTGCCGGCCTGTGCGTGCTGCGGGTTCCGTCCCGTCCGGAGGTGGTGTGATGCGTGGTGCGCTGTCTGTTGCTGTTTCCCTGGTACTGCTGGCCGGCCATGCGGCGGCCGCGCCACGCCCGGACTATGTGGGCACCACCGAACCGTTCGCCAGCGATGCGGTGTACTTCGTGGTCACCGACCGCTTCGTCAACGGCGACCCGTCCAACGACCATCGCGACCAGGGTGGCACGCATCGCACCTTCGATATCCCGGTGCCGTGCCCGGACAAGGTGGACGGCAACATCGGCTATCTCGGCGGTGACTTCCGCGGCGTACTCGACAATGCGCAGTACATCCGCAACCTCGGCTTCGGCGCGGTATGGATCACGCCGATCGTTGACAACCCGGACGAGGCGTTCACCGGCAGCAAGCCGATCAGCTGCACCAGTACGCTGACCGATCGCGGCAAGACCGGCTACCACGGCTACTGGGGCATCAACTTCTACAAGCTCGATGAGCACCTGCCCAGCAAGGACCTGGACTTCGCGGGGTTGACCAAGGGCCTGCATGGTGCAGGCCTGAAGGTGGTGCTGGACATCGTCGGCAACCACGGCTCGCCAGCCTGGACCATGCCGACGCGGCAGCCGCAGTTCGGCCAGATCTTCGACAAGGACGGAGCGCTGATCGCTGATCACCAGAACCTGCCGCCGCAGAAACTGGACCCGAAGCACAACCCGCTGCACGCGTTCTACAACAACATCGGTCCGGTCGACGGCAAGAACGGATCGATCTTCGACGGCAACCTTGCCGAGCTGTCCGACTTCAATCAGGACAATCCGGCAGTGATGGACTACCTGGTCGGCGCTTACCTGCAGTGGACCGCGCAGGGCGTGGACGCGTTGCGCATCGACACCATCGGCTGGCTGCCGCACCCGTGGTGGCATGCCTTCGTCAAACGCATCCGCGCCGAGCACCCAGGCATGTTCATGTTCGGCGAAGCGTTCGATTACGATGCCGCGCGTATTGCCGAGCACACCTGGCCGGCCAACGCCAACGTCAGCGTGCTCGATTTCCCGTTGCGCGGCGCACTGGAACAGACCTTCGGCACCGCCGGCAAGGGCTTTGAAACCCTGGCCGAACCGCTGCACCTGAGCGGTGGGCCGTATGCCAACCCGTACGAGCTGATGAGCTTCTACGACAACCACGACATGCCGCGGCTGCAGGCCAGCGACAGCGGCTTCATCGATGCGCACAACTGGCTGTTCACCGCGCGTGGTATTCCGGTGGTCTATTACGGCTCGGAAACCGGCTTCATGCGTGGTCGCGCCGAGCACGCAGGAAACCGTGCCTACTTCGGTCAGCCGCGCGTGGACGCTGCCCCGCAGAGCCCGATCTTCGCGCCGCTGCAGCGCATCGCCAGGCTGCGCGCAGCCACCCCGGCCCTGCAGCGCGGCCTGCAGGTCAACGAGCGCCTGCAGGGCGATGAGGCGGTGTTCCTCCGCGTGCTGCAGCAGGGCGACATGGCGCAGACCGCGCTGGTGCTGCTGAACAAGGGGGACCAGGCCAGAACCTTCACCGTAGCGCGTTACGTGCAGGCGGGCCGCTGGCGCGATGCACTGGACGGCGGTTGGTTGCAGGTGGATGCCTCCCTGAAGGCCGACGTGCCCGCGCACGGCGTGAAGGTCTACGTGCTGGACGCCGCCGTGCAGCAGCCGGCATTGCAGGCCGAGCTGGACAAGGCGATGGCCGACCAGCGGGCGCGGGACCAGCGGCTGCGACGGTAGTGCCGGCCGCTGGCCGGCAACCCATGAATCCATGGCACCTTCAGGTGCCGGCCAGCGGCCGGCACTACCTGGTTTGGCTGCATCCGGCACAATAGGCATCCCTCACGCCCCGCCGTACCGCCATGACCGACCTCGCCCCGCAGACCCCGATCGAAACCCTGCTGAAGGCGGCGATGGACGGGACGGTGCCGATCCGCGCCTTCATGGAGGCCTTCGTCGCCTCCGAGGTGCTGCTGCTGACCGGCAGTCTGGTCACCCCTGACGGCAGCGGCTTCGACCCGCTGCTGTTCGACAAGCAGGGCACCCTGCACGTGGCCGTGTTCACCGACCCGTCGCGGGTGGGCATCTACAGCCAGCAGGCCGAACACCAGATCCGCTGGCGGATGCTGGATGTACTGCGCCGCGTGCCGGGTGGCTATGGCGTGGTGATCAACCCGGGTACTTCGTTGGGCTTTGAGATCTCGCCCAGCGGCATCGGCGAGATCCTGAAGGACTTCGCCCAACGCTGAGCGGCCACCGCGCTATATTTGTAGTGTCGAGCCACGCTCGACTGCCTTTCGCGCAGTGCCAGATCAGTCGAGCACGGCTCGACTCTACAGAACGCTTCCCCATCGAGGCATTGCCATGGAATTCAGGGTACTACCCGCCGATGCACCGGAACGGCAGCAGTTGGCCCGGTGGTACCACGCCGAATGGGGCCGCGACGCTGGCCTGTCGCTGGAACAGGAACTTCAGCGGCTGAACCCGCCACAGGATGCCGAAGGTTTCCCGCACCTGATCGCCACCTTCGATGGAGACCAGGTGGTCGGTGCCGTGCAGCTCAAGCGCCGGGAAATGCAGGCCTTCCCGCAGTACGAGCATTGGCTGGGCAGCGTGTTCGTGGCCGATAGTCATCGCGGGCGTGGGCTGGCTGGCGCGCTGGTCGAGCAGGCCGCGACGCAGGCGGTGCGGATGGGGGTTTCCGAACTGTACCTGCAGACCGAATCCCTGGATGGCGGCCTGTATGCGCGGTTGGGCTGGAAGCCGCTGCAGGAAGCCGACAACCGCAGCCACCGCGTGCTGGTGATGGTGCGCAGGTTGGCCGCATGAGCGCCGCAACGGCCCGGCACTCCCGCTCAGCACTGATCTTCCTGATCGCAGCCATCGTCGCCGCACTGGTCTCCATGCCCCTGCTGCGCGCGGTGGGCATGGTGCTGTGGCCGGTCTTCGCCATTGCCTGGCTGATCAACCTGGGCGCGGCGTGGCATCTGGCGCAGTGGGCGCGCCAGCAGGGCCGGTCGGCCTGGGCCTTCGGGTTGCCGGCGGCACTTGGTACCGTCGCCTCGATCGTGGTCTATGTGCTGCTGGCGTTGCTGGGGCCGAAGGCTGCAGCGCGTTGAGACTGCGCGGTGGATGACGATGGTGTGCCGAGCATGGCTCGGCACTACAGCGGGGCGGGGTAGTAGAGCAGGGCAGAGCCGGCTTCCAGCGCTTCTTCGTAGAAGACAGCAAAGCCGCGGTAGGCATCTGTGTTGAGTACATCGACCTGCAGATGGCCACAGCGTAGATCCCGGATTTCATCGAAGCCGAAACGGAAGCATTCGGCCAACGCGAGGTCGAATGCATGGCGTTCATCGTCCTGCAGCAGGAACAGCATTGCCTGATGGTGTGCTCCGACGCTGGGTGCGTTCCACTCGAATTCGGCGTTGCCGGTGTATCGACCAGTGAAACCGTAGATCATGACCGGCACGGCAGTTCCCCACAGAGTCCATGTGCTCGAAGCAGCTCCGCCAGCGATGATGCCGGCCGCTCGACCGGCATCACCTCGTCCTTCACATCGTCACCTTGCGCCGGTTGTCATCGCTCACCCGGTCGATCAGCTTGTTGTACGGGTCGAAGCCCGCTTCATCCGGCTTTTCATCCACGGTTACCGTGATCTTCGGCGCGGCGCTGGTGATGTGGTGGCGCTGCAGGTACAGCACCTTCTGGTCGCGCTCCTTGCCCGACGGCCCGTTGGCGAACACGCCGATCTCGACCCAGTCATCCATCGTGCCGTCGCTCTCCTTGCCCTTGCCGTCGGCGTACTGCTTGGCGGCGTGCAGGTCCAGGGTCACCTCGTAGCGGCCGTCATCACGCTTGCGGGCGCTGGCGGCCATCACCCGGTTGTCGTAGAAGCTGATTTTCTCGAACAGGTCGGTGACCAGCTGCTGGCGGTCGGCCGGGGTCTCCGCCCGGATGTAGTCCAGCAGTTCGCGCGAGGTGGTGTACGGCGGTTGCTGATAGCCCTTGTCCTGCAGGAAGCGCTTCAACGCGCGGTTCAGCGCCTGCTCGCCGATTTCCTCGCGCAGCCGGTAGAACACCAGCGAACCCTTCTGGTAGTGGATGTACTGCTGGTTCTCCACGCGCTCCAGCGGCTGCTCCTCGATGGCCTCGCCACCGCGTCCAGACAGGTAACCATCCAGCTCGCGCTTGAGGAACTGGCGCATGTGCTGGCGGCCGTACTCCTGCTCCATCACCATCAGCGCAGAGTACTGCGACAACGATTCGGACAGCACCGTCGCGCCCTGCACGTTGGCACCGATCACCTGGTGCGCCCACCACTGGTGCGCGATCTCGTGCGCGGTCACGTAGAACACGTAGTCCACCTTGTCCGGATCGCGCAGGTCGGCGATGAAGCCGATGGCCTCGGAGTAGGGGATGGTGTTGGCGAACGACTGCGCGAAACGCGCATAGCCCGGGAACTCGATGATGCGTACCTGGCGGTGCTGGTAAGGCGTGAAGTTGGCTTCATAGTAGGCCAGCGACTTCTGCACCGCTTCGATCATCCGGTCCACGTTGTAGCCGTGCGCCGGGTCGAAGTAGACCTCCACCGGGATGTCCTTGTACTTCGCCCTGCGCACCTCCCAGCGTGCCGACAGGTAGGCGTAGAAGTTCAGCATCGGCCGGTCCATGGCGTAGCTGAAGCAGCGGCGGCCATTCACCGTGGTCTCCTTCTGCAGGTAGCCCGGCGCCAACGCCACCTGGTCCGGCGCGGTGCAGACCGTGGTACGGAAATCGAGCCAGTCGGCGTCGTTGGAAATGTAGGTGTTGGCGCGCGCGGCTTCGTCTTCCAGCTTGGGCATGCGCCGCGGCTCGCCGAGGCCGCGCTTGCGGCGTTCGTTGCGGTCGCTGATCTCGGCACCCTCGTTGTAGCCGAAGGAGGGCAGCACGCGGCTGTTGAAGAAGGTGCCGTTGTCGACGATGTTGCTTGGTGCCTGGCCAGCGGTGATGCCGTTGGGTTTCTGCACCACCCGGAAGTGGACGTTGCGGCTTTCACCCGGTTGCAGTGGCGTGGCCAAGCGGTAGATGCGGTAGCCAAGGTCGGCGTCGTGCATCGACAAGGTCTGCCCACCCAGGTCAACCGCGACCAGCTGCTTGTCGTCGCCCATCGAGACATGCACGTCCTGGATCGGCACGGCATGCGTGTTGCGCACCGTCCAGTTCGCATCGATCACCATCGACTGCGATTCGGGGAACAGGTCCACGCGGTTGTCCACCGCCACGATGCGAGGCTGCGGCAGAGTGCGGTACTTCGACAGTTCACGCTCGTAGCGCGCCTGCAGGTCCAGCTGTTGGTCGGGCGAGATGAACTCGTTGCGGATGTTGGTGCTCCAGTACAGCCAGCCGCCCACGCCGATGAAGGCCAAGGCCGCTACGCCAGCGAAGACGCCGGTCGGACCGCGCAGGCGGCGGCCGGCCAGGGCCAGGCGCTGGCGCAGCCCTTGGCTGACGCCGCGCACCCAGAATGCCGACGCCAGGCACATCAACGTCAGCAGGAACAACGCCCAGTAGCCCTGGAACGCCAGCTGACCGGTCAGGAAGTGGCCGTAGCCGTTCATGTCCGAATAGGGCGCGTTGGGCCAGCTGCCGAAGTTGTACAGGTTCTGCGTGTAGTCGAGCAGGCCGAGCACACCCTGGCCGATCATCACCACGATCAGCAGCGCGTAGCCGATGAACTTGTTGTTGGTGAGTACCTGCAGCACCAGCGCCAGGCCGCCCATCAGGATGTAGACCACTGAATCCAGCGCCAGGCTGCGCAGGTACAGCAGCGGCTCAAGATGCGTGTAGCCCTTGGCCAGCTGCACGCCCATCGCCGCCATCGCACCGGCGGTCTGGAAGCAGACGATCACCGCCAGCAGCGCGGTGAACTTGGCCAGCAGCGGTACCCAGTTCGGCACCGGCATGGCGTCCGTCACTTCGTTGATGCGCGCGCTGCGTTCCTTCCAGACCAGCTCGCCGGCGAAGAACAGCACGATGATCACCAGCAGCCAGCTGAAGGCGCCCTGCAGGCCCATGATCATCTGCGAGGTGACCGGCCAGATCGAGGTGCCGTACAGCGTCTGCCGGAACAGCGCGCTGGGCAGGAAGTTGGCCAGGCCCAGTACCAGCAGCACGATGAACGGCACGCTGCGCAGAACGCCGCGTGTATCGAAACGGACCTGGCGCAGGAACTGCTGCCACGCCGTGGTGGCAGTGAACGCCGGCACCACGCGCGGCAGCGGTGCGCGGGTGGGGCGGACTGCCACCGCATCAGCAACCGGAAGCACCTGCCTGCGGCCCCAGCGGCGGCGGCCACTGCCGCTGCGCTCGGTACGGAACAGCGCGAACGTGGCAGCGAACAGCACCGCCGCTACGCCGAGCCACAGGGCGCGGTTGGCCAGCAGATAGCCGGCCAGCTCAGGAATTCCACTGTTGCGCTCAGCGGTGGACCAGTAGCGGATCGTGCGGCTGAGTGCGCGCATGCCCAGCGGCTCGCTCAGCACTGCGATCCACGTGTTGTCGATGTCGCGCAGCAGGGCTGCACTGACGCCATACAGTACGAGGTAGGCCACCAGGCCGATGTAGACCCACAGGATCGAACGGGTCAGTGCCGCCAGCAGTGACAGCAATGCCGTAGTGAACAACAGGTTGGGAATGACGATGACCGCGAACGTCCAGGCATAGCCCTGCCAGCTGATCGGGCCCATGCGTTCGGGGTCGACCCACGGCATGAACGGCGCCAGCCACAGGCCGAACGCAATCACGACGTAGACCAGCACGCCGGCCGCCAGGGCGGCGGCGATGCGTCCGGCCAGGTAGTCGCGGCGCTTCACCGGGCTGGCGAAGATCAGTTCGGCGGTGCCGAGCTCGAAGTCACGCAGCAGCGCATTGCTGACAAACAGCGCAGTGACCAGCATGCCGAGCAGGGTGAAGATGCCCAGCATCTGCGCGATCACGGTGGGCGCGTTGCCGTGCACGTTGCCGCTGCCGCCACCGATCTGCACGGCGTCGCTGGAGGCGGCGGCGAAGGCGAGCAGGGCGAACAGCCCGGCCAGCAGCCACAGCAGCGGGGAACGCAGCTGTTCGCGCAGCTCGAATCGGAAGAAGTCGAGGATCATGGCGCGCTCCGCTCAGGCTGCCGCGCGGGCACGGGCCTGCAGGCGCAGGCGCTGGAAGTACACGTCCTCGAGGTCGGGCGCCACGGCCGCAAAGCCGTCACCGGGGTCGTTGGCGCTGTGCACGTGGATCACCGGGCGGCCACCGACCAGGCGCGTGGACAGCACCACGTAGCGCGCTTCGTGGTCGGCCAGTTCCGAAGGATCGACCTGCTTGCGCCAGACCTGGTGCTGCAGGGCGTCGATGGCCTCGGCAGGGCGGCCGGTCAGCAGTACCTGGCCCTTGTTCATGATCGCCATCGTCGGGCACAGGTCGGTCACGTCCTCGACGATGTGGGTGGACAGGATCACCGCCACGTTTTCGCCGATCGCCGCCAGCAGGTTGAGGAAACGGTTGCGCTCTTCCGGGTCGAGGCCGGCGGTGGGTTCATCGACGATCACCAGCCGCGGGTCTCCCAGCAGCGCCTGGGCGATGCCGAAGCGCTGGCGCATGCCGCCGGAGTAGGTGCCCAGCTTGCGCTTGCGCGCGTCCCACAGGTTCACCTGCTGCAGCAGCCCATCGACCACCTCGCGGCGCTGGGCGCGCTGGGTCAGGCCCTTGAGCACCGCGAAATGTTCCAGCAGGTCCAGCGCGCTGACTTTCGGGTACACGCCGAAATCCTGCGGCAGGTAGCCCAGCCGGCGGCGCACCGCGTCCTTGTCGCGCAGCACGTCGATCGACGCTTCGCCCGGAATGCTGAGCGTGGCCGTGCCGCTGTCGGCTTCCTGCAGGGTGGACAGCGTGCGCATCAGCGACGACTTGCCGGCGCCGTTCGGGCCGAGCAGGCCGAACATGCCGCGCGGGATGTCCAGGGTGACGTTGTTGAGGGCATGCACGCCGTTGGCGTACGTCTTGGACAGCGAATCGATCTTCAGCATGCGACGTACACCTTTCCATGGGCGATGTCTGCGCGTTATCCGCGCATCAGCGTCCGTGCGCATCCGCCGTTGGTCATGGGGGGAGAATCCGGCCGTCGTGCGTTGGCAGGGGCGCCGGCCCTGCGGTGCCTACCCGCGCAGCGACGATTCCCGCACCACCAGCTTCACCGGGATGCTCTGGCTCTCCACCGGCTGCCGGCCGATCAGTGCCAGCAGGCGCTCCACCAGCAGCTGGCCGGCCTGCTTGGTGTCCTGCTGCACCGTTGTCAGCGCCGGGGACACAGAGGCTGCCAGTGGAATGTCGTCGAACCCGGTCACCGCGACGTCCTGTGGCACCTGCAGGCCGGCCTCGCGCAGGGCCCGCATCGCGCCGATGGCGATCAGGTCGCTGGCCGCGCAGATGGCGTCGATCGGCGCGTTGCGAGCCAGCAGGGCCTGGCAGGCTTCCTGGCCGGACGCCTCGGTGGTGATCGCATCGTGCTGCAGCGCCGGCTCCGCAGCCAGGCCGTGTTCCTGCATGGCCGCGACATGGCCGCGGTAGCGCTCCTGGAACTCGGGGTAGTGGCTGGAGGCATGACCGAGGAAGGCAATGCGGCGGCAGCCCTGCTGCAGCAGGTGGGTGGTGATGTCGTGCCCGCCCTGGAAGTTGTCACTGCCGATCGACACGCCGGGCTGGCCGGGCAGGGCGGCGCCCCAGCGCACGAAGTGCGTGCCCTGTTCGACCAGCCGCTGCAGGCGGTCGCGCGATTCGTGGTAGTCGCCGTAGCCGAGCAGGATGATGCCATCGGCCTTGTTGCTGTCCTCGTAATCGGCCTGCCAGTCGGTGGACAACTGCTGGAACGAGACCAGCAGGTCCTGCCCGTGCAGCGCGCAGGCGCGGGTGATCGAGCCCAGCATCGAATGGAAGAACGGGTTGATCAGCGAGTCGTCGTTGGTCGGGTCCTCGAAGAACAGCAGGGCCAGGGTGCCGGCGTTGCGCAGGCGCAGGCTGGAGGCGTTCTTGTCGACCTTGTAGTTCAGCTCGCGGGCGATGCGCAGGATGCGCTCGCGGGTCTCGGCGTTGACCATCGGGCTGCCACGGAGCGCCCGCGACACGGTCGGCTGGGAGACCCCGGCCAGGTGGGCGATGTCCAGGGAGGTGGCTTTGCCTTTGATGGTCATGGGCACGCGGGAGGGGGCAGGGTGGAAGGTGCCTGGGCATGATGCCATGCGGTGGCTGCTGGCCGTCCTGGCCGTCACTGCTTGTGGCCACGGTCGCGGTCGTGCGACGGTCAACACCATAGCCTGATGGAGCCAAGCGATGACCTTTCGCCTGTACCCGGGTGTCCCCGACGATTTCGAGGCGCGGATCCGCATCCTTGCGCCAGAGGAGGGTGGGCGTCGCAGCCCGGCCCGGAACGGTATCCGCTGGGACTTCGCCTACGCCGATGACGCCGGGACACCCGAGCTGTTCATGATCTGGCCCGACTTCCGGCACGCTGAGGGCGACAGCTGGGCGACCGAGCTGCCGCTGCCGGTGGGAGAGTCCCTGTTGGCCGGCCTGACCGTGGTCAATGAGGTGCTGAGGGCGGGGCTGCACCGGGAGCGTATCCGGCCGGGCGTGCGCTTCCACTGCCATGAAGGGCCCAAGGTGGTGGCGGTGGGGGAGGTTACGCGGGTCACCGGCCTGCTGCTGGATCGCCCCCTGCTTCGTTGAGGCCGGTTCCGACCCGTATCGGCCGGATTCCCGACGGGCCGGGGGCGAAGGGAATGGTAAGATGCCTCGTTCCGATATCCCCCATTCGCAACCGTGGGAGGTCCAGCGTATCGGCACCCCGTCGGGTGTGCTATCACTGGTCCAGCCCCGGACAACGGAAGAATCCATCTATGGCGCGCGGCATCAACAAAGTCATCCTGGTCGGCAACCTCGGCAACGACCCGGACGTGAAGTACACCCAGAGCGGCATGGCGATCACCCGCATCAGCCTGGCCACCACCAGCGTCCGCAAGGACAAGGATGGCAACCAGCAGGAACGTACCGAATGGCACCGCGTGGTGTTCTTCGGCAAGCTCGGCGAGATCGCCGGCGAGTACCTGCGCAAGGGCAGCTCGGTCTACGTCGAAGGCAGCCTGCGCTACGACAAGTACACCGGCCAGGACGGCGTGGAGAAGTACTCCACCGACATCGTTGCCGATGAAATGCAGATGCTGGGCGGCCGTGGTGAAGGCGGCGGTGGCGGCGGTGGTGGCAACTACGGTGGCGATCGCCCGCAGCGCCAGCAGGCCCCGCGCCAGGAGTACGGCGGCGGTGGCGGCGGCCAGCGTGGCGGCCAGGGCGGTGGCTATGGCAACCAGGGCGGCAACCAGGGCGGCGGTTACGGCAACCAGGGTGGCAACCAGCGTCCGCAGCCGCAGCAGGCGCCGCCGATGGACGACTTCGCTGACGACGATATTCCGTTCTGATCGGACGCTCGCCTGCAGCACAAAAGAAAGCCCCGCTCATGCGGGGCTTTTCTTTGTCCGCGATTCCTGCGGAGTTGTGCCCCGCAGCATTGAATTTTCGTGCACCGCGACTTGCAAACAGACAATTTCCTCCCCTATGGTGCAATCGATTGCATTGCTGTGAATCGTTGCGTTTGATACCGGTTGGGAGGCCGGCAGGTGGATGTCCATCCATTCGATCAGACCGGCTCCGGCGACGGGCCTCACGCGGCGCGATGCGTTGCGCATGGCGGTTGCTGGAGGCGTAGCTCTGGGTACTGCGGGAGCGTTGCCTGCATTCGCCGCCACCGCAGCGCTCAAGGGCAACCTGAAGCACTCCGTGGCCCGTTGGACCTTCCCGCAGCTGTCGGTTGCCCAGCTCTGCGCGACGGTGAAGGACATTGGTTTTGCCGCGATCGACCTGGTCGGTCCGGAGGACTGGCCGACGCTGAAAGCCCATGGCGTGTACAGCTCGATGTGCAACGGCGCGGAGCTCGGCCTGACCAAGGGCTTTGCCGGCCGCGAATTCCACGACCAGCTGGTGGAGCGCTACACGCAGCACATCGACCTGGTGGCTGACGCCGGCTACCGCAACCTGATCTGCTTCTCCGGTAATCGCAACGGCATGGACCCCGCCGAAGGCATGGCCAATGCCGAGGCCGGCCTCAAGCGCATCCTCGGGCATGCCGAGAAGCGCGGCGTCGTGCTGGTGATGGAGCTGCTGAACTCCAAGGTCGATCATCGCGACTACCTGTGCGACCACTCTGCGTGGGGCGTGGAGCTGTGCCAGCGGCTGGGCTCGGACAATTTCGGTCTGCTCTACGACATCTACCACATGCAGATCATGGAGGGCGACATCATCGCCACCATCGGCAAGCATCACGCCTGCTTCAAGCATTACCACACCGCAGGTGTGCCGGGCCGGAACGAGATCGGAGACCAGCAGGAGCTCCACTATCCGGCCATCTGTCGCGCGATCCGCGACACCGGTTTCAAGGGGTATCTGGCGCAGGAGTTCACGCCTGCAGCGCCCGATCCCGTTGCCTCATTGCGCGAGGCGATCCGCCTCTGCGACGTCTGAAACGATATCCACCCAGGTGAGAAACCCATGGCAGATAATCACTACGACGCCATTGTTGTTGGCTCGGGAATCAGTGGCGGTTGGGCGGCGAAGGAGCTGACCGAAAAGGGCCTTAAGGTCCTGATGCTGGAGCGCGGGCGCAACATCGAGCACGTCAAGGACTACGTCAATGCGATGAAGGAAGCGTGGGACTTCCCGCACCGCAACCGGCCAACGAAGGCGATGAAGGCCGAGTTCCCGGTGCTGATGCGCGACTACGGCCTCGCCGAGAACCTGGAAGGGATGTGGGCCAACGAACAGGACTCGCCCTACATCGAGACCAAGCGCTTCGACTGGTTCCGCGGCTACCACGTCGGTGGTCGCTCTTTGTTGTGGGGCCGGCAGAGCTATCGCTTCTCCGACCTGGACTTCGAGGCCAACCTCAAGGACGGCATCGCCACCGACTGGCCGATCCGCTACGCCGACATCGCGCCGTGGTACGACCATGTGGAAAAGTTCGCCGGCATCGCCGGCACGCGCGAAGGACTGGATGTGTTGCCGGATGGTGAGTTCCTGCCGCCGATCCCGTTGAACATCGTCGAGAAGGACGTAGCTGCACGGATCAAGAAGGCGTTCGGCGGTACCCGGCACATGATCCACTCGCGCACCGCCAACATCACCAAGCCGATGCCCGAGCAGGGGCGCGTCAACTGCCAGTACCGCAACAAGTGCATCCTGGGCTGCCCCTTCGGTGCCTACTTCTCGACCCAGGCGGCGACGCTGCCAGCGGCGATGAAAACCGGAAACCTGACGTTGCGGCCGTTCTCGATCGTCAAGGAAGTGCTCTACGACAAGGACCGCAAGCGTGCCCGCGGCGTGGAGGTCATCGACGCCGAGACCGGCCAGACCTACCAGTACACGGCCAAGGTGATCTTCCTCAACGCGTCGTCGTTCAACTCGACGTGGCTGTTGATGAACTCGGCCACCGATGTGTGGGAGGCCGGGCTGGGCTCATCGTCGGGCGAGCTCGGGCACAACGTGATGGACCATCATTTCGGAGCGGGCGCCTCCGGCCGGGTCGAGGGCTATGAAGACAAGTACTACTTCGGCCGTCGTCCCTGCGGCTTCTACATTCCGCGTTTCCGCAACGTCGCGGCCGACAAGCGCGGCTACCTGCGCGGGTTCGGCTACCAGGGCGGCGCCAGCCGCACCGGCTGGTCGCGCGAGATCGCCGAGCTGAACATCGGTGCCGACCTGAAGGAGGCGCTGACTGTGCCCGGTGACTGGCGCATCGGCATGACCGGGTTCGGTGAAATGCTGCCGCACCACGACAACACGATCCGCCTGGACCGCGACCGCAAGGACAAGTGGGGGCTGCCGGTGCTGGCGATGGACGTTGCCATGCGCGCCAACGAACTGGCGATGCGCAAGGACATGGCCGCCGATGCCGCCGAGATGCTGGAGGCGGCCGGCGTCAAGGACGTGAAGATGCACGACAACGACTACGCCCCGGGCAAGGGCATCCACGAAATGGGGACCGCGCGCATGGGACGTGATCGGAAGAGCTCGGTGCTGAACCCGCACAACCAGGTCTGGGATGCACCCAACGTCTATGTGACCGACGGGGCCTGCATGACCTCCAGCGCCTGCGTGAATCCTTCGTTGACCTACATGGCGCTGACCGCGCGCGCGGCCGACCATGCGGTGCGCGAACTGAAAGCGGGGAACCTGTGATGGATCGCCGCGAGCTGTTGAAGATGATCGTCGCCGCCACCGGTGCGGCCATGGTTGGGTTGCCTGCGCTTGTGCAGGGGCAGGCACCGGCCGCCGCCACCAAGATTCATTTCTCCGATGCCGACGTCGCCACGCTGGACGAGATCGCCGAGACCATCCTGCCGCGGACCCGGACGCCAGGGGCGAAGGATGCCGGCGCCGGCCTGTTCATGGCGACGTTCGTCAGTGACTGCTACACCGCCCGGCAGCAGGCGACCTTCCGTGCAGGGCTGACCGATATCGACAAGCGCGCGGGTGGCCGCTTTGTGTCGCTTACGCCGGAAGCCCGAACCGAATTGCTGCGCACGCTCGATGCAGAAGCCAAGGCACGCCATGCCGATGTGACCGAAACCGGTACGCCTGAAGAGGGCGAGGCGATGCCGCATTACTTCACGATGCTCAAGCAGCTGGCCATCTTCGGCTTCTTCACCTCCAAGGTCGGCGCCACCGGAGTGCTGCAGTACGTTGCGGTGCCGGGGCGCTACGACGGCGATCTCGCCTATGTTCCCGGCACGCCCGCCTGGGGGACCAGCTGATGGAGCGCAACAGGATGATCAAGCCGCTGCTGATCGCGGCCACCGCGCTGGCCGCCGCACCCGTGTTCGCGCAGAACGGTGCCGACGCCGCGCGCGACCCGAAGAAGACCGAGGTGTGGACGCCGGTGCCTGCGACCGTGGCTACGCCGCCAGGCAAGGCCCCGTCCGATGCAATCGTGCTGTTCGATGGCAAGGATGTCTCCGCGTGGGAGTCGGAGCAGGGCGGACGCGTGCCCTGGAAGGTTGCCGATGGCGCCATGACCGTCGTGCCCGGCAGCAAGGGCATCCGCACCAGGCAACGCTTCTGCGACGTCCAGCTGCATGTCGAGTGGCGCACGCCCACCGACACGAAGGGCTTCGACGGACAGAACCGCGGCAACAGCGGCATCTTCCTGCAGGAGCTGTACGAGCTGCAGGTGCTCGACAGCTACAACAACCCGACCTATGCCAATGGCCAGGCGGGCTCGATCTACAAGCAGGCCATGCCGTTGGTGAACGCCTCGCGCGCACCGGGACAGTGGCAGGCCTACGACATCCTCTGGAAGGCGCCACGTTTCTCGCAGGGCGGCGGGCTTGTCTCGCCCGCGCGCATCACAGTGCTGCACAACGGCGTGCTGGTGCAGGACGACACCGTGCTGGCAGGCAGGACCGAGTACATCGGCGCGCCTTCGTACGCGCCGCATGCGTGTGCGCCGCTCTATCTGCAGGAACATGACGCCAGGGTCAGCTACCGCAACATCTGGGTGCGCGAGCTGTAGTGGCACGTGGCCGGCGTGGTCGCCGGCCGCTTACTTCGCCAGGTAGCTGGCGATGTCATCGATTTCCTGTTGCGACAGCTGGGAGAAGGGCGGCATCAATCCGCCGCCCTTGCTGATCTTCTCCTTGATCTGCGCGGGTGCCATGCGCTTGCCGATGTCGGTGAGCGCGGGGAACGCGCCCGGCATGCCCGCGCGATCGGCGCCGTGGCAGGCCACGCAGTTCGCGGTGTAGAGCTTTGCACCCGCAGCCGGATCGTCCTTGCACCAGGCGGTTGTCGCAGCGCTCATGCCGCCCAGGGCCACCGCCATTGCCAGGATCATTTTCATGTGGGGCTCCTTGATGCGTCAGCGCCGCGCACGGGCGGGCACGCGGGTGGTCAGGTGTTCACGCAGGTAGTCCGCACCGGTCTGGATGACCTTGGCCGGATCGCGCGGCTGGTCGTGCTCGATGATGTACCAGTGCACGCCGGCGGCTGCCGCAGCAGGCAGGATCGCGTTCCAGTCCAGCACGCCCTGGCCCACCGCAGCGAATCCGCCTTCGTCTTCGGCCTGGCCCTTGGGCGCATTGTCCTTGGCGTGCACCGCGAATACGTGGCCGCGGAACTTTGCCAGCATCACCGCCGGGTCCAGGCCCGCACGCGCGACCCAGGCCAGGTCCAGCTCGGTCTGCAGGTCGGGACCGGCGGCGGCGAACAGCAGCTCCAGTCCGGTCCTGCCGTCGAAGTCGGCCAGTTCGAAGTCGTGGTTGTGGTAGGCCAGGCGCATGCCCTTGCCACGCACCTGTTTTGCGATGCGGCCCAGTTCCTGGCCCAGGGCGGTCCAGCCGGCGGCATCGATCGGGCGATCCTTCTTGTCCAGGTACGGCACCACCAGCGTCGTGTTGCCGATCGACCGGTTGAAGGTCACCACCCCATCCAGGTTGCTGCGCAGCTCGGCCAGCGGCACATGCGATGAAACCGCCCTGATCGAATACCGGTCCAGCAGCTGCTTGAGTTCGGCCGCGCTGGTGTTCTGCGTGCCGACCGTTTCCACCGCATGGACGCCTGCGTCGTGGACGATCTTCAGCTGCTGCTCGAGCGAGCCGGCATCGCGCAGGGTGTACATCTGTACCGCGATCGGCTTCTGGGTGCTGGCGGCTTCGACCGCGAAAGCGGGCAGGGCAGCGAGCAGCAGGACGAGGCTTGCAGTTCCATGGACAAGGGCTTTCATCAACAGATCCTCCCGGGTTTCAACCGATGGCAGTCCAGGCGCGCGACCTGGCCGATGCAATGACACGATCGACGATCTGCGCCGAGCGCACGCCGTCCTCGAAGGTGGGCAGGCCCTGCGGCCGCTCGCCCTCGATGGCGCGATAGCTGTCGGCGACGAATGCTTCGAAGCACTGTGCGTAGCCCTGCGCGTGGCCGGCGGGTAGCAGCGACAGCCGGCGCTGTTCGGCACTGCCGGCGCCCGGCCCGCGCACGAAGACCTCCTCGCGCTGGTCGGGCAGGCCGATCCACAGCCGCTCGGCATCCTCCTGGTTGAAGGCCACGCTGGCCTTTGCGCCATCGATCTCGAACCAGAGGCGATTGTGGCGTCCGGCCGAGACCTGGCTGACCGTCAGAGATGCCAGCGTACCGGCACCGGTCCTGAACATCGCCGCAGCCACGTCCTCGCTCGTTACCTCCTGCATTGCGCTGGCTGCGGTTGGCGTGCTGAAGCTCTGTCCGCTGACGGCGCCGCGCTCGGCGATGACCGTAGAGAACGCCGCGCTGACCTCGACGAAGCGTTCGCCGCTGACCCATTCCACCAGGTCGCACCAGTGCGAGCCGATGTCGGCGAACACGCGCGACGTGCCGCCCAATGCCGGGTCCACGCGCCAGTTGTTGCTGGCCGGGTCCAGCAGCCAGTCCTGCAGGTAGCTGCCGTGGATCAGGTGCAGCGGCCCCAGATCGCCGTGGGCGATGCGTGCGCGCGCTTCGCGGATCACCGGGTGGTAGCGGTAGACGAAGGGTACCGTGGCGACGAGTCCGTTCGACGTGGCCAGCGCCGCCAGCGCCTGCGCATCGTCCAGCGTGGTCGCCAGCGGTTTCTCGCAGATCACGTGCTTGCCGGCTTCCAGCGCGGCCTGCGCCATCGCGCGGTGCAGATGGTTGGGCGTGCAGACATGCACGACCTGCACCTGCGGATCGGCGATCACCGCCTCGATATCCCGGTAGGCGCGCGGGACATTCCACAGCTGCGCCATCTCACGCGCGCGCTGCGCTGACGAAGCGGCGACGCCGCGTACCTCGGCACCGGCGAGCAAGGCCGCGCGGCGGTGCACGGCGCCGATCATGCCGGTGCCGACGATGGCGATTCCAAGCGTTGGCATCGGCTCGAATCCTCAGGGTGTGGAAGATGCGGCGGCCACGGCGGGCCGGTCGCGGAACAGCAGCAGGAAGGCGATCAGCACGACCAGCGCGACAGCGGCCGGGAACAGCCAGATCTGCTGCCAGTCGCGTCCGGCGGCCGTGGTGAAGTGCTCCACCACCGCGCCGGACAGGAAGGTGCCGATCAGCATGCCCACGCCGTACGTGGCCAGGGTGATGAAGCCCTGCGCGCTGCTGCGCACGGCGGGGCCGGCATGGGCATCGGTGTAGATCTGGCCGGTGACGAAGAAGAAGTCGTAGCAGATGCCGTGCAGCACGATGCCGATCACCAGCAGCGAGAAGCCGCTGCCCGCATCGCCGAAGGCGAACAGGACGTAGCGCACCACCCAGGCCGCCATGCCGACCGCCAGCATGGTCTTCACCCCCAGCCGCACGAACAGGAACGGCATGGCCAGCATCAGCAGCACCTCGGAAACCTGGCCCAGCGACTGCAGGCCCGCGGCGCCGCGCACGCCCAGGTCGTTGAGATACGGATTGGTGAAGTTGTAGTAGAACGACAGCGGGATACAGATGGCGATGGAGGCCAGGAAGAACACCAGGTAGGCGCGCGACTTCAGCAGCCGCAGCGAGTCCAGCCCGAGGATCTGTCCCAGCCCAGCATCGCGCTGCTGTGCCAGTGGCGGCGTGTGCGGCAGGGTGAACGCATACAGGCCGAGCACCAGTGATGCCAGCGCGGCCATGCGGAAGGTCAGTTCAAGCCGATGGGCCTGCTCCCACCCCAGCCAGCCGATCAGCACGCCTGCGACGATCCAGCCGATGCTGCCGGCCACGCGTACCAGCGGGAACTGTTTCTCGGGCGACTGCATGTGCCGCATCGCTACGCTGTTGGCCAGTGCCAGCGTCGGCATGAACAGCAGCATGTAGCCCATCACGCAGGCCGAGAACACGCTGAAGCTGGTGGCGGTGGACGCCAGCCACATCAGTACCGCGCCGGCCAGGTGCAGCACCGCGAGGATGCGCTGCGCGGCGAAGTAGCGATCGGCGATCAGGCCGACCAGGAACGGCGCCACGATCGCGCCGATCGACTGGCTGAGGAAGGCGGTGGCCACCTGGCTGGCGCTGGCCTGCAGCGGGCCCTGCACCAGGTACGTCCCGAGGGTCACGAACCACGCTCCCCAGATGAAGAACTGCAGAAACATCATCGCGCCCAAGCGCGACATGGCGTGCGACATGGCTTGCCCTCCCGGGGCGGTAATGGCTCAGATTCCCAGCATGCGGTGCAGTGATGCGGCGTCCGTGCCGCTGTCGGCGAAGTCATCGAAGGCGCGCTCGGTCACCCGGATGATGTGGTCGCGGATGAAGGCGGCACCTTCGCGTGCGCCGTCCTCCGGGTGCTTCAGGCAGCACTCCCACTCCAGTACCGCCCATCCGGGGAAGTCGTACTGGGCGAACTTGGAGAAGATCGCCTTGAAGTCGATCTGGCCGTCACCGGGCGAACGGAACCGGCCCGGACGATCGATCCAGTCCTGGTAGCCGCCATACACGCCGCTGCTCGCGCTGGCGCGATACTCCGCGTCCTTGACGTGGAAGATGCCGATGCGCGCGTGGTAGCGGTCGATGAACCCCAGGTAGTCCATCTGCTGCAGCAGCAGGTGGCTGGGGTCGTACAGGATCTTGGCGCGGGGATGATGGTCCACCACGTCGAGGAAGCGCTCGAAGGTCGCGCCGTCGTGCAGGTCCTCGCCGGGGTGGATCTCGAAGCACAGGTCCACGCCGCAGGCATCGAAGGCATCGAGGATCGGACGCCAGCGACGGCCGAGTTCGGCGAAGGCTGCCTCCACCAGCCCCGGCGGGCGCTGCGGCCAGGGATAGAAATAGGGCCAGGCCAATGCGCCGGAGAACGTGGCATGCGCGGTCAGCCCCAGGCGCTGGCTGGCTTTGGCGGCCAGCAGAAGCTGCTCGACTGCCCAAGCCTGGCGGGCGGCCGGGTCGCCGCGCTTGTCCGCTGGCGCGAATCCGTCGAACAGGCTGTCGTAGGCCGGATGGACCGCCACCAGCTGCCCCTGCAGATGGGTGGACAGCTCGGTGATCTGCAGGCCATGACCGGCCAGCATGCCGGCGATGTCGTCGCAGTACGCCTGGCTGCGCGCGGCCTCGGCCAGATCGAACAGGTGGGGCGCGCTGGTGGGGACTTGTACGCCAGAATAGCCCAGGCCCGCGGCCCACCCGGCCAGCGTGTCCAGCCGATCAAAAGGAGTCGTGTCGCCGATGAACTGCGCCAGGAACAGCGCTGGACCCTTGAGCGTCTTCAACGTGATTCGCCCTCGATGCAATCGATTGCATTATCCTAGCAGGGGCTCACGCAGGACCTGTTGTGCACTGCACAGCAGACAGGAGAACTAACGCCATGGCCACCATCTACGACATCGCAAAGCACGTCGGCGTCTCCGCAGGCACCGTGTCGCGGGCGCTTTCGCGACCGGACAAAGTGCTGCCCGCCACCCGCGCGCGCATCGAGCAGGCCGCTGCCGCGCTGGGGTATGTGCCCAACACGGTGGCCCGCACGCTGAAGACCCAGCGCAGCGGCAAGATCCTGGTCACCGTCCCGGACATCGCCAATCCGTTCTTCGCGCAGATCCTGCAGGGTGCGGAGGACGCCGCACAGGCGGTCGGCTACGCAGTGCTGCTGGGCGATACCCAGCATCAACCCGATCGCGAGGAGCGCTATGCGCAGATGCTCCGGCGCAACGAGGCCGACGGCATGATCGTGCTGGGGCACCGGCTGCCGCCGACGGCGCGCGAGATCGTCCAGCAGCGCGGTGCCGCCGCGCCGGTGATCAACGGCTGCGAGTTCGACCCCGCGCTGGGCATTCCCAGCGTCCATATCGATAACGCCGCGGCCGCGCGCGTGGTCATGGAACATCTGTATGCGCTGGGACACGAGCGGATCGCCGTGGTCGGCGGACCGCCGGACAATCCGCTGCACCAACAACGGCTGGAAGGGGCACGGGCGGCCGGCAAGGTGCGTGGCCGCCTGCGCCAGCTGAGCATCGTGCCGGGGGATTTTTCCGTGGAATCCGGCCATGCGGCTGCCATGGCGCTGCTGGACGGCAGGTCCGCACCAACGGCGATCTTCTGCTTCAGCGACCAGATGGCGCTGGGTGCGCTGGCGGCCTGCCGCGATCTGGGCATCCGCGTGCCGGAGGACCTGTCCATCGTCGGCTTCGATGATCTGGCATCTTCCCGCTACCTCACGCCGCCATTGACCACCATCCGGCAACCGATGCGGGAGATCGGTGAGCGGGCGGTCCATCTGCTGCTCGCCATCATCGAACATGTCGACATGCCGCTGCAGCAGACGCTGGATTTCAGCCTGATGCTGCGGGGTTCAACGGCGCCACCCAGGCGTGGGTGAGGCAGGGTGGCCGCCGTGAATCCTTGATCCCGAATTGACGCAGAGCTGTCAGACTCACCACAGGCCGCCCGGCAAGGGCGTGCGATCGCGCAAGGGGGTCGGCAATGCCGTTCTTGACGGACTCGACGGAAGTCGCGGTCGAAGGCATCGGCGCGGCACGTCGCATCGGCTGGATGCGCTTCGTCGGCAATGGCCTGGGCGCGATTCCCATCGCCTCGATCATTCTCGAACGCCAGGACGGTGTGTTGGCCTGGGCGTTGCTGCTGCTCAATGCGTTGGCATGGCCGGCGCTCGCGCTGGTGCTGACCCAGCGCGCCCGCCAGCCCGCACAGGCACAGTTCCGCTGCATGGTCGCCGACTCCTTCTTCGGCGGCGGCTGGATCGCCTTCATGGCGCTGAGCGCGGTTCCCAGTGCGCTGTTCGCCGCATTGCTGGTCGCCGACAAGATCGCTGCCGGCGGTGTGCGCCTGGCGATGCGGGCCACGTTGGCACTGCTGCTGGGTTTCGCGATCACCTGGTGGGCGCTCGGCTTCCCTTACCAACCCGTTTCCTCGCAGCGCACGATCGTGCTCAGCGTGCCGTTCCTGTTCGTCTACGGCATCGGGCTGAGCATCCTCAGCTGGCAGCTGGCGCGCCGGGTCAAATCGCAGAACCGGCAGCTGCAGCGGCTGAGCCGGATGGATCCGCTGGTGGAGCTGGCCAACCGCGGCTTCCTGATCCTTCGCGCGCAGCAGGTGCTGGACAGGGCGCAGGGGCAGGGGGGCCTGGCCTGCCTGCTGATGCTTGATGTGGATGATTTCAAGCACATCAATGATTCACACGGCCACCGCGCCGGGGATGAGGTGTTGCGCCAGATCGCCGCCACCTTGCGCGAATTCGCGCGCCCCGGCGATACGCCTGCGAGGCTGGGCGGCGATGAGTTCGTCGTGCTGCTGCGCGACTGTGCGCCCAGTGACGCGATGCATGTGGCCGAACGGGTCCGCCTGCACCTGCTGGAAGCCGCGCGACAGGCGACGCCGGGTATCGAGTTCAGCGTCAGCATCGGCATTGCGGCAACGCCGGGCCAGGGCAGCGTGGAAGACTGGCTGGCCACGGCAGACAAGGCTCTCTATCACGCCAAGCGGCAAGGCAAGAACACCGCCAGCTGGGGGGACTGACGCGCAGCCGTGCGTAGCATGCGCACGTGGCGGCTGTCAGAGCGCCCGTTCCCAGACCTGGCCGAGCAGGTCATGGCCAAAGCTGTGGTGGGGGGCTTCCTGCACCAGCCGGAAACCCGCACGTTCGTACAGGCGCCGGGCATCGGCCAGCACGCTGTTGGTCCAGAGCGTCATCCGCGTGTAGCCGGCGGACGTCGCAAACGCGATGCACTCCTCGACCAGGCGTGCACCGATGCCCATGCCGCGCGCAGTGGCATCCACATAGAGCAGGCGCAGCTTGGCGGTGGTGTCGTCCTGCCGGACCACGAACACCGAGCCGACCATGTCGCCGTCCTTCTCGGCAATCCAGCAGCGTTCGCGCGCCGGGTCCAGCTCGCGCAGGTACTTGGCGACGATTTCCGATACCAGTGCTTCGTACTCCGCGTTCCAGCCGAATTCGCGGGCGTACAGCGCGGCCTGCCGCGAGACCACCAGCCCCATGTCGCCCGGCCGCGGGTCACGCAGCAGGTACGAGGGCGAGCTGTCGCCCAGCACGCTTTCGATCTGGCCCATGGCCGCAAGCAGTTTCACCTGCGCCATGTCGGGCAGCGCCGCCAGCAGATCGATCATCTCCTGCCGCGAGGTCTCTTCCAGCGGCGCGAACACGCTCTGCCCCAGCGCCGTCAGGGTCAGAACGACCACGCGCGCGTCCTCGGCCGAGCGCTCCTTTCGGAGGTAGCCCTGCCGCTCGAACCTGGCGGTTACCCGGCTCACGTAGCCAGCGTCCAGGCCCAGCTCGCGGCACAGGTCCGAGGGCGACAGCGGTGCATGGTGGGCCAGTTCGTACAGGATGCGGACTTCGGTGAGGGACAGGCCGCTGCGCAGCAGTGATTCCTGCAGCACGCCGATCTGCCGCGTGTAGAAGCGGTTGAAGCGCCGCACCGCGTCGGCGCGTTCGGAAAGGGTGCCCGTCGACATGGCAGGTCCATATATTTGACTTGGGCAAGTAATTGCTTGCCAAAGTCAAATAATCAAGCGCCGGGCCGATCTTTGCTGGCGGGGTCGTCAGGACATGGCTGCGCTTGCCCGGTGCCACCTGCGCAGCGAAGGAGCGCGGCTGCCAGTGCGGGATGCTGGCTGCGCACGGCCAGCTGCAGCGTTGTGGTCGGCATCCCCAGCTGCAGCGCCACGAAGGCGAGGCCGGGCCGGTGCAGGTTCTGCATCGAGGCCGGCACGATGGCGATGCCCAATCCGGCGGCGGCGAGATTGATGGCGGAGGCGACCTGCGGCGCTTCCTGCTGGATGGTGGGCGTGAAGCCCTGGCTGCGGCAGGCCGCGACCACGTCTGCACTCAGGCCATAGCCTGATTTCCGCGAGAAAAGAATGAAGCGCTCGTCGCGCAGCTCGGCCAACGCGATGCTCCCGCGGCCGGCCAACGGGTGGTCGGCGGGGAGTACCGCCACCAGGGGCTCGGCACTGAGCTGCTGGATCACCAGTTCGCCAGGATGCGAGTACGGTGGACGCATGATCGCCGCGTCCAGTTCGCCGTCATCCAACCGCCGGACCAGCGATTCACTGCCATCTTCGACCAGCTGCAGCTGCACGGCGGGATGCGCCTGCTTGAACCTGCGCAGCAGTGTGGTCACTGCTTCATTGAACGAGGCCGATTCGGTCAGGCCCAAGGTCAGGATGCCGGCCTCACCATGCGCGGCGCGCAACGCATCCTCCTTGGCGCGGTCGACACGGGCGAGGATGTCGACTGCCGCTGACCAGAACACGCGGCCAGCATCGCTGAGCACGACGCCGCGCCCCTGGCGATGGAACAGCGGCGTACCGATCTCCTCCTCCAATGCGCGGATCTGCTGCCCAAGCGGCGGCTGGGCAATGTGCAGCGCCTCGGCTGCGCGGGTGAAGCTCTGCAGCTGGGCGGTCATGACGAAGTAGCGCAGGTGCCGCAGTTCCATTGGAACCTCAAACGTTCTGGTGCTGTACGAACACGGTATTGGACGGTCGCCGGTGGCGGCAACATCATCGGTATCCCACGACAGAAGTCCAACGACAAGGGAGACCCCATGAAAAAGACACGTCGGCTGCGCGATCTGCTCCGCCAGGGCAGCGTGATTGCGCCGGGCGCATTCGATGGATTGTCAGCACGCCTGGTGGAGCTGGCCGGCTTCGATGCGGTCTATGCCAGCGGCGGGGCCATCGCGCGTTCGGCCGGTGTGCCGGACATCGGCCTGCTCGGTCTCAGCGAAGTGCTGGCACAGGTTGAGCGGATCGTCGATGCCTGCGACCTGCCGGTGATCGCCGACGCTGACACCGGCTTCGGCGGCACGGCGAATGTTGAACGCACGGTGCGCGCATTTGAAAGAGCAGGCGTCGCCGCCCTGCATATCGAGGACCAGGCCTTCCCCAAGCGCTGTGGTCACCTGGATGACAAGGTGCTGATCGACGCAGGCGAGATGTGCACCAAGATCCGCGTCGCCTGCCAGTCGCGGATCGATCCGGAGCTGATGATCATCGCGCGTACCGACGCTATCGCCTGCGAGGGCCTGGGGGCGGCGATCGCCCGTGCTCGGGCGTATGTGGAGGCGGGCGCGGACATGATCTTCGTCGAGGCACCGGAAACACTGGAGCAGATCGAGGTGATCTCGCAGCAGGTTCCCGGCCCGAAGCTGATCAACATGTTCCACAGCGGGAAGACACCGCTGGTGCCGGCGCAACGGCTTGCCGAACTCGACTACCGGCTGGTGATCATCCCCTCGGACCTGCAGCGGGCCGCGATCCGGGCCATGCAGCGCACGCTGCAGGAGATTGCCGCGACCGGCGACAGTGGGCGCATTGCCGGCGAGCTGGCCAGCTTCGGCGAACGTGAAACGATCGTGCGCACGGCGCGGTACCTGGCGCTGGACCGGGCCTGATCCGGGCAGTGAACCCGTTGCGGCCGGTGCCGTAGCGTAATGGCCATTCAGGCTGCACGCGGAATCGTCCTGGCAATCCTCTACCATGGGCCACCCTGCCCGGACGTGCCGCCCATGCAAGACGCCCTCGTTGCCCAGCCCAAGCCCCCTGTTCCGAGGATCGCGGCCTGGCTGATGATGCTGCTGGGCATGTGGCTGGCGCTGAAACTGGGCCTGGTGGTGACCCTGCTGTCCGGCCTGCTGGTGTTCCAGCTGACGCACGTGCTGGCCTCCACCGTGGAAGGCAAGCTGCCGCCAGGACGGGCGCGGGCGATCGCGGTGATCGTGCTGTCGGCGATCATCATCAGCGGGCTGGTACTGGCCGGGATCGGCGTGGCCTCGTTCTTCCGCAACGAGACCGGCGGCCCGGATGCACTGCTGGCGCGCCTGATGGAGATCCTCAACACCTCGCGCCACCAGGTGCCGGCGCTGCTGCAACCCTATATTCCTGAAGACATGCCGGCGCTGCGCACGGCGCTGAACGACTGGGCCGCCGAGCATCAGCGCCAGCTGGGCGTGGCCGGTACCTCGGTGGTGCAGGTGGGTGTACGCGTACTGATCGGTATGGTGCTGGGCGCGATGATCGCGCTGTATGACGAACTGCCGCTGCCGAAGATGGGACCATTGGCGCAGGAGCTGATCGGGCGTACCAGCCGCCTGGCCACCGCGTTCCGCCAGGTGGTGTTCGCGCAGGTGAAGATCTCGCTGCTCAACACCGTGTTCACCGCCATCTTCCTGCTGGGCGTACTGCCGTTGTTCGGCGTGCACCTGCCGCTGTCCAAGACCCTGGTGCTGATCACCTTCATCGCCGGCCTGCTGCCGGTGGTGGGCAACATCATTTCCAACACCATCATCACCATCGTTGCGCTGTCGGTCTCGTTCTACGTAGCCGTTGCGGCACTGCTGTACCTGATCGTGATCCACAAGCTGGAGTACTTCCTCAACGCGCGCATTGTCGGTGGCGAGATCCAGGCGCGTGCCTGGGAGCTGCTGCTGGCGATGCTGGTGATGGAGGCGGCGTTCGGCCTGCCGGGCCTGGTTGCCGCGCCGGTGTTCTACGCCTACGTGAAGCGCGAGCTGGTGGACCAGCGCTGGATCTGACGCGGCGCGATGTGACGCAATTGCCACGGTGAGGTCGCCGCGTCCATCTTGTCGGCGCGTTCGCAATGGCTGGGGTATATGCAGGGGCGGGGTGCACGTGGCGCTGGCTTGGCACTGCCGGAACCGCTCAGTACAGTTGTCCGCACGTCAGGGGAAATTTGAATGGCCGGCAAGGCATCACCCATCGGGTTGCGGACCTGGGTCTGGATCCTGGCGGGGCTGTTCGTGGTCTGTACGCTGCCGTTGATGGCCATCGCCCTGATCCAGGGCACGCTGCGCTATTCCGCCGCCGAGGACAACCTGGTCAGCCTGCGCCAGCTGCGGCAGACCTTCGATCTCGCCAACCTGGTCTCTGCCGAGCGCGGCCCGGCCAACAGCCTGCTCGGTGCCGACCCGGCCGATGCCGGCGAGCATGCACGGCTTGGCATGCAGCTGGCCGTGGCGCGCAGGCGTGTGGACACCGCGCTGCAGCAGCTGGATACCGTGTTCAAGGCCGATCCGGGCGTGGTGGATGAGCATGGAATGCTGGCCGATGCACAACGTCGCCTGCAGTCGGCACGTGCAGGCGTGGACCGGGTGGCGGCGCAGCCGCGTGACGCGCGGCGCGTCGAAGACGTCGAACGCGCGATCAGCAGCATGTTCGCCGTGGTCGATCGCCTGCACCTGCTGACCTCGGCGCAGATCAACGTACTGGTCCGAGCGGACCGCGAAGCGGCGATTCCAGCCATGCAGGGCCAGGTGCTGATCGACCTGCGCGAGCACGGGGGGCGTCTGGCATCCAACGTGATGGCACCGGTGGCGGTACCGGGGGCCTGGCGCAACGAGCAGGTGCGCGCGGCGCTGCAGACCGAGGGTCGCCTGCTGGAGCTGTGGCGGTTGGCCGGCAGCCACGAGTCGGTGTTCCGCAGTGATCCTACGCTGTCCTGGCATTGGGACATGGCGCGACGGCAGTTCTTCGGTGAGTCGCTGCCGATGATCGAACAACTGATCGAAGACGGACGGCGTGGCCTGCCGCCGCCGTGGACCGCTGCCGAGTTCACCCGGCGCTACGTGCCGACCCTGCAGTCGCTGGAAGCGCTTCGCGACGGTTACCTGAGTGTGTCCATCGCCCGGTTCGAACGCACCCGCAACCGCGAGGCGACACGGCTGGCGGTGCTGGTGGCGACGGCACTGGGGACTCTGGTGGTGCTGGGCGTGGCGCTGCGCATCGCGCACCTGCAGATCCTGCGGCCTCTGCTGCAGGCACAACGGCAGGTGATCCAGATCGCCTCTGAAGCGCCGGGACCGGAGCAGCACGTCACCCATCCGCTGGCCGAGATGCAGCGCCTGTTCGATGCCATCGAGGTGCTGCGCGAGAAGTCGCGCGAGCGTTCGGCGCTGACCAGCGAGCTGCGCCAGCTGGCCGGTACCGACGAGCTGACCGGTCTTCTGAACCGGCGTGCGCTGGACGAGCTGGTACAGCAGCGGCATGCAGAGGGCGGCGCCAGTGCGGTGGTGATCCTGCTGGACGTTGACCGTTTCAAATCGATCAATGATGGCCATGGCCATGATGCCGGCGACGAAGTGCTGGTGCAGGTGGCACAGCTGCTGCAGCGCCACCTCCGTCGCAGCGACAGCATTGCCCGCTACGGTGGCGAGGAGTTCCTGGTGTTGTTGGCCGACGGCGACCTGGCGGGTGGCCGCCAGCTGGCCGAATCGCTGCGGCTTGCATTGCAGCAGCTGGATATCGTGGTGGCCGGCGGCACCGCGTTGCGGGTGACCGCCAGCTTCGGCGTGGCCGAGGGTGGCACCGATGCGCTGGGCTGGCGGACCTTGATGCGTGCTGCCGACACTGCCATGTACCAGGCCAAGGCACAGGGCCGCGACCGCGTGCGGGTGGCAGGCGGAGGCCGCATCACGCGCTGACCCGCGATGTTCATCACCGGCGCACGTGGCGCCCCCTAGACTGGGTGTCCGACCGCTGCTGGAGTCCGCCATGACCGTGCGTCCCATTGCCACCGCCGTGCTGCTCGTTGGGCTGCTTGCCGGCTGCGCTACCCCCGCATCAAAGACCGTCGCCGACCCGCCGCGTCATCCTTCCATTGCGGCCGGCATGAGTCCGGTGCCTGCCTTCACCGGTGGCGGGGCGGGTTGGAGCATCGAGATCGCTTCCACCGGCCAGGGCAACCACTATGCCAGCCTCAGCGCTGACGGCCGCACCCACAAGGGTAGTCTGCGCTATCTCGGCCAGCCGGCCGATGCGCCGAGTTCGCTGATCGTGCTCAACGGCGAGCTTGGCAGGCAGCCGGCCATTGTCGAGATCAAGCGCGAGTCGTGCCGCAATGCCGAGGGTGTGGACACCATGGCCAGTGTGCAGGTGACGATGGAAGGACAACCGCAGCGTCGTGGCTGCGGCCACCTGGCCGTGTACTGAGTCGCTGCCCAACATGCTCGAGATTCCTACCCTGCACACCGCACGCTTGCGGCTGCGCCCGCAGCAGCTGGATGACTTCAGCGTCTACGCGGCGTTCCTGGCGTCGCCGCGCGCGCTGGGCATGGGCGGACCGTTTGGCGAGGTGGCCGCATGGGGCCAGTTCTGCCACGACCTCGCCAGCTGGCATCTGTTCGGCCATGGCGCATTGATGATCGAGCGCGCCGACACGGGGGCCTGTATCGGCCAGGTCGGGATCAACCATGGCCCACTGTTTCCGGAGAAGGAACTGGGCTGGCTGCTGTATGACGGCCACGAAGGGCAGGGCTTCGCCACCGAAGCGGCCGGTGCATTGCGCGACTGGGCCTTCGTGGTGGCGCAGCTGCCGACCCTGGTCAGTTACATGGCGCCGGACAACCAGGCGTCGCAGGCAGTTGCACAGCGGCTGGGCGGCGTGCTCGATGCACAGGCGGTTCGCAGTGACGCGGAGGATCTGGTGTACCGCTACCAGGCATGACGCCTAGCGGCGGGTGGCCGGGGCCTGCACTGCGCGGCCAAGTGCCTTGGCGACGCCTTCGCGCTTCTCGATCAGGAATTCCATCAGGGCGCGCACCCGCGGTGGCATCTGCTCGCGCGAAGGCACGTACAGGTAGAAGCCGGGGAACGGTGCCGACCACTCCGGCATCAGGCGGACCAGACGCCCGTCCGCCAGCATTGGCTGCAATGACAGATCGATGTGCTGCATCACGCCGAGTCCCTGCAGCGCGGCGCGGATCATCCCTTCATCGTCGTTGGTGACATAGCGTCCGCGCGGTTCCACTTCAAAGTCATGGCCGGGCTGGCCCGGCGTGCTGAATTCCCAGGCATAGACCCCGCCACTGCCGGTCTGCCGGTAGCCCAGGCACTCATGGGCGGCCAGTTCAGCGGGCGTGGTGGGCGTGCCATGCTGGGCCAGGTAGGCCGGCGAGGCGACGACGACCATTTCCAGCATCGGTGTGACTGGAACCGCAATCATGCCTTCGGCCAGGCGTTCACCTAGGCGGATGCCGGCGTCGCAGCCGTCGGCAATGATGCTGGACAGGCCGTCGTCCATCACCAGCTCGATGCGCAGCTCGGGGTAGCGCGCGAAGAACTCCGGCAGATGCGGTTCGATCAGCGTCTTGGCGGTCAGGCGCGCGGTGTTGATGCGCAGCAGGCCAGAAGGTACATCGTGGCTGGCGCGCAGGTTGTGCACGGCTGCCTCGATGGTGCCCAGTGACGGCCGCAGTGCGTCGAACAGGCGCTGGCCTTCTTCGGTCAGCGACATCTCACGGGTGGTCCGGTGCAGCAGGCGCACGCCCAGCTGCCTTTCCAGGGTCTTCAGGTTCTGCGACAGCGCTGGACGCGAGATGCCCAGCTCTTCGGCGGCCCGGGTGAAGCTGCGGTGGTGGGCAATGTGGGCGAAGCCGGCCAGGTGCGGCAGCAGGGCGGGGCTGAATGGGGTGGCTGGATTCATCGGGAAAGCCCCTGCTGACTGGTAATTCCAGCTTACTACTGTGGTCAGCATTGTCGGCTTTTTCCGGTCCAATGCCAGGCCTATCGTGTTGGCAACGGCGACACCCGGTCGCCCCTTCGCCGCGCAGAGGAAACGCTCATGGAAACCGTCAGCATCCAGAATCCGGACATGGCCTGGCAGATTGCCGCCGACCTGTATTTCCCGCCGGGCTTCGATCGCCAGCGCAGCTATCCGGCCATCATCAGCATGCACCCGATCGGCAGCTGCAAGGAGCAGACCTCGGGCAACATCTATGGTGAGGCCCTGGCTCGCGAGGGCTACGTGGTGATCGCCTATGACGCCAGCTTCCAGGGCGCCAGCGGCGGCGAGCCGCGGCGGATCGAAGACCCGACCCAGCGCGTGGAGGATGTACGCCGGGTGGTCGACTATCTGGTCACCCTGCCGTACGTGGACGCCGAACGCATCGGCGTACTGGGCATCTGTGGCGGTGGTGGCTACGCGATCAACGCCACCATGACCGAGCGCCGCATCAAGGCGGTCACCAGCATCACCGGAGTCAACTTCGGCCGGCTCAGTCGTGAGGGCTTTGGCGGTTTCGATCCGATCGGCACGCTGGAGGCCATCGCTGCCCAGCGCACCGCCGAGATGCGCGGCGGTGAGGCCCGTGTGGACCTGTTCCTGCCGGCTTCGGTGGAACAGGGGCGCGCTGCCGGCATCACCGATATCGACGTGCTGGAGGCCACGGACTATTACCGCACGCGCGGGCCGCAGCCCAATGGCGTGGTCAGTGCGTTGTTTTCGCATCGCGGTGCAGCGGTGGGCTGGGATGCCTTCCATCTGGCCGAAGTCCTGCTGACCCAGCCGCTGCTGGTGGTGATCGGCGACAAGCCGGGCGGCTTTGGCGCCTACCGCGATGGTCTGGAGATCCATGGCCGTGCGGCGTCGAAGCACAAGCAGTTGAAGGTCGTGGAAGGCTGGTCGCACTACGATCTGTATGACAAGCCGGAGCCGGTGCATCAGGCGCTGTCGGCCATCATTCCCTTCTTTAGGCAGCACATCTGACGTCCTTCGAGGAGATCCTCCATGAGCACGATCACTTTCAGCAGCCGTAACGGCCAGGACATCACGCTGGCAGCGGTGCTTGAGCTGCCGCCGGGCTTTGACGAGCACCAGCAATACCCCGCGGTGGTTGTTGCGCATCCGGGAGGCGGCGTGAAGGAACAGACGGCCGGCCTGTATGCACGCAAGCTTGCCGCGCAGGGACTCGTGGCCATCGCCTTCGATGCCTCCTACCAGGGCGAAAGCACCGGCATGCCGCGGCAGCTGGAGAACCCGTACATCCGCACCGAGGACATCAGCGCGGTGATCGATTACCTGACCACGCTGCCATATGTCGACAACGCGCGTATCGGAGGCATGGGCATCTGCGCGGGCGGAGGCTACATCGCCAACGCCGCGATCAATGATCGTCGCCTGAAAGCGATCGCCACGGTCAGCGCGGTCAACATTGGTTCGATGTTCCGCAATGGGTGGGACAACTCGCTGACTGATGCAGCAGCGATTCCCGCATTGCAGGGTGGCTCTGATGCACGAACGGCAGAGGCCGGCGGTGCCGATACCGTGAGGATTCCGTTGGCCCCGATGCGCCGCGAGGATGCGCCCAACCAGGAGCTGGAAGAGGCGTGGGAGTACTATCACACGTCGCGTTGCGCGCACCCCAATGCTCCGGGTTTCGCCACCGCACGCAGCCTCAACCAGATCATCACCTACGACGCCTACAACAAGGCCGAGGCCTTCCTGACCCAGCCGCTGCTGTGCATCGCCGGCAGCATGGCCGGCAGCAAGTGGATGAGTGACGATCTGTTCGCGCGTGCGGCCAGCCAGGACAAGCGCTTCCACATCGTGGAGGGGGCCAATCACATGTCGTTGTATGACGTGCCACAGTTCGTGGACGAAGCGGTGGCGCAGCTGGTGCCGTTCTTCAACGACGTACTGTAGGTCCCGATGGTGCCGGCCACCGGCCGGTGTCATCCATGTGTACGCTGCACGGCCCAGTCATCGAGATCGGCCAGTTCCGGCGCCAGTGCATGTTCCACCGCCCGGCGCAGCAGCGCCGGTGCAACGTAGTGCCGGTGCGTGGCATCGATCAGCGCCATGTAGATGCGGCCGAACGCGTTGCGGGTCTGCACGCGCGAACCGAGGCTGATCTCGACGCCTCCATCCGCATGCAGCTGCACGCGCACGCTGCTGCGGAAACGCAGGTGGCGATCGTCGGCGCCGAGCAGCACTTCGGCGCAGTTGTCCTCGGCATCGATGTGCGCATCCAGCACCGGGTAGCGGCCGGCGAACAACCGGCTGCGATCGGTGGACAGCAGCGACGATACCGGGCAGCCCAACGGGGAGGTGCGCAGCCGCAGCGGTGCTACCAGACGGTTGCGCAGTGCCATCAGGTGGCCCACGCCGGTGGGCGGATTGCGCAGGAAGCCTTCCAGTACATCGGCCAGCAGTACCGACGCGGAACGATGGGTGACCTGGGTGTTGTCCAGGCGCAGGGTGGTCAGATCCCGGTAGTGGCTGTGCGGCAGGGCCGCCAGCAGCAGGCCGTCGTTGGTGGCGGCCTGCGAGTGGACGGGATAGGCCGGCGTTGCGCGTTCGACGAAGCCGCGCAAGCGCCGCAATGAAATCCTGCGCAGCGGCCCCAACAGGGCGCGGGTACGTGCGCACAGGTGGGCGCACAGGCTGGGAGGTGCTGCCTGCAGCGACAGCTGCAGCAGGGGCGCGGCCGCGAGGCTTGCGGCCGTGGGCCAGTGTGGTTCGGGCAGTACGTCGGTCAGGCTGGGAATATCGGCGGCATTGCGTTGCACCTGCGCGCGGGCCTGCTCGCTCATCGCACCGGCCAGTTCATTGCTGTGGCAGGACAACGCGAACAGCGCCGGATGTGCGCGATGGTTCGATGCGAACTGGTGCCACGTCCCGCCACCGAAGCGCACCGTGAACAGGCAATCCGGTGGGATACGGATGCGCCGCAGGGTGCGGGCGAAGGCGCCGGGATCGTTCGCCAGCTGCGCATCGGACGCGGTGGCGAAGCGCAGTTCGGCGCCCGCGCTGCCGGCGATGGCAGTGAACATGCGCGGCCCGGCATGGCGATGGAAGGGATGGCCGCCGGCGCCGACAGTGAAGCTGTACAGCGACGAGGCGTCGCCGTGCTGCAGGTGCATGCCGCCGAGCCGTGCCGAAGGCTCGTCCAGCGCGTCGATGAAGGCCGGGTGGTGGCGCTGGCGCTGGCTGGCGTCGGCAACCAGCGCATCGCCGGCGCCAATGCCGAGCTGTGCGATCAGCGTGACTTCGGTCGGACTGCCACCCCGCTGTGCGTGAAGCTGTACGCCTGGAAACGAACGGCGGTCGCGGGTCGAACCAGGCATCGTCATGCTCCTTGGCAGGAAGGATCAGCGGGCAGGGGACTTGCGGCGGGCACGGGCTTCGCGCTTGAGCGGGCCACCGACTGGACAGACTTCGGCTGCCCAGGAAAACAGCGTGTTGGCCAGGCGGTCAGGCACCTGCCGGAAGTACACGAACTGGCCGCGCTTTTCGCGCTCGATCAGCCCGGCTTCCTCAAGGATGCGCAGGTGGCTGGACAGCGCGGGCTTGCTGAAGTCGAAGCGCTCGGCCAGCTCTCCCGCACTGAGTTCACCGGCGCTGAGATAGGCCAGGATCTGGCGGCGGGCAGTGGAGGCGAGGGCTTCGAAGATGCGGTCCATGGCTAGGCAATTAGCTAATTCGTTAATTAATGGTCTTCCTGTGCAGGGCGGCTGTCAAGCGCCCGTTGCCTGCCGTGCTCGCGATTCAGCCTTTCACGCCGCATGTGGTATATCGTTTATCGATAAATCCACCCCGGGGCGGCGATGCTGCCCCAATGCCGGAGGCCGCTTGACCGCTCGTCCCGCCCGCGCCAGACCCGCGCGAGGCTTGTTCACCCTGGCCCAGGCCGCCGTACAGGCCGTCCGGGCGATGTGCTGGCTGGGCATCCTGGCCGCACTGCTGGCCGTGCCACTGGTCGCCCACGACCGCCGCTGGCTGCTCGACAGCGTGCACGACACCGCTGCCGCCGCCGCACATGGCAATGATCTGTTCCTGCATTTCTGCCTGGGCCTGGGCGCGATCGTCGCGTTGCTGGTGCTGTGCCTGCTGTTCCTGCGCCACCTGCTGCGGCTGCTGAGGTCGGCGGCGCGCGAGCGGCCGTTCACCCACGCCAATGCACAACGGCTGCAACGCATGGCGTGGCTGATGCTGGCAATGGAGCTGCTGTCGATCCTGATCGGCGCCTACGCGGCCTGGATGGGCCCGGACTTCACCTGGATGGAGGTGGGTGGCGGCATGTCGATCACCGGCCTGGTCGCGGTGCTGATGCTGTTCGTACTGGCCCGCGTGTTCGCGGTGGGTGCAGCGATGCGCGATGATCTTGATGGTGTCATCTGATGGCGATCGTCATCACCCTGGACCGCATGCTGCAGGAACGGGGCATGACCCTGTCCGAGCTGGCCGGGCGCATCGACATCACCCTGGCCAACCTGTCGATCCTGAAAACCGGCAAGGCGCGCGCCATCCGCTTTTCCACACTTGATGCGATCTGCCGTGAGCTGCAGTGCACGCCCGGTGACCTGCTCGGGCATGACCCGGCGCAGGCGCAGGAGGCTGACTGAGTGTTTCCCCTTTTCCCTTACCTACTGACGAAACGGACCTGAAATGGAATGGTTGGCTGACCCCTCGATATGGATGGGCCTTGCAACCCTGGTCGTGCTGGAGATCGTTCTCGGCATCGACAACCTGGTGTTCATCGCGATCCTGGCCGACAAACTGCCGCCGCACCAGCGTGACCGCGCGCGGGTGATCGGCCTGGCGCTGGCCCTGCTGATGCGGCTGGTGCTGCTGGCCGCGCTGGCATGGATCATGAAGTTGACCGAACCGCTGCTCACGCTGTTCGACCACAGCTTCTCCGGGCGTGACCTGATCCTGCTGGGCGGTGGTCTGTTCCTGCTGTTCAAGGGCACGATGGAACTGCACGAGCGGCTGGAGGGCCGCGAGCATCACGAGGATGGCAAGAAGGTCTACGCCAGCTTCGCGATGGTGGTGGCACAGATCGTGGTGCTCGATGCGGTGTTCTCGCTGGACTCGGTGATCACCGCAGTTGGTATGGTCGACAACCTGGGCGTGATGTATGCCGCGGTGACCATCGCGATGGTGCTGATGTTGGTGGCCAGCAAGCCGCTGACCCGTTTCGTCAACAAGCATCCTACGGTGGTCGTGCTGTGCCTGGGCTTCCTGTTGATGATCGGTTTCAGCCTGGTGGCCGAAGGCCTGGGCTACAAGATTCCGAAGGGCTATCTGTACGCGGCCATTGCCTTCTCGATCCTGGTTGAAGCCTTCAACCAGTGGGTGCGCTTCAATCGCGAGCGCAACGAGCGCCGCCAGCCGTTCCGCCAGCGCACCGCCGATGCCGTACTGCGCATGCTCGGCGCGCGGCCGGCCAACGGCCATCACGACGAAGAGGCCAGCGAGCAGGTGGATGCTGAAGAGCGCCTGCAGCCGGCCGAGCACGAGATGATCCGCAGCGTGCTGGGCCTGGCTGATCGCCCGGTGTCGAGCGTGATGACCGTGCGTGCCGACGTGCAGTGGATCGACCTGGCGCGTGGGCAGGAGGATGTGGTGGCACGCCTGGTGGCATCGCCGCACACCCGCCTGCTGGTGGGTGATGGCGACCTGGACAGCCTGCGCGGCGTGGTGCAGAGCCGCGACCTTCTGGCCGACCTGCTGCAGGGCAGGCCGCTGCAGCTGGAGGGCAACCTGCGCGAGCCGCAGTACGTGCTGTCCAGCGCCAGCGCACTGCAGGCGCTGGAGCTGATCCGCCAGCACCCGGTGCCGCTTGCGGTGGCGGTGGACGAGTACGGCAGCGTGGAAGGCCTGGTGACCGCCAATGACCTGCTGGCGGCGATTGCCGGTGATCTCGTCGATACCCAGGATGAGCGCTATGGCGTGGAGGCGCAGGGCGAGAACCAGTGGGAGGCCGACGGTGCGCTGACCCTGGACGACCTGCAGCGCCTGGCCGGCGTCTCGCTGCCGCGCAGTGCCGACTACATGACCATCTCCGGTCTGGTGCTGGAGCAGCTGGGCCGTCTGCCGGACATCGGCGATGCGGTGGAAATTGCCGACGTGCGCATTACGGTACTGGCGATGGAGAAGCGTCGCATCGCCCGCCTGCGGGTGGAACGCATCGGGCTTTCGTAGAGTCGAGCCATGCTCGACTGGCCCTCTGTAGAGTCGAGCCATGCTCGACTGCTTCCTGAGCAGCCGGGTACGGGCCCGGCTCTACACAACACTGCCGGCAACCGTCACCATGGCAGGCCCGTTTTCTTTCCAGGATGGTTGCAGTGCTGAGTACGATCGGTTTGTTGATGGGCCTGTACGTGGCCTGGCGCCTGTTCTGGCCGCTGCGCATGCCCGCCGCATTGAAGGTCGTGCTGTCGCTGCTGCTGGTGGGCGTTGCCGTGCAGCTGCGCATCGTCGCCACGTTCTGGGGCACGACGGCGTCGCCCGAGATACCGAAGCTGGCCATCGCCACGCTGGCCACCGGCTCCACCGCGGTGTTGCTGCTGGCGCTGGTGATGCTGGTGCTGGACGCTGGCCTGCTGCTGTCGCGCCTGTTGCGCTGGCCGCGTACTGTATCGGTCCTGCGCGCACCGAAGCTGCGGCCGACGGCAGGTCTGCTGGCCCTGCTCGTGAGCGGTTATGGCGTCAGCCAGGGCATGGCCGTACCCAAGCCCCGGCAGATCGAGGTGAGCATTGCCGGGCTGCCGGCCGCGTTCGACGGCTATCGCGTGCTGCAGCTGACCGACATTCATGCCAGCCGCCTGCTGACCGGCGACTGGGTACGCAGGGTGGTGGACGAGAGCAATGCACTGAAGCCGGACCTGATCGTGATCACCGGCGACCTGATCGATGGCAGCGTCGAGGCCCGACGCGACGACGCGCGTCCTCTGGCCGATCTGCAGGCACCGGATGGTGTCATCGCCATCACTGGCAACCACGAGTACTACGCGCAGTACCAGGCGTGGATGCAGGCGTTCCGCGCGCTGCACATGCAGGTGCTGGAGAACAGCCACCTGCAGGTGCGGCGCGGCGATGCGGCGCTGACCATCGCCGGCGTCACCGATCCGGTGGCGGCACGCTATGGCCTGCCGTTGCCGGATCTGGAGACCGCGCTGGCCGGTGCCGATCCCGCCGCGCCGGTGATCCTGCTCGATCACCGCCCGCGCAATGCGCGCGAGGCGGCCGCGCGTGGCGTGAAGCTGCAATTGTCCGGGCATACCCACGGCGGGCAGATCATCGGCATGGACCAGCTGGTGAAGCGTGCCAACGGTGGCTATGTCTCCGGCCGCTACGAGGTGGATGGCATGACCCTGTACGTGAGCAATGGTGCAGGCCTGTGGGCCGGATTCCCGGCACGCATCGGCGTGCGTTCGGAAATCACCCTGATCACCCTGCGCCGCGCCCCGTGACCCCTGACAAACCACATGGAAGGAACCATGGCCCATCCCCGCGCACCGATGGAGCGCCTGATCCGCGCCAATGCCGATGAGATCAACCGGCTCCGCCAGCTGATCCGCGATACCGCTGGCGCGCGCTGGCGTGGCCCGGAAGAAATGCAGCGGCATGCGGCAGCCTGCGCGGAATACAACCAGCGCTATGAACAGCTTGCTTTCCCGGGTGGCTACGCCAACGCGCTGAAGCAACTTGCCGAACGCGATCCAGATACGGTGGATGTCGTGCTGACCTTCCTTGAGGTGCGCCCGTACTTCTTCCGTTCCGGATACATGTGGAAGACGCTGCTGAAGCGTGTGCAACGGGTAGCCATGGGAACGAAGCAACACGCACGGCTGCAGAAGATCCTCGATGCCTACGCCGCTTACCGGGCGGGAAGCCGGCATACCGGGTAGCTCCACGCCATGCCTGGAGGTCATGCCGCACCCAGCGCTCCAGCCGGCCCCGGGATCGGCGATCATCTGCAGCGAGTGTTGAAACCAGGGAGCACCACGCAATGCAGGGAACGCATCATTCAATCCGGCGCCCACGCCACGCTGCACTGCTGATCGCCGCGCTGCTGCTGGCGGCCTGCCAGCGCACGCCTGAGCTGCCGGACGAGGCACCCACTGCAGACACGCCGGTTGTCGCGCCAACGGCCGCCATCGATCTCTCCGCGCTGCTGGATGCCCTGCCGACCTGCGCGCTGGACGGCTGGTACATCGATCAGCAAACCGCTCGCCCGGCCCACCCCTGGTTGGCTGCGAACGCACCGAAGCCCTGCAAGGAGGACGAGGAGAACGAGATCGCCACGTTCTGCGTGCAGGGGCAGTGGAAGGGGCTGCCGGTGGAAGAGGTGATCCTGCCGACGATGACGTTCGTCTCGTTCCGTGGGGCCAGGATCGGCCTGCCGCTGGAGAAGGCGCGTTCAATCGCCCGCCAGCACCTGGGGCAGGACTTCCCGGGGGGCGCGGCTTACGAAGCGGGCCGTGAGCCGAAGCTTCTGGCTGACCCGGAGGATGCTCAGCGTTCGTGGTTGCTGTGCAGCACCCCGGAACTGGGCCACGACGTGGACAGCGAAGGGAGCATCAGCTATTCCGGCATGAACCTGCCCTACGACCACGACGGTTGCAGCTACCGCTACAGCCCGGTCGACTTCTGCGATGCGCGGCACCGCGCCGCCATCGAAGGTGCCCTCCAGCACCAGAAACCCAATTTCAACCAGCACTATCTGCTGGTGCAGGTTGATGATCGTCCCGAGTACTTCCAGCGCACGCTGGTGCTGGTCGATACCCGCACGGGCAGGGCGACGCCATTGCCGTTCGATGCCTTCACCGGGCCGGCGGGGAAGGGCGGTGATGCCACCGGCTACGGGACCCTGGAAACGGGCGTGGACCGGCAACAGTTCTGCCTCGATGGCGCGTTGCTGGTCTACCGCGTGTTCGAGGAAGGCCGTTTCTGCTTCGGCTTTGACGGCGAGCGTTTCACCGGCCATGAAACCCAGTACATGCAGGCGACGGACAGCCGATGACCGGTATTTCACCCCGGCCATGCCACCCTGCTTCGAACCTGCGCAACCGGGATCGAGGCTGTTGAAGGCGAATACGCAATGATCGCGGCGCGGCAGCGCTCGATGTGGGTGGCGGGCCTGTCCACGGTGGTGGAGTGGTACGACTTCACCCTGTACCTGTACTTCGCCACGGTCTTGTCGCGCGTGTTCTTCGGCGGTGGCGAGCAGGCGCTGCTGGTCACCCTGGCCGGCTTCGCGGTGTCTTACCTGATGCGCCCGCTGGGCGCACTGTGCTTCGGCCACCTGGGTGACCGGCTGGGCCGGCGCTGGATGTTGCTCGCGTCGATGGCCTTGATGGCAGCGGCGATGCTGGCCACTGCATTGCTGCCGACAGCGGCCACGGCGGGCACTACGGCGGGCGTGCTGCTGTTGGTACTGCGCTGCGTGATGGCGTTTTCGGTGGGCGGCGAGTACACCGGTGTGGTGGCGTATCTGCTGGAAAGCGCGCCGGTGCGGCGACGTGGCCTGGTGACCTCGCTCGCTTCGGCAGCCAGTGAAGTGGGCGCGCTACTGGCGGTAGCGATCTCCGCGCTGACCGTGGCGCTGCTGCCCATCGCGCAGCTGGACAGCTGGGGCTGGCGCATTCCGTTCTTCGTCGGTGCCGCGCTGGCACTGGTGATCCTGGTCGCGCGCTCGGGCATGCACGAGTCGCCGGAGTTCGAGCGGCAGCGCCGCGAGGGCAGCATTCCGGCTACACCGCTTCGCCACGTACTGCGCAACCATCCGCTGGCGGTGGCACGCACCTTCGCGATCTCGGCGCTGGGCTCGATCACTTATTACGTGGGCATCACCTATGTGCCGGCATTCCTGCATGCGCAGGGCCATGACGAGGGTGACGCACTGTGGCTGTCGACGATTGCGGCGGTGGCGGTCATCGCGATCACGCCGCTGTGTGGTGCCTTGTCCGACCGCGTCGGGCGGCGGCCGATGCTGCTGGGCCTGACGGTGCTGGCAGCGCTGTTGCCGCTGTCCCTGTTCGCCTGGATGGCACAGGCGCCGCCGCTGGGCATCGCGCTGGCCGCGGTGCTGCTGGCCTGCGTGGCCGGTGGGGTAAGTGCCGTTGCTGCGCCGGCCACGGCCGAACAGTTCCCGGGTGAGGGGCGGGTCAGCGGGCTGGCACTGGGGGTGACCATGGCCACCGCCTTCTTCGGCGGCGCAACACCCTGGCTGGCGCAATGGTGGGTGGAACGCAGCGGCTGGGCAGCGGCACCGGGCGCGATGATCGCGCTGGTGGCGGTGCTGGTGCTGCCGGTGCTGTGGACCCTGCCCGAGACGGTCCCGGGCAGGGCCAAGCGCTAGCGGGTCAGACCTTCAGGGTCTGCTCGATGTCGGCCAGTACGGCGGCCGCATCCACGCCGATGGCAATCGACTGCACCACGTGGCCGTCCCACACGCTGGGGCCGAACGCCAGGCCTTCCGGCTTGGGAATGGTCATGCCGCGGGCGACGCCGTCGGTGGCCACGCGCACGCTGGCGCGCTCGAACTGGAACAGCTCCGGGCGGGTCAGCGCGATGCACGCGCAGCAGTCATGCACGACCATGCCCTTGTGGCCGGCCTGCAGGTAGAAGTCCACGTAATCCTGCGACAGCGCACGCACCAGCTCGGCATCGGCACCGCCGATGGCCGCCAGCTTGTCCAGGCCGTCACGGTCCATTTCCACGCGGGTGGTCACGTCCAGGCCGATCGCGGTGACCGGCCAGCTGGCGGTGAACACCACGTCGGCGGCTTCGGCGTCGCCCCAGATATTGGCCTCGGCGGCCGGGGTGATGTTGCCGTTGACGTGGAAAGCGCCACCCATGATCACCACGCCGCGCACCAGGCCGGCGATGTCCGGGGCCTGCTGCAGGGCCAGGGCCAGGTTGGTCATGCGACCGACCGCGACCAGGGTCACTTCGCCCGGATGTGCGCGGACCAGGTCGATGATCAGCTGGTGGGCCGGGCGCGCATCGGCGGCCACGTCCAGGCTGGCCGGCACCGGGTGGTTGCCCAGGCCGTTGTGGCCATGGATGTGCACCGGCCAGGCTTCCGGGGTGGCTTCCGGCTGCAGCGGGCCGCCGGCACCGCGCGCGACCGGAGCGGCAAAGCCCCAGGCCTGCTTCAGGTACAGCGCGTTGTGGGTGGTCGACTCCACCGAGGCGTTGCCGAAGGTGGTGGTGACGCCGATCAGGTCGATCTGGGCGTGCTTGTGCAGGTACAGCAGGGCCAGGGCGTCGTCGACGCCCGGGTCGGTATCGAAAATGACTTTCAGCATGTTGTTGTTCTTCTTCTTCCGTGTGGTGCGGGGGGCGCCGGCGGCCCGGAGGCAGGCCGGCGCGCCCTACATTGTCCCATCTTCATGACAGGCAGGGCCAACATCGGGGTGGAAGGCCATAATGCCTCCAGTCCAGGCACGGAGTCGCCGAATGCTGATCGTTGCCCTTCTGCTGGTCCTGCTGGTGCTGGGCCTGAACGTGGTCGCTACCGTGGTGATCGTCAGGCGCGATGGCCTGTCGGCCGGGGGGCGGGCGGTGCAGCTGCTGCTGGTCTGGCTGCTGCCGCTGGTCGGCGCGATCCTGTGCATGGCGGTGGCCACGGCCGATGGCTCGGGCAGCCGGGGGGATGGCGGCGCAAGCCATGACAGCTCAGGTGGCTATTCCGGTGACAACCACAGCCATCACGGCAACAGCAGCTCCGACTGCAGCAGTGATGGTGGTGGGGGTGACGGCGGCAGCTGCGGTGGCGGCGATTGATGAGACGTCCCAGGGTGCCGGCCAAGGTCACGTCCTGGTAGTGCCGGCCGCTGGCCGGCAACCTCAACAGCTCAGCCGCCGCCTTCGCTCGGCAACGGCGCCGGTACGTTCAGCAGCCCGCCTGCCGCCACATAGGCGGCCAGCGCCTGGCCCTGGCTCAGCAGATGGCGTTCCATGGTGCGTTCGGCAGCCTGCGCGTCGCGGCGGCGGAAGCACTCCATCAACTCGCGGTGTTCGGCCAACGACTGCGCGGTGCGGCCCGGCGTCAGCAGCTGGCGGCCACGGTGCATTTTCAGGATGCGGTGCAGGTCGTGAGTGATGCGGATCAGCCACGGGTTGCCCGCGTAGTGCTGCACGGTTTCGTGGATCAGGTAGTTGTTGCGGTAGTACTCGGCGATGTTGCCCTCGGCCGCCGCTGCTTCCATCGCTGCATGCAGGTCTTCCAGCTGCTGCACGCCGGCGTCGTCGATGTGCTTCACCGCCTCATGCGCGCAACGGCCTTCCAGCATCGCCATCACCGGGAACAGCTGGTTGAGGTCTTCCAGCGTCAACCGGGTGACCCGGCTGCCACGACCGGCATCGATCTGCACCAGGCCTTCGGCGGCCAGCAGCTTCAGCGCCTCGCGCAGGGGCGTGCGGCTGATGCCCAGTTCTTCGCACAGCGCGGGCTCGTCGATCCATTCTCCCGGCGGCAGCCGGTAATCGTAGATGCGCTCGCGCACGTGTTCGGCCACCTCTTCGTACAGGGGGGCGCGCTTCTTCGGTGACCGCGGGGCAGGGGCAATGGCCATGGTGGAAGTGTACCGCCAGGTAGTGCCGGCCGCTGGCCGGCAACCCATGATCGCTGGATGGCTTCATGAGATTGCCGGCCAGCGGTCGGCACTACCGCTGGGCGGTTACATCCAGCCCGGCACCACGAACACCAGCCAGGCCAGCAGCGGTCCCAGGGCCACCACCAGTCCGCTGTAGACCAGGAAGCGGCGGAACAGGGTCTCGCGTTCTTCCTTCGCGGCCGAGGCCACCACCAGTGCGCCATTGGTCGAGAACGGGCTGACATCGACGATGGTGGATGACACCGCCAGCGCGCAGATCACGCCAGCGGCGCTGAGGTGGCCCTGCATCAGGAACGGCACCGCCAATGGGATCGTCGCGCCGAGTACCGCTGCCGACGAAGCGAATGCGGAGACGATGCCGCCGACGTAGCAGACCAGCAGTGCACCGAGCAGCGGGATGCCGATGTCGGAGACACCGTTGCCGATGAAGTCCACCGCGCCGGCATGTTCCAGCACGCCGATGTAGGTCACCACGCCGCAGATCAACAGCACGGTGGACCAGCTGATGCCATCGACCGCACCCTTCTGGCTTTGTGGCGACAGCAGCGCCAGCGCGACCGCCACGGTGATCGAGACCAGGCCGACGTTGAGGTTGTAGATCAGCGCCGCCACGCCCAGGCCGAGCAGGCCGATCAGGGTGAACAGGCGTTCGCGGGTGAGGTTCACCGCATCCAGTGCCGCCGGATCATTGCTGAGCGTGCCGCCACCTGCCGCGACCAGCGCGCCATGACCTTCGATCGCGAATTGCCGCGACGAGGCCTGCGGGCCACCGGCCATCGCCAGCTCGGCAGTGCCGAGCGTTCCTGCTGCGGTGATCGAGCCACGGCGCAGCAGGGCGATGCCACCAAAGGCGAAGAAGCAGATCGTCGCCATCATGAAGTTGAAGCCCAGACTGGTCAGGAATACCGCCATCTCGGTCACTTCCAGCCCGGCCTTCTGCACCACGCCATTGGTGATGCTGCCGTACACGCTGATCGGCGAGAAGCCGCCCGCCTGCGCGCCATGGATCACCAGCAATCCCATCATCAGCGGATTGATGTTGTACTGCTTGGCGAAGCGCAGCGCGACCGGGCCGATGATCGCGACCGCCGCCGGGCCCAGCGCACCGAACGCGGTGAGGACTGCGGTGATCACGAACATCACCCACGGAATGGCCACGATATGGCCGCGCACCGCTTTCACTGCCCAGTGCACCAGCAGGTCGATGGTGCCGTTCTTCTGCGCGATGGCGAACAGGTAGGTGATGCCGACCAGGGTCAGGAACAGATCGCCTGGAAAGCCGGCCAGGACTTCCTTGCCCCCCATGTCGACCCACAGCCCGCCGATGATGAAGGCCAGCGCGAAGGCGACGGCTCCCATGTTGATCGGCATCGCGGTGGCAACGATGAACATGATCACCAGACCGATGATCGTTGCGATTTGTGGACTCATGCGCCCTCCCAGACACGTGACTCACGTACAGCGCGGATGGAGACCCGCCATCCCGGGGTAAGGCGACGTACGGCGTGTTGCGTGACACGTACTGCTCGAACCCTTTACTGCAGCCGTTCCAGCGCACTGCGGACCCAGCCCGCGGCGCCTTCAAGGCTCTGGAACTCTTCCACCGCGCGCACCTCGCAGCACGGATAGGCCGGCGCGACCATGCGCGCCAGTGCATTGCCCGGGCCCAGCTGCAGGAACACCCGCGCGCCACGCTCGAAGGCCTGGCGCATCACCTGCGCCCATTCGATGGTCTGTGCCAGTTGCGCCGACAGCGTGTGCCCCACTGCAGCGCGATCCCGCACCGGGCGGGCATCGACGCCGGCCAGCAGGGGCAGCCGCGGCGCCTGCATCTGCGCTGCTTCCAGTGCGGCGGCAAACGGTGCCACTGCGCTGGCCAGCAACGGCGTGTGCGCGGGGACATGGACCGGCAATGGGCGGATTTCTGCGCCGCACGCCTGCGCGTCTGCCGCCAACGCGTGCAGCGACCGCCATGCACCACCCACGATGAAGTGGTCGTGGCCATTGGCGATCGCGATGAAGGCGCCATGCGTATCGCACAAGCGCTGCGTGGCAATGCGGTCCAGTCCCAGGACTGCCTGGAGCCCGGCATCTTCCGGGGTTGCGGCATCCATCAGGCGCGCGCGCTGCGCGGACAGGGCCAGGCAGGTGGTGGCATCGAAGCTGCCGGCGATGGCATGCGCGGCGAGCTCACCGATGCTGTAGCCCGCGATCACCGTCGGCGTTGGCAAGACGTCGCGCAGACCCTGCCAATGCGCCAGGCTGGCCGCGCACAGCAAGGGCTGGGCCTGCACATTGTCGAAACGGTCGTCGGCCGCCGCGGCGGCGAATACATCGCGGCCCAGCAGTTCGCCCGTGGCATCGAGCAGCGGCCGCGCGCCGGCAAGGTCGCGCACGCGATCGAACATCGCCGCATGTTGCGCGCCTTGCCCGGGGCAGAGCAGGGCAAGGCTCATGCGCCCTCCTGCTGCAACAGGAACAGGCTGCAGGCAAGCAGGTCGGCGCTGCCGCCGGGGCTCAGGTGACGCGCAACGAAGGCATCGGCAATGTGCTGCAGGCGTGGCTGCCAATCGTGCGCGAAGGCACCACCTTCGGCCAGGAAGCGGTGGGCCTGCTGCCGCGCCCAGCGCAGGCCTTCCGCACCACCGCGATGCAGCAGGTTGAGGTCGTCGGTGTGGGCGACCAGCTGCATCAGCGTGTGGCACATTGCGGCCTCGCGTGGCAGGCCACAGGCCAGCGCGTGGCGCAGGCTGGGCAGCGCCACCTCGCGCAACAGTGGGTAACCGGCGGCGGCCTGTTCGCGCACGCCTGGCACCTTGTGCAGGGCGCGCGCGCGCTGGCCGGGGCTGCCTGCATCCAGCGGCGCGTGCGCGAAATCCGCAGCCCAACGACGTACCTCCAGGCAGACCTGCTCACCCGTGGCAGCATGGCCCAGGCGGGAGCGGCAGGCCGCGGCGGCCGCCACCAGCAGGCCGAGGCTGAAGATCGCGCCACGATGGGTATTGATCCCGGCGGTCGCGCGCAGCATCGCGGCTTCGGCGGCGATGCCACGTCGGCGCAGGGCACCGAAGTCCGCCCCGGCGGCACCAAGGTGTGCCACGGCAGCGAAATAGTGGCGCAGCGCGAACAGGCTGCGCAGGAACGTGCCGGCGTCCATGTCGTGATGGCTGCCGCGGTTGAAGGGTGTGACCAGCCCGGGCTTGGGTGCCAGTGCCAGTTCCGCATGCAGGCTGGCGACGGCCAGGCGGCCCAGGCGCGCGCTGTCCACGGCAGCTGCCGGCCTGACCGCCGGTTGCACGACGGCGTTCATGCGCTCACCCCGGCGGGGGCGAACAAGCACTCGCGCAGTTCCAGTGCAGCGCCTTCGGGGCGCTTGACCAGTACCTCGCGGCTGCGTCCCGCGTATTCCCGCCAGTTCACGGCGGCGTCGCCGGCCAGGCACAGCTCGCCATCGACCCGCCGGCCGTGTTCGGTCTCCCATGCCTGCAGCCGTGCGACCAGGGCATCGGCCTGTGCGGCGGTGTCGATCCGCCACAGCAGATCGATGTCCGAGCGCGCGTGCACATAGTGCAGGCCCGTGAGGTGCTGCCATGCGAAGGCACCGAATACGCGCGCTGCAGCGATGTCCTGCAGTGCCTGCAGCGGGTGCTGCCAGTCCTGCACGAGGTCGCCTTCCAGCACCGTCTGAAGTGTCGGTGGCGGCGCGGTGCGCAGCACATCGTGTGCCGGTACGCGCAGGGCCAGGCGCAGTTTGCCCTCAGCGGGTGGCAGCGGCACGCCGAGGCGCAGGCGGGGATCGGCATCGTCGGCGGCACGCCGGGCGACGATGGCGGGCAGCCCCTGCGCAAACCAGTCGCCCAGGCGCGGCTCATGCGCGGCGATGTCCGCCTGCCAGTGGGCGTGCGCTGGCAACCAGACCAGCGTATGGCGGGGCAGCCGCTCAGGCATCGCCCTGGCTCACGGCTGCAGCCACGCGTGCGGCCAGCATGCGACCGCCACGTTCGGCGCCGCGCACGGCGCGGCGATCGCCATCGGCGGGCGTACGCAGCGCCTGCAGCAGGTGTGCGGCCAGGTCGCCGCTCCAGATCGAATCCACCGCGCCCATCGCCACGTAGTTTTCCACGCCCGGTGCGAACACCGGCGAGGTCTGGCTCAGCGCCTGCAGTTTCTCCAGCGGCTGCTTGGTCACCCGCGCCATCGCGCGCAGGTCCATCACCCGCACCTGGGCGTCGGGCAGGGCATGGATGTGGTCGGCCATCAGCCCGAACGAGAGGAAGCCACCACTGACCGATTCACCGTAGACCAGCGTGACCAGTCGCGCACCCCGTCGGCGTGCCAGATCCAGCGTCTGCGCCAGGTGCGCGAAACAGCCGTTGATGCCGAGCAGTTCGTCGCGGCGCGCCAGGCGCTGGCCGGCGGTGTCGACCAGCATCACGATCGGTCGCCGTGGATGCGCGGCGGTGCTGGCCAGCACGGATTCGGCCAGCGCCAGTGCGTGGTCCACGCCGACTTCGAGCTTGTCGGCGGTGCCGATCACGGTCACCTCGCCGTCGTCGGTGATGGCGGTTCCGGTCAGTACCGAGTCCTCCACGTCAACGGCGTGGCCACGCGGGAACAGGGCATCGAGCAGCGCGTGCAGCGGAATACTCATGGCAGGCTCCGATCGGCGGTGGCGGCGAGGAAGTCGTCGATGTCCAGCAGCGGCAGCCGCTGGGGTTCGGCGATGCCAAGCAACGCCCAGATCTCAAGACCATCGCGGCACCCGCCCCAGGCCTGCACGCGCGCTTTCAGTGCAGCATGGCGTCCCTGCAGCGCATCCAATGCGGCATCTGTATCGGTGCTGGCCGTGTCCGGCGGCAGCGCATCGAATGCCGCCTGTGCGAACGCCTCGATGGCATCGGGCACCAGCACCTGTGCCTGGTCGATCAGGTAGCGGTGCTTGCCCCCCGTTACGCGCCAGACCAGCGCACGATCGCGGGAATCGAACTCTTCCACGCCACGCACGGTCTCGATTACCTCCGGCCCGGACAGCGACAGCCGGCCTTCCTCGGACATGATCACCGTGCTGCAGCAGCGGGCGACGATGCCCATGCCACCGAATGCGCCGTTGCCGCTGCCGATCAGCGCCACCACGGGGACGCCTGCAGCGCGCGCATCCAGCGTGGCGCGCATGATCTCGGAAATGGCGATCAATCCCGCGTTGGCTTCGTGCAGGCGCACGCCGCCGGTATCGAGCAGCAGCAGTACGCCTTCGGGCCGGGTCGCGGCTGCGCGGCGCAGCAGGCCAGTGAGCTTGGCGCCGTGCACCTCGCCCACGCCCCCGCCCATGAATTCACCCTGCTGTGCGGCCAGCAGTACGCGTTTGCCGCGCAGCGTGGCTTCACCGACGACGATGCCATCGTCGAATGCCGCGGGCTGGTCGAGCTGGGCCAGGTGTGGGCTCATCATCCGCCGTGCCGGGCCGAGGAATTCACGGAACGAACCGGCGTCGGCCAGGCCGGCGATACGCTCGCGCGCGTCGGCTTCGTAGTAGCTGTGGCGCTGCGTCCGGTTCATCGTGGATCTCCAGCAAGCAGCGTTTCTACCGCCTGGTCCAGGCGCAGGCTGACCACCGCCGGCGTGGCGCCGGCATCGTTGATCGAGATGCGTACATCGCGCAGCGGATGGCGCTGTGCGAAATCGCCGATCACCGCTTCCCAGACGCGGCCAAAGCCCTGTGCGGCGGTGATGATGCGCACCGTCATCGCGCCGTCCAGCGCGGCCGGCTCCAGCAGGATTTCCAGGTTGCCCGAGGCCAGTACGCCGACCAGTACCGCATCGCGCGGGAACTGCACCGGGGTGCGTCCTTCGAATCGATAGTCGAGGGTTTCCATGCTCAGCCCCTTACCAGTTGCGGAAGCGCTTGGGTGGGTCGTACAGACCGCCGGACCAGCGCACCAGATCCTTCACCGAACGTGCCGCCAGCAGGTCGCGGCTGGCATCGCGTACGGAGATGCCGAGGTCATCGGGACGGCGGATCACGCCGCGGTCGCGCAGGTTCTCCACCATCGCGCGGTCGCGGCCCAGGCCCACGGCGGTGTAGCCGGACACGCCGCGGATGGCCTGTTCGCGTTCTTCCGGGGTGCGGCACAGCAGCAGGTTGGCGATGCCTTCCTCGGTCAGCACATGGCTGACGTCGTCGCCGTAGATCATCACCGGCGGCAGCGGCATGCCGGCGCGCTCGGCCAGGTCCCAGGCATCGAGGCGATCGACGAAGGCTGGCGCCATGTGCTCGCGGAAGGTTTCCACCATCTGCACCACCAGCTTGCGCCCGCGTGGCATGTCACCGGGGCGTGCGGCCTGCTGGCCGGCCTTGATCCAGGCCTCGCTGGCGTGGCGGCGGCCGCGAGCATCGGAGCCCATGTTCGGTGCGCCACCGAAGCCGGCGATGCGGTCGCGGGTGGCGGTGGAGCTGTTGCCCTGCAGGTCGATCTGCAATGTCGAACCGATGAACATGTCGCAGGCATACAGGCCGGCGGTCTGCGAGAACGCGCGGTTGGAACGCATCGAGCCGTCGGCACCGGTGAAGAACACATCGCTGCGTGCGGCGATGTACTTCTCCATGCCCAGTTCGGAGCCGAACGAATGCACCGACTTGACGAAGCCCGATTCGATCGCCGGAATCAGCGCGGGGTGTGGATTGAGCGCCCAGTGCTGGCAGATCTTTCCCTTCAAGCCGAGCGATTCGGCGTAGGTCGGCAGCAGCAGTTCGATGGCCGCCGTGTCGAAGCCGATGCCATGGTTGAGGCGGTTCACACCGTACTCGGCGTAGATGCCCTTGATCGCCATCATCGCCATCAGCACCTGGATCTCGGAGATCTGTGCCGGGTCGCGGGTGAACAGCGGTTCGATATGGTTCGGCTTCGGCGCCTGCACCACGAAGTTGACCCAGTCGGCCGGAATGTCGACGCGGGGCAGGGTGTCGACGATCTCGTTGACCTGGGCGATGACGATGCCGCCACCGAACGCGGTGGCTTCGACGATCACCGGGGTGTCTTCGGTGTTCGGGCCGGTGTAGAGATTGCCGTGGCGATCGGCGGCCTGGGCGGCGACCAGTGCCACGCGCGGGGTCAGGTCGATGAAGTAGCGGCCGAACAGTTCCAGGTAGGTGTGGATGGCACCGATCTGGATGCGCCCTTCGGCCACCAGGTTGGCCAACCGCACCGATTGCGGGCCGGAGAACGAGAAGTCCAGTTTCGAGGCGATGCCGCGCTCGAACACGTCCAGGTGCGAGGGCAGCGACAGCACCGACTGCACCATGTGCAGGTCATGCACCCGCGCCGGATCGAGGTCGGCCAGGGCCTGGGCGAGGAAATCAGCCTGCTTCTGGTTGTTGCCCTCCAGGCAGACCTTGTCGCCTGGCTCCAGCAGTGCGTGCAGCAGCTCGCCCACGTCGGTGGCGGTGACCTCACGTCCCCGGGCCCACGGCGCGGCACGTTCCAGGCGGGCCTGGCGGCTGCGTTCCAGCGTATCCCAGCTCGGGTTCATCGACCGGCTTCCGATTGGCGTCGATGTAATTACGGCATAATTACAGATGGGTATGCAACCCGCACTGCAGCAAAAAGAAGGGCCCGCGCGGAGGCGGGCCCATTCAGACTGAAATGGAAGATGACCCGTACCGATCCGGGTAGTGCCGGCCGCTGGCCGGCTCCTCGTCATCGATACATCGAATGGAGCCGGCCAGCGGCCGGCTCTACCGTTTCCGGTTGCTCAGAACTTCCAGCGCAGGCTGGCCGACACGAAGCGTGGTTCGCCGTAGTTGTTGTAGTCCAGGTTGGCCCAGTAGGTCTTGTCCAGCGCGTTGCGCACGCTCAGGGTTGCCGTCCAGTTGTCGCTGATGCGGTAGTTGGCGTTGAACTGCACCAGCGTGTACGCCGGCTGGTTCACCGTCACCGTGCCGCCCAGCGGGTAGGCGATGTTGTAGCCCTGCACCTTGCTCTGCCACTGCACGCCACCGCCAATGCTCAGGCGTTCCAGCGCGCCGCGCAGCTGCAGCTGGGTGTTGAGCTGCAACAGATCCTTCGGCGGGTTGGCGTACAGCAGATCGGTGGCGGCGCGGGTCACCTTGACGTGGGTGTAGCCGGCATTGACCGTCCAGCCCGGCAGGATCTCGCCGTTGACGTCCATTTCCCAGCCGCGCGCCTTGGTGCCGTTGACGCCGATGTAGGCGGAGGTGCCATCGCTCAGCGAACCCTCCGGCACGCCCATGTCACGCACCGCGTAGTTGTCCTGCTTGGCCTCGAACACGGCGGCATTTGCGGTCAGGCGGCCATCGAGCCATTGGGTCTTGATGCCCGCTTCCAGGTTCGAGCCCTGTACCGGTGCCAGCAGGTTCTCGTTGCGGTCCTTGAAGTTCTGCGGATTGAAGATCTCGGTGTAGCTGGCATACGCCGAGACGTTCGGGGTGATGTCGTAGACCAGGCCTACGTACGGGGTGACTTCATCACTCACCTTGTACGCACCGCTGGTGCCGGTATAGGCGCCTGCGGCGTTGTAGGAGCGGCTGAGGGTTTCCCAGCGGCTCAGGCGCGCGCCGGCAATCAGCGACAGCGGATCGGCCAGGCGCAGGCGGGTGGCCAGGTAGACACCACTCTGCGTGGTCTTGGCCACGCGGCGCGCGCCGGTGCGGCGGTAGGTCACCTCGGAGATGTCGCCGTTCCAGTTGTACACGTTGGGGATGTAGTAGCAGCGCTCGCCGCCGCAGCGTGCCCAATCGTTCGGGAAGTTCAGCGCCAGGGTGTTGGTGGTGCCTTCCAGGTCCGACCACTGTGCGCCGAGGGTCACGTCGTGGTCACGACCGAACAGATCGAAGCTGCCGGTCAGGTAGGCATCGACGTTGCGGCGGGTGTCCTTCGAATCACCGGCGGCAGCACGCAGGAAGATGCCCGAGCCGGTCACCGGGTCCGGGTTGCCGGTGCCGTACAGGCGCACGTTCTGCACGTTGCCGCGGGTGTAGGCGGTGTTGATCTTCAACAGCCAGTTGTCGCCGAAGCGCTGTTCCAGGTTGGCGAAGGCGGTATTGCTCTCGCGCTTCCAGTAGCTCCACTTCGGCGACAGGTTGGTCGAGCGCGGCAGATGCGCGAAATTGCCCTGGTTGTCGAAGAACGGCACGGTGCCCCAGGTCGAGCCGGTGGGGTTGTTGTCCTGGCTCTGGTAACCCAGGGTGATCGTGGTGCTGTCGGTGACGTCGCCCTCCAGTACCGCCATGCCGGCCATCTTGTTCTCGTCGTAGCGGTCGTAATACAGCCCGCGATCGGTATAGGCGGCGACCACGCGGCTGCGGAAGCGACCATCGGCGGTCAGCGGTGCGGTCACGTCGGCTTCCATGCGGCGGTAATCCCAGCTGCCGGCACTGACCGCGAACGACGCATCGAATTCCTTGCCCGGGCGCTTGCGCAGCAGGTTGACGGTGGCCGACGGCACGCCGGCGCCGCTGAGCAGGCCGTTGGCACCGCGGATCACTTCGATGCGGTCGTAGAAGGCGGTGTCGTATTCCTGGTTGGTGGAACCGCTGTAGGTGGGAATGCCATCGACCTGGAAGTCGGTGATGGCGAAGCCGCGTGCGTAGTACAGCGGGCGCTGGGTGTCATAGAAGGACACGCTGACGCCGGTCACGTTGCGCATCACATCGTTGATGCTGAACAGCGATTCGTCCTGCAGGCGCTTCAGGCTGATCGCGGTGGCCGACTGCGGAGTTTCCTGCAGGGTGATCGGCAGACGGGTGGTGCTGGCAGGCGGCGCCGACTGATCGGCACGCACGCTGACCCGGTCCAGGGTCTTGGCGTCGGCAGCGCCATCGGCGGCAGCGAATGCGCTGGGCGCGGCCAGCAGGGTCAGCGACGAAAGCAGGGCAGCCGGCAGCAGCGCGCGGCGGGGCAGGCGGGTAGGGCGGATCAGGGACATGGTGGGCTCGAAGCGTGGAGGCGGGAAGGGCGGCAACAGTCGTCCAGCACCCGGGGCGGCGGCTTCGGGCACAGTCAGGTCCATCTGGGAGAGGCGCGGTCACTGCGCAGGATGCAAATGTAAATAATTCTTAACAACATTACAATTCGCGTCGTTGTGCAGGGGCTTTCCGGCGCAGAGCAGTGGCGGGCCGGGGTCGGATCCCGTTGCCGTAGGCAATGGGCTCTGACCCCATCGTCGGCGCCCAAGCGCAGGTCAGGGCCCTCCCGTGCGGGGGGGATCCGACCCACCTCGCACAAAAACAAACGGCCACCCGAAGGTGGCCGTCCGTCTGCATCGAAAGGAACGCGCGGACTTACAGCGCCTGCAGTTCCTCGTCGGCATTGCGCTTTTCCTTGGCCGGTGCCGGAACCGCTGCAGGCACCACCGCCGGGGCAGGAGCCGCCGCATTGGCGTCCACCGGCACCTCCAGGTACGGCAGGTGCAGGGTCTGGCTGGTCAGCGTGCGGATCTCGTTGACCAATGCCGCGTTGTCGTTGAGCTTGCGCCCGTACGAGGGCACGATCTCGCGCAGGCGGGTTTCCCAGCCGGCCTTCAACTGGTCCGGGAAGGCCTTGGCCATCAGGTCCAGCATGATCGGCGGCGAGGTCGACGCACCCGGCGAGGCACCGAGCAGGGCGGCGATGGTGTGGTCCTTGTCGGTCACGATCTCGGTACCGAACTGCAGCACCGGGCCCTTCAACGGATCGCGCTTGATGATCTGCACGCGCTGGCCGGCGGTGACCAGCTTCCAGTCGCCCGGCTTGGCATTGGGGAAGTACTTGACCAGTTCGGCCTGGCGATCGGCATCGTTCAGGCGTGCCTGGGCCATCAGGTACTGCACCAGGTCCAGGTTGTCCTTGCCCACTTCCAGCATCGGGCCAACGTTGTTGTGGGTGACCGAGGAGTACAGGTCCCACCACGAGCCGTGCTTGAGGAACTTGGTGCTGTACAGCGCGAATGGTCCGAACAGGACCACCGGCTTGCCGTCCAGCTTGCGCGCATCCAGGTGCGGCACCGACATCGGCGGCGAACCGGTTTCGGCCATGCCGTAGGCCTTCACGCCATGGCGCGAGGTCACGTCCTGGCCCTGGAAGGCGAGGAACTGGCCACCGACCGGGAAGCCGGCGTAGTCCTTCGATTCCGGAATGCCCGACATCTGCAGCAGTTTCAGCGCGGCGCCACCGGCACCGATGAACACGAAGCGGGTGTGGGTGGTGGTCTCGGTGCCGGCCTTGAGGTCCTTCACCGTCACGTTCCAGCTCTTGTCGGCGTTCTGCCGCAGTGCGGTCACTTCATGGTTCAGGTGCAGGCTGAAGTTCGGGCTGCGCTGCAGGCCGGTGGTCAGCTGCCGGGTAATCACGCCGAAGTTGACGTCGGTGCCGAGCGGCATCCAGGTCGCGGCGACCTTCTGCTTCGGGTCACGGCCTTCCATCAGCAGGGGGGCCCACTGCTGGATCTGCTTCGGATCCTCGGAATACTGCATGCCGTAGAACAGCGGGTTCTTCACCAGGGCCTGCTGGCGCTTGTGCAGGTAGGCGATGTTGTCATCACCCCAGACGAAGCTCATGTGCGGGGTCGGGTTGATGAAGTCGCTGGGCTGGCTCAGCCGGCCTTCCTTCACCTGGTGCGACCAGAACTGGCGCGAGACCTCGAACGATTCGGCGATGCCGACCGCGCGCTTGGTCTCGATGCTGCCGTCGGGCAGTTCCGGGGTGTAGTTCAGTTCGGCGAACGCCGAATGGCCGGTGCCGGCGTTGTTCCAGCCATCGGAGCTTTCACCGGCGACGCCGTCGAGGCGTTCGTAGACCTGGATGTTCCAGTCCGGCTGCAGTTCCTGCAGGTAGGTGGCCAGGGTGATGCTCATGATGCCGGCGCCGACCAGTACCACGTCGACGGGCTTGTCGTTGCTGGCGGCGGGCACCGAGCGCTGGGTCAGTGGCCAGTACAGGAACAGCGCGGCGGCCAGCAACAGCAGCACGAGCAGGGCGAGCAGGGCCTTGCCAAATTTCTTCATGGGGGCGGGATCGTTGGCGGAGGGGAGGAGTTCAGGATGCGCATCAAGCAGGGAAAGGGCGTGAAGAAACAACGCGTTGCGCCATCCTGGCGACGATTCTAACCGGAACCGGTCCTGTTTTTGTGCAATGCATCATCCTGTGGCCGGAGCTGTCCGGGTACACTTGGTGGTTGCTTCCACACAAGACACGGCCATGGAGGGGCCGAATGACGATGTCACGGATGCTGATCGTGGTAGGTGACGCCCTGCAGACGGGCGGTTCGGTGCTTACGGGTTCACCGCACACCGATATCGAAGGCCGTGCAGTGGCACGGGTTGGCGACCGGGTGATCTGCAGTCGCCACGGGCCGGGCTCCATCGTGTCCGGCGACAGCACTCTGGTCATCGACGGCCAGCCGGTGGCCCGCGATGGCGACAAGGCCAGCTGTGGCTGCACGTTGATGGCCGGCAAGCAGCAGCGGGCGCATGTGGCGGGCGGTGGTGGAGGCAGCGGCGGCGGCGCGGCGATGGCTGCGGTGGCCTCGGCGGCCAAGATGCTGCTGAAGAAGCCGCAGCTGCAGACGCCAGGCTTCGCGCCTCCGGGTACCCAGGCACCGCAGTGCTGGGTGAAGGATCATTCCACCCAGGTGTCGCAGTCGCCGGACGGACGCTACTTCGAAGGCTATGCGCCTGATGGCGCCCGGTACGAGTATGAGCTCCACGCCAGCTTCCGCGTCGACGTGCCGCTCAAGAGCGGCGGCGACATCGTAGTGACCAGCCGCTTCCGGGTGACGACCAAAGGGCGCGTCAGTGCCGCCCAGGTGGCAGAGGCGAAGCAGCGCCTGCGCGACGGTATCAAGCGGCACTGGAACAACCAGTTCACCATCACCGTGGCCGATCCCCAGTGCGGCACGCGGACCTTCCCCGTGCGTTATGACATTGATTTCGTCGACAGCGGGCAGGACTATTCGGTGCTGCTGCACGATGTCTACGAACGTGAGATGGTCAGCGACAGCGTCCTCTATGCGTCGGTGGACACGACGCCGTGGACTTATGCGCATGAGTACGGGCACTGCCTGGGGCTGCCGGACGAATACGATGATGCGGCCGTGGCAAACGATGGCATCGTGAAGTTCTTCCTTCCCAGCGGTACGCTGGACACCGAAGAGGTGCATGCGCCGGAATTCCGCGAAGACAGCGACCCGCTGGCGACCATCATGTCCAGCGTGGACTGCAGCGTGACCCGGCCGCGCCACTGTTACAACATCGGACGCGAGGTACAGGAGCTGCTGACCCGCGAGATCGCCCGGGAGATCACATGCACCGTCTCATGATGTCGCTCGCCCTCGTGCTTGCCGCCATGCCTTTCACCGCATCCAGCCAGGAAACGCCCACCATGATCGAACTCCACGTGCGCTGCATCGACAATGCTCCCTGCCATTTCCTCGGCGAGGACATCCGCGTGGAACTGGAACTGCGCAATGCCGGCAGCGAGGACGTGCAGGTGCCGGCCGAGTTCTACCGCCGGCGCGGGCCCAGCGTGAAGCTGGTGGACCGCCATTCCGGCAAGGAAACGTCGCTGGCCATCAACCCGCCCGATGCGCGCCTGTTGAAGTCACCGCAGACGCTGCGGCCGGGGCAGTCCTTCCGGTTCCCATGGCGCATCCTGCCGTCGGAAATCAGCGGTTTCGCCCTGCGCCCGATCGATGTGTCGGCGGTGTTCAGCGTCAACCTGACCCCCGGTGTGCGCGGCGGGCAGGCCCGCATCGTCAGCAGCGAGCTGCACATCACCGACCCGGCCGGCAGCACGCCGCGCTGAGTCTGCCAGCTCCGACCTTCGGTATGTTGCTGGTGTTCGACGCGCCAGATCAGGATCGGACAGCAGGCGGTTGAGCCTGGCGGGACGGCATCCGGCCACCTTCATGGCCGGGTGTCAGGGCAGTTCGAGAATCTCATCCCCGGCGTCATCGATCTGCCCGGTCGGGCGCCAGCCCAGCCGGCGGTAGAAGCCGTGCGAGCGCGAACGCGGGTCGGCCGAGCAGGCCAGGAACAAGCGTTGGTGGCCGGCATCGCGGGTCAGGCTGACCACTTCCTGCAGCAGCTGGCGGCCGATGCCGCGGCCTTCGTAGTCCGGCAGCAGGGCCAGCACCAGCACCTCGCCGCTGTCGCGGTCGGCGAAGCAGTAGCCGGCCATGCGCTCGCCTTCCCAGGCGACGCGGCCGATGAAATCACCGGCCGAGATGCCTTCGGCCCACGTCTGAGCGGTGATGCCCAGCTGTGCCAGTTGTGCAGCACTGAAGGCATTCTCGCGGGTACGCCCGCGCAGGTCGATGCAGGCGGCGGCATCGTCGGGGTGGGCATCGCGGACCGAGATGGGCATGCAGGGCATCCTTGCAATGATCGGCCCGCCAGTATCCGCATCACGCATGGACCCGGTGTGGAGGCTTCGTGGAGATTGGATGGAGCAAAAAGGGGACGGAGGGGATTAAGTCGTCTTTGCCTGATATGTCGTTTGGGTCTTAAACGACTTAATCCCCTCCGTCCCCTTCTAGCGGCTTTCGCTCAACGCTTGCGCCGGATCAGCGCCGAGGAGGCGTCCAGCACCGCGCGGGTCAGCAGGGCCATGGTCTGTACGTCGCCCTTCCAGTGCTGCCAGTACAGCGGCACGTCTTCCCACGCGCGCTGGCGCACATAGACCAGGCGGCCGGCGTCCAGATGCCGCTTGACCAGGGGCAGGGGGTTCATGGTCCAGCCCATGCCGCCCAGATTGGCCTGCACGAAGGCGCGGGTGGAGGGAATCCACCAGGTCGGCGCGGTGCTGGGCAGGTCGTCGCCCGCCATCCGTCGGGCGAAACGCGACTGCATTTCGTCCTTGCGGTTGAACACCAGCACCGGTGCCTGCGCCAGCGCTTGTGCGGTCACGCCCTTGGCGAAGTGGCGCTCACGGAACCCGGGGGTACAGGTCGCCGCGTAGCGGATGCTGCCCAGTGCGTGGATCTGGCACCCCTGCACCGGCTCGTCCAGCGTGGTCACCGCGCCCAGCACCGTGCCCTGGCGCAGCAGTTCAACGGTGTGGTCCTGGTCTTCCACGCGCAGGTCCAGCGTGGTGCCGGTGCTCTGCGCGAACTGCGAGGCGGCCTGCGGGAACCAGGTTTCCAGGCTGTCATGGTTCACCGCCACAGGGATGCTGGCCTGCGGCAGGTCTTCGTCAGCCAGGCCCATCCGGTGCAGCGCGTCGTGTTCGAGCAGAGCGGTCTGCTCCGCCAGCTGCACCAGTACCTGGCCCTCGGCGGTCGCGGTGGCCGGGGTGCCGCGCTTGACCAGCAGGCGGCCGACCCGATCCTCCAGCGCCTTGACCCGCTGCGAGATGGCTGACGGCGTGACATTCAGCGACTGTGCGGCGCGGTCGAAGCTGCCTTCGCGGATCACTGCGGCGAGGGCGCGCAGCTGGGCATGGTCGATACGCATCGAATTAAGTTCCGCTAATGTTGGTTTAGGAAGTTTAGCTCGTCTTTTTCATGTTGCGGCGCGACAATGGCGCCTGTTCCGGTGCTGTCCGCCTTCGCGAGGCACCGTCCCCCCAAGCAATACAAGGCAGTGAATCCCATGTTCTCGGTCATCTCCGCCAGCACCGGCCTCGGTGCCTGGTTCTCTGGTGCAGCTACCGGCATCGGCCTGTTCGCCGTGGTCGGCGCCCAGAGCGCCTTCATTCTGCGCCAGGGCATCCTGCGCAAGCACATCGTGCCGGTGGTCGCCACCTGTGCGGCCATCGATGCGATCTTCATCTTTGCCAGCGTGGCCGGCCTGCGCACGCTCACTTCGGCGCTGCCGTGGCTGACCACCGCCGTGCTGTGGACCGGCGTGGCGTTCCTGGCCTGGTACGCAATGAAGTCGGCACGCCGTGCGATCGCCGGTGGCGGCGGCATGGGCGAGGCTGACAGCGACGACGGCAGCCGCCGCGCGGTGCTGATGGCCGCGGTCGGCTTTTCGCTGATCAACCCGCACTTCTGGCTGGACATGATGGTGATCGGCTCCATCGCCGAGAACTTCGGCAACGCCCGCATGGCCTTCGCCGCCGGCGTGGTCACTGCCAGCTGCCTGTGGCTGACCGCGCAGGGCCTGGGTGCACGCCTGCTGGCGCCGCTGTTCACCAAGCCCAGCACCTGGCGCGTGCTCGACGGCACCATCGCCGTGATCCTCAGCATCCTGGCCCTCATGTTGGCGGTGCGCGGGGTCCACTGACCCGGCGCACGCCCCCCGAACCCACGTCCTGACTCTCTCTCCAAGGTAGTGGTAACGACGGCACCGGCAACGGTGCCGTCGTTTTTTCCGCGTTGTCCCGTCTGCCTCTGGCAGGGACTGCGGAAGCCTGCCTAGAATCCGCCATCAGGACAAGGTGTCCGCAGGAGCAGGGGGAAGGATGCGCAGGACGATACTGGCGGCCGCATTGGCCGCCCTGGGGTGCGTTGCGATCGGCGGCGCAGGTGCGGTGGACCTGTCGCAGTACGTGCGGCAGGAAGCCTTCACCGACATCAAGATTTCACCGACGGGCGAGTACGTGGCGGCGACCGTGCCGCTGGAGGATGCCACCGCGATCGTGGTGCTGCGTCTCAAGGACAAACAGATGGTCGGCAATTTCCGGCCACCGGACAAGAATCATGCCTACGAGTTCGATTGGGTCAGTGACGAGCGACTGCTGATCGGGCTGGCCCAGAAATGGGGCTCGCTCGACCAGCCCAATCCCACCGGCGAGCTCTATGCGATCAATGCCAATGGCAACCGCGGCGAGCTGCTGGTGGGCTACCGGGTGGAAAGCAAGGGGCCGGGCACGCGGATCCAACCGAAGAAGGTGGAGGCCGTTGCCGCGTTCCTGGCCGATGACCTGCCAGATGACGAGCGCAACGTGCTGGTCACTGTCTGGCCACTGTCGGAAGATCCATTCACCCGCGTCGATCGCATGGATGTGACCAGCGGGCGTCGCTCGCGGGTCGCGTCTTCACCGGTAAGGCGCGGCGAGTTCACCACCGACGGCGCCGGCGAGGTCCGCTTCGTGCATGGCGCCGGCAGTGACAACGTCAACAAGCTCTACTTCCGTGAACGTTCCGGCGACAGCTGGAAGCTGATCAACGACGAGGCGGTGAGCAAGCGGATCGAAACCGCCATCGGTTTCTCTGCTGATGACGGCGTGGCCTATCTCAATGCCGAGCAGGCACAGGGGCCCAATGCGATCGTGAGCTGGAATCCGCAGACCGGCGAGCGCGTGACGCTGTTGCGCGACGATGTGGTCAATCCGTACCGGATCATCCACCGTCCCGGCACCCACGTGCCCGTCGGGGCGCTGTATCTGGGGGACAAGCCCCATACCCGATTCTTTGATGACAGTTCTGCCGACGCGCGGTTGTACCGCAGCCTGGAGGCGGCATTCGGGGGGGCGGTCTACATCACCTCCAGTACCCGCGATGGCCGTGTCGTGCTGGTGGAAACCTGGTCTGGCACCAATCCGGGCGACTTCTACGTGTATGACACGGTGGCGCGCAAGGCCGATCACCTGATCAGCCGTAGTGAGTGGATCGACGTGGACCGCAGCGCCAGCGTGAAGCCGATTGCCCTGAAGGCCCGCGACGGGCTGCCGCTGCATGGCTTCCTGACGGTGCCGGCCGGTAGCAACGGGCGCAACCTGCCGATGGTGGTGATGCCGCATGGTGGCCCGTTCGACATCTTCGATTCCGGCCAGTACGACCGCGAAACGCAGATGCTGGCCGCCGCCGGTTATGCCGTGCTGCAGGTCAACTTCCGCGGGTCAGGCAACTACGGCCGGGCCCACACCCAGGCCGGTGCGCAGCAGTGGGGGGCGGCGATGCAGGACGACGTCACCGATGCCACCCGCTGGGCGATCAGCGAAGGCATCGCCGACGGCCGTCGCATCTGCATCTACGGCGCCAGCTACGGGGCCTACTCGGCGATGATGGGCGCTGCCCGCGAACCGGGGCTGTACCAGTGCGCGGCCGGTTATGTCGGCGTCTACGACCTGCCGATGATGTATACCCGCGGTGACATCCAGGACCGCGGTTCAGGCGTGACCTACCTGCGCGAATGGCTGGGGGACCCGGCCAAACTGGGCGCGGTGTCGCCGGTGAACCTGGCCGAGCGGATCAAGGTGCCGGTGTTCCTCGCGGCCGGTGGCGAAGACAAGCGCGCGCCGATCCAGCACACGGAGCGCATGGAAGCGGCGCTCAAGCGTGCCGGCACGCCGGTGGAAAGCCTGTACTACAAGACCGAAGGCCACGGCTTCTACACCGAGGCCCATCGCAGCGAGTACTACGGCAAGCTGTTGGCCTTCCTGTCACGCAGCCTGGGCGGCAAGACCGCAACGACCGCACCTGCGGCCGGCAAGGACAAGGCACCGTGAGCTGACAGGGCGGCGGATGATCGGTCCGCCGCCCTGGTTTTCCACACGCGCGGGCCTTACTTCACCCCGTGCATCATTTTCTTCAGCAGTGGCGCGGCAATGAAGGCGGCCAGCGCACACCCCAGGCCGATCCACATCAGCAGCCAGAACAGGTGCGCATAGGCGCCGGCGGCGGCCACCATGTCCAGCGATTCGCCTTCCGGCACGTCGATTGCCGCCAGCTTGCCGAACAGCGCGGCCAGTGTTTCCGAGAACGCGGTGGCCAGGAACCAGGTGCCCATCATCAGGCTCATCACCCGCGGCACGGCCAGCTGGGTCACCGCCGACAGACCGACCGGCGACAGGCACATCTCACCGCTGGCCAGCAGGAAGTAGGCCAGTACCAGCCACCACACGCTGGCCATCTCGCCAGTGGCGCCAACCTGTTGCGCGGCCAGCGCCAGCGGCACGAACGAGAGCGCGCCGATCACCAGGCCCCAGGCCGACTTCACCGGCTTGCCCGGCTCCCAGCCGCGGCGGTCCATCCAGGTCCACAGTGCGGCGAAGGCCGGCGCCAGCAGCACCAGGAACAGGCCGCCGAGGTAGGTCAGCGAGCCGGCGGTCTGCGGAATCACCAGGCAGTCGCGCACCAGCAGCACCAGCATCAGAACGACGATGGCGGCGAAGAACGTGCGCGGCGCGGCCGAACCCGGGCGCCGCTCGGACAGGCGCGCGCTGACCACGAAGCCCAGCGGTGCCAGCAGCAGCGAGATGATCGACCACGGCAACGGGGTACCGCCGGTGATCACCAGCGAGGGCACGATGTCCTTGGTCAGCAGGCGGTCGGTGAAGGTCACCCACGAGCCGTACGACTGCTCGTACATCGTGAAGAACACCAGCGCCATGAAGATCAGCACCATCAGCGCGATCATCTGCTGGCGCTGCACCGGCGTGCACTTGCTGCCGGTGAACCAGGCAAACCAGACCAGCACGCCACCCAGCACCACCAGCATCAGCATCAACGCCAGGCTGATTTCACCGCCCAGCGCGAACGCGCCGTTGCCGGCCGCCCACATCAGCCACGCTACCGGCAGCACACCGAGCACCGCGCACAGATAGATGAGCCATTCGCGCGGCAGGCCCAGCACCTTCTGCTTCAGCGCAGCGGGTTGCGGCGGCTCGGCGTGGCCCTGCAGGTACTTCTGGCCCCACAGGAACATCGCCAGGCCGGCCAGCATGCCGATACCGGCTGCACCGAAACCGTACTTCCAGCCATAGGCCTCGCCGAGGAAACCGCACACCAGCGAGGAGAACAGCGCGCCCAGGTTGATGCCGGCGTAGAACAGCGAGAAGCCCGAATCACGGCGCGGATCGTCCTTGGCGTACAGCTTGCCGACGATGGTGGAGATGTTCGGCTTGAGGAAGCCGACGCCCATGATGATCAGCGCCAGCGACAGGTAGGTCACCGCCAGTGCCGAGGTGTCGCGCACCACTTCGCCGTTGACCCGATAGGCGGCGTGGCCCTCGAAGGCCATGCCGAGGTGGCCGAGCACCAGCAGGATGCCGCCGAACAGCACCGCCCGGCGCATGCCCAGCCAGCGGTCGGCCAGCATGCCGCCGAACACCGGGATGCAGTACACCAGGCCGCCATAGGCACCGAGCAGGTCCAGGCCGGCCTTGTCGCCGAACAGGTGGTACTTGGTCAGGTACAGCAGCAGCAGCGCCTTCATGCCATAGAAGGAGAAGCGCTCCCACATTTCGGTGAAGAAGCAGACGTAGACGCCCTTGGGATGGCCCAGGAAGTCGTCGGAGGCGGTAGCGGCAACGGTCATCGACGGCGGGGACAGCGGAAAGGGCGCGATTATAGAAGGGCAGGGGCCGGATCACGGCGCTTATGACAAATACGACTTAATCCCCTCCGTCCCCTTTTTGCGGCAGGCGCTGCGCGGCTTTGCGGGATCGGCGGGTTGGCCTTGCCGCACCGGTCGGGCGGCCGGGTGGGCCTGCGCCGGCGGTGACCATGCGCACTGGACTTGCCGCCCCCTGAACGCTAGCGTGATCGGGATTTTTTGCCAGCAGGGGCTTCCATGAACCACGACGCTGCGCCCAAGCAGCTCACCTTCCGCGCAGTGGCCCTGGCCATCGTGCTGGCGGTGGTGCTGTCGGCCGCAAACGCCTACCTCGGTCTGTTCGCAGGCCTGACCATCGCCACCGCCATTCCCGCCGCGGTGATTTCCATGGGCGTGCTGCGCCTGCTGGGCGGTGGCTCCATCCTTGAAAACAACATCGTGCAGACCGGCGCTTCGGCCGGTTCGTCGATCGCCGCCGGTGTGATCTTCACCATCCCCGCGCTGGTGATCATGGGCTACTGGCCGGACTTCAAGTACTGGTGGGTGCTGGGCATCGCCGGCCTCGGCGGCCTGCTGGGCGTGTTGTTCTCGGTGCCGCTGCGTCGTTCGATGATCGTCGAAGACCCGCTTCCGTTCCCGGAAGGCAAGGCTGCGGCCGAAGTGCTCAAGGCCGGTGAGAATCCGGGCCCGGGCCTGAAGATCCTCGGCCTGTCGGCGGTGATCGGTGCCTTCGTCAAGCTGGCCGCAGAAAGCGGCATGCGCCTGATCCCGGACGCCTGGGCCACCTCGGCCTACGTCGGCAGCTCCAAGGTCACCGCCTTCATCGGCACCAACCTGTCGCCGGCGCTGCTGGGCGTGGGCTACATCGTCGGCCTCAATGTCGGCATCGTGGTGGTGTCCGGTTCGATCCTGACCTGGCACATCGCCATTCCGATCTACCAGGCGTTCTTCATGAACACCGATCCGGCACTGGCGGCGTCGGTTGCTGCGGCTTCTTCCACCGAGGCGGCGTTCGCCATCTGGGGCGCGAAGATGCGCTACCTGGGCGTCGGCGCGATGCTGATCGGCGGCATCTGGACCCTGATCTCGCTGCGCAAGTCGCTGCTGAACGGCGTCAAGAGCGGCTTCGCTGCCGCCCGCAAGAGTGGTGGCCCGGTGCTGGCGCACACCGAGCGCGACCTGCCGATGAAGTGGATGCTGGTCGCCCTGGTGGTCTTCGTGCTGCCGCTGCTGGCGCTGTACCAGGCCATCGTCGGCCAGTGGCACGTGTCGATCCCGATGACCCTCATCATGATCGTCGCCGGCTTCCTGTTCGTGTCGGTCTCGGCCTACCTGGCCGGCCTGATCGGCTCGTCCAACAACCCCGTTTCGGGCATCACCATCTCCACCATCCTGTTCGCGTCGGCCGTGCTGGTCGTGCTGCTGGGCGCCGACGGCCTGAAGCCGGTGGGCGCCGGCGGTGCGCCGCTGGGTGCGGTGGCCGCGATCATGATCGGTGCGGTGGTGTGCTGCGCCGCCGCGGTCGGTGGCGACAACCTGCAGGACCTCAAGGCCGGCTACATCGTCGGTGCCACCCCGTGGAAGCAGCAGCTGATGCTGGGCATCGGTGCGTTCTCGTGCGCGCTGATCATGGCCCCGGTGCTGAACCTGCTGGCTACCGCCTACGGCATCGGCGTGAAGTCCGAGCTGCACCCGAACGCGCTGGCCGCGCCGCAGGCCAACCTGATGGCCTCGGTGGCCAAGGGCCTGTTCGGTGGCGAACTGCCGTGGACCTTCATCGGCATCGGTGCCGTGGTCGGTGCGGCCATCATCGCCTTCGACAGCTGGCTGAAGTCGCGCAACGCCCGCTTCCGCGTGCCGGTGCTGGCCGCCGCCATCGGCATCTACCTGCCGCTGGAACTGATGGTGCCGATCTTCCTCGGCGGCCTGATCGCTTACCTGGTCGAGCGCTTCCACAAGGTGCGTGCCGATGACGAAGAAGGCCGCGACCGCGTGCACAAGCCGGGCGTGCTGTTCGCCGCTGGCCTGATCACCGGTGAGGCGCTGATGGGCATCGCCATCGCGATTCCGATCGTGGTCAGCAGCCGTGCCGATGTGCTGGCCGTGCCGTTCCACCTGCCGGGCGCACAGTGGATCGGCCTGGCCGTGCTGTTCCTGGTCGGCTGGCTGATCTACCGCACCGGCAAGCGCGCCATGGCGTAAGGGCCATGGGGCCGGATCCCTTCCCGCAGGGAAGGGCTCTGACCCGGTAGCGCCGGCCGCTGGCCGGCAACCAGACAGATTGCCGGCCAGCGGCCGGCACTACCGCAAACCGCGCTACGGCGCGGTTTGCCTTTTCTGGCGAAGGTATCGACCCGTCCCCGGCCATGACCGATGGCCTTGGCAGCCCCGGCCGCACGGGCCTACCATCGGTTTTTTGCCGTCCTGCGGAGACCCCGATGAAACTGCGTCATGCCCTGCTGCCACTGAGCCTGCTGGCCGCCCTGCCCAGCGTTGCCGCTGCCCGTGGCCTGGAAGTCCGCGACATGGTGGCCATGGATCGCGTCTCCGCGCCGGTACTGACCGCCGATGGTGGCACCGTGGTGTTCGCCAAGCGCAGCGTGGATGCCAATCTGAAGGCCTCCACCGCGCTGTTCGCGCGCAACCTGCGCACGCGTGACGCGGCCCCGCCGAAGCAGATCACCCCGGCTGGCTGGAGCGTCAATTCCGCGTCGCTGTCGGCCGATGGCCAGACCGTGTATTTCCTCAGCGCCAAGAACGGCAGCCAGCAGCTGTACGCGCAGCCGATCAACGGCGGCACCCCGCGCCAGCTGACCGACTTCCCGGTGGACGTGGACAGCTACCACGTGTCGCCGCAGGACGACCGCGTGCTGTTCAGCGCCGGCGTGTTCCAGGCCTGTGCCTCGGACCTGGCCTGCACCGAGAAGAAGCTCAAGGACGTCGCCGGTGCCAAGGCCAGCGGCAAGGTCTTCGATTCGCTGTTCGTGCGCCACTGGGATACCTGGAACGACGGCCGCCGCAACACCCTGTTCGTGGCACCGCTGCCGGCAGCCAAGGCCGGTGCGGTCAAGGGCGCCTCGGCGCTGAGCGCGACCATCGACGGTGATGCGCCGTCAAAGCCGTTCGGTGGCAATGACGATTTCGTGTGGTCGCCGGATGGCGCCAGCGTGGTCGCCAGCATCCGCGTGGCCGGCAAGCAGGAGCCGTGGTCGACCAACTTCGACCTGTACCGCTTCGACGCGGCCGGCAAGCAGGCGCCGGTCAACCTGACCGCCTCCAACCCGGCCTGGGATGCTGGCCCGGTGTTCAGTGCCGACGGCAAGACCCTGTTCTACCGCGCGATGAAGCGCCCGGGCTTCGAGGCCGACCGCTTCGGCCTGATGGCGATGGACCTGGCCAGCGGCAAGACCCGCGAGATCGCGCCGCAGTGGGATCGCTCGGCCGGCGGCATCACCCTGTCCGCCGACGGCGCCAGCATCTACACCACTGCCGATGACCTCGGCGAGCACCCGCTGTTCCAGATCGACGTGGCCAGTGGCAAGGCCACCAAGCTGATCGGCGACGGCAGCGTGACCTCGGTCGACGTGGCCGGCAACAGCGTGGCGATCACCCGCAACAGCCTGAAGAGCAACGACCAGGTGCTGGTCGGCCTGCTGCCGGCCGCAGGCGAAGCCATCGGCGAGCTGCGCGCGCTGACCCCGGCCGCAGGCGACGTGCTGAAGGACGTCAGCTTCGGTGAGTACGAACAGTTCGAGTTCAAGGGCTGGAACAACGACACCGTGCATGGCTACGTGGTCAAGCCGCACAACTACCAGGAAGGCAAGTCGTACCCGGTCGCGTTCCTGATCCACGGCGGCCCGCAGGGCAGCTTCGGCAACGGCTGGAGCTACCGCTGGAACCCGCAGACCTATGCGGGCCAGGGCTACGCCGTGGTGATGATCGACTTCCATGGTTCCACCGGCTACGGCCAGGCCTTCACCGATGCGATCAGCCAGCACTGGGGCGACCGCCCGCTGGAAGACCTGCAGAAGGGCTGGGACGCGGCGCTGAAGAAGTATTCCTTCCTCAACGGTGACAAGGCCTGTGCGCTGGGCGCCAGCTACGGCGGCTTCATGGTCAACTGGATCGCCGGCAACTGGAACAGCCCGTTCAAGTGCCTGGTCAACCACGACGGCGTGTTCGACCAGCGCATGATGGGCTACGCCACCGAAGAACTGTGGTTCACCGAGTGGGAGCAGGGCGGTACCCCGTACCAGAAGGCCGCGAACTACGAGAAGTTCAACCCGGTCAACCACGTGGCGGACTGGAAGAAGCCGATCCTGGTCATCCATGGCCAGCAGGACTTCCGCATCCCGGTCGAGCAGGGCCTGGCCGCGTTCACCGCCGCCCAGCGCCAGGGCATCGAATCGAAGTTCCTGTACTTCCCGGATGAAAACCACTGGGTGCTGAAGCCGAACAACAGCATCCTGTGGCATGACACCGTCAATGCCTGGCTGAAGCAGCACATCGGCAACTGATGAGTACAGCGCCGCCCTTCGGGGCGGCGCTTTTGCTTACGGGTAGTGCCGGCCGCTGGCCGGCAACCACATGCTGCTTCCACCCATACCGGATTGCCGGCCAGCGGCCGGCACTGCCAGGAGCGCCCGCATGATCCAGAACGACATCGTCGTCTTCGGTTTGATCGCCGCCACCCTGGGCGCCGTGTTCTGGACCGCTTCGCGCGAGCAGGGCCTGTGGAAACGCTTCTACACGTTCGTGCCGGCACTGCTGCTGTGCTACCTGATTCCCGGCATCTACAACACCGTCGGCCTGATCGACGGGCAGAACACCAAACTCTACAACCCGATCGCGCGCGACATCCTGCTGCCAGCGGCGCTGATCCTGCTGACGCTTGCGGTGGACATCAAGGGCATCCTGCGGCTCGGTCCGAAACTGGTGCTCATGTACCTGGGCGCCTCGGCCAGCATCATGCTCGGCGCGGTAGTGGCCTTCCTGCTGATGCGCGCCGTGCATCCGGAAACCGTGGCCGGTGACACCTGGGCCGGCATGGCGGCGCTGGCCGGCAGCTGGATCGGCGGCGGTGCCAACATGCTGGCGATGCGCGAAGTGTTCGACGTCAACGCGACCACGTTCGGCCAGTTCGCGGTGGTCGATGTCGGTGTCGGTTACGTGTGGATGGCGGCGCTGATCTTTCTTGCTGGTCGTGCGGCGAAGATCGACGCGCGCAGTGGCGCCGATACCTCGGCCATCGATGAGTTGAAGGAGCGCATCGCGCGCTTCCAGGCCGAGCACGAGCGCATTCCCAGCCTCACCGACCTGATGCTGATCGTGGCGGTGGCCTTCGGCGGCGTCGGCCTGTCGCATGCGATCGGGGCGCCGCTGGCGGCCTGGTTCAAGACCAACATCAGCTGGGCCTCGCAGTTCAGCCTGGATGCGCCGTTCGTGTGGGTGGTGGTGTTGTCGACCACCTTGGGCCTGAGCCTGAGCTTCACCCGTGCCCGCAACCTGGAAGGCGCGGGCGCATCGCGCCTGGGCTCGCTGCTGTTGTACTTCCTGATCGCCTGCATCGGCATGCAGATGGATCTGCTGGCGCTGCTGGACCGCCCATGGCTGTTCCTGCTCGGCCTGATCTGGATTGCCGTGCACATCGTGCTGCTGTGGTGCCTGGGCAAGCTGCTGAAGGTGCCGTTCTTCTACTTCGCCATCGGATCGCAGTCGAACATCGGTGGCCCGGCTTCGGCGCCGGTGGTGGCTGCAGCGTTCCATCCGGCGCTGGCGCCGGTGGGCGTGTTGCTGGGCACGATGGGCTACGCCACGGGAACCTACCTGGCCTACGTCGTCGGCATCACCCTGCGCGCGCTGGCAGGGCAGGGGTGATGGGTATCGGGGTCAGATCCCTTTTGCGCAGCAAAAGGGATCTGACCCCGGTTCACGGTGGATCACGCCACCGGCAACCCGCGTTCGATCAACCACGCCTTCGCGTCTTCGGCGTCCTGCTCGAACCACGCCTGCGTAGACCCCAGCCGATACGTATACCCCCAGGCATCCATGTCAGCCATCAGCCGCTGGCTGCCGACACCAGCCAGCTGTCCGGCCAGCACGATCTGCAGATAGCAGGTGGCGTCTTCCTCGGCCACCGAGTCGGTGGCGTCGGTATGCACCTGCGCACGCCGCTCCGGCGGCAGCACGATCAGATGGCAGGCTTCGTGCAGCATCGAGTGCACGGGCGTGTCATCGCGCACGTACACGTTGCTGGCGATGATGCCGGCCTCGGGCTCGCCCCAGTAGCTGCCGGGAATCGGTTCACCGGCCGCCACGTGGTGCAGCTGCAGGCCATGCGCGGCGAGCAGGCACTGCGCATCGGCGAAGGCGATGTCGCCCACGCAGGTGATGTCCACGGCGGTTGTCGTATCGGTCATGCGGGTCAGGCAGCCCCGCCCGTGCAGGCACGGGCGGGGCAGAGCATCAGGGTTTGTCCGGGCCTTCAGGCAGCGCCACGGAGATGTCCAGCACATCGTGCTGGCCATCCTTCACCAGGTCGACCTTCACTGCATCGACGTCGATGTTCACGTACTTCTTGATCACTTCCAGCAGCTCGCGCTGCAGCAGCGGCAGGTAATCGGGGCCGCCGCGGTTGCTGCGCTCCTGCGCGATGATGATCTGCAGGCGGTTCTTGGCGGTTTCGGCGGTGGTCTTCTTCGCTTTGAGGAAATCAAACAGGCCCATGCTTACCCTCCGAACAGCTTGCTGAAGAAGCCCTTCTTCTCGACGTTGGTGAAGCGCATCGGGCGTTCTTCGCCGAGGATGCGCGCGACGGCGTCGTCATAGGCCTGGCCGGCTGCGGACTCGACATCCAGGATGACCGGCTCGCCCTTGTTGGAGGCGTTGAGCACGTCACCCGACTCGGGGATCACGCCGATCGCCTTCAGGCCGAGCACTTCCTCGACGTCGGCGATGCTGAGCATCTCGCCGCTTTCCACGCGCAGCGGGGTGTAGCGGGTCAGCAGCAGGAAGGCCGGCACGTCCTGGCCGGACTCGGCCTTGTGGGTCTTGGAGTCGAGCAGGCCGATGATGCGGTCCGAGTCGCGCACCGACGACACTTCCGGGTTCACCACCACCACGGCGCGGTCGGCGAAGTACATCGCCAGGAAGGCGCCCTTCTCGATGCCGGCCGGGGAGTCGCAGATGATGTAATCGAAGCCGTCGGCGGCCAGGTCCTTCAGGACCTTGCCCACGCCTTCCTGGGTCAGTGCGTCCTTGTCGCGGGTCTGCGAGGCGGCCAGCACGTACAGGTTCTCGAAGCGCTTGTCCTTGATCAGGGCCTGCTTGAGGGTCGCTTCGCCGTGCACGACGTTGACGAAGTCGTACACCACGCGGCGTTCGCAGCCCATGATCAGATCGAGGTTGCGCAGGCCGACGTCGAAGTCGATCACCGCCACCTTCTTGCCGCGCCGTGCCAGGCCGCAGGCCAGGCTCGCGCTGGAAGTGGTCTTGCCGACGCCGCCCTTGCCGGAGGTGACTACGATGATTTCAGCCAAAGGACTTCTCCTGATGATTCTGTTTGGGTGCTGCGTCAGTCCAGCGCAGCGATCTTGATCTGGTCCTGTTCCAGCCACACCTGCACGGCTTTGCCGCGCAGGTTGTCCGGGACATCGTCCAGTACCTTGTAATGGCCTGCAATGGCGACCAGTTCCGCATGGAAATCACGGCAGAAGATGCGTGCCGCGGTGTTGCCCTGGGCCCCTGCCAGCGCGCGGCCGCGCAGGGTGCCGTAGATATGGATGCTGCCATCGGCAATGACTTCGGCGCCGGCGCCGACGGTGGCCATCACGGTCAGGTCGCAGTTCTCCGCGTACAGCTGCTGGCCTGAACGCACGTTGCCCAGCTGCATGCGGCCCGGCTGCGGGGCGGCGGCGTCGGCGACCTTTGCCACGGGCGCGGCGGGGGCCGGTTTCGGCTCGGCACGCACGACGCGGCGCGGTTCCGCTGCCGGCGGTGGCGGGGCCGGTTCGGCCTCTGCACGCTCGTACTGGGCGCGGAACTTGGCCAGCAGCGGAAGGCCGAGCTGCTGCGAAAGCAGATCGACCGCGCTGGTGCCGTAGGCCAGTGCCACCGGCAACACGCCGGCGCTGCGCAGGCCATCGACCAGCGCCTGTGCGGTGGCCACGTCCGGCACCTGGCTCAGGCCGCCGAAGTCGAGGATCACTGCCGCGCGGCCGAACAGTTTCGGTGCGCGGGTCACGCGCTCGTGCATTTCCTGCACGAGACGCTCGACATCAAGGGTACGGATGCGCAGGTTGGCGATGCCTACCTGGCCGATCTTCAGTTCACCGGCCTGTTCGTAATCGAAATTCACCGCCACGCTCAGGTCCCCGTCGGTCGCTGTGCCTGCGCCGGCAGTTGCCGGGCGCGTGTCCATGCCACATCCGGCAGCTTGCCACGATAGGTCTCCTGGACCCACGGATAGCTGCACAGTTCCTTGGCCAGCATGCTGGCGCGCACGTCAACCTGGGCCATGGTGTTCTGGCCCAGCTCGCGGAAGCCGAAGCTGCCGTGGAAGAGCAGGGCGGCATCGGCGCCATGGTCGAGGAAGACCTCGCAGGTCATCTGCGGGTAGCGCAGCTCGGCGAAGCTCTGTGCGTCGGCATAGAACGCACGGCCGACGCCACCGCCACGCCGGCGGCTGGCGACCACGATGCGGTCGATATAGAAGAACGGGGTGTCCAGCTGCTGCTTGAACCAGGCGAAATTGCTGCTGTCGTGCTGGCTGTCGCTGCCGAAGCCGATCAGGAATCCGGCCAGGTTGCCGTCGCGCTCGGCGACGCGGAAGTACTCAGCGGTTTCGTAGAACAGGCGCAGGCGGGCCGCATCCAGGGGAAGGATGGCCAGGCCAGCGTTGTTGTTCAAAGCCAGGACGGAATCGAGCTCGTGCTCGCGCACGTCGCGGATGACAATCGACATTGTGACTCCGTGGGGTAACGCGGTTGGTCCATCAAAGGACCCTGCGCACGATTATTGCATGCCCGGGGTGGGCTGCGGCATGAACAGGCGACCGGGCAGGCATGACTTCCGTGGGGTGCGGTACGCGGGCGTGGCCCGTAGAGTGCTGGCATGTTGGGAGTCCTCAGCCATACCCGTGTCCTCCGCCTGGCCGGCCTGTTCACCTGGGTCATGGTCGGCCTGCCGCTGGCGTACTCGCAGTTCGAGAACCTGCACAGCCGCAACGACATGGGCGGCTGGGCGATCCTGCTGTTCGTCGCCTACCTGTCCTTCGGCACCGCCTATTACTGGCTGACCCGCATCCTGCGCAGCGACAGCCACACCAGCTGGCTGGACCGCGGCCTGTTGCTGCTGCTGACGATCTCGGCGCTGGGGGTCAGTTTCCTGAGCGGCTCGGGCCTGGGCAGCATCCTGATGATGGTCGCCGCGGGGGTCATCCCGTGGATGCTGTCGATACGACTGGGCGTGCTGTGGCTGCTGGTCAGCCAGCTGGCGGTGGCACCGGTCTACTACATGCTGCTGCGCTTCCCGCTGTTCGAAGCAGTGATGCAGTCGCTGCTGTACGGCGGCTTTTCCATGTTCATCTTCGTGACCAGCCTGGTCGCCCGCCAGCAGACCGAGGCCCGCGACGAGCAGCGCCGGCTCAATTCGGAACTGCGCGCCACCCGGGCCCTGCTGGCCGAGAGCGCCCGGGTCAACGAGCGCACCCGCATCTCGCGCGAGCTGCATGACCTGCTCGGCCACCAGTTGACCGCGCTGACCCTGAACCTGGAAGTGGCCAGCCACCTGGCCGAGGGCCAGGCCCTGGAACATGTAAAGCGTTCGCATGGCCTGGCCAAACTGCTGCTGGGCAACGTGCGCGAGGTGGTCAGCCAGCTGCGCGAGACCGGTGCCATTGATCTGGCGGCGGCCCTGCGTCCGCTGACCGAGAACGTGCCCTCGCTGGACATCCAGCTGGAGATCGAGGAGCCGCTGAACGTGGAAGACCCGCAGCGGGCCCACGTGCTGCTGCGCTGTACCCAGGAAATCATCACCAACGCGGTACGCCACGCCGGTGCCCGCCACCTGTGGATCAAGGTGTACCGTGAAGCCCCCGACCGGGTGGTGGTGGAGGCCCGCGACGACGGCGTCGGCGCGGATATGGTCAATGTAGGCAATGGCTTGCGCGGCATGCGCGAGCGCCTGCAACAATGTGGTGGCCAGCTGCAGATCGAGACCCGCCCCGGCGAAGGATTCCGGCTGCGGGCGACGGTGCCGGCAACGGTGCTGGTGGCTGCCCTTACCAAGGTTCCTGAAGGAGTACGTTGATGATTCGCGTCTGCCTGGTCGACGACCAAACCCTGGTGCGGCAGGGAATCCGCTCCCTGCTGGCGCTCGACGACGGCATCGAGGTGGTGGCCGAGGCCGGCGATGGCCGGCAGGCGGTCGAGCTGATACCGCAGGTGCGTCCCGATGTGGTGCTGATGGACATGCGCATGCCGGTGATGTCCGGGCTGGAGGCGCTGCAGGTGCTGTCGCGCCAGGAGCAGCTGCCGCCGACCATCATCCTCACCACCTTCGACGACGACCAGCTGGTGCTGGCCGGGCTCAAGGCCGGTGCCAAGGGCTACCTGCTCAAGGACGTGACCCTGGCGCAGCTGGTCGGTGCCATCCGCACCGTGGCAGACGGCGGTTCGCTGGTGCAGCCTGCCGTGACCCAGCGCCTGCTGTCCGGCCTGGAGCACATGCGCAACGAGTTCGTCAGCCTGGACCGCCCGGACCCGCTGACCGACCGCGAGACCGAGATCCTGCGGTTGATGGCCAGTGGCTTCTCCAACAAGGAGATCGCCAACTCGCTGGGTGTGGCCGAAGGCACCATCAAGAACCACGTGTCCAACATTCTCTCCAAGCTGGGCGTCCGCGACCGTACGCGTGCCGTACTGAAGGCGTTCGAACTCCAGTTGGTCTGAGAAAAATCGTTCCGGTACAAAGACTTGGGTGATGGTCAGGGGCTGCGGCCAAGGTTGCCCCCTACTGGCCGGTAGCGGTATGCGTTACCCTTCGAATTCTTTGTCCATACAAATACGCAGCCGGCAGGGAAACCGGTGCGCCAATCCCGATAAACAATGCCCGCGAAGCCTGCTAGGATTGGCGCTTCGCTTCAATCAACCCGGCCGTGGGATCGGCCCCGGAGACTCTCTGAATGACCCGTATTATCGAGTTCCTGATCGCCTTGGGGATCGTGGCTGGCCTGTTCGTCATCATTGGCGTATGTCTGCCGGGCGAGCGTCACATCACCGAAAGCATCGAGACCAACCGCAAGATGACGATCGTGTACGACACGGTCAGCAGCCTGCGCCGCTTCAAGGACTGGAACCCGCTGGTACTGCGCGATCCCGCCGTTGAACTGAAGCTGTCCGGCCCGGCCTCCGGCGTCGGTGCCACCCTCGACTTCACCTCCAAGGACCTGGGCACCGGCTCCTGGAAGATCACCGAAGCCGAAGAGAACAAGCGTGTTGCGATCGCCATCGATGACGCCACCAAGGGTCACGACAAGATCACCACCTTCACTCTGGAGCCGACTGGCAAGGGTGGCCGCAACGTCAAGATCACCCAGGACTACTCGGTGAAGTACGGCTTCGACCTGTTCGGCCGTTATGCCGGCCTGTATGTCAGCCGTCAGATCGGCGACGACATCAAGATGGGTCTGTCGCGCATGGCCAACATGCTGGCCAGCGTTCCGAACGTCGACTACCGCACCCCGGAAGCGCCGCTGACCGATCTGGCCATCGTCGATGTGCCGGCTGAAGACCTGCTGGTCGTCAACGCCGGTAACGTGGACCGCGGTCAGGACACGATCACCAAGTCGATCAAGGACAACCAGGAGTGGATCAAGCGCGTGATGGAGGCCAATGGCCTTGAAGCCGCCGGTCCGTTCCGCATCGTCACCACCGACTTCGGCCAGGAGAAGTACGCCTTCGACATCGCCCAGCCGGTGAAGAAGAAGGGTGCTGAAGGTGCCACCGCTGAAGAGCTGACCGTCAAGATCGACGGCGGCGCTCCGGTCAAGTACGTGCACGTGGCTCCGCACCGTTCGGCGCATGCGGCCTACACCGGCCACATGGCGGGTCTGGACGTGGCCCGCAACGGCCTGCGCGCCTGGGCCGTGACCTCGGGCAACGAAGTGATCGACCGTCCGTACGAATCCTGGAAGGACGGCATCGACAAGTCGTTCACCCCGGAAGGTACCTACGACATCTACTGGGCCGTCAAGTAAGCCTCGGCTGACCCATGTAGTGCTGGACACGAAAACGCGCCGCTCATTGCGGCGCGTTTTTTTTCATCTGGCGCCCGGCAAGGGGCGCTGCGCAAGGAGCCCACATGTTCAATCTCGAACGTCGCGCACGTAAGCCTTCCCTGTTGGCCTGCCTCGGTGCGCTGCTGGCAGCTGCTTCGATCGGCCTGTCCGCCTACGCGTCGCACGGTGTGGCCGATCCGTTGGCGCAGCAGCATCTGAACATGGCGGCGTTGTACGCGTTCGCGCATGGCGCGGTGCTGGTGGCGCTGGGGCCGCGCGCGCACGGGGTGATCGCGCACCTGGCGCTGTACGTGCTGCTGCTGGGTGTCCTGCTGTTTTCCGGCAGCCTGGTGGGGGGCGCGTTGTGGCAATGGCCGACGCGGATGGCGCCGATCGGTGGCACCAGCATGATGGCCGGATGGGTGTTGCTGGCGATCAATGCGTTGAGGCGGTGACTGAGTCGAGGTTGTTTCTTCGATCCATGCTGATGCGATCTGCACCGTCCATGGGCGTTACTTTTCTTTTCGCGCGAAAAGAAAAGTAACCAAAAGAAACGCGCCGCCGGCCGCGAGCCGGTGCTGCGCACCGGTCCCCTGCGCTCCTCGGCCCGTCGAGGGGCGGTGCGGGAACTCGCTGCGCTCAGACACCCGCACCTCTTCGCCCTCGCCGGACCTGCGGTGCTCGGCTCGCTTGAAGGCGGACCCAACAGCCGCGCGCTGATCCGTTGTAGAGGCTTCGAGCGAAGCGACCGGCTTCTGTCTTTGCCTTCTTGTTCCATCTCGTGGTGGGCACGCGGAATCCGCCCGGACAGCTCCATGAAGTTCGCCGCGCAGCCGCCACGAGGGGCTCAGCCGTTGGCCGGTCTCCAGCACCAGTGCCACGGTTCGTAGACGATGCCGTGCGGGTTGTCGCGCGGGTAGCTCAGCTGGAAGCCGTGCGTGCTGGCATGCGCCTGCAGCCACGCGAACGCATCGGTGGCGTCGAACGATTCTTCGGCCGGGGCGTCGCCCGGTGTGCCGATGTCCAGCGCGTGGCCGCTGTGGTGTTCGCTGAAACCCGGTGCGGCATTCACCTTCAGGATCTCTGCCACGCTCAAGCCGCGCGCCAGCTTCCGTTCGAAGATGCCCAACTGGTAGGCATGGCTGCGGAAGCCGGAAATCGCATCCAGCGCGATGCCGTCCTGCGCGGCGTGCAGGCGCATCCGCCGCCAGCCCTGTGCTGCGCCACGGCGCAGCCACAACGGGCGGGCGAAGCGGTCGCGGCCGGCGAAGTGCAGCAGGCATGGTTCCGGTTCCAGCGGCAGGCCGCTGTCGTCGGCATAGCGCTGCACATCCAGGCCAAGCTGCTGCAGGCGCTGCTGCAGCCCGGCCAACGGAAGCCAGTGTTCTTCCAGCGCAGCGCCGAACGGGCGCGCCGCCGTAGCGTCGAGCAGTGCCAGTGCGTCCTCGACCCCGGGCTCGCGCGGCAGGCGCGGCACCATCGAGTGCACGCCGTGCGGCAGTACGGCCGCCAGGTAGCGGCCATCGCGCTTGCGCCGCAGCACCCATCGCGCCTGTGACAGCAGCCGTGCATCCAGGTTGCTGCGCGCGCGCAGCAGGTCGGCGGGCCACAGTTCGATGGCCTCGGTATTGATCAGCAGGGGCGGGCGTCGTTGCATCGCCGCAGCTTACTGCCGTGGCGCCGACGCGGCCACCTTGTGCAGCGCATCGAGCAGCGCCTGCGGCCGTTCCACGCTGAGCAGCAACGTGCTGCCATCGCTGACCGGCAGGGCGAGGACACGCGCACGGTCGGTGACCAGGGCGAAACCCTTGCCGCCGCCCTGCAGGCGGAAGTGGCCCGAGTAGAAGCCCGGCATTGAATAGCCATTGGTCTTGACACGGATGCCATAGCGGCGGTCGCGCTGCAGGTCGACCACCTCGGCCTGGTCCAGACGCAGCTGCGCCACCGGCACGCGCCGCCGGTACATCGTCGAGCGCACGTCCAGTACGTTGCCGGCCAGCTCCACGCGGCGGCGGAAGAACGCGGCCCCCAACCCGATGCCGAGCGCGGCGATCATCAGCAAGCTCCATGCCGCACTGCCGCCCATCCGGAACCAGGGCGGCGACAGCGTTACTTCGATCCAGGGTGCGCTCGCCGGCGCCTTGTACAGCTGCGCATACACGCAGACCACGAAGGCAGCCAGCAGCGGCAGCACGATCCAGAGCACGCGCAGCGGCGAGCTCTCGGCCACGTCAAAGGGTTTCGGATCGCTGGCGCCCATGGTTCAGGCCTCCTTCTTGAACACCAGCATCGCCGGGCGCATCGGCGCCGGGATGATGATGTTGACCAGTTCCCAGCCCAGTTGGCCCTGGCGGCTGAGTTCGGCCTGGATGTCCTCGGCCTTGTGCAGGCCCATCATGGATGTCTTGACCTCGATGGTCTGGTAGCTCCAGCGCTTGCTCATTCCTTGTCCTCCGGCGATGGCGTGGGTTTCGGCAGGCGTCCTGCCTTGCGCAGGGCGTCGCGCAGCACGTATTCGATCTGCGCGTTGAGGCTGCGCAGCTCATCATCAGCCCAGCGCTGTGCCGCGGCCAGGACCTCGGCATTGATGCGCAGCGGATAGGCTTTCTTCTCACTCATGAAAACTCCTGGCGGGGCGGTGGGGCGCCCCGTTGCGAGGGTGGTTCAGTACAGCGAACCGGCATTGACGATCGGCTGGGTGCCGCGGTCCGAGCACAGCACGGTCAGCAGGTTGCTGACCATGTGCGCCTTGCGTTCCTCGTCCAGCTGCACCACGCCGTTCTTCTGCAGTTCGGCCAGGGCCATCTCGACCATGCCGACCGCACCGGCAACGATGCGCGTGCGTGCGGCGATCACCGCGTTGGCCTGCTGCCGCTGCAGCATCGCCTGGGCGATTTCAGCGGCGTAGGCGAGGTGGCTGATGCGCGCATCGATCACCTGCACGCCGGCGTCGGCCAGGCGCTCGGCCAGTTCGTTCTTCAGGTGCTGGGAGATCTCGCTGGCATGGCTGCGCAGGGCCAGCTGGCCATCCTCATGCTGGTCGTAGGGATAGCTGGTGGCCATCGCGCGCAACGCCGATTCGGACTGGATGTGCACGAAGCTCTCGTAGTCGTCCACGTTGTAGACCGCCTCGGAGGCATCGACCACCTGCCAGACGATGACCGCGGCGATCTCGATCGGGCTGCCGTCCAGCTCGTTGACCTTCAGCTTGCCGCTCTCGAAGTTGCGCACGCGCTGGCTGACCCGGCGCTTGGCGTAGAAGGGGTTGTTCCAGCGCAGGCCGTTGTCCTTCACGGTGCCCACGTATTTGCCGAACAGGCTCAGCACCGCCGCCTGGTTGGGCTGGACGGTGTACAGGCCGGCCAGGGCGAAGATCGCCAGCGCCGCCACCAGGATGCCGGCCAGCATCAGCAGCAGGTTGGGCGAGCCGGTGCTGGCCTTGGCTGCTACCCCCAGTACGAACAGGGCGCCGCCGGCGAGGGCGACAAGCAGGGCGCCGGCCAGCGTGCCGAGGCCGTTGAGCGAAGACAGCGACTTCTCTTTCATGGCGGTACGTCCTTGAGGGTTCGGAATGAAGATATCAAAGTGATATCACTTGTCGACTACCGTTCGTCGGATGCCATGGCCGGGGTGCCCGGCCAGCTAGAATGCCCACCCGCCTTCACATCGCTGCTGGAACCGCCATGGCCAAGCTTGGAACTCCGTTGTCCCCCTCCGCCACCCGCGTGCTGCTGCTCGGCTCGGGCGAACTCGGCAAGGAGGTGGCCATCGAGCTGCAGCGGCTGGGCGTGGAAGTGATCGCCGCCGACCGCTATGCCGATGCCCCGGCCATGCAGGTCGCGCACCGCTCGCACGTGATCGACATGCTCGATGCGATGGCGCTGCGTGCCTTGATCGCCCGGGAGCAGCCGCACCTGGTGGTGCCGGAGATCGAGGCCATCCATACCGAGACCCTGGTCCAGCTGGAGCAGGAGCAGGGCCTGCGGGTGATCCCGACCGCGCGTGCCGCCCGCCTGACCATGGACCGCGAAGGCATCCGCCGCCTGGCCGCCGAAACCCTGGGCCTGCCGACCTCGCCGTACCGTTTCGTGGATACCGAAGCCGAGTACCGCGCCGCCGTGGCAGCCATCGGCCTGCCGTGCGTGGTCAAGCCGGTGATGTCGTCCTCGGGCAAGGGCCAGAGCACCCTGCGCAGCGAGGCGGACATCGTCCCGGCCTGGGACTACGCGCAGACCGGTGGCCGCGCCGGAGCCGGTCGCTGCATCGTCGAGGGTTTCATCGATTTCGACTACGAGATCACCCTGTTGACCGTGCGCCATGCCGGCGGCACCTCGTTCTGCGCGCCGATCGGCCATCTGCAGAAGGACGGTGATTACCGCGAAAGCTGGCAGCCGCAACCGATGTCGAGCGCGGCACTGGCGCGTGCCGAAGAGATTTCGCGCGTGATCACCGATGACCTCGGTGGCTGGGGCCTGTTCGGTGTCGAGCTGTTCGTGAAGGGCGACGAGGTGTGGTTCAGCGAAGTGTCGCCGCGCCCGCACGACACCGGCCTGGTGACGCTGGTCTCGCAGGAACTGAGCGAGTTCGCGCTGCACGCGCGCGCCATCCTCGGCCTGCCGATCCCGGTGATCCGCCAGAGCGGCCCGTCGGCCTCGTGCGCGCTGCTGGCGCATGGCGAGGGCGTGCCGTACTTCAACAACGTCGCCGCCGCCCTGCAGGTGCCGGACACCGCCGTGCGCCTGTTCGGCAAGCCGAGCGTGCACGGCCATCGCCGCGTCGGCGTGACCCTGGCGCGCGCGGAAACCATCGACGAAGCGCGCGCCATCGCGCGTGATGCCGCCGAAGCGATCGGCGTCGAACTGCGCCCCTGACAAAGCAGCGACGACCAACGGTCGTCGCCTACTGCATTTCGGTGGGTACCGACCGTTGGTCGGTACCGATCTCCTGTAGAGCCGAGCCATGCTCGGTTGCTTTACCAGGTGACGCTTTCAGCCTGCCGAATGGCCCGCATTTTTAACTGTGCGCAATGGGGTAATGGATTGCTGTTGGTGGCTGGGGCAATCCGGCGGTGGGCTTTCTACAAGGTCACTTGGAATTCACGCCTGACAGGCGAGCTGAAAGCGACATCTGGTTGAGCGTCAGAATCTTGCGTGCTTTATCTTCTGACAGATGAATGCCAAAGACACCTCAGGAGAAGGCTTGGACGAGCGGCTTACATCAGCGCTACCTGCCTTGTATCACCGAATTGGCCAATCACTGATTGATGCCGTACCTACCGACCAATGCGGAATCTGGTTGAACTTCGAGATCATCAAGAATGCTTGGTCGGGTTGGGCGTTCTACCGCAAGCCGTCAGGCTCATACGGCCATCTAGAGCTTCCAGATGCTGCGGAAGCAGCGCTTCTGGAGATGCATCAGCTCTTTTCGCAATGGCACCATGCACTCTGGACGAGTTTGACGTTTCATCTGGATCCAGAGAACAAGATGGAAATCGAGCTTGGATATGAGCCACTTTCTGAAGAAGCGTTCATCGATTCCCTGGGCCGGGAACAGGCTTGGCAGGATCGCTATCTTGGAGCAGGGGCGCAGATAGACTGGCAGGGCTACTGAGCCTGGTTGGTTGAAGCAGCCGAGCATGGCTCGCCTCTACAGGGCCCTTGGAACGCGGTGGCTGCATTCCGGTGGGTACCGACCGTTGGTCGGTACCCCATCGACACCGGTTACGGCTTCACGTCCACCCACACCAGGTGGTGGTCGCTACCGTCGGCGATCTTCGCTTCCGGGCTTTCATTGGCCGGCCAGAACACGCCGCTGCCGATGTACTCGAAACCGGTCGAGGGCAGCACGTAATCCAGGCGCATGGTGCCGGACTTCGGGCCGAAATCGCCGGTGGCATGGAACGGTGCGCCCTTGCGCTCGATGCCCTTGGCCGCATAGGCCAGGCTGGTCTGCTCGCCGCCGACGCTGCGCGGGGTGGGGTAGCGCAGCACGCGGGCGTTCTCGATCAGTTCGACGATCGCCTCATGGCGGCCATCGCCGTCGACCGGGTCGTTGTTGAGGTCGCCGAGGATCACGAAGCGCGCGTCCTGCGCCAGGCCGCCGCACTGGCCCTTGTCGTCGCACAGCCACGGCTTGTCACCCTTGGACAGGTATTCCTGCCACAGGCGCAGTTCGTCGTGGTTGCGCGCGGCGTTGCGCTTTTCCGGGCCGTCGAACACCGGCGGGGTCGGGTGCGAGACCAGCGCGTGCACCACGCCGGCCGGGGTCTTCACCGGCACGTCCCAGTGCGACTTCGACGACAGCCGCAGCTGCGACCACACGTGGTCGTTGTAGAAGCTCTTGCCGGTGCGCGGGTCGACCGGACGGATCGCGCCCGGCATCGCGCTCCACTTCAGCAGCTGGAAGCTGCGCACCTTGGCTTCATCGATCGGGTAGCGCGACAGCACCAGCATGCCGTACTGGCCCGGGTGCAGGCCGTAGCCCCAGGCATCGTTGCCGCGGCTGCGGCCTTCGCCGCCGACCACGCCGTTGTTGTCCAGGTCCAGGCCGCTGGGCACGCCGGTGTTGACCGGCGCCAGGTAGCGGTAGGCGAAGTGCAGCGGCTTGCCGCCACCGGGCTGGGCGACGTCCAGGTAGCGCTTCTGGAACAGGTCGGCGGCGCGATGAGCGTCGTCGAAGTCGAATTCGTTCAGCAGCACCAGGTCCGGGCGCACCTGCTGCAGCACCGCGGCGATCTTGCGTGCGTGCTCGCTGTCGCCTTCCAGTTCCTTGATCAGGCCACCGGCGTCATCGGAGTACAGCGAGGTGTTGTAGGTGGCCAGGCGCAGCGCAGCGGACGGCTTTTCGGTCATCGCAGGGGACGTGGCGAAGGCGGGGGCGGTGGCACCGCAGAGCAGGGCCAGGGCGAGGATCAGGGGTTTGGCGTTCATGGGCCGTATTGTGCACCCGGCCCGGTGTCAGCGGTTTGTCAGCGCCCGTCCAGATCGTTGTCGAAATCGTGCCAGCGGCGGCCATCGTAGGCCTCCAGCGGATGGAAGCGGCGCTTGTAGTCCATCTTCTGGTGGCCGCGGATCCAGTAGCCCAGATAGACGTGCGGCAGGCCCTCGCGGCGGGCCCACTCGATCTGCTGCAGGATCGCGAAGGTACCCAGCCCGCGCGCGGCGTGGTCCGGGTCGAAGAAAGTGTAGACCGCCGACAGGCCGTGTTCGGTGACGTCGGTCACCGCCACCCCCAGCAGCTGGCTGGGCTGGCCGTCGTGGCCGGGCAGGCGCATCTCCATGAAGCGGGTGTGCGACCAGCTGCCGATCAGGAACTGCTCGAACTCGTGCGGGCCGTGGTCATCCATGCCGCCGTTGGCATGGCGGTGGGTGAGGTAGCGGTGGTACAGCGCGAACAGGTCGTCGCGGGCGGTGGCGGCGGTGATCCGCACCTCCAGGTCGTCATTGCGGGCGGCACAGCGGCGTTGGCTGCGATCCGGGGCGAAGCGCGCCACCGGAATGCGCACTGCCACGCAGGCCTGGCAGTGCGCGCAATGCGGCCGGTAGACCAGGTCGCCGCTGCGGCGGAAGCCCCAGCTCAGTGCCAGCGGGTACAGGCCGCCAAGGCGGCGATCGTGCGGGTCCAGCACCAGGTCGCGCGCCACCCGGTCCGACCAGTACCCGCAGGGGTGCTCGCCGGTCTGGAAAAGTCGCAGTTCGTCGTCTCTGTCGCCATGTATCGCCATAGGCACAGCATAGCCCCAGCCTGTCGCAGTGGTGGCGACTGTCCGCCGGATGAATGGAACTGGCAGAGGCGTCAACCGACGTCGCGCCCGGGCGTTGTTGTTCCCCGAGGGTGAAGTGATCACCCCGACGCTGTTCCCATCCCCAGGAGTGACCTCATGATCCGTACCCCCCTGCTGCTGGCCCTGCTGCTCGGCACTTCCGCTTCCGGTATCGCGCTCGCGGCCGACACCCCGACCACGCCCGCGCAGCGTCCGGCCAAGCTGGACACCAACGGCGACGGCGTCATCGACCGCAGCGAGGCGGCTGCCAACCCGCGCCTGGCCGCGAAGTTCGACGAGCTGGACAAGAACAAGGACGGCAAGCTTTCGCGCGATGAGTTGCCGCGCTGGAAGCACGGTCGCCGTGGCCACGGCGGTGAGCGCTGGGCCAAGCTGGACGTCAACAAGGATGGCCGCATCAGCCGCGAGGAAGCCAAGGCCGACCCGCGCCTGGCCGCGCGCTTCGACCAGCTCGATCTCAACAAGGACGGCTACCTGGACAAGGCCGACCGCGAGCTGCGCATGAAGCAGCGCCGTGACGCCTGGTTCGCTGCCGCCGACACCAACAAGGATGGCCAGCTGAGCAAGGCCGAGTTCGATGCGGCCAAGGGCCCGATGCACGGTGGCCCGCGCCACGGCGGTCCGCGCGATGGCGCCGCGCCGAAGCCGCAGCGCTGAGGTTCAACGCAGTGAATGACGACAACGCCGGCGCACTGCCGGCGTTGTCCGTTACAGGTTTCCGCTGCGCATCAGCGAGTACACCACCAGACCGATAACGAATACGTTCGCCCCGATGATGCCTGTGCGTCCATACATGGATTCGTATTTCCAGTTGGTTCCACCGCGACCGCGCCGCGCCGAATCGCGCGCGATCATCGGTGCCATCACCCGCTGCAGCGGCACCAGGCACTGGTAGTTGACCACGCCCAGGCCCAGTGCCAACAGCAGCAACTGGCTCCACATCGGGACCTGAAGCAGCGTCACCAGCAGCATCATCAGGCACCAGGCCAGGCCGGTGCCGGTGTTGAGGCGGACGAAGCGTCGTACCTGCATGCGTTCGCCCTCGGTCTCGGTGTACGACAGCAGGACGCGGGCACCGAGATAGCTGCCGATCGCACCACCGATGACACCGCCGGCAATCGCTCCCCAGCTTTCGGCGGGCAGCACGTGCAGCTGGCCCAGCGTGGCGGTCAGCGACCCCATTGCGGTGCCTCCGGCAACACTGGCGCCGCCCAGGCCCACCTTGCTGCCGCCCACACCAACACCGGTGCCGAGCAGCACCGCAGCACTGGCCGTGCCGGGCGCAGCCACCAGCACCATCGACACCACGGCAGTGGCGAATGCCGCGCTCGGTGCGCTGCTGCGCGCGAACTCGCCGAAGCGCTGCAGCAGGCCGTCTCGGACCAGGGCGCGGGCACGCGACAGGCGCTTGCGCACGGCGGCGTCACTGAGCCCAAGCAGGTCGGCCACCTGCTGCGAGCGCTGGCCTTCGCGGTAGTACAGCAACAGCACTTCGCGGCTGTCGGCCGGCAACGCGGAAATGATGTCCTCGGCGGCGATCTCTTCCTCCACCCGCTGCAGGCGATCGGCCGCGCCCGGGGCCGGGTCGGCGGCCATGCCCATCGCAACCTCGGCGGCCTCGCCGGTCAGCGGTCTGCCGCGCTGCGCGCGCAGCCAGTCGCGGGCCAGGTTGCGGGTGATCTGCCGCAGCCAGGGCAGGAAGCTGGTCGAGCTGCGCAGCTGGTGCAGCTGCTGCCAGCCCTTCACGAAGGCCTCCTGGGCGATGTCCTCGCTGGCCTGACGATCGCGGGTGATGGCCAGCGCGATGGCGGTAACCGTGTTCTGGCAGGCCAGCACGATGCGGCCATAGGCGTGCTGGCAACCGCTGGCGGCGGCAGGCAGTTCGCGTTCCAGGGTCTGGTCGATCGATGCGGCGAACGTCGTCATGGCGGCGGCTCTCCTGCTGGGATTGTGTCCCATGACGGAGCCGCGCGCGAAGTGTGACCAGCATTCTGTGCGGTAGTGCCGGCCGCTGGCCGGCAACCTCATGACAAAAAAGGGACGGAGGGGATTAAGTCGTTTGAGGCACAAACGACTTAATCCCCTCCGTCCCCTTTTTGCGGCTGCCGGCCAGCGGCCGGCACTACCCGTGCGTCACTTCGAGGGCTGGATGCGGACCCGGACTTCTTCCTCTTCCGGTGCGGCCTGCGGGGCCGGTTGCGCCTGCTGCGGCTGGGCCTGCGGGGCAGGGGCCGGTGCGACCGGCGCCGGGGCGCCGCGATGGCGCAGGCCGATCACCAGCGCTACGCCGGCGATCACCACCAGCAGGGCGATACGGATGCGCCAGGCCCAGCTGCGGCCACCGCTGCCCTGTTCCGGCGCGTCGCGGAAGGCGAATTCGGCGGTCGGATGGTCGCGGCGGGTGGTGTCGAGCAGTCGCGCCTCGCGCAGGATTTCACGCGCGCGCGGCTGGTCGTCGGCGCGCACGATCCACACCGCTGGGTAGGCGTTGGCGTTGCCCAGATCGGTATAGCTGAACTGGCCGCGGCGACGGGTCTTGTACGAGCGCCCGTTGGTCACCTTGACGTCGATGCCATGCCCGCGCAGCAGCTCGGCGACGCCTTCGACGGTTTCCACGCGCTGGCTGCTGAAGATCTGGCGCATCGGATCAATCCTTGGCCGGCACGGCGGAGGCCGCTGCCTGGTCGGGAACCACGCGGATCAGGCCTTCCTGCGCGGTGCTGGCCACCAGTACGCCGTTGCGGGTGAAGAACTGGCCGCGGGCCAGCCCGCGCGAATCCTGCGCGCTGGGGCTGTCCAGCGAGTACAACAGCCAGTCGTCGGCGCGGAACGGGCGGTGGAACCAGATCGCGTGGTCGAGCGAGGCCATCTGCACGTGCGGGTGGTAGTAGCTGATGCCGTGCGGGAACGTCGCCGTGCCCAGCAGGTGGAAGTCGGAGGCGTAGGCCAGCAGCGCCTGGTGCAGCTCCGGGGCATCGCCGACCGGTTCGCTCAGGCGCAGCCACACCTGATGGTACGGCGGGCGCTTGGGCGGGTTCAGTTCGTCACGCGGGTAGACGTGGCGGAACTCGAACGGGCCGCCGCGCGACAGCCAGCGCTGCACCTTGATCGGCAGCCGCTCCAGCACTTCGGCCGGCAGCGGGCGGTTCGGTTCGATGTCTTCCGGCTGCGGCACTTCGGGCATCTTGTGCTGGTGCTCGGCACCGGTTTCGGCCTGCTGGAACGAGGCCGCGCAGAAGAAGATCACCTTGCCGTGCTGGATCGCGGTAACCCGGCGCACCGAGAAGCTGCCGCCGTCGCGGGTACGGTCCACGTCGTAGACGATCGGATGGTCGATGTTGCCGGCGCGCAGGAAGTAGGCGTGCAGCGAGTGCACGTGGCGGCCATTGTCGACCGTGGCCTGTGCCGCGGCCAGCGCCTGACCCAGCACCTGCCCGCCGAACACGTACTTGGTACCGATGTCGCGGCTCTGCCCGCGGAACAGGTTGTCCTCCAGCCGCTCCAGCGTGAGCAGGTCGATCAGCTCGGAGACGACGGGTTCGGGCGTGTCGTTCAAGGGGGCGGCCACAGCAGTGAGAAGGTCCCGATTATACCGGTCAGGCCAGTCCATCATTGGTAGTGCCGGCCGCTGGCCGGCAACCTCATGATCCTCCTGGGGCACCTGCGGTTGCCGGCCAGCGGCCGGCACTACCGGTTACTTGCCCAGCCGGGCGACCAGCGCCTGCAGGGCATTCTGTGCATCCGGGGCGAACCAGGCCTCGACGAAGCGGTCGAGCTGGATCAGGTCCGGGTGCAGGGCTTCGTGCAGGTCGGCACGGGCAATGGCGCGGGTCAGCAGCATCGGCTGGCGCGGCTGCTTGAGCAGGTTCTGCAGCCAGGCGATGGCGCGCGCCACCACCAGGTCGCCTTCGGCCAGTTCATCGACCAGGCCGATCTGCAGCGCCTGTTCGGCCGGCACCAGCGAGCCGGTGGTCAGCAGGACGCCGGCGCGGTGTACGCCCACCGCGCGGCGCAGCAGGCGCTGGATGCCCTCCGGCGCGATCAGGCCCACCTGCACTTCGTTCAGGCCGATGGCATACGGCCGCGACGGATCGGCGCTGCGCGCCATCACCCGGTAGTCGCAGCACAGGGCCAGCACGCAGCCGCCGGCCGGTGCATGGCCGGTGATCGCCGCGACCACCGGGATCCGGCTCTCGGCCAGCGTGCGCACGGCGCCAAAGAAGGCGTTCCAGGTGTCCAACAACTTGTGCTTGTCATCACCATGCGAGAGCAGGTGCGGCACGTCCATGCCACCGGTGAAGATGCGCTCGCTGCCCGACAGCACGATGCCGTGCGCGTCTTCGGCCATGGCCAGCTCGATGGCATGGATCAACTGCCGGCACAGTTCGGTGTCCAGCGCGTTGACCGGCGGCCGCGCCAGGCGCAGTTCGCGGATGGGGCCATGGTTGATCACCTCGATGAGCGTCGTCATGCTGCGGTCTCGTTGCGAAGAAGGAACCTGGGCGATGATAACCAAACCATTCGTTGGCGTACTGTTGGTTCTGTGTGCGGCCGCAGCATCGGCCTCGGCGGCGGAACCGGCCTGCGTCACGGTGGAGCAGGGCTGGGCGCGGCTGCCACCGAATCCGGCGATGCCGATGACCGCCGGCTACGGCGTGATCCACAACGGCTGCAGCAAGGCGGTGGCGATCACCGGCGCGACCAGCAGCAGCTTCAATGATGTGTCGCTGCACGAAACCACGATCACGGATGGGGTCAGCCGGATGCGCGCGATCGAGCGCCTGCCGCTGGCGCCGGGCGCACGTGCCGAGCTCAAGCCCGGTGGCCTGCACCTGATGCTGATGCAGGGCAAAGGCGCGTTGAAGGAAGGCCAGGCGCTGCCGCTGCGACTGCAGCTGGAAGGTGGCGGCGAAGCGAGCGCGACGCTGACCGTGCGCAAGGCCGCGAAATGACGATCGGGTAGTGCCGGCCGCTGGCCGGCAGCACGCGAAATGCCGGCCAGCGGCCGGCACTACCAGGCGGGCTTATGACCAGTCGTACGAGAACAGCACCGTGCGGCTTTCCGGTTCGTACAGCATCACGATCGCATCGGCACCGGTGGCGCACCAGTTGTAGCCGGCTACGTCGGCCACGGCGAAGAATTTGTTGCCATTGCGGGTGATGATCACTGTTTCGGCATCGTCCGCAGCGTTGGGGTCATCGGCAGCTTCGGTGAAGCCCAGCTCGAATGCCGCGGGAATCTCTGCGGTTTCGGTCCAGTTGCCGAAACCGATCGGGCCACCTAGCGTATCCAGATAAGCGCGCTCGCTGGCCTCACCCTTGCCATAGCGCGAGTAGCAGGCGAGGCGGCCATGCGTGGCATGGTAGTCGCGGGCCTTGGCGTAGCTCTCGCGCATCTGCGCGATGTGTTCCTGCGCATCCTTGTCCTGTACCGCATCACCGATGAAATAGCCCGCGTTGCCGAGGAAGCGCATCTCGTTGCCGGCGGTCAGTTCGAAGGCGATCCAGTTGGTGCCGGTGAAATCGTTGTGGTGTTCTTCGGTGGTCTCGCCGATGCAGCCGTCATACGGCTCGATCGGGCACAGCATCGTTGCCACCTGGCCGGCCAGTTCCGGGCGCAGCACGCCGAGGTCGATCTTCAGCAGCGGCAGCAGGTGCTGGCCGAGCCAGGCCTGGTCGGCGGGGAAGACATCGGTGGGGAAGGCGACCATGCCGGGCAGCAGGTCGCGCAGTTCAGTCTGGTGGATCATGTCAGTCCTTTGAATTGGATCGGTAGTGCCGGCCGCTGGCCGGCATCCGCGATACATCTGGAGGTTGCCGGCCAGCGGCCGGCACTACCACAGGCGCGTCAGGTCGACGCGCTGCGGATCGCCTCCGGCAGCGGTGCGCTCTTGCCGGTCTGGGTGTCCATCCAGACCACCACCACGTTGCCGTCCGAATAGAGCTTCGATTCGTCCTGCTGGTCGACGATGCGGTGGCCGATGGTCACGCTGCTGTTGCCCAGGCGCTCGACGAACAGCTCGACCAGGATGTCGTTGGGCCACACGATCGGCAGCCGGTAGTTGACGTTGGTCGCGGCCACCACCGGTGCGATGCGGTCGGTCATCGACACGCCGTCCACGCCCAGCATCCAGCGCACGCGCGCTTCTTCCAGGTAGGAGATGTACTTGGCGTTGTTCACATGGCCCATGCTGTCCATGTCACGCCAGCGCACGCTGATCGGGATGCGGGCCAGGATCTTGTGTTCGCTGCTCATCAGGCGTCCTTTTTCTTCTTGCTGGCAGTGGCGGTCTTGCTGGTTTTGCCGGTGCTCTTGGCAGCCACGGCCTTCTTGACTGGCTTTTCCGCCTTTTCAGGCTTCACCTTGCGCGGCGGGCGGGCGTCGGGCTTGTTGGCCACGGCGGCCGGCTGCTCCGGGCGCGCGCTGGTTGACGGCAGCATGCGCGCCAGGAACTGGCCGGTATACGACTCCGGGCAGGCCGCCACGTCTTCCGGCGTGCCGGTGACCAGGATGGTGCCACCGCGATGGCCGCCTTCCGGACCCAGATCAACGATCCAGTCGGCGGTCTTGATCACGTCCAGGTTGTGCTCGATCACCACCACCGTATTGCCTTCGTCGCGCAGCTTGTGCAGCACGCCCAGCAGCGCTTCGATGTCGTGGAAGTGCAGGCCGGTGGTCGGCTCGTCGAGGATGTACAGGGTGCGGCCGGTATCGCGGCGCGACAGTTCCTTGGACAACTTCACGCGCTGCGCTTCACCACCGGACAGCGTGGTCGCGCTCTGGCCCAGCTTGATGTAGCTCAGGCCGACGTCGACCAGTGTTTCCAGCTTGCGCGCAATCGACGGTACCGGCTCGAACAGCTTCAGTGCATCCTCGACGGTCATTTCCAGCACGTCGTTGATGTTGAAGCCCTTGTACAGGATCTCCAGCGTTTCGCGGTTGTAGCGCTTGCCATGGCAGACGTCGCAGGGCACGTACACGTCCGGCAGGAAGTGCATCTCGACCTTGATCAGGCCGTCACCCTGGCAGGCTTCGCAGCGGCCGCCGCGCACGTTGAAGCTGAAACGGCCCGGCGAATAGCCGCGCGCACGCGCTTCGGGCACCTGTGCGAACAGTTCGCGCAGCGGCGTGAACAGGCCGGTGTAGGTGGCCGGGTTCGAGCGCGGGGTGCGGCCGATCGGCGACTGGTCGATGTCCACCACCTTGTCGAACAGGTCCAGGCCATCGATCTCCTTGTACGGAGCGATCGGGTGCGAGGCGCCGTTGATCTCGTTGGCGGCCAGCGAGAACAGGGTGTCGTTGATCAGGGTCGACTTGCCCGAGCCGGATACACCGGTCACGCAGGTCAGCAGGCCCGACGGAATCGCCAGGTCCACGCCCTTCAGGTTGTTGCCGGTCGCCCCGCGCAGGTGCAGGGTCATCTTCGGGTTCGGCGTGTGCCGGCGCGCCGGAATCTCGATCGCGCGCTTGCCCGACAGGTACTGGCCGGTCAGCGAGCGCGGTGCCTCCAGGATGTCCTGCAGGGTGCCCTGGCCGACGATCTCGCCGCCGTGCACGCCCGCACCCGGGCCGATGTCCAGCACGTAGTCGGCCAGCCGGATCGCATCCTCGTCATGTTCGACCACGATCACCGTGTTGCCCAGGTCACGCAGGCGGGTGAGGGTACCGAGCAGGCGTTCGTTGTCGCGCTGGTGCAGGCCGATCGACGGCTCGTCGAGCACGTACATCACACCGACCAGGCCGGCGCCGATCTGGCTGGCCAGGCGGATGCGCTGTGCCTCGCCACCGGACAGGGTGTCGGCCTTGCGCTCCAGGGTCAGGTAATCCAGGCCGACATCGACCAGGAAGCCGAGGCGTTCGCCGATCTCCTTGACGATCTTCGCGGCGATCTCGCCACGCCAGCCCGGCAGGCTCAGCTCACTGAAGAACTTCAGTGCCTCGTCGATCGGCAGCACCACCAGCTCCGGCAGCGGACGGTCGGCCACGAACACGTTGCGCGCCGCCTTGTTCAGGCGCGCACCATGGCATTCCGGGCACGGCTGTTCGCTGATGTACTTGGACAGCTCCTCGCGCACCGCCGGCGACTCGGTTTCCTTGTAGCGGCGTTCGAGGTTGGGAATGATGCCCTCGAAGCGATGCTTGCGCTGGGTGCGGCCGCCAGCTTCGGTGAAGTAGGTGAAGGTGATCGTTTCGTCGCCGCTGCCGTACAGCACGGCCTGCTGCACCTTGGCCGGCAGCGAGTTCCAGGCGGCGTCCACGTCGAACTTGTAGTGCTTGGCCAGCGAGGCGATCAGCTGGAAATAGTAGGCGTTGCGGCGGTCCCAGCCGCGCACCGCACCGGCGGCCAGCGACAGCTCCGGATGCACCACCACGCGCGAGGGATCGAAGAACTCGGCGATGCCCAGGCCATCGCAGCCGGGGCAGGCGCCCATCGGTGCGTTGAACGAGAACAGGCGCGGTTCCAGCTCCGGCAGCGAGTAGTCGCACACCGGGCAGGAGTACTTGGAGGAGAACAGTGCCGGCGTGGCGTCGGCGGTGTCCAGGCTCTGCACCGAGGCCATGCCATCGCCCAGCTTCAGTGCGGTCTCGAAGCTCTCGGCCAGGCGTTGCTTGATGTCCTCGCGCGGGCGGAAGCGGTCGATCACCGCCTCGATGGTGTGCTTCTGGCGCAGCGCCAGCGGCGGCACCGCATCGATTTCATACAGCTCGCCGTCCACGCGCACACGCACGAAGCCCTGCGCACGCAGCTGGTCGAACACCTGCGCATGCTCGCCCTTGCGGTCGCGGATGACCGGCGCCAGCAGCATGTAGCGCTGTTCCGGGTCCAGCGTCAGCACCTGGTCGACCATCTGGCTGACCGTCTGCGCTTCCAGCGGGTAGCCGTGGTCCGGGCAGCGCGGGGTGCCGACGCGGGCGTACAGCAGGCGCAGGTAGTCGTAGATCTCGGTGATGGTGCCGACCGTCGAACGCGGGTTGTGCGAGGTCGACTTCTGCTCGATCGAGATGGCCGGGGACAGGCCTTCGATGTGGTCCAGGTCCGGCTTTTCCATCACGCTCAGGAACTGGCGCGCATAGGCCGACAGCGACTCGACGTAGCGGCGCTGGCCTTCTGCATAGATGGTGTCGAACGCCAGCGAGGACTTGCCCGAACCGGACAGGCCGGTGATCACGATCAGCTTGTCGCGGGGCAGGTCGAGGTCGAGGTTCTTCAGATTGTGCGTCCGCGCGCCGCGGATGCGGATGAAATCCATCGCCATGGGGGATCCGGTTGTGGGGGCGTTGGCTGGGTGCCGGGCCAGCAGGGAACGGCAATCGGTCAGCCTACCGAGGTGACCAGATGGGGGCAATGGGCGACAATGCCAGCCCGATGTCTCACCTGATGAGACAGGCCGACAGGCAGGGGTCAGATCCCTTTTCACGACGTGAAAAGGGATCTGACCCCGTTCCGGCCGGGCCCCCGGGCCGTTCAGGGGTTGACTTGACCCGCGCCCGCTGATCTGCGTACAATCCCGCTCCTGTCCGCCCTCGATGGCGGCAGCTCAGACCACAATAACTACAGAGGAAGGCCTGGTCATGTACGCAGTACTGGTCACCGGCGGTAAGCAATACCGCGTGGCGCAGGGCGAAAAGCTCCGCATTGAAAAGCTCGAAGTCGAAGTCGGCAGCGAGATCAAGTTTGACAACATCCTGATGCTGGGTGACAGCGACGGCGTGAAGCTGGGCGATGCGCTGAAGGGCGCTGCCGTCACCGCCAAGGTCCTGTCCCAGGGTCGTGCTGACAAGGTCCGGATCATCAAGTTCCGTCGCCGCAAGCACCACATGAAGCGTCAGGGTCACCGTCAGTACTACACCGAAATCGAGATCACCGGCATCGCCGGCTAAGCATCAGGAGAAGCAGTCATGGCACATAAAAAGGGCGTAGGCTCCTCGCGCAACGGTCGCGACTCCAACCCGAAGTACCTGGGCGTCAAGATCTTCGGCGGCCAGGCCATCGAAGCCGGCAACATCATCGTGCGTCAGCGCGGCACCCAGTTCCACCCGGGTTCGGGCGTTGGCCTGGGCCGTGACCACACCCTGTTCGCCCTCGTGGACGGCAAGGTGGAGTTCTCGGTCAAGGGCGCCAAGAAGCGCCGCACCGTCAGCATCGTCTCGGCCGACGCCTGATCCAGGCATCGCCGGCACCCGTGCCTCGGCATGGGGGTGCTGCATGAAGAGCCCCGCTTCGGCGGGGCTTTTCGTTAGAGTGAAAGCAAGACCGGCCAGGCCGGGTTGCCGGCCAGCGGCTGGCATAACATTCAAGGCGACGGCTGGCAGGCCGCGCCCATCGCAGGCATCGAAACAATGAAACTGGTAGACGAAGCAGAAATCGAAGTGTTCGCCGGCAACGGCGGCAACGGCTGCATTGGCTTCCGTCGCGAGAAGTTCATTCCGCTCGGCGGCCCGGACGGCGGCGACGGCGGTGCGGGCGGCAGCGTGTACATCCGCGCCGACGAGAACCTGAACACCCTGGTCGACTTCCGCCATGACCGCATCTTCAAGGCGCAGCGCGGCGAGAACGGCATGGGCCGCCAGGCCTATGGCAAGGGCGGCGAAGACCTGACCATCACCGTGCCGGTCGGCACCGTGGTGATCAACGTCGCCACCGATGAAATCATCGGCGACCTGACCCAGCACAACGACCGCCTGCTGGTGGCCCAGGGGGGCCGCGGCGGCCTGGGCAACATGCATTTCAAGAGCTCGACCAACCGCTCGCCGCGCCAGGCGCTGCCGGGCGAGCCGGGCGAAGAGCGCACGCTGAAGCTGGAGCTGAAGCTGCTGGCCGACGTCGGCCTGCTGGGCTTCCCCAATGCCGGCAAGAGCACCCTGATCCGTGCCGTTTCGGCGGCGACGCCGAAGGTGGCCGATTACCCGTTCACCACGCTGTACCCGAACCTGGGTGTGGTGAAGGTGGAGAACTACCGCAGCTTCGTGATCGCCGACATTCCGGGCCTGATCGAGGGCGCGGCGGATGGTGCCGGCCTCGGTGCGCAGTTCCTGCGCCACCTGCAGCGCACCCGCCTGCTGCTGCACCTGGTGGACATCTCGCCGATGGAAGGCGGCGTGGAAGGCATTTCCCCGGTCGAGCAGGTGCGTGCGATCGAGCGCGAACTGGAAAAGCACGATCCGGAGCTGCTGAACAAGCCGCGCTGGCTGGTGCTGAACAAGGCCGACCTGATGTTCGAAGACGAAGCGAAGGCGGCGGCCGAGCAGATCGTCGCCGAGCTGGGCTGGAAGGAGCCGTGGTTCCTGGTTTCCGCGCTGGGCCGCGAAGGTACCTTCCCGATCATGAGCCGGATCATGGCCTTCTTCGATCGCCAGAAGGAAGACGAGCTGGAAGCCCGCAACGCGCAGTAATGCTGTTGTGGTTCCATGCGAAAAACCCGGCTTCGGCCGGGTTTTTCATTTTCCGGTAGTGCCGGCCGCTGGCCGGCATTCCTCGGGGTTGCCGGCCAGCGGCCGGCACTACCGGATCGCGGGCAACAAAAAACCCGGCCGGGGCCGGGTTCTTGTCTGCTGCCCGACCCCGAAGGGCAGGGCGGCAACGCCGGATCAGGCGGCCTTGAGGGCCTTGATGCGGTCGTTCAGGCGGCTCTTGTGACGAGCAGCCTTGTTCTTGTGGATCAGGCCACGCGCGCTGAAGCGATCCAGGATCGGCTGGGCAACGGCGAAGGCGGCTTCGGCGCCGGCGGCATCGTTGGCGTCCAGCGCCTTGATCACTTTCTTGACAGCGGTGCGCAGCATCGAGCGCTGAGCCACGTTGCGCGCGTTGCGCACGACGGTCTGCTTGGCGCGCTTCTTGGCGGACTTGATATTGGCCACGGTGGTGGTTTCCTGAAAAAATCGGTGTTATGGGAACAGCAAGCTAGCTAGTATGATGGCGTAAGAAATGCACGTCAAGTCGATTGTCAAGAGGGACGCTGAGTGAGTTCACCCAAGTTGTTGCGGGGCCTGCTGTCGTTCAGCAGCATGACCATGGTCTCGCGCGTTCTCGGACTTGTCCGGGACTTCGTGGTGACCACCACGTTCGGCACCAACGCCATCACTGATGCTTTCTGGGTCGCCTTCAGGGTACCCAATTTCCTGCGCCGGTTGTTCGCCGAAGGGTCTTTCGCCACCGCTTTCGTGCCGGTGTTCACGGAAGTGAAGGAAACCCGCAGTCACGCCGAGCTGCGCGAACTGATGGCCCGGACCGCCGGCACCCTGGGCGGGGTGCTGATGCTGGTCACCGCGCTGGCGCTGATCTTCGCGCCGCAGCTGGCCTCGGTCTTCTCAAGTGGTGTTGATACCGATCCGGTCAAGCAGGGCCTGCTGGTCGACCTGTTCCGCCTGACCTTCCCGTTCCTGCTGTTCGTGTCGCTGACCGCACTGGCCGGCGGCGCGCTGAACAGCTTCCAGCGCTTCGCGATGCCGGCGCTGACCCCGGTCATCCTCAACCTGTGCATGATCGCCGGCGCGCTGTGGCTGGCGCCGCGGCTGGGCGGCACCCCGGAAAAGCAGATCCTGGCGCTGGGCTGGGCGGTACTCGCCGCCGGCATCCTGCAGCTGCTCTTCCAGTTGCCCTCGCTGAAGGGCATCAACCTGCTGACCCTGCCGCGCTGGGGCTGGAGCCATCCGGGCGTGCGCAAGGTGATGACGCTGATGGTGCCGACCCTGTTCGGTTCCTCGGTGGCGCAGATCAACCTGCTGCTGGATACCGTCATCGCGGCCAAGCTGACCGACGGCTCGCAGTCCTGGCTGTCGCTGGCCGATCGCTTCCTGGAGCTGCCGCTGGGCGTGTTCGGCGTGGCGCTGGGCACGGTGATCCTGCCGGCGCTGGCCCGCCACCACGTCAGTACCGACCGCGAGGGTTTCTCGCGCTCGCTGGACTGGGGCCTGCGCATGACCCTGCTGATCTCGGTGCCGGCCATGTTGGGCCTGCTGCTGCTGGCCGAACCGCTGATCGCGACCATTTTCCAGCACGGCCAGTTCAGTGCCTTCGATACCCGCATGACCGCGCTGTCGGTGTACGGCCTGAGCTTCGGCCTGCCGGCGTTCGCCCTGCTGAAGGTGGTGCTGCCGGCGTTCTATGCCCGGCAGGACACCAAGACCCCGGTCCGTGCCGGCGTGGCCGCGCTGGTGGCCAACATGGTGTTCAACTTCGCCCTGCTGGCCGTGCTGTACCAGGTCATGGTGCCGGACGAGCTGAAAGCGCAGGGCGTGATGGCTGCCATCGGCAAGCAGCCGGGCCTGCACCTGGCGCTGGGCATTGCCAGCGCGCTGTCCAGTTACCTGAACCTGGGCCTGCTGTGGTACTGGCTGGGCAAGACCGACGTCTACCAGCGCCGGCCGGGCTGGGGCGGCTATCTGGTACGCCTGGTGCTGGCCTGCGTGGCCATGGTTGGCGTGCTGCTGGCCCTGCTGCACTGGCTGCCGGGCTTCTCCGCGATGAGTGTGTGGGAGCGGATCGGTGCCCTGGCGCTGCTGGTCGGCGGCGGCGGCGCGACCTACGCGGTGGCCATGCTGGCGATGGGCTTCCGCCCACGCGACCTGCGCGGGCATTGATCGCGGCCCGTGGCGGCTATACTTCAGGGTTACACCATTGAAGCGGCGGCCCCGGTCGGGCCGGAACGAGAGTTGATGAGCAGGCTGTTCAGAAGCGTCGAGGGCGGGGAGCTGTTCCCCAACGGAAGCGTGGTCTGTATCGGCGCATTCGACGGCCTCCATCTGGGCCATCGTGCGCTGGTGCGCCATGCGGTTGCCCGCGCGCGCGCCTTGGGCGTGGCCGCCGTGGCCGTGGCATTCGAGCCGCTGCCGCGTGAATTCTTCGCCCAGGGCACGCCGCCGCCGCGGCTGACCCTGGCGCGCAGCAAGGTCGAGATCCTGCGCGAGCTCGGCGTCGATGCGGTCGGCCTGCTGCGTTTCGACGCGGCGATGGCGGCGATGCCGGCCGAGACCTTCGTGCGCCAGTTGCTGGTCAAGCGCCTGGGTGCGCGTGAGGTCTGGATCGGCCCGGAGTTCTGCTTCGGCAACCGCCGCCGTGGCGATCTGGCCCTGCTGCAGAAGCTGGGCGCCGAGCTGGGCTTCAGCGCTGGCGAGATCGAAGCGGTGGATCTGCACGGCGAGCGCATCTCCAGCACCCGCATCCGCCAGCTGCTGCAGGACGGCGATTTCGCCCGTGCCGGCGACCTGCTCGGCCGTCCCTACGCGATCAGCGGGCGGGTGGTGCGCGGCCGCCAGCTCGGTCGTACGCTGGGCTTCCCCACTGCCAACCTGCGCTTCCCGAAGACCCCGGCACTGTCGGGCATCTACGCAACCTGGGTGCACGGCGTGTTCGACCAGCCCTGGCCTTCGGTGTCCAGCTTCGGTACGCGGCCGACCGTGGACGGCGTGGAGCCGTTGCTGGAAGCCCATCTGTTCGATTTCCAGGGCGACCTGTACGGGCGCCACATCGACGTGGAGTTCGTCGCCAAGCTGCGCGACGAAGAGAAATTCAATGATCTGGCGGCACTGACCGACCAGATGCACCGCGATGCCGAACAGGCGCGCGCCATCCTTTCCGAACATAGATTGCGAGCCACTGCGTGAGCCAGGACTACAAGACCACCCTGAACCTGCCAGCCACCGAATTCCCGATGCGCGGCGACCTGCCCAAGCGCGAGCCGGGCATTCTGGCGCGGTGGGAAGAGCAGGGGCTCTACCAGCAGCTGCGCGACAACGCCGCCGGCCGCCCGCTGTTCGTGCTGCATGATGGCCCGCCGTACGCCAACGGCCGCATCCACCTGGGCCACGCGGTCAACAAGATCCTGAAGGACATCATCGTCAAGTCGCGCTACCTGGCCGGCTTCGACGCGCCCTACGTGCCGGGCTGGGACTGCCATGGCCTGCCGATCGAAATCGCGGTCGAGAAGAAGTGGGGCAAGGTCGGCACCAAGCTCGACGCCGTCGAATTCCGCCAGAAGTGCCGCGAGTTCGCCGAAGAGCAGATCAACATCCAGCGCGTGGACTTCAAGCGCCTGGGCGTGACCGGCGACTGGGACAACCCGTACAAGACCCTGAGCTTCGACTTCGAAGCCAACGAGATCCGTGCGCTGGCCAAGGTCGTGGCCAATGGCCACCTGGTGCGTGGCGCCAAGCCGGTGTACTGGTGCTTCGACTGTGGCTCGGCGCTGGCGGAGGCCGAGATCGAGTACCAGGAAAAGGAATCGCCGGCGATCGACGTGGCCTACGCCGCGCGCGATGCGCAGGCCATCGGCCAGGCGTTCGGTGTGAGCGTGCCGGCTGATGTGGAAGTGGCCGTGCCGATCTGGACCACCACCCCGTGGACGCTGCCGGCTTCGCTGGCGGTGTCGCTGGGCGCGGAGATCAACTACGTGCTGGCCGAAGGCCCGGCGCACAACGGCAAGCGCCGTTGGCTGGTGCTGGCCGCGGCGCTGGCCGAGCGCGCGCTGCAGCGCTATGGCGTCGAAAACGTGGTGCTGCACGGTGAAACCACCGGTGCCGCGCTGGAGAACCAGCTGCTGGCGCACCCGTTCTACCCGGAGCGCGAGATCCTGGTGCTCAACGGCGACCACGTCTCCGACGAGGACGGTACCGGTGCGGTGCACACCGCCCCCGGCCACGGCCAGGAAGACTTCGTGGTCAGCCAGAAGTACGGCCTGCTGGACAAGTACAACGCTGGCCAGGTGACCCCGATCGACGGCCGTGGCGTGTACCTGGAATCGACCCCGCCGGCCGGTGACGTGGTGCTGGCTGGCCAGCACCTGTGGAAGGCGCAGGAGGCCATCGTCGGCGTGCTGCGCGACAACGGTTCGCTGCTGGCCTTCCACCCGATCCGCCACAGCTACCCGCACTGCTGGCGCCACAAGACGCCGGTGGTGTTCCGCGCCACCCCGCAGTGGTTCATCTCGATGGACAAGGCCAACCTGCGCAACGATGCGCTGGCCGCCATCGACACCGTCGGCTGGTTCCCGACCTGGGGCAAGGCGCGCATCCAGAGCATGGTCGACGGTCGTCCGGACTGGACCATCTCGCGCCAGCGCACCTGGGGCGTGCCGATCGCACTGTTCACCCATCGCCAGACCGGCGAGATCCACCCGCGTTCGGTGGAGCTGATGCAGCAGGTCGCCGATCGCGTCGAAGCCGAGGGCATCGACGTGTGGTACTCGCTGGATGCCGCCGAACTGCTGGGCGCCGAGGCCGCCGACTACGAGAAGGTCACCGACATCCTCGACGTCTGGTTCGATTCGGGCGTGACCCATGAAGGCGTGCTTGCCGCGCGCGGCTTCGGCAAGCCGGCCGACCTGTACCTGGAAGGTTCCGACCAGCACCGCGGCTGGTTCCAGTCCTCGCTGCTGACCGGCGTGGCGATCGACAAGCGCGCGCCGTACAAGCAGTGCCTGACCCACGGCTTCACCGTGGACGAGCACGGCCGCAAGATGTCCAAGTCGCTGGGCAACGGCATCGAGCCGCAGGACATCATGAACAAGCTGGGCGCGGACATCCTGCGCCTGTGGATCGCCTCGGCCGACTACAGCAACGAGATGTCGCTGTCGCAGGAGATCCTCAAGCGCAACGCCGACGCCTACCGTCGCCTGCGCAACACCGCGCGCTTCCTGCTCGGCAACCTGGACGGCTTCGACCCGGCCCAGCACCTGCGCCCGCTCGACCAGATGGTCGCGCTGGACCGCTGGATCGTGCATCGCGCGTGGGAGCTGCAGGAGAAGATCAAGGCAGCCTACGACGGCTACAACATGGCCGAGATCGTGCAGCTGCTGCTGAACTTCTGCAGCGTGGACCTGGGCTCGCTGTACCTGGACGTGACCAAGGACCGCCTGTACACGATGCCGACCGATTCGCACGGTCGCCGTTCGGCACAGAGCGCGATGTACCACATCGCCGAAGCGTTCACCCGCTGGGTGGCGCCGATCCTGACCTTCACCGCCGACGAGCTGTGGGGCTACCTGCCGGGCGAGCATGCCGGCCATGTGCTGTTCACCACCTGGTACGACGGCCTGGCGCCGCTGCCGGCCGATGCCCAGCTCAACGCCGCCGACTTCGACCAGCTGCTGGCCGTGCGCGAACAGGTGGCCAAGGTGCTCGAACCGATGCGTGCCAACGGCGCCATCGGTGCCGCGCTGGAAGCGGAGATCACCATCGCCGCCAACGAGGAGCAGGCCGCGAAGTGGCAGCCGCTGGCCGATGAACTGCGCTTCCTGTTCATCAGTGGCGACGTGCAGGTGCGCCCGGCGACCACCGACGAGGTGTTCGTCAGCGCCCAGCCGACTACCAAGGCCAAGTGCGTGCGCTGCTGGCACCACCGCGCCGACGTCGGCAGCAACGCCGATCATCCGGAACTGTGCGGCCGTTGCGTGAGCAACGTGACCGGCACCGGCGAAGTGCGGAGCTGGTTCTGATGGCCGCGCCCCGTCCGCATCCGAACGCCCTGGTCTGGCTGCTGCTGTCGGCCGCCATCATCGGCCTGGACCAGTGGTCCAAGGCCTGGGTGCTGTCGAGCCTGCCGGAGTTCCAGCCGGTGGTGGTCATTGATGGCTTCTGGAACTGGTACCGCACCTACAACACCGGTGCGGCGTTCAGTTTCCTGAGCGATGCCGGTGGCTGGCAGAAGTACTTCTTCACCGCGCTGGCCATCGCCATCAGCGGCCTGATGGCCTGGTGGCTGCGCGGCACCGCCCGCGGCAACTGGAAGGCCGCGGTGCCGTACGCGCTGATCATCGGCGGCGCCATCGGCAACGTGATCGACCGCCAGGTGCATGGTCACGTGGTCGATTTCATCCAGTGGTACGTGGGCAGCTACACCTGGCCCTCGTTCAACATCGCCGATTCGGCCATCGTGGTGGGTGCCATCGGCATTGCCCTGTTTGGCCTGTTCGACGGCAAGTCCGCCAAAAAGGCGGATAATGCCAACCCGAAACCGTAAGCCGGCCGCTGCCGGGAGATTGAACTGATGGATGTGCTGCTCGCCAACCCGCGTGGTTTCTGTGCCGGTGTCGATCGTGCGATCGAGATCGTCAAGCGCGCGATCGAAACGCTGGGCGCGCCCATCTACGTCCGCCATGAAGTGGTGCACAACCGCTTCGTGGTCGACGACCTGAAGCAGCGCGGCGCGATCTTCGTCGAGGAACTCGACGAAGTGCCGGACAACAACACGGTGATCTTCAGCGCGCACGGCGTGTCGCAGGCCGTGCGCCAGGAAGCCGAGCGCCGTGGCCTGAAGGTGTTCGATGCCACCTGCCCGCTGGTGACCAAGGTTCATTTCGAAGTTGCCCGCCATTGCCGTGCCGGCCGTGACGTGGTGCTGATCGGCCATGCCGGTCATCCGGAAGTGGAAGGCACCATGGGCCAGTGGAACCGCGAAGCGGGGACCGGCCAGATCTATCTGGTGGAAGACGTGGAGCAGGTTGCCACGCTGCACATCAACCAGCCGGACAACTTTGCCTACACCACCCAGACCACGCTGTCGGTGGACGATACGCGCGGCATCATCGATGCGCTGCGTGAGCGCTTCCCGGCGATGCAGGGCCCGAAGAACGACGATATCTGCTACGCCACGCAGAACCGCCAGGACGCCGTGCGCGACCTGGCCAAGCGCTGCGACCTGGTGCTGGTGGTCGGTTCGCCGAACAGCTCCAACTCCAACCGCTTGAGTGAGCTGGCCCGCCGCGAAGGCGTGGAGTCGTACCTGATCGACGGTGCGCACGAGATCGATCCGGCATGGGTGGCCGGCAAGCAGCACATTGGCGTGACCGCCGGTGCCTCGGCGCCGCAGGTGCTGGTCGATGGCGTGCTGGCGCGCCTGGCCGAGCTGGGTGCCACCGGCGTGGGCGAGCTGGATGGCGAACCGGAATCGATGGTGTTCGCGCTGCCGAAGGAACTGCGCCTGCGCCTGGTCGACTGACCGGGAAGCGCCTCATCCACGCATGGCGTGGATCTACTGAAACTGCTCTGGTGGGTGCGAACCAGCACAAGGTGGCTGCAAACCAGCACAAGGTGGGTGCGAACCTTGGTTCGCACGCTTCTGGACATGCACGAATGGGCGCTCGCCCATGACCTTTGGCCATGGGGCGGGGCACTTTACGGGCCTAGCATCGGAAGATTCTCCGTTGTTGGAAGTTGCCCGATGAAGACCCGAGCCTTGGCGATGTCGTTGCTGTTCGCGCTGGCGGCCACGCCTGCACTTGCGCAGACCTCGCCACCGGCGAACGCGGCGGCTCCCGGCCTGCTGCGCATCGATGTCGACGCGCGCGATCTGGCCCGGCGCATCTTCAAGGTGACCGCTACGGTGCCGGCCAAGCCCGGCCCGATGACCCTGCTGTACCCGCAGTGGATTCCCGGCAACCATTCGCCCACCGGCCCGATCGACAAGCTGGCCGGCCTGCGCGTGACGGCCAACGGCAAGCCGCTGGCCTGGCAGCGTGACCAGTTCAACGTCTATGCGTTCAAGGTGAACGTGCCCGAGGGCGTGAGCGAGATCGTCGCCCACTTCGATTTCCTGTCCTCGCAGGGCGGCAGCCAGGGCCGGGTGGTGATGACCCCGGAAATGCTCAACCTGCAGTGGAACGCCAACTCGCTGTATCCGGCCGGTGTCGATGCGCGGCAGCTGCAGGCGCAGGCCAGCGTGACGCTGCCCAAGGGCTGGTCATTCGCCACCGCACTGGAGACCGCGCGCCGCGACGGTGACACCGTGGTGTTCAAGCCGATTTCGTATGACCATCTGGTTGATTCGCCCTTGTTCGCCGGCGAGCACTACCAGCGCATCGATCTCGACCCGGGCGCGAAGGTGCCAGTGCACCTCAACGTGTTTGCCGACGACGCCAAGTCGCTGAAGCCGAGCGAGGCACAGATCACGATGCACCGCGCGCTGGTGCAGCAGGCCGACAAGCTCTACGGTGCGCGCCACTACAACCACTATGAGTTCCTGCTGGCGTTGACCGACCGTCTCGGCGGCATCGGCCTGGAGCATCACCGCTCCAGCGAGAACAGCGCCGATCCGGGCTACTTCACCGAATGGGACAGCAACGCGTGGATGCGCGACCTGCTGCCGCACGAGTACACCCATTCCTGGAACGGCAAGTACCGCCGCGGCGCCGATCTGGCCACCGCCAATTTCAACGTGCCGATGGGCGACAGCCTGCTGTGGGTGTACGAGGGCCAGACCCAGTTCTGGGGCCAGGTGCTGGCCGCACGCTCGGGGCTGTGGTCGGTCGCGCAGGCGCGCGACATGCTGGCCAACGTGGCCGCGACCTATGACCGTGGTCGCCCGGGCCTGGCCTGGCGGCCGCTGCAGGACACCACCAACGACCCGACCATCGCCCAGCGCCGCACGTTGCCCTACCGCAACTACCAGATGAGCGAGGACTACTACTCCGGCGGCCAGATGCTGTGGCTGGAAGTGGAGGGCAAGCTGCGCGAACTGAGCGGCAATCGCCGCAGCCTGGACGACTTCGCACGCGCCTTCTTCGGGGTCGGTAATGGCGATTGGGACGTCAACCCGTACACCTTCGATGATGTGGTCGCGACCTTGAACGGCATCGCGCCGTACGACTGGGCGACGTTCCTGCGCGGGCGCCTGGACGGACATGGTTCGTTGACCGGCGGCCTGGAACTGGCGGGCTGGAAGCTGGTTTACCGCGATACCCCGAACGACGCCTACAAGGCGCAGGAAAAGCGCGCCAAGGCCGCGTTGCTGGCGTACTCGCTGGGTGCGACCGTGCTCGACAACGGCACGGTCGGTGACGTGATCTGGGACAGTCCGGCGTTCAACGCCGGTCTTGCACCGGGCATGAAGGTGATCGCGGTTGGCGGCCGTGAATACAGCAGCCAGCGCTTGAAGGACGCCGTCGCCGGCGCGGCGAAGGACAAGGCGCCGATCGTGTTGCTGGTGAAGCAGTTCGATCGCATCGAAACGATGAGCATCGCCTACCACGGTGGCCTGCAGTACCCGGTGCTGGAGCGCATCGCCGGCAAGCCTGACCGCCTGGCGGACCTGTGGAAGGCGCGATGAAACCGCGCGCCCGCGATGGCGTGATCCTGCTGATGGCGGTCCTCGCCATCGTCGGTGCCTACCTGCAGGGTGACGGACGCTGGCTGCACTGGCTGGCCAAGCCGGCTACCACGCTGTTGATCGCTGCCATCGCCTGGCGCGTGCACGATCCCGCGCAACCGTTCTATCGGCGAGCGGTGCTGGCCGGCATGCTGCTGTCGTGCGTGGGCGACATCGCGCTGATGCTGCCGATGGACGCGTTCGTGCCGGGGCTGGTCGCGTTCCTGTTGGCGCACCTCTGCTACATCGTCGCTTTCCGCGATGGCCTGCACGCCGGTCGTGGCCTGCTCGCCGCCAGCGTCCTGCTCGGCGCGTTTGCAGTACTCAATGTACTTGGCCTGTGGCCGCACCTGCCCGCACCGATGCGCATTCCGGTGTTGGCCTACGTGGTGGTGCTGGCCTCGATGGCGGTGCTGGCCTTGGCACGCCAGTGGCGCCGGCCACAGCCCGATGCCGTGGAAGCCGGAAGCGCCCGCTGGGCTGCGGCAGGGGCATTGCTGTTCGTGGCCAGCGATTCACTGCTGGCCTGGGACCGCTTCGCCGGCGGCCTGCCGCTGGCCAGCCTGCTGGTGTTGTCCACCTACTATGGCGCGCAGTACGCCATCGCGCGCTCGGTGAAATAGCAAAAAGGGGACGGAGGGGATTAAGTCGTATGCAGCATCAAGGCATATGCGACTTAATCCCCTCCGTCCCCTTTTCTGTTGTCTGCCGGGGCCACGCCATGCGTGGTGTGCACCGCAGGCGAGTGCCGACTGCCCTTGCGCCCTGTCAGCGGAACTGCAGGGTAAGCAGGTAGTAGCGACCGAGCGGGTCGTCCAGCCCGGGCATCTGGCCGCCATTGCCGACCAGATAGTTCACCGGTTGAGCATCAAGCACATTGTGCACGTCCAGTGCTGCGACGATGCGTGGGCCGAGGCGGCGTGCCAGGTGCAGGTTCCAGCGCAGCTGGCGTGGATTCATGCAGTGGTTCCGGTCGACCTGATCCTGTGGGCACTCGGCACCCGGCAGCCAGGCGCGGGTGCGCCCGACCTGGTTGCCGCGCAGGGCGATGTCCCAGTTGCTGTTCTGCCATTGCACGTTCAGCACCGCAGCCAGTTCGGGTGTCACGTGGCCGCGCAGGTCCACGGCAGCCTCATGGTCACGGCGGCGACGCAGTTCCTGTTGTTTCAGCGCATCGAGCGAGAACAGCCATTGGCCGTTGCTGCCGGAATCGATGCGGTACTCGCCACGCAGGACCCAGTTGCGGGACGTGGTACGGCCGATGTTGTCGAACGACAGGCGCAGGCTGCCCAGGTGGCCGTCTTCATCCAGTTCCCAGGTGCTGCGATTCCACACCGCGTCGCTCGGCTGCAAGGCGAGGATCTCGTTGCGCAGTTCCACGATGTTGTGGGTCAGCGATAGCGAGAACGTGTCGCTGGGCGTCCACGTGGCCGCCAGCGAATGGCTGCGCGATCGCTCTGCCTTCAGTGCATCGTTCTCCACCACGTTGGCGGTGACGCTGCAGCCGCCACCGCGCGTGGCCATTGCACATTCCGGAAGCGCACTGGAAACCGGAAGCGTGATCGAGCCGAAGTAGCCGGGAGGCCGCCGTTGCTCGAACAGGCTCGGCGCACGGTAGCCGCGCCCGCTGGCCAGCAGGAACGACCAGTGCGGCGTCGGGCTCCAGCGCAGCCCGGCGCGTGGCGAGAATGCCATGAAGCCGCCGTCGCGGTCCCAGCGTGCAGCCAGGTCGGCGCGCAGCGTGGGTGCCAGCGGCAGGCCCAGCTCGGTGTAGATGCCACTGCTTTGTCGCGACAGGCGGCGTTGCTGCTGCGGCAGGCCCAGCGCAAGGTCGCCCTGGCTCAGCAGCGCGTCCGGACGCGAGGTCCAGCGTTCGTGGCGCAGGTCGATGCCGGTGGCCAGCTGCGCATTGCCGCCGGGCATCGCCATCAGCTCACGCTGCACGCCCCACCAGCCCTGCCATTGCGCGGTGCTGCCGTGGTTGCGGATGGACGGAAACAGCGTGTCCGCCTCCGCCGCCGGAGGTGCGTCGAAACCGGGAGTGAACCTGCGCGCCTGCGTTGCTTCAAGCAGGCGCGTCGTGCGCACTGTGCCTGCAGTGGACAAGGTGACTTCGCTGCGCTGCGCACTGATGCCTGCCTCCCAGCTGCGCCGGCCCTGGTCACGGCCGATGCCGAAGGTGAGGTCGGCATCGGTGGCGCGGACGCTGGGGCGCACGTTGCCGGCCTCGCGCAGGACACTGTTGAAGGTGATCCCCCGCGAGACAACCGCAACGGCGGTCGGGCCCAGGTCGAAGCGCTGGCGGTTGTGACTGGCCCGCGCCTCGACATAGGCATAGCGTCCCTCACCACGTTCGTGCCGGTAGTGCAGGTAGGCCGACGCAGTGTCCGAGGCGGGTTGCAGCGAGCGCGGTCGCGCGCTGTCGAACCAGCAGCCATCCTCGCGCCGCTTCAGGGGCGGCTCGCAGCGCCGGGCGGGCACGTACCAGTTGCCGGAGATCGCGCCGATCGGATACAGCGAGGTTTCCGCATGCCAGTCACGCTGGTCGCCGGCGACATGCTCGACACGGTGCAGATCGACGCCGGCAAACCAGCGGTCTCCGTTGCCACGCACGCCGCCCGTAGCGGCCTGCAGGCGGTACTGGCCGGCATCACCGCGGCTGCTCAGGCCGGTCTGCAGCATGGCTTCGGGCCCATCGGCCTGGTCGCGCAGGATGATGTTGACCACGCCGGACATGGCATCGGCCCCATAGATGGCCGAGGCACCGCCGCGTACCAGTTCGATGCGGTCGACGAAGCTGAGCGGAATGCCACCGAGGTCGGTGAGCCCGCCCTGTTCCAGCGACACCATCGGATAGCGTGGCAGGCGCCGGCCATTGACGAGGAACAGGGTGGCACGCGGTCCCATGCCGTCGAAGCTGGTGGTGGCAGCAGCACCGACCGGCAGGTACTGCGAGTCGCCGCCGCGCGAGGTACTCATGGCGGGATGGCCGTTCATGCCGGGCAGGTGGCGTAGCAGATCGAACAGATTGCCGTAGCCACTGCGCAGGATGTCGTCGCGATCGATGGTGGTGACTGGCAGCGTGGTCTGCACCGAGGTACGCGGCAGCCGGCTGCCGGTGACGTGGATGGTCGCCAGTTCCACCTGGTGTGGCGTGTCGGTGGGCTTGGCGGCCGGGCGCGGGACGCGCGCGGCTGCGACCCCGTGCGGCGGCTTGGCCAGAGTTTCGGGATGGACCCGCCGCACGACAAAGGCACCCGAAGACGTGCGCAGGATGCTCACTGGCAGGCCGGCAACCAGCTGCTTCAGGGAGGCCGCGGTATCACGCTGGCCACGGGTGCCATCGGTGCGCAGGTCATCCAGTTCGCGTGCGTCGAACAGCAGGGCGGTGCCACTCTGCCGGGCCCACTGCTGCAATGCCGGCAACAGCGGGCCGGCGCCCACGTCGATCTCCAGCGTGCCCGCGGGCTCGCTGGCATCGGCCATCGGTAGTGCGGCAAAACCCAGCGCAAGGCATAGCAGGGCGCGGAGCAGCCCCCACTGCAGCGCATCCGGACCTGCCTTCACTGCCGGTCTCCTCAGTACGTGCGGCGCAGTTCCAGCGCGCCATCCGGACGCGTCTGGCCAGCGACGGACCAGCCCAGTTCCAGCGCCGACAGCAACTCCTGTGCATCGCCTGCGCGGAAGGTGCCGCTCACGGCCAGGTCTGCGATCTCCGGATCGGCGATCACCAGCGGCGTGCGGCCATAGCGGTTCATGCGTTCGACCACGATCGACAGAGGCGTGGCGTCGAAGATCAGCTGCCCATGCAGCCAGCCTTCGGCCGCCGCCGTGGATGACAGTGCCGGCCCTGGCTGGATGCGCCCGGACGGCAGCACCTGCAGTTGCTGACCGGGCGCCAGCGTGTGCTGGGCTGCGCCGTTGCTGACTTCCACTGCACCTTCCAGCAGCGCGACTTCGACCAGGCCATCGTGCAGGCGTTCGACCTGGAAGGTGGTGCCGATGTCGCGGATCGTGCTGTCGCCGGCGTGCAGCTGCAGTGCCTTGTTCGATGGCGCAACCTGCAGTTGCAGGCGCCCGCGCTCAAGGTCCAGTTCGCGGTGGCGCCAGCCGAATCGCGCATGCAGCGTGGTGCCGGCATCCAGCGTGGCCACGCTGCCATCGGCCAGCGTCAGTTGTCGCGGCTGTTGGCTGTCATTGGCATAGCGTTGGGGTGTGGGGTTGCCATCCACAGCGACCATCCAGCCCATGCCGACAGCCAGGCAGATGCCGGCGGCGGCGCCGAGCGCAGGCAGCCAGCGGCGTCGGGGCGCGCGCGCCGCGCGTGCTGCAGCGGTGCGCAGCCAGGGGTCCGCTGCCAGGCCCTCACCCTGCTGGAACAGGTTCTCGGCCTGCACCCAGGCTTTGACATGGTCAGGGTCTTCGGCCAGCCAGTCCTCGAACGACTCGCGCTCGGCCGGCGTGCAGTCCGGGGCTTCCAGCCGCGCCACCCAGCTGCTGGCGCGCTCGAACAGCGAGGCGTCTTCCATGTGCCGGTGGCTGTTCATTCCGTATCCCTGTCATTGTGCAGTGGATCCGGTCCCAACTCCTGGCGCAGCCCCTGCAGGGCACGGGCGATGTGTTTTTCCACGGTCTTGGCTGTAATTCCACAGTGCCGCGCGATCTGTGTATAGCTCATGCCGGTGATCCGGTTGAGCAGGTACACCTCGCGCGCGCGCTCGGGCAGTTTGAAGAGGGCCTGCCGCAGCAGGGACAGCATCTGCCCCGACTCGGCCTGGCGCAATGGATCCGGTGACGAGCTGGTGGGCTCGTCGCTGCCATCGTGCTCGGCCAGTGACAGATGCGGTCGCGATTGTGGCGAGCGACCGCGATCCGCCAGGCGGTTGCGGGCGATACGATACAGCAGCAGGCGCAGTTCGTCGGGGCCGTGCGCACGATAACGGATCAGCCGTTCCATGCAGTCCTGGGCGATGTCCTCTGCATCCTCCGGCCCGACGCCCCGCGTGCGCAGGAACGCGCACAACGGTGCCCGTTCTTCGCGCACGAACGCGATGAAAGCGTCCGCAGGCACGGGCGGCTCCGGCGCGTGATGGATCAGGGGGGACGGGGCGGACAGGGCTGGCCTCGACAGACATTGGCGGATGCGTCATCGAGTTTTACGCGACGATGACCGGATGGGGAAGAGTGTGTAGTACTGCGCGTTTCATTATGAATGCGTTCATGTTTATTGGCCGGGCAGGCTGGGGGAGTTTGCGGTACTCCGACGTTTGACTCTTTACCCGCGTGTTGCGGGTGGAGAGAGAGAACGTATGAAGCATTCGAAGTTGAGCCTGGCCCTGGCCGGGCTGATCGGCGTTGGCGCCATCGCGGCAGCTGATGACGTCATGGCAATGAGTTATCACGTGCAGGGTGACCGCATCTTCCTGAGCGGCGGCGTCACCTATGCCGACGTTGTGTCGCTGCCCGCGTTGCTGGCCAAGGCTCAGGCCGAGGGCCGGCCGATCCGTGAGGTGGTGCTGCGCACGTCCAATGGTGGTGCGTTGATCGCCGGCGAGTGGCTGCAGGGCATCATCCGTACCTCCGGACTGAACACCATCGTGTCCGGTCACTGCATTTCATCCTGCTCGATCATGCAGTCTGGTGGCGTCGAGCGTTATCTGGCCGGCGACCTGCCGATCGTCGACTCGGTGCAGATCCACGCGGCCAGCAATGGCGGCAAGGTGATCTACACGCCGTCGCCACGCATGACCCAGATCTATACCGGCAACTACGGTGGTGGCATGGATGCCGGCCTGCTGCAGAAGGCGATGTACGAGGTGGTGCAGCCGAACGGCCTGCTGGTGTTCCGCGATCCGGCACGCGGCACGGGCCCCTCGGTCACCTTCGATCCCGATGGCAGCGGCAGCAAGCTGGAGTCGTTCCCCGGCCAGGACATCTACAGCAACAAGATCATCACCGCGAACGGTTACCGCGATCCGGGTGACACCCTCAACGTCACGGCCAACGTGAGCGGCGACATCAACCCCGCTTACCTGCGCACCGGTCGCCAGCTGCAGACCTTCGTCGATGATGATTTCGCGCGCTGGAACACCAACTGGCAGTCTACTTACATCAACCTGGCGCAGAGCATCTACAACGCCTCCAGCAAGGGTCCGCAGGGCATCGGCCCGGATTCGGTGCAGGACTACCTCAACGATCCGGGCATCCAGGCGCTGCTGCTGTCCAAGTTGCGCCTGGCTGACCTGGACGTATCCACGCTCGACAACGCCATGGGCGTGATCCGCGTGACCAACGGTGCCACCTGGCGCACGGCCGCCACCACCGGCGCCGACTTCATGCTGGTCGACAACGGCACCATCGCACTGGAAGGCGGCGCGCTGCGTGCGTCGGAAGTGCGCGTGCTGGGCGCCGGCACGCTGGTCGGCCATGGCGACGTGGCCGGCACCGCGATGGATCTTGATGCACTGGGCAGCGGTTCCGGCCCCTCCTGGCGCGAGGATGGCTTCAACCGCCTGCGCGTGTTTGGCACGCTGATGCCGCGCGGCGGTGATCTGGTCACCCATGGCTACGTCAACATCATGCCGGGCGGCAAGCTGTTGTTCGACGTCACCGAGAACGGCGGCGCGGCCACGGGCCGACTGCGCGTGGGCACGTTCTTCGATGACGAACCGACCGATGGCGCGCTGGTGATCGCCAAGGGCGCCTTCCTCGAACTGAATGTGGCGCAGGGCTACTACGGCCAGGACTTCCGCCGTGACCTGGTGCAGGGCCCGATCTACCAAGGTGGCTTCGAAGACGTCGTGCGCCTGGGGGACACCGGCTACAGCGCCAGCATCACCGCTGGCGACGTGTTCCGCCCGCGCCACAACTCGCTGCTGAGCTTCAACGTGAAGCAGACCGCCGACGGCCTGTGGCTGACCGCCAACCCGGGCTTCGACCAGCTGGGGCTGTTTGCCAACGGCACCTCCGGCGACGGGCTGGGGCGCGCGCTGGCAGCAGCTTCGGACCGCCAGGACAGCGGCCTGAAGTCGCTGCTCGGCGCGCTGCAGTTCGCCGACCGTGATGTGATCGCGCAGCAGGCCGGTGTCCTGCGTGGTGACGCGCACGCCAGCCTGCGACTGGCCGACAATGCACTGATCGGCAGCATCGGCAACGTCGTGCAACAGCATCAGGCGGCGATGCGCAGTGGCGGTGATGCAGACGGGCTGGCTTCGCAGGCTGCGCAGTCGGTCTCGTCGCAGCCGGGCATGCGCCATGGCAGCCTGTTCAACCAGCTGGCCATGCATCTGGTCGAGCCGGCCGGCGGCGGTGCTGGCGGCAACGAGGCAGGGCACAGCCGTGGGCTGTGGGCGCGCGGTTTTGCCAGCCATGGCCGCATTGATGCCGACGGCGGCGTGGCCGGCCTGAGCCACAATGTCGGCGGTATCGTGATCGGTGCCGATACCCGCGTGGCCGATGACCGCGTCACCCTGGGCGTCAGCGTGGCAGCGGCGGACATGTCGACCAAGGCCAGTGACGGCTCCGACTTCAGCGGTGACGTGCGCGCGCTGGACGTGGGCGGTTACCTGGATGCAACGTACTCGCGCGGCTACCTGTCGGCAGCGGTGCGCTACACCGACCTGCGCCATGACACCCGTCGCAGCATCGGCGGTATCGATGGCCTGCAGCAGCCCCTGCGTGCGAAGTACAGCAACGATGCGATCTCCGCGCGTGTCGAACACGCGTTTTCGTTCACCACCGGCAACGGCCTGGTGATCCAGCCGCTGCTGCCGGTGGTGGACTACGCGCGTACCTCGGCCACCCGCTTCAATGAAGGGCAGGGCGCGGGTGCATTGGTTGGCCGCAGCGGCAGCCTGGAGAGCATCCGCGTCGGCGCCGGCCTGCAGCTGTTCAAGACCTTCGAAGGCAACAACGGCGAGCGCATCACGCCGCGCGCGCGGGTGGTCTGGCAGAAGGAACTGGGCGATTCGCAGGCCCGCTACAGCACTGGCTTCGCGGCTGCGCCGGATCTGGTGTTTGGCGCCAGCAGCCAGAGCGTGGGCGAGCAGGTGCTGGCCTGGAACGTGGGCGTGACCAGCCGTGCCAGCGAGCGCCTGTCGATCATGGCCGACTACGTGGGCGAGCGCCGCAACGGGCAGATCCAGAACGGCGTGATGCTGGGTCTGGGCTACAGGTTCTAAGTGACGCCCGGCACCGGCGATGACGGCATCGCCGGTGCCATCCCAACGCGGGTGCCGCTGCGGTATGGTCGGTATGCCATTCCACCCAGGCCCGTCCATGCAGATCGCCGTCTTCAGTGCCCGTCCCTACGACCGTCGTTTCCTTGATGAGGCGAACCAGCGCGATGCGGCTGGGGACGGCTTTGCGTTCGTGTACTTCGATGTGGCGCTGGACGTGCACACGGCCGCGCTGGCGCAGGATTGCGCAGCCGTATGCGTGTTCGTCAACGATCGGCTTGATGCGCAGGTGCTGCGCGCGCTGCACGCGTTGGGTGTGCGGGCCGTGCTGCTGCGCTGTGCGGGCTTCAACAATGTGGATCTGAGGGAGGCGAAAGCGCTGGACCTGTTCGTCGCGCGTGTGCCGGCCTATTCCCCCGAAGCGGTGGCCGAACATGCACTGGCGCTGGTGATGACCCTCAACCGCCAGACCCATCGCGCCTACAACCGCGTGCGCGAGAGCAACTTCATGCTCGATGGCCTGCTCGGGCGCACCTTGCATGGCCGCACGGTCGGCATCGTCGGTGCCGGCAAGATAGGCCTGGCCACCGCGCGTATCTTCAAGGGCATGGGCTGCACCGTGCTGGGGCATGATCCGTATCCATCGTCGGGCTTTGAGGGTGTGGGCGACATGGTTGAACGGGATGAACTGCTGTCGCGTGCCGACATCGTCTCGCTGCATTGCCCTTTGACGCCCGAAACCCAGCACCTGATCAACGACGCCTCGCTGGCGCGGATGAAGCCCGGCGCGATGCTGGTCAATACCTCACGCGGCGCACTGGTCGACACCCATGCGGTGATCCGCGCGCTGAAGTCGCGCCGGCTGGGGCATCTGGCCATCGACGTGTACGAGCAGGAGAGCGCGCTGTTCTTCCAGGACCTGTCCGGCGAGATCATTGACGATGAGGCCTTCCAGCGGCTGATGACCTTCCCCAATGTGCTGGTGACCGGACATCAGGGCTTCTTCACTGTGGAGGCGCTGCAGGAGATCTCGGCGATCACGCTGGGGAATCTGCGGGATTTCGTGGCCGGGCGGGCGTGCGGGAACCGGGTGGAGGCGGGCTGAGCCGGGTGGATTGACCGCCGGGGCGCCCAGCCCGTAAAATCGCGGGCTCCGCCGGAATAGCTCAGTTGGTAGAGCGGCGCATTCGTAATGCGTAGGTCGCAGGTTCGACTCCTGTTTCCGGCACCAGTTGCATGAAAAGCCCCGGCCTAGGCCGGGGCTTTTTGTGCTTTGGTAGCGCCGGGCCATGTCCGGCGGAATGCCGGCCCCAGTAGTGCCAGCCCATGGCTGGCAGCCCCTAATTTCCGAATCTCGCGGCCAGCCCGGCTTCCCAGGCGCTTAGCGCCGCGCCCTGTTCCCGATCTGGAAACCGCACCCGCCCATTCCTGTGCTATGAATATCCAGCCTTGCTCCAAGGCTCTTTCAGGGATTGGAAGGATGCGCAGGTTCGGGGGAGTTGCAGGCGGTGTATTTACCCGCTTGAGGGGATTTGAAGATCGAATTCGGAAGCTGGGGGCATCAGGCGCCTGGCTGTGCTGCGTGCTGCTGATCGGCTTTGGCTTGTCGCCAGCCGCAATCGCCCAGGAGACGGTCACCTACATCCACACGGACGCTTTGGGCTCGGTCGTAGCTGAGAGCGATGCCAATGGCAACGTGATCAAGCGCTATGACTACGAGCCGTACGGCGCCGTGGTAGGCGGCCAGGTCACGGATGGGCCGGGGTATACCGGTCATGTGAGCGATGCGGCCACCGGGCTGAGCTACATGCAGCAGCGGTACATGGATCCGCAGTTGGGGGTGTTCCTGTCGGTAGATCCGGTAACGGCGTATGAGCAGCCAGTGGGGCAGTTCAATCGATATCGATATGCGAACGGCAATCCGTACAAGTTCACGGATCCTGATGGGCGCAACCCGACTATCCTTGCACCGGTTGTAGTCGGTCCGCTTGTAGTTGCCACGGTCTACTATCTGGGTACGACGCCTGAGCAACGTCAGCAGGCAGGACAAGCGATAGATCGGGGCATAAAAAGGCTTTTCCAAAGAAATGAGGCCGCAGATTCAACGAGCGATGCTGGCACGTCTGCACAGCCTGGTGATGCAGATAGTTCCGAAGGCTGCATCTATTGCGTAGACGGATCCAAGACCCAGTCCGGCAAAGATTACATCGGATCAACGGATGACATGGGGCGGAGGCAGCGCGATACTTCCGACGGAAGGGACCGAAGTGGCGCTGAGAGAATTGGAAGCTATTCTAAAGGTGACAGGACGGGTCGTCAGAACCAAGAGCAGCAGGCCATAAATGATCGAGGTGGCAAAGAAAATTTGGATAACAAACGAAATGAGGTAGCTCCCCCTCGATGGGAGGAGCGAAATATCAGGCCGCCAGAGAGGTAGCGTCTAAGTGATCAATGAACGCCCCATTCCGGATGCAGCCTTCGAGGATGAGAATGCAGTAGAGATGCTGCGTGTCTGGATTGCAGCAAAAGGGCTGCATTGTTCTATGAAGGTTGGAATGTATAGGGAGCAGTTTGAAGTGCCTGAAGAAAGGGCCTGGGGAAGAATTTTGGCAGACGTTGCACGGCATCTGGCGAACGCGCTGGAAACCGGGTACGGTGCTGATGCGCATGCCTCCCTTCGTGAGATACAGGAGTGCTTCAATAATGAGCTTGGCAAAAATTCACCTGCAATCAAAGGTGGTTTCATCGATCGTCATTAAGTGATGGTCGTGGCTGCGTAGGTCGCAGGTTCGACTCCTGTTTCCGGCACCAGTTGTAATGAAAAGCCCCGGCCTTGGTCGGGGCTTTTTTTGTGCTCTGGTAGCGCCGGGCCATGCCCGGCGGAATGCCGGCCGCAGTAGTGCCAGCCCATGGCTGGCAGCCCTGGATTTCCGAGTCTCGCGGTCTACTCGCCCCTCCGGCTTCCCTGGCGCTTAGCTCCTCGCACAGTTCCTGACCTGGTAACCGCAGCCGCCCATTCCTGTGCTATGAATTCCAGCCTTGCTCCAAGGCTCTTTCAGGGATTGGAAGGATGCGCAGGTTCGGGGGAGTTGCAGGCGGTGTGTCGACCCGCTTCAGAGGATTTGAAGATCGAATTCGCAAGTTGGGGGCATTGGGCGCCTGGCTGTGCTGCGTGCTGCTCATTGGCCTTGGCCTGTCGCCAGCCGCAATGGCACAGACGACAGTCACGTACATCCACACGGACGCCTTGGGCTCGGTCGTAGCTGAGAGCGATGCCAATGGCAACGTGATCAAGCGCTATGACTACGAGCCTTACGGTGCTGTGGTCGGTGGTCAGGTCACGGATGGCCCGGGGTACACCGGGCATGTGAGTGACTCGGCGACCGGGCTAAGTTACATGCAGCAGCGGTACATGGATCCGCAGTTGGGTGTGTTCCTGTCGGTGGATCCGGTGACTGCGTATGAGCAGCCTGTAGGACAGTTCAATCGCTATCGCTACGGGAATGGCAATCCTTACGGATATGCGGACCCTGATGGTGCCGACGCCATATATTTTACGGATGTGAATGTTGTTGTCATTCCTGTCTACTTCAAGGGGGCGGAAGCAACCAAGGAGAACATCCAGCAGATCAAGGCGAGAGTGGACTCCATATCCTCCGAGTTCTCAGGGATGAAGATAAGGCTTCAAGTGTTGTCTTCGCCCAGTGGCGCAGGGACGAACGTCATGGAGTTGGGCGCGGGGAAAAACTACAAGGACTTCCCCCTTGCCGGCGAGGGGGTTGATTCCCGGGGTGGACGCAGGGGGTACATTGATATGTCTGCCGACAATGGTATCGGTGCTGCCGCGCATGACATTATTCATTTTGCCGGAGCGCGAGACGGGTACGCGAGCAACGGGAGTCGAGAGGGCAGGACGGGTAGTTATCTTCCGGGGTACTCACAGCAGCACATCATGGCAGATCGGCGAGGTACCAGTCTGCGCGCGATGGACGAGGATGCGATCAGGGGGAATGACTCGACTTCGAGGGTCCAATTGGGATCATTTCAAGGTGTTTTCAGGGTTGACGGAAGGCTCGATTCGATGCGCCTTGAGAAGAATCTGAAGGGGAAATGATGCGCAATTCAACCTCGAGGAAATTCTGGATTGCTGTGAGTGTCATTGGAATAGCGGTGACTCTGGCTGCTTGTCGAAGCGAACGCTGCGAGGCTCTGGTCACAAATGAGTCGCCCAGCGTCGGTCTGGCGCAGCGGTACTTCGTGAGCCTCATGGATGCAGTCAATCTTGCGCCGGAATCCGCATTCAAATCTGGTGAGGCTTGGCAGGTCACCATTGTTGACGCACGACCAGATCCTCTGCATAAAGATGGCGATATTGATGGCTCTCTTTGGGTCGATTTCAGGGTCCGCTCGCCCTCGTCGCAGATCGTAAGCGAGCGGTGTACTTCACGCTTTGATGTGTGTGTCGCTCATGTCGTTGAGAAACTTCCGAAAAAGTGTCGTAGTCCGCACTGAGCTGTGGTTCTCAATGGCGTGTTTTCCGGCGGTGATTCGGGTCCGGCTGCGTTCCACAGGGCGTCCTTGATGGCGTCGTTTGCCAGCAATCGTTCGGACGGCAGCCTTTCAGTCGCGCATTGTCCGCCTCCGACTCCTGGAACCGCTTGGCTGCCAGCACGCTCCGCAGCCGAACCCTCCCGTGCTACGGGGAACCGGGGCTTCACTGAGCGTGTGCCGGCGGGATAGGTCTTTCACCGTCATGCGGATCTATAAATCAAGCAGGAAAGTGATGATTCATTCTTAGGGAAATCGTTTTTCATGTCCCGTCTCCGTCGCGTTGGGGCTTCGCAAGAACCCTGTAGTGCCAGCCCATGGCTGGCAGCTCACAATTTCTGAGTCTCGCGGCCTTCTCACCCAGCCGGCTTCCCAAGCGCTTAGCTCCACGCACAGTTCCTGACCTGGCAACCGCAGCCGTTCATTCCTGTGCTATGAATACACAGCCTTGCTTCGAGGCACTTTCAGGGATTGGAAGGATGCGCAGGTTCGGGGGAGTTGCAGGCGGTGTATTTACCCGCTTGAGGGGATTTGAAGATCGAATTCGGAAGCTGGGGGCATCAGGCGCCTGGCTGTGCTGCGTGCTGCTGATCGGCTTTGGCTTGTCGCCAACCGCAATCGCCCAGACCACGGTGACGTACATCCACACTGACGCCCTGGGCTCGGTCGTGGCTGAGAGCGATGCCAACGGCAATGTGATCAAGCGCTACGACTACGAGCCCGATGGGGCTCTGGTGGGTGATCAGGTCACGGACGGGCCGGGGTAAACCGGGCATGTGAGCGATGCGGCCACCGGGCTGAGCTACATGCAGCAGCGGTACATGGATCCGCAGTTGGGTGTGTTCCTGTCAATGGATCCGGTCACGGCGTATGACCAGCCGGTTGGGCAATTCAATCGGTATCGGTATGCGAACGGGAATCCGTACAAGTTCACAGATCCTGATGGACGGCAGGCGATTCCGATGCCGGCCCCTTACATCCTTCCCATCCCGGTTCCCAACCCCGGTGGAAACATCCAGCGCAGTGAGGATACATCCGGGGGGAATCGCGAGAGCGGGCCAAGTGGAAGGCCAACTTCGAGACCCACTGAACGTCCCGCAGGTCGGGATACAGTTCGGCGGGGGCGAGACGGGCAGCCAATACCCAATCGTTTCCCCGACCGACCACTACCCACGAAGCCCAATGGTGAGCCTGCACCAGAACCGGATGCGGCTGGCCCGCATACGCAACTGGGGCAGCGAGATGGTAGAAATGGAAAGTACGACCAGGCGAGAGAATTCGACGGTCACGGGAGGCCGGTAAAGACTATTGATTTTACTGACCACGGCCGGCCGGGCAGTCATACGAACCCGCACGAACATCCTTATGAGCCGAGTGCTACCGGGGGCACTCCTTCACGCGGACCCGCGCGGCCGCTTAACGGAGGCGGATAGTCATGACGGTAAACGCTTGGGACTTCCCAATCACGGGAGACAGGGTAGTTGAGGCGTTAAGAGATAACTTCAGCACGAATGATATTTGGCTGCTATCGCATTTGGATGTCCCTTCGGGAGCGGAGTCAAAAGCGACCTTGGGTCATCTTCGAGAGCGGATGGTGAACAGGCCGTTAGAGGTGTCGACTGGTGATCTGTGCGATGCGCTTGCTGGCGCGCCGCAAGTATGGGTACTGGACATCCGGCTATCATCTGACCACGAAGTCCAGCTCTACATTGAAGATGGTGAGGTATTTGAGGAGAGTCTGGACAGGATGGTCGGAACCGGAGATATCGCTGGACCGACAGACCCGGGACTGAGATGAAATGTAGGTTCGACTCCTGTTTCCGGCACCAGTTGTAATGGAAAGCCCCGGCCCTTGGTCGGGGCTTTTTTTGTGCTCCGGTAGTGCCGGCCGCTGGCCGGCAGCTCCAGTAGTGCCAGCCCATGGCTGGCAGCCCAGGATTTCCGAGTCTCGCGGCCTACTCGCCCCACCGGCTTCCCAGGCGCTTAGCTCTTCGCACAGTTCCTGACCTGGCAACTGCAGCCAACCATTCCTGTGCTATGAATACCCAGCCTTGCTCCAAGGCTCTTTCAGGGATTGGAAGGATGCGCAGGTTCGGGGGAGTTGCAGGCGGTGTATTTACCCGCTTGAGGGGATTTGAAGATCGAATTCGGAAGCTGGGGGCATCAGGCGCCTGGCTGTGCTGCGTGCTGCTGATCGGCTTTGGCTTGTCGCCAGCCGCAATCGCCCAGGAGACGGTCACCTACATCCACACCGATGCCTTGGGCTCGGTTGTGGCCGAGACCGATGCCAATGGCACCGTGGTCAAACGCTATGACTACGAGCCTTACGGCGCCGTGGTGGGCGGGGAAGTCACGGACGGACCAGGGTATACCGGACATGTGAGCGATTCGGCTACCGGGCTGAGCTACATGCAGCAGCGGTACATGGATCCGCAGTTGGGTGTGTTCTTATCGGTTGATCCGGTGACGGCGTATCAGAAACCGGTTGAGCAGTTCAATAGGTACCGGTATGCAAACGGGAATCCGTACACCTACGTAGATTCTGATGGAGAAGCCGGAAAAGTTGCATGGCTCGTCAGACTCACCGCAAACCAGGCCCATAAGATTGCACGACTGACTCAGGAGCAGGCCGTCAGTGCGCGCCGGGCGCAGCAGAACGTGATAGCGGACAGAAGACAAGTAGCGAGGCAGATTGAGACATCCGCACACGGGGCGGAGGGCCAGCTCAAACATGTGGGCCATGAACTAGAGGGGGGCGGCAAAGGACTTCCGCATTACCAGACAGAGAGCGTAAGGGGACACTCCTTCTGGGGTAAGGTCAGCGTCGGCGCACTAGCTCTGGCCGGTACGCTTGAGCAAGTTGCTGATTCGGCAGAGTACATCCCTGACCCGGTTCCTAGACCTGCTGAGCAGTCTGATATTGCAAGATGGAATGGCACTATGGGTGCGATCAGCGAGAAGACTGGCCTGCCTATGCCGGGCGTAAAGATGGGGGAGGATGGTGGATTTCAGGGTTATTTTCGAGTTGACGGAAGGATTGATTCTAAAAGGCTGGATCAAGAGCTGAGCAAGGGGACATAGGCTTGTGAGATTCTATGAGTTCATGGTTGAAGGGATCTTTGTTCGAGCGTCTGGCCTCGGGGCTGATGTTGGCGGATTCCAAGCGACGTTTTTCATCAAGTCATCGAATGTTGCGACTGCAGTTGATCGCATGCGGTGGGTACTTTTGGATCGTATGGGTTCACATTTCGTATCGACTATTGAGATGGGATTATTCAGAACATATTTTTCAATACGTGATGTTTGGGAAATTTCTGAAGGGAGGATGTTTGAATTCGAAGGGCGTGACCTGGGTTTTACTTTTTTTAGGATAGGCAAGGTTGAGCGCATGTGTCTTGCGTTCCGGCGTATGCTGCTTAGGATCTTTCGGCCGCAGCGTGTGTTTTTCCCGCGCCGGAACGCTTAGATGTGGGCTGTGATGCACTGATTTGGGCTGGATGTATCCAGCAAGAATGTGGCGGCGTTCGAAGGATTTGCCTTGATTTGCATTTTCCCGCGACGATTGAGAGCGCACGAATTTCTTGGTCGCGGTCAATCCTTGTCCAATCACCGCCTCGCATCTTGTCCTAAGTTGGTCTTATGGCCACTTATGGATCCTCCGCCTGATGTCATCCGCCCTCACCAAACGCATTGTTCTCACGGCTGAGCTCCGAGACCGCCCCTATGAGCTTAGGGATGCCCAGGTTCGAGGTCTGATCCTGCGAGTGCAGCCTTCAGGGCACAAGGCTTGGATCGTGACCTGGGCCCACGGTAAGCGTCGAACCTTGGGTTCGGTTGAGCATCTGACGCTGGATCAGGCCCGCGACCAAGCCCGGCAAGCGGTCGCTGAGTAGGTTCAGTCCGGATTGCCTGCGCTTGCGAAGTCGAAGCCTACCAGTTGCACTCTCGAAGCGCTCCTCAACGATCACCTCGAACCCCGGGCGGTTGCTGAGCTCAAGGGTGGTCGTCAGTACCCGGGCCGCATGGCTTCCGATCAAACAATGAGTTGGAGTGACGTAGATCATGGAAACTGAAGCTGCGATCATTGAGATGACGACGCTTGTGAGAGAGTTCGCGTTGGGTTCCGTTGATGCCCAAATTTTTATTGAGAAATACTCGAATTTCTACTACTACGAAGCGCTGGACGGACATGAAGCTTCAAGTGCGCTGCATCCCGAGAGCAAAATTAAGCTCGGTCCCGCTATCGAGTTGCATCGCCGCGTTCAGGAAGATGTGGTGAACAAGATCTCGTTCGATGCGGGGCTGTCAGCTGAAGCGATGAGGATGGCTGGGCGACTCTCCCCGACGGAGGCGCGGCAGCAGGCGCTGAGGATATGTGCAGATGTTGGGATTGAAGTCGTTCTGTCGGCGATCAATGCCACATGAAATCCTACACTACGATTCCTGATTTCAAGAATTCTCGACAGGTTGGCGAAATTAAGGATACAAAACGATTGTCTGATTCGTCGCAACTCAGAGCGCAGCGGGAACATGCTCAGGCGACTGGGCGAGAGCATGTTGTCGTCACGGGCGCAAATACTAAGGTAAGTTCTACGGTGGAACGGCAGTCAACAATTGTTCGACGAGATGACTTAGGACCTAAAAGATGACGCCCAAAGAACAGGTCGAGAGAATACTCGAAGACATGCTGAAGTTCGCCAGAAAGATGCTTGTAGAGCATGGAGAGTTTCACCCATTTGGAGTTTACCTTGCCTCTACTGGAGATATGGTGCATACGGGCGTCAAGATGAATGGTGGAGGCGCCGCAGGTCGGATGAGGCTGCTTCAGTTGGCGCTGCAGGAGTGGAAGGATTGTGCGATCGCATACGGCATAGCTTCCAATGTATGGTTGCCGCAGAATGATGATTCTGGTCTCGATGCGGTTAAAGTGTTCTTGGAGCATCGGGATGGGTATTGTGCGGAAGTGTTCTGCCCGTATGACCTTTCCAAGAGTGATCCGCTGATAGTTGCGGAAATTTTTGCTCAAGAAGGCGATGCAGTCTTCTTCTCCCGCTCGCCCGCTGACGACGAGAGGTGTTCAGCTTGACCGCTGAATGCCTGGTGCCGCCGTTCGATAGGCGAGTCGTTGTGGCGTAGGTCGCAGGTTCGACTCCTGTTTCCGGCACCATGTTTGATGAAAAGCCCCGGCCCTGGTCGGGGCTTTTTTGTGCTCTGGTAGTGCCGGCCGCTGGCCGGCAACCAGTAGTGCCAACCCATGGCGGGCAGCCGCAATTTACGAGTCTCGCGGCCTACTCGCCCCTCCGGCTTCCCAGGCGCTTAGCGCCGCGCCCTGTTCCTGACCTGGCAACCGCAGCCGGTCATTCCTGTGCTATGAATACCCAGCCTTGCTTCAAGGCTCTTTCAAGGATTGGAAGGATGAGCAGGTTCGGGGGAACTGCAGGCGGTGTGTCGACCCGCTTCAGGAGAATTGAAAATCGAATTCGGAAGCTGGGGGCATTGGGCGTCTGGCTGTGCTGCGTGCTGCTCATTGGCCTTGGCCTGTCGCCAGCCGCAATGGCACAGACGACAGTCACGTACATCCACACGGACGCCTTGGGCTCGGTTGTCGCCGAGAGCGATGCCAACGGCAATGTGATCAAGCGCTACGACTACGAGCCCGACGGGGCTCTGGTGGGTGATCAGGTCACGGACGGGCCGGGGTAAACCGGGCATGTGAGCGATGCGGCCACCGGGCTGAGCTACATGCAGCAGCGGTACATGGATCCGCAGTTGGGTGTGTTCCTGTCGGTGGACCCGGTGACGGCGTATCAGAAACCGGTTGAGCAGTTCAATCGGTACCGGTATGCGAACGGCAATCCATACAAGTTCACGGATCCGGATGGTCGGGCCGTTATCTGTAACGAGAATCGATGTTCTGGTGAGGTGAACACCGTAGCTGATGCTCTGGCGCTTCCCGCAATTTTGGCGATAGCGTACGGGGGGAGGTTGCTCTCAAACGCCATTGATTCCACTCAGCGGAATGAAGGGGCTGATCCGGCGGACTCGACGGAGGGGGGAGGGGGAAAGCAGTCTCCCGATAGCGTAGCTGGACTGCGGGGTGAATCGACCATTGAGAATGTCACTACTCGAGGCACCCGGGTATGGGATAGAGGAGCTGAATCAGATCAAAAGCAAAGGACTTTGACGCGCTGGGCCCCAAGGATGTTGACACAAAGCCTAATGGAACCCGTGTGGGGCAATTGGAGGATGGAAGTCGAGTGATTGATAGGAACTACTCCAAGGACGGACGGCCGACGCTGGAGGTTCAGCGCCAGGATGGTCGGACCACTGATGAGTTTAGATATGGGAAGAAGCCATGATTGGACAGCGTTCTGCAGATTTTGAAGAGTGGCGACCTGACGGAATGGACGGGGATCACTCGTGGGATGTCGGGGAAGTTAGATATTCGATTGACGGATCTATGGCTATAGATTTGTTCGAAAATGCGGGAAAGAAGGCGTGGGTTCTGATGTTCGCAACGCCGTTGACCGTTCGAATTGCTCAGGAGGGAAGTCTCCACGAATACTGGGAGTCAGGCGTAGTGGTGGTCAGGCACAACCTGATGCGTGCAACCAGCTCATCGTTACTGACGTGGTTGGAGAACTCGAGCGGTGGGGTTCACTCTTCACGTCATGTGGTGCATTACGCGGTTTTCTCCGATGATGTCTGCGTTGAAGTCCTCTCACGTGCAGTTCCTTCTCTGATGCCGACAGAGGCTTAGTTGAGGACGATCAGCATCCAACCACCGCCTCGCATCCTGTCCTAAGTTGGCCTTATCCCCACCTACGAACAGTTCGGCCAATGTCAGCCGCCGTTGCCAAATGCATCGTTGTCTCTGCTGTGCACCCGAGATCGTCCATGGCAGCTCAAGGATGCTCGGGTTCGCGGGCTGGTTCTTCGTACGCAGTCCTGGGTTTGCAGCCCTAGGGGGGGGCGTCAGTCACGCAGGCTCAGGGTCAGCTTGCCGCGTTCGGCCCTTGAACAAAGGCTGAGTGAATGATATTCATCCGGTTCACGTTGAGTTCACTTGCCTGATCGGATGGCGCATGCGTCTTCCGTGCACCCAAGGAGTGGTATCTCGCTATGGAAGCCATGAAGACGCACGCGCGAAGCTGTCGATGCCTGATCGGGCTGATTTTTCTGGGGATGTTCAGTGCTTCGGGCGCAGCTGCGCAGGATGCCCAGCCCGGCAAGTATCCCTGGGAGGAGTTCGACAAACGTTTGCGGAGCAGCATGGACGTTGCCAGGTTGTCGGACGATTTGCTGGGAGACAGCGTAGGTCTTTCAAATGGCGCCTTGTCATTCTCGGCGACCGAGGTATCGCTGGAAAGTCATCACGCGTTACCAGTGAGCCTGAAACGCAAGTACGTGATGAAGAATCGCTATCAGTACGAGAACGATGCGCTTCTTGCTGACTGGGACCTGGACTTGCCCAGCATCAGTGGCGTTTTCTCAACAGACTGGGTCATGGGGCACGCCGCAGCGTCGCCCGGTGCGCGCTGCAGTGTCAGCACGGTGTCCCAGGCGCAGCCATCCATTCCATTCAGCGGGTCGATGGATGTCAGTGACGTATGGTCCGGAAACTCGATGAACATTCCGGGCGTGAGCAGCGGGGAAATGCTGCTGATCAACGGGGCAACGGCCAGGCCTGCCCAAGGAGGCCCGTACTACTGGATGACCAACGACCAGGTCTTCGTTGGCTGCCTGCCTGCCATTCGCAACGGCACCGGCGAGGGATTTCTGGCGGTCGGGCCAGACGGCACCCGCTATTGGTTCGACTGGATGGCCCAGTACGTCGAGCCGCAGATCAAGAATCCGTTGAATGGTACAAAGCGGCTGGATCGTAGGCTCAATGTGCTGTACGCCACGCGTGTTGAAGATCGGTTCGGCAATAGCGTGGCGTACAACTATGCCAACGCAGCCAATGCTCCCGCTCGACTGCAATCCATCGTTGCCAGTGACGGGCGTCAGATCAGTTTTTCCTATAATCCACGAGGTCAGATCGAGACCGCAACCACGAATGGCCGGACTTGGCGCTATCTGTATCGAAGCGACGGCAAGGTCTCGCTGTCGGCGGTCATCCAACCTGATGGAAGCCAGTGGAAGATCGACTTCTCGGGCCTCTCCAATGCCGCGTACTACGCCACGCTGCCTATTCCAAATGAGCCAGTCCGCAGTTGCTTCATGGACGGAACTCCGCTCGTGGGGCCGCAGTTGGCAACTGGCCGTATCGAGCATCCTTCCGGGGCCGTAGGGACATTTACTGTCGCCATCCGCGAGCATGGCCGGAGCAACGTCCCGATATCCTGCAAGAATTTCACGACAGGGATAGGTGGAAACGACACCGGTGATGATGTCAACCAGTGGGCGATTGCGTACAAGGCCTACACGCTGATCGAGAAGTCCATCAGCGGACCGGCCATTTCTCCGATGGCCTGGAAGTACAGCTACAGTTCCGCAATCAGTTCCATTTTTTACCCGGGTGGAACGATGGATCGGCCATGCCCATTGACGGGTGGAGTGGTGTGTGGCGAACCGATCTGCACGAGTGACAGCTGTGCGGGTCGCGCAACGACGGTGGTGGAGGGGCCCGGCGCTGAGTGGACCCGCTACACCCACGGAAACAGCTTCAAGTATGACGAAGGAAAGCTCTTGCGTATTGAGCGTGGCAAGGGCGGCGATATCCTGCAGGTTGTCGAGAACACTTACGCGCTCTCTCCTGCAGGCCGGCCGTATCCCGCGCGTTTTGGTGTCAGCGCGCAGGATACCGGCGACAACTTTCCCCGCGAGGCGATCCAGCCAGAGCTGTCAACCGTCACGCGCCTGGACGGGGTGGTCTACACCCGTCGCACGAACAGCTTTGACAGCCTGGCTCGACCACTGAGCGTCTCCCGGTTCAGTAGTCAGGGAGACGCCCGTACGGATGTGACTGAGTATGGCGACAACCTTGGCCTCTGGGTGTTGGGTCAGGTGGCGCGCGTTTCCAGCTCGGATACGGCGTCCGTGATCACTCGCACCACCTACGACGGTCGGGCACTTCCGATCGAACTCCACAGCCACGGGCGCCTTCTGCAGCGCTACAGCTACAATCCGGATGGCTCACTCTCGAGTATTGCCGATGCGAACAATCACATCACCCATCTGGCGAACTGGAAGCGCGGCGTTGCGCAGACGCTGAAGTTCGCAGATGGCACGACACTGGTTCGTGGCGTGGATGACAATGGCTTCGTCACGTCGGTCACAGACGAGATCGGTGCCGCAACCGGGTATGAATATGACCCGATGGGGCGCATCTCGCGCATACGCTATCCAGCGGGCGACACGGTGGCATGGGCGGATACTGTTCGCAGTTTCAGCAAAAGCAGTGCAGATGAGTATGGGGTCGCTGCAGGCCATTGGCGTCAGGATGTTTCGACCGGAAATGCACGCAAGCGCGTCTACTACGATGCATTCTGGCGGCCGCTGCTGACCCAGGAGTTTGATGCGGCGTCGCCTGCTGAAACCCAGCGATTCGTGAGAGCCAGCTACGATCTACAGGGGCGCCTTGAGTTCCAGTCATATCCGTCGGCATCGGCCAATGCCTCCACGGGCACTTGGACGACGTACGACGGCCTGGGGCGAGTGGCATCTGTTTCGCAGGACAGCGAGTCTGGTTTGCTGACGACTACGACCAGTTATCTTGCTGGTGGACTGGTAAAGGTGATTGATCCGAAAGGTCGGGTGACTACGACTGCATACCAGGCCTTTGATCAGCCCAGTCAGACGCAGCCGATCGCCATTGCACATCCCGGGGGGGTGTTCTCCGAGATTGTCCGTGACGTTTTTGGCAAGCCACTTTCCATCAAGCGGCGAAACGCGTCTTCTACTGAAGCGCTGACGCGCACCTATGTCTACGACGGTCACCAGCAGCTTTGCAAGTCGATTGAACCGGAAACTGGCAGTACCGCGATGGGATATGACCCTGCGGGAAATCTGCTGTGGACGGCATCCGGGCTCGCATTGCCCAACGTCGCCTCCTGTGATGCTGCCGCAGCCTTGTCGTCTTCGCGCCGCGTGGACCGGACGTACGATGCGCGGAACCGTCTAGCGACACTGCGTTTTCCCGACCGGAATGGTGATCAGGACTGGCTCTATCATGCCGATGGCAAGCCCGCGCAGGTGACCACTCTGAATGACGGGGGCGGGGCCGTAGCGGTGAACGGCTATACCTACAACAAGCGTCGGCTTCTTACCGGTGAGTCGCTGCAGGAGTCGGCCGGACCCGCCCTTTCGCTGGGGTATGGCTACGACAGCAACGGTAACAGGGCCGGAATTGCCTATCCGAGCGGGATGTTCGTCGGCCTTGCCCCAAATGCGCTCGGGCAGGCAACCCAGGCCGGCCCTTACGCGACTGCAGTGAGTTATTACCCTAATGGAGCGATTCGCCGATTCACTTACGGTAATGGCGTCGTGCACAGCATGCAGCAGAACGCCCGCCAGCTGCCGGCGCAGGTTGTTGACGGCAACGGAGTGCTCGACTATTCGTATCTTTATGATGGCGCTGGAAACGTCGTCACCATCCTCGATGGCGTCGACAGCCTTCGTGATCGTCGGATGGAGTATGACCAGCTTGATCGCCTTCAGCAGGCGACCTCTGCGATGTTTGGCGGCAATGGTGTCATGCGCTACACCTATGACGCACTGGATAACCTTCGTAGCAGCAGCCTCGCCGGAGTGAGGGACCACCAGTACTGGTACGACGCATCCAATCGGCTGACCAATGTACAGGCGACGGGTGGTTCCACGATTATTGGCTTGGACTATGACCCGCAAGGAAACCTTAGGAATCGAAACGGCGTTGTTCACACGTTCGATGTCGGCAATCGGCTGCGAAAGGTGGCCGGGGCTGAGTCGTATCGCTATGACGCATACGGGCGACGAGTTTTGTCGTCTGCCGAGAATGAGGATCGCCGGATTTTCTCGCTGTATGGCGAGGATGGCTTGCTGCGGCGACAGAACAATGAGCGGACGGGTGAAATCTCTGAATATGTCTACCTGGGCAGCAGTCTCGTAGCGAAGGTCGTTGGGCATGTTGCACCGGGCGTTCCGTCGCTGTCGGTTCCGCCTTCGTCGGAGACGGGGAGCTTCAGCGTAAGCTGGGGGGAAGTCGGTCGCGCGGCGCGCTACGAGCTTCGTGAGCAGCGAGACAGTGGCGGCTGGACCACGGTGTATTCGGGGGCTGGTAGAGCCTGGGCGGCGAGCAATCGTTCGGCCGGTATCTACGGATACTCGGTGCGCGCGTGCTCGTCGAATGCGTGTGGTGCCTGGAGCAGTGTTGGCGCGATCAACGTTCAGGCTGAGCCGGTTGATGTTCCCATTGTCACAGTGCCGGCCACGAGCTATTCAGGAAGCTACGTCGTGACCTGGAGCACAGTCGCCGGCGCCAGTCGCTATGAGCTGCAGGCATCCACTGGAGGTGCGTGGGCGACCCTCCTCTCCGCCAATGTCGCGAATCATCCCGTTAGTGGGCAGCCCGCCGGCTCCGTGCAGTACCGCGTGCGCGGTTGCAACGGGCGTGGATGTGCAGCTTACTCGGCTCCCGCTTCCATCCAGGTCATCCTCAAGCCGGCGGCCGCGCCGACATTGTCGTTGCCGGCCAGCAACAGCTCCGGTGCGTATGTGGTTTCCTGGAGCCAGGTGGCAGGGGCAGCCCGCTATGCCCTGGAGCAACGCTCCGGTACAAGTGAATGGACGCAGATCGCGAACGCCGCCAGGACTTCGCAGGATGTTGCGGGGCGCCCCAGCGGTGAGGATGGCTATCGCGTCCGTGCCTGCAATGATGCCGGGTGTTCCAGCTATTCCGCCGTCGCGACCACCCGTGTCCTGCGCATCCCTGCCGTGGCGCCTGTAATGAGTGGCAACTCCGCGCAGTATGGCAGTCCGGTCGTTGTTGGCTGGAGCGCCGTGCCCGATGGTGCGAGCTATGCGTTGGAAGAGCAGGCGCCGGGTAGAGTCTGGGCCCAGGTGCAGAACTCCAGCGCGATCGCCGCAACGCTTCCCGAACGTTCGACAGGGACGTACGGCTATCGCGTGCGAGCCTGCAATGCCAGTGGTTGCGGACCGTTGTCCTCGGCGCTGCTTGTCGCCGTGCTGCGGGCGCCGTCTGCACCTGGTCTGTCCATCGATTCGTCAAACGTTGGAAGCGGTCAAGGGTTCAGGGTCTACTGGGGAGCCGTTGCCACTGCGAGTTCCTATCGGCTGGAGGAGCAATTTGCAGCAGGGCAGTGGACGCAGGTTCTGGACTCGGCCGAGACCCAGTTCGCTGCGGGTGCTCGCGGCGCGGGTGGCTACGGCTACCGTGCCCGTGCATGTAATGCCGCCGGGTGCAGCGGGTACTCCGCTGTGGCTACCTTCACGCTGGTCCTGCGCCCGGTGCCTGATGTGCCGGGGAACCTCAACGTCGCCGAAATGCGGAGTTCCTGTGAAATGGCCTGGGGAGCTTCCGCACGCGCTGAGCGGTATGAACTGAGCAATGACGGTGGCGTGGTTTACCAGGGGGCCAATACGTCCTTCTCACAGGCAAATCCGCGTCGATGCGTTTCACCGTATCGCGTCCGTGCCTGCAACAGTACTGGCTGTTCTGAGTGGTCGCTACCTGTCTATCATGGTGGAGGGGCTATGCTGTTGCGGAGCCGATGATCAGCAGGCCGGCAATCCATTGCGCACCGACTGCCGCAGGACGGTTTTCAACCGCGCCGCGTCGGTCCTGCGCGGGTCGCTCAGGTAGATCTCATGATGGGGGCCGGCAAAGGTGTAACCCAGTGCGGGCATCAGCTCGCCGTGCAGATGGGCCAGGATCGGGCCCTCGTCATCGTAGGCACCCACATGCAAGGTCTGCAGGCAGAGGCCTTCTTCAAGAATTTCATGGCGAAGGCTGGCCGGGACCTCGCCCAGTTTCTTCGCCGCATTGGCGATGGCAGCCTCCCACTGCTCTGGACTGATCCCGTTCGGCGTACGGATCATCACCGTCCACCTCCACTCATCCTTGCGGCGTGCGACAAAGCTCGACGGATCCCCGGCGCTCCACAGCGCTTCCAGCGGTGGCACCACGTAGTCCTGGCCCATGGCCTTCAGCGCGAACTTCAGTGCATAGCTCACCGAGTACAGCCACTGCACGGCCTGCAGGTAGGCGGGGGCGGTATTCGGATCACCGTGGCCGTCGACCATCACGTAGGGCAGGGGCGGTACGTCCACAGTCACGAACCGGCCCACCGGGGGCTGGTACAACGCGCGATCGCGCTTCTTGAAGTCGATCTTGTCCACGGACCCTCCTCCTGCGCCGAGCATCCCACGCCGGGCACCCATCAGCACGCCTGAACAGGTTCAGATGACTTTGCCGAACGAGGGCGGACCGCCGGCCAGCACCTGATGCTAGGATGCCGCCCCCGGGCGTTCTGCCCGCCGCGCCTGCGCGGTGCGACAACGTGTCGCAGCCAGAATCGGGCCTTTCCTGCGCTCGATCATTGTCAATGCCTTTCTTAAATGGTGGGTGACGGCCTAAAATTGAAAGGCTGACTCGACCCCACCTCCCTGCCTGTCTTCCGGACCGGTGGGACCGGCTTTGGCCGGAACAGGCAGGACGGGGAACGGCATTCCCTCGCAATTGGATCGACCGATGATTCCGTTGAAAACCCTTGGGCGCTGGTTGCGCCCGGGCCTGCTGCTGTCGTTGCTGGTGATGCTCACCGGTTGCGATGCGGTGGCCATCCTCAGTCCGAAGGGCCAGATCGGCCAGGATGAGAAGACCCTGCTGATCACGGCCACCGTGCTCATGCTGCTGGTCGTCATCCCGGTCATCATCATGACCCTGACCTTCGCGTGGAAGTATCGCGCCTCCAACACCAAGGCCCGCTACGAGCCGAAGTGGTCCCACTCGACGGCGATCGAGGTGGTGGTGTGGTCCATTCCCTGCATGATCGTGCTGGTGCTGGCGGTCCTGACCTGGCGCTCGTCGCACGCACTGGACCCGTATCGTCCGCTGGATTCGGACGTCAAGCCGGTCACCATCGAGGCGATCTCGCTGGACTGGAAGTGGCTGTTCATCTATCCGGAAGAGAAGGTGGCGGTCGTCAACGAAATCAAGTTCCCGGTCAACACGCCGCTGAACTTCAAGATCACGTCCGATTCGGTGATGAATGCGTTCTTCATCCCGCACCTGGGCAGCATGATCTACTCGATGGCTGCGATGGAGACCAAGCTCCACCTGATCGCCAACGAGACCGGTGAATTCCCGGGCATGTCCTCGCACTACAGTGGTGCCGGCTTCGCCAAGATGCACTTCACCGCCTACTCGGTTACCGATGCCGAATACCGCCAGTGGCTGGACCAGGTCCGTGCCGGTGAGCAGACCCTGGACAAGGCCTCGTTCAAGGCCCTGGGTGAAGCACGCAATGCCGAGTGGTACCCGGTCACCTACTTCGGCAAGACTGAAGAAGGCCTGTTCGACTGGGTCATCGCCAAGCACATGGGCGACAACAAGCATTACGGCATGAAGCACGAGCACAAGGCCCCGGCCGACGGTGCCGCTGCTGAAGGTCACGATGCCCATGCAGGTCACGAGGGCCATGAAGGCCACACCGACGCTGCCGCCGCTCCGGCCGAACACGCCGGACACACTGCTGACGAGCACGCCGCCGCCGGTCACGCCGGCCACGCGGGCTCGGGAGAATGAACATGTTGGGTAAACTCTCAATTGAGTCGATCCCCCACGATCCGATCGTGCTGACCACCCTGGTCGGCGCGGTGCTGGGTGGCCTGGGCGTCATGGCCCTGATCACCAAGTTCAAGCTGTGGGGCTATCTGTGGAAGGAGTGGTTCACCTCGGTGGATCACAAGAAGATCGGCGTGATGTACCTCATCGTCGCCTTCGTCATGCTGCTGCGCGGTTTCTCCGACGCCATCATGATGCGTACCCAGCAGGCGCTCGCCGTCGGCGGGTCCGAGGGGTACCTGCCGCCGCACCACTACGACCAGATCTTCACCGCCCACGGCGTGATCATGATCTTCTTCGTGGCGATGCCGCTGATCACCGGCCTGATGAACCTGGCCGTGCCGCTGCAGATCGGTGCACGCGACGTCGCGTTCCCGTTCGTCAACTCGCTCAGCTTCTGGCTGTTCGTGTCCGGTGCGGTGCTGATCATGCTGTCGCTGTGGATCGGTGAGTTCGCTGCCACCGGCTGGCTGGCGTTCCCGCCACTGTCGGGCATCGAATACAGTCCAAGCGTCGGCATGGACTACTACATCTGGGGTCTACAGGTGGCGGGCTTGGGTACCACGCTCAGTGGTATCAACTTCTTCATCACCATCCTCAAGATGCGCACCCCGAGCATGAAGCTGATGCAGATGCCGGTGTTCACCTGGACCGCCCTGGTGACCAACGTGCTGATCGTCGCTGCCTTCCCGGTGCTGACCATCACCCTGGTGCTGCTGACTCTGGACCGTTACCTGGGTACGCACTTCTTCACCAATGACGGTGGCGGCAACGCCATGCTGTACATCAACCTGATCTGGATCTGGGGTCACCCGGAGGTGTACATCCTGGTCCTGCCGGCGTTCGGTGTGTTCTCCGAAGTCATCGCGACCTTCTCGCGCAAGGCGCTGTTCGGCTACAAGGGCATGGTCTACGCCACCGCCTGCATCGGCGTGCTGTCGTTCATCGTGTGGCTGCACCACTTCTTCACCATGGGCTCGGGTGCCAACGTCAATGCCTTCTTCGGCATCACGACGATGATCATCTCGATCCCGACCGGCGTGAAGATCTTCAACTGGCTGTTCACCATGTTCCGCGGCCGCGTGCAGTTCACCACGCCCGTGCTGTGGACCATCGGCTTCATGGTCACCTTCACCATCGGCGGCATGACCGGCGTGATGCTGGCGATCCCGGCCATCGACTTCGTGCTGCACAACAGCCTGTTCCTGATCGCCCACTTCCACAACGTCATCATCGGCGGCGTGGTGTTCGGCATGTTCGCCGGCATCACCTACTGGTGGCCGAAGATGTTCGGCTTCCGCCTCAATGAGTTCTGGGGCAAGTGCGCGTTCTGGTGCTGGTTCATCGGCTTCTACGTGACCTTCATGCCGATGTACGTGCTGGGCTTCATGGGCATGACCCGTCGTCTGCAGAGCACCGTCAACCCGGCCTACGAGCCGCTGCTGCTGGTGGCCGCTGCAGGTGCCTTCATCGTGGGTGCCGGCATCCTGTGCCAGATCATCCAGGTGGCCGTGTCGATCCGCGACCGCAAGAAGACTGCCGACCTGACCGGCGACCCGTGGGATGCCCGTACGCTGGAGTGGGAAACCTCTTCGCCGCCGGCCTTCTACAACTTCGGCACCCTGCCGGAAGTCACCGAGCTGGACGATTTCTGGGAGCGCAAGCAGCGTGGTGAAGCCTGGCCGAAGCCGGCCAAGTACACCGACATCCACATGCCGCGCAACACCGGCACGGGCGTTGTCATCGGTGCCTTCAGCCTGGTGTTCGGCTTCGCGATGATCTGGCACATCTGGTGGCTGGCCATCGTCGGCTTCGTCGGCATGATCGCCACGTTCATCTACCGCACCTTCGACCAGGACGTGGACTACTGGGTCCCGGCCGCCGAGGTGGAACGCATCGAGAACGAACACCGCAAGCACCTGGAAAACCAGGGCCTGGTGAAGTCGGAGCTGAAGGCATGAGCACCAATACCTCGACCCTGAGCCACGGGCACGCCGCGCATGCGGCGGCCCATGGCCATGACGACCACGAGCACCACGACACCGGCGGCAACACCGTCTTCGGTTTCTGGGTGTACCTGATGAGCGACTGCCTCATCTTCGCCTCGCTGTTCGCCACCTACGTGGTGCTGTCCGGCGGTACTGATGGTGGTCCCACCGCGAAGGACCTGTTCGAGCTGCCGTTCGTGGCGTGGGAAACCGCGCTGCTGCTGACCTCGTCGCTGACCTTCGGCCTGGGCATGATCGCCATGCACCGCAAGCAGATGGGCCAGATGTACCTGTGGCTGGGCATCACCTGGCTGCTGGGCTTCGGCTTCATGTGCATGGAAGTGTGGGAGTTCCAGCACCTGATCCATCAGGGCTACGGTCCGGACCGCAGTGCCTTCCTGTCGGCGTTCTTCGCCCTGGTCGGTACCCACGGCCTGCACGTCAGCGCCGGCCTGCTGTGGCTGCTGGTGATGTTCGTGCAGCTGAAGAAGTACGGCCTGACCCCGACCAACAAGACCCGCATGGCGTGCCTGAGCCTGTTCTGGCACTTCCTGGACCTGATCTGGATCGGCGTGTTCTCCGTCGTCTACCTCAATGGAGCGCTGTAATGGCACATGACAACCATGCACACGACCACGCCGCCGGCGGCGAGAGCCACGGCAGCGTCAAGTCCTACCTGATCGGCTTCGTGCTGGCGGTGGTGCTGACCGTCATCCCGTTCTGGATGGTGATGTCGGGCGACTTCTCGCGCACCGTCAACGGTGTGGTGATCGCGGTCACCGCGGTGCTGCAGATGCTGGTCCACCTGGTGTTCTTCCTGCACCTGGACCGCTCTTCGGAAAGCCGCTGGAACGTCAACGCTGCAGCCTTCACCGTCGTGGTGATCGGCATCATCGTGATCGGCACCCTGTGGGTCATGCATAACATGAACGTGCACATGATGCACTGACGTCCGCGCGACGTTGCCACGCAGAAAGGCCGCCCTCGGGCGGCCTTTTTGTTGGCAGGTGGATGGGGTCGGATCCCTGGCCGCAGGCCAGGGCTCTGACCCCGGGGGCCGGTAGATCCAGGCCACGCGTGGATGGGGTTGCGTGGATGGAGTCAGAGCCCTTGCCCGCGGCAAGGGATCCGACCCCGAAACCGGGGCCTCACCCCACCCGGCGCAGGAACTCCTCGGGCTCCATCGGCCGCCCCAGGTGATAACCCTGCAGCTGGTCGCAGCCCAGCTCGCTCAGGTATTCGCGCTGTGCCTGCGTCTCCACGCCTTCGGCCACCACCTGCAGCTGCAGGGTGCGGCCCAGCGCGATGATCGATGAAACGATGGCGGCGTCTTCGTCATTGCGTTCCAGGTCGTGTACGAACGCACGGTCGATCTTCAGTTCGGTGGCGGGCATGCGCTTGAGATACAGCAGGCTGGAATAGCCGGTGCCGAAATCATCGATGGCGATGTGCACCCCCATCGCGGTCAGGTCGTTGAGGATCGCCAGGCTGGCATCGACGTCCTTCATCGCCGTGGTCTCGGTGATCTCCAGGGTCAGCCGCGAGGGGTCGATCCGGTGCCGTTGCAGCACCTCGCGCACACTGTCCAGCAGCGCCGGCGAGGCGAACTGCAACGGTGACAGGTTGACCGCCATCGACCATTCGCTGTGCCCTGCGTCGTGCCAGGCACGCAGCTGTGCACAGGCACGGTCCAGTACCCAGTCACCGATGGGCAGGATCAGGCCGCTGCGTTCGGCGATGGGAATGAACACATCCGGCGCCAGCAGGCCCAGCTCCGGATGCTGCCAGCGCAGCAGCGCTTCGGCGCCGGTGGCCGGTGCGCCGGCGGCAGGGAACTTGGGCTGGTAGTGCAGCACCAGCTCGTCGCGGGCGATGGCCTTGCGCAGGTCCTGCAGCAGGCGCAGCTGGCGGTTGGCGCTGAGCTGCATCGAGGGGGTGAAGAAGGTATAGCCGTTCCGGCCGGTTTCCTTGGTGTGGTACATCGCCGCATCGGCGTGCGCCATCAGCTCGCGCTCGTTGCTGGCGTCATCCGGGTACAGGGCGATGCCCAGGCTGGCACTGACCTGCAGCTCGGCCGCATCCAGCGTGAACGATTCGCCGGCAGCGGCGATGATGCGCTCGGCCACCACCACCGCATCGTCGGGAATATCGATGGCCAGCACGATCACGAACTCGTCGCCGCCGAGACGGGCAAACGTATCCTGTGGCCGCAGCAGGCCGCCGATGCGCTGCGCCACCGCCACCAGCAGACGGTCGCCGAGCTGGTGGCCATAGGCATCATTGACCGCCTTGAAGCCGTCCAGGTCGCAGAACATCACCGCCACGGCGCGGCCACGGCGGCGCGCCTTCTCGATGGCCTGCTCGATGCGGTCCTGCAGCAGCATGCGGTTGGGCAGCTGGGTCAGCGGGTCATGCAGGGCGGCCTGGATCAGCTTGTCGTTGGCGTGCGCCAGCGAATCGGCCAGCAGCCCGGTGCGAACGCGCATCTGCCGGTCGAACAGCGAGGCGACCAGGGCGATGCCCAGCGTGGCCACGGTGGTGACGATCACCAGCACCGCCAGCCAACGCGTGTCGATGCCGCCGCTGCCGACCGCACCGCAGATGCTGCCTTCGGGGAAGCGTGCGGCGGCCATGCCGGTGTAATGCATGCCGACGATGGCCAGGCCCATCACCAGGGAGGCCAGTGCGCGCAGGCGCATGGTGTTGCGCTGCTCGGCACGCAGGCGGAAGGCGATCCACAGCGCCGCGCCGGCGGCACCGATGGCGACCGCGATGGAGGCGGCGAACCATCCAGGGTGATAGTCGATGCCCGGCTGCATGCGCATCGCCGCCATGCCGAGGTAGTGCATGGTGGCAATGCCCAGGCCCATCAGCACGGCACCGGCCAGCAATCGTCGCCACGGCAGGCTGGGCCGCGACACCAGCCACAGTGCATAGGCCGAGGCGCCGATCGAGACTGCCAGTGAGTACAGGGTGATGCCCAGGTCGTAGCCGACCGGGATCGGCAGGTCGAAGGCGAGCATGCCGATGAAGTGCATCGACCAGATGCCCAGGCCCATCGCCGCCGCGCCACCGGCCAGCCACCAGCGGGCCACGCGGCCTTCGGCCGTGGCCAGGCGGCCGGCCATGTCCAGCGCCGTGTACGAGGCAAGAATGGCCACCAGCAGGGAGATGGCGACCAGGCTCTGACTGTAACTGCCAGTCATGTTGAATCCAGAGGGGGAGGGAGGGGCGCCCGCAAGGCGCACGCCCGCGACAGCTATCGGCGCGGGTGGGCGGGACTTGAGCGGTCGCAGCACCTGCGACCCGGCTCGGCTATCCTGCCACGCCTGTTCCCGTTGCTGGAAATCATCCGATGGCAAAAGCCCGCACCGCCTACGTCTGCAATGAATGCGGCGCCGAATTCAGCAAGTGGCAGGGCCAGTGCACCGAGTGCAACGCCTGGAACTCGCTGTCGGAAATCGTGCTGGAGAGCGCGGCGGCGGCCAAGGCGCCGGCCTCGCGCCGGGCCGGCTGGGCCGGCAAGATCGACCCGCCGAAGATCACCGCCCTGAAGGACGTGGAGCAGACCGAGCATCGCCGTGTCTCGACCGGCATCGGCGAGTTCGATCGCGTGCTGGGCGGTGGCCTGGTCGAGGGCGCGGTGGTGCTGGTCGGTGGCGATCCGGGTATCGGCAAGTCGACGCTGCTGCTGCAGGCGGTGGCGAAGATGGCGGCCGAGCTGCCGGTGCTGTACGTCACGGGCGAGGAGTCGCTGGCCCAGGTGGCCGGGCGCGCGCACCGGCTGGAATTGCCGCTGGACGGTGTCAACGCGCTGGCCGAGACCGGCGTCGAGTCGATCCTGCAGCATGCGTCCAAGGCCGGCCCGCGGCTGATCGTGGCCGACTCCGTGCAGACCCTGTGGACCGAGAGCCTGACCGCCGCGCCCGGCTCGGTCAGCCAGGTGCGCGAGAGCGCGGCGCGGCTGGTGCGTTTCGCCAAGGAGACCGGCACCGCCGTGTTCCTGGTCGGCCACGTGACCAAGGAGGGCGGTATCGCCGGCCCGCGCGTGCTCGAACACATGGTCGATGCGGTGCTGTACTTCGAAGGCGAGAGTGGCAGCCGCTTCCGCCTGTTGCGCGCGTTCAAGAACCGCTTCGGTGCGGTCAACGAGCTGGGCGTGTTCGCGATGGGCGACAAGGGTCTGAAGGAAGTCTCCAATCCGTCGGCGATCTTCCTGTCCGGCGGCAGCACCCACCAGCCGGGCAGCTGCGTGATGGTCACCCGCGAGGGTACCCGGCCGCTGCTGGTGGAAGTGCAGGCGCTGGTGGATGCGTCGCCGCTGTCGAACCCGCGCCGTGTCGCGGTCGGCCTGGAGCAGAACCGGCTGGCGATGCTGCTGGCGGTGCTGCATCGCCATGGCGGCGTGCTGGTCGGCGACCAGGACGTGTTCGTCAATGTCGTCGGCGGCATCCGCGTGCAGGAGACCGCTGCCGACCTGCCGGTGTTGCTGGCGGTGCTGTCCTCGCTGCAGGACCGGCCGCTGGCGGAAAAGACGATTGCGTTTGGCGAGGTTGGCCTGTCCGGCGAGATCCGACCGGTGCCCAATGGCGAAGACCGCTTGCGCGAAGCCGCCACCCATGGCTTCAAGCGCGCCATCGTGCCCAAGGCCAATGCGCCGAAGGGCGGTTCGGTGAAGGGTATGGAAGTGATCGCGGTGGAGCGCCTGTCCGAGGCCATCGACGCGGCGTGATCGCGCCGGGCATGGCACGGCGTCACCACCGCGCACGTGGAATACGGCGGCCGACACGGCAACGGTCAGCCTCCCTGTGCTAGTTTTTCCCGCTCGACGAAGGCGCCCTCTGGCGCCTTTCCGTGCCCAGGAGTAAACGATTACATGCAGGACACCGCGCTCACCGCCCCCAACGCCGAAATCCGTCGCGCCGGGGTCGATCTCAATGGACTGATGACGGTGCTGGGCAAGCACCTGTATTCCACCCCGGTGGTGGCACTGCGTGAGCTGGTGCAGAACGCGCACGACTCGATCATCCGCCGCCGCATCGAGCAGCCCGGCGTCGAGGTGCCCTCGCGCATCGCGGTACAGGTCGATGCCGGTGCCGGCGTGCTGCGCATCATCGATACCGGCGCCGGCCTGACCCGCCAGGAGATCCACGATTACCTGGCCACCGTCGGCGTCGGCTACACCCGTGGCCTGCGCCAGGGCGGCGAGGATGATGAAGGACTGATCGGCATGTTCGGGCTCGGCTTCCTGTCGGCCTTCGTGCTGGCGCGCCGGGTCAGCGTTCGCACTACGTCGTACCAGACGCCGGAGCTGGGCCATCTGTACGTATCCAGCAACGCTGAGCAGTACACCGTCAGCGAAGTGCCGGCACGCGCGGTCGGCACCGAGGTGGAGCTGGAACTGCATCCGGATTTCCTGCCGCTGGCCAACGAAGCGCGCCTGCACGAGGTACTGGGCCGCTACTGCGCGCTGCTGTCCGAGCCGATCTTCATCGGTGCTGCAGGCGAGGCGCTGAACCCCGAGCCGCCGCCGTGGCGCGGCCAGGGCGATGTGGCCCTGCATCCGGTGCAGGCGCGTCGCCAGGCGCTGCAGTTCGCGGCACGCTTCGAGCACGACTTCGAGCCGATCGTCACCCTGCCGCTGCGTGCGGATGGCAACAGCGATGCCTCCGGTCTGTTGTGGGTGCAGGACGGTGCCACCTACGGCACCAGCGACAACCGCAACCTGTCGGTGTTCGTGCGCGGCATGCTGCTGGACGACGATGCGCGTGACCTGCTGCCGCCGTGGGCGGGCTTCATCGGCGGGGTGATCGAATCCTCGCGGCTCACGCCCACCGCCAGCCGCGAAGACCTGCAGCGCGATGACCAGTACCGCGCCGTGCAGCATGCGTTGCTGGAGGCGCTGATCGACGGCCTGGCCGACGTCGCGCGGCAGCAGCCGGAAGCGTGGCGACGTGTATTGAGCCGCCACAACGAGGCGCTGTTGGGTGCGGCGCTGTGCGATGACCGCCTGTTCGACCTGTTGCTGGAACACGTGCGCGTGCCGACCTCGCAGGGCGACCTGCCGGCCAGCGCACTGCCCGCACGCGGTGCCGTGCATGTGATCCTCGACAACGGCGGCGGCTTCGAGGAAATGCTGTTCCGCGCGATGGGCGTGCCGGTCGCGCATGGCCATCGCTATGCGGTGGTGCCGTTCCTGCGGCGCTGGGCCCAGGCCAAGGGCCTGCGCCTGGTTGAACTGGGGACCGAACAGGGCAACCGTGCGCTGTTCCGCAGCGATGACAGCCTCGACGAGGTGCAGCTGGCGTGGCTGCACGAGCAGCTGGGTGACGGCGAGCAGCTGCTGCCAGCACGCTTCAGTCCTGAGTCGCTGCCGGTGGTGGTGGTGCCCGACCGCGAGGCCGAGCTGAAGCAGCGCCTCGAAGACGATGAGAACGACAAGCGCGTTTCGATGGCGGCGCTGCGCCTGGCGCGTCAGTTCACCGCGCGCATCGAATCGCGCGCACCCTCGCGGCTGTACCTCAACCTCGACAACCCGGCGGTGCAGGCGCTGTTGCGCGCCCAGCGCGACGGCCACCCGCAGGCCGAAGCCGCAGCACGCCTGCTGCGCTCACTGAAGATCATCGTCGCCGCGCAAGGCCGTCCCCTGGCCCGCGCGACCGCCACGCCCGGCCCGGATCTCAACGGCGCCTTTACCGATATTGCCGGTGCCCTGCAGCAGATGCTGCGCTGAGCACCGCACCCTCTCATCCAGCCTTCGCTAGACAGGAGCACTTACCCCATGGACATCTGGAACTGGGTCGAAAAACTGCAGGGAGATCTGCGCCAGGCCGGCCAGGCGCAGAACGCGCACCTGCTGAACCGTCTCGCCGACGAGGTGAGCGAACTGCGTGTCGACCGCGTCGACGCGCTGCTGCCCGAAGCGCGTGCGCTGGGCAAAGCGCTGGACAACCCGTGGGTCGACGTCTACGTCGGCCACTGGGCGCTGCGCAACCGCGTCGGCAACCGCGTCGAAGGCGAGAGCGCGCTGGGCGAAGCCGTGGCGCTGTTCGAGCGCGCGCATCGTGAGGACACGCTGGAGTGCCCGCAGTCGATCTGCGTGACCCAGGACCTGGCCGCCTGCTACGGCAACATCGATGGCCCCGGCTGGGTGCCGGAGCGCATCGAGGTCTGCGACGAAACGCTGGGCCGCATCGATCCGAGCTGGGCCTGCTTCCAGTGCCTGAGCTGCGAAAAGGCCGATGCGCTGCTCGATGACGGCCGCGGCCAGGAGGCACTGGATTACCTGCAGGTGCAGTCGGATGCGATCGAGGCCTGCGGCAAGGAAGTGTTCGACAGCTTCCCGGAGATGCAGATCAAGATCCTGCTGGGCATGGGCCGCGCCGAAGAAGCGCTGGTGCTGATCGAGAAGCGCGAGGCCGAGGTCGCCGCGTCCGGAGAGTACGAACCGGCCAACTGCACGGTGCCGCGCCGCCTGTCCAAGGCGTGGGCGCTGGCCCAGTTGGGCCGCGATGAAGAGGCGCTGCAGCAGCTGGTACCGTGGAGCGAACTGACGCCTACCTACTGGCGGCTGTGGGCGAACACCGCCGCAGCGCTGTGCCGGCGCGATTCCGCACGCAATACCTGGGATCTGGGGACGCGCTTCAACACCATCATCGAGCACTTTGCCGAGGTTGGCTCGCACCGCCTGCTGATCGAAGTCGCTGCGCTGAGCCTGGAGTTGGCCCTGCAGCGTGGTGCACGCTGGGTGGCACAGCGCCAGCTGGAACTGGCACGGGCCCATCTGGCGCAGCTGCGCCAGGATCGTGGGGCGGCTGCGCTGGTGGCCGGCCTGGCCGCGCGCATCGATGCATTGCCGGACGTGGCACCGCTGCCGGTGCCGGCCGGCGAGCTGCTGGCATGGCTGGAGACGCAGGGCGAACAGAACCAGGTGCGTGACCCCGAGCGTGAGGCGCAATGGCTGCTGCAGGCGCATGCCGAGCTGCCGGATGATGAAGCACTGGCCGAGATGGCGGCCTCCGCGTTGGGCGCCTGCGGTGCGCAGGTGGAAGCGCGTGCGTTGCTGTGGCGCTTCGTGCGCGCACATGCGCAGGATGACGGTCCTGCGGCCTACACGCTGATGCGCTGGCTGACCGAGCAGGGCGACGATGCCGGCCTGCGCCAGTTGGCTGATCTCTATCGTGGCAGCGTGCCGGTGTTCGCGCACTGGTGCGAGGTGCAGCGTGCCCGTCGCGTGTCCGACTGGCCGGCACTGGAGCAGGCCGCGCAGGCGTTGCTGGCGGCGTCGCCGGGTTCGCACGGCGCGCGTGGCACGCTGGCGCGGATGTACATGGAAACCGGCCGCTTCAGCGAGGCACAGGCCTGCTATGCGCAGTTGGCTGAGCTGCTGGAAGAACCCAACGCCGCGCACTGGGATCACATGAGTGCGGCCAGCGCCGCATGCGACTGGGACGCGGTGCGCCGCTCGGCGGCAGCGATCGGCATGGAACTGTCCAGCCAGGAGGGCGTGGTCGAAGAGCCGTGGGGCTGGGTGATCATCCGTAGTGAAGAAGACGGGGAGCCGATGGAGTACTACGCCCGTCGCAGCGGCCCGGTGACCGCACGCATCGTCGAGAACGCGCCGGCCAACCGCGCCCAGCAGGTCGGTGACTGGGTGGTGTTCGATGCTGCCTTGGTACATCCGGCGCCGGAGGAGGAAGAGGCGCGTGAGCACTTCATCCCGACCTATGCGCAGGTGCATGTGCTGGAGCGTGGTGGTTTCGCCCGCAGTTGGTTGATCGACGGTGCGCATCCCGGCGAAGAGGCCTGGAACGACTTCGTGGAAGCGGCCGAAGCGCAGGGCTGGAAGGTGTGGTCGCACAGCCGTGCGGACTACACCGTGACCGATCCGGACATGGAGGAGGGCACGCTGCCGGGCCTGCTGTTCACGGTTGCCCAGCCGCAGGACCATGCGCCGTTGGCGCTGCACCGCTTCCTGCAGCAGGAGACCGCGAAATGGCTGTATCCGCATTGCTGGCTGCGATTGGCCGAGGCGTGTGACCAGGATCGCCAGCCGCACCTGGATGTGATCGAGCGTTACGGGTTGTAAGCCTGGTCTCGGGTAGTGCCGGCCGCTGGCCGGCAACGCCATGAGATCCTGTGTTGCCGGCCAGCGGCCGGCACTACCTCAAGGAGAAATACATGCGAAAGACTGGGATGTTCGTGATCATCGGCCTGCTGCTGGCCCCCATCGCGCAGGCTGCGCCCGCCTGCCAGGAGCCCACCGCCGTGGCCCGTGCCTTCTACGAGGCAACGACGGGCGATGGCGACCTGCTGGAGCCGCCGGCGGCACTGGTCAGCCCGGCCTTTGGCAAGGCGCTGCGCGGCGAACGCGCCTGCCAGGTACGCGAAGAGGGCATCTGCACGATCGATTCCGACCCCTGGCTGGATGCGCAGGACGGCGACATAGAAACCCCGGTGCGTTACAGCTGGAAAGAGGCGTCGGCCACCGCCGGCCAGGTCGAGATGCGCTATTCGGTATGGAAGAAGGCCTACGTGACCCGCCTGCCGATGGTGCGCCAGGGGCAGGGCTGCTGGCAGGTCGATGACATCCTTACCAACAGCGGCCGCTCGGTACGGAAGATCCTGGCCCAGCCGGTGCCCTGACCTTCTGCGGCATCCACGCAGGGTGCGGCCCTGTTGCCGGCCAGCGGCCGGCGCTACCGGGGTGGGTGCCGACCGTTGGTCGGCACACCGCCTATCGCGTGTGCCCGAACACCAGTTCGATCACGAACTGGCTGCCGAAGAACGCCAGCAGCAGCAACAGCATCGCCGCCAGCGTCCAGTGCACCGCCTTCATGCCGCGCCAGCCATAGCGCCGGCGGCCGATCAGCAGCACGCCGAACACGATCCACGACAGCACGCTCAGCACGGTCTTGTGTACCAGCTTCTGCGCCAGCAGGTCGTCGACGAACAGCACGCCGGTGACCAGGGTCAGGGTCAGCAGCGCGAAGCCGACAGTGATCACCCGGAACAGCAGGGATTCGAGGTCCGCCAACGGCGGCAGGGCACGCAGCCACGGCCGGAATTCACGGCGGCGCAGGGCGCGTTCCTGCAGCCACAGCATGATCGCCAGCAGCGCGGCGATGCTCAACGTCGCGTAGGCCAGCAGCGCCAGCCAGGCGTGGCTGGCCAGGCGCCAGCCCAGCACCTTGCTCGGTTCGTGGCCGTAGCCGTGGTAGGCCAGCAGCAGTACCGCGGCCAACGGGAACACCACCACGCCCAGTGCCGACATCCGCCCGCGCGCGCCGACCAGCGAGGTCAGCCAGGCCATGCCCAGGCCGACCAGCGACAGCGCGGCGAAGAAGTGCATGTCCGGCCCGCCGTTGGTGCGCATCGCCACCATCACGTGGTAGCCGCCATGCAGCAGCATCGCCGGCAGGGCGGGCCACAGCCAGATGGGGGAGCCGGTGCTTTCATCGCGGCCGAGCGCGCGCACCAGCAGGGTACTGGCAGCCAGGTAGAGCAGGACGGCGATGAGAACGATTGTCATCGTTGCAGTTTCGCATACCCCGCGGTGGTGGCGACGGCCGCGGCGTCGCAGTCCGGCAGGCGTGGCGGACCCGTTATACTGTCTGCCTTAATTGTCCCCCGTTTTCAGACAGGTCGTACCGCATGTTCGAGTCCCTGACCCAGCGCCTTTCCGGCACCATCGAGCGCCTGCGTGGCCGCGGCCGCCTGACCGAGGAGAACATCCGCGAGGCCACCCGTGAGGTCCGCATCGCGCTGCTCGAAGCCGACGTTGCGCTGCCGGTGGTGCAGGCCCTGATCGAGCGCATCAAGGTGCGCGCGGTCGGCCAGGAAGTGCTGAAGTCGCTGACCCCGGGCCAGGCCCTGATCAAGGTCGTGCGCGACGAGCTGACCGCGGTGATGGGCGCCGAAGCCAGCGACCTGAACCTCAATGTTCCCGCTCCGGCCATCATCCTGATGGCAGGCCTGCAGGGCGCCGGCAAGACCACCACGGTGGGCAAGCTGGCCAAGCACCTGAAGGAAAAGCGCAAGAAGAAGGTGATGGTGGTCTCGGCGGACGTCTACCGCCCGGCCGCGATCGAGCAGCTGAAGACCCTGGCCGAGCAGGTCGGCGTGCTGTTCTTCCCGTCCAGTGCCGACCAGAAGCCCGAAGCCATCGTCCGCGCCGCCATCGACGATGCGCGCAAGTCGTTCGTCGACGTGCTGCTGGTCGATACCGCCGGCCGCCTGGCCATCGACGAAGCGATGATGGCCGAGATCAAGGCCCTGCATGCTGCGGTGAACCCGGCCGAAACCTTGTTCGTGGTCGACGCCATGACCGGCCAGGACGCGGCCAACACCGCCAAGGCCTTTGGCGATGCGCTGCCGCTGACCGGCGTGGTGCTGACCAAGACCGACGGTGACGCCCGTGGCGGTGCCGCGCTGAGCGTGCGCTACATCACCGGCAAGCCGATCAAGTTCGTGGGTGTGAGCGAAAAGCCGGAAGGCCTTGACGTGTTCCACCCGGACCGTATCGCCAGCCGCATCCTCGACATGGGCGACGTGCTGTCGCTGGTCGAGCAGGTCGAGCAGCAGGTCGACAAGGACAAGGCCGCCAAGCTGGCCGAGAAGGTCGCCAAGGGCAAGAAGTTCGACCTGAACGACATGCGTGACCAGCTCGAGCAGATGCAGAACATGGGCGGCATTGGCGGCCTGATGGACAAGCTGCCGGGCCTGGGCAACATCCCGGACCATCTGAAGCGGCAGGTCAGCCAGGGCAAGGAAGTGCCGCGCATGATCGCCATCATCGGCTCGATGACCAAGAAGGAACGGCGCAACCCGAACCTGCTCAATGGCTCGCGCCGCGCGCGCATCGCCAGGGGCTCGGGCGTGACCCCGGCCGACGTCAACAAGCTGATGAAGCAGTACATGCAGATGGAAAAAATGATGAGCAAGATGGCCGGCGGCGGCATGAAGGGCATGCTGCGCAGCATGAAGGGCATGATGGGCGCCATGGGCGGCCGCGGCATGCCGTTCCGTTGATGTCTGAAAGGGGGAGAGGGCGCAGGTGCCGGGACCGGCACTTGCGTGGCCAGCCCCCTGTTGCTTGACTACGTGTTGATCTGACAAGGGAATGCTCATGAACAAGATGATCGTGGTAGCGGCGCTGGTGCTGGCGCTGGCCGCATGCAAGGACGACACGTCCGTATCGCAGAAGGCCGGCAGTGCCATCAGTGGCACGGCGGCCGATTTCGTCGCCGGCCTGGGCGAAGGCGTGGACAAGCGCATGAACGTGACGCTGCAGGCCGATCCGGGCCTGGCCGCACATGGCCTGACCGTGACCCTGGGCAAGAGCCGCGGCATGGGTTCCAAGGAAGCGGCGGTGTATGTGGTGGCCGACAAGGCCTTCAAGGGCAAGCTGGTGGCGCGCGCGCTGGACGCAGAGGGCACCGAGATCGGCCGCGCAGCGGCCGAGGTGGAGTTCGCCGCAGACGACGCGCGCTACGTGACCTTCCAGTTCAACGAGGAAATGGACAGCCAGCTGGTGCGCACCTACGCGGTGGTGGCGCGCTGATCCTTGCGCGACCGGGTCTACGGATCCGGTCGCGGCGACTGGCGTATGCTGGGTGGTGACTTCTCCCACAGGTATGTCGCGTGAACGCATCGCCGATCCTTGAGCGCGCCGACACCTTCTGTCGGCGTTTTTCATTGCAGCTTCCGATCCTTCTGGCGCCGATGGCCGGCGCCTGCCCGGTGCCGTTGTCGGCTGCGCTGGCCAATGCCGGCAGCATGGGGGCGATGGGCGCAGTGCTGTCGTCATCGGCCGATATCGGCCACTGGATGGATGACTTCCGCGCTGCCTCGACGGGCCCCGCACAGGTGAACCTGTGGGTGCCGGACCCGGCACCGACCCGTGATGTCGCCGCTGAAGCCGCCAGCCGCGCCTTCCTTGCACAGTGGGGCCCGGACGTGCCAGCCAGCGCTGCCGACGCCACGCCCGCCGATTTCGAAGAACAGTTCGCCGCGCTGCTGGCCGCGCGCCCGGCGGTGGCCTCGACCATCATGGGCGTGCTGCTGCCGCGCCACGTGCAGCAGCTGAAGGACGCCGGCATTGCCTGGATCGCCTGTGCGACCACCCTGTCCGAAGCGCGCGCGGCACAGGACGCCGGTGCAGACGCGGTGGTGGCGCAGGGCGTGGAGGCCGGTGGTCATCGCGGCGCGTTCGATCCGGCGATGGCCGAGCGCCAGCTGGTCGGCCTGTTTGCGTTGTTGCCGCGCCTGGCCGATCACCTGCAGATTCCGGTGATCGCTGCGGGCGGTATCGCCGACGGCCGTGGCATTGCTGCCGCACTCACCCTGGGGGCCAGCGCCGTGCAGATCGGCACGGCCTTCCTGCGCACGCCCGAAGCGGCGATCGCTTCGGCGTGGGCCGATGGATTGGCGGCCAGCGAACCGGAAGATACCTGGCCGACCCGTGCCTTCAGTGGCCGCCTCGGCCGTGGCCTGGCGACCCCCTATGTGCGCGCCGCCGCTGCGGAAGGCGCCCCCGCGCCGCGTCCATACCCGGTGCAGCGCGGCCTGACCGCGCCGATGCGCAGGCAGGCCGTGCAGGAAAATCGTCTGGCGGCGATGCAGGCCTGGGCCGGGCAGTCGGCGTGGATGGCACCGGCACAGCCGGCCGCTGACGTGTTGCGTGGCATGTGGCAGCAGGCGCAGGCGCTGCTGCGATGACGCTGACCTGCAACGGCCGGCTGGCGCAGGTGGAGGATCTGCTGCCTGCACTGGTCAACTATGGCCACTTCACCTCGCTGCAGGTGCGCGGCCACGCCGTGCAGGGACTGGACCTGCATCTGGCGCGGCTGTCGCAGGCCACGCGCGAACTGTTCGGCAGCGAACTGGATGTGGCGCAGGTGCAGGGCTGGATGGCGCAGGCGCTGCAACAGGCCGGCCTGGCCGATGCCTCGCTGCGGGTGACGGTGTACTCGCGCCGCTTCGATTTCCGTAATCCGCTGGCGACGGTACCGGTGGACGTTCTTGTGGCCGTGTCTGCACCGGTGGCGCTGGTCGCGCCAAAGCGGGTGCGTAGCGTGGTGTGGCAGCGCGAGCTGCCGCAGATCAAGCACGTCGGTACGTTTGGACTGTTTGCCGAGCGTCGCGCGGCGATGGGCGGGGGCTTTGACGATGCCTTGCTGGTCGGCAGCGACGACTGCATCAGCGAAGGCACGACCTGGAATCTGGCCGTGCACGACGGTCACCAGTTGCTCTGGCCGCGCGCCCCCGCTCTGCGGGGTACCGCCGAGAGCCTGCTGAAGCAGCACTGGCCCGGCCCGCAGGTCACCCGGCCCCTCCCGCGGGCGGCCCTGGCCGGTGTGAAGGCGGCCTTCGCCTGCAACGCCAGCGGCCTATGGGCGCTGGAGGCCATTGACGAGCATGTCCTGCCCGGCTCGGAGGCGCTGGCTGAACAGGGCAGGGCAGTGCTGGCGGCGGTGGCTTGGGACGGCTTGGGGTCAGATCCCTTTTGCGTCGCAAAAGGGATCTGACCCCGGGCGAGCCCCCGGGGTTGGCTCGGCCGGGCTCTGCCGCTATAATCGCCCGCTTACCTCGCCATCCTGGCGACTGGGCAATAGGAAAAACACCATGGTCAAGATTCGACTGACCCGCGGCGGCGCCAAGAAGCGTCCGTTCTACCACATCATCGTCACCGACGTGCGCAGCGCGCGCGACGGCCGCAACATCGAGCGCGTTGGCTTCTACAACCCGGTCGCCCAGGGCGCCGAGAAGCGCATCGAGCTGGACCTGGCCCGCGTTGACCATTGGGTCAAGAACGGCGCCCAGCCGACCGACAAGGTCCGCAACCTGATCAAGGAAGCGACCAAGTCCCAGGCCGCTGCGGCCTGATCCTGACGGGCCACGCTTCGGCGTGGCCCTCTTGGTTGAAGCAGATGAAAGATATCGAGCGCCGCATCCTGCTGGGCAGGGTTGTCGGCGCTTTTGGTGTGCGCGGCGAGATCAAGCTCGAGTCCTGGACCGAGCCACGTTCCGCCATTTTCCGTTACCAGCCGTGGATCGTGCGTAGCCCGTCCGGCGTGGAAACCACGATTGAAGGTGTACGCGGCCGCGACAGCGGCAAGCACTTGGTCGCGCGTTTCCCCGGCGTCGAGGACCGCGATACCGTCGAAGCGATGCACGGCACCGAGATCTACGTGGCCCGCAGTGCATTGCCGCCGCCGAAGCCCGATGAGTATTACTGGGTGGACCTGGAAGGCCTGGACGTGAGGACCACCGAGGGCGTTGCCCTGGGCCAGGTCTCGCACCTGTTCAGCACCGGCGCCAACGACGTGGTGGTGGTCCGTGGTGACCGCGAGCGGATGATTCCGTTCGTGCAGCCGGACTTCGTCAAGTCGGTCGACTTCGAGGCCAACCTGGTCGTGGTCGACTGGGATCCCGAGTTCTGAGTGTGAGCATGCGTTTCGACGTCATCACCCTGTTCCCCGAGTTCCTCGCCCAGTCCGCTGGACTGGGCGTGGTCGGGCGCGCGCAGGAGAAGGGACTGTTCAGCCTGCATGGCTGGAACCCCCGTGATTACGCCGAAGGCAACTACCGCCGGGTGGACGACCGTCCGTTCGGCGGTGGCCCCGGCATGGTGATGCTGATCGAGCCGCTGCAGGCCTGCCTGCAGGCGATCCGTGATGCTGATCCGACCCCGGCGCGGGTGATCTACCTCAGCCCGCAGGGGGCGCCGTTGACCCAGGCCAAGGTGCGGGAACTGGCGGCGCTGCCGCGCATGGTCCTGCTCTGCGGCCGCTACGAAGGCATCGACGAGCGTTTCCTGGAGGCCAATGTCGACGAGGAGATTTCCCTCGGCGACTACGTGCTGTCCGGTGGCGAGCTGGGCGCGGCGGTGATCATCGACGCCGTGGCCCGCCTGCAGGACGGTGCCCTGAATGACGCTGAATCGGCGGCGCAGGACAGCTTCGAGGGCGACCTCGGCCTGCTCGACTGCCCGCACTACAGCCAGCCGGCCCAGCACCCGCTGGGTGACGTGCCGGACGTGCTGCGCTCGGGCAACCACGCGGCCATCGCGGCCTGGCGCCGCCAGCAGTCGCTGGTCCGTACCGCCCAGCGGCGCCCGGACCTGCTGGATGAACAGGCGCTGGGCAAGGCCGACCGCAAGCTGCTGGAGCAGGGCCGTCAGGCCCAGAAATACAAGGCCAGCCCCTAGCGCAGGGCTGGCTTTATCGGCTATCATGGCCAATTCCCGCCGGCCCCGGTCGGCGCGCGCAGTACCCAAAACAAACGTGCAGCACAGTCCGGTGACTGCATGAGCCTACGTTGTCGATACGACACGCCCACCCGAACAAGAATCGGTGTAACCCATGAGCAAGCTGAACAAGTCCATCGTCGCGGAATTCGAATCCGCCCAGATCACCCGTGAACTGCCGAAGTTCAGCCAGGGCGACACCGTTGTCGTCAACGTGAAGGTGAAGGAAGGCAGCCGCGAGCGCGTGCAGGCCTACGAAGGCGTTGTCATCGCCACCAAGAACGCCGGCCTGAACTCCTCGTTCACCGTCCGCAAGATCTCGCACGGCTACGGCGTCGAGCGCGTTTTCCAGACCCACAGCGCCATCATCGACTCGGTCGAAGTGAAGCGTCGTGGTAAGGTCCGCGCCGGCAAGCTGTACTACCTGCGTGGCCTGGAAGGCAAGGCTGCCCGCATCAAGGAAGACCTGGCTGCCGCTGCTGCCGCCAAGGCTGCCCGTCTGGCCGAAAAGGCCTGATAAACAACTTCGGTTGTTGCCGCGACGGCCACCTTCGGGTGGCCGTTTGCGTTTCCGGTATCGCATCGGCCACGATCAGGTGATGAACGACATCAACCCGCGCTATCCCGCCGTGATCCAGTCGGCGCTGCGCTTCCTCGACGGCAAGGGGCTGGCGCGCGTGCAGTCGGCACCGCTGCTGCATCGCCTGCTGTGGCGCTTGGGCATCGCGCTGCCACCGCCGATCCTGGCCAGCTTCGGCATCAATGCGCTGGTGCAGGGGCTGTTGTTCGGGCTGTTCTGGACCGGCCTGATGTGGCTGATGCTGTGGCAGGGCAGCGAGCGTCCGCTGGCGCTGTTGCTGGTGGCCGGTCTGTTGGCCGGTGCCCTGTTCGGCATGGTGATGGCGGCGCTGATGCGCTCGCTGCGCCGCCACCGCAAGCTGCCGGACTGGCAGCAGTTCCGGGCGCGGCAGGCGGACTGAGCCGATGGCGCACTGCGCCGTGACCGCCCGCTACGGGCCGCGCTAGGCTGCAGCTTCATCCTGATGGACGTGTCGTGCGATGCCTGCCAAGCGAACCGCACCTTCCGCCGCGCCCACGCTGCTGTCCGGCGGCAACCCGCAGATTGCCAAGGGCGAGGGCGATGCCCCGGTGCAGGCCTATATCGCGGCGATGCCGGACTGGAAGCGGCCGATTGGAGTGCAGCTGGATGCGCTGATCGCGCAGGCGGTGCCTGGCGTGCACAAGGCCGTGAAGTGGAATTCGCCGATGTATGCGGTGGCGCCGGGCGCAGGCTGGTTTCTCAGCTTCCATTGCTTCACCCGCTACATCAAGGTGGCGTTCTTCCGCGGCGCGGCGCTGACGCCAGTGCCACCCGAGCCGTCCAGGAGCGCCGATACGCGCTATCTGCACATTGCACAGGATGGAGTGCTGGATGAAGCACAGTTCCTCGACTGGGTGCGCCAGGCCGCCGCGTTGCCCGGCGAGCGCATGTAACCCTGACGTTCTGATTCCCTTCCCGACGAGAGCCGCTGATGGCCACGCATGCACCGAACCCTGCCGATGCCGGAACCCCGGCCGCTGAACTGATCGATGCACGCGTCGCCGAGCTGGGGGATTGGCGTGGCGAAGCGCTGGCACACGTGCGCGCGCTGATCCATGAGGCGCTGCCGGACGTGCAGGAAACCTGGAAGTGGCGCGGTACACCGGTGTGGGAGCACAACGGCATCCTGTGCACCGGCGAGACCTACAAGCAGGCGGTGAAGCTGACCTTTGCCAACGGTGCCGCGCTGGCGGACCCGAAGGGCCTGTTCAACGCCAGCCTCGAGGGCAACACGCGGCGTGCGATCGACATCCATGAAGGCGCGATGCTGGATGCCGCTGCGTTCAAGGCGCTGATGCGCGCGGCGGCGACGTTCAACGCGGCGAAGAAGAAGCGGTAGAGCCGGCCGCTGGCCGGCTGCGCGATGCTTCCGGAGGGGTTTGAGGTTGCCGGCCGGCGGCCGGCACTACCGCAGCGGCGCCGCATCCGGGTCGGCCACCGGCGATGGCGGGCAGGCCGGAATCTCCGACGGCGTGGCCAGTTCTTCGGCATGCGAGGGCTTGCCCATCATCTTCGCCTTGCGCCAGCCACCCCAGCGGTAATACGCCAGCGACAGCAGCATCGACACCAGTGAGCTGACCGGGAAGCTCCACCAGATCGCATCGGCGCCCCAGTACGGCTGCAGCAGTTCGGCGAACGGGACGCGTACGCCCCACAGCGAGCCGGCCAGGATCAGCAGCGGCGGAATCACCGCGCCGGTGGAGCGCACCACGCCGGAGATCACGAAGCTGACGCCGAAGAACAGGAACGAGCCGATCACCACGTGGTTGAGGTGGCGGGCGATGTCCAGCGCCTGGCTGGCCGGTGGCAGGAACAGCGCCAGCAGCTGGCGGTCGAACACCACCAGCGGCAGGATCAGCGCACCGGTCAGCAGGAAGTTGAACAGCACGCCCTGGCGCGCGGTGCCGCGCACGCGATCCCAGCGCTGCGCACCGACGTTCTGCGCGGCCATCGACGAGCAGGCCGCACCGATCGCCATCGCCGGCATCTGCAGGTAGTTCCACAGCTGCAGCGAGGCGCCATAGCCCGCGCCGGTAGCGGTGCCGTACTGGTTGACCATGGTCATCAGCAGGATCACCGACAGCGAGATCAGCACCATCTGCAGGCCCATCGGCACGCCCTTGAGCACCAACGCCTTGAGGATGGTCAGGTCGAGCTTGAACAGGCGCATGTCGGCGCGGCCCAGCCACAGGGTGTGGCGCTTGTGCCGCATGTACAGCAGCAGGCCGGCCAGCGACAGCGTCTGCGCGACCAGCGTGGCCCAGGCCGAGCCGGCGATGCCCAGCGCGGGGAACGGCCCCATGCCGAAGATCAGCACCGGGTTCAGCGCGATGTCCAGCGCCACCGACACCATCAGGAAACGGAACGGCGTGCGCGAGTCACCGGCACCGCGTAGCGCGGCGGTGAGGAAGGCGAACGCGTACAGCGTCGGCATCGCCAGGAAGATGATCTGCAGGTAGGCCTCGGCCAGCGGCAGCGAGGCGGCCGGCGTGCCCATCGCCGCCAGCAGCGGATGGGCCATGAACCAGCCGGCGATGGCGATGATCACCGACAGGCCGATGAAGAAGGTGGCACTCGTGCCGACCACGCGCCGCGCCTGCGCGATGTCGCGCGCGCCGATCGCCTGGCCGATCAGGATGGTCGAGGCCATGCCGAAGCCGAACACCGAACCGATCAGGAAGAACATGATGTTGTTGGCGTTCGCGGTGGCAGTCAGTGCCGCCTCGCCGAGGAAGCGCCCGACCCAGACCGCATTCACCGAACCGTTCAGCGACTGCGCGATGTTGCCCGCCAGGATCGGCAGGGAAAACAACAGGAGATTGCGGCCGATCGGGCCGGAGGTCAGGTCAAGCGGCGCTTTGGCCATGGAGTGGTGATCGAATCCCGGGAGGCGCACACTAGCACCAAGCCGGTTTGCGGGATGTGGCAATGCATCAACGACTGCAGGTGAAGCGAAGCCTGGCACTGGCCTTGATCGGCACCGCGCTGGCCGCATGTTCGACAGGTGACCGGCTGGGCGATACCCAGGTGCGGCCGACCGACCGCCCCGAGTGCCTGGTCGGCAGCCAGCGCCAGGATCTGTCTGCTGGCGTACCCACCTTGATCGGGGGCAGCGGTTGCCGCACCGACCCCGATCATCCGCGTCCCCTGAACAAGCCACCGGAGTAGCACGCACCAATGCCCGAGCTTTCCCCGCTGTCGCCCAGTGTCCGCCTGGACATCTGGTTGTGGGCGGCCCGTTTCTTCAAGACCCGCAGCCTGGCCAAGCAGGCCATCGAAACCGGCAAGGTCAGCGTCGCCGGGCAGCGCCCGAAATCCTCACGCGCAGTGCGCGTCGGCGAGCAGCTGCAGGTCGACCGCGGCGAGGAACATTTCGAGATCCAGGTGCTGGGGCTGAGCGATCAGCGTGGGCCTGCGCCGGCGGCGCAGCAGCTGTATGCAGAGAGCGAGGCCTCGAAGGCACGCCGTGCCGAACAGCGTGCACTGCGCATCGCTGCACGCGATGGGTTCCAGCCGCCGGAACACAAGCCGGACAAGCGCGCCCGGCGCTTGATCCGCGCGCTGGGCGATATCGACGCGTTGTAGGTAGCGGGGCGCCGGACCAGGTCCGGCGCCCGCTTGCCTCAGCGCTTGCCGCCGAGCAGATTGCCGCCCAGCTTGAGCAGATCGCCCACGCCCAGCTGACCATCACCATCCTGGTCCAGCAGGCTGCCGAGCAGGCCACCGGCAAGACCGCCCTGCTGCTGCACCTGCTGCTTTTCCTGGCCGAGGGCCTGGCTGAGCGAGCTGGCATCGGCCTGGCCGCCACCGAGGCGCTGGGCGAGGAAGGCCATCACGATCGGCGCGAGGATCTGCAGTAGCTGGCTGGTGCGGCCGCTGTCGAGTTGGGTGGCCTGGGCCAGGCCGGTTTCCACCTTCTGCTGGCTGCCGCCGAAGATGTGGCCGAGGATGCCGGCGCCATCGCTGGCAGCGCCACCGCTGGCGCCACCGCCGCCCAGCACCGAACCGAGCACGCCGCCCAGGTCGAGGCCGCTGTGGTTGTTCTGCAAGGCGCCGAGCAGTGCCTGCGCGCCCTGTGGCTGCGAGGCGTTGTTGCCCAGCGCGCCCATCAGTACCGGCAGCGCGGCACTGATCGCGCCGGAAGCCTGGGTATCGCTGATGCCGAGCTGCTGCGACACCTGCTGCAGCGGGGCGCCCTGCAATTTGGCGAGAAGTTCATCGGTCAGGCTCATCTGCGGAATCCTTGATTGGGGTTGGGCGTGCAGAAGGTACGACGCGGACCGTTAAAACGGCGACGCCGCCTCACGGGGAGGCGGCGTGCCGTACACGGGGCAGGGCGATCAGAGCTCGATGTCTTCGGCGCCCGGGGTGGCGGTGGGGAAGTCCGCTTCCGGCTGCGCCGGCTTGAACGGATCCGACGGCTGGCTGGCCAGCGCCTTCAGCGCCGCGGCAACACCGGCACCGTAGGCCGGGTCGGCCTTGCTGCAGTTGTCGATGTGGCGCTGCTTGATGAAGTCCGGCGCATCGCCCAGGGCACGGGCGGTGTTGGCGAACAGGCGGTCCTTCTGTGCCTGGTTGTAGCTGCGGAACAGCGCACCGGGCTGGCTGAAATAGTCGGCGTCGTCCTCGCGGAAATTCCAGAAGTCGGCGTCGCCACGGATCTTCATCGGCGGCTCGCGGTACTGCGGCTGTTCCTGCCACTGGCCGTAGCTGTTCGGCTCGTAGTGCGGCAGGCCGCCGTAGTTGCCGTCCACGCGCATCGCCCCGTCGCGGTGGTTGCTGTGCACCGGGCAGCGCGCTGCGTTCACCGGAATCTGATGGTGGTTCACGCCCAGGCGGTAGCGCTGCGCATCGGAGTAGGCGAACAGGCGAGCCTGCAGCATCTTGTCCGGCGACGGGCCGATGCCCGGCACCAGGTTGCTCGGCGCGAACGCCGACTGCTCCACGTCCTGGTACCAGTTGACCGGGTTGCGGTTCAGTTCGAACTGGCCCACTTCGATCAGCGGGTAGTCGCTCTTCGGCCACACCTTGGTCAGGTCGAACGGATGCACGCGGTAGGTTTCCGCCTCCAGCTCCGGCATGACCTGGATGAACAGCTTCCACTTCGGGAAGTCGCCCTTCTCGATCGCGGCGAACAGGTCGCGGCCGTGGCTTTCGCGGTCATGGCCGACCAGGATCTGCGCCTGCGCGTCGGTCAGCGATTCGATGCCCTGCTGGCTGACGAAGTGGAACTTCACCCAGAAGCGTTCGCCGTCGGTGTTGGTGAAGCTGTAGGTGTGCGAGCCGAAACCGTGCATGTGGCGGAAGCTGCGCGGAATGCCGCGGTCGCTCATCACCACGGTCACCTGCAGCAGGGCTTCGGGCAGCAGGGTCCAGAAGTCCCAGTTGTTGCGCGCGCTGCGCAGGTTGGTATGCGGGTCGCGCTTGACCGCCTTGTTGAGGTCGGCGAACTTGCGTGGGTCGCGCAGGAAGAACACCGGCGTGTTGTTGCCGACCAGGTCCCAGTTGCCCTCTTCGGTGTAGAACTTCAGCGCGAAGCCGCGGATGTCGCGCTCGGCGTCGGCGGCGCCACGCTCGCCGGCCACCGTGGTGAAGCGGGCGAACATCTCGGTCTGCTTGCCGACCTTCTCGAACAGCTTGGCGCGGGTGTACTTGCTGATGTCGTGGGTGACGGTGAAGGTGCCGAACGCGCCCGAGCCCTTGGCATGCATGCGGCGCTCGGGAATGATCTCGCGGTTGAGGTTGGCCAGCTTTTCCAGCAGCCAGACGTCTTCCATCAGCAGCGGGCCACGCGGGCCGGCGGTCTTGCTGTTCTGGTTGTCCACCACCGGTGCGCCGAAGGCCGTGGTCATCGGCGTGACCGGATCATCGCCGTGCTTCTGCTTGGGCGTGGTGCTCAGCTCGCGCTGCTGCTCGGCGCCCTGCTCCGGCGACGGGGCGGTGTGATACGGGCACTTGGCGTTGTTGTTGTCGGACTGGCTCATCGGCTGGCTCCTGGTGGCGGTGAAGACGTGGGAGAAACATCTTCACTCGACTGTAGCTAGGGCCAGATGAAATGAATAATCGAATGATCCATTCAGGTTGATAGATTCTGTCAATTGAAACGCAGAATCGGATTTGCAGAGTCTTTCAACAGGCCTCCCGCAAGGTGGGCGGGAGGCCATGGGCGCGCGCTGCGGTTACAGCAGCGCCTTCAACCGGTACAGGGCTTCCAGTGCCTGCTTCGGCGTCAGTTCGTCCGGGTCGATCGCCGCCAGTGCTTCCTGCGCCTTGCTGGCCGGTGCGCTGAACAGGCCGAACTGCTGCGGCGCGTCCAACGCCTGCGGCGCCAGCTCGGCGGCATGGCTCTCACCACCGCGCTGTTCCAGCTCGGCCAGGCGACGGCGTGCCTGCGCTACGGTGGCGCGCGGCAGGCCGGCCAGTGCCGCCACCTGCAGGCCGAAGCTGCGGTTGGCGGGGCCGTCCTTCACCGCGTGCATGAACACCAGCGCTTCACCGTGCTCGACCGCGTCCAGGTGCACGTTGGCGATGCCGCTGCGGCCGCCCTCGTGCTGCTCGTCGGCCAGCGCGGTCAGCTCGAAGTAGTGGGTGGCGAACAGCGTGTAGCAGCGGTTCTGGTAGGCCAGGTGGCGGGCCACCGCGTCGGCCAGTGCCAGGCCATCGTAGGTGGACGTGCCGCGGCCGATCTCGTCCATCAGCACCAGCGAATGGGCGGTGGCGTGATGCAGGATGTAGCTGGTCTCGGCCATCTCGACCATGAAGGTCGACTGCCCGCGGGCAAGGTCGTCGCCGGCGCCGATGCGGGTCAGGATGCGGTCGATCGGGCCGATCAGCGCGCGGCTGGCGGGCACGAAGCTGCCGATATGGGCCAGTAGCACGATCAGCGCGTTCTGCCGCATGTAGGTCGATTTACCGCCCATGTTCGGGCCGGTGATGACCAGCATGCGACGGTCCGGATGCAGGTCCAGATCATTGGGTTCGAACGGCTGCTCGCGTACCGCCTCGACCACCGGATGGCGGCCACGCTCGATCTTCAGGCAGGGCTCGGCCTGCAGCTCCGGGCGCGCCCAGTCCAGCGCCTGCGCGCGTTCGGCGAACGCCGCCAGCACATCCAGTTCGCTCAGTGCAGCGGCACACTGCTTCAGCGGTTCCAGCTGCCCGCCAAGGGTATCCAGCAGCTGCTCGTACAGGTATTTCTCGCGCGACAGCGAACGGTCGCGCGCGGACAGCACCTTGTCTTCGAACGCCTTCAGTTCTTCGGTGATGTAGCGCTCGGCATTGGTCAGCGTCTGGCGGCGGGTGTAGTGCACCGGCGCGCGGTCGGACTGGCCCTTGCTGATTTCGATGTAGTAGCCGTGCACGCGGTTGTAGCCCACCTTCAGGGTGGGAATGCCGCTGCTCTCGCGCTCGCGCAGTTCCAGGTCGACCAGGAACTGGTCGGCATGGGTGGACAGGCGGCGCAGCTCGTCCAGCTCTTCATCGAAGCCATCGGCCAGCACGCCGCCATCGCTCAGCTTCAGCGGCGGCATCTCGGCGATGGCGCTGGCCAGCAGCTGCGCGCACTCGTCGTGTTCGCCCAGCGCCGCATGCAGCGTCTGCAGGCGCGGCGAATCCAGTGGTGCCAGCACCTCGCGCACGGCCGGCAGCAGGCCCAGGCCGTCGCGCAGGGTGGAGAAATCACGCGGGCGCGCCGAGCGCAGCGCGACGCGGGTGAGGATGCGTTCCAGGTCGCCGAGGCGGCGGAACTGTTCGCGGATGTCGGCGTCGCTGCCGCGATCGATGAGGGTTTCCACCGCATGGTGGCGCTGTACCAGTACCTCGCGCAGGCGCAGCGGGCGGTGCAGCCAGCGTCGCAGCAGGCGCCCGCCCATCGGCGTCACCGTGCTGTCGAGCACGCCCAGCAGGGTATTGCGGGTGTCGCCGTCGACGCGCGTGTCCAGTTCCAGGTGGCGACGGGTGGCGGCGTTCATCGCGATCGCCTCGCCGGCGGTTTCCATCGCGATCGAAGTCAGGTGCGGCAGGCGCTGCTTCTGGGTTTCCTCGACATAGCCAAGCAGGGCGCCGGCCGCAGCGGTGGCGCGCGGCTTGTCGTCGATGCCGAAGCCGCTCAGGTCGTGCAGCTTGAAGAAATTCAGCAGCTGGCGGCGGCCGCTGTCGGCGTCGAACAGCCACGGCGCGCGGCGACGTACGCCGGTGCGCTGGCGCAGGAACTCCGGCCAGTTCTCTTCATCGGGGACCAGCAGCTCGGCCGGTTCCAGCCGTGCCAGTTCGGCTTCCAGCGCGTCGTCGGTTTCCACCTCGTTGACCAGGAAGCGGCCGCCGGCCAGATCGGCCCAGGCCAGGCCGTAGCCCTGCTTCGTGCGCGACAGGGCCATCAGCAGGGTGTCGCGGCGTTCGTCCAGCAGGGCTTCGTCGGTGACGGTGCCGGGGGTGACGATGCGCACCACCTTGCGCTCGACCAGACCCTTGGCCAGCGCCGGGTCGCCGATCTGCTCGCAGATCGCCACCGATTCGCCCAGCGCCACCAGCCGTGCCAGGTAGCCTTCATAGGCATGTACCGGTACGCCGGCCATCGGGATCGGTGCGCCCCCGGAGCTGCCGCGCTGGGTCAGGGTGATGTCGAGCAGGCGCGCGGCCTTGCGGGCGTCGTCATAGAACAGCTCGTAGAAGTCACCCATGCGGAAGAACAGCAGCAGGTCCGGATAATCGGACTTGGCCGCGAAGAACTGCTTCATCAGCGGGGTGTGTTCCTTGGACGCCTTGGCGTTGCTGGTGTTGTCTTTTGTATCAGTCACTTGGGGCGTTTCGCGTCTTGGGCAGGGCGTCGGGGCGTGGCCATGCGGGCATGGCCGGGGGGACCGTTAGTGTAGCGATCTGGACCGATCGATGATCCCGGCCGGAAGCCCAGGGGCAAGCGCGGTTGCCCACGACTGTCCGTACGCCAACGCAGGCCCCCGTACACCTGCGGTTTGGTTGATTTCCACGGGACCCCACGGTAGTGTCAGCCCCGGCGATTTCCGCCAAACGGCCTCCATGGAAACCGGGGCGGCTCATTCCCTGGCGGGCGTTGATGGAAAGAGAAAGAACCAGCATGACTGCAGCCTGCATGGCCGCCGAACCCCGCTGCACCTGGCGTACCCTCCTGCTCAGCATCCTGGTCGCCATTGTCCCGCTTGCCGGATCCGCGCCGTACACCCTGTTGAAGGCGGTGGTACTGCTGGTGCTGCTGGTCACGGGGGTGGTGCTGATCCGCCGCCAGCCCGATGTCCGGCTGCGCTACCGCATCGCACGTTTCATCGTGATCGTCTGCTTCCTGCGCCTGGCCTATGCCTTCTACAGCATCGCCTGGCACGGCCTGCGCTGGAACGAGCTGGACCTGCCGGCGCAGACGCTGCTCTACCTGGGCACGGCGGCCGTATTCGCAACGGTGCTGGACTGGCGCCTGATCTGGAAGATCTTCGCGCTGTCCACCCTGGTCTTCGGCGGGTCGTGCATTGTCCAGCACCACGTGATGGGCCTTGAGCGCGCGCACGGTTTCAGTGGCGGAGAATGGACGGCCATCGAGTTCACCATGGTGACGCTGTGCATGGCGCTGTTCTCGGTCATTCGCCTGATCCAACCGAACGTGCATCCGGCCGAGCGCTGGCTGCATGGCATCGCCATTGCCGTAGGGGTGTACGGCTCGATCCTGGCACAGAGCCGGGGACCGATCCTGGCGTTCGTTCCGGCCATGCTGATGGTGATCGCCGTGCACGTGCGGCGCACCGGGCGCTGGCGCGGCGCGCTGGGCTTCGTCGTGGCGCTGGTCATCGGCGTGGTCGGTGCCACCACGGTGCTCAACCACCAGGTCATCCAGCGCTTTGGAGAGGTCAGTGGCGAGATCTCCGGTTTCAACCAGGAAAACGAGGTGGGTTCGGTCCGCGAGCGCATCGCCATGTGGGGCGTGGCGATCGACGGATTCGCCGAGCACCCGGTGGCCGGCGTGGGCCTGAACCAGTTCGGCAACTATGCCCGCGAGGGCATCAGCCGCGGCGAGGTGTCCGATTCGATCTCCCGCTACAACCATCCGCACAATGAATATCTGGAAGCGGCGGTGACCGGTGGCGTGCCGTTGCTGGTGATCATGCTGCTGCTGTTCATCCTGCCGGGCTTCCATTTCGTGCGGCGTGTCGGCCATGCCGATGAAACCACAGCGATGATCGCCACCGCTGGGCTTGCCGTGGTCATCGTTTACGCACTGTCGGCGTTCACGGACAACGTGTTCTACCGGGCGATGCCGCATTCGTTCTATTTCTATCTTGTGCTGGGCTTCATGCTGGCCACCGCCCTGCCTGCGCGCGATGTGCGCAGGCAAGGGGGGGCCTGCTGATGGCGCATATCCATCTGCTTGCAGCCGACAACCAGCGTGGCCTGACCCACGACATCCAGGTGATCGAGCGTTCGCTGCAGCAGCTGGGCCACGAGGTGACCGTCAGCCGTCTGGACGCAGTGCGCAACGGTGGCGCGTGGAAACTCCGCGGGATGCGCCTGCGCAGGCTGCTGGCCTCATGGCTGAGCCTGGGGCGCACGCCGGCCCGTTTCGATATCAACATCTCGCTGGAGCATGTGCGGCCGGCGAGCTTCGGCCTGGCCAGGGTCAATCTGCTCATCCCGAATCCAGAATGGGTGTCCGCGCGCAGCCTGCGCATCCTGCCGCGCTTCGATGCGCTGCTGACCAAGACCGAAGACGCGACGCGCATCTTCAATGCGCTGGGCATGCGCGCGCTGGAAGTCGGTTTCTGCAGCCGCGACCGCTACGACCCAGCGGTGCCGCGCAAGCCCCGCAGCTTCCTGCACGCGGCGGGCAGCAGCCACATGAAGGGAACGGCGACGCTGGTCAAAGTCTGGAAACGGCACCCCGAATGGCCGTTGTTGACAGTCCTGCGCGGCGGGCCTTCGGACGAGGACGAGGCCGGTGCCGCGAACCTGCGCATCGTCCGTGAACGACTGCCCGACGAGGAGGTGCAACGCCTGCAGAACGAGCATGCGTTCCACTTGTGCCTGTCGCAGACGGAGGGTTGGGGCCACTACCTGGTGGAGGCGATGAGCTGTGCGGCGGTGGTGATCACCTGCGATGGCGCGCCGATGAACCAGATGATCGACGAAAGCCGCGGTCTTCTGGTCGCTGCCCATGAAGGCCCGCCGTGTCACTTGTCCAGGACCTGGCATGTGGATGAAGCAGCGCTGGAACAGGCTGTGGAGCGCGCCTTGGCGATGGACGAGGCTGAATGGCGCCGGCTGGGCGCCAATGCACGCGCGTGGCACCTGGCGACCGAGGTTGCGTTCCCTCTGCGCCTCAGCGAGGCCCTGGCCAAGGTCTGAGGCCAGCGTACCGTTGCCGCAGCGCGCTCATGCCGGTATCAGGGTGATCTGCGGATGCCCACTGAAGATTTCCATCACGATCTCGAAGTAGGTCTGGCCACGGCCCTGCTCCAATGCTGCCAGCGTGTCGCGGATGGCCGCATGATTGAACCGGCCGGCCTGCTCAAGCTTTGCCTGCAGCCATGCCCGCGTGGTCTCGTAGCCCAGCGCCGCGCGGCTGTGCGCGATATCCCGCCACACCACCGTTGCGACGGGATGACCGGCGAGCGCGCCATAGCCGCCCCACAGCAGATCATCCAGCGCGTCCAGGCTGGGCCCCAGTCGCCAGTCCTCGCTGGCCATGAATACACGGTTGATTTCCACGTACAGGCTGGCGATGTCGTTGATGGACGTGCCTTCGATGTGCAGGACAAGTGGCATGTGTCGACTCTGGATGAATCTGTCCGGTTGCGGCGGTTGCTGCATTCTGCAGGCCTTGCCCAGATTCATGGTGTAAAGGCGGCGTGATTTTCCTTGTGCGTCGGGATTTCAGTGGTGGAGAAAATCCGTGCGGCGCCGCGATTAACTGCCGGATTTCATGCCTGTCTGCACAGTTCCATATATTTGGATCGTTCCATATATAAACTCCCATAAAGTTTCCCTGCGCTGCGCCGCCATCGAACGTACGGCCACGATCAAGGGAATTGAGATGCTTGCCTTACGTAATCTCCGTGTGGGATCCCGGCTTGGCGCCGGCTTCGGTCTGCTGCTGCTGTTCATCATGGCCATCATTGGCCTGGTGCTGTACGGAAATCACCTGAAATCCGCCCAGTTCGAGAAAGTGGTGGACGTCAACATGGTGAAGATGCGGCTGTTGAACGACATGTTGGATACCAACAATGCGGTGCTGATGCATCGGCGCCTGATGGTGATCAAGCGTGGCGAGGATTTCGACAGGGATTATCAGAAGGCGCAGGAGTTGTCGCAGACCTACGACGGCATCTGGGCCAAGTACATCAAGATTCCGCGCGATGCCACCGGCGATACCCTGGTTGCGAAAATAGAGGCGGCACGCAAGGCCACCGATGCCTCCACCCAGCATCTGCACGAGCGCATGAAGGCCGGTGATTTCGACGGCGCGGCCAAGGAACTGCTCGCTGAGCACGGGCTGGCAACCGCGTGGAACGAAGCCATCTCGAGCTTGCTGCGGCATCAGGAAGAGCTGACCGCGCGCAGCCGCGAGGAGTACCGATCAACCGAGTCCTGGACCGGCACGTTGTCGATCGTGTTCGGTGTGATGAGCCTGTTGCTCGGTTCGCTGGCCGCCTGGGCGATCACCCGCAGCCTCACCCGCCCGCTGGAAGGGGCGGTGAAGTTGGCTGACGGCATCGCTGGTGGTCGCCTGGACAGTGTCATCGATGCCTCGGGCAACGATGAGGTGACCCAGCTGCTCAGGTCGATGCAGCGCATGCAGGCGCAGCTGCAGTCGGTCATGGCCGCGCAGGGGGAGCTGGCACGCCAGCACGATGCGGGCAGCCTCAGCTACCGCATGGACGAGAGCGCATTCCCCGGCGACTACGGACGCATGGTGCACGAGACGAATGCGCTGGTCGGTTCGCACGTGCAGGTACAGAACCGGCTGATCGAGGTGATGAAGCACTACGCCCGCGGCGATCTGTCGGTGGACATGGATCCGCTGCCCGGCGAGAAGGCGGCGATCACCCAGGCCATGGACGAGACCAAGTCCAGCCTGTCGGCGATCAACAGCGAGATCCGCCGGCTGGCAACCGCTGCAGCGGCCGGTGACTTCAGCCTGCGCGGCGATGAAGACCGCTTCGCCTACGATTTCCGCGACATGGTGGCCGGGCTCAATCGCCTGATGAAGACCACCGACGAGAACCTGGTGCAGGTGTCGACCCTGCTGCAGGCGATCTCGCGCGGCGACCTGACCGTACGCATGCAGGGTGACTTCCACGGCGTGTTCGCCCGCATGCGTGATGACTGCAATGCCACCGTCGATCAGCTCAAGCAGATCGTCGGCCGCATCCAGTCCAGCGCCTCCAGCATCAATCTGGCCGCAGGTGAAATTGCTTCGGGCAACACCGACCTGTCGCGGCGTACCGAACAGCAGGCGGCGAACCTGGAAGAAACGGCGGCATCGATGGAGGAGCTGACCTCCACCGTGAAGCAGAATGCCGAGCATGCACGGCAGGCCAACCAATTGGCCATCGGCGCGCACGGTGTTGCGTCCCAGGGCGGTGAAGTGGTGGGCCAGGTGGTGACCACGATGTCGGCCATCGAGGCCTCGTCGAAGAAGATCGCCGAGATCATTTCGGTCATCGACGGCATTGCCTTCCAGACCAACATCCTGGCGTTGAACGCGGCGGTCGAAGCTGCGCGTGCCGGGGAACAGGGCAGGGGCTTTGCAGTGGTGGCCAGCGAAGTGCGTACGCTGGCGCAGCGCTCGGCGGGTGCGGCCAAGGAGATCAAGGGGCTGATCGAGGATTCGGTCGGCAAGGTCGCCGATGGCTCGGCGCTGGTCCGCCAGGCGGGCACCACGATGGGCGAGATCGTGGCCTCGGTGCAGCGCGTGACTGACATCATGGCCGACATCTCCGCCGCTTCGCAGGAACAGAGTTCGGGTATCGAGCAGGTCAACCAGGCGGTGGTGCAGATGGACGAGACCACTCAGCAGAATGCGGCGCTGGTGGAAGAAGCCAGCGCGGCGGCACGTTCGATGGAAGAGCAGGCCAACCTGCTGGCCGAGGCGGTATCGGTGTTCCGCACAGGCGCCGCCACGGCAGCGGCAGTGGTACGCCCTGCGTTGGCAGCGGTGGCTGCGACGGTCACCCCGGTGCGTCGGCCCGCTGCGCTTTCACCCCGCATCGAACCGACACTGGCGGCCAACGCCGGGGGCTGGGAAGAGTTCTAGCAAGGCAGCACGCCGGTAGGGAGACGGCGCCCATCACGATGGCTGGTCGTGATGGGCGCGGATTTTCTTCCTGAACGCGCGATGGCCGATGAGGCGGCGGACACGCGCATTTCACTTCCGGTTGCCAACCGCGGGAGGACACTTGCGCCATACCGGAACGCAGGAGATGGCCATGAAGACCTCGACCCGATTGCTTGTGCTGGGCACGCTGCTGGCGGCTACGTCGGTGGCCGGTGCGCAGACCTACGGGCCGCGCGATGAAGGACGCCGATTCAACGATGGCAGCCGCGTGGTCTGCAAGAACGTGGAAGTGCAGCGCAACTCGCGCGATCCCAATCGCATTGCCGGTACTGCCACCGGCGCGGTGATCGGCGGCCTGCTGGGCAACCAGGTGGGCGGCGGCAATGGCAAGAAACTGGCTACCGTGGCCGGCGCCGTCGCCGGTGGTGCAGCCGGTCGCCAGATCCAGGGCAACAGCCAGCAGAAGAACGGCGACCGCGTGGTGGAACGCCGCTGCGAGCGCGTCTACCGCTGATTGACCGACCTGGTTGGCCCTTCCACGATGCAGTATCCGAACGCCGGCCTCGCGCCGGCGTTCTTCGTTGCAGGAAAAGGGGACGGAGGGGATTAAGTCGTAATTCCCCAAACCGGCCGCTTACGACTTAATCCCCTCCGTCCCCTTTTTTGCGAGGAGGCGCCAGCTGGCAAGGCTGCCGTAGAGCACAAGCAGGACGGTGAGGGTGATCAGTTCGTGGCTGACTTCGGCCAGGCTGGCGTCCATCTGGTTCAGGCGCACCATCAGGTTGATGCCCGAGGTGGTCGGCAACAGCTGCGCCAGCCAGACCAGCGGTTGTGGCGTCATCGCTGCCGGCCACGACAGGTTGGCCAGGAAGAACAGCGGGATCGAGGTGGCGATGATGTACTGGAAGGCGCGTTCGCGGGTGCGGAAAAAGCTGCCGACGAACAGCCCGAAGGCCACGGTGGCGGCGATGAACAAGGTGCCGCCCAGCAGCTGGCCCAGCGGATTGCCGCCGCGCGGGTAGTCCTGCACCCAGGCGGTGAAACCGGCGTAGTAGCACAGGCCGAACAGGCCGATCAGGCCGAAGCCCAGTGCCATGCCAGCCAGGGTCGGCAGGTCGAAGCGCAGGCGCCGGCCGAGTGCGAGACGACGGCCACCGAGCAGGACGCCGATGCCCATCAGCAGGGTCTGGTGCACGATCAGCTCGGCCACTCCCGGCACGATGGCGCTGCCGTAGCCTTCCTGGGTGTTGTACAGCGGGCGCTGCACCAGCGTGACCGGTGGTGCCTGCGGTGCGCCCATGAAGGCGGCCTGGCCGACCACGGCATCACGTCCGAACGCGCCCAGTGCATCGGCCACGCTGCCCAGCACCCAACTGGCACGGCCCAGGTAGGCGCCGTTGCCCAGCAGCACCAGCTTGGCCGGATGGCCGCGCAGGATGTCGCGCTCCAGGTTGGCCGGGATCAGCACGATGCCTTCGGCGTGGCCGGCTTCCAGCTGCTGGCGCGCGCTGTCGATGTCTGCCGGTTGTCCGACCACGCGCGCAACACGGAGTGCATCGAGCTTGCGCAGCAGCTCGCGGCTGGTCGCGCTGTGGTCTTCATCCACCACCAGCACCGGCAGGTTGCCGGCCACCTGGTGACGGTACGCGGCCGGGTAGAAGAACGAGTACAGGATTACCGCGCCGACCATCACCACGATCGCATAGCGGTCGCACAGCACCGCCATCAGGGTCTGCCGCAGGCTGCGCCAGAGTGCGCTCATGCGTCGGCCCCTGCGGGATGTGCGGCGGCAGGCGTGCGCGCAAAGGCGATCAGGCGCAGTCCACCGATGCCGCCGGCCACCACTGACATCAGCAGCAGCGTGGCCAGCGGCCATGCCGAAACCTGCAGCGGCGAACCGATGAACTGCTGCTGGGTCTGCAGCTTGATGTAGGCGCTGAGCGGCAGCAGCTGATGCCAGATGCGGGTGAACAGGGGGCCATCCAGCACCGGGAAGGTGGCGCTGGAGAACGCCAGTGCGGTGCCGATGCTGAGGCCGACCGCGGACAACGCGGTGCCCATGTCGCGGGTGACGCCGACGAAGAACAGCGCGTAGGCGGCGGTGGCCAGATAGAACAGGGGTTGTGCGAGCAGCAGCAGGAGCACGCTGCCCGCCACACCATCGCCGCGCAGCCAGGCCAGGTAACCGATGCCGAGCGCGCCATACAGCGAGAACAGCAGGATGTACGGCGCGACCTTGCCGGCAATCGCAGCCCACGGCGTGCGGCCCAGCCAGGCGGGCAGGGTGCCGTCGCGGATTTCGCGGCCGAGGCTGCCGGCCACCGCAAGTGCCAGCACCAGCGACAGCACCGCCGGGAAGATCAGCGGCAGCAGGAACAGCTCGTAGCTGCGCGCTGGGTTGTACAGGATATCCGACTGCACCGCGATCGGTGCCGCACGCAGCTTGGCCGGACCGACCTGCAGGCCGATGCGCTCGCGCAGCAGGCGCGCGTTCCAGGCCAAGACCGCGTCGCCGATATCGCGCGCCGCGGACTGGCCGGTGGTCATGTAGGTGGCGTTGTAATAGGCGAACACGGTGCCCTGGCGTCCACGCAATGCCTGCCGGGTGACATCGCGCGGCACCAGTACGATGGCGAACACATCCAGCCGACGCAGCTGCGAACGTGCGTCTTCCAGGTCCACCGGCTGGCTGGCGATGCGCACGCCGGGGCTGGCATCGAGCATGCGCAGCAGCAGGCGGCTGTCGCTGCTGTGGTCGAGGTCGACCACGGCGATCGGGATATCGCGCATCACCGAGGGGGTGAACATCCACGCCATCACGGCCAGCATCAGCAGGGGCAGCAGGGTGACCAGCAGCAGGTCGGCGCGGTTGCCGCGCAGCGACCGCAGCTCGCGCCGCCAGCTGACGGCGAAGCCGCTGCTGTCGGGGCTCAGTGCTGGGGCCATGCGAACAGCACGCTCATGCCGGGGCGGAAGCCCTCGATGCGGCGTACCGGGCGCACCCGCACCTCGAAGCTGCGGACGTCGTAGCCGGACGACTGGCGGGTGGTCCGCCAGGTCGCATAGTCACCGGCCGGATTGATGAAATAGACCTCGAACTCGCCTTCCTGGCCAAGCGCCGGCACGCTGCCCCGCAGCTTGCTGCCGACCTTCAGGCCCTGCATCTGCGATTCGCGCAGGTTCATCGCTACCCACATGCGGTCGATGTCGACCAGGGTGAACACCGGATAGCCCGCTGGCACCAGTTCGCCCGGGTCGGCCATGCGCTTGTTGATCTCGCCGGCCACCGGCGCGCGTCCTTCCACTTCGACACGCGCGGCGTTGACTTCGGCCACCGCACCCTCTGCCTGTTGCACCTGGCCCTGCGCGGCACGCTTGTCCTGCTCGCGCGCGCCGGCCAACGCCATGTCGTACTGCGCGCGGGCGGCACGGGCCAGTTCACGCGAACTGGTGGCCTGGGCATGCGCTTCATCGCGCTTCTGCCGGGTCATCACCCCTTCGTTGAACAGGTTCTGCACGCGCTGGTAGGTGGCTTCGGCCAGCGTCGCACCGGCTTCGGCCCGCTTCCAGTTGGCTTCGGCGGCGCGGATGTCTTCGCTGCGCGCGCCTTCGTCGGCCTTGTCGGCCACCGCCTGTGCGGCGGCCAATGCGCCGTGCGCCTGCTGTTCCTTGGCGGCCACTTCCGGGCTGTCGAGCAGGAACAGCACCTGCCCGGGCTGCACGCGGTCACCCTCGCGCACCTTCAGCTCGGCCACGCGCGCGGTGATCTTGGCGGCCACGTTGATCGTGTCCGCATCGGCCATGCCCTGGATCTGGTCGCCTGGGCTGCGCCAGGCCAGCCACAGGCCCAGCACCACCACGACCAGCAGCACCACTATCAGGATCGGTCCCAACCGGCGCTTGCCCGGGGGCGTCGTCGCATCGTCGTGCAGCACATCACTCATGGTCGATCACCTCGTCCGCACGCCGCCGGAACTCTTCGAAACGGTCCATCTGTCCACTGACCTCCAGCAACTGTGCCAGCGCAATATCGTATTGGTAGGCGGCCTGTGCGCGCTCGACGCGGGCGCCGCCGAGGCCGAGCCGCGCGTCGATCACATCCAGCGAGGTGGCCTGGCCTTCGCGGAACGCCAGCTCCTGCAGGCGCAGGTTTTCCTGTGCCTGGGCAATGCTGCTGTCGAGCAGCACGTACTGCTGGCGCGCGGTTTCCAGTTCGTTCCAGGCCTTGCGCACGCCCAGCGCGACCTGGTTCTCGGCCTCGCGCAGGCCCGCTTCGGCCTGGTCCTGCTGCGCACGCGCGGCGCTGATCTGCGCCGGCCGCGAATTCGGCGACAGGAAGGTGTACTTCAGGCCGATGCCGAACGCCCAGTCCGGATCGGTCAGCATTTCGTCGCGGCGGCGGAAGTCGTACTGGCCGAAGGCAAAGATCTGCGGTTTCAGCTTGGCCTGCTGCACGCGCACGCCCTGTTCGGCCTGCGCCACCATCGCCCGCAGGCGTGCGATCTGCGGTTGGCGCGCCTGCGCCGTACGCTCGAAGCTGGCCACCGGTTCCAGCGGCACGCGCTGCACGAACAGCGGCGACACCGGCTGCACCTCGCCACCACTGCGCAGCAGCGTGGCCAGTGCGGCCTTCAGCGTGGCCAGGTCGTTCACTGTCTTCTGGTATTCGCGCTCGGCCTTGTCGCGGGCCACGGTGGCCTGCAGGCGCTGCGCGCGGGTGGCGAAGCCCTCGCGTTCCAGTTTCTCTGCGTCGGACAGGTGGCGGTTCAGGCCATCGCGCACGTCGCGGCGCACGTCCACCGCCTGCTCGGCCAGGCGCTGGCCGAAATAGGCCTGGGCCAGCTGCACGGTCAACGATTGGCGCTGTGCTTCGCGCTCGGCACTGGCCTGTTCGTGGGCGGCGCTGGCCGCACGTTGCGCGGCGGGAATCACACCACCGGTGTACAGCGGCAGCACCGCGGTCACCACCGGGCGGGTACGCCAGTCGCGTTCGGTGAACGACAGCGGCGAGTCGATGCCATAGGCCTCGGCCACCGGTGCCAGCGAACCCAGTGGCAGGGTGAGGGTCTTCTGGAACTGCAGTCGGCGCACTTCGCCGGTGATCTCCGGCAGGCGCAGCAGGCGGGTGGCGTCCTGCAGGTCCTGCTTGTTGCGCACCGCTGCATCGGCGGCGGCCAGTGCATCGGAGACCTGCTCCAGGCGCTGCCGTGCCTGTTCCCAGTCCAATGCGGGTGCATCGGTGAGGCTCTGCGCCGCTGCAGCCAGTGGCAGGCAGGCTGCCAGCGCCAGCGCGGCCTTCGCGCCGTGCATCCTTGTACGTCGGCCGATCACGCCCATGCCGTCCCAATGGTGAAGAAGTGCGCAAACGGTAGTGCGCGCGGCGTGAAGCCCGGGTCTGCGGTCATCGGTTTGTCCTCAACGAAGGGTGCCGCTGGCCGCAGTGCGCAGCGCCTGGGTGATGTGCTGCAGCGTGCTTGAGCGTACGGCGGCATGCTGCCAGTACAACGGCACATCGAGCCAGCGGCGGGGTTCCAGTACCACCACGCGGCCGGCGCGCACGGCGGGCGCGACCAGGGTTTCCGGGGCCATGCCCCAGCCGAGTCCGCACGCGGCGGCTTCGACGAAACCGGTGGAGGAGGGCAGGTAGTGTAGCGGCGGCTGCAGTCGCGCGCGGGTCAGGCGCCGCACGAAGCGCCACTGCAGTTCATCCTTGCGGTTGAACACCAGCATCGGCGCGCGCGCCAGGGCCGCGGCCTGCATGCCATCGCTGAAGTACTGGCGGGCGAAGCCGGGCGAGGCGATGGCGTGGTAGCGCATCGCGCCGAGCGGGTGCACGTTGCAACCCTTCACCGGCTGGCTTTCGGCAGTGACTGCGCCGAGCACGCTGCCATCGCGCAGCAGCTGCAGGGTATGGTCCTGGTCGTCCATGCGCAGGTCGAACAGGTAGCCATGGCGCTGGTGCAGGTCGGCGATGGCCGGCACGAACCAGGTATCGAGCGAGTCGTCGTTGACCGCCAGCGGGATCGGCGTGCGCGCAGCGTCGCTGCCACGCTCGGGCAGCAGCTCGGCCAATGCCTCGGCCTCCAGCGCCTGCATCGGCCGGACCCGGCGCAGCAGCGCTTCGCCTGCGGCGGTGGGGCGGCACGGTGCCTGACGTACCACCAGTACCTGGCCGAGCCTGTCCTCCAGCGCCTTGATCCGTTGCGACAGGGCCGACGGGCTGATCGACAGGCGGCGTGCCGCGGCCTCGAAGCTGCCTTCTTCCAGCACCGCGGCAAACGCGGCCAGTTGTGGATGTACCAGATCCATGCCGGTGCCTCTTCAGTTTTCCTGCACAGGATAAAGAAAAATCAGATTGTCTAAACAGGGTCGGCGGCCGCACCCTGCGCGTCCCCTCGCTGCCTGGCCTGTCCTGATGTGGATCGCCGCTACCGCCGCCGGCCTGTTCGCAGGTGCCGGCCTGATCATCGCCATCGGCGCGCAGAACGCCTTCGTGCTGCGCCAAGGCCTGCAGCAGCGCCATGTGGGCAGGGTGGTGCTGGCCTGTGCCGGCGCGGACATCGTGCTGATCCTGGCCGGCGTCGGTGGCATGGGCGCGCTGGTGCTGCAGTGGCCGCTGCTGCTGCAGGTGCTGCGCTTCGGTGGCGCGGCCTTCCTGCTCTGGTATGGCCTGCAGGCGGGGCTGCGCGCATGGCGCGGTGGCAGCGCGCTGGCCGCCGCCGAGGCGCAGGGCGGCAGCGGACGGCAGGTACTGCTGACCTGCCTGGCCTTCACCCTGCTCAACCCGCATGTCTATCTGGATACCGTGGTGCTGTTGGGCAGCCTGTCCACGCGTTACCCGGGCGAACTGCGCTGGGCCTTCGCCGCCGGTGCCTGCGCTGCCAGCGTGGCCTGGTTCTGCACGCTGGGCTATGGCGCGCGCCTGTTGCAGCCGGTGTTCCGCAGGCCGGGTGCCTGGCGGGTACTGGATGCAGGCGTGGCGATCTTCATGTTCTGCCTCGCCACGCTGCTGCTGTTGCGTCCGCTCTAGGCCGCATCCACCGCGCACAACGGCGTTTCGCCGGGGCGCAGGGTCAATACGCGCACGCCGCTGTGGGTAACCGCCACGGTGTGCTCGAACTGCGCCGACAGCTTGCCGTCGCGGGTGTAGACCGGCCATTCGTCCGGCTGCTGGCGGATGGCTGGCTTGCCCTGGTTGAGCATCGGCTCGATGGTGAACACCATGCCTTCTTCCAGCACCATGCCGGTATTGGGATGGCCGTAGTGCAGGATCTGCGGTTCCTCGTGCATCTCCTGGCCGATGCCGTGGCCGCAGTACTCCTTCACCACGCTGTAGCCGTGGCTGCGCGCATGACGGGCGATGGCGTGGCCGATGTCACCCAGGCGCGCGCCGGGGCGGACCGCTGCGATGCCTTTCCACATTGCCTGGTAGGCGGTCTGCACCAGCCTGCGCGCGGCGTAGTCGACCTCGCCCACCAGGTAGGTGGTGCTGGAGTCGGCGATGTAGCCGTTCTTCTCCAGGGTGATGTCGAGGTTGACGATCTGGCCGTCGCGCAGCACGTCGGTGGTGCTGGGTACGCCGTGGCAGATCACGTTGTCGATCGAGGTATTGAGCACGTAGGGGAAGCCGTACTGGCCCTTGCTGGCCGGCCTCGCTTGCAGCTCGTCAACGATCATGCGTTCGACGAAATCGTTGATCTCCATGGTGCTGCGGCCCTGCAGCGGCAGCCGGTCGAGCGCGGCGAACACCTGCGCCAGCAGGCGGCCCGATTCGGCCATCAGCGCGATCTCGTCGGGGCGCTTGATGATCGCCATCGGCTCAGACCTGTCCCGGTGCCAGCAGCGGCGGCTGCACGCCGGCCGCGCGCAGCTCGCTGGCGACGATGTCCTGGAAACTCAGTGTGGGGTTCATCTCGCACAGCATGCCGACCCGGATCCAGAAGTTGGCCTGGGCGTTGATCGAGCGGCTGGAGACGGTGCAGGCACGACGCAGCTGGTCGTGCAGGGTGTCATCGATGTTGACGATGCCCATGGGCGGCCCTGGAGGAGTGGATATACGAAGCGTATATGTTTCGTATATCCAGCTCAAGGCCGCCCGGTTCAGCTGGCGTCGGTGGCGAAGCGCAGGCGGTTGTCGTCAGGGTCACGCAGCAGCATCTCGCGGCTGCCCCATTCGGTGTCATGCGGCGGCTGTTCGATGGGGACGCCTGCGGCACTGAAGGCGCGGTGCAGGGCGTCGACGTCCTCGACGATGAAGTACACCGCGCCGCCGACTTCGCAGTCGCCGCTGTGTTCGGTGAGGAAGATCGTCTGGCCGTCGCGGGTGAGCTGGGCGAACAGTGGGAAGCCGGGTTCGAAGCGGTGTTCCCAGTCGACCACGAAGCCCAGTCCCTGCACGTAGAACGGCAGGGTGGTATCGGCATGGCGCATGCGCAGTTGCGGGATGACGGTCTGGGGCATGGCGAGGGCTCCTGGGGCAGGCGTCCAGTGTAGTGCCGGCCGCTGGCCGGCATCCTCATTGTTCCCAATTGTTCCCAGGCTCACGAGGATGCCGGCCAGCGGCCGGCACTACCGACTCTGCCTGGGTCTGGTAGTTGCCAACCTTGGTTGGCATTGCCGGCCAGCGGCCGGCACTACCGAAGTCACGCTGGCCAGCGGCCGGCACGACCGGAAGCGGTCAGCAGGCCGTCGGCACCGAGGCCATCGCGGCCAGCAGTTCGCGGTTCACCTGCTGGTGCCGCGCCTGCCACACCGGCAGATCCTCGGCGCTGACATCGGGCTGGCCATCCAGTGACGACAGCCAGCGCTTGAAGCGGCTCTGGTAGTTGGCCAGCGACACCTCCCCGGTGATGTCACTGCCGACCAGGCCGCCGGCGCGCAGCGCCTCGATCACCACCAGTGCGTGCTCCAGCTGGAAGCGGCCCTGGTCCCAGTTGCTGCGGGCGACGTCCTCGGCGAAGACGTCCTTGTCGATCGACAGGTAGGTCGGCTGCGGCGACTTGGCCTGCTCGGCGGCGAACGCGGCCACCAGCGCTTCGGGATGCTCGAAACGGCGGAAGGCGTGGCCCATGCCGAGGCGGTGCCCCCAGCCCACGTCCACGTCCATGCACCAGTACGTCAACCGCCCGCCCATCAGCGGGCGCCAGTGGTTTTCCCAGGCGTGGCCGAGGCCGATGTCGCTGGAGGTGATGCCGAGCACATGGATGTGCGAGATCTGCGGCAGCTTGCTGGCCGCGTTCACCCATGAACCGCAGTGCATGCCGAACGGGAAACGCATGTTGTCTGGATGGTTGTCCAGCACCACCAGCTGGAACGGCGCCTGCGCGCGCATGCGACGCAGCAGCGGCAGGCTGAGGTGGTGGAAATCGCCACTGCCGAGCATCACCGTGCCGAGCTGGGCCGGCAGCGGTGCCAGCACTTCAGCGGCGAAACGGTCGAGGGTGGCATTGCTGCAGGCGAAGCGCAGTGGATCGTGCCATTGCGGCAGGGCCAGGGTCTGCGCCTGGGGCAGCGGCAGCACGCCACCGTCCAGGTCCAGGATCAACGGGGAGCGCAACGGCATCGTTCAACCGCCTCCATCAGCTTCGCCCTGCAGGTACGGGGCCAGCCTGCGCAGGGCGGCGCGCAGCAGTGGGGAGCGTGCATGGATCGCGTGCCGGGTGGAGGTGAACCTGGCGCCCAGTTCGGCCTTGATCCGCGAGTCGGTCCAGCCGGCCACGTAGTGGCTCAGGCCGTGCTGCAGTGCGTACTCGAGGTTGTGCATCCAGCTGACCGCGTACAGGTTGTGCTCGCGGGACTGCGGATAGGCCAGGCCGATGTACTTGTCCACCAGCTTGCCGGCGTGGATGTAACACAGGTTCCAGCCGATCAGCTGGCCCTGGTGGCGATACAGGAACATCCGTCCCTGGCCCAGGCTGTCGGCCAGCAGGTGCTGGAAGTAGGGCAGGTCGAGCTGGTCGAAATGCACCGCGCTCTGCGCGTACACGCCCAGGTACAGCGCATACAGTTCGGCCTGCAGCTGCGGGTCGGCCAGGGCCGGATCGCCGGTGGCGATGCAGTCGATCTGCAGCTCGTCACGCGAACGCAGTTTGCGCCGGATGTTCTTGCGGCGCGAGGACGACAGGCGGCCGAGATAGCCATCGATCGAATCGAAATCGATCGCCACCCAGGCCAGTGGCATGCCTTCCAGTTCGACGAAGCCGCGTGCCAGCAATGCCTGCAGGAAGGCACCGCTGTGTGCGTTGGCCGCGTCGTCCAGCAGCGGCGAATCGATCGCCAGGTCCTTGACCACCAGCAGGCGGGTATCGCCGATCGCGTGACGCGTTACGTCCTCGGCCAATGCTTCTGGTGCGACGTGCGCGGGCAGCGGGGTGTACTCGGTGCTGGTGGCACCGACGAAGCGGGTTTTCCAGGTGATCCAGGGCCGCCACAGGCGCGACAGCGGCAGGCCAAGCAGCTTGCCGCGCAGGTCGTCGTCCATGGTGGTGGTCAGATCCAGCGGCGCACGGAAGGTCGGCAGGCCGCTGGGAAGGCGGCTTGCCTCGAACCCGAGCGGCGGGTGGGCCAGGAAGCCCTCCAGCAGCGCGGCCGGTTCCAGCGTGGTGCTGGATGCGCGTGACGTCATTTCCATCGGCACGGGAACCGGCAGCGCATCAGACCTCAGCCCTTGGCCTTGGTCAGCGCCTGGTCGAGCAGGGTGATCGCCAGGTCGATCTCTTCGTGGCTGATGTCCAGCGACGGCGCGAAGGTGATCACGTTCTTGTACCAGCCACCCACGTCGAGCACGAGGCCCATGCGCTTGCCGTCGTGCAGCAGGTCACCGGCCAGGCCGATGTCGACCATGCGGTCCAGCAGTTCCTTGTTCGGGGTGTAGCCGTCGGTCTGGCAGATTTCCGCACGCAGTGCCAGGCCCAGGCCGTCGACGTCGCCGATTTCCGGGTGGCGCTTCTGCAGGCCACGCAGGCCGTCGAGGAAGTACGCGCCCTTTTCCGGCACGGTGCGCTCGTAATCCATTTCCTTGCCCAGCTTCAGCACTTCCAGGCCCAGGCGGGTGCCCAGCGGGTTGGAGTTGAAGGTGGAGTGGGTGGAGCCCGGCGGGAACACGGTCGGGTTGATCAGCTCTTCGCGTGCCCACAGGCCCGACAGCGGGTTCAGGCCGTTGGTCAGCGCCTTGCCGAACACCAGCACGTCCGGGGTCACGCCGAAGTGCTCGATCGACCACAGCTTGCCGGTGCGCCAGAAGCCCATCTGGATTTCATCGACCACCATCAGGATGCCGTACTTGTCCAGCACGCGCTTGAGGCCGGTGAAGAAGTTGCGCGGCGGGATGACGTAGCCGCCGGTGCCCTGGATCGGCTCGACATAGAACGCGGCGTACTCCGCCTGGCCGACCTTGGGATCCCACACGCCGTTGTATTCGCTTTCGAACAGGCGCTCGAACTGCCACACGCAGTGGTCGGAGTACTCGTCCGGGGTCATGCCCTTCGGGCGACGGAAGGGGTACGGGAACGGAATGAACATCGCGCGCTCGCCGAAGTGGCCGTAGCGGCGGCGGTAGCGGTAGCTGGAGGTGATCGACGACGCACCCAGGGTGCGGCCGTGGTAGCCGCCTTCGAAGGCGAACATCAGGCTCTTGCCGCCACGCGCGTTGCGCACGATCTTCAGCGAGTCTTCAATGGCCTGCGCGCCGCCGACGTTGAAGTGCACGCGGCCGTCGAGGCCGAACTTCTCGTGCATGTCCACGGCAATGGTCTTCGCCAGCTGCACGCGGGTCGGGTGCAGGTACTGGCTGGCGACCTGCGGCAGGGTGTCGATCTGGTCCTTCAGCGCATCGTTCAGACGCTTGTTGCTGTAGCCGAAGTTGCAGGCCGAGTACCACATCTGCAGGTCGAGGTAGGGCACGCCCGCACCGTCGAACATGTAGCTGCCTTCGCCGCGCTGGAAGATCTTCGGCGGGTCGACGTAGTGGACGGTATCGCCGAAGGAGCTGTAACGGGCTTCGTCGGCCAGCAGCTGCGCTTCGGAGGCGGCGGCGTCGGCGTTCTTGTCAAAAATGTTCATGCAGTTCGGTTCCGTGAAGGACGTTCGAAAGAGGTAGCGGGGGCGTGCTTGGAAGGGAGTGCTCAGGCGGTGGCCAGCAGCAGGGGCAGTACGGCGGGCTGCGGGCTGGCGTCGATGCGACGTGGCTGCAGCAGGCTGCCATCGAGCAAGCGCGGCAGCAGTGCGATTGCATCGTGGAAGGTATCGATGGCGGCATGCTCGATGCCGGCATGGGTGCAATGGGTGATCAGGCGGCGCTTGGCGAACACGAAGTCGGCGTCTTCGGACACACAGAAGTCCGAGCTGCCATCGCCGATCATCAGCACGCGCGGCGCTTCGTTGGCGCGCGCCTGTGCGGCGCAGGTGCACTTGCAGGTACCGCTGCGGCAGCCTTCGGCCTGGTAGGGCGATTCCAGTTCCCAGTGATCGCCGCACCAGCGCAGGTGGTTGGCCACCACCGGCAGCGGCGGCAGGCCGTGGTTGGCGAGGATGCGGTGGATCGCATGGTCCAGGCCGTCGCTGACGATGCGCAGCGGCACGCCCAGCTGTTCGGCACGGCTGACAAAGGCGGCAAAGCCCGGATCGATCTGCACCTGGTCCAGGTGGGCGTCGAGCGTGGCCGGGTCCAGCTTCAGCAGCCTGACCTGGCCCTGCATGCATTCGCGCGAGCCGATCTTTCCCGCTTTCCACTGGTCTTCCAGTTCCTGCCAGCCCGGCTGGCCGTATTTCTCCAGCAGCGAGTCGATGACATCTTCGAGGCTGATGGTGCCGTCGAAGTCACACAGGATGCTCCAGCGCATGGGCAGGTCCGTCGATGAAAGAAACGTCCGGCGTGATGCCGGGGCAGGCTCAATGTAGGCAGGCAGCCTTTCTCGTTCCTTTCCTGTTGAAAGCCTTCATTTCCGGGCGGGGAAAGCGTTCAGGAATGATCTTTGTGAATGGGCGGATCGCCTGGATGTATCCGCTTTCAAGGCTGTGCGTCAGCCAATGCCTGCAGGATCTGCGCGGTCTCTTCAGGGGTCTGCCAGGCGCTGTTGCCGAGGGTCAGCATGCGTGCGGCGAAGTCGCGCGCGTTCGGCACGTCGGCCTGCGGCACGATGCCACGCAGATAGGCGTAGTCGGGCAGGGCGCGTATGAACATGCGGCTGGCGCCAAGACCGCGTGGCCACAGGTTCTCCAGTGCGGCATCGCGTGCGCGCTCGCTGGGCAGCAGCAGCATCAGCATCGGCCAGGTGCCGCCGGTACCGGCCAGCCCATCGACCACCTCCACCGCTGGCAGCTGTGCCAGCTGCACGCGCAGCTGCAATGCACGCAGCCGTCCGGCCTGCAGGAACGCAGGCAACCGTCGTGCAGCATGGGCACCGATGTTCTGGCGCCACTGGCTGACCCGGTGCTGTGGGATGTCCAGCGGGAAGATGTCACCGACGGCTTCTTCCAGATCGCCACGCTGCAGCGCGCTGCGCAATGGATTGCCATACACCAGTGACAACAGTGAGGGGCGGTAGCAGGCCGCCAGGCCCAGCAGCTGCACGCTGCGCAACAGCTCCCAGCGCAGGCTGAAACGCACCTGTTCGGCGGCATGCCCGGCCAGCGCCGCGCGCAGTTCGTCATCGCGGCTGACCAGCAGGCCGCCTTCGTGCAGGCTCAGGCCCTTGCCGGCGGCAAGGCTGAAGAAACCGATATCGCCACGCAGGCCGACACTGCTGTTGCCAACCCGTGCGCCGAGTGCCTGCGCGGCATCTTCGATCACCCAGGCGCCGGCGCGGTGGGCGATCTCGCAGGCCAGCTCGACGTCGGCGGTGCGACCGCCCAGGTGGGTGGGCAGGATCGCCAGCGTGCGTGCATCGGCCAGCTGCTTGAGCTGGCCGGGATCAAAGTCGAAGTGGCCATGACGGGTGTCGCACAGCTGCACGCGCAGGCCGAGGCTGTGCACCGCGATCGGCACCAGCGGGCAGGTATAGGCCGGCATGATCACAGTGTCGCGCTGGGGCGCGCGCTTGCGCAGCGTGCGCAGGGCGATCAGCAGCGCGTGCGTACCGGAACAGGTCAGCTGCAGCGGTGGTGTACCGAGCTGGCTGGCCAGGATGTCGCGCAGGTCGCCGCCACCGGGAAGGAAATCGCTGGCCTGCATCGGCAGGCCAGCGGTCGGTGGCAGTTCGCGCGCGAACAGGCTCATCGCAGCGCGCTCACGAGGCGCTTTCGACGGGACTGTGCGGGTCGTCGGCTTCAGCGCGGCCAAGGCAGACGATGCCGGCCACGATCAGGACCGCACCGATCAGGTGGTGCAGGGTCAGCGGTTCGTTCAACAGCCACGCCGACAGCAGCAGCACGCTGATCACCTCCAGGTGGGAGGCGGCAAACGCGGGGCCGATCGGAGCATGCCGCAGCAGGCTCATCCAGGTGAAGAACGCACCGACGTAGCCGAGGATCGCGCCGTACACCCACGGCTGCGACAGTACGCGCAGCAGCCACGCAGTGTTGGCCTCGACCGGCAAGGCGGCGTCACCGGCGTACTTGAAGCACAGCTGGGCCAGCGTGTCGAAGGCCATCAGCAGCGGGAAGCCGATCACATACAGGCGCCTCATGAGCCGGCCCCCACCACCGCCACGCCGGCGGTGACCAGCAGCATGCCGGTCACCCGCAGCGGCGTGAGCTTTTCGCGGAACAGGAAGCGGCCGGCAATCATCAGCGCGACGATGTTGATCGAGCCCAGCAGCACGCCCTTGGACAGCGGCACCAGCGACAGGAACGCGATCCAGGCGACGAACTCAAGCACATAACAGGCGATGCCGATCCACAGCCAGGGACGGCTGAGCATGTGTTTCCAGCGTTGCAGTCCTTCGCCTTCCTGCGGATCGCTGGCGGCGGCCTTGAAGGCGAGCTGGCCACCGGTATCGAGTACCACATTGGCCAGCCACAGCAGCGTTGCGAGTGCCCCCATCTCAGGCCACCGCCTTGAGGACGCCGCTGCGTTCACCGATTTCGGTGAAGAAGCGCGCGCTGCGGCGGATCACGTCGCGGCGTTCGCGGTCGATGGTGATCATGTGGTAACTGTCTTCCAGCACCACCAGTTCCTTCGGGCCGCTGACCCGCGACATCACCAGCTCGGCGTTGCCCATGCTGGCCACGTCGTCCTCGCGGGCGTGCATCACCAGGCACGGCGCGGTGACCTGGTGCAGGTGGCGGCGGGTCCAGTTGCTCAGGGCGCGCATTTCGGCCAGGGCGTGCCAGGGGTTGCCCGGCAGGCCGGCGGCGGCGCTGTCGCCGGACAGCATGGCGGCACTGACTTGTGCACGCAGGCGCTCGTCACGCAGGCCGTACGGCGGTTCTTCCATGAACATGCGGTCGCGGCCGATGTTGAAGCGCTTGAACCACGGCAGGAGGAACGAGAAGCGGGCCACGGCGGGAATGTTCCAGCCGTCGTAACGGAAAGTGGCGCCGTACACGCCCACGCCGGACACCCACTCCGGGCGACGTGCCGCCAACGCCAGCGAAAGTACCGCGCCCATCGACAGGCCACCCACGAACAGCTGGTCGACCTTGCCGCGCAGGGCGGCCGCCGCATCTTCCACGCCCTGGTACCACTGTTCCCAGGTGGTCGCCAGCAGGTCATCCACGGTGCCGCAATGGCCGGGCAGCTGCACGCCGTGCACGGTGAAACCGGCATTGTTCAGCCCTTTGCCCAGCATGCGCATTTCCGCCGGGGTGCCGGTCAGGCCATGGACCAGCAGCACGCCCTGTGGGCCACCGGGGAGGAAGAAGTCGTGCGATTCGGTCACCTGGCGGCTCCGGGACGGCAGTGGGGATGGCAGGATCGCAAGCGCGATTTTCGCCAGCCTTTCAGCGCCCCGGGCCGGGTCAGGGCGCCTTCAGCAGCGGCAGCGTGATGGCGACCTTCAGTCCGCCACCTGGGCGGTTCAGGAAGCTCAGGCGGCCGCCGAAGTGCTCCACCGCCTCGTGCGCGATGGCCAGGCCGAGGCCGGTGCCGCTGGCAGCGGTGCCCGGCGCCCGGAAGAAGCGCTCGCCCAGCCGTGGCATCACGTCGTCGGGCACACCAGGGCCGTTGTCTTCCACATACAGTTCGACATCATTGTCGTCCAGCGCGTGCACGCCCACCGTGACGGTTGCATTGCGGCCGGCATAACGCAGGGCGTTGTCGATCAGGTTGTCCAGCGCTTCCTGCAGCATGGCGCCGTTGCCCAGTACACGCAGCGGATGGGGACTGCCGCGGTAGCCCAGATCGATGCCATCGCGGATCGCCTCCGGTACGCGCATGCCGACCCACTGCGGTACCAGCTCGCACAGGTCCAGTGCCTCCACGGTATCGGGCACGGTCTGCGCCCGGCTCAGTGCCAGCAGCTGGGTGCTGACCCGGGCGGTGCGCTGGTTGAGCCGGCGGATGTGCTGCAGCGCCTCGCGCACTGTATCGGGGTCGCCATGTGCCAGCGCCTGGTCCACGTGCAGGGCCATGCCCGCCAGCGGCGAACGCAGCTGGTGCGCGGCATCGGCGATGAAACGGTTCTGCAGGGTGATCATTTCCGCCTGGCGGGCAAACAGGTCATCGATGGTGCTGATCAGTGGCTGGATCTCCTCGGGCACGTCGGCATCGGAGATCGGCGCCAGTTCGCCACGGCGCTGGGCCAGGCGGGTCCTCAGCGGGGTCAGGATGCGCAGGCCATAGGTCACGCCGAACCAGACCAGCGCTGCGGTACCCAGCGCCAGCATGGTCATCAGCGGGATGATGATCATCAGGATCTCGCGCGCACGCTGCCGGCGGTCGGCCATGCTCTCGGCCACGGTCACCGCCAGCTGGTCCTGCGGATCGTTCATCGCCTGCGTGCAGACGGTGGCCATGCGCACCTGCTGGCCATTGAGGTTGCCGTCGTACAGCGCCGGATGCACGCCGGTGCAGTCCTGCGAAGGGGCGTACGGGCTGAAGTCTGCATTGCCGCTGAGCGTACCCATGCGGCTGCTGTCGACGTTGAAGTAGCGATGGCCGTCGGGGTCGTACTCGATCAGGAAGCGCGCCTGCGGAGACAGGTCGCTGGTCACCGGCATGGTGCTCAGCATCTGCGCGAACGAATGCGTGTCGTCGATCAGGTTGCGGTCGTGGATGCGGTTGGAATAGTCCAGCGCAACGTAGTAGGCCAGGATCGTGTTGAAGGTGAGCAGGCCCAGCATCGGCAACGCCAGGAAGGCGAGCAGGCGCCGGCGCAGGCTGGGTGGTCCACTGATCACGGGGCGCTGTCGTCCTGCGCGTCTTCCAGCATGTAGCCCAGCCCGCGCACGGTGCGGATGCCCATGCCGCCGGGCTGCAGCTTGCGGCGCAGGCGGTGCAGGGCGATGTCCAGGCCGTTGTCGGTGAGGTCCTGGCCCCAGTCGCACAGCGCCTCCACCAGCTGCGCGCGCGAGACGATGCGCTCGGCGCGTACCGCCAGTGCCGACAGCAGGCCGAACTCGCGCGCGGTCAGTTCCAGCGACTGGTCGTCGATCCACACCCGGTGCCCGGCCAGATCGATACGCAGGCGGCCGATGCGCAGGTCCGGGTTGCCATTGCTGGTGACCCGGCGCAGCTGCGCACGCACGCGTGCTTCGAACTCGTCCAGCGCGAACGGCTTGACCAGGTAGTCATCGGCGCCGAGGTCGAGCACGCGCACGCGCTCGGCCAGGCCGTCGCGGGCGGTCACCACCAGCACCGCCAGGCCATCGCCGCGCTGACGCAGGCGCTGCAGCACGTCGCGGCCATCCAGCTGAGGCAGGCCCAGGTCCAGCACCAGCAATGCGTACTGGGTCGAGCCCAGTGCCGCGTCGGCGTGCGCGCCGTTGTCGACGTGGTCAACCACGTGCCCCTGCCGGCGCAGCGAGGCGCACAGGCCGGAGGCGATATCCGGGTCGTCTTCAGCAATCAGAACGCGCATGCGCGGGGGCTCCTGTAACGGTCAGGCCCACCGGATGGACGGGGTGGGCCTCTCTCGGCTGCCGAGGGTAGCCGCAAACCGGGTGAAGGTGGAGCGCGCCGCCGCCACCCGGCGCCGTCGCGCTGTCCCTTCATTCAGTCCTGCAGGCCCGGCTCACCCTGTGCCAATGGCACCCGCGAGCCATCCAGCAGGCCACGGCTGAGCCTGCCATCTTCGATGAACAGCAGTTCGCCGTTCTCGCCATTCTTGATGCTGCTGTCGATGGCGATCACGCGGTCGCCATGGAAGCTGCTGACGTGCGGCATCGAGGTGTGGCCGACCACGATGCGCTTGAGCTTCAGGCGGTCGAGCACGGTCTGCACCCCCGCCGTGTCGAGCCGCCCATCGAAGTAGCCGCGGTACCAGATCGGGCTGGTCTTGCCGTCATACAACGGCGCGGTGGCCGGGTCGGCCTTCACTTCGGCCTTGGGCAGGCCCAGCGATGCCTGGTAGGCCGCGTTGGTGCGCGCCGGGTCCAGCGCCAGCTGCACTGCCTCGGGCGAGATGCCGCCGTGCAGGAACAGGGTATCGCCGATCTGCAGCAGCACCGGGCGGCTGCGCAGCCACTGCCCGATCACCGAGTCGGCGCCATACAGTTGCGGATAGCTGCGGCCGAGCAGCTGGGCGCTGCGCAGGTACTTCGGGTTGACGTAGCGCAGGTCGTCGTACAGCACCATGGTTTCGTGGTTGCCGAGCACGAAGTGCACTGCGCCACCGGCGGCGGCGGCCTGCTGCTGCAGGCCGTACAGCAGCCAGAAGGCCTCGGTCACCTGCGGACCGCGGTCGAACACATCGCCGGCGATGACCAGCGTGTCCTTGCCCAGCGCCCAGCGGTCCTGTGCGTCGATGACCTGGTGGGCGCGCAGCAGGCGCACCAGCAGCCCGTACTGGCCATGGATGTCGGACAGCGCAACGATGCGCGGCACAGCCGGCAGCACGGAAACCGAAGGCGCATTCGGGGCAGCCACATGCACCGTGTGCTCGTAGCCGCAGCGCGGGGCGATGTCGGTACCTGCGGCCTGCGTGGCGAGCGTGTGCGACTCGACCTTGTCGTCGCAGATCCACTTGGCCTGCAACTGCGTGCCCTTGCGGAATACATAGGGGCCATCGGCCTGGACGTGGTCGGCGGGCGCGGCAACCTCGCGGGCCTGCGTGGCTCCGGCGCTGCAGGCCAGCAGTGGCAGCAGCAGGGCGGTCATCAGGGAAGGGCGATAGCACGGCATCGGCGGCGTCCGGCGGCGGAAACATCCGATGCTAACCGGCGCGGCCGGATCGTGGTGTGCGCGAATGGGCGGATCAGGCGCCGCGCCCGTCGTCCTTGAGCTTGCGCACGCGGGTCGCGGCGGCCTGCAGGGGCTGACCGTCGCGCCCGCACGGCTGCATGTAGGGCAACGGTCGCCGTGTGCTCGATTCGATCAGCTGGGAGTGCGCTTCACCGGCCTCGAAGCGATGGCGTTCACCCCATTGGCGCAGCGCGACCAGCAGCGGAAACAGTTCCTGGCCGGCGTGGGTGAGCACGTATTCCTGGTAGGCCGAGCCATCGGAGGCGGGCTGCAATTGCAGGATGCCTGCCTCGACCAGCCTGCGCAGGCGATCACTGAGGATGTTGCGCGCCGCGCCGAGGCTGCGCTGGAAGTCGCCAAAGCGGGTGATGCCATCGAAGGCATCGCGGATGACCAGCAACGCCCAGCGGTCGCCGAGCAGGTCGGCGCTGCGGGCGACGGGGCAGGGACTGTTGGCGTGCATGCTGGGATCTCCGGATGTGGTTGCAGTTTAAAACCAATGGCGCTAGCCTGCATCAAGTTTCAAATTGCAACCACATAATGAATGCTCCATTGATTCCCCGCCCATTGCTGGTCCTGCTCGCGGTCGCCGCCGGTGCCAGCGTTGCCAACGTCTATTACGCGCAACCGCTGCTGGATCGGCTGGCGCAGGCCTTCGCACTGGACCGTGCCGTGGCGGGCGCAGTGTTGGCGGCAACCCAGGCCGGCAGCGTGCTGGCATTGCTTGGCCTGCTGCCGTTGGCTGATCGCGGTGACCGGCGACGTTTGCTGCGGCTGCAGTTGATGGCGCTGGTGCTGGGCCTGCTGTGGCTGGCGGCTGCCCGGACTGCGGCATGGCTGTTGTCGGGCATGCTGCTGGCCGGCCTGCTGGGCACCGCGCTGACCCAGGGGCTGATCGCCTATACCGCCACGCTGGCGCCGCCGGAGCAGCGCGGCCGCGTGGTGGGCGTGGTGCAGGGCGGTGTGTTCATCGGCCTGTTGCTGGCGCGCGTGGTATCGGGCGCGGTCGCGGCCACCATCGGCTGGCGGGCGGTCTATCTGCTGTCGGCAGCGGTGATGACGGCCTTGACCGTGCTGTTGTGGCGGCGCCTGCCGGCGGTGCCGGTACCGGTGGTACGACCGCGCTGGCGCGAACTGCTGTGGTCGATGCTGGGCATGCTGCGCCGGGACCGCAGTCTGCGCGAGCGTGGGCCGCTGGCGTTGCTGCTGTTTGCTGGCCTCAACGTGTTCTGGGCGGCGGCGCCGCTGCCCTTGTCGGCGCCTCCGCTGCAGTGGTCCACCGCGGCCATCGGTGCGCTCGGCCTGGCCGGCGTAGTGGGCGCATTGATGGCGGCGCGGGTCGGGCACTGGATGGACTGCGGTTTCGCCGATCGGGTCAGTCTTGGCGCGTTGCTGCTGATGCTGGCCGCGTGGTGGCCGCTGCTGGGCCTGCCGCAGTCGCTGTCGTTGCTGCTGTTGGGCGTGATCGTGCTCGACCTCGGTGGGCAGGCACTGCACGTATCGAACCAGGCGCTGCTGCTGCGTGCACCGGCAGAACAGCATGGGCGTCTGGTGGCGCTGTACATGCTGTTCTATGCGGTGGGCAGTGGTGCCGGTGCGGCTGCCGGACCCTGGATGCAGGCCCGGCATGGCTGGCCTGCCGTGTGCCTGCTGGGTGCAGGCATCGCGTTGCTGGCACTGCTGTGGTGGGCCGCGTGGCGGGTGGCGGCGGTGAAAGCAGCGGCTGGCGCTCGCATCGGTAGTGCCGGTTGTCGGTAGAGTCGACTGTCAGTCGACTGCTCTTTACCCAACGCGCGAAAAATCCCGCGCTGCGCGCGATAGTCGACCAGCGGTCGACTCTACCTGTCCTGCCGTCATCGCTGCAGTGCGCGCCGACCCGGGGCTTCCTGCAGGTCCGCACTGGCCACCACCACGCGGTTGCGGCCGCTGCGCTTGGCCTCGTACATCGCCGCGTCGGCACGTGCCATCAGCCGCTCGTAGTCCGGATGGCCATCGTGGCCGGCCACGCCGATGCTGGCGGTCAGTGCCAGCACCTGGCCGTTGGCCAGTGCCACCGGCGACTGCGCGATCTGCCTGCGCAGGCTTTCGGCGATGACCTGCGCCTGCGATTCGCTGGCGGCGACCAGCACCACCACGAACTCTTCGCCGCCATAGCGGAACAGGTAGTCGCTGCCGCGCGTGAGCTGGCCGAGCAGGCCGGCGACGTGCTGCAACGCGCGGTCGCCGGCATCGTGGCCATGGCCATCGTTGATCGCCTTGAAATGATCCAGGTCGAGCAGCAGCAGCGAAAAGGGCGTCTGGTTGCGCGTGGCCAGCTCGATCTCGCGACGCAGCACTGTTGGCAGGAATCGGCGGTTGAGCAGGTTGGTCAAGGCATCGCTGCCGGCGTCGAGTTCGCCGATGCGTTCGAACAGCAGGGTCATCAGGGTCCGGATGGCAGCCAGGTCGTCACGGATGGCGGGCAACACCGCCAAGCGCTGTGCAGCATCGCTGTCTGCGCGCTGCAGGTTGCCATCGATGCGCGCCATCAGCTGGCCGACCTGTTGGGTCTCGCTGCTTTCGCCGAAGCTGGGGATGCCCTTGTGGGTGAACCACAGGCCGAATTCCGAGGTGGCGAGGCTGGCGCTGTCACTGCCCTGCACATGGCCGGCCAACGCGTAGAGCAGGGCGTTTTCCCAGTCCAGCAGCAATGCGCGCTGGCGCTCGCGTTCGGTGCTGACGTTCTGCACCAGCGAGAACAGGCGGTAGGCCGCATCGGCTCGGGTCGAGCGTTCGCGCGCATGGGTGTAGGCCAGGGTCATGCCTTCCATGGCGATGTCCATGATCGCGCTTAGGCAGTCGATGGCGGCGAATGCGGTGTCGCTGTCCGGCGCATCGTCGCGCAGGCGCACGAACAGTTCGTGCTTGAGCACGCGTGCGCCACGGGTGACCAGGTCGACAGGAATGCCGACCCGGGCGTGGACATCGCCGATCACCCGCTGTGAGGCGACGGTGGTGGCGATACCGGCGGCATCGGTGGTCAACAGTTGCACCAGCCAGCGTTGCATGGCCGGTTGCAGGCGCAGCTTGACCTGCTCGTGGGACAGGAAGCGGCGTGCCCGCCCATCCTGCAGCAGCACTTCATAGAAGCGCTGGGCCAGCGCGGGCGGGGCATCGATGGCAGCGGCGCGCAGCAGCGCGGTGGCGGCCGGGCCGGCCTGCAGCAGGCAGTGTTGCCAGGCCTCGGCCAGCGGCTGGCTGGCATCGTCCAATTGGGGTGGTTCCACGTCGATCTCTGACTGCGTACGGCAAACCACGGGTATCGGCCGCGGCGGCATACGGTTGATGGCGGGTTAGCCGGCCAGTTTACGCGCGGTGCAGGGTTGCACGGTGCGCAAACCACATCGGCGCCGCTGCGGCAATGAGTGAACGCATTTGAGAATCAATCGCATTGATGGGAGAATGCGCGCACGGAACGGGCTGCAGGTGCCTGCTGCAGGACTGCTCCGCCTCCCCCTCGTCGTTGCCTCAAGCCCTTTGCCAGAGGCCCCGTAGCCCTGCCAGAAGGTCCTGATCATGTCCCCTGCCGTTGTCCTTTCGCCGCGCCCGCTGGCGCTTGCTGTTGCCGCCCTGCTGGCCGGCAGCGCTCTGACCGCCCACGCCGAAACCGACGCCACCGATATCGACACGGTGCACGTCACCGCCTCGCAGATCGCGCGCCAGGCCCTGGGTACCTCGACCATCACCGCAGAGGACATCGCCAGGCGCCCGCCGGCCAACGACATCGCCGAGCTGCTGCGCACCATGCCCGGCGTCAACCTGACCGGCAACAGTGCCTCGGGCCAGTACGGCAACAACCGCCAGATCGATCTGCGTGGCATGGGCCCGGAAAACACCCTGATCCTGGTCGACGGCAAGCGCATCGGTGCGCGTGATGCCGTGCGCATGGGCCGCAGCGGTGAGCGCAATACCCGCGGCGATACCAACTGGGTGCCGGCGGAAATGATCGAGCGCATCGAAGTGCTGCGTGGCCCCGCAGCGGCACGTTATGGCTCGGGTGCTTCCGGTGGCGTGGTCAACATCATCACCAAGCGCCCGACCGGCGACCTGACCGGCGCGGTCGACCTGTATGGCCTGGTGCCCGAGCACAGCGCCGAAGGCGGCAGCGAGCGCGTTGGCCTGCAGCTGAGCGGTCCGATGACCGACACGTTGTCGTTCCGCCTGTACGGCAATCTCAACAAGACCGACGCGGACTCGCTGGAGCTCAACCGCCAGTACGCTACCACTCCCAACGCGGTGCCGCCGGCCGGTCGTGAGGGCGTCAAGAACCGCGATGTCAACGCGCTGCTGCGCTGGGACATCACCGCCGATCAGGTGGTCGAATTCGAAGCCGGCACCAGCCGCCAGGGCAACATCTACGCCGGCGACCGCGCGGTCAGCACCACCGGCACGTCGACCGGGATCGATCTGGCCGCCCTGGCCGACGACAAGGCGGAGACCAACCGCATGTACCGCAACACCGGCGCGATCACCCATCGCGGCCGCTGGGGTGACGTGACCTCGCGGGTAACGGCTGCAGTGGAGGCGGTGAACAACTCGCGCATCAACGAAGGCCTGGCCGGTGGCCCGGAGGGCAGCTTCAACGGCACCGACTGGTCGACCTCGCGCCTGCGCAACTACCAGCTGGACGGCGAAGTCAGTTTCCCGACCACGCTGGGTGGTGCCGAGAACATCTGGACGCTGGGCTTTGAATACCTGGACAGCCGCCTGACCGACCCGTACTCGATGAGCCAGTCCAGCAGCAGCGGCGGCGGCATCCCGGGGCTGTCGGCCGATCGCGCACGCGGCAAGTCCGACGCGCAGACCACCGCCGTGTTCGTGGAAGACAACATCTACCTGGGCGAGCGCTGGATCGTCACCCCGGGCCTGCGCTTCGACCACCACAGCCAGTTCGGCAACAACACCAGCCCCAGCCTCAACGCGCAGTTCCGCATCAACAGCGACTGGGTGGTGAAGGGCGGTATCGCCCGTGCATTCAAGGCGCCGAACCTGTACCAGTCGAATCCGGACTACCTGTACTACACCCGGGGCAATGGCTGCCCGAATGCACTGCCGAGCCTGGGCGCCGGCTGCTACATGCGCGGCAACTCGGACCTGAAGGCGGAAACCAGCCTGAACAAGGAACTGGGTATCGAGTGGGCACCGCAGAGCGGCTGGCAAGCGTCGTTGACCTACTTCCACAACGACTACAAGGACAAGATCCAGGCCGGGTACAACCAGATCGGGCTGACCGCCGACACCAAGGGCCGCATCTTCCGCTGGGAGAACGCACCCAAGGCGATCGTGCAGGGTCTGGAAGGCAACCTGGTGGTCCCGCTGCTGGGCGAGCAGGGCAACCGCCTGAAGTGGAGCAACAACTTCACCTACATGGTGGAGAACGAGAACAAGAGCACCGGCCAGCCGCTGTCGGTGATTCCGAAGTACACCGTCAACACGATGCTGGACTGGCAGGCCACCGACAAGTTGTCGGTGCTGCTGACCGGCACCTTCTACGGCAAGCAGAAGCCGGCCACCACCAACATCAACAATGATCCGCGCTGCACCGGCACCTGCGATCCGTCGATCGCGCTGCAGGTCCGTGGTGCGTACAACATCTGGGGCGTGAGCGCGCGCTACAAGGTGACCGAGACGGTCAGCTTCGGCTTCGGTGTCAACAACCTGGCCGACAAGCGCCTGTTCCGCGAGGCCAACAGCAGCGATGCCGGCGCGGCGACCTACAACGAGCCGGGCCGCGCGTACTGGGCCAGCCTGCGCTTCGGCTTCTGACCGCAGGCGGACGTCGGTCCGCTGCGTCCGCCAGGCGTGGCCTGGCGTTGCCGGCCGCGCTCCGGTAGCGCCGGGCCATGCCCGGTGAGGGACCGCGTGGCCTGCAATGTTATAAACACCGTAATAGTCTCCCCCGCCAGCACGGCGTAGCCTGCACCGCATCGCAAAGGAGCTGTTGCCATGGGCCACGACCACGATCACCTGCCATCCGAGATCCGCCACGAGAAACCCTTGTGGTGGGCACTCGGCCTGACCTCCACCTTCCTCGTCGTCGAGGTGGTGGGCGCGTTCTGGACCAACAGCCTGGCACTGCTGTCAGACGCAGCGCACATGGCCACCGATGCGCTGGCGCTGATGATCGCGCTGGTCGCGGTGCGGCTGAGCCGGCGCCCGCCGGACGCGCGCCGCACCTACGGCTATGCGCGCCTGGAAGCGCTGGGCGCGATGATCAACGGCGCGATGCTGTTCGTGGTTGCCGCCTACATCCTGTGGGAGGCAGTCGGGCGCTTCCGTGAGCCGCAGGAGATCGCCTCCTCCGGCATGCTGGTGATCGCGGCTGCGGGCCTGATCATCAACCTGATCTCGATGCGCCTGCTGCAGGCGGGCAGTGGCGAGAGCCTCAACGTGAAGGGCGCCTACCTGGAAGTGTGGGCGGACATGCTCGGCTCGGTGGCGGTGATCGCCGGTGCGTTGTTGATCAAGTGGACCGGCTGGAAGCCGATCGATCCGATCCTGGCGGTACTGATCGGCCTGTGGGTACTGCCGCGCACCTATGTGCTGATGCGCGAAGCGATCAACGTGCTGCTGGAAGGCGTGCCCAAGGGCATGGACGTGGCCAAGGTGCGCGACAGCCTGTCCGGCCATGCCGCCGTGCTGGACGTGCATGACCTGCACGTGTGGGCGCTGGCTTCCAGCACACCGGCGCTGACCGCGCACATCGTGATGCGCGACGGCACCGATGCCGATGCGCTGCGTCGTGATCTGGGCGGGCGCCTGCACGATGACTTCGGCATCGAGCACGTGACGCTGCAGATCGAAGCGGACCATTGCGGCGAAGCCTGTGGTGAGCCGGCGCCGGCCAAGGGCGGCGAGCACGAGGGCCATGAAGGCCATGACCACGGCGAAGACGCGCAGGGCCATCGCGGCCACGTGCATCGCTGATCGAGGATGCAAGGGCATCGATCGGGTCAAACCGCCCGGGTGAAGCCGGCCTGGTAGAGTCGACTGTTAGTCGACTATCGCGCGCAGCGCGGGCATTTTCGCGACCTTGCCGAAGAGCAGTCGACTAGCAGTCGACTCTACCCCGTCGCGAGGCCAGCCGGTCTGCCAGCCGCGTCGGCTCCGGCAGCCGGTAACCGCGCAGCGTGCGCTGCACCCAGTCCAGCGCGGTATCCGCACTGACCCGATGGCCACCGGCCACGAACAGCGGCTTGCAGCGAATCTTGCTGCGCAGCACCCAACCCAGTTGCTCATCGCCGTCCAGCAGCGGCGTATGCGCACCGGCCTCGGCGTCCGGTTCGACGAACCGGCCGACCAGCTTCGACTTGGCCACGCCGATGCTCGGCAGGTCGGTGACCACGCCCAGATGCGCGGCCACGCCCAATCGTCGCGGGTGGCTGATGCCATGGCCATCGACGAACACCAGGTCCGGCGTATGCGGCAGCAGCGCCAGCGCGGCCAGCAGTGCCGGCAGCTCGCGGAAGCTGAGCAGGCCGGGGATATAGGGCATCACCGTGGGGATGCGCGCGATCTCCTGCGCCACGGGCTGCAGCGTCTCTGCGTCCAGCAGTACCGCCGCGGCGCGGGTGATGGCGCCATCGTCCTCGAAGCCGACATCCAGCCCGGCCAGCCAGCACACGTTGCGTGGCAGGCGGTCCTGGCGCTCCACGCGGCCGGCCAGCTGGAGCTGCTGCGCGCGTGCCGCGGCGACGCTGCCTTCCCAGCGCCCGGGGTCGATCACCGTATTCATTGCTCACAGCATCGCATGCGCGGTGCCACGGCCCGGTGAGCGGCGCCCGGGGCTACAATGGCGGCCTGCCTTTCCTCGCGTTGGAGACCCTGCAGTGACCCGTAAACTCGTACTGTTGCGCCATGGCCAGAGCCAGTGGAACCTGGACAACCGCTTCACCGGCTGGGTCGATGTCGACCTGACCGAGCAGGGGCGCCGGGAAGCGGCCGCCGCCGGTCGCCTGATGCGCGAGGAAGGGCTGCAGTTCGACGTCGCCCACACCTCCGTGCTCAAGCGCGCCATCCACACCCTGCAGGGTGCACTGGCCGAGCTGGAACAGGACTGGCTGCCGGTGAACAAGTCCTGGCGCCTCAACGAACGCCATTACGGCGGCCTGCAGGGCCTGGACAAGGCCGAGACCGCCGCCAAGCACGGCGAGGACCAGGTCAAGGTGTGGCGTCGTTCGTACGATATCCCGCCGCCGGCCATGGACCTGGAGGATCCGGGCCACCCGATCCATGACCGCCGCTACGCTGGCCTGGACCGCAACGCGCTGCCGGGTACCGAATCGCTGGCCACCACGCTGGACCGCGTGCTGCCGTACTGGCACGACGCCATCGCGCCGCAGCTGAAGGACGGCAAGACCGTGCTGGTCACCGCCCACGGCAATTCGCTGCGCGCGCTGTACAAGTACCTCAACAACGTCTCGCGCGAGGAAATCCTCGAGCTGAACATCCCGACCGGCATCCCGCTGCTGTTCGAACTGAACGACGACCTGACGGTGAAGTCGTTCCGCTACCTGGGCGACCCGGAAGCAGCGCGCAAGGCCGCTGAAGCCGTGGCCAACCAGGGCAAGGCGAAATAAAACAGAAGGCCGGCGCAAGCCGGCCTTCGCTTTTTGTAGAGTCGAGCCATGCTCGACTGCTGTTGGCCTCTTGCCGCAAGGACAATAAACCCGGAACGGAGAGCAGTCGAGCATGGCTCGACTCTACATAAGCGCGTCCTGTGACCTTTGGCCGGTCCCACCGCAGGCCTCCCCGGCTACCCTGTGAAATTACCCGCAGGAGAGCCTCATGAACGTCCGCAACCTGGTCCCGCTGGGCCTGACCATCGCCATCGCTGCCTCGCTGGCGGCCTGTGGCAAGAATGAAACCGCGCCGGCGGCCAGCGCCGACGCCAAGCCGGCCTTCGACCTGTCGCAGATCAAGACGCCGCTGATCTCGCTCAACAGCGCCGACCTGGATCCGGCCATTTCGGCCTGTACCGACCTCAATGGCTTCGTCAACAGCAAGTGGCTGAAGGCCAACCCGGTGCCGGGCGACCAGACCACCTGGGGCAGCTTCGAGATCCTGCGCGAGCGCTCGCTGGAAGTGCAGCACGCACTGGTGCAGCAGGCCGCGGCCAGCCAGGCCAAGGCCGGCTCGGTGGAAGCCAAGATCGGTGACATCTGGAAGACCGGCAACGATGAAGCCAAGATCGAAGCCGCAGGCCTCGCTCCGCTGCAGCCGCAGCTGGACAAGATCACCGCGCTGAACGACACCGCCGCCATCACCCAGTACCTGCGCGACAGCCAGGCCGAGGGCAAGGGCGTGCTGTTCTCGCTGTTCGCCAATGCCGACTACAAGAATTCGGCCAACGTCATCGCCTATGTCGGCCAGGGCGGTCTCGGCCTGCCGGAGAAGGGCTACTACTTCGATGACGCGCAGGCCAAGATCCGCGATGCCTACGTGGCCTATATCGCCCAGGTGCTGACCCTGTCCGGCGTGGACGCCGCGCAGGCGGCCGAGCAGGCCAAGGCCGTGATGGCCTTTGAAACCCGCCTGGCCAAGGCCTCGATGTCGCGCATCGAAATGCGTGACCCGGCCAAGCGTTACAACCCGCTCAGCGCCGCAGACGCCGACAAGCTGACCCCGAACTTCAGCTGGACCGCGCTGTTCGACACCCTGAAGGTGCCGGCCGCGCAGAAGTTCTCGCTGGCCCAGCCGGGCTTCTTCGGTGAAATGGACAAGATGCTGGCCGATGTGCCGGCCAGCACCTGGCAGGCCTATCTGCGCTTCCACACCATCGACGATGCTTCGCCGTACCTGAGCAGCCAGTTCGAGAAGGCCAACTTCGAGTTCTATGGCAAGACCCTGCGCGGCCAGCAGGAAATGCAGCCGCGCTGGAAGCGCGTGCTGGAGTCGGTCAACGGTGGCATGGGTGAAGCCCTGGGCCAGCTGTACGTTGACGCCGTGTTCCCGGCCGAATCCAAGGTGGCCATGCAGCACCTGGTGGAGAACCTCTCGGTGGCGCTGAAGGCGCGCCTGGAGCAGCTGCCGTGGATGGGCGAAGAGACCAGGAAGAAGGCGCTGGAGAAGTGGGCCAGCTTCACCCCGAAGATCGGCTACCCGGACAAGTGGCGCGAGTGGACGGGCCTGCAGACCAACGGTGACAGCTACCTGGGCAACATGCAGGCCGCGCGCGCGTTCAACTACCGCTACATGCTGGACAAGATCGGCAAGCCGGTGGACAAGACCGAGTGGGGCATGACCCCGCAGACCGTCAACGCCTACTACAACGCCACCAAGAACGAGATCGTGTTCCCGGCCGCCATCCTGCAGGCGCCGTTCTTCGACGCCAAGGCCGATCCGGCGCTGAACTACGGCGGCATCGGTGCGGTCATCGGCCACGAGATGATGCACGGCTACGACGACTCGGGCAGCCAGTTCGCTGCCAACGGCAACTTCGACAACTGGTGGACCGACGCCGACCGCAAGGCCTTCACCGAACGTACCGACCAGCTGGTCGCGCAGTTCGATGGCTATGAATCGGTGCCGGGCGTGTTCGTGAAGGGCAAGCTGACCCTGGGCGAGAATATCGGCGACCTGGGCGGCTTGACCGTGGCCTACGACGCGCTGCAGATGGCGCTGAAGGAAGATCCGAAGGCGAATGTCGAAGTCGATGGTCACAGCCAGGACCAGCGCTTCTTCATGAACTGGGCCACCGTGTGGCGCCGCAACTTCACCGACGGTGAGCTGCGCGTCCGCCTGAACACCGACCCGCACGCGCCGGCCAACTTCCGTGCCAACGGCGCGCCGTCGAACATGCCGTCGTATGCCGCTGCGTTCCAGTGCAAGGCCGGCGACGCGATGGTGCGTGCCGACGACAAGCGCGTGGTGATCTGGTAATCGATCGCACGTGATGCGTGATGCAGAAGGCCCGGCGAATGCCGGGCCTTTTGTTTGTCTGATCGGTAGCGCCGGGCCATGCCCGGCGGATCTCAGGCCAGCGCTGGTTCCTGCGCCAGCATGCGATGGAAGCGCTGCAGCACATAGGGATCGATCAGGCCGCCGGACTGCTCGTCGATGATGCGCAACGCGGTCTCGCGTTCCATCGCTGCGCGGTAGGGGCGCACGCTGGTCATGGCATCGTAGGCATCCGCAACGGTGACGATGCGTGAGCCCAGCGGAATGCTCTCGCCACGCAGGCCGTCGGGATAGCCGCTGCCATCGAAGGCTTCGTGATGGGCGCGAATCAGCCGCGCGACCGGTGCCGCATCGCTGCGGCCGGTGGCCAGGAAGATGTGTTCGCCGCGCACCGGATGCTCGCGCATGATCGCGCGTTCCTCGTCGGTATGCCGACGCGGTGTCAGCAGTACATCGTCGGGGATGCCGATCTTGCCGATGTCATGGAAGCGCGCGGCCAGGCCGATCTGCGAGCAGGCATCGTCATCGAGATCGCAGTGCGTGGCCAGGCGCTGCGCGAGCAGTCCGACGCGATCGCAGTGGTGGCGGGTGTAGGCGTCGCGCATCTGCAGCGACATCGAGAGGGCATCGATCAGGCAGGCCTGCGCGTGCAGCAGGTCGGGGGCGGGTACGGCGTCAGGAAACATGGTCATCCGCCCGCACCGGGTGGGGACCGGTGCGGGGTGTTCGGGGGGCGATCAACCCGGGGCGAGGGTGGTCAGAAGGGCGCGGGCCGCATTGAAGCGGTCTTCCGGCAGCGGCAGCGGGTGCTTGATGCGCAGCTTGTCAGGCCCTTCCATGGCGTACAGGTTCGGTTGTTTCTGGATCAGCTGGATCACCGCCATCGGGTCGATGTTCGGTTTGGACTCGAACACGATGCGGCCACCGTTCTCGCCCAGGTCCAGCTTGCGGATGCCGAGGGTGTTGGCCTTCAGCTTAAGCTCGGCGATGGCGAACAGGTGCTTGGCCGCATCCGGCAGCAGGCCGAAGCGGTCGATCATCTCCACCTGCAGTTCGCGCAGCGCATCACTGTCGCGCGCGCTGGAAATGCGCTTGTACAGGGTCAGGCGGGTGTGCACGTCCGGCAGGTAGTCTTCCGGAATCAGCGCCGGCACATGCAGCTCGACCTCGGCACCGCGCACTTCTTCGCCGGCATCCAGGTCGGGCAGCTTGCCCTGCTTGATGCTGCGCACCGCGCGTTCCAGCAGTTCGGTGTACAGGCTGAAGCCAACCTCGGCCATCTGCCCGCTCTGGTCCTCGCCGAGCAGTTCACCGGCACCGCGGATCTCCAGGTCGTGCGTGGCCAGGGTGAAGCCGGCGCCGAGTTCGTCCATCGAGGCGATCGCTTCCAGGCGCTTCTCCGCATCCGGGGTGATCGAACGACGATCAGGGGCCACCAGGTAGGCGTAGGCGCGGTGGTGCGAACGACCGACACGACCACGCAGCTGGTGCAGCTGGGCCAGGCCGAAGCGGTCGGCGCGGTTGATGATGATGGTGTTGGCGTTGGGGATGTCGATGCCCGACTCGATGATCGTGGTCGACAGCAGCACGTTGAAGCGCTGCTTCTGGAAATCCAGCATCACCTTCTCCAGCTCGCGCTCGGGCATCTGCCCGTGGGCGATGCCGATGCGCGCCTCCGGCACCAGCTCGGACAGCTCGCGCTGCATGCGGCCGATGCTCTCCACGTCGTTGTGCAGGAAGTATAGCTGGCCACCACGCGCCAGCTCGCGCTGGAAGGCTTCGCGCAGCAGCGCGTTGTCCCACTGGGTGATGAAGGTCTGCACCGCCAGCCGGTTCGGCGGCGGCGTGGCGATGATCGACAGGTCGCGCAGGCCGGCCATGGCCATGTTCAGCGTGCGCGGGATCGGCGTGGCGGTCAGGGTCAGCAGGTGCACGTTGGCGCGCAGCGCCTTCAGCGCTTCCTTCTGGCGTACGCCGAAACGCTGCTCCTCGTCGACGATGACCATGCCCAGGTCCTTGAACTTCACGTCCGGCTGCAGCAGGCGATGGGTACCGACGATGACGTCGATGGTGCCGGCGGCGACCTTTTCCAGCTCGGCCTTGATTTCCTTGGTGGTCTTGAAGCGCGACAGCACCTCGACCTTCAGCGGGTAATCGGCGAAACGGTCGCGGAAGTTGCGGTAATGCTGTTCGGCCAGCAGCGTGGTCGGCACCAGCACGGCCACCTGCTTGCCGGCACTGGCGGCGGCGAATGCCGCACGCACCGCCACCTCGGTCTTGCCGAAGCCGACGTCGCCGCAGACCACACGGTCCATCGGCTGGCTGCTGGCCAGGTCGCGCAGGGTGGCGTCGATCGCGGCCAGCTGGTCCGGGGTTTCCTCGAACGGGAAACCGGCGGCGAACGGCTCGTACATCGCGCGGTCCACCTGCAGCGCCAGGCCGGCACGGGCCTGGCGGCGGGCCTGGATCTCCAGCAGCTCGGCGGCGACGTCGCGCACCTTCTCGGCGGCCTTGCGCTTGGCCTTGCTCCACTGTTCGCCACCGAGCGAATGCAGTGGCGCGGTTTCCGCCGACGCACCGGAGTAGCGGCTGATCAGGTGCAGCTGGGCGACCGGCACATACAGGCGGTCGCCCTTGGCGTACTCGATTTCCAGGAACTCGCCGGGCATGCCGCCGACGTCCATCGCGATCAGGCCACGGTAGCGGCCGACGCCATGGTCCTCGTGCACGATCGGCGCACCCTCGGTCAGTTCGCCGAGGTCGCGGATGATCGCTTCCGGCTCGCGGCCGGCACGGCGCGTGCGGCGGGTGCTGCCGGCGCGCTCGGGGAACAGCTGGCGCTCGGTCAGTACCGCGATGCGCGGGTCGTCCAGTGCGAAGCCATCCTCCAGCGGCGCCACCGCGATCGCGAAACGCGCATCGTCGGCGAGGAAGCTGGGCAGGTCGGCCACCACCGGCGGCTTCAGCTCGGCGGCCTGCAACACTTCCAGCAGGGCCTCGCGACGCCCGGGCGAATCGGCGGCAATCAGCACCCGGCCCGGATAGTGACCGAGGAAGGATTTCAGCGCATCGCCAGCGGGGGCTTCGCGTGCGGCCACCGGCAGTGGTGGCAGCGGCTGGTCACCCAGCGCGTGGGCATCGGCGATGCGCGCGTGGTCAGCGGACCACACTTCGATGCGCGGGGCATCGTTCAGGCGCTCGCGCAGCAGCTCCGGCGACAGGTACAGCGCCGACGGCGGCAGCAGCGGCCGTTCCACATCGTGGCGGCGCTGTTCGTAGCGCTCACCGGTCTGCGCCCAGAATGCTTCAGCGGCTTCGCCGGCCCCGGCGCAGACCACCGGCAGGCTGCCGTCGGGCAGGTAGTCGAACAGGGTCGCGGTGCGTTCGAAGAACAGCGGCAGGTAGTACTCGACGCCGGCCGGGGCCAACCCGGACTTCAGGTCCTGGTACAGCGCGCTGCGCCGGGTATCGACATCGAAGCGCTCGCGCAGCGTGGCCAGCACGCGGGCGATGCTGGCCTCGTCCATCGGCACTTCGCGGCCAGGCAGCATGTGCACCGCCTCGACCTTGTCCAGCGAGCGCTGGCTTTCCGGATCGAAGGCGCGGATCGAGTCGATGTCCTCGTCCAGCAGCTCCACCCGCAACGGCTCGTCGGCGCCCATCGGGAACACATCGAGCAGGCCGCCGCGCACGGCGAAGTCACCCGGGTCCATCACCTGCGGCACGTTGCGGTAGCCGGCGCTTTCCAGACGGCGCTTCTCGGCTTCCAGGTCCAGGCGCTGGCCGACCTTCAGGTCGAAACTGCCACCGATCACATAGCTGCGCGGGGCCAGCTGCTGCAGCAGGGTCTGCACCGGCACGATCACCAGGCCGCGCTTCAGCGTGGGCAGGCGGTGCAGGGCGGACAGGCGCTGCGAAATGATGTCCGGATGCGGGCTGAAGCGGTCGTAGGGCAGGGTTTCCCAGTCCGGGAAGGCGACCACCGGCAGGGCCGGGTCGCCGCCGAGCAGGGTCTGCAGGTCGGCTTCGAGCTGGTTGGCACCGTGGTTGTCACGGGCGATCACCAGCAGCGGGGCGTCGTGCGCACGCGCGGCCTGGGCCAGATACCAGGCCAGGGCGGTCGGCGAGGCGGGGGCGCGCCACCAGGCGCGGAGCTGGCCGGCGCGCGGCAGCGGCGGGGCGGGGTATGAGGTACGCGACATGGACCCCGGATTTTAGCAGAAGCCCGATCGAAGCCCGGTGAGTCGTGCCGGCCGCTGGCCGGCCGCCTCATGCGCCGTTGGGGTAGCGCAATGCCGGCCAGCGGCCGGCACTACCGGGCGGCATCGCCGGGCAGAGCCCGGCGCATCCGTCAGTTGTCCAGCTCCAGCACCATCCGCACCAGGCCTTCGGCACCGGTCGGGTGCGGGACCGGCTTGAAGCCCAGCGAGGCGGCCAGCTGCTTCATCGGCTCGTTCTCGGCGGCAACGTCGCCGTACAGACGGTCCAGGTACTTGCCGCGGCCCCATTTCACCAGCTTGCGCATCAGCTGCCGGCCCAGGCCCTGGCCAATGAGGAAGCGGCTGATCAGGATCGCGTACTCGGCTTCACGGGTACCGGGGATGATCGAGGCCCGGGCGACCGCGCCGACCACCGCCTCACCGGCGGGCAGGGATTCGGCAGCGACCAGGGTGATCTCGGTCTTGGGATTCGGGTGGGTCAGGCGCTGGGTGGTTTCCGGCGAAAGCTCGGTCACCGCCTGCAGGAAACGATCACGGATTTCTTCCGGCCCGAACAGGCTGAACGCCGCTTGCAGCGGTGCGCCATCTTCCGGGCGGATGGGGCGGATCAGCAGCTCGTGGCCGCTGGGAGCCTTGAAGATCTCATGCCAGGGCGGCATGCGGTTGCGAGTGGCCATACCGGGTGATTCCTTGGTGGTCCATCGATTGTGGCATCACCGGGGCTGCATTCCGTGAACGAAAGGCTCACGGCGGTACAGCCTCGTGAAGGCCGTTATTCGGGTGCTTTGAGCCAATCCAGGCGGGTGCTGGCCCCGGGTTCACCCAGGTGCTGGCGCAGCGCCGGCAGGGCTGGGCCGACCACCCGGTCGAACTGCCAGGGCGGGTTGAGCAGCAGCATGCCGCTGCCGTTGAGGCGCAGCGGTGAGTCGTCCGGGCGCACCAGGAACTCGATTGTCATCGCCGATTTCACCGGCAGGGCGGTGGCCTTGCGCAGGAAATGCAGGATGGTGCGGCGCTGCTTGATCGGGAACCAGACGGCACACGTGGCCTGCGGCCAGCGCGCCAGGGTCTCGCCCAGCGCGGCCAGGACCGCCTGGTATTCGGCGTCCTGGGCCTCGTAGGGCGGGTCGATCAGCACCAGGCCACGGCCGATCTTGCTGCCGTTGAACTTCGGCGGCAGCAGCGAACGCAGCAGCGCATAGCCATCGCCCGCCCGCACGTCGACGCGGCTGTCATGGGCGAACAGGGCCTTCAGCGTGGCCGTTTCGGCTTCCTGCAGCTCACAGACCGCCATGCGGTCCTGCGCACGCATCGCCTGCGCGCTCAACAGCGGCGAGCCGGGGTAGTTGGTCAGCGCGCCGACCGGATTGTCGGCCTGCACCGCCTTCAGGTAGCGCTCGACCACCTCGGGCAGCTTGGGCTGGGCCATCAAGCGCATGATCCCGGACTCGGCCTCCAGGGTCTTGCGGCTCTCTTCGCTGGCCAGCAGGTAGCGGCCGGCACCGCCGTGGGTGTCGAGCACGAAGAACGGGCTGTCCTTGCGCTTGAAGCTGTCGATCAGGGCCAGCTGCACGATGTGCTTGAGCACATCGGCGTGGTTGCCGGCATGGAAGGCGTGGCGATAGTTCATGGGCGGCAGTGTACGGGGCGGCGGCCGCAGCGGCTATGCTGCGCGCCATGACAGCTCCTGTTGCCCATGTCCTGGTGGTCGAGGACGAAGCCGCCATCGCCGAAACCGTGCTCTATGCGCTGCGCAGCGAGGGCTATGCCGCCAGTCACTGCCTGTTGGGCGGTGAGGCCCTGCAGCGGCTGCAGGCCGGCGATATCGATGTGCTGGTGCTGGACGTGGGCCTGCCCGATCTCGGCGGCTTCGAGGTCTGCCGGCGGCTGCGTGCACAGCCGGGGCCGGCGGCGCAGCTGCCGGTGATCTTCCTGACCGCGCGCAACGACGAAGTGGACCGCGTGCTCGGCCTGGAGCTGGGCGCCGACGACTACATGACCAAGCCGTTCTCGCCGCGCGAGCTGGTCGCACGGGTGCGTGCACGCCTGCGCCGTGCGGCGCCGGTCGTCGCAGCGCCCAGCGCCGATGCGGGCTGGCAGGAACATGGCGCGTTCGCCATCGACCGCGAAGGCCGGCGCATCCGCTTCCGCGGACAGGCGCTGGACCTCACCCGCTACGAGTACGCACTGCTGGAAGCATTGCTGCAGCGCCCGGGTGCCATCCTCAGCCGCGCGCAGTTGATGGACCGGGGCTGGGACAGCAGTGCCGACAGTGCTGACCGCACCGTCGACACCCATGTAAAGACGCTGCGCGCCAAGCTGCGAGCGGCGGGGGCCAGCGACGATCCTATCCGCACCCACCGTGGCCTCGGCTACGCGCTGGAGGTCTAGCCGATGCGCCTGGTGCTGAAGCTGTTCCTCGGCTTCTTCCTGATCACCGGCATCGCCGCGTTCTTCGTGATGCGCGTGTTCGTCAACGAGGTGAAGCCCGGTGTGCGCCAGGCGATGGAATCGACCCTGGTCGATGCGGCCAACGTGCTGGCCGAGATGGCCGCCGCCGACGTCAAGGACGGCACCATCCGCAGCGGCAGCTTCACCCGCAACCTGGCCAAGGCACGGCAGCGCGACCTGAAGGCGATGGTCTGGCGTTTTCCCAAGCGCTCGCTGGATTACCGGGTGACCATCACCGATGCCAAGGGCATCGTCATCTACGATTCGCTGGGCCGTGACCTGGGGCGCGACAATTCGCGCTGGAACGATGTCTACCGCACCCTGCGTGGCGAGTACGGCGCGCGTTCCAGCCCCGAGATTCCGGGCGAGGAAGGCGATACGGTGATGCATGTGGCGGCGCCGGTGTACGATCCGGCCGACGGCCGCACCCTGATCGGCGTGCTCAGCCTGGCCCAGCCGAACCGCAGCATCGATCCATTCATCGCCGCCAGCCAGCGCGCCATCATCGAGCGCGGTGCGTGGCTGATCGGGCTGTCGGCGCTGGTCGGCGTGCTGGTGACGATGTGGCTGACCACGGGCCTCGGTCAGCTCAGCCGCTATGCACGCGCGGTCAGCGCGGGCGAACCGGTGCCACCACCACGGCGCCGTCGCGACGAGATCGGCGATCTCGGCCAGGCGCTGGAAACGATGCGCCAGAAGCTCGAAGGCAAGGCCTACGTCGAGCAGTACGTGCAGTCGCTGACGCACGAGATGAAGAGCCCGCTGGCGGCGATCCGCGGTGCCGCCGAACTGCTGCAGGAGCCATTGCCGGAGGCTGATCGCGTGCATTTCGCCCGCAGCATCGTCGACCAGCAGGAGCGGCTGACCGAGACCATCGACAAGCTGCTGGCGCTGGCCGAAGTGGAACAGCACGGCTGGCTGCAGACGCGTGACCCGATCGCGCTGCCGGCATTGCTGGCCGATGCGGCGGCGGCCGCGCAGGTGCGCGCGCAGGCGGCCGGCGTGCAGGTCCGCATCGGCAGCGTGCCCGACCTGCGGGTGCAGGGCGACGCCTACCTGCTGCGGCAGGCACTGCACAACCTGATCGACAACGCGATTGCCTTCTCGCCGGCCGGCGCGGAGATCGCGCTGCAGGCCGAGGTGGACGGGCAGGGCGTGCGCCTGCAGGTGGCCGACCGTGGCGCCGGCATTCCCGACTACGCGCGTGAGCGGGTGTTCGAGCGCTTCTATTCGCTGGCCCGCCCCGGCAGCGGGCGGCGCAGCTCCGGCCTGGGCCTGCCGTTCGTGCAGGAGGTCGCGCGCCTGCATGATGGGCGCGCCAGCGTGGATATCCGCGAGGGCGGCGGCACCGTGGCCAGCCTGTGGCTGCCTTTGGGTGTGCCAGGCCAGCGCCCGCGCCGCTGACTTCACACTCGCTTCAAATTCGCCACAAACCCTGCTCACCGCGGCGGTCCATCCTGCAGCCCTCTCCAACGAGGATGGACCATGAAATCCCTGAAGATGCTGCTGCGGTTCGCCATTGTCGGCGGGCTGATCCTGCTGCTGCTGGTGCCGCTGACCATGATCCGCGGGGTCATCAACGAACGCAGCGCGTACCGCGACGAGGCCTTCTCGCGGGTGGCCGACAGCCGCGCCGGTGCACAGCAGCTGGTGGGCCCGGTGCGGGTGGTGCCGTGGGTGGAACGCAAGCAGGTTGAACTGGTCGACCCGCTGGGCGTCAAGAAGACCGAGGTGCAGGTCACCGAGGGGCACTGGCTGCAGATGCCGGCGTCGCTGGAGGTGGGCGGCGAGATGCTGCCGAGCCAGCGTGAGGTCGGCCTGTTCAAGGTGCCGGTATACAGCTGGAACGGCCAGATGAAGGCGACGTTCGCTGCAGACGACTATCCGGTGAAGGCCGGCCGCAGCTACGGCCAGCCGTATGTGGCGGTGGGCATTTCCGATGTGCGTGGCCTGGTCGGTACGCCGAACCTGCGCGTGGATGGCAAGCAACTGCGCCTGCTGCCGGGGGTTGGTGCGGCCAGCGAGGTGGGCCGCGGTCTGCATGCACCGGTGGCCGGATTCGCCGAAGACCATGGCGGCACGCTGGCTGCCAGCACCGTCGAACTCGAGCTGCGCCTGGATGGCAGCCGCATGCTGTCGGTGGTGCCGGTGGGCGATGACACCAAGATCGCACTGCGTTCGAGCTGGCCGCATCCGTCGTTCAGCGGTGCGTTCCTGCCCAACGAGCGTCGCGTCGACGCACAGGGCTTCGATGCGCGCTGGGCGGTGTCTTCGCTGGCCTCCGATGCACAGCGACAGCTGCGCAATGATGGTGCGGTCGAGTCGCAGGCGGTGACGGTGTCACTGGTTGATCCGGTCGATGCCTACACCCAGGCCGACCGTGCCTCGAAATACGGCGTGCTGTTCGTGCTGCTCACCTTCGTCGGCTTCATTCTGTTCGAGCTGATCAGGTCGCTGCGCATCCACCCGCTGCAGTACCTCATGGTGGGCCTGGCGCTGGCGATCTTCTTCCTGCTGCTGATCAGCCTGTCCGAGCACATCGCGTTCTGGAAGGCCTATCTGGTCTCGGCGGTGGCCTGTATCGGCCTGCAGGCGGTGTACCTGGCCAACGTGCTGGGCCACTGGAAGCGCGGCCTCGGCTTCGCTGCGCTGCTGACCGTGTTGTATGGCGCGCTGTATGGCCTGCTGGTGTCGGAGAACAACGCGTTGCTGATGGGTTCACTGCTGCTGTTCGTGATCCTGGCGCTGGCGATGTGGGTGACCCGCCGGGTGGACTGGTACGCGCTTGGCGCGGAACTGAAGTAAGGAGCACGCCATGAGCTGGCGCCAGGGATTGCGGCAACGGGCACGGCAGGGCATTCCGGCCCTGCTGGAAGTGGATGCGCTGCTGCAGGCACATGGCGTGCTGGCGGCCCTGCCGGGGGCACGGATCGCCCCCGGCCTGGTCCGCTTCCAGCTGGCGGCGGCGACCTGCGAGGGACTGCAGGGCAAGGGGCTGGGCTGGCTGCAGGACGCGCGGCAGGGACGCGGCGCGCTGGCTGGCCGGGTGCCGCGCTACCGGCCATGGAAGGCCGGGGCGGAGGCGCTGACCGAAATCGGCATCGGCGGCCTGCCCGATGACTGGCCCGCGCATGCGGCGGTGTACGGCTGCAGCAGCATCGACCGGCGGCACTGGTTGCTGCTGCTGCCGGAACGGGCGCAGCTGTGGCTGGGATGGAGTGGGTAAGGTGGCCTGGCAGGCGCGAACCAACCACCTCTCCTGTGGGTGCGAACCAACCACCTCTCCTGTGGGTGCGAACCTTGGTTCGCACGCTTCCGCGCTGTCCATGACCGATGGGACGGTATCGGCGCGCCCCTGCTGGCTAGACTCGATGGGTTGATGATCGAGCCGAAGGGCAGGGGTGCGATGTGATGAAGTGGGGCATGCTGGCGGTCGCGCTGGCGATGGGTGGCAATGCAGGCGCGCAGCAGCGCGAGCCGGTGGACCTGGACATGGTCAGCCGCATCCGCCAGGAGGCCTTCCACCGTTCGCAGGTGATGGACACCTTCAGCTACCTCACCGAACGCATCGGCCCGCGACTGACCAACTCGCCGGCGATGGGCCGCGCCAATGCGTGGACCCGCGGCAAGTTCAACGAATGGAAGCTGGACAACGTCCACGACGAAGCCTTCGACGACTTCGGCCGTGGCTGGGAGTTCACCTCGGCCAGCGTGGAGATGCTGGGTGACCGTGTACAGCCGCTGCATGCACTGCCGAAGGCGTGGACGCCGGGCACCAAGGGACCGGTTGAAGGCGAACTGGTGCAGGTCGAGATCAAGAAGCCCGAAGACATCGAGAAGTACCGCGGCAAGCTGCGCGGCAAGATCCTGCTGCTCGGCGAGGCGCGCGAATACAAGCGCGGCACCGAGCCCGATTCGCACCGCCACGACGCCACCTCGCTGGAAGGCCTGCAGGAGTTCACCCTGCCCAAGGACAAGGACGCCACCGCCGAGCGTGCCAAGCGGGTCAAGGAGTACCAGGAACGCCAGCAGCTGGCGACCAGGGTCAATGCGTTCTTCGTCGAAGAAGGCGCGCTGGCCTCGATCAGCATCAGCAGCTGGGACAATGGCATCATCCGCGTTGCCGGCGGCGGCTCGCGCAAGGCCGGTGAGTCGGTGGGCATCCCCGAGCTGGCGATGATCAGCGAACACTTCAATCCGCTGGTGCGCGCGCTGGAGGCCAAGCAGACCGTGCGCCTGCGCGTGGATGTGGCTGCGCGCTTCACCGACGAGGCCGACCAGCCGGGTTACAACACGCTGGCCGAGATCCGTGGCAGCAGCAGGCCCGATGAAGTGGTGATGATCGGCGCGCACCTGGATTCCTGGCACAGCGGTACCGGTGCGGCCGACAACGCGGCCGGCGTGGCGGTGATGATGGAAGCGATGCGCATCCTCAAGGCCACCGGCGCCAAGCCCAGGCGCACCATCCGCGTGGCGCTGTGGAGCGGCGAGGAGCAGGGCCTGATCGGCTCGCAGGCCTATGTGGCCAAGCACTTCGGCCGTTTCCCGGAACCCACCGACCCGGCGCAGAAGGCGCTGCCGGCCTCGCTGCGCGAACCAACCGGCGCGCTGCAGAAGACCCGCGACTACGGCAAGTTCCAGGTCTACTTCAACATGGACAACGGCTCTGGCCGCTTCCGTGGCATCTATGCACAGGAAAACCTGGCGGCGATGCCGATCTTCGAAGCCTGGCTGGCCCCGTTCCATGACGTGGGCGCTACCACCGTGGCCACCCGCAACACCGGCAGCACCGACCACATCAGCTTCGACCGCATCGGCCTGCCGGGCTTCCAGTTCATCCAGGACCGGCTGGACTACTTCACCAATGTCCACCACAGCCACCTGGACACCTGGGACCACGCCGAACCGGAAGACCTGAAGCAGGCCGCGGCCATCGTCGCCTCGTTCGCCTACAACGCCGCGATGCGCGAGCAGTCCTTCCCGCGCAAGGTAGAACCGTAAAAGGGGACGGAGGGGATTAAGTCGTTTCTCCCCTCCGTTTCCCGGTCGCAGCCCCAGGAGCTGGGCAATCGCGACTTAATCCCCTCCGTCCCCTTTTTCCGTCGGGGGCGGCGGGCTGGTAAAATCGGGGGATTCCCGTTCCTCGAGCCGTCCATGACCTGCCGCACCCGCTTCGCCCCCAGCCCCACCGGTTACCTGCACATCGGCGGTGCCCGCACTGCGTTGTACTGCTGGCTGGAGGCCCGCCACCGTGGCGGCGAGTTCGTGCTGCGCATCGAGGACACCGACCGTGAACGCAGCACCCAGGGCGCGATCGACGCGATCCTGGAGGCGATGGAGTGGCTGGGCCTGGACTATGACGAAGGCCCGATCTACCAGACCGACCGCGTCGCCCGTTACCTGGAAGTGGCCGAGCAGCTGGTGGCCGACGGCAAGGCCTACTACGCCTACGAAACCCGCGAAGAGCTGGACGCGATGCGCGAGGCCGCCATGGCCAGGCAGGAGAAGCCGCGCTACAACGGCGCTGCACGCGAACTGGGCCTGCCGCGCAAGGACGACCCGAACCGCGTCATCCGCTTCAAGAACCCGCTGCAAGGCACGGTGGTGTTCGACGACCTGATCAAGGGCCGCATCGAGATCGCCAACAGCGAGCTGGATGACATGGTCATCTTCCGCCCGGACGGCTACCCCACCTACAACTTCGCGGTGGTGGTGGATGACTGGGACATGGGCATCACCGAGGTCATCCGCGGCGACGACCACATCAACAACACCCCGCGCCAGATCAACCTGTACGAAGGCATCGGTGCGCCGGTGCCGAAGTTCGGCCACATGCCGATGATCCTGGACGAGCAGGGCGCCAAGCTGTCCAAGCGCACCGGCGCGGCCGACGTGATGCAGTACAAGGACGCTGGCTACCTGCCGGACGCGCTGCTGAGCTACCTGGCCCGCCTGGGCTGGTCGCACGGTGACCAGGAGCTGTTCAGCCGCCAGGAGCTGATCGACCTGTTCGACGTGAAGGACTGCAACTCCAAGGCCTCGCGCCTGGACATGGCCAAGCTGGGCTGGGTCAACCAGCACTTCCTGAAGACCGAGGACGTGGCCGCGATCGTGCCGCACCTGGTCTACCAGCTGCAGAAGCTGGGCCTGGACGTGGCCGCCGGCCCCGCCCCGGAGGATGTGGTGATCGCCCTGCGTGAACGCGTGCAGACCCTGAAGGAAATGGCCGAGAAGGCCGTGGTCTGGTACCAGCCGCTGACCGAGTACGACGAAGCGGCGGTGGCCAAGCACTTCAAGGCCGGTGCCGAGGTGGCGCTGGGCAAGGCCCGCGAACTGCTGGCGGCGCTGCCGGAGTGGACCGCCGAATCGGTGGGCGTGGCCCTGCACGACGTCGCCGCCGCGCTGGAGATCGGCATGGGCAAGGTCGCCCAGCCGTTGCGCGTGGCCATCACCGGCACCCAGGTCAGTCCTGACATTTCCCATACCGTGTACCTGGCCGGCCGCGAGCAGGCCTTGAAACGCATTGATGTGGCCATCACCAAGGTAGCAACGGCCTGAGGCATCCTTGCCAGGCCCGAACCGGAGAACACGCATGCCCGCCAAGACCGCCACTGCCTGTACCGCCCCGCACCACCACGTCCATGACGCGTCGGATTTCGTGGCGGTGGTCGAGCGTGTCTCGCGCGAACGCGGGCTGCGCCTGACCCCGATTCGCGCCAACGTGCTGAAGCTGATCGCCGAGGCCGGCAAGCCGGTCAAGGCCTACGAGCTGCTGGAATGGGTGCGCAACGGCAAGGGCGTGGGCGCTGATGCCCCGCCCACCGTATACCGCGCGCTGGACTTCCTGATGGCCAATGGCTTCGTGCACAAGCTGGAGTCGGTGAATGCCTTCGTGGCCTGCCACCATCCCAGCAGTGCCGCGCACTCGGTGCCGTTCCTGATCTGCAACAGCTGCCACAGCGCGGTGGAACTGGAAGACCGCGAGATCGTCACCCAGCTGGAGAAGCGCGCCAAGGAGCTGGGCTTCCAGCCGCAGGCACAGACCCTGGAAGTGCACGGCCTCTGCGCGCGCTGCGCCGGGTAACGCAACGGTAGTGCCGGCCGCTGGCCGGCATAGGAGCGGGGTCGGATCCCTTTGCCTTTGGCAAAGGGATCCGACCCCATTTCACAGGCGCTGCCGCAGCCGCTTCAGCACCACCTTGCGCGCAGCCATCAGCTCCGCATCCTCCAGTGCCAGCGACTGCAGCCAGTCCAGCGCTCCAGCCACAGACGCACCGCGCGCGGCATACAGCGCCAGGCTCCGCCCATGCGCCGTCGGCGCCTGCTCGCATGCGCGCCGAACCACCTGCAGCAGCGACTGCTGGGTAGGGGCCGGCACTACGACGCCATTGTCGAACGACAGCAGCACGTTAAGTGCCGCCAGCGCCCGCCAAGGCGCCAACATCGGATCAGCTTGGCTGAAATCGGCCCGTTGGCAGAACGCCAGAAGCGCGTCTACCGATGCTTCGCTACGCACTTCTTCCAGCACCGCGATGGCATAGGTCGCCATCGGCACGTCATCCAGCAGCGGGCGCAGCCCCGCCACCCCACCGTACCCGAAGGCCGCACACGCCCGCGCCCACGGCGCCATCGGCGCGAAGTGCGTGCCATCGGCGTTGTACTGGAATGCCTCGCGCCAGCCGTGCAGCGCACACAGGCGCTCGATCTCGGCCGCACCGTCGCTGCCGTGTTCAAGCACGAAGCGGATCAGGTCCTCTACTTCGATGGCGCCGCCATGTTCCAGCGGCGCAGGCCCCTTGGCCGCCTTGCTGGCCAGTGCGTTGAATTTCATGATGTCCGATTGTTCGTGGGGCAAAGCAGTCGAGCATGGCTCGACGCTACAAAGAAAAGAGTGGAGCACAGGCTCCGCCTTTGATTCCATCCCTTTGATTCACGTGGCTGACGCGCACGGAACCTGTCCGGCGCCGGGGGAGCAAGCTCGACGCGACCGGGCCCATGTCTCAGTCCATCGGCTTGGACCGGGTATCCACCCGCACGATCACCGACATGCCGGGCCGCAGCTGCGCGGCCAGCGTCTGACCTTCATTGATCGAAATCCGCACCGGCAGCCGCTGTACCACCTTGGTGAAGTTGCCGCTGGCGTTGTCCGGGCGCAGCACGCTGAACTCCGAACCTGTGGCGGGTGCGATCTCCTGCACGCGGCCGCGCAGCACCTGGCCCTGGAACGCGTCCACCGAGAACGTGGCCGGCTGGCCGATCGCCATGCCCCAGGTCTGGCCTTCCTTGTAGTTGGCCACCACCCATAGCGTGTCAGGCACCAGGAACAACAGCTGTGAACCGGCGGCGACGTACTGGCCCACGCGCACGCTGGCTTCGCTGATCTGGCCGTCGCGCGGCGCATGGATCACCGTGTTGGCCAGGTCGATGCGCGCCAGTTCCAGTTGTGCCTGTGCACTTTCCACCTGGGCCTCCAGGCTCTTGCGCGCCACCTGGGTCGACACCAGCGTTTCCTCGGCGATGCGGATCTGCGCCTGCGACTGCTGCACGCTGGCCTGTGCCGAGGCCTGGGTGGTGCGGAACTTGTCGCGGTCGTTGATCGATACCAGCTGCTGCGCCGCCAGCTCCTCATAGCGCTTGGTCTCGTTGCGCGAGCGCTGCAGCTCGGCCTGGCCCGCCGACAGCGTGGCGTGCGCCGAGGCGATCTGCGCACGGTTCTGCGCCTGCGACTGGTCGGAGTTGGCCAGTGCCGCGCGTGCGCTGTCCAGCGTCGCCTGTGCCTGGGCGACACGCTGCGCGTAGATGCGGTCATCGATGCGCAGCAGCGGCTCGCCCTCCCTTACGTGCTGGAAGTCCTTCACCAGCACTTCGGTCACATAGCCGTTCACCTGTGGCGCCATCACCGTGATCTGCCCGCGCACATAGGCGTTGTCGGTCACCATCACGCTGCTGGTGAACGGCCACAGGTGCCAGGCGCGCAGGATCAGCGCAATGCCCAGCAAGGCCACCACCACCATCACCACCACGCTGCGCGCGCTGGGCTTGAGGTACTTCGGCGCGACCGCAGGTTCTACCGGCGTGGGCGCGGGCGCCGCGTCGGTCGGTGGCGGAGGGGTCACGTTGTCGGTGTCGTCGGGTCGGGGCGGGACGGGAGGCATGGAGGAGGACTCAGCGGGGCGCGGCCGGCGTGACCGCAGCGGGGGAAGTGGGGTGGCGCTTGCGCCATTGCTTGAGCACGGCGGTGCGCAGCGACAGCAGCAGCAACCAGCACAGGAAGCCGATCGCCAGCCATCCGCTCAGCGTGAACACGTCATTGAAGCCTCGCACATTGGCTTCGCGGCGCGTGGTCTGCGCCAGCTGCGCGCTGCCCTGCGCGCTGCGCAGCACCGGGTCGGTGATCTGTGCGCTGTACAGCTGCTGCTGGAGGCGCAGGCGTTGCGCCACCACCGGGTCGGCCGGGTCGAGCTGGCTGGTCAATGCACTGGAGTACAGCTGCTCGCGGTGCAGCTGGAAGGTGCCCAGCACCGCCGAGCCGGCCAGGCCACCCAGCGTCTGTGTGATCGACAGCGTCACCAGGAAGGTGATCATGTGGTCCACGCCCTGTTTCAGCGCGGCGGAAATGCCGAGCATGATCAACGGGCCCATGAACATGCCGGCACCCACCGAGGCCAGGAACTGGCTGACGTAGAAGTCGTGCGGCCGATCCATGCTGGTGCGGTGCTGATCGAAGAAGGCGGCAGCGCCGAGCAGCAGGATCGCCATCAGCAGCTGGGCGATCAGCCGCTTCGGGCCGAACGTCAGCGAGGCACCTGCGATGCCGGTGACCACGCCCGCGAGGATCACTACGAACAGCGGGCGCATCTGGTCCGGGCCCATGCCCAGCGTGCGCATCAGGTTGACCACGCCATAGGACTGCTCGGTGGTCAGGAAGCGGATCAGGAACGCGCCGACGATGAAGTGCAGCACCGGCAGCTTCGACAGCCAGCGGATCTGCAGCAGCGGATTGCGCCGGTAGTGTTCGATGATGAAGGCGGTGGTGGAGAGCACGATCGAGGCGACCAGCGCCCAGCCCAGCCACGGTGTGTTGAGCCACCAGCGCGTGTAGCCCTGCGCCAGTACGATCACCAGCAGCGCGACGGCCGGCGCAAGCAGGGCGAAGGTGAGGAAGTCCAGCGGCTCGAAGGCTTTCACCTGGATGCCGGGCGGCAGCTTCAGCACCACCACCGCCGCGAACGCGCACAGGGCCAGCCCGGCTTCAAACGAGTAGAGCTGATGCCACTGGCCGGTATCGACCAGGCCCGGCGAGACGATCCAGGCAATCGGCACCGCCAGCTGCGAGAGGCCCACGCCAACCACCAGCAGGTTGCCGGTGAAGCGGCGTGGCAGCGCCTGCAGCATGTACAGCGTGCCCAGTGTCGAACAGGCCGCACCAGCGAAGCCGCTGGCGGCACGGGTCAGCATCGTGGTCTCGAAGCTGCCGACGAACAGGTGCAGCACCGCCAGCGCCGCATACAGGCCCAGGCCGATCTCGGCGAACAGGCGGATGCCGTACTGCTGGCGGAACTTGAAGGCCAGCAGGTTGGCCGTGACGTTGACCATTGCATAGGCCGCCACCAGCCAGCTGCCCTGGGTCGGAGTCAATGCCAGCTGGCCCTGCAGGAAGGGCAGGTTGGCGGTGACCAGCGCATTGCCGAGACCGCCGGTGATCGCCACCAGCAGCGACACCAGTGCATAGGCCACGCGTCGATAGGGGGGATGCCAGGGCATCGAAGCCGAACCGGGCATGGTCGGCTTCTCGTGCTCCTCCCAATCCGGAACCGGCTTCAGATACGGCTGGACCATCAGCGGGCCTCGCTGGTTGCTCCCTGGAGACCCCCGCGCAGCAGCTGCAGGGCACGCCCGGCCAGGTGGGCGCGCTCGTCGCGGGTCTTGCCGCGCAGGGCTGCGCCCAGCATGCCCGAGATCAGTGAAATGTCCGTCTTCTCCAGGTCGGCACGGCACAGTCCGGCGGCCTTGGCACGGGCGATCGGCGCTTCCAGCAGGTCGCGCACGGTCTCGCGCGCGGTACGCATGGCCGGCACGTCCGAATCCACCGCGCGCCAGTAATCGGCGAGGGCAGGCGAATCGATGATGCGCTGGGCCATACCCTCGAACACTTCGAACAGAGCGTCGTCGCGGTCGCCGAGCTGTTCGACCTGGCGTCGGATGCGGTCGACCGTACGTTGCAGCAGCGCCTGGATCAGCGCGGTGCGGTCGGGGAAGTTGCGGTACAGGGTCGCGCGGCCCACCTGGGCGCGTTCGACCACCAGATCCAGCGGGGCAGTGACGCCATGTTGGCCGAACACATGATCGGCGGCATCGAGGATGAGGGCACGGCGGGCAGCAGCATCGGCACGTTGGGCAGTCATGGGATTATTGTCGGACAAAAGTGTCCGTTTGGCGAGACATTGAGTGACGGGATTGTCCGCTTGTTGTCGTACGCACATCTTTGTGACGGGTGTGTGATGGATCCTGCTGGAACGAAGACGGAAGCTCGAACGCTCCTTCAGGACGCAGTAGATCCACGCCATGCGTGGATGAAAAGCTGGCGCAGAAGGGATCTGGCTAGTGGCTGGCTGATCCGCTCATCAAGTCTTCTTCCTGTTCTTGATGAAAGCGATGAACTCTTTCTTGTGGCCCTCGAAGACGCGACGGCCGTACTTCCGGTACTGGGGTTCGAACAAGGCGTAGGCCGCATCCAGATTTCCCGATTCGAACTGGATGGTGGCTGCAAGTTCATCCATGTACTCGCTCGAGGCTTCGCCTTCTCCATAGATGCCTCTGGCGACCATCGCCCACTCTCTGGCCTTTTCAAACTGAGCGGTATCGCGATAGAAGATGGCTATTCCATACGATGAAATCTGGCCGTAGTCATAAGCAGATTTCGGCTCCGGAATCATGTCCCAGCTTTCAAGGAAGCGATGCTCTGCCTCCGCAATGTCGCCGGCCAGCCAAGCGGTTCTCCCACGCTTGGCGGTTGCAAGGAAGCGTTCTTCCAGTTCGGCATCGAGACTCATGGCCATGCAGGTGTTTCCGCTCAGTTTGTCTATTGAATTGACGCCTGATTGAGTCTAGCTGCGCAACGGATGGTGTCGCGGAGGCATAGCACCATTTTCACCAGTTCATGCCATATGCGACAGAAAAAGGGGGCCTTCCGGCCCCCTTAGGTAACGTTCCGACGGCGTAGCCCGGTCAGAAGAACGCGCGGATGCCGAATGCGACACCACGGCCTGGCAGCGGCGAGTAGTCGCGCAGCAGCGAGGTGTGCGGACGCACTTCGCGGTTGGTCAGGTTGCTGCCATCCAGGAACACTTCGTAGCTGTTGCTCGCGTTGCGATCCCAGCGGTAGGCCAGATGCGCGTCGACCAGGGTGTAGCCGTCGCTCGGCGCTTCGTTCTGGGCGACATCCTTCTGGCGGCTGTAGCGGACCGCACCGACCGAGGCGCGCCAGCCGTCCTTCGACCAGCGCAGGTCGGCGCCGACGCGGGCCGGGGCGATGCGCGGCAGGTAGCCGGTGTTGGCCAGCTCCACGCTGTAGTTGTGGTTGTGGTCGCCATGGGGCACGGCAATGTCGAGGTTGCGGCTGCCGCTGCCATCCAGCTTGGCCTTCACGTAGTCGCCGAACAGGCGCAGATCCCAGTCACCGGCGCCGCCTTCGAACAGGTGCACCAGCGCTTCGGCCTCGGCACCGCGGAACACCGCGTCCTGCTGGGTCCACGCACGAACCGGCAGGCCCTCGGTGACGCCGGTGTCGGCCAGGTAGATGAAGTCCTTGAACCTGGTCTGGTAGACCGAGGCGGAGAAGTCCAGGCGTTCGCTGTGGGTGTGGATACCCAGTTCCACGCGCTGGCCGCGCTCGGTCTTCAGGTTGGCATCGCCGATTTCCAGCGAGCGGGTGGCGATATGCGCGCCGGCGGCATACAGCTCTTCGTTGGTCGGTGCACGCTCGGAGCTGTCCACGCCGATGCGCAGGTCGACGGTGTCGTTGAGCTTCCAGATGCCGGCCGCAGACAGGTTGGTGGCGCCGAAGGTGCGGCGGCGATAGTCGCCGGTCGGGTCCAGCTTGACCTGGTCGTGGCGGCCGCCCAGTTCCAGCTTGAACGGGCCGAACTGCTTTTCCTGCAGTACGAACAGGCCGATGTTCTTCGTGCCGGTATCCGGAACGAACGCCTCTTCGCCCTTGGCACCGAAATCACTGTTGCCGAACTGCAGGCCGAAGGCGCCGTCCCAGCCGCCGATCTGCTGCTGCACGGCTTCCAGGCGCGCCTCGATGCCACGGTTGGTGAAGCGGGTGGACGGCGTGCCGGCTTCCAGCTCCACGTGTTCGTAGTCGGTGTAGGCCACGCGTGCATTGATGTTCTTCAGGAACGAGACCGGGTTGTAGATGCCGGCCTTGGTCTCGAAGCGGTTCTGCACCATGTCGATGCGCACGTCATGCTCGTCGCCGCCTTCCTCTTCATCGCCATGGTCGTGGCCGTGGTCATGGCCATGATCATCGCCATCGGCATGCACGTGCGCGCCATTGGGAATGCCGTAGTTGGTGCGGTAGGTGCTGGCCGATACGCCGAAGTAGCCGCCTTCGCCCAGCCAGGTCGCGCCGACGCCGCCGGCGCGGGTGCGGATCGAGCTGTTGTCGAGGCGGCCGCGGCGCGGCTCTTCGCCTTCCTCGCCCGCGTGCTCATGGTCGTGATCGTGATGGTCTTCAAGGCTGTCGATCACTGCATAGCCGGGAATGCGGTAGTCGTCGCCGTTGCGGACGAGGCCATCCACGTGCAGCACGACATTGCCGCTGACGCCATCGAGGCGGAACATGCCGCTGCGCTCGTTGTTCACCGAATTGCCGCGCAGCTCGGCGCGGCCGCTGAGCGGGCGCTCCGGCAGCTCGCGTGCGATGCGGCCATCCACCACATTGACCGCGCCACCGATGGCGCCACTGCCGAACAGCAGCGTGGCCGGGCCCTTCAGCACTTCGATCTGGTCGGCCAGGAACGGCTCGATGCTGGTGGCATGGTCGGCGCTGACGGTGGAGGCATCCATGTTGCCCATGCCATTGGACAGCACGGCCACGCGCGGGCCTTCCTGGCCGCGGATGATCGGGCGGCCGACGCCCGGGCCGAAGAAGGTGCTCTGCACGCCGGGCAGCTTGGCCACGGTATCGCCGAGGGTGCCGGCCTTCTGCTCGTCCAGGCGTTCGCCGGCCAGCACCTCGACCGGGCGCGCCAGCGATTCGGCATCGCCCTGCAGCGGCGACGCGGTGACCTGCACCGACGACAGTTCAGTCAGGTGGCGGTCACGATGGGAATCGTCTTCGCTGGCGGCGAAGGCAACGGTCGGAAGCAGGGCGGTCAGGGCCAGGGCGAGGGAATGCGGCTTCAACCGCGGGGTACGGGCGGGCATCGGTGGGTCCTTTGTTACACTGTATCAATCGCTGGGCGCACGAATCCCGTCAGCGGGACAGGGGGAGGGAAACCGTGCGGGTCGGGAGCGGATGTTATATTATTCCATAACGATTCGCCGACCCTGCTGGAAGTCATGTCCCTGTCCTCACGCCTGCGCCACCTGCTAGACCGTTTCGGCGCCACCGGTTCGATGCTGTGCGCGGTGCACTGCGCGGTGATCCCCGTGCTGCTGGCGGCGGCGCCGTCGCTGGGCCTGTCGTTCTGGCTGAGCGATGGGGTGGAACAGGCGCTGGTGGTGTTCGTCACCCTGCTCGGGCTGTTCAGCCTGGTCTGGGGCTACCGCCGGCATGGTGCGCTGCGTGCGCTGGGCTTCCTGATTCCCGGCTTGGTGGCGTTGTGGGCCGGCGTGCTGTACGACCCGCTGCACCACAATGCGGTGCCGCACGCGGTGGTGATGACCATCGGCGGCCTGCTGGTGGGAGTCGCCCATCTGGTCAACCTGCGCCTCAACCACGGTCACGTGCACGACGCCAGCTGCGCGCACTAGGCGCTCCGTGATAGGATTTTCGATCGTGCGCGGGGGCGCCCAGCAAGGCGGCCCCGCCGAACCCGTGTCAGTACGGGGTAACCAGATTTCACATTTGAGGAGTTGAAGACATGGGTAAGGGTGACCGCAAGACCGCCAAGGGCAAGCGCTACAACGCCAGCTACGGCAACGCCCGTTCGCACACCGCGAGCAAGGTCGCCGTAGGCGCCGCTGCTCCGGTTGCCAAGAAGACCGTGGCCAAGGCTCCGGCGAAGAAGGCTGTGGCGAAGAAGGCCGTCGCCAAGGCCTGATCCGGCCCAGACCGGTTCAACGAAAAACGCGGCGCCTGGCGCCGCGTTTTTTTGTGCCCGCGCGCAGGCCGGCACACGATTCTATGTAGAGCCGAGCCCATGCTCGGCTGCATTCGGCCAGCCGAGCATGGGCTCGGCTCTACAGGAGCGTCAGCGCAGGGTTTTCTTCAGCGTTTCCGGATTGCCATCGTTCGGCGCGGCCGGCACCTGCAGCAGGTGCGCCAGCAGTGGGTAGACGTCGACATTGTCGAAGCCGTCGATCACCAGGCCCTGGCGGAACGACGGGCCGCTGGCCACGAACACCGCGCGCATGGAGGGCAGGGCATTGTCGTAGCCATGCGAGCCGCGATCCTGATGGTCTCGCTTGGCGATCTTTTCCTGATGCAGGGCATCCCAGCCTTCATCCATCATGCAGACAATGGCGGGAATGCGCGGGTGGGTGCCGTAGTGCAGGCGCGGCGGCAGGTTCTCTTTCTTCCAGCACTCGTAGTGCGCGTGACGACCGAGCAGGGCGCGCTCGGCTGCGGCTTCGTGACCGGCCAACGGCGCAAAACCCACCGACTGGCCCTGGCTGACGTTGCGAGCGATGGCCGGGGCGGCCATTGATTCGGTGGAGATCACCTGGCCGACCGGGACGCTGGCCATGCCATGGTCGGAGACCACGATCACGTTGGTGGTCGCGGCCAGGCCGCGCTGCTGCAGTCCATCGAGCACCTGGCCGACGATCTGGTCGGCGCGCACGATGGCGTCGGCGTACTGCTTCGATTCGGGGCCGTAGTTGTGGCCGGCCTTGTCCACGTGCTCCATGTACAGCGTGGTCAGTTGCGGTGCGTCGGCATCGGTCTGTGCAAGCCAGTCCAGCACGGTGCCGGCGCGTTGTTCCAGCGGTTCCTTGCCGTCGTACACGCGCCATTGGCTTGGGCGCACACCACGGATTTCCGATTCACTGCCCGGCCACGAGGTGGTGGCCGAACGCACCCCGGCGTTCTCGGCGCCGACCCAGATCGGTTCGCCGCCCCACCAGCCGCTGGTGGTGACCGCCTCACGGTTGCTCAGCTCGAACCGGCCTAGGGCTTCATCGTCCATGCTGTTGTTGACGATGCCGTGGTGGTCCGGGCGCAGGCCGGTGACGATGGTGTAGTGGTTGGGGAAGGTCAGCGACGGATAGGACGGGGTCATCCAGCGTGCACGCACGCCGCCGTCGATCAGGCGCTGCAGGCTGGGGGTCAGGCCGCGGTCCAGCGCATCGGCGCGCAGGCCGTCGATCGAGATCAGCAGCAGCTTCGGCGGCGCGGCCGCAGCGACGGACGTGGGAACGGAGGCGGTAGGGGCGGGCGTGGTGGTGCAGGCGGCCAATGGCAGCAGCAGCGCCAGCGCGCAGGTCAGGCGTACGGAAGTCATCCGCGCATGATAAGCCGGTGCAATGACGCGCCCAAGACACGGCGCGCTATCGCGCGCCGTGTCCGCGCATTTTTCCTTATCCCCGCGCCTGTCGGCGCGCCCCCTTCAACAAGAAGGGGGTTTTTCTCCAGACATGTTTCTGATGCTTCCATCCACGCATGGCGTGTATCTACCGTGTCGACCAAGGTCGACACCTACCAGCAGCCGCGCAGTGCGCCGTCCCGACAGATCGCAGGAATCTGTCGAAGGCGTGGTGGGTCCGGTTGCGGGGGTGTCCGCGGCATGGATGCCGCGGCCAAGCCCCCATGGACGGGTTTACGGCGTCCCCCGCAACCGGACCCACCACGCCATGCCTCGGAATGCTGCTGTTGCTTCGGCCGTTGTGGTTGCCTTTGCGGTTGCCGGGCGCAGCCCGGCCAACCCTCTCAGGCGAACAGCGGTGCCTGGCGTTGTTCCAGTCGCAGCAGCGCGGCCTTGGTTTCCAGGCCACCGCCGAAGCCGGTCAGTGCCCCGTTGCTGCCGATCACGCGATGGCAGGGCAGGATGATCGGCAGTGGATTGCGGCCATTGGCCGCGCCCACCGCGCGGGTCGCGCTGGGCTGCCCCAGGTGCTGGGCCAGCTGCAGGTAACTCCAGGTCTCGCCGAACGGAATCAACGCCAGCGCTTGCCACACCCGCAGCTGGAACGGCGTGCCGCGTGGCGCCAGCTCCAGGTCGAAGCTGCAGCGTTCACCGTGCAGGAACTGCAGCAGCTGTTCGCGCGCTTCGGGCAGTGCATCCGGCGCGTAGTGCCAGTCGTCGCGCCCGCGCGCCGGGTGGCGGTTCTCCGGGAACAGCACATGGGACAGGCCACGCTCGTCACCGGCGATGGTCAGCACGCCGATCGGGCTGTCGAAACGATCGAACAACAGGGTCATGTCGGTTCTCCAACGAAAGTGCCGGACAGGTGCCACAGGTGCAGCACGGCATAGGCGCGCCACGGCCGCCAGGGTTGCGAGCGCGCTTCGGTCGCGCGTTCGCTCAGGCGCTGGCCCTGTGCGTGGCCGAGGACCTGCTGCAGCACCAGGTCGCCGGCAGGGAAGGCATCGGGCTGGCCGAGGCCACGCAAGGCGATGTACTGCGCGGTCCACGGACCAATGCCGGGCAGTGCCACGCAGCGCGCAACGAATTCCTCCAATGCCTGACCGGGCTCGAAGTCGAGCTGGCCGCTGGCGCAGGCGGCGGCCAGTGCGCGTACGGTGGCGGCGCGGCTGCGCGGCAGGCCGATCGATTCCAGCGGCGCCCCAGCCAGCACCTCGGGGGCGGGGAACTGGCGATCGAATTCCGACGGCATGCCCGGCAGGTGCGCGCCATAAGCATCGACCAGTCGCCGCGCAAAGGTCGTGGCTGCGGCAACGGTGACCTGCTGGCCGAGTACGGCGCGCACGCCGACCTCGAAGCCGTCCCAGCCGCCGGGTACGCGCAGGCCGGGGCGCTCGGCGATGCCACGCGCCAGCAAGGGTTCCTCATCCAGTGCGGCGTGGACCTGCTGCAGGTCGGCATCCAGATCGAACACGCGACGCACGCGGCGCACGATGTCGGGGATCAGGCGCGGATCGACCGCGCCCAGCTGCAGGCGCAGTTCCGGGCGCTTCGGGTCGGCGGTGACGCGCAGCAGGGTGGGGCGCTCCGGCGTGCCGAGCACGCGCTGGTAGCTGTCTTCGCCGATCAGCTCGATGCCGGGCAGGCTGCGCTTGTGCAGGAAGGCCAGCATGCGCGGGAAATCCAGCGGTGGCCGGTATGCCAGACGCAGTACCAGGCAGCCATCGTCGGCGGCCAGCGGCTGGTGCTGGCGACGCAGTGCGGTCGGTGCCATGCCGCAGCCCTGCAGGAAGGCCGTATTGAAACGGCGCAGGCTGTTGTAGCCGGCGGCCAGCGCGACGTCGGTCACCGGCAGCGTGGTCTCGGTCAGCAGCTGCTTGGCCAGCAGCAGCCGATGGGTGGCGTGGATCTGCCCTGGCGTTGCGCCCAGATGTTCAACGAACAGGCGCTGCAGCTGGCGCGCGCTGAGGCCGATCTTCTCTGCGAGGTCCGCGACGGGCTGCTCCTGCAGGAAGCCGCCATGGATCAGGGCCAGTGCGCGCTGCACGGTCTGCCCGGCCAATGCCTGCTGCGCCTGCGGTGCCAGCTCGGGGCGGCAGCGCAGGCACGGGCGGTAACCGGCTGCCGCAGCCGCGGCCGCGGTCGGGTAGTAAGTGATGTTGCGCGGCTTCGGTGGCGGTGCCGGGCACACGGGGCGGCAATAGATGCCGGTGCTGCGCACGGCGGTGAAGAACACGCCGTCGAAGCGTGCGTCGCGGGCCAGGCGGGCGCGGTCGCAGGCGGCGGTGTCGAGGGCGAGGGCGGTGTCCATGGCGCCAGTCTAGGCGTGTGCGGGCGGGGATACTCGCCGGATTCGGACATGGATGCTGGAGGGGGTTCTGGCAGGGCTTGCAGCCCTGCACCCGCCGAGGCCAGAGCAACAGCAACAGCGGGCTTCCTGCGGGTGGGCGGGGTGGGTCCGGTTGCAGGGGGGCGCTGCAAGTACGTCCCTGTAAGCTCGGTCGCGCCATCCATGGCGCTCACGCCCCTGCAACCGGACCCACCCCGCCTTCGACAGGTTCCTGCGACCTGTTGGGACGGCGTTCCGCAATGCTGTTGGTGGGTGGCGACCTTGGTCGGCACGCTTTTTTCCCAAGGGTCAGAAGGGGTTCAGTGCCACGCGCTGAATGCGCGGCCTGGACGGGTAGACTGTGGCTCTTGCTCCCATGAATCCCGGTTGCCCGATGTCCGCCAAATTCCGCTGGTTGCCCCTGTTGTGCCTGGCCCTGGCGGGCTGCAGTCAGCTGGAGAATCCGGGCAATGTGACCGCTGCCGACAAGGCGGCGCGGGCGCCGGCCAGCGATGGCGAGAACATGGTGTCGATCAATGCGGCTGACGCACCGCCACCGCCGGCGCCGCCGCGCAGCCGGGCGGATCGGCCGTGGCCGCAGGCGCAGTTGGAGAATGGCCGCGCCTGGGTCAGCTGCAGTACCGAGTACGCCGGTGAGGCGGGCGATGGCGTCGAGCTGGAAGGCCTGCAGCGCGAGCAGATTGCCCAGGCCCTGGCGCCGTGTGCCGAGCGTGGTCTGATGCGTGTGCGTTACGCCGGCAAGATCAATCCGGGCTTCGCCGAAATGATGTGGCGACTTGCCGTGGTCGCCGATGAACAGAAGATCCACAAGCGCATCCTCGATCTGGACTCCAGCGGCGGCCAGGTGGAATCGGCGATCGTCGCCGGTGACAGCATCGGTGAATCGGGCTGGACCATCTGGGTGCGCGAAGGCTCGATCTGCCACAGCGCGTGCGTGTTCGTGCTGGCCGCCGGTGACAACCGCCTGCTGTCGGGCAAGGTCGGCATCCACCGCATGATGCGCATCAGTTCCAAGGCCACCTCGCGCGCCGAGCTCAACCGCGAGCTGCACGAGGTCTACGACAACGTAAAGGACTACCTGCAGCGCAACGGCGTGGCGGTGGGCGTGGCCGATCTGATGATGACGGTGCCCAACCGCAGCCTGCGCCTGCTGACGCCGGACGAACTACGCCAGTACGGTCTGGATGGCACCAACGCGGTGCAGGACGATCTGGAACGGATCAAGCAGATGCGCGCCTGCGGCGATGACTTCGTGCAGCGCAAGGACGCGTTCCTGATCGCCTTCGACCAGCAGTGCAAGCGCGAAGGCGCCGACATGGAATCGATCAACAGCTGCGGCCAGGCACTGAAGCAGCGCTTCGGTTTCCCGGATGCGGTGTGCCCGGAAGAAAGCCCGCTGTCGGAAATCGATGTGGCGACGTTGCCGCCGGCACCGTCCGAGCCGCCGCCGGTGGCCGAACAGGCCCCGGCCGCAACCGGCACGCCGGCTGCGCAGGCCGATGCGGCGGCGGTGGAAGGCAGCGCCCACGCGCGCTGACGAACGGCTCACTGCGCTGGCGTAGACTGCGGTTCTTTCCCGAGAACCGGCGGTGTCCATGAAGCGCGTGCTCCTGCTGCTGTCCCTGCTGCCCCTGACTGTATTGGCGCAGGCACCTGCGCCGGCCACGCCCGCCCCGGCGCCCGCGCGTCCGGCCCCGTCATCGCCGGCGGCTGCGAAACCGGCCACGACCGGCGCTCCGGCGTTGACCGCCGCGCAGCAGGCGCAGGTGCAGAAGCAGGATGCGGAAATGGGCGCGGCCGCAGTGAAGGCCGCGCAGCTGGTTGATGCCAACCGCGCCGGCGAGTTGTGGGATGGCGCTTCGGCCGTCGCGCGCCGCGCAGTACCGAAGGCCGCCTTCGTCAGCCAGTTGACTACCGAGCGCACGCGCCTGGGCGCGCTGGCCGGGCGTGGCCAGCCGACCATCACCCGGGTCAAGTACAGCGCCGGTGCCGCTGTGCCGGAAGGGCTGTACATCAACGTCAGCTTCCCGACCCGTTTCGCCAACAGCGCGCAGCCAGTGCGCGAGCTGGTCTCGTTCCGTTTCGACGAGGACCAGGTGTGGCGCCTGGCCGGCTACAGCCTGCGTGCGTCTGCACCCTGAGGAGATGATCGATGGCAACTGAACTGACGATGCTGGCCTGGTCGGTGCTGCTGGGCTTTGTCTACATCTTCGCCACCTCCACTGTAGTCACCCGCGAGCGCGGGATGAAGTGGAATGCCTCGGCACGCGATGGCGATGCAAAGCCGGTCAGCGCGCTGGCCGGTCGCCTGCAGCGTGCGCAGGCCAACTTCCTGGAAACCTTCCCGTTCTTCGCTGCCGCCGCGATTGCGGTGGTGGTGGCCGGGCGCGGCAACGACACCACGGCACTGGCCGCGCAGGCCTACTTCTGGGCGCGCGTGATCTACCTGCCGCTGTATGCCGCGGGTGTGCCCTACGTGCGCAGCCTGGTCTGGGCGGTGTCGCTGCTGTCGATCCTGGCGCTGGTGTTCGCGTTGTTGTGATCCCGGCCTGATCCAGATCAAGGCCGGTCAGGTGCGCGGCGCTATGCTGGCCCGGACTGAATCAACGGCAGGAGGCGCGCATGCGCAGGATGGATGTGGTGGTGGTCGGCGCTGGACCGGCGGGTCTGTGCTTCGCACGCGCGCTGGCCGGCAGTGGCCTGCAGGTCGGGCTGGTCGAAGTTCAACCGCGCCAGGCCCTGGCCGAAGCCGCTTTCGATGGCCGTGAGATCGCGCTGACCCATGCCTCGCGGCAGAGCATGGAGCAGCTGGGGCTGTGGCAGCGCCTGCCGCAGGCCGAAGTCGCTGAACTGCGCGATGCCAAGGTGATGAACGGCGGCTCGCCGTTCGCGCTGACCTTCGCCAGCAGCCAGGTCGACGGCCAGCCGCTGGGCTGGCTGGTGCCCAACCATCTGATCCGCCGCGCTGCGTGGGATGCCGTGCAGGGGCAGGACGGCCTGGAACTGTTCGATGGGCGCAAGGTGCTGGGCGTGCAGGCCGATGCGCAGGGCCACGTGGTCACACTCGATGACGGCAGCCAACTGCACGCGCGCCTGCTGGTCGCCGCTGACAGCCGCTTCTCCGCCACCCGCCGCATGCTCGGCATCGGTGCGCAGATGCGCGACTTCGGCAAGTCGATGCTGGTGTGCCGCATGCAGGTCGAGCGCGACCATCACCACACTGCCTGGGAATGGTTCGGCTACGGCCGCACCATGGCGCTGCTGCCACTCAACGAGGGCCAGGCATCGGCGGTGATCACGCTGCCGCCGCGGCAGATCGAGGAGCTGCTGGCGATGGATGAGGTGGCCTTCGGTGAGGCCATCAGCGGTTGCTTTGAGCACCGCCTGGGCCGGATGCAGCCGGTGGCCACGCCGCAGGCGTATCCGCTGGTGGGGGTGTACGCGCACCGTTTCGTCGGCGAGCGTTCGGCGCTGATCGGCGATGCCGCCGTCGGCATGCACCCGGTCACCGCGCATGGCTTCAACCTGGGACTGGCCAGCGCACAGCGGCTCGCACAGGGCATCGTCGCGCAGCAGCGACGTGGTGCCGACATTGCCGCCGCCGGCATGCTGGCCAGCTACCAGCGTGGTCACCGGCTGGCGTCGCGGCCGCTGTACGAGGCCACCAATGCAATCGCCAGCCTGTACACCGACGATCGTCGCCCGGCGCGGCTGCTGCGCGCGGCGGGCCTGCGTCTGGCACAAGGCGTGGCACCGTTCAGGCAGCTGATCGCCTCACACCTGACCCAGCGCGTGGCCTGAACCGGTTCAGATCAGCCCGTTCAGATCATCCGGCGGCCAGCACCCGGATCTGGCTGTCGGCGAATTCGACCACCTGGCCTGCGCGGATCTTGCAGGCCTTGCGCAGTTCGACTTCGCCATCGACCCGTACCTGGCCTTCGCTGATGACCATCTTGGCCTCGCCGCCACTGGTGACCAGGTCGGCCAGCTTGAGCAACTGCTTGAGTTCGACGTAGTCACCGTCGAGGTCGAATTCGAGAATCTGCATGGAGCGGGGTTCCTGGGGAAGGGCGCAGCCAGCGGCCGGGCCGGTGAAGAGGGCGCGTATTGTGCGCCAGCGCGGGGCATGACGGCACGCGCACGGAAAGCTGTACGCGTTGTTCAGGATCAATGCGGTATCATTCCGCTCTGAGCGAGTGAAATCTCCTCCGACCGAGCAGCGCCAGGGCACGCGATAAGAAGGGCGCCCAAAGCGCGGACCATCACCTTTTTTATCGCACTGCCAGGAAGACGGCAGTGTCTTCGGAGTTCCCCATGTCCCAAGATTCCCAAGCGCCGCTGCAGTTTGCGCAGCTCGGCCTGTCCGAGCCCGTGATGCAGGCGGTCACCGCCATCGGCTACGAAACCCCGTCGCCGATCCAGGCCGCCACCATCCCGGCGATGCTGGAAGGCCGCGACGTGCTGGGCCAGGCCCAGACCGGCACCGGCAAGACCGCTGCCTTCGCGCTGCCGGTACTGTCCAACATCGACCTGCAGCAGATCAAGCCGCAGGCCCTGATCCTGGCACCGACCCGCGAACTGGCCATCCAGGTTGCCGAGGCGTTCCAGTCCTATTCGTCGAAGATCCCGGGCTTCCGCGTGCTGCCGGTGTACGGCGGCCAGCCGTACGGCCAGCAGCTGTCGGCGCTGCGTCGCGGTGTGCACATCGTGGTCGGTACCCCCGGCCGTGTGATCGACCACCTGGACCGCAGCACCCTGGACCTGTCCGAGCTGAAGACGCTGGTGCTGGACGAAGCCGATGAAATGCTGCGCATGGGCTTCATCGACGACGTCGAAGCCGTGCTGAAGAAGCTGCCGGAGCAGCGCCAGGTGGCCCTGTTCTCGGCCACCATGCCGCCGCAGATCCGCCGCATCGCGCAGACCTACCTGCAGGACCCGGTGGAAGTGACCATCGCGGCCAAGACCACCACCTCGGCCAACATCCGCCAGCGTTACTGGTGGGTGAGCGGCATGCACAAGCTGGACGCGCTGACCCGCATCCTGGAAGTCGAGCCGTTCGACGCGATGATCATCTTCGCGCGCACCAAGGCCGGCACCGAAGAACTGGCCAGCAAGCTGCAGGCCCGTGGCCTGGCCGCTGCCGCGATCAACGGTGACATGCAGCAGGCCCAGCGTGAGCGCACCATCGCCATGCTGAAGGAAGGCAAGCTGGACATCCTGGTCGCCACCGACGTGGCTGCCCGCGGTCTGGACGTGGAGCGCATCAGCCACGTGCTGAACTACGACATCCCGTACGACACCGAAAGCTACGTGCACCGCATCGGCCGTACCGGTCGTGCCGGCCGCAGCGGCGAGGCGATCCTGTTCGCCACCCCGCGCGAGAAGGGCATGCTGCGCCAGATCGAGCGCGCCACCCGCCAGCCGATTGAAGAAATGCAGCTGCCGAGCGTGGAAGCGGTCAACGACACCCGCATCAACAAGTTCACCTCGCGCATCAGCGAAACCCTCGGCGCCGGTGGCCTGGACTTCTACCGCCAGCTGCTGGAGCGTTTCGAGAACGAGCAGAACGTGCCGGCCATTGAAGTGGCTGCCGCGCTGGCCAAGATGCTGCAGGGTGACACCCCGTTCCTGCTGCAGCCGCCGGTGCGTGCCCCGCGTGAAGAGCGCGCACCGCGCGAACGCTTCGACCGTGGTGACCGCCCGGAACGCGGTGATCGCTTCGACCGCAACGAGCGTGGTCCGCGCTTCGAGCGTGGCCCGCGCCGTGACGACGCCGAAGGTGGTTTCGAGCAGCGCCCGCGCCGCGAGGTTCCGCCGCGTGGTGCGCCGGAGCAGGGCATGGAGACCTACCGCATTTCGGTCGGCCACCAGCACGGCGTGAAGCCGGCCAACATCGTCGGCGCCATCGCCAACGAAGCTGGCCTGGAAAGCCGTTTCATCGGCCGCATCGACATCCACGATGACTTCTCGCTGCTGGACCTTCCGGCACAGATGCCGCCGGACGTGCTGTCGCACCTGCAGAAGGTCTGGGTGTCCGGCCAGCAGCTGCAGATGCGTGCGCTGGCCCCGGGTGAAGACACCAACCCGGCCCCGCGTCCGTTCAAGCCGCGCTTTGACAAGCGTGGTCCGGGCGGCCCGGGTGGCCCGCGTCGTGGTGGCCCGGGCGGTCCGGGTGGCCACGGTGGCGACCGCGGCGGTGACCGCGACAGCCGCCCGCCGCGTCGTGACGGCTTCAAGCCGCGCGGCCCGCGCAGCTACTGAGCGGCAACGTAGCGATGACAACGCCAGCCTTCGGGCTGGCGTTGTCCGTTCCGCCGCTGGAAAAGGGGACGGAGGGGATTAAGTCGTATATGGCAGGCCACGCGCTTATGCCGAAAACGACTTAATCCCCTCCGTCCCTTTTTTCGCATGGCCAACACATTGCCGGTCCTAGGCTGATCCGGTTCCAAGGGAGGTTGTCACCGCAGCACATTCGGGGGGATCCGGGATGGGTAGGAGTGGCACGGACCAACAGCGTCGGCGGGTACCGATGACCCGCGGCCTGGGACTGCGATTTGCGTTGCTGACGGGCATGGCGATCGGATTGGTCGCGTTGTCCGCCTTGATCCAGGAACTGCAGGCGGCCTCCACCGCCTGGATCGCCGGCCAGGGCTACTGGTCGCGTGGTCAGCAGGAAGCCACCGCCGCGCTCAGCCGTTATCTGGCGCGGGGGAATGCCCAGGACCTGGACGATGCACGCCAGGCCCTGCAGGTGCCATTGGGTGATCTGCAGGCGCGGCTTGCGCTGGAACAGGCCGAGCCGGATGAAGCCAAAGCCCGGCAGGGTTTCCTGCAGGGCGGCAACGCGCGTGCCGACATTCCGCGGCTGGTGTTCTCCTTCCGCCATGCACGTGACATCGGCGCATTCCGCGAGGCGACCGCGTTGTGGCGGCAGACCGATGGTGACCTGATGGCGGTGCAGCGCCTGGTCGACGAGCTGCAGCTGCGGCATGACGAAAGCGCCTTGCCTGCGCCTGTCCGTGACCGTTACCTGCAGCAGCTGCGCGATCTCGATCGTCGGTTGCAGGTACTGGCGCAGGCGTTCTCGCAGGCGCTGCTGCGGATGGCCACGATGGTACGGATCGCGACGCTGGTGGTCGGTGGCCTGTCGGTGCTGGCGATCAGCCTGATGGCGGTGGCGCTGGCGCGTCGTGTCGGCAAGGATCTGACCGAGCACGAAAGCCGCTTTCGTGCGGCGTTCTACCAGGCCAACGTGGGCATGCTCAAGCTCGACACCGATGGCAAGGTGATCGAAGCCAACCAGGCGATGGCCGATATCCTCGATTATCGACGTGACATGCTGCTGCAGATGTCACTGCACGACCTGCTGATGGAAGGCGAGCTGGTCATCGATGGGGTGGGCCGCATTGACTGGGACCGGCAGCTGCGGCCAAGCGAACTGCGCTTCCGGCGCCGCGACGGCAGCCTGGTCTGGGGGCGTTGGAGTGGTACCGGCGTGCACAGCAGTGGTGGCCTGTCGGTGTTCGCGATCATCGAGGATGTCAGCCAGAACCACGCATTGGCACGTGAGATCGAGCATCACGCCAGCCACGATCCGCTGACCGGCCTGATCAACCGCCGCGAGATCGAACGCCTGCTGGAACGTTCGCTGCTGCAGGTGCGCAGCGAGGGCGGCACGCATTCGCTGTGCTACATCAACCTGGATCACTTCAAGCTGGTCAACGACAGCTTCGGCCATGCTGCGGGTGACCAGATGCTGCGCAGTTTCGCCGATTACCTGGTGGCGGCGGTGCGTGATGGCGACTGGGTCGGCCGGCTGGGTGCCGACGAGTTCGCGGTGTTTCTCGCCCATGCCGGCCAGGACGAAGCCAAGCGCGTGCTGCAGCGGGTGATCCGCAACCTGGGCCAGGCCACGTTCCCGATCAGCGAGGGCAGCCCGCAGTTGAGCTGCAGCATCGGCGTGGTCGAGGTCAGTGCCGAGGCGCCGGACGCGAACTGGTTGATGAGCGCCGCCGACAGCGCCTGCTATGCGGCCAAGCAGGCCGGTCGCAACCGCGTGCACTGCTTCAACGAGAACCGGATGGCGCTGGAGGAGCGGCGGCAGGAGGCCGAGCGTCTGCAGGGTGTCAGCCTGGCCATGGCGGAGAATCGCATGCTGCTGTACGCGCAGCGCATCGCCCGCGTGGGCGATCCGTCCTACCTGCACTACGAAGTGCTGGTGCGCATGCGCGGTACCGATGGCAGCCTGCACCTGCCCGGTCAGTTCATGCCGGCGGTGGAGCGCTATGGCATGGCGGTGGCGCTGGACCGGCACGTGCTCGGGCTGTTGTTCCGCCACCTGCAGGTCTGCCCGGCGCACGTGCGCCAGCTGGGCCTGTGCAACGTCAATGTGTCCGCGCAGTCGATCGCCGAGCCGGGGTTCCTTGCCTTCGTCTGCGACCTGCTCGAGCGCAACCGCGCATTGGCCTCCAAGCTGTGCTTCGAGATCACCGAGACCGCAGCGATCAGCAATCTCAGCCAGGCCCGGGCGTTCATCGACGCCGTGAAGGCGCGCGGCTGCCGGATGGCGCTGGATGACTTCGGCTCCGGCCTGTCCTCGTTCGGCTACCTGCGCCAGCTGCCGGCCGACATCCTGAAGATCGATGGTGCGTTCGTGCGCGACATGGATACCGACCCGGTCAGCCACGCCACCGTGCGCGCGATCAGCGAGCTGGGACGTGAGCTGCAGATGGAGGTGGTGGCCGAATGGGTGGAGACCGCCGAAGTGGCGGGTGCGCTGACCCGGCTCGGTGTGCAGGGCCTGCAGGGCTACGCGATCGAGCGGCCGCAGCCGCTGGAACGGATGACCCTGGCCGATCTGCGCCCGGTGCGGCTGGTCGCGGTGAAAGGGCCGCAGGGGGCTGGCTGAATGGCTTGGCGGCGACTTTGGTCTACACGTGCGACGCACGTCCGGCTGCGATAATGCGCGCCAGGGGCGACGCGCAGTGGGCGCGGACGTAAGCAGGAACAGGATGTGGCGTGGGCGTCAGGCAGTGGCGGTACGGAACAGGAGCGGTGCTGGTCGTACTGCTGGTGTGGTTGGCGATGCCGTGGCCGCTTCAGGCCGCCGTGGCCGTGTCGGGCCGCGATTATCTGCTGGTGGGGGGCGCCACCGACGAACCGACCCCACATCGAGCATGCACGCCGCAGATGCTGTCCGGTTCCCGCCAGCAGGTGCTGGTACCGGCTCCGCAGGAAGGCTGGTCGGGCCAGCCACAGGCGCTGGATGTATTCAATGTCTTTGCCGGCGAAGTGCGGGTCCAGCACGGCGACCGCGAAATCTGCGGCAACATGCACGACGCCCGCACCCGCGACTCGCGCTTCCGCGCGGGCATCGGCCTGGTTGCGGTGCCGCCGGCGGGCAGCCACGCGCCGTTCCTGGTCTCCTGGCAGACGCCGCTGAAGGCGCGCTGGGTACCGACCCTGCGGCTGGGCGCGCCCAGCCCGGTACAGCAGAACGACACCGCCCGCCTGCTGATGCGTGCTGCCTGCATCGCTGTGGCGATCGCATTGGCGCTGTCGGCATTGATGGCCTTCCTGACCACGCGCGATCGCAGTTTCCTGGTCTACGTTGCCGGCACCACGGTGCTGGTGCTGTGGCAGGCCATCCTCGGCGGCCTCAGTGGCTACCCGGAGCCGTGGCTGCCGGTGGGGGAGCGCGGGGCCTGGTGGCTGCTCTCGCTGACCGCCGCCACCCAGGCGCTGGTACTGCCGGCACTGTGGCGGCTGAACGGCGGTGACCGCGTATGGCCACGATCGCGGCCATTGCAGGCGACCGTGCTGTGGGGCCTGCTGGCGCTGGCCGTACTGGTGCCGTGGCTGCGCTGGGAACAGCTGGCCTGGGTCGCGCAGGGCCTGCAGGTGTCCTATCTGCTGGGGTGTGGCCTGGCATTGCTGATGGGCGTATGGGCCCGTTGGCGTGGCGACCGTTGGGCGCAGGCTGGACTGGCCGCATTGGCACCGATGCTGGTCCTGATCATCGCCGATGCCTGCCGTGCGGAATGGCTGCTGGAGTACCGGGTCGAAGCACTGCAGCTGTCGGTGACCTGGCTGCTGATGATGGCCGCCTATGCCATGAACCAGCGGCTGGGCCGGCTGCGCCAGCAGCGCGATGAACTGCGCCAGCTGGCCGAAACCGACGGCTTGACCGGACTGCCGAATCGCCGCGCCGGCCTGCAGCAGCTGGCCCGTCACCTGGCACAGGTTGACCGTGAGCGCGGCCCGCTGGTGATCGGCTTCCTCGATATCGATCTGTTCAAGGACATCAACGACCGTCACGGCCATGCCGTGGGTGATCAGGTACTGGTGGCGGTGGCACGCGCGCTGCGCGCTGCGGTGCGCAGCCAGGATGAAGTGGTGCGGATGGGCGGTGAGGAGTTCCTGCTGCTGATGCCCGGCATGCCGCGCGAGGCGGCGTCGGCGCGGCTGGACCGCCTGCGCCAGCGCATCACCGAGGCCGGGCGGGCGCTGCAGGTGCCGGGGCTGGAGGTGACCGCCAGCATCGGACTGGCGCAGTGGCGGCCGGGCGAGGACGACCTGGCCGGGCTGCTGCGGCGGGCCGACCATGCCATGTACGTGGCCAAGCGCGCCGGTCGCAACCGGGTGTTCGACGGCGAAGAGCTCGATCCGCCGGCCCCGGCATGAAGCGCAGCGGGCGGCGATGCCGGATAATAGGGCGATGACCACCCGACTCAACAAACATATCGCCGACACCGGCTTCTGCTCCCGCCGCGAGGCCGATCGCCTGATCGCCGCCCGCCGCGTCACCGTCAACGGCCACGCGGCCGGCACCGGTGCGGTGGTGGGCGAGGAAGACCAGGTGCTGGTCGACGGCCAGCCGCTGCGCGCGCGCGTCGCACGCAAGCCCGGCGCCCGCCGCCACGTCTACATCGCGCTGAACAAGCCGGTGGGCGTCACCTGCACCACCGAAACCTCGGTCAAGGGCAACATCGTCGACTTCGTCGGCCATGAACAGCGCATCTTCCCGATCGGCCGCCTGGACAAGGAGTCCGAAGGCCTGATCCTGATGACCAGCAACGGCGACATCGTCAACCAGATCCTGCGTGCCGAGAACGGCCACCAGAAGGAGTACCTGGTGGCGGTGAACAAGCCGGTTACCGACGAGTTCCTGCGTGGCATGGCGCGCGGCGTGCGCATCCACGACCAGATGACGCTGCCGTGCAAGACCTCGCGCATCGCCAAGTTCGGATTCCGCATCACCCTGCAGCAGGGACTGAACCGGCAGATCCGCCTGATGGCGGCCGAGTTCGGCTATCGGGTGACCCAGCTGCGCCGCGTGCGCATCGACAACATCAAGATCGGTGCGCTGAAGCCGGGCCAGTGGCGCAACCTGACCGAACAGGAGCTGCAGGGCCTGCTGCCCAAGCAGCTGGACTGGTAACGCGCGGTAGTGCCGGCCGCTGGCCGGCAGCACCAGGCATCGAATGAGCGCGGGATGCCGGCCAGCGGCCGGCACTCCCCGTTGTGCGGATTGCGCACCGGCATCAGCTAGACTCCGCAGTGACCTGCCGGAATGTGACGCTGCATGATCAAGCCCGACAAGCCTGCCAACGAAGCCCTTCGGCTCGAGGCGCTGTACCGCTACCGGATCCTGGATTCGCAGCGCGAGAAGTCATTCGACGACCTGGTGGCGATCGCCAAGGCGGTCTGCGGTACCTCGATGGCGGCGGTGACCCTCATCGACGTCGAACGGCAGTGGTTCAAGTCGATCCAGGGCATCGACGCGGCGGAGAACCTGCGCAGCGAATCGATGTGTGGCCACGCCATCCTGCAGCCGCAGGAAATCATGGTGGTCGAGGACGCGTTGCAGGACATCCGCTTCCACGACAACCCGGTAGTGACCGGCGACCCGCACATCCGCTTCTACGCCGGTGCGCCATTGATCAGTTCCGATGGACTGCCTCTGGGCACGCTGTGCGTGTTCGATGCACATCCGCAGCACCTGCCCAGCGACAAGGCCGAGGCACTGGCCGCACTGTCACGGCAGGTGATGCTGGTGATGGAGCTGCGCCGTTTCGCGCTCGACATCCAGAAGCACATGCTGGAACGCGATGACTACGAGCGCCTGCTGTCGGAGTACCAGGACGTGCTGCTGGCGCAGAATGCCGACCTGGCCGAGCAGAGCCGCACCGATGCGTTGACCGGCCTGCCCAACCGCCGCGCGATGGCGGCGGCACTGGAAGAGGCGGTGGTGGAGATCGATGGGCAACCGGGCGTGGCCTGCGTGGCGCTGCTCGACATCGACCATTTCAAGCACATCAACGATTTCCAGGGGCATGCCACCGGCGACCGGGTGCTGGCCGAGCTCGGCGTGCTGCTGCGCTCGCATTTCGCTGGCCGTGGCATGGCGGCGCGCTATGGCGGCGAAGAGTTCGTGGCGGTGATGCCGGGCACCGATCTGCGCACGGCCGAACTGCAATGCGAATTCCTGCGCCTGGCCGTGGCGGATCTTCCGCTGGGTTTCCCGGTCACGATCAGCATCGGCGTTGCCCAGCATCACGCCGGTGAAAGCGTGGACGCGATGCTGGCCCGTGCCGACAAGGCGCTGTACCGCGCCAAGGGCAATGGCCGCAACCGGGTGGAGCTGGCGGGCTGAAACACCGGCGACTCGCGCGCTGAACGCATGCGACGTGCGGATGATTCGATGCCGTTCCAGTAGATCCACGCCATGCGTGGATGCTCTTCCCGATTCACGTCGCGTCGCAGCTCCTGCGATCAGAACCGGCCAGCATGACGTCCCTGTTTCCACGGACACCAGCCATGCTGCAGACCCTGGCCATCGCCCACTATCGCTCGCTGCACGGGCTGGTACTGCCGTTGCAGCAGTTGAACGTGGTGACCGGTGACAACGGTAGTGGCAAGTCCAGCCTGTACCGCGCGCTGCGCCTGCTGGCGGAGACCGCGCAGGGCGGCGTCGCGGCGGTGCTGGCCCGTGAAGGTGGGCTCGGTTCGGCGCTGTGGGCCGGTCCCGAATCCATCGATCGTCGGGTCGCGGCCGGCGAGATCCCGCTGCAGGGAGGGCCCCGGCAGTCATCGGTGGGGCTGAAGCTGGGCTTCACCACCGACGAGTTCGGCTATGCCATCGACCTGGGCTACCCGCCACCCAGCCGTTCGGCGTTTGCGCTGGATCCGCAGATCAAGGCCGAGGCGATCTGGGCCGGGCCGTTCCTGCGCAGCGCCAATCTGCTGGTCGATCGTCGCGGGGCGATGGTACGGCAACGCCATGCGCGCGGCTGGGATCTCGTGGATGACGGGTTGTCGCTGTTCGACAGCCTGTTCACCCAGGTCGGCGATCCGCAGCGCATGCCGGAAACCATCGCCTTGCGTGAGTACATCCGCCGCTGGCGCTTCTACGACCATTTCCGCAGTGATGCCGATGCCCCGGCGCGGCAGCCGGCGATGGCTACGCGCACGCCGGTACTGCACCACGACGGGCGGGATCTGGCGGCGGCCTGGGTGACCATTCTCGAGATCGGAGATCCGGTCGCGTTGGCACGCAGCGTCGATGATGCCTTCCCCGGCGCCACGGTCGGCTTCGGGGAACTGGACGGTCGATTAGCCCTGCGCTTCCACCAGCCGGGGCTGCTGCGGCCGCTGTCGATGGCCGAACTGTCCGATGGCACGCTGCGCTTCCTGCTGCTGGCCGCTGCGTTGCACACGCCACGCCCGCCACCGCTGCTGGTGCTCAACGAGCCGGAGACCAGCCTGCATCCGGACCTGCTGCCAGCGCTGGCGCGACTGATCATCGCCGCAAGTGCACGCAGCCAGGTGTGGGTGGTCTCACACGCCAGCCGCCTGATCGCAGCACTGGAGCAGGCGCCCGGCTGTCATTCGCTGCATCTGCACAAGGAACAGGGGCGCACGCTGTTGAGCGGGCAGGGCCTGCTGGACGCTCCTGCATGGCACTGGCCGCAGCGTTGATACGGCCATCCACGCCCGGCGCGGAGGCACTCAATCGGCGATGTTACGTGCCTCGGCCGTACCAAGAATTTCCGGATGCTGCACCGGCTTGCGACGGTTCAACAACGGATGCAGGAATACCGCGCCGACGATGATCGCCACGCCCAGGTAGAACCACGGGGTGACTTCGTGCTGCTCGCGCAGCAGCACCACCGCCAGCACCACCGCATAGACCGGCTCCAGGTTGGTCACCAGCTGCACCGTATAGGCGCTCAGGTGGCGCAGTGCGACCAGGGCCAGGGCGAACGGCAGCAGCGTGCAGAACCCGGCCAGCACCAGCAGCAGGATGCCGTCGTGCAGGTCCGGGACCACCCACAGTGGGCTGGCCAGCGCCGGCAGCAGGTAGGGCATCAGCGGTGCCAGCAGGGTCAGGGTGAGGGTGCCCGCACCCAGCTCCAGCGCGGTGACCGTGAGCGGATCGGCGTGGCTGACCATGCGCTTGTTGAGCGAGCCGAACACCGCCACCAGCAGCGCCGATATCGCGCCGATCAACACGCCCAGGCGCATGCCATCGGGCACGCCACCGACCACCAGTGCCACGCCCGGCAGCACCGCCAGGCCGAACGCCAGTTCACGCAGCTGGAACGGCCGCTTGGCCACCCAGGGTTCGATGATCGAGGTGAACACCGGGGCCAGTGCAATGCAGGTGGCGGCCACCGAGGCATTGGCCAGTTTCACCGCGCCGTAGAAGGTCAGCCAGTGCAGGGCGACCAGCGCGCCGATGCCGGCATAACCGGCCACCAGTCGCAGTGGCAGGGTACGCAACCCGCGCCAGACCCGCGGCAGCAGGGCCAGCATCGCCGTCACCAGCAGCATGCGCCACCACACCAGCGGCAGCGCCGGCAGGGTGATCAGCTTGCCGAGGATAGCGGTGACGCCCCACAGCAGGACACAGAAGTGGATCTGCCACAGCGCTTTGCGGGTGTCGGGTGTGCTCATCCGCCTATTGTGAGGCAAGGCGATGACCGCAGCGCTATCCGCGTGAGGAATTGCTGGCCCCATCTACCCGCCGCTGCAGGGCCATCGCCGCCGCCGGGTTGCGTGCCTTGCCAGCACCGATGCACAGCAGGTAGACCTCGCGCGGAGTTTCCGGAGCCGGCGCGGCCAGGCAGGGCAGGTCCTCCACCGGCTCGCCCTGTGACCAGCGCGTTGCGCGTTCCACCCAACGCTGCTGCACCGGCGCCGGCAGGCCCTCGTTCAAGCGGGCCTGGCTGCGCTTGATCCGTGCGTAGACGAAACCGGCACTGACGTCACCGTGCAGGGGGGCCTCGTCGCTGTCCTCGATCACCAGCGCCACGCCGTGTCGACGGGCGGCGGCGACCAGTGCCGGGCCATGTGCCTCGGCGTTGCGGACCTCCAGCGCATGCTGCAGCGACACCCCTTCCAGCTGTTTCGGCAGCTGCGCCATCAGCGCGCACAATGCATCGGCATCGGCCGGATGGCGCGGATCGAACTGCCACAGCAACGGGCCGAGCCGGTCACCGAGCGCCAACGCCGCCTCAAGGAACGGTGCGGCCGCCTCCACGGTGCTGGACAGGTCACGGCGCTGTACCAGGTAGCGTGGCGCCTTCATCGAAAACCGGAAGCCTTCCGGCGTCTGCGCGGCCCAGTGCGCACACTGCGCCGCAGTGGGCGTGCGGTAGAAGGTGCCGTTGATTTCGATGCAGCGCAGGGCGCGGCTGGCATGGGCCAGCTCTTCGCGCTGCGGCAGGCCTGGCGGATAGAACATGCCGCCACGCCATTCGGGAAACACCCAGCCACCGATGCCGCAGCGGATCTCCGCCGGACGGGCGGTCGCGGTCACTGGTCGTGGTCCGCGCGCCACGGGTCGTAGCTGCCGAACCACCACAGATAGCCTTCCGGGTCGGCGCAGGCGTAGCCGCGTCCGCCGTAGTCCTGGTCAGCAATGTCGATGACGATGCGTGCCCCGGCGGCCTTGGCCCGGGCGTAGTGCGCATCGGCATCGGTGACGATCACGCAGGCGCTCTGGGTCTGGCGGCCGCCGACCTCGTCAGGCATCGCCGCATGCTGGTTCCACTCGCTTTCCTTGTCGGCCGAGCCGAGCATGATCATGCCGTGGCCGAAGGTGAGCTGCGCATGGAACACCGTATCGCCCTCCGCGTAGACGGCCTGGGCATGGAAGCCGAAGGCGCGCTGCAGCCAGTCGATGGCCGCCTGCGCGTCGCGATAGCGCAGGCATGGAATGATGGTGGATCCGTTGTCTGGTTGGCCGTTCCCGCCCATGGCACCCCTCCTATGGCACAGGGCAGGCTGCGCCGCAGACCGTTACCATCCTGCGAAACCCTGGTGACGGCCTGCACATGGCCGCTACCCCTGTTCGGAGATGGTGCTGGATGAAAACCTGGATTGGAGGAGCCGTGCTGCTGGCATGCACGACCATGGCAAGCGCGGCGACCCCGGCGCAGCTGCAGGACCTGGATGCGACCGTCGAGCGCGTGCGCACGCAGTTCGACGTGCCCGGCGTCGCCGTGGCCGTGGTCAAGGACGGCCAGGTGGTGCTGGAACGCGGCTGGGGCGTGCGCGAGCAGGGCAAGCCGGAACCGGTGCAGGCCGATACGCTGTTCGCCATTGCTTCCAACACCAAGGCGTTCACCGCCACTTCGCTGAACCTGCTGGCCGAGGACGGCAAACTGAAGATGGACGACAAGGTGATCGACCACCTGCCGTCGTTCCGCATGTCCGATCCGTTCGTGACCGGGCAGATGACGATCCGCGACCTGCTGTCGCATCGCAGCGGGCTGAGCCTGGGTGCCGGTGACCTGCTGTTCTGGCCGACCACCTCGTACAGCAATGCCGAAGTGGTGGAGCGGCTGGGCCAGGTGCCGCTGAAGGGTGGTTTCCGCGAGAGCTATGCCTACGACAACATCCTGTACGCGGTCGCCCAGCAGGTGATCGAGCACGTTTCCGGCATGAGCTACCAGCAGTTCCTGCAGACCCGCATCTTTGACAAGGTGGGCATGGTTGGCACGCGCTACAACGCCGACCACCTGAAGCCGGGCGACAAGGCGGCGGTCGGCCACGCCAAGTACGATTTCAAGGACCTGCGCACTGTCGCGCCGCTGACCTGGTCGAACAATGCCGGCGCTGGTGGCATCTATTCCAGTGCGCACGACATGGCACGCTGGATGCAGGTGCAGCTGGCCGAAGGCAAACTGGCCGACGGCACGCCGTTGTTCTCCGAGAAGAGCCAGCAGCAGATGTGGCGGATGATCACGCCGCAGTCAATCCCGGCGCCGAGCGTGCCGGAGCTGGCACCGGCGCGGGCCAACTTCGCCGGCTATGGCGAAGGCTGGAGCCTGAGCGACTACCGCGGGCAGAAGCTGGTCTGGCACACCGGTGGCTGGCCGGGCATGGTCTCGCGGCTGACCCTGGTACCGGGCGAGAAACTGGGCGTGGTGGTGCTGACCAACCAGGAAGTGGGCGCGGCGTTCAATGCGATCACCCTGAGTGTGCTCGATGCCTACCTGGGCGGTGAAAAGCATGACTGGGTGGACGCCTATGCCAAGGCCGTGGCCAAGGGACAGGACAAGGCCGACGAGGCGTGGGCCAAGCACCAGAGCGCGCGCGACAAGGGCAGCAGGCCGTCGCTGGCGCTGGCCGGCTACACAGGCACGTTCCGCGACCGCTGGTATGGCGACATGCAGGTCAGTGCCGAGGGCAAGGGACTGCGCCTGCGCTTTGCCAAGACCGCGCAGCTGAGCGGTCGCCTGGAGCACTGGCAGCACGACACCTTCATCGTGCGCTGGGACGACCGTTCGCTCAACGCCGACGCGTTCGTGAACTTCAGCCTGGACCCGGACGGCAAGGTGCGCGAGGTGCGCATGCAGCCGATTTCCGACCTGACCGATTTCAGTTTCGATTTCCAGGACCTGCTGTTCACCCCAGTGAAATGACGCCGCCGGGCGTGGCCCGGCGCTGACGTTTGACGAATCCGATGGGTAGTGCCGGCCGCTGGCCGGCAACCTCATGATCCCCGGATGCGTCACAAGGTTGCCGGCCAGCGGCCGGCACGACCGCAGCCGCAGCGATCGTCGGCCGGCGTACACATGCGGCATGGGATACTCCGCCAGCTAAAGATGGCGAGGGAATGCGATGTTCCGTTGGTTTGAATCCCTGATTCCGGTGTTCCCGCCCGTGGACGGGCGGATGCCTCCGCGCAAGGTGCTGCCGTTCTACCTGCACTACCTGCGCCCGGTGTGGCCGGTGCTGCTGGCCACGCTCATCGCCGGCCTGCTGCTGGCGCTGGTGGAAGTGGCGATGTTCGATTACCTGGGCCGCATCGTCGACATGGTCGCCGAGCAGCCCGGTGCCGACTTCTTCAAGCGCCATGCCAACGACCTGGGCTGGATGCTGTTCATCACGGTCATCGCGCGGCCGATCCTGGTCGGCCTGCACAACCTGCTGGTCAACCAGGCCATCGTGCCCGGCCTGAGCAACCGCTCGCGCTGGCTGATGCACAACTACGTGGTGCGGCAGAGCCTGAGCTTCTTCCAGAACGACTTTGCCGGCAGCGTCGCCAACCGGGTGATGCAGACCGGTACCTCGCTGCGCGAATCGGCGGTGCAGATGGTCGATTCGCTCTGGTACATCGTGGTCTACACCGGCACCGCGCTGTACCTGTTCGCGCAGGCCGACTGGCGGCTGATGGTGCCGCTGATCCTGTGGCTGCTGGCCTATGCGGTGATCCTGGTCTACTTCGTGCCGCGCGCGAAGGAACGGGCCTGGATTGCGTCCGAAGCGCGTTCCAAGGCGATGGGCCGCATCGTCGATGGCTACACCAACATTCCCACGTTGAAGCTGTTCGCCCATGGCGGGCGCGAGCAGGCCTACGTGGCCGAGTCGATCCAGGAACTGGCGGTCAAGCACCGCGCGCAGACCCGGGTGACCACCGGCATGGACCTGACCATCGCCATCGTCAACGGTTTCCTGATCGCCGGTACCTGCGGGCTGGCGCTGTGGCTGTGGAATGGCGGCCACATCACCGTCGGTGCGATCACCCTGGCGACCGGTCTGGTGATCCGCATCCACAACATGTCCGGCTGGATCATGTGGACCATCAACGGCATCTTCGAGGACATCGGCACGGTGCAGGACGGCATCACCACCATCGCGCAGCCGCTGACGGTGCAGGATCGCGAGGATGCGGTCCCGTTGCAGGTGACCCGTGGTGGCGTGCACTTCCAGGACATCCATTTCCACTACGGCAAGAAGGGCGGCGTGATCGCCGGCCTCGACCTGGTGGTGAAGCCGGGCGAGAAGATCGGCCTGGTCGGTCCCTCGGGTGCCGGCAAGTCGACCCTGGTCAATGTGCTGCTGCGCCTGTACGACCTGGAAAGCGGCCGCATCCTGATCGACGGCCAGGACATTGCCTACGTCACCCAGGAAAGCCTGCGCCAGCAGATCGGCGTGGTTACCCAGGACACGTCGCTGCTGCATCGCTCGATCCGCGACAACCTGCTGTACGGTCGCCCCGACGCGACCGATGCGCAGTTGCGCGCAGCCGTGGCCAAGGCGCGTGCCGAAGCCTTCATCGATACGCTGGTGGACGGGCAGGGGCGTCGTGGCTACGACGCACATGTCGGCGAGCGCGGCGTGAAGCTGTCCGGTGGCCAGCGCCAACGCATCGCCATTGCCCGCGTGCTGCTGAAGGACGCACCGATCCTGGTGCTGGACGAAGCAACCTCGGCACTGGACTCGGAAGTGGAAGCGGCGATCCAGGACAGCCTGGATGAGCTGATGGGCGGCAAGACGGTGATCGCGATCGCGCACCGGCTGTCGACCATCGCGCGCATGGACCGGTTGGTGGTGATGGACCAGGGACGCATCGTGGAGACCGGCACCCATGCCGAGCTGATTGCAGCCGGTGGCCTGTACGCACGGTTGTGGGCGCGGCAGACCGGTGGATTTGTTGCTGCCGATCAATGATCGCTTCGGGGTCGGATCCCTTTCCGCAGGAAAGGGCTCTGGCCCCAGCGTGTTTCCGGAGACCTGCATGATCCGCCCCCTGCGCTCCCTGTTGCTGGCACTCAGCCTGGTTGCCACGGTTGCCACGGCTGCGCCGGCACCCATGGACGGCGACCAGCTCAAGCAGGTCGTCCTGCTCAGCCGTCACAACCTGCGCGCGCCGGTGGTAGCCTCCGGCGCGCTGGCCAATGCGACGCCCGAGGCCTGGCCGCGCTGGGAGGTGGCACCGGGCGAGCTGACTACCAAGGGAGGCGTGCTGGAGGTCTACATGGGTCGCTACATCGCCCAGTGGCTGCGCCAGGCGCAGCTGTTGCCGGTGTCGGGTTGCCCGCAGGAGGATGACTTCCACGCGTACGCCAACAGCCTGCAGCGCACCCAGGCCACCGCGCAGTTCTTCGTTGCCGGTGCCTTCCCGGGCTGCCATGTTGCGGTCGAGCAACGCATGCCGCTGGGCACGATGGACCCGCTGTTCAATCCGGTGATCCACCGCGATGACGCGGCGTTCCGCGCACGTGCGGCATCGGCGATGCAGCAGGCGCTGTCCGCATCCGATCTGGCACCGGCACTGTCCGTGGTGGAGGAGATCACCCGCTATCCGCAGTCGGCGGCATGCAAGGGGCACAACGACTGCCATCTGGCGCTGTCCGACACCACCTTCAGCGCGGAACCGGGAAAGGAGCCACGCGTCTCCGGATCACTGGCTCTGGCCAGCGGGCTGGTCGATGCCTTGTTGATGGAGCACTACCAGGGCAGTGGCATCCCCCGCGAAGGCTGGGGCCGGTTGACCACCGAGGCGCAATGGCAGGCGCTGGCGCAGATCCGCAACCGCTACCAGGACATCCTGTTCGGAACGCCCGAGGTGGCGCGGGATGTGGCCGGACCGTTGCTGGCACGCGTGGATGCGTTGCTGGAAGATCCCGCATCGCCGAAAGTGAGCCTGCTGGTCGGTCACGATTCCAATATCGGTTCGGTGCTGGCGGCGTTGGGAATCAGCGACTACAGCCTGCCGGGCCAGTACGAGAAGACGCCGATCGGCGGCCTGCTGCAGTTCGAGCGCTGGCGTGATCGCCACAGCGGGGTGGAACGGATCCGCCTGGCCTACGTCTACCCGACCACCGCGCAGCTGCGCGATGCGCTGCCGCTGGCCAACGCGCAGCCGCCGGGCCGCGTCGCGCTTCGTGTGCCGGGGTGCGCGGCTCAGGGGTGCACCGTCGCCGAGTTCCAACGCCTGCTGCATCCGGCATCGCGCTGAGGCACGCTGCTAACGCAGCGGCGTGCGCACGATGCCATGCGTGGCCATCAGCGTAAGGTCGCCGCCGAGCCGTGGCGAGTGGAACGGGCCGCGTGCATGCGCGGCATTGAACAGGCCGCCATCCGGTGATCGCAACCGGTAGAACTCGACCCAGCCGCTGGCCTGCAGGGGCAGCTGTGCAACGCCGGTGTGTTCGTTGAACCATGCAGGGTCCTTGCTGCCTTCGATGACGCGGCGGGCAAGGCGGTCGATGGCGTGATCCCCGCTGGCGTACCCGTCCTGGCCGTGCAGCCGCGCCAGCTCAGCCATCATCACCAGCGGCGCCAATGCGTAGTCGTGGTAGTGCAGGGCACGCTGTCCACGGGTCATCTCCAGCGGCAGGCTGCCATCGTCCTGGATGTCATCGATGCCCTTCTGGAAGGCGGCGTGGCCGGCCTGCCACAAGGCCTCGTCGTCGGTGGCCAGGCCGGTGGCCAGTACGCCCAGACCGCCCCAGTAGTAGTGGTTGTTGCGGCGCCGTTTCGGGTTGTCCCAGTACGCCAGGTTGGCCCGTGCCAGCTTCTGCAGCCACGGATCGATACGCGCGCGCTGCTGCGGGTTGGCCTGGTCATGCACCTTCAGGTAAGCCATGGCTACCGCATCGAGCATCCACTGCCGCATGTAGAACGACTGATCGTTGTTGACCCGGATCATCTGCCCGAGCATGGCGCCATCATCGGCCCACGCACCCAGCCAGCTCAGCGTGCACTGTGCCGCTGCCGGGTCACCGGTGCGCAGGTAGTCATCGCTCATGCGCGCCACGTCGGCGGCATAGCGGTCCAGCGGCGCAGTGGCGTCCTTGTTCTGCTGGTGCAGTACCGGGTCGATCACCGATCCAGCCTTGTCGGTGTAGTAGCCCAGGGCGCGGATGTCGGGGTGTCCAGCCGGTGGCGGGGGGCAGGCGGCGTAGGCAGGGGCGGCCGCCAAGGCAGCGGAGAGGAGGCCAAGGCGTAGCACCAGGGAGGGCATGGGAACCTGCAGGGACGGGGAGGCGATGCGAACGATGCGCCCGGAGTCGTTTGCCAGTTGTGAGGCCGCACAGGCCCGGTTTGCAGGTGTTCAGGACCGGAGTGGCGCCTGAAGCTCAAGAGTCGGCTAGTCTGTCGTCATCAATTCAGCCGGAGGGAGTGGCGATGAGAATCACGGATTTTCTCGTGATGGACGGTGAGGGTGACGAGATCCCTGCTGATCCGCATGGCAACCATGTGGCTTTCAACTGTTTCGAGTGCGGATACCCGGTAGTGGCTGGCTCATTGGAAAACGAGCGGGGCAGCGATGAGGATTGCCCTGCAGCCTGTCGTGGCTGTGGTGCCGAGTACTTCGTGGATCTGCGGCTGGGCTCAAAGAAAATGTACATCCATCTGCTCTGACCCGGCAGTAGCCCAAGCAGGGGCGAATAAATAAAGCGGCCCGGGTTTCCCCGGGCCGCTCCGCTTCATCTCACACCTGCGCGATCACTCGATCGGCTGGTCCAGCATCAGCTGGCGTGCGAAACGCACCGGCGGGGCGCCGTAGGACAGCACCTGGTCGTGGTAGGCCTTCAGGTTGAACTTGTCGCCCAGCTTCTCCTGCACCGCCTTGCGGGTGTCGAAGTGTTCCTGCGCACCGACGAAGTAGGTCGGCAGCTGCGCCGAGGTCAGCTGCGCGCGCACCCACTTGCCGGCGGCTTCGCTTTCCTGCTGGAACGCGTCGTGGGTCATCAGGTGCATCGCCTTTTCGCGATCCCAGTTGTCCACGTGCACGCCCTGGTCGAGGATCGCGTTGGAGATCGTGCGCAGGTAGAACTTCAGCTGTACCAGGTGGAACAGCGGGTCGTTGTTGAGGTAACCCTGCTCCTGCATCATGCGCTCGGTGTAGACCGCCCAGCCTTCGGCGAACAGACCCGAACGCAGCACCGCACGCAGGGTCGAGGGGAACTTGGCCGAGTGCCAGCCTTCCAGGTAGTGGCCCGGGGTGCCTTCGTGGATGCTCAGCAGGTGGATCATGCGCGAGTTGTATTCACGCAGGAACGAGTCGACCTGCTTCTCGTTCCAGTCGTCCGGAATCGGCGACACGGCGTAGAAGGTCTTCAGGTTCTTGTCCAGCGGGCCCGGCGAATCGCAGTAGGCCACGGCCACGCCACGCTGGAATTCCGGCATCAGGATGATGTCCACCGGCGCATCGGGCAGGGTCACCAGGTCGTGCTCGCGCACGAACGCGGTGGACTGCTCCAGCGCGGCCTTGGCGTCGTCGACCACCTTGTCGCGCGCCGGCTTGTCGGCGTAGGCCAGTTCCAGTGCCGCCTCGATCGCCTTCTGCTGCTGCTCGTCGGTCGGCTGGGCCGGCATTTCCGGCGCACCCGGCTTGTCCTTCAGCACGGTCTGCGCGATGCCGTACATGTCTTCGCGCACGCGCTTGAGTTCGGCGCGTGCACGCTCACCGATCTCCTGGCGCGACAGCGAGGAGCTCAGCGCGAACTTCAGCTTCTGGTCGTACTTTTCCGCACCGATGCGGAAGTCGCCCTTGGCATTCGGCACCAGGGTCTTGTCCAGCCAGGTCTGCTGTTCGTCCACGGCCTTCTTCAGGCCGTCGATGGCGGCCTGCAGGCGCTGCTGGTCGGCCTGCGGCAGTTCACCGATGTGCGGGGTGATGAAGGTATCGACGATGCTGAGGATGCCCTTGTTCTGCTTGGCCACCGTCTCGGCATGGATCTTCGGCACGCGGGCCGGATCCAGGTTCTCGCGGGCCTGGGCGAAGATCGCCGGCAGCTTTTCCATGCGTGCGGTGGCCGACTTCAGGCGCTCCGGCAGCGGCGCGAACTCGCGCGCCATCAGGCCGTAGATCGCGCTGCCGGCGATGCCGTTGTACAGCTGCGGGTCCCACTTGCCGGACTGCAGCACTTCGGCGTTCCAGATTTCCGACTGCAGCTGGTTGCGCAGGATCGCTGCGTCCACCTGGTTCTCGCGGCCCAGCTTGGCCACCTCGATCTTGTCCAGCTCGCCCAGCAATGCCTTGTAGGCGGCCACGGTCTTCTGCTGGCCGGCGGCGCTCAGGTCGTCCAGCTCGCTGTCGTAGCGGTGGTCACCGATCTGGGTGGCGCTGACCGGCGAAAGCTGCATCCAGGTGTCCAGGGCGCGCTTGGACAGGTCGGCGAAGGCGGCATCGACCGCCGCGTCACCGGCCTGCTGGCTGGCGGCCGGGGTGGAACCGTTGGTCGGGGCGTCGGCCGGCTGGCAACCGGCCAGGGCGGCGACCAGGGCGAGGGCAAGGAGATGCGGGCGCATCGGCGTTCCTGTACAGGGTCAAACCCCGAGCATAGGGCCCCGGGGCTGCTTTGTCCCCGTGCCATAGGATTACCATGGGCGCAGACAGGGACTCTCCAGCGGAGCGCAGGACATGGAATACCAGGGAAGCTGCCATTGCGGCAGGATCGCATTCACCGTACAGGCCGAGGCGCCAATCAGCGATGTCATCGACTGCAACTGCTCGATGTGCCGCCGCCGCGGCAGCCTGCTGTGGTTCGCCCCGCGCGAGGCGTTCCAGCTGACCACCGATCCGGCGGACGTGGCCACCTATCATTTCAACAAGGCGCATATCGATCACCACCACTGCCGCGAGTGTGGCGTCGCGCCGTACAGTGAAGCGGTGGATCCGCGCACCGGCACGCCGATGGTGGCGGTGAACGTGCGCTGCGTACCGCAGGTGGATCTGGCCACATTGGCCGTCATGTCCTACGACGGAGCGGCACTGTGAGGCCGCTGCACGCGTGGACGCGCGTGGTGGCGATGCCGGTGCTGCTGCTTGCATTGGCAGCCTGCGCCAAACACGGCGATGTGGCGGCCGATGCAGGCGCTACTGCCGCCGAAGCGGCCGTTGCTTCACCGGAGGGCGCATTCCTCGCCTACGAACACGACGTGCAGGTGCAGCTGGAAGCGGCGCAGATCGCACCCCGCATCCAGCAGGTGGCACAGGCCTGCCAGAGCGCGAAGTTCGGTGACTGCGCGGTGCTGCAGGTCGACCAGCGCAGTGGCGAGCAGCCCAGCGGCGAGGTCAAGGTACGCATCGCGCCGAAGGGCGCCGAGCCGTTGATCGCGATGGCCGGTGAAGGTGGCAAACTGCAGTCGCGCAACACGCGTGCCGAGGACCTCGCGCAGGCGGTGGCCGATACGGCACTGACCAAGGCGCGGCTGGAGAAGGAACACGCACGGCTGCTGTCCTACCAGGACCGCAAGGACCTGAAGATCGAAGACCTGATGGCGATCACCACGCGGCTGTCGGAGATCGAGGCGGGTGTCGAGCAGGCCAACAAGGATGCCGCGCAGCAGCGCCGGCGCATCGATACCCAGCTGGTGACGATCCACTTCGATACCACCTCCGGCCAGCGCAGTCGCAGCGAGATCGGTGAGGCGCTGAGCGAGTCGGGCAGCATCCTCAGCACCAGCGTTGCGTTCCTGATCCGCGCGGTCGCAGCGTTGCTGCCGGTGGGCGTGCTGGCCCTGGTCGTGGCCTGGGGTATCCGGGCGTGGTGGCGTCGCCGCCGTCGCACGCTGCCGCCCACCCTTTGAGGAAAAGGTCGATGCCGGCAGCCCGCCGGCATCAGCCCTCGTCGGTCTCGTACTCGACGAACACATCCAGCTCCAGCGCCAGTTCCTGCACCGCATCGCGCACCTTCTGCGCGGTACTTTCGTTGCCGACTTCCACTTCCAGTTCGTGGATGCCCGGGCCGATGTCATCGGACAGCCCGGCCGAACTGGAATCGTCGTCGTCCATGTGCGGCATCAGGTCGTCGGTTTCCTCGACATGTTCGATGCCCTCCAGGCCGAGCAGCAGGTCGCTGATCGCGCGGGCGTCGTCTTCGGTTCCGGTGATGCGCAGTCGCAGCATGGCCATGGCGTTGATACGGTGTGGGGTTGCCTGCAGCCTAGCCAGCGTGAAGCAAAGAGCGGGTGAGGGCGAAGTCAGCCGTGCGTGGCCGGGCGCCCGAGCAGGCTTTCCGGCAATGCGGGAATCGGCGTGCGTTCGTCCTGCGCCTGTTCCAGCAACCAGTCGATGAACAGGCGCGCGGCGTGGCTCGGCGGTTGCCCTTCGGCGTGCACTACGTGATACGCATAGCGCGCTTTCAGTGCCGGGCCGGGCAGGCGTACCACTTCGTAGCGCTGCAGGTAGGGCTGCGCGATGTGGGTGCGTGCCAGCACCGCGCCCATGCCGTACACCGCAGCACGCATCGCATCGGTACTGTCGGCGAAGGTGTGCATCGGCGGCAGTGGCGACGGCGGGCGCACGCCGGCATGGCGGAACCAGTCACGCCAGCCCTGCGGCGACAGATCGGTCAGCAGCGGCAGGTCGGCGATGCGCGCCGGATCGACCAGCGCTTCGACTCCGGCCAGTGCCGGTGAGGCCACCGGGAACAGGTAGTCGTCCATCAGGTGCTGCGCACGCAGGCCCGGCCATTGGCCCAGGCCATAGCGGATACCGACTTCCGGACCGTTGTCGTCGTAGCGGTCCAGCCCGCTGCCGGTGTGCAGTTCGATTCGGATGTGCGGATAGGCCTGGGTGAAGCGTGGCAGCCGTGGCAGCAACCAGCAGTAGGACAGCGAGCGCAGCGTGGTGATCCGCAACGGCACGCTGTCGGCGTCAGGCTGCAGATGATGGGCGACGGCCGCGACATCGGAGAAGGCGGCGCTGGCGGCGTCGGCCAGCTGCCGGCCCTCGGCAGTCAGGCGCACGCCACGGGCGTGGCGCAGGAACAGCCGGGTCTCCAGCACCTCCTCCAGGCGGCGCACATGGTGGCTGACCGCGCTGGCGGTCAGGTGCAGTTCCTGCGCGGCCTGGGCGAAGTTCTGGTGGCGCGCGGCGACCGCGAACACGGCCAGTGCGGGGAGCAGGGAAGGGCGTAGCTGCATGTCGAGCCTCAAACCATATTTGTGGCTGGCAGCGATACTACGCGCTTGTGCGGCGGGCGTCTGCGCCCGATCCTGTCTGCCTTGGCGAGGAACAGACGATGGACGGAGGCAGGGCATGAATGCGGTCCCACAGGTGGCCGAGCGCGACTGGCGCACGCCGCTGGAATTGACCCTGCTGGGCGCCATCTGGGGCTGCTCGTTCCTGTTCATGCGGGTGGCGGTGCCGTCATTCGGCCCGTTCGCGCTGGTCGAGGTGCGGCTGGTGCTGGGTGCGCTGGTGCTGCTGCCGTTCCTGTGGCGGGCGCGTGCGCAGTTTCCGCCGCGGCGCTGGCTGTGGCTGGCACCGATCGGCTTGATCAACTCGGCGCTGCCGTTCGTGCTGTTCGCCTATGCCGCCGAACAGGCACCGGCCGCGATCGGTGCGATCTGCAATGCGATGACGGTGCTGTTCGCCGCGCTGATCGCCTTCCTGTTCTTCGGTGAGAAGATCGGCATGCGCCGTGCTGGCGCGTTGCTGGTCGGATTCGCCGGCGTGGTGGTACTGGCCACGGCCAAGGTCTCTGGCCTGAGTATCGGCACCGCGGTGCTGGCCGGTGCGGCGGCCTCGCTGCTGTACGGTCTGGGCGTGAACCTGGTGAAGCGGCACATGACCGGGCTGCCGTCGGCGGCTGCTGCGGCGGCAACGCTGTCCTGCGCTTCGCTGTGGATGCTGCCGATGGCGGTCAGCCACTGGCCGCAGGCGGCGATTCCGGCCAAGGCGTGGGGCGCGGCGATTGCCCTGGGCGTGGCCTGTACCGGCCTGGCGTTCCTGATGTTCTATCGTTTGATCGGCCGTATCGGCCCGTCGCGTGCGTCGACGGTGACCTACCTGATTCCGCTGTTCGGCGCGGCGTTTGCGTGGTTGTTCCTCGGGGAAGCGGTGACGGTGCAGATGCTGATTGCCGGTGCGTTGATCCTGGGGAGCGTGGCGGTGAGTCAGAAGGGTTGAGGTGTTTTGCACGTGGCGCGTGCTGAAGGCGCTTCATTGTTCATGGGCGTTACTTTTCTTTGTACGCAAAGAAAAGTAACCAAAAGAAACGTTCCGCCGGTCACGAGCCGATGCTGCGCATCGGTGCCCTGCGCTCCTCGGCCCGTCGAGGGACGGCGCGGGAACTCGCTGCGCTCAGACACCCGCGCCTCTTCGCCCTCGCCGGACCTGCGGTGCTCGGCTCGCTCAAGGCGGACCCAGATCAAAGGCCACAGCTGCACCCAGTAGATCCACGCCATGCGTGGATGCTTTTGCGGTTGATCTTGACCTTCCAGTCCGCCTTGAGCGAGCCGAGCATCGCAGGGGAATCAGGGGCGAAGAGGCGCCGATGTCTGAGCGCAGCGAGTTCGGCGCCGTCCCCTGATTCACCGAGAAGCGCAGGGGAACGGCGTGCGAAGCACGGCGGCTCGCGACCTGGCCGCGTTCGGTTACTTGTCTGCGCGAAGAAATGACGCCCTGAACGATGGCACGCTGCGCGCAGCCACGCGCCAGAGACCGCGCGACGGTGCGGCGTTACTTCACCGGCACCGGAATATTGCAGAGATCGATATGCCCCGCCGGGCGCTTGTAGAAATCATCCACGCGATTGCGACGCGCCTCCACCGTATCGGCGAACGTCTTCGAATCGGTGCGCAGCACCTGGATCGGCGTGCGCTCGGCCGCCGGCACATCGCTGGCGCGGCGGATCGACACGATCGGCGTGCGCAGCTTCGGGTCGGTGTAGAAGCCCATCGGCGCCGGGCCGCGCGGGATCGCGCTGAGCAGTTCCATGCCCTTCAATACGCGACCGACCAGGGTGATGTTGCGGTCCAGCTGGCGCGGCGACTGGCCGGTTACCACATAGAGTTCGGCGCCGATGCTGCTGTCTTCCTCGTTGCTGCGGCCCGCGCCGAGCATGCCGTAGCAATGCGCCAGCCAGGCCTTGCCGGCCTGCGGGTCCTGGCCGACCGGGAAGCCGTCGACGAATCCAGTCTGCGCCGCCCAGCCATCGCGGTCCGGCAGCACGTTCACCTTCAGTCCGGTGCTGGCGCGTTCGAATTCGGCCGGCAGCTTGCGCGCGGCGCTGCCGAACGGTTTGGCCCTGGTCGCGTCATCGGCGTCGGCATCGCCGAACTGCACCACGAAATTGTCCTGCGAGCGGTAGATGCTGGTGCCGTCCCAGAAGTGCTCGTGGGCGAAGGTCTGGATGTTGGCGACATGGCGCGGGGCGAACTGCGGCGCCAGCTCGATGATCACCCGCCCGGCCGGCAGGTCCATGTACAGCAGGTTGGCCGGGTCCGGGGTGCGCCAGTCGCTGGCCGCTGACGCATCGAGGATCTGCTGCGGGCTGCGGTAGGGCATGGCCGCGCCGGCCAGGACGGGCAGCAGGCAGGACAGGGCGAGGGCGGTCAGGGCAAGGCGACGACGGTGCGGCATGGGAACCCCGGAACATGAACGAGGCTTCGATTCTGCGTGACGACACACCGAATCGCAAAGCGGCGCTACAGGACAATTACGTCAGTCTGCGCACCGCCTGCCGAGCGATCTCATCGACTTATCAGAAGCATCTATCGTTCTTCCGAGATCAGACTAGAGTAACAACCAAAGGATGGAACCGGTTCGTAGTTGCTGGCAGGGTCAAAAACGCTTGAAGACTCTTCCAGATGATGTGGGGAGAAAGTCTCCTTGATTATGGTAAGTCGACCATCTTCTTTGAAGTGATAGCTGGTTCCTTCAACAACGTTGTCACTCGTTTCAGCGAACTCCCGGTACACGGCCATGCTCAGGAAGAGCATTCCTGGCTTTACCTCGTGGAACTGGTAGGTCAGGCGTTCCCTTAGATGTTCATCAAGAAAGTCGACGCCAATCATTTCTTTGTCCAGCAGCACTTCAATAAACGCTGATGGGGTGACTGGCGAGCCAATGAGAACGGTGTACGAGGCACGCTTTTCATGCCTCAACCTGGCTTGGGGTTCACTGATTATGTTCTGTGCGAACTTCTTCGCGGCGAACCAAGAGTCGCAATAGTGGAGCTCAGTCATGGGTGAATGCTTCGGTTTATGGTGGCGCTTACAGAAGCTCGGTCAGCTGCTGCACTGCCGGCAGGCGACCGTATGCTCGCATTCGCGCCGGGGCAAGCGGACGGGAAAGGAGGGCTAGCCAATGGGATCCAACGCCCCCAACCGGCAGAGTGACTAACGACACATTCGCTATACCGAACTTCACACTACTGTGGACTTCAACGTAGTGGAGGGCCGGTCATGTCCGAGGACGATGTCCACCTGAAGAAGTTCCAGAAGGAGCTCAGCGCCGGAACGGTGTCGCTGGCCCTGCTGGCGGTGCTGGCCCGGGCCGGGGAGCCGCTGTACGGCTACCTCATTGCCAAGGAGCTGGAGCGGGTGGGCGAGGGCGTGCTGAGCGGCAAGCAGAGCGCGCTGTACCCGGTGCTGCGCAACCTGGAGGGCGCTGGCCTGCTGGAAAGCCATGTGGAGCCGTCCAGCAGCGGGCCGCCGCGGCGCTACTACCGCATCAATGAACGTGGCCGCGAGGTGCTGGCGCAATGGCGCCAAGCCTGGCAGGCCACACGCGATTCCGTCGATTCCGTGTTGGAGGGGGTACCGCAATGAACGACCCGAGCCTGGCAGGCCGAGCCCTGCCCACGACCATCCCGCAGTACCTGGCGCAGCTGCGCGCGGCATTGGAAGGCGCCGACCCGGCGATGGTGCAGGACGCGCTGTACGACGCCGAGGAATACCTGCGCTCGGAGCTGGCGGCGCAGCCCGGCCGCAGCGAGGCCGAGGTGATCGCCGACGTTGCCGGCAGCTACGGTGCGCCGGACGAGGTAGCCGAAATCTACCGCGAGACCGAAGTGACGGTGAACCGTGCGTTGCGCTCACCGCGTGCGGATACCGCGCCGATGCTGCGTGCGGCCGCGCAAGCGAGTGGCGTTGAGCCTGCCGCGCCGCCGCCGACGCCGGTGCAGCGCTCGCTGCTGGCGCGTTTCTTCGGCGTGGTGGCCGATCCGCATACCTATGGTGCGCTGTTCTACATGTTGCTGTCGCTGGCGACTGGCACCTTCTTCTTCACCTGGGTGGTCACCGGGCTGTCGCTGTCGCTGGGTTTGATGATCCTGATCATCGGCATCCCGTTGACGGTGCTGTTCTTCGGTTCGGTGCGCGGGCTGGCGTTGCTGGAAGGGCGCCTGGTGGAAGCGCTGCTGGGCGAACGCATGCCGCGCCGGCCGCAGTACACCGACCGCAGCCGCACGTGGCTGCAGCGCATCGGCGACATGTTCACCGACGGCCGCACCTGGCTGACCCTGCTGTACTTCGTGCTGATGCTGCCGCTGGGCATTATCTACTTCACCATCGCGGTGACGCTGCTGTCGCTGTCGCTGGGCCTGATCTGGGCACCGGTCGCGGCGATCTTCAGTGGCGACATTCCGGGTGTGTACGTCGACGGCGTGAATGTACTGCCGATGGCGGCCTCGCCGCTGGTGGCGATCGTGGTGGCGGCCGTGGGCGCGTTGCTGCTGGTGCTGACCCTGCATCTGGCACGCGGGATCGGCAAGCTGCATGGGCTGATTGCCAAGAACCTGCTGGTGCGGCTGTAAGCGGTCAGGGGGTCGGATCCCTGTTCGCAGAACAGGGCTCTGACCCCGGATCCGATCGTGCTGGGGTCAGAGCCCTTTCCGTTGGAAAGGGATCCGACCCCAGGAGCGCCAACCAAGGTTGGCATCTACCAGGGCGCACCGACCAAGGTCGGTACCCACCCTGGGCGGTTTACCCCGCCTTGCGGCGCAACGGGGTGACGTTGCTCTTCTTCTTCGTGGCCTTCGCCGCCGGTGCTTCGGCATGCGCGGCGAAGAAATCGCGCACTTTCGGGTACACCACTTCGCGCCAGCGACGGCCGCTGAAGATGCCGTAGTGACCGGCACCTTCGACGATGAAATGCTCGCGGCGGTCAGCGTCGATGCCGGTGCACAGCGCCTGCGCCGCCTCGGTCTGGCCGAGGCCGGCGATGTCGTCCAGCTCGCCTTCGATGCTCAGCAGCGCGGTATCGCGGATCGCCGACGGATCGACCTTCTCGCCGTTGACCACCCACTCGCCACGCGGCAGCAGGAAGTCCTGGAACACCACGGAAATCGTATCCAGGTAGTACTTGGCGGGCATGTCCAGCACCGCGTTGTACTCGTCGTAGAAACGACGGTGTGCGTCGGCGTCTTCCAGGTCGCCCTTGACCAGGTCGGTGTAGAAGTCCCAGTGCGAGCTGAAGTGGCGGCTCGGGTTCATCGACAGGAAGCCGGCGTGCTGCAGGAAGCCCGGGTACACGCGACGACCGGCGCCAGGATAGCTGGCCGGCACGGTGTGGATGACGTTGTTCTCGAACCACGACAGCGGGTTCTGCGTGGCCAGGTTGTTCACTGCGGTGGGGCTGCAGCGCGCATCGATCGGGCCACCCATCATCACCAGCGTGCGCGGGGTCGGTTCGCCACGGCTGGCCATCAGCGAAACGGCGGCCAGCACCGGCACCGTCGGCTGGCACACGCTGACCACGTGCAGGCGTTCAACGCCGAGGTGGCGGATGAATTCCTGGATGTAGGCGATGTAGTCGTCCAGCCCGAACTCCCCCTCGCTGGCGGGGACCATGCGCGCATCCACCCAGTCGGTGACGTACACGCGGTGGTCGCGCAGCAGGGTGCGCACGGTATCGCGCAGCAGCGTGGCATGGTGGCCGGACAGCGGCGCCACCACCAGCACGAACGGCTGGTTGAGCATGGTGTGCAGCTGGTCGGCTTCATTGCTGTGGCGCTTGAAACGCAGCAGCTTGCAGAACGGCTTGCTCACTTCCTCGTGCACGACGATCGGCACGCGCTCGCCATCGACGTCGATTTCGTTGATGCCCCACTCGGGCTTCTCGTAATCCTTGCCGATGCGGTGGAAGAGTTCATTGACCGCCGCCAGGCGATCAGCGCCGGGCATCTGCGACCACCAGTGGCCCTGGTTGGCGAAGAACCTGGCGTTGGCCTGGGCCTGGTGCACCCAGGGGGCGAGCAGGTTGCGGGTCAGTTCGTGCAGTTGATAGAGCATGACGACCGAATATGTATGGTCATATGTTGCCGCGCAGCATATCCCATCCGGGTGTCCCGCAGGTTAAGTTGGCTGAAAATAATGAATCCGGATTCACATCCGTTCCAGCGCGGCCGCATCGCCTGCCAGGGCGGGGCCGAGCCAGCAATGCGACCCTACCGGCTGCAGGCCGTGCCGGGCCAGCGTCCGCCGGTACCAGCGCGCCGGGCGGGGCTGGAAGCCGTCGTGGTCGCCCTCGAACGCGTCCTCGGCGGCGAAGGTCTCCAGGAAGGCCACGCCGCCGGTCAGCTCCGCCACGCCGGCCAGTCCGGCACGCAGCTCACGGTCGGGCACGTAGTGCATCACGTCCGAACACACCAGCAGGTCGACCGGGGCGCAGGGTCGCAGCCAGGCGAAGTCGCCGAAGCGGGCCAGGTGCAGGTTGCGGGTGCGGCCGTAGCGGCGCACAGCGTACTCGCTGCTGTCGAAGCCGAGGTATTCGACCTTCGGACGCAGCTTCAGCAGCGGCGCACGCCAGGCGCCTTCGCCGCAGCCGATATCCAGCACGCTGCGGATCGGCCGCTCCAGGTAGTACTCGGCGCTGGCCACGGCCAACGCGACCTTGCGCGCCAGGCGGGCGCTGCCGCCGATGTCGGCACGGCGGTACCAGCGTTGGAAATAGGCGGCGTCGTAGGTCTTGTCCATGGGCGGCGTGCGGTCAGGATCGGGAAAGCGGTGCCTATCGTACGGTGTTGCGGCGCGCCATGCGTCGATGTGTCGCGGCGCTGGCGCGTGGGGTGGCCCGTTCACGTCATGCGAGAATGACGGCCAACCTACGCCAGCCGCCGGAGCGAGCGCATGCAGAGCTACTACTGGGTCAAGACCTTCCACATCGTGTTCGTGGTGGCGTGGATGGCCACGGTGTTCTACCTGCCGCGCATCCTGGTGAATCTGGCCGAGACTGCAGGCCAGCCGGCGGTGACCGAGCGCCTGCAGCTGATGGGCCTGCGCCTGTACCGCTTCGGCCACTCGATGTTCGGCCTGGCGTTCCTGCTGGGTCTGGTGCTGTGGCTGGGCTACAAGGTCATTCCGGATTTCCCGACCATGGTCGCGCCCGGCGGCGCCGGTTGGCTGCATGCCAAACTGGGGCTGGTGGTGGTGCTGCTGGCGTATTTCATCTGGATCGGGCGGTTGCTGAAGGGCGCGTCCAAGGGCAGGGCGCTGCCGTCGTCGCGCGCGTTGCGCTGGATCAACGAGATCCCGCTGCTGGCGTTCATTCCGATCGTGTGGCTGGTGCTGGCCAAGCCGTTCTGACTGGGGTCATCTGTACCCGGTAGATCCACGCCATGCGTGGATGCCGCCAGGGCGCAAACGAAAGAGCCGGGCATCTGCCCGGCTCTTTCGTTTCTGCAATCACCTGCGTGTTGCCGGCCAGCGGCCGGCACTACCGGGCTTAGGCCGCTTCGTACGTGCCGTAGCTGCGCAGGCGGGTGTAGCGCTGCTCCAGCAGCTGCTCGGTGGACAGCTTTTCCAGCGCATCCAGTTCGTTCAGCAGCACGGCCTTCAGGCGCTTGGCCATCTGCGTCGGGTTGCGGTGGGCGCCACCGGTCGGCTCGCGCACGACCTTGTCGACCAGGCCCAGGCTCTTCAGGCGCGGGGCGGTCAGGCCCAGCTGCTCGGCGGCATCCTTGGCCTTGCCGGCGTCCTTCCACAGGATCGAGGCGCAGCCTTCCGGGGTGATGGTCGAGTACACCGAGTACTCCAGCATCACGGTGCGGTCGCCCACGCCCAGCGCCAGCGCGCCGCCGGAGCCGCCTTCACCGATCACGGTGCAGATGATCGGCACCTTCAGTTCGGCCATCTCGATCAGGTTGCGTGCGATCGCTTCGGACTGGCCACGCGATTCGGCATCGATGCCCGGCCAGGCGCCGGCGGTGTCGATCAGGGTCAGCACCGGCAGGCCGAAGCGCTCGGCCATCTTCATCAGGCGCAGGGCCTTGCGGTAGCCCTCCGGCTTGGGCATGCCGAAGTTGCGCTTGATCTTTTCCTTGGTGTCACGGCCCTTCTGGTGGCCGATCACCATCACCGCGCGGCCGTTGATGCGGGCCAGGCCTCCCATGATGGCCTTGTCGTCGGCGAAGGCGCGGTCGCCTGCCAGCTCCTGGAACTCATCGCAGATGATGCGGATGTAGTCGGCGGTGTACGGGCGCGACGGATGACGGGCCAGCTGCAGCACCTGCCACGAGGTCAGGTTGCGGAAGATCTGCGCGGTGCGCATGCGCAGCTTGTCCTGCAGCGCGTGCACTTCCGCCTCGACATTGACCGCCGGCCCGGCACTGGCGTTGCGCAGTTCCTGGATCTTGGCTTCCAGGTCGGCGATGGGTTGCTCGAAGTCGAGGTAGTTCGGATTCATCGGAAGCCGTCGTGTAAAGAAGAGGGGAATTCTAGCCGAATGCGTGCAAACCACCCGTACGCCTTCGTCTGGAAGGCGACGGTAGCGCAGCCGGGCAGGGGGCGCCAGTCAGCTCAGGGCACCACCAGGGCGCTGCGGCCCATCAGCTGGCTGCGCTGGGAGACGAAGTCGTTGTAGGCCTCGTTGGCCTCCCGGCCCAGGTTGCCGCCGAGGGTGGCAGTGGCCGAGGTGAAGGCCATCTGTGCGGCGAAATCCTGCTTGCGCAGGGCCTTCTGTTCTTCGGCGGTGGTGGCCTTCAGCCAGCGCGCATAGACCTCGCGCAGCGGCGCGGCATGCGCCTCGAAGGCCGGCACCAGCGCCGGCAGGCTGGCCGGGGCCGGTTCCAGGCTGAATGCCGGCGCCACGTAGCCGGCGGGCTGCTCGCGCTTGAAGGCGCCGGGTTCACCCATGCCTTCTTCCACGTAGGCGATGAAATCCGGCGCGGTGAATACCTTGGCCACGATCTGCCCGCCGCTGGAATCGACGTGGGCGACCACCTTTTCCTTCGGGAACGGTTCGCGCACGCCGTAGGTCCAGGTCTTGTCGATGAACAGTTCGTGGCGCTTCTCGAACGGACCTTCGAAGTCGACCCCGCCCAGCTCGATGCCCTTGTTGCCGACGCCGAAGTTCTTCAGCTTGCTCTCGTCGGTGACATAGACCTCGCGGGCGATCACGTACTCGCTGAGGGTCGGATTGATCAGGCCGCCACGACCGTCGACGTAGACGATGAAGCGCACGTCGCCGAGCTTGTCGGTGTGCAGGCGGTGCTCGCCGATGGCCAGCGAGACCGGGCGCGAGCCCTGCGCGGCCACCGGCAGGTCCTGCCCGTCGATGCTCAACGCCAGCGGCGTGTCGGTCGGGTTGTCGATCTGGAACTCGATCTTCGACGGGGAGCAGGCGGCCAGGACCAGTGCGGCAGCGAACGGGAACAGCAGGGTCTTCATCGGCAATCGTCCTTGATACTTGGAACGGGGAAACAGGAACACGAGGGCGCCCGACTCAACTGGCCCACGGCGGGCTGTAGCGCACCTTCAGGGTGCGCACGGCCGGGTCGGCGCGCAGCGCCTCCATCAGCTTGGAGTCGATGCGTACCGCGCTCTGCCCGGAGACATCGAGCATGCCGGCGACACCGCCGTGTGGTCCCTTCAGCAGCAGGTCCAGGCGCAGTGGCGTTCGCCCCGGGCGATGGCGGTCGAGCAGCGCATCGATGCGTTCCCAGACCGGGCGCTGTTGGCGCAGGTCCAGGCGCAGCGACAGGCGCGTGGCGTAGTTGGCGCAGACTTCGTCGAAGTCCCAGCACTGGCGGATGCGCAGCGCGAAGCCGCCGTTGAATTCGTCCTCGCGCAGGCCGCCCTTGACCACCAGGATGCGGTCCTTGGTCATCAGGTGGCCGAACTCGGCCATCGCGTCGGAGAATGCGCTGCACTCGACGCGGCCGCGGCCATCCTCGAGCTGGATGAAGATCTGGCTCTCGCCCTTGCGGCGCACGCCGACCACCTGGCCGGCCAGCACGGTCTGCACTTCCGGGCGCCAGCGCTTCTCACCGCCACCACCGCCGCCACTGTTGGCGCTCCAGATCTTCTCCACCGAGCCCAGGTCGTTGCCGACCAGGTCGCGCACATCGTCGCGCCACGGGTCGAACGGATGGCCGCTGAGGTAGAAGCCCAGCGTGTCGCGCTCGCCGTTCAGGCGCTGGAGCAGCGGCCATTCCTCAGCTTCAGGCAGGTCCAGCTGGATCGTGGTCGCGCTCGGGTCGGGGCCGCCGAACAGCGAGTTCTGGCCCGACGCACGTTCGCGCGCCATCTGGTCGGTGGCCTTGATCACCTCCGGCAGCTGCAGCATCAGCGAGGCGCGGTTATGGCCGAGTTCGTCCAGTGCGCCGCAGTTGATCATCGCTTCCAGCGTGCGCCGGTTGAGCTTGGCCGAACCGACGCGGGTACAGAAGTCGAGCAGGTCCTTGTACTCGCCGCCCTTCAGGCGTTCGTCGACCACCGCTTCGCAGGCACCCTGGCCGACGCCCTTGATTGCGCCCAGACCGTACTGGATGGTGTCCGGCGTCACCGCCTCGAACATGAAGGCCGATTGGTTCACCTTCGGCGGCAGCACGGTCAGGCCGAGATTGCGCACCTCGTCGAGGAAGCCGACCACCTTGTCGGTGTTGTCGAGGTCGGAAGACAGCGTGGCCGCCATGAACTCGGCGGGGTAGTGGCGCTTCAGCCACGCGGTCTGGTAGCTGACCAGTGCATAGGCAGCGGCGTGGGACTTGTTGAAGCCGTAACCGGCGAACTTCTCCATCAGGTCGAAGATCGCATCGGCCTTGGCTTCGTCCACACCATCCTTGGCCGCACCTTCGCGGAAGATCTCGCGGTGCTTGGCCATTTCCGCCGGCACCTTCTTGCCCATCGCGCGGCGCAGCAGGTCAGCGCCGCCCAGCGAGTAGCCGCCGACGATCTGCGCCATCTGCATCACCTGCTCCTGGTACACCATGATGCCGTAGGTGTCCTTCAGGATCGCTTCGGTGCGCGGATCGGGATAGATGATTTCTTCCTGGCCGTGCTTACGCGCGTTGAAGGAGGGAATCAGGTCCATCGGGCCGGGTCGGTACAGCGACACCAGCGCGATCAGGTCTTCGAAACGGTCGGGGCGCGCGTCCTTCAGCAGGCGGCGCATGCCCGAGGATTCGAACTGGAACACCGCGCCGGTATTGCCGTTGGCGAAGATGTCCTTGTAGGTGGGCGTGTCGTCCAGCGGGATCGCGGCGATGTCCACCGGCGGGATGCCGGCGCGCTCATGGCGCTTGTTGATCGCCTTCACCGCCCAGTCGATGATGGTCAGCGTGCGCAGGCCAAGGAAGTCGAACTTCACCAGGCCCACTTCTTCCACGTCGTTCTTGTCGAACTGGGTGACCGGGTTCTTGCCGAGTCCGTTCTCGTCGTGTTCGGCGTACAGCGGGCAGAACTCGCTCAGCGGCTCGGGACCGATCACCACGCCACCGGCGTGCTTGCCGGCGTTGCGGGTCAGGTCTTCCAGCTGCAGCGCCAGATCGATCAGGTCGCGGACATCGTCCTCGGTCTCGTAGCGCTGGATCAGTTCGGCCGACGCCATTTCCGAGCTCGGGCCTTCCTTGCCCTTGCCCAGCGCATCCTTCAGGTGGATGCCGAGGATGTTCGGGATCAGCTTGGAAACGCCATCGACCAGGCCGTACGGGAAGCCCAGCACGCGGCCGGAGTCGCGCACCACCGCCTTGGCGGCCATGGTGCCGTAGGTGATGATCTGGCTGACGCGCTCGCGCCCGTACTTGCGCGCGACGTAGTCGATCACTTCGTCGCGGCGGTCCATGCAGAAGTCGATGTCGAAGTCGGGCATCGACACGCGTTCCGGGTTCAGGAAGCGCTCGAACAGCAGGTTGTACGGCAGCGGGTCCAGATCGGTGATCTTCAGCGCCCACGCCACCAGCGAACCGGCACCCGAACCACGGCCGGGACCGATCGGAATGCCCTGGTTCTTGCCCCACTGGATGAAGTCGGCCACGATCAGGAAGTAGCCCGGGAAGCCCATCTTGATGATGGTGTTGAGCTCGAATTCCAGGCGCTCGAAGTACTCTTCGCGGGTCTTGCCCGGCGCCAGCGGATTCTTCTCCAGGCGCTCTTCCAGGCCGTCGCGCGACATCTTCTGGATCCAGGTGTCCAGGGTCTCGTCGTCCGGCACCGGGTAGTTGGGCAGGAAGTAGGTGCCCAGCCGCATCTCGATGTTGCAGCGCTCGGCCAGCGCCAGCGTGTTGTCGATCGCATCGGGAATGTCGGCGAACAGTGCGCACATCTCCTCGGCCGACTTCAGGTACTGCTGGTCGCTGTATTCGCGTGGGCGCTTGGGGTCGTCCAGCACGCGGCCGGTGGAAATGCACACGCGCGCTTCGTGCGCGCTGAAATCCGATGGCGACAGGAAGCGCACGTCATTGCTGGCCACCACCGGCAACCCGCGCTGGCCGGCGGCCATCAGCGCGAACTGGTTGAAGGTTTCCTCGCCCTCGCGGCCGGTGCGGGTCAGCTCCAGGTGCAGGCCATCGCCGAACACGCGCTGCCAGTCGGCCAGCTGCTGCTCAGCCAGCTCATGCTTTCCGTCCAGCGCCAGGCGCCCGGCCAGGCTCTGCCGGCCGGCCAGCGCGAACAGGTTGGCATTGCCGGCCTTCAGCCAGTCCGGGTGCACGGCCACGCCGCCTTCCGGGCGATGACCTTCCATCCAGGCGCGGGTCAGCAACCGCGACAGGCTCAGGTAGCCCTCGCGATCGCGGCACAGCAGGGTCATCCGCCACGGGTCCTGGCCTTCCTCGGCGATCAGCACATCGGCGCCGGCGATCGGCTTGATGCCCACGCCTTCGGCGGCCTTGTAGAACTTGACCAGGGCGAACAGGTTGTTGAGGTCGGTCACCGCCAGCGCGGGCATGCCGAGTTCGACCGAGCGCGACAGCAGGTTGGCCTGCTTGGCCTTCTTCGGGTCCGCCTGGTCCGGCTTGGCCGGCACACGGATGGTGGAGTCCGCCAGCGAGAACTCGGTGTGGACGTGGAGATGTACGAAGCGGGAGTTGGACATGCCGGACCAGGTTGGAGCGCGCGGGCCCCGGGTGCAGACGGAAGATCGTCGCCGGGGTCGGGATGCGCTGGAGTGCCCGGTCAGGGTAGCGAGGGCAGGGGGAAGCGACAAGGACTTGACGGTGCGCCGATTGCGCGAATGTCGCCGGGCATGGCCCGGCGCCAGCGGAGGCGTTCACATTGCCGTGAAAGCGCCGGACGATACCCGGCAGCCGTTGTTCAAGCGATGGCTGTGATCGCGGGGGCTGGCGCTGTTTCCAGGCACTCGCGCACCGGGGCGAAGCTGCGCCGGTGCTCCACGCAGGGGCCGTGCTCGCGCAGGGCGGCCAGGTGGGCCGGGGTGCCATAGCCCTTGTGCTGCTCGAAGCCGTACTGCGGGTGGCGGGCATGCACCTCCTGCATGTAGCGGTCGCGCGAGACCTTGGCCAGGATCGAGGCGGCCATGATCGCGCGGTCGATGCCATCGCCGCCGACCAGCGCCTGCGCCGGCAGTACCAGCCCCTTGGGCACCACGTTGCCATCGATGCGCGCGAAGCCGGCCAGGTGGGCGACCGCTGCGACCACGTCGCGCATGCCCTGCAGGGTGGCCTGGTAGATGTTCAGACGGTCGATGGTGTCCACGTCCACCAGCACCACATGCCAGGCCAGGGCGCGCTCGATGATGCGGTCATGCAGCTGCTCGCGGCGCGCCGCGGTCAGCTGCTTGGAATCGTCCAGGCCGTTGATCCGCGGCCGTGCCGGGTCGAACACCACGGCCGCCACCGCGACCGGCCCGGCCAGCGGGCCACGACCGGCTTCGTCGACGCCGGCGACCAGGCGTTCCGGTTCGACCACCGCCGCGCCATCGAACAGGGTCAGGCTGGCCGCTGCGGCGTGGCGGCGGCTCATGCCTGGGCCTGGTCGCGCATCAGCAGCTCGCCGACGGCGTCGGCGGCACGTGCCGACGCATTGCGGCGCAGGCGCTCATGCAGGCGCGCGTAGGTATCCTGCAGGTCGGTCACCCGTTGCGGATGGTCGAACCATTGCTGGATGGCGGCGGCCAGCTTGTCCGGGGTGCAGTCGTGCTGCATCAGCTCCGGCGCCAGGTCCTGGCCGGCCAGGATGTTGGGCAGGGCAAAGCGGTCGACCTTGATCAGGCCCAGCGCCTTGACCAGGCGATAGGTCAGTTCGTTGACGCGGTAACCAACCACCATCGGCCGCTTCACCAGCATGGCTTCCAGGGTTGCGGTGCCGGAGGCCAGCACCACCACGTCGGCAGCGATCATCGCGTTGCGCGCCTGGCCGTCCAGCACATGCGAGTACGCGACCGGCAACGCCGAGCGTGACAGCTGCTCTTCGATCAGGCGCTTGCAGGCGGGGTTGGCGGCAGGCACTACCACGTGCAGGCCGGGGATGCGCTCGGAGACCTGCCAGGCGGCCTCGAAGAACGGTTCACCGAGGCGCGAGATTTCGCCCAGGCGGCTGCCTGGCAGCACCGCCAGCACCTTGGCCGAGGTCGGCAGGCCAAGCGCTGCGCGCGCTTCCTCGCGGTTGCCCTGCAGGGGGATGTCATCGGCCATCGGATGGCCAACGAAGCGTGCGTCGATGCCGTGCTTGGCATAGATCGGGGGTTCCATCGGGAACAGGCACAGCACCAGGTCAGCGCTGCTGCCGATCTTCTCGGCGCGCTTCTCGCGCCAGGCCCAGACCGAGGGGCTCACGTAATGCACGGTGCGCACGCCGCGCTGCTTCAGCCAGCGTTCGATGCCCAGGTTGAAGTCGGGCGCGTCGATGCCGATGAACACGTCCGGCTGCCATTCCAGTGCACGCTGGCGAAACGCGGAACGCAGTTTCAGCAGGCGTGGCAGGTGGCGCAGTACTTCGGTCAGGCCCATCACCGCCAGCTCGCTGGCATCGTGCCAGGTCAGGCAGCCGGCGCTGCGCATGGCATCGCCACCGATGCCGGCGAATTCGGCATTCGGAAAGCGTGCCTTCAGCTCGCGCACCAGGCCCGCACCCAGCAGATCACCGGAGGCCTCACCGGCCACCAGTGCGATCCGCAACGGGCGCTCGCTGAGCACCCGCTGCGCGGGGACGCTGCCGGCCATCGAGGCCAGCGGAATCACGGCGGCGCCGGCCGGCGCCTGGCCGGTCGTGCTGCTCATCGCAGCAAGGGCCTCTCGGCGTGCTCGATGAAGTCCAGCATGGCCTTCACGTCATCGCTGTCGCGTGCCTGTTCGGTCAGCTGCACCTTGGCTTCGGCCAGCGGCAGGCCCGCCACGTACAGGGTGCGGTAGGCGCGCTTGATGGCGGAGATGCGCTCGGCGTCGAAACCACGACGCTTCAGGCCTTCGCTGTTGATGCCGCGCGGGCGGCCCAGCGAATCGGTGCCGACCATGGTGAACGGCGGAACGTCGCCGTTGGTCAGCGCGCCCATGCCGAGGAATGCGTGGGCACCGATGCGGCAGAACTGGTGGGCACCGGCGAAGCCGCTGATGATCACGTAGTCGCCCACGGTGACGTGGCCGGCCAGGGTGGTGTTGTTGGAGAACACGCAGAAGTTGCCGACATGGCAGTCGTGCGCCACGTGCGTGTAGGCCAGCATCCAGTTGTCGTTGCCGATCGTGGTGATGCCGCCGCCGCCGCCGGTGCCACGGTTCAGGGTGACGAACTCGCGGAACACGTTGCGGTCGCCGATCACCAGTTCGGTGCGCTCGCCGGCAAACTTCTTGTCCTGCGGCTCGCCGCCGATCGCGGCGTGGCCGATGAAGCGGTTGTCACGGCCGATCCTGGTCGGGCCGTGGATGCTGCAATGGGGGCCGACCACTGTGCCGGCGCCGATTTCCACATCGGCCCCGATCAGGGTGAAGGCGCCCACCTGGACGTCATCGGCCAGGCGCGCGGCCGGATCGATGACGGCGGTCGGGTGGATCCGCGGTGTGTTGTCAGTCATTCCTGCCTCCAGTGGATCAGCCCTTGGCGCCGGCGCACATGACTTCGGCCGAGGCAACGACTTCACCGTTGACCTTGGCTTCGCCGTAGTACCAGCCCATGTTGCGGATCAGGCGCTTCATCTGCACATCCAGCATCAGCACGTCGCCGGGGACGACCTGCTTGTTGAAGCGGGCATTTTCCACCTTGACCATGTAGAACAGCTTGGACTGCGCATCGCGGCCGAGCGTCAGCTGGGTCATCACGCCACCGGCCTGCGCCAGCGCTTCGATGATCAGCACGCCGGGCATGATCGGGCGGCCCGGGAAGTGGCCCTGGAAGAACGGCTCGTTGATGCTGACGTTCTTCTGCGCCAGGATGCGCTTGGCCTCGATGTCGAGTTCAAGCACCCGGTCCACCAGCAGGAACGGGTAACGGTGCGGGAGCAGTTCCTGGATCTGGCAGACGTCGATAGGAAGCTGCAGCGTGTCGTTCATTCTTTCTCCTTGCCAGCGGCCAGGACGCGGCGAGCCAATGCGTCCAGCTGCTTGAAGCGCGCGGCGTTCTTGCGCCACGTGCGGTTGTCGGTCAACGGGGTGCCGGACGAGTACTCGCCCGGCTCATGGATGGAATTGCGGACCACGGACTTGCCGGTGATCACGACCTTGTCGCAGATCTCGAGGTGGCCGACCACGCCGACGTGGCCGCCGAGCAGGCAGTAGCGGCCGATCCTGGCGCTGCCGGCGATGCCGGTGCAGCCGGCGATGGCCGAATGCGCGCCGATCTGCACGTTGTGCGCGATCTGCACCAGGTTGTCCAGGCGCACGTCTTCGTCCAGCACGGTGTCTTCCAGCGCACCGCGGTCGACGCAGGTATTGGCGCCGATCTCGCAATCGTCGCCGATGCGCACACCGCCCAGCTGCGGCACCTTGATCCACTTGCCGGCGTCCATCGCCAGGCCGAAGCCATCGGCGCCGAGCACGGCACCGGGATGCACGCGCACGCGCTTGCCAAGCTTGACCCGGGTAACCAGGGTGACCCGCGCGATCAGCTCGCAGCCGTTGTCCAGGCTGCAGTCTTCGCCGATCACGCTGCCGGTGCCGATGATGCAGTTCTCGCCGACCACGCTGCGTGCGCCGACGGAGACGAACGGGCCGATATGCGCGCTGGCGGCGACCTGGGCGCTGGGGTCGATCACGGCGCTGGGGTGGATGCCGGGCGGCCGTGTCGGCGCGATGTCGAACAGCGCGGCGATCTTGGCGAAGGTGGTGTACGGGTCCTTGGCCACGAGCGCGGCGCCCGGAGCGGCCTCGGCGTCGTCGGCACGCAGGACCACCAGCGAGGCCTGGCTGTCGGCCAGCTGGGCGCGGTAGCGCGGGTTGGCGAGGAAGGTCAGCTGGCCAGGACCGGCATGGGCGAGGGTGGCCACGCCATGGATGGCGGTGGCGGGGTCGCCATGGACCTGCAGGCCGAACTGCTCGGCGAGTTGCTGGGCGGTGTAGGTGGGAGTATTCACGGCGGGAGTTTAACGTGTGACGCCATTGCGGTCATGCGGGGCGGTCATGCAGCCAACGGCAGGGCCCCTCGCGGCCGGCACAGCCAGTGTCATGGGCTGGGTCGGACGGGGCGGGGCTGCGGGGGACGGCGCAAGTACGTCCATGTAGCCTTGGTCGCCGCATCCATGCGGCTCACACCCCCGCAGCCCCACCCCGTCCGACCTCCGACGGCGTGGCGCGAGTGCCAGCCACGGAAAAACAGAAAAGATCAAAAGCAGAGCGGGCGCTTCCGGCATCCAGGCCAAACGAAAACGCCGGGCAATGCCCGGCGCTTCGTACCCCGTCTGGTGGAGAGCCCCCCCTTTGTTAAGGGGGGCGCGCCAGCGGCGCGGGGGATAGGTGAAATGCGCGGGCAATTCACCGGAGGTGGATCAGTTCTGAGGAACGTTGTTCCTCAGAACTGGCCACCGAACGTGAATTGCAGCCGCTCGATCTTGTCGCCGTCTTCCTTCTTCAGCGGGAAGGCGTAGCTGATCGAGATCGGGCCGACCGGGGCGCGCCACAGCAGGGCCACACCGGTCGACACGCGCAGTTCGTTGGCCTTGAAGTTGTCCACGCCGGTATAGACGTTACCGAAGTCGACGAAGGCCGATACGCGTGCCGACGGGCTGTCGAACAGGCGCGGGAAGTAGGCTTCCACCGAACCGACGGTCTTCAGCGAACCACCCAGCGGCTGGCCTTCCGGATAACCGGCGGTGACTTCACGCGGGCCGAGGGTGTTGTCCTCGAAACCGCGCACCGAGTTGGTACCACCGGCATAGAAGTTCTCGTAGAACGGCAGTCCCGTAGCGGTGACCGGACGCAGGTTGCCGTCCTTGTCCGGCACCATCGCGGTCTTGTCGCTGCCATAGCTGTCGCCGTAGCCGATTTCGGCACGGGTGTTGATCACCAGCGACGGCATGATCGGCCAGTACTTGCTGATCTGGTAGTTCAGCTTGTAGTACTCGATGGTCGAGCCCGGCAGCGTGGTTTCCAGGCCAACGCGCTGGTAGGTACCGCGGGTTGGCATGAAGTAATCGTTGCGCGAGTCGCGCGCCCAACCCAGCTCCGTGCGCCAGGCATGGAAAGTCTTGCTGCCCAGTACGTTGATGTAGTCGATGATCGACTGCGGCGTCGCGTTCTGGTAGGTGGTGATCTGGTTGCTGTCGATGCCGAACATCAGCGAGACGGTATCGGTCTCGGTGATCGGCACGCCGAACACCACCTGCGCCGAGCCATTGGTGCTGTTGTACTGCGCGGTGTTGAAGTCGGAGTAGTCCAGTTCGCGCCAGGACAGGTTGTAGCCCAGCGACACGCCGTCATCGGTGAAGTACGGGTTGGTGTAGCTGAAGCCATAGCGCTGCAGGTAGCTGCTGCGCGAGGCTTCGACCGACACGCGGTTGCCGCCGCCGAGGAAGTTGTTCTGCGACAGCTGCACCGACGTGGTCATGCCGTAGGACTGCGAATAGCCCAGGCCGAACACGAAGCTGCCGGAGGTGGTTTCCTTGACGTTGTAGACGACGTCGACCTGGTCGTTGCTGCCGCTGACGGCCGGAGTCTCGACGTCAACGGACTCGAAGTAACCCAGGCGCTGCAGGCGGATCTTGGAGCGGTCGATCGCGGCCTGCGAGTACCAGCTGTTCTCGAACTGGCGCATTTCGCGACGCATCACTTCGTCGGACGTGCGGGTATTGCCGCGGAACAGGATGCGGCGCACCGACACGCGCGGGCCCGGAACGACCTGCATGTTGATCGCCACGGTCTGGTCGGGGCGGTTGGTGGTCGGGATCGGGTTCACCTTGGCGAACGCGTAGCCGATGTTGGACAGCGAATTGGTGATGGTGTCCGAGCTGAACTCCAGCAGCGCACGCGAGAACGTGTCGCCCGGCTTCTGGATCACCATGCGCTCGACGTCCTCCTGCGGAAGGATGGTGTCGCCGCTGACCTTGATCTCGGAGATCTTGTACTGGGCACCCTCGGTCACGCCGGCGGTGAGGAACATGTCGCGCTTGTCGGGGCTGATCGACACCTGGGTCGAGTCGATGCTGAAGTCGACATAGCCGCGGTCCAGGTACCAGGAATTGAGCTTTTCCAGGTCGCCGGACAGCTTTTCCTTGGAGTACTGGTCATCACGGCGGTACCACGACGCCCAGTTGTGCTCCTTGGACTCCCAGGTTTCCAGGATGTCCTTGCTCTCGAACTTCTCGGTGCCGACCAGGTTGACGTGACGGATCTTGGCCGCCTTGCCTTCCTTGATGGCGATCGCGATGTCCACGCGGTTGCGGTCCAGCGGGCTCACGGTCGGGGTGATCTCGACGGTGTACTTGCCGCGGTCGTTGTACTGGCGGCGAAGCTCCTGGGTCACGCGGTCCAGGCTCAGGCGGTCGAAGGTGCCGCCCTCGGTCAGGCCGATGTCGGACAGGCCCTTGAGCAACTGCTCGGACTTGATGTCCTTGTTGCCGGTGACGGTCAGCTTGTTGATCGCCGGGCGTTCCTTGACGGTCACCACCAGGATGCTGCCCTGGCGGTCCAGCTGAACGTCTTCGAAGAAGCCGGTCTTGTACAGGGCGCGGATGGTCTCGCCGACCTTGTTGTCGGTGATGGTCTCGCCACGTTCCACCGGCAGGTAGGTGAATACCGTGCCCGAGCTGATGCGCTGCAGGCCATCCACGCGGATGTCGCTGACAGTGAAGGGCTCGGCTGCCTGGGCCAGGGCGGGAGCGCCGGTGACGGCGGCGAGGGCGAGGGCCAGCAGGCGGCGATTGGGGAGTCGCGTCATGTCACGTCCGGTAGGAAGGTCGATTTCATTGGTGCGGGATGCCGACGCTGTAGACGGCAACAACGTGGAAAAGTTCATCGCGGGACCAGGCCGAGGATGTCGTTGTAGAACGCCAACCCCATCAGCCCGGCCAGCAACGCCAGGCCGATGTATTGGCCGGCGGCGATGGCACGCTCGCTCAGCGGGCTGCCCTTGACCAACTCGATAAGGTAATACAGCAGGTGGCCGCCGTCCAAGATCGGGATCGGCAACAGGTTGATGATGCACAGGCTGAGCGACAGCAGGGCAAGGAACTGCAGGAACCAGTCGAGGCCGCGCTTGGCTGAGACATTGGCCACACGGGCGATGGTCACTGGCCCGGAAACGTTCTGCAGCGAGGCCTTGCCGGTGACGATGCGGCCCATCATGCCCAGCGAATCGGCGGCCAGACGGCCGGTTTCGCGCACGGCCACGGTGACCGCGTCGAGCGGGCCATAGCGCAGCAGGGTGTCGTAGGGGGGGCTGAACGAGGTCGGGAACTGCACGCCGATCTGCCAGGTCGGCTCGCCCCTGGAATCCTTGCCCTGGCGCGGGGTGACCTCCAGCGCCAGGCGTTCACCGCCCCGCAGGACCTCGACCATGCCCGGGCCGCCAGCGCGGCCCAGCGACTGGATCTCGCCGATGACCTGGTCGGCGCCGTCGATGCGCTGGCCGTCGATCGCCACGATCAGGTCGCCCGGCTGCAGCTGCCCGGCCACCACGGAGTCCGCGGTGAGCGAATCGACCAGCGCCGGTTGCAGCCACGACTGCCAGTACAGGCCGGCCAGGATCGGTACCCGCCGTTCATCGAAACCGGCCGGCAGCTGCGACAGCGGCAGGGTGCGCACGCGCATCTGGTCGGCCGGGTCCAGCACTTCCAGCTTCACGTCGCGGCGGTCCATCGCAGCGGCGGTCAGCGCCATGCTGGCCTCGCCAAGGGTGGCCACCGGGCGCTCGTCCACGCGCAGGACGCGGTCGCCGCTGGTCAGGCCAGCGCTGGCGGCGATGCCGCTGGCACGGCCGATGGTCGGCGAATAATCCTGCTTGCCGATCACGAACATCGCCCACAGCAGCAGGATGCACAGCAGCAGGTTGGCGATCGGTCCGGCGGCGACGATGGCGATGCGCTGCCAGACGGTCTTGTGGTTGAAGGCCTGGCCGCGCTCGTGCGGGTGGACTTCGATCTCGCGTTCGTCGAGGAACTTCACATATCCGCCGAGCGGGATGGCGGCGATGGCGAACTCGGTGCCGTGCCTGTCGCGGCGCGACCACAGCGGCCGGCCGAAGCCGACCGAGAAGCGCAGGATCTTGACCCCGCACAGGCGCCCGACCCAGTAATGCCCGAACTCGTGGAACGTGACCAGCAGCCCGAGGCTGACAATCATCCACCAGACCGATCCGATGAAGTCAGTCATGCAGGCTCACAGTGGCGGGCAGGGGCGGCGTCGTCATGCGGGGCGAGGCGGTCGTTCAGGCGGCGTCGATGGCGTTCAGGGTCAGCTGGCGTGCCCGCTGGTCGGCGGACAACAGGACCTCCAGTGTATCGGCTGGCTGGGTCGGCAGTGTTGAAAGAGCGTTAGCAACCAGCTCCGGGATGGTCAGGAAACCGATCCGGCCCTGAAGAAACGCTGAAACCGCCTCTTCATTGGCGGCGTTCAGCACCGCCGGCGCGGTGCCGCCGGCCTGCATCGCCTGCCAGGCCAGGGCCAGGCAGGGGAAAGCGTCAGTGTCCGGGGCCTCGAAGTCCAGCCGGCCCTGGGCCAGCAGATCCAGCCCGGACACGCCCGATTCGATGCGTTGCGGCCAGCCCAGGCCAACGGCCAGGGTCGTGCGCATGTCCGGCAGACCCATCTGCGCCAGGGTCGAACCGTCCACGAACTCGACCAGCGAGTGGACCAGGCTCTGCGGATGCACCAGCACTTCGATGCGCTCACCGGGGATGCCGAACAGGTGATGGGCCTCGATCACCTCCAGGCCCTTGTTCATCAACGTCGCCGAATCGACCGAGATCTTCGGCCCCATCGACCACTTCGGGTGGGCAACGGCCTGCGCCGGGGTGACCTGGACCAGTTCGGCGCGGCCGCGGCCGCGGAACGGGCCGCCGGAGGCAGTCAGCAGGATCCGGCGCACGCCGGCACCGTCGATGCTGGCGTCGCGCGAGCGCAGGCACTGGAAGATCGCACTGTGCTCGCTGTCGATCGGAATGATCTCAGCGCCAGCATGCTGGGCCGTGCGGGTCAGCAGCTCACCGGCCAGTACCAGCGATTCCTTGTTGGCCAGCAGGATCCGCTTGCCGGCGGCGGCCGCGGCCAGGGTCGAGGACAGCCCGGCGGCGCCGACGATGGCGGCAACCACGGTGTCACAGGCATCGCTGGCGGCCAGCTGGTCCAGCGCGGCATGGCCGGCATGGGCTTCGGTGGCCAGGCCGGCGTCGCGCAGGCCGTCACGCAGTTCGGTGAACAACGATTCGTCGGCGATCACCGCGTGCGCCGGCTTATGCTGGCGGCACAACGCCAGCAGCGCCTGCACCTGGCGGCCGGCGGCGAGCACCGTGGCCTGGTAGCGCTGCGGGTGGCGGGCGATCACGTCCAGCGTGGAGGCACCGATCGAGCCGGTGGCGCCGAATACGGCGACCCGGCGCAGGTCTGCGACAGCATTCATGGTCAGAACCCGAAGATTTCCTTGCCCAGTGCGAACACCGGCACCGCAGCGAGGACGCCGTCAACACGGTCGAGCACGCCGCCGTGGCCCGGGATCAGATGGCCCGAGTCCTTGGCGCCTGCATGGCGCTTGATCAGGCTTTCGAACAGATCGCCCAGCACCGAGGCGAATACCGCCACCACCGAGGTGATCAGCAGGCCAGGCAGGTGACCGGCATCGATACCTGCCAGCCAGCCGAGGCCAAGGGCCACGGCGACACCGGCCAGCAGGCCGCCGAACAGGCCTTCCCAGGTCTTGTTGGGGCTGATCCGCGGGGCCAGCTTGTGCTTGCCGAAGTGCCGACCGGCGAAATAGGCGCCTGAATCAGCCGCCCAGACCAGTGCCAGCGCAGCCAGCAGCCACAGGTGACCCTGCTTGCCCGGCGGATCGCCGCCCGCATGGATCAGCACCAGCGCGGCCCAGGCCGGGACGATGGCCAGGGTGCCGGCCAGCATCTTCACGATCCGCGAGGGCGCCGAGGGCTGTGCGCCGAAATTGAAGAAGCGCAGCCAGACCAGCGCGGCCAGCCACCAGGCGACGCCGGCCAATGTGGTGATCTGGAACAGCACCAGCGTGCTGCCATCTGCCCAGACCAGCAGCACCATCAGCAGCAGGTTCAGCACCAGCAGCACGGTGCGCGCCAGGGTGTCTTCGATGCCGGCCAGTTTCAGCCACTCCCACAGGCCGATCAGCAGCACGGCGGCGGCGGCGGCGGCCAGCCATTGCGTCGGCAGCAGCAGGATCGCGGCAATGGCGACCGGCGCCATGATCAGCGCGGCGAGGACTCGGGTCTTGGTCATGGGCTGGAGGTCTCGGTGGCCAGTGCGGCGATCTGGGCGCTGGTCAGGCCGAAACGACGCTCGCGGCTGCCATAGGCGTCCAGCGCCTGCTGCAGCAGTGCGGCATCGAAGTCCGGCCACAGCGCCTCGGTGAACCACAGCTCGGTGTATGCCAGCTGCCACAGCAGGAAGTTGCTGATGCGGGTATCGCCACCGGTGCGGATGAACAGGTCCGGCGGTGGCAGGTCGGCCAGGGCGACCTGGCTGCCCAGCAGCGATTCGTCGATCTGTTCGGGCAGCAGGCGGCCGGCGGCGACTTCAGCCGCCAGGGCGCGCGCGGCACGGGCGATGTCCTGGCGGCCGCCGTAACTGGCTGCGATCGACAGGGTCAGGGCGCTGTTGTCGGCGGTGCGTTGTTCGGCCAGCTGCATGCGGCTGACCAGGCCGGCGCCGAAGCGTTCGCGCTCGCCGATGAAGCGCACGCGCACACCGCGCCGATGCAGCTCGTCCACTTCGCGGTCGAGCGCGCCGAGGAACAGCTTCATCAGGGCATCGACTTCTTCCTGCGGCCGGCCCCAGTTCTCGCTGGAGAACGCGAACAGGGTCAGCGCCGGAATGCCAAGTTCAAGGCAGCGCTCGATGGTGCGGTTGACCGCGCGCGCGCCGGCACGGTGGCCGATCACGCGCGGGCGACGGCGCTGCTGTGCCCAGCGGCCATTGCCATCCATGATGATGGCAATGTGGCGGGGCAGGGCGGCCGGCAATGGAGGCGGGACTGAAGGCATCGACTTCAGACCGACAGCAGTTCTTTTTCCTTGTCGGCGACGACCTTGTCGACGTCCTTGATGTTGGCGTCGGTCAGCTTCTGGATGTCGTCTTCGCCACGCTTCTTCTCGTCTTCGCTGATCGCCTTGTCCTTGACCAGCTTGGCGATTTCCTTGTTCGCGTCCTGACGGATGTTGCGGATCGCGATCTTGGCGCCTTCGCCTTCCTTCTGCACCTGCTTGGCCAGCTCCTTGCGGCGCTCTTCGGTCGGCGGCGGCATGTTGATGCGGATCGCGGTGCCCAGGGTATTCGGGGTGAACTCGGCGTTGTAGAGACCCTTTTCGATCTCCTTGATCATGCTCTTGTCGAACGGCGTGACCAGCAGCGAGTGGGCGTCGGCGTTGGAGATCGACGCGACCTGGTTCAGCGGGGTGCTGGCGTTGCCATAGGCGCTGACCGTGACGCGGTCCAGCAGGGCCGGGGTGGCGCGGCCGGTGCGGATCGAGGTGAGGGTGTGCTTCAGAGCGTCGATGCTCTTGGCCATGCGCGTCTGCGCGTTGTTCTTGATGTCGTTGAGCATCGCCCGGTCCTGGGTGTAACTGGAATCGGGCGATTATAGGCGAATACGGGACGCTGCCGGGCCTGAATCGGCCCGGTTGTCGCCTGGGACTCAGGCTCAGGCCGGGTCGCGGCCCTGGACCAGGGTGCCGATGTTCGCGCCGTTGAGGATCTTCAGCAGCTCGCCCGGCTGGCCCATGTCGAACACGCGCATCGGCAGGTCGCTGTCGCGGGCCAGTGCGAAGGCGGCGGTATCCATCACTTCCAGGCCGCGACGGATCACTTCGTCGTAGCTCAGGCTGTCGAAGCGGACCGCGTCGCTGTGCTTGTTCGGGTCCTTGTCGTACACGCCATCGACCTTGGTGGCCTTCAGCAGCAGGTCGGCGCCGATCTCGATCGCACGCAGCGCGGCACCGGAGTCGGTGGTGAAGAACGGGCTGCCAACGCCAGCGGCGAAAATCACCAGGCGGCCCTTTTCCAGGTGGCGGATGGCGCGGCGGCGGATGTAGTCCTCGCACACGTCGTTGATCTTGATCGCGCTCATCACGCGGGCCTTGGCGCCCAGCTTCTCGAGGGCGTCCTGCATGGCCAGGGCGTTGATGACCGTGGCCAGCATGCCCATCTGGTCGCCGGTGACCCGGTCCATGCCGCCAGCGGCGAGGCCGGCGCCGCGGAAGATGTTGCCGCCGCCGATCACCAGGGCCACTTCGGCGCCGGCCTGCTGGGCTTCGATGACCTCGCGGGCCAGGCGGTTGATGATCTTCGGGTCGATGCCGTAGTCCTCATCTCCCATCAGCGCCTCCCCGGACAGTTTCAGAAGGATGCGGCGATAGGCGAGCTTGGACATAGGGACCTCGGGTGCGTGGAAATCGCGGGGGATTCTACGCGCATGCGGCGTCGGGCCAAAGTGTTTTGTGCACTGCGGCGCGAAATCCTGCCATCCGCCCCGGCCACGCGGGGCGTCCCGTTCAGCCCAGTTCGGCGCCGGCGGTGGCTGAAAGCTCGTCGTGGCCGAGGGCGCCGGGGGAGCGGGCAATCACCCGGTTGCGGCCCAGGTTCTTGGATCGGTACAGCACATCGTCGGCTGCGCGCAGCAGGTCCTGCACGTCGGCAAAGCGCTCGTAGCCGCCCTGGGTGGCCACGCCGGCGGAGAACGTGACGAACAGCGGTCCGCCCTCCAGCTCGGCCATCGGCGTGGCGACGATGTTGGCCAGCACCCGGCGGATCACGTCCAGGGCCACGCTTTCGCTGGTGTTGGGCAGCAGTGCGACGAATTCCTCGCCGCCGAAGCGGGCCACGGTATCGCTGTTGCGCAGCTGGCCCTGCAGCTTGCCGGCGAAGGCGCGCAGCACCTCGTCGCCGGTCAGGTGGCCGTGGGCATCGTTGATCTTCTTGAAGTCGTCCAGGTCGATGAAGGCCACCGACAGCGGCCAGCCTTGCCGGCCGGCGCGCAGGAACTCCTGCTCCAGGACCGCTTCCAGCTGGCGGCGGTTGAGTACGCCGGTCAGGGCGTCGCGGTGGGCCTGGTCGGCCAGGCGCTTGGCCCGGGCCTCGAATTCGTCGGCGCGCCGGCGTGCCTGGTCTGCATCCTGCAGTTCGCGCAGGTTGCGCAGGGTGGCCAGTTCCTGCGCGTGGTCGATCAGCTCGCGCACCCGCAAGGGCGAGTTCAGGCCGGCCTCGAACAGGCTGGCGATGTCCGGCAGGGCTTCGCTGATGCGGGTGAGTACCTGATCGAAACGAGCGCTGTCCAGTTCCAGGCGGTCGTGGACCTGATGCAGGGCACGCTCGCGCGCGGCGTCGGCGTCGTCGTCCAGCCAGATGTCGGCGACCGCACCGGACAGCTGCACACAGGCCTGGAACGGCGATTCGGCAGCGCCCTCGTCCTCGCTGTGGCTGATGCTTTCCACCAGGTAGCGGGGCAGGCCCCACTGCTCGGCCACCCAGGCGCCGACATCGGCATGGCTGCAGCCCAGTTCCTCGCGCTCGCGGGCAACCAGATCCGTGTTGTCACGGGCTTCGCGCAGCAGTGGCAGGTAGCGCTCCGATTCGGCCTGGGCCAGGCACAGCACGCCCAGGTCCTGCAGCAGGCCGGCCAGCATCAGTTCCTCCAGTCGGCGCAGGCCGCGGGCCTGGCCCAGCTGGCTGGCGGCCAGGGCGCTGAGGATGCTGCGCTTCCACGCACGCTGGCGCAGGTCGTGGTCGGCACCGCCGCCAGCGGTCAGGCCCTGGGTGACGGTGAAGCCGAGGGCAAGGCTGATCGTGGCATTCAGGCCGAGCATGGTCAGCGCCTGGCCGAGGTTCTCGATGCGGCGGCGGCTGGCATACAGCGGCGAATTGGCGATGCGCAGCATGCGAGCGCTCAGCGCCATGTCGATGGCGATGATGTCGGCGGCGGTGGCGATGTCCGCTTCCGGGTCCTGGGCCAGCTCGATGATGCGCAGGGCAATACCGGGTGGCGAAGGCAGGTTGCGGCAGAGCGCCAGGGCAGCTGTCAGCTCGGGAGGCATGTCGGGTCGTTCAATTCCATTAGGACAAGAATACCTAGGAATGCATCACAGTCCGCGATTTTCGTTCCTGCTATGCGATTGTGGATTCCCTGCGCCGAGTATCGGCTTGATTCGCGCGCAACGCAAAGGTGTGGGTGTGGGCACCAACGGTGTGCACCCACGGGCCCACCGGCACAAAAAAAGAGCCGCGGTTTCCCGCGGCTCCTTCTGGTCGCTTCACAGCCGGAAGGCTGCAATCAGACCTGCATCGCCTTGGCAACTTCGGCGGCGTAGTCTTCCACCACCTTCTCGATGCCTTCGCCGACGATCAGCAGCTTGAAGCCTGCCACGTCGGCGCCAGCGGCCTTGACCACCTGCTCGACGGTGGTGTCGCCCAGCACGTAGGTCTGGCCGTACAGGGTCACGTCGCTGACGATCTTGTTGATCTTGCCGCTGATGATCTTTTCCAGGATCTCGGCCGGCTTGGCCTTGTCCTTTTCGGACATCTTGGCCAGCTCGATTTCCTTTTCCTTCTCGACGAAGTCGGCCGGAACGTCCGCAGCCTTGTTGTGCGGCGGCTTCAGGGCAGCCACGTGCATGGCCAGGCCACGGGCCAGCTCGACGTCGCCGCCGATCAGATCGACCAGCACGCCGACCTTGCCGTTGGTGTGGACGTACGCACCGACGTTGCCGGTGGTGTCGACCTTGACCATGCGACGGATCTGGATGTTCTCACCCAGGGTCTGCACGGCGGTGGCGCGGGCTTCTTCAACGGTGCGGCCATCGGCCAGCTTGGCAGCCTTCACGGCTTCGACGTCGGTGGCGCCCGATGCCAGGGCAGCGGCGGCGACGGCGTTGACGAAGGACTTGAAGTTGTCATCGTTGGCGACGAAGTCGGTTTCCGAGTTGACTTCGACCAGCACGGCCTTGCCGCCGTCCTGGGCCAGGCCCAGACGGCCTTCGGCGGCCACGCGGTCAGCCTTCTTGTCGGCCTTGGCAGCGCCGGACTTGCGCATGGCTTCAGCAGCAGCGTTGATGTCGCCGTTGGCTTCGGTGAGAGCCTTCTTGCATTCCATCATGCCGGCGCCAGTGCGCTCGCGCAGTTCCTTGACCAGGGAAGCAGTGATTTCCACGGGATTACCTCACGAAAGAAAGGGGTTGGGCCGGCATGGTGGCCGGCCCGTGTGACACGGTCCTGTCACGCGCCAAAGGCTGCGCGCAGGGAGGGTGGACGCCGGGCGTCCACCCCGGGGCCTGGATCAGGCCTGGGCGTCGTCGCCCTTCTTGGCAGCCTTCTTGGCCGGAGCGCGGCGGGCCGGCTTCTCTTCGCCTTCGGCAGCAGCTTCGGCGAACTCTTCCTCACGCACCGAAGCAGCGTGCGGCGCAGCAGCCTTGCCTTCCAGCACGGCGTCGGCAGCGGCGCGGGCGTACAGCTGCACAGCGCGGATGGCGTCGTCGTTGCCCGGGATGGCGTAGTCCACCAGTTCCGGGTTGTAGTTGGTGTCGACCACGGCGATGACCGGGATGCCCAGCTTCTTGGCTTCCTTGATCGCGATGTCTTCGTGGCCGATGTCGATCACGAAGATGGCGTCCGGCAGACGGTTCATGTCCTTGATGCCGCCCAGCGAGGCTTCCAGCTTGTCGCGCTCGCGACGCAGGCCCAGCACTTCGTGCTTGACCAGCTTCTCGAAGGTGCCGTCGGTTTCACCGGCTTCCAGTTCCTTCAGGCGGGCAACCGACTGCTTGACGGTACGGAAGTTGGTCAGGGTGCCGCCCAGCCAACGCTGGTTCATGAACGGCATGCCACAACGCTCGGCTTCTTCCTTGATGGTTTCGCGGGCGCTGCGCTTGGTGCCCAGGAACAGGACGGTGCCGCGCTTCTGGGCAACCGACGAGATGAAGTTCATCGCATCGTTGAACAGCGGGACGGTCTTTTCCAGGTTGATGATGTGGATCTTGCCGCGGGCGCCGAAGATGTACGGAGCCATCTTCGGGTTCCAGTAGCGGGTCTGGTGGCCGAAGTGGACGCCGGCTTCCAGCATCTGACGCATGGTGACCTGGGGCATTGCAATACTCCTGATATGGAACCGGCGATTCCGCCCGCGGGATAGGTATGCGGGACGCGTGGAAGCGCGGATGGTTCCGGGGTTGGGCTTCCCTGTTGCCTCCGTGGCCGAACTCCTTGCGGAGCACCCCGGCACGGATGGGGGCAGCAGGTGTGGATTCACCGGTGACGTCCGGTGTGGACGGTCTCCCGCGCACGCAGGCGGCAGGAATCCGGTCGATTATAGCCCGCTGGGAGCGCTCGCTGCAATTGCCGGGTCCGGCGCGGTCAGATCGACCACGCGGCCGTCCTGCAGCCGGGCCTGGAAATGGCCACCGGCATAGCCGTCGGCATGGACGGGGAGGGCCCAGCGGCGTTCCCGGCCCGCCAGCAGGTAGCCGGCCAGTCCCGGCAGCAGCAGGGTGCGGCGTCCATCGCCGGCGACGAACGCAAGATCGTGCAGGCGGGCGTGTACGGTACCTGCGTTATGCAGTCGCAGAAGGGGCTGCGACGTGTCGGATTCGATTCCGGCATGCAGGTCCGGCCGCGCCAGGGGCGCCGCATGCCCCCGGAACAAGGGCAGCGAGTAGCGTGGCAGGTCCGGTCCGCTGGGGCTCAGGATCACCCGGTAGGCCTGCTCGACGGCAACGGGCGACGTCTCCCGAGGCAGCAGCCAGATGCGTTGACGGGTGCCGGGCGGGAGGTCGAGCCGGGCGGGGCTGGCCAGGATCTGGTCGCTGGGCCGCAGCTTTTCCGCATCGACCTGCTGTTCCCAGGCCAGGATCCGAACCTCGCCCTGCCAGCGGCCGGGCCCGGGGTTGTACAGCCACAGCTCGCCGTGCCCCCCTTCGGCGGGCAGCTGCAGGGTGGTGGGCACCAGGTCCAGCGCCGCAGCGGGCAGTGCCAGCAGCAGTGCCAGCAGGCTCAGCAGGATGCGCATCAGTAGATGACGGTCACGGCAGGCGCCGCGTCGTCGCTGTCGGCCGGCGGCGCGAGGTCGTGGATCTGCTGCGGAAGCTCGGGCGTGTCGCTGCGCTGGTGCGGTGCCGTGCATCGGGTGTTGCCGCCATCGCCGCTGCAGCCCTCGACCACGGTCAGCCGGATCTGCAGGGAGGTGCTGCCGGGTTCGGCCCATGCCGGCGTGCTGGCGACCAGCATCGCCCCGATCAGAAGTGCGCGAACCACCTGCCATCCACCGTGCTGTAGGACCCGTTGCGCGGTATCGGCCGGATCGGCCGGATCTGTAGGGTCGACTGCCAGTCGACTGGTCCTGGCGCAGGAGTGATGCGCGCATCCACGCATGGCGTGGATCTACCGAAACCCACCCCGATGGGTGCCGACCATTCCAAACCCATCCCGGTGGATGCCGACCGTTGGTCGGCACACAGGTCAGTAAGTGATCGTCACCTGCACCAGATCATTGTAGGTACCCGCCGGGGGCTGGCCGGTGACGGGCGCTACCCGGCCATGGATGGTCAGCTGCTGCGCGCTGCCACTTCCGGTGCCGCCAACGGTATCGACGTTGAGGGTATTGCCCCAGCGCAGGCTGCGCGCGGCATCGCGGTACAGCTCATAGGGGAGGTAGTAGGTGCCGCTGCCAATGGTGGTGGCCATGCGCCGGGTGGTGGAGGCAGCAGGATTGTTCTGGCCGTTGTTGAGGCTGATCTGGTAGGCGGTGTTCTTCAGGCAGGTCAGCGTGAGCGTGGCGGTCCGGTCGATGTTGGCGGGAATGCCGCCGGTGACGTTGCCGAAGTCCATGTTGGTGGTGACGTAGCTGCCGCATTGCGGCAACACATTGGCGGTGGCGGTGAAGCTGAAGGCTGCACTCGCGCTGTTTGTACCGGTGGCGCCGCCATTGCAGGTGGCGGGGATGGTGGCGGTGCCGAGCAGCACTTCGTTCCAGGCCCAGGTGAGCACTACGCTGGCGCCGCTGAAGGTGCTGCTGTACGCACCCGATGCCAGGACCTGGTTGGCCGGGATCTGTCCGAACAGCTGTACGGACTGCGCGCCGCTGCCGCCGGTCAGCAGCGGTACGTTGTAGCTCATGGTCAGCTCCTGTGCCGGTGGCGTGCCGTGCGGAACCAGCCCGGTGACCTGGCCGAAGCTGGCATTGTTGTACAGCTGGAAATTCATGGTGTCGCTGGTGGAGGTGGCCATCGTCCGGAAGCTGGAACTGCTGCCGCCGCCGGTGCCGGCACCGATGCCCACGCAGACGCGTACACCGGTGGTGGCCAGCAGGCTCAATGCGGCGGTGGTGCAGGTCACCGTGATGTTCAGATTGGCCGTGCTCGGGCCGGGGGCATTGCTGTTGATGTTGCCGAATGGCAGGGTCGGATTGGCGACGGCGGCGCAGACAGCCGTGGCGCGGGCGGGCGCCGCCGCCAGCAGGCACGCCATCAGCAGCAGGGCGGACAGCAGGATCCTCACGGCGCCACCTCCGGAATGCACTGCAACGGTGCCGGCTTCGGTCGAGCGCCAGATGCCACCACCCTGGGCATGTCCGGCACCTTGACCCGGCACTGGCCGCGGCTGGTAGTGATGTACAGCGTGCTGCCGGCGGCCACGTCCTCCAGGTACAGCAGGCCGTCATAGCCGACCGTCGCCTGGCGGCCATCGGGCAGCTGCACCTCGCTGCCAACCTCCAGCGGCTGTCCGTCCATTGCCAGCAGGGTCAGGCTGAGCGAGGGCCGCGAGCGCAGCTGGAACGTCACATGCGCACCTGCGCGCTGTCGTGGTGTCACCCAGTCCTCGATGCGGTCGGCACGCATGTCCTCGGGCAGGTCGAGGGTGTCGATCGAGACCCGGTTGCGCTGCCAGGACAGCAACGGACTGACCAGCAGCAGGCCGCGATCATCGGTGACGCCGATCAGGCGGTTCTCCAGCCGCACCGGCACGCCACCGACACCATTGGTGCTGATCACCGCGAACGCATCGGAGACCTCGCGGGTGGCGAAGGCATGCCCGCCCATCCAGACCAGGCTGCCACTGGCGCTGCCGTAGGCATAGTTGAGCCCGCCCTGGCGCGAGGCGCCGAACGAGTAACGGCCGACGTCATTGAGGATACCGACTTCGGCCAGCCCGCCATTGCCGTCCTCGCCATGGCGCACCTGCGCGCGCCAGCCGATGCCGCCTGCGCTGCCGTCACCGGGCACCGGCTGGGTCACGTCGGCCACCCAGCTCTGGCTGTCGCCGTTGCGCTGGCTGGACAGGCTGGCCTGGCGGTTGTTGCCGAGACTGGCGGTCACCGACAGGTAGATGCTGCGGTCGTCGCTGCGGTCCAGGTTCTGGTTCACCGACAGGTAGGCTGACCAGCGCTGGCTCCAGGTGCGCGACCAGAACAGGCTGGCATAGCGGTTGTCCTCGCCATCCGGGTAGCGCAGGCGCAGGTAGCTGGCGCTGAGCGTGCCCAGCCGAAGCAGATCCGCGCCGACCGTGGCCTGTTCGCTGATGCTGGGTGGCAGGTTGCCCTGCAATGCCCCGAGGTCACGGTAGTCGCCGTGGCTGCGCACGCTGCGCAGGTTGACGTTGAGGCGGCGGTTGTTCCAGCTGTAACCCAGCGCCCACTGGCCACCCTGCAGGCCCTGGTAGCTGCTGTGCGCATAGGCGGCGTTGAACACGCCGGCGCCACCCAGCAGCCACCAGCCGCCGATGCCGGCCTGGGCCAGGCCACCACCGCCTTCGGCATGAGCCTCGCCGGTGAACGTGTCACTGATGCCACCGCGCCAGCTGGCACTGGCCACGGTGCGGTCGTCGTAGGCGAAGGAGCGTTGGCCGAAGTCCTCACGCAGGTGGCCGATGCCGGCGGACCAGTCCGACAGGCCCTTGGCCAGCAGCTGCTGGGTGCCATAGAAGCTGAAATCCAGGGTCTGCATGCGGCCGAACGCATCGGTCACCACCACCTGTGCGCTGCCGGTGCCGCTGATGCCCGGCTGTGCCGCCAACTGGAACGGGCCGACCGGGACCTGGCCGCTGTACTGGCGCAGACCATCGACGTACAGCTCGACCGTGGACGGCACCACCGCCTGGCCGAGGAAACTGGGCGTGGGGGTCAGTACACGATAGGGCTGCAGGCCGTAGTTACGACCGATCTGCAGGCCACCCAGGCGTACCGGCCGGGTCCAGTCGACGAAGCCGCTGTAGAAATCGCCGACCTCCAGCGTCATCGCCTGGTCGGGGAAATCCAGGCTCCAGCGCGTATCCAGGCGCACGCTTTCACCGCGCCAGCGACGATCACCGGGCTGCTGGTAGCGACGGCTGATCGCGGTGTTCTCGAAGGTGCCGTTGCCGATGCCGAACAGGCGCAGCTCCGAGCTCAGGCTGAGGTTGCCGAGCGTGTCCACCCGGCTGCCGTAGATGTCGTAGTTGAGCAGCACGCCGGGTGAGGCGCTGCCGGCAGGTGCACGCGTCTGTGGGCGGCTGAGTACGGTGGTCGGCAGGGTCAGCTGGTCCAGCGGCACGTCCAGCGCCAGGGTCTGCATGTGTGCGTCATAGCGCACCACCGCGCCGCTGATCTGGTCCAGGTAGACCGGTGCATCGCCGCTGGCATTGAAGCCGAGCTGGCGCAGGACGTCGGGGCTGGCCTGCAGGCGGCCACGGTTTTCGACGAACGGCAGCAGGCCGCGCGGCGTGCTGTTGAGCGATACGTCCAGATACAGCGTCTGGCTGGCGGTCAGCGGGGTGGGGGGCGGCAGGATCGCATCGGCGGAGATTCCTGATACGTCGGCGGCTCCCGTGGCCGCGGCACCGGACACATCGGCGGCTTCGGTCGCCGCAGGAGCCAGGGCAGCCAGCAGCGCGCCCATCAACGCCTCAGCGAGCCGGTGGTGGCGATAGCGGGGTCTGTTCCGACTCGCCATTGAGCTTGGCCGTGATCTGGTCGTTGTCGCGGTCGATCGCCATGCGCTCGATCGGCCAGCGCATCACCTGGCCGGGCAGCACATAGCCCAGCAGGCCGGGGTGCACGATGCGCGGGCGCTTGGCGCTACCGAGTGCGAGGTCGGCAATCTGTGCATAGCTGTTGCCCGAATTGGCCACCTCGACGCCGTTGCGGCCATCGCCCAGCGTCACCAGGCGCGCCTGCAGCTGCGGGGCGAGCTTGCCGGACGCGGGCTGCACGAATACCGGGATCGAGTAGCGCAGGACGAACTGCATGCCCTCGGCACGGGTGGCCAGGTCCGGCACCTCGTCCACGATCAGGCGGTAGTACTGCTGTGCCGCCGGGGGCTCCCGGGTCGGGCGCATCACCCGCACCAGCTGCTGCTGGCCCGCCGCCAGCTCCTGCATCGGCGGGGAGGCCATCAGTTCATCGGTGGGCAGCAGTTGCTCCTGGCCACCCTGCTGCACCCAGCGGAAGACGCGTACCTGCAGCTTCACCGGTGAGGTGCCGCTGTTGGTCAGCCACAGCTCGCCGGCACGCTGGCGGGCTTCCAGCTGCAGGCTGGTGGGGGCGACCTGCAGGCTGGTGGCGCCTGCCGTAGAGGTCGCCAGCAGGCACAGGGCGAGCAGCGCCACGCCGGTGGCGCGCCACGGGCGGGGTCCGGCCATGCGGGCGTGCTCCATCAATAGGTGATCGTGGCGGTGACCGTATCCAGGTAGTTACCGGTGGCCGGGTTGTTGGTGCTCAGGTTGAGGATCTGGCCGTAGACGATGTAAGGCACGGCCAGGCCGGTGCCGATGCCGGCCTGCGTGTTGGTGCCGGAGGTGGAACCCCAGACCAGGGTGTGCGCGGCATCCTGGTACAGCTGGTAGCCCACGAAGTTGTTGGCGGTCACCGCGGCGTTGGTGTTCTTCATCCGGCGGGTGGTGACGTCATTGGCAGTGCCTGCATTGGCACCCGCATTCAGTGAAATCGTGTACGGGGTCAGGGCCGAGCACTGCGCGGTGACCGTGCCCTGGCCCAGGGTGGGGGTCGCCGTGGTCGAGGCCGCAGTGCCGAAGTCGACGTTGGTTGCCGCAGCGGCGGTGATGGTGCAGGCCTTGGTGACCACCAGGGTGACGTTGAAGGTGGTGGTGTCGGCGGCCTGGGCCAGCGCTGGGCCAGCCATCAGCAGGGCCAACAGGCGCCACGCACGCAGGGAACGAAGCGGGAATCGCATGGACAACCTCCCTGACCCGAAGGTCCGTTGAACAAGGCGAAGGCGGCACGTTCGGCACCGCTTCGGCGACGGTAGCCTCAGCTTGTGCGGGTAAGTGTCTGTAATCCGTGATAAATAGGCGGGCGAAAGAGTGGAGGTCATCACGCTTTCACTTTCCTTGCCGGAACCGTGCATGGCCCGGATCGCCAGTTGGGTGGCGTTCGTTCAGATTGTGGCCGGATCGGCGATAATGGGGCCCATGAGCGTGAATCTGAAAACCCCGCAGGAAATCGAGATGATGCGAATCGCCGGCCGCCTGGCCAGCGAAGTGCTCGACATCGTCACCCCCCACGTCAAGCCCGGTGTCACCACCGAGGAACTGGACCGCATCTGCCACGACCACATCGTGAACGTGCAGGGCGCCGTTCCGGCCAACGTCGGCTACCGCGGCTTCCCGAAGACCGTGTGCACCTCGGTCAACAACGTCATCTGCCATGGCATCCCCAGCGAAGGGAAGGTGCTCAAGGATGGCGACATCATCAATATCGACGTCACCGTCATCAAGGATGGCTGGCACGGCGACACCAGCCGCATGTACTTCGTCGGCACGCCTTCGGTGATGGCCCGCCGCCTGGTGGAAACCACCTACGAAGCGATGTGGCGCGGCATCCGCGCGGTGCGTCCGGGCGCCACCCTGGGTGACATCGGCCATGCCATCCAGAGCTATGCCGAAGGCGAGCGTTTCAGCGTGGTGCGCGAGTACTGCGGCCACGGCATCGGCAAGGTCTACCACGATGAGCCGCAGGTGGTGCATTACGGCCGTCCGGGCCAGGGCCTGGTGCTGCAGCCGGGCATGACCTTCACCATCGAGCCGATGATCAACGAGGGCACCCGTTACAACAAGGTGCTGCCGGATGGCTGGACCGTGGTGACCAAGGACCGCAAGTTGTCGGCACAGTGGGAGCACATGATCGCGGTCACCGAAACCGGCGTTGACGTGCTGACGCTGTCGCCGGGCGAGTCACAGGTCTCCTGACGATGCTGCCGGCGGGTTCGCTGCTGGACACGCCGGCCGCGTCGCTCAACGACCCGGACTGGGCTGCTGCCGCGCGACAGGCGCTGCAGCAGGCCGACGCGCGGCTGTACCGCCGCTTCGACCAGGGCGACAACATCGAGCGCCTGCTGGCGCTGCGCGCGCGTGCCGCCGACCATCTGATCCGCCTGGCCTGGCAGCGTTGCCTGCCGGCCGACAGTGGCCTTTCACTGTTCGCGGTGGGTGGGTACGGACGCGGTGAACTGTTCCCGCGTTCGGACATCGACCTGCTGGTGTTCGGTGATCCTGCCGCGCAGCTTGCCCACGAGGCGGAACTGGCGCGTTTGTTCGCGCTGCTGTGGGATTGCGGGCTTGCAGTGAGCCATGCCGTGCGTTCGGCGGCGCAGTGCCGCGAGGCGGCGGCTGACCAGACCGTGCTGACCGCGCTGATCGAGGCGCGCCCGATCCTCGCTGAAGAGGCCGCACGTCGCGCGTTGCGCGAGGCCATCGACGACCGCGAGCTGTGGCCGGCACGTGCGTTCTTCCTGGCCAAGCTGGAGGAGCTGCGCAACCGCCACCAGCGTTTCGGCGATACCGCCGACAACCTGGAGCCGGACCTGAAGGATGGCCCGGGCGGCCTGCGCGATCTCAATACGCTGGGCTGGATGGCGCTGCGCGCATTCGGCGTGCGTGACCTGGAGGCGCTGGTCGGGCTCGGCCATCTGGGCGCCGACGAAGCGGCAGCACTGAAGCGCGAACGTGCGGTGCTGGCGCGGCTGCGCTTCGGCCTGCACCTGGTGGCACGCCGTCCGGAAGAGCGCCTGCGTTTCGATTACCAGAAGACCCTGGCCGCGCGCCTGGGCTTCGAAGACGATGCCGAGAATCTCGGCGTCGAGAAGATGATGCAGGGGTTTTACCGTGCTGCACTGGTGGTGCGCCGGATCAGCGACCGCCTGCTGCAGCGCTTCGAGGAACAGTTCGATGGCGAGGCGCAGCCGGAGCCGCTGACCGTGGGTTTCTCCCTGCGCCGTGGTTACCTGGCTGCCAATGATGCGGACTGGCCGCGCGGCGACATCGGCCAGGTGTTCGCGCTGTTCGCCAGCTGGGCCAACAATCCGCAGGTGCGCGGCCTGCATTCGTTGACCGCGCGCGCGCTGGCCGAATCATTGCCGTTGCTGCCCGCCTATGACCAGGCCGACAGCGATGCGCGTGAGAATTTCCTGTCCCTGCTGCGTGGCCAACGCCCGGTCGACACACTCTCGCGCATGGCGCGGCTGGGCGTGCTCGGGCAGTGGATTCCTGCCTTCGCCCAGGTCAGCGGGCGCATGCAGTTCGACCTGTTCCATGTCTATACCGTCGACCAGCACACGCTGATGGTCCTGCGCAACATCGGCCAGTTCGCCAGCAGCCGTGCCGACGAGCGCTTTTCGATCGCGCATGAAGTGTGGCCGCGCCTGCGCAAGCCGGAGCTGCTGCTGCTGGCCGGCCTGTTCCATGACATCGCCAAGGGCCGTGGCGGCGACCACTCGGAACTGGGCGCGGTGGACGCGCGCGCGTTCTGCCAGGCGCATGCGCTGAGCACGTCCGACACCGAACTGGTGGCGTGGCTGGTCGAACAGCACCTGCGCATGTCGGTGACCGCGCAGAAGCAGGACATCGCCGACCCGGAGGTGATCCATCGCTTTGCCACCCTGGTCGGCAGCCGCGACCGCCTGGACTACCTGTACCTGCTGACCTGCGCTGATATCGCCGGCACCAGTCCGAAGCTGTGGAACGCGTGGAAGGACCGCCTGCTGGCCGATCTGTATTTCGCCACCCGGCGCGCGCTGCGCGAAGGGCTCGAGCATCCGGTACCGGCGGCCGAGCGCGTGGCCGAGGCGCGCGACAGCGTGCGCGCACTGGTGCGCGAACAGGGGTACGACGATGCCACCATCGACCGCCAGTTCGCGGTGATGCCCGACGAAGGCTTCATTCGCCTGCGTCCCGAGCAGCTGGCCTGGCAGACCGCCGCGCTGGTGCCGGTGAAGCAGGGCCACACACTGGTGAAGGTACGCCGGATCAGCGTCGACGACCCGGCGCTGGAGGTGTTCGTGCACTCCCCGGACCGTGATGGCCTGTTCGCAGCGATCGCCATGACCCTGGACCGCAAGGGCTATGGCATCCATCGCGCACGCGTGCTGGACGGCCCTGCCGACACCATCTTCGATACCTTCGAAGTGAACCCGGCCGACAGCTTTGCCGATGGCAGCAGCGCCAACCTTGAGGCGGCGCTGCGCGAAGCGCTCAGTGGCGACCTGACCCGCCTGCGGCCGTCGCGCCGGGTGGTGCCACGGCAGCTGCGCCATTTCCGTTTCGCCCCTCGCATCGAGTTCCGCGATGAACCCGGCGCGACCCGTTTTGCCCTGGTCGCTCCTGACCGCCCCGGCCTGCTGGCCGACGTGGCGTTCGTGCTGCGCAACCAGGGCCTGCGCGTGCATGATGCGCGCATTGCCACGTTCGGCGAACGCGCCGAAGACACCTTCGTGATCAGTGACGAACACGACCTCCCCCTGACTGAACCTGCCCGGCAGCAGTTGCATGACGCGATGCTGGCCTGCCTGGACCCTGATCGAAACGCCGGAGACCCCGCCTGATGGCCACCAAGCCTGTTAAGAAGACTGCTGCCACCGCCAAGAGCGCAGCGGCCAAGAAAGCTCCACAACAGCCGAAGGCTGGTCAAACTGCCGCCGTGCCGGCCGCGAAGAAGGCTGCCGCGCCGAAGAAAGCCGCAGCGGTAAAGGCCCCGGCGAAGAAGATGGCGGCACCCAGGAAGGCCCCGGCCAAGAGTGCCGAAGCCGCACGCGCCGAAACCATCGCCCGCAAGTCGCTGCGCAAGCCGGCCGCGCCGGGCGTGGAAGAACTGAAGTTCGGCATCGAGAGCGCCTTCGAGCGCCGCGCCACGCTGACCCTGCACGAACTGGAAGGTTCGACCAAGCCGCTGGTCAACCGGGTGATCGATGGCCTGGAAAGCGGCGAATTCCGCGTCGCCGAGCCGGACGGCCACGGTGGCTGGAAGGTCAACGAGTGGCTGAAGAAGGCGGTGCTGCTGTACTTCCGCGTCAACGACATGGCCGTGGTCGATGCGCGCCCGGCGCCGTTCTGGGACAAGGTCGAATCGCGCTTCGCCGGCTATGACGAAGCGAAGTTCCGCCGTGGCGGCGTGCGCGTGGTGCCGGGCGCGATCGCCCGCCGCGGCACCTACTTCGGCAAGGACGTGGTGCTGATGCCGAGCTTCACCAACATCGGCGCCTACGTTGGCGAAGGCACCATGGTCGATACCTGGGCCACCGTCGGCTCCTGCGCGCAGATCGGCCAGCACTGCCACCTGTCCGGCGGCGCCGGCATCGGCGGCGTGCTGGAGCCGCTGCAGGCCAGCCCGACCATCATCGAGGACCACTGCTTCATCGGTGCGCGCTCGGAAGTGGTGGAAGGCGTGGTGGTCGGCCACCACAGCGTGATCGGCATGGGCGTGTTCCTCAGCCAGAGCACCCGCATCTACAACCGCGCCACCGGCGAGATCAGCTACGGCTACATCCCGCCGTACAGCGTGGTGGTGTCCGGTTCGCTGCCGAGCAAGGACGGTACCCACTCGCTGTACTGCGCGGTGATCGTCAAGCAGGTCGATGCCAAGACCCGCAGCAAGACCAGCGTCAACGACCTGCTGCGCGGCCTGGCCGACTGAAGGTGGCTGCGCCGGAGGACCTGGCGCAGTCCGCGATCTACCGGCATCCGTCCGACACCCTGTTCGGGCGGATGCTGCCGCGCCTGCTGCACGCCCCGCGCTGGACCCGGCTGCGCCGCGTACTGTCGCGGCGCTGGCCGATGCCGGCGCTGGTCAGTGACGTGCGCGACGTGGTCTACGTGAGCTGGTGGGTCGACGTGCGCCACGCGCCGATGCCACCACCAGGCCATCACTATGTGGTCCATGCCGGACGCACGCCTTACACCATCCTCAGCTACCGTCACGGCCACTTCGGGCCCGCGCTGGCTGGGCCGCTGCGTTCCCTGATGCCGTCTCCGAGGCAGAGCAACTGGCGCTGGTACCTGCATCGTGACGACGATCCGGACGGGACACCGGTGGTGCTGTTCGACCGCAACGTGATGGATCAGCTGCCCTTCGTGGCCGGCGCGCGTGCCTTCAGCGATGCCATGCAGCCGCATCTGTCCACTCGCTTCGAGCATGTGGTGCGTGCCGATGGCGGAGGGTACACCCTGATCGAAGGCGGGCAGGGCAGTGCCCCGGCGCTGCACCTGCAGTGGCAGGCCGCTGCGGGCTGGGACGATGCCGGGTGGGCGGCGGCCTTCGGCGGCCACCAGGCCCTGCTGCGCTTCCTCTCCTGCCAGGACGAGGCCATCGCCCGTACCTGCGACCAGCGCTGGGCCAGCACCCGCATCGCGCTGCCGGTCGAGGTCGACAGCCTGCAGCCCCTGCGCCTGATCGGCGAACTGCAGTGTCCGCGGCTGCAGGCGATGGGCGTGGCGCTGCACGAGGGGCTGGCCTTCCGGCTGCCACGGGTGCCGTTCCGGGTCGTGTCCGAGCGCCTGTTGTGAGATTCTGGCCCTCTGTTTTCCAGCATCACAGATGGCCATGAGCACCACTGTCTACGGTTTGAAGAACTGCGATACCTGCAAGAAGGCGACCAAGTGGCTGGACCGCTTCGGCGTGCCTTACACCTTCGTCGACTACCGCGACAACAAACCCAGCCCGGAAATGCTGCTGGCATGGGCGGCGCAGCTGGGTGGCCTGGCCGCGATGGTGAACAAGTCGTCCACCACCTGGCGGCAGTTGCCGGACAACCGCAAGGCTGCCGATTCCGAGGCCGAATGGAAGCTGTTGCTGCGCGAGTATCCGCAGCTGATCAAGCGCCCGCTGGTGGTCACCGCCGACGGCGCGGTCAGCCAGGGTTTCAGTGACAACGGCTTCAAGGCACGCTTCGGCGTGGGCGACGCATGAGCGCTGTCCTCGACTTGACCTGTGAGCTGATCGCACGGCCTTCGGTGACACCGGACGATGCCGGCTGCCAGGCACTGCTGGCGGCACGCCTGAAGCAGGCCGGATTCCATTGCGATCACCTGCGCCTGGGTGACGTCGACAATCTGTGGGCGACCCACGGCCAGGGCGCGCCGGTACTGGTGTTGCTGGGCCACACCGACGTGGTGCCGCCCGGCCCGCGCGAGGCCTGGGCCAGCGATCCGTTCACGCCGCAGATCCGTGAGGGCGTGCTCTACGGCCGCGGCGCCGCCGACATGAAGGGCAGTGTCGCCGCGTTCGTGGTCGCCGCCGAGCAGTTTGTCGCTGCACATCCCGATCACCCGGGCACGCTGGCGGTGCTGCTGACCAGCGACGAGGAAGGCGATGCCATCGACGGCGTGCGCCATGTCGCACGCCTGTTCGCCGCACGCGGCCAGCGCATCGACTGGTGCATTACCGGTGAACCGTCGTCGACGGCCACGCTGGGTGATCTGCTGCGGGTCGGCCGTCGTGGCAGCCTGTCGGCCAAGCTGCGGGTGCAGGGCGTACAGGGCCACGTGGCGTATCCGGATAAGGCACGCAACCCGATCCACCAGGCCGCTCCGGCCTTGGCCGAACTGAGTGCGCGACGCTGGGACGACGGCTACGAGAGCTTCCCGCCGACCAGCCTGCAGGTCTCCAACATCCATGCCGGCACCGGTGCCAACAACGTGATTCCCGGCGAGCTGGAGGTGGATTTCAACATCCGCTACAACCCGCACTGGGATGCCCCGAAGCTGGAGGCGGAGATCACCGCAGTGCTGGACCGCCATGGCCTGCAGTACACGCTGAAGTGGCACCGCAGCGGCGAGCCGTTCTACACCCCGGAAGGCACGCTGCGCGCCACCGCGCGTGCGGTGCTGGCCGAGCACATCGGCCGTGCGCCGGAAGAAAGCACAGGCGGTGGCACGTCAGATGCACGCTTCATCGCGCCACTGGGTGCGCAGTGCATCGAAGTGGGGCCGGTCAACGCCAGCATCCACCAGGTGGACGAGAACGTGTGCGTGGACGATCTGGAAGCATTGCCGGGTCTGTACCAGCGCCTGGTGGAACGGCTGCTGGTGGGAACCCGATGACGGAATGAATTCCGCGAGGGTGGGTGCCGACCGTTGGTCGGCACGCCTCCCGCCGGGGCCGCTTCTCTACTCTGAAAAAATGAAGAACGGCGGCTCGACCGCTTTCTTCCAGTAACTCGGCGCGGCCATGTAGAAGTGTTGCGCCTCGGCCCTGGCGAACCAGTGCGCCGCCGCGTCGGTGTCTTTCTCCACACCCGGCGCACTGCGGCCCAGCAGCAGACCGGCGAAGTACTGGCCGAACACATTGCCCTTCTCACCGGCGCGCTGGTACAGCTGCAGCGCACGCACCGGATCGCGCGGCAGTCCCACGCCCTTTTCCAGCAGCGCGCCCAGGTCGACCTGCGCTTCGGCGTCGCCGTGCTCGGCACGACGCTGGATCTGCGCCACCCGCGGATGCACGGTGTCACCCTGTGCCGCCACCGCCTCCGGCAGTCGCGACGATGAACTCGGGTAGCGCTTGTAGATCATTCCGCGCAGGTCCCAGCGCAGCGCCTGCTGCGCGTCGCCTCGCTGGCGATAGGCCTTGGCGAGCCCGTAGAACGCATAGGGATTGCCGTGGTTGGCCGCCGCCAGATACGCACGTTCACCGCGTTGCCAGGAGGCGCGCAGCACCGGAGCCGGATTGATGTGGGGGCTGTCGGCATGCTGCAGCGTGCCGGAGGTCCAGATCCGGCCCAGTGCTTCTTCCGCTTTGCTGTTGCGGAAGGTCCAGGGCGTGATCGCGGCAGCACGCTCGTAGTAGGCGACGGCGCGCGGATCGTTGAAACGTTCGAAGGTCTGCGCGGTGTCCCAGGCACCGTCGAAGCTGCCGTCCGTGCCGCGTTGCTCCAGTGCCTGCTGCTGCGCCAGCGGCAGCGTGGAAGGCGGAGGCAGGGTCTGGCAGGCCGCCAGGCCCAGGCAGAGCAGGGCGGCCAGCGCTCCGGTGCGTCCATTGCGGTGTTGCATTTCCATTACACGTTCCAGGGCGGGCCATTATGCGCTTCGGGAGTGGTTGCCAACGCAACGGTTGCGCCGTGCTGGAAACCGCGGTAGGGTCGATGCCATGTCGATCCGCCTGGCCACCGCCGTCAATAACAACAACCGCAATAATCTGCGCGCGAATAATCGTGCGCGGCCGATGCGGGACTGCGCCCTGGGTAGATAGACAGCAACACACGCCCGGACACCAGAAAACCCGCATCAGCCGATGCGGGTTTTTTTGTGCCCGGGCGCAGCCCCACCCGGGCCTGGATGGCCGGTCGAACACCTTCCCACCCGTGAAATCCCCCAACAGGAGCTCCCCCATGTGTTCGATCTTCGGAATCTTCGGCCTGCAGGCCGGTGACGATCTTCCCGCTCTGCGCCGCCACGCGCTGGAACTGTCGCAGCGCCAGCGCCACCGTGGCCCGGACTGGAGCGGCGTGTACCTCGACGAAGGTGCGCTGCTGGTCCACGAGCGGCTGGCCATCGTCGATCCGGCCGGTGGTTCGCAGCCGCTGCTGTCGGCCGATGGCCAGCTGGCGCTGGCGGTGAACGGCGAGATCTACAACCACCAGGCATTGAAGGCGGCGCTGACCACCACCTACGACTTCCAGACCGGCTCGGACTGCGAGGTGATCAACGCACTGTACCGCCAGGGCGGATCGCCGGCGCAGTGGCTGGAGCAGCTCAACGGCATCTTCGCCTTCGCGCTGTGGGACCGTGACAGCGGGCGCGTGCTGGTGGCGCGTGACCCGGTCGGCGTGGTGCCGCTGTACTGGGGCCATGATGCCCAGGGACGCCTGCGCGTGGCGTCGGAAATGAAGGCGCTGGTCGACACCTGTGCCGACGTCGCGCAGTTCCCGCCGGGTCACTACTTCGACAGCGCCAGCGGTGAGCTGGTGCGTTATTACCAGCAGCCGTGGCGCGACTACGCCGACGTTCAGGGCCGCCAGGCCGACCTGGCCGAACTGCGCCAGGCCTTCGAGCACGCGGTGGAGCGACAGCTGATGAGTGACGTGCCGTATGGCGTGCTGCTGTCCGGTGGCCTGGATTCGTCACTGGTGGCGGCCGTTGCCGCGCGCTATGCGCGTCGGCGCATCGAGGATGGCGGGCAGACCGAAGCCTGGTGGCCGCGCCTGCATTCGTTCGCGATCGGCTTGAAGGGTTCGCCGGATCTTGCTGCTGCGGCGATCGCTGCCGAGGCTCTTGGCACCGTGCATCACGGCTTCGAATACACCTTCGAGGAAGGCCTCGACGCGCTGCCGGAAGTGATCCGCCACATCGAAACCTATGACGTCACCACCATCCGCGCCTCGACGCCGATGTTCCTGCTGGCACGGCGGATCAAGGCGATGGGCGTGAAAATGGTGCTCTCCGGCGAGGGCAGCGACGAGATCTTCGGTGGCTACCTGTACTTCCACAAGGCACCGGATGCGCGTGAATTCCACGATGAGCTGGTGCGCAAGCTCGACGCCCTGCACAACTACGATTGCCTGCGCGCCAACAAGTCGATGATGGCCTGGGGCGTGGAGCCGCGCGTGCCGTTCCTCGACCGTGAGTTCCTCGATGTGGCGATGCGCTTCGATGCCGCACACAAGATGGTCGGTGCCGGCTTTGGTGGCCGCCGCATCGAGAAGGCGGTGCTGCGCGAGGCGTTCGATGGCTACCTGCCGGACAGCATCCTGTGGCGGCAGAAGGAACAGTTCAGCGATGGTGTCGGCTACGGCTGGATCGACGGGCTGAAGGCGCACGCCGAAGCCCAGGTGAGCGACCGCGTACTGGCGGCGGCCGACAAGCGCTTCCCGCACAACCCGCCGCAGACCAAGGAGGCGTACTACTACCGCCACCTGTTCGAGCAGTTCTTCCCGAGCCGCGCGGCCGCCGAGACCGTGCCGGGCGGCAAGTCGATCGCCTGTTCGTCGCCGGCGGCGATCGCCTGGGACGCCAGCTTCGCCGCAGCTGCAGACCCCTCGGGCCGCGCGATCGCCGGCGTGCACGAGCAGGCACTGGCCTAAGCGCCAAAAAGGGGACGGAGGGGATTAAGTCGTTTGTGGCACAAACGACTTAATCCCCTCCGTCCCCTTTTCCGTATCATCGCCCCCTGCACATTGGGGAATGTTCATGGACGTACAGACCGGGGGCCGGGCGCCGCCGATCAAGTGGGGATGGCGCTACCTGGCCTGGGCCGGGGTGCCGTTGCTGGCCGGCGTGCTGCTGGCGCGATATGCCGGGCCTGCGGCGCCTGCGGCGGTTGCCCGTGCCACCGCCGCCGCTGAAGGCGGCTGGGCTCAGCACCTGACGTCTCCGCTGGGCCTGTTCCTTCTGCAGCTGCTGGTGCTGCTGCTGGTGGCCAAGGGCGCAGGTGCGCTGCTCAAGCGCTTGGGACAACCGGCGGTGATCGGCGAGATGGCCGCTGGCCTGATGATGGGGCCGCTGGTGCTCGGCAGCCTGCTGCCGCAGCTGCATGGTGCGTTGTTCCCGGCCAGCTCGCTGGGGCCGCTGGGCATGCTCAGCCAGCTGGGCGTGCTGATGTTCCTGCTGGTGGCCGGTGCCGAGCTGGACCTGGCGGCGCTGCGTGGCCGCCGGCGCTTCGCCTTCACGGTCAGCCATGCCGGCATCGCGGTGCCGTTCGTGCTTGGCGTGGCGCTGGCGATCTGGCTGTATCCGCAGCACGGTCCGCAGGGTGTGGGCTTTACTGCATTCGCATTGTTCGTCGGCATCTCCATGAGCATCACCGCGTTCCCCGTGTTGCTGCGCATCCTTGCCGATCGCGGCATCACACAGACGCCATTGGGTCAGACCGCGATCGCCTGCGCGGCATTGGGCGATGCCACCGCCTGGTGCCTGCTGGCGCTGATCGTGGCCGCTGCCCAGGCCAGCGGCTGGTTGCCGGCCAGCCTCAACCTGCTGTGCGTGGTCGTGTTCGTGGCGCTGATGCTGGGGCTGGTGAAGCCGTGGTTTGCCCGCCAGCAGATCGCGCCGGGCCGTGAGGGACGTTGGCTGCTGGGCATCCTGCTGTTGTCGCTGGCCAGTGCGCTGGTCACCGAGATGCTGGGCATCCACGCACTGTTCGGTGCATTCGCTGCGGGCGTCGCGGTATCGTCCAACGCGCAGTTGCGCGATCTGCTGATGGCCCGCGTCGAACCGTTCGCGGTGACCCTGCTACTGCCACTGTTCTTCGCCATGACTGGCCTGCGCATGCGCGCCGATGCGCTGCAGGCCAGCGATGTCGTGTTGTGCGTGGTGGTGATCGCGGTGGCCACGACGGGCAAGCTGCTGGGTACCTTCAGTGCCGCGCGCAGTGCGGGCATGCCCACGCGCGAAGCGTGGCGGTTGGGGGCGCTGATGAACACCCGTGGCCTGATGGAGCTGATCGTGCTCAACCTGGGTTACGAGCTGGGCCTGCTCGGCGACCGCCTGTTCGCGGTGCTGGTGATCATGGCGCTGGTGACCACGGCGATGACCGGGCCGCTGCTGAACCTGATCGAGCGGCGCAGGGGCTGAGTGCTGGACGGCATCCACGCAGGAGTGGAGGTGGGGTCAGATCCCTTTTCCTCTGGAAAAGGGATCTGACCCCGGCCGTCAACGGGCCGGCACCAGCGTCATCGTGTGCTGCGCCTTGCCGGGCAGGAACGGTGTCGGCCGCCCATGCACCCAGTCTTCGTGGCCGGCGCCCCAGTAGGGAGACAGCGGATGGCCGCTCTGGCCGCCGGGCATGTGCACGATGCCGTCGGCCTCGTGGCCGGGCGAGACCACCATGCGCTCGGAGGCGCCGAAGTTCGGCGTCTGCACGCGCGGCATGTCGCGGTCGCCGGGCAGGCGGTCGGCCGGCATGCACAGCCAGCGCTTGGCGATGTCCGGCAGTGCCCGCGCGATGGGATGACAGATCGCCGCAGTATTGCGTTCGCCCCAGGTGCGCTGGGCCAGTGGGCCCTGCTTGGCCAGCTCGCTCTCGGTGCGGCGTGCGGCATCAAGCAGCAGCGCGTCCCAGCTGTCGTAGGCCGGTGGCAACAGGTTGGCGGGGCGTTGCTGCAGCATCGGCCAGGCCACGCCTTCCAGTTGTGCCAGGCGCGGGTCCAGATAGTCATCGCCCAGCTGCGCGTTGGCCGGCGCCAGCAGTGCATCGGACAGGGTATCCATCACCTGCGTGCGGAACGCGCGCACCACCCGGTAGCTGACCGAGCTGGCCGAGGCCCGGCCGCCCCATTGATGGCTGACCGCCTTCAAGCGCTTCAGTGCAGGGTCGTCACTGCGTTCGATGACGTCATGCAGCAACGCCCACCAGCGCTGCAGAAACACGGCGCGATCATCGAGCTGGATCGCCAGCAGGTCGTGTTCGTCGAAGCGGTCCTGGATTGCCAGCAGGTCGCGGATCTGCCGCGCCCGGGCACCAAGGTCATAGCCGCCGTTGCCGACGCTGGCCAGTGCCTCGCCGTCGAGGACGCGACCGTTGGCGGTCCACAGGCGATGGTTGGGGGGATCGATCAGTGCCGGCGAGGCATCGCTGCGGATCGGCCACGGTGCGCAGTCCTGGTTGTTGGCGGCAGTGAAGCCGGCCGGCCCACAGCCGGGGCCGCGGTCAGGGCGGGCACCGATCAGCCGCCAGGCAATGCGGCCGCTGCGGTCGCCGACCACCAGGTTCTGCGCGGGAATGCCGGCGCGGTCGGCGAAGTGCAGTGCACCGTCCAGGTCACCGGCGCGGGCCAGGTCACCGAAGTCCAGGCGCACGGCGCCGGGCAGGTGTGCGACCCAGCGCAGCGCATCGCCACTGCCATCGGCATGGGTATGCAGGATCGGCCCCCAGGCGGTTTCGCGTACCGGGAACAGCACGTCGGCCTGGCCAGCCACGGCGATGCGTTCTTCGTGCACGGTCATCGCGGCGTTGGCCGGTTCCGTGCGGTAGTCCGCCGTGTCGATGTAGCTGTTGGTGAAGCCCCAGGCGACGTGGCCGTTGCTGCCGACGATCACGGCCGGCAGGCCGGGCAGCGAGAAGCCGGTGACATCGACCTGGCCGCCGGCGGCCTGCGGGTCGGGGTAGCGCAGGCGTACGCGGAACCACAGGCCGGGTGCACGCAGGCCCAGGTGCATGTCGTCGGCGACGATCGCGCGGCCGTCGGCGGTAAGTGCACCGGCCACCGCGAAGTTGTTGCTGCCGATGGCGTCGGCCTCTTCCTGCTCAGTGCCCGTTTTCCCCTTCAAAGTGCGCAGATCGAGCTGGCTGGCATCGGGCAGGGCGCCGTTGCCGGTGGGTTCGCCGAACAGCGGTGCATCCCATTCGGTGCCGTCGTGGGCGATCAGCGCGTACAGCGCCGGCGGCACCACTGCGCGGATGCGGCTCAGTGCAAGCTCGGTCTGGTTGTTCGGGTCCTGCAGGTCGGCGTACATGGCCAGCCCGGCCAGCACGCTGTCGCTGGCCTGCCACGGTTGTGGCGATTGCCGCAGCAGCAGGTAGGCCCACGGGCGCACGGAGAGATCGGCCAGGCCCTCGTTGACGCCATCCACGTAGGCGCGCACCGCCTCGCCGTTGTCGCCCAGTGCGGCCTGCAGATTCGCCTCGGTGCGTGCGCGCAGGCGATGCACGCGCATGCGCTTGTCAGCATCGATGGCCTTCGGCCCGAACAGCGCCGACAGCTCGCCGGCGGCACTGCGGCGCATCAGGTCCATCTCGAAATAACGTTCCTGCGCGTGTACGCGGCCGAGCGCACGCATCGCGTCGGCCTGGCTGCCGGCGGTAATGGTGACCACGCCCAAGGCATCGCGCTCGATGGTGACTGGCTTGGCCAGCCCCGGCAGCGCATGCTCGCCGTCCAGGTCGGCCAGGCTGCCGCGCAGCAGCAGCCATAGCACCAGGACGGTGACCAGCGCGATGGCGATCAACACGCCCAGCACCCAACGCCATGTACGTCGCATCGCACGTCCTTTCCGAACTCGTGGGCTGATTGTAGCCGCAGGCGCAACTGCGACTGATTCCGATTAGATCACCGTATTTTGAAATGCGGCACCCTATGTCACATCGATTCACAGGAGCCCCCCATGAAAGGCAACCCGGACGTCATCGCCTGCCTGAAGGAACTGCTGCGCGGCGAGCTTGCTGCCCGCGACCAGTACTTCATCCATTCCCGCCGCTACGAGGACCAGGGCCTGTTCGCGCTGTACGAACGCCTGAACCACGAGATGGAAGAGGAAACCCAGCACGCCGATGCGCTGCTGCGCCGGATCCTGTTCCTCGGCGGTGACCCGGACATGCGCCCGCATGCCACCGAGCCGGGCGAGACCGTGGAGGAGATGCTGCAGAAGGATCTCGATACTGAATACGCGGTTCGGAACAATCTCGCCGCCGGCATGAAGCTGTGCGAGGAGAAGGGTGACTACGTGAGCCGCGACATCCTGCTTGCACAGCTGAAGGACACCGAAGAAGACCACGCCTGGTGGCTGGAGCAGCAGTTGGGCCTGATCAAGCGCATCGGCCTGGAGCTGTACCAGCTGAGCAAGATCGACGGCAACGGCGCTCCGGCGCACTGAGCCGCAGGTGGCGCCGGGCCATGCCCGGTGACCACCCGGTAGAGCCGACCGCTGGTCGGCTGCTCTGCAAAAAGCAGCCGACCAGCGGTCGGCTCTACCAGAAGAAGCACAGCGTTCTGTCGCCCGCCAGCACCGGAGCATCGCCAGCCAGCCTTCGCCCGCCAGCCGCTCCACCGCCCGCCAGCCGACAACGAAAAAGCCGGGGAATGCCCCGGCTTTTTCGTGTCCGGGGTCGGATCCGTTTTCGACGAAAACGGCTCTGACCCCTCGCCATGTTGAATGGGTCAGAGCCCTTTCCCATGGAAAGGGATCCGACCCCGCACCCTCACTCCACCGACAACCCTTCCACCTTCTGCCAGCCGCGCGGCAGCAGGTGGCCGCGGGTGGCGCGGGCGCCGAGGTAGGCGTCGAGCTCGTTGAACTTCAGGCCCATGGTGCGCTGGCCGGCGCGGACCTGCAGGGTCTGCCCCGGGCTGATCGCCACGATGGCCACCACGCGTTCGGTGGCGAGCTTGGCCTTCGGGATCTCGATGATCTTGTTGCCCTTGCCCTTGTCCAGTTCCGGCAGGTCGTTGGCGGCAATCGCCAGCAGGTTGCCGGAGCTGGTTACTGCCACGATGCGATCGGTGGCGACGTTGGCGACCACCGACGGGGTCAGCACCGACGAACCCGCCGACAGGTTCAGCATCGCCTTGCCGGCCTTGTTGCGGCCGATCAGGTTCTCGAAGCGGGTGACGAAGCCGTAGCCGTGGGTGGAGGCCAGCACGAAGCGGGCATCCGGCTCGGCACTGGCCAGGGTGACGAAGCTGGTGCCCGCTGCCGGCGAGAAGCGGCCGGTCAACGGTTCACCATTGCCGCGCGCCGAAGGCAGGGTATGCACCGGCGTCGAGTAGGCGCGGCCCTCGCTGTCGAGGAACGCGACCTGCTGCGTGCTGCGCGCACGCACCGCGCCCTGCAGGGCGTCACCATCACGGTAGGACAGGGCGGACGCATCGACGTCGTGGCCCTTGGCGGCGCGGATCCAGCCCTTCTCCGACAGCACGACGGTCATCGGCTCGCTCGGCACCAGCTCGGTCTCGTCGATGGCCTGCGCGGCCTGGCGCTGCACCAGCGGCGAACGGCGTGCATCGCCGAATTTCTTGGCATCGGCGGTCAGTTCGTCGCGGATCAGCTTCTTCAGCTTGGCCTTGCTGTCGAGGATGCCGAGGATCTTCTCGCGCTCCTTGGCCAGCTCGTCCTGCTCGCCACGGATCTTCATCTCCTCCAGGCGGGCCAGCTGCTTCAGCTTGGTTTCCAGGATGTACTCGGCCTGGTCGTCGGACAGGCCGAAGCGCGCGATCAGCGCCGCCTTCGGTTCGTCCTCGGTACGGATGATGTGGATCACCTCGTCCAGGTTGAGGAACGCGACCAGCAGGCCTTCCAACAGGTGCAGGCGGCGCTCGACCTTCTGCAGGCGGTGCTGCAGGCGGCGGGTGACGGTGTTGCTGCGGAAGGTCAGCCATTCGCTGAGCAGCATCTTCAGGTTCTTCACCTGCGGACGCCCGTCCAGCCCGATCACGTTGAGGTTGACGCGGTAGCTGCGTTCCATGTCCGTGGTCGCGAACAGGTGGCCCATCAGCTGCTCGGCGTCGACGCGGTTGGAGCGCGGCACCAGCACCACGCGCACCGGGTTGGCGTGGTCGGATTCATCGCGGATGTCTTCCAGCCAGGGCAGCTTCTTGGCGCGCATCTGCGCGGCGATCTGCTCGATCACCTTCGACGGCGACACCTGGAACGGCAGCGCGGTGACCACGATGTTGTTGGCTTCCTTGGTGAAGGTCGCACGCGCACGCACGCTGCCGTTGCCGGTCTCGTACATCGTGCGCAGGTCGTTGGCTGCGGTGATGATCTCGGCGCTGGACGGATAGTCCGGGCCCTGCACGTGCTCGCACAGATCGCGCACGCTGGCCTCGGGGTTGTCCAGCAGGTGCAGCAGCGCGCTGACGATCTCGTTGAGATTGTGCGGCGGCACGTCGGTGGCCATGCCCACGGCGATGCCGGTGGTGCCGTTGAGCAGCAGGTGCGGCAGGCGTGCCGGCATCCAGGTCGGTTCCTGCAGGGTGCCGTCGAAGTTCGGTGCCCAGTCGGTGGTGCCCTGGCCCAGTTCGCCCAGCAGCACCTCGGCGATCGGGGTCAGCTTGGATTCGGTGTAACGCATCGCCGCGAACGACTTCGGGTCGTCGCTGGAGCCGAAGTTGCCCTGGCCCTCGATCAGCGGGTAACGGTACGAGAACGGCTGCGCCATCAGCACCAGCGCCTCGTAGCACGCGCTGTCGCCGTGCGGGTGGTACTTACCGATGACGTCACCGACGGTGCGCGCGGACTTCTTCGGCTTGGACGCGGCATTCAGGCCCAGCTCGCTCATCGAATAGATGATGCGGCGCTGCACCGGCTTCAGGCCGTCGCCGATGAACGGCAGGGCGCGGTCCAGGACCACGTACATCGAGTAGTCGAGGTAGGCGCGTTCGGCGTACTCGCGCAGCGGCAGTTGTTCGAATCCGTGGAACACGGGGCGGGCAAGTTCGGTCATGCGGCGTTGTTACCTGTTGTCGGGAGGCGGCGACGGCGGTCGCCGCTCGCAATCCTGTGATTATCCGGATGCGGCGGGGGATGCCAAGCCACGTGCAGGGTCCAGCCCGGTTTCCAGGCCGTGTCCGGCCCGTGCCAGGTAGCGCCCCGGTGGCAGCCCGAAGTGGCGGCGGAACACGGTGACGAAGGCGCTGGCGCTGCTGAAGCCCAGCGCGTGGGCGATGTCGGCCACGCTGCGGCCGTCGGTCAGCTGGCGCAGGGCCTCGGACAGGCGGGCCTGCTGTCGCCACTGGGCGAAGCTGAGGGTGGTCTCGTCGCGGAAGTGACGGGTCAGGCTGCGCGGCGAGAGGCCAGCCCAATGCGCCCATTCGGCCAGGCTGCGTTCGTCGGAGGGGTCGGCCAGCAGCTGCGAGGCGATCTTCAGCAGGCGCCGGTCGTGCGGCATCGGTAGATGCATGCGCTGGCGCGGCGCGGTGCGGATCTCATCCAGCAGTACGTCAATGATGTGCTGCCGCTCGGGCGTGGTGTCATAGCCGAGCGGCCACTCGCAGATGCGGTCGGCCAGCGCCTGCGCCAGCTTGGACAGGCCCAGTACGCAGGGGTCGGCGGGCAGGGTGGCGCAGGCCGGTGCGGCCAGCGCCATGCCCCAGCCACGCAGCGGGCCGTCGAGGGTGACCGTGTGCGGCTCCAGCGGCGGCATCCAGCCGGCCGAGCCCGGCGCCAGTGACCACGTCCCGTGCGAGGTGCGGGTGGTCAACAGGCCACGTTCGACGCAGATCAGCTGCGCGCGCTGATGGTGGTGCCAGTCCACTTCACGGACCAGGCCCAAGGGGCTGTCGAAGCGGAAGGCGACAACCGGTGGCCCGTCATTGCGCTCGAACCAATCCAGGGCGTCGTCGCGCAGCAACCGCTTGGGAGGGGGGATTTCTGCCTTGTTCATCATATCCGCTGGCTGAAATGTGTCATCCATTGGCTGAATTGTACTACCGGGCCACCTGACCAGATCATTAAGGTAGGCGCCTTCGTTGATCCAGCCCGCTGCTGCAACACAGCATTCGATGCCAGATCGAATATTTCCATTGAGAAATATTTTTTTTGGAAGAGAATGCTCCCCCATGATCTGTCCTGCAACCACTCCCCCCAGCTTCGGCCTGCTGCTGCGCCAGGTGCGCGACGGCCTGGTCCGTCAACTCGACGCATCCATGGCTGAAGAAGACCTGGGTATCGGCTTCACCCATTACATCGGGTTGAAGGTGCTTTCCAACATGGCTCCGTGCACGGCCAACGAGCTGGCCCAGGCCATCGACCAGGTGCCCAGTGCGGTGACACGCCTGCTGGACAAGCTGGAGTCGCTGGGCTGCGTCCGCCGCGAACCGCATGCCCAGGACCGGCGTGCGCTGCAGATCGTGCTGACCGATGAAGGCCGCGCACTGTGGGCGCGGCTGAAGCTGCGTGGCGACGCGGTGATGGATTACGCCCTGCGTGATCTTTCCGCCGACGAGCGCACGCAGCTGCTGTCCCTCCTTACCCGAATCCGCGATTCCCTGACGACCCCATGAACCCGATCCCGCAATCCACTCTCCGCCGGTCCGGGCGCGCGCTGCTGGTATCAGCGCTGGCCCTGGCCCTGGCTGCCTGCGCCAGCAGTCGTGGCCTCAACCCGCAGGGCCACGTGCTCGACGTGGACAGCCTGCACAGCGAACGCACCCTGGCCGACACCGACCTGAGCGCCACCGGCTTCCCGGCGCAGGACTGGTGGAAGGCGCTGGGCGATGCGCAGCTGGACGCGCTGGTCGCCGAGGGCCTGGCTGGCCACCCGAGCCTGGACGCTGCCGATGCGCGCCTGCGCCAGGCGCAGTCGCAGGTCGGTACCGCGCGTGCCGATCGCCTGCCGAGCCTGTCGGTGTCCGGTGGTTACACCGGTCTGCGCCTGCCCGAGTCGATGGCCGGCAGCGAGATGGGTGGCCATTACGCTGGCAGCAGCCAGGTCGCGTTTGATTTCAGCTATGGCGTGGACCTGTGGGGCGGCAAGCGCGCTGCTTGGGAAGCGGCCGTGGACGGCGCCCATGCCGCCACTGTCGAAGCCCAGGCTGCACGCCTGAACCTGTCCACCGGCATCACCCAGGCCTATGCCGACCTGGCGTATGCATGGCAGCTCAATGACGTGGCCGAAGAAGAGCTGGGCCGCTCGCAGAAGTCGCTGGAACTGACCCGCCAACGCCGCAGCGCCGGCATCGACAGTGATCTGCAGGTGCGCCAGGCCGAGGCCCGCGTGCCCGCCGCGCAGCAGCAGGTGCAGGCCGCGCAGCAGCGCATCGATGCGGCCCGCACCGCGCTGGCCGCGCTGGTCGGCAAGGGTCCGGACCGTGGCCTGTCGATCCAGCGCCCGCAGGCGTTGAATCCGATGGCGCTGCAGCTGCCGGGCGTGCTGCCCAGCGAACTGTTGGGTCGTCGCCCGGACATCGTTGCCGCGCGCTGGCGCGTGGAAGCGGCCGACAAGCAGATCAAGGTCGCCAGGACCAAGTTCTACCCGAGCTTCAACCTGACCGCACTGGCTGGCGTCGTCGCACCGAACGTGGGCGATCTGCTGAAAAGCAGTTCGACCTTCGCCTACATCGGACCGGCGCTGAGCCTGCCGATCTTCGAAGGCGGCAAGCTGCGCGCCAACCTGGCCAACACCGATGCGCAGTACGACCTGGCGGTGGCCAACTACAACCAGACCGTGCTCGATGCACTGCGCGACGTGGCCGACCAGGTCAACGCGGTGCGTTCGCTGGCACAGCAGGCGCATTCGCAGCAGCAGGCGGTGGATACCGCACGTTCGGCCTTCGACCTGGCCCAGCAGCGCTACCGCGCCGGCATCGGCAGCTACCTGGACGTGCTGACCGCGCAGTCCACCCTGCTGCAGTCGCAGCAGCAGCTGGCCGGCCTGCAGTCGCAGCAGGTGCAGACCTCGGTGCGCTTGAGCAAGGCGCTGGGCGGTGGTTTCCAGCCCTCTGACGCCGACCGCGCACCGATCGCCTCCCATTCCGATTCCTCGCATTCCTGAAGACTTCCGCCATGAGCCAGACCCAAGACACTGCGGCCCCGGCCGCCCCCAACCGCCGCGGCAACCTGCTGCGCGGCCTGTTCGTGATCGTCGTGCTGCTGCTTGCCGCACTGGCGCTGTGGTACTTCATGTTCGGCCGTTGGTTCGAAGAGACCGACGACGCCTACGTGCAGGGCAACCAGGTGCAGATCACCCCGCTGGTGGCCGGTACCGTGGTCGCCATCAACGCCGATGACGGCATGCGCGTGGAGCGCGGCCAGCTGCTGGTGCAGCTGGACCCGTCCGACACATCGGTGGCGCTGCAGCAGGCCGAAGCCAACCTGGCCAAGACCGTGCGCCAGACCCGTGGCCTGTACCGCAGCGTGGAAGGCGCACAGGCAGATTTGAACGCCCGCCAGGTGACACTGAAGCGCGTGCGCGACGATTTCGCCCGCCGCAAGGATCTGGCCGCCACCGGCGCCATTTCCAATGAAGAACTGGCCCATGCCCGTGACGAGCTGGCCGCTGCCGAAGCCGCCGTGGCCGGTTCGCGCGAGACCGTCGAGCGCAACCGCGCGCTGGTCGACGACACCGTGATCGCCACCCAGCCGGACGTGCAGGCGGCCGCCGCGCAGCTGCGTCAGGCCTTCCTCAACAACGCCCGCGCCGGCATCGTCGCGCCGGTCACCGGCTACGTCGCCCGTCGTTCGGTGCAGGTGGGCCAGCGCGTGCAGCCGGGCAATGCCCTGATGGCCGTGGTGCCGACCGAGCAGATGTGGGTCGAGGCCAACTTCAAGGAAACCCAGCTGCGCCACATGCGCCTGGGCCAGGAAGTGGAGCTGAAGTCGGACCTGTACGCCGGTGACGTGAAGTACAAGGGCCGCATCCAGAGCCTGGGCCTGGGCACCGGCTCGGCGTTCTCGCTGCTGCCGGCGCAGAACGCCAGCGGCAACTGGATCAAGATCGTGCAGCGCGTGCCGGTGCGCATCGCCATCGATGCCAAGCAGCTGGCCGAACACCCGCTGCGCATCGGCCTGTCGATGAAGGCGGAAGTGAGCCTGCGCGACCAGAAGGGTGAAGTGCTGCCGAGCACCCCGGCCAAGGGCACGGTGTTCGACACCGACGTGTATGCCAAGCAGCTGCATGATGCCGATGAGGTGATCCACACGATCATCCAGGGCAACCTGCCGCAGCAGGCGAAGGTGGGCTGAGGTCGCCATGTCCGCACAAGCTCCAGCCGCGCCCGGTGCTCCGGGCGCCCCGGCGGCGCCGGGTGCGGCCTCCGGGTTCCTGCCGCCCAGCGTCGCCCTGTGCACCGTGGGCCTGGCGATGGCGTCGTTCATGCAGGTGCTCGACACCACCATCGCCAACGTCTCGCTGCCGACCATCGCCGGTAATCTCGGTGCCAGTTCGCAGCAGGCGACCTGGGTCATCACCTCGTTCGCGGTCAGTACGGCCATCGCGCTGCCGCTGACCGGCTGGCTCAGCCGCCGCTTCGGCGAGCGCAAGCTGTTCGTCTGGGCCACGCTGGCCTTCGTCATCACCTCGCTGCTGTGCGGCCTGGCGCAGAGCATGGGCATGCTGGTGCTGTCGCGTGCGCTGCAGGGTTTCGTGGCCGGCCCGATGTACCCGATCACGCAGTCGCTGCTGGTTTCGATCTATCCGCGCGAGAAACGCGGACAGGCCTTGGCGCTGCTGGCGATGATCACGGTGGTAGCGCCCATCTGCGGTCCGATCCTCGGTGGCTGGATCACCGACAACTACAGCTGGGAATGGATCTTCCTGATCAACGTGCCACTGGGCATCTTCGCCGCGCTGGTGGTGGGCAACCAGCTGAAGGGGCGCCCGGAGCAGATCGAGAAGCCGAAGATGGACTACGTCGGCCTGATCACCCTGGTGATCGGCGTCGGTGCGCTGCAGCTGGTGCTCGATCTGGGCAACGACGAGGACTGGTTCTCGTCGATGAAGATCGTGGTGCTGGCCTGCGTGGCCGTGGTCACGCTGACGGTGTTCCTGATCTGGGAGCTGACCGACAAGGATCCGATCGTCGACCTGAAGCTGTTCCGTCATCGCAACTTCCGCGCCGGCACGCTGGCGATGGTGGTGGCCTATGCGGCGTTCTTCAGTGTGGCCCTGCTGATTCCGCAGTGGTTGCAGCGTGACATGGGCTATACCGCGATCTGGGCGGGCCTGGCGACGGCGCCGATCGGCATCCTGCCGGTGATCATGACCCCGTTCGTGGGCAAGTATGCGTCGCGCTTCGACATGCGCATGCTGGCCACGGTCGCGTTCATTGTGTTGTCGATGACCAGCTTCCTGCGTTCGAACTTCAACCTGCAGGTGGACTACATGCACGTGGCCGGCGTGCAGCTGATCATGGGTATCGGCGTCGCGCTGTTCTTCATGCCGGTGCTGCAGATCCTGCTGTCGGACCTGGATGGGCGCGAGATCGCGGCGGGCTCCGGGCTGGCTACGTTCCTGCGTACGCTGGGCGGCAGTTTCGCGGCGTCGCTGACGACGTGGCTGTGGGCGCGGCGCACCCAGGTGCACCATGCCGACCTGACCGAGCATATCTCGGCCTATCAGCCGGGCATGCAGGACCAGGTCACGGCGATGGGGCAGGGCGACCTGCAGCACGGCGCAGCGGTACTGAACAACATGATCAACCACCAGGCATCGCAGATGGGCTTCAACGACATCTTCTTCCTGCTGGGCTGGATCTTCCTGGCGATCATCGCGTTCCTGTGGCTGGCCAAGCCGCCGTTCGGCGCGGGTGCGGGTGCAGCCGCCGGTGGCGGACACTGAAACTCCCTGGAAACACGTGCTGTATTTTGACCCCGCCGCAAGGCGGGGTTTTTGTTTGTGTGCTCAGGCGTCGACGGAGTGCATCCATGTGTGGATGGGCGTCGACATCGCGTTGACGCTGCAAACCCCGGAAACGAAAAAACCCGCTTTCGCGGGTTTGATCATCTTGAGTCGTGGTGCCCAGGAGAGGACTCGAACCTCCACGGTTTTACCCGCTAGTACCTGAAACTAGTGCGTCTACCAATTCCGCCACCTGGGCGACTCAGGAGATGAATTGTGCGGTACGGCAGAGGATGTGTCAACAACATTTCACACCTTTTTCTGCGGCTGCACGCCCAGGTGAAGCAGCAGGCTGCGCATTGCCGATGACAACTGCGCCCATTCGGCAAAACAGGCGCACAGGCGGCGCTGTGCCCACGCATCGGCGAGCGGTACGGCGACGGTGTGCGTACCGCGCCGATGCTGGCGGGCGATGGTCCGCGGCACGATGCCGACACCAATGCCGTGGCCGACCATGATGCACACACCTTCGAAGGTCTTCATGCGGATGCGCACATCCAGGCGGCGCCCGATGTCGCGCGCCTGGTCTTCGATGTAGGTCTGCAGTGCATTGCCATCGGCCAGGGCAACGAAGGTCTCGCCGGCTACCTCGGTGAAGGCCACGCTGCGCCGCGATGCGAAGCGGTGGTCTGCGGGCAACAGCATCACCAGCGGATCTTCGGCGACCCCATGCTGCTGCAGACCGGCAGCGTCGACGGCGTCGCTGATGATGCCGGCCTCGGCCTGGCCAGCACTGATCGCACGCACGACTTCAGGGCTGGTGCGCTCCAGCAGTTCCACGTGCAGGCGCGGGCGTTCGGCCAGCCATGGCGCGAGCCGCGAGGGCAGGTAGTTGGTCAGCGCTGCGGTGTTGGCATACAGATGCAGGGTGCCGCGCGCACCCTGCGCGAACGCCTGTAGTTCACCGCGCAGCTGTGCCTGCTGCTGCAGGATCAGGCGTGCATGGTGGGCGAGGGCGGCACCGGCTTCGGTCAGGCTGACGCCGCGCGGATGACGGTTGAGCAGCGCAGTGCCGGCATCGGCTTCGATCGTGCGCAGGCGTTCGCTGGCTGAAGCCAGTGCCAGGTTTGCCTGCGCTGCACCGACCGTGATGCTACCCGCCTCGGCAATCGCCAGGAACAGGCGCAGGTCGGCGATATCCATCCGCATGTGATGCCCTCATCGCAACGCCTGTGCCTTCGGATCAGCCGAAGGCGAGGCCGGGAAGACCGCATTGTGCGCCGAGCGGTAGCTCGATCCAATGAAGGCATGAATGAATCGATGTACTTCTACGTGCTGCTGGTGGCGGTGTTCGTGCTGGCCGGCGTGGTCAAGGGCGTGACCGGCATGGGGTTGCCGACGGTGGCGATGGGTCTGCTCGGTGGCGCGCTGTCGCCGGTGGCGGCGGCATCGATGCTGTTCATCCCGACCTTCGTCACCAATGCGTGGCAGCTGTTGTCCGGGCCATCGCTGGGCCACATCGTGCGGCGCCTGTGGCCGATGATGCTGGCGGTGGTGGTGGTGACGCTGGGTTCGGCAGCGCTGCTGGTGCGGGTCGATCGCACCTGGTCGCGCGTGGCTTTGGGCGTGGCGCTGGTGGTCTACGCGGCGTATGCGCTGCTCGCGCCGGTGTTCCGCGTACCGCAGCGGCGCGAGCGTTGGCTGGGGCCGCTGGTGGGTGCGCTGTCGGGCGTGGTGACCGGGGCCACCGGTGTGTTCGTGATGCCGGCGGTGCCGTACCTGCAATCGCTGGGATTGCAGCGCGAGGAGCTGGTGCAGGCGCTCGGGCTGGCGTTCACTGTGTCGACGATATCGCTGACCACTGGCCTGGTGCTGCACGGCGCATTCGGCATCCAGCAGCTGGGGCTGAGTGCGCTCGCGGTGCTGCCGGCGCTGCTGGGCATGTGGCTGGGCCAGGTGATCCGGCAGCGCATCAGTGCGCGGGTGTTCCGGGTCTGCTTCCTGGGATTCCTGCTGCTGCTCGGGTTGGAGCTGGTGCTGCGACCGCTGTTCTGATGCCGGATTCCGGGCATGAAAAAACCCGCTTTCGCGGGTTTTTCTCATTCTCGACGTGGTGCCCAGGAGAGGACTCGAACCTCCACGGTTTTACCCGCTAGTACCTGAAACTAGTGCGTCTACCAATTCCGCCACCTGGGCGTCGAGGAGCGAGATTATGGGGTGTTGTTACGGGGGTGTCAACACTTCTTGCAGATCCGGGGTCGAATCCCGTTTCGCCTGCGAAACGGGCTCTGACCCCATGGGGCTCGCGTTGGTGTCAGAGCCTTTTCCTGTGGGAAGGGATCCGCCCCGCGCCGAATTGCAGGCAAAAAAAATCCCCGCCGAAGCGAGGAGTATTTTCGTTGGTGCCCAGGAGAGGACTCGAACCTCCACGGTTTTACCCGCTAGTACCTGAAACTAGTGCGTCTACCAATTCCGCCACCTGGGCGTTCCAGAGGCGCAATTGTGAAGATGAATCCGCAGGCTGTCAACGACTTCCTGAATATTTTTCATGCAAGGCCTTCAAGACTGCCGCTGACCCGTTATGCACACCGTCAGCGGCTACCATGTAGGGCGATGACTACCAAAAAACCAAGCAAGGGCGGGAGCACCTCCCGCAGCCAGGCCCCGAAGAAGGGCGCCAAGGCGGGCACGGCCCGCACCACCAAGCCGGGCAAGCCGTTGCCGGGCTGGTTCCCCGAATTGAACGAAGGCGGTGCACCGCCGCGTGGCCGCAAGGCCCGCAGCGCCGATGCCGCCGCCCCGGGCCCGGCCCCGGGCCGCAAGCTGCCGCCGACCGGCAAGGTGATCGACGATCCCTATGCCGCCCGCGAAGCCGAAAAATACGAACAGCCCATCGCCAGCCGCGAGGCCATCCTGGCCCTGCTGGAGCGCTGCGAAGGGCCGCAGACCGCTGAAGAACTCGGCGCGCGCCTGGGCCTGACCGCGCCGGACCGGGCCGAGGCGCTGTCGCGCCGGCTCGGTGCCATGGTCCGTGACGGCCAGCTGGTGCAGAACCGTCGCGGCGGTTTCGCCCCGATCCAGACCCTGAACCTGGTCACCGGCGTGGTGATCGCCAACCCGGAAGGGTTCGGCTTCCTGCGTCCGGTCGAAGGTGGCGATGACCTGTTCCTGCCGCCATATGAGATGCGCAAGGTCATGCACGGCGACAAGGTGCTGGCCCGCGTGACCGGCATCGATCACCGTGGCCGTCGCGAAGGCAGCATCGCCCGCGTGCTCGAACGCGGCATGACCCGCCTGATCGGCCGCTTCAGCATCGAGATGGGCATCAACTACGTAGTGCCCGACGACAAGCGCGTGCAGCGCAACGTGCAGGTGCCGCCGGACCAGACCGGTGGTGCACGCGACGGCCAGCTGGTGGTCTGCGAACTGACCCAGGCGCCGGACAGCCGCCGTCCGCCGATCGGCCGCATCATCGCCGTGCTCGGCGACAAGCTGACCGCGTCGCTGGTGGTGGAGACCGCCATCCACGGCCACGAGCTGCCGTTCGAGTTCCCGCAGGAGGTGCTGGACGAAGCGGCTTCGGTGCCGCTGGTGGTTGAGCCGGCGATGATCGGCGACCGCGTCGACCTGCGCAGCACGCCGCTGGTCACCATCGACGGTGAAGATGCCAAGGACTTCGACGACGCGGTGTACTGCGAGCCGAATGCCGAGGGTTTCCGCCTGGTGGTGGCGATCGCCGATGTCTCGAACTACGTTCGCCCCGGTACGCCGCTGGACGAAGAGGCGCAGAAGCGCGCCACCTCGGTGTACTTCCCGGGCTTCGTGGTGCCGATGCTGCCGGAGACACTGTCCAACGGCATCTGCTCGCTGATGCCGAAGGTCGACCGCATGTGCTTTGTCTGCGACATGCAGATCGACCGCGACGGCCTGGTCACGCATTCGCGCTTCTACGAAGCGGTGATGAACTCGCACGCGCGCCTGACCTACACCCAGGTGTGGAAGGCGGTGGGCGAGGACGATGCCGATACCAAGGCCTGGATGGGCGACCTGCTGCCGCAGGTGCAGCGCCTGCACCAGCTGTACAAGGTGCTGTCCAAGGCACGCGCCAAGCGCGGCGCCATCGAGTTCGAAAGCAGTGAAGTACGTTTCGTGCTGGACAACCGCGGTGAAGTCACCCAGGCCGGCATGCTGGTGCGCAACGACGCACACAAGCTGATCGAGGAATGCATGATCGCGGCCAACGTCGAGGCGGCCAGGTACCTGCTGTCGCGCCATGTGCCGGCGCCGTACCGCATCCACGAGAAGCCGCCGGAAACCAAGTACGCCGACCTGCTGGAATTCCTCAAGGAGTTCAAGCTGAGCCTGCCGCCGTGGTCGAAGGTACGCCCGGGCGATTACACCAAGCTGCTGAAGAAGATCCGCGACCGCCCCGATGCCACGCTGCTGGAATCGGTGCTGCTGCGCAGCCAGAGCCTGGCGATCTACAGCCCGGAAAACCACGGTCACTTCGGCCTGGCGCTGGAGGCGTACGCGCACTTCACCTCGCCGATCCGTCGCTACCCTGACCTGCTTGTGCACCGCGCGATCAAGCACGCGCTGTCCGGCAAGCCGCTGGACAAGTTCACCTACAACGCGCGCGAAATGGCAGCCCTGGCGCTGCAGTGTTCGGAGCGTGAGCGTCGTGCCGACGAGGCCGAGCGCGAAGTCGACGAGCGCTACCGCGCGGCGTGGATGGAAAAGCACGTGGGCGGCCAGTTCGACGGCGTGATCAGCGGCGTGACCAGCTTCGGCCTGTTCGTGGAACTGGACGAGTCGAAGGTGCAGGGCCTGGTCCATGTGACCCAGCTGCCGCAGGACTATTACAAGTTCGATGCCACCCGCAAGACGCTGACCGGCGAACGCCGCGGCAGCAGCTACCGGCTGGGCGACCGCGTGCGCATCCTGGTGCTGAAGGCCAGCATGGAAGAACGCAAGATCGACTTCCGCCTGGTCGAGCACAAGGGTGAGGATGAGGGCGATGGCCTGCCGCCGCTGCCCGAGCGCGGCAAGCCGGCCAAGCGCGCGAAAAAGCAATATTGAAAGGTGTGCCGACCAACGGTCGGCACCCACCTCACCCGATAGGTGCCAACCTTGGTTGGCACGACGTTACGGAGGACCGCAGATGCAGGGCCAACCCGAATACAGCGGCGGCTGCCAGTGCGGCGCGATCCGCTTCCAGGCACGCGGCACGCTGACCGACAGCTCGATCTGCCATTGCCGGATGTGCCAGAAGGCCTTCGGTGCCTATTACGCGCCGCTGGTATCCGTGCGCGGCGTGCAGTTCAGCTGGACCCGCGGCCAGCCACGCTATTTCCAGTCGTCCAACGTGGTGCGGCGTGGCTTCTGCGCCGACTGCGGAACGCCCCTGACCTACGAAGCCCCGGATGGCGTGGCCGTGGCCGCCGGTGCCTTCGACGAGCCGGAACGCCTGCCACCGACCATCCAGTACGGGGTGGAGCGCAAGCTGCCGTTCGTCGACAGTTTGTCCAGCCTGCCGGCGCGACGTACCGAGGAAGACGTCGCGGCGCTGGAGTTCCTGGCCACCATCGTGTCCCACCAGCACCCGGACCACGACACCCCGCACTGGCCGCCGCGCAGCCGATAAGCCACCTGTAGCGCCGAGCCCACGCTCGGCTGCTCTGGGTCCAGGCTTCATCGGCCGCCGCCCGCCGCCCGCCGAGCATGGGCTCGGCGCTACAGAGGGCCGGCCGCAGCGCCCGGCCCGCCGATGCTCTACCATAGCCACCCCCTTTCCGGTCCCCGCCCGCATGAGCAAGAACAGCCAGTGGATTGTCGGCGTCAACGCCGTCGCCTCCTCCATCGAGAACGACGCCGAGAACGTCCGCGAAGTGCTGGTCGAGGCCGGTGCGAAGAACCCGCGCCTGACCGAGATCGAGGAAAACGCCCGCCGCAAGGGCATCGACGTGCGCAAGGTGAACAGCCAGGCGCTGGACGGTGTCGGCGGTTCGGTGCGCCACCAGGGCGTGGCCGCGCGCTATGCCGCCGCCCGCACCTACAGCGAGAACGAGCTGGAAGGCCTGGTCACCGCGGCCGAGGGCAAGGCCCTGCTGCTGGTGCTGGACGAAGTGCAGGACCCGCACAATCTCGGTGCCTGCCTGCGCTCGGCGGCTGCCGCCGGCGCGACTGCCGTGATCATCCCCAAGGACAAGTCGGCCACGGTCAATGCCACCGTGCGCAAGACCTCGGCCGGTGCCGCCGATCTCATCCCGGTGGTGGCGGTGACCAACCTGTCGCGCTGCCTGAAGGACCTGCAGAAGCAGGGTGTGTGGATCTACGGCCTGGCCGGCGAAGCCACCGCCTCGCTGTACCAGCTGGACCTGAAGGGCAACATCGCCCTGGTGCTGGGCGGCGAAGCCGATGGCCTGCGCCGCCTGACCCGCGAGAACTGCGATGGCCTGGTCAAGATCCCGATGCCGGGCGAGATCGAGAGCCTGAACGTCTCCGTCGCCGCCGGCGTCAGCCTGTTCGAGGCCGTGCGCCAGCGCGGTTGATCGGCCAGCGCGATGTGATCGGGGTCAGATCCCTCTCCGCTGGAGAGGGATCTGACCCCTTTTTCATGTGCCGTGTCGACCAAGGTCGACACCCACCAGGTAGTCGCCAACCTTGGTTGGCGCTCTTGCCGCCTCACCCCGCGCTGCCGCCCAGTGCCTTGAACAGGGTCACGTCGTTGTTCAGCTGGCCCTGGCGCACGCGCGCCAGCGACAGCTCGGCATCGCGCCGGGTCTGCTGCGCTTCCAGCCAGGTGCGCAGATCGGTGGCGCCCACGCGGTAGCGCACTTCCTGCGCGCGTTCCACTTCCACCGCTTCGTCGTACGAGGCCTGCGAGGCCGCTACCTGGCGCGCCAGCTGCTCGCGTGCCGACAGCGCGTTGTCCACTTCCGACAGCGCGGTGTACAGCGTCTTGCGGAAGTTGGTGGCGGCGATCTGGTAGGCGGTGCCGGCAATATCGGTATCCAGCTGCGCACGCTGCAGGTTGAGGAACGGCAGTGACAGGCCGGCGCCCAGCGTGGCTACCGGGTTGCGCAGCACATCGCCCAGCGAGGTCGCGCTGGAACCGAGGCTGCCGGTCAGGCTCAGCGCCGGGTAGTACTGGGTGGCGGTGACCTTGATGGTCTTCAGGCTGTTGCGCAGGCGCAGTTCGGCCGCGCGCAGGTCGGGACGGCGACCGAGCAGGTCGGTCGGCAGGCCCTCCGCGATGCTGGGGCTGCGTGCACCCAGCAGGTCCTGCGGTTCATCCTGCTGCGGCCAGGGCGTGCCGTCCAGCAGCACGGTCAGCGCGTTGCGTACTTCCACCCGCTGCTGCTCCAGTGCGCTCTGCGAAGACCGCTGCGACTGCAGGTTCTGCAGCGCCTGGCGTACTTCCAGGCGCGATACCGCACCGGCGTCGAAGCGTGCCTGCACCAGTTCGCGGGTGCGTTCCAGGCGCTCCAGGTTGGCCTGGCCGGTGGCAATCGACTGGTTGAGGTAAGCCAGCGTCCAGTACTGGGTGATGGTGTCGCTGATCACCAGCAGCGCGGTGTTCTGCCGGTCCTCCTCGCTGGCCTCGGCTTCCCAGCGGGCGATGTCGCGCTGGGTGCGCAGGCGGCCCCACAGGTCCACTTCCCAGCCCAGCGAGACGCCGGTGGAATAGCTGCGGCGCCAGTCGTCGGCCTGGTCGGTGGCGCGGCTGGCATTGCCGCTGACGCCGGACGACGAAGGCTGTGGCCACAGCGCGTTGCTGGCCAGTCCGGCCTGCAGGCGCGAACGCTGCACGGCCAGGCCAGCGGCGGCAAGATCGCTGTTGGCAGCCAGCGCCTGCGCCACCAGACGGTCGAGACGCTCATCGCCGAAACCGGTCCACCAGGTGTCCTGGCGGATGTCGCGGCCCGGAGTATCCAGGCTGCTGCGCGGATCGTCCGCGGGCGCATTGAGGGTGGCGTCGCCACGACCGTAGGTCGCCGCCACGTCGGGGTCCTGCACCGGATAGCGGCCCATCGATGCGCAGCCGGACAGGGCGAGCAGTACAGCGCCCGCCAGCAGCAGGCGCGAGGGGGCAGGGAAGGGCAGTCGGGTCATCATCTTCATTCGCGGGCCAGGGCCTCCACCGGGTCGAGCTGCGCGGCGTTGCGCGCAGGCAGGAAGCCGAACGCCACGCCGATCAGGGTCGAACAGGCGAACGCGGCAACGATCGAGGCCGTGGAGAACAGCACCTGGAAGTCGCTGGCGAAGCGCCCGATCATCGAGCCCAGCAGCAGGGCCAGGCCGATGCCGAGTACGCCGCCAAGCAGGCAGACCAGCACCGCCTCGATCAGGAACTGCTGGCGGATATCACTCTGCCGTGCACCCACGGCCATGCGCACGCCGATCTCGCGGGTACGCTCGGTGACCGAGACCAGCATGATGTTCATCACGCCGATGCCGCCGACCAGCAGCGCGATGGCGGCGATGGCGCCGATCAGCAGTGTCATCGTGCGCGTGGTCTGTTCGATGGTCTGGCGGATCTCGGCGCTGTTGCTGAGGAAGAAATCTTCGGTGCCATGGCGCATGGTCAACAGGCGGGTGATCGCTTCCTGTGCGGCATCCATCGGCGTGTCGTCGTCCACGCGCACGGTGATGCTGGACACGTGGCTCTGGCCGAGCATGCGCGACATCACCGTGGTGTACGGCACCCACACGCTGAGGCTGGTGCTGCCGCCGAAACCGAAACTCTGGCGCTTGGCCACGCCGACCACGCGTGCCGGCACATTGCCGAGCAGGATCACCTGGCCGACCGGGTCGACATCGGGGAAGAACTGGGTCTGGGTGTTCTCATCGATCACCGCCACCTGGCCCAGGCCCTTCACCGCATCGCTATCGAAGAAGCTGCCGCTGAGCAGGGTCACGCCCTTGACCCGGAAGAACTGCTCGCCGACGCCGCTGACCTGGGCGGTGGAGGACTGGTTGCGGTAGCGGGCGGTGACCGAGGTCGACACGCTGGGGGTGGCGCTGTCCACGTAGCTCTGCTTTGCCAGTGCATCGGCGTCGCTGGCCTTGAGCGTCTGTACCCGCGCCGAGCGCATGTCGCCGAAACCACGGCCGGGATAGACGTCGATGGTGTTGGTGCCGAGCGCGCTGATGTTCTGCAGGATCTGTTGTTGCGAGCCATTGCCCAGCGCCACCACCGAGACCACCGAGGCGATGCCGATGATGATGCCGAGCATGGTCAGGAAGGTGCGCAGCCGATGTGCGTTCATCGCCAGCAGCGCCATCCGGAACGCTTCGGTGAAGCGGTCGCGTGCGGCCCGCCAGCTGTTGCCGCGGGCGACCCCGGTGCTGGCCTCGCGCTGCGCACGGTAGGTCGGCGCATTCGGGTTGGCGCGATCAGCGATGATCTCGCCGTCGCGGATCTCGATGATGCGCTGCGCGTGTTCGGCCACGCTCATGTCGTGGGTGACGATGATGATGGTATGGCCTTCGGCGTGCAGCTCACCGAGGATCGCCATCACTTCCTCGCCGGATTTCGTATCGAGCGCGCCGGTCGGTTCGTCGGCCAGGATCACCTCGCCGCCGTTCATCAGGGCACGGGCGATCGACACGCGCTGCTGCTGGCCGCCGGACAGCTGGCCCGGCTTATGGTGCATGCGATCGCTCAGGCCCAGCCGCTGCAGCAGCTGTTCGGCACGCGCGTTGCGCACTGCGCCCGGGCTGCCGGCATACACCGCCGGCACCTCTACGTTGCCGCGCGCGTCCAGGTCGCCGAGCAGGTGGTAGCGCTGGAAGATGAAGCCGAAATGCTCGCGGCGCAGTTCGGCCAGCTCGTCCGGCGCCATCTTTCCGGTCTCGCGGCCGGCCACCTGGTAGCTGCCGCGGGTAGGGCGGTCGAGGCAGCCGAGGATGTTCATCAGCGTCGACTTGCCCGAACCGGACTGGCCGACGATGGCCACCATCTCACCGGCGTGGATGTCGAGATTGACGTCGCGCAGCACGGCGATCACATCATCGCCGGCCGGGAATTCGCGTCGCAGGTCGCGCAGGCGCAGCAGCGGCGCCGTCGTGCTCATCGGCGCCCCATGCCCGGGCCGCCAACCCGCATCTGCATGCCGCCACGGTTGCCGCCGGCGGCGCTGGCACCGGCCGCACCGGCTTCGCCGACCACCACGCGCTCGCCTTCCTTCAGCCCCGACAGGATCTCGGCCGAGGCGCCGTTGTTGATGCCCACGGTGACCTTGCGCGGCTGCGGCTGGCCCTTGTCGTCCAGCACCCGCACCATGCGCTCGTCGCCACGGCGCTTCGGTCCCAACGCCACTGCCGGCACCATCAGCACGCCCTTGGCCTGCTTCAGCAGCACCGAGACCTGCGCGGTCATGTCGATGCGCAGCGTGCCATCCGGGTTTTCCACATCGAACAGTGCGTTGTAGTAGACCGCGCTGCTGGAGCTGGAACTGGAAGAGCTGCTGGAACTGGACGAGTTTTCATTGGCGATCGAGGCCGGCGCCGGATTGATCTGGCGCAGCGTGGCGTGGTACTTGCGGTCCGGATCGCCCAGCGTGGTGAAGTACACCGGCATGCCTGCCTTGATCTTGACCACGTCGGCCTCGGAGATCTCGGCATTGACCGTGACCACGTCCAGCCGCGCCAGCATGACGATGGTCGGTGCGGTCTGGTTGGCGTTCACGGTGCGACCTTCCTCGGCCACCACCGCCACCACGGTGCCGTCCATCGGCGCCACGATGCGGGTGTAGGCCAGGTTGGCGCGGGCGGTGCCCAGTTCGGTTTCGCGGCCCTTGATCTGTGCCTCGTAGGACTGCAGCTGGGCACGGGCGGTCTTCAGCTGCGCCTCGGCGGCATCGTATTCCTGGCGCGAGGTGGCCTCGGCGGCCAGCATCTGCTGCTGGCGCGCGAACTCCAGTTCGGCCTGGCGCAGGGTGGCTTGCTGCACGGCGCGCTGGGCGGTGACCTGGTCCAGCGAGGCCTGCGCGTTGAGCACCTGGTTCTGCTGGGTGGTGGCGTCGATCTCGGCGATCAGGTCACCTTCCTTCACGGTGTCGCCCAGTTGAACTTTCAGCGACTTGATCTGGCCCGAGGCCTGCGCACCGACGCTGACCAGCTTGTAGGCGTCGATCACGCCGGTGGCTTCCACGGTCTGCTCGATGTCGCCGCGGCTGACCGGCGTGGTCGCCACCGCCGGGGCAGCGGGTTTGCGCAGCAGCCACCAGGCGGCCACGGCAACGATCAGGGCAAGCAGGGCGATCAGTATCAGGCGACCCCGGCGGGTCGCAGGCAGCAGGCGGAACGTCACGTCGTGGCTTCACTCTCGGGGCCGCGGCGGCGGCGTTGGTGGGCATTGTGAAGACCGGGCGATGGGCGGCTCAATCCTCGGGGTATGTCTCTATGTAACACTGTCGGTGAATACGCGTAACCACAGGTATCCCGCCCATGGCTGGATACACTGGTACGCATTGCCCCGGATGCGGTTCAGCTGCCGACACGGGATGATCGCGACATGGAGACTGAAAACACGATGCATCGACTGCTGATCGTCGACGACGACAACGACATCCGCACCCTGCTGGCCGAACAGCTCGGCCGTGCCGGCTACCAGGTAAGCACGGCCGCAGACGGCACCGCCATGCGCCAGCTGCTGGACCGCGAACACGTGGACCTGATCGTGCTCGACCTCAACCTGCCGCGCGAGGATGGCCTGACCCTGTGCCGCGACCTGCGCGCGCGCTCGAATACGCCGGTGATCATGCTGACTGCGCGTGCCGAGCCGATCGACCGCGTGCTGGGCCTGGAAATGGGCGCCGATGACTACCTGGCCAAGCCGTTCGAACCGCGCGAGCTGCTGGCGCGCATCCGCAACGTGCTGCGCCGGACCGAGGCGCTGCCGGCCAACCTGGAGCCGCTGTCGGTGCGCCGTGCGCGTTTCTCGCGCTGGGTGTTCGACCTGGAGCATCGCCACCTGGTCGATCCGGACGATCGCGTGGTGGTGCTGTCCGGCGCCGAGTTCCGCCTGCTGCGGGTGTTCATCGCCCATGCCAACAAGGTGCTGTCGCGCGAGCAGCTGGTCGCGCTCAGCAGCGGCCGCAACTACGAGGCGCAGGACCGTGCCATCGATCTGCAGGTCAGCCGGCTGCGCAACAAGCTGGGCGACGACGGTGGCCCGGACGGACTGATCAAGACCGTGCGCAACGAAGGCTATGTGCTGGCCTCCTCGGTGAACCTGGAATAAGCCGCGATGAAGCGCCTGCGTCATTTCCTGTCCTCGATGGTCGGGCGGTTGTTCGTGATCCTGCTGCTGGGCATGAGCGTGGCCGCGATCGGCGCGACCATGCTGGCTACCTCCAAACGCCAGCAGGAGTTCGAGCGGCAGAACCTGAACCGCATCGCTGACCGCCTGCAGGGTTACGTCAACCTGCTCGACGGCAATCCCGAACTGCGCGAGCGCCTGCTGGAGGTTGGCGGGCCGAGCGTGCGCGCGCTGCAGCCAGGTGCACGCCTGGGGCGGGCCGATACGGCGTTGATGGAAGTGCTGGATGACCGGCCGGGCCCGGTCGCACGCGCGCATGTGCATTTCGCTTCGTTCCGCTCCTGCATTCCCAAGCTGCAGGATCTGTTGCCACCACCGCCGCCGGGGCATCGCCGGCATCCACGCGAACGTGATCCGGCGTTCATCCCGCCCAAGTGCCGTGCGGTCGACGTGACCCTCAACGACGGCACGCTGCTGAAGCTCGCGCTGGATTCGCCTGCGGTGGCACACAACGGCATCCTGGCCGTGGACCCGTGGTTCCTGACCCTGCTGGTGCTGGCGATCGCGGTGCTGGCCTACATCGTCGCGCGCATGGCCAGCGCGCCGCTGCAGGAACTGGCGGCCGCTGCCGAGGATCTCGGCGATGACCTGCAGCGTGATCCCTTGCCACTGCGCGGGCCGCGCGAGGTGCAGCGTGCCGCCGAAGCCTTCAATGCCATGCAGCACCGCCTGCAGCGGCACTTGGCCGAGCGTACGCAGATGCTGGCGGCGATCACCCATGACCTGCAGACCCCGCTGACCCGCCTGCGCCTGCGCCTGGAGAACGTCAGCGATGAAGCGCTGCGCGAGCGCCTGATCGGCGATCTGGCGGCAATGCAGGCGCTGGTGCGCGAAGGCCTGGAGCTGGCCCGCAGCGCCGAAAGCGCCGAGCAGCGTGCCGCGCTGGACCTGGATTCACTGCTGGAGAGCATCGTTGAAGACGCCGCCGAGGGCGGTGCCGATGTCGTCTTCGAGGGCGGTACCGGCGCGGTGCTGATGCTGCGCCCATTGGCCATGCATCGCCTGTTCTCCAACCTGGTGGACAACGCGGTGATGTACGCCTACCGGGTGCGGGTGCGGGTGGAACGCGGCGGTGGCACGATCACCGTGATGGTGTCGGACGATGGTCCCGGGCTGGCGGAGAATCAGCTGGAGGCGGTGTTCGACCCGTTCGTGCGGGTGGAAACTTCGCGCTCGCGGGAAACCGGCGGTGCCGGGCTGGGCCTCACCATCGCCCGCGCACTGGCCGAGAAGGACGGCGCCCGCCTGTGGCTGCGCAACCGTGCCGAAGGCGGACTGGAGGCGGTGGTGCAGTGGCCAGCCAGCGCGCAGGTGGTGCCGCCGGGCCGGGCTGGCTGAGGCTGACGGCCTGGCAACGGTGACGCCCGGGCCGGGGTTTGGCCTATCATCTGCGCAACTCCCCAGTTTCCCGTCGATGAGCCAGCCCGTTCCCGCCGGCACGCCGTTCCGCGCTGCCCGGCCGTTCCCGCACGCTGCCTGGCCTGGCAGCCGCGTCTGGCCACCGCCGCTGCACTGATGGGCGGACAGGGGGGCAACCGGCGCTGGGTGGAGTGCCACGTATCAGGATTCAGGCGGGTGCTGCGGCAGGGGCTGCTGTGGCTGCTGCTGGCGCTTGCGCTGCCGCTGGCCGCACAGGACGGTGCGCCCCCGCTGCGCGACTACGCCATCGATGTGTGGACATCGCGCAACGGTCTGCCACACAACTCGCTGCGTGACATCGCGCAGACGCCGGAAGGCCACCTGTGGTTCGCCACCTGGGAAGGCCTGGTGCGTTACAACGGCCTGGATTTCACCGTGTTCGACCGCAGTACCCGCCCGGGCCTGCGCGACAACGGCATCGGCGCGCTGTTCGTCGACCGCCAGGGCGGGCTGTGGATCAGTGATTCGCGCGGCAATGTCAGCCATCGTGGCAATGACGGCCAGTGGCGGGTCTGGGAGCACCAGGCCGATACCCCGCAGGTGCTGATCCAGTCCATGCAGATGGACAGCCGGGGGCGCCTGTGGCTGCTGTACGAAGGCAAGGGACTGGGTTACCTGGTGCCCGACAAGGGCATGGTCTACCAGGCGCCGCCGGCTGACCTGCCGATGGCGATGAGCTTCACCAAGCTGGTGGTCGATGCGCAGGACCGGGTCTGGGTCGGCACCCTTGACGGGCTGGTGCTGCGCGACAACGACGGCGTGCTCAAGCGCGCGCCGGCTGCATGGGGCCTGGGTGCGGGCAGCGGCCTGTCGTGGCCGTACCGCGCGCCGGATGGCGCGTTGTGGATCGTGGCCGGCGAACGCCTGTACCGGGTGGAGGACGATCAGCTGGTGCTGGTGCACCGCCTGCCGGGCCAGCTGCACATGACCTCGATGCTGCAGGATCGCCATGGTGACCTGTGGCTGGGCACCGAGAACCAGGGCCTGCTGCGCATCTCCGCACATGGGCTGGAGCGGCTGCCGGCCGGCCTCAACCTGCCGGGCGGGCGCGTGGTCAGCCTGCGCGAGGATGCCGAAGGCAGCATCTGGGTGGGCGCCAATGGCGGCCTGTACCGCCTGCGCGAAACGCTGTTCAGCAGCTACACCGAACGCGACGGTCTCAGCGGCGACTACGTGCGCACCGTGTTCGAGGATCGCGACCGCCAGCTGTGGGTGGGCAGTGCCAGCGGCCTCGACCTGCAGACGCCCGATGGCCGCTTCCGTGCCGTGCCGCTGCACAACCGCGGCGGCAAGGCGCCATCGGTGCTGAGCCTGGCGCAGGGGGCTGATGGAGACCTGTGGGTGGGGACCTTCGGCGACGGTGTCTACCGCCTCGGTCGCGACGGCAGCCTGCGCCACAACTATGCGGCCGCCGATGGCATGCCGGGCGGCAACATCCGGGCGATCAGCGTCGATCCGCAGGGAGGCGTCTGGGCCGGCACTCAGAAGGGCGTGGTCCGCATCGAGGGTGATCGCGTGCAGGTATCGAACGTCCCGGGCATGCCCGGTGGCCTGATCACCGCGCTTGAGCATGACCATCAGGGCAACCTGTGGATCGGCACCATCGAAGGCATCCGCGTACTGCGCGGCGATCGGGTGCAGGCGATTGACCTGGCCCCGATGGGCGGTGGCCGCAGCGTGTTCGGCTTCCACCAGCTGGGCGACGCAATGTGGATCAGCAGCGACCGTGGCCTGTATCGCTGGCAGGATGGAACGCTGGCGCGGGTTGGTCTGGAGCAGGGCATGCCGGTGGACACGGTGTTCCAGCTGGTGCCGGACCGCCTGGGCAACGTCTGGATCAGCAGCAACCGCGGCGTGCTGCGCACCGACATGGCCACGCTCAACGCCGTGGCAGATGGCCGCACGCCGCGGGTGGTGGTGGAGCGCTACAACGAGATCGACGGCATGGCCAATGCACAGGCCAATGGCAGCTCCAGCCCATCGGCGATCCTGCGCCAGGACGGCACGTTCTGGGTGGTGACCGCCGGTGGCCTGAGCACCGTCGATCCGCAGCGCCTGCAGCGCTTCCGCGAGCGTCTTTCACCGCCGGCAGCGATTGAAAGCGTGCAGGTGGATGGCGCACCGGTGCATTGGGAGGGCCCGGACCGCAACTACATTCCCGGCGGCCGCCGCTTGACGGTGAGCTATGTCGGCCTGAGCTACCTGATGTCTGACCGGATCCGCTACCGCACGCGGCTGGACGGCCTGGATGCGGGGTGGGTCGAACGCGGTCCGCAGCGCAGCGTGGAGTTCGTCGGCCTGCCGCCGGGCGACTACACCCTGCACGTGGCAGCGGCTCATCCGGGTGGCAGCTGGGGCCAGCAGGAAGCGGTATGGAGCTTCACCGTGGAGCCGTTCTGGTGGCAGCGACGCAGCGTGCAGGTGCTGGGTGGACTGCTGCTGCTGGCCGGGCTGGTGGCGCTGTACCGCCTGCTGCTGCAGCAGCTGAAGGCCAGCAACCTGCGCCTGGCGCGGCGGGTGGATGAAGCCACCTTCGACCTGCAGGCCAAGACCGTGCACCTGCAGGCGCTGAACCAGGAAAAGACTGAACTGGCCGAGCGCCTCGCACGCCAGGCCGAGGCCTTCGAACGGCAGGCCCGCGAGGACGCACTGACTGGCCTGGCCAACCGCCGTGCTTTCGATGAAACGCTGGCGCGCGACTTCGCGCGTTCGCAGCGCAGCGGTCATCCGCTGTGCCTGGTGGTGCTGGATATCGACCACTTCAAGGACGTCAACGACCGCCACAGCCACAGCATCGGTGATGCCGTGCTGGTGCAGGTGGCGCGGTTGATCGCCGCCGCCAGCCGCGACTCGGACCTGCCGGCGCGGACCGGCGGCGAAGAGTTCGCGCTGCTGCTCAACGACACCCGCCTGGAGGAAGCCGCACAGCTGTGCGCGCGCCTGCGCGGCCTGTTCCACGACCATCCCGACTGGGCCGGGGTGGACGGACTGCGCGTGACCTTCAGCGCGGGCCTGGTGGAACTGGATGCCGACGACCGCACCCCGGCACTGCTGTACCAGCGCGCAGACCGCGCGCTGTACCGCGCCAAGAGCGATGGCCGCGATCGTACGAGCATTGGGTGATCGCATCCACGCATGGGGTGGATCTACGGGTGTTGCCGTACCAACGGTCGGCATCCACCCGAGACGTGACCCACCACAGAGGTGATCGGCAGCCCCCAACGAGCGCAGCGACCCGCCGTTGCTCCCGCTTTTTCTGATCTTTCCGTGGCGCCAGCTGGAAACTGTCCGTGGCCGGGCGGGTGGGCTGCGCAGGGGCGTGAGCCGCATGGATGCGGCGACCGAGCTTACAGGGACGTACTTGCAGCGTCCCCTGCGCAGTCCACCCGCCCGGCCCTACCAGGAATCGCTGTCAGCCCGCCACGAGGGGCTCCGCCGTTGGCCGCTTCACCGCGGCCAGGCGTTGGCGATGGTGCAGAACAACCGTGCCGTCTGCTCGGTGTCATACACCGCGCTGTGTGCCTCGTTCGCGTCCCAGCCCAGCCCGGCGGCCGTGGCCGCACGCGCCAGCACGGTCTGCCCGTAGGCGATACCGGCCAGGGTCACCGTGTCGAACACGCTGAACGGATGGAACGGATTGCGCTTGTGGCCGGTGCGTGCCACCGCCGCGTTGACGAAACCGAGGTCGAAATGAGCGTTGTGGCCGACCAGGATCGCGCGCTGGCAGCCGTACTTCTTCATTGCCGCACGCACCGGGGTGAAGATGTGGTCCAGCGCGGCCTTCTCTTCCTTGGCCAGCCGGAACGGGTGGTCGAGGATGATGCCGGTCACTTCCAGTGATTTCGGATCGATCTCCAGGCCCTCGGCCGGCACCACGTGGGCGCTGGCGGTCTGGCCGGGGTAGAGCAGGCCGTTCTCGTCCATCTCGATCGGCACGGCGGCGATTTCCAGCAGTGCGTTGCGCTGGCTGTCGAAGCCGCCGGTTTCCACGTCCACCACCACCGGCAGGAAGCCGCGGAAGCGTTGTGACATCGCGCGCTGCGCCTGGGGTACTGCGGAATCGGGAGCGGCGGCAGGTGCGGGGGTGGGGTCAGTCATGCGTGAATTCTAGCAGAGCGACCCTGAGCGCCCGGCCAGCCTGCGGTGCACGGGTTCCCTGCGCGGGCGTGTGTCGACCAAGGTCGACACCTGCCGGAGCACCGCACGCTCAGGATTCCGGCAGGTGCCCACCTTGGTTGGCACGGCGCGCGCCGCCCCCGGGCGGTGTCTACCGGGCCGCGGGCCGTGCCGTCGTGCCCGATGGCTGCCACCGCGCCAACCACGCATCCACACTCAGCTTGCCGGCGCCGGTGAAGATCAGCGGCAGCAGCATGGCCATGAACAGCACCGGCAGCTTGAAGTTGCCGAAGCCCTGGTCGCTGATCGCATAGCCCATTGCCAGGTCGGCCAGCGAGTTCCACTCCATCGGCCAATGCACCGCATAGGTGGCCACCACGGTCAGCACCAGCAGGCTGGCGGCGGCGAAACGGGTGCCGAACCCGACCAGCAGGCAGGCCGCGCCGATCAGCTCGAACCAGGTGGCAAGCTGCCAGTTCAGCGCCGCCGGCAGCTGGTCGAACGGGAACGGGAAGGCGTCCTGCAGGTCGGCGAACCAGTTCTGGCCGTGCAGCTTTTCGCGGCCGGATTCGAAGTACTCCCAGGCCAGCAGCAGGCGCAGGCCAAGCGGCGCCAACCAGGGGGCGAGGCGGTCCAGCTGGCCACGCGCGGTGGCCAGGGTCGGAAGGTTCATCAGGGGATCTCCGCGAATGAGGTGTCAGGGAGGGGCTGTGAGCGGGCCGATCACGCCGGCCTGCAGGAACTGCCGCAGCAGCGCGGCACCGGGTTCGGCCAGTGCATCCTCGGCCAGCCCGTGTGCACTGGCCAGCTGCTGCAGGTAGGTATGTCCTTCCAGCCCAGGCTGTTCGCCGATGCTGGACAGCAGGTACACCGCCAGCGGGCTGAGTGCGGCAAAGCGCACTTCACCGTCAGCCTCACGGCGCACCAGCAGGCCGGTAGGTTCGGTGGGCGGCTGCGTCGGTGCATCCTCGGCGCCCAGCCGGTGCACCGGCCACTGGTACAGCAGCGGCCACGCCAGCGGCGAGCGTTGCAGTGGCACCCGCAGCGGATCGATCTCACCCCGCACCGGCAGCGGCTCGGCAGGAAGCTGGTACAGCGCGGTTTCCACCCACTCGTAGTGGGCCAGCTCGGCCAGCGCCGGGTGCGGCAGCTGCGGCTGTGCCTGCAGCCACTGCACGAATTCGGCGGCCAGTTCGGTGAACAGCGGTGTCTGGCAGCGATGGGTGGCGAAGTAGTGGCGCACCAGCGCGCTCCAGGCGGGCTCGCCGAGCAGGCGCACGCAGACCGGGAAGCCGTTGCTCAACAGGCCGAGCAGGTTGTTGAACAGCAGCCGCTGGTACACCGCCACCCGTCGTGGCTCCAGCCCGGCGGGTGCGGCCACCGCCTGCGGATCGCGCAGATGTGCGGTGAATGCATGCTGCTGCGCGCGCAGGGTGCCGGGAGCGTCAGTCATGTGCAGTCCCCGCGTGCGTCGCCTGCAGGCGGCGGATGGTCTGCAGTTCGCCCTGCAGTTCGGCGTACGGGGGGAAGTTGAAATCGCGCTCGAGCAGGGTCGGACGCGCGCCGATGCGCGCATAGGTGCGCGCCAGCAGCTCCCAGACCGGATCGATCACCGCGCTGCCATGGGTGTCGATCTTCAGGTCCGGTGCCTCGTCCAGGTGCCCGGCCACGTGCAGGCAGACGATGCGCTCTGCGGGTAGTCCGGCGATGAAGTTGTCGGCATCGTAGCCGTGGTTGCAGGCGTTGACGTAGACGTTGTTGACGTCCAGCAGCAGATCGCAGTCGGCTTCGGCAAGCACCGCATTGGTGAAGGCCAGTTCGTCCATCGCCGGTTCCGGTGCCAGGTAGTAGGACACGTTTTCCACCGCGATGCGGCGACCCAGCAGGTCCTGCACGCGGGTGATGCGCGCGGCGGTATGGCGCACCGCTTCGTCGGTGAACGGAATCGGCAGCAGGTCGTACAGGTGGCCATCGTCGCTGCAGTAGCTCAGGTGCTCGCTGTACAGCGGCACGCGGTGCTTTTCGAGGAACTGGCCGACCTGCTCCAGCAGCTCGATGTCCAGTGGTGCGCTGCCGCCCAGTGACAGTGACAGGCCATGGCAGCTCAGTGGATGGCGCTGTGCCAGTTCGGCCAGTGCGTCACCGGCGGGACCACCGACGTTGATCCAGTTCTCCGGTGCGCATTCGAGGAAGTCGAAGTCGCCGGCCGGTGCATCACGCAGATCCTGCAGCAGCGCCCGGCGCAGGCCCAACCCGGCGGCCGCCGCGCGAAGCGGCGACCGCAGGTGGACAACGCTGGCGCGGACGTCAGTGCTTGCCACCGCACTTGCCTTCGCCACACTTGCCCTCGGCCGACTTCTTGTCGCCGCTCTTGGCCTTGGCGCCGGCCGCAGCACCGGCGGCCTTGCCCTTGTCGGCGCCGCACTTGCCTTCGGTACTCTTGCCGTCGGCACCACATTTGCCTTCGGCGTGCTTGGTCGCGTCCGCGGCCATCTTGGTGTCCGCTGCCTTGGCATCGGTGCTGGCCTTGGCAGCCTGGCCGGCGACCAGATAGCCCTGGGCGAGGTCGCTCATGCTCAGGGCCGAGGCACTGGCGGTCATGCCCAGGCCGGCGGCCAGGGCGGTAGCAGTCAGCAGGGACAGGGTCTTGTTGGAACTGCTCATCGGTCGTGCTCCTGGGTGGTGTGGGCGGGTGCCCGGGTCGCCGGCAGGGGTGCCGGTGGAAACGATGGTGCAGCGATCCTACTCAACGAATCCTCGCCAAGACCTCAAATTTTCGTGAGGTTTGTTACAGAAGGGGAGACCGGTGGCCAGAACGCCCAAAACAAGAAGGCCGCTGTCACCAGGACAGCGGCCACCGTGGAGTCGACTCCGGTGTTGCAGTGCAGCGTCAGGGCTGGCCGGTGCTGGAGGTCTCGTCGCGCTTTTCACGCGGCGGCAGCGGCTGCTCACCGTGCACCAGGAACCACACGTTCTCGGCGATGTTGGTGGCGTGGTCGCCCACGCGCTCCAGATTCTTGGCCATGAACAGCAGGTGCGTGCAGGGGGTGATGTTGCGCGGGTCTTCCATCATGTAGGTCAGCAGCTCGCGGAACAGCGCGGTGTACTGCGCGTCCAGGCGGGCGTCGTCCTCGCGCAGCGCCAGTGCGGCATCGGCATCGTTGTCGCGGTAGGCGGCAATGGCACGACGGACCTGCTGCGCGGCCAGGCGGCCGAGCGCCCGCAGGCCCTGGATCTGCGGCAGCGGCGGTACCTTGCCCAGCGCGATCGAGCGCTTGGCGACGTTGGCGGCGTAGTCACCGATGCGCTCGATGTCGGCCGGGATGCGCAGGCCCGCCAGGATCTCGCGCAGGTCGCGTGCCATCGGGCCACGCAGCGCCAGGCGCATCACGTCGTGGCTGATCTGCTGTTCCAGCGCATCGATCGCCTCGTCGTTGGCGATGATGCGATGGGCGGCGTTCTCGTCGCGCTTCTCGATCACGTCCATCGCCGCTTCGAGCTGGGCGACGGCCATCTCGCCCATGCGCACGATTTCGGCCACCAGGCGCTGCTGCTCTTCGTCGTAGCTCTTGACGATGTGGTCGTTGGGAAGATTCATGTTCATTCCACTCTGTAGAGTCGAGCCATGCCCGACTGACGTTATCCGTAGAGTCGAGCCACGCTCGACTGACGTTAGCTGTAACTCGACTGGCGCTTCAGCCGAAGCGACCGGTGATGTAATCCTCGGTCTGCCGCTGCGACGGCTGCGAGAAGATCACTTCGGTGCGGTCGTGCTCGATCAGGTCGCCCAGGTACATGAAGGCGGTGTAGTCGGACACGCGCGCGGCCTGCTGCATGTTGTGGGTGACGATGACGATGGTGTACTCGTGCTTGAGCTCTTCCACCAGCTGCTCGATGCGGCTGGTCGAGATCGGATCCAGCGCTGAGGTCGGCTCGTCCAGCAGCAGCACCGACGGGCGCAGGGCCACGGCGCGGGCGATGCACAGACGCTGCTGCTGGCCACCGGACAGGCCCAGCGCGCTCTGGCCCAGCTTGTCCTTCACTTCGTCCCACAGCGCGCCCTGGCGCAGCGCCTGCTCGACGCGGTCGGCCATGTCGGCCTTGCTCAGCTTCTCGTGGTGGCGGATGCCGTAGGCCACGTTCTCGAAGATGGTCATCGGGAACGGCACCGGCTTCTGGAACACCATGCCGACCTTGCTGCGCAGGCGGTTCATCGGGTACTTCGGCGACAGGATGTTCTCGCCGTCCAGCAGCACTTCGCCGCGCGCCTCCAGCTTCGGGTACAGCGCGTAGATGCGGTTGAAGATGCGCAGCAGGGTCGACTTGCCGCAGCCGGAGGGGCCGATCAGCGCGGTCACGCGCTTTTCCGGGATCTCCAGGTTGATGCCCTTCAGGGCATGGAACTTGTCGTAGTAGAAGTCCAGTCCACGCGCAGCCAGCTTCACCGGCGACGGCGTGTGCAGGCTCTCGTGCGAGGACGGCACGGCGATGCGCTGCATCGGCACGGCGTTGGAAAGGTCGTTCATGGCGTTATCCACGGAAAGGTCAGTCATGGGAGATACGGTTGCGCAGCAGGATGCCGCGGGCGGCAAGGCTGACCAGCAACACGAAGACAGTCAGCACCAGGGCACCGGCCCAGGCCAGCACCTGCCAGGATTCATACGGGCTGCCGGCGAACTGGTTCATCACCACCGGCACCGAGGCCATCGGCTGGAAGATGTTGTTGTTCCAGTACTGGTTGCCGAAGGCAGTGAACAGTAGCGGTGCGGTCTCGCCGGAGATGCGGGCCAGCGCCAGCAGGATGCCGGTGATGATGCCGGCCGACGCACTGCGGTACAGCACCTGCACGATCACCTTCCACTGCGGGATGCCCAGCGACAGGGCCGCTTCGCGCATCTGCGAGGGCACCAGGCGCAGCATTTCGTCGGTGGTGCGAACCACCACCGGCAGCACGATGAAGGCCAGCGACAGCGCACCGGCGAACGCCGAGAAGTTGCCGCCGGTCTGCATCACGTACAGCGTGTAGACGAACAGGCCAAGCACGATGGACGGCGCCGACAGCAGGATGTCGTTGACGAAGCGGACCACGGTGCCGGCCTTGCGGGCGTTGCCGTACTCGGCCAGCCAGGTGCCGGCCAGCACGCCCAGCGGGGTGCCGATGCCGATCGCCAGCGCACACATCACAGCACTGCCGAAGAAGGCGTTGGCGAGACCGCCTTCCTGCATCGGCGGCGGCGTCATCTTGGTGAACAGATCCCAGTTGATGCCGGCCAGGCCCTTCGAGGCCAGGGTGAACAGGATCCAGCCCAGGAAGAACAGGCCGAACAGGGCGGTGGCACAGGAGGCGGTGATCGCAACGACGTTGCCGATGCGACGGCGCAGGTACAGCGAATCAGCGGTGGTGGACATCAGTTGCCCTCCTTGCGGGACAGGCGCATCAGCATCAGGCGGGCGATGGCCAGCACCACGAAGGTGACGATGAAGAGGACGAAGCCGAGCAGCAGCAGGGCCGAGCGGTAGGTTTCAGTGGCTTCGCCGAAATCGTTGGCGATCAGCGCGGCGATGGTGGTGCCCGGTTCCAGCAGCGACGGCGACAGGCGCACGCTGTTGCCGATCACGAAGGCCACCGCCATGGTCTCGCCCAGGGCGCGGCCGAGGCCGAGGAAGATGCCACCGATCACCGCCGAGCGGGTGTAGGGCAGGACGATGTCCCAGCTCACTTCCCACTTGGTGGAACCCAGTGCATAGGCCGATTCCTTCAGGCGGGTCGGCACGGTCAGGAACACTTCGCGCATCACCGAGGAGATGAACGGAATGACCATGATGGCCAGCACGAAACCGGCAGTGAGCATGCCGATGCCCAGCGGCGGGCCCTGGAACAGCGGGCCGATGATCGGCATCTCGCCCAGGGTTTCGTTGAGGAACGGAGTGACGTACTCGGTCATCACCGGCACCAGCACGAACAGGCCCCACATGCCGTAGATGATCGAAGGAATACCCGCCAGCAGTTCGATGGCGGTACCGACCGGGCCACGCAGCCAGCGCGGCGCGACTTCGGTGAGGAAGAAGGCGATGCCGAAGCTGACCGGCACGGCGATGACCATCGCGATGAGCGCGGTGACCAGGGTGCCGTAGATCGGAGCGAGGGCGCCGAACTTGTTTTCGACCGGATTCCAGTCGGCGGAGAAGAAGAAGCTCAGGCCCTGCATCTGCAGGGCATGGCGGCCGCCCCACAGCATGGACAGCGCGGCGCAGGCCAGGGCGATCAGGACGAAGATGACGGTGCCGACCAGCACCCATCGGAACAGTTTGTCGTTGCGGGCATCACGCGCATCACGCGTGGACGGGGCGGCTACAGGCTGGGCGATGGCATTCATGGGGACGGCAGGGCCAGGAAGGGGCGGGGCGGCACGGCGTGGAAGAGGCGGTGCCCGCGCGGGGCGGGCACCGTCGTGTCCATCACTTCAGGTCGGTCGCCCAGTAGGCCTCGATCTGCTTGACCAGTTCGGCCGGCAGCGGCACGTAGTGCAGCTCGTTGGCCTGGGCCTGGCCGTTTTCGAAGGCCCACTTGAAGAAGGCCAGGGTGTCCTGGTTGCGCTTGGCGTCCTTCGGCTGCTTCTGCATCAGCATGAAGTTGGTGGCAGTGATCGGCCACGCCTGCTCGCCCGGCGCGTTGGTGATGACCAGGTTGAAGTCCTTGGCGCTGGCCCAGTCGGCGCTGGCAGCCGCGGCGGCGAAGGTTTCCGCGCTCGGCTCGACCCAGTTGCCGGCCGCGTTCTGCATGGCGGTGTACGGCATGCCGTTCTGCAGCGCGTAGGCCAGTTCGACGTAGCCGATCGAGCCCTTGATCTGCTTCACGTAGGAAGCGACGCCTTCATTGCCCTTGCCACCGACGCCGTCCGGCCACTGCACCGAGGTGCCTTCGCCGACCTTGCTCTTCCATTCCGGGCTGACCTTGGACAGGTAGTTGGAGAAGTTGAAGGTGGTGCCCGAGCCGTCCGAACGGTGGACCAAGGTGATCTTGCCGTCCGGCAGCTTCACGCCCGGGTTGGCGGCGACGATGGCCGGGTCGTTCCAGGTCTTGACCTTGCCCAGGAAGATGTCCGCCAGCAGGGCGCCGCTCAGGCGCAGCTTGCCGGCTTCCAGGCCTTCGATGTTGACCACCGGCACCACGCCGCCGATGGCGGACGGGAACTGGGCGAGGCCGGCCTGGGCCAGCTCTTCGCTGCTCAGCGGCTTGTCGGAGGAGCCGAAGTCGACGGTGCCGGCCTTGATCTGGGCGATGCCGCCACCGGAGCCGATCGACTGGTAGTTGATCTTGGCGCCGGTGCTGGTGTTGTAGTCAGCCGACCACTTGGAGACCAGCGGGAAGATGAAGGACGCGCCCGCGCCGGACACTTCGGCGGTCACCTTGGCACCGGCAGCGGCCGGGGCGGCGGCACCGTCGGCAGCCGGCTGCTGCGCGGCCTGCTTGTCGCCACCGCAGGCCGACAGGCCCAGGGCGATGGCCAGGGAAAGGGCGGCAAGGCCGGCCGAGTGCAGTTTCATGGTCACTCCATAGCGGGGAAGAGCCGACGTCGTCGGCGGATGCGGCTATGAAATGATGTTTTTGTTACAGCCGTATTACGACCATGACAGAGGTGCCCTGGATCACGTTCTGACAAGGGTTTCACGGGGTTGGCCTCCATTCGGAAGCTCCCCGGAGACCCCGGATCTGCGCACCGATATGACGGCCGGGGCTCTACAAATGCTCTTGCCTTTGCTCCTGCCTTTCATGACCCCACCGCGCCCCCGATGAACTGTCGAGAGGCGGTGGGCCAGGGCGTGCAGGACCGTCCACGGCATGGATGCCGTGGCCGAGCCCCCAAGGAAGGGTTTACGGCGTGTCCTGCACGCCCTGGCCCACCGACTCACCCACGGATCAGCGAAGGCGCAAACGCTCTTCACGACCAACCTCCAAAAACAAGAAGAGCGCGAGATCTCGAGGATCTCGCGCCCGGGGTGGGATCGGCGGGGGAGAGAGGACCCGCCGATCCCGTTCCTGCGGGGGAACGCGCTTGCTTACTTCAGGTTCTGCGACCAGTAGGTCTCGATCTGGCGGACCAGGCTGTCCGGCAGCGGCACGTAGTCCAGCTGGCGGGCCTGGGCGTCGCCGCTCTTGTAGACCCAGCGGAAGAACTCCTGGGTGGCCTTGCCGTTGGCAGCGTTCTTCGGCTTCTTGTGCACCAGGATGAAGTTGGTGGCGGTGATCGGCCAGGACTCGGCGCCCGGGGCGTTGGTCATCACCAGGTAGAAGTCCTTGGCGCTGGCCCAGTCGGCGCTGGCAGCGGCGGCGGCGAACGACGCATCGCTCGGCTGCACGAAGCGGCCGGCGGCATTCTTCATCGCGGTGTACGACAGCTTGTTCTGCAGTGCGTAGGACAGTTCGACGTAGCCGATGCCGCCCTTGATCTGCTTCACGTAGGCAGCAACGCCTTCGTTGCCCTTGCCACCGATGCCGGCCGGCCACTGGACCGAGGTGCCTTCACCGACCGAGCTCTTCCACTCCGGGCTGACCTTGGACAGGTAGTTGACGAAGTTGAAGGTGGTGCCCGAACCATCCGAGCGGTGCACGACGGTGATCTTGGCGCTCGGCAGGGTCACGCCCGGGTTCAGTGCGGCGATGGCCGGGTCGTTCCAGGTCTTGATCTTGCCCAGGAAGATGTTGGCCAGCACGGTGCCGTCCAGCTTCAGTGCGCCCGGGGCGATGCCGGCCACGTTGACGACCGGCACCACGCCGCCGATCACCGACGGGAACTGCGCCAGGCCCGAAGCGGCCAGTTCTTCCGGCTTCAGCGGAGCATCGGAGGAGCCGAAATCAACGGTCTTGGCCTTGATCTGGGCGATACCACCGCCGGAACCGATCGACTGGTAGTTGACCTTGTTGCTGGTGGCGGCGTTGTAGTCGGCCGACCACTTCGACATCACCGGGTAGATGAACGAGGCGCCCGCGCCGGTGATTTCAGCGGCGTTGGCGGCGAACACGGACGACGCTGCGAAGACGGCAACGGCAACGCGCGACTTGAAGGCGTGGATCACGGGGTGGCTCCTGGGTTGATTGGGATGCGGGGTTACCCGCCCGGCGCACATTCCATAACGGTTCGATGACAGCGCAGGGACCGTTGTATGACGCAACCGTTACAGCGCTGCCCGGCGCCCGCACAGCCAGGGGCGTGAAGGTTCTGAGTGCTGCGGGCAACGTGTTGACCAATGCACCGGAGACGGACGTGGCCCGGTTGCGATCACGTTCTATATGTCGCTGATGGCCTGCCCAGTGTGGTCGTCAATGCCATCCCGGCCTGGCATTCCGCAGTGATGCTGCGTCATCCACACGAAACCATCGATGCAGGTGAGAGCGTCGCGGCGGTCGGTCCGGGCCGAGACGCTGATACATGACGCCATATGCCGCAAGGGATCGACAAGCATGTGCCCGCAAATGAGTCGTACGCATGACCGCACGAAGAAATCTGTGGTTGGTGCTCAGGTTGTCATTCGGCTGTCATGGTTTTAACGGAATGTTCGCAAAACGCTTGACCGGCCTGCCGGCGTGGCGTTCTGCCCAAGCCATTCCAACCCTCTGGAGAAATCCAAAATGCGTTCCCATTTGCTCGCCGCCGCGGTCGTTGCAAGCCTCGGTCTGGTTTCCGCCGACGCCTTCGCAGCCCCCGCCAGCACGGGCGTATCCCAGGCACAGCTGCAGCAGCTGCAGGCACAGATCGCTGCGCTGCAGGCCCAGGTCCAGCAGTTGCAGAACGATTCGCAGGCGCTGCAGGCGCAGTCCGATGCGCAGTCCGAAGTGAACATCACCCAGGCACAGGCTCTGGAAGGTGCGCAGAAGACCCAGACCAGCGTCGACAAGCTGGCCAAGCTGGTCAATGACAACAAGATCGGCGGTCGCATGTTCTTCGACCTGACCAACATCGACAAGACCAGCAACGGCAAGGACACCGCCGCCAGCGGCACCGGCCTGGACGTCAAGCGCTTCTACCTGACCGTCGACCACAAGTTCAACGACATCTGGTCGGCCAACCTGACCACCGACTTCCAGTACAGCTCGGCCATCGGCAACACCGAACTGTTCGTCAAGAAGGCCTACGTGCAGGGCAGCTTCGACCCGGCCTTCAACCTGCGCGTCGGTGCCGCCGACATGCCGTGGATTCCGTATGTCGAGAAGTTCTACGGCATGCGTTATGTCGAGAACACCCTGACCGACCGCCTGAAGTACGGCAACTCGTCCGACTGGGGCCTGCATGGCTTCGGCAACCTGGGCAACAACTTCAACTACGCGGTCTCGGTCGTGTCCGGCGCCGGCTACAAGAACCCGACCCGCAGCAAGGGCATGGACGTGGAAGGCCGCGTGGCCTACACCCCGAACGAGAACTTCGTGGTCGCCGTCGGTGGCTACAGCGGCAAGCTGGGCAAGGAAACCGACATCCAGAGCGCCGAGAACACCTACACCCGCGCCAACGCGATGGTCGCCTACGCCAGCAGCGACTTCCGCGTCGGTGGCGAGTACTTCCAGGCCAAGAACCTCAACAACGTGATGACCGTTGCCACCGACAAGACCAGCGGCTGGTCGGTGTGGGGCAGCGTGCGCGTCACCGACGGCGGCATCAACGTGTTCGGTCGTTACGATGACACCGACGTCAGCAAGACCCTGGACCCGACCCTGAGCGACAAGTACTGGAACGTCGGCGTCGAGTTCCCGGTCATGAAGAACCTCAAGCTGTCGACCGTGTACAAGTACACGCACCTGGCCAACGCCGGCGACAAGAAGAACGACAAGACCAAGGAGTTCGGCGTCTGGGGCGACCTGTCGTTCTGATCTCCTGAAGCACCCTTGTCTACAAACGAAGACGGCGGGCCTTGTGCCCGCCGTCTTCGTTTCGTCACAACACGAACGCCGTCACGCCTCGGCCGGGGTCTTTTCCTTGAACCGGCACAGGTCGGCGATCACGCAGCCCGGGCAATCCGGCTTGCGCGCCTTGCACACATAACGTCCGTGCAGGATCAGCCAGTGATGCGCGTCGAGCAGGAACTCGGCCGGAATCACCTTCACCAGTTTGTCTTCCACTTCGCGCACATTCTTGCCCGGGGCCAGGCCGGTGCGGTTGGAGACGCGGAAGATATGCGTGTCCACCGCCATCACCGGTTCGCCGAAGGCCGTGTTGAGCACCACGTTGGCAGTCTTGCGGCCGACACCGGGCAGGGCTTCCAGTGCTTCGCGGTCGCGCGGTACTTCGCCGCCGTACTTCTGCAGCAGGATCGCGCAGGTGGCAATCACGTTCTTCGCCTTGGCGTTGAACAGGCCGATGGTGGCGATGTACTGCTTCAGGCCGTCTTCGCCCAGGGCGAGGATCTTCGCCGGCGTGTTGGCCACCGGGAACAAACGGCGCGTGGCCTTGTTGACGCCGACGTCGGTGGCCTGCGCCGACAACGCGACCGCCACCAGCAGTTCGAACGGCGAGCTGTACTCCAGTTCGGTCTTCGGGTGCGGATTGAGTTCGCGCAGACGGGTGAACATTTCCACCACATCGGCGCGCGGCATCACGCCGCCACGGCGCGCCGGTGCACGCGCGGTTTTCTTCGCAGTGGCCATTACTGCTCCTTGCCGGTGGCGCGGGCCTTGGCCCGGGCGAGGATGGCGGCGGCGGCCGGGGGCAGGGCGGGCTTCACGTCCGGCGCCGGGGCCGGCGTGCGTCGCGCATCGCGTTCGGCCTCGCGGCGGGCCAGGCGCACGGCACGGGCACGGTAGCGTTCGCGTGCGGCCCAGGCCGCGTGCAGCTGCTGCTGCGCCTGCTGCAGGCGTCGTGGAAGGTCCGGGTGGCCGGGCAGCAGCTGTTCGTCGCCGGCACGGGCGACGTAGTCCATCAGTCCGGCCTGCAGGGCGCCATCGAGATCGTCTGCCTGGACCCGGGCGAACAGCTGCGCGGGGTTGGGTCGGGATGCCATGGCGTCAGCGGTTCTGGAAGGCCGGTGGGCGGCGCTGCAGGAAGGCGCTGGTGCCTTCGCGCATGTCTTCGGTGGCGAACAGCAGGCCGAACTGCGCGCTTTCGTACTCCAGCCCAGCCTCCAGGCTGCATTCGCCGCCCACGTGTACCGCGTCGAGCAGCCCACGCAGGGCCAGCGGGGCCGAGCGTGCCAGCTGGCGGGCGATGTCCTGCACACGGTTGTCCAGCGCGTCGGCCGGCACCACCTCGTTGACGATGCCCAGTTCCAGCGCACGCGCGGCGTTGATCGGTGCACCCAGCAGGCACAGCTCCAGGGTGGCGGCGCGGCCGCACAGGCGCAGCAGGCGCTGGCTGCCACCGAAGCCGGGAATCAGGCCGAGGTTGATCTCCGGCTGCCCGACCTTGGCCGTATCGGCAGCAATGCGCAGATGGCAGGCCATCGCCAGCTCCAGCCCGCCGCCCAGGGCGAAGCCGTTCACGCGCGCGATCACCGGCTTGGGCATGCGTTCGATCTGGCGCATCAGGGCCTGGCCCAGAAGCGAGAAATCACGTCCCTGAACCGCGCTGAGAGTGTTCATCTCGGCGATGTCGGCACCGGCCACGAAGGCCTTCGGGCCGGCACCGGTCAGCACCACCACACGCACCTCCGGGTCGGTGGCGGCGGCGCTGAACGCCTCGGCCAGCGCCTGCAGGGTCGCGGCATTCAAGGCGTTGAGCTTGTCCGGGCGCTGGACGGTCACGGTGCGGATGGCGCCGTCGTCGGCGACGGCGATCAGGGCATCGGCCACGGGGAAAACTCCTGAAACGTTAAAAAAAAGTGAGATTGAACTCCGCGAACGCAGACGGGTCTTAGCCTGCATCGTGAGTAGCGGTTACACGTTGTGCCCGTTATCCTAACCCGTCGCCTCAGGGCGGCGCAGAACGTCCCTGAGTTACCACCCCTGGAGAACTGTTTGATGAAGTTGCGTTCTATCGCGGTCGCCGTCGCGGCCCTGGCCCTGACGGGCAATGCCTTCGCCCAGGACGTCTCGTCCGAAAAGGGCAAGCTGAGCTACTACTTCGGTTACGACTACGGCAACAACCTGGCGGAGCTGACCGGTCGTGGTGAGCAGCTGGACATCAACTCGGTGGTGAAGGGCCTGCAGGACGCCTACGCCAAGAAGCAGCCGGCGATCACCGCCGAGCAGCTGAAGCCGGCCGTTGAAGCCTTCCAGAAGCGCGAGCAGGGCCGTGCCCAGGCTGCCAAGGCCGAGTACGAAAAGGCTGCTGCCGAAAACAAGACCAAGAGCGATCAGTTCATCGCGGCAAACAAGGCCAAGGCCGGCGTGCAGTCCCTGCCGAGCGGCGTCCAGTACCGCGTGATCGAAGCCGGCAAGGGCGCCAAGCCGACACAGGCCAGCACCGTGCAGCTGGAAGTGGCCGGTCCGTTCCCGTACGGCCAGCGCCCGACCGAAGCCCGCCCGGCCCAGCAGATTCCGTCGATCAAGGTCAGCGAAGTCGAAATGAAGGCCATGCGCGAGACCCTGCTGCAGATGCCGGCTGGCTCGAAGTGGGAAGTCACGCTGCCGCCGGACCAGGCCTACGGTGCCGACCCGCGCACCCCGTTCCCGCCGAACGTGGCTGTGCAGTTCGAGATCAAGCTGGTCAGCGTCAAGTAAATCGAAGCCGTAAACGAAACGCGCCGGTGATCCCACCGGCGCGTTTTTGTTTGCGCGGAGCGCGACGCTGCCACGCACCGCAGAATGACCCCGCGCAAATTCAGCCCGATCGCGCTACTGTTGCCGAGTGCAAACAATGGAAGAAACGGCGCGTGTTGTCGCAAGTCCCTGCATCGGAGTGTGCACGCTGGATCCAGGCCGGCAATGCACCGGCTGCGGGCGGCACATCGATGAAATCGCACGGTGGTCGTCGATGAGCAACGACGAGCGCAGCCGCATCCTGCATCGCGTGCAACCGCTGCGCCAACAACTGCAGCAATCACTGCGCGGTTCGCTGGCCGACCACGAACGCTTGATGCGCGCGCTGCATCCATTGGCCGAGCCGCCGGCCGGCGACGGTTGGAACCGCAGTGAACTGATCGATCTGCTGCCGCCCGGGCCCCCGGTGGAAGCCGCCGTGCTGGCGGGCATCGTGCCGCGCGCCAACGGTGCGCAGGTGATTCTTACACGGCGCACCGAAACCCTGCGTACCCATGGTGGCCAGGTCGGTTTCCCCGGTGGCCGCACCGAACCCGATGACCGCGATGCGTTGGCCGCTGCACTGCGCGAGAGCCAGGAGGAAATCGCATTGGCGCCCGGCCAGGTGCAGGCGCTGGGCTATCTCGATCCCTTCGTGACGATCACCGGCTACCGGGTCACGCCGGTGGTGGCCGTGGTCGATCCGGATTTCGTACCGGTGCCACAGCCCAGTGAAGTGGCCGAAGTGTTTGAAGTGCCGCTCGATTACCTGATGGCAGCCGACAACCTGCACCAGGTCGAAATCAATCATCGCGGCCGCGTCCGCCACGTCCTCGAATATGGCTGGCCCGGCCAGCGCATCTGGGGCGCCACCGCCGCCATCCTCTACAACCTGCGTCGCCGCCTGGAGCAAGTGCAATGAAGCCGATCGATCCGCCGTGGACCACCCTGGTCGATGTCGCCACCCTGGCCGCTGCATTGGGCGAGGGCGTTCGCGTGGTCGACGCACGTGCTACTGCCAGTACCGCCGTACGCGTGGTCGATGCACGTTCCTCGCTGGCCGATCCGCAGGCGGGTAACGGCCAGTATCTGGCGGGGCATGTTCCGGGCGCGGTGTATGCCGACCTCAATCGGGACCTGTCGGATCTGACCCGCAGCGGCCACGGCCGTCACCCGCTGCCGGACAGCGATGCCTTCGCCGCGAAACTGGGCCAGTGGGGCATCGGTCCCGACACCCAGGTGGTGGTCTACGACGGCAGCGATGGCAGCATGGCCGCCGCGCGCCTGTGGTGGCTGCTGCGCCTGATCGGGCACAGCAAGGTGGCCGTGCTCGACGGCGGCATCGCCGCCTGGCAGGCCGCCGGTCACACGCTGGCAACCGGGCAGGGCGAAGTCACCGCGCTGCCAACTTACCCGGGCCGTTTCGACACCACCCAGATCGCCAATGCCGATGAGATCAGCGCACGTCTGAAGCACGCGCCGGGCTGGCTGGTCGACGCACGCGCGGGTGAACGCTTCCGTGGCGAAGTGGAGCCGCTGGATCCGGTCGCCGGCCACGTGCCGGGCGCGGTCAACCGCCCGTTCGCATTGAACGTACTCGACGGCCACCTGCGCGACCCACAGGAGCTACGGGCCGAACTGCAGGGCGTGATCGGCAACCGCGATCCACAGCAGGTGGTGCTGATGTGCGGCTCCGGCGTGACCGCCTGCCACCTGCTGCTGGCGATGGAAACGGCGGGCCTCTCCGGCGCGCGCATCTACGCCGATTCGTGGAGCGGTTGGGTGAGCGACAGCAGCCGCCCCGTGGCCAGCGGCGCCTGAGCCGCGCGGGGTCGGATCCGTTTTCCAACGGAAAACGGCTCTGACCCCATCAACTGAAAATCCGGGTCAGAGCCCGTTGCGTAGCCACGGGATCCGACCCCGTGTCGAGCAAGGTCGACACCCACCAACAGCAGCAGAGATCTGTCGAAGGCGGGGTGGGTCCGGTTGCGAGGGTGTCCGCGGCATGGATGCCGCGGCCAAGCCCCCATGGACGGGTTTACGGCGTCCCTCGCAACCGGACCCATCCCGCCATCCCACGGATTGCCCGCTTTTGATGTTGATGTTGCCGCTGCGGGTACAGGGCGCAGCCCTGTCGATCAATCCAGCCCCTGCAACGGCACCTTCGCCAGGATCCGCGCCCACGGGAACAGCGGCCCCGGATCACGCTTGCGTGCCACCATCAGCGCCGGGTCATCGCTGGCCGGCACCTGTTCCAGGTCCAGCTGGTCATGCCCGGCAATCCGCCGCAGCGACGGATAGCGCACCACCAGCGCCTGCAGCAGCCGTTCCAGCGCCTGCAGCTGTGCCTCGGTGTAGGGCTCGTCCATCGCCTGCTGGCGGCTGTCGAACCAGTGCGGGTAGCGCCCGGTGTTGACCAGCTCGATGCCCAGCGTATGCGCGTTCATGCCACGCACGTGGTGGGCCACCCGTTCCGGTGCCACGTACTGCACCACGCTGCCATCGCGGTCGATGTAGAAGTGGCCGCTGTTGCCGGCGCCGCTGTCATACAGCACGCGCTCGCCGTATTCGCGGGCCATCGCCAGATCGGGCAGCTCGGTGCAGTGGATCACCACCATCTCCAGCGTGGCCGGGTCGCGCAGCGGCAGACGGTCTTGGTAGGGCAGGGGCTGCAGCTGCAGGCCGGGCAGGAGCGGGTTGGGCATCCGGCGATGCTAGCATTGCGGCATGAACCTGCCTTCCCTTTCCTCATCGGCCCGCTCGCACGGAGCACGCGCATGAGCCGCGGCCACTGCATCCTGTCGCATGGTTTCGAGAGCGGCCCGGAAGCGACCAAGGTCACTGCGCTGGCCGACGTGGCGCAGCGACTGGGCTGGACCCATGAGCGTCCGGACTACACCGACCTGGACGCGATGAGCGAGGTCAGCCGGGTGGGCGATGTGCCGACCCGGCTGCGCCGCCTGGTCGAACGCACCGCCATCGCTGCCCAACAGGGCCCGGTGGTGCTGGCCGGCTCCAGCCTGGGTGCCTACATCTCTGCCATCGCCTCGCTGCAGGTGCCGGTGGCCGGCCTGTTCCTCATGGTGCCGCCGACCACCATGGGCCCGATGCCGGCACTGGATGCCGCAGCGGTACCGACCACGGTCGTGCAGGCCTGGCACGACGACGTGGTGCCGGCCGCCGGGGTGATCGCCTGGGCCCAGGCGCGTTCGGCGCAGCTGCTGCTGGTCGACGACGGCCACCGCCTGGAGCACCACGTGGAGGCCTCCGCGCAGGCCTTCGAGCGCCTGCTGCGGCAACTGTGAAGCCCGGGCGCACGGCGCGCCCGCCCGCATTGACTACAATGGCAGCCCCGCCGCCCCCGGCGCGGGCCTGCCGGCCGTGCCTACGGCCCTCCTTTCCGACTGGCCCGGCCCCTGTGCCGCGCCCGACCACCTGCGAACCGATCCCGTGAAATTCTTCGTCTCCTGCGCCAAGGGCCTGGAATACCTGCTTGCCGATGAACTGTCGGCCCTGGGCCTTGGCAAGGCCACTGCCACCATTGCCGGCGTCAATGCCGAGGGCGAACTGGAGCAGGCGCTGCGGATCGTGATGTGGTCGCGCCTGGCCAGCCGCGTGCTGTGGCCGATCGACGAGTTCGACTGCCCGGACGAGCAGGCCCTGTACGACGGCGTGCGTGCGCTGCCGTGGCACGAGCACATCAAGCCGGAGATGACCCTGGCGGTGGACGCGCACGTGTCCGGCGACAAGATCACCCATGCCCGCTTTGCCGCGCAGCGGATCAAGGACGCCATCGTCGACCGCATGCGTGATGAAGGCCTGGAGCGCCCGTCGGTCAACACCGACCTGCCGGATGTGCGCGTCAACCTGTCACTGCGCAAGGGCCGTGCCTCGCTGTCGATCGACCTCGGTGGCGGCCCGTTGCATCGCCGTGGCTGGCGCGGCGCCGCCCACGAGGCACCGCTGAAGGAAAACCTGGCCGCCGCGCTGCTGCTGCGCGCGCAGTGGCCGCGCCTGCACGCTGCCGGTGGCGGCCTGCTGGACCCGATGTGCGGCAGCGGCACGCTGCTGATCGAAGGCGCGCTGATGGCCGCCGACGTTGCTCCCGGCCTGATGCGCCATGGCAGCCTGCCGCCGAGCCGCTGGCTGGGCTTCGACAAGGCGGCCTGGAAGAGCATCCAGAGCGAGGCGCGTGACCGCGAAGCGGCTGGCCTGGCCGCGCTGAAGCCGGTCATCCACGGCAGCGACATCGACCCGACCGCGATCCAGGCGGCACGCGAGAATGCCGAGGTGGCTGGTGTTGCCCACGCGATCCGCTTCACCCGCGCCGATGTGGCCGACCTGGCCGCGCCGGAGCAGGAGATCGGTGCGGTGGTCTGCAACCCGCCGTACGACGAGCGCCTGGCCGCTGATCCGGCGCTGTACCGCGCGCTCGGCAATGCCCTGCAGAAGGCGGTGCCGCAGTGGCGCGCCAGCCTGCTGTGCGGCAACGACGAACTGGCCTTTGCCACCGGCCTGCGTGCAGGCAAGAAGTACCAGATGTTCAACGGTGCGCTGGAATGCGCGCTGATCGTCTGCGACCCGATCGCCGTGCCGGGCCGCGACCCGGCGCAGCCGCGCGAACTGAGCGAAGGCGCGCAGATGGTGGCCAACCGCCTGCGCAAGAACCTGAAGAAGTTCAAGAGCTGGCGCGCCCGCGAGGACATCACCTGCTTCCGCGCCTACGACGCCGATCTGCCGGAGTACGCGGCGGCCATCGATGTCTACGAGGAAGACGGTGGCAAGCGCCGCACCTTCCTGCATGTGCAGGAATACGCTGCACCGGCGGCGATTCCGGAGAACGACGTGCGCCGTCGCCGCAACGAACTGCTGGCCGCTGCACGGGAAGTGTTCGGCGTGCCGCCGGAGCAGGTGTCGATGAAGTCGCGTGAGCGCGGCAAGGGCGGCAGCAAGTACGGCCGTTTTGAACAGCGTGATGAATTCATCGTGGTGCGAGAGAACAATGCGCTGCTGCAGGTGAATCTGTTCGACTACCTGGACACCGGCCTGTTCCTCGACCACCGCCCGCTGCGCCGGATGATGGCCGAGCAGGCGCGTGGCAAGCGTTTCCTCAACCTGTTCTGCTACACCGGCGTGGCCAGCGTGCAGGCGGCGGTGGCCGGTGCCGCCAGCACCACCAGCGTCGACCTGTCGGCCACTTACCTGCAGTGGTGCTACGACAACCTGGCGTTGAACGGGCAGGGCGGCAACCAGCACCTGCTGGTGCAGGCCGATGCGATGGCGTGGCTGGAAGGCGACCGTGGCCAGTACGACGTGATCTTCTGCGATCCGCCGACGTTCTCCAACTCCGCGCGTGCTGACGACTTCGACGTGCAGCGCGAACAACTGAAGCTGCTGCGCGCGGCGGTGGCACGGCTGGCACCGGGTGGCGTGCTGTACTTCTCCAACAACTTCCGCCGCTTCAAGCTGGAAGAGAACGCCATCGCCGAATTCGCCCAGTGCCGCGAGATCACCGCGCGCACCATCGGCCCGGACTTCGAGCGCAACGCGCGCATCCACCGCGCGTGGGAACTGAAGCGGTTGGGGTAAGCCGATGCCCGGGGTCGGATCCCTTGCGCTGCGCGCAAGGGATCCGACCCCGGTGGCTCTGCTACAGCAACGCCACCAGCAGCCCGGCCACGGGCAGCGCGATCGCCAGCGGCGCGATCCATTTCGGCCGGTACGGGTACAACCCGAACGACAACGCCACGCCGCCGACGGTCATCACGCCCAGCCACAGCACCGGGCCCATCGCCCAGCCGTGGTCGACCACGCACAGTGCGAACGCTACCGCCAGCAGTACCCAGCCCAGCACCCGCCACTGCGTGCGCCGTGCCGGGGTGGCTGCAGCCTTGCCGTGCAGATCGTGCTGGTGCTTCTCCATCGCCAGCGACAACGCGGTGAACGCAGAGAACGACAAGGTCAACGCCAGCAGCATCATGCGCTGGCCTCCGCTTCGGCGGTTTCCACAGCGTCCACCGGGGCCTTGGGTGCCGCTGCGGCGGCAGCACGCTTCTTCTTCTCGGCTGCAGACAGCGGTGGCGTCCAGCGCTGCATGCGCCAGCCGCACAGCGCCAGCATCGCGCCGAACGCGATCATCGACAGATCGAAGCCCGCCAGCACCCAGTCGCCGTTGCGCAGGGTGATGCCCAGGTGCGCATGCGTGGTCAGTGCATTGACCACCGGCACCAGCGCGAACGCAGCCGCACCGAGGTACAGCTGCCAGGCCCACATCATCCGCTTCGGCCAGATGAAGGCGGCCAGCAGTGCCGCACCCCAGGCGTAGAAGAACACGTTGGCCTCGGCGCTGGAGCGCTCGGCGATGTCCAGCGGCAGCAGGCGGTTGCCCCAGAAGTAGGCGGCGAAGGCGATCGGCAGGCCGGCCACGGTGCCGATGTTCAGCGCATCGACCAGGCGCAGGCCGAAGCCGATGCGGCCACTCTTGGCGTGCTTGGGCCGTTCCTTCACTGCCCACAGCACCACGCCGCTGGCCACCATCAGGCAGCCGACCAGGCCGGACAGGAAGAACAGTGCGCGCAGGCCCCAGTCGGCGAAGCGCGCCAGGTGCAGGCCGTACAGCACGCCGCGGGTGGCGGTGGCGCCACCGGAAGGCGGTGTTTCTTCCAGCAGCGCACCCGTGATCATGTTGTAGCGCACGGCCGGTGTGTCGGTGGACAGGCGCTTGCCGTCGCGCTGGCGGATGTCGATCACCGCATTGGCCGCGCCCGGATGGGACACGGTGAAGCCGGCCACCTCCACGCCGTGCCAATGCGCGCGTGCGCTGTCCAGCAGCTGTGCGATCGGCAGCGGGGTGGCGCGGCCTTCGGCCGGCGCGGTCACCTCCGGCATGCCGCCGAAGGCCTCGAAGAAGAACTTGTCCTCGTCCTGCGGGTAGGCCACCTTCACGCCCCACGGCAGGTACATGATCATCAGCGTGACGATGCCGGTGTAGGTGATCATCGCGTGGTAGGGCAGGGCCATCACCGCGCTGACGTTGTGGAAATCCAGCCAGGAACGCAGGCCCTTGTCCTTGCGGAAGGTGAAGAAGTCCTTGAAGATTTTCTTGTGGGTGATGACACCGGTGATGATCGCCACCAGCATGAACATCGCGCAGAAGCCGACCAGATAGCGGGCCCACAGCACCGGGATGTAGTGCAGGTCGAAGTGCAGGCGGTAGAAGAAATCACCGCCGCGGGTCTCGCGCGCTTTCAGTGCCTGGCCGGTGTTCGGGTCCAGCGTGGCATCACCGAAGCCACCACGGCGGCCACGGCTGGGATCGGCCAGTTCCGGTGGCAACCGCCAGAACATCTGCATGGCCGGGTTGCGCGGCTGCGGCAGGGTGACGAACCAGTTCTCGGCCTGCGCGGCGTTGGCCTGCAGGTAGTCCACCGCGCGCTGTGCGGCGACGTCGATGCTGACGTTGCTGGACGGCAGTTCCGGACGCATCCAGCGGCTGATTTCCTCGCGGTAGTAGCTTGCCGTGCCGGCCATGAAGATCAGCAGCAGCAACCACCCAACCAGCAGGCCGGTCCAGGTGTGCAGCCAGGCCATCGACTGGCGGAACCCGTTCTTCATGCCCAGGCCCCCAGCAGGCGCGCAATGGCGGCCATCAGCAGCGCGGGCGCGAGGATGCCGACCCAGGCGCGCAGCGCGCTGCGGGTGGCGAATGCCCACAGTGCCGCACAGGCGGCGACCAGGATGGCCAGCAGCATGCCGGTCAGCACGGTCTGGCCACGTGCGCCAGGCAGGGCCACGGCGCAGAACACGCTGGTCACCGAGGCCAGCGCGTAACCGCCGAAGATCGCGGCCAACGAGCGTGACAGCACGCCCCAGCGCGGGTTGGAGAAAAAGGTGCGGGGGCTGGCGGTTGCGGGCGAGCGGTCCACGGCATTCCTGCAGGTAGGAGAGGGGATGGAACGCGTCCGCGGCCCCCTTGCGCCCTGCGCATGTCGCCCAGCGTGTCCCATCGACGAAGCACGGCCCGCGCAGACGGGCAGTCCAGAGGTCGGGGATGTACACGGGCGATGGGTGCGTCTTCCGCACCCGATTGGCTAAGCGTACAACCGATCAGTAAATGATAGGCATTCGCATTTTATGAATCAAGCGTGATGATCCGAAGGGCGCGCTGAGGCCTAGAACCTGAACACCACCGTCGCCGCATGCAGCAGCAGGCCGATCAGCCCGCCCACCAGGGTGCCGTTGAAGCGGATGAACTGCAGGTCGCGGCCCACGCTCAGTTCCAGCTGCTCGACCAGGTGCCGTTCGTCCCAGCTTTTCACGGTCTGCGCGATATGCGTGGTCACGCCTTCGCGCAGGCGGCCGGTCAGACGCTGGGCGCCCTCCAGCAGGTGCTGGTTGAGGGCCTCGCGCAGGGCCGGGTCGGCCTGCAGGCTGCTGCCCAGCGAGGCGAGGCTGCGCTGCAGGTGGCCGACCAGCGCCGAGTCCTCGCGCTGCAGGTCCGCGCGCAGGCTGGCATGGATGCGCGCCCACAGCCCCTGCACGTACTCCTGCAGGGCGGGGTGGTCGATCATTTCCTGTTTGAGCTGTTCGATGCGCTCGGCCAGGGCCGGGTCCTCGCGCAGGCGCTGCACGTAGTTCTGCAGCCAGGTCTCGTAGTCCTGGCGCAGCGGATGCTGCGGCTCGGCCAGTACCTGCTGCAGTTCTTCCAGCACCGCCCGCGCCAGGCGTTCGGCCAGGCTGTCGCCGATCTCATCGATCGGCTTGACCCAGTTCACCGTGCTCGACAGCGTCGGCCATTCGCGCTGGATGTAACGCACGATCAGCTGCGAGGCGCGTTCCTTCACCTCCGGCTGCTCCAGCCAGCGCCCCAGCCGCTGCAGGCCTTCGTCCAGCACGCGCTGGTGGCGCCCGTCGGCGGTCAGCAGGGCCAGCAGCTCACCGGCGGTGGCGGCGGCATTCCACTGCCGCAGCTGCTGCACCACGAAGGTGTGCAGCTGCCGGCGCACCGCGGTTTCGTCAAAAAAGTCCAGAGCCTGCAGGGCCCAGCCGCGGGCCATGTCGGCCAGCATCCGCGACCGTGCAGGGTCGGCCAGCCAACTGCCGAGACGGCTGGCCGGGTCGAATACCTGCAGCTTTGCCAGCAGCACACCCGGCTCCAGGAACTGGTCGCGCACGAACAGGGCCAGGCTGTCGCCGATGCGTTCCTTGCTGCGTGGGATGATTGCCGTATGCGGGATCGGCAGGCCCATCGGCCGCCGGAACAGGGCAACGACCGCGAACCAGTCGGCCAGTGCGCCCACGGCTGCGGCCTCGCAGAACGCCGAAACCCAGGCCCAGATGCCGCGCTCGCCTTGCCAGTGGCTGACCGCGAAACCGGCCAGCATCAACAGCAGCAGGCCCAGCGCGAGGGCTTTCAGGCGCCGCAGCTGTGCGCGGCGCGGATCGTTGGCAGACGTCATGCCGGAAGTCTACCTGCCAGCGGATGAGCACCGGGTAGTGCCGGCCGCTGGCCGGCATCCGCAACGCACCCGGAACGTTCATGGGGTTGCCGGCCAGCGGCCGGCACTACCCGGTGGTTCAGAGCGCTTCGAGCTGCTTGCGCAACGCAGCCAGCTGCGCGCGCAGGGTGTCGTTCTCGCGGGTCAGCGCGACCACGCGGCGGCGCAGCGCCGGGGCATCCTCGCCCAGCTGCTCCAGTGCCGACAGCACCTCGGCGTCGCGGCTGGCGATCTCGTCCTCGTCCGCTTCCTCGAAGTCCATCTCGGCTGCTTCCGGCTTCGGTGCACGCGGCTTGCGCTTGGACTCGCGCACGCGCTTGGCGGCCTGCTTCAGCTCATCCTTGCCACCGGCGGCAGCGGCGCGCTGCTCGTCTTCCGGCAGGTCGGCCACGGCAGCAGCGGCGCTGATCGAGATCACGCCGGCCTTCACCGCTTCCACCACCTCGGCCGCGGCCTGGGCGTGGATGCGTTCGATCATGCCGACCTGGCTGGTGCTCAGCTTGGCCTCGCGGGCCAGCTCGGCGCGGCTGATCTTCGGTGCCGGCTCCCACGGCGGGCTGTCCTCACCCGCGTCCTCGACGGCTTCGGCGGTGCCATCGCTCTCGCGCTGCAGCTGCGCCTGCTCGATCTGCTTGCGGGCGGCCAGGATGTCGCGCTTGCGCAGCGCCAGCACACCGCGCTGGAAATCGGACACGCTGCGGCGGCCCAGGTGCTGCTCGATCATCCACAGGTGCACGTCTTCCATGCTCTGGAAGCGGGTGTTCTGCACGGTATTGAACGGCAGGCCGTGCTTCTGGCAGATGCCGAAACGGTTGTGGCCATCGACCAGCACGTCACCCCACAGCACCAGCGCATCGCGGCAGCCTTCGGCCAGGATGCTGCGCTCCAGCGCGTCATGTTCGTCCGCGGTCAGCGGGTCGATGTAGGCCTTGAGTTCTTCTTTGACGACGATATCCATGGGCACGGCAGCGAGCAGGAGCGGAACCGCCCATTGTACCCGCTCGCCACCGCCGACCCGGGCTCAGGCGGTGGCCCGGATCATCTCGCCCAGGGTGCCGGTGATCTGGTCGATCTGTGCCTTGTCCACGATCAGCGGCGGCGACAGCGCGATGTCGCCGGTACAGCGCACCAGCAGCCGGCCGTCGTGGAAGCAGCGCCGAAACACTTCGTAGCCGCGGCTGCCGGGGGCATCGCGGCGCGGTGCCAGCTCGACCGCGCCGACCAGCCCGAAGTTGCGGATGTCGATCACGTTGGGCAGGCCCTGCAGCGCATGCAGCCGTTCCTGCCAGTATTCGCCCAGCTCGATGGCACGCTCGAACAAGCGCTCCTCGGTATAGACCTCCAGCGTGGCCAGCGCCGCCGCACAGGCCAGCGGATGCCCCGAGTAGGTATAGCCATGGAACAGCTCGATGGCCTGTGGCGGTGCCTGCATCAGGGTTGCATGCACGGCGTCGCTGGCCAGCACGCCACCCAGCGGTACCGCGCCGTTGCTGACCGCCTTGGCGAAGGTCAGCAGGTCCGGAGTGACTCCGAAGCGCTGCGCGGCGAAGGGCATGCCGACCCGGCCGAAGCCGGTGATGACCTCGTCGAACACCAGCAGGATGCCGTGGTGGTCGCACAGCTCGCGCAGGCGCTGCAGGTAGCCCGGCGCGGGCAGGATCACTCCGGCGGAACCGGCAATGGGCTCGACGAACACCGCCGCGATGGTCGAGGCGTCGTGCAGCGCGATCAGCCGTTCCAGGTCGTCGGCCAGCTCGGCGCCCTGACGTGGCAGGCCCCTGCTGAACGCATTGCGCGGCAGGTCCAGGGTATGCCGCAGGTAGTCCACGCCGCCCAGCTGCAGGCCGAACGCCCTGCGGTTGTTGGGCAGTCCACCCAGTGCCATGCCGCCGAAGCCCACCCCGTGGTAGGCCTTCTCGCGGCTGATGAAGCGGGTGCGCTGGCCCTCGCCACGCTGGCGGTGGTAGGCCAGCACGATTTTCATCGCGGTATCCACCGCCTCCGAGCCGGAGCTGGTGAAGAACACATGGTTGAGCGGGGCAGGCGCCAGTGCGGCCAGCCGCTGCGCCAGCGTGAAGGCCGGCGGCGAGCCCATCTGGAAGGCCGGCGAATAGTCGAGGGTACGTGCCTGCTCGACGATGGCCTCAACGATGCGCGGGCGGGCGTGGCCGGCGTTGCAGCACCACAGGCCGGCGGTGCCGTCGAGGATCTGGCGGCCGTCGACGTCCTCGTAGTGCATGCCTTCGGCGCGTACCAGCAGGCGCGGCGCGGCCTTGTACTGGCGGTTGGCGGTGAACGGCATCCAGTACGCGTCCAGTAACTCGGGACGCTGGGTGGCCAGGTCGTGCAGGTCGCTTTCGGGACGCTTCATGCCAGCTCCATCGGGTCCGATGCGACGAATGTAGCGCAGCCGCGTCACGGTGGAGTCGCGGCGGTCCCGGTATAACCAAGGCTCGTTGACCGCTGGAGCTTCCCATGGCCGATTTCCCCGACCGCAGCCACTGGCAGGCGCTGTCCCTTCAGCTCTCGATGCCGGGCCAGGCCTTCATCGATGGCCGTTATGTCGATGCCGCCAGCGGCGCCCGCTTCGACTGCATCAGCCCGATCGATGGTCGCGTGCTGGGCGCGGTTGCCGACTGCGACGCGCAGGATGTCGAACGCGCGGTACTGGCCGCGCGGCGCAGCTTCGAGGCGGGTCACTGGTCGCAGACGAGCCCGGCGCATCGCAAGCGCGTGTTGCTGGCGCTGGCCGCGCTGGTGGAGAAGCACGCCGATGAGCTGGCGCTGCTGGAAACCCTGGACATGGGCAAGCCGGTGCGTGACGCACGCCGTATCGACCTGCCCGGTGTGGTGCGGTGCCTGACCTGGACCGCCGAAGCGGTGGACAAACTGTATGGCGAGATCGCGCCGACTGGCCCGCACGAACTCGGACTGGTCACCCGCGAAGCCGCGGGCGTGGTGGCGGCCATCGTGCCGTGGAATTTCCCGTTGCTGATGGCCTGTTGGAAGATCGCGCCGGCGCTGGCGATGGGCAACTCGGTGGTGCTCAAGCCTTCGGAGCGGTCGCCGCTGAGTGCGCTGCGGCTGGCGGCGCTGGCCGCCGAGGCGGGCCTGCCGGAGGGCGTGCTGAACGTGCTGCCGGGCCATGGCGCGCGCGTCGGCGAACCGCTGGCCCTGCACATGGACGTGGATGTGTTGGCGTTCACCGGTTCCACTGCCACCGGCGCGAAGCTGCTGGAGTATTCCGGGCGATCCAACCTCAAGCGGGTCTGGCTGGAATGCGGCGGCAAGAGCCCGCACGTGGTGTTCGCCGACGCGCCCGATCTGGACGCGGCGGCCAAGGCCGTGGCGCAGGGCATCTTCTTCAACCAGGGCGAAGTCTGTACCGCCGGGTCGCGCTTGCTGGTGCAGCGCTCGATCCGTGAGGATTTCGTGCACCAGGTGGTTGCTTATGGCCAGCACATGCAGCCGCAGCATCCGCTGGACGCCGACGCACCGATGGGCGCGCTGGTGGACGCCGTGCATCTGGACAAGGTGATGCGGGATATCGCACGCGCCGAAGCTGAAGGTGCCCGCCTGCTGCTGGGCGGTCATCGCGCCGAGGTGGAGGCGGGTGGCTGCTATGTGCAGCCGACGGTATTCGACCAGGTGCGCCCGGGGCAGGCCTTGGCGCGCGAGGAAGTGTTCGGGCCGGTGCTGGCGGTGCTTGGCTTCGACGACGAGGCCGAAGCGGTGCGCCTGGCCAACGACAGCCGATACGGACTGGCCGCCGGTCTCTGGACACGCGATCTGGGCCGCGCGCATCGGGTTGCGCGCCAGCTGCGCGCCGGCAGCGTCTGGGTGAACGGCTGGGATGGCGGCGACATGACCGCACCGTTTGGTGGTTACAAGCAGTCCGGCAACGGCCGGGACAAATCGCTGCACGCCTTCGACAAGTACAGCGAAATCAAGGCCACCTGGATCCAGTTGTAACGACGCGGCTGCTTGACCGCTGTTCGCTCTTTGTAGAGTCGAGCCATGCTCGACTGCTTTTCGTTCTTCGGTAGAGCCGAGCCATGCTCGGCTGCTTTTCGTTCTTCGGTAGAGCCGAGCCATGCTCGGCTGCTTCTCGCGAAGAGCAGTCGAGCATGGCTCGACTCTACAGAAGGCAGACAGCTGTCGAGCTACCGGCAGCGGGTACTCACCTGCAGCACTGCCGCACGCAGCATGTCGCGGTCGGCTTCTTCGACGGCATTCTGGAAGTAATCCATGTCCTGCTTGCCCAGCTCGCACGGGTCGACGATGTATCCTGGTGGCCACAAACCCAGCAGTTGCGCTACGCCATGCACGATCTGCTCGGGTGTCATCTGCCGGCGGATCCGGAAGTAGTTGCGGCGCGGCCCGAACGCCGGATGGACCTCGCGCCGACCAATAAGGCGCGGAGCGACACCCGCAGCGCTGATGCCGTCGCCACCGTCGATGCTGCCCGCCGGGAGGCCCAGGATCAGCGGCGCCATTGCAGGCGATTCCTCGAACGCGGGGGTACTGGCATCCGTAGGTGCCGCCGGGGGCGGGCGTGGCGCTGTCGATGCGGCCGGGCGCGCTGCCTCTGCGGTGGGCTGCGCCGGGCGCGGTTGCGCCGGCACGGGCTGCTTCGGTGGCAGCCAGTACAACGTCATCCTGGCGCCTCCGTCGCTGCGCAGCGTCATCCTGCCGCTGCCCAGCAGCCACACTGCCATCAACCCATGCACCAGCAGCACCACCAGCCATGCCGCCATGCGCGGCAGCTTCGGCGAATCGGACCACGACAGCGCGATTGCAGTCATCGGCAAAGCATCCATGCAGGGACCGGTGGCGCAGCCTAGCGGGTGGCCCGAAAAATTCCGTTGGCATCGGTGTCGGCTGAAACCATCGCCCCGTGCGGCCACCGGCCCGTGGCAGAATCGGGCGATCCGCCGTTACCCGTGTTGCCGATGTCGACGATCACCGCTGCCGCGCCGTCCGTGAATTCCCCCAGTCGAGTCCTGCTGGCCAGCCTGATCGGCACCACCATCGAATTCTTCGATTTCTACATCTACGCCACGGCCGCGGTGCTGGTGTTCCCACACCTGTTCTTCCCGGACAGCAGCGAACAGGCGGCGCTGCTGCAGTCACTGGCGACCTTCGCGGTCGCGTTCATCGCGCGTCCGGTGGGCTCGGCAGTGTTCGGCCACTTCGGTGACCGTATCGGCCGCAAGGCCACGCTGGTGGCCGCGCTGCTGACCATGGGCCTGTCCACGGTGCTGATCGGTTTGCTGCCAACCCACGCGCAGATTGGCCTGTGGGCCCCCGCGCTGTTGGCGCTGTGCCGCTTCGGCCAGGGCCTGGGGTTGGGCGGCGAGTGGGGTGGGGCAGTGCTGCTGGCCACCGAGAACGCACCGCCGGGCAAGCGCGCCTGGTACGGCATGTTCCCGCAGCTGGGTGCGCCGCTCGGCTTCCTGCTGTCGGCCGGCATTTTCCTGGTGCTCGGCCGCTGCCTGAGCCAGGATGACTTCCTGCAGTGGGGCTGGCGTATCCCGTTTGTGGCCAGCGCGTTGCTGGTCGGCCTCGGCCTGTGGGTGCGCCTGAACATCCACGAGACGCCCGATTTCAAGAAGGCGCTGGAGCGCAAGGCGCCGGTGCGGCTGCCGATGTGGACGGTGCTGCGTGACCATCCGGTACCGATGCTGCTGGGTACCCTGGGCGCGTTCGCCACCTTTGTGCTGTTCTACCTGATGACGGTGTTCAGTCTCGGCCATGGCACCGCGGTGCTGGGCTACAGCCGCGAGCAGTTCCTGCTGATGCAGATGGCCGGCATGCTGTTCTTCGCGCTGGGTATCCCGCTGTCGGCGCGCTATGGCGACCGTTGGGGCACGCGACGCACGATGATCGTCGCCAGCGTACTGATCGTCGGTTTCGGTGTGCTGTTCGCGCCGCTGTTCCAGCCGCACAGCCCGTGGCTGGTCACTGGCTTCCTGTGCCTGGGCCTGTTCCTGATGGGCCTGACCTACGGCCCCTGCGGCACCTTCCTGGCCGAGATCTACCCGGTGGAGGTGCGCTATACCGGCGCGTCGCTGTCATTCAACCTGGCCGGCATCCTTGGCGCGGCACCGGCGCCGTACCTGGCCACCTGGCTGGCTGAACGCTTCGGCCTGGTCGCGGTGGGTTACTACCTGTGCCTGACTGCGGTGGCGACCCTGTGCGCGCTGGTGGCACTGCACCGGCGCGCGCTGCGGCTCAACCAAAAAAGCGCTTGAGTGTACGCCCCAGCCAACCGCCCCCTTGGTGCTCGCGGGCGAACTGGTTCAGGTGCGCCTTGACCTGTTCGGCATAGGCCTGGTCATCACCGCGGATGTGATTGAACAGCCAGCGTGAGAGCATGGTGCGCAGTTCGTCGCTGATGTCCTCGCCGGCCTGGAAGCGCATGCGGTATTCCGATACCCGCTTGATGAAGACCTCATGCACGCGCTTGTGCGCGGCGCAGAACGGGTAGCCCGCTTCTTCCATCAACTCTTCTTCGAACGCGAAGTGCGACATGGTGTAGTCCACGACCTCGTCGATCACTTCACCCACCGCCGCACGCTGCATGCTGGCCTGGGCCACGTGCAGGTGGTTGAGCATCTCGATGATGCGGCGGTGTTGTTGGTCGATCACATCGATGCCGATGTTCAGATCGTCCTGCCAGACCAGTAGTGCCATCCCCGGCTCCCCTTCATGCGTATGTCGGGGCCGACTGTAGAGCCGCCGCGCGGGTGCGGCGTTGATCTGGATCAAAGCGGGCCGGTCAGGGCAGGGCGGGCTCGCGCGGGCGCAGCGGGCTGGCCACCGTGGTGCAGCTGACCCGGTTGCGGCCACCGGCCTTGGCCAGGTACAGCTGGCGGTCGGCCTCGGAGATCAGCCGGTGCAGCGCATCACGCTGCGGGCGCAGGCAGCACAGGCCGATGCTGACCGTCATGCGAAGCGTCGCGGTGCCAATGTCCACTTCCAGTGCGGCGATGCGCTGGCGCAGCTCCTCGAAGTACTGCAGTGCCTCGTCCTGTTCCATGTCCGGCACCAGCAGGCAGAACTCCTCGCCACCGAAGCGTGCGATCAGGTCCTGGCTGCGTGCATGCGCGGCCACCGCACCGGCCACCGCGCGCAGCGCATCATCGCCGGCCTCGTGGCCGTGAGTGTCGTTGATGTGCTTGAAGTGATCGATGTCGATCATCGCCACCGCCACGCACTGGCCGTGCAGCTGCAGCTGCGGCAACTGGCGCTGGCTCTGTTCCAGGAAGCAGCGGCGGTTGGGCAGGCCGGTGAGGAAGTCGCGGGTGGCCAGGTCCTGCAGGGTGCCGATCAGTTCCAGCTGGTCCACGTTCTGCGAGACACGGCAGAAGAATTCCTCGCGCGAGAATGGCTTGCGCAGGAAGTCGTTGGCACCGTTCTTCAGGAAGCGCGGGATCAGCGATGCGTCGGTGTTGCCGGAGATGCCGATCACCGCCACCTTGTCGCGTGAGCGCAGGGTGCGCAGGCGGCGGGTGAATTCCACGCCCTGCATGCCGGGCATCTCCTGGTCGACCACCGCCAGGCGGATTGCCGGATGCGCCTCGATCGCGGCCAGGCCCTCGTTGCCATCGGCCGCTTCGTGCACCTCATGGCCATACATGCGCAGCAGGGCGGCGGCATAGCCGCGCGCGGACGGGGAATCGTCCACCACCAGCGCCGCGATGCGGCGGTTGCGTTCCAGCCGCTGCACCAGCCACACCAGGTAGTCGATGCTGCCGGGGGTATTCTTCAGTACGTAGTCGATGATCTGCTGCTGCAGCACGCGCTTGCGCAGGTCCTCGTCGTACACGCCGCTGACCACCACGGTCGGCAGGTCGCGCTTGAGGAAGAACTCGACCACCGCATCGCGGTCGCCGTCGGCCAGCACCAACCCGGTCAGCACCAGGAACCAGCCGCCACCCTCGCTCAGCAGGCGATCGGCCTCGGCCAGGGTGGAGGCGATCACCACCGGCAGTTCCAGGCGCTGCTCGATGGCTTCGCGCAGCATGCCGGTAAAGGCACGGGAATTTTCGACCAGCAGGATCCGCTGTGGCAGCGGATCGGCCAGGTCGCCATCGACGGCGGCCTGCGGCAGGACGGGCATGATGCGGTGGCTCACGAAGGAGGGCTCGGCACGGATAGCGGCGGTTTCGGGTGTAACTTTAGCGGCGAACGTTGCGCGCCGGGCCAGATCCCGTGTCAGGCCGCCGCTGGCGAGGTGTGGGTGATCGATTCATGCAGGACCAGTCGCAGGCGATTGCCCCGGCAGTGGACCGTTCCGCCGTAGGCAAGCATCCGTCCGGCCAGACGCTCGACGGCCTGTTGGGTGGTGCGTGTCGACAGCGTGCAGTCACGGTCGAGCAGGCTCACTACGGCAACGATGCCGCGACGTCCGCCCGCGCGGCCACTTCGGGCGCGCACGCAGACCTGCCCGGTCTCCACCTCCAGCAGCAGCGACACCGCCTCGATCAGGGAGCGGTAAATGGCCAGTTGCAGATCCACGGTCAGCAGGCAGGGGTTGCCCGCCAGCCTGGGCGGAATGACGCGGTGCGTGTTGTTCCAGATTTCGCATGCACCACCGGCTTGCAGGGCGATGTACAGCCCCACCTGCTCCAGTCCGGTGGGATAGACCAGGCTGGCCTGTTCACGGAACAGCCGTGAGTGCACGGATGACGCGTGTTGCAGGCTGTTCGCCACTGCATGATGGCCCTGAGCCTTCAGCCAGCTGACCATTTCAACGAGCGAGCTGTCCATGCCGTCGCTCAGATGCTTCAGGTGGACGGCCCGTTCACGCAGCTCCCGCTCGCTGGTCTGGTGGGAACTGCGTGCCAGGCGCAGCGTCGTTTCTTCGGCCAGGCCGCGGGACCGGGCGCGCTGATGGTGGTAGCTGATGCTGGACCCGAGCGCGAGCAGCGCGACACTCATCACCGCCATGTTCTGCTGGGTGGCGAACGTACCGAGATCGAAGGAGGAGGGCAGGCCGGTACTGGGCGTAGCGCCGTGAAGTGGGAGATTCAACAGCGGAATCGCGATGGCAGCGCCGCGCCAGCCATGCATGAAGGTCAGGGCGATGGCAGGTAGAGCCGCCAGCAGGACAAGGTGTGTGCGGGTGGTATGTGCGCTACTGTCTGTCAGCTGCATGCCCAACCCCAGTATCAGCATCGCCAGGATCGCCGCAGCTGTAGGCGCAACAAAGCGGGTGCTCCACCTGGGATCCGCGTGCCGCTGCGCCCAAAGGAAGGCCAGCGGGAGCAGGGTAATGATGGCCGCGAAGTGACCAAAGAGCGTTCGGTCGACCGCGTCCAGCAGGTTGCTCGGCGGAGGGTTCGACCAGAGGACATATGAAATGCTCAGGTTGAGACCCGGGACGAACAGTGCCGTGCAGATCGACAACGACAGCAGCCAGAGACCGGTGGCGGCCTCGGACGGTATTCTCCTGAGGTGAAGGTGGACCACCAGCATCGCCATCGGCATCAACAGTGTTGACGCCAGGATGACCCACGCCAAGCCGTAGGCATCAATCATGGGGATGCGCAGCGTCGCGAAGTAGATGTATTCGCCCAGCAACAGGTAGGGCCACAAGCGGGGCGGGACGATCAGCAGTGCTGCTGCCCGGATGCCTGCGGGCAGGAAGAACTGATCGAGCGAGAACTGACGCGATATGAGGCAGCTGGCCGCATAGGCGGCGGCCAGCACAAGACCGACCGGACGGATCCGGAAGCTCAGTTCAATTGCCTTCTTGAATCTGTCCAAAAACAAGACTCCTTTGCTCCCGCCCAGCCACCGCTGGCCCGCTACTGGACACTATCCAATAGATCGTCGCAGGCGCAATCAGCACCGTCCTTCTTCTGCAGATGACATGGTGCGGGCAGGGGGGAAGGGGGCAGGGGGCACGAATGAAACTAAATCGTCCGGATTATCCGTCAATCACTTTGTTGTGGCGGGAAGACGCTACTATCGTCTCGAGGTTGTTTGCTCTCATTCCGACCAGGAGGTCATTGTGCGATCCATATTTGTTGGTGTTGTAACCGGGGCAACATTGTTCGCCGCAGCTCCGGTATTCGCGAGTGATAGAGGGGGCGGTGACTACCACGGCAGTCCCTTGGCAAGTGCCGCAGTTTCGAAGGCAGGCCTTGGTGAGACCAACCCTGCCGCCGCAGACATCAGCGCCGATCCCGCTTGGCAGGTGTATGCCTTCCAACGCGATGGCATGGTCTACCTGCAGGTCAACGATCTGACCGGGCAGGTAAAGCTGATCATCGGCAATGCCGCTGGTGCGTACTTTGCATTGCCTGCCGGCAAGTCCGCAGCACTTGTTTCGCTTCCCGGTCAGCGACTCACTGTTCCATCCACTGCAAAGCGTTCCGAGGTGTATCGTGCGCAGGACGTGGTACTGGTGCGGTATGCCACCGCGGATGGCGACATCTGGTCTGTCGAAACACCGTAGCGCCCGGACCGGAGGGCTTGAGGCGTGCGAGCGATCAAAACCGCTTGCACGTTTCCGCGACCACGCTCAAGGCGGGGGCAAATGCCTGCTATCGAAACAGAAGTCAGTAGACCTTGTCATTCAAGCCTGAGCGCGTGAGGGACCCGCTTCGAGTCCCGAAAGGCTGTTCCGGGCATCTGATGAAAAAGCATCCAGAGGAGCGGCTGTACCCGTTTCCTTCATTGCCAGCACGATGCGATTTCGGTTGCATTTCAGTGTGCCGCCGTAGGCAAGCGTCCTGCCGGCCAGTCGTTCCATCGCGGCGGCGGCGGTTGTGTCCGAAAGGCGTTGATGTTGATCCAGTAGTGATACCGCTATCAGGATTCCACGATGCGAACCCGTCCGTCCGCAACGCGCCCGCACGTAGATCTGTCCCGTTTCACCCTGGATCAGCAGTGACACCGCATCTATCACAGTGCGGTAGGCAGCAAGCTGCAGTCCGACACTGAGTTGACAGGGGTCGCCAAGCAACGACGGATTGGCGACGCGAGCCGTTCTTTCCCATGCTTCGCGAACGCCACCTGCTCGGAGGGCAACATAAAGGCCGAGCTGCTCCAGGGCGGTCGGATAAATCATGCTTGTCTGCTCGCGGAACTGGCGCGAATGAATCGACGCCACATGTACAAGGCTCTCCGCAATCGCATGATGGCCTTGTGCAGTAAGCCAGTTGATCACCTCATCAAGCGCATGATCAATGCCATCCCCAAGCTTCCGCAGATGCAACGCGCGTTCGCGAAGATCCAGCTCACTGGCGACATGGGAGCTCCGAGCAAGTCTGATGGCATTTTTCTCGCCGACCTCCCGCAGTCGATAACGGTGATAGTAGTGAGTGATCCGGGAGCCCAGTATGAGCAGTGCTGCGCCCGTGACGGCCATGATCTGCTGGGTCGCGAACGATGCAGGATCGAATGACTCAGGGTGAGACGAAGGTGTTGTCAGACCGATAATCATGTTCAGGGTCGGCACGCCGATGGCGGCGCCCCGCCACCCATATACGCATGTGAGAAGAACGGCGGGAAGCGCCATGAGGAGTTGCAGGGATACTTTTGTCGTCACAGCATCGGCAGGTACGTCCGCAGCCCAAAGGCCGAACACGACCATCAGCGCAAGCGCTCCTGCCATCTGTGCGATATCCCGTTTCCGGACCTGCACTTCAGCCTTGCCTCGCGACCACAGCAGCACAAGCGGCGCAAACGTGAGTATGCCTATGAAGTCACCTACTACCAGGCGGACGATTCCGGTCAACAGCGGAAAAGCGGGAGGTGTTGGCCAGAGGAAGTTCGCCAGAAGCAGGTTGATCAGTGTGACGGAAACTGCAGCGAAGGCAGCAATCGAGATGAGCCAAGCGTTCTTTACTGCCGAGATTACATTGCGATGGAGATAGACGATCGTCATTACAACCGGCATCTGGAACACCGAGCCGAGAATGACCCATGTCAGCCCGTACCGATCGATCATCGGCACTCGCATCTGTGCGAAATAGGCGTACTCGCCCAGCAGGAGATAGGGCCAAAGCCGAGGAGGGCAGAGCAGTACCGCGGCCACGCGTACACCAGCGGGCAGATAGAACTGATCAAGGGACAGCTGGCGGGTGGCCCAACAGGCAATGGCATACAGCACAGCCAAGGCAAGTCCTGCCGGATGGATGCGCAACTTCAGCTGCAGGCCTTCATTCCACCAATTCAATCGCACTACCCCTTCACAGTACGTTCCCTGTCAGCATCCATTCGCCGCGGGACCCGGTTCTTACCGACGGTATCGACACGCGTTCTATTATGCAATCACTGCAGCGCAGCGCCGGGCAAGTGAGAAAATCATCACATGAATTGCCGTGGCGACGGGTTTCACAGTTTTCGAGGCAGCTGATTCAGGGGGATCCCTGATCAACTCACCACAACGCATCCCGCAGCTTGTACCACGACATCGCTGCCACCAGCAGCGGCATCCGCAGCAGCCGCCCACCAGGGAAGGGCGCGTGCCGCAGGCGCTGGAACACGTCCAGGCGCTCGCTCTGGCCAGCAATGGCAGCGGCGATCACCTCGCCGGCCAGCCCGGCGGCGGCCACACCATGCCCCGAGAACCCTTGCGCGAAGTACAGGTTGCCGTCCAGCCGGCCCCAATGCGGGGCGCGGTTGCGGGTGATGTCCACGTAGCCGCCCCAGACCTGGTCCAGTGCCACGTCGGCCAACTGCGGGAACACCTCATGCATGCGCCGCTGCATCACCCCGCGCAGGCCCGGCGGTGGCAGCGCCGAATAACTGGCGCGGCCGCCGAACAGCAGGCGGTGGTCGTGGCTGAGGCGGAAATAGTCCAGTGCCCATGCGGTATCGGCCACGGCCATGTTGTTGCCGATCAGGGCACGGGCGCGCTCGGCACCCAACGGCGCGCTGGCGCCGATATAGGTGCCGACCGGCATGATGCACCGCTCCAGCTCGGGCAGCAGGCCCTGCAGCCACGCGTTGCCGGCGACCACCAGGTGTGCGGCGCGCACGCTGCCCTGTGCGGTGTGCAGGGCAGGCTGCGGTCCGCGCTGCACGCGGGTTACCGCCGAATGCTCGTGGATCACCACGCCGGCCGCGCGCGCCGCATCGGCCAACCCGCGCGCATAGGCCAGCGGCTGCAGGTGCGCGCTGAGCGGGTCGAACATCGCGGCGCGGTAGCGTGGGCTGTCCAGCTGCGCGCGCAGGGCATCGCGGTCCCACCACTGCATGGGGTAGTCGTAGTGGCGCTGCAGGTGCTCGCAGTTGGCCTGCAGGTCACGCTCATGGCGCTCGCGGATGGCGACGCTGGCGTGGCCTTCCACCCAATGGCAATCGATGCCGTGACGATCGATGCGGGTGCGCATCGCCCGCACCGCGTCGCGTGACCAGTCGAACAGGTGGCGCGCATCATCGCGTCCGAGCTGCCGTTCCAGCTCGTCCACCTCGCAGCCGTAGCCGACCAGCGCCTGTCCTCCATTGCGGCCGGACGCGCCCCAGCCGATCCGCTGCGCTTCCAGCAGCACCACGCGCTGGCCACGGGCGGCCAGTTCCAGCGCGGCGGTCAGGCCGGTGTAGCCGGCGCCGAGCACCGCGACATCGGCCTGCACATTGCCCTGCAGCGGGGGGAGTGCGGGCGGCTCGGGCAGGCTGGCGGCGTACCAGCTGGGCGGGAAGGCGGCGCTCATCGCAGGCCTTGCGGGCGCAGTACGGACGGGCGGAGCGGGGGAGTGCGATCAGCGTTCACGCGCTTAGTTTCGCCGATGCGTGACGGCCATGGTGTGACGGCGACGACTTGCCGCGTTCGCCGGGCGACGGGTAACGTGTCGGCACGCCAAGGAGTTTTCCCATGCGCCGCCTGCCCTGGGTGGGCCTGCCCACCGACAGCACAGTGCTCGGCCATCACCGCTTTGCGGTGGCCGGCGAGAAGTACGTGCGCGCGCTGGCCGAGGCCGCCGGAGTGACCCCGGTGGTACTGCCGAGCCTGCAGCCGCCCTTGCCGGCTGGCGACTGGCTGCAGGGGCTCGATGGCCTGCTGTTGACCGGCGCGGTCAGCAATATCGAACCGCAGCACTATGAGGGCGGCCGCAGCTGGCCAGGCAATCCGCACGACCCGGCCCGGGATGCCAACGCCTTTGCGCTGCTGCACGAAGCGCTGGCGTTGGACCTGCCGGTGCTGGCGATCTGCCGCGGCTTCCAGGAGTTGAACGTCGCGCTGGGTGGCAGCCTGCATCCGCAGGTGCATGCAGTGCCTGGCCTGGCCGACCATCGCGAAGACCCGCAGGCGCCGGTGGAGGTGCAGTACGGGCCGGCCCACGCGGTCACCCTGGCCGCTGATGGCTGGTTGGCGCGGTGGAGCGGCAGTGGCCGGACGCAGGTCAATTCGGTACACGGGCAGGGTATCGCCCGCCTGGCGCGGGGGCTGCAGGTCGAAGCCGTGGCCGACGATGGCCTGGTCGAGGCGGCACGCAGCCTGCACCATGATTTCGTGCTCGGCGTACAGTGGCACCCGGAGTGGCGTGTCATGGATTCGCCGTTCTATCACGCTATTTTCCGTGCGTTCGGCCAAGCTTGCCGGCAGCACCAACAGAACAGACTGGATTCCCGATGAGTTCCCGAACGCGCCCGCGCAAGACGGCTACGCCCCCCGCACCGCAGGAAAGCAGTCTGCTGCGTTGGCTGAAGGAGCGGCGTATCACCGAGGTCGAATGCCTGGTGCCGGACATCACCGGCAACGCGCGCGGCAAGATCATTCCGGCCGACAAGTTCTCGCACGACTACGGCACGCGGCTGCCCGAAGGCATCTTCGCCACCACCGTCACCGGCGAGTTCCCTGACGATTACTACGAGCTGACCTCGCCGTCGGACTCGGACATGATGCTGCGCCCCGATCCGGACACGGTGCGCATGGTGCCATGGGCGGCAGACGCCACCGCGCAGGTCATCCACGATTGCTACACCAAGAATGGCGAGCCGCATGAGCTGGCACCGCGCAACGTGCTGCGCCGCGTGCTGGCGGCCTACGCCGAACTGGGCCTGCGCCCGGTGGTGGCGCCGGAGCTGGAGTTCTTCCTGGTGCAGAAGAACACCGACCCGGACTTCCCGCTGCTGCCACCGGCCGGCCGTTCCGGGCGCCCGGAAACCGCGCGGCAGTCGTACTCCATCGATGCGGTCAACGAGTTCGACCCGATCCTCGACCTGATGTACGACTACGCCGATGCGATGAAGCTGGACGTGGACACCCTGATCCATGAATCCGGCGCGGCGCAGCTGGAAGTCAACTTCACCCATGCCGATGCGATGGACCTGGCCGACCAGGTGTTCCTGTTCAAGCGCACCATGCGCGAGGCGGCGATGCGCCACGGGGTGTATGCCACGTTCCTGGCCAAACCGATGGAAAACGAGCCGGGTAGTGCCATGCACATCCACCAGAGCCTGGTGCGGGTGAGCGACGGCAGCAACGTGTTCGCCGGCGAGACCGATGCCGAAGGCGAGTTCAGCCCGGTGTTCGGCCACTACCTGGGCGGCCTGCAGAAGTACGTGCCGCAGGCGATGGCCTTCTTCGCGCCGAACGTGAATTCCTATCGCCGGCTGGTGTTCGGCGAGGTCTCGCCGAGCAACGTGCACTGGGGCTATGACAACCGCACCTGCGGGCTGCGCGTGCCGCTGGACACGCCGGAAAACATGCGCGTGGAAAGCCGTTTCGCCGGTTCCGATGCCAACCCGTACCTGGCGATGGCCGCGACACTGGCCTGCGGCCTGCTCGGCATCCGTGAGCGGCTGGCACCGGATGCACCGGTGACCGGCAGTGCCAAGGAACTGGGCTACAACCTGCCGCGCTCGCTGGGCGAAGCACTGGACGGCCTGGAGCAGTGCAGCGAGCTGCAGGCCCTGCTGGGCGAGCGCTTCTGCCGCGCCTACATCTCGGTCAAGCGCAAGGAATACGAGACCTTTTTCCGCGTCATCAGCTCGTGGGAGCGCGAGTTCCTGCTGCTGAACGTCTGAGCACCTGGAATAGAAAAATCCGCCGCCGGGGGGTAGGCTGGCACCCGTCGCCGGCCCCGCCGGCCCCCCTTTCCGCATTCTGGAGCACCCGATGAAGCTGCGTATCCTCACGCTCGGCCTGGCCTCCGCCATGCTTGCCGCCTGCAGCGGTGGCAACGGCGGCGCGCAGGACAGCCAGGTCCTGAACGTCTACAACTACAGCGATTACATCGCCGAGGACACCATCCCGACCTTCGAGAAGGAGAGCGGCATCAAGGTGACCTACGATGTGTTCGACAGCGACGAGATGGTCGAGACCAAGCTGCTGGCCGGCAACAGCGGCTACGACGTGGTGGTGCCGACCCTGAACTTCTTCGGTCGCCAGATCCAGGCCGGCGTGTTCCTGCCGCTGGACAAGAGCAAGATCCCGAACCTGGCCAATCTGGACCCGGCGGTGATGAAGCGCATCGCCACCCAGGATCCGGGCAACCAGTACGGCGTGCCGTACATGATCGGCACCACCGGCATCGGCTACAACGTGGAGATGCTGAAGCAGCGCTTCGGCGGCAGCACCGACATCGCCAACAGCTGGGACCTGGTGTTCAAGCCGGAGAACATCAGCAAGATGAAGGACTGCGGCGTGACCATCCTGGACACGCCGGCGGACATGATCCCGATCGCGCTGCATTACCTGGGCCTGGACCCGCACAGCGGCGACCCGGCCGAGCTGCAGAAGGCGGCCGACCTGCTGAAGTCGATCCGCCCGTACGTGCAGAACTTCCACTCCTCGCAGTACGTGGGTTCGCTGGCCAACGGCGGTACCTGCCTGGTAGTCGGCTGGTCGGGTGACATCATCCAGGCCCGCGACCGTGCCGAGGAAGCCAGCAATGGCGTGCACGTGGCCTATTCGATCCCGAAGGAAGGCGCCCCGCAGTGGTTCGACATGCTGGCGATTCCGAAGGATGCCAAGCATCCGGAAGCCGCGTACGCGTTCATCAACTACCTGCTGCAGCCGAAGGTTGCCGCGGCCAACACCAACTTCATCCACTACGCCAACCCGGTGCCGACCGCGACCCCGCTGGTGGATGAGGCGATCCGTACCGACCCGACCATCTACCCGCCGGCCGACGTGGCCGAGAAGATGTTCACGTACTCGATCAACACGCCGGAGACCGACAAGCTCTACACCCGGCTGTGGACCGAAGTGAAGACCGGCCGTTAAGCCGGTCTGGCGCCGCCGGGCCATGCCCGGCGGATTGCTTCATCCTTGGCCGGGCGCGGTACCGCCGCCCTGGCCAAGGTGCCGCAGGATCGCTGGCAACAGGTCGCGTGCATCGCGACCGCCGTTGCACAGGAACGATGAACTCATCCGCTGCAGGTTGTGCATGCCGATGAAGAACAGCCCCGGATGCGGTGAAACGCCGAACTCGCCGAGCGGATAGCCATGCGCGTCCAGCACGCCCTGCACATCGAGCCAGGGCCATTCGGCGACGAAGCCGGTGGCCAGCACCACCGAACGGATGCCTTCCGTCTGCAGATCCAGTTCACGCGGGGCGGCGTCCGGCTCCCAATGCAGATAGACCTCTTCGGGAATGTAGCGGGCATCGTCGGTGCGTGGTTCGGGGCGCGTGGCGTAGTACGCGCTGGCCAGCGAATCGAGATAGGCATATTCGGTCCGTGTCGCCTCGATCGCGGTGCGCAGCTGCGGGCGCACATCGGCGAAGCGGGCGACGTTTCCATCGAAGCCCTGCAACCGGCCCAGCAACCTGATGCCTGCGCGGTGCATCGCCAGCAGGCTGATCGAGCTGCCCAGGCCGGCACGCCCCTTGCCGGAAATCAGCGGGAACTCCGCGGTGCGGGCCTTGCGCAGCGCATCCGGTTCTCCGGCCAGGACGGCGGCCGCTTCACTCACATGCTGGTGGATACGCCCGGCCAAGTCCCACCAGGTCATCGAGTCCTTGCCGCGCAGCCGGCGGGTATGCGAATGCCGCTGGGCCAGTGACCAGTACACGCTGCGACCGCTGTCGCGCAGGTCCTGGGCGATCTGCGCGCCGGACTGGCCGCCACCGATGACCAGCACGGCGCCATCGGGCAGCTGGCGGGGGCTGCGGTAGTCGCCGGAGTGCAGCACCGTCAGACCCGGTGCGGGCGCGAAGGGGACCCGGGGCATCCGCGCGCAGCGGTACTCACCGGTAGCGACTACCACCGCGCGGGCGTGGATCTGCCCCTGGCTGCTGTCGATGGCATAGCCTCCGGGCCCAGGTGCGACCCGGTGTACCCCGCATCCCTCGCTGATCGGCAACGAGCGTTCGTCGGCATAGTCGCGCAGCCGCCGGATCACCTCCGGGGCCCCCATGAAGCCTTCCGGGTCGTCACCCGCATAGGCATGGCCGTGCAGGGCCATCGTCGCGTTGGCGGTGTTGGTCTGGAACGAATCCCAGCGCCGCTGCCAGCTGGCGCCCACGGTTTCGGCCTCCAGCACGCGATGCTCGACGCCGGCTTCCTGCAGGAGCGCGCTGAGGGACAGCCCGGCCTGGCCGGCGCCGATGATGACCAGCGGCAGCGTTGCAGGCAGGGAGCCCGGCAGGCGGGGCGGGAAAGGGGAGGGGCTGTCCGGGGAAGTCACCAGGGTGGGTCCATGCAAGGGCTTGATCCGGGCCATTGCGCGGGGAATGCCCCGGGCCTTCAACAGATCCGGTTCTGAAAAACGTTGCAGATCGGGCCGTCGCCGGTGCTGTCTGGCCGGGACGGCGGCATGGACGACCGGGCAGCCGCGGCCTTGGAGCGGACAGGCCACTCTGGCGGGGGAAAACCGACACCCCTCGAGGCCCCGGAGCCGGCCAGCGGCCGCTTCCGCCTGCCGCCGTCATATCCCCTGCGGCCCCCGGCCGTTAGAATGGCGGCCGCTGTCCACCGCCCGCTCCCGGAGCCCCCATGCCCGTTGAAGCCCAGCCGGTAGCCACCGTCGTCGACACGACCGGTGCGCCCGGCTATCTCTCCATTCGTGACCTGCGCAAGGAATTCGACGGTTTCGTCGCCGTTGACGACGTCAATCTGGACGTGCGCAAGGGCGAGATCTTTGCCCTGCTCGGTGGCTCCGGCAGTGGCAAATCGACCCTGCTGCGCTGCCTGGGTGGCTTCGAGACGCCCACCAAGGGCAGCATCACCCTCGATGGCCAGCGCCTGGACGCGCTGCCGCCGTACCAGCGGCCGGTCAACATGATGTTCCAGTCCTATGCCCTGTTCCCGCACATGACGGTCGAGCAGAACATTGCCTTCGGCCTGAAGCAGGATGGCCTGGGCAAGGACGCGATCAACAAGCGCGTCGGCGAAATGCTGGACCTGGTGCAGATGGGCCACCTCGGCAAGCGCAAGCCGCACCAGCTGTCCGGCGGCCAGCAGCAGCGCGTGGCGCTGGCGCGGTCGCTGGCCAAGGGGCCGAAGCTGCTGCTGCTGGACGAGCCGATGGGCGCGCTGGACAAGAAGCTGCGCTCGCAGATGCAGCTGGAACTGGTCAGCATCATCGAGTCGTCGGGCGTGACCTGCGTGATGGTCACCCACGACCAGGAAGAAGCGATGACCATGGCCACCCGCATCGCGGTGATGGATGCCGGCTGGATCCAGCAGGTCGGCAAGCCGGATGAGGTCTACGAGCAGCCGGCCAACCGCTTCGTCGCCGAGTTCATCGGTTCGGTCAACCTGTTCGACGGGGTGATCGACGAGGACCTGCCGGAGTACGTGACCGTACGCTCGCCGCTGTTCCCGGCGCCGATCTACATCGCCCATGGCATCACCGGCTATGAAGGGCAGCCGGTCGCGTTCGCGCTGCGCCCGGAGAAGGTGATGATCGGCAAGGACGAGCCGGAAGGGCACACCAACAAGGCACAGGGCGTGATCGAGGACATCGCCTACTTCGGCAGCCACTCGGTCTACCACGTGCGCCTGCCCAGCGGCGCCAAGGTGCTGGCCAACTTCGCCAACTCGCAGCGCTGGGCCAGCGACGGCCTGACCTGGGGTGACAGCGTGTGGGTGCACTGGCGCGACAACGACGGCGTGGTGCTGACCTCATGAGCGTCGCCGGCCTGAAGCGCTGGCTGCCGGGGCTGCGTGCCACGGTGATCGGCATTCCGTACCTGTGGCTGCTGCTGTTCTTCGCAGTGCCGTTCCTGATCGTGCTGATGATCAGCTTCTCGCTCAGCCGGGTCGGCTCGCCGCCGTACACCTGGCTGCTGCAGTACGCCGACGGCGGCTTCTCGCTGAAGCTGAACCTGGAGAACTACCTGGCGCTGTTCCGCGATTCGATCTATGCGCAGGCGTTCCTGAGCTCGATCAAGATCGCGGCGATCTCGACCTTCCTGACCCTGCTGATCGGCTACCCGATGGCCTATGCCATCGCCCGCCTGTCGCCGGCCGCGCGCAACGTGGCGATGATGCTGGTGGTGCTGCCATCGTGGACCTCGTTCCTGATCCGCGTGTATGCATGGAAGGCGATCCTGGACCGCAACGGCCTGCTCGACCAGTTCCTGCAGTTCACCGGCCTGCAATCGCTGATGACCAGCATGGGCCTGCCCAAGCTGCAGCTGATCGACACCCCGACCGCCGCCTACATCGGCATCGTCTACTGCTACCTGCCGTTCATGGTGCTGCCGCTGTACGCCAACCTGGTCAAGCATGACCACCGCCTGCTGGAAGCTGCCTACGACCTCGGTGCCAAGCCGTGGCAGGCGTTCCTGCGCATCACCCTGCCGCTGTCCAAGGCCGGCATCATCGCCGGTTGCATGCTGGTGATGATTCCGGCCATTGGTGAATTCGTGATTCCGGAAATGCTGGGTGGCTCGGAGACGCTGATGGTGGGCCGCCAGCTGTGGAACGAGTTCTTCAACAACCGCAACTGGCCGGGCGCCTCGGCGATGGCGGTGGCGATGATCCTGTTGCTGCTGGTGCCGATCCTGCTGTTCAACCGTTCCCAGCAGCGCCTGCTGGAAGGGAAGCAGGCATGAGCCCGCGTAGCGCAAAGGGCCTCGGGCTGGGCGTGCTGCTGCTCGGCTTCGCCTTCCTGTACCTGCCGATCCTGCTGTTGATGTTCTATTCGTTCAACAGCTCGCGGCTGGCGATGGTCTGGGCCGGGTTCTCCACCCGTGCCTACAGCGACCTGTTCGCCGACCGCGCGCTGATGGATGCGATGTGGACCAGCCTGGTGGTGGCGTTCTGGACTGCCTGCACGGCCACCGTGCTGGGCACGCTGGCGGCGATGGTCATGACCCGCTTCAAGCGCTTCCGCGGCAAGCCGCTGTTCGGCGCGCTGGTCACCGCGCCGCTGGTGATGCCGGATGTGATCCTGGGCTTCTCGTTGATGGCGCTGCTGGCCTCGATGGGCGCGATTCCCGGCTTCCCGGCGCGCGGCCTGACCACCATCTGGATCGCCCACGTCACCTTCACCCTGTGCTTCGTCACCGTGGTGGTGTCCTCGCGGCTGCAGGAAATGGACCTGTCGCTGGAAGAGGCGGCGATGGACCTGGGCGCAAGCCGGTTGACTGTGTTCGGTCGCATCACCCTGCCGATCATCGCACCGGCGCTGGTGGCGGGCTGGCTGCTGGCGTTCACCCTGTCGCTGGATGACGTGGTGGTGGCCAGCTTCGTGGCCACGCCGGGCTCGACCACGCTGCCGATGAAGGTGTTCGCCTCGGTACGCATGGGTATCAGCCCGAAGATCAACGCACTGGCCACGCTGCTGGTGTCGGCGGTGTCGATCGCCGCAGTGATCGGCTGGTACATCAATGCCCGCGCCGAGAAACGGCGCCAGCGCGATCTGCAGCTGGCGCGGCAGGAAAACGGCTGAGCACACGGTCTGTCTACAGTGCCGGCAACATCCGGCTCACGGGCAACCGCGCACAATGGGGATCTTCCAGATGGAGATCCCCCATGACCGTCGAGATCGTCGACCCGGCCACCGGCCTGGTGACCTACCGCCATGAACTGATGGGTGCTGCCGACATCGAGCAGCGCCTGCAGGCTGCTGCCGATGCCTTCCCCGGCTGGGCTGATTACTCGTTACAGGATCGCGGTGCCATCCTGCGCCGGATCGCCGCGCAACTACGCACGCGCCGTGACGATCTGCAGCAGGCGATGACCCATGAGATGGGCAAGCTCAAGGCCGAAGCGCTGGCCGAGGTCGACAAGTGCGCGGCCGCCTGCGAGTACTACGCCGACCATGCTGCCGACTACCTGAAGCCGCAGCTGATCGATACCGAAGCACAGCGCAGCTATGTGCGCTACGAGCCGATCGGCTGTGTGTTCGCGGTGATGCCGTGGAATTTCCCGATCTGGCAGGTGTTCCGTTTCCTCGCGCCGGCGTTCATGGCAGGCAACGTGGCCCTGCTCAAGCACGCCAGCAACGTGCCGCAGTGCGCCGACCTGATCCTGGCGGTGTGCCGTGACGGTGGCCTGCCCGACGGCGTGTTCGATGTGTTGCATATCGACAACGAGCAGGCCGCCGAGGTGCTGCGCGACACACGGGTGAAAGCGGTGACACTGACCGGCAGCGAGCGGGCAGGGCGCTCGATCGCTTCCAATGCCGGCAGCCAGCTGAAGAAATCGGTGATGGAACTGGGCGGCAGCGATGCCTTCGTGGTGCTCGACGATGCCGACCTCGACAAGACCGTGGCGGCGGCGGTGAAGTCGCGCTTCGACAACAGCGGGCAGACCTGCATCGCGGCCAAGCGCTTCATCGTGGTCGATGCGGTGGCCGATGAGTTCACCCGGCGCTTCGTTGAAGCCGCGGGTGAGCGTCAGTACGGCGATCCCAATGAACGTGGCACCACGCTGGCGCCGATGGCGCGTGCGGACCTGCGCGATGAGCTGCACAAACAGGTGCAGGGCAGCGTGGCCAAGGGCGCGCGGGTACTGCTGGGTGGTGAGCCGATTGCGGGTACACATGCCGGCTATCCGGCCACCGTGCTCGATCAGGTCGGCCCGGGCATGCCGGCCTACGACGAGGAGCTGTTCGGGCCGGTGGCTGCGGTGATCCGTGTCGCTGACGAGGCCGAGGCACTGCGCGTGGCCAACGACACCCGCTTCGGCCTGGGCGGCAGCGTGTGGACGCGTGATCCGGTGCGAGGCGAGGCCTTTGCACAGCGCATGGAATGCGGCGCCGCGTTCGTCAACGCCATCGTCAAGAGCGACGCGCGGCTGCCGTTCGGTGGCAGCAAGCAGTCCGGCTTCGGTCGGGAGCTGGCCGACCACGGCATCCATGAGTTCATGAACATCAAGACCGTCTACGTGGCTTGATTCCGAACGGTAGTGCCGGCCGCTGGCCGGCATTGCCTGGTTGCCGGCCAGCGGCCGGCACTACCCAAAGCGGGCTACAACCACTTCGCGCGCTTGAACAACCGGTACAACCCCACGCATACACCGCCTACACCGATGATCATCATCGGGTACGACCACGGTTCGCTCAGCTCGGGCATGTGGCTGAAGTTCATGCCGTACCAGCTGGTGATCAGCGTCGGCGCCGCCAGCAGTGCGGCCCATGCACCCAGGCGCTTGACCGTCTCGCCCTGCGCCAGCGTCACCAGCGACAGGTTCACGCTCAGTGCGGTGCCCAGCATCTCGCGCAGGGTGTCGATCACATCGCTGATGCGTACCGCATGGTCGTGCACATCGCGCACGTAGAGCTTCACTTCATCGGGAATCAGGTCGCCCTGGTAGCGGCGCAGCTGCGCCAGCACATCCTGCAGCGGCGCCACCGCCATCCGCATCTTGTTCAGTTCGCGCTTGAGCTCGTACAGCCGCACCACCGTGCTGCGCTTGTAGTTGTCGGCGAAGATGTCCTTTTCCAGCAGGTCCAGGGTGTCGCGGAAGCGGTGCACGATGGGCAGGTAGTTGTCGACCACGAAGTCGGTCACCGCGTACAGGCAGTACGACGGGCCCATCTTCAGCAGCTGCGGCTCGCGCTCCACCCGTGCACGTACCGGCGCGTACGACAGCGACGCGCCGTGGCGCACCGTCACCAGGAAGCGCGGGCCGAGGAAGGCGTGGGTTTCGCCGTACTGTATGCGTTCGTCGACCATCTGTGCGGTGGTCACCACCACGAACAGCGAATTGCCGTAGGTCTCGACCTTGGGACGCTGGTGCGCGTTGCGCGCGTCCTCGATGGCCAGGTCGTGCAGGCAGAATTCTTCCTGCAGTTTCAGCAGCACATCGTCGTTGGGGTCGTACAGACCGACCCAGACGAAGCCGTTGCCACTGGCAATAACATCGCTGATGGCATCCAGGCTGATGTCGTGGCGTTTGCCCTCGTCATCGTAGTGGACGCAGTTGATGACGCAGGCGGGGTTGGCCGAAGCAGGGGCGGAAGCGGAGGCGGGCAGTGACATGCCCGCCATCGTGCGTCAGTGCCGTGTTTCGGACAAGTGAGGAGCGCGCCCCAGCACCCACGCCAGCGCGACGTGGACGGGCAGCAGCAGCACGATCCACTGCACGTTGTACTGTGCCTGCAGGCTCAGCCAGTGCAGCACCAGCGCGGCCACTGCCTGTACCGCCAGCAGCCACAGCACGATCCTGAACATGCGGCCTGGCACGCGCCGGCGCAGCAGGCTGATCGCACCCGGCAGCAGCAGCACGGCCAACGGCGAAAGCAGCAGCAGGTTGCGGTTGGCCCAGGCGGCGTAGTGGGTGCTGAAGCCCCACAGGAACACCAGCAAGCTGCCGGCGATGGTACACAGCAGCCAGAACGGCAGCGCCAGCCCGGCCAGCAGGCGCGGGCGGCTGCGCAGCGCCAGTACGCCGGCGGCGATCACCAGGCCACACAGCAGCCACGGCCACCAGCGGCGCGCGAACTCCTTCGGCTCCGGATCGATGCGGTGCGGCAGCAGCTCCTGTTCGGACTGCACCAGCGGCCGACCATCGCTGTTGCGTGCTTGGCGCAGTGCGTCGGCCAGGCGCATCGGCACGAAGGCTTCCTGCCAGCGCGACAGCGGCTGGTCGGCGAACGGGCCGAGGCCGACGTCGAAGCCGAGCCACATCCACGGTGCCGGCGAGGCCAGCCGCACCGATTCACTGCGGTAGGTATTGCCGCGCGAGCGCCCCGACAGCTGCGACTGCAGGCCGCCGCCCAGTGCCTTGTCCACCGTGTCGCGCACCATCGTGGCGCAGTTGGCGGTGTAGTAGTCGTAGTGGTAGCGCGCGTTCTCCGGCTTGGCCCGCTCGGCCAGGTCGGCGGCCAGTGCACGTGCCTGGTCCGGGCGCAGGTCCAGCCACTGCACGCTGGCGCCACGGCCGGTCTCGTCGTAGTACGACAGGTCCTGCTGCAGCGGCAGCGCCACCAGGTAATACATCATGTCGCCGCGCACGAAGCGGCTGATGAAATCATCCTCGGACGGATCGAAGTAGCCGAAGTTGTACGAGGTCGCTTCGCCGCTGACCGGATCGATCACGACGATGGCGTCGTGGCCGAAACGCTCGAAGAACACCGTGCCCGGCTGCATGGTCACCACCCCGATGCGCGGGGCGGGGACCTCGGCGCTGGCGGCAGGCGCAGCAGGCGTGGGTGTGGCTGCCGCCGGCTGCGCGAAGGCAGCCAGCGGCAGGACCGAGGCCAGCACGCACAGTGCCAGCCACAGCGTCAAGCGCAGTGCCAGGAGGGGGCCACCGCGTTTCAAGCGTCGTCCTGCGCGTCCGGCGGCAGCACGGTCACGTGGAAGGCCTGGACCCGGCGCGCATCGGCGCGGGCCACGCGGAACATGAAGCGGTCCAGCGCCAGCTCGTCACCGACTTCCGGCAGGTGGCCCACGGCCTCGGTGACCAGGCCGCCGATGGTGTCGTAGTCCTCGTCGGAGAAGGTGGCACCGAAGCGTTCGTTGAAGTCGCCGATCGGGGTCAGCGCGTCGACCACGTACTGGCCGTCGGACTGGATGGCGATCTGCGCGGACGGATCCTCGGCCTCGTCATGCTCGTCGTCGATCTCGCCGACGATCTGTTCCAGCACGTCCTCGATGGTGACCAGGCCGGCGACACCGCCGTACTCGTCCACCACGATGGCCATGTGGTTGCGTGACAGGCGGAATTCCTTCAGCAGCACGTTGAGCTTCTTCGCCTCCGGGATCAGCACCGCCGGGCGCAGCAGTTCGCGCACGTTGGCCGGGCCGTTGTCGGCGACCACGCCGCGCAGCAGGTCCTTGGCCAGCAGGATGCCAAGGATGTCGTCCTTGTTCTCGCCGTGCACCGGGAAGCGCGAATGGCCGGATTCGACCACCTGCTTCATCAGTTCCAGGAAGGGCGCTTCGACCGGCAGCGAGACCATCTGCGAGCGTGAGATCATCACGTCGCCCACGGTCAGCTCGGCCACCGAAATGGCGCCTTCCATCATCTTCAGGGTATCGGCGGCGATCAGACCCTCTTCCTGCGCGGTGTGCAGGACAGCGACCAGCTCGTCGCGGGTGTGGGGTTCGCCGGAGAAGGCGGAGGTCAGGCGTTCAAGCCAGCCGCGCTTCTTTTCACTGGGCTCCGCAGGGGAGCTACTACTGTCGTCTTCTGACATCTCTGGAAAAAAGGCACCCGGCAGGCCGGGCGTTGGCTCCAGTCTAGCAGGATGTGACGGCCTGTCAGTGACTGCCGCTGGCTGCGGCGGGAGGGGCCGGAGGGGCCTCTTCCTCGGGCAGGTCCAGGCTGTAGGTGCAGCCGGCCAGGGTCTTGCCGGGGTGGGAGGCCACGGTGGAGACGCTGAGGATGATCGACTCGATCTGGGCCTCGCCGGTCTTCGGGTCGGTCACATCGCGGCTGACCAGCTCGCGCCCGGCCATGAATTTGCCGTCCTGGTCGTAGCCGGTCTCCAGTTCCAGCCGTTTGGCCAGAGGCCGAGGATCGGCCTGGTCGAGGACTGCCATGATGCTGGCACCGGCCACCGCCACCCGCTCGCTGACCGTGCCGAATACGGTGATCGGCTGGGCCAGGCGGTACTCGCTCATGAACTGGTTGCCCTGCGGCAACGGTTGCAGGCCCTGGGCCACGGCCTTCAACGGGTCGGCCAGCAGTGGGGCGAGCGCAGCGTACTCGGCCACGCCCTGGCGGCATTCGATCAGCGCGGGCAGATCAAGACGGGCGGCGAAGGCCTGCGGGGCGGCAAGGACACACAGCAGGGGCAGGCAGCAGCGCAGCGACACGGGCGGACTCCGCAGGCGGGCCGGACATCATAACGGCGACGGGCGCGGGATCTCAGCTTTGCTGCCGCGGCGGTTGCGGGTCAGCAGGGCGCGCACTGCCATCACCGGCAGGGTAAGAAGCACTGCCTTCATCGCGGTGTGCAGCACGGTGATCACCCCGAGCGCCACCGACTGCAGCAGGCCCTCGTGTTCGAGCCAGGGCAGCAGTGCCGGCTCGGCGGCCTTTGCCAGCGGCATGTACATCGCGCAGAGGGCGTACAACAGCCAGAGCGAGGCAGTTGACGCATGGAAGAACGGCAACGTGGCTGCCGAGCGCCGCAGGCGCTGCTGGACCGCCACCCGCCAGGCCACCGGCGCGGTGAACGCGCCGATGAACATCAGCACCAGTGCGCTCGTCACCAGGCCCATCGTGGTGCTGGTGCCGTGCCGATGCTGCAGCAGGTGCGGTCCGATCATGCTGACCGCCAGGCTGGCAATGACGCACGCCGGTGACAGCAGCGCCAGCGTGCGCAGCAGCCAGTGCTGCCCGCTGGGGTCGCCTGCGCTGACGCGGCGCACCAGGCGCGCGCCGAGGATCAACACCGCTGCAAGCCCGAGGCCGCCGATCAGCAACGACACCCCACCGTTCCCGAACATCATCCCTGTTCTCCCGAAATCCGTTGGGCGAGCATAGCCTCCGGAACAGCGTCAGCGCTCTCCGGCGTACGGGTCGGCGATGCCGAGCTCGGCCAGGATCTCGCGCTCGAGCTGTTCCATGGCCTCCGCTTCCTTGTCGTCCTCGTGGTCCCAGCCGAGCAGGTGCAGCACGCCGTGCACGGTCAGGTGCGCGTAGTGAGCGTTGAGCGCCTTGCCCTGTTCGTCGGCCTCCCGCGCCACGACCGGTGCACAGATCACCAGGTCGCCCAGCAGCGGGAACTTCACGCCCTTGGGCAGGCCTTCCGGCACTTCGGCCGGGAAGCTGAGCACGTTGGTGGCGTAGTCCTTGCCGCGGTAGTGGCGGTTCAGCGACTGCCCTTCCTTGCTATCGACCACGCGGATGGCCAGGTCGGCCTCGCGGATGCGGCCCTTCAGTGCGGCGGCCACCCACTTGCGGAAGCTGACTGCCGCCGGCAGGCCGGTACGCGGCAGGGCATAACTGACGGCGACGTCCAGTCGCACGGGACCACGGGTCATGGAGTTGCTCCAGGTTGGATCTGATGCAGGTCGCGGCGGTCGTACGCGCTCACGATACGCGCCACCAGCGGGTGGCGGACCACGTCGCGGGACTCGAAGAAGGTGAAGCTGACGCCCTCGACCTCGCGCAGCACATCGATGGCATCGCGCAGGCCGGACTTCACATGCTTGGGCAGGTCGGTCTGGGTCAGGTCGCCGGTGACCACTGCGGTGGAGCCGTAGCCCAGGCGGGTCAGGAACATCTTCATCTGTTCGATGGTGGTGTTCTGTGCTTCGTCCAGGATCACGAAGGCATCGTTGAGCGTGCGGCCGCGCATGTAGGCCAGCGGCGCGATCTCGATGACGTTCTTCTCCAGCAGCTTGACCACCTTCTCCACGCCCATCATTTCGTACAGGGCGTCGTACAACGGTCGCAGGTAGGGGTCGACCTTCTGGCTCAGGTCACCGGGCAGGAAGCCGAGCTTCTCGCCGGCCTCCACCGCCGGGCGCACCAGGATCAGGCGCTGCACCCGTGATTCATTCAGGGCTTCGACCGCGCTGGCCACGGCCAGGAAAGTCTTGCCGGTGCCGGCCGGGCCGATACCGAAGTTGATGTCGTGGGTGGCGATCTGGTGCAGGTAGCGGCCCTGGTTGGCGCCGCGACCGCGCACCGTGCCGCGCTTGACCTTGATTGCCACGTCCTGCGCTTCGTAGGAGCGCTCGGCGATCTGCTCGACATTGGCCTGCGCCAGGCGCAGGTGGATGGCGTGGTTGTCGAAGGTCGTTTCGCCGGCTTCGGCGTACAGCGCTTCAACCAGCTTCTGCGCCTCGACGATGGCTTCGTTGGGCCCGCTGATGCGGAACACGAAGCCACGGTTGGCGATCTCCACGCCGCGCTTCAGCTCGATCTGGCGCAGGTGCCCGTCGAAGGGGCCGCACAGGTTGGCCAGTCGCTCGTTGTCTTCCGGCGACAGGGTGAAGTCTCGATGATCGATGCTTTTCATTGCTTGGGGTGGGGCGGATGCCTTCCACCGCAGTGTATTCAGGGAGGACAAGGGTAGCGCGCGTGCGGGGCACACGGCCAGCAGACGGTCGATACAGCGTTTTCCACACCCCGTGTGGACGGGGCACGCGGAAACCTGTGGATAGACCTTCGCACTGCTTGTGCCACAAGGCCCATGAGGTCCTGGTGAAAAAAGCGTCATGGTCGCCCGTCGCTACGGCGGCACTGCCACGGGGGTCTGCACGGGGGCGTTCATCGTGATGGCAGTGCAGGTTTCGTTGCCGGGCGAGCAACAAAGCCACGTCCTGCCGGATTTCCACAACGGTTGTGGAATGATGCCGAATCAACCTGTGGATAGGTGGTGCGGAGCCTTGCAGCCAAAGGCTTGCCCACACGCGGTGAAAAAAACGCCAGGGCTGATCGGAATCATTGAGGGTGCACGGGGCACATGGCACCGTGTCGCCGTCGCAGGAGGGGATGGCATGGGCATCGGCAACGGGATGCGTGGAATCGGACTGGCGGGCATCGGCCTGCTGGCGGGGTGTGGGCAGTCAACGCCGACTGCGCTGGGCACGCTGGAATGGGACCGGATCACCGTGCCGGCGCCGGCAGCCGAAGTGATTGCAGCGGTGGAGGTGCGGGAGGGCCAGCAGGTCAAGGCCGGTGCCGTGCTGATGCAGCTGGACCCGGCGCGGGGAGACGCGCAGTTCGCCGCAGCAGAGGCTGACACGGCCCGTGCGCAGGCGCAGCTGGAAGAGCTGAAGATCGGCCCACGCCAGGAGCAGATCGCCCAGGCCCAGGCGCAACTGGCCGCGTTGCGCGCACAGGCTGCCGAAGCAAGTGCCTATTACCGACGCGTGCAGCCCCTGGCGCGCCAACGCCTGATCGCCGCCGCCGAGCTGGACCGCGCACGCGCCGCCGCCGGCAATGCCGAGGCCAGCGTACGTGCCGCCGAGCAGGCCTGGCTGGAACTGGTGCACGGCAGCCGCGCGCAGGATATCGCCCAGGGCCAGGCGGCCGCCGACGCCGCACGGGCACAGCAGGTGGTACAGGGCGTGAACCTGCAGAAGCTGCAGTTGCGCGCACCGCGCGATGGGGTGGTCGATGCATTGCCCTACCGGCAGGGTGACCAGGCACCGATCGGTGCGCCGCTGGCAGTGATGCTGGTCGGCGAGCGCCCCTATGCGCGTGTCTACCTGCCGCAACCGCTGCGTCTGCAGGTCAAGGTCGGGCAGGCCGCGCAGATACAGCTGGAAGGCGGCAACACCGTGCTGAAGGGGCATGTACGTGCGATCCGTAGCGAACCATCGTTCACGCCGTACTACGCACTGACCGGCGATGACGTCGAACGGCTGAGTTATCTGGCCGAGATCGAAGTGGATGTGGCCGCCGACATGCAGAAGCTTCCGGCCGGGCTGCCGGTGCAGGTGCGCTTCTGAACACCGGCGAGGACATCGCGGTCCACGCACGCGGGCTGACGCGCCGCTTCGGCGATCTTCTGGCCGTGGACAACGTCGACCTGACCGTGCCGCGCGGACAGGTATATGGGTTTCTGGGCCCGAACGGGTCCGGCAAGTCGACCACCATCCGCATGCTGTGCGGCCTGCTGGAACCCAGCGCAGGGCAGATCGAGGTGCTGGGCCTGGCCGTGCCCGAGCAGGCAGAGGCATTGCGCCGACGCATCGGCTACATGACCCAGCGCTTCTCGTTGTATGAAGATCTGTCGGTGCGCGAGAACCTGGAGTTCCTCGCTGCCATCCAGGACCTGCCGCGCTCGCAGGCCCGGCAGCGGGTCGACACGCTGCTGCAGCAGTACCGGCTGCAGGACCGCCAACCACAACTGGCTGGCACGCTCAGTGGTGGGCAGAAGCAACGCCTGGCCCTGGCCGGTGCCGTGGTGCATTCGCCCGAACTGCTGTTCCTGGACGAGCCGACCAGTGCGGTCGACCCCGAATCGCGCCGCGATTTCTGGGAGGCCCTGTTCGAACTGGCTGATGCCGGCACCACGGTGCTGGTATCGACCCACTACATGGACGAGGCCGAGCGCTGCCATCGCCTGGCGATCCTTGATCGTGGTGCACTGGTGGCCGATGGCACGCCGGCCGAACTCTGTGCACGGCTGGACGGCCGCACGTTGCAGGTCACGTCGGTGCAGCCTCGCCAGGCCAGCCGTGCACTGTCTGAGCTGCCCGGCGTGCTGAGCGTGGCGCAGATCGGCACCCAGCTGCGAGTATTGTGCAGCGAGGATGTCGCGGACGCCGTCGCATTGCGGCGCGCGCTGGCCAGCGCCGATCCGCAGGCCCGCATCGAGGCGGTGGCGCCGAACCTGGAAGACGTCTTCGTCGCCGCTACCCGCGGCCGTGGCCGGGAGCCAGCGGCATGAACCTGCGCCGGCTGTGGGCGATCATGCTCAAGGAATTGCGCCAGCTGCGCCGCGACCGCATCACGCTGGCGATGATCGTCGGCATTCCGGTGATGCAGCTGCTGCTGTTCGGCTACGCGATCAATCTCAACCTGCGCCATCTCAACGCCGGTGTCGCCGACCAGGCCAACAGTGCGGCGTCACGCGCGCTGGTGCAGGACATGGTCGCCACCGGCGTGATCACGCCGCACAGCGAGGCGTATACGCCCGATGAACTGATGCAGGCGCTGCGCCGTGGCGAAATCAGTGTCGGCATCGTCGTGCCGGCCGACTTCGAGCGTCGTCGCTTCGATGGACGCGAGGCGGTGCAGGTGCTGGTCGATGGCAGCGACACCGTGGTGCAGAGCGCGGCGATCCAGCTGGCGCAGGTGCCGCTGGATACGCGCCCGACCAGCAACACGCGGCCCCTGCGCGAAGGCAGCATCGCCAGTGGCCAGGTCAGCGTGACCAGCTTCTACAACCCGCAGCGGCGCTCGGCGGTGAACATCGTGCCGGGCCTGATCGGGGTGATCCTGACCATGACCCTGGTGATGTTCACGGCGGTGGCGGTGGTGCGCGAACGCGAGCGCGGCAACATGGAACTGCTGATCGCCACGCCGGTGTCGCGCAGCGAACTGATGGTGGGTAAGGTGCTGCCCTATGCAGCCATCGGTCTGCTGCAGACCACGCTGGTGCTGGTGCTGGGCACCTGGCTGTTCCAGGTGCCGATCCGCGGCAGCCTGCTCGATATCTATCTGGCCGCGGTGCTGCTGGTGCTGGCCAACCTGGCGCTGGGCCTGCTGATCTCAACGCGCGCGCGCTCGCAGTTCCAGGCGATGCAGATGACGTTGTTCCTGTTCCTGCCGTCGATCCTGCTGTCGGGCTTCATGTTCCCGTTCGCCGGCATGCCGCGGCCGGTGCAGTGGCTGGCCGAGGTGTTGCCGCTGACCCACTTCCTGCGACTGGTGCGCGGCATCATGCTGCGTGGCGCCTCGCTGTGGGAGCTGTGGCCGGATGCGCTGGCGCTGCTGGCCTTCATCGTGGTGATGATGACCCTGGCCATCCTGCGTTTCCGCAAGCGCCTGGATTGAGGCCAACAGGCCGGGGTCGGATCCCCGCAGGGGCTCCGACCCCGGGATTTACTCCGCTACCACCCGCGCGCGCAGCGAATTGGTCAGCGCTTCGGTGATCACCACGTCCACGAACTGGCCGATCAACCGCGCCGGTGCCGGGAAGTTCACCGAACGCATGTTTTCGGTCTTGCCGGTCAGTTCGTTCGGGTTCTTCCGCGAAGGACCTTCCACCAGCACCGTCTGCACGGTACCGACCATCTTCTCGGAGATGCCGGCGGCGTGTGCATTGATGCGCTCCTGCAGGCGCGACAGGCGCGCGTGCTTCTCGGCATCGCTGATCGTGTCCTCCAGATCCGCAGCCGGTGTACCCGGGCGACGCGAATAGATGAAGGAGAAGCTGTGGTCGAAGCCGATGTCCTCGATCAGCTTCATGGTCTTCTCGAAATCGGCATCGGTCTCGCCGGGGAAGCCGACGATGAAGTCCGAGCTGATCGAGATGTCCGGGCGCACCGCGCGCAGCTTGCGGATCTTCGACTTGAATTCCAGTGCGGTGTAGCCACGCTTCATCGCCGACAGCACGCGGTCGCTGCCGGCCTGCACCGGCAGGTGCAGGAAGTTGGCCAGCTGCGGCACGTCGCGGAACGCGTCGATCAGCGAATCGCTGAACTCCAGCGGATGCGAGGTGGTGAAGCGGATGCGGCCGACGCCATCGATCTCGGCGATGGTGCGGATCAGCAGGCCGAGGTCGGCGAACTCGCCGTCCCCATAGGGCCCACGGTAGGCGTTGACGTTCTGGCCGAGCAGGTTGATCTCACGCACGCCCTGTGCAGCCAGCTGCGCCACCTCCACCACCACGTCCTCGAACGGGCGGCTGACTTCGGTACCGCGGGTGTAGGGCACCACGCAGAACGAGCAGTACTTGGAACAACCTTCCATGATCGAGACGAAGGCCGAAGCACCTTCGGCGCGTGGCTCGGGCAGGCGGTCGAACTTCTCGATCTCAGGGAAGCTGATGTCCACCTGCGGGCGCTTCTGCTCGCGCCGTGCACGGATCAATTCCGGCAGGCGGTGCAGGGTCTGCGGGCCGAACACCAGGTCGACGAACGGCGCGCGCTTGATGATTGCCTCGCCTTCCTGCGAAGCGACGCAGCCGCCCACGCCGATGATGACCTCGCGGCCCTTGTTCTTCAGTCCCTTCCACACGCCCAGCTGGCTGAACACCTTCTCCTGCGCCTTCTCGCGGATGGAGCAGGTATTGACCAGGATGACGTCGGCGTCGTCCGGGCTGTCGGTCAGTTCCAGCCCATCGCTGGCGGCAAGCACGTCAGCCATCTTGGCCGAGTCGTACTCGTTCATCTGGCAACCGTGGGTCTTGATGTACAGCTTGCCTTTCACCTGGTCGGGCTTGCGCGGACCGGCGGGCAGGGCAACGAGCGGGGTACCGCCCGGCGTGGCGGGCGGAAAGACGTCTGGCGTCCCGGTCATGGCGCTTAATCCATTCGGGTGGCGGGAAAGCGGGCAATTCTACCCGCATCCCAGCGCGTGCGCCGGCCCAGTAGAGCCAGGCCATGCCTGGCTGCTTTCCGTCCCGCAGGCACGGCGGGCGGGTCATCCACGCATGGCGTGGATCTACTGGAGTTCCGGGTCCGCCCCCCCCCGGTAGCGCCCGGCCGCGCCCGTCGGCACGCCTCAGGCCGCTGCCAGCTCCGCATCGATCTGCCGAGAACGGTCGAAAGCGGTCATCGCACTCATCCGTGCAATGTAATCAGCCGTGGCCGGCGCCGGCTGCACCAGGCCGAAGGCGGTGGTCCAGGCCAGCGCATTGCCCCACAGCACGTCGGCGGCGCTCATCCTCTCGCCGAGCAGGTACGGCCCCTGCGCCAGCTGGGCTTCGATCACCTGCAGCACCGTCTCCGCGTCGTTGTAGGGCGACATCAGGCGCGGCGGCGGCTCGCGATGCATTGCCTTGTCGATCATCGCCGGCTCGAAACAGGCGCCGTAGAAGGCCATCCAGCGCAGGTAGGGGCCGCGCAGGGCGTCGCCGATCGGCGGGGCCAGCCCGGCTTCCGGGTACAAGTCGGCCAGGTACAGGTAGATCGCCACCTGTTCGGTCACCAGTGCGCCGTTGTGGACGATGGCCGGCACCTTGCCCATCGGGTTGATGGCCAGGTAGGCCGGGGCCAGGTTGGCGCCGGCCTTCAGGTCCAGCACCTGCATGTGGTAGTCAGCACCCAGCGCTTCGAGCAGGGCCACGGCGCCGCTCGAGCGCGAACGGGCGGCGTGGTACAGGGTGATCTGGCGTGAGGTCATGGCATTGCTCCTTGCGGTGGGTGGTGAACTGGCGCCCATCCTGGGGCACTATTGCGGACGACTTCTGTCCTCGATCCTTCATGCGCCATACCGCCCATCGACTACTGCGTCTGATTGCCCTGCTGCAGGCCCGTCGGCAGTGGTCGGGGGCCGAACTGGCCGACCGCATGGGCGTGGACCGGCGCAGCATCCGCCGTGACATCGAGCGGCTGCGTGAGCTGGGTTACCCCGTGCAGGCCTCGGCCGGGGTTGGCGGTGGCTACCAGCTCGGCGCCGGCGCACCGGTGCTGCCGATGCTGCTTGACGAGGAGGAGGCGACCACCCTGGCCATCGCCCTGCGCGCCGCCTCGGCCACTGTCGCCGGCATCGACGACACCGCGCGAGGCCTGCTGTCCAAGCTCGACCCGCTGGTGCCGACCCGTCGCCGCCAGCAGGCCGGCGAGGTGCACGCCGCTACCGCCACCCTGTCCGAGCTGCCGGCCACCGATGCGCGCCTGCTCGGACGGCTGGCCCAGCATTGCCGGCAGGCTTCGCGCTTGGCTTTCGAGTACCGCAGCGCGCAGGACGCGGTCACCCAGCGCGAGGTCGAGGCCCAGCACCTGGTCAACTACGGCCGGCGCTGGTACCTGCTGGCCTGGGATCTGGGACGCCAGGACTGGCGTACCCTGCGCGTGGACCGGATGGGAACGGTGCGGGAATGTGCCGAGCCGGGCATGCACCGGCGCACCCCGGCGCCACCGGACGTGATGGTGCGGCAGGCGGTCAGCCAGGCCCCGTTCGCGCTGCAGGCGATCCTCCGCCTGGCCGGCAGCTACGCGGAGCTGGAAGGACGCATCCCGCCCTGGTGCGGCGTGCTGGAAGCCGATGGCGCGGACCATTGCCTGCTGCGGATGGGGGCCGAAAGCCGCGGCATGATGCTGGCGCAGATCCTGAGCCTGGACCGGCTGCCGGTGGCGCTGTGGACCACGCCGCCCGGCCTGCGTGACGAACTGGCCCAACGCCTGGCAGGGTTGGGCCAGCTGCTGGCTGTGCCGCCGGTCACAGCCTGAGCCGCATCGCTTGGCAAGTTCCGGCGAAGCTGGGACACTCGCCGCCATGAAGGGGATACTGGGGACAACGGCGATCATCATCGCTGCGCTGGCCGCTGCGCCGGCCAGCGCCGGAACCCTGTACAAGTGCCAGGGCCCTGACGGCGTCACCAGTTATGTGAGCAAGCGGGTGGCCGGTGCGCGCTGCAGCACCATCAGCTACAGCCGTGACACCCGTCCGGCGCCGCGCCCGGTAGTGGCCGCGCCCAGGCCGGCGCCGACCACGGTGGCCAGCATCGAACGCAATCCGGTGGCCGTTGCCGCCGGTGCCGCAGCGCCGGCAACGGTCGCGCCTGCGTCCGTACCCGCATCCGTACCCGCGCAGCCGGTCGCGTCGCGCGCCGGTCGCATGGTCAGCGGCCAGGTCTATTCCTTCATGAAGGACGGCGTGCGCCACTACACCAGTGCGCGCCCGACCCAGGTGGCCAACCTCGGTCCGGTACGGACCATCCGCTACAGTTTCATGGAGCGTTGCTACGCCTGCGGCGTCAATCCGCGCGTGGACTTCGGCACGGTGCGCCTGAACACCACGGCTTTCCAGGGCGAGATCAGCTCGGCCGCGCGCGAGTTCGGCGTGGAAGAGGCCGTGGTGCGCGCGATCATCCATGCCGAGTCGGCCTACAACCCGACCGCGCTCAGCCGCGCGGGTGCGCAGGGCCTGATGCAGCTGATGCCGCCAACCGCTGCCCGCTTCGGGGTCAGTGACTCCTACGACGCCGGGCAGAACATCCGTGGCGGCGTGCAGTATCTTGCATGGCTGCTGAAACGCTTCAATGGCGACCTGACCCTGGCGGCGGCGGGCTACAACGCCGGCGAAGGTGCGGTCGATCGCCACGGCGGCGTGCCGCCCTACAGCGAGACGCAGTACTACGTGCGCCGGGTCGGGCAGCTGGCGGAGCGTTACCGCACCGCATTGACGCACCAGTAGTGCCGGCCGCTGGGCAATGGCCGGTACCGACCGGCCGCTGGCCGGCAACCCCGCAATCAATGTTGTTGCAATGCGTTGTGTGGCGCGCGACGGTTCAGCTACACTCGACCGTGATTCAATGCGGCTCTGGCCCCCACCGGATCCGCTGGCAGCCTTAAAGCTACCTAATCAATATCGGAGTGCCGGATGGCCAACGATGGGGTACACGATCCAGTCAACACCGGACGTCGGCGTTTTCTTTCTGCCACCACAGCCGTGGTGGGCGCCGTCGGCGTCGGATTCACCGCAGTTCCTTTCATCAAATCCTGGAATCCCAGTGCCCGCGCCAAGCTTGCCGGCGCACCGGTGGTGGCCGACATCAGCGCCCTGCAGGAAGGCCAACGCCTGATCGTGGAATGGCGTGGCCAGCCGATCTGGATCGTCAAACGGTCCAAGGCGATCCTCGATGCGCTGCACGGGCTGGACGGCCGTCTCAAGGACCCCGAGTCCGGCGAGAAGGACCAGCAGCCGGAGTACGTGCTGAAGCAGAACCCCGAGCTGCGCTCGATCAAGCCGGAGATCTCCGTGCTGGTCGGGCTGTGCACGCACCTGGGCTGCTCGCCGGAAATGGTCGCCGAGATCCGGCCCGAGCCCTACGATCCGCAGTGGAAGGGCGGTTACTTCTGCCCGTGCCACAAGTCGCGTTTCGACATGTCCGGCCGCGTCTTCAAGGACGTGCCGGCGCCGATCAACCTGAAGGTGCCCGCGCACCACTACCAGGACGACAACACCATCATCATCGGTGTTGATCCGCAGGGGGCTGCCTGATGGCCAATATCCTCAGCCGTACCGCCAGCGGCGTCGCCGACTGGGTCAATGCCCGCGCGCCGGGCCTGATGCCGGTCTACCGCAAGCACGTCACCGAGTATTACGCGCCGAAGAACTTCAACATCTGGTACTACTTCGGTTCGCTGGCGCTGCTGGTGCTGGTCAACCAGATCGTCACCGGCATCTTCCTGACGATGCACTACAAGACCAACGCCGCCGAGGCGTTCGGCTCCATCGAATACATCATGCGTGATGTGGAGTGGGGCTGGCTGATCCGCTACATGCATTCGACGGGCGCCTCGCTGTTCTTCATCGTGGTCTACCTGCACATGTTCCGCGGCCTGCTGTACGGCAGTTACCAGAAGCCGCGCGAGCTGGTGTGGATCCTCGGCATGCTGATCTACCTGGTGCTGATGGCCGAAGCCTTCATGGGCTACGTGCTGCCATGGGGCCAGATGTCGTTCTGGGGCGCCAAGGTCATCATCTCGCTGTTCGGCGCGATACCGGTGATCGGCAACGGCCTGACCGAGTGGATCATGGGCGACTACCTGCCCAGTGACGCCACGCTCAACCGCTTCTTCGCGCTGCATGTCATCGCTTTGCCGCTGGTGCTGTTGCTGCTGGTGGTGCTGCACCTGGGCGCGCTGCACGAAGTGGGGTCGAACAACCCGGACGGCGTGGAGATCAAGAAGGGGCCGAAGGGCAACCGCTGGTCGCCGAACGCGCCGGCCGACGGCATTCCGTTCCACCCGTACTACACGCTCAAGGATGGCGTCGGCGCCGGCTTCCTGCTGATCATCGCCGCCTTCATCATCTTCTTCGCGCCCGGTTTCGGCGGCCTGTTCCTGGAGCACGACAACTTCACCGAGGCCAACCGCCTGGTGACCCCGGAGCACATCAAGCCGGTCTGGTACTACACGCCGTACTACGCGATGTTGCGCGTGGTACCGAACAAGCTGGGCGGCGTGCTGGTGATGTTCTCGGCCATCGCGATCCTGTTCCTGGTGCCATGGCTGGACAAGGCGCGGGTGAAGTCGGTGCGTTACCGCGGCTGGATCTCGAAGGTGATGCTGGGTGTACTGGCGGTGTGCTTCGTCTGGCTGGGCGTGATCGGCTCCGGCCCGGGTACCGACGTGCACGAGACCTACATCGGGCGGGTGCTGACCTTCCTGTACTTCGCGTTCTTCATCACCATGCCGCTATGGACAAGGTTGGACAAGACCAAGCCGGTACCGGAGAGGGTGACCACGCATGACTGAGCGCTGGATGGTCCGACTGGCCCTGGCGGCCACCTTGATGCTGGGCAGTTTCCTGGCCTCCGCCGCCGAGGGCGGCGCCAAGCTGCTGCAGGCCGGCAACGACCTCGGTGACCGCGCCTCGCTGCAGCGCGGCGCACAGCTGTACATGAACTACTGCTCCGGCTGCCATGCGCTGAAGTACCTGCGCTATTCGCGGATGGCGCAGGACCTGGGGCTGACCGAAGAAGAGGTGATGAACAACCTCAACTTCACCGGCTCGGCGATCGGCGACCCGATCCCGGTGGCGATGCCCAAGGAGAACGCCGAGAAGTGGTTCGGCAAGATGCCGCCGGACCTCAGCCTGATTTCGCGCGTGCGTGGCAGTGACTGGGTCTACACCTATCTCAAGTCGTTCTACCTGGATACCAGCCGGCCGCTGGGCTGGAACAACGCGTTGTTCGCGAACGCCTCCATGCCCAACCCGCTGTGGGAAATGCAGGGCCTGCAGCATGCCGTGCATGGCAAGCCCGAGGCCCCCGGCATGGACCCGCCGGTGACTGGCCTGCGCATCGAAACGCCCGGTTCGGTGGATGCCGGCCAGTACGACCAGGCCGTGCGGGACATCACCAACTTCCTCGAATACGCCGGCGAACCGGCCGCGCTCAAGCGCCAGCAGCTGGGCGTGTGGGTGATCCTGTTCCTGGCCCTGTTGACCTTCCTGCTGTACCTGCTGAAGAAGGAATACTGGAAGGACGTTCACTGATTCTGCCGCCGACCATCGCATGGGCCTATTGGCTTTTGTGATGGTCGGTTGCACACTCGGGGAGGAGTCGACCGCTGGCACGGTGCCGGCGGCGCCGATGCGGCAGGCGGTCTCCTGTCGTGGGAGAGCCTTTGATGGCGGCGAGCGTACGCATGCGCAATACACTGACGCTGTTTTCCTCGAACGACGATGTGCTGTGCCACCGTGTACGTCTGGTGCTGGCGGCGAAAGGGGTCACGTTCGACTTCGTTCCGGTCGATCCGCAGAACCCGCCTGAAGACCTGATCGATCTCAATCCGTACCACTCGGTGCCGACCCTGGTCGAGCGCGAGCTGGTGCTGTACGCGGCGTCGGTGGTCAGCGAATACCTGGACGAGCGCTATCCGCATCCGCCACTGATGCCGGTCGATCCGCTGTCGCGTGCACGGATCCGCCTGGCCATGCTGCGCATCGAGCACGACTGGGTACCGCAGGTGCAGGCCATCCAGCTGGGCAACAAGACCCAGGCCGAGGCCGGCCGCAAGCGCCTGAAGGAGCTGCTGACCGCCTCGCTGCCGCTGTTCAAGGCCAGCAAGTTCTTCCTCAACCCGGAAATGAGCCTGGCCGACTGCGCGATGGCGCCGATCATCTGGCGCCTGCAGTCGCTGGACGTGCCGCTGCCGAAGGACGGCAAGGCGATCGAGGACTACGGCAACCGCATCTTCCGCCATCCCGGTTTCGTCCGCAGCCTGACCGATCAGGAAAAGAAACTGCGCGATCTGCCGGTCTGATCCGGCCCCGCATTACCCGTCTGCACGCCGACCGGCGTGCAGGCGATCCGCCCCGGCGGGGCGCCGGGCGCGTACACTTCACGCATGACCGAAGACTTCTTCCACATGACCAGCCACCGCCCGTACCTGCTGCGGGCGCTGGTGGAATGGATCAACGACAACCAGCTGACCCCGCACATCCTGGTCGACGCCGGCGTCCCCGGCGTGCAGGTCCCGCCTTCGGCGGTCAAGGATGGCCGGGTTGTGCTCAACATCGCCGAACGTGCTGTCGTACGGTTGATGATCGACAACGAGATGGTGAGCTTCTCGGCACGCTTCTCCGGTACCAGCTACCCGGTGCAGGTGCCGATCAGCGCCGTGCTGGCCGTCTATGCCCGCGAGACCGGGCAGGGCATGGCGTTGCCGGACGACATTCCGGGCAGCGAAACCGCGCCGACCAGCGATGAGCTGCTGCATGACGAAGGCACGCCGCCGGACGATACGCCGCCGGCCAGTCCGCCGCCGAAGGGCCGCCCGAACCTGCGCGTGGTCAAGTAATCCTTCCGACGCCGCCCCGATGGGCGGCGTTTTTCCTTGCCCGTTTGGCGGCAGGTGCCGACCGTTGGTTGGCACACCCTTGAACCCTACACATCCTCGGCATCCTCCACATCCGGCCGGATCTGGCTGATCCGTGCCGCGCCGGGGCCGGTGAACGAGATCAGCTGGTCGCCGCGCAGCACCATGCGGCCCACGTGGCGATCGATGCCATCGTAGGAATACTCGAACTTGAACGTGCGCTCGAAACCGAGCCGTCCATCCTCGCCACGCGACAGCCGCAGGCCAGTGGCGTGCACGGCCTGGTCCAGCCACTGCACATCGGCGGCGCGGCAGGCATTGCGGCCCAGCTCGACCGCGCGCTCGGCGGCCGAACGTGCGGCGTTCCAGAAGAAGTAGATGATTCCGCCGGCAATCAGCAACAGCAGCAGGGTGGGCATGGCGTCAGCCGTCAGGTGTCGATCCGGCAAAGATGGCGGCGAACGTGCGCTGGATCAAGCGCTGGATTCACCGCCGCGGCTGCGGTTCGCTGGATACCGGCTGCGCGGGCACGATGACCGGTTGCGGTGCCGGGGCGGGCTGCATCGGCGTCGCAGTGGGCGAGGGCATCACCAAGGGGGCCGTTGCGGTCAACTGCAGCAGCGCCGCCCAGTCCTGGCGGTTGAAGCTGCATTCGTCCTCGCGGCCCGGCGTGCAGCTGGGGTCGATGCCGGTGCTGTTGCGTTCGCGCGCGGGTGGCAGCTTGATCAGCCCGGTGCGGTCCAGCGGCAGCAGCCGCATCGCCACGGTGTTCATCACATTGCCGCCGACCAGGTACAGGGTCTGGTCGCCGCCAAGATTGGCCGCTACCACCACTTCGCAATGTGATTTCCAGTGGCCCACCGAGCCATTGCCCAGTGCCTGCACCAGCCCGCTGTAGCTGAGCGTGGTGCTGCGGTCGCGCAGGAAGCACAGCAGGTCGCCGGGCGCGGGTTTGGCCGTGGCGGGGTCGACCAGCCGGTATGGCACGCCCGAGGGGCCGCCCTGGTACGCGGCACGGATGTAGTCGATGTGGCGCGGCGACGTGTTGAAGCCGGGAACGCCGGACTGCACCATCACCCAGGAAATGAACGCGGCCGACCACGGGTTGTCGATCAGGAAGGCGCGGCAGTCGCTGTCGGTATAGCGCGTGCCCAGCGGTGCCAGGCAACTGCTGGCGCCGGCGATGCTGCCCATCGCGTTGAGCGTGCCGCTGTTGCGCCAGTAGCCGGCCACGCGCTGCCAGGCGATCAGCCCGTTGTCGGCCAAGTGATCGCTTTCGGCTTCGGTGACGCTGAGACTGGCGGCGCGGCCATCGCGATCGATGAAGGGGCGGAACCACAACCGGTGCTCGTTGCAGGCAGTATTGCGGATGGCCACCGCCAAGGGACTCAGGCCGAAGCGGGGCGGCACATCGCAGGCTTCAGCGGCTGCGGCGGACAGGGGGGCTGCCGCGAGCAGCAGGCAGGCAGGCAAGAGCATCCGGCGCATGCGCGGCTCCTGTGGGGGATGCCGGCAGCGTCGCAGAGGACGGCGTGGCCGAGCCGTGAAGGCGAACGGATCCTGTAGAGCCGAGCCATGCTTGAGATTGGGGTCAGATCCCTTTTCCGGAGGAAAAGGGATCTGACCCCAGCCCCGAGGTCCCGCGCGCCTCAGCGCGGCGGCGGGCCCAGCTTCAGCGACAGATCGATGGCCTGCACATGCTTGGTCAGGCCGCCGATGGAGATGCAGTCCACGCCGTCCTCGGCGATCGAACGCAGGCCGCCCAGGCCCACGCTGCCGGACACTTCCAGTGGAATGCGACCCGCCGTGATGCGCACCGCCTCGCGGCGCAGGTCGGGGCTGAAGTCATCCAGCAGGATGCGTTCGCAACCCGCCTCCAGCGCCTGGCGCAGCTGCGCCAGATCCTCGACCTCGACCACCAGCGGCAGCGCGGGCCACTGCCGGCGCGCGCCTGCCACCGCGGCGGCCAGCGAACCGGCAGCACGGATGTGGTTTTCCTTCAGCATCACCGTGTCGTACAGGCCGAAACGATGGTTCTCGCCACCGCCGCAGCGCACCGCGTACTTCTGCGCCAGGCGCAGGCCGGGCAGGGTCTTGCGGGTGTCGAGGATGCGCGTGCCGGTGCCGGCCACGGCCGCCACGTAGCGCGCGGTGGTAGTGGCGGTGCCGGACAGCGTCTGCAGGAAATTGAGCGAGGTGCGTTCGGCGCTGACCAGGCTGCGGCTGCGGCCGTGCAGCAGGGCCAGCACGGTGCCTGCGGTGACCGCGTCGCCTTCGGATACCTGCCATTCGATGCGTACGTCCGGGTCGAGCGCGCGATGGGTGGCGTCGAACCAGGGGCGGCCGGCGATCACCCCGTCCTGCTTGCACAGCAGGTAGGCGCTGTCGGCCTGGTCGGGCAGCAGGGCGGCGGTGACGTCACCGCTGCCCAGGTCCTCGGCCAGCGCACGCGCGACATCGGCGGCGACAACGGCCGCATCCGGCGTCGGCAGCGTGCTCATGCGGCCGGGAAGTCTGCGATCTGGGCGGTGGGGATGGCTTCCTCGGCCAGCAGCACCGGGATGCCATCGTCGACGCGGAACACCTGCTTGCGGTCGCGGGTGACCAGCGCTTCGCGCAGCGGCTGCGCCAGCGGGTTGCCATCAGCCTTGTTCACCGCGCCGGCGGAAATGGCCTTGTTGAGGGCTTCCAGGCCCTTGCCATCCAGCAGGGACAGGGGCTGGCGGGTGTCCGGTGACACCAGCAGGTCGAGCAGCTTGCGATCCATGGTTCTTCGTCTTGCGTGGAAGACGGCTAGAATACGTCTTTAAGGCAGGTGACGGCCAATGACCCCCAACCCGATCGCGCCGCTTGTCGGCATCGTCATGGGTTCCCGTTCCGACTGGGAAACCATGCAGCACGCCGCCCAGAAGCTTGAAGCTCTGGGTGTTCCGTTCGAAGTGAAGGTAGTGTCCGCGCATCGGACGCCGGATGTGTTGTTCAGTTACGCCGAGCAGGCGGGCCCGCGTGGCCTGCGCGCGATCATCGCCGGTGCCGGCGGGGCCGCGCACCTGCCGGGCATGATCGCCGCCAAGACCGCCGTGCCGGTGCTGGGCGTGCCGGTGCAGTCCAAGGCCCTCAACGGCATGGATTCGCTGCTGTCGATCGTGCAGATGCCAGCCGGCATCCCGGTCGCCACCTTCGCCATCGGCAATGCCGGCGCCTCCAACGCCGCGCTGTTCGCCGCCGCGATGCTGGCCAGTGACCAGCCGGCGATCGGCCAGGCGCTCGACGCGTTCCGCGCACGCCAGACCGAAGACGTGATGGCCCACGACGATCCGCGCCAATGAGCCTGACCGTCGGCATCCTGGGCGGCGGCCAGCTCGCCCGCATGATGGTACTGGCCGGTGCACCGCTGGGACTGCGCTTCGAACTGTACGACCCGGCGGCCGACGCCTGCAGCGGCCCGCTGGCGCCGCTCACCGTCGGTGCCTTCGATGACCGCCAGGCGCTGGCGGACTTTGCCGCCAAGGTCGAGGTGGTCACCTTCGATTTCGAGAACGTGCCGGCCGACAGCGCGCAGTTCCTGGCCGACCGCGTGCCGGTCTATCCGCCGCCGGCCGCACTGGCCGTGGCCCAGGACCGGCTGAGCGAGAAGACCCTGTTCCAGCAGCTGGGCATTCCGCTGCCGGCCTTTGCCGACATCCGCAGCCGTGAGGAGCTGGCCGCGAAGGCCGCCGAGTTCGGTCTGCCGTGCATCCTCAAGACCCGCCGCCTCGGTTACGACGGCAAGGGTCAGTTCCGCCTGCGCAGCGAAGTCGACATCGATGCTGCGTGGGATGCGCTGGGTGCGCAGGTCGAGCGTACCGGTCTGATCCTGGAAGGCTTCGTGGCCTTCCAGCGTGAGGTCAGCGTGGTCGCCGTGCGCGGCCGTGATGGCAGCTTCGAGGCCTGGCCGGTCACCGGCAACTGGCATGTCGATGGCGTGCTGTCGGCCAGCGTGGCCCCGGCCGTGCTGTCCGACGCCGAGCAGCAGGCCGCGATCGGCTATGCCCGTCGCGTCGCCGAGCACCTGCAGTACGTTGGTGTGTTCGCGCTTGAGCTGTTCTGCCGTGATGGCGAGCTGCTGGCCAATGAGATGGCGCCGCGCGTGCACAACTCCGGCCACTGGACCATCGAAGGCAGCGAGACCTCGCAGTTCGAGAACCACCTGCGTGCCGTGCTGGGCCTGCCGCTGGGCAGCACCCGCATGCTCGGCCATGCCTGCATGCTGAACTGGCTGGGCGCGATGCCGGACCCGGCGCCGGTGCTGGCCCAGGCCAGCGGGCATTGGCATGACTATGGCAAGGAGCCGCGCGAAGGCCGCAAGGTGGGGCATGCCACGCTGCGCGATGATGATGCTGCTGCACTGGCCGACGCGCTGGACCAGGTGGGCCTGGAACTGGACCGACAGGCCCAGGTGGCACCGGCGGTGCACGCGCTGCGAAACCGCTGAACGCGGGTGTGCCGGCGTGCTGCCGGCACACCCCTGTATGGCTGCAACGGTGTGGCGCACCGGTGCAGCCATCGGCGCAACATTCCCGGTGGTAGCGTGGAGCTCCTTTCAGAGGAGTCACGACCATGCTCGACTGGAATGCCTACCGCAAGGAACTGAAGGGCCGCATCGGCGAGATCGGCAAGCTCTCGCCGGATACGGTCAAGGGCTATGCCACGCTGGCCAATGCGGGCGCGCAGACCAACCATCTTGATGCCAAGACCCGCGAGCTGATCGCGCTGGCGGTGGCGGTGACCACCCGCTGTGACGGCTGCATCACCGTGCACGTGGACGCGGCGCTGAAGCATGGCGCCAGCCGCGAGGAAATCGCCGAGGCGCTCGGTGTGGCGGTGTCGCTCAATGCCGGCGCGGCGCTGGTGTATTCGGCACGGGTCATGGACGCCGTGGCCGCGCACGAGAACGCGTGAAGCTCTGTTCTGTTTCCCGGTAGTGCCGGCCGCTGGCCGGCAGATCGGGTATGTCCGTGCGCGTATGGGTAGTGCCGGCCAGCGGCCGGCACTACCCATGGTCGAGTCGCCGCTTCAGCGCAGCTGGCTCTCGGCGAATTCCCAGTTGACCATCTGCCAGAAAGCGTCCAGATAGCGCGCGCGATCATTCTGGTAGTCGGTGTAGTAGGCGTGTTCCCAGACGTCGCAGCACAGCAGTGGCGTGCTCTCGCCGGTCAGCGGGGTGCCGGCATTGCGGGTGGCCTGCAGGCCCAGCTGCCCGCCCGGATGCTGCACCAGCCACACCCAGCCCGAGCCGAACAGGCCCAGTGCGGTGCGGTTGAACTCCTCGCGCAGGCGCTGCACGTCGCCGAACTGGCGCTTGACCAGCTCGCCCAGCCGCCCCTGCGGCTCACCGCCGCCGCGCGGACGCAGGCACTGCCAGTAGAAGCCGTGATTCCAGGCCTGGGCGGCAGCATCGAACAGCTTGCCCTGGGCGTGACGGACGATCTCTTCCAGTGACGCTTCTTCCCACTCGGTGCCGAGGATGCCGGCATTGACCGCATCCACGTAGGCGCGGTGATGGCGGCCGTGGTGCAGCTCCAGGGTCTGTGCGGACAGATGCGGCTGCAGGGAGCCGGGAAGGTAGGGAAGGGCAGGCAATTCGACAGGCATGGACAGGTTCGTGGCCAGAGGGGCGGCGGCAGCCGGTTCCATCGGCTTACAATGGCGGCTACCGTGGGCAGTCTAGCCGACCACCGCGGTCGGTTTGTCCGGCGAAGCAAGGAGTGAGGTTGTGGCGGTAATGCAGCAAATCCAGGCCGAGGTCGATCGTTACCCGCTCGTGCTGTTCATGAAGGGCACCCCGCAATACCCGATGTGCGGCTTCTCAAGCCGCGCCGTACAGGCGTTGATGGCGGCCGGCGCGGTCACCCTGCGCACCGTCAACGTGCTGGAAGAACCCGAGATCCGCGCCAACCTGCCGCGATTCTCCAACCTGCCGACGTTCCCGCAGCTGTTCATCAATGGTGAGTTGATCGGCGGCTGCGACATCGTGCTGGAGCTGTTCGAAGCCGGCGAGCTCAAGCGCATCGTCGAAGAGGCAACCCAGGGATGAGCGCCTGGCCATCGACGTCACCGACCGACGGGGCGCTCGATGGCCGCCCGTTGCAGGATCGCGTGGTGCTGGTTGCCGGCGCCGGCGGTGGCTTGGGTAGTGCGGCGGCCGTTGCGGCCGCAGCGGCCGGTGCCACCGTGGTCCTGCTGGGCCGCAAGCCGCGCCGCCTCGACCGTGTCTACGCCCAGGTCCAGGCCGTTGGCCCGGAGCCGCTGCTGTATCCGCTGGATCTGGAAGGCGCTGGCCCGGATGACTACGCCGAACTGGCCCAGGCCCTGCAGCGCGAGCTCGGGCGGCTGGACGGCCTGCTGGTCTGTGCCGCCCATTTCCCGGGCCTGACTCCGTTTGAACTGGCCGATCCGGCCAGTTTCGCCCGCGCGGTGCACGTCACCCTGACCGCGCCGGCCTGGCTGGCCCAGGCCTGCCTGCCGCTGCTGCGGCAGCGCGAGGATGCGGCGATGGTGTTTGCAGTGGATGCGCCCGAGCGGGTCGGACAGGCCTATTGGGGGGGGTATGGCGTGGCCCAGCATGGCCTGCGCGGCCTGATCACCAGCCTGCACGACGAACTTGGCCGCAGCCCGGTACGGGTCAGTGGCCTGTACCCCGGCCCGCTGCGCACGGCGCTGCGCGCCCGTGCCTATTCCGTCGACCAGGACCCGGCCGCCCAAGGCCCGGAGGCCGCCGCCGCTGCGGCCGTGACCCTGCTGTCCAGCGCCGGGCATGCCTGGCGAGGCCGGATTCTCGACGCCAGTGAGGCGCCCCTGTCGGAATGAGGCCGGGGGAAAGGCGGAGTGAAGAACCCGTCACGATTGCGTTGCGATCCGGTGCCGTTTGTCGCACAACCGTCACATTGATGGCGTAGCGTGTTAATCTAGTGTTAACCGTTATGGCTGCCTTCAGCCAAGCGGTAGGGAACCCCAGATAACTCTCCGACCAGCCACCCGCAGGGCTGTTTGGATGCGCTTTTTTTCCGCCATCGCCAACTCGCATCGAGGCTACCGAAAAATGACCCACCCACTCCGGATGTCCAAGTTTACCCTTGGTCTCGTGGCCGCACTCGCCGCCGCTCCCGCCTTCGCCCAGAGCACCTCTGCCGGTGTCGGCGGCCAGGTGATGTCCGCCGCAGGCCAGCCGGTCGCCGGCGCTGAAGTCACCATCACCCACACCGAGTCGGGCACTGTTTCGCGTGCCACCACCGATGCGTCGGGTCGATACAACGCGCGCGGCCTGCGCGTGGGTGGTCCGTACACCATCACCATCACCAAGTCCGGTGAAGGCACCAAGACCGAAGAGGGTGTCTTCCTGAACCTGAATCAGGTCAACACCGTCAACGCCAGCCTGGGCGGTGATCTGGCTGCGACCAATCTGGACGCGGTGAACGTCGTTGCCACCGCCGGTGGCCTGGACCTGTTCAGCGCCACCAAGATGGGTACCGGCAGCAACGTGACCCGTGAAACGATGGATGCGTTGCCGTCGGCCAACCGCAACATCCAGGACTACATCCGCCTGGACCCGCGCATCTCGCAGGTCAGCAAGGCTGACGGCGCGATCTCGGCCGGTGGCCAGAACACCCGTTACAACGCCATCCGCATCGACGGCATCAGCGCCTCCGATCCGTTTGGCCTGGGCTCCAACAACCTGCCGACCGAGCGTCAGCCGGTGTCGATGGACGCCATCCAGGAAATCAACATCGACCTGGCCAACTACGACACCACCATCTCGGGTGGTACCGGCGCGGTGATCAACGCCGTGACCAAGTCGGGTACCAATGAGTTCCACGGCACCGTGTACGGTTCGTACCGCGACAAGGACATGGTCCGCTCGCGCCTGGAAGGTGACAAGTCGGACTTCAACGGCTTCAAGGACGAGAAGACCTACGGCATGACCTTCGGCGGCCCGATCGTCAAGGACAAGCTGTTCTTCTTCACCAACTATGAAAAGTACGAGCGTAGTGGTGGCGGCGTCAGCCTGAGCGACAGCCCTTATAACAAGGATCCGGCGAAGGGCGGCATCAGCGACGCTGACATCTCGGCTGTGCAGAAGCGCATGGCGGAACTGGGCCACCCGGTGGGCGGCGTCAGTGACCTGAACAACAAGACCGAGATCGAAGAGTACGCGGTCAAGTTGGACTGGAACATCAACGAGAACCACCGTGCGGCCCTGCGCTACAACAAGATGAAGCAGGACGTCGTCCGCTTCCCGCAGGTCAGCAGCAGCGCACTCTCGCTGAGTGACTTCTGGTACACCCAGCCGACCCAGTACGAAACCTGGATGGGTGAGCTGTTCAGCGATTGGTCCGAGAACTTCTCGACCGAGTTCAAGGTCTCGCACAAGGACTACTCGTCCAACCGCGTCGCCGCCTCGCACCTGCCGCAGATGCGGGTCCGCTTCGGCAACAATTCGCTGTACCTGGGTACCGAGCAGAACACCCACACCAATCTGGTCGAGTCGAAGGAACTGAGCGCCTTCGGTGCCGGTACCTGGTACGTCGGTGACCACACCGTCAAGTTCGGTTTCGATTACACCGACAACGACCTGATGAACTTCTACGGCCGTAACCTGTACGGCGCGTATGACTTCCGTGACCTGGCCTCGTTCCTGAAGGGTACCGCGAACGGCTACCAGCTGCGCGTTCCGCGCGCGGGCGGCAGCCTGGATGACATTCCGGCCAAGTTCCATCTGAAGAATACTGGCCTGTTCATCCAGGATACCTGGGCGATCAACTACAACCTGAGCCTGATGTTCGGCGTCCGCGTGGACATCCCGGACTTCACCAGTCAGACCAAGTACAACGCCGACATCCAGTCACTGTATGGCTACAACAACACCAAGCTGGTGGACAAGAGCCTGATCCAGCCGCGCGTTGGCTTCAACTACACCTTCGACAGCGACCGCCCGACCCAGCTGCGCGGTGGCGTGGGCCTGTTCGGCGGTGCTGCACCGAACGTGTGGCTGGCAGGTGCCTATCAGAACACCGGCCTGAACTACGTCGAGTACAACGTCAGTGGCAACCCGGGTGGCTTCAGTGCTGATGCCGACAATCCGTTTATCCCGGATCCGTCGAAGATCATCGCGCGCCAGAACGTCGACATCATCAACCCGGGCACCCGCCTGCCGTCGGTGTGGAAGGCCAACCTGGCCTTCGATCACGAACTGCCGTGGTACGGCATCGTGGCGTCGGCCGAACTGCTGTTCACCAAGGTCAAGGATGGCCTGTACTTCGAGCGTCTGGACCTGACCAATGGCAAGGGCAATGGCCCGACCTACGTGTCCGCACAGGACGGTCGTGAGATCTACTGGAACGACAAGGGCCTGAACCAGGCCAACAGCAAGATCGACAGCCGCACCGGTGACAACCTGGGCATGGAGAACGGCACCAATGGCGTGCTGAACCGCAACTACCGCCCGAACAACATCGGCGACGTGCTGCTCCTGCGCAACACCAACAAGGGCCGCGGCAGCCAGGCGACCTTCTCGCTGGCGAAGCCGCTGACCGAGAACTGGGGCTGGTCGCTGGGTTACACCTACACCCAGTCGAAGGAAGTGAGCCCGCTGACCAGCTCGCAGAACACCTCGAACTGGAACAACACCCAGATCCTGAACGCCAACGAGAACATCGCGTACAACTCGCGCTATGCGATCAAGGACCGTATCACCGGTACCCTGGAGTGGAAGCACAACTTCTTCGGTGACAACGCCACCCGCGTCGGCCTGTTCTATGAAGGCCGTTCGGGCCGTCCGTACAGCTACGTGTTCTACAACGATGCCAACGGCGACAGCGCGATCGGCAACGACCTGTTCTACGTGCCGAAGGGCCCGGGCGACGTGCTGTTTGTTGGCGGCGCAGACATGGAGAAGAAGTTCTTCGACTGGCTGGCGCAGAATCCGGAACTCGATGCTTACCGTGGCAGCACCGTGCCGGCCAACCAGCACCGCGCCAAGTGGGTCAACAGCTTCGATGTCCGCATCAGCCAGGAGTTCCCGGGCTTCGCGAAGACCCACAAGGGTGAAATCGCGCTGGACATCATGAACGTCGGCAACCTGCTCAACAAGAAGTGGGGCCTGATCGACGACTACGGCTTCTACGCCACCCGTCGCGTGGGCAACTTCGCAGGTATCGATCCGGCCACCGGCAAGTACGTGTACTCGTTCACCGGTGCGGATGATTCCTCGGTCCAGGAAAACAACAACGACAAGGGCAACACCGCCGTGTCGCGCTGGTCGATGCAGCTGACCGTGAAGTACAAGTTCTGATCCATCAGAGCCTGAAGCAGTAAGTGAAAACGGCCGGGGAAACCCGGCCGTTTTCCGTTCATGCGAAAGTCCTTGCAGGTCATCTGGCATCGGCGTAGCATCCGGAAATGTGCGCGGTGCCAACGCCGCCGATGCGGTCCCGGAAAGGCGAACGCGGGAAGCACACATCCAACGGTCGGGCTTCCCGGCCGTTTTGCTTTTTAAGGGGGCGGCAGTACAGTCGGAAACCTTGAAGGAAGCGAAAAATTGGACATGACCACGAACGAAAAATCAGCCCGTGCACTGCCGGTGCAGGATGCGCGGATCTACCCGCGCGGTGGGCTGGATGTGCTGTCGCGGGCCGAAGTGGCCCGCCTGCGCGATGCGTCTGCCGGCGGTATGCACGAGCTGCTGCGCCGCTGCGCGCTGGCCGTGCTGACCAGCGGAAGCGCCTCTGACGATCCGCGCGCGGCGCGCGATCTGTATCCCGATTTCGACATCCAGGTGGCGCAGCAGGATCGCGGCGTGCGCATCGACCTGGTCAATGCACCGGCGATGGCCTTCGTCGATGGCGAGATCATCCGCGGCGTCGCCGAACTGCTGTTCGCCGTGGTGCGTGACCTGGCCTACATGGCCATCGAGATGGGCCCGGCCTACGCGGCCGAGCTGGAGTCGTCCGAGGGCATCACCAACGCGGTGTTCGGCCTGCTGCGCAATGCGCGCATCCTCAACCCGGGCGACCCGAACCTGGTGGTGTGCTGGGGCGGCCACTCGATCTCGCGCGACGAGTACCTGTACACCAAGCAGGTGGGTTATGAGCTGGGCCTGCGCGGCCTCGACATCTGCACCGGCTGCGGCCCGGGTGCGATGAAGGGCCCGATGAAGGGGGCCACCATCGCCCATGCCAAGCAGCGCCGCACCGTGACGCGCTACATCGGCCTGACCGAGCCGGGCATCATCGCCGCCGAGTCGCCGAACCCGATCGTCAACCACCTGGTGATCATGCCGGACATCGAGAAGCGCCTTGAGGCCTTCGTCCGCATCGGCCACGGCATCATCGTGTTCGCCGGTGGCGTCGGCACCGCCGAGGAAATCCTGTACCTGCTCGGCATCCTGCTGCGCGAGGAAAACAAGGACCTGCCGTTCCCGCTGATCCTGACCGGCCCGACCGTGGCGGCGCCGTACTTCGAGCAGATCGATCGCTTCATCCGCCTGACCCTGGGCGATGCTGCAGCCGAGCGCTACGAGATCATCATCGGCGACCCGGTGGCGGTGGCCAAGAAGATGGCCAACGGTATCAAGCGCGTGCGCGAGCATCGCCTGGCACAGAAGGACTCGTTCTTCTTCAACTGGTCGATCGAGATTCCGTGGGAGTACCAGCAGCCGTTCGTGCCGACCCACGAGGCAATGGCCGCGCTGGACCTGCACCACGGGCGCGCGCCGCACGCGCTGGCAGCCGATCTGCGCCGGGCGTTCTCGGGCATCGTCGCCGGTAACGTGAAGGAGGACGGCATGCGCCGCATCGAGCAGTTCGGGCCGTTCCAGATCCATGGCGACCCGGACATGATGCAGGCCCTGGACGCATTGCTGCGCGCCTTCGTCGAGCAGCGTCGGATGAAGATCTCCGGCGAATACCAGCCCTGCTACCAGGTGCTGGCCTGAGCCTGCGCCGGCGCGATGGGGATCGCGCCGGGGCGGGCAGGGGAGGGCGGGTCGTCAAGGCTTTGACGCCCGTCGCCCCGGATTGACCGTTCATCCTGCCGCCGCTTGCCGGTGGCAGGACGATGGCCCATCGTGGCCATCAACACGCTGGGGAGCGTCCAATGTCTTTGCGCCGGGAAAGCGGCTTCACGCTGGTTGAACTGATGGTGGCGCTGATCGTGCTGGCAGTGCTGGCCACCATTGCGTTTCCCAGCTTCCAGAGCACGATCCGCTCCAATCGGGTCGTCTCTGCCCACAATGAACTGATCGGCCTGCTCAACCTTGCGCGCAGTGATGCCATACGCAACAACCGTGGCGGCGGCGTGTGCGGCAGCAGTGATGGCACGCGCTGCGACGGAAAGTGGGACAAGGGCATGATGGCCTTCAGCGATACCTCCGGCAACGGCGATTTCGACAATGGCGAAATCGTGCTGCGTTTCAACCAGATCAACCCAGGCCTGGTCGTGGCCGGCCCGCAGACGCTGGTGGCCTTCGATGCGCGCGGCCGTCGCCGCGCGGCAGGCGATCAGGTCATTACCCTGCGCCCCGACAAGTGTGGCAAGGATCCGATGATGAGCACGATCACCATCAATGCCTCGGGCCAGGTCAACAGTACGAAGGGGCCCTGCCCATGAAGCATCCGTCATTCCATGCCGCGCGCCAGCATGGGGGCTTCAGCCTGCTGGAGGTACTCATTGCGATCGTGGTCCTGGCGTTTGGCCTGCTCGGCTTCGCGCTGCTGCAGACCATGAACGTGCGCTACGTGCAGAGTGCCAATTACCGCACCCAGGCGACCAATCTGGCCTATGACCTGACCGAGCAGATGCGCAGCAACCGCTACCAGTCGGCGTGGTACGCCAATGCGAGTTTCACCTCGGGGAGCCGGACCGCCGCCGGGGTCTGTGCGCCGACCACCGCGGCCGTCAGCATCGCGCAGAACATCACCGACTGGCAGTGCCGGGTGGTCAAGGCGCTCGGTGACAACGCCGCAGCCACCGTGACCGTCAACAACGGTGTGGCGACCGTGGCCATCAGCTGGGCCGATGAGCGCTGGAACCCGAAAAGCCCGGATACGCCGACCACCTTCGCCCTGCAGACCCAGCTATGAATGCATCGCTTTCCACGTCCGCCCGGCAGGCGGGTCTGTCGCTGATCGAGTTGATGATCGCCATGGTCATCGGCCTGGTGCTGATGCTGGGGGTCATCCAGCTCTTCATCGCTTCCCAGTCAGCATCGCGGTTGTCCGAAGGTGTTGCGCGTGCACAGGAAAACGGTCGGTTCGCGCTGGACTTCCTCGAGCGTGACATCCGCATGGCCGGCCATCTGGGCTGCGTCAATGACCAGGCACACGTGACGAAGGGGCAGGGAGAGCCGCATTACAATCTCGGCGCGGTGTCCGGAAGCGGCAATCCGTTGGATTTCAGCGTGGCGGTGCAGGGCTATGAAGCCCCTGATACCGGGCCTGGCACCCAGCTGGAGGTAGGCAAGGGTTCGCTGCCTGCCAACCTGCCGACCGCAATCGCCAAGCTTTCGCCGGCGCCGATGCCGGGCAGCGACATCCTGGTGCTGCGGTTCCTTGCTCCCGAGGGTGTGCCGGTACTGGCCGTGAATGGTTCGGTTCTGACCGTCGATGCCGCACGCTGGCAGCGACTGACCGAAGGCGGTGTCTCCGCTCCGACCCTGTTTGGTGTTTCCAGTTGTGATGCGGTGGACATCTTCAAGGGGACAACCGCCGCCGGAACCATCACGGCCACGGGGGTCAGCCTGTCGCGGCACGCACCGCAGCCTGCGCCGACGATGGTCTATCGCGCCGAATCACTGGTGTATTACGTGGGCCAGGGGGTGAGTGGTCCGGGGCTTCGCCGCGCCCGGGCAGATGCCAGTGGCGCCTACACCATCAATGAAGAACTGGTTGAAGGCATCGAGAACATGCAGTTGCTGTTCGGCCTGGATACCACTGCCAGCATCGCGCCGGGCTCATCGCCGGTGGGCAACATCACGCGCCTGCAGACTGCTTCGACGGTCACCACCCAGACGGACGCGACCGGCGCCGGTCAGTGGCTGCGGGTCGGTCAGGTGCGCGTGGGCCTCATCGCGCGCAGCGCCTCACCGGCAAGCGCAGGCAAACCGACCGATGCGGCAGCCAAGCTGGGTGTGCTGGGGGTTACCTACAGCCAGGATGGCGTGACCGACGGGCGCTACCGGACCGCCTACGAAGTCAGCATCGCGCTGCGTAACCGACTCTACGGGAATTGATCATGAGCCGATCACCAACCATGCGTCACCGGGCCAACCGCGCGCCCATGCTGCCCCGGCGGCAGGAGGGAGCGGTGTTGTACGTGGCGCTGATCATGCTGCTGCTGCTGGCACTGATCGGCATCGCGGGCATGCAGGTTGCTGGCATGCAGGAGAAGATGGCCTCCAACTATCGCGCGGTGAATCGCTCCTTCCAGAACGCGGAAGGCGTGGTGCGCAATGCAGAGCGCGCGGCGGAGGCGATCGCCAACCGCACCGATGTGCCGACGGGCAGCGTGCTGGCGTCGGGCGATATCAGCTACGACTGCGAGGACCGTTTCGACCCCGTGCAGTGGGGGCGTTCGCAGGTGATCACCGCCGTGCCGAAAGTGAGCGTTCGCCGCATCGACAAGTGCGGTGGCCCGGGTGGCAACGCCCTGGATGAGGGGCAGGCCGATGACAGCGCGACGTATACCTACCAGATAACCGCGTTCGCGGCCGATGACCCTGCCAATGCAACGTCATCGTCGGTGATCGATACCATTTTCAAGCTTTGAGGGCGCGGCATGGCTACGCGTAGATTCAAGTGGATTGCAGCGGCGTCGGCCGTAGGGTTGGCCGGCCTGGGCGTGGTTGCCTACAACCTGACCGCAGCCCAGGCCCAGGGGTTGCTGGCACAGGCGCCGTTGAACAACCAGGTGCAGACGCCACCCGCGTTCATCATGGCGGTGGACGACTCGGGGTCGATGACCTTCCAGACCCAGTTCCCCGGGCAGGATGGTGCCGGCTGCGCGAGCGGCGGCAGCTTCTTCGATCGCAATGGCAATCTGAATGTGGGCGTCGGCACCTGCAGCTACTACTACGTGCTGCCCGGCCCAGTCATCAGCAGTGGCTACTATGCGATCCCGCAGCTGGATTCACTGGGATTTGCCCGCTCGCCTACCTACAACCCGACCTACTTCAATCCGGAGGTGAAGTATGAGCCCTGGATCGATGGCACGGGCAAGCCCTACGATGAAGCCAATCCGACGTCGACCCTGATTGATCCGCGAGGTTCGACAAGGGTGGCGTTGGCTGCCAACTATTTCAGCGGTACGTCGCGGATCCTGACCGGCATGGTGATTCCGAAGGGGACCACCTACAACGATGGCCGGGACCGGACCGCCGAACAGGACATAACCTGGAGAGGGTCCTCGAACATCTACGTCCAGTACTGGCCGGCGACCTTCTTCCTGCCGTGGACGAACGACAAGGATCCCTACCCGCAGCGCGAAGACAAGGCCGGTGTGTATTCCGGAGTGAGCCGGGTCAAGATCGACAACGCCTGTGGCAGTGGCTGTGCGATGTGGAAGTACACGATCACCGACAGCAACAAGGACGCGCTGCAGAATTTTGCCAACTGGTACTCCTTCTACGGCAACCGCAACCGCGCGATGATCGCCGGCATGACCCGGTCGCTGGCAGGCGTCAACAACCTGCGGGTAGGCTATTTCCGCATCGGTGATTACACCAATTACAACAGTGTCAGGAAGCCGCTGGCAATGCGTGACCTGGCGCAGCCCGATGCCAAGCTTGCCCTGTATTCGGACATGATTGGGCTCACGGCCAATGGTGGTACCCCCAACCGCTGGGCCGTTGACGCCGCTGCGCTGCAGTTCACCCGCACCGACAAGGACGCGCCGGTGAAGCTGGCCTGCCAGAAGAATGCGGTGATGCTGTTCACCGACGGCTTCAGCAACGGGGGAGGACCGACCACCGCCCAGAATGCCGATGGCGGAATGGGCATTCCGTTCAGTGATTCCAACTTCAACACCATGGCGGACATCGTCAGCCAGTACTACATCAATCAAGGCGGCAAGCCCCCGCTGCGTCCCGATCTGCCGGCGGGCCAGGTGCCTGTGGTGCAGGCCTGCAAGACTGGCAATCCCGACAAGCGGCTGGACTGCCAGACCAACCTGCACCTGAACTTCTATGGTGTCACGCTGGGTGCCCGGGGCACGCTGTTCAACCCGGACCTGGACCAGGATCCGTTCACCGACTCCACGATCTACTCCAGGTGGCCCGCCTCGGCAGACAATGACCGAAGTACGGTCGACGACATCTGGCATGCCGCCGTCAATACTCGGGGCGAGTACATCAATGCCCGTACGCCGGCTGAGATCACCACGGCAATGCGCCGTGTGCTGTCGGCAGTGACCAGTGGCGCGTCTCCTTCCGGCGGTAAGGGCGCCAGTGGTGCACGCATCGGTGCGGGCTCGGTGTCGGTCGAACCGACCTATGAGATCGCCAACGAAGGTACAGACTGGTTCAGCCGCCTGACGGCCAGCAAGATTTCGGTGGACCCCAAGACCCGCGCAGTGGTCTATACGCCGATCTGGGAGGCCAGTGCGCAGCTTCCGACCGCCGAAATGCGCAACGTCTATTTCACCAAGAGCGGCGCCACCAGTCGTTTCAACGGTACCAACGTTTCGCTGGCCGACCTCTGCACCAAGTCGACCGAGCTCTATCCGGGCATGTCGCGCTGCAACCAGGCCGAACTGGAGAAACTGGGTGCAACGGCGGACTCTGCCGTGAAGTATCTGCTGGGAGACACTGCCGGAGAGAAGCGCAGTGGTGGCAAGCTGCGTGATCGAACCACCCGCCTGGGCGATATCGTCACATCCAGCCCTGTTGTCAGCGCGCCCTCGGACGACTACGGCTATCGGCGCCTGGCGGGCAACCTGGGCACCACCTACGGCGCCTACCTGACCAGCAAGGCCGAGCGCGCACGCTACATGGTCTATGTCGGGGCCAATGACGGCATGCTGCATGGCTTCGATGGCGGCATGAACGCGAAGGGCGTGGTTACCGGCAATGGCGGCGCCGAGAGCTTTGGTTACATTCCGGCAACCGCGCTGGGGCACATGGGCAACCTGCTGTTCCCCTACAACGCTGCCGATCTCAACGACCAGAAGTTCGATCACCGCTATTATGTTGATGGCCAGATCAGCGTAGGCGACACCTTCTACGGCGGCAACTGGCACACCACGCTGGTAGGCGCCTCGGGTGCAGGCGGACGCAGTGTTTTCGCGTTGGACGTTACTGCGGGCAACACCTTCAGCACGGCCAGCAAGCTGTGGGAAATCAGCGACCTGGACAACAGCCTGCCGGCCAACGTGCGCAACAACATCGGGCACGTGCTGGGCAAGCCAGTGATCGTGCCGGTACTGGGTGCCAACGGTGTACCGACCTGGAAGGCGATCTTCGGCAATGGCTACAACAGCCGCAGCCAGAAGGCCGTGCTGTTCGTGGTCGATATTGGTACGGGAACGCCGAACGTGACCATGATCGAGGCGGTTGAGACGTCGGGCGCGCCTGACGGCAACAATGGCCTGGGCAGTATCGTGGCCATCGACCGCTGGGGTGGCGACAAGCAGGACCAGCGCCGTCGCGATGGCTATACGGACACGGTGTACGGCACCGACCAGAAGGGTGCCGTGTGGAAGTTCGATCTGCGCAGCAGTGCGACGACGGTAGGCACGCCTGTGTTCACCACCCGCACCTACACCGACAACAACCGCACCCTGCGGCAGCCGATCACCGGTGGCATCACGGCTGGTAGCGGCCCGAATGGCGGTGTCATGCTGTTCTTCGGCAGTGGCAGCTTCTCCTTCATCGGTGACCAGGCCGATACGTCGGTGCAGAGCCTCTATGCGGTCAATGATCTGGCCAACGGTGCGGTATCGGCGACGTTGACCAGCGCCAGCCTGACCGGGGGTCAGGTGGTGACCAATGGTGACCAGCGCACGCTTGTTCGTAGTACGCCGCCCAATGGCAGTCTGGGCTGGTATGTGGACTTGCCCGCAGGTGAGCGCTTTGTAGGCAATCCCTCATTGTCCGATGGCGTAGTGTTCATGCCGACCTATCTGCCGACACCCGGTGGTTCTGGTTGTTCTTCGTCGGGAACCAACTGGCTGTTCGGTCTGGAAGCGTTGAACGGCGGCGGGGCCTTCGGGCGCGCCCGGATCGGCTCGCCCGACGGCACCGCGATCGGTGATGGTGTCGCCGCACTGAAAACGGTGACGACCAGCACCAGCGGCGGACCGGTACGCGATGTCAAACCAGGCGCTCTGCCAAGAGATACGCCACCAGAACTCGAGCCGGGTGGTGGACCGCCAACACCACCGCAGCCCGCATGCGTGTCGTTCCTGAAGAATGGCGACCAGTCTGTCTACATTCCCTATCCGTGTGGTCGCCAATCGTGGAGACAGATCCAGTGAGCAAGCGTTTCGTTTCGCGTCCCGCAAGGCGATCCATCCAGCAGGGCTTCACGCTGATCGAGTTGATGGCCGTGGTTGCGGTCATCGCGGTCCTGGCTGCCATCGCCTATCCCAGCTATTCCGAACACGTTCGCAAGTCGCATCGGGCCGCGGTCAAGGCGGAAATGGTCGAGTACGCACAGCGCGCCGAGCGGCATCACACGCAGAACAACAGCTACGCCTCGTTCACCTTCAGTGAGACGAGCTCGACCAAGATCAACTCGCCTCGTGAGGGCGGGTCGTCCATCTGGTATGAAGTGAGCATTGTGCCGACGGCATCGACGTTCACCATCACCGCGGTGCCCCAGGGCGGGCAGGCCAAGGACAGCTGCGGGACGTTGAGCATCAACCAGGCCGGCGTGAAGACGCCGGCGAACACCTCCAGCCAGACCTGCTGGTAGGGAGATCCGGCAAAGGCTTGCATGATCTGGAATGAGCATCTAGAATGCGCCTCCCCGCCCGAATAGCTCAGCCGGTTAGAGCACTTGACTGTTAATCAGGGGGTCGTTGGTTCGAGTCCAACTTCGGGCGCCAGATCCTGCAGAAGCCGCGAGAAATCGCGGCTTCTGCGTTTCTGCGTCAAGCGGCCTGCCAACTCAGAGTGGGCAGGGAGCGGGCACCTGCTGTCGTGTGGAGCGGGTTCGGCCGATATTGTTCACCACCACCGTACCGTGCAGGCGGGAGCCTGCGCAGATCTGGACGGTCAGCGTGCTGCCTGCGCTGCGGCCATCGGCCTGGAATCGTAGCCGGCGGCGTCCGCTGCTGATGCCCGCGCGTACCCCCGAAGCCTGCGTGCCTGGCTGGAATTGACGCCGGACAGCGACGTCTGCGGGGAACGCCGCGGGCTCGGTTTCAATCAGCCAGCCGCGGACCCAGTCGTCGCTGCACTCGATGCCGTCCTGGCTGGGACAGACGGTTACTGGTCGGCGGTGGGTAAGGGCGGTGGCGCGGGCGCTGTTGAACACCGATACCAGGCGCATGCGGACCATGTCGGCGTGCCAATGGTCGAGATGCCGTGCCGAGGGGGGCAGTGCCAGCGAGCACAGGATCGCCAGTGCAGCCAGGACTGCGACAAGCTCGATGAGGCTGAGACCGCATTGCTGCAGGCGGCGGATGGGAGGCATGGCAGCACGGTTCCAGGGATGGTCCCCAACGCTGCGCTTGCGCGTGGAATCCGTGCATCGGCCATCCATGGCCTGGCGGGTCCGAAAACCCCTCAGCGGGCCGTCACTCCATGCCCCGTATACTCACTACTCCCGGGAACTGGCACCACCATGAGCGACCGTTTTGAACTCGTCTCGCCGTACTCGCCGGCGGGCGACCAGCCCGATGCCATCGCGAAGCTGACCAGCAACTTCGAAGCGGGCATCGCCAAGCAGACGCTGCTGGGCGTGACCGGCTCGGGCAAGACCTACACCATCGCCAACGTCATCCAGAACGTGCAGAAGCCGACGCTGATCATGGCGCCGAACAAGACGCTGGCGGCGCAGCTGTATGGCGAGTTCAAGGCGTTCTTCCCGCACAACGCGGTGGAGTATTTCGTCAGCTACTACGATTACTACCAGCCGGAAGCCTACGTGCCCTCGTCGGACACCTTCATCGAGAAGGACAGTTCGATCAACGAGCACATCGAGCAGATGCGGCTGGCTGCGACCAAGACCCTGCTGTCGCGCCCGGACGCGATCGTGGTGGCAACGGTGTCGGCGATCTATGGCCTGGGTGCGCCGGAAGACTATCTGTCGCTGCGCCTGATCCTGTCCAAGGGCGAACGCATCGACCAGCGCGACCTGATCAACCATCTGACCCAGCTGCAGTACACGCGCAACGAGTACGAACTGCAGCGCGGTACGTTCCGCGTGCGCGGCGAAGTGATCGACGTGTTCCCGGCCGAGTCGGACAGCGAGGCGTTGCGCCTGGAGCTGTTTGATGGCGAGGTCGAGAAGATCACCCTGTTCGACCCGCTCACCGGCGAGACGCTGCGCAACATGCAGCGCTTCACGGTCTACCCGAAGACCCATTACGCCACCACGCGCGAGCGTGTGCTGGCGGCGATCGAGACGATCAAGGTCGAGCTGAAGGAGCGCCTGGAGCAGCTGTACGCGCAGAACAAGCTGGTGGAGGCGCAGCGCCTGGCGCAGCGCACCCAGTTCGATCTGGAAATGATGGCCGAGGTCGGCTACTGCAACGGCATCGAGAACTACTCCCGGCACCTGACCGGCAAGAACGCCGGCGAACCGCCGCCGACATTGTTCGACTACCTGCCAGCCGACGCGCTGCTGGTGATCGACGAATCGCACGTGACCATTCCGCAGATCGGTGCCATGTTCAAGGGCGACCGTTCGCGCAAGGAGACGCTGGTCGAGTTCGGGTTCCGGCTGCCCTCGGCGCTGGACAACCGGCCGTTGCGCTTCGAGGAGTGGGAAGAGCGCTGCCCGCGCAGCATCTATGTGTCGGCCACGCCAGGCCCCTATGAGTACCGCGAGGCCGGTGACGAGATCACCGAACTGGTCGTGCGTCCGACCGGCCTGATCGACCCGGTGGTGGAGATCCGCCCGGTGGGCACCCAGGTTGACGACCTGATGAGCGAAGCCAACGCGCGCATCAAGGCCGGTGACCGTGTGCTGGTCACGACGCTGACCAAGCGCATGGCCGAGAACCTCACCGAATACCTGACCGAACACGGCATCCGCGTGCGCTACCTGCACTCGGACGTCGACACGGTCGAGCGCGTGGAGATCATCCGCGACCTTCGCCTGGGCAAGTTCGATGTGCTGGTGGGCATCAACCTGCTGCGCGAGGGCCTGGACATGCCCGAAGTGTCACTGGTGGCGATCCTGGATGCCGACAAGGAGGGCTTCCTGCGCTCGACCGGTTCGCTGATCCAGACCATCGGCCGTGCCGCCCGCAACGTGCGTGGCAAGGCGATCCTGTATGCGGACAGGATCACTCGTTCGATGCAGGCGGCGATCGACGAGACCGACCGTCGTCGCGCCAAGCAGGTCGAGTACAACGAGCAGCACGGCATCGTGCCGCGCTCGGTGGCGCGTCCGATCACCGATGTACTGGAAGGTGCGCGCTCGGATGCGGCCGAGAAGGAAGCAAAGAAGGGCAAGGGCAAGGGCAGGCCTGGTGTTGCCGAGGAAGGGAGTGACTATCGATCGCTCAGCCCGGCCCAGCTGGCGTCCCGTCTCAAGACGCTGGAGCAGCAGATGTACCAGCACGCCAAGGACCTGGAATTCGAGGATGCCGCCCGCGTGCGTGACCAGATCCGGCAGCTGAAGGAAGCGAGTCTGGGCTGAACGCGGCGGTGCAGCATCTTCTTCACAAAAGTGTTGCGCTTCACGGCCGGCATCCGTAATATACGCGGCCTGCACCGACGCAATCGCGGACGTTCAGAAGCAAAAACGGGCGGTTAGCTCAGCGGTAGAGCACTACCTTGACATGGTAGGGGTCACAGGTTCGAACCCTGTACCGCCCACCACGAAGTCCCTGGAAGGGGGCTGTCGTGAACTGCAAAGCCCGGCCCTGGCGCCGGGTTTTTACGTAGCAAGGCCAGCTTTCGGGCGGCAAGAACAAGATGGGCGGTTAGCTCAGCGGTAGAGCACTACCTTGACATGGTAGGGGTCACAGGTTCGAACCCTGTACCGCCCACCACCTGGCTCCCGGCATTGCCGGTGCAGCGGTGGATCACGATGGAAGCCGGCCCTGGGCCGGCTTTTTTCGTTTGCGCCGGTGGGCTGCAGCCAGCGGTCAGCGTTGGGCGACCCATTCGTCGATGCTGATCATGCGCTGCATCCGCCAGTGCCCATCCACGCGTTCCCAGACCTGCGCGAAGCGCGTCGAGCCGGTATGCCGCTGCGGGGCGCCGGCCTGCAGGGGCTGGTTGCCCACGCGCAGGACGCGATCCTGACGCAGCCGGTACAGCTGCAGGGTTGCCGGGTCCGCTTTCCGATCCGGCATCGGTGATGTTTCTGCCTGCCCAGCGTCGGCCTGCAGGATCTGGCTGCGCAGGGGGGCATCCCCGGCGTCGGTATCGCGGCCGAACAGACCAGCGCACAGCAGCAGCAGGGCAAGCATCGGCATGGCACGGTGCTCCGGAGAAGGGAGTCCAGCGTGGCACTGCCCCCTGCAGTGTGAAACCGGTATGCGACGAAAGCCGCTAAAGCGCGCGCCAAGACGCTCGGGGAAGGATGAATCCGGGGCCGGAAGTGCCGGGCCGCCCCTGGGGGCGACCCGGCGCGGTGCCCCATGTGCGGGTGGGCACCGATCATCGCCGCAGGACTGGATCAGCGCTGCGGCGCCTGCAGCAGGTCAGCGGGACCGACCTGTGGCGCGGCTTCGATTACAGCGGATCACAGCACAGCACCTGGCCAGGCTTGCCCGAGTTGCCGAACGGGCAGCTCGGATGCGGTTCGCAACCGGGCGCATAGCCGGTCTTGGGGGCGACGGCGAAGGCCTGGCTGGCACCGAAGGCCATGGCCGCGACAACGACGATACCGGCGACGGACGAAAGCACTTTCTTTCCGATCATGTGTATCTCCTTGGTTGGCGTTGTGGTGTTGCAGTTGCCGAAGGCACCGGAGTGCCGGTTGTGGCGCGGATGCGGTGAACGATGACGTGCGCGCCGATGTGGCGCGCGGCATATCAGGGCAGGGCGGGGGCTGGCGCCAGTGAGTTCATGGCGGCGCGCACCACCTGCTCATCGAGCTGGCCTACATGCTTGTAGGTCACGCTGCCATCGGGGGCCAGCACCATCAGCATCGGCGTGACCGTGGCGCGGTAGCGCCTGGACGCATCGCCTTCGCTGTCGATGGCGATCGGAAACTGCAATGCATGCCTTCCGGCGTAGTCGGCCAGTTGGTCGTAAGGGGGCAGTCCCACACCGATCAGTTCACCGCGGCCGCGCGCCGCTGCGATCTGTTGCAGCTGCGGCATCGAGGCCAGGCAGTAGCGGCAGGTGGTGGAAAAGAAGTACAGGATCTGAGGTACGTCGCGCGCGCCGCCGATATCGACGTGGGTGTGCCGGGTCGTGCGCAGCGCCAGTGCGTCCGGGCGGCTGCCCAGGTCGAGGCCGTGCGCTTCCAGCCGCATGTTCTGCAGTTGGGCAGCCATCTGCGCGTTGATCTGCCGGAGCTGGTGGTTCTGCCATCCCAGCACGACGATCAGTGCGGACAGCAGCAGAGCGACAACGGGGAACAGGACGCGCTTGAGCATCGATCATCCTTGAACACAGCGTTGGGCCGAACATACCCGATCGGGCGCGCGGGTTGTTAAGGCGATGTTGCCCGCACGTCCGCAGAGGCGCCGCCTGTACTAGAGTGTTGCCTGCGCGGTCAGGCACGCGCACCCTGCAACCATTACCAGGATCAAACACCGATGAGCGAGCATGTTCCGGTTTCCCGGCCCAATCCCTTCCTCGAACTGCTGTTCGGCGGCAACATGCTGGAGGGTACCTTCAAGGCGGTGATCTGGGTGGCCCTGCTGGCGGCAGTGCTGGCGTGGACCACGTTCCGCTGAGTCTTCCCGCTGCCGCGCAGCACTGGCCGCGTTGCTGGCCTGCGCTCAGGCGCTGAAGGCCTGGCGCAGGCTGCGCAGGGTGGCCTGGCGATGTTCCTTCGCGCTCGCCTCGCCCATTTCCAGTTCCTGCAGGCGCAGCCCGACCAGGGTCATCGACAGCGCGTAGCCGCGTGCCGCGTCGGCGACGCGCGAAAGCCCGAGGGCGCGGCGGGCCAGTGCATTCACGTGCTCCAGATCGGGCATCAGGCCCAGGTAGGCGCGTTCGGCGCTGTCCAGGTCGGGAGCGCGCAGGATCGCGTGGGCTTCGGGAGTGGGGGAGACGGAGGCCATGTGGGGGTCCTTGTCCGTTGCGGGCGCTCGATCAGAACGAGCGCATCAGGGAAACGAAGGCCGACGTCTGCGTGCCGCGACGGGCCATCGGGCTGTCCTTTACTGCATTGCCAAACCACTGGTTGGCGACCACACCGGTCGCGCGCCACTTCGTGCCCAGCGGCGTACTGACCGCGATCTGCAGGCTTGGCGATGTCGCGCTGCCCGGGTTGTAGGCGGCAAGTCCCGAGCGCAGCGCTTCTTCGTCGGTGATGCCGTAGTAGTAATCCAGCAGGCGCGCACTGGAGTGCACCACGCCGACCTTGGGCACCCAGGTGAAGCGACCGGCCTGGATCGGATAGCTGTAGTGCAGGCGTGATTCCATGCCACCTCCGTGCCCGGTGACCTCGCGCATCACACTGGCCTCGACGATGCCCCAGTCGGCGCTGTACTCGCCGTTGATGCCGGCCATGGCAGACATCTGCCGGCTGTGCAGGCGACGCAGCTGGGGATCGTTCACGTCGTCGGTCTTGAAGCGCAGCGTGTAGGGCGTGACTGCGGCCGACAGGCGCAGGCCCTGGCCCTGGTACAGGTACATGCCCAGCGAGCCCGGGCTGGCGAAGAAGCGCTCGCCCTGCCAGGCAATGGAGGGGACGACCAGCGGCTTGACGTCGTAGTGGGCATACGCACCCGAGGTCGCGCCGGCACTGATACCGGCCTGCACACCCGGGTTGCGGTCGGCGGCGTGGGTGATCAACGGAAGGCCGATGGCAGCGGTGAACAGCAGCGGGCGCAGCAGAGTCGGGGACAGCGACGGCATCGATCAGCCACTTTGCGGGGGATGGCTGTGCATGGTGCGGGCTCAACATTGTCAGAACATTGCGCTTGGACAATCCGCACGCGAAGGCGCCCAAACCCGGCGCCAGGCACTATGATCGGCACCGTTTCCGGTAGCCGAGCCTCTGATGCGCATCCTCCTGGTCGAAGACGATCCTGATCTGTCCCGTGCCCTGCAATCGGGGCTGGAGCGGCAGGGCGTGGTGGCCGATGTGGTCGGCAGCCTGGCGGAGGCGGCCATCGCACTGCGCGAACCGGTGCACCAGTTGATGCTGCTCGACCGGCAGCTGCCCGATGGCGACGGCGCCGGTTTCGTTGCCACTGCGCGGGCGCTGCGCCCCAACCTGGCGGTGATCATGCTGACCGCCAAGGGCACGCTGTCGGACAAGGTCGAGGGGCTGGACGTCGGTGCCGATGACTACCTGGTCAAGCCGGTCGCGATCGAGGAACTGATGGCGCGGATCCGCGCAGTTTCGCGGCGGCCCTCGGCGATGGTAACGCCGAGCCTGCATCTGGGCCGGCTGGAATTCGACTTCGAATCGCTGCAGGCGCAGGTGGAAGGCCAGCCGCTGGCGCTGCCCCGACGCCAGGTGCTGGTGCTGCAGGCGCTGGCGATGCGCCAGGGACGCACGGTCACCCGCAGCGCTCTGGAGGCGGCGGTGTACGGTTTTGATGATGAGATCCAGTCAAATGCGCTCGATGCGCACATTTCCAAGCTGCGCAAGGCGCTGCAGCAGGCCGGGGCCGGTGTGGAAATCCATGTGATCCGTGGCGTCGGCTACCTGCTGGCGGAGGCCTGAGATGGCGCGTCCGACACGTCCGATCCGCTCCATCACGCTTGGGCTGGCCTGGCGATTGTTCCTGGCCCAGGCGTTCACCGTGCTGTTCGCGGTGGTCGCGCTGATCCTGACCTGGGGTGACAAGGATTCCTGGGGCATGGACATGTTCATGGCCGAGGCGGTGGCCAAGGCCGTGCACAGTGAGGGCGGCCGGCTGGTGCTGGATGAAGCACGCTGGCACAAGCTGGACGCGGGCGCGGGTGGCAACCTCTGGTTCGCGGCGGTCGATGACAAGGGCATGTGGCTGGAACGCGGCACCATTCCGGCAATCCACGCGCCGCTGCTGGCGAGGCTGCCGACGCTGGGGGCCACCGAACTCGGCTCACTGGTGCCGCCGTACCTCGACGTGGCGCGGGTGATGATCCGCAACGAGGACGGCCGCCGCATCACGGTGATGGTCGGGGGGGCGCCGAAGGGCGGGCTGCTGGATGGCGCGCTGATGGTGCTGCGCCTGATCGGCCTGTGGTTCTTCCTGCCGTTGATCGTGGTCACGCTGCTGGTGATGCCGACGGTGATCCACCGTGCGATGCGTGGCGTGCGCCGGTCCGCACAGCAGGCCAAGGAGCTGGACATCGGCCAGCCCGGCGCGCGGCTGGACGCGCAGCTGGTGTCGACCGAGGTCGCGCCGCTGGTGGAAGCCTTCAACGATGCCATCGACAAGGTGCAGCAGGGCTATGCGGCGCGTGACAAGTTCCTTGCCGACGCCGCGCATGAGCTGCGGGTACCGATCGCGGTGGTGCAGGCGCGCCTGTCGCAGTTGCCGCAGGGCGAGCTCAAGTCGCAGCTGCTGACCGACGTCGCACGCCTCGGCAACGTGGCCGAGCACCTGCTGGATCTGCAGCGGCTTGATCGCAATGTCGGCGCGCTGCAGCGGCTGGACCTGGCGCTGCTGGTGCGTGAGGCGGCTGCCGATCTTGCCCCCCTGGTGGTCGGTGCCGGCTATGGCTTCGAAGTGGACGCCCCGGAGGCCCCGGTGTGGATCCACGGCGACAGCCTGGCGCTGGGGCGGGTCATCGCCAACCTGGTGCACAACGCCATCGTCCATGGCGGCGGGCGCGGCACCATCTGCGTGCGCCTGGACGCCCGTGGCCTGCTGGAAGTCAGCGATCAGGGCGCCGGTATTCCGGTCGGAGACCGCGAGGCCATCTTCGAGCCCTTCCATCGCCTGCGCGCGGCGGGCAGCGGCAGTGGCCTGGGCCTGCACCTGGTGAAGGAAATCGTGCAGCACCACGGCGGTTCGGTCAGTGTCGGCGAGGCGGCCGGCGGCGGTGCCAGCTTCCGGGTCAACTTCCATCGCGGTACCGTCCGGCGCTGACATCCGCGCAGGGGAATTCCCGATAGGCAGCCTGATGCGCGCGACGGCAGGCTGTACGGGTGATTTCCGAACGCGCTGCCTCACCACTGTTCGGCGCCGGTTGTGCCGCCGGGCTGGTACTGGGTGCATTGGCCTGCGTGCAGATGCCGATGCTGCTGCCACTCTGGCTGTGCGCACCGCTGGCGGTTGCCGGTGCCGTGGGCTGGCTGTGGCGTTGGCGTGGCCGAGCGTGGGCCGCCGCCCTGTTCGGGCTGGCGTGGGCGACGCTGCACGGCCATTGGGCCCTGCACAATCCGCTTCCACCCGGTGCGCCGCCGCAGGAGGTGCGGGTCCAGGGAAGAGTGGCCGACCTTCCACGGAACGGCCCCGGCTACACGCGTTTCGTGTTGCACGTTGACGAGGCTGCGGCGCTGCCATCGCTCCGTGGCAGGCGCCTGCAGGTCACCTGGAACGACCCGTGGCGCGGCCCGACGCCACGCGCTGGCGAAGCTGGCCGGCATGCCGTTCGTGCGGGGGCATATTGGGACCTGTCGTTGCGCGTGCAGGCACCGCGCTCGAGGATCAATCCGGGCGGTTTCGATGGCGAGCGCCATGCCTTGCTGCGGGGTCTCTCAGGCAATGGCGTGGTACGCGATCCGGCGAGTGCGCGTGAGCTGCGCCCCGCGCAGGGCCTGCCGGCCTGGCGCGAGCGCAGCAGTGCAGCGATGGCCACACAGGTGGCACACCCTGCGTCGCGGTTCGTGCAGGCATTGGCACTGGGCGATACCCGCGGATTGTCCGACAACGACTGGGAACACCTGCGCGCGCTGGGACTGACCCATCTGGTCGCCATTTCCGGTTTTCACGTGGGCGTTGTTGCAGGCTTCGGCGTGCTGCTGTGCCGCGTGTCGTGGTGGTTGCTGCCGCTGCTGGGGCGGTACTGGCCACGACCACAGGCGGCGGCGTGGGGCGCGGCGTTGGCTGCGGCCGTCTACGCCGTGGTGGCCGGTGGTGCACTGCCAACGGTGCGCGCAGCGCTGATGATCGGCCTGGTTGCACTGGCCCGGGCCGGACGCCGCCCGGTCGGTGCAGGGCAGGGGCTGGCCTTGGCCGCGGTGGTGATGCTGTTGCCGGCGCCGCTGTCGGTGCTGTCGGCCGGCTTCTGGCTCAGTTTCGGGGGCGTGTTGTGGCTGCTGTGGTGCCTGCCGCGGACCGGGCCGGAGGGCGTCGGCGGTGGCCTGCGTGGCTTCCTGGCCGCGCAGGGCGTGGCCAGCCTCGGCCTGCTGCCGCTCTGCGTGGCCCTGTTCGGTGGCACAGCGCGGTTGGGGCCGCTGGTCAATCTGCCGATCATTCCGTGGTGGACCCTGCTGGTAGTGCCGTTGTCGCTGCTGGGTACCGGCCTGCACGCGCTGCATGATGGCGCCGGGCGCTGGGCATGGCGCGTCGCCGCCTGGCTGTTCGAGCTCAGCTGGCAGGCCCTGCAGCCGTTGGCGCTGCACCCGCAGGCGATGTGGTGGCTGGCCGAGGCACCGCGCTGGGCGGTGCCGGCAGCGTTGCTGGGGGTGTTCTGGTGGCTGCTGCCGCGTGGCGCCGGCGGTGGCCTGGCCGGACTGCTGCTGTGCCTGCCGCTGCTGTGGCCGGCCCGGCATGCGCCCGCCGCAGGAGAGCTGGAGCTGCTGGTGCACGATGTCGGCCAGGGCACCGCGGTGTTGTTGCGCACGGCGCGGCATGCACTCTGGTACGACGTCGGGCCGCCGGCCGGTGGGGATGGCAATGAGCGGATCCTGGTCCCGGCCCTGCGCGCGCTCGGGCAGGGGCCGCCCCATCAGGCGATGCTCAGCCATGACCACCTGGACCACACGGGCAGCCTGCCGAGCCTGAGATGGCAGCTGCCCGGGCTGCAGCTGCTGGCGCCACCGGGCAGCACCATCGCCGGCGCTGCGCCCTGCCAGCAAGGGATGCAGTGGCAGTGGGACGGCGTTGAATTCCAGGTCCTGCACCCGGCACCGGGCAGCCGCCAGGCCGAGAACGAGGACAGTTGCGTGCTGCGCGTCGCCAGCCGTCACGGCGTGGTCCTGCTGCCTGGCGATATCGGCCGCCCGGCCGAGCAGGCGCTGCTGCAGGCGTCTCCGGCAGCGCTGAAGGCGGATGTGGTGCTGGTGCCGCACCACGGCAGTGGCGGCAGCTCCAGCGCGCCGTGGGTGGCCGCCGTGGCGCCACGGCTGGCGGTGGTCTCGGCCGGGCACCGCAACCGCTTCGGGCACCCCCGCCAGGACGTGGTCCAGCGCTGGCAGGCGCAAGGGGCGGAAGTGCTGACCACGGCTGATTCCGGGGCGATCCGCATATGGCTTGGCGCACAAGGGCTGCAGCTGCGTGAACAGCGCATCCACGCATCCCGGTGGTGGGATGCCGCTGGGCGGGCGCGGTCGGCTGCTATCCTATCGCCGATCGAACAAGCGGCCGTTGGGCCGGAGGGTTGAAACGTGTGGGAACTGGTCAAGGCCGGTGGCTGGCCGATGGTGCCGCTGCTGCTGTTGGGCGTACTGGCTTTGGCGATCATCCTGGAGCGTTTCTGGTCCCTGCGGCGGACTGAAGTGCTGCCGCCCGGCCTCGGCCAGGAAGTGCGCAACTGGGCCGCACGCGGCAAGCTTGACCCCGCCCACCTGCAGACCCTGCGGGCGAACTCGCCGCTGGGCGCGCTGCTGGCCGCCGCGCTGGAAGCGCGCAACCGCCCGCGCGACCAGATCCGCGAGCGCATCGAAGACACCGGCCGTCACCTGGTACACCGCATGGAGCGTTTCCTCAACGCGCTGGGCACCATCGCCTCGGCCGGCCCGCTGCTGGGCCTGCTGGGTACCGTGATCGGCATGATCCAGATGTTCCTGGGCATCCTCGACCATGGCGTGGGCGATGTGAACCAGCTGGCCGGCGGCATCGGCAAGGCGCTGGTGTGCACCGCTACCGGCATGATCGTGGCGATCCCGGCGCTGATGTTCCATCGCTACTTCAAGGGCCGCATCCATGGCTACGTGGTGGAGATGGAGCAGGAAGCCAGCGCACTGCTGGATACGCTCGATGGCCGACCCGGTGTGATGAACCCGACGCCGTCCGCGCGTTCGGCCAGCGCCGCTACGGCGAAGGCCTGATCGATGCGTATCGGCAACGACCGATCCCAGGATGAGCCGCATATCGATCTGGTTCCGCTGATCGATGTCATCCTGGTGCTGATCATCTTCTTCGTGGTCACCACCACCTTCGATGCGCGCTCGACGCTGCAGGTGCAGCTGCCGACCGCCAGCCAGCAGCAGACCAATGAACCACCGCGTTCGCTCAGCGTGCTGATCAACGCCGAAGGCCGCTACTTCATCAATGACCAGGAAGTGCTGCGCAGCGACGTCGAGTCGGTCAAGCAGACCATCGCCGCCGTGGCCGGCAGCGATCGTGAACAGACCGTTCTGCTGCGTGCCGACGCGCGCACTCCCTACCAGGCCGTGGTGACCGCGCAGGATGCGCTGGGTCAGCTCGGTTTCCGCCGTATTGCCATTGCAACAGCACCCGAGGTGCGTCCATGAGTTCCAATCACGCGCCGGTGTGGCCGATCTACAAACGTCTGCTGGGGTACACCCACGCCTACTGGGTGTTCATGGTGGCCGCGGTGATCGCCATGGTGGTCGAAGCCCTGGCCGGTTATCACTTCACCAAGCTGATGGAGCCGCTGGTCAACCGGGGCTTCGTCAATCCCGAACCACGCATGGCGGTGATCCTGCCGCTGACCATTCTCGGCCTGTTCCTGATGCGCAGTGCCGCGACCTGGGTCAGCGACTATGCGCTGGCCAGGACCGGTCGCAGCGTGGTGCGTGACCTGCGCGAGCAGGTACTGGCCAAGTACCTGCACCTGCCGTCCTCGCATTTCGATACCGAAGCGACGCCGGTGATGGTCAGCCGCCTGAACTTCGACACTGAACAGGTCACCCAGGCCAGCGCTGATGCGCTCAAGACCGTGGTGGCCGACACCCTGACCATCATCGCCATGCTGGCGGTGATGCTGCAGATGAGCGTCAAGGTCACGGTGGCCATGCTGGTGGTGGTGCCGCTGATCGGGGTGATCGTGTCTTACGTGGGCAAGCGCTACCGCCGCATCAGCCGTGGCATCCAGGATGGCATGGGCTCGATGGCGCAGACCGCCGAGCAGTCGTTGGCCGCGCAGCAGGAAGTGAAGGTGCATGGCACCCAGCAGCACGAGATCTCGCGCTACTCGCGCCTGGCCAACCGCATGCTGTCACTGAACATGAAGGTGGAAGTCACCCGTGCTGCCGCCTCCAGCGTGGTCCAGTTCCTGGCCGCGCTGGCGTTGGCGGTGATCGTATGGGTGTCGACCCGTGAAGCGCTGGCCGGGCGTCTCAATGCGGGCCAGTTCATGGGCCTGATGACCTCGATGATGGCCATCATCCCCTCGCTGCGCCGCCTGACCAGCGTGCAGACCTCGATCTCACGGGGCGTGGCCGCCGCCGAGCGCCTGTTCAGCATTCTCGACATGCGGGTCGAGCGCGACGAAGGCCGCACCACGGTGCAGCGCGTGCGGGGCGAACTGGCCTTCGACCACGTCATGCTGCGTTACCGCGAGGACAGTGGCATTGCCCTGGACGACATCAGCTTCGTCGCCAGGCCCGGCACGGTCACCGCCATCGTCGGCCGTTCCGGCAGCGGCAAGACCAGCCTGATCCGGCTGGTGCCACGCTTCTACGAACCCAGTGGCGGACGCATCACTCTTGACGGTGTCGCGCTGGATGACTACCCGCTGGCCGACCTGCGCCGCCAGGTCGCGATGGTCGGGCAGAAGGTCATGCTGTTCGACGACACCATCGCCGCCAACATCGCCTACGGCATGGATGCGAGCGAAGAGCAGATCCGCGCAGCCGCCGAAGCGGCCAACGCGTGGGAGTTCATCGCGCGCATGCCGCAGCAGCTGCAGACGCCGGTGGGTGAGAACGGCGCGCTGCTGTCCGGCGGCCAGCGCCAGCGCCTGGCGATCGCGCGCGCGATCCTGCGCGACGCGCCGATCCTGATTCTCGATGAAGCCACCGCCGCGCTGGACAACGAGTCCGAGCGGCTGGTGCAGGACGCGCTGCAGCGCCTGATGCCGGAGCGCACCACGCTGGTCATCGCGCACCGTCTGTCGACCATCGAGCACGCGGATCTGGTGCTGGTGATGGACCACGGCCGCATCGTCGAGCGCGGCACCCACAAGGAGCTGCTCGCCATGGGCGGCCTGTACCAGCATCTGCACAGCATGCAGTTCCGCGAAAGGCAGGACTGATGGCTGGCAAGGGTACCCAGACCCCGCCGTACTGGTACGACGGCAGTCCGGTTCCGTGGGCGATGCGCCTGCTGTCACCGCTGTATGCCGGCGTCACCGCGCTGCGCCGGCGTGCCTATCGGCGTGGCTGGCGCAAGCACTACACGCTGCCGGTACCGGTCATCGTGGTCGGCAACATCACCGCCGGTGGCACCGGCAAGACGCCGTTGACCATTGCCCTGGTCGAGCGCCTGCGCGCGGCCGGCTGGAAACCCGGTGTGGCCAGCCGTGGCTATGGCCGTGAAGATGCCGACACGCCGCTGTGGGTGCAGGCCGATACGCCGACCGCCAAGGGCGGCGACGAACCGGTGCTGATCGCCTGGAAGACCGGCGTGCCGGTGCGTGTGGACCGCGACCGCGTTGCTGCTGGCAAGGCGCTGATCGAGGCCGGCTGCGATGTGATCGTCTGCGACGACGGCCTGCAGCACTACCGGCTGGCGCGCGACATCGAGATCGAGGTGGTCGATGCCCAGCGCCGCTACGGCAACGGCCGGATGATTCCGGCCGGGCCGCTGCGCGAACCGGTCAGCCGCGCCAGCGAATGCGATTTCCGCGTGGTCAACCTCGGCCAGGCCGATGAGGAAACGGCGGCCCAGGCCTGTGGCTTCGGCCAGTGGCCGATGGCGCTGCATATCGACAGTGCGCAGCCGCTGGCCGGTGGCCGTGCACGCCCGCTGTCGTACTTCAAGGGCCAGCGCGTGCACGCGGTGGCCGGTATCGCGCATCCGCAGCGATTCTTCGACATGCTGCGCGCGCGTGGCATCGGCGTGGTGCCGCATGCCTTCGCCGACCACCAGGCCTACCAGCCGCAGGACCTGTCCTTCGGCAGCCAACTACCGGTGCTGATGACCGAAAAGGACGCGGTGAAATGCCGCGCGTTCGGCAACGACTGGCACTACGCCGTTCCGTTGCGCGCCGAACTGCCTGCCGCGTTCTGGGTGGCGCTGACCGACCGCCTGGACAAGCTGCGACCGAACTGAGTGGCGCGGCGGCGCTTGCATTCATGCGCCGCCGGCCGCATTCCCGTTGTAACGAGCCTGCCGAGTACCGCCCCATGACCGAATTCGTCGTCGCCATCCCGGCCCGCTATGCCGCCTCGCGGTTGCCGGGCAAGCCGCTGCGCCTGCTGGGCGGTGAGCCGCTGGTCCTGCACGTGGCGCGCCGCGCGCTGCAGGCCGGTGCCGGCGAGGTCTGGGTCGCCACCGACGATCAACGCATTGCCGACGCACTGTCCGGGCTGGCCGAAGTGAAGGTAGCGATGACCGCCGCCTCGCATGCGTCCGGCACCGACCGCCTGGCCGAATGTGCGCGCATTGCCGGCTGGGCCGACGACACCGTCGTGGTCAACCTGCAGGGCGATGAGCCGTTCGCACCCGCGGCCGGCATCCGTGCGGTAGCCGAGGCGTTGGTCGATGGCAATGCGCCGATGTCGACCCTCGCCACGACCGTCGAAGACGCGCACACCCTGTTCGACCCGAACGTGGTGAAGCTGGTGCGCAACGCGCGCAACGAGGCGATGTACTTCAGCCGCGCGCCGATCGCCTGGCACCGCGATGGCTTCGCACGCAGCCGCGACACGCTGCCGGCCGGTCACAACTGGCTGCGCCATATCGGCATCTACGGCTATCGCGCCGGCTTCCTGCAGCAGTTCGCGGCGATGCCGCCGGGCCAGCTGGAACAGGTCGAATCGCTGGAGCAGCTGCGCGTACTGGAAGCCGGTTACCCGATCAGCGTGGCGATCTCGCCGGAGCCGTTCCCGCCCGGCATCGATACCCCGGAAGACCTGGAGCGTGCGGAGACGCTGCTGCAGGCAATGGCCGCACGATGAAGCTGCTGGTCGTCTGCCTCGGCAACATCTGCCGTTCGCCGATGGCCGAAGGTGCACTGCGCGCCCGCCTGGACGCCTCGCCGCTGGCAGGCCGGGTGCAGGTCGATTCGGCCGGTACCGGTGACTGGCACGTCGGTGAACCGCCGGACCGGCGCGCGATCGCCTGCGCGGCCGGGCACGGCGTGGACATCGGCGGCCTGCGTGCGCGCCAGTTGCAGGCCGTGGATTTCGACCGCTTCGACTGGATCCTGTGCGCCGACGAAGCCAACCTGCGCGATGCAGGGCGCTTGGCCACACCTGCCCAACGTGAACGCCTGGCACTGTACCTGCCGTGGTCGGGTGGGCAGGGGCGGGTCGCGATTCCCGATCCCTACACCGGCGGCAGTGAGCATTTCGAACAGGTCTGGTCGCTGGTCGACGATGCTGCAAAACGTGCGGTGGCACGACTGTTGCATGACGCCGACTCCGGCATAATCGGGCCATGAACGTCCAGCCCGTCCCGGACCTGCCCGAGTTCGCCACCTGGCTCAATGCCACCCCCTGCACCCTGACCGAACTGCGCGGTCGGCCGGTGGCGCTGTTGTTCGTCAACGCCGCCTCCGCCTGGAGCGCGCAACGCCTGGCCGAATTCGGCCAATGGCTGTCGCGCCACCCCGGCAAGCTGCAGCCGCTGGTGCTGCAGGTGCCGCGCTTCGATTTCGAACGCGACGCCGGTACCGCGCTGAAGCTGCTGCGCCGCCAGGGCCTGTCGATGCCGGTGCTGCTCGATGCCGACTGGGATGGCTGGCGCCGCTTCGGCGTCACCGCCTGGCCGACCCTGGTGCTGCTGGACGCGCAGGGCCGCGAGCAGCAACGCCTGGTCGGGCAGGGTGCGCCGGGTGAACTGGAGCGTGCCTTGAACGCCCTGTGCGAGGGCGCACCGCTGGCGCCGCCACGCGGTGGTACCGAGCTGCATCCGGAGCCGCGCCAGGCCCTGCGATTCCCGCTTGGCCTGGCGGTCAGTACCGAACGCCTGTACATCGCCGACAGCGGCCATCACCGCATCCTCGAATGCAGCCATGGTGGCCGCATCCTGCGCCAGTTCGGGCTGGGTACCGCCGATTTCATGGACGGCAACCTCGCCGAAGCGGCGTTCCACCGCCCGCAGGCGCTGGTGCTGGAGCGCGATTCGCTGTACGTCGCCGACACCGGCAACCACGCGGTGCGCCGTATCAACCTGCTGACCGGCATCGTCGACACCCTGTGCGGCAATGGTCGCCCTGGTGCGCCGGTGGAGGGTCCGGTGGCGCAGGCGCGGCAGGTCTCGCTGGACCATCCGGTCGGCCTGGCCATCGCCGACAACCAGCTGCACATCGCGATGGCCGGCGACAACCGCATCTGGAGCTACCACCTGGGCCAGCGCAGCCTGCAATGGCGCGCCGGCAGTGGTGCCATCGACGAGCGCGATGGCAGCGGGCATCTGGCCGCCTTCGCCCAACCCACCGCGTTGGCCGTCGTGCAACAGGTGCTGTACGTGGCTGATGCCCTGGGATCTTCGGTGCGTGCACTGCAGCTGCGTGGCGACCTGGTGCAGACGCTGGTCGGGCAGGGGCCCTGGCGCTTCGGCAGTGACGACGGTCCGCGCGCGCAGGCCAGCCTGCAGTTCCCACAGGCGATCGCATTGAGCGCGGACGCGCCGCTGTTGTGGATTGCCGATACCGGCAACGGTCGCCTGCGCACGCTGCGTCTGGGCGGCGGTGAACTGACCACCCAGCCGCTGCCGCGCCGCCTGCATGGCCCTGCCGGCCTGGCGGTGGGGGCCGGTGCGGTATGGATCGCCGAGACCGACGCCCATGCCGTCCTGCGATTCGATCCCGACAGCGGCGTGCTCAGCGAAGTGCCGATCAGCGAATGACCGACGTTCCCGCCCCGGCCTTCGACGGCAAGGCCTTCGCGGCCCAGCTCAGCACCGCTCCCGGCGTGTACCGCATGTACGCGGCCGACGACACCCTGCTGTACGTGGGCAAGGCGCGCGCGCTGCGCAACCGCGTCGGCAGCTATTTCAACGGCAGCCCGAAGAACGCGCGGATCATGTCGATGATCTCGCAGATCACGCGCATGGACGTGACCGTGACGCGCTCGGAAGCCGAGGCGTTGCTGCTGGAAAACCAGCTGATCAAGTCGCTGTCGCCGCGCTACAACGTCTCGCTGCGCGACGACAAGACCTATCCGCATGTGCTGCTGACCCGCGAGGACTGGCCGCGCATCGCGCTGCATCGTGGTCCGCGTGCCATTCCCGGTCGCTATTTCGGGCCCTATCCCGGGGTCACCGCGGTGCGTGAAACGCTGAACCTGATGCACAAGCTGTTCAAGCTGCGCAGCTGCGAGGACAGCGTGTTCCGCAACCGCTCGCGGCCGTGCCTGCAGTACCAGATCGGCCGCTGCAGCGCGCCCTGTGTGGAGCTGGTGCCGGCGCCGGACTACGCCGAATCGGTGCGTCGCGCCGCATTGTTCCTGGAAGGCAAGAGCGACGAGCTGACCCGCGAGCTGGGCGAGCAGATGCAGGCCGCCAGCGAGGCGCTGGAGTTCGAGCAGGCCGCGCGCCTGCGTGACCTGATTTCTTCACTGCGCAGCATGCAGACCCGCCAGTACGTGGATGGTCGCGCCGCGGATCTGGACGTGCTGGCGGTGGCCATGCAGGGCTCGCAGGCCTGTGTGCTGCTGCTGGCGTTCCGTGATGGCCGTAACCTCGGTACCCGCCCGTTCTTCCCGCGCACCAATGGCGAGGAGAGCCCGGAGGAAGTGCTGGCCGCGTTCGTCTCGCAGTACTACATCGAATTCGAGCCGCCGCGCGAGATCCTGCTGGATCGCGAGATTCCCGATGCCGACCTGCTGGTGGCCGCGCTGTCAGCCTCGGCCGAGCGCAAGGTGCAGCTGAAGTGGAACGTGCGCGGCGAACGCGCCGGTTATGTGGAACTGGCCAGCCGCAACGCGCAGCTGACCCTGGCCACCGAACTCAACAGCCGCAACGCGCAGCACGCGCGCAGCGATGCACTGCGCGACATGCTGGGCCTGGCCGAGCCGGTCAAGCGTGTCGAGTGTTTCGATATCAGCCACACCCTGGGCGAGGCCACCGTGGCCTCGTGCGTGGTGTTCGACGCCGCCGGCCCGGTGCGTGCGCAGTACCGCCGTTTCAACATCAGCGGTATCGAGCCGGGCGACGACTACGCCGCCATGCGCCAGGCCATCGACCGCCGCTTCCGCCGCGCAGTGGAAGAGCAGGGCGTGCTGCCGGACGTGCTGCTGATCGACGGTGGCGCCGGCCAGTTGGCCCAGGCCCAGGCCGCGCTGGCCGACCTGGGCGTGGAAGGCGTGCTGCTGGTGGGCGTGGCCAAGGGCGTGGAGCGGCGCGCTGGGCATGAAGCGCTGGTGATGCCCGATGGCCGCGAGCTGCGCCCGGGCGCGGCCAATCCGGCGCTGCAGTTCATCCAGCAGGTGCGCGATGAGGCGCACCGCTTCGCCATCACCGGCCACCGCGGCCGCCGCCAGAAGGCGCGGATGACCAGCAAGCTGGAGGACATCCCTGGTATCGGGCCGCGCCGCCGCGCCAGCCTGCTCAAGCATTTCGGCGGCCTGGTCGGCCTGAAAGCCGCTGGCGAAGCGGAAATCGCCAAGGTGGAAGGCATCAATGACGCCCTCGCGGCACGTATCTACGCTAACCTGCACGGGTTGGCCACGCCTGATGCGGCCGAGTAGAGAGAGAAGCACGCAAGCATGAAGTTGACCCTGCCCACCTGGCTGACGTTGTTGCGGATCGTGATGATCCCGGTGCTGGTGCTGGTGTTCTACCTGCCCTACACCTGGACCAACTTCGCTTCGGCGGCGATCTTCGGCCTGGCCGCGATCACCGACTGGCTCGATGGCTGGATCGCACGCCGTTACCAGCTGGAATCGGCCTTTGGCGCCTTCCTCGACCCGGTCGCGGACAAGCTGATGGTGGCGGTGGCGCTGTTCCTGATCGTCCAGGGTCACCCGACGCCGTGGATGGCGTTCTGGGCGGCAGTCATCGTTGGTCGTGAAATTGCGGTATCGGCGCTGCGCGAATGGATGGCCGAACTCGGCCAGCGCGCCAAGGTGCGCGTGGCGATGATCGGCAAGGTCAAGACCACCGCGCAGATGGTCGCGCTGCTGTGCCTGCTGTATTCGGTGGCACCGAACGTGCCGGTGGAAGACATCTGGATGGGCTGGCCGGTGTTCCACATCGGCGACTGGACCCTGGCGATCGCCGCGGTGCTGACCCTGTGGTCGGGCCTGCAGTACCTGCACGCCGCCTGGCCGAGCCTGCGCGATGACGAGCGCGCGGCGCGCGAGCGTGCGCGGCAGAAGAAGCTGGGCAACTGAGCCCCGGGGTCGGATCCTTTTTCGCAGGAAAGAGCGCTGACCCCATCGGTGCGCCTATCCACGCATGGCGTGGATACGTGGCGCCGGGCACCTCGCAGACCCTGAAAAAAGCGCTTGACGCCATCCTTGGAACGGGTAGAATTTCGCCTCCCAAGCGGGAATAGCTCAGTTGGTAGAGCGCAACCTTGCCAAGGTTGAGGTCGCGAGTTCGAGTCTCGTTTCCCGCTCCAGATTCAAGAAAAACGCTCCCGCAAGGGGGCGTTTTTCGTTTGCGTCCAACGCGCTTCATTGCCACTTCACCGTCGCTCCATCGCCCCACCACATGAAGGTTGGATGCTGCATCCTTCGTTCCAAGGGTGACGCCGCGATGCCTCATCAATCCCCCGCCTACGACCACGATGTGGTCATCGTCGGCGCCAGTTTCGCCGGTGCCGCCTGCGCGCTTGCCGCTGCCCAATACGGCCTGCGCGTCTGCGTACTCGAACGCAAGGCCGACCCTGGCGAGCGCCTGCACACCACCGGCATTGTGGTGAAGGAGGCGATGGAGCAGACCTGGTTGGGGCGCATGCCCGAACACCTGGTGCAACGCGTCGCGGATGTGCGTCTGTATGCGCCGAACCTGCGCAGCGTGTTGCTGGCTGCACCGGGCTATTACTTCCTCACCACCGATACGCCGAACCTGATGCGCTGGCTGGCCAGTGAGCTGCGCGCGAATGGCGTGGACCTGCGCCTGAAGCAGTCCTTCACCGACGCCCAGCGCAGTGGCGATGGCTGGCAGGTGGACGGGGCAGGGCGCTGTGCCTACCTGGTCGGCGCCGATGGTGCACGTTCGCGCGTGGCCCGGCGTACTGGCCTTGGCCAGGTGCGCGACAATCTCTACGGTGTCGAACGTGAGTTCGCCGGCCTGCAATTGACGCAGGGTGATGCGCTGCATTGCTTCGTCAGCAAGCGCTATGCGCCGGGCTATATCGGCTGGGTCGCGCAGAATCCAACCGGCCTGCAGGTCGGGTTGGCAGTGCGCCATGACCCGGACCGGGTGCGGCCGCCAGATATCGATGGCTTCCTTGAGCATGTGCGCGATGTGGTTGGCATTCCGACATCAGCGCGCCCGTCGGCCACCCGCGCCGGACTGGTACCTTGCGGCCGGCCGCAAGGACAGATCACCGGCCAACGCCTGATCCTGACCGGCGACGCCGCAGGCATCGTCTCGCCGCTGTCGGCTGGCGGCATCCATTCCTCGTGGCGGCATGGTTGGGCGGTCGGCGAGGCGATTGCCCGACATCTGCGTGGCCAAGGGCCGGAAGCCGAACGGGTAGCGCAGCAGGTCGCCCCGGCCTTCCATGGCAAGCGCCTGCTGCGCTGGGCGATGGATCACCTTCAGGCCGATTGGCCGCTCAATGCACTGCTGCACACGGCCGCCACGCGGCGCATCGCCGAGCAGATCTACTTCCACCGCCGCGGTCTGCGCACGTGAAGAGAGCAGGCGGGGGCGTCTGAACGCCGCCCTTCACTTCACGTGAAAATTCCTGTTGACGCCGTGCAGCAATATCGACACAATAGCGCTCCTTCGACGCAGGTCGAACGAAATCTGCGGGAATAGCTCAGTTGGTAGAGCGCAACCTTGCCAAGGTTGAGGTCGCGAGTTCGAGTCTCGTTTCCCGCTCCAGATTCAAGAAGAACGCTCCCGCAAGGGGGCGTTTTTCGTTTGTCATGAAGTTGGCCGGCAGGGCCGCTACAGTCGCGCCACGGCATCTTCATGGCGGGCGTGATATCAGTGGCCCGGCGTGACGAATCCGACGTCAGTGTCGCAATCGGAATGGCGGGTCGTATCGGTCGTGGGGACGACCGCAGGCGCGGAGCTCGGCGAAGACGGCAACAAGACGCAATGGCCTGGATGTTGCATCAGCGTTCCGTGCGTCGCATGCGGTGAAAGGCTGGCGAAAGGCCAACGCCAGCGTTGCCTGAACCGCACGCGTGCTGTGACCTTTTTCGGACGATTTCTCCATGTTCGCTCCACAATCGCACGGTAGCCTTCATGCTCCTTCTACACGTTGGCGGGCTGGTGGTCAGGCGTATCACTTCAGTGGCAGTGCCCAAGGCCGGGCACGGACTCTCCCTGCATGCAGTGCTGCGCCCTGGTGCGTTGTTGGCAAGCCTGGCCCTGGCCGGTTGCATGTCGGTGCCTGTTCCGGACCTGCCTGACCGCACGCCCAGCACCTGGACCCAGGTGCCGCAGGGCCAGGGCGTGGCAGTGGATGCCAGACAGTGGTGGAAAGTGCTGTCCGACCCGGCACTGGATGGCCTGGTCGACCAGGCCATCGCTGGCAATCTGGACCTGCAGCAGGCTACGCTGCGCCTGCAGGCCGTTCGGATCGTTGCCGGCACTTCCGACTCGCGTTTCCTGCCGGAAATCTCGGCCAGCGCCAAGCAGGTGCAGGACGCCGCCGCCGTCGATACCTACTTCCATGCCGGCATCGAAGCGATCTGGGACCTGGGCCTGTTCGGCGCCGCCGAGAGCGCGCAGCTGAGCGCGCAGGCTTCGGCCGGCAATGCCGAGGCGCTGCGCAATGCCGCACAGGTGGCGGTGATTGCCGACGTGGTGCGCAGCTATCTGGACCTGACCGTGGCGCAGGCCCAGCAGGACCTGCTGGCCCGTCAGCAGGCGGTGGATGATCGCGGCGAACAACTGGCGCTGATCCGCCAGCGTCTGCGCCTGGATGAGCCCGGCGAACTTGATCGTCTGCGTGCACGCCAGGCAGCGACCCGCGCGGCGACGGCGCAGGCCCGCGAGAATGCGGACAACGCTGCCCGCGCGCTGGCACTGCTGCTGGGCCGTGATGGCCCGGACCCGGCCTGGCGCAGCTATCGCATGCCGCCGAAGCTGGGCGCGTTCTCGCTGCAGCAGGTGCCGGCCGATCTGCTGCGCCACCGCCCGCAGATTCTGCTGGCCGAATCAGACGTGATGCAGGCCGCGGCGAGCAAGGGCTCCGCACGTGCCTCGATGTATCCGCGGGTCAGTCTCGGCGGCTCGATCCTGTACGCCTACAACCTCACCCAGAACGCCCGCTCCAACTCCGACTCCAGTCCGTCGATCGGCCCGTACATCGATATTCCGCTGTGGGACTGGGGCCAGCGCCGCGCGCGTTTCCATGCCGATGAAAAGCAGCTGGATGCCGCGCTGCTCGGCTACCGCAAGGCGGTGCTGGAAGGTGTGAGCGAAGTGGAAGGTGCACTGGGCAGTTTGGCGCGCCAGGACAGCAGCATCCAGTCGCTGCGCGCGGCCGATGATGCCGCCGGTCAGCAGGTCAAGCGCCAGGCGCGGCAGGTGCAGTTGGGCCTGTCCAGCGAATTCGACGGTCTCGATACGCAGCGCGCCGCACTGGCCTCGCAGGCCGATCTGATCGGTGCGCAGGGCGCGCGCGTGCTCGCGTTCGCCTCGCTGTACCGCGCCCTGGGCGGCGCGCCGCTGCCGGTCGAGGCTGAGGGCGAGGCTGAGGGCGAGGCGCAATGATCGCACTGGCTCGCAAGACCCTGGCCTATGAGTGGCGCCGGTTCCTGCCGGTGGTGCTGGCGATGTGTTTCGCCGGCGTGCTGCTGATCGTGCAGGCGGCGCTGGTGCTGGGCATCTTCGGTACCGCCGCGATCTACGTGAAGGCATCGTCGGCTGATATCTGGGCCGGTTTCCCCGGCACCCAGAGTGTCAACTACGGCCATGCAATCAGCGCGGATGTCGAAAGCCACCTGCGCATGGACCCGGATGTCACCCGCGTCGAGCCCTACGAGTGGGTCGATGGCGAATGGCGGTCCGGCGTGCAGGGCACCGGCAACGTATCGGTGTACCTGTCCGGCATCTCCACCCAGGATGACGCGATGATGTTCGCGCGCATCCTCCCTGCCGACCTGCGCGCACAGCTGCGTGAGCCGGGTGCGGTGATCGTCGACAGCGCCGATCTGGATACGCTGGGCGTGGACCTGCAGAACAACCGTGCGTGGATCAACGGCAAGGCGGTGCGTGTGGTCGCCGCACAACCCGGCCTGCGTGGCCTCGGTGGCGTCAACGTGCTGGCGTCGCTGGATACCGCGCGCGCCATTGCTGGCACCGACCCGCACGAGGGCAGTACCTATTTCGTGGCGGGCCTGCGCGCGCCAGACCTGGCCGACCGCGTGCGCGACCGCCTGGCCGCGTCGATGGGGCAGGCCACGCCGGTCGAGTTCTGGACCGCACCGGAGTTCGCCAGCCGCTCGCAGCAATACTGGCTGTTCGATACCGGCGCCGGCATCGCGGTGCTGTTCATGGCCGTCATCGTCTGCTTCGTCGGCGCGGTGATCACCAACCAGTCGTTCGCTTCGGTGGTGGCTGGTTCGGTACGCGAGTACGCCACGCTCAACGCACTCGGTGCCGGACGCTATGCGCTGGCGCGGGTGGTGTTCGAGCAGGCATTGCTGATCGGTGGCGTGGGCATGTTGCTGGCGGCGGCGTTCAGCACCGTCGTGCTGTTGATCGCACAGACCCAGCGCGTGCCGGTGCAGCTGACGCCGATGGTCATCATCGGCTGCGTGGCACTGGTCGCGGTGATGGCCATGCTGTCGAGCATCATGGCGGTACGCAGTGTCGTCCGCTCCGATCCATCGTTGCTGCTGCGTTGAGGACCGGCCGATGACTTCCATACGCGCCGTCGCCCCGACCCTGCAGGCCGATGCACTGGAAAAGGGCTTCATGTCCGGCGATGTGCAGGTGCCGGTGCTGCGCGGCCTGTCGCTGGACATCTATCCCGGTGAACTGACGCTGGTGTCGGGCCCCTCCGGCTGCGGCAAGAGCACGCTGCTGTCGCTGCTGTCCGGCTTGTCATCGCCCGATGGCGGTCGCGTGCACGCGCTCGGGCAGGATGTGGGCCACATGACGCGCAGTGAAGTGGAGCGCTTCCGCCTGCACCATGTCGGCTTCGTGTTCCAGGGCTTCAATCTGTTCCCCGCACTGACCGCACTGGAACAGGTGCAGCTGCCGCTGGGCTATCGCGGCATGAGCAATCGCGAAAGCGAACCGCTGGCCCGCAAGGCATTGGACGAGGTGGGCCTCAGCCACCGCAGCCACATGCGACCGGCGCAGCTGTCCGGTGGTGAGAAGCAGCGCGTGGCCGTTGCGCGCGCCTTCGCCAAGTCGCCGACGCTGATCTTCGCCGACGAACCCACCAGCGCGCTGGACGCCGAGAACGGCCAGCGCGTGATCGACATCCTGCATCGCTACGCACGTGCGCACGGCGCCACCGTGTTGTGCGTGAGCCACGATCCGCGCCTGATCCGGCATGCCGATCGGGTGATCGCCATGGAAGACGGCATGGTCCGTGATGACCGCCGCCAGAACGAAACTGTAGAGTCCGCCCCATGACCAAGACGTTGCACCTGCTTCCCTTCAGCCTGGTACTGTCCGCGGCGCTGCTGCTCAGCGCCTGTTCCAAGGACGCGCCTGCCCAAGCACCTGCAGGTAAAGCCAGCACTGCTACCGCCGACAAGGTCGCGGTGGCGCGCGGCATCATCGACGTCGAGGGTGGCCTGATCGCGCTGGCGCCGCCAGTGGATGGCTCGATCACCGCCGCGCCGGTGAAGGAGGGTGCCACGGTGAAGAAGGGACAGTTGCTGCTGTCGCTGGATGGCGCCCTGCTGCAGCAGGAAGTGGCGATGGCCACCGCCGATCTTGCCCTGGCCAACGACCGCCTGAAGGGTAGCCAGGCGCAGTTGCGCGAACTGGAGCGCAGCGCCACCCGGCTGTCCACCGGCGCCAGCGAAGGCGTGTCGTCCAACCAGCAGGCCGATGCGGCCAAGCAGCAGCTGGCCGGCGTACGTGCCGATGTCGATGTGGCCGGTGCGCAGGCCGACATGGCCCAGCACAAGCTGGAACACGCCAGGCTGAAACTGCAGCAGATGTCGCTGAGTGCACCGGAAGCCGGCACCGTGGTCGGCCAGGTGCCGGGGCTCGGCGCCTTCGTGCAGGCCGGCAAGCCGGCCATCTCGCTTCTGCCGGCGCGTCCGCTGCAGGTGCGTGCAGAACTGAGTCTGAGTGCCGCCTACGCCGATGCCGTGCAGGTGGGCATGAAGGCCACCGTGGTGCCGGACAGCGATGGTGCCGAGAACACCAGCACGCTGCCGTCTGCACGCGTGGTGCGCATCAGCCCGGTGTTCGCGCAGGCACGCCTGCCTGAAGATGCCGGACGAGGCGTGGCCAAGGTGGTGGAGTGCGTGCTGGAGTTCGAAGGCGAGGCCAGGGCCCGCTTCGGCCAGCACGTGCGGGTGGAGTTCCTGAAGTAGATCCGGTCAACCGTTGAGCTGTCGGCCTGGGCGTCGCCAGTACTGAACGAGGGCGATGATGGCAAGCGCCAGCAACATCCCTGCACTGAGCAGCCGCAGCCATTGGGAGTGCTGGCCACGCACGGGGGGTTGATGGATGGCGGACACGCTCCATAGCAATGTCCAGGCGAGCAGCGGTACCAGCACGATCATCAGCCGCAACCACAGGCGGGAGAAGGACCAGGGCCGAAGCATCGACGCGATGACGATGAGCTCGCCCAGACAAAGCAACGAGAATCCGATGACTGCTTGCAGCGGATAGGTTGGAGTCGTGCTTCTTCCCAGGCGTATCTGCCAGTGATCGGGTTGGAAACCAGCGTGCACGAATCCGGCGACAAGCAGGAGCCAAAGCAGGATCAGACAGCAGCAGAACATACGCGGGGGGCGAGGGGGAGACATTGGACGCGGGCCCGTTCGAAGGGGGGCGATAAACATCCCGCCGCTACCGGGTTTGCGTACATGCAATTGATACGAAATCCTGTAGGTGAGAGCCTTCGGGGGGGCGCGTAACGGCAGTGCTTCCTGTCTAGGTTCGCGTTCCGTGCCGCGCCCTGGCCACTGCCTTCGCTGCACTCACCGCTGATACCACGCACAGTGCCAGCAGCAGCCCCACGTCCAGTAGCAGCAACCACAGCAGATGCGTGCCGTGCACGGGTGGCTGGTGCATCGCGGACAGCATCCACGGCACCGACCACACCACCAGCAACGCGAACGCGATCAGCAGGCGCAGCCACAGGCGTCTCAGTTTCCAGGGCTGCACGATCAGGGCGGCCACCACCAGCTCGACGGTTCCCAGCAGCGCGAACATGATGACGCTGCTGGTCGGGTGGGGCAGCTCGGCGCCTTCCAGGTGGTGCAGCAGCCAGTAGTCCGGAGTGAAGCCGGCATTGACCAGCGCAGCGATCAGCGCAAGCCAGGTCAGCGCGACCAGCAGCCAGAACAGGCGGATGTAACGTCTAGGCATCGGCGGTGTCCGTGGTGGGGCGGGAGGTTCCGCGCGGCGAATGGCGCAGGCATGCCACGATTGCGGCCAGTGCCAGCAGGTCGGGTCCAACGGTGAAGTACACCAGGCGCAACGGATGGTTGTGCATCAGCGTCCAGGTCGCGAACGCCAACGGGATCGCCAGCACCAGCAACTTGGCGAACAGTGGCCGCAGTACCGCGATCAACGGCTGGGCGCCAATGAACATCCAGAACAGATGGAACTGGGCGATGCCCAGGCCGATGTCGCGATGGGAGGTGAAGCCGAAATAGTCGCGATACGCGTTCATTCCCCGCGGAATCAGTGCCCAGTACAGCAGCGCCACCAGCAGATGCAGCAGCAGGGCGATCAACAGGGGCGTGCCGCGAAGGAGCATGGGCGAACGGGACCGGGCGGGGCAGCGTACCCCAGTGCGGACGCCCGTGACCGCATGATGTGAAGACTGTTGACGGCGTGAAGGAATTTGGACACAATAGCGCTCCTTCGACGCAGGTCGAACGGAATCTGCGGGAATAGCTCAGTTGGTAGAGCGCAACCTTGCCAAGGTTGAGGTCGCGAGTTCGAGTCTCGTTTCCCGCTCCAGATTCTACAGGGCCCCGGTAGGGGCCTTGTTTTTCTCCCGCCACGGCAAGGCGGGGCACGTTGGGCCACAAGGCTTTACGCGCAGTCAGAAAGGTGAAATCGCTGGTGTGTGTTCCGGATTTCCGGTACCATGGCGGCTTACGCGGGAATAGCTCAGTTGGTAGAGCGCAACCTTGCCAAGGTTGAGGTCGCGAGTTCGAGTCTCGTTTCCCGCTCCATGTTCCGACAGGCCCCATCATGGGGTTTTGTCTTGTCAGGGCCCTGTTCCTGGCGCGCAGTACGTTGGCCTCATGGCAGAGTGGCTATGCACCGGATTGCAAATCCGTTTACAGCGGTTCGATTCCGCTTGAGGCCTCCAATTGAAAAGCCCTGACTCCGGTCAGGGCTTTTTGTTTGTCTGGATACCGGCACGTGCCCGGATCGATACTCGCTACAGCCGGGCCAGCGCCTGCACCGTGGCCTGCGTCAGCGGCTGGGGCAGTGAATCCACGGCAAACCAGCCTAGCCCGGTCTGCACACCCGGCTCCTGGATGGAGGCCTCGGTGCAGGTAGTTGCCCGTGCCTCGTAGATCGGCGCAACCCAGTGCTGCGCAAGCGCCGGCTCGAAATGATCGGCCAGGCATAGCAGGCGCAGCAGCTGCACTTCCAAGGCGGTCTCCTCGCGGACTTCGCGGACCACGGCAGCCTCTACCGTTTCCATCCAGTCGACTTTGCCGCCGGGCAGGCCCCAATGCCCGCGCTCCGGATCGCGTCCGCGCTGGATCAGCAGGATGCGGCCGTCGGCATCACGGACGACGGCGCCGCATCCAACGCGGGGAATCTGCAGTTCAGTCATGGCGGTGAATGAAGAAGGGACGATTTTCATTCTTGCATGCACGCCGCATCAGGCGAACCCGCGCTAGGCTGGGCACCTGTGCATCAGCAACCTCACAGGTGTGTCGCATGCTTCTCCGGCAACTCAGCGCTGACGACGCCGATATTCTCTGGCAAGCACGGTTGCAGGCCCTTCGCGAGTCGCCCGCGGCGTTCCTGTCCACGCTGGCCGAGGCGCAGGATGACTCGGCGGACGTGATGCGCGCCCAGCTTGCCGATCCTGGTACCCGCTACTTCGGCACGTTCGTTGACGGCATGCTGGCGGGCTTCCTGCGCTATGTGCGCCCGGTGCGGTTGGCGCGGCGGCATACGGCGGAGGTCCACAGCGTCCATGTTGGCGCAGCCCATCGTGGACACGGCATCGCCCGTCAACTGTTCCTTGCGGCATTCGCGGCGGCACGCGCGGAAGGCATCGAGTCGCTCACGCTCACGGTGCTGGCAGACAACGCTGCCGCGCGTGGACTGTACGAATCGTTGGGATTCACCGAATCCGGCGTCGAGCCGTGCGCGGTGAAGCGCGACGGCCGCTATGTGGACATGGTGTCGTACTGGATTTCAGTGACCAGCCACCCACCGTCGCCGGCACCTTGAATCACCGCCTCTATGCCGGGTCATGTGCCGGCGTCTGCGCGCGGAAGTTGCGCCCGACCGGTTCACCCACGCCCAGGTAGTGGCGGAACAGATAGATCAACGGTTTCCAGCGCGCGACATCGATGTGCTGGCTGCCTGCATGGGTGATCGCCTCGTGCGCATGCACGCAGCGGATGCGGCCTTCGACGATCACGAAGTGCTGGTCATCGTCATCACTCGGCGCGTGCATGGCTGTCACCGTGACTTCCACCTGCAGCGGGCATTCGGCAATCGTAGCGGGTGCCACCTGTGCTGACGGTACTGCGGTAAGGCCGCCCAGCGCGAACTTGTCGCGCACATGCACGTAGCCCATCGCCTGCTTGGCATCGGGAACCGGATCGCGGCCGGTCGCACGCGCGATGGCCTCGACCTGGGCCGCCTGCGCAGAGGAGGGAAAGTTCAGCACGCACTCGTTGCGCAGCTGCAGGTTGCGATAGCCCTGGCCCTGCGTGCCGAGCCCCAGTACCACCCGGTTGCCCAGCGCCCAGAACGAAGAGAGCGGGCTGATGTTGCTGCTGCCGTCGGGATTGAGCGTGGTCATCAGCAGTACCGGCGTGCCCGGGTACAGGACCGAAGGCGTGATGCGCCGACGCTGGATCGAAGGGTTCGTCACTGGGGTTCTCGGAAGAGCGGGGCGGTGACTGTGCGCCGAGGCGGCCCGACAATGCTTCGGTCTGCATCGAACTGTCGGCCGGCGCCTGCATGCCACAATGCCGGCATGGTCCACACCTCCGGTTCCCTTGTCAGTGTCGGTGCCCTGGTCGGCGACCAGGCACGTGCCACGATGTTGCTGCAGCTGATGGACGGCCGCGCGTACACCGCGATGGAGCTGGCGCGGGTGGCCGGGGTGACGCCGCAGACGGCGAGCACGCACCTGCGGCGCCTGATCGAGGGTGATCTGCTGGTGGTCGTTCCACAGGGCCGTCACCGCTACCATCGACTGGCCTCGACCGAGGTCGCGGACATGCTGGAGGGTATCCTGCGTGTGGCCGAGCGCACGCCGTCATGCACCGCTGCGGCGTCACGCAACCTGCCGGCGCTGCGCGAGGCCCGCTCGTGCTACCGCCACCTGGCCGGCGTGCATGCGGTGGCCATCACCGATCACCTGCTGCAGTCCGGATACGTGTTGCCGCGCGACGGCTATTGGCAGGTGAGCGTGGAGGGCGCGGCGTTCCTGCGGGAGCTCGGCCAGCCACTGGCCGAGGTGCTGCAGCAGCCGGTGACGGCCAGGCCCGCGCGCTATTGCCGGGGATGCCTGGACTGCACCGAGCGGCGCCCGCATCTGGCCGGGCTGGTCGGCGAGGCGATGCTGGACAGCTTCGTGAACAACGATTGGCTGCGGCGCGTAGAAGGCCGCCGCGAACTGCGGCTGACCCCGCCAGGGCGCGAAGCGTTGTGGAAGCGGTTCGGCCTGGCGACCTGAGCGCCCGGCCAGTCTCATTCACCCGCGACATGCGGAGGCGCTATGGTCAGGTTCCAAGTCTTAGGGAGCTGCAATGGCGAGCAAGGACATGATGGACCGCAGTACGCAGCCGGAATGCCACCGATGAGCAAATCCGCTGCGGAAGTACGCTGGTTGACGTTCCGGCTGATGAACGGCCAATCGATCGGGCCGGACCGGTTGAAGGATGGTTGGGTGGTCGCCTCGGAGACCCGCCACTGTGGCGTGCGGCGCGAGGCCATCGAAGGCGCCGGCGTGGTCTACGCGCTGTATGCACCGGCCAACCTGGCCTCACCGCGTCGCGCGGAAATGCGCATGCGCGAATTCCTGATGAGTTCCGGCTACACCTTCACCATGGGCACGCTGGGCGGCTGACGCCGCCCGTTGCGATTACGGGCGCACCGTCAGCGCCTGGCCGAGTGTTCCGATCGGGCCGCGCGCATCATGCAGCACGGTGCTGGTCAGGCCGATGCCCTGGCGGCCGAACGACACCGACGTATCGAAACCCAGCCACTCGCCTTCGGGCATGCCGAACAGGTGAGCGGTGAGGTCCAGGTTCGGGAAGGCCACTTCCTTCGGATCGGCGCGTACTGCCATGCCGTTGGACAGGTCGAACAGCGTGGCGGCACGGGCCAAGGGGCTGACCGGTTCGCCGTCCAGCAGCGACTGCGTTGCGCGCGCCCAGTAGGTTGCACGGCCGGGTCCCTGATCGTGGCGACGGATCTCGATGCTCTGGATGAAGCCACCGGGCCAGACCGTGCCCGGGTCCCATGCCGGCATCGATTCCGGCGGCGCAATGCCGGTGATCGGCGTACCGGCGATGGCCCTGGTGTCGTTCGGGCGCATCAACCAGGCGCGCACACGCAGCGCTGGACGGTCACTGTGCCGAAGTGTGGCCTCCACCAGTTCGATGGTGCGACCGCCGCGCAGCACCTCTACCTCGGCGTCCATCGCTTCGATCGGGATGGTGCCGAGGATGTCGTAGGACAGGCGCGCGATCAGGAAGCCGTGGCCACGCGCAGCGGCGTCGCGTTCCAGGTGGTGCGCCAGAAGCCCGATCGCCGGTGCGATGTGCTGCTCGCGGATGTTCCAGGCGCCGCCGGTATGTTCGGTCGGCAGGTAGCGGGTATCGCTCAGTCGTTCGAAGAAGGCCATCGTGTCTGTTGCTTCCGCGGGGAAAGAGGCGGCAGGGCGGTTGCCGGCCTCTGCATCCTAAGCGTTCGGCAATGGCATGCGCTGCGCCAAAGCGGTCAATTGTGCATGCGCGCGGGCCATGCCCTGCTCGATGCCATGTGGGCGGATGTCCATGCCTTCGGCGTAGACGAAATCAACCTCGGTGATGCCGATCAGGCCCAGCACCGATTGCAGGTAGGGCGTCACCGTGTCGGTGCCCTGGCCGACATGCACGCCGCCGCGCGGACTGAACACCACCGCTTCCACGCCCTGGACCAGGCCCTGTGGCCAGGTGTCGGTGTAGCGGAAGGTCACGCGCGCGCGGGCGACCAGGTCGAACCAGTTCTTCAGCGGCGTCGGTACGTTGAGGTTGTACATCGGCGCGGCGATCAGCAGCAGGTCGCTGTCCATCAGCTCGCCGATCAGCGCATCGGACAACGCGATGGCCTGTCGTGCGCGCGGCCCCGGGTTCTCTGCACCGCGCAGCGCGTGGAAGATCTCCTCATCCAGCACCGGCAGGTCCAGTGCGGTGAGGTCGCGCACGGTGACGGCGTCATCGAAGCCCTGTGCGGCACGCTCGGCGAGGAAACGATTGATCAGGCCGGCGCTGCGCGAGGCGGTGCCGTTGAGGCTGGAGTGGAGGACAAGCACCTTGCTCATGGCGGGAAGTCGATCTGCGTGGAAGGGAGGGCGTCCACTCTAGACTTTGAAAATTTCGCCAGTGGCTCTATTTTGTCCATCCATTGGTTCCGGAATGGATACATCGTGGCCCTGTCCGATCTCAACGGTATCGATGTGTTCGTGGCCACGGTGCAGGCTGGCAACTTCGCGCAGGCCGCTGATGCGCTGCAGGTCACCCGTTCGGCAGTGGCCAAGAGCATTGCGCGGCTGGAAGCACGACTGGGCACGCAGTTGTTCCAGCGCACCACCCGCAGCCAGCAACTGACCGAGGCGGGGGCGCTCTACTACCAGCATTGCCTGCGCGCGCTGGAGGAAATCCGTGCAGGCGAGGCTGCGCTCGAGGGCGGGCGCAAACAGGTTGCCGGTCGCCTGCGCGTGTCCCTGCCGGTGTTGTTCGGCCACCTGTGCATCGCACCGATCCTGCTTGAGCTGGCGCGGCAGCATCCGGCGCTGGCGCTGGACCTGCAGTTCAATGATCGTACGGTCGACCTGCGCGAGGAGGGCATCGACCTGGCGATCCGCATTGGCGCATTGCCGGACAGCAGCGATCTGGTGGCGCGACCGCTGGGCGAACACCGCATGGCGATCTGCGCCTCGCCGGCGTTCATGGCCGGGCGCGAGCAGCCGCACACCGTCGACGCACTGCGTGGGCTGGAGGCGGTGGCCTACAGCCGGCGCGGCCAGGTGATGGAATGGAAGATGCGGGTGGAGGGCGAGCCGCAGGTGTTGAAGCCGGATGCACGCGTGCAGATGGACGATCTGCAGGGCGTGGCCGATGCGGCCGTGGCAGGGCTGGGCGTGGCCTGGCTGCCGTACTGGCTGGTGCGCGATGCCCTGCAGCAGGGGCGGTTGCTGGAAGTTTTTCCGGCCGCCTCCAGTGCGATCTATCCGATCCATGCGGTGTGGCCGCGGGTGCCGCACCTGCCGCTGAAGACGCGGGTAGCGGTGGACGCATTGCTGCAGCAGTTGCCGGCACGCCTGCTGGAGGTGGAGGCCGGACGCACCGGTGGGCGCTGAGCCGGCTCCCGCAGGAGCCGGCCGGATGCCGGTCAGGGAGACGGGCAATCCATTTCACGGCACAGGCGGTACTCGGCGTCGCATTGTTCGGAGGTCTTGCCCAACGGTCCATGTGTCGCGCGCAGGCACTGCTCGTATTTCAGCGTGCAGAAGTCGCAGGAATCTGCGGCGAAGGCCAGGCCAGTCACGGCCATGCCAAGGAGCATCACGGTCTTCAAGGTCGTCTTGATCATCACGTCAGTCCTTTGTCTGCCCTTCAATGGGCGGGGCTACCATAGCAGTCCTTCCATCGCGGCCTTGACGCACCGCGACACGCGTTGTGCTCACCGCCGTGCAGCCTTCAACGCCTCGACCACGTCGGCTTCAGAGAAACCGCAATGCCCTTCGCCCGCCGCAGGCAGCACCTTCGGCAACGGCCGTGCGCCGGCATGTGCCGCCAGCTGCGGATACACCGTCTGCATATGCGGCACGATGGTGGGGTCGTTGTTGTTGAACTGGATCACCAGCGGTCGCTTCAACGCGCCGCTCAGTGCCAGCTTCGCGCGGACATCGGCCTGCGCCGCAGGCATGGCGTCGAGACGCTGCACGCCGGCATTGAACGCCGTGTCGTCACCGAAGCCACGGTAGACCACGCCCCTGTTGCCCACCTGCATGCCGCCGCTACGTGTCGCCAGTTCGTGCAGGACCAGTGCGTGCAGGCTGATCGTGCCGGCAAGTGCATCCGGAGCGACCTGTAGTTGCTTGGCAAGCACGTCGGCATGCTGGGGGTTCTGCTGCAGCGCGCCGGCGATGCCTTGATAGAGCGCTCCCTGCGGCAACGCGGCAGCTTCATGCGACGCCAGTCCACTGGCCGGCAGGCCTTCCGCGTTGGGGAAGAAGTAATCGAAGGCGACCAGCGTGGTCAGCAGATCCGCGGCGATCTGTTCGCCATTGAGGTTGGCACCGCACAGCGAGACGCCACCGGCGTAGTGCTGCGGGTAGCGCTCGAGGCTGGCGAGTGTCACCGCACCGCCCATCGAGAATCCGAGCAGCCAGGTGTGGCGCACACGCTTGAGTTCGCCCAGCGCGTGCTGGCGCAGACGCTCCATGTCGGTGATCGCATCGGCCACGGCCCAGCCCTGGCTGGCATAGGCGCTCTGCGCGACGGCGTAGCCTGCGGCCAGCAGCGTTGCAGTGCTGTCATTGGCGGTCATCGGCGTAGTGCGCGGCACGCCCACCGGCTCGTAGCCGTGCGCCAGCATCACCAGGTCGCCGTTCCAGTCAGCCGGCACGTCCAGGCGCCAGGGTGCCCCCTGCAGTTCACCGCTGAGCATGCGCGGTGCAGGCGGTGACGCAGCCAGCAGCGATGCCGCAGGCAGCAGAAGGCCGAGGGCGAGGGCGCAACGAAGCAAGGGGCGCATGGTGGTCATTCCATCCGGGAATGGCGCCGAGCATAGATGCCTGCGAATTGTTGCGCGCGCTGCACTGCCGCAGGGGATTGCCGGTCGGCCGTGCTGCGTTCTACGCTGATGGCATGGCCCTTCACACCATCGCGTCGATTATCCGCATTCCCCACGGGAAGGCGGGATAGCGCGCGGTCGTCACGGCCATGCAACCCGCCCGGGAAGGCGGGTGGCATGCGGCGCTCTCCCGGGTACTGGAATCCACCGAGGAGAACGCAGATGCACCCGCTTTCATCGAACGGCGACGCCCCGACCCTGCACCTGGTATGCGGCAAGATCGGCGCCGGAAAATCCACCCTGTCGCAGCAGCTGGCGGCGCAGCCACGTCACGTGCTGATCAGCGAGGACGCTTGGCTGGCCGCGCTGTATCCCGACCAGATCCATTCCATCGCCGATTACCTGCAGCGCGCGGCGGCGCTGCGCGGCGCGCTGACGCAGCATGTATGCGCGATCCTGCAGGCCGGCGTTCCGGTCGTGCTCGACGTTCCGTTCAACACGCCCGCCGCCCGCGCCTGGGGCCGCGAACTGTTCGAGTCGGCCGGCGTTGCCCATCAACTGCATTTTCTCGATGTTCCCGATGCCATCTGCAAGGCGCGTCTGCGCGCCCGCAATGCGTGCGGCGAGCACCCGTTCCAGGCCAGCGATGAAGCCTTCGAGCAGATCACCCGTCACTTCGTGGCACCTGTGCCGGAGGAGGGCTTCGTGGTGATCCGTCATATGCAGGACGGGTGAGGGCTCGGGAAGGGCCGTGCTCAGTTGTTCACCGTGGCGGCGATTCCGATACGATTTGACGTATTGAACCCAACCCGCTTGATCTGGAGTCCCGCCGTGGTCGACCGTCTTGCCATCCTGCTCGAACGCTTCGCGGTCACCGCCTCGGTGTTCCATGCCGGCGCGCTGTGCGGCATCAACACCCTGCAGGGGGAGGATGAGGCCGGCCAGCTGCATCTGGTGCGGCGCGGCCCGCTGCAGGTCAGCCACGGCCAGCAGACTGTGCAGGTCGAGGTGCCCAGCCTGCTGCTGTACCCGCGGCCGATGCCGCACCGCTTCAGTACCGACCCGCAGCACGGCGCCGACATGGCCTGCGCAAACCTGCATTTCGAAGGTGGCCCGCTCAATCCGATCAGCGCGGCACTGCCGGATTTCATCTGCCTGCCGCTGGCGGATCTGTATGGCGGCCACGCGGCGCTGGAACTGCTGTTCGAAGAGGCCTTCGAGCAGCGTTGTGGCCGTGCGGCGATGGTCAACCGGCTGTTCGAGGTGGTGATGATCCAGGTGCTGCGTCAGCTGATGGAAGGGGGTGAGATGCGCGGCGGCCTGTTCGCCGGGCTCGGTCATCCGCGGCTGCGTCTGGCGCTGGTGGCGATGCACGAAGCGCCGGCTCAGGCGTGGACGCTGGAAGACCTGGCCGATGTCGCCGGCATGTCGCGCAGCGTGTTCGCGGCCAGCTTCCGTGAGGCGATGGGCACCACCCCGGGCCAGTACCTGCAGGGCTGGCGGGTGGGCTTGGCGCAGCAGGCGCTGCGGCAGGGGCGCCCCTTGAAGCGGATCGCCGACGATGTCGGCTATGGCAGCGAAGCGGCGCTGTCGCGCGCGTTCAAGGCGCACACCGGGCAGTCGCCGCGGGAGTGGCGCGGACAGGCACGCGCGGGTGCGGCCTGAGCCTCAGCCTCAGCCTCAGCCCAGCACCAGCCGGGCCAGCTTCATGCCACCGAACAGACCGGCCAGGCCCAGCGCCACCGAGCCACCGGCATACAGTGCCGCCAACCCATGCTGGCCACGCTGCAGCAGCAGGCCGATCTCCAGCGCGTAGGTGGAAAACGTGGTGTAGCCGCCGAGGATGCCGGTGGCCAGCAACAGGCGCAGCTGCGGCGAGGCGCCATTGCGCATGGCGAAGACCTCGACCACCACGCCCATCAGCAGCGCACCGCTGATGTTGATCAGGAAGGTCGACCAGGGCCAGGGACTGCCGACCGCCACCCGCGCGCCGATCAGGTTGCAGGCGTGGCGCAGGCAGGCGCCGATGCCGCCGCCGACGAAGACCAGGAAATAGTTGTTCAATGCTTGCATGGCGTGCCTCGAATGCGGGTTCGCAGGGTCAGTGGCGAACGCCGAGGGCAGGCACGACCTGCCGTCGACGAACACCGGGTTCGTCCTGGCAGGAGCCATCAGCCTTCTCAGGCGGTTATCGGGGGAGCCCCATCCCCATCGCGGTCCATGCTACCAGCGGCGGTGCATTCACGTCATCGAGGTCGTCAGAACGCGAGCCACCTTGCTGCGGCTGAAGCCATCCATCAGCAGTTCGAACGCGAGCAGATCCAGCGCCGCATGGCGGCGGTGGTCGATCTCCAGCCCGTTCTCGGCCACCAGATGGCTGACCAGCTCATAGGCGTCCTGCCAGACATCCAGATGGGCCTGGCTGGGGATGTAGGCATTGCCCCGTTCGCCTACGCCCAGCCCGCTCATCCCGTACAGCAGCTCGCGCGCGTCCAGCTTGGCCGCATCGGCGATGCGGAACAGCTGTTCGGCCTTCACATGGGAGGGGCTGACGTGGTCGTTCAACCAGTTGCTGATGGTTGCCGTGGTGGAGTGCGCGGCGCGGGCCAGATCGGCCGGGCGAGGGTGCCCGGCTTTCTTCATGGCGGCGGCGAGTCGTTGGCCGAGAGTATTCATCTATGCAAGCCAGCTTAACGCGTGGATTGCGAAGAAGCCTTGTCGCAAGAATCAGTCTGGTTAACAGAAGGACCGACCGTGACCGAATTCTGGAGCAAGCGGCAGGTGCGTACCCGGCTGGGATTCCAGACCGATGCCGAACTGGCGCGCTTCTTTGGCATAAGCCGATCTGCCGTGTCGCAATGGCCCAAGGAGTTCCCGATTCCTGCCCTGAGGCAGTACATCCTGCATCAGCGTTATCCGAACCTGTTCCCCGCGACTGAAGCGAAGGGCAGCGAATCCATCTGAACTGCGCCGTCTTTTGTCGCATACAGCACACTTAGCACTATTTGCTAAGTACACTTAGCAAAATAGGTAGATTCGATGGATCGGGGAGATCCGATCAATCTCTTCAACCGGAAGTGGGAGCCTGGGATCCGAGGGGCATGTCGGGTTCGACCCATCCGGGACGGCCGGGGCCCCGTATGTAGTTTCGTGAACGATTAATAATTTCGATCACGAAAGTCGCTGCATGTAATTGACCTGTCGTGAAATCTATGACTAATTGGCATCAACCGGGCGTGAAGCCCGGGAGTCTTTCAGTAGCACGCAAGTGAGTCGGTAGACCGTCAACGATGCAGAACAAGTCCAACGGAGGTCGTATGGAATACGGCATGCATGGCTTGGCTGAACGGGTACGCCGCGAACTGGAAGCCAGCTATCACAAACACGGATGCGGTCCGGCGTTCTGGGATACCTACCAGCAGGTGCTGGACCGCCTGGTCCCGCAGGGGACCGAGCGTACCGAAGTCACCAACGAAATGGCGCTGATCATCGAGCAGCTGGGCATCGTCCGACGTGCGCAGCTGGTTCCGCCGCACGCCAGCGGGCCGCGTTGATTCAGAGCAGGCGCCAGGCGCCGCAGGCAAGCAGCGCCAGCAACATCGACAGCAGGGCCAGGGTTCGCGGTCGCCACCAGCGCCGCGCTTGTCCGGCCATCGCCTGCGGACTGCAGTAGCGCACCAGCCCCGGACCGAAACCGGCCCGGTGCTGTTGCCCTGCGCAGGCTTCCAGGCAGGCGCCGCAGGCCAGGCAATCGGCCTGCGGCCCCTGGCGGATGTCCAGTTGCATCGGACAGGCGCTGACACAGGCGGCGCAGTCCGTGCAGTCACCGAGACGATCGGCACTGAAGGTCGGCATCGGTCCGGCCAGCAGCGGATGCGCGGCGCGGAACACGTAATCCTGCGCGGTGGTCGGGTCGAGCAGGCCACGCCCCCGTCCCAGCACGCCGCCGAGGCCGGAGGGACGCGGCCCTCGCGGCTCGCCGCGGCGAGCGTCGTACAGCATGCGTGGCGTATGCGGATCGGTCAGCAGCGGCTGCATGCGTGCGAACGGGCACAACGAACGGCAGACCTGTTCGCGCAGGAAACCGGCATTGCCCCAGGTGGCGGCCGCATAGAACAGCACCCAGAAGGTTTCCCAGCCACTCCAGCCAGCCCGCGGCGCAGCGGCCACCAGTTCGGCGATCGGGCTGAACAGACCGACGAAGGTGACGCCGGTCCACAGTGACAACAGTCCCCAGGCCAGCTGCGTCGCCAGGCGCGCCAGCGAGGCGGGAAGCAGGCGGGACACGGCGCGGGCGATCCCGTCGAAGGCGCGGCGCCACAGGGTCTGCGGGCAGGCATGGCCGCACCAGACGCGCCCGGCAAGATGGGTGAGCAGCGCAAAGCCCACCGCAAGCACCGCCAGCAGTCCGATCAGCACACCGACGTCGCCGGGCCACAGGGTCCAGCCGAACAGGTCGAAGCGCCGGGCATTGATGTCCAGCAGCAACGCCTGGCGTCCGTCCCAGCGCAGCCACGGCAGCGCGTAGAACAGGGCCAGCAAGGCGGCATTCAGCGCCCCGCGCCAGCGCCAGGGGCGTGGTGGGGTTGTGCAGGGTGTGCTCATCCCAGCGGCAGCTCGTCGTCGTCGTCGCTCGGCATCGGTCGTTGCAGGTACCAGGTGACCGCGCTGGACAGCGCCGTCACCGTCCAGAACATGAAGAAGCCTGCGGTATAGCCCAGCTCGCGGCTGATGGCCGTGCCCGGGAAGCTGATCGCCTGAAGGCGCAACGGGTCGACGAAGGCGAAGAACACCACGCTGGCCACGCCGGCGGCGATGAAGCTGGGCCAGAGGATGGCGCCCCAATGCTGGATCAGCCGCTGGCGGCGACTGGGGGAGGGTCTGTTCATGCTGTCCCGGATCGAAAAGTGGGCGGCGCGTATACTCCGCCAAGGCTGGCGCAGCTTCCGCAGGGCATGCTTCCTGCAAGCGTGCCAGCCTAGGTGCAGCGGACTGCGCCGACATTGATCTGGATCAACGGCGGTGCCGCCTGCGTGCTGCACACTGCCGGCACGCTTTGGGTACCCTGATGAACGCAACACCGCCGCCTGTTCTTCCCGTTGCCTCGCCCGAGTTGTGCACCGAGCAGGAAGTGACCCGCCTGGTCCACGACTTCTATGCGCGCGTGCGCGAGGAAGAGCGGCTGGGGCCGGTGTTCGAGGCGCACGTGCATGACTGGCCGGAACACCTGGCACAGCTGGTCGACTTCTGGTCGGCGATGCTGCGCGGTACCCGCCGCTTCAAGGGTTCGCCAATGTCCAAGCACATGGCGATCGAGCTGGACAAGGACCTGTTCGACCGCTGGCTGGTGCTGTTCCGGATCACCACCGCCGAATGCAGCAACCCGCCGATGCAGGAACTGGCCAACGATGTGGCCGCGCGCATCGGTGACACCTTCTGGAAGCGCTATCAGATGCTGCGCTGGCCACAGGTCGGCCTGCCGGTGCTGGGCATCCCTGCCAAGGATTGATCTGGGTCAAGGCGGCGCAGGCTGTCCGGCGCGATGCTGGCGGCATGGACACGTTCTCTCCCGCCGCTGGCGGCCTGGCCTGGACCTTCGACCCCGACCTGCTGCGCCGGCACGACCGGCCGGGCCCTCGTTACACCTCGTATCCGACCGCGCCGCATTTCCATGATGGTTTCGACGCGCCGGCGCTGCGCCAGGCGATCGCCGACAGCAACCAGCTGGCGCGTGCGCTGTCGCTGTACGTGCACGTGCCGTTCTGTTCCAGTCCCTGCTTCTACTGTGGCTGCAACCGGGTGATCAGCCGCGATCGCGGCCGCGGCCACAGCTACGTCGCGCGGGTGCTGGCCGAGGCTGATCTGCTGGCACCGCAGTTCGAGGACGGCCGCGAGGTCATCCAGCTGCATCTGGGCGGCGGCACGCCGAACTTCCTTGATGCCGAGGCGATGACCACGCTGGTGGAGGGGCTGCGCCGGCGCTTCGATTTCAGCGATTCGGCGCAGCGCGATTTCTCGATCGAGCTCGATCCGCGCTTCATCGATACCCGCGACGTCGCCATGCTGGCGCGGCTGGGCTTCAACCGGGCCAGCCTGGGCGTGCAGGATTTCGATCCGCAGGTGCAGGAATCGATCAACCGCGTGCAGGGCGTGCAACAGACGCTGGACATCCTGCGCGCTTGCCGCGACAGCGGCATGCGATCGGTCAATGTCGACCTGATCTATGGGTTGCCGGGGCAGAGCCTGGAAGGCTTCGGTCGCACCCTCGAGCTGGTGCTCGCGCTGCGCCCGGACCGCCTGGCGGTCTATGGCTACGCGCACCTGCCGCATCTGTTCCGCGCACAGAAGCAGATCGACGAACGCCGCTTGCCGTCGCCGGAGGATAAGCTGGCGTTGCTGGGCCTGGCGGTGGAGAAGCTCTCCGCGGCGGGCTACCAGTACATCGGCATGGATCACTTTGCGTTGCCGGAAGAGGATCTGTCGCGAGCGCAGCGTGCCGGCCAGTTGCATCGCAACTTCATGGGCTACACCACCCACGCCGATACCGATCTGCTCGGCCTGGGCGTGAGTGCGATCAGCCACATCGGTGCCACCTACAGCCAGAATCCGCGCGATCTGCCGTCGTGGGAGGACGCGGTGGACCAGGGCCAGCTGCCGGTGTGGCGTGGGGTGGCGCTGAGCGCCGACGACCAGTTGCGTGCGGAACTGATCCAGCAGCTGATGTGCCAGGGCGAGGTGGATGGCACTGCGCTGGGCCAGCGTCATGGCGTCGATTTCGAGCAGTACTTCGCCGAAGACCTGCGTTCGGTTCAGCGGCTGCAGGAAGATGGCCTGGCCGAATACCGCGACGGTGTAGTGCGTGCCAGCGAGCCGGGGCGGCCGCTGCTGCGGTTGCTGGCGATGTGCTTCGATCCGTACCTGCGTGCGGCGCATGAGCAGCCGCGCTATTCGCGTGCGATCTGAGGTTCCGTCGCGCAGTGTGACCCACCCCCAAAAAACCGGGCCAGCGTAAAGCAGAGACTTCTCTCCGCATTGACCCCCGTGGATCACGAGGAATCAGGCGATGAAGAAGTCCCGTTTTACCGAGGAGCAGATTGCCTACGCGCTCAAGCAGGTCGAGCTGGGGATGTCTGCCGGGACGCCGCTGCTGTCGCGGGTAATGACGGTGAAGGTGCCCAGGTTGACGAAGCTTGTGCAAGCGCCGCGCCGAGGCGTCGCTTGGTCAGCCCGGTAGGACTGCCACGCCGTCAGGTGGATCCTCACGACGCAACGACAGCACGCGCCAGCTGGCCATGCGCTTACGTTCTAGCAGGTTCGCCAGGGCGCTGGCATCGGGCCTGCCTTTGCGGGTGTACTTGACCGGGGCCAGCACCAGCAGGTTGACGCGCTCGTCCGGCGGGATCGAATCGCGCTCGTCCTCCGGGTTCCAGGGCCTATCCACGGCCAGCAGTGCATCGACCCCCTCCGGCCACGGCAGGTCAGTGAACTCGGGATCGCTGCGTTCAATCAGGTGCCCCTCGCTGATCGGCCCGTGTGCGAACACTTGTGCCACCATGCGCGACATCAGCAGTTGCGGGAAACGCCACACGCTATCGTCGCCCAGCCCTGTGCGTGGCAGTGGCCAGTTGCGCTGCAGAGGGAGGAAGAGCTCGATCATCGGTGTACCGGCTTCATGTAGTCCGGTGCTGAACAGCAGCTTGAAGTCGGATCCGCCGTCAATCAGGCCCAGGTGCAGTGATGCCCTCGGGTCACGCGACGCCGGCGAGAATTCTGGTCGGAGCACCGGCCCGATCGTGTTGTGCACGAAGACGATGATCGATTCACCGGCTCCCTGCACGTAGGGACCCTGGTAGTCGCGCACGCTTCTGCCCCCGTGTCGCTCCAACGTCGCAGCGACCTCGGGATGGCCCCAGATGCGCGCAGCATCCAACGCCGACTGATTCAACTGCCGGTGCAGGCGGTTGACGTCGGCACCGGCCTGCAGCAGCAGCTCTACGATATCCCCATGCCCTTCGAGGGCAGCGGCGTACAGCGGGTGACAGCGCATCAGCGCGGTGCCATCCGGATCGGCACCCGCCTGCAGCAGCAGCTTGCACACAGCGGCGTGACCGCCAGACACCGCTTCCATCAACGGCGTCCGGTGATCATCTCCGCCGAAGTTCATGTCCGCCGGAAGCCCCCAGGCCAGCAGCCATTGGCACACCGCCTCCTGGCCGCTTGCCGCCGCCAGGTGCAACACGCTGTCGTCCCCTGCATAGCCAAAGTGGGCCAGCCACAGTAAAGCTGGCTGCGCGTCCGCGATGGAGCGCACCACGTCCAGTTCACCCGCCTCTATGGCGTCGTACAGGCGATCCAGTTCACTCTCGTGCTCGATACCCAATGGGTGTTGATCAATCATGCTTCTTCCATGAACCCAGCGTTGGTCGGCAAGCCTATCTCGCTGTCTGCCGTTCTTGAAGCGGACAGGCTACGCGGGGAATAGCCTGCAGTCACCCCGGGTGCGCGTGGACAGCGCCGTGCCGACGCCCCAGATCGTAGCTGGGCTGGATCTCGGCCAGGCAAGGGGCGAGATCTGCCAGGCCTGGCTGGCCGAAGTCGACCACGGGGAGCTGTACGAAACTGCCACGGCGCGAGTCAGGGAAGCGCTGGAACCGCGTAAGCCGCCGGCAGAGCCCAAGCCCCGCCCGAAGGACGCGCGCAAGGCATGGGTGAGTGCAGGGCTGCAGCAGATGCGGCGAGGTGTTTGAGGCATCCGCGACATTGCGTCGCAGACGCCATCTGTTGCTCGCTTGGCATCATGCGTTGGAGCAGATTGCGGAGCGTCGAGAAAATTGCGGAGCGGGAACGCGATCGATGATCGTCGTAAAAGCCTTGGTGCCCGGAGCCGGAATCGAACCGGCATGGGGTTGCCCCCGGCGGATTTTAAGTCCGATGCGTCTACCAGTTTCGCCATCCGGGCCTGCAGCGCGGCGCCGATTGTAGCCCACCCGCCGCACGGTGGCTGGATTGCATTGGCGGGGTGACGTGCTTAACTGTCGTTCCTATTCATGTCATAGTCCCAGCCATCGTTCCCAGGGGGGGAGCCATCTGATGTCGCTGCACGCGATTGCCTATGCCAGTGAGGCCCGCGCCGATCTGCAGACAACCGATCTCGACCGCCTGCTGGCCGATGCCACGGCATTCAACCGTGTAGCCGGCGTCACCGGTGTGCTGATGTTCGATGGATCGCGCTTCCTGCAGTATCTGGAAGGTCCGGAAGATGGCATCGATTCGGTGTTTCCGCGCATCCTCAACGCGCGCAGCCATGGGCAACTGAAGGTGTTGTGCCGCGCGCCGGTCGCGCAGCGTGCGTTCCCGCGCTGGTCCATGGGCACGCGACGGATCGAGGCGGACCTGCTGGCGCAGATCATCGATGCCGCCTGGCCGGGCTTCCTGCTGGGCAGCGGTGGATTCGAGCGTCTGCGGCAGGCCTGGACCGGCGCCGACGGTGAACTGGAACCGGCCGCGGTCGCACTGGGCTCCTGACCTGCCTTGGCGGCAGGGCGCCGTGGCCGTTAGGCTGTAGCCTTTCTGGTGTGGGTTTCCCGGAGTGGTGCAGCGAATGAGTGAGTTGGCCGAAGCCATGGCAGCGTATATGCGATCGCATCCGTTGCACGGGATGTGCCGATGAGTGCGCCGGTTGCGGCGGCCGTCGCCCCCCGGTTTGCGGTGATCGGTCTGGGCTACGTCGGCCTGCCGTTGGCGGTGGCCTTCGGCAGGCACTGGCCGACGCTGGGCTTTGATATCGATGCCGGCCGCATCGCCGAGCTGCGCAGTGGCCAGGACCACACGCTGGAAATGGAGGCCGATGAGCTGGCCAGTGCACAGCAGCTGCAGTACGGCAGTGATCCGGCACTGCTCGATGCCTGCAATGTCTACATCGTCACCGTGCCGACCCCGATCGATGCCTATGAGCAGCCCGACCTGGAGCCGCTGCGATCTGCCAGCCGGCTGATCGCCAGCCATCTGCGCGTGGGCGACCTGGTGATCTACGAATCCACGGTGTACCCGGGTACGACCGAAGAAGTCTGCGTGCCGCTGCTGGAGGAGGGCTCGGGCCTGCGTTTCAACGAAGACTTCTACTGCGGTTACAGCCCCGAGCGGGTCAGTCCGGGTGACCGCCAGCGTCGCCTGGCCGACATCCGCAAGATCACCTCCGGTTCGACACCGGAGGTTGCCGCGGTGATCGACGGCCTGTACCAGCGCATCATCGCCGCCGGTACCTTCCCGGCGCCGACGATGCGCGTGGCCGAAGCGGCCAAGGTGGTCGAGAACATCCAGCGTGATGTCAACATCGCACTGGTCAACGAGCTGGCGCTGATCTTCGATCGGCTCGGCATCGACACCCAGGACGTGCTTGACGCGGCGGGCAGCAAGTGGAATTTCCTGCCGTTCCGGCCAGGCTTGGTGGGTGGCCACTGCATCGGCGTGGATCCGTATTACCTGCTGCACAAGTCCGAGAGCGTGGGTTACCACCCGGACCTGATCCATACCGCGCGGCAGGTCAACAACCGCGTCGGCGAGCACGTGGCCGCGCGGGTGCTGGCGATGCTGGCGGAGCGTGGCCGCGCACCGGTGCAGGCACGCATCCTGGTGCTCGGCGTGACCTTCAAGGAGGATTGCCCGGACCTGCGCAACAGCCGCGCGCTGGAGCTTGCGCAGCGCCTGCGCGATGCCGGTGCCGAGGTTGAAGTCAGTGATCCCTGGGTGGGCCCGGCGGCGTTGGCGGAGGCCGGTGTGCAGTGGCTGGCCGAGCCGGTCACGGGGAGCTACGACGCGGTGGTGCTGGCGGTGGCCCATGCCCGCTTCAAGGCGATGGACGAGGCGGGAATCCGGGGCCTGCTGGCCCCCGGTGGCCTGGTCTACGATGTGAAATCGGCCTGGCCGCGCAACGTGGTTGACGGTCGACTGTAAGCCCGGAGGGCGGGCGGCACGGTAGACTCGGGGGCAGTTGCAACCGAGGAAAGCCATGCACCGGTATATCGTCTACCTGCTCGCCATCCTGATGTTCCCGATATGCCTGTGGCTGGCCACGATCTGGCCGGCCTGGTACTGGGGCGTCGGCCTGACTGCCGCGATGGTGGCGCTGGGGACCTGGGACCTGCTGCAGAAGCGCAGCACGCTGCGCCGCAATTATCCGGTGATGGCGCACTTCCGCTACGGCCTGGAGTCGATCGGCCCGGAGATCCGCCAGTATTTCGTGCAGAGCGACCTGGAGGACGTGCCGTTCTCGCGCCAGCAGCGCGCGCTGATCTACCAGCGGGCCAAGAACGAGATGGACACGGTGCCGTTCGGTACCCTGCGCAGCACCTATGCGGTGGACTACGAATGGATCAACCATTCGCTGGCACCCACGTCCATCGCCAAGCACGATTTCCGCGTGTTGATCGGCGCCAACTGTGCCAAGCCCTATTCGGCCAGCGTGTTCAACATTTCGGCGATGAGCTTCGGTTCGTTGTCGGCCAATGCGATCCGCGCGCTGAACGAAGGCGCGCGCCGTGGCGGCTTCTACCACGACACTGGCGAAGGCTCGATCTCGCCGTATCACCGCGAGATGGGCGGTGACCTGGTGTGGGAGATCGGTTCGGGCTACTTCGGTTGCCGTGACGAGAAAGGGGGCTTCAGCGAAGAGCGCTTCGTTGCCAATGCCACCCACGACCAGGTCAAGATGATCGAGATCAAGCTGTCGCAGGGTGCCAAGCCGGGCCACGGTGGCGTGCTGCCAGCACCGAAGGTGACCGCCGAGATCTCGGTGACGCGCGGCGTACCGATGGGCGTGGACTGCGTGTCGCCGTCACGCCACTCAGCGTTCTCGACGCCGGTCGAGCTGTTGCAGTTCGTTGCGCGCCTGCGCGAACTGTCCGGTGGCAAGCCGGTCGGTTTCAAGCTGGCCATCGGCCATCCGTGGGAGTGGTTCGGCATTGCCAAGGCGATGCAGGAAACCGGCCTGCTGCCGGACTTCATCGTGGTCGACGGCGCAGAGGGCGGCACGGGTGCGGCACCGGCGGAGTTCGTCGACCATGTCGGCGTGCCGATGCACGAAGCGCTGCTGCTGGTGCACAACACCCTGGTTGGCCTCGACCTGCGCGAACGCGTCCGCATCGGCGCGGCGGGAAAGATCACCAGTGCCTTCGACATCGCGCGCACCATCGCGCTGGGGGCCGACTGGTGCAATGCCGGCCGTGGCTTCATGTTCGCGCTGGGTTGCATCCAGTCGCTGAGCTGCCACACCGACAAGTGCCCGACCGGCATCGCCACCCAGGACCCGGCACGCTGGAAGCACCTGGATGCACCGGACAAGGCCACCCGTGTGTACAGCTACCACGAGCACACGCTGCATGCCTTGAAGGAACTGCTGTGTGCCGCCGGCCTGAATGATCCGGCTGAACTTGGGCCGGAACACATCCTGCGCCGTGTTTCGCCGGTGGAGATCCGTTCGCTGGCCTCGCTGTACCGCTACCTGGAACCGGGCGAGCTGCTGCACAAGGTGCCGGACCATGCGGTGTTCCATGCATTCTGGGCCGATGCACGCAGCGACTCGTTCCAGCCGCCGCCGAAGATCCAGGCGCTGCGCGCCAGCAAGTCGCGATAGCGATTCTGTAGAGTCGAGCCCTGCTCGACTGCCTTTCGATCAGGCATCGCGACGTCGGAACGAAGAACAGTCGAGCATGGCTCGACGCTACAAGGAGATGTCATGCAGTTCAGGACCGGCACCATCGACGACGTCGCCACGCTGTGGGCCCTGCGCACGCGTTGCGTGCGCGAGACCTGCAGCAGCCACTATCCGGTGGAGGTCATCGCACCGTGGTCGGCCTCGCCACCACCGTCGCAGTACGCGCGGCTGTTGTCGCAGGGCGGATGCGTGGTGGCCGAGGACGGGCAGGGGGCCCTGCTCGGTTTCGGCGTGTTCGATGCCAACGCCAATGAAGTCGATGCGCTGTTTGTCGATCCGGATCGCGGCGGCAGGGGGATCGGCCAGGCACTGATGCAGCGGTTGCTGGCGATGGCCGACCACGAGCGCGAGGTAGTGCTGTCGGCCTCGCTCAATGCGGTGCCGTTCTATCAACGGCAGGGATTCATTGCCGTGCGGGAGGAAGCCTACCCGCATCCCAGCGGTGTGGCGCTGGCCTCGGTGAGCATGCGCAGGCCATGGTGATGTCGCGTCGAGCTTGCTCGACGGCTTTTGTAGAGTCGAGCCATGCTCGACTGCTTTATCGCCTGAATCAAAAAGCAGTCGAGCATGGCTCGACTCTACAATGCGGGTCTCATCGCCCGGCCAGCCATCCGATCACGCCTTCAGCAGCACGCAGGCCGCTGGCGTAGCACGCCGTCAGCAGATAGCCGCCGGTAGGTGCCTCCCAGTCCAGCATCTCGCCGGCACAGAACACGCCGGGCACTGCCCGCAGCATCAGGCCATCATCCAGCGCATCCAGGCGCACGCCGCCAGCCGTGCTGATCACCTCGGCCATCGGCCGTGGACGCAGCAGGCGCAACGGCAGGCGCTTGAGCGTGGCGGCCACGGCAGGCAGGTCGTTGCCCGCGTCCTTGCCAAGGATCTCGAACACCAGCGCGGCCTTCACTGCATCCAGGCCGGCCTGGCGACGCAGGTGTTCGCCGAAGCTGCGACCCTTGCGCGGGCGCGACAGATCGGCCAGCAGGCGTGCTTCATCGCGTCCCGGCACCAGGTCCAGCCACAGCATGGCGTGGCCATCGCGGTTGATTGTCTCGCGCAGGTCTGCGGCCAACGCGTAGATCAGGCTGCCTTCGATGCCGTACTCGCTGGCCACGCATTCGCCCTGCAGCGATTGCGATTGTCCCGCCAGGTCGAGCCAGTGCGCGACCACCGGCTTCAACGGCGCGCCGGCATTGCGCTGGGCGAAGAACGGCGTCCAGTCGATGTCGAAGCCGCAGTTGGCCGATTGCAGCGGCGCAATGTCCACGCCTCGTGCCTGCAAGGGGGCGACCCAGGCGCCATCACTGCCCAGCTGCGGCCAGCTGCCGCCGCCCATGGCCAGCACGGTGGCATCGGCGTGGACATCGATCTCGCCCGCTTCGGTGGCGAAGCGCAGCGCGCCGTCGTTGCCCCATCCGATCCAGCGGTGGTTGGCATGCAGGCGCACGCCCTGTTCCTTCAGCCGGCGCACCCAGCCGCGCAGCAGCGGCGCAGCCTTGCGGTCGACCGGGAACACGCGGCCGGAGCTGCCGACATAGGTTTCCACGCCAAAGCCGGCAGCCCAATCGCGCAGCGCCTGCGCGTCGAAGCCATCCAGCCAGCGACCAACCGCTTCGGCCCGCTCGCGGTAGCGGCTGTCGAACAGCGGCCGCGGATCGGAATGGGTGAGGTTGAGCCCGCCCTTGCCGGCGATCAGGAACTTGCGGCCGGGTGAACCCTTGGCCTCGTACAGGTCGACCTCCAGCCCAGCGGCGCGCAGGCGCTCGGCGGCGAACAGGCCGGCCGGGCCGCCGCCGATGACGGCGACCCGATGGGGCGATGCGGTATTACGGTTTGACATCGAGCAGCTCGACATCGAACACCAGCGACGAGCCGGCCGGGATCGGGCCAACCCGGCGGTCGCCGTAGCCGTAGTCCGGCGGGATCATCAGGGTGCGCTTGCCGCCGACCTTCATGCCGGCCACGCCCTCATCCCAGCCGCGGATGACCTGGCCGGCGCCGAGCGCGAAGGTGAACGGTTCGCCACGGCTGACCGAGCTGTCGAAGGTCTTGCCGTGCTTGGTTTCGGTGCGGTTGTCGTAGATCCAGCCGGTGTAGTGCACGGTCACCTTGTTGCCGGCAACGGCTTCGGCGCCGGTACCCGGGACGGTATCGATGCGCTCGAAGGTGGTCAGGGTGCCACCCGGCGGTGGGCCGGACGGTTCGGTCGAGCAGCCAACGGCGGCGAGGGACAGCAGCAGGGGAAGCAGCAGGCGGCGCATCGGGCGTCTCCGGAAGGGCGCAGGGCGAGGGCGGCAAGGGTAGCGCATCGGCGCCGGGTATCATGGGGGCATGGCAAAACTCCTGCTCAATCTGCGCAATGTCGGCGACGACGAATATGCCGATGTCTGCACGCTGCTCGACCAGCACGGCATCGCCTGGTATCGGACCGAACCCAGCCCCTGGGGCATTTCCAACGGCGGCCTGTGGCTGCGCGAGGACGCCGATCATCCGCGTGCGAAGGCGCTGATGGCGGAGTACCAGGCTGAGCGCGGGCCACGCATCCGTGCCGAGCGCGAGCAGGCGTTGCGCGATGGCACGGCGGAGACCTTCGGCAGCCTGTTCCGGCGGCGGCCGGCGTATGTGGTGCTGGTGCTGTTGGGGATGGTGGGTGCGGCGGCGCTGGTGCTGCTGCCGTTCGTGCTGTTGCGGGGGTAAGGGGGGCTTCTGGCCGGGTTGCACCCGGCACCTGCAGAGGCAACGGCAACGGCAAAAGCTGGTTTCCGTGGGATGGCGTGGCGGTGTGGGCAGGCGGGGGGCGGCAAAAGCTGCTCCTGCGTGCCTCGTAGAGCGCCATCCATGGCGCTCTGCGCCCCCGCCTGCCCACACCGCCCCACCTCTGACAGATTCCGGTGTCTGCCGGGCTTGGGGTCGGATCCCTCTGCCGCGCAGAGGGCTCTGACCCCCTGAATCTGTCCGTGCGGGCGGGAGGCGCTAAAATGACGGGATGATCGCCAATACCGCTGCCTACCATTTCGCCGTCATCGACGCCCCCCAGGCCCTGTGCGATCAGTTGCTGGCGCGCGCCGAGGCGGCGCAGCTGCGCGGCACGATCCTGGTGGCGGGCGAGGGGCTGAACCTGTTCCTGGCCGGTGCGGCGGAGGCGGTCGAGGGCTTCTACGCCGCGCTGCATGCCGATGCGCGTTTTGCTGATATGCGGGTCAAGACCAGCCTGAGCGAGCATCAGCCGTTCGCGCGGCTGAAGGCCAAGGTGAAGGACGAGATCATCAGTTTCCGCCGTGATGACGGCCAGCCGCTGGAGTATCCGCGTGCACCGGCGGTCGATCCGGCTACCGTGCAGCGTTGGTTGCGGCAGGGGCATGATGATGCCGGCAAGCCGGTGGTGATGCTCGATACGCGCAACCTGCAGGAAGTGGAATACGGCACCTTCAAGGATGCGCTGGTGCTGCCCATCCACAAGTTCACCGACCTGCCCGAGGCGTTGGCGCCGCACCGCGAAGCGCTGAAGGACAGCACGGTGGTCAGTTTCTGCACCGGCGGCATCCGCTGCGAGAAGGCCGCGCTGTGGATGGTCAACGACGGCATGGACAACGTGCTGCAGCTCGATGGCGGCATCCTCGGCTACTTCGAGGAGGTGGGCGGCGAAGGCTATGAAGGCCGCTGCTTCGTGTTCGACGAGCGCGTGGCGCTGGATGCCGAACTGAAGCCGATGGTCGACCAGCCGCTGCCGGGGCCGCGCCCCAGCGCGTTCTGACGTTTCCTTGGTAGAGCCGGCCGCTGGCCGGCTGCCAGGGCACTTTGCCTGCCGGCCAGCGGCCGGCACTACCGGATCAAGCGCGGTCAGCCCTGAACCCGTCCCACGGGAATCAGCATCCCGCCACCGTCACTGGCCGCGGCGCCTGGCCGACCCCATGCATGGGGGATCCTGTGACGGAAAACCGCCTGATGATCCCGTTGTCGATTCTTGACCTGGCCCCGGTCTGCGAGGGCAGCGACACCACCGCTGCCTTCGCCAACATGCTGGAACTGGCCCAGCATGCCGATGCGCTGGGGTACCGCCGCTACTGGCTGGCCGAACACCACAACATGCCCGGCATCGCCAGTGCGGCCACCGCCGTGCTGATCGGTCACGTGGCAGGTGGCACAAAGCGCATCCGTGTCGGTGCCGGCGGCATCATGCTGCCCAACCATGCGCCGCTGCAGGTGGCCGAGCAGTTCGGCACGCTCGCCTCGCTGTATCCGGACCGCATCGACCTCGGCCTGGGCCGTGCGCCGGGCACCGATCAGCCGACCGCGCGTGCACTGCGCCGCTATTTCGACAGCGCCGACCAGTTCCCGCAGGACGTGCGCGAGCTGCTGCATTACTTCGAGCCGGTACAGCCCGGGCAGGCCGTGCAGGCGGTTCCGGGTGGTGGCCTGCGGGTGCCGACATGGATCCTCGGTTCCAGCCTGTTCGGTGCGCGCATGGCTGCCTCGATGGGCCTGCCGTACGCGTTCGCCTCGCACTTCGCACCGGACGTGATGGACGAAGCGCTGGCGGTGTACCGCCGCGAATTCCGCCCCTCGGCCACGCTGAAGCAGCCGCACGCGATGCTGGCGTTGAACGTCGTCGCCAGCGACAGCGAGGCCGAATCGCGGCGCCTGTTCACCAGCCAGCAGCAGAGTTTCGTGAACCTGCGTCGTGGCCGACCGGGCAAGATTCCGGCACCCATCGACGACATCGAGTCCTTCTGGGAGCCGCACGAAAAAGTGGGCGTGGAGCGGGCACTGGCCTGCACCGTGCTGGGGGATCCGCAGCAGGTGGCGGAAGGCATCGCCGCGTTCGTCGAGCGCCACAAGCCGGACGAACTGATGCTCACCGCCAACCTGTATGACCACCGCGCGCGCCTGCGCTCGTTCGAACTGGCGATGCAGGCCTGGCACGCCCGCCACGCGGGCTGAACAATTGCGTCACGGCCCATTGCGGCCGAACCGCGTCTGATGGGGGCTCATATCGAAGGAGCCCCCACATGGCCGACACCCGCGCCGAACACATTGCCCAACTGGCAGAGCTGATCAAGGACGTGGAGGTGGCGATGTTCACCACCACCGGCGTTGACGGGCGACTCTACAGCCGGCCGCTGGCCACCCAGCAGGTCACCTTCGACGGTGATCTGTGGTTCGTCATCACTGCCGACAGCCCGAAGGTGGCCGAGATTGCGCTCGACCCCCGCGTCAACGTGGCCTATGCCTCACCCTCGAAGAACACCTATGTATCGGTGGCCGGGCGCGCGCGCGTGGTTGATGATCGCGCGAAGATCGAGGAGCTGTGGTCGCCAGCGATGAAGCTGTTCTTCCCGGGTGGCAAGGACGACCCGAACCTGCGCCTGATCCAGGTGCGCGCCGACTCGGCCGAGTACTGGGATGGTCCGGGCACGCTGCTGGGCACGGCACTCAGTTTCGTGCTGTCGGCGGTGCAGGACGAGCCCGCGCCTTTGGCCGACAACGGCTTCATCGACCTTCGATGATGGCCGATGCCCGGTATTGGTAGTGCCGGCCGCTGGCCGGCAAACCTGGAAACGTGGCAGCCGGCCAGCGGCCGGCTGTACCGGGTTCCGGCTCAGAACCAGCGCTGGAACAGCTCCATCGTATAGCCCACCAGCTGCCCCGAACTGAAACCGAAGAAGGCGATCGCCGCCAGCGCCGCGATCCAGTTGAACAGCATCAGCGCGCCATCGCGTTCCAGCAGCGCCAGCGAGAACAGCAGCAGCTGGAAGCCGAACAGGAAGTTGGTGAAGGGAATCGGCAACGACAGCAGGATGCCCAGCAGTACCAGCAGCAGGCCGCTGAAGGCGTGGGCCGGCAGCGGTGTCAGCAGCTGCGGCAGGCGCGGTTTCAGCATCTTGTCCAACCGCCGCAGCGGGCGATCGATGCGGTCCAGGAAACGGTGCATGGTGCCGCGCCTGGGGCCGCGGCGGGCAATGAAGCCAGGCAGCCAGGGCCGGCGCAGGCAGAACAGCATCTGCAGGCCGATCAGGATCACCAGCGGACCGCTGACTGCGCCGCCCATGCCCGGGATCGGGATGAACGAGGGCAGGATCGCCACGAACAGGAACACGCCGAACGCGCTCTGCTGCAGGTTGCACAGGATCTGGCCGAGCGGCATGTGCTCGGCCGGGTCGCCGGAGGCGAACATCTCCAGCAGGGTGCGGATGCCCTCGTTGCGGTAGGCGGGGCGCTTGACGCCCGGGCCCTGGCCGGCCTCAGGCGGTGAGCTCATCGGCCTGCTCGTCGGACAGCGTGCGCAGCAGCAGCTTGTCCACCCGCGCACCGTCCAGGTCGACCACTTCGAAGCGCCAGCCGGCCCAGTCGAAATACTCGCCGGCGTGCGGGATGCGGCCGAAGTAGTGGATGCACATGCCGGCCAGCGTGTAGTAGTCACCATCCTCGGCATCGGGCAGGTCGTTGCTGCCGATCAGTTCGCGCACGTCTTCGATCGGCAGCGAGCCGTCCACCAGCAGCGAACCGTCTTCGCGGGTCACCACCAGTGCGTCCTCGTCGGCGTTCTCCACGGCCTGCAGGCGGCCGACCACGGCACCCATCAGGTCGCTGATGGTCACCAGCCCCTGGATCTCGCCGTACTCGTCCACCACCAGCGCCATCGACTGCTGTTCCTCGCGGAAGATCTCCAGCAGCTTCATCGCATGGGTCGATTCGGAGACGTACAGCGGTTCGCGCAGGGTCTGGAACAGCGCGTTGTCACCGCGCGCCATGCGCGTGGCCAGCGATTTCAGTTCGAGCACGCCGACCACGTCCATGTCGTTGTCGCGGTACACCGGGTACCGCGAGAACTCGTGCTCGGCCATGATGTCCAGGTTGCGCTCCAGGCCGGCCTGGGTATCCAGCCATGCGATGCGGTTGCGCGGGGTCATCAGGCTGTCCGCGGTGCGGTCGCCCAGGCGCATCACGCGGTTCATCATGTCGCGCTCGTGGGCGTCGATCACGCCGGCCTCGTGGCTCTCGGCCACCAGCATGCGGATCTCTTCTTCGGTCACCGAGGCGACTTCATCCTTGCCCAGGCCGAACAGGCGCAGCACCAGCTGGGTGGTCTTGGACAGCAGCCAGACGAAGGGCAGGGCCAGCTTGGCCAGCCAGCTCATCGGCATCGCGACCAGGCCGGCAATGGCCTCCGAGCGGGTCAGCGCCAGGCGCTTGGGCACCAGTTCACCGAAGATCAGCGTGATGAAGGTGATCAGGCTGACCGCCAGCGCGGTACCGATGTTGCCGGCGTAGGCAAAGCCCGGCATCAGGCCCTGGATCCAGCCGGCGAAGGCTTCACCCAGTGCTTCACCACCGAGGTAGCCGGTCAGCACGCCGATCACGGTGATGCCGATCTGCACGGTGGACAGGAAGCTCTCCGGCTTCTCCGACAGCTCCAGCGCCTTGGCGGCGCGCTTGGAGGTGGCGGCCATCTGCTTCAGGCGGCTCTTGCGCGAGGTCATGACCGACATCTCGGACATGGCGAAGAAGCCGTTCAGCAGAACAAGCGCGAAGACAATCAGGATCATTTCAAACACGGGCGTCGTCCCCGGTTGGTGGCAGGGAGGGCGGGTGCTTGCGATGGCGGCTGGCGCTCAGGAACAGGGTCCGGCGCGGCGCAGGGGGATAAGGGTCGTCGTCCATAAGGTGCGCCCGAAGGCGCGCTGGCATCTTAGCAAAGGGGCGTGGCAGGGTGGCAACCGCCTGTTCAGGTTGGGGGTTCCCAGGCCTCGAAAGGGGGCAGGGATACCCGTGATGGTCATCTAGCCGTCATAATTCCGTCTGGTGCCGTCCTTCCCGCGACGGCTGACAGGTTTCTCAATGTTCTCTCTGCAGACCATTTTCGGTTCCGGCAAACAGTTCTACACCCTGCTCGATGAGGCTGCCGTCGCGGCTTCCGACGCCGCCAAGGCGCTGCATTCCATGCTGCGCGAGGCCGACCGCCAGCCCGCGCTGGACGCCTTCAAGCTGGCCCGCCTGCGCGAACGCGCGGCCTCGGACAAGATCAGCCAGGCGCTGGTGGACAGCTTCATGACCCCGATCGAGCGTGAAGACATCGAAGCGCTGGGCTCGGCGCTGTACAAGATTCCGAAGCAGGTCGAGAAGTTCGCCGATCGCTATTCGCTGGCCACGACCCACCTGGAGCACATCGACTTCGCGCCGCGCGCGGCGATGCTGGAACAGGCTGCTGGCGTAGTGGTGGAGATGGTGGCCGACCTGCGCCACATGAACCTGGACCGGATGACCGCGCTCAACGAGAAGCTGCGTTCGCTGGAGAACGAGGCCGACCGCCTGATGCTCGAGCTGTACCGCGACATCTACTCGGGCCGCCTGGACAACCTGCAGATGTTCCTGCTGAAGGAATTCTTCGAGATCCTGGAAAAGGCCATCGACCGCTGCCGCGAGGCCGGCGTGGTGGCGTACCAGATCGTGTTGAAGAACAGCTGACGGACGCCGCCGCATGTTGACCCTTGTCCTGGTGGTGATCCTGGCCGCGCTCGTCTTCGAGTTCATCAACGGCTTCCACGACACCGCCAACTCCATTGCCACCGTGGTGGCGACCAAGGTGCTCTCGCCCGGCTGGGCGGTGATGCTGGCCGCCTTCATGAACCTCATCGGCGCGTTGACCGGTACCGCGGTGGCGCTGACCATCGCCTCGGGCCTGCTCAACACCAACGTGGTCGACGTCACCCCGCAGGTGATCCTGTGCGCCCTGCTGGGCGGCATCATCTGGAACCTGATCACCTGGTGGAAGGGCCTGCCGTCCTCGTCCTCGCACGCCCTGATCGGTGGCCTCTGCGGCGCCGGCCTGGCTGCGGCCCACAACAACTGGGACGCGCTGATCTGGTCCGAGCGCCTGGGCAGCTGGGCGCAGAACAAGGGCCTGCTGTGGAAGGTGTTCGTGCCGATGATCACCTCGCCGATTGCCGGCTTCCTGCTCGGCATCGTGGTGATGGTGCTGCTGTGGGCGCTGATCGCCGGCCTGGCCAAGATCGGTGGTGCCATCGGCCGGCTGGCCCGCCCGCGCATCGTCAACGCGTTCTTCGGCAAGGCGCAGATCGCCTCGGCGGCCTACATGGGCTTTGCCCACGGCCACAATGACGCGCAGAAGACCATGGGCATCATCGCCATGACCCTGATCGGTGCCGAAGCGACCGGTGCGCTGGATGACCTGCCGTCCTGGCTGGCCTTCATGCACCCGGACGCCAGCGCCGGTGACGGCATCGCGATGTGGATCGTGCTGACCTGTGCGGTGGTGATGGCCGCCGGTACCGCCTCGGGCGGCTGGAAGATCATCAAGACCCTGGGCCACAAGATGGTCAAGCTGCACCCGATCCACGGCTTCGCCGCGGAGACCAGCTCGGCCACCATCCTGACCCTGGCCGCCCACTTCGGCATGCCGGTCTCGACCACGCACAGCATCTCCACCGCGATCATGGGCGTCGGCTTCGCCAAGAACCCGCGTTCGCTGAAGTTCGGCGTGATCGAACGCATCGTCTGGGCCTGGATCCTGACCATCCCGGCCGCCGGCGGCTGTGCGTACCTGATCCTCAAGTTGTTCGCCCTGTTCGGCTGGACCTGATGCCAGCGGCCTTGGGGTCAGAGCCCTTTCCCTGCGGGAAAAGGATCTGACCCCGACAATCGAGAAAGCCCGCCGGATTCCGGCGGGCTTTTTTCATGGGCAGATCGTTTTTCCGTATCCAGCGTGTCGACCAAGGTCGACACCCACCAGAGCGGTGCACGACGTCGTTCCGACAGTTCGCGGAAATCTGTCGAAGGCGGGGTGGGGCCGGTTGCGGGGGTGTCTGCGGCATGGATGCCGCGGCCAAGCCCCCAGGGACGGGTTTACGGCGTCCCCCGCAACCGGCCCCACCCCGCCCAACCACGGAAAGCCCGCTTTTGCCGTTGCCGTTGATCCGGCGGGTGCCGGGCCGCAGGCCCGGCCAAACCCCTCAGTTACGCTGGAACAGCGCCTGCACATCCTTCCGGAACGCTGCCTGGCTGTCCGCCCGGCTGTAGAACATGTGCCCGCCCGGGTAGCTCCGCACCTGCACCCGGTCCGGATTGCTGCCCATCGCCGGCATCTGGTCCACCGTCAGGATCGATCCCATGAACGGGCACGACAGATCATTCCAGCCGTGCACGATCAGCACCTGCAGATGCGGATCGATCGCCACCGCCTGGCGCAGCTGGGTCACCGCGCCCTGGCGCAGCTCGCCGTTGCGGTCCCACAGCCGGTTCACGTCGTAGTTCAGCGCCTGGTAGCGTGCATCCACCTTCCAGCCGACCACGCGCGTCACGAAGTCGACCATCGCGGTGGTGGTCGGCGCAATGATGCTGTCCAGCAGCGGATCGTTGGCGCGCTGCTCCGGATCATTCGGGAACGGATCGAACGCGGTCACGTTGGAGTCGTAGCGGCTGCCCAGCGTGCCTTTGTCGCGGAACACCTCACGCAGATACGCCTGTGTCTCCAGGCGGCCACCGGCGCGGCGCACGAACTGCGGGTCCAGCCCGGTCAGCTCGGTCACCCGGCGCAGCATCGCCTCGGTCGCCTGTGGGTCACTGCGGCCCTTCATCAGCGCGGTGGCGTAGTCGCCACGGGTGTATTCCACCACCTCGCGCATCGCCGCATCGGTCAGCTTGCCCTGGCGCTCCAGGTGCGCTGCGGCGATCGACGGCAGCGTCTGCATCCAGGCCATCGGCGACACGTCTGCATTGTCTTCCAGCGTCGGGCTCAGGTAGGGCGAGACCAGCACCAGGCCGTTCAGCGCCACGCCCAGCCGGGTTTGCAGGAAGTGGGTGATGCGCGGGCCGCGGTAGCCACCGTAGCTCTCGCCGGTCAGGTACTTGCGTGACGCCATGCGCTGGTTGCGCAGCAGCCAGTCATAGATCGAGCGCGACAGGTACTCGATGTCGGCACCGGGGTTGTACAGCCGCTCCTTCGCTTCGTCATCGCCAATGCGCGCGCGGCTGAAGCCGGTGCCGACCGGATCGATGAACACCAGGTCGGTGAAGTCCAGCCAGGTGCCCGGGTTGTCGTGCAGGGTGGCGGGCGCGGACGCGCTGTCACCCTCGGAGCCGAAGGTCACCACCTTGGGCCCGATCGCGCCCATGTTGAGGTAGACCGACGACGCCCCGGGGCCGCCATTGAGCGCAAAGGTCACCGGCCGGTCCTTGCCCGGCATCGTGTAGGCAGTGAACACCACATCCGCGATCACCTTGCCCTTCTCGTCACGCACCGGCAGCGTACCAACGGTGGCGGTGTAGTCGAGGGTACGGCCGGCCAGGCGCATGCTCTGGCGAGCCGACGCATCAGCGGGCAGCGCAGGCGCTTCAGTCTTGTCGTCGTTCGGATCGTGTTTGGCGTCGGGCGCGGCCAGCACGCTGGCAGGGGCGATGAGCAGGCCAACGCAGAGCGCGGCAGTGTGCAGCAGGAACTTCATGGCACCGTATCGGCAGCGGAAGGGGATTCCGATGCTAGGCCGGTGGCGGGCCATGCCGTATGTGTCCAAAGGCATGGCCGCGGACGGCGCTTGCTACTGCCAGAGCTGGCAAGCGGCAGGAGGGCGCCGGCCTCGGCGATCGGGTCGGCCGCAGGCCATACCAGCGGCCGATCGCGATTCGCGGCTGGTGCGCCAGCGCTGGCGCAGCACGCCCTCGCGGTGGAAGCCGAGGCGGTCGAGCACGCGTGCCGACGGCACATTGCGTGGATCGATCTCGCCTGATCCGATGCACGGCGGAGGCGCGAACAGTGGCGCATCTGGCCAGGGCTCGTGGTGTAGCCATGCCCTGACGATCGGGTGCAAGCAGGTAGCCGATCTCGGCGCGTGAGGCGTCTCGATCGATCGCGAATACCACGCAGATGCCCAGCAGCGGACCCTCCAGCGATTCGCGCACGGCCAGCTTCAGCTGGGTGCCGATGGCGTGGGCGGCAAGGTCGTCGTCGATCTGTTCGCGGGCTTCGGCCGGTCGTGTCCAGGCCGGGTGGTTCCACCAGCGCATCACGTCCGGGTTGGATTGCAGCGTGAACAGCGCAGCGGCGTCGTCACGGCGGATCGGGCTCAGGACCAGGCGCGCGCTGTGCAGCGGCAGGCCGGGGAACAGCAGCGAGTGGCTGGCCAATACGGTGGTCCACACGGATGGACGCGCATTATGGCGCCACCGGGTTTGCCGATGGGGTCGTAATGCCTGTAGAGCCGATGCCCGGCTGCCGTGAATGGCCGGGGTCGGATCCCTTTCCGCAGGAAAGGGCTCTGACCCCACTGCCGACCGTCTTGCCGCGTGCCTGGGGTCAGAGCCGTTCCCCGCTGGGAAACGGATCCGACCCCGGTCAGGGATCAGGCTTCCAGTGAAGCCAGGTCGCCCTTGGTCTCCAGCCAGCCCTTGCGGTCCGACGCACGCTTCTTGGCCAGCAGCATGTCCATCAGCGAGCTCGTCTGCTCGCGATCGTCCACGGTCAGCTGCACCAGGCGACGGGTATCCGGGTGGATGGTGGATTCACGCAGCTGCGGCGGATTCATCTCGCCCAGGCCCTTGAAGCGGGTGACGCTGATGGCGCCCTTGATCTTCTCGCGCTCGATCTTGTCCAGCATCGTGCGCTTCTCTTCCTCGTCCAGGGCGTAGAACACCTGCTTGCCCACGTCGATGCGGAACAGCGGCGGCATCGCCACGAACACGTGGCCGGCATCGACCAGCGCCGGGAAGTGCTTCAGGAACAGTGCGGTGAGCAGGGTGGCGATGTGCAGGCCGTCGGAGTCCGCGTCGGCCAGGATGATGACCTTGCCGTAGCGCAGGCCGCTGATGTCGTCCTTGCCGGGATCGCAACCGATGGCGATGGCCAGGTTGTGCACTTCTTCCGAGGCCAGCACGCTGTTGGACGAGACTTCCCAGGTGTTCAGGATCTTGCCGCGCAACGGCATGATCGCCTGGAAATCCTTGTCGCGTGCCTGCTTGGCGCTGCCACCTGCCGAATCACCTTCCACCAGGAACAGCTCGGTGCGCGACAGGTCCTGGCTGATGCAGTCGGCCAGCTTGCCAGGCAGGGCCGGGCCCTGGGTCACCTTCTTGCGGACGACCAGCTTTTCGGTCTTCAGGCGCGCGCTGGCGCGCTCGATGGCGATCTGCGCGATCTTCTCGCCCAGTTCCACGTTCTGGTTCAGCAGCAGGCTGAAGGCATCGTGGGCGGCGCCTTCAACGAAGCCGGCGGCCTGGCGCGAGGACAGGCGTTCCTTGGTCTGGCCACTGAACTGCGGGTCGGTCATCTTCAGCGACAGCACGAACGACACGCGGTCCCATACGTCTTCCGGGGCCAGCTTGACGCCACGCGGCAGCAGGTTGCGGAAGTCGCAGAACTCGCGCAGCGCCTCGGTCAGGCCGGTGCGCAGGCCGTTGACGTGGGTGCCATGCTGGGCGGTGGGGATCAGGTTGACGTAGCTTTCCTGCACCAGCTCGCCTTCCGGCAGCCAGGCCACGGCCCAGTCCACGATCTCGGTGTCTTTCTTCAGGTTGCCGACGAACAGCTCGGCCGGCAACATCTCGCGATCGCCCAGCTCCAGCTTCAGGTAATCGCGCAGACCGTCTTCGTAGTACCAGGTATCGACTTCACCGGTGGCCTCGTCGGTCAGCTTCACGGTCAGGCCCGGGCACAGCACGGCCTTGGCGCGCAGCAGGTGCTTGAGCGCGCGCACCGCGAACTTGGGCGTATCGAAGTACTTCGGGTCCGGCCAGAAGCGCACGCGGGTACCGGTGTTCTTCTTGCCGACGCTGCCGACCACTTCCAGCGGGGTGGCGCGGTCGCCGTTGCGGAAGGTGATGCGGTGCTCGGCACCTTCGCGCTTGATGTGCACCTCGACCAGGGTCGACAGCGCATTGACCACGCTGACGCCGACGCCGTGCAGGCCGCCGGAGAAGGTGTAGTTGTTGTTGCTGAACTTGCCGCCCGCATGCAGGCGGGTGAGGATCAGCTCGACACCCGGGATCTTCTCTTCCGGGTGGATGTCCACCGGCATGCCGCGGCCGTCATCGCTGACCTCCACGCTGCCGTCCTTGTACAGGGTGATCTCGATCGAGCGCGCATGGCCGGCGAGGGCCTCGTCCACCGAGTTGTCGATCACTTCCTGCGCCAGGTGGTTCGGGCGCGCGGTGTCGGTATACATGCCGGGACGGCGCTTGACCGGGTCAAGGCCGGACAGGACTTCAATATCGGCGGCGTTATAACGGGCGTTCATCTGTCTTCGAAAGCTTGGAGCGACGGGCAAGTGTGGGGTCTGGCACGGGATTTTGCACGCCTGCGGTTCAGTCTCGGCGACGCAGAGGGGGTAAAATGGCAGTCGCTGGAATCTGAACGCCGGCGACCCCCGTTGGGTCGAAACGTCCAAGCCATACCGCGAGGAGGACCTCATGAAGAAGTTGCTGACCATTGCGATCCTGGCCGCTGCCGCCGTTGCAGTGCCGCTGGTGGTGGCGCAGAACGCCGGCCAGCCGGCCCCGCAGCAGGGTGACCAGGCCGACAAGGCGCAGGCCGAAGCCGATGCCAAGGCCAAGCGCCGCGCGCAGGCCAATGCCGAAATGAAGGCGCAGGGCCAGCCGGCCCCGCAGAAGGAAGAAGAGGAAGAAGCGCGCAAGAAGCGCTGATCCCGTCCCCTGCCAGGCGCCCTTGCGACAAGGGTTGCGCTCCGGAACGCCCCGCTCAGCGGGGCGTTTCTTTTTGGGAACGTGGCGTCTGCCCCTTGGGTTGGCGGCCATCAATCTGTAAACTATGGCTTTCCGGGAGTAAGTGCGTGTCCACCATTTGCGAATGGGCTGGAGCGGCCAAGCGTGGCTTCCAGCATGGCGGGTCGCAGGTGACGGTCGAATTGACCGGCACGGCCACCCCGACCTCGCACGATGGTCCCCGTCCGGCGCCTGCCGCTGCGCGGATCCGCACCTCCCTCGCTGTCCCAGCGAACCGGAAAACCCCCTCCGAGCACCATGCCTGCCCTCCGGGTGCGCGTGGTGCTGCCGTTTTCCATTTCCAGACAGGATGCTTGCAGCCATGACTCCCTTGATTTTCGTAACCGGCGGCGTGGTGTCCTCGCTCGGCAAAGGCATTGCCGCTGCGTCACTGGCCGCCATTCTCGAAGCCCGTGGCCTGAAGGTCACGATGATGAAGCTCGACCCGTACATCAACGTCGACCCGGGCACCATGAGCCCGTTCCAGCACGGTGAGGTCTACGTCACCGACGACGGCGCCGAGACCGACCTCGACCTGGGCCACTACGAGCGCTTCGTGCGTACCCGCCTGAGCCGCAAGAACTCGGTCACCACCGGCCGCATCTACGAGAACGTGATCCGCAAGGAGCGCCGCGGCGACTACCTGGGCGCGACCGTGCAGGTCATTCCGCACATCACCGACGAGATCCGCCGCTGCATCGACGAAGCCACCGAAGGCTACGACGTGGCGCTGGTCGAGATCGGCGGTACCGTCGGCGACATCGAGTCGCTGCCGTTCCTGGAAGCGATCCGCCAGGTGCGCACCGAGCGTGGCCCGGAGAAGGCGCTGTTCATGCACCTCACCCTGGTGCCGTACATCGGCGCCGCCGGTGAGCTGAAGACCAAGCCGACCCAGCATTCGGTGAAGGAGCTGCGCTCGATCGGCATCCAGCCGGACGTGCTGCTGTGCCGTTCGGAACAGGCCGTGCCGGATTCGGAGCGCCGCAAGATCGCCCAGTTCACCAACGTTTCCGAGCGCGCGGTGATCAGCGTGCCGGACGTGGATGTGCTGTACCGCATTCCGTCGGGCCTGCATGCGCAGGGCCTGGATGAGATCGTGGTCAACCAGCTGAAGCTGGCCGACAAGGTCGGTCCGGTCGATCTGTCGATGTGGGAAGACGCGGTCGACGCGACCCTGCATCCGCTGGACGAAGTGACCATCGCCGTGGTCGGCAAGTACGTCGACCACCAGGACGCCTACAAGTCGGTCGGCGAAGCACTGAAGCACGGCGGCCTGCGCCAGCGCACCAAGGTCAACCTGAAGTGGCTGGAAGCACAGGACCTGGAAGGCACCGACATGGCCGCACTGGCCGATGTCGACGGCATCCTGGTGCCGGGTGGCTTCGGTGACCGTGGTTTCGAGGGCAAGGTGCTGACCTCGAAGTTCGCCCGCGAGCAGCACGTGCCGTACTTCGGCATCTGCTACGGCATGCAGGCGGCCGTCGTCGATTACGCCCGCAACGTGGTCGGCCTGGAGGGTGCCAACAGCACCGAGAACGACCGCCAGTCGCCGAACCCGGTGATCGGCCTGATCACTGAGTGGCGCACGGCAACCGGCGACGTCGAAAAGCGTGATGACAAGAGCGACCTCGGTGGCACCATGCGCCTGGGCCTGCAGGAGCAGCGCCTGAAGCCGGGCACGCTGGCCCGCGAGCTGTACGGCAAGGACGTGGTCGCCGAGCGTCACCGCCACCGCTACGAGTTCAACAACCGCTACCGCACCCAGCTGGAAGATGCGGGCCTGGTGATCGCCGGCAAGTCGATGGACGACACCCTGGTGGAAGTGGTCGAGCTGCCGCGCGATGCGCACCCGTGGTTCCTGGCCTGCCAGGCGCACCCGGAATTCCTGTCCACCCCGCGTGATGGCCACCCGCTGTTCATCGGTTTCATCCGTGCCGCGCGCGAGCGCAAGGCCGGCGGCAAGCTGCTGCAGGAAGCCCGCGCCTGACTTGTGATGGGGGCCGCTGGCCCCCATCTTGCACGCTTCAACCCCCAGCGCACCGGCCCGGCCGGTGCCGCGGACAACAAGGAAACGCCATGAAACTGTGTGGATTCGAGGTCGGGCTGGACCAGCCCCTGTTCCTGATCGCCGGCCCCTGCGTGATCGAGTCGATGCAGCTGCAGCTCGATACCGCCGGCAAGTTGAAGGAAGTCACCGACAAGCTCGGCGTCAACTTCATCTTCAAGTCCAGCTTCGACAAGGCCAACCGCACCTCGGGCACCGCATTCCGTGGCCCGGGCATGGAAGAGGGCCTGAAGGTCCTGGCCGAGGTCAAGAAGCAGATCGGCGTGCCGGTGCTGACCGACGTCCACGAATACACCCCGATGGACGAAGTGGCCTCGGTGGTGGATGTGCTGCAGACCCCGGCGTTCCTGGTCCGCCAGACCGACTTCATCCGCAAGGTGTGCTCGGCCGGCAAGCCGGTCAACATCAAGAAGGGCCAGTTCCTGGCGCCGTGGGACATGAAGCCGGTCGTGGAGAAGGCCAAGGCCACCGGCAACGATCAGATCATGGTCTGCGAACGCGGTGCCAGCTTCGGCTACAACAACCTGGTCAGCGACATGCGCTCGCTGGCGGTGATGCGCGATACCGGTTGCCCGGTGGTGTTCGATGCCACCCATTCGGTGCAGCTGCCGGGCGGGCAGGGCACCAGTTCCGGTGGCCAGCGTGAGCACGTGCCGGTGCTGGCTCGTGCCGCCGTGGCGGTGGGCATCTCCGGCCTGTTCGCCGAGACCCATCCGGACCCGTCCAAGGCCCTGTCCGATGGCCCCAATGCGTGGCCGCTGGACCAGATGGAAGCGCTGCTCGAGACCCTGATGGAGCTCGACGCGGTGACCAAGAAGCACGGCTTCTCGCGCTTCGCGTGAGTCGTGACCCGTGGCTGGCGCTGGAAGCCCAGCGTCACCGCCGGCACTGGAAACAGTGGCCCTGGGGCCTGATCGCACTGGGCCTGGCCGTGCTGTTCACCGTGGGCATGTTTGGCCTGGTGCTGATCGGTGCCGCGTCGGTGCGCCCCCCGGGTGATGGCAGCAGCGCGCTCGATCTGCGCGCGTACTTCATTGCGCTGCTGGTCGCGGAGCTGCTCGGTGCGGTGGGCTCCGTCGCGGCCGCGGTGCTGGCCTGGCGGCTGAACCGCGGCAAGGTGACGGCTGGCCTGGCGATCATCCTGCTCTCGCTGTGGCTGGGTGCCCTGTTCTACGGATTGCTTTGATGAATACGACCACGTCGGCGCGTGGCTGGCCCTGGGGCCTGATCGCGCTGGGGCTGTCCGTGTTGACCTGGATCGCCCTGGTGGTGGGCGTGCTGGCCTTCACGTCCGGTTTCCGGCCGCCAGGGGACGGAAACAACGGCGTGCAGGAAACGCAGTGGTGGCTGCTGGGCGCGCTGGTCACGATGGTGCTGTCCTTCCTGGGCAGCCCGGTGGCGATGGTGCTGGCCTGGCGACGGCGGCGTGGCCCCATCCTGGCAGCGGTTGCCGGTGCATTGCTGGTGATGCTGGTGTCGATGGTCCTGATCGTGATCGGGTCCAGCTGGGGCTGAAGCCGCCCACGCCATTTGGCAAGTGGCGGGCAGCCGGGGATAATCACGCGGCATTCGTTTTGTCGCCCCCTCTCCATACAGGTAACCGGCCCGACCATGAGTACGATCCGCAGCATCCACGCCCGTGAAATCCTCGACAGCCGTGGCAACCCCACGCTGGAAGCCGAAGTCATCCTGGAGGACGGTTCGTTCGGTCGTGCCGCGGTTCCCTCCGGCGCCTCGACCGGCACCAAGGAAGCGGTCGAGCTGCGTGATGGCGACAAGACCCGTTACCTGGGCAAGGGCGTGCGCAAGGCTGTCGACAACGTCAACACCACCATCGCCAATGCGCTGAAGGGCTTCGAAGCCACCGACCAGGCCGGCCTCGACCGTCGCCTGATCGACCTCGATGGCACCGAGAACAAGGGCCGCCTGGGCGCCAACGCGCTGCTGGGTGTTTCGATGGCCGCTGCGCACGCCGCCGCCGCATCGAACAAGCAGGCGCTGTGGCAGTACCTGGCCGCCAAGACCGGTGTAACCCCGTCGCTGCCGGTGCCGATGATGAACATCATCAACGGTGGTGCGCACGCCGACAACAACGTCGACTTCCAGGAATTCATGGTGCTGCCGGTCGGCTTCACCTCGTTCTCCGAAGCGCTGCGTGCCGGTACCGAAATCTTCCATTCGCTGAAGTCGGTGCTGAAGGGCCACGGCCTGAGCACGGCGGTCGGTGACGAAGGCGGCTTCGCGCCGGACTTCCGCAGCAACGTCGAAGCGCTGGACACCATCCTCGAAGCGATCGGCAAGGCTGGCTACACCGCCGGTGAAGACGTGCTGCTGGGCCTGGACGTCGCCTCCAGCGAGTTCTTCGAGAACGGCAAGTACAACCTGGTCGGCGAGAACAAGCGCCTGACCTCCGAGCAGTTCGTCGACTTCCTCGCCGACTGGGCCGCGCAGTATCCGATCATCACGATTGAAGATGGCCTGGCCGAGAACGACTGGGCCGGCTGGAAGCTGCTGACCGACCGCATCGGCAAGAAGGTCCAGCTGGTCGGCGACGACCTGTTCGTGACCAACCCGAAGATCTTCCAGGAAGGCATCGACTCGGGCACCGCCAACGCGATCCTGATCAAGGTCAACCAGATCGGCACCCTGAGCGAAACCCTGGAAGCGATCGCCATGGCTGACCGCGCCGGTTATGCCGCCGTCGTCTCGCACCGTTCGGGCGAAACCGAAGACACCACCATCGCCGACATCGCAGTGGCCACCACCGCCACCCAGATCAAGACCGGCTCGCTGTGCCGCAGCGATCGCGTGGCCAAGTACAACCAGCTGCTGCGCATCGAGGAAGCCCTCGGCGCCGGCGCGCGTTACGCTGGTCGTGACGCGTTCGTTTCGCTGAAGCGCTGAGCCGATGCGCGACTGGCGCTGGATGCTGCTGGTGCTGGCCCTGCTGCTGGGCTGGCTGCAGTACCGCTTCTGGTTCGGTCCGGGCAACTCGGGTGAAGTGATGATGCTCGAAGCCCAGGTCGCCAACCAGGAGCGGGACAATGAGGGTCTGCAGCAGCGCAACGACGCGCTCGCTGCCGAAGTGAAGGACCTCAAGGAAGGCCAGTCCGCCATCGAGGAACGCGCGCGCAGCGAGCTGGGCATGATCAAGCCCGGCGAGAAGTTCTACCGCGTGGTCGAGGATGCGCCGGTCCGTCCGGTGCAGCCTGCCGCAGGCGTCAATGCCCAGGCCGGCGAACACCCGGCAGACGTGCCATGAGCGCGGCGATCTGGGTCGTTGTTCCGGCCGCTGGCCGCGGCACCCGCTTCGGTGCGCCGCTGCCCAAGCAGTACCTGCAGGCCGGCGGGCAGATCCTGCTCGCCCACACGTTGGACGCGCTGCTGGCGCACCCGGCCGTGGCCGGGGCGATGGTGGTGATCGGCCAGGACGACGCCGACTGGCCGGGCTGGGGTGAGTGGGCCGGCAAGCCGGTGCTGACCTGCATCGGCGGCGCGACCCGTGCCGCCTCGGTGCTGGCCGGGCTGCAGGCGCTGCCGGACTCGGTGCGCGCCGACGAATTCGTGCTGGTCCACGATGCCGCGCGACCGAACCTGTCGCTGGCCGATCTCGGCCGCCTGCTTGAAGTCGGCCGTGCCGATCCGGTCGGGGCGATCCTGGCCGCACCGGTGCGCGACACCCTCAAGCGTGCCGGCGACGATGGTGGCATCGATGGGACCGAGCCGCGCGAGCGCCTGTGGCGTGCACTGACGCCGCAGCTGTTCCGCCGTCACCAGCTCAGCCGCGCGCTGGCCGAAGCCGCGGCCGCCGGTGTTGACGTCACCGACGAGGCCATGGCCATGGAGCGCCAGGGCCAGCGCCCGCTGCTGGTGGAAGGCAGCGAGGACAACTTCAAGGTCACCACCCCGGCCGATCTGGACCGGTTCGAATTCGTACTTTCCCGCCGCGCCGGCTGACCGTCCGCGCGGCCCTGTTGCAAGGGTTGCATCCATGAGCACCGCACCGTTCCCGCCCGTCCGCATCGGCCAGGGCTACGACGTCCATGCCTTCGGTGAAGGCGACCACATCATGCTTGGCGGCGTGAACGTGCCGCACAGCTGCGGCGTGCTCGCGCACAGCGATGGCGACGTGATCCTCCACGCCCTGTGTGATGCCATGCTCGGCGCGTTGGCGCTGGGCGATATCGGCCAGCATTTCCCGCCGAGTGACGACCGCTGGAAGGGCGCCGACAGCAGCGATTTCGTGCGTCACTGTGACAGCCTGCTGCGTGAGCGCGGTTGGCGTGTCGGCAACACCGACATCACCGTGATCTGTGAGCGTCCGAAGGTCGGCCCGCATGCGCTGGCCATGCGTGAGCGCATCGGCGGGCTGCTGCAGCTGCCGCTGGACGCGGTCAGCGTCAAGGCCACCACGTCGGAGAAGCTGGGCTTCACCGGCCGCGGTGAGGGCATCGCCGCACAGGCGGTGGTACTGCTGGTGGCGGCATGATCCCGCTGCCGTTGGCGTTTGGTGCGCCGTTGTTGACGGCGCGTATCCGCACCACGCCGGACGATTTCCAGGTTGACGAACTGCCGGCCTTCGAGGCCACCGGTGAAGGCGAACACCTGCTGCTGCACATCCGCAAGCGCGGCGCCAACACCGTGCATGTGGCCAAGCTGCTGGCCAAGTGGGCCGGTCTGCCGGAAATGGCGGTGAGCTACGCCGGGATGAAAGACCGCCACGCGGTCACCACCCAGCGTTTCAGCGTGCACCTGCCCAAGCGCATTGCGCCGGACCTGGCCGAGCTGGCCAGTGACGAGATCGAAGTGCTCGAAGCCACCTGGCACAACCGCAAGCTGCAGCGTGGCGCACTGGCCGGCAACCGCTTCAAGCTGGTGCTGCGCGAGGTGCAGGGTGATGCTGCAGCGATCAGTGAGCGCCTGCAGCAGATTGCCGAGCGCGGCCTGCCGAACTGGTTCGGCGAACAGCGCTTTGGCCGCGACGGCGGCAACGTGCCGGCGGCATTGGCGATGTTCGGTGGCCGCCGCATGCGCAAGGACCAGCGTTCGCTGCTGCTGTCAGCCGCCCGTTCGGCGCTGTTCAACCGCGTGCTGGCCGCGCGCGTGGAGCAGGGCAACTGGGATCAGCCGCTCGATGGCGAAGTGTGGATGCTCGATGGCAGCCGCAGCGTGTTCGGACCCGAGCCGTACACCGACGTGTTGGCCGAGCGACTGGCGCGTTTCGACATCCATCCCAGCGCGCCGTTGTGGGGCGAAGGCGAGCTGCGCAGCACCGATGCGGCGCGCGAGCTGGAACTGGCCGCGCTGGACGACGAGGAATCGAAGGCGCTGCGGGCCGGCCTGGAAGACGCGCGCCTGAAGCAGGAGCGCCGCGCGCTGCGCCTGCGTCCGGCGCTGCTGCAGCACCAGTGGCTGGCCGACGACGTGCTGGAACTGTCGTTCGCACTGCCGCCGGGCTGCTACGCCACCGCCGTGCTGCACGAGCTCGGCCCGGTCGAAGACGCCTCTCAGGCCTGACAGGAAAAGGGGACGGAGGGAATTAAGTCGTTTGTGCCACAAACGACTTAATTCCCTCCGTCCCCTTTTTCATCTGCGCGCCAGCAGCACCAGCATCGCGCCGGTACCGCCTTGTCCGGTCGGTGCCGAGTGAAATGCCAGCACGTCGTTGCGCAGCCGCAGCAGGCGATCGACCAGGTTCTTCAGCACCGGCGCACCGCCATCGGACTGCAATCCCTTGCCATGGATGATGCGCACGCAGCCATAGTCGTGTGCATGTGCCTCCAGCAGGAACTGGCGCAGCAGCGTCTCGGCCTGCGCAGCGGTGGCGCCGTGCAGGTCCAGCTCGTCCTGCACCGAGTACTGGCCACGCTTGAGGCGCTGGAACAGGCGTGGTGGCAGATTGTCTCGGCGATAGCTGGCTACGTCACCGGCTTCCAGCGGCGTACTGTCGCGCAGCAGCCGGGCGAATTCGCCGGCGGCTTCGGCCTCGTCACGTTCGGCCATGCGCGCGCGCGGCTTCGGCCGGGGTGCGGCAGGCGCCGGCTCGGCGTCCTTGCGCAGTGGCGTCACTTCGCCGATCGCCGCACGGAACAATGCGGCCGGATCTTCGTCTTCAGGGTGCGACATGCGCACAGGGTAAACCGCCGGCGCAGGTCTGCCTATGACGGTTCGATGTCGGTCATGACCGCCGACAGGGTAGGACCGGCGGCTCGCATGCGGCACAATAGACGATGCCCTTGCAGGGTCGACGGCTTCCGCAGGGGAGTACGACGGTCCCGCCCACACTGCACGGTGACGGAATCGAATTCTTGGAAAATCAAGCGGTTAAATCGAAGATGCGAATCCTGGTCAGTAACGACGATGGCGTCGACGCCGCAGGCATCCGGATGCTTGCCTCGGTGCTGCGCGAGGCCGGCCACGAAGTGACGGTGGTCGCCCCCGACCGTGACCGCTCCGGTGCCAGCAACTCTCTGACCCTGGACCTGCCGATCCGCCTCAAGCGCATCGACCATTACACCGTTTCGGTGGCCGGTACCCCGACCGACTGCGTGCATCTGGCGCTGACCGGGCTGCTCGAGTTCGAGCCTGACATTGTCGTGTCCGGCATCAACAATGCCGCCAATCTGGGTGATGACGTGATCTACTCCGGCACCGTTTCGGCGGCGATGGAAGGCCGCTTCCTTGGCCTGCCGGCGGTGGCGGTTTCGCTGGTCAGCCGCAACCACGATCCGAAGCACTTCGAGACCGCCGCGCGCGCCGCAGTCGAGATCGTCGCCCGGCTCAAGGCCGACCCGCTGCCGGCCGACACCATCCTCAACGTCAACGTGCCGGACCTGCCGTGGAGCGAGGTCAAGGGCTTCGAGGTCACCCGCCTCGGCAACCGTCACCGTGCCGAAGGCTGCATCGCGCAGAAGGATCCGCGTGGCAACGAGGTGTACTGGATCGGCCCGGCCGGCCGTGAGCAGGACTCCGGCCCCGGCACCGATTTCCATGCAGTGCGCACCGGCCACATCTCGATCACCCCGATCCAGGTCGACCTGACCCGCTATCAGGCGCTGGAGAAGGTGGCCAGCTGGGTGGGCGGCCTCAGCGCCGCGCTGGACCGGCCGGCATGAGTCCGCGCCTGCGCCTGCAGCCGGAAGCCGTTGGTATCGGCATGACCTCGCAGCGCGTGCGCGACCGTCTGGTCGACCGCCTGCGCGAAGCGGGCATTGCCGACGAATCCACCTTGAACGCGATCCGGGTGGTGCCGCGCCATCTGTTCATCGACGAGGCACTGGCCTCGCGTGCGTATGAAGACACCGCGCTGCCGATCGGCCACGGCCAGACCATCTCGCAGCCCTGGGTGGTCGCGCGGATGACCGAGGCCGTTCTCCAGGTGGCGCCGAAACGGGTGCTGGAAGTGGGCACCGGCTCCGGCTACCAGGCCGCCATCCTTGGTGCGCTGGGCCTGGAGGTCTACACCGTGGAGCGCATCGGCGATCTGCTGCGGCAGGCGCGCAAGCGCTTCCGCGCGCTGGGCATGAACATCCGCACCAAGCATGACGATGGTCGCGTTGGTTGGGCCGAGCACGGTCCGTTCGATGCCATCGTGGTCACTGCAGCGGCGCCGGCGCTGGTCGATGTGCTGATCGAGCAGCTTGCCGAAGGCGGTCGCCTGGTGGCTCCGGTCGGCGGCCCCAGCGCGCAGTCGCTGGTACAGCTGGATCGCAAGGCTGACGGCAGCATCGAACAACACGTGCTGGCGCCGGTCACCTTCGTACCGCTGCTGTCTGGCATGCTCGACTAATCCACGGAGCAGGGTTGCATGAAGATTTTCGGGCCGCTGTACGAGCGGGCGATGAAGTGGGCCGCGCACGAGCGCGCGCCAACCTACCTGACGGTGCTGAGCTTCTTCGAGGCGATCATCTTTCCGGTGATGCCGGAAGTGATGCTGGCACCGATGTGCGTGGCCCAGCCCAAGCGTGGCTGGTGGTTTGCCACCCTCAGCCTGGCCGGCTCGATGGCCGGCGCGCTGATCGGCTATGCGTTGGGCCATTTCGCCTTCGAGGCGATCAAGCCGCTGTTCGAGGCGCTGGGCATGCTTCCGGCCATCGAGCAGGGGATCACCACCGTGCAGGCGAAGATGGCCGAGTCGCCGTGGGCGGTGTTCACCTTCCTGGTGCTGGGCGGCTTCATGCCGATCCCGATGAAGGTCTTCACGTGGGCATCGGGTATCGTCGGCGTACCGATGCCGCAGTACCTGCTGAGCATGCTGATCGGTCGCGGCAAGCGCGTGTTCGTGCTGGCCGCGGTCATCCGTATCGGTGGTGCGCGTGCCGAAGCGGCGCTGCGTCGCTGGATTGAACCGCTGGGCTGGATCGCCACCGCATTGGTGGTGGTGCTGATCGCCTGGCTTGTATGGAGGTCGAAGTTCGCATGAGTCCTGATCGTCTGAGCAAGGGAGTGCGCGTCGGCGCGCTGGTGTTGCTGGTTTCCACCCTGGCCGCCTGTGGCACCGCTACCGTGGTTCGCCCCGGCGGTGGCAGCACTGGTGGTGGCGTGACCACGCCGAAGTCCTCGGTGCCCAAGCCCGGGCAGACCGTGGTGGTACGCAAGGGCGACACCATCTATGCACTGGCCCGTATCCATGACATCACCCCGGCGGACCTGATCGCCTGGAACAGCCTGGACAACCCCTCGACGATCTATCCGGGGCAGGTGATCCGGCTGTATCCGGCCGGTGCCAGCGGCGGTCGCGCGCCCACCACTGTGGTCACCCCGCCGCGCTCGGGTGGCAGCAGCACCGGCAGCACCGCACCAGCCCCGGCGCCGGTCGGCCCGGTGAAGAGCAACATCGCCTGGCGCTGGCCGGCTGATGGCGCCATCGTTGGCCGCTACGTGGCTGGTGATGCGACCAAGCAGGGCGTCGACATCGCCGGCACCAGCGGCCAGGCGGTCAAGGCCACCGCCAATGGCGTGGTGGTGTATTCCGGCGCCGGCCTGGTCGGCTACGGCGAGCTGATCATCATCAAGCACAGCGACCAGTGGCTGTCGGCCTATGGCCACAACCGCAAGCGCCTGGTGAACGAAGGGCAGAGCGTGAAGGCCGGCGAGCAGATCGCCGAGATGGGTCGTACCGGTGCGAACCGCGACATGGTCCACTTCGAGATCCGCTACAACGGCAAGCCGGTCGACCCCCAGCAGTACCTGCCGGCACGCTGATCGTCGATTCGCCAACTGGGCGGATCCCCGGCCCGGCGCAGCGCGCCGGGCGTTCGCCAGCGGCGCGGCCCATGGGCCGCAAACGTCCTCGGCTCACCCGCTATAACGGCAAGCCGGTCGACCCGCAGCAGTACCTGCCGGCACGCTGATCGTCGATTCGCCATCTGGGCGGATCCCCGGCCGGCGCAGCGCGCCGGGCGTTCGCCAGCGGCGCGGCCCATGGGCCGCAAACGCCCTCGGCTCACCCGCTACAACGGCAAGCCGGTCGACCCGCAGCAGTACCTGTCGGTGCGCTGACGCAGGCAGAGACGGGTAGCGCCGGGCTTGCATATGTAGAGCCGAGCCATGCTCGGCTGCTCTTCGCCGCGATGCGGCGCCGCCCGAGCATGGGCTCGGGCGCTACAGGCCACGTGTGATCCAGGGTAGGGCTGAGCCATGCCCGGCGTGCGCCCATACTGAACGGTAATGGCCGTTTACGACCCTGATTGCCGCATCTCCATCTTCCCGGGCAACCGCGAACGCGGCATCCTGCTGCAGACCCAATCGCCTGTGGTGCCGCATGACCCCCGCCTTCCCATTCTGGCGTTGCTTGCCATCCCGGCGCTGGCAACCGCCGCCAGCGATCCGCACGAGGTTGCCACCCGTTTCTACGCCGCTCTGCAGGCCAGTGGGCCAGACCAGTCCGCGATTGCGCCGCTGCTGGGCGATGCCCTGCGCTCAGCCGTCGATGCGCAGCGTGCGTATGAACAGGCCTGCACCGCGCTGGCGGCGCCTGACGAAAAGCCGCACATGCTGGACCAGAGCCCGTATCTCATGGCGCCGGATCGGCCGGAAGCGGTAAAGGTGGGGCTGCCCGCGACGAGCGGCGATGCCAGTTGGGTGCCCGTCGAAATGGCGGTGAGCGACTATCGCTGGACCGACCGGGTCCTGCTGCAGCGGCAGGGCCCGGACTGGAAGGTCATGGATATCCGCTGGGGGCAGGGCGGCAACCTGATCGGGCGACTGAAGTAGTTCTCGGCCTTCCGCTGCACCGCTTCTGGCGGCTAGCGCCGGGGCGCGCCCGACGCCTCGAACTCAGCCTTCCAGAATGAAAGCAGCCGCAACCTTGCGGCCTTCGCCGGCCAGGATGTTGAAGGTGCGTGCGGCAGCCGGATTGTTCATCACTTCCAGGCCGATGCCGCGTGACAGGCAGGCGGCCATCACCACCGCCGGCGGGAACACCTGGCGGTCACCCGTGCCGAGCACGATCAGCGCCGGATTCAGCGCCAGGATCGGCTCCAGGTCGGCCACCTGCAGCACGGTGGCGCTCACCACCGGCCATTGCGTGACCAGCTGGTCCGGGGTCAGGAAGAAGCTGCTGCCCAGCACCTGGTCGTTGACCCGGGCCGAACGGCCGTCGGCCGCGCGCAGGCTGTAGGCGTAATCCGGCGGTTCGTGGTTCAGCTGCATGGCAGTAGGGCGATCAGCCGCGCGGCAGCACGATCTGGCGCTGTTCCTTGCTCGGGCGGTACAGCACGGCGACGTGGCCGATGCGCTGCACCAGTGCGCTCTCGGTGGCTTCGACGATCTCGCCGATCATCACGTCACGGGCGTCGCGATCCTCGGCAGCGACCTTCACCTTGACCAGCTCGTGGCGCTCCAGCACTTCGTTCAGCTCAGCGATGAAGGCCGGGGTCACGCCCTTGCCGCCGGTCTGCAGCAGGGCCTTCAGGTCGTGGGCTTGGCCGCGCAGGAAACGGGTCTGGGAAGCGGTCAGGGCGATGGACATGCAGGAAAACACGGTTGAATGGGGCGATCAGGGTATCATGAGGACCCCATCAGCCCCTATTTTCAATGGCTACCCGCAGCAAAAGCAGCCAGCGCTGGCTCAAGGAACACTTCTCCGACCCCTTCGTGAAGAAGGCGCAGGCCGAAGGCATGCGCTCGCGCGCCGCCTACAAGCTCGAGGAGCTGCTCGAACGTGACCGGTTGCTGAAGCCGCACATGGTGGTGGTCGACCTCGGCGCGGCGCCGGGTGGCTGGTCTCAGCAGGTTCGGAGACAGATTGGCGACACCGGCCGTGTACTGGCCCTGGACATCCTGGACATGCCGCCACTGGCCGGCGTGGAGTTCCTTCATGGTGACTTCAGGGAAGAAGCCGTCCTATCGCAGTTTGAAGCCATGCTCGGGGATCAGCCGGTAGACCTTGTGCTGTCGGACATGGCCCCCAATAAAAGTGGTGTAGGCGCGGTCGACCAGCCGCGGATGATGCACCTGGCGGAGCTGGCCCTGGATTTTGCCGACAACCACCTGAAGACCGGTGGGGCATTCCTGATCAAGCTGTTCCAGGGCGAGGGCTTTGACGACTACGTGCGCGACATGCGCCGCCGGTACGACAAGGTCTCCATCCGCAAGCCGGAAGCCTCGCGCAAGCGCTCTCCCGAGGTGTATGCCTTGGGTCAGGGAAAACGCGCCCACATGAAGTAAGCTCGCAATGTACGCAAGTTCGACCCCAACGCAACGCCAGCACTGAGAGGAACACCGGAGCCAATGAGGATGAACGACTTGACCAAGAACCTCCTGCTATGGGTGGTCGTCGCCGTCGTGCTGATGGTGGTCTTCCAGAGCTTCTCGCCGAAGTCCTCCGGGGCCGGCGCGCAGGGCGCGTCGTACTCGCAGTTCCTGGACCAGGTGGACAGCGGCAACGTGCAGAAGGTCGCCTTTGGTGGCGACATGCGCGGCGGCACCAGCCAGCTGACCTACACTACCCGCGGTGGGCAGTCGTCCACCATCACCGCGCCGTTCGATCGTGACCTGATCAACGTGCTGCGTACCAAGAACGTGGAAATCGTGCAGGAGGAGCCGTCCAGCGGCATTTCCCTCGGCGCGATCCTGATGAATTTCCTGCCGGTCATCCTGATCATCGGCTTCTGGTTGTTCATCATGCGCCAGATGCAGGGCGGTGGCGGCGGTGCCAAGGGCGCGATGTCCTTCGGCAAGTCGCGCGCCAAGCTGCAGGGCGAAGACCAGATCAAGGTCACCTTCGCCGACGTCGCCGGCTGCGACGAGGCCAAGGAAGAAGTGGGCGAGCTGGTCGACTTCCTGCGCGACCCGTCCAAGTTCACCAAGCTGGGCGGCAAGATTCCGCGCGGCGTGCTGATGGTCGGCCCCCCGGGTACCGGCAAGACGCTGCTCGCCAAGGCCATCGCTGGCGAAGCCAAGGTGCCGTTCTTCTCGATCTCCGGTTCGGACTTCGTGGAAATGTTCGTCGGCGTCGGCGCCAGCCGCGTGCGCGACATGTTCGAGCAGGCCAAGAAGCACGCCCCCTGCATCATCTTCATCGACGAAATCGACGCCGTCGGTCGCCACCGTGGCGCCGGCCTGGGCGGCGGTCACGATGAGCGCGAGCAGACCCTGAACCAGCTGCTGGTCGAGATGGACGGTTTTGAAGGCGGCGAAGGCGTGATCGTGATCGCTGCGACCAACCGTCCGGACGTGCTGGATCCGGCGCTGCTGCGCCCGGGCCGTTTCGACCGCCAGGTCGTGGTCGGCTTGCCGGACGTGAAGGGTCGCGAGCACATCCTGAAGGTGCACATGCGCAAGCTGCCGCTGGCCGACGACGTCGAGCCGATGGTGATCGCGCGTGGTACCCCGGGCTTCTCCGGCGCCGATCTGGCCAACCTCTGCAACGAGGCCGCCCTGTTCGCCGCGCGTGGCAACGAGAAGGAGGTCCGCATGGACCACTTCGACCGTGCCCGCGACAAGATCCTGATGGGCGCCGAGCGTCGCTCGATGGCCATGAGCGAAGAAGAGAAGACCCTTACCGCCTACCACGAAGCCGGTCACGCCATCGTCGGCCGACTGGTGCCCGAGCACGACCCGGTGTACAAGGTCACGATCATTCCGCGCGGTCGTGCGCTGGGTGTGACCATGTACCTGCCGGAAGGCGACAAGTACTCGATGAACCGCGTGGCGATCAAGTCGCAGCTGTGCTCGCTGTACGGTGGTCGCGTGGCCGAGGAGCTGATCTTCGGTGCCGACAAGGTCACCACCGGTGCCTCCAACGACATCGAACGTGCCACCAAGATGGCGCGCAACATGGTCACCAAGTGGGGCCTGTCCGACCAGCTCGGCCCGATCGCCTATGGCGAAGAGGACGACGAGGTGTTCCTGGGCCGTTCGGTCACCCAGCACAAGAGCGTGTCCAACGACACCGCGCGCCGCATCGACGAGGAAGTGCGCAACATCCTCGACGAGGCTTACGCACGCACCACCGAGCTGATGACGGCCAACCTGGACAAGCTGCACGCGATGTCCCAGCTGCTGCTGCAGTACGAGACCATCGACGCGCCGCAGATCGACGCCATCATGGAAGGCCGCGATCCGCCGCCGCCGGCCGGCTGGAACAAGTCGAACAAGGATGGTGGCAACGACAAGGGCGGCGATGCCCGTCCGCTGCCGCCGATCGCAGGCCCGGCCGAGTCGCACTGACGGCCCGCTGCACGTGACACCAGACGAGGCCGGGGCAACCCGGCTTCGTCGTTTCCGGGCTACTGGCCCATCCCGAAGAACTGATCTGACGCTGGAGCCCGCATGTCCGCCCCGAAGCCCGAACCGATTTCCCACAACGCCGAAATGGTCATCGCCACCGTGGTCGGCGTGGGTGTGGGCCTGGGGGCCGACAATCTGCTGCTGGGCTGCGTGGTGGGTATCGGTGTCGGCATCGTGCTGAGCATCGCCAGGACCCTGTACGTGGACCGCAAGCGCCGCCGCCGTTGAGGGTATCGGCAGGGCTGCGCCCTGCACCTGCCGAAGCCGTCAAGCCAGAGCAACAGCAACAGCAACGGCGGCATTCCGTGGTTTGGCGGGGCGGTGTCGGATGGCGGGGACGCCGTGAACCCATCCATGGGGGCTTGGCAGCCGCTTGCTCGCGTGCGCATTCCTGCGCACACGGCAAGACCGGGGTTGGGCGTCCTGCCCAACCCGCCCGAGGCATGCCTCGGGCCCATGCGGCTGACACCCCGCCATCCGACACCGCCCCACCTCTGACAGATTCCGGGAGCTGTTGGTAGGTGTCGACCTTGGTCGACACATCTGTCAGATATCGATGTACAAGAATGGGGTCAGATCCGTTTTCCGTAGGAAAACGGATCTGACCCCAAGAGTCACTCCGGCAGCTCGCGAGCAACTGTCGAAGGCGGGGTGGGTCCGGTTGCGGGGGCGTGAGCCGCATGGATGCGGCGACCGAGCTTACATGGACGTACTTGCAGCGTCTCCCGCAACCGGACCCACCCCGCCATTCCTCAGCAAACCTGCTGTTGCTCCGGCTGTTGTTGTCGCTCTGGCCTCTGCGGGTGCAGGGCGCCGCCCTGCCGAACTAAACTACCCGCCGTTGTCCCTGCAGGATTGCCCATGTTCGATACCTCGCCCCAGCTCGATTGCGCCGGCCGCATCCTGCGCCTCGACCGTGCCCGGGTCATGGGCATCGTCAACGTCACCCCGGATTCGTTCTCCGATGGCGGCGCGCACGACACCACCGAGGCCGCGGTCGCACATGGCCTGAAGCTGGTCGAGGAGGGCGCGGACCTGCTCGATATCGGCGGCGAATCCACCCGTCCGGGCGCCGCCCCGGTATCGGTCGAGGACGAGCTGCGCCGGGTGATTCCGGTGATCGAGCAGCTGGCCGCCCGTACCCAGGTGCCGATCAGCATCGATACCTTCAAGCCGGAGGTGATGCGTGCGGCGGTGGCCGCTGGCGCCGGCATGATCAACGACATCTACGGCCTGCGCCAGGAGGGCGCGCTGGACGCCGCCGCTGTAGCCGGCGTGCCGGTGGTGCTGATGCACATGCAGGGCGAACCCGGCCACATGCAGGCCGATCCACACTACGACGATGTGGTCGCCGAGGTGCATGGCTTCCTGGTGCAGCGCCTGTTCGCTGCCGAAATGGCCGGCATTGCGAAGAAGAACCTGCTGGTCGATCTCGGTTTCGGCTTCGGCAAGACCACCGCCCACAACACGACCCTGCTGGCGCGCTCCGAGCGCTTCCTGGAACTGGGCGTGCCGATGCTGGCCGGCTTGTCGCGCAAGCGCAGCCTGGGGGAACTGACCGGCCGCGACACGCCGTCCGAACGCGTGGCCGCGTCGGTGGCCGCGCACCTGATTGCGGTGCAGCGTGGTGCGCGCATCGTGCGCGTGCATGACGTAGCCGCCACTGTGGATGCGCTGAAGATCTGGCAGGCGGTCGAGGCGGTGCCGACGCCACGCGCCGACGCCACGCCGACGATCCGCTGGCCGGACGAAGACTGATGGGCATCGACCGGCGGCCGCTGGCGATCGCCGTCATGGGGCCGACCGCCAGTGGCAAGACCGCCACCGCGATCGCCCTGGCGAAGCAGCTGGATGGCGAGATCGTCAGCGTCGATTCGGCGCTGGTGTACCGCCACCTGGACATTGGCTCGGCCAAGCCGGATGTGGCCGAGCGCGCGCAGGCCCCCCACCATCTGCTGGACCTGCGCGATCCCTGGCAGACCTACTCGGCAGCCGAATTCGCCGCCGATGCCGGCCGGGTCGTGGCCGACATCGTGGCACGCGGCAAGATGCCGATCCTGGCCGGTGGCACTGGCCTGTACTTCCGCGCCCTGTTGCAGGGCCTGTCGCCGATGCCGGAGGCCGATCCGGCGATGCGCGAAGCACTCAGCGCCGAGGCGGCCGAGCGTGGCTGGGCGGCGCTGCACGCAGAGCTGGCCCAGGTCGATCCGGCGGCGGCCGCACGCATCCATGCTACCGACCCGCAGCGCATCCAGCGGGCGCTGGAGGTCTATCGCCTGACCGGCACCCCCATCACTGAATGGCAGCGCCGGCCGGGCGTGGCGCCGTTGCCGGTGCGCACCCTCAAGCTGATCCTGACGCCGCGTGACCGCGCGGTGCTGCACCAGCGCATCGAGGCACGCTTCGACGCCATGCTGGCGCAGGGCTTCCTCGACGAGGTGCGGGCGTTGCGCGCGATGCCGGAAATGGCTGCCGGGGAGGCGCCGCTGGACCTGCCGGCAGTGCGCGCGGTCGGCTATCGCCAGGCCTGGGAGTACCTGGACGGGGAGGGCGATGCTGCCCGCTTCCGTGACAAGGCCATCTTCGCCACCCGCCAGCTGGCCAAGCGCCAGCTGACCTGGCTGCGCGGCGAGCTTGATGCGCGCTGGTTCGACCCCCATATCGACCACGAGCGCCTTGCCGGCGCGGTGTCGACCTTCGTCGCACGCTGAACCCCCGCCAGCCGTGTAACATCATCGGTCGGCGGGCGGCTCGGGGGCCGTGGCAACCGTCGGCAACCCAATAAGAACAATAATCAGGAGTGTGCAATGTCCAAGGGGCAATCGCTGCAGGATCCTTTCTTGAACGCACTGCGGCGCGAACGCGTGCCGGTTTCGGTGTACCTGGTGAACGGCATCAAGCTGCAGGGCACGATCGAGTCGTTCGACCAGTTCGTGGTCCTGCTGCGCAACACGGTCAGTCAGATGGTCTACAAGCACGCCATTTCCACGGTCGTTCCGGCACGCAACGTGAAGGTCGGTCCGGGCGGTGGTTACGTGCAGTCGGGTGAAGGTGGTCAGGCAGGTGATGAAGCAGACGAGTAATACCGGAGCGGTGAATGTTTGACCGCTCGAAAAAGGGTGAACACGCCCTGTTGATCCAGCCCCATTTCGGCAAGCTGGAAGACGATGTGCTGGAAGAATTCGGTGATCTGGCCCGCTCGGCTGGGGCCAGCATCGCCGCGACGATCACCGCGCGCCTGGATCGTCCGAATCCGTCGACCCTGATCGGCAGCGGCAAGCTGGACGAGATCAAGGCCGCGGCCGACGCCAGCGGTGCCGACCTGATCCTGGTCAACCATGCGTTGAGCCCGGGCCAGGAGCGCAACCTGGAACGCTTCCTCGAGCGCCGGGTGATCGACCGAACCGGCCTGATCCTGGACATCTTCGCCCAGCGTGCGCACAGCCACGAAGGCAAGCTGCAGGTCGAGCTGGCGCAGCTGCGTCACCTGGCCACGCGGCTGGTGCGCGGCTGGACCCACCTGGAGCGCCAGCGCGGCGGTTCGATCGGCCTGCGCGGCCCGGGTGAAACCCAGCTGGAAACCGACCGCCGCCTGCTGCAGAAGCGGGTCGAGCAGCTGCAGAAGCGGCTGGAAAAGGTCGAGGTGCAGCGCACCCAGATGCGCCGTGCGCGCGTGCGCAGCGAGCTGCCGCGTGTCGCCCTGGTGGGCTACACCAACGCTGGCAAATCGACCCTGTTCAACGCCATGACCGGCGCCGAGGCCTACGCCGCCGACCAGCTGTTTGCCACGCTGGACCCGACCGTGCGCCGCATCGCGGTGCCGGGCGGCAACGTGGTGCTGGCCGACACCGTCGGCTTCGTCCGCGATCTGCCGCATGACCTGGTCGCTGCGTTCCGCTCGACCCTGTCCGAGGCGCGCGAGGCCGATTTCCTGCTGCACGTGGTCGACGCCGCCGATCCGCACCGCGAGGAGCGCATCGCCCAGGTGGACGAGGTGCTGACCGCGGTCGGTGCCGGTGATCTGCCGCAGTTGCTGGTGTTCAACAAGATCGACCGCATCGAAGGTGCCGACGTCCGCCACGATGGCCAGGACGGTATCCCGGATGAGTCGCGCCGGGAGCGGGTGTGGATCTCCGCGCGTGACGGGCAGGGCCTGGAGCTGCTGCAGGCGGTGCTGGGCAAGCGCCTGGGCCTGCAGCATGTCACCGGCGAACTGCGCCTGCCGCCGGATGCCGGCCGCCTGCGTGCGCGCCTGCACCAGCTGGAAGTGATCCGCAGCGAGCAGGCCGACGAAGACGGCTGGCTGCTGCAGGTCGACCTGCCGATTGCCGAAGCCGAAAAACTGGCTGCCAGTGCCGACGGCGCGCCGATCCGGGCGCTGCTGCCGGAGAAACTGCCGGAGTGGTGAGGTAGCGGCCCATGCCCGGTAGTGCCGGCCGCTGGCCGGCAGCGCAACCGTGCCGGAGGGGCGCGACATCCAGCTGTCATCTGCGGTACAACGTGCAGGTTCTTCACCCCACCGTCATGCCGATGTCCATTCCCACCGACGCTGAACTCAACGCCCAGTCCGCCGCGCTTGGGCAGCGCCTGCAGCAGGCTTCGCTGCAGCTGGTGACCGCTGAAAGCTGCAGTGGTGGCTGGATCGCCAAGTGCATGACCGACATCGCCGGTTCCTCGGCGTTCTTCGACTGCGGCATGGTGGTCTACAGCTACGAGGCCAAGCAGCGCCTGCTGGGTGTGCGTGCGCAGACGCTGGAGCAGTTCGGCGCGGTCAGCCGCGAAACCGTGCTGGAAATGGTGTCCGGTGCGCTGGTCAATTCCGGCGCCGGTATCGCCGTGGCGGTGACCGGCATCGCCGGTCCTGGTGGCGGCAGCCCGGACAAGCCTGTCGGCAGCGTCTGGATTGGCTGGAAGCGCCGCGGTGGCTACGCCCGTGCCGAGCTGTTCCAGTTCGACGGCGACCGCGAAGCCATCCGCCGGCAAACCGTGGCGGCGGCATTGCGCGGTATCGACGCCCAGCTGTGACATGCTGCTCCGGTAATCGTCCGGAGCACGCATGATGTGGGAAACGCTGGGCACGGTCCGTGACCTGGGCCGACTGCAGGAAATCGCCGTCGTCCTGATCCGCTATGGCTTCGGCGACGTGGTGCGGCGCATCGGCCTGGCCAGCACGCTGGAGCGGGCAGGGCGCCTGCTGCACTGGAACGAGGAGCGGCAGGAACTGTTGCGGATGACCGCGCCGGTGCGCGTGCGCAGCGCGATGCAGGATCTCGGCCCGACCTTCGTCAAGCTCGGCCAGGTACTGGCGACGCGCGTCGACCTGCTGCCGCCGGAATGGATCGCCGAGCTCTCTGAACTGCAGAACGCAGTGCCGGCGCTGCCGTACGCGGATATCCGCGAGCAGCTTGAGGCCGACCTTGGCGCATCGCCTTCAGAAGTGTTCGCCTTCCTCGATGAAACCCCGATGGCCGCCGCCTCGTTGGCGCAGGCCCACCGCGCCCGCCTGCATGACGGTCGCGAGGTGGTGCTGAAGGTGCGTCGCCCCGGCATCCGCGATGTGGTCGAGGCCGACCTGCGGCTGCTGGCCCGCTTGGCGGAGATCGTCGAGGCGCGCCTGCCGGACCTGCGCCGCTATCGCCCGGCCGAGGTGGTGCAGCAGTTCACCGTGTCGCTGCGTCGCGAGCTGGATTTCGCCGCCGAATGCCGCAATGCCGAGCGCATCGCGCGCAACTTCAAAGGCCGCGACGACATCCTGATTCCCGACGTGCACTGGCAGTGGACCTGCGAAAGCCTCAACGTGCAGGACTTCGTCGACGGCATTCCAGGGCGTGACCTGGCCGGCGTCGATGCGGCCGGGCTGGACCGGCGCGAACTGGCGCGGCGTGGAGCCGACATCGTGCTGAAGATGGTGCTGGAGGACGGCAGCTTCCATGCCGACCCGCACCCCGGCAACATCATCTACCTGCGTGACGGCCGCATTGGTGTGATCGATTTCGGCATGGTCGGTGCCTTGTCGGAAGTGCGGCGCTTCCAGGTCGCGCAGCTGCTGCACGGGCTGGTCGAGCAGGACCCGCAGGGTGTGGCCGACGTGCTGCTGGACTGGGCCGGCGGCGTGGAAGTGGACGAGAACCGGCTGCAGCACGACATCAGCCAGTTCGTCGACCAGTACCGTGGCGTGCCGCTGAAGGACCTGCGCATCGGTCTGATGCTGGGCGACATCACCCAGCTGCTGCGCAGCTACAGCCTGACCCTGCCGGCCGACCTGGCGCTGATGATCAAGGCGTTCCTGACCCTGGAAGGCATGGGGCGGCAGCTGGACCCGGATTTCGACATGGCCAGTGCCGCGCGCCCGTTCCTGGAACGGGTGGTGCTGCAGCGCTATGCGCCCAAGGCCCTGCTCAAGCGCGGCCGCCGCAGCCTGCTGGGTCTGGTCGACTTCGCCGGTGAACTGCCACGCGACCTGCGCAAGCTGGTCCAGGCCGCCCGCCGTGGGCGCCTGCAGCTGAAGGTGGAAACCACGGCGCTGCAGGGCTTCGGCGAGCAGGTGAACCGTGCGGCGAACCGGCTGGTGATGGGCATCGTCACCGCCGCATTGATCATCGGCTCGTCGATCGTGATGCACAGCGTTGGCGGCGTCTCCAGCCGCTGGCTGCTGGCGCTGGGCGTGTGCGGTTTCATCGGCGCCGGCTTCTGCGGCGTGTGGATCCTGTTTTCGATATGGAGAAGCGGTAAACACACGTGAGTGTGTTTACCGCAGCGGTTCCCCCTGGGAACCGCGGAATCGCGCAGCGATTCCTGTAGAGCCGACCGCTGGTCGGCTGCCTTCGCCTTTGCATTTGCCGCCCGGCCATTCGCCCGATCACCGAGCATGGCCCGGCACTACAGATCCCCCATCGCCTGTCTGTCGTCTCCGGCACTTGCAGTTCCGCATGTTAGTAGTAATACTACTAATCATGGACCTGACCGACACCCAGCAGGCGATCCTGCAGTTGATCGCCGAGCGTATCGAGAGCGAAGGCGCGCCGCCGTCGCAGACTGAAATCGCACGTGCGTTTGGCTTCAAGGGCGTGCGCGCGGCCCAGTACCACCTGGAAGCCCTGGAGCAGGCCGGTGCGATCCGTCGCATCCCGGGCCAGGCCCGCGGCATCCGCCTGGTACAGGCGCCACCGGTCGAGAAGCTGGCCGAGCCGGGCCTGCCCGACAACGTCCTGCGCCTGCCGGTATTGGGCCGTGTCGCAGCCGGCCTGCCGATCGGTGCCGATATCGGCTCGGACGACTTCGTGGTGCTGGACCGGGTGTTCTTCTCGCCGGCACCGGATTACCTGTTGAAGGTGCAGGGCGATTCGATGATCGACGAGGGCATCTTCGACGGTGACCTGATCGGTGTGCACCGCACCCGCGATGCTCATTCCGGACAGATCGTGGTGGCCCGCATCGATGACGAGATCACCGTCAAGCTGCTGAAGATCGCCAAGGATCGTATCCGCCTGCTGCCGCGCAACCCCGACTACAAGCCGATCGAGGTGCTGCCGGATCAGGACTTCTCGATCGAGGGCCTCTATTGCGGCCTGCTGCGGCCCAACCGTTGACCCGTTCCATAGCGCATTACCCCGCGGTCTTTTGTGGCGATTCTCTGGTTCCACTGAGGTTGGTACGGATGTCCGATAATTCTTTTCAGAGCGCCGGGCAGAATCTCAGCCTGTGCGATACGTCCGACTTAAAGTGAACCCATGGCAAAGAAGACCCCCAAAGACAGCACCTCCAACGACACGACCTCTGCAAGGACCAATCCGATGGACGAGAACAAGAAGCGCGCCCTCGCTGCAGCTCTGGGCCAGATCGAAAAGCAGTTCGGCAAGGGCTCGGTGATGCGCATGGGCGACCGCGTGGTCGAACCCGTCGAAGCCATCCCGACCGGTTCGCTGATGCTCGACATCGCGCTGGGCATTGGTGGTCTGCCGAAGGGCCGTGTCGTTGAAATCTACGGGCCGGAATCCTCGGGCAAGACCACCTTGACCCTGCAGGCCATCGCCGAATGCCAGAAGATGGGCGGCACCGCGGCCTTCATCGACGCCGAGCACGCGCTGGACCCGATCTACGCCGCCAAGCTGGGCGTGAACGTGGATGACCTGCTGCTGTCGCAGCCGGATACCGGCGAGCAGGCGCTGGAAATCGCCGACATGCTCGTCCGTTCGGGTTCGGTGGACATCCTGGTGATCGACTCGGTCGCCGCGCTGACCCCGAAGGCCGAAATCGAAGGCGAGATGGGCGATCAGCTGCCGGGCCTGCAGGCCCGCCTGATGAGCCAGGCGCTGCGCAAGCTGACCGGCAACATCAAGCGCTCCAACACCCTGGTGGTCTTCATCAACCAGCTGCGCATGAAGATCGGTGTGATGATGCCGGGCCAGAGCCCGGAAACCACCACCGGCGGCAACGCGCTGAAGTTCTACGCCTCGGTGCGCCTGGACATCCGCCGCATCGGCGCGATCAAGAAGGGCGACGAGATCATCGGCAACCAGACCAAGATCAAGGTCGTCAAGAACAAGCTGGCGCCTCCGTTCAAGCAGGTCATCACCGAGATCCTGTACGGCGAAGGCATCAGCCGCGAGGGCGAGCTGATCGACATGGGTGTGGACGCCAAGCTGGTCGAGAAGGCCGGCGCCTGGTACAGCTACGGTGAGGAGCGCATCGGCCAGGGCAAGGACAACGCCCGTGGCTACCTGCGCGACAACCCGACGGTCGCTGCCAAGCTTGAAGCCGAGCTGCGCGAGAAGTTCCAGCCGACCGAAGCCAGCCGCGAGGAAGGCGACGACGAAGGCGACGACGAATAAGGCTTGCTGTGGGGCAGGGCGGCGCCGTCAGTGACGTCGCCCTGTCCCGCAGGTTCGAATCGCCCAGGGATGGGCAGGGCGCCACGGATGGCGCCACCCTTGGAGCACCGATGTCCGACGCCGACGACATTCCCACCGGCCGCAAGCGCCGGCCGCGCGAGCAGACGCCCGTGCAACGCGCTCTGGGCCTGCTGGTCCGCCGCGAGCACTCGCGCAAGGAACTCACCCGCAAGCTGACCGCACGTGGCATCGAAGATGAAGCCGCCCAGGCGGCTGTCGCCAAGCTGACCGAAGCTGGCTGGCAGGACGACACCCGTTTCGCCGAGAACCTGGTGCGGATGCGCGCCAACACCGGTTATGGCCCGATCCATGTCCGTGCCGAACTCGGTACCCACGGACTGGACAGCGCCGCGATTGCGGCGGCGATGGACAGCTATGAAGGCGACTGGCAGGAAAATGCCCGTGATCTGGTCCGCCGACGCTTCGGCGAGGCGGGTCCTCAGGACCTGACGCAGCGGCGCAAGGCCGCCGATCTGCTGGCCCGGCGGGGCTTCGACGGCGACAGCATCCGCCGTGCGACCCGCTACGATCCGGATGACTGAGACTGGCGGCGCCGGGCCTGATACCCTTTAGGTTTTCGGCGGTCCCTCGCGACCCTGGCCAACGCGGCCGGTGGTCCGGGCCCGCCGGCCCGCAGACTGCCAGCCCCCAATGAACGCATCCGCCAAATTCACGACTTCCCAGATCCGCAGCGACTTCCTTGAATTCTTCAAGGGCAAAGGCCACACCATCGTGCCGTCGGCGCCGCTGGTGCCGGGCAATGATCCGACCCTGCTGTTCACCAACTCCGGCATGGTGCAGTTCAAGGACGTGTTCCTTGGCGCGGAGAAGCGCAGCTACGTGCGCGCGGCCGACGTGCAGCGCTGCCTGCGCGCGGGCGGCAAACACAACGACCTCGACCAGGTCGGCTACACCGCACGCCACCACACCTTCTTCGAAATGCTGGGCAACTGGTCGTTCGGCGACTACTTCAAGAAGGATGCGATCGCCTGGGCCTGGGAACTGCTGACCCAGGTCTGGAAGCTGCCGGCCGAGCGCCTGCTGGTCACCGTCTACCAGACCGATGACGAAGCGTACGCACTGTGGCGCGACATGGTCGGCGTGCCGGAAGAGCGCATCGTGCGCATCGGCGACAACAAGGGCGCACCGTTCGCTTCGGACAATTTCTGGCAGATGGCCGACACCGGTCCGTGCGGCCCGTGCACCGAGATTTTCTACGACCACGGTGACCATATCGCCGGCGGCCCCCCGGGCTCCCCGGACGAGGACGGCGACCGCTTCATCGAAATCTGGAACCTGGTGTTCATGCAGTTCGACCGCCAGCCGGATGGCACCCTGGTGCCGCTGCCGGCGCCGTGCGTGGATACCGGCATGGGCCTGGAGCGCCTGGCGGCGATCCTGCAGCACGTGCACACCAACTACGAGATCGACCTGTTCCAGGCCCTGATCCGCAAAGCCAGCGAACTGACCGGCACCGCCGACCTGGAAAACAAGTCGCTGCGCGTGATCGCCGACCACATCCGTGCCTGCTCGTTCCTGATCGTCGACGGCGTGCTGCCGTCCAACGAAGGCCGCGGCTACGTGCTGCGCCGTATCATCCGCCGCGCCCTGCGCCACGGCTGGATGCTGGGCGTGCGCCAGCCGTTCTTCAGCAAGCTGGTGCCGACCCTGGTCGAGCAGATGGGCGAGGCCTACCCGGAACTGCCGGCGGCGGTGGATACCGTCACCCGTGCGCTGCAGGCCGAGGAAGAGCGTTTCGCTGAAACCCTCGATGCCGGCATGAAGATCTTCGAGGACGTGGCCGGCAAGGCCAGCAATGGTGTGATCCCGGGTGTTGACGCGTTCCGCCTGTACGACACCTATGGCTTCCCGCTCGACCTGACCCAGGACATTGCCCGCGAGCGCGACCTGACCGTCGACATTGCCGGCTTCGACGCCGCGATGGAGCAGCAGCGCGAGACCGCGCGCGCGGCTGGCAAGTTCGGTGGCGGCGTGACGCTGCCGGCCGAGTTGGTGGCGACCCTCAGCCCGACCGTGTTCCTGGGGTATGACCGCCTGCAGGCCGACGGCCTGACCGTGCTGGCGCTGCTCAAGGACGGTCGTCCGGTGCAGTCGGCCGATGCCGGTGATGCGGTCATCGTGATCACCAACCAGACCCCGTTCTACGCCGAGTCCGGCGGCCAGGTCGGCGACACCGGCGTGCTCACCGGCAACGGCGTGCGCCTGGTGGTGGAAGACACCCAGAAGTTCGCCGGCCAGTTCCATGGCCACGTCGGCACCCTGTCCGAAGGCGGCCTGAAGGTCGGTGATGTGCTGTCCGGCCAGGTCGATGGCGAGCGCCGTGGCGCCACCATCCTCAACCACTCCGCCACCCACCTGCTGCACGCCGCCCTGCGCGAAGTGCTCGGCACCCACGTGCAGCAGAAGGGCTCGCTGGTCGCGCCGGACCGCCTGCGTTTCGACTTCTCGCACTTCCAGCCGATCAGTGCGGAAGAGCTGGCCGTGATCGAGCGCAAGGTCAACCAGCAGGTGCGCGCCAACAACGCTGCCGAAGTGCACACCATGGCCATGCAGGAAGCGCTGGACTTCGGCGCGATGGCCCTGTTCGGCGAGAAGTACGGCGAACACGTGCGCGTGCTGAAGATGGGTGACTACTCCACCGAGCTGTGCGGCGGTACCCACGTCAACCGCACCGGCGACATCGGCCTGTTCAAGATCACCTCCGAGGGCGGTGTCTCCGCTGGCGTGCGCCGTATCGAAGCGGTCACCGGCCAGGGCGCCCTGGACTACGTGGACGCCGAAGAGGCTCGCCTGGCCGAAGCCGCCGACCTGCTCGGTGGCAGCGCTGCCGACGTGGTCGAGAAGATCCGTGCCCTCGGCCAGCGCCAGAAGCAGCTGGAGCGCGAACTGGAAGCCGTGAAGGCCAAGGTTGCCGCCGGTGCCACGGCCGATCTGTCCGGCCAGGCGGTCGAGGTTGCCGGCGTGAAGGTGCTGGCTGCCCGCCTGGAGGGCTTCGATGCCAAGGCCCTGCGTGACGCCATGGACCGCCTGAAGCAGCAGCTGGGCGATGCGGTGATCGTGCTGGCCGGCGCCCAGGACGGCAAGGCCGCCCTGGTCGCGGGTGTGAACGGCAGCGCAATGGGCAAGGTCAAGGCCGGGGAACTGTTGTCCCATATCGCCGGTCAGATCGGGGGCAAGGGCGGCGGACGCCCGGACCTCGCCCAGGGTGGTGGCGAGGACGGGCCCGCCCTTGCCACTGCGCTGGCTGCAGTCGTCGAATGGGTCAGCCCCCGCCTGTGATGAACCTGGCCGTCCCCCTCCTTGTAGGAGCGGGACGGCTGACGGTACCATTGCGAATCTTTTCCCTTTGTCGTGGTAGCGCTTCTTGACGGAGCGTCAAGCCGGTGGGGGATACCCTTCCACACGGTTCCATGGAGACTTACAAAAATGTTGATCCTGACTCGCCGCGTCGGCGAAACCCTGATGATCGGAGACTCGGTGAGCGTCACCGTGCTTGGCGTCAAGGGTAACCAGGTGCGTATCGGCATCACCGCGCCGAAGGACGTCGCTGTGCATCGCGAAGAGATCTATCAGCGCATCCAGCGCGGTGACGAAGCCGGTGGCACCGGTAGCGAAAATTCTGCCGAATAACGCTTTACCTTCGCACTCGATTAACGTTATGATTCACGCCCCGCTGAGGTGCAACGCACCAGACGCGGAGAAAACCCCGGAGTGATGCCCGAGTGGCCGAAGGGGCTCCCCTGCTAAGGGAGTATAGGGTCAAAAGCTCTATCGAGGGTTCGAATCCCTCTCACTCCGCCAGTTGATAGGAAACCCCCGCAGATCAGTGATTTGCGGGGGTTTTTCTTTTTACGGCCTTGGACACTCGCTCGGACACTTCGTCATGCGAGTAGCGCACTATTTGGTTCGCGGCACCACCGGCCGCTTCTACGTTCGGCTGAAGGTGCCGAGCGACCTTCAATCCCTGCTGGGCTGCAAAGTCATCAAACGCGCCACCGCGACGACCTGTGCGCGTGTCGCCACTGCCTGTGCGCTGGTGATGCAGGCAGGCTATGCTCAGATCTTCGCTGCCCTCAGGAATGACGGTATGGGACCGGAGCTGGATGAGCTCTTGAAGATGCTCAAGGGAAAGCCTATCCGCGAGTTGACCCTTCAAGGGGTCAAGCTGCCGGGCGGGGTGGAGTTGGGCCGTGTCGAGATCAACGACGATCGTGATCGTGTGTTGTTTCAGGAGACCGTTCGCGATCTCCTGGCGCTTGACCCATTGGCGGCCGCCGTCGAAGGCGTTGTGCCGCCCTCGGCACCTCGTCCCACTCGAGCGGTGGGCAGTGAGAGGTCGTCCGTGCCAGTGGGCATCGCGCTTGCGGACGCGCGCGAGAAATACTTGCTGGGCATCCAGGGGAAGAACGTTGGCAAGACCATCGTTCAGAAGCGGAAAGCGCTGGTTGACCTGGAGCTCTTCTTGGCAGGGCAGCGCAAGAACGGCAGGCCGGTCCTGTTGCAGGAGCTGACGCGCCTGGACTTCGCCGATTGGTTCTTGCACGAGCAGTCCTTGGGGCGGGTGATCACCTACATCGCCAACCGCTTCTCGGTGTGCGTGACCTTCCTGGACTGGGCGCAAACCTCGGGCCTCTATCCCGTCGGGGATAACCCTGCGGAGGGTCACGCTCGGGTGTCAAAGCAGGTCAAGAAGCAGCGGGCCAAAACGCATGGCTCGCAGGCATTCTCTCCAGACCAGGTGCAGCGTGTCTTTGACCCTGAGAACTTCCGGCAACTGAAGGGCGATGCGGCCAAGTGGATCCCACTCATCCTTCTCTACACGGGGGCGCGTTCGAACGAAGTGGCCCGCTTGGAGCTTGAGGACTGCCGGGAGGAGGACGGGATCCCGATCTTCCACTTCACCTGGTTGGGCGAACACAAGAGCTTGAAGACCGACGCCAGTGACCGAAAGACGCCGGTGCATCCCGACCTCATCGCGTTGGGCCTGTGGGAGCGGGTGCGTAGGCTGAAGGCAGCTGGCGAGACCAAGCTTTTCCCGGACCTGACGTTTGACGCGAAGAACGGGCCTGCAGGCAGGGCCCAGCACGCCTTCTCTCGCTACCTGGTCAAGCTGGGCATCAAGGCGCGCGGCGGCGGCAGGGTGGGACACCACAGCTTCCGTGACACCGTCATCGGCGCGCTCAAAGCGAAAGGTGTCCATCGTGAGCTGCGCGAGGAGTACACCGGCCACGAGCTGTCCGACCGGCAAGAGCATGCCCACGCCTATGAGACGGAGTTCGCGCCGCGGGTGCTGGCCGAGGCTTGCCACGCGGTGCTCCACTGGGGACTCCGGCTGGGCAGGAGTGACTTGGGTGAGGAGTGAGGTCTGTTGCCGGATGGTGATGCCACGCGCGACTGTGGCTTCCATCTTCCGCGGCCCCACTGCTCACCGGTCCTAATCACTTCTTCGGGCGTGCCAGGCGCGCAGCCAGCAGTTGGCCATGAGGCTGGCCTCAGCACGCAATGTTGGACTGCACGTTTAGTTCCTCCAAATCAGGGAAACCGCTATGCACGCAGATACTGCAGCCGCCATGGGCTTCGACGACCTCTACAGCGGAAGTGAGGCCTTCCGTGAGCGCTTCGATGAGATGCTGGACGCGGTGAAAGCGCTGCCAGAATGCCTCCAGGAGCGTGGGCGGTCACTGATGTATCCCCAGCTGCACAACGCTTGCGTGATGGGCGATGTGGAGCTTGTGAGGGCGCTTTTGGCTACCGGGCTGGGCCCGGACGCGTATACCTACACAGACGACGATGAGGATCAGCCTCCCTTGGTCTGGCTGGCCCGTGACACCGAGCTCGGTTTCGAGGTGAAGCGCCAGATCGCTGAGGCACTGATTGCGGCAGGGGCAAGCGTGGAAGAGGGCGGGGCTGAAGAGGAGGCTAAGAACATTGATGACGACGATTTCGCTAGTTTCCTGCATGTCAGGAGCGTGTCTGGCCTGAGCTAGTATGTTGCTACCAGCCCTTCCACCTGCCGTCATTGTTCACGCTCACCGGATTGTGCCGTCTGCGAGATGGGAATGGACCGATCCGAGCCAAGCCTCTTGATCCTGCAAGAGGTCGCAAGCCGGGCGTCTGTCTTGTCCCCGTGGTATTTTTAGTCCCTCATCCCTACGTGCCTGCAAGCCGCTCTGCGGCTGTTGGTGTTCCGGGGGCTCAAACTGAAGTTTTTCCCGAGGATCTTAGGGACGGATCGAGATCACTAGACAAATCAGTAACTGGAGGTTGCTGAAGTGAACGAGCATGAGAAAGAGTTTCAGAACACCGAAGGTGATAGCGAAGCGAGTCCCGAGGTGACTGTTGCCGTGGCTGATGAGAGCGAGGTTGGCAATCGTTCTGAATCCGCCGGTTTCACGCGGTGGCTTTGGTGGCCGGAAAACCCAGGAGATGGATGGCGTCTCCTAATAGCCCTGCTTGTTATCGTTATTGCGGCAGTAGCGGGACTGGTTGCTGTTCCTAGCAATGTTGATCCCTACTCCCGAGTTAACCTCATTGTCTTGGGGCTTGTCGTTGCGTCATGGTTTGTGGGACTGTGCTCCAGTGTGTCGCCGAGGGCGTGGGCGTCTGTTTTTGGCATAGTAGGCCTCGCTCTATGGTTTGTCGGGATCTATTTTTCGTCAACTGATGTGGCTAAAGCTTTGCTGGATATGGTTACCTTCTGGTAAGTCGCATGGCCGGGTTGTGTGAATAAAATGAATGTGACGAGAGTGGCGTAAGCAAGGGCTAGTGTCGCCGACCATGCGGTCAGATGGCGTCCCTCATTTTTTGACTGCGTTGGTTTCATGGTCGTAGATAGTCGGTTGGGGCGGACGAAACTAACTCTATCTGGCTAATAGTCAAGTGCCAATTAAGGGGCGAATGTTGGATTCCCGGCGGCCAGTGCATTTCGCTCAAGGATATTGTTTGTTGTCAAAAGAGGGCCGCTTTAGCGGCCCCTCTTTATTCGGTCCAGATTTTCTATTGGTCCAGTACCGTGTAGAGAAAAAATAGCGTTACCGGCAGCCAGCTCAGCGGTGAAGGCCCCGTACGCGCCTATTAGCGCGAGAAAGGGCCCCCTTCGCGTAACAGGTATCCCTAGGGACGGTCTGCATCCAAGGTGGCGCAACTGCGGGCCCGCCTGCACGAGGGACCCGCCTGCACGTGGGAAAACTATTGCGATTGCCTATTCGAAACTCGCCAAGAAGCGGTCAATGGCTTGCTTTCGCTTTCCAGGGGGGAGCGCGGTCAGACCTTCAAGGGCTTGAGAAAGCTTGGCCTGTTGAGCCTCGCTTTGAACACCCAGCGCCAAGATGGCGTCTGCCATCGCCGGCGTCGTCGCCAGCAAGTAAGCCGGCGGCACGTCCAGTGCCTGCGCGAGCTCAAACAGTGCTTCCAGGCTCACCGTCATCGATTCGCTCTCGTAGCGACTGATGCGAGCCGATGCGGTGTCTTTGTCCAGGCCCATCCTGACCCCTACTTCGCGCTGGCTAAAACCTCGAAGGATCCTGGCTTGGCGCAGTCGCGCCGCCACGATTCCTCGCGGAGTTGTTGGCGTAGTCACAGGCTGAACGGATGCAGTGCAGACATGCACCGATCATGACGCAAGGCCTACGCCCCGGGTAGACTCTACGTGTCACGTAAGTTCGTGGCAAGTCCATCCAAAGGAACGAGGGGCTGTATGAAGAACGGGGCAGTTCTGGCTGGCGCGCTCGCGCTGGCCGTATCGACGGGCGCCCATGCCCAATCCACGACCGCTTCAGGCCTGCTTCGGCAGATCGGTGGGGCCATTTCTGGGAAATCCGGCTCGCAGGCCAAGGTGTCCCACCCCCTGTATGCCGAACCTGCCGGGATGTACTGGGACCTGGACGGGGACACCCTCGAGGGCGCTCAGCACCTGCGCGAAGGGCTGTCCTCCACCGGCGCGCAAGGGATCGACATGTGCGACATGAGCCTGCTGGCAATGGCCCATTCCGCCTTCCAGTTGAGGCCTGACAAACGGCAGTGGTGCTTGCGGCAGGCGTGGGTGGCCGTAAAGAGGACGACGGGCAGCAAAGAGGCGGAGCCGTCAGCGGCGGTGATCGAGCAACGCTTCGGGCCGGCCTTCGACGCAAGGCTCGAGCGGTTCAAAGGGGTTCGGCGGTATGCCGTTCGCCCGAACTTCAAAGCACTGGGCGGCGTCAGCTACAACGCAGATCGGGGCGTCATGGAAGTGTTCGTGCCGATGCCGCAGATCTCGCTTGCTGGCTTGAGTGTCACCGGAAAGAACTTCGTCCCCTGGATCCGCAAGACCCCCACCGGCGTATCCAGCCCTCCGAACGCCGGGCGCTACCGGTTGCTGATCCGGATGGACCCCGCTGAAGCAGCCAGCCTCGCGCGGCAAGGCCGCTCCTTCCAGGACGACCGCGTGGTCTTCTCGGTCAACCGGGTTTGGATCGACGGCACGGAGCCCAAGATGGACGTGACCGTCGAAAAGGTGAGCCTGGGCTATCGGAACGAAACGATCGAAGTAGACGTTGCAAACGACCAGGGAGAAGGTGCATGAAGCGTGGAATGGTGGTCGCCGCGGTAGCAGCTGTTGCCTTGATCGCGTGCGGTAAGGCGGAGCACGGACCGTCGGTAGAGCAGGTTGCAAAGGGCTACGAGCAGTATTTGAACGCGAACCTGGTGGCCGAACTGGGGCAGCGCGTGGAAGTGCGTGGCTGGGAGGACTTGAACGCCGACTGCAATCCGAGCGGCCCCGAGCGAACGACGTGCGTGACGGGCGGCACCCTCGATGTGGTTGGTTTCCAGGGTGGGCGCCAGCTCAAGGAAGAGCCTGCGCCCGTGCCAGCTCAGTCAGACCTGGTGTTTGAAAAACGGGCAGGGCAGTGGGTGCTCGTCGACGCACAGAAGAAGCCCTGATCGGTCCCTTTAACCCGCCCTCTCGGTTTCGCTCATTTGGAGGTTTCATGAATGCCCATGTCGGCTCTCACTCAACCGCGTCCCATATGCAGTGGGGGCTGCTCGCACCCGCAACGGTCCTCCTCGGCGGCGCTGGCCTACTCGCCTTCGCAGGCGGTGCAGAAATTTTTGGAGAGCTGGGGCTTGCGTGGCAAGCTGTGGCGGCGTTCTCGGCTGGAGTCGGCGTGTTGGCGCTCCTCCTGCTGCTTTACGTGCTGAACTGGCGGGCAGCGCGCGTTCGGGCAGCCAGGGCGGCCAATCCCTTTCTCGAACCGAGGCGCGGCGGCTTTTGGAAGGGGGCATTGATGGGTACGCTGGTCGTGGTAGTCATCCAGCTGACGAGCATCGGTGTGGGGATCTTCTACCCTGGCCTGATCGAATCGGAACGCAACTTCTTCGTGTCCGTCCCGCCCTTGGCGTTGGCCGCCCTCTACACCGTCTTTCCGATTGCGCCCCTGGTGGGCGGGTTGATCGGGCGCGTGTGGCGCGCCACCAGCCTGTAGGGCGGGCCGGGGGCTTGTGACAAACATCAAAGGGGGCAAGTGCCCCCTTTCAGCGGTTCGCGAAAGATGCCGGCGACGATGGCCGCCTACGTCCTACGATGCTCGATCAAAGCCGTCCGGTAGTTCTCGCAAGCGTCCCGGAGGCCCGTTTTGGCCGCAGCGATCAACGCATCGGTGCTCATGATGGAAGCTTGGTTCCGTTCGACGATCAAAATCGGAAGGGCATCGATGGCCTGTTGCCAGTCGTGCTCCGAGCCTCTGTGCTGCTTGTTGTTGTAATTGTGGTCCATGGTCTCTGCTCCCCTTAAAGATGGAAGCATCTAACCATGTGCGCAAAGCTGCGCAAGTTCTACACAGGAGCGGATCTACAGATGTGTCGAGCCGTTCGCGATTCGGTCCTTAAATGCCACGGGTGTCTCACTCTTCTGGAGGCCGCTCGCTTTTTGGCCTCCCGCAGCCGCGGGATTAAAGGTGTTGAGGGCTAGATCCGCACGCCAAGCGCGTCCAGGGTGGGAGTCGTCATCGTTCCGGTTGCCCGGATGCCGTGGGCCAATTGGAACATCCGCAGCGCCGATTGGGTTTCAGGAGTGAGGACTCCGTCGATGGCACCCGGATCGTAGCCCTTGGAGTAGAGCGCTGCCTGTACGCGCATGATGAGCAGCTTGAGCGCATCGGCGTCCCGTCCCTCCGTGACCGGCTTGTCGTAGGTGCCGGGCTCCAAGGACAGGTTGTTCGTGGATCTCGAGTTTGCTCGGGTGGCTGGATCCAGATTCTGGGTTGGGTAGCTATTCAAATGGCTGCCGCCACTGCTGCCCGTGCCAGTGGTTCGCGGGGCTGCTGGGGCCACCGGTGCTGCTGGCGCGGTGTAGCGGGTGGGCGGTGGCGTATAGGTCGCCGGTGGCGGGGTATAGGAGCGATACGAGCTCCCCGACCCGGACGAATGGGAGCGATGGGAACTGTGTGATCGATGAGAGCTGTGGCTGCGGTGCCCTGCATACAGGTTGTGCCGACCTGCATTCAACGAGGTACTCAGGACGGTCGCGTATTTCCCGTCTATCTCGGAGAGCCTGGAAAGGTCGGACTGGCCCTTGGGCGGCTCCGTGCCCAAGGTTCCCAAGGTGGCGGCGCCGACGATCATCAGTGCGTTGGACATGATCAGGTTTCCAGGACGGGAGAGATGGCCCGGCTGGTCCAAGCCGGTGTGACCCATGAGAAGAAGCCGCCGCACCGCCGCCGCACCGAGCAGCCGTCACAGGCGGGCAGGTAGTCGTTCTTCCAAGGCGAAATGCTTTGCACTGCGTAGGGCCAAAGCGATCGGTCCAACGCGCACAAGGGCAGGTTGTAGAGCGAGACCGGGATTCCGCCCTCGGCCAGCAGCCCTACCGCTTCGGACAGGACGTCACCGTAGTCCGCTGGATCGGCCCAAAGCTCACGCTGACGCGCTTTGGCAAAGCCGATGGGCTCGATGCCCATCAGTGCAACGTGTTCGACGAAGGGCAGGTTTCGCCAGATGTAGCGGGCCAGCTGTGCCAGCCGCTCGACCGTGGGCTTAACCAATACGACTCGGATCTCCACCCGCTGCTGGGCGGCTTCCAATGCGTAGAGCCCACGAAGGGTCTGAGCGAACGCCCCCTCGCTTTGCACTACGTAGTCGTGCAGGGCATAGCGGTCGCCGTAAAGCGGAATGCCCCAGCTCAGGTTGGGATGGAGGCCCGCAAATTTCGCGTGCAGGCCGGGCTCACGCAGTCGGCCGTTGGACAGGATGTGCAGGTGGGTGTTGGGCAGCACTTGCGCGCATTTGTCCACCAGGTCGACCAACCCGTCACCCAGCAGGGTCGGTTCCCCGCCGCTGATCGCCAGCGAAGGTTCCTCCGGATCGATGAGGTCGATCAGGTCCAGGAGGTGCCTCACCCGCCAATCGTCTTGAACGTCTCGGGGCGGCTGGGAGCACATCAGGCAGTAACTGTTGCAGCGCTCGGTGGCGAACAACACATTGCCGGTGTCCCCGCGCCGGTAGCGGATCGCCACCTTCTTCTGCAGGGGATTGAGCTCCACCACATCCCCAGGCTTGCAAACACCCGGCGGACCTTCCAGGCGAACGAGGGGAGTCTCACTGGGTGAGTGCAACCCGCCTGAGGGCAAGACTGCACCCCAAGGCAGGTTTAGCAGCTCATTGCTGGAGTGGTCCGCTGGGAGGTCCCTCAGATCCAGTGCCAGGCGCTCCAAGGGAAGCGCTGATCGGGCAAACTCTGCCAGAGACACGACCTTCAGCAGACTGGCTTTCGCCGACGGCGCCAGCTCGGCTCTGGTTTCAAGCGGCAGCATGGACGGCGTCCTCCACCGACGGCTTCGGATTGGCCCAGGAGCGCATCAATCCTTGGATGTTCCGGTCAGCCTTCTCGTAGCGCTCCAGCAGGAAATCAAAGAGCCCCATGTTCCGCCGGCAGAAGTCGCTGCTGGGCCGATGGCCGATGGGATCCCCCTGGCGGGCGTAGTGCTCGATCGGATCAGCGCCGCACATGGGCACAAACGCGCAATCGGAGCACGTGGGTAGGGCCTCGGCGACGCCGGCGTCCAGCAAGCGGCCCATGGCGGGCGAGGACAGCCATTGGCCGCCCGGTTGGCTGACGTGGCCCAAGGCAAAGGCATCGTCCCCCATGGCGGCCAGCATGCGTGCCTCATCCGACGGATAGACCCGCCCATCATGGTCATAAATGACGGCGCCCAACCCGGCTCCGGAGGGCGATCGGAGATCGACGTAACCGTGCCCGAACGAAGTGAAGAGCTGGGAGAGAAGGAGAGACGCGTAGGACTCTTCCATGGCGTAGCCGGCCAGGTTCACCGACAGCAAGTGGTCGAATGCGCGTCGGTAGAAGGCCAGGAAGTCTTCCGTGGGGTAGCCGGTGCGGCGGGCCGTCTTGGTGGCGAATCCGTAGGGGCTCAGGGGACGCAGGGAGATGCTGTGGAATCCCAGCGTCCGGTATTCGTCGATGATGGCCTCAGGGACCTCGAGGCTCTGGCGGGTCAGGGTCGTCAGCGCCGAGACGGCATCGTCTCCCAGCCAACGGCGCCCGCGTTCGATGCCCTCGACGGTCCTCCGGTAGCTGTCGCGGCCGGGCCGGGGGCGGTTGGCGTTGTGAAGCCATTCGGGACCGTCCAGTGATGTGGACAGCTTGAAGCGATGTTCGGTCAGAAACGCCAGCTGGTCGTCGGTGAGGTCATGCAGGGTGGATGCCAGCACGAAGCGCAGCGAGCGTCGGGCCGTCCGATTGCGCTCGACGATCCGCCGGGTGATGGCCTTCACTTGCTCAAAATTGAGCAGGGGCTCACCCCCTTGGAATTCGATCGTCAGTTCTTGGCTCGGCCATTCGAACAACCGTTCCACCGCCTGTTCGGCGTGCGCACTTTCCATGTCGAACGCGGTGGCGCTCGTGTCCTGCCGGGACACTTGGCAATAGTTACAGGTGTGATGGCAACGCAGCGACACCACGAAGATGTGCAGAGCGGGTCCACCCATCAGGTAGGACTTTCGGCTTCGAATTTGACTGAGCAGTGGCGCCAAGCTGCTTCGGTCGGACCCGGCGACGGCCAGGTGCCGGGCTTCCAAATCTGCAAAGAGGGCGGAGTTGGTCGGCAACTGGTGGGTCACCAGGCGCTGAACGTCCTCCATCTTCATCAGGAGCCAGTCGCCCGCCATGGAGGAGACAAATGCCCGCTCGTGATCCCAAGGCAAGCGACGGAACCGTAGGGGCAGCAATTGGTAATTCGATGGGCCGGCGAAAGCCTCCGCGGACCTAAACCTCGACATGCGAGGCCACCGGCTGTGCTTGGTTCAGCGCTGCCCGAAGCAGCTCTTGCTGCAGCCCGCTCGTCTCCGCTCGGACGGCCGCCCGCAGGCGCTCGTCCAGTAAGTCTCGGGAAAACCGGGCCCAAAGGTCCTCCGGCAACTTAGAGTCGTCCAGAGACCAAAAGCCAACGGTGAGGTTGGCGCCTTGGCTGTGCACCTCGATACCAAACTCGCCGGTATAGCGATGCGCGGCCCGAGCCGCCACGTCGTCCGAATACAGTTCGCGATCAATAGTGAATTGCGAGCGTTCCATTGCCCATCCCCCCTGGATGGGGCAACTTTGCTCCTGAGAGCGCTTCGTTGCAAGCGCGCCGGCGAAAGCTGTGGTCACCGCTCCTATAAAGGCGTCGGTCCGCCCTCCTTGCAGACAGCCTTCTCTTCAGCAAATACAGCTAAGGGTTGTGGGAAGGACCCTCAGGTAGCGTGTGATCACATTCGGCTAGCCGAGCATTGCTGACCGCCTGTCGCGCGCCACAATGATCACAGGTCAGAACCGTGCCGCCGGGTATCTTTCTCAGGACATCCCCGCTGAGCTCGGTAATCCCGCCGCAGGCTGTGCAACGAATAGAGATGTGTCGCACGTGGACGATGTTGCCGTGCTCATCCCGAACAGGGTCTAGCGCAAGCACATAAAATTGACCGGTGTTGGGCATGTCCATGGTTCGATAGCGTTGACGATGCCATGGTTGCTGTATTTGCTGGCTTCAGAGCGTGACGTCGCGTAGCGATCTGCGCGCACATTGCTGAACGCGTCAGGATCGGTATCTCACTTTGGAACAATCGAGAAAACTTTAGTATTCATATTTGCTAACGTGCTTCGACAATATGAAGAAGGGGCGCGCGATGCCCATTAGGGCGGTGGTGTATGTCAGCGAAGCTTCGGATCTTCTGATGGGAGACAAGCTAGGGTTGCGGGGGAGCAAGCTGGACGATCTCGTGGACGACGCAGCCCGCTTTAATCGAGACGCCGGCGTCAGCGGCATTCTTCTTTTTGACGGCGAGCGCTTCCTTCAATACTTAGAAGGGCCGTCAGACGGACTAGATGTTGCATATTCGCGCGTCCTTGGTGCCTCTAGCCACCATCACGTCCTAGAGCTCCAGAGAAGCACGGTCTCTGATCGCCGGCTTCCATTCTGGCCGATGAAATGGCTCCCCGTAGAGCCAAGCGAGCTGACTTCAACCGCGCTCGGCGATTGGGCCGGATTCAAGATGCGAGGCGACGGCGAGGCCATGAACGCGACAGCGATGGATCGCTTGCTCCTGTTGGTCTCCCGAGGCGCTGCGCTTGACGGAAGCTACGGAGTGCGGCACTCATCCTAGGTCCCCCGGCGGCAATCCACTTGCTCATGAATGGCCGTGGTGAGCTGGCGAAATCGGTAGGGCTTGGGAAGAAAACGGACGTTTTCAGGAAGCACCGGCAACTGAGACCGCTGAAGCCCTGACGAAATCACTACCTTCGCCAGCGGTTGGGACAAAGCCGCTTCAACCGCCACGTCCAAGCCGGTCGCAGAGCCTGGCATGTTGTAGTCCGTCACAATGATGGTGAACTTTCCCTCGCCGCGAAGGTGTGCAATTGCCTCAACTCCCGTGCTGGCGGTGGTGACATCGAAACCCTGGGCACTGAGGGCGTCGGCAACCACTGCGCGGAGATCTTCTTCATCTTCTACAAAAAGAACGTGGATCGGCATTTCAATGGACTCTAATAGGGAAAAAAAGACTAACCCGGGTTCCTTTCCCGACTTCGCTGATCAATTCGGTGTGGCCCCCCGACTGGCTCGTGAAGCCAAATACTTGGCTTAGCCCCAACCCGCTTCCTTTGCCGATGGACTTGGTGGTGAAGAACGGCTCGAAAACCCGTTCCTGCAGTTGCTTTGGAATGCCCTCGCCATCGTCACAGACCGTGATGCAGGCGTAATCTAGCGGGCCATTCGTTGGGGTGGATGGGTTCTGTAGAGAGCGAACTGCCGCTGACACTGTGATTTGTCCACCTTGAGGCATGGCATCGCGGCTGTTGCATACCAAGTTTAGGATGGCGGCCTCCAACTGGGCCTTATCAAGCTCAATCTCCACATCGTCCTCGGGCAATTGGATGGCCAGGTCAACGTGGTCGCCAGCCGCGCGATTAAGCATGCCCTCGAACTCATGCAGAAGCCTGCCCAGCTGGACCTTCTCCGGAACCAGGGTCTGCCCCTTGCCAAAGGTCAGCAGCTGACGCGTCAATAGTGTTCCCCGTTCGCCCGCACGCTGGGCGGTGTCAATGAGCGCCGCAGCTGCACGGTTATCCACGTGGATACTGACCATGTCCAGACAATTGGCGATGATCGTGAGTAAGTTGTTGAAGTCGTGCGCCAACCCCAGCGTGAATTTTCCAATCGCCTCCATCTTTTGCGCTTGAAACAGTTCGCGCTGCGTATCAAGCAGTTGCTCTTGAGCCTGATGGAGTTCGGTAATGTCACGGGTGATCTTGGCGAATCCGACGAGATCACCGTCGACCCAAATCGGATCGATGACCACACTCGCGCGGAACGGCGTTCCATCTTGCCGCAAGCGCCAGCCTTCGCAGGCGTATCGTCCTTCTTCAGCTGCAACGCGCAAATTGCGTTGTGGAAACCCCGCTTCCGCCTCCTCTGGAAGATAGAACCTAGAGAAGTGGGACCCTACGACATCCGCTGCGGTATAGCCCTTGATCCGCTGCCCTCCGGTGTTCCACGTCCGGATGAAGCCGGCGGTGTCCAGCATATAAATCGCGTAGTCCGTGACCGAATTCACCAGAAGGCTGAATTGCCTGGACTCATCGCTAAGAGCATCTGTGGAGCGTTGCTGGCTAATCATGGGTCATCCTCGTGGCGAGCCACCGGAGGCGACAGGTGGGGCAGTGTAGGGAGGGTCCGCCGTTCGAGCGTTACGAAACCTTCACGTCCGCTGCGCTGGGCCGCCGAGACTCGCTAATGCAGACGATGAGGCTTGTTTAGCAAGGGTGGGCGATGGTGGGAGGGGCGCGAGCGATGCAGGTCATGGAGCAAAGACTGATGGCGCTGGGATATCAAGATGGCGTAGCGCTGGATAGCATTCAGGGTGAGGCACGCCGGATCAAGGACCAGAGAACGTGCTGCATGTGGGGTCAGGACTCGTGTCGACCGTATTGCCGTCCCCAGTATGCTTCGCTACTGCTTGGGTCTAGGCATCCCGTGCGCATCACGCAGTGCGTCCTAGCGTCGGGGTCTGCGCTGACCGCGATGTAGCTCAATGCCTCAGCGAGCATCCGAAGAAACTGCTCCTCGGAGTAGAGCGCTGCCCATTCCGGTAGCTTCTCCTCAAGCTGAGCGATCATCAAATCGATTTCGAGACGGGTACTCATGTGGGCTTGCCCTCCTGTATCCCACAATAAGAACCATCGCATTGCGTCCGGTGTCCAAGTTAAGGTCCCGGTCCCACGCCGGCTCTACTCTGCGCTCACGAGTTTTTTGCGAACCCAGTGGGAGGGGACCGAAGGTGAGCTGCGCGTGTCCGACGCCGTGAAAGCCCTTTTCGCTCCGTCGCCACTCGTTCTACACGGGCAGCCGACAGTGTAAGCGTCAGATAAGGGCACCTGTAACGACTCTTGCCCTCAGATGGATGCCCATGACAAACGACGCCGTTGCTCCCAATCCTGTAGACGCCGTCGTGATCGGTGGAAGCTACGCTGGCATGTCCGCCGCGCTTCAGCTTGCTCGGGCCTGTCGATCAGTGGTGATCATTGATCATGGGCTGCCAAGGAACCGCACCGCCAGCCGAGCCCATGGCTGCCTAGGTTGGGATGGCTGCGCCCCGGCCGATCTTTTGACAACCGCTCGGCGGCAACTTCGAGCCTACAGCCACGTGCGCTGGATCGCCGCCGAGGTGGTGGGTGCGCAGGGCTCTGCCCGGACCGGGTTCAAGGTCACCTGTGCCTCTGGGAGCACAGTGTCCGCACATCGATTGGTGTTGGCCCATGGGGTCGCGGACCAGCTCCCCGAAGTCCCCGGCTTGGAAGAGCGGTGGGGTAAAAGCGTCCTCCATTGCCCTTACTGCCACGGCTACGAGATCTGCGGAGGGTCGCTTGGGCTTCTGGTCGCCGCGGACGACGATGCGTTGGCGCATGCCAAGGCATTGCAGCAATGGGGGAAAATCATGATCTTCCACCGGGGAGATCGGACGGATCAGGCATTGAACGCTCTGGAGAATCAGCTTAACGGCATTGATGCGGCCTTGGAGCGAACACCGTTGGTCGGCGTTTCTGAAGAAGCCACGGCGGACCTGGTCGACGGACGCCGGCTAAAGCTACGGGCCCTCTTTTTACACCCCGAAACGAAACTATGCTCCCCGATCGCACACCAACTGGGGTGTGAAACCGAATCTGTTGGCTGCATTTCAACGGACTCGGCGAAGCAGACCACCGTGGAAGGAGTGTTCGCCTGCGGGGATGCAGCCCGGTTCGCAGGCAACATCGCCCTGGCCATCGGAGAAGGCGCGCTCGCTGGGGTGGCGGCGCATCGCTCGTTGTTGGGGCTGCTTGACTAAGCAAGCACGGGCGTTCGCCATGCCTTCACGGTGGCATCGCCTTGCTGCCATGGGCGCCTCGTTAGGGTGGACGTCCATTCCCTGACGGAGATCACCATGGCAGAGCTCAAAGAGAACCTGTTGGATTGGCTGCGCGACGCACACGCGATGGAGCAGCAGGCGGAAACCATGCTCAAGGGCCAGGCATCCCGGATCGAGCACTACCCGGTGCTGAAGGCTCGCATTGAAGAACACATCCAAGAGACCATCGGCCAGCGCGAACTGCTGGAAGGCTGCATCAAGCGGCTGGGCGGTTCCCCGTCGACCCTGAAGGATGTGATGGGCAAGATGGCAGCCTTCGGTCAGGCCGTCGGCGGCATGACTGCCTCTGATGAGATCGTCAAAGGCGCCATGGCCGGCTACGTCTTCGAACACTTCGAAATCGCGTCCTACACGGCGCTTATCGCTGCTGCCAAGATCGCCGGTGATGCGGAAACCGTGAGGGTCTGTGAAGAGATTCTGGTTCAAGAAGAGGCCATGGCCGACTGGCTGGCGGCCCATCTGCCCGAGGTCACCGAAGAATTCATGGTCCGCGACGCCACCCCTGGCGTTGAAGCAAAGAAGTGAGCCATTGAGTCTCGTCGGCTGGGTTCACGCCCGGCCGACGGGGCCGGTCCTACAACGAAAGGCCCTTGGATAGGAGGCGGCTGGCATGCCTAGGCCCATCTGGAGCGGATCCCTGTCGTTTGGTCTGCTCAATGTCCCAGTTTCATTGATGTCCGCCGAGCGACGCATGGACCTCAGTTTCCGAATGTTGGACGCTCGCAACAAAAAGCCCATCCGATACGAGCGCGTCAATGCTGAGACCGGCGAAGAAGTGCCGTGGAAGGACATCGTCAAAGCCTTCGAATATGACAAGGGCAGTTACGTCGTCATAGAAAAGGAAGACATCGCTGCAGCCGCACCCGAGACGCACGAATCTATTGACGTAGAGGCGTTTGTCGACGCCGAGAGCATTGGCCTGCGGTTCTTTGAAAAGCCCTACATCCTGGTGCCCGGAAAGAAGGCGGAAAAAGGCTATGTGCTTCTTCGAGAGACTCTGAAGGAAACGGGCAAGGTCGGCATCGCCAGGGTAGTCATCCGCACCCGCGAATACATCTGTGCGGTGATGCCCGAGGACGATGCGCTGGTGATGATTCTGCTGCGCTATCCGCAGGAGCTGGTGTCGCCGGACGAATACAAGTTGCCTCAAGGCCAAGCATCCGACTACCGGGTGGCTCCCAAAGAACTGGAGATGGCCAAGCAGCTCATTGAGAGCATGACGTCGGAATGGCAACCGGATAGCTACCAGGACGAGTTCCGCGAGCGCCTGTCGGACATCATCAAAAAGCGGGTGAAGCAGGCCGGCGCCACGACCACCTTTGAGGAGCCCGAGCACCGCGAGGATTCGGCGACCAACGTGGTGGACTTCATGGCCTTGCTCCAGAAGAGCCTGGAAACCAACAAGCGCACCCCGGCAAAGGCAACCCCGGTGAAGACCGCCTCCAAGCCGTCTGCCAAAGACAGCAAATCTGCCAAGAAGGCCACCCCCAGAAAGGCCCCGACGAAAAAAGCGGCGAAGAAGACTCCCACCAAGAAGGCTCGAAAGAGCGCCTGATCAGACTAGGAGAATCTCATGAGCGACGACAAGAAGAACACTGGCAGCCCGGACCGCGACCGCATCAATGTCAACGAGGATTACGAGCTGCAGTATTGGACCAAGGCATTGGGTGTGTCCGCCGACGAGTTCCGGGCCGCAGTCAAAGCCGTGGGTCCTACCTCCGCAGCGGTTCGCAAGCACCTGGGTAAGTAACGGAGAGCCGCCATGTCCTTGGTCGAATACCGCCGCAAGCGCCGCTTTGATCAGACCAAGGAACCCGAACCCGGCAAAGCGCTGCCCAAAGGGCAGCGCGCTATTTTCGTGGTCCAGTTGCACCACGCAAGCCGCCGGCATTACGACTTCCGATTGCAGGTCGGTGACGCGCTGAAGAGCTGGGCTGTGCCCAAGGGGCCAAGCTACGATCCGAAGGTCAAGCGGATGGCGGTGGAAGTGGAAGACCACCCCGTTGATTACGCGACCTTTGAGGGCGAGATACCCAAGGGGGAGTACGGCGGGGGCCACGTGGCGCAGTTCGACCATGGCGTCTGGGCCACCCAAGGCGATCCAGAGGCCCAGCTGGCCAAAGGCCACCTCCGCTTCGAGCTTTTTGGCGCCAAGCTCAAGGGAGGGTGGCACCTGGTCCGCTCCGGCAAACCTGCCCGTCAGCCGCAGTGGTTGCTCTTCAAGGACGACGACGCGTTTGCGAGCGATCTGGAGGCAGATGATCTGCTTGCGGATGTGTCAGCGGCCCCAGCGTCAGACATCAAGCGCGCCGGGGGCGGGAAAGCCGACAAGAAGAGGCTCAAAGCCGTGCCCGCAAAGCGGGCGCGCAGAAAGAACTGGGCCAAGAAAGCCATGTCCCTGCCCAAGGCAAGAGAGGCTGTTCCGCCTTCCGGCCCCTTCGAGCCCCAGCTAGCCAAACTGGGGGAGGCGCCGCCCCAAGGCGATCAATGGGTGCATGAGATCAAATGGGACGGCTATCGGATTTTGGCCACGGTGACCGATGGTGCCGTTCGGCTGTGGTCCCGCAACGCCTTGGAATGGACAGACAAGATTCCCGAGATACGCGATGCGGTGGCGGCGCTTGGGCTCACCTCCGCGGCCTTGGACGGTGAGCTCATCGCGGGATCCGGCACCAAGGAGGACTTCAATCTGCTGCAGGCGACGCTGTCTGGAGAGCGGCAAGGGGCTCTTTCCTACGCGCTCTTCGATGTGCTGCATCTCGATGGGGTGGACGTCGCCGCTGCACCCCTCGTTGAGCGCAAGGCGCTCCTGCAGGAGTTGCTGGAAGGCCAGACCGGCCACTTGGCTTTCAGCTCGCACGTGCAGGGCGACGGCAATGAAGCCTACCGCTTGGCAGGCGAGCAACATTTTGAGGGCATCATTTCGAAACGAGCGGACCGGGCTTATCACAGCGGCCGCAGCGACGATTGGCGAAAAACCAAGCAGTTGGCAAGCGACGAGTTCGCAGTGGTTGGCTACACGGCGCCGAAAGGCAGCCGAAGTGGGTTCGGCTCCCTCCTGTTGGCTAAGCCCGATCCCACCCACGGCTGGCTCTACGTGGGGCGGGTAGGCTCCGGCTTTTCCGACCCGCTGATCAAGGAGATCAGCGAAAAGCTCCATGGAGGTGGAAAAAAGCCCACGGCCTACGTGCCCACGGAGGATACTGATCTTAGAGCCGCCAAGTGGTTTGGGCCGAGGTTTGTGGTTGAGGTTTTCTATCGAGGCATCGGTGGACAGCAGTTGTTGCGCCAAGCCTCCTTCAAAACGGTGAGAGCAGACAAGGACGTGGCCGATTTGGCCAGCTCGGATCGCGCCGTACAGAGAAAGCCGATCCGCGGGAAGCAATCAACAGCGTCTTCCACCCGCAAGGGGGCTGCAGCGCGCCAGGTTGATCGCCAGCCGCCCAAGCTGTCCTCTCCAAGCAAGGTTCTCTTCCCCGGCGACGGCTACACCAAGCAGGATATATGGGACTACTACTCGGCAGTCATGGATCACTTATTGCCTGAGGTGATCAACCGGCCTCTGTCGATCATTCGCTGTCCGGCCGGCACTGGCAAGCCTTGCTTCTTCCAAAAGCACCACACCGCCGGGCTGGATTTGGTGGACTCCGTCAAGCTGAAGGAGGATAGCGGCATCAACGCGCACTACCTCGTGGTGCGCGACGCCGCCAGCTTGCTGGAGTTGGTGCAGTTCAACGCGCTGGAGTTCCACCCGTGGGGCAGTCATGCTGAGGAACCTGACCGGGCCGACAGGGTGGTGTTTGACCTTGATCCCGGCCCGGACGTGCCGTTCGCGGAGGTCAAAAAGGCCGCCACGGACATTCGAAAACTTTTGGCCCAACTGGAGCTCGAGTCCTTCCTGCGGGTCTCGGGGGGCAAAGGCCTTCATGTCGTGGTGCCCCTCAACCCGGGGTGCGACTGGGATCTGACCAAGCGCTTTGCCAAAGGGTTCGCCGAAGCATTGGCGCAATCGGAGCCGCAGCGGTTCCTGGCTACCGCCACCAAGAGTCTGCGGAACAAGCGCATTTTCGTGGACTACCTGCGCAACGGTCGAGGCGCCACCGCTGTTGCTTCCTACTCCCTGCGGGGGAGGCCGGGCGCTCCGGTTGCCATGCCCTTGGCATGGAGCGAGTTGCCAAAGTTGAAGCGGGCCGACGCATTTACGATCAAGGACGTGCCGGCCAAGCTTAAGCGTCGCCGGAAGGATCCTTGGGACCGCATTGATTCGCTTACCCAGAACCTCGCTCGCTGGGCTCAGGAAGAGTGAGGGCGGATCGGTCAGCGCCAACAGCGGACGGGGCGCATGTCAGGCTGACATCAGGCGTTGTCGAAGCTGACGATCGGTCAATACCCGGGCAGCGCCCGACTGGCTGAGCACATCCAGGGCGGCACTACGGCGCTCCGGCAAACAGGCGGTTGCCTGGTCCACGACCAGGCATTCGTGTTCCCGCGAGTTAGCATCGATGGCGGTGGCAAGCACACACGAGTCGAGCGCCATTCCGGTCAGCACCAGAGGCGCAGCGCCCAGTTTCTCAAGCAAGATTTGGAGAGGCGTGGAGAGAAAGGCTGAATGCTTGGGCTTGAGAACCGAGTAATGAGTCGTCGAGGGGAAGAGCGTCCGGGCAATCTCCCGCGGCGCTCCTGGCGTCTGCATGCATTCCTCGGCCAGTTCGCGGAACCCGCACTTCCAGTTGCCGAAGTTGTCATTGGCATAGATGACCGGCCATCCCCGCTCGTCAAAAGCATCTCGGATGGGACGAACAGCGCGGGCCGCCTCGACCGCCAGTGGGCCCAGTTGCTCTCCATCTGGAAAATCGAAGCGGCTGAACAGGTCGATGATCAAAAGGGCAGGGCTGCGCATGTCAATCACCGGTTTGCGCGTGGGGCGCCTCAACCGCCTTTGACTGAGGCGAGTTCTTCTGTCGCAGGAAGATCGTGAGCACGACCAAGGCAAGCACCGCCAAGAATTCGCTTTGCCAGTTCTGCATTGATTCAAACCAGAAGTCGCTGCTGAAGAGATGGTCTAGGAAGGAGGGCGGTAACGCGCCCTGGAGCCGGTCCTCATCGCACTTGGCGAGCCAGCTGCCCAACGCATGCAGTCCAAAGGACACCGCAAAAAGGGTAAAGAAGGCGATCGCAAGCGAATGCTCATACAGCCGCTTCCAAACGCCACCGCGACGCACCGGCCAAGGGCTGGGCCCGTCTTCGACGCGGTTGCGTTCTTGGGATGGGTCCAAGGGCCGGGACTCCGCCGAGCCCCACTGTCGCAAACGGACCGTCAGCAGCACATACATGCCCATCTGGAGGAACTCACTTTCCCAGTTCTCGAAGGTGGCGCTGCTGAAGTGGCCGGTGCCCAAGTAGGAAAAGAAACCTAGAGCGTGGGCTCCGTGCTGAGCGAGCTCCTCGTTATGAACCTGCCATCCGGTCAACGCCTGGGCGACCAAGAAGACGGCCATCAATGCAAGTAACACCAGAGACAATCCGTTTCGACGCCACATCTTCCACTCCTGAGAAGCGGGCCCGGAGGCCCGCCTCGGCTGCAAGCCCTCTAGGCAGCCTCTGCCGCATCTTGATTGCCACCTTGTTCGGCCAAGAGGGTCAGCTTCTCATCGGTGGATCGTTCCTCTTCCAACGTCTCCAGCAGATACGGCAGCGCATCCTTGTAGCCCAGCTGCTTGGCCAAGGCAGCGATGGTGCCGTAAGAGGCGATCTCGTAATGCTCAACCTTCTGCGCGCCGCCAATAAGCGCCGCGTCCCGTACCGGGCCTTTCTCGATGGAATCGATGACTTCCTTGCTTTCTTCGACCAAGCCCTCCATGGCAGCACACTTGATGCGTTTGAGACGGATCCCCAGAACTTCGACCACCTGGTCGATGCGCTCGATCTGACCTTGTGTTTCTTCCAAGTGTGTTTCAAAAGCGGCGGCGAGGTCGGGATTGGCTGCAGCCCGGGCAAGGCGGGGCAGGGCTTTGGTCAACTGCTTCTCGGCACTGTAGATGTCCGAGAGTTCGTGGACGAACAGTTCTTCCGCGGTCTTGATCGCCATGCTGTAATCCTCGCAGGTGCTGGTAAGGGAGAGCCAACGATGCCCGCCTTGGCGTCAATGAGACCGTGAAAGTCTCGGTGTTGGATTGTGATTCCACGTGATGGGGCCGTTGCCTGACTGATTAAGGATGCGCCACGGCACAGTCGTACGGTTGCCGGTAGCCTTGAAAATCCCGGGTAGGCGAGGGTGGAACGACGTGGGGAAGGTAGGTGGTGAGCTAGAGCTGCTGTGTGGTGCCTTGGATGCTCTTCGTACCGAGAGTGAACTGGAAGCATTCGCTCACGAAGCTTGCCTGGAACGTGTGTCGTCAACCGGGGAGCATTTGCGAATTTGGAAAGGAAAAACGGTTGGCGCCGGTGTTGAAATCGTCCTCATACCCGCATTGGTGCCCGGCGGGGGATGGGAGATCTCGGTCCTGGTCACCTTGGGTTCGAGGGTGGAGCATGTTCGGCGACGGCCATTCAAGGGATAGCCAACCGTCTGTCTCCGATTCAGGGTTTTACAGCGTGTTAAGTGCAGAAGAAGATCTGCGAGATGGGGCATTCGTCACTCAAGCCTTCTATCCCGTGAGCTAAAGTTCTTGCTCCCCGAGGAGAAGACTGTGCCATTTCGTGCCGTGGGTTACATGAGCCAAGCCGTGCAGCCTTGGAACCGCGAGCACTTGGATGCGTTGGTTCAGCGGGCTGCGTCCTTCAACCTCGAGGCGGAGGTCACGGGAGTGTTGCTTTTCGATGGCATCAGTTTCCTCCAATACCTCGAAGGTCCCGAGGAAGGACTGAAGCGCGCATACGAACGGGTGCTCTCTTCCCCGTTCCATTCGGAAATCATTGAACTTGGCCGAGGGACCGTCGGCAGCCGGCTTTTACCCTATTGGTCGATGCATTGGCTGCTGGCCGACCCCAGTCAGCTTCGCTCGGTAGCAAGGGCGGACTGGACAGGGTTCGTGAGGTCGAACGAAGCATCCCGTCGCCGGTCGACCGCGATGGACCGGCTTCACCTGTATCTGCATCCCTACATTGCCCGACCGGAATAGTTGCAGGCAGCCTAGCTGGACGCGGGCATGCGGCCGCCTACCTGGGAACTCCGTTGCACCTAACCGCTTCCAAAGCATCGATCAATGCGGTGATAGGGAACGGCTTAGAGAAAAACGGAGCCCAGCGGTGCTCGTTTGGAACAGCGGACTGGTCGGTGCCAGAGGCAAACACATAGGGCACGTGTAAGTCTCGGAGCGAGGTGGCGATCTCCTCTGCTGTGCTTCGATCAACATGCCAGTCCAGAACAGCAGCGGCGATGGACACTTCCTCCAGCGCCCGTGCCGCGTCGATGACGGTTCGCGCTAGCCGCACATCGTAACCCGTCATAGTCAAGACGTCCCTAAGCAAAGAGGCGAGGTCGCTGTCGTCCTCGAGAACAAGGATAGAGCCCTGCACTGCAGGAAATGCGCGGGGATAGGTCATCGTCATTCTCTAGAAAGGTTGCCTGACTCTGCCTCGGCTTTGTCGCTTGGCTCTGAACTGGCCGACCGGCTATCTGGCATGCACCGCTCCTTCTTGGATTTGATGTCTGCGGCAGTTCTGGCGAGGGCCTCATAGCGCCGGAGACCCTCCCCGGCTGCGAATCAAACATGCGCCAGAGCCGTCGGTGTTCTCGTGTATTGCCCGTCGCTAAGATGTGATTCGGCGAGCCTGCGACGTTGACGCGCGCTGCACTCTCCATCTGGAGCAGGGGAGCGCTCCGGTATTCAAAGGCATCGGCTGCTAAGAGTCCCAAACGATTGAATTCGCGCTGGCGTCTCGGTCGGATCCAAGTGCCTGGATCTGTCCCGTCAGTGTCCGCAGCGCCTGTTGGATCCCCGCGGTGAACATTGGCCCGTCACAGCCTAAGTGCGCCTCCGCAGCGCCGACCAGAGCGTGCTCCCAGGACAAGTGGAGTTTCGCTGGGTCGGGGTGCGTCGCGACCAAGATCCTTAGTCCGTATTCGATCCCTTTGATGTAGCCTCGGTGGGCTTCCAGGTCGACTTCGCAAGCCTCAAGACGAGCAGCCAGCTGTTCTAGGGAGAGGTTCATAAGACGGCTCGACAGGTGCGGGGGAAGATTGGATAGTGGGGGCCAGGCCACCAGACTTTACCCATGAGCATCCTCAACGTTTTGCTGAGCGCTGACCAGATGGTCGTGACGGTGGATACTTGGGCGGAGGACGCCCTAAGCGGCCAAGCTTCCGCGGGGGCGAAGGTGCTGCTCATTCCTCAACACCAGATCTTGCTGGCGACCCGGGGCTCAGCCCAGTTCTTCCTGCGGATCTATCAACTCTGCCTGGAAGCTAGTTTTCGAGCGGACTTCACCCTGGAACAGCTGACGGCGGAGCTGGGGCGGGTCGTGGACCAGCTTTGGCCGAACTACGCCAAAGCCGTGGCTGAAGCGGGCTTGCCGGCAGAATACTGCACCACGGAGCTGGTGCTGGGCGGATGGTCCCCCAAAAGCGGACGCATGATGGCCACCGCCTATGCCAAACACGACGCCGCCGTGCCCGCAGTGGTCCAGCTCATCACGGGGCAGCTTTCGTCGCCGGGTGAGCCCTTGCAGGACTGGCCGCCCTCAATGGCCACGCCGGCCCTGTTTGAGGCGGGCCGGCGGCAGGTGCAGTGGCTCAACGAGAGAAGTGGGCGGAAGGTGGCAGGGGGGCGGTTGCTGCTGGGATTCCTGCAGCAAGGCCAAGCGGTGATCAAAGACCTGGGCGTCATCTGAGCAGCAGTAATGGTCCGCCTGTCTAGCTGCGGGGCCAGCTCGCTTGGCCGCCAGCGCGGGCACGTTCTGAGCGGCAGAATCGAGCGCCAGTCTGAGCCTTTAATACCTATCGCCAAAAAGGACACTCTGATGCGACAGCTGGACAACTACCTGCGATCACCCCAACCCGGCTATGCCATATTGATCTCAGGGGACTGGGGGGTTGGGAAGTCCTATAAATGGAGTCGCTACGCTGCGGAGCTAACGGATCGCTCGCCCATCACTATTTCTGCTGCGGGGCTGGAGTCGTTGGAGGATCTGGAGCGGGCCTTGCTCCAAGCATCCATCACCATGGCAGTTTCTGGCGTTGTTGCAGAAGTGGGGTCCGTGCTTGGAAAGGCACTCCTTCGGGTGGCAAAGATTGAGCCAAAAGACATCACTTGGCGAGCAGAGCTCACCCGTGACAAGACCGTGGTCTGCATCGATGATGCCGAGCGCTTTGCAGGTCCTTTCAGTGTCCTATTCGGGTTCGTCGTCAACCTCATCGACAGCAGTGGCGTTCATTGTCTGCTGATTGCCGACGAAGTTCGCGCTGGCGAGAACTTCAAAGACTTTGGAAGGTATAAGGAGCGGATCGTCGGCGCCACCATCCACGTGGAGCCTGATCTGCCGGCGTTCTGCCAACTGACGATCAATGGCATTGCGGAGGATGGAGTGCGTCAGATCGTCGGTGCAGGTCTCTCGGAAATCATCAGTCTCATCGAGAGCGCTCGCGTCACCAACTTGCGAACCGTCAGAACGGTGATAGTCGAAATGAAGCGGCTGGCGGAAGCGCTTCCAAAAGATGCGCTGGATCAGGTTTTCAATAGTCCTCTGCCCAGCGCGGTATTCTTCTGGACAGTTGCCCTCGCGCGGGATGCCAATGGCCGCGAGCTTGTCAGGAAGGTCTTTTCGACCGATCAGGTGGGCATCATGCTTGCCCTTCACGACGTAATGAAGGAGAAGGGACAGGCCACGGAAGACGAGACAGCCTCCCTCGCATCCACCTTGGAGCGGCTTGGATTGTCCGCAGCTGTCCACAGCTGGCCTGCGTCACAAGAGTTCATCGATCACATGCGTGGGTCGGTGGACGTCGACTACCAAGTGCTTGCGGCCCAGTTTGGGCTCATCCCGGAGCTTCGTTCTTATGATCCGCTCATGGTGATCGGAGACTATGCCTCCGCCACCGATGAGCAGATTCAGGCGGCCATAGGTCACGCACAGGCCGAACTGGAGGCGGGTGGCGAGGATGGAAAAGCGATTAAATTGTCTCGCATCTTAAGCATCTATCGAAGCTTGTACTTCCTCAGCCTCAAAGGTGTATTCCTCCAGACCCAGGAGGAGTGGACCCAGACGGTGCTGCGGAGGCTGGATTACTATCTTGGCGCACCTGACCTCATCGACTGCGACGGTTATGAAGTTTGGCCGGACGACTACAGCGCTGAAGAGAGGGAGGTCATTACTAAGTGTGACCAGATCGTAGAGATAGCTCGAAAGCACGCCAAAGTCGTGGCGAGCACGAGTGCACTTTCGTGGATTCTCAGTGGGGAGGGCGTGGCGCCCGATACAAACGCCACGCCTGTGTTCAGTTCCGCACCTCTACCGGAGGACTTCCTGGCAAAGCTTCGAGAAAACGGCATAGCGGCTGTCATCCGCTTGATCAAAGTATTTCGGAAGCGGCTCAGTGTCACCAACTCGCCTGATTACGTGGGTGGGGATAGGGCGTACGCCCAGCAGCTCATAGCCTGCATCGAGCAGAGTGTTCCTTCTCAACGCCCAATGTCATTGCTGGATGCGGAGATCAAGCAAGCAACTACCTACCTCCGCTCCTTCGTTCAATACGTCGATAGATACGAGCCTCCATCCCCATAGACCCCCTGGGCCTCGGAAAACTCCGCGCAACTCGCTCGTTGCCTTCCATGGCCCTGATGCTCATCCGTGTCCGCGCAGTCGCGTAGCTTTAGTCTATCGAGCGAAGGCTCATTTGATTAGAAATTCGCTGGGCTCCTTCCCCTTCTGGACCAGCGCAGCAAGCCACCTCGGTTGGCGGCCACGGCCGGACCACGTTTCGCTAGGGTTGGCCGGATTGCGGTACTTGGGAGCGACCTTGCTTCCGGCCGACTTCGTGGGCTTGCGGCCGGTGCGCTTCTTGGAGGTCTCGGAAGAGGCCGTTGAAACCGCTCCGTAAAGCTCCTCAATCGTGTAACCGTGGTCTTTGACGTATTGGTTGATCTTGGCTCGCATGGCGGCAGCCTTGGGCCGGGTCAGCACCTTGGTTTGCTGCTTCTCTGCCTGAGTAATGAGGGCCTTGAGTTCTTTGGCCGACAGGCCGCTGACATCGATGGTCATCTGTTTGATCCGAGCGGTGAGGGCTTTAGGGTAATTCCAAATGGAATCCGATGCGAATGCTCGCAGGGGCGCCCAAGCTCTCCTTCAGTATTCGGTGGGGCCCAGGCAACAGCCGCCGATCTACGGGTAGAACTTGTCTGGATCGCTTAGTTGTTTCGTGAATTGACCTCTCTGGTAGATCGGCAATTCGACCGGTGGCGCGTAGCGGCTCAGGAGATCGATCTGCTTCTTTCTGGCGAGTTCTGGCTTCTTGTGGAAGTAGGCCTCATGCAGCACCGGCACCTTCTTGCTGATGCTGTGGCCCGTCAGCAAGGCAATGTCCTCGTCGGGAATTCCTTTGTGATGGAGCTCCGTGGCGATGGTGTGCCGAAACGCGTGTAGCCCAATACCCTTCCCGAAACCTAGGCTCTTCAGGTAGGTGCTGAACTGGTTGAGGGCGGCTTGGCTGTAACGCTGGTTCGACTCACCCGTCTTGCGGTTCACGCCAGCGGTCAGATGAGGGAACAGCCGCGGATGGCCGCACGCCCGGATATCTTCCAAGAAGTCCAGGAAGCCCGCATCGAGCACTGGGGTAGGGATGGGCAGGGTTCGAATGGCTGACTTTCCTTTCAGGCGCTGACGGCTTCGGTTGCGGGTCTTGTGCGCCAGGTCGGGATCGACGGTCTTCTGGATCCGGATGCACCAGACGCCGGCCTCTTGCACCACGTCCGCCAGTTTCAGCTGGGCGATCTCGTTGATACGCGCTCCCGTGCAGAGACCGAGGATGGGGAGCCACCAGCGGTGAGGATACTTGCTAGCCCATGGAGCATATGTCCCCAGGTCGAAGATGCGCTTGAGTTCTGCATCGTCAAACAGGCGCTCGGGCTTGTTCGGATCCACGACCAAGTCTTTCTTGATCTCGTCGAAGGCGACCATCGGCGAGGCACCGATGGCTTTGGATTTCTCAAGCTTCTTGAAGAAGGTCGATAAGAAGCGCCGGTGTTTTTCAAGGGTGGCTGGGGCGGGCGGAGCCACGTTGAGTTGCCTTCCGCGCGCGACCGCCTGGTCGTAGGTAAACCTGCGGTACTCAGGATCGGACAGCAGACGGTCTGGGGCCCAGCGAATGAGGTCCCACAACTTGTAGATGTGAGCGTGGTCGATGCGGGTGACTGGTATGTCCCCGCAGGTCATTAGAAGCAGCCGTAGGGTGCGAGAGGTCGCCTCGACTGTCTCTTTGGCGAGACAGCTGTAGTCGCCGCGATTGCGAATGTAGTCGTTGATCTCCACTGAAAGCGATCGCCCCGGTGTGCCCACAGGCAGCGGTTCGGGGTACCGGGTGCCATTCTTGGCGGAGCGTGCGCGCCGGGTGCGCTCATAGGCGGCATTGAGAATCTCTTGGGCCTGGATCGCGGCCTCTCGGCTGGTGATCACCAGCTTTCCGATGCGGAACCTGCCGATCCGAATGTCGGACATCTCCAGAGAGCCGTTGGGATCGTCCAAGTAAGATTGGAGGGGGCTTGAGGGGTGAGTCAGGGGCATTGCGGGCTTCCATCGTTTTCGATGGAAGTACGGATAAGCCAGCCTCAGCAATCGTCAATAGGATTGGGTAATCCGTGCACCAACCGTAGGCATCGCTGTGGGTTCACATTACTGCTTCTTCAGGAAAAGAAAATTACGCAGGAAGTCGCGCGATTCAGTTCTTGAAAATCAATGGTTTGCGTCGAAGTGGGTAGGGCCGAATTGCAGTCATTACTGTACTGTTTAATTTCTACAAGCTAACAACTCTCTCTGGGATGTTAGTTTAGTTCTGTACGGCTGTTAAACGGCGTGGTCAGTTGATGGCTGAGAAACCACTTGGGAGGCGGAGCTGTGGCGCAACGGGTCTGTCCATTGTTAGCAATGGCGATCCTCTTCGCGCCGCTGGGAGCCAGCGGTGCGACGCCCACTGAGCCCGAGCTGCGCGGTGAGCTCCTGCGGATGAAGGATGCCGGTCAGGCGGTGCGGGACCTCTCACTGACTGCCGAGGGCGAGGAGAGGGTGCACAGTGCCGTCGATGCGGTGCACACCGCTCGGCTGAAGTCCACCGTTGCGGCCCGTGGCTGGCCGACCGGGGCGCAAGTGGGCCAAGACGGGGCGGACGCGGCCTGTCTGCTGGCCCAGCATTCCGACAAGGCCCCGGCGCTCCAGCGCTCTCTTGCGGAAGCCATGGAGCCCTTGGTAGCGACCGGGCAGGTCAAAGCGTCCAGTTAGGCCTACCTTTGGGACCACACCAACGACCCCCAACGCTATGGAACGCAGGGGCGCTGTGCGGATATGGGGCATTGGGAGTACTGCTTGGCGGCTCTTCGGGCATGGTGAGGTGGTAGAGGGCTAAAGCTCTTCATCTCCCAACAGGTGAATCGAGGAGAGGGCAAGCGACTATTCATCGAACCCCGAGAAGTCTGGTCCCTGGACTTCGCGGGAGGATCCGCCCTGATGACTTGGGTCTACCATCCATCGTGGAACGTAGACACGTGCCAGGATCGGGCGCATGCGCTGCGCCACCTCATCTCACTTGCGAAACAGAACTGAGGCTGTCGGGCCTCCCTGGGCAGAATGGGAGAGGGCAGGCAACGGCAATCGCGAGCGAATTATTTTATCTCGTTAGGCTGTATTGACAGTCGTGGCGCGATGTTGCAGCTTTGTATGGCCGTTCCCTCTCAATGAAGGAGTCAAGTTATGTCGATTAAGCCTGGACCGAAGCCTATAGCTCCATCCACCGGCGAGCCGGATAAGCGTCGGCGGGATAACAAGGATACCCCCGGGAATACCCCTGGCTTGAAGCCTCACAAGCATAAGCCCGGCAAGTGACTTAAAGCGGATTGGTTGTCGGCGGCAGGGATCAAAAGAGCAGAAGTGCGACACTGGCCGACACCACTATGGCGCCGGCCTTCGTCGCTGTTGCCTGTTGCTGAAGTAATCGGTTTGGATATGCGCGGAAGCAATTGGCACTCTTGTCGTGTGGCGGCAAGCGGAGGGGCGATGTCTTCACCTGCCCTGAGAGTGCACAGCCGACTGTTATGGTGAGGATGAAATCACCGAAATCCTGACAAAAGACTGCTGGTTTCTGGTTGGAATGCTCGGCGTATTGGATAGCCAAGACGATCCTGGAGTTCCAGACACCGGGGCGGCGTGCCCTGGTGTGTGGGGAGTCTGTTGGAAAGTGAAGGGCGGCATACTGCGCGCTCAGCGAACGCTCAACCCCATTGGCGGAAAAGAGGTCTTGCCGACGGGGTTGAGCAGCCCGCGTAAACGACTACTTACATCCTGCGCAGACGAGATGGTGCCATAGGCTTGAGTCCTTCAACCCACCTGTCGAAAATGAGCGCAGCAAGAACTTTATGGTTAAGCCTCTCGGATTCGCCGGGGGAGCGAACCTTGACGCTGATGTCTAGGTTGGCGCTAAGTTGCTGTTCCAGCTCAGGCAGCCGTGACGCATGCTTGCTGAGCTGTTTTTGATGAGTAGCGAGCAACACTGCTATATCAAGGTATAGCTGTTGCAGATAGATCAATCGGTCTTGCGTTGCTGCTGCCTTAATGGCGGACTTCGGCGTGGTCGCCTCGCCCCAGAAGAGGCCACCGCCATTGATGACTTTGCTGATGTGGTCAATGAGCCATCCCCCTCCAGCGACTGCGCCCGTCGCCAGAAGGCCTCCGACGACGTCGATTATAGCTTTCTCCAGAACTTTCTTTGCCCAGGCTTTCCGTGTCTGAGCTGCATTGGCTGGGGACTCGCTGCCGGTTGCTTCGGCTGGCTTCTTAGTCTGCTTCTTCGCGGAGGTCTTGTTGCTCGAAGATCTATTTTGGCCTTCTTTCGCCATTTTGCTCGTCCTTTTAAAGGAAACTCTGTATTGGTGTGTGGGGTTCAATAAATAATATACAAAGCAAGGGGCGATAGCCGATGCCGGCCATCTTCAGTAATCCGGTTAATTCGAATGAGACAACGAGGCTACAGCCTCACTCGGAGATGGCATCAGCCCTGGACTGGTCACAACATGGTGGACTACCCGAACGCGCCCACGAGCCAATCGGTAGCCCCTTCCAAGTCTAGCTTCATTGACGCGTAGGAGCGTCTGAGAAGGCGCGAGGGAAGGAAGCTATCCCATTTTTGTGTGATCAAGTTGTTCGCAGATTGGAGAAGGGTCTCCGGGGAGGGCAATGGCATCTTCGCCACCCGCCCGAGTACCTTTATCACATCATCGAGACTCCTTGCTCCCTTGGAAATTTCCACGCCCAGCCTACCGGCCTGAGAAGTGAATCCCTGGGCGTTCAGGAGGCAGGCGATGGCTTCATTTGCGGAGTCTCCCAGCCATGTCAGCAGCAAGGCATCGCTGCCTTGGTCGAGGAGAACCTTGCCGTCCAGGCGCAATTGACGGTAGGCGCTTTGCGCCTCCTGCAGGAAGCGAGAAGCAGTGGGGTCCAGGAAGTCTGGCTTTATCTCCTGCTGATACAGTCCACGCATCTTTTGACGGACCTGGGTGTGGACCTGCCCGCCCGTTCCATTGAAAAGAGGCGGGGTCCCGCCTTTCGCCGCGGCCACGTAGATCGTTTTTTGGGCGTCGTCGATCTGCTCGACGAGCCAAGTGCGGCCGCCAAACAATATTCGCTGGCCGACGGTCAGCAGTTGGGAAACGGGGAGCGTGCCTAGTGCCTTGCCGGCGGCCACGATCCGGAACTCTTCGTCGACGCTGAAAGCGGCGTAGAAGGTGTAATGGTTGACCAACTTGTCGCCGACCGGGCCGTGGAGCAGCAAGCCGGAGCCATCTTGAATTAGCACCTGTTCTTGGCCAAGGTGGCGAAGCAACTCTGCGAACGCGTCTTGGGATAGGCCGTGAAACGGTCCCTGATCTGCGCAGAGCAGCTGATACGCTTGAGCTGCCTTAAGCCCGCCGTATTGGGCAATGGAAGAAAGCAACTGCTGGACGAGCGTTGAAAGGTGTAGGCCGTTGACCGAAGGCGGTTCAAACCACCTCTCCAGCAATAGCAGCACGCAAGCAGTGGACTGAACTGTGTCCAGTCGAAGCCTTGTCTTCAACGTCGACTCAGCGTCGATTGACTCCTCGATAACGTAGCCGCGCAACACCGCTGGCTCTCCAGGGCGGCGCCCGGAGCGACCAAGGCGTTGGCGAAGGCTAGCCACGGAAGGTGGTGGGCCAATTTGCGCGATGCTCTTCACCGCTCCGATATCGATGCCCAGTTCCAGGGTGTTCGTGCAAATTGCGCTCGCTGGACGACCCTTTTGCTTCAGGGCCGCTTCCGTGTCCGAGCGTATTTCCTTGGACAGGCTCCCATGGTGTGGCCAGAACTCTCTCGGCCGGCCGTCCTGTTCGCTCAGCAGGTTGAGGAGGTGCGTGTAGCGTTCAACCTCCCTTCGGCTATTGGGGAAGATCAGGTTGTTTGTCCCTGAAAGCACCCGGTAGAGGTGCTCGGCCACCGCAGCGGGAGCCGCGGGATTCTCGTCGGATCCGCCCTCAGATGCGGGTTGCTCGTAGCCCTTGATGATCAGCTGGAGATCATTTCCAGCTGATGGGGCGTTGACCAGCGCGGGGGCAGTCCCAACACCCGGGCGTAGGAAGGCCCCGGCACTCGAAAAATCCCCCAATGTTGCCGACAGGCCCAAGCGGGGAGTCCGCCGCCGTAATAGCACGTCAATCCGGTGCATCAACGACTGAAGCTGCTTTCCGCGCTCGCTCCCAATGAACGCATGGAGTTCGTCCACGACAACGTACAGGAGTCTGGAGAACGCGGCGGCTACGGAGGTCCCGCGGTTGCAGAGCATCGCCTCCATGGACTCCGGTGTGATCAGGAGCACGCCACGGGGGTGCTTAAAGAATCGCTGCTTGGTCGAGCCCGATATGTCTCCGTGCCAAGGCCACACGGGGACTTCAAGGTCCTCGCAAAGCCGCTGCAGCCGTTCAAATTGGTCGTTGATGAGCGCCTTTAGAGGGCTGATGTAGACAATCAGGCCCTCCTCGTCGGTGTTCAGAAGGTGCGTGAGCGCAGGAAGAAAAGCGGCCTCGGTTTTTCCCGAGGCGGTGCTGGCGGCGATGATCACGTCACGGTCGGCGGTCAGGACGAGGGGAATCGCCAATTCTTGGACCTCACGCAGCGCCTCCCATTGTTCGGTCCAGAGGTAGCGCTGGATTCGAGGGTGCAGCGATTGGAAGGCGCTCGAGGCAGTCATCGTTAGAGCCTGAACGACGCCAGCTCGTCGTCCTCTTGAACGTCCAATTCGCCGTCGCCCCCGTGGTCAGCTGCCACCTCGACCGATCCAATCAGGTCCTGCCAGCCCACGCCCGGGTTCTGCTCCAAGACGGCCAAGAGGTTGATAAAGGCGGTGATCGTCGTGCGCGGGGTGCGGAAGAAGCTATCGCCGATTCGATTGGCGCAGTGGGTCATGAACTGGTGAATGGCATCGTCGGGCAAGAGATACTCGCCCGTGTCGCCGGCAGCATAGACATGGCGAATCTTGGTGAGCAGGACGTAAAAATCTTCGGCTGTCAGGCTCGACAGTCGAACCACAGGGCCACTGAAATCCACCAGTCCGTCGGTGGCAAAGGTATTCTGAGCCAGGCGGCTCTGCAGGGCCTCGTAGCTGTAGACGCCGCGGCGGGTATCCATCAGGAAATCCGGGGTGCCGCCCAGAACAAAACCAAGGCCAACCGCAGCGCCCTGCAGGGAGTCGTTGAGCATGCGCAGGAGCTGCTCGTAGTTTGCATTCCGGGCCTGGGCGTTGGCCAACTTGTAGAGGTTGACCAGTTCGTCCAGGCACACCAGCAGGCCGCTGTAGCCCGCCAGCCGAACAAAGCGGCCCATGAGCTTGAGCTGGTCGTAGACCGATGCGTCGTCCACGATGGTTCGGACGCCCAGCGCTGCACGCGCGTCTGTCCGGGTGGCAAATTCGCCACGCAACCAACGAATGGCATCGGACTTGAGCTGCTCGTTGCCTTGCTCGAACCCTCTCCAATAAGCAGCGATCACGTCGGCGAAGTCATAGCCGTTCACCAGTTCGCTCAGCTGCTCGAGCTTCGCGCGAATGACCTGCTCGGTGGATACGCCTTGCGACTTGGACTCGGCCACTGCGGTCGAAATGAACTTCTCGACCACCCCGGGCAGCGCGCCTCCGTCGGGCTTGGTCCGAGTGGCCAAGTTCCGCATGAGCTCCGCGTAGAGCGACCGGGCCTGGCCCCCTGACGCATGCAACCGCCTGTCGGGATTCAGATCCGCGCTGGCCACGACGAGCTTCCGCTCCATTGCAATGGCGCGAACGAGGTTCAAGAAAAAGGTCTTGCCTGCGCCGTACTCACCCACCACCAGGCGGAAGGACGAGCCGCCATCGGCGAGCCGATCGATGTCACTGACCAGGGTTTGCACTTCACGGGCGCGCCCGACCTGGATCAAATGCTGACCGGCGCGTGGAACGACGCCGGCGCGCAGCGACTGGATCACCGCGTCGCGGTCCCTGGAACGGATTGGGCTGCTCATTGCTCGATCTTCTCAATGAATTCGGGGTTGATCTCCAACGGGTCGTCGCCGTCGGAAAATGGGATGTCGTAAGCGTCGAACGACGCATCGTTGATTTGTTCAAGCGCGCCGTCGAGCATCAGCTCCATGTCTGCCGCGCCATCTTCCAGTTCGGCACGGGTCCAAACCGGGCGCGACAGCATGAGGCGCAGCAGCGCGCTGTGTGCCTGGTCAAGCCCTAGCAACTGACCAGCACTCTCCAGCTCGGCACCCACCGCTTGCGCCGGCGCAAGATCAGGGGGAGTCGCTTCCTCGTCGGTGAAAATGTTGGCGAGCAACGCGGATACTTGGGCTGTGTCCCGCTGAAGAGCAGCGATCCGGTCGGGATCGAGTTGGAATGCGCCAGGCGCAGCCTTGGGCAATGCGCTGGGGGCTTTGGACGGGCGTGGGGCATGGACGTCGCTGAACACACGAGCGGGATCCACGCCCAGCGCTTTGTAGACGCGCTCCAAGAACCGGACCTCCTCTGGGGAGACCATTCCGTCGACTTGGGCGAGCGTGGCCATGGACCCGGCGATGGCGTCCTTTATGTCCCCGCTGAGCGGATCCAGCTTCTTGCGCAACGTAGGCAAGGAAAGCGGTGCCCTCGCCAAGAGATCAAGGTGCGCGCGCAGACGCCGTCGGTCACCCCCGCTCAGATGCGTCCAGCTTTCGATTTCGCGTGAAAGGTGCTCAAGTTCGTGGGCGCTGAACGTGCCATCAGACTGAGCGACCGTCGAGGCGAGTTGTAGGGTCAACTGGGCCGTTTGATAGGCCTGAGCGTCGGTTCGATGGGTTTGGTCGGGAAGCAGGGGGAAGAGAACGATCGGGTCGTTCTCGCCAGGCACCCGCGCGCCTTCGAGCACATTGGGTTCGATGCCGACCCTAGACTGCTCCAGTGCTCGTGCGAGTTCCCGAATTTTGTCCTTGCCCAAGGTGGTTCCGACTGCCCCAAGCCTCCCCAATAGGTCAGTCAGCTTGATCGACAAATTGGCGGTTTGAACATCCGAAGCGACTTCGGCCAATGCTGTCCGCGTGGCCAACGGCCAAATCTCTGACGGAAGCAGCAAGGTGCCCTCAATGGATTGGCGGGCCTCGGGGTTCTTGCCCACGAGCCGGCTGAAGGCTCCGAGGTCCTCCGAGCACTGAGAAACAAGTTCCTGCAGCGCCTTTAGGGGCGCTCGCAATGCGGTGACATCGGGAATGTCACCGAAAGTTTTGGTGCCGGCGTCAGTCCGGTCCAGGGCCGGGTTAAAGGGGCGGCGTGTGAACTTCAGCTTGGTGCGGTTTTTTGGCAGCACCATTCCAGGGCCGAACGTCTCTTGATACCGCAGAGCGAAAAGGCGATCGAACTCTTCCGCACAACGCGTTGCGGCGGTTCGCAGCGGAATCTCTGGATTGAGTCGCACCCACGCCGTGGCCAGTGCGGGGGGCACGGGGACTCGATCCAAGGAGCATTGCCCCAGGGCCAAGCGGATGTAGAAAGGCAGTTCGTAAGTTCGTTCGAACGCTGGAAGAGGTGCGTTGTAAAGCTGTTCGCCTGCTTCGGTCAGAGCCATCCAGTCGAGCAGGCTGTTGACATGACCGTGGACGTTCGGAAGCACGGCAGCATAAGCAGACGACAAACGGCGGAGCATCGCCTTGATAGCGGGCCAGTCTTGCTTGGAATCCGGATCGTTCACCGAATCCAGCAAGATGCGACGCTCCAATCCAAACAGGAACAATCGAACATACTGGATTGCGCAGCCGGGATCGGTACGGTCCGAAGCGAGCCACTTCAGATAGGCGTGGCGTTCAGCGGGTTCAAAGTCTGCGTAGCCTCCCCAGTAGCGCGTCGTGGACCGGTAATCCCCGTATCGCCCAACGGCAAGAACGCCATTGACCAAGCTGGGCTCGTTCTCACGCGTGCCAGGGGTGGCCAGCCGCGGGCCTGTGTAGAACAGGCCGCCCCGGATAACGATGCCCGCGATCTCGATCTCGTCCTGAGCGCCGAGCCAGCGGGTTTTGTCCCAGCCCTCGGGCGGTCGGGGCACTGTGTATTGCTTTGCCGGCTTTTCGGAGTCCATGGCCACCTGCCGGAGCTCATCGGGCAGGGAGGGAGGCGAAGCCCGCGATGGAAGCGGGGGCGGCGGCGTCATTGCACCTGCGTCGCGGTTTCCGTTCGTGTGGGGAGGGTTAGTCTGCTCCGCGGCTCTTGAGTCCAAGTGCGCTCGCCCATCTATGGTGCCCGTCAAGGTTTCTTCCGAGGCTGTATCCGCGTTTGTGGGGGACTGGACCAGAGGCTCGACCAGCTCATCTTGCGAAGTTGCGGCCAAGCGCTGGGTCACGGCAAGTTTCGCCGCAGTGAGGTTGCCCGGGCGCGCGCGCTCAACGCGTTCCACGTCAGGTTGGTAGGGGTAGGGGGTAGAAGGGTTTGCGGAGCCCACGGCCGTCAGCACCCGTGCGGCGGGCTCGATGGCGAGGCGCATGCTCACCGCGGCTTTGGCCTCTTCCAAATTGCCAGGACGGGGCGGCGAAAGAGTCTCTGGGGGCGCTCTGCTCGGGGCCTGCGCCGGGGGCAGCGCCGAGCGACCCTCAGAGCCGACCGGGCGCGCATCTTCTGACACGGCAGCGCCGACCGATCCCGAAGAGGTGCCCGATTCAATATTCGCGGGTCTCGCCGGTTGGGCAGCTTCTTGGCGGGGCTGTCTCTGTGCCGGCTGCCCAGATGGAAGAGCGGATGCCTTGATCAACTCAGCCAAGGTCGGCTCTGGAGCGGGGACCGGCTTGGCGGGAGAGGGTGTCCTTCTCGGGCGCGCCTTCCACTGCGCCCAGAACCAAACGGCGGTGGCCACCGCAAGGACGATCCCCAATCCGATCCAGACTTCCTTTGGCACCAATGCTATGACGACGAGGATTGCGACGATCCAGCCGCCTGCGGTTTGCTTCCTTCTCGCCATATGGCCCCCTGCCTTTGGCGCTTCCTTTGGGGCATTGTAGCTCGCCCACCCCATTTGAGACGCGCATAGCGAGGACGGGGCGAGGCACTGGAATGGCCAGGGTCTCGCCCATTCAGCATTGGCGTTCAGGGCACTGGGAGTGCATGCCCGAGGCCTTGACGTTGATGGCCGAGCGATTGCGCTGGGATAATCAGTGGGACGGTGAGGGGCGTGTTTCGTTCACCGTAAGCAGGTGCCGCTGCAGGGCTGCGACGATCTCGTTGTCTGGCAGGTTCTGGGCCCCGGCGAGGAAAACGAGTTCGGCCACTTGTCGCCTGCGATTGGCGTCGTCGCGGCGCTTGATGGCCTTCTCCCTGGCATCCTGCCGCTGATGCGCCAGAAGCTCCCTGGCTTGAAGCTGGGCCAGCCGATGGGTGGCCCGTTGGATCTGATCGCGGTAGTGATTGGTGGATGACATGATCTTCTCCTAGTGAAGTCTCCCTCAGTGAAGCAATGATTTCTCATCCGTCAACCTACTGATGGCGACATCGCATTAGCACTTGAAGAAATCCAGAAAATCAGAAAAGGAAGATGCAAAAGCAAGGAGCGAAAAGCGCACTTAGGCATCACAATTGATGCGTGCGCAATGGGCTTCGCCCCTTGAACCCCAAGCCGCTTTGCGACTTGCCAACTGCAAATTCAAAGGCATAAAGAGCTCAAAGAACTGGAGCTCTCTGCATGGCGATCTACCACACCCGTGTCAAAACCTTCTCCCGTGCCAAAGGCCATTCGGCCGTTGCCGCCGCTGCCTACCGCGCGGGCTTGTCCCTCATAGACGAGCGCACGGGAGCGCGGCACGATTACTCTCGCAGAGGCGGTGTGGTCGAGAGTCGCTGGGTGGTGCCTTTGAAGGCGCCCGACTGGTCGCTCGACGCCGCCAAGCTCTGGCAAGCGGCCGAGGCGGCAGAGAAGCGAAAAGACGCGACCGTGGCCCGCGAGTTTGAGATCGCGCTGCCGCACGAGCTGGATGGGCCTCAGCGCTCGGCCCTGACGGCTGACATCGCCCGGGCATTGGTTGATCGCTACGGCTTTGCAGCACAAGCGAGCATCCACTCGCCGGGCAGCAACGACGGACTCAATTGGCACGCACACATCCTCGCCACTACCCGGCGCTTGGATGCCGAAGGCCTTGCGGACAAAACGCGCGAGCTCGACGGTGGCCCCTCGGGGCGCAGCGAAGTGGAGTGGCTCCGGGCGATGGTGGCCCAGCTGACAAACAAGCATCTCGCCGCGGCTGAGATCGAAGTGTCGGTAGACCATCGAAGCTTGGAAGCGCAGGCGGAGGACGCGCTTGACCGGGGAGACATCGTCGCAGCAGCAATTCTGGGACGGCGCCCAACAATCCACCTGGGCCAACAGGCCTCAGCGTTGGAACGACGAGGCGTGGAGACCGATGTTGGAAAAGTCTTGGGCAACATCGTCGTGGACAATCAGAGAGCCGTGCATCAGGCGGCAATAAGGTTTGAGAGAGCGGCCACGGATACGGACCCGGCCCACGGAAATGCAACGCCGCCATCGAACCGTATTGTGCTGGGGCCGAAATCCGGCGAAAGCTACATCGAGGACGTAAAGGTGTTGGCGCGCACTTAAAACTGACCCAGGCTGCGCGTTGAACTTTGACCCACCCGGTGTACGGGGCTGAGGGTATCAGTTGGTGGTCTGGGTGGTGGCCTCCTTTGCCCTGATTCTGGCTTTGGTCTTGTTGGCGGCGGTGCTGTTGCGCAGCCGCCAGGAGTCGTTGCCGGTCTCCAGGATGTGGCAGTGGTGGGTGATGCGATCCAGCAGCGCGGTGGTCATCTTGGCGTCGCCGAACACCTGACCCCATTCGGAGAAGGCCAAGTTGGTGGTGATGGCGAGGCTGGTGCGCTCGTAGAGCTTGCTGATCAGGTGGAACAGCAGCGCGCCGCCTGAGGGGGTGAACGGCAGGTAGCCCAGTTCATCGAGGATGACCAGGTCGGCATAGGTCAGGCGCAGGGCGATCTGCCCGGCCTTGCCCTGGGCCTGTTCCTTCTCCAGCGCATTGACCAGTTCGATGGTGGAGAAGAAGCGCACGCGCAGGCGATGCTGGCGCACGGCCTGGATGCCGATGGCGGTGGCCAGGTGGGTCTTGCCGGTGCCCGGTCCACCGACAAGGACGACGTTCTCGGGGGTGTGGATGAAGTCACCCTGGTGGAGTCGTTCGACCAGTGCGCGATCAACGGGACTGGCCGCGAAGTCGAACCCGAGCAGGTCACGATGGACGGGGAAACGTGCGGCCTTCATCTGGTTGGCCTGGGCACGAACCTGCCGTTCGGCGGACTCGGCCTGCAGCAGTTCGGCCATCCAGTGTTCGGGCTCCATGGTGTGCAGGCGCATCTTGGCCAGCAGTTCGGGCCACTGGCTGGCCATGCCGTGCAGCTTGAGCTGCTGCATGCGCAGCGGCAGGTCAGGCGTCGACATGATCTGCCTCCCGCAGGGCGTCGTAGCGGGCCGGATCGGACACCGGCGGATGACGCAGCGTCACTCGCGAGGCGACCGTCTCGATCGTGCGGTCCGGATGCTGCAATCGCCCCAGCACGTTGAGCACGTGGTCGGCGCGCACCAGGCCGGACTCGAGTGCCAGTTCCACCGCCACCAGTACCGCTTCGAGCCCGTGCACGGGTACGGCGGCCAGCACCTGGGCCATGGCGCGGTCGCCGTGAGGCTGGCGCAGCAACACCTGCTGCAGCTTGCGCAGCGGATCGGGCATGGACAGGAACGGCGCGCCGTCACGCAGTGCCCCCGGCTTGCGCTGGACCAGGGCGATGTAGTGCTGCCAGTCGTAGTGGACCCGATCACGCTCGAAGCTGCGCCGGTGGCGGGCGACCTCGGCCTCGCCGACCACCACGGCCAGTTCGAAGGGATACACGCGCAGGCTGGCGACGGCGTGGGCGTGTTCGCACGGCACGCTGTAGCGGTTGCGCTGGAAGCTGACCAGCGCGGTCGAACTGACCCGCACCGGCCGCTCGATGTAGCCGTCGAAGGGCGCGGGCATCGGCATCAGGTGGGGCTGTTCGTCCTCCAGAGCTTCGGCCACGGTGATGTCGGAGGCATCCGGATGCGCCTGCATCGGCCAAGCGGCGCGGCACTCGCTGGCGAGCCAGGCATTGAGGGTGTCCAGATCTGGCCAGTGGCGGGCCCCGGCCTCGATCCAGATCTGTCGGCGCCGGTCCTGCACGTTCTTCTCGACCCGCCCCTTCTCCCAACCCGCGGCGCGGTTGCAGAACTCCGCGGCGAACAGGTAGTGGCTGGTCATGGCGTGGAAGCGGGCGTTGACCCGCCGTTCCCGGTGCTGGCCGATCCCGTCCACCGCCGTCTTCATGTTGTCGTAGATGCCGCGGCGCGGCACGCCACCGAAGGCGGTAAACGCCTGGGTATGAGCATCGAACAGCATCTCGTGGCTCTGGGTGGGATAGGCCACCAACCAGAAGGCGCGGCTGCAGGCCAGCTTCACGTGGGCGAGATCCAGCGGCATCTTGGCGTGGCTGCCGACGAAGGCGTACTCGCGGCTCCAGTCGAACTGGAAGGCTTCACCCGGAGGAAAGTGCAACGGCACGAAGGCCGGGCGGCGGCTGGCGCCGCCGGCCGCCTTCCACTGGCGGATGAAGGCCGTCACCCGGGTGTAGGTGCCCGGATAGCCGATCGCCTGCAACTGCGAGAACAGCACCTTGGCGGTGCGTTGTTCCCGCCGGGGACGATGGCTGTCGGCACGCAGCCACGTCTCCAACTGGGACCGGTAGGGATCGAGCCGGGAGGGCGAGGCTCGCCTGGGATAGACCGGCTCGGACTGGCCGCTGCGCAGCCATCGCCGGATGGTATTGCGGGATAGGCCCGTGCGCTTGGCGATCTCGCGCAGCGGCAGGCCATCGCGGAAATGCATCCGCCGGATCTTGGCCAACATGACCATGGTGATCACTCCTGAAATCCCCCGAGCAAAAGATGCTCAGGATGTGGGCTTCAGGTGGGTCAGTTTTACCCGCGCATCACCGCCGAAAGTGGGTCAGTTCTGGATGCGCGCCAACACGTAAAGGGATTCAGTCGGCAAGGAGTTTTGGCAATTCGCACTCTTCCCAATGCACCCGAACCCTCACTTCAGTCCCTGCTGGAAAGGGCATGGGGACTTTGGCGTGACGTGGTGGCCGCGGGCCTTGAGGGGGCGCTTGGCTCCACACTCGTGCTTCTACGTCGCTTGGACTCGGCCATTGGCAACGGGAGCGTGGGTACAAGGGTGCGCAAGGATGTCCAGCGAACGCTAAGGGGCTTGGCCGCAGTGAGGCGACGAGCGACGGAGTGGATGCGGCGGGTGGAGGCTGAACGTCGGGCAGCATCGCTTCTGACGCGCGCCGAGAGGTCGTTGGAGGACTTCGTCGAGCTGCAGCCCCGACCAACAGGCGCTGGACTGGTGGCCTGGGCCCGGCGTCGCGGACGTCGTTTGGCAGCAATCGAGCAGCGTTTGGATGCCCTGAGAAAAGCTCGTACAAAGATCGAGGACGGTCAGGAAGAGACCTGTGCGAATCAGCTGTCAGCCGCCGTGGCAGAGTTGGAAGCCGGCAGCAGGGTAGCCCTGGATCAGTTGGAGGATGCGCTCCACGAAACGGGAGACCCCGCAAAGCTGACTGTATCCGCGCAGCAGGCCGCGCCTCGGCCAAGGCTTCACTGACAGGAATGAAGAGCCCCCGCCGTGGCGGGGGCTTTAAACCTTCAATGAAGCGTTGGCCGCTTGGTCGTCGGCGGCTTGGCCGGGGGCCTGATTCCTCGCCGATCGGCAAGCAGTTGGTCCAAAGACGCCAGCTCCTCTTTGACCTCCACGCGCTCCTTCGTTGTGGGCGCGGGCCGCTCCTGCACTCGTGGTCCGTCGTGGGTGAGGTTTAGCGGGCTTCCACCCGCGCGCTGGCGTAGAACCTCGGCGGCGACCTCCAGGGCCACTCGAACATCTTCTGAGCGCTCTCGTTGGGAACGCTGAGCCGCTCGTTCGATGGTGCCGCTTAAAACGAGCGCGGCGATTCGGGTTTGTGGATCAGTCATGGCTCCTCCGCTGTCGATGCGTGCCCGTCGTCAGTCGACTGAGCTGCAATGTGGACCGGTCCGATCGGGCTTCTCCCTTCGGATCTGCCCAGAATGCGCTCCGCGAGATCAAGGGCGTCTTGAACATCCCTCAAGCGCTCCTCGCGAGTGCGATGGGCGGTGGGATTGAGGGTACCGCTCAGAAGTAGTGCGGCGATTTGGGTTCGTGGGTCTAGCAATGTGCGTCCTCGGTTGGTGTGTGCTCGTAGCCAACCAGCTAAGTGAAAATTAGCAAGGCCACTTAGCAGGGAATTGCGCACAAAATTGCCAGTTAGTCGGAACAGCTCTGCTGTCGCGGTGCTTTCCCTTCAAAGGCAACCCGCGCGGCAACGTGGCGGTCTAATAGCTTGGGAGCTTGCAGCTGAGAGAAGAAGGTGGCTACCCCGCTCTAAGCAGCTTAATGTCGGCTATGCGCTGAAGCTGTTGAAGATGATCCGGCTTGTTCTTGGCAAGCCATCTCACAACCGCAGCGTTGTCCAAGAGGGTCGACCCAATGTGGGTTTTGACGATTTCGAGCTGGAGGCTGGCTGGGCCATAATTCTCCTCCAGCAGCTTCGTATCGGCTTGCAGCGCTGCCAGCTCCCGTTCCAAGCGTTGGAGCGCCTCGATAGGGGCACCGTTGACCGTCTTTGCTGCCAATGGATCTATCAACTGTTCGACCGGCGTGTTTTGGAGAAGCGCGGTTGCAAGCTTGATCGAGTAATCCCCCAAGTTGACCATGGTCTGGGCAGCATCGATCTGCCGGAACGGCTTCATTTTCCGCAGCAACCGAAAGACTCCTGCGGCGGCGGGTTTGTCGGCCAGTATGGCGGTCGCTTCGTCGCAAACGCCATCCAAAAGCCGGAATTTGTCCCGGATGGAGCTGGCCGAGATGTTAAGCACCTGCGACAGCTGTTCCACGGAAACCCCGCGCTCTGCTGCCCTGAGGATCATTCGGTGCTCTTGGACAACCGAAAGGCGGTTCACCTGCTTGTTGTAAGTGTAGCCTTCGTCGTCGGTTGAGATGAGGCAGGGGGCCGCGGTGGCTCCCAGCTCCTTCAGGGCCTCCAAGCGCATTCGTCCATCCAAGACCAAGAATCGTCCGGCGGTGCCCCGGTCGAGGGTAACCACGATGGGTTCGACCAATCCCACCGTCCTGACCGAGCTCACGATCTGCTGATACTTGACGGAAGCCTTCGTCCCCGTGGGCATGGCAATGCTGTAATGAAGCTGCGCCAGCTGGATATCCACGCAATCCTTTTCAAAGCCCAGGCGTACGCCCGAAGTTTGCTTCTTGCTCATCGGGCCAACCCTCTGCGCGGCAGCAGGTCAGCCAGTGGTTGCGGGACGCTGGTCAGCCCCTCCGATTGGAGAAGTCCGCAGAACTCTTTCGAGGCAAACAGCTCTTTGAAGATCTGCCGGGCCAGGAGGAGCGATTGCTGCGTGAACTCGGCCTTCTTCTGGATTCGTTGGTGCATCTCCACGTCGCGCTTGTAGAGCTTGGCAAGATCCTCGGGAGTCAGCTTCTTTCGTGGTGTGCCGTGAGCATAGGAGTTCGTTCCCCTCTTTCCGCTTCTAGCTCGATGAGCCAAGATATTTCGGACGACGGTCACCTTCTTTCCCTTGAGTTCACCGGCCTCATAGGCGTCCATCAGCAACTGTTGCGCATCGCGATCATTTGCCCGGGAGATGTTCACGGCAAGCGCCAAGGAAATGTGGCCCGCTTCGGCGGCGGCGAGCAGACGTCGCTCGCCGCGCTCCATGAGGTTGGCAACGCTGTTCACCCAGGACGGAGTGCAGCCCAGCTTGATAGCTATCTCCGGGTCCGAGTAACCGCGCTCTCTGAGCACCTGGACCTGTTCCATGGTCTCGGCCGCCCTGGGCGTGCGGCGAGCGACGTTCTCCACGATGCTCATGACGTGACCGGTGTGCTCATCCACGTCCAAGACCAGGGCGGGGATCTCGCGGTGACCCAGCAGCTTGCAGGCCTCAAGGCGACCTTGGCCGCAGATCAGTGCATAGGGGAGCGACGTTTCATCAGGAGATGCCTTACGAACGCTAACGGGGCGTTTGAGCCCCACCGTTTCGATGCTTCGAGTGATGCCACGGTGGATGCGTTGGTTTCTGACCCGCGGATTGGCGACGTGGATGTCGGCAATGGGGATCATCTGAACGCTTGTGCCTTTGTTTGTCATGCGACCTCCAGCAATGCGGCCCGACCGGCCAGGGCGAAGAACTCCTCCAGCGTGTCCATCCGGTAGGCGTCCAAGGAAAAGCCGTTGTCCTCCATGGAAGGCATGCCATCGGGGGTGAAGTCGATGGAAGGAAGCACGTAGAAGTCGTGGGCATGACGGTTACCGGGATCCATCCGGACCACTACGGTCAGATGTGGCGTCAGGCTTACATCCAATCGGATGCGCCAGCGGTTGGAGCCAGCGGGTGTGGGCTTGCACCGTGCGATGACGACGGACGTGAGGAGCTCACCGTTCACCCGCAGCAGATCAGTATCCCCGCATGGCTCGACCCACCCACCGTGTTGGGCGATGCCATCCACCACCAGCTGGACCATCTCGGGATGCCGCTGCCGAAGGGCGCGGTTGATCTCCAAGTAGGCGTAGTCGCGTTTGGGGGAGTAGCCAACCAAGCTATAGGCCCGGAGCAGGCTACCAAACCGATGGCGGAAGGCGCTGCTGGAGGGAACGCCTTCTTCTTCGTCGATCAGCATCCCTGACAGCGCGCCATGCCGCTCGAGCAGTGAGCGCAGAGCTTCCAGCATCTGGCGGTCGTCTAAGTGGACCGAACGTGCCGCGATGACTGCTTGAACGCGCTCGAACAGATCAAGCGGAACAATGGCTTCAAACGCATGTTCCTTTCGCACCCACGCCTCTGGCGGGTTCTGAACGTGTTGCAGCTTCAGCTTGAACGAAGTCCGGTTGTAGACGTTGTGGCCGACGTATTTCTCATTCGTCAGTATTTGATGGATGGTCCCTCGGCTCCAGAGGCCACCCACCTCATTGGGGATGCCTTCTCGGTTCAGGACGGAGGCGATGACCCGTTCGGGCATGCCGTCCGTCAGAAACAGCCGATAGATGCGCAAGACGATTGCGATTTCATGCGCAGGCCCGGGCACCAGGATCACCCGATCGGTCTGGATGCTCTTTTGTTCTCCTCGAGCGAGCACAGCCTTGGGCTGGAGATGCTCGTCGACGAGTTGGCGGCGCAAGCCATACCCCGGCGTGCCCCCTTGTCGGAACCCGTGCCGCACGATGTTGCAGGCCCCTTTGAACACCTTGTCAGATAGCTCACGGCTGTATTCGGCGGCCATGCTCCGCTTGAGGCCAATCATGATGGTCGATGGCAATGAGCCATCATTCTTGAAAGCTTCTGCGCAATAGATGACCGGGATGCCATGGCTCTTACAGGCGTGAACGTAGGCAGCGGCCTCGTCCGGGTCAGGGAACCGTCCCCAACGGCTGACGTCGTAGACCAAAATAGCGTTGAAGCCAGGGGAGGGGAGCTTCACATCCCGGAGAAGGGCTTGAAGAGCGCCTCGACCTTTGAGGTTCAGCCCACTCTTGCCGGAGTCCTCGTAGGTCTGGACGATCTGCATGCCGTGCGCCTTGGCGTATTCAGCAATTGCCGCAGCCTGGTTCTCCGTGGAGTAGCGCTGATGCTCGGTGGACATCCGGACATATTGAGCAACCGGGATGAGCCCATCGGAGCTTTGATCAGCGTCGGTCACTGCTTGGTGCAAGGACACGGCCAGCGCTTCCATCTAGGACGATGTATTCAGGGAACGTAGGCGGGCACTTTGAAGGTCTTGTGACGCTTTGAGTTTCTGGCTGAACCAATCAAGTTCGTGATGTGAAGGTGTCAGTCGGAGGGGCGGATGCTTGTGAGGCCGTCCTCCTGCAACCGGGGCGTATGCTGGTCTTTGCCAGCCGGGGCTATATCTGCCGGGATTGGAGGCCCCTGCGAGGACAGTATGTTCAGCTCTCACAGCGGCGTGTCCGTCTGTACCGATGGGTGTGGGTCAAGCGGGAGGACGCTACCTCCGCACCATCGGGGCTGCCAGATCCAGTGGCTGCAGGTGGAAGATTTGGCTAGAGTTGGACACTCCCTTGGACACACTCTGCGGGTGTCCAGGTCGAAAAAACCTAACAACTTCAGACGGTTGGTTTGGGCTGCATAGTGTCCCTCTCACTCCGCCAGATACAAAGAAGCGCCTGCAGATCCTCGATCTGCAGGCGTTTTTCTTTATCCGACACTCGAAAGTACAGCCGGCGTGGAGCTGGCTATCCTGGCTGATCGGTGCGGGTGGCAGGCGTTGGCATGGGCGCGGGCGTCACCGCTGGTGCCGGAGCGGGCGCACCAGGCAGCTGTGGCGGTTCAAGATAGCGAGGTGGGGTTTCCCGCCACAGCAAGGCAAGCGTGCAATCGTTGGCACGTTCCCTGCACATTCTTTCGGCCTTCCGCTGCGCGGCGTCCGCGGTCTTCTCACCCAGTGCAAAGCCCAACGCAATCGTTCCGGTCGCTATGGCCGAATAGCCTTCGCTGCTGGTGCTGGCGGACTGACCGCAATTGCGCGATCGCGCTGCGCAGTAGTGCAGCGACTGCTGCATCGCAGTGGTGAGGGAAGATTGGTTCATCGAATAGCCGTAGCGGCCATCCTTGTCGTAGGTGATCGCAGACGCAGCACTTGCGCCTGATGAAACGGACAACAACAGTGCCAGTGAAACCGCATGCTTCCAGTTCATCACGCTCTCCTTCTCTGCCGATGGTGAATCAACCGGGGAGCGTGGCGCAACCACGCAGGGGGTGCGATGGACGACGCCTGCAGGCCGTCTGCCTGCAGGCGTGTACCGATGCATCCGGTTGTCAGAGCTTCACCGTCACACCCACCTGGAAGCCCCGCCCGGGCAACGGTGCGATGTACTTCAACGGCGAATTGTGCGGCCGTGCTTCTTCATTGAGCAGGTTGCTGCCGTTGACGAACACCTCCACGCCGGCGATGTAGCTGTTGCGTACCGGCAGTTCGCGACTGACCTGCAGGTCGACCAGGTTGAACGCATCCAGCGGCACTTCCTCGCTCACGTTGCGGCCGAGGTACTTCTGCGTGTCGTAGTAGGTGCTGGACAGCTGCGCCTTCCAGCCCTCGCGCTGCCATTGCAGGTTGGCACCGTAGCGGTTGGTCGGCATGTTCGGCAGGTACTCGCCGTCATTGTGGGCACGCAGCGAATCGGGGCGGTCGGCCTTGTTCTTCACCAGGTCGGCGAAGGCGGACACATTCAACGTGCCGAAGCGGCCCAGGTCCAATGCCTGCGAAGCATCGATCTCGAAGCCCTTCACCGTGGTGTCGGTCTGCTTCCAGTACTTCAGTGGCAGGCGGTTGGCGGTCTGCAGGCCGGAGTAGCCGAGGTAGAGGTAGTTCTCGTACCGCATCCGGTACGCGGTGGCGGACAGCTCGAAACCACCGAGATGGAACAGGCCGGTCAGTTCCAGGTTCTTCGCGCGTTCCGGTTCCAGATTCTGGTTGCCTTCTTCCTGGGTCATCACCGAATAGTGAGCATTGCTCGCATACAGCTCGTTGATCTCCGGTGCGCGCTGCGAGGACGAGTAGCGCACCTTGGCCGCGAACAACGGACCGAGCTCGACATACGATCCCAGGCTGTAGCTGTTGAGCCGGTAGTCACGGTCCTGCAGTTTGGTGTTGGCGGCATTGCGCGCGGTCTTGAAGCGGCTGGGCTGCAGCTTGTGGTCGATGCGCTCGTGACGCACGCCGGCATCGAAGGTAGCCCAGCCGAAGTCGAGCGTTTCCTTCAGGAACACCGCATTGCTGCGGGTGTCCACGTCCGGCAGGTAGCGCTGAGAACCACTGCCGGTGACATCACGCGACTGATGGCTGAAACCGAGCAGGCCGCTGAGCGGGCCGATGCGTTGATGGCTGAGCAGCAGCTCGGCCTGGGTGCTCTCGAAATCGTAGTCGTTGGCCTTGGTGGCGCCCAGCCGCTCGCCTGAGGTGTTGTCCAGCTTGGAAACGCGGAGTTCCGCGCGCTCGAACCACGGTAGTGGATCACGCAGCAGGGCTTCCAGCGCGTAGCGCTGTTGCTTGATCACCACGCCCACCGGCAGGCCATCGGCATAGTTGGAACCGAACGACAGGTTCTGCATCGAGAAGCCTGGAACGCCGTACTCGCTGTCCTTGGCATCAATGCTGACACCCACGTAGCCACGGTCGAAGAACAGGGTCGAGCCGAAGGCCACCTGACTGTTGCGCGCATAGCTGTTGCCCAGCCGGTGATGGTAGTCGGGCGTCACATCGTTGTTGATCTGCTTCTGCACATACGACGGCGTGCCGGGCACGTAGGCCGGGTTGACCGGATTGATGTAGGTGCGGCGCTGCCAGACCGACGTCGGATTGTTGGTGTAGAAGGAGAAATCACCATCGGCCCAGTCCGGGTTCTCGGTCATGAACTGGTCGATGTACGGCTGCGAGGCCTTGTTGTAGAGCTGCTGGACGCGCGCCTCTTTCTGGCAGGCGTCGGCCAGTGCCGAATTGACGCCCCCGCCGGCCGGGAACAGTCCGGTGTTGCAGACGCTGGCCTTGCTGTTGCCGGGGATGTCGTAGTGCGAGATCCGCTGGCGCGACACCTGCAGGTTGGTGGACACGTTGCGCTGGTTGTTGAAGTTCATGCGGAAGCCCTGCGCGTCGGCCGCGTTGAAGCCCTTGCGCAGGACCAGTTCCATCGACTGGTCCTTGTCTTCCATGCTGCGCGAGATCAGGCCCGAGTCGATCTCCACGCTGCCACCGATCGCATTGCCGCCGTAGCGCACGGTGTCGGAAGACTTGTTGACGGTGACACTGCGTACGAACAGCGGATCGAACGGGATGTTGATGTCGCCGCTGATCGCGTTCATGCCCAGAATCGACTGGCCGTCCTGCAGGATCTGCACGCGGTTGCCACTGAGGCTGCGGATGACCGGGGCGCCCGCGTTCGGCCCGAAGGCGCTGCTCTGCACACCGGAGACGTGTTCGAGCAGGCCGCCGAGGGTGCGGTTCTGTGCCTGCGGATTGTCGACGGTGACCCGGCTGTCGATGCGCGAGGGTTGGGAGGCCTGGACCTGGAGGGTGGGGAGGGTGGGTTCGTTCGCGGCCTGGGCGGTGTGGACGGCGAACAGAATGGCTGCAGCAAGGAGATGGCGGCGCATGACACGATCCGTGAAGTTGATGTGAAATGTTATAACGTAACTATTTGTATCGACAAGGGCGGATTGGGCCTTGCCATCGGGACTGGATATGAGAACGGTTCTCATATGAGAATGGCGGGTGATTCTTCACGGGCGCACCATGCACAGCCTCACCCTGGCCGACCTCGACCGCCTGGGCCGCAGCAGCGGCTTCCGCTATCGGCTGCCTGCGCGGGCGGCTTCCGATCTGTCGGGCGAGGATTGCGTGGTGCAGGGCAGGGTCGAGCAGCGTCGCCTGCGTCCGGGCGTCCATCTGGCGCTATCGGACGTGATCGCACGCCAGCCGTTCGAGGCCACGTCCGAGTCGCCGCCTGCCTTCTCGGCAATCGTGATGCTGGAGGGCCGCGCAGGTGCGCGCCTGGCGGGGCAGGCGGTGATCGGCATGGGTCCGGGCGCTGGCGCGATGGTGCGGGCCGACGCCACGCCGATGACCGCGATACACCCAGCGGGCCAACGGATGCGCAGCCTGAATGTCTCGCTGGACGCACCGGCCGAGCTGGACGATCCGATCATCACTGAACTGCTATCCGCCGCGCATCGCAGCGGTGGCCAGCAGCTGCGCGGCTGGCAGGTGCCCGGGCATCTCGAGCACGCCGCCGACCAGGTGTTGTCGGGCACCTGGCAGGGCGCAATGCATGCACTTTTGTGCGAAGGCATTGGCCTGCAGATGCTGGCCATGGCGCTGGGCGCGCCGGCACCGGAGGCATCGCCCGACCTGCGCGTTTCAGCACGTGATCGCCGCATGCTGCAGCGGGTGATCGACTGCCTGCAGGCGGCGCCGGCCGCCGACCACAGCCTGGAGGATCTGGCGCGCCTGGCCTGCATGAGCTCGAGCAGCCTGCGGCTGAAGTTCCAGCAGGTGCACCGGTGTTCGGTGTTCGCCTGGCTGCGCGAGCGGCGCCTGCAGTTGGCCTGCGAGCAGCTGCGGCAGGGCTGCAGCGTGCAGCAGGCCGCGCATTTCGTCGGCTACCGGCACGCCACCAATTTCGCGACCGCATTCCGCGCGCGCTACGGCATCGCACCCAGCGAGCTTCGCTGAGTCCGGGCCACCGTCGGCAGTGCGCATACGCCTGCTGCGTCCGCGCATACGTGCGCTCACGCTCAAATGACAATAATTCTCATCCAGCCTTTCCTTCCCGCTGGATCTCCCATGCCTGCCTGTTTCCGCCCGTGTGCCCTGGCTACCGCCATCGGCACGACCCTGGCGCTGTTCAACGCTGCCCACGCCGCCGAACGCGCCCCTGCCGCGACGACCTCCCAGCTCCCGACCGTGCAGGTCACTGCCGACCTTGATGGCAGCACCGAAACGTCGCGTTCGTACACCACCGATTCGATGGGCACGGCGACCGGACTGTCGCTGACCTCGCGGCAGACCCCGCAATCCGTCAGCGTGGTCACCCGCCAGCAGATCGAGGACCGTGGCCTGCTCAGCACCGCCGATGCCCTGGCGACCGCACCCGGCATCTCGGTCACGCGCAGCGACGCCAACCGCTATTCGTTTTCCGCACGCGGCTTCGACATCGACAACTACCAGTTCGATGGCGTGGTGATGCCGGTGTTGTCGCCATGGAACTTCGGCGAGAACAATCTGGACATGGTGGTGTACGACCGCATCGAGATCGTGCGCGGTGCCAATGGCCTGATGACCGGCGCCGGCAATCCCTCGGCGGCGGTGAACTATGTGCGCAAGCGCCCGCTGCGCGAGTTCGCTGCCAGTGGTGGCATCAGCCTCGGCAGCTGGGACGCACGGCGCGCGTGGGCGGATGTATCCAGCCCGTTGAGCCGGGAAGGACGCGTGCGTGGTCGCCTGGTGGCCGCGCACGCAGAGGGTGACAGCTACACCGCTGGCCTGGACAGCACCGCAAGGACACTCTACGGCGTGGTCAGTGTGGATCTGGGCGAGGACACCGGATTGATCGCCGGTATTTCCTACCAGGGCAGCGACAACCGTGGCTTCGGCAGCGGCTTCGCGTTGTTCAACGCCGACGGCACGCGTACCCGCTTCGACCGCTCGGTATCGGCCACCGCGCCGTGGGCACGGATGACCACCGATACCCGCAACGGCTTCTTCGACTTCAACCATCGCTTCGGTAACGACTGGCAGGCACGCGTGTCCTACAGCCGCTCGCATACCGACATGGAGATGAAGCATCTCTACCGGGGCGGCTATCCCGATCCGGTGACCGGGGCGATGCCCACTGGCAACAGCTTCACCCGCTACGACGGTCCGGTGCGCCGCGAAGCGATCAGCGCCAGCCTGACCGGTCCGTTCCAGCTGTTCGGCCGCCAGCACACGGCGTCCATCGGCTGGTCGCGTTCGCGTGACGAGATCGCGCTCGGCCAGTACCGCGCGCTGGCGCCGCTGCCGCCGTTGGCCAGCTATCTGGACTGGCACGGGCCGGGCACGCCGGAGCCGACGTGGGCCAGCAGCAAGACCCAGGCCGATGACCTGGACAACCATCAGAGCGGTGCCTACGCGGTGGCGCGCTTGTCGCTGGCCGATCCGCTGCACGTGATCGTCGGTGCCCGCCTGAGCAACTGGGAGACCGATCAGGTCTACTTCGGCGCCAAGCGGAAGTACCGCTACCGCAACGAGTTCGTACCGTATGCAGGCGTGGTCTGGGACCTCAACGGCTACAGCAGCGTGTACGCCAGCTACACCGGCATCTTCAAGCCGCAGAACAACCGCAATGAATCCGGACAGATCCTCGACCCGGTCAGCGGCCGCAGCTACGAGCTGGGCCTCAAGGGCAGCTGGCTGCAGGAACGCTTGAATGCGTCGGCGGCATTGTTCCGCACCCGACAGGACAACCTGGCCGAAGCCACCGGTGGGTTGGTTGAAGGCAGCACACAAGCGGCCTACCGCGCGGTGAAGGGCGCAACCGTGGACGGCCTGGAGCTGGAACTGGCCGGCGAGCCGCTGCCGGGCTGGAGCCTGGGCACCAGCTTCACCACCTTCATCGCGCAGGACGCGCAGGGCCGTGCGATCAACACTGCCAAGCCGCGCAGCCTGTTCAAGCTGTTCACCACCTGGCGGCTGCCGGGTGCCTGGGACCGGCTGACGATCGGCGGTGGCGTGGACTGGCAGAACCGCATGTACCAGACCGCCACCGCGCCCGGGAATCGCCGGGTGCCGGTGGAGCAGCCCAGCTACGCGCTGGTGAACCTGATGGCGCGCTACCAGTTCAGTTCCAATGTGTCGGCGGCGGTCAACATCAACAACCTGTTTGACCGCCACTACTACTCGCAGATCGGCTTCTACAACCAGGGCTGGTACGGCGCGCCGCGAAACGTGATGTTCACGCTGAAGGTCGGCTATTGAGGCGGCAGTGGCGAGGTTCAGGGATCCAGTGGATCCATCGGGTCGATGCGAAGTGATTCGGGCGCTGGCACGAAGGTGATCGCGTACGCTGAAATGCGTGAACCGACCTTGCCGGGAACGTAGCCCAGCTCACGGCGGTTGCGGTCACTGAACCCGCTGCTGGCGACCGAATCGATATGCGACGGACTGCTCACCACCAGTGCCGGTTGCCGCGGCGGTGCCTGCAGGGCCGCCAGCAGCCGGGCTGCATTGCGCAGGTTGGTGGTGGTGTGGCGGGCATACGGTTCGATGATGATCGCATCTGCGGGAATGCCGAAGCGCGCGATCAGCGCTTCGCGCATCTGCACCGCTTCGACGCTGCGGGTGCCGCGTGGATGCACGGCGCCACCGGAGACGATGATGAAAGGTGCATCGCCCGCCGCATAGCGCTGCGCAGCGGCCTTCAGGCGCAGCTTGCTGCCAGCGCTGAGCGGGGTGGTCAGCTCGTCCGGGCCCTGCCCAAGCACGATGATCGATGTGTACGGATGCGCGGACCAATCGAGCTGCCGCGCGCGCGCGAATGGCGCGGCGTTCATTCCCGCGTTGATGGGCTCGAAGCGGATCGCGTCGAGGCGATCATTGGCATCGAGCAGGCCCACCGCCACCGCGATGCTGCGATCGAATGCGGTGTAGGCCGCGCTGGCGTCCACTTCGCTCATCTGCATGGCAATGGCAACATCGCCGGCCAGTCGCGTGCTGCCCGCCGCACCGACCGGGCCGTCGATGGCGTCGTAGCGGGGCGGCTGGCCGTGGCCGTAGACGGAGAGGATGTTGTTGAGGCCCGCAAGCTCTCTTTCGATGGCATCGGCGCGTGCCGGAACCGCGGTGGTCAGCAGGCCTGCCTGCGCCGGCGTCCAGTGTGCCGCCTCAAGTGTGCAGGCCGCCGTCCGGCAGCCAGTCATGCGCTGGGTGCGTTCGACCATGAGGGCGCGCGCAGGGGCGGGCAGTGCGTCGTGCTTCAGCTGCACCAGGGTTGGAAACAAGCGCCCGGCCAGTGCCGTGCTGTCGTGGTCGTCAGCGGCCGCCGCAAGCGGCAGCGCTGCCGTGGCAAGCAGGGCGAGGGACAAGCTCAATCGTCGATGCATCACCAGCTCCTGCTGACCATCAGGCGGACGTTGCGGCCGAACAGCGGCCGTCCATAGATTGCCTCGGCCGAACCCTGTCCGGCCAGGGCGTCGGTGCGGGTGTTGCCCTCGGTGAGCCCCTTTTCATTGGTCAGGTTGTCGCCCACCAGCTGTGCGCCCCAGTTGCCGCGCTTCCATGAAACGCCCAGGCCCAGGGTCTGGTAGGCAGGCAGCGCTGTCTGGTTGAACAGATCGACGTAGGACTTGCCGACTACGTCATAGCGCAGCCAGGTCTCGAACTGGTCCTGGCCGTGCTGGAAACTGAAAGTCGGTCGCAGGTTGCCGTAGAGCTTGGGTTCGCGAACGATCTGCTTGCCATTGACCGCCGCCGGATCGGCACCGGAATCGTTCTGCAGGCTGTCGTACTGCGGATCGCTGACCGTGATCGAACCGGCGATGCTGAACCAGTCCAGCGGTCGGAACAGGCCATCCAGTTCGATGCCCTTGGAGACGGCGGTACCGATGAAGTGCACCGACTGGTCATTGCGGCCGGTCGTCGGATTGAAGGCAACGAAGGACGCGTTGAGTGGATCGAACTTCGTATAGAACGCGGTCAGGTACAGGTAGGACCGGCCAAAAGCCGCCTTCAGGCCCAGCTCGTACTGGTCCAGCTGGGTCTGCACGATGGTCGGATCGATCGAGCGCGCCACCGACGAATTGGGAACGATCTCCATGTGCGACACGCGGGCGTAGGCGCCCACTGCAGGGGTGAAGTCGAAGTTCGCACCGACCGTCCAGTTGGTGGCGGACGGATTCAGGCGATGGTTCTGGACGACGCCGGTGAACCGGCGTGTGGTGTTGTCGGCCAGTGTGCTGCGATCGCCGAGGTCGACCTGGGCGGTCTGCTCCGCATAGCCTTCATAGCGGTAGCGTTCATGGCGGATACCGGCATCAAGCTTGAAGCGGTCCGTCAGTGCCCACGTGTCATTGGCGTAGACCGCGAACATGCGGGCATCGACCTTGCCGCGATTGAGGGTGGTGGTATAGCGCAGCGTGCCCTTGTCGGTGACATATCCCAGCGGCGTGCCATCGTTGCCGTAGGCGACCAGATCCAGCAGGCGTGGCTTGCCGCGCATCTCCATCAGCATGTCCTGGTACAGGCTGAAGGACGTGGTGCCGAAGAAGGCGGTGTACGCACCGATGTTCAGGTCGTGGCTGCCCCAGGCCGTTTCAAACAGCCGTGTCGCACTGAAGTCGGCCTGGCCGGAGTAGAAGTCCGAATCTGCGGCGCGGTACTGGGCCGAGATCACCAGGCCGGAGTCGGCGTAGGGATCGTAGGCGCTGGTGCCATTGCTGCCGGCCAGTGCGTAGCCCATCCGCGCGACGCCGGCACCGAAGGCGCTGCGGGCCGCGCCCAGATAGCCGTTGGCGAAAGTGCGTGCGTCGACCGGGTTGGTGGTCGAGTACAGCGCGTCGAAGGTATTGCGGCCCTTGGTGTAGCCGGTTTTCAGCGAGATCGTCCAATCGCTGGCGGTGTTCTCGTACTGGAAGCCGATGTTGCCGAAGCGCATGTGGCGGCCATCGGCCAGGTCGCGGTTCATGCCCTGCAGGACACCGCCGCCATCGAGGTACTTCAGGTTGACGCTGCGCAGCGACGGCGAGTTCAGCGTACCGTCGAAGTAGTCGATGTACGGATCCAGCGACACGCTGGGATTGCGAGGGTCGGCGACCGGGATCGGCAGGTAGAACGTATTGTGGTCGTCAACGAAGGTGCCGCTGACCTTGAACCAGCTGGTGTCGTCGAAGTAGTGCTTGATGTTGCCGCGGATCTGCCCGCCCTTGTCGTTCGGGAAGCCGTTGTCGCGGTAGCCATCGTGCTGGCGCAGGAAGCCACCGACGGCGTAGAAGGTGTCCTTGCCCAGCGCGCCGGACTGGTACATCTCGCCGCGGTACAGCCCGGTATCGCCGATGGTCAGCTGCGCCTTGCCGTGGGTCTCTTCCGAGCCTTCGGCCAGGATGTTGTTGACGATGGCGCCGCCGCTGCTCGCGTAGATGGGCGCCGGGCCCCCACGTACGATCTCCACCCGTTGGTTCATCACGTCGAACCGGTTCATGCCGTCGCCGGAATTGAAGAAGTGGCCATCCAGCTCCTGGTAGAGCGGCAGGCCGTCCTGCTGGAAGGCGATGAAGCCACGATCGGTGGGAATGCCGCGCAGCCGGGTGATGTTCTGCACCTCGCCGCCGGTGGCCTCGACATGGATGCCGGGAACCGAGCCGAGCAGGTCGGCGTAGCTTTTCGGTGCGAGCTTCTGCACGTCTTCGCGGCTGAGTGAATTGACGGCGAAGGACGCATCGAAGCGACGCTGGGTGCGTGCCGCACCGGTGACCACCACCGCATCCAGCGTTGCAGCGTCGGCGCTGTCCTTGTTCTGGACGGGGGCGTCCTGCGCAGACGCGCTGCCGTGCAGGGAGATCAGGGCCAGGGAGATGCCCAGGACCAGGGGGCTGATGTTCATCGGAGGGCGGCCATGCAGGGAAGGGGGACCGCTGCACGGTAGGTCCGGGCGATGACGGAATTGTTTACTTCGGCGGAAATAAACAATTAAGCGATGGCGTCGGCGCCCAGCTGATGGATCGGCAGCAGCGCCGCGCCCACCGATACCGCGGATCCTCCCAGCCGTGACACATGCACCTGCGGCAGGCGCAGGCTGTCAAGCGCACTGCTCCAGCGTGCCGGTTGCTGCAGGTGTTGCCCCAACACTTCCAGCACCTGCCTCGGCAGTGAGCCGGACAGGATCACGGCGCCAGGATCGAGCCATGCCACACCGGTATTGGCCGCCACGCCCAGCTGGTTGCCCGCGCGTTCTGCCCAGGCATTGATGATGCCGGCATGGGTGTGCAGGCAGGCCTCCAGTTCGAACAGCGATGGAATCCCAGCGCCGGCGTCGCGCAACGTGGCCAGCAGGTCGATGCCCGAGGGGCGCGGCGCGTCCATGCGGAACAGGCGACCGATATCCCCGGCATTGCCGAATTCACCGCGCATCACATCACGTCGATGGATCACGCCACCGCCCACGCCGTGGCCGACATACAGCAGCAGCGCCGACGCGCAGTCGCGGATCAGTCCGCTGTCGTAGTACTCCGCCAGCGCCGCCAGGGTCGCATCGTTCTCCACCCAGACCGGGAAGCCGAAGTAGTCTTCGAAGAACTGGTCGTTGTCGATATCGCGCCAGCCACGCAGCCAGTCCACTGCGTGCCGGCGTGCCGGACCGGTTTCGACCACGGGCCCGGGGACCGCCACGCCGAGGCCGAGGAAACGGGCGCGCATGAGCCCGGTGCGGCTGGTGAGGCTGCGCAGGCGCTGGTCCACCGCGTGCACGAAGTCGCGTGGATCCGCGCTGTCGAAGGCGGTTGCATCGCGGGCGATGACCTGGCCGGCAAAATCCACCAGCGCGATCTCCAGCCAACCGGGGTGCACCGTGGCACCGGCGGCATAGCCACCCCGCCCGGACAGTGCCAGTGGCACCGATGGACGCCCCCGTTGGCCATCGGACAGTTGTCCCTGTTCCTCGATCACTTCCAGCATCAACAGTTCACGCGCCAGGCGGGTCAATGCGCCGTTGTGCATGCCCAGCTGGTGGGCGATGGTGATGCGGGGAACCGCACCCATCGTGCGCAGCAGCCAGATGATGCGTTTGTGGTCGGCATCCAGGGCGATCAGTGGTTTGCGGCGCAGCCGCGACGTCGGGGCCAGGCTCACGGGCGCAGGCCCTCGGTGCGTGCCGCTGGCATGGGCCACGCCAATGCGGCCAGCGAAAGCAGGCTGCCGACGGCGACCAGCGAAACCAGCGCGACCGAGGTGTCCAGATCGCCTGCCTGTATGCCGGGTAGCACCTCGCCCAGCAGCAATGAAGAAGCCGCGATGGACAGTTTCATGGTTCCAGTGAGCAGCGCAAAACAACTGAGGTCATCCTCGCGCCCGCTGCGGGCGGCATGACGACGGGCGATCAGCGCGGTGCGCCGCCACAGCACCAGGCCGACACTGGCCACCGCCGCCCCATGGACAGCGGCACACGCAATCGCTACAGGCAGGGAGGGCTTGGCCTGGTAGACGCAGACGGCAGCGATGGCCAGCACCGACATCAGCGCGATCAGGCCTGTCTCGCTGCACAGCGGGGGGCGCAGGCGCAGATGGAGCCAAGGCGCGACCACCATGCCCGCGACCATGGCGAAGGTCAGCGCTGCGCCCTGGTCGGCAAAGGGAAACAGGCGCCCGGCCAGGCCCACCAGCGCCGTCTCTGCCGCTGCGGCCAGCAGAACCGGCAGCAGTGCCGTCAGCGGCAGGGCGCCGGCAACGGGCCTGCTGGTTGTGGCGGGCTGTGCGGGCGTGGCGACGCAGGTCAGGGGAAGCGCGGCGGCCGCGATCAGGATGCCGATGATCATGCAGATCAGCAGTGCGCTGCCACTGCCTGCAGATTCAGGTGCACCGACCACGCCGAACAGTGCTGCAGCGATGCACAGCTTGGAGATCGGTACCACTACCGCGCGAGCGGAAACGTAGCGCATGGCCTCGTTCTCGTCGCGGGGCAACAGCGAAGTCAATGCATTCTGGGCCACGTCGTAAACCGCGTAGCAGGTACGGAACAACAGCGAGGCGGCCAGCAGCGGCAGGAAGGCGGGCTCGGTCGCGGTGCTCGGACTGAACAGCAGGCAGGCGCTGGCCGCGGTACCGAGGCCGCCGACCAGCTGCAGGCGCAAGGCGAGGCGACGCTGGTCGTGCAGGCGGGTGAATACGGCGGCCAGCAGCAGGTCGAGAACGCTGCTGTAGGCCAGGGAGATCGCCAGCAGCTGGCCGGTGTGGGCAGCCGACAGTCCCAGCCGCGCGTGCAGGTAGAAGCCGAGTGCCAGGTCCACGAACGACCAGACCAGAGTGCGGGCGAAGTGGCCGGCGGCATAGAGGTGCCGTGGCGAGGGCTGCGCGTTCAACGCCGTGTATGGGAAGGATTGCCGGAGATCCGGCATCGTTCTACTACCCCTGTGTGACAGCGGCCTGACATGGTGCGAGGTCGGCCATTCAGCGAGTGGCTTGCAGCACAGGCCGCAGGCGCGCAGCATTCCCCCTGCTGCGCCCCACAACGCCTCACGCAGAGTCTTCTTCACCGGAACGGAGCCACGTATGAAGCTGTTGTCCGCTGTGTTGTTGTCTGCGCTTTCATTCCCCGCCGTTCCGGCGCTGGCAGTGGAGGCGTCTCCTTCACCGCTGTTGGGGCGCTGGTCGCTGGATATCGCTACGTCTGCGTTGCCCGAGGCGCAGCGCCCGAAGCAGGTGGTGCTGGAGTTCAAGGACGCCGGTGCGGGGCGTTGGAGTTCACACGTGGACATCGTCCTGCACGACGGCAAGACCATGAAGTCCGACGGCACGCTGGCGCTGGACGGCACGCCGGGGCCCTTGTCCGGCACCTATGGCGCAGACAAGGCCAACCTGAAACTGCCAGCGCCGAACACCCTGGTGATGCAGCTGGTGGACCACGGCACGCCGGCCTCCACCCGTATCTATACCGTCGCGGCCGACCGCTCGACGATGACCGAGACCAAGGCGTTCTACGGCCACGACGGTACGCCGATCCTGCAGACCAATCTGTTCAAGCGAATGCCCTAGCGTTGCCGCCGGCACCACGCCCGTAGAACGGGCGTGGTGAATGCAGCAGCCTTACACCGCAGCCGGGTCGCGCTTGCCGGTGTCGATGCCGTACTTGTCGATGGCGTCCTGCATCCGCGCGCGCTCGATGCGACCTTCGTCGGCCAGCGACTTCAAGGCGGCCAGCACGATGAAGTGGCGGTCCACTTCGAAGAACGTGCGCAGCGACTCACGCGTGTCGGAGCGGCCGAAGCCATCGGTACCGAGCGCGGTGAAGCGGCGGTCGTTGATGAAGGGACGGATCTGGTCGCCGACGATCTTCATGTAGTCGGTGGCCACCACCACCGGGCCTTCATGGCCCTGCAGGCACTGCTGCAGGTAGGGCACGCGGGGCTCCTCGGCCGGATGAAGCAGGTTCCAGCGCTCGGCGGCCAGGCCATCGCGGCGCAGTTCGGTCAGGCTGGTCGCGCTCCATACATCGCTGGCGATGCCGAAGTCCTGCTGCAGCAGTTCTGCCGCGGCTTCCACTTCGCGCAGGATCGAACCGCTGCCCATCAGCTGCACGCGTGGCTGCGAGTCGCTGTCGGCGGCCGCCGGGTGCAGCAGGTACAGGCCCTTCAGGATGCCGGCCTCGGCGCCCTCGGGCAGTGCCGGCTGCGGGTAGTTCTCATTGAGTACGGTGATGTAGTAGTAGATGTCTTCCTGCTCGACGTACATGCGGCGCAGGCCGTCGTGGATGATCACCGCCAGCTCGTAGTTGTAGGTCGGGTCGTAGGACACACAGCTTGGGATCACCGATGACAGCACGTGGCTGTGGCCGTCGTCATGCTGCAGGCCTTCGCCCATCAGCGTGGTGCGGCCGGAGGTGGCACCCAGCAGGAAGCCACGGGTGCGCGCATCGGCGGCGGCCCAGGCCAGGTCACCGACGCGCTGCAGGCCGAACATCGAGTAGAAGATGTAGAACGGGATCGTCGCCAGGCCGTGGTTGCTGTAGGCGGTGCCGGCGGCGATCCACGAGCAGATCGCGCCGGATTCGTTGATGCCTTCCTGCAGGATCTGGCCGTCCTTGGCTTCCTTGTAGTAGCTCAGCTGGCCGGCATCCTGCGGGGTATACAGCTGGCCGAGGTACGAATGGATGCCGATCTGGCGGAACAGGCCTTCCATGCCGAAGGTGCGCGATTCATCGGGCACGATCGGAATGACCAGTTTTCCCAGCTCTGCGTCCTTCAGCAGGCTGGTGAGGATGCGCACGAAACCCATGGTGGTGGATTGGCCGCGGTCGCCGCTGCCCTGCAGCTGGGTGTTGAAGATCGACAGCGGCGGCAGCGGCAGCGGATCGACCTTGGCCAGGCGCGCGGGCAGTTGCCCGCCCTGGATGCGGCGGCGCTCGGCGAAGTAGATGGCTTCGGCGCTGCCCGGTTCCGGGCGCAGGTACGGCATGTCCTCCAGCTGGTCGTCGCTGACCGGCAGGTTGAAGCGGTCACGGAAGGCGCGCACCGCGTCGGCGCTCATCTTCTTCAGCTGGTGGTTGATGTTCTGGCCTTCACCGGCTTCACCCATGCCGAAACCCTTGACCGTCTTGGCCAGGATCACGGTGGGCCGGCCGCTGGTGTTCACTGCCTGCTGATAGGCAGCGAACACCTTCTGCGGATCATGGCCACCACGCGCCAGTGCCCAGATATCGTCGTCGCTCATGTGCGCGACCAGCTCCAGCAGTTCGGGGTAACGGCCGAAGAAGTGCTCGCGCACGTAGGCACCGCTCTGCGACTTGAAGGTCTGGTAGTCGCCGTCCACGCATTCCATCATGCGCTGGCGCAGCAGGCCGCTGTGGTCGCGGGCCAGCAGGTCGTCCCAGCCGCTGCCCCAGATCAGCTTGATCACGTTCCAGCCGGCCGCGCGGAAGGTGCCTTCCAGTTCCTGGATGACCTTGGCGTTGCCGCGCACCGGACCGTCCAGGCGCTGCAGGTTGCAGTTGACCACGAACACGATGTTGTCCAGCCGCTCGCGGCCGGCCAGCGAGATCGCCGCCAGCGACTCGGGCTGGTCCATCTCGCCGTCGCCGAGGAAGGCCCAGACCTTGCGGCCCTGGTGTTCTTTCAGGCCGCGGTATTCCAGGTAACGCATGTAGCGCGCCTGGTAGGCGGCGGTCAGCGGGCCCAGCCCCATCGACACGGTGGGGAACTGCCAGAACTCCGGCATCAATCGCGGGTGTGGATACGAGGACAGGCCTTCGCGACCGGCTTCGCGGCGGAAGTTGTCCATGCGCGCCGGATCGATGCGGCCTTCCAGGTATGCGCGGCCATAGATGCCCGGCGCGGAGTGGCCCTGGATGTAGATCATGTCGCCGTCGAAGGTGTCGGTACGGCCACGGAAGAAATGATCGAAGCCCACGTCGTACAGCACTGCCGCCGACTGGTAGGTGGCGATGTGGCCGCCGACGTTGGAATGCTTGCCGGCACGCAGCACCATCACCATCGCGTTCCAGCGGATCATCGCATTCAGGCGGCGCTCGATGGCCAGGTCACCCGGGTAGGCCGGCTGGCGCTCGGGCGGGATGGTGTTGACGTACGCGGTCCATGCGCGGGTATGCAGGTCACCGTGCTGCTGCGCATCCAGCTCGCTGAGCTGGTCGATCAGGTAGTGCGCGCGCGGCCGGCCACCGGTCTGCATCACCGCTTCCAGTGATTCACGCCACTCGCGGGTTTCCAGCGGATCGGTATCGAAGGGAATGAGCGCTTGGTTCATGACTGTCTCCAGAGGGCGCCGGTCGGACGTCTGCCTGGGCGACAACACCGGCAGGGCGCACAGCACTGGAGCGGGGTCGCAACGGCGGGGCCGTGACGCGAAGGGCGACCGTCGCGGTCACCGAGAAGACAAGCGTAGGCCCGGCCCCCCGGCTTCGATAGGCGGGCCCGGCTTGGGTCTCTGGCAAGCAAGGGTTGGCACGGCGCGCCGTATCATGGGCGGGCGTGCTGGGTGCGGCCGCTGATCAGGCCGGTGACAGGCCCGGGAAGAACATCGGGATGACCGCCACACCAATGCCCAGCAGGCACCAGGCCACGATCGGCAGCCAGCCCGAGAGCTGCTGGCAGCGTTCCGGCAAGCGGCGTCCTCCGATCCACAGCAGCAGGGTGAGCAGGCCCAGCGCGTAGGCGAGGGCGACGACCACCGGATGCACGTGGACGACCCGGCTGGGCGGCCACATCTGCTGCTGGTAGGCGGTGGTGTGTGCGACCAGCAGCAGGAACAGCAGGCTGCTGAGGGTGTTGATGGCGGTGCGGGCGTTCATTGCGGGGCACTCCTTGTGCCGGCTGCTGGAAACTGCAGGGGCGGCATTCTAGCGGCTGCGTGCCGGCAGTTGAAACGCCACTGTCATCGATGACCGTCACCCTGCGGTGCTTTCCAGCCTTGGGGTGGTTGGCCGGCCGTGAACAGCGTGAGGATCTGGGAGAAGAGCTATGCGCTGCGGCGGCGGCTGCTGCGCGGCTTCTTCCTGCGCCGTGGTTCTGCCAGCGAAGATGCCGAGGATCTGGCGCAGGAGGTTTACCTGCGGCTGCTGCGCAGCACCGGTGAGCATGCCGACGCGGTCGAGAACCCGGAAGCCTACCTGTTCACCGTGGCGGCCAACCTGGCGCGCGAGCACGCGCGCGCGCGTTCGTCGCTGCCGCCGCTGGAGGACGTCGACCTCCTGGCCGAAGTGCTGAAGAGCGAAGAAGACGTCGAAGGCGAATTCGAGCGCGCGCAGCGCTGGAACGATATCCGCACCACCATCGCACGGCTGCCGGCCACCACGCGGCGGGTGATGGAGCTGCATTACCGCGACGGGCTGGACTGCCCGGCAATCAGCCAACAGTTGCAGGTGTCGGTGCACATGGTGCGCAAGCATATCGGCAAGGGGCTGGAAGCCTGCAGGAAGGCGCTGGGCGCCAGGGAGCTCACATGAAACGGAATCCATCGGGTGCGGCCGACGACGCGATCGCCAGCGAGGCCATGGACTGGTTCCAGCGCAATCGCGAGGGCGTGCTGGGCGAAGCCGAGCGGGTTGCGTTGCTGGACTGGATGAAGCGCTCGCCGGAGCATGTGCGCGCCTATATGCACGCCCTCGCACTGCACCGGCAGGTTGGTGAGGCGCTGCAATCGGCATTGGCTGAAGAGGCGCCGGTGCCGCCACAGCAGGCCGCTGCCAAGGTCGTGCCGCTGTTCGGACACGCACAGGCCCCGCTGCGCAGTGCGCCGCACAGCCGTCGCACGCGTTGGTGGGGGGCGGCTGCCGCAGCCTGTATCGCCCTGCTCGGCGTGGGCCTGGTACCGCAGCTGATGCCCACCGAGCAGCTGTACAGCGCCGACCATGGTGAACTGCGTGACCTGGTGCTGCCCGACCAGACCCGGGTGCGGCTGAACGCGGACAGCCGCCTGCGGGTGCGCATGGGCGGGTTCAGCCGCAAGGCGGAACTGCTGCAGGGCGAGGCGACGTTCGACATCGCACGCGATCGGCGCCCGTTCGAAGTGCAGGTGAACGGGTTGCAGATCCGCGATATCGGCACGGTGTTCGATGTGTCGCGACGGCTGCAGGGCACCCGCATCGGTGTGGTTTCCGGCGAGGTGGAAGTGTGGAGCCAGGGTGCGGATGCGCGGCGTCTTGCACAGCTGGGCAAAGGCCAGGTGGTGCAGGTCGACGCGCGCAGCCATGCCGTGGAGTCGTTGGATGTGCCGCTGTCGATGCTGCTGGACTGGCAGCAACGCAAGGTCTCTTTCCTGGACGAGCGGCTGGATGAGGTGGCCGCCGCCTTCAACCGCCACAACCAGGTGCAGGTTCGGGTGCTGGATGAAGGTGCGGCGTCGGCGCGGTTGTCCGGCAGCCTGGATGCGCATCGCATCGGTGCGCTGCAGGCCTTCCTCGAACGCGACCCGCGTTTCGTGGTGAGGCGCGAAGGGGACACGGTGCGGGTCGGCAGTCGCTGAGGGCGGCGCGGCCGTGCACTGTCAGAAAAGATTCATCGAATCCGCGTTCTCCACTTCGGTGGAAGCGGGCTCTTACATGGGAGAAGCCGCTGTCGAGATGCACAGCGGCACCTGCTGCTTTCTCTCTTCCAAGGACCCGTGATGCGCAACACGCTTTACCTGTCGATCATCCTCGCCCTGTCTCCGTGCAGCGTACCGTCAGCTTTCGCGGCCGGTAGCGAAGGGCTGGAGGCGCGAGTGGCTACCCCGATCGCGGCGCAGCCGCTGGCGCGCGCGCTGGAGCAGTTGTCGCGCAGTTCCGGCGTGCAGTTCCTGTACTCGGCCAGCGGCGATGCCCGCATGGCCGGGGCGGTGCCGCGCGGTGCCACCGTCAAGCAGGCGCTGGACGCGCTGCTGGCAGGGACCGGCCTGGGCTACACCGTGGTGGATGGCAATGTCATCGCCATCGATCCGGCACCGGCACGCAACGAACCGAAGCCGGCCGCGCCGAAGCCGCGCGAGGCCGAGGCGATGGTGGCGCCGACCCTGGGCACGGTGAAGGTGATTGCCGCGCACGAGGTGATCGACCAGAAGAAGACCTCGCCGGTGATCAAGGATTCGGTGGTCTACGACGAGATGGACAGCTACGGCGACGAGACGCTGGCCGAAAGCCTGATGGCCGCGCCGGGCCTGAGTGCCGTGGAGGATGCCGGTGAGCCCCGTTACGTGACGGTGCGTGGCGTGCAGGCCAACCTCAACTACACCACCATCGATGGCATCGCGATTGCCAGCGTGGGTGGAAGTGGCTCGGGTGAGCGCATGAACAACCTGCAGCTGATTCCCAGCGACATCGGCACCCGCACCGACATCTACAAGAGTTTCAGCGCCGAGCAGGCGCCGGACGCGATCGGCGGCGTGATCGACATCATCAGCCGCAGCGCCTTCGACCGTTCCGGAAAGTACGTGTTCGCCGATGTGGCCGGTATCTATTCCACGGCCGAGACCAATGTCGAGCGCAGCGCCGGTGGCAACCACGAGACCCTGGGCCACTTCGGCAAGAGCGCCAAGATGGTGTTCTCCAACCAGTTCGGTGCCGACCAGGAATTCGGCGTCGTCGCGGTGGCGCGCTATGAGCAGCGTTCGCGCAACAGCGTCAAGCGCTGGGTGGAGTCGAACTACTACTATAACGACGCTGGCAAGTACCTCACCGACGGCACCACCGGGCCGGAGGAGGCCAAGGGCTGGAACGGGCTGCGTGCGCCCGGCAATTTCAGCACCGGCACCTACACCAACTTCATTACCAACTTCGGTGGCTCGGCCAAGCTGGAATGGAAGCCATCGGACGATCCTTTCTACGCATCGTTGCTGCTGTACTCGTACCGGTTCTACGAGAACTCGACGATGAACAAGACCGATCTGTACGGCAACGCCAAGTTTCCGATCCGCAACCAGACCGAAGACAGCGGCACCACCCAGATCAACAGCATCTACATCAAGAACCGCCACGACCGCTGGGACCGCAACAACCGCGGTGCCATCGCCAGCTTCAACTGGGACCTGGGTGACCGCTCGCGGCTGACCCTGCGCGGTGGCCACACCGAAGAGACCTTCCACAACAGCCAGGTCTACTGGGGGGTACGCGCCTACCCGAGCAACCTGCTCGTCGATTACGAGAACGACAGCCACGGCTTTCCCAATGCGGTGGCGGTTTCCGATTCCAGCCTGCTGACCAGCTCGGCGTTCAAGCTCAACCCGGCACAGGCCTATGTCTCGCCGCGCGACGCCAAGGAGAGCATCGACAACCTGCGTGCCGACTTCAGCTACAACATCGACGCCGATGCGCGTGGCTTTGGCCTGGCCGCCGGTGCCGAGTACCGTCACCTGAAGATCTGGCAGGACATCGACTTCGACTACTACAAGAGCAGTGCGACGCTGAACGATTACCTGTACCCGGGTTCGACCCTGCTGGGCAGCGTGCCGGGCTTCCCGCTGATCGACAACCGCAAGTGGAACGAGGAGCTGGCACCGAGGCTGGGCAGCAACAACGCGGCCTATCCCAATGCCAACTTCACCAGCGACTACAAGTACGTGGAGGACATCACCAATGCGTATGCATCCGCGCACTACGCCTGGGACCGGCTGCTGCTGATCGGCGGCCTGCGCTACGACCACACGCGCTTCGATGCCTACAGCCCGTTCAGCGACGATGGCGGCACCACCTATACCTCTGCTTTCCGCAAGGCGAGCGGCGGCTACAACAACCTGCTGCCGTCATTGAATGCGACGTTCAAGCTCACCGAGGACCAGCGCCTGCGCTTCTCCGCCAGCCGCACGCTGGGCCGGCCGACGCCGAGCAACATCGCCCAGGCCACCAGCACCAGCTGTGGCGATGACGAGGAGGGCAGGGGCTTCTGCACGATCAAGCAGGGCAACGCCAACCTGCAGCCGCGCCGTTCCACCAACATCGACCTGGCGTGGGACCTGTACTTCAATGGCAATAACGGCCTGGTCTCGATCGCGCTGTTCGACAAGGTGATCAAGGACGACATCTACACCCTGACCACCTTCGAGAACGTGGGTGACACGCGCTACCGGGTCACCCAGCCGATGAACACCGATGAGTCCAGGCTGCGCGGCGTCGAGTTCGCGGTCGCCAACCGCAACCTGCAGTGGGGCCGCCAGCGCTTCGACATGTACTTCAACGCAACGCGGCTGGAAGGCCAGACCAACTACCGCATCAGTGATGGTACCGAGCGTCGCCTGGACCGTCTGCTGTACCAGCCGGACTGGTCGCTCAACGGCTCGGTGATCTGGCGCATGCCGTGGAAGAGCGCGCAGCTGCGCCTGTCTGGCACCTACCGCAGCCGGATGCTGGTCGACTTTGGTGATACCCAATGGCTGGATTCGTACTACGACCCGTACATGACCTTCAACATGGGCTTCAGCCACAAGGTCAGCAGGCACGTGACGCTGAAGTACGAGGCCAAGAACCTGTTCAACACGCAGCCGACCTACAGCACCGGTCCGAATGGGCGCTTCCGTACCGAGATCGACGACTACGGCCGCTTCTTCTACTTCCACATCATCTACAACTGAGGGCGCAGCCGTGGATACGATCAATCGCAGGCGATTCCTGGCCCTGGCCGGCCTGTCCGCTGCCGGCGCGTGGATGGGCACGGCGCACGCGCTGGCCGCACAGACCGATGCCGCCGCACTGAACCCGCGCAACCTGCTGGCGTCGCCGCGGTTCGCCAGCACGCCGTTCACCCTGGGCGTGGCCTCGGGTGATCCTTCGGCCGATGGCATGGTGCTGTGGACACGGCTGGCGACCGAGCCGCTGGTGTTCGGCGGTGGCATGCCGACCCGGCCGATGGTGGTCGAATGGCAGCTGGCCGCGGACGAGGGCATGCGCAAGGTGGTACGCCAGGGTTCGGCGATGGCGCATCCCGAACTCGGCCACGCCGTGCACGTGGAGCTGGGTGGGTTGGCGCCCGCACGGCCTTACTGGTACCGCTTCACCGTAGGCGGCCACGCCAGTGCGGTCGGTTGCACCCGCACGCTGCCCGCAGCCACGGCCGCAGTGGATCGCGTGCGTTTTGCGGTGGCCGGTTGCCAGCACTACGAAGAAGGCCACTACACCGCGTGGCGGCGCATTGCCGAGGAACCGCTGGATTTCGTCTTCCACTACGGTGATTACATCTACGAAGGCGAAAGCCAGCCGGGCCTGCGGAAAATGAACGGCCAGCCGTTCACAAACCTGCGCAATCATGTCGGGCCGCAGACCTACACGCTGGACGACTACCGTCGCCGCTACGCCCAGTACAAGAGCGATGCCGACCTGCAGGCCGCGCATGCGTCGGCGCCGTGGTTCGTCACCTTCGATGACCATGAAGTGGACAACAACTGGGCCGGCGCCGAAGACCAGGACGATACGCCCAGCGAAGTGTTCCTGCTGCGCCGTGCACAGGCGTTCCAGGCCTACTACGAGAACATGCCACTGCGCCGTTCGGCGTTCCCGCGCGATGGCCACATGCAGATGTACCGGCGCGCACGCTATGGCACGCTGATGGACCTGCACCTGCTCGACACACGCCAGTATCGCAGCAAGCAGGTAAACATGGCGCTGCGCGAGGAGGTGGAATCGCCGGAGCGCAGCATTGTGGGTGCGAAGCAAGAGCGCTGGCTGTTCGACGGCCTGGCCGATGCCGCACCGCGCTGGCACACCATTGCCCACCAGGTGGCGTTGGGCAACTACATGCGCGAGAAGGACGGGATGGTGCAGTCGTCCGACGACCAATGGTCGGGCTATCTGGACAGCCGCCGGCGCCTGCTCGATCACATCCAGAAGGTCGGATTCGGCAACGTGGTGACGGCGTGTGGCGACGCGCACCGGCATTACGCCAGCGACCTGGTGCAGGACCATCGTGATTCAGGCGTGGTCTCCAGTGAGTTCCTCGCCACTTCGATCACTTCCGGCGCCGACGGCCTGGGCGTGGATGCGTACGCAAGGAATCAGCTCGCGCACAGCCCTTATCTGAGGGCGACCACCGACAAGCGTGGCTATGTGCTGTGCGATGTCACCCGTGATGCCTGGATCGGCGACATGAAAACGCTGGATACCGTGATGCAGCCAGATGGCGCACTGCAGAGCTGGAAGCGCTATGCGGTGGAGCACGGCCGGCCGGGGCTGCAGGAGGCCTGATCAGGCACGCCCCCTTGTAGAGTCGAGCCATGCTCGACTGCTTTTCGATCGTTCTTCGATCATTGACCGGAAAAAGCAGTCGAGCATGGCTCGACTCTACAAGGGCGGAGCGGCTCAATCGTGCTCGAACCGCAGTGGTTCGCCGCCCATCGCCGGGTCACTGGTGCCAGGACGCCCATCCTCGGCACGACCCGCGAGGCGCAGCACACTCTCACCTGCGCTGACCTGCAGGTCATACCAGGCGGCGGTAGGCGTTGCATCCCACGCCAACGACGTCTCTGCATGCGCGGGCAGTGCCAGCGTCTGCTCGGGCATGTGCCCGGCATAGGCACCGGCATGCACGCGCACTTGCTGCGCGCTGTCACCCAGATTGCGCAGGTGCAGCCGCAGCTGGCTGCCAGCATGTTCAACCATGGCCTGCACGGCAGGTGCCTTGGTCGCCCCCTGGAAATGGCGGTGGAAGCCATTCGGGCCCAGCAGCCAAAGGTCGTAGCGACCGTGTACATCCAGCGGCCAGCGCTCCTGCAGTGCTGTGCCCGGTACCAGTGTATAGCGGCGTGGCACCGCACCCAGCCGCAGCCGATCGTAGACATGCAGGACCGCTGCCGCACCTTCGCAGGACAACACCAGTTCCACGCCCGATGTGTCGATCGCGGCAATCGATGCCTGCGGCCGATAGGGCAGGGCACGCGCCGGGCGTACGCCACGTTCCTGTTGCGCCGGTTCCAGCCCCTCCGGCAACGTCGGCACGGTGCGTCCCGGCAGGGCGGCGGCACGTGCGGCCACCGCGCTCGCGTCGGGCAGGCCGCGTACGAACGGGCGGGTATCACGCTGGGCGAAGTCGAAGGCATTGCTGAGGTCACCGCAGACCGCGCGGCGCCACGGTGAGATGTCCGGTGCGGCCACGCCGAAGCGGCGTTCGATCAGGCGTATGACCGAGGTGTGGTCGTACACCTGCGAATCGACCCAGCCACCGCGGCTCCAGGGCGAGATCACGTACAGCGGCACGCGCGGACCCAGCCCATAGGGGCGGCCGCGCAGCTCGGCGGCGTCGTACTTCTCGTCGCCCGGTGCCGGATGGCGGTGGTATTCGCCTTCGGTACTGACCGAAGAGGTACCCGCCCAGCCACCGTTTATCGGTGACGGCGGTGCCGGTGGCGGCATGTGGTCGAAGAAGCCGTCGTTCTCGTCGAACATCAGCAGCAGGGCGGTGCGGCTCCACACCTCCGGATCGGCGGTCAGTGCATCCAGCACGCGTGCGGTATAGGCCGCGCCCTGGGCCGGGCTGGAGGGGCCGGGATGCTCGCTGCCGGCCGCGTCGGCAATGATGAAGCTGACCTGCGGCAGACGCCCACCGACCACGTCCTGGCGCAGCTGCGCCAGGCCACGGGTGCTGACGCCACGTGCGCGCAGCTGCGGGTCATGCCCCGGCGCAGCGCGGTAGGCCTGGCGGAACGCCTCGAAACCCGCCAGCGGGTTGTCGGTGAAGTTGTCGGCCATGTCCTGGTAGATCTGCCAGGACACACCCGCCTTCTGCAGGTGTTCGACATAGCTGGTCCAGCGATACGACGCCGGATGCCCGCCGTGCTCGGGGAAGTTGTCGTGCGAGTTGGCGATCACCGGGCCGCCAGCACGCGCGTGTGCATCATTGTGACCGGTCCACAGGAACACCCGGTTCGGGTTGGTTCCGGCCTGCATCGCGCAGTGGTAGGCGTCGCAGATGGTGAAGGCATCGGCCAGGGCGAACTGGAAGGGCAGGTCGTTGCGCTGGAAGTAGCCCATCGAGTGGTTCTGCTTGGCCTTCGGCCATTGCCCCATGCGTCCGTGGTCCCAGGCCCGTTGTGCATCCGGCCAGGTGTGCGGCGTGCCCTCCACCCGCATGTAGCCGAAGTGCGCAGCGGTATCCAGCGGGAATGGTGCGATCGCACGCTTGCCGCTGGCATCGGGTTGCAGCCACAGGCTGCGCGTGCGGCCGCCGGCCTGCAGTGCCGGCGCGGGAGCCACGAAGCGATCGCCGAAACCCCGTACGCCCGGCAGCGTGCCGAAGTAGTGGTCGAACGAGCGGTTCTCCTGCATGAACACCACGATGTGCTGCAGGTCTTCGAGGCTGCGCGTCTGTGCGGCGGGGGCGATCGCTGCGGCCCGGGCGATGCTGGGCAGCAGCGGGGAAAGGCCGGCGGCAACGCCGGCCTGCAACAACCGGCGTCGGCCGATATCAGTCACGGGCTCACTCACAGGTCCACACGGAAGGAGATGCCGACAGTACGCGGGGCGCCGATGAAGGCGTTGTCGCGGCCGTCCACCCCTGCAAGATACCGCTTGTCGGTGAGGTTGCTCACCACCAGGTTGGCACCCATGCCCTTCAGGCGCGGCGACAGGCCCTGCAGGTCGAAGCCGATATTGGCGTTGAACACGGTGGCCGAAGGCAGCTTGTTGACGTTGGCGGCATCGAGGTAGCGCGTGCCCAGGTAGCGACCGGACAGGCCGAAGTTCCAGTTTTCGCCCTGCCAGTCGGCCGACAGCACCAGGGTCTGCTCGGGCTGGCCGATCACCTTGGCACCGTCGACGATGCCCAGCTGGGTATCACGTGCGGCATCGCCACTGCCCAGGTACTTGGAGCGGTTGTAGGTATAGGCGGCGTTGAGGCGCCAGCCGTTGTCCCAGCCATAGCCGAACGCCGCCTCCAGGCCGTTGCTTTCCACGCCGCCGAAGTTCTCGTAAACGCCGTCGGTCTCGCCGAGGTAGTCGATGCCGCTGACGAAGCCGGCCGGCAGGTAGACGATGCGGTTATCGAACTTGATGTTGTACAGGGTGACCGAGGCGGTCAGCGGCCAGCGGCTGATGCGCATGCCCACTTCGATGTTGTCGGCGGTCTCCGGCTCGACGTTGCGGAAGCGCTGCGGGTCGGTCTCGCCGAGCACGCCGGAGGGAATGGCGGCGAAGTTCTGCGAGAAGCCAGCGAACAGCTCCATGCCTTCCACGCCGGGCGCCCAGGTGAAGCCGGTGGACAGCAGCGGATCGGACTTGGAATCGGATTTGACGTGCTCGCTGGCACCGATCACGCGGCGGCGCGACTGGTCGACGAAGAACTGCTTCACGCCCAGGCGTGCGCTGAACGGCCCGAAGCGGGCCACGTCCTCGACGTAGTACATCTGCTCGTCAACCTTGTACTTGTCCTCGAACTGCACCCAGTACGGCTGGTGATCGAAGGCGATGTCCTGGCCGACATTGAGCAGGCGGTGCCAGTCGCGGCGCGCCGAGCGGTCCAGCTTCTCCACCCACAGGCCGCCGCGGATCGTGTTGTCGACCGCACCGAAGTTCTGCCGCCATTCGACGTCGGCGGTCACGCCCATGCGGTCGTTGTCGTAGTGGGTGTGGCGATACGACTGCGCGCCCAGTACGTTGCCGGCATAGCAGTTCGGATCGTACTCGGCAGTGAAGCCCAGCCGCGGGCTGCAGCTGGCAAGGCGCTGCGCGGCACTGCCATCGGGATTGACGAAGAAGATCTGGCCGCGGTTGCTGCCGCCGTACACGGTCTTTCCACCGATGTACTCCGACTCCGGGCGACCGGCACCATCATCGCTGACCTGCGCCAGGTACGGTGGCAGCCAGTCGCCACGACCTTCCATGCGGTGCCCGTAAGCCGCCACCGAGGCCTTGAAGCCGTTGCCGCCGTCGAAGGCCGCGCGCAGGTAGCCGAAGGTGTTCTCGCGCAGCGCACGCGAACCGGAGCGGTAGTTCTGGTCCAGGTAGGGGATGCCGGTGAGGGTGCCGACCAGGTTGTCGCGGTCCGGATTGGTGGCGAAGCCCTTCGGCGAGACGCTGGTGTACTCCGGCTCGTCGGCATCGTTGTAGGACAGGTAGCCGGTCAGGGTCCAGCGATCCAGCTCGGTGATGAACTTGCCGGCGATGTGGTCATTGCTGGTCTTGCCGCTGCCGTCGATCCAGTCGTGCACGCGTGCCGATGAGGCGCTGACCCAGGCGCGGGTGTGGCCGCCGAGCAGGCCGGTGTCATAGCGCACGTAGTACTTGCGCGCCTCGTTGTCACCGGCACCGACGACGAAGCGCAGGCGGCTGTCCTGCAGTGGGTCGCTGGTGAGGAAGTTGAGCGTGCCACCCAGCGCCTCGTTCGAGCGCGAGGAGATGTCGGCGGTGCCCTGGCTGACTTCCACCGTCTCCAGGTCCAGGGTGTCGATGTAGCGGTTGGCGAGCGAGCCGCCGCCGTAGCCGGAGCCGCCATTGGGCAGGCCGTCGATGGTGGTGCCGATCTGCTGGGTGTCACGGTTGGTCACGAAGCCGCGCATGCTGATCTGCGTACCCCACACCGACGAACCGGTGGCATCGGCCTCGCTGACCACCACGCCGGGCACTTCGTTGAGCGCGTCGTTGACGCTGCTCATCACGGTCTGCCGGTTCAGCGTCTCTGCGCGTACCGAGGTCTTGGCGTAACTGGTGGCCTGGCCGATCACCTGGACCTGGTCGAGGGTGCGTGCATCGCTGCTGCGCGCTTCGCCCGTATCGCCCTGCGGTGCGTCGGCCAGGGCGTCCAGTGCGGGGGCGATCAGCAGGGCAAGCAGCGAGACACGGGGAAAGCGCGCAATCGTTCGCATCGAAACCGGACCTTCAAAAGGGGGAAGCTCTGGAGTGTCGGCAGCGGCAATGACATCGGCATGACGTGGCGGCGCACGAACGATGGCACTGTGGGGGCGGTCACGGCCTTCGGGTATGCTCGGCGCTTCAATGGAGCTGAGGTGGTGGCGATGCAGAAGCGGTCGAGGATCTGGCTGGGGGGCGCAGCACTGGTGCTGCTGGCAGGGTGCAACCGGACGCCGGCAGGCGAACAGGCGGCCGCACCGCCGCCACCGGCTGCAGGCGAGAGCGCCGCCGCGGCGGCAGCGCCGGCGGGTTCATTGGCAGCGGCCGATGGCACCGCACTCACCGACCGCGATGGCAAGCCGGTGCCGCTGGTGCCGTTCGACACCAGCAGCGTGCCGCTGAGCGATACCGCGCTGGGCGGACTGCCGTTCTTCAGCCTGCCGCAGGGCTACGCGCCGCAGAACGCCCCGCACCCGCGCGCCTGGGCGCGCTTCCCGTTCCGGATGGGCGAGGGTGTGCATTGGGTGGAAGGTCCGAGCTGGTCGGCACGCATCGTGACCGACAGTGAGGCGGCCCCCGACAAGGCGTTCTCCGCGCTGGAAGTGCAGCGCAACTTCGACGGTGTGATCACCGCCGCTGGCGGCCGGAAGGTCTTTGAAGGCAAGCTGCTGCGCGACATCTACTACGGCCGGCAACTGGAAGGCGAGATCGGTGGTGGCTTCATCGATGCGGTGAACGGTGAACAGGACGCACCCACCACCGTCTACGTGCTGCGCCAGGCCAACCGCACCGTGTGGGTGCAGCTGGCGGTGGACAGCAACGGCGCCGGTCTGGTGGTCGTGGATGAGGTTCCGTTCAAGGCCACCGCGCAGTGGTCGGACAGTTTCCCGCACCTGTCCCTGCCGGCCGGCTATCGTGAGCGCAACACGCCCGAGCAGCGTGATTTCGATGCCTTCCCGTTCTGGACCGGAGATCACTTCGAACCGGTCGAGGGCCGCACCTTCGCTGCCGATTTCGACAAGGGCGAGCGCGAATACTCGATGCATGAAGTACGCCGCAACCTTGAGGCGATGATGGCCCAGGTCAACGGCACCAAGGTGTTCGAGGGGCGCATCCCGCACGAGGCGGCCGAGGGCGTGTCGAAGCAGGTGCAGTCGTCCTACGGCAACGCGGCCAGCTACAGCTGGGATGACTACGACACCGTGGTCTATCGCGTCGATCTGGCTGATGGCCGCCAGGTGTGGGTGCATGCTCGCCTGGAATACCTCAGCGCAGGCTGGGTCGTGGTCGAGCGCAAAGGCTTCACCCAGACGGCGGCGCTGCTGCCGGCCGATGCGTTGAAGAAGAAGCTGGACAGCGACGGCCGCGTGGCGATCCAGGTCAACTTCGCCACCGACAAGGCGCAGATCCTGCCGACGTCCGAACCGCAACTGGCGCAGGTGCTGGACCTGCTGCGTGCCGACCCGTCGCTGAAACTGTCGATTGAAGGCCACACCGACAACAGTGGCGCGGCCGCGCACAACCGCAGCTTGTCCGAGGATCGGGCCCGGTCGGTGGTGGCGGCGTTGACCGCCAAGGGCATCGCCGCCGACCGCCTGCAGGCGGCCGGCTTCGGTGCCGACAGGCCGGTAGCCGACAATGGCAGCGAGGAAGGCAAAGCGCGCAATCGCCGGGTCGAGCTGGTCAAGCGCTGAACCACGCCCTCCTCAGTACCGCGCGTCCTTGGGTTTCGGGTCGCGCGGCCAGTCCTTGCTCTTGTTGGCGAAGTCCGGCCGCGGCTGGTTGATGAAGTAGCTGGCGATGTCCACCGCATCCTGGTCGGGCATCACCTGCTGGCCCAGTGGTGGCTCGCGGGTCACCGCCGGCGGCATGTTGTGCTTGACGAAACCGGCCGCCTTGTACAGGCGCGCCATGCCGGCGCCGATGTTGAAGCTGTGGTCGCCCCACAGTGGCGGGAAGGCGATATCACCGCTGGCATCGCGCCGGCCTTCGCCGTTGTCGCCATGGCAGGCGGCACACTGCACGGCGTACAGCGCCTGGCCACGGATCGGGTCCGGGGTCAGCGTGCTGTCGATGGGGCCCTCGCTGGGGGCGGCCACCTTTGCACCGTCTGGCACGGGACTGCTCAGCCACGCCATGTAGTCGAGCATCGCGCGCATCTGCGGTGAGTCCTTCGGTAGCGGCTTGCCGTTCATTGAGCGCTGCAGGCAGCCATTGATGCGCTCGGTCAGCCCGATCACCTTGCCCGGACGCGGCATGTAACGCGGATAGGCGCCGCCGCCGGTGTTGAAATAGTGGTTGCCGAACGGTCGCTTGCCCTCGGCCATGTGGCACGAATTGCAGTTCAGATCGTTGCCGACGTTGTCCGGAAGCAGGCGCGCGGTCTCGTTGAGGATGCGGCGTCCAAGCATCACTGATTCGGCATTGCCCAGCCCGGCGATCTCCTCGGCACTCGGGGCGTGGTAGTGCCCGACCACCTTGCCCTGCGCATCGAGGATATCGATCGTGCTGGCAACGGCAGCATCCAGGTCCGGGTACAGATGGCGATAGGCGAGGGCGCCGGCACCGGCCAGCAGTATGAGGGTGACCACGCTGCCAACGAGCAGGCGGGAGCGTTTGCGCGAACGTTTCATCGTGCGGTCTCCTGCGGAACGTAGTGCTCCGGCTTGTCACGCACCACCCTGCGCATGCGCGCCACGTCGACCTCGCTCACCGCGCTGGCCTGGTTGCCCCAGCTACTGCGGATGAAGGTCAGGATTTGTGCCAGCTGCGCATTCGGCAGCTGCTCGAAGCCGGGCATGGTGAAGGCCATGCGGTCGTGTGCGGTATGCGGCGTGCGGCCACCGATCAGGGTTACCTGTACCAGCGAGCTGGGATCATCGGCGAACACGATCGAGTTGCCGGCCAGGGCCGGGTAGACGCGGGGCATGCCGCGCCCGTCAGCACGGTGGCAGGCCTGGCAGTGCTCGGCATAGGCCAGCGAACCGGCCACGCGATAGTCGCCGCTGCGCAGTGCGGCGGTGGTGGTGTCGGTACCCGGCAACCACTGGGCGTTGCGGCCCTCGCGCGCCGGCAGCTGTTTCAGGTAGCGGGCCATCGCCAGCAGGTCGGCGTCGGACAGGTACTGCGTGCTGTGCTCGACCACGTCGGCCATGCCGCCGAAGGCTGCCGAGCGATCGGTGCGGCCGGTGCGCAGGAAGTCGACGATCTCGCCCTCGCTCCAGCTGGCGAGGCCGGTCGACTCGTTGCGCAGGTTCTTTGCGTACCATCCTTCGAGCACCGAGCCGGACAGGAACTGGCGGCTGCCATCATCGGCCATCGCCTTTTCCTGGAACGCCAGGCCACGTGGCGTGTGGCAGGCACCGCAGTGGGCCAGGCCTTCCACCAGTTCGGCACCGCGCTGCTGGCCGGCATCCAACGACGGATCCGGGTTGAACGTGCGCGGGCGTGCGAACAGGAGCTGCCACCAGGCCAGTGGCCAGCGCATGTTGGCCGGCCATGGAATCGTACTGTCGGCGTTGTCCTGCTTCACCGGCTGCACCGAGCCCATGAAATAGGCGTACAGCGCCTTGATCTCGGCATCGCTGGCGATCACGTACGAGGCATACGGCATCGCCGGATACAGTGGCTGGCCATCGTGACGGAAGCCGCGGCGCACCGCGCGTTCGAAGTCGGCGTAGTCGTAGGCACCGATGCCGGTGTCCGGATCGGGCGTGATGTTGGTCGAATAGATCGTGCCCATCGGCGTCTGCATGCCGAGGCCACCGGCGAACGGCTTGCCGCCGGGCGCGGTGTGGCAGGCGGCGCAGTCGGCGGCGCGCGACAGGTACTGCCCCTGCGCGATCAGTGCCGGGTCGTGGATGTCGACCTGCGCCGTCTGTCGCGGTGCGAACCAGTAGGGCGTGGTGCGGGCGATGCCGTAGGCGGCGGCCAGCGTGGCGGCCAGGGCAATGGCGAGCTTGAACGAGGTGCGCATGGCGGCACTGTGGGCAATCCCGCGCGCGCGTTCATTGATCCGGATCAATGACTGAACGGATACAGCTTGTACACCAAGCTGAATCGTTCCTGCGTTGTCATCAAGCCGTCATCCGCGCGCGATAGATGACCGGTCTATCGGGGCGTTAACGTCCCAGCCTGTCTGATTCACCCCTATGACGTGATATGAAGCGCCTGCTGCTGCTGTTGCTGGCGTGCGCCGGTCTGTGGTTGGCTGCATGCTCCTCCTCCATCAATGCCTCGTCCACCTCACTCGCCGATCGGCTGATCGCACCGGGTGGCGTATCGACCCTGCTCGATCGCCCGCGCATTGCCGCGGCCATCGCCGAACTGCCCAACCGCCATGGCTTCGCGCCGGGCCGCGATGGCGTGCCGATCTTCTGGCGTGTGTTCGATCCCGGCGATTACGGCGCGCGTTACCACTACCTGCCGCAGCGCCACGAGAACGGCCTGCCGCTGGATACCGGCCTGAGCCTGGCGGTGCCGCAGCCGTTCCGTGCGCAGACACCGCGCGGCACCGTAGTGCTGCTGCACGGCTGGATGATGAACGGTGATTCGATGCTGCCGTGGTCGCTGCAGCTGGCCGAGTCCGGCTACCGCGTGATCACCCTGGACCTGCGCAACCATGGCCAGTCCGGTGCCGGTCCGTCCGGATACGGCACCTACGAATCCGATGACGTGGTTGATGTGATCGGTGAGCTGCGTGCACGCGGTGAAGTGACCGGTCCGTTGTACCTGTTCGGTGTGTCCTACGGCGCGGCCACGGCGGTGTTCACCGCCGACAAGCTGGGCGACCAGGTGGAAGGCGTGGTGGCGATGGAATCGTTCGCCAATGCCGGTGTGGCGATCCGCACCATGATCCCGCACCTGATGGGACTGCAGCCGGAAGGCCTGAAGGCGCAGGCGGTGGCGTCGTACGCGCGCTGGCGCTACGGCGGCCAGGACATCAACCAGGTGATCGCCGCCGCCAGCCGCCGCATCGATGTTGACCTGGACCGCGTGGACGTGGCGCGCGCGTTGGCCGATACCCGCGCCTGCGTACTGCTGCTGCACGGGCAGGGCGACCAGCACATTCCGGTCAGCCAGGGCCGCGAACTGGCCCAGGCCAATCCGCGCGCGCACTACATCGAGATGCGCGGCGAGGACCACATCACGCTGCCGCTGCGACTGGACCTGCTGGCGGGCGTGGTCGATGACTGGATGGCGCGCGACGAGCACCATCCGCAGAGCGCGTGCCCGGCACCACAGCTGCCGGCCCAGGCCGAGTGGCTGGTGCACGACACCAACCTGCCGGTGAAGGCTCCAACGCGCGGTTGAACAAAAAAGGGGACGGAGGGGATTAAGTCGTTTCCCGCACACCTGGGCCAGAAACGACTTAATCCCCTCCGTCCCCTTTTTCTGTCAGGGCAGGCGTCGTGCCAGTGAGCGCGCCGACGCGGCGACGCCGAGCAGCAATGCAGCCACGCACAGGAAGGCGAAGCCGAGGCTGGTGGCGTGTGCGAGTGCGCCGATCGCGGCCGGACCGGCCAGGATGCCGGCATACCCCAGCGTGGTGACCGCGGTGATGGCGATGCTCTCCGGCATCACCCGCTGTTGGCCCGCCATCGAGAACAGCGCCGGCACGATGTTGGCGCAGCCCAGCCCGACCAGTACGTAGCCGGCCAGCGCCACCGGGAACGATGGGACCAGCGTCGCCAGGGTGAATCCCGCAGCCGCGGTGATGCCGCCGAAGACCAGGGTGCGGGTCCGGCCGAGGCGCTCGACGATGCCGTCGCCGAACAGGCGCATCGCGGTCATCGCCAGGGTGAACAGTGCGAAGCCGGCACCGGCCTGGTCACGTGGCACCTGCCGCACTTCGGCGAGGAACACCGCGCTCCAGTCCAGCATCGAGCCCTCGGCGAGGAACACCACGAAGGCCAGCACGCCGATGAACAGCACCACGCCATGCGGCAGTGCCAGCAGGGGGCCTTCATGCAGGATCCGTTGTGGGCGCCAGTGCGGTGCCGACAGCACTGCCACCAGCAGCAGTGCCGCCACCGACACCAGCGCGGCCAGCCAGAGTGGAGTGCCGAGGATCAGCAGGCCCGTCATGCAACCGGCACCGACGAAACCACCGATGCTGTAGAAGGCGTGGAAGCCGGACATCATCGCGCGCCCGGCGTCGCGTTCGACCGCCACCGCCTGCATGTTCACCGTGCAGTCCATCGCACCCACGCCGGCACCGAACACGAACAGGGCAGCACCCAGCGCGAAAGGCGAGGGGGCAAGCGCCAGCAGTGGCAGTGCCAGCAGCACCATCGCGCAGGTGGCCACCAGCAGCCGGCGGCACCCCAGCCGCCCGGTCAGCGCACCCGCCAGCGGCATCGCCAGCAACGAGCCCAGGCCGAGGCACAGCAGTACCGCGCCGAGGCTGGCATCGGACAACCCGGCCTTGGCTTTGGCATAGGGCACCATCGGCGCCCACGCGGCGGTGGCGAATCCGGGAATGAAGAAGGCAGCACGGGTGGCGTGCTGCTGGGCACGTGGGGATGAAGGCGTCATGCGCGGTGCGAAGCTCCAAGGATCACTCATGGAAACGTTTTCAGGACGGCTCGGCAAGTGCCATGCGTGACATCGGGTGACGCATACGAATGCAGTGACCCGATCGCGTCACTGGCGATTAACGCCGCCCACGGACAGTGGCTGCACGGTCGGCATCCCGCCGGCCGCTGCCGGAGACCTGTACATGAGCACGACACCGACCATCCTCCTCGTCCATGGCTTCTGGGGCGGGGCCGCACACTGGGCCAAGGTGATCCTGGAACTGCATCGCAATGGCCACGATCGTGTGCAGGCGGTGGAGCTGCCGCTCACGTCGTTGGCTGATGATGCAGGACGCACCCGGAAAATGATCCGGCAGATCGGCGGGCCGGTGCTGCTGGTCGGTCACTCCTATGGCGGCGCGGTGATCAGCCAGGCTGGCAACGAGGACAACGTGAAGGGCCTGGTCTACATCGCCGCTTTCGCGCCTGATGCCGGCGAGAGCCCTGGTGGCATTACCCAGCAGCACCTGCCGGAGGCGGCGCCGAACCTGGCACCGGACAGCGATGGCTACCTGTGGCTGCGTGCGGACAAGTTCCATGAGAGCTTCTGCCAGGATCTGAGCGAAGACGAGGGCCGGGTGATGGCGGTGACCCAGAAGGCACCGCTGGCCAGCACCTTCGGTGATGCGGTGAGCGATCCGGCGTGGAAGCACAGGCCGAGCTGGTACCAGCTGTCCCGCCACGACCGCATGATCGCGCCGGAGAACCAGAGGGCCATGGCCACGCGCATGCAGCCCAAACGACTGCTGGAGCTGGATGCCAGCCATGCCTCGCTGGCCTCGCAGCCGAAGGATGTGGCCGCGCTGATCCTGGAGGCCTGCGCCGCCATCGGCGGCTGAGCCTGCGGCAGCGCGCCGCACCACAGCACATCGCACGACAGCCGGGGCGCAGGGGAGTACACTCCTGCGCCTGCGGCCATCCGGCCGCGTCCCCGTCTTCCCTCCAGCCGCCGCCAGAGGATCCCACCCGATCGTGGAGGTCCCGTCGTGCTGTCTGTGCCTGATGCCCGTATTCCGTCCCCCTTGCCGCGTCGCCGTGCGTTGCCGCAGGCGCTTGCCCAGGGCCTGCTGATCACCGCACTGGCCAGCAGCGGCATCGCAGCCGCGCAGTCCACCACCGAGCCGGACAAGGCCGCCGAGGCCCCGGCATCGCAGACCCTGCAGACCGTGCAGGTCACCGCCAACCTGCTCGGCACCATCACCGAGGGCAGCGGCGCGTACACGCCCGGCACCATCGCCACCGCCACCCGCCTGGTGCTGACGCCACGGCAGACCCCACAGACCATCAGCGTCATTACCCGCGCTCAGATGGACGACTTTGGCCTGAACGGCATTGATGACGTGATGCGGGTGACCCCGGGCATCAGCATCGTCACCTACGACAGCGAGCGCACCGAGTACTACGCACGTGGATTCGCCGTGCAGAACTTCCAGTACGACGGCATCCCGATGTCGCGTGACTCGGCCTATTCGGCGGGTAACACGCTCAGCGATACCGCGATCTATGACCGCATCGAAGTGCTCAAGGGCGCGACCGGCCTGCTGACCGGCATGGGCGATCCGGGCGCGACCATCAACCTGGTGCGCAAGAAGCCGGGCAAGGACTTCGCCGGCAGTGCGACGCTGGGTGTCGGCCGCTGGGATGACTATCGTGCCGAGATCGATGTGGGTGGCCCGTTGACCGCCGATGGGCGTGTGCGCGGACGCGCGGTCGGTGCGTGGCAGGACAAGCATTCCAATCTCGACTTCTACCAGCGCACCAGCAAGGTGGGCTACGCGGTGCTGGAAGCCGATCTGGGCGAACGCACCCTGCTGACCGTGGGTGGCGATGCGATGGACAGCGACCCGAAGGGCTCGACCTGGGGTGGCATCCCGCTGCTGGACAGCCAGGGCAACTTCAACGACATGCCGCGTTCGTTCAACAACGGCACCCATTGGAGTGGCTGGCGCCAGTACGTGCGAACCGGTTTCGCCACACTGGAACATACGTTCAGCAATGACTGGATTGCCAAGCTGCAGCTCAACCATCAGGTCAACGGCTACGACGCGGCGCTGGCGGGGGCGGCCGGTGGCAATCCCGATCCGATCACCGGTGAAGGGGTTTCGTTGTGGCTGGGCAAGTACGTTGGCAAGACCGTCAGCAACGCGGCCGACTTCTACCTGAGCGGTCATGTCGGCCTGTTCGGCCGCGAGCATGAGCTGGTGGTTGGTGGCAGTGCCTCGCGCAAGCGCTGGACCAATACCGGTTACTCGCCGCAGCCGGGCTATCCGACCGAGGTGCCCGACTACCGCGCATGGCAGGGCGACATTCCCGAGCCGGAGTGGCAGCGCAGCTACAGCAACAACGAAGTGACGCGTGAGAACGGCCTGTACGTGGTCGGCCGTTTCGACGTGGCCGACCCACTGAAGGTGATCGTGGGCAGCCGCCTGGCCAGCTACCGCTCGCCGGACACGCACGAGACCGGCGTGTTCGTGCCGTATGCCGGTGTGGTCTACGACCTCGGTGAGCACTATTCGGTGTATGCCAGCTACAGCACCATCTTCAAACCGCATAGCGAACGCGACGAGCAGGGCAAGGCACTGGATCCGCTGGAAGGCCGCAGCTACGAGATGGGCCTGAAGGCCGAGTTCCTCGATGGGCGCTTCAACGCCAGTGCGGCGCTGTTCCAGCTCGACCAGGACAACTTTGCCCAGCCCACCGGCGGCAAGACACCGGACGGGCAGGATGCCTATCGCGCGCTGATGGGCGTGCGTACCAAGGGCTACGAGCTGGAAATGTCTGGCCAGCTGGCGGAAGGCTGGCAGGTGCAGGGTGGGTTCTCGCACAAGATCGCCCGCCAGGCCGGTGCCAAGGTCACCACGCTGGAACCGGAAAACCAGTTCAGCCTGCACACCAGCTATCGCCTGCGTGGCGACTGGAAAGGCCTGACGCTGGGCGGTGGTGCGCGCTGGCAGGATTCCACTTTCGGCGAGATCACCAACCCGGCCACGCAGGCCAAGGTGGTGCATCGCACCCAACCCTACTGGCTGCTCGATGCAATGGCGCGCTATGAATTCAACGATCGCCTGTCGGCCACGCTCAACGTCAACAACCTGCTGGACAAGCGGTACTACACGATCTTCAGCTGGTACAGCACCTATACCTGGGGTGAGCCGCGCAACGTGCGGTTGAGCTTGAATTACAGGTTCTGACGCGGCTCTACACATACGCCCGCGATGCTTTTCGGCATCGCGGGCGTTGTCGTTACAGCGGCAGGTCGAACACCAGCACTTCGGCGTCGTTGCCGTTTTCCAGGGTCAGCTGCGCTTCGTCGCTGACCTGCAGTGCATCACCGGCTTCCAGTGTGATGCCATTGACCTGCAGCTGGCCACGCGCCACCTGCACATAGGCGCCACGGCCGTTGCCGAGGGCGTGGTGCAGCTTCTGGCCGCCATCGAGGATGGTGGCGAAGATGCGGGCATCCTGGTGGATGCGCAGCGAACCGTCGGCACCGTCCGGCGAGGCGATCAGGCGCAGCTGGCCGCGCTTGGTTTCTGGCGCGAAGTGGGTCTCCTCGTAGGACGGCGTGATGTTCTCCGCGTCCGGGAAGATCCAGATCTGCAGGAAGTGCACGGTCTCGTCGGCCGAGTGGTTGAATTCACTATGGCTGACACCGCTGCCGGCGCTCATGCGCTGCACGTCGCCGTAGCGCAGCACCGAGCCGGTGCCCATCGAGTCCTTGTGCTCCAGCGCGCCGCCCAGCACATAGGAAACGATCTCCATGTTGCTGTGGCTGTGGGTGCCGAAGCCCTGGCCGCCGATCACCTTGTCTTCGTTGATCACCCGCAGCGGTCCGAAGCTGACGTAGCGGGGGTCGTAGTAGTTGGCGAAGGAGAAGGTATGGCGCGAGGACAGCCAGCCATGCTCGGCCAGGCCACGGGTAGCGCTCTTGCGGATCTGCAGCATGATGGAATCTCCTTGTTCGATGGTTTCGATGGGGCGGGGTGGGCCGGTAGCCGCTGTTTTTCCCCGTTGGAGAGAAGTATCCGCTTGCGCCCGGGGTTTGAAAAACGGATAGTTTTGACAGTCATCATCGAAAAATTCGAATGCTCAAGCTCAGCCTCGATGCCCTGCAGATCCTGGACGCCATCGACCGCCGCGGCTCGTTCGCCGGTGCCGGCAAGGCCCTGCACAAGGTGCCTTCGACCATCTCCTACACCGTGGCCAAGCTGGAGGAGGACCTGGGCGTACAGCTGTTCGACCGGGTCGGCCCGCGCGCCGAGCCGACCGAGGCTGGCCGCGCGCTGCTGGACGAAGGACGGCACCTGCTGCGCGCGGCCCGGGAGCTGGAACTGCGGGTGCGCCGGGTGGCGTCGGGCTGGGAGACCGAACTGACCCTGGCGGTGGACTCGGTGTTCCCGACCTGGCTGCTCGGCCCGGACATCGCCGCGTTTCGTGAGGCCGAGGCACCGACCCGGCTGCGGTTGATCGGCGAAGCCCTGTCCGGTACCTGGGAGGCCTTGCTGGACCGCCGTGCCGACCTGCTGGTCGGTGCGCCGGGCGAGGGTCCCAGCGGCGGCGGTTACGTGGTCGAGCCGCTGGGCACGGTGGAGTTCGTGTTCGCGGTCGCCCCCGACCATCCGTTGGCTGCAGTGCCGGGTGTGCTCGGTCGCGAGCAGCTGGTCGAACACTGCGCGATCGCGGTCTCCGATTCGGCGCGACGGCTGCTGCCGCGCACGGTCGGCCTGTTGATGGGGCAGGAGATGCTGACGGTGCCGGACATGGCCAGCAAGCTGAAGCTGCAGTGCGAAGGCGTGGGCTTCGGTTTCCTGCCCGAGCCGTGCGCGCGCGCGGCGGTGGCGCGTGGCCAGCTGGTGATCCGTGAGGTGGAGGAGCACAAGCCGGAAGAGACCTTCTGGCTGGCCTGGCGCACCGGCGAGGATGGTGCCGCACTGCGCTGGTGGCGAGAGCGCCTGCGCAGGCCGGAGCTGCTGTCGCAGTGGTGGCAGGCAATGGCCAGGGGGTAGGGGTTTGGCAGGGCTGCGCCCTGCACCCGCTACGAGCTGGAGCAACAGCAACAGCAACAGCAGAAGCTGGTTTCCTGAGGGATGGCGGGGTGGGTCCGGTTGCGGGGGACGCTGCAAGTACGTCCATGTAAGCTCGGTCGCCGCATCCATGCGGCTCACGCCCCCGCAACCGGACCCACCCCGCCTTCGACAGTTTTCCGCGATCTGTCGGAACGGCGTACTGCTCTGGTAGGTGTCGACCTTGGTCGACACGGTAGATCCACGCCATGCGTGGATGCTTTTCGATCAATTGTCGAAATATTCGATTCCGATGGAGTCATCCACGCATGGCGTGGATCTACCAGATCGCGGAAATCTGTCAGAGGTGGGGCGGCATGGGCAGGCAGGACCGTTGGCGGCATGGATGCCGCCATCGAGCCCCCATGGATGGGTTTACGGCGTGTCCTGCCTGTCCATGCCGCCCCGCCAACCCACGGAATGCCAGCTTCTGCTGTTGCCGTTGCCGTTGCCGTTGCCTTGGCTTGAAGCATCTGCAGGTGCAGGGCGCAGCCCTGCCGAAAAACACACATAAAAAAACAGCAGGCCGGGGCCTGCTGTTTCGGTGTAATGGTGCGCCCGGAGAGATTCGAACTCCCGACCGCCTGGTTCGTAGCCAGGTACTCTATCCAACTGAGCTACGGGCGCCAATTACATAAACTTGTTGTGCTGACTGTGTATGGTGCGCCCGGAGAGATTCGAACTCCCGACCGCCTGGTTCGTAGCCAGGTACTCTATCCAACTGAGCTACGGGCGCGCGGTACACAATCAACTTACTGCTTAATTTTACTGCATTTCCAGCGGCGGATGCTGAAAACCTGTCGAGTGGTGCGCCCGGAGAGATTCGAACTCCCGACCGCCTGGTTCGTAGCCAGGTACTCTATCCAACTGAGCTACGGGCGCCCTGCGACAGGAGCGGAATTATGCGGATGTCGGCGCGTACCGTCAACAGTTTTGTGAAAATTTTCATCCAACTGAATGAAAAAGCTGTCAGCCACGGCGTTCGGGGCCTTCAGCCAAGCGAAGTGGTCGGCGCGCGTGCCCAGTTCCTGCGCGGACAGCACGCGCAGTTGCGCGGCCACATTCGGCAGTTTCGCCAGCAACGTCTGCATCGAACCGATCGGTGCCAGCCAGTCCTGTTCCATCAACACCGCCTGTGCGCTGCCATGCACGCGCGCCATCTGCGCATCGAGGTCTTCGTCCATGCCGGCCGCGGCATAGTGGTTGTTCAGGCCCACGCGCGCCCAGTCGGCGATCAGTCCGCGTGCTTCGGTGCCACCGAAGCCGAGGCGGCGACCATGCAGCACGCCCTGGCGCTGCGCGATCCACGGCAGGAAGCGGTAGACCAGCGGCAGCAGCCAGCCGCGCGGTGGTGGGAAGCCACGCCAGAACGGTGAGCCACTGGCCGCCAGCCACAGCCGGTTGAAGTGCTGCGGGTTGCGGCCGGCATGCACGCAGGCCAGCTGCCCACCGAGGCTGTGTCCACCGATGATCCAGGACAGGGCGCCGGCTTCGTCATCCGCTGCGGCCAGGACGGCCTGGCTGGCCGGCAGATCCTGTTCGAGTACTTCGCGATAGCCCCAGTCCTGCGTGCGCGACGGGCGCAGCGAGCTGCTGCCGTTGCCGCGCCACTCATGCAGGTACACCGCCACGCCCTTCGCAGCCAGCGCCTGCGCCAGCGGCAGGTAGTGGCGCGCGGCCACGCCCAGCGCCGGCAGCCACAGCAGGCGCGCGATGGGCCGTGCGGGCACGCAGGCGATCACTTCGTAGCGATGGCCATCAGTGCACTGCACGGCAACGACGTCCGGTGCGAGACTCATGCGTGCGGTGCCGCGCCGAAGTGATCGAGTACCAGCACCTCGCTGCGGCCAGGCGCGTAGCCCTGCTGCAGGCCGCGCGCAACGTAGTCGATGCCGGCTTCGCAGGCATTGGCCAGGCTCAGGCCGTTGCACAGCTGCGCGGCGATGGCCGAGGCCAGCGTGCAGCCTGTGCCATGTGCGTCCAGCGGCAGGCGGGCGTGAATGAATTCTTCGCTGCTGACGCCGTCGAAGTAGCGATCGATCACGCGGTTGCCTTCCTGCAGGTGGCCGCCTTTCAGCAGCACCGCACCGGCACCGAGATCGAGCAGGGCGGAGGCAGCCTGTTCGGCGTCATCGCCGTTGCCGATCTTCCGGCCGATCAGGAGTTCTGCTTCCGGGGTATTGGGCGTAACCAGCGTCGCCAACGGCAGCAGGCGTTCGCGCATGGCCTTGAGCGCATTCTCCTCCAGCAGGCGGGCGCCGCTGGTGGCGACCATCACCGGGTCCAGCACCACGTGCGGCGGGCGATGCTTTTCCAGGGCGTCGGCGACCGCATGGATCACCTCGGCGTTGGCCAGCATGCCGAGTTTCACGGCATGGATGTCGAAGTCATCGAAGCAGGCTTCGATCTGCGCCTGCAGGAATGCGATTGGTGGCACGTGCACGGCGGTGACACCACGGGTGTTCTGTGCGGTCAGTGCAGCGAACACGGCCAGGCCATGCACGCGGTGCGCGGCGAAGGCCTTGAGATCGGCGGGGACGCCGGCGCCACCGCCGGAGTCGGATCCGGCGATGGTGAGGGCGGAAACGGGAGTGGTCGGGCTCATCCGGCGATTGTGCCGTGGTCACCGCAAAGACGGTAGCGTCGATGCGGGAGATGGGGTCAGATCCCTTTTCCGCAGGAAAAGGGATCTGACCCCTGGAGTGCGGCCCTCAATGCCGCCAGCGCGCCCACTGCTGGTACAGCACATAACCCAGCCCGGTCAGGCCGGTCAGCAGGGCGGGGGCGAGCAGGGCGTCGTATTGCCAGCGCATGAACAACCAGGCGCCGAGGATGCCGCCGCCGAGGAAGCCGCTGATGATCAGGCCGCTGAGGGTCAGCCGTCGAACCTGCAGCGGCAGTCCACGCAGCAGGTGGCCCAGGCCGATGCCGAGGTCGGTGAACATGCCGCTGAGGTGGGTGGTGCGCACCACCGCGCCACTGAAGGTGGTGGCCATCGCGTTCTGCAGGCCGCAGGCCATGGCGGCGGCCAGTGCGCCCCAGATCTGATGCTGTTCGAACAGCGGAATGGCCACCAGCAGCAGTGCCGATTCCAGCGCCAGCGCGACACCGTAGCGGCGGCCCAGCTGCAATGCGCTGTCCTGGATCAGCAGGCCGCTGAGCATCGCGCCCAGCGAAAACGCGATCAGCAATCCCCACAGGTGGCCGACTGCGCGCCAGTCGCCCTGGGCCAGCGCCATGCCGAGCTGGCTGGTGCTGCCGGTCATGTGGCTGACCGCCTGGTGCTCGAAACCGAGGAAGCCGACCACGTTGACCATGCCGGCCACGCACGAGAGCGCGACCGCGCCAATCCAGACCCAGGTGGGCAGGCGTATTCCCATCGGCGGGGCCCCTCAGGGCCCGCCGAAGCCGCCGTTGAACTGCAGCTCGCTGAAGGTGTTGCTGGCCGGGTCGAATACCGCGCCCCAGAACTGCGTGCCGCCGTCACAGACGCGGATCGCTTCCCGTGCCGGGTTGATGCCGCTGTCGTCGGGCAGATGGAAGGCGTTGATGTAGATCAGCCGCTTGCCGGCGCTTTCGATGCCGACGTACTGGCGGTCGAAGTCCAGCACCTTCGGCACCTGGGCATCCAGCGAGGGCAGTTTCGCTTCCAGCTGGTCGATCTGCTGCCGGCTGGGTGCCCAGTAGCCGCTGACCCGCCCGGCCTCGCGGCCGGGACTGGGGCGCGAGCAGGTGTCGAGCACCTGCGCGGCGATGATCGGGCGGGTGACCACCCAGGATTGGCCGGTACGCTCGGCGGTCGGCACGCTGGCCGGGCCGCGCGTGGTGGTGCAGGCACCCAGGGCGGTTGCGAGGGCGATCGCAGCCGTGGGCAGCAGCAGGCGGGTGCAGCGGTTCACAACACCTCCGAAGCGTAATCGGCCAGGCGCGAGCGTTCGCCTCGGCGCAGGGTGATGTGCGCACTATGCGGCCAGTTCTTGAAGCGATCCACCGCGTAGGTCAGGCCCGAGGTGGTCTCGGTCAGGTACGGGGTGTCGATCTGCTCGACGTTGCCCAGGCAGACGATCTTGGTACCGGGGCCGGCACGGGTGATCAGCGTCTTCATCTGCTTGGGGGTGAGGTTCTGCGCCTCGTCCAGGATCAGGTAGCGCGACAGGAAGGTGCGGCCGCGCATGAAGTTCATCGAGCGGATCTTGATGCGGCTGGCCAGCAGGTCGTTGGTGGCCTGGCGCCCCCAGGTGCCGCCTTCCTGGTTGTGCGTGAGCACTTCCAGGTTGTCGGTCAGTGCGCCCATCCACGGCGTCATCTTCTCTTCCTCGGTGCCGGGCAGGAAGCCGATGTCCTCGCCGACGCTGACCGTGGCGCGGGTCATGATGATCTCGCGGTAGCGCTGCTGGTCCATCGTCTGCGCCAGGCCGGCGGCCAGCGCCAGCAGGGTCTTGCCGGTGCCGGCGGTACCCAGCAGCGTCACGAAGTCGATCTCCGGATCCATCAGTGCGTTGAGCGCGAAGTTCTGCTCGCGGTTGCGTGCGCTGATGCCCCACACGGCGTGGCTGCCGTGGCGGAAATCATCGACCAGCGACAGCACCACCTTGCCGTCGCCGACCACGCGGCTGACGCGCAGCTCGACTTCATCTTCGCCAGGCAGGTAGACGTACTGGTTCGGGTACCACTCCTCGCCATCCTGCGCCAGGATTTCGTAATGCGTGCGGCCCTTGTCGCTCCAGCTGCGCAGGTCATCGCCGTGGCGCTTCCAGAAGTCTTCCGGTAGCTCGGTGGCGCCGGTGTAGAGCAGGCTGAAATCGTCCAGCGCACGGTCGTTCTCGTAGTCCTCGGACACGATGCCGGCGATCGCGGCCTTGATCCGCAGGTTGATGTCCTTGGAAACGAACACCACCGGCAGGTCCGGGGTTTCCTCCTTCAGCGCCAGGATCGCGCCGAGGATGGCGTTGTCCGGGATGACCTTGCCGAAGCTCTTGCCGGCGTCGAAATGGCTGGTCTGGAAGCGCAGCTTGCCGGCGCTCTGCTTGCCGCGCAGCTGCAGGCCATTGGGACGCTGCAGCGGAATGCCGTCGGCCAGGTTGTCCAGGCCGGATTCCTGCACCAGCTCGTTGAGGAAGCGGCTCACCTGGCGGGCGTTGCGGCTCGCTTCGGAGGTGCCCTTCTTGCCGTTGTCCAGCTCCTCGATCACCTGCATGGGCAGGTAGACGTCGTGCTCCTCGAATTTGAACAGCGCGGTGGGATCGTGCATCAGCACGTTGGTATCCAGCACGTAGATGCGCTTGCCTCGGGTCATCGTCGATTCCTGGTTACGGACAGGGAAAAACCACCACGGCCTGCCGCGGGGCAGGGTGATGGCAGACACAGTAGGCAGTGGGACTCACTTGGACTGGGAGGCCTTCAGTTCGGCGAGAACGGCATCGGCATGGCCGGCAACCTTGACCTTGCGCCAGGACTGCACGATGCGGCTGTCGGGGGAAATCAGGAAGGTGCTGCGTTCGATGCCACGTACCTGCTTGCCGTACATGTTCTTCATCCTGATCACGTCGAAGGCGCTGCACAGCGCTTCGTCGCCATCGCTGACCAGCGGGAAGTTGAAGCCCTGCTTGGCGCAGAAGTTGTCGTGCGACTTCACCGAGTCGCGCGAGACACCGAGTACCACCGCGCCTGCCTTCTTGAATTTCGGCAGCAGTGCGTTGAAGTCGATGCCTTCGGTGGTGCAGCCGGGGGTGCTGTCCTTGGGGTAGAAGTACAGCACCAGCCAGTGGCCGGCGTAGTCGCCGAGGGTGGCCTGTTCGCCACCGGACAGCGCCAGCGGCAGGGAGAGGGTGGTGCTGTCCAGGGTATCGCCGTTGTTCATGAGGTCCTTCTGTCGAGCCTGGGTTCTTTCTACGACAATTGCATGAAACGCCACGCGCCCGTGAGAGGCGCGCGAAGAATCAGAATTTCATCGGGTCCATGATCGCGTCCAGGTTCAGGTGGTCGCAGAATTCAAGGAAGTCGTCGCGCAGTGCGGCGATGTGCATGTTGGCCGGGACGCCAATGGTGACCTGCGCGCTGAACATCTCCGCACCGGTCTGCATGGCGCGGTAGCGCGTGCTCTGCAGGTTCTCGATGGTGATGCCCTGACGGTCGAAGAAATCGGCCAGCTGGAACAGGATGCCGGGCTTGTCGGCGGCGATCACTTCGACGATGTACGGCAGCAGGTTGGACTGCGCCTGCTTGGCGGCGGTGCGGTACCAGACCAGTTTCAGGCCCTCTTCGCGCTCCAGCCGGGTCAGCATCGCTTCCAGCTTGGCTACCGAGTCCCAGGAGCCGGTGGCCAGGGCGGTGACCGAGACATCGCGGCCGACCGTGGCCAAGCGTGCGTCCACCAGATTGCAGCCGCTGTCGGCAATGCGGCGGGTGACGGACAGCAGGGGGGACTCCGGATGCGTCGTGTAGGCGTTGATCAGGAGGTGGTTTTCGCTCGGCGCGGGGCGCGGGGTGGTGTCGGTCAAGGCGATTCCGGGTAATGCATGCGTTAGTCTGAATGCCCGCCTGAGGCGGGGATCCACCGGTGTCCAGCATACTTGCCCGTGCTTTCGCGCCGCAAGTAACATTCAGGTCGCCCCCGGCCTTTCGTGGCGGGCGTTTTCCCTTCCCAGCCAAGAGCAGCACGTCCTTGTCCCTTTCCGGCCTCATCACCGCGCTGGCGACCCCGTTCCGGGCCGACGGTGCCCTCGATCCCGACGGTTGGCAGCGCCTGCTGCACCTGCAACTGGAAGGTGGCGTCCATGGCGTTGTCGTAGCCGGCTCGACCGGTGAAGCAGCGACCCTCACCGATGCCGAGTACGACCTGCTGCTGGCCAGCGCGGTCGAGCGCATCGGCGGCCGCATCCCGGTCATGGCCGGTACCGGCCTGTCGGGCACCGCCAAGACCATCGAACAGACCCGCCGTGCCGCCGCGCTTGGCGCCAGCCACGCGCTGGTGGTCACCCCGCCGTACGTGCGGCCGACCCAGGCTGGCCTGATCGCGCACTACCGCGCAGTTGCCGACCAGGGCGGGCTGCCGGTCGTGCTGTACAACGTGCCCGGCCGTACCGGGTGCGACATGCAGCCGGAGACCGTGGCCGAGCTGGCCAGCCATCCCAACATCGTTGGCATCAAGGAAGCGGTGGGTGACACCGGCCGGGTGCAGGCGCTGCTGGCATTGCGCAGCCCGAAGTTCGCGGTGCTCAGTGGTGATGACGGCACGGCCGCGCGCTCGATCCGGGCCGGTATCGATGGCCTGATCTCGGTCGGCTCCAACGTGCTGCCCGGCGCCTACCGCCGGATGTGCGAGCTGGCTGCCGCCCACGATCACGAAGCCACCGAGTCCTGGGATGCGCGCCTGCATCCGTTCCATGATTTCTGCGGCGTTGAGCCGAACCCGATTCCGGTCAAGGCGCTGCTGCGTCGCATCGGCATCGGTCACGACCTGCGTCTGCCGCTGCTGCCGCTGTCGGCGGCGCACCATCCGGCGGCCGATCATCTTGCCGGCGACATCGCCGCCCTCGAAGCCCTTTCCAGCCACTGACCTTCCGTCTTGGTCTGACCCAGGAGATTCACATGCGTCAATCCGTTTCCACCGTCCGCGTGCTGTCCTACGCGCTGCTTGCCGTGGCCGTCGCCGCCGGCACCACCGGCTGCTTCAAGCGTGGCGTCAAGGGCGACTACGCCCTGGCCCCGGAAATGCGTCCGCTGGAAGTGCCGCCGGACCTGAACCTGCCGGCCACCACCGGTGACAACAAGGTGCCGGCGCTGGTCTCGGCAACCAAGCCGGCCGCGCCTGCGGCTGCGGCTCCGGCCGTGGGCAACACCGGTTTCACCATTGCCGGCGGCAAGGATGAAGCCTTCGCCAAGGTCGGTACCGCACTGGAAGGCGTGGCGGGTGTGACCATCGCCAGCCGCGCGCAGCTGCTCGGCTCGTACGATGTGGCCTACGAAGGCAGCAATTTCCTGGTTCGCGTGGTTGCCGTCGATGCCGGCGCCTACATCTCCGCGGTCGACCCGCGTGGCCTGCCGGCCACCGCCGAAGCACCGGTGAAGCTGATCGCCGCACTGAAGGCGAAGCTGGCCCAGTAAGGGCTGCCTCTGGTAGAGGCCGACCTTGGTCGGCGCTTCTGTGCCAACCAAGGTTGGCACCTACCGGATCTTGCTGTTGGCAGCTACCGGATCTTGCGGTTGGCACCTGCCGGATCGCGCGGTTGGTATCTGCCGAGCAACGAGAAAGGGCGCCATGGGCGCCCTTTCTCGTTGCCGCAGCAGGCGCTTCTCAGCGCTCCAGCAGCTTCAGCTTGTCCGGCTTGCCGTCCCATTCGCCGGCATCGGCGGGCGGGTCCTTGCGCACGGTCAGCACCGGCCACTCCTTCGCCAGCTCGGCGTTGAGGGCAACGAAGCCTTCCTGGCCGGCGGGGACGTCGTCCTCGGGGAAAATCGCGTTGACCGGGCACTCCGGCTCGCAGAGGGTGCAGTCGATGCACTCATCCGGGTCGATCACCAGGAAGTTCGGGCCTTCGTGGAAGCAATCCACGGGGCACACTTCCACGCAATCGGTGTGTTTGCACTTGATGCAGTTTTCGGTGACGACAAAGGGCATGGGCTGGGGGTGGATCGATTCCTGAACCCGACAATTCTAGAACAGGTTGGCCCCCGGTGTCGGCGCGGGGCCGAAAACGGGCGTCTGGCAGGCGCGGCCGTGGCGGATATTGGCGGCATGGCGCGGCCTGTGCGACGCTGCGGGAGCACAGGCTGCCCTGGCAGCCGAAACCCCTTCCCAGCAGGATTGCCCATGCCCCAAGCCCAGTCCGGCGCCGCCTCCCACGGCGGCGAGAACACTGCGTTCATTGTCCTGATCAGTTGCGTGGCCACCCTCGGCGGTTTCCTGTTCGGCTTCGACAGTGGTGTCATCAATGGCACGGTCGATGGCCTGCGCCAGGCCTTCAACTCCAGCGAGGCCGCGCTGGGCTTCGAGGTGGCTTCGATGCTGCTGGGCTGCGCGATCGGTGCCTTCCTGGCGGGCTGGCTGGGCGACCGCCTGGGGCGTCGCGGTGTACTGATCGTCTCGGCGCTGATGTTCCTGGTTTCGGCGCTGGGCGCCGGTGCCGCCCATGCTTCCTGGCTGTTCATCGCCGCCCGCGTGCTCGGCGGCTTCGCCGTAGGCGCGGCCAGCGTGATGTCACCGGCCTACATCGCCGAGGTGGCCTCGGCGCGCTATCGCGGTCGCCTGGCCACGGTGCAGCAGATGGCGATCATCTGTGGCCTGTTCGCGGCCTTCCTCAGCAATTACCTGCTGGCCCGCGCCGCCGGCGCCTCGACCGAGCCGTTGTGGCTGGGCCATGAGGCCTGGCGCTGGATGTTCTGGATGCAGGCGCTGCCGTCGGGGCTGTTCCTGCTGTTGTTGCTGGTGATTCCGGAGAGTCCGCGCTTCCTGGTGCTGAGGGGGCGGCAGGCGCAGGCGAGGGCGGTGCTGGCCCGGCTGTATGGCGAGGGCGCCGCAACGGCCAAGCAGGCCGAGATCGAGGCGAGCCTGGCCCAGGACCAGCACAAGCCGCGCTTCAGCGACCTGCGCAGCAAGGCCACCGGCAGACTGCGCCCGATCCTCTGGGTAGGCATTGGCCTGGCCATGTTCCAGCAGCTGGTGGGCATCAATGTGGTGTTCTATTACGGCGCGGTGCTGTGGCAGGCGGTGGGCTTCTCGGAAAGCGACGCGCTGCTGATCAACGTGCTGTCCGGCGCGCTGAGCATCGGCGCCTGCCTGCTGACGGTGCTGCTGATCGACCGCATCGGGCGCAAGCCACTGCTGTGGATCGGCTCGGTTGGCATGTCGGTGGCGCTGGTGCTGATGGTGGTGGCGTTTGCCAGCGGCAGCCTGGCCGATGGGCGCCTGCAGCTGTCCGATGGCATGGGCCGGCTGGCGCTGGTCGCCGCCAATGTCTACGTGGTGTTCTTCAACATGTCCTGGGGCCCGGTGATGTGGGTGATGCTGGGCGAGATGTTCCCGAACCAGATCCGCGGCCCGGCGTTGGCCGTTGCCGGCGCGGCGCAGTGGACCTCGAACTTCGCGATCACCGTGACCTTCCCGATGCTGCTGGCCGGCATCGGCCTGGCCGGGGCCTACGGCATCTACGCTGTCGTTGCGATCCTCTCGATCTTCTTCGTGGTCCGCTGCGTGCGCGAGACCAAGGGCAAGGAGCTGGAGCAGATGGAAGGCTGACGTTGCCCGGCTTCGGTTGCATCCTGTTGGCGCCTGGTTGTCCCGAGTTTGAGGGGGCAGGCCGCCCTCTCCAGGACACGCAAAAGCCCATCCATGGTGCTCGATGGCGCCTTGCTCGCGTGCGCTGTCCTGCGCACTCGGCAAGACCAGGGTTGGGCTCCTGCCCAACCCGTCGGGCGCATGCGCCCAACCCATGGCGCCAACGGTCCTGGAGAGGGCGGCCTGCCCCCTCCTGACAGTTTCATGGTGCGTGCGGACGCGGCGAAGCGCTGGTCGGTTGTTGCCGGGGGCGCAGGAAACCGTCCAGAGCCGGTGGGGTCACCCAGGGCGGGACCGTTGGCGCCATGGGTTGGGTGCATGCGCCCGACGGGTTGGGCAGGAGCCCAACCCTGGTCTTGCCGAGTGCGCAGGACAGCGCACGCGAGCAAGGCGCCATCGAGCACCATGGATGGGCTTTTGCGTGTCCAGGCCGGGGTGGCCTGCCCCCTCCCGCGCAGGAACAGGGAGGCGCTACTGCGACCAGGCCGACCGATGCCAATGCAATCCCGGAAAACAGAAAAGCCCGCACAAAGGCGGGCTTTTTCGGTTCCTGCTGCGGCGACTGGCGCTCCCTAGGGGACTCGAACCCCTGTTTTAGCCTTGAGAGGGCCACGTCCTAACCACTAGACGAAGGGAGCGTAACTGTGTCGCTGCCGAGGCAGGAGCGCTAGTATATGCACCTCGATGCCATTGGGCAATCCCGAAACTTCAACCGGAAGCGCCAACATCATTTCCCCTGCTACATCACCGTTCAGCCTGCGCGTCATCCCGCGCGACCAGCACACGATCTCCCGCAAGGACATCAGCCCGAACGCCCTGCGCGTGCTTTATCGCCTGCGCGATGCCGGCTTCGGCGCCTACCTTGTCGGCGGTGCGGTGCGCGATCTGCTGGTCAATGGCCAACCCAAGGATTTCGACGTGGCCACCGACGCCACGCCCGAACAGGTCAAGCAGTTGTTCCGCAACTGCCGCCTGATCGGTCGCCGGTTCCGCCTCGCCCATGTGGTGTTCGGCCGCGAGATCATCGAAGTCGCCACCTTCCGTGCCAACAGCGATGACGGCAGCGGCGACCGTGAGATGGAAAACGGCATGCTCGTGCGCGACAACGTGTACGGCACCATCGAAGACGACGCCGTCCGCCGCGACTTCACCTGCAACGCTCTGTACTACGCCATCGAGGACTTCTCGGTGCGCGACTACACAGGCGGCTTTGAAGACGTGCAGGCGCGCCTGATGAAGCTGATCGGCGACCCCGAACAGCGCTACCGCGAGGATCCGGTACGCATGCTGCGTGCGGTGCGCCTGGCGGCCAAGCTCGGCTTCCAGATCGAAGAGGGCACCGCCGCGCCGATCCCGCGCCTGGCCGACCTGCTCAATGAAGCCGCGCCGGCACGCCTGTTCGAGGAAGTGCTCAAGCTGTTCCTGTCCGGGCACGGCGTGGCCAGCTTCGAAGGCCTGGAGCGCTACGGCCTGCTGGATGTGCTGTTCCCGGAAAGCGCCAAGGCGCTCAAGTCCAACCGCACCGGCGCGCTGCGCCGCATGCTGGTTGAAGGCCTGGCCAACACCGATGCGCGCGTGGCCAACGACGAGCCTGTCTCGCCCGCGTTCCTGTTCGCGCTGCTGCTGTGGCCGGCCTACTGTCGCGCGCAGGCGACCCTGCTCAAGCAGGGCGTGGCGCCGGAAGAAGCGCAGCGTCGTGCCGCTGACCGCGTCACGGTGCAGCAGCTGAGCACCATCGCGCTGCCGCGCCGCTTCTCGCTGCCGATGCAGGAGATCTGGCTGCTGCAGTCGCGCTTCGGCTCGCGCCAGCGCAAGCGCGTGTTCCGCACCCTGACCCATCCGCGTTTCCGTGCTGCATTCGACTTCCTCAGCCTGCGCCAGGTAGCCTCGGCCGAACACGCCGCCGATGTTGAATTCTGGCGCGAGGCACAGGCACAGTCCGGTCGCGAACTGGAATCGTCGCTGGATGCGATGCACAGCGAAGAGGGTGACGACGAGAACGGGGCGCCGCGCAAGCGTCGCCGTCGCCGTCGTCGTCCGGGTGCCCCGGCCGGTGCAACGGGCGAGTAAGCGATGACCCTTGCCTGGATCGGCCTCGGCGCCAACCTCGGCGACGCGGCCGCCACCGTCGGCGCGGCGATTGCCGCGCTCGACGACCTGCCCGGTACCCGCCTGCGCCAGGCCTCACGCCTCTACGCCACCCCGGCCTGGGGCAATGAAGACCAGCCACCGTTCGTCAACGCGGTGGCTGCGGTCGACACTACGTTGCCGGCCGATGAGCTGCTGCAGGCGATGCTGGCGCTGGAGCAGCGCTTCGGCCGCGTGCGCGACCCGTCGGTGCACTGGGGCCCGCGCGCGCTGGACCTGGACCTGCTGCTGTATGGCGCGCAGGAACTCGACCAGCCCGGGTTGAAGGTGCCGCACCCGTACATGCACGAGCGCGCCTTCGTGTTGGTGCCGCTGGCCGAAATCGCGCCGGATCTGGCCATTCCCGGCCACGGTCGCGTGCAGGATGCAGTGATGCGGGTGGATGCCTGCGGGATCGCGCCGTTAGGGTGATAATGGCCGGGTTATCTCCCCCGGTTATCAGCACATGAGCACCCACGCAGACAGCAAGCCCTGGACCGTTCCCGCCCTGGCCGAAGCCAAGCGCAATGGCCAGAAGCTGGTCATGTTGACCGCCTACGACGCCGGCTTCGCCCGCACCTTCGATGCCAACGGCGTCGACCTGATCCTGATCGGCGATTCGCTGGGCATGGTGGTGCAGGGCCATGATTCGACCCTGCCGGTAACCGTGGCGGACATGGTTTACCACACCCGCGCCGTGGCCCGCGTGCTGCAGCGTGCGCTGCTTGTGGCCGACCTGCCGTTCGGCGCCGATGCCACCCCGGAGCGCGCGCTGGATGCCTCGTTGCAGCTGCTGCAGGCCGGCGCTGAGATGGTCAAGATCGAAGGTGCCGGCTTCAAGGTCGACATCATCCGCTACCTGGTCGAGCGCGAGATTCCGGTCTGTGCGCATCTGGGCCTGACCCCGCAGTCGGTGCTGCGACTGGGTGGCTTCAAGATCCAGGGGCGTGGCGATGCCGCTCGCCAGCTGGTGGAAGATGCCAAGGCTGTGGTCGCTGCCGGCGCCAGCATCATGGTGCTCGAATGCGTGCCGACCCCGGTCGCCGCGGACGTGACCGCTGCGGTGGATGTGCCGACCATCGGTATCGGTGCCGGCCCGCAGTGCGACGGCCAGGTGTTGGTGCTGCACGATTTCCTTGGCCTGGACAGTGGCCATCGCCGTCCCAAGTTCGTCAAGGATTTCCTTGCCGAAGGCGGTTCGGTGGCCGGTGCCACCCGCGCCTATGCTGACGCCGTGCGCGACGGCAGCTTCCCCGACGAACAGCACGCCTACGCCCAATGATCCAGACCTTCAACGAGCTCGGCGCTCTGCGCGGGCAGATCGCCCAGTGGAAGCGCGAGGGCCTGCGCGTGGCGCTGGTGCCGACCATGGGCAACCTGCATGGGGGCCACCATTCGCTGGTGACCCTGGCCCGCCAGTATGCCGACAGGGTGGTGGCGAGCATCTTCGTCAACCCGACCCAGTTCGGGCCGAACGAGGACTTCAGCCGCTACCCGCGCACGCCCGAGGCCGACGTGGCCGGGCTGGAGCAGGTCGGCTGCGATGCGGTGTGGCTGCCCAGCGTCGAGGCGATGTACCCGCTGGGCGTGGACAAGACCACGCGCATGCACGCGCCCGGCGTCAGTGAAGTGCTGGAAGGCGCCAGCCGACCGGGTCACTTCGACGGTGTCTGCACCGTGGTCGCACGCCTGTTCCTGCAGGTACAGCCCGACGTGGCCGTGTTCGGCCGCAAGGACTACCAGCAGCTTGCCGTGATCAAGCAGATGGTGGCCGAGCTGTCGTTCCCGATCCAGATCGTTGGTGCGGAGATCGTGCGTGACGAGGATGGCCTGGCCAAGAGTTCGCGCAACCAGTACCTGAGCGCCGAACAACGCCCGGTCGCGACCACCATCCACCGCACCCTGATGGGCATGCGCGAGGGTTATGTCGCCGGGCAGGCACGCGAGCGCATCGAGGCCGATGCCACCGCTGCGCTGCAGGCCGCCGGTTTCCAGGTCGACTACGCCGTGTTGCGCACTCCGGAACTGGCCGAGCCGACCTTCGACGGCGGTGGCCGCGTGGCGCTGATTGCCGCGCGGCTGGGCACCACCCGCCTGATCGACAACCTGGAGTTCTGAGCCGCATGCGGCTCCGGGGCGCCCGCAATGGGCGCCTCTCGCCATCCCACGGACGGGAGACCGGAAATGAACACCCCCACCACTGATACCGGCCGCCTTGCCCAGGCTTCGATCCTGGCGGTGCTGGCCGCCGGCATGCTGCCGGCGCAGCTGTTCGGCGGCCTGCTGTTCGCATTGGACCTCGGGCGTACACCGGTGCCGGCACTGATCGGTGGCGGGCTGATGTTCGTACTGGCGGTCTGCAATGCCATTGCCGTGCTGTTGCCGATGGCGCTGATCCTGCAGTCTCAGCAGCGCCTGCGCCAGGTCGGTTTCGTCCTTGTGGGGTTTGGCCTGGGCGCGCTGGCCATGGCCACCTGTGCCTGGCCGGGCGACGACAGCGGCCCGCTGCTGCAGCGCCTGCGTTACGTCGATACATTCGATGTGATCAGCTATGCCATGCAGGTGCTGGCTGCGGGAGGCTTCGGCCTGGTCGCTGGGTTGGCCTTCCATGCGGTGTTCCGGCTGTCCCTGGAAGGCAGTTTCGGCCATGCCGCGCCGCTGCCGCCGGGCGAGCGCGCCTGAACGGCCTTCAGCGTCCTGCTGCAGCCCCCTGACGATGGCCAAGCGGGTGCTAGAATCCGCTCTTTCCTTTGCCGTTGCAGCGCCCCCATGCACCTGTCCCTGCTCAAGACCAAGATCCACCGCGCCACCGTCACCCATTCCGAGCTGAACTACGAAGGCTCGATCGCCATCGATGACAACCTGCTGGCTGCCACCGGCATCCGCGAGTTCGAGCAGGTGCACATCTGGGACGTGACCAACGGTGCGCGCTTCTCGACCTATGCCATCCGCGCCGAAGCAGGCAGCGGCGTTGTCTCGCTCAACGGTGGCGCCGCGCGCCACGTGCAGGTCGGTGACATCATCATCATCGCCGCGTTCGCCAGCATGACCGAGCAGGAAGCTGACAGCTTCAAGCCGAAGCTGGTGTACGTTGATGGCAACAACCAGATCTCCCACACCAACGACACGATCCCGACACAGGCCGCATGACAACGAACAACGGATTCGACTCGCTGCATTCCCACGCCCAGCGCCTGAAGGGCGCAAGCATTCCCAGCCTGCTCGCCGCCGAACCCGGCCGTGTACAGGACCTGGCGCTGCGGGTCGGTCCGTTGTATGTCAATTTCGCCCGGCAGAAATACGATGCCGCGGCGTTGCAGGCGCTGTTGGCGCTGGCGGCCGAGCGTGATGTCGGTGGTGCGATCACGCGCCTGTTCCGCGGCGAGCAGGTCAACCTGACCGAAGGCCGCGCCGCGCTGCACACCGCGCTGCGTGGCGATGTGGTCGATGCGCCGGTGGCGGCCGAGGCCTATGCCACCGCGCGCGGGATCCGCCAACGCATGGGCGTGCTGGTGCGCGCGCTGGAAGACAGTGGCGTGACCGATGTGGTCAGCGTCGGCATCGGTGGATCCGACCTCGGTCCGCGCCTGGTCGCCGATGCGCTGCGCCCGGTCACCGGTGCGCGCCTGCGCGTGCATTTCGTGTCGAACGTGGACGGCGCCGCCATGCAGCGCACGCTGGCCACGCTGGATCCGGCGAAGACCGCCGGCATCCTCATCTCCAAGACCTTTGGTACGCAGGAAACCCTGCTCAACGGTCAGATCCTGCACGACTGGCTGGGCGGCAGCGAGCGCCTGTATGCCGTCAGCGCCAATCCGGAACGTGCCGCCAAGGCCTTCGCCATCGCCGCCGATCGTGTACTGCCGATGTGGGACTGGGTCGGTGGCCGTTATTCGCTATGGTCGGCGGTCGGTTTCCCGATCGCGCTGGCGATCGGCTTCGAGCGCTTTGAGCAGCTGCTGGAAGGCGCCGCGCAGATGGATGCGCATGCGCTGGATGCACCGCTGGAGCGCAACCTGCCGGTGCTGCACGGCCTGACCGATATCTGGAACCGCAACCTGCTGGGCCATGCCACGCATGCGGTGATGACCTACGACCAGCGCCTGGCGCTGCTGCCGGCCTACCTGCAGCAACTGGTGATGGAAAGCCTGGGCAAGCGCGTGCAGCGTGATGGCCTGCCGGTCACCACTGACACCGTGCCGGTGTGGTGGGGCGGGGCGGGCACCGATGTGCAGCACAGCTTCTTCCAGGCGCTGCACCAGGGCACCAGCATCGTTCCGGCCGACTTCATCGGCTGCGTGCACAACGATGATCCCTACACGATCAATCACCAGGCCCTGCTGGCCAACCTGCTTGCACAGACCGAGGCGCTGGCCAATGGCCAGAGCAGCGACGATCCGCACCGCGATTACCCGGGCGGCCGCCCGAGCACGCTGATCCTGCTCGACGCGCTGACCCCGCAGGCGCTGGGTGCGCTGATCGCCATGTACGAACACGCCGTGTACGTGCAGTCGGTGATCTGGAACATCAACGCGTTCGACCAGTTCGGTGTCGAGCTGGGCAAGCAGTTGGCCAGTGGCCTGTTGCCGGCGCTGCAGGGCGAGGATGTGGCCGTTGCCGATCCGATGACCCGCGAGATCCTGGCGCAGCTCAAGCGCTGAGGTTCTGGTGCCGGCCAGCGGCCGGCACTACAGGTGGTCCTGTCTTCTGGTAGTGCCGGCCGCTGGCCGGCATTCTGGCGATGCCTTCACCGTTCACGAGGGTGCCGGCCAGCGGCCGGCACTACCCCGTCATCGGCTCGGGTCGCGCTCCGGGCTCGGCCGCTTGGCCAGCTTGCGCTGCAGTGAGCGCCGGTGCATGCCGAGCAGGCGCGCGGCCGCCGACACATTGCCACCGGTCTCGTGCATCGCCTGCTGGATGTGTTCCCACTGCAGGCGGCTGATCGGCGTCATCGCATCGGGCACTTCCATTTCGCCATCGTCGGCCGGGCCGTCGTCTTCCTCGCCGAGGGCGCGCAGGATCATCGGCACCGTGGCCGGCTTCGGCAGGTAGTCATCGGCGCCAAGCTTGATCGCCTCCACGGCGGTGGCGATGCTGGCGTAGCCGGTCACCAGCAGGATCCGCATGTCCGCGCGCAGGGCGCGCAATGGCTGGATCAGGGACAGGCCGGAATCGCTGCCCAGCTTCAGGTCGATCAGGGCGAACGCCGGCGGATGCTGCCGGGCCAGCGCCAGTGCGCTGGCGGCATCCTGTGCGGTCTGGGTTTCAAGTCCCTTGCGCGCCAGGCTGCGCTGCAGGGTGCGCAGGTACAGCTCGTCGTCGTCGACCAGCAGGCCAAGGGTGGAGTGATGCAGGCTCATGGGGTGTCCTCGCGTGGGGCCAGCGGCAGGCGGAAGCCGACGCGGCTGCCGGCCCCCTGGGCCGGGCGCATCCACATCTCGCCGTCGAGGCGTTCGATGGTGGCATGGGACAGGGCCAGGCCGACGCCCATGCCCTCGCTCTTGCTGCTGCCGAACAGCTTGCCCGGCAGCACGGCGGCACGGGCGTCGAAGCCATGGCCGTAGTCGCGGACTTCGCCGATCAGGTTGTCGCCTTCGATGCGCAGGTCCAGGTCCACGCGTGGCCGGCCGGCCTTCTCGCCGGCATCGGCGGCATTGTTGAGCAGGACCATCAGCAGGTGGCCCACGCCCGGGTCGAGTGGCAGCCGCAGCGGCGCATCGTCGTTGCGGTGCAGGTCGATGGTCGGCCGCACCAGGCGCCACTGCTCCAGCACCTGCTGGGCGCTGGAGTGGCTGCGGCCCGGTGCGTCGGCCGAGGCCGGAGCAGCCAGCGCCAGCACGCGCTCCCGGCACTGCACCAGCAGCTCGCGCAGGGTTTCCATGTCCTCGCGCACTTCCGGCTCTTCGCTGCGCTCGGCCACATCGTCGGCGAGCAGGGTCATGGTCGCCAGCGGCGTGTTCAGTTCATGCGCCACCGAGGCGGCATGGGTGGCCAGCGCGACGATGCCCTCGTTGCGGGCGAAGCGCTCGCGCAGGGCCGACAATTCCAGTTCGCGCTCCCGCAGGGCCAGCGCCAGCCGGGTGGAGAAGGCCAGTACCACCGCGGCGGAAATCAGGAAGTTGGCGACCACGCCCCAACGGTTGAGGTCCTGCGCGCGGAAATAACCGTCCGGCAATGGCTGGCCGAAGATGCCGCTGGCGGCGTAGCCGAGCAGGCAGGCCAGCGCCACCGCCAGTGCCCAGCGCAGGGGCAGGGCGAACGCGGCCAGCGCGATCAGGATCAGGAACAGCGAGCTGAACGGGTTGGCCATGCCGCCGCTCCAGCCGACCATCCAGGTCAGGATGATCACGTCCACCAGGATGTGGCCGAACGCGGTCAGCGGTGCGGTATCGGCCGCTTCCGGACGCAACTGGGTGTAGATGTTGAACAGGGTCAGCACCGCCACGCCGGCCCACAGCGGCAGCTGCGGCAACGGCAGGCCCAGCACCCAGGTGGCGACCAGGATGGTGGCGGCCTGGCCGCCTACGGCAAGCCAGCGCAGGCTGCACAGGGTACGGAGAAACGGGGCGTCGGGACCGGTCATTCACGCTCATCGTATGCGTTCACGGGCGGGCGTGCCTGCGACAATAGGCCGCAGCCGTGCCGCCGGCTGAATGCGAGTCACCCGGAATGCGGGGGCGGGCGGTAGAATGCGCCCATGCACGACGCCGTCACCCGCCCGACTCCTCCCTCCGATGCCACCTCCTGGCCCCGCCGCCAGACCCATGCCGTGCAGATCGGCGGGGTCACCGTAGGCGGAGGCAAGCCGGTGGTGGTGCAGTCGATGACCAACACTGACACGTCCGACGTGGCCTCCAGCGTGAAGCAGGTGGCCGAGTTGTGGCGGGCCGGTTCGGAAATGGTGCGCTTGACCGTCAACACCGTTGAAGCCGCTGCGGCGATCCCGCGCATCGTCGACAAGCTGGCGATGATGGGCATCGACGTGCCGCTGATCGGCGACTTCCATTACAACGGCCACCAGCTGCTGACCGCCGAACCGGCGTGTGCTGAAGCGCTGGCCAAATACCGCATCAATCCGGGCAATGTCGGCTTCGGCAAGAAGAAGGACCTGCAGTTCGCGCAGTTGATCGAGTTCGCGATCCGCTACAACAAGCCGGTACGCATCGGCGCCAACTGGGGCTCGCTGGACCAGGCCCTGGCCGCGAAGCTGATGGACGAGAACAACCTGCGCGAACAGCCCTGGGATGCCGGTCGCGTGCTGCGCGAGGCGCTGATCCGTTCGGCGCTGGATTCGGCCGAGCAGGCGGTGGAGCTTGGCCTGCCGCGCGATCGCATCGTGCTGTCGGCCAAGGTCAGTGGCGTGCAGGAACTGATCGCGGTGTACCGCGACCTGGCCCAGCGTTCGGACTTCGCCCTGCACCTGGGCCTGACCGAGGCCGGTATCGGCAGCAAGGGCATCGTTGCCTCGTCGGCGGCACTGAGCGTGCTGCTGCAGGAAGGCATCGGTGACACCATCCGCATCTCGCTGACCCCGGAACCGGGCCAGTCGCGCACGCAGGAAGTGATCGTCGCCCAGGAACTGCTGCAGACCACCGGCCAGCGCGCCTTCACGCCGCTGGTCACGGCCTGCCCGGGCTGCGGTCGCACCACCTCCGAGTTCTTCCAGGAGCTGGCCAAGGTGGTACAGAACCATGTGCGCGAGAAGATGCCGCTGTGGAAGATCCACCACCCGGGTGCGGAGAACATGACCCTGGCGGTGATGGGCTGCATCGTCAATGGGCCGGGTGAGTCGCGGCACGCCAATATCGGTATTTCGTTGCCGGGCACCGGTGAAACCCCGGCCGCGCCCGTGTTCGTCGATGGCGAGAAGAAGGTGACCCTGCGTGGCGAGAACATCGCCCAGGAGTTCGTCGCCCTGATCGACGATTACGTCGAACACAAATATGTCCGAAGCGCCGGATAAGCCCGCGATCCTCGCTGCGCCGGAGTCCGCCTCCGGTTTCCGCCACTGGATGGCGCGCAATGCCTGGCGCCTGCTGCTGCTGTTCGGTGGCGTGCTGCTGCCGCTGGCCGGTTTCGTCGCCCTGGCCGACGAAGTGCACGAGTTTGAATCGTTCCATTTCGACGCGCCCCTGCTGTGGCAGATGCATGGCCTGCATTCGCCGCTGCTCGACCGCTTCTTCGTGCTCATTTCCAGACTGGGCTACGAATGGTTCCTGATTCCGGCCGATGTGCTGATCATCGGCGCGCTGCTGGGCTACCGGCGTTGGCGCGAGGCGACCTTCGTGGCGGTCAGCTTCGTCGGCTCGGCGCTGCTGAACATGGGCAGCAAGCACTTCTTCCAGCGCCAGCGCCCCAGCCTGTGGGAATCGATCGCGCCGGAGTCGACGTTCAGCTTCCCGAGCGGCCATGCGATGGGCTCGATGACCCTGGCGGTGACCCTGGTGCTGCTGGCCTGGAACACCCGCTGGCGCTGGCCGGTGCTGCTGCTCGCACCGGCGTTCAGCCTGCTGGTCAGCGTGTCCCGGGTCTACCTGGGGGTGCATTACCCCTCCGATATCCTGGCCGGATGGTGTGCCGCGCTGGTTTGGGTGGTAGGGTGCTATCTGGTCATGTTCAGTCGCCGGCACCCTTGGCGACGTCACGGCTCGCCGCCAGCGAAGGCCAGCGAAGCATCATCACAGGGGGTTTGACGTGGATGGCCCTTCGGGGACGTCTACGTGATAGATCAGTTGTTTCGTTGCAGCAGGTTCTGCAAGACAGGGGGCAAGCACAACGCGTCGTACTGTGATGCGCAAGGCAGATCGCCGGCGCTGCATTACGGGCGCGCTTGCAGGGTATCGGCACCCTGCCTAGCTTGACCTGCAATGGCCGCATTCGAAGAGGTACATGAATGACGATTCGAGTCTACCTGGTGGATGACCACGCACTGGTCCGCACCGGGATGAAGATGATTCTGTCGGGGGAAACCGACATCGAGGTGGTGGGCGAAGCCGAGACCGGTGAAGATGCGCTGCGCGAAGTGCGCCAGCTGCTGCCGGACGTGGTGCTGTGCGATCTGCACCTGCCGGGCGTGAGCGGCATGGAAGTGACCGAGCGCATCGTCCGCAGCCACCGCAATACCCGCGTGGTGATCGTGTCGGTGCTTGAAGATGGCCCGCTGCCGAAGCGGCTGCTCGAGGCTGGCGCCGCCGGTTACATCGGCAAGGGCTGCGATGCGCAGGAGTTGTTGCGCGCGGTGCGTGACGTGGCCGGTGGCCGTCGCTACCTGGGCACCAGCATCGCGCAGAACCTGGCGCTGTCGACGGTGGAAGGCAACGGTTCGCCGTTCGACAGCCTGTCCCCGCGCGAGCTGGAAGTGGCGTTGCTGCTGACCCAGGGCCTGCGCCAGGAAGACATCGCGCGGCGGCTGAGCCTGAGTGCGAAGACGGTGAACACGCACAAGGCGCGGTTGTTCGAGAAGATGGGGATCCACGACAACATCGCGCTGGCGCGGATGGCGAGCCAGTACGGGCTGGTGGATCCGGCGCGGCCGCTGTAAGGGTTTCGGCCAACGGCTGAGCCCCTCGCGGTGTGCGGTAGGATTCGTCGGATTGGCCCTGCGGAGGGATTGCGCAGGGGGCGCCATGAATCCATCCCTGGAGGCTCGGGCGCGCCATCCATGGCGCTTACGCCCCTGCGCAATCCCTCTGCAGGGCCACGGACAGTTTCCGTGCGCCGCCACCGCGGAATGAAGAAGGAAGAGCAGGAGCGGGTCGCGCGCTTTGCGCGCTCGTCGCCCGGGGTCGGATCCCTTTCCCGGTGGGAAAGGGCTCTGACCCTTGATGATGCCGGAGCCGAGCGTGGGCTCGGCTCTACACCTTTGTCGGGCTCAGTGGCCGCGCACGCGCTTGATGATCTTCGCGGCGTCAGCGGCGCTGGCGCGCACCTTGTCCCATGCGCCGTCGGCGATCCAGTTGCCCGGCACCATCCACGAACCGCCGATGCAGACCACGTTCTTCTGCTCGAGGTACTCAGCGGCGGTGTTTTCGGTGATGCCACCGGTCGGGCACAGCTTGAGGTCGGCGACCGGGCCGGCCAGGCCCTTGATCATCGCCAGCCCACCCACGGCCGTGGCCGGGAACAGCTTGCACACGCGGAAGCCACGCGCATACAGCGACAGCAGCTCGGTCGGCGTTGCTGCACCCGGCACCACCGGCAGCGGCGCAGCGGCCAATGCATCGGCCAGCGCCGGCGGCGTGCCCGGTGTCACCAGGAAGTCCGCGCCCGCATCGATCGACTGCTGCATCTGCTCCACGGTCAGCACCGTGCCCGCACCCACCACCACGTCCGGCAGCTCGCGCTTGAGCATCGCCAGCGCTTCCATCGCCACCGGCGTACGCAGCGTCAGCTCGATCGCCGGCAAACCACCTTCCAGCAGCGCCGCGCTGACCGCACGCGCCTGGTCCAGCGTATGAATCGTCACCACCGGCAGGATGCCCGCCGCACGCAACAGCTCCGCCGCCTTCACCTGATGTTGTTCGATACCCATAGCTCTGCTTCTGCCTTTGCTTCTGCGTTTGAATTTGATTTTCAGTGATCACTTCGCGGCGCGAGGGCGCCGGGAAACTGTCCTGAGGCGGCGGGTAGCCCCCACCAGGACCGTGAGCGCCATGGATGGCGCGACCGAGCCCCCATGGATGGGTTTACGGCGTGTCCTGGTGGGGGCTACCTGATCTGGCTCCCTGAAAACGGACGCCATGAAGCCGTTTCAGGCGGCGGCTTTGAGCTGCCGGGCATAGGTGTTGGGCGACTGATAGCCCAGCGCCGAGTGTAGCCGAGCGGGATTGTAGAAACCGTGGATGTAGGCCGCAATGGACTGGCGGGCCTGTTCCCGGCTCACGTATGGATCAGCAGCCGCTTCGGCCTTGAGCGTGGCAAAAAAGCTCTCGGCCACCGCGTTATCCCAGCAGTTGCCTGGGCGGCTCATGCTTTGAACCACCCCGCAGGACTCCAAGAGCTGGCGATACTCGTTGCCCCAGTACTGCCCGCCTCGATCCGAATGGAAGATCAGGCCGGGTGGTTGGGGATGAAGCGCCCAGGCATTGGCAAAGGCTTTCAGCACTACGTCCTCGGTCATGCGCTCGGAGACGCTGTAGCCCAGCACCTGCCGGGTCTGGATGCTGATGACCACGGCCAAATGCAGCCAGCCTGGCGAGTGGCCACATAGGTGATATCGCCGACCCACGCCGATGGACCCGTGCCGGGAGTGAATTGTCGATGCCAGTAGGTTTGGGGCGAGCTGGGGCCGACCTGCGGCAGGGGTTTTGCGCCGGGAGCGTCCCTTGATCTTGCCTTGGATGCGCTCCTCGGCCACTTAACCGGAGCCACCCGCTTGTGGCCAACGGCATGATTTCGGGCGCGCAGGGCCCTGACCAGCCGATGTCGGCCGTAACTGCGATTGCTGGCCGCATGAATGGCCGCAGCTCAGTACGAAGAACGGCAATCGGCAATCATCGGTTCGGGCGGACTGTCGGTGCAGATAATCATGGAACCAGAGACCGGATACGCCGAGAACACGACCACAGCACCCGAGCGGGTAACGAGTCCTATGACGGGCGACGAAGGCGTACCTCAACTTGGACTCTTTGCAAAGAACGCCGCCGTTTTTTTAGGATTCTCGCTCCATCTCAGATTGGCGTTCTCGGCCGCAAGGCGGCTGATCTCGCTTTCCAGGTCAGTGGCCGGCCTGCGAGCCTCAGACGTCAACGAGCGCCCAGCACGGACCGCGTCAATCAATTTGCAGCGTCTTGACGGACATTTCCAGCTGGCGGGCCGCTGCGGCTGGGCCAAGCGATTCGGCCAACTCCACGGCCTGGTGCTTGAACTCATCGGTATAGCTACGGCGGGTAATACGGGACATAAAGGACCTCCAAGTGCGATCAAAGTATCGCTTCTTGGCGTCCGCTGACGGGGAGCCAGATCAACCCGCCGCCTCAACCAGGACACTCACCGCCAACGCACACCCGCAACGCTCTTCAACCCTCAGGCGTCCTTCGCCTCATGCGGCGCCGCCGCAGCCGCAGCATCGTGCCCCAGCTCATACTCCGCGTCGTACTCCCACGGCCCACCATCAGCCGCCGCCGGCCCGCACGAAATCGAAATCGCCCCCTGGTCGGCCGGGCCCACCACGCGACGGTTGATCGCGAACAGGTTGCGGCCCAGATCATGCGCGGCTGGCGCGGTGTTCGGCGCCAGCGGGCGCGCGGCCCATTCGGCCGCGTCCACCAGCACTTCCAGCGTGCCGGCCTCGCCATCGAGGCGGATCATGTCGCCCTCGCGCACCTTGGCCAGTGGACCGCCGCGCGCCGCTTCCGGCGTCACATGGATCGCCGCCGGAATCTTGCCCGAGGCACCGGACAGGCGGCCATCGGTGACCAGTGCCACGCGCCGGCCCTGGTTCTGCAGCAGGCCCAGCAGCGGCGCCAGCGAATGCAGTTCCGGCATGCCGTTCGCACGTGGGCCCTGGTAACGCACCACCGCCACGAAATGCTCGGGCAGCAGGCCACCGGCGTGCAGCTTGTTCAGCACCTGCGGCGCGTCGACCACCACCGCCGGTGCCTCGATCGTGCGGTACTGCGGCTTCACCGCCGACAGCTTGATCAGCGACTTGCCGAGGTTGCCGCGCAGCAGGCGCAGGCCGCCCTGGTGTTCGAACGGATTGTCGACGCCACGCACCACTTCGTCATCGGCGCTGTGTTCCAGGCCCGGCAGGTAGACCAGCTGGCCGTCGCGCAGCTGCGGCTCGCGCGCATAGTCGGCCATGCCGCCACGTGCCACGCTGACCAGGTCGCCATGCATCAGGCCCGCCTTGATCAGTTCGCCGAACACGAACGCCGGGCCACCGGCAGCGGCAAAGCGGTTCACGTCGGCATCGCCGTTCGGATAGACGCGCGCCAGCAGCGGAATCAGCTGCGACAGTTCGTCGAAGTCGTCCCAGGTCAGCACGATGCCGGCCGCACGCGCCACCGCGATCCAGTGGATGGTGTGATTGGTCGAACCGCCGGTAGCCATCAGCGCGATGACCGCGTTGATGATCGCGCGCTCGTCGATGATCCGGCCCAACGGGCGGAAGTCGTCGCCGAGTGCCGTGATGTCCAGCGCGCGCTCGGTCGCTTCGCGGGTCAGGGCGTCGCGCAACGGCGTGCCCGGATTGACGAACGATGCGCCCGGCAACTGCACGCCCATTGCTTCCAGCAGTACCTGGTTGGAATTGGCGGTGCCGTAGAAGGTGCAGGTGCCGGCGCCGTGGTACGAGGCGGACTCCGCTTCCAGCAGTTCTTCGCGGGTCGCTTCGCCGGCAGCGTAGCGCTCGCGCACTTCGGCCTTCTGCTTGTTCGGGATGCCCGGGGTCATCGGGCCGGCCGGCACGAACACCGCCGGCAGATGGCCGAAGGCCAGCGCACCGATCAGCAGGCCCGGCACGATCTTGTCGCACACACCGAGGTAGACGGTGGTGTCGAACATGTCATGGCTGAGCCCGATCGCGGTGGCCTGCGCGATCACATCGCGCGAGAACAGCGACAGTTCCATGCCGCCGCGGCCCTGGGTAACACCGTCGCACATCGCCGGCACGCCGCCTGCCACCTGTGCGGTGGCACCCAGCTCACGGGCGATCTCGCGGATCTGCTCGGGATAGGTCTCGAACGGCTGGTGCGCCGACAGCATGTCGTTGTAGGCGGTGATGATGCCCAGGTTCGGTGTCACGCCACCGCGCAGGCGGCTCTTGTCGGTGCCGCCACAGGCGGCGAATCCGTGGGCGAGGTTGCCGCAGCTCAGGCGGCTGCGGAACGGGCCTTCACGCAGGGAGGCGTCGATCGCGGCCAGGTAGGCGGCGCGCGAGCCGGCGCTGCGGCGGATGACACGCTCAGTGATGGCTTGCAGTTGCGGATGGAGGCTCATTGGCTACCGGCGTTCGTGGTGGCGAGAGGCAAGCGGCGGCACGGCGCCGCCGCCAACATCAATCAGCCCAGTGGACGCGCAGGCGCGCGCCTTCCAGGTTGATCGCATTGAGGATGGGGTACTGCTGGACGTCATTGCTGTCCAGCGCCTGGCGCAGTACCTGCAGCTTCTGCTTGCCGCGCAGCAGCAGCAGGCGCTGGCGGCACTGGCGCAGGCCGTGCGGGGTCAGGGTGATGCGCAGCGGCCACTGGTTCGCGCCCGGGCAGCCGGTGGCATCCAGCGCCGCGTAGGGCAGGGTGCTTTCCAGTGCGCGGGCCAGGTCCTTCGAGCCCGGGAACAGCGAGGCGGTGTGGCCGTCGTTGCCCATGCCCAGTGCCACCAGGCTCGGCGGCTGGCTGTGCTGGGCCTGCAGGTTGGCGGTGTACACGCATTCCGGCAGCGGCTTGCCGATGCGCACCAGCGGATCGAAATGCGCACCTTCGGCGCGCTTCAGCAGGTGTTCGCGCACCAGCCAGGCATTGCTGTCGCGATCCTGCGGCGACAGCCAGCGCTCGTCGGCCAGGCTCACTTCCACCCGGTCCCAGTGCACGTCCAGTTCGGCCAGGGCCTGGTAGACCGGTGCCGGCGTGGTGCCGCCAGACAACAGGATGCGGGCACGGCCCACTTCGTTGATGTCGTGGTTGAGGGTCTGCGCCATCTCGGCGGCCACCGCCTCGATCCAGCCATCGGCATCGCCGTGCTGGATGAACTCGATGCGGTCGTCGTGGAAGGTGGTGGGGCTCATGCGGCAACTCCAGGTGCGTCACGTTCGGCGTCGGCGGCGTAGGCGGCGGCGCCCAGCAGTCCGGCGTGGGGATGCATCACGGCCAACGAGGGCACCCGCGCCATGATCGAAGAGAAGCGGCCCTTGTGTTCGAAGCGCTGGCGGAAACCGGAGTGCTGCAGCGAATCGAGCATCTTCGGGGTCAGCCCGCCGGTCAGGAACACGCCGTCCCATGCACCCTGGGTCAGCACCAGGTCGCCTGCGATGGCGCCGAACACGGCACAGAACACATCCACGGTGCGCATCGCCTGCGGATCACCGTGCAGGGCACGCGCGGTCACGTCCACCGGCTGCAGTTGGCCCGGATCGATGCCGGCCATCTCGCACACGGCACGATGGATGTTGACCAGCCCGGGGCCACAGATCAGGCGTTCGTTGGAGACGCGGCCGAACTGCTCGGACAGGATCTCCAGGATGCGGATTTCCTCCGGCGTTCCCGGCGGGAAGCTGACATGGCCGCCTTCGGTTTCCAGCGGGTAGCAGCGGCCATGGCGCAGGATCAGGCCGCCGACACCCAGCCCAGTACCCGGCCCGATCACCGCGTAGTTGCGCGGCTGGCCCGGCTTGCCCGGGACCCAGGCGGCGCCGCCGACCTGGACCACGTCTTCGGGCTGCAGTAGTGAAATCGCCATCGCCTGTGCGGCGAAGTCGTTGATCAGGTGCAGTTCGTTGAAGCCGAGCATGGCTGCAGTGCGGCTGCGCGAGATCACCCACGGGTGGTTGGTGATGCGCGCTTCGTCACCGTCGACGCGACCGGCCACCGCGAACACGCCGCGGCTGGCCGTGGCGCCGATCTGTTCCAGGTGGTGGCGCGCGGCATCACCCAGCGACGGGAACTCCGCCACCGCGTATTCGCGGATGCTGTCCTTCTGCAGCGGTGCGTCCTGCGAGGTGTCGGCCAGGGCGAAGCGGGCGTTGGTACCGCCGATGTCGGCGACCAGCACCGGCTGCGAGCTGGCACTCATGCCGACGCTCCGCTGTCCGGCGCGTCCACGCCCTGCGGCAGGAACTCGCCCGCATTGCTCGGGCCCCATTGGCCGGCCGGGTAGGGCTCCAGCGGCAGCTTGGCGTCCTTCCAGGCGTTGGCGACGCTGTCGATCCACGCCCAGGCGGCGCGCACTTCGTCATCGCGCACGAACAGCGTGTGGTTGCCGTTGAAGGCATCCAGGAACAGGCGTTCGTAAGCGATGCGGCGGTGCAGGCCAGTCGGCACCGACAATTCCAGTTCCAGCGGATGCAGTTCCAGCGCGCCCCATTCCGGGCCGGCCAGGCTGCTCATCAGGCCCAGTTCGATGTTTTCCTGCGGTTGCAGCTGGAACACCAGGCGGTTCGGTGCGGCCTGCGCGCGCTGAGGGCGCTCGAACAGCCAGTGGGTGACCGGCTTCAGCGTGACCACCACGCGCGTGGTGCGCTCGGGCAGGCGCTTGCCGGTGACCAGATGGAACGGCACGCCGCTCCAGCGCCAGTTGTCGATGTGCGCGGTGACACCGGCGAAGGTTTCCACGTCGCTGCCTTCCGGCGGCTGGTAGGCCTGGGCCGGCTGGCCGTTGATGGTACCGGCGGTGTAGCGGCCACGGATGCTGTCACGCGCGGCGTGCTTGGCATCAAGCGGGCGCAGGGCGCGCAGTACCTTGACCTTCTCGTCGCGGATGCGGTCGGCTTCCAGCGAGGCCGGCGGCTCCATCGCCACCATGCACAGCAGCTGCAGGATGTGGCTCTGCACCATGTCGCGCAGGGCGCCGGACCGGGCGTAGTAGGCGTCGCGGCCATCCACGCCTTCGCTCTCGGCCACCAGGATGTGCACCGATTCGATGTAGTTGCGGTTCCACACTGCTTCCAGCAGCGTGTTGCCGAAGCGCAGTGCGATCAGGTTCTGCACCGCGGCCTTGCCCAGGTAGTGGTCGAGTCGGAACACGCGGTCCTCGTCGATCCACTGGCCGATGGTGCTGATGATTTCCTCGGCGCTCTCGCTGTCGCTGCCGATCGGCTTCTCCAGCATCAGGCGTGCCGGTGCGGCGAGGGCGCCACCCTTGGCCAGGCCTTCGCAGGTGGAGATGTACAGGCCCGGCGGGATGGCCAGGTAGCTGACGCACTTGCGGTGCACCAGGTCGGAGACCGCGGCGGCAACCGAGTCGACGTCGCGCAGGTCCACCGAACGGTAGTCGATGCGGCGCAGCAGGGCGCTGATGTCGTCCTGCGTGGCCATCGGCATGGCCTGCTGCAGGCGCGGCCGCAGGATGTCATGGAAGGCTTCGGTGTCATGCCCGGACAGGGCCAGCGCACGGATGCGGAAGTCCTCCGGCAGCAAGCCGTCGCCAAGCAGGCGAAGCAGCGAAGGGAACAGGTAGCGCTGGGCCAGATCACCTGTGGCACCGAACAGGAAGAGGGTGTCGTGCATCGCTCGAGTTTCAGATCCGGGTGACATCGTTGTCAATCGCTTCATGGCTGGGTTCGGGGGACATCCGCGCAACTGCCTGTCCGAGGTTCGTCGGGAACGTTCTCCGGGGTAGCGGAAGACCGTTCCATTCGAAACCACTGCCTCGGCGGAACCTTCGTTCAACCGCCGACGCAGATCGGTGCGCACCGATCATCGGATAGTGCCACGTGAAAACGTTTACATGGCAGAATGGGCAACTGTATTCGATTGCAGTGCTCGCCGTCATGCGGCAGGCGCGCAATCATCACTGCCATCGGGAGGGCCGAGGCAGTCCCAAAAGACAGCCCGGCTTCGGGCGGACCGGATAGGTGATATGGCAAAAGTGCAGTTGCAGGGTGTGCGCAAGGTCTATGACAACGGCCAGGTCGCGGTGAAGGACGCCAGCTTCGAGGTCGCCGATGGCGAGCTGATGGTGCTGGTCGGACCGTCCGGCTGTGGCAAGTCGACCCTACTGCGGATGGTGGCCGGCCTGGAGGAGATCAGTGGCGGCACGCTGACCATCGGTGACCGCGTGGTCAACGACGTGGCGCCGAAGGATCGCGACATCGCCATGGTGTTCCAGAGCTACGCGCTGTATCCGCACATGACCGTGGCCGAGAACCTGGCCTTCGGCCTGAAGCTGCGCGGGCATGACAAGGCGACCATCGACAAGCGCATCGCCGAAGCAGCGCAGACCCTGGGCCTGACCGAGATGATGGACAAGCTGCCCAAGGCGATGTCCGGTGGCCAGCGCCAGCGTGTTGCGCTGGGCCGTGCACTGGTGCGCGAGCCGGCGGTGTTCCTGCTGGACGAGCCGCTGTCCAACCTCGACGCCAAGCTGCGCCACAGCGTGCGTACCGAAATCGCGCAGCTGCATCGCAAGCTGGGCACCACCATGATCTACGTGACGCACGACCAGGTCGAAGCGATGACCCTGGGCCAGCGCATCGTGGTGCTGAAGGACGGCATCATCCAGCAGATCGATACGCCGATGGCGCTGTACGACCGCCCGGCCAATCTGTTCGTGGCCGGTTTCCTCGGCAGCCCGGCGATGAACGTGCTGCGTGGCATGCTGCAGGGCGATGCCGGTGGCGTGACCGTGGTCGACGGCGAATGGCGTGCACCGCTGGGCCAGGCCACGATCGATCCGGCGTGGCTGCAGAAGCCGATCGCGGTGGGCGTGCGCCCGGAGCACCTGCAACCGGCGGCCGCCGATGATGCCCATGCGTTCATCGCGCGCATTGAAGGCATCGAGCCGGTCGGCAACGAGATCTTCGTGAATCTGAGCAGTGGCCAGCACGCGCTGACCATGCGCGTGGCGCCGCAGTCCCTGCCGGCGGTGGGCGAGCAGATCCGCGTGGCGATCCACCCGCAGGGCCTGCATTTCTTCAACCCGGAAACCGGCGAGCGCCTGTAACGGGTAGTGCCGGCCGCTGGCCGGCAACCTCAACCAGGCATGGTTGCCGGCCAGCGGCCGGCACTACCATTCCTTCATCCACCGGATTCAGCGCGCCAATCCATCCAGCAGCGGCATGCGCTGCGCGATGGCATCACCGACCTGCAGATCAGCGTCGCTGGCTTCCAGCGGCAGCACCGCCAGTGCCAGGTCGCCGGCCACGCAGGCAATCGTGCCCAGCGCTGCGCCATCCTGCTGCACGCCATCGCCGGCCTGCGCCGGTGCCGCGGTATGCAGCAACTGCACCGCGCGCTTGGCTTTGCCGAGGAAGTGGGTACGGGCGACGATTTCCTGGCCGGGATAGCAGCCCTTCTTCACGCTGTAACCGTTCAGGCGGTCCAACCCCAGCTGCTGCGGGGTCCACACTTCGCGCTGGCTTTCTTGCAGCCGGGGCAGGCCGTAGCGCAGGTCGGCCTGGCGCCAGGCCAGTGCGAAAGCGGCCTCATCGGCTTCACTGCCGGCGGCGAAGGCATCGGCGCTGCCAATGCGCAGGGTCCGCGGCAAGGCGTCGCTGCCCAGGTCCAGCTCCCAGCCGTCACCTGCGGTCTGCGCAATCGCGGCGCCACTGGCGGCCTCGGGTGCGGTGAACGCGCCGGCCACCGCCAGATCGCTGCGCACCTGCACCTTCACCTTTCGGCGGAACACGAAGCGCTGCAGTTGCGACGCAATCGCATCGGCATCGCCGTCGGCCAGCACCAGCATCACGTGGTCGTCCGCCAGTCGAAGCAGCTGGAACACCGCCAGGGTGCGGCCCTTGGCGCTCAGCCAGGCGCTCCACTGCCAGTGCTGCAGGGGCAGGGCGGTGACATCGCTGCTGAACTGGGCGTGGGCAAAGATAGCCGCATCCGGGCCTTGCAGGCTCAGCAGCTGGTGGCCGGGCAGGCGCGGATATCCGACGAAAGCAGGGGGCAGGTTGTCAGGCACGTGAACGAGGTCTAAAATTTGTGCGTTGCGAGACCGAACATGATAGGCCAAACAACCCCCACTCCCGACGACGAATCTGAAGCCCCGCTGGTCCCCGCGGCACCCGTGCCCGTGGAACAGGAAAAAGCAGAGGAATTCGGCGGCCGCGGCGGACTTGATCCGGTGCGGTACGGCGATTGGGAGAAAAACGGACGCTGCATCGATTTCTGATCAGCATTGAGCCAACGCGGCCGCGTGCCGCCCAGCCGAGACAACGAGCCCAGCGAATGGCGACCAGACAACGCCCACTTTCCCCGCACCTTCAGGTGTATCGCTGGCAGATTCAGATGGCCACCTCGATCCTGCATCGAGCCACTGGCGTCTTTCTGTCTGTTGGTGCCCTCATCATCGCCGCCGGCCTGCTGGCCCTGATGATGGGGCCCGAGTCCTGGAACTGCTTCACCGGCCACGCCGGGGCCTGGTATGGCCGCGTGTTCCTGTTCGCGTGGACATGGTCGTTCGCCTATCACCTGTGCAATGGCATCCGCCATGTGGTGCAGGACTTCGCCATCGGCTTCAGCATCCCCGCCTTCATCCGCAGCAGCTGGCTGTCGGTCATCGGCAGCCTGGTGATCACCCTGCTGGTGTGGGCCTATGTGATGTTCGGAGGTGCCGCGTGAGCAAGTTCCGTACCCCGTTGAAGAGCGTGCGTGGCCTTGGCTCGGCCAAGACCGGCACCGAGCACTTTGTGCACCAGCGCCTGACCGCCGCCGCCCTGGTGGCGCTGGGCATCTGGTTCCTGGTCTTCGTGCTGAGCCTGCTGGGCTCGGACTACGCGACCGCCGCCGCCGCCGTGGCCAAGCCGTGGAACGCGGTGCCGCTGATCGGCCTGCTGATCGCCATGTTCTGGCACGCGCAGCTCGGCATGCAGGTCGTGCTGGAAGACTACATCCACGAATCGCTGCTGGCCCTGGTGCTGCAGACCGCGGTGAAGTTCGTCGCCGTGCTCGGCATGATCGTCAGTGTGTTTGCGGTGGGCCGCATCGCCCTCGGCGTTGCCTGAGCCCAGGCACCAACACAGGAATCCAGATTAGATGTCCGCTTACAAGATCACCGAACACAAGTACGACATGGTCGTGGTCGGCGCCGGCGGCGCCGGCCTGCGCGCCACGTTCGGCCTGGCCGCCAAGGGCCTGCAGACCGTGTGCCTGACCAAGGTCTTCCCGACCCGTTCGCACACCGTTGCCGCCCAGGGCGGTATCTCGGCCGCACTCGCCAACATGGGCGAGGACGACTGGCGCTACCACTTCTTCGACACCATCAAGGGGTCGGACTGGCTGGGCGACCAGGACGCCATCGAATACATGTGCCGTGAGGCCATCCCGGCCATCATCGAGCTCGAGCACTACGGCGTGCCGTTTTCGCGCACCGCCGAAGGCAAGATCTACCAGCGTCCGTTCGGTGGCATGACCACCAAGTACGGCGAAGGCCCGGCGGCGCAGCGTACCTGCGCGGCGGCCGACCGTACCGGCCACGCGATGCTGCACACCCTGTACCAGCAGTCGCTGAAGCACGATGCGCGCTTCATGATCGAGTACTTCGCGCTCGACCTGATCTTCGACGACGAAGGCGCCTGCCGCGGCGTGCTGGCCCTGGACATGTCCGACGGCACCCTGCACCTGTTCCGCGCCCAGGGCGTGGTGCTGGCCACCGGCGGTTACGGCCGTGCCTACTTCAGCGCCACCTCGGCGCACACCTGCACCGGTGACGGTGGCGGCCTGGCCATGCGTGCCGGCATCGCCATGCAGGACATGGAGTTCGTGCAGTTCCATCCGACCGGCATCTACGGTGCCGGCTGCCTGATCACCGAGGGTGTCCGCGGTGAAGGTGGCATCCTGCGCAACAGCAGCGGCGAGCGCTTCATGGAGCGCTACGCACCGCACTACAAGGACCTGGCCTCGCGCGACGTGGTCAGCCGTTCGATGACCATCGAGATCCGCGAAGGCCGCGGCGTCGGCGAGCACAAGGACCACATCCTGCTCGACCTGACCCACCTCGGCCCGGGCGTGATCGACGAGAAGCTGCCGGGCATCGCAGAAAGCGCCCGCATCTTCGCCGGCGTCGACGTGCACAAGCAGCCGATCCCGGTCATCCCGACCGTGCACTACAACATGGGTGGCATTCCGACCAACTATCACGGCGAAGTCGTGCGCAAGGTCGGCGACAACCCGGATGCCGTGGTGCCGGGCCTGTACGCCATCGGTGAAGCCGCCTGCGTGTCCGTGCACGGCGCCAACCGCCTGGGCTCGAACTCGCTGCTGGATCTGGTGGTGTTCGGTCGTGCGGTGGCCAACCGCTGCGCCGAGACCATCAAGCCGGGCGCTTCGCACAAGCCGCTGCCGGCCGATGCCTGCGACAAGGCGCTGGGCCTGCTGGACAAGCTGCGCCACGCCAACGGCGATACCCCGACCTCGGTCATCCGCGATCGCATGCAGCGCACCATGCAGGCCGACGCGGCGGTCTTCCGCACCAGCCAGACGCTGAAGGAAGGCTGCGAGAAGATGGACAAGATCTTCGACTCGTTCCAGGACGTGAAGGTCTCCGACCGTTCGCTGGTCTGGAACTCGGACCTGATCGAGACCTACGAGCTGAACAACCTGCTGCTCAACGCGGTGGCGACGATCAACTCGGCCGAACAGCGCAAGGAAAGCCGCGGCGCGCATGCGCACGAGGACTATCCGGACCGCGACGACGTCAACTGGCAGAAGCACACCCTGGTCAGCGTCGACGAGAAGGGCAAGTGCAGCTTCGACTACCGTCCGGTGCACATGTACACGTTGACCGACGACGTGTCCGTGGTGCCGCCGAAGCCGCGCGTGTACTGATCCGACCCCGCCTACCATGCAATCCGCGCCCACGGGCGCGGGCCGCCTGAGCCAACGAGAGCAGCCATGGCCGAGTTTTCACTCCCCAAGAATTCCAAGATCACGAAGGGCAAGCACTTCCCCGTCAAGAACGGCGGCAAGAACGTGCGCACCTTCAAGATCTACCGCTGGAGTCCGGACGACGACAGCAACCCGCGCACCGATACCTATGAAGTCGATCTGGACGCCTGTGGCCCGATGGTCCTGGACGCCCTGATCAAGATCAAGAACGAGATCGACCCGACCCTGACCTTCCGCCGCTCCTGCCGCGAAGGTATCTGCGGTTCGTGCGCGATGAACATCGACGGCACCAACACCCTGGCCTGCACCCGAGCCATCTCGGACTGCGGCAAGAAGGAAGTGCCGATCTACCCGCTGCCGCACATGAACGTGGTCAAGGATCTGGTTCCGGACCTGACCCACTTCTACGCGCAGTACGCGTCGATCAAGCCGTGGATCCGCACCCAGACCCCGGCACCGCCGGACCGTGAGCGCCTGCAGTCGCCGGAAGACCGCAAGAAGCTGGACGGCCTGTACGAGTGCATCCTGTGCGCCTGCTGCTCGACCAGCTGCCCGAGCTACTGGTGGAACGGCGAGCGTTACCTGGGCCCGGCGATCCTGCTGCAGGCCTACCGCTGGATCATCGACTCGCGTGATGAGGACACCGGTGCGCGCCTGGACGATCTGGAAGATCCGTTCAAGCTGTACCGCTGCCACACCATCATGAACTGCGCCCGGACCTGCCCGAAGGGCCTGAACCCGGCGCTGGCGATCGCCGAGATCAAGAAGCTGATGATGGAACGCCGCGCCTGATCAGGCCTGGCTGTACCCGGTAGAGCCACGCCACGCGTGGCTGTGCCACCCCAGTAGAGCCACGCCATGCGTGGCTTTGCTGTATCTGGAGAAACACGATGGAAGAAGACGTTCTGCTGAAGAAGCTGCGCTGGCGTTGCCGCCGCGGCATGCGTGAGCTGGACCAGCTGTTCGGCCGTTACCTGGACCACGAATGGAGTACTGCGCCGACCGAAGAGCGCGAGGTTTTCCTGTTCCTGCTCGACTGCGAGGACGATAAGTTGTGGCGCTGGTTCATGGGCTACGAGGCCTGCCCGCATGCGCACGCGATCCCCCTCATGCAGAAGATCCTCGCCCTCAAGCCTTGAGTGGCGCCCCTCGCGGCTGCAGGCCGCCGCCCAACTGGCGGTGCTGCTGGCCGCACCCTGGCTGCTGCGCGCATCGGACCTGCCTTCACGGCTGCTGATGCCCGCGGTGGTGCTGGCCTGGAGCGTCGGGTTGGCCGAACTGGCCTGGCGCCAGCGCAGGCCACGCGTGCAGGTGCTTCTGCCGATGCCGCCCGAGCCGCTGCAGGTGGCTGGGCAGGACGTCGATGCACCCCAGCTGGTCGTGCGTGGCCCATGGCTGTTGTTGCTCTGGCGTGAGGATCGGCGCCGCCGGCGCCTGCTGTTCTGGCCCGATGTGCTGGATTCCGGGCAGCGACGTGAACTGCGACTGGCCGTGGCCGCACGTGGCGTTTCCCGTCGGCCCCGTACGATGGCACCATAAGCTGAATTGACCGGCGTGCCTGCATGTTCAAACCCATTCCCGTGGCCATTGGCCTGCGCTACCTGCGCGCCAAGCGCCGCAACGGCTTCATCTCCTTCATCTCGATGGCATCGATCCTGGGCATCGCGCTCGGCGTCACGGTGCTGATCACCACCCTGGCGGTGATGAGCGGTTTCCAGAAGGAAATCCGCAGCCGCCTGCTGCAGATGACCGCGCACACCACCATCAGCCGCGACGGTGAGCCGATGCCGGACTGGATGCGCGTAGTCGACATCGCCCGCAAGGACCCGCGCGTGGCGGGTGCCGCGCCGTACATCGAGATCCAGTCGATGATCAGCGGCCCGCGCGTGCAGGGTGCGATCATCCAGGGCATCGATCCGGCGCTGGAGCCGAAGGTGTCGGTGATCGACAAGAAGGTCACCAAGGGCAGCTATGACAGCCTCACGCCGGGCAGCTTCAACCTGCTGCTGGGCAAGGAGCTGGCGATCTGGCTGGGCGTGGACGTGGGCGACCAGGTGCTGGTGACCTTCGCCGAAGTGCAGGGCACGCCTGCCGGCGCCGTGCCGCGGATGAAACGCTTCACTGTCAGCGGCATCTTCGAGGCTGGCTACAACGAGGTCGACCGCGGCGTCGGCTTTGCCAACATGCAGGACCTGGAGCGCGTGCTGCGCAGCGACGGCGCCACCGGCGTGCGCCTGAAACTGCACGACATGGACCGCTCGCTGGAAGTGGGCGTGGACCTGGCGCAGAGCCTTGGCGGCGCGTACCGGGTGAGTGACTGGACCCAGCAGAACGCCAACCTCTACCACTCGCTGCGCATGGAGAAGGTGGTGATGGGCATCCTGCTGTCGCTGATCATCGCCATGGGCGCGTTCAACCTGGTGTCCTCGCAGGTGATGCTGGTCACCGACAAGCAGGCCGACATCGCCATCCTGCGCACGCTGGGCCTGACCCCGGGCGGGGTGATGCAGGTGTTCATGGTGCAGGGTTCGCTGATCGGCATCTTCGGCACCCTGGCCGGCCTGATCGGCGGCATCACCCTGACCCTCAACCTGGAACGCATCCTCGGCGCCATCGAAAGCGTGTTCAACGTCAAGCTGCTGCCGGAGGACGTCTACTACATCACCGGCCTGCCGACCGACATGCAGACCGGCGACGTGGTGGCGATCACCGTGGTCGCGCTGTTGATGAGCTTCCTGGCCACCCTGTACCCCGCCTGGCGGGCAGCACGCACCCAGCCGGCGGAGGCCCTGCGTTATGAATAAGGTCTTCAACCGCGGCGATGAAGTGATCCGCGCCGAAGCACTGGGCAAGACCTACGCCGAAGGGCGCATGCAGACCCCGGTGTTCGATGGCCTGGACCTGACCGTGACCGCCGGCGAAACGGTGGCGATCATCGGTGCTTCCGGTGCCGGCAAGAGCACGCTGCTGCACCTGCTGGGTGGCCTGGACATTCCGACCGCGGGTGAGGTTTACGTGACCGGCCAGCGCATGTCAGCGCTGTCGGACACCGCGCGTGGCCTGCTGCGCAACCAGGCGCTGGGCTTCGTCTACCAGTTCCACCACCTGCTGCCTGAGTTCACCGCGCTGGAAAACGTGATGATGCCGGTGCTGCTGGCCGGTACTGCAGTGGCCGAGGCGAGCAGCCGGGCCACCACGCTGCTGGAAGCGGTCGGCCTCGGTCATCGCCTGGACCACAAGCCGGGCGAGCTGTCCGGCGGCGAACGCCAGCGTGCCGCGGTGGCACGTGCGCTGGTCAATCATCCGGCCTGCGTGCTCGGCGACGAGCCGACCGGCAACCTGGATGACCGCACCGCGGGCACTGTGTTCGAGCTGATGCTGGAACTCAACCGTGCGCGTCATACCAGCCTGGTGCTGGTCACCCACGACCGCAGCCTGGCGCGGCGCCTGGACCGGGTGCTGGAGCTGCGCGAAGGGCGCCTGCACGCATTGGCCCACGCCGACGTCTGAGGCGCTGGGCCCGCTTTGGTAGAAGCCGACCTTGGTCGGCTGCTCTTGCAGGGCAAGCGCCAACCAAGGTTGGCGACTACCGGAATCCCGAGCCTTGGGCCTGCTTGGGGTGACCGCCGACCGGCTGCTGAATGGGGTACTGGCTTTCGCGCCGGCGTTGTTTGCGCAGGCGCATGATGGCGACAGTTCCCCGAGGAGATCGCCATGAAGACCCCGATCCTGATGGCCGGACTCTGCCTGGCGCTGGCCGCCTGCGCGACCACTGGCCGGCTCAGCTCTGCCGAGAAGCTTGACCTGTACCGCGCCCATGCCGGCGCGCCGCAGAACGACATGCAGTTCTTCGGCAGCCTCAATGGCTGGACCGAACTGGGTGACAGCGCACTGGCGGTGTGGACGCGTCCCAGCGAGGCCTATCTGCTGGAGCTGAGAGGCCCCTGCCAGGACCTGCCGTATGCCACCGCCATCGGCCTGACCAGCCAGATGAACCGTGTTTCGGCGCGTTTCGACAAGGTGCTGGTGCGCGACCCCACCGGCGGCCCGCGCATGCCGTGCTTCATCGACAGCATCCGCAAGCTGGACGTGAAGGCGCTACGCGCCTCCGAGCAGGAGCTGCGCCAGGCGCAGGTGCAGGAGCGCGAGGAAAGCACGAAGTAGCGTGGTAGTGCCGGCGGCTGGCCGGCATCGCGCAGATGCCAGGTTGCCGGCCAGCGGCCGGCATTACCTGTGTGTCAGGCTTCCGGGGTGAAGCCGGCTGGCTTTTCCGCGTCCTTCTCGAACAGGAACTTGACCAGTTCGCCTTCAAGGAACGCGCGATGCTCCGGCGTGCGCGGCGACAGGCGGTTCTCGTTGATCAGCATGGTCTGGTGCGCCAGCCACGCAGCCCAGGCCTGCTTGCCGATGTTGTTGAAGATGCGCTGGCCCAGTTCGCCGGGGTAGGGCACGAAGTCCAGGCCCTCGGCATCGCGTTGTTCGTACTGGCAGAAGACGGTTCGGGACATGGCACTCACTCGTGGTTGCGGGATTTCTTGGAGATTCGTTTCGGCGCCTTGATGGTGGCGCCGTCGAGCAGCTTGCGGATCGGTGCCGGCAGGCCCAGCGTGGGCAGCTCGTCGGCGGCAACCCAGCGCAGCGTGGGTTCTTCCACGCGCAGGCCGTGCACCTGCCGCGACAGTACCTGCAGATGCAGCCTGTAGTGGCTGAAGGTGTGCTGCAGTATTGGCAGCTCTTCGGCCTCTTCCAGCGAGCCGTCGACGTGCACGTCGAACCAGTCCTGCAGCACGCTGCCGGCATCGGCCTGCGGCAGCGTCCACAGCTGCGCCCAGATGCCGGTGTCCGGCCGCTTCTGCAGCAGCACGCGCTGCTGGGGGTCGCGCAGCAGCAGGGCCACCGCTTCCCGTTCGGGCAGGGTCTTGCTGGGCTTGGGTGTCGGCAGTTCGGTGGTGCGGCCTTCGCGGCGCGCCACGCAGTCGTCCTGCAGCGGGCAGATCACGCAGGCGGGTCTGGCACGGCTGCACACCGTCGCGCCCAGGTCCATCTGCGCCTGGGTGTAGTCAGCCATGCGCCCATTCGGCACCTGCGCCACGTGCGCCTCGGCGATCGCCCACAGTTGCTTCTCGATGGCCGGCAGCCCGGGGAAACCCTCGATGCCGTGGTAACGGCTGAGCACCCGCTTGACGTTGCCATCGAGGATCGCGAACGGGTCGTTCCAAGCCTGGCTGAGGATCGCACCGGCGGTGCTGCGGCCGATGCCGGGCAGGGCATGCAATGCATCGAAATCACGCGGCAGGTCGCCGTCGTGCAGTTCCACGCAGCGCTTCGCAGCGGCATGCAGGTTGCGTGCGCGGGCGTAGTAGCCGAGCCCGGCCCACTGCGCCATCACCGCGTCGTTGCTGGCGGCGGCGAGGTCGGGCAGGGTCGGGAAGTGCTGCAGGAACCGCTGGAAATACGGGATGACCGTACTCACCTGGGTCTGCTGCAGCATGATTTCCGACAGCCAGACCCGATAGGGGCTGCGCGGGTGCTGCCAGGGCAGGTCGTGGCGGCCGTGGTCGTCGAACCAGTGCAGCAGGCGGGCGACGAAACCGTCTTCCCGGGCAGTCTTGGCGCTGGCGTGCGGCTGGCGGGGCATTGGTGTTCCAGAGAGGCAGCCACCCGTGGGGTGGCTCTACTGGATTGCAGTAGAGCCACGCCATGCGTGGCTGCACGGTGTATCAGGCGCCCAGCGCTTCGGGCAGCAGGGCGTCGACGAAAGCTTCCGGGTCGAACACGCGCAGGTCTTCCGGGCGCTCGCCGATACCGGCGAAACGGATCGGAATGCCGAACTCGCGGGCCAGTGCGAACACCACGCCGCCCTTGGCGGTGCCGTCCAGCTTGGTCACCACCAGGCCGGTCACGTTCACTGCGGCATTGAACTGGCGCAGCTGCGACAGCGCATTCTGGCCAGTGGTGCCGTCGATCACCATCAGCACTTCGTGCGGGGCGGTGGGGTCGATCTTGCCGAGCACGCGGCGGATCTTGCCCAGTTCGTTCATCAGGCCGGATTGGGTGTGCAGGCGGCCGGCGGTATCGGCGATCAGCACCGAGGTGCCACGGGCCTTGCCGGCCTGGAGCGCGTCGAATGCCACCGAAGCGGCATCGGCGTTCTGCCCCTGCGCGACCACGGCCACGCCGTTGCGCTCGCCCCAGGCCTGCAGCTGGGCCACGGCGGCGGCGCGGAAGGTGTCGCCGGCGGCCAGCATCAGGCTGTGGCCATCGTCCTTGAAGCGCTTGGCCAGCTTGCCGATGGTGGTGGTCTTGCCGACGCCGTTGACGCCGACGGTGAGCACCACGAAGGGCTTGGCGTTGCGGTCGATCACCAGCGGCTTGGCCACCGGCTGCAGGATTGCGATCAGCTCGGCGCGCAGCGCGGCCAGCAGCGCATTGGCGTCGGCGAACTCGCGCGATTTCATTCGCTTGCGCAGGCCCTCGACCAGGTCGGTGGTGGCACCCACGCCGACGTCGGCGGTGATCAGTGCGGTTTCCAGCTCGTCCAGCAGGTCGTCGTCAAGCTTGGGGTTGCGCGAGAACAGGCCACCGAAGCTGCGCGCGATGACGCTGTTGCGAAGGCGTTCGCGCCAGCCGGGCTTGCCGGCAGGCGCCGGAACGGCGTCGACCGAGGCGGCGGCAGGCAGGTCGTCGGAGACCGGTGCCGGGGTCGGTGCAGGAGCGGGTTCCGGCAGCGGCGCAGGCACCGGCTCGATGGCTGGGGCAGCGACAGGGGCGACGTCGATCTGCGTGATCGGGGCCGGGGCAATGGGTGCCGGGACGGCCGGGACCACCGGAGCGGGAGCCATCGGGGTGGGTTCGACCATTACCGGGGCGACCGCTGCCGCGGGCGGCTCAGCGGGGGCAGGTGCGGCCGGCGCAGCTACCGGCGCGGGTTCCTTGTCCTCGACCGGCGCGGCCGACGGGAATGCCGCCGCCAGCTCTTCAGCCGAGTAGTGCTGGGTCTTGGGCGCCTCCGTTGCGGGGGCATCCTGGGGCTTCTTGCGGCGGAAAAAACTGAGCATTGGCAAAAGGCGCTGAAATCAGAGGGATATGCTACCACTCGGGCCTGTCGGGCCGATGTGGACTCAAGGTCGCGGTCCACCGGCCGTTAACCGGTCCGGAGGGCTGCGCGAGGCGGCCCGGAGACCGCCATGAACAACGTGATGGGAATCGCCCTCAGCGGGATGCGTGCGGCCCAGCAGAGCGTGCAGGTGGCCGCGCACAACGTGGCCAACCTGGCGACCCCGGATGCCCAGCACCTGCAGTTGCAGCGCAATACCACCGAGCAGGGTGGGGTGCAGGCTTCGGTGACGTCCACCGGCGCCGATGCCGGCGCGCCGCTGGGTGATCTGCTGGCCGCAAAAGCCGAGGTCGTGGCCTTCGCCGCCAATGCCGCGGTGATCCGCCGCCAGGACCAGATGCTGGGTTCGCTGCTGGATCGCGAGGTCTGAGCCGCCCGGCTTGGGTGGGTGTCAACCTTGGTTGACACGCTCGACGCCCTGGTAGGTGCCAACCTTGGTTGGCACGCTTTTGGGGCGCCAACCAAGGTTGGCCTCTACCAGGGCAGCAGTGCCAACCAAGGTTGGCACCTACCAGGGCAGCAGTGCCAACCAAGGTTGGCACCTACCAGAGCATCGCCGGGCCATGCCCGGCGACCACCCTGTCGATCAGGCGGACAGCTCCAGCAGCAGCTTGTTCAGGCGCGCCACGTAGGCGCCCGGATCCTTCAGGCTGTCACCGGCGGCCAACGCAGCCTGGTCGAACAGCACCCGGCCGAGGTCGTCGAAACGCGCGCCATCGGCTTCGGCATCGAGCTTGGCGATCAGCGGGTGGCCCGGGTTGATCTCCAGCACCGGCTTGCTGTCCGGCACCTTCTGCCCGCTGGCTTCCAGGATCTGGCGCATCTGCAGGCCCAGGTCCTGTTCGCCGATGGCCAGCACCGCCGGCGAATCGGTCAGGCGGTGCGAGACGCGCACTTCGGCCACGTCGTCGCCCAGCACCGTCTTCAGGCGCTCGACCAGGCCCTGCTTGTCCTTGGCCGCCGCTTCCTGCTCCTGCTTGTCCGCCTCGCTTTCCAGCGCGCCCAGGTCGAGGTCGCCACGGGCGATGTCGACGAAGCCCTTGCCATCGAAATCGGTCAGGTAGCCCATCAGCCACTCGTCGATGCGGTCGGTCAGCAGCAGCACTTCCACGCCCTTCTTGCGGAACACTTCCAGGTGCGGGCTGTTGCGCACCTGGCTGTAGCTCTCGCCGGTCAGGTAGTAGATCTTGTCCTGGCCTTCGGTCATGCGGCCGAGGTAGTCGGCCAGCGACACGGTCTGCGCATCGCCGTCGCCACGGGTGGAGGCGAAGCGCAGCAGGCCGGCCACCTTCTCGCGGTTGTTGTAGTCCTCGGCCGGGCCTTCCTTCAGTACCTGGCCGAATTCCTTCCAGAACGTGGCGTACTGCTCCGGCTTGTCGGTGGCCAGCTTCTCCAGCATGTCCAGCGAGCGCTTGGTCAGCGCCGCCTTCATCGAATCGATGACCGGGCCGGACTGCAGGATCTCGCGCGAGACGTTCAGCGACAGGTCGTTGGAATCGACCACGCCCTTGATGAAGCGCAGATACAGCGGCAGGAACTGCTCGGCCTGGTCCATCACGAATACGCGCTGCACATAGAGCTTCAGGCCCTTGGGCGCATCACGGTGGTACAGGTCGAACGGCGCGCGGCCGGGCACGTACAGCAGCGAGGTGTACTCCAGCTTGCCCTCGACCTTGTTGTGGCTCCAGGCCAGCGGGTCGCTGTGGTCGTGCGCGACGTGCTTGTAGAACTCGGTGTACTCGGCATCGCTGATTTCGGTGCGCGGACGGGTCCACAGTGCGCTGGCGCGGTTGACGGTTTCCCACTCGACCGCTGCGCCTTCTTCACCGCCCTCCTTGGGCATCTGGATCGGCAGGCCGATGTGGTCCGAATACTTCTTGAGGATGCTGCGCAGGCGCCAGCCATCGGCGAAATCGTGTTCGCCATCCTTCAGGTGCAGCACGATGCGGGTGCCGCGCTCGGCCTTGTCGACGGTGGCGACGTCGAAATCGCCTTCGCCGCGCGAGGTCCAGCGCACCCCTTCGGCTGCAGCCAGGCCGGCGCGGCGCGAGGTCACTTCCACTTCGTCGGCGACGATGAAGGCGCTGTAGAAGCCGACGCCGAACTGGCCGATCAGCTGCGAATCCTTCTTCTGGTCGCCGGACAGCTGGCGCAGGAAGTCGCCGGTGCCGGACTTTGCAATCGTGCCAAGGTGGGCGATGGCTTCGGCGCGGCTCATGCCGATGCCGTTGTCTTCGATGGTGATGGTGTGGGCGCTGGGGTCGAAGCTCACGCGCACGCGCAGCTCGCTGTCGCCTTCCAGCAGGGCCGGCTGGGTCAGGGCCTCGAAGCGCAGCTTGTCGGCGGCGTCGGCGGCGTTGGAGACCAACTCGCGGAGGAAGATTTCCTTGTTGGAGTACAGCGAGTGGATCATCAGCTGCAGCAGCTGCTTGACTTCGGTCTGGAAGCCAAGGGTTTCGGTCTGGGTGGTCTCGGTCATCGATAAGGCTCCGTGTGCAATGCCGCGCCAGCGCGTGCGGCCTCGCCAAGGGGTATGGCTGATTGTCCCGAAATCAAGGGGTTGTTCTGGCAGGGCTGCGCCCTGCACCCGCCGAGGCCAGAGCAGCAGCAACAGCAACAGCAACAGCAACAGCCGGCTCTTGGCTGTCTGTTGGTTAGGCGGGGCGGTGTGGGTTGGCAGGACACGCCGTAAACCCGTCCATGGGGGCTCGATGGCGCCATCCATGGCGCCAACGGTCCTGCCAACCCACACCGCCCCGCCTCTGACAGGTTCCCGGTGACGGTGACAACGGCTGGGCTTCTGATCTCATCAATTCCTTCGATATCTGACAGATGTTCATCCACGCATGGCGTGGATCTACTGCAGATTGCAGGAAACTGTCGAAGGCGGGGTGGGTCCGGTTGAGGGGGTGTGAGCGGCATGGATGCCGCGACCAAGCCCCCATGGATGGGTTTACGGCGTCCCCCTCAACCGGACCCACCCCGCCATCCCACAGAAAACCAGCTTTTGACGTTGACGTTGACGTTGCTGTGGCTTCTGCGGGTGCCGGCCGCGGGCCGGCCGAACTACAATCCCGCTCATGCTGAAATTCTCGAATACCTCCCGCCGGGGGCGCCGATGAGCGGCCGTGGGGGCAATGACGGCCAGGTCCGCATCATCGGCGGACGCTGGCGCAATACCCGCCTGCCGGTGCCGACCCTGCCGGGCCTGCGGCCCAGCAGCGACCGCGTGCGCGAAACCCTGTTCAACTGGCTGATGCCCAGGCTCGGCGGGGCCCGCGTGTTGGACCTGTTCGCCGGCAGTGGCGCGCTGGGGCTGGAGGCGGTCTCGCGTGGTGCCGCCCACGCCACCCTGGTCGAGCGCGATGCCCAGCTGGGGCGTAATCTGACCGCCGCAGTGACCAAGCTGCAGGCCAGCGACCAGATCAGCGTCGTGCAGGCCGATGCCCTGCGCTGGCTGCAGGGCGCGCCCGCGCAGCAGGCCGACCTGGTCTTCATCGACCCGCCATTCGCCGATGGCCTGTGGCAGGACGTGCTGGCCCAGCTGCCCCGGCACCTGGCCGCCGATGCCTGGCTGTACCTGGAATCGCCGGCCGGCCACGTGCCGGTGCTGCCGCCGGACTGGCTGCTGCACCGCGAGGGCGGCACCCGGGAGGTGCGCTTTGCCCTGTACCGCCGTGCCACTGCTACACTTTGACCTCATCTGAACATCTGCATCCGCCCATGACCGTGGCCAATCGCCGCATCGCCGTCTATCCCGGCACGTTCGACCCGATCACCAATGGTCATATCGACCTGGTGAGCCGGGCCGCGCCGCTGTTCGAAAAGGTCGTGGTCGGCGTGGCGCAGAGCCCGTCCAAGGGCCCGGCGCTGCCGCTGGAGCAGCGCGTGCAGCTGGCGCGTGGCGCGCTGGCGCACCACGGCAATGTCGAGGTCATCGGCTTCGATACCCTGCTGGCGCATTTCGTACGCTCGGTCCAGGGCGGGGTGCTGCTGCGCGGCCTGCGCGCGGTGTCCGATTTCGAGTACGAGTTCCAGATGGCCAGCATGAACCGCCACCTGATCCCGGAGGTCGAGACCCTGTTCCTGACCCCGGCCGAGCAGCACAGCTTCATTTCGTCCTCGCTGGTCCGCGAGATCGCGCGCCTGGGCGGCGACGTGTCCGGTTTCGTGCCGGCCGCGGTGCTCGAAGCCCTGCGCAAGGTCCGCGAAGCGAAGTCGGCACAGTCGTAAGCCCCGCTGTACCCGCACCCCATTACGTACAACACCACGCACCATTCCGGGAGGAAACCCATGAACACCACCATGCGCGCGATGCTGATCGCTTCGTTGGCCCTGGCCTTCACCGCTTGCAAGAAGGAAGAGGCCGCTCCGGTCGACGAGGCCAAGCAGGCCCTGGTCGCTCCGTCCAAGGATGACGATGCAGGCTGGAAGAAGTACCTGCAGGAAGTGGCGATCCAGAACATGGGCAACATCACCAACAGCCCGTTCCTGTACTACCTCTCGCCGGAATCGGATCCGGACTTCCAGGCCAAGTACGAGCGCCAGACCGAGAGCGCGACCCAGGCCGTGGCCCGTGGCGTGCAGCCGGGCAACATGCTGGCCTTCGGTTCGTCGGCCTCGGGCAAGATGGCTGACATGATCCAGGCCGTGTTCAAGGACGTGTCGCCGGATTCGATGAAGGGCGTGCGCGTCGTCTTCATCGGCCAGTCGGCCGACAACGCCCGCGTACAGGCTGCGATCCAGCCGACCGGTGCCGAGTACATTTTCGTCGAAGCCAAGTAATACCGAGCCATGGCGGCCATGCTCCGGCATGGCCCGGGCGGCGTCCTGCAAGGGCGCCGCTGATGACCTGACCGGCCCGCGCGCCCGCGCTGGCCGGTCCTTTGTCCCAGGGCGCGGGCGAGGAGTATCGCCGTGTCGCTGAAAATCAACGAGCTCTGCGTCAACTGCGACGTATGCGAGCCGGCCTGCCCGAACCAGGCCATTGCGATGGGTGAAACCATCTACGTGATCGACCCTGCGCGCTGCACCGAATGCGTGGGTCATTTCGACGAGCCACAGTGCGTGGTCGTCTGCCCGGTCGAGTGCATCGACCCGGACCCGGAGATCGTGGAAACGGAAGACCAGCTGCTGGCCAAGCTGCGCCAGCTGCAGCACGATCACCCCGAACTCTACGCGGAGCCCCCATCCGAATGAAGACGCTGATCGTCCGCCCCCTGTTGCTGCTCGGCCTGCTGCTGAGCCCGATTGCCTGGGCCGACAGCCCGGCGCGTGCCGAGCGCCCCGATGGCGCGGCCATTGCCAGCGGCCATGCGCTGGCCACCCAGGCGGGCATCGACATCCTGGCGCAGGGCGGCAACGCCTTCGATGCCGCGGTGGCGGTATCGTCCACGCTGGCGGTGGTCGAGCCGATCAGTTCCGGCCTGGGCGGCGGTGGCTTCTTCCTGCTGCACGACGCGGCTACCGGCAAGGATGTGATGCTGGATGCGCGCGAGACCGCACCGGCCGCTGCGACCCCGCAGGCGTTCCTCGACAAGCAGGGCAACCTCGACCGTGACCGCTCGGTCAACGGTGCCTGGTCGGCCGGTATTCCTGGTCTGCCCGCAGCGCTGGTCGAGCTGTCGGCCAAGCACGGCAAGCTGCCATTGGCGACCTCGCTGCAGCCGGCGATCCGCATCGCGCGCGAAGGCTTCCCGGTGTACGACCGCATGGCCAAGGGCTATGCCTCGCGCCGTGAAGTGATGGAGCGCTATCCCGGAACGCGCGAGGTCTACCTGCGCAACGGCAAGCCGATCGCCAGCGGTGACCTGTTCAAGCAGCCGGAGCTGGCACAGACGCTGGAGCGCCTGGCCGCAGGTGGTTTCGATGGCTTCTACAAGGGCCAGACCGGAACGCTGTTGCTGGCCGGCGTGAAGCAGGCCGGCGGCAAGTGGACCGCTGAAGAGCTGGCCGGTTACCGCGTGAAGCAGCGCGAGCCGATCGTGTTCAACTACAACGGCTGGAAGATCACCACCGCGCCGCCGCCGTCGTCCGGTGGCATCGCGCTGGCCAGCATGCTGCAGATCCTGGAGGGCTGGGATATCAAGAAGATGGACCCGGCGCACCGCACCCACCTGGTGGTGGAGTCGATGCGTCGCGCCTACCGCGACCGCACCTTCTTCCTCGGCGATCCGGACTTCGTGCAGATCCCGCAGAAGGTGCTGACCAGCAAGGACTATGCACAGGGCCTGCGGGCGACCATCCATCCGGAGAAGGCCACGCCCAGCGACCTGCTGTCGGGCAACCCGACGCCGCTGGAAGACGACGAGACCACGCACTTCTCGATCATCGACCGCGACGGCAACCGCGTCGGCGCCACCCAGACCGTCAACCTGCTGTACGGCTCGGGGCTGATTCCCAAGGGCACCGGCGTGCTGCTGAACAACGAGATGGACGACTTCGCGCTGAAGCCGGGCACGCCCAATGCGTTCGGCGTGATGGGCTATGAAGCCAATGCGCCGAAGCCGGGCAAGCGCATGCTCAGCTCGATGACGCCGACCTTCATGGAGAACGCCGACAAGGTGGTGGTGCTGGGCACCCCGGGTGGCAGCCGCATCATCACCATGGTGCTGCTGGGCATCCTCGGCTACGACGACGGCCTGGATGCGCAGCAGGTTGCCGCACTGCCGCGCTACCACCACCAGTGGCTGCCGGACCTGATCGAAGCCGAGGACGATGCGTTCGACGCGGCGACGGTGAAGCAGCTGCAGGCGATGGGCCACAAAATCGACCTGCCCGGCGATGTCGCCGCAGGCGGCCGTGGGTCCAGTCACGTGTGGGGCAACCTGCAGACCGTGGAATGGGACCGCAAGACGAACACGCTGTTCGGCGGCAGCGATCCCCGTAACCCGGTGGGCAGCGCCCAGGTCGTACCAGCACGCTGATACGGTAGCGCCGGCCGCTGGCCGGCAATCTGGCAGATCCCTGAAACCCCGCCTTTGCCGGCGGGGTTTTCAGTTTCCTTTCTAGCGATTATTTAACGAGCCGGCGCCGATAATCGACACATGAAACTCTGGTCTATTCGTGGAAACTCGCAGCGCCTTGATGGCGGCGCGATGTTCGGCAACGCGCCGCGTGCGTTGTGGGAAAAATGGGCGGCACCTGACGAGCTCAATCGCATCGAGCTGGCCTGCCGTGCGCTGCTTGCCAGCCCGCTGGAAGGCAAGACGGTGCTGTTTGAAACCGGCATCGGTGCATTCTTCGATCCGCGCATGCGTGAGCGCTATGGCGTGCAGGAAAGCCAGCACGTGCTGATCGATTCGTTGCGCGAAGCCGGCTTCGAGCATGAAGACATTGACGTGGTGGTACTCAGCCACCTGCACTTCGATCATGCCGGTGGACTGCTGGCGGCGTGGAGCGAAGGACGCGAGCCGGAACTGCTGTTCCCCAATGCGACCTATGTGGTTGGTGCACAGCACTGGCAGCGCGCCCTGCAGCCGCACCCGCGCGATCGGGCCAGCTTCATTCCGGAGCTGCCTGGGCTGCTACAGGCCAGTGGTCGCCTGGAAGTGGTGGACGGGGAGTACTCGAAGGCGCTCGGCCGCAGCGTGCGCTTCAGCTACAGCGACGGGCATACGCCAGGGTTGATGTTGGCCGAGATCGTCGGTCACGCGCATGCCGGCGAGGGGGCGCATGGTGGCGTGGTGTTCTGTGCCGATCTGATTCCCGGGCGTTCATGGGTGCACGTGCCGATCACCATGGGCTACGACCGCAACGCCGAGCTGCTGATCGACGAGAAGCGGCAGTTCCTTGAAGACAAGCTGGCGCGCAACGTGCGGTTGTTCTTCACCCACGATCCGCAGGTGGCGCTGGCGCAGCTGGGCCGTGACGACAAGGGGCGTTTCGTGACCCTGCACGAACAGGGCGAGCTGAAGGCGCGCGCCCTCGGTTGATGAAAAGGCCGGGCAATGCCCGGCCTTCGTGTGCGGGTAGATCCACGCCATGCGTGGATGGCGTTCTACCCGGACGTGATTGCTACGACGCCTTCAGGCAGCTGCTCATGAAGGTCTTGCGCGCATCACCGGCCAGCTTCTTGGCGCCGGCGTCGGCGTTGCACTTGCGCATGCGTTCCTGCTGTGCATTGACCGGCTTGGCGTCGGCGGCATGGCCACTGAGGCAGGAGCTCTGCGCGGTCTTGTAGGCATCGCCCTTCAATCCCTTGTTCTTGGCCGAGCATTCGGCCATGCGCTGCTGCTGCGGTGTGGTGGCGTTGGCCGCCAGGGGCAGGCTGACCAGCAGGACGGCGGCCAGCAGGAAAGAGGCTTTCATCGGTGTGCTCCAAGCGGTGGCGGGTGCGCGGAGCATTCGCTTCCACACGGCAAGGCCACGTGAAGAATCGCGGTTCGGCCATGACCGCTTGCATCGGCATTCAGATCGGCGTATTACTTAGCCATATGGGTAAGTATGATCCCGCCATCCAGGAAATCTTCCACGCGTTGGCCGACCCGACCCGTTGCGCGATCGTGGCCGCGCTGGGGCAGGGGCCGCGCACGGTGTCGATGCTGGCCGAGCCGTTCGAGATGGCCTTGCCCTCGCTGATGAAACATCTGGCTGTGCTGGAACGCAGCGGCGTGGTGCGCAGCCACAAGCAGGGGCGCATACGCACCTGCGAACTGGTGCCGGCGCGGCTGGGCCAGGCCGAGCAATGGCTGGCCGAACAGCGTGCCATGTGGGAGGCGCGCGCCGACCGCATGGTCGATTTCGTCGAATCCCTTCACCGACAGGAGCAGGCCCATGGCCGCAGACGCAGGTAACAACCCCGACACTGATCTGGTCATCAGCCGTGTGCTCAACGCACCGCGCGCCGCCTTGTGGCGTGCGTGGACCGACCCGGAACTGCTGCGCCAGTGGTGGTGCCCGAAGCCCTGGACCACCGAGGTGCGTGCATTCGACCTGCGCCCCGGCGGGGCCTTCCACACCTTCATGCAGGGCCCTGATGGCGGCAGCAGTGACAATCCGGGCAGCTTCCTGGAGATCGTGCCGCAGCAGCGCCTGGTGTTCACCTCGATGCTGGGGCCAGGCTGGCGACCGCAGTCACCGTGGCTGGGCTTCACCGCCGTCATCACCATGGAGGACGAGGGGCCGGGCTGCCGCTACACCGCGCGGGTGATGCATCCGGACAAGGCCCTGCGTGACCAGCATGAGCAGCTGGGCTTCTTCGACGGCTGGAACACCGTCATCGGCCAGCTGGAAGCCTTCGCAGCCGGCCTGTAGGCCGGCATCCGGGATGGGGTCAGAGCCCTTTCTGCGAAAGGGATCCGACCCCCGCGGTGTTGGGGTCAGATCCCTTTCGGCACGAAAGGGCTCTGACCCCGGTTCGGCGGTTCAGCCGACGCGGGTACCGAAGATGCGGTCGCCGGCATCGCCCAGGCCCGGCAGGATGTAACCCTTGTCGTTGAGCTGGGCATCGATGGCCGCGGTGTAGATCTCCACGTCCGGGTGCACAGCCTTGACCGCTTCGATGCCTTCCGGCGCGGCCACCAGGAAGATGCCCTTGATGCGGCGGGCACCGGCCCGCTTGAGCATGTCGATGGTGGCGATCAGGGTGCCGCCGGTGGCCAGCATCGGGTCCAGGATCAGCGCGTCGCGCTCTTCCAGGCGGCCGGTCAGGCGCTCGAAGTAGGGCACTGGCTGCAGGGTTTCCTCATCACGCTGCAGGCCGACCACGCTGACGCGTGCTGCCGGGATCAGCGACAGCACGCCGCTGAGCATGCCCAGGCCGGCGCGCAGGATCGGCACCACGGTGATCTTGGCACCGGCGATGCGCTGCACGGTGACCGGGCCGGCCCAGCCGGGCAGGGTGTGCGGCTCGGTGTCCAGGTCGGCAGTGGCCTCGTAGGCCAGCAGGGTGCCGAGCTCGTTGGCCAGTTCGCGGAAATCCTTGGTGCTGAGCGCGGCATTGCGCATCAGGCCGATCTTGTGCTGCACCAACGGGTGGCGCACTTCGACGATCTTCATGGTCGGGAAGGGGAAAAGGAGAGAGGGCGCCATTTTGCCGGATCGGCGGGCCGAACCCCAAACCGGGCCGTGGCCCTGGTACGCGAAATGTGCAGATGCATGTCATTGCCATGCAACCTTGCGGACATACCGTGCAGACCCATTCTTAACAGGAATGGGGATTCCCAGTGCATATCAAGACTCCGTTGGCCGTTGCCATCACCCTGACCCTGGCGATGGGGGCCGCAGCACCGCTGCAGGCCGCCGGGCAGCAGGCGATTGCCGCCACCGGCGCCGTGGCCGCCGATGCGGTCGATCTGGACCGCATCGAAGTGCGCGCCCAGCTCGAGGCGCAGATCCGTGCGGTCGACCTCAAGCGCAGCAGCAACGCGATCGAAGACGCGGTGTCGTCCGATGCCCTGGGCCAGTACCCGGACAAGAACGTGGCCGAGTCACTGCAGCGCCTGCCGGGCATCAGTGTGACCCGCGACCAGGGCGAAGGCCGCTACGTGGTCGTGCGCGGACTGGATGCCAACCTCAACAGCGTCAGCGTCGACGGCATCGCCATCGGCACCCCGGACAACTCCAGCCGCGCCGCACCGATGGACGTGATCCCGTCCGATTCGACCGAGCGCCTGCGCGTGGTCAAATCGCCGACCCCGGACATGCCGGGTGATGCCATCGGTGGCGCGATCCTGGTCGAGACCGCTTCGGCGTTCGATCGTGATGGCCGCAGCCTGCGCGCCAAGATCGAAGGCAGCCACCAGCAGCTTTCGGGCGAGACCAGCCCGAAGGCCGCCTTCAACTACAGCGAAGTGTTCAACAACACCTTCGGCATCGCCGCCGGCGTGAACTACCAGAAGCGGACGTTCGAATCGGACAACAGCGAAGTGGAATACGGTGATGTCAGCGGCAACAAGGATCTGACCACCACCCGTCCAGGCGAAATCACCGCGCTGAACCTGCAGAACCGCAAGTACGAGATCGAGCGCAAGCGCATCGGCGCCAACCTCAATCTCGACTGGCGCCCGAACGAGGACAGTCGCTACTACCTGCGCACGCTGTACAGCCAGTTCGACGATGCCGAAACCCGCCAGCGCGTGATCTTCAACTTCAACAACGCCGACATGATCGCCACCGGCACCGACCAGTATCGACTGGCCGGCATGCCGAAGGATTCGATCGACAAGCGCATGCGCTACCGCACCAAGGAAGAGAACACATTCGCCGCCAGCCTCGGTGGCGAGAACACGCTGACCGACGCGGTGCTGGACTACAAGATCGGCTATACCCGCACCGAAGAACGCGTGGACGACGAGATCGAGTCGCGCTTCAAGCTCAACGGCAAAGCCTTCAATGGCACGTTGGACCAGCGCAGCCGCCTGCCCACCTACACCTTCGACAACGACCAGTGGCTGGACAACGCCAACTACAAGTTCGATCGTGTGGTGGCCAAGCCGAAGAAGGTGGACGACGAGGAGCGCAGCGCGCAGGTCAACATCCGCTTCGACGGCGACAACAGCAGCTACAAGTTCGGCCTGCTCGGCCGCTGGCGCGACCGTGACGTGAACGTCGATGAGGCGTCGCTGCGCGTGGGCCCGGCGATCAAGCTCAGCGACTGGACCACCGGTTCGCCGGAACACCGCCATGGCCTGATGGGGCAGGGCATGGACTCTTCGGCGATGCGCAGCTACTGGTCGCAGCACAGTGGCGAGTACAGCGCCCGTCCGCAGGACGTCGGTGGCAACGCCGCGACGTCTCTGGAAGGCGACTACACCGCGCGCGAAGACGTGTTCGCCAGCTATGCGATGGGCACCTGGGACATCGGTGCGCTGCGCGTGATCGGCGGCGTGCGTGTGGAGAACACCCGCTTCAGCGCCACCGGCAATCGCGTGGACGTGGCCAAGGACGGGCGCTCCTACACCGCGACCCGGGTCACCGCCAGCAAGAGCTACAACAACGTACTGCCGGGGCTGCACCTGCGTTACGACGCCAGCGACGACTGGGTGTTCCGCTTCGCCGCCAACAAGACGGTGGCCCGCCCGGGCTTCGGCGATGCCTCGCCGCGCATTGGCCTGGCCCGCAACGACAATGAAGTGCGCCTGGGCAACCCGGAGCTGGATCCGTACGAGTCGACCAATATCGACCTGTCGGTGGAGAAGTACATCGGCGACAGCGGCATCCTCTCGCTGGGCGTGTTCCACAAGTCGATCGACGGCTACATCGTGCAGGTCCGACAGGGCGGCACCGACGGCATCTACGACGGCCTGCCGGTGGTGACCTCGATCAATGGCGACAAGGCCAAGGTGCGCGGCGCCGAATTCAACTGGCAGCAGCAGCTGTCGTTCCTGCCGACCGGCTGGGATGGCCTGCTGGTGGGTGCCAGCGGCACTTGGCTGGACACTGATTTCGACCCGGGCCTGGCCAAGCGCGCCGGTGAGGACTTCACCCTGCCGCGTGCCTCGAAGAACGTGTACAGCGCGCACATCGGCTATGAGAAGTACGGACTGAGCACCCGTGTGGCGGCCGTGCACCGCAGTGAGTATCTGGATACCCTTGGTGCCGGCCGTGCCTTCGATATCTTCGTTGCGCCGAACACCCAGCTCGATTTCTCGCTGGACTACAAGTTCACCCCGCGGGTGAGCATGTATTTCGAAGCACAGAACCTGCTGGACAAGCCGCTTGAGCTGTACCAGGGCACGCGCTCGCGCACCCTGCAGATGGAGGAATACGGTCGTACCTACGCGCTCGGCCTGAAGGTGGCACTGTGATGGGGCGTGGCATCACCTTCCTGGCGGTCGCGCTCGCGGCGACCCTGGCCGCCGGCTGCACGCCGGCGACCAGCAACGATCCGGCCGCGGCCCCCACGGCAGCGAAAGCCGGGGGCGCGCGCACGGTGACCACCATCGCCGAAGCCTTCCTGTCACCGATGACCCCGGCCGACAACATCGACTCGCCGGCGGCCTGGCGCGCGCCGGACGGCGCGCTGTGGCTGATCGCCACCGCCAAGGCCACCGACAAGCTGGTGGTCTACGACGGCAGCACCGGCCAGCACCTGCGTGACGTCGGCAGCAGCGGCACCGCACCGGGGCAGTTCGACCGCCCAAACGGCATCGCGGTGACCGACGACCTGCTGTGGATCGTGGAGCGCGACAATCACCGCGTGCAGGTGCTGAGCCTGCCGGACTTCACGCCGCTGGCGACCTTCGCTGCGGACGACCTGCGCAAGCCGTACGGGCTGTGGGTCGACCGCCGTGCCGATGGCTACAGCGTCTACGTCACCGACTCCTGGGACAACGGCGAGGATGCGCAGGGGCGTGACATCCTGCCGCCGCTGGCCGAGCTGGACAAGCGCGTACGCCAGTACCACGTGACCCGCGACGGCGCGAAGGTCGAGGCGAAGCTGGTGGCCAGCATCGGCGATACCACCGAGGCCGGTGCGCTGCGCGTGGTCGAGTCGATCTGGGGCGACCCCGAGAACGACCGACTGCTGATCGCCGAAGAGGACGAGAGCTACGCCAGCGAGTTCAAGGTCTACACCCTGGCCGGACGCTTCACCGGCACCACGTTCGGCCGCGACGTGTTCAAGGCGCAGGCCGAAGGCGTGACCCTGCGCACCTGCGGCAAGGACGGCTGGTGGATCACCACCGAGCAGGGCAAGCAACGCAGCGTATTCCACCTGTTCGACCGGCATACGCTGAAGCCGGTCGGCGCGTTCCAGGGCAACACCGTGGCCAACACCGATGGCATCTGGATGATGCAGCAGCCCAGCACGCGCTTCCCGCACGGTGCGCTGTATGCGGTGCACGACGACCAGGGCGTGGTGGCCTTCGACTGGGAGAGCATCGCCAAGCAGCTCGCGCTGCCGCTGGAGTGTGGCGCATGAGCCGGCAGTGCGTGATGCGCGCGCTGGCGCTGGGCCTGCTGCTGGCGTTGCCGTCGCTGTCGTTCGCGGCGGCCGAGCCGAATACCCAGGTGCCGGCGGGCAGCCGCCACTACGCAGCGACGACGGTGCCGGACCGCATCGTCGCCTCGCCGGCGGTGGATCCCAGCCACGGTTTCGCCGTGGCCTGGCGTACCGATGGCAGCGTGCAGGCGCCGCTGCTGGAAATCGCCCTGGCCGGGGATTCGCCGGCCATCGAGGGCATCCGCCAGGTGCGCGCAACGACCCGCGCGCTGCAGACGGAGAACGGGTTGTCGCATCACCATCGTGCCGACATCAGCGGCCTGCAGCCGGACACCCAGTACGTCTACCGCGTGCAGGGCAATGGCAGTTGGAGTGCCTGGAACCAGCTGCGTACGCTGGCCGCGGCCAACCAGCCGCTGACCCTGCTGTACTTCGGTGATACCCAGAACAAGAACGTCAGCCATGTCAGCCGCGTGGTGCGTGCCGCGCAGAAGGCTGCACCGCAGGCGCGGGTGAGCCTGTTCGCCGGTGACCTGGTCAGTGGCGGCGACAACATGGATGACAGCGAGTGGGGCGAGTGGTTTGCCGCCACCGGCTGGCTGGCGCAGGAAACGCTGGTGGCCCCGGCCATCGGCAACCACGAGTACTTCGAGGAATTCGAGGACACCCCGCAGGAGCGCCGCGTGCTGGGCCGACACTGGCCGGTGACCTTCGCGCTGCCGGGCAATGGCGCCGCCGCCGCGCAGCAGACCAGCTACTGGTTCGACGCGCAGGGCGTGCGCGTGGCGGTGGTCGATGGCACCTCGGCACTCGATCTCGGCACGGCCAAGGCACAGGCACAGTGGCTGGACACGGTTCTGACTGGCAACCCGCAGCCGTGGACCATCGTATTGCTGCACCAGCCGTTCTACTCGCCGCGCGAAGGGCGCGAGAACGCCGCGCTGCGTGACGTGCTGTTGCCGGTGGTACGTCGCCACAACGTCGATCTGGTGCTGCAGGGCCACGATCACACCTATGGCCGTCGTGGCGAGGGGCAGGCTGCGACGCCGCAGTACGTGGTGACCGTGGCCGGGCCGAAGCAGTACCGCCTTTCCGACGAAGCCCGCAGGACGATGGATCCGGTGGCCGAAGATACCCAGCTGTTCCAGGTGCTGAACATCGACCCGCAACACCTGCGCTACGAAGCGCGCACGGTGACCGGACGGCTCTACGATGCCTTCGAACTGCGCCGTGATGCCAAGGGTGGCAAGCAGCGCACGGAGCTGACCGAAGGCCGCATCACGCCACGCGACTGCCCGCGCGCGCAGACCGCCAAGGGTCGCGCCGACCGTTGCTGGGAATAAAGGGATGCCGATGACCACGTCCCGACGCATCCTTCCTCTCGCTGCCATCGGTGCTGCCCTGCTGCTGCTGGCCAGTGCCGTGGCCGCAGCCGATGCCGTGCTGCATCCGTTCCTGGTCGCCCAGCCGAAGCAGGCCCCGCAGGAGGTGAATCTGGCGGTGGAGATTCCGGCCGGCAGCTTCACCAAGTACGAGATCAAGGACGACGGCCTGGTGCACGTGGATCGCTTCCAGTCGATGCCGGTGGCCTATCCGGCCAACTACGGCTCGATGCCGCGCACCCTGGCCGGTGACAACGATCCGCTGGATGCACTGGTGCTGACCCGTGAGCCCCTGCATCCGGGTGTGATCGTGCGTTTCCGGCCGATCGGGTATCTGAAAATGATCGATGGCGGCGAGCACGACGAGAAGATCATCGGCGTGCCGACCGACACGGTCGACCCGACCTACGCCAGCATCCGCGACCTGGCGGATCTGCCGGAGGTCGAGCGCCAGCGTATCGAGGCGTTCTTCCGGGTCTACAAGGACCTGCCGGCCGCTCGCAACCCGGTGCAGCTCAACGGCTGGGGCAATGCCGCCGAAGCCCGCGCGCTGATCAGTGAAGCGATGGAGCGGTTCAAACAGTAGATCCACGCCTTACGTGGATGGCCGCCTGCGCGCATCTCCTTCACCGCCGCTGGCTATCATGTCCGCCTTCCACAACGAAGGCGGTGCATGTGTCGGTAGCGTTGCTATGGTTCCGCCGTGATCTGCGGCTGCAGGACAATCCGGCCCTGCAGGCTGCGCTGGACGCGGGCCACGACGTGGTGCCGGTCTACATCCATGCGCCGCACGAGGAAGGAGAGTGGGTGCCTGGCGCGGCCTCCGATGCGTGGCGCCATCGTTCACTGGGCGCATTGGATGCCGACCTGCGCGTGCGCGGTTCGTCGCTGGTGCTGCGCAGTGGTGACAGCCTACCGACCTTGCAGTTGCTGATCGAGCAGACCGGCGCCGAGGCGGTGTACTGGAACCGCAAGTACGAGCCGGCCACCCAGCCTCGCGACGCCACCATCAAGCGTACGCTGCGCGAGCAGGGCATCGACGCGCAGAGCTGCAATGGCAGCCTGCTGTTCGAGCCGTGGGACATCGCCACCCAGCAGGGCCAGCCGTACAAGGTGTTCACGCCGTACTGGCGCAACGTGCTCAGTCATTGGCGCCTGCCCGCGTTGCAGGCCGCGCCGAAGGCATTGGCGGCGCACACCGCCGACAGCCTCGCATTGGACGAGCTGCGGTTAGCGCCTACGCTGGACTGGGATGCCGGCTTCTGGGAGCACTGGCAGCCGGGCGAGGCCGGCGCGCTGGAGGCGTTGTCCGTGTTCGAGGACGGCGCGTTGCGCGGTTACCGCGAGCAGCGTGACCTGCCGGACCGGGTCGGCACCTCGCGGCTGTCGCCGCATCTGCATTTCGGCGAGATCGCGCCGTGGCGCATCGCCCACGCGCTGGAAGGACTGCGCAGTGCCGGCACCGACGCCGACATCGACGGCTATCTGCGCCAGCTCGGCTGGCGTGATTTCGCCTATCACCTGCTGCATCACTTCCCGAAGACGCCGACCGACAACCTCAACCCGCGCTTTGACCGTTTCCCATGGGCCACGCCGAGCGCCGTACAGCTGCACGACTGGCAGCGCGGCAACACCGGTGTGCCGATCGTCGATGCCGGCCTGCGTGAGCTGTGGCACACCGGCTACATGCACAACCGGGTGCGGATGATCGTGGCCAGCTACCTGTGCAAGCACCTGCGCGCGCACTGGCTGCATGGCGCACGCTGGTTCTGGGACACGCTGGTCGATGCCGACCTGGCCAACAACACGATGGGCTGGCAATGGGTGGCTGGAACCGGTGCCGATGCCGCGCCGTATTTCCGCGTGTTCAATCCGGTCACCCAGGCCGAGAAGTTCGACCCCCAGGCCCGCTACATCAGCCGCTGGGTGCCGGAACTGGCGGCGCTGCCGGTGAAGGCACGCTTCGCACCCTGGCAGCATCCGCTGCTGCTGGCGGCGCATGCCCCGGGCTATCCGCGCACCCCGCTGGTGGATCTGGCCGCCGGCCGCGATGCCGCGCTGGCTGCCTACCGGCAGTCGGGAGCAGGGTAAAGTGCGGGCTGAGCGATCCGGTCAGTTAGCTGAACGCGGCCCTGTCGGCGTGCCGGATCATCATTCCGGCATCGCATCGGGCTGTTTATTCTCTTTGCGCCCGCAAGCCGCCGGCCGATCGGAAACCAAGGAGAACCCCATGATCCGCAACACCACCCGCAACGTCGCGCTGGCCCTGATGAGTGCGGCCGTCCTGTCGGCCTGCGCCACCGGCGGCTCCTATGTGCAGAGTGACCAGTATGGCAACCCGACCGAGCAGCAGAACCGCACCGGCCGCAATGCACTGATCGGTACCGCCATCGGTGTGGCCGCTGGCCTGCTGACGGGCGACAGCGCTACCGAACGCCGTCAGCACGCGCTGATCGGTGCCGGTATCGGCGCACTCAGCGGTGCCGCTGTCGGCCAGTACCAGGATCGCCAGGAACGCGCACTGCGCGAGCGCACGGCCAACACCGGCATCGATGTGCAGCGCCAGGGCGACAATATCATGCTGAATCTGCCGGATGGCATCACGTTCGACTTCGGCAAGTCGACCCTGAAGCCGCAGTTCTACGGCTCGCTCAATGGCGTCGCGGGTACCCTGCGTGACTACAACCAGACCATGATCGAAGTGGTTGGCCACACCGACAGCATCGGCAGCGACGCGGTCAACAACCGCCTGTCCAAGGAACGCGCCGACTCGGTCGCGCAGTACCTGATCGGCCAGGGCGTGCAGAGCGTGCGTATCGAAACGCTGGGCGCCGGCAAGTCGTACCCGATTGCCGACAACAGCACCGATGCCGGCCGCGCCAAGAACCGCCGCGTCGAGATCCGCGTGATTCCCCTGAAGCAGTAACGCGTAGCGTTACGGTTCCGGCGTAGCCGGAACGAAAATGCCGCCCTTGCAGGCGGCATTTTCTGTAGGTGCCGAGCTTGCTCGGCACGCCGATAGCGCTCCCGGTCGCGGCTTCTCCGAACGGCGCCGACCAAGGTCGGCATCTACCGAAAGCCAGGCAGCCGGAACGAAAATGCCGCCCTTGCAGGCGGCATTTTCTGTAGGTGCCGAGCTTGCTCGGCACGCCGATAGCGCTCCCGGTCGCGGCTTCTCCGAACGGCGCCGACCAAGGTCGGCATCTACCGAAAGCCAGGCAGCCGGAACGAAAATGCCGCCCTTGCAGGCGGCATTTTCTGTAGGTGCCGAGCTTGCTCGGCACGCCGATAGCGCTCCCGGTCGCGGCTTCTCCGAACGGCGCCGACCAAGGTCGGCATCTACCGGAAGCCACGCAGCCGGAACGAAAATGCCGCCCTTGCAGGCGGCATTTTCTGTAGGTGCCGAGCTTGCTCGGCACACCGATAGCGCTTCCGGTTGCGGCTTCTCCGAACGGCGCCGACCAAGGTCGGCATCTACCGGAATTCCAGCGTAGCCGGAACGAAAATGCCGCCCTAGCAGGCGGCATTTTCTGTAGGTGCCGAGCTTGCTCGGCACGCCGACAGCCCATGTGGAAAGCCATGCCGACCAAGGTCGGCATCTACCTGGAAATTGGCGCACGGCATCGTTGTGGATTACGCCGCCGAAGCCGCGACCTTCTCCAGGATCCGCTTGCCACTGCTTTCCAGCGCGGCGTCTTCCTTTTCCTTCTGCTGCTGCGCCAGCTTCGCGCCTGGGCACTGCGCCAGCATGTAGTTGGCGTCGAAGTTGAGCTTCTCGACCAGGAAGTCGACGAATGCACGCACCTTCGGCGAGACCAGGCGGCCACCGGCGAACACGGCGTTGAAGTCCACTTCCGGCCCGGTCCAGCCAGCCAGCACGCGGCGCACCATGCCCGATTCGACGAACGGCTTGGCCATCACGTCGCCGGTCAGCAGCAGGCCTTCGCCACAGACCAATGCACCATTCAACGCAGACATGTCGTTGGCGGTCATCAGCGGGGTGACCGGGAAGTCACGCAGCTCGCCGCCGTTCTCGCCCAGCTGCCAGGTGAAGCGCGGCGAGTTGCCGGTGTGGTACGGCTTGCGCATCGCCAGGATGCGATGGAACTGCAGCTCTTCCGGGTGCAGCGGCTCACCATAGCGTTCGATGTAGGCCGGGCTGGCGAACACCTGCGTGCGCAGGCTGCCCAGCTTGCGTGCCACCAGGTTGGAATCGGGCAGGGCACCCACGCGCAGGGCCAGGTCCGCCTCACCTGCAATCAGGTCCAGCTTCTCGTTGCCCATGTGCATGTCCAAGCGGATCTCTGGATACTGCGCATGGAACTGGCCCAGCAGCGGCGCAATCCAGGTGATGCCGATCGAGTAAGGCACAGTGAAGCGCAGCCAGCCGCGCGGACCGGACTGCAGCTGGCTTACCGCGCTCTCGGCTTCTTCAAGCTCGCGTGCGATGCGCTGGCAATGTTCGTGGTAGATCGAACCCGCTTCGGTCAGGCCGAGGCGGCGGGTGGTCCGGTGCAGCAGTCGCGCACCCAGGCGGGTTTCCAGCTCCTGCACTTTGCGGCTGACCGTGGTCTTGGGCAGGCCGAGCGATTTGGCAGCGGCAATGAAGCTGCCTTGCTCGACCACTTTGACGAAGATCAGCGTCTCGTTGAGATCGTGGGACATGGTCGGGGATCCTGGACGTCGGGGATGGGACAATCGTGACAGAACGATTGGACCGGGAGCGGGATGATTATTCCCCTTAATCAGGACTAATCAAGTAAAGGTTTGAGGTCTATCGTGGCGCCATTCGTTATTTGGAGCCCGTTCGCCATGAGCCTGCGCAACATTCTTGCCCGTCTCCGGAACGCCGGCCAGAGTACCCTGGACCTGGCGATGACCGTTGAAGCCCGTCCGAGTTCCTTGGTGCACAAGGATTTCCGGGAGTTTACCGCGCCCATGCGTCAACAGCGTGGCGGTGCCATCCGCCTGGTTCCGCACAAGGGTGACAGGCTGCGTCGAATTGGGACTATCCCGGATTTGGGAGGAAATGTCCCGTGAATGGGATACTGACGCCCGAAGTTCTGGTCCTCGGCGGCACCGGTGCCGTGGGCCAGGGCGTGGTCGGCGCCCTGCTGGAGGCCGGCAGCCCGGTGCTGGTGGTCGGGCGCGATCCGGGCCGGTTGGCGGCGCTGCATGAGCAGTTCGCCGATGAGCCGGGCCTGGAAACCGTGCTGGGTTCGCTCAGTGATGATGGCTCGGCGCGGGCACTGGCCGAACGCATCGCGCATCGCCCGCGTCCGCTGGCCGCGGTGATCGCCGCAATGGGCGGCCCTTACCGTCGCGGCCGGGTGACTGACCGCAACGGCGACGAGCTGCTCGGTGCGATGCAGGCCGACCTGATGCCGCACGTGCACGCAGTGCGTCATCTGCTGCCGCTGCTGCAGGACAACGTGCATGCGCGCCGCTACGTGATGATTGGCAGTCCGGCCAATGCCAAGCCATGGGCGGGCTACGGCGAAACCTCGATCACCACTGCCGCGCTGCGTATGTACGCGCAGGTGGTGCACCAGGAAGCCCAGGCACTGGGCGTGCGCGCGCAGATGCTGGAAGTCTGCAGCCCGGTGTGCACCCCAGCCAACGCGGCCAACGCCTGCATCGAGTGGCCCAGCTCGCTGCTGGTCGGTCGCCGCGTGGTCTCGCTGCTCGATGGGTGTCGCGACAACCGTGCCATCGTCCGCTGTGACAGCAGCGATGCCGAACTGCCGCGCGGTCTCCTGCACCTGGAAATTCCTCCGCTCTGGCGCGACACCGCAGGCGTTGCTTGACCTCGACCATGGTTGAGGTCGCAGTATGCGCCGCCGATTTTTGCAACACGTTCTCATATAGCTGTACCACCCCTCCGTACGGATGCATGCCATGACTTCCCCCAACACCACCCCACATCGTTTCGGCCATCGCATCGCGATGGTCGGCGTGTCGATCCTCGCCGCGGCCGTGCTTGCAGCCTGCAGCGGCGGCCATGCCGAAGAAGCCGGTGCACCGCCGCCGCCGCAGGTCAGTGCCGCGCCGGTACTGGTCAAGCAGGTCAGCCAATGGGACGAGTTCAGCGGCCGCGTCGAAGCGGTACAGAGCGTTGAACTGCGCCCGCGCGTGTCCGGCTACATCGACAAGGTCAACTATGTCGAAGGCCAGGAAGTGAAGAAGGGCGAAGTGCTCTTCACCATCGACGCGCGCAGCTACCAGGCCGAGTACGATCGCGCCGCCGCCGAACTCGCCCGCGCCCGCACCCAGGCGACGCTGGCCCGCAGCGAGTCCGAGCGTGCCAAGCGATTGTCCGAGCAGCAGGCGATCTCCACCGAGACCGCCGAGCAGCGTCGCGCTGCCGCCGACCAGTCCGGTGCCGCCGTGCAGGCGGCGCAGGCTGCGTTGGATGCGGCCCGCCTCAACCTGGAGTTCACCAAGGTGCGTGCACCGATCGACGGCCGCGCCGGCCGCGCGATGGTCACCGCCGGCAACCTGGTCACCGCCGGCGACAGCGCCAGCGTGCTGACCACGCTGGTCTCGCTGGATACCGTGTTCGTCTACTTCGATGCCGACGAAAGCACCTTCCTGCGCTACGCACAGATGGCGCGCAAGGGCGAGCGCCCGAGCGAGCGTGACAGCGACCTGCCGGTGAAGGTCGGCCTGTCCGGTGAAGAGGGCTACCCGCACTCCGGCAAGGTCGACTTCCTCGACAACCAGGTGGCGCGCAGCACCGGCACCATCCGTGTCCGCGCGCTGCTGGACAACGCCGACCGTCAGTTCACCCCGGGCCTGTTCGCCCGCGTGCAGCTGCTCGGCAGCGGCCAATTCCAGGCCCTGCTGATCGACGACAAGGCCGTGCTGACCGACCAGGACCGCAAGTACGTGTACGTGGTCGACAAGGATGGCAAGGCCCAGCGCCGGGACATCCAGCTCGGCCGCACCGCCGACGGCCTGCGTATCGTCGAGCACGGCCTGGCCGCCGGCGACAAGGTGATCATCGATGGCGTGCAGAAGGTCTTCATGCCGGGCATGCCGGTGCAGGCCAAGGCCGTGGCGATGCAGCCACAGGCCGCGGCGCCGGCACCGGGCCGCGATGCCACCGCCGCGCTGAACCACTGATCCGCGTCCCCGTTTAGCTGCCGGCGCCAGCGGCAGCCTTCCCTGCCTTCGTCATCTCGGCGAGGGGCAGGGTGGCTGTTGCCCGCCGAATGCCTTTCCCAGGAATTCCTCCATGGACTTTTCCCGTTTCTTCATCGACAGGCCGATCTTCGCGGCGGTGCTGTCGATCGTGATCTTCGCCGCAGGCCTGATCACGATTCCGATCCTGCCGATCAGCGAGTACCCGGAAGTGGTGCCGCCGTCGGTGGTCGTGCGCACGGTGTATCCGGGCGCCAACCCCAAGGTCATTGCCGAGACCGTTGCCACCCCGCTTGAAGAGGCGATCAACGGCGTCGAAGGCATGATGTACCTGAAGTCGGTCGCCGGCTCGGACGGCGTGCTGCAGATGACCGTCACCTTCCGCCCGGGCACCGACCCGGACGCAGCGGCGGTGAAGGTGCAGAACCGCGTGGCGCAGGCGCAGGCGCGCCTGCCCGAGGACGTGCGCCGGCAGGGCGTGACCACGCAGAAGCAGTCACCGACCTTCCTGATGGTGGTGCACCTGACCTCGCCGCAAGGCAAGTACGACACCCTGTACCTGCGCAACTATGCCCGCCTGCACGTCAAGGATGCGCTGGCGCGCATTCCGGGCGTGGGTGACGCGCAGATCTTCGGTGGTGGCGACTACGCCATGCGCGCCTGGCTGGACCCGGACAAGGTGGCCTCGCGTGGCCTGACCGCCAGCGACGTGGTGCGTGCGATGCGCGAGCAGAACGTGCAGGTCTCGGCCGGCCAGCTCGGTGCCGAGCCACTGCCGAACAGCCAGTTCCTGACCCTGATCAACGCCCAGGGCCGCCTGAAGACCGAAAAGGAATTCGGCGACATCGTGCTCAAGAACGGTGTGGACGGTGAGATCGTGCGCCTGTCCGACGTTGCCCGCCTGGAACTGGGCGCCGGCGACTACACCCTGCGCTCGCAGCTGGACGGCAAGAACGCGGTCGGTATCGGTATCTTCCAGTCGCCCGGTGCCAACGCGCTGGAGATCCGTGACCAGGTCATCTCGACGATGGACGAGATGCAGAAGACCATGCCGGCCGACGTGAAGTACGAAGCCGTGTATGACACCACCATCTTCGTGCGTGACTCGATCAAGGCCGTGGTCTCCACGCTGCTGGAAGCGATCGCCCTGGTGGTGCTGGTGGTGATCCTGTTCCTGCAGACCTGGCGTGCGTCGATCATTCCGCTGATCGCGGTGCCGGTGTCGGTGGTCGGTACTTTCGCCGCGCTGTACCTGCTGGGCTTCTCGATCAACACGCTGAGCCTGTTCGGACTGGTGCTGGCGATCGGCATCGTGGTCGACGACGCGATCGTGGTGGTGGAGAACGTCGAGCGCAACATCGAGGAAGGCCTGTCGCCCACCGCGGCGGCCCACCAGGCCATGCGTGAGGTGTCCGGCCCGATCATCGCGATCGCGCTGGTGCTGTGTGCCGTGTTCGTGCCGATGGCGTTCCTGTCGGGTGTCACTGGCCAGTTCTACAAGCAGTTCGCGGTCACCATCGCCATCTCCACGGTGATCTCGGCGATCAACTCGCTGACCCTGTCGCCGGCCCTGGCCGCGCGCCTGCTGAAGGCCCACGGTGCGCCGAAGGACGGCCCGAGCCGCCTGATCGACCGCCTGTTCGGCTGGGTATTCCGTCCGTTCAACCGCTTCTTCAAGTCCAGCTCGGAGAAGTACGAGCGTGGCGTGGCCCGTATCCTCGGCCGTCGTGGCGCGGTGTTCATGGTCTACGCGATCCTGCTGGTCGGTACCGGCGTGATCTTCAAGCTGGTGCCGCCGGGCTTCATCCCGACCCAGGACAAGCTGTACCTGATCGCCGGCGTGAAGCTGCCGGAGGGTTCGTCGATCGCGCGTACCGATGAAATGCTGCGCAAGGTTGCCAAGATCGCCCAGGAAACCGATGGCGTGGCCCACACCATCTCGTTCCCGGGCTTGAACGCGCTGCAGTTCACCAATACGCCGAACACCGGTGTGGCGTTCATTCCGCTCAAGCCGTTCGCCGAGCGCCACGGCCGCACCGCCGCGCAGATCAATGCCGAGATCAACCAGAAGATCGCCGGCCTGCAGGAAGGCTTCGCCTTCGCGATGATGCCGCCGCCGATCCTCGGCCTGGGTAACGGCAACGGCTACCAGATGTTCATCGAGGACCGTGGCAACCTGGGTTACGGCGCGCTGCAGAATGCCGTGCAGGCGATGCAGGGCACCGTTGCGCAGACCCCGGGCATGGCCTTCCCGATTTCCAGCTACCAGGCCAACGTGCCGCAGCTGGATGCCGAGGTGGACCGCGTCAAGGCCAAGGCCCAGGGCGTGCAGCTCACCGAGCTGTTCGACACGCTGCAGACCTACCTCGGTTCGGCCTACGTCAACGACTTCAACCAGTTCGGCCGTACCTGGCAGGTGATCGCCCAGGCAGATGGTCCGTTCCGCGAGACGGTCGAGGACATCGGCAAGCTGCGTACCCGCAATGACCGCGGCGAGATGGTGCCGATCGGTTCGATGGTCACCATCAAGCAGACCTTCGGCCCGGACCCGGTGCTGCGCTTCAATGGCTATCCGGCCGCGGACCTGGCCGGTGAAGCCGACCCGCGCCTGCTGTCCTCGGCCGAGGCGATGAACAAGCTGACCGAGATCGCCGGCAAGGTGCTGCCGGTGGGCATGACCACCGAATGGACCGACCTGAGCTACCAGCAGGCAACCCAGGGCAAGGCCGCCTTCATCGTGTTCCCGGTGGCGATCATGCTGGCCTTCCTGGTGCTGGCCGCGCTGTACGAGAGCTGGTCGCTGCCGCTGGCGGTGATCCTGATCGTGCCGATGACCCTGCTGTCCGCGTTGTTCGGCGTGTGGCTGACCGGAGGCGACAACAACGTGTTCGTGCAGGTCGGCCTGGTGGTGCTGATGGGCCTGGCGTGCAAGAACGCGATCCTGATCGTCGAATTCGCCAGAGAGCTGGAGATGGGCGGCAAGGGCATCGTTGAAGCTGCGCTGGAAGCCTGCCGCCTGCGTCTGCGCCCGATCGTGATGACCTCCATCGCGTTCATCGCCGGCACCGTACCGCTGGTGCTGTCGCACGGTGCGGGTGCCGAGGTGCGCTCGGTGACCGGTATCACCGTGTTCGCCGGCATGCTGGGTGTGACCCTGTTCGGACTGTTCCTCACCCCGGTGTTCTACGTGGCCCTGCGCAAGTTCGTCACCCGCAACGGTGGTGGCCAGCTGGTGCAGCACGGCGAGCCGACCATCCACCACTGACATGGAACCCCGTCGCCGCCGGCCATTGCCGGCGGCGGCTTCCCCCTCACGAGGCAAGAATCCATGAACACCCATCAGAACAAGATCGCGCTGGTCACCGGCGCCACCCGCGGCATCGGCGCCGAGACCGTGCGCCAGCTGGCCCAGGCCGGCGTGCATACGCTGCTGGCCGGCCGCAAGCGCGAAACCGCCGTGGAGCAGGCGCTGAAGCTTCAGGCCGAGGGCCTGCCAGTGGAAGCGCTGCAGCTGGACGTCACCGATGGCGCCAGCATCGCCGAGGCTGTGCAGCAGGTGCGCGAGCGCCATGGCCGTCTCGACATCCTGGTCAACAACGCCGGTGTGTTGCTGGAAAATCCGGCGCAGCGGCCGTCCGAGCAATCGCTGGACACCTGGCGCCGCACCTTCGACACCAACGTCTATGCGCTGGTAGCGGTGACCCAGGCCTTCCTGCCGTTGCTGCAGCAGGCCAAGGCCGGCCGCATCGTGAATGTCTCCAGCATCCTCGGTTCGCAGACCCTGCATGCCGACCCGGCATCAGGCATCTACGATTTCAAGATCCCGGCCTACAACGCTTCCAAGGCCGCGGTGAACAGCTGGACCCTGGCGCTGGCACACGAACTGCGCAGCACGCAGATCAAGGTCAACACCGTGCATCCGGGCTACGTGAAAACCGACATGAACGGTGGCCACGGCGAGATCGAAATCGCCGAGGGCGCGCGCTCCAGCGTGCAGATGGCCCTGGTCGGCCACGAAGGCCCGAACGGCAGCTTCACCTACCTGGGCGAGGTGCTGCCATGGTGATCCGCACATTGGCGATGGCCGTCTCCAGCCTGGTGCTGGCAGGTTGTGTCAGCGTCGGCCCGAACTACAAGGCACCGGTGCAGGAACCGGTAGTCCTGCAGGGCGCACAGCAGCCGGTGTTCAGCACCACCTCGCCGGTGGCCAGCTGGTGGGCGCAGTTCGATGATCCGGTGCTGGAAGAACTGGTGCACGGTGCACTGTCGGACAACCTGGACCTGCGCGTGGCCGTGGCCCGTGTCAGCCAGGCCCGCGCGGTGTTTGTCGAAAGCCGTTTCGACCAGGCCCCGCACATCACCGCCGGTGGCAGCTACGACCGCCGCAAGCAACCCGATCCGCAGCTGGGTGGGCAGCGGGTGTTCAGTGAAAGCTACCAGCTCGGTTTCGACGCGGGCTGGGAGCTGGATCTGTTCGGCCGCAAGCGCCGTGCTGCAGAAGCCGCGCGCGCCGACCTCGACGCCGAGCAGGCCAACCTGGCCGACGCACAGGTGCTGGTCGCCGCTGAGGTGGCGCGCAACTACTTCGAGCTGCGCGGCACGCAGAAGCGCATCGCCGTGGCCCAGCACACCCTGGTCAACCTGCGTGATACGCAGAAGCTGACCGAGGCACGCTGGGAACTGGGCGCCGGCAGCGAGCTGGACGTGCAGAGCAGCCGCGCCCGCCTGAAGGCGATCGAGGCCGACATTCCATTGCTGGAAGTTGCCGAGACGCAGTCGCGCAACCGACTGGCGGTGCTGCTCGGCCAGCGCCCGGAAGTGCTGGCCGAGATGCTCGCGCCGCATGAAGTACCGGCGTTCGCCAAGGCATTGCCGCTGGGCGATACCCGCGAACTGCTGCGCCAGCGCGCCGACGTACGCGTGGCCGAACGTCGCCTGGCCGCTGCCACCGCACGCGTGGGCGTGGCCACCGCCGATCTGTTCCCGCGGTTGTCGCTGTCCGGCTTTGTCGGGTTCCTGGGCGGCGATGCCAGTGGCCTGGTCAATGGCAACAACAAGGCCTGGTCGCTGACGCCGTCGCTGAGCTGGGCGGCCTTTGATTTCGGCACCGTGCGTGCACGCCTGCGTGCCAGCAAGGCCGAGGCCGAGGGCGTGGCCGCACAGTACGAGCAGGCCGTGCTGCTGGCCCTGGAAGACACCGAGAACGCGCTGACCCGCTATTCCAAGCAGCAGGCGCGGCTGGCGATCGTGGTCGAGCAGGCGCAGGCGGCACGGCGTGCCGAATCGCTGGCGCAGATCCGCTATCGCGAGGGCTCGGAGGACTTCCTGACCCTGCTGGATGCGCAGCGTACGCAGTTGGCTGCGGATGATGCGTTGGCCGCGGCCGAATCCGAAGTCAACGTCAGCGTTGTTGGTGTGTACAAGGCGCTGGGTGGCTGGGGGCAGGCGCCGCAGGCGGCGCCGAGCGTCGCGGTCGCGCGCTGAGCGCAACGCTCCGCCAGTAGGCCCTGGGCCGGTACGGGCGAAATGCCCGTGCCGGCCTTCCTGTTGCAGCGATGCGGGTCAGGGGGCCTGCCGCAGCTGGCAGGCGGCAAGGTCCTTCTGGCGCTCGCGTGGGGTATCCCGCAGGGGCAGCACGTGGCGCTGCGCGCCTTCACCCACAACGCAGAACAGGCTGCGGTACCAGCGCCGTGACGGACCCTCCGGGCCGGGTACGGACGATACCAGCACCACGCCATAGGCTTGGCCGGGCGACAGCGCGACGCTGCGCAGCGCAGGCTGCTCGTCCAGGCGCAGGCAGTGGCCCGGTGCCAGTGTCTGGCCGTCGCCGCCAAACTCGGCGGTAGCCAGCGGTCGTTCGCGACCAGCGCTGCGCTCGAACAACTGCACGTGGTCCACGGTCACTGGCGCACGCTCATCGCCCACCGTCACGCAGGGCGTGCCCTGCTGATCCTTCACCTGTGCCGACGCATGACGCGAGGTCGCCGCGCCCGCAAGGGCTGGCATGCACAGCAGGGCAAGCAGGGGCAGGGTGCGCATCGGGTCATTCCTTGGTGTTGGGCAGGTTGGACGCTGCAGCCGGATCGGCCAGGAAATCGGACAGCATCGGGGCCAGTGTTGCGGCCACGTTGGAGGCTCCTACACGTGCGGCGATGGTGGCCTGGTACGCCTCGCTGGTGAATGCTGCCACGAAGTAGTCTGCAAGGATGTCGCCCTGCTGCTCCATGTTGAAGTCGCACAGGCGCTTGTCGTTCGATGGCGCGTAGTCATATTTCATGTTGGGACGGAACATGCGGACCCATTTGATGGAGTAGCCCAGCTGGTATTGCCACACATGCACCATCTCGTGGATGAACCAGTGCTGCTTGTCCACGCCCAATGCTGAATAGTCGTCCTCGTGAACGCCCTTCGGGAAGTACATCTCACCGTTGGGCGTGACCGCGGTGTTCTTATCCTGGAACCCGAAGAACAACCAGTACCCATGGTTATGTACCTTGACCCGGGCATAGTCGACACTGGTGCCGAACACCTTGCGCGCGATGTCGATTTCTCCGGCGGTCAGGCTGCGTTCGTGGCCCTTGGCCTCGACCTCCACCACGGACTGTCCATAGGCCTCTTCGGTCGTTGCGGCGCCGTCCACCGCAAAGCTGACCTTGTCTTCGGCGCCGGTGACGCTGCTGCAGCAGGTGGCCGAACCACTGGGCTCGCTCAACGTCGCGCGCACGATGCGCACCGCACTGTCAGTCTGCACGCGCGCGGTGGCACCGTTGCTGTCGGTGGTCCCGCTGACCTGCTCGCCGTTGTCCAGCTCCAGGGTATAGGGCACGTTTGAGAGGGGTTCCCTGGAGCGCGTCAGGAAGCGCAGTGCCTGGTCGAACAGGCCGCTTTCACGCTTGCCCATCAGGCGCGTGGCGATACCGGCCACGCTCGCGGCCTTGCCCGGTGTTGCCGCAGCCGAACCTCCCGCTGCCGCGCCACCGCCACCGCCCTGTTCGAGGAACACGTGGGTCTGTTGGCTGGACATCAGCGAGCATCCGCATGCGCAGAGATCGCCGTGACGTGCGACGGGCTGTCCATCAATGATCACCGTGCTGTCGCCGGAGGCGATGCGGGTGGGGCCATGACGCTTGCAGAGCGCTGGATCGCCGATGCGCGCGACCGGCTTGCCGTCGATATCCGTCATCGGGGATCCCTGCAGCACCTGGCCGCCGCTGCTCAGGGGATCACCCAGCACAATCCAGTTTCTTGCCATCGAGCACGCTCCCTGTGAATGAAGCCGCGAATCCTTGCCGGTGCCATGCTATCGCGCAAACCGCGAACTGACATTCATGAACAGGCTCCTGCCGTGAGGCCGGTCGGCTGGCCGACGCCCAATTGAGGGGGCAGAACGCTAGCGCGCCCATGAGATGTGGCAACCGTCACGGTTATGACGCATCTGACTCTGCCCTAACCTGGGCCTGCCCTGTAACTAATGGGGCAGGCCCTTGGGAGGACAAACGATGATTGATGGCAGAGGGGATACCCAACGCATGTTGTTCGGTGATCCGGGCCCGCCCGGAGCGGGGCTTTCGGTGGCCGTAGTGGTGCTGCTGGTGTTGGCGACGATGGCCGCGGCGATCGGCTTCGCGCGCCTGCCGGATCCACTGGTGGGGCTGGGGCTGATCGGCATCGCCGTGTTCCTCGCCATCGGCGCCCGCATCTGCCAGGCGCGCAACCAGCACCAGGCGCTGTACCGGTTGTTGTCGAAGCGGCCGCCGCCGTAGTGGCGGCGGCGACGCAGGTTCAGTGCGTTGGCCAGTCCAGCTCGACCACCAGCGGGAAGTGGTCCGACGGCAGCACGCCGTCGATGCGGCGGTCATCGGTGAGGAAGCTGCGCGCGTGGAAACCGCGCACCAGCACCCAGTCCAGCTGCGTGGTGGCATTGCCGGTGAAATCGTGGAAGGTCAGACGTGGCCCCTGTGGTGCCTTCACCTGGGTGCGGGTGTCCTGCAGCGCGCGGGTGAATGCCTTGTACGTATCGCCACCCGGCTCGCTGTTGAAGTCACCGGTCAACACCACCGGCAGATCGGCCGGCAGCGTCGCCAGGCGCGTGCCGATCAGTTCGGCCCCCTTCACCCGTCGCGGTTCGTCCTCGTCGCGGTAGGGCAGGTGGGTATCCATGAAATAGAAGCGACGGCCGTCATCGAGGCGCCGGAACAGGGCCCAGGTGACCATGCGCGGGTACAGGTTGCCCCAGGTGATGCTGCCGGGTACCTCCGGCGTGTCGGACAACCAGAAGTTGCCTGATTGCTCGATCGCCAGCACCTTGCTGTCGTAGAACACGCCCATGTGCTCGTCGCCGCCGCCGCCACGCCGGCCCTCGCCGAACCAGCGGTAGCCGGGCAGGTGTTCGGACAGGTAGTCGGCCTGCTCCTTCACCAGCTCCTGGGTGCCGATCACCGCCGGGTGCGCGTCGAGGATGACCTTGACCATCGCATCGCGACGGTCCGGCCAGCGCTTGCCAGGTTCGGTATCTGCCGGGGTGCGGACATTGAACGACATCACCTTCAGCGGCGCCGGTGTGGCGGCCCAGGTGGCGACAGGCAGAGCAAGCGCCAGCAGCGCGCACAGCGCAGGGCGATGGAAGCGCGACAACATCGTGGAATCCCTCCATTCCATGAAAACGGTTTCATGGAGCATGCCATGGACGATGGGGCCAGTGGTATGCCGGGACGGGCGGATGGAGGATGCCGGGCGGGCGGTGAAAGCACCGCCCGACGGATCGCGCGCGGGGCAATCAGGGATCGTAGATCATCCCGTTCTCGTCCCGGTTGTAGTGACTGGTGACTTCGCGGGTGCCATCGTCGTAGACCACGTACGACGTGCAGCGCTGGTGGAACACGTTGCCACTGATGCGGAAGGGCACGCACTCTTCCAGAACCTCGACGACTTCGGCGGCGGTTGCGGTGGTCGACACCATTCCGGCGAGGGCCACGGCCAGTGCGGCCATCGAGGCCAGTTGCAGTTTCATAAGCGTCATCCTTGCTTTCTGCAATCGCGCACATGCGCATGGCGTGTGTAACACGCGAACCAGACCGCCGGAAGTGCTTGGCCGCGATCAGTCCTCGATCTCGCCGCGGCGACTGGCAGCGCGTACCGCCTGTGCGGTGGTCGCTACTCCCAGGCGCTGGCGCGCGCGGCGCAGATGATTTTCCACTGTGCGTGCGGAAAGCCCAAGCGTGGCGGCGATCTCCGCCTGGCGACGTCCGGCAGCGACCCAGCGCAGTACCTCGCGCTCGCGCGTGCTGAGCGCGCTTCCGGAGAGTTGCGCAGGGAGCTCAGCCAGCCGCCGCGCGGCACGGAATGCTGCGCTTGCAGCAGATTCCAGTTGCAGGCGTGCGCCGGGAGACGCATCGATCGATGTGCCGGCAAAGCTGATCGCACCCTCCAGACCGGTGGTGCCGAACACCGGCACCTGCAGGCCGTGCAGTCCTTCGCCACGGGGCTGCTTCACCATCTGGTAGCGTTCGCCGCGCACGCCCTGGCGCTTGCTCCAGAAGAATGGCGCGTCGCTGTCCAGCACGTGGCGATTGACCGGGCAGGCATGCAGATAGCGGGCGAGGTCGGTATCACTGCCATCGCCGAGCCAGTCACCCTCTATCCAGTACACGCGCTGCGCGTTGCGCTCCAGCCCGGTGCCGGTGGCGAACACCAGCACGCGGTCGTAGCCGAGGGGTGCCGCGATGCTGCGCAGTACCGTGCCCACTTCGCTCAGCGAGCGGGCGCGTTCCAGCTCCAACAATGCCTGCAGCAGATCGCTCATCCGGGTCAGCGCCCGGCCAGCGCGTCGAGCAGGGTACGTGCAGCCAGCTTGCCCAGCGCGTTGCCGGCCAGCGGGCTGTCGCCGGTCAGCAGCAGGCGGTCCTGAAGCACACTGCCGTCGATGCCGTCGTTGACGATCTGCACGCCCTGCTGCGCGAGCCGCTCACCAAAGAACCACTGCAGTTGTCCCGGCATGTAGCCGATCTCCGGCGTCTGCCGGTCCATCGCATCGGGGAAGGCGCAGATGCGGTAGCCGCGGAACAGTGAACCACCATCGGCCTCGTCCACGCCAGCAGCGAGCAGTGCGGCCGGGCCGTGGCAGAGGGTGATGATGTGGCGTTGCTGTGCCATCGCCCACTGCAGGGTGGCCTTCACCGTGCGGCTTTCCGGGAGGCCGATCAATGCGCCATGGCCACCGGGGATGAATACTGCCGCGTAGTCCGAATCGGCGCCGAGGCCGGCCACCACGTCGTCCATCTGCAGCGGCTGGCGGAAGCGCGCTTCATAGCGCTCATACAGTCCACCGATCTCCTTGTCCTCGCGCGGGAACGCCCACCACTCGAACTTGACGGCGTTGCCCGACAGCGTGGCTACATCGATGTCGAAGCCGGCTTTGTCGAGGTGGTACATCGGCAGCAGCGTTTCCACGGGATGATTGCCGGTGGAGAACAGGTGGCCATTGGCGGTCGGCAGGTAGCGCTCGTCGGCGGCGATCATCAGCACCTTCCACCGACCATCCCGGCGTGCGTCCGGATAATCGGCACCGGCAAGGTTGCTCTTGGCCGATGTGAACTGCGACAGCGAGTACGGAGACGGGAAGAAGGCGTCGCGCTCGGCCGGATCGGGGCTGGGTTGGCGGCTGGGCTCTTGCGTGTTCATGCGGATCTCCTGCGGCAATGTGTGGCCAGCATAGAAGGCCCGCTGCGCACGCGCGATGAGGGAATTCCCTCAAGCGCCACGGGCTTCCGTGGCGGCGCGCAGGCCTCAGGCGGCCCCCTGTGCCGACTTCACGCAGCGGTAGGCTTCATCCAGCGCGGACAGGAACGCCTGCTGCTGCGCCGCATTCAACGTCACCGAGCGTTCGAAGGCCGTCAGGCGTTCGCTCCAGTCCGGCAGGGCGTCGTCGCTGTACAGCGACTGGTGTGCGTCCCAGCAATCAGCGGCTTTCAGCAGCATCCACGGCGCATACAGCGGCAACCGGGTACCGTCGTTGAGGATCAGCGGGCGCGTGGTCTGCGAATGTGCCAGCACAGCATGCAGGGAAGGGTCATCCTGCACCTGGCTCTTCCAGACGTGATTGTGGAGGCGCTGCTTGGTGAAATGGAGGATGGCTTCATGGTCCTCACCCGGTCCTGCGGCCCGGAGGGCATCGGTGAGCTTCAGATGCCCGCGTTCGAACAGCCAGCGCACCAGCAGGGTCGAGGCCTGCTTGAACGTGTTGTGTTCGTTGTCCGGGTCGAAATCGTGATGGCCGATGAACTGGCGGTCCTCGACCAGATTGATCTGCAGCTCCTGCACGTGCCGGTGGCGCTGATCGAACCAGAGCTTCATCTGCACATCGTCAGCGAGCACTTTCTCAAAGTAGGCCGTGTCACCGAAGTCCTGCATCTGGCCGTCGAACCCGTCCAGGCACTCCTGAAGCGATGCCTCCGGTCCGACGTATCCACTCCAGAATCCCGCGGGCAGGGCAGGAGCGTTCCGCGGCCGATGGGAATACAGGGTGACCGACTTCAGATGGCTCGCCCAGCTCCCGCGCTTGGCCTCCCGCGGTGGGTAGAAGCGATCATGGATGATGTCGAAGGCAAAGTGGTACTCCATGCCATGTGCCTTGTCCCTGGCCGACTTCTGGCCCTGGTTGGCGGTGATCGTGGCAGGTGGAGATGCCAGTCCGTGCTGCGCGAACCAGGCGGCCAGCGCCGGATCGGAACCGCGCAGGCCGATCAGGCCGATGATGTCCTTGATATGCATTCCGTTGCCTTGTTCTGTTGAAATGAGGGCAGCCCACACGCTGTGGTGGCGTCCTGGTAGCGCTAGTTCGCCGCGGCACCGTGCTCCTGCATGTCCTCGTGCAGGATCCGGCGCAGTTCGACGATGGCCGGCGTGGCTTCCTGCACGCTGTGCCCGGACACGATCACCTTCTCGGACTCCGCGCGCGGCAGGTGCGAACTCCAGTAGGGCACCAGCCCATCGTCGGTCTTCTCCAGCGGGCCGTCGGCCTTGGCGCGCGCGATGATCGAGTGGTAGTGGACCTTCGGCGACATCGGCAGGTCGGCCACGGCGCGGACGAAGGGATCGTCCTTGTCCAGGTTCTGGATGCTGTTCATCTGGTAGCCGTGCTTGCCATCGTTGCGATCGATCTGACCGTCGTTGGCGATGGTGGCTACGTCTTCCAGCACGGTCAGCGGCAACCGCACCAGGCGGCCGATCCAGCGGCCCAGGCGGGTGCCCGCCACATCGGTACCGCGGTGTGGCGTGGCGATGAACACGACCCTCGACACTTCCGGTTCGGGCAGGAAGGTCAGCACCGGTGCGCCCTTGGTACGCAGCAGTTCGCGCTGCGCCGGTGTCATCTGCGCCGTTGCCAGCAGGGTGTCCACCAGATGATCGCCGGAGGAGGAGATCATCAGCCGCGCGATCACGCCACCCATGCTGTGCCCGACCAGCACCATGTCATGCGAGGCCTGCGCCTTGCCGCTGGGATCGAAGTGCTTGAACACCTCGGCCAGCGTATGACGCATCGCATCGTGGCTCATCGCGATGGGCATGTTGGTCGGGTAGTAGAACTGCCAGATCTGGAAATCCTGGCGGATCTCGTCGTCACGCATCAGCTCGTTGGCGACGTTGACCCAGGCCTCCGGGCTGCTGGCCAGGCCATGGATCATCAGCAGCACGCGGCGATTTGGATCGTAGGGCTGCATCATGTACAGATGCGGCGTTTCGATGCCGCCCTTGCCGCCGAACAGTGAGCGCAGCGACTGGTGGCTGAAGTTCGAGCGGGCCAGCCACAGCGCGTAGCCAGCGGTGAAGTTCGCCGCCAGCGGCACTTCCTGTCCGTGCAGGGTGACTTCGGTGACCTGGTAGGGATCGTGGATCTCCAGTTCCGGCTCGTCGTCGTGCAGCACTTCCCACAGGTTCTTTCCGGAGAAGCGCAGCAGCACTGTCATCGACGGCGAGGGCATCTCGCTCCAGCTCTGCTGGGGCGAAGCGGTAGCCTGCGCAGCAGGCGTCGTTGCCGGCGAGGCCGTGACGCTGGCCGGGTCGTCCATCACCGCTACCAGCTCGGCACCGAATCCATCGCGGCGGTGCACGCTGCGCAGCGTGCCGGTGAACGACAGTGATGCGGCGGGGACCAGTTCGGTCGGCGTACGCGTGTCCAACGGTGACGCATCGGTGGACGGCGCCAGCACGAAGGTCCAGCGGCCCAGGGTCAGGTGGCTGGCATCGTTGCGGACACGCCCGGTGGCATAGGCGTTGTACAACTGCACCGAGGCTTCCTGCACGGCCAGGTTGTAGTAGTCGCGCACCTGGGTCTGGCGGTCTTCGAAGCCACGCTGGTTGGCGGTGCGCTCGGTGAAGAACAGATAGGCATACGCCTGGCGCGCCACCTGCATCCACGCATCGAGGCGCGGCTGGAAGTCGGCGTCCAGCTCGGTGATCGCGGTCTTGGCACGGCCCGAGGTGGAGTACTCGCGCTTGGGGGCGGGCAGGGTCATCGCATACTGCAGCCAGAGCTCGGCCAGGCTCGAGCGCTTGTCCTCCTCGCGCACCACGATGGTGGCTTCCATCGCTTCGATGCAGGGTAGGCCAGGTTTGGCGCAGACGCCTTCGTCGAGGCCGGCCACGCGCAGGGTTTCCGTGGTCGCCGAGCTGAGCTTGCCGGTGGTGAGGATGTCACCGCGCTTGAGCGCGATGTACTGGCCGGGCGTGACCGAGGCGACCTGCACCGACGGTCCGAACTGGCGCAGCGTCGCGCAGCCACCGAGGGTGAGCAGCACGGTGATGATGAGGGTCGTGCGGCCGATGAAGCCCAAGCCCGTGGTTGCCATACGATCCTCCTGCGCGGTGGCGCCACTCTAGCGGTCGGCATGTCAAAGCGGAAGATACCGGGCGGTCGGTTTGGAGCGCGGAAATGCCGCCAACCGGGCGATTCAGGCATTCCCGTGTGACACTGGGGTGAACAGGATGAATGCGGGGCTGCGATGCGATGGCTTGAGACCCGTGTTCCTCCGCCTCTTGTGATGCTGTTGTGCGCCGCCATCGGCTATATGGGCAGCCGATGGCAGCCGGGCGCGGCGCTGCAGCTACCCGTGCTGGAGTTGCTTGCGGGTCTGGTGATGGCCTTCGGCGTGGTATTGAACCTGCTGCCGAAGCTGGCCTTCCGGCGCGTGGGCACCACGGTCAACCCCCTGCGGCCTGCGACGTCGAGCGTGCTGGTCACGCACGGCGTGTACCGCCACACGCGCAACCCGATGTACCTGGGCCAGGCCACTGTCCTGGCAGGTGCCATGCTGTACCTGCAGAACCTGACCGCACTGCTGGCCGTGCCGTTGTTCGTGCTGTACATCAACCGATGGCAGATCATGCCGGAAGAGCGGGCACTGTCGGCCCGCTTTCCCGAGGCATACGCAGCCTTCCGCCAGCGGGTACGGCGCTGGCTCTAGCGGGGGTCAGGCAGTCACGGTGTGATCTGGCACTTCACGGCAGCGGAATAGCCTTCGTAATCATCACCGGCAATCACGTGCAGGGTGTGGTGCTTGTCGATGCGCTTCACGTAGGACGGTGCTTCGGTGTTGGCGTATTCGTTGACCGTGGTCACCGACCAGGTCTTGGCCAGGCGCTTCGGGTCGACACCGTTCAAGTAGACGAAGATGCTCTTCTCGCCCTCGGCGACATTCACGTCGGCATGGGTGACGGTACCGCCGAACAGGGCGACCGGCGTGGTTTCCGGCTCGAACGTGCCACCAGGCTTCCTGGCCAGGCCGGCTGCCTGCAGGGCATCGATAGCCTCGGCTTCGCTGAAGGTCGAGCCTGCCTTGCAGGCCAGCAGGGCTTCGAGTGTTGCGGTGCCGGGCGGCGCGATGGCGGGTGCAGCCGCGTGCGCAGCCGGGGTCGCGGCAAAAGCAGCCAGGAGCAGGGCAGAGGTGATGATCACGGTTCTCATCGCAGGTCCTTCTGTAGGTAGTGGGCAGCAACGCGGGGAGGATGCCGCTTCATTTTGCGATGTTTCAGTCAGTGCCGCGTGCAGCAATGGATCATGACCCATTCCGGCTGCCGTCGTCCGATTCAAGCAAGACGGCGCCGTCGCCGCGTTGTGACAACTGGTCGCCAGGGTTTCGCAACGGACAGTCCTTCAGTGACAGGCAACCACAGCCGATGCATCCGTCGAGCTGGTCGCGCAGCTGGACCAGGCTTCGGATGCGCTCGTTCAGCATGTCGCGCCAGTTGCTGGACAGCCTTGCCCAGTCCTTCGAACTGGGCGCCCGTTCGGCTGGAAGATCATCCAGCGCGATCTTGATCGTGGCCAAGGGAACGCCTGCCCGCTGTGCGACCTTGATCACGGCAATGCGTCGCAGCACGTCGCGGCGGTAGCGGCGCTGGTTGCCGTTGTTGCGCCAACCATGGATCAGTCCCTTGGCTTCATAGAAGTGGACGGTGGCAATGCTGACCCCGCTGCGACGCGGGACTTCGCCCACGGAAAGCGGAACGCTGACATCGATCTTCATGGCCGGGGTTCCTTGACCTCATCAATACATGAGGTTTTATAAGGCAGTTCCCTTTTTCCTGCATGTGAACCCTGGGCTGCAGGTCATGAATCATAGGTTTGAACGAAAATGGAACAGCAAGGCATCGCCGCCCCCGGCACCCGCTGGGGCGATCTCCTGTCCGGCCGCAATGCAGTGCGCTCACTTGCCCTGGCGGGCGGGGTCGCACTGCATGCGGTCAACGTCTACATCGCCACCACAATGTTGCCAACCGTGGTGGAGGACATCGGTGGCCTGGATCTCTACGCATGGAACACCACGCTCTTCGTGGTCGCGTCCATCCTGGGGTCGGCACTGTCGATCAAGCTGCTTGAACGTGCCGGGCCTCGTGGAAGCTATGCAATGGCGACGCTCATCTTCGCAGCCGGTGCCGTGATCTGCGCGCTCGCGACCTCGATGCCGATGATGCTGGTGGGGCGGCTGGTGCAGGGTGTCGGCGGCGGCTTCCTGTTCGCGCTGGCCTACGCCATGATCCGGCTCGCGTTCGAAGAGCCGCTCTGGCCCCGCGCGATGGCCCTGGTTTCGGGGATGTGGGGCGTGGCGACGTTGATCGGACCTGCGGTGGGCGGCGTCTTCGCCGAATGGGGCGTATGGCGGGCCGCATTCTGGTCGGTCACCGCGGTTGCCGTGTTGTTCGCGCTGCTGGCGTCGAACGTCCTTCCGCAGAGGGAGGCATCGTCTTCAGCTGCGGCCAGGTCCTCGGTCCCGTGGTTGCAGATCCTGCTGCTGACCCTGGCCGTCATCAGTGTCTCCCTAGGCAGTACATCCTCGAGCGCAGTCAACAATTTCATCGGCATCGTGATGGCCGTGTTCCTCGCAGTGGTGCTGATGAGGATCGAGTCCCGAGCGGAGCAGACGCTGCTTCCTTCCGCCGCTCTCCGGCTCCGCTCGCGGCTGGCCGCGTTGTATGGGCTGATGTCGCTGCTGGTGGTGATGATCACCAGCGGCGAGATCTTCGTGCCACTGTTCCTGCAGGTGCTGCATCAGCAATCACCGCTTGCTGCGGGCTACCTCGCGGCGCTGATGGCGGCCGGTTGGACGCTCGGGTCGTTGGTCGGCTCCGGCTTCAGCGGGCGCGCCGTTGACCGGGCGTTGATGATCGGCCCGGCGCTGGGGTGGGTGGGCATGATCGGGCTGGCGCTGCGGGTGCCGGCTGCGGGCAGCGGTACGTGGTTGCAGATGGTGCCGATCTACGTGGCGCTGGCCGTCATCGGGATCGGCGTGGGCCTGGCCTGGCCTCACCTGCTGACACGCGTGTTGACCTCTGCACCGCCGGAGGAGCAGGAGCGCGCCGGTGCGTCGATCACCACCGTCCAGCTGTTCGCCACCGCGGCCGGGGCTGCGCTTGCCGGGATGGTTGCCAATGCAGCGGGACTGATCGAGCCGGGCGGGGCCGAGGGGACCGCGCGTGCGGCCCGGTGGCTGTTTGCCACCTTCGCGCTGGCGCCGATGCTGGGCATGCTGCTGGTGAAGCGATGCCGCTTGCCGGCGGACATGAACTGAGCAACGGAAGAGGGCGCAGCGACCTTGCCGGGCCACTGCGCCATGCCATCAGTTGCTGGCTGCCTTCACGGCTTCGGCCGCGTCAATGATGCCTGGCCCGCAGCCACCCGGGCAGTTCGCTGCGGCGATCGGGTGCGCAGTGCGACGCAGGATCTCCTTGACCTGGTCGGTGGTCTTGGGCACCGGCGCCACCGCTTGCATCAGCGCGACGATGCCAGCGACGTGAGGCGCCGCCATCGAAGTGCCGGACATGAAGTCGAAGGCGTTGTTACCCACCGTGGACAGGATGCCCTGCGCCGGATGCTGACGGGTCGGGGCGCAGTTGGCCTGGCTAGGCGGCGTGGCCAGCGGCAGGAACTCGCCGACGGACGCGCGGCAGGACCAGGTTTCACCACCGGGTGCGGTGATATGGATGCCTGCGCCATAGTTGGAGTAGAACGCGCGTCGCCCGCCCTGATCGTTGGCAGCCACCGCGATCACGCCCTTGCAGTTCGCCGGAGCAAACTCGGACACATCCAGATTGCTGTTGCCGGCGGCGACCACCACGATCGTGCCCTGCGCGGTGATGTCGTCGATTGCATCCTGCTCGGCCGGCGAGCAGGCGCGGCGGCCGCCCAGGCTGAGATTGATGACTTCGGCCGGGTTCGCATTGGCCGGGACGTTGGGCACGTTGATACCGGCACTCCAGAGCATGCCGTCGATGATGTCGGCGGAACCGCCATTGCCCTGGTTGCCGAGTACGCGCACCGGCACGACCTTCGCGTTGTAGGCCACGCCGGCCACGCCGATCTGGTTGTTGGTCACCGCAGCGACCGTTCCAGCGACGTGGGTGCCGTGTGCGATGCCCGAGGCATCGAAGGCATCGGCGTCGCGTCCATCGCCATCGTCGGAGCCGCCACAGCCGGGATTCATTCCGCCGATGATGCATTGCCAATCACTGAACGGACGGGTCGACGAGATCATGTCGTAGCCCGGCAGCAGGTTGGCCTGCAGGTCGTTGTTGTTGAGGTAGCCCGAATCGACCACAGCCACCACCACGCCCTGGCCAGTGGAGCGATCCCACGCGCCGGGCAGGCGCGCACCACTGGTCGGATTGCTGTAGTGCCACTGCTCGCCGTAGCGTGGGTCGTTCGGTGTGGCGAATGCGCTCATCATGTAGTTCGGCTGCACGTACTCCACATCCGGATCGTCGGCGATGCGCTGCATCAGGATCTGCGCTTCCGGGAGGTCCAGTGGCTTGTCCGTGGTGACCACGTCGGCCCCGCCGCCCATGCGGCGTTGATGGGTTACGGACGCGGCTGCTGGCGGTGCGTTGCCGATCGAACGCTTGCTGCGCTGCTGGACGCCGAGGCGCTTCTTCAGCGCATCCTGCGCGGTGGTGGCGGAGACGCGCTTGCTGCTGCCGTCCCGGTACTTGACGATGAAACTGCTGTACTGCTCGTTGCTGGCCATGCCTCGCGTCCATACCCGTTCGGTGGGTTGGGCGAAGGCGGGGGCGCTGGCCAGGACCAGGGTGATGGCGCTGGCAAGGGAAACCCGAAGCGACGTACGCATGGATACAGTTCCTTTGTGGAAGATGTGTCGAACAGGCCGTGCCCTTCGGGCTCGGCTTGGATGTGAAGGGTGCAGGTGTCCCGTGGTCTCCTTTTGATGGCGACCAAGGACGAACGGCTTCGCGGACACATCCCCCCCAAGGAGAGGGTGGGAAATTTCTGAAGTGGTTTAGTGATGTCGAAAGCGAGAGAAGATGACCGATGCCGACATGTCCTGTCGGACTTCGATCTATGTGGCGCCTTTTCAGGGAGTTTCACAGCGAAGCTGGTCGGGTAATGAAAAAGCCCGGAAACCCACGCTGGTGGAATTTCAGGGCTTCTTCGGTTCGTGACGAACCGTTTACTGCTGCCGGTCCAATCGAGCCATCGCGTACTAGCCCTTCAGCCTTCCGGACACAGAATAGAGCGGTTCCAGCAGCCATTCATAAAGCTTGCGACGCTCCCCCATGATATCTGCCTCGAGTTGCATGCCAGGGCGAAGCGGCTCCATCCTCCCGTATGCCAGCACTCCCTGCTGATCCAACGAGACCAGGACTCGATATAGAGACTGCTTCGTGTCGCCGTCCTTCTGGTTCCCCGTCAAGGCGCTGCGAGAGTGTTGCCATGATGCGAGGCGACCATGGCCAGGCAGGCGAGCCCGCATTCAGCTGCCTCGGATTGAATCACGACTTCAATGGGCTAGACCCTCAATAATGTGATCTTGGGATGGAAAGAGAAGGCAGCGGAGACGCAAAGCGATGGTGCTGTCAGAATCGCCAAGCGGGCAGAAGCAGGGGAGGCAATTGATGGTTCCCGTTCCCCATGCTTTAGCGATAAATTATTCTAAAAAAGCGCCAACCCCGCTCCTGTGGTTACGATGACGAACCAAAGGTTGACTGAATAAATTCACGGAGTGTCGGATACAGAAGAACCCAATGCAGCATAGATAAATTGATGATGCCGTGAATTATTGATCGCTGCGCTGAGTTGAGATTGAAGAATTGCGTTCCGATGCAGAGGGTTACCGAGACGAGGAAGGCCGAAATCATTCCATCGACATGAACCGCTGCAAATAGCGCGCTTACGCCGATGGTGGCTGCCAGTTTCCCAAAGTAATGGGAGGCTCCATCCCAAAGGAGATGCCTCACAGTCTTCTCCTCAAATAGTGGAGCTACGATGCAGCTTGTCACTAGACCGAGGATATAGAACTTCAAGGGCACGTCCGATAGGAGGGGGAAGTTGGTTTCGTGCCTCTGGGGGAATCCAATGAAAAAAACCCAAATTGCCCCTCCCAATAGCCCGATAGTCACCAAGCTCAATCCAAGGGGGAATGTCCACTTTCTCCCCGGCTCATTGGGGAAAAGCCAAACGCAGACAAGGAAGGCTAGAAGTTCGGTCATGGCTTTCGATCCGAAAACGTCGAAATGGTTTAGAATTCCTTGCGCCGCACCGACGCTGACTATTGCGATCGCCGCCGCGAATATTTTGTTTTCTGCGATGGGGCGAGGCTTCCAGAGCGCTATCTTGTTGATCACAAATGTTGTTCCCATGTTCCAGGCCCCGACTCAGGTCGGGGCTTTGGTTACTGCATCACTTCATCATGATGTGCTTCCAGATCATCCCTGCAGCGCCGATTCCACTGAATGGTGCGATTCGGCCATAGCGGTACGCCATTTCTCCGATTTTCTCGGAGTTTCCGCGCACGTGAGTGCCGTTGCTCCGACCAATCTGGAATTGAATGCTACCCGAACCACCCGAAATCTCTGCAACTTCAGTTCTATTTAGATCACGGATATGGAATCCTTGTTTCCCCGTTGTTGGGGTGGTCATCCTTGCGAGCCCCCTCTGGACCTGTCAACCGTGTTGTGAGATTTCGTTTCTCGCAGCGCCGCCGCCGAGACGTGAACTTCGCCAAAAAAATGATCTGAAATCTCCGCAGCGATGGCTTCAGAATATGGGGCGAGTTCCAGTTCTACGATGCTCGATGGAATTCGAGATGCAGCGACTTTAGTGCTGAATCCTCGTTGGGGCGGCAGGGTGGATGTGGTCGAAGGCGACACCAAATTGTTCTGCAGCCCAATTAGTAGGCGCGCCTTGGGTCAGAATTGATGTCGGAGATCATGAATTTTAGCGACATTGTCCGGCCAGTCTGGGCCAAAGACGTCACTTTCGAGCTGAACTATGCCGTGGTGTGCAACGACGGGGTCGGGTACTGGATCTCCCCGGCTAACGAAGTGCAGACCTCCCGCCGGGCGTGAAGTGGGAGGGTGCGTGAGAGCGACCGAAGCTGGTGCAATGGTCGTAGGGATTGACCAGCTGGAGGCGGGCAACCGATTCAGAAATTGGTCCGGCTACAGGCCAATCGACAGCAGCTTCTCCTTGCCCGCGATGCGGTACTTCCAGCGCCCGCTGCGTGCATCGGGCGGGGTGAGGTAGAGGTACAGGCCGCCGCCGTCGGTGATCTTCTGCGACTTGGCGCGCCTGATGGCTGCGTCGGTCAGAGGCATTGGGGGTATCGCTTCAGTGGGTGCGGTCGGATACCCCTTGATATACCCCCACCGTCTCATGGATTGAAACGGATTGCCCCGGTCTGCTGCGGACAATAAAAAAGCCCGGAAACCCTTGTGATGCGGGGGGGCGGGCTTCTCCGGTCCTTGACGAACCGTTCGTTGGTTGAGGTGGGCGGAGCCATTTGCGCCCATTTGCAACCTATTGAAAGCAAAAGATATTTTTCTTCCAAAAGGTGTAAATTTTGATGCCTCTGATGATACCCGGCATGGGGCCGAGGTGCAAAGCACAACTGCTTAGGAGCAGTTGTGCGCATTGCATCGGTGATGGTGGTGTTGACCATTTGGCTTGGAGCGTGTGGTGAGGCCGTGGCGCAGGCCGGTTCAGTTCCGCCCGCCGGAACCAAACAGGGTTGGGAGCGCCAGCATCTGGGCGACCATGTCAGCGAACCCGGCGAGGCTTTACCGGACTTCCTCCGGCGCACCGGGCGAGTGCTTCATGACTACACCCGCCAGAGCGGGAACGAGGCCTGTGGCGCGATTGCCAGCGACGGCCAGCGTTTTTCCCTGCGCCTCTACACAGATGGTGTGCCACACGGCTGTGCCATACGGACCAGCGAGGTGATGGAAGGTTCTGCTTTCACCGGCGAAACCATCCACAGCCATCCTTGGCAGAAGGTGCTGACGATGACACCGGCCGCCAGGGCGTGGAGCCATTTCTACAAGGACGGCAATGCCGGGGCCCCGACCCTGCGCAACGACGGAGCAGTAGGGTTTAGCAGAGCCGACCGCGCTAACGGAGACGGTTGGCTGATTGCTGGCGGGCAGTTGCTGCATCTGGTCAACGGAAAGACCGAGCGCCTTGGCCCGGTCTTCCTCTCCACGGAGTGATGCAGGTCGATGGCTTGACAACGCCTTGAGCTGCCTTAGATTTGGAACGTCGGCAGTTCACTGCCCTATGGGCAGCTTAGAAAAATTAGAGAAATTGCTTTGCCCGCCGATACCCAAAGCCCTCGCTCACGCGGGGGCTTTGCTTTTTTGGCTTGGCGCGGCTTGGCCTGGTCTCCCTCTCCACGGAGTGAACCAATGGCCGTTTACTGGCATTGGAACTCGAAGGCTGACCAGTCCGATGCGCCCACGGTTTGCCAGTAGAACGCCGAGCCATTCCCGACCACATCACAGGCGCACTCTGTTGGCCAATTGACTGGTCCGGTGCTTGGGGAACCAAATCCAGGCATTGGAGTCAGTTTCTGTTTAAGTGCGGCGACGCAGGTCCGGCGCTCTGGCGTCAATGTCTGTTCTTGAGGCCTCGCGAGGCCGCCCGAAAACGTCGCGTCATCGTTGGTATTAACGCTCTGCGTGCAGTGAAATTGGTCAGCGAGGAACTGCGACACCGAGCAGAACACGCCCCAGCCGTAAAGCCCACCGTCGCCCCAGGAAATCCACGATTTTCCGGTGTAGGTCGGATAGGTTCTTGCCGGAGGCGTGCAGGTGTTGGAGGTGGTAACCCAGCCACTGGATGCCGTGTAGGTGCCACTCCAGCTCTCTGAGGTGCTCGACACCGGGGACCCGGTCGCGGCCGGGCAGGACCAGGACGTGGTGCGCGTGCCGTTCTCAACGCGGTTGCGTTGTTGCCAGTGCTGACCTGCCTGCCCAGCCGGGCAACCCACGTTCTGGCTCTCTGCTGGCGAGGCGCGCGTGATTGCAACGCTGGTTGGCGGCGCAGACGTGCATGCGGGAGCACAGATACTCGCTGCTGCCGGTAACCAGGCTGACCATGGTCCCGTCAGCGCGATTGGGCTTGCGAACGGGTCGGGGCATGAATACGTCGTAGTGCGGGTGCGGGTCTGCGGAAAAGAAGTGGCGCCACTGATGGTGAGAGTGCCTGAAGGACAAACGCCCGTTTGCGCCGCGCTTTCGCTCAACGGTAATGGCGCTGAGCAGGCGGGTGTGATGACGGGAGGGACAATAGGAAGAGTGACGGCGGGTGGCGCCGGTGGTGCGGTTGGAATTGGAGGTTGAGCGGCGATTGGCACGCATAACGCCAGCGGAGACCAGCAAGCAGGAGCAGCTACCGAATTCCAAATAAAGGAACACGTTTGACCCGCAGGTGCCGTTCCTGTGGCTGGAGCCGTGGGAGCCGCTCCGCAGCCAGGAGATGGAGCAGGTGGAGTAACAGCTACGGGCGGTGGCGCCACCACCGGGGCCGGTGGTGGCGGAGCTGATGTTGGAGGGGGCGGTGGCAGTGCAACGGGTGTGAGAACTTGCGCAGACAGGCCAGTAGCGCCGCCGTAGTATGTGAACGCGAGCCGTGCTGGATTCCTGCATCGTTGAGTCGCGGCCTGGATGTCCAATTGGGTCGGACGATGATTATTGCCGCGATTGAAGACCGATGTGTCGTCTATTTTGAGGTCATACATGCCTCCACTCGCCGCAGCAGCTAGCTTTAGGCACGCACGCGTTGGAACCGCGTGGTAAACAATCTTCAACCCTGCGTTGGGGCGGCCATCAATAGTGGCAGGCTCAAGAATAACGGGTTGCGCCCATCGGCTCGTTAGGCCAACGCCAGAGTTCATTGAAACGGGTGGAACGCGGTCGGCAATAGCCTGAGCGGTTGTCAGTCCCGCATAGGAGCCGAGCGCTCCATACGTCATGTCTGCATTGCGAGCGATGGTGTGAATATTCGCTTGTTCTGCGCGAACATCTGCGTTGTTTGCCGATGAATGATAGATAGCGAAAGCCGCACCGGAAAGAAGTGTCATAGCACTCGCCGTAAACATCAGCTCGATCAATGAGATGCCACGTTGCGGATGTGGGCGGCTTGATGGCTTCATGGTTAGCGCTTCTTTGCGCGGGATGCTTCTCGCTCGGCTAGATGCATTCGCCCGCGCGTGCGCATCTCATTTCGTTGTTGAACGAAGGCCGGCTTTGAGATCTGCTCTCGATACCCAAGTAGTAGGCCAACAAGCTCAGTCTCATCCAGTGAATCAGCCCCAGCGGCGATGACCGCGCCGCCCAGGAGAATCTTGCGGTGCGCGTCTGCTTTGCGTTCGCTAGCTCTTGTCTTTGCTTTTGATCTTTGCTCGGCCAGCATCTCCCGTGCTTTCAATTTTGCGAGACGCTCAGTAGCGGCGGTGATTTGTTCTTGTATAGAGCGTGTTGCCATTGTTGAGTTCTCGTAATGTCCTACACCTAATGCAAACAGAAAATCGGCTATTGGCAAGTCATCGACTTGTCATATTGCAATTCCCTGTCATCCTGAATTAGAGGGGCACAGGCGAGCGAGAGCGAGCCAGCCCCAGCGGGAAACGCGAGCGAAGCGAGCCCCGGTCTCTTGCTCGAAGCCGTCACGAATAGTGGCGGCAAGGATCAAAGCAAGAGCGCACTTATGGTTTCCCTGCGGGAAACCGTGCGCCGGGGCTCCGCCCCAGACCCCGGCCCGCTTCGCAGGCCGCCCCCGATGCTAGCCCCCTTGGGGGCGTCGCCAAAAACAAGAATAGGAGCAAGGACAAAAATCGAAATGGCCATTTATCACTCCACCGTCAAAGCCTTTTCGCGCGGCAAGGGTCATTCCTCTACTGCCGCTGCGGCGTATCGTGCGGGCATTGTGATTAATGACGAGTTGACCGGTATCAAACACGACTACACAAGGCGCAGTGGCGTTGCCTCGGTTGATATGTTGGCTCCGCAAAATGCCCCCGAATGGGCGCGAGATCCGGTCGCCTGTTTCAATCGCTCGGAAATGGCCGAGACCCGGCTAAACGCCAGGACGGCGCGAGAGCTTGAAGTTGCTCTGCCTGCAGAACTGAACGAAGCGCAGCGTCGTGCGCTCACGTGCGATCTGGGTCAGATGTTGGTTGACCGCTATCAGGTTGCGGTGCTTGTTGCAGTCCATGAGCCCGATAAGAAGGGAGATGAGCGTAATCATCATGTGCATCTCCTGATGACACCGCATCAGATCGGTCCTGAAGGCTTGGGTGCACGTGCATGTGCTGAATTTGATGCGCGTGGTGGTGCAGGTCCGGAGGCTATCCGCATTCTTCGTGAAGCGGTTGCTGAACGTATCAATTCGCATCTGGAACGAGCACAGGTCGCTGAACGTGTCGATCATCGCAGTCTGGCTAAGCAAGCGCATGCCGCCGAAGCTGATGGCCATATTGGGTTCGCAGCCGTGTTGGCTCGTGAAGCCACCCAGCACGAGGGTAAGGCAGCAACCGCGATGCGTAGGAGGGGTGAAGATAGCGAGCGGGGCACGGTAAACAACCAAATCCAAAACGCCAATCGCGTTGAACTGCGCGACTACCTGGAACGCTTGGAGAAAGAGGGAAGGGTGATGGCGACGCCACGCTCCCATACGCAAGAAGCAGCTCAACGTGAGAGGCTTGCAGCGGTTGGAAAAGAAGTGCGGCAACCACACCTCGGGCAGTTTGCGGTGGCGCCCCCACGAGCGCGAACAGGACCAGTATCAGTAGCGCACCGCGCTGGGCGAATGGGGTCGGGCGCCTCGCGCTTTCCGCCAAGTCTCAAGCCAGCCTTGATGAAGGCGGCTAGCCGCCTTCGTAGCAAGGTTGCGAACAAGCAAGCAGACGAGGCCATGGCTCGTTACGAAGCCGAAATAGAGCAGCTGGAGATGGAAGCAAGGCGGGTGTGGCTGGAGGGTATAGATGCGACCGTTCGGCGGAGCCTTTCGACGGTCGCCAAGCTCTTTGACATGTCGAGCAGGGCGGGCGCCTACCCCCAGAGGGCGTCATATCGAAACGATATGCGCGAGCTTCACAGTTCATTGAAACAGGTGGCTCGTGACACCACTCGATGGGAGCGCAGGTTACAGGCCGAAGTTAAGGCAGACATTTCACTCACGGAAGCCAAAATGAAATTGGAGACATGGGAGAGGAAAAATCCCAAGCCGTCGCTCTGGAGCGGTAGCAGACGCGATTGGGCGCAGCGGCGTCGGAGTGGTGAAGAGCGCATTGAGCGACGCAGGACGCAGCGCGATGCTGCGCGTCTAGCTACAGGCCCGGAAGCACAGGTGAAGTATGCGAGGCAGGCAGCTACGAGTGTAGAAGCTTTGGATAAGCTCGCAGCATCAATGCTGAAGCGCTATCCCATCACTGCCGATACAGCACAGCCGCACAAATCGCAGCGCCCTGGAACGACCCCAACGCGCACGCTTACGGAGCAACTGACAAGGAGCGGGCAGCAGGTGAGCCAAGGCAAACAGCGCGGGCCTTGCCTCTATACCTAGGATCCTTGGGTGGCCGAGCACCTAGTGAAGTGGTACGCGCTTTCTCAGCTCCATGCAAAAGTATGAATGAATGATGAATATGGCCTCGGGTTGCACCGGGGGTGATGCGCTTCGTTCAGCGTTTTTGCTCTGTACAAGGCGGCGGAAGACCTAGAACCTTGCCTTCCTTCCCTTGTAATTGTTCCGTTTCGACGGAGAAGTGAGATCGATAGATGAAGAAGAAGCTAATTGGAATCTTTGTAGCCGCAGCAGCAGGGGCTGTCGTGATTGGTGCAGTTTTCGGCCACCGACTGCAAGCAAATGATGCGCAGCGAAAATCTGAGGAGAAGGAGGTCCAAGAGAATGCACCAATTGGAAGGGGCGATTCACCCGCCTTTCCCGCAACAAGCGCACGTAAATTGGAACTGGAGAAAAAGATCCCGCCCGGATCATATAAGGCTCTGGGCCCTAAAGCCTACGAGATCATCCGTGGTCGTGAATTCCGTCCTCCTGGCGACGCACTGGCCCATGTTAAGCAGTTGATTCAACGATCCGAATCGGGCGACGCCACGGCAACCTACGAAATATATCTAACCATTGATCAGTGCCGAACCTTCACATCAGATCGGGCCGACGAGTTGGCCGATTCTGCCTCGAGTCTCGGATCAGGCGGTTGGTTCCTTGAAAGATCAGAGCGGCTTCTCAAGGAGTGTGAATCATTGGTGCTGGATCAAAAAATTTACCGGGCCGATTGGCTCTCAAAGGCCGCGGCCATGGGGTCGCAGGAGGCGATGCTCGCTTATTCAGTATCGCCACAGGAAGTTATCGGATCGCTCGATGACGTTATTCATGATCCAGAGAAGCTTGCTCAATGGAAAGAGAATTCATCTAGATATCTCAATGAGATGGAAAGCCAAGGAAATTTTGCCGCGCTGGGAAGTTTAAAAAGAGCCTACACCTATGGGCGGACCCGAGAAAGAGACCCGGTCGCAGCAACGGCCTATACCCGTGTGCTTAGTCGCATCAATCCTCGACTTTACACCAGCGACGACGTTATCAAAGCGGAGAGCGATCTCAGCAGTAGGGAGCGAGCCGATGCGCTAGCGTTGTCTGAAAAAATCTTCCATAACTGTTGTGTCCCATGATGAAGGATGATCTATGCAAGCCATGAGTGTGGGGGGTATTTTCGGTGTTAGCAATGCGTCCATTTCCACGCTGTTCGGGGTCGCGCTGCTGCTGGCATCTGGAGACCTCCTGGCGAGAAAACACCCAGGAGTAATTCAGTGCGCTATAGGTTGCACTTTAAGCACTCCAAATCCAGATGAGGGGACAAGTAAACTTCTTGCCGATGAGATAGATCGTCGCAACCCCACAAGAGGGAAAGTCTGGAATGTCTCACGGCCCGACCGAATTCTGGTGGGCGACATCGTTACCGTCTGCAATGGCATTTCCTGTGTTGAGTATACTTGGCGCGGTGAGCAATTCGACTCCGGCAAGGAAGTGTCGAACATCCTCCCGCCCCCCGCACGAGGTGGTGGTGGTGGCGGTGGCGGTGGCGGTGGTGGCGGATGGATTGGTGGCGGTACCGGCGGCGGTGGCGGGTCTTGCTGTGGCAGAGTAACTGTAGACCCGCCAACGATGGTCCAATGATTTACGAGATCCGAAGAGTGCTGGCGGTAGCTTCCGAGCTGCCTGCGGTGTCTTAATCAACGCGCGCGTCCCGGCAATTCTCGTGTTTCATCCTGGTTAATAGCAAATTCCTTCCTCTTTTCATTTTCATCGGGTTGGCCCCTGTGCACTGGGGCCTTTTTTATGGCAGAGCTGCCCCCCGGATAGTTAAGGCGCGATTGACGTTTCATGCCTCTGGAGCTGGAAAACAATGCCCCCGAATATTCTTCGGGGGCATTGACAGAATTGGCGTTGGCCTCATGCTGTTTTTTAGCGGCAGCGCGTTGTTAACAGCAACGGCTGCGAGTAGGTAGAAAGCAGCTCTACACGCCCAGGCATCGGCCCCAAGCAACAACATAGCCGACATCGGGAAGAGCGCAACCCCTCGCAACCCAGCTAGAAGCAATGGCTATCGCACGGAGGTCCGATTAGTTCGCGCCCGGTGACAATCCGGGGCTATCCGTAGGACGCGGGTGGCGGCCTTGAACCGTGGAGGAATACGTCCACATCCGGCAGCATGGCTTCTGCGTCGCGGAGGTTCCAAGGCATGGGTTCCCTAGCTGGTCTTGGATTGTGTGCCCCGTCTCGGGTTGGCTATGTATGCGAAGGGCAAGATTGGATAGCGTCAGGCGACAGCCTGATCACGGGTCAAAGCCCATGGGAGAGACGCCAGTGAATGCTGGTGGCAGGACCCCAGCCCCGGCGCCATGTCAGGCGTGAACCTGCCGTAGCTGTGCATTGACAGTGATCACAGCGCCGACGATGGTCCTCTGCCCAGGCAAGAGTAGACCGACCCGGCAAAGGTCCCCAGACTCGCTTATTGTGGGTCGGGGGAGACTTTGCCTCGGTCGGTCGGCGGTTAGAAGCAAAGACCGAGGCAAAACAGCGGGCCCATAGTGTCCTGAGTCAGCAGGAGGATGTGTCCTGAATTAGATGCCGGAGGTGGCCTTGTCGGTAAAAGAGCACTTGGAGTTCTTCAGCAGAAAAACGGAGCGCGCCGAGAATTTTCGGGCGCCGGTGAATTTTTCAATGCTGGTTCAAAGAGACATCAGATCTGACCCCAAGGAAGGAAGAAGCGTCGCCCTACCTTCAGGGCGCGAATTCGGGCTTGCCAGTCACTGATCTGCTTTATGAAGGTATCGGCGGGATACGCCGAGTGCTTGCATGCTGCTATTGAATTTAGAAGCTCATTGTTAACTTCCATCAAAGAAACTCCGGCGCGCTTGTGCTTGAGAAGGAAGAGCTCGGATGCTATCAGGTGAAGCTCTTCACTCTTATCTGAACTGATGATCTGTGTGTTACTGGCATCGCCCATGTAGTTGATTGATCGAATAGCTCGAAGTGCCTCGTATTTCAGCGCATTGAACTTTGAGAGCTTGGCCATCAGCAAGCCCGAGTAGTATCCAGCGGCCGTGCCGGGAATCAATGCCATCAGGAGGTCGTAGGCGAGGCTTGCCATTAGGGTCTTCCTTGCTGGCACCTAGGCATAGCGTAGGAAGTCGCCAGGCCGTTCGGTGCGCGTCACTTGACCATGGCGATGATTTGAAGCGCCGACAGGTCCTTGTAGGCTGTCTTTTTCCTTGCGTTGCTGGGCCAGTCGTGAAGCCCACTAAGAAACGCACGCACATGCGTCTGGCTCAGCTGCGACATTGGAACATCTGGGCCAGCAATTTCCTTGAAGATTGTCAGCGTATTTTCGCTGTCCAGCAGGTTGCCGCTAGAGGTCTTCGCATTCCTCAGATCCTGCAGATACAAGTCAATTCGCGTAGCGAGGCTGTCGTTTGGGACTGGCTCGATGATCGAGGGCAGTGCGGCGCCGCGAGTTGCAAATTGGGTGGAGGACAAGCCATTGATGGTGTGGAGCAGTGCTTGGGCATCATCCTGGCCATTGACCTGGAGGTCAGTCAGTTTGGTGCCGTTGGGCAGCTCGATGTTGCCGGTCCAGCGGTCAATGGTTCCGGCCAACGCTCTCAGCAGGGCGTCCCGATCCTTCTCGGTCATTGGACTGCGTCTCATGCGGTCGAATGCCTGAGAGAGTGCCACAGCGGCGCTCGCCGCTGTAAGCCGCATCAGATCGATTGAAGCAGGGGGCAGACGTCGCACCAGATAACGGGATCCGACAAGAGGCTGCAGATCCGTAGGCACAAAAAAACGGACGTATAGCCCGCTCGGTCTGCGTAGGAAAAATGGCTTTGGCACGGAGTGATACCTACTTTGATACCTGCAGACAGGCTCAGTTCGTGTATCACTCCGATGCCAAAACCCTTGCAAAATCAGCCACTTAGTGATAGATTTTGCAAGCAGTTGGTGGAGGTGGGCCCTACCGCAATGTGAACGTAAGTTGTTGATGACGCAGGTGGTTGGTGCTGGTGCTCGAAATCGATACCCCCAGCAATACCCCCAATCTATGCAGCCTTGGCGGGTTCAATTCCATCCCGCTCGGCCACCCGGGCGGCCTGCCAAGCGTCCACCTCGGCCTCAATCCAGCCTACCGCGTTGCCGCCCAGCGGCACAGGCGCCGGGAAGGTGCCGGCGCTGATCCGGTCATAGATCGTGGTCTTGCCCAAACCCGTGCGGCGCTTGACCTCGGGCATCTTGATGAAAACAAGCGGCTCGGTAGCCATGGTGTCCTCCTTCAGATCGACGCCAGCGCCGCGCGCTGGGTCTTGGGCTTGCGCTCGCCAAGGCCGAGCTGGAACTGCAGGACGTTGTCGGCCGCCGCAGCCTCCGCGGCCGGCCGCGCGCTGCGCTCGGGTCGGTTGAGCCGGCGCCACGCCGCAATGGCGGCGTCGGGATCGGCATGCTTGCTGGTCGACCTGCAAGCGCACTCGACCAGGTGGCCGCCGCCGGCGGAGGCACAGCGCTTGTCGTGGATGTGTCGCGCGCGGTGTCCGGCGGCGCAGTTCGGCAACCCTTCCGGGTGGCTGATATGTTCCTGGGTCATGGCTTGTTGCACTCCTCGATGTGGGCTTCGAGCTTTTCGATCAGGAAGGTGGCTTCGGTGGCCCTGCGGCGGCGTTCGTGCGTGCTGATCGGCATGGGCCCGGCGTCGCGGATCCACTTGAGCGGCTCAAGGAGCCAGCTCGGGTCGACAGGCAGCAGCTTGCGAGGGTCGGGCTTGTTGTCAGGCGGGAAACAATCCGGCCCCGCCCAGTCCTCGCTCATTCCGCAGCGCGTGCACACGCGCCGCTGGAAGTCGTGGACCTTCTCGGGCTGGATTACGCGCGGTGTCTCGAACAGGGCGCGAACCACGAGCCCACGTTGGTGGGCGGCATAGACGTGCCCGGCGTCGGCCTGCATCCAGCAGCCCGGGCGGTGATCGTCCTTGTGGCGGTACTCCCAGCGCACTGGCTGCGCGGTGTAGAGCGCTTTCAGCAGGGTGTCGGCCCACGCGCGCACCTGGTCGGGGGCAACGGGACCGCCGGTGGGATCGATGCGTCGCATGGCAGAGACAACCGCGGCGACAGGCGACGATGCCTTGGTGGCCTCGATAGCCGTGGCCGGGGAGATGGGCAGTGGTGCGGTCATGCGAACAGGTCCAGTTGGGCCGGCAGCGCCGGTGCGCGCGGCGGTGCCGGCAGTTGAGCGGGGGCGGTTGCACGCATGCGCGCGCACTGTGCAGCGTTGAAGGCGAACCAGAAGCCGAGGCCATGTCGGCGCGCCCGGCATTCGGTCAGCAGCACGCGGGCGACGTGCTTCGCCAGTGCCGCGCCGGTCACCGATTCCTTCCGTGCCCATTTCCGAAAGGGTGAAGTGCAGGCGGCCCTGAACAAGGGTGCTGCCGATGAAGGTGGATACCTGGCCCCGGTCGAATGGGATCGTTCGATCACCGACCGCCTGGTCATCGTCTCGGATATGCGGCAGCTGGCCAACGTGCAGCCCTGCTCCGGTGCTGGCCTGACCAAGCTCTACAACACCGGCGGCACTTCGTCGGGCTGGGTAGGCGAAGAAGATGCCCGCCCGGAGACCGCAACGGCGAAGCTGCGTCCGCTCAGCTTCGGCTGGGGCGAGATCTACGCCAATCCGGCGGCGACCCAGCAGCTGCTGGACGATGCCGAGATTGACCTGGAGGCATGGCTGGCCGGCGAGGTCGAGCTGGAGTTTGCCAAGCAGGAGGGCGATGCGTTCTTCTCCGGCAATGGCGTCAACAAGCCGTTCGGCATCCTGACCTACGTGGATGTGGCAGCAAACGCCATCGCCGCACTGTTCGGCGACTTCAAGCAGACCTACACCGTGTACGACCGCAAGGGCGTGCGCGTGCTGCGCGACCCGTACACCAACAAGCCCTACGTGATGTTCTACACCACCAAGCGCGTGGGCGGCGGTGTGCACAACCCGGAGCCGATGCGCGCCCTCAAGATCGCGGCTTCGGCCTGATCACCCACCCGTCGGGCGGCCTCGCGCCGCCCGGCATCCACCCTGTGATCGAGGAGCCGCAATGGCAAAGTTCATCAAGCCCTTCCGTGGAGTGCCGGAAGGCGAGATCTATCCCATCCAGTTCGTTGCCGACGATGACTGTCCTCCCGAGCTGGAGGCTGGCGCACTCTCTGTCGGTGCACTCAGTCTGATGGCAGACACACCGACCCCGTTCCTGTTGGGACCCAGTGTTCAGAATGTTCATCCGACGAGCTTCGAGCTTCCTGATGGTTCTGTGCTGACGTTGAGTGACGTGATCGGCAAGGCGCACGAGGCCTCGGGGCTGTCGGTGGAGGACTGGAACGCGCTCGATAGCACCGCACGCGAGGCGCTGATCCCCGATACCGTCGACAAGCTGTCCGGCGAGGACGACAAGGATCAGGTCGCTGCCGAAGACAAGCCAGCCTTGATTGCGCAGCTGGAAGCCGCAGACATCCCGTTCGACAAGCGCTGGGGCGTCGAGAAGCTGGCCGCTGCGCTGGCAGAAGGTAAGAAGGAGTGACCCGTGGGACTCATTACGGTGGACCAAGCCAGGGCACATGCGCGCCTGGATGAGGGATATCCGGTCGATCAATTGCAGGCCGCGATCGATGGGGCTAGTGATTCAGTCATGGCCTATCTCAACCGTACCGTGTACGAGTCAGACATTGCTCTTCAGGCCGCCCGTAGTCAGTACGTTGCAGTGACTGGTGCTGCTTCTAGCGAGAGGAAGGCAGCAATGGCTGCGGCGGCAACGCTTCCGACCGTGGAAGAGCGACGTGCGGCAGAGCGACTGGCTGAATCTGTGTACTCTGAGCGGATGAGAGCTGCAGATCGTTGCCTTGATGGGTTAGTCATCAACAGCAGCATTAGGTCGGCGGTCCTATTGATATTTGGCCATCTTTTCTCCAATCGAGAGAGCGTTGTGGTTGGCCAGTCCGTTGCCGAACTACCGCTGGGTGCCACTGAGTTGCTTCGGCCCTACCGAATTGTGCAGATGCCCTAATGGCGTGCTCTGGCTGCGCGCGCCGCCGCGCCTGGCTCATAAAATGGATGCGAGAAGCGAATGAACGAGCAAAGCGAATTGCTGGCCGCCCTGCGAGCCCAGACCGAGGCGACGCACCAGCTGGTGGCGGCGCTGAAGGAAAAGACCAAGGCCGACGAGGAGAACGCCAAGGCGATTAACCGACTGGTGGACTACCTCTGCGACAGCGAAGGCGGCGAGGCGGAGCCGGCTGGATCCGCTAACTACCTGAGCGGGAAGCCGCGATGATCGCGGCCGGCCGGCTGCGGCACCGGGTGCAGCTGCAGCGTCAGGTCTACGGGCAGTCGCCTGTGACCGGCGCGCAGACCGTCAGCTGGGAGCCGCTTGCCGATGTGTGGGCCGAAGTGGCGCCGCTGTCGGCCCGCGAGTTCGTGGCAGCCAAGGCGGTGGACAGCGAGGTCACTTTGCGGGTGACCATTCGTCATCGCGAGGGCGTGACCGACAAGTGCCGGGTGATCCACCGCGGCAAGATCCTGAACATCCATGGCGTGCTGCCCGATCCGGTCAGCGGCCTGGAATACCTCACGCTCCCCTGCAGCGAGGGTGTCAACGATGGCTGATGGCATTCGATTCGACGTGAGCGGCCTGGACGGGATCCGCAACAAGATGGCGCAGGTAAAGAACGAGGTGAACTACAAGGGCGGCCGTGCAGCGCTGCGCCGTGCCGCCAATGTGCTGCGCGACCAAGCGCAGAGCAACGCCCGCCGCGTGGATGACCACGAGACCGAAACCGCCATCTGGAAGAACGTTGCAGTGCGCTGGAATGGCCGAGCATTCAAGCGGAACGGTGTTCTGGCGTTCCGGCTCGGTGTTCTGGGCGGTGCCCAAGCAGGCCGCGCTGCCGAGAAGGGGGCGAGCAATCCAGGCGGCATCACCTGGTACTGGCGCATGCTGGAGTTCGGCACGTCGAAGATGGCCGCCCAGCCGATCTTCCGGCCTGTTCCTGACCAGGCCGGCCAGAAGGCCGTCGACGTGTTCGCGCGAAGCTTCAACCAGGCGCTGGACCGTGTCCTGGCGAAGCAGGGGGCTGCATGATCGCCCCGATCTTCCAGCTATGCCTCGCCTCGCCGGCGGTCCTGCAGTCATTCGGGGCCGGTCCCACCCGCGTATACCCCTTCGCCGAGATCGAAAAATCTCCTGGCCGCCCGTATGCGGTCTGGCAGACGGTGAACGGCGTGCCCGAGAACTACCTGGCCCAGCGGCCAGATTTGGACGCGCTGACGACGCAGGTCGACGTCTATGCGGAGGGCGCCAGAGAACACCCACTTGTGCCGCCTGGTGATCGGCTTGATGTCCTCCAAGATCTGCAGCGCCTGCTTGGACAGCGGCACCAGGTGTGCAGCACGCATCTTCATCTTGCTGGCGGGGATGGTCCACACGCCAGCGTCGAGGTCGAATTCGTCCCATTCCGCATGCCGCAGTTCGCCAGGACGCAAGAACACCAGCGGTGCCAGCCGCAGCGCAGAGCGGGTGATGGCAGACCCGCTGTATGCCTCGATGGAGCGCAGCAGGCCACCCAGCTGCACGGGATCGGTAATCGCGGCATGGTGGGCCTCCTTCGGCGGCGCAAGCGCTCCCTTCAGGTCGGCAACCGGATTTCGCTCGGCCCGGCCGGTGGCCACGGCGTACCGCATGATCTGGCCGCAGTTCTGCATGATCCGGTGCGCGGATTCGATCGCGCCGCGGTCCTCAATGCGCCGGGCCACCCGGAGGAAGTCCGGCGCGCTGAGTTCACCCACGGAGCGCGACCCGACCCACGGGAACACGTCGTTCTTCATCCAGGCTTCGACCTTCTCCGCATAGTTGGGCACCCAGGGGCGTGTGGCCAGCCACTCATTGGCGATGGTCTCGAAGCTGTCCGAGCCGAGGGCGGAGTGGGCGAGGGCGGCAGCCTTCTTCTGCGCACCTGGGTCGACCCCTCTGGCCAGCAGCCGGCGGGCTTCGTCGCGGGCCTCGCGAGCTCGAGCCAAGGAGACATCCGGGTAAAGGCCGATCGACAGCAGCTTCTCCTTGCCGGCGATGCGGTACTTCCAGCGCCAGCTGCGCGCTCCGGTCGGGGTGAGATAGAGGTACAGGCCGCCACCGTCGGTGATCTTCTGCGGCTTGTCGCTGGGCTTGGCGCGCCTGATGGCTGCGTCGGTCAGTGGCATTGGGGGTATCGCTTCAGTGGGTGCGGTCGGATACCCCTTGATATACCCCCACCGTCTCATGGATTGAAACGGATTGCCCCGGTCTGCTGCGGACAATAAAAAAGCCCGGAAACCCTTGTGATGCGGGGGTTTCCGGGCTTCTCCGGTCCTTGACGAACCGTTCGTTGGTGGAGGTGGGCGGAATTGAACCGCCGTCCGAAGGCACTCCATCCCCAGCACTACATGCTTAGCTCACCGTTGGATCTCGTCCCCGAACAGCACGGTGCGCAAAGCGCATCCGGGAACCAGCCTGTTGTGTTCTAGTGCCGGACTGACAGGCAGCCACCCAGCGCGATTCCATGATAGTGACTCTACACCGCGAGCATGGACACAAGCGGTTTCGAGGCTTAGGCCTTAAGCGGCCAGAGCGTAGTTGTCGTCGTTGGCAACTAGAGTTTTGCAGCTGGATTTACGAGGAAAGCTACCCCCTCGGCATGCGCCAGGCGACTTCACAACCCCCGTCGAAACCAATGCACCCCCGGTTTCTTCAAGTATTGCAAGGCTTTTGGGGTCAATGCTGGCAAAAAGCTGGCACTAACCTTGCCCAACGACGCGAATGTTACGGCAATCTTCCTGAACAGTCACGCACGTGTTGATGCTGAACGAAAGCTGTACCGTTAAGGGACTCTTGTTAATTAGGATATTTTTTCAACATCATTTGATGTATAAAAAATAGCATCAGCCTGCGGAGTGCCCGAATGGAACCGATGTCTACTCGAGTTGTCGTCGACGCCCATGAGATCGAGGACGACATCGTCAGCAGGTTCGGGATCTCACCGGCAGACTTGGAAGGGGTGGGAAGAAGCATGCTGCGGGCATTCCTCCAAGTCACCAGCTTGCATCCGAAGGGGTTCGAAGGGACCAACGCTTGGGGTGAGGGCTCTGCTGCCATTCGCTCGGCCTTGATTCCGAAGGGTTGGCATCCCGAAGATCCGCAGAATCAGCCTAGGATCGTATCGCGCAGGCTGAACGTTGCTATCACCGTCAGTAGTGGTAGTCCTTACACCGGAGTTAAGGATCGCACGCCTCAAACACGGAACAACAAGGGTGCGCAGACATCTGCGAGCGTGAACTTCAACGCCAAGCAGTTCGAGATGTTTCCGGTAGCCCAGCATGTGGCGGCCTTCCCGATGTTGCAGAACGGCCAGGCGCTCTGGATACTTCTGTACTACATTGATCTGGACAACCGCGAGCTGAGATATGAATTGTCTCAGCCTACAGCCATGTCAGAACTGGACAAGGTGAGCGAATGGTCTGTCCGGTACATCTTCCCGCCCATCGGCTTCGGTGATCATGTGGATGAAGTTGGTGGTCGTGACGATCAAGACGACATGCCTGACATTGACATCGAAGTGACACCAAAGAAGTAGTGTAGTTTTATGAACGGTACCTTCAACCCAGGTCGATTGATCATTGCTCGCCAGCGATCGCAACTTAGCAAGAAGGACTTGGCTGCGAAGACGGGAGTGAGCCAAAAGCAACTCAAAGGGTTCGAGGAGGGGGAACGACAACCGCCCTCTGATGTGGTCGACTCGCTCAGCAAAGTACTCGGCTTCCCAGCCGAGTTCTTTTTTGGCAAGGATGTTGAGGCGCCGCTCGCAAGCAATGCAAGCTTTCGCTCATTCTCCCGGATGTCTGCTGGTCAGCGAGACGCTGCACTCGCTGCCGGCGGAATCGCTTTTGAGTTCTCTTCTTGGCTCGACACGAATTTCAACCTTCCTCAGGTAAGTGTCCCTGATCTTGCTGGGCTTGATCCGGAGGCTGCAGCCGAAGTTGTTCGGTCTGAATGGTCTCTTGGCGTGCGGCCCATAAAAAACATGGTCCACCTGCTGGAGTCTAAAGGGGTGCGCGTCTTTTCGCTTGTGGAGGACACGAGGGAGGTCAACGCGTTCTCTTCCTGGCGGAATGGGCGTGTGCCATTTGTCTTTCTCAATACACTGAAGTCGCCGGAGTCCAGTCGCTTTGATGCGGCGCATGAACTCGGCCATCTCGTGCTGCATCGCCATGGTGATCCGAAAGGGAAGGAGATTGAGATTGAAGCGAACGCATTCGCTTCCGCTCTTCTTATGCCCAGGTCAGAGATGCTTGCTTTGGCGTCAAACCCAATCGGCATCTCCGAGGTTATGCGGATCAAGAAGATCTGGAACGTTTCGGCTATGGCGCTTGTCTATCGGTTGCATAAAGTTGGTGTGCTAACGGAGTGGCTTTACCGATCCATGTGCATAGAGCTGAGTTCTAAGGGGATGCGCAGCAGGGAACTGGACAGCGCCGATAGGGAGACTTCGTTGGTGTTGAAGAAGGTGTTTGATGCGATGAAGGCGGAGGGCCGGGGATTGCGAGATGTCGCTCGTGACCTCACGTTGCCGGTAGAAGAGCTACACAAGCTGATTTTTGCATTGACAGCTGTTTCTCTTGGTGCCGACAACGCTAAGCCCGTACAGAGCGCGCCGCGGCGTGGCCATCTGACGCTAGTGAGTTGATCCACTATTTGCTGGAGTCCGACACTGCAGCGAGTGGCGACCAAACTCTGGAGAGTTTGGCGCCGGCGTCAGGGACCATCGACGGCATCCATCGGCCGTACTTCTTCGCCGTGATCGTCCAGTCGCGGTGGCCCATCTGCCGCGCAACCCACATGACGTTTTCGCCGGCGCTCAACGCTTGGGAAGCGAAGGTGTGGCGCATCTGATACGGGTAGCGGTACCGGACCCCAGCCTTGCGCAGCGCGCGCTGCCATTCGCCGGCGCGGATGCTCTGATCCGACCCCCACCGCGCATTCGTCCTGGGATCATGGAAGACGAACTCGCCGGCGGTGGCGGTATGGGCACGCTGGGCCTTCAGGGCATCGATCGCCGGCTGCAGCAGCTGCACCTCACGCACGCCGGACTCGGTCTTCGGAGCCTTCATCTTGCCCATGACCCAGGCGCGCCGGATCTTGACCGTTCCCTTGCGCCAGTCGATGTCCGACCAGCACAGGCCGATCATTTCCGAGGTGCGCAGGCCCGTGGCGAAGTTGAACTGACAGTAGTTGCGGACCTGGTCCTCGCGGCAGGCGGCCAGGATTGCCTGGACTTCCTCCGGCGTGAAGGGGTCGACCTCTTCGCGCGCATTGGCCTTGGCACGCCGCTTCACCCTGAACCCGTCGAGGGGATTGCTCGGGATCAGGTCGTCGGCCACGGCCTCATCCAGGGCGCCGCGGAGCGGGCCCAGGACGTTGTTGATGCGCTTGGCCGATGTCGACTCGTCGAACGTGGCCACCAGCTCCTTCAGAGCGATACGGTCGAAGTCACGCAGCGGGATCGCTCCGCAGCGCGGCACTAGGATGTTCTCGACGATGCGCCGGTAGCCGATCAGGCTGCTGTGCTCGAGCTCGGGCTCTTTCTGCGCCAGCCACCGGGTCAGCACCTGCTCCAGGTTATCCAGGGCGGCAGGGCGGGTGGCTACCTGGCGGGCACGCTTGCTGTTGGGAAAGTGGGTGGCGTAGTCGAACGTGCCCTTCTCGATCTCGATCTTGATCTGCCCCAGCAGGTTTTCGCAGTACCGCAGGTTTCGTGCGGTTGGGGGCAGCTTCAGCCGTTCGCGGCAGCGCTTGCCGCGGTAGTGAAAGGTTATCTCGATGCTGCCTTGTGAAACTGGCCTGACGCCGCTCTGCCTTGGACTACCCACTCTTCGTACCCCTCCAAATCGATCAGGTTTCTTCCATCCGGCGCCTTGATGAACACCGCGCCCTCCAGCCAATCGCCGCGCTTGATCTTCGAGTTGACCGCGTCGACCGTGTAGCCGGTCAGCGCCTCGAACTGCTTGAGCGTGACGAATCGGACCGGGCGCAGGTTCGCGGGGGACCCGGTCCTCGACAATCCTCGCGACGAGGGTCCGTGGCTACTCATGGGGCACCGCCTGCAGGCTCCAAAGTACCGATGGGCGCTCGTCGGGGCCGTGGAAAGGGGCGCGCTGCACACGGCCGGTCTTGGCCAGCTGATGCAGGTAGCTGCTGACCCGGTTCGAAGGCAGTTGCAGTTCGGCGGCCAGTTCGCCGGCCAAGCCCGGACCTTCCTGAAGCAGCTGCAGGATCCGGGTGGCAGTGCCGCCGGCAGTGCCTGCGCGGGCTGTGGTGTCAGGCATGGCTAGCACCTCCTGCGAGCAGCGAAGTGCCAGAATGGTCTTCAGGTGAAAGGGAGGGGACGCGATGGGTATGGTCAATGGGTTGAGCCAGTGCTGGTGGCTTAGCAGCACGTGCGGAGTCAACTGGGACGCATGGGCGGCCGTTGGGACGTTTCTGGCTGCCTTCATTGCCTTGCGTATCGCGCTTGCGGAGCAGGCTCGGCGTCGGGAAGAGGCGCTGGATCGTGCGCTCGGGCTGTCCACTCTCTTGGTTCCTGAAATCGAGAGCTGGCACGTCAGCATTCGTGGCCTCGTCAATCATGTGAGGCTTGATCATGCGCAGGCGATACTGGAGAGCTTCGAGCCGGAAGGGGGGGATGTACTTATGGTTCCTCCTCTGCTGCGCAAACACTTGCATCGCATTCATGAGCTGAATGCACCCGCTCGAAACCTGAGCAAGGCCGTGGCGTGCGCGATGTCCGCGAGGCAAATGGAGTCGAGGGTTCGTGCGGCTCTGCGGCCGGACGCAACCGACAGAGAAGAGGTTCTGAGTTTGTTTCTCCAGCACTTGGGAATTGCGGGCGGTGCGCTCGTGGAGGCCTCGAACGAGATGAACAAGCGTATCTTTGCGCCGCCTGCTACGCATCCTTGGTGGTGGAGACTGTTGCTCGGCTAGTCGTTTTCTGCCTGTCAGGCCCAATAGGGTCATGACGGGGTGAAACAGACTTCGACATTCAAGCATGCGGGGCCTCTGCCAGTGGCGCCGGCGCGGCAATGTCGCTGGGCAGGCCTGTCGGTTCGGCTGCGCCGGCGGCATCGTCGTAGGCGCGGATCGCGCGGGCGATCGCGTACAGGCGCCAGAGGAAGTGGAACGTGTACTGCTGCAGAGACGATGCGTATTCCCAGGCGTCGGTGATCCGGAAGTCCCTGTACTCGGGGTCGCTCGGCTCGAAGTCCGACATAGCGCCGATCGCATTGCTCAGGGCATCGTGATCTTCCGAGTCATTCAGCACTTCGAGCTCGAGCTCCTGCCACAGCCGGGCCACCCATTCCGGGGGCGTGTCCGGATCCGCCAGGTCGTCAGGGTCTACGCGTTCCTCGACGTATTCCTTGAACAGGCGCATCACCAGGTCGCGGAAGAGGCGCGCGCTGAACTCCTTCTTCCCGCCGTCGTTGGCCACGCACTTCTCGGCCCAGTAGCCATCGTTTACGAACAAGCCGCCGGCCTTTTCATGCTCTGCAGGCGTTGCGCGGAAGAACTCGAACATGTCGTGCAGGCGGTTGAAAACGGCGGTGCCCATGTCGCCTGAGATCGCCAGGTGCCCGGGCCAGGTCACGATGTCGAATCCGTAGCAGTAGGTGCCGGGGCGACGGAACTGCAGGTGGCGGTGCACGCCGTCGTCGACCACGATCCGCAGCTCATGGGTGACGCCGCGATCACGCTCGTGGGCAGTGCCCACGACAAGTTCATGGATCTGGGGGCGCAAACGTACAGCCTGGCAATAGCCAACCTCGACGGGCTCAACAGCGTTCGGCTGGATCCAGTCGACTTCAACGTCGATTTTCGCTTCGCCGATCCCCAGGCAACCTTCCAGCGGCCGCGTCGTCCTGACCTGGATGAAGGTGCGCTGGAGTTTCGGGCACCAGATCTGCCACTGCCCAGCGCCCCGGGATTCAGTGCCTCAGCGATCTCAATCAGCGAAGCGCCGGAGCTCGATGCGCAACCGCCTACGCTGGCTTTCGGGGCGAAGCCGACCACGCCGAATGTGGCCGAACCGGTGCTGCCCGTGGATCCGGCGGAGATCGTGATGCCGCTGGAACCGACCTATGTGCTGCCCCAGGTACCCACGTTTGAGACGCTGAACCTGCCCGACGTCCCGAACATCTCGCTGCCTGAGTTCGATGCGGAGAAGCCAATCTTCATCGAGCCGCCGTTCAATGACACATGGCAGTTTGAAGCCACGCCGTATGTCAGCACGCTGGTGGACACGCTCACGGCCACGCTGAAACCAATGCTCATCGGCAGCCAGGCGCTGCCCAAGATCATTGAGGATGCGATCTTCCAGCGAGCCCGCAGCCGCATCGAGCTCGACACACAACGGAACGTTGAGCAGGCTGTCTCGGAGTTCGGCGCTCGTGGCTTCGCTGAGCCGCAAGGCATGCTGGCCGGTCGGATCCTTGAGATCCGCCAGGCAGGTCAAGCGGCCGGCCGACGCACCGAGCGGCACCTTCGTTGCCGACGTGATCGACCAACTGCGGACGGCGCATGTGTCCGACGCAGTCCAGGACCAGGTCTACCAGCTGTATCTGCAGACCATGCCGGAGCTGTCGATGCGCAAGCACCAGATCCACCGCAAGTCGGTGCCTGGCTTCGACCCTGATGCCGTGCGTGCCTTCGCCTACAACATGCAGCACGGGTCGCACCAGCTTGCCCGACTGCGATACGCCCACAAGCTGCAGGGTGTGCTGACCGACCTGAAGGACGCGCAGAAGAAGATTCAGGCATCGCCCAGCGTCGACACGCGAAAGATCGTGGCGGGCGACGCTCTCCTGGAAGAGCTGGGCAAGCGGCACGAATGGATCATGAATCCGACCGACTCGGCGCTGACCAACCTGATCTCGTCGTTCGGCTTTACCTACTACCTGGGCGCCACGCCGGCGGCGGCGCTGGTGAACGTGACCCAGACCGCCCTGGTCAGCTACCCCTACCTGGCCGCACGGCACGGCGGGGTCAAGGCCATGAACTACCTGCTGGCCGCCAGCCGTGACGCCGTGCGCACCGTGGGCAACATCCAGAGGACGCTGACCGACCCCGACGAGCTCCGCGCCTACCAGGCGCTCGAAGCCTCTGGTGCCATCGAGAAGACGCAAGCCCACATGGGCCTGCCGATGATGGGCATGATCATGGGGGCGCTCAATGGCATCCAGGCCACCTTCGGGGATGACGACGAACCGTGGGATGCAGAGACCGAGCTGCGGGCTTTCCTCACCGGCATGCTGGGGCAGGGCGGGGCGGATCTGCTGCTGCATGGGCCGGCCGACAAGCTGACCGGTGCGAACATTTCCGGTCGTGTCGGCCTGGACAGCCTGTGGATCCGCGACGCCGATCGGGAGCTCGACGGCCGCGGCATGTTCAACAACCTGCTCGAGCAGGCCGCGGGGCCAATGGGCGGCGTCCTGAAGAACGTGCTGGTCGGCAAGCAGCAGGTCGACGAGGGCCACATCATGCGCGGCGTCGAGACCATGCTGCCCAAGGGGCTCAAGGACATGATCAAGGCTGGCCGTTACGCCACCCAGGGCGTGAACACCCTGCGCGGCGATCTGGTCGTCGAGGACCTGTCGCCCTGGGAGATCCTGCTGCAGGCCAACGGCTTCGCCCCGGAGAAGGTGTCCAGGCAGTACGAGACCACCCGCGCGCTGAAGAACTACGAGCAGCACATCCTCGACCGCCGCAAGTCACTGGTAAATGCCTTCGCTATGGCGCTGCGCAATGGTGACGCTAGCGATCGCGCCTCCGTTCTGGCCAAGATCCGCGACTTCAACAAGGTCAATCCGGAACTGGCCATCGCTTCAAGCGGTCTGCAGCAGTCCATCAAGAACCGCGCCCGCTATAGCGCCAGGGCCGAGGCCGGGATCATCCTCAACCCGAAGCTGGCCGCGCGTCTGAACAAAGCCGTGACGGAGTAGTTGCTGCAACTTTGCCCCGCCATCGGATCTGCTTGGATGAAACCAATGTGAAGACGCCGGCGATAGTGCCGGCCCTATCGATACAGGGGCATTGGTTGATGGACAAGAAGGAATTGCAGGTGGTTGCCAGTGGAAAGGGACTGCAGGGGGAGGGACAGACAACGGACCGGTCCGTGGGCTTTCCTTCCTCTGCAACAGGCTTGGAGTTGGTGCCCAAGGCATCCAGGGGGCGGCACTCTCGCCGCCAGATTCTGGAGAAGGGCATGGAAGATGAGCGACTCAAGGCTCACGTGGTGTCGATGGAAGCGTTCAGGGCGGGTAGGGCTGGGAGGATCTCGCCGGAAGTGCTGGATCTCTACGATCAGCTGACCCGTGACCAGCACGCACAGGCCCGTAGCTCGATGGTGTTTCTGTCCACGATGCGGCGGATTTTGGGACTGCCGGATCTCTAACAACCACGGGGCCGCCTCGGCGGCCCATCTCAAACTATCTTGGTAGTTTGGGGACGTAAAAATTCTTATTTTCCCTCAGGTGTTCTTCGTCCCTCCAAGTGCGCAAACCAAAGTAGGCGTCGCCTGTTGCGGTGAGGTAAGGTCTGGATGGATTAACGCCAAGTTGATGGGTCGAATGGTAGTAGGCGTGTCCATTTAGATAATGAATGAATGCTTCCCTGAGCACATCTCCGTCAGATGCTTTGGGGGGATGGAGCTCTTTAAAGGCTTTTTCGTCTTTGGCGCAGGAAGTGACTCTGACGACGATCGCGAGTGGCTTAACTTTGCTCAGTTTTAGAAATGCCAAATGGCACTTGCTGCAAGGGAATTCGTTGACGACTATTCGTTGGTTTTCAAGTGACTCAATCAACTGCATTGCAAAATCCTCGGCACACTTTGCCTTCGTTGATGTGTAAGAGTCACCTTTCTTCCATGTGTTGTTCTTTTGAAGCGTCTCCACCGCTGCCTCCACCGTGGCGCCTGCCCGATCTCTCATTTTTCATCTCCTAATGGTAATGCCCCAGTATTTGCCGGCTGAGTGAGTTCAATCCTCTGCCCCGCGCTGCACCCGACGTTTTGTCTCGTGTGAGCAGAAGCCTTTGCTGGGGGGCGAAAGCACCGGTCCTTAACACAGGAATGGTGTAATCCGGCCATGTGCTACTCCGCCCAGATCACCGCTGCCTACCAGAAGCTGGTCCGCATGACCGGCGCCACGCTCTCCCTGCAGGAGTTCGCAGCGCTGTACGCCCACGACCCGGGCAAGAAGCGGCCCAAGACCCCGAAGGCCATGGATGACGCTTTCCGGGCCGGCGCCACGCCGGCGGAGCTTGCGGTGTGGGCAGAGGTCGAGCAGTGGAACCGGGCCGAGGCCGCGGTGCTGGAGCAGGAGCTGTTCGCCAACCGCAAGCGCCTGGCCGATGCCGAGCGTGCGCTGCAGGTGAAGGAGACCAAGAAGGCCCGGGAGGACGTGCGGATCGCCGGCAACAAGATCGACCGGGCCCTGGTCAAGCTTGCTGACCTCAATCGTTCCGAACCGAAGGACCGTGACAGCCGGATCTTCCCCGGGGTCTACGCCCCAGTGATCATTTCCGAGGGCGGCAAGCTGGTCATCAGGCCCATGCGCTACCAGTGCCGCCTGGCCGGGAAGCCGGCCAACTATGACCAGCGCTTCCCTGGCACCTACAACGCGCGCCGGGATAGCCTGGAGAAATTCTGGACGCCGGCGTTCGGCCACACCCATGGGCTGATGGTGGTGGAGACGTTCTACGAGAATGTGGAAGGTCCGGACGGCAAGAACCAGGTGGTGCAGTTCACGCCGCGCACCGGCGAGCCGATGCTGGTGGCCTGCCTGTGGTCGCACTGGACGGATCCCGCAGGGAAAGAGCCGGACCTGTTGTCCTTCGCCGCGATCACAGACGATCCCGAGCCCGAGGTCGCCGCGGCAGGTCACGATCGGACGATCATCAATATAAAGCCCGAGCACGTCGACGCTTGGCTCAATCCGGACCCGGCTGACCTGGCCGCGTTGTATCGGATTTTCGACGACAAGCGGCACCCGTTCTACGAGCACCGGCTGGCAGCCTGAGCAGTTCAGGAAACTGTGACCTGATGCCCGTGATCTAGACGCATCTTCAACGCTTCCACGGGTAGGATTCTGGGTCCACGTTCAGGAGTGCGTGCCGTGCCAAATCGGGCCGTGGTCTTTGTGAGTGAAGCGTGCGAGGGGCTTGGCGGCCGTCGCCTGTCTGAAATCATGGGGGACGCGTCTGAATTCAACCGTCGGGCTGGCGTCACCGGGGTGACTCTCTTCGACGGGCGCAGGTTCCTGAGCTACATGGAGGGTCCGTCGGACGGGCTGGATGTTGCATTCTCCAGGGCGGCCGGCGCGACGAGCCACTGCAACCTGATCGAGATCGCCCGCGGTCGTGTAGGTCAGCGCAGGTTGCCGTACTGGTCGATGCGTTGCATCCCCGTGTCCCCGCCGGAGCTCGTGCAGTTGGTAGGCGCAGACTGGACGGGGTTTCTGCAGCGAGGCCAAGACCAGGTACCACCGGCAACCGCGATGGAGATGCTGGTCGCGGTGGCGGAGCCATTCGCAGAAACGGCATAGACGCCTTCCGCGAGCGATAGAGCACTAGATTGCTCACAATCGCAGCCGCTGCGATCGCGATTCGTATCCTGCCGGCCATGCCGCTTCCCGACACCTTCTACTGGACTACGCGCTCTGCCAGCTGGCCGGGCGATCCGCTGACCGTGATCGCCTGCCAGGGCGTCTGGCTCGTCTCCATGACCCAGCGTGTCACTGACGACATCTGGGTCGCGCACCTCGACCGCCATCGGCATGGTCCTGGTGGCGGACCATGTCGGCCGTGCAGCAGCTACGAGCAGGGACGCGCAGGAGCCGAGCTCTGGGTGGCCAGGCATGAGGCGAGGCTACGGGACGACGTGGCGAAGATCGTCGGGTGGCGCGAAGCGATCCGAGGCAATCGGCTGGCCAAGAACCACCTGAGGCCGCCCTTTCCAGGGATGGAAGGCGAGTAGTCTGTGCGGCCGCTGCAGGGCCGGTTTGCTCAAATCGGCGATTTGATCAATTCAGCAATTCGTTCAGGCAAAATAGCGCAAGGACACATGGGATCTGAAGATGCTGGAAGCTCTTTTCGTAGCGGCCGCGGATGTTGCGCCGGCGACTGCTGCAGCCGCGGGTGGCGCCTTCGATTGGAAGTGGCTGGTGCCCGTGATCACGCTGATCCTGGGCTTCGTGCTGAAGTGGTTCCAGGATTACGTCACCGAGAAGAGCCGACGCAAGGCAGAAGCCGCACTCCGCAGGGAGCTTCGCTGGGATGAACTCCGGTCACGGCGAGTAGATGCAGAGCGGGCGAATCTGGTCGCGTTACAGAAGATCGTAGTGAATCTGCTGCAAGCGGGCAGAAACATGCGAGTTGCGAAAACCCACGCTCGACCGGAAGGGGAGGGCTGGCATCAGGCGACTGTTGATTCATATTTGGGTGTTGAGTTGAACCGCTTGGCGGCTGAACTATCGCCTCTATCGGTGCGACTTCATACTGCAGATGTTGCAGGCCACCTCAACATGTTTATGGGTGCTTTTTGGAAGGCTCTGGCTGCAGATACGGCTACCGAAGCATGGGATCTTTGGCGCGAAGCTGAGGCACTTCACGGCAATCTCCAACGGTTGATGGGAGAGACCATCAGGCAGCTCGAGGATGAGAACCAGCAGCTCGGCGCACCGCCCACGCAGTGAGCTGTGCGGGTTGCCAGCTTCAAAAGCTGGCAAGAAAGCTGGCAACTTGCTGCCAACACATGCCCATTTCTGCCCATGCGGCAGTCATGAACAAAAAAGCCCATCAAGCTAAAGCATTGATGGGCTTCATTATTTCTGCATTCTGGAAACCGGCGCCGATGGCGTGACGGGGACAATGCACCCCCGGTTTCTAAAGTGCTGCAAGGTACAGGGCCATTCCCGTGTCGCCACGGTCGGGGCCTGCCCAACGGTTGCAATGCTACGGTAAAACAGCTGAACAGTCACCCCGGCAATCCGCAGTAAGTCGTAGAGCCACCGCCATAGCGGATTGGTAACGTCATTGGCACGAATTTGCGACACACTGGCGACCACCATCCGGGCCAGGACAGACACGGAGACTGTGGGTGACCGACGCAAGCCAACAACGCAGCCTGCGACAGCTGATCGGGCCGGTCGGTGCCGACTACCAGCGGCGTGCGCTGCCGCCCGGCTGGGTCTGGGCGGTGCTGGCGGTGCTGCTGGCGGCCACGTGGCTGACCGAGCTGCCGGCCACCGCCGCCGCCGCGTTGGTGGCCAGCGCGGTGGTGGTGCATTGGTCTCAGCGCGGCCGCATCCATTGGCTGGGGTGGCGCCTGCCGGGTCTGGCGGTGCTGGCGGCCCTGCTATGGGGGCCGGAAGTGCTGTCGCAGTGGTTCGAGCACGGATTGGCCGTGGTCCTGATGTCGCTGGCCAGTCTCAGTATCGGTGTGCACGTGTGGCAGTCGCGGCAGATGGCCCGACAGCTGCAGGGCGCGGCGGATTCGCTGGATGACGCCCAGTTGCTGGCGCTGCTGCCGGCTGATGCGGCCGAACTGGCCCGGAAGTGGCGGGCGGGCGATGACCGTTATGCGCCGGAACTGGCGGTGGTGATGCACCTGGCAGTGATGCACGCGGCGCTGGCGCCGCGGATGCGCAGGCAGGGCGTACTGGCGGGGTGACCTGCCTTTTGTAGCGTCGAGCCATGCTCGACTGCTTTTCTTACCGAAGCCGAGCATGGCTCGGCTCTACAGAAAGCCAAGGCAGTCGAGCATGGCTCGACTCTACATGGTCGTGCGCGGCCGCCTTACGCGTCGCGGTTCCCGCGACGCATCACACGCTGCTTCTCGATCGCCCAGTCGCGGTCCTTGGCGGCATCGCGCTTGTCGTGGGTCTGCTTGCCCTTGGCCAGCGCGACTTCGAGCTTGATCTTGTTCTTGCTCCAGTACATCGCCGTCGGCACGATCGTATAGCCATCGCGCTCGACCTTGCCGACCAGCTTGTCGATCTCGCTCCGGTGCAGCAGCAGTTTGCGCTCGCGCCGGTCATTGGCCACCACATGGGTCGAGGCCTGGATCAACGGGGTGATCTGCGCGCCGATCAGGAAGATCTCGCCGTGCTTCACATAGGCGTAGGCGTCGATGATGTTGCCGCGGCCAGCACGGATCGACTTCACCTCCCAGCCCTGCAGGGCCAGGCCGGCCTCGAAGCGCTCTTCGATGTGGTACTCGTGGCGGGCACGCTTGTTCAACGCGATGGTTTTGTTGGCCGTCGCGCTCTTTGCTTTATCCTTGCCGCTGTTCTTGCTCATTTCCGTATTGTCTCCGATTCGGGCCCGCCCGGTCGATTGCCGAAACGTCCTGTATTCATGCCTACTATCCGCCGCAGCGCCCTGGTCGAACATTCGGCCGCGCGCATGTTCGACCTGGTCAACGACGTCCAGGCCTATCCGCGCCGCTTCCGCTGGTGCTCGGCTGCCCAGATCCTGGAGCAGGGCGAGGACCGCCTGGTGGCGCGCCTGGACCTGGGCCTGGGTTCGTTCAGCACCTGGTTCCAGACGGAGAACACCCTGCAGCGCCCGCACAGCATCGATATGCAGCTGCGCGATGGCCCGTTCAAGCAGTTGCACGGTCGCTGGGAATTCCATGCGCTGGCCGAAGATGCCTGCAAGGTCACCCTCACCCTGGAATTCGAACCCAGCTCGCGCCTGCTCGGTCCGGCCCTGGCGATCGGCTTCCAGGGATTGGCCGATCGGATGGTCAATGATTTCGTCCGCGTCGCCGACGAGGCCTGAGCGATGATCGAGGTCGAGGTGGTGCTGGCCTGGCCGCAGCGGGTGCTGTCGTGCCGGCTGCAGCTGGACGAGGGCGCGACCGTGGCCGATGCCATTGCTGCTGCCGCGCTGGACGGCACTGCCGACTGCCCGGCGGTGGCCGTGCATGGCGTATTGGCACGTCCGCAGCAGGCCTTGTTGGATGGCGACCGTATCGAACTGCTACGCCCGTTGCTGGCCGACCCCAAGGATAACCGCCGGCGACGCGCGCTCGGCGGTTGATTCCCGCGACCCGTCCGCGAGGACGGGCAGGGGGCCTCAGCGGCCCTTCTTCTTCTTGTCCTTCGGCAGGTTGCGGCCGAACTGGCGCACGGTCTGCTGGGCCAGGGCCTTGTCGTTGCCCGGGAAGTAATCGCCTTCCCAGCGGGTCACGTTGTCATTGTCGAAGAACACGGTGAAGTTCTTCACCTCGGTACGGCCCAGGCGGTTCACGCGCTGGCTGGAGGTGTAGTCCCAGCGCTGGGCGTGGAACGGGTCTGGAATGGACGGGGTGCCCAGCAGCGCAGTGACCTGCTGCTTGCTCTGCCCGACCTGCAGCTTGGCCACGGCATCTTCCCGGATCAGGTTGCCCTGATAGATGGGTTGCTTGTAGATGATGCCGCACCCGGTGGTGGACAGGGCGACGGCGGCGACCAACAGGAGATTGCGCATCGGGACTGGCGGTTGGGGAAATCAAACCGATGATACACTCCCGGCGTGCCACCGCGACCCAATCCGAGGCAGCTGGCGCTAAATCGCCAATGAACGGAGACCTATGGAAACCCACGACCTGCGTAAAGTCGGCCTGAAGGTGACCCATCCGCGGATGCGGATCCTGGCGCTGCTCGAGCAGCGCAATGCCCAGCACCACATGACCGCCGAAGACATCTACCGCCAGCTGCTGGAGCACGGCGACGAGATCGGCCTGGCCACGGTGTACCGGGTGCTGACCCAGTTCGAGGCCGCCGGCCTCGTGCTCAAGCACAATTTCGAAGGCGGCCAGGCCGTCTACGAGCTGGACCGTGGCGGCCACCACGACCACATGGTCGACGTGGACAGCGGCAAGATCATCGAGTTCGAAAGCCACGAGATCGAAGAGCTGCAGCGCAAGATCGCGGCCGACCACGGCTACGAGCTGGAAGAGCACTCGCTGGTGCTGTACGTGCGCAAGAAGCGCAAGTAAGCCGTTCCAGCCAGCTGGATGCGACGAAACCCCGGGCTTACCCGGGGTTTTTCATTGGGTGGGGTCAGAGCCCTTTCCCAGGGGAAAGGGCTCTGACCCCAGGGGTTTCGGATGCACCCAGCAACACCTCCAGATCCACCGCCTCGGCCATCGCCCGGTTGCCCGCATCGCCCGGGTGCAGGTGGTCGCCTGAATCGTAGGCGGCAGCCATCCGTGACGGGTCGGACGGGTCACGCAGCGCCGCATCCAGGTCGATCACCGCATCGAACGGGCTGTCGCTGCGCAGCCAGGCATTGAGCTGTTGGCGCAGTGCTTCCTTCTCCGGCTGGTAGTAGTCGTCCAGCGGCGTGCCGGGCAGGGCGCCGGCGAACGGCGTCAGGGTGGCGCCGAGGATGCGTAGACCCCGTCGATGGGCCTGTTCGGCCAGGGTGCGATACCCCGCCTGCAGTTCGGCCAGCGTGGGCCGGGCCTGGTTCCGGGCGAAGGCGGTGCCGGGCCAGCTGATGTCATTGATGCCGATCAGCACGACTACGCTGACCACGCCTGGTTGATCCAGCACGTCACGCCGGAAGCGGGCCAGGGCGGATTCGCCCATGCCATCGCGCAGCAGCCGCCCCCCGGAAATACCGGCGTTGACCACGGCTACACCGCGCGGGGCCAGGCGTACGGCCAGGTGGTCGGTCCAGCGCTGGTCCTGATCGAGGCTGGCGGTAGCGCCATCGGTAATCGAGTCGCCGATCACCACCACGCTGCGTGCGCTGTGGGCGGCCTCGACCTCGATCCCGGTCAGCAACAGGCGGGTGGTAGTGGAACTGGGCCCCTGCAGGTCGCGTGCCCGGGTCTGGTCAGCGCCGGCGATCCAGCTGGTCTGGCGGCCCTCCCAATGGAAGGTCTGCAGTGGCGTCGGCCTCGGCACAAAGACACTGACCTGCAACGCCTGGCGGTCTTCCGTGGCCAGTGGCAGCGGATCGCTCAGCCGTTCCTGACCGGGCTCGATCGATACGCCGGGCTGGCCGTCGAAACTGAGCGGCTGCGGGGTGGCACCCGCGTGTGCGGCCACGCTGGCCGCCCCGATCCGCAGCGGCTGGGTGCCGTAGGTATTGCTCAGCCGCACCCGCAGCCGGGGCCCGCCCAGGCTGATGCGCGCGGTCTGCCGGAACGTCTGGTCCTGCAGCGTGGCCGGGACCAGGGTCGGGAACAGGAATTCGGCGCCCCAGACAGGTTGCGGGCTGGCCTGCCAGCTGGCGACCCAGTGCGGGGCCGGGGCGGCGCTGGCTGCGCTGGACAGGACGATCAATGCGGTGGTGGTGAGCTGGTTGAAGCGGTTCATCGGGCAATCCCGGGAGGAGGGAGCGCCATGGTGATTTCCCGCTCATCTGTGAACTAGACTGCGCATGGATAATCATCTGTGAATCGGATTCATCATCATGGCGCGGCCTGACATCAACCGATCCGGCGAACTGGAAGTGTTCGTGCGGGTAATCGAGACCGGTGGCTTCTCCGCTGCCGCACGCACGCTGGACATGACGCCGTCGGCGGTGAGCAAGCTGGTGGCCCGGCTGGAGCAACGGTTGGGTACGCGCCTGCTGCAGCGCTCCACCCGCCAGTTGCAGCTGACCCCGGAGGGCTGCGCGTTCTACGAGCGCGGCCTGCGCGTGCTGGCCGACCTGGAGGAGGCCGAGCGCTGTGCCAGCGCCCATGCCGAGCCGCGCGGACGGTTGCGGGTCAACTCCAACGTGCCATTCGGCCAGCATTTCCTGTTGCCGCTGCTGCCGGCGTTCCTCGAACGCAACCCGCAGGTGGGCGTGGACCTGACCTTGAACGACGAGGTGATCGACCTGCTTGAGCAGCGCACCGACGTGGCGGTGCGGGCCGGTCCGCTGAAGAGCTCCAGCCTGGTGGCGCGACGGCTGGGCGCGACGCGGATGATGATCGTGGCCGCGCCGGCCTATGCGCAGCGGCACGGCCTGCCGCGCAACGCCGAGGAGCTGCAGTCGCACAACCGGCTGGACATCGGCCACGCACGTGCGATGCAGGGTTGGCCGCTGTTGCAGGACGGTCGCGAACGCATGCTGCTGCCCAGTGGCAATGCTCGCGCCAGCAACGGCGATGCGCTGCGCCAGCTGGTGCTGGGTGGGCTGGGCATGGCGCGGCTGGCGACCTACCAGGTGCAGGAGGACATCGCTGCCGGGCGCCTGTTGCCGGTGCTGGAAGACGCCAACCCCGGTGACCTGGAAGAGGTGCATGCGGTGTTCCTGGGGCAGGGCGGCTACCTGCCGCTGCGGGTGCGCGCCTTCCTCGATTTCCTGGTGGAGAACGTCGATCTGACGCAGCCACGGGGGTAGTGCCGGCCGCTGGCCGGCAACCTCACGATCTTCGCCGACCCGCATCGGGTTGCCGGCCAGCGGCCCGCACTACCGCGCGGAAGCCGGGCCCATGCTCGGCTCGGGCGGCGTCAGACCTGCAGCAGCTTGCGGGCGGCGGCGCGCGCTTCCTTGCTTACTTCCACGCCGCCGAGCATGCGCGCCAGTTCTTCCTCGCGTGCCTTGCTGTCCAGCTTCTCCACTGCGCTCTGGGTCATGCCGTCCACCGGCGCCTTGCTGACCCGGTAGTGGGCATGGCCCTTGGAGGCGACCTGCGGCAGGTGGGTCACGCACAGCACCTGGCGCTTCTCGCCAAGGGCGCGCAGCTTCTGGCCGACGATGTCCGCCACCGCGCCACCGATGCCGGAGTCGACTTCGTCGAACACCATGGTCGGTACTGCATCCAGGTCCAGCGCGGCCACTTCGATGGCCAGCGAGATGCGCGACAGTTCGCCGCCCGAGGCGACCTTGCGCAGGGCGCGCGGCGGCTGGCCGGCGTTGGCCGCGACCAGGAACTCCACGCGTTCGGCACCCTGCGGATCGGGCTTGCCGGCGTCCTGTGGCTCCAGCTCGATCAGGAACTGGCCACCGCCCATGCCCAGCTCGGCGATGATGCCGGTGGTGGTGGCCGACAGTTCGGCAGCGGCGCTGCGACGGCTGGCGGTCAGCACCTCGGCCTGTACGCGCCAGGCGGCGGCGGCCTTGTCAATCTCGCCGGCCAGGCGCTGCAGGCGTTCGTCGGCGCCACGCAACTGTTCCACTTCGGCATGCATGCGCTCGCGCTGCGCGCCCAGCTCGTCCATCGGCACGCGGTGCTTGCGGGCCAGGTCGTGCAGGCGGCCGAGGCGACGCTCGTTCTCCTCGAACTGCTCCGGGTCGGCATCAAGGTCGTCGTGCACCCGGTCCAGCAGCGACAGGGCTTCGTGCAGCTGGATCGAGGCATTCTCGATCAGGCCGTCCACCTCGCCCAGGCGCGGGTCATGTTCGATCAGGCGCGACAGCTCGTGGCGCACCTGCTGCAGCAGGTCCAGCGCGGAACTGCCGTCGTCGCCGTTGAGCTGGTTGCTGGCCGCCTGGCAGGCGCTCAGCAGGGCGCTGGCATGGGCCTGGCGGCGGTGGCTGGCGCCGAGCGCGGCGATCGACTCCGGTTCCAGGTCCTCGCGGTCCAGTTCGCGCAGCTGGTGCTCCAGGAAGCCGATCCGGTCACTCACGTCGCCCTGTTGCGACAGCGCCAGTGATTCGTCGACCAGGGCCTGCCAGGCCGCAGCGGCGCGGCGCACCTGGCGGCGTTCGTCCTCGTTGCCGGCGTAGGCGTCGAGCAGGGCCAGCTGCGACGGCCGTGCCAGCAGGGCCTGCTGTTCGTGCTGGCCGTGGATCTCCACCAGCAGCGAGGCCAGGTCGCCCAGCTGGGCCAGGGTCACCGGGCGGCCATTGATCCACGCCCGCGAACCGCCATCGGCGCGGATCACGCGGCGCAGCTGGCACTGTTCCTCGTCGTCCAGCTCGTTGTCGGCCAGCCACTGGCGCGCGGCCTGCAGCTGGTCCAGCGCGAATTCGGCGGAAAGCTCGGCGCGCGCGGCGCCATGGCGGACCACGCCGCTGTCGGCGCGCAGGCCGGACAGGAAGCCCAGCGCGTCGACCATCAGCGACTTGCCGGCGCCGGTCTCGCCTGAAACCACGGTCATGCCTGGCCCGAACTCCAGTTCGGTGGCGCGGACGACGGCGAAATCCTTGATCGAAAGATGTCTGAGCATGGGTAAGGGGGTATCAGCAGCCGCGCAACGCTAGCACGCGGGCGAGGGAGGTCCAATGACTTGCCAAGGTGATGCGCCGCCATTATCTAGTGTCCGTGTCTCACAGGTTGATTCCATGCACGGTTCTCCCGACCAGCTTGCCCCGCGTGCGCGCCATCTGCTGCGCACGCTGATTGCGCGTTACATCCAGGACGGTGAGCCGGTCGGCTCGCAGACGCTGGCGCGCGTGGCTGGCCTGGAGGTCAGCCCGGCCACCATCCGCAACATCCTCGGCGACCTGGAAGACCTGGGGCTGCTGGCCTCGCCGCACACCTCGGCCGGGCGCATCCCGACCGCGCATGGCTATCGGGTGTTCGTCGACAGCCTGCTGCAGATGCAGCCGCCGGGCGAGGGCGAGCTGGCCCGGTTGCGCCAGGAACTGGCCAGTGGCGGCAGCACCCAGGCCCTGCTCGGCAGCGCCTCGGAGCTGCTGTCGGCGATGAGCCACTTCGTCGGCGTGGTCAGCGCGCCGCGGCGCGAGCAGTTCGCGTTCCGCCAGATCGATTTCGTGGCGCTGGACGGGCGCCGGGTGCTGGCGATCCTGGTGTTTGCCGACAACGAGGTGCAGAACCGCGTCATCGAGACCCGCCAGGAGTTCGCGCCGGGCCAGCTGGAGCAGGTCGCCAACTATCTCAATGCCCATTTCGCCGGCCTGCCGATGGCCGAGATCCGCACCCGTCTGCTGCTGGAGCTGCGCGACGCCCGTTCGGAACTGGAGCAGCTGCTGGCACACAGCATCGAACTGGCCGAGCAGGCCCTGCAGCCGGCCGCTGACGACATGCTGGTGGCCGGCCAGACCCGCTTGATGGGGGTGCAGGACCTGTCCGACCTGGAGCGCCTGCGCGAGCTGTTCGAGCTGTTTTCCAGCAAGCGCGAGATCCTGCAGCTGCTGGAGCGGACCATCCAGGCCCCGGGGGTGCGCATCTTCATCGGCGAAGAGACCGGGATGATGCCGCTGCAGGGGGTCTCGCTGGTCACCGCCCCGTACACTGCCAATGGCCAGGTACTGGGCGTGCTGGGCGTGATCGGCCCCAAGCGGATGGCCTACGACCGCATGATTCCGCTGGTCCAGGCCACCGCCGATGTGCTCGGCGCGGCCTTTTCACCGGCCGGACGCACTCCCGGAACATCCGACGCTTGAAACGCAGCATCCCGCCCACACTAGGGTGGGTGGAGGCGGAGATTGACCGCCAGGGACCCAGACATGAACCACGAACATCCAGATATCGAATCCCAGCAGACGGCCGCCGATGCGGCCGCCGCCGCCGGCGTCAACGACGAAGTGGAGCGCCTGCGCGCCGAAGTCGAGCAGATCAAGGCCGATGCGCTGCGTGAGCGCGCCGACCTCGAGAACCAGCGCAAGCGCGTTGCCCGTGACATCGAGCAGGCCCGCAAGTTCGCCAACGAGAAGCTGCTGGGCGAGCTGCTGCCGGTGTTCGACAGCCTGGATGCCGGCCTGAAGGCCGCGGGCGACGACCCGCATCCGCTGCGCGAAGGCCTGGAGCTGACCTACAAGCAGCTGCTGAAGGTCGCCGCCGACAATGGCCTGGTCCTGCTGGACCCGATCGGCCAGCCGTTCAACCCGGAACACCACCAGGCGATCAGCCAGGTGCCGACCCCGGGCGCCGCCCCGGGCAGCGTGGTGACCGTGTTCCAGAAGGGCTACCTGCTCAACGAGCGCCTGCTGCGGCCGGCGCTGGTGGTGGTGGCCGCCGATTGATCGGCCGGGCCGGGCGATGCCCGGTCCCGGTCGTGCCAGGCCATGCCTGGCAAGGTTTTCCAGGCGCTGAACACAGCGTTCGGGAGATGGCTTGAATGTTCCACGAGCCTCCCCCACATCGTATTCATCCACCGGCCGAGCGGCCGGACTGACCCCAACAAGCATCCTCAGGAGTCTCCCCCATGGGCAAGATCATTGGTATCGACCTCGGCACCACCAACTCGTGCGTGGCGATCATGGACGGCGGCAAGGCCCGCGTCATCGAGAATTCGGAAGGCGATCGCACCACCCCGTCGATCGTCGCCTACACCAAGGACGGCGAAGTCCTGGTCGGCGCCTCGGCCAAGCGCCAGGCCGTGACCAACCCGAAGAACACCTTCTATGCGGTGAAGCGCCTGATCGGCCGCAAGTTCACCGACGCCGAAGTGCAGAAGGACATCGCCCACGTCCCGTACAGCATCCTGGCCCATGACAATGGCGACGCCTGGGTGGCCACCAGCGACGGTAAGAAGATGGCCCCGCAGGAAATCTCGGCCAAGGTGCTGGAGAAGATGAAGAAGACCGCCGAGGACTTCCTCGGTGAGAAGGTCACCGAAGCGGTCATCACCGTGCCGGCCTACTTCAACGACAGCCAGCGCCAGGCGACCAAGGACGCCGGCCGCATCGCCGGCCTGGACGTCAAGCGCATCATCAACGAGCCGACCGCGGCCGCGCTGGCCTATGGCCTGGACAAGGGTGACAACAAGGATCGCAAGATCGTGGTGTACGACCTGGGCGGCGGCACCTTCGACGTCTCGGTGATCGAGATCGCCAACGTCGACGGCGAGAAGCAGTTCGAAGTGCTGGCCACCAACGGCGACACCTTCCTGGGCGGCGAAGACTTCGACAACCGCGTCATCGAGTACCTGGTTGAAGAGTTCAACAAGGACCAGGGCATCGACCTGCGCAAGGATCCGCTGGCCCTGCAGCGCCTGAAGGACGCTGCCGAGCGCGCCAAGATCGAGCTGTCCAGCGCCCAGCAGACCGAAGTGAACCTGCCGTACGTCACTGCCGATGCTTCGGGTCCGAAGCACCTGAACATCAAGCTGACCCGCGCCAAGCTGGAAGCGCTGGTGGAAGACCTGATCAAGAAGTCGATCGAGCCGTGCCGCGTCGCTCTGAATGATGCCGGCCTGCGTTCGAGCGACATCAGCGAAGTGATCCTGGTCGGTGGCCAGACCCGCATGCCGAAGGTGCAGCAGGCGGTGACCGAGTTCTTCGGCAAGGAACCGCGCAAGGACGTCAACCCGGATGAAGCTGTGGCACTGGGTGCTGCGATCCAGGGCGGCGTGCTGGGCGGCGACGTCAAGGACGTGCTGCTGCTGGACGTGACCCCGCTGTCGCTGGGCATCGAGACCATGGGTGGCGTGTTCACCAAGATCATCGAGAAGAACACCACCATCCCGACCAAGGCTTCGCAGGTGTTCTCCACCGCCGAGGACAACCAGTCGGCCGTGACCGTGCATGTGCTGCAGGGTGAGCGCGAACAGGCCCGCTTCAACAAGTCGCTGGCCAAGTTCGACCTGTCCGGCATCGAGCCGGCCCCGCGCGGCCTGCCGCAGGTGGAAGTGTCCTTCGACATCGACGCCAACGGCATCCTGCACGTGTCGGCCAAGGACAAGAAGACCAACAAGGAACAGAAGGTCGAGATCAAGGCCGGTTCGGGCCTGTCCGAGGAAGAGATCGCGCGCATGGTCGCCGACGCGGAAGCCAACCGCGAAGAAGACAAGAAGTTCCAGGAGCTGGTGCAGGCCCGCAACCAGGCCGACGCCCTGATCCACGGCACCCGCAGCGCCATCACCGAGCACGGCAGCAAGGTCGGCGGCGAAGTGATCGGCAAGGTCGAGGCGGCGCTGGCCGACCTGGAAACCGCGATGAAGGGTGACGACAAGGCACAGATCGAAGCCAAGTCGAAGGCACTGGAAGAAGCCGGCCAGTCGCTGTTCGCCGCCGCTTCGGCCGACCAGGGCGGTGCCGCCCCGGGTGCCGACGCCGGCAATGCGGGCAAGCCGCAGGATGACGTGGTGGACGCCGAGTTCACCGAAGTCAAGGACGACAAGAAGTCCTGATCCGGACCGACACGGGACGCTGGCCATCAGCGTCCCGTTGTCGCATCAGGGTCCTGACCGCCCACCGGCGTGTCGGGGCGCCCGACGCAAGAGCGGACCTGGTTCCGCTCTTCCGCTTTGACGAATCCCGACTTTCCGGAACCCGATTCACGATATGAGCAAGCGCGATTACTACGAAGTGCTGGGCGTTGCCCGCACCGCCAACGACGACGAGCTGAAGAAGGCCTACCGTCGCTGCGCGATGAAGTTCCACCCGGACCGCAACCCGGGTGATGCGGCGGCCGAAGCCTCCTTCAAGGAGTGCAAGGAAGCCTACGAAGTGCTGTCCGACGGCAACAAGCGCCGCATGTACGACAGCCATGGCCACGCCGCGTTCGAGCACGGCATGGGCGGTGGCGGTCCGGGCGGCCCGGACATGAACGATATCTTCGGCGATATCTTCGGCAACATCTTTGGCGGTGGCGGCGGTGGTCCGCGCCAGGCCCGTCGCGGCGCCGACATCGGCTATGTGATGGAACTGGACCTGGAAGAGGCCGTGCGCGGCGTCGAGCGCAGGATCGAGATCCCGACCCTGGCCGAGTGCGGCGACTGCGATGGCAGTGGCTCCGAAGACGGCAAGGTCGAGACCTGCAACGTGTGCCATGGCCGTGGCCAGGTGCGCATCCAGCGCGGCATCTTCGCCATGCAGCAGGCCTGCCACAACTGCGGCGGCCGCGGCCAGATCATCGCCAAGCCCTGCAAGACCTGCCACGGCAATGGCCGTGTCGAGGAAGACAAGGTGCTGTCGGTGAAGGTGCCGGCGGGCGTCGATACCGGCGACCGCATCCGCCTGCAGGGCGAAGGCGAGGCCGGCCCGGCCGGTACGCCGCCGGGTGACCTGTACGTGGAAGTGCGCGTGCGCGAGCATGCGATCTTCCAGCGCGATGGCGACGACCTGCACTGCGAAGTGCCGATCCGCATCTCGCAGGCGGCGCTGGGTGACACCGTGCGCGTGGCGACCCTCGGCGGCGAAGCGGAGATCCGCATCCCGGCCGAGACCCAGACCGGCAAGCTGTTCCGCCTGCGTGGCAAGGGCGTACGTTCGGTGCGCAGCCGCAGCGAGGGCGACCTGTACTGCCGTGTGGTGGTGGAGACCCCGGTCAACCTCACCAACGAACAGCGCAAGCTGCTGGAGCAGTTCGAGGCCACCTTCGTCGGTGAGGAAGCGCGCAAGCATTCGCCGAAGTCGGCCACTTTCATGGATGGCGTGAAGGGCTTCTGGGACCGGATGACGTCCTGAGTTTTTCGACGGAAGCGATGAACGATAGCGCCGGGCCATGCCCGGCGTTGTCGTTTGTGGTGCAGTAGATCCAGGCCATGCGTGGATGCCGTTCAAAGGATCAGCGGAAGAACGCCGCCGGCGTCTGCCCCAGCTGCCGCTTGAACATGCTGGTGAACGCGCTGGGGCTGTCGTAACCCATCGCCAGCGCGACATCGATGACTTTGTCGCCGACCGCCAGTCGCTCCAGGGCGGCCAGCAGCCGCGCCTGCTGCCGCCACTGCCCGAAGGTCATGCCCAGTTCGCTGGCGAAATGACGCTGGATGGTTTTCACGTCCACCTGCAGCGCCTGCGCCCAGTCCTGCAGGGTGGCGTCGTCGCCAGGATGCTTCTGGATGTGCTGGCAGATCCGCTGCAGGCGCGGGTCGGTGGGCGAGGGCAGGTGCAGCGGCAGCACGTCCATGCGGTGCAGCTCGTCCAGCAGCAGGCGCACCACGCGGCCGTCGCGGCTGTCATCCACATGCGCGGTCTCGATCAGGCTGGCGGCGAGCAGCAGCTCGCGCAGCAGCGGCGCTACCTGTACCGCGAACGCCTCGTCCGGCAGCTGCGGCGCGAAATCCGGTTCCACGTACAGGCTGCGCATATGCACCTCAGCGATGCAGTCCACCGCATGGGCCATGCCGGCCGGCACCCAGATCGAGCGGGTCGAGGGCACCACCCAGCGGCCGCCGTCCCCACGCACCACCATCAGTCCGGACATGGCGAACACCAGCTGGTGACGGCGATGCCGGTGGGGCGCGATGTGGGTGCCGGGTTTGTAGTGGCGGGCGCGGCAGGTCACCGGGCGGTGTACCGGAACCTCGTTCCACGGTGCAGTCTCGCGGACCGGGCAGGGAGTGTCCTTTTTGCGATATGCCATGACCCGAACGCGGCAGAAGGGAGGGGGAGGCCACCGTAGCATGCGTGGCTCGCCCCCAACCTGACTGTGTCCATGTCGACCCTGGCTTCTCCCGCAACGACCTCACGCCCGGTGGCCCCCGGCGTGCTGGCTGCCATTTCCACCTCGCATGTCGTCAACGACATGATGCAGTCGCTGATCCTGGCCATCTATCCGGTGATCAAGGGCGGCTTCAATCTCAGCTTCACCCAGATCGGCCTGATCACGCTGACCTACCAGCTCACCGCCTCGATCTTCCAGCCCTTGATCGGCATGGCCACCGACCGTCGCCCAGCCCCGTACTCGCTGCCGATCGGCATGGCCTCGACCCTGTGCGGCATGCTGCTGCTCGGCTTCGCACCGAACTACGCGGTGGTGCTGATGGCTGCGGCGATGGTCGGCATTGGCTCGGCCATCTTCCATCCGGAAGCCTCGCGCATCGCGCGACTGGCCTCGGGCGGCCGTCACGGCTTCGCGCAGTCGGTGTTCCAGGTGGGTGGCAATTTCGGAACAGCGCTTGGCCCGTTGATCGCCGCCGCAGTGATCGTGCCGTATGGCCAGCACGCCGCATCGTGGTTTGCTGGCGCCGCCCTGATCGGCATCGGCCTGCTGACCTATGTCGGCCGCTGGTACGCGCTGCATCTGGGCGCGCCACGCCCCGCCAGCACGGCGGCGATGGCCCCGCGACACCCGCCGCGTACCGTGGCCAAGGTGCTGGCGATCCTGCTGGTGCTGATCTTCAGCAAGTACTTCTACATGGCCAGCATCGGCAGCTACTTCACCTTCTACCTGATCCACCACTTCGGCATTCCGGTGGCACAGGCCCAGCTGCACCTGTTCGCGTTTCTGGTGGCGTCCGCCGCTGGCGGCTTCCTTGGCGGCCCGCTGGGTGACCGCATCGGCCGCAAGCCGATCATCTGGACCTCGATCCTGGGCGTGGCCCCGTTCGCGTTGATGCTGCCGCATGCCGATCTGTTCTGGACCACGGTGTTGGCGGTGCTGATCGGTTTCGTGCTGTCGTCGGCGTTCTCGGCGATCGTGGTGTACGCACAGGAAATGATGCCGCACCGCATCGGCATGGTGTCCGGCCTGTTCTTTGGTTTCGCATTCGGCATGGGCGGGCTGGGGGCGGCTGTGCTGGGCCTGCTGGCGGACAAGACCAGCATCGAGTACGTCTACCAGTTGACCGCGTTCCTGCCGCTGCTCGGCATCGTGGCGGCGTGGCTGCCACCGTCGCGGCCTGCTGCTCACTGAGGGGGTTGGGTTTGCAGGGCTTGCAGCCCTGCACCCGCAGAGGCAACGTCAACGTCAACAGCAGAAGCGGGCTATCCGTGGGTTGGCGGGGTGGGTCCGGTTGCAGGGGACGCCGTAATCCCATCCCTGGGGGCTTGGCCGCGGCATCCATGCCGCGGACACCCCTGCAACCGGACCCACCCCGCCTTCGACAGTTTTCCGTGATCTGCCGGAACGGCTTACTGCTCTGGTAGGTGTCGACCTTGGTCGACACATCTGTCAGATATCGAACGAATTTATCCGTGTCGACCAAGGTCGACACCTACCAACAGCTGCGTGAACCTGTCGAAGGCGGGGCGGTGTCGGATTGCGGGGTGTCAGCGGCATGGATGCCGCTGCCAAGCCTACAAGGACGTACTTGCGGCGTCCCCGCACTCCGACACCGCCCCGCCACCCCACGGAATGCCGCTTTGGCTTCGGCCGTTGCGGTTGCCGTTGCATTGAGCAGGTGCAGGGCGCAGCCCTGCCGACCCCCCCCCTTGGGCGTAGAATGCGGGCATGAGCGAATCCCTTGATAACCACCTGGTCCACGGCCGCCGCCAGCGGCCCGATGGTCCGTCGCCGATCGATGTCATCTCGGTCCAGTCGCAACTCGTCTACGGTCACGCCGGCAACAGCGCCGCCGTTCCGCCGATGCGCGCGCTGGGCGTGCGCGTCGCGGAAATCCCGACCGTGCTGCTCAGCAACGCGCCGTTCTACGACACCACCCGCGGCCGCGTGCTGCCCGCCGACTGGTTCGCCGACCTGCTGCTGGGCACCCACGAGCGCGGCCTGCCGCAGCGGGCGAAGATGCTGGTTTCCGGCTACTTCGGCAGCACCGCCAACGGTGCCGCGTTCGCAGACTGGTTGGACGAGATCCTGCCGGCCTGTCCGCAGCTGCGTTACTGCCTGGATCCCGTGATTGGTGACACCCACACCGGCCCCTACGTGGAACCGGGCCTGGAGGCGATCTTCGCCGAGCGATTGCTGCCGCATGCCTGGTTGGTGACCCCGAACGCCTTCGAACTGAATCGTCTGACCGGCATGCCGGCACTGGCCGAGGCTGATGCCATCGCTGCCGCGCGCACGCTGCTGGATCGCGGCCCGCACTGGGTGATCGCGCACAGCGTGGGCGGTAACCCGGGTGAGCTGGTGACCCTGGCGGTCGGTCGTGAGGAAACCTGGCGCTGGACTTCGCCGCTGCTGCCGGTGGACGTGGCCGGCACCGGTGACGTGCTGATGTCGCTGGTGGTGTCGTTCCTGTTGCGAGGTGAATCGATGCAGCAGGCGATTTCGCGTGCGATTGCCGGTACCCATGCGGCGCTGGAGGCGACTCTGGACAATGGCTACGAGGAATTCGACGTGATCGCGGCGGCGCCTGCCGCGCTGGCCGAAGGCACGCGCTTCCGTGCCGAACGCGTGGCATGAGCGGTCTGCACGAACGCACGCCGCGTACGGTCGGTATCGTCGGTAGTGCTGGCGCCTATGGGCGCTGGCTGACCCGTTTCTTCCAGCAGCACATGCAGCTGCAGGTGATCGGCCACGATCCGGCCGATCCGGACTCGCATACGCCGGAACAGCTGCTGGCGCAGGCTGACGTGCTGGTGTTCTCGGCGCCGATCCGGCATACGCCGGCGTTGATTGCCGAGTACGTGCAGCAGTCGGCAGGCCGCGAGCGGGGCAGGCTGTGGCTGGACGTGACCTCAGTGAAGGAAGCGCCGGTGCAGGCGATGCTGGGTTCGCAGGCAGAAGTGGTCGGCCTGCACCCGATGACTGCGCCACCCAAGGCGCCGACCCTGAAGGGCCGGGTGATGGTGGTCTGCGAAGCGCGGCTGCAACACTGGCAGCCATGGGTCGATACGCTGTGCACGGCGCTGCAGGCCGAGTGCGTGCGGGCCACGCCGCAGCACCACGACCAGATGATGGCGCTGGTACAGGCGATGGTGCATGCCACCCACCTGGCCCAGGCCGGTGTACTGCGCCAGTACCAGCCACAGCTGGGCGATCTGGCCGCAATGATGCCGTACCGCTCGGCGTCGTTCGAGCTGGATACGGCGATCATTTCGCGCATCCTGTCGCTGAACCCGGCGATCTACGAAGACATCCAGTTCGGCAACCCGTACGTGGCGCCGATGCTGGAGCGGCTGGTCGGCCAGCTGCAGGCGCTGCAGGCGCAGGTCGGGCAGGGCGACGACCGTGCGCGTGGTGCATTCCGCGAGCAGCTGCTGTCGGCCAACCGCAGTGCCTTCGGTGAGCAGGCCGTGGCCGAGGGCAACTACACCTTTGAACGCGTGGGTTATCTGCTGGCCGACCTGACCGAGCGCAATGCGTTGTCGGTGCACCTGCCGGAGGATCGGCCAGGCTCACTGCGTGAGCTGCTGAACGTGTTCGAGCAGCACCACATCAGCCTGGCCTCGATCCACTCCTCGCGGACGCCTGGCGGTGAGGTGCATTTCCGTATCGGATTCGTGGCCGGCAGCGATGCTGCAGCGATCGCCCGGGCGGCGGCCGAGGTGGACGCCAGCGGCATCGGGCGGGTACTGGGCTGAATTCATCCACAGGCGGTGTGGATGGTTCCTGAGCAAACGTGTGGATAACCTTGTGCAGGCCTTGCCAGCCAAGGCTGTCAAGATGCCTGGCCAAAAAATGATCACGCCTTTTGTAGAGTCGAGCCATCCTCGACCGCCTTGGGCGAAAAGGCGTGTCGACCAAGGTCGACACCCACCAGAGCGGGGGCAATACGAAATCCGGTAGCGCCGGACCATGCCCGGCGAACCTCAGATCGTCAGTCGCAGTTCGCCGCCGCTGGTGGTGAATTCGCGGCCATTGCGAACCAGATGACGCCCGTCATCCAGCTCGTAACGCGGCGTGGCTTCAGAGTGATGCCCGCTGCCATTCGCCTCGGGCTTGAACTCGATGATGATGTGGCTTTCGCCATTGCTGTCGACTGCAGGGAACTGACGGAACGACATCGTGCACCTCCTTCAACGGATGCTGCTGTTCGCCGCCAGCTTGGTCCCGCCGATGTTAGCCGGCCGTCATCAATCGATGAACTGCAGGCGTGCAAGTTCAGCGTACAAGCCACCTTCGGCCAGCAGTTGCGCATGCGTGCCCTCGGCGACGATACGGCCCTGGTCCATCACCACGATGCGGTCGGCCTTGAGCACGGTGGCCAGGCGGTGGGCGATGACCAGCGTGGTGCGGCCGGCCATCAGCCGCTCCAGCGCCTGCTGCACGCTGTGCTCGCTCTGCGCATCCAACGCGCTGGTGGCTTCGTCCAGCAGCAGGATCGGCGCGTCCTTGAGCAGTGCACGGGCAATTGCCACGCGCTGCTGCTGGCCGCCGGACAGGCGGGCACCGCGCTCTCCCAGTTCGCTGTCGTAGCCCTGCGGCAACGCGCGCAGGAAGCCATCGGCCTCGGCCGCTCGCGCGGCATCTTCGACTTCGGCGTCACTGGCCTGCAGGCGGCCATAGCGGATGTTGTCGCGCGCACTGGCCGCGAACAGGGTGGGCTGCTGCGGCACCAGCGCCAGCTGCGCACGCAGCTCGGCCGGGTCGACCTGGCGCACGTCGATGCCATCCACGCAGATGCGGCCATCGGCCGGGTCGTGGAAGCGCAGCAGCATCGAAAGCACGGTGCTCTTGCCCGCCCCCGACGGACCCACCAGCGCCACGGTCTCGCCCGGACGCACGTGCAGGTTGAAGTGGTCCAGCGCAGCCTGGTCCGGGCGTTGCGGATAGTGGAACACCACATCATTGAACTGGATCTCGCCGCGCAAGGGCTGCGGCAACGCGTGCGGCTGTGCCGGCGCACGGATCTCGATGTCTTCCTGCAGCAGTTCGCCGATGCGGCCCATGCCGCCGGCCGCGCGCTGCAGCTCGTTCCATACTTCGGCCAGTGCGCCCACCGAGCCGCCGCCGATCAGTGCATACAGCACGAACTGGCCCAGCGTACCGGCGCTGAGGCGGCCGTCGATGACGTCGTGCGCGCCCAGCCACAACACACCGACGATGGCGCCGAATACCAGCAGGATGGCGCTGGCGGTGACCAGCGACTGTGCGCCGATGCGGCGACGGGCGGCGCCGATGGCATCACCGAGAGCCTTGTCGAAGCGTCCGCGCTCGTACGGCTCGCGCGCATGTGCCTGCACCGTGCGCACCGCCCCCAGGGTTTCACTGGCCAGGCTGTTGGCATCGGCGATGCGGTCCTGGCTGTTGCGTGCGACCGTGCGCAGCTTGCGCGCGCCGATGATGATCGGCAGCACCGCCAGCGGAATGCCGAGCAGCGACCATGCGGCCAGCCGCGGACTGGTGACGAACAGCATCGCCAGGCTGCCGATGACGGTGACCGTGCTGCGCAGCGCCACGGACATGGTCGAGCCGACCACGCTGCGCAGCAGTTCGGTGTCCGCGGTCAGGCGCGAGACCAGTTCTCCGCTGCGGCTGCGGTCGTGGAAGCCCGCGCCCAGCTGGATCAGGTGGGCATACAGCTGGCTGCGCAGGTCGGCCACGACCTTTTCGCCGAGCAGCGATACGAAGTAGAAACGCGCGGCGGTACCCAGCGCCATCACCACCGCGACCAGCATCAGCAGGGCGAAAGCGCGGTTGATCTGGCCACCGCTGCTGAAACCGTGATCGATCATCTGCTTCACCGCCGGAGGCAGGCTCAGCGTGGCGGCCGAAGACACCGCCAGGGCCAGCAGCCAGGCTGTGAACAGGCCACTGTGGCGGCGCACGAACGGCCACAGCGTACGCAGGCTGCCGAGGCGGCGCAGCGGCGGGGTCGAAGCGGGAGCGTCGTCCTTGTCAGTCATCCTGGTCGTCGTCTTGTATGCGGATACGGTCACGGGTGGCGTCGCGCAGGCGGATTTTCAATGCGTCGACCTGATCGGCGGGCAATTCGACCCGCAGGCACACGCCATTGGCATCGAACTGTTCATCGCGCTTCTCGGCCCCGAAGGCGGGCAGGGCAGCATGCAAGGTGCCCAGGTCTTCAAAACCAGCCAGCAGCTGCAGGCGGGACATGGCGACCAGCGGCAGGCGCGGGGCGGTGCGCAGGCATTCGGCCGCAGCGCCGCCATAAGCGCGTACCAGGCCGCCTGCACCGAGCTTGATGCCGCCAAACCAGCGCGTCACCACCACCATCACCCGGTCGAAGCCCTGCCCATCAATGGCGGCAAGAATCGGCCGCCCAGCGGTACCCGCGGGCTCGCCATCGTCGCTGGAACGGTAGTCCTGCCCGTGCCGGTAGGCCCAGCAGTTGTGCGTGGCATCGACCACCGCGACCTGCTGCAGAAACGCCATCGCCGCTGCGGGGCCATCGATCGGCGTGGCATGGGCGATGAAACGGCTGTGCTTGATTTCCAGCGTGTGGCTGACCGGCTGGGCGAGGGTATCGGGCATTCCCACCATTCTACGGTGTTGCTGCCGATTTCCGTGGCACTCAGTCGTCCAGCAGCGGGCGCAGGTCGCGCGGCAGGCGTGATTCCGGGTACTGCTGGATGTAGCGTTCCAGGCTGGCGCGGGCGAGGTCGCGCTGGCCCTGATCGCGGCGTTCGCGGATCTTTTCCAGCCATTGCCGGCGCGGCAGGCGTGCATCCGCGCTTACTTCAGCCTGCACCGCATCCGCGCTCAGGCCCGCATCGCTGTTGCGCTGCATGACGCCGGGCGCGGAACGGCGGGTCGCCTCGCGCTTCATCGAAGTGATCTCGACCCGGTCCTGCATCACGGCGGGTTCGGCGTCGACGTCGGCGGCGTTGGCGACCGGTGCCGCCGCCGTACGCGCCTTCAATGCGGCTGCAGGAGCCGGAGCCGGCAAGGTGGGGGCCGGTGCCGAGTACGCAACAGGGGCCGGCGGCGCAGGAGGTGCCGCGGCTGGTGGCGGCGGCAACGCTGCGAACGCGGTATCGGCGGCGGCTTCTGCGGCCATCGATGGTGCGGCCCGCACCGGCGCTGGAGGCGCTTGCGTCGGGGCAGGCTGGCGCAAGCGCGCGATGGCAGGTGCGGGGGTATCGGCGGCCGGGATTGCAGCCGTCTTCGGGGGCGCAAGCGGTGCGGTCGGCGCGGCGGCCGGCGCCGCAGCCGCGCTGTCGGCCGCACCGCTATCAGCAGCCTGGTCGGCGGTGGAGACGTCGGCGGCCGCCGGTGCCGCGGCAACAGCGGCCTCACCGGCAGGAACCGGGGGCGGCTCCGGGCGCAGCTGCCAGGCAATGCCGATTGCGAAGACCATCGAGGCGGCGATACCGAACACCGCCGGCCAGCGTGGGCGCGCGCGTCGCGCGCGCGGGGCGTCCGACGAGGCGGCGGCATCGGCGGACGGAGCGTCCACGGCGGCGCGGGCCGCAGCCAGGATGGCGGCATCCAGGGCAGCTGGCGGTGCCTGTTCGGCGCGATGGCCGAGCAGGCGGGCCAGCTCGCGTTCTTCCGGCGTCAGCGGTTCGTCTCGGTTCATGCGTTCAATCCCGCACGCAGCTTGTCCATCGCATAGCGCAGCCGCGATTTCACGGTTTCCCGGCCTACGCCGGTGATCTGGCCGATCTCCTCCAGGCTCAGTTCCTGATCTAGCCGCAGTTGCAGCACTTCGCGCTGCTCCGGCGGCAGTTGTTCCATCGCCAGCTGGATGCGGCGACGCTGTTCGAATTCGGAAAGCTCCGCTTCCGGGGTCTGCCCATCCTCGATCGCGGCCAGGCGCAGATCGGCGTCGGCCGGCGCGGCGGGGCGATGGCGGGCGGCGCGCCAATGGTCGTTCAGGCGGTTGTGGGCGATGCGGAACAGCCAGGTGCTGAACGCGGCCTCGGGTTGCCAGCCGGCGCGGGCGCTGATCACCCGTTGCCAGACGTCCTGGAAGATCTCTTCGGCCAGCGCGTTGTCGCGCAGTTGCCGCAGCAGGAAGCCGAACAGGCGCTTGCGATGGCGCGCATACAGGCTTTCGAAGGCACGCAGGTCGCCACCGGCCCAGGCCAGCATCAAGGCTTCATCGGTTGGCAGTGCGCTGGCTTCCACGGCGTACAGGGTAAGGCCTGCAGGCGATGGCGCATAGCCGGTGGCGGCGGCGGGCAGGGCGAGGGTCATGGCTCGGAAGGGGCTACGGTCATCAGGAAAAACGTACGGGCGCACGATTCGGGGTTTACGGGCTTCCATTGCCCCCCGGGTGGCGCGCTATGCTCGGCGGCTCAGGGGAGGCGACGCACAGACGGCGCCAAGAGATTGTCATTTGTCCACGCATGCTGAACCGGCGGAAGAGCCACCACACGAGGCTGTGCTGAGCACGGCGCTGGTGCGCGCGTTGCATGCGCTTTTGCCGGAAGCGGCCGTGGTCCGCGTCGGCTGGGACGACCCGCAGCTTGGCCGTGGCCAGGGCGGCTGGCCGTCGCCGGCAGTTGCCGGCCACGTGGCCGCGGAGCCGGGAACCGGCGATGGCCAGCATGGCTGGGAGTACGACGGTGCGCGGCTGCTGTTGTCGGTGGCCGGAGCGGCGCCTTCGCCGGCCTGGTGGGGGGTGGCCCGGCAAGCGATGGAGCTGGCGCTGCAGCGCGGCCGCCAGGCCGGCCAGATCAAGGCGCTGGAAGAGGCCGAGCGGCTGCAGCAGGCGTTGTTCCAGATTGCCGATCTGGCCGGTGCCGACCTGGAAATGCCCGAGATGCTGCGCCACGTGCATGGCGTTCTGGGCACGCTGATGTATGCGGAGAACTGCTACATCGTCGAGTACGACGACGTGCGCGACCAGATACGCTTCCTGTACTTCGCCGATCAGGTCGATGATTTCGTCGCCGATCCCACGCAGAGCCATGACGCCAGCGAGATGCCGCGCAGCCTGACCGTGGCGTTGCTGCGTCATGGCAGGCCGCTCAGTGGTCCCTCGCGCAAGCTGCTGGCGCAGGTGATGGAGCAGGAACACGACCCGCAGCGCGGCCCGGAAAGCCTGGACTGGCTGGGTGTGCCGATGCTGCGCGATGGCCGCGTATGCGGTGCCATCGTGGTTCAGAGCTATGAACAGGCGGCCCGCTATGGCGAGGCCGAGCGCGCATTGCTGGGCTTCGTTGCGCAGCACGTACAGACCGCGATGGACCGGCGCCAGGCGCAGGTGCGGCTGGAACAGCAGGTGGCGCGGCGCACCCAGGAACTGCAGCGCGCCAACCACAGCCTGCAGGACGAGGTGGCCGAGCGTCGTCGCGCCGAACAGCTGCAGACCGCCCTGTACAACATCGCCGAGATGGCGATGTCGGCCGACAGCCTGGCCCAGTTCTACGGACAGGTGCATGGGGTGGTCGGGCGCCTGCTCGACGCTCGCAATTTCTACATCGCCCTGGTGAACCCTGCCGGCAACGGCCTGGACTTCGTCTATTCGGTGGACGAACACAACGCCAGCCGCGCGCCGCGACCGTTCAGCCGTGGCCTGACCGAATACGTGGTACGCAACCGGCGCCCGCTGCTGGCTTCGCGTGGGCAGATCGACGCGTTGCTGGCCAGCGGCGAAGTGCGCGAATCCGGTACGCGCTCGCACTGCTGGCTGGGCGTGCCACTGCTGCGCGACGACGAAGTCGTTGGCGCGATCGTGGTGCAGAGCTACAGCGAGAGCAGCGCCTTCAGCGTGCACGATCAGCGTCTGCTGACCTTCGTCGCGCAGAACATCGGCACCGGGCTGGCCCGCCAGCGCGACCAGCAGCGGCTGCGCTCGGCGCACGCCGAGCTGGAGAAGCGCGTGGAAGAGCGAACCCGCGAACTGGCCGAGGTCAACGAAAAGCTGCTCGGCCAGATCGGCGAACGCCTGCGCGCCGAGCAGCGCCTGACCCACCAGGCCATGCACGATGCGTTGACCGGCCTGCCCAACCGCCTGCACCTGCTGGATCGCCTGCAGGATGCGCTGGCGCTGGCCCGGCGTGAGGGCGGCCCGGTGTTCGCCGTGCTGTTCCTCGACCTGGACCGCTTCAAGCTGGTCAACGACAGCATCGGCCATGCCGCCGGCGACCGCATGCTGGTGGAAGTGGCCAAGCGCATCGTGTCGATGGCCGGCACCGAGGACGTGGTGGCCCGGCTGGGCGGCGACGAATTCGCGGTGCTGCTGCAATGCCCGCAGGGCCTGGCGCAGGCCTTGGACTTTGGCCAGCGCCTGCTGCTGGCATTGCAGGAATCGATGTGGATCGCCGGGCGCGAACTGTTCCCGTCCGGCAGCCTGGGCATCGCCTTGTGGAACCCCCGCTACCGCACCGGCGAAGAGCTGCTGCGTGATGCCGACGCTGCGATGTACCGGGCCAAGGCGCAGGGCCACGACCGTTGCGCGATATTCGACGAGGACATGCGCGAGCAGGCCATGCGCAGCCTTGATCTGGAAGCCGACCTGCGCCGTGCGATCAACAACCGCGACTTCGTGCCGTTCTACCAGCCGATCGTGCGCCTGTCCGATGGCGAGGTGGTGGGTCACGAGGCGCTGCTGCGTTGGCAGCACGAGCGCCGTGGGCTGCTGTTGCCAGGCGCGTTCCTGGAGCTGGGCGAGGAGAGCGGCCTGATCGAACAGGTTGACTGGCTGATCTACGAGCAGGTCATCGCCGGCTTGGTCGAAGGCGGGCACAGCTATGTATCGGTGAACGTGTCACCGCGCCATTTCCGCTCCGCGGAGTTCAGCGACCGCCTGTTCGGCCTGCTGGACGAGTATGGTGCGGATCCGCAGCGACTGCGCCTGGAAATTACCGAGGTGGCGCTGCTGGATGATGGTCCGCACACCCTGCGCATCCTGCAGGGCCTGCGCGAGCGCGGCATCCAGGTGCAGCTGGACGATTTCGGTACCGGCTTCTCGGCGCTGTCCTACCTGCACCGCTTCCCGATCAGTACGCTGAAGATCGACCAGAGTTTCATCGCCGGCCTGCATGGGCCGGAAGTGCAGAGCACGCGCGCGCTGGTCGAGGGCGTGCTGTCGCTGGCGCGCACGCTGGGCATCGAGACCATCGGCGAGGGCATCGAGACCGAGGCGCAGCAGCAGACGCTGCGCGAACTCGGCTGCGACTACGGCCAGGGCTATCTGCTGGGGCGGCCCGCACCGCGGGGCTGCGCGGCGGTCTGAGCCGCCGCGCAGGGAAGCATCAGCGCAGGGCCGCGCGACGCTTTTCGTCGATCCACTTCGAGGCCTGCGCCGGCTGGTAGTTCTTCATCCACTCCAGCATCGCTTCGATGTCCGAGCCGTACCACAGGTCCTGGCGCTGGTCCGGGTGCAGGAAGCGCTCTTCCACCATGCGGTCGATCATGCCGATCAGCGGGGCGTAGAAACCCTCCACGTCGAGGAACGCGCACGGCTTGTTGCCGATGCCCAGCTGGCGCCAGGTCAGCATCTCGAAGATCTCTTCCATGGTGCCGAAGCCGCCGGGCAGCGTGACGAAGCCATCGGCGAGGTCGAACATGCGCGACTTGCGTTCATGCATCGAACCGACGATCTCCAGTTCGGTCAGGCCGCGGTGGGCCACTTCCCAGTCGGCCAGCTGGCGCGGAATCACGCCGGTCACCTCGCCGCCGGCGGCGAGCACGGCATTGGCCACGGTTCCCATCAGGCCGACGTTGCCACCGCCGTACACCAGGCGCAGGCCGTCACGGGCGATGCGGTCACCCAGGGCAATGGCGCGTTCGGTATAGGCCGGCTTGCTGCCAGCGTTGGAACCACAGTACACACAGATCGATTTCATGGATCTTCCTGTCTCTTGGCCGGAAACGAAAACGCCCCGTCGCCGACCGCAGGGCGGTCAGGGACGGGGTGTCCTTGGATTATGAGCCCTTCTGTAGAGCCGAGCCATGCTCGGCTGCTCTTCGTTCAGATCGCGGCAAAGGCCGAGTCGAGCATGGCTCGACTCTACAAACGCCAAGCAGGCTTACGCCGCGGCGGCCTGCTCGCGGCGCGGGCCTTCACGCAGCGCGCGGCCCACCAGGCCCACCAGCAGGTCCAGCTCCTCGCTGTCCATGCCGAAGTGCGGGGTGAAGCGCAGCGAGTTCTCGCCGCCGTGGATCACGTTGATGCCGTGCTGGCGCAGCCATTCTTCGGTGGAGTTGGCGCCGTAGCACTTGAACTGAGGAGCCAGCTCGCAGGAGAACAGCAGGCCGGTGCCCTGCACCTTGGTGATCAGGCCGCCCAGCTCGTTCTTCAGTTGTTCCAGCTTGCGCACGGCCTCGGCACCACGCTCGGCGATGTTGGCGCGCACCTGCGGGGTCAGCTGGGCCAGGGTGGCACAGGCCACGTCCAGCGCACGCGGGTTGCTGGTCATCGTGTTGCCATAGATGCCCTTGCGGTACAGCTGCGCGGCATGCTCGGTCACCGCCAGCACCGACAGCGGGTACTGCGCGGCGTTGAGCGCCTTGGAGTAGGTCTCCATGTCCGGCGGGTCCAGGCCTTCGAAGCCCGGGTAATCGACCACCGACAGCACGCCATGCGCGCGCAGGCCGGCCTGGATCGAGTCGAGCAGCAGCAGGCTGCCATGGGCACGGGTCAGTTCGCGGGCCACGGCATAGAACGACGGCGGCACCGAGCGGCCCGGGTCGCCTTCGCCCATCACCGGCTCCAGGAACACTGCCTCGATGAACCACTGGTTGCGCGCGGCATCCTCGAACACCTTGCGCAGGCCGGCTTCGTCGTACGGCGCCACGGTGATCACCGAATCCTCGCCACGGTAGCTGGCCAGGTGCTGCATGTAGCTCTTGCGGCTGGAATCCGAATAGAGGGCAGGGCGGTCGGTGCGGCCATGGAAGCTGCCCTTGACCACCACGCGCTTGATCGCAGCACCGGCGTGGCGGGCGCCCGGGTCGGTCTGCAGCTTGGCGTTGACGTCGGCGATGCGCGCGGCCAGGCCAACGGCCTCTGAACCGGAATTCAGGCACATGAAACGGGTGAACGGGCAGCCGCCACGGCGGTGGCCGATCTCGGCGCGCAGGGCGGTGATGAAGCGCTGCTGCGACAGGCTGGGGGTCATGATGTTGGCCATCACCTGCGGGCGGGCCATCGCCTCCAGCACGGCGTCCGGGGTGTGGCCGAAGCCGAGCATGCCGTAGCCGCCGGCGTCGTACAGCACGGCGCCCTTCAGGGTGACCACCCACGGGCCGCGCGCGGCCAGTGCCACGTACGGGGTTACCGCGTCATCGGCGTAGAAATTGACGAAACCGTCCTGCATTGCGTCGATCTGCGCCTGTTCGTCCTGCGCCAGCAGCGGCCCCAGGTCGGCCTGCAGGCGCGCGAATTCCTCGGCAGCGACGTCCACCGCGGCGATCAGCTGCGGATGGTTGGCGGACAGGGCGGTCAGGGTGGCGTCGTCCAGACCGGAGGTGAGGCGGGTGCCGGGCTGGTTGCGCAGGGGGGCGAGGCGTTCGATGAAGCTCATTGCAGATCTCCTGAAACAATGGGGCGCACGGGTCTTCAAAAGCAAAACGCGCGTCATCACGCGCGCTTGGGGCAGGCTCGTGCAGCGGACTTCCGGTTCGATGCTAGCACTTGTTTTTTTGCGCGATAACCCCGCAGAAACCTGCTGCATAGCAGCATTTTGCGCGACGTTCGCCGCGAAGCGCGCCGGCTCGCAGACGCTGGACGTACAATGCGCGCCATTGTCGACCTGTTGCCGCCCACCGCCTTGAAGAAGTCCGATTTCAACTACGACCTGCCGGCTGAACTGATCGCGCAGGCGCCCCTGGCCGAACGTTCCGCCAGCCGCCTGCTGCTGGTGCCGCAAGCCCCCGCCGCGTTCACCGACCTGCAGGTGCGTGACCTGCCGTCACTGCTGCAGCCCGGCGACCTGCTGGTGTTCAACGACACCCGGGTGATCCCGGCGCGCCTGTTCGGGCAGAAGGCCAGTGGTGGCCGCGTGGAGATCCTGATCGAGCGCCTGCTGGGCGCCCAGCAGGCCCGCGCGCAGGTGGGGGCCAGCAAGTCGCCCAAGGCCGGCAGCCGCATCGCGTTGGACGCCGGCGGTGAAGCCGAGGTGCTGGGCCGCGATGGCGAGTTCTACGTGCTGCAGTTCCATGTGCCGGAATCACTGGAGCAGTGGCTGCTGCATGCGGGTCGCCTGCCGTTGCCGCCGTACATCCAGCGCGAGCCGGGCGTGGACGACCGCGAGCGCTACCAGACCGTGTTCGCGCGTGAAGTGGGTGCGGTGGCGGCACCGACCGCCGGCCTGCATTTCGACGAACCGCTGCTGGCCGCATTGAAGGACAAGGGCGTGGACTTCGGCCACGTCACCCTGCACGTGGGTGCGGGCACCTTCCAGCCGGTGCGTGCCGATGACCTGAAGGACCACGTGATGCACCGCGAGTGGCTGAATGTCGGTGCCGAGCTGGTGCAGCAGGTGCGGCGCACGCGCGCCGCCGGCGGCCGCGTGATCGGCGTCGGCACCACCGTGGTGCGCGCGCTGGAAAGCGCGATGCGCGAGGGTGAACTGCTGCCGTTCGCCGGCGAGACGCAGATCTTCATCACCCCGGGCTACCGCATCCGCAGCGTCGATGCGATGGTGACCAACTTCCACCTGCCGGAAAGCACGTTGCTGATGATGATTTCCGCGTTCGCCGGCAAGGAGCGCGTGTTCGAGGCCTACCAGCACGCGATCGAGCAGCGCTACCGCTTCTTCAGCTACGGCGACGCGATGCTGCTGTTCCCGCAGGCGGGGTAGGGCGCTGACCTCTGCCTGCTTGTGGTGGGTGCGCACCGTTGGTGCGCACTTGCAGATGACTGAAGGCCAGGGAAGCCACGCATGGCGTGGCTCTACTGTCTTCGGCGCTGTAGTAAATCCACGCCATGCGTGGATCATTCCTTCCGCAAGTGGGTTCCGCCGGGCTGCTCAGCCCAAATCCACCTTGCATTCGCTGAGCGGAACGGACTGGCCGTCGGAGATGATCAGGTGGTCATCTTCAATGCGGGCCAGGCTAAGGCCGAGGTTGCGTGCCCCGGCTTCCACAGCCTTCCGCCATCCATCCAGATCGCCGTGGAAGGAAAGGGCGAGGAAGCGCTGGCCGTTGGGTAGGGTTATCCGGCAGCTGTCCGATACGATGCCACCGCTGCTCGCGGTGAACTCGCCAGCAGAGGCCAGCAATTTGCGGAACTGACTTGAAGCGCTGCTGGTATGGAAATCCTCGTAATAGATGAACTCCACTCCGGCTACAGGATTTATGCCCGGGGCGATTCGATCGGCTCGTTGCTCGATTTTTCCCCCAAGAATTGCTTCTAGTACCTCGCGGTCACTTCTATTCATCTTGGGCCTGATTTCCTGGCGAAATACGTAGTCCGCCCATCTTGGAGGGGCGACCAGTCAGGGCCAAGGCCAGATGCGACAGTCCAGCAGCCGCGTCGCTCAGGTCATTGGTTCCGTTCAGGCCTGAATGGGCGGTCGATCCGGTTTTGGGAGACAATAGGCGACTATTTGCCTGAATGACCGCTCCATGTCCCGACTGCAGTTCCAGCTCAAGACCCGCGACGGCCGTGCCCGCCGTGGCCGCCTGACCTTCCCGCGCGGCACGGTGGAAACGCCGGCCTTCATGCCGGTGGGAACCTATGGCTCGGTCAAGGGCATCCTGCCGGACCAGGTGCGTGCGCTGGGCGCCGAGATCATCCTCGGCAATACCTTCCACCTGTACCTGCGCCCGGGCCTGGACATCATCGCCGACCACGGCGGCCTGCACGGCTTCTGCCGCTGGGATGGCCCGATCCTGACCGACTCCGGTGGCTTCCAGGTGTTCTCGCTGGCCCATCGCCGCAAGATCACCGAGCAGGGCGTGACCTTCGCCTCGCCGACCGACGGTGCCCGCGTGTTCCTGGGCCCGGAGGAGAGCATGAAGATCCAGAAGGTGCTCGATTCGGACGTGGTGATGATCTTCGACGAGTGCACCCCGTACCCGGCCACCGAGGACGTCGCCCGCCGCTCGATGGAGCTGAGCCTGCGCTGGGCCCAGCGCAGCCGCAATGCGCATGACGAGCTGGGCAACGACGCGGCCCTGTTCGGCATCGTCCAGGGCGGCGTGCACACCGATCTGCGCAGCCGCTCGGCCGAGGCCCTGCAGGCGATCGGCTTCGACGGTTACGCCATCGGTGGCCTGGCCGTGGGCGAGCCGGAGCACGAGCGCAACGCCATGCTCGACCACCTGGACCCGGAACTGCCGGGCGACCGTCCGCGCTATCTGATGGGTGTGGGCCGGCCGGAAGACCTGGTCGAGGGTGTCGCACGTGGCGTGGACATGTTCGACTGCGTGATGCCGACCCGCAACGCCCGCAACGGCCACTATTTCACCTCGTTTGGCACCGTCCGCATCCGCAATTCCCAGTACGCGCGCGACATGGACCCGATCGAGCCGGGCTGTGGCTGCGTGGCCTGCACCGGCGGTTACACGCGTTCGTACCTGCGCCACCTGGACCGCTGCAACGAGATGCTGGCGCCGATGCTGGGCACCCTGCACAACCTGTTCTATTACGAAAAGCTCATGGCCGACATCCGTGCGGCGATCGAGGCGGGAACCTTCCTGGCCTTCCGTGAGTCTTTCTACGCGGCACGCGGGGCGGTAGCACCCCCCCTGTAACCCGAACACCCCCTGCCAAACGGCCCAAGGACGAACGCCCGGGGCCGTGGCATACTTCAAGGCTGACCCAGATCCGCGGTCGACACCCCGTGCCCGTGAAAGGGCCGGAGCGCCGCCCAACCAAAGGACCAACGATGAACCTGCTTGCCTTCCTGATTCCCGCCGCCCACGCCCAGGCCGCCGGCGGCCAACCGCAGGGCATGGGCCTGACCACGCTGCTGTTCCCGATCATCCTGATCGCCATCATGTACTTCCTGATGATCCGCCCGCAGATGAAGCGGCAGAAGGAACACAAGTCCATGCTGGAGAAGATCAAGCGTGGTGACGAAGTGCTGACCAATGGCGGCATCGCCGGCAAGGTCACCGACATCGGCGACAACTTCATCACCATCGAAGTGGCCGAGAACGTGCGCATCCGCGTGCAGAAGGGCGCTGTTGGCAGCGTGCTGCCGACCGGTACCCTGGATTCGGCCAAGTAAGCCACTCCCTTTCCGATGCACAACCGCGGCGCCGGGGATGGCGCCGCGCGGGACCCAAGCAATGCTCGAATTTCCACGCTGGAAGTACGTCGTCATCCTGATCGTACTGGCGCTCAGCGCGCTGTACGCGCTGCCCAACATCTACCAGAAGGACCCGGCCCTCCAGATCACCGCCAACCGTGGCGGCCAGATCGACGATGCGCTGCGCGACCGTGTGCTGGCCGACCTGAAGGCGGCCGGTGTCACCACCATCGGTGCCGAGAAGGAAGGGGAAAGCCTGATTGTCCGCCTGCCGGACCTGAAGGCGCAGTCCGCTGCCAGCGACGCCCTGCGCGACACGGTTGGCGAAAAGTACACCGTGGCCCTGAACCTGGCCTCGACCGTGCCGGACTGGCTGGCGAACCTCGGCGGTCGTCCGATGGTGCTGGGCCTGGACCTGCAGGGTGGCGTGCACTTCGTGCTGCAGGTCGACCAGAAGGCCGCCCTGGACAAGCGTTTGGACGCCTACACCGAAGACGTGCGCAGCACCCTGCGTGACGCGCGCATCCCGTACCAGTCGGTGGAACGCCGCGCTGACAACAGCATCGTGGCCAACCTGAGCCCGTCTGCCGGTGACGATGCCGCGCAGCGTGCCCGCGCCGCACTGGTCAAGGCGCAGCCGACCCTCGGCTACGACGTCAGCGGCAATCGCATCACGGTCACCGTGCCGGATGCCGAGATCGCGCAGATCGCCAATGGCGCCATCGAGCAGAACATCAACACCCTGCGCAACCGCGTGAACCAGCTGGGCGTGGCTGAGCCGATCATCCAGCGCCAGGGTGCCGACCGCGTGGTCGTGCAGCTGCCGGGCGTGCAGGACACCGCCGAAGCCAAGCGCATGATCGGCGCCACCGCCACCCTGGAATACCGCGCGGTGGTCGAAGGCAACGCGCAGGACGCGATCGCCGCCGGCCGCATCCCGCCGGAAGCGAAGGTCTACCAGCAGCGTGACGGCCGCGGCCCGATCCTGCTGAACAAGCGCGTGATCGTGACCGGCGACCAGATGGTCGGTGCACAGGCGGTGACCGATTCGAACAGCGGTTCCCCGGCGGTCAGCGTGACGCTGAACAACGTCGGCGGCCAGCGCATGTTCGACTTCACCAGCGCCAACGTGAACAAGCCGATGGCGGTGGTCTACACCGAGCGCGTGCCCACCGTGACCGTCGTCGACGGCCAGGAAGTGCGTGGCTTCAAGGTCAACGAGGAAGTGATCTCGGTGGCCAACATCAACGGCGTGTTCGGCAAGAACTTCCAGACCACCGGCCTGCAGAAGAAGGAAGCCGAGGACCTGGCCAAGCTGCTGAAGTCGGGCTCGCTGGCCGCGCCGATGGACTTCGTCGAAGAGCGCGTGGTCGGCCCGAGCCTGGGTGCCGAGAACGTCAAGAACGGTATGCGCGCGGTGGTGTTCGCGTTCCTGTTCACCCTGGTGTTCTTCAGCGTCTACTACCGCATGTTCGGCGTGATCACCTCGATCGCGATGCTGTTCAACCTGCTGATCGTGGTGGCGGTGATGTCGCTGTTCGGCGCGACCATGACCCTGCCGGGCTTCGCCGGCCTGGCGCTGTCGGTCGGCCTGTCGGTGGACGCCAACGTGCTGATCAACGAGCGTATCCGTGAAGAGCTGCGTGCCGGCGTGCCGGGCAAGACCGCGATCGTGACCGGTTACGAGCGTGCCTCGGGCACCATCCTCGACGCCAACCTGACCGGCCTGATCGTCGGTGTGGCGCTGTTCGCATTCGGTACCGGTCCGCTGAAGGGCTTCGCGCTGACCATGATCATCGGTATTTTCGCCTCCATGTTCACCGCGATCACCGTGTCGCGTGCGCTGGCGACGCTGATCTACGGCCGCCGCAAGAAGCTCCAGAACGTGGCCATCTGACGGGACGACACGCACATGAAACTGTTTCCGCTGCACATCCTCCCGAACGACACCAAGATCGACTTCATGCGCTGGCGCCATGTCGCGATGGTCGTCACGGTCATCGTGTTCCTGGCCTCGATCGCCATCATCGGCGTCAAGGGCTTCAACTACGCCCTGGACTTCACCGGCGGCACCCTGATCGAAGCCCGCTTCGACAAGGCGGTGGACGTCGAGCAGGTCCGCACCAAGCTCGAGCAGAACGGCTTCGAAGGCGCCCAGGTGCAGAGCGTCGGTGGCAACACCGACCTGCTGATCCGCCTGGCCCCGCATGGTGAGCACGCTGCCGGTACCGGCGACGCCGCGCACGAGGACAAGGCCACCGCCGCAGCCGTGGTGAAGGCCCTGTCCACCGCCGACAACCAGGCCACCGTGCTCCGCAACGAGTTCGTGGGTCCGCAGATCGGCAAGGACCTGGCGATGAATGGCCTGTACGCCACCATCTTCATGCTGGCCGGCTTCCTGATCTACATCGCGGTTCGCTTCGAGTGGAAGTTCGCGGTCACCGCCAGCATCGTGGCGATGTTCGACCTGATCGTGACGGTCGCTTATGTGTCCCTGCTGGGCCGTGAGTTCGACCTGACCGTGCTGGCCGGCCTGCTGTCGGTGATGGGCTTTGCGATCAACGATCTGATCGTGGTCTTCGACCGCGTCCGCGAGAACTTCCGCAGCCTGCGCGTGGACTCGATGGAAGTGCTGAACCGTTCGATCAACCAGACGCTGTCGCGTACGGTGATCACCGCGGTGATGTTCTTCCTGTCGGCACTTGCCCTGTACATGTACGGCGGCAGCTCGATGGAAGGCCTGGCCGAGACGCACATGATCGGTGCGGTGATCGTGGTGCTGTCCTCGATCCTGGTGGCGGTGCCGATGCTGACGATCGGTTTCCTGCGCGTCAGCAAGCAGGACCTGCTGCCGAAGGCGAAGGACGTCGAGGCCCTGGCCCGTCGCCCGTAAGCACCTGCTGCCTGCAGCACACAGAGAACCCCGCGCAAGCGGGGTTTTTTGTTGGCAGGGCTGGTACGCGTCATCGCATGCGCGCTGTCGCTCCCACGCTTCGCTGCGCGAACCGTGGGCCCCACTTACCAGCTCCCAGACCCCCGCCGCTTCGCGGCCGCCCCCTGACTCAGGGGGCTCTGCCCCAGATCGTTTCCTGCGGCTGTTGGTAGGTGTCGACCTTGGTCGACACATCTGTCAGATATTGAACAATCAAGATGGGGTCAGATCCGTTTTCCTTCGGAAAACGGATCTGACCCCCAAGAACTGCCCTGACAGATCGCGGAAATCTGTCGAAGGCGGGGTGGGTCCGGTTGCGGGGGCGTGAGCGCCATGGATGGCGCGACCGAGCCTCCAGGGACGGATTCACGGCGTCCCCCGCAACCGGACCCACCCCGCCATCTCACAGGAACCCAGCTTCTGACGTTGCTCCGGCCTCTGCAGGTGCAGGGCGCAGCCCTGCAAAAAGAAACCCCACCCTACGCCGGCGTCGGTTGTGCAATCTTCCCCCGCGCACTACGATCCTGCGGTTCGCGCGCGCAGGCGCGCGCCCGTATTCCTGCTGAGCGCCCCGCGCGCCGCATCTGCCAACCCGAGGTATCCATGGTCATCAAACCGCGCGTCCGCGGCTTCATCTGCGTCACCACCCACCCGACCGGCTGCGAGGCCGCGGTCAAGCAGCAGATCGACTACATCCGCGCACGCCCGCCGATCCAGAACGGCCCGAAGCGCGTGCTGGTGATCGGCGCCTCCACCGGCTACGGCCTGGCCGCACGCATTACTGCCGCCTTCGGCAGCGGTGCTGCGACGCTGGGCATTTTCTTCGAGCGTTCGGGTAGCGAGAGCAAGCCGGGTACCGCGGGCTGGTACAACTCGGCTGCGTTCCACAAGTACGCCGACGAAGCCGGCCTGTACGCCAAGAGCATCAACGGCGATGCCTTCTCCGATGAAGTGAAGGCGAAGACCATCGAGATGATCAAGGCCGACCTCGGCCAGGTCGACCAGGTCGTCTACAGCCTGGCCGCGCCGCGCCGCAAGCACCCGAAGACCGGCGAGATCATCAGCTCCACGCTGAAGCCGATCGGCGAGCAGATCACCCTGCGCGGCCTGGATACCGACAAGGAAGTAATCACGGAAACCACCCTGCAGCCGGCTACCCCGGAAGAGATCGCTGGCACCGTCGCGGTCATGGGTGGCGAAGACTGGCAGATGTGGATCGATGCGCTGGCTGACGCCGGCGTGCTGGCCAATGGCTGCACCACCACCGCCTTCACCTACGTGGGCGAAGAGATCACCCAGGCGATCTACTGGAATGGCTCGATCGGTGCGGCCAAGAAGGACCTGGACACCAAGGTGCTGGGCCTGCGCGAGAAGCTGGCCAAGATCGGTGGCGACGCGCGCGTGTCGGTGCTGAAGGCCGTGGTCACCCAGGCCAGCTCGGCCATTCCGACCATGCCGCTGTACCTGTCGCTGTTGTTCAAGGTGATGAAGGAAAAGGGCACGCACGAAGGCTGCATCGAACAACTCGACGTGCTGTACGACATCCTTTACGGCGGCAAGGCCGATGGCGTCGCGGTCGATCGCCTGCGCCATGACCTGGTGGACGGTGATGGTCATGCCGTCGCGCTGGTCGATGAGGAAGGCCGCCTGCGTGCCGACTACAAGGAAATGGCCGCGGACGTGCAGGGCAAGGTGGTCGCGCTGTGGCCGCAGGTGACCAACGAGAACCTGTACGAGATCAGCGATCTGGCCGGCTACAAGGCCGACTTCCTGCGCCTGTTCGGTTTTGGCGTGGAGGGCGTCGACTACGAGGCTGACGTCAATCCGGACGTGAAGATCGAAAACCTGGTCGACATGACCTGATCAATGAAAAGGCCGGCGAAAGCCGGCCTTCTCTTTGGGTGGTGCCGGCCGCTGGCCGGCAATCCCGGCTACCTGAGGTTGCCGGCCAGCGGCCGGCACTACCATCGGTCATCCGAACTCGAAACCCATCTCCGGCAACGCGGGGCCGACGAAGTCGCCCTGCACATAGTCCACGCCGGCACTGAACAGCAGGGTCATCGAATTGGCATCGCTGACGAACTCGGCGATGGTGCGGATGCCGGCTTCCTGCGCGCGCGCGGTGATCTGGCTGATGCGATCGATGTTCTCGCGCGTGGCTGCCAGGTCGCTGGTGAAGCCACGATCCAGCTTGAGGAACTGTGGCTGGAAGTGGGCCAGCAGCTGGAACGAATCCAGCCCCGAGCCGAACTGCTCCAGGCCGATGCGGCAGCCCAGCGGAGCCACCTCGGCGAGGAACTGCTGCGCACTGCGCAGGTGGGTGAACACCTTCGCTTCCGGTGCGTGCAACCACAGCCGCTCGCCGGGCACGCCCTGTGCCTGCAGCTCGCGGCGCAGGGTGGCAATCATCTGCGGGTCATCGAACGATTCCGGGGTGACCTTCACCAGCACCTGCGTGGCATGGCCGTCACGTGCACGCTGGCCCAGCACCGCGATGGCCTGTGACACCACCCAGCGATTGATGTCGGCCAGCAGGCCGTGTTCCTCCGCGATACCGAGGAACGCGGTCGGGCTCAGCAGTTCGCCGTTGTGCTCCAGGCGCAGATACGCCTCGTACAGCTCCAGTGACTCGCCCTGCAGGTTCAGCACCGGCTGGTAGTGCAGCTGGAAGCCATCACCGGCCAGCGCTTCACGGATACGGGCGACCCAGCGCAGGACGCGCTCTTCCTCCACGCGGTCGGCGGCGGCCGGATCGAAGATGCGGCAGGTGTTGCCCAGTTCGGCGGCGGCCTGCGTGCATTCACTGGCGCGCGCCAGCACCTGGCCGATGCTGGCGATCTTCTCGCCCACCTGCACGCCACCGATGCTGACCGTCACCGTCGCCGAGCGCGCGCCGATGCTGAAGACGTGTGCGGCGTAGGCTTCGCGGATGCGCTCGGCCAGTGCCACGGTCTGCGCGTAGGGCCCGGCCTGCAGCACGGCAAAATTGTGTTCGCCGAAGCGGGCCAGCTGCGCGTCTTCGCCAACGACCTCGGCCAGCAGCGCGGCGAGCGCGCCGATCAGGGTGTCGGCCGACGCCAGGCCGATGTCCGGCAGCAGGCGCGCGTAGTGGTCCGGCTCGATCAGCAGCAGGCCGAACTGGCCCTCGCTGCGCCCGGCCTGGGCTACAGCGCTCTCCAGCTGCAGCATGAAGGTCGGGCGGTTGAGCAGGCCGGTGACCTGGTCGCGCTGGCGCAGGTCTTCGACCTCGCGCGCCAGCTCCGGATCGAATTCCATGCGGCGGCGGAGCACCACCTGCAGGCAGGATTCGCCCTCGTAGGTTGCGGCCGTGAATTCCATCGTCGCCGGGAACGCACTGCCATCCTCGTGACGGGCATCAAGCTGGTACTGCGGCGGCGGTGCTTCGCCACGGCTGAGGCCCTTCAGCAGCTGCTTGAAGCCTTCCACGTGCTGGGCGGCGACCATGTCCAGCAGCGAGATGCCCTCGATGTCGTCGAAATGCTCGTAACCGAACATCTCCAGATAGGCGTCGTTGGCGCGGATGTGCATGCCTTCATGCACGTAGGCGATGGGATCGCGCGAGGAGGCGATCAGCGCGTCGCAGCGGCGCTCGGTTTCGCGCATCTGCGCTTCGATGCGGCGCAGGCCGCGACGCGCCTGCAGGTCCACCCACTGGTCACGGACCACGGCGAGCAGGTGCTCCGGGCGTTGGCGCAGGGCGAGGGCGCGGATGCCGTGGCTGCTGGCCTGCACCAGTTCGTCCTCGTCGATGCGCTCGGCCAGCAGCACCAGCGGAATGTCCTTGCCGCTGGCGGCGATGTGCTGGGCCACCAGCGGCAGCGGGATGCCCGGCGAGGGTGAGACCAGCACCAGGTCGATGGCCTGGCTGGCCAGCACCTGGGCCAGCTCGGCCGCATCCTGTGGGCGCCACGGGCGCACCGCGATGCCGCTGTTGCGCAGGGTGCTGACGATGGCTTCGGCATTCTCGCCGCTGTCATCGACGATCAGCAGGCGGATGGTGATGTCGTTCGCGTTCTGCATGCACTGCTCCCCAATCTGCGAATCTAGATACACGATGCGCGGCGAACCGTCCATGCGCGCACCCCTTGCGCGCGTCGAACGGCGATGTGGTTCACACCACGCCGCCGGCCGCGTGGCCGCTGGCCCAGGCCCACTGGAAGTTGTAGCCGCCCAGCCAGCCGGTCACATCCAGCACCTCGCCGACGAAATGCAGGCCGGGCACGCGCTTGGATTCCATCGTCGAGGACGAGACCTCGGCGGTATCCACGCCGCCCAGGGTGACCTCGGCGGTGCGGTAGCCCTCGGTACCACTGGCCACCAACGGGAACGCGCCCAGCAGCTGCGCGGCCTGGCGCAGCACTGGCTCGTCCAGCTGGCGCACGGGCCGGTCAGGCAACCAGTGCTCGCACAGGCGTTGCGCCAGCCGCTTCGGCAGCACCTCGCCCAGTACCGTGCGCAGTTCTGCGGCAGGCCGCTCGCGCTTCATCTGGCGTAGCCACTCGCCGGCATCCTGGCCGGGCAGCAGGTCCAGCTCCAGCGCATCGCCGGGTTGCCAGAACGAGGAGATCTGCAGGATCGCCGGGCCACTCACGCCGCGATGGGTCAGCAGCATGAAGTTCTGGAAGCTCTTTCCGTTGCAGCGCGCCTCGATGGGGAGAGCGACGCCGCTGAGATCGGCCAGTCGTTCCTGGTGCTTGCCGCTGAGCGTCAGCGGCACCAGGCCGGCGCGGGTCGGCAGCACCTGGTGGCCGAACTGTCGGGCAATCTCGTAGCCAAAGCCGGTGGCGCCCATGCTCGGAATCGACAGGCCGCCGGTGGCGACCACCAGCGAGGCGCAATGGAACAGGCCCTGCGTGGAGTGCACGCGGAAGCCGTCGCTGCCGCGCTCGATGCGCTGCACACTGCAGTCCGTGCGGACCTGCACGCCTGCTGCCTGGCATTCGTCCACCAGCATCTTCACAATCTGCTTGGACGAGATGTCGCAGAACAGCTGGCCCAGTTCCTTCTCGTGGTAGGCGATGCCGTGCTTGCTGACCAGCTCGATGAAGTGCCAGGGCGTGTAGCGGGCCAGCGCCGACTTGCAGAAGTGCGGGTTGGCCGACAGGAAGTTGGCCGGGGTGGTACCGGTGTTGGTGAAGTTGCAGCGGCCACCGCCGGACATCAGGATCTTCTTGCCAACCTTGTTGGCATGGTCGATCACCTGCACCTGGCGGCCGCGCTGGCCGGCGGTGATCGCGGTCATCAGCCCGGCCGCACCGGCGCCGATGACCACCACATCGCAGCGGATCGTGCTCATGCCTTGGCGCGCTTGCGCCAGTTCGGGATCACGTCGAGCTGCATCTGGTCGTTGAGCAGCTGCACTTCGCCATCCTGGATCAGCACGCTCCAGCGCATGGCGCGCTGGATCTGCTGGCCCCAGCGCTCGACGAATTCACCGTCCAGATCAACCACTGAGAGATTGTCGAAGCGCGCCAGGCCCTTGCCCTGCTTGCCCCACCAGATCTCCGAGGCGTTGCCGCCGTAGTTGACCACCTGCACCTGACGGCTGCGGTTGCTGGCCTTGCGGATGCGCGACTCGTCCGGATGGCCCAGGTCGATCCATTGCAGGATGTCGCCGGTGTAGTCGTGTTCCCACAGATCGGGTTCGTCATCGGTGCTCAGGCCGCGGCCGAATTCGAGGCGATCGCCGGCATTGAGGGCGAAGGCGAGCAGGCGCACCATCAGGCGTTCGTCGGTCTCGGACGGATGCTGGGCCAGGGTCAGGTTGTGGGTCGCGTAGTAACCGCGATCCATGTCGCTGATCTGCAGTTCGGCCTTGCGGATGGTGGCAGTAAGAGCCATGGGGGATCCGTGGACTAAAGACGACAATGATAGAGGTTTGCTCCAGGGGTGTCCGTTGCCGGGCTGTCTGTGGCGCGTCAACGTGGCACGCTTGCACTCCTTTCCGCCGCAGGAGTGGCTCCGATGACCCTGCCCAGCCGCCTGCAGCTGCCGCCCGGCCACTGGCCCAGCCTGCTCGATGGCCTGTGCGCGCGTTTCCCGCGCATCGACCGCGTGCAATGGCGGGACCGTTTCGCCCGTGGCCGCGTGCAGGATGCGCAGGGCAGGGCACTGGCGGCGGACATGCCCTGGCAGGTGGGGCTGGAAATCCAGTACTTCCGCGAAGTTGCCGACGAGCCGGTGATTCCCTTCGCCGAGAGCATCCTGCATCTGGATGCGCACCTGCTGGTCGCCGACAAGCCGCACTTCCTGCCGGTGACGCCGGCCGGTGGCTATGTGAGCGAAACCCTGCTGGCTCGCCTGGTCGCACGCACCGGAAACACCGAGCTGGCGCCGTTGCACCGCTTGGATCGGCTGACCGCCGGCCTGGTGCTGTTCTCGACCCAGGCAGCCACGCGTGACGCCTATCAGCGGCTCTTCCGCGAGCGGCGCATCGAGAAGACCTATGAGGCGCTGGCACCGGCGCTGCCCGGGCTGGCGTTTCCGCTGCAGCGGGACAGCCGGCTGGTGCCGGGTGAACCGTTCTTCCGCATGGCCGAAGTGCCGGGAGAGCCCAATGCGCGCAGCCGGATCGAGTTGATCGAGACCGAGGGGCCGGTCTGGCGCTACCGGCTGCGGCCGGAAACCGGCCGCAAGCACCAGCTGCGCGTGCACATGGCGATGCTGGGGGCTCCGATCGTGGGTGATGACCTGTATCCGCAGCTGATGCCGCGCCTGGATGAAACGGTCGAGTCGCCCCTGCAGCTGCTGGCGCAGGGGCTGGCCTTCGACGATCCATTGAGCGGGGAGCCCAGGCGGTTCAGCAGCCAGCGCCGCCTGTGCCTGCCCGGCCAGGGCGGGTAGGGCCGTTCAGCGAACCGGGCGTCGCGCCAGCCAGCGGTCCAGCTCGGCGGCGAACAGCTGTCGGTCACGGGGTCCCAGCGGCGGTGGGCCCCCGGTCTGCACCCCGGCGCCGCGCAGCTCTTCCATGAAATTGCGCATCGACAGCCGCTCGGCCATGTTGTTCGGGGTGTACAGCTGGCCGCGTGGGTTCAATGCCACGGCCTTCTTTTCCAGCACCAGTGCGGCCAGCGGGATGTCCTGGGTGACCACCAGGTCACCGGCGGCGACCCGCTCGACGATGGCGCTGTCGGCCACGTCGAGGCCCTGGGGCACCTGGATCGAGCGTAGCCAACGCGACGGCGGGGTGCGGATCCACTGGTTGGCAACCAGGGTCAGTTCAATCCCGACCCGTTCAGCGGCCCGGAACAGGATGTCGCGAATGACGCCAGGGCAGGCGTCCGCATCCACCCAGATGCGGGGGAGGGCGGGTTCAGCTTGGGTTTCAGCTTCAGTCATTTACCCAGTGTAGGGTAGGAAAATCCTGAATGGGGACTCGGGCTTAGCGTCGATCAGCTGCCAGCCCTTGTCACGCCTAGCGGCCGGGGCCTGCCCATGAACGTCCGGGCTATCGCTTTTTGCAGAAAACACGCGTATCGTTCGTCCCACTGTGTTTGCTAGGGTCACCGTGAATCGTGGCCTGGTGCAGTTGATCTCACGATCCGCTCATCGATCCGCTTTACCAACGCCTGCAACTCAGTCTCGGCCCCGATACCCGGTGGCTGCGATTTTTTCAACATGTGTTTCAGGAGTTAGTCAAATGTCTGATCGTCAGACCGGCACCGTTAAGTGGTTCAACGACGCCAAGGGCTTCGGCTTCATCACCCCGGAAAGCGGCCCGGACCTGTTTGTGCACTTCCGTGCCATCCAGGGCACTGGCTTCAAGACCCTGCAGGAAGGCCAGAAGGTTACCTTCATCGCCGTCCAGGGTCAGAAGGGTATGCAGGCTGACCAGGTGCAGGCGGTCTAATCCGTCTGCTACCGTTTGGTAGCCAGAACGCCGGAAGCGAAAGCTTCCGGCGTTTTTTATTGCCTGCTGCTTTGTAGAGTCGAGCTTGCTCGACTGTCTCTGGAAAGCAGTCGAGCAAGCTCGACTCTACAAAGGGCATGCAGCTGGCGCGGTACGATGCAGGTCTTCCCAAGGATCGTACCCATGCGCATCGTCCATCACCTGGAAAACTCCCGTTCCCTGCGCGTGCTGTGGATGCTGGAGGAGCTGGGGCTGGACTATGAACTGCGCCGTTATCCGCGCGATCCGAAGACGCTGCTGGCGCCGCCGGTACTGCGCAACGTGCATCCGCTGGGCAAGTCGCCGGTACTGCAGGATGGCGAACTGGTACTGGCCGAGTCCGGCGCGATCCTCGACTACCTCGCGGACCGCTACGATACCCAGCGCCAGCTGTCGCCGTCGCCGATGCCGGCCGATGGTGCCGAGCGCATCGCCTACCGCTATTGGCTGCACTACGCCGAAGGTTCGGCGATGCCGCCGCTGCTGCTGACTCTGGTGATGGGCCGCATCCGCAACGCGCCGATGCCGTTCTTCGTACGCCCGATCGCTCGGAGCATCGCCGACAAAGCCGAGCAGGGCTTCATCGGCCCACAGCGACGCCTGCACCTGGACTGGATGGAGCGCCGCCTGGCCGAAAGTCCGTGGTTTGCCGGCGAGCGCTTCAGTGCGGCCGACATCCAGATGAGCTTCCCGATCCAGGCCGCTGCCGCGCGCGGTAGTGGCCTCGACGACAAGCCGGCACTGCGTGGCTTCCTCAAGCGTATCGGTGAGCGCCCGGCCTACCAGCGTGCCGAGGCCCACGGCGGCCACCTGCAGGCGCTCAGCGGCAATTGAGGCGGGCGGCCGTCGCCCCCATCTTCAGCACCATGGATACCGACAGCCCCCGTTTCGACAACCGCCTGCTGCATGCCCTGCCGGGCGACCCCGAATCCGGCCCGCGCCGCCGCGAAGTGCTGGGCGCGGCATGGTCGCCGGTGATGCCGACCCCGGTGACGGCGCCCACGCTGCTGGCCTGGGCGCCGGACGTCGCCGCGATGCTCGGCTTCGATACCGCTGAGGTCGAGAGCGAAGGTTTCGCGCGTGTATTCGGTGGCAACGCACTGTATGCAGGCATGCAACCATGGGCCGCCAACTACGGTGGCCATCAGTTCGGCCACTGGGCCGGGCAGCTCGGCGACGGCCGGGCGATCTCGCTGGGCGAGTTGGTCGCACCGGATGGCCGCCACTGGGAGCTGCAGCTGAAGGGGGCCGGACCGACGCCGTATTCACGCGGCGCCGATGGGCGCGCAGTGCTGCGCTCGTCGATCCGCGAATTCCTGTGCAGCGAGGCGATGCACTACCTCGGCGTGCCGACCACGCGCGCGTTGTCGCTGGTCGGTACCGGCGAGGACGTGGTGCGTGACATGTTCTATGACGGCCATCCGCGTGCCGAGCCCGGCGCCATCGTATGCCGGGTGTCGCCGTCGTTCCTGCGCTTTGGTTCCTTCGAGCTGCCGGCGTCGCGCGGGGAAACCGCCTTGCTGCAACTGCTGGTCGATGCCTGCATCGCACGTGATTTCCCCGAACTGGAAGGGCAGGGCGAGGCGCTGTATGGCGACTGGTTCGTGCAGATCGCGGTGCGCACCGCCGAGATGATCGCGCACTGGATGCGCGTCGGCTTCGTGCATGGCGTGATGAACACCGACAACCTGTCCGTGCTCGGCCTCACGCTCGACTACGGTCCCTACGGCTGGGTCGAGGACTTCGACCCGGAGTGGACGCCGAACACTACCGACGCGCAGGGCCGCCGCTACCGCTTCGGCACCCAGCCGCAGGTGGCGTACTGGAACCTGAGCCGATTGGCGCAGGCGTTGTCGCCGGTGTTTGCCGATGTGGCACCGCTGCAGGCCGGTCTGGCGGCCTACCAGTCCACCTTCGTGGCCTGCACGCGCCGCGACGCCGCAGCCAAGCTCGGTCTGGCCGCGGCCGACGATGACGACCTGCAGCTCTACCTGCGCTGGCAGCAGCTGATGCAGGACGGTGCCATGGACATGACCCTGGCCTGGCGCGCGCTGATGCGTATCGATCCGGCGGCACCGGATGCGGCGCTGCTGGATGCGGTGTACTACGACCAGACGCGCCAGCAGGCGGTGCAGGCGCCGTTGCAGCAGTGGCTGCAGGATTACGCGGTGCGGTTGCAGGCCGATCCGTTGTCGGCCAGCGAACGCACGGCGAAGATGGCCGCGGCCAATCCGCTGTATGTGCTGCGCAACTGGCTGGCGCAGGAAGCCATTGATCGTGCAGAGCAGGGCGACCTCGGTGGCGTTCACGCACTGCAGGACGTGCTGCGCGACCCGTACACCGAGCGCGCCGGGCTGGAACACTTCGCAGGCAAGCGCCCGGCATGGGCGGACAATCGCGCCGGCTGCTCGATGCTGTCCTGCAGTTCCTGAGGGTGGGTTTCGGCAGGGCTGCGCCCTGCACCCGCAGAGGCCACCGCGCAAGCAAAGCCAAAGCCAAAGCCAAAGCGGCTCTGGATTATTGATGGTCTGGCGGGGCGGTGTGGGGCTGCAGGACACGCCGTAAACCCGTCCCTGGGGGCTCGATGGCGCCATCCATGGCGCCAACGGTCCTGCAGCCCCACACCGCCCCACCTCTGACAGATTCCCGCTGCTGTGGGTGGGTGTCGACCTTGGTCGACACGGTAGATCCACGCCATGCGTGGATGCTTTTCGTTCAATTCTCGAAATATTCGATTTCGATTGAGATTCATCCACGCATGGCGTGGATCTACAGAAAGCAATGCCCGACAGATCGCAGAAATCTGTCGAAGGCGGGGTGGGTCCGGTTGCGGGGGCGTGAGCCGCATGGATGCGGCGACCGAGCTTACATGGACGTACTTGCAGCGTCCCCCGCAACCGGACCCACCCCGCCATCCCACAGGAAACCCGCTGTTGCCCTTGCTGTTGCCGTTGCCGTTGCCTTGGCTTGAAGCCTCTGCAGGCGCCGGGCGCAGCCCGGCCGATACCCCCAACAGGCAGGCGGCGCCCGGAACAGGTACCCTATGCCGCCATCAGATAGCCAATGTGACATGACCGACGCCATCGTCGCTCCGCAGTGGGCCTCCCGCCTGCGCGACATCGCCGACTTCCCCAAGCCCGGCATCCTGTTCAAGGACATCATGCCGCTGCTCGCCCACGGCGAGGACTTCCGCGGTGCCATCACCGCGATGGCCGACCGCTGGCGCGACCAGAAGCTGGACGCGGTGGTCGGCATCGAATCGCGCGGCTTCATCCTCGGCGCCGCGATGGCGCTGGAACTGGGCGTCGGCTTCGTGCCGGTGCGCAAGCCGGGCAAGCTGCCGGGCCAGGTGCTGCGCGAGGAATACACGCTGGAATACCGCAGCGACTGCATCGAAGTGCACGCCGATGCGCTGCCGGCCGGTGCCCGCGTGGCAATCATCGACGACGTGCTGGCCACTGGCGGCACGCTGGTCGCCGCGTTGTCGCTGGTGCGCCGCCTGGGCGTTGACGTGGTCGGTGCCGGCGTGCTGGTCGAACTGGACGGTCTCGGCGGCCGCGCCCGCTGGGAAGCGGACCTGCCGCTGCACACCGAACTGGTGTTCTGATCAGGCGGGTATCTGCGAACCAGTAGTTGCCAACCTTGGTTGGCAGCGCTTTTCGCGATTGATGCCATGGACGGGCCAACCAAGGTTGGCCACTACCAGGTCAGGTCGTTGCCAACCGAGGTTGGCAACGCTGCTTCAGTCACATCATCCGCACGCGGAAACGACGGCCCTTGATCTTGCCGGCTTCCAGCTTGGCGACGGCCTTGTTGGCCTGCTCACGCGCGATCGCCACATAGGAGCGGGTCGGGAAGATCGCGATCTTGCCGATGAACTTGCTCGACAGGCCGGCATCACCGGTCAGTGCACCGAGGATGTCGCCCGGGCGCAGCTTGTCGGTCTTGCCGCCGTCGATGCGCAGCGTGCGCATTGCGGCCTGCGGCAGTTCAGACGGGCGCGAGGTTGCCAGCGGCGTCTTCTGCCAGTCCAGCGGCTGCCCCATCTGCGCTTCGATGGCTTCGGCGCGGGTCTTCTCGCGGCCGGCCACCAGGCTGATCGCCAGGCCACTGGCACCGGCTCGGCCGGTACGGCCGACGCGGTGCTGGTAGCTCTCCACATCGGTCGGCAGCTCGTAGTTGATCACCGCCGCCAGCTCTTCCACGTCCAGGCCACGTGCGGCCACGTCGCTGGCCACCAGTACGTTGCAGCTGCGGTTGGCCAGCAGCAACAACACTTCCTCGCGATCGCGCTGTTCCATGTCGCCATGCAGGGCCAGTGCGGAGAAGCCGAACTGCTGCAGTGAGTTGGCCACTTCGTCCACGTCCTTGCGGGTGTTGCAGAAGACCACCGCCGATTCCGGCGTGTACTTCAGCAGCAGGCCGGCCAGTGCCTTCTGGCGATGTGCCGGTTCCACCTCGCAGAACAGGTGGCGGATGGCTGGGGCCTGGTCGGCGCCTTCCACGGTCACTTCCACCGCGTCGCGCAGCAGGTCACGCGCCATGGCGCGGATGCTGTCGGGGAAGGTGGCGGAGAACAGCAGGCTCTGGCGATCCTTGTGGGTGCGGCCGGCGATCTCGCGGATCGGCTCTTCGAAGCCCATGTCGAGCATGCGGTCGGCCTCATCCAGCACCAGCGTGCGCACCGCGCCCAGGTTCAGCGCACGCTTGCGTGCCAGTTCCTGCACGCGGCCGGGCGTGCCGACCACCACATGCGGATCGTGGCCTTCCAGCGATGCCAACTGCGGTCCCAGCGGTACGCCGCCAACCAGCAGCAGCAACTTCAGGTTGGGAATGCCGGTGGCCAGCTTGCGGATCTGCTTGCCGACCTGATCGGCCAGTTCGCGGGTCGGGCACAGCACCAGCGCCTGCACGCGGATCAGGCTGGGGTCGATGGACTGCAGCAGGCCCAGGCCGAAGGCGGCGGTCTTGCCGCTGCCGGTCGGCGCCTGTGCGATCACATCGCGGCCATCGAGGATGGCGGGCAGGCTCTGCGCCTGCACGGGGGTGAGGGTGGTGTAGCCGAGGGCATCCAGGCCGGGCTGCAGGGCCGGGCTCAGCGGCAGGGTCGAGAAGTCAGTCATGGCGCATTGTACCCGTCCGCGCGGCCGCTCCCGCCTAAAGGGATGGGGTCGGATCCCTTTCCGCAGGAAAGGGCTCTGCCCCCCAATTGGAGCCGCCATCCACGCATGGCGTGGATCTACTGGTGGGTGCCGACCCTGGTCGGCACGCTCCTGCTCAGCCCAGCACGGCCAGCACGCCCTGGTGGATCGCCAGGCCCCCGAACAGCAGCCAGGCAAACAGGATCAGCGCCAGCAGCAGCGGCTTCAGCCCGGCCTGGCGCAGCGCCGAGACGTGGGTGGTCAGGCCCAGCGCGGCCATCGCCATCGCCAGCAGCACGGTATCCAGCTGCACCAGCCCCGCCTGCAGGCCAGCCGGCAGCAGGTGCAGCGAGTTGAAACCGGCCACCGCCACGAAACCGAAGGCGAACCACGGCACCACAATGCGCGCCTTGCTGCCATCGGCGCTGGCCTTGCCGCCACGCGCCAGCCACAGCGACAGCGCCACCAGGAACGGTGCCAGCAGCATCACCCGCACCATCTTGGTGATCACCGCCGTGTCAGCCGCCGCTTCGTTGACCGCGCGGCCAGCCGCCACCACCTGTGCCACTTCATGCACCGTCGCACCGGTGAACAGACCGTACTGGCGCGCGTCCATTGCCAGCCAGCCGTGTGACTGCGCCAGCGCATACAGCGCCGGGTACAGGAACATCGCCAGCGTGCCGAACACCACCACCGTCGACACCGCCACCGTGACCTGCGCAGCACGGCCGCGCACCACCGGCTCGGCGGCCATCACCGCTGCCGCACCACAGATCGCGCTGCCGGCACCGATCAGCATCGCCGCCTCGCGCTCCATCTTGAACACGCGCATGCCCAGCCAGCAGGCCAGGCCGAAGGTGCTGGCGACCACCAGCACGTCCATCAGCACGCCGGTGACGCCGACATGGCCGATGTCCTGGAAGGTCAGGCGCAGGCCGTACAGCACGATGCCGGCGCGCAGCAGCCAGTGCTTGGAGAAGCCGACACCGGCTGCGCTGCTCGGCGCCAGCCGCGGGTAGAGGGTGTTGCCGACCGCGATGCCGGCGACGATGGCCACGGTCAGCGCGCTCAGACCGTGCGCTTGCAGCCAGGGTAGCTCGGCCAGGTACAGCGACGCCGCCGCGATCAGACCCACCAGCAGCAGGCCGGGCAGGCGCGGCTGCCAGCGTTGGCGCAGGGCGGGCAGGGACCAGGGGGAGAGAGCGGGGGCGTTCATGGCAGGGGCAGGGCTGGAGTGATGGGGCAAGCGTGCGCCTCTGTCGCTGACCTGTAAAACGAATAATATGGGTGAAACCTACCCATCAAGAAGGTAAGCGCCATGCGCCTGACCTTGCGCCAGCTGCAGGTCTTCGTCGCCATCGCCGACCATGGCAGCACTACTGCCGCCGGCCAGGCCATCGCCCTCTCGCAGTCGGCCAGCAGCGCCGCCCTGCAGGAGCTGGAGGCGCACTTCGGCACCCCGCTGTTCGACCGCATCGGCCGCCGCCTGGCCCTGAACGGCCACGGCCGCGCGCTGCTGGAGCCGGCGCGTACCCTGCTGGTCAATGCCGCCGATCTGGAGCGGCAGCTGGCTGCCGGCGGCGACCCGTCGCAGGGTGCACCGCTGCGGCTGGTGCTGGCCGCCAGTACCACCATCGGCAACTACCTGCTGCCGCCGCGCATCGCCGAACTGCTGCGGCAGGCGCCGCAGGCCGAAGTCGACCTGCGCATCGACAACAGTGCCGGCGTGGTCGCCGCCGTGCAGCGACTGGACGTGGACGCCGGCCTGATCGAAGGCCCATGCCACGAGCGCGGGCTGCAGGTGACCGCCTGGCAGCAGGATCCGCTGGTGATCGTCGGCGCCGCCGACGCCCCCGCGCGCTGGTCGCTGGATGAACTCCGCCGCGCCCGCTGGCTGCTGCGCGAGCCGGGCTCCGGTACCCGCGAAGCCGTCGAACAGGCGCTGTTGCCGCACCTGCGCGGCTTCGCGCAGACCCTGCAGCTGGGCAATACCGAAGCGATCAAGCAGGCCGCCATCGCCGGTCTCGGCCTGGCCTGCCTGTCCCGGCACGCCCTGGAAGAACCCTTGGCCCTCGGCCGCCTGCGCGTGCTCCAGACCCCGCTGCCCGCCTTGCAGCGCACCCTGTGGCTGGTACGCCACCCCGGCAAGCAATGGCTGCCGGGGTTGCAGGCGTTGCTGGGGGAGGTGCAGTAGCAGGGATCCGACCCCGACCGATCGACAGGCCTTGCAGCGCTCATCCACGCATGGCGTGGATCTACCGTGTCGACCAAGGTCGCCACCCACCAGAGCAGAGTGCCGTTCCGACAGATCGCAGAAATCTGTCGAAGGCGGGATGGGTCCGGTTGCGGGGGCGTGAGCCGGATGGATGCGGCGACCGAGCTTACATGGGTGAGGGCGCTTTGCTTGCGAAGCACTGCTTCGCAAGCGCCCGAACGCACAGCCGCCAGCGGCTGGGCCGGGCCCCGGAGGGGGGCTTGCAGCGTCCCCCGCAACCGGACCCACCCCGCCATCCCACAGGAAACCAGCTTTTGACGTTGCTGTTGAGGTTGCCGGCCAGCGGCCGGCACTACCGCGGGTGCCGGGTGCAACCCGGCCGACGCCCCCAACCCGTACAATATCCGGATGCCTCTGATTACTCTGCAGAACGTCGACTTCAGCGTCGGCGGCCCGTTGTTGCTGGAAAAGGCCGAACTGTCGATCGAGCCGGGCGAACGCATCGCCCTGATCGGCCGCAACGGCGCCGGCAAATCCACCCTGCTCAAGCTGCTGTCCGGCGACCACAAGCCCGATGACGGCGAAGTCCGCGTGCAGCAGGGCGTGCGCGTCACCCGCCTGGAGCAGGAAGTGCCGCATGGTGCCGCCGGCTCGGTGTTCGATGTTGTGGCCGACGGCCTCGGCGAACTGGGCCAGTGGCTGGCCGAATTCCACCACCTCAGCCATGCCGAAGTATTCGATGGCGAAGCCCTCGGCAACGTACAGGCCAAGATCGATGCCGCCAACGGCTGGGGCCTGGACCAGCGCGTCAGCGAAACCCTGACCAAGCTCGACCTCGACGGCGAGGCCGAGTTCGGCCGCCTGTCCGGCGGCATGAAACGCCGCGTGCTGCTCGCCCGCGCGCTGGTGTCCAGCCCCGACGTACTGCTGCTGGACGAACCGACCAACCACCTGGACATCGAAGCCATCGACTGGCTCGAAGCGTTCCTGAAGGGCTGGAGCGGCAGCGTGGTGTTCGTCACCCACGACCGTCGCTTCCTGCGTGCACTGGCCACCCGCATCGTCGAGATCGATCGCGGCCAGGTCACCAGCTGGCCGGGCGACTGGGCCAACTACGAGCGCCGCCGCGAGGAACGCCTCAACGCGCAGGCGCAGGAGAACGCCCGCTTCGACAAGCTGCTGGCGCAGGAGGAAGTCTGGATCCGGCAGGGCATCAAGGCCCGGCGTACCCGTGACGAAGGCCGCGTGCGCCGCCTGAAGGCGATGCGCACCGAACGCTCGCAGCGCCGCGACCTCAGCGGCAACGTCAAGATGGAAGCCGCGCAGGGCGTCAGCTCCGGCAAGAAGGTCATCGACGTCAAGGACATTTCGTTCGCCTTCGGCGAGCGCACCATGGTCCGCGATTTCACCACCACCATCCTGCGTGGCGACCGAATCGGCCTGATCGGCCCCAACGGCAGCGGCAAGACCACGCTGCTGAAGCTGCTGCTGGGCGAACTGCAGCCGGCCAAGGGCGAGGTCAACGCGGGCACCAACCTGCAGATCGCGTATTTCGACCAGTACCGCGCGGTGCTGCGCGAAGACTGGAGCGCGATCGAGAACGTGGCCGAAGGCCGCGATTTCCTCGAGTTCAACGGCAAGCGCAAGCACGTGCATGCCTACCTGCAGGACTTCATGTTCACCCCGGAACGTGCGCGTGCGCCGATCACCCGCCTGTCCGGTGGCGAGCGCAACCGCCTGCTGCTGGCCAAGCTGTTCGCGCAGCCATCCAACCTGCTGGTGATGGACGAACCGACCAACGACCTGGACGTGGAAACCCTGGAGCTGCTGGAAGAGCTGCTGGGCGAGTACACCGGCACGCTGCTGCTGGTCAGCCATGACCGTGACTTCATCGACAACGTGGTGACCTCCACGCTGGTGATGGAAGGCGACGGCGTGATCGGCGAGTACGTCGGTGGCTACAGCGACTGGCAGCGCTATGCGGCCAGCGTGGCTGCACCTGCTGCGGCCCCGGCTACCAAGCCAGCGACCGCTGCACCGGCCGCTCCGGCGGCTGCGACCCCCGCTGCGCCCAAGCGCAAGTTGGCCTACAAGGAAGCGCGCGAGCTGGAGCAGCTGCCGAAGACCATCGAGAAGCTGGAAGGCGATGTCGAAGGGCTGACCTCGGCGATGAACGACCCGTCGTTCTACACCCGCAGCAGCGCCGAAGTGACCGCGCATACCCAGCAGCTGGCCAAGGTGCAGGCCGAGCTGGATGCCGCGTACGCGCGCTGGGAAGAGCTGGAAGGCTGAGCCGTCTGCCACGGCCGTCTCGCCCGGCGGGCGGCTGTGGCTTTTGATCTGATTCCGCCTTGAAGCGAGCCGAGCACCGCAGGTCCGGCGAGGGCGAAGAGGCGCGGGTGTCTGAGCGCAGCGAGTTCCCGCGCCGTCCCTCGGTGGGCCGAGGAGCGCAGGGTACCGGTGCGCAGCATCGGCTCACGGATGGCGGAGCGTTTCTTTGGTTACTTTTCTTTGCGCGCAAAGAAAAGTAACGCCCATGAACGCCTCAGATTGCAGCAGTCATGATCCGCGCAGCGCGGTCATTTAACCCCGTGCAGATCCCGCAGCTGGCTCGGTCGGCTGCCGAAATACGCCGCCAGATCGGCGATGTCCTGATCGCTCAGGTCCTTCGCCTGCGGCGTCATCAGCGCATGCTGGCGGTCACCGGCGCGGTAGGCCTGCAGCGCATGCGCCAGGTAATCACCGTACTGCCCACCCAGCTTCGGATAGGTCGCATCGATCGGCGCGTTGCCGTCGGCGCCGTGGCAGTCGATGCAGCTCTGGTTGGTGGCCTTGCTCTTCACCTTGGCGCGGGCCTCGCCGGCGGCCTCGCGACCTGCCGGCAGGCCGGCGGAGGACGATGAACCGTGTTCGCCGCTGGCATGGCCCGGGTCGGCGGCGGATTTCTCGCTGTTCTCCACCTGCGACTGTGAACAGGCCGCCAGCAGCAGGGCAACGGACAGGGCGATGGCGTGACGCATCGGATGCGCGGCTTTCGACATGGGCGGGCCTTACTTGACGGTGGACAGGTAAACAGAGAGATCGGCGATCTCCTGTTCGCTGAAACTCATCGACTGCGCCTGCATCGTCGGATGCCGGCGCTTGCCCTGGCGGTATTCGGTCAGGGCCTGGGCCAGGTACTGCTGGGTCTGGCCGCCGATCTTCGGCACCCGGTAGCTGGGGTAGGCGTTCTTGTAGCCGGTGATGCCATGGCACCCCTGGCAGGTATAGGCCAGGACACGGCCATTGTCGAAGTTGCCGGTGGGGGCGGCAGGCGCCGGGGCAGCGGCGGGAGCCTGGGCCGGGGCGGGTGTGGCAGGAGCAGGAGCGGGCTGTGCGGCGGCCCCAAGGGGCAGGAGGACGGCCAGAGCGAGACAAGCGGCGAGCGGCTGCGGGCGCATGGTGTCGTTTCCGGGGATTCGGGTCTGGTCGTTCCGGCGTGGGGTACGGAACGCCCCGAGTATAGCCTCAGGTTTCATCTAGCTGAAATGGGGGGAGGCCGACCAGCGGCGTGAAGGCACCATGACCTTTGGGATATGGTGTTGCCGTGAAGTGGTGCATTACTTTGCTACCACACCTGTCCACGCATCCTCCAGGGATCTGACGATGTCGCACCCAACCTTCCTGTCCGGCCGTCGCAGCGGAATCTGCGCTGCCGCACTGCTGATCTCCACCTCCCTGCTGCTGGGCGGTTGCGCCGCAGGGCCCAATTCCGAAGCCAAGGCCGCCGAGACCAAGGAGGAGAAGAAGGTCGACGCGGTCCCGGTCGAAGTGGCCGTGGCCAGCCATCGCGCGGTCGCCGCCAGCTACACCGGCACCGCCGCGCTGGAGCCGCGTGCCGAGTCGCAGGTGGTCGCCAAGACCTCCGGCGTGGCGCTGGCGGTGCTGGTCGAAGAAGGCCAGCGGGTCACTGCCGGCCAGCCGCTGGTTCGTCTGGACCCGGACCGTGCACGGCTGGCCGTGGCACAGAGCGAAGCGCAGATGCGCAAGCTGGAAAACAACTACCAGCGCGCGCAGAAGCTGGTCGGCCAGCAGATGGTCAGCGCTGCAGACGTCGACCAGCTGCGCTTCGACCTGGAGAACGTCCGCGCGCAGTACCGCCTGGCCACGCTGGAGCTGTCCTACACCACTGTCGTGGCGCCGATCTCCGGCGTGATCGCCTCGCGTTCGATCAAGACCGGCAACTTCGTGCAGATCAACACACCGATCTTCCGCATTGTCGACAACTCGCGGCTGGAAGCCACCCTCAATGTGCCCGAGCGCGAGCTGGCCACGCTGCGCGCCGGCCAGCCGGTGACGCTGGCCGCCGATGCGCTGCCGGGGCAGAGCTTCACCGGCACCGTCGATCGCATCGCGCCGGTGGTGGATTCGGGCAGCGGCACGTTTCGCGTGGTCAGTGCCTTCGACGGCGCCGCGCACGCGCTGCAGCCCGGCATGTTCGGGCGCATCCGCATCGACTACGACCAGCGCGCCGATGCGCTCGTGGTGCCGCGCCTGGCGCTGCTCGACGATGGTGAGCCGGCGGTGTTCCGGGTGCGCGAAGGCAAGGTCGCACGCGTTCCGGTCAAGCTGGGTTACGCCGAGGGCCCGTGGGTGGAGATCCGTGATGGCCTGGCGGCCGGTGATCAGGTGGTCACCGCCGGCAAGGTCGCGCTGCGCGACGGCACCGCAGTGCAGGTGATCGCCGATCCGAAGGCAAAGCCGAAGACGGTCGCAGCGGTCGCCAAGCCGGCAGACAAGGCCGGGAGCAAGCAATGACCGCCCCGGGCCACGACCACGGTGCCTCGCCGGCGAGCGACGGCGCCGCCGCCGGCATGCGCGGCGGCCTGGTGGAGTTCGCCACCCGCCGCCGCGTGACCATCGCCATGTGCACGGTCACCCTGTTGCTGTTCGGCCTGATCGCGCTGGGCAACCTCAAGGTCAACCTGTTGCCCGACCTGAGCTACCCGACGCTGACCGTGCGCACCGAGTACACCGGTTCGGCGCCGACCGAAATCGAAACCCTGATTACCCAGCCGGTTGAAGAAGCGGTTGGCGTGGTCAAGAACCTGCGCAAGCTGAAGTCGGTCTCGCGCACCGGCCAGAGCGATGTGGTGCTGGAGTTCGCCTGGGGCACCAACATGGACCAGGCCAGCCTGGAGGTGCGCGACAAGATGGAAGCGCTGAACCTGCCACTGGAGGCCAAGGCCCCGGTGCTGCTGCGCTTCAATCCGTCCACCGAGCCGATCATGCGCCTGGTGCTGTCGAACAAGGTGGCGCCGACCAGTGATGCCGATGCGGTCCGCGAGCTGACCGGCCTGCGCCGCTATGCCGATGAAGACCTGAAGAAGAAGCTGGAGCCGGTCACCGGCGTGGCAGCGGTCAAGGTCGGCGGTGGCCTCGAGGACGAGATCCAGGTCGACATCGACCAGCAGAAGCTGGCCCAGCTGAACCTGCCGATCGACACCGTCATCAAGCGCCTGAAGGACGAGAACATCAACATCTCCGGCGGCCGCCTGGAGGAGGGTTCGCAGCGCTTCCTGGTGCGTACCGTCAACCAGTTCGCTGATCTGGAGGAGATCCGCAACCTGCTGGTCACCACCCAGGCCTCCAACGGCAGTGCCGCTGATTCGGCGTTGCAGCAGATGTTCAACATTGCCGCGTCGACCGGTTCGGCGGCAGCCATCGCAGCGGCCTCGGCGGCGCAGAGCGCATCGTCCGGCGGCGGTTCCAGCGTGGTTGCCAACGGTGTGCCGGTGCGCCTGAAGGACGTGGCCACCGTGCGCCAGGGCTACAAGGAGCGCGAAGCGGTGATCCGCCTGGGCGGCAAGGAATCGGTGGAGCTGGCGATCTACAAGGAAGGTGACGCCAACACCGTGTCCACCGCCGAAGCGCTGCGCAAGCGCCTGGAGCAGATCAAGGGCACGTTCCCGTCCGATGTCGAGATGACCACCATCGAGGACCAGTCGCGCTTCATCGAGCACGCCATTGCCGACGTCAAGAAGGATGCGGTGATCGGTGGCCTGCTGGCGATCCTGATCATCTTCCTGTTCCTGCGCGATGGCTGGAGCACGTTCGTGATCAGCCTGTCGCTGCCGGTCTCGATCATCGCCACATTCTTCTTCATGGGCCAGCTCGGCCTGAGCTTGAACGTGATGTCGCTGGGCGGCCTGGCATTGGCCACCGGCCTGGTGGTGGACGACTCGATCGTGGTGCTGGAGAGCATCGCCAAGGCCCGCGAGCGTGGCCTGGGCATCCTGCAGGCGGCCATCGCCGGTACCCGCGAAGTGAGCATGGCCGTGGTTGCCTCGACCCTGACCACCATCGCAGTGTTCCTGCCGCTGGTGTTCGTCGATGGCATCGCCGGCCAGCTGTTCCGCGATCAGGCGTTGACCGTGGCGATCGCCATCGCGATCTCGCTGCTGGTGTCGATGACCCTGATCCCGATGCTGAGCTCGCTGAAGGGACGGCCGCCGCTGGCGTTCCCGGAAGAAGCGCCGAACGCGCCGTGGCAGCCGCAGAACCGCTGGCAGAAGCCGGTGGCGCTGGGCCGTCGTGGTGCCGTGGCGACCGCGCGCTGGAGCTTCTACGCGCTGGCCTGGCTGATCGTGCGGCTGTGGCGCGGCGTAGTGGCCGTGGTGGGCCCGGTGATGCGCAAGGCCAGCGACCTGGCGATGAAGCCCTACGCCGGTGCCGAGCGTGGCTACCTGCGCCTGCTGCCGAGCGCACTGGCGCACCCGGGCAAGGTGCTGGGCGTGGCCACGATCATCTTCGTGGCGACCATGGCGCTGGTGCCGATGCTCGGTGCCGACCTGATCCCGCAGCTGGCGCAGGACCGTTTCGAGATGACGGTGAAGCTGCCGGCCGGTACGCCGCTGAAGCAGACCGATGCGCTGGTGCGCGAGCTGCAGTTGGCCCACGGCCAGGGCGAGGGCGTGGCCTCGCTGTATGGCGTCAGCGGCAGCGGCACCCGCCTCGATGCCAGCCCGACCGAAAGCGGCGAGAACATCGGCAAGCTGACCGTGGTGATGGAAGGCGGTGGCAATGCGCGCACCGAGGCCGAGATCACCGAGCGCCTGCGTGACACCATGGGCCAGCATCCGGGGGCACAGGTCGACTTCGCACGGCCGGCGCTGTTCAGCTTCTCCACGCCGCTGGAAATCGAGCTGCGCGGGCAGGACATGGCCACGCTGGAAGTGGCCGGCCAACGCCTGGCGGCGCTGCTGCGCGGCAACGCACACTACGCCGACGTGAAGTCGACGGTGGAAGAAGGCTTCCCGGAAATCCAGATCCGCTTCGACCAGGAGCGTGCCGGTGCACTGGGCCTGACCACGCGCCAGATCGCCGACGTGGTGGTGAAGAAGGTGCGCGGCGATGTCGCCACCCGCTACAGCTTCCGTGACCGCAAGATCGACGTGCTGGTGCGTGCGCAGGAGGGCGACCGCGCCAGCGTGGAGAGCATCCGCCGGCTGATCGTCAACCCGGGCAGCACCCGTCCGGTCACGCTGGACGCGGTGGCCGATGTGGTCGCCACCACTGGCCCCAGCGAGATCCACCGTGCCGACCAGACCCGCGTTGCCGTGGTCTCGGCCAACCTGCGTGACATCGATCTTGGCGCAGCCATGCGCGAAGTGCAGCAGATGGTCGCAGAGCAGCCGCTGGGCGCGGGCGTCGGCCTGCACATTGGCGGCCAGGGCGAGGAACTGGCGCAGGCGGCGAAGTCGTTGATTTTCGCCTTTGGCCTGGCGATCTTCCTGGTCTACCTGGTGATGGCCTCGCAGTTCGAATCGCTGCTGCATCCGTTCGTGATCCTGTTCACCATCCCGCTGGCGCTGGTCGGCGCGATCCTGGCGCTGACGCTGACCGGCAAGCCCATCTCGGTGGTGGTGTTCATCGGCCTGATCCTGCTGGTCGGCCTGGTCACCAAGAACGCGATCATCCTGATCGACAAGGTCAACCAGCTGCGCGAGGCTGGCGTGGCCAAGCACGAGGCGCTGGTGGAAGGTGCGCGCTCGCGCCTGCGGCCGATCATCATGACCACGCTGTGTACGCTGTTCGGCTTCCTGCCGTTGGCGGTGGCGATGGGTGAGGGCGCTGAAGTGCGCGCGCCAATGGCGATTACCGTGATCGGCGGCCTGCTGGTGTCGACCCTGCTGACCCTGCTGGTGATCCCGGTGGTCTACGACCTGATGGACCGCCGTGGCGATGCCTACTACCGCGAACGCGGCCGCAAGCATGCCGGCGGGATCGAGCCGGGCAGCGCAGGCAACGCGGCAGGTGCGGAGGAACCGGCATGAGTGTGGCCGAGTTCTCCATCCGCCGTCCGGTCACCACCATCATGTGTTTCGTGTCGCTGGTGGTGATCGGCCTGATCGCTTCGTTCCGGCTGCCGCTGGAAGCGCTGCCGGACATCTCTGCGCCGTTCCTGTTCGTGCAGATTCCGTACACCGGCTCGACCCCGGAGGAAGTGGAACGGACCATCATCCGCCCGGTCGAGGAATCACTGGCGACGATGACCGGCATCAAGCGCATGCGCTCGTCTGCCACCTCCGAAGCGGCGCTGATCTACATCGAGTTCAGTGACTGGGACCGTGACATTGCGATTGCCGCTTCCGATGCACGCGAGCGCATCGACGCGATCCGCAGTGACCTGCCTGACGACCTCCAGCGCTACAACGTGTTCAAGTGGTCCAGCAGCGACCAGCCGGTGCTGAAGGTGCGCCTGGCCAGCACCACCGACCTGACCACCGCCTATGACATGCTCGACCGCGAGTTCAAGCGGCGCATCGAGCGCATCCCCGGCGTGGCCCGCGTCGACATCACCGGCGCGCCGCCGAACGAGGTGGAGATCGCCATTGATCCGAACCGCCTCAACGCGCACGGCCTGAGCATCAATGAACTGAGCGAGCGCCTGCGCACGCTGAATTTCTCGATCTCGGCCGGGCAGATCGACGACAACGGCCAGCGCGTGCGCGTGCAGCCGGTGGGCGAGATCACCGACCTGCAGGAGATGCGTGACCTGGTGATCAACGCCAAGGGCCTGCGCCTGGGGGACATCGCCGACGTGCGCCTGAAGCCGGCGCGGATGAACTACGGGCGCCGCCTCGATGGCAATCCGGCGGTTGGCCTGGACATTTTCAAGGAGCGCAGCGCCAACCTGGTGGAGGTGTCGCGCGCGGCACTGGCCGAGGTTGAATCGATCCGTGCGGAAGCGTCGATGCGCGACGTGCAGATCAAGGTGATCGACAACCAGGGCAAGGCGGTGACCTCCTCGCTGCTGGAACTGGCCGAGGCCGGTGCGGTCGGCCTGATCCTGTCGATCACGGTGCTGTTCTTCTTCCTGCGCCATTGGCCGTCGACGCTGATGGTGACCCTGGCCATCCCGATCTGCTTCACCATCACCCTGGGCTTCATGTACTTCGTCGGGGTGACGCTGAACATCCTGACCATGATGGGCCTGCTGCTGGCGGTGGGCATGCTGGTCGACAACGCCGTGGTGGTGGTGGAAAGCATCTACCAGGAACGCGAGCGCATGCCGGGGCAGCCGCGCCTGGCCTCGATCATCGGCACCCGCAACGTGGCCATCGCGCTCAGCGCCGGCACGCTGTGCCACTGCATCGTGTTCGTGCCGAACCTGTTCGGCGAGACCAACAACATCAGCATCTTCATGGCGCAGATCGCGATCACCATCTCGGTCTCGTTGCTGGCCTCGTGGCTGGTGGCGGTCAGCCTGATCCCGATGCTGTCCGCGCGCATGGCCACGCCGAAGCTGGTGCACTCGCAGACCGGCATGATCGCGCGCCTGCAGCGCCGCTACGCGACGCTGCTGGACTGGTCGCTGCGCCATCGTGGCTGGAGCCTGCTCGGCATCCTGCTGGTGGTGCTGGTCAGCCTGGTGCCGATGAAGCTGACCAAGATCGACATGTTTGGTGGTGACGGTGGCAAGGACATCTTCATCGGCTACATGTGGAAGGGTGCCTACACCTACCGCCAGATGTCCGATGAAGTAGCACGGGTGGAGAACTGGATCGACCAGAACCGTGAGCGCCTGCACGTGAAACAGGTCTATTCCTGGTACAGCGAGCAGGAAGGCAGCTCCACCGTGGTCACCCTGGACGAAAAGTACGCCAAGGACATCAAGGCGCTGCAGGAAGAGCTGCGCAAGGGCCTGCCGAAGTCCGCCCGCACCGACTATTTCGTTGGCAACCAGGGCGGCGATGGCGGTGGTGGTGGCAACCAGGGGGTGCAGGTGCAGCTGGTCGGCGACTCCAGTTCGATGCTGCAGGAGATCGGCCAGGAAGTGGTACCGCTGTTGGCCCAGCGCGCCGAGCTGCGCGACGTGCGCATCGACAATGGCGAGAAGGGTGGCGAGCTGAAGGTGCGTGTCGATCGTGAGCGCGCCGCAGCGTTCGGCTTCAATGCCGAGCAGGTGGCCAGCTTCGTCGGCCTGGCGCTGCGCGGTGCACCGATGCGCGAGTTCCGCCGCGGTGACAACGAAGTGCCGGTATGGGTGCGCTTCGCCGGTGCCGAGCAGAGCAGCCCGGAAGACCTGGCCGGTTTCAGCGTGCGCACCGGCGACGGCCGCAGCGTGCCGCTGCTGAGCCTGGTCACCGTCGACGTCGGTTCGTCGGCCACCCAGATCGGACGCACCAACCGCCAGACCACGCTGACCATCAAGGCCAACCTGGCCGAGAAGGTCACCGCGCCGGATGGCCGCAAGGCGATGGAGTCGGTGCTCAAGCCGATGAACTTCCCGGCCGGCTATGGCTTCACCTTCGATGGCGGCGACTACGGCAACGACGATGAAGCGATGCAGCAGATGGTGTTCAACCTGCTGATCGCGCTGGTGATGATCTACGTGGTGATGGCGGCGGTGTTCGAGTCGCTGCTGTTCCCGGCGGCGATCATGAGCGGCGTGCTGTTCTCGATCTTCGGCGTGTTCTGGCTGTTCTGGATCACCGGCACCTCGTTCGGGATCATGTCCTTCATCGGCATCCTGGTGCTGATGGGCGTGGTGGTGAACAACGGCATCGTGATGATCGAGCACATCAACAACCTGCGGCGCGGCGGCATGGGCCGAACGCAGGCTTTGGTTGAGGGCTCACGCGAACGCCTGCGCCCGATCATGATGACGATGGGCACGGCGATCCTGGCGATGGTGCCGATCTCGCTGACCAACACGCAGATGTTCGGCAACGGCCCGGAGTACGCGCCGATGGCGCGCGCGATTGCCGGCGGCCTGGCGTTCTCCACGGTGGTCAGCCTGCTGTTCCTGCCGACGATCTATGCGGTGCTGGATGACCTGCGCAACGCGGTCACGCGGTTGATCCGCCGTGCGCGTGGTCTGGAAATGGTGGCGGGTACCCCGGTGTAGTGGTCGAGCCTGCTCGACCGCAAGGAGCGCCAACGTGTTGTGGTGTGGGGGAGGCCGGTCGTAGTGGGGCGGCCTCCCCCTTTTTTTTGCCAGGCATGGCCGGGCTGGCCATCACCGTATCGGCTTGCCTTCTGTAGAGCCGAAGGCAGCGGCAGGAGCCGCTGCCAACGTCGCTTGCGACGGCCCGGAGGGTGTCGGCCAGGACGGCCGGCATAGCCATGCTCGGCTGATCTTCGCGACCGGAAACGATGTGCCAACCAAGGTTGGCACCTACCGGTCGCGCGCGCAGACGCCGTGCGGCCGGTAGCGCCGGGCCATGCCCGGCGGGGCGTTGCAATCAACCGGCGACCTTGCCCCACACCTTGAACGTGGTCAGCCACAGGCCGAGCATGCTGCCGATGTTGGTCAGCATGAAGGTCAGCACCACGCGGGTGACGCGGTTGCGATACCAGCCCTTCAGGCTCTGCGCATCGTCGCGCAGCTTCAGGAAGTCCTCATACGCCGGCTTGCGCAGGCGCGCTTCCACCAGGGCCGAGAATGCGCCGGTCGGGATGCTCAGGCGGAACGGCTTGAACGGCGCCACCGCGATCGCGGTGAGGATGCTCAGCGGATGGCCGCCGGCCAGCAGGCAGCCCAGGCCGGCGAGGCCACCGGTATACATCGCCCAGGTCGCCAGCAGTTCGGTGCCCACGCCCAGACCACCGCGGTAGAAACCTACGCCGATGCCGGTCGCTACGATGGCCAGGATGCCCAGCGTGAACCACGGAATGTTGCGCTTCTTCGGCACCGCTTCCAGCTCGGCGCGCAGCGGTGCCGGTGCTTCGGTGTCGGTTTCCAGATAGCGCGCCAGCCCGGCCAGGTGGCCGGCACCCACCACCGCCAGCACTTCACGCTGCTGCGGGTCGTGTTCCTCGCGCAGGCGCGTGGCCATGTAACGGTCACGTTCGCCGATGATGGTTTCGTACAGCGCCGGGCTCTCGCTGGCGAACTCGCCGAAGCTCGACTCCAGCATGTCGCCCTGCTTGAGCTTCTCGATTTCGTTCTCGCCGACTTCCTCGGATGAGAACAGCCCGGCGCCCAGCCCGGCGACCAGCTTCAGCTTGCCGAAGAAGCCCAGCCGCTGCGAGGCACGGCGGAAGGTCAGGCCAACCTCGCGGTCGATCAGATGCACCGGCAGGTTGCGCTCGCGCGCCAGCTCCACCGCGCGCTTCAGTTCGGCGCCCGGCTCGATGTCGAGCTGTTCGGCCAGGCGGCGCTGGTACGCGGACAGGGCCAGGTTGGCGGCGAACAGGGCAACGCGGCCCTTGCGGATCACCTCGACCAGGTCGAGCTTGGCCAGCGTGTCCGGGTCGCTCAGCGCCTGCAGGCGCTGCGGGTCCAGTTCAACGGCAACGGCATCGAAGCGGCCGCTGTCGATGGCTTTTTCCACCGCCTCGACGCTGGCGCGGGAGACGTGGGCGGTGCCCAGCAGGGTATAACGCACGCCGTCGCGTTCAACGACGCGTACCGGCTGGCCGGCGAACAGATCGTCGCCGGTCTCGGGAAGGGTTTCAGTCATGGGTTCATTCATTGGAAGGTGCGGTGTCGGCGCCATCGCCGAGCGCGCGCTGCATCTGCACGGTATCCAGCCAGCGGCCGTGCTTGCGGCCAAGGCCACGGAACACGCCCACCAGCTCGAAGCCGAAGCGTTCGTGCAGCTTGATCGACGCGGTGTTGGTCGGTTCACCGATCACCGCCACCATCTGCCGGTAACCGCGCGCCACGCAGGCATCGATCAACGCCTGCAGCAGGCCAGTGCCGACGCCCTGGCCCTGGAAGCGGGCATCGACGTAGACCGAGTTCTCCACGGTCCACTGGTAAGCCACGCGGGTGCGGTAGGTGTTGGCGTAGGCATAGCCGGCGACCTGGCCATCGATCTCGGCGACCAGGTAGGGGAAGCCGCGATCGATGATGTCGCGCATACGGCGCAGCATCTCGGTCGCGTCCGGGATGTCGTACTCGTAGGTGTTGACGAAGTCGGTCACTTCCACCGCATAGATCGCGGTGATCGCGTCGATGTCGGCCGGGCCGGCATCACGGATGAGGACGGCCATGCGCGGGCTCCGGATCAGTCGATGTAGCGCTTGAGCAGGTCGCCGTAGGCATCGATGCGGCGATCACGCAGGAACGGCCAGATGCGGCGCACGTGCTCGCTGCGCTGCAGGTCGACATCACACAGCAGCACGGTGGCGTCGGTGCCGGCTTCGGCCAGGAATTCGCCCTGCGGGCCCAGCACGTGGCTGTTGCCCCAGAACTGGATGCCCGAAGCACCCAGCGGCGAGGCTTCATGGCCAACGCGGTTGCAGCTCAGCACCGGCAGGCCGTTGGCCACGGCGTGGCCGCGGTGACTCAGCACCCAGGCGTCGCGCTGGCGGGTCTTCTCGTCCTGCACATCGTCCGGGTCCCAGCCGATCGCGGTCGGGTACAGCAGCAGCTCGGCGCCGGCCAGCGCCATCAGGCGCGCCGCTTCCGGGTACCACTGGTCCCAGCACACCAGCACGCCGAGGCGGCCCACCGAGGTGTCGATCGGCTTGAAGCCGATGTCGCCCGGGGTGAAGTAGAACTTCTCGTAGAAGCCCGGATCGTCCGGGATATGCATCTTGCGGTACTTGCCCAGCAGCGTGCCGTCCTTCTCGAACACCACGGCGGTGTTGTGGTACAGGCCGGCGGCGCGGCGCTCGAACAGCGAGCCGACCAGCACCACGCCATGCTGCTTCGCCAGCGCGCCCAGGCGCTCGGTGCTCGGGCCCGGAATCGGCTCGGCCAGGTCGAACTCGTCCACCGACTCGTGCTGGCAGAAGTACGGGCCGTTGTGCAGTTCCTGCAGCAGCACCAGCTTGGCACCCTGCGCAGCCGCCTCGGCCACGCGTGCTTCGATCACCGCCAGGTTGGCGGCGGCATCACCGTGGTTGCGCTCCTGGATCAGGGCGACGGTAAGGGGGCTGCGCGAGTTCATGCGGGGCGTTCCTGCGGGGGAAAACCAGCATGTTAGCGCGGATGGGGGGCGACGGCGTGTCGCGCGCTGAATGGGTGCTGGTAGTGCCGGCCGCTGGCCGGCAACCCCGTCAATCCATCAGGCATTGCATGGTTGCCGGCCAGCGGCCGGCACTACCCATCCTCAGGCCTTCAACAACCCTTCCGGCAGCTGCATGGTGATGCAGTGCAGGCTGCCGTTCTGCCAGATCAGCGAGCGGCAGGGCACCTGCACGATCTCGCGGCCCGGGTGCGCCTGGGCCAGCACATCGCGGGCAAGGTCGTCGGCCGGGTCGCCATAGGCCGGCATCAACACCGCACCATTGACGATCAGGTAGTTGGCGTACGACGCAGCCAGGCGGCGGCCTTCGTCGATCACCGGCTGTGCCCACGGCAGCGGGAACAGGCGGTACGGCTGTCCATCCTTGGTGCGCAGTGCGGCCAGTTCGTTGCCCATCGCCTGCAGTTCGGCGTAGTGCGAGTCGCTCTCGTCGTCACAGGCCTGGTAGACGATGCTGTCGGCCGAGGCGAAGCGGGCGAGGGTGTCGATGTGCGCGTCGGTGTCGTCGCCTTCCAGGTAGCCGTGGTCCAGCCACAGCACGCGGTCCTGCTGCAGCCAGTCGGCCAGGTCGGCGCTCAGGCTGGCGCGGTCGCGGTCCGGGTGGCGCTCGTGCAGGCACTTCCAGGTGGTCAGCAGGGTGCCTTCGCCGTCGGTTTCGATGCCGCCGCCTTCCAGCGCGAACGGGATGCTGCGCACCGGCGCGTCGTTGAACACGCCGGCCTGGTCCAGTACGCCCACCAGCTGGTCATCCAGGGTCGCATCGAACTTGCCGCCCCAGCCGGTGAAGCGGAAATCCAGCAGCTGGAAACCGCCGTCGGCGCGGCGCAGGGTGATCGGGCCGGAGTCGCGCAGCCAGGTATCGTCGTAGGCCGCCGTGGTGAAGTGGACCTTGTCCATGTCGATGCGGTTGGAGCGCAGCCGCATCTCGGCATAGGTCTCCACGTCGTCGTCGGCCACGCAGATCAGCACCGGCTGGAAGCGGGTGATGGCCGCGACCAGGGCGATGTAGGTCTCTTCCACCTGGCCCAGGCGGTCGGCCCAGTCGGTGTCGGCGGTGGGCCAGGCAATCAGGACGCCGCTCTGGGCTTCCCACTCGGCAGGAAAACGAAGGGTCTGGTTCATGGTCTCGCTACACAGGCCCGCCCACGGCGGGTAAAGGGATCAACGGATCGGCGGTTTCGGGCCGATTTCGTTCGGGTCCGCCTGGTTGGCCACCACGTCAATCACCTTCTGCTTCTCGAAGTAGACGGTGAACTGCGGGTAGACCCAGCGGTTGATGGTCGGCCATTGCCGCTTCTGCCCGCCACGCGGCTGCAGCTGTTCGCTCGGCGCGCCGAACTGCGCCTGCACCTGCAGCATGCTCTGGCCGCGCACGGGCAGGGCACCGGCCGGCTTCTCGCGGGCACGGTCGACAAGCAGGGTATCGGCCAACGCCGGCGTGGCGGCGGCCAGGGTGGCCATCACGGCCAGGGCGGACAGGTAACGCTTCATCTCGATCTACTCCCCAGTGGTCAAGAAAGGCGATTACAGCAAAAACGGCAGGAAAAAGCCGCATAAACAAAAAACCGCCCGAAGGCGGTTTCTTGCATCGGGTCGGCCCCGCGTAGGGCCAGCCGCAGCCGCGAGGGCTGTTGGGCTTAGCGCTGACGCGCCTTGAAACGCGGGTTCGACTTGCAGATGACGAAGATCTTGCCGCGACGACGGACGACCTTGCAGTCGCGGTGACGGGCCTTCGCCGACTTCAGGGAGGACAGGACTTTCATGGCATACCTCGGCGTAAACAGTAGTTGTTCGGGTGGAGCGTGGCCGCGATATGCGAAAGACAATCGGCAGTTGACGCTCGTTCAAGCCCGCCATTCTACCGGGCTTTTCCTCGTGGTTTCAAGTGGTTGCACAAAAGATCCCGCTGGGGGCGTCTGGCAGGGGCTAGAATGACCCCTTCACACGCTCTGGGACCCCCATGAATCCACTCGCTCCCGTCCTGACCATCGACGGCCCATCCGGGGCCGGCAAGGGTACCATCAGCCGTATCGTCGCGCGCCGGATGGGCTGGCATTACCTGGATTCGGGCGCGCTGTACCGGGCGGTGGGCGTGGCCGCGAGCTGGGCCGACATCGATACCTCGGATGCCTCGGCGCTGGTCCGCTGCACCTTTGATACCCACGTTCAGTTTGTCGAGCAGGGCGAGGCCATGCGGGTCATGGTCAACGGCACCGACGCCACCGACGAGCTGCGCCTGGAGACCACCGGCGCGCTGGCCTCGGCCATTGCCGCCATCCCGGAGGTCCGGGCTGCCCTGAAGGAACGCCAGCGCGCATTCAGGGAGCTGCCGGGCCTGGTCGCCGACGGCCGCGACATGGGCACGGTGATCTTCCCGGACGCCCCCTACAAGGTCTTCCTGACCGCCAGTGCCGAGGAGCGCGCCGAGCGCCGGCATAAGCAGTTGAAAGACAAGGGGGTTTCTGTTAACTTTGATGACCTCCTGCGCGAGATCATGGCCCGCGACGCCCGTGATGCTCAGCGTACCGTGGCGCCCCTGAAGCCGGCAGACGATGCTGTCCTCATCGACACCACAGGCATCGGCATCGCAGATGTCGTTGCCAGAGTGATGGATCTGCTTCCGGTTCCGGCTGCCTGATCCGTTCGCGCGGGAGCACTGCCAGCAGTATCGGCGGTGGTCGCGCATAGCAGTGCTGTACCAGCTCCGTCGCGCAATGATGCGTGGCGGTTTTCCTACTACACACGACCTGCATTTCCGGGGTCGACCAACAGGCGGGCGGTCGCCATTCCCCTGAAGGGGACGCCACCGACCCATGTGTCCAACAGAGTAAATCTAATGACCGAATCATTTGCCGAACTGTTTGAAGCCAGCCAGGCCAACCTGGCCAAGCTGAAGCCGGGCGCCATCGTCAGCGGTACCGTTGTTGAAGTCCGCGGCGACGTCGTGGTGATCAACGCTGGCCTGAAGTCCGAAGGCATCGTGCCGATCGAACAGTTCCGTAACGACGCTGGCGAAATCGACGTCGCCGAAGGCGACATCGTCAAGGTCGCCCTCGACTCGATCGAGAACGGCTTCGGCGAAACCGTCCTGTCGCGCGAGAAGGCCAAGCGCGCGATGGTGTGGGACGAGCTGGAAGAAGCGTTGGAAAAGAACGAAACCATCACCGGCCGCATCAGCGGCAAGGTCAAGGGTGGTTTCACCGTGGACATCAAGGATGTCCGCGCCTTCCTGCCGGGTTCCCTGGTCGATGTGCGCCCGGTGCGCGATCCGGCCTACCTGGAAGGCAAGGAACTCGAGTTCAAGCTCATCAAGCTGGACCGCAAGCGTAACAACGTCGTGGTCTCGCGCCGCGCTGTCGTCGAAAGCGAGCACTCGGAAGAGCGCGAGCAGCTGATGGACAAGCTGCAGGAAGGCGCGATCCTGAAGGGTGTCGTCAAGAACCTGACCGATTACGGCGCGTTCGTGGACCTGGGCGGTATCGACGGCCTGCTGCACATCACCGACATGGCGTGGAAGCGCGTGCGTCACCCGTCGGAAGTCGTGAACGTCGGCGACGAGCTGGACGTCCGCGTGCTGAAGTTCGACCGCGAGCGCAACCGCGTTTCGCTGGGCCTGAAGCAGCTGGGCGAGGATCCGTGGGACAACATCGGCCGTCGTTACCCGGCCAACAGCCGCGTCTTCGGCAAGGTCTCCAACGTCACCGATTACGGTGCGTTCGTTGAGATCGAGCCGGGCGTCGAAGGCCTGGTGCACGTCTCCGAGATGGATTGGACCAACAAGAACGTCAACCCGTCCAAGGTTGTGCAGGTTGGTGATGAAGTCGAAGTGATGGTGCTGGACGTCGATGAAGAGCGTCGCCGCATCTCGCTGGGCATGAAGCAGGTTGCCGCCAATCCGTGGGAAACCTTCGCTGCCACCCACAAGAAGGGTGACAAGGTGTCGGGCCAGATCAAGTCGATCACCGACTTCGGCATCTTCATCGGCCTGGACGGCGGCATCGACGGCCTGGTTCACCTGTCCGACATCAGCTGGGCCACCACCGGCGAAGACGTCGTTCGCAACTTCAAGAAGGGCGATACCCTGGACGCCGTCGTCCTGGCCGTCGACCCGGAGCGCGAGCGCATCTCCCTGGGCGTGAAGCAGCTGGAGCAGGATCCGTTCGGCCAGTACATGGCTGCCAATCCGAAGGGCTCCAAGGTCGAAGGCGTGGTGAAGGAAGTCGACGCCAAGGGCGCCGTGATCGAACTGGCCGACGGCATCGAAGGCTACGTGTCGGCTCGCGACATCGCCAACGAGCGCGTTGACGACGCTACCCAGCACCTGAAGGTCGGCGACAAGGTCGAAGCCAAGTTCGTGGGCATGGACCGCAAGGGCCGCACCCTGCAGCTGTCGATCAAGGCCAAGGACGACGCGGAAATGCGCGAAGTGCTGGAGGAATACCAGTCCTCTTCGGCTTCCAGCGGCACCACCCAGCTGGGCGCGCTGCTGCGTGCACAGCTGAACGGCAACAAGTCCGAGTAATCGGCCTTACGCTGTTCGTTGTTTCCTGGACGGCCCGGGCATTGCCCGGGCCGTTTCAGGCTGAGATGCCCCTGATGTGAGCCGGTAATGACCAAATCCGAACTGATCGAAATCCTTGCGCGCCGCCAGGCGCACCTGAAGGCCGATGATGTCGATCTGGCGGTGAAGTCGTTGCTGGAAATGATGGGCGGCTCGCTGTCCGCCGGGGATCGCATCGAAATCCGTGGTTTTGGCAGCTTCTCGCTGCACTATCGTCCGCCGCGCCTGGGTCGCAACCCCAAGACCGGCGAATCGGTTGCCCTGCCGGGCAAGCACGTCCCCCATTTCAAGCCGGGCAAGGAACTGCGCGAGCGGGTCAGCAGTGTGCTGCCGCTGGACGCCGATCCGGCCTGAGCCCCGTCGCGCCACCGCGTGCGAATCCAGCCGCGAGTCGGATAAGCTACGGACTCCTGCCACTGGAGCTGTCGCATGAAGGTTTTTCGTCTGCTGGTCCTGCTGGCGGTCCTGATCCTTGGGCTGATCATTGGTGCGGTCAACATGACCGCGATGTCGATCAACCTGCTGTTTACCCAATTGAACACGTCCGTCGGTGTGGCGCTGATTGCTGCCCTGCTGATCGGTGTCGTGGTCGGTGCTGGCCTGGTGCTGGTGAGCGTGGTCATTCCGCTTTACAGCCAGTTGCGCCGCGCCAACAAGTCCGTGGCGGCCACGCCGGCCGCAGGTGTTTCCCCCCAATCTTTTGATGGACGTTGATCGAAGATGGATTTCGTCACCGAGTGGTTCTGGTTCTTCCTGTTCGTTCCGTTGGCCGCACTGGCCGGGTGGGTGATCGGGCGACGCGGCGGTCAACGTCACGGTGACAACCAGGTCAGCCGCCTGTCCAGCACCTACTTCCGCGGTCTGAACTACCTGCTCAACGAGCAGCCGGACAAGGCCATCGAGCTGTTCCTGCACATCGCCGAGCTGGACAAGGAAACCTTCGAAACCCAGGTCGCGCTGGGCCACCTGTTCCGCCGTCGTGGTGAAGTGGATCGCGCCATCCGCCTGCATCAGGGCCTGGTCAACCGCCATGACCTGAGCGATGCGCAGCGCGTACAGGCTCTGCTGGCGCTGGGCGAGGACTACATGAAGTCCGGCCTGCTGGACCGTGCCGAGACCGTGTTCACCGAGCTGGCGCAGCTGGACCAGCGTGCTCCGCAGGCGCTGAAGCATCTGATCGGCATCTACCAGGCCGAGCGTGACTGGGAAAAGGCGATTGACAACGCCACCCGTTTCGAAGAGGTGACCGGCGAGCCGATGGGCAAGCTGATCGGGCAGTTCGAATGCGAGCTGGCCGAGCGTTTCCGCGGTGCCGGCAAGCTGGAAGAGGCGAGGGCGGCGATCGCCCGTGCCTACCAGGCCGACGCCATGTCGGTACGCGCGGGCATCATCGAAGGGCGCCTGGAGACGGATGCGGGCAACGCCGAAGCCGCGGTGCGTGCGTTCGAGCGGGCCGCGCGCAACGACCCCGAGTACCTGCCGGAGCTGCTGCCGGCGTTGATGCAGAACTATCGCAAGGTGGGTGATCTGGGGGGCGCGCGGGCATTCCTGTCGGAGATGACCGAGCACTACCGTGGCATTGCGCCGGTGCTGGCCTTGACCCGCCTGATGGAAGAGCAGGAGGGCGTGGCCCCGGCCCGTGCCTACCTCGGTCGCCAGCTCAAGGATCGTCCGTCGGTGCGTGGCGAGTCCGCGCTGATCGACCTGACGCTGGCCGAGGGCGCCGATTCCACTGCCACCCTGCACGACCTCAAGCACATCACCGACCAGCTGCTGGTGCGCAATCCCGCTTACCGCTGCACCCGCTGTGGTTTCGGTGCGCGCACCCATCACTGGCAGTGCCCGAGCTGCAAGGAGTGGGGCACGGTCAAGCCGCTGCTAAACTACGCGGTGCTCTGATCCATGCCGTGGCTCGTGATGGGCGCGCTGCTGGGGCTGGCCCTGCTGAGTGCGGCGCTGACGTGGGCCGCGCGCGGCTATGCGCTGCGCCAGCAGCTGATGGACCAGCCGGGCGAACGTCGCAGCCATAGCGTGGCGACCCCGCGCGGTGGCGGCATCGCCATTGTCATCAGTCTCCTGGTCACTGCAGGCGTGGCGATGTGGATCTGGCCCGAATCGGCGCCGAGCCTGCTGGTTGCCAGTCTGGGGCTGGTGCTGGTGGCGGGCATCGGCTGGTGGGACGACCACAGGCCGCTGCCGGCCATGCGCCGCCTGCTGGTGCACTTCATCGCTGCCGCCCTGCTGGCCGCATTGGTCAAGCTGCATGGCGGCAGCTGGCTGCTGGCTGCTCTGGTGCTGCTGTTCACTGCTTCGCTGATCAACATCTGGAACTTCATGGATGGGATCAACGGCATCGCCGCCAGCCAGGCCATCGTGGTGGCGCTGGGCCTGGCGCCGGTGCTGCCCTGGCCGTATTCGCTCGCGGCTGTGGCCCTGGGGCTGGCCTGCCTGGGCTTCCTGCCGTTCAACTTCCCGCGGGCGCGGATCTTCATGGGCGATGTCGGAAGTGGCGCGTTGGGCTACGCGGTGGCGGCAGTACTCGCACTGGCCAGCGTGCAGACCGACATCCACTGGATCCTGTTGCTGGTGCCGGCCTCGGCATTCCTCGTGGACGCGGGCTTCACGTTGCTGGCGCGCATCATTTCCGGACAACGCTGGATGGAACCCCATACCCAGCATGTCTACCAGCGGGTGGTGCAGGCAGGAGCCAGTCATGCCCAGGTCACAGGGATGTACTTTGCTTTGGGCCTGTTCAGTATTACAGTGCTTAATGTCTGCTCCAATTTGCAGCCGAGGTGGGAGGCTGTCGTGGCGATCGCGTGGTTCAGTGCGCTGAGCGCCCTCTGGCTCTTCCTGCGCAATGGATTGCGTCACCGACAAGGAACTACCTGACTTATGGCTTCACCCTGGCGGGACAGAATTCTCGGCGTGATGCCGCGTTCGGCGATCGTCTGCCACGACCTGTTCATGGTCTGGGCATGCTGGCAGCTGCTCCACGCGGGGCGGTACTCGATCCTCCCCAATGCGCCCGAGCTTCCCCTCTGGAATGTCGATACCACCCTGGTGCTGCTGCTGCAGGGGCTGGTGTTCTGGCGTGTCGGCCTCTATCGCGGCCTGTGGCGGTTTGCCAGCGTCAGCGACCTGCTGAACATCTTCAAGGCCAGCTTCATCGGCATGGTCGCCATCGTGCTGGTGCTGATGTGGAAGCGCTTCGATGGCGTGCCGATGTCGGTGCTGGTGATCTACCCGTTTGCGCTGTCGGCGCTGCTGGGCGCGCCGCGGCTGCTCTACCGGGCCTGGAAGGATTACCAGTCGCTGCAATCGGATTCGTCCGCACGGAGGGTGCTGATCCTGGGGGCCGGCCAGGCGGCCGAAACCCTGGTCCGTGACCTGCGCCGCTCCGGCAACTTCGAACCGGTCGGCCTGCTGGATGACGCACCGCACCTGCGCGGAGCCAAGCTGCAGGGACTGCCGATCCTCGGCACCCTGGACGATGCGCCGACGGTGGTGCGCGAGACCGCAGCCAAGCTGCTGGTGATCGCCATTCCTTCGCTGGACGCCGCCGGCATGCAGCGGATCGTTGCCATCTGCGAGAGTACGGGCGTGCCGTTCCGCACCGTGCCCAAGCTCAGCGACATCCTGCAGGGCCAGTCGCTGCCGGGGCAGCTGAAGGAAGTGGCGATCGAGGATCTGCTTGGCCGCAAGCCGATCATGCCGGACTGGAATCTGATCCGTGGCTGGCTGGGCGGGCGTACCGTGATGGTCACCGGTGCCGGCGGTTCGATCGGCTCCGAGCTCTGCCGCCAGTGCGCGCGGCATGGTGCCGGCCGCATCATCCTGCTGGAGATCAGCGAACTGCTGCTGCTGACCATCGAAGGCGAGCTGCGGCGCAGCTTCCCCGATGTCGAGATCGAAGCGGTGCTGGGTGACTGCGGTGACCCGGCGGTGATCCGCCACGCCCTGTCGCTGCATCCGGTCGACACCGCCTTCCATGCGGCTGCCTACAAGCACGTCCCGGTGCTGGAGCGCCAGCTGCGCGAAGCGGTGCGCAACAACATCCTGGCCACCGAGAACGTGGCCCGTGCCTGCCTTGAGGCCCGCGTTGAGCACTTCGTGTTCATCTCCACCGACAAGGCGGTCGATCCGGTCAATGCACTGGGTGCGAGCAAACGCTACGCGGAGATGATCTGCCAGAGCCTGGACCAGAAATCCACGCACACCCGTTTCGTCACCGTGCGCTTCGGCAACGTGCTGGCCTCGGCCGGCAGCGTGGTGCCGCTGTTCCGCGAACAGATCCTGCGCGGCGGGCCGGTGACCGTGACCGATCCGGAAGTCAGCCGTTACTTCATGACCATTCCGGAGGCCTGCCAGTTGATCCTGCAGGCTGCCGCGTCCGCGTCGCACGGCGCCATCTATACCCTCGACATGGGCGAGCCGGTACCGATCCGGGTGCTGGCCGAGCAGATGATCCGTCTGGCCGGCAAGCAGCCGTACAAGGACATCCCGATCATCTATACCGGCCTGCGTCCGGGCGAGAAGCTGCACGAGACGCTGTTCTATTCGGACGAGGACTATCGTTCGACGGCACACCCGAAGATTCTCGAGGCCGGGGTGCGCACGTTCGCGCGCGACCTGGTGCTGGGCAATGTCCCGCGCCTGCGCGATGCCGTCGCCGGTTACGACGTGACCACCATCCAGGAAATCCTGTTCGCGACGATGCCGGAGTTCTCTCCGATCGAACAGGATGCTTACATTTCATCCGCTAAAGTCGTGCCTTTTCCGGCACGTGAGGCCAGCAGGCACCAATGAGCAAGCGAATTCGCAAGGCGGTTTTCCCCGTCGCAGGACTGGGGACGCGGTTTTTGCCAGCAACCAAGACGGTTCCGAAGGAGATGCTGCCGATCATTGATCGACCGCTGATCCAGTACGCCGTGGATGAAGCGATCGAAGCGGGCTGCGACACGCTGGTGTTCATCACCAACCGCTACAAGCACGCGGTCGCTGACTATTTCGACAAAGCCTACGAACTGGAGCAGAAGCTCGAGCGTGCCGGCAAGCAGGAGCAGCTGGAGCTGATCCGCCACGTGCTGCCCAACGGCGTGCGCGCGGTTTTCGTAACCCAGGCCGAAGCGCTGGGCCTGGGCCATGCAGTGCTGTGTGCCAAGGCCGTGATTGGCGACGAGCCGTTCGCGGTGTTGTTGCCGGATGACCTGATCTGGAACCGTGGTGCCGGTGCGCTGAAGCAGATGGCTGACCTCAACGAGGCCAGTGGTGCCAGCGTGATCGCCGTTGAAGACGTGCCGCACGACAAGACTGCCAGCTACGGCATCGTTGCCACTGATGCGTTCGACGGCCGCAAGGGCCGCATTTCGCAGATCGTGGAGAAGCCCAAGCCGGAGGACGCGCCGAGCGATCTGGCGGTGGTTGGCCGTTATGTGCTGAGCCCGAAGATTTTCGAGCTGCTGGAGCAGACCGGCAGTGGTGCCGGTGGCGAGATCCAGCTGACCGATGCGATCGCGCAGCTGCTGAAGACCGAAGAGGTCGATGCCTACCGCTTCGAGGGCACCCGCTTCGACTGCGGTACGCATCTGGGGCTGGTGGAGGCGACGATCCGTTTCGCGCTGGACAACCCGAAGCTGGCTGGCCCGGCGCGGGAGAAGCTGACCGCGATGTTGGCGGAATAGGGTTTATCAAGCGCTCCGTGCTGCGCCTTCCTGCCAGAGTGGGGAGGCGTGGGCAGTCCGCTGCAGGACACGCCGTAAACCCATCCCTGGGGGCTCGATGGCGCCATCCATGGCGCCAACGGTCCTGCAGCGGACTGCCCGCGCCTCTCGACGGTTTCCTGCGAGCGCGGACGGGAAGGGCGGAATCAAGGGCAAGAGCACAAGCAAAAAAGGCAGCCGATGGCTGCCTTTTTGCTTGTTGGGGTCGGATCCCTTTGCGCAGCAAAGGGCTCTGACCCCGGCCTTTGCCCCTGCCTTTGCTCACCCCTCCGCCGCGCGGAATGATGGATGGCGCGGGTGGGTGAGGCTGGCCGGGACTGTCAGCGGCATGGATGCCGCTGCCAAGCCCCCAAGGACGGGTTCACGGCGTGTCCCGGGCAGTCTCACCCACCCGGGCCCCGCAGCAGACCGACATCCCGACCGGCAGCGCTCTGAACCTTACAGCGCCTCGAAAATACCCGCCGCGCCCATGCCGGTGCCGATGCACATCGTCACCATGCCGTACTTCTGCTGGCGACGACGCAGGCCGTGCAGCAGGGTCGCGGTACGGATCGCGCCGGTCGCACCCAGCGGGTGGCCCAGGGCGATCGCGCCGCCCAGCGGGTTGACCTTGCTCGGGTCCAGGCCGCAATCGCGGATCACCGCCAGCGACTGCGCGGCGAACGCTTCGTTCAGTTCAATCCAGTCCAGCTGGTCCTGGGTCAGGCCCGCCTGCTTCAGCGCCTTCGGAATCGCAGCGATCGGGCCGATGCCCATCACTTCCGGGCGCACGCCGGCCACCGAGAAGCTGACGAAACGGGCCAGCGGGGTCAGGCCGTAGTCCTTGATCGCCTGTTCCGAGGCCAGCAGCACGGCACCGGCGCCGTCGCTCATCTGCGACGAGTTGCCAGCGGTGACGGTGCCGCCGAACTGGCCGTTGCGGAACACCGGGCGCAGCTTGGCCAGGCCTTCAGCCGAGGAATCCGGGCGCGGGCCTTCGTCGGTGTCGGCGATCTTGTTGCGGGTGATGATGCGCTGGCCATCGGCCAGGTCCGGCAGGTGCGAGACGATCTCGTACGGGCTGATCTCGTCCTTGAACTCGCCATTCTGGATCGCGGCCATGGCCTTCTGGTGCGAGGCGAGGGCGAAGGCGTCCTGGTCTTCGCGCGAGACCTTCCACTCTTCAGCCACCTTCTCGGCGGTGATGCCCATGCCGTAGGCGATGGCGACGTGGTCGTTGTCGAACACGCTCGGCGCCATCGCGATCTTGTTGCCCATCATCGGCACCATCGACATCGACTCGGTGCCGCCGGCCAGCATCAGGTCGGCATTGCCCAGGCGGATCGCGTCGGCAGCCTGCGCCACGGCCTGCAGGCCGGAGGAGCAGAAGCGGTTCACGGTCTGTGCGGCGATGGTGTTCGGCAGGCCGGCCAGCAGCACGCCGATGCGTGCCACGTTCATGCCCTGCTCGGCTTCCGGCATGGCGCAGCCGATGATCGCGTCATCGATCCGGTTGACGTCCACGCCCGGGGCCTGGGCGACGACACTGCGCAGCACGTGCGCAAGCATGTCGTCGGGGCGGGTGTTGCGGAACATGCCCTTGGGCGCCTTGCCGACCGGGGTACGGGTGGCGGCGACGATGTAGGCGTCCTGGATTTGCTTGGTCATTGCAGTGATCTCTCGAATTGGTTTTGCCGGTGTGCCCACCAAGGTGGGCACCTACCAGAGGCAGAGGGATGCCGGCCAGGGGCCGGCACCCGCCATCAATCAGTTACGCAGCGGCTTGCCGGTCTTCAGCATGTGCGCGATGCGGGCCTGGGTCTTTTCCTGCTGGGCCAGTTCGACGAAGTGCTTGCGCTCCAGGGTCAGCAGCCACTCTTCGTCCACCAGGGTGCCGCGGTCGACCTTGCCGCCGCACAGCACGGTGGCGATGCGCTCGGCGATCTCGTAGTCGTACGGGCTGATGAAACGGCCTTCCAGCATGTTGACCAGCATCATCTTGAAGGTCGCGATACCCACGTCGCCGGCGACCTGGATGCGGCGTGCCGGCAGCGGCGGACGGTAGCCCGCTTCGGCCAGGGCGCGCGCTTCGGCCTTGGCGATGTGCAGGGCCTCGTAGCTGTTGAACACCACCTTGTCGGTGCTGCGCAGCAGGCCCAGTTCCTTGGCGTTGACCGCCGAGTTGGAGACCTTGGCCATCGCCACGGTCTCGAAGGTCTTCTTCAGTTCGGCGAACACGTCACCGCCCGGGCCCGCGGCCTGCGAGGCGCGCACGGCCAGTTCCTTCAGGCCACCGCCTGCCGGCAGCAGGCCGACGCCGGCCTCGACCAGGCCGATGTAGCTTTCCAGGAAGGCCACGGTCTTGGCGCTGTGCATCTGGAACTCGCAGCCGCCACCCAGGGCCAGGCCACGCACGGCAGCCACCACCGGCACCAGCGAGTACTTGATGCGCTGGCTGGTGCGCTGGAAGTTGGCGACCATTTCCTCGAACTGATCGACCTTGCCGGCCTGCAGCAGGCCCAGCGCGCCGGCCAGGTCGGCGCCGGCGGAGAAGGGTTCCTTCTGCTGCCAGATCACCAGGCCCTGGAAGTCCTTCTCGGCGCGGCTGACGCATTCCTGCAGGCCATCCAGCACCTGGTCGGACACGGTGTTCATCTTGGTCTTGAAGCTGACCACGGCGATGCCATCACCGTCGTGCCACATGCGCAGGCCGTCGTTCTCGAACACGGTCTCGCCCGGCGCGAACTTCTCGCCCAGCAGCGGATCCGGGAAACGCTGGCGCTGGTACACCGGCAGCGACGAGCGCGGCAGCTTGGCGTTGCGCGACGGGCTGTAGCTGCCTTCGGCGGCATGCACGCCATCGCGGCCATCGAACACCCAGTCCGGCAGCGGGGCTTTGCTCATGCTCTTGCCGGCGACGATGTCATCGGCGATCCACTGCGCGACCTGCTTCCAGCCGGCGGCCTGCCAGGTTTCGAACGGGCCCAGCGACCAGCCGTAGCCCCAGCGGATGGCCAGGTCGACGTCGCGCGCGGTCTCGGCGATGTCGGCCAGGTGGTAGGCGCTGTAGTGGAACAGGTCGCGGAAGGTCGCCCACAGGAACTGCGCCTGCGGGTGCTGGCTCTCGCGCAGCTTGGCGAACTTCTCGGCAGGGTTCCTGATCTTCAGGATCTCGACCACTTCCGGCGCGGCAGCGCGATCAGCCGGACGGTAGTCCTGCTTCTCCAGGTCCAGCACCACGATGTCCTTGCCGACCTTGCGGAAGATGCCGGCGCCGGTCTTCTGGCCCAGCGCGCCCTTGGAAATCAGCGCGTCCAGCCACTTCGGCGACTTGAAGAATTCATGCCACGGGTCGTTCGGCAGGGTATCGCCCATGGTCTTGATGACGTGCGCCATGGTGTCCAGGCCGACCACGTCGGAGGTGCGGTAGGTGGCCGACTTCGGGCGGCCGACCAGCGGGCCGGTCAGGCCGTCCACTTCATCGAAGCCCAGGCCGAACTGCTGGGTGTGGTAAATGGTGGACAGGATCGAGAACACGCCGATGCGGTTGCCGATGAAGTTCGGGGTGTCCTTGGCGTACACCACGCCCTTGCCCAGGGTGGTGACCAGGAATTCTTCCAGGCCTTCCAGCACGGCGGCGTCGGTGGTGGTGGCCGGGATCAGCTCGGCCAGGTGCATGTAGCGCGGCGGATTGAAGAAGTGCACGCCGCAGAAGCGGTGGCGCAGCTGCTCGGGCAGCACGTCGGCCAGCTTGTTGATGCCCAGGCCCGAGGTATTGGAGGCCAGCACCGCGTGGTCGGCCACGAACGGCGCGATCTTCTTGTACAGGTCCTGCTTCCAGTCCATGCGCTCGGCGATGGCCTCGATGATCAGGTCGCAGTCCTTCAGCTGCTCCAGGCCGGACTCGTAGTTGGCCGGGGTGATGGCTTCGGCCAGCGACTTGCTGGCCAGCGGCGCCGGGCTCAGCTTGCCCAGGTTGGCGATCGCCTTCAGCACGATGCCGTCGGCCGGACCTTCCTTGGCGGGCAGGTCGAACAGCACGGTGTCGACGCCAGCGTTGGTGAGGTGGGCGGCGATCTGGGCACCCATGACGCCGGCACCCAGCACGGCGGCGCGGCGGACTAGCAGGGAATTGGACATGGTGTAGGGCCTTTGTTGGTCAGCAGTTACTGGGTGGAATCAAAGGGAAGCGGGCAGGGCGCTGGCGCGAGCGGCGGCGCGGAACCCGGCTTCGGCGAAATGGATCAGTTCGTGGGCGGCATGGGCACGATGCGCCGCTTCGGTGACACCGGCGGGACGCTTGATCAGCCCGAAGTCGGCCATGGCATAGGTGAGCGAGCCGGCCAGGAAATCCAGGCGCCAGTACAGCTCTTCCTTGCTCAGGTCGGGCACGCACTCGCCGATGGCCTTGCCGAACGCACGCAGCACGTGGCCGTAGTGGTCGGACAGGAACTTGCGCAGGTTGTCGTTCTTCTCGGCGTAGGCGCGGGCGATCACGCGCACGAAGGCGCCGCCGTTCTGGCGGTCCTGGGCCAGCGCCAGTGCCGGCTCGACGAAGGCGGCCAGCACCGGGCGCAGCTGCCCGGGGTGTTCGCTGCGGGCGCGCTCGAGCTGTGACAGGCGGGCGCCGGTCATCTCGTCCATGCGGCGGCGGAACACCTCGTTGACCAGGTTTTCCTTGGAGCCGAAGTGGTAGTTGACCGCAGCGATGTTGACGTCGGCCTGGCTGGTCACCTGGCGCAGCGACGTGCCGGCGAAGCCGTGCTGTGCGAACAGCTCCTCGGCCGCGCCGAGAATGCGGTCCTTGGTCGAGAAGTGGGCGGGTTTGGCCATCGGCGGGCGGACCTTAATCAAACGATTGTTTGATACTAGGACCAGACGGTAGCGTATGGCATTTTGCAGTGCAGCAAAATTGCCCGCAGCGGTCAGAATCCGCTCAGGTGGGTGAATGGGCGCAAAGGGTAGTGCCGGCCGCTGGCCGGCAACCGCGGGCAGCCCATGGGGCACCAGCCTGCCGGCCAGCGGCCGGCACTACCACCCTGCCGCTTTATCTTTTACAATTCGCCTACGTTTATCAGGCTAAGCCCGCGTCCCGACGCGGGTTTTTTTCATGTTACCCTTCGGGCCATCAGCGGCCCGATTCCATTGGAGACATCCCATGGCGCTGGAGCGCACCCTTTCGATCATCAAGCCGGACGCCGTTGCCAAGAACGTCATCGGCGAAATCTACGCCCGCTTCGAGAAGGCCGGCCTGAAGGTCGTGGCCGCCAAGTACAAGCAGCTGTCGCGCCGTGAAGCCGAAGGCTTCTACGCCGTGCACCGCGAGCGTCCGTTCTTCAACGCGCTGGTCGAGTTCATGATCTCCGGCCCGGTGATGATCCAGGCCCTGGAAGGCGAGAACGCCGTCCTGGCCCACCGCGACCTGCTGGGCGCCACCAACCCGAAGGAAGCCGCTGCGGGCACCATCCGCGCCGACTTCGCCGAATCCATCGATGCCAACGCCGCCCACGGCTCGGACTCGGTCGAGAATGCCGCGATTGAAATCGCCTACTTCTTCGCCGCCACCGAAGTCGTCTCGCGCTGAGAGTAATGCCGTGAACGAGGTCGTACAGTCCCCCGCCATCCAGCCGCTGCCGAAGTCGGCACCCACGGCTGGCAAGCAGAACCTGCTCGACCTCGATCGCGCGGGCCTGGAGAAGTTTTTCGTCGACGTCCTCGGCGAAAAGAAGTTCCGTGCCCATCAGGTGATGAAGTGGATCCACCATCGCTACGTCACCGACTTCGATGAAATGACCGACCTCGGCAAGGTCCTGCGCGCCAAGCTGCAGGCCCATGCCGAGGTGCTGGTTCCTAACATCGTGTTCGACAAGCCCTCCGCCGACGGCACCCACAAGTGGCTGCTGGCGATGGGCGTGGATGGCAAGAACGCCATCGAGACCGTGTACATCCCGGACAAGACCCGCGGCACGCTGTGCGTGTCCTCGCAGGTCGGTTGCGGCCTGAACTGCACGTTCTGCTCCACCGCCACCCAGGGCTTCAACCGCAACCTGACCACCGCCGAGATCATCGGCCAGGTGTGGGTTGCCGCACGCCACCTGGGCAACGTGCCGCACCAGATGCGCCGCCTCACCAACGTGGTGATGATGGGCATGGGCGAGCCGCTGATGAATTTCGACAACGTCGTGCGCGCCATGAGCGTGATGCGCGACGACCTGGGCTACGGCCTGGCCAACAAGCGCGTGACCCTGTCGACCTCCGGCCTGGTGCCGCAGATCGATCGTCTGTCTGCCGAAAGCGACGTGTCGCTGGCGGTGTCGCTGCATGCGCCAAACGATGCGCTGCGCGAGACGCTGGTGCCGCTCAACAAGAAGTATCCGATCGCCGAGCTGATGGCCTCGTGCGCACGCTACCTGCGCGCCAACAAGCGCCGCGAATCGGTCACCTTCGAATACACCCTGATGAAGGGCATCAACGACAAGCCCGAGCATGCCCGCGAGTTGGCCCGCCTGATGCGCCAGTTCGACAACGCGGTGCAGGCCAAGGATTCGGGCAAGGTCAACCTGATCCCGTTCAACCCGTTCCCGGGTACTCGCTACGAGCGTTCGGAAGAAGCGCACATCCGTGCCTTCCAGAAGATCCTGCTGGACAGCAATGTGCTGACCATGGTCCGCCGCACCCGTGGCGACGACATCGACGCCGCCTGTGGCCAGCTCAAGGGCCAGGTGATGGACCGCACCCGCCGCCAGGCGGAGTTCAACAAGTCGCTGCAGGCGGGGAAGGGGAGCGATGCCGCGGCCTGACCGCCTCTGGCTGGTCCTGTTCGCAGGCGTGCTGGCCGTTTCGGTCGGCGGCTGCAAATCCCACTCCAAGGCCAAGGTGGGCCCCAGCATGGCGCCGGTGTACTCGGTCCGTGATCCGGACAGCGTACGCCGCCAGGTGCGCTGGCAGGATCTGCTGGCCCTGGCAGCCCGCGACATGCAGGTTGGCAACCTCGACGCCGCCGAGCGCAAGGTCCGCGAGGCGCAGAAGCTGGCCCCGGATGCGCCGGACGGCCTGGTGCTGCTGGCCGGCATCGACGAACGCCGCGGCCGTATCCAGCAGGCCGGCGAGAACTTCCGCAGGGCTGCCGAGCTGGCGCCGCAGCGCGGCGACATCCTCAACAACTACGGTGCCTGGCTGTGCCAGCAGGGCCAACCGGCCGAATCGCTGATCTGGTTCGACCGTGCGCTGCAGGCGCCGGGCTATGCCACGCCGGCCGAAGCACAGGCCAATGCCGGCGGCTGTGCGCTGGACGCGGGCCAGTTCGAGCGTGCCGAGCGCGACCTGCGCGCAGCACTGGCGACACTGCCCGGCAACCCCGTTGCGCTGGAGGCGATGGCCCAGCTGAGCTACCGCCAGGGCCGCTACATGGAGGCCCGGGCCTTCGCCGAACGTAGGATTGCGGCTGCACCCGCAACGCGTTCCGTGTTACAACTTGCGTCTCAAATCGAAGCGCGGCTGGGCGATCGGGCGGCATCTGATCGTTATCTTCAGCGGATTCGACAGGAATTTCCGCAGGAAGCGGGCTCCTAACTCCAGGGTTGATGCATTGTGATTGATGACCAGACTGTGAGCGCTCTCGAGACTGCGGCCGGCTGCGGCACCCGCCTGCGCCAGGCCCGCGAGGCGGCCGGACTGACCCTCGAAGATGTCGGCTCGCGCCTGCGCATGCCGGTCCAGGTGGTCAGGTCGCTGGAAGAAGAACAATGGCAGAAGCTCGGCGCGCCGGTGTTCGTGCGCGGCCAGCTGCGCAGCTATGCGCGCCTGCTCAACGTGGACGTGGGGCAGCTGCTGGAGCAGGCCCAGGTCGGGCCGGTGGTTCCGCCCACCCTGGTCAGCCATACCCATACCCCGCGCGCGCGCCGTATTGCCGAGAACCTCGGTCGGCGCATGCTCTATGTCGGCATCACCGCGGTGCTGGCCGTGCCGGTGTGGTTCGCCACCCGTGGTCACTTCGATGGCAGCGCCACCCCGTCGCCAAGCACCGCCTCGCTGGACGCGATCCCGGCTGCGGTGCCGGTGACCCCGTCCGCCGCAGGCGTGGAGCCGGCCGCGCCGGCTGACGTGGCCAGCGCTCCGGCCAGCAAGCCGGCCGCGACCCCGTACGTGGCCTCGCTGGCCCCGGTGCCGCGTTCGGCGCCCGCGCCGGCCGCGGTCGGCAACACGCTGGACATGCAGTTCAGCGGCGACAGCTGGGTCGACATCGGCGGCCCGGATGGTGCCACCGTCGAGAAGGCGCTGATCAAGTCCGGCGAAAGCCGCAGCTTCACCCCGGGCCAGGTAACCCGGGTGACCCTGGGCAACGCCTCGGCGGTCCAGGTTCAGCAGAACGGCGCTATCGTCGATCTGACCCCCTACCAGCGAGCCAACGTGGCACGCTTTCAGGTATCCTCTGAAGGCTCCGTAGTCCCGGTTTCGCACTGAGGCGCGGTTTCACCACCTTCGATTAAACCCAATGGTCCCTCCCGACGGGCGGGGCGAGAGTACGCATGGCGATCGACGATCTGCTCGACGAGCACGAACAAAGTGAACGCGTCCGCAGCTGGCTGCGGAAGAATGGCGCCAGCATCCTCGGTGGCGTAGCCATCGCGATCGGTGCCATTGCCGGCTGGCAGTGGTACCAGAAGGATCAGGGCGGCAAGCTGGCCTCGGCCAATGTCGAGTACCAGAAGGCGCTGGTCGGCCTGCAGCAGAACAAGCTCGACGATGCCGCCAAGGCAGTGAAGGCGCTCGAAGCCGGCCCGTCCAGCATCTATGGCGACCTCGCGGCGCTGCAGCTGGCCAAGGCCCAGGTCGACGCCGGCAAGAATGAAGAAGCGCTGGCCACCCTGCGCGGCGTGAAGGTCGAAGGTGACCTGCAGCGCGTGGTCGACCAGCGTGTGGCCCGCCTGCTGGTGGCCACCGGCAAGAGCGACGAAGCCATCAAGCTGCTGGGCAGCGCCACCGACAGCAGCAGCCTGGAAATCCATGGCGATGCGCTGCTGGCGCAGGGCAAGCGTGATGACGCCCGTGCACAGTACGAGAAGGCGCTGAAGTCGCTGGACGTGGCAGCGCCGCAGCGGCGCCTGCTGGAAACCAAGGTTATGGATGCCGGCGGCACGGTCGCCGCCCCTGCGGAGTCGGTTTGATGAGTCAGAAGGTCATGATCACCCGCGTCGCCACCGTGCTCCTGATGGGCATGGCCCTGACCGGCTGCAGCACCATGAAGGGCTGGTTCGCCGGCAAGGACGCGGCGGCGAAGAAGGCCCAGGAGCCGGCTGAGCTGGTCAAGTTCGAGCCGAGCGTGAAGGTCAACAAGATCTGGTCGGTCAACCTCGGCAAGGGTGAGCGCCGCATCGGCGTGCGCCAGGGCCCGGCCGTGGCCAACGGCCATGTGTTCGCTGCGGCGATCACCGGTGGCGTGCACGCCATCGACCTGCAGACCGGCAAGAAGGTCTGGACCTGGGAGCCGCAGAAGGAAAAGAAGAAGCCGAAGCTGCGCCTGTCCGGCGGCCCGGGTGTCGGTGAGAACCTGGTCGTGATCGGCACGCTGGATGGCCAGGTCATTGCCCTGGACATCAACGATGGCAGCGAGAAGTGGCGCGCCCGTGTTCCGGGTGAAGTGATTGCCGCACCGGCCGTGGCCCAGGGCCTGGTCTTCGTGCGCAGCAACGATGGCCGCGTTACCGGTTTCGATGCCGGCAACGGCACCCAGAAGTGGTTCAACCCGAGCGAACTGCCGGCGCTGACCGTGCGCGGCAACGCCCCGGTGGTCACCGGCCCGGGCGTGCTGTTCATCGGCAAGGACGAAGGCGCGGTTGCCGCGCTCGCCATGCAGGATGGGCGTACCCTGTGGGAGCAGAACCTCGGCAACGGCGAAGGCCGTACCGAGCTGGAGCGCATGGCCGACGTCGATGGCGCCCCGGTGCTGGAGGGCAACACCCTCTTCGTGAGCAGCTTCAAGAACCAGACCATGGCCATTGAAGGCCCGACCGGTCGCCCGCTGTGGGCGCGCGACCATGGCGGTGCAGGTGGTGTGGCGGTGTCGTCGGGCAATGTGTTCGTTACCGACAACAAGGGTGGCGTGTTCGGCCTGGACAAGGCGACCGGCGCTGCCATGTGGTCGCAGACCGAGCTGGCGCGTCGTTCGCTGACCGGCCCGGCTCTGCAGGGTGATTACGTGGTCGTCGGTGACTACAAGGGATACGTGCACTGGCTGAAGACCTCCGATGGTGCGATGGCGGCACGGGCGAAGAGCGGCGGCGACGCCCTGTTGGCCCAGCCAGTCGTCGTAGACGGGGTGCTGCTGGTGCAGAACGTTGATGGCAAGCTGACCGCCTTCCGGTTGGCAAATTAAAAATTGGAGTAATCGCGATGCTGCCTTTGGTCGCCCTGGTTGGACGGCCGAATGTCGGCAAGTCGACTATTTTCAATGCGCTTACGCGCACCCGTGACGCGCTGGTCCATGACCAGCCCGGCGTCACCCGCGACCGCAACTACGGTGTCTGCCGTCTGGACGAGGACAATCATTTCCTCGTCGTGGACACCGGCGGTATCGCGGAAGAGGAAGAGGGACTGGCAGGGGCTACCACCCGCCAGGCCCGCGCCGCTGCGGCGGAAGCCGACCTGATCCTGTTCGTGGTCGATGCCCGTGAGGGTACCTCGGCGATGGACGACGAGATCCTGGCCTGGCTGCGCAAGCTGTCGCGCCCGACGCTGCTGCTGATCAACAAGATCGACGGCACCGACGAGGACACCGTGCGTTCGGAATTTGCCCGTTACGGCTTCGGCGAGATGCTGACCGTGTCGGCCGCGCATCGCCAGGGTCTGGACGACCTGCTGGACGAAGTGATCCAGCGCCTGCCCGAAGAAGGCAGCGGCGAAGAGCTGGACAACGATCCGAACCGCATCCGCATCGCCTTCGTCGGCCGCCCGAACGTGGGCAAGTCGACGCTGGTCAACCGCATCCTCGGCGAGGAGCGCATGATCGCCTCCGACGTGCCGGGCACCACCCGCGACTCGATCGCGGTGGACCTGGAGCGTGACGGCCGCGAATACCGCCTGATCGATACCGCCGGCCTGCGCCGTCGTTCGCGCGTGGACGAGGTCGTCGAGAAGTTCTCGGTGGTCAAGACCATGCAGTCGATCGAGCAGTGCCAGGTGGCCGTGCTGATGCTCGACGCCACCGAAGGCGTGACCGACCAGGACGCCACCGTGCTCGGTGCCGTGCTCGACGCCGGCCGCGCGCTGGTCATTGCCATCAATAAGTGGGATGGCCTGACCGAGTACCAGCGCGAGCAGGCTGAAACCATGCTGTCGCTGAAGCTGGGCTTCGTGCCGTGGGCCGAGTCCGTTCGCATCTCGGCCAAGCATGGCTCGGGCCTGCGTGAGCTGTTCCGCGCGGTGCACCGCGCGCACGAATCGGCGAACAAGACCTTCACCACCAGCGAAGTGAACAAGGCGCTGGAAGTGGCGTACGAGACCAACCCGCCGCCGACCATCCGCGGCCACGTCTCCAAGCTGCGATACGTGCATCCGGCTGGGGCAAACCCGCCGACCTTCATCGTGCACGGCACGCGCCTGAAGGAGCTGCAGGAATCCTACAAGCGCTACCTGGAGAACTTCTTCCGCAAGCGCTTCAAGCTGATCGGCACGCCGGTGAGCTTCATCTTCCGCGAGGGCACCAACCCGTACGAGGGCAAGAAGAATGTCCTCACCGAGCGGCAGGTCAAGGCCAAGCGGCGCTTGATGAAGCACGTCAAGGGCAAGTGATGCAGAGAAAGGCGGCCGCAGGGCCGCCTTTCTTGTTTGTGGTAGTGCCGGCCGCTGGCCGGCAATCCCCCGTGTTCGCAGATACCGGTCGAGGCGGTCCGGCGCCACGTGCCCGACAATGCGGCCTCGAGCATCGAAGAGCTTTCCCCCACGTGAGCGCCTGACCTACGGCGCCGTGCTGATTGATGTGCGCTGGGCGGTCGCTGGGGGACCTACCTCGATGTGGAACTCGACGAGGGGACCTTTCAGCGACGGGATTCGACTTATGCAATTCCTTCTATCATCTGCCTGGCTGAGGCCAGCAGGAATTCATCCTGATAGTGACCGGCGGCAACAGAGAGTCCAACCGGGCAATTGTCGATAGTCAGCAACGGCATGGAAATCTCTGGCAGCCGCGCGACACCGGAAAAGGCGGTGATCGCCATTGTCCTATCGTAGAAGTCCAGCACGGCCTCCAGCGTCGTCAGCGATCCCTTGAGGGGGGCAATGACCGGCGTCGTGGGGAAGCAGATGACGGTTCCGGGCATGAGGCAAGCATTGATCCTCTCGAAGAACCATTCGCAGCGGGTGATGCTGTCGAGTGCGGTAAGCCGGTCGAACGATTGCACATTTCCATACGCCATGGAGAAGGCAAAGCCAAGCTCGGGCTTGTGTGTTTCGATCCAGTTGCCGACCGTGCTCTGGAATTCGGCCGTCTGCAGATTCCGCAGCGCCTTCACATTGCAATCGACTAGCGGAACGTCCGCGCCGACGATCTGCGAGAAGCGGACTGTCTCCGGCACGATGCCGGTGCGGGTGGCGATCGCCTGCAAGGCGGCATCCGCCTGGTTTCTCACTGCTTCGTCAGCAATGTCCAGCGCGTCGGCGAGGACCAGGATACGTTGCAGCGGCGCCGGCTGGCTTGAGCTGCTGCGCAGCAAAACCCGTGTCGCTGCATCGAGCAGGTTCAATGATGCAGCAACGACGCCCACCGTGCTGACGCTCGGCATGAAGGGCAGCACGCCGGCTTCGGAAATCCGGTGCAGGGATGGGCGCATGCCCCAGATGCCGCACAGGCTCGCAGGAACACGGATCGAGCCGCCCGAATCGGTGCCGATGGAGAAATCGGCCACGCCATTGGCGACCGACGCTGCAGATCCACTTGAAGAGCCGCCGGGAATGCGATCTGGAGCCCTGGCATTCACCGGCGTGCCGAAGAATTGGCTTTCGCCGTCGAGGCTATACGTGAATTCGTCCGCGACGACCTTGCCTACGCAGCGCGCGCCCGCAGCCAATACCTGATCGACGCAAAGCGCATTGAGCTTCGGCGCAGGATGCCTGGCCCGCCAGGCCGGGCTGCCATAGGAGGTCTTATGACCCGCCAGATCGATATTGTCCTTCACCGTGAAGGTTGTTCCCTCCAAAGACCCTGCTCCAAGCGGTGCTATGTCGATCCTTTCGACGATCGAGCCGGACGGATCATCAGGGTAACTACTGTGCATGCTCATCTCGTGGTGGGTTCCGAAGCGTTGTGACGATTGTCCGTGCGAACATCGGCCTAAGAGTATGAAACCCGAGGACTGCTGTTGCGGGCGCGCTGGGGGCGCCAGCCAGGTATGGGTTTGGTTCTCGATGTCTCGATCAGGGCGAACTGCTGCGACGAGCGCGGCAATGAGGCAACGCGCATGGCATGCCTCGACCGCGCCGCGATGTTGAAGCCGGTTGCACCTGACTTGTGGCAGGGATCGATTCCGGTAGCTGCACCTGCCCCGTGATGCTTGCCCAGACCAGGGTCGTACCCAGTGCACCTGCCAGGTACGCCACCGACACCGCCCCGATCAGCAGGCCCGCGGCATGCTCCAGCCATGGAAGCAATCGGCAACACCCCTGTGCCCGGCGCGGATGGCTGCCGAGCCACGCCATCAGCAGGCCGAGCGACAACGCAACGCCACTCAGGCAGGCCACGTAGGCGGCCTGGGTGCCCGTGTCGGCAACGAGGCCGGTAACCAGGGCTGCAATCGCGAACTGCAGCATCCAGTTGCTGCTGCTGGCGAGCGCCAGCAGGCATCCTGCTTCGGCGTGCGGCCAACGGGAGCGAGCGCGCAGGCCCCAGGGCATCTGCAGGGAAAGCGGAGAGAAAGGGGTCAAGCCTGCGTCGCGCAGGCACATGCCCGCCAGGCGCAGCAGCAGGAGGCAGCCCGCGCACTGCATCGCCAGCGTCCACAGGCCGCGGTTTCCCAGCATGCCCGCTGCAACGAAAGCCGTCGCACAGATGACGCCCGTACCGATGGCGATACCGAACGACGCGGCCATGGCGGCGTGCCCGCCCGCGCCCATCGCGGTGCGCAGGATCTTCGCGTGATTCGAAGCAGGCAGGAGCATGGCGAAGCCGTACAGCACCGCGACGATGAAGAACTGCTGCACGTAAACCTGCCACTGACCTACAGAAAGTGCAGAGTGTGGGCGGGTGTGAACGCGCGGTATTGAACGCCATTGCGATAGGTGCGAATCGCCGGCATCAGCCGGCCCACAGCGACACGACGATCCATAGCGCCAGTGCGATCATCAGAAGCCCTGCGGCCCGCTCAAGCCAGGGCAGGGCGCGTGCGAACCGACGCAGCACCCACGGGTGACCGACCAGCGCGGCGACCAGCAGATCCCAAAGCAGGACGATGCCGAACATCCACGCGCCATAGAAGAATTTCGTTGCGGCGTTGGCCTGCGGGCCGTTGAGCATTGCCGCCAACGTTGCGTAGAACAGCGCATTCTTCGGGTTCAGCAGCGCAGACAGGACGCCCAGCCCTGCCGCCTTCCACCATCCATGGGTACCGCCCGCTGGCGATCCGGCGGCAGCGTCAGCTGCCTGCAGCGTCGTCGAGCCCGCATGGCGCAGGAACAGCGTGCCGAGGTACAGCAGGAAGCCGCAGCCCGCCAACTGCACCGCAATGAACCCTGCGCTGCCCGCGCGCAGCATGGCCATTCCAGTGAAAGCCGCCACGATGAAGACGCCGTTGCCGACGGCGATGCCTGCGCAGGCGCCACTGGCGGTGCGCCAGCCGGAGGTGATCGCGGTGCGTGCAACGAGGAAGAAATCGGGACCGGGTGAGAGCAGGGCGAGAAAATGTACGGTGGCGATGATCAGGAACTGTTCCATCGGGTCCGGCGGCGGCTGGCTGGGGCGCCAGTCTGGGGATGTGCCGCGCAGTGGTATTGAACGTTATTGCAGGCTCAGCGCCGGTACTGGCCCGGGGTTGCACCGGCGTGGGCCTTGAAGACCCGCTGGAAATGACTCTGGTCGGCGAAACCCAGCGCATGCGCGACCGCGGCCAGCGCCTGACCTTCGCACAACCGCCGGCGCGCCTCCTGGATGCGCTGGTCGATCTGCCAGGCGTGTGGGGTCAGGCCCGTGGCACGTCGGAAGGCGCGGATCAGCTGGTAGCGGCTCATGCCTGCCAGCGATGCGAGCTCCTGCAGGGCCGGGGTGTGTTCGAGCCGCTGGCGCAGAACGTCCATCACCGGCTGCATCCGCTGCTGTAGTGCGGCATCTTCAGGCGGGCCGGCGACGGCTACACCATCGTGTTCATCCAGATCGCCGACGAACGCGATCAGGGCCGCTTCCTTGACGCTGACCGGATCGTCGGAGAACAACGTCTCGTTGAGCTGGCAATATTGCTGGTAGCGCGGGCGATGGTGGGAGATCCGGATCGGTTCCTGCTGCCAGTCGGGTCCGGGCAGGCCGTCATACTCGGCGCGGACCTCGGCCATCCAGCGCGCATCCAGGTGCAGCATCTGGTAGCTCCAGACCTGGCCGGGCAGGGGGTTGCAGGCATGCACGCGGCCTGCGGGTACGCCGACCAGATTGCCGGGTTGCAGCAGGCGCGGTCCTTCCGCGGCGCCGGTGAACACGCTGCTGCCGGCGTCCACGGCGCCGATCGAGAAGGTGTCATGGCTGTGCGGGCGATGGCAGGCGCGGCTGTCGCAGGCCCGTCGGCTTTCGACGAAGGGCATGCGCGGGTCACGCCAGAATTCGGTGGCAGAGCGCATGCAGCGGTTCCGGGATGCAGGGGGCGACGCCCGCATGGTGCCATGTTCGGGGCAAGGCGCGTCGAGGGTGTCTGCGCGATAATGCGGCCATGAGCATCCAAGAGCTTTCCCCCGCGCGGGCACGCGAGCGCCTGGCCCACGGCGCGGTGCTGATCGATGTGCGCGAAGCGCACGAACGGGCCGGCGGGATGGCCGAGGGCGCGCGCGGCGTGGCCAAGGGCGAGCTGCAGGCCGACCCGGCCGCGCATCTGCCAAAGCACGACCAGGAGATCCTGCTGATCTGCCAGAGCGGCAAACGCTCGGCCGATGCCGCGCAGTTCCTGTTGGAGGCCGGCTACACCCGCGTCGCTTCCGTGACGGGCGGAACCGTGGCCTGGCGCGAGCAGTCGCTGCCGCTGGTGCAGCCGCTGGCCAGCGCTGCCGACCGCGACTTCTACGACCGCTATTCGCGCCACCTGCTGCTGCCGCAGGTGGGCGAGGCCGGCCAGCGGCGTCTGCAGCAATCACGCGTGCTGGTGCTGGGTGCAGGTGGTCTGGGCGCACCGGCCGGCTTCTATCTGGCCGCCGCTGGGGTAGGGCATCTGCGCTTCGCCGACCATGACCGCGTGGAGCGTAGCAACCTGCACCGGCAGATCGTGCATACCGAGGCCAGCGTCGGCCAGTTCAAGGTCGATTCCGCGCGCGAGCGGCTGCTGGCGCTGAACCCGTCGATCGAGGTCGAGGCGGTGCCGGAGCGGGTCACCTCCGAGAACGTGGATGCGCTGATCGAGGGCGTGGACGTGGTGCTGGATGGGTCGGACAACTTCCCGCTGCGCTACCTGCTCAACGACGCCTGCATCAAGCACGCCAAGCCGCTGGTGTATGCCGCCATCGAGCGCTTCGACGGTCAGGTAAGCGTGTTTGACGCCGGCCGCCAGCGCGGTGTGGCGCCGTGCTACCGCTGCCTGTTCCCCGAGCCGCCGCCGCCGGAGTTCGCGCCGAACTGTTCCGAGGCGGGCGTGCTGGGTGTGCTGCCCGGTCTGGCTGGCGTGCTGCAGGCCACCGAGGTGCTGAAGCTGCTGCTGGGCATCGGCGAGCCGCTGGTGGGGCGGCTGCTGCGCTTCGATGCGCTGGGCATGCGCTTCCGCGAGACCGGCATCCGGCCAGACCCGCACTGCCCGGTGTGCGCGCCGGGCGTGCCGTTCCCGGGGTATATCGATTACGCCGCGTTCTGCCGGGGCGGGTGAGGCTGGCCGGGGAGTGGATTGGTAGATGCCGACCTTGGTCGGCGCTTTTGTGCCAACCAAGGTTGGCACCTACCGAAGGGGCATGGTTGGCACCCACCGACGCGTATGCATGGTTTCGGGATGATGCTGGGGGTCACTCCCAGCATCGTTCCACCTCCAAGACAATCCGGCGCAACATGCGTGCTATTGCCGTCATCGGCATTGCTCTATTGTTGAACCCGATTCTGGATCTTGGGGAACACACCGCATGGCGGTAGAAGCAGCGACCAGCGAGCTGGTCAAGGTCGTGGCCCTGTTGGGCGCGGCGGTGGTGATGGTGCCTTTGTTCCGCCGGGCCGGCCTGGGCTCGGTGCTGGGCTACTTCGCCGCTGGCCTGGCGATCGGACCGTTCGGGCTGGGCTGGTTCTCCGACCCGCAGGCCATCCTGCATACCGCCGAGCTCGGCGTGGTGATGTTCCTGTTCGTGATCGGCCTGGAGATGCGGCCCTCGCACCTGTGGAGCCTGCGCAAGGAAATCTTCGGGCTGGGCACGCTGCAGATCGTTACCTGTGCGGTGGTGCTGACCAGCATCGCCAAACTGTTCGGCCTGCCATGGCAGGTGGCCTTCATCGGCGCCACCGGCTTCGTGCTCACCTCTACCGCGGTGGTGATGCAGCTGCTGGCCGAGCGTGGCGACATCGCGCTGCCGTCGGGGCAGAAGATCGTTTCCATCCTGCTGTTCGAAGACCTGCTGATCGTGCCGCTGCTGGCGCTGGTGGCGTGGATGGGACCGAGTGCTGGCAGTGCCGACGGCGAGGGTTCGCGTTGGTTGTCGGTGGCGATCGGTGTCGGTGCCATCGTCGGCCTGGTGCTGGTCGGCCGCTTCCTGCTCAACCCGCTGTTCCGCGTGCTGGCCGAATCGAAGGCGCGCGAGGTGATGACCGCCGCCGCGCTGCTGGTGGTGCTGGGTGCGGCGCTGCTGATGCAGCTGTCCGGCCTGTCGATGGCGATGGGCGCGTTCCTCGCCGGCGTGCTGCTGAGCGAGTCGACCTTCCGCCACCAGATCGAGGCGGACATTGAACCGTTCCGCGGCATCCTGCTCGGCCTGTTCTTCCTCAGCGTGGGCATGGCGCTGGACCTGAGCGTGGTGGCCGCGCACTGGCAGCTGATCCTCGGCCTGGTGCTGGCGTTGATGGCGGCCAAGGCGCTGTGCATCTACGTGGTCGCGCGCGTGATGGGTAGCGATCACGCGCAGGCGCTGGATCGCGGCGTGCTGATGGCGCAGGGTGGCGAGTTCGCCTTTGTGCTGTTCTCCGCCGCCGCATCGGCCGGCGTGATCGATCTGGAGATCAATGCCAACTTCACCGCCGTGGTGGTGCTGTCGATGGCGCTGACCCCGCTGGTGGTGCTGGTCTACAAACGCATCGCGCCGAAGCCGACGGTGAACATGGACGGCGTGGACGAGGCCGACGGCCTGTCCGGCAGCGTGCTGCTGATCGGCTTCGGCCGCTTCGGCCAGGTCGCCAGCCAATCGCTGCTGGCGCGCGACGTGGACGTGACCATCATCGACAACGATGTGGAGATGATCCAGAGCGCGGCGCGCTTCGGTTTCAAGATCTATTACGGTGATGGCACGCGACTGGACGTGCTGCACGCCTCGGGTGCTGCCACAGCACGTGCGATTGCGGTGTGCGTGGACAAGGCCGAGGCCGCCGACCGCATCGTTGAACTGGTGGCACACGAGTTCCCGCAGGCCAAGCTGATGGTGCGCTCGTTCGACCGCGAGCATTCGCTGCGGTTGATCCATGCCGGTGTCGATTTCCAGATCCGCGAGACGTTTGAATCGGCAGTGCTGTTCGGCCAGGCCGCGCTGGTGGAGCTGGGTGCGGATGAGGACGACGCGATCGAGATCGCCGAGCAGATCCGCCGCCGCGATGCCGAGCGCTTCGAGCTTGAGATTGCCGGTGGTGGTTTGAATGCCGGCGCCCGGATGATCTACGGCAACAGCCCGCAGGGCGTACCGACGCCCACGCCGTTCACCGCGCCGAAGCGCGAGAGCAAGACGCTGAACCCGCAGGATGTGCCGGAAGAGGAAGAATAAAGCCCGGTAGTGCCGGCCGCTGGCCGGCAAATACGGAAACGTTCCGACGCATGAGGTTGCCGGCCAGCGGCCGGCACTACCGGAGGTTGGCAATTTGAGTCACCCCGGGGTCAGAGCCCTTTGCCTGTGGCAAAGGGATCCGACCCCATCAGGACCCCATTCCGCGGTGGGCGAGGGGGCCTGAATCGGGGACAATAGCGTCCCCGCCGCCCCACGCCCGCTCCCGATGACCGATTCCGCCCCCCAGCTTCCTGCCCGCATCCTTGATGGCCGCCGCATCGCCGAGGACCTGCTCGACAGCCTGAAGGTGCGCGTTGACGCCCGCGTGGCAGCCGGTGGCAGCCGCCCGGGCCTGGCCGTGGTGCTGGTCGGTGGCGACCCAGCCTCGACCGTGTACGTGCGCAACAAGCGCCGTGCCGCCGAGAAGGTCGGCATCGAAGCACATGACTACGACCTGCCGGCCGGTACTACGGAAGCCGAGCTGCTCGACCTGATCGACCAGCTCAATGCCGATCCGAAGATCAACGGCATCCTGATCCAGCTGCCGCTGCCGGGCATTCCGGACGCGCGCCGGCTGATCCAGCGCATCGACCCGCGCAAGGACGTGGATGGCTTCCACCCGGAAAACGTCGGCCACCTGGCCCTGCGCGAGTTCGGCCTGCGCCCGTGCACCCCGCGCGGCATCACCACGCTGCTGGGCCACACCGACCAGCCGGTGCGCGGCCGCAACGCCACCATCGTGGGCGTGAGCAACCACGTCGGCCGCCCGATGGGCCTGGAGCTGCTGATTGCCGGCTGCACCGTGACCAGCTGCCACAAGTTCACCCCCAAGGACGTGCTGGAACAGGCCGTGCGCAACGCCGACATCCTGGTGGTGGCGGTGGGTCGCCCGGGCATCGTGCCGGGCGAATGGGTGAAGCCGGGCGCGGTGGTGATCGATGTCGGTATCAACCGGTTGGATGACGGCCGCCTGGTGGGCGACGTCGGGTTTGAAGCCGCCGCCCAGCGGGCCAGTTGGATCACCCCGGTGCCGGGTGGCGTGGGTCCGATGACCGTGGCCACGTTGATGCAGAACACGTTGGAAGCGGCGGAAGCGCTGAGCTGACCGCAGCGGCTCGCTCCTGGTAGGTGCCAACCTTGGTTGGCACACATCCATCGGGGCCATCGGCCCAGCTGGGGCACCGGTGCCGGACAGATCGTGTCAACCAAGGTTGGCACCTACCAAAGGCAGTTCCAGGACTGGCCCGAGTGATCCTCTTAAGGTGGGTGCCGACCGTTGGTCGGCACAATGCTGGGGCAGGCCGATGACCCGCTCCTGGTAGGTGCCAACCTTGGTTGGCACATCCATCGGGGCCATCGGCCCATCTGGGGCACCGGTGCCGGACGGATCGTGCCAACCAAGGTTGGCACCCACCAAAGGCGGTATGCCGTCGGCCCCGACGGCCCCCCTGAACCAATCACCGCCCGCGCGACACTGCGTCGCATCTACCCCCTGCCACACGGCGCGAAAAAGGGGTAAAATGTCGCGCTTCCCCACATCTCGGGTATGCCGATGCTGCGCATCCAGGCTGAAGCACTCACTTACGACGACGTCTCGCTCGTCCCCGCCCATTCGACCATCCTGCCCAAGGACGTCAACCTCGAAACGCGGTTGACTCGCGACCTGAAGCTGAAGCTTCCGATCCTGTCTGCAGCCATGGATACCGTCACCGAAGCCCGCCTGGCCATCGCCATGGCCCAGCTCGGCGGCATGGGCATCATCCACAAGAATCTCAGCCTGGAACAGCAGGCCGCGGAAGTGGCCAAGGTCAAGAAGTTCGAGGCCGGTGTCATCCGCGACCCGATCACCGTCGGCCCGGAAACCACCATCCGCGACGTGCTGGCCCTGACCCAGGCGCACAACATCTCCGGCGTACCGGTGGTGGGCAGCGACGGCCTGCTGGCCGGCATCGTGACCCACCGCGACATGCGCTTCGAGACCGAGCTGGACGATCCGGTCCGCCACATCATGACCAAGAAGGATCGCCTGATCACGGTCAAGGAAGGCGCTGCGTCCGACGAAGTGCTGCAGCTGCTGCACCGCAACCGCATCGAAAAGGTGCTGGTGGTCAATGATTCGTTCGAGCTGCGTGGCCTGATCACCGTCAAGGACATCCAGAAGAACACCGACTTCCCGAACGCTGCCAAGGATCTGTCGACCCGCCTGCTCGTCGGCGCTGCCGTCGGCGTGGGTGGCGATACCGATCGCCGCGTGGAAGCGCTGGTCGCCGCCGGCGTGGACGTGATCGTGGTTGATACCGCGCACGGCCATTCGCAGGGTGTGCTGGACCGCGTCAGCTGGGTCAAGAAGAACTTCCCGAACGTGCAGGTCATCGGTGGCAACATCTGCACCGGCGAAGCCGCACTAGCGCTGCTGGACAGCGGCGCGGACGCAGTGAAGGTCGGCATCGGCCCGGGCTCGATCTGCACCACCCGCGTCGTCGCTGGCGTTGGCGTGCCGCAGGTCACCGCCATCGACCTGGTGGCCGAAGCGCTGCAGGACCGCATCCCGCTGATCGCCGACGGTGGCATCCGCTACTCGGGCGACATCGGCAAGGCGCTGGCCGCCGGTGCCTCGACCATCATGGTCGGCGGCCTGCTGGCCGGTACCGAGGAATCGCCGGGCGAGACCGAGCTGTACCAGGGCCGCTCGTACAAGAGCTACCGCGGCATGGGCTCGCTGGCTGCCATGGAGAAGGGGTCGAAGGACCGCTACTTCCAGGACGCCGCCACCGCCGACAAGCTGGTGCCGGAAGGCATCGAAGGCCGCGTGCCGTACCGCGGCCCGGTGGGCGGCATCATCCACCAGCTGATGGGCGGCCTGCGCGCCACCATGGGCTACGTGGGCTGCGCCACCATCGAAGACATGCGCAGCAAGCCCAAGTTCGTGAAGATCAGCGGCGCCGGCCAGCGTGAGAGCCACGTCCACGACGTGACCATCACCAAAGAGCCGCCGAACTACCGCGCCTGATGCGCTTGCGAACTGCTCTTGCGATTACGGGCAGCCTGCTGATGGCAGGCTGTTCGTTGTCCGAACCGCCGCCGCGCTCCGGGTCTCCGGGCGCGGCGGTTTCGCAACTGCAGGACGTACAGGCGTGCCAGAACGCGTTCTCGCTGCCAAAGGGTTGGCAGGTGCAGGCCGCTGGCGAGCAGCGCTGGCTGCTGAAGGGCACCGGCGAGCGCCCGCTGCAGGTGATCCTGCGGTGCGTTACCGATCTGGGTGACAGGCTTGAAGACCCCGTGGTCACCGCCGAGCTGGGGCCGTTGGAGCCGAAGCGGATGAGTGCAGCGATGGCCGATTGGGGTAATGCGAAAGCATCTGGCTACCCGATGCGTGCCTTTCAACGGCGCATCGTACCCGGCACCGAAGTGCAGGAAATCGCCGAGCTGCCGCGCGCCAACCGCTCCAACGCCAACGCACCGCACGGCCTGCTGATGCTGCGCTGGGACGAGGAAGACACCTCACATATTCAACAACGCGAGGCGTTCATCGCCACGCTGACGCAGAGCCTTGAAGCGCCGGGCGCTGCGAAAAACACCACTGGAACGGCACCATGACCAACATCCATAACGACAAGATCCTCATCCTCGATTTCGGCGCGCAGTACACGCAGCTGATCGCCCGCCGCATCCGCGAGCTGGGCGTCTACTGCGAAATCTGGGCGTGGGACCACAACCCTGCCGAGATCGCTGCGTTCGGCGCCAAGGGCATCATCCTGTCCGGTGGCCCGGAATCGACCACGCTGCCGGGTGCCCCGGCCGCGCCGCAGGAAGTGTTCGACAGCGGCCTGCCGATCTTCGGCATCTGCTACGGCATGCAGACCCTGGCCGCGCAGCTGGGCGGTGCGACCGAAGCCGCTGACCAGCGCGAATTCGGCCACGCCGAAGTGAACGTGATCAACCCGGATGCACTGTTCAAGGGCCTGAGCGACCACGGCGGCGAGCCGAAGCTGAATGTCTGGATGAGCCACGGCGACCACGTCTCCGTTGCGCCGCCGGGCTTCACCATCACCGCTACCACCGACCGCATTCCGGTGGCTGCCATGGCCAACGAAGAAAAGCGCTGGTACGGCGTGCAGTTCCACCCGGAAGTGACCCACACCCTGCAGGGCCAGGCGCTGCTGCGCCGCTTCGTGGTGGATGTGTGCGGCTGCCAGACCCTGTGGACCGCTGCCAACATCATTGACGACCAGATCGCCCGCGTGCGCGAACAGGTGGGCGATGACGAAGTGATCCTGGGCCTGTCCGGTGGCGTCGATTCGTCCGTCGTGGCCGCGCTGCTGCACAAGGCCATCGGCGAGAAGCTGACCTGCGTGTTCGTGGATACCGGCCTGCTGCGCTGGCAGGAAGGCGACCAGGTGATGGCGATGTTCGCCGAGCACATGGGCGTGAAGGTGGTGCGCGTGAACGCGGCCGACCGTTACTTCGCCGCGCTGGAAGGCGTGAGCGACCCGGAAGCCAAGCGCAAGATCATCGGCAACCTGTTCGTTGAGATCTTCGACGAAGAGTCGAACAAGCTGAAGAACGCCAAGTGGCTGGCGCAGGGCACCATCTACCCGGACGTGATCGAGTCGGCCGGCAGCAAGACCGGCAAGGCGCATGTGATCAAGAGCCACCACAACGTGGGCGGCCTGCCGGAGCACATGAAGCTGGGCCTGGTGGAGCCGCTGCGCGAGCTGTTCAAGGACGAAGTGCGCCGCTTGGGCGTTGAGCTCGGCCTGCCGCGCAGCATGGTCTACCGCCATCCGTTCCCGGGCCCGGGCCTGGGCGTGCGTATTCTGGGTGAAGTGAAGCGCGAATACGCCGAGCTGCTGGCCAAGGCCGATGCCATCTTCATTGATGAGCTGCGCAAGGCGGATCTGTACGACAAGACCAGCCAGGCGTTTGCCGTGTTCTTGCCGGTGAAGTCGGTGGGCGTGGTGGGTGATGCGCGGGCTTATGAGTGGGTGATTGCGCTGCGTGCGGTGGAGACGATTGACTTCATGACGGCGCATTGGGCGCATCTGCCGTATGAGTTCCTGGGGACGGTGAGCAACCGGATCATCAATGAGTTGCGGGGGGTGTCGCGGGTGGTTTATGACATCTCGGGGAAGCCGCCGGCGACTATTGAGTGGGAATGAGTTGAAAGAACGAGGGCGCCGAGAGGCGCCCTTGTTGTTTTAGGGGAGGTGCGAGCCTATCAGTTGAGTCTAATGGGCGGGCCTAGCTGGGGCATTGACGACCATTGGGCGCTGATACAATGTCACGGGTAACCACTTCGCCAAGATCCTGACTCGTAGAGCCACAACTTGCGAAGTATCAAGCCCGTCGTGCTGACAGCCGAGTTCTTGGGCGGGCTGGATTAATGGCTTCGAGAATGGGAGGAGGCGCGATGGAACGGATGTGGATGGTTCGCGGCGATGGCGGCACCTTGTATGACGCTTTTCGAGAGCGCGGTGTCGTTGCTGTGGGCTGGAGTCAGCTCGCTGCTCATGCCAAACCTGGCGTTGGTCGAAAACAGCTGATCGCTCTCTATCAGGCAGCTGAGCCGCAGGCCAAGCATGGCACGGTAGTGTCAGGCGCTTCTCAGGTGTGGCGCTTCGTCAACGACATTCGAGATGGCGATTGGGTTGTTACCTATTCTCCTCCAAACCGCATTTACTCGATCGGTAGGATTGCTGGTCCCGCTACGCATCATGCCGATTGGGCAGAGCAGGGCATGCCTTTAGCCCGAGATGTTCACTGGGGCGCGCAGGAATTGCCACGCGATCGTTTGGGCACCGGTACAAAGAATAGTCTTGGTTCCACCTTGACGTTGTTCGAGGTGCCGCGAGTTGCTGCTGCCGAAGTTCTCGCCGCTCTTCAGGGGCAGTCGGCCCCGATGGCCGATGATGAAGCAGATGAGGTAGTAGCAGATCCTCTGGCTGACATCGACTCTCAAGCGGTGGAGCGAATCAAAGACCGCGTCAACGAGCTTGATTGGGACGATATGCAGCAGCTGGTGGCCGGAATCTTGCGCGCCATGGGCTACAAGACCCAGGTCTCTCCTCCCGGTTCAGACCGAGGCAAAGACATCGTGGCTTCGCCGGACGGCTTTGGCTTCGAACACCCTCGCATTGTCGTGGAGGTCAAGCACCGCAAAGGGCAGATGGGGAGTCAGGAAATCCGCAGCTTCCTCGGCGGCCGCCATAAGGATGATCGTGGTCTGTACGTCAGTACCGGCGGCTTCACCAAGGACGCGCAGTACGAAGCGGATCGGGCATCCATTCCGCTGGCCATGTGGACGCTGGACCATGTGGTGCGCGCCCTGATAGAGCACTACGACGCTACCGACGCCGAAACCAAACGAATTGTGCCGCTAAAGCGGCTTTACTGGCCTGCCTGACACTGGGGAAAGAGTAGCTAATTCCCATAGAACGGAATATTGAACAATGCATCGGAAGATCCGGTGTCATTGACGGCCTATAAATGAGGGGGCTGCTTGAAGCGCTGAGCCAGCAGGGCAGTATCTTCCAATGCTATGCGCCATTTACTTCCGATGATTCGGCGGCCTTGAACGACAACGATTAATCCTTGCACAAACCCGTCGCCAAGAAATCAGCGGCCAACAGGGGAGAAGCCAGTGAGGCCGGCAAGGAAGACACTCATAACGCAATACGGGACAAAAACATGAAACCCATAGAACAACAATTCTTCAACGATCTGGAAAAGAAGCTTTGGACTGCCGCAGACAAGCTGCGCTCCAACCTCGACGCCGCCGTGTACAAGCACGTCGTGCTCGGGCTGATCTTCATCAAGTATGTCTCCGATGCCTTCGAAGAACGGCAGCGCGAACTGCGTGAACAGTTCACCAACCCGGATCATGACTACTACATGGATCCGGACGCATACGGCGGCCCAGGTACCCAGGAGTACGAAGAGAATATTGCCGCCGAACTGGAAGTACGCGACTACTACACAGAGAAGAACGTGTTCTGGGTGCCGGTAGAAGCGCGTTGGCAGACGCTGCGCGACTGCGCACAACTGCCACCCAAGGCGTCGCTGCCGTGGAACAAGCCGGGCAAGGACGAGCCCGAGGAAATGCGTTCGGTCGGTTGGTTGATCGACAACGCCATGGAAGCTGTCGAGCGCGAGAATGCCCGCCTGAAGAACGTACTCAACAAGGACTTCGCTCGTGTGCAACTCGATTCCAGCAAGCTTGCCGGGCTGATCAGCCACTTCTCGGATACCGACTTCAGCGCCAAGGAGTACAAGGGGCAGCCGCTGAACCTGAAATCCAAGGACATCCTCGGCCACGTCTACGAGTACTTCCTTGGCCAGTTCGCCCTAGCAGAAGGCAAGAAGGGTGGACAGTACTACACTCCAAAGAGCATCGTCACCCTGATCGTGGAAATGCTCCAGCCGTTCAAGGGCCGTGTCTATGACCCGGCCATGGGCTCCGGCGGCTTCTTCGTGCAAAGCGAGGAGTTCATCGAACAGCACGGCGGCAAGGCAGCCAACGGCAAGAGCGGGCAGATCAGCGTCTACGGGCAGGAGAGCAACCCCACCACCTGGCGGCTGGCCGCGATGAACATGGCCATTCGCGGCATCGATTTCAACTTCGGCACCGGTCCGGCCGACACCCTGCTCAACGACCTGCACCCGGACCTGCGCGCCGACTTCGTGATGGCCAACCCACCCTTCAACATGAAGGAATGGTGGAACGAAAAGCTGGCCGACGACCCGCGCTGGATTGCCGGCACGCCGCCGCAGGGCAATGCCAACTTCGCGTGGTTGCAGCACATGCTCTGGCACCTCGCGCCCACTGGTAGCATGGCGCTGCTGCTGGCCAACGGTTCGATGAGCTCCAATACGAACAACGAAGGTGAAATCCGCAAGCGGTTGATCGAAGACGATTACCTAGAGTGCATGGTCGCGCTGCCCGGCCAGCTGTTCACCAACACCCAGATTCCAGCCTGTATCTGGTTTCTGACCCGCGACAAGCAGAACGGATTCGCGCTGGACAAGAAGAAGCGCGACCGGCGCGGCAAATTCTTGTTCATCGATGCCCGCCAGATGGGCTACATGAAGGATCGTGTGCTGCGTGACTTTACTCCGGACGATATAAAGAAAATCGCCGACATCTTCCATGCTTGGCAACAGGGCGAGGGGTATGAGGATGTACCGGGCTTTTGCCATTCCGCCAAGCTGGACGAAGTCCGCAAGCACGAGCATGTACTGACACCGGGGCGATTTGTAGGTGCGGCCGAGCAGGAAGAAGACGGCGAGCCCTTTGCCGAGAAGATGCAGCGACTGACGGCGCATTTGGCGGAGCAATTTGCGGAGAGTGCGAAGCTGGAAGCGGAGATCAAGAAGAAACTGGCGGGGCTAGGTTATGCCATCTAATCCGACAAGACGCCCGCTCTCTGAACTCTTGGAACTGATCATTGATCATCGTGGTAAGACCCCAAACAAGATGGGATTCGATGATTTCTTCTTAAGTGGCGTCCCCGTTCTATCTGCCAAGCACGTCAAGACGGATGCCTTGGTTGAGGTGCAGTCAATGCGGTATGCATCTGCTGAGATGTATAAGAAGTGGATGACAGTGGAGGTGCAAGAGGGCGATATCATTTTGACCTCCGAAGCACCAATGGGTGAAGTCTTCTACATTCATGACGACAAAAAATACGTGCTCGGGCAGCGAGTATTTGGGTTGCGGCCTAATCCGCGATTGATTAATGCCAAATACCTAGCAACTTGGCTGGCCTCCTCAGAGGGGCAGCGGCAGATTGCAGCACGAGCATCTGGATCAACGGTTCAAGGTATTCGCCAAGCTGAACTCTTAAAGTTGGAAGTTGATCTGCCCTCCAAGGAAGAGCAGGAGAGGATCGCAAACGTCAGGTTCTCGCTTGCCGACAAGATAAGCCTCAACCGCCGCATCAACCAAACCCTCGAAGCCATGGCGCAAGCCATCTTCAAATCCTGGTTTGTCGATTTTGACCCCGTCAAGGCCAAGATGGCTGCCATAGAACAAGGCCAAGACCCGCTGCGCGCCGCCATGCGCGCCATCAGCGGAAATACCGACGGCGAACTCGATCAGATGTCCCTCGAGCACCACGACCAGCTCGCTGCCACGGCCTCATTGTTCCCCGATGCAATGGAAGAGTCGGAGCTGGGCGAGATTCCGGAGGGATGGGGAGTTTCAGATTTTGGAAGTGTTTCCGTTTGCTTTGATAAGAACCGAATTCCTCTTTCCAAGCGTCAGCGCGAAGACAAGAAAGGCAAGATCCCCTACTATGGCGCAACTAGTGTCATGGATTATGTCGACGAGCACATATTCGACGGCGTTTTTTTGTTGCTAGGAGAAGATGGTTCTGTATTAAGGGAAGATGGCACGCCGTTTGTTCAATACATCTGGGGGAAGTCGTGGGTCAATAATCACGCGCACGTCTTACAGGGTACAAGTGGTGTATCAACTGAGCAATTGATGCTGTTTATTTCTATGCAGAACATCTCAGCTTATGTCACGGGTGCGGTTCAGCTCAAGTTGAATCAGAGGAACATGAACAGCATACCTTTCATTAAGGCCGGCTGCGATGTAAATTCCAGATTTTCAGAGTTGGTTGGCCCATTTTTTGCAGCGCACCGTTCGCTGCTTGAGGAAATTCGAAGTCTCGCTGAACTCCGTGACTCCCTGCTTCCCAGGCTTCTTTCTGGTGAATTGTTTATTGCGGATTTTTAGTCAAAGGGGAAATTGGTGCGTGTTTCTTAGGCCTTATCTGAATTCATTGGTGGCCTGGTGGTGAGCGGTAGATGCCTTTTTCAGGGGGGCATAAGAAGTGAGTAATCTATCTATTGCCGAATGAGTATGAAGGGTGATGCGCTGTGAGAGTAAATGAACAACAACTGGAAGCCGCTGCCATCGGCTGGTTTTCTGAGTTGGGCTGGAGCTATGCCAATGGCCCGGAGATTGCGCCTGATGGCAACAGTCCCGCTCGCACCGACTACTCTCAGGTCGTGTTGCGCGAGCGCCTGTTGGCCGCGTTAGCACGCATCAACCCGCACATCCCCTCCGCCGCGCTGGAGCAGGCGGCACACGAGCTCCTGACGGTCAGCGAGCCGCTGCTGATCGCCCGTAATCGCCGCGTGCATCGGCTGCTGCTGTCCGGCGTCTCGGTCGAGTTCTCCGAAGGCGAGGAAAAACGCACCGACCTGGTCAACCTGATCGACTTTGCGAGCCCAGGCAACAACGACTTCCTGCTGGTCAGCCAGTTCACCGTGACTGGCACCAAGCAGCCGCGCCGTCCCGATTTGGTGGCCTTCGTCAACGGCCTGCCGCTGGCAGTGATCGAGCTGAAGAACCCTGCCAACGCGCAGACCGACATTTGGGATGCCTTCAACCAGATCCAGACCTACAAGGACGAGGTCAGCGACCTGTTCAACACCAACGTGGCGGTGGTGGTCAGCGACGGCTTCACGGCGCGGTTGGGGTCGCTCACTGCGAATCAGGAGCGCATGCAGCCTTGGCGGGTGATTGCCAATGAGGATGACCGGCCGTTGCTGGAGTTCGAGCTGGAGACGCTGGTGCGCGGCTACTTCGAGCGTGCACTGTTTCTCGACTACGTGCGCCACTTCGTGCTGTTCGAACAAGATGCCGACCAGATCATGAAGAAAATCGCGGGCTACCATCAGTTCCATGCAGTATGCGAAGCGGTGAAGGCCACGTTGATTGCCACCAGCAGCCCGAACAAGGGCATGGTGGAGGTACAGGAGCCGCGTGCCATCTATGGCAAGGAAGTGCAGCCCGGCAGCCGCAAGGCCGGCGTGGTGTGGCATACGCAAGGCTCGGGCAAGAGCATCACCATGGCCTGCTACGCGGGCAAGCTGTTGCAGCAGCCGGAGATGAAGAACCCCACGCTAGTGGTGGTGACCGATCGCAGCGATCTGGACGGGCAGTTGTACGGCACCTTCTGCGCGGCCGAAGACCTGCTCCGGCAGATGCCGGTGCAGGCGGGCAGCCGCGAGGAACTACGCGAGATGCTTGCCTCGCGCGAGGCGGGTGGCATCCTCTTCACCACGGTGCAAAAGTTCGCCCTGCTGGAAGATGAAGAACAACATCCCCTGCTGTCGGCTCGCAGCAATATCGTGGTGATCTCCGACGAGGCGCACCGCAGCCAGTACGGCATGAAGGGGCGGCTGGATACCAAGACCGGCAAATACGTGTTCGGCTATGCAAAGCACATGCGCGACGCACTGGCCAATGCCACCTTCATCGGCTTTACCGGCACGCCCATCGCTCTGGAAGACAAAGACACTCGAGCAGTGTTCGGCGACTACGTCAGCATCTACGACATTCAGGATGCGGTAGACGATGGCGCCACGGTCCCAATCTTTTACGAAAGCCGCCTAGCTAAGCTGGACGTGAACCAGGCCGAGATCGACGCACTCAATGCCCAGGTAGATGAGGTCATCGAGGACGAGGAAGACATCACTGCCCGCGAGAAGACCAAGAGCGATTGGGCGGCGCTGACCAAGCTGGTTGGTGCGCGACCGCGTCTGGAGCAGGTTGCTGCCGACTTGGTGCAGCACTTCGAGACGCGCACGGCCACGCTGGAAGGAAAGGCGATGATCGTGTGCATGAGTCGTGACATTTGCGCCGAGCTCTACGACGCCATCGCGGCCCTGCGCCCGGACTGGCACGATGCCGACCCGGAGAGGGGCGCAATCAAGGTAGTGATGACCGGCTCGGCAGCGGACAAGGCCCTGCTGCAGCCTCATCTGTACAGCCAGCAGGTGAAGAAACGCCTGGAAAAGCGCTTCAAAGACCCGGCAGACCCGTTGAAGCTGGTGATTGTGCGCGACATGTGGCTGACTGGCTTCGACGCGCCCTGCTGTCACACCATGTACGTGGACAAGCCCATGAAGGGCCACAACCTGATGCAAGCCATCGCCCGCGTCAACCGAGTGTTCCGCAACAAGCCCGGTGGATTGGTCGTAGATTACATCGGCATTGCCAACGAGCTGAAAGCGGCGCTCAAGACCTACACCGAATCCAAGGGCAAGGGCGACCCTGCGCACAGCGCGGCGGAGGCCCTGGCCGTGTTGCTGGAGAAGCTGGACATCGTGCGCGGGTTGATGCATGGCTTTGATTACAGCAGGTTCGAAGCGGATGCGCTGCAACTGTTGGTGCCAGTGGCCAACCATATCCTGGGTCTGAAGGACGGCAAGCAGCGCTTCCTGGATGCAATGCTGGCGGTGAGCAAGGCGTTTTCCCTATGCAGTACGCTCGATGAAGCCGCGGACTTGCGCACCGAGATTGCTTTCTTCGCCGCCGTCAAGGCCGCCATCGTCAAGTTCACTACGGTGGATCGCAAGCGTTCCGACGCGGACAAGAACAGCGCGCTCAAGCAGATCCTTGATAACGCCATCGTGGCGGACGGGGTGGCAGACATCTTTGCGCTGGCGGGCCTGGACAAGCCCAACATCGGCCTGCTTTCAGACGAGTTCCTGGAAGACGTGCGGCAGATGAAGAGCCGCAATCTGGCGGTGGAGCTGCTGGAAAAGCTGCTGCGCGACGAAATCAAGGCGCGGGCGCGCAACAATGTAGTGCAGGAGAAGAAGTACGGCGACCGCTTGCTGGAAACCTTGCGAAAGTACCACAACCGAGCAGTGGAGACGGCGCAGGTCATCGAGGAGTTGATCCAGATGGCCAAGGACTTCCAGGCGGCCCTAGAGCGCGAGGCGGCATTGGGGCTGAGTCAGGATGAGATCGCCTTCTATGACGCCTTAGCCAACAACGAAGGTGCGGTGCAGGAGTTGGGTGACGATACTCTGAAGAGCATTGCCATCGAGATCACGGAGAAGCTGCGCAACAGCACCACGGTGGATTGGCAGGTGCGTGAGAGCGTCCGCGCTAAGTTGCGGATTCTGGTGCGACGCACCCTGAAGAAGTGGAAGTACCCGCCGGTAGGTGAAGATGCCGCGATCGAGTTGGTGCTGAAGCAGGCGGAATCACTGTCAAATGCGTGGTCCAAGTAGACGCACGATTAATGAATCAGGGCGCCGATAGGCGCCCGTGTGGTCTGGCGAGGGACTGGTGGTTTACTCCGGCCTTACCTCCCGACAAGCCCACTCAACCAACCCCCGGCAAGCCAGAAACAGCCCATCCACAACCCCCTCATCCAAATGCCGCTCCGGGTCCGCTGCCACCCGGCAGCGGTCTGCCGCGTGTAGCAGTTCCAGCACCGTCAGTGCTCCCACCATCGCACGCTCGCTCCTGGCCAGGCTGACGCGGCGGCCGGGTGATACATCGGTTTCTGGCCAAGGATGCCCATCGGCACCCTCGCAGCCGCGCATGCGCTTGAGGATGCCGAGGAGGGAGTTCAGGTCGGGCAGGGGAGTGTCGTCGTTGATGGGCTCAACAACGGTGTACGAGGAAAAGGTGTCGGATTCGTTCATGGCGTCGGCTTCCGTGGCTGTGCTTAACAGCGCCACCGCGAAGAGGTGGCGGACGGTGCGGGTTCCAAACCGGGACAGACAGTTGTCAATAACCGGCGGGTCCGAAGACCCCCACGCACCGCCCGCCATAAAGGCCGACGGATTGCCCGCCGGCACCGGTTAAGGACGGTGCCGACGGGCAAGCGTAAACAACTATCTGTCTCGGGTTTGGACGCCCGCTGCCACCCGTTGTCGGTGGCGCACCATGGTGTTTACGCAGCCGCCTCGAATGCCAATAGAAATTCGCGAAGGAATCTCTGAATCCGAGAGCGAAGAACTATTGTTGCACGCACCATTCGTGCAGCACGCGACGCCAGCAGACGCATTCACGCAGCTGCTCTGCTGATAGCGAATCAAAGTGGCGCAATCGCCCACGCCACAAGCGAATAGCGCGACAGCCTTCTTTGCAACAGTTCTTAGTCCGACTCGCCAAGCAACGGCGCGCGATCAGCTGCACACCTCGAAAATCGGTTCAAACCCGACACCGTTAACAAGCCCCGGCTTCAACCGACGCTATCCTCAGCCGCATTCCCAACCAGCAACTCAATCATCGCCCGCGCAGCCGCCGACTGCCGCCGATGCGGCGCATAGATCACCGAGAACGGCCGCGATCTCCCCCGCAGCTGCGGCAGCACCTCCACCAGCGCCCGCGCAACAGCCGCTCGCGCACGATGAACTCATAGCTCTGGCAGATGCCGAGGCCCTGTTCGGCCAGCGACACCATGCCCAGCACATCGTCGTAGGTCTCGATAGACGAACGCGGCAGCCAGTCCACGTCGCGCCCGCCATCGCGGAACGCCCATGGCGCCAGCCGCCCGGTGCGTGGCATCACGAAGGGCAGGCACAGGTGCTGCTTGCAGGTCGTCCAGCATCTGCGGCGTGCCGCGGCGCTCCAGGTACTCCGGCGAAGCCACCAGCACCAAAGGTGCATCCTCCAGCTTTCGCCCCACCAGCCCGCTGTCCGGCAGCTGGCCCAGGCGGATGGCCAGGTCGAAGCCTTCGGCCACCAGGTCCACGTTGCGGTTGGTGATGTTCAGTTCCACCTGCACCTGCGGGTACTGCTGCGCAAAGCGCGCCAGCACGGGCGGCAGCCGGTAGTGGCCATAGGTGGTGGGCACGCTCAGGCGCACGCGGCCGGCCAGCGCACCGTCCTGGGCCAGTACGTCGCGCTCGGCGTCGTCCAGCAGGCCGAAGGCGGTGCGCACCTGTTCCAGATAGAGCCGCCCGGCGTCGGTCAGGCTCACATCGGCCACGTGAAGGTTCACTGGCTCAACTTGGAGCCTGATGGAGCACATGGCACCATGGCGCCCGGCCCTGACCATCAGGTATGACGGGGCCTTGTTTCCACGGAAGCCATTCACTACGACATGCGAACGTCCATCCTCTTCACCTTCTCCGCCCTGTGCCTGGCGCTGCTCTCCGGCTGTGCCAGTGGCCCGGAGGAGCACGCCTCAAGCCGCGAAATCACCGGTGCGTTCGTGGCCGACGACGGCCAGCTATACCTGCTGCCGCGCTTTGAAGAGCCGATGCGTTTCAATGCCGCGCCGTTCCGCGAGTACCGTGCGCTGATGGACAGCCCGCTGCGCGAGACGGTGGCCTGCGCGCAGATGTACTTCCATGAGGACTGGCGCGACCCGGCCAACAAGGCCAAGGTGCACGGCAGCTATGCGCTGCTGTTGCGGCCGGAGCAGGTGACGCCGGAACAGGCCGCGCAGTTCAAGCTGGAGCGGATTGAGGTGCTCCCGCGCGAGGCGAAGTATGTGGATGAGCGTGCGCGCTACTACCTGCCGCAGGATCGGAGCCGCTACGCGCTGGCGTTTGATCGGGCCTGCAATCTTTCAAAGAAGGGCGGCAGCTATTACAGCGCGCTGTTCGAGGGCGACGGCGAGCGGGTGAAGTTGCCGGACGCCGCTGCGCTGGCGGAGAAGGGGAAGCTGGCACAGCCGATCAGTGCGCGGGCGCAGCGGATCCAGCCGGAGAGGGAGGACAAGCCAGGTGTTGGGACGGCCGCAGGCAAGGTGCTGGGCGCGGCGTTGATACCAGTGGCGGTTCCGGTGTTTGTGTTGAGCCTGCCGTTCCTGGGGCCGGATCATTGGAAGTGATGGGGCGTTGAGGGAGAGCATCCACGCGTGGCGTGGATCTACCCGGGCGTCGTCAGTGCCTGAACGTTCATCCTGGAGATCTGGGTGCCAAGCGCATTGGAGGTTGTTTCGAAGACTGCAGGCTTCATTGTCCTTGCGGCGATTCCGTTGTTGACCCTTTGGTTCATTCAGCGGCGAAGGACGCTGAGAGCCCGTTCTGCCTTGGGATCAGGGCTGCATTTGAATCCGCCTCGCCGAATTTCCGGCACGTCCATGACCCTGGTGATGGTGGATGGCAAAGAGGATCGGGAGCACTACTTCTTCGACACAGAATTCTTTTACCTGCGGCGGGGCCCGATACCCACGGCGGTTCCGCTCTCGCAGATCACCTCAGTCACTCGAACGTCCGACGTCATCTATGCGCGCTATGTCTGGCAGGTATGCTTCAGTCGCGCAGCGGGCACAAGGTGCGTAACGTTCACCAACAACCTGTCGCTGTTCAACCGCGACTTCCTGCTGTTTCTGGAGGCGGTGCGGAAGGCCAGTCCACTGGCGACCGTTGATCGAGCGAGCGTCATCTTCTAGAGCGTGTTATGAACGTCGGTATGAACGCGCCGCCATAATGGTATGACAGCGCGTAGCCGCCTTCGACCGATGTAATCGATGAGGAATGTGCGTTTGCTGCGCGGTATCTGATACTGAAGCAATCTCATGCGTGGCAGTGCAAGTATTATCTGCGATGAGCACGCAAAGCTCGTAACATAGAACGAGGTCCGCTCGTTCCTGCGCGCCATGCGAAACGCCGGCCCTTTCCGGATGCACAGTGGTCGCAACGTCTTCGTGCTGCGCACGGACCGTAGCTCTGTTCTCGTCACAGCCAGAGGGGATGAGGAAGATTGCAATGATCAGCAAGAAGTACTGGTTCACCAGGAAAAAGTACGGATGGGGCTGGGGGATGCCTTGCGCGTGGCAAGGCTGGCTTGTGTACGCAGTCGCATTCGGCCTGCTACTGGCGGGTCCGTTTCTGTTTTCTCCATTTCGCGAGCCCATCGCGTTTCAGCTCTACACGTGGGCCGTAGTGTTGGTTCTTGTCCTCATCTGCTGGATGAAAGGCGCCCCGCCCGGTTGGCGGTGGGGGGAGTAGAACGGCCGCAGGAGCTATTTTCGGACGTGTTCGATCCGCCGGGTAAAGCGTGGATGCATTGCCCTTGTGGGAGTCGGACAGCATCGCCAGCAGGCCACGGCTGCGCCCCTCTGAGGTGTACCGTCCGTTTTGAATGAACGCTGGACACTTCCCTCGGCGGGTGCCCAATGCGTTCTAATCGTTGATTGACCAAGGTAGCGTCGCTTAAAGGGGCGGGCCGGTGAAGCTACACTGGCCGCCTGTGCCCGACGGAAGCTCGCCCATGTTCAATGGAAAGGTTGCGGTGGTTACCGGTTCCACCAGCGGTATCGGTCTTGGCATCGCCACGGCGCTGGCACGGCAGGGCGCCGACGTCGTGCTGAATGGCTTTGGCGATGTAGCGGAGATCGAGCGCATCCGTTCCAGGCTGGAAACCGAGTTCGGCGTGCGGGTGGCGCATGATGGCGCAGACCTGTCCCGTGGCGAGGCGGTGCGCGGAATGATCGACCACGCCGTTGCGACGATGGGCCGCATCGACATCCTGGTGAACAACGCGGGCATCCAGCACACCGCTTCAATCGACGAGTTTCCCGTAGAGAAGTGGGATGCGATCCTGGCGCTGAATCTCTCGGCGGTGTTCCATGCAACGGCGGCGGCCTTGCCCCACATGAAGCAGCAGGGCGCCGGTCGCATCATCAACATCGCATCCGTACACGGTCTGGTGGGCTCGGCGAACAAGTCGGCCTATGTGGCGGCCAAGCACGGCGTGGTGGGATTCACCAAGGTGACCGCGCTGGAGAACGCGGGCACCGGCATCACCGCCAATGCGATCTGTCCGGGTTGGGTGCGGACCGCGCTGGTCGAGCAGCAGATCACTGCGTTGGCCGAGCGCGAGGGTACGGATCAGGAGACCGCCGCGCGCGCGCTGCTGGCCGAAAAGCAACCCTCGTTGCAGTTCGTTACGCCCGAGCAGCTGGGAGAAATGGTGGTGTTCCTGGCCTCGGACGCCGCCGCCCAGATCACCGGCACGGCGTTGCCGGTGGATGGGGGCTGGACGGCGCGCTAGCCAGCCGGCTGCGCCCGCCGCTGCAGCATCGGCAGCGCCACCAGTGTGGCGAGGATGGTGAACAGCACCAGCGACGAGCCCACCGTGCCGAAGCCCAGGCCACCTTTTTCCAGCGGCTTGGTGAGCAGGTCGCCGAAGGTGGCACCGAACGGGCGGGTGAGCACGAAGGCGATCCAGAACAGGATGACCCGGTTGATGCCCTTGATGCGGCTGGCCAGCGCGGTGAGCGCGATGAGGCTGCCGATCAGTAGCGCGCCGCCGGTGAAGCCCAGCCCGGAATCGTCGGCGAGGAAGTCGCCCAAGGCGGTGCCCAGCGTGTTGGAGAACAGCACGGCGGTCCAGTAGAAGCCTTCGGCGCGGCGCGATGCGATGTTGCTGACCGAGATCGACTTTTCAGACAGGCGCCACGCCAACAGCACCAGCGCCAGGCAGCCGGCGAGCAGGCTGGCGCCGGTGGCGTACCCCAGCCCCAGCGCGCGGTCGATCAGGTCGGACATCGTTGTGCCGGCGGTGCTGGTGGCCAGCACTACCGACCAGAACAGCACCGGGTGGAAGCGCCGCGCGGACAACTGCACGGCCAGCAGGCCGGCGAAGATCGCCAGCAGGATGGCCGAGCTGGCCACGTAGCCAAGGTTGAGCGTCATCGACAGCAGGTCGCCGGCGGTCTCGCCGAGCGTGGTGGCGGCGATCTTCATCACCCAGAAGCCGAGGGTGACCGCCGCCACTTTGCTGTGCAGGGAATCTGCGTCTGAAGCACTCATCGAGGGTCGCCAGGGATGCCTGGGGGCGATGCTGTGGCGGCGGGCGTCGGAGCGCGGTCGGAAACGGGTTCGGCGAGGGTGAGCGTGGGGGCGGCGTTCAGCCGGCGCTGGCCGGGGCCGGCAGGCGTGCCAGCAAGGCGTCCCAGTCGGCGACGAAGCAGCCGTCGCGGCCGCGGTTGCACTCGGTGATCCATGCGTCCAGCGACTCGCTCTGCGCGCGGTAGGCACTGACATCGCCCAGCACGGCGAAGCGCAGGCGGTAGTTCACCAGCATCTGCAGCCATTGCCCAGCCATGCCGGAGCGCAGTTCGAAGAAGTCCGGCGACAGGCGCTGCACCGGCACGGCGATCCACTCGGCCTGGTGCCCAAGGGCATCACCGACCAGGTCGCGCAGGCCGTTGTCATCCAGTACCGGGCCATGCGCTGGGTTGCGCAGGATGCGGGTGCTGCCGAACTGTTCCAGGTGTGGGTGCATGAGGGTGCTCTGAAGTCCGTGTCGTCCTTCCAGTATGGTCGCGCAACGATATGACGGCGAGCAGTTGCAGCATGCGCTGGGAGAATGAACGCGCTACGCTGCGGCGATCCCCGCACTGCGCGGGTCTACGGTGGTGGGGAAGGACATGGCAGGGTGGAAGGGGCGTTCGGTGTTGTGGGCGGTGCTGTTGTCCTGCGGCCTGCCGGCAACGGCAGCGGAGCTGTGCATGGCCAGCGCCTATGCTGACGGGCAGGGCAACATCGTGGTGCTGGGCGCACCGGCTACGGCACCGGCCACGGGCCAGCGGTATCTGATGCTGGACGGGCGACGCGGTGCGACCGGCGATGCCAACGCACCTGTAAGCTGCAGCGGCGATGTGGTCAGCTTCAGGACGCCCGCCGGAACCACGCAGCGCTGGCAGCGCCTGCAGACCCGCGATACCGCTGCAACCTTCAGTAGTGCCGGAACCACGCTGGTGGGGCAGTTGATCGAACCGGCTGGCCCAGCTGACCCGAAGCGGCCGCTGGTGGTGTTGGTGCACGGCTCGGAACGCACGATGGCGGTGGCGGCGATCTACCAGCGGATGCTGGTGGCGCAGGGCATTTCGGTGTTCGCCTACCAGAAGCGTGGCACCGGCGATTCGGAAGGCGAATACACCCAGAACTTCGAGCTGCTGGCTGACGATGCAGCGGCGGCCTTGGCGAAGGCGCGTGAGCTGGCAGCGGGGCGTTTCGGCCGGGCCGGCTACTTCGGTGGCAGCCAGGGTGGTTGGATCGCGCCGCTGGCGGCCACGCGCTCGCAGGCGGATTTCGTGGCGATCGGGTTCGGCCTGGTGGTGTCACCGATAGAGGAGGACCGCGAGCAGCTGTTCGACGAGGCACGCCGCATGCAGCTGGATGCAACGGCGATGAAGCAGGTCGGCCAGCTTTCAGACGCGACCGCGCAGCTGATGCGCACGCATTTCAGCCAGGGCTACGAAGCACTCGCCCAGGTGCGTGCACGGATCGGTGCCGCGCCATGGGCGCAGACGATCAGCGGCGAGTACAGCGGTGACATGCTGCGGATGAGCGATGCTGATCTGCGCCGCATCGGTCGCGCGCGCTTCGACAATCTGGAACTGATCTGGGACTACGACGCCGAGGCCGCGCTGCGTCGTCTGAAGGTGCCATTGCTGTGGGTGCTGGCCGAGCAGGACCGAGCCGCGCCGATTGCGGCCACGCGCACCATCCTGGAACGCCTGCGCGCGTCGGGGCAGCCGATTGATACCTACCTGTTCCCGGACACCGACCACGGCATGGTGGAGTTCCGCACCGATGCCGAAGGCAACCGCGTGTCGACGCGGATCACCGACGGGTATCTGCGCCTGTTGGCCGACTGGATCAAGCAGGAGGTGAGTGGGCGCTATGGGCGTTCGCGCAGGCTGAGCGACTGAGCGGACAGGGAGTGCTGGCGGCGGGCTGCTCTCCGCCGCCAGTTGCACCGGGGCTCACTTCGGCTTCGCAAACACATCCAAGCCCTTGCCCGTCTCCAACAGCGACTTCAGGCTCGACAGCACGATCGGCCAACCCTGGCGGATGCCGGTATCCATGCCGCTGCCGGGTTCCAGTTCGTCGTGGGTGACGGTCAGTCGGACCATGTCCTGGTAGGGCACGATGTCGAAGGTGACGCGGCTGTAGGCATCCGGATTCTCCGCCTGCGAGGCGGCGGCCCAGGTGATGACCAGCCGCGAGGGAGGGGTGCTTTCCACCACTTCGCCCACCAGTTCGACCGAGCGCGTTTCGTTGGCGCGCACATGCTGCCAGCGTGAGCCGGGTTTCCAGTCCGAGACGTTTTCGTGGCCCCAGTAGCGGCTGGCGATCTCGGGGCGGGTGATGGCCTCGAACACCTTCAGCGGGGTGGAAGCGATGTAGATCACGTGGATGAAGCGGGTGGTCTCTGCGGACATCGTCATTCTCCTTCCAGTTCTCGTTTCAGGTCATGCAGCAGGCTCAGGCGCTGCTGCTCGAACTTGCGTACCCAGCGCTCGTAGACTTCATGCAGCGGCACCGGGTTGATGAAGTGCAGCTTCTCGCGGCCACGGCGCACGGTGCTGATCAGGTTGGCGTCTTCCAGCAGGCCGAGGTGCTGGGTGACCGATTGCCGGGCCATGTCCAGGTGGTCGCACAGCTGGCCGAGCGTCTGGCCGTTGTCTTCGCAGAGCAGGTCCAGCAGCGTCCGGCGCGTGGGATCGGCCAATGCCTTGAACACCTTGTCTGCGTCGCGCACGTTGTCTACCGCCATGGGGATGTCTTCAATTCCAGTTGTCGATCCTGACGTCGTGCGGGTTGGGCTGGCCCTTGCCGGTCTCCAGCAGGGCTTTCAGGCTCATCAGGAACACCGCCCATTTGGTGCTGCAGTGGGAGGTGAACTCGACGCGCTCTTTCCAGCCCTCGTGGGTGAACAGGACGATGCAGTAGTCGCCCTCCTGCTTCAGCACGAAGCGCGCGTGGGTGCCGATCCATTCGGCGGGACCGGCGAGGAACCGCCAGAGCACGAGCTCACCTGGGATGAGCTGTTCCAGCTTCATTTCCATCGCGCCGATCTCCTGGCCGTTGTTCGTGAAGCGCGCCTTGACCGTGCCGCCGACCTCGCGGTCGCCCTGGGTGTCTTCGGCCCACCAGGCGGCGACGCCTTCGGGCGTGGCCAGGACCTGGTACACCTGGTTTGCGGGGGCCTTGATGCCGACCCTGAGTGCGATATCCACCATTGCAGGTTCCTCGCGATGGGCCGGCAGGCGCCGCCCTTGAGTGAATTATATGCAGGTAAATACCTGCATGTCAAATTCCGGTTCCTGGACTTACGGCCCTGGTAGTGCCGGCCGCTGGCCGGCATCCTCGGGATAGCCGATTGACGAGTTGAAAGGAGTGCGCACATGACTGAAACAGGAAAGGACACCTTGACCCTCCGCCGCGCCAGCGAGGCCGATGCCCCTGCGGTGCTGGCGCTGTTCGATGAGGTGATCGAATGGTTCGTGTCGATCGGCAATCTGCAGCAATGGGGCAGCGAGCCGTGGTCCACGATGCCGCGCCGGATCACCCAGGTGACCGATGCGTGCGCGCTTCCGGGTGCATGGGTGGCGCAGAACGAGCACGGCGTGGTGCGCGCATTCCTGGCGCTGGGCGAGTCGATGCCCTATGTGCCTGCGCCCACCGGCCCGGAACTGTATGTGCGGGTACTGGTGGCATCGCGTGATGCGCGCGCGCGTGGCATCGGCCGCCGCCTGATGGCCTTTACCGATGAGCAGGCGCGCGCTGCCGGGCTCGACCATCTGCGCGTGGACTGCTACGGCGGTGGCAACGGTGATCTGGTGCGCTTCTATGAGTCCTGCGGCTATACGCGCATCGCGCCGTTCAACGTGGACGGCTGGCCGGGCATGCTGCTGGGGCGACAGCTCTGACGCGACTGCGTCACTCCGTCGCAGCCTGCGTGCAGGAAACGGTACATCGGTTCGGCGCTAGAGTAGGGGCATGACCTGCATCGGATGGCTGTGTCATTCCGCTGCGGGTTCCTGATGACCCCCTCCAGGAAGGAGCAACGCATGTACTACAGCAGTGGCAACTACGAAGCCTTTGCGCGCCCGCGCAAGCCCGCCGGTGTCGATGACAAGCGCGCATGGTTCGTCGGTTCGGGCCTGGCCTCGCTGGCCGGCGCCGCGTTCCTGGTGCGCGACGGGCGCATGGCCGGTGAGCGCATCACCATTCTCGAGCAGCAGCAGATTGCCGGCGGCGCGCTGGATGGCCTGAAGGTGCCGGAGAAGGGCTTCGTGATCCGCGGCGGCCGCGAGATGGAAGACCATTTCGAGTGCCTGTGGGATCTGTTCCGCTCGATTCCGTCGCTGGAGATTGAAGATGCCAGCGTGCTGGACGAGTTCTACTGGTTGAACAAGGACGACCCGAACTACTCCCTGCAGCGCGCCACGATCAATCGCGGCGAGGATGCGCACACCGACGGCCTGTTCACCCTGACCGAGCAGGCGCAGAAGGACATCATCGCGCTGTTCCTGGCCACCCGGCAGGAGATGGAGAACAAGCGCATCAACGAGGTGCTGGGCCGTGATTTCCTGGACAGCAACTTCTGGCTGTACTGGCGTACCATGTTCGCGTTCGAGGAGTGGCATTCGGCGCTGGAGATGAAGCTGTACCTGCATCGCTTCATCCACCATATCGGCGGCCTGCCGGATTTTTCGGCACTGAAGTTCACCAAGTACAACCAGTACGAATCACTGGTGCTGCCGCTGGTGAAGTGGTTGCAGGACCAGGGCGTGGTGTTCCAGTACGCCACCGAGGTGACCGACGTCGACTTCGATCTGGCGGCCGGCCGCAAGCAGGCCACGCGCATCCACTGGACGCGTGACGGTGTAGCCGGTGGCGTGGATCTGAGCGCGGATGACCTTGTATTCATGACGATCGGTTCGTTGACCGAGAACTCGGACAATGGCGATCACCAGACGGCTGCGCGATTGAATGAGGGACCGGCGCCTGCCTGGGACCTGTGGCGACGCATTGCCGCCAGGGATCCTGCGTTCGGGCGCCCGGATGTGTTCGGTGCGCACATTCCGCAGACCAAGTGGGAGTCGGCGACGGTGACCACGCTGGATGCACGCATTCCGGCCTACATCCAGAAGATCGCCAAGCGTGATCCGTTCAGTGGCAAGGTGGTAACCGGCGGCATCGTCAGCGTGCGCGATTCGCGCTGGTTGATGAGCTGGACAGTGAACCGCCAGCCGCATTTCAAGAACCAGCCCAAGGACCAGATCGTGGTCTGGGTGTACTCACTGTTCGTCGATACGCCCGGCGATTACGTAAAGAAGCCGATGCAGGACTGCACTGGCGAGGAGATCACCCGCGAGTGGCTGTATCACCTGGGCGTGCCGGTGGAGGAGATCGACGAACTGGCTGCCACGGGCGCAAAGACGGTGCCGGTGATGATGCCGTACATCACCGCGTTCTTCATGCCGCGCCAGGCCGGTGACCGCCCGGACGTGGTGCCGGAGGGGGCGGTGAACTTCGCCTTCATCGGCCAGTTTGCCGAATCGAAGCAGCGCGACTGCATCTTTACCACCGAGTATTCGGTGCGCACGCCGATGGAAGCGGTGTACACCCTGCTGGGCATCGAGCGCGGCGTGCCGGAGGTGTTCAATTCCACCTATGACGTGCGCTCGCTGCTGGCCGCCACCGGTCGCCTGCGCGATGGCAAGGAGCTGGATATTCCTGGGCCAGCGTTCCTGCGCAACCTGCTGATGAACAAGCTGGACAAGACCCAGATCGGTGGCTTGCTGCGCGAGTTCAAGCTGGTGCAGGAGGACTGAGCGGGCGTCGGCGTGGAGGGGAGCGTCCTGGCAACACCGCGGATCAGTCGACCAGCACGGTACCCGCACCTTCGCGATAGGTCGCCCTGGCGCTGCCACACACCGCGTAGGTGGCAGCGCTGGCCGGCAGGCCAGTGGCCTTGATGCCGCGCTGCGAATCGCCATCAAACACCTCGGCGTAGCGCTCTGCGGCCAGCGCATCATCGGGCAGCATGTACAGCAGAACGCGCTGCAACGTGGATTGTCCCTGCAGTGGCTGCGGCTGCCGGAATGCCGGCACCTGCACGCGCGCGCTGTGCCACCGCGTCGGCGCGTCTGCAGTCTGCCAGCGCACCTGCAGGGGCAGGTTGAGCGGCAACAGCGCGGCGCTGACAGGGTAGCCGTAGGCCGTGCAATCCTGGGGCGCTTCCGGGATGTTCGCGATGGCCCGGTCGCCGATGTCCAGTGTGAGGCCGTTGATTTCCATCCGCAGGATGGGCGCACTGCCGTAGTTGTGGATCTTGAACAGCGCCAGGCCTTCGAAGCGGCTGCGCTCCAGATCATCGGTGGTGAAGCCACTGAGGCGTGCAAGTGCGGGCGCGACCTCTACGTGATCGCTGTAGTGGTAGTAGATATGCACGAGCTCGGGTGTACCCGCGCGTCGCCAGGCCGCGTTGAATGGCGCAAGGTCGGGATAGGGCCGACGGACCAGTGACACATCGGTGACGGCGCGATCTCCGGACGGAGTGGCGTAGCGGTAGTGGTCGATGGAGCGCTTCAGGCGCGCATCTTCATACGGGAAGCCCCTGTCTGCATCGGACTGCGCGTTGGGGTAGCGGTGGAAGGCCAGGAAGCGCTCGGGGGTGTCGCCCTGCATGGGCAGGTCCGGGCCAGCGCCAGAGCCGGTGGATGCATGCGGCGAGGTGTCCAGCCACAGGGGGTGCCCGCTGAGGTTGACGTGCAGCTCGGCGATGGATGCACGTGAGCCGCCGGCCAGGCTGTCCACACTGCCTTGCAGGGCGTGCCACAGTGGGATGATGAGCATGGAGGCGGCGGTTGGCACGAACATCAGCACGTGTATGCGGCCCGGCACCTGCCCGCGCTGGCGCACCATGTAGCGCAGCCAGGCCAGCAGGAGCACCAGCAGCAACGGGACGCCGACCCAGATCGCGATGGTGGCCAGCGCCACGACGCCCCAACCCAGGTTGGGGGTAGCGACGGCAATCAACGAGAGCGTGGCGATCAGCGCAGCCAACACCAGCGATACGCCGATTCCAACGCGGTAGGTCCTGTAGGGGCTGTCGGTCATCACCGTTCCGTCGGCACTGCGGGGCATGCCCCTATCTTGCAGCGCAGGTGCCTGCGTGGAAAGGCCGGGAGTGGGGGACAGGGGGGGGCGGGAGTCAGCAGCCGATCAGGCGGTCCGCACCGATGCCGCTGCGGTGCTGGCTGCGGTACTCGGTGGGGCTGGCATCGACCTGGCCACGGAAGTGGCGGCGGAACGATTCCTGCGAACCAAAACCCACCTGCTCGGCGATCCATTGCAGCGGCCGGTCGGTGGTTTCCAGCAGCTCACGGGCGAGGGCCACGCGCTCGCGGATCAGCCAGTCGATCGGTGACAGCCCTGTCGCTTCCAGGAACTGCCGCTGCAGGGTGCGCTGGCTGAGTGCGGCCTGCTCGGCGAGGCTGCCTAGCGAATGCGGCTCGCGCAGGTTGCGGCGCATCCATTCCATCAGTTTTGCCAGGCGCGAGGGTTCGCCATGGGGAATGGCCCGGCTGACACGCTGGCTGCGCCCGGCATCACGCCACGGCGCCAGCACCAGCCGCTCGGCCACCAGGTTGGCCACGCGGGCACCGTAATCCTTGCGCACCATGTGCAGCATCATGTCCATGCCGGTGGCCGAGCCGGCCGAAGTGATGATGCTGCCGGTGTCCACATACAGCACATCCTCGCGCACGTCGATGCGTGGGAACTGGCGTGCCAGCGCTTCGGTGAGGCGCCAGTGCGTGGTGGCCTGGCGGCCATCGAGCAGCCCGGCCCAGGCCAGCACGAACGCACCGGAGCAGATCGAGGCGATGCGTGCGCCGCGTGCGTGGGCGCGGATCAGTGCATCGAGCAGGATCTGCGGTGGACGCTCGCTGGGTTCGCGCCAACCGGGGATGACGATGATGTCGGCGTCATCGACGCTGCCAAGATCGTAGGGTAGTTGCACCTGGGTGTTGCCGAGCATGCGCAGCGCACCGGGCTCGCCGGCGCATAGCTGGGTGCGGTACCAGGCCACGCCTAGTTCAGGCCGTATCGGTGCGAACAGGCCGACCGCACAGCCGAACTCGAACAGCCCCTGGCCATGGCAGGCAACGATGGCGACGAGCGGCGCGGCGGGATCGGCGGGTGGGCTGGGCATGGCCTGATGCTACGGGTGGAGGTGTGCGGCGCAGAGTGGTGCGCGGGCATGAGGTGATGCCGGGCGGGCATATGGAGGCCGGGGTCGGATCCCTTCCGCAGGAAGGGCTCTGACCCCGTGGAGGGATGCGTGCCTGGGGTCAGAGCCCTTTCCTTTGAAAGGGATCCGACCCCGTGTGTGCAGGCCGCCTAACGTCATTACCAGCGGTCATGTGGGTGGCCAGATGTTACGGCTGGGTGACGCGATCCCGCCTGTCGCGGTGGGTGAACAGGCCCTTGAATGGAAGCGTGTTTCCGGCCCACCCCCACGAGCCCCCATGCCTGCCGCCTACGCCCCAGCCTTGAGCACTCTTGCCGTCCTGATCGCGGTCGCCCTCGCCGCATCGCCCAGCCATGCGGCGGAAGCCGATGCAGACCCTGCCACCACTGCAGCTACCGCCAATGTGGCGGCCTCCACGCTGGATGCGGTGGTCGTCACCGGCTCACGCACCAGCACGCGCACGGTGAAGAACAGTTCCACGCCGATCGATGTGATCTCCGCCGAGGACCTCGCTGCTACCGGGCAGGGCAACCTGCTCGAAGCGCTGCAGCGCAGCCTGCCGTCGTTGAGCCAGATCGGCGGTTACCAGAGCGACCAGGAGAGCCTGATCCGCGGCTACCAGCTGCGCAATCTGTCGCCGGGCTACACGCTGGTGCTGGTCAACGGCAAGCGCCGTAATGCCAGCGCCTATGTGAGCGGTGCCAATGGGGGCGGCTTCCCCGGCCATGCCTGGGCGGACCTCGCGCTGATTCCGGTCTCGGCCATCGACCATGTGGAAGTGCTGCGTGATGGCGCTTCGGCCATCTACGGCTCGGACGCGATCACCGGCGTGGTCAACGTGATTCTGAAATCGCAGGCGCACGGTGGTGATGTGTCGGTGGAGAGCGGGCAGAGCATCGATGGTGATGGCTCGCGTACCAGCGTGCGCGCAAACGTGGGCCTGCCGTGGGGCGAGGATGGTTTCGTCAACCTGTCCGGCGAAACCACCCGCCAGCACCATGCAATCCGCACCCGCCGCTATATCGACGGCTACCTGAGCTATCCGGCCGTGGATGGCAGCGGCGATCTGGTGGCGCTGCGGCCGAACAATCGATTGCCAGCGGGTGCTGCGCCGAACCCGGCCGAGGCCAACCGCAATGCTGAGGCCAATACCATCCTCAGCTCGCCGTCGTATGCGTTGAAGGCCTTCGCGGTGAACGTGGGCCATGGCCTGGGTGAGAGCGCGCAGTTCTACGCCAACGCCACGGCCAGTGACCGCACCGCGCAGGCGATCCAGAATTTCCGCCTGCCGGCGACGATCTTCACCACCTACAAGGCCCCCGGCGTGCTGAGCGTGTTTCCCGACGGCTTCCTGCCGGTGCTGGAAACCAAGGAGAAGCAGTACACCGGCACCGCCGGCGTGAAAGGCCAGATCGCGGGTTGGGACTACGACGCCAGCCTGACCGGCAACCGCAGCACGGTGCGCACCTATACCCGCAACTCGGTGAACTACTCGCTGCCGTATCCCGGTTCGCCCACCGACTTCTATGACGGCAAGCTGGATTACCAGCAGGGCATTGCCAACCTCGACCTACGCCGTGGCTTCGAGGTGGCGGCGTTTGCTTCGCCGCTGGAGGTGAGCGCGGGCGCTGAGTATCAGCACGAACAGTACGAGCGTGGAGCAGGGCAGTGGGAGTCGTATACCGGCTTCGGCGCTGCAGCCTTCGTCGGCTATTCCACCGCCGACGCGGTGAAGGCGACCCGCAACAGCAAGGCGGTGTACGTGGGTGCGGCCACCAATATCACCTCACGCTGGTACCTAGATGCGGCCGCGCGCTGGGAAGACCATTCCGATTTCGGCAGTGTCTCCACCGGCCGTCTGACCACGCGCTTCGACTTCACCGACGCGCTGGGTGTGCGTGCCACGGTCAGCAACGGCTTCCATGCGCCCAGCCTGGGCGCGCAGTACTACCAGGCCACCGGCAGCTGCCCGTGCGGGACCACGCTGGTGGCGCAGGTGTCTTCGCCGGCGGCGATTGCGTTGGGTGCCACGCCGCTGAAGCCGGAAAAGGCCACCAACTACAGCCTGGGCCTGACCTGGGACCCGAGCCCGGCCTTCCACCTGGCAGTGGATGCCTATCAGATCGACATCCGCGGCCAGCTGGGGCAATCCAGCCAGATCGGCTACAACGCGCAGGATCCGGCGCGCGTCACCGACAACAGCGGCACGGTGCTGAGTGCGGCGCAGAAGAACACCATCGATGCACTGCTGGGTTCGGCCGGCATCAGCATCCTGTCGGGTGATGCGTTCTACGCCAGCTACTTCACCAACGTGGGCAATACCCGGACACGCGGTGTCGAGCTGACCCTGGAAGCGAACCAGGAAACGGCGTGGGGCAAGCTGCGCTGGAGCTACGCGGCCAACGTCGGCCGTACCACCATCCAGAAAGTCAGCGACATTCCGGCGGCACTGCAGGGTCTGCCGAACATCAACCTGCTGACCAAGAGCAGCGAGTACGCGCTGCGCTTCCGCACGCCCAGCTACACGCAGGTGGCGGGACTGGGCTGGCAGAACGGGCGCTGGCGCTCGAACCTGGACTTCACCTACTACGGCCCGATCAAGCGCCTGAACAACGGCGTGGAGTACAGGCAGCCGCCGGTGCTGGTGACCAACCTGTCCGGTGGCGTGGAGCTGGGTGCGGGCTGGAGCGCGGCGCTGGGCATCAACAACGTGTTCGACAAGCGCACGCGCAAGGTGCCGGAGTACGCGCGCAGTGCCACCGATGTGGCCAGCATCGAGACCACCTGGGACAGCGGCGATGTGCTGAGCAATGTGGGTGCGTATTGGTTTGGCCGGGTCAGTTACCGGTTCTGATCTGGAGCAGTCGAGCATGGCTCGACTCTACAAAAGGCGAAAGGCGGCCGGACGTAGTTCGGCATCATCGAGGAGCAGTTCATGTCTTCTGCATTGAAGGTGGTTGCGTTGGTGGGGTCACCGACCAGCTCGGCGACGTCGCGCACGTTGTTGCTGGCGCGGCATCTGCTGGTGTCGCTGCAGCAGCGGGTGCACGCCAGCGTGGACCTGGTGGAGCTGGCGCCGATCGCGCGCGCGCTGGGTCAGTCGCTGTCGCGCGGCGAGGCGGAGCCGGCGGTGGAACAGGCACTGCAGACCATCGAGGCCGCCGAGCTGCTGGTGGTGGCAGCGCCGGTCTATCGCGGCTCGTATCCCGGGTTGTTCAAGCACCTGGTCGACTTCATCGGGCTGGAGGCGCTGGTGGATGTGCCGGTGCTGCTGGCAGCGACCGGCGGCAGCGAGCGCCATGCGCTGGTAATCGATCACCAGCTGCGGCCGTTGTTCAGTTTCCTGCAGGCGCACACGCTGCCGATCGGGGTGTATGCCACGCCCGCCGACTTCGACGGCGAGCACATCAGCAGTGCGGCCTTGCAGGCGCGCATCGAGCTGGCGACCGAGCGTGCTGCCGGGCACTTGGCCACGCAGGCGCTGGCGGTAGCGGTAGCGGCGCCGCTGCGGCGTATTGCCTGACGCCATAACCGGCGGCGCTTTGCTTATGGCCACGCCGCATCTGCGTGGCCGGATCTGACCGCCGATTGTCGCCAGCCGTCGCTGCTGCAGCCGCTGGCATCTCTAGCATCGATATCGAAGCGGCATCGCATTGCCGGCCCCGATGAGGACGACCCCTGTGACTTTCGACGCAGCAAGCAAACCCATCCTGTTCCTGCTCGACCGTGAGTTCGAGGACGGCCAGATTCCCGGCCAGCGCTTCTTCTGCCGGCACAGCCTGTTGCTGGAGGGCGCGTTGTCGAGCATCGATGGCCTGGACGCGCAGCTGGACGTGCGCCGCATCGGCTTCGCACGACCGCGCCGTGAGGTAATCGCCGAGATCGGTGAGCAGGACCAGTCACTACCCAAGCTGGTGCTGCCGCAGGGCGTGCGCAGCGAACTGGCCAGTGGCGCGCACCAGGACCGCCAGTACGTCTCCGGTGCCGAGCCGATCCTGGCCGCGTTGAACGGCTTGCTCGGCATTCCCGTGGCCCACCCCTGAGCGAGGACGTGACCATGAGCTATCAGATCAGCGTGCTGGACAAGAGCCCGGTGGCCGAAGGTGCCTCGCCAGAGCAGGCGCTGCGCAACAGCCTGCAGCTGGCGCAGCGCGCCGAGCAGCTGGGCTACCACCGCTACTGGTTTGCCGAGCACCACGCTGCGCCGACGCTGGCCAGCCCTGCACCGGAAGTGCTGGCTGCGTGGGTGCTGGCGCAGACCCGGCGCATCCGCATCGGCAGTGGCGGGGTGATGCTGCGCCACTACGCACCGTACAAGGTGGCGGAGAACTTCAACCTGCTGTCGGCGCTGGCGCCAGGGCGCGTCGATCTGGGCGTGGGCAAGGCCCCCGGTGGCCTGCCGGCCTCGACCGCGGCGCTGGCAGCCGGGCGTCCGGCGTTCGCCGACTTCGACCAGCAACTGCGCGACCTGGAAGGTTATCTGTCCGGCGCCGAAACCGAGGCACAGGCTCGGCCGGTTCCGCAGCAGGCACCGGAGCGCTTCCTGCTCGGGGCCAGCCCGCAGAGCGCGCAGCAGGCGGCCGAGCTCGGCTGGCGCTTCGTCTACGCCGCGCACTTCGATGGTGACCCGAAGCATATCGAGGCCGCGTTCGATGCCTACCGCAGCGTTTCAACGCAGCCGCCGCTGCTGGCCACGGTGGCGTTCGCCGCACCAACTGCCGAAGCCGCAGCGCGTCATATCGGCGCGCTGCGCGTCTACAAGCTGCACCTCGGCCCCGGCCAGACGGTGAATCTGCCCAGTCCCGAGGCGGCTGCCGAGTACGCGCGCCAGGTGGGCGTGGCTGACTTCCGCATCGAGGAGACACGCCCGAGCGTGTTGTCCGGTGATGCGCAGCACGTGCGTGACGAACTGGATGCGCTGCACCGGCGCTTCGGCGTGGGCGAGTTCATCCTCGATGCGCCGGTGGCCGACCTCGACGCACGCCTAACATCCCTTGAACTGCTGTCGCCCGCGCCGCGCGCGGCGGTGGCCTGACCTGCTGGAGCGATTCCCATGAGCACGACCCCGCGCCACATTCCGTTCGGCATCATGCTGCAGGGCCCTGGCAGCCACATGCATGCCTGGAAGCATCCCTCCAACCCGGCCGACGCCAGCGTCAACCTGCAGTTCTACATCGACATCGCGCGCACCGCCGAGGACAACGGCATCGCCTTTGGTTTCGTGGCCGATGGCCTGTACATCAACGAGAAGTCGATCCCGCACTTCCTCAACCGCTTCGAGCCGATCTCGCTGCTGTCGGCGCTGGCCACGGCGACGAAAAAGATCGGCCTGGCCGGCACGCTGTCGACCTCCTACAGCGACCCGTTCACCGTGGCCCGCCAGTTCGCTTCGCTGGATCTGCTCAGCGGCGGCCGCGCTGGCTGGAACGTGGTGACCTCGCCACTGGAGGGCTCTGGCCGCAACTACGGCCGGCCACACCCGGAGCACGCGCTGCGCTACCAGATCGCCGACGAATATCTGGAGGTGGTGCAGGGACTGTGGGATTCCTGGGATGACGATGCCTTTGTGCGCGAGCGCGACAGCGGCACGTTCTTCGCACCGGAGAAGTTCCGGCGGCTCGACCACAAGGGCCGCTTCTTCCAGGTGGAAGGGCCGCTCAACATCCAGCGTTCGCCGCAGGGTCAGCCGGTGATCTTCCAGGCCGGTTCGTCCGACGATGGCATCGCGCTGGCCGGCAAGTACGCCGATGCGGTGTTCACCCATTCGCCATCGCTGGAGGAGACCCGCGCGTTCACCCAGAAGGTGAAGAACTCGGCGATCGCCCACGGCCGCAGCGGCAATGACGTGAAGATCTTCCCGGGCATCGGCCCCATCGTCGGCCGCACTGCCGAGGAGGCCGAGGCCAAGTACCAGGCGATCGCTGCGCTGGCCACGCTGGAGGACGCGCTGGCCTATCTCGGCCGCTTCTTCGACCACCATGATTTCAGCCAGTACGACCCGGACGCGCCGTTCCCGGAGCTGGGTGACATCGGCAGCAACTCGTTCCGTTCCACCACCGACCGCATCAAGCAGGATGCACGTGAGAAGGGCCTGAGCCTGCGCCAGGTGGCGCTGGAAACGGTGAGCCCACGGCCGAATTTCATCGGTACGCCGGAGCACGTGGCCGACGAGTTGATCCGCTGGTTCGATGCCGGTGCCAGCGACGGCTTCATCCTCGGATTCGCGGCACAGCGCGAAGGCCTGGACGATTTCGTGACCCAGGTACTGCCGATCCTGCAGGCGCGCGGCTACCACCAGCGCGAGCTGGAAGGGCAGACTCTGCGCGCGCATCTGGGCCTGCCGTACAAGGCCAGCCGCCATGCGACCGATGCCGAGCCGGCGCGGAAGGCGGGGTAAGGCGATGAGCGGAGAAAGCACGGTAGCGCCGGGCCATGCCCGGCGGAATTCCCGAACGACGGGCATATTGCCCGACATCGCGGCACGCGCCGAGGCGGCCATCGCGATCCGCCATGACCTGCACCAGCATCCGGAGCTGGCCTTCGAGGAACACCGTACCAGCGCACGCGTGGCCGAGCTGTTGCAGCAGTGGGGCTATGAGGTCACCACCGGCCTCGGCGGCACCGGCGTGGTCGGTACGCTGCAGCGCGGGCAGGGCAGCCGTCGCCTCGGCCTGCGCGCCGACATCGATGCACTGCCGATCCACGAGGATTCCGGATTGGCGTACGCCAGCCAGACCGAGGGGTTGATGCATGCCTGCGGCCACGATGGGCACACCGCCATCCTGCTGTCTGCGGCGCACTACCTGGCCCATCACGGCCGCATCGATGGCACCCTGCAGCTGGTGTTCCAGCCGGCCGAGGAAACCGGTTCGGGGGCCTCGAAGATGATTGCCGACGGCCTGTTCGAACGCTTCCCGGTGGATGCGATCTATGGCCTGCACAACTGGCCGGGCGTACCAGTGGGTCACTTTGGCTTCGTCGATGGCCCGGCGATGGCGTCGGTGGACTGGGCGCGGCTGAAGGTGATCGGCAAGGGCGGCCACGGTGCCGAGCCGCAGGGCAGCGTCGACCCGATCCTGGCGGCAGCGCACATCGTCACCGCGCTGCAGAGCGTGGTGTCGCGCAATGTCGATCCGCGGCAGATGGGCGTGGTCACCGTCGGTTCGATCCACGGCGGGCAGGCCGCCAATGTGATCCCGGACGTCGTCGAGCTGAAGCTGACCGTGCGCGCCTACCTGCCGGAAGTGCGCGACACGCTGCGGCGCCGGGTCACCGAGATCGCCGAGCAGACCGCGGCCGCGTTCGGCGCGCGCGCCGAGATCGCGTTTCCGCGTGGCTTCCCCAGCGTCATCAACCATCCGCAGCAGACCGCCTACATCCGTGAGGTGGCTGTGCAGGGCTTCGGCAGCGAACAGGTGGTGCCCGAATTCGCGCCGCGCACTGCCAGTGAGGATTTCGCGTTCCTGCTGCAGGCACGGCCGGGCAGTTTCGTGTTCGTCGGCAACGGCGACAGCGCACCGCTGCACAGCCCGCGCTATGTGTTCAACGACGCCGCCATCGCACCCGCCGCCAGCCTGTGGGCGCGGCTGGCCGAAGACTATCTGGTGAAGGACGTGGCATGAGCAGCAACGAACGCTTCCTCTACACCTCGGTGGATGATCCACTGGCGCGGCCGCTGTTCGATGGCCTGGAGCAGGAGTACGACAGCCGCTACGCCGACGTGCGTCGACGCATCGGCGGTAGCGCCCGCGAGGAACTGCAGCGCTACCCGGCGCAGGCATTCGCGGCGCCGGTAGGGGCGTTCGTGCTGCTGCTGCGCGATGGTGTGGCGATCTCCGGCGGTGCGTTCATGCCGCACCGCGATCCGGATACCGCCGAGTTCAAGCGCATCTGGACATTGCCAGGGCTGCGCCGCCAGGGCATCGCGCGGCGCGTGCTGCAGGAGCTGGAAGACCAGGCAGCGCGGCAAGGATACCGGCGGGTGTTCCTGACCACCGGCTTCCGCCAGCCTGAAGCCGTCGGCCTGTACCTCAGCCACGGCTACACCGCGCTGTTCGACCTGCAGGCCGACCCGGAAACCATCGCGCATCTGCCGTTCGAAAAACACCTGCGGGCCTCCGCGCCCGTCATCGCGCCTGCGCAAGCCCAGCTGCATGGAGCCCACGCATGAGCACGCCTTCGACCGTGCTGGATGGACTTGCCGCACGCCCGGCGCCAGCTCCGGCGTTGAAGATCGTGCCGGCCCGGCATCCGCTGCAGGTGGTCGGAACCCTCCTGGCGCTGGCTTTGATCCTGATCGGGCTGCAATCGGTGCTGGGCAATCCGCGCTGGGGCTGGGGCACGTTCGCCGAGTGGTTCTTCGCACGCCCGGTGCTGGAAGGCCTGGGTCGCACGCTGCTGCTGACCGCGTTGGGTACTGGCCTCGGTTTCGCGCTGGGCACCTTGCTGGCGTTGGCCCGCGTCTCCGGTTCGCCGCTGCTGTCGGCGGTGTCGTGGGGCTATGTGTGGCTGTTCCGCTCGATTCCGCTGCTGGTTCTGTTGCTGCTGTTGAACAACCTGGGCTACCTGTACAGCACCATCGAGCTGGGGGTGCCGTTCACCGGCATCAGCCTGTTCTCGTACCCGACCACGCAGCTGATCGGCGTGTTCACCGCCGCGGTGCTGGGCCTGACCCTGAATCAGGCCGCGTTCTCGGCGGAAGTGATCCGTGGCGGCATTCTCTCGGTCGACCATGGCCAGTACGAAGCCGCAGCGGCGCTTGGCCTGCCACGTGGCCGCCAGGTGCGCCGCATCATCCTGCCGCAGGCGATGCGCTCGATCCTGCCGGCCGCGTTCAACGATGTGATCGGCCTGGCCAAGAGCACCTCGGTGGTCTACGTGCTGGCGCTGCCGGAGCTGTTCTACACCGTGCAGGTGATCTATCGGCGCAACCTGGAAGTGGTGCCGTTGCTGATGGTGGCCACAGTCTGGTACCTGGTGATCCTGACCGTGCTGTCGCTGCTGCAACGGCGCGTGGAGCAGCGGTTCGCGCGCGGCCAACTGCAGCGCGAGCGTTCGGCATCGCGTGTCTCGTCGCCAACGCGCGCCACAGATGATGCCGCACCGCGCGTAGTCAATCGCCCGCGCATCGCCGCGCAGGTTGAAGCGGGCGAGGGGGCATCGGTGTCGCTGCATGGCGTAGGCAAGGTGTTCGGCGACCAGCCTGTGCTGGAAGACGTGAACCTGGACCTGCGCGCTGGCAGCGTGACGGTGCTGATCGGCCCGTCCGGCGCCGGCAAGTCCACGCTGCTGCGGCTGATCAACCATCTGGAACGTGCCGACAGTGGCTTTGTGACCGTCGGCGGCCAGCTGATCGGCTACCGCCGCGACGGCGACACCCTGTACGAGCTGCCCGAGCGTGAGATCCGCCGCCGTCGTGCGGAAGTGGGCATGGTGTTCCAGGGCTTCAACCTGTTCCCGCACCTGACCGCGCTGGAGAACATCATCGAGGCGCCGATCGCGGTGCGCGGCGTGCCGCGTGCGCAGGCCGAACAGCAGGCGCGCACGCTGCTGGAACGGGTCGGCCTGGCCGACAAGGCCGATGCCTTCCCGCGCCAGCTGTCCGGCGGCCAGCAGCAGCGCATCGCGATTGCCCGCGCACTGGCGCTGCAACCGAAGGTGCTGCTGTTCGATGAACCGACCTCGGCACTGGACCCGGAGCTGGTGGCTGAAGTGCTCAGCGTGATCGAGGAGCTGGCCCGTTCCGGCACCACGCTGGTGATCGTCACCCATGAGCTGAGCTTCGCTCGTCGCGTGGCCGACCACGTGGTGATGATGGACCAGGGCCGGGTGATCGAGCAGGGCACGCCCGAAGCCCTGTTCGAGCGTCCACGCCAGCAACGCACCGCCGATTTCCTGGCCAAGACCCTGTGACCCCGGAAGGAACACCATGAGCCCTGCAGCACCGCGTCGCCCCTCGCGCAGCACCCTGTTGATCGTGGGCGTGCTGGTCATCGGTATCGCCGGCATCGTCTATTCGCGCGTGCGTCAGGCACCGGATGCCGGCACCGTGGCCGCAACCAGCCTGGCGGGTGCGAACACCGCCATCCTGAAGGGCACGCTCGATCCGAAGGCGCAGGCGTTGATCCCGGCCGACTATCGCTTTGTCACGCCTGGTACGTTCACCGTGGCCACCCATCCGGGGCAGCTGCCGCTGGCCGACTACCGCGCCGACAGCAAGGACGTCGTGGGCATCGAGCCGGACATCGCACGGCTGATTGCCGATGGATTGGGCCTGAAGCTGGTGATCGTGCCGGTGGCGTGGGCGGACTGGCCGTTGGGGTTGGAATCAGGCAAGTACGATGCCGTGCTGTCGAACGTGACGGTTACCGAGGAGCGCAAGAAGAAGTTCGATTTCTCCAGCTACCGTTACGATCTGCTGGGCATCTATACGCGCACTGATGGGCCGATCCAGAAGATCGAAAAGCCGGCCGACGTTGCCGGGCTGAAGGTGGTGGTCGGTGCCAGCACCAACCAGGACCAGATCCTGCGGCAGTGGGACCAGCAGAACATCGCGGCGGGATTGAAGCCGGTGGAGTACCAGTACTTCGATGACGCCGTGGTTGGGCGGCTGGCAGTGATTACCGGTCGCGCCGATGTCTCGTTCGAGCCCAACGCCACCGGCGCCTATTCGGCGCGCGATGGCAAGGTGCGGCGTGTGGGCCTGTTCCCGGGCGGCTGGCCGAACGCCGCGGCGATCTCGGTGACCACGCGCAAGGGCAGCGGCCTGGCGGATGCGGTGACGCAGGCGTTGAACACCCAGATCGGCAGTGGCACCTATGCGCAGGCGCTGAAGCGGTGGAATGTGACCGAGGAAGCTGTGCCGCAGTCGCAGACCAACCCGCCGGGGTTGCCGACGCTGTGACGCCGAGCATGGCCCGGCGCTAACGCCGCTTTTGTAGAGCCGAGCCATGCTCGGCTGCTTTACCAACGCGCCTCCAGCGTTCTGAACGGTTTCGCCACGCGCACGCCCTCGGCATCGAAGTCGGAAACGCTGCGTCCATCCACACGCACCGCCTTCGGCATCGCGCGCGCCGGCCACCAGACCTTCACCGCCGCCCCGCTGCGCAACCCGTCGCCCAGGGTGACGTTCAGTGTGCCGTCGCGCTGCCGCGCCTGCATCTGCAACGTGCCATACGCGGTCGGCAGACGCTCCACCGCCAATCCATCGCCCGCCACCCACGAAGGCGGTGTGCCCGGTAGCAATGACAACGCATCATCGTCCTCGCGCATCAGCATGCCGAACAGGGTGCGGCCGTACTCGGCACCGATCCAGGTATGCGGCATGTCGCCGAGATAGCGTGGAAAACGCAGTCGAGAGTGCACGACCTCGGCCAGCACCTGCCACTCGCGCGGGCGTCGATCACGCAGCAGGCCCTGCAGCAGCTCATCGGCCACCTGCGGCTGGCCCAGGTGCACATAGCTCAGCACGTTGCGGATCTCGTACGGCGTGTAGGCATACAGCGCACCGGGCTGGCTGCGCTTGCGTACGTCGTCCAGGTAGCGGGCGAAGGTCGTCCGCAGTGCCACGGCCGGCAGCACGCTCTGCGCACCGGTGGGGTCCAATGCAATCGAAACGCCGGTGGGATCACCATCGCCCAGATCCGCCGAGGACGGGATGAAGTCGATGCCCTTCCACACCATCGTGGCGCGGATCGAGGCATGCAGTGCGTCGTACAGCGCCTTGTACTGCTCACGCGCCCAGCGCGCGGTCTCATGATCGCCCAGCGATTCGGCCAGCCATGCACCGTCGTGCCAGCCCTTCAGGCCCCAGTAGTCATCCCAGTAGCTGTGGGTGGGCGACGGATAGCCTTCATGGCTGATCGACGGCGCAAGAATGCCCGCGAAGCGTTCCGGGGCATGCTGGTCAGCCTTGTAACCGGGCACCAGCGTGCGCTCGCGCAGTTCCTGCAGGAAACGCAGTGCTGCTTTCACTTTCGGCAGGTAGTCACGCACCGACTCGGGCCCGCCATCGAGGCGGGCGACATCGGCCACCAGTGCCACGTACTGGCCCTGGCTGTCGTACTCGATGTCCGAGCCGAAGCCGGTGTTGACGCTGCCATCGTCGTTGAGGATCGGCGAAACCAGTCCGTTGGCATGCACACCGTGCGCGCTGTACCAGGCCAGGTAATCACGCGCGACGCGGGCTTCGCCCATGCGCAGCAGCACCGCCGAGGTGGCCATGCCATCGCGGATGAAGGAGCGGTTGTAGTTGCGCGGACCAGGCTGCATGGCCGGGCCGGTCTGGTTGATCAGCATGTAGGCGGCCTGCGCGCGCAGCATGTCCACCAGTGAGGGGTCGGGCAGGCGCAGGCCGACCTGGCCGAGCCGGGCCTGCCAATCTGCGGACGCCTGCGTAGCCAGCGTCTCGAACGCCGCATTGGCATCACGGGGCAGCGTGGCCAGGTCAAGCGCAGGCGCTTCGGGCAGCACGCCATTGGCATCGGCAGCGGCGGTGCCGAGTGGGAACGCGACCACGATGGCATCGCGGGCTCCCGGCGCCAGCGACACGCGGTAGTTGAGCGCGGCGGCGGCAAGACCCTGGTCATCACGTGCCTGCTGCGAGGAAGGCAGTTCGCCGGCAGCGATGTCCGCGGTGATCTCCGTTGCGCCGTCCTTCCCGAACGGCGCCACGCCGGACGCAGCCACCGGCGTGAGCGACTGCAGCAGCGTGCGGCCATTGATGCGCAGGGCCTTTCCATCGATGGCCACCTCGCGGATCGGCGACAGCCCGCCGTTCTGCCACGGCGGATTCATCTGCATGGGGCGCACGACCAGGCTGAGCGTGCCGTCGATCCGGGTGCTGCCGGTGTTGTGCAGTCGATGGCGGAGGAAGGTCACCGGCTGGCCATCGCGCTCGATGGCGAACACCTCACTGCGCAGCTCCAGCCCAGGCTGCGGCGACCAGGTGGCCGAAGGCATAGGCTTCCAGCCATCGCGCAGGGCGTGCTGTACGGGCTGCCCGGCGGCGCCGGCGGTTTGGCCGTCGGCATTGCGCCAGATCGGCTGCACCAGCGGCGCGCCCTTGAAGGCTTCCAGATTGCCGTATTCGTCGAAGATCGATTTCTGCCGCCCTGCGTGCACGCCGACGGCGGTCCAGTAGGTCTGCTGCATCTGCAGCGACGCCGGGAACAACGCACGCTGCGCGCCGCTGGCGGCGATCTGGTAGCGCTTCATCGGCGTCATCATCGCTTTCGGGCCGAGCAGGCGCAGGCGCGCGATCTGCGGGGCAGCGCCGTCCACGGCCAGACGGAATGCACGTAGAGGTTGTGCCGTGTCAGCAGCCAGCCAACTCTGCCGATGGCTGGCCGCCTGTGCATCGTGTGCGAGGTCCTGCCAGCGGCCCTGTGCGTCCTGCGCCTGCAAGCGGGCGGCGCCGCGCCCGCCATCGGCCCAGTCGACCGCGAGACCGGCCGTGGACTGGGCGCGAGGCAGCATGATCTCGAGCATATGGGATCCACCTTTTCCGGCTGGAACCGCGACGGTGCCACCGCCTTGCCAGAGCGCCGCCGCCTGCGTTGCATCGACACCGCTGATGCGTGCGCTGAGCGTGCTGTCCAGCGGCTCCATCTCGAAGATCGACACGCCCCAATCGGAGGTGCGCTGTGGGCTGGCCAACCGCAGGTAGCGCGCCTGGCGTGGCGCGAAGTACAGCGTTTCCACGTCGCCCAGCGAATCGGCCATGGTGTACGCGGTCTGCCACTGTGTGCCGTCCAGCGAGGTCTGCAGTGAATAGCCCTCTGGATTGGAGACATCCCAGGTAAGCCGTGCGCCCGCCAGCATCGTCGGTGCGCCCAGATCGATCTGGAACCAGTGGCCCGGACTGAAGGCACCGCCGGTGACGGTCTTGGGGTCGCCGTCGATCAGGTGGCTGATCGCCATCGCCGGTACCTGCTGCGAGGAGGCGCTGGCCTGCCATTGGCTGCGTGGTGGCAATGTCTGTGCCTGCGCGGAGGATGCCAGGACGGCGAGCATCAGAGTGGCGGCAGGTCGCCATGGGGCAGGTGGGCGGGAGACCTTGGAGCGTTCGGTGCGCAACGTCATTACGGACAGCCTCGCAGGTTCGACCGGATTCGGGCGAGCGCTAGGCTAGCAAGGGATGTAATCGGTTACATGACGCGCTGCAATAGCTGCGGGCGACGAAGTCACGGGTTGGCAGCGGCCGCGATCTGCTCGCGCAGCCAGCGATGCGCCGGATCGCGGTGCACACGCTCGTGCCAGAGCATCACCATCTCGAATCCCGGCACCTCGAGCGGCGCCTCGACTGCTTTCAGGCCCGGATCGGCTGCTACCAGCCGGGAGGGCATCATGGCCACCAGATCGGTCTGCAGCAGCACATCGCGCAGGAACAGGAAATGCGGCACTGACAGTACCACCTCGCGGCGGGCGCCGGCGCGGGCCAGTGCATCGTCGGTACTGCCATGGAAGCCGCCGCCGTCGGGCGAGACGATCACATGCTGCAGGGCGCAGAACTGCTTGAGCGTGGGGCGGCGCTTCAGCCTCGGATGATCGCGGCGGCCAGCGAGCACATAGCGCTCCTGGAACAGTGGACGGTGATGCAATGACGGCGGCGCCTCGGACGTGATGTGGATGGCCAGATCAATCTCGCCGCGCTCAATCAGCACTACCATCTGTGCTGGCACCAGTCCCACCACTGCCAGGCGTGCGCCGGGTGCCGAACTGCGCAGGGCGGGCAGCACGGGCAGCACCACCGTGGATTCACCGAAGTCGGAGGCCATGATCCGCCAGGTCTGCTGCGCCTGGGCCGGGTTGAAGGCTTGCACCGGTGCAAGCGTGCGCCGCACTGCCAGCAGCGCGTCAGCCAGTGGCTGGCGCAGCGCATCGGCACGCGCAGTGGCGCGCATGCCGCGCACGCTGGGCAGCAGCAACGGATCGTTGAACAGCTCGCGCAGCCGCGCCAGCTGCACGCTGACTGTAGGCTGGGCCAGATGCAGGCGCTCGGCGGCGCGGGTGACGTTCAGCTCTTCCAGCAGGGCCTGCAGAGTTACCAGCAGGTTGAGGTCGACGCGACGCAAAGTATTGTCCATGACAATGAAATGGATTGCAGGAATTCATTTCAACTATAGCGTAGTGCTGCCTATCGTCTGGGGTCTTCCCCGTCTGGTGCTCCCATGAACGTCCTGCTGGTCTATGCCCATCCCGAACCCACTTCGTTGAACGGCACATTGCGCGACTTTGCCGTGCAGCGGTTGCAGTCTGCCGGTCACAGCGTGCAGGTGTCGGACCTGTACGCAATGCGCTGGAAGGTGGCCCTCGATGCCGAAGATCATCCCGGTCGGGATTGCTCCGCGCCCTTCAATCCATCGCTGGATTCACGGGAGTCTTTCATCAACGGTCGGCAAAGCGCCGACATTGCAGCCGAGCAGGAGAAACTACGTTGGGCCGATGTACTGATCCTGCAGTTTCCACTGTGGTGGTTCTCGATGCCGTCTATCCTCAAAGGCTGGATCGAGCGGGTATATGCGTACGGCTTTGCCTATGGTGTGGGCGAACACTCCGACCAGCACTGGGGCGACCGCTACGGCGAAGGTGTGATGAGTGGCAAGCGCGCGATGCTGATGGTCACTACGGGCGGTTGGCAGTCCCACTATGCGCCGCGTGGCATCAACGGCCCGATCAACGATGTTCTGTTCCCTATCCAGCACGGGATGCTGTTCTATCCCGGGTTCGAGGTGCTGCCGCCCCACGTGATCTATCGCAGTGGCAAGGTCGACGGGAACACGTTGCCGGCGTTGCTGGAAGGGCTGGGAAGGCGGCTCGACGGCCTGGCCAGCGATCCGGTGATCCCCTATCGGCGGCAGAACACCGGTGACTACCTGATTCCCTCGCTGGAGTTGAGGCCGGAACTCGCAGAAGGACTGACGGGGTTCGGCATCCACCAGATGACGACAGACGAGCACCGCGCCTGACGGAGCGAAGGCTCTGATCTGGCACCTGACCGGCAGTCCCGGTTGGCTGCAAGCGCGCGGCAGCAGGAAAGTCACGACGGAAATGACTGAACTCGCTGTCGCCGCGTTGCAGCTCAATCTGGGCCCTGGAAGGGCGCAGGCAGCAGCCGAAGACGTAGTGCCCGCAGGGCTGGAACGCCCATTACAGCTCCACCGTCTCCCACCAGCGCGTGCCCGCCTGCGGCGCCTGCATGTCCAGCGCCTCGCCCATCATCGGCGTGGCCACCGGCACGTTCTTTGCGGCCGCCAGGGCGGTGATGCGCTCGAACGGCTGCTGCCATGCGTGCAGGGCCAGGTCGAAGGTACCGTTGTGGATCGGCAGCAGCCACTTGCCGCGCAGGTCCAGGTGCGCCTGCAGGGTCTGTTCGGGCTGCATGTGCACGAACGCCCAGCGCGGGTCGTAGGCACCGGTTTCGATCATGGTCAGGTCGAACGGGCCGTACTTCTCACCGATGGCCTTGAAACCGTCAAAGTAGCCAGTGTCGCCACTGAAGAAGATGCGGAAGTCGCCGTCCTGGATCACCCACGACGCCCACAGGCTGCGATCGCTGTCGCCGAGCCCACGGCCGGAGAAATGCTGGCCCGGGGTGGCGGTCAGGCGCAGGCCGCTGGCTTCGGTGGACTGCCACCAGTCCAGCTGTTCGACCTTGCTGGCGTCCACGCCCCAGGCGATCAGCTGGTCGCCCACGCCGAGCGGGGCAATGAAGCGTGCGGTCTTGCCGGCCAGCTGCATTACCGCGGCATGGTCCAGGTGGTCGTAGTGGTTGTGCGAGAGGATCACGCCGGCGATCGGCGGCAGGTCGTCGATGCTGATCGGTGGCGCATGGAAGCGGGCCGGGCCCATCCACTGCACCGGCGAGGCGCGCTCGGAGAACACCGGGTCGGTCAGCCAGTACTGGCCACGCAGCTTCAGCAGGATGGTGGAGTGCCCCAGCCGGAACAGGCTGCGGTCCGGCGCGGCGTCCAGGGTGGCGCGGTCCAGCGGCAGCACCGGAATGGGGTGCGCCGGGACGGTACCCTTGGGCTTGTTGAACAGGAACGTCCACCAGATCTCTGCGCCGTCGCGCAGGCCCATCGCAGGACGCGGCAAGGCATTGCGGAACTTGCCGTCGCGGTACTGCGGCGAATCGGGGAAGTCGGGGAGGGACCAGGACTTGCAGAAGGTGTAGGCGGTCACGGCGAGGATTCCAAGCAGGAGGACAAGGAGCAGGCGCTTCATGGGTGACGTCCGCAGGGTACACTGCACAGTGTAGTTTCGTGTTTTTCAAAAGTACACTGTCGGGTGTAAAATGGTGGCGTCCGTTCAGCTATCCGGTTCCTGCCATGACCCGTGCCCCGCAACGCCTGACCGACCGCAAACGCGAAGCCATCGTGCGCGCGGCGGTGGAGGAGTTCCGTGCATCGGGCTACGAGGCGACCAGCATGGACCGCATTGCCGAGGTGGCCGGGGTCTCCAAGCGCACCGTCTACAATCACTTCCCGAGCAAGGAAGCGCTGTTCTCGATGATCCTGGAGGAGCTGTGGGAGCGCAGCGTGGCCAGTGATGCGCTGCCGTACCGCGCCGATCTGCCGTTGCAGGCGCAGCTGATGCAGCTGCTGGAGCAGAAGCTGGAGCTGCTCAGTGATGCCAACTTCATCGACCTGGCACGGGTGGCAATGGCCGAGATCATCCATTCGCCGGAACGGGCGCAGGCCATCGTCTGCCGCATGGGCGAGAAGGAAAGTGGCGAGAGCGCGTGGATCCGCGCGGCGATCGCCGATGGTCGGCTGCGCCAGGTCGATCCGGAGTTCGCCGGCCACCAGCTGCATGGGCTGGTGAAGAGCTTTGCGTTCTGGCCGCAGGTGACGATGGGGCAGGCGCCGTTGAACGAACAGGAGCGCGCACGCGTGGCCGAGTCAGCGGTGGCGATGTTCCTGGGTTACTACGCGGTGTAGGCCGGCCTTACGACCTAGCTGGCGGCGAAGCGGCAGAACTCGTCGGCCGGCAACGCGGCCGAGTACAGATAACCCTGGCCGACATCCACGCCCAGTGCCCGCAGTTGCTGTTCCTGTGCCAGGGTTTCAGTGCCCTCGGCCACCACGATGGCGCCGCAGCGGTGCGCGACTTCGACGATGAAACGCACGATCGACTGCGACTTGGCATCGGACAGGGTGGCAATCAACGCCTGCTCGATCTTGACCTCGGCGATGGCCAGCTGCGAGAGCAGGATCAGGGTCGAGTAGCCGGCACCGAAGTCATCCAGCGACAGCGTCACCTCGGCGGCCAGCAACTGCGCGATGTTGGCGTCGACCACGTCGCGCTCGACGATCTCGGTCCACTCGACGATCTCCAGGCGCAGCATTGTTCCGGGCACGTCATGCAGCTGCAGCAGTTCCTGCAGGCGCAGGCCGAAGCTGGGCAGGCGCAGTGACTCGGCGGAGACATTGACTGCTACGGTCAGTTGCGCACCATCGCGCCGGCACTGCTGCAGGAAGTGGAGGGCGGACTGCAGCGTGGCCCATTCCAGGTCGGCCAGGCGGCCCTGCCGGCGCAGCAGCGAGATTACCCGCATCGGTGCGATCAGACGGCCTTCGCCATCGCGCATGCGCAGCAACGCTTCGGCGCCGACCAGCTGGCGATCCTGCAGGCGATGCTTGGGCTGGTAGCACAGGGGGGCATCTCCCTGCTGCAGCCAGCGTTCAAGCGCGACTTCAATCAAGGCATCGATCTCGCTGTCGCGCTGGATGGGGTCATCGAAGAACACGACACCGGATTCGATCGCGCTCAGTGCCAGGGTGATCGCGCGGAACGGAAGATGGCCATCGTCTGCATCGGTGGGGGGCTTGAGTTCGACCACTGCGCAGCGGAACAGCGGGCGGAACCCTGGCCAGTCACGGCCGACCCGATCGGCCAGGTTGCTGGCCAGCTCGGTGATCTGTGGCTGCGTACGCAGTTCGGACAGCGACAGGTCACGCACCAGAATTGCCAGCGCCGCATCACCGAACTGGTAGATCTCCAGCTGCCCGGCCGGCAGCGACGGCAGCAGCCGATGCACCTCATCGGTGCTGTCGCGCTGCCACAGGCCGTTGTCCTGCAGCGGACCATAGCGCAGGCGCAGGTCACGCAGGTTGCCCATCTCGGCCACGACCAGGCAGGCCTTGCCGCTGCCGTCGTTGTCGCGCCAGTAATGCTGCAGGCGTTCGCCGAGCGCGCGCATGTTGGGCAGGCCGCTGATCGGGTCGATTCGCAGCCAGGCCTGCTCGCGCTGGCGCTGGGCGTCGATCTGCGCGTCGTTGTAGACCAGTGCGAACACCGCGCCCAGCATCAGCAGCGAGACCGGCAGCGCCAGCAGGCGCTGGATCGCCAGTTCAGCCACCGGCAGCTGATCGGCGCCGATGATCGCCACGCCCAGTGCCAGGCCCAGCGCAGTCACGCCGATGCGCACACCCCAGGCCTGCAGGATCATGCGCAGCGAGAGTTCGTTGAGCATGCGCGGGTGCAGGCGCCTGCGCAGCCAGATGCCGGCCAGCATCTGCAGCAGGGATTCCAGGCCGGCAGGCAGGAAGAACTGGGCGCCGGCGAACTGGTAGCGGGCCAGCAGGCTGGCGGCCAGGCAGGTCAGGCCGCCGCGCCAACCGCCCAGCAGGCCACTGACCAGCAGGATGTCGAAGCCGAGGTGCAGCTTGACCACGCCCTGGCTATAGCGGGCCACGAACCAGGAGTTGAACAGGTAGATCAGGCCCAGTGCCACGCCCACATACAGGCGACGGCCTTCAATGGCATGGCCGGCGCGACGGGTGGCGATCAGCAGCACGCCGATCATGCCGATCACCGCCGTGGCCTGCAGCAGGTACAGCGGCAGGCTGGGCAGGGCGCTGTCCAGGACCTGGGCCGAGACCCTTGAAAGCGCATCCATAGCAGGTTCCCGCCTGTGACCGACGGCCAGTGACGAGCAGGGTAGTCGCAGCCGCGCGCGGGTTCAATTGCACCGGCCGCCTTGGGGAAGGAGGTGATCGGCCATGAAATCGACAAAGGCGCGCACCCGCGGTTGCTGATGGCGATGGCTTGGCCAGAGTGCCCAGAAGGTGCTTTGTTCGGTATTCCAGGTGTCCAGAACACTGACGAGCGCGCCGCGGTCGAGCGCATCCCGAACGGCGAAGTCCGGCAGGCACGCAATGCCGTGGCCATCAAGGCTCATGTGCAGGATGGTCTCAAGATGATTGGCGGTCATCGCGGGCGTCAGCCGCATGTCATGGCCACCCATGTCTGCCTGCAGCGGCCATCGCTCGATCAGGCCGGTGCCGGGAAAACGATGGAGAAGGCATGCGTGTCCACCCAGCTCGTCCGGGTGCTGTGGCGTGCCGCGGTTCGAGAAGTACGCAGGGGCACCGACGCACAGCAGCCGGGTGCTGCCGAGGTTGCGGGCGTGCAGTCTGGAGTCGGCGGGACTGCCGGTGCGAACGACGGCGTCGAAGCCCTCTTCGATGACATCGACAAGACGGTCGCTGAAGTGCAGGTCGAGTTCGACGGCGGGAAAGCGGCGTGCAAACGCCGAAAGCACGGGCAGCATCAGTCCACTTACCAGCGGAAGGCTGACTTTCAGACGACCGCTGGGCGCGGCATGGGCGTCGGTCAGCTCGCGCTCCGCTGCGGCGACCTCGGTCATGATGCGACGGCAGCGTTCAAGGAACTGCTCGCCTTCGGCAGTCAGGCTGACGCTGCGGGTATTGCGGTTCAGGAGGCGGGCGCCCAGGCGCTCCTCCAGCCTGGCGATGGTCTTGCTTGCCGCCGAAGGGGTGATGCCACGCTGTCGCGCTGCGGCCGCGAAGCTGCGTGCCTCGGCGACCAGAACGAAGAGGCTGAGACCGGCAAAGCTGTCCATGGGTGGCCATTGATGACATTTGAGTCATTAAAGCATGGACATATGGATGGATTCTTCTGCAATAGCGTCGTCGATAGCATCAATGCCGTGGCGCTTGGCCACGCTGGAGCTTCTTCGACATGTCTGTTGCTTCTGCTGGGACGGCCGGATCATCACGCCTTGGAGTGGTGTTTGCAGGCTGTCTGACGGCCCTTACCATTCCACTGAGCATCGCCAGCCCCGCGGTGGGCATTCCCGCCATCCGGGCCGCGCTGGGCGGGTCTCCCGCAGAATTGTCCTGGGTGATCAACGCCTACCTGCTGACCTACGGCAGTACGACGCTGGTGGCCGGCGGATTGGCCGATCTGTATGGCAGGCGCAGGATCTGGATCCTGGGTGGCCTGCTGTTCGCGATCGTTACCGGCCTGATTCTCCTGATGCCCGATGTGGCGTGGATCAATGCCATGAGGCTGCTGCAGGGAATGGCCGCGGCGGCGGCGTTTGCCGGTGCGATGGCGTCGCTGGCGCAGGTGTTCGACGGCCAGGCGCGGGCCAGGGTGTTCAGCCTGATCGGCACCACCTTTGGTGCAGGAGCCGCAGGCGGTCCGCTGCTGGCAGGCGGGTTGATCGATGCGCTGGGCTGGGAATGGGTGTTCTTCCTGCCTGCGTTGCTGGCCGCCCTGACCGTACCGTTGGTCGCCCTGTCATCCGTCGAATCGAAGAGCGCCGGTTCGCCTCGCCTGGACTGGCTTGGCGCCGTCACCTTCATGCTGGCGCTGGGGTCACTCACCTACGCCATGATCGTGCTGCCGGAACGCGGCCTGCTGCATCCGCAGACGCTGGTACTGCTGGCGCTCCCGGTGGTGTTGCTGGGCGTGTTCATTGCCGTGGAGCGCTCCCATCGAACACCCCTGCTGGATCTCGGCCTGTTCCGCAACCGGCGCTTTGTTGGCGTGCAGATTCTCGCCGCTGCGCCTGCGTTCTCGTACGTCGTCCTTCTGGTGGTGCTGCCGGCGGGGTTCATCGGTGTTGAAGGGCTGCGGCCCACCGAGGCTGGACTGGCGATGGCAGCACTGTCTGCGCCATTGCTGGTTGTTCCCCTGGTTGCGGGTCACCTGCTGCGCTGGATTCCGGCGCGGACGCTGTGTTGTGCTGGCCTGCTGATCGGCGCGCTTGGGCTCGCATGGCTGGCCCAGGTGTTCCAGCTACCTTCGGTGCGCTGGATGCCGATGCTGGTCATCGGGATCGGCATCGGTCTGCCTTGGGGGATCATGGATGGCCTGGCGGTCAGCGTGGTTGGCAAAGAGCAGGCAGGCATGGCCGCGGGCATCTTCAACGCAATGCGACTGGCAGGCGATTCCATTGCCCTCGCGCTTGTCGGCATCATGCTTTCTGCCCGGATTGGCGGGAGCGTAGCGCTGGAAGCCGGCGTCGTGGCCCGTGCAGCTGTGCACCGGCTGTCCATGGGCGACCTTGGCGGAGCGGTGGAGGCATTGCCCGGCGTTTCGAGAACTGCGCTGGCCCAGGCATACATGGAGGCCGTCCGTGGCCAGCTGTTTGTCCTGGCGATGGCGACCGTGCTGACCGCCATCGTGCTCGGGTACCTGTTGCGCGAAGAGGTCGAGCCTGGCCTGTGCAGGCGTGGTCAGTAGCGCGGGTCGGCGATGGCCGGCAGCACCAGTTCGCGCACGAAGCCGGACGGTGACAACTGCAGCAACGCGCGCACCATCGCAACGACGTCGTGCACCGGCACCAGCTCGCCGTCGCCGCGCGCTGCGGCCTCTGCCACCGGCACTGAAAGTGCATCGTCGGTGTTGAGGTAACCCAGCTGCAGGCTGGTCACCGCCAGGCGGCGATCGCGGAAGCCCTCGCGCAGTGCATCGGCGATACCGTTGAGCGCGAACTTGGATGCGCCGAACGCCACTTCCGGGCGGCCGCTGCGTGGCAGTGCCGAGGTCGAGCCGGTCAGCACCAGCTGCGGGCGTGGCGCGCCCAGCACCCGCGGCAGCAGGCGCTGCAGCAGCACCAGGGTGGCGGTGATGTTGACGTCGACCAGTTGGGTGAGCGCGGCATCGGTTTCGTCGAGGAAGGCGTACTCGTCGCTGAAGGCGGTCTGTTCCCAGATGCCCAGGTTGTGGATCAGCACATCCAGATCGGCAGGTGCCTGTGCTGCGATGTGGTCGGCAGCCACGGTCGGCTGGGACAGATCGGCTTCGATCCACTGCAGGGTGACGCCCTCGGGGCATTCAATATCGCGCGGGCGGCCGCGCGAGACACCAATCACAGTGTCACCCGGGCCGCACAGGCCTTCCACGAATGCGCGCCCCAGGCCTCTGCTGGCGCCGATGATCATCAATTTCATGTTGCTTCCCTAGTTGTACTGCGACGGTCTCAGTCGACCGCCAGAACGGTGTCCCAATCGGCGAACGCACGCAGGCCGCTGCGTTCGGCGGTAATGATCGAGGCGGTGTTGTCGAGCTGGCAACGGTACTGCGGCTGCAGCCCGGCCGTCTGTGCGGACACGGCCATGGCGTGTACCAGCTGGCGCGCGTGCCCGCGACCGCGGGCCTCGGGCAGGGTCAGCACGCCCATGTCGGCCAGGGCCGGATCCAGGCTCCACGGGTACATGCTTCCCGCGGCAACCAGCCGCTCGCCATCGTAGGCGCCGAACACCTGCCAGTGGTCCAGCTCGACCCAGGCAGCATCGAGGTCCCCCTCGCTCGCGCTGGCCTGGAACACATCGAACGCGACGGCGTCGGTCGGGTCGAGACGGCGGATATGTGGCGGTGCAGGGCGCTCGGCCAGGGCCGCAAGTTCGGCGGCGGGGAAGTAGAAGACGCGATCCGCGCCGTGCGTGCGCTGGCCGAGCTGCTGCAAGCGCTGTTGCAGCTGCGGGAGCGTCCAGTGCGATTGCGCGTGCAGTTGCAGGCGAGCGGCCAGGGCGGGGCGCAGCAGCAAGCGCGCGGGGCCCACGACCGGCTGCAGCAGCATGCCGTCCTCGCCCTCATCGAAATCATCGCTGCACGCCAACTGCAGTTGTGAATCGTCCTGCAGCGTGGGCTGCCCGGAGAACATGCCGCGCCAGGTCGCATCGATCAACGGGGCAAACGCATCATCCATGACAACGGTCTCGCTCATGGCCGGGGCAGGTCCACCTGCAGGCCGGCCGCCTTCCATTCGGGGTAACCGGCAGCGAGCCGCTGCGCGGTCAGTCCGGCCTCGCGCAGCATCGCCACCGCATCGTTGGACAGCACGCAGTAGGGACCGCGGCAGTACGCGACAATGTGGACGGCACGCGGCAATTCGTCCATCCGTGCACGCAGTTCCGTAACGGGAATGTTCAGCGCGCCGGGCAGGTGGCCCAGATCGAATTCCTCACGCGGCCGCACATCCAGCAGCACCACGCTGCCGCGTTGTTCCAGCAACTGCTCGACAGTCAGACCTTCCAGAGCATCGCGGCGCTGCAGGCTGTCGTGGATCACACCGTGCATCTCGCTGCGCTGGTGGTCGGCATAGTCGCGCAGCGCGGCCAGCAGGTTGCCCAGCGGACCCTCACCATTGCGGTAGAGGATGCGCTTGCCATCGCGTCGCGTCTGAACCAGGCCGGCACGGCGCAGTTGCTGCAGATGCTGGGAGGTATTGGCCACCGACAGTCCGGTCAGTTCGGCCAGGCGCTCCACTGCGCGCTCGCCCTGGGCGATGTGCTCCAGCAGGGCCAGGCGATGGGCGTGGCCGAGCGTGCGGGCGATCTCGGCCAAGGCCTCCAGCGGTGAGGGTGGCGGCTCGGTTGCGGTGTTCATGGCCGGCACGCTAGCATCGCTCTATCATTCAAGCAAATAATTGAGGGTGTGCGATATGGCTGGCCTGGCGACATTCGTGATGGATGCGGTGGTAATCGGCGTGGGCGCGACCGCGGTGATGGATCTGTGGGCCCTGCTGCTGCGACGGTTGCTCGGCATTCCCTCGCTGGATTTTGCGATGGTCGGGCGCTGGCTGGGGCATCTGCCGCGCGGGCGCTTCCGCCACGACGGTATCGGCCGCTCGGCAGCGGTCAGTGGTGAGCGCGCGCTGGGCTGGACCGCGCATTACGTGACCGGGGTGACCTTCGCCGCCTTGTTGCTTGCCGTGGTGGGGAACAATTGGCTGCAGGCGCCGACCCTGTGGCCGGCATTGGCCTTCGGCTTCCTCAGCGTCGCTGCACCGTTCCTCATCCTGCAGCCGGGCATGGGTGCGGGCATTGCCGCTTCGAAGACGCCAGCGCCGGGCAAGGCCCGCCTGCGCAGCCTGGTGACGCACAGCGTGTTCGGTGCGGGCATGTACTTTTCCGCGCTGCTGTTGGCCGCGGTCCGTGCAGGATGAGCGAGAATCCGTGGGGTCACCGGCAGCAGGAACACCTCGACATGGAAGCGCCCAACCCCACCACTGATGGCATGCCGCTGCCGTGGGCGTGGCAGGACGCATTGGCCGATGCGCGCATCCAGCGGCAATCGATCGGTGTGTCGCGTGCGGATGTTGCCCGCGTGCATCGGCCGGGCCAGGCCGATGCCTTCCTGAAGTCGGAGGTGATCGACGCCTTCAGTGAGCTGGGCGATGAGATCGCGCGCCTGCGTTGGCTGCAGGCACAGGGACAACCGGCGCCAACGGTGATTGCCACTGCCGAAGAGGCGGGCCGGCGCTGGTTGCTGATGAGCGCGCTGCCTGGCCGCGACCTGGCCTCGTCGCCGGAACTCGCGCCGCAGCAACTGGTGGATCTGCTGGCCGACGCGCTGCGCGGGCTGCATGGGTTGCCGTTGACCGCCTGCCCGTTCGACCAGCGACTGGCCTCGCGCCTGCAGGCCGCGCAGGCCCGCGTCGAAGCGGGCCTGGTGGATGCCGATGATTTCGATGATGAGCGCCTGGGGCAGAGTCCGCAGCAGGTCTTCGTCGAACTGTGCAGCACCCGGCCCGACCATGAAGACCTGGTAGTCAGCCACGGAGACGCCTGCCTGCCGAACCTGATGGCGGTCGAGGGCCGCTTCAGTGGCTTCATCGACTGTGGCCGGCTGGGAGTGGCCGACCGCTACCAGGACCTTGCGCTGGCCGCGCGCAGCCTTGTCTACAATTTCGACAACACGCGTTGGGTAGCACCGCTGTTCAAGCGCTACGGCATGGTTGCCGACGAACGACAGTTGGCGTTCTACCGGTTGCTCGACGAGTTCTTCTGAGCCCGCGCATGGCTGGCGATGGCCGCGCAGATCAGGCCACCGACCACGCTCAGGTGTTCCAGCGCGAAGAACAGGGCCAGCTGCTGTTCGGCGCCGCGCTTGTTCCAGAAGGTATGCACGATGACGATGGTCAGCAGCATGAACACCGCCAGCGCGCCGCTGCCCAGCCAGAGCAGGCGATCGAGCAGCAGGCACAGTGCGCCGCCCAGCAGCACCACGGCGCTGGCGATGTTGAACAGCACAGGTGGTTGCAATCCGGTGGCCTGCATTTCGGCCACGCTGTTGTCCCACGCCAGCAGCTTGGCCAGGCCCGAGGACAGGAACACCACGGCCAGCAACAGCCGCGCGAGGAACCACAGCACGCGGCTGTCGAGCAGGGTAGTGATCATCCGTGGCATGCAGCTACTCCGGGTTGAGCTTGGGACGGGCCGCGCAGCATCGGGCCTCAACCGCAGTTGAGGTCAAGGCTGGCTGAACGGAGCCTGGCGTCGGCCGGTTCGTCAGCTTCTAATTGGACGAACGTTCGTTCACTATTTGCGCCATGAACCGAGCCGACCGCAACGAGCAACGCATCGCGCAGATCCTGCAGGCCGCCCTGCAGTGCTTCCTCGTGAAGGGATTCCACCAGACCAGCATGCGTGACATCGCGCAGGCGGCCGGCGTCAGCCTGGGCAATCTCTACAACCACTTCCCGGGCAAGGAAGCGATCATCCTTGCGGTGGCGGTGGCCGAGAGCGAAGAACTGGCACCGTTGCTGCAGCGACTGGCCGCGTCCGATGGCGAACGCACACAGGTGATGGCCTTCCTGCAGGACTTCCATGCGCTGTGCCGGCAGCCGGAATGGGCAACACTTGCGGTGGAGGTGCTGGCCGAGAGCGCACGCAATCCGGCCGTGGCCGAGGCCTTCGCGGCCAATCGCAGGCACTTGCAGGCGATGCTGGCCGAAGCCCTGCAGCAGATGGCACAGCGCGAACGTCGGCGTCCCGTACTGGTGCCGGCACTGCAGGCGCAGGTGCTGCTGGATGCCATCGAAAGCGATGCGCTGCGTCGGGGGCTGGGCGAAGCCGAGGGCATCGATGAAGCATCGCTGGATCTTGGCCTGCTCGCGCTGCTGCTCGGGGCACGCGCATGAATGCTGCTGACCGGCGGTTGCACGGTCTGGACCTGGCGCGTTACCTGGCACTGGCCGGCATGGTGCTGGTGAATTTCCGTCTGGCGATGGCCGTGCCGGCAGAGGCTGAGGGTTGGCTGGCAGGGTTCTTCCATCTGCTGGAAGGCAAGGCTTCGGCGACGTTCGTTACGCTGGCTGGCTTGGGCCTGGTGTTGGCCACGCAGCGGCAAGGGTGGTGGCCGGCCAGCGTGCAGACCTGGAGGCGCGCGCTGTTCCTGATGGTGCTGGGCCTGCTCAACCTGACCCTGTTCCCGGCCGATATCCTGCACTACTACGCGGTGTATTTCGCGTTGGCAGTGCTGTGGCTGCGTGCCTCGCCGCGGGTGTTGCTGGCCAGCATCGTGGGCCTGGCGGCCTGTTCGTTCTGGGCGTTGCTGCATTGGGATTACAGCCAGGGATGGAACTGGCAGACGCTGGAATACGCCGGTCTGTGGCAATGGCCGGGCGCGGCCCGCAACCTGCTGTTCAATGGCTTCCACCCGTTGATGCCGTGGCTGTGCTTCTTCCTGCTGGGCATGCTGCTGGCGCGCCTTCAGTTGTCGCAGCCGCGGGTGCAGCATGCATTGCTGGTGCTGGGGCTGTTGCTGATCGGGGCCGGCCATGGCGCGCAGCAGCTGGCGCAGGGCACACCCTGGCAGCCATGGCTGGGGACGCAGCCGATGCCGCCCGGACCGGCTTATCTGCTTACGGGCTCGGGCGCAGCCTGCAGTGTCATCGCCGCCTGCCTGTGGCTGACGCGTGTACGCCCAGGTGACTGGCTCGAGCCGTTCACCGCGGCCGGACGCATGACCCTGACCCTGTACGTCGGCCACATCCTGCTGGGCATGGGCACGCTGGAAAGCCTGGGCCTGCTCGATGGCAGTGCCTCGCTTGCGTCGGTGCTGCTGTGGGCGCTGCTGTTCCTGATGCTGGCGACCGGCGCGGCGTGGCTGTGGTCATGGCAGTTCGCACGCGGCCCGCTGGAAGCGGTGATGCGGCGCATCGCCGGCTAGTGCTTTGGTCGTGCCGAGGCGATGTTGTGACGGACATGTCTGTGTCGTGGCAAACGCATCTGCGATAGTAGTGGCAGGTAACACTTTCCGTTTGCATCCATGTCATTCGCTTCGGCGCAGCATCTCGGCGAAGTCCTGCAACAATCCTATGGCATCACCGCCACCGCCGTGGTGCCGCGCCCGGTGGGTGCCGACGCCAATGCCAGCGTGTATCGCGTCGACGCGCGGCACGGGCAATGGTGGTTGAAATGCCGCACCTACCAGGTCGATCCTACGGTGTGGGACAGCCTGCACTGGTTGCGCGGCACGCTCGGCATCGATGAGATCGTCGCGCCGTGGCCGGCACTGACCGGTGGTGCGTCGGTACAGCGCTGGGGATTGCAGTTCACCCTGTTTCCTTATGTGGAAGGCCAGTCCGGGTTCGAGGCGGCGTTGAGCCGCACGCAGTGGCAGCGGCTGGATGAGGTGCTGCGGCGCCTGCACGGCGCGCGGCTGCCACCGGAACTGCAGCAGGCGTTGCCGATCGTGCGGCTTGAAACGGCGGCGCTGGAGACCGTTGGGCAATGGCTGGCCGGCGAGGGCCTGGCGGCCGCGAAGGACGGGCTGGGCCGCGCATTCGTTTCGGTATGGGACCAGCAGCACGCGCGCATCACAGCGCTGCATGCACAGGCACGGGAACTGCACGCTGCATTGCAGGATGCCCCGATGGACCTGCACCTGTGCCACACCGACCTGCACGCTGGCAACCTGCTGATGGGCAATGACGGGGGCCTGCACCTGATCGACTGGGATGGCTTGTCGCTGGCGCCGCGCGAGCGTGACCTGATGTTCATCGGTGGTGCCGTGGGCGGACGTTGGGGCCGCGAGAATCCGCTCGATTTCGCAGCAGGCTATGGCAGCGACCTGGGGGATCCGCGCTGGATCGCCTGGTACCGGCATTGGCGCATCCTGCAGGACCTGATCGAGTTCCAGCAGGTGCTGCTGGGCAGCGATGGGGAGGAGCGTTCGCCGCAGTTGCGCCGGCAGTCGCTGCATTACCTGGGGGAGCAGTTCGCACCGGGCAATGTGTTCGATGCGGCGGAGCGGGTGTATCGGGCGTTGTAGATCCACGCCATGCGTGGATGGCATCTTCTACGATGAACCCTCGCGCTGCGCGATGCGTCGAGCATGGCTCGACTCTACGGGGTTCCCCGGTGTCTGCGCAGGGCGCGGATCTACTCGGCGGGCTTGGCCGCTGCCGAGGCCGCCGCGCTCGCGGCGCGGCGCGACAACACGGCCTCGCGGTGGGCGATGTAGGCGTTGGCGGCGAGGATGATGCCGGCGCCGATGATCGTCCAGCGATCCACGCTTTCGTTGAACAGCAGCCAGCCGAACAGCGTCACCAGCGGCAACTGCAGGAAACTGATGGGAGTCAGCGCCGAGACTTCGCCCAGGCGCAGCGCACGTGTCCACAGCAGTTGGCCGATGGTGCCGAGCACGCCAGTGGCCAGCAGCCACAGCCATGCGGCGCCGGTGGGCCAGACCCACACGAACACTGCCGGCACCAACGACAATGGCACCCAGAACACGTAGGTGTAGAGCACGACGGTATCGGCACTGTCGATGCGGGTGAGCTGCTTGATCTGGATCGCCACCAGCGAACTCAGCACGGCCGCACCCACGGCCACCAGGCTGCCGGCGGTGAAGCCGGCGGTGCCGGGGCGCACGATCACCAGCACGCCGATGAAGCCCACCACCACCGCCGCCCAGCGGCGCACGCGCACGGTCTCGCCCAGCCACAGCACGGCGGCGATGGTGACGAACAGCGGCGTGGAGTAGGAGAGCGACACCGCCTGCGCCAACGGCAGGTGGCCCAGGGCCCAGAACGCGCACAGCATCGATCCCAGGCCGATCGCACTACGTACGAAATAGCGTGGCAGCTGTTGGGTCTTCAGCGGCGCGTGGCCTGGCCGCAGCAGCATCGGCAGCAACGCCAGCAGGCCGAAGGCGTTGCGGAAGAACGCCACTTCCTGGGTTGGCACGTAGCGCGTGGCATAGCGGATCGCCACCGCCATCAGGCCGAATGCCATCGTGCTGCCGAGCATCAGCAGCGCCGCCCGCATCGGGGTGGCGCTGGGGGAGAGGGCGGGGGTGTTCACCACTGTGCGCCGAGCAGGCGGGGCTCCGGTTCGATTGGCACGCCGAACTTCTCCAGCACGGAAGCAGAGATGCGTCGCGCCAGCGCCAGCAGTTCAGCGCCGGTGGCGTTGCCGTGGTTGACCAGTACCAGTGCATGGCTGGGGGCCACGCCGGCATCGCCGTCGCGGAAACCCTTCCAGCCGCAGGACTCGATCATCCAGGCTGCGGAGACCTTGCGCTTGTCGTCCTGCTCGGCCGGGAACACGGGCAGGTCGGGGAAGTGCTGCAGCAGCACGTCGACCTGTTCCAGCGGCAGCACCGGGTTCTTGAAGAAGCTGCCGGCGTTGCCGAGCACATCCGGATCAGGCAACTTGCGGCGGCGGATCGCGATCACGGCATTGGCCACGTCGACCGCACTGGGCAGCTCCACACCCTGTGCCTGCAGTTCGTCGCGGATGCCGGCGTAGTCCATGCGCAGGTCATGCAGCAGTGGCAGCTTCAGTTCGATGGCGGTGATCAGGTAGCGATCGGGCTGTTGCTTGAACACGCTGTCGCGGTAGGCGAAACCACATTGTTCGTTGTCCAGCCGTACCCAGGCCTGTTCGTGGCAGTCCCAGGCTTCAACGGCCTGGATGAATTCACCGACCTGCGCGCCGTAGGCGCCGATGTTCTGGATCGGCGCGGCACCGGCCGTGCCGGGAATCAGGGCGAGGTTTTCCAGGCCGGACAGGCCTTCCTGCAACGACCACATCACCAGGCCGTGCCACGGCACACCGGCACCGGCGCGGATCACCGCGTGGTCGGCGCGATGCTCGAGGAAGCTGATGTCACGGTTGCCGAACACCAGCACGGTGCCCGGCAGATCCTCGGCGATCAGCACGTTGCTGCCGGCACCCAGCACCAGCAGCGGGCCGCTGGCCACCTCGGGCAGTGCCAATACCTCCGGCAGCAGCGCGGGATCGTGCAGTTCCAGCAGCTGAGCGGCGCTGGCCTGCACATGGAAAGTGTTCAGGGCCTGCAGCGGCGCATTGCGGGTGAGCGTCCAGCGCAGCGGGGCGTTGCCGTCGACGGTATCCATGGGCGCGCTCACAGCGGCGCCACCGCGCCGCGGCTCGGCGCTTCGCGACGGCGACGGATCGCCTCCACGCATTCGGAAACCAGCGCCGGGCCACGGAAGATCAGGCCGCTGTAGCACTGCACCAGTGCCGCGCCTGCAGCCATCTTGGCCACGGCATCGGCGCCGGACAGGATGCCGCCGACGCCGATCAGCGGCACCGATTCGGGCAGGCGCGAGCGCAGGCGGCGCAGTACCAGGGTGGACTGCTCCAGCACCGGCGCGCCGGACAGGCCACCGGCCTCGTTGGCCAGCGGGTCGCCAGCCACCTTGCTGTGGTCGATGGTGGTGTTGGTGGCGATCACGCCGTCCACCTGCAGTTCGCCCAATACGCGGGCGGCGGCATCGATGTCGCGCTCGCTGAGGTCGGGCGCCACCTTGACCAGCATCGGCACGCGACGGCCGTGGCGAGCCGCGAGATCTTCCTGGCGGTCGCGCAACTGGCTGACCAGCTGGCGCAGCGCGGTTTCTTCCTGCAGTTCACGCAGGCCGGCGGTGTTGGGCGAGGAAATGTTGACCGTGATGTAGTCGGCCAGCGGGTACACCTTGTCCAGGCAGGCGATGTAATCGTCCACGGCCTGTTCGTTCGGGGTGTCCTTGTTCTTGCCGATGTTGATGCCGAGCAGGCCGCGGCGGTTGCGCGCGCGCTCGACGTTGCGCACCAGCGCGTCCACGCCCGCGTTGTTGAAGCCCATGCGGTTGATGATCGCGTTGTGTTCCGGCAGGCGGAACAGGCGCGGCTGCGGATTGCCGGCCTGTGGGCGCGGGGTGATGGTGCCGATTTCGACGAAGCCGAAACCCAGCGCGAACAGCGCATCGATGTGCTCGCCATTCTTGTCCAGGCCGGCGGCCAGGCCGACCGGATTGGGGAAGGTCAGCCCGAACACCGTGCTGGGCATCGGCGCGATGCGTGCGGCCAGCAGCGGCGTGGTGCCGGTGCGATAGGCCAGGTCCAGTGCGGACAGGCCGAGGCCGTGGGCGCGCTCGGCGTCGAGCGAGAACAGGAAGGGGCGGGCAAGCGAATACATGCGTCGGTTCAGTCCAGCGTGCCGAGGAAGGCTCGGGTTCGATATTCAAAAGCAACCTGGCCGTCGACCGCGTGGGCGGCGAACAGGTCCTGCAGAGCGTCGATCATCGGCGCGTGGCGCGGATGACCGGCTTGCGGGGCATAGGAGGAGGACAGCAGGCGCCCGCGCAGGGCATCGAAGTCCAGATGCTGTACGTTCGGCAGCTCTACCAAGCCGCGCAGGCCGGGGCCGAACCAGGCCTGCATGGTGGCATCGTCCTGGTAGCGCTCGGCCACGGCGGAGTAGTCGGTGCCGTAATCCAGCAGCAGCTGTTCGTAGCCGACCAGGAACGGACTGGCATCGAGCAGGCGCGAATTCCAGTAGATCAGTGCCAGGCCACCCGGGCGCAGGATGCGCTGCCACTCGGCGCGCACCGCCACGGTGTCGAACCAGTGGAAGGCCTGCGCGGCACTGACCAGATCGATGCTGGCGTCGTCCAGGCCGGTGGCCTCGGCGCGGCCGTCCACCGCACGGAACTGCGGGTACTGCGGTGCCAGCCATTCCTCGGCCGCGCCCCGCATGGCGGCGTTGGGTTCAACCGCGACTACCGGATGGCCGCTGGCCAGGAACAGGCGACTGGAAATACCGGTCCCGGCGCCGATGTCGGCGACCAGCGCCTCGCGGCTGACGCCCATCGGGCCGTGCAGCCATTCCAGCAGCGCGGGTGGGTAATCGGGCCGGTAGCGGACGTAATCGGCGACGCGGCTGCTGAAGCGTTCAGTGCTGTCGGAGGCGGTCATGGCAGTCAGTTCGACATCGCAGCGAGCCAGGCCAGGCCGCCGAAGAACAGGATGAAGACCAGGATGGCGGCGATCACGGCGCCGACCATCACCCAGCCCAGTACCAGACCGGTGACGGCCAGGCCATCGCCTTCCAGTTCATGCGGGCGGCGGCGGATCTCGGCGCGGGCCATGTGGCCGGTGATGATGGCCACGATGCTGGCCACGAAGGGCAGGACGGTCCAGCTGGCGATGCCCATGACCAGGCTGACCACGGCCAGGGCGCTTGTCTGTCGGGGTGCCACGCTCATCGGGGTCCTCCTTGGCAGTGTGCACATGATAGTGCCTCTGCCCGGGCAATCCCATGCCCGGCGGATGCGATGGCAGGCGTCGACCTTGGTAGACGAACGGCATTTCAGCCAGGTAGGCGTCGACCTTGGTCGACGAAAGGCATTTCAGCCACGGTAGGCGTCGACCTTGGTCGACGAAAGGCATGCCAACCAAGGTTGGCAGCTACCGGAGTGCCGGTGTCAGCCCATCAACACCTGGCCACCATCAACGTTGAGCACATGGCCGGTGACCCAGCGCGCCAGTGGCGAGCACAGGAACAGGGCGGCATCGGCAATCTCGCGCGGGTGGCCGAAGCGGCCGAACGGAATCTTCGCCAGCGTGCCGTGGTACAGCGCCGGGTCTTCGGTGCGGCGGCGGTCCCAGAGGCCGTCATCGAACTCGATCGAGCCCGGTGCGATGGCATTGACCCGGATCCGGTCCTTGGCCAGCGCGAGCGCCTGCGAGGTGGTGTAGTGCGACAGCGCGGCCTTGGCGGCGGCGTAGGGCGCACCACCGGGGCGCGGCTGCTGTGCGGCTATCGAAGAGAGATTGAGAATGCAGGCGTCACTGGACGCGCGCAGCCAAGGCAGGGCCAGGCGCGAGGCCCTAACGGCGGCCATCAGATCGATCTGCAGGCTGGCCGCCCAGCCATCCTCGTCGTCGGCCATGCCATAGCCGGTGGCGTTGTTGACCAGCACATCGATGCCACCGAGTGCATCGGCGGCGGCCTGCAGCCAGGCCTGGATCTGGCCTGGGTCGGCCAGATCGGCGGAGAACGTATGCAGTTCGAAGCCCTGCGCCCGTGCATCGGCACGCAGGGCATCCAGGCCCGCCTGGCCGCGGGCGCAGACCGAGACCTGCGCACCGGCGCCGGCAAACGCCAGCGCCATTTCACGGCCAATGCCCTTGCTGCCGCCGGCGATGAGTACGCGGCGGCCGCTGAAATCGAGGGTCGGAGCCCCTGCGGGGATCCGACCCGCGGACATGGTCGGGTCCATTGCCATCACAGATCGAACTTGATGCCCTGGGCCAGCGGCAGCGAGTCCGAATAGTTGATGGTGTTGGTCTGGCGGCGCATGTAGACCTTCCATGCATCCGAACCGGACTCGCGACCACCGCCGGTGTCCTTCTCGCCACCGAAGGCACCGCCGATCTCCGCACCGGACGTGCCGATGTTGATGTTGGCGATGCCGCAGTCGCTGCCGGCCGCCGACAGGAACTTCTCGGCGGTCTTAAGGTTCTGGGTGAAGATCGAGGACGACAGGCCCTGCGGCACGCCGTTCTGCATGTCGATGGCTTCGTCGATGCTGTCGTACGGCATTACGTACAGGATCGGCGCGAAGGTCTCGTGCTGGACCACGGCGTCGCTGTTCTTCAGGCCCGAGACGATCGCCGGCAGCACGAAGTTGCCTGCGCGATCGATGCGGGTGCCGCCGGTTTCGATGGTGCCGCCGGCGGCCTTGGCCTGGGCGATGGCATCGAGGAACTGCTGCACGGCGCCGTCGCTGTTCAGCGGGCCCATCAGGTTGGCAGCATCGGTCGGGTCGCCGATCTTGCCTTCGACCTGCTTGTAGGCCTTGACCAGCGTGGCCAGCACGTCGGCATAGATCGAGCGGTGCACGATCAGGCGGCGGGTGGTGGTGCAGCGCTGGCCGGCGGTGCCGACGGCGCCGAACACGATGCCCGGCACGGCCAGCTTCAGGTCGGCGGTTTCGTCCAGGATGATGGCGTTGTTGCCACCCAGCTCCAGCAGGCAGCGGCCGAGGCGGCGCGCGACCTTCTCGTTGACGGTGCGGCCGACCTGGGTCGAGCCGGTGAAGCTGATCAGCGGCACGCGACGGTCATCGACCAACTTCTCCGACAGCGCGGTGCCGGCATCGTTGATCAGGAAGAAGATGTCCGGGAAGCCGGCTTCGCGCAGGGCGTCGTTGCAGATCTTCAGCGAGGCGATGGCGGTCAGCGGCGTCTTGTTGGACGGCTTCCAGATGCACACGTCGCCACAGATGGCGGCCAGGAACGAATTCCAGCTCCACACCGCGACCGGGAAGTTGAAGGCCGAGATGATGCCGACCAGGCCCAGCGGGTGGTACTGCTCATACATGCGGTGGCCGGGGCGCTCGGAATGCATGGTGTAGCCGTACAGCATGCGGCTCTGGCCGACGGCGAAATCGGCGATGTCGATCATCTCCTGCACTTCGCCATCGCCTTCCGGCTTGCTCTTGCCCATTTCCAGCGCAACCAGCGAGCCCAGGGCGTCCTTGTGCTTGCGCAGCGCTTCACCGCACAGGCGCACGGCTTCACCGCGGCGCGGGGCCGGCGTGGTGCGCCAGACCTTGAAGGCTTCCTGGGCGCGGGCGACGACGGTCTCGTACTCGGCCTCGGTGGTCGCGCGGACCTGTGCGATCGGCTCACCAGTGGTCGGGTTGACCGGGGTGATCAGCTCACCAGCGGTCGCGCTCGACCACTCCCCGTTGCCCAGGTACGTGCCAGCGTTGATCGCGTCCAGGCCAAGGGACTTGAGCAGCTCGGAAGACATGCAGACTCCTGTGTTTCGTTACGTTGTTTGGCGCCATCGCGGGCAGGTGGGGGCGCGATGAACAGAACCGCCGATGGTAGCAGAGGGAGGTAGCTGGGCTTTGGTGCGGTGCGGGGTGGAGTGGGACGTCACAGAACCGACGTTGAGCCCGTTGGGAAGGTTCAAGCTTGACGTGAAATGACCCATTTTGATGCAGATTGACACATTTAAAATTCGTAATAGTTGCAATGACTTACATGCCGATAAGGTCGTACGGTCAGGTGTCTGCCCTGTCGAAATTCCTATCTTTTGGTCCAGACATCATTCACAATTCAGTCACGCCTGATTGACAAACCTTTGACAATCACGTGCTGGCTGGGGAGTCCATGCGCGTGAAGACGAACAATTCAGCGTTCGGTCGAGTCGTGAATGGAGAAGTGCTTTGCTACATGGATCAGTAGAAGACCTCCCCGCAGCGCGGGCCCGGGCAGGCCGCCGCCGCGTCGAAGCCCGGGCGGCCCTTGAGTTGGGGTTGCGCCTGGGCGATCTGTTGCTGCTGCCGGGCATGGCGGTGCTCTCCCACATCGTGTTGTATGGCGCGGCTGCGCCGGATTCTTCCCAGCGAATCGTGTTTGGCGCGGTGATTCTCAGCGCCATCGTCTGCTTCTCCGTTGCGCCGCTGTATCGGAACTGGCGGATGCGTGGGTTGCTTGCCGATCTCTGGCTGCTGCTGTTGGCGTGGTCTGCCACCTTCGCGTTGTTCTCGCTCTACGTCGTCCTGGTCGGACTTGCCGATGCGGTCCCCTCTACCTGGCTGATTGGCTGGTATGCCTTTGGCCTGGGCTCAATGGCTGCATTGCGCGTATTGCTGAGGGTGCAGTTGCACCGCCTGCGCTCGCGCGGGATGGACCATGAGCGGATCCTGCTGGTCGGACTGCGGGCCCCTGCTTTGAGGTTGCATCGCCTGCTGCGTGGAAAGCCAGAGCTTGGCAAGGACGTCATCGGCTATTTCGCCAGTGCGGGCGATATCGCCACCCGTCGCGGTGGGGACGCGCCGTGCCGGCTGGGGCGGCTGGAAGACGTTCCGCAGTACATGGATCAGCACCGCGGCGAATTCGACCAGGTCTGGGTGTCGATGCCGATGGGGCACGCGGCCGCGATCAAGGACATGCTCAAGCAGATCGAGCGATTTCCGGTGCCGGTGCGCCTGATTCCCGATACCACGGGTTTGGGGGCGCTTAATCCGGGCGTGCACCAGGTGGGTGATGTGCCGATGATCGGCGTACGTCAAGGCTTGGTGGATCATCGATTCCGCGTGTTCAAGCGGGTCGAGGACATTGTCGTCGCGGGTGCAGCGGTGATCCTGCTGGCGCCGTTGTTTGCCGTGCTGGCCATTGGCGTGAAGCTGAGTTCGCCGGGGCCAGTGCTTTTCCGGCAGAAGCGTCACGGACTGGGCGGCAAGGAATTCTGGATGCTCAAGTTCCGCTCCATGCGTGTGCATGCAGAGGGCGCGGGGCAGATCACCCAGGCAACGCGCGGTGATCCGCGCGTGACGCGGTTTGGCGCCTTCCTGCGCCGCAGCAGCCTGGACGAGCTGCCGCAGTTCTTCAATGTACTGGGTGGGAACATGTCCGTGGTGGGGCCGCGACCGCACGCGATCCAGCACAACAACCACTACGAGCGGGTGATCGAGCGCTACATGCACCGCCACTACGTCAAGCCGGGAATCACAGGCTGGGCGCAGGTGCACGGATTGCGTGGCGAGACCCCGGAGCTGCGCTCGATGAAGAAGCGCGTGCAGTACGACATCGACTACATCCGACGCTGGAGCCCGACGCTGGACGTGCGGATCATTGCGCTGACAGCATTGAAGGTGCTGGGTCAGAAATCGGCGTACTAGGGTGGTCGATTTCTGAAACTGGGACGTAATCCCATGAATCTGTTGGTGATTTCATCGCCTGTAATGCGTTTGTAAGGTATGCTGTGCGGCTGCCGCCGGCCTTGGGTGTTCTGGTCGCGTGCGCCGCAAGGAATGCCACAGGATCCAGGTCAGTGTTCAAGAACGTTCTTTTTGTATGTGTCGGCAACATCTGCCGCAGTCCGTCCGCAGAAGTGATGCTGCGGCAGGCGGTCGAGGGCAAGGGGATCCAGGTGTCCTCCGCGGGTCTCGGTGCGCTGGTTGGGCATGGCATTGATGCCACGGCGCAGGAGTTGCTGGTGGAGCAGGGCATGGATGGCCTGGCCCATCGCGCGCGCCAGATCGATGACGCCATCCTGGGAGCCGCTGATCTGGTGCTGACCATGGAGCGCAAGCACGTGCGTCGCATCGCCGAGATCGCGCCGCAGGCATCTGGAAAAACCTTCCTGCTGGGCAAGTGGCAGCAGGATCGGGAGATTCCCGATCCATACCGTCAGCAGCGTCCCGCGTTCGAGCATGTCTACAAGCTGATGGCTGAGGGCGTGGAGAGATGGGCGCGTCATCTTTGATTGCTGCCCGCTTCGCCGGATCGACCAACACTTCTTTCAATTTGAATCCAAGCGCACATGACCACTGATTCACGTTCCATCACTCAGGATGATGCAGACCAGATTGATCTGCGGCAGTTGTTGGGCACCTTGGTCGACCACAAGTGGTGGATTCTGATCATCACCGCTGTGTTCTTGGCTGGCTCCACCGCTTACGCGATCCTCTCCACCCCGATCTATCGCGCAGACGCGATCGTGCAGGTTGAGCCGAAGACGCCGTCATTGCCCGGGTTATCTGACATCAGTCAGTCGCTTGGGATCAATGCTGGATCCACCGAAGCCGCCACCGAGATCGCACTCATCAAATCTCGTGCCGTTGTTGGTAGTGCTGTCAATGCTCTGCATCTGGACATTGAGATCATTCCGCGCCGTTTTCCTGTGGTGGGTTCGTTCTTCGCGCGCCGGGCTGAAAGTAATGCGCCAGGCGAACTCGCTTCGCCAAAGTTGGGTATGTCCAGATTTGGGTGGGGTGGAGAGCGGTTGCGGATCTTCCAGCTTGAGGTTCCACAGCGCCTGTTGACGACGGAGCTGGAGCTGGTGGCCGGCGAGAATGGTCAATTCAGCCTCTATGACGAAGATGGCAACTCGCTCCTCAACGGCGTTGTGGGTCAGCAGGCGAAAGCCAAGGGCGTCACCATCCAAGTCGAGACGCTGCAGGCCAACGCCGGGATGCGCTTCACGGTGGTGCGACATCGCAGCCTGGGCGTGGTAAATGATCTGCAGAAGGAGGTCTGGGTTTCCGAATCAGGACGTGACTCCGGCATTCTGACCCTTGCCTACGAAAACGCCGATCCCGCTCTTGCACAGGCGTTCCTGCAGCAGGTAGCCTTGGCTTATGTGCGCCAGAATGTTGAGCGCAACTCGGCGGAAGCATCGGCACAGTTGACCTTCGTCAAGGAGCAGCTGCCAAGTATCCGCAATCAGGTTGATGCCGCCCAGAAGTCCTTGAGCTCGTACCAGACGCGCGCCAATTCAGTGGACTTGACGCTGCAGACCAAGGGCTTGCTTGACCAGGAAGTCGCGGTGGAAACCAGTATCCAGCAGTTGCGCCTGCAGCAGGCGGAGATGGATCGCAAGTTCACCCGTGATCATCCGGCATACCAAGCCCTGATGCGTCAGATTGGCGACCTGGAGTCCCGCAAGAACAGCTTCCAGGGCCAGGTCAAGCAGCTGCCAGAGGCACAGCAGGAACTGCTGCGGCTCACGCGGGATCTGCAGGTAAGCAACGAGATGTACACCGCCATGCTGAATCAAGCGCAGCAGCTGGATGTTGCGCGTGCCGGCACGGTTGGCAACGTGCGCATCGTGGACGCGGCAGAGGTGGATGCCACTGAGCCGGTGAAGCCGCGCAAGAGCATGGTGGTGCTGGTGGGGACTCTTCTGGGTGCCTTCCTCTCGATTGCAATCGTTTTGCTGCGCCAGCTGCTCAACCGCGGTGTCGAAGATCCGTCGCAGATCGAAGAGATTGGCTTGCCGGTCTATGCCTCCATTCCTGTCAGCCCGGGGCAGCAGTCCGACTCGGTGCGCGGCAAGTTCCGCGCCGATGGCAAGCTGCATCTGCTCGCCATGAAGGATCCGGCAGACCTTGCGATCGAGGCGGTGCGCAGCCTGCGTACGAGCCTGCACTTCGCACGGTTGGAGGCGAAGAACAACATCGTGCTGATCTCCGGCTCAAGCCCCAACGCCGGCAAGACCTTTGTCTCCTCGAACCTGGCGGCGGTCATCGCGCAAGCCGGTCAGCGTGTGCTGATCATCGATGCGGACATGCGAAAGGGCACGCTGCACAAGGCCCTGGGTGCAACCCAGACGCCGGGCCTGTCTGACGTGCTGGTTGGCAAGGCGACGCTGGAGGAGGCCATCCGCACAGTTGACGGCTTGGGGAATCTGAGCTTCATCTCGCGCGGTGACGTTCCGCCGAACCCTTCCGAACTTCTGATGCACCGTAACTTCACGGAACTGCTTGAGCAGGTCGAGAAGCAGTTCGATCTGGTCATCATCGATACGCCGCCGATCCTGGCGGTGACCGATGCGGCGATCATTGCTCATCATGCTGGCACCTGTCTGTTGGTTGCGCGCTTCGGCCTGAATCAGCCCAAGGAGCTGGCACTTGCACGCAAGCGCTTCGAGCAGAACAACGTCCAGCTGAAGGGCGCGATCTTCAATGCGGTCGAGCGCCGTGCGACCGGCTACTACAGCTACGGCTACTACGAATACAAGTCGACCCGGTGAGCGGGAACTGAGGCAGGGTGCTATGTGGCGCCCTGCGTGATACGGAAGTCACGGCTGCTGCAGAACGCAGGACCGCGACGCAATTCGAGAGGTTGCGGAGATACACATGAAAGTACTGATTACGGGGGGCGCGGGGTTCATTGGCAGTGCCTTGGCGCGCGCGCTGGTTGCGCGCGGCGACCAAGTAACGATCCTGGACAACCTTTCGCCGCAGATCCACGGCGACAGCCCGAAAGACTCGGCGCTGCTGGCTTCGCTGCCGCCCGAGGCCGTGGTGGTCAAGGGCGACGTGCGCATGCGCGAGGATTGGCTGAAAGTGCTTCCCGGCCAGGACGTTGTCGTCCACCTGGCAGCTGAAACGGGAACCGGCCAGTCCATGTACGAGATTGATCGCTACGTTGATGTCAACGTGCGCGGTACATCGCTGTTCCTCGATCTGATCGGCAACAAGGTGCAGGGCTGCGAATCGGTCAGGCGCGTCGTTGTCGCGTCTTCGCGCTCGATCTACGGCGAAGGCAAGTACAAGGGTGCCAGTGGCCCGGTCTATCCGGGGGCGCGCGTCGACACGGACCTGCAGAAGGGCATCTTCGAATGCCGCGATCCGGCGACGGGCGATCTGGTGGCGCCGCTGCCCACCGACGAAGAATCCCGCATTCACCCGAGCTCGATCTATGGCATCACCAAGCAGGTGCAGGAACAGCTGGTGCTGGTGGGGGCCGCCGCCATCGGTATCCAAGGTATCGCCCTGCGCTATCAGAACGTCTACGGCCCGGGTCAGTCACTGAAGAACCCCTACACCGGCATCCTGTCGATCTTCTCCACCCTGCTGTTGCAGGGCAAGGACGTAAACATCTTCGAGGATGGCAAGGAGACCCGCGATTTCGTCTTCATCGACGATGTGGTGGCGGCAACTGTTTCGGCCATCGATGCGGATGTCAGTGGCCAGGCCTTCAATGTGGGTACCGGCGAAGCGACCGATGTCATCACCGTCGCCAGCGCATTGAAGGACGCGTATGGCAAGGGTGGCGAGATCCGCATCTCTGGCAACTACCGCATTGGTGACATCCGGCACAACTTCGCCGATCTCAGTCGCGCTGAAGCTGCCATCGGCTATCGCCCGCGCGTGACCTTCGCCGAAGGCGTGAAGCGATTTGCCGCGTGGGTACTGACCCAGGAGATTGAAGACTCCGGTTACCAGCGCTCGGTCGACGAGATGCGGGCGAAGGGCCTGCTCAAGTGAATACTGGTGGGCGAGCGGAGGGGCAGATTGTGAGCGAATCCCTGAATGGGAAGCGTGTGCTCTTCATCGCACCGATGTTCTTCGGCTACGAGAAGCTCATCAAGGCCGAGCTGGAGCGGCAGGGAGCGCAGGTTGATTTCCACCCTGATCGCCCGGGTGTGGATTTCCTCACCAAGGCCTTGATCCGTATTGATCGGCGCCTGCTTGCCCGGAGAATCGCAAAGCATTACCAGGGCATCGTCGGGGCTGCGGCTGGCACGGAGTACGATCATGTCTTGGTCATCCGTGGTGAAGCCATCTCGCCGCAGATCATTGCGCAGCTCCGTGACACACAGCCGGCCGCGAAGCTGACGCTGTACCTCTGGGACTCGATGCATTACAACCCGAACGCACGTCTGATCAAGCCGTACTTTGATTCGGTTCTGTCGTTCGATCGGGTTGATGTGTCCGAGAACTCCGAGATCGGGTTCCTGCCGCTTTTCTTCGCCAACGAGTATGGCCGTGCGGCAGAGTGGCGCGGCGAGTACGAGTACGACGCCTGCTTCATCGGCACGATCCATACTGACCGCTACCGGATTCTGGAGAAACTGCTGAATTCTCTGGAACGGGATGGTCGCCGGGTGTTTGTGTACTGCTATTACCCATCCAGGATTCTGCATCGCCTGCGCTCGTTGGTGGATCCCGGCTTCCGCAGCTTCTCGAAGAAGTACGTGAATTTCGTTGGGCTGCCATTGTCGAAGGTTGTTGACTACATCAGCGTGTCGCGCTGCGTGATCGACATCAATCGGCCTGATCAGAAGGGCCTGACGATGCGGACGATCGAGGCATTGGGTGCACAGCGGAAGCTGATCACTACCAATGAGGATGTCAGTTCCTACGATCTCTACACCAAGTCGGGGGTGCAGATCGTGGATCGAGAGGCCCCGGCAGTGACGGAGGAGTTTCTGTTTTCCAAGGTGGCGCCTTTCAATGAGGATGTGCGTGCAGGCTATTCGGTAACGAACTGGGTGCAGGGAGTACTTCTCCGCGGTACCGCACGACCGGCCGCTGATAACGTTTGATCAAGACCCATCTTAAAGCCCATTGAGATGAACTTCAGCCGCCTGCTATCTGTGATCAAGACACTGGTCCTGCGCGGGCTGGGCTCTGGTGTTTCGGTGCTCTTCACGGTACTGGTGTCCCGCAATCTGGAGACTCCAGATGCGGCATTGTTCTTCATCCTGTTCAATGCAAGTGTCATTGCCGCAGTCTGCTTCCGCTGGGGTATCGATGAAGTCGTCATCCGAAGGGTAGCAGCGGCGCCGACGGAGAGCAGAGATGCTGTCGCTATCGGGTTGGTGATTCAGGCACATCGCAGGGTGTTGATTTGGGTGGTAGTCGCATTGTCGCTGGGACTTGTCCTTCTCTTGCCCGCGGTCAGTCGCTACTTCGGCGGAGTGGGCCATCTGGACTTCACCGTGATGGTCGCCGCTTCTGGTCTGATTGCATGCGCATCGGCTGCTGCTCGCGTTCTGCAGGGCGAGGGCCGTACTGATGCGGCAACCTTCTATCTGAACATATGCACGCCGGCTTTGGCGCTGTTGGGTCTGTTGTGCCTGACTCTGCTCGGTAACGCAATCAGTGCACGGCAGCTGCTCTGGTGCTACCTGCTTGCGGCTGTTGGCATGTATGTCGCCGTCGTGCCCATGCGTTTCGGAAGAAAGGTTCTGTTTGGCCTGCTGCCGGGAGTGTCGAGGGTGGATGCTGGCGCCTCTGATCTGGCTGCTGCAAATCGTTTGGGTACTGTTGTGCTTGCCCAGCAGGCGCTGGGTTGGAGCGCAGTTGCGATCATTCCGACTTTCTACGGTGATTCGGCTTATGCCGGCTTCGTGGTCTCGCAGAAGCTCGCAACGCTGATCAGCCTGCTGATGCTGGCGATCAATTTCACATTCTCTTCCCGATTCGCAGCCCTGCATGCGCACGGCAATCTGCAGGAGCTTTGGAAACTCGTCCGCCTTTCCTCCTGGGCGATTCTGATCGCCAGCGCCGCGATCCTCGCGGTGGCTTGGTTGTTCATGGGGCCCATCCTGGATTACGCCCGGGTCTCAACTGACTTTGGTGGCATCGTCGTCATCATGATGATTGGGCAGATGGCGTTTTCCATGGCTGCACTGTACGCCGTTGTTCTGAGCATGTGCCATCAGGAGAAGTTGCTGCTTCGGATGCATATCGGCGTGACCTCGCTCTTTGTTCCACTGCTCGTTGCAGTGTGCGCGACAGGAACTCTGGTTGCCGCGGCGTGGGTGTTCGTCGTGGCGTACTCCGCTTTGGCGTGTGCTCTCTTCTTCAATGTGCGACGGTTGATGGATGTCAGGGTGAGACATTCATGAGCGAGTGTCACAAGGTCGATAGCTTGTATGCAGATGTCCAGGCCTTCAAGAGTTCGGGCGTCGCAATCGAGAATGGTCTGAACTATGCGCGGGTGGTGGCGCCGTACTTGTACGACCCAACGCTGAAGGGGGCGTTGAAGCTTCTAGCGCTGTCTTATGGGTTTGGAATCAAGACTTGCGTTGCAGGTGCCAGTATGCCGACGCATCTTGTCTTCTACGCTTCGCGGGCCAAGAAGCGTCGTGACTATGACTTCATTATCGACTCAATCAGACTGAATCTGGGTGAGCGTGCGTCTTACGCCGAGGTGCGAGACGCTGTCTCGCCGCTGCAATGGCTTCGAACGCTCCTTAACCTGCGTCGCGGCCTTCAGATGGCCCGTGGGCTCTCTGCGTCTTTCTCCCGGCGATGGATCGTTGGCTCTCTTATCGCCAGAATGAGGAGCATTGCGCCGCACCTTCTCGCTTCCCTTCCTTCCGGGCACCATACCCTGGTGACTTTCTGCGATGCGCATGCAATCGAGAATCTTGTCACTCAGACAGAGATGGCGCGCGGGTCGGTAACGATCACCAACCAGCATGGCCAGTACCGCGTGTTGGACGCGACGAACATGAGTGCGGATGCAGAGGCCTACGCGAACTTCATCAGTGATCGAATGATTGCCTGGGGAGAGGCGACCGTCGATGAGTTTCAGAAGGTGGGGCACTCAAGGGATCGCCTGAGCATCGTGGGTTGGATTCGACCACAGAGCGCGCGTCGGCTGGAACGAGGTCGAAAGAATGTTTTTGGCGTAATGCTGAATGGGCAGAATGGGAAAGAGTCGAATCGTGCACTTCTTTCAGCTGCCTATGTCATCGCTGAGGCTTTGGATCTTGCTTATGTCGTCAGGCTTCATCCGTGGACTGCGTTGAGCGAGTACCGCGATGCTGTCGATTCCCGTTGCCAGAAACTGATGCATGCTTCGCTTGAGGAGTACGCAGAATCTGTGGATTTCAGCCTTGCCCATATGTCGGGCGCGGTTGTTGAACTGTTGAATCAGGGACAGGCGGTCTACTTGCTGGATGATGGAAGACTGGCTGATGTTTTTCGGAGGCCTGGTCTCGCATGGGGTTCGGGGCTGGCCATCAGTGAAGCCGTTGTCCAGGACCGGCAGAGACCGGATCTCCTCCTGCGCAGGATCGATGAGCTTGCCCGTTGGTACAATGATGACTCTGAGCAGCTGGACAGGCTTGCCAGAGTATTGAGGAGCTGATGTCAGTGCATCGATTCTGGAAGATCTGCTGGGGAGTTCGGGCGCTTTGCTACTCCTTGATACTCGGCGCATTCCGCTTCCCAGGTTATCTCGGGCCCCCTATGTTTCTGCTTGGACCTCGCAAGATGACTTTCGGTCGCAAAGTCCGAGTCTTCCCGGGGCTCCGTGCAGAATGTCATGGCGATGGCCGCCTGCTGGTCGGCGACAACGTGGCCATCGGGCAGGGGTTTCATGTAACCGCGATGGGGCCGATCAGTATTGGATCCGGAACTCTGATTACAGGGTACGTCTCGGTTACGGACATTGAACACGAGTACCGCGAGATCGACGTTCCCATCCTCGAGCAACCCTCGGTATGGAAAGAAACGCGTATTGGCCGGAACTGCTTTCTGGGTATGGGAGCGCGGGTTCAGGCGGGTACAATTCTGGGAGATGGTTGCATTGTCGGAGCCAACGCCGTCATCAGGGGTGAGTTCCCTCCCTATTCAGTAATTGTCGGCGCACCGGGCAGAGTGGTCAAACGATACACGCCCGAAAGTGGAACTTGGCAGCGCGTGGCCTCAACCCATTCAATCGAGAGCAGCTCATGAACGTCTCCATCAACGATACTGTTGCCGTCGGCAACGACCTCCCCTGCGTCCTGTTCGGCGGCCTGAACGTCCTTGAGGACCTCGACTCCACGCTGTTTGCGGCGGAGAAGTACGTCGAGGTCACCGGCAAGCTCGGTATTCCCTACGTCTTCAAGGCTTCGTTCGACAAGGCCAATCGCTCGTCGATCAAGTCCTTCCGTGGCGTTGGCCTGGAAGAAGGTATTCGCATCTTCCAGGAAGTGAAGCGCCGCTTCGGCGTGCCGGTAATTACCGACGTCCATGAAGTGGAGCAGGCGGCTCCCGTGGCCGAAGTGGTCGACGTGCTGCAGATTCCTGCGTTCCTGGCGCGCCAGACCGATCTGGTCACTGCCATTGCGCGTACTGGTCGGGCGATCAACATCAAGAAGCCGCAGTTCCTCAGCCCGTCGCAGATGAAGAACATCGCCAGCAAGATCCGTGAGGCCGGCAATGAGCGGATCATCCTGTGCGAGCGCGGCGCGCAGTTCGGCTACGATAATCTGGTCGTGGACATGCTGGGCTTCCGCGAGATGATCGAGGCCACCGGTGGCCTCCCGGCCATCTTCGATGTAACCCACAGTCTGCAGCGCCGCGACTCGGGCAGTGAGGCCTCCGGTGGCCGCCGCCGCCAGGTAGTGGAACTTGCGCGCGCAGGTATGGCGGTTGGCCTGGCAGGGCTGTTCCTGGAGGCGCATCCGGATCCGGACAACGCGCGTTGCGATGGCCCGAGCGCGTTGCCGTTGAGCGCACTTGAGCCGTTCCTGGCACAGGTCAAGGCGGTCGATGATCTGGTCAAGTCGTTCCCGAAGCTCGACATCGCCTGACATGGAATCGGCGAAGTACCAGGGGCCGATCAAGCTGGTCCTGTTCGACGTGGACGGCGTACTGACTGATGGTGGCCTGCACATTGATGGCAAGGGCGAGCAGTTCAAGACGTTCAACGTCCGCGATGGCCTGGCCGTCGCATTGCTGCGTGTGCATGGCATCCGGTGTGGCGTGCTGTCGGGCAAGGCGAGCCCATCCCTGGACTTCCGGATCCAACAACTGGGCATGGATGTGGCGGTGACCGGTCGCCTCGAAAAGCTCGATGCGTTGGCCGCCATCTGCAGGGATCTTGGAATCAATGAGGCCGAGATTGCCTATGTGGGGGACGACGTCGTAGACCTGCCATTGGCGGGACGGGTGGGGCGCTTCTATGCGCCTTCCGACGCGCATCCGCTGGTGTTGGCAGCCGCTGACGTGGTTGCAGACGCACAGGGCGGACGTGGCGTCGGACGCGAGGTGGCCGAGCGTGTTCTTGCCGAAGGCGGGGTGGGCCTGCAAGCAGCATACGCGCCTCTCATTGCAGGATGGAGCGCCGCTGGAGCGGTGCAGTAACCGGCGCAGGGTTGCGCGGGTAAGCGCAGCGCACGCAGATGCGCTGCGAATTATCATCAGAAGGAAACAAGATATGTCCTCCGTCGTATCAGTCGTCGATCACATCGCATCGGCCAAGCGCGTCCTGCAGATCGAGGCATCGGCTGTCGCTGCGCTCGCCGGCAGGCTCGATGGGCAGTTCACCCAGGCCGTGGAACAGGTGCTCGGTTCGCAGGGCCGGGTCATCATCTGCGGCATGGGCAAGTCGGGAATCATCGGGCGCAAGATCGCCGCGACGTTGGCCAGCACGGGTACTCCCAGCTTTTTCATGCACCCGGGTGAAGCGTTCCATGGTGATCTTGGCATGGTCACCGCCACCGATGTGTTCGTGGCGATCTCCTACTCCGGTGAAACCGAAGAGGTGGTGAAGCTGCTGCCCTTCCTGAAGGACAACGGCAATTTCCTCGTGGCGATCACCGGTCGTGCGACGTCCACGTTGGCCCAGGCAGCGGATTGCCACTTGGATGCGGGTGTTTCGCAGGAAGCCTGCCCGCTTGCATTGGCACCCACTGCATCGACCACGGCAACGCTGGCGATGGGTGATGCGCTTGCAGTTGCACTGATGGAGGCTCGAGGCTTTCAACCGGAAAATTTCGCGCGCTTCCACCCTGGTGGCTCGCTGGGCCGGCGCCTGCTGTCGCGCGTGGAGCACGAGATGGTTGCTGGCGATCTGCCGGTGGTGGACGCAGCAGCAACGATGATGGACGTATTGCAGGCCATTACGCGCTCCAGCCTCGGCCTGGCGATCGTACGGGCCGGCACCAGCTACGCGATCATCACCGATGGCGACGTTCGCCGCGCGCTCGAGCGTCATGGCCGCGAGGTGTTTGATAAGTCCGCGGCCGAGCTGATGACCGCCTCACCTGCCCAGGTGAGCGTAGGGACGCGGGTTGAGGATGCGCTGGTGCTGATGGAGCGGCGGCGGATCTCGTCGTTGCTGGTATTTGATGGCGACGCCCTGGTTGGCGTTTTCAAGAAGTAGCATTCATTGCCCTGCGACGAATGGTCAGAGCGGGGTGTGAGGCAGGAAAAAGGCGTGCTATGGGTTCGTTGCAGAAAACTTTCTATATCTATGGCTTGCTGCTGCTGGGAAGCTTTGCGGCCTTCGCCTTCACCGATTATGGTGGATTATTCGGCTGCTTTGCATCAATTGTCGGCATTGCTCTGTCGCGGACCATCGTCTATCTGTTTCTTTCATTCATCAATTTTTCGCTTTCGATTGCGTTCGACAATTTTCTCAGGGTGGATCCCGTCTTCTACTTCTACGATGGTACCGGCGTCAGTGTTGGATACCTCTGCCTGATTTCGACGCTTCTCTATTGTGCGATTGGCATGATGGATATGACTCGAAGGGGAGGCGGTAGAGGGTTGTTGGTCGACTTCAAGTTCCCTGCGGTGTCGGCGGGAATATTCTGGCCGTTTGCTTTTGTGATCTTGGGGATAGCAGGTTTTGTTTTTCAAAGCGAAAGCTTCGTGCTTTCGACAAAGTACGATGCCTACGAACTGCAGAAATATCCCTTCCTTGAGTATGTGGGGTTGCTTATCGCTTTCATGCTTCAAGCGGCGAGGGGGAGTAGGCTCAGGCGTACCTTTGGCCTGTGCGTGGCGCTCATCTATATTGCGGTTTGTCTCGCTACGTCATATCGAATGGTCGCGATCATCTGCTCGCTCGCCACTTTTATGGTGATCTGCAATGGACGAAAGGTCGGTAAGCCGCTTCTTGTCGGGTGCTGGCTTGGTGCCTATGTTGGGCTGACCTACATCAGCTACTGGAGAATTGGCATTTTCGAAGTTTCGATGGAAAACATTTTCGGATATGTGGATGGGCGGATGGATAACACCTTTACTGGTGTGATCGAAACGGCACTTATCTATACGTCAATTGCCAGGTCTCAAGGTGTTATTGAGAACATCGGCTATTTGGTGGGCGCGCTTCTACCTGTGCCGAATTCGCTGATTCCAGACTCAATGCTATACATTGTTGACGCCATGCAGCGTTCCAAGTTTCCTGGCGGCGGTGCGTTGGCTGGCTTCGTGATCTATTTCCGGTATCTCTATGTTGTTCCATACCTTTGGTTCATCTACATCGCCTTCAAGCGCTCGCATCTTGGGGGCATTGCCTCAGGCATGTACTTGATCCTTTTCATAACTGTGACACGTTGGTGGCTTTATGGACCCTACGTGATCTTCAAGTTCCTGGGTGTGTTGCTGCTTATCATGATGGTGAACAAGTTTGCACTCGCAGTAGGTGCCAGCGGTCGACGTGCCGCCGGTGTCCTGCTGCGCTGAGGGGTTCTGCCGGAAACGAAAAAGGGCGCCCCTTGGGCGCCCTTTTTCGTTTCATGTCCCGTCCTGAATTGGGTTGACACCTTTCCCCTACGGAAAAGGAATGTTCAATGAAATCAACAATCAGGCGCAGCCAGCGGGATTACTCGCCGGCCTTCAAGCTGTTGGTGGTCGATTAGGTCGAGCGCGGGGAACTGACCTTCAAAAAAGGCTCAGGAGCGCCGTGGGATCCAAGGCTGCAGCGGAGTCCTCTTCTGGCTACGTCGGCACGGTCGGCAAGACTGGTCAGCTGGTGCATCCTTCCCTCCGATGAACACTGTCCCTAAAGCCGGAGCGGCTAAGCCGCTTACGCCGGAACAGCAGATCAAGGCCCTGCAGGCCCAGTTGCGAGAGGCGAACGAGAAGGCGTAGCTCTTCGAGGAAATCATGGGCGTCGTAAAAAGGCCCTCCGGCAAGTCCTCACGCAAGGGCGCCTCAAAGGCTTAAGCGTGGCAAGGGCTTGCCGCTATTTCGGCATCAGTCGGCAGGCGTTTTATCAGGCTGGACACCGTCATCAGCGGCGAGACGCTGCTGTTTCCACAGCGCTGGCGCTGGCGAGCGACTGCCGCGCGCGCCAGCCGCGGTTGGGTATGTGCAAGCTGCACCACCTGATTGAATCGAAGCTACTAGCGGCGGAATCGCTCTGGGGCGCGCTCGTCTGTTTGACGTGCTTCGACGCACGGCTGCAGGTGCCGCTGCGTCGCGCGGATCACAAGACCACCAAAAGGCATCATCGCTTCCGGCGGTACCCGAACCTGCTTGAACTGGGCGACTGATGCGTGAGGCCAACCGGCAGCGAACAGGTATGGGTAGCGGATATCACCTATCTGCCCACTGATGGAAATTTCGTTTACCTGAGCCTGGTTACAGACGTCTGGTTACGTAAGATCGTGCGCTGGAGCGTGAATGAGACGCTGCAGACGGAACACACTGCGCAAGCACTGGAAATGGCCCTGAAATCGCAAAAAACGAGGTAGCGTCTGATCCATCATTCGGATCGGGATATCCAGTACTGCTCGGACAACTACCATGATATCCACGCCAACTATGGCCTGACCTGCTCCATGACCGACGGCTACGACTGTTATCAGAACGCGCTGGCGGAGCGGATCAACGGGATACTCAACGGCGAATTCCTGCTTCGTCGCCCACGAGATCTTGGACAGGCCCGGGATATGGTGGCTGAGGTAGTGGAGATCTATAGCTCGGAGCGACTCCACCTGTCCCTGAAAATGCAGACGCCCGATGTGATGCGTCGGGCGTCCTTGGCCGCCTGAGGGCGACCGGATCATCCACCCCGTAGGTGTTAACCTACGGCGGGACAGGTCATCAGCTCATTTGCCGATAGCGTCGAGATTCCTGTAGAAGAACTCTGAGTCGCGCTCGGATGTCAGCTGGTAGAGGCTGTGGGAGTGCGAGAGGCGCGCGCCACCGTCCCGGTACAACGGGTTCCACATGAAATCGGCGCGGGCACGGGTCGAGCGCGGCAGCATGAAGTCGAATGGCACCGAGAAGTAAATGCCCTTGTCGAAGCTGCCTTCGCCGAAGTCCTTGGATGAAACGTCGGTCTTGGTGGCGTAGGCGCCCATGGTCACGCCATTGTCGAACAAGCGTGCAACCGACACGGTTGCACCCCAGTCCTTGGCGAGATATCGACCAGCGCTGACCGCGCTGATCAGGCGCCGCTGGTCACCCCACAGGTAATAGAGCGTGGCGTGGCCGGTGGTGACGCTGTAGTCACGGAAGCTGAAACGCTGGTCGAAATCGCGCTGCTTGACCCAGTTCAGTTCGGCGCCCAGCGCCCAGCGTTCGTCCATCGGGCGATACAGCACTTCGCCACCGACGCCGCCATACATGTACTCCAGCATGCCGGCATAGGCCATGCCGTACAGGTCGCGGCCGAGCTGCTTCGTGCCGGTCAGCTGCAGATTGGGCAGGGTGAAGTCCGAGGTAGTCAGATACTGGCGCACGTAGGTGCGCACGCGCGGCAGCCTGCTGGGCGCGTCGTACTTGAACTTGTCGTAGTTGTTGTAGGCGTTGTAGCTGGCGGTGCCGCTCAGCCAGAGGTTCTCGTTGAAGCGGAGGGTCGCGCCGTACATCGCCGCAACCTGGAACAGAATGAAGCCGTCAGGGCCACCCACGCTCTGCCGATAGCCGACGTTGAACGCACCGTCGAAGCGCTTCAGTGGCGCTTCGTACAACTTTTCCGAGCGCCTCGCATAGGGGGCATTCATCTCGGCGCGGCGGCTGACAGTCGCCAGATCGGTCCGGTGGTCCAGATACTGGTTGAAGGTCTTCCGTTCCAGGCTGGTCTCGACCACCGGCAGGCCAAGTCGGACGTTCCGCAATGTCCACCAGTTGACGCCCTGCGGCGTCTGCGGATCAAGAATGCGCGCCGCGCGACCAATGCCCTGTGCCGGGTAGATGAATCGGCGCTGCTCGGCGCTGACGATCAGTTCCTGGCCGCTTCGATCAATGCGCTTCACCCGCAGGCCGGCGTTTTCCTCCAGCTCGTGGGCAATGGACGACCAATCGGTAGGGGCTGCCGCTGAGGTTGCAGCGACCGTCTGCGGCTCATTCTGTGCTGCAAGGTTCCTGGCAACGGGCGGTGGGTCCATGAGCTTGGTCATGGGCTTGGCCTGGGCCAGGTTGGAATGCAGCGTGATGCCGACCATGGCCGTGTTCCCGCGCTCCCAGCCCAGGTGCAGCATCACGCTGTTGTTCACTGCGAATACGGCACCCAGATTGATGGGCGAGGACTGCCTCTGGTTGTTCCGTTGCGGCTCGTGGCGGTAGTCGTTGCCGTCATACTCGAGCTTCAGCTGCAGGCGATCCCAGGGCGTCTGGTAGCTGACGCCGCCAAACACACCCAACCGGCCGCGGAACATCGCGCTGGTATTGAAGTCGCCAGGCGTGTTGACGCCGGGGCGCTCCTTGAAGCGGTCGTCGATCGCGCCCAGCGGATTGTCCAGGTCGCCACGGTTGCCGATATAGCCGGTGGCCAGGCCAAGGCTCGCGTCGAACGCGCCGAAGCGCTTGCTGGCAACGACGTACTCGCTTGAGAACAGGCCGGTACCGCCAAGATCGCGCGCGCCGACCGACACTTCCGGAAGCCAGCGACCTTCCTGCCACAGGCGCAGCTTGAGGTCGATCGACTTGTCCTTGTAGTTCTGGTTGCCGCTGAGCCACTCCGAGCCATAACGGCGGTTGGCCACCGAAATGTACCGGAATGATCCTTCCACCCACGGCAGGGGTTGCATCACTACCGTGTACCGGCTGTAGGGCGAGGTGTGGCTGGCGGTGAGGCTGAGCTCGCCTTCCTCGCTCATGCGGGCGCTGGGTGTCTGCAGCAGGCCGATGCCACCCCAGTCGCTGGCGGTGGGGGCTGGCCCTTCCTGTGCGTACAGGGCTGCGCTGATGCTGAGGCTCAACAGGGCGATGCCGGCGCGAGCCAGCGGCAGTCGGTTACGGCACATCACTCTGGAACTCCGGGCGCATCCAGCACCTGGGTGGCGAGGAAGCGCGCGGCTTCTTCGTTGATATCGGGGGTGGTGGACCGCACGGCGGATCCAGCAATGGGGACGTAGATCACCGCCCCCGGCGCCAAGGGGGTCCGTGCACTGCGATTCCACAGCGCAATACCAATCTTCGTGACCCGGCCGTCGGGCTGGATCACATAGAGATCGTCAGGGCTGGCGGCGGGCAACAGTCCACACTGGTTGCGGTAGATGCGCGCATCCTGCATCGCCGCATGCGGCAACGCGCATGGCAGGGTAACCGCCCCCGTGACAGTGACCGTCTGTGGTCGCGACGGGTAGATCAGCCGATCGCCGGGTCGTGCCGGTCGATCCTGCGGGCGATCGGCCTCCAGGGAGCGCGGTTGAAGCAGTTGCGGTTCGCGCCCGGTGACCGGAAGTGCACCGAACTCGCGCGCCATCCGGGCGGCGGCGTCGGCGATGTCTGGCGCGTCCTCAAGGGCGGTCAGTGTTTCCAGGTCGAATAGCACTCCAGCCTTCAGGCGCGTCTGTTGTGCCGTGTTGCCCGCGCGCAGCAGGGCGGCGCCCGCAAAGTAGGCGTGCTCGTTGGGGGCGGCGGCAAGGGCGGCGGCGCTGAGGCGCGCGTTGTCTGCCAGGGCGTGTGGGCCTGGGGCGCGTACCTGGCCATAGGCCTCAACCACGATCGGAGAGGCCGCTTGGACAGTGCCGGCGAGTGCGGCACCAAGGGCCATAACGATAAGTTGCGGCGTCATCGGGGCTGCAGGTCCGGCGTATGGGGTTTGAGCTGGATGATGTCCAGATGGGTGTCCGGCGCGATGGCCTGGCGGCTTTTCCAGATGAAGCCGTTGGCCGGGTCCACCCAGAAGTGGTTGTCCTGTTTCCAGCCGTCACCCCGCAGCTGCTCGCGGATGTGCAGCAGCTCGCGCGTCCGGCCCAGGATATCGACGCGCTCGGTGCCCAGTAGGTGCAGGGTGCCGGTCACTTCCATGCCGAAGCGATAGCCGGGCATGAGGTCATAGCGTCGTTGCACGACCTCACCATCGTGCACCTTGCGCAGGTCGAGGAACGGGTTCGGCCCGACGATCCGCATCTGCTGCAGCTCGGGCGTGCCGCCGTTGGTTGCTTCGATCAGCCCGTTGCGCAGGAACACGATGCTGCGTTCGCTGCTGTACCAGGCCTGACGGCCGTCATCCACTGCGCCAAGCACCAGCAATGCGCCGCCTGCCGGTCCATTGACCTTGATCTGCGGGTAGCGGTTGCGGGCAACGTCCTCGGCACTGGGCTGCACATCTGGCGTGCCCTGCACGGCCAGTTGCACGGCCTTGAGGCTGCTGCGGCTGACAACGCCGCAGCCGGTTGCCGAGACCGCGATGGCAGCAGCCAGCAGGCCTAGGTGGAAACTCCGGAGCACGAGGCGGGAGCGAGCGTTCCTGCTCATCTGAAGCCTCGTCAATTGTCCAGATCGTTGCGCGCGCTTGCCGCGTTGCTGATGATGGCGGTGAACGGCAGCAGCTGGTTCACGAAGCGGCTCCAACGCGTCACGCCGGCTGCACCGACGAACACGACATCACCCGGCTGCAGGTTGAACTGGCTGGCAACGGCGAATGCGGAGGGCGACCTCGCTTCCAGGTGGAACACCTGCGACGGCGCCTCCTGCAGGTCGTTCGAGCCGCGGATCACATACACCGCGTTGCCATTGGAGGTGGTCTGCAGCAGGCCACGGGCGCGGCCCAGCGCCTGGCTCAATGAGATCTCGCCGGTCTTGAAGCTCATGGCGCCAGGCTGGTTCACTTCACCGACGACAAAGACTTCCTTGCGGTCCAGATACGGCACATATAGGTGATCGCCCGCCTTGAGGAAGACGTTCGTATCGCCGCCGCCATTGCGGCCCAGCTCGTCAAGATCGATGATGAAGGTGGCGCCGTCGCGGGTGAGGCGGACGCCGGAAAGATCGGCTTGTGCCGGGTCGAGGCCTGCCTGGCTGATGGCATCGCCGAGGGTAAGCGGAGTGACCGTCAGCGGCACCGTGGCCGGCTGGCGCGAGGCGCCGGTGACCCACACGCGTTGGCTGGCGTAGGTCAGCATCGAGACATCCACCTGCGGCGCTTCGATGTAGCGGGCCAGGCGGGTGGTAATCTCATCACGCAGCTCGGCCGGCGTCTTGCCGGCGGCGGTGACCTTGCCGATGTAGGGGTAGAACAGCGTGCCGTCGGACTGCACCAGGCGGCCGGCAGCGCTCAGCTGCTGCTGCGGGCCGGCCGGGACGGTCAGTTCAGGGTGGTCCCACACCGTGATGTAGAGGATGTCGCCTGCGCCGATCTGATAAGGCCCCGGCTGGTACTGCATCAACGAGGCCGGAATTCCGGGTGCGTCCTTTTCGGCGCGTTCCATGGCGATGAGCTTGGGCGTGATCGGAATCAGCTCGATCTGATCGTTGCCAACCTGCTGGCTGCTACCCATCAGGGAGTTGGAGCGCATGTGCTGGCCCGGGGCCCACATGCAACCTGACATGGTGAGGGTGAACGCCATGGCGGCGACGAGACGCTTGCAGTCCATCGTTAATCATTCCTGGCCCGAACGGGCATGAAAAAGCCCTCGCCGAACTGCCGCCCGGCGAGGGCGTGGGTACTACAACGGCGTTCCGATCAGCGGGTGCCGGTCGTGCCGGTCGTGCCGGTTGAGCCAGTGGTGCCGCCCGGCGGGTTGGTGGTGCCGCCGTTGTTGTTGCCCGCATCATCCTTGCTGCTGTCCGCAGCAACGCTGTACAGCACGCCAGCAGCGGCAACGCCCAAGCCCACGGTAGCGACGGTGGTCAGGGTGCCGGTGGCGGCAGCGCCAGCAGCTTCAGCGCCAGCAACTTCAGCGCTGGTTTCGGCGGCGACAGGAGCTTCCTGAGCAAACACCGGCGAGGACAGGCCCAGCAGGGCCAGGGCAGCAATCATCTTCTTCATCTACGGGGTCTCCTACTCCGTGAGGGAAATTTTTCCACCGCTATGTTGGCTGCTATTCATTTGCCCTGTCAAGGAACGTGAAGGAAATGTGGAGTCATGTTGGCGATTCTCAGAAGTGCTGGAAGATCTCAGACCTGCCGGAGATGAACTTCGCCAGTGCGATCACGAGCTGATGGGTATGAAGGTCGGGCAGGATGAAGGGTAGGATCATCCCCGCAACTACGGCAGCGACAACTGCCACCGCAGGCGGACGTCCGATGGGTGAGGCCGTGCACAGCGTCAATGTGCTGCAGCTCAGCCCAAGAGCCAGACCAGCAACGACTTCCGACAAGCTATGTGCATGCAGCGGGATTCGTGACCAGGCAATGGCGGCGGCCAGCAGCACGCCGATGACCAGGCCGAACGTCCGAGCACGCCTGCCGGGGCCAGCAAGCAGCACACCAACCATTGGGTAGATGACGCTGGACATTGCCGCATGCCCGGAGAAGCCGGTGAAGTGCACGCTCTTGATGCCAATCCCCCAACCCATGAAGGCCAGCTTCGAGGCAAGCGTGACGCCGGCGGTGACGGCAATGGCCAGTAGCCATCGCCATTTCAGGCGTACATCTGCGCGGGGCAGGGTGATCAGCAGCACCAGGGCCATCGGCAGCAGCCAGCGGCTGTCGCCGAGGGCGGAAAGGGTTCGCCAGACGTCGGACATCCAGTTCACAACGGGTCGCGGCGGGCCAGCATATCGAGTCCGGGCGCTTCGCAGAACGACGCGCGCTTGGTCCATTCAGCTGAACGCGGTATCCTGTGCCGCTGCCAATGGCCCCGTAGCTCAGCTGGATAGAGCGTCCCCCTCCTAAGGGGAAGGTCGCCCGTTCGAATCGGGCCGGGGTCACCAGAATCAATAACTTAGGCAGACTCAGTGGTGAGCATTTCCCACTGTTTCCCGCATATCCACAGGATTTGGTCCCAGTGGTCCCAGCGGCGCGGATCAGAAATTGAGCTTCGCTACGGCGCCATCGTCGCCCTCAGGCGTTAGGTGGGCGTAGAACTTCTCGGTCGTGGCGTAGTCAGCATGCCCGGCCAGAATCTGCACCCTTCGCAACGGAACCCCCGCGATCACCATGTGGGCGCAAAAGGTGTGCCGTAGCCGGTGGAGGCTGCCACCGATTCCCGCGCGCTTGGCATCCGAGGCGAACCAGTCGGACACCGTGCCCTTGTGCACGGTCATCAGCGGGTCGGGTAGATGGCGCAGCGGCCAGCGCGCATACCGATTGAGCGGCACCTCGCGCCACTTGCCGGACTTCGTACGGCCCTGGACGTCTTCGTCTGGATCGCTCTCCACCTTGTACTGAGCGGCCCCACCATCAGCAATCCCGTGCGGTTTCGGTGCAATGGAATGATCGAGCCGAGTACGCCTTCCGTGCTTCGGAGAGCGGAATCAACGAAGGTCTCATCGACAGGAGCGGTCAGTGGCTTGATGCCAACGATGCCTTTGGGTCCTTGGTAGCGGCAGCTGCTCAAGTGGTTCTGGGGCGAGGCACGGCGAGTGGAATCTACAGTGCGGTGGCTTCTGGCAGCATCACATCGGGATAGTTCGTCACGCACGCGCTTTGATCAAAGGAGATGCGCGTCGCGTTCGGGTGGATGAGGTTCAGGTAATCGATCGCAGAAGTACCATCTGCATGAACGCGATTTCCAAGCTTGGGTTCAACTGCTTCAAGAGTAATGCTGCCGACGCGACAACAGTGAGTTGCCGCAACTTGCTCATCAGGATGGCATAAGGGCTGGGTGCTCCCGGCCGGCCTTGGCGGCGGAATCCTGTGCCGGGGCAGGATTTCGGGCAGGGCATGGAGAAGCTGCAGAACCTTCAGATGATGCGTGCGATCGCCGCGATCCTGGTCGTGTGGGCGCATGCCATTGATCTTGTCGCGAAGCGGCAGATCGACGCATTTCAGGTGAGCTGGGGTGCGCTCGAAAACTTCGGCGCTGTCGGCGTTGATGTGTTCTTCGTCATCAGCGGCTTCATCGTCTCGCTGACGGCTGAGCGTTCCAGGTCCGTGACGCAGTTCCTGCTTGCCCGTCTTGTCAGGATCTGGCCCCTTTATCTGATCGCCACGGTGGTGGTGTTCGCCGTGGATCCCGCGGCCAGATCCTTGGCGACGCTGGGTTGGTCGGTTGTCTTCCTTCAGGTCCCAGGGCTTCCAGCAGGCATGCCCACCCATCCACTGGGATGGAGCCTCATGTTTGAGGCCGTCTTCTACCTGATGCTTGCCGGCGCGATGTGCTGGCGATCCCAGCGACCGATGCCCGAGCGGGTGCTGATCATCGGCTCGGCGGCCATTCTTGTGGCAGGGGTGTCTGGCTTCCACCAACCCATGAACATCATTGGAAACCCGATCATCATCGAGTTCCTGCTGGGTGTGGTCATCGGATGGGTATACCGCCGTCGACCTGAGCTACCTGCATGGGTTACGTCTGGGCTGTTCGTGGCTGGGACGGTTATGCTGCTTTCCACCGCAATGTACGGGTTTGGATCCATCAGCGAGGCGCCGCAAACTCTGGACACCAGCCTTTCCTGGGATCGAGTTCGGCTGTGGGGAATTCCTGCGGCGCTGCTGGTCGCGTCGGCAGTGTTAAGGAAGAACGCGACTGCGGCGGCGGCCCGGCCGCTGGTCTTCTTGGGTGACAGCTCCTATTCCATTTACCTGTTCTCGTTCGTTGCACTGTTGCTGCTGGACCGGGGCTGGGATATCTGGGCGCCGTCGTCTTCCGATATCGCAATCCTGATTGCAACCATAGTCGCTGTACTGTTCGGCTTGGTCTTTTACGTGATCTTGGAGCGTCCACTGACAGCGGCGCTTCGCACAACAATTGCGATGCGGCTGGCCAAGACTTAAGGGGGGGCGCTGCGTCAGCAGATCTTCGCGGTTGTTCCGAGATGTGTTTGCCGCGCGGCTGACGCGGTACTCTTCCATCGTCGGCGGCTCGCTGGCCGGCAGCACCGCCTTGCTGTCGTCGGCGCTGGCGGCCATACACTCCGCGATCTGGCCCGCCGAGGTCCCGCTGCGGCTCAGGTGCCGAGGCAAGCGTGCCTCAAGCTCAAGTCGATGCCATCTGCTTAGGAACTGATCGAATGCAGTCGATTTGAATGTTGTGCCATTGTGGTCTCGCAAGACTCGCTAGGATCTGATGGCGAGCAAGATGTTCGCGATCGAAGAAATGGAGTATTTCGTGAAATCGAGTCTTCTGAGTATTTCTTTGCTTCTCGCCGTTGGTGGCGCGTCTGTCGCTCATGCAAATGGAGCTGATCTTGCTTCCGTAGCGAATGCCGCTGTTCAGATGGATCCAAGCTTTGCTGTACCCTCGGGTGTGACGCTGGCAGAACTGCATCGTCTCTATCACCCCAAGCAGAACTCGCACATGATCATTCACTACGACATTGCGTCGTGGTTGCGATCGGGCTATATCGACGAAGGTGTTATCGGGTTTGTCTCCTCGACCCCGTTTGAGGGTGGTCATGCGATCAGGGCATGTTTGAGCCACACGCCCTATGACGACTTCACCTCAACCGACATGAACTGTGAGGGGCAAGTCATTCCTCCCTATCGAGGAATCATCGGCTACGTCTCGACGGTACAGCTACCTGGAACTGCTCCACTGTATCGCTGCGCTTATGCCTGGAAGGGGAAGCTGCGCCATTTCGATACCCGTGATATCGGCTGCGAAGGGATCTCGGGTGCCCACAACGACGGGCCGCAAGGCTACGTCTTCATGTGATCCATTTGCCGCCTGGCTTGTGGCTGGGCGGCATTGCCGCAGGCACATCATCGCCCTTGTCGGGCGATATGACATTCAAAATCGGCATCAATGCTGATGGAAGCCCCACTGCGCCGACTATCGCCAATGCTCAAATGAGCAATACCGTTTTCGCAACCATGTGCGATTTCTGGAAGAAATTTGCTGCACGCCCGGGAAATGCTGGAAAGCCGTCAACGCCAGAACAGAGGAAGCAGCTCATTGCTGCTTATGAAAAACGCGTGCGAGAGGTGGTTCAGGAGGTTTCCTCCAAGCGGTGGAGCTCACGCGACAGGATTGGCTGTCAACCCGCCGTGAGGCAGGTTCTTCATTCTTCCGGGGAATGCAGGTCGCCCGTTCGAATCGGCCGGGGGCACCGCCCGGCACACCACATGGCAACCGCTCTCCGGGCTCTACAACAACCCCAACCCACCCAGCACCGCCGCCACCTCCTCGCGCTCGCCACCATGCAGCCCCTGCAACGGCAACGGCAGGCAGTCCTCGCCGCACAACCCCAGCAGGGCCGCCGCGCAGGCCATGACGCGAATCCCGCCAAAGCGGTCATACAGCGACCACAACGGCGCCAGTCGTACGGACAGGGCAATCGCACCCTCCTCATCGCCGTTTCCCACGGCCCGCACGATCTGCAGCGCAACCTCTGGGAACAGCCCTGCTGTCACCGAGTACCAGCCATCACATCCCGCCAGCAGACCACGCACCGCCGAGGCGTCGCCACTGACGCCCAGCGTCACATGCGAAGGGACGCTGGCGCGCAATGCCGCGACACGTGTGGCAGCCTCAACCGGATCATCAGCAAGGCGCGGAATCTTGATCGAAGCGATGTTGGGCAGCGCGGCAATCCGGCCATGCAAGGCATCGGAGAAGCGGAAGTGCGTGGTGCCGGGATTGTCATAGACGCAGATTGGCGTGCGCACCGCCGCACAAATGGTCTCAAACAGCGCCTGCACCTCATGGTCCTTCAGGGGCTGGTAGGACACGGGCGCGAGTAGCAGGCCCGCTACACCGGCATCTTCGGCATCCAGGGCCAGCTCCAGCACATCCCGGGTGCGTAATGCACCGATGCCGGCGATGACCGGTACGCCTCCGGCGTGCGCCAGGGCTTCGCGCAACACGCGCTTGCGTTCATGCGCCTGCAGATAGGCATAGCTGCCGGTGGAACCAAGGACGCCCATCGAATCAACACCGGAATCGACCAGGCGCTCGACCAGGCCGGTAAACGCACGAAAGTCGATACCTGCTTCAGAGAGCGGGGTCAGTGGAAACGCGCTGAGGCCTTTGAACATGGGATCTTCCGAGAGGGGGAAGGGGCTGGACGCCTGGCATTGTTTATTGTCCTATGACAAAACTCAAGTGCCGTCCTGCAGCGTGTCTGCCCAGTGCAAATGGCGCACCATGAGCGTCATGGAACCGAACCTTTACGCTGTCCAGCCTTCGCACTACGCCAGCATCGCCGGCTGGCTTGATTCCGCCGCGGCCACCCAGCGCTGGGCGGGCCCCGGCGTGCCGTTTCCCTTGCCGCCGGAACGGTTCGCGCAGGTGCTCGAGCTCGCGGCGCGGCCGGGCTGGGCGCTGCTGGCCGAGCAGGGCCAGTGCCTGGGCTTTGGCCAGTACTGGATGACCGACGCCGGCACCGCGCACCTGGGCCGCATCATTGTTTCCCCGCTGGCACGCGGGCGCGGCCTTGGCCGGCTGCTCATGCAGGCCTTGAGTGCACAGGCCATGTGCGAAGCCGGTGCGCAGTGCCTCACGTTGCGCGTCTATCGTGACAACGCAGCTGCCGTGTCCCTGTATCGCGACCTCGGTTTCCAGCAGGTTGATGCGTCCTCGACGCCAGAACTTCTGTTCATGCAGCGAACGTTGGCCTGAACTCTGCTCAGGCCGGCGAGGTGGCCTGCAGGGCACACCATTGTTCTCGGGTGATGCGGCTGATGTGCTCGGTTCGGTAGTCGCCGAGGAAGCTGTTGAACTTGTTGATTTCGGTGTGGTGATGCTGGAAGCCGCATTTGCTCTGCGCGGCCAGCGATTGCAGGTTGTCGGCGAAGTAGCCGCACCACAGTGCGTCCAGCTCCAGGTCCATGAAGGCGTGCCGCATCACTTCGCGCACCGCTTCAGGCACCAGTCCGCGGCCCCAGTACGGAACGCCGATCCAGTAGGCGATTTCGCCCTCTCGATCGCTGATCTCGAAGTTGCTGTCGGTGCCGATCAGGATGCCGACACAGCCGATCGCGTGGCCGTCCTCGCGGCTCTGCAGTGCGTAGACCTCTGGCCGGTTGAAGACAGTGCGGATGATTTCGGTACTTTCCTCGACGCTGGTGTGCACCGGCCAGCCAGCGATCGGCCCCACCCGCGGGTCGCGGGCGTACTCGTACAGATCAGCAGCGTCGGTGTCGCGCCAGGGTCGAAGAATCAAGCGTTCGGTGTACAGCTGCATGGCAGTTCCAGAAGAAGAAAGGGCGTTCAGACTACGCCTCGGAGCACCGCGGGCACAGGGCGGGACCTTGATGATTTCGGTACTTTTCACAACAGAGCACGAAGGCCCGCTATGCTGTGTCCCGGAATCCAGTAGGAACGGCCCATGGACCGCATACCCCAGCTTCTGGATCAGGACGAATCCATGCGCCTGGAGGTCAGCACGCTGGCCGAAGGGCAGGGCGTCCCACTGTCATTCGGGCATGCCTACCTGGCGGTGCTGGTGTGCGTGTCCGGGCGCGCGCGCTTCGCACTGAACTTCCGCGAGGTGGCGGTGCAACGGCACGATGTGCTGGTGCTGGCCGAGGACACGCTGGCGTTGCTGCGGCAGCGCTCGCGCGGCTTCGTGGTGATGGTCTGCCTGATGCCGAAGGCGCTGGCGTCGGAGGTGGCCTATGTGCTGCCCAATGCGCTGTTCCAGTTCCTGCACGAACAGCCGCACTGCCGGCCGTCACCGCTGGATGTGCCGTTGCTGCAGGGATGGCTGCAGCTGATGATGGACGCGCAGCACAACGGCGGACGGCATCGTCACGTGATGCTGCGCAATCTGCTGCAGAGCTTCTTCCTGAAGATGGCCATGTTGCTGCCGAAGCAGAAGGGGGTGCCCACGCAGGTCAGCCGGCGCGAGCGCCTGGCCTGGAACTTCTGGGAGCTGGTCGGCCAGCGCAGCACCCGCCATCGCGACGTGCAGTCCTACGCCGAGGCGCTGTGCATTACCCCGTTCTATCTCTCGCAGCTGACCCGCGAGTGCTTCGACGAAACACCGAAGGCATTGATCGACCGCCAGGTGGTTCTGGAGATCAAGGCGCTGCTGACCTACAGCGAATTGCCGATCGGTCGCATCGCCGAGCGCCTGTGTTTCGAGGATGCGTCCTACCTGTGCCGGTATTTCCGGCGGCATACCGGCCAATCACTGACGGGTTACCGCCGGGCAGGGCAGGGCGGTACTAGTGGGATACGAACAGCGGCGCCGGAACTTCGGCCAGCAGATCCTCGGTAACCCCGCCGAGCACGCGTTCGACCACCCGGCTGCGGCTGTAAGGGCCCAGCACCAGCAGGTCGGCGTCGGCATCGAGCACGTGCTGGCGGATGGTTGCGGCAACGCCGCCCTGGCTTGAACTGATTGCCTGGATCTCCACTTCAACGCCATGCCGCGACAGATGCTGGGCCATCTCGGCGCCGGGTGCGGCCTCGGCCTTGGGCGTGTCGACCATCAGCAGGTGCACCGCCTGTGCGCGCGCCAGCAACGGTAGTGCGTCGGCCACCGCACGACGTGCCTGCTTGCTGGCGTTCCAGGCCACCACGATGCGACGGCCGACCTGATCACCTTGCCAGTGCGGCGGTACCAGCAGCATCGGCACGCCGGTCTGGCGCAGCGTTCCCAGCGGGTGCCAGCCGGAAGGGGCGCCGGGCGTGCGCGGATAACCGGCGATGATCAGGTCGCAGTACAGCGACTGCAGCGCCAGGTCGGCGCCGCCCAGATAGTCCGAGACGATGCGCAGTTCGGTGCTGATCTGCAGCGGCTCGGACACGGCACGCAGGTTCTGCATCAGTTGTGCGGTGCAGGCGGCATCCGCGCGCGCCTCGTGGTCGAGCGCGGCGGCGATGCCGGCACCGCGCGCGAAGCCGTTGGCAATGTCGGTGGGATGCTGTGCGGTGGAGACCGCAACCAGATGAGCCTGCTGCACCTGCGCAAGGTGCGCGGCGATGTTCAGAACGCGGTGCCCGGTGTCGCTGGCATCGAACAGCACAGCGATGTCGCGTAGTGGATGCAGCATGGCGTTGTCTCCTTCGATGCCTGTGACGCGTTCCCTGCCGTGCACCGACCCGGGTGCACCGGACGCATCCCTGTTTTAGCGCATCGGTGATCCGAATGAATCATCTTTGATTCAGTTTATTAATTGGTGATTCATGCTAGCGTGAGGGCGAACCCACTTCTCAGCGCTATCATGCGACCTGCCGCAGCACGTACCCGCCGCGACCTGCCCCACGCACTGGCGGCCACCCTGGTCAGCCATCCACGCTGCACGCTCAGCGAACTGGCACGGGGGGCGGGTATCAGCCGTGCGACCCTGTACCGGTTTGCGCCCACCCGGGAGGCGATCGACGAGGCATTGTTCGCGGCTGGCTTCGAGCGCGTGGAAGCGGCGGCGGTCTGGTTCGACGATGGCGCGGATGCACGGCAGGTACTGCAGCAGGTCACCGCCACGCTGCTGGCGGACTGGGAGCTGGTGACGCTGCTGTTCGCGCGGATGATGGAAGAGCAGCAGCGCCAGGGTGACCTGCATCTGCTGCCGGAGCGCTGGGCGCCGATCGGTGAGCGTTTCGAGGCGTTTTTCCTGCGCGGTCAGAAGGCCGGCGTGTTCAACGTCGAGTTCAGTGCGGTGTGGTTGGCCGATTTCTACTGGACCTGCTTCTACGGCATCACCTGGTCACTCGCACGCGGTCGGCTGGCCCCGGCCATGGCCGCCTCCACGCTGCTGGCGTCGTTCCAGCAGGGGGCAATGAAGCGATGAGCCTCCCGCTAGCTCTTGGATGCAGGTGCGCTTACGCCTGCTTCAACAACTGCACCAGCTGGCGCAGGCGGTACGGCTTGGGCAGGAATTCCACCTGTTCCGGCAGGGGCGGCAGCTGCGAGCGCGCATAACCGGACGACAGGATCATCCGTGCCTGCGGCTGCTCGCGTGCCACGTGCTCGCTCAGCTCGATGCCGGACATGCCGTTGGGCATGCTGACGTCGCTGAACACCACGTCGAAGCGCGCTTCGCCCTTGAGCAGTTCCGCCGCCTCGTGACCATCGGCAGTGGTGGCCACCTCGATGCCGAGATCGCGCAGGGCCAGGCCGATCATCTCGCGAAGATCGGTCTGGTCTTCGACCATCAGAACGCGGATCGGGTCATCGGTCATGGAGTGATTCCTCTGTTGCGGGTAGCAGCAGGCTGACCGTGGTGCCGACACCGGGCGTGGTGGACACGTCGACGAAGCCGCCGCTTTGGGTGGTGAATCCGAACACCTGGCTCAGGCCCAGGCCGCTGCCCTTGCCGATGTCCTTGGTGGTGAAGAAGGGTTCGCTGGCGCGCTCGGCGATGTCGGCGGCCATGCCATGGCCTTCGTCGCAGACGCTGAGGGTGACATAGCCGCGTTGCAGGGTAGCGTCCGCATCCGGGTCGAGCCGATGTTCCAGTGCGGTGCCGATCAGGATGCGGCCGCCGTCGACGGTGGCTTCCACGGCATTGGCCACCAGGTTGGTCAGGGCGGCCTGCAGCTGCATCGCATCGGTGCTCACCTGCGGCAGGCCCGGCGTGAGGCGGGCGTCCAGCGTTACCGTGGGCGGGCAGGCGCGCTGCAGGTCCGGCAGCCATTGCCGTACCAGCGCATTGATGTCCACAGGTTCGCGGATCAGGGTCTGGCCGGTGCTGAAGGCCAGCAGCTGGCGGGTCAGCAGGGCACCGCGGTCGGTGGCGGCCTGGGCAGCGTCCAGCAGCTCGGCGGCGCGCACATCGTCACCGCTGACGCGCAGGGACAGCAGGTCCAGTGCGTTGCCGATGGTGGTCAGCAGGTTGTTGAACTCGTGTGACAGCCCGCGGCTGAGCCGACCGACGGTCTCGAACTGCTGGGTGTTGCGCAGCGCACGCTGGGCATCGCGCAGCAGTCGCTGTGCCTGCCATTGTTCGGTGATGTCGCGGGTGATCTTGACGAAGCCCAGCAGCTCGCCCGCTTCGACGACCGGCTCGATGACCACGCTGGCACGGAACGAGGAGCCATCGCGGCGCACCCGCCAGCCTTCACTGGCAACGTGGCCCTGCTGCGCTGCGAGGCGAAGCAGGCGCTGCGGTTCGCCGGCTTCGCGATCGGCAGACAGATAGAAGCGGCCAAAGTGCGTGCCGACCACTTCATCGGCTGAATAGCCCTTGATGCGCTCGGCGCCCGGGTTCCAGCTGCAGACGATGCCTTCGGGATCAAGCAGGTACAGCGCATGGTCGCGCACGCTGTCGATCAGCAGTCGCAGTTGTCGGGAAGGGTCCGTCAGCACGGACGTCGTAGAAGCGGCAGCGTCCACGTGGAAATAAGTGTTACCCCTGAGAGGGACGTGAAGCTAGGCAGTGCAGCGTGAAGGATGCGTGCACGGCGAGCACGTGCCATAGGTCCTGTGCGGCTGAATGCGACACGGAGTACCATCACCCACCCTTTGCTTCTGGAACCGACCTGCATGCGTCCTGGTGCGACCACGCGTGACCGCTGGATCTGGATGACCTCCGCCGTACTGCTGGCGGCGACCATCGCGCTGGAGCTGGTGGTGCCGTTGGGCTACGCGGTGTGGCTGGCCTATTTCCTGGCCGTGGGCGTGACGGTGTTCCAGCGCAGTGCGCGGGCGCCGTTCGTGGTCGCGGTGATCGCCTGTGTTCTGCTGGCGATTGGCTTCAACGTGGCGCCAGCCAGCAACAACTCGTCGTTCTCGTTCGTCAATCGCAGCATCGGTGGCTGCGCCTTCCTGATGATCGCGCTGATCGTTTCCCGTGCCATCCAGGCACGGCGTGAGGCGATGCGTGCACTGTGGCTGCAGGAGGCCGAGAACGCGGTGGCGATGAGCCTGCGGGGCGACCTGGGCCCGGAGCAGATCGCCGAGGCGGCCGCGACCAGCCTGGGCGCGCAACTGGAGGCTGAGGTCGGTGCCATCTACCGCCTGGAAGGGGGGCGGCTGCAGCTGACCGGTGGCCTGGCGTTGCCGGCCGGCATGCCGGCGTCGCTGGCGTTGCAGGAGGGGTTGGCCGGGCAGGTGGCCCGTGATGAACGCGTGCGTCACCTGCATGGCGATGACGCAGTGATGCTTGAACTGCAGACCAGCCTGGGCCGGCTGCCGGTGCGCGAACGTATCCTGGCGCCGATCAGCAGTGACGGCGCGGTGGTCGGTGTGATTGAACTGGGCCGTGCGCGGGTGGGCGAGCAGCGCGAGCTGGATCGTGAGTTGCTGGAGCGTTGCGCCGAGACCATCGGCATGGCCCTGAGGGCCTCGTTGCTGCGTGCACAGCTGGTGGTGCTGTTGGAGGAATCGCAGCGCCAGGGTGAGGAGCTGCAGGCCCAGCAGGAAGAGTTGCGTGTGGCCAACGAGGAGCTGGAGGAGCAGAGCCGCAGCCTGCAGCACTCGCAGACCCATCTGGAAGAACAGCAGGCAGAGCTGGAACAGAGCAATGTCCAGCTGGAAGAGCGCACCCACGAGCTGGAGGCGCAGAAGCAGGCGCTGCTGGTCGCGCAGGGCCAGCTGGTGCGCAACAGCAACGAACTGGCTGCGACCTCGCGTTACAAGTCCGAGTTCCTGGCCAACATGTCGCACGAACTGCGCACGCCGCTGAACAGCTCGCTGATCCTGGCCAAGCTGCTGGCCGACAACAAGGACGGCACGCTCACCGAAGAGCAGGTGAAGTATGCGCGCGCGATCCTGTCGTCCAACAACGACCTGCTGGCGCTGATCAACGACATCCTCGACCTGTCGCGCATCGAGGCCGGCCACGTCGAGCTGGCGGACGAAGTGGTGGTGGTGGACAGCGTGCTGCAGCGCCTGCGTGAGACGTTCGAACCGATGGCACGGCAGAAGGGCCTGGCCCTGCAGGTCGAGGCCGATGCGCTGGCGCCGAGCCAGCTGGTGGCCGACAGCCAGCGCCTGCAGCAGATCCTGAAGAACCTGCTGGCCAATGCGCTGAAGTTCACCGAGCATGGCAAGGTCAGCCTGCATGTGCGTGCCGGCGGCAACGGCCGCATCCGTTTCGAGGTCTGCGACAGCGGCATCGGCATCGCCCGCGAGCAGCTGCAGGTCATCTTCGAGGCCTTCCGCCAGGCCGACGGCAGCACCCGCCGCCGTTACGGTGGCACCGGCCTGGGCCTGTCGATCTCGCGCGACCTCGCCGAGCGCATGGGCGGCAGCATCCAGGTCGACAGCGAACCAGGTCGTGGCAGCTGCTTCATCCTGGAACTGCCGCTGCAGGGCGCGCCGGTTTCGGAGCCGGGCGAAGTGCCGGCCGCCGCCTCAATAGCGCCTGCGCCGCAGCCTGCGCCGCCGATCGCTGCGCGCACTGCTGTCGCACCGACCGTTGCATCCGTGGCGCCCGTCACCGCCAACGTGGCCGATGACCGTGGCCGCCGCCAGCGTGCCGGGCGCCTGATCCTGGCAGTGGAAGACGACGCCACGTTCGCCGAAGCGCTGGTGGCCCTGGCGCATGAACTGGATTTCGACTGCGTGGTGGCCGGGACTGCCGAAGAGGCACTGACCCTGGCCAGCGAGCTGCGCCCGAACGGCATCCTGTTGGATATCGGCCTGCCCGACGTGTCCGGCCTGAGCGTGCTGGAGCGCCTGAAGCGCAACCCCGAGACCCGCCACATCCCGGTGCATGTGGTCTCGGCGATGGATCGCAGCCAGGTGGCGCGCGAGCTGGGCGCGATTGGTTTTGCGATCAAGCCGACCACGCGCGAGCGGCTGGTGACGGCCATCGAGCAGCTGGAACAGACCAGCCAGCGCGACGTGCGGCGCCTGCTGATCGTCGAGGACGACAGCGAGCTGCGCCACAACCTGGAACTGCTGCTGGGCCGCGAGCAGCTGCAGATCGTCGCAGTGGGCACCCTGGCCGGTGCGCTGGAACAGCTCAGTACGGTCACCTTCGACTGCATGGTGATGGACCTGTCGCTGCCGGATGGCAGTGGCTACGACCTGCTCGAGCACATGGCCGGCAACGATGACGTCGGCTTCCCGCCGGTGATCGTCTACACCGGCCGCGCGCTCAGCCGCGAGGAAGAACAGCGCCTGCGCCGCTACTCCAAGAGCATCATCATCAAGGGCGCGCGCTCGCCCGAGCGACTGCTGGACGAAGTGACCCTGTTCCTGCACAGCGTCGAGGCCAGCCTGCCGAGCGACCAGCAGCGCCTGCTGCGCGAGGCCCGCCGTCGCGACACCGTCCTCGATGGCCGGACCGTGCTGCTGGCCGAGGACGATGTGCGCAACATCTTCGCGTTGTCCAGCGTGCTTGAGCCGCTGGGCGTGACCCTGGAGATCGCACGCAACGGCCAGGAAGCGGTGGATCGCCTGGCCGAACGCGAGGTCGACCTGGTGCTGATGGACATCATGATGCCGGAGAAGGATGGCCTGGCGGCGATGCGTGAGATCCGTGCGCAGCGGCATCTGCAGGACCTGCCGATCATCGCGTTGACCGCCAAGGCGATGCCGGACGACCGTGAGCGTTGCCTGCAGGCCGGCGCCAACGACTACATCGCCAAGCCCATCGACGTCGACAAACTGGTTTCGCTGTGCCGGGTCTGGTGCTCGCGGCAATGAACGAACAGGCGCTGTTCGACCTGGAACTGAAGGTCCTGCTGGAGGCGCTGTACCAGCGCTACCACTACGACTTCCGCAGCTATGCGGTGTCGTCGCTGCGGCGACGCATCCGCCAGGCCATGCAGCGCTACGAGTGCGAGCGCCTGGTCGACCTGCAGCATCGCCTGCTGCACGAGCCGGAGCTGTTCGCGCAGGCGATGCAGTTCTTCACCGTGCAGGTCTCGGAGATGTTCCGTGACCCCGCGTATTTCCGTGAGCTGCGCGAGCAGGTGGTACCGGTGCTGCGCACCTATCCATCGGTGAAACTGTGGGTGGCTGGCTGCAGCACCGGCGAAGAAGTGTGGTCGCTGGCGATCCTGCTGCACGAGGAGGGCCTGCTTGAACGCAGCATCCTCTATGCCACCGACATCAACCCGGCGGCGCTGGCTACTGCCGAAGCCGGGGCCTACGGCATCGATCGGATGGCGCAGTTCAGCCGCAACTATCTGGCGGCCGGTGGCACGGCGTCACTGTCCGACTATTACGCCACGGCCTACGACGGCGCGGTGTTCGATCGCCAGCTGCGTCGCAACGTGGTGTTCGCCGACCACAGCCTCGCCACCGATACCGTGTTCTCCGAAGTGCACCTGGTGTCGTGCCGCAATGTGCTGATCTATTTCAACCGCGACCTGCAGGATCGCGCGGTGGGCCTGTTCCGTGAAGCGCTGGTACATCGCGGATTCCTGGGCCTTGGCAGCAAGGAGTCGCTGCAGTTCGGGCGCCACCACGATGCCTTCGAGGTCTGCTCGCGCGAGCACCGCCTGTACCGGAAGGTTTCCTGATGGCGGTGCAGTCTCGCCCTGCGGTGGTGGTGGTCGGCGCCTCCGCAGGAGGTGTTGCCGCGCTGCAGGCGGTGCTGGGTGCACTTCCGGCCCGGCTGCCGGCGCCGGTGCTGGCCGTGCTGCACCTGCCGCGTGATCGCACCAGCCGCATTGCCGAGGTGCTGGCGCCGTACTGCGCGCTGCCGGTGCGCGAGGCGGAGGACAAGCAACCGCTGCAGCCGGGCACGGTGACGTTCGCGCCTCCGGATTACCACCTGCTGGTGGAGGATGCCGGCTCGGTGGCGCTCTCGGTGGATGCGCCGGTGCTGTTCTCGCGCCCGGCCATCGACCCGCTGTTCGAATCGGCCGCCGCGGTGTTCGGTGCGCAGGTACTGGCGCTGCTGCTGACCGGTGCCAGCAGCGATGGCAGTGAAGGCGTGGCCGCGGTACGCGCCGCCGGTGGCCGTGCCTGGCTGCAATGTCCCGAGGAGGCCGAGGCATCGATGATGCCGGCCTCCGCCCTGCAGCGCGCCGGTGCCGATGCCGTGCTGCCCCTTGAACTGATGTGTCGTCGCCTGAAGGAGTTGTTTGCATGAACCTGTTGCCACCGGACCCTGCGCAGTCGCAGTCCCCGGTCAACCTGCTGATCGTCGATGACGTGCCGCAGAACCTGGTGGCCATGCAGGCGCTGCTGCAGCGCGAGGGCGTGAATCTGCTGCTGGCCGGTTCCGGCGCGCAGGCGCTTGAGCTGCTGCTCGAGCACGAGGTTGCACTGGCCCTGCTGGACGTGCACATGCCGGAGATCGATGGCTTCACCCTGGCCGAGCTGATGCGCGGTTCGCATCGCAGCCGCACGGTGCCGATCATCTTCCTGACCGCCTCGCCGGACGATCCGCTGCGTGCGTTCAAGGGTTACGAAACCGGCGCGGTCGACTTCCTGCACAAGCCGGTGGCGCCGCAGGTGATCCTGAGCAAGGTCAATGTCTTCATCGAGCTGTACCAGCAGCGGCAGCTGCTGAAGGCGCGCAACGAGGCGCTGGAACGCGCGCTCAAGCTCAACGAGACGATGGCCGCCGTGCTGACCCACGACCTGCGTACGCCGCTGTCGGCCATCCTGCTGTGTGCGGACAAGCTGGCGCTGGAGCTGCCGGAGGACAATACGGGGGCACAGCAGACGCTGCAGTTCCTGGAGGCCAGCACCCTGCGCATGGCGCGGATGGTGGAGCAGTTGCTGGACTTCTCGCGTATCCGCAGCGGCGGCCTGCGACTGCAGGCGACCGCCTGTGACCTGCGCGAGGTCACTCACGCGGTGATCGCCGAAGCGGGCAGTGCCCATGGCCATGAACGCATCCGCCTGGACGTCGTCGGCGATACCCGGCTGCAGGGCGATATGGATCGCCTGGGCCAGATCGTGGCCAACCTGGTGGGCAACGCGTTGACCCATGGCAGCGAAGCGCTGGTGCAGCTGGATGGAAATGACGCCCGCACCGTCGTGCTGCGGGTAAGCAATGCCGGCCACATCGATGACGCGCTGCTGCCGCGGCTGTTCGAGCCGTTCAAGGCCAGCTTCCACCAGAGCAAGGGTCTGGGCCTCGGCCTGTATATCGTGGATCAGTTCGTCCGCGCCCATGGCGGTCGCATCGGCGCACGCAACGAGGCCGGGCAGGTGGTGTTCGAGGCGGCCCTGCCGCGTCGATGGGATGGAGCCGGCGCGGTCGCAACCTGAATTCTTCAGGAAGTGCGCGGGTGTATTGAGACGGGCTCGTCCGCAACTGCTACCGTGGGTTCACACCCAGCCAAGGAAGCACCATGCCATTGCGTGCCATCGCCTACGTCAGCCGGGCGCTGCCGGAGCTCTCCGTCGAACGGCTGCAGGCGCTGGTCGAAGACGCGGCACGCTTCAACAAGCTGGCCGGGGTGACCGGTGTGCTGCTGCATGATGGCGATCGTTTCCTGCAGTACATCGAGGGGCCGCCGGACGGTATCGACTCGGTCTACGAGCGCATCCTGCAGGCCGGCAGCCACATCGACATCATCGAACTTGCGCGTGGCCGTCTCGGTCAGCGCCAGTTTCCGTACTGGTCGATGCGCGCGTTGCCGGTGGATGCAACGCTGCTGCGCCAGCTGTCTTCCAGCGACTGGTCGGGGTTCACCCGTGCCCTGCAGGGCGACCGATCGGCCCCCACGCCGGTGGACCTGCTCGACCAGGTGGTGCAGCCGGCGCTGAATGCCGGTTGAGATTCAGCGCGAGGCACCGCCGCAGTAGGCGGCATGCAGCGCCTGCAGCACGCCCAGTGCAGGTCCTTCCAGCACGCGGTAGTGGATGGCCTGCGCTTCGCGACGCGTCGCGACGATATTCAGTTGGCGCAGCACCGCCAGATGCTGTGACAGCGCTGATGCGCTGAGGCCGGTCAGTGCCTGCAGTTCCGGCACCGGTGCCTCACCTTCGACCAGGCGGCACAGCACGCGCAGCCGCGCAGGATGGGCCAGGCTCTTAAGCAGCGTTGCAGCCTCGGCGGCGTGTTCGGCCATGGCGGCGCTGTCGAGCGGGGTGCGGGCCATGGTTGACCTTTTTGTTTAGAAGTGTCTAATTTAGATAAATCTAAATCAAAGGGCAATCCCATGAGCGGCGCAAAAGAGGGCAGGGCATGAACCTGCCATGGACTGCGGTGGCTGGCGGTGCGCTGATCGGCGCCGCCGCGGTGTTGCTGCTCGCCACTGTCGGGCGCGTGGCGGGTATCAGCGGGATCGCTGCGGGCAGCCTGCGTGCAGCGAAAGGTGAGCGCGGCTGGCGCTGGGCATTCCTGCTGGGTCTCCTCGCAGCAGCGGGGATGGCGCTATGGTGGCAGTCGCTGCTCGAAGCCTCGCCACGCGTGCTGCTACGCGATGCCTTGCCCGCCTGGCAGTTGATCGGCGCCGGCCTGCTGGTGGGCTTCGGCACGCGCCTGGGCAGTGGTTGTACCAGTGGGCATGGTGTCTGTGGCATGGCCCGCGGCTCGAAGCGCTCGCTGCTGGCAGTGCTGGTGTTCATGGCCTGCGCGATGCTGACCACCTTCCTGGTCCGTCACGGCGGAGGCCTGGCATGAGTCGCGCGGTCATGGCCGCCGCGGTGGCGGGTGCGCTGTTTGGCGCGGGACTGGCGCTCTCGGGGATGACCGACGCGCGTCGCGTACTCGGCTTCCTCGATGTGGCCGGTGATTTTGATCCGACGTTGATGTGGGTGCTGGGCTCGGCACTGCTGGTCAGTGCCGTCGGGCAGCGTTGGGTGCTGCGACGCGCGCAGCCGTGGTTCGCTCCGCGCTTCCAGCTACCCAGCGCACGTGATGTCGATGCGCGCCTGCTGCTGGGTGCAGCACTGTTCGGTATCGGCTGGGGATGGGCTGGTTACTGCCCCGGACCGGCCATCGCCGGGCTGGCCGTCGCATCGCGTGAAGCGCTGTGGTTCGTGCCTGCCATGGTGGCGGGCTTCTGGCTGCACGATCGCTTCGTGCACTGAGGCTTCACCCCTGTGTCACCATGGATCGGGTCAGATCGACGGACCACGGGGAAAGGAGCGTAACGACATGGCACGGATGAAGTGGAAGGGAAAGGCAATGCTGGCCATGGCGCTGGCATCTGCGATCACGCCGGCACTGGCCTGCACGCGTGCGGTGTATCGGGGCGACAACGGCGATGTGATCACCGCGCGCTCGATGGACTGGAAGGTCGATGTGGCGACCAACCTCTACGTGTTGCCGCGTGGCATCGCACGTACCGGCTTGGCCGGCCCGAAGTCGCTGGCCTGGACTGCGCGCTACGGCAGCGTGGTGGCCACCGGCTACGACGTGTCGACCACCGATGGCATGAACGAAAAGGGCCTGGTGGCCAACCTGCTGTGGCTGGTGGAATCGGAGTATCCGCAGCAGCGAGGCAACAAGCCGGGACTGGCGATCTCGCTGTGGGCGCAGTATGTGCTGGACAATTTCGCCACCGTGGATGAGGCGGTAGCGGCGCTCAAGCGTGAACCGTACTCGATCGTCACCGACAAGGTGCCGGGCGAAGACCGCCAGGCGACGCTGCACCTGTCGCTGTCCGATGCCACCGGCGACAGCGCCATCGTCGAGTACATCGGCGGTCGCCAGGTGATCCACCATGACCGGCGCTATCAGGTGATGACCAACTCGCCGATCTTCGAGCAGCAGCTGGCCCTCAACAGTTACTGGCAGCAGATCGGTGGCACGGTGATGCTGCCGGGCACCAATCCCTCCGCTGATCGTTTCGCGCGCGCCTCGTTCTACATCAACGCCATTCCCAAGGCCGATGACCCGGTGGAGGCCCTGGCCAGTGTGTTCAGCGTGATCCGCAACGCGTCGGTGCCGTATGGCATCACCACGCCGGGTGAGCCGAACATCTCATCCACGCGCTGGCGCACCGTGGCCGACCACAAGCGGCGGCTGTACTTCTTCGAGTCGGCGTTGACCCCGAACACCTTCTGGGTCGATCTGAACAAGGTCGATTTCGGCGGCCAGGTGCTCAAGCTCGACCTTGGCAAGGACCAGCGCAACACCTTTGCAGGCGATGCGCTGGGTCACTTCGTGCCCAGTGCACCGTTCACCTTCCTCGGCGTCGACGGTTAGTTCGACGCCTGGCTGGAGGCCGGGTAGACCGCCTGGATCGCGCAGCTGCCGCGGGTGTACTGCGGCAGCGGGGCGATGCTTTCACCGCGCAGATCGTCTGTCTCGAACTCGGCAGTCATGATCCGATCGCCGGGATTGCCACAGATCAGGCCGTTCTGCAGGCCCGAGTGGAAGCTCAGCTGCGGCGCACGGTCGAGCTGGCGGCAGTGGCTGCCGAGTTCGACCCGGTAGTAGCGGTGGCCGCCATTGCGGTGCGGATTGGTCTCCACCAGCACGCCCTGCGGGTCGGACGACCACGCGCGGACGTTGCGGGTGGCGAAGCAGTACGACGGCGAGCCGCCGAAGCTGCGGCGGATTTCCTTGCGCTCGCGGATGGTCACGGCGGGCAGGGTGGCCGTGCGCAGGCGGTCGCTGTCGCGGGCGACGCTGGCGTAGTCGCGATCCTGCAGCGGGGTGACCGCGCTGATGCCGCAGCGGCGGCCGTCGACCACGACGCGTTCGCTGGGACGACCGCAGGCCCAGCCGGCGGGGGCTTCCAGTTTCAGCGAGGTGGCACCGCGGACGCCGGGACAATCTTCGTTGAAGTCGATCCGATAGGCCTGACCGGAGGCGGCGCGCAGTGCGATCGAGCGCGGTGATGCCTGCTCCACTTCCCGCACGCCGACCGCGTCCATGCAGTGTGGGGCCGGGGGCGTACGCTCCTGTGCGGAGACCGAAGCTGCGAGCGCCAGGCCGAGGCTGCTGGCGAGCACCAGTGACACCTGCCGATGGGTCATGTCCTGCACTCCCTGCGTTGGATGACGGATCGACTATAGCAGCGGTTTGCACGGCCGTTGTTACACGCGCACACTGCCCGGATGGGCGCCATCTTCCACCTGCGGCACTACGGCCAGGCCACCGGCCTGGACCGCCATGACTACGCGCAGTGGGTGCTGCCGCTGCAGGGCGAACTGCACTTCGAGATGGAAGGCCGCGGTGGTCGCCTCGACCTGCTGCAGGGGGTTTTCGTCGCGGCCGGCGAAGCGCATGACCAGATGGCCGATGGCCCGAACGGTTTCGTGATCGTTGATTGTCCTCCGGGCGTGCTTGATGACGGCACGCAGGAGCATCTGTGCCGGCAGCGCTGGCTGCACCTGCCGCTGGCGCTGCGCCGCGGCCTGGCCGAGGTGCAGGCAGGGCAGTCGATGCCGGCCCTGCTGCCGCAGCTGCTGCAGGTATTTGCACCGGCCGGCAGTGGCGCGCGCATGCAGGGACTGTGTGCAGCGGTGCAGGCCGATCCGGGCCAGGCGTGGCCGGTGGCGCGCATGGCCGCGTCCGTCGGGGTCAGCGAGAGCCGGTTGCACGCGCTGTTCCAGCGTGAGTTCGGGCTCAGCCCGCAGGCGTGGCTCAGTGCAAGCCGGTTGCGTTGGGCCAAGCACCAGCTGCGCTCCAGCACGGCGTCGATCAGTGATATCGCGCTGGCCGCAGGCTATTCCGAGCAGAGCGCACTGACCCGCGCGCTGCGCCGTGAGTGTGGGCAGACCCCCGCCGCGTGGCGCAGGAGCGCCGGACTGTAGCGTCGAGCCACGCTCGACTGCCGTTCGCGGGATGGTCGGTGCAAAATCAGTCGAGCATGGCTCGACGCTACAAGCGCCGGTGTCCTGTAGAGCCGAGCCCATGCTCGGCTTCCCATACGCGCGGCCGGCCAGGGCAGTAGCCTCGGTCAAGAGCGCCCAGCGGCCAGCGCTTACACTGCGCGGCCTGTTCTCTCCCCCGAAGAACCCGAATGCGCAACAACCCGATGGCCTTGGGCATCGCCAATGGCGTTGCCGCTGGCGCACTGTGGGGCGTGGTTTTCCTCGCGCCCGCCGTACTGCAGTCGTTCAATGCCCTGCAACTGTCCGCCGGTCGCTATCTGGTCTACGGCCTGATCGCCGTAGCCCTGCTGCTGCCACGCTGGAAGCGGTTGGCGCCACGGCTCGGCCGCGCCGAGTGGATCGGCCTGCTGTGGCTGAGCCTGGCCGGGAACCTGGTGTATTTCCTGCTGCTGGCGACGGCGGTGCAGTGGGCCGGCGGTGCGGCGGCGTCCTTGATCGTCGGCCTGATTCCGGTGGTGGTGACCCTGGTCGGTGTGCGCGAGCAGGGCGCTGTACCGCTGAAGCAGTTGCTGCCGGCACTGGGGCTGTGCGTGCTGGGCGTGGCACTGGTTGGCTGGGAAGCACTGATGTCCGAGCATCTGGCAACCCCGTGGCGGCAGCGCCTGATCGGCCTGCTGTGCGCATTCGGCGCGCTGTTCTCGTGGGCGTTGTACTCGATCGGCAACAGCCGCTGGCTGGCGCGCCGACCGGACCTGTCCAGCCACGACTGGTCGCTGCTGACTGGCGTCACCACCGGCGGCCTGGCTCTGCTGTTGGTGCCGATGGCCTTCATCGGCCACCCCGGCGGGCACACGGCGACGCAGTGGAGTGGTTTCTGGGCGATCAGTGCGGGTGTAGCGGTGGTCGCCTCGATCCTTGGCAATGCGTTCTGGAACCGTGCCAGCCGCCTGCTGCCCCTGACCCTGACCGGCCAGATGATCGTATTCGAGACCCTGTTCGCGTTGCTCTACGCATTCGCCTGGCAGCAGCGCTGGCCCTCGCTGCTGGAAGCGCTGGCGATCGTGTTCCTGGTGGCCGGCGTGATGCTGTGCGCGCATGCGCATCGCACGCCCCGTGCGATCGCCGAACATGCCGGCTGAATGCGGCCGTCAAGCATGCTGATGGCCGCTTGGTCTCAGATGCAACCAAATGCCGGCACGTTGGCCGATGATCGCGGCAACGATTTTTTGCATCGCAGCACTTGACAGCGGCCCGGCGCACGGTGTTTTCTGTGCGTCATGGTTCTTGATGCCGCCCATGCCAGCCTGATCGCCCCCGCCACTGCGGGCCGTTCGACTGCGCCGGTCGCCACCACCACCACCATTACCACCACCACCGTCACCACTGCCCTGGTGCGGCCCGTCGTCTTCGTGTAACTCCCGAAAACCACGGCCCCGCACCATACAGGTGGCGGGGAAACTCGACACCTGCATGCGACGGGGCCTCCTACCGAGGTCTGCATGTCTTCCCACGCCCCCGCTCATCCCGTTGCCCCGGCCGATCTGGCTGCACCGTCCATCGTCGTGCACAAGTTCGGTGGCACCTCGGTGGCCGATGCCGAACGCTACCGCCATGTTGCCGGCCTGCTGCTGGCCCGCCCCGAATCGCTGCAGGTCACTGTCGTCTCGGCGATGAAGGGGGTCACCGACGCACTGATCGAGCTGGCCCAGCTGGCAGCCAAGGGTGACGAAGGCTGGCGCGAGGCCTGGCATGCGCTGCGCGCGCGCCACCGTGGCGCCGCCGTGGCTCTGCTGGGCGAGCAGGTGGGCGAGACCGTCGAATGGATCGACGCCCGCTTCGATCAACTGGCCGAAGTGCTGGCGGCGTTGGCGGTGATCGGCGAGCTGCCACGCGAAGTACTCGACCGCGTGCAGGGCCTGGGCGAAGTGTTCTCCGCGCAGCTGCTCGGCACGCACCTGCAGGCGCTGGGCGCAGACTGTGCAGTGCTGGATGCGCGCGACGTGCTGGTGGTGGGGCATGGCGAACTGGGCGTCGATGTCGACTGGGAAGCCAGCGCCGACCGCCTCGCCAAGTGGCGCCTGCAGCATCCGCAGCCACGCCTGGTCGCCACCGGCTTCGTCGCCCGTGACCGTCATGACCGCATCACCACGCTCGGCCGCAACGGCAGCGATTACTCCGGCGCGATCTTCGCCGCGCTGTTCAACGCCGATGAACTGCACATCTGGACCGATGTCGACGGCGTGCTGTCGGCCGACCCGCGGCTGGTGCCCGAGGCGGTGCAGCTGGAGTCGCTGAGCTACGACGAGGCCTGCGAGCTGGCTTATTTCGGCGCCAAGGTGGTGCACCCGCAGACGATGTCGCCGGCGATCCGCCTCGGCCTGCCGATCTTCATCCGCAATACCTTCCAGCCGGCGCATCCGGGGACGCGCATCAGCGCCGAGCGCTCGCCGCGCGGGCCGGTGAAGGGCCTGACCCTGAGCCCCGGGTTGGCCCTGCTGAACCTGGAAGGCACCGGTCTGATCGGCGTACCGGGTACCGCAGAGCGCGTGTTTGCCGCCCTGCGCCAGGCGCAGGTATCGGTGGTGATGATCTCGCAGGGTTCGTCGGAACATTCGATCTGCTGCGTGGTGCGTGCCGCCGAAGCCGCGCGTGGCCGCGAGGCGCTGCTGCATGCGTTCGCGCATGAGCTGTCGGTGGGCCAGGTGCAGCGCGTGCAGGTCAGTGAGGGCGTCAGCGTGCTGGCCGCGGTCGGTGACGGCATGGCCGGCCAGCCCGGCGTGGCGGCGCGCCTGTTCGAGGCGCTGGGCCGTGCGCAGGTGAACATCCTGGCGATCGCGCAGGGCTCGTCCGAGCGCAACATTTCAGTGGCGGTGGACAGTGCCGATGCCACCCGCGCCTTGCGCGCCGCGCATGCCGGCTTCTGGCTGTCGCCGCAGACGTTTGCGGTCGGTGTGATCGGGCCGGGCAACGTCGGTGCCGCACTGCTGGACCAGTTGCTTGCCGCACGCCCGCAGCTGCTGGCCAAGGCCAATGTGGATCTGCGCCTGCGCGCGCTGGCCTCGCGTTCGCGCATGCGCCTGGAAGTGGATGGCCTGCACGCCGACTGGCGGGAGGCCTTGCAGGAAGCGGGCGAGTCCAGCGATCTGGATCGTTTCACCGAACACCTGCTGGCCGCGCACCTGCCGCATGCGGTGGTGATCGACTGCAGTGGCAGTGCCGAGGTGGCCGAGCGCTATGAGGGATGGCTGGCGGCCGGCATCCACGTGGTCACCCCCAACAAGCAGGCCGGCGCCGGGCCGCTGCCGCGCTACCAGCGCATCCGCGCCGCGGCGGCGGCCAGTGGTGCACGCTTCCGCTACGAGGCCACGGTCGGCGCGGGCCTGCCGGTGATCACCACGCTGCGTGATCTGGTCGATACCGGTGACGAGGTGCTGGCGATTGAAGGCATCTTCTCCGGCACGCTGGCCTGGCTGTTCAACCGCTTCGATGGCAGCCAGCCGTTCTCGCAGCTGGTCGCGCAGGCGCGGTCGATGGGCTACACCGAGCCGGACCCGCGCGATGATCTTTCGGGTGTGGATGTGGCGCGCAAGCTGGTGATCCTCGCCCGCGAAGCCGGCCACGCGCTCAGCCTTGAGCAGGTTGAAGTGGAAAGCCTTGTGCCGGCGCTGCTGCGCGACGGCAGCGTGGATGAGTTCATGGCGCGGCTGGGTGAGTCTGATGCCAGCCTGCTGCAGCGCCTGCAGGACGCGCGGGCGCGGGGGGCGGTGCTGCGCTATGTGGCACAGCTGGGTGCCGATGGCGCGTCGGTCGGTCTGCAGGAGCTGCCGGCCGATCACGCCTTCGCCAACCTGCGGCTGACCGACAACGTGGTGCAGTTCCGCACCCGTCGCTACTGCGACAACCCGTTGGTGGTGCAGGGTCCGGGCGCCGGCCCGGAAGTCACCGCGGCCGGTGTGTTCGCCGACCTGCTGCGGGTCGCGGCCGGTGAAGGAGCGCGCCTATGATCGCACGTGCGTTCGCGCCTGCTTCGGTGGCCAACGTGGCGGTGGGCTTCGACATTCTCGGCCATGCCATTGCCGGTGTTGGCGATACCGTGAGCGTGCGCCGCATCGATGAGCCGCTGGTGCGCATCGAGGCGATCCGTGGCAGTGCCATTGAGTTGCCACTGGATGCGGCCGGGAACACCGCAGGTGCAGCCTTGATGTCGCTGCGCGCAGGGCTGGGCCTGGACTTCGGTTTCGCGGTGGAAATCGACAAGGGCATTCCGTTCGGTTCCGGCATGGGCGGTTCGGCAGCGTCATGCGTTGCTGCGTTGGTTGCCGCCAACGCGCTGCTGGATGTGCCGCTGCCGCGTGAGGCGCTGTACCCGTTTGCGCTGGATGGCGAGGCAGTGGCCAGTGGTGGCCGTCACGGTGACAACGTCGGCCCGCTGCTGCTGGGTGGCCTGGCGTTGTGTACGGCTGATCGCCTGTTGCCGATCCCGGTGCCGGCCAGCTGGCACAGCCTGCTGGTGCATCCGCACGCGGTGCTGGAAACGCGCCGTGCCCGCCAGGCCCTGCAGGGCAGCTATGTGCTGGGCGAGTTCGTGGCACAGAGCGCGAACCTCGCACTGGTGCTCAGTGGTTGCCATCGCAGCGATGCCGCACTGGTGCGCGCGGGATTGCGCGACGTGCTGGTGGAGCCGCGCCGGGCCGGATTGATTGCCGGCTTCGAAGCTGCCCGTGATGCGGCGCTGTCGGCCCATGCAATGGGCGCAGGCATCTCCGGTGCCGGACCCAGCGTGTTTGCCTGGTTCGAGGATGCCGACCAGGCACTTGCCGCCGCCACATCGGTGCAGGCCGCATTTGCAGCCGCAGGTTTCGACAGCGATGCCTGGGTGTCACCGCTGGATGCACCGGGAGCTCGCTTGTGCTGAATCCTTCCCCTTTACTGGATACCCAACCCATGCAATTTGTTTCGACCCGCGGCCAGTCTCCGGCCGTTGGCCTCAGCGCGGCGATCGCCGCCGGATTGGCGCCCGATGGCGGACTGTATGTCCCCGCGCTTCTGCCGGCCGTCCGCGAACTGCAGGCCGGGCCGACCCTGGCCGATACCGCCGCCGATCTGCTGGCACCGTTCTTTGCTGGCGACGCACTTGAGACCGCGCTTCCGGCGATCTGCCGCGAAGCGTTCGACTTCCCGGTGCCGCTGCGTGCGCTCGGCGATGGCGACCACGTGCTGGAGCTGTTCCATGGGCCGACGGCGGCGTTCAAGGACGTCGGCGCGCGCTTCCTGGCCGGTACGCTTTCGCGGCTGCAGGCCGGCAAGGGCCGTGATCTGACGATCGTGGTCGCCACGTCCGGCGATACCGGTGCCGCCGTTGCGGCGGCCTTCCATCGCCAGCCGGGCGTGCGCGTGGTGGTGCTGTATCCGGATGGCCGCGTATCTCCGCGCCAGGCGCACCAGCTCGGTTGTTTCGGCGACAACATCCAGGCGCTGCGTGTGGCGGGCGCATTCGACGATTGCCAGGCGATGGTCAAGCAGGCGCTGGCTGACCGCGAACTGCAGGCGCACGTGCCGTTGAGCTCGGCCAACAGCATCAGCCTGGGCCGGCTGCTGCCGCAGATGAGCTACTACGCGCATGCAGCGTTGACCCACTACGCCGCGCATCGTCGCCGGCTCAATTTGGTGGTGCCGACCGGCAACCTGGGCAATGCGATGGCGGCGGTGCTGGCGCGCGCGCTGGGCGTGCCGATCGGGCAGGTCGTGCTGGCCACCAATGCCAATGCCGTGCTGCCGGCGTACTTCAATGGCGGCGACTACCAGCCGCAGGGCAGTGTGGCCACGGTGGCCAATGCAATGGACGTGGGTGCGCCGAGCAACTTCGAGCGACTGCGCTGGCTCTACCACGGCGACGATGCGGAACTGCGTGCTGCCTTCCGCGCGTTCGCAGTGGATGACGTGACCATCCGCGCGACGATTGCGGCAGCGTATGCCAGCCGCGGCGAGCTGTTCTGCCCGCACACGGCGACGGCGGTGAAGGTGCTGCAGGACCTGCGTGCGCGCGGTGCCAAGGGCGACTGGGCAGTGGTGGCCACGGCGCACCCGGCCAAGTTCGAGGCCGTGGTCGAGCCGCTGATCGGCGAAACGGTGGCGGTGCCGCCTGCGCTGGATGCGTTGCTGCAGCGACCGGCGCACGCCGAACCGCTCGCGGCTGACTATGCCGCGCTGCGCGACGTGCTGCTGCGCTGATCGGAGAGGGACGTGGTTGCCGGCCAGCGGCCGGCACTACCAGGGAATTGCATTCGGGTAGTGCCGGCCGCTGGCCGGCAACCCCACGGACCGCGATGCGGTCAGATCAATCCTTCACCGGCCAATGTGCGCAGCCCGTCCTCGTCGAGGATCTCCACCACGTTCAGGTGGGGCAGGGCGATCAGCCCCTGCTGGCGCAGCTTAGTGAAGGTGCGGCTGACCGTTTCCATGGTCAGGCCCAGATGGTCGGCGATATCGCCGCGGCCCATCGGCAGCGATACGCGCAGGCCGTCGCCACCCAGCTTGGCCTCGCGCGCGGCCAGGCGCAGCAGGAAATCGGCCAGCTTCTCGGCCGGCTGCAGGCGCGCCAGTGCCAGCGCGGCATCCTGTGCGGCATCCAGCTCCTGGCAGGCACGTTGCAGCAGCTTGCGCTCCAGGTGCGGGAAACGGCTGCGCAGGGCCTTCATCTGTGGCAGCGCGACGCGGCAGACGCGGCTGTCGGCGATGGCCTCGATGTCGTAGCGATGGTGGTCGCTGCCGCTCAGGCCCAGGTAGTCGCCGGGCAGCACGAAGCCGTTGATCTGGCGGCGGCCGTCGGCCAGGGTGCGCACCAGGCGCAGTGCGCCGCCGGTCAATGTATAGACATGGTCGCGCTCTTCACCGGTGCGGGCCAGCGTGCTGCCCATGCTGACCTGCTGCGAGACGGTGACCTGCTCCAGCGCCTGCACTTCATCGGGCGACAGCGCCGAGCACACCGCAAGGTGGCGAACCGAGCAGTGCAGGCAGTCCAGCGTGGTGCAGGACGGCGAGGCGGGATCGTTGGTGGCGGGCGGAGCGCCGGAAGGCCGTGACATGTTGCGGGGGGGGCGTATCGCGGGCGGGGAGGGCCTTATGATACTTCAAGCGGCCGTTCGACCCTGCCCGTGGCGGGGGCGCTAGAATGTCGCCCCCTCCCACGTCCCGTTCCAGCAGGAGTTCCGCCCGTGATCAAGCCCCGTACCCCGCCCGGCACCCTTGAACTGCTGCCGCGCGAGCAGATTGCGTTCCAGCGCATGCTGGACGTCATCCGCCGCAACTACGAGCGCTTCGGGTTCCTGCCGGTGGAGACGCCGGTGTTCGAGCTGTCCGACGTGCTGCTGACCAAGTCCGGTGGCGAGACTGAGCGCCAGGTGTACTTCGTGCAGTCCACCGGCGCGCTGGCCAACGCGGCCGAATCGGGTGACCGCTCGCTGCCGGAAATGGCGCTGCGCTTCGACCTGACCGTGCCGCTGGCACGCTACGTGGCCGAGCACGAACACGAACTGACCTTCCCGTTCCGCCGCTACCAGATGCAGCGCGTCTACCGCGGCGAGCGCGCCCAGCGCGGTCGTTTCCGCGAGTTCTACCAGTGCGACATCGATGTGATCGGCAAGGACAGCCTGAGCGTGCGGTACGACGCCGAGGTGCTGGCGGTCATCCATGCGGTGTTCTCGGAACTGCGCATCGGTGATTTCAGCATCCAGCTGAACAACCGCAAGCTGATGCGCGGCTTCTTCGAGAGCCTGGGCGTGGCCGAGGGCGAACGCCAGCTGGCCGTACTGCGCGAAGTGGACAAGCTGGACAAGCGCGGTGCCGATTACGTGCGCGAGACGCTGGTGGGCGAGGGCTTCAACATCCCGGCCGAGCAGGTCGGGAAGATCCTGGCGTTCGTGGCCGTGCGTTCGCAGGGCCACGACGACGCGCTCATGCAGCTGGCCCAACTTGAAAAGCTTGCACTGAACAGCTCATTGGTCGAAGAGGGTGGAGTCTCCACTTTGGCCCAAGGTGTCGCCGAACTGCGCGAAGTGCTGCAGCTGGTGCAGGCGCTGGGCGTGCCGGAAACCGCGTACTGCCTGAACTTCTCCATTGCCCGCGGCCTGGACTACTACACCGGCACCGTCTACGAGACCACGCTGACCGACCACCCGCAGATCGGCTCGATCTGCTCGGGCGGCCGTTACGAAGACCTGGCCAGCCACTACAGCAAGTCGAAGCTGCCGGGTGTGGGTATCTCCATCGGCCTGTCGCGCCTGTTCTGGCAGCTGCGCGAGGCCGGCCTGATCGACGGCATCGAAGCCAGCAGCGTGCAGGCGCTGGTGGCGCTGATGGACGAGCAGGGCATGCCGCAGTCGCTGGACATTGCCCGCCGCCTGCGTGCCGGTGGCATCAACACCGAAGTGCAGATGGAGCCGAAGAAGATCGGCAAGCAATTCCAGTACGCGGCCAAGGCTGGCATCCGCTTCGTGGTGCTGGCGGGTGAGGATGAACTGGCGCGCGGCGTGGTGGCAGTGAAGGACCTGCTGCGCGAACAGCAGTTCGAAGTGTCGCGCGACGAACTGGCCAGCACCCTGCTGGTGGAGCTGGAGCAGTCGAAGGCGATGGTGTGAAGCCTGCCGCCGCAGGAGTGCTGAGCGTGCTCCTGCTGGCGGGCTGCCAGAGCGATCCGTCGCTGCACAGCACGCGGATCGGGCCGGCGCAGTACCGGCTGGCGGTTGATCGCTGCCATGCGATCGACCGCGCACAGCTGGAGGACGATCTGCAGGCCCTGGCCTCGCGGACGTGCCGGGCGGGAGCGGGGGCGTTGCAGAACATCCAGTCCCTGCCGAGCCGGCAGGGCAGCCTGTTCGGTGAATGCCTGCGGCGCGGGGCGCTGCAGGCCGAGGTGCACTGTCTGCCCTGAGTCGGGCCAGGTTGTTGATTTGAAAGCAGAACGCCCACCCTTTGGTGGGCGTTCTGCGTTTCTGGACGAAGCGCAGTCGAGCATGGCTCGACTCTACAAAAGCCGTTCTCGATCACTTTCCCAGCGAGATCCAGCAGATCGCGACCAACTGTCGAAGGCGGGGTGGGTCCGGTTGAGGGGGCGTGAGCCGCATGGGCCCGAGGCATGCCTCGGGCGGGTTGGGCAGGACGCCCAACCCCGGCCTTGCCGTGTGCGCAGGATTGCGCACACGAGCAAGCGGCGACCAAGCCCCCACGGATGGGTTTACGGCGTCCCCTGCCACCGGACCCTCCCCGCCAACGCTCAGGAAATCAGCATTTGCTTTTGCTCTGGCTCTTGGCGGGTGCAGGGCAGCAGCCCTGCCGTCCCCTCAATCCTCGATTTGACGCACTGCGCAAGAATGCGCTAATGTACTAACGCGCTATTACATTGATGCATGGAAACCACCCCGTGAAAGCCCGCCCCGAGATTGCCGCCAAAGACCCGAAGGCCGACCTGGAAGCCCTGGCCCAAGCCTTTGCCGCCCTGCGCGAGCCGGAACAGGTCGAGGCCTTCCTGCGTGACCTGTGCACCCCGGCCGAGCTGGAAGCCATGGCCGACCGCTGGAAAGTGGTGCCGCTGCTGCAGCAGGGCGTGCCGTACCGCGAGATCCACGAGCGCACCGGCGTCAGCGTGACCACCACCGGACGGGTGGCACGCACGCTCGAGCATGGCCATCGAGGCTATGCCGCCGCCATCGACCGCCTTGTCTCGCGCTGATCCGCGCCCCGTTCCGAACTTCGAGACCTCCCCCATGAGTGCAACCCAGGCAGCACCGGCACGCGACCGGCTGCGCATTGCCATCCAGAAGAGTGGCCGGCTGGCCGAGCCTGCCCGCAACCTGCTCAGCGCCTGCGGCCTGAGCTGGCGCGAGAGCCGAGACAAGCTGTTCTGCTACGGCGAATCGCTGCCGGTGGACTTGCTGCTGGTGCGCGACGACGACATCCCCGGCCTGATCGCCGACGGCGTCTGCGACCTCGGCATCGTCGGCCGCAACGAGCTGGACGAACAGGCCGCGGCACGCCGTCAGATCGGCCTGCCGGACGCCTATCAGGCGCTGCGCGGGTTGGGCTTCGGCCAGTGCCGGTTGATGCTGGCGGTGCCCGAGGAATGGCAGTGGCAGGGTCCGGCGCAGCTGGCCGGCACCCGCATCGCCACCAGCTACCCGGCCATCCTCAAGCAGTGGCTGGCCGAGCAGGGCGTGGACGCACAGGTGGTCGAGCTGTCCGGTTCGGTGGAAATCGCCCCGCGTCTGGGCACCGCCGACCTGATCTGCGATCTGGTCTCCAGCGGCGCCACCCTGCGCGCGAATCAGCTGACCCCGGTGCACAATCTGCTCGACAGCGAGGCAGTGCTGGCCGGCGCGGTGCGCGTCCCAGATGATGCGCGTGCATCGCTGCGCACGATGCTGCTGCGCCGCCTCGACGGCGTGGTGCAGCGCCAGGATCGCAAGCTGCTGATGTTCCGTGCCAGCGAGGATCGCGTCGACGCGCTGGCGCAGCTGCTGGCCGATGCCGAGCCGCTGGTGCGGTTGCCGGCCGATGGCGGCGCGCTGCGCCTGCAGACCATGTGCCCCGGCCCGCTGAGCTGGCAGCGCATGGAGGAACTCGAGCGCGCGGGTGCGCAGGGCCTGATGGTACTGAGCGTGGAGCGATCGCTGGCATGAACCGTCTGATCTGGTCCCGACTTGATGAGGCCGCGCGCAGCGCGGCATTGACCCGCCCGGTGCAGACCGTGGCGCAGCAGACCCGCGATGCCGTGGCCGCGCTGATCGCACAGGTGCGCGCACAGGGCGACGACGCGCTGCGTGCGATCACCGCGCGCTTCGATGGTGTCGAGTTGCCAGCCTTTGAAGTGAGCGAAGCCGAGTTCGCTGCGGCCGAAGCCGCCGTCCCGGCCGAACTGCGCCAGGCCATGGTGGAAGCCGCCGAACGCATCGCCCGTTTCCACGCCGCCGGCATGGGTACGGGGTATGCGGTGGAAACCGCACCGGGCGTGGTCTGCGAACGCATGCTGCGCCCGATCGGCCGGGTGGGTCTGTATGTGCCGGCGGGCAGCGCGCCGCTGCCGTCCACCGCGTTGATGCTGGGCGTTCCGGCGCAGCTGGCCGGCTGCCCCCAAGTGGTGCTGTGCACGCCGCCGCGCGCCGACGGCAGTGCCGATCCTGCGGTGCTGGTGGCCGCGCGGCTGACCGGCGTGCAGCGCGTGTTCAAGCTGGGCGGCGCCCAGGCGATCGCCGCGATGGCCTATGGCACGGCCAGCATCCCGGCCTGTGACAAGCTGTTCGGTCCCGGCAACAGCTTCGTCACCGAAGCCAAGCAGCAGGTCGCACAGGATGGCGCCGCCGCCATCGACATGCCGGCTGGCCCATCGGAAGTACTGGTGATCGCCGATGCCGGCGCCAATCCGGCGTTCGTTGCCGCCGACCTGCTGTCGCAGGCCGAGCACGGTCCGGATTCGCAGGTGCTGTTGTTGACCGACGATGCCGTGATGCTGGCGGCGGTCGAAGCCGAGGTGGAGCGCCAGGTGGCCCTGCTGCCGCGCCAGCAGATCGCGCGCCAGGCGCTGTCGGCGTCGCGTCTGATCCAGGTCGATTCGCTGGCCGAGGCGTTCGCGATCAGCAACCGCTACGCGCCCGAGCACCTGATCCTGGCCCTGCGCGATCCGCGCGCGTGGCTGGGAGAGGTGCAGGCAGCCGGCTCGGTGTTCCTCGGCGACTACACGCCCGAGGCACTGGGTGACTATTGCAGCGGCACCAACCACGTGCTGCCCACCGCCGGTGCCGCACGTGCCTACAGCGGTGTCAGCGTGGCCAGCTTCCAGAACCTGATCAGCGTGCAGAGCGCCAGCGCCGCCGGCCTGGCAGCAATCGGCGGCTGCGCACGCATCATCGCCAGCGCCGAAGGCCTGGATGCGCACGAGCGTGCAGTGGCTCTGCGCATGGAGGCAGCGGCATGAACGTGTCTATCGATGAGGTGCTGGCGCTGGTGCGCCCGGACCTGCAGGCCTTCGCTGGCTACAGTTCGGCGCGCAGTGCAGCGGTGCAGGGCGAGGTCTGGTTGAATGCCAACGAATCGGCCTGGGCGAATCCGGCCGACAGCGCCGGCAGCAGCCGTCGCTACCCCGAGCCGCAGCCGCTGGCCCTGCGCGAGGGCCTGGCTGGGCTGTATGGAGTAACGCCGCAGCAGCTGCTGATCGGCCGCGGTAGCGACGAAGCCATTGATCTGCTGGTGCGTGCCCTGTGCGTGCCGGGCCGCGATGGCGTGCTGGTCACGCCGCCAGTGTTCGGCATGTACGCGGTCTGCGCACGCCTGCAGGGCGCCGCACTGATTGAAGTGCCGCTGGTGGATACCGAAGACGGCTTGCGTGCCGATCTGGATGCTGTGATCGATACCGCCAAGGCGCGCAACGCCAAGCTGGTCTTCCTGTGCGCACCGTCCAACCCGGCCGGCAGTGACATCGCCCTGGACGAGATCGAGCGCGTGGTCACTGCTCTGCGTGGGCAGGCCCTGGTGGTGGTGGACGAGGCCTATGTCGAGTATGCGCAGCGCCCGTCGGCGACCACGTTGCTGGCCGCGCACGCCAATCTGGCGGTGCTGCGCACGCTGTCGAAGGCGCATGCACTTGCGGCCGCGCGCATCGGCACCCTGATCGCCGCGCCGGAACTGATTGCCGTACTGCGCCGCTGCCAGGCGCCGTACCCGGTGCCGACCCCGTGCGCCGAGCTGGCCGTGCAGGCGCTGCAGCCGGCCGCACTGGCACGTACCGCCGAGCGCGTGGCCACGGTCATCGCCGAGCGCGAACGCCTGTTCGCTGCGCTGCCGGGCCTGCCTGGCGTTCGTCGCGTGCACCGCTCGGCCGGCAACTACCTGCTGGTCCGCTTCGCTGATGCGCAGGCAGCGTTCGACACCTTGCTGGATGCCGGTGTGGTGGTGCGCGACCAGCGCGCCGCGCCGCAGCTGGGTGATGCGCTGCGTATCAGCATCGGCAGCCTCGAAGAGAATGACCGCGTGCTTGCGGCCCTGTCGGCGCGGAGGGCCGCAGCATGACCCCGATCCTGTTCATCGACCGCGATGGCACCCTCATCGAGGAGCCGTCCGATTTCCAGATCGACGCCTACGAGAAGCTGCGCTTCGTGCCGCAGGTGATCCCAGCGCTGCTGAAGCTGCGGGATGCCGGCTACCAGTTCGTGATCGTCACCAATCAGGATGGCCTCGGCAGCGACCGCTACCCGCGCGCCAGCTTCGATGGCCCCAACGATCTGATGCTGCAGATCTTCGAGAGTCAGGGGATCACCTTCCGTGACGTGCTGATCGATTGCAGCTGGCCGCAGGACAATGCGCCAACCCGCAAGCCGGGCATCGGCCTGATGACCGCCTACCTGCAGGACCGCAGCATCGACTGGGCGCGCTCGGGCATGGTTGGTGACCGCATCACCGACCTGCAGTTCGCCGACAACCTCAACATCCGTGGCTTCCAGCTGCGCACCGAACAGTTCGGTGGCGAGTGGGACTGGCCGGGCATCGCCCACGCGCTGGCCGATGCGCCGCGCACCGCCGTGGTCCAGCGCAATACCAAGGAAACGAAGATCCGTGTCGAACTGGACCTGGATCGTGCCGGCGACGCGCACATTTCCACCGGACTGCCGTTCTTCGACCACATGCTGGAACAGATCGGCAAGCACGGCGGGTTCGCGCTGGACATCCAGGCCGAGGGCGACCTGCACATCGACGAGCACCACACCATCGAGGACACCGGGCTGGCGCTGGGTCAGGCCCTGCGCGAGGCGCTGGGCGACAAGCGCGGCATCGGCCGCTACGGTTTCACCCTGCCGATGGACGAGACCCTGGCCAGTGCCGCGCTGGACTTCAGTGGCCGCCCCTATTTCGTGTTCGAGGGCGAGTTCAAGCGCGAGCGCGTGGGTGACATGCCGACCGAGCTGGTGCCGCACTTCTTCCGTTCGCTGTGCGATGCCAGCGGCCTGAACCTCAACCTGCAGGTGCGCGGCGACAACGACCACCACAAGGTCGAGGCCTGCTTCAAGGCACTGGCGCGCGCACTGCGCCCGGCATTGGCCCGCCAGGGCACGGCACTGCCGAGTACCAAGGGGGCACTGTGAGCGACGTTGCGCTGATCGATGCCGGCGGTGCCAACCTGGGCTCGGTGCGCTACGCATTGGAGCGCCTGGGCGCGACGGTGCGGCTGGTGCGCGATGCTGACGGTCTGGTCGGTGCGCAGCGGGTGATCCTGCCCGGTGTCGGCGCCGCCGGTCCCGGCATGCAGCGCCTGCACGCGCAGGGCATGGTGGAGCCGTTGCAACGACTGGAGGTGCCGCTGATGGGCATCTGCCTGGGCATGCAGCTGCTGTTCGAGCGCTCCGAGGAGGCCGGCGTCGAGACACTGGGCTTGATTCCAGGCGTCGTGCGCAAGCTGGTGCCGGCCTGTGGTATCCGCGTGCCGCACATGGGCTGGAACCGCCTGCTCCCGCTGCGCGAATCGCTGCTGCTGCGCGGTGTGCCGGAGCGCGCCAGCGCCTACTTCGTGCACAGCTATGCGGCGCCGCTCAATACCCACACCGTCGCTGCCTGCGACCACGGTGGCCTGTTCACTGCCGTGGTGGAGCAGGGGCGTTACTACGGCGCACAGTTCCATCCCGAGCGCTCCGGCGAGACCGGTTCGCTGATGCTGCGCAACTTCCTCGAGGGCACTGCTGCATGAGTTTCATCGTCTACCCCGCGCTGGATATCCGCGACGGCCGCGTGGTGCGGCTGCGCCAGGGTGACTACGCGCAGGAAACCTCGTATGGCGACGATCCGCTGCCGCGTGCACAGGCCTTCGCCGCGCAGGGCGCGCAGTGGATGCATCTGGTCGACCTGGACGCTGCGCGTGCCGGTGGCTACACCCTTGCGCCGCTGCTGGCGTCGATCCGTGCGCAGACGCCGCTGCAGGTGCAGACCGGCGGTGGCGTGCGCGGACGCGACGACGTGGCGCGCATCCTCGATGCCGGCGCCGGCCGCGTGGTGGTGGGTTCGCTGGCAGTACGCCGCCCCGACGAAGTGGTCGGCTGGCTGGAGGAGTTCGGCGCCGAGCGCATCACCATCGCGCTGGATGCCCGCCAGGATGCCCAGGGGCAATGGCAGCTGCCGGTACACGGCTGGACCGAGAACGCCGGGGTGACCCTGGATGACCTGGCCCAGCGTTATGCGCGTGCCGGCATGCGCCACCTGCTGTGCACCGACATCGCCCGCGACGGCATGCTGGCCGGGCCCAACATCAGCCTCTACCAGCACCTGTCGGCGCTGCTGCCGGGCGTGGCCGTGCAGGCTTCCGGTGGCATCCGTGACGTGGCCGATGTGGCCGAGGCGCGTGCTGCCGGCTGCGGCGGTGCCATCCTCGGCAAGGCCCTGCTGGAGCAGCGCATGGACCTCGCGGAGGCGCTGGCATGTTGAGCCGTCGCATCATTCCGTGCCTGGACGTGCGCGATGGCCGCGTGGTCAAGGGCGTGCGCTTCCGCGATCACGTCGACATGGGCGACATCGCCGAGCTGGCGCAGCGCTACCGCGACCAGGGTGCCGACGAGCTGGTGTTCTATGACATCGGCGCCAGTCCCGAAGCACGGTCGGTCGACGTCGCCTGGATCGAGCGCATCGCACGCCTGATCGATATTCCGTTCTGCGTGGCCGGTGGCATCGACAGCGTGGAAACCGCGCGCCGCGTGCTGTTCGCCGGTGCCGACAAGGTGTCGATCAACTCGCCTGCGCTGGGCCGCCCGGAGCTGATCACCGAGCTGGCAGATGAGTTCGGCGTGCAGTGCGTGGTGGTGGGTGTGGACTCGGTACGCGAAGCGGACGGCCAGTGGCGGGTACGCCGTTTCAGTGGCGACCCGGACAAGACCCAGGCGGTACCGCTGCGGACCCTGGACTGGATCGTCGAAGCGCAACGGCGTGGCGCTGGCGAGATCGTGCTGAACTGCATGGACAGCGACGGCGTGCGCCGTGGCTACGATGTCGTGCAGCTGCAGCAGGCGCGGGCCCTGTGCCAGGTGCCGCTGATCGCCTCGGGTGGTGCCGGTGCGATGGAGCACTTCGCCGAAGCCTTCGACCAGGCCGACGTCGACGGCGCGTTGGCGGCCAGCGTGTTCCACAGCGGCGCCATCGCCATTCCGGAATTGAAGCGCTACCTGCGCGGACAGCAGATCGAGGTGCGGGATGTCTATTGAAGTGAGGCCATCGCTGGATGCGCTGCAGGCGCTGGACTGGGGCAAGGGCGACGGCCTGCTGCCGGCGGTGGTGCAGGATGCCGATACCCTGCAGGTGCTGATGCTCGGCTATGTCAGCGCCGAGTCGCTGGCGGCCACGCTGGCCATCGGCCACATGACCTTCTTCAGCCGCAGCAAGCAGCGGTTGTGGACCAAGGGCGAGCAGTCCGGCAACGTGCTGGTGGTGCAGTCAATCAGCATCGACTGCGATGCCGACACGCTGCTGGTGATGGCACGCCCGGCCGGGCCAACCTGCCATACCGGTGCCGAGAGTTGTTTCGACCAGGCACCGAAGGACTTCCTGGGCGGGCTGGGCCAGCTGGTGGCGATGCGCGAGGCGCAGCGCCCGCCGGGCAGCTACACCACCAGCCTGTTCGAGGGCGGCATCCGCCGCATCGCGCAGAAGGTGGGCGAGGAGGGCGTGGAGACCGCATTGGCCGCCGTGGCGCAGGATGATGAGGCGCTGCTCGGCGAGGCTTCGGACCTGCTGTACCACCTGCTGGTGCTGCTGCGCGCGCGCGGGCTGTCGCTGGATGATGCGCGGGCGGTACTGGAAAAACGCCATCGTTGAAGAGCGGTAGTGCCGGCCGCTGGCCGGCAACCTCATGATCGTCGGGCATCGGCTGGTTGCCGGCCAGCGGCCGGCACTACCGGCAATGCGCCATCACGTGCGCGATGTCATCAACGGAATCTACAATAGGCGGTCTTTCTTTCCCGGACCGCCCATGAAACTGCCTGCCACCTGGCTGTGCTGCCTGTTGCTGACCTCGCCGGCCTGGGCCGCGGATACCGTGGTCAGCGGCAAGGTCTATCTGGAGCGTGACGGCCGGCCGGGGCGCGGCGCGACTGATCCGGGCCTGGCCGGGGTGCAGGTCTCCAATGGCGAGGCCATCGTCAAGACCGCCGCCGACGGCAGCTACAGCCTGCCGGTGCGCGACGGCCAGACCGTGTTCGTGATCAAGCCCGATGCCTACGCCTTCCCGAAGGCGACCGACGGCCTGCCGTCGTTCTGGCGCCACTACCGCCCGAGCGGCTCGCCGGCGCTGAAGTACGGTGGCATCGCCGCCACCAGCGATATCACCCGCAACTGGGATTTCGCGCTGCAGGCGGATCGCCATGACAGCCGCCGTGGTTTCCAGATGCTGGTGTTCACCGATTCGCAGACCGCCAGCCTGAAGGACATCGGCTACTACCAGCAGTCGATCGTGGCGCCGCTGGTCGGCCAGACCAAGGCGCGCATGGGCACCACCCTGGGCGACATCGTCAACGATGACCTGGCCCTGTACCCGGCGATCAACAAGGTCACCACCGAGCTCGGTGTGCCGTGGTTCCACGTGCCGGGCAACCACGATCTCGACTTCGATGCGGCCAGCGACGAACACTCGCTGGACAGTTGGCGCAACATCTACGGCCCGGACACCTACGCGGTGGAAGAGGGCGGCGCCAGCTTTGTATTCCTGGACGACGTGGTGTACGACCCCAAGGCGAAGCCGAAGTACATCGGCGGCCTGCGCGAAGACCAGTTCGCCTTCCTTGCCAGTTACCTGAAGGGCCTGCACAAGGATCGCCTGCTGGTGCTGGGCATGCACATCCCGCTGTTCGACGCCGCGCCGGGGCGCGAGACCTTCCGCCACGCCGACCGCCAGCGCCTGTTCGACCTGCTGAAGGACTTCCGCAACGTGCTGGTGCTCAGCGGCCACAGCCACACCCAGCAGCACGTCTACCACGGTAAGGCCGAGGGCTGGAACGGCGACAAGCCGCTGCACGAATACAACGTCGGTGCCAACTGTGGTGCGTTCTGGTCGGGCGTCAAGAACGCCGCCGGCGTGCCGGACAGCACCATGAGCGATGGCACGCCGAAGGGCTATGCGCTGCTCGATGTGGCCGGCAACGGCAGCTACAAGCTGCAGTACCGCGTGGCCGGCCAGCCGGCCAGCGAGCAGATCGGCCTGCATGCACCCAAGGTGCTGCGCCAGGGCGCCTACCCGGCCTGGGGCATCTATGCCAACGTCTACATGGGTGAGGACGCCAGCGTGGTCGAGTACCGCGTCGATGGCGGCGCCTGGCAGCCGATGAAGCAGGTCAGCCAGCCCGATCCGCGCCTGATGGTGGAGAACGTGGCCGACGATCTTGCCAACAACCTGCGCGGTTACGACCGCTCGCCGGAGGCTACCGCGTCGCCGCACCTGTGGCGTGGCGCGCTGCCGACCGATCTGGCGGTGGGCAGCCACAAGGTCGAGGTACGCTCCACCCAGCCCGATGGCGCGGTGTTCACCGCCACCACCAGCTACAGCCTGCAGACTGCCCAGCCCTGATCCAGGGCGCCGCTGCCCAACGCGAAAGGACCCCGCATGGATATCCGCTTCATGGCCGGCACTACGCCGGTGACCCTCAGCCGCCACTGGTTCACCGGCGCGATGCTGCTGCAGAGCGCCACCGAGAAGGTCTGGGTGCAGCACCCGCTGCATCCGGGCACGCATTTCTCGTTCTCGCTGGTACAGTCGTGGCTGCGCCATATTGCCGGGCACGAAGTGCTGGTCGAGCGCACCCGGCCGCTGCTGTTCGCCGGCTTCCGCCCGCAGCGGCTTCGCGTGCTGGTGGACGGGGTGCAGGTGGCCGAACAGGAAGGCATGTAGGCCAACCTGAACCATCGGCGTGCTAGGCAAAGCCGCCCCGATGCCTGAGAATCGGGGCGATTCAATCGATCCAAGCAGGCCAGCGTGACCATCGCAGCAGCGTCCCCGGTTTCCTCCGACTCCGCCCGCGGCGGTCTTCCGCGCCATCTGGTCGTTGCCGATGTCGGCGGCACCTTCGCCCGCCTGGCCTTGGCTGAGACCCAACCCGGCCAGGCGCCGCTGCTGGGCAGCCATCGCACCTATGCCTGTGCCGAGCATTCCAGCCTGGCCGCGATCCTGGCCGATTTCACCGCCGGCCTCGGCCAACCGGTGCAGACCGCGGTGGTCGCCATCGCCGGCCTGCTCGATGGCGATGTGCTGATCAACTCGAACCTGCCGTGGACGGTGTCGCTGTCGGCCACCCGCGCGCAGTCCGGGCTGCACGAACTGCAGCTGATCAATGATTTCGAAGCGGTGGCGCTGGCCATCCCTTACCTGCAGCCCGACACGTTGGTGCCGCTGAACGGCGACGCCGATCCGGCGCAGGCCTTCCCGGCGCTGGTGCTGGGTGCAGGTACCGGCCTGGGTGCCGCGCTGCGTTTCGCCGATGGCGAGCGTCCGGTGCTGGCCAGCGAGATCGGCCATGCCGCGCTCGGCGCCGGCAACGCGCTGGAACTGCAGGTGCTGGGCAAACTGCTGCAGCGCTGGGCGCACGTGGACAACGAGCGCGTGCTGTCCGGCAGCGGCCTGATGAACCTGTATCCGTGCCTGTGCGAGCTGCGCGGAGCCACCCCGGTGTGGACCAGTACCGAGGCGCTGATCGGCGCGGCGCGCAGCGGCGAGGATGCACTGGCGGTGGAAACGCTGCAGGTCTTCTGTGCCTGGCTGGGCAGCCTGGCCGGCGACGCGGCGATCGCCGTCGGCGCGCGTTCGGTGTACCTGGCCGGGGGCATTTCCGCGCATGTGCAGGATTTCCTGGCCGATGGCCGCTTCCGTGAGCGCTTCCTCAACAAGGGCGTGCTGACCGAGGTGCTGCGGCAGGTGCCGGTGTGGCGCGTGGAGCATGGCCAGCTGGGCGTGCTCGGTGCAGCGGTCTGGCACGCCGCACGGCAGTCCACGCACGACTGATCGGCAGGGCCGGCATCGGGCCGGTCGTGCATTGCAGACTGGGAGGGGAAGATGGTGGATCGCAGGCAGTTCCTGCAGGCCGGTGCACTGGCCGCAGGCATGGCGGCATTGCCGGGGGGGCAGGCGCGCACGCAGGGTGGGGCCAAGGTGGTTTCGACCTGGGACTTCGGCGTGCCGGCCAACCAGGCCGCATGGAAAGCACTGGCGCAGGGTGGCAGCGCACTGGATGCAGTCGAAGCCGGTGCACGCTGGGCCGAGAGCGAGCTGTGCAACCCCACCGTTGGCCATTGCGGCAATCCGGATCGCGATGGCGTGCTCAGCCTGGACGCGAGCATCATGGACGGCGATGGCCGTTGCGGTGCAGTGGCCGCGCTGGTCGACATCCTGCATCCGGTGTCGGTGGCCCGCAAAGTGATGGAGAACAGCCCGCACGTGCTGCTGGTGGGCGAGGGCGCGCAGCAGTTCGCAGTGCAGCAGGGTTTCGAGCGCAAGCACCTGCTGACGCCGCAGGCCGAAGCGGCCTGGCGCGAGTGGCTGAAGACCGAGAAGTACCAGCCGCAGATCAATGCCGAGCGGCGTGGCATTCCCGGCAACAGCGACAACCACGACACCATCGGCATGCTGGCACTGGATGCCAAGGGCCATCTGGCCGGTGCCTGCACCACCAGCGGCATGGCGTGGAAACTGCACGGTCGCGTTGGCGACAGCCCGATCATCGGTGCCGGCCTGTACGTCGACAACGACGTCGGCGCGGCCACTGCCTCGGGCGTGGGTGAGGAGATGATCCGCAACGCGGCCTCGTTCCTGGTGGTCGAGCTGATGCGCCAGGGGCGCTCGCCGGCGCAGGCCTGCCGCGAAGCGATCGACCGCGTGGTGCGCAAGCGCCCCGAAGCGAGCAAGACACTGCAGGTGTGCTTCCTGGCCATGAACAAGCAGGGCGAGGTGGGCGCCTACGCGCTGCATCGCGGCTTCGTCTACGCGGTGTGCGATGCACAGCGCCAGGATGACCTGCGTGATTCGCCGTCGATCTACACGAGCACTCAGACGTGAGCACGCGGCTCACCCTGGAGATCGCCAGCAACTCGCTGGCTTCGGCGCTGGCGGCACAGGCCGGCGGCGCCGACCGCATCGAGCTGTTCGACAACCTGGCCGAGGGCGGTACCACGCCGTCGTTTGCCAGCATCGCGGTTGCCCGCGAACGCCTGTCGATTCCGCTGTTCGTGCTGGTGCGGCCACGCCCGGGCGACTTCCACTACGACGCACTGGAAACCGAACTGATGCTGCGTGACATCGCGCAGTGCCGTGCGCTGGGCTGCGATGGCGTGGTGATCGGCGCGCTGGATGTGCAGGGCGGCATCGATCTGGCGCTGTGCCGCGAGCTGGTGCAGGCTGCCGGGCCGTTGCAGGTGACCTTCCATCGCGCCTTCGACGCTGCCCGCGATCTGCCGGCCGCGCTGGAGCAGGTGATCGGGCTGGGTTGCCAGCGCGTGCTGACCTCGGGCGGCGAGGTCAGCGCCGAGGCCGGTGCCGATGTGCTGGCAGGCCTCGTTACCCAGGCAGCGGGCCGCATTACGGTGATGGCCGGCGCCGGATTGGCCCCGGGCAACATCGCAACCGTCGCACGGCAGACCGGCTGTACCGAACTGCACGCCTCGGCCAAGGGCCTGCGGCGCTCGGCCATGCAGTTCCAGAACCCGGCTTTGCGAGGGCTGGACCCGGACTGGAGCCAGACCGCCACTGCCACTGTGGCCGCGCTGCGGCAGGCGCTGGACGCCTGATCGCAAGCCCGGGGTCGGATCCCTTCGCAGAAGGGCTCTGACCCCATCTGGATGCAGCCGGGTCAGAGCCCCTCTGCGAGGGGATTCGACCCTGTACGCCGGCCCGCCACGGACAAAACCGTTCCGCGCGCGTCTGTCGCAATCGTGTCATCACTTCGTGCGCTGTTCTCTCAGCGATATCACGCAACTCTTTGATTGTCATGGCTGGCGAAGGCCGTTAGCGGCATTCCGCCGCGTGTTGCTGCGCCGCCGCATGCCGGGCGTGGTTCAGCTGTGCTTTAGTTTGGATCGATCCACAGGGGAGGGCGTCGGGACGGTCTTGAACCGATCCAGGTGCCCGGATCAGCCGTAGTGCCGCGCCACCACCCGTCCGTGCGTCCACACTTTCGAAGAGCAACCACCCATGGCTCAGATCGTTCGCAAGCGTCGTCACCTGCTGTCCCAGGCCCTGGTCCTGGCCCTGTTGCCCCTGGTGGCCAGTGCGCAGGAGGCCGTCAACTCGTCCACCAAGGATCTCGATGCGGTCACCGTCACCGGTTCGCGCATCAAGCGCGCCAGCGTCGAAGGCCCGGCGCCGGTCAACGTGATCACCGCCGCCCAGATCCAGAAGGAAGGCTTCGTCAGCGTGTACGACGCGCTGAAGACGCTCACTGAAGCCACCGGCACCGTTGAAGCCGCCTCGCAGTGGGGATCGCATACGCCCAATGCCAGCGGCCTGAACCTGCGCGGGATGGGCCCGAACCGCTCGCTGCTGCTGGTCAACGGTCGCCGTGTAGCCGACTATCCGCTGCCCTACGGCGGCGAAACCAACTTCTCCAACTACGGCAACATTCCCGCTGCCGCAGTCGAGCGCATCGAAGTACTGACCGGTGGCGCCTCGGCCATCTATGGTTCCGATGCGATCGCCGGCGTGGTCAACGTCATCCTGAAGACCAACTATGACGGCGACGAAGTACGCGTGCGCGGTGGTACCTCCACCGAAGGCGGCCGCGATACCTGGGATCTGTCCTGGGCCGGCGGCAAGACCGGCGACAACTGGAGCGTGACCTACGCGCTGCAGTACACAAAGCGCGATCCGCTGTTCGGCCGTGACCGCCCGCAGATGGACGATGCCGATGATGCGCCGTACCCGTCCTGGAACATGGAACAACGCAAGGTCGGCTTCCGTCCCACTGCCGGCCTGGCGCTGATCGATCCGACCACCGGCCAGCGCCTGACGCCGCCCACCGGCACCTGCGAGAAGTTCGACGGGGAGTACTACACCGCCGATCGCCTGGTCTACAACTACGCCGCCAACACCATCAGCAACACCGGTCGCCTGTGCGGCATGAGCGCCGACTACGCCAACTGGCTGCTCACCGGGGGTGCCGAGAACGTGTCCGGCAACCTGTATGCCACCTTCGATTTCAGCAACGACCTGCAGGCCTGGACCAACCTGGCGGTGTACCGCTCCGAGGCGATCTGGGGCACCAATCCGCCTGGCGTGTCGCTGATCGACGATGACAACGGCTACTACTGGGACGCCAACCGCAACCGCCCGATCCTCGGCGTGCGCCAGTTCACGCCGAACGAAGTGGGCGGCCTGGATACGCTGCGCAACACCAACCGTGAACTGTCCTGGGACTGGAGCGCGGGCCTGCGTGGACGCCTGGCCGATCGCTTCGACTGGAGCGCCACGGTGGGGCGTTCCTATTACCGCGTGGAAGAACGGCAGAACGTGGTCGACAAGCAGAAGTCGTACGACTACTTCCTTGGCCCACGCCTGGGCACCACCGCCGATGGCGAGGCGATCTACGCATTGAACGAATCGCGCTGGTGGAACCCGCTGACGCCGGACCAGTACTGGCAGATGGGCACGGTGGCGAAGAACCGTGCGTCCTCATGGGTCAACCAGGCGTCGGCGGACATCACCGGCGAGCTGTTCCAGGGCTGGGCCGGGCCGATCTCGTTCGCTGCCGTGGCCGAAGTCGCGCAGCAGGGCTACCACCTCAGTCCGGATCCGCGCGCCGGCATCGACTTCGACCTGCAGAACGTCGATCGGGGCGGCGGCGAGCGCACCCGCTATTCGGCTGGCGTCGAGTTCAAGATTCCGCTGCTGGAAAGCGTGACCGCCACTGCGGCCGCGCGCTATGACCGCTATGGCAGCTACAAGGCTGACAACAGCGGCGAAGCGCTGGACATCGGCAGCCAGAAGGAGACCACCTGGAACGTCGGCCTGGAATGGCGCCCGGTGGAGTCGCTGTTGGTGCGTGGCTCCTATGCCACCAGCTTCCATGCGCCGGACATGCACTATCTGCTCGGTCAACCGAGCAGCTCCGAAGTGCAGACCTATGATCGCCTGCGCTGCATCCAGAGCGGTGCCTACCTGGTCAACAACTGTGGCGTGGGCAATACCGATGTCTGGTACACGTTCGACGTGAACCGGCGTGGCACGCCGCTGCTGCGTTCGGAGACCGGTGATTCGTGGACGGTCGGTTTCGTCTGGGACGTGATGCCCAATCTGTCGGTCAGTGCGGATTACTGGGCAATCAAACTGGAAGACATGATCGTCGACGTTGGCGCCGACGAGGTACTGGCCAGCGAAGCGGGCTGCCTGACCGGCAAGAACATGGACGGTACGCCATGGGCCAATCCGGCCGGTGGCGAGTATTGCGCCGGCATCCTGGCCCGCGTGAACCGTGACAGCAACGGTCGCCTGGTATCGATCGAGCGCGGCCCCTTCAACCTGGCCAGCCGCGAAGTGCGCGGCATCGACCTGACCGCGCGCTATCGCCTGGAAACCGCGCAGTGGGGCAACTTCCAGCTCGGCCTGAACTACACCAACCAGATCTCGACCAAGGAACAGCGTTACGCCAACGATCCAAACCCGGAGCGTCGTGACCGCGACCTGCGCAGCAAGCTGCGCGCGAGCCTGGCCTGGCAGCGTGGCAACTGGAATGCCAACGTCTATGCCGATCGCATCGGTTCGGTGCCGGGCGTGCGCTACCACTGGGGCACCGATCGCCTGGACAATCCTGGCGGCTGCCTGCCGTTCGCCGATGGCTACGTGCCCAGCGACAGCCCGTCGCTCAACTGCCTGGAGCCGGCCACGCGTCCGGACGGCTCGCCGAATCCGAATCCCAATGCCGGCCAGCAGACGGCGCGCTACTACGGGCGGGTCGGGCCGTTCATCACCTGGAACTTCAACGTGGGCTACCAGGTGACCGAGCACGCCAAGGTCAACGTCTACGTCAACAACGCGTTCAACTCCGCCAGCTGGAACCACAAGGACCCGTACAAGCTGGACTACGATTTCGCCCCGACCCGCCTGCTCGGCGCGGTTGGCCGCGAGTTCGCGCTGGAGTATGTGTTCACCTTCTGAGCAGACCTGCGGGGGCGCCGGGCTTGATCCGCCTGGCGCCTCCGTCCGCTCGGCAGATCCACGCCATGCGTGGATGAACCCCTTCATGAGCCCCGGGGTGGCTGGATTTGACCTTCCCACGATGGCAAGGTTTAGCCTGTCCGCATCCAGAAGGAACCCCGGGAATCCGATCATGAGCACGCCCCGCGCCACCGCAATCCCCGCCAGTCCCTCCACCATCAGCCTGCCCATCGAAGGCATGACCTGCGCCAGCTGCGTCGGCCGTGTCGAGGCGGCGCTGTCCAAGGTCGAAGGTGTGGGCAGTGTTTCGGTCAATCTGGCCACCGAGCGCGCGGATATCCGCCCGTCCGGTCCGGTCGATCGCGCCGCGCTGATCCAGGCGGTGGAGCGGGTGGGCTATGACGTGCCGGCCGGCACCATCGAGCTGGCAGTGGAAGGCATGACCTGTGCCTCCTGCGTCGGCCGCGTCGAACGCGCGCTGCTGGCGGTACCGGGCGTCAGCCAGGCCAGCGTCAACCTGGCCACTGAACGCGCCACGGTGCGCGGCGTGGCCGCTGTGGATGCGCTGGTAGCGGCCATCGACAAGGTCGGTTATGCCGCCCGTGCCATCGAAGCAGGCGTTCAGTCCGATGACGAAGCGGCGGAAAAGAAGGATGCCGAGCGCGCCAAACTGAAACGTGACCTGATCGTGGCCACCGCACTTGCACTGCCGGTGTTCGTGCTGGAAATGGGTTCGCACCTGATTCCCGGCATGCACGAATGGGTGATGGCCACCATCGGCATGCAGACCAGCTGGTACCTGCAGTTCGTACTGACCCTGCTGGTGCTGGCCATTCCCGGCCGCCGTTTCTACCAGAAGGGTTTCCCGGCACTGCTGCGGCTGGCACCGGACATGAACTCGCTGGTGGCGGTGGGTACCGCCGCAGCGTTCGGTTACTCGGTAGTGGCGACCTTTGCACCGCGGTTGTTGCCACCGGGCACGGTGAACGTCTACTACGAAGCAGCGGCGGTGATCGTCGCGCTGATCCTGCTCGGCCGCTTCCTCGAAGCGCGCGCCAAGGGCCGCACCTCCGAGGCGATCAAGCGCCTGGTCAACCTGCAGGCCAAGGTCGCGCACGTGATCCGTGACGGCCGTACCGTCGACATCCCGGTCAATGAAGTGCAGAGCGGCGATGTGGTGGAAGTGCGACCGGGCGAGCGCGTGCCGGTCGATGGCGAGGTGATCGAGGGCCGCAGCTACATCGACGAGTCGATGATCAGTGGCGAACCGATTCCGGTCGAGAAGCAGCCGGGCAGCAGCGTGGTCGGCGGCACGGTCAACCAGAAAGGTGCACTGACCGTGCGTGCCACGGCGGTGGGCGCGCAGACCATGCTGGCGCAGATCATCCGCATGGTCGAACAGGCACAGGGCTCGAAGCTGCCGATCCAGGCGGTGGTCGACAAGGTCACCCTGTGGTTCGTGCCGGCGGTGATGCTGGCCGCGCTGGCGACCTTCGCGGTCTGGTTGATCTTCGGCCCATCGCCGGCGCTGAGCTTCGCGCTGGTCAATGCGGTGGCGGTGCTGATCATTGCCTGCCCCTGCGCGATGGGCCTGGCCACGCCGACCTCGATCATGGTCGGTACCGGCCGTGGAGCCGAAATGGGCGTGCTGTTCCGCAAGGGGGAAGCACTGCAGCTGCTGAAGGACGCGCAGGTGGTGGCGGTGGACAAGACCGGCACGCTCACCGAAGGTCGTCCGCGCCTGACCGACCTGGAGATCGCCGACGGTTTTGATCGCGCCAGGGTGCTGGCCGCGGTTGCTGCAGTGGAATCGCGCTCGGAGCATCCGATCGCCCGCGCCATCGTCGATGCAGCCACCGAGCATGGCATCGCACTGCCGGCCATGGCCGACTTCGAATCGGTCACCGGCATGGGTGTACGCGCCAGCGTGGAGGGTGCGCGTGTGGAGGTCGGTGCTGATCGCTTCATGCGCGACCTGGGCGTGGATATCACCGCATTTGCGGCGCTGGCGGCCGAACTCGGCGCGCAGGGCAAGTCGCCGTTGTACGCCGCCATCGACGGACGCCTGGCAGCGATCATTGCAGTATCCGATCCGATCAAGCCGAGCACGCCGGCCGCGATCGCGGCACTGCACCAGCTCGGCCTGAAGGTGGCGATGATCACCGGTGACAATGCCGGCACCGCGCAGGCGATCGCACGCCAGCTCGGTATCGATGAAGTCGTTGCCGAGGTGCTGCCGGAAGGCAAGGTCGAAGCGGTGCGCCGTTTGAAGGCCACGCATGGCCATGTCGCCTTCGTTGGTGACGGCATCAACGATGCGCCGGCACTGGCCGAAGCCGATGTCGGCCTGGCGATCGGTACCGGCACCGATATCGCGGTGGAGTCGGCCGATGTGGTACTGATGTCGGGCAACCTGCAGGGCGTGCCGAATGCCATCGCACTGTCGAAGGCAACGCTGGGCAACATCCGGCAGAACCTGTTCTGGGCCTTTGCCTACAACACCGCATTGATTCCGGTAGCGGCCGGCGTGCTGTACCCGGTCTGGGGTGTGCTGCTGTCGCCGGTGTTCGCCGCCGGTGCGATGGCCCTGTCCAGCGTGTTCGTGCTGGGCAACGCGCTGCGCCTGCGCCGCTTCCAGCCGCCGATGGCGGATGCCCCCGCTGCGAGCCACTGAAGGAGAACCGCATGAACATCGGTGAAGCCGCCAAGGCCTCCAGCGTTTCGGCGAAGATGATCCGCTACTACGAACAGATCGGCCTGATTCCCGCGGCCGATCGCACCGAGTCCGGCTACCGGGCATATTCGCAGGCGGACATCCACCGCCTGCGCTTCATTCGCCGCGCGCGCGACCTCGGCTTCCAGGTCGCCGAGATCACTGACCTGCTGGGTCTGTGGAACGACACCTCGCGGCACAGTGCCGACGTCAAGCATCTTGCCGAACAGCACATCGCCGACCTGGAGCAGCGTATCGAAAGCATGCGGCAGATGGCTGACACGCTGAAGTCGTTGATCAGCTGCTGTGCGGGTGATGAGCGCCCGGAATGCCCGATCCTGCAGCGGCTGGGCGAAGACGAAGAGACCCTGGCACCGCCGGAGACCGCGAAGACCGGTGCGGTACGGCGCCGCGCGCACAAGCACTGACCCGGCGTCGCATGCATGAAAAAACCCGCCCGATGCAGCTGCACCGGGCGGGTTTTTCGTTGCTGGCGCAGGGTAGGGGATCAGGCCGTGCGCGGCGGGAAGCCGGCATCGGTCAGTGCCGCCACGATCTGTGATTCGCTGGCCGAGGTCTGCACCTGCACGCGACGGCTGGCCGGATCTGCCTGCACGCTGGCCTGCGGATCGACCAGCTCGATCGCCTTGGTCACGCTGCGCGCGCAGCCGCCGCAGGTCATGCCTTCAACATGGAATTCCATCTGTAGCTCCTTCGGTGCTCTTGGGACGGAGCCAGTGTGCACCTTCCAACGATGGCAGGGTCAAGCGCCGGGCTGAACGACAGCCAAGGCGCCGACAAAAAACGGCAGCCACCTGTACCAGCGTGGCTGCCGTGGAGGAACGTCCCCGCCAGGGCGGGGCGTGGGCTGCGCCGGGCGGGCCCGGGCAACCCGTGGTGCCTCAGAACTTCCAGGTAGCGCCGAAGTACAGCTGGCGGCCTGCATAGGTATTGGAGATCAGGCGTGCCTTGGTGTCGCTGCCCAGGTGCACGCGCTGCTCGGACTTGGTGGCATTGATCACCGAGGCGGTCAGCGTCCAGTCCGGGGTCAGGTTGTAGGCAACGTTCAGATCCAGCTGGTCATACGGCTCGGTGTAAATGGTGAGGCCGTTGTTGAGTCCTCCGACCACCTGGCCGCGACGGTTGAACGAGGCGCGCGCGAGGAACTTCTCGTTCTCGTAGAAGACCGTCACGTTGGCCTGATTCTTGGCGCTGCCGACCAGCGGCGAGGAGCCGATTTCCTGCCCGTCCAGAACAATCGAGGCCAGGTTGGTGTCGTTGTAGGTGTAGTTGGCCTGCACGCCGAAGCCGAAATCGAAGGTGTACTGGCCATACAGCTCGACGCCCTGCGACACACCATCGCGGCCATTGGCCTGGGTCTCGTAGCGCTGCACGTTCACCGCTTCACCATTGATGACCATCGGCGTGTCGCGCACCACCGGCAGGGTGAAGTTGTCCACGTTCTTGCGGAACAGGCCGACGCCGGCGACCGCGCCCGGCTGGAAGTACCACTCCAGGCCCAGGTCGAACTGGGTAGCCTTGAACGGTTCCAGCTGCTTGTTGCTGCCCTGGCCGACCCAGCCTGCGGTCGATGCGCCACCGGCAACGCGGCGATCATTGACGTATTCCTCGCTGTAGTAGCTCAGTGCGCCCGGTGCTGCAATGTCGGTGTAGCCAGGGCGGGCGATCACCTTCGATGCGGCACCGCGCAGCACCAGCGTGTCGGTGATGTCCCAGGCGATATTGAAACTCGGCAGTACGTCGGTGTAGGTACGATCCACGCCGATCAGGCTGTAGGTCTTGCTCTGCGCCAGATCATGCGGCAGGCGCACGAAGCCGCTCTCACAGCTGTAGGTCGGGTAGGCCGCAGCGGCCGGATCGGTGCACGCCATCGGTGCGCCGGATGCGTTGTCCAGGAAGTAGTCGTTGAACTTCTCGATCGAGTCGGAAGACTGTGCGAACTGCTTGGTGCGCACCACGCGCACGCCGACATTGCCGCGCAGGCGTTCGGTGCGGAAGTTGGCCTGGAAGTAGCCCGAGTAGATCTTCTCGTTGACGTTGTAGACGAAGTCTTCCTCGGTACGGTTGTGCGAACCGCCGTAGGTCTTGTTCAGGTAGTCGATGTAGGCCGGGTAGTTGATGCCCGGGAACACATTCGCGTTGAAGCCGCCGGCGATGTTGCTGATCGGGTTGGACAGGAAGAAGCCGGGCTGCGCGTCGCCGGCAGTCGGGTCGCAGCCACTCTGGTAACGGCTGTTGTCATAGTCGGCCGGATCTCGGCCGGGGCACACCCAGTAGGTGTTGCCGGTGTTGCGGTGGACCTTGCCGTCACGGTACTTGGCGCCGAACTGGATCGAGTCCAGCCAGCCCGATTCGAACAGCTTGGTGACGTCGGCCTGGAAGTAGTTCTGCTTGACCTCGGTGCGCTTCCACGACGAATCGGTCGAGCCGGTGTCGACTTCGGCGATGCCGTTCATCAGCTGCTGCTGCAGGTCGGGCGAGAAGGTGGCCGAGGGCGTGCCGGTCAGGTCCCAGGCGCTGTACAGGTTGCCCGGCAGGTAGTCGTTGCCGACCTTGCGGCGCGGCTTGGCCGACATGCGGAAGTTCATCGACGGACCACCTTCGGACCAGGTGCGGCCACCGGTGAACGAGGCCTTCCACAGCGGGCTGATGTCCCAGTCGATGGTCAGGTCGGCAGTCTGCGAGAGCGCCTTTTCCTTGCTGTAGCCACCGGTCAGCTGCGGCGTCGGAACCGTGCAGTCGTCCGGGCCCCAGCCGCCGGGCTTGAGGCCAGCGGCCTTGGCCTGGTCTTCGCTGCAGTAGTAGGTCTTTCCAGCCAGCTTTTCGAACTGGGCGCCGGTAACGGTGTTGCCGCTGGGATCGAAGTCCAGGCCATTGAGCAGGCGGCCACCGGCCCAGTTTCCGTCGCCGTTGAAGCGGGCCATGCTCCATTCCGGAATCTTCAGCATGTTCTGGGTGTAGTCACCCTGCAGCTCGAAGCGGAAGTAGTTGGCCGTCATCGTGACGTTGTCGACGGGCTTGAACTGGAAGGTCAGCTGGCCGCCCTTGCGCTCGCGCTTTTCTTCCTTCACCGCGAAGTTGACCGACGTCGGCATGAAGAAATCGCTGTAGTTGCCGCCGGTCTGGTTGTTGAAGCCGGACCTGCCCCACCAGTAGTGGATGCCATCCTGCGCCTGCACGTTGCCATAGGCATCACGCGCCTTGCCGGCGCCATACCACTGGTAGTCCTCGGTGCTGGCTTCCATGGTACGGGTGGTGCGCTTCTGCTGGGTCACGCCGACCAGCACGCCGAAACGCTCGTCCTTGCTGTGCCACGAATACAGCGCGGAGGCCTGCGGGTCGATATCGTGGTGGGTATCGGAGGAGGTGCCCTCAAGCGTGACGAAGCCCGAGTTGGATTCCATGTCCAGCGGGCGACGGGTGTGCAGGATGACCGTGCCGCCGATGCCGCCTTCATCGATGCGTGCTTCCGGCGACTTGAACAGCTCGGCGCTGGACAGCATGTTCGACGGCAGCAGGGTGTAGTTGAACGAACGGGTGGCTTCGTCGTTGGTTTCCGACGTGGCCACGTAGTTGCCGTTCAACTGGGTCAGGGTCAGGTCGGGTGCGAGGCCACGCACGCTGACGCTCTTGCCTTCGCCGCCGCTGCGGGTGATGACCACGCCGGGCACGCGCTGCAGTGCGTCGGCCACGTTCTTGTCGGGGAACTTGCCGACGTCCTCGGCGGTGATCACTTCGACCACGGCGTTGGCGTCGCGCTTCTGCTCAAGGCTCTTTTCAATGGCGTAGCGGTAGCCGGTGACCTGGACACTGTCCAGGTTGGTGGCGTCCTGCGAGCCGGTGGAAGCGGCCTGCTGCGCGGCGGCGCCGGCCGGAATGACGGCGGCGACCAGGGCCAGCGCGATGGCCAGTGACAAGGCGTCCTGGCCGTGCGTACGTGTTGAATGCTTCATTCCCATCTCTCCCTCTCTCCTGGATTGATCCGGTGACGTGGCACGGACAACTTGAATCGATCTAATTTGAAGTGACATTGTCGCTATTGCCATGCAGTGGCAGTAGCACCGTGCGCGTGGCCTGGTACGTCCTGTTGCTGCTCCCCCAACTCCCGGCCATCGCAACGTCGTCTTGGATCGATCTAAGCGATGGGCGGGCGATTTTTAGCATGGGTCGCCCGCGGGCGCATGCTGCTCCGCAATATGGTACTGGCGTGGCGAAGGGATGACGGTTTGCTGAAATCAGTGAAATCGTTTTCGTGCGCAGGGGAGGGTGGGGCGGCAGGGCTGCGCCCTGCACCTGCTGTAGTGCCGGCCGCTGGCCGGCAAGAGCCAAAGCCAAAGCCAAAGCGGCTCTGGCTTTCTGCTGGTGTGGCGGGGCGGTGTGGGCTGGCAGGACACGCCGTAAACCCCCCTCCGGGGTCCGGCCCAGCCGCTGGCGGCTGGGCGTTCGGGCGCTTGCGAAGCAGTGCTTCGCAAGCAAAGCGCCCTCACCCATGGGGGCTCGATGGCGCCATCCATGGCGCCAACGGTGCTGCCAGCCCACACCGCCCCACCTTTAACAGTTTCCCGGTGACGGTTGGATGGTCCTGGAATCACGTGAGGCCATGGGGTCAGATCCGTTTTCCGTTGGAAAACGGATCTGACCCCGATTGATTTCGTTATCTGACAGAGATTCATCCACGCATGGCGTGGATCTACAGATCGCGGAAATCTGTCGAAGGCGGGGTAGGTCCGGTTGCGGGGGCGTGAGCGCCATGGATGGCGCGACCGAGCCTTATCTGATCGGAATCTGGCAGCGTAGGTGCCGAGAGCCGGCGTGGGCCGCCGTGTAAGCCTGGATCTCGACGATCGCCATGTAGCTTGGCGCCCACGCCGGAATCTCCCTTGATCCGCCCGAACAGTTGCTGGAGCTGACACTCGCAGTGATAAGACTGGGCAAGCGGGGGGAGCTCTCGACCCTTCCAGACTATACGGAGTCCGGTGATGAACGGGATCGGGATTGATGTCAGCAAGCGGCAACTGGATGTCGGCACGACGGACGGCGAGATCCTGCAGGTCAGCAATAGCGCTTCGGGTTTTGCTGAATTGGATCTCTGGTTGAGGAAACATCCGGCGAGCCAGATTGTGCTGGAAGCCACCAGTGGCTACGAACAGTCAGTACTGAACTTCCTGCACAACGCCGGTCATCCGGTGGTCCGCGCCAATGCCCTGCGGGCCCGTAGGTTGGCCCAGGGGTTGGGTCAGCTGGCCAAGACCGACCGGTTGGATGCCTATGCATTGGCGCAGATGGCGGCCCTGGTCAAACTGCCCACCTACCAACCGCTGGAGCCTTGGCAGCAGAAAATGCGGGAATTCGTACGGGCACGTCGACAGACGATGGAAGCCCTGGCCGTAGCGCGGCAGCAGCAGGAGATGGTGACCGATCGCGAGTTGCGCCGACTGCTGCAAGCCAACATCAGCCGCCTGCAGGGGATAGTTGGGCGCCTGGGAAAGCAGATTGCCGAGCAGGTTGCCCAGCAGCCTCAATTGGCTGTCCTGAAATCGATGAAGGGCGTTGGCCCGGGCTTGCAAGCGGTACTGGCCAGCTATCTGCCAGAGCTTGGCAGGATCAGTGGCAAGCGCATCGCCAGCTTGGTCGGGGTGGCCCCGATGTCCCACGACAGCGGAACCATGCGTGGCAAACGAAGCATCCATGGCGGCAGGGCCGAGATCCGTCAGGTGCTTTACATGGCCAGTATGTCGGCCATGCGGGCATGAACCTCGACTGCCCGATTTTCTACCCAGTCGCTGGCGAGCCCGAGGCAGGAAGGAAAAAGTAGCCATCGTGGCGGTGATGCGGAAGATGCTGGTGATTCTCAACGCCCGGGTGCGCGACGCTCAAGGCGGATCGATCCCCGCCTGAAGCCAGCCTGCGCGCGCTCCAAGAGGCTGCCGGCCAGCGGCCGGCACTACCGTGCCTGTCTGCCGGAGGAGCCTGAGCCCCTCCGGCAACACAGTTGCTACATGGACGTATTTACGGCGTCCCCCGCAACCGGACCCACCCCGACTCCCCACAGGAAACCGGCTTTTGCTGTTGCTTCGGCTTCGGCAGGTGCAGGGCGCAGCCCTGCCGAATACCCCTCTCATGCTGCGCCGCAGAATGCATTCGGCTGAACCTGCATGCTCTACTTGAATCGATCTAAATCCACGGTCTGGTGGGTCGGGCGTCATTCCAGGGGGAGCTCTCTGCCAGTCGAGGCAGGGGCTCAGCGGAACGGTGCCGGACGGCCCCGGCCGTCTGCCTCCGCATCATCGACTACAGGAACCCGACATGCGTCCAGTGCCGTCCGCTCCCGCCGTCCCAGTGTCCTCGCGCCCGCTGGCGCGCCTGGCCTGCCTGCTCGCACTTTCGGCGTCGCCGATGCTGCTGCAGGCCGCGCCGGCTGCGCTGGAGCGCGAGGTCAACACCTTCATCGGCAGCAAGGATGACGGCAATACGTTCCCGGGCGCGTCGGCACCGTTCGGCCTGATCCAGGTCAGCCCGATCGGCAGCCACTATTCGGGCTGGCGCTACGACGACGAGAAGATCCGCGGCTTCGGCCACTCATTCATCTCCGGCGCCGGCTGCTGGGAACAGGGTGGCCAGGTGTCGGTGCTGCCGGTCACCGGGTCGATCGGTCCGGGCGGCGATTTCGACACCGGCAACGCCAAACAGTTCGACCACAAGGCCTACGCCGCGTCCTACACCCACGACGGCGAGGTTGGCCAGGCCGGCTACTACAAAGTGCGCCTGACCAGCTACGGCGGCATCGACGCCGAGACCACCGCGCGTACCCGTGCCGCCGCCGAGCGCTACACCTTCAGCCAGCGCAGTGGCGATGGCCACGTGCTGGTCAATGTCGGCCAGGCCAACGAACGCCACTCGGTGATCGGCAGCGTGGTGGATGTGGTCGGCGACCGCGTGATCGAGGGCAAGCTGGTCACCAAGAGTTTCTGCGGCGGCCATCAGTACACCACCTGGTTCCGCATCGAGTTCGACCGCCCGTTCAAGGCGCATGGCACCTGGGGTGAGGGCGGTGGCCTGCCCGGCGCGCGCCACAGCATGGAAGGCGAGCAGAAGCCGAATGGTGCCTGGCTCAGCTTCGACCTGGCCAAGGGCCAGTCGGTGACGGCGGTCAGCGCGATCTCGCATGTGGATGCCGAAGGTGCGCGCACCAACCTGCGCGCTGACGGCATGCAGGGTGGGGCGCTGCTCGGTTTCGACCGCATGCGCGCGTTGTCGCAGCAGTCCTGGCGCGAGCAGCTGGGCCGGGTGCGCGTGCAGGGTGGCAGTGCTGATGACCGCACCGTGTTCTACAGCGCGGTTTACCACGCGCTGCTGCAGCCGATGACCGGCAACGATGCCGACGGCCGCTACCGCGGCTATGACGATGGTATCCATCGCGCCGATGGCTGGACGTATTACGAGTACTTCTCGCTGTGGGATACCTATCGTGCGCAGAACCAGTGGCTGGCGCTGACCCGCCCGGACGTGGCGCGTGACATCGGCCGCACCCTGCTGGCGATCGACGAGCAGGGCGGCTGGCTGCCGCGCTGGGGCTATGCCAACTTCGAGACCAACATCATGACCGGTGATCCGGTCACGCCGTTCATGGTCGACCTGTGGCGCTTCGGTGCGCTCAAGGGCCGTGAATCGCAGGCGTGGGATGCGCTGCGCCGCAATGCGTTCGGCACGCCGCCGCTGAACTCGCGGATGGCCGGCCGTTCCGGCAACCCGACCTACCTGGACAAGGGCTATGTGGTCTACGACCGCGCGTTCCCGTCCAAGGGCATGGACGTCGATCCGCATCACGGCGGTTCGGCCACGCTGGAGTATGCGCTGGCCGACTGTGCGCTCTCGCAGATGGCCGATGGCCTGGGCCACGCTCAGGACGCGGCGACGCTGCGTGAGCGCGGCCGCAACTGGCGCAAGGTGTGGGACCCGCAGGTGCGCGACGCCGAAACCGGCTTCACCGGGTTCCCGCGCCCGCGTACCGAGGACGGCCAGTGGTACACGCCGGCCGATGGCCATTACAGCCCGCGCTCGCACCATGGTTTCCATGAAGGTACGGCATGGCAGTACCAGTGGCTGGCGCAGCAGGACGTGCCGGGCCTGGTCGAAGCGATGGATGGCCGCGAACAGGCCGGCCGCCGCCTCGATGCGTTCTTCGCGATGGACGCGCTGCAGGCCGATCCGCTCAATGCCGCCCGCAAGGAGTGGGTGGTCGGGCCGTACAGCTACTACAACCAGTTCCGCTACAACCCGAACAACGAGCCGGACCTGCACTCGCCGTGGCTGTACACGCTGATCGGCCAGCCGTGGAAGACCGCCGCCGTGGTGCGCGCCGCGCAGCAGTTGTTCACCAATGCCCCGAATGGCGTGACCGGCAATGACGACCTCGGCACGATGTCGGCCTGGTACCTGTTCAGTGCCATCGGCGTGTATCCGGCGGTGCCGGGTAGCGGCCAGTTCCTGCTGCACACCCCGCGTTTCAGCAAGGTGGAAGTGGACATGGGCAATGGCCGCACCCTGCGCATCGACGCGCCGGGTGCCGATGGCCGTCGCCTGCAGTACGTGCAGGGCGTGAAGGTCGATGGCCAGGCGCATGCGCCGGTGTGGCTGGACTGGAACCAGCTGCAGCAGGGCCCGCGCCTGCAGTTCGCGCTCGACGCGAAGGCGCCGGAGCAGGGTTGGGGTACGGCGGTGAAGGACCTGCCGGTGTCCTGGTGCGCGGCACCGGGCAGCCAGCTGCGCTGAGCCGGACTGTGCCGTTCGCGGTGACCCAGCGAACGGCACGGCACGACACGGCCCTGATCCATTAGGCTTGAGCCTCCAGCGGAGTCCGGGAAGACGATGAACGACAACGGCAGCAGTCCCAGCAAGCGCGCCGGCAAGGCGGTGACGGTGACCGACATCGCGCGTGCCATCGGTGTGTCACGGGCAACCGTGTCGCTGGTGCTGCGCGGCAGCCCGCTGGTCAACGTCGATACCCGGGCCAAGGTCGAGGCCGAGCTGCGTCGGCAGCGCTATGTCTACAACCGCGCGGCGGCCAACCTGCGCCGGCGGACCTCGTCGAGCATCGCGCTGGTGATCAACGATCTGTCCAACCCGTTCTTCGCCGAATTCGCGTCCGGCGTGGACGAGGCGCTGGGCGGACGCGGTTACGTGACCCTGCTCGGCAGCACCGGCGAATCGCCGGAGCGGCAGCAGGCGGTACTTTCGACACTGATGGAACACACCCCGGCCGGCCTGATCCTGTCGCCGGCCGAGGGCAGTGACACCGCGCTGCTGCGGCAGGCGCTGGGCGCCAATGCCAACGTGCTGCTGTTCAACCGCGAACTGGAAGGGGCCGACTGGGACTTCCTGACCCTGGACAACCAGCACGGCGCCTATCTGGCCACGCGCCACCTGATCGAGCGCGGCCATCGCCAGATCGCCTTCTTCGGCGGCCACGCTGCATCGAGCTCGTGCCACCAGCGCCGTGCCGGTTTCCAGCAGGCGCTGGCCGAGGCCGGTCTGTCGCTGCCGCCGGGCTGGATGATCGAGTCGGCACCGAACCGCCTGGAAGCCGCAGCGCGCACCGATGAGCTGTTTGCCGATGGCCATCGGCCGAGTGCCGCGGTCTGCTACAACGACACCGTCGCGCTGGGCCTGATGCTGGGCTTGAATTCGCGTGGCATCCGCCCGGGTGGCGACTTCGCCGTTACCGGTTTCGATGATATTTCCGAGGCGTCGGTCGCGGTGCCGCCGTTGACCACGCTCACTGCCGATCCGCGCGAGCGGGGCCGGCAAGCTGCCGCGCTGCTGCTGCAACGACTGGACGAACCGGATGCGCCGCCACGGCGCACGGTCGCGCCGGTGCAGCTGCGCATCCGCGAAAGCAGTGCCGCACGACCGAACTGATTCCTTCCATATACCCCTTCCACGCAACAACGACCTTCCGCGCATCGAGGCGCGTACCGCATGCCGATCTCCGCAACGCCCCGTCCATCGGGTTCTTCGGGCAACGCACCCGCCGTTACCAACGGCAAGGCGCTGGCTGTCGTCACCACGATCTTCTTCATGTGGGGCTTCCTGACCTGCCTCAATGACATCCTGATCCCGCACCTGAAGGCGGTGTTCGAGCTGAACTACGCCAAGGCGATGCTGGTGCAGTTCACCTTCTTCGGCACCTATTTCCTGATGTCGCTGCCGGCGGGTCGGCTGGTGGCGGCGCTGGGTTACAAGAAGGGCATCGTGGCCGGCCTGGTGATCGCCGGCATCGGCGCGCTGGGCTTCTGGCCGGCGGCCGAGCTGCGCGTGTATGGCGCGTTCCTCGGCGCACTGTTCGTGCTGGCCACCGGCATCACCGTGCTGCAGGTCGCTGCCAACCCCTACGTTGCGCTGCTGGGCCCGGAGCAGACCAGCTCCAGCCGCCTGACCCTGGCGCAGGCGCTGAACTCGCTGGGCACGGCCATCGCGCCGATCTTCGGCGGCATGCTGATCCTGTCCAACACGGTCAAGAGTGCCGATGACATCGCGGCATTGCCGGCCGCCGAACAGCTGGCCTACCGTGCCGCCGAGGCGCAGGCCGTGCAGGGCCCGTACGTGGGCCTGGCGGTGGCGCTGGTGCTGCTGGCGCTGTTCGTCTTTCTGTTCCGCCTGCCGGCGCTGAGCGACGCCACCGAGCAGGCGGACCAGGGCCATCACCACAGTTACCTGGACGCGCTGCGCAAGCGCCACCTGCTGCTGGGCGTGCTGGGCATCTTCTTCTACGTCGGCGCCGAAGTGTCGATCGGCAGCTTCCTGGTCAACTACCTGTCGATGCCGAACATCGGCGGCTTCAGCGAGCAGCAGGCCACGCATTACGTGTCGGCCTACTGGACGATGGCGATGATCGGCCGCTTCGCCGGTTCGGCGCTGCTGGCGCGCTTCTCGCCCAGCCGTCTGCTGGCGATCTTCGCGCTGGTCAACGTGGGGCTGCTGGTCACGACCATGCTGAGCTCCGGCAACGTCGCGCTGTACTCGGTGGTGGCGATCGGCCTGTTCAACTCGATCATGTTCCCGACCATCTTCGCGCTGAGCATCGAGCGCCTGGGCCCGCTGACCAACAAGGGCTCCAGCCTGCTGATCATGGCCATCGTCGGCGGTGCCGTGGTGCCGTACCTGCAGGGCGTGCTGGCCGACCACATCGGTGTGCAGGCCAGCTTCATCCTGCCGTTGCTGTGCTACGGCTACATCATTTTCTACGGACTGGTCGGCGCGCGTACGCCGGCCTCCGCAACGCAGGGAGGCTGAGTCCGGAATGGGTGCCATCGTTTGCTTCGGTGAAATTTTGATCGATCTACTAGCGCAGCCGCCGGCCTCGGCCGACACGCCGCGCGCGTTCCTGCAGTACGCCGGCGGTGCGCCGGCGAACGTCGCCGTAGCGGCAGCGCGGCTGGGTGCGAAGACCCAGTTCGTCGGCATGCTGGGCCGGGACATGTTCGGTGACTTCCTCGCCGACAGCCTGGTCGAGCACGGCGTGGGCACGGATTACATCGTGCGCACCGACGCGGCCAAGACCGCGCTGGCCTTCGTCGCGCTGGATGCCAGCGGCGAGCGCAGTTTCAGTTTCTACCGCCCGCCGGCGGCCGATCTGCTGTTCCGTGACAGCGACTTCCAGGCTGCGTGCCTCGACAGTGCGCAGTGCTTCCACGTCTGCTCCAACAGCCTGACCGAGCCAGCCATCGCCGAGGCGACCTTTGCCGGCATGGATCGCGCCCGCGCGGCCGGTGCGGTGGTCAGCCTCGACCTCAACCTGCGTCCTGCCCTGTGGCCGGCGAACGAGGACCCGACGCCGCGCCTGTGGCAGGCGCTGGAACGCGCCGATCTGGTCAAGCTGTCGCGCGAGGAACTGGACTACCTGGCCGCGCCGCTGGGCGCCGATGGCGAGGCGGCGGTGCTGCGGCGCCTGCTGGCCGCGCAGGCGCGCTGGGTGATCGTCACCGATGGCGCGGCCACGCTGCATTGGTACACCCGCGACAACCACGGCACGGTCACCAGCTTCCGCGTGGCCACGGTCGATACCACGGCCGCCGGCGATGCCTTCGTCGGTGGCGTGCTGGTGGGCCTGCTGGAGCGGGGTGGGGCGGGTGCTGGTTTCGCCGCGTTCTGCCAGGACCCGGAGGCGATCACCGCCACGCTGCGCTTCGGCGCCGCCGTGGGTGCGCTGGCTGTTACCCGCAAGGGCGCGTTCGCCGCGATGCCCTCGCTCGATGAAGTGCAGCTGCTGCTGCAGGCCCAGGACATTACCGCATGAGCACCTCGCCCGATTTCCGTTCGCCCGCGTTCCTGCGCGCGCATATCGCCGATACGATGGCGTTCTACCATCCGCGCTGCATCGATCCGGACGGCGGCTTCTTCCATTACTTCCGCGATGACGGCAGCATCTACGATGCCAGCCACCGCCACCTGGTGAGCAGTACCCGTTTCGTCTTCAACTATGCGATGGCCTATCGCGAATTCGGCAACGCCGAGTACCGCGATGCCGTCGAGCACGGCGTGCGTTACCTGCGCGAGGTGCACCGCAACCCGTCCACCGGCGGCTATGCCTGGACCCTGCGCGACGGCAAGGTCGAGGACGACATGAACCACTGCTACGGCGTGGCGTTCGTGCTGCTGGCCTACAGCTGCGCACTGAAGGCCGGCATCGAGCAGGCCCGCGACTGGATGGACGAGACCTGGCAGCTGCTGGAAGCACGCTTCTGGGAGCCACAGCATGGCCTGTATAAAGACGAAGCCGATGGCCAGTGGAACTTCACCGGCTACCGCGGCCAGAATGCCAACATGCACATGTGCGAAGCGATGCTGGCCGCGTTCGAGGCCAGTGGCGAGCAGCGCTATGTCGAGCGCGCGCTGCAGCTGGCCGACAACATGACCCGCCGCCAGGCCGCCAAGGCCGGTGGCCTGGTCTGGGAACATTACGATGTGAACTGGGAAATCGACTGGGACTACAACCTGGACGACCCCAAGCACCTGTTCCGCCCATGGGGCTTCCAGCCCGGCCACCAGACCGAGTGGGCCAAGCTGCTGCTGATCCTCGATCGCCATGTGCAGGCCGACTGGCTGGTGCCGACCGCGCAGCACCTGTTCGACGTGGCCGTGGCGCGCAGCTGGGACGACGCCCGGGGCGGCCTGTATTACGGCTTCGCACCGGAATCGCGTCGGCAGCCCGGCATGGACGGCGCCCCGATCGGCGGCGACAGTTTCGTCTGCGACGACGACAAGTATTTCTGGGTGCAGGCCGAAACGCTGGCGACCGCCGCACTGATGGCCAAGCGCACCGGCGATGATCGCTACTGGCAGTGGTACGAACGCATCTGGGCCTACTCGTGGGAGCATTTCGTCGATCACCAGTACGGTGCCTGGTTCCGCATCCTCGATGCCGACAACCGCAAGTACAGCGACGAGAAGAGCCCGGCCGGCAAGGTGGATTACCACACCATGGGCGCGTGCTACGAAGTGTTGAACGTGGTGCGTTGAGGCGCGTGTCGCCGTACGCATGATGAGTCGGAATCGGTAGCGCCGGGCCTCGCCCGGCGGAAAAACAGGAGTATCACGTGCATCGCCTTTCCCTCGTTGTCCGTCTGCTCCTGCTGCTGATCGCAGCGTCGGCCTTCCCGGCAACTGCGGCTCCACTGCAGGCACAGTGGCAGTTCCGCATGCTGCCCGGCGACGCGCAGGGTGCTGCGCATCCGGGTCTTCAGCAATGGCGTGCGGCGAAGGTGCCGGGCAGCGTGCACACTGACCTGCTCGCTCACGAATTGATCCGTGATCCCTATGTCGGTGCACCCGAAGCCGAGCTGCAATGGATCGGCTTGGTTGATTGGGAGTACCGCGCCCGCTTTGACGTGGATGCGGCGACGCTGGCCAAGCCCAATGCCGAGCTGCGCTTTGACGGGCTGGACACCTACGCTGAGGTCAGCCTCAACGGCAAGCCACTGCTGCGCGCGGACAACGCGCACCGTACCTGGCGCGCGCGCGTGGAAGGGCGCCTGCGCGCGAACGGCAATGAGCTGCAGATCGTGTTCCGCTCGCCGATCCGCACGCTGCTGCCGGGCGTACTGGCGATGCCGCACAAAATCGCCGGCAACTATCCCTCGCCCTATGGCGATGAGCCCAAAGACGCGATGGTCGGCAACTTCGCGCGCAAGCCGGCCTACCACTTCGGCTGGGACTGGGGCCCGCGCTATGTCACTGCCGGCGTGTGGCGCGGGGTCGACCTGCAGGCCTGGGACGCGCACCGCCTGGCCGATCTTTCCGTGCGTACCGATGCATTGAGCGCGGAGCAGGCGAAGCTGGCGGTGTTGCTGCAGGTGGAGCAGGGCAGCGCTGCCGGTTCTGCGATGGTCACTGTGGATGTGCAGGATCCGGAAGGCCGCAACGTGGCCCAGATGCAACGCACGGTGTTGCTGAAGCCGGGCCAGAATACGGTTGAGCTGCCGGTTGAGCTGGCCACGCCGCGGCGCTGGTGGCCGGTGGGCCATGGTGCTCAGGATCGCTATACCGTGCAGGCTCGCCTGGATGGTGGCGCCGATGCAACGCTGGTGCGCGAGCAGCGCATCGGCCTGCGCACGGTTGAGCTGCGCCGCGAGGAAGACGGCAAGGGAGGGCAGGGCTTCGCCTTCGTCATCAATGGCGTGGAGATCTTTGCCAAGGGCGCCAACGTCATTCCGTTCGACGCCTTCCCCGCACGCGTCGATGCCGCACGCCTGCGCCAGGTGCTGACCTCCGCGCGCGACGCCAACATGAACATGCTGCGCAACTGGGGCGGTGGCTACTACGAGGACGATGCGTTCTTCGACATTGCCGATGAGCTGGGCCTGCTGGTCTGGCAGGACTTCATGTTCGGTGGTGGCATGCAGCCGGGCTACGATCCGGCCTTCCGTGCCAGCGTGGTGGCCGAGGCGCGCGACAACGTGCGCCGGTTGCGCCATCACCCCAGCATCGTGCTGTGGTGTGGCAACAACGAGGAAGAAACCGCCTGGAAGGACTGGGGTCACGGCCGCGATCTGAAGGCGGCCGACCCGGCGTTTGCAGCGAAGGTGTGGCAGGGCTATGTCGACCTGTTCGGCAACGATCTGCGCCAGGTGGTGGGTGAGGAGGGGTTGGGCGTGCCGTACTGGTCCAGCTCGCCGAGCAATGATCTGGACGAGAAGGCCAACGATTCCACCCGTGGCGACAAGCACTACTGGCAGGTCTGGGGCAATCCGGCACTGCCGGTGCAGGCCTACCTGCGCGAGACCCCACGCTTCATGTCCGAGTACGGGCTGCAGGCGTGGCCGTCGGTGGCGACGGTGGACCAGATCGCCACCCGCGCCGAGCAGCGCATCGACAGCCCGGTGATCCGCGCGCACCAGAAGTTCATGGCCGGTGAGGGCAACAGCCGCCTGCTGCATTACATCGAACTGGGCTACGGCACGCCGAAGGGCTTCGAGGACTTCGTCTACCTCAGCCAGGTGATGCAGGCCGATGGCATCGCGCTGGCGGCGCTGCATCATCGCGCCTCGCGGCCGTACACGATGGGCTCGCTGTACTGGCAGCTCAACGACGTCTGGCCAGGTGCTTCATGGTCCAGCGTGGACTACTTCGGTCGCTGGAAGGCGCTGCACTTCGCCGCGCGGCGCTTCTTCGCGCCGGTCACGCTGGCGGCATTGCGTGATGAGGGCAGTACGCGGGTACGCCTGCTCAATGACGGTGCCGCGCTGGATGCACGTTGGCGGTTGCGGGTGATGGATGTGGACGGCAAGGTGCTGCGTCGTCGCGAGGAAGCGGTGACGCTGGCCGCTGCCGGTGTCACCCCGATCGGTGACTTCAGCGATGTCGAATTGCTGGCTGGTGCCGATCCGAAGCGCACGGTGGCAGTGTTCGAGCTGCTGCAGGACAGGTCGGTGATCGCGCGGCAGGTGGTCGGATTCGTCGAAGCCAAGGATCAGATCCTGCCGCGGCAGAAGCTCAAGGCCAGCCTGTCCATTGAAGGCGACCACTACCGTCTGCGATTGGAAAGCGCGGCCTACGTGCGTTCGGCGTGGATCGACTTCGGTGCATTGGACGTGCAGGTGGAAGACAATCTGCTGGATCTGCTGCCGGGTGAAACCCGCGACATCGCAGTGCGTGGCCCGGTGGATCTGGCCGCCCTGCGCGAAGCACTGAAGGTGAAGACCCTCAACGATCGTTGAGGGCAGGTGAACCATGCTCTGGTAGGTGTCAACCTTGGTTGACACATCGGCCGTATGCCAACCAAGGTTGGCGTCTACCAAGAGCGGTACCCGGTAGCCGATGCCGCAGAGCCCATCGGCAGGCGGCGTTTACAACTGGATCTGCTGGAAATTCTCGACCCGCTCGTGGCCGTTGGCGGCCTGGCCGGTGCGCGGCAGCGGGTAATCGTCCAAGCGATCAATCAGGCGGGTCTGCAGGCCGGCTTCGCGAGCAGCATCCAGTTCTTCCACCACATCCGACAGGAACAGGATCTCGCCGGCTGGCACGCCGATCGCCTGCACGATGCGGCGGTAGCTGTCGGCCTCGCGCTTGCCGCCGACTTCGGTGTCGAACCAGCCCGACACCAGCGGGCTGAGGTCACCGGCGTCGCTGAAGCCGAAGAACAGCTTCTGCGCCGGCACCGAGCCGGAGGAGTACACGTACAGCGGCAGGCCGGAGGCGTGCCAGCCCTTCAGCACCGGCGCCACTTCCGGGTAGAAGTGCGCGGTGTAGTCGCCGCGGCGGTAGCCTTCATCCCAGATCAGGCCCTGCAGCGCCTTCAGTGCGGTGTGCTTGCGGTCCTGGTCGATCCAGCCCTGCAGCGTCTCGGCTACCAGGCTGTCCTGGCAGGCGCCGCCGATCTCGGTGGCCACCGCATCCAGCCAACGGCGGACTTCCGGCTGCTGGCCGTGCTCGGCGACGAACGCGGGCAGCGCCTTGCGGGCATAGGGGAACAGCACGTTCTTGACGAACGAAATGCTGCTGGTGGTGCCTTCGATATCGGTCAGGATGACGCGGGGCTGCATGGATCAGGATGCCTGGGTAGGTACGTAACGGGGGAATTTCTGCGCGATGTCGGTGCCGGTGAAGTGACCGACCCAGCCATCCGGCTCGGTGAAGAAGCGGATCGCCACGAAGCTGGGCTCATCGCCCATGTCGAACCAGTGGGTGGTGCCGTCGGGCACGGCGATCAGGTCGTCCTTCACGCACTCGATCTCATAGACCTTGTCGCCCACGTGCAGGGTGAACAGACCGGAGCCTGCGACGAAGAAGCGCACCTCGTCTTCCTTGTGGAAGTGTTCGTCGAGGAACTTCCTGCGCAGCTCGGCGCGGTACGGGTTGTCCGGGGCGATCGAGGCCACGTCCACACTCTTGAAGCCGCGCTCGGCCACCAGGCGGTCGATGTCGGCGCGGTAAGCGGCGAACACTTCCTCCTGGCTGGCACCCGGTGCGACCGGTGCGGTCGCCTGCCAGCGCTCGAAGGTGACGCCGATCTTCTGCAGCTCGGCAGCGATGATCGCGCCGTCCTGGGTGTCCAGCAGCGGCGATTCGGGGCGGGTGTCGTCGTAGATGCGCAGTCGGCTCATGGCGGCAGCTTGAACGTCTCGGGGGGAAGACAGGGTAGCAGGGTGGGCACGAGGTGCAGATTCCGGATCGGCATCTGCACCTGCGTGCGGGTTCAGCCGCGCAGCTTTCGCAGTTCCAGCTCGCAGTGGAACAGGAATTCGAACGCTTCCAGGTGGCGGCGCGCCTCGGCCATGTCGCGGCCCCAGGCATACAGGCCGTGGCCATCAATCAGGTAGCCCCACAGGTTCTGACGGTCGAGCAGGTCATCGACCTGCTTCGAAAGCACGTTCATGTCCTGGGTGTTGGCGAACACCGGCACGTCGATGGCCATCTCGTGGGTGCTGTTGCCGGCGAAGGCCTTCAGCAGCTCGTAGCCTTCCAGGCGGATGTGGCCCTGCGGCGCGTACAGGCGCGAGGCGACGGTCTGCACCGGCGAATGGGTGTGCAGCACGCAGCCGATCTCCGGGAAGCGGCGATACAGCTGGGTGTGCAGCAGGGTCTCGGCGGACGGGCGCAGCGGGCGGCCGACGGCCAGACCGTCGAAGTCCACCACCATGATGTCGTCCTCGATCAGGCGGCCCTTGTCCTTGCCGGAGACGGTGATCGCGGCGTGGCGGTCGTCCAGGCGGTGGGAGAAGTTGCTGCTGGTGGCCGGGGTCCAGCCGGCATGGGCCAGTTCGCGGACGTTGTCGATCAGCAGCTGGGCCAGTTCGCTCAGGCGCGCGGTGTCGTACGGGAAGGTGGGGGCGTTCATGCCGTCGATTTTACTGGATTCGGCCAACGGCTGAGCCCCTCGTGGCTGGGAGGTGGTTGGTTGGTCACGGAAAGCGGTTCATGGGGGGGGCGTGGCGGGCGGGCCGTGCAGGGGACGCTGCAAGTCCCCCTCCGGGGCCCGGCCCAGCCGCTGGCGGCTGGGCGTTCGGTCACTCGCGAAGCAGTGCTTCGCAGGCAAAGCGCCCTCACCCCTGTAAGCTCGATGGCGCCATCCATGGCGCCAACGCCCCTGCACGGCCCACCCGCCCCGCCTCTGACAGGTTCCGGCGTGCGGCCAGCCACGGAGTGAAGAAGGAAAAGCGAAAAGCGGGTCGCTTCGCTGTGCTTGCTCGGAGCGGAGCATGGCTCCGCTCTACAGAAACATTCATTCCGGAACATTCGTTCATGAGAACGTTTCATCCACGCATGGCGTGGATCTACTGGACGTGCCAGGAGACTGTCGGAGGTGGGGCGGGTTGGGTTCGCGGGGGTGTCCGCGGCATGGGCCCGAGGCATGCCTCGGGCGGGTTGGGCAGGAGGCCCAACCCCGGTCTTGCCGTGTGCGCAGGACAGCGCACGCGAGCAAGCCGCGGCCAAGCCCCCAGGGACGGGTTCACGGCGTCCCCCGTGAACCCAACCCGCCCCGCCAAACCCTCAACCCAGCTGCTGCCGTTGCCGTTGCCGTTGCTCCGGCTTCAAAGGCGGGTGCAGGGCCGCAGGCCCTGCAATCCCTTTACTTCACCCGCAGCCGGCTGTGCTTGAAGCCATAGCAGAAATAGATCACGAAACCGACGAACGTCCACACGCCCATCAGCATCCAGTTGTGCATCGTCATCGCCGACAGCAGGGCAAGACAACTCAGCACGCCCAGGCTGCAGATCAGCCACGCCATCGGCATGCGGAACGGACGCGGCAGGTCCGGCTGGGTGCGGCGCAGGATCAGCACGCCCGCGCACACCGCCGCGAACGCGATCAGCGTGCCCATCGAGGTCAGCTCGCCGAGGATATCCAGAGGGAACAGCGCCGCCAGTAGTGCGATGCCGATGCCGGTGATCACGGTGTTGATGTGCGGGGTGCGGTACTTCGGGTGGATCTTGGTGAACACTGGCGGCAGCAGGCCGTCGCGGCCCATGATCATGAAGATGCGCGGCTGGCCGATGATCATCACCAGCACCACCGAAGACAGGCCGACCAGCGCGCCGACCTCGACCACCCAGCGCAGCCAGCCCAGCTGCGGATGCGCGGCCACCGCGGTCACCACCGGCTCGTCGGTACCCAACAGCTGGTAAGGCACCAGGCCGGTCATCACCGCGGCCATCGCGATGTACAGCACGGTGCAGATCACCAGCGACAGCATCATGCCGAACGGCATGTCGCGCTGCGGGTTCTTCGATTCCTGCGCCGCCACCGATACCGCCTCGAAGCCGATGTAGGCGAAGAACACCATCGCCGCGCCACGCAGCACGCCTTCCATGCCGTACTTGCCAGGGCCTTCATTGGCGGGAATGAACGGAGTCCAGTTGCTGGTGTCCACGTACTTCCAGCCGACCACGATGACCAGCAGGATCAGGCCGGTCTTCAGCACGACCATCGCCATGTTCATCGCCGAGGACTTGCTGATGCCGACGTAGCACAGCCAGGTCAGCAGCAGTACCAGCGCGGCGGCCGGCAGGTTGGCGATCGCGCCGGTGGGGCGCAGCTGTGCATCAAGTGGGGCACTGACCAGCGCCGCCGGTAGATGGATGTCGAACTGGCTGAGCAGGCTGAGGAAATAGCCGGTCCAGCTGACCGCGACCGCCGAGGCGGAGACGCCGTATTCGAGCACCAGCATCCAGCCGATGAACCAGGCCGAGAGCTCGCCGAAGGTGGCGTAGGTGTAGGTGTAGGCGCTGCCGGAGACCGGCACCATCGAGGCGAACTCGGCATAGGCCAGTGCGCAGAAGGCGCAACAGATGGCGGCCAGTACGAAGGACAGCATGATGGCCGGGCCGGCGTGGTTGGCGGCGGCCTGGCCGGTGATGACGAAGATGCCGCCGCCGATCACCGCGCCGATGCCGAGGGCGGTCAGGCCCCAGGGGCCGAGGTGGCGGCGCAGGCTCAGGCCGTTGGCGTCTTCATGGGCGGCATGCGGGTGCTTGGTGGCCCACAGTTGCTTGAACATGTGTGGTGGTCTTGTCGAAGCGCGCCACGGGCGGCGCGCGGGGAAAACGGACGGGCCGGCGCGAGGCCGGCCCGTAGGCGGATCAGGGCGACTTGGCCAGCTTGCTGTTGCGGATGCCGTAGCCCAGGTAGATCAGCAGGCCGAGCAGCGTCCAGCCGACGAACAGGTGCCAGTGCACCACGAACGCCTGCCAGAACAGGAACAGGCAGGTGGCTGCACCGAGCGGGCAGATGATCCACACCGCCGGCACGCGGAACGGGCGGTGGATCTCCGGCTTGGTATAGCGCAGCACCAGCACGCCGATGCAGACCGTGGCGAAGGCCAGCAGGGTGCCCATCGAGACCAGTTCGCCCAGCACGTTCAGCGGCACCAGGCCGGCCAGTGCGGCGGCGATCACGCCCACCACGATGGTGGCGACGTACGGGGTGCGGAAGCGGGCGTGGACCCTGCCGAAGAATTTCGGCAGCAGGCCGTCGCGGGAGATGGTGTAGGCGATGCGGGTCTGGCCCATCATCATCACCAGCACCACCGAGGACAGGCCGGCGATGGCGCCGATCTCGACCAGGGTCTTCAGCCACGACAGGGTCGGGTAGGGTTCCAGCGCGGTGGCCACCGGCTTGTCGGTGCCCAGCAGGTGGTACGGCATCATGCCGGTCAGCACCGCGCAGACGATGATGTAGACGATGGTGCACACCGCCAGCGAGCCAAGCAGGCCGATCGGCATGTTGCGCTGCGGGTCCTTGGTTTCGCCGGCGGCGGTGGAGACCGCATCGAAACCGATGTAGGCGAAGAACACGATGGTGGCCGCACGGAACACGCCGCTCCAGCCGAACTCACCCGGCACACCGGTGTTTTCCGGGATGAACGGCTGCCAGTTGGCCGGGTCGATGTGGGCCGCGCCGATGCCGATGAACAGGCAGATGACGGTGACCTTGATCGCCACGATGATCGCGTTGACGAAGGCCGACTGGGTCACGCCCACGTACAGCAGGCCGGACACCGCCGCCACGATCAGCACTGCCGGCAGGTTGAACAGCTTGCCCGAGGCGATGAACTCGCTGCCGGTCCAAGCGATCGGGGCTGCGCTCAGGGCATCCGGGAACGGCATGTGCAGGGTGGTGGTGATGAAGCTGATCAGGTACGCCGACCAGCCGACCGCGACCGAGGCCGAGGCGAACAGGTATTCCAGCACCAGGCACCAGCCGATGAACCAGGCCATGCCTTCGCCGAGAGTGGCGTAGGAGTAGGAGTAGGCGCTGCCGGAGACCGGCATCATCGCCGCGAACTCGGCGTAGCACAGGCCCGCCAGGGCGCAGGCGAAGCCGGCGATCACGAACGACAGCATCACTGCCGGGCCGGCGTGGTTGGCCGCGGCCTGGCCGGTCAGCACGAAGATACCTGCGCCGATCACCGCACCCACGCCAAGCAGGATGAGGTGTTTAGCCGTGAGGGTCCGTTTCAACGTGGCTTCGCCGTCCAGGCTGCCTTCGATGGGTTCGCCAGCATCGACGTGCCCGGCCGGTTCAACCGGCTTGACCCTCAACAGAGCTTTCAGCATGCAGTACTTCCTAGTGATCGGATTGGGTGGGCCGCCGATACGTTGCCGGCAACCCTGGAATGGTGAAGGCCGCGCGAACGGCCCGCTGTACCTTAGCCAAAGCTGAAGCCAACGCACAAGCGCAATCGCAACAATGAACGGCGATAATGAGCAGTATTTTTCCAAACGCCGCCCATTCATGAGCCAGACCGCCGAAACCCTTGCCGTGCTTGACGATCGCCTGCGTGGCCTGCTGCGGGACTATGCCCGCCGCGAGCCCGCCCACGACGCACTGGCTGCCGAATTCGGCACATTGTTGGACGATCCGGAAGATCCGTTCCGCCGCGAGCGCCTGGCCGGCCACTTCACCGCCAGCTGCTGGCTGGTCAGTGCCGATGGCCAGCGCCTGCTGCTGACCCATCACCGCAAGCTGCAGCGCTGGCTGCAGCTGGGCGGTCACGCCGACGGCGACCGCGACCTGGCCCAGGTGGCACTGAAGGAAGCCGAGGAGGAATCGGGACTGAGCGGCCTGGTGTTGGAAGACCCGGCCATCTTCGATCTGGACAAGCACTGGATTCCGGAGCGCAAGGACGTGCCGGGGCACTGGCACTACGACGTACGTTTCGTGATCCGCGCGCTGGGTGGCGAGATCTTCGTGCTCAGCGAGGAGTCACTCGACCTGGCCTGGCGCCCGGTGACCGAGGTCGCGACCGACCCGGAATCTGACGAATCCATGCAGCGCATGGCCCGCCGGTGGCTGGCGCGCTAGCAACCTGTAGAGCCGAGCCCATGCTCGGCTCAATGCGGGCCGGAACCGCAGCCGAGCATGGGCTCGGCTCTACAAGTGCATGGCGGGATCCGCGTCAATACAGGATGCGCGTGCGCAGCGTGCCCGGGATCGCGGCCAGCTCGTCGCGCACGGCGGCGGCCTGTTCCTCGCTGGCGGTGATGTCGATCACCACGTAGCCCACCTTCGGGTCGGTGCGCAGGAACTGGCCGTCGATGTTGACGTTGTGGCGCGAGAAGATCTCGTTGACCTTGGACAGCACGCCCGGCACGTTCTGGTGGATGTGCAGCAGGCGCAGGCTGTCGGCGTGCTCGGGCAGGGTCACTTCCGGGAAGTTGACCGCCGACAGGGTGCTGCCGTTGTCGCTGTAGCGCACCAGCTTGGCGGCCACTTCAACGCCGATGTTGTCCTGCGCCTCCAGCGTGCTGCCGCCCACGTGCGGGGTCAGGATCACGTTGTCGTGGCGGGTCAGCGGCGATTCGAAGATATCGCCATTGCCCTTCGGTTCGACCGGGAACACGTCCAGCGCGGCGCCGCCGACCTGGCCGCTGGCCAGGGCCGCGTCCAGCGCATCGATGTCGACCACGGTGCCGCGCGCGGCGTTGATCAGGTGCGCGCCCTTGCGCATCTTCGCCAGCTCGGTGCTGCCGATCATCCACTGCGTGGACGGGGTCTCCGGCACGTGCAGGGTGACGATGTCGGCGCGCGCCAGCAGGTCGTCCAAGCTGGCCGCCGCACGGGCATTGCCCAGTGCCAGCTTGGTTTCCACGTCGTGGAAGATCACCTGCATGCCCAGCGATTCGGCCAGCACGCCGACCTGGGTGCCGATGTGACCATAGCCGATGATGCCCAGCGTCTTGCCGCGCACTTCATGGCTGCCGCTGGCCGACTTCGACCAGCCGCCGCGATGGCATTCGGCATTCTTCTGAGGGATGCCACGGGTCAGCATGATCGCCTCGGCGATGACCAGCTCGGCCACGCTGCGGGTGTTGGAATAGGGCGCGTTGAACACCGGGATGCCGGCCAGCTCGGCCGCGTCCAGGTCGACCTGGTTGGTGCCGATGCAGAAGCAGCCCACCGCGATCAGGCGCTTGGCCTCGGCCAGCACTTCGGCGCTGAGCTGGGTGCGCGAACGGATGCCGACGATGTGCGCCTCGGCGATGCGTGCCTTCAGTTCGTCCTCGGGCAGCGCCTTGGTGTGCGCTTCGATCTGGCTGTAGCCGGCGGCGCTGAATACCTCCACGGCGGTCTGGCTGACCCCCTCCAGCAACAGCACGCGGATATCCTGCTTCGGGAACGAGGTCTTCTTCGGCGACATGGGGCGACACGGCCAGTGGGACAGGGGCTGACCACTATGCCAGATCGCAGCGACCATGGTGCAGTGCGCAATTGGTTGCATCCGTAGCTATCTGCACGGCTGCGGGGCTGGACGCTGGCGCGCGCCACTGGCACGCTTGCCCGTTCTTCACGCACCGCGCTGGACCGTCATGACCGATTCCCGCATTGCCTCGCTGCAGCAGGCCTGTCCCGGCCTGAAGCTGAAGACCGACCCGTCCGACCTGGAGCACTACGGGCGCGACTGGACCCGGCGCTGGACGCCGGCGCCGCTGGCGATCGCACTGCCGGCAACGGTCGAGGAAGTACAAGCGGTGATGCGCTGGAGCGCAGGCGAGGGCGTGGCCGTGGTGCCGTCCGGTGGCCGCACCGGCCTCTCGGGTGGTGCGGTGGCCGCCAACGGCGAGCTGGTGCTCAGCCTGGAACGGATGAACAAGGCGCTGGCCTACGACGCGGTCGATCGCACCCTGGTGGTGCAGGCCGGCATGCCGCTGGAAGCCGTGCACAATGCCGCGCTGGACCATGGCTTGATCTACCCGGTGGATTTCGCCGCCCGCGGGTCCTGCTCGATCGGCGGCAACATCGCCACCAATGCCGGTGGCATCCGCGTGATCCGTTACGGCAACACCCGCGAGTGGATCGCAGGGCTGAAGGTGGTCACGGCTGATGGCGAGTTGCTGGAGCTCAACAAGGGCCTGATCAAGAATTCCAGCGGCTACGACTTCCGCCAGCTGCTGATCGGCTCGGAGGGCACGCTGGGCGTGATCGTCGAAGCCACGGTGAAGCTGACCGATCCGCCGCCGGCAAGCAACGTGATGCTGCTGGCCGTACCCAGCTTCGAGGTGCTGATGCAGGTATTCGCCGCGTTCCGCGCGCGCCTGCAGCTGCAGGCCTTCGAATTCTTCACCGACCGGGCGCTGGAGCACGTGCTGGCGCATGGCGCGCAGGCACCGTTCGACGAGGTGCATCCGTACTACGTGGTCACCGAGTTCGCCGCCGGCGACGAGGCCCAGGAAGCGGCGGCGATGGCCGCGTTCGAGGACTGCATGGGCAATGGCTGGGTCAGTGACGGCGTGATCAGTGCCAGCGATGCCCAGGCCGCCCAGCTGTGGCGCCTGCGCGAAGGCATCACTGAATCGCTGGCGCGCTACACGCCCTACAAGAATGACGTCTCGGTGCGGATCTCGGCGATGCCGGCGTTCCTGGCCGAGACCCAGGCGCTGATCGGGCAGGCCTACCCGCACTTCGATGTGGTCTGGTTCGGCCATATCGGCGACGGCAACCTGCACATCAACGTGCTCAAGCCGGACGACACCAGCGACGCCGATTTCGTGGCGCAGTGCGAGCAGGTGACCAAGCTGCTGGCGCAGGTGCTGGCGCGCTTCGATGGCAGCATCTCGGCCGAGCACGGCATCGGCCTGGTCAAGAAGGGCTACCTGGACAGCACCCGCGGCCCGGCCGAGATCGCGCTGATGAAGGCGGTCAAACGCGCTTTCGATCCCCAAGCGCGGCTGAATCCCGGCAAGCTGTTCGACGCCTGAGCCGGGCAAATCCTTCACGTACCCGTTACGCTCCACGCTTCCTAACAACCGGCTTCGAACCGATGACCCGTCCGCTCCTGCTGCTTGCCCTGCTGTCCCTGCCGCTGGCCGGCTTCGCTTCCAGCTTCGCCGGCACCTCGGCCGGCTCGGCCACCGGTGCGTCCTCCGGTTCCTCGGGCAGCAGCTCGGGTGACGACAAGGTGGTGCTGGCTGCACGCGACGATGCCGCTGCGTTCGTCGCCAGCGACGGCCAGATCCGTGGCGCTCGCCTGCAGGCGGCGCTTGTCCACCTGCGCGAGCAGAGCACTGCCGCACAGCAGCAGAGCGACCTGGAACTGGCCCGCGCGCTGCTGGCGCGTTGATCCGGGCTGCATGACCTCGGCGTCATCGCTTTCTGTAGAGCCGAGCCATGCTCGGCTGAACGCCCAGCGCACGCGGATCGCAATAGCAGCCGAGCATGGCTCGGCTCTACAGTGGTTTGGGCGGTGGAACGCAGCCACGCACGGCGTGGCTCTACTGCTGATCGCTCATGCCGCGCACGCGGCTGATCGCCTGCAGCTTGATCCGTCCGGTCTCGATCCGGCGCAGCAGCAGCTCGCCAGCCAGACCCTGGCCGACGTGCAGTCACTGCTGCCGGAGGGCCTGCTGCGCGCTTTGCCGGCTCAGGTGCAGGTGCGCTGGAGTGATGACCTTCCTGCCAAGGTGCACGGCCGCACGTTCGGTGGCCGCATCACGTTGCGCCGCGATCTGCTGGATGACGGCATGCCCGGCGCCCGCCGTGCGCGACGCAGCGCGCTGGTGCATGAACTGACCCATGTTGCAGACCGTGGTGGTGCTGACTGGTCGCAGAGCATGCGTTGGCGTGACCTCGCGGGCTGGCAGCGCAAGCCCTGGCATCTCGGCCGTGGCGACAACGACTTCCATGACCGCAGTCCGGATGCCTATGAGCTGAAGGACCCGGCCGAGTACCTGGCAGTGAACGCCGAGCATTTCGTGCTCGATGGCGAGTTCGCCTGCCGGCGCCCCGCGTTGGCGCAGTGGTACCAGGCTCACTTCGGAACACCGCCGTCGCTGCCACAGCCGCAGTGCGCTACGACGCTGCCCTTGCTCCAGGCCGAATCGGAAGAAGGCGCTGCATCGCTGCTGCACCTCGACCCGGCGCGCGTCTACGCGGTGGATTACCTGTTCGCCGAAGGCAGTGCGCAGCCGATGAGTCGCTGGGGCCACAGCATGCTGCGGCTGGTGATCTGCAAGCCGGGGCGCGCACCTGGGCCGGATTGTCGCCTGGACCTGGAGTACCACCGCGTGCTGTCGTTCCGCGCCTTTGTTGGTGACGTGCAGATATCCAACTGGCGCGGGCTGACCGGTGGCTATCCGTCGCGCTTGTTCGTGCTGCCGTTGCAGCAGGTGGTGGACGAGTACACCAAGGTCGAGCTGCGCGGATTGCAGTCGCTGCCGTTGCAGCTGGAACGCAGCGAGATCGCCAGCCTGCTCGAGCGTACCGCACAGGTGCACTGGAGTTATGACGGGCGCTATTACTTCGTCAGCAACAACTGCGCGGTGGAAACCGCAAAGCTGCTGCAGGCGGGTGTGCCGCGGCTGGGCGAGGCCGGGCTGGCCCAGCTGAGTCCGCGCGGCCTGAAGCGGCGACTGGTGCGGCTGGGCGTGCTCGACGAGGGGGTACTGACGGACCGCGATGCAGCGCAGGCGCAGGGCTACTACTTCGCTTCGGCGCGCGACCACTACCAGCAGTTGTTCGGCGTGGCCGCAGCCCAGCTGCCATTGCCCGCACGCGATGTGCGCGGCTGGTTGAAGCTGCCTGCACGGCAACGGGCGCCGTGGCTGCTGAAGGGGGACCTGCGTGCCAGTGCCGGCCTGTTGCTGCTGGAACAGGCCGCGCTGCGGCGGGCCGAGCTGCGCGCACGCGATGTGCTCAAGCGGCAGCTGCTGGCCGCACCGGACAGCGCTGAAATGCGCAGTCTGCGGGGGTTGCTGGAGCAGAGCGGGCAGTGGCTGCGCCCGGGGACGCTGCTGCAGGACAGCGGCTATGGATTGCCGCTGGGCGACGAGCAGGCGCTGCTGTCCGAGGCCGTGGCCACCGCCAGTGCGCAGGCGGTCCCGGCGTGGCAGGCGCTGCGCGTACAGCTGCGTCAGCAGCTGCCGGTGAAGCAGCGCGACGAAATGGATGCGATCGACGCCAATCTGGCCGCACTCGGTGCACATCTGCGCACGCAGGCAGCCGGTCCGGTTATTGACGCGGCAGTTCGATGACGAAGCGGCTTCCGCCGGTACTGCCCGGGATGCAGTAGACGCGGCCACCGTGCGCATCGGCAATGGCCTTGACCACCGCCAGGCCGAGCCCGCTACCGCCGCCCTGGCGCGAACGCGAACCGTCGGCACGCATGAACGGGGTGAAGATGTCCGCGTGCAGTTCCGGGTCGATGCCCGGGCCCTCGTCTTCGATTGCCACCTGCACGTGGCCGGGCGTGTCATGCACCGCAATCCGCACCTTGCCCGGACTGGCATAGCGTCGCGCGTTCTCCAGCAGCGCCAGCAATGCCTGGCGCAGGCGGGTCGGGTCGCAGTGCGCGTTGTGCTCCTCGCGGCTGGTTTCCAGCTCCAGCACGAAGCCTGCAGCGCGGAACTGCGGGTCGACCAGGGTCATCACCGAATGCACCTCGGCCACCACGTCGGTGCGTGCGCGGCGCACGTCCAGTCGCGCATTGTCGGACAGGCTCAGCACGCGCAGGTCCTCGATCAGGCGGGACAGCCCTTCGACCTGGGCCAGCAGGCTGCGGAACTGGGATTCGTCGGGCTGGAACACGCCCTCGGCCAGTCCCTGCAGGCGGCCGCGCAGGATGGTCACCGGCGTGCGCAGCTCATGGGCGATGGCCGCATGCCACATCGAACGCTCGCTCTCCATGTGCTGCAGGCGGCGCGCCATCGCATTGAAGTCTTCGACCAGGGTGGCCACTTCGCCCGGTGAGTTCTCTTCGACGCTGGCGCGCGCACCCAGGTCGCCGCCGGCAAGCGCGCGTACGCTGTCGACCAGCGAATTCAGCGGCGACAGGATGCGGTGGGCGAGGCGGAACGAGGCGGCGATGGCCAGCGCCAGCCCGGTCAGGATCACCCCGACCATCCACGCCAGTTCCGGCCCGGTCGGCAGCCAGCTCTCCGGTTCTTCGGCGCTGCCGGGGAAGAACTCGACCAGCACCGCGTACAGCAGCCACGACGACAGGATCATCATCACGATGACGCCGATCACCATCAGCGACATCGAAACGATGATGTGCCGGCTGAGCCCGGAGCGGCGCAGAGGGGCCATCAGCGGTCCGCCATCAACCGGTAGCCGACACCGCGTACGCTGGCGGGCACATTGAGCATGCCCACTTCATCCAGCTTGCGGCGCAGCTTGCTGACATGGCTGTCAACGGTGCGTTCCAGTGCTTCACTTTCCGGCAGGCATTCGTGCATCAGCTCACTGCGGCTGAAGATGCGCGTCGGCGCCAGCGCCATGCAGTGCAGCAGCTTGAATTCGGTGAGGGTGAGCAGGACTTCGTGGCTGTAGCCTTCACCCTCCACGTGCACGGCGTGGGTGGCCGAGTCGATCAGCAGCGGGCCGACGCGCAGCGCGCTGGGTGCATCCACGCGCGAGGCGCGCAGCGTACGCCGCAGCACCGCGCGCACGCGCGCCGCCACTTCGGCCGGATTGAACGGCTTGACCACGTAGTCGTCGGCGCCCATGCGCAGTGCGGTCAGCTTGTCCAGGTCCTGGTCCAGCGCGGTCAGCATGATCACCGGCGTTTCGCCGCGCTGGCGCAGCTGGGTCAGCACGCTCCAGCCATCCAGGCGCGGCAGCTGCACGTCGAGCAGGACCAGGTCGGGGCGGGCGCTGCGGTGCAGGTCCAGGGCGCTGTGGCCGTCGGCGGCGCGCAGCGTGCGCAGTCCTTCGCGTTCCAGATAGGCGGTGAGAATATCGGCGATCTCGGCCTCATCCTCGACGATCAGGACGAGGGCGGCGAGGGCAGGGGAGGCATGCATGCAGGGGCGGGGCCTTAAGGTGCTTGCCTCCATCGTATCTCCACAGTTCCTCCATCGAAACCCCATCATCGCCACGCACACTGGGTTCTTCAGAACCTTTCAGCCGCCTGCGCGGCATTGTGCACAGCAATGAGAACCTTCAGGACTCCGGTCGCGTTGATCGCGGCCCTCGCCTTGGCCATGACGGCCTGCTCCACCCCCGAAGCCACGCCGGAAGCCGCACCCCGCGTCAGCGTGGTCGCCGTCGGCCCGCAGGTGGTGCAGCGTGACGACGAACTGCCTGGCCGCGTGGCCGCCGTGCGCACCGCGCAGATCCGAGCGCAGGTGGGTGGCATCGTGCAGCGCCGCCTGTTCGAGCAGGGCGCCGAAGTGGCCGCCGGCCAGCCTCTTTTCCAGATCGACCCGGCGGCATTCCGCGCCGATGTCGATTCGGCGTTGGCCGCGCTGCAGCGCAGTGAAGCGGCGCTGGGCCGCAGTCGCGTGCAGTCGCAGCGCCTGCACGCCCTGGCTGCCGCGCAGGCGGTCAGCCAGCAGCATCGCGACGACGCCAGTGCCGAGTACGAGCAGGCGCGCGCGGCGGTGAATGAAGCGCGCGCGATCCTGTCCCGTCGCCAGCTCGACCTGCGCTATGCGACGGTCAGCGCACCGATTGCCGGCCGTATCGATCAGGCATTGGTCACCGAAGGTGCGCTGGTGGGCGTGGCCGATGCCGAGCCGATGGCGGTGGTGCAGCAGATCGACCAGGTCTACGTGGACGTGCGCCAGCCGGCGGCGCAGCTGGAGTCGCTGCAGCGCAGTGCCGCCGGTGGTGGCGAGCTGCCGGTGACGATCATCGGTGCCGCCGGCAAGCCGCTGCCCGAGCGCGGCCAGCTGCTGTTCTCCGGCATCAATGTCGATGCACGCACCGGCGATGTGATCCTGCGCATCCTGGTCGACAACCCGCAGCGCCAGCTGTTGCCCGGCATGTACGTGCGCGCGAAGGTGCCACGCGGTGCCCCGGCCAGTGCACTGACCGTGCCGCAGCAGGCCGTGCTGCGCAGTGCTGGCGGCCAGGCCTACGCCTGGGTGATCGGCGCCGACGGCAAGGCGGTGATCCGCACGCTGGAGGTGGACGGCAGCGTTGATCGCCAGTGGCTGGTGCGTACCGGCCTGAAGGCGGGCGAGAAGGTGGTGGTCGAGGGCCAGGAGCGCCTGCAGGAAGGCGTGGTGGTCGATGCGCGCGACTGGCAGAGGCCGGTCGCCAGCGCCGGTGCGATGCAGGCCGGCAGCAAGGGCTGAGCCTTTCCCGGGCCGGTCCCTCCAGGGAAATCCAACATGGCACGTTTCTTCATCGATCGCCCGGTGTTCGCCTGGGTGCTGGCGATCTTCATCATCCTGGCCGGCGTGTTGGCGATTCCGCGGCTCGCCGTGGAGCGCTATCCGGCGGTTGCGCCGCCGAGCGTCAGCATCTATGCCAGCTACCCGGGTGCCAGCCCGCAGACGCTGAACGATGCGGTGGTCGGCCTGATCGAGCGCGAGCTGTCCAGCGTCAAGCACCTGCTGTACTTCGAATCGTCGGTGGACACCTCCGGTGAGGCCTCGATCACCGCCACGTTCAAGCCCGGTACCAACCCCGAGCTGGCGCAGGTGGACGTGCAGAACCGGATCAAGGCGATCGAGCCGCGCCTGCCGCGCAGCGTGCGCCAGAACGGCCTGTTCGTGGAGGCCGCTGATTCCGGCTTCCTGATGCTGGTCGGCCTGCGTTCGCCGGACGCCAGCGTCAGCGAGGCCGCGCTGGGCGATTTCATGGCGCGCAACATCATCGAAGAGCTGCGCCGCATCGATGGCGTCGGCCGCGTGCAGCTGTTCGGTGCCGAGCAGGCGATGCGCGTGTGGCTGGACCCGACCCGGTTGACCGGCTACGGCCTGACCATGGGCGATGTGGCCACCGCCATCGAGCAGCAGAACCTGGAGATCTCGCCGGGACGCATTGGTGATTCGCCGGGTGTTCCAGGCCAGCGCATCACCGTGCCGCTCAGCGCCGAGGGCCAGTTGTCCACGCCGGAACAGTTCGCCGCCATCGTGCTGCGTGCCGGGGCCGACGGTTCACGGGTGGTGCTGGGCGATGTCGCCCGCGTTGAACTGGGCGCGCAGAGCTATGCCTGGGGCACCCGCGAGGACGGCCATCCGGCCACCGCCGCCGGCGTGCAGCTGCGTCCCGGCGCGAACGCGGTGCGTACCGCGTCGGCGGTGCGTGAGCGCATGGCCGAACTGGCGCCGCTGCTGCCACGCGGCGTGGAATCGAGCATTCCGTTCGACACCGCACCGTTCGTCAAGATCTCGATCCAGAAGGTGGTGCAGACGCTGCTGGAGGCGATGCTGCTGGTGTTCGCGGTGATGTACCTGTTCCTGCAGAACTGGCGCTACACGCTGATTCCGGCGCTGGTCGCACCGATCGCGCTGCTCGGCACCTTCGCGGTGATGCTGGCGCTGGGCTTCTCGATCAACGTGCTGACCATGTTCGGCATGGTGCTGGCGATCGGCATCATCGTCGACGACGCGATCGTGGTGGTCGAGGGCGTGGAACGGATCATGGCCGAGGAAGGCCTGCCGCCGCGCGAGGCCACCATCAAGGCGATGCGCGAGCTGACCGGTGCGGTGATCGGCATCACCCTGGTGCTGACCGCCGTGTTCATTCCGATGGCCTTGGCCAGCGGCTCGGTGGGCGCGATCTACCGCCAGTTCACCGTGGCGATGGCGGTGTCGATCCTGTTCTCGGCGCTGCTGGCGTTGAGTCTGACGCCAGCGCTGTGCGCGACCCTGCTGCGCCCGAACACCCATGGCCACCATGGTCGGGGCGGGCTGTTCGGTGCCTTCAATCGTGGCTTCGAGAAGATGACCGGGCGCTACCAGCGTGGCGTGGCCTCCGTGCTGCGGCGAAGCGGGCGGGTGATGGGCGTGTTCGCCGCACTGGTAGTGGCGCTGCTGCTGGGCCTGCACTGGCTGCCGGGCGCGTTCCTGCCGGAAGAGGACCAGGGCTATTTCATGACCTCGATCCAGCTGCCGGCCGAAGCCACCGCCGAACGCACGCTGGCGGTGGTCGAAGCCTACGAACGGCATGTGGCCTCGCGCCCAGGCATCGGCTCCAATCAGTCGATCCTTGGCTACAGCTTCTCTGGCTCCGGCCCGAGCGCGGCGCTGACCTACACCATGCTGAAGGACTGGGGCGAGCGCGCAGGCGCCACCGCGGCCGGCGAGGTGGAGGCCGCGCAGAAGGCGATGGCCACGATCGCCGAGGGCGAGGTGATGAGCGTGATGCCGCCGGCGATCGACAGCCTGGGCCGTTCGTCCGGGTTCTCGCTCGCCCTGCAGGCGCGTACCGGGCAGAGCCAGGCCGAGCTGCGCGCGGCCCTGCAGCAGCTGCTGAAGCTGGCCGAGGCCAGCCCGCTGCTGTCCGAGGTGCATGCCGATGGCCTGCCTGCAGGCACCAGCGTGCGGCTGGACATCGACCGTGCCAAGGCCGAGGCGATGGGCGTGGGTTTCGGTGACATCAGCAGCACGCTGTCGGCGGCGATGGGCTCGCAGTACGTCAATGACTTCCCCAACAAGGGCCGGTTGCAGCAGGTGATCCTGCAGGCCGACGCGCCGCACCGCATGGAACTGGAGGACGTGCTGAAGCTGTACGTGCGCAACAGCGAGGGTGGCATGGTGGCGTTGTCCGAACTGGTGACCCCGCACTGGACCGAGGCGCCGCTGCAGCTGCAGCGCTACCTCGGCTTCCCGGCGCTGAACCTGTCCGGTGCACCGGCGTCCGGCGTGTCGACCGGCCAGGCCATGGCGGAGATGGAGCGGCTGGCCGAAAAACTGCCGTCCGGCTTCGCCCTGCAGTGGACCAGCCAGTCGCTGCAGGAGCGTGAGTCGGGCGCGCAGGCGCCGTGGCTGCTGCTGTTGTCGATGCTGGTGGTGTTCCTGGTGTTGGCGGCACTGTACGAGAGCTGGTCGATTCCGCTGGCGGTGATGCTGGTGGTGCCGTTGGGCCTGCTCGGTGCGGTCGCCGCCGTGTTGTTGCGCGGCATGCCCAACGACGTGTTCTTCAAGGTCGGCATGATCACCGTGATCGGGCTGTCGGCGAAGAACGCGATCCTCATCGTCGAGTTCGCGCGGCAGCTGCAGCAGCAGGGGCGCGGCCTGGTTGAAGCAGCGCTGGAGGCGGCGCGCCTGCGCCTGCGGCCGATCGTGATGACCTCGCTGGCGTTCGCGCTGGGCGTGGTGCCGCTGATGCTGGCGCAGGGCGCGTCGAAGGAAACCCAGCAGGCGATCGGAACCGGCGTGTTCGGCGGCATGGTCAGTGCGACCGTGCTGGCGGTGTTCTTCGTGCCGGTCTTCTATGTAGTGGTGCAGGGCGCGCGGCAGTGGATCGCGCAGCGCCTGCGCAGGCGCCGGCCGATGCCGGAAGGATCCGTGGATGGAACGGGACATCGTTGAAGATCTGCATGAGCGGCAGCTGGCAGCGCTGGAACAGCGCCTGCGGCAGGCATTGCTGGAAGACGACCACGATGTGCTGACCGCGCTGGTATCGCCGGCCTTGTTCATGATGGACGGGCAGGGCGGGCGCATGCTCGATCTGCCCTGGCTGGGCGACTGGCTGGCCGGGAACCTGCAGGTGCGAAGCCTGCAGTCGTACGCGGTGGAAACGCTGCTGTGTGGCCGTCTGGCGTTGCTCTCCAGCGACGTGCGATTGGCGGTGTGCCGGCACGGCCGGGAGAGCGAATTGAAACTGCGCCTGCTGCGGGTCTGGACCTGCAGTTCCGGCGGCAGCGGCGCGCAGCTGCTGTCCATGGCGGTACTGGCTGCATGAGTGCGGTCAGGCCGCTTTCAGGCCCCGCTCACCGACAGGTGGTAGGGTCGAGCCTCTCTGTAGTGTCGACAAGGAGTCGAGCCATGCGTGTAGTTCCCAGTCTGTTGGCAGCCTCCCTCGGGTTGGTGCTGGCCGCGTGCCAGCCGGCCCAGCCGCCCGCCGCGAGCGGCAGTGATGCCGCGCCGCCGGCGGCGCCCGAACCGGCTGCCAGCACCGGCGCCGGTACCGGCAGCGAGACCACGTACCAGTGCGGTGATCTGAGCGTGCGCGCGACCTTCAATGGCGAGGATGCGGCGACGGTAGTGATCGGCGACCGTACCTTCGCCATGACCTCCGAGCGTGCGGGGTCGGGCGCGAAGTATGGTGATGGCCAGGGCAACAGCTTCTGGACCAAGGGTAGCGATGACGGCCTGTTGAGCCTGAAGGGCGAAGCCGATCGCGAGTGCCATGCGGTGGAAGCCACTGAAGGCGATGGCAGTGCCGGCAATGCCGCGTTCCGTGCCACCGGCAACGAGCCGGGGTGGCTTGCGGTCGTTGATGGCGACACGCCGGGCCTGCAGGTGGAAGTCGACTATGGCGAGCGCCGCTTCGATGTGGCCAAGCCCACCGAAGGCGCTGACGGCTGGAGTGGCAAGGCGTCCGACGGTACCGACGTCAAGCTCAGCTTCCAGCGCACCAGCTGCCAGGATGACATGAGTGGCGAGGCATTCGATGCCAAGGTGAACCTGACCATCGGCACCCGCCAGTACCACGGCTGTGGCAACTTCGGCGCGAAGCAGCCGTAAGCTCTCTGTAGAGCCGAGCCCACGCTCGGCTGCTGTGTGCGTTGGGCAGGCACTGCAGCCGAGCGTGGGCTCGGCTCTACACAACCGCTGTCGCCGATGATCCGTCCGCTGCCTGCGGCGAACACGCCGCAAGCAGGGACAGGCAGGCGATCAGCGCGAGGCGATTAGTCGGCACGGCCAGCGAATTCGCCTGTGGCGGTGTTCACCAGCACGCGTTCGCCGTTGACGATGTACTCCGGCACCATGATCTCGATGCCGGTGTTGAGCTTGGCCGGCTTCGGGCGCTTGGTAGCGGTGCCGCCCTTCAGTTCCGGCGGCGTCTCGATCACTTCCAGCACCACCGAGGCCGGCAGCTGGATCGCCACCGGCTGCTCGTCGATCACCTGCACGTAGATGCCGGTCAGGCCGTCGGTGATGTAGCCGGCGTCGTCGCCGATCACGTCCGCGTCCAGGGTGTACGGGGTGTAGTCCTCGTCATCGAGGAACACGAAGGCATCGCCGTCCTTGTACGAATAGGTGGACTGGCGGCGCAGCAGTTCGACCTCGACCAGGTTGTCGTCGGCATCGAAGCTGGCGTCGAGCTTGTTGCCGCCCGGCACGCTGTACATGATGAAGCGGAAGCGGACGTTGCCGCCGCGACCCTGCGGCGAGCTGCGCTCGATGTCGCGGATCTGGTACACGCCGTTGTTGTACTCGACGACGTTGCCCTTCTTGATGTCGTTGGCTTTCATGGTGATCTAGGTCGTTGGGGGAGGGCGCCGTCCCGGCGCCCGGGGGAATCACTTCGGAGCGAGGCGGGTAGCGCCGTCCAGGCGGATGGTCTCGCCGTTGAGGTAGGTGTTGCCGAGGATGAAGCCGACCAGGCTGGCGAAGTCTTCCGGCTTGCCCAGGCGTGACGGGAACGGAATCGAGGCGGCCAGCGACTGCTGCACGGCCTCGGGCATGCCGTCCACCATCGGCGTCCAGAACACGCCTGGAGCAATCGTATTGACGCGGATGCCGAAGCGCGACAGTTCGCGCGCCATCGGCAGCGTCATCGACACCACGCCGCCCTTGCTGGCGGCATACGCGGCCTGGCCGATCTGGCCTTCATAGGCGGCGATGCTGGCGGTGTTGATGATCACGCCGCGCTCGCCGTCGGTGCCGGCCTCGTTGTGCTGCATGCGGTTGGCCGCGGCCTTTGCAACGTTGAAGCTGCCGACCAGGTTGACCATCACCGTGCCCTGGAAGCCGGCCAGCGGCATCGGGCCTTCCTTGCCCAGCACGCGGCCGGCGCCGAGGATGCCGGCGCAGTTCATCGCCACGTTCAGGCCGCCGAGGAAATCGTGGGCCTGGTCGATGGCTGCCGAGACGGCCGCTTCATCACTGACGTTGACGTTGAAATAGCGGGCCTTGTCGGCACCCAGATCGGCAACGGCGGCGGCGCCCTTGTCGTCGTTGAGGTCGAACAGGGCCACCTTGCCGCCCTGGGCGACGAGGTGCTGGGCCACGGCCAGGCCGAGGCCGGAGACGCCGCCAGTGATCACGGCACGTACGGAAGACAGCTGCATTGCACGGTCCTGCAGGTTCGAGAACCGCCGATTCTAACGGAAGCCGCGACCGCCGCTGTTGTGCACTGCGCCGCCGCTGCAGGGCGGCGCAGCGCGGCGGTCAGCCGGCGGCGGCCAGTGCCTGGCCGGTGCGGCTGGCGGTGGCGCGGCCGAGCAGGCCGGCCAGCCAGCGGCCGGTCTCGGCCAGTGCCGGCAGGTCCACGCCGCTGTCCAGGCCCAGGCCCTGCAGCAGGTAGACCACGTCCTCGCTGGCGACATTGCCGCTGGCGCCCTTGGCATACGGGCAGCCACCGGCGCCAGACACCGCGCTGTCGACCACGCGCACGCCTTCTTCCAGGCAGGTGGCGATGTTGGCGATGGCCTGGCCATAGGTGTCGTGGAAGTGCACGGCGAGTGCCGCCATCGGAATCTCGGCGGCAACCGCCTGCAGCATCGCCCGTGCCTTGCGCGGGGTGCCGACGCCGATGGTGTCGCCCAGCGAGATTTCGTAACAGCCCATCTGGTGCAGGGCACGCGCCACCCGCACCACGTCGGCCAGTGGCACCTCGCCCTGGTAGGGGCAGCCGAGCACGGTGGAGACATAGCCGCGCACGCGCACGCCATCGGCGGCGGCGCGGCGCAGGATCGGCTCGAACCGGGCCAGCGATTCGTCGATGCCGGCATTGGTGTTGGTGCGGTTGAACGCCTCGGACGCTGCGGTGAACACCGCCACTTCCTCCACGCCCACCGCACGGGCGCGGTCGTAGCCCTGTTCGTTCGGCACCAGCACCGGGTAGTGGATGCCGGGCCGGCGCTGGATGCCGGCGTAGACCTCGGCGGCATCGGCCAGCTGCGGGATCCACTTCGGGCTGACGAAGCTGGTCGCCTCGATGCTGCGCAGGCCGGTGGCCGACAGGCGGTTGATCAGTTCGATCTTGTCGGCGGTGGACACCGACTGCTTTTCGTTCTGCAGGCCGTCACGCGGGCCGACCTCGACGATGCGGACGTAGTCGCTCATGCGGCCACCTCGTCGGCGGGGCGGTGGCAGACCGCCTCGATGTTGTTGCCGTCCGGGTCGAGCACGAAGGCGCCGTAGTAGTCCGGGTGGTACCACGGGCGCAGGCCCGGCGCGCCGTTGTCGTGGCCACCGGCGGCGAGGCCGGCGGCATGGAAGGCGTCCACCTGGGCGCGGCTGGCGCAGGCGAAGGCCACGTGCACGCCGTGGCTGGCGGTGCCGCCATTGCCGAGCCAGAAGAACGGCTTGCCGTCGCTGCCGAAGCCGATGTGGTCGTGCGCGCCGGTCTGTTCGGCGGTCACTTCCATCACCACGCCGATCTGCAGCGGCGCCAGCGCCTGCAGGAAGAAGGTCTTGCTGCGCGCCAGGTCGGCGCTGGTCAAACCAAGATGATCGAGCATGTTCAGGCTTCCGTGACCCAGTGGGGCGCGCGCTTGTCGAGGAAGGCGCCCAGGCCTTCCTGGCCCTCGGCGGACACCCGCAGGCGCGCGATCAGGGCGGCATTATCGCGATCCAGGGCGTCGCGGTCATGGCTGTCGCGGACCTGCCGCACCAGCTGCTTGGCGGTGGACGAGGCGATCGGGCCGGCCTTGTCGAGCAGGGCCAGTTGGCGCTCCAGTGCTTCATCCAGGCGTTCCGGCTCGACCAGCTGGTGGACCAGGCCGATGCGCAGCGCTGTCTCGGCGTCGAAATGCTCGCCGGTAGCGAACCAGCGCCGGGCCTGGCGCGGGCCGATGGCCTCGATTACGTAGGGCGAGATCACCGCCGGCAGCAGGCCCAGGCGACTTTCGGTCAGGCCGAAGCGCGCCGAGCTGCTGGCGATGGCGATGTCGCAGCAGGCGACCAGGCCGACGCCGCCACCGAAGGCCGCGCCATGGACCCGGGCCAGGGTCGGTTTGGGCAGCTCGTCCAGGGTGCGCATCAGCCGCGCCAGGGCCAGCGAGTCCTCGCGGTTGTCGGCCTCGCTTGCGGCGGCCATGCCGCGCATCCACTGCATGTCGGCGCCGGCCGAGAAGGAGGCGCCGTGGCCGGCCACCACCACGGCGCGGACCGAATCATCGCGGCCGGCGGCTTCCAGTGCGGCGGTCAGCCGGGCGATCAGGCTGGCGTCAAAGGCGTTGTGCAGCTCCGGCCGGTTCAGCCAGAGGGTGAGGACGGCGCCACGGCGCTCGATTTGCAAAGCATCGTTCATGGGATTCCAGGGTCACTCCATACCTGTATGGATCATAGCGGGCCATTGGTCATGGGCCATGACGCGACGCGGGAATGTTAGAATCGAGAACCATTTACATCCAGCAGAGAACACGCTAGATGACGCTGTCCGAACTGCCGCTGCACACCTCGGCCGTGGTCGAGTCCGTGCAGGACCTGCATGCCAACGATGCCATTGCCCGTCGCCTGCGCGAGCTGGGTTTCGTGAAGGGCGAGGAAGTGCGCCTGGTGGCCAAGGGCCCGGTGGGCGGCGAGCCGCTGCTGGTGCAGGTCGGGTTCACCCGGTTCGCGCTGCGGATCAGTGAAGCCAAGCGCGTCGTGGTCGACGCCGCCAGCCAGGAACGACGCGCATGACCGCTACCACCGCCACCGCCCCCCTGCGCATCGCGCTGGTCGGTAACCCCAACAGCGGCAAGACCGCGCTGTTCAACCAGCTGACCGGCAGCCGCCAGAAGGTCGCCAACTACACCGGCGTCACCGTCGAGCGCAAGGAAGGCCGCCTGCGCGCGCCGTCCGGCCGTGAATTCGCCGTGCTTGACCTGCCGGGCGCCTACAGCCTGCAGCCGGCCAGCCTGGACGAGGCGATCACCCGTGACCTGTGCCGGGGCTTCTACCCGGGCGAGGCCGCACCGGACGTGCTGCTGTGCGTGATCGACGCCACCAACCTGCGCCTGCACCTGCGTTTCGCGCTGGAACTGCGCGAGCTGGGCAAGCCGATGGTAGTGGCCCTGAACATGGTCGATGCGGCCCAGCGCCGCGGCATCCAGGTGGATGTGGCCGCGCTGGAGCGCGAACTGGGCGTGCCGGTGGTGGAAACCGTGGCGGTGCGCAAGCAGGGGGCCAAGGCCCTGGTCGAGCGCCTCGATGCGATGGTGCCGCACCTGGATGCGCCGGTGCCGGGCCCGGAAGGTGGCATCGACTATCACGCCAAGGTGCGCGAGATCCTGTCGGTGGCCGTGCGCATGCCGGCGCGGACCGCGAAGATCGACGACGCGCTGGACCGCTGGCTGCTGCACCCGGTGTTCGGCCTGATCAGCCTGGCGGTGGTGATGTTCCTGATCTTCCAGGCGGTGTATGCCTGGGCGACACCGCTGATGGATGCCATCGAGGCTGGCTTCGCCTGGCTCGGCGCCTTCGTCGGCAGCGTGCTGCCGGAAGGCCCGCTGGCCAGCCTGCTGACCGACGGCATCATCGCCGGTGTGGGTGGCGTGGTGGTGTTCCTGCCGCAGATCCTGATCCTGTTCTTCTTCATCCTGGTGCTGGAGGAATCCGGCTACCTGCCGCGTGCGGCGTTCCTGCTCGACCGCATGATGGCGGCCGCCGGCCTGTCCGGCCGTTCGTTCATCCCACTGCTGTCCAGCTTCGCCTGCGCGGTGCCGGGCATCATGTCCACGCGCAGCATCCAGGACCCGCGTGACCGCCTGGCCACGATCCTGGTGGCGCCGCTGATGACCTGTTCGGCGCGGCTGCCGGTGTATGCGCTGCTGATCGGCGCGTTCATTCCGCAGAAGACGGTGTGGGGCGTGTTCAACCAGCAGGGCCTGGTGCTGTTCGGCCTGTACGCGGCGGGCATTCTCAGTGCGCTGGCGATGTCGTGGATCATGAAGAAGTGGCGTCGCGACAAGAGCGAGCACCCGCTGATGCTGGAGCTGCCGTCGTACCGCCTGCCGCACGTGCGCGACCTGGCGGTGGGCCTGTACGAGCGCGGCATGATCTTCCTCAAGCGCGTTGGCGGCATCATCCTGGCGCTGACCATCCTGCTGTGGGTGCTGCTGTCGTTCCCGGCGGCCCCGGCTGGCGCCACCATGCCGGCCATCGACTACAGCTACGCCGGCCAGATCGGCCATGCGATGGCGGTATTCTTTGCGCCGCTGGGCTTCAACTGGCAGATCTGCATCGCGCTGATTCCGGGCCTGGCCGCGCGCGAAGTGGCAGTGTCCTCGCTGGCCACCGTGTACGCGCTGTCGGCGGCCGATGACGATGCCGCGAGCCAGGCGCTTACCCCGCTGATCAGCGACGGCTGGTCGCTGGCCACCGCGCTGTCGCTGCTGGTCTGGTACATCTACGCCCCGATGTGCATCTCGACGCTGGCCACCATCAAGCGTGAGACCAATTCGTGGAAGACGATGGCCTTCTCGGCGTTCTACCTGTTTGCTGCGGCCTACGTGGCGGCGCTGATCACCTACCAGGTGACCAAGGCGCTGGGAGGCGGCTGATGGATGCCGGCCTGCTGCTGCAGTACCTGATCATCGCGGTGGCCGTGCTGGTCAGTGCCTGGGTGGTGCTGAAGAAGCAGTTCCCCGGCACCGTGCGCAAGCTGCGCGGGGCGCTGGCGCTGGCCCTGCTGAAGCCGGGCCGCGCTGCCTGGCTGCAGGCGCTGGGTAGGAAAATCGCGCCGCCGGCCACGGGCGGTGGTGGTGCCTGTGGCGGTTGCGACAGCTGCGGGCCGACCAAGAAGTAGCGTCGAGCCATGCTCGACTGCGGCCGTCCGGTGGGTGCGAACCTTGGTTCGCACGCTCCCCGGGCTCAGACCTCTCTGCGGATGAGCGCGCGGAAGTTCCCGTCCTGATTCAGTCGCCGCACCGACTCCCGGTTTCCATGGGCTGCCGCGAAGCCCACCACATCGGCCAGGGCATCGAGCAGCAGGGCCTTCAACGCGTCGCGGTTTCCGGCCTCCAACAGGTCGTCGAGATCCTGCTGGATGAAGGCCCGGCGCAGGCCCGGCGTCTCTTCGATCCGCCAGTCGACATGGGGCGTGGGAATGCTGGAGCGGTACCTGAACGCGGTTTCAAGATCGTCAGGCGCAAGGGGATACGCGAGCAGTTCTGGAAAGTAGAGCCCGGCATTCACATAGAAGCCCCGGCTTTCGCTGGCGCGTTGGTGATTGACGACAAGCAGGGCGGCATCCAGCAAGCGGTAGCGGGTCGTCGACGTGCCGGCAAAGCCGGTCTTCCTGGCGCACTTGCTGAAGACAGTCGAGGATTTCATGGGCTTTGCCTGGGCCGGAAGAGGGGTCCACAGCCTTGAGGCGCAGTGCCTGGCGGTCAATTGGCAAACGCGACACTCGCAACGAGTACCCCCCAGGTGGGAGTGAACCTTCCAGGTGGGGGGCAAACCTTCCAGCCAGGTGGGTGCGAACCTTGGTTCGCACGCTTTGCCCATGGCCGCGGATCTACCCGGCCCGTGAACCCAGCTCTGCTGCCAGCGCCAGCCACTTGCTGCGTTGTGCTGGGGTACTGCTGCGCACCGCACCGAGACGGCTGATCCGCACCGGGCGGATGCCGCAGAATTCCAGGAGGGGCGCGCGGATCTGGGTGATGCCCGGGTCGCGGTAGATCCAGCGGTAGTACCAGGGCGGCGTATCCAGCGTGGTGATCACCCGCGCGCTGCGCCCGGCCAGCAGCCGGTCCCACCACACCGAATCGCGCCGGTAGCGGAACGCGTACCCCGGCAGCAGCACGCGATCGAAGAAGCCCTTCAGCAGCGCCGGCATCGCGCCCCACCAGGTCGGGTAGACCAGCACCAGATGGTCGCAGGCCTCGATCGCATCCGCGGCGTCCTGCAGGTCGGCTTCCAGTGGCTGGATCTGGCGGTAACCGTGGCGCAGCACCGGGTCGAATTCAAGGTCGCCCAGTGCGATCAGGCGTACCCGGTGGCCGGCGTTTTCGGCGGCGGTGGCGTAGCGCTGGGCGAGGGCGCCGCACAGGCTGTCGCGGTCGGGGTGGCCGAGCAGGATCAGGATGGAACGGGACACGGCAACCTCGGGCAATGGAAAGTGCGCGAGGTTGGCCTATGCCCCAGGGACAGAGTCAAACGCCAGAGGTGCAGCCGCTGGGTTGCAGGATGCAGTCACCGCTGCCAGAGCGCAGCCACTGCTGCAGTTCGTCGCTGACCTGCTGCAGGTCGAGCTCGACCTGCGCCAGCCGTGCCCGCTCGCTGGCAATGCGGCTGCGCTGCTGCTCAAGCAGGGCCAGAACCGCCGGCCAGTCGAGCCGTCCATCGCGTCCCTGCAGGCGGGAGATTGCGGCCAGCGTGATGCCCAGCGCCAACGCCTGCCGGATCAGCTGCACCCAGGCCACGTCCTGTTCGCTGTAGTCGCGATAGCGGTTCAGGCGCGGCACCGGTGGCAGCAGTCCGCGCGCCTCGTACAGGCGGATGGCCCTGGCGCTGGCACCGGTGAGGCGGCTGACCTCGGAGATGCGCATCGGCTCAGTCCCGCACCAGTCCGCCATCCACTACCAGGTTCTGCCCGGTCACCGCGCGTGACCACGGGCTGGCGAAGAACAGCGCGGCATCGGCGAATTCGGTCGGGGTGGTGACGCTGCGCAGTGGGGTGTTGGCGGCGATGTAGTCGAATACCGCTTCGGGCGTGGCGGCGCTGGCATCGGTGGTGCGCAGCAGGCCGCCGGACAGCATGTTGACGGTGATCCCGTGTGGACCGAGGTCGCCGGCCAGGGTGCGGGTCAGCGACAGCAGTGCGGCCTTGGCGGCGGTGTAGTCGTGGTAGGGCACGACCGGGTTCTGGAACAGGTTGGTGCCGATGTTGATCACCCGACCGAAGCGACGGGCCTGCATCCCGGGCAGGGCGGCCTGCACGGTGTTCAGTGCGCCACGCACGCTGCCCTCGAACTGCGCCTGGAAGGCCGGCCAGCCGATATCGGCGGCGGCGTCGCGGGCATCGCCATTGAACGAGAACGCAGCGAGTGCGTTGTTGACCACCGTGGTGACGCCCTGGCCGAAGTGCGCCAGGGCGTGCTGCAGCATCGCGTCCACCTGGCTGCGGTCGGTGACGTCGGCCGGCAATGCGATCGCCTGTCCGCCCAGCTCGGCGGCCAGCGCCCGTGCGGTGCCTTCGCTGCGGTGGTAGTTGACGATGACGCGCGCGCCCTGCGCCGCGAACGCGCGGGCGATGTGCTGGCCAAGGCCGCGGCCGGCACCGGTGACCAGCACCAGCTGTTCGCTGATCTGCATGAGGGGGCTGCCATCCATTGCATGAAAGGGCATGCAGCGTAGCAGTGATGGCGCTTGCCGGAGCAGGCGTGCTGCCGCTAGCCTGCAGGCATGAACCAGACTCCCCTGCGATTGCTCATTCACGGTGCCTCCGGGCGCATGGGCCAGGCCCTGCTGCGGCTGGCCGCCGAACATCCCGAAACCCTGCAGATCGTGGCTGCGGTAACCGGCCGTGCGCCGACCCAGCGCGTGGTCGACGGCGTGCCGTTCTTCGGCGCGAGCGAGCTGCCTGGCGCGCCGGTGTTCGATGTGGCGATCGACTTCAGCCTGCCAGAGGGCTTCGACCCGATGTTGGCGCTGTGCGTGGAGCGGGGTGCGGGCCTGGTCTCGGGCACCACCGGCATCTCCAGTGCGCAGCGGCAGGCGTTGGAGGCTGCTGCGGCGTCCATCCCGCTGGTCTGGGCGTCGAATTTCAGCCTGGGCGTGGCGGTACTGGACGAGCTGGTCGAGCGCGCGGCGCAGGCGCTGGCCGGCTGGGACTGCGACATCGTTGAATCGCACCACACGCAGAAGAAAGACGCGCCGTCGGGCACCGCGCTGACGCTGGGCGCGGCCGCACAGCGGGGCGGAGCGGAGCCGCATTACGCCAGCCTGCGTGCCGGCGACATCGTGGGTGAGCATCTGGTGCAGTTCACCGGCCCGGGCGAGCGCATCGAGCTGGTGCACCGGGCCACCAACCGCGACATCTTCGCCCGCGGCGCGCTGTTCGCCGCCCGGCAGCTGCAGGGCCGGGCCCCGGGCAGCTATCGGGTGCGGGACCTGCTGCAGTAAGGCGGGCTGATTCCTGGGGTCGGATCCCTTTCCAGCGGAAAGGGCTCTGACCCCATCCGAGGGCGCCTGGGGTCAGAGCCTTTCCCATCCGGGAAAGGATCCGACCCCGCCTCCGGTCCGCATACGCCGCCGGATTGAAATGAATGCGCAATCGCCTGTTCATGAAGCGCGATAACCGCTGGCGCGAGCGCCCCGGCAGCGCTACAATTCGCACTCGCCGAATCACGAAAGCCGGACCGGTCCCAGACCGTACGTCCGCGCTTTTTTGCAACCGGATTTCCGTGAAGCGCAGGCGTGACTTCGGCAGCCCCCTCGGTAGCCAAAGTGAGATTCCCGTGACCCAAGCCGCAATCCTCGTCCTCGAAGACGGCACCGTATTCGAGGGCGAATCCGTAGGCGCGCCCGGCCTGTCCGTCGGTGAGGTGGTGTTCAACACCGCCATGACCGGCTACCAGGAAGTGCTGACCGACCCGTCCTACGCCCGGCAGATGGTCACGCTGACCTATCCGCATATCGGCAACACCGGCATGACCGACCAGGACAATGAAGCGTCCAAGGTGTGGTCGGCCGGCCTGATCGTGCGCGACGTTCCGCGCCGTCCCAGCAACTGGCGCAGCCAGGTGTCGCTGCAGGACTGGCTGATCCAGCGTGGCGTGGTCGCCATCGCCGGCATCGACACCCGCAAGCTGACCCGCATCCTGCGCGAGAAGGGCGCGCAGAACGGTGCGCTGATGGCCGGCGACATCGACGTGGAAAAGGCACTGGAAGCCGCCCGCAAGTTCCCGGGGCTGAAGGGCATGGATCTGGCCAAGGTCGTCACTACCGAGAAGACCTACACCTGGACCGAGGGCCAGCTGGACCTGGATGCCAATGCCTTCGTCAGCGTGCCGGCGAAGTTCAAGGTCGTGGCCTACGATTTCGGCGTGAAGACCAACATCCTGCGCATGCTGGCCGAGCGCGGCTGCGAAGTGACCGTGGTGCCGGCGCAGACCCCGGCCGCCGAAGTGCTGGCGCTGAAGCCGGACGGCGTGTTCCTGTCCAATGGCCCGGGTGACCCGGAACCGTGCGACTACGCCATCGAAGCGATCAAGACCTTCATCGAGGTGAAGATCCCGACCTTCGGCATCTGCCTGGGCCACCAGCTGCTGGGCCTGGCCTCGGGCGCGCAGACCATGAAGATGGGCCACGGCCACCACGGTGCCAACCACCCGGTGCAGGACCTGGACAGCGGCCGGGTGATGATCACCTCGCAGAACCACGGCTTCGCGATCGATGAAGCGACCCTGCCGCCGACCCTGCGCGTGACCCACCGTTCGCTGTTCGACGGCACCAACCAGGGCGTGGCCCGCACCGACGTGCCGGCGTTCTCGTTCCAGGGCCACCCGGAAGCGTCGCCGGGCCCGACCGATGTCGGTCCGCTGTTCGACCGCTTCGTGGTGCTGATGGAGCAGGCCAAGGCGTGATCAGTACGCCGCCGGCCCGCCGGTGGCGTCGCGATGGACCGTAAACCCCGCATCGCTGCTGCCGCTGGCGCGGTGCTGCGGATCAAGATTCCTGATCGACAGCGTGCGATCACCCCCCTTGTCACGCTGTACTGACTTAGAGAAGAAAATGCCCAAGCGCACTGACCTCAAGACCATCCTCATCATCGGTGCTGGCCCGATCGTCATCGGCCAGGCCTGCGAGTTCGACTACTCCGGCGCCCAGGCCTGCAAGGCCCTGCGTGACGAGGGTTACCGCGTGGTGCTGGTCAACAGCAACCCGGCCACGATCATGACCGACCCGGAGATGGCCGACGCCGTCTACATCGAGCCGATCAACTGGCAGACGGTCGAGAAGATCATCGCCAAGGAAAAGCCCGATGCGCTGCTGCCGACCATGGGTGGCCAGACCGCGTTGAACTGCGCGCTGGACCTGGCCGACAACGGCGTGCTGGAGAAGTACAACGTCGAGCTGATCGGCGCCAAGCGTGAAGCGATCCGCATGGCCGAAGACCGCGAGCTGTTCCGCGTGGCCATGGGTGAGATCGGCCTGGAGTGCCCGACCGCCGCCGTCGCCCACACGCTGGACGAAGCGCTGGAGATCCAGACCCGCGTCGGTTACCCGACCATCATCCGCCCCAGCTTCACCCTGGGCGGCAGCGGTGGCGGCATCGCCTACAACCGCGAAGAGCTGGTCGAGATCGTCAGCCGTGGCCTGGAACTGTCGCCGACCACCGAAGTGCTGGTGGAAGAGTCGGTGCTGGGCTGGAAGGAGTTCGAGATGGAAGTGGTCCGCGATACGGCGGATAACTGCATCATCGTCTGCTCGATCGAGAACCTGGACCCGATGGGCGTGCACACCGGTGACTCGATCACCGTGGCGCCGGCGCAGACCCTGACCGACAAGGAATACCAGCGCCTGCGCGATGCCTCCATCGCCGTGCTGCGCAAGATCGGCGTCGATACCGGTGGCTCGAACGTGCAGTTCGGCATCAACCCGAAGACCGGCCGCGTGGTCGTCATCGAGATGAACCCGCGCGTGTCGCGTTCCTCGGCGCTGGCCTCCAAGGCCACCGGCTTCCCGATCGCCAAGGTCGCCGCCAAGCTGGCCGTGGGCTACACCCTGGACGAACTGAAGAACGAAATCACCGGTGGCCTGACCCCGGCCTCGTTCGAGCCGTCGATCGACTACGTCGTCACCAAGATCCCGCGCTTCGCTTTCGAGAAGTTCCCGGCCGCCGATGCCCGCCTGACCACCCAGATGAAGTCGGTGGGCGAGGTGATGGCGATGGGCCGCACCTTCCAGGAGTCGGTGCAGAAGGCCCTGCGTGGCCTGGAAACCGGCAAGGTCGGCTTCGACCCGACCGGCCTGGACCTGAGCAACGAAGAAGACCTGCAGACCCTGCGCCGCGAGCTGAAGGCCCCGGGCCCGGAGCGCCTGTTCTTCGTCGCCGATGCGTTCCGCGCCGGCATGAGCGTGGAAGAGATCTACGCGCTGTCGTTCATCGACCACTGGTTCCTGGACCAGATCGAGGAAATCATCGCCGCCGAAGCTGAGGTCGCTGCCGGTGGCATCGACGCGCTGGACGCCGCACGCCTGCGCAAGCTGAAGCGCGCCGGCTTCTCCGACGCGCGCCTGGCGCAGCTGACCGGCACCAACGAAGCCGCCATCCGCGCGCTGCGTCGCGCGCACAAGGTGCGCCCGGTCTACAAGCGCGTGGACTCCTGCGCCGGTGAATTCTCCACCGGTACCGCCTACCTGTACTCGACCTACGAGGACGAGTGCGAGGCCGCGCCGAGCAACCGCGACAAGATCATGATCCTGGGCGGTGGCCCGAACCGCATCGGCCAGGGCATCGAGTTCGACTACTGCTGCGTGCACGCGGCACTGGCGCTGCGCGAGGATGGCTATGAAACCATCATGGTCAACTGCAACCCGGAAACCGTGTCGACCGACTACGACACCTCCGACCGCCTGTACTTCGAACCGCTGACGCTGGAAGACGTGCTGGAAATCGTCGAACTGGAACAGCCGAAGGGCGTGATCGTGCAGTACGGCGGCCAGACCCCGCTGAAGCTGGCGCGCGCGCTGGAAGCCAACGGCGTGCCGGTGATCGGCACCAGCCCGGACTCCATCGACCTGGCCGAAGACCGTGAGCGCTTCCAGCAGCTGGTGGACAAGCTGGGCCTGAAGCAGCCGCCGAACCGCATCGCCCGCAACGACCAGGAAGCCCTGCTGCTGGCCCGCGAGATCGGCTACCCGCTGGTGGTGCGCCCGAGCTACGTGCTGGGCGGCCGTGCGATGGAAATCGTCTACGGCGAAGCCGACCTGGCCCGCTATGTGCGCGACGCGGTGAAGGTGTCCAACGATTCGCCGGTGCTGCTGGACCGCTTCCTCGACAACGCCGTCGAGTGCGACGTCGACATCATTGCCGATGCGCAGGGCAACGTCCTGATCGGCGGCGTGATGGAGCACATCGAAGAAGCCGGCGTGCACTCGGGCGATTCCTCGTGCTCGCTGCCGCCGTACTCGCTGTCGGCTGAAACCCAGGCCGAGCTGCGCCGCCAGGTGGTGGAGCTGGCCAAGGCCCTGAACGTGGTCGGCCTGATGAACACCCAGTTCGCGATCCAGACCAGCGATGAAGGTGCCGACACCATCTACCTGCTGGAAGTGAACCCGCGTGCCTCGCGCACCGTGCCGTTCGTGTCCAAGGCCACCGGCATGCCGCTGGCCAAGATCGCCGCCCGCTGCATGGCCGGCAAGACGCTGGCCGAGCAGGGCGCGACCAAGGAAATCGTGCCGGACTACTACTCGGTGAAGGAAGCGATCTTCCCGTTCGCCAAGTTCCAGGGCGTCGACCCGATCCTCGGGCCGGAGATGCGCTCCACCGGTGAGGTGATGGGCGTGGGCCGCACCTTCAACGCCGCCTTCGCGCGTGCGCAGGAAGCCGGTGGCATCAAGGCACCGCCGGTCGGCAAGGCTTTCGTCTCGGTCCGCGATCCGGACAAGAAGCGCGTGCTGCCGGTGGCCAAGGCGCTGCTGGCGCGTGGCTACAGCCTGGTCGCCACCCGTGGCACCGCCGCGTGGCTGCAGCAGCACGGCATGGACTGCGAGATCATCAACAAGGTGGTCGAAGGCCGTCCGCACATCGTCGACTCGATCAAGAACGGCGAGATCGTCTACATCGTCAACACGACCGAAGGTCGTTCGGCGATCAACGACTCGTTCTCGATCCGTCGCGAGGCGCTGCAGCACCGCGTCACCTACTCGACCACCATTGCCGGCGCCAAGGCGCTGGTGGATTCACTGGAATTCCGCGGCACCGGCCCCGTCTGGTCGCTGCAGGAGCTGCACAAGGAGTTGAATGCATGAGAGCCCCCATCACCATGAAGGGCGCGCAGAAGCTGCGCGACGAACTGGATCACCTGAAGTCGGTCAAGCGCCCGAAGGTGATCGCTGCGATCGCCGAAGCGCGTGAGCATGGCGACCTGAAGGAGAACGCCGAGTACCACGCCGCGCGCGAGGAACAGGGCTTCATCGAAGGCCGCATCAAGCAGCTGGAAGGCGAGCTGTCGCACGCCGAGATCATCGACGTGAGCAAGCTCAATGCCGGCTCCAAGGTGGTGTTCGGCGCAAGCGTGACCCTGGCCGACGTGGAAACCGACGAAGAGAAGAAGTACCAGATCGTCGGTGACCTGGAAGCGGACATCAAGCTGGGCCTGATCGCGATTTCCTCGCCGGTGGCACGCGCGATGATCGGCAAGCTCGAAGGCGATTCGATCGTGATCGACGCCCCGGCCGGCCAGCGCGAGTACGAGATCGTCAGCGTCAGCTACGTGGACTGACCCGGTGGCAACGGCGACCCTGCTGTTGCCGGCACGCAGCCGCTTTGCCGCGGCTGCGCTGCCTGATGACGTGGCGCGTGCCCTGGGCCGCGCCAACGCCTCGCAGTTCGAAGCCGGCGAGCGGGCGCAGCTGCAGCGCCATTTCACGGTCGCCGCGCCGCACTGGCCGGTGGCCGCACTGAGCCGCCAGCGTGACGCCGGCGATGCTGCCGGCGCGAGCTGGCTGCGTGCCGATCCGGCCTGCATGGTGCCGGACATGCACGGCGCGCGGATGATGGCCTACGGCGAAACGCTGCGGCCGACCCTGGCCGACAGCCTGGCCCTGCTGCCGGTGCTGCAGCCGTTGTTCGCCGATGCCGGGTTCGTGCTTGACGCGCCCGACCCCTCGCGCTGGTACCTGCGGCTGCCGATCGACAGCGAGCTGCCGGACTTCGATAGTCCGGACGAGGTGCTGGGCGATGACCTGTTCTCGCACCTGCCGGAAGGCGAGGGCGGTCGCCGCTGGCGGGCGTTGATGACCGAGGCGCAGGTGTTGTTGCACAACCATTCCTGGAACCAGCAGCGCGCCGCGCAGGGACAACAGCCGATCAATTCGCTGTGGTTCTGGGGCGGTGGCGTGATGCCGGTATCGGTCAGCACGGCGCATGCGCAGGTGCGCAGTCGTGATGCCCTGCTGCAGGGCCTGGCTCTGGCGGCAGGCGTCGCCGTGGATGGCGAGCAGGCGGTGGATGCACTGGTCGACCTGCGCCAGCTGCGCTCCCTGCAGCAGCTCGGCAATGATGCGATCCGTCCGCTGCTGGCTGCGCTGAAGCGTGGCGAGCTGCAGCGACTGGTGCTGGATTTCGAGGATGGCCTGCAGTTCCAGCTGGATCGTGGCCAGCGCTGGCAGTTCTGGAAGAAGCCGCGGCAGCTTCACGATTGATCGGGGTCGGATCCGTTTTCCATCGGAAAACGGCTCTGACCCCAGATGTTTGCCGGGGTTGCCGGCCAGCGGCCGGCACTACCGCAGCTGCCGGGCGCAATCCCGCCAGCCTCTCCCACGCGCGGTATCATCCCTCTGTCTTTCGTAACCGGCGATGCCGATGTCCCTTGCCGCCGATGCCGTGCAGCCCACCTCTGATACGCCGATGATCCGCCGCCGCGATGCGGTCGCGCCCGGCAGCTGGCCGGAGGGCACGCTGCCGCTGCTGGCGCGGCTTTATGCCAGTCGTGGCGCAGGCACACCGGAACTGGCGCTGCCGAAGCTGGGCAGCCTGCATGCGCCCGAGCTGCTGACCGGCATCGATGATGCGGTGGGACTGCTGGTCGAGGCCATCGCCAACGACAAGCGCATCCTGGTGGTCGGCGATTTCGACTGCGATGGCGCTACCGCCTGCGCGGTCGGTGTGCGAGGCCTGCGCATGCTCGGCGCGCAGCATGTTTTCCACGCGGTGCCGAACCGCATGGTGCACGGCTATGGCCTGTCACCTTCACTGGTGGAGGAACTGGCCGAACTGAAGCCGGACCTGTTGGTCACTGTCGACCACGGCATTGCCTGCCACGCGGGCGTGACTGCAGCCAAGGCGCGTGGCTGGCAGGTGCTGGTCACCGATCACCATCTGCCGGGCCCGCAGCTGCCGCCGGCCGACGTGATCGTTGATCCGAATCTGGATGGCGATGCCTTCCCCAGCAAGTCGCTGGCCGGCGTCGGCGTGATCTTCTACGTGCTGATGGCGCTGCGCCGGCAGATGCGCGAGGCCGGCGTCTTCGCCGATGGCAAAGGGCCAGACCTGACCACGCTGCTGGACCTGGTGGCGGTAGGTACCGTTGCCGACCTGGTAGCGCTGGACCCGAACAACCGTGCGCTGGTCAGCGCAGGCCTGCGCCGTCTGCGCGCAGGGCAGGGCTGTGTCGGCCTGCGTGCGCTGATCGAAGCCAGTGGCCGCGACGCTGCGCGGCTGACCGCGACCGACATCGGCTTCGCACTCGGCCCACGCCTGAACGCTGCAGGCCGGCTTGAGGACATGGCGCTGGGTATCGCGCTGTTGCTGACCGAAGACCCGCGCCAGGCGCGCGACATCGCGCAGACGCTGGAGCAGATCAATTCGGAACGGCGCGCGGTGCAGCAGTCGATGACCGATGACGCCGAGCAGGCGTTGACCCGCGTGGTGCTGGACATGGCCGGGCAGCGACCGGTGGCGGCCTGCCTGTTCGACGCCGACTGGCATCCCGGCGTGGTCGGCCTGGTCGCGTCGAAAATGAAGGATCGCCTGCATCGCCCGGTGATCGCCTTCGCCCCGGCCGAACCCGGTGCCGACACCCTGCGTGGTTCGGCGCGCTCGATTCCCGGCCTGCACATCCGTGACGCGCTGGCACTGGTTGATGCACGCCATCCGGGCCTGATCGAACGTTTCGGTGGCCACGCCATGGCGGCCGGCCTCAGCCTGCGGCTGGATCACGTTGATGCCTTCAAGGCCGCCTTCGTCGCCGTGGTGCTGGAAATGCTCGACCCGGCGGCACTACAGCAGCAGGTACTCAGTGATGGCGAACTGGCCGCGGACGAGCTCGACCATCGCCACGCCGATGCATTGCGCCTGGCTGGGCCGTGGGGCCAGGGCTTCCCCGAACCGCTGTTCGACGGCCACTTCGAAGTGGCCAACTGGCGCGTACTGAAGGAACGCCACCTGAAGCTGGAACTGCGCCTGCCCGGCGTACCCGGCACGATCAACGCGATCCATTTCGGCGGCTGGCACGGCAACGCACCCGCCCGTCATGTACACCTGGCCTACCGGCTGGCCTGCGATGACTATCGCGGCGGCAGCGCCATCCAGCTGATCGTCGAGCACTGCCTCCCCGCATGAAAAAAGGGGACGGAGGGGATTAAGTCGCAAGTGGCAAACAAGGCACAAGCGACTTAATCCCCTCCGTCCCCTTTTTATGTGGCGTCAGCGGACCTCGCTGACCAGCATCGGCAGTTCCCACGTACCACCGGGTACGCCGCGGCACAGACCTGCCGCAATTTCCGAGGTGGCGACGAAGGCCGTGCCATTCCACGTCCAGGCTGCGTGCGAAATGCAGTCAGCGAGGCCGCGGCCCTTCTGCGCGGCAACGATCTGGCCATCGTCGTAGTCGATTGCATCGCTGGTCACCCACTGTGCCTGGAACGGCGGCTGTGGGCGGGCCACCCAGTAGCCATCGCCGCTGTTGTAGGCCGCTCGCCAGCAGGGCACGTTGACCAGCACGTGCTGTGCGTCCAGGCGGCGGACCTCCAGCGGCGAGTTGCTCAGCGGAATATCGGCATCGGTTTCCTGCAGGCCTTCGCAGTTGTCGCCCTCCAGCGTGGCACGCAGTGCCGCGCGCAGGGCGGGTGAAGCAGCCAGTCGTGCAGACGCAGGATCGTCCGGGGGCGAGTCCAGGGTAGCGGCCTTGCGCACCACCGGCACCGGCAGGGCGGCGGGGACGCTGGATTCAGGCGTACTGCCCTTGCGCATCACTGCGCCGGGTGTACCGAGGCGACCCTGATACTCATCGATCTTCAGCAGCACGGCTGCCGCACCCTTGTCCGACAGTGACCAGCGATGGCCGGCGCCATCGGTCACGCTGATCCCGCCATCGCGCACCAGCGCGGACAACAGCGCGCTGGTCTGCGCGGCATTCAAGCCATGCGTGCCTTCGCCCCTGGTGGGGGCCAGCACACCCAGATCCTGCTGCTGGATGCGCAGGTGCAGCGGGCCCTTGGGCTGGGGTTGGCCTTCTTCCGGCTGCAGCGACAGGCGTCCCTGTATCGCCTGGTTGGGGCCGCCCCTGCGGGTGAGCAGCACGCTCAGGGGGCTGTCTTCGTCGGTGGCGTAACCGGCGGCGCGGCAGGTCAGGGTGTTGTCACAGGCCACGACCCAGTCGTGGTGCTGGAAGTACAGGCTCTTTGCCGGAGCTGCAGCGCCGGTTGCAAGAGGGCTGACCAGGAACAGCAGGGCAGGAAACAGGAAGGAACGCATGGGTGTCCATACACATGGGCGGGGCCATATGGTGCCTACCAATGCGCGTCGCGACCAGCCTGAATGAGAGGGTCTGAGGGTGCCGATCTGTGATGGAATTCGCGCTGTCTTGAAAATACTTAATGAATTCATCTCCTTATCCAGCTGCGGATGTGTCAAAAAGCTGGCGCATGTCACACGGCAATGGCAAAGTCAGGCCACGACCAACATGGGACGACGGAACGCCCGATGTACGCCGAATCACTGCTCCCCGGCGCTGTGCTGCAGCGCCTGCACCAGGACCGACGCCTGATCCGCGTCGAAACCGCCTTGGACCCGGACACGTTCCTGGTCAAACGCTTCGAGGGAAGCGAGGCGGTGTCGAACCCGTTCACCTACCGTATCGACCTGCTCTCGATCCAGCCGCGGCTGGAACTGAAGCAGCTGGTCGGGCAGCCGCTGCGCCTGCAGCTGGGCGATGAGTTCGGCAATCGCAGCGTGCACGGCTACGTGCGCGAGTTCGCCAGCACCGGGCAGCAGGCACAGTTCAGTGCGTACCGCGCCGAGCTGGCGCCCTGGTTCGCCTTCCTCGACTACACCTGCAACTGCCGCATCTTCCAGGACCGGAACGTGCTGCAGATCATCGAAGAGGTGTTCGCCAGCTACGCGCAGCTGGCGAAGTTCCGCTACGACCTCAACGCCGGCAAGCTGCCGCCGTTGCCGTACTGCGTGCAGTACAACGAATCGGATTTCGCCTTTGTCAGCCGCCTGCTGGAGGACGCCGGGCTGTACTACAGCTTCGTGCACGATGACGAAGGCCACACCCTGGTGATCAGTGATGATTCGACGCTGAGCACCGTGCACGGTGAACCACGCCCGATCGCCTTCGTGTCCGACCAGGGCACGCTGGCCAGCACCGGGCTGCACCGCTGGGGCGCGCGTCGACGGGTCGGGCCCAGCGTGCAGACCCTGCGCAGTTTCGATTTCAAGCAGCCCAGCCAGTCGCTGGACGGCAACCAGGGCAACCAAGTGCCGCTGGGCCTGCTGCCGCCGCTGGAGCAGTACCGCTACGATGGCGCGGCACGCTTCACCAACAGCCGCATCGGCCAGGCCTTGGCGGCCGTGCGCAATGAAGAGGTGGCCTGGCCGACCAAGCTGTTCGAATGCGCCGGCAATGCCGGTGAGCTCGACGCCGGGTCCTGCTTCGAACTGGAGCGGCATCCGGATTTCATCGGCCGTGACGACACCGACCGCAGCTTCTTCGTGGTCAGCGTGCAGCGCGAAGGCCACAACAACTTCGCCGCCGACTTCGGCAGCGCCGAAGCGCCCAGCGTTGAAGTGCAGGCGGAAGTCCTGCGCCGGCGCATTCCCTACCGTCCGCTGCGGCGCACGCCCTGGCCGCGCATGCCGGGCCCGCAGACCGCGACCGTGGTCGGCCCGCCGGGCGAGGAACTGCATGCCGATCGCTATGGCCGGGTCAAGGTGCAGTTCCACTGGGACCGGCAACTGGATCGCCGCGAGAACGCATCGTGCTGGATCCGCAGCGCCAGCCCGTGGGCTGGTGCCGACATGGGCGGTGTCTCGCCACCGCGCGTCGGCCAGGAAGTGATCGTCGATTTCCTCGACGGTGACCCGGACCGGCCGATCATCACCGGCCGTGTCTACAACGAAGACAACATGCCGCCATTCGGCATGGAGGTGAGCGGCCTGAAGTCGAAGACGGTCAAGGGCGCCGGCTGGAACGAGATCACCATGCACGATGGTGCCGGTGGCGAGCTGCTGAACATGCGCGCGCAGCGCGACATGGTCACCACCGTGCTCAACGATCAGAACGCCAGCATCAAGAACAACAAGTCCACCTCGGTCTCGGTCAATCACCGCATGGACGTGGGCTCCAACCAGGACATCAGCGTCGGCGGCAACCGCGGCATCACCGTCACCGGCACCGACACCCTGGGCGTCACCGGCACCCGTACCACCAACGTGACCGGTGCAGTCACCGAGAAGTACGAGAGCGGCGAAACCAAGACGATCGTGGCGTCCGGCTATACCGAAACCATCACCGGCGATTTCAAGACCACGCTGACCGGCAACTACACCAGCCAGCGCACCGGCACCTGGACCGAGACCGTCACCTCCACCTCCAGCCGCACCGTGGGCGGGCTGGTCACGGAGACGCTGAAGGCGGCGCGTGACGTGACCATCACCGGCCAGGACAAGCGCAAGGTGCAGGGCAAGGTGGACGACAGCAACGTCGGTGAGCGCGTCATCGATGTCACCGGCAACTTCAGCCAGGATGCCAGCGGAACCCACAGCCAGGGCTCGGACGGCGTGATGAGCCTGGAGTCGGCGGTCAAGCTCACCAGCAAGGTCGGCGGCTCGGTCATCGAGATCACCGACAGCGCGATCAAGATCACCGCCGGTGGCTCGGAAGTGGTGATCGACGCGGGCGGTGTTTCGGTCAACGGCAGTGAGATCAAGCTCAACTGCTGAGCCGCACGGGAGAAACATGATGCAGGACACCCCCATGCTGCGCGGCCTGAACGCATTGCGCGATGCCTGGCTGGAAGCCACCGCCGACAGCAACCGGCGCCTGCTGGTCTGGCGCTTGCCGGCTGCGGCCAGCCGGCTGCTGGCCGCGTTTTTCGAGATGCAGCGCCACGATGCCGGGCGCGATACGCCGGACTACTTCCTGCGCATCGATACTGCCTATGAGCTTGGCTTCCGCTACAGCCGGCAGCTGAAGCAGGACCTGCTGGACCGCTATCTGGCCAGCCAGGAGGATCTGCGCGCGCAGCAGGTGGCGCTCGGCTGGCGTGGCCCGCACGAAGGGCATCCGGACAGCGCACAGGGTGTCGTCGAGGTGCTGGAGAGCTTCATCGAGCATCATGGCGAACACCTGCGCCTGCTGGCGGCGGTGCTGGAACCGGAGCGTTGCGTGCCTGGCGAGGGATTCGAACGCTGGGTGGACGCCGCGCTGGCCGCCGGCCCTGGCCAGCGCCTGCGCCTGGTGCTGGTGGATACCGACGAAGATCCGCGCTGGCAGCCGTTGCTGGAGCGCCACGGCAAGGCCGCACGGATCGTCACTGCGCCGATCGACATGTTCGGCATTGCCCGCGATACCGCTGCGCAGTCCGGTGGCCGCGGCCCGGAAGTGCTGTACCGCCAGCTGCTGGCGGACCTGATGCTGTTGCTGGAGCGCGGCAGCCCGTCGCAGGTCGTTGCCCGTGCCGAACGCGCGCAGGGACTGGCGCTGCGGCACGGCTGGCAGGACCAGCAATCGGTGGTGCAGATGATGGTGGCTGGTGCGTGGTTGAAGCACGGCGATCACGGGCAGGCGATCAACAGCTACCGGCAGGCTCGCAGTGCGGCTGAGGGCGCGCGCCTGGGCGGCAACCCGGCAGCACCGGAACTGGTGATGCAGAGCTGGTTTGGCGAGGCAGGCTGCTGGCTGGCAGCAAAGCAGCCGGAGCGCGCCGCACAGACCTACCTGCAGGCCTCGACGTCAGCGGCGAGCATTCCACACCCGATGTTCGCACTGGAGGGCCAGCGCATGGCGGGCTGGTGCCAGCTGCAGGCCGGCCAGCGCGAAGCGGCGCGCACCCAGTTGCTGGAGGCGATCCGCATCGCCAAGCCGCTGGCGCCGGCTGATCGCAAGGCCACCACGCTGCCGCAGGCGCTGTGGGTCCTGCTGCAATTGCAGGACGCGCGCCGCTGCGAATCGCTGCAGCAGGTCGCCGCCGACTACCTGCAGGCCAGTACCGGACTGCTGGAGAAGGCCGATGCGCAGGGCCGCGCGCTCGGCCCGCAGCCGGTGCGGCCGGCGCTGGATGCCATCGACGCAGCGCTGGACGCCGCGCTGGAACGAGGCTTCCACCGCGCCCAACAGGAGCGCGAGCGGCTGATCCAGGGCGGCGATGAGTTCTTCCGCAAGATCGTGGCCGTCGGCCGCGATTTCCTCGACCCGGGCTGGAACGGCCTGCCGGCCATCGAGCACCCGCTCGATCACGAGATACCGGTGTGGAGCGAGCCGCCGGCGATGCAGCCGTTGCCCGATCCCAGTGGCCTGCTGCAGGCGTCCGCGGCGGCGCCGGCCGGGCCTGCCGTTACAGGAGTGGCTGTTGCATGAAGTCGAACAAGACCGTAGTGATGCTGGTGGCCATCGTGCTGGGCATCATCGTCGTGACCTGGATCAGCGCCGAGTACCGTGACGAAGTAAAGGCGTTCCTGCGCGCGTTGTTCCGCGCCTTGTAAAGCAACAGGGAGTGTTGCCGTGAACATCGCCGCCAAGCATTTCGATCCGCAGCTGGGCATCGACATCCACATGTACGCGGTGCCGCCGTGCCCGCTGCCGACGCCGCATATCGGCCTGGTGCTGGATCCGTTCGACTACATTCCGTTCATCGGCTCGACCATCAAGGTCAACGGTGTGCATCGCGGTACTGCCGGTACCGGCGGCCTGGACATCCACATTCCACTGGGCGTGTGGGGGCCGCCGCTGGCCGCGCCGATGGGTCCGCAGTTCGACGGCGAAGAAATCTTCATGGGCAGCCGCACCGTGTCTGCCGACGGCGAACCGTTCTCGCGGCTGGCCATGCCGGTGCTGGACTGCAACCTGGCCGGGATGATCAACCCGTTCCGGGTGAAGAAGCCGAAGAAGCCGCTGCGTGCGATGTCACTGCCGACCGGCCTGAACGTGGCCATTCCCACCAGCGTCAAGGTGGGAGGACCGCCGACGGTGTCATGGACCGCGCTGGCGTTCCGCGCCGCATTCGCCGGACTGGGCAAGCTGCGCAAGAGTGCGTTCTTCCGCAAGAAGATGGATGCGTTTGCCAACTGGCGGCGCGGCAAGTGGGGCCATCTGCCCTCCGGCTTCCTGAAGTGCAAGGTGCTGCGTGCCGAGCCGGTGGATATCCGCGATGGCAGCGTGGTGGTCAGCCACCAGGACTTCGACATTCCGGGGCGGCTGTCTTTCGCATGGCAGCGCAGTTATGGCTCGCGCAGGGCGGGCGAGCCCGGCCAATGCGGTGCTGGCTGGCAGACGCCGGCCGACATCCGCCTGGAGCTGCTGGACGACGGCAGCGTGTGGCTGTCCGGGCCGGACCAGGTCGCCTTCTTTCCTGAGCTGCCGCCGGCCGATGGCGACGCCGGAGCGATCCTCGATTTCGTCGATGGCGCGCGCCTGCTGCGTCGGCGCGGGCAGTGGCAGGTGCGCTTCAAGAGTGGCCTGAAGTATGTGTTCGGCGGCGAACTGCCGGCAGGCGTGAGCGCGCTGCCGAATCCACAGTCCTGGCCGATCGAGCGCATCGAGGACGCGCACGGCAACCACTGGCGGTTCGAGCGTCGCGACGGCCATCTGGTGCGCATCGTCGAGAGTGGCATCGGTGACCTGCAGGGCCGTTTCATCGAGGTGGAGGCGCGCCACGGCCGCATCGACCGCATGGCGCTGCATGACCCGGCCACCGGCCTGGTGCATCCGCTGGTGAGCTATCGCTACAGCGGCGAGGGTGACCTGCTGGCAGCGGTGGATGCGCTTGGAGCGCCGCGCACCTTCGCCTACGAGCAGCACCGGATGGTGCGGCACACCGACCGTGTTGGACTGTCGTTCCACTACGCGTTCGACGCGCAGGGCAGGGTGGTGCATTCGTGGGGCGATGGCGGCCTGTACGATTATAACTTCGAGTACGACGCGCTGCTGCGCGAGACCCGGGTGACCGACTCGCTGGGCCACCTGAGCGTGGTCAAGTTCGACGAGAACCAGCTGCCGCTGTGCGAGATCGATCCGCTCGATGGCGTGACGCTGTTCGAGTACGACGATTTCGGGCGGACCGTGGCGGTGACCGATCCGGAGGGACTGCGAACGGCGTTTGCCTATGATGCGCATGGCAACCTGATCTGCCTGACCCGCGCCGATGGCACGACGATCCAGATGGAGTACGACCTGGACGACCACATGGTGTCGTTGCGGACGCCGGATGGCGTCGACTGGCAACAGGCGTATGACAGCCATGGCCTGCTGGTCAGCCAGACCGATCCGTTGGGTGCGACCACCCGCTTCGACTACGATGCGCAGGGCCAGTTGCAGTCTCAGACCAACGCGCGCCAGGCGGTCACACGCCTGCGCTATGACCGTCATGGGCTGGTGGCTGCGGTCATCGATGCCCTGGGCCATGAGAGCCGCTTCGAGCACGATCCGCTCGGCAATCTGCTGCGCCAGGTGGATCCGTTGGGGCAGGTCAGTCGCTACGAGTACGACGCCAAGGGTCGCCTGCTCGGCACGATTGGCCCGGACGGCAGCGGCGTGCGCTGCGAGTACGATGCCGAAGATCAGCTGGTGCGACATACCAATGAGGTGGGCGCACAGACCCGGCTGCAGTACGTCGGCATCGGCCAGATCGGCAAGCGCCTGCAGGCCGATGGCCAGAGCGTGGAGTACCGTTACGACACCGAGGAGCAGCTGATCGCGGTCATCAACCAGCGCGGCGAGACCTACCAGCTGGTGCGCGATGCGCTGGGACGCATCGTCGAAGAGGTGGACTACTGGGGCCAATCGCGGCGCTACACCTATGACGGGGCCGGACGATTGACGGCCACCCTGGATCCGCTGGGCCAGCGCATCGCCTTCACCACCGACAAGCTCGGGCGCATCACCCGCAAGACGCTGCCCGATGTGCGCCATCCTGGTCAGCAGGTACAGGAACACTTCGTCTACGACGTGCAGGGACAGATTGTCGAGCTGCGCAATGCGGCGCGTACGGTGAAGCGCCGGTACGACCCGCTGGGGCAGCTGCTGGAAGAACTGCAGGACGGGTTCCGCGTGGGCTACGCCTATGATGAAGTAGGCAACCGCGTGCTGCGCGAGACCGCTGCCGGCAATCGGGTGGCGTTCGGCTACGACCTGCGCGACCAGACCGTATCGGTGGCCATCAATGACGAGCCGCCGATCTCGATGGAGCGTGACGCGCTGGGCCGCACCACGCGTGAGCAGTTGAGCCCGCAGTTGCAGCGCGAGTTCACCTACGACAGCCGTAACCTGTTGACCTCGCAGTCGGTACTGAAGGACGCTGCGCCGCTGTTCGAGACTCGCTACGACTATGACCGCAGTGGCAACCTGACCCGCCGCAGCGACAGCACGCAAGGCGTGGACGAGTACCGCTACGACGCTATCGGGCGCCTGCTGCAGCACATCGACCCGAAGGGAAGGGTCGAGCGCTACTTCAACGACCCGGCCGGCGACCGGCTGCGCACCGAGGTGAAGCAGGTGCAGGCGCGCAAGGTGATGGGCGGCGACGATGACGACCTGACCACCTGGACGCGCGAAGGCACCTATCAGGGCGTGCACTACGTGTTCGACCGGGCGGGCGATCTGGTGCGCAAGGGTGCGCCGCAAGGAGATGCGCCGGATGACCTGACGCTGATCTGGGATGCCAACCATCGATTGGCGGAGAGCCGCCGCAACGGGCAGTCAACGTACTATGGTTACGACCCGCTGGGGCGGCGCGTGTTCAAGCGCAATCCGACGCAGACGACGTGGTTCTTCTGGGACGGCGATGCCCTGCTGGGTGAAGTGGAGCAGGCCAACGATGCCGAAGAGGCGGCGCCGGTGTGGGTGGGGAATGTGGGCAGCCTGGTGGAGATGAGGCGGCGGCAGCGACGGTTGGAAAAGCTGCATGAGCGGGTGCGGGAATATGTGTACTACCCGGGGACGTTTGTGCCGTTGGCGTTGGTTGTAGAGCGCTCCAGCAGGAGCGTAAGCGCAACTAGCCGTGCTCCAACTCCCGCAGTGAGCGGCGCAGATGCTCTGCTACATCATAATCGTGCATCAATGCCAGTGAGTTCCATAGTTGGGACCAGTAAACGCGGCATCGGTTTGTTGGGCGGTGGAGCATCATTGGGCTCAAGTGGGTTAATCATTGCCGCTGAGGTGGTCGAGCGCGGTGAAAAGCCACCCGAGCCGCTTCACAGTGAAGCGGCATTTGCCGATCCCATTTCAAGCCCAATGGGCGAGCAGGGATCTTCAGGTGCAAAGGTCGAGGGAAACCAACCGGGCAAGGAGATATGGGTCTATCAAGTTGATCCTAATGGACGGCCCATCCGGCTGCTTTGTCGCGACGGGAGGTGCGGCTGGTCAGGCTCGTATGATGGTTGGGGCAAGTTGCATGAGGAACGCTTCGATAACGGGGTTCACAACTTCATCGGATTCCAAGGGCAATACGCGGACCTTGAAACCGGCCTCCACTACAATAGATATCGCTATTACGATCCGCATGCGGGTTCGTATGTTTCAGAGGATCCAATTTCCATTGCTGGTGGAGTAAACATATATGGATATGCAAGGAATCCGTTTCGCTGGTTTGATGCGCTGGGGCTCTATGTAACAAAAACACTTGCTGAATGGTTGAAGGATTATCCAGATCTATTGCAGGAGGCTAGGGATAAATTCAAGAGCGTGCCTGAGTGGCAGGGCATCGATCCGGATAGTACGCCCGTGTTCTATCGGCCGAAATCGGAAGTGGACGTTATTCGCGCTAAACCTGGAGAATCCGGTGGCCATCATCCTCACGGCTTGGCGCTGGGTGGGCCGGAGGGGCAGGTGCTAACGATTACGAATGAAACGAGAAAGATAAAGAATCCGAATCATAGTGCTGCAACTGGATTGCAGAGAAGAATAATAAACGTGATAAAGGCGCAGTGTAGGAGCTGATATGAATATCCTGTATTCGAATTTCCTGGAATTTCTTGTGGGAAAGGGCTGGGTTTTGGTTGGCAGGGGTGATGGTGATGGATCTCCGCCTATTGTCGATGATTCGATAAATGCCGGCATTCCGGCCTTTTACTTGGAGTTTCTTTCGAATTTCACATCGCTCTCGAACGAGGATGAGTCACGGTGGTTCGTCTCAATCGAGGAGTTCGCGGGGGGCTCGGATAGTGCGTTCTCTTGGGATGAGTTTGAGAAGATGAGCATTGACGCGGCAATGACGGATGCTGATGGCGAAGATGTTCGAAAGTTCTGGGAAGAGTACTTGCCGATATTTATGGCGGTCGACGGAGACTATCAGTTCGTTGGGCTGGGCCGGAGCTCCGGGGCGGTTGTGCACGGCGTTGAACCCGAGTTTGAAAGTGTTACTAGGCTTGCCGAGACATTCGACGAATTTCTCACTGCGGCAATGAATGGCCAGTACGACGAGCTATTCTTTGGGCGCTAGTGGCCGGGTGCGCACCGGTAACCCCCGCCGGCGCGCAGGCGCAGCTGCAGTACGTGGGCATCGGACAGATCGGCAGGCGCCTTCAGGCCGATGGCCACAGTGTGGAGTACCGCTACGACACCGAAGAGCAGCTGGTCGCGGTCGTCAACCAGCGCGGCGAGACCTACCAGCTGGTGCGCGATGCGCTGGGACGCATCGTCGAGGAGGTGGATTACTGGGGCCAGTCACGGCGCTACACCTATGACGGGGCCGGACGATTGACGGCCACCCTGGATCCGCTGGGCCAGCGCATCGCCTTCACCACCGACAAGCTCGGGCGCATCACCCGCAAGACGCTGCCCGATGTGCGCCATCCTGGTCAGCAGGTACAGGAACACTTCGTCTACGACGTGCAGGGACAGATTGTCGAGCTGCGCAATGCGGCGCGTACGGTGAAGCGCCGGTACGACCCGCTGGGGCAGCTGCTGGAAGAACTGCAGGACGGGTTCCGCGTGGGCTACGCCTATGATGAAGTAGGCAACCGCGTGCTGCGCGAGACCGCTGCCGGCAATCGGGTGGCGTTCGGCTACGACCTGCGCGACCAGACCGTATCGGTGGCCATCAATGACGAGCCGCCGATCTCGATGGAGCGTGACGCGCTGGGCCGCACCACGCGTGAGCAGTTGAGCCCGCAGTTGCAGCGCGAGTTCACCTACGACAGCCGTAACCTGTTGACCTCGCAGTCGGTACTGAAGGACGCTGCGCCGCTGTTCGAGACTCGCTACGACTATGACCGCAGTGGCAACCTGACCCGCCGCAGCGACAGCACGCAAGGCGTGGACGAGTACCGCTACGACGCTATCGGGCGCCTGCTGCAGCACATCGACCCGAAGGGAAGGGTCGAGCGCTACTTCAACGACCCGGCCGGCGACCGGCTGCGCACCGAGGTGAAGCAGGTGCAGGCGCGCAAGGTGATGGGCGGCGACGATGACGACCTGACCACCTGGACGCGCGAAGGCACCTATCAGGGCGTGCACTACGTGTTCGACCGGGCGGGCGATCTGGTGTGCAAGGGTGTGCCGCAAGGAGATGCGCCGGATGACCTGACGCTGATCTTGGATGCCAACCATCGGTTGCCGGGCTGAAGCTTGGGTCGCTCGATGTAAGTAATCTTGGTGCGGGTATACACTGCAGGACTTGAGCGGGGTAGATGGTGGCTGCGTCAAAATTGATTCAACAATGTGTTTTTATGACTGCCCTCGATGAGGTGAATTTTGCCGGTGCGTTATTGGCTGCGCATCCATCGACCAGGTTTGTGAGCATGGATGAGCAGTCGCATACGGGTCGGCCGAAATTCAGGAGTCGAATTGATGAATGTAAGGGTGCTCATGTAACTGTGGTGGATTCAACTATAGTTTCTGAGGATGATTTCCACGCGCGTTACGTCAGGCCTCATCCGTCCGGAAAGGGGTGGATCTATGCATTGGGTGGCTCAGGTCTTGTAAGTCTTTTGAGGGCAAGAAATGCAGACTTCATGCCGGGTTCCCTGCTCAATGGGGAGCTGAGGGCTTCAATTCCTGCCGGTGACCAGCGCACCGAGAAATTCGTGGAGATGGTATTGCGTGAGGTAAAGGTCCATGCAGAAAAGGTGGTGGCGGTTGACGCTGAAACTGGACAGCACAGTACAAGAGTTGATCGCAAGTTTATTGCCTGGCCAGATGCGGCGCGGAGATTTAACGGTGAGATGGGGGCATATCTGGCGAACGGATTGCATGCGCTATTTGTGGCAAGGATTGCAGCGAGAAAATAGATTTTAAATAGTATCCGTGCGCGCATTAATGCCCTGGGGATCTGCTGAGCAATCCTGATGTTGCGATCACGACGTATCCTGTTGATCTAGGCAGCGCGGCCGGTGACGCGCGCATGACAAATCACGTGCTGCGGGGATACGAACAGGGAAGTATGGATGCAGCAAACAACGTGCCCAAGGAGGGCGGATCACTGAATCAGATCCGCGCGGCCCGGGTGACACGGGTGGATGAATTCGCCGGGGATGCGCTGCGGCATGGAGCAAGCCGCGGGGCTGGTACAGTGAGCACGCCTGCTTCAAGGGCCGCTGTTTCTGCGGCGAGAAACGCCTGCTGAAAGAAGAGAATATGAATAGTAAAGTCGTTTTGATGCATAGCAGACACGAAGCAGCATTCCCGACTCCCGGTGCTGAGCCGGTGTTCTTCAACGCCCCTTTCAACACGGAGAGGCTTGCCCGAATCGAGCAGGTTCACCTCTGGTCACCTCCCGGCGACAAACTCGAAGCGCTTCCAGAGATCCTCAAGGAAATGCGAGGTCTCAAGACGCTCAGCATCGGGCCGGGATCAACCGCACCGTCGATCATGGATGGACTCGAGGAAGGACTTCTGCCGGAGAGCATCGAGGCATTGAGCATCTATCTTGGCACGGGGACGTTCGCCTGGCCGAGCGTTGTGCTACCCAAGCTCAGGACGCTGTATGTCGACGTGCCGGTGCGCTTCGACGCATCAAGCTTCCCCGCTTTGAAAGTACTTTCGCTCTATCCAGACAAGTCATTGAAGAATCTCAGGCAGGCCCTGGCCCTGCCTCTGGAAGAACTGAACATTCTGAATGTCCCCGTGGATGGTGAGATCTTCAACATCCTGTCTGCATCGGCTGGTGGCCTCGAACGCCTGGGACTGTTGGGCGGCACGAAGCTGAAAAGCCTCGATGGCATCGAGACACTTGCCGCGTTGACGTCGGTATGGCTGAAGAATCTGAGTTCGCTGACAGACATCCGTGCACTGGTGGGGCTCGAGCAGCTCAAGAAACTGGATATCCAGTACTGCAAGAAGATTGCCAACATCGAGGTCATCAATGATCTTTCCGCGCTTCGTGAGTTGACGCTCGTAGGTTGCGGAAAGGTTGGTCTGGAGAAAATACAGGCAAAGATCGAGTCGCTTCAGAAGCGCACCATCGGAGCGACGACCTAGCCACGTTCCATGTGCGATGCGGGTCTGCTGAGCCAGGTGGACCCGTGCCGCTGTCCACCATCCGGCGGGTTGTGCGAGGCGGTACCGGTGCCCAGGGACCGCGGAAGCCAGGTGTTCGAGGAAATCGCTCGTCGCGGCGCCGATCCGTGCCCGCTGGAACAGCATGAGGTTCATGCGTGGCTGAAACTGCATTCTCCCGCGTTTATGGCTCGGGTTCGTTGGAGGTGAGTGCCCAGGTCCTTCGGGATTTCGGACTGGAATCGTCGACAAGCGAGCTGATGTTGCGGCTGGGGCTTCCTTCAAGGCTGCCCGGCGATGTGCCTATTGTTCAGTTCGAAGTGCCCCGCGTGGTCGAGATCGATGGCACCAGACTTCTGGCTATCGCGCGAGAGCCATGGGGTGAGGATCTGCTGCTATGCCTGTCGGTGAGTGGCGAGGTACTTGCCGTGGGTGATGGTGGACGTCAGATAGTGAATGGACGCCTGTCGAGCTTCCTCGGCTTTCTCGAAGCGTATGAGGCATTCCAGGCCAAGGCAAAGGCGGAAGATTCCGGTCCCGTGGTCTACTCCCAGGCGGAGATGCAGGCCCGGATGGAGGCATTCAAGCGAGGTGAGATTCCCAAGCGCTCTGCAAAGCCGCGATTCGATCGCAGTGAGGCGATCAGGACCATGGTGTCGGAGTGGAGGAGGCTTGATTCCGCTGCACTGACGGAAGGGTCATGGTGGTCAATTGTTCTGGAGCAGATCCAGGATGGCCTTGTTTGAGGTGTTGGTCCCGTGAGGCGACATTTGGTTGTCGCGGCACAATCGGCACGGCACGGATCCTCCTTGCCCGGCGGGCCGACGGGTTCTACCCCGGGTTAGGCGGGTTTCCGCTCATGCTCGGCTCTCTTCCCATTGGATTGTAGAGAGTCTTGGGTGAGTGCCTGTTTCGACGGCATCTCCCCATCCAACCCCATTCGCCCCAGTCACGCGTTGAACCGTCCAACTTCCCGCTGGAGCAGTCCGATGCCCCTCGCCCGCCGCGTGATTCCATCCATACTGGCCCTGCTGCTCTGCGCTGTCGCTGGGGTTGCCCAGGCGCAGTCCGCCAAGGCCGTCCGGCCCGTCCGGTCGGTGCCGCTTCTGCAGGTTGCCGGCGCCGAGCAGCCCATCGCGCTGCGCCAGGCCCGTATCGAAGGCGACATCCAGGCCGGCATCGCCCAGACCCGCATCACCCTGGAATTCCACAATCCGAACCGGCGCGTGCTGGAAGGGGAGTTGCAGTTCCCGTTGGCCGAGGGCCAGCAGATCACCGGGTTTGCGCTGGATATCGGTGGTGAGCTGCGCGAGGCGGTGCCGGTGCCCAAGGACCGCGGCCGCCAGGTCTTCGAGGAGATCGCCCGCCGCGGCGTCGACCCCGGCCTGCTGGAGCAGACCGCCGGCAATCAGTTCCGCCTGCGCATCTACCCGCTGCCCGCCGGCGGCAGCCGCCGCGTGCAGTTGGTGCTGCGCGAGCCGCTGGCGTTCTCGGGCCAGGGCTGGCGCTGGACGCTGCCGCTGCAGTTCGCCGCTGGTGCTGCCTCTGTTGCAGTGAAGGTGCAGGCGCCGGGTGCGATGGCCGCAGGTACCGCACCGTTCCAGATCACGGCGGGTCAGCTGCAATGGCAGGGTCGCGGCGCGCAGCTGCCGGCACAGCTGCAATGGACCCTGCCGGCCGAACGCAAGCAGCAGGTGCAGGTGGCGCCGTGGCAGGACGGCCACTATCTGCTGGCGCAGCTGCCGGTGCCGATCAGTAGCGCTCCCCGCACGCTGCCGAGCGAGGTCGGCCTGCTGTGGGACGGTTCGGGGTCATCCGGCCTGCGCGACCGCGCGCGTGAGTTCGCGCTGCTGGACCGCTACTTTGCCCGGATGGGCAATGGCACGGTCGCGCTGACCGTGCTGCGCGATCGCGCCGAGCCGGTCCGCCGATTCCGCATCCGCGGCGGCAACTGGAGTGAGCTGCGGGCGGCGCTGCAGGCGGTGCACCCGGACGGCGCCAGTGCGCTGGCGCAGTGGCAGCCGCAGCCGATGGTGAAGGAATACCTGCTGGTCAGTGACGGCCTGCTGACGTATGGACCGGAAGCACTGCCGGCGCTGGCGCCGGACCAGCGCTTGTTCGCAATCAGCAGCGCCGGCGCCCACACCGATGCGGTCCGGCTGCGCGGATGGAGTGAGTCGCATGGTGGCCGCTTTGTTGCACTGGAGGCGGATGTCGATGCCGCCGCGCGCGAACTGTTCTCCTCGCCGCTGGACGTGCAGGTCGATGCGAGGCGTGGCGTGCAGGACGTGGTGATTGATCGTCGCAGCGAGGCCGAAGGCTGGCTGTGGCTGCATGCCCGCTTGGCCGCAGACGGTGTGTCCATGCGGGTGCGCGTCGGTGGCGGTGAGTGGCAGGCGCTGCCGCCGACCCAGAAGAGCAGCGATGGCGAACTGCTGGCCGGGCTGTGGGCGCAGGCACGCCTGCAGCAGCTGGCGGCCGATCGTCGCGGCAACCGCGAGGCGATGCAGCGCCTGTCGCAGCAGTTCGGCCTGGTCGGGCCGGATACCTCGCTGATCGTGCTGGAAACGCTGGAGGACTACCTGCGCTATGCGATCCGTCCGTCCGGGAAACTGCGTGCCGAGTACGACGCCCGCTACGCGCGACAGGTGAGCGACCGCGCCACGGCCGATCGCCAGCGTCTGGACGAGGTGGCCGCACGCTGGAAGGAGCGCCAGCAATGGTGGAGCCGGACCTGGCCAAAGGGCGCACCGCCGCAGCTGAAGGGCAGGGCACTGGAGGTAGCGTCCGCAGACTACGCGATGGAATCGGCGCCGGTGGCGATGCTGGCGGCCCCCGCTCCGGCGGCCCCGCCTGCGCCGATGGCAGCGGCAACCGAGCAGCGCAGGGAGGCCAGCAGCGCGCGCGCGCGTCGCTCCGTGTCCGCGGCGAACCAGGCGCTCGACACGGTGGTGGTCACCGGTTCGGCCATCGATCAAGCGGGGCCCGCCAACGAGGGCCAGCTCGGCATCCAGCTGGCCGCATGGCAACCGGATTCGGCGATTGCCCGTCGCCTGCGCCAGGGCCCAGCGTCGCAACTGTATGACCGCTACCTGGCCGAGCGTGACGCACATGCCGACAGCAGCGCGTTCTTCCTCGATGTGGCCGACCTGCTGCTGGAGCAGGGCCAGCGCGAATTGGCATTGCGCGTGCTGTCGAACCTGGCCGAGATGGACCTGGACAACCGCCACCTGCTGCGCGTGCTCGGCTACCGGCTGATGCAGGCCGATGCGCCGGCGCTGGCGGTGCCGGTGTTCGAACAGGTGCTGGCGATGGGGCAGGAAGAGCCGCAGAGCTTCCGCGACCTGGGCCTGGCACTGGCGGCCGCTGGCAAGCCGCAGCAGGCGCTGGCGCCGCTGTACCAGGTGGTGGTGCGGCCCTGGGACAACCGCTTCGATGGCATCGCGCTGATCGCCTTGGATGAGCTCACCAACCTGGTCGCGCGCAGCACGCCCCGCCTGGATACCCGCAACATCGATCCGCGCCTGCTGCAGGCGATGCCGCTGGACCTGCGCGTGGTGCTGTCCTGGGATGCCGACAACAGCGACATGGATCTGTGGGTGACCGACCCGAACGGCGAGCGCGCGTACTACGGCAATCGCCTGACCTACCAGGGCGGGCAGATGTCGCAGGACTTCACCGGTGGCTATGGCCCCGAACAGTTCTCGCTGCGCAACGCCAAGCCGGGCAAGTACAAGGTGGAAGCGAACTACTTCGGCAGCCGCCAGCAGCTGGTGACCGGGGCGACGACGCTGATGCTGCGCCTGACCACCCACTGGGGCACGCCGAAGCAGAAGGACCAGATGGTCACGATGCGGCTGAAGGACCGCGCCGAGACTGTGCTGGTGGGCGAGTTCGAGGTGCGGTAGCGCCGCGCCATGCGTGGCTGTTGCTTGGTTTCGGAACGGGCCTATCCACGCACGGCGTGGATCTACCGGGTCCTGCCCGGCATCGAGGGGCGCTGGCGCGGAATCCACCGCGCCAGCGCCACGCCGCCACCGAGGATCAACAGCGTGCCAATGGCCTGCCACAGCACTTCGGTCGCCGCTACATCAGGCAGCGGAATGGTCGCGGCCAGCAGATCGATCAACGGCCGCGCCAGCAGATAGATCACCACAACACCCAGCACGCGCAGCACCCGCTGCGCGATGCCCCGCGGATCCACCGGCCAGCCGCGCCACTGCAGCCACGCCACCAGCAGGCTCAGTGCCAGCAGTCGCCCGGCTTCACCGATGGGAACGAAGCGCGTGGTTGCTGCCGCCCACGCCAGCACCAGACTCAATCCAAACAGAAGCGGCAGCTGCCAGCGCCTGCTTGACCGCGTCCCCGGCATCAGCTGCCACGCCAACAACGCCACGCCGACGCCAATCAGCCACCCGGCCAGTACGTCGGCCAGGAAATGCCGGCCCAGGTACATCCGTGACAGCGCCATCAGCAGCGGCCAGCCCAACGCCAGCGCCCAGCGCAGCCAGCGGCGGCGGATGCCGAAGGCCAGCAGCAGGCCGACGCAGGCAGCGGTGGCGACGCCGACATGGCCGCTATTGAAGCCATAGTCGGCATCGGGCTGCGCTCGCAGCATTGCGGTGGCCTGTGCGTCCGGCAGTGCCCAGAAGGTGTGACCTCCGCCGTCCACCACGAACGGGTGGGACGGCTCGCCCTTGTCCAGCACTGCTGCGTCCACATCGGTCGGACGGGGCAGGGCGGCGCCCTGTTTGATTGCATGCGTGGCGCAGGCCATCAGCAGCACCGCCAGCATCACGCACAGGCCGGCGCGCAGGCGTGCACCGAACGCGCACACCAGGATCAGCGCCGTATAGGCTATTTCGTAACCGAGCAGGCTGATGAACTGCATCAGCGACAGCATCCAGCCGCTGTCGAAGGTGTGCTGCAACCACAGGTGCCATTGCGTCTGGAACATCCGTTGTCCTCATCATCCGTTGGCAATCAGGCTCGGCTCAACAGAACCGAGCCAAAGCAGCCGAGTGTGGACTCGGTTCTACACCGGCGCAACACGTGTCACGAGCAGCGATGGCGATGCGGCACGCAGGCCGAACAGGGGCCGCAGCCAGCGCGTGCGGCGGATCAGCAGTTCGTGGATCAGCAGGCAGCCGCCGATCGTGCCGACCACCAGCAAGGCAGGCTCCAGCCACGGGCCAAGCTGCAACGGTCGCAGCGCATACAACAAGACGATCAGCACGGTCTGGTGCAGGATGTACCAGCTGAACACCGCCTCGCGGCAGTAGGCCAGGCCGGGCCAGTGGCGGTCCAGTAACTCGCGCGCCCAGCCGAACAGGGTCAGCAGCATGCACCACGTGTACAACGCGCGGCCGACGCGTTCGGTCTGGGCCCAAGGCAGTGCCAGCACCCACGCATCCAGATCGCCCACAGGCGGCAAGCGGGCCAGCGCGCGGATGCCCAGCTCCAGGCTGAGCCCCAGCACCGCCAGTGCCAATGTCAGGCGACGTCCACGCACCAGCAGGTCCCAGCCTCGCTGCCAGCGAGCGGCCAGGAAGCCCGCCAGGAACAGCGGCAGCGACTCGGCGTGCACGTACACGTCGTCCAGCAAGGCATGGGTCGGCGGCCAGCGTGGCATCAGCACCAGCAGGGCCCAGCTCAGCCAGGCCACTGGCAACGCCAGTAGCAGGGTGCCCAGCAGGCGGTCGCTTGCCTGCCAGCGCGGCAGCGCACTGCGCAGTGGTCGGAGGAGACTGGCCAGGACGACGGCCAGCACGGTGTAGGGCAGCAGGTAGGCCAGGTACCAGAGGTGATTCCAGGTGAAGCCGTAGGCGGCACCACTGAAATGTGCGCCCGGCCACGGCCGGAACTGCCAGTAGCGCCACAGGAATCCGGCCAGCCCCGGTGACGCGTCGCCCTTGTCCAGCGCTTCATGGTAGGCCTGCAGGGATACCACCGCGACAATGCCGAACAGCAACGGTAGCAGCAGGCGCCAGCCACGGCGGAGGGTGTGCTGCAGCCGTCCCTGGTCGGGCAGGGACAGGCCAAGGGCGATACCGCTGATCGCGAACAGCAGCGGCATGCGCCATCGGTTCAGCGCGATCATCGGCCATTGCAGCCATTCGGCGGTGTAGGCGCTCTTGAGGTGGAAGCCCCAGCCGGCCACGTAGGCCATGGCGGCGTGGTAGAAGATCAGCAGGACGAAGGCGGCGATGCGCAGGGTGTCCAGATCGTGGCGACGGTGCATGGTGGGCGGGCATCAGGAGGAAGCTGCACCGTGCGTTGGCCAAGGTCCGCGCGCCAGCAGATGGGGCGCAACGGCGGCCACAGAGGGGCCAATGGTGGGACGGCTGGGACCAATGGCGGATGCGTTCCGGGCCGGATGGGCAACAATAGCCAGCATGGAAAATGGAGATCAGGCGGCGTTGGCCGCCCCTGTTGCCGAGCCGCTACAGCGCCGCGGCATGGCCGCCACCTTCTGGTCGCTGCTGTTTCTGGGTACTGCAGCAGGTAATGTCCTGGCGCAGTGGATGCGGGCATGGCGGGACGTACAGCCCTTTCCGGCATTGACGGTATCGATCGAAGAGTTCAGCAGCGCGCTGGCCTCCCTCGCGCTTCTGGCCGTGCTGCATGCCGCTGCTCGCCGTTGGCCGCTGCATGCCGATACCTGGCGTCGCCGGATCCTGCTGTATGTGCTGGGCGGTATCGCCTGGTGGCTTCTGCACGTCAGTGCCATGGTCCTCATGCGCAAGCTGGCCTTCGCCCTGATCGGCCAGCAATACACCTATGGAGCCTGGCCGGCGCAGTGGTTCTACGAGTTCTTCAAGGACGTGCAGACCTACAGCCTGCTGGTGATCGCGGTGCACGCGGTGGCCTGGTTCGGTCGCCAGCGTCAGGGCGAGGCGCATCTGCTGGCCGAGCCCGATGTCGGTCCCCCGGTGGAACCGGTCGAGCGCCCCCAGCACTTCCTGGTGCGCAAGCTGGGCAAGGAGTTCCTGGTGGCCACCGAAGATGTGGAGTACGCCCAGGCGGCGGGGAACTACGTGAACCTGCGCGTACGTGGCCATGACTACCCACTGCGGATCACCATGGCGGTCCTGGAGCAGCGGTTGGATCCGGTGCAGTTCCTGCGGCCGCACCGCAGCTGGCTGATCAACCGCGATCAGTTGCGTTCGATCGAACCACTTGATGGCGGTGAAGCCCTGCTTCACATGGTCGATGGCGTCAAAGTGCCGTGCAGTCGACGACAGCTGCCGTTGCTGCGCCAGGCGCTGGCAGGAACCTGAGCGGGCGGACCGGTCGGCCCGCCCGCATGGGCATTACTTCTTGTCCTTCTTGATCATCGCGTCGATGCGCGCAGCGCGGGCTTCCGAGCCCGGGTGCGAGGACATCAGGCCGCCTTCACTGGACAATTTGCGGAACATGCTGGCCAGGGCTGCCGGGTCATAGCTGTGGCGCTTCATGAACTGGTAGCCGTACTCGTCCGCCGCGCTCTCTTCCTTCTGCGAGAACTGGGCGTTGACGAAGCCTTCGGCCAGTTCGCCGAGCTGGCCCTGGCTGAGCTGGGTCAGGTTGCCGTTGCCCGAAGCGGCCAGGCCCTCGCGGCCAGCCGAGGCGAGCAGGGCGGTGCGCATCTTGGTCTTGCTGTGGCCCAGCTTCACGTGGCCGATTTCGTGGCCGATCACGCCACGCACTTCGTCGTCGCTGGCCATGTCCATCAGGCCGGTATAGACGCGGACGCAACCGTTGGCCATCGCCCAGGCGTTGACATCGGCGGTGCGGTACACCTTGAAGTTGAGGTTCAGGCCGTCCTCGTTGGCCAGGCCCTGGGTGATCTTGGCCAGGCGCTGGGCATACGGATCGTTGCCGGCCACCACCTGGTTGTCCTTGTCCATGTAGGCGCAGGCCTGATCGGCCGCGGCCGAGACCTCAGCGTCGGACAGGGTCAGCGCCTTGCCGGCCTTCATGCCGGTGCTGGTCAGGCCCTTCAGGTCGATGGCCGAGGCATTGGCGGCCAGCAGGCAGGCGGCCAGGCACAGGGTGGAACGCATGATCGTCATTGAAATGGTGCTCCTTGGGTTGGGAATGACCGCGTGGCCCCTGTTCCCGCGGCGGTGGGGAAGTCTACCGGGATCGGATGGCCGCGTGTCCACCCGGGGCCCAGCCCTGGCCTGCCTCGCCGCCGGGCGGACGCCTGCGGTATCATTGGCAGTCATCTTTTGAATGCATAACCGCCGACATGATCGAACTGAATCCTGTCCGCCAGCGCATCACCGATCTGACCGATCGCGTGCTGTCGCTTCGGGGGTATCTTTGACTACGACGCCAAGAAAGAGCGTCTTGAAGAAGTAACGCGGGAGCTGGAAAGCCCCGACGTCTGGAACAACGCCGAATACGCCCAGAACCTGGGCCGCGAACGTTCCAGCCTGGAAAAGACCGTGGGCGGCATCGCCTCGGTGCTGGACGGCCTGGCCGATGCCACCGAGCTGCTGGAGCTGGCCGAATCCGAACAGGACGAGGACACCGCGCTGGCCGTGGTCGCCGACCTGGACAAGCACCAGTCGCACGTCGAGAAGCTGGAGTTCCAGCGCATGTTCTCCGGCGAGATGGACAATGCTGCCGCGTTCGTCGACATCCAGGCCGGTGCCGGTGGCACCGAAGCCCAGGACTGGGCCGAGATCCTGCTGCGCATGTACCTGCGCTGGTGCGAATCGCGCGGCTGGAAGACCGAGCTGATGGAAGTCTCCGGCGGTGACGTCGCAGGCATCAAGTCGGCCACGCTGCGGGTGGAAGGCGACTACGCCTATGGCTGGCTGAAGACCGAGACCGGCGTGCACCGCCTGGTGCGCAAGTCGCCGTTCGACTCGGACAACCGCCGCCACACCAGCTTCACCTCGGTGTTCGTGTCGCCGGAGATCGATGACAACATCGACATCACCATCAACCCGGCCGACCTGCGTACCGACGTGTACCGTTCATCCGGTGCCGGTGGCCAGCACGTCAACAAGACCGAGTCGGCGGTGCGTATCACCCACATCCCGACCAACATCGTCGTGGCCTGCCAGACCGGCCGCAGCCAGCACCAGAACCGCGACAACGCGATGAAGATGCTGGCCGCCAAGCTGTACGAGCTGGAGATCCAGAAGCGCAACGCCGAAAAGGATGCGGTGGAAGCCACCAAGTCCGACATCGGCTGGGGCAGCCAGATCCGCAACTACGTGCTGGACCAGAGCCGTATCAAGGACCTGCGTACCGGCATCGAGCGCTCGGATACGCAGAAGGTGCTCGACGGCGACCTGGACGAGTTCGTCGAGGCCAGCCTGAAGGCCGGCCTGGCCGTGGGCTCCAAGCGCGTCGATGCCTGATCGACGCGCCTGCGCGGATATCATCGCCTTCCGCAACGGAGGGCGCTGATGCGCAGCGAAAGTGAACGCAAGGAACTCGGCGGCTTCCTCAAGGCCTGCCGCGCCCGTGTCGATCCCGCCACGCTCGGTCTGCCGGGCGGGCGCCGGCGCACCCCGGGCCTGAAGCGCGAGGAAGTCGCGCTGGCGGTCGGCGTCAGCGTCAGCTGGTACACCTGGATCGAGCAGGGCCGCGAAGTGCGCGCCTCGCCCGAGGTGCTGGAGCGCCTGGCGCAGGTGCTGCGCATGAGCGACGACGAACGCACCTATGCGTTCGCGCTGTCCGGCTACGGCGTGCCGCTGGAGTCTCCGGACGAGACAGTCACCGATGGCCTGCGCCAGCTGGTGGAGGCGATGCAGCCGATCCCAGCGTATGTGCGCAATACCCGCTACGACATCCTGGCCTGGAACCCGGCCATCGCCGACCTGTTCGTGGACTACAGCCAGCTGGCGCCACATGAGCGCAACACGCTGCGGCTGATGTTCCTGTACCCGCCGTACCGCACGCTGATCCTCAACTGGGAAGAAATGACCCGCGGGCTGCTGGCCGGCTTCCGCGCGGCGATGGCGCAGGCGCCGGACAAGGCACCATTCCTGGCGCTGGTCGAGGACATCGCCGCGCACAGCGAGGAGTTCCGCCAGTGGTGGCCGGAGCACGACGTGCGCCGGTTCGACGAAGGTGCGAAGAAGCTGAACCATCCCACGCGCGGGGTGCTGGACCTGCAGTACGTGGCGCTGGTGCCGGAGAGCCGGCACGATCTGTCCCTGGTGACCTATCTGCCGCGAAGGTAGGTTGGTCGGCAGGGCTTGCAGCCCTGCACCTGCAGAGGCCGAAGCGACTGCAACAGCAACAGCCGGCATCCTGCCAACCCACACCGCCCCGCCTCTGACAGATTTCGCGCGGTTGTTGGTAGGTGTCGACCTTGGTCGACACATCTGTCAGATATCGAAAGAAATTCCGGGGTCAGATCCGTTTTCCTACGGAAAACGGATCTGACCCCAAGAGTATTTCCGACAGATCGCAGGAAACCGTCGAAGGCGGGGTGGGTCCGGTTGCGGGGGCGTGAGCCGCATGGATGCGGCGACCGAGCTTACATGGACGTACTTGCAGCGCCCCCCGCAACCGGACCCACCCCGCCATCCCATAGGAAACCAGCTTGTGCTGTTGCTTCGGCTGTTGCCGTTGCTTCGGCGGGTGCAGGGCGCAGCCCTGCCAGGAGAATCCCCCCCCATTCAGGCAGGTAAGTGCAGGTCACAGGATAAGCAGACGCCTTGTTGTGCCCGTCCATCGGGTCCACATTCCTGTGCAGGAGACGGGCCACCGCCCGTTGTCGAGACAACAGGAGCCCTGCATGTCCGCTGCCCCCACCACTGCTGTTTCCCGCGATCCGGCCACCGGCCAGCAGATCGCCAGCCATCCCTTCGCCACCGACGCCGAGCTGGAAGCGATCCTCGATCGCGGCCAGACCGGCTTCGCCGCCTGGAGCGCCAGGAGCCTCGAACAGCGCGCAGACGTATTGCGTGCGATGGCGGTGGTACTGCGCCGTGACCGTGAAAAGCTGGCCGCGCTGGCCACCGCCGAGATGGGCAAGGTGCAGGCCGAATCGCTGGCCGAGATCGAGAAGTGTGCCGTGCTGTGCGACTGGTACGCCGACAATGGCGCGCAGTTCCTGCGCGACGAACCGACCCAGGTGCCCGATGACAAGGCCTACGTGTCCTACCTGCCGCTGGGCGTGGTGCTGGGCATCATGCCGTGGAACTTCCCCTACTGGCAGGTGATGCGCGCGGCGGTACCGATCCTGATGGGCGGCAACGGCTTCCTGCTGAAGCCGGCCGAGAACATCGTCGGTACCGCGCAGCTGCTTGATGCCGCCTGGCGCGACGCAGGGCTGCCGGAAGGCACCTTCATTGCCGCCAACATCAGCCGCGACGGCACCAGCCGCGCGATCGCAGATGATCGCATTGCTGCGGTCACCCTGACCGGCAGCGTGGCCGCCGGCCGCAGCATCGCCGCCCAGGCCGGGCAGGCGCTGAAGAAGGTGGTGCTGGAACTGGGCGGCTCGGATCCGTTCATCGTGCTGGCCGATGCCGATCTGGACGCTGCGGTCGATGCCGCCGTGGCCTCGCGCTTCCAGAACACCGGGCAGGTCTGCATTGCCGGCAAGCGCATCATCGTCGAAGATGCGGTCTACGACCGGTTCGTGGCGCAGTTCTGCCAGAAGGTGCAGGCGCTGACCATCGGCGACGGCCGCGACCCGGCGAACCGCATCGGCCCGATGGCGCGCCAGGACCTGCTGGAACAGCTGGATGCGCAGGTACGGGCGTCGGTGGATGCGGGTGCGCAGCTGCTGGTCGGTGGCCACCAGCTGGATCGTCCGGGCGCGTTCTATGCCCCCACCGTACTGGCCGGCGTGGAGCCGGGCATGCAGGCCTTCGATACCGAGACATTCGGGCCGGTGGCCTCGATCAGCCGCGCCCGCGACGCCGATCATGCGGTGGAATTGGCCAACCAGAGCGAATTCGGCCTCAGCGGCAACCTGTGGACCGGCGATCGTGCACGGGCCATGCAGCTGGCGCGCCGGCTGCAGACCGGCGGCGTGTTCGTCAACGGTTTCTCCGCCTCGGACCCGCGCGTGCCGATCGGTGGCGTGAAGAAGAGCGGTTTCGGCCGCGAGCTCTCGCACTTCGGTATCCGCGAGTTCGTCAACGCGCAGACCGTGTGGTTCGACAGGCGTTGACGCGCGGCTTCCACCCTTCCTGCAACGATCCATCATCAGTCCAGCGAAAAGGACGGCATTCCAATGTCCAAGGGTTCAGACCTGCTCGTCGCCGCGCTTGAGAACGAAGGCGTCGAACGTATTTTCGGCATCCCCGGCGAGGAGAACCTCGACGTGGTTGAATCGCTCCGCCATTCCAGCATCGAGCTGGTCATCACCCGCCACGAACAGGCGGCGGTATTCATGGCGGCCACCTATGGCCGGCTGACCGGCAAGCCGGGCGTGTGCCTGGCCACGCTCGGCCCGGGCGCGCTCAACTTCACCACCGGTGCCGCCTACGCGCTTCTCGGTGCGTGGCCGGTGATCATGATCACTGGCCAGAAGGGCATCGTCGCCAGCAAGCAGGCGCGCTTCCAGATCGTTGACATCGTCAGCACGATGAAGCCGCTGACCAAGCAGGCGCGGCAGATCGTGTCGGCGCGCACCATCCCGACCATCGTCCGCGAGGCGTTCCGTGTCGCCCAGGAAGAGCGCCCGGGCCCGGTGTTGCTGGAGCTGCCGGAGGATATCGCTGCCGATGAGGTCGAGGGCGTCGCGCTGATTCCGCCGCACGCGGTGGATCGTCCGATTGCCAGCCCGGAGGCGTTGGATCGCGCGGCGGAGATCATCCGCAATGCCAAGCGTCCGCTGCTGATGATTGCTTCGGCGGCGTCGCGGCCGCAGTCCAGCGAAGCGCTGTCGGCGTTCGTGTTGCGTGCCGGCATTCCGTTCTTCACCACGCAGATGGGCAAGGGCGCGGTGGCCGGTGGCTCGGGCCTGTACATGGGCACTGCGGCGCTGACCGAGCGCGACTACGTGCACATGGCGATCGACCAGGCCGACGTGATCGTGACGATCGGCCACGAGGTCACCGAGAAGCCGCCGTTCGTGATGCGCCCGGGTGGGCCGACCGTGATCCATATCGGCTATTCGCAGGCGGCGGTGGAACAGGTGTACTTCCCGCAGGTGGAGGTGATCGGCGATATCGGCCGTTCGCTGACCCAGCTGGCCGACCGCATCGAAGGCGCGGTGCCCAATGCCGGTGCGCTGCTGCCGCTGCGTACGACGATTCTCGAGCACCTCGCCGATCGTGCCGAAGAGGCCGGGTTCACCCCGCAGCGGCTGGTGCACGACGTGCGCCAGGTGATGCCGCCGGACGGCATCGTGGCGCTGGACAACGGCATGTACAAGATCTGGTTTGCGCGCAACTACCGCACCCAGGTGGCGAATACGCTGTTGCTGGACAACGCGCTGGCGACGATGGGAGCGGGCCTGCCGTCGGCGATCATGGCCTCGATCCTGTACCCGCAGCGGCGGGTGCTGGCAGTGTGCGGCGACGGCGGCTTCATGATGAACAGCCAGGAGCTGGAGACCGCGCGGCGGCTGGGCCTGAACCTGGTGGTGCTGATCCTCAACGATGGCGCCTACGGCATGATCCGCTGGAAGCAGGCGGTGGATGGCTTTACCGACTACGGCATGACCTTCAGCAACCCCGATTTCGTGAAGTACGCCGAGGCCTATGGCTGCAAGGGCCACGAGGTGACCGCCATCGAGCAGTTCATTCCGACCCTGGAAGCGGCCTTCAACCAGGGTGGGGTGCACCTGGTGTCGGTGCCGATCGACTACTCGGAGAACGAGCGGGTGCTGGTGGACGAGCTGCGCCAGGCGTTCCCCGGGAACAGGTAAGACCGGGGCAGGGCCGGCCGATCCGCCCGGTAGGTGCCGACCTTGATCGACACGCAGAGCGCCAACCAGGGTTGGCGGCTACCGGGCGGCGGGCCGGGGCCGGGGCAGGGCGGTTTTGGTATGCTGGGCAACCGGCTGTGCCGGGCGCAACATCCCCCCTCACTACACGATTCCCGCAGATCCATGAGCGAAGCTACCGATACCCCCCCCGTCGACGAAAACAAGTTGATCGCCGAGCGCCGTGAGAAACTCAAAGCGCTGCGTGGGCAGGGCATCGCGTACCCGAACGACTTCCGTCGCGAGGACTTCGCCGGCCGCCTGCAGGAAGAGTTCGCCGACGCGGAGCAGTGGACCGCCGAAGCCCTGGAAGGCGCTGGCCGCCAGGTGAAGATGGCCGGCCGCCTGATGGCCAAGCGCATCATGGGCAAGGCCAGCTTCGCGCAGATCCAGGACGAGTCCGGCCGCATCCAGCTGTTCCTGCAGGGCGCGGTGCTGGGTGACGCCTACACCGCCTTCAAGGGCTGGGACGTGGGCGACATCATCGCCGTCGAAGGCGGCCTGACCCGTACCAAGACCGGCGAGCTGTCGGTCAAGGCCGAATCGATCCGCCTGCTGACCAAGTCGCTGCGCCCGCTGCCGGACAAGTGGCACGGCCTGGCCGACGTCGAGCAGCGCTACCGCCAGCGTTATGTGGACCTGATCGTGACCCCGGAGTCACGCGCGGTGTTCATCAAGCGCTCGAAGATCATCCGCGCCATGCGCGCGTGGCTGGACAACCGCGACTTCCTGGAAGTCGAGACGCCGATGATGCATTACATCCCCGGCGGCGCGGCGGCCAAGCCGTTCACCACCCACCACAATGCGCTGGACCTGGACCTGTACCTGCGCGTGGCGCCGGAGCTGTACCTCAAGCGCCTGACCGTGGGCGGCCTGGAGCGCGTGTACGAGATCAACCGCAACTTCCGCAACGAAGGCGTCAGCACCCGCCACAACCCGGAATTCACCATGATGGAGCTGTACGAGGCCTATGCCACGTACAACGAGATCATGGACCTGACCGAAGGCGTGATCCGCGACGTGGCCAGGTCCGTCAACGGTGGCACCGAAGTCGAGTGGGACGGCGCGAAGATCGACCTGGGTCCGGCGTTCCGCCGCTGGCGCATGGACGAGGCGGTGCGCCACCACAACCCGGAAATCTCTGCTGCCGACTGCACCGACCGCGACGCGCTGCTGCGCCATTGCGAGCGCCTGAAGATCCGCGTCAAGCCGTCTTACGGCTGGGGCAAGCTGCTGCTGGAGATCTTCGAAGCCACCGTCGAGCACACCCTGATCCAGCCGACCTTCATCACCGACCATCCGGTGGAGGTCTCGCCGCTGGCCCGCGCCAACGACAATGATCCGGGCTATACCGACCGCTTCGAGCTGTTCGTCAACGGCAAGGAGCTGGCCAATGGTTTCTCCGAGTTGAACGATCCGGAAGACCAGGCCCAGCGTTTCCAGGCGCAGGTAGCAGCGAAGGAGGGCGGCGACGACGAGGCGATGCACTACGACGCCGACTACATCCGTGCGCTGGAGTACGGCATGGCCCCGACCGGCGGCCTCGGTATCGGCGTCGATCGCCTGGTGATGCTGCTGACCGGCAGCAGCTCGATCCGCGATGTGCTGCTGTTCCCGTACATGCGTCCGGAGCAGTAAGTCGCTTTCCTGACTCCTGATTGTGCGCGCCGTCTCGAAATGAGACGGCGCGATTGACGCCTCCCGCACTCGGCGTATCGTTAATGCACTACCTTGACGCCTGTTGTGGCTTGATCGGCGGCAGGGGGATGATGCATCGTGGAGAGTCCGCTTCACAATGCGACGACGATCATGAACCGGGACGTATGACACGGGAGCCAGGCCGATGCAGGGTGCGAGCGTTCGCAGCGGCAGAGTATCCTCGCCTGCTGATGATCCAGCATGGTCGAGAAACCAGGCAGAGTACGCCTTGAACATCGTCATTGTTGACGACCAGACGTCCGCCCGGACGATGCTGCGCCACGTCATCGAGGACATCGCGCCCGAACTGAGCGTGTATGACTTCGGTGATCCGCTGACTGCCTTGGCCTGGTGCGAGGCGCATCCGGTCGACCTGCTGCTGCTCGATTACCGCATGCCGGAGATGGACGGGCTCGAGTTTGCGCGCCGTTTCCGCCGCCTGCCCAAGCATCGCGACATTCCGGTGATCCTGATCACCGTGGTCGGTGATGAGCCGATCCGGCAGGCCGCGCTGGAAGCGGGTGTCATCGATTTCCTGGTCAAGCCGATCCGCCCGCGTGAGCTGCGTGCGCGCTGCTACAACCTGTTGCAGCTGCGCCAGCAGACCGAGAACGTGAAGCAGCGGGCGTTGTCGCTGGAGCAGCGACTGCTGGCCAGCATGCACGAGGTCGAGGAACGCGAACGCGAGACTCTGTCGCGATTGGCCCGGGCGATCGAGTTCCGCGATGCCGGTACCAGCGCTTATCTGGAGCGCATGGCGCGCGTTGCAGGATTGATCGCCGAGCAGCTCGGCCTGCCCGAGGATGACGTCAGGCTGATCGAGATGGCTGCCCCGTTGCACGACATGGGCAAGATCGCCATTCCCGATGCGGTGCTGCTCAAGCAGGGCAAGCTCAATGAGGAAGAGCTGGCGATCATGCGCCGGCACCCGCGGATCGGCCATGAGCTGCTCAGTGGCAGCCAGAATCGTTTCATCCAGGTCGGTGCCTTGATCGCACTGCGCCATCATGAGCGTTACGACGGCAGCGGCTATCCCGATGGGCTGGTCGGGGACGCGATTCCGCTGGAAGCGCGCATCGTGGCCGTTGCCGATGTCTTCGATGCCCTGATTTCCCCGCGTCCGTACAAGGAAGCATGGACCATGGAAGCCACCCTGGCCTATCTGTATGCCCAGCGTGGCCGACTGTTCGACCCACGTTGCGTGGACGCGCTGCTGCGTGGCCGCGAACAGCTGGACCAGATCTGCACCGAGCATTCGATGGCCTCCGCGCGCCCGGGGCTGGGCGCGTGAAACGCCTGTGGTCGCAGCTGCGGCTGCGCCTGGCCCAACGCCAGGACAGTGAACACGGCCAGCAGATCGTCCGCATTGTCCTGATCAGCCTGATCCTTGCCTACGTGTTGCTGCCGGCACCGCGCCACGACCTGCCGCATGAGCAGTACGCGGGCGTGCTGGCGATCGTGCTGACAGGCCTGAGCCTGTCACTGCTGCTGTTCGGCTGGCTGCTGTGGCGACCGGAACGCTCCGATCCGCGCCGCGTGCTGGGCATGCTGGCCGACTACGGCCTGATCGCCGCCGGCATGGTGCAGATGGGCGAGCCACTGGCCTGGGTCTACATCGTGGTGATGTGGGTGACGGTCGGCAACGGCATGCGTTTCGGCAATCACTACCTGTATGTGGCGGTGGCGATGGCAATGGTCAGCTTCGGCTGTACCGTGCTGCTGACCCCGTATTGGGAGCAGAACTTCCGCCTGGCCATCGGTCTCTGGCTCGGGTTGGCGGCAGTGCCCCTGTACTTCTCGACACTGCTGCGGCAGTTGACCGAGGCGATGGCCGAAGCGCGCCGTGCCAGCGAGGCCAAGAGCCGCTTTCTCGCCAACATGAGCCACGAGTTCCGCACGCCATTGAATGGCCTCAATGGCATGACCGAAGTGTTGGCGACCACGCGCCTGGATGACGAGCAGCGCGAGTGCCTCAACACCATCCAGGCATCATCGCGCAGCCTGCTGGCCCTGGTGGAGGAGGTGCTGGACATCTCTGCCATCGAGGCGGGCAAACTGCGCGTGGTGGCTGAGGATTTCGCGTTGTCCGACGTGATCCAGGCGATCGGGCTGATCCTGCTGCCGCAGGCCAAGGCAAAGCGGCTGGACTACCGGGTGAAGATCGCCGACGGCGTGCCGCCACGGTTGCGCGGCGATGTCGGCCACCTGCGGCAGATCCTGCTGAACCTGGCTGGCAACGCAGTCAAGTTCACCGACCATGGCCGGGTGGAGATCCGTGTCGGCGTGGTGCACGCCGACACCAGCGGCGCAGTGCGCCTGCGCTTCGACATCCTCGATACCGGCATCGGCGTGGCGCCGGCCATGCGTACGCGGTTGTTCGATGCGTTCGAGCAGGCCGACGTCAGCATGGCGCGCCGCCACGAAGGCACCGGTCTGGGGACGACCATCGCCAAGGGCCTGGTTGAAGCGATGGACGGCGACATCGGCTACCTGGAGAACCCGCCGCGCGGAAGCCACTTCTGGGTCGAGCTGCCGTTCGCGCCGCCGCAGCCGATGGTGCCGGGGGCGGTGCCGAGCCTGTCCGGAGATGAGGAGGTGGGGCAGGGTGGCAACGTGATCGCCTTTGCCGATCCGTTCCTGCGTCACCGGGCGCGCGTGCGCAGCATGCAGATCCTGGTGGCCGACGACCACGAGGCCAATCGCATGGTCCTGCAGCGCCTGCTGCAGAAGGCCGGCCACCGCGTGCTGTGCGTGGACGGCGGCGAAGCGGTGCTGGATGCGTTGGCCGACAGTGAATACGACGCGGTCATCGTCGATCTGCACATGCCGGGCATGAGCGGGCTGGACATGCTCAAGGAACTGCGGGTGATGCAGGCCGGCGGTGGCCCGCGCACACCGGTGCTGGTACTCAGTGCCGACGTCACGCCGGAGGCGATCCAGCGCTGTACCCAGGCCGGTGCGCATGCATTCCTGGCCAAGCCGGTAGTGGCGGTGCGGCTGCTCGACACGCTGGCCGAGATCGCCAGCAACGCCCAGCTGAAGACCATGGCTGCGCCGGTGGTAAGGGCGACGACGCCGCTGCAGGATGGCGTGCTCGACAGCAGCGTGCTGGACGAGCTGGCCTCGCTGGGCATGGGGGAGGGGTTCGAGCGTGAATTCATCCGCCAGTGCCTGGAGGATGCCGCGACCTGCATGGGCAAGGCCGAGCAGGCCGGCGAAGCTGCGCAGTGGGAAGTGTTCCGCGAACAATCCCATGCCATCAAGGGCGTGGCCAGCAACCTGGGCCTGATGCGGGCGTCAAGCCGCGCCGGCGAGCTGATGCGGATGGCCGACTGGCAGCTCAAGGCTGAATGGCGTACGCGCCTGGCCATCCTGCAGGACGCGATCAAGGAAGGCCGACGTGCGTTGGATGCACGGGCCGAACGCCGGAGCCGTGGTGCCGCTGATGACGGCGAGGCGCGCTGAGCCATGGCGTTGGACCGATAAAAAAAGCCCGGTGGCCAACCGGGCTTGAACCCTTCTGGGGGAGGGGGTGAATCAGGCCGCGTCGAGGCCGGCGCGACGGGTCTGGGCCTTGATCAGGCGATCCATGGTGCGCAGCGAGCGGTCGCCGAGGGCGAGGGCGGAATCGACCCACACCTTGGTGATCTCCAGCAGTTCGTCGTAGCTGACGGCCTGGGCGATGCCACGCGCGGCGTTCATCGCCAGGTAGGACTGCGGAATCCGCTGCTGCTGGCGGATCAGATCTTCGACGGCGGCACGGCCTTCACCCTTCTTGACCAGCACGTCCACCACGCCCATTGCGTGCATTTCCTCGGCGCTGTAGACCCGGCCGTCGAGGATGATCTTCTCGGCCAGATGCGGTGACACCCGGCGGCACAGGAACGAATAGGCGCCCATGCCCGGGAACAGGCCGAACAGCACTTCCGGCAGGCCGAGACCACTGCCTTCCTCGGCAACGATGGTATGGCAGGCCAGTGCCATTTCCAGGCCACCGCCGAGGGCGTCGCCCTGGATCAGGGCGATCGAGCGGACATCGCCGCCGAACCCGGTATGCAGATGGTGTACACCCTCCACACAGCGCTGGGCGTAGGTCAGCAACAGGTCACGGTTGCCTTCGCGGATGAGGCGGGTGAACAGGTCCAGGTCACCGCCGAGGTTGTAGGCGACGGCATCGGACGCCAGTACGAAATGCCTCAGCTTCCCGCTGTGACGCTCGGCGGGGCCTTGGGTGATGGCGGCCATGTAGCTCCACATCTCATCGAGCATGTCCTTGCGGCAGCATGGCCGCACGCCGGTGCTGGCATCGGCGTGCATGAACAGCCAGTGGGCAGCGCCGTCGGCGCTGTCTTCGGTACGGATGGTGGTAAAACGCGAGCCGCTGGAAGGCAGCTTTTCAATGGTGCTCATGTAGGGGTCCTCGGCATGCGGCCCGCAGAATGAAGTGGGTGGCCGGCGGGCCGAACGGTCCACACACGCGGCGATGCTACACCGCCTCTGCGGCGGCGTATGCGAAAGGGCCCGGGACGTTTCCGTCCCGGGCCCGATACCCTTCAATCTGCCGTAAACCCTTACTGGGCGGGCGTATCGCGCAGTTCGCGACGGAGGATTTTGCCGACGTTGGTCTTCGGCAGCTCTTTTCGGAATTCTACGATTCTGGGGTGCTTGTAACCGGTCAGGTTCGCCCGGGCATGTTCCTTGACCATCTCGGCGGTCAGGTTCGGGTCCTTCTTCACGATCACGACCTTCACCACTTCACCGGACTTCTCGTCCGGCACGCCGACCGCGGCCACTTCCAGCACGCCCGGCATCATCGCGATGACGTCTTCGACTTCGTTCGGATAGACGTTGAAGCCGGACACCAGAATCATGTCCTTCTTGCGGTCGACGATGTAGAAGAAGCCCTGCGCATCCATCTTTGCCATGTCGCCGGTGTGCAGCCAGCCGTCGGCGTCGATGGCCTTGTCGGTTTCCTCCGGACGCTGCCAGTAGCCCTTCATCACCTGCGGGCCCTTGATGCACAGCTCGCCCACTTCACCCAGCGGCAGGATGTTGCCGTTGTCGTCCTTGATGCAGGCATCGGTGGACGGGATCGGCAGGCCGATCGAGCCGTTGTACTCGGTCAGGGTGAGCGGGTTGATGCAGGCCGCCGGCGAGGTCTCGGTGAGGCCATAGGCCTCGACCAGGGTCACGCCGGTGACCTTCTTCCAGCGCTCGGCCACGGCACGCTGCACCGCCATGCCGCCGCCCAGGGTGACCTTCAGCGACGAGAAGTCGACCGTGTCGAAGCCGGGGGTGTTGAGCAGGCCGTTGAACAGCGTGTTGACACCGGTGATGGCGGTGAAGGGCACCGACCTGAGCTCCTTGACGAAGCCCTTCATGTCGCGCGGGTTGGTGATCAGGTGGTTGCAGCCACCGAACTTCATGAAGACCAGGCCGTTCGCCGTCAGTGCGAAGATGTGGTACAGCGGCAGGGCGGTGATGATCCACTCCTTGCCCATCTCGATGCCGGACGCACTGATCCAGGCCGAGGCCTGCTGCATGTTGGCGATCAGGTTGCGGTTGGTCAGCATCGCGCCCTTGGCCACGCCGGTGGTGCCACCGGTGTACTGCAGGAAGGCGATGTCGTCGTGGTCGATCTCGACCTTCGGGAGCGTGTGCCGGCTGCCCAGCTTGAGCGCCTGCCTGAAGCGGACGGCACCCTTCAGATGGTAGTTGGGCACCATCTTCTTGATGTACTTCAGCACGAAGTTGACGATCACGCCCTTGCCACCGAGCAGGTCGCCCAGGCCGGTGGTGATCACATGCTTGACCGGCGTATCGGCGATGACCTGTTCGACGGTGTCGCCGAAGTTGTCGACCACCACCAGCGCGGTCACGCCGGCATCGACCAGCTGATGCTTGAGCTCGCGCGCGGTGTACAGCGGGTTGACGTTGACCACGGTCAAGCCGGCGCGCAGCACGCCGAAGGTGGCCACCGGATACTGCAGGCAGTTGGGCATCATCAGGGCGACGCGGTCACCCTTCTTGAGCTTGAGCTCACCCAGCAGGTAGGCCGCGAACTGGTTGACCAGCGCATCGGTCTCACCATAGGTGAGTACCTTGCCGAAGCTGGAGTAGGCGGGACGGTCGCGGAATTTCGCGACGGAAGCGTCGAAGACCGAAGCTACCGAATGGAACTCGTTGACGTCGATCTCGGCGGGAACGCCTTTCGGATAGCTCTGCAGCCAGGGACGATCCAGACTCATATTCCCCCTCCAGGAATCGTGATGTATTAGGTTCCGGCCCTGAGCGTATCGACAATGGCCGTTCATTGCAGCATACCCCGCCGTAGGGAAAACGCGAAGAGGCCCCGAGGGGCCTCTTTGCTTGGTAATGCCGGCCGCTGGCCGGCATCTGCGCTCGATCGGGATTCCGGTGGATGCCGGCCAGCGGCCGGCACTACCGCGGCCCCAAGCGGGGCGCTTGCGTCAGCCCTGCTTGCGTACCGGTGCGCCGTTGGCCTTGTAGTACGGCGCGGTGCTGCGGGCCAGCGGGGTGCGGCCACGGATCACGTCGGCCAGCTTCTCGGCCATCATGATGGTCGGTGCGTTGAGGTTCCCGGTCACCACCTGCGGCATGATCGAGGCATCGACGATGCGCAGGCCTTCCAGCCCGTGCACGCGGCCCTGGCCGTCGACCACGGCCATCGGGTCATCGGCATGGCCCATCTTGTTCGAGCACGACGGGTGGTAGGCGGTCTCAGCGTGCTCGCGCACGAACGCATCGATCTGCGCATCGGTCTGCAGCGCGCTGCCCGGCGAGATTTCGCGGCCGCTGTACGGGGCCAGGGCCGGCTGCGCGAAGATCTCGCGGGTGATCCGGATCGCCGCACGGAACTCGCGCCAGTCCTGGTCGTGCGACATGTAGTTGAACAGGATGCTCGGATGTTCGCGCGGGTCCTTCGAACGCACGTGGATGCGGCCGCGGCTGGGCGAGCGCATCGAGCCGACGTGCATCTGGAAGCTGTGCGCCTTGATCGGGTTGGAGCCGTTGTAATTGATCGCCACCGGCAGGAAGTGGTACTGCAGGTTCGGCCAGTCGAACTCGGCGTCGCTGCGGATGAAGCCACCGGCTTCGAACTGGTTGCTGGCGCCGATGCCGGTGCCCAGGAACAACCACTCGGCACCGATCGCCGGCTGGTTGTACAGCTTCAGTGCCGGCGCCAGCGACACCGGCTTCTTGCACTCGTACTGCAGGTACATTTCGAGGTGATCCTGCAGGTTGGCGCCGACGCCCGGCAGGTGGTGCACCAGGTCGATGTCGAGGCTGCGCAGCAGGTCGGCCGGGCCGACGCCCGAGCGCTGCAGGATCTGCGGCGAGGCGATGGCGCCGCCACACAGCAGCACTTCGCGGCGCGCGGTGGCACGCTGCGGCTGGTCGTTGTGCAGCCACTGCACGCCCACCGCACGCTTGCCCGAGAACAGGATGCGGTCGGTCAGCGCGTGGGTGACGATGGTCAGGTTCGGGCGCGGCTTGGCCAGGTCCAGGTAGCCACGGGCGGTGCTGGAACGACGGCCCTTCGGGGTGACCGTACGGTCCATCGGGCCGAAGCCTTCCTGCTGGTAGCCGTTGAGGTCGTCGGTGCGCGGGTAGCCGGCCTGCACGCCGGCTTCGACCATCGCAGCGAACAGTTCGTTGTTGCCGGCCTTCGGCGTGGTCACCCGCAGCGGGCCGTCGCCACCGTGGTAGTCGTTGGGGCCGATGTCACGGGTTTCCGCCTTGCGGAAGTACGGCAGGCAGTCCAGGTAGGTCCAGTCTTCCAGGCCGGGCATGCTGGCCCAGTTGTCGTAGTCCATCGCGTTGCCGCGGATGTAGCACATGCCGTTGATCAGCGACGAGCCGCCCAGGCCCTTGCCGCGGCCGCAGTCCATGCGGCGGTTGTTCATGAAGGGCTCGGGATCGGTCTTGTACGCCCAGTTGTAGCGCTTTCCCTGCAGCGGGAAGGCCAGTGCCGCCGGCATCTGGGTACGGAAGTCGAGCCGGTAGTCCGGGCCACCGGCTTCCAGCAGCAGCACGCTGACATCGGCATCTTCGGTGAGGCGGGTGGCCAGCACGTTGCCGGCCGAACCTGCGCCGATGATGATGTAGTCGTACTCGTTATGGGTGCTCATGGGTGTCTCCTGCAGGCCGGGGCGCGCTGCGTGCAGGCGTCCCGGCGGAATGTCGGATCGGCGCGGTGGCCGGACGAAGGTGCGCGCTCGCGGCGCGCCGATCAGAACACGCTGGCGTAGTCGCCCAGTTCCACCTGCACCGACTTGATGCGGGTGTAGTGGCCGAGGGTGGAGATGCCGTTCTCACGGCCGACGCCGGATTCCTTGTAGCCGCCAACCGGCATTTCGGCCGGCGATTCGCCCCAGGTGTTGATCCAGCAGATGCCGGCTTCCAGGCGGTGGATGATGCGATGGGCGCGGCTGACGTCCTTGCTGACCACACCGGCGGCGAGGCCGAAGGTGGTGTCGTTGGCACGACGCACCACTTCGTCTTCGTCGTCGTAGGCGAGGATGCTCATCACCGGCCCGAAGATCTCTTCCTTGACGATGGTCATGTCATCGCGGCAGTCGGAGAACACGGTCGGCAGCACGTAGGCGCCATTGGCCAGCGCGCCTTCGGTGGCACGGCCGCCGCCGGTCAGCAGGCGAGCGCCTTCGGCCTTGCCGCTTTCGATGTAGCGCAGCACGTTTTCCATGTGCGGGAAGCTGGTCAGCGGGCCGAAGTTGGTCTCGGCGGCCATCGGGTCGCCGATGCGGATGCGCTTGACGCGCTCGACCACGGCGGCTTCGAACGCGGCCAGCATGCTGCGCGGCACGAACACGCGGGTGCCGTTGGTGCAGACCTGGCCGGAGCTGAAGAAATTGGCCATCACCGCGATGTCGGCGGCGCGGTCGAGGTCGGCGTCATCGCAGATCACCAGCGGCGACTTGCCGCCCAGCTCCATGGTCACTTCCTTCAGCGACGAGGACGCGGCGCTGGCCATGACCTTCTTGCCGGTGGCGACGCCGCCGGTGAAGGAGATCTTTTCGATCACCGGGTGCTCGGTCAGCCACTGGCCGATCTCGCGGCCCGGGCCCTGCACGACATTGAACACGCCGGCCGGCACGCCGGCTTCGGTGTAGATCTCGGCCAGCCGGATCGCGGTCAGCGGGGTGACTTCGGACGGCTTGAACACCATCGCGTTGCCGGCGGCCAGGGCCGGGGCCGACTTCCACATGGCGATCTGGACCGGGTAGTTCCAGGCGCCGATGCCGGCGACCACGCCCAGCGGCTCGCGGCGGGTGTAGAAGAAGCTCGATTCACGCAACGGCAGCTGGATGCCTTCGATGGCGGTGGCCAGGCCGGCGTAGTACTCGACCACGTCGGCACCGGTGACGATGTCCACGGTGGTGGTTTCGGCGAGCGCCTTGCCGGTGTCCAGGGTTTCCAGGTGCGCCAGTTCGTCGTTGCGCTCGCGCAGGATTTCGACCGCGCGGCGCAGGATGCGCGAACGCTCCATGGCGGTCATCGCGGCCCACACCTTCTGGCCTTCGGCCGCGCTCTGCACGGCGCGTTCGACGTCGGCCTGGCTGGCGACCTGCACTTCAGCGATCACGTCGCCGGTGGCCGGGTTGACGGTCTTGAAGGTCTTGCCGCTGGTGGCGTCGACGCGCTGGCCGTGGATGTAGAGCTGTTGGACGGGCAGGGTGGTCATGGGGCGTACTCCTTGGAAGGGGGCGGGTGCTGAAGCGCTTATAGCGCGACAGCCTGCAACTGGAAGTCGATGTAGCCGTAAGCGATGCGCCGGGACTTCTCGGCGTTGAACTGGCCGCCGACCAGGCTGCCGCGCAGCCACAGGCCGTCGATCATCGCGGCCAGGCCACGGGCGGCCAGGCGGGCTTGCGGGTGGGGCAGCAGGCGGTTGAACTGGTGGCACAGGTTGGAGAACAGGCGCTGGTCGTTGGCGCGCTGCAGCCGGGCCAGTTCCGGCTGGTGCATGCTCGCGGCCCAGAAGGTGAGCCAGACGCGCATCGCGGTGCCGTTGATCTGGCTGTCGTCGAAGTTGCCGTCGACGATGGCGCGCAGTTGCTCGCGCGGGTCGTCGCCGGCGCCGGCGCGGTAGCGGGCCACTGCGTCCTTCAGTTCGCGCAGGATCTGCCGCATTGCAGCATTGAGCAGACCGTCCTTGTCGCCGAAGTAGTGGGCGACGATGCCGCTGGACAGCCCTGCCTTCTTCGCGATGGTGGCGACGGTCGCATCGGCCATGCCGATCTCGTCGATGGTCTGGAAAGTGGCCCGGATCAGCTGTTCGCGCCGTACCGGTTCCACGCCTTTCTTCGGCATTGTCTCTCCACGGATTGCGACCCGAAGGATCGGGCTGCCCGCCATTATGCTTTTTATTGATTGAACGTTCAATCAATAAACCCTAGGATGCGCTCGCGCCCCACGCCATGGGCCCGGTTTACCGGTCCGGCCCCGCCCATGTGCTCCCTCGGACTTGATGAGACGACCCCATGTCTTCCCTGGCTCATCCCAAGCGTTCGCCCCTGCGCTTGAACCGCTTTGTCTTCTTCAGCTCCTCGGTGTCGATCGGCATCCTCGGGCTGCTTACCGTTCTCTATCCCGAAAGCAGCGAGCACTGGCTGCAGTGGGCGCAGGCCGAAGTCTCGGCGGCGTTCGGCTGGTGGTACATGCTGCTGATCGTGCTGTGCCTGGGCTTCGTGCTGTGGCTGGCGTTCTCGCCGTACGGCCGCATCCGCCTGGGCCACAACGAGGAATCACCGGCGTTCGGCTACGTGGCCTGGGTGTCGATGCTGTTCTCGGCCGGTATCGGCATCGCGCTGCTGTACTACGGCGCCTACGAGCCGCTGGACCATTTCCTCAACCCGCCCGGGCAGCCCGGCGGAACCGTGGCCGCCGGCCGCGAGGCGATGGTGCTGACCTTCCTGCACTGGGGCCTGCACGGCTGGGCGCTGTATGCGCTGGTCGGCGTGGCACTGGGCTATTTCGCCTACCGCCGCGACCTCCCGCTGGCGTTGCGCTCGGCGCTGTACCCGATCTTCGGTGAGCGCATCCATGGCCGCATCGGCGACATGGTCGATGGCTTCGGCATCCTTGCCACGCTGATCTCGATGGTGACCAACCTCGGCATCGGCGCGCTGGTGGTGCAGTCCGGCCTGGTCTACCTGTTCAACATTCCGGATACGCCGCAGGTGCTGGTGGCAATCGTGCTGGTGATGATGGTGGTGGCTACCATCGGCGTGGTGGCGGGTGTGGAGAAGGGCATTGCCTGGCTCTCCAACCTCAACGTGCGCCTGCTGTGCGGCCTGCTGCTGTTCGTGCTGGTCACCGGCCCGACCCTGCACCTGTTCGATGGCCTGATCCAGAACACCGGCGATTATCTCGGCGCATTCGTGCGCAAGAGCTTCGACATGTACCTCAACGATCCGAAGGGCCGTGAGTGGATGGGCTCGTGGACGCTGTTCTACTGGGCGTGGTGGATCGCCTGGGCGCCGTTCGTCGGTCTTTTCGTGGCGCGCATCTCGCGTGGCCGCACCATCCGTGAAGTGATCATGGGCGTGCTGCTGATCCCGCTCGGCTTCACCCTGGCCTGGCTGTCGATCTTCGGCAACACGGCCATCGACCTGGTGCTCAACCACGGCCAGGCGATCCTGGGTGACGTGGCCCAGCATGATGCGGCGATGACGCTGTTCAAGCTGCTGGAGTACCTGCCCGCCGCGCCGTACGTGGCCGGTGCCGCGGTGGTGATCGGCTTCGTGCTGTTCCTGACCCCGGTCGATTCGGGCACGCTGATGATCGCCAACCTGTGCACCCGTCGCGTTGATGATGGCGTGGAAGACGGGCATGACGCGCCGATCTGGCTGCGCGTGTTCTGGGCGGCCGGCATCACCGTGGCCAGCGTCGGCCTGCTGCTGGCCGGCAACTTCAGTGCGATGCAGACGGCGGTGGTGCTGTGCGGCCTGCCGTTCTCGTTCACCCTGGCGTTCTACATGTGGGGCCTGCTGAAGGCCCTGCGCACCGACCCGGACGCACCGCGCCGCTGAGCGCTCTGTAGCAACTGTCTTGTCAGGCGGAGGCCATCTGGGCCTCCGCTTCCCGTTTGCGGGCGTTGAGGATCACCAGCATCTTGCGCATTACCGCGACCAAAGCGACCTTGCCCGGCTTGCCTTGGTTGACGAGGGATTCAAAGAATTCCTTGAGCCGGGGCTCATAGCGTTTGGCGGTCAGCGCCGCCATGTAGAGCGCTTCGCGTACAACGGCGCGGCCACCGGTGATGTTCCGTCGCCCCTTCCAGGTGCCGCTTTCGCGGTTCATGGGGGCAACCCCTACCAAGGCCGAGATGGCTTTCCCGCTGAGCTTGCCCAGCTCCGGTAGCTCACAGGCCAAGGTCGCCATCAGTACCGGACCGGCGCCTTTGAGCTTGGCAAAGTCACGCCACCCGTCCTGCTCGGCCAGGAGTGCTGCGATGGTGGCATCGAGCTGCTTGATACTTTTCTGGATCTCGTCCAGGTGCTGATTCAGCATTGAAATCAGGCAGGGTTCGCTGAACGCACGCATGCGCTGATGCTCGCTCACCCGCATCTGGACCAGATGGCGTCGGCGCTGGCAGAGCTCACCCAGACGGCGTTGCCAAGCGGCCGGGGGTACGTAACGGGTTAGCTTGAGGGCGTCGGCCATGTGAGCCAGAACCATGGCATCAATGCGATCGGTCTTGGCCTGCCTTCCCGTGGCCGAGGCGAAGCTGCGGCCACGGCCGGGGTTGATCCGAACCATCGGCAGGCCGGCTTCGTGCAATGCATCCAGCGCCTTCTGTTCGTAGCCACCGCTGGCCTCCAGCACAACCTGCTTGGCTGGCCACCGCTGCAACCATCTGATCAGACTGGCCCAGCCCCGCTTGTTGTTCTTGAACTGACGGAAGGCCTGTTCATGGACGGCCACATCCAGATTCTCACCACTGACATCGATCCCAATCCCAAACATGGGGCAACTCCGCTAGGCTGACAGGGCTGAGAGCTCCCCCCGCTTGCCCAGTCTTATCAGTACGAGTGCCAGCTCGATCAACTGTTCGGGCGGATCAGGGAGAAACCGGCGCGGAGATCCTTGCTACAGAGCGATCGAAAAGACCTAGAGCCGAACGGTCGTCCGCGCCGGGCTCTCGGCACCTAAGGTGCCAGAGTCGGAAGAGATAAGAGCCGAGCCCATGCTCGGCTGCTGTTGGCGCAGAAGCAGCCGAGCGCAGGCTCGGCTCTACAGGGAGCACCGCAAACGCAAAGGGCCGGATCCGCAAGGATCCGGCCCTTTCCTCAATCGGGCGCAGCCGCGCCGTTACTTGCTGGCCAGCTGGCGCAGCACGTACTGCAGCAGGCCGCCGTGGCGGAAGTACTCGACTTCCTTCGGGGTCAGCAGCATCACCGAGACCTCGAAGGTCTTCTTCGTGCCATCGGCCTTGGTCGCGGTAACCGTAGCGCGCTTGCTGGCACCGTCCTGCAGGCCGGTGATGTCGATCACTTCCGAGCCGTCCAGGCCCAGGCTCTGTGCGTTTTCGCCGTTGCGGAACTGCAACGGCAGCACGCCCATGCCGACCAGGTTGGAGCGGTGGATGCGCTCGAAGCTCTCTGCGATGACCGCCTTCACCCCCAGCAGCAGGGTGCCCTTGGCCGCCCAGTCACGCGACGAGCCGGTGCCGTATTCCTTGCCGGCCAGCACCACCAGCGGCACCTTGTCGGCCTTGTACTTCATGGCGGCATCGTAGATCGCCAGCTTCTCCGGCTGGCCGCCGCCGGCCGGGTAGTACAGGGTGTTGCCGCCTTCCTCGCCACCGAACATCAGGTTCTTGATGCGGATGTTGGCGAAGGTGCCGCGGACCATCACGTCATCGTTGCCGCGGCGGCTGCCGTAGCTGTTGAAGTCGGCCGGCTGCACGCCGCGCTCCTGCAGGAAACGGCCTGCCGGCGAGTCCTTCTTGATGTTGCCGGCCGGGGAGATGTGGTCGGTGGTGATCGAATCGCCGAACAGGCCCATCACGCGTGCGCCGTGCACGTCGTCGATGCTGCCGGTCTGCATGGTCATGCCATCGAAGTACGGCGGGTTCTTGATGTAGGTGGAGGCATCGCTCCACTCGTACAGGTTGCCGTCCGGCGAGGCGATGGTGTTCCAGCGGGTATCACCCTTGAACACGTCGGCGTAGTTCTGCTTGAACATCTCCGGGCCGATGGTGGCGGCGATGACATCGCCGATTTCCTTGTTGCTCGGCCAGATGTCGCGCAGGAACACCGGCTGGCCATCGCTGCCGGTGCCCAGCGGCTGGGTGGTCAGGTCGATGTCGGTGGTGCCGGCGATGGCGTAGGCCACCACCAGCGGCGGGCTGGCCAGGTAGTTCATTTTCACTTCGGGGTGCACGCGGCCCTCGAAGTTGCGGTTGCCGGACAGTACCGAGGTGACGACCAGGTCGCCGGTGGCGATGCCGGCGCTGACTTCGGTCGGCAGCGGGCCGGAGTTGCCGATACAGGTGGTGCAGCCGTAGCCGACCACGTAAAAGCCGATCTTCTCCAGCTCCTTCAGCACGCCGGCCTTTTCCAGGTAGTCGGTGACCACGCGCGAGCCCGGCCCGAGCGAGGTCTTGACCCACGGCTGGCGGTTCAGGCCCTTGGCGGCCGCGTTGCGGGCCAGCAGGCCGGCGCCGATCATCACCGCCGGGTTGGAGGTGTTGGTGCACGAGGTGATGGCGGCGATGACCACCGCGCCATCCTTCAGCCGTACCTTGCGGTTCTCGATCTCGATGTCGGCGAAGCCCTTGGCCAGCTGCTCGTTGCCGACTGCGGCACCGCCGCCTTCATTGACGAACGAGGAGACGTCGTCGCTGCGCTTGTCACGGTTGGCGGTCATGCCGACCAGGGCTTCGCGGTAGTTCTTCTGCACGTCTTCCAGCAGCACGCGGTCCTGCGGGCGCTTCGGGCCGGCCAGCGAGGGCTTCACCGTGCCCATGTCCAGTTCCAGCGTGGTGCTGTACTGCGCATGCGGGCTGCCCGGTTCGTGCCACAGGCCCTGTGCCTTGGCATAGGCTTCGACCAGATCGATCTGCTCTTCGCTGCGGCCGGACAGGCGCAGGTAGTTCAGCGACTCGGCGTCGATCGGGAAGATGCCGCAGGTGGCGCCGTATTCCGGCGCCATGTTGCCGATGGTGGCACGGTCGGCCAGCGGCAGGTGCTGCAGGCCGTCACCGTAGAACTCGACGAACTTGCCGACCACGCCCAGCTTGCGCAGCATCTGGGTGACGGTCAGCACCAGGTCGGTGGCGGTGGCGCCTTCGGGCAGCTTGCCGGTCAGCTTGAAGCCGACCACCTGCGGGATCAGCATCGACGACGGCTGGCCAAGCATGGCCGCCTCCGCTTCGATGCCACCCACGCCCCAGCCCAGCACGCCGATGCCGTTGATCATGGTGGTGTGGCTGTCGGTACCGAACACGGTATCGGGGTAGGCGACCGCCTTGCCGTCCTTGTCCGCCGTCATCACCACGCGGGCCAGGTTCTCCAGGTTCACCTGGTGGACGATGCCGGTGTTCGGCGGCACCACCTTGAAGTTGTCGAAGGCCTTCTGGCCCCAGCGCAGGAAGCCGTAGCGTTCCTGGTTGCGCTGGAACTCGATCTTGCCGTTGAGGTCCAGCGCGTCCGGCTTGCCGAACACGTCGACCTGCACCGAGTGGTCGATGACCAGTTCGGAGGGAATCTGCGGGTTGATCTGCTCCGGCGAGCCGCCGAGCTTGACCACTGCGTCGCGCATCGCGGCCAGGTCGACCACGCAGGGCACGCCGGTGAAGTCCTGCAGGACCACGCGCGCCGGCATGAAGGCGATTTCGGTGTCCGGCTCGGCGGCCGGGTTCCAGCGGGCCACGGCTTCGATGTGGTCCTTGCCGACGGTGACGCCGCCGTCCTCGTGCCGGAGCAGGTTCTCCAGCAGGATCTTCATCGAGTAGGGCAGGTGGGAGATATCGAAGCGCTGGCCCAGCGTGGGCAGGCTGAAGTAGTCGTAGGTCTTGCCGCCGACGTTCAGCTGGCTGCGGGTGGAGAACGAATCGCTCATGCGGGGTAACTCCTTCTTGCGGATGGCTTGCAGTGGCCCGCGCATGGGCGGACCTGCTTGCGGTCGCCGCGGGCCTGACGGCCCCGGTGGTCCCAGTATGAACCCCAGACTGAATGGATTCATCCGGGCCGGGTTCCGGCCTGCGGCATCGGTTCCAGACTACAGGGGAAGGTGTATGGCGTATGTCACGTTTGTGGCCGATCCTTTGCGAGGCAAGGGCTGGCGGGGTGCCGGTCCTGTTCAGGGTGGAAGTATGCCCGGGGAAGTATGTATAATTTGTGCATACTCTGGAGGGCCTACCGATGGAAGCCACTGTTGCAGAACGCGGACAGATCACCCTGCCCAAGGCGGTGCGTGATGCCCTCGGCCTGACCAAGGGCACGCTGCTGAAGGTCGAACTGGACGGCAGCCGCATCATCCTGCGCAAGAGTGTTGACGATGCCATTTCACGGGCGCGCGGCAAGTTCGCGCTGGACGGTTTCGAATCGTCCGACGCAGCGGTACGCGCGGTGCGTGACGAGGAATAAGCCGTGATGATCGCCGTCGACTCTCCGGTGCTGGTCGAGCTGCTCAGCAATGGTCCGCAGGCCGATGCCGTGGAAGCCATCCTCAGGCAGAGCCTGGTCGGTGGCCGCGTGGTGGTCTGCGGCGCCACCCTGGCCGAGGTCTGCGCATCGCTGCGTGGCGGTGCCGAGGTGCTGGAAGCGCTGGAAGAAATGGGCGTGCACTTCAATCCGATGGAAGCCAAGTCGGCGCTGCGTGCCGGCGAGATGCACCGTCGCCACCGCCAGCGCAGCGGCAGCCGCCGCAGCCTGGACGAATTCATGGTCGGCGCCCACGCACTGTTGCAGTGCGATGGCCTGATCACCTGGAACGACACGTTTTACCGCGACTACTTCAAGGGCCTGAAGCTGATCGTGCCGCAAGCCTGAGCCCACTTTGTTTTTTCAACCTACGCATTACCCGGGAGTTGTCATGTTGGAAGCCTACCGCCACCACGTCGCCGAGCGCGCTGCGCTTGGCATCCCGCCGCTGCCGCTGAGCGCGCAGCAGACGGCCGATGTCATCGAACTGCTGAAGAACCCGCCGCAGGGCGAGGCCGAGTTCCTGCTCGACCTGCTGACCCACCGCGTGCCGGCCGGCGTCGACGACGCGGCCAAGGTCAAGGCCTCGTACCTGGCGGCGATCGCCCTGGGCAGCGAGCAGAACCCGCTGATCAGCCGCGAGCGCGCCACCGAACTGCTGGGCACCATGCTCGGCGGCTACAACGTCGCCCCGCTGGTGCAGCTGCTGGACGATGCCAGCGTCGGCACCATCGCCGCCAACGGTCTGAAGAAGACCCTGCTGGTGTTCGATGCCTTCCACGATGTGCAGGAAAAGGCCAAGGCCGGCAACGCCAACGCCCAGGCCGTGCTGCAGAGCTGGGCCGACGCCGAGTGGTTCACCAGCAATCCGGAAGTGCCGCAGAGCCTGACCGTCACCGTGTTCAAGGTGCCGGGCGAAACCAACACCGACGACCTGTCGCCGGCGCCGGACGCGACCACCCGCCCGGACATTCCGATGCACGCCCTGGCGATGCTGAAGAACAAGCGCGACGACGCGCCGTTCACCCCGGAAGAAGACGGCAAGCGCGGCCCGATCCAGCAGATCCTGTCGCTGAAGGACAAGGGTCACCTGGTCGCCTACGTCGGCGACGTGGTCGGCACTGGTTCCTCGCGCAAGTCGGCCACCAACAGCGTGCTGTGGTGGACCGGCGATGACATTCCGTTCATCCCGAACAAGCGCGCCGGTGGCGTCTGCCTGGGTTCGAAGATCGCCCCGATCTTCTACAACACCATGGAAGATGCCGGCGCACTGCCGATCGAGCTGGACGTGTCGAAGATGGAGCACGGCGATGTGGTCGAGCTGCGTCCGTACGAAGGCAAGGCACTGAAGAACGGTGAAGTGATCGCCGAGTTCCAGGTCAAGTCCGAAGTGCTGTTCGACGAAGTGCGCGCCGGTGGCCGCATTCCGCTGATCATCGGCCGTGGCCTGACCGGCAAGGCGCGCGAAGCGCTGGGCCTGGCCCCGACCGACCTGTTCCGCCTGCCGGTGCAGCCGGTCGATACCGGCAAGGGCTTCTCGCTGGCGCAGAAGATGGTCGGCCGCGCCTGTGGCCTGCCGGAAGGCCAGGGCATGCGCCCGGGCACCTACTGCGAACCGAAGATGACCTCGGTCGGCTCGCAGGACACCACCGGCCCGATGACCCGCGACGAGCTGAAGGACCTGGCCTGCCTGGGCTTCTCGGCCGACCTGGTGATGCAGTCGTTCTGCCACACCGCCGCCTACCCGAAGCCGGTGGACGTGAAGACCCACCATACCCTGCCGGAGTTCATCTCCACCCGTGGCGGCGTTTCGCTGCGTCCGGGCGACGGCGTGATCCACAGCTGGCTCAACCGCATGCTGCTGCCGGACACCGTCGGCACCGGTGGTGACTCGCACACCCGTTTCCCGGTGGGCATTTCGTTCCCGGCCGGTTCGGGCCTGGTTGCCTTCGCCGCTGCCACCGGCGTGATGCCGCTGGACATGCCGGAGTCGGTGCTGGTGCGCTTCAAAGGCAAGATGCAGCCGGGCGTGACCCTGCGTGACCTGGTCAACGCGATCCCGCTGTACGCGATCAAGTCGGGCCTGCTGACCGTGGCCAAGGCTGGCAAGAAGAACATCTTCTCCGGCCGCATCCTGGAAATCGAAGGCCTGCCGGAGCTGAAGGTCGAGCAGGCGTTCGAACTGTCCGACGCCTCGGCCGAGCGTTCGGCGGCCGGTTGCTCGGTGCGCCTGAACAAGGAGCCGATCATCGAGTACCTCAACAGCAACATCACGCTGCTGAAGTGGATGATCGCCGAGGGTTACCAGGACCCGCGTTCGCTGCAGCGCCGTATCGAGAAGATGGAAGCGTGGCTGGCCAACCCGGAGCTGCTGGAGCCGGATGCCGACGCCGAGTACGCCGCTGTCATCGAGATCGACCTGGCCGACATCCACGAGCCGATCGTGGCCTGCCCGAACGACCCGGACGACGTGAAGACCCTGTCCGAAGTGGCCGGCGCCAAGATCGACGAAGTGTTCATCGGTTCGTGCATGACCAACATCGGTCACTTCCGTGCGGCTGCCAAGCTGCTGGAAGGCAAGCGTGACCTGCCGACCCGCCTGTGGGTGGCCCCGCCGACCAAGATGGATGCTTCGGAGCTGACCAAGGAAGGCGTGTACGGCACCTTCGGCGCCACCGGCGCACGCATGGAAATGCCGGGCTGCTCGCTGTGCATGGGCAACCAGGCGCAGATCCGTGAAGGTTCCACCGCGATGTCGACCTCGACCCGCAACTTCCCGAACCGCCTGGGCCGCAACACCAACGTGTACTTGGGTTCGGCGGAACTGGCGGCGATCTGCTCGCGCCTGGGCCGTATCCCGACCAAGGAGGAGTACATGGCAGACATCGGCGTGATCAACGCCAATGGTGCGGAGATCTACCGCTACATGAACTTCGACCAGATCGAGGAATACCAGGACGTGGCCAAGACGGTCGCCGCCTGATGCGGTAACGAAAAGCCCCCGGCTCGTGCCGGGGGTTTTTTGTTTGACGATGACTCCAGCCCGGCACTTCGCTGGACTACGCTTAAGTCCGCTACAGCAGGTTTATCAAGGACTTAGGCGCGTCCATCATATGCCGGTGCTTTCCGAAACTTGACCCGGTTTCCGGTCGCGTGGCTCCCATGTGGCTCTTGGAAACCGGGGTTTTCGAGGAGTCATCATGGCAAGAATCAAACTCACCAAGTCCGCTGTCGATGCCGCCAAGCCCCAGGCGCAGGCCATCGAACTGCGGGACACCGTGGTACCCGGCTTCCTGTGCAAGATCACCCCAGCCGGCCGCAAGGTGTTCATGCTCCAGTACCGCACGAACGCCGGCGAGCGCCGCAAGCCCGCCCTGGGCCAGTACGGGGAACTGACCGTCGAGCAGGCCCGCGTCATGGCGCAGGAGTGGCTGGCCGAGGTGCGCCGGGGTGGTGACCCCAGCGCGGCCAAGGCTGCCGCCCGCAAGGCACAGACGATGAAGGAGTATTGCCACACCTTCATGGAGGACTACTCCAAGCAGCGTAACAAGCCCAGCACGCAGCGCGGCTATCAGGGCGTCATCGACCGCTGCATCATCCCCATCCTGGGCCGGATGAAGGTGCAGGACGTGAAGCGCCCGGACGTGGCCGCGCTGATGAAGAAGCTGGCCCACAAGCCGGCCGAGGCCAACCGCACCTTCGGCGTGCTGCGCAAGATGTTCAACCTGGCCGAAGTGTGGGGGCTGCGCCCGGACGGCACCAATCCGTGCCGCCACGTCCCGATGTACCCGCCCGGCAAGGAAACCCGGCTCATCGTGGACGATGAACTGGTGCGGATCTTCCTCCACCTGGAGCATCTGGAGGCAGAAGGGCTGGAAAACTACGTTATCCCGCTGGCGATCCGCCTGCAATTCGAGTTTGCCGCTCGCCGCTCCGAAATCTGCCCGCTCGAATGGGAGTGGATCGACCTGGAGAAGCGGCGCGTCGTCTGGCCCGACAGCAAGACAGGCGGCATTTCCAAGCCCATGAGCGAGGAAGCCTATCGGCTGCTTTCGACGGCGCCGCGCCTGGATGGCTGCCCCTACGTCCTGCCGTCGCCCAACGACCCGGCCCGGCATCTGACGCATGGCGAACACTATGGCGGCTGGAAGCGCGTACTCAAGGCCGCCGGCGTGCCGCATGTCGGCACGCACGGCATCCGTCACCGCTCGACCACCGACATCGCCAATTCGGGCGTGCCCACCAAGGTCGGCATGGCGCTGACGGGGCACAAGACCGTGGCGATGTTCATGCACTACGTCCACACCGAGGACAAGCCGGTGCGCGATGCGGCCGAACTGGTGGCCAGCCGGCGGCTGGCGATCACCGGGGCATCGCGTCCCGTGGAGGCGACCGCATGAGCAGGAAGACTCCCTCAACGGCGGGGAACACCCCCGCCGCCTTGCCGGCCGGCTACGCCGGCATCCACAGCGGCATCGTGGAAGTGCTCGATGCCGCCCGCCGCGCGACGGCGCGCAGCGTCAATGCACTGATGACGGCCAGCTATTGGGAGATCGGCCGCCGCATCGTGCAGGCCGAGCAGCAGGGCAAGCGGCGCGCGGGCTATGGCGAGCAGTTGATCGAGCGGCTGTCTGCCGACCTGACCGCGCAGTTCGGGCGTGGGTTCAGCCGCCCGAACTTGCAGCAGATGCGGTCGTTCTTCCTGACCTGGCCAATTCGCCAGACAGTGTCTAGCGAATCTTCCCCGGCGCCGGTGGCGCGGGCGCGGCCCTGGCGCCTCGATGAACTGGCCCAGGTTTTCACGCTGCCGTGGTCGGCCTACGTCCGGCTGCTGTCGGTCAAGGATGAACACGCCCGCCGCTTCTACGAGGCCGAAGCCCTGCGCGGTGGCTGGAGCGTGCGCCAGCTTGACCGGCAGATCAACAGCCAATTTTACGAGCGCACGGCGCTGTCGAAGAACAAGGCGGCGATGCTGGTCAAGGGCACCGTGCCGAAGCCGGAGGATGCCGTCACGCCCGACGACGCCATCAAAGACGCGTATGTGCTGGAGTTCCTCGACCTCAAGGACGAATACTCGGAATCCGATCTCGAGCAAGCCCTAATCCGGCGGCTGGAGGATTTCCTGCTCGAACTGGGCGACGGTTTCGCCTTCGTCGGGCGGCAGCGTCGGCTGCGCATCGACCAGACTTGGTATCGGGTCGATCTACTGTTCTTCCATCGTCGGTTGCGCTGCCTGGTCATCATCGACTTGAAGCTCGGCGCGCTGACCCATGCCGACGTGGGCCAGATGCACCTGTATTGCAACTACGCGAAGGAGAACTGGACGTTTGCCGAGGAGAACCCGCCTGTGGGGCTGATCCTGTGCGCGGACAAGGGGCACGCCTTGGCACGGTATGCGCTGGAAGGCTTGCCCACCAAGGTCATGGCAGCCAACTACCGGATGATGCTGCCGGATGTCGAGTTGCTGCAAAAGGAGCTTGAGAACACTCGGCTCATGGTGGAGTCTCGTGGCGCGAACAGCATTAAGGCTCGTCGACGATGAACAACCGCGCGGAGGGCCGCGCTCGCCCGCCCACCACAAGATTTCAGCGCTGTCCCCAAATGCATGTAATCTTTGCCGATACACGGAAGGATGAGATAGACCGCACTATGACGGCCTCTGCCCAAATTGACACTACCAGCTTGCTGACCATATTGGGCGTTATTGCCGCAGTCTGGGCACTGATCTCTCCCACCAGCAGGCTTCGCCTCCGCTTTTGCATGGCTTGGTGGGATTGGGTCATCGGTGCCATCGTCTTTCTCCTCATCCACTACCTGGTATTTGCTCCTGCCCTGGAAAGGCTCGGCCTGTACTACAGCCTGGGGCCGTGGAAATGGGGGCTCGATAGTTCGAGCGCGGTTTACCTGCTCCTTCTCTCCGTTGTCGTCTACTTCTTCTGGCGAACTAGATCTCCCATGCTGGTCCGGGGAAGAATCCGCGTCTTTCGCGAATTGATTGAGAACCTGCATCTCACCAAACGCTATGACGAACTGGTGCTGCTGGTCGAACCGCAGTTGCCGAAGCTGATTCTCCTGACCAAGCAGCAGTCGCTGATTGCTGGCTGGGTCGATCGTCTCGACCCACCCAACATCGACATGGCTGCACTCTTGCGCGGGGAAGTACCTCGCGCAAGGCCGGCTTGGCGGCAGCGCTGGAGTACCGCGTTGCAATCTTTGAAGTCCTGGATCTTGGCGCGTGACGATGCCAGCACGCAGGCCCGCGAAGTCCTCTTGAATCTGGTCACATCTCCTGAGCTTACCGTCCATCTGGCCGTGGCCCACCCACACTTCTGCCTCAAGCTCCTTGAAGCTGACGAGGCGATACGCTCTGACTTCATTGAAAACTACATGGATGCGTTGCTTGACGCGCCAGGCAGCCGCCTTTATGTGGAGCTGAAGAACAATCAGAATCTGAATGGTGGGAGTCGCCTGTTCCTTCCGAAGAACAATCGACTACTCCATTTCTTTTTCTCCGACGCCGCTGAGGCGATGAAGAATGGTCTCGATAGGGCCATTGGCGAAGCGGTGTGCCGGCGTCTGGATGAAGACCATAAGCTCGCCGAGAAGCTCAACGAATCATTGGGCTCCTACTACGACGGAGGAAGATTCCGCTGCCCGATCAATACTGGAATAACGCTCTTTGAGATCATGGTCCACGAGGGCATCCACCAGGGCTTGCAAGACCATATGTGGCTGCACTATTTCAGGCACTTCGCGGAAAAGATCCTCAAGCAGATGCCAATGCCGCCTGACGAAGACGCCTACCAAGAGTGGCCGACGCCATTTCACTATCTTCTCTATCGCTTGGTCAGTGTTACCACCGATTGGGCTGAACAATGTGCGCGCATTGATGACGCAGAGATCCCAGAGGCCACGCGCAACGCCGATGGTTTTGACCGGCACTTCATTTCCAAAGAAGCCACCAAGACGCTGGGTTCAATGTTGCAAGACATCATCCCAAGTGAAAAGATCACAGCATCGTTCAAAACCTACCTATTGGAAGTTGCCATTCGCAGTCACAACAAGCTGCATGGCAATCGTGAACTGTTTGACGTCGCATCCTCGTTCAGGAACGCCGTGATCCGGGGCGCAGACCTTCCGACAGAGACCTCATACCGGGTTGAGCTTCGGAATGTGTTCGACCGTATGGACCACAGGATGAGACACGAAGCAGCACAATTCAAGGAAGCCTTGGACGGGACGCTTGCGTGATGCCCTAGATGCGTAGCACCGAGTACGTCATCGCGAGCCCATCGGCGCCCTAGAGCTGGAAGCTGAAGCACCGAAGCCCGCGTTGCGAACATTCGCAGTTGGTACGACTTGATTGAGGCCGTAGCCAGTCCGCTCATCTCCTTCAGAGATGAGACGCATCACGGCTTCACGCAGTTCACTTGATACAGGTATGCCAGCGTCTGTATCACGGAAGAGGCGCATGGTGGCTCCAGCCACGATATCGGCCAATTGCACGCCGATAACCTCGTGCGACTGAGCAAAATCGATGCTGGCCTTTTCCTCAAACCGATAATCGGACTGCGGCGTGTAGGGGAGATCCATGGTCCTACTTAGGTTCTCGGCCGCTGCCTTGCCTTGGCGCAGGATGCTCTCCACTTCCAACTGCAGCCTTTGATCCTCTGGCCGCTGGCCCGGCCTCGACGGCGGCCCAGCCTGCCGACCCGACTGCTGTGCAGAACCGGCAAAACCAGAAAGGGGCGTTCCTGACAGGCGGTTCTGTTGAAACCCGTAATTCCGGCAACCTGCAAATGCCGACATCACCATATCAGGTCATGGCTGGAACAGTGATTGCTGGGGCGCTGGTTACGGGTATCAAGTCCGACCTGCCAGGCGATGTCATCGCCACGGTGACGGAGCCGGTCTATGACACCGCCACGGGCAAGTTCCTGCTGATTCCGCAAGGTTCGCGCATCCTGGGCAAGTACAACAGCCAAGTTAGCTACGGACAGAGCCGCGTGCAGGTGGTGTGGAACCGGATCATCCTTCCCGATACCTCATCGCTCACGCTCGACAATCTGGTCGGCACCGACCCGGCGGGCTATGCCGGTCTGGAAGACGATGTGGACTGGCATTGGGATCGGATCTTTGCTGGCGCGCTCATGACCACCTTACTGGGCGTGGGAGCCGAGCTGGCTGCACCCGAGAACCGTCAGGACGGAGATCGCGTCATCATCGCTGGACGTGACAGCCTGCAGGACACTGTGAATCAGGTAGGCCAAGAAGTGACCCGGCGCAACCTCAACATCCAACCCACGCTGACGATCCGACCTGGAATGCCAGTGCGCATCGTGATTGGCCGTGATCTGGTGCTGCGACCATACCAGCCACTTTTCTACAACAAGGGGACTTCTCGATGAGCACAACCAAAAAGCTGCGTCTTGGGCCGCTGCCCAAGACCGAGAGCGTGAAGCTGACCTTTGCCTGCCCGGCCAGCCTAAAATCCGACCTCGACCGTTACGCCACGCTGCACGCGCAGGCGTATGGCGAGGAGGTCGATGCCACGACGTTGATCCCACACATGCTGGAGGCGTTCATGGCGGGGGATCGGGGTTTCAGGAAGGGGGCAGGAAGAAGTAATATAGTCTGAATGGGATTATATAATGTCAGTTATCTGCCAAGAGCGGAGGTTCAAGAGCGACTGCGCTTTTCCGCTCGATTGCGCAGTGCAGTCCGTGGAAAATTAATCTTTTTGCCTTCCTGATTCAAATTTAACCAGCCCTGTTATTATCGGATTTTTTGGTAATCATTTTCCTTTGAATCCGGAATGGATAAAATTCTTCGGATTCTAGGACTTGCAATCGCTGGCATCAGCCTTGATTTACGGGCAGGCTCGCAGCGCCTGATCTCCCTGCAAAATGTTAAGCGGCCCCTTGAAAAGCACAGGATCTGTACATGTCAAAACAACTTTCTTTGATTGATTACCCCTGTGAGGCGGATGGTCAATTTCATGAACCAGAAAAGGCTGTGATTATTTCGTCTTTTATTCCTGGCGATATAGTCGATGAATTGGAGCGTCTAGGCGTTTTTGAGTCTTTTCGTCTATTTGAAGACCAAGATTTGACGGATTTCTCCGAGCAAAAAAAAATCAAGGAAGATCAGATTGATGTCGCCCTGAGGACTATTGAGGCGATTTTTGTTCGGTTGCTTTCGTCTGAGCGTGCCACTCAAGTGCAGGAGGTTCAGTCGGACGATGAGATTGAAAGGTTGATGCAGGAATTCAATGCAGTTACTGGTGTCTATAAAGTCCTGAGGCTGAAAGTAGATAAGTTCTCTGGCATCGCAACCGCCATCATTAAGTTGGGGTGACGAATGAGCGAGAACAGTGGAAAAGACGGAGAGATGCGCTTTGCAATAGTTATTGCAGGTGCAGCAATCCGGCAGAATGGCCTCGACTTCACACGACACACGGTAACAAATCAACCCGATTTGGGCGAAGACTACTCGGCACAAGGCTCTGCAGAAGCCCTTACTTCCTTGTGCGAAATTGGCGCAGGAGAAGTCTTGACTGTAGCAAGAGAGGTGCTTGGAGATTCTGGGCGAAAAATTGAGGCGCGGTTTGATGTGAAAACGACGCGCAATAAGTTGGCTGGCGACACCGTCGATAAATTTGTATCCGACGTCAAAAAGCATCCGAATACAGATTTGCACGTCCTGGTTGGAGGCTCTGGCTTAACGAAAACCGCGAAAGATAAACTAGATAAGCATAGCTCCGCGTTACGTGAAGAAGGCAAGGCGATTGCCTATATTCCAAATGAAGGGGCCATAAGACTAGCTAACGAATTCAAGGCAGAGATTCTTAGTGCGCTGGGCGGTCCAACAGGACCAGAGGTCACCTCACAGGATGCGGGTGATTAGACAGTACAAGTAGCCTATTGCACACGGGTGTTCATGCCATGTATGGATTTCGCCCTGAACTGTAAGACAGCAACGGGGCGCAAGTAGGCATCTGTTCTTGCTTCTTGTTTTGTGCCTTCTTTGTTTAGTTTGGTGCGCACAGGAATGGGCTACCATGATGAAAAAGCCCGCTGTCTCTGGGGGGAGCGCTGCCACAGTACGCTCTGGCTTGCCTTCCCCGGGCTCTCATGTGGCTCCCAGCCCACAACGCTGCATCCTCTACAAGCGGCATGAAACAGAGCTAACTTATTGTCCTATATATGGTTTCAAGCCCCTCATGTTTTCCACGGAAGGCTTGACATAGCCCCTTTTTTGTGAGCGGGCGACGCATGGTAGTGCCGGCCGCTGGCCGGCAACCCGTTGAAACGAAGAACCCCGGTGAAAGCCGGTGCCTTTTTTGCCTGATGGCCTGTAGCACCGAGTCCATGCTTGGCTGCTGTTCGCGCCATGCGCGATGAGTCGAGCGTGGCTCGACTCTACAACGGCATCCACGCATGGCGTGGATCTACTGCAAGCGGAGTCCTTGAGCCGGGGCGCGCAATCAGCCGCGCGCCAGCGCCAGCAAGCGCTCGGCAATCCGTTCCAACGGCACCTGTTCCTCGGCGGCGCCTAGCTTGAACGCTGCACCCGGCATGCCCCAGACCACACTGGTGGCCTCGTCCTGCACCAGTGTGGGTGCGCCGGCCTGGCGCATCTCCAGCAGGCCGCGTGCGCCGTCATCGCCCATCCCGGTGAGGATGGCGCCGATGGCGTTGCCGCCAGCGTTCTGCGCGACCGAGCGGAACAGCACATCCACCGCGGGCTTGTGCCGGTTCACCGCAGGGCCGTCGTCGACCCGGCAGCGCCAGCGCGCACCGTCGCGGATGATGCGCAGGTGCTTGCCACCCGGTGGCAGGTAAGCGTGGCCGGGCAGCACGGCTTCGCCGTCGCTGGCCTCGCGCACGGCCATCGCCGAGTGCCGGTCCAGGCGCTCGGCGAAGGCACTGCTGAAGCTGGCCGGCAAGTGCTGGGTCATCACCACGGCGGGCGCGTCGGCCGGCATGCCTTCCAGCACCACACGCAGCGCTTCGGTGCCACCGGCCGATGAGCCGATCGCGATCAGCCGATCGGTGGTGCGGAACTGCGGTGCGGCGGGACGCATCGCAGGGGCGGCTTCCAGCAGGAGCTTCGGTGCGGCAGCGCGCACCAGCGGGCGAACGCGCGAACGCGCCGCCATCTTCACTTTGGCGATGATCTCGTCGGCGTAGCCCTGCAGGCCACGCGCCACGTCCAGCTTCGGCTTGGAGACGAAATCCACAGCACCCAAGGCCAGTGCCTGCAGGGTGGTGTCGGCGCCGCGTTCGGTCAGCGAGGAGATCATCACCACCGGCAGCGGGTGCAGGCGCATCAGGTTTTCCAGGAATGCCAGGCCGTCCATGCGCGGCATTTCCACGTCCAGCGTGATCACATCCGGGGCCAGGCGCTTGATCTTCTCGCGCGCCAGCAGCGGGTCGGCGGCGGTGCCGACCACGTCGATGGCGGGATCGCTGGACAGGATTTCCGTGAGCATCTGGCGCACGACGGCCGAGTCGTCGACGATCAGGACCCGGCAGGGGGCGTTGCCGGTCAGGGTCATTCGAACAGCTCCACGCCACCGGTGACGGGGGCCTTGGACAAGCGCGCACGCACCGCAGACTCGGTGGCGGCCACTTCGGCCTCATGGGCATGCGGCAGGCGCTGCACTACCACGCGGCCGGAATCGGCGAAGAACCAGATCTTGCGCGGATGGATGCCGCACAGATCCTCGGCAATGATCGGGATGTGCTCGGCCTGCAGGTACTGGCGCACGAACTCGGCGTTGCGCGTGCCGACCGGGTTGCTGGTGAAGCCCTTGAGGACGTTGGCGCCGCCGAACACCTTGGCTTCGATGCGCTTGCGGTGCGCGCCGCGCTTGAGCATGTCGTTGATCAGCAGTTCCATCGCGTAGCTGCCGTAACGCGCGGGCGCGCCGTCGCCGGCGTTGCCCTCGGGCAACAGGAAATGGTTCATGCCGCCGATCTTCAGCACCGGGTCGCGCAGGCAGGCGGCCACGCAGGAGCCCAGCGTGGTGGTCAGCGCGGTGGTGTCGTCGACCACCAGGTACTGGGTCGGCAGCAGCTTGGCCGCAATGGTCTTGAAGCGCGCGTCCTGGTAACGCATCACATCATCGGTGCGCAGCGATGCGTTCATGCGCCTGCCTTTGCCGCACGGCGGTACAGGGTGCGTCCGCAGGGCTGGATCAGGTCGGCGGCGTGCAGGTAGTTCTCCGAGTGGCCGGTATACAACAGGCCGTCGTCGGCCAGGTGCTGTACCAGACGGCCGAGGATCGCGCGCTGGGTCGGCTTGTCGAAGTAGATCATCACGTTGCGGCAGAACAGCGCATCGAACGGGCCGCCGACGTCGTAGCGCGGGGCAAGCAGGTTCAACGGGCGGAACTCGATCAGCTCGCGCAGCGCCGGCAGCACACGGCACTGGCCCTCATTGGGGCCGCTGCCACGCTGGAAGTAGCGACGGCGCAGGTCCGGATCGAGGTTGGTGACGCGGTCGATGTTGTAGACGCCGCGGCCGGCGGTGGCGAGCACCTGGGTGTCGACGTCGGTGGCGATGATGCGTACCGGTGGCTTCAGGGTGCCGAAGGCTTCGCAGGCAGTGATCGCCATCGAGTAGGGCTCTTCGCCCGTGGAGGCGGCGCACGACCACAGCAGCAGCGGCGTGCGGCTGGAGCGTTGCTGCAGCTCCTCGCGCAGCTTGTCGAAGTGGTGCGGCTCGCGGAAGAACGAGGTCAGGTTGGTGGTCAGCGCGTTGGTGAACGCCTGCCACTCGTCACCGTCCTCCTGCTCCAGATGGTCCAGATACTGCTGGAAGCTGCGCATGCCCAGCGTGCGCAGGCGGCGCGACAGGCGGCCATAGACCATGTCGCGCTTGGCCGGCGCGAGGGCGATGCCCACGCGCTGGTAGATCAGGTCGCAGACGCGGCGGAAATCACGGTCGGCGAACTCGAATTCGCGCGGGCCGGTGACGATGGGAGTAGGACTTTGCACGGGGGACGTGTCCATCGGCAGAGGCGGCGGCCGAAGCCGCCGCGGGTGGGTCTCAGAATTCCTGCCAGTCGCCTTCGCTGGCGACGAAGGTGCTGGCGTTGCTGCTGCGGCGAACCGGGGTGGGCGTGCTGGTCGGCTGCGGACGCGCCACGGTGGTGACGCGGGCCGGCTCGACGCGCGCGGCCACGGCCTTCACTGCGGCCGAGACCTGGTTGTCGAGGCGGAAAATCGCTACGGCATCAGCCAGCTGTGCGGCCTGGTCTTCCATTGCACGTGCAGCGGCGGTGGCTTCTTCCACCAGCGCAGCATTCTGCTGGGTGGTTTCGTCCATCTGCACCACGGTCTGGTTGACCTGCTCGATGCCGGCCGACTGCTCCTGCGAGGCGGCGGAGATCTCGGCCATGATGTCGGTGACGCGCTGCACCGAGGCGACGATCTCGCCCATGGTGCTGCCGGCCTGGTGCACCAGGCTGGAGCCTTCGGCGACCTTGCCGACGGAGTCGTCGATCAGGCCCTTGATCTCCTTGGCTGCGGCGGCCGAGCGCTGGGCGAGGGTGCGTACTTCACTGGCGACCACGGCGAAGCCGCGGCCCTGTTCACCAGCACGCGCGGCTTCCACCGCCGCGTTCAGCGCCAGGATGTTGGTCTGGAAGGCGATGCCGTCGATGACGGAGATGATCTCGGCGATCTTCTTCGACGAGGCTTCGATGGCCGACATGGTGTTGACCACCTGGCCGACCACGCTGCCACCCTGCGAGGCCACGCCTTGCGCGCCGATGGCGAGCTGGTTGGCCTGGCGGGCATGCTCGGCGTTCTGGCGCACGGTGGAGGTCAGCTCCTCCATCGAGGCGGCGGTTTCTTCCAGGTTGGCGGCCTGCTGCTCGGTGCGGCGAGACAGGTCGCTGTTGCCCGACGCGATCTCGCCGGCGGCGAGGGTGATGCTGGAGGCGCTGGCCTGGATCTGGCCGACGATCTGGGTCAGCTGCGCGACGGTGGTGTTGGCGTCGTCACGCATGCGCGCGAACACGCCCTGGTAGTCACCGTGCATGCGCGCGGTCAGGTCACCCTCGGCGATGGCCGACAGCAGCTGCGAGAGCTTGCCGAGGTTGTCATCGCTGACCGCCATCATCGCGTTGAGGTTTTCCAGCATCAGGCGGAAATCGTGATCGAAGCGCTGTGCGTCGCCACGGCGGCTGAAGTCGCCGGCCGCGGCGGCGCTGGCCAGCTGCTTGATCTCGGCGTTGATGCGGCCGAGGTTGGCCTTGACCGTATCGACGGTGGTGGTCATCGCGGCTTTTTCGCCGGGGTAGCGCGCGATATCGCGGCTGAGGTCGCCGACCGCGTATTGCTGGACCACGTCCAGCACGTCGTGCAGGGTCTGCACGTGGCCGCCGACCAGGGCATTGGTTTCCTGCACCATCAGCCCGTACTCGCCGGGGAAGGCGCTGGCGTCGATGCGGTAGCTCAGTTCGCCGGCATCGTGGCGGCGGGCCATCTCGCGCTGGCCACTGATCACCGCGTGCAGCTGCTGCTGCATGCCGGACATGGCCTCCAGCAGTCGGCCGGTTTCGTCATGCGGCTGCGGGCCGATGTGGCTGTCCAGCCTGCCAGCGGCGATACCCTCGGCCACGGCCGTGGCCTGCTTCAGCGGCACGGCGATGCGGTTGCCGATGACCCAGCTCAGGGCCAGCACGATCAGCACCAGCACGCCACCAGAGACGGCCATGATGGCGGTGAACACCAACGCCTGCTTCTGCACGTCGTCCATGTAGACGCCGCTGCTGACCACCCAGTTCCAGGGCGCGAACAGGCCGGCGTAGGCGACCTTCTCGACGTCGCCCTTGCTGCCTGGCTTGGCCCAGCGATAGTTGACGAAGCCACCGCCGGCCTTGGCCGCTTCGACCTGGTCGTAGTAGATCCGCACGCCGTCGTCGGTGCGGAAGTCCTTCATGTCCTTGCCGACCAGGTCCTTGCGGAACGGATGCATCAGCAGGCGGTAGCCGGTGTCGTAGATGTTGAAGTAATACGTATCGTTCTCGGCGCGCATGACTTCCAGTGCCTGCAGCGCAGCGCTCTTGGCGGCCTCTTCGCTGAGTTCGCCGGTACCGGCCAGGCGGTGGTAGTGCTGCAGGATGCCGTAGCTCAGTTCGACCTGGGTCTTCAGCGCGGTCTTGCGGGTCTCGGTCAGGTCCAGGTACTGCATGCGGGCGGCGATCACCGAGAGCGCGATCACGCCGAGCGCGATGAGCAGCGTCAGCAGGTTGAGCTTGCGCCGGACGGAGAGGTTGCTGAAGTAGTGTTGCCAGCGATGCATGAGATTCATCGAGCAGGACCAGGTCGAAACGGGCGGGCGGCGCCGAGCCGGTCACAGCGGGACAAGCGGTGACAACCCCGTTATCGGCCGCGCGGGCGGGGGATTGAGGTGCGGTGTTCGAACGTATTCAGGTTTCCTTGCAGCGGCGGCTGCGGCGCTGCCTGCGGCAGGCTTTTGAAGCGACGGCAACAGCAACAGCAACGGCCGGTCATGGCGATGGGTTGCTACGGGTTGGCCGGGTCGGGGTGGGCAGGCAGGACACGCCGTGAACCCATCCATGGGGGCTCGATGGCGCCATCCATGGCGCCAACGGTCCTGCCTGCCCACCCCGACCCGGCCCGCCAGGGCTTCACTTCGGCGGACGGCAAGAGCGTTGGGTTTCCAAGTGGAAAGAGGGGTCAGATCCGTTTTCCTGCGGAAAACGGATCTGACCCCGGAAGCGACCAGGCTTTTGCTTTTTGCTCTTTTCTTTTCAATCCGGGGGGCGCGCACGGAAAGTGTCCGTGGCCGGGAGGGTGGGTTGCGCAGGGGCGTAAGCGCAATGGATGGCGCGCCCGAGCCTACAAGGACGTATTCACGGCGGCCCCTGCGCAGCCCACCCTCCCGGCCAACCCTCAGTAGCCACGCGCCTACCGCGACCACCCCGAGGGGCATCGCCGTTGGCTGGATATCCAGATACCCCGTAAACGAAAACGCCCCGGCGCAGGGCCAGGGCGTTCTCGTGCGTCAGGTCAGGCAGGCATCAGAACTCCTGCCAGTCTCCGTCGGCCAGTTCGGTCGCCATCGGACGACCACCGGCGGTGCGGCGGGCCGGCGGGGCGACCGGGGCCGGTGCGGCAGGTGCGGCAGCACGCGGGACCGGGGCAGCGGCGATGCGCGGGGCAACCACGGTCTCGGCTTCGTCGACCACGAAGATCGACACCGCTTCGCTGAGGTGGCCGGCCTGTTCTTCCATTGCACGTGCGGCGGCAGTGGCTTCTTCCACCAGCGCGGCGTTCTGCTGGGTGGTTTCGTCCATCTGCACCACGGTCTGGTTGACCTGTTCGATGCCCGCCGACTGTTCCTGCGAGGCGGCGGAGATCTCGGCCATGATGTCGGTCACGCGCTGCACCGAGGCAACGATTTCGCCCATGGTGGCGCCGGCCTTGTGCACCAGCGCCGAGCCGTCGTTGACCTTGCCGACGGAGTCGTCGATCAGGCCCTTGATCTCCTTGGCGGCCGCGGCCGAGCGCTGGGCGAGGGTACGCACTTCGCTGGCGACCACGGCGAAGCCGCGGCCCTGTTCACCGGCACGGGCGGCTTCCACTGCGGCGTTCAGCGCCAGGATGTTGGTCTGGAAGGCGATGCCGTCGATGACGCTGATGATCTCGGCGATCTTCTTCGACGAGGCTTCGATGGCCGACATGGTGGTGACCACCTGGCCGACGACTTCACCGCCCTGCGACGCGACGCCATGCGCGCCGATGGCGAGCTGGTTGGCCTGGCGGGCATGCTCGGCGTTCTGGCGCACGGTGGAGGTCAGCTCCTCCATCGAGGCGGCGGTTTCTTCCAGGTTGGCGGCCTGCTGCTCGGTGCGGCGCGACAGGTCGCTGTTGCCCGATGCGATCTCGCCGGCGGCCGAGCTGATCGCGCGGCTGGACTGCTTGATGCGGGTGACGATCTCGCTCAGCTGCGCGGCGGTGGCGTTGGCGTCGTCACGCATGCGGGCGAACACGCCCTGGTAGTCGCCATGCATGCGCACGGTCAGGTCACCCTGCGACAGCGCGGCGAGCAGGCCGGAGATCTGTTCGATGCTGCCGGCGTTGGCGTCGAGCAGGCCGTTGATCTGCTGGGCCAGCTGCAGGAAGAAGCCTTCCTTGTCGCTGGAATCGATGCGGCCGGACAGGTCGCCGGCAGCAGCCTGGGCGATCACGCGGGCCACTTCGGCTTCCACCTGCGCTTCCTGGGTGCGGTCGCGCCATTCCACCACGTAGCCGACGGTGTCGCCGCCTTCATTGCGGATGGTCGAGACCACCTGGGCGAACTGGGCATCGCCGTACTGCATCGGGCGACGGGCGACGCCGTGTGCTTTCAGGTTGCCCAGCAGGGTCTGGTCCATCTCGCCGCGATGCTCCAGCACGGTGACCGGCTTGCCGATCAGCGAGGCCTGCGCATCGAAGTCCGGCAGGTCGCGGCGGACTTCGTCCTGGTACTGGCTCAGGGTCTGTTGCAGGGCGCGGTTGCTGTAGACGATGGTGTTGCTGGTGTCGGTCAGGTACACGCCGGTCGAGCTGTAATCCAGCGCGGTACGGATGCGCAGGTTCTCGCGGGCGACGGCCTGGTCGGTCTCGATGCGCTCGCGCAGGTCGCGCTGCATGCGCTGCATCGCCTGCATCAGTTCGCCCACTTCGTCCTGGCGGCTGACGTCGATGTGGCCATCGAGCTTGCCGCCGGCCACATCGTTGGCAACCGAGACGGCGCCGCGCACGCTGCCGACCAGGGCACGGGCAAACAGCCACACCAGCACCAGGCCGAGTGCGGCGCCGCCCAGCAGGGCGATCACGGTCAGCACGGCCGAGGCGGAGTAGGTGGATTCGGCCTCTTCGCGCGAGGCGCGGGCGAGGCGGTTGTCTTCGGCGATCAGCGCTTCCAGCGCAGAAGCGGCCTTGCGGTGCTTGGTGCGGGTCTCGCCGACGAAGGTATCGATGGCGTCGTCCGGCAGGTCCAGTTCCAGCATCTCGGTGACGCTGTCATAGGAGGCCAGGGCGTCCTTCCATTCCTTGGCGAAGGTGTCGAACAGCTTCTTCTGCTGTGCATTGTCGACCAGTGCCGGGTAGCCCTTGATCGACTTGTCCATGCTCTCCCGCAGTTCAACGGTCTGCTTGCGTGCGTCGGCCTTGACGTCGTCGCTGGCGCGGATCAGCTGCTGGTACGCGGCGTTGCGGTACTCACCGAGCATGCCGCGCATTTCGCCCGCCATGCGGATGCTCTCCATGCGTGAACCGGCCAACTCGGTGGTGACGTTGTTCAGCGAGTGCAGGCCGCGATAGGCGACGATGCCCTGCAGCAGCATCACCAGCAGGAGGACACCGAAGGTCAGCAGCAGCTTCGGCATCAGTTTCAGGTTGTTGATCCACGGCATGGGCGTTGCGAGCTCCTAAGGCAGACGCGCCCGGGCATCGGGCCCGGTTGCAGCAGAAACCACGCCGGCGCGAAGTCCGGCGTGGTTCGACGGACAGCGGATTACTTGATGTTGGCCAGCTTCAGGCCAGCCGGCGAGCTGACTTCGATTTCCGCACGCGAGGCGTCGCGCTGGATCTTGCCGATCACGCACACGGTCTTGCCTTCCAGGGTTTCCAGCGGGAAGGCGAACTTGCCGCGGTTCTCGCCAGCGATGCGGGCCGAGAAGGTGTGGCGCGGGAAGGCGCCGCCCATGTACAGGAAGGTCGGCTGGCCTTCGGAACCTTCTGCGTAGCGGGCCTTCTCGACCTTGCCGCAGACCATGCCGTCCTTGCCGACCGAGCGCGGTGCCAGTTCCGGCGGGATCATGTCGGCCGACTGGGCGAACGCGGCGGAAGCAGTGGTGGCCAGGACAGCGGCCGAGACGAACGCAAGCAGGGACTTCATCGAGATGTATCTCCGGGGATGGTGATGGTCGTTCCGGTCCTGCGCGCTCCTGCGCGACCGGCTTCTGTCCCCCTATCGGCATCGCGAAGGGGAACTGAAGGGTTTTGTGACCAGAACGTGAAGCAGGTCCGCTGGATCAGGCGGCAGCGTCTTCGGCAAGGGCGGTCTGGCCCATGTCGGCACTGTCGAGCAGGGTTTCGATGTCCAGCAGGATCAGCATGCGGTCGTCGTGGGTACCGATGCCGGAGATGAAGCGGGTATCGACGGCGGCGCCGAATTCCGGGGTCGGGCGGATCTGCTCTGCCGACAGCGGGATCACGTCCGAGACGCTGTCGACGACGATGCCGACCACGCGGTCTTCCACGTTCAGCACGATCATCACGGTGAAGGCGTCGTAGCGGGCGTTGTCCAGGCGCAGCTTCAGGCGCAGGTCGATGACCGGCACGATGGTGCCGCGCAGGTTGATCACGCCCTTGATGTAGTCCGGGGCATCCGGTACGCGGGTCACCGCGTCATAGCCGCGGATTTCCTGGACCTTGAGGATGTCCACCCCGTAGTGCTCGGCACCGAGGGTGAAGCTGAGGAATTCGCCACCGGCGCTGGCGGCGGAGCTGGTCTTGTCGTTCATCGAGGGGTCCTGGTTCTGCCGGAAGTCCCGGTGTCAGGCTCGATATCGGCCCCTCGGTGGGGGACTTTAGGTGCCTGGGGAAGGCATCCACGCATGGCGTGGATCTACACGGGAAGCGGTAGTGCCGGCCGCTGGCCGGCAGCGGCCGTATCCACGTTGTCGGGGATGGGGGTCAGATCCCTTTTCAGGGAAAAGGGATCTGACCCCGGTATACGTTCCAGGGTTGCCGGCCAGCGGCCGGCACTACCGGTTGGACCGTCTCAGAGCTCGCCGTTACGGCGTGCCTTGCGCTGGCGGTCGATGCGGAAGATGTAGCGCTGGATGGCGCTGTCGGCGCCGCGCGGCAGGGTTTCGAAGCGCATGCCCACGCGCTTGACTTCGATGCCGTTGGGCTGGCGCTGCGGCAGTAGATTGCAGACGACCAGCTCGATGTCAAGGTCGGGGCCGTCGGGCAGCGACAGCTGTGCCGGATAACGCTTCTGCAGGCCGAACACCGCGCAGTCATTGGGGACCACCACGGCCAGGCCGCCACCGCTGATGTCCACCACCCGCATCGACAGCGCTTCGGCACGTGCTTCGCCCGGTGGCAGCAGCAGATGCGGCGAGTCGGTGACCGGGGTCTCCAACCGGTACAGCTCGCGGCGCTGCAGGTGCACCAGTTCGTCCGGCAACGGGGCGCGGAAGGCGACGTGACCGTCGTTGTCCACGCGTTGCAGTTCGTGCAGGCGGAACCGCACCAGCACGCGCTCGAGCTGGGCAAAGCACAGCAGGTGGTCAGCCTGTTCGGCGGCGCGGTTGGACGCCTCCTGCGGGCTGCCATCGAGCAGCAGAGTGTCCTCGTCCTCATCGAGATCGAGCAATGCGGTCGGGAACGAGCGGTCGCGACCGTCGATATGCGCATTGATCAGTGATCGCTGGTCGATCAGCGAGCGCAGCAACTGCCGCAGCTGGCGCGGGTTGCGGACCAGGAAACGTTCGTCGGCGGCATCAGCCGCGTGGACATCATGCACTGCAGTGTCGTTGCCGTCGGACATGGAATCTACGGTCAGGGGCGGGCGCCAGCACGCGTTGGCGCGAGGCTCGATGGGGATATCGGCCTCTGCGTCGGATTATGAAGTGAGAATTGCATCACTTTCCATGCGTGCGGGGTCGGATCCCTCCTCCGCAGAAGAGGGATCCGACCCCGGGTAGATCAGAACTCCTGCCAGTCGCCGTCCGCGGCCAGTGCCGGCTGTGCCGCGGAGCTGCGCAGTGGGCGCGCGGGAGCCAGCTTTGCCGCAGGTGCGGCGGCCGCGACCTGGCGCGGTACCGGTGCCGCCAGCGGGCGTGCCGGGATGGCCGTCGTTCCCTGAGATGCCAGCCGGAAGCGGGCCACGGCTTCACCCAGCTGCACCGCCTGGTCTTCCATCGCACGCGCGGCGGCGGTGGCTTCTTCCACCAGTGCCGCATTCTGCTGGGTGGTTTCGTCCATCTGCACCACGGTCTGGTTGACCTGCTCGATGCCCGCCGACTGCTCCTGCGAGGCGGCGGAAATCTCGGCCATGATGTCGGTGACGCGCTGCACCGAGGCGACGATCTCGCCCATGGTGCTGCCGGCCTGGTGCACCAGGCTGGAGCCTTCGGCGACCTTGCCGACCGAATCATCGATCAGGCCCTTGATCTCTTTGGCGGCCGCAGCCGAGCGCTGGGCGAGGGTACGCACTTCGCTGGCGACCACGGCGAAGCCACGACCCTGTTCACCGGCACGCGCGGCTTCCACCGCCGCGTTCAGCGCCAGGATGTTGGTCTGGAAGGCGATGCCGTCGATGACGCTGATGATCTCGGCGATCTTCTTCGACGAGGCTTCGATGGCCGACATGGTGGTGACCACCTGGCCGACGACTTCACCGCCCTGCGAGGCGACGCCATGCGCGCCGATGGCGAGCTGGTTGGCCTGGCGGGCATGCTCGGCGTTCTGGCGCACGGTGGAGGTCAGCTCCTCCATCGAGGCGGCGGTTTCTTCCAGGTTGGCGGCCTGCTGCTCGGTGCGGCGCGACAGGTCGCTGTTGCCCGACGCGATCTCGCCGGCGGCCAGGGTGATGCTGGAGGCGCTGGCCTGGATCTGGCCGACGATCTGGGTCAGCTGCGCGACGGTGGTGTTGGCGTCGTCACGCATGCGTGCGAACACGCCATTGAACTGGCCATCCATGCGCGTGGTCAGGTCGCCGGCGGCGATCGACTGCAGCAGCTGCGAGAGCTGGCCCAGGTTGCCATCGGCGACCTGCATCATGGTGTTCAGGTGCTCGATCATCAGCTTGAAATCATGCTGGAAGCGCTGAGCGTCGCCGCGCTGGCTGAAGTCGCCGGCCGCGGCGGCCGAGGCCAGCTGCTGGATCTGGGTGTTGATCGCCAGCAGGCTGGCCTTGGCCGCATCCATCGATTCGTGCAGGATCGCGCGGCTGCCGGGCAGGCGTCGGGCGTCCGGGGCGAGGTTGCCGATGGCGTACTGGTTGAGCACGTCGATGGCATCACGGATCGCATCGAGGTGCTCGAAGATCACGGTATTGATGCTGCCGGCCAGCTGGCCATACACGCCCGGGAAGTCTTCCGGAATGCGATGGCCGATGTCCGGTCCGGCATGCATCTGCGCCATCAGCTGGGTCTGCTCGGAGAAGCGGCGCAGCATCGCGGTCATCTCGGCGGTGGCGGCCAGCATCTTGCCGGCTTCGTCCTTGCTGGTGGCCTGGGTGCTGACGCTGAGGTCGCCACGGGCAACGGCCTGGATGGCATGCACGGCCTTGCTCAGCGGGCCGGTGACGGCGCGCGAGATGACCGTTGCCAGCGCGGCGGCCACCAACGACAGCAGCACGATGCAGCCGATGATGGCGATCATGCTGGTGCGATGGGTGGCATTGGCAGCGGCGATCTTGCCGTCCATCAGGCCGGCGATGTGGGTGCCGAGGGTCTTCATCGCGGCGAACAGGTCACGACGGGCCGGGCGCGACTGTTCGTCGGAAATCTGTTGCGCCAGGGCGCCATCGCCGGCAGCCACGGCCTCGCGCATCGCCTTGTTGGCGGCGAAGTAGCGTTCCAGCTGCACGTTGGCCGCGCGATAGAGTTCGCGCTCCTTGTCCAGTGCCGGCAGCGCCGAGTACGCGGCCAGTTCGTCATGCACGGCCCTGGCGGTGTCGTCCATGCGCTTGTTGTAGTCGGCAACTTTCTCCGGCTGATCGAGCATGCTCAGCAGGGCCAGTTCGTAGGTGCGGAACTCGCCCAGCTGCGAGCGCGCCTCGCCCAGATGCTGGACCGACGGAATATCGTTGCCGGCCATCTCGCCCAGCTGATTGTTGGCCTCGCTCAGGCGCAACAGGGCGAAGGCGCCGAGGACCAGGGTCATCAACGTGGTGAGGGTGAACCCCACGGCCAGCTTGCGGGCGATGGGTAGATCTTGGAACCACTTCATGCAGGGTGCTCCAGGTGGGCAGGGTGCCGGCGTCGTTGCGTCGGCAGGGGGTGGTTGCAGAGCGAACGGGGGTGCCCGGTGGGGGTTCGGTGACGGCCGTCAAAGCGAGATAGCGGCGTGCTGTGGGCGGACTTTATGGACGCAGATCACATTCGGTTGCGTAGGGATGACCGCGCGAAAGTGCTGCAGTGGCGAGGCTTGCGCTTCGGTGGCGTGGTTGCGAACGAAACCAGCGCGGCGACGGAGATCACGGAATGGGTTCGGGCGCGGATTGGGGTCAGATCCCTTTTCAAAGAAAAGGGATCTGACCCCGGCCACACATGGCCGGAGCGCACGCAAACAAAAACCGCCGCCCCGAAGGGCGGCGGTCCAGTACACGCATACAGCGTGGATCAGGCGGCCTGCGGCATCCGCAGCGAGCGCACCAGTCCGCCGATGTCGACGATCAGCGCGACGCGGCCATCGCCGAGGATGGTGGCGCCGGACACCCCGCCAATGCGGCGGTAGTTGTTCTCGATGTTCTTCACTACCACCTGCTGCTGGCCGACCAGCTCGTCCACTTCCAGTGCGATCTTCTGGCCATCGCCTTCCACCACCACCACCAGCGATTCGCTGCCCGGTGCGCGGTTGCCGTAGCCGTAGTACTCGCTCAGCGACAGGATCGGCAGGTACTCGCCACGCACGCGCAGCACGCGGCCTTCGCCGGCCATGCTGCGGATGTCCTCGGCCTGCGGCTGCAGGGCTTCCAGCACGTAGGCCAGTGGCAGGATCAGGGTTTCGCCGGCCACCGCCACGGTCATGCCATCGAGGATGGCCAGGGTCAGCGGCAGGCGGATCAGCGTGCGCGTACCAGCACCGAGGCTGCTCTCGATCTGCACCTCGCCACCCAGTGCCTGGATGTTGCGGCGGACCACGTCCATGCCGACGCCACGCCCGGACAGATCGGTGACTGCATCCGCAGTGGAGAAGCCCGGCTGGAAGATCAGGTCCCAGACCTGCGAATCGGTCGGGTTGTCCGGCACCGCCAGGCCGCGTTCGTGGGCCTTGGCCAGGATCTTGGCGCGGTCCAGGCCACGACCGTCGTCGCTGACTTCGATGACGATGTGGCCGCCCTGATGCGAGGCGGCCAGGGTGATGGTGCCGGTTTCGTCCTTGCCCGCACCGCGACGCACGTCGGGCATTTCCAGGCCGTGGTCGATCGAGTTGCGTACCAGGTGCACCAGCGGATCGGCGATCTTCTCGATCAGGCCCTTGTCCAGTTCGGTGCCTTCGCCGACGGTACGCAGGCGCACCTGCTTGCCGAGGCGGCTGGACAGGTCGCGGACCAGGCGCGGGAAGCGGCGGAACACCGCATCGACCGGCAGCATGCGCACGCCGATCACTGCTTCCTGCAGGTCGCGGGTGTTGCGTTCAAGCTGGTCCAGGCCGGCGAACAGGCTCTCGGCGTGGACCGGGTCCAGTGCGTGCGAGACCTGCTTGAGCATGGCCTGGGTGATGACCAGTTCGCCGACCAGGTTGATCAGTGCATCGACCTTGTCGACGCTGACCCGGATCGAGGTTTCGGCTTCCTGGGCAGCGCCGCCGCTGGCGGTCGCTGCAGCGGGTGCTGCGGATGTCGCGGCAGGAGGTGTGGAAGGGGCTGCTGCAACCGGTGCCTGGGTGGCCAGGCTCGGCGGCGCGGCGGGACGGATGTCCAGTTCGCAGTCATCCAGCACCCAGGCAAAGGTGTCTTCGATCTTGCTGCGCGGCACCTTGCCGACCAGGCCCAGGTCCCACGCCAGGTGGGCTTCGAGCGGATCGAGCTGGGCGAAGCCCGGCAGGCGGTCCATGCGCGCGGCAACCTGCAGCGAACCCAGGTGCTCAAGTTCGCGGATGATGCGCAGCGGGTCGTTGCCGCTCATGAACAGCGATGGCGCCGGGGTGAAGCCGATCTGCCAGGCTTCCGGCGTATCGTCCACCTTGGCTGCGGCGGCCGCCGGGGCGCTCGCTGCGGCCTCGCCGGAAAGAACCGCCTCCAGGCGCGCCTTCACCGCAGCAACTGCGGCGGGATCGGCGGCCTGGCCGTGTTCGGCTTCGCGCAGCAGGGCGCGCAGCACGTCCACCGAGGACAGCATGGCGTCGACGGCGTGGCCTTCCAGCGCCCGCTTGCCGGCACGCAGCTCATCGAGCAGCGTTTCCAGCACATGGGTCAGGCCGGCGATCGCATCGAAGCCGAAGGTGCCGGCGCCGCCCTTGATCGAGTGGGCGGCGCGGAACACCGAATTGATGATCTCCGCGTCCTGCTGCCCCGATTCCAGGGCCAGCAGGCCAGCCTCCATCGCGTCGAGGCCTTCGCGGCTCTCCTCGAAGAAGGTGGCGTGGAAGCGTTGCAGGTCCATGCTCATGGCAGTGGTGGTCCGGAAGCGAAGAGGGGGAGCGGTGGCGGGCGGTCAGCCCAGCACTTTCTGCACGGTAGCGACCAGCTGTTCCGGATTGAACGGCTTGACCAGCCAGCCGGTGGCACCGGCGGCCTTGCCTTCGGACTTCTTGTCGGCAGCCGATTCGGTGGTCAGCATCAGCAGCGGCGTGAACTTGTAGTCCGGCAGCTGGCGCAGTTCGCGGATCAGCGCGATGCCGTCCATGTTCGGCATGTTGACGTCGGTGACCACCGCATTGAAGCGCTGGCCCTTGGCGCGACCGAGCGCGACCGCGCCGTCTTCAGCTTCTTCGACGGCAAAACCGGCCGAGGTGAGGGCGAAGGAAACCATCTGGCGCATCGACGCCGAATCGTCCACCACCAAGATACGTGCGCTCATGCAGCGTTCTCCACAGATTTCAGGTTGTCATGGGTTACGTCCAGGCCCAGGGCCTGGGTGACGCCCAGCAGGCGCGCGGCGTCACGGAAGGTTGCGGTGCAACCGTGGAAGCCGGTGCCCAGGCCTGCCTCGCGGCGGGCCTGCACGAACGCACACAGCACCTGCACGGCGGCCGTGTGGATGCGGGCGACCTGGCTGGCATCCAGGGTCAGCTCGCCTGCCTGCGCCACCAGCGGGGCGAGGCGGTTCTTGAGCTCGGTGCTGCTCTCGATGCCGAGATCCTCACCCAGTTCGACAGTGCTCATCGTTGCTCCGGACAAACGGTTCCGTGATCCATAACGGCACCCCGGCGGGGTTCTTTAGAAGAATCGACGCGGCGCGTCGATGCGGTGTTCTTCGGGGACGCCATCCAAAAGGGGACGGAGGGGATTAAGTCGCAACTGGCTCGGCGCTTTGCGCCGATGCGGTGCCTGTCGGGGACGCAAGGAGTTGATCCGTTGGATCAACACCTTACGTCCCCACTGCGTGGTCGCCGTTGCCGAGGGTGGCTGCGGGAGAGCCTGGTCGATTGCGACTTAATCCCCTCCGTCCCCTTTTTCCGCTCAGTTCAACAACCGGGTGGCATCCAGCAGGATCATTGGCCGCTGGCTGACCCGGGCCACGCCACGGAACAGATCGTTGGAGATCTGGCAGATGCGTGCGGTGTCGGGCGGCTCGATCTGCGAGTCGGTGAGGTTGGCGACATCTTCCACTGCCGACACGCGCAGGCCGATGGTTTCGCCGTCTTCTTCCAGCACCACGATACGGGTCTGCGAATCGTCCTCGGCGGGGGCGGCGCCGAGGTGCAGGCCGAGGTCCATCACCGGTACCACCTGGCCACGCAGGTTCATGATGCCCAGCATGGCCGGCGCAGTGCCGCGCAAGGGCAGCAGCGGCACTGGCAGCACCACTTCCTGCACTTTCAGCAGTTCCAGTGCATAGGCCTGGGTGCCGCAGCGCAGGCGCAGCCAGCGCGAGGTGCGCTCGCCGGCACGACGGTTCTGCGGGTGTGGGCTGCGGGCCGGCTGGTGGGCCTGGGCCTGCAGTTCCTGCCAGTTGCTGGGACGGCTGCTGGCGGGGGCATCCACGGCCACGCGCGGCGGCGGCGCGGCGGCCGCGCGTGCGGCCGGGGCAGGGTGTTGCGCCCGCGCTGCAACCGGTGCTGCGACCACGGCCGGCGGCGGCGTGGCAACGTCCTCGCCACCGGCAGCGGCTTCGAACGCTGCCTGCAGGCCGGGGCTGTCGGTGTGGGCGAGTCGATGGCTGTCGGCCGTATCGGTCTCGTAGATCACTTCGTCCGGCAGATCGTCCCAGGTGGGTTCCGGGCCTGCCTGGGCGGTGGCAGGCGCAGGGGCCGTCTCGTGGATCACCTCGTCAGGCAGGTCATCCCAGGTCGGTTCGCGCTCGAGGGCGGCGACAGGCATTGCGGCGGCCTCGAAGGCGGCCTCCAGTGCTGCGTCGTCCTCTGCTGCGGTAGCAGAAACAGTCCCCGTTTCGTAGATCACTTCGGCGGGCAGATCGTCCCAGGTGGGCTCGCGCTCGGCCGTTGCGGCGGCCTCGAAGGCGGCTTCGAGCGTGGCGTTGTCGACGGCAGGCGCAGCGGCGACGGTCGCGGTTTCGTAGATCACCTCGGCCGGCAGGTCATCCCAGGTCGGTTCGCGCTCCGGTTCCGATGCGCTGGCCGAAGCCGGGGCGGGGCTGTCCGGCGTTGGCAGCATGACGGTCGCCGGGGCGATCGCTTCGCCCAGCAGTTCGTCCAGATAGTCGTCCAGTACGCCGGTGCTGTTCATGCGGCCTGCTCCAGGGCACGGGCGTCCTCGCCGAGGATCCAGTTCAGGGCGCGGCGATAGGCGGCCAGGCCGCGGCCCGGGTAGTCCTCGCCGACGCTCGGCAGGGTCAGGCCCGCCGCGTTGCTGATGCGGGTATCGATCGGAATCGCGTCTTCCCACACGCGGCTGCCGTGACGATCCTGCATCGTGCGCAGCGACTCGTTGCCTGCGCGCGTGCGGCGGTCGAACAGGGTCGGCAGGATCGATATCGGCAGCGGACGGCGGCGCGAGCGCTCGACCATCTCGCCGGTGCGGACCATGCCATCGAGCCCATGCAGTGCCAGCGGCTCGGCCTGGGTGGGGATGATCAGGCGGTCGGCCGCGGCCAGTGCGTTGATCATCAGCAGGCCGAGGGTCGGCGCACAGTCCAGGAGGATGTAGTCGTGCTGGCCCTGGTGGCGTGCCAGCGCGTTCTGCAGGGCCAGGCCGAGGCCAGGCTGGTTGGCGCTGCGGCGCTCCAGCGTGGCCAGCGCCGACTGCGCACAGACGTAGTCCAGGCCATGGATGCTGCTGGCATGGCACAGGCTGGCGAGGTCTGCGGGCGGGGCGCCGAACAGTTCCAGTACGCCGGCCGGCGGCGGATCCACCGGCACGCCGAACGCGCGGCTGAGCGAGGCATGCGGATCGAGATCGATCAGCAGTACGCGATGGCCAAGTGCGGCCAGGCCGCGGCCGAGGGCGAGGGTGGTGGTGGTCTTGCCGACTCCGCCCTTCTGGTTGGCGACTGCCCAGATGCGCATCGGATTACTCCTTCATTGCCGGGGGAACGGCGGCGCCGACACGGCTGCCAGCCGGCACCGGCGGCAACGTCACCGGTGCGATGGGGGAAGTGGCGGTGCTGGCCGGCGTTGCGGCGGCCTGCTCGGTGCTGGTGCTGTCGGCGGCGCCGGTGGCAGCGTTCAGGCGCTGGCCCAGCGGATCCACCGAATGCGAGGTGTCAGCCAGGATGATGACCATCACCCGGCGGTTGCGGTTGCGGCCCTGCGCGCTGTCGTTCTCTTCGCGCGGGCGGAACTGGCCGTAGCCGACCATGGCCAGCCGTGACGGCTGCACGCCCTGGTCGGCGAACAGGTGCACCACGCTGGCCGCGCGCCCGGCTGACAGCTCCCAGTTCGACGGGAACGTGGCAGTGGCGATCGGCACGTTGTCGGTGTGGCCTTCCACGCGCACGCTGTTGGGTACGTCGCGCAGGACCTCGGCCAGGCTGGCCAGGGTCTGCCGCGCATGTACGTCCAGCGCCGCCGAGCCGGTGGGGAACAGGATGTCGCTGTTGATCTCGACTTCGATCCACAGTTCGGTGCGGCGCACGCTGATCATGCCGCGGTCGATCAGCGGCGCCAGTGCGGCGGTGAGGCGGTCGGCGATGCTGTTGAGCTGGCGCTCGGCGCGCGCGATCTGCTCCTGGTTGTGCACCGAAACAGGCATGCGCATCTGCGAGGCCATCGACGGCAGCAGGGTCGGGTCGTGCGACGGTGCTGGCGCGGACGGGCCGATCTTGGTACCGGATTTGATCACCGACGGGCTGTCCCAGCCACCGCCCTGCACCTGCTTGTTGCCGACCTGCACCGGATTGATCGTGCGTGGTGCGCCACCGAAGGCGTCGGTGAGCGCGTCGGCCATGATCCGGTACTTGCCCTCGTTCACCGAGGAAATCGCATACATGACCACGAAGAAGGCGAGCAGCAGCGTCATCAGGTCGGCATAGGGGATCGCCCATGCTTCGTGGTTGGCGTGCTCTTCGTGGTGCTTGCGGCGGGCCATGTCAGTGCAGGAAGCCGGAGAGGTTGGTTTCGATGTTGCGCGGGTTCTCGCCCTGGGCGATCGAGATCAGGCCTTCGATGACCATTTCGCGGTCGCGGGTGTTGTGCGAGATCACACTCTTGAGCTTGGCCGAGATCGGCAGGAACAGCAGATTGGCCGAGGCGATGCCGTAGATGGTGGCGGTGAATGCTGCGGCGATGCCGTGGCCGAGCTTGCTCGGATCGGCCAGGTTCTTCATCACCGCGATCAGGCCGAGCACGGCACCGATGATGCCCAGCGTCGGCGCATAGATGCCCATCGCTTCGAAGACCTTGGCACCGGCCTGGTCCTGGTGTTCCTGGCTGCCCAGTTCGATTTCCAGCATGTGCCGCATCGATTCGGGTTCGACGCCGTCCACCAGCAGCTGCAGGCCCTTGCGCAGGAACGGGTCCTGCTGTGCTTCCACCTGCGATTCCAGGCCCAGCAGGCCCTGGCGGCGGGCGATGTTGCTCCACTCGACGATCTGCTGGATCAGTTCGCGGCGATCGCTGTGCGGCGGGCGCACGACCCAGCGCACGATCTTGAACGCATGCTTGAACACCGCCGGCGAGGTATGCAGCAGGATCGCGGCGATGGTGCCGACGATGACGATCACGAACGCCGCAGGCGACCACAACGACGCCAGGCCGGCGCCCTTGAGGATGCTGCCACCGACCAGCGAGGCCAGGGCGAGAAAGAGTCCAATGAGGCTGAGTCTATCCATGGATCCGGTATCGGCTTGTATGAATGGGACTTGAGACACCGGTACGGGCTACTGGTGCGACTTCACAGTTTTACGGGTTCAGCAAGCGGGTCAGTCATGTGGGCTGCGCAGTCCATCCACGTCCAGGATCAGCGCCATGCGACCATCGCCGATCAAGGTTGCACCGGCGTAACCGCGCAGGCCGCGCAGCGCTTTCGGCAGTGGCTTGATGACCACTTCCTCGCGCCCGCGCACCTGGTCCACGACCAGGCCGAAGCGCGCTTCGCCGGCCTGCAGCACCACGATGGTCAGCAGGGTCGACGCGGCCGGCGTCACATCCAGCCACTGGCGCAGATCGACCAGCGGCAGGGTGTGCGAGCGGCGGTCAAGCACGGCGCGGCCGTCGAACCAGCCGAGCGACGTGCGCGGTGCGTGCAGCACTTCCATCACGCGCGCCAGTGGCAGCGCATAGACATCCTCACCGGCCTGCACCAGCAGGGTCGGCAGGATCGCCAGGGTCAGTGGTACTCGGATCATGAAGCGGCTGCCACGTCCCAGTTCCGACTGGATCTGGATCTGGCCGCTAAGCTCGCGGATCCGCGACTGCACCACGTCCATGCCGACGCCACGGCCGGAGATGTCGGTGACCTGCTGCTTGGTCGAGAAGCCCGGCAGGAACACCAGGTGCAGGCATTCCTCGCTGCTCAGGCGGGCGGCGGCTTCCGGGTCGATCAGGCCCTTCTCGCGCGCCTTCGCGCGCAGCTTTTCCGGGTCGATGCCAGCGCCATCGTCCTGCACCTCGATACTGACGTAGTCGCCTTCCTGCTGTGCCGACAGGCGCACATGGCCCATCCGTGGCTTGCCCTGTGCTTCGCGCAGGTCGGGCATTTCCACGCCATGGTCGATGGCGTTGCGGACCAGGTGCACCAGCGGGTCGGCCAGGGCTTCCACCAGGTTGCGGTCGAGCTCGGTCTCGGCGCCGATCAGCTCCAGGTCCACTTCCTTCTTCAGCGAGCGGGCGACGTCGCGGGCGACCTTGGGGAAGCGCGAGAACACCTTGCCCACCGGCTGCATGCGGGTACGCATCACGGCCGACTGCAGGCGGGCCGTGGCGATATCCAGAGTGGACACGGCGCGGTCCAGCTCCTCGTCGCGCAGGCGCGCACGCAGGGTCTTGAGCCGATTGCGCGACAACACCAGTTCGCCGATCAGATTGACGATCGCATCCAGGCGCTTGGTGTCCACGCGCACGGTGTGTTCGGCTTCGGCCAGCGGCTTGGCGGCCGGCTTGGCCGCCGGTGCCGGTGCGGCCGCCGGGCGCGGGGCGGCGGTCGGCGCCGGTGCCACTACCGCAGCGGGCTTGGCGCCCGGTGCGGCGCCACCGTGCAGCTGGTCGAGCAGGGCTTCGAATTCGTCTTCGCTGATCAGTCCGTCGTCAGCCTTCTTCGCAGGCGTGACCGCGGTCGGCGCATTGCCGCCGTGCAGCTGGTCGAGCAGGGCCTCGAATTCGTCGTCGGTGATCAGGTCGCTCCCACCGGCGGCGGGCGCGGTGGCGGCCACGGGCGCGGCGGCGCCGCCACCATGCACGTCGAACTGGGCGATCAGGTCCGGCGGTGCATAGCCCGGTTCTGTGCCGGAAGACACGGCATCCAGCATCGACTGCAGGTAATCCAGCGATTGCTGGGCGGCATCGAAGTGGTGGGCCTGCAGCACGGCCTGGCCGGCACGCGCGGCGCCCAGCGCTTCTTCAGCGGCGTGGCACAGCTCGACCATGGCGGTGACGCCGAGGAAGCCGGCACCGCCCTTGAGCGTGTGGTAGCCGCGGAACACCGCGTTGAGCTGATCGCTGTCCTGCGGTGCCTGCTCCAGCGACACCAGCTGTTCGCCGAGGCGATCCAGGATCTCCTGCGCCTCGATGATGAAATCGGCAGTGATGTCGTCGGATACCGCGCTCATGCTTACAGCCCCAGATCCGACAACAGGTCGTCGGCGTCGTTCTGCGAGACCGCGTGGCGGTCCAGTCCCTTCAGTGCCGGCCCGGCCAGTTCCGGGTCGGTGCGATGCTGTTCCGGCGGCAGGCCGAGCGCGCCGAAACCTTCATGCACGCGGCGGACGATGCCGACCACGCGGCGGATGATCTGGCCGGTCAGGTCCTGGTAGCTCTGGGTCAGGGCGATCTCGGTGAGGTTGTGGCGGATGCGCTCGAGCTGCGCGTCCTGGCCCGGCTGCAGGCCTTCGGCGCGCAGCTGTTCGGTCAGGCTGCGGCATTCCTCGGCCAGGTCCAGGGTGCGGTGCGTGGCCTGTTCGGTCATCGCCACCACGTGGTCCAGGCGCGCGCAGGCATCGTCCAGTTCGCCGGCTTCGCTGGGTACGGTCGGCAGTTCACCCAGCGCCTGTCCCAGTTCGCGGGCCAGCCGCGAAAGGCCGCTCATCATCGGCTGCGTGCGCAGCGCGACCAGTCCGTCGATGCGCTGCCGCCAGGCGGCCTCATCACCGGACTCCAGCGCGTCCAGGGCTTCCTGCAGGCGCAGGGCGAGGGCGTTCTTGTCGACCGTGGTATCCATCAGGCGCTGGCCGCCAGGCGTTCGAAGATCTTGCCGAGCTTCTCTTCCAGCGTCTGTGCAGTGAACGGCTTGATGATGTAGCCGTTCACACCGCTCTGGGCGGCTTCGATGATCTGCTCGCGCTTGGCTTCCGCGGTGACCATCAGCACTGGCAGGGTCTTCAGCTTGGCATCGGCGCGGATCGCCTTGAGCAGCTCGATGCCGGTCATCACCGGCATGTTCCAGTCGGTGACCACGAAATCGAACGGCTGGCTCTGCAGCAGCGACAGCGCAGCATGCCCGTCCTCGGCTTCGGCGGTATTGGTGAAGCCCAGATCGCCCAGCAGGTTCTTGACGATTCGACGCATGGTCGAGAAGTCGTCGACGATCAGGATGCGCATGTTCTTGTTCAAAGCAGAATTCCTTTGTTGTTCATTCCGGGTGGCCGGGGGCAGCCACCTCGGGCATGTTCATTCTTCCAGGCCGGCGTCTGCCGCCTCGAAAATCTTCAGTCGACCACGCAGGCGCAGCACGGCCTGGCCGTGGATCTGGCAGACCCGCGACTCGCTCACGCCGAGCACCGCGCCGATCTCCTTCAGGTTCAGTTCCTGCTCGTAGTAGAGCGAAAGCACCAGCTGTTCGCGCTCGGGCAGGTGGCCAATGGCCTTGCCCAGTTCGCGACCGAATTCGCCCCGCTCCAGCACCTGCTGCGGGGTCGGTCCGCCCTGGGCGACGGTGTCCAGCTCGCCCTGGTCCTCGATGCGCGATTCCAGGCTCAGCACCTGGCCGCGCGCAGCGTCTTCCATCAGTCGCAGGTATTCGGGCAGCGGCATCTCCATCGCAGCGGCCACTTCGGTGGCGCTGGCGGCGCGGCCACTGCTCTGTTCCAGGCGGCGGATGGTGGCGGCGGCATCACGAGCACGGCGGTGCACGGAACGCGGCACCCAGTCACCACGGCGGATCTCATCGATCATCGAACCGCGGATGCGGATCGAGGCGTAGGTCTCGAACGAAGCACCCTGGTCGGCGTCATAGCTGCGCGAGGCCTCGATCAGTCCCATCATGCCGGCCTGGATCAGATCGTCGACTTCGACGCTGGCAGGCAGGCGTGCGGCGAGGTGGTGGGCGATGCGCCGCACCAGGTCCGAGTGCAGGGCGATGACCTCGTTGGCTGCCGAGCGCTGCACTTCCCTGTATTGGGCTGCGCCTTTCATGCCGCCACCCCGCGCTGCTTGAGGATGCGTTCGAGGAAGAATTCAACGCCGCCACGCGGTTCGGTCGGCGCCTGCCAGCGTGCGGTGCGGCGCGCGATCTCGGTGATCGCAAGCGCGGCGGGGCTGGACGGATAGGCCTTCACCACCGGCTGCTGGCGCTGCACCGACAGGCGCAGCCAGTCATCCTGCGGCACACAGCCCAGGTAGTTCAGCGACACATCGGCGAGGAACTTCTCGCAGACGCGGGTCAGCTTCTCGTACAGCACGCGGCCCTCGTTCGGGTCGCGCACCATGTTGGCCACCACCTGGATACGGTCCACGCCGCGCTCGCGCGACAACACCTTGATCAGCGCATACGCGTCGGTGATCGAGGCCGGCTCGTCACAGACCACCACCACGGTGTCCTGCGCGGCCTGGCAGAAGGTCAGTACGCCGTCGGTGATGCCGGCGGCGGTGTCCACCACCATGATGTCCAGTTCGCGTTCCAGCTCGGAGAACACGTTGACCAGGCCAACGTGCTCGGCCGGGGCGAGCTCGGCCATGTGGCGGCGGCCGGACGCGGCCGGGACCACCAGCACGCCGTTCGGGCCTTCGACGATGACGTCTTCCAGCGAGCAGCGGCCGGCGACCAGGTCGGCCAACGTAAAGGTGGGGTTCAGCCCCAGGATCACGTCGATGTTGGCCAGGCCGAGGTCGGCGTCCAGCAGCAGCGTGCGCTTGCCCATGCCGGCCAACGCCACGGCCAGGTTGGCCGACACGTTGGTCTTGCCCACGCCGCCCTTGCCGCCGGTCACGGCGATGGTGCGCACAGGGCCGAGCGGCTCGCTGCGGGTGGCCGACAGCGGGAAGGTCTTGGTCAGCTTGGCGTACTCACGCGACGGCATGGTTCAACTCCGGGTTGCAGGGCATATCGGCCGCTCGGCGCAAATCTTCAAGGCGAAGTACAAGATTGGCTGCACTGGCCCGGTGCAGGTCCTCCGGGACGTCCTGGCCATCGGTCACCCAGGTGATCGGCAGGGCATGGTCCACGGCCACCGACAGGGCGTTGCCGAAGCGGCCGGTCTCGTCCAGCTTGCTCAGCACCAGGCCCTGCAGGTTGGCGGCGCCGAAGCGGCGGACCACCTCGTCCATGTCGCCGAAGCTGGTGTTGGCCGGCAGCACCAGCAGGGTGCGGACCTGGCGCGCGGCGCGCAGCCACTGCAGCTGGGCGGCCAGTGCCCGGTCGCGCGGGCCCAGGCCGGCGGTGTCGATCAGCACCAGCTTGTAGTCCTTCAGGCGTTCCAGCAGCTGGTCCAGGTCGGTGCCGCTGTTGGCCTCGTGCACGGCGATGCCGAGCTGGCGGCCGTAGCCGTACAGCTGCTCGCGGGCGCCGATGCGGGTGGTGTCGGTGGTGACCAGGGCGACGTCACGCGCAGCGTGCTTCTCGGCGAAGCGCGAGGCCAGCTTGGCGATGGTGGTGGTCTTGCCGGCGCCGGTGGGGCCGACCAGTGCGATCACACCACCTTCTTCCAGCGGGTCGACCGGGGCGATCGGCAGCTTGCGCGAGATCAGCCCCAGCATCAGGCCACGGCCACGGTGGGCTTCGGTCTCCAGCGGGATCTGCATGGCCACGTCGCGGGCGAGGCCGGCATCGAAGCCATACTCGTCCATCAGGTCCAGCGCGGTGGCGCGCACCGGGCAGCCGCGCAGGCGCTCGTCGGTGAAGCGGTTCATCTCGCGCTCGATCACCTGGCGCATGCCGGCCACTTCCTGGCGCAGCTGGCGGATCTCGGCGTCGTCCTGGGCAACCAGGGTCAGCGCCGGGGCCGGGGCCAGCATGGGGGCCGGGCTTGCTTCGCCGGCGGCTTTGACCGCTGCCGGTTCGCTGGCGGCGATCGCGGGCTGCGCTTCGGTCACGGCAGCGGTCGGCAGCGGCGGCGGCTGCACGGCCGGGGCCGCGCTTTCGTGATGCGCCTCGTGCGGCGGGTCGATCTGGAAGCGGGCGCGGTTGGCCGGCGTGGCGCTGGCGGGTTCCGCTGCGACGATGGCCTCGGCGAACGGGGCGAAGATCTGCTCCGGCAGCGCCGGTTCGTTGACGGCGGCGCGTGCCAGGGTGGCGGCGAAGCCAGTGCTGCCGCGGGTCGGTACGATCTCGTCGGCACTGTCCAGGGTGCGTCCGGTGGCGCCGACGGCGGCGCGGGCGAGGGCGGCCACCGCCGAGGTGGTGGCGGCCACCGGTTCCGGCGCCGGGGTGGTACTGCGGCGACGGGTGACCGCGGCGATCACCGCATCGGCAGCGGTGCGCGGCTTGGGTGCCGGCGGCGGTGCGACGTCACGGCGCGAGGCTTCCAGTGCACGCTGCACGGCGCTCTCGTCGTAGTTGGCGGCGGCGACGATCTCGATGCCTTCCTCGATCCGGCGGTTGGACAGGATCACGGCGTCAGGACCATGTTCCTTGCGCACCAGGTTCATGGCCGAGCGCATGTCGGCGGCGACGAATCGTTTGATTTTCATGCTGTGGTCACGGGACGAAGACGGCGGGGTGGCGGTCGGAGAACTCGGGTGGTCGGTGGTCTGCACGGTGCGGGTTCCCCTTGGTATCTGTCTGTTGCGTTGGTTCGAAAGTGGTGTCTGTTTTCTGGCGCTTCGGAGGGCGGCGTCAGCTGATCGTTCCGACCAGCTTCAGGCGCTTGTCCTCCGGCACCTCGCTGTAGGCCAGGACCGACAGCGACGGAACGCTGTGGCGGACCAGGCGGGCCAGCGCGGCACGCACCGGGCCAGGTACCAGCACGACCGCGGGCTCGTTGCGGGCTTCCTGCTTGCTGACACATTCGGCCAGGCTCTGGTGCAGTCGCTCAGCGAGTCCGGGTTCCAGCGCGGCGCCGTTGCCCTGCGTGGACTCCTGCAAGACACGTTCCAATTGCGGGTTGAGGGTGAACACCGGCAGCTCCGCCGACATTCCGGCGATCTCCTGCACGATGAAGCGGCCCAGCGCGGTACGCACGGCAGCGGTCAGCACCGCCGGGTCCTGGCTGTTCGGAGCGTGTTCGACCAGTGCTTCGGCGATCTTGCGCAGCTGGCGGATCGGAATGCGTTCGACCAGCAGGTTCTGCAACACGCGCACTACCGCCGACAGCGGCAGCGCCTTCGGCGTCAGATCTTCGACGAGCTTGGGCGCGCTCTTGGCCAGGTTGGCCAGCAGGTGCTGCACTTCCTCGTGGCCGAGCAGTTCCGGCGCGTGCTCGCGGATCAGGTGCGAAAGGTGGGTGGCGACCACGGTGGCCGGATCGACCACGGTGTAGCCCAGCGTTTCGGCCTGGGCGCGCTGGTGCGGCTGGATCCAGGTGGCATCCAGGCCGAACGCGGGGTCCTTGCCGGCGATGCCTTCCAGTGCGCCGAGCGCACTGCCCGGGTCCAGCGCCAGCTCACGGTCGGGGTGGATCTCGGCGGTGGCCACCGGTACGCCGTGCACCAGCACGCGGTAGCCGTTGGCCGGCAGTTCCAGGTTGTCGCGGATGTGCACCGACGGGATCAGGAAACCGACGTCCTGGGTCAGCTTGCGCCGCACGCCCTTGATGCGTGCCATCAGTTCGCCGCCCTGGCTGCTGTCCACCAGCGGGATCAGCCGATAGCCGACCTCCAGGCCCAGCGGATCGACCGGGCGCAGTTCGTCCCAGCTCAGTTCGGCAGTCGGAGCCGGTGCCGCCGGGCGGCCAAGTGCGTTGAGCGCGGCAGCGTCATTGCCTGCGGCTGCCGGATCGGTGGCCGCGGCCTTGCCCTTGCGGTAGACCTTCCAGGCGATGAAGCCGAGGATCGCGGACAGCGTCAGGAAAGCGACGTTGGGCATGCCCGGCACCAGGCCGACCACGCCGATGATGCCGGCGGTGATCGCCAGCGCGCGGTACTGGCCGAACACCTGGCCGGTCATGGCCTGGGCCATGTCCTGCGAACGCGAGGCGCGGGTGACCAGCATGGCCACTGCACTGGAGACCAGCAGGGCCGGCAGCTGCGCCACCAGACCGTCACCGATGGACAGCAGGGTGTAGGTGGCAGCGGCTTCGCCGAACGGCATGCCATGCTGCAGCACGCCCACGGCCAGGCCGCCGAGCATGTTGATGAACAGGATCAGGATGCCGGCGATGGCATCACCACGGATGAACTTGCTGGCACCGTCCATCGCACCGTAGAAGTCGGCTTCCTCGCGGACTTCCTCGCGGCGCAGCTTGGCTTCTTCGCGCGTCAGCAAACCGGCGTTGAGGTCGGCGTCGATCGCCATCTGCTTGCCGGGCATCGCGTCGAGGATGAAGCGTGCGGTCACTTCCGAGACGCGGCCGGCGCCCTTGGTGATGACCACGAAATTGATGATGGTCAGGATCGCGAACACCACGATGCCGACCGCGTAGTTGCCGCCGATCACGAATTCGCCGAACGCGGCGATGACCTTGCCCGCGGCGTCGTGGCCGTTCTGGCCGTTCAGCAGGATGACGCGGGTGGAGGCCACGTTCAGCGCCAGCCGCAGCATGGTGGTGATCAGCAGCACGATCGGGAAGATCGTGAAGTCCAGCGGGCGCTTCACGTAGACCACCGCCAGCAGCACCATCAGCGAGATGGCGATGTTGAAGGTGAACAGGGCATCGAGCACCGGCGCGGCCAGCGGCACCACGACCATGGCCAGCAGGGCCAGCACGATCAGCGGTGCGCCAAGGCCCTGGCGGATCATCTCCAGGGCGCGGCGGGTGTTGAAACCGGCGGAGGGCTGGGCGCTCACGGGCGGCCTCCCTTGCCGAATTCATCCACCTGGATGTGCGGGGCGTCCGGCATCGGGCCAGTGCGCCAGGCGCGCAGCTGGTAGACGTAGGACAGGACCTGGGCGACGGCCGAATACAGTCTCACGGGGATTTCCTTTCCGAGTTGGCCTTCCCGATACAAGGCCCGTGCCAAAGGCGGGGCGGAGACGATCGCCACCTTGTTGCCGTCGGCCACTTCACGGATGCGCAGGGCGGTCTCGTCCACGCCCAGGGCGACCACGGTGGGGGCGTTCATGGCGCCGCCCTCGTACTTCAGGGCCACCGCGTAGTGGGTGGGGTTGACCACCACCACGTCGGCGGTGGGCACCGCCTCCATCATCCGGCGGTTGGCCATCTGCTGCTGCAGCTGGCGGATGCGGCCCTTGACCTCGGGGCTGCCCTCGCTTTCCTTCATTTCCCGGCGCAGCTCTTCACGCGTCATCTTCAGCTTGCGCATCCAGTTCCAGCGCTGGTAGGGCGCATCGATGGCGGCCAGCACCAGCATCGCGCCGGCGGTGGCCAGCAGCAGGCGCAGGGTGAAGCCCAGGCCGTCGGTGATGGCGGTCTCAAGCGGGTGGTGGATCAGCCCGCGCAGGGTGTCGAAGCCGGTCCACACCACCAGCCCGGCGGCGACGCCGACGAAGGCCACGCGCAGCAGCGATTTGGTGAACTCGGCGATGGCTTCAGGGCCATACAGGCGCTTGAGCCCGCTCATCGGGTTCATGCGGTTGAAGTCGGGCATCATCGCCTTCTGCGACCAGCGCAGGCCGCCCATCACCAGCGGGGCGACGAAACTGGCCAGCAGGCAGACCAGCACCAGCGGCGCGATCACCAGCATGAACTGCAGCAGCAGGTCGCCGAAGTGGCCGAACAGTTCCTTCGGGTTCTGCCGCAGGCTCTGCTCAGGGCTGAGTGCGTGCTTCATCCAGGCGCTTGCACCACGGCCGATCGAGCCGCTCATGGCCATCACCGCCAGCACGCCGGCGCCGAACACGGCGGCCGTGCCAAGTTCGCGCGAGCGCGGCAGGTTGCCCTGTTCACGGGCGTCGCGGAGGCGTTTTTCGGTAGGTTGTTCGGTCTTTTCGCCGGCGGATTCGTTCTCGGACATCACGGGCACTGCGGCAGGGGATGCCGGGGTGCGTGCAAGAACCGTTCCGTGATGGGTTCATGTGCCAACCAAGGTTGGCACCTACCAGAGCAGGTACCGGCAGCCCCGGGGCGTGCTCGGTGGGCGCGCGGCCCGGTGTCAGCCGGGCGGGTGCTGCGTCGGCGGGCTCTGCGCCAGTTCCACCCGAGGCCGGGGTAGGTCATGCAGCTGCATGAAGCGCGCCGCGTCGACTGGGCGGCCGAGCAGGTAGCCCTGCAGGAAGTCGCAGCCCAGGCGCTCCAGGTAGGCGCGCTGTGCGGCGGTCTCCACGCCCTCGGCCACGATGTCCATGTCGAGCGCGTGGCCCAGTGCCACGATCGCCGAGACGATCACCACATCCTCGGCGCTGTGCTCCAGATCGCGTACGAAGGCATGGTCGATCTTGATCTCGGTGGCGGGCAGCCGCTTCAGGTACAGCAGGCTGGAGTAGCCGGTGCCGAAGTCATCGATGGAGATGCCCACGCCCAGCGCCGACAGCGCCTGCAGCAGGCGCAGGCTGGCATCGGTATCGCGCATGACCGTGCTTTCGGTGATTTCCAGCACCAGGTGGCGTGGGGCAATGTCGTAGCGTTCGATCACTTCGCGCACATCCTGCAGCAGGTGCGGCGAACTGAACTGCACCGGCGACAGGTTCACCGACATCGACCAGCCCTCGTGGCCGGCATCGTGCCAGCGCCGCAGCTGCAGGCAGGCCTGGTCCAGCGCCCAGCGCCCGATGTCGTTGATCGCACCGCTGCGTTCGGCCAGCCGGATGAAGCGGTCCGGCGGGATCAGGCCATGCTCCGGATGGCGCCAGCGGATCAGCGCTTCGGCACCGGCCACTTTCTGCGTGGCTACCTGGATCTTCGGCTGGTAGTGCAGGAACAGCTGCTCGCTGCCGATGGCCCGGCGCAGGTCGGCCAGCAGCCGGAACTGTTGTTCGGCGCTGTCATTCATCCAGTCGGCGAACAGCACGAAGGCGTTGCGTCCGGATTCCTTGGCCTGGTACATCGCTGCATCGGCAAAGGCCATCAGCTGCCGCTCGCTGGCAGCGTGGTCGGGACAGATCGCCACGCCGATGCTGGCGGTCACCTGCAGTTCGTTGTCGGCCAGCAACGGGCCGCTGCCGACCGCCTGCAGGATGCGCCGGGCCAGGGTCGGCAGGTCCTCATCGTGCTCGATGCGTACCACCAATACGAATTCGTCACCGCCCAGACGGGCCAGCATGTCGTTGGGCCGAAGCAGCTGGCGCGTGCGTTCGGCCACTGCCACCAGCAGTGCATCACCGGCCTGGTGGCCATAGGCATCGTTGACCTGCTTGAAGCCATCCAGGTCCATGAACATCACCGCGAAGCGGCTGCCGCCCTGTTCGGCCTCGGCCAGCGCCTGCACGATGCGACGCTGCAGCAGCAGGCGGTTGGGCAGGCGGGTAAGCGGATCGTGCAGTGCGGCCTGGGTCAGTTCCTGCTGGGCGTCGGTCAGCGAGGTACTCAACAGGGAATTGCGCAGGCGCAGCAACTGCGCCTCCACCCGCTGGTCCAGCCAGGAGACCACCAGCACCACGGCCAGGATGGCGACGGTCAGCACCACCACCAGCATGGCCAGCCATTCGCTCTGCAGCCCGTCGCCGACGGCTGCGCCGCAGATGCTGCCTTCCGGAAAGCGCGCGGCGGCCATGCCGGTGTAGTGCATGCCAACGATGGCCAGCCCGAGCAGGCCGGCAGCCGCGAGCCGGTCGCCGACACGGGTGCGCTGCGCGCGCAGGCGGAACGCCACGTACAGCGCAGTCCACGAGGCGGCCACCGCTACCATCAGCGAGAACAACAGCCAGCCCGGGTCGTAGTCGATGCCAGGCTGCATGCGCATTGCGGCCATGCCAACGTAATGCATGCCGGCAATGCCGGTGCCCATCAGCAGTGCGCCACCGGCCAGCCGAGGGTGGGGCAGGGTACGCAGTGAAACCAGCCATAGCGCGAACACCGATGAGGCGATCGCCAATGCGAGGGAAAGCAGGGTGATCGGCAGGTCGTAGCCGAGCGGAATGGGCAGGTCGAAGGCGAGCATGCCGATGAAGTGCATCGACCAGATGCCCAGGCCCATGGCGAAGCCACCACCGAGGCGCCACCACCAGGCCGCGCCCTTGCCGGGTGCAGTGACCGTGCGCCCGGCCATGGCCAGCGCGGTGTACGAAGCCATCACGGCAACCAGCAGCGAGATCGCCACCAGCCACGGGTTGTACGTGCCTACCAGCATTCGTCAGTCTCCCGGACTTGCCTGTCGACGGAAACCACGGTGGGGCATGCATGAGGCAGGCCGACGCAGGGCGGCGGCCACGTGCGGCATCCCCCCGGTTGCCGCGCATTCACTCTAACGCGCAGACCCGGGGGAAGGGCAAGCAGCAAAGCGTGAAATTGCGCCCCCTGTAGAGCCGGGCCCATGCTCGGCTAGTGTTCCGGCCAATGGCAGCCGAGCATGGGCTCGGCTCTACAGAAACGAATGCATGGCAAGCGGCAATGCGTGATGACAGGGTCAGTGTGTGACCGCGTCCGCAGCCTGGAAGGCGGCATCGAACAGGCGCTGTACCGGCGGGCCCATTTCCCCGGCCAGCAGCGCCAGCAGGAACAGGCCCAGCAGCAGCGAGACCGGCAGGCCGAGCTGGATCGGGTTCAGCGCCGGGGCGGCACGGGCCAGGACGCCGAACGCCAGATTCACCGCCAGCATTGCCACGGTCAGCGGGATCGCCAGGGTCAGTGCGCCGCGCAGCACGGTCAGCAGGAAGGTCGGGGCGATGCTGAAGAAGGCGTGCGGGTCCGGCAGCGGGGCGCCGATCGGCAGCGCCCGGTAGCTGTCCACCACCAGCGAGATCAGGGCCAGGTGCCCGTTGGCGGTGAAGAACAGCAGGCCGAACAGCAGATAGAACCACTGGCCGATCACGCCGGAGGTGCCGCCACGCAGTGGATCACTCATCTGCGCGAAGGCCAGGCCGGTACCCTGGGCGATCAGTTCGCCGGCCATCGCGCCGGCTTCGAACACCAGCCGCAGCAGGAAGCCGATGGCCACGCCGATGGCCAGTTCACGGGCGATGGTCAGCACCGTGGCGGCATCGAAACCGCTCCAGTCCGGAACCGGCGGCAGCAGCGGCGCCAGCGCGATGGCCAGGGTCCCAGCCAGCACCACGCGCACCCGCGCGGGAACGGCACGGGTACCGACCATCGGCATGGCCATGGCCACTGCGCCGATGCGCAGCATGGTCCATAGCACGGTGCCGATCATGCCGAAGGCCTGCAGGCCGTCGGCAGCCATCTGGGTGGCGGCGTCCATCGAGGCGCGTGTCCTAGCCGATCAGGTGCGGGATGCGCTGGAACAGCAGCGTGGTGAATTCAACCAGGTGGCCGATCAGCAGGCTGCCCAGCGCGAACAGCACCGCGGTCAGCGCCGCTGCCTTGGCGACGAAGGCGATGGTCGGTTCGTTCAGCTGGGTCGCAGCCTGTACGACACCGACCACCACGCCGACCACCAGCACGGTGAGCAGCAGTGGGCCGGCCACCCACAACACAGTAATCAGGCCGCCACGCAGTTCGGTCAGGGCAAGTTCGGGAGTCATTCGGGTTCCATCTGCTTATGTAGCGTCGAGCCATGCTCGACTGCGCTTTGCGGGGGATATCAGGCCGGATTGAAGCTCGCCGCCAACGTGCCCACGGTCAGCACCCAGCCATCGACCAGCACGAACAGCAGGATCTTGAACGGTGCCGATACCAGCATCGGCGACAGCATCATCATGCCCATCGACATCAGCACGCTGGCCACCACCAGGTCGATGATCACGAACGGGATGAAGATCAGGAAGCCGATCTCGAAGGCGGTCTTCAGCTCGCTGGTGACGAACGAGGCGACCAGCACCGGGAATGGGATCGCATCGGGGCTGGCGTAGGTGCCATGCCCGGCGATGCCGGCAAAGGTCATCAGGTCGGTCTCGCGGATCTGCGCCAGCATGAAGCCGCGCAGCGGCGTGGTGGTCAGCGTCCAGGCGGTCTGGAAGTCGATCTCGCCGTTGAGGTAAGGCGCCATGCCGGTGCTCCAGGCCTTGTCCCAAGTCGGCATCATCACCATCGCGGTGAGGAACAGGGCCAGGCCCAGCAGCACCTGGTTGGACGGCGTCTGCCCGGTACCCAGCGCCTGGCGCAGCAGGCCCAGCACGATGATGATGCGGGTGAACGAGGTCAGCACCAGCAGCATCGACGGGATCAGGGTGATCGCCGTCATCAGCAGCAGGGTCTGCAGCGGCAGGCTGACCGGCGCACCACCGATCTTGCCGACGTTGATGTCCGGCAGCGGGGTGGTCGGCGCGCCGGGTGCGGCGAATGCCAGCGCCGGCAACAGGCACAGGGCGAGCATCAGCAGCCACGGCATCAGGGTGGCAAGACGGGTACGGGTGACACGCATGTCAGGGGTCCTTGCGCAGCCGCTGTTGAAGCAGCTGGGCGAAATTCGGAAGATTCTTGAAGTCCGGCACGCGCACCGGCGCGGGCGGCGGCAGCGGTTCGGGCAGGGTGTGCAGGGTGTTGATGCCGCCAGCGGTGACGCCCAGCAGCAGCTGCTGGCCATTGACCTCGACCACCACCACGCGCTCCTTGGCACCGACACTCAGGCTGGCGACCACCTTCATGCCTTCGGCCGGGCGGAAGCCGCTGCCGGGCAGGCGCTTGAGCAGCCAGCCGAGGCCGATGACCAGCGCCAGCACTGCCAGCAACGCCAGTACCGCACCGAACAGGCTCGGTGCGGCGGCTGCGTGCTGGCCGATCTGCGGGCCGACCGGAGCGGCGGTCTTGCCGACCGCCAGCAGGGTGGAGGCCAGCAGGCTCAACGCAGTCTCCGGATCCGCTCGCTCGGGCTGACCACGTCGGTCAGGCGCACGCCGAAGCGGTCGTTGATCACCACCACCTCGCCGTGGGCGATCAGGGTGCCGTTGACGAAGACATCCAGCGATTCGCCGGCGCCGCGTTCCAGTTCCACCACCGAGCCCTGGTTGAGCTGCAGCAGGTTGCGGATCGGCAGGCGGGCGCGACCGACTTCCAGCGACAGCGTCACCGGCACGTCAAGGATCACGTCCAGGTTCAGGTCCGGACCGTTCGCCTCATCGGCCTGCAGGCTGCTGAACTGGGCCGGGGTGGGTTCGAGGGCGTCGATATCGTTCATTGCGGGTCTTCCTGGATGACGGGTACGCGCGGGCGGGTGCCCGGCGGATGGGTAGCAGTGATCTTCACGGCGTTCATGCCGTTGGCGATGCCGAACTCGCCGGTGAACACCGGGATGTTCTCCACGCACAGCGGCACCTGCGGGCTGAGCTCGATCGGCAGGATGTCGCCGACCTTCAGCTGGGTCAGGTCACGCAGCGTCATGCGCTTGCTGGCCAGCACGCTGGACAGGGTCACCTCGGCGATGTTGAGCTGTTCGCGCAGGGTCTGGCCCCAGCTCTCGTCGCGATCATTGCGGTCGCTCTGGATGCCGGCGTCGAGCAGTTCGCGGATCGGCTCCAGCATCGAGTACGGCAGGGTCACGTGGATGTCGCCGCCACCGCCGTCGAGCTCGACGTGCAGGCGGCACACCACCACGTACTCGCGCGGCGTCACGATGTTGGCGAAGTGCGGGTTGATCTCCGAGTTGATGTACTCGAAGTCGACGTCCATCACCGGTGCCCAGGCCTCGCGCAGGTCGGCGAAGGTCTGCTTCAGCAGCAGGTGGATCACCCGCATTTCGGTGGCGGTGAACTCGCGGCCTTCGATACGGGTCGGGTAGCGCCCATCGCCGCCGAAGAAGTTGTCGACGATGGCGAACACCAGGGTCGGCTCGAACACGATCAGGCCGGTGCCGCGCAGTGGCTTGAAGCGGATCAGGTTCAGGTTGGTCGGCACATACAGCGAGTGCATGTAGTCGTTGAACTTGATCAGCTCGATGCCGCGCACCGACAGCTCGGCCGAGCGGCGGATCAGGTTGAACAGGCCGATCCGCCACAAGCGCGCGAAGCGCTCGTGGACCATTTCCAGGGTCGGCATGCGACCGCGGATGATGCGGTCCTGGCTGGCGAAGTCGTAGGAACGCGCCTCGCCTGACGGCGGCTCCGGATCGGTTTCGACCGCGCCACTGTCCACGCCGTGGAGCAGGGCATCGATCTCATCCTGGGACAGCAGGTCATTCATCGGTGGGCCCTTACTGGGTCACGAAGCTGGTGAACAGCAGATCGTCGGCGCCGTTGCTGCCGGTCTCGGCCTTGAGCACTTTCTGCACTTCGGCCAGCGAAGCGGTCTGCAGCTTCTGCTTGCCGGCGATGTCGGCGATCTGGTCGGGGCTGACCTGCGAGAACAGCATCAGCAGGCGTGCGCGGATGGCCGGGGCATGCGTCTTGATCGCTTCCAGTGCGGCCGGGTCGCGGGTCATCAGCTGCACTTCCAGCTGCAGGTAGCGCGGGCCGTCGACCGGGCCGTTGAGATTGACCACGAAGGCCGGGTCCAGCGCGAAGTACTGGGCCGGTGCCGGGGTCGTGCTCTTCTTCGGGGCCTGCGCGGCCTTGTCTTCGTGCTTGGACTGGGTGAAGAACCAGACGCCGCCACCGGCGGCAGCGGCGGCCAGCACGGCCACCAATGCGGTGATCAGGATCGGACTACGCGGCTTGGCGGTCTTGTCCTTCTCGGCGGTCTTCTTGGTTTTGTCAGCGGCTGCGGCCACGAGGTGAAGCTCCTGAGGGTTGCTTCACCGGGATATGCAAGGGGTGTGCCGGAGCCGGGGCAGAGGGGGGCGACGGAATTCCGTCGGGGTGCCGGTGGGGCCGTGCGGAGCAAGCTCCGCACCCACCAACGCGATACGGGTAGGTGCCAACCGTCCCGTCTGGTGGGTGCCAACCTTGGTTGGCACGTCTGTCAGGCGTACGCGTCCAGCAGCCCGCGCTGGCGGATCAACTGCGTGGACGACACGCTGGTGTCACCCGGCGACGGTTCTCCGTCACCCGCGATGCCGCCACGACCAGCCTGGCCCGACGCATTGCCGTCACCACCGGGACCCTGGTGGCCAACATCGGCGTGGGCCAGCTGGAAACCCTGTTCGCCCAGCAGTTCACGCAGGCGTGGCAGGCTGCTTTCCAATGCCTGGCGCACCTCCACGTGCGGACTGCTGAAGCTGGCGTGCACCTTGTCGCCGTTCAACTGCAGGCGAACATCCACCGGGCCCATGTCATCCGGACTCAGCCGGATGTGGGCGTGGCCGATCTTCTGGTCGGCCAGCCAGCCCAGGCGCGCACCGATGGCCTGGTCGAAACCATCGTCACCGAGCACCGGCTTCGGCGTCGGCTCGCCATTGAAGATGGCATTGCCGGTAGCCAGTGCGGCCTTCAGATCCTGCACGGCCGCGTTGCCCGGCGCATGCAACAGCGGCGCCGTGGCGCGGTCGCCGATGAGGGATGCGTCGCTGCCTTCGCCACGCTCGCTGCGCTTGCCGGGCAGCACCATCTCAGGCAACGGCAGCGTGGCCGCCTGGTCAGTGGCGCTGCTGGCGGTGGACGATGTGGCAGCCGCCGCGGTGGACGGCAGGGCCGCTGCGACCGGCGCTGCAGCGGGCGCGGGCAGGGCGTTGCCGCCTGCGTCGCTGGCCGTCACTGCCGCGGCTGGCAGAGCGCTGGCAGGATCGGCAGGCGCCGGTATCGCCAGCACCAGCCCGGCCAGGCCGAGCGGTGGCCAAGGGGCTTCCTCGCTCGCGGCCGGGGTGTCCTTTTCGGCAACCGGCTTGGCCGGTGCTGCGGGCACCGCGGCGGCGGGCTCGTCGGGGGCGGCAGCGCTGTCCGGCCTTCGATCGGCGCCGGCCTGGCCGTTGCTGTCGGACGCTGGACTCTGCGTGGACGGCGTCGGCGTGCTCGACGGCTTGGCAGGCGCATCGGCGCCCGTGGCGCCCCCCTGCAGCAGCTGGCTGAACTCTTTGCTGCCGTCACCGCGTGGCGCGCGCGTTGCGCTGCTGCCGGAATTCTGTGGCTGCGCGTTGGCACTGCCGGCCAATGGGGTGGGCATCACGAGCGGCCTCCCTGCTCGGTGCCGTCCTGGTCTTCGGCCTGCACCAGTCGTGCGCGACGCGCGCCAATGTCATCCATCTCGCGCTGGTCACGGCGGTCGGTCACCACCTTTTCCTGTGCACGGTAGCTGGCAGCCAGCTGTTCCAGCACGGCCTTGTCACGGCTGGCCAGGATCAGCCGCGCGCGCTCGGCTTCCACTTTTTCGCGGTTGCCATCCACGGTGCGCTGCTGCTGCTCCACCGCGCTGTCGAGGCGATCGAGGAAGGCACGCCGGTTCAGCAGCTGCGCCGGACTGGTCGCCGCCATCTGGGCGTTGGCGTACTCCTCGGCGTAGCGGCGCAGTTCGTCCAGTCGCGATAGATGGGTGTCGAGCACGCGCTGGCGTTCGGCAAGGTCGCGGGCAACCGCGTCCTCGTGTTCCTGGGCCCGCTTGAGCAGGGGATCGATGCGCTTGGACTGGTTCATGGCTTAACTCTCTTGTTCCACCAGGCGCTGCAGTGCCGCCTGGCTGTGCGGGAGATCTGCGGCCTTGGCAACGTCCTGGCCGAGGAACTCCATGATTTCCGGCCAGCGCTCCAGGGCTTCGTCGGTGGCCGCGTCGTTGCCGCGCTGGTAGGCGCCGATGGCGATCAGGTCGCGGTTGGCCGAGTAGGCCGAGACCAGCCGCTTCAGCTTGCGGATGCGCAGGCGCCACGGTTCGTCGGCGATTTCCGTGACCACGCGGCTGACCGACGATTCAACGTCGATGGCCGGGTACAGGCCACTGTCGGCCACGCGCCGCGACAGCAGGATGTGGCCGTCGAGGATCGCGCGCGCCGCATCGGCAATCGGATCCTGCGGATCGTCGCCTTCGGTCAGCACGGTGTAGAACGCGGTGATCGAGCCGCGGCCCTTGGCACCATTGCCGGCGCGTTCGACCAGTGCCGGCAGCTTGGCGAACACCGACGGCGGGTAGCCGCGGGTGGTGGGCGGTTCGCCCACCGACAGGCCGATCTCGCGCTGCGCCTGGGCGAAGCGGGTCAGTGAGTCCATCAGCAGCAGCACGTTCAGGCCCTGGTCGCGGAACCACTCGGCGATGGCGGTGGCACGGTAGGCGCCGTGCAGGCGCGCCAGCGGCGGACGGTCGGCGGGGCTGGCGACCACCACGGCGCGGCGCAGGCCTTCTTCGCCCAGCGTGGTCTCGACGAAATCGCGCACTTCGCGGCCACGTTCACCGATCAGGCCGACCACGATCACGTCGGCAGCGGTGTAGCGGGTCATCATGCCCAGCAGCGTCGACTTGCCGACGCCGGAACCGGCGAACAGGCCGACGCGCTGGCCGCGGCCGATCGGCAGCAGCGCGTTGATCGCGCGCACGCCCACGTCCAGCGGCTGGGTAATGGGTTCGCGCGCAAGCGGATTGATTGACACGCCGGCCATGCCGACGTGGCCTTCGGCGCGGATCGGGCCCTTGCCGTCCAGCGGCACGCCGTCGCTGTCGATGACGCGGCCAAGCAGGCCTTCGCCCACTTCCACGCCACCGCGGCGCGCCGATGGCACCACCCGTGCATTGGGCAACAGGCCATGCAGCTCTGCGCTGGGCATCAGGTAGGTGCGCTCGCCGGCGAAGCCGACCACTTCGGCATCGACCCAGCCACCATCAACCACTTCCACCTTGCAGCTGGCGCCCAGCGGCGCCTCGCAGCCGACGGCTTCCAGGGTCAGGCCGACCGCGCGGCGCAGTACGCCTTCGCGGATCAGGCCGCGGCCATGGGCGGTATCCACACGCAGGCCATCGAGGCGACGGGCCAGGCGCAGGTTGCGGGCCATGGCCCAGTCGGCCGGTGGCGGCGTCGGCTGTGGATCGGGGGTCATGCATTGGCTCCGGTCTGGCGGATCACCGCGTCCAGCGCGCCGCGCAGGCGGGCTTCCAGGGTGCCGTCGATGCGCACCGCTTCGGCGTGCACGCGAAGATCGCCACGGCTCAGGCTGGTATCGGGCACCAGGCGCTGTTGCGGCGGCAGGCTCAGCAACGGGGCGAGGGCGGCGATGTCATCCGGGTGCAGCCGCACTTCCACTTCCCGGGTGCTGCCACCCACCGCGTCAATCGCCTCACCGACCAGCTGTGCCAGCAGTGCCGGGTCAGCTTCATAGGCGCGACCGACCAGCGCACCGGCGATGCGCACCGCCAGCTCACCCAGTGCGCCGACCACTTCGTTCTCCAGCCGCACCAGCGGTCGGCTGAAGTTGTCGAGGATGCCTTCGATCTGCGCAGCGAGGCGACGCACTTCGGCCTGGCCCTGGCCATAGCCTTCGGCATGGCCGTGCTGGAAGCCTTCCTTCTCGGCGCTGTCCTGGATCGCCTGGATCTCCTCCAGGGTCGGTAGTTGCAGCGGCGGTTCGGGTTCGTGTTCCGGGTCCGGCTCGGTGAGCTCGAACGCATCCTCCTGCTCCAGCGCCGGTTCGGGCTGGGCCAGCAGGTCCGGGGCAAGCCAGCGCACGACGTTGCTCACAGCATGGCCTCCGCGCTGCCACCAATGGTGACGGTGCCTTCATCGGCCATGCGCTTGACGATGGCCAGGATCTCGCGCTGCGCGCCTTCCACGTCGGACAAGCGCACCGGGCCGCGGGCTTCCATGTCTTCCAGCAGGATTTCCGCCGCGCGCTGCGACATGTTGCGGGTGATCTTGTCGCGCACCTTGATGTCGGCGCCGCGCAGGGCCAGGCCCAGGCGCTCGCCGCTCACTTCGCGCAGCACCAGCTGCATTTCGCGGTCGTCGAGGTCGACCAGGTCGTCGAACACGAACATCAGGTCCTGGATGCGGTTGCTCAACGGCGCATCGATGCGCGCGATTTCACCCAGGATCGCCTGGTCCTGGCCGCTGTCCATGAAGTTCAGGATGTTGGCCGCGCACTGCACGCCGCCAATGTTGGACGACTTCAGGTTCTGGTTGCCGGCGAACTGGCGCTCCATGATCTCGTTGAGTTCATTCAGCGCATTCGGCGGAATGCCGTCGAGGGTGGCGATGCGCAGCAGCACGTCCACGCGGGTGCGGTCCGGCAGCAGTTTCAGCGCGTCGGCGGCCTGGTCGGTTTCCAGGTGCGCCATCACGATGGCGATGATCTGCGGGTGCTCGTTGCGCACCAGATCGGCCACCGCACGCGGGTCCATCCACTTCAGTGCGTCCAGGCCGGTGGTGTTGCGGCCGAGCAGGATGCGGTCGATCAGGTTGCCGGCCTTCTCGCTGCCCAGCGCCTGCACCAGCATGTTGCGGATGTAGTCGTCGGAGCCCACGCCCAGCGAGGTCTTCGAGCCCAGTTCCTGGCCGAACTGGTCCATCACCCGTTCCACCTGTTCGCGGGTGATGTCGGTCATGGTAGCCATTGCGATGCCGATCTTCTGCACTTCCTTGGGTTCCATGTGGCGCAGCACTTCGGCTGCGTCCAGCTCACCCAGGGACAGCAGCAGCACGGCCGCGCGCTGCACACCGGTCAGTGGCGCCTCAGTCATTGGCCACCCAACCCTTGACCACCTGGGCCACGCGCTTGGAGTCGGTCTTCACGGCTTCACGCGCCATCCGCAGTCGTTCCTCATATGAATCCACCGGCAGGGCCAGCGCATCCGGCCCGCCCAGGCTGGCCCGGTCGGCGCCGAGCGCCGGCAGTGGCATGCCATCGTCATCGACCAGCTGCACGTCCGCGGTATGCGGTTCCAGTGCCTGCGGGTCGTCCTTCTTGTTCTGGCCAGTGATCGCACGCAGCGCCGGGCGCAGCACGCCGAACAGCAGCGCCAGCACCACCACCGCGCCAAGCAGCATGCGGCCGGCATCGTGCACCCACGGCAGTTCCCACCAGGCCGGGCCTTCTTCGGGCGTGATCTCGCGCACGAACGGGGCGTTCATCACCGACACGGTGTCGCCACGCTCGGCATTGAAGCCGACGGCCTGCTTGACCAGCGCTTCGACGCGGGTCAGTTCGGCGGCCGACAGCGGCTGCGGGCTCATCTTGCCGTTGGCGCCGGCGCGCGGCACGTTGTCCACCAGCACCGCCACCGAGACGCGCTTGATGCGGCCGGCCGGCTGGCGGGTGTGCTGTAGGGTGCGGTCCAGCTCGTAGTTGCGGGTCGCGTTCTTGCTGCTTTCGGTCGGGGCCTGCGCAGTAGCCGGCGCGGCCTGCTGGCCCGGCGGGCTGTTGCTGGTCGCGCCCGGCACGCCCTGCGGGCCCGGCGTGCTGGTGGTGTTCTCGCTCATCTGCTCGCTGCGCAGCTTCTGCGGTTCACCGTTGTAGAGCTCACGGGCTTCCTCGGTCACCGAGAAATCCATGTCCACGCTCACTTCCGGATTGACGCGGCCGGGGCCGGTCATCGGTTCCAGCAGCTCGCGGATGCGCTGGTTGAACGAGGTTTCCTGGCGGCGCACCTGCTCGAACTGGGCCGCGTTGACCGCCGCCTCGCTGTTCGGGTCGGTGATGCTGAGCATGCGCCCGCTCTGGTCGACCACGGTCACGCGTTCCGGAGCGAGGTCCGGAATGCTGGCCGCGACCATGTGCACGATGGCGTCCACCTGGCTGCGTTCCAGCTGCTGGCCGCCACGCAGTTCTAGGGTGACCGAGGCGCTGGCCACGTCACGCTGCCGGGTGAAGGCGCTGGGCTTGGGAATGGCCAGGTGCACGCGCGAATCGCGCACCGGGCGCAGCGTGTTGATGGTGCGCGACAGCTCGGTTTCCAACGCATGCTGGTAGCGCGCGCTTTCCACGAACTGGCTGACGCCGAAGCCCGGGTCGCGCTCCATCAGCTCGAAGCCGAGCTTGCCGCTGTCGGTCAGGCCGGAGCCGGCCAGCTTCAGGCGGGCGTCGTGCAGGTTCTTTTCCGGCACGGTGATGCCACCGGTGGCCGGGTCGAGCGCGAACGGGATCTGCGCGGCGCGCAGCAGGTCGGTCGCTTCAGCGGTCGCCTTCTGGTCCAGGCCGGTATACAGCGGGACCATGCCGGGCTTCTGCGACCAGAAGAACACGGACAGGCCTGCCGCCACCGCCACCGCGATCATCGCCATCAGGCCCAGCCGACGGGTGATCTGCAGACTCTGCAGGCGGTCGAACCATTGCCCGGCCTTCTCGGCGTTCAGGCTGTCCTTGGAGAGCGTCAGTGCCATGCGTCAACGTTCCTTACAGCGGCATGTTCATCACGTCCTGGTAAGCCTGGACGAGACGGTTGCGGACTTCCACGGTGGCGCGGAAGGCGATCTGGGACTGCTGCGAGGCGACCATCACCTTGGCCAGGTCGGCGCTGGGGTCGCCCATTTCGAAGGCCTTGGCGAGGGCGCCGGATTTCTGTTGCGCGTCGTTGACGCCGGCAATCGCACCACGCAGGGTTTCGGTGAAGCTGGCCGGCTGGGCCTGCGGTGCGTCCAGCACCGTGCCCGGCAGGGCATTGCTGAGCGGCGTTTCGCCCAGCGGGTTGAGCGCCGGCTGTCCCATCTGGGTCTGATAGGAGCGGATCTGCGAAAGGATCGAAGTGACGGAGTGGGACATCTGCAACGGTTCCAGAAACAGGGGATGGGGTTGTCTGCTGGAGCAGGTGCAAGTGCCGTGCCGAAACCGGTTTTCGATTCAGTGAAGTGAGGAGGTTGGGTGTGCGTGCGGGGTTGCACCCCGCTCCCCGCGGTAGCGCCGGCCGCTGGCCGGCAACCTCAGCAGCAACGGCCGAAGCCGAAGCAACGGCAGAAGCTGGCTATCCGTGGGGTGGCGCGGTGGATCCGGTTGCGGGGGACGCCGTAAACCCGTCCCTGGGGGCTTGGCCGCGGCATCCATGCCGCGGACACCCCCGCAACCGGACCCACCCCGCCTTCGACAGTTTCCCGCGATCTGTCGGAATTGCATGGGCTGCTCTTGGTGGGTGTCGACCTTGGTCGACACGGCTCTTCTGGGGTCGGATCCCGTTGCTGCGCAACGGGCTCTGACCCCATGGTCATGTGTGGACGAGGTGTCGGCGAGGCGCCATTTAACCGGCGTCGGTTTTCTGGCCTATGGCTGCAGGGTCCAGCGGCCGGAATTCTGGCGCTGGCGCGGTGCGATGGGGCCGTCGTGCTGGGTGTAGATGAAGCGGCCCTGGCGGTCGCTCAGGCAGGTCAGCAGCAGGGTGTAGCGGGCAGGGCCTGCCGGGTGGGCTTCGGTCATCTGGATCTCGGCGATGTGCGGGGCCAAGCGCTGGTAGCGGTAGCTGCCGCCGATGCGCAGATCGGTGCCGAGAACGTCCAGCACGTACTGGTTGCCGGCGAAGCTGAGCTGCACCATGCGTCCGGCATTCGGATTATCTGGCTGGTACAGCGGATCGCTGAGGTTGGTGAACTGGCGCTGGTCCAGCGTGGTGGGCAGGGTGCAGTCGGCGGCGGTGGCCAGGGCCGGGAAGAGCAGGGCGGCGAGCAGGGTGAGGCGATGCATGGTCGGAGCTCCTTGGGATGTCCTTGCCATGCTCCGCACTGCGGCGGTGATGTCTTTAGGAAAACGTGCAAATGCAATGGGGTCAGATTCCTTTCCGCAGGAAAGGGATCTGACCCCAGGTACTGGAAGCACCAACGCCCGGGCAAGCCCAGGCGTTCGTGCCCCCTTCATGCTGGTCGCGAGCTTCAGCCGGCCAGTTCGGCCTGCTCGCGTTCGATGCCGTACTTGCGCAGCTTTTCCACCAGGGTGGTTCGGCGCAGGCCGAGCAGCTGGGCGGCGTGGGCGACGACGCCCTGGGTGCGTTCCAGTGCTTCGTTGATCAGGCCCAGTTCGATGTTGGCCATGTGGTTGCGCAGGTCCATGCCTTCATCGGGTAGCGCCGCCGGTGCTGCGGCGCGATTGACGGCAATGCCGTGCTCCAGTGCCGGTTGGCTGCCGCCGCCCGGGGTGTGGAACGAGAAGCTGCGCAGGTCCAGGCGTTCTTCGCTCGCCGTCGGCTGTACCGGTGCCGGTGCGGCCACCGCTGCCAGTGCCGCGTCGCCACGGTAGCGGGCCGGCAGGTCCTGCACGCGCACCGAACCGCCCGGATGCAGCACCGCCAGGCGCTCGACCAGGTTGGTCAGCTCACGCACGTTGCCCGGCCACTCGTAGCCGGCCAGTGCCTGCAGGGCTTCCGGAGTGAAGCGCACTTCGCCACGGCCGGTACGGGCCAGCTGCGCGGCAATGGTTTCAACCAGTGCCGGCAGGTCTTCGCGACGCTCGCGCAGGGCGGGCACGTCGATCGGGAACACATTGAGGCGGTAGAACAGGTCCTCGCGGAACTTGCCTTCGGCAATACGGGTTTCCAGGTCGCGGTGGGTCGCTGCAACGACGCGCACGTTGCAGCGGATGGTCTGGTTGCCACCGACGCGCTCGAAGCTGCGCTCCTGCAGCACACGCAGCAGCTTCACCTGCATCGGCAGGCTCATGTCGCCGATTTCGTCCAGCAGCAGGGTACCGCCTTCGGCCATTTCGAAACGACCCTTGCGCGCGGTCAGTGCGCCAGTGAAGGCACCCTTTTCGTGGCCGAACAGTTCGCTTTCCAGCAGGTCGGCCGGAATGGCGCCGCAGTTGATCGCCACGAACGGGCCATCACGGCGCGGCGAGCGCTGGTGGATCGCGCGCGACACCACTTCCTTGCCGGTACCGGATTCGCCCAGCACCAGCACGGTGGTGTCGAATGCGGCCACCTGTTCGATCATGGTGCGAAGTTCGGTCACCGCCGGGCCGTTGCCGGTCGGGCCCTGGTCCTGCGCGGCGCCGGCCTGGTGCTCGGCATCCAGGCGCTTGAGGCTGGCGCGGCGCAGCAGGGCTTCCATCTGCGCATGGCGCAGCGGGGTTTCCAACGGCCAGATGTTGGCTTCGTGCAGGCCGTGCTGGTGGGCAAAGGCTGCGGCATCACCGTCGGCCAGCAGTACCGGCGGCGGCAGGCTGCTGCCGCCCAGCCAGTTGTACAGTGCGGTGCTGGCAGCGTTGTCGTCCAGAGTGCCGACGATCACCGCCATCCAGTCGTTCTGGCGCTGGCGGCCCAGGTCGAAGTCGGCCGCGTCGGAAACCCAACGCGGGTTGAAGTCCATGAATTCCAGCAGGGCAACGGTGCGCTCGGCACGCACGGCGTCGTTGTCCAGCACCAGGATGCGCGATTCGCTCACGATCGATCCTCCCTGAGGCCTTCCAGGATCGGCATGACTTCCTGGATGTAGGACAGCTTGCTGACAAAATTGTCGGCGCCGGCACGCAGCGCGTGTTCGCGGTGTTCGGCGTCGTCGAAGTGGCTGGCGATCACGATGTACGGTGCATCGTCCTGCGACTTGATCAGGCGGGTGGCCTGCAGGCCGCCCATTTCCGGCATGGCCAGGTCCATCAGCACCACCTGCGGGCGCAGCGTTTCCGAGCGTTCGATCGCTTCCAGGCCGTTGCCGGCGCTGCCGACGATCTGCAGCCAGTCGATCTTGCGGAAATGGCGCATCGCCGCGTTGATGAAGCCCTCGTGGTCATCGACCAGCAGGACCGTGAGCTTGTTCATGTCCAACATCCTTTTCAGCCCACCCGGGCCAGCTGCGGTTGCCTGGCGCCAAGCCGGCGCCGTTCACGGGCCGGGGCGATGTCCAGTTGTTCTCGGTATTTTGCGACGGTTCGGCGGGCAATGTTCACCCCCTGGCGCGACAGCAGGCCGGCGATGGCCTCGTCGGCCAGCGGCCGGCCGGCGGGTTCGGCGTCGATCAAGCGGCGGACCATGGCCTTCACGGCCTGGCCGGAGACGCTGGCACCTTCCAGGCGCACGGCGAAGAAGTGCTTCAGTTCGAAGGTGCCGCGCGGGGTCTGCAGGAATTTGCCGGTGGTGATGCGCGAGACGGTGGACTCGTGCATGCCGATTTCCTCGGCCACTTCCTTCAGGGTCAGCGGCGCCATGGCCTCTTCGCCACGCACCAGGAACGCGGCCTGGCGCTCGACGATCACTCGCGCGGTGCGCAGCAGGGTGTCATAGCGCATCGACAGGCCGCGGCTGAACCAGCGCGCTTCCTGCAGCATTTCGCGCAGTGCCGGTGCGGCCTCGCTGGTCTCGGCCAGCGCCTGTTCGTACTGGCTGTTGATCGAGACGCGGCGGCTCGTGGCCGGGTTCAGTGCCACCTTCCACTGGTCGTCGGCGTGCCAGGCGACCACGTCAGGTACCACCACGGCATTGCGTTCCGGCAGCAGGCTGTCGCCCGGCCGCGGCTGAAGCGACAGGATCAGGCGCACGGCTTCGCGTACGTCGTCGATCTCGGCATCGTGCTGGCGGGCGAGGGCGGGGTAGTCGTGCGCGGCCAGCGCGTCGAGCGCGCCATCGAGGATGCGGGCGGCCAGGTGGCGGGCGGGGACTACGCCGTGCAGGCTGCGCAGCTGGGCCTGCAGGCCTTCGCGCAGGTCCTGCGCGGCCATTCCAGCAGGTTCCCCGTGCAGCAGCTGCTGGCGGATGGCTTCGACGCCGTCGGCGGCGATGTCGAACTGGGCGCTGGCCAGCAGCTGCAGCTGGTCCAGCGGTGCCTGCAGGTAGCCTGCCTCATCGCAATGGTCCAGCCAGAAGGCGGCCACGGCCAGCTCGCGGTCGTCCATGTCCAGCGCCAGACGCTGCAGTACGCGCAGCTGCGGGTCGGTCGATTCGCCGGCGGCGATGCGCGCCATGCGGTCGTCGTCGCCGTCCTGCCAGCTGGCGCCGGCCACATCCCACATGGAAGACTCCGGCAGTTCGTCGAACGCAGCGGTTTCCAGCGTGGTGGCGACGGCCTCGGTGGCTTCGGCGGTGGGTGCTTCAGCCTCTTCGATTTCCAGCAGGGGATTGGAGTCCAGCAGGCGCTGGATTTCCTGTTCCAGGTGCAGGCCATCGAGCTGCAGCAGCCGGATCGACTGCAGCAGCTGCGGGGTGAGGTGAAGTTGTTGGCCCAGCTGGGTCGAGAGTGCAGCCTTCATCGTAGTTCCCTGGCACCGCTCCCCGGCGCCTTGTGGAACGCATCTTGCTTTTGATCCGGCGGGGGCGGAATCGGGGGGTTCCTGAGGCCTCTCGTGGATATCCCGACAGGGTGTAGGGGTATTCCCTACATCGACGCGGAATGTTGACGATGGATTTCGCTAAGTTGTTGATTTGTGGTGGGTGGCGACCCGTGCCTGCGTCGCGCCGTGTACGGATTCCTGTCAGGGCCTGTCAGGGTGACGGGAATTCGTCGCTGATGAGGGGCGCCGCGGCGTCAGATCCCTTTCCATGGGAACGGGATCTGACCGCATTCGCAGGCAATCATTCCAGCTCGTGCTGGTGGCGAGCGGCCAGCAGCAGCAGATCGTTGGCGCGGCGACAGCCCAGCGACTCCATCATGCGTGCGCGGTGGGTTTCCACTGTCTTGACGCTGATGCCGAGGTCGGCGGCGATTTCCTTGTTGCTTTCGCCCTTGCCGATGCGGCGCAGGATCTCGCGCTGGCGCGGCGACAGTGCGGCGATGCCGGTGGGTTTCTCGCGACCGAGCATCGGTGCCAGCATCTTGGCGGAGATCTGCGGGCTCAGGAACACCTGGCCGGCGTGCGCGGCACGCAGCGCCAGTTCAAGCTCCTGCGGTGCGGCATCCTTGACCAGGAACCCGACCGCACCGCGATCGAGTGCATCGCGCACGTGTGCGGCGTCGTCGTGCATGGTCATCATCACCACCCGCGTGCCGGGGGCGCGCAGGCGGATGTCGCTGAGGGCTTCCAGGCCGGTGCGGCCGGGCAGTGACAGGTCCATCAGGATCACGTCCGGGGCGTGCTGCAGGGCCAGCTGCAGTGCCTGCTCGGCATTGCTGGCCTCGGCGACGAGCTGCACGTCGGCAAACCCCTGCAGCAGCCGCGCCAGGCCGGCGCGGACCAGGGTGTGATCGTCGACGATGAGAACTCGCACAGGCACGTTGGAGGTCCGTGAGGGGAGTCCACCTTAACTTAGCTGAACGGGCGCGCCAAGGGTTGCCCATCCGGCGTCATGGTGGCAGGTTTCAGCGGGCGCGGCGTGCTTCGGCCACCTGGCGGCGATGCAGGCGGAACAGATGCCGCTCCATTACCATCTCCAGGCCATCGCCAAGACGCTGGAAACGCAGCCACAGGTAATGACCACCGCCGCCGTCCGCCGCTTCGGCGATCACTTCCACGGGCAGGTCGATATGGTCAGGCAGCCAGTCGCTGGGCTGCAGACGCACCAGGCCGGCCTGGCCGGGGCTGGCGCCGCTGCGCGGCCCCAGCTGCAGGCGGATGCCGCGGCGTGACCAGCGCACAGGGCGCAGCGTCAGTTCCTGGCCCTGTTGGCGTACCAGACGGCCGAGCAGCACCATCGCCAGATCCACCTTGGCTTCCAGCCGCTGCAACTGCAGGCTGGACTCGTTGCGGTCGTCGTGCTCGTCAACGCGACTGTCCTCGACCAGGGCCAGGCTGCGCAGCAGACCTTCGGCACTGCTGGTGCGACCGGCGGCGCTGCCTGCCTGGAACTCGGCCGGCAAGGCCAGCTCGCAGCTGAGCGTTTCGTCGAACAGCTCGCTTTCGGCGGGGTGGTGCAGCGACGTGGTCGGCAGTTGGGTCATGCGAGTGATTCTGCCTGTAGATAGGCATGCGCCGCGCGAAGGGAGCGCTGGCCATCGTTCATCAGTGCGGCGACCGCATCACGGCGCTGGCGCAGCAGACCAAGCAGATTCTGCTGGCGTTCGAACAGCGCGGTCAGCGGTGCGTGGTCGGCGGCGGTCAGCGGCTGGCTGAGCAGGGCATGCAGGGTGCTGTCATGACCGTCTAGCAAGCTGTCGGCCTGGTCGAGGGACTCTTCGCCCAGGGCCTTCTCGAAGGCGTCCAGCTGGGCGTGTAGTTCGTGCAGGCTCATGGCGCCACCGCGGCCGGGCGGCGCTGTTCCTGCGGAATTGCATTCCAGGCGCTGTCGATCTCGCCCAGCAACTGCAGCGACTCATCCAGCGCGGCGCGGTCGTTGTGCAGGTTGGCCTCGGTCAGGCGCTGCAGCACATAGTCATACAGCGCCGACAGATTTCCGGCGATCTCGCCGCCGGCTTCATGGTCCAGCGAGCCGTTGAGGTGGCCGACGATCGCACAGACCTCGCCGATCGCCTTGCCCTTGCCGGCCTGGTCACCACGCTCGAGGCTGGCCAGGGCACGCCGCACGCGCTCCAGTGCACCTGCCAGCAGCATCGCCACCAGCTTGTGCGGATCGGCATCGGCGACCGCACTGGTCACTCCCACCTGGCGGTACTGCTCGGCATATTGACGGCTGGAACCGTACATTCGTGATTCTCCTTGCGCGGGGTGCCGCCGGGCGGTCGTGGGGACCGCTGCCGGCGGTGCGGCGTTGATTGCTGTTGCGTCCGTTATCGGTGCGTTACACGCCAAACTTGAGCGTCGAACGCATTCCTTTAGCGGTTCAGCTGTGCCAGCTGCTGCTGCAATGCGGTGTTGCTTTGCTGCAGTTTGCCCATCAGGCTGTCCAGCGCCAGGAACTGCTTCTTGTAGCGTTCCTCGACGTTCTTCATGCGGACGTCCAGGTCCTTGCGTCGCTTGTCGATGTTGTCCAAGGTGGTGTTCAGGCCCTTGGTACGGGCGACGAAGGCGCCTTCCTTGCCCGTGGTCGTACTGACGTAACCGTCCACCATCGTGTAGAGCTTGCCGGCGCCGCCGGTATCACCGGTGATCGCCGAGCGGATCTTCTCCGGCTGGCTGGCGAGCGCCGCTGCGAATTTGGTCGCGTCCAGCACCAGGCTGCCGTCGGCATTGGGATAGCCACGGGTCTGCAGGCCGAGCTTCTTCGGATCCAATCCATCCGCGGACAGATCCTTCAGTACAGCGCCCATCATCGAACGCAGCTGACTGGATGCGCCGCGCATCTGCGCATCGCCCGTCAGCGTCGCAGCTTCCTTGGTCTTGGCGTCGTACTTGGTCTCGGTATTGATGGCGGCGATCGCATCGTTGTACGCCTTGACGAAGTCCTGCATCACCTTGGTGGCTGCAGTGGTGTCGGTACTGATCACGACCGTGCTCTTGCCCTTGACCTTGAGGTTCAGGGTCAGGCCCGGTACGGCGTCGGTCACGGTGTTGCTGTCGCTGATCACCGTGACGCCATCGATGGTCAGCTCGGCATCGGCTGCCGCGGTGTTCTCCTGAAGGCTGCCAATCAGTGCGCTCAGCTTCGGGTCGCTGCCGCCATATTCCAGCTTGATCGCGTTGGCGGCGCCGGTTTTCTCCTGGGCGATCGACAGGTACTGGCTATCGCCCGAAGCGATCAGGGTCGCCTGCACGCCTTCCTTGCGGCCTGCGGCATCTATTTTGTTGCGCACGGTGGTCAGCGTATCTCCGGCCTCCACCTCGACCTTCATCGTCTTTGCCTTGTCGCCCACGCCAACGGTCAGCGTCAAGGTTCCGGCGCCGAAGGTGTCGGTCTTCGGCACCGAGGCGTTGGCAATCAGCTTGTGTGCCGTGGCGAGGGATTTCACCTCCACCTGGTGCGTGCCGTTGGAGGCCGCTGCCTTGGTCGTGCCTTGGTCGTACAGCGCCACCGATGCCGTCAGCACATCGTCGGTGTTGCCTGGCTGTGCTTTGCCGGTGGCGGTGACGGTGCGGGTGTCGAAGGCTGTCGTGGCCTTCAACGCGGTCAACGCGGTCTTCAGCTTGTCAAAGGCCGAGGTGACGGTGCCGATCGACGACAGCTGCATCTTGGCCTTGGACTGCTGCAGGTTCAGCGCGTTGTCGGCGGGCTTGCGGTCGGCCGCCACCAGCTGGCTGACGATGTCTGAAATGTTCAGGCCCGAGCCGATGCCACCGTATCCAAAGCTTGCCATGTGATTCTCCTGGTATCGGGCCTGGCCGCTAGGCGCTGGCCCGTCGTCAACGAAAATAGCGGCCTGCGCCGCTGGGTCTTGAGGACTTCGTTGATGCATGCGCCGTGCCAATGCTCTGGCGCAGGTTCTGGCACGCAGGTTGCAGGAGGGTTGGGGCAGGGTGCGGGGAGATTCACCGCGGGCTGCCGGGAGTCTGCAAAAAACCCTCCCCCAATGCAGGGGAGGGCACAGGCTACTGACAATCGGGGGGAGACGAAGCCGCCCGGTACGTACAGTCAAAGGTACAGCGCTGAAAGAGAGGTCCGCAGGAGCGGGCGATGCCAAGCCGGTTCGGGAGTACTCCCGGGCCGGGCATGGCCCGCGCCTTCGTGCATCGTGGCTTCCCGGTTGCCGCTACCGTCGGGACTAACCGACGGTAGCGGCGCCTTCCTGCCGTGGATCAGCGCAGCAGGCTGAGCACGCCCTGCGGCACCTGGTTGGCCTGGGCCAGCATGGCCGTACCGGCCTGCTGCAGGATCTGGGTGCGGGTCAGCTCGGCGGTTTCCTTGGCGAAATCGGTATCCTTGATGCGGCTACGCGAGGCCGACAGGTTTTCCGTCGAGGTCTGCAGGTTGGCGACGACCGAGGTGAAACGGTTCTGGATCGCACCGAGGTCAGCACGGGTGCTGTTGATGCCCTCCAGTGCCTTGTCCACAATCTGCAGCGCCTGTTGAGATTTTCCGTAGCTGGTGACGTCAAGGTCAATGGCATGCTTGGCATCGGTAGCAACCAGAGCTGCGTTGTCTGCGAGGGTTACGCCGGTGGCGGTGATCTGGTCGCCGACTTTCCCCTCTTTCCAGGAGCTGATGGTTACCTTGCCCGCAGAATCCACTTCGGCAGAGACTCCCAGGTCGGCCGACTTCTGATTAATGGCCTTTGCAATGGCATTCCCTTGGGAAACCACGCTGGCAGCCTCACCTGCGGCCTGCGTTGATGCGCTACCTGCGTCGAACTTAACACCACTGAAGTTCACCGTCGTGCCATTTGCGGAGATCGAGAAGTCGGCAACGGTACCTGCAGCGAATGCAAATACCGAGGAACCGGCGGATGTTTCTGCAACGGCAGTGGTGGTCGCTGTAGTGGCCGCCGTGGAGAACAGGGTGCCGCCCAGCGAATCAGTCTTGGCGTTGGTAATCTTGTCAATTGCGATTGCTTGGCCGGCGTTTGCGCCAACCTGGAACAGCTGGCTGGAGAACGAGCCGTCCAGCAGCTTGGTGCCATTGAAATCGGACTGCTTGGCCACACGATCAATCTCGCTGACCAGCTGATTCACTTCAGACTGCAGTGCCTTGCGATCACTTGCCGAGTTGGTCGCGTTGGACGACTGTACAGCCAGCTCACGGATACGCTGCAAGTTGTTGCCGATCTCGGTCAACGAACCTTCGGCGACCTGGGCCAGCGAAATGCCGTCGTTGGCATTGCGGATGGCGACGTCGGTACCACGGATCTGGGTGCCGAAGCGCTCGGAGATCGCCAGGCCAGCGGCATCGTCCTTGGCGCTGTTGATGCGCGAACCGGAGGACAGGCGCTGGATGGTGGTGGCCAGCGAGCTGCCGCTGGTGCTCAGGTTGCGCTGAGCGTTCAACGACATCGTATTGGTGTTGATGACTTGTGCCATGGTGCTTTTCCTTTGGCGAAGGTGAAACGTATTTCAGGACCCGGGCGCCGCTTCATGCGGCGCCCGGAGGTCGATCAGAGAGCGGATCAGCGCAGCAGGCTGAGCACGCCCTGCGGCACCTGGTTGGCCTGGGCCAGCATGGCCGTACCGGCCTGCTGCAGGATCTGGGTGCGGGTCAGCTCCGCGGTTTCCTTGGCGAAATCGGTATCCTTGATGCGACTACGCGATGCCGACAGGTTTTCCGTCGAGGTCTGCAGGTTGGCAACGACCGAGGTGAAGCGGTTCTGCACCGCACCGAGGTCCGCACGGGTGCTGTTGATCGACTGCAGAGCGTTATCGACGATTTCCAGGGCCTTCTGGGCACCGGCCACGTCGGTGATCTTGACGTCCTTGAGCGTTGAGGCGGTGGCGCCAGCGGCAATGTTGGTGGTGGTCGCTACCGAGGTGCCACCGCCGGTGACAGCAAGTGCAGTGATGTCCGCAGCGGTCAGGTCTGCCTTAACCGAAGTCAGCTTGATCACGCCGGGCGTTGCAACGGGCGGCGTGGCGCCGTTGTCAGCCTGCGAAGCATAGACGCCGGTTTCGCCCATCTTCGAATTGATGGCGGCGACCGTAGCGTTCATTGCGTTCGCGACGGTGGCAGCTGCGTCAGCTCCTTGGTCGTACTTGATCGTACCGAGCGAAACATCGCCGATCTTCATCCCAGTGATTTCACCAGAGGTAAGAGCGGTGGCAGCTCCCATGGTCAACGTGCCGTTCTGGGCGAAGGTCGAAGAGCCAATCGAATCGGACTGAGCGTTGGTGATCTTGTCGATGGCGATGGCTTGGCCGGCGTTGGCACCGACCTGGAACAGCTGGCTGGAGAACGAACCGTCCAGCAGCTTGGTGCCGTTGAACTCGGACTGCTTGGCGACGCGATCAATTTCACTGACCAGCTGGTCGACTTCCGACTGGAGAGCCTTGCGGTCACTGGCGGAGTTGGTGGCGTTTGCCGACTGCACCGACAGCTCGCGGATACGCTGCAGGTTGTTGCCGATCTCGGTCAGCGAACCTTCGGCGACCTGGGCCAGCGAAATGCCGTCGTTGGCATTGCGGATGGCGACGTCGGTACCGCGGATCTGCGTGCCGAAGCGCTCGGAGATCGCCAGACCGGCGGCGTCGTCCTTGGCGCTGTTGATGCGCGAACCGGAGGACAGGCGCTGGATGGTGGTGGCCAGCGAGCTGCCGCTGGTGCTCAGGTTACGCTGAGCATTCAACGACATCGTGTTGGTGTTGATGACTTGTGCCATGAGGAGAGGTCCTTGAGCGGTTGCACGTGAGTTGGGTTAGACGCCCCCGACGTGCCCCGGGGGCGGCTCATGTCAGCGCTGCAACAGGCTGAGCACGTTCTGCGGTACTTGGTTTGCCTGGGCCAGCATGGCCGTACCGGCCTGCTGCAGGATCTGGGTGCGGGTCAGTTCGGCGGTTTCCTTGGCGAAGTCGGTATCGCGGATGCGGCTGCGCGAGGCCGACAGGTTCTCCGAGGAGGTCTGCAGGTTGGCCACCACCGAGGTGAAGCGGTTTTGGATCGCGCCGAGGTCGGCGCGGACGCTATTGACCGACTCAAGAGCCTTATCGACGATCGAGAGCGCCTGCTGGGCACCCTCAACGGTGCTCACATTGAGGTCTTCGACGTGGCGTGCGGTTGCGCCGGTCAGCGTGCCACCTGTGCCGGCTGCAACCTGCTGAAGGCCGATGTTGGCAAAGTTCGCGTCCACTGTAGTTGCGCCGGTGGTCGGGGTGGCGCTGACCGACAGGGCAAAGGTCTGGCCAGCCGCCGCCGAGTGCAGCGAGAGCTTGCCGGCGTCCAGCTTCGCCATTACGCCGGTTTCACCCAGGCGGCTGTTGACTACAGCAGCCGTGGCGGCGGTGATGGATTCGCCTGCCTTCACGGTGAAGTCGGGAACCTTGATCGTGGTGGCGGCAGCCGCGCCGGGCGGGGTGATGTCGATCTGCAGGCCGGAGAAGGTCGTATCGGCCGTGGCCTTGTCGGCCCCGATGGCCTGGGTGTTGTAGACGTTGGCAAAGGTTGCCGCGCCCAGTGTGTCTGCCTTGGCATCGACCACGCTGTTGATCGCAATGGCCTGGCCTGCATTGGCGCCGACCTGGAACAGCTGGCTGGTGAACGAGCCGTCCAGCAGCTTGGTGCCGTTGAAGTCGCTCTGCTTGGCGACGCGGTCCACTTCGGAGATCAGCTGGGTCACTTCGGCCTGCAGGGCCTTGCGGTCGCTGCTGGAATTGGTGGCATTGGAGGCCTGCACGGCCAGTTCGCGGATACGCTGCAGGTTGTTGCCGACTTCGCTCAGCGAACCTTCGGCGACCTGGGCCAGTGAGATACCGTCGTTGGCGTTGCGGATGGCCACGTCCAGGCCGCGGATCTGGGTGCTGAAGCGCTCCGAGATCGCCAGGCCGGCGGCGTCGTCCTTCGCGCTGTTGATGCGCAGACCGGACGAGAGGCGCTGGATGGTGGTGGCCAGAGAGTTGCCGCTGGTGCTCAGGTTGCGCTGAGCGTTGAGCGACATCGTATTGGTGTTGATTACCTGTGCCATGGGGTCGTCTCCTCTTATATGGAACCCGTTGGTGAATGAAACGAAGCGCCGCCTGTTTTTTTGTGTGGCTGTGTGCTTCGTTGTTGCCAAATGAATAACGGCGCTTTGTCAACAACCTTTAGCCGTGAATTCCGTTGGAGGCGTAATTCGTTGCCGGATGCTGTTTTCCCGGGGTTTTCCAGCCCTGGAGAGGCGTGAAGGCGACCCCGGAGGGGGCGGCTGGGCAAGCCCAGCCAGCGCTGATGAAGGTATCGGCGGGGGCCAGCCGGGCTTGATGGGCAATCACGGAAAATCCACCGAAGACGGGCTGGCGGGCTGTTGGCCTGGCGTGCTCCGCGGCAACGGACCGCAGAAACGAAAAAGGCCGCGATGCAGGGCATCGCGGCCTTTCAGGGGTGACGCAGGAGATGCGTCAGCGGATCTTGTTGAACAACGACATCGACTGCATCTGCGAGAAGATCGTCTGTGCGGCCTGCAGCGCGGTACTCTGCAGCTGGTACTGGCTCAGCGCATCGGCATAGTCCAGGTCGCGCATCTGCGACAGCGTGGTCTTCAGGGTCACACTGTTGGCTTCACGCATGTCGGCGGCATTGTCCAGCGCTTTCAACTGTGCGCCACCGGCTGCACGCGAGTCGATCATCCGCTCCGACGCCCGCGCCACGTCGCGCAGCGCGCTCTGCAGCTCGTTCTGCTGTGCGCTCATCTTCGCGGTCGTACCGGTGTCGGCGTCCAGCGCGGTGATCAGCTTGTCCATGGTGTCGAAGATGTCGCGGCTGCTCGCCGGCTTCACGTTGAAGCTGTCGCCTGCGGCAGGCGCACCGGTGATCTGCAGGCGTACGCCGTTCACTTCCAGATCATCACCGGCCTTGTAGGTGCCGGTGCCGGTCACATTGCCGGCACCATCCAGCACTTCGTATTGGTTGGCGGCGGTGAAGCGGACGCTGAAGCTCTGGCCGTTCCAACTGTCGCTGCCATCGCGAGTGATGTTGGTCAGCACGCCATTGCCGGTATTTCCCGCTGCGGCACCGCCGTCAACGAAGCCATCGCCGGTGGGGATGCGCATGAAGATCTCGCTGCCGGGCAGGGCATCGCGGACGTAGGTATCGGGGCCGACCTCGATCTGGCGCTGTGTCTGGTCACCACGGTAGACCACCTTGCCGTTGATCTTGGCGAACGGCGGGTCACCATCGTTGGTACCGCCGAACACATAGCGGCCCGTGCCGTCCTCGGCGTTGGCCAGCGACAGCAGGCCGTCGCGGATCTGGTTCAGCTCGGTGATCAGCGTCTTCTTGTCCGCCGCGCTCAACGCGGGGTTGCTGGCCTGGATGGTCAGGTCGTTGACCCGCCCCATCAGGTCGTTGACCTGTGCCAGGGTATTTTCCTGCACGCCCAGCCGGTTCTGCACGTTGCCGGCGTTGAGTTTCATGCGGTCCAGTGCGGCCAGGCTGCGGTCCAGTCCGACCGCTGCGCCTGCGCCGACCGGATCGTCCTTTGCGGTGACGATCTTGCTGCCGGTGGCGATCTGCTGCTCCAGGTGGCTGAGCTTGGCCTGCTTGGCCATCATCAGCGACACCGACTGGTTGTACATCATGCTGGTGGAGATGCGGCTGCTCATCGGCGGACGGCTCCCAGGATGGTCTGGAACATGCTGTCGGCGGTGGAGATCAGCTGCGAGGCCGCCTGGTAGGCCTGTTGCAGACGCAGCATGTCGGCGGCCTCCTCGTCCAGGTTGACGCCGGACACTTCATCGCGCGCTTCCTGCGCCTTGTCGTTGATCACCAGCTGGGCGTCCAGCGAGTACTCGGCAGAACGGGCCGCAGCACCGACCTGGGTGGTGAGGCCGCCCAGCGCGCCGTTCAGGGTCACGGTGCCGGCATTGAAAGCCTTCGCGCTTTCCACCTTGGCCAGCTTGGCGGCATTGCTGTTGTCCGAGGAGCCGGCCGGCGTCGGGGTGATGTTGAAGGTATCGCCGACCTTCGGCGCGCCGTCCAGCACGAAGCTCCAGCCGTTGGCGCTGATGGTCTGGCCGGGGGTGTAGGTCTGCGGCGGGCCACCATCGATGGTGTAGGTGGTGGCCGAGGTGAACACGATGGCCGCCGGATTGCGCAGGTTGGCGTTGCTCGCATCGGTCACGGTCACGCCGCTCAACTTGCCGGTACCGGTGTTGGCCGTCGCGGCCGCGCCTTTGACCGCAGCCGCGGCGGCAATACGCGACGGATCGGTGATGGCCATCTCCATGCTGCCGGCCACGCCTGCGGTGGGCTGCAGCAGGAAGCGGTCATTGGCCGACGGCGTGCCGCCGACCACCAGCTTGACGCCGTTGATCATCAACGGGTCGGCAGCGGTGCCCGAACCGGTCAGCGGCACGCTGGCGCCGGTGTCAGCCCGGCTGGCCTTCCAGTTGGTGCCATCGAACTGCAGCACAACGTTCTGCGCGTCCAGCTTGCCCAGGTCGCCATATGTCGCGCTGAGGCTGGCCGTGCCGGTATTGCTGTTGTTGGCGGTGACGCGGGGGTTGCCGATGTTGAAGAAGTCGCCGCCCATCTTGCCGTACAGGTCAACACCCTGGTGGTGGGCCTGGTTGAAGGTCTCGGCCAGGCCCACGGCCAGCTTGCCCAGCTCGGCCTGGGCCGGGGTCAGCACGGTGTCGCGGAACTCCATCAGGCCACCGATCTGGCCACCGACGGCCTTCGGGTCGAGGCGGATGGTGTTGCCCTGGGTTTCCAGGGCCAGCTGCAGGCGCTCGGGCTGGTATGGGTCGGCCACGGTGGTGACCTTGGTCGCCGTGGTACCCACCACCAGCGCGTTGCCGCCGGCGGTGTAGACATTCATGATGCCGCCGTCCTGGATCACTGCCGTGCCACCTGTGTAGCCGATCAGCTGGGTGATCAGCTGGTCGCGGCGATCGAGCAGGTCAGGCGCAGCCGTGGCGATGTTGGTGCCGATGGCGCCGTTGATCTGCGCGATCTCCTGCGCCAGGCGGTTGACCTCGGTGGCACCGGCCATCAGGCCGTTGTTGACCTCGCTGTTGAGGTTGTTCAGGTGCGTGTTGAGCTGCACGAAGCGGTTGGCCAGCGCCTTGCCACCGTCAAGCATGTTCTGGCGGTCGGCCGTGCCGGAGGCATTGGAGGACAGGCCGCTGACCGAGTCGAAGAAGTTCGACCACACGCCGGCCACGTTGGTGGCGGCTTCGGAGAACAGCGAGTTGACCCGGTCGGCCATGCCGGAGAGCTGCTTCAGGCGCGCCAGTTCACCGCTGCTGTCGAGCAGGCGCGAGATCGCCAGCTGGTCGGCGGTGCGGCGGATGTCGGTGATGCGGGTGCCGTTGCCGACCGTGCCATAGCCGTAGTTCTGCGGATCAGCGGTGGCGAAGTCGACCTTCTGCCGGCTGTAGCCAGGGGTGTTGATGTTGGCGACGTTGTTGCTGGTGGTCGCCAACGCACGCTGGAAGGCGAGCAGGGCACCAGTACCGGTGGAAAGTACGCTGGACATGGGGTTCCTCAACGACGAGTGATACCCAGCGCCGCGGTTGCGGTGCTGGCGAAGGTCTGGCCAAGGCGCGAGCCGGCATCGGCGACGGCGCTGACGGCGCGCTCGATGGTCGGGCCGCCGGCGATCGCGGCGATCTTGGCCGCGTAACGCGGATCGGTGGCATAGCCGGCGCGCTGCAGGCCGCGGGCGAAGCCCTGCACGTCGGTGCCGGCCTGCAGGGCCTGCTGGTAACGCGGGCTGGTCTTCAGCAGGCGCACATAGTCGGCGAAGCTCTCGGCCGGCGAACTGTAGGCGCGGAAGCTGGCGGTCTCGTTGCGGCGCACGCCATCGACATATTCGTGGGTGCCGGCCACGGCGCGCTGGCCGTTCCAGCCATTGGCCTTGATGCCGAACAGGTTGTGCGAAGTGCTGCCGTCGGCATGCTTGATGTGGCGCTTGCCCCAGCCGGTTTCCAGCGCCGCCTGGGCGACCAGGGCGCGGGCATCCACGCCCAGTTCCTTGGCTGCACTCTGCGCGTGCTGCCAGATGCTGGCAACGAAGCCTTCCGGGGTGTGCTCGCCCAGCTGGGCGACGGCGGTGCGGGTAGCCATCGCATCGGCCGGACTGATCGCGGTGCCGCGGTTGCTGGCGGTGGCCGACCACTGGTCGCTGTTGGCGGCCCAGTCCTCGCCCTGCAGGCTGCCGATGTACGGATCCTCGGTGCCCAACGAGCGGTGCATGCTGCTGCTCTCGCGGCCGGCGATCAGGTCCAGGGCCTGTTCCATCGGTGCGACCGCCGCCTGCGCACCGTGCTGTGCACCGGTGGCCATCTGCTGCAGCAGGCGCACGGCCTGGCTGCCGTCTTCCAGCGGCAGCGACGGTGCCGGCTTGGCCGGTGCATTGAGCTGGTAGGCACGACTGGCCTTGGCCGGGTCCACGCGGGTATCCAGCGCCGGGCCGTCCGCGGCCTGGCCGGACAGCTGCCGGCTGATCATGCCCGACAGTCCCAGGCCCTTGCCGCGGGTCATGGCCTCGGCAATCTTCTGGTCGTACATCTCGCTGAACATCTTGTTTTCGCCGGGGAACAGCGAGTCGCCGAAGCTGGCGTCACGCATGCTCTTGACCAGCATCTGCGCGAACTGGCCTTCCAGCTGGCGCGCGACCTTGTCGATCTTGGCCGGATCGTTCTGTTGCGCCGGGTGCAGATCGAATGCGGGAGTGATACGCATATCAGATCACCTCGAGCTCGGCACTCAGTGCGCCGGCCTGCTTCAGGGCTTCCAGGATCGCGATGAGATCGCCTGGTGCTGCGCCCACGGCGTTCACCGCGTGCACGATCTCGTCCAGGGTGGTGCCGCCGCTGAACTTGAACATGCGGCTGCCGTCGTTGGTGGCGGTGATGGTCGACTGCGGGCTGGCCACGGTGCGGCCGCCGGACAGCGCATTGGGCTGGCTGACGTTGGTGTTTTCCTGGATGGTCACGGTCAGCGAACCATGCGAGATCGCCGCAGGTCCCACGCGCACCTGTTGGCCGATGACCACGGTGCCGGTACGCGAATTGACCACCACCTTGGCCGGGGCGCTGCCGGGGGTCAGTTCCAGGTTCTCGATTCGCGCCAGCAGGCCGATGCGTGCGCCCGGATCGGTCGGCGCGGTAACCGCTACGGTCACGCCGTCGACCGCACGCGCGGCACCTTCGCCGAAGGCGTTGTTGAGCGCGGCAACCATGCGCGAGACCGTGGTGAAGTCGTTGTTGTGCAGGTTCAGGGTGATGTCGCCGCCGTTGGCCAGCGGGTCGGGCAGGGCGCGTTCAACGGTGGCACCGTTGGGAATGCGGCCGACGCTGGGCACGTTCACCGAGACACGGGAACCGTCTTTGCCCTGCGCACCAAAGCCGCCGACGATCAGGTTGCCTTGGGCGATGGCATAGATCTGGCCGTCAGCACCGCGCAGCGGCGCCATCAGCAGCGAACCGCCCCGCAGCGAGACCGCGTTGCCGATCGAGGACACGGTGATGTCGATCGGCTGGCCCGGCTTGGCGAACGGCGGCAGTTCGGCGTGGATCGCCACGGCGGCCACGTTCTTCAGCTGCGGGTTGACGTTCGGCGGCACGTTGACGCCCAGTTCGCCGAGCAGGTTCTTCAGGCTCTGCACGGTGAAGGGTGCCTGGCTGGTGCGGTCGCCGCTGCCATCCAGGCCGACCACCAGGCCATAACCCACCAGCGCATTGCCGCGCACGCCGCCGACCTGGGCCAGGTCCTTGATGCGCTCGGCGCTGGCCGGGGCAGCCACGACCAGCAGCATCAGCGCGACGAACGACGCCATGCGTCGCTGCCAGGAAGAAGAGGAGAAGAGTTTCATGGCCATACTCAGAACGGCGTCAGGCCGGAGTTGAAGAAGCGGCTCAGCCAGCCCATCGCGTTGGACTGCGCGACGGGACCGCGGCCGCCGTAGACGATGCGGGCCTCGGCCACGCGGCTGGACGGAATGGTGTTGTCCTGGCTGATGTCGCCCGGGCGCACGATGCCCTGCACCTGTACCAGTTCATCGCCCTGGTTGAGCCGCAGGTTCTTCTGCCCCTGCACCACCAGGTTGCCGTTGGGCAGGCGTTGGACCACGGTGACGGTGACGCTGCCCTGCAGGCGGTTGCTCTGCGCGCTGTTGCCCTTGCCGGTGAAGTCACGCGCGCCCTTGGCCGTGGCACTCAGGATGTCCTTGCCGCCGAGGGTGACTGGAGCACCGAGAATGGACGGCGTACCCAGGCTCAGGTTCGATTCCTTGTTGGTGGCCGTGTTGGCACTGGTCTGCGCGGTGGTGTTTTCCAGCAGGGTGATGGTCAACAGGTCGCCAACATCGCGCGCGCGCCGGTCCGAATACAGCTGCAGGGTCGGGCCGGCAGCGTAGATCGCACCGGCGGTCGGCGGTGCCTGCGGCGGCATGATCGGCTGGATCGGTGCCATCGTCGGGTAGGGGCGCACGTCGCCCGCGATCACGCAGCCACCGAGCAGGGCGGCCACGGCGCAGGCGAGGGCGGTGCGGGCGAAGTTGGAAATGGGCGACATGGCGGTTTCCCGGTTTGGCCGGTCAGAGCTTGTTGTTGAGATAACCGAGCATCGAGTCGGTGGTGGAGATCGCCTTGGCGTTCATCTCGTAGGCGCGCTGGGTTTCGATCATCGACACCAGCTCTTCCACCACGTTGACGTTGCTGCCTTCCAGCGCGCCCTGCACCACAGTGCCGAGGCCGTTGAGGCCGGGGTTGCCGTTCTGTGCCGGGCCGGACGCAGTGGTCTCCAGGAACAGGTTCTCGCCACGTGCCTGCAGGCCTGCGGGATTGACGAAGTCGGTCAGGGTCAGTGCGCCGACTTCCACCGAGGCGGCGCCGTCGGCCATCTTCACGCTGATGGTGCCATCGGTGCCGATGGTCACCGACTGCGCGCCTTCGGGAATCTGGATGCCCGGCTGCACCGGGTAGCCGCTGTTGGTGACCAACTCGCTGTCCTGATTGATCTTGAACGAGCCATCACGGGTGTAGGCCGAGCTGCCATCAGGCATCTGAACTTCGAAGAAGCCGCGGCCATTGACCATCACGTCCAGGGCGCGGCCGGTCTGCTGCTGGCCACCCTGTTCAAAGTTCTTGGCGGTGGCGACCACGCGCACGCCGGTACCCAGCTGCAGGCCGGTGGGCAGCTGCGTCTGCGCCGACGAGGAGCCGCCGGGCTGGCGCACCTGCTGGTACAGCAGGTCTTCAAAACTGGCACGGTCCTGCTTGAAGCCGGTGGTGTTGGTGTTGGCGAGGTTGTTGGAAACCACCGACATGCGCATCTGCTGCGCATCCAGTCCGGTTTTCGCGATCCACAATGCCTGGTTCATCTTCGATGTCCTGTCTGCTGAAGCCGGCCGCGTGGTGCGGCCCTTGTATGCGGGTGTGCAAGCGGTGTGCCAGCGCCGGCATCAACCGGCGCCGGAATTCCGTCAGCTGCCCAGGCGCAGCATGCTGTTGGCGCTGCGCGCGTTGTCGTCGCCGTGCTTGATCACCTGCACCTGCATTTCGTACTGGCGCTGCAGCTGGATCATCTGCACCAGCGCGCCAGCGGCATCCACGTTGCTGCCTTCCAGCTGGCCGCTGTGCACGGCCGTGCCCTGTGCCGGTGCGAACGGCTGCAGCGGGTCGGTGTTGCGGAACAGGCCATCCAGGCCGCGTTCGAGGCGCTCATCCGGTGCCTGCACGACCTTGATCCTGCCGATCTGCGCCATGGTCTGCGGGCCTTCGCCCTGCGGAATGATCGAGAGCGTGCCGTCGGCACCGATCTCCATCGCCTGGTAGGGCGGAATGGCGATCGGGTTGTTGTTGTCATCCAGTACCGGGCGGCCGCTGGAGGTCACCAGCTGGCCGTTCGGCGTCACCGACAACGCCGCGCCGCGCGTGTACGCCTCGCTGCCGTCACTGGACTGCACGGCCAGCCAGGTGCCGGTCTGCAGGGACAGGTCCAGCGGTTTGCCGGTGATGTGCTGCGAACCGGGCGTGCGGTTGAATCCGGCGTCGACATGCAGCGCATCCACCCGCGAGGCAAAGCCCGGGCCACGGATCGGGAAGGCTTCGGTGTTGGCCAGCGCTTCCTTGAAGCCGGGGGTGTCGGAGTTGGCGAGGTTGTGGCTGAGCGTACCCTGCGCCTGCAGGGAGGCGCGGGCACCGGTCATCGCCACGTAAAGGGCTTTATCCATGCGGAGAGTTCCGTGACGGGGTCAGCAGGTCATCAACGGATGTTGATGACGGTCTGGGTGATCTGGTCCTGCGTGGTGATCATCTGCGCGTTGGCCTGGAAGTTGCGCTGCGCGGTGATCATGTTGACCAGCTGCTCGGTGAGGTCGACGGTGGACGCTTCCAGCGAGCCGGCCTGGATCTTGCCGAGGTTGGAGGTGTCCGGCATGCCGGTGCGCGGGGTGCCCGACTCGAACGTCTCCACCCACAGGTTGTTGCCCTTCTGCTCCAGACCCTGCGTGTTGTTGAACGTGGTCAGTGCGACCTGGCCGAGGGGCTTGTCGTCGCCGTTGGAGTAGCGGGCATAGACCACGCCGGTTTCCGACACGGTGATCTCGTTCAGTTTGCCGGCGGCGTAGCCGTCCTGCTGGGTGTTGCGCAGCGCGAACTTCTCGCCGTACTGGGTCGAGCCGCTGATATCCAGCGTCATGTTCAGCTGGCCCGCGCCGGTGGTCGGGGTGAAAGTACCGAGGCTGACCTTGCCGTTGGCAGGATTGGTCAGCTTGCCGCTGTTGTCGAACGTCACCGGGGTCGGTGCGCCGGCCGGCTGGCCATCCACGTAGTTGCGCACGGTCCACTCGTTGGGGTTGGCGCCCTTCACGAAGTACGAGACCTGGATGTGGCTCACGCCCAGCGAGTCGTACACGGTGATGCCGCCGCTGGAGTGGTTGTAGCTGTTCGAGTCGGTCGGATCGAAATTGGTGACCGTCGGTTGCTTGGCGTTGGCGGGCAGGGTGAAACCGACCTTCACTTCGCTGGTCTGCTTCGGCGCGCTGTCAGTAGTCAGCAGCTGCAGGTCCACCAGGCGGCCGGCATCGAAGTTGGTGCCATCGGCGTTCGGCGCGAACACCTGCAGGCGCGCGCCCTGCGGGTTGATCACATAGCCGGCGGAATCGGTCTGGAAGTTGCCGGCACGCGAGTACACGCGCGAGCCGTTCATGTTCATGGTGAAGAAGCCCTCACCGGAGATCGCCATGTCCAGGCTGCGGCCGGTCTGCTCGTTCTGGCCCTGGATGAACTGTTGGGCCACGTTGGAAACACGCACGCCCGAGCCGGTCTGGTTCTTCGACAGGCCGTAGCTGGTGGAGGCGAACAGGTCAGCGAACTCGGCGCGTGATTGCTTGAAGCCGGCGGTATTGACGTTGGCGACATTGTTGGCGGTGACGCTCAGGTCGGTATTGGCGGCATTGATGCCGGACAGGGAGACGTTGAAGCCCATGGGATGCTCCTGGTAGATGCGGAATGTGCGGCTCAGCTGACGCGGAGCACGTAGTCGATCGGGGCCGTGCCCAGGCCCTTGAGATTCAGGTACAGGCCGTCGGAGCCGACGGTCACGCTCTCCACCGGGGCCTGCACGAAGGTGGACAGCTTGGTGCTCTTGCCGGCGGTGTCGACGTGGTTGGCGACGATGGAGTACTTGCCCGGTTCCATGCGCTTGCCGTTGGCGTCCTTGCCGTCCCACTGAAACGCGGTTTCGCCAGCGGCCTTGGCTTCTACGCTCAGCGAGGTGACCTTGGTGCCGTTGGCATCGGTGATGTCGACGGTCACGATGCCGGCCGAGGGCGCAGCCACCGTGCCTTCGACGCTGCCTTCCTTTTCCAGTACCAGCTTTTCCGACGGCACCAGTACCTGGTGGCCAACCAGAGCGGCACCGCGCAGCACCTGGTCGCTGGCCATCGATTCCTGGAAACCCTTCACCGTCTTGTTCAGATCGGTGATGCCCTGCACGGTGGACATCTGCGCCATCTGCGCAACCATCTGCGTGTTGTCCATCGGCTTCAGCGGATCCTGTTGCTGCAGCTGCTCGGTCATCAGGCGCAGGAAATCGGCCTGGTCCAGCGTGTTCTTCTTCTTGGTGGCGTTGCTGTTCGGGGCGTTCAGGCCGAGCGCGGCGTAGACGTCCTGGTTGGTCTGGTTGTTGACGGCGGTGGTCATGGTGGTATCCGGTGCTGCGGGCCTCAGCGGCCCATGGTCAAGGTCGCCAGGGCCAGTTCCTTGGCGGTGGTCAGCATCTCCACGCCAGCCTGGTAATTGCGCGAAGTCGAGATCAGGTTGACCATCTGCGCCACCGGATCGACATCGGGCTGGTAGATGTAGCCATCACCGTCGGCCAGCGGGTGGCCCGGTTCATAGCGCTTGATCGGCGCGGCTTCGCTCTGGGTGATCTCCTTGACCTTCACCGACGTGATGTTCGGATCGTTCTTGCTGGTCACTGCCTGGAAGATCGGTTCCAGCGGCTTGTACACGGCATCGGCGGAACCGGCGACGGTGTCGGCGTTGGAGAGGTTGGAGGCGATGGTGCTCATGCGCACCGACTGCGCCTGCAGCGCGGAGCCGGCGATATCGAAGATCGGCAGGTTGCTCATGGCTTATTGCCCCGTGATCGCAGTCAGCATGGAACGCACCTTGCTCTCGACGAAGCTGAGCGAGGCGCGGTATTCGAGTGCGGCGCGGCCATAGGCGGCACGCTCGGCATCGGGATCGACGGTGTTGCCGTCCAGGCTGGGTTGCACGCCTTCGCGCGCGATCTGGAACGGGTTCAGGCCACTACTGATCTCGTAGTGCTGCTCGTGGGTGGTGGCCATCAGGCCATTGGCATCCTGCCCCTGGGCGTGGCGCAGGGCGGCATCGAAGTCCAGATCCTGGGCCTTGTAGCCGGGAGTGTCGGCATTGCCGAGGTTGCTGGCGATCAGCTTCATCCGCTGTTCGCGCAACGGCATGGCCTGGGCGTGGACGCCCAGGTAGTCGGTAATCAGGTTGCGCACGGTGCACTCCCACAGGAACGTTGCCCGGGAAGCTGCAAGGGGTGTGCCAAATTCGAGAGGGTAGTGCCGGCCGCTGGCCGGCTTCCCGGATTGTCCGCGGTTGCCGGCCAGCGGCCGGCACTACCGGATCAGAGGCCTCAGGCCGCCATCGCGACCTTGCGCAGGCGGTCCAGCACGAAGTCGGCCAGTTCGTGCGGCGAGTACTTGGCGACGAAGGCGTTGGCGCCGACGCGCTCGACCATCGCATTGTTGAATACGCCCGACAGCGAGGTATGAAGCAGGACGTAAAGGCCGGCCAGGCCCGGATGGCGCCGGATTTCCGTCGTCAGCGTATAGCCGTCCATGGCCGGCATTTCGATGTCCGAGATGACCATGGCGTAGCGCTCGGCGGGGTTCTCGCCCGAGGCCTGGATCTGCAGCAGGTGGTCCAGCGCCTGCTTGCCGTCGGAAAGCAGGGTGGCACCCACCCCAAGCTGGTCCAGCACGCTGCGGATCTGTTGGCGGGCTACACGAGAGTCGTCCACCACCAGCACCTGCAGTTGCGGGCCGTCGGCGGGCATTGCCATCGCCGGGTCGAGTACTGCTTCACCGCGTACCTGGGCGATATCGGCCAGCACGCTTTCAACGTCGATCACCTGGATCAACTCGCCCTGAAAGCGGGTCACCGCCGTCAGATAGCTCGATTCGGCGCCCAGTTCCGGTGGCGGGTGGATGTCTTCCACCGCGATGTTGACGATGCGCTCCACGTCGCTGACCAGGAAGCCCTGGATCGAGCGGTTGAACTCGGTCACGACCAGGTAGCCGGGCGAGGTGTCCGCATCGGGCTCACGCTCGGGGTGGCCGATGGCCAGGCCCAGGTCCAGCACCGGCACCGAGCGGCCACGGACGTCGGCCACGCCGGCGAACTGGCTGGGCAGTCCGGGCACCTGGAACAGCTCCGGGCGGCGCAGGACTTCCTGCACCTTGAAGACATTGACGCCAAAAAGCTGACGTCCGCCGAGGCGGAACAGCAGCAGCGCCAGGCGATTGTGGCCGGCCAGTCGGGTCCGCTGGTCGATCCGGTTGAGCAGGTCATGGGACATGGCTGCTGTATCGGCGGGGTGGGCGCCGAACTTGAGCGCTTTTGTAGAGTCGAGCCATGCTCGACCCTGCCTCTGTAGAGTCGAGCTTGCTCGACTGGTCATGAAAGCAGTCGAGCAAGCTCGACTCTACACAAGTCCCTCTGGCACACCCCTTGCACGCACCTGGGCCAGATCCCTTCGACAGGAGGCGCCATGCGCCGGGTCACATCTCTGTTCGCCATCGCGCTGGCGCTGGCCTCGCCGTGGGCGGTTGCCGCCGACTGGCAGCCGGTGGCCAGTATCCGCACCGCCGCGTTGTCGACGCTGCCGGCAGGCAGCGAGGGCGAGGCCCAGGTGGCCGATGCGCTGCGCTTGCCCAGGTGTGGTGGCGCGCTGCAGGTGCAGCCCACCGCCAACACCACGGTGGAGGTCAGCTGCCCCGATGCCGGCGGCTGGCGACTGTTCGTGCCAGTGAAGGTGCGGCGCAACCAGACCGTGCTGGTGCTCAACCGTGGAGTCGGCACTGGAGAAACCATCTCCGCCGCCGATATCACCACTGCCCAGCGTGACGCCGCGCGGATTGCCGGTGCGGTGCTGGCCGATCCCAACGCGGCGATCGGCCGCATCGCCCGCCGCCCGTTGCAGGCCGGAGCCCTGCTGTCGAGCAATGATCTGGTGGTGCAGCGTCTCATCAAGCGCGGAGACAATGTGGCCCTGGTCTCGCGTCGTGGCTCGGTCGAGGTCCGTATTGCCGGCCGCGCGATGGGTGATGCCGGTGAGAACGAGCGGGTCTCGGTCGAGAACCTGTCCTCGCGGCGGATCGTGCAGGGCACGGTCGATGCCGCAGGTGACGTAATCGTGGCGCGTTGAATTACCGCAAAATATCCCTAAAGATCACGGCCCTGAGGCCGTTATCCCTTGTGAACGGCAACTCCAGGACACCCCATGAGCCAGAAAATCGACGGCAACCTGCAGGTCCCCCAGGCACTGCGCAGCGTGACGAGCCCGGCCAACAAGCCCGGCGTCAGCACCGATGCGGCGGCGCGCCCGGTCGAAGCGGCCGACAGCCTGCGCCTGACCGGCGAGGCCACCAATCTGCAGGCCATCGAGCGTGAGCTGACCACCGCCCCGGCGATCGACGCCCAGCGCGTGGCCGCCGTGCGCGAGTCGCTGCAGAACGGCACCTACAAGATCAATCCGGACGCGATCGCATCGCGCATGCTCGAGCTGGACCAGCAGCTGCACGGATGACCGCGGCGATGAGCGAGCCGCTGCAGCGCCTTGCCCAGGCCCTGGACGTCGAACGCCAGGCCTTGGTCGAGCACGACGTGCACGCCCTGATCCGGGCCACCGGGGCCAAGCTGGAGGCGCTGCGTGCGCTGGAAGGCGCGCCGCCGGTCGGGGAGGGCGAACAGCTGCAGGAACTGGCCGAACGCAACCGTGCCAACGGTGTGCTGCTGTCGCGCCGCCGCCGCGAGGTCAACTGGGCGCTGCGCCAGCTGGGCCGCACCGAGGACGCCTCGGCGTACGACGCCAAGGGCCAGTCACACACGGTCACTGCGCGCCGCCCACTCGCCGTCGCCTGACGCGACGGCGGTCGCACAACCCATTCCCGCGGGCTGAAGCCCGCTGCGTGACCGCGTATATTGGGCGCCTGTTCGAATGCCCCGAGTCGCCGTGTCCGCTGCCAACGCCCTGGTTACCGCCCCCCTTCCGCCGCAGCCGGTGCTGCAGGCGTTGCTTGAGCGCCTGCGCGAAGGCTTGCTGCTGTTCACTGAAGACGGGCAGGTGGCGCTGGCCAACCCCGCCGCGCAGAACCTGCTCGCCAGCGGCGAAGACGGCGCATTGCCGCCGCCGCAGCGCCTGCGCGAACTGCTGCCGCCCGATGCGCTGGAGCAGGCGCGTCAGCACGGCCACTGGAACGGCAGCCTGCCGCTGGGCGAGGGCGTGGTCATCGCGCACCTCTACCACCACGGCCCGGTCGGCCAAGGGCACTTCCTGGCGCTGTTCCGCCACATCGAAGGGCAGGAGGACTACGAGCGCGAACTGCAGCAGCGCCATGCAGAGCTGCGCCAAGCCTACCTGCGCCTCAACGGTACCCAGGAAAAGCTGCTGCAGTCGGAGAAGATGGCCTCGATCGGCCAGCTCGCCGCCGGCGTAGCGCACGAGATCAACAACCCGATCGGCTACGTGCACTCCAACCTGGGCAGCCTGCAGGAGTACCTGCGCAGCCTGTTCACCGTGATCGAAGCCTATGAACGCGCGTTGCGAGCGCCCGACCCGAAGGCGCTGATCCCGGAAATCGACGATATCCGTGACCGCCTGGACATCGATTTCATCAGCCGCGACCTGCCGCAGCTGATGGCCGAGTCGCGCGAAGGCATCGAGCGGGTGACGCGCATCGTGCGTGATCTGAAGGATTTCTCGTATTCCGGCCGCGACGAGTCATGGAAGCTGGTCGACCTGCACGCGGGCCTGGAATCGACCATCAACATCATCTGGAACGAACTGAAGTACAAGGTCACCCTGGTACGCGAGTTCGGCCAGCTGCCGCTGGTGGAATGCCTGCCGTCGGAGTTGAACCAGGTCTACATGAACCTGCTGCTCAACGCCGGCCATGCCATCGCCGAGCGCGGCACCATCACCGTGCGTACCGGTGTTGAGGGTGACCATGTATGGGTCGAATTTGAAGACACTGGCGGCGGCATCTCGCCGGAACTGCGCCAGCGCATCTTCGATCCGTTCTTCACCACCAAGCCGGTCGGCAGCGGCACCGGCCTGGGCCTGTCGATTTCCTACAGCATCATCAACAAGCACCACGGCCGCATCGACCTGGACAGCACCCCGGGCGTGGGCTCGCGCTTCCGCGTGGTGCTGCCGGTGAAGCAGCCGCGCTGACCGCCCATGGTAGTGCCGGCCGCTGGCCGGCAACCTCATTGAACCCGACATCCAGAGCAGCCGGCCAGCGGCCGGCTCTACCAGAGGGGATCGTTACCGCAACGGGCGATCCTCGCCGCCATCCCCGCTCTCGGCAGGCGCCGGCCCGGCGTTGCTGCGGCGCTGTTCCTCGTAGGTGCGGAACGCCTGGTGGATGTGCTTGCGCAGCTCGTCGTCGTTCCACGGTTTGGTCAGGAAGCGGTAGATCGCGCCGCGGTTGATCGCATCGGTGACCGTGTTCAGATCGGTATAACCCGACAGCACCAGCCGGATCGTATCCGGGTACAGCATCTTCACCCGGCCCAGGAACTCGGTGCCGCTCATGTCGCTCATGCGCTGGTCGGACAGGATCACCTGCACGTCATTGATTGCCAGCAGGTCGAACGCATCGCGCACGTTGCCGGCCGCCAGGATACGGTAGCCGTCGCGACGGAACAGACGCACCAGCGAACGCAGCACGTTCTCTTCGTCGTCCAGCAATAGCAGCGTGCGGTCCGGACGGGTCTCGGCAAAGGCTTCCGGACGCAGGTAGCGGCGGCGCAGGGTCATGCCGGCGGCATCGGCCGACATCGGTTCGCCGAACAGGTAGCCCTGGAACACATCGCAGTCATTGCGGCGCAGGAAGCCCAGCTGGGCCTGCGATTCCACGCCGTTGGCGATCACGGTCATGCCCAGCTGGTGGCCCATGGCGATGATCGCGCGGGCGATGGCCGCCTCGCGGTTGCCGGCCGGCGCACTCTTGATGAAGCTGCGGTCGATCTTGAGCTTGTCCACCGGGTAGCGCACCAGCGCACTGAGGCTGGAATCACCGGTGCCGAAATTGTCCAGGCTCAGGCTGATGCCTTCGTTGCGCAGATTGGCCAGCGTCTCGTGCACGAAGTTGACGTTGTTGGTCAGCGCGCTTTCGTTGATCTCCAGCGTCAGCATCTGTGCCGGCACGCCGGCGGCCTGGATCAGGCCCATCACTTCGGCGAAGAAGTTCGGCCGCAGCAGCTGCAGCGTGGAGACGTTCACCGCAATGGTGAAGTCGTCGAAGCCCTGGTCGCGCCACAGGCGGGCCTGCTTCAACGCTCCTTCCAGCACCCAGGTGCCGATCTGCACGATGATGCCCAGCCGTTCGGCGGTGCGCATGAAGCGTTCGGGTACCAGCATGCCCAGCGTGGGCGATTGCCAGCGCAGCAGCGCTTCCATGCCCACCACATGACCGTCGCGGGCGCTGACCAGCGGCTGGTAGCGCAGTTTCAGTTCGCCATTGGGAATGGCATCGACGATCTGCCGCGCGATGATGCTCTCGCTGTGCGCGCTGGGCGGGGTATCCACCGCGTGGATGCGCACCGCGTTGCCGCCTTCGCGCGCGGCCTGGTACAGCGCGTCCTCGGCGTGATCGAGCAGGCGCGAGGTGCTGCTGGCATGGTCCGGGCACAGGCTGACGCCGAGCTTGCCGGTCATGAACAGCGTGTACGGCAGCACCGACAGTGGCAGCTCCATCTGCTGGCGGATCTCCTCGGCGAAGTCCTCCGGCAGCGGCACGTCGGCAGTGCGGGGCACCGCGATCAGGAATTCGTCACTGCCATGGCGCCACAGCTTGCCGCGCCCGCGCAGGTAGGACTGCAGCCGCTGCGCCACCAGCACCAGCGCCTGATCACCCACCTCGGCACTCATGTTCTCGTTGACCGAGGCGAAGTGGTCGATGTCCACGTGCATCAACATCAGTGCGGTGCCGCCCGAGGCCGCCTCGGCGACCATCGCCTGCAGCTCGGGGTTGCCGGCGCCGAGGCGGTCGGGCGCATCGTCGATGCTGACCGGGGGCAGGTTGGGATTCCACATAGGCTCAGTAGTCCGGTGACTCAACGGCGGCCATGCTGGCCGCCTGGTAGGGGAGATGGACGTCGATCAGGGTGCCTTCACCATGCGCGGACTCGATCCGCACGTGGCCACCGACGCTCTGCGCGCGCTCGCGCATCACGATCAGGCCGAGGCCGCGCGGGCCATCCGGGTCGAAGCCCTCGCCATCATCACGGATCTGCAGGTGCAGGCCGCGCTGGCCGACATCGCGCAGCTGCAGCAGGACCTGGCTGGCGCGGGCATGGCGCAGGGCATTGGTCAGGCTCTCCTGCGCGATGCGGAAGCAGGCCTGCTCGATGCTGTTGTCAGGACGTTGTGGCAGCGGTTCGATCTCGGCCAGTAGTTCCACCGGCGAGGAACGGAACAGCACCCGTGCCTGCCAGCTCAGTGCGGCCTCCAGGCCCAGGGCATCCAGCTGCGGCGGGCGCAGCAGCGTGGAGATGTCGCGCAGCTTGGCCACGGTGGTGTCGGCCAGGCTGACGATCTGCGCCAGATCCTCGGCGCGGCGCTGTGGATCATGCTCGTCCTGCGCAGCATGGGCGGACAGCTTGATTGCGGTGATCGCCTGGCCGATGTCGTCGTGCAGGTCGCGCGAAATCGCGCGGCGTTCGTCTTCCTGCAGCGAGAACAGGCGGCCGGCCATGGCCTGCAGTTCGCGGTTGCTGGTCTCCAGCGCACTGCGGATGCGTTCGGAATCGCTGAGGTCGCGCACGATCAACAGCTTGCAGTCGCGTCCGCCATAGCGCACTTCGCCTACCGCCAGCCCCGCATGGAAGCTGCGGCCGTCGGCACGCTGCATCGCCACCACGCTGCTGTGGCCAGGCCCCAGATGCGGCTGTCCGGCGCGCAGTTGACTGCGGACCCGGGCCAGGTCGCCGACCGCGACCAGGGCCGACAGCGGCTCACCCAGCAGGGTGTGGCTGCCATAGCCGAACAGGCCGGCGGCCCAGGCATTGGCATACAGCACGTGCTCGTCGGAGAGGATCACCACGCCGTCGGGCAGTACCCGCACCAGTTCGCGGAACTGTTCCTCGCGTTCACGCAGCAGGCGCCGCGACTGCTCGCGTTCGGTCACGTCCTGCAGGGTACCGAGCACGCGGTTGCGGCCGGCTTCGTCGATGCCACTGGCGGCACGCAGGTGCACCATCAGTGCACGACCGTCCATCGACAGCAATGGCAACAACACGTCCACCTGCACCGGCTCGCCGGAGCAGAGCTCGGCCAACAGCTGCTCGGTCTGGGTTGCGGTCGCCGGGTCGGCCGGCACCAGTAGTTCGTCGAAGCGATGCCAGCGGCGGGCTTCGGGAGGGCGTCGGCCGAGCAGGCGATAGACCTGGTTGGAATAGCGGCCGAGCCCGGTGGACGGGTCCAGTTCCCAGGCCCCGATGCGGGCCAGCTCATGTGCCTCCTCGACCCGTGCCAGCGCCTGGTCACGCCGCAGCTGCGCCAGGTCCTCGGCGGTGCGGTCGATGGCGATCAGCAGGCGGGCGTTGTGGCCGTCGTAGCTGATGGCATTGGAGCGCAGCTCCATCTGCCGCAGGCTGCCGTCGCGCAGCTGCAGCTGGGTGCGCAGGATGCACAGCTCTTCCGGCGCCTCCCGGATCGCTTCCAGCTTGGTCTGCAGCGCCTGGTCCTGGCCCGGTGGCCACAGCGCGTCGATGGTCTGCTCCAGCAGTTCGTCACGCTCCCAGCCAAATGCGCTGCAGGCGGCCGGGTTCGCGTCGAGGATCGCCAGCGTGTCCAGGTCGTAGACCAGGATCGGGCCGGGATTGCCCTCGAACATCTGCCGCAGGCGCAGTTCGGAGGCTTGCTGGCGGGCATGGGTATGCAGCACGTGCTCGGCCAGCGGGCGCAGCAGCAGGTACAGCAGGCCGGCGCTGGCCACGGCGAAGAACGCGCCCTTCAGGCCCTGCCACAATGCGGCCTGCTGCGGGTCGGGTACCAGCGCCTGTACGGCGCCGTCGGTCGCGATCATCCAGGCCAGCGCCATCACCAGATAGCTCAACACCACCCGGCGCCGGTCGCGGCTCAGCGACTGCGCCATCCGCGGGTCGGAAACTGGGGCGCTGCCGGTGGGTTCTGCGGGCATGGACGGGCTGGATGAAAGGGGCGCCGGCCATCTTACCGCGCGGGTGTGCCCTGGCCACTCAATTATCCGCCGCAGGCGCCGTTAACCACTGCGTGCCCCGCTGACGGGCGTGTCATCCGGAGCAAGATCGCGTGGACCAAGGGATCATCGCCAGCCTGCTGCAGCACCCGCTTGCGTCGGCGCTGGTCATCGTCGACCGTACGGGCCGCCCGCTGGCGGCCAATCCGGCTGCGCGCGAGCATGGCCTGCCGGCCACCGTGGCTGCCTATGCGCCGATGCTGGAAGATCTACGCCTGATGGCCGCCGATGGCGGCATCGTGGCCTGCACGCTGCCGGGTGGCCCGCGTGGACATTACGACGGCCACCTGCGTGCCGTGCATGACGGCGCCGGCAACCTGCTGGCCTTCACCCTGAGCATTCCCGAACCGGTGCCGGTTGATGGTGGTGGCCGCTGGGAGCTGGCGCTCGACAGCGCCGGCCACAGCCTGTGGGACTGGGATATTCCCAGCGACCGTGTGGCGCGCACGCCAGCACTGGGCGATGAAACCGCCACCGCGATGCTGGCGCGTGTGCACAGCGAGGACATCGCACAGGTGCGTGCCGCGCTGGACCAGCATCTGCGCGGGCAGAGCGAGCAGTACAGCGCGCAGTTCCGCTTCCGCCAGGCCGATGGCCAGTGGCGCTGGGTGCTGGACCGGGGCCGCGTGGTCGCGCGCACCGCCGACGGCCAGCCGCTGCGGATGGTTGGCACGCATACCGATATCGAGCAGCAGAAGCAGCTCGAATCGCTGCTGCAGGAGCAGCAGCTGCACCTGAGCGAGGCGCAGCGCATCGCCAGCATGGGCAGCTGGTCGTTCGACCCCGGCACTGGCCATTTCTGGTGGTCGCCGGAGCTGCGTTCGCTGCTGGCGCTGGAGCAGGGGGCCGTACCCGGCCAGCGGCGCTGGCTGAAGCAGCTGCACCCGCGTTCGCGCGGCGCGTTGCGGGCGGCGTGGCGGCGATTGTGGCGCGATGGCCGCGCCGCCAACCTCGAGCTGGAGCTGACCCGCGGCAATGAGCCGTCACAGCATCTGCGGCTGTGGATCCAGCCGCTGCTGGACATGGACGGCCAGCCCAAGCGCCTGCTCGGCCAGGTGCAGAACATCACCGAGCAGCACCAGACCGACGCGTTGATCCGCTGGCGCACCGAGCTGCTCAATCGCGTGTCCGCGCTGGGCCGCATCGGTGGCTGCGAGATCGAGGTGCAGACCCGGCACATGCAGTGGACCGAGGAGTGCTACCGCATCCATGGCCTGCGCAAGGAGCCGATCACCCTCGATCAGGCGATGGCGCTGTATACCGAGGATTCGCGCAGTGCCTTCGAGGCGGCGCTGGGCCGGATTGCTGCGGGTGGACTGCCCGAGCAGCTGGACCTGTGCTTCTATCGCCAGTCCGGCCTGCGCGTATGGGTGCAGGTGCTGATCGAGCTGGACCGTCGCGATGGCCTGCCGCCGCGGTTCGTGGTGCTGTTCCGTGACATCACCCGCGAGCGCGAGGCCAACGAGCGCATCGAGCTGCTGGCCCACTATGACCTGCTGACCGGCCTGCCCAATCGTGTGCTGCTCGGCGAACAGACCGCCGAAGCCATCGAGGAAGCGCGCGACCGCGGCACCTCGCTGGCGATGTTGTTCATCGACCTGGACGGCTTCAAGACCATCAACGACAGCTTCGGCCACGCCACCGGCGATGCGTTGCTGAAGGCCGCCGCCACGCGCCTGCACCAGAACCTGCGCAACAACGATCTGTTCGGCCGCTTCAGTGGCGACGAATTCATCGTCGTGCTGCGCGATCTCGCCGAGCCGGAAGACGCGGGTCACGTGGCGCGCAAGCTGATCGCTTCGCTGGCCGAGCCGCTGCGCCGCGGCGAAACCACCTTGAAGGTCGGCGCCAGCGTCGGCATCGCGATGCTGGGCGATGCCCAGACCGACTTCGATTCACTGCTGCGTGCCGCCGACGCCGCGATGTATGCAGCCAAGGAAGCCGGCCGCAATACTTACCAGTACTACAGCCAGGACGCGCTGGCGCGAATCCAGCGCAAGCTCGAACTGGAGCACGCCCTGCACGGGGCGATCGAACGCGAAGAGTTCAGCCTGGCCTATCAGCCGCTGCTCCACGCCCACCACGGCGAGCCGCCCGCAATCGAGGCACTGCTGCGCTGGCACCGGCCCGGTATCGGCTACTGCAGCCCGGCCGAGTTCATTCCGATTGCGGAGAAGTGCGGCGAGATCGTGCGCATCGGCGACTGGGTGCTGAACGAAGCCTGCCGCCAGGCAATCGCCTGGGACCGGGCCGGCCTGTGTTTCGACCGCATCGCGGTCAATGTGTCGGCGGTGCAGCTGCGCGACCGCGGTTTCGCCGAACGCGTGATCGAGATCTGCCATGCCCATGGCTGGCCGCCGCAGCGGCTGGAGCTGGAACTGACCGAGTCGGCGTTGATCCGTGACACCGACATCCTGCGGCATTGCTTCGACGTGCTGGAACGGCACGGTGTGCCACTGGCGGTGGATGACTTTGGTACCGGCTTCTCCAATCTGAACTACCTCAACCGTTTCCCGGTGGGGCGCCTGAAGATCGACCGCAGTTTCGTGCAGGGCATGCTGCACGACTCGGGCACGGCCGAAGTGACCCAGGCCATCGTGCACCTGGGTCACGCACTGGGCATGAAGGTGGTGGCCGAGGGCGTGGAAACGCACCAGGAGGAAGACATGCTGCGCCGCCAGGGCTGCGACGAGATCCAGGGCTATCTATACTCGCGCCCGCTCAGCCCGCGCGACCTGGCGCAGTGGCTGCGGCAGCAGCACCCGGCACCCGGGCGCACAGATGCTGCCAGCGAGGTCGTGCTGGCACGCTGAGGGCAGCGCCGGGCCTTGCCCGGCGGGATCGCCGCACGCCGACGCACCGCTCTGGTAGGTGTCGACCTTGGTCGACACGAATGCCGGTGCTCGCGATCATCCACGCATGGCGTGGATCTGCCCCGGAAACTCCGCTCTCAACTGCATCCGGAGCAGTTCGACGATGGCCGCATAGCGGCGCTTCTGCACCAGATAGCTGGCCAGGAACAGCGGCAGCACCAGCAGCATCGGTGCCGCTATCGGGCGCATCGCCACCAGTGGCAACAGCAGCAGTGAGAGGATCGCCACGAACCAGCTGCACAGGCCGATCACCCGCACTTCGTGCCGTCGCGCGTTGAGTACGATGCGTCCACGCATCACCGGGAAGTAGCGCAGGCTGAAGCTCGGCGCAAAGCTCTCGCGGAACGCCATGCTGCCGTCCGGCAGTGCATGGAAGGCCAGGTGCTGCCATTTGTCTTGCGGCAGGTCACGTTCCAGGCTGCCGAGCGAGAGCCGGGCCTGCATGGCCGGTGACGCCGCGATGCGTTCGTTGAACAGGGTGATGCCCCAACTGAAATAGCCGGCCACCCAAGCCATCAGAAGGAGGGTCTCGATCAGGAGCACTGCGATCAGGGCGATGGCCATCGGTCTTCCATGAACGGGATCGGTGGATCATGCCATGCCGGGCGCCTCATCCAGGCGTGGGCTGGATCGGCAGTTGTCGGAACCTGGATAGCCGAAACGTCAGTTGCCTGGGCGCAGGTAGGCCACCCAGGCAAGCGGGAACAGTCCAGTAGCAAGGGAGCGGGCCAGATAGGCCTCGTCGATCGTCCAGGGCGCCGGAAAGTCGGAAATCACTTCCGTCGCTGCGCATGAGCAGGATTCCCATGCTTCTTCCGACGGCTGGCCTTCGAACTCGAAGCGTACCCGGACAAGTTGCATGCCGGCGTCTGCCTCGATCGACGCCTGGAGCAGCTGTGCCGGGGTCTGGCCCAGAAGTGCTCGTCGCAGGGAGGCACGCAGGACGTCCGGGGCCACGGGGTCGATCATGTTTGCCTGTTCGAAGGTTGTGTCATCGCGCCGTTATCGTTTCAGCGCTTCCCCATCCAGCCCCAGGTCCCACGCCAGTCCCAGCAGCGCCTCATCCGCGCGAGACGGGCCAGGCCGCGCATCGGCCAGCTGCTGCAGTTCGCGGATCTCCTCACGTGCCACCTCTTCCAGCTGTTGCAGCTGCTCACGCACGCTCGCGTTGCGCGGGCGCTCGGTGTCGGTGAGGGAGGGCAGGGCGCGGATCAGGGTCATGGTGCGTGTACAGGATGCATCCAACGGCGGGTCACAGGCAAAGGCCCCGGACGAACCGGGGCCTTGCGGGCTGCCGGCGGCGGCAGCGGACATCAAAATCAGAACAGCTCGACGGTACCAGCGCCCATGCTCTGCTGGGCAACCGGCTTGTGCGGCGGGCGTTCCCATTCGCTGCGCAGTTCGCGCAGGCGGCTGCCGGTGCGCTGCAGGGCGGTGGCGATCTCTTCGTCGAACACGCCGCCATTGCGGTGCAGCAGCTCCTGCAGGGCAACCGCTTCACGGTTGATCGCGGTCAGGCGGTCCAGGTGGGTGTGCACGCCGCCCAGCGCCTGGGTGGCGATGTCTTCGAACTGCAGGGCGCGCACGGCTTCGGCCACGCTGCCGTCGATCGAACGGGCGCACTCGGACACTTCGCGCATGCCATCGCCCAGCGAGGCATTGATCTGCGCGACGTTGTCGAGCATGGCCGCCGCTTCCTGGCGCGCTTCGCGGGAGCGGTCCATGTCACGCGAGGCCATGTGCGAGACCGTCTCGCGCACCTTGGCGATGGCGTCCTTGGAGCTGTGCGCCAGCTTGCGGATCTGCTCGTTGAACGTGGTCGAGCGCTCGGACAGGTTGCGCACTTCGTCGGCCACCACCGCGAAGCCTCGACCGGCTTCACCGGCACGCGCGGCTTCGATGGCAGCGTTGAGTGCCAGCAGGTTGGTCTGGTCGGCGATCGACTTGACGTCTTCCAGCAGCGCGAAAATGCCATCCAGGTGCTGCGCCATCTGGTCGATGTGCTGCACGGTGGTGCTGCTCTGGCCGCTCACCTGCTCCAGTGCTTCTACCAGCTGTTCCATGCGGTGGCTGGCGTGCTGGGCGAAACGGGCAACGTCGAGGCCGGCATTGCCTTCATCACCGGCGCGATCGACGATGCGCGACAGGGCCTGGCTCTGCTGGCGCGACTTGCGGTTCATGGCATCGAAGCTGCCGCCCAGGCTGGAGACCGCCTGGCGGATCAGGTCACGGGCGCGTTCCACTTCGCCACGCGAACCGTCGATCTCGTTGCCGACGAAGTTGCGCAGTTCGGTCAGCAGCTGGTCCTGCTCACGCAGGACGCGGGCATGTTCCGGGGAACGGTGCGCCTGGGCGCGGGTGGTCCACCACGCAAAGCCAAGCCAGCTCAGCGTCATCGTGGTCAGGATCGCCCAGCGCAGGGCGGCCGGCCATTCGAAACCGATGGCGAAGGGGAGCAGCAGGGTCAGAGCCAGGGGGGCGGCCAGACGGATGAAAATGCGTGAGTACATGGACGTTCTCGGGAGGTGCACGGAGGATGTATCGGCCGTACCCCCTTTCTCTTTAACGTCGATGTGCCTCGAAGTGCATTCTGAATGCGCCGGTTTTCCGGCGCTGCCGGCCTGTTCGGGGTCAGGGCCCTTTCCGTGCCGGACAGGGATCCGACCCCGGGTTGGCGGCAGGCGGGGTCGGATCCCTTTTCCATGGAAAAGGGCTCTGACCCCATCGGGCTTAGGCCAGCTGCCGGTCCACGGCCTCGATCATCGCCTTGCGGCTGAACAGGAAGTCCCAGTAGCTGCCGCCCAGCTGGCGCCACAGCACCGCCGAACGCACCGCGGCCAGCAGCAGGGCCCGGATCTCGGCGACCACACCGGCCTGGCCCAGGTAATGCGGGTTGCCCTGCACCATCACCCGCGGCTTCAGGTGGCTGATGGTGTCGGCGTAAAGGCCACCCAGGTTGGCCAGCACGTCCGGGTGGCCGCTGTCGCCGAGCTCAAGGGCCTGGCGCTGGGCGCGTTCGATGCCCGAGGCGACCTTGTTCACGGTGGCGCCGTCCTGCACGAAGCGGCGCTCCAGCTGCAGCACCGACAGGGCCAGCTTGGGCAGGATCGGGTCCTGGCCCTGGCTGCGGAAGTAGTTGTGCAGCAGGCGCAGCCCAGCCTTCAATGCATGGCGGTCACCGAACACCTCCTGCGGCGAAGACGCATCGACGCGGAACACGCTGTCCACGGCGGTGCGCACGGCGGCGGCGTCGGAATGGCCGGTATCGGCGATGCGGCGTACCTGCTGCAGGGCCTGGGCAATGCCGGCCAAAGCCAGGACGCGGTCGTCGACAGTGAAACTCATGCAGCGATTACCTCAAAAGGGGAAGGGGTGGTGCGCAGGCGCTGTTCCAGCGGCGCATCGGTGGCGGCGATCACTGCGCCACCCAGGCACACGTCACCGTCATACAGCACCAGCGACTGGCCGGGGGTGACGGCACGCTGCGGGCGCGCGAAGGTGACCAGCACGCTGCCATCGTCCAGCACCTCGACCGTACACGGCTCGTCGGGCTGGCGGTAGCGGGTCTGGGCGGTGCATTCGAAGCGCCGTGCCGGCGGCGCGCCGGCAATCCAGTGCGCGGTTTCCGAACGCAGGCGGTCGGACAGCATCCACTTGCTGTCGCGGTCCTGGTCCACGTACAGCACGTTGCTGGCCACATCCTTGCCAACCACGTACCACGGCGCGGCCGGGCGGCCGCGCACGCCGCCGATGTTCAGGCCCTCGCGCTGGCCGAGGGTGAAATAGAACACGCCCGGATGCTCGGCAATCACGCTGCCGTCGGCCGGGTCGAGGATCTGGCCCGGCTTGGCTGGCAGGTAACGGCCAAGGAATTCACGGAAGTCGCGCTCGCCGATGAAGCAGATGCCGGTGGAGTCCTTCTTGGCGTGGGTCGGCAGGCTGACGTCACGCGCGATCCGGCGCAGGTCGGTCTTTTCCAGGTCGCCGATCGGGAACAGGGTGGCCGCCAGCTGCTGCTGACCCAACTGGTGCAGGAAGTAGCTCTGGTCCTTGGAGCGGTCGGCACCACGCAGCAGCAGCCACTGGTGGCCGCGCTGGGTCACCCGCGCGTAGTGGCCGGTGGCGATGCGCTCGGCGCCCAGCTCGCGGGCGGCATCCAGGAAGTGCTTGAACTTCACTTCGCGGTTGCACAGCACGTCCGGGTTCGGGGTGCGGCCGGCCGCGTACTCGGCCAGGAAATGCTCGAATACGCCCTGCCAGTACTCGCTGGAGAAATCGCGGAAGTGGAACGGGATGCCGAGCAGGCCGCACACGGCCACCGCATCGCGGCGGTCGTCCTCGGCGCGGCAATCGCCGCTGCCGTCGTCGGCCCAGTTCTGCATGAACAGGCCGGCCACGGCCTCGCCCTGCTGCACCAGCCGCCAGGCGGCGACCGAGGAATCGACGCCACCGGAGACGCCCACCATCACGCGCGGAGTGCTCATGCGACCTCCCGGACCAGTGAAAGCGGATGGCGCTGGCCACCCAGGAAATCAGCCACCACCTGCCAGACCAGCGGGCTGCGCTGGCGCTCGCCGGCGGCCTGCAGTTCGGCCGGGGTCAGCCACAGCGCGCGATCGATGCCGGTGTCCAGCGGCTGCGCCGGATCGTGCGAGACCGGGCGCGCCGCGTAGCAGAAGCGCAGGAAGGCGGTGCCGTCGTCGGCGGTCCACTGGTAGCAGCCGATGAAATGGGTCAGCTGCACGGTCCAGCCGGTTTCCTCGCGGGTCTCGCGCAGGGCCGCCTCGGCCAGGCTTTCGCCCGGCTCGAGATGGCCGGCCGGCTGGTTCAGCACCTGGCGGCCGTCGATGGTCTCCTCGACCAGCAGTACGCGGCCGCCGTCGATCACCACCGTGGCGACGGTGGCGTGCGGTGCCCAGCGCGGGTCCGGCGTGGCGTTCAACTCAGAACTCGTCCTTTTTGGTCAGTTCGAGCTCCATCGCGTCGGCGGTGCGGATGGCCGCATCGATGGCGTCGCTGAGCTGGTCGGCAGTGGCATCGGCGTCGATCTTCACCACGAACATGGCGGTGGTGTCCTGCTTTACCCAGCCGCCCATCTTGGCGTCCTGCGAATCTTCCAGCAGGCGGTTGGCCACGGCCACCGGGAACTGCTTGGTCTTGGAGCTGTAAGCCGGCGACCAGATCTCGCGGATGTTGTGGCTGCCGAAATCTTCCACCGACGAGCGCACGTAGACCATCTGGGTGCGATCACCCTCGACGTCGAACACCATGCGGTAGTCGCCGTCCTCGTCGACCTCGTAGGTATAGCCCAGCTTGTCCAGGTGGCGGGCCACGGCCTTGTCGGCGTCCGCTGCGGCAGCGGAACCGGTGGCGGCCAGGGCGATCAGCAGGGTGGAGAGAAGGGTCCTTTTCATGAAGATCCTGTGAAACAGTACTGAGAGAAGGTGCAATTGTGACGGTGGCCGTGCGTGCCGTCCAATCTGCGGCAGGCCGACGCAGGTTCGCCCGAGCCTCTATAATGGGCAGATGCCCCATGAGTCTTCCCCCGATTCCCATCACGAGCACGGCGTTGCCGTAGAACCCGCGCGCCCGGAAGTGGCGCCGCCGCCGTTCTACCAGGTGATGCTGCTCAACGACGACTACACCCCGATGGATTTCGTGGTGGACGTGCTGCAGCAGTTCTTCAGCATGGACCTGGACAAGGCCACGCAGGTGATGCTGCACGTCCATACCCGTGGCCGCGGCGTGTGCGGGGTGTTCACCCGCGAAGTGGCCGAGACCAAGGTCGCCCAGGTCAACGAGTACTCGCGGATGAACCAGCACCCGCTGCTGTGCACGATGGAAAAGGCCTGACCGGCTGTCGATTTTCGTCCGGGCGCATCGGCCCGGCCCGCAGGAGCGTGCCCACCAAGGTGGGCACCTACCAGGGCATGAGGCCTGTCCGGGCGCGCTTGCCCACCAGCATGGGCGCCTGCCAGGCGCGGATCACCCCTCCGCCAACGCCTCCAGCGCCATTCGCGCCACCGCCTCGTCGACCTCGGCCGGGTCACCGTCATCCCGGAACCACACCGCAGACAGTGCCATGCTGGCCGCAATCCAGCGCAGCAGGCGCGTGCGCTCCAGCCCCGCCAGTGCGCTGACCCGTTCCAGCCGCGCGGCAAACCGCTCGGGCCGTGTCGCGACGTGGATGCCCGGTCCGCACAGGTCAGGGTTGCTGAACAGCGTCGTGTAATCGAACGCGCGATCGCCCAGCAGCCGCTTCGGGTCGATCGCCAGCCAGCCCCGCGCGCCGAAATCCAGCACATTGTCGTGATGCAGGTCGCCGTGCAGCGGTCGGATCTCCTGTTCCTGCTGCAGCAGTCCCTCCGCCAGTGATCTGCACTGTTCCAGCAGTGGCGGCAGCGCCGCCCTTGGCTGCAGCAGGTCGACGAACCATGTACGCAGGCAGACCAGGTCGTGTGGCGGCGCGCTCCGTGGCCGGTGCAGCCGCTGCAGGACCTGGCACAGGATTGTGGTGCAGGCGTCATCGTCGCCGTCGATCGAGCGTTGCCGCAGCGAGTCGCCGTGGGCCCGCTCGATCAGGATCGCCGGCCCCTCGTGGGCCAGCAGGCGGGCAGCGCCGTCACCGTCCCACCAGCGCAGCAGGCGATGGCTGTTCTGCTCCTCGGTTTCGCTGCTGACCTTCAGCATCGCCGCTTCGCCGGCGGCGGTCAGCACCGGCCAGAGGCGGGCATGGGGCGTCTCGATGGCCGCGCCATCACGCCGCAATCGCCAGCGGCTCAGGTAGGGTTCGCTCATGCTGGGCGGGCTGTCCTGGAGTGAATGAAGATCAAGCAATCTGTACCGCTAACGCCATCTGAACGCAGCAATCCGCTAGGGTGATGGAAAACGCGTAGTCAGGCCGCATATTGTCCCCATCTGCCGCCGGAGTAATCCATGTTCAGCAAAGACCTCGAACACACCATCGGCCAGTGCTACAAGCGCGCCCGTGAGGCCCGGCATGAGTTCATGACGGTCGAACACCTGCTGTTGGCACTGCTCGACAACCCGTCCGCCCAGGCCGTACTGAAGGCTTGCGGTGCTGACACCGAACGCCTGCGCCAGGAGCTGGAGCAGGCCATCGAGGCCTCCGTGTCCCGCCTGGCCGAAGATGACGGCCGCGATACCCAGCCGACCCTGGGCTTCCAGCGCGTGCTGCAGCGAGCCGTGTACCACGTGCAGTCCTCGGGCAAGAAGGAGGTCACCGGCGCCAACGTGCTGGTCGCTATCTTCGGCGAAAAGGACTCCCACGCCGTCTACTATCTCAATCAGCAGGACGTTACCCGGCTGGATGTGGTCAATTACCTGTCCCACGGCATCGCCAAGCTGGGTGAGGAGGGCGAGCAGCCGTCCTCTTCCTCCGAGGGCGAGAGCCGCATGGAAGGCGGGGAGGGTGAGCCGAAGGGCGATGCCCTGACCGAGTTCGCCAGCAACCTCAACGAACAGGCCCGGGCCGGTCGCATCGACCCGCTGGTCGGTCGTGCCGATGAGATCGAGCGCACCATCCAGGTCCTGTGCCGCCGCCGCAAGAACAACCCGCTGTACGTGGGTGAGGCCGGCGTGGGCAAGACCGCGATTGCCGAGGGCCTGGCCCGCCGCATCGTCGAGGGCTCGGTGCCCGACGTGCTGGCCGACGCGGTGATCTATTCGCTCGACCTGGGCGCGCTGGTGGCCGGCACCAAGTACCGTGGCGACTTCGAGAAGCGCCTGAAGAGCGTGCTGACCGCGTTGAAGAAGGTGCCCAATGCGGTGCTGTTCATCGACGAGATCCACACCATCATCGGTGCCGGTTCGGCGTCGGGCGGCACCATGGATGCCTCCAACCTGATCAAGCCGGCGCTGGCCTCCGGTGAGCTGCGCTGCATCGGCTCGACCACCTTCCAGGAATACCGTGGCATCTTCGAGAAGGACCGGGCGCTGGCCCGCCGCTTCCAGAAGATCGACATCGTCGAGCCGACCGTCGGCGAGACCTACGAGATCCTGCAGGGGCTGAAGTCCAAGTACGAGCTGCACCACGGCGTGACCTATTCCGACGAGGCGCTGCAGGCGGCGGTTGACCTGTCGGTGAAGCACATCGGCGACCGCCTGCTGCCGGACAAGGCCATCGACGTGATCGACGAGGCGGGCGCCCGCCAGCGCCTGCTGCCGGAAGGCCAGCGCAAGGAGCTGATCGACGTCGAGGAAGTGGAGGCGATCGTCGCCAAAATGGCGCGCATCCCCACCAAGCAGGTCAGTGCCACCGACAAGGATGTACTGCAGCATCTGGAGCGCAACCTGAAAATGGTGATCTTCGGCCAGGACCCGGCCATCGAGACACTGTCCTCGGCGATCAAGCTGGCGCGCTCCGGCCTGGGCAATCCGGAAAAGCCGATCGGCAACTTCCTGTTCGCCGGCCCGACCGGTGTCGGCAAGACCGAGGTGACCAAGCAGCTGGCGCTGCAGCTGGGCATCGAGCTGGTCCGCTTCGACATGTCCGAGTACATGGAGCCGCATTCGATCAGCCGCCTGATCGGCGCTCCTCCGGGTTACGTCGGCTTCGACCAGGGCGGCCTGCTGACCGAGAAGATCGTCAAGACGCCGCACTGCGTGCTGCTGCTGGACGAAATCGAAAAGGCGCACCCGGACATCTTCAACATCCTGTTGCAGGTGATGGACCGCGGCGTGCTGACCGATACCAACGGTCGCGAGGCCAACTTCAAGAACGTGGTGCTGGTGATGACCACCAACGCCGGCGCGGCGCAGGCCTCGCGGCGTTCGATCGGTTTCACCAAGCAGGACCATGCCACCGACGCGATGGAGACCATCCGCCGCAGCTTCACCCCGGAGTTCCGCAACCGCCTCGACGCGGTGGTGCAGTTCCAGGCGCTGGGCTTCGAGCACATCCTGCGCGTGGTCGACAAGTTCCTGATCGAGCTGGAGATGCTGCTGCAGGACAAGCACGTCAGCCTGTCGGCCACGCCGACCGCGCGCGACTGGCTGGCCCACCACGGCTTCGACCCGCTGATGGGTGCGCGCCCGATGGCCCGGGTGATCCAGGACAAGATCAAGCGTCCGCTGGCCGACGAGCTGCTGTTCGGCAAGCTGGTCAACGGTGGCAAGGTCAGCATCGATGTCCGCGACGACGAGCTGGTGGTCGAGACCCAGGCCGAGCCGGAGCGGCTGCTGCCGGTGACGGTGGAGTAAGGCGGCGCCGGATCGATGCCGGGTGCGGTTGGAAAACAAGGGCGGCTTCGGCCGCCCTTGTTGCGTATCCGCTTTTCAACGTCCCTGCTGGGCCAGGCGCTTGAAGGTTGCCGCATCGACCGGTTCGATCCGGGTCACGGTGCAGTGGTTGCTGTCGGTCTGCAGCGTGCTGCGGGCATCGCCACAGATCTGCTCGGGCGTGCCGGGTGTGAAGAAGACGTAACTGGCCGAGGCGGCGGCGCCGAGGCAGCGCTTCTGCAGGTGGACCCGATAGTGGTTGTTGCCGTCGCGCAGCAGCACTTCGCGTTCCGTGCTGGAGGGGCGGATGTCGCGGCTGGTGCCGAGGGCGATGCACTCGGCCGCGGTGGAGGGTCTGGCGGGTTCGGCGGCGGGCGCCGACAGGGGGAGGCTGACCAGCAGAACTGCCGGCAGCAGGACGTGCGGGAGCAGGGCGTTCATGATCGGGTGGGGTGGCGATCCGGACTGGATCGGGTCCCACGATGCCGCTGTCGCTGCAAATGCGAATCTGCCTCAAGCGGGGCTGACCGACGCCACGGTGAGTTCGGTCACGATGACCTTTGGCGGCGTCAGGCCGCGATCGAACGGAATCCCTGCTGTCGCCCCTGGTCGCCGCCATCCTCGATGACGAAAGCGACCGCCTCGTGCGGAATGTGCAGGCGTTGCTTGAGGGTGCCACCCAGATGCGGGATCTCACGCTGCACGGCCAGGTACAGCGGGTGCGACGCGTCCATGCTGGTGCAGACCAGGCAGGGTTGACCGAACCAGGTGCCATCCGGTCCCTTGCTGGCATAGCAGCGGCTGGTGACGGACTGCGGGTCCAGTACGATCAGATAGGTCATGCGCGCAACGCCCAGTGTGAAGAACGTGTTGAGTCTAGCCATCCGGCGCGACGCTGGATTTCAGACAACGACGAAAATGCGTTGCGGGTGAAGCCTGGAATTTTCTTCCGCGCACGACAAAGGGCCAGCAGCAAGGCCGGCCCTGTCGAAGTGGCGCCAGGCGCCGATCGCTTACTTCATGCGGTAGGTGATACGACCCTTGGTCAGGTCGTACGGGGTCATTTCAACCTTGACCCGGTCACCGGTGAGGATGCGGATGTAGTTCTTGCGCATGCGGCCGGAGATGTGGGCGATGATTTCGTGCCCATTTTCCAGACGAACGCGGAAAGTGGTGTTCGGCAGCGTCTCGCTGACGGTGCCCTCGAACTCGATGGAATCGTCTTTCGACATGTAGTCCTGTGCGGTTCAGAAAACGGCCACGCTGGGCCTAAGGCGCGGTATTTTACGCGTGATGGGCCCGGCTTGCAAAGTTTGTGTTAACCCCCGGCCAAACGCCGTGCTGGCAAGCGTCCTACCGCCTGGGTCCAGGGACCTTCACGGCCGTCACGGTGTACGGCCTGACGGACGTGCTCCAGAAAGTCCGCGCGCGGCAGGTGCTCGGCGCCCATCCGCAGCAGGTGCGGATTCTCCACCTGGGCATCGATCAGTTCCCAGCCCCAGCCACGCAGGGTGGCTGCCAACGCGGCCAGGGCGATCTTGGAGCCGCCACTGGCGCCACTGAACATGCTCTCGCCGAAGAACATGGCGCCGATCGCGACGCCGTAGATGCCGCCGACCAATGTCTGCCGATCCCAGACCTCGAAGGAGTGGGCAAACCCCAGGTCGTGCAGCTGGCTGTAAGCCTCGACCATCGCCGGGCTGATCCACGTACCGTCCTGGCCGGGCCGCGGCGCCGCGGCGCAGGCGCGCATCACACGACTGAAGGCGGTGTCGGCGGTGACCTCCCACGTGCTGCTGCGCAACTGGCGGCGGAAGCGGCTGGACAGGTGCACGCCATCGGTGCGGAACACCATGCGTGGGTCCGGCGACCACCACAGGATCGGCTCGCCCTCGCTGAACCACGGGAAGATGCCGCCGGCATAGGCGTTGAGCAGGCGCACCGGATGCAGGTCGCCGCCCACCGCAAGCAGGCCATCGGGCTGGCGCAGGGCGGTCTCGGCCGGCGGGAAGGGGGCGTCCGGCGCGTCGGCCAGGCGCCAGGGCAGCTGGCGGGTCATGGGGCCATTGTATTCGTCGTGGTGATTCGTGATGTCTGGCACCATCATTGTTCACCGGCAAGGAGCCTCCGAATGAGTGACTCGATCAGCGCCATCCTCGACCTGCATGACGCCCCGCGCACGCGCAACGACAGCCAAGGCATACTGCTGTCGCTGGCCACTGAACAGCCGCGTCAGCTGGGAGAGTTGATGCTGCAGGCGCTGGCGCGGCCTTCGCCGAGCTCGGCCTTCCTCGACATGGCACTGGATCTGCTGCCGGATGACGCGGTGCCCGCGGTCGCGGCCGACGCGTGGCGCCGCTATCGCGCGGGCGAGCGCGGTGGCGTGTTGACGAGCGTGATGGAGTTCGCCAGCTATCAGGCGCCGCAGGTGCTGCAGGACGATTGGGAGGCATTGCTGGCGGTCGCCAGTGAGGATGAGGTGCAGTTGGCCGCGCAGGTCTGGCAGGGCCTGCCCAGCGCGACGGCCGCGCATTGGGCGCAGATCCTGGCCGAAGCCGATGATGATCGCGAAATGGCGCGGGCCAGGGCGCTGCTGCTCGCCGCCCAGCCCGAGACCTACGCCATTGCTCGCGGCTACCTGGTCGACTGGGGGGCGGTTGGATGCCGAGGTCTGGGCGCACTGGGTCGGCGTCGCCGAAGGTCCGCAGCCGCGTCGCCTGCATGGCGAGCGGCCATTGCACTTCCGCTTCGGCCGCGAACAGCATCGCGCGCAGCAGGCGGACGAGCCGAGCTGGCGCAAGCGCATCTGGCGCCTGCACCCGACCTGGAATGGTGGGCAGGTGCATCACGCCGGGCACATGGGAGGACCACTGGAAGCGCTGTGTGGCAGCTGCCATGCGCCGCTGCAGCGCCTGCTGCGGACCGATGCTGCCGCGCTGCAGCCGGGCGCGTCGGGCGAGATCACGCTGGGGCTGTGCCTGGACTGCTGCGGCTGGGAAGACCCGCCCGTGCGTTTCTATCGCCACGATGCGGCCGGTCTGCCCAGCTGCCACCCCAGCCAGCACCGTGAGGTACCGAACACACCCACCGACAGTGGCGACCTGATGCAGGCCGAGGTGGGTCTGGTGGCGCTCGAAAGCGCGCGCTGGCAGCAACAGGACTGGGGCCAGTCCAATCATCGGCAGAACCTGTCGCGCGTGGGCGGCGCGCCGAGCTGGGTGCAGAGTGCCTGGTACCCGGCGTGCATCGATTGTGGCGAAGAGATGCCGTTCGTGATGCAGCTGGATTCGACACTGCCGACCGCCGTTGGAGGCGCGCTGCTCTGGGGCAGTGGCGGCATGCTCTACACGTTCTGGTGTGCGAAGTGCCGGGTGAGCGGGCACTTCTGGCAGTGCACCTGAGCACAGCGCCCTCGCCATCGCCCTGGTAGGTGCCAGCCTTGGTTGGCACGCCTCATTGCCCTGGTAGGTGCCAACCTTGGTTGGCACGTTTTTCGGCGCCGCGCCAATCGAGCAAGCTCGACTCTACGGCTCTACGCGGAACGGCCCATGCCCCTGCAATGCCTGCTGGTAACGACGCACATCGCGCCGCTCCTGCCGGCACCACTCCTGCAGCGCTTCCGCGAAGTCCGTATCGGCCACCCAGTGCCGGCTGCGCACCAGCGTGGGCAGGAAGCCGCGTGCAAGCTTGTGCTCGCCCTGTGCGCCGGGTTCGAATCGGCTCAGTCCTTCGCGCAGGCAGTACTCGATACCCTGGTAGTAGCAGGCTTCGAAGTGCAGGCCGGGCAGGGTGGCGCCGCCCCAGTAGCGGCCGTACAGCGTGTCGCCGCCGCGCAGGCAGAGGGCGCCGGCAATCGGCTCGCCGTCCTGTTCGGCCAGGAACAGCACCAGCCCGCGCCCCAGGGTTATCGCCAGATGGCGCAGGAAGGTCTCGGTCAGCGCTGGGGCATTGCCGTACTCGAGGAAGGTCTGCAGGTAGAAGCGGTACATCGCCTGCAGGTCGGCGCGGCTGGCTTCGTCGCCGTGCACCACGCGGAAGGTGATGCCCTGGCGGGTGACCTTGGCGCGTTCCTGGCGGATGTTCTTGCGGTGCTTGTGGTCCATCGCGCCGAGGAACTGCTCGAACGTGGCCCAGTCACCCGGGTTCTGCCACTGGAACTGCACGTCCTCGCGCAGCAGCCAGTCATCGCCGAACAGCGCCTCGTCGCCGGCGGTATGGAAGTTGATGTGGGCCGACGACACACCCAGTGCCGGCAATGCGTCACGCAACGCCGACAGCAATGCGGCGCGCTCTGAATCATGACGGGCCAGCAGGCGCGGGCCGGTGACCGGTGAGTACGGCACCGCGCCCAGCCATTTCGGGTAGTAGTCGCGGCCGTGGCGGGCATAGGCGTTGGCCCAGGCGTGGTCGAACACGAACTCGCCGTGCGAGTTGGTCTTCAGGTAGCCCGGAATGGCGCCGACCAGATGCTCGCCTTCCCATAGGGTGAAGTGCCGGGGCTGCCAGCCCCAGTCCTCGCGCAGGCAGCCATGCTGTTCCAGGCCCGAGAGGAAGGCGTGGCTGACGAAAGGGTTGCGGCCGTCGTGCAGGGCGTCCCAGTCGGTGGCGGCAATGGACTGCAGGGAGTCGAGGAAGCGGGGGGAAGGCATGAGCGAAGGATAGGGCAGATGAAACAGAAAGGCCGACGCGTTGGCGTCGGCCTTTTGCCTGGGTCGAGCATGGCTCGACGCTGCACGGTGCGGTCAGCGACTCAGCTGGCCTTGCCCTGTGCGTCCAGGTAGCGCTCGGCGTCCAGTGCGGCCATGCAGCCGAAACCGGCCGAGGTGATCGCCTGGCGGTAATGCTGGTCGGCCACGTCGCCGGCGGCGAACACGCCTTCCACCGAGGTCTGGGTGGCGTTGCCGCCCAGGCCCGAGCGGATTTCCAGGTAGCCGTTGTTCATCGCCAGCTGGCCGTCGAACAGGGTGGTGTTCGGGTGGTGGCCGATGGCCACGAAGAAGCCGTGGGCGTCGATGTCGCGGGTGCTGCCGTCCAGGGTGGACTTCACGCGCACGCCGGTCACGCCGGCATCATTGCCCAGCACTTCTTCCACCTGGTGGTGCCAGACGGTCTCGATCTTGCCTTCGGCCACCTTCTTGAACAGCTTGTCCTGCATGATCTTTTCCGCCTTCAGGGTGTCGCGGCGATGGACCAGGTAGACCTTGCGGGCGATGTTGGACAGGTACAGCGCCTCTTCCACGGCGGTGTTGCCGCCGCCGACCACGACCACATCCTGGTCGCGGTAGAAGAAGCCGTCACAGGTGGCGCAGGCAGACACGCCGCGGCCCTTGAACTCGTCCTCGGTCGGGATGCCCAGGTACTTGGCGGTGGCGCCGGTGGCGATGATCAGGGCATCGCAGGTGTACTCGTGGCTGTCGCCGATCAGCTTGAACGGGCGCTGCGACACATCGGCGGTGTGGATGTGGTCGAAGATGACCTCGGTCTCGAAGCGCTCGGCATGGGCCTGCATGCGCGCCATCAGGTCCGGGCCCATCAGGCCGTGGGCGTCGCCCGGCCAGTTGTCCACCTCGGTGGTGGTCATCAGCTGGCCGCCCTGCTGCAGGCCGGTGATGACGACCGGCTTCAGGTTGGCGCGGGCGGCGTAGACGGCGGCGGTCCAACCGGCCGGGCCGGAACCGAGGATGACGAGGCGCTGGTGGCGGGAGGGCAGGCTGGTGCTCATGTAGACTCGCGAAAAGGTAGATGGGACAAGGCGCTGGCGATGTTTGCGCAGCATCCGTGGCTGGTCATAGAGTGGCGGCTGGGGCAGGGCGATTCAAGCCGATGAACAGAACGCCGTCATCCAGCAGTGGTTCCGGCCCTCTGATTGCCCCGTCGGACGTCGCATAACTGAAAACTGACGCCGTCTCATTTATTATCAATCACTAACAGCGCATTCCAAAGGTATGGTCTAAGGTGGCGAAGCAGGTCCCCGAACGCTCCAAGTCCGACGACAGCAAGGCGTCACGTCGCACGGCCGCGGCGGCGACGACCGACAATCCACGCCGCCAACGCCTCTGGCGCGACCTTGGCCTGATCGCCATCGCGCCGGCGCTGCTGTACCTGGCGGCCAGTCTGTTCACCTATTCAGCGACCGACCCGGGCTGGTCGCACACCGGCAGCGTGGTCGCGCCGGTGCACAACCTCGGCGGCCGCGCTGGCGCCTGGATCGCCGACGTGCTGCTGCAGCTGTTCGGCTACATCGCCTTCCTGTTGCCGGTGGTGCTGGGCGCGCTGGCGTGGATCGCCATGTTCGGCCTCAAGCGCGAGAGCAAGGGCGAGAACGATCTGGACCCGGCGCTGCGCCTGGTTGGCCTGGTCGGTTTCCTGATCGCCGGCACCGGCTTCCTGCATGTGCGCCTGTTCAGTGGCGATGTCTCCAGTGCCGGCGGCATCCTCGGCAAGCTGGTCGGCAATTCGCTCACGGTGGGCTTCGGTGCGCTGGGCGCTAACCTGTTCGTGCTGGTGCTGCTGCTGGCCTCGATCACCCTCGCCACCGGGCTGTCCTGGTTCACGGTGATGGAGAAGATCGGCCGCGGCGTGATGTCGCTGGCGCCGTTGCTGGCGCGCAAGAAGGAAGAAGTCACCGAGTGGCAGCAGACCCGGGTGATGCGCGAGGAGCGCCAGGAGGTACGCAAGGCCGATGCCGAGGTGCGCGCCAAGCGCGAGCCGGTGAAGATCGAGCCACGCCCGGAGCCGGTGATCGAGAAGAGTGACCGGGCCAAGCGCGACACGCAGATCCCAATGTTCCGGGGCGTCAACGGCGACGGATCGGACCTGCCGCCGCTGGCCCTGCTGGACGATCCCAAGCCGCAGCCGGTGGGCTACGACAAGGAAACCCTGGACGCGCTGTCGCGGCAGATCGAGTTCAAGCTGAAGGACTTCCGCATCGACGCCCAGGTGGTCGGCGCCAACCCCGGCCCGGTCATCACCCGCTTCGAGATCGAGCCTGCGCCGGGCATCAAGGTCAGCCAGATCAGTTCGCTGGACAAGGACATCGCGCGCGGCCTGTCGGTGAAGTCGGTGCGCGTGGTCGACGTGATTCCGGGCAAGTCGGTGATCGGCCTGGAAATCCCCAACGTCACCCGCGAGATGATCTACCTCTCCGAGCTGCTGCGTTCGAAGGAGTACGACAAATCGGCCAGCGTGCTGACCCTGGCGCTGGGCAAGGACATCGCTGGCCGCTCGACCGTGGCCGACCTGGCGCGCATGCCGCACCTGCTGGTGGCTGGTACAACCGGTTCGGGCAAGTCGGTGGCGGTCAACGCGATGGTGCTGAGCCTGCTGTTCAAGGCCTCGCCGAAAGACCTGCGGATGCTGATGATCGACCCGAAGATGCTCGAACTGAGTGTCTACCAGGGCATCCCGCACCTGCTGGCGCCGGTGGTCACCGACATGAAGGAGGCCGCCAACGGCCTGCGCTGGTGCGTGGCCGAGATGGAGCGCCGCTACAAGCTGATGAGCGCGGTGGGCGTGCGCAACCTGGCTGGCTTCAACAAGAAGGTGAAGGAAGCCCAGGACGCCGGCCAGCCGCTGATGGACCCGCTGTTCAAGCCGAACCCGGAACTGGGCGAGGCGCCGCGACCGCTGGAGACGCTGCCGTTCATCGTCATCTTCATCGACGAATTCGCCGACATGATGATGATCGTCGGCAAGAAGGTGGAAGAGCTGATCGCGCGCCTGGCACAGAAGGCGCGTGCGGCCGGCATCCACCTGATCCTGGCCACGCAGCGCCCGTCGGTGGACGTGATCACCGGCCTGATCAAGGCCAACATTCCGACCCGCATCGCCTTCCAGGTCAGCTCCAAGATCGACTCGCGCACCATCCTCGACCAGTCCGGCGCGGAAACCCTGCTCGGCCACGGCGACATGCTGTATCTGCCGCCGGGCACCGCCATGCCCGAGCGCGTGCACGGCGCCTTCGTCTCCGACGAGGAGGTGCACCGCGTGGTCGAACACCTCAAGGCGATGGGCCCGGCCGATTATGTCGACGGCGTGCTGGACGAAGTGCAGACGATGGGCGACGGCGTGGTGGTCGGTGCCACTGGCCTGCCCGAGAACAGCTCTGCCGGCGATGAGTCCGACCCGTTGTATGACGAAGCGCTGCGGGTGGTTACCGAGACCCGTCGCGCCTCGATTTCCGGCGTGCAGCGCCGGCTGAAGATCGGCTACAACCGTGCAGCGCGACTGATCGAGGCCATGGAAGCGGCCGGCGTGGTCAGTCCGCCCGAGCACAACGGTGACCGCACGGTGCTGGCACCGCCGCCGCCGAAGTAAGACCCGACGTATCCCCCACGACGTCCAAGGAACCGACGCATGCTTCACCCCGTACCAAGCGCGCTGGCACTGGCGCTGGCAGCCCTGATGGCTGCCGGCCCGGCACTGGCAGACACCGCCACCTCCGCGCCCGCCACGGCGCCGCCTTCCACCAGCGGCGATACCGAAGCCAGCAATAATTTCAGCATTGTCCGTTACCGCGCCGACTACCAGGTGCGGCCGGATGCGGGCAATGTGCAGACCGAAACCTACGAAGTCCTGCTCAAGACCAAGGCCTCCGTCGAGCAGTTCAGCCAGGTGCGGCTGAGCTACAGCGAGAAGATGGAGACGCTGGACGTGCTCGGCGCCTACACCATCACCGCCGACGGCCAGCGCCGCGACGTGCCGGCCGACCGCATCTACACCCAGGAGAGTTATTCCAGCGCCTCGGCGGCGATGTATGCCGACCGCAAGGTGCGGGTGATCGTATTCCCGAACCTGGCGCCGGGCACGCGCCTGTACTACCAGGTGCGCCGCACCCAGGCCACGCCGTACTTCCCGGGCTACTTCGGCCTGTGGGAGACCTTCAATGTCTTCACCGAGTATGAGGACGCCGAGGTCACCCTGAGTGCGCCGGCCAACCTGCCGATGTTCGTCGACAGCCGCGGCGTGCAGGGCAGTGATCGCCCGACGGTGAAGAACGGCCAGGCACAGTGGCGCTGGCGCTACCAGCGTCGCGAAGCCATGCCGGCGCAGAACTGGTCGGCGGCAGGCTGGGAGTTCGGCCCGAACATCATGGCCAGCACCTATCGTGACTGGTCGCAGATGGGCCGCGCCTACCAGCTCAAGGCTGGCCCGGCGGCTCAGGTCACGCCGGAACTGCAGGCGCTGGCCGATGAGATCACCGTCGGCATCAGCGACCGCCGCGAACAAGCCGATGCGCTGTACCGCTGGGTGGCGCAGAACATCCGCTACGTGGCCGTGTACCTGGGCAATGGCGGCCTGGAGCCCAACAGCGCGCAGAGCATCCTCGACAACCACTACGGTGACTGCAAGGACCATGTGACGATCCTGGAGGCGCTGCTGGCGGCCAAGGGCATCGCCAGCTCGCCGGTGCTGATCGGTGCCGGTGGCGGCCCGACACTGCCGAAGATTCCGGTGCTGGGTCGCTTCAACCACGCCATCACCTACATTCCCGAGTTCGATCTGTACCTGGATTCGACCACGGCCTGGGCGCGCTTCGGCCAGCTGCCGGAAGGCGACCTCGGTGCGCCGGTGATGCGTACACGCGACGCCACGCTGGCACGCACCCCGGCCAATACGCCGCAGCGCAATGCCACGTCCATGGAAGTGCGCTTCACCTTCGACGCCAACGGCAACCTGCGCGGCGAGACCATTCCGAAGCTGGGCGAGAACGCCGAGATCGGCATGCGCGCCCAGTTCTCCCAGCTCAACGCACAGAACCGTGCGCGCGCTGAAGAGCAGATCATGGCCGCGTCCGGTTTCGATGGGCGAGGGCAGCTGCAGATCCAGGGCGTGCCGGTCGACCTGACCCGGCCGTTCGGCTATCGCATGGCCTTCCAGGCCGAGGACTACGCCGACTTCAGCGTGGCCGGCGGCATGGCCGTACCGGACCCGCCGGGTGGCGAATCGGTGCGTGGCCTGTACGCCACCGCCTCGGCGCCGGCCAACGAGACGCCGTTCTACTGCAATGCCAGCCTGCGCGAGGAAACCTATCGCCTGCAGTTCCCGGCCAATGCGCCGATCATCGCCATCCCGGCCAGTCAGCGTTTTGCCAACGCCGCCGGCGAGTACCGGGTGGACTGGAGCCGCGATGGCCAGGACGTGATCGTGCATCACCGGTTGCAGCAGAACGCGGTGCGTGGACCAGAGGCGCTGTGCCAGCCGCAGGACTATCCGGCGTTCCGCGCGTTGTACCGCGAAGTGCGGCGCGGCTTCCGTGGGCAGGTGCTGTACGGCAAGCTGCCCGGCTCGGGTGGCTGAATCGCCGATGGACGTTCGGGGCGGCATAATGTCGCCCTGATCGCCCATTCATCTTTGTCCGGGCACACTGGCAACCACCTTTCCTGGCGCCCGCGCCCACAGGATTCCCGCATGAACTTCCGCTTCCGCCGTTTCCTTGCCACCACCACCCTGGCCGTGGCCTGCGCCGCCGCCGGCAGCGCCTGGGCAGGCGCCCGCGATGACCTGAAGACCTTCACCGGTGGCCTGAAGGGCCTCGATGGCCAGTTCAGCCAGCAGGTGTTCGACAATCGCGGCAAGGTGAAGGAATCGACCAGCGGCCGCGTGGCCTTGTCCGCGCCGCGCCTGTTCCGCTGGGAGTACGTGCGCCCGCACGAACAGCTGATCGTGGCCGACGGCAAGAAGGTCTGGATGTACGAGCCGGACCTGGAGCAGGCCACTGTTCGCGAGCAGGGCAAGGAAGAGCAGAACAGCCCGCTGACCGCGCTGATCAACCCGGCGCTGCTGGAGCAGCAGTACGACGTCAGCGAAGAGGCCGCGCAGCGCGATGGCCTGCAGTGGCTGTCGCTGTCGCCGAAGCGTGAGACCGAAGCCAGCTTCCAGTACGCCGCGCTGGGCTTCAACGCCCAGGGCCTGGCCAAGATGGAGATCACCGACGCGGTCGGCCAGCGCACCGTGATCAGCTTCAGCGGCTGGAAGCGCAACCCGGGCTTTGCTGCCGGCACCTTCAGCTTTACCCCGCCGAAGGGCACCGACGTCATCGGCAATTGATCTCTGGGCGGAAACGCTTTGGTGGGTGTCAACCTTGGTTGACACGCTTCTGATCTGCCGGCCAGCGGCCGGCACTACCGATCACGGCCTGCCGCTGGTGGGTGTCAACCTTGGTTGGCACGCTCTCGCGGTACAATGATCGGGTGGCAAGACATCGTTCAACCTCCTTTCCCGGCCCCGATCTGCTGAGCGTCGATCGGGAACATCTGCGCCCGCTGGCCGAGCGCATGCGCCCACGCACCCTCGACGAGATGGTCGGGCAGAAGCGCCTGCTGGCGCCGGACAGCGCGCTGCGCCGCGCGGTCGAATCCGGTCGCGTGCATTCGATGATCCTGTGGGGGCCGCCGGGCTGCGGCAAGACCACGCTGGCACTGCTGCTGGCCGAATACTCCGACGCAGAGTTCCGTGCGATCTCCGCCGTGCTGTCCGGCCTGCCGGAAGTGCGCCAGGTGCTGGCCGAGGCGGCGCAACGGTTCGCCGAAGGCCGCCGCACCGTGCTGTTCGTGGATGAGGTGCATCGCTTCAACAAGGCGCAGCAGGATGCGTTCCTGCCGCACATCGAGCGCGGCACCATCCTGTTTGTCGGTGCCACCACCGAAAATCCGTCGTTCGAGCTGAACTCCGCACTGCTGTCGCGCTGCCGCGTGCATGTGCTGGAAGGTGTTTCACCTACCGACATCGTCGAGGCGCTGGAGCGTGCGCTGGGTGACCGCGAACGCGGCCTGGGCGAGGAGGGCATCGAGGTCGCCCCCGAGCTGCTGCTGGAAATCGCGACCGCCGCCGACGGCGACGTGCGTCGTGCGTTGACCCTGCTGGAAATCGCCGCCGAACTGGCGGGCGGGGAGGGTGGGCGTATCACGCCGCAGACCTTGACCCAGGTGCTGGCCGACCGGACCCGTCGCTTCGACAAGGGCGGCGAGCAGTTCTACGACCAGATCTCGGCGCTGCATAAATCCGTGCGCAGCTCCAACCCGGATGCCGCGCTGTACTGGCTGACCCGCATGCTCGATGGCGGCTGCGATCCGTCCTACCTGGCGCGCCGGCTGACTCGCATGGCGATCGAGGACATCGGCCTGGCCGATCCGCGTGCGCAGAGCATGGCGCTGGAGGCCTGGGACATCTACGAGCGGCTGGGCAGTCCGGAAGGCGAACTCGCGTTCGCTCAGTTGGTGCTGTACCTGGCCAGTACGGCGAAGTCGAATGCCGGCTATGCCGCCTTCAACCAGGCCAAGGCCGACGTGCGCGAGAGTGGTACCGAAGAGGTGCCGCTGCACCTGCGCAATGCGCCGACCAAGCTGATGAAGGAGCTGGGCTACGGCGCCGAATACCAGTACGACCATGACGCCGAAGGCGGCATCGCACTGGACCAGACCGGTTTCCCGGATGCGATGGGCGAACGCGTGTATTACAACCCGGTGCCGCGCGGCCTGGAAATCAAGCTGAAGGAAAAGCTGGATCGGCTGCGCGCCGAGCGCGAGGCGGCAAGGGCGGCAAAGGGCCGCTGACCCAGCTCTTGCAGAGTCGAGCCATGCTCGACTTCGCTCTTGCGCGGGTTACGGGTGCCTTCTGGAGCAGCAGCCGAGCATGGCTCGGCTCTTATCTCTTCCGACTCTGGCACCTTAGGTGCCGAGAGCCCGGCGCGGACGACCGTTCGGCTCTAGGTCTTTTCGATCGCTCTGTAGCAAGGATCTCCGCGCCGGTTTCTCCCTGATCCGCCCGAACAGTTGATCGAGCTGGCACTCGTACTGATAAGACTGGGCAAGCGGGGGGAGCTCTCAGCCCTGTCAGCCTAGCGGAGTTGCCCCATGTTTGGGATTGGGATCGATGTCAGTGGTGAGAATCTGGATGTGGCCGTCCATGAACAGGCCTTCCGTCAGTTCAAGAACAACAAGCGGGGCTGGGCCAGTCTGATCAGATGGTTGCAGCGGTGGCCAGCCAAGCAGGTTGTGCTGGAGGCCAGCGGTGGCTACGAACAGAAGGCGCTGGATGCATTGCACGAAGCCGGCCTGCCGATGGTTCGGATCAACCCCGGCCGTGGCCGCAGCTTCGCCTCGGCCACGGGAAGGCAGGCCAAGACCGATCGCATTGATGCCATGGTTCTGGCTCACATGGCCGACGCCCTCAAGCTGACCCGTTACGTACCCCCGGCCGCTTGGCAACGCCGTCTGGGTGAGCTCTGCCAGCGCCGACGCCATCTGGTCCAGATGCGGGTGAGCGAGCATCAGCGCATGCGTGCGTTCAGCGAACCCTGCCTGATTTCAATGCTGAATCAGCACCTGGACGAGATCCAGAAAAGCATCAAGCAGCTCGATGCCACCATCGCAGCACTCCTGGCCGAGCAGGACGGGTGGCGTGACTTTGCCAAGCTCAAAGGCGCCGGTCCGGTACTGATGGCGACCTTGGCCTGTGAGCTACCGGAGCTGGGCAAGCTCAGCGGGAAAGCCATCTCGGCCTTGGTAGGGGTTGCCCCCATGAACCGCGAAAGCGGCACCTGGAAGGGGCGACGGAACATCACCTGTGGCCGCGCCGTTGTACGCGAAGCGCTCTACATGGCGGCGCTGACCGCCAAACGCTATGAGCCCCGGCTCAAGGAATTCTTTGAATCCCTCGTCAACCAAGGCAAGCCGGGCAAGGTCGCTTTGGTCGCGGTAATGCGCAAGATGCTGGTGATCCTCAACGCCCGCAAACGGGAAGCGGAGGCCCAGATGGCCTCCGCCTGACAAGACAGTTGCTACAGGGGGCAATGGCAGTCGAGCATGGTTCGTCGCCACATTGTCCTGTGCGCCTGCATTTGGCACACTCCGCGGCTTCTCTTTCAAGGATCGATGCCGTGCAGGAAATGATTCTGCCGTTGAAGCGCTACGCCCAGTTCGAGGGCCGCGCCAACCGCCGCGAGTACTGGATGTACCAGCTGTTCCTGTTCCTGGTCGCAGCCGCGGTGATGCTGCTCGCCGGTGTGCTGGCGATCCTCCTGCGCAACAGCCCCGATGCGCTGGCCGGCATTCTGATCGGCATGGTGGTACTGCTGGGCGTGATGTGGCTGGCCACGATCGTGCCGCTGATTGCCGTGACCGTACGCCGCCTGCATGACTGCAATCAGTCGGGCTGGCTGTTCCTGCTGGCGCTGGTGCCGGGCGGTGGCATTGTGATCATGATCTTCTCGCTGCTGCCGGGCACGCCGCAGGAGAACGTGTACGGTCCGGTGCCCGCGGGGCCGTGAGGCTGCGGGAGTCGAGCATGGCTCGACTCTACCGGGGCAATGAACTGAAGCCGGCGTTTCGCCGGCTTCGTCATTTTCATGGGGGTGTCGGTTGCGCGAGGCAGGATACCGGAGGGGCTGACGGCCTATGCAGCGCGTGCCGTTATGGGCAAGCCCAGTAGGCTGTCGTGGATGATGCCCCATTGCGGGTATTGGCTATCGTGCAGCTTGACGTCAACAAAGCCGGCTTCCCCCAGCAATCGCACCAGGTGAGGATACGAATAGATCCTCAGTTCCAAAGTTGAGCCGTCACCACCATGGAAGGACAGGTCAGAGAATCGTTGCTCCCTGCCATCGCTGGTGATGTTGACAAGAACCCGATCCGCACCTTTGCCCTCGATCCGGTAGTCGTTGAGCTCAGGGAAGTGCTCAATCGTGACCTCGTGAAATCCATAGGGAACGGTGAGCACGAGCAGCCCGCCCGGCTTCAGCAATGCCCGCAGGTTTTCGAGCGTGCGCTCGCAGGGTCCATCCACGTGTTCCAGCACATCGGAGCTGACAACAAAGTCATATTTTCCCAGGTAGTGTGCGGCTGGGTGACGGATGTCCAGCATGGGGCGCTTGTGGAAGTAGGTATTGATGTAATCGAACTTGCGCCGCAGGGCACTAGTGTAGATATGGGCGTCGGTCATGCCGATTCCCTTGATCTGTCCGCGCCTGGGGGTCCGCTCAAGCACGCGGATCTCCCGCGCTTGGTCCAATTCCGACTGCAGGGCTGCCATGAGGGCACGGAAGCGCAGCGTTGATCCGCAGCCAATACAGCTGCGGGTATCCCTTTCGGCGATGGCCTCGCGGGATGCTCGCAGGCGGAAACCGCAGATGTTGCAGGCGGGCCTCTCGGTGGTCGGGATGCTCACGGGGAAGACGTGTGGGCGAATCGTGTCGAGCCCTTTTCGGGCAAGGCTGCGGCAAATGGCGTACACGCTATGACAGTCCCTGTTCTTGTTGATGCCGCCTAGCTTGCCGTATGGCCTTGGCGCGAATCCAGCCTGCCGATTACCTCGTTTCGTGCCGAAGGTCCCCATGCGCGCGTGATACACAGTGTGACGTTTGATCGATGTGATAATCATTCGCGTTTGAGGTAGACTGCGGTCCCTTGTGAACCGGCGGCCGTGGGCCGCTTCTGCCGCCGCTGATGAAGCATTTCGTCCTGCCTTCGCGCCGGGGCCGGTTGGCCCGCGGCCTGGCCGCCTTGATGATGGGTCTGCTCCTGGCCACCCCGTACGCCCATGCACAGCAGCGCAATCCGCTGCAGAAGATCGGCCACACCGTGCTCGACGAGCCCGCGGCCAGCTATCGCTTTGAGCATTTCGTGGTGGACAGCCCGGACCAGCAGCGCCGCTGGCGGGTGAACCTGGCGATCCCGGCCAAGGCCGGCAAGACGCCGCTGCCGGTGCTGTACGCGCTGGACGGCAACGCCGTGGCCATGGTGCTGGATCAGCCGTTGCTGGCCGAGCTGGCCGCACGCAAGGCGCCGCCGGTGCTGGTGCTGATCGGCTACGACAACGACCTGCGCATCGATTCCAAGGCACGCACCCGCGACTACACCGCGTGGATCGACCGTGCCGATGACGAGAGCGGTACGACCCAGGCGGTCGGCGGTGGCGCCGCAGCCTTCCTGGATGTGATCGAACGCCGCATCAAGCCGGAAGTCGAGCGTCGCGCACGCATCGATACGCAGCAGCAAGCGCTGTGGGGTCACTCGCTGGGCGGGTTGTTCGTGCTCAATGCGTTGTACACCCGCCCCGCCGCCTTCCAGTCCTATCTGGCCGCCAGTCCATCGCTGTGGTGGAGCCAGGGCGCGGCCCTGGGTGATCCAGAACAGCAGTTCGTGCAGAACGCGCATGGCCAGCCGGCAAAGCTCTGGCTGATGCTGGGCGGCGCCGAGCGTGTCGGTGATCGCGGCAAGCGCGACATGAACAATCCGCGCGTGGTCGCACACCTGCGCCGCATCGGTGGCGCAACCCCGGATGCGGCGATGCAGCTGTCCGAACGGTTGGCCAAGGTGCCGGGCATGCGCGTGCAGTACCGTGAGTTCGACGGCCTCGGCCACGGCCCGATGCTGCCGGCGTCGTTCCATGCCGCGCTGCATGAGCTGTACGGCGTCACTGACCGCAGCGCCAGCGATGGCGCGCCCAACGGTGGTGACAACGCCGCCGAATGAATCCCTTCGCACGCGATGCCGTGCGACCCCACTACCCAGGCGAGGCTGCCGACGTGCAGCGGCCCAGGCAACCGATGACTCCCGCGCCACGTGGCGCGGCCTACGTGTGCAAGGAGCCTTCCATGTCGTTCCGTCCGTCTTTCCGTCTCACTTCCCTCGCCGCCGGCCTGTTGCTGGCGGTGACCGCCACCGCGCAGCCGGTGTTCGATCAGCCGGCCAACGCCACCTTCAAGGGTGAGGTCGTCTCACGCGGTGAGAACGTGGTTCCCGGCAGCACTGCCGACGTGGTCGGTCGCGGTTTCGTGCCGGGCCAGAAAGTCAGCCTGTTGCGTGGCGACAGCGTGCTCAACACGCAGCCGCTGGTGGTCGATGCCGATGGCAACTTCAAGACCCAGCTGAGCATTCCGGCCGACGCGGTGCCGGGCACCCACCCGGTGGTGGTGCGCGCCAGCCAGCCGGCTGCAGCCACCGTGCTGAAGCTGCGCGTCTCGCCGCAACTGCCGCTGTCCGGCCAGGCGCAGTTCGCCACCCAGTCCAACAAGCTGGTGCCGGGCCTGTATCAGTCCGCCTACAGCGCCGCCAGCAACGCGGTATTCGTGACCTCGGCCGTGGGCCGCCCGCCGGTGACCCAGTCGCAGCTGCTGAAGCTGGACCCGAAGTCGCTGAAGGTGACCAAGGCGATCACCCCGGCGCAGGTGCCGGGCAGCACCAATGGTGCGGTGTACGCGGTCTACGGCGTGGGCGTGGATGACACCAATGGCAATGTCTGGGTCACCAATACCCGCCAGAACTCCATCGCGGTCTACCGCCAGAAGGATCTGTCGCTGGTCCACCAGTTCCCGGTCGATGCCGTGCCGCACGCGCGCGACGTAGTGGTTGATGGCACCCACGGCAAGGTGTTCGCCTCGGCCACGGGTGAGGACCACCTGTCGGTGTTCGACGCCAAGACCCTCAAGGAGCTGCCGGCGGTGACGCTGGAGTCCGGCGTGGACGACGGCAAGTTCACTCCGATGAGCCTGGTGCTGGACGAGAAGGGCGGCAAGCTGTTCACCGTCAGCATCGGCACCCCGGAAGCGGCGGTGATCGACGTGGCCAGCGGCAAGGTCGAGAAGGTCATTGACCTGGGCAATTCGATCAGCGCCTCGGGCGTGGCCTTCGACGCAGCGCGCAACCGCCTGTACGTGGCCTCGCAGGGCACCGACAACCTGCTGATCGTCGATGTGGCCGCCGGCAAGGTACTGCATGACGTGCCGGTCGGCGCCGGCGCGCTGAACGTCGCCTTCGATGATGTCTCCGGCCTGGCCTACGTCAGCAACCGTGGCGCTGGCACGGTCACCGTGGTGAACGGTGACGGCAAGGTGGTCGCCAACCTCGACGGTGGCACGCTGCCGAACCATGTCCGCGCCGACGGCAAGGGCAACGTGTTCGCAGTGAACAAGTCGCGCGGCGCCGAAGACCCGAAGGGTGACCGCATCACCCGCATCACCCCGAAGCAGTAAGTCACACGGCGGGGCGACGTGCGCGTCGCCCTGCCAGCAAGGAGAACGAGCATGAACATCGCGTCCCGTCTGCGCCTGTGCGCACTTCCGTTGGCTGTCTCGCTGGCACTGGCTGCCTGTGGCGGTTCATCGACGCCCTCGGACACCGGCAAGCCGGCTGGGCCTGCCGCCGCGACCGCGGCTGACGAAGTTGCATTGCCGGCTGGCTGGCAGCGCGTGGCCGGCACCGATATGCCGGCCGTGCGCGACCAGAAGGCCGTGCTGCCGGCCAAGGTGCATTCCGATGACGGCGCCGACGTCGAGGTGGCCGATACCAGCCGCATCATCGCCGGTGGTGACGACGTGATCGCGGTGATCGAAGCGCTGGGACTGGACAAGCAGGTGTTCGCCGCGCCGACCAACACCACCACCCGGGCCGGCCTGGCCGCGCCGCACCAGTTCCTGTTCAACCGCACCACGGGCGTGGAAGGCGTGCTGAGCCTGAAGGGCTCGCTGTTCCTCGGCAACAGCCTGCGCCGCCATACCGAGCTGGCCAGGAAACTGCGCGAAGTGGGTGAACCGGCCGTGGTCATCGACGACCTGCAGCCAGCGCCGGACAAGGTGCGCAAGGTCGCCGCCGCACTAGGGCTGGCCGAGGCAGGGCAGGCGCTTGCCACGCAGGTGCAGCGTCAGCTCGACGAGGCTGCAGCGATTGGCAAGGGCCTGGGCCATGCGCCACGACTGATCCACGTCTCGGCCACCGGCGCCGGTGGCGCGCCGACCGTGGCCGGTGCTGACAGTGCGTCGGCGCAGCTGATCGCCCTGGCCGGCGGCGTCAACATCGGTACCGAAGCGGGAGTGAAGAACTACTCGCAGCTGAGCAATGAGGGCGTGGTCGCGGCGGCACCGGAGGTGATCCTGGTGACCGAGCATGACCTGCAGTTGTTCGGCGGCGCCGAGGGCCTGTGGAAGTCCTACCCGACGCTGAAGCAGACCCCGGCCGGGCAGGCCAACCGGGTCTGGGTGATGCCGGATGTGCAGCTGAAGTACACCAGTGTCGGCTCCGGTGCTGGCGCGCTGGCGCTGGCCAAGGCCCTGGCGGCGTTGCCGAAGGCATGAGTCCGGCGGATCGGCGCCGCCGTCGCGGGCGGACGATGTTGCTGGTGGCGTTGCTGGCACTGCTGGGGGCGGTGCTGGCTTCATTCGCCGTCGGCCCGCTGCGGCTGCCGCCGCTGGAGGTGGTGCAGGCGCTGGGTGTGAAGCTGGGACTGCTTGATCCGCAGGCGGTCAGCAGTCGTGACCTGGCCGTGGTCTGGCAGCTGCGCATTCCGCGCGCCCTGTTGGGCGCAATGGTTGGTGCCTCGCTGGCGATGGCCGGTGCCAGCCTGCAGGGATTGTTCGGCAACCCGCTGGCCGATCCCGGTATCGTCGGTGTCAGCCAGGGTGCTGCGCTGGGTGCGGTCGCTGCCATTGTTCTCGGCGCCGCGGGCGCTGCCGGCTGGCTGGTGCCGGTGGCCGCGTTCGCTGGCGGCGCACTGGCAATCGGCCTGACCTACGCCTTGGCCCGGCCCGGCAAGGGTACGGGCAACGCCACGCTGCTGCTGGTCGGCATCGCGATGGCCGCGTTCTGCTCGGCGTTGATCGGTTTCCTTACATACATCGCCAGCGAGAGCGAGCTGCAGTCGCTGGTGTTCTGGCAGATGGGCTCGCTGGCGCGCGCCAACTGGGCCGATGTAGCGGCCGTGGTGCCGTTGTTCGCCATCGGTGTATTCGCGCTGCAGCGACTGGCTACGCCGTTGGACATGCTGGCGTTGGGTGAGCGCCAGGCACAGCACCTCGGGCTGGATGTCACCCGCACGCGGCGTCGCCTGGTGGCGTTCAGTGCGCTGCTGGTGGGTGCGGCGGTGGCGTTTGCGGGCTCGATCAGCTTCGTCGGCCTGGTGGTGCCGCACGTGGCGCGCCTGCTGGTCGGCCCTGGTCATCGCTGGCTGCTGCCGTTGTCCGGGCTGCTCGGTGCGCTGCTGATCGTGGTGGCCGACACCGCCGCGCGCACATTGGATCCGCCGGCGGAGATTCCGCTGGGCCTGTTCTCGGCTGCGCTGGGCGCACCGTTCTTCCTCTGGCTGGTGCTGCAGCAGCGCCGCAAGGCCGCTCCATGAGCGGGCTGTTGAAGCTGCACGAGGTGGTGGTGCGCCGCCAGCAGCGCGAGATCCTGCATGGCATCTCGCTGGCGTTCGAACCGGGTACGGTCACCGCGCTGGTGGGCCCGAATGGCGCGGGCAAGTCCACGTTGTTGGCGGTCGCCGCCGGTGACCTGCGCGTTGACGCGGGCGAAGTCAGTCTGCTGGGCCGGCCGCTGGCCAGCTACAAGGCCGGACCACTGGCGCGCGAGCGCGCGGTGATGCCACAGGAGCATGGCGTGCGTTTCGCCTTCAGCGTGGAGGAAGTGGTGGCGATGGGACGGTTGCCGCATCCGCCGGATCCGGTGGCGGACGACGCCCAGGTGGAAGCGGCGATCGATGCCGCCGAGCTGCAGGCGCTGCGCCTGCGTGAGGTGCAGCAGCTGTCCGGGGGCGAGTCCGCACGGACCACGTTCGCGCGCGTGCTGGCGCAGGACACGCCGCTGCTGTTGCTCGATGAACCGACCGCTGCGCTCGATCTGCGCCACCAGGAGCGCACGCTGCGCAGTGTGCGCTCCTGTGCCGAAGCGGGTGCGTGCGTGATCGTGGTGCTGCACGACCTGAATCTGGCCGCCGGCTATGCCGACCGCATCGTGCTGCTGGAGCAGGGCAGGGTGGCGGCAGACGGTACGCCGTTGCAGGTGCTGACCGAGGACAACCTGCACCGCGTGTACCAGCAGGATGTTGTGGTGCTGGAGCATCCACGGCGTGGGGTGCCGCTGGTGGTGGTCACGTGACGGTGTGAGGGCGTCGCGCTGGGCGCTTCTGACCGCGGCATCAGGCCCCTCAATGGCGCGGCGGCAGCGGATCCCGTATGCTCCGGCAGAACCAGGGGGCAAGCACGATGAAAGGGATTTCGTGGGTGGTCGCGGCAGCGCTCGCGACGGTGCTGGGTGGGTGCGCGACGCTGAAGGCACGACCGGATGTTCCACTGGCCGCGGACGAGGGCTACGTGGTGATGTCGGTGAACTGTGCCACCAGCAACATCAGGCTGATCACGATCTTTGCCAGCGGCACGCGGTCGACGTCGCCGTTGGCTGACCTGCGCGGTGAATTCGAGTTCGGCTGCAGGGCCGGTCTGGCCGCAGTCCGCGCCAAGGCCGGGCGACACTATGTCGGCTACCTGACCGAACACGGTTATGGATACGTCGGGGCGGTGCCCGAAGACGAAGCGCTGACTTTCGACGTGCGCGCAGGCGAAACGACCTACATCGGTGAAGTTGTGGTGTCTGGACTGTTCGACCGCCTGCACTCAAGGCCGACCTGGATCTCGGTACGCGATCGCGAAGCGGAGTCGTTACGGCTGTTGCAGCAGACGCAGCCCTGGCTGCTGGAACGCCATCCCTTCCACACCCGGCTGGCGACACCAGCGCCGGGCGCGCCGAGCGCCGAAGTGCTCGCCGAGCAGTTCCGCAGCTGCACACCGGCGTGCGACAGCATCCTGGCCCTGCCGCTGTTCATCCGCTGAGCGGGAGGTTTCCAATGAAGTGGATCTGCAGGTGCTGACTGATGGGTCGCGCCATCCGGACGCTGTATCATTCGGCGCCAGTTACATTCAATGGACTGATTCAATGTTGCCCTCCGCTTCAGGTGTTTCGCGGACGTTGCTGTTCGCATCGGCCTTTTTCTCTGCATTTGCCGCCAATGCGGCGTCGACATCTCCAGTTTCGCTGACCCACGCGGCCGAGAACGCCTCGCTGATCGAGACCCTGCATTCCAGTAGCGACGGTGCTGCTGTGACATCGATGAAGACGCAGTACTTCGCCAACGAGGAAATGTCGGTGAGCTGGGACGACCAGCAGGTGCTGGTGCTGTGCAGTGAAGCGGCGTACCTGCAGATTCCTGCCGCCAAGCTCAAGGCCGGAGCGTTGACCTCCGAGCAGCGGCAGATGATCGTCTATCAGGCACTGATGTCAGGCCTTGGGGTTGTCGCGGGCGTCGTCGGGCCGGCAGGCGAGGTGGTGGCCGTGGCTGATGACGGTAGCGAGACCCGCAGCGTTGGCGAAAGCAGGTGGGCGTATGGCGTCGAGCGCTACGACGTCATCACCCAGCGGCTCCCGGATGGTGCGCTTCGGGTACGAACCCGCAAGACGGAAACCGTGAATACCACGCCGCCGGCCGGTCCGGACGACATGTTCAGTACTGAGGACGACCAGGCGGCACGCCTGTCCGAGTTGGCGCCGGTGGGCAGCTGGACCGAGGTGGTTGTCCATGAGGGGCCGCGGCTGCCACATGTGGATCCGGCGATGTCGTTGAAGGGCTGGATCTCGATGGGTGACGACCAGGCTGCGACGGTGGGTGAGGCGCGCAAGCTGCACGAGTGCAAGTGAGCTGAGCTGGGGTCAGAGCCCTTTGCCCGTGGCAAAGGGATCCGACCCCGATGCCCGTCGGCCTCATCGTTCCATTAATGTGCGCAATATTCACTTGCGCGCCAGATTGGCAGGTCTAGAATGCGCCCCATGAACCGGATGCCGCTCCTGAAGTTTTTCACCCTGACCCGCGCAAGCGCGGAACGGGCGTGTCTGCCTGGAGCCCCACGAGGCCGTTGAAGCGGCCATCGCTGGACCTTCGACAGAGCGCCCTCCGGGGCGCTCTTTTCGTTTCCGCAATTCCATTTCCCGTAACCCGATGTACCGCAAGGAGAACGTGCCATGCACCAGATCGCCGAGACCGAACGCTAGCCGCGCACCCTGTCGCCAACCGGGGTGTGCGGCCCCCGAAGTTGGCTTTGCAGGAACCTTCCTCATGAACACCCAAGTCCTTTCCCGCCGTCGCAACCTTGGCATCATTGCCCACATCGACGCCGGCAAGACCACGTTGACCGAACGCCTGCTATGGAGAAGCGGCGAGATCCACCGCGTCGGCGAAGTGCACGATGGCAACGCGACCACTGATTTCTCGGCGATCGAACGCGAACGTGGCATCACCATCGGCGCTGCTGCCGTACAGGCGCAGTGGGCGCCGCGCGACCTGCCGCCGCATCGGCTGACCCTGATCGACACTCCGGGCCACATCGACTTCGCCATTGAAGTCGAGCGTTCGCTGCGCGTGCTTGACGGTGCCGTGGCCGTGTTCTCGGCCGTGGATGGCGTGCAGCCGCAGTCTGAGACGGTGTGGCGCCAGGCGCGGCGTCACCGCGTGCCGTTGATCGCCTTCGTCAACAAGATGGACCGCGTCGGCGCTTCGTTCGAGCGCGTGCTGGAGCAGCTGCAGGACAAGCTGCAGGCGCGGCCGTGGGCGCTGGGCGTGCCGCTGGGCAGCGAAAGCGACTTCGGCGGCTGGGTCGACCTGGTCGATGAGCGCGTACTGCACTGGCAGGACGGTGCTGCGACCGCGATCACGCCCTGGGACAACACGCTGCGCGCAACGTGGCAGTCGCGACGCGATGCGTTGGTCGAGGCCGTGGCCGACCACGACGAACTTCTGGCCGATGCCTGGCTGGAAGGTCGCGCGATCGATGCCGAACAGCTGCGCGCGGCGATCCGCCGGGCGACGCTGGCCGGTGCGGGCGTGCCGGTACTGGCCGGTGCGGCCTTCAAGGACAAGGGCATCGAGACGCTGCTGGATGCGGTGGTCGATTACCTGCCGTCGCCGCTGGATCGCCCTGCCGTGACCGCCGAAAGCGAGAGCGGCGAGGTGGTGTTGCCGCCGGATCCGGACGGTCCGCTGGCCGGTCTGCTGTTCAAGATCACCCACCAGCAGCACGGTGCGCTGAGCTTCGTGCGGCTGTACTCGGGCACGTTGAAGGTCGGCGATGCCGTGGCCAGTTCGCAGCATCCGCAGGGGCGGCGTGTCAGCCGCCTGGTGCGGGTGCAGGCCGACCAGACCCACGACATCGAGCAGGCCGTGGCCGGCGATATCGTCGCGGTGCTGGGCTGGAAGGATGCGGTCAGCGGTGAAACGCTGAGTGGGCGTGCGCAGCCGTTGCGCCTGGAGAGCATCCAGGCCCAGATGCCGGTGCTGGCCTGGCGGTTGGAACCGGCGCGTGCGGCCGACCTGATCCGGATGGCGCAGGGTCTGGCCAGCCTGGCCCAGGAAGATCCGTCGTTCCGCGTCGAAACCGATCGCGACACGGCGGAGACCCTGGTCTGGGGCATGGGCGAGCTGCACCTGGAGGTGATGGTCGAGCGCCTGCGCAGCGAATGGAAGGTCGATGTGGGCGTGGGTGCGCCGCGCGTGGCCTACCAGGAGACGCCGATGCGTGCGATGAACGGCGTCGTCGGGCGACTGGTCAAGCAGACCGGTGGCCAGGGCCAGTTCGCGCACGTGGTGCTGGATGTGTCGCCGCGCGAGGACGACCAGGTCGTGTTCAACGACCGCATCGTCGGTGGCGTGGTGCCGCGCAGCTTCATCGCGGCGGTGGAGAAGGGCGTGCGTGCCGCGCTGTCGGAAGGTCCGCAGGGCCATCCGGTGGTCGGCATCGAGGTCAGTCTTGTCGATGGCCAGACCCATGCCAAGGACTCCTCGGAGATGGCGTTCCATCGCGCAGGCGCCGAGGCGATCAAGGCGGCGCTGGCCGAGGGTGGCACGCAGCTGCTGGAACCGGTGATGGCGGTGACGGTGCATTCGCCGTCAGCGTCGGTGGGTGATGTGGTCGGCGACCTCAATCGACGCCACGGCCGTATTGCCCGCATCGAGGACCAGGACGGTCGTGCCGAGGTCAGTGGTTTCGCACCACTGGCGCAGCTGGTGGGTTACACCACCTCGCTGCGTTCGCTCAGCCAGGGGCGGGCCAGCAGTGAGGCGCACCTGCACGGCTACGAGCCGGTACGCGCTGCATGAAGAAGGTGAGGGGAGCCCGTTCGCGGGCTCCCTTTTTTTTGTTGCCTGGAACGCGCATCCACGCAAGGCGTGGATGAATTCTTCGTGGCGTGCGGTTTTTTGCATTGCATCGCAACAAAACTGCAGAAAAAGCTGGATTAAAGTGATGCCTCACGATAAATTGCGCACCCCCCGTTGCTCGCCGCCGCCCGCACCCCTCTCATGCGTGATGACAAAGACCCCGGAACCCTGGAGCTGACCCTGCCGCGAAAGCGCGGTCGTCCGCCCAAGTTCGGGTACGCAATGAGTGATGCGCAGCGCGCCGCGCGCTACCGCGCCCGCCGGGCCGGGCAGGCCAACCATGCCGATGTGCGCTCCTGCTCGGACATGGTGCTGCTGGACAAGATCCGCGCGGCGGTGAGCGCGCGCGACACCGAGCTGGCCGGGTTCCTGGTCCACGTCCTCTGGCAGCGCTATCCCCTGCAGTTGAAATAGGCTGTCGGTGGGGTGGCCGTTGTCATCGAGCTTGTTGATAATGCGGGATTCAGGTTGTTCCCGCTGGCGCGCCCGGGATGGCAGGCGCGCATGATCGAACGGTTCCCAAGATGACCACCACCAGCGACACCACCACCGAAGCGGCGCCGAGCAGCGCCCCCCTGTTCTACACCCGTCCGGTGCCGCTGCAGGCCGATGTGCACGCCGATCTGCGCATCCTGCCGGGCAGGCTCGAGTTTGCTGCCGGCAACAACGCCATCCCGCTGGTGCTCGGCGAGTTCTCGCTGGCGCTGCATCACTTCCCGATCCTGTTCGCTGGCCCGACCGCGGTGCCGATGGCTGCCGTGGGCGTGTCCGACCAGAACCTGTTCATCAAGGACGGCCTGTGGGAAGACGAGGCCTATATCCCGGCCTACCTGCGTCGTCACCCCTTCATCTTCATCGACACCGGCGCGGAGAACGACTTCCTGCTGGGCATCGACGAAGAGAGCGCGCGCGTGGTCAAGGGTGGTGACGAAGGCCAGCCGCTGTTCGTCGATGGCAAGGCCACCGACATGGTGCAGCAGGCGTTGGAGTTCTGCGGCCAGTACACCCGCGAGCACGAACAGACCCAGGCCTTCTCCAGGGCGCTGATCGACAACGGCCTGCTGGTCGAGCGCAACGCCACCGTGCGTACCCCGGATGGCCGCGAATTCAACCTCAACGGCTTCCAGGTCGTGGACGTGGAGAAATTCGTGGCACTGCCGGAAGCGACCGTGATCGAGTGGCACCGCAGCGGCTGGCTGGCCCTGATCCACCAGCACCTGATGTCGCTGGGGCGTTTCAACGACCTGACCCGTCGCCAGGTCGAGCGTCTGGCGGCCTGATCAGTCAGAGCGCATGGCGTCCGCAATGCGGGAGCCATGCCAGTGCTGCAGCAGCTGCAGCAAGCGCCGCACATCGGCCCAGTCGGGTGCGGCGTCGTTTCCCAGCGCCCACAGGTCGGACGCGATTCCGGCCTGATCGGTTGCGCAACAGAATTGCAGCGTACCCTGCAGGCGATGTGCGTGATGACGCAGCGCCGTGGCATCGTAGTCCTCCGCGGCCTGCTCGATGCCCAGCAGCTCGCCGTTGATGTCGGCCAGATAGGCCTGATCCAGCGGCGCGACGGTGTCGACGGTCGTAGCCCCTGCCGCTGGCGGCAGCTCCAGTGCCTGCAGCAGTTGTCCGATCTGCAGGGGCTTGGTCAGGACTGCATGGAAGCCTGCATTGCGGCAACGCGTCGCGTGCCTGCGTCCTGTCCGGGCTGACAGCGCAATCAGTCGCGGCGGTTCCCCGGGCTGGTTGCGCAGTTGCTGCGCCAGCGCGTAGCCATCCATGCCCTGCAGGCCGATGTCCACCAGCACGATCCGTCGCGGGGTCTGCGCTTGCTCGGCAAGGGCATCGTCAGCGTCGGCCAGGGCGCGGACCTCGGCCCCAAGGCGGCGCAGTTGTTCGGCGATGATCTGGCGATTCATCGCGTGATCATCGACCAGCAACAGATCCAGGCCGGCAAGCGGAAGGCCGAGGCGTGTCTGTTCCGCTGGCGGCAAGTCGGATCTTGCAGCCTGCACCGGCAAGCGCAGGGTAAACCGGCTGCCGCGACCCGGCACACTGTGCAGTGTCAGCGTGCCACGCATGGCGTGGGCCAGTTCGCGGGCGATCGCCAGGCCCAATCCGCTGCCGCCGCGCGCCTGCCCGTCCTTGCCTTGCTGGAACGGCTGGAACAATCGTGCAGCCTGGCGGGCATCGATGCCGATGCCGCTGTCGATCACATCGAGCAGCAGCTCCTGGGGATCGGCGGCTGGCCTCAGTTGTATGCGCAGATCGATCCCGCCGATATCGGTGAACTTCACTGCGTTGGCCAGCAGGTTGTCGACAATCTGGCGCAGTCCCTCGGGGTCGAGAGCGACGGCGGATGCCTGGTCCGCCGTGCCTTCGAAGCGCAGTTCGAGTCCTTTCAGCAGTGCCTGTGGGCGGACTGCGTCCAACGATTGGCGGCAGAGCAGGAACACATCGCAGGCCTGTGCGCGGGGCGTGAATCCTCCTTCGGCCAAGCGCGCGAACTCCAGTGAGCGATTCAACATGCCGCGCAGCGCATGGCCTGCGGCTTTGGCGGCGGCAAGCAGTTCGCGTTGCGCCTTGGGCGCGGGCGATTGACTGAGCAGGTCGATCGAGGCCAGCACCACCTGGGCCGAATTGCGTATCTCGTGGCTGATCACACCCGCTGCGCGTGTCTGCTTGCGCCGCTCACGTCCGTGTTGCTGGTGCAGCGAAAGCCAGAACACGGGAAGGCCGGCCAGCAGTGCCAGCACTGCCAACAGCCAGATCGGGGGCGGCGTGCGCAGCCAGTCCAGCGCCTTTCCAACCGGAGCCGGCAGTATCTGCCAGGCCCAGAGCTGCAGCAGGCCGGCATGCTCTTCCAGTGTGATGTCCTGCAGGGCCTGGTCGATGCGCGCCAGCAGTTGCCGGTCCTCGCGGCGTACCAGCAGGCGCAGGTCGGTGGAGAGTCCGATCTCGAATGGCTGCACCTGCAGCTGGCCGGCGAAGTACTGCCGGATCATCGGTTGCAGTGTGGTCTCCACGCCTATCGCGACATCGGCCATGCCGGCCTCGACCGCGGCCAATGTGGCATGCCGGTCAGGCAGGTACAGCAGTGGAACCTGCGGATGATGGGCGTCCAGCCATCCGGCATAGGGCCCGCCGTTGACCACCGCAACCGTTCGGCCATCCAGTTGCGCGATGTCATGCGGCAAGCGCTCATCCACGCGGCCGGCCAGCATGGTCCTGCCACCTCGGAAAGGTGCAGAGGCCACCAGATGGGGGCAGGACGGCGGCAGATGCCTGGCCGCCCCGACCACCAGTACCAGGTCGGCGTCGCCACGGCATACGGCGCTCACCGATGTGCCGGTGCTGGGGTAGGGGTGCTCCTTGAACTGGAGTCCGGAATGTCGCGCCACGAGATCGGCGTAGCCGTGGGCGAGGGTGGGCAGCGGCGCCGTGCCCGCAAGGTCTGCGGGCAATGGGCGCAGCGAGGGTGCGGTGGCGACGCGGACCTCGCGACCGGGCAGCCATCGTTGTGACTGCGCGTCCTCGGCCGAAGCGGCCGGCAGCAGAAGCAGGGCCAGCAGCAGGAGGAGGGAGCCCTGCCGGCGAGGGTGGTCGCGCCGCGTCACGGGGCGTCCTGTGGGCGCCGCATGGAATAGATTTCGGCATCGTTGCGCAGCCCGAGCTTGCGCAGGACCGCGATCTTCTGCGTGCTGACGGTCTTGACGCTGCGGTGACGGTGCAGCGCGATCTCGGAGACGGTCAGGCCAGCCAGCAGCAGGTTCAGCACTTCGCGCTCGTTGCGGCTGAGCTCACCACAGTCTGCCGGAATGGTGCGGTCGGGTGGCAGGCGCTCGAGCCCCTGCGACACACGGATGATCGCTTCGGACAGCATGGGCAGTGGCTCGGCCTTGCTGACGACACCGCCGATGCCGGCCTCCAGCAGGTGATGGAGATGGGTGGCGGGGGAGAGGGTGGCGAAGGCAAGCAGTGGCGTGCGTGGGAATGCGCTGCGCAGCAGGGGGATCAGCTCCGCGCTGCTGCGATCGTCGCGGGCCAGTGTCAGATCGATGATCGCGACATCCACCCGCGTCTTCTGCAGGGTCTGGATGAAGGCGTCACTGTGCCCGTGGCTGGCGATGATCCTGAAGCGGGCGTCCTGTGACAGGTGCAGGCCGGTGCCACGGCGGACGACTTCATGGTCGTCCAGGAGTGCCAGGCGCAGTCGGCGCGGTGCGGGATGTCCATTCATGCGCAGGGAGGTGATCGGCGCCGCAGGGGCGTGGCGATCATTCTGGCGCTGACGCCCCGCTGATCATTCAATCTGCAGGGTTTTTGCGATTATTCCTAAGAATCGATCATCAATGAAAATTGAACTGGGCAATATTCATTGATGAGGGCGATGGACGAGCCGGTCAGGTCGGTGTTCCGCGCGGCTTGTGTGTGGCAGGTGCCATCAGGACGGTCAACAGCATGGTGTCGCCCTGTGTGCCGGCGTCGAGCCCGGTGGCCTCAAGCTCGTCGATCAATGCGTTGATGCGGGCGAGGCGCGCATCGTCGGCGCGGAAGGACAGGTGCCTGACCACGCAGTTGCGGTGCGGTCCTTCAAAGCGGGCGGCGGCATGGGTGGCGGCCGAGGCGAAGGCGCGCAGGGTGGCGGCGACGACGCGTGTCGCCACGTGAACGAGACTCCGCCGGCCGGACGGGGTGCGCACCGCGTCGCGGGAGGACAGCTGTGCCGACGCCGCCGCGTAGACCGCTTCAGGCCGGCGGCCGGTGTCGCGGTGCTCGGTGATGCGTACCAGGCCATGCTTCTCCAGGTGCGCCAGATGGTGGTAGAGCGCTGTGGCCGGGCGGCCCAGGCGCTCGGCAAGCTCGCGGATGCTCGCGGGACCCTCTGCGTCCAGGCGCTGCAGTATCGCCATCCGTGTGGGGGAGGCCATCGCCGCAAGCTGGGTGGGTGTCAGCTTGAGCGCTGCCGGGCTGGGGTGGCTTGCGGCGGGGGAGTTCATAATTCAAACTATAGTTCAAATTTGAATTATATGGGCTCGGAAATGCGCACGGCACGTATCTGGATTGCCCTGGGTGGCCTGCTGTTGGCAATGATGGGCAGCAGCAGGCCCGCTGTTGCCACGGAAGTGATACGTAGCGATGTTTCGGGCAGAGCGAAAGGCACACTGGATGCGGCCGTGATCCAAGGCATCGACAGTGGCGTCGGCCAGGTCATGCGTCGCTTCAATGTTCCCGGTGCGGCGGTGATGGTCCTCCAGGACGGGCGCCTGGTCCACGCGAAGGCCTATGGCCAGCGCGATCTGGCGCGGGGGCTGGCGGTGCGTGCCGACACGCCCTTCGAGATCGGCTCGATCACCAAGCAGTTCACCGCCGCTGCGGTCGTGCAGCTGCAGGAGGCCGGCAGGCTCACGCTGGATGATCCACTTGCCAGGTACCTGCCAGACGCCCCGCATGCGCAGGAGGTGACCCTGCGCCAGCTGCTGTCCCATACCAGCGGCCTGCATGACTATTTCGACGGGCCCGAACCGGAGGTCGATGCCCTGGTGACGCAGCCGATTGCGTTTGATCGGCTGATCGCGCGTATCAGCGATCGCCCTCTCGATTTCGCGCCGGGCAGCCGCTGGTCGTACTCCAATACCGGATACATCCTGCTCGGCCGGGTCATCGAGGTGGTATCGGGCGAGCGTTACGTCGACTACGTGCGACGGCACCTGCTGGAGCCGCTGGGCATGCGGCATACCTTCACCCTGGCCGACACGGGGCGACTGCAAGGCATGGCGGTGGGGTATCGGCACGAGGCGGGCGTGCTGCGCCGATCACCTTACTTCCACCCGGACTGGAGCGGTGCTGCCGGCGCCCTGGTCAGTACGCTGGACGACCTCGCGCGCTGGGACCACGGCCTGAGCGAGGGTCGCGTGGTCAGCCAGGCCGGCTACCGTGAAATGATCACGCCGGTCCACACCGGTGAGGGTGGCAGCGCCGACTATGGGCTGGGGTTGTTCGTCAATGCGGTCTACGGCCAGGCCCGGATCGGCCATACCGGTGGTTCGCAGGGGTTCACCACCGCCGACGAGTATTTTCCCGATCTTGGGCTGCGCATCATTGCCTTCACCAATCTTGGGGACAAGGCGCCGGAGGCCGGGATCACGCTGACCAATGCGGTCTTCAGTGCGCTTCATCCCGCCATCGTCGCTGCCTGGAGCCGGCCTGCGCCTGGCGAAGAGGCCGCAGTGACCGCGCGTGCGCGTGCGACGTTTGAACAATTGCAGGCCGGGCACGGCTATGCGGATTTCAGCGCGAACCTGCGTGCAAGGCTGGAGGCGGGGATGGGCGCCGGGCTATCGAAGGCGGTCGCGCCCTACGGGGAGCCGGTCACCCTGATCTTCAAAGGTACCCAGGCCAGCGAGAAGGGCACGATGTACCGCTACGTGGCAACCTTTGGGCCGGGCGTCTTCATGCCGTACATGATCCGCCCCGACGAAGAAGGCAAGGTTGCAGGGTTCGCGCTGGATTGACTGCCGGGAGCGGCTGCGTCCAGGGTGCGGGCCATTTCGCGGGTCGGCGCCCAGCCCAGATCGGCGTACAGCGGCCTTCCCTGTTCGGTGGCGTGCAGTACCGCATAGGTGACGCCGCGTTCGGCGAAAGCACGGTCGGCCCATGACATCAGCGTGCGGGCGATCCCACGCCGGCGATAGGCCGGTTCGACGTAGACGTTCAACACATAGCCACGGCTGTCCTGCTCCGGGTGGGCAGGGTGGGGCGGCCAGTCGATCAGCATCAGGCCGATGCCCGCGATGGGGCGCCCCTGGTCCGTGAGGGCAAATCCGAAATAGTCGCCGCAGGCCAGGCGCGGCGCGAGCCAGGCACGGAAGGGGCCGGCCATCTGCTCCAGCACGTCTGCTGGGCGGCCACTCTCGCGGAACATCGCCTCGCGGTGGGCGCAGATCAGATCCAGGTCATCGGCGAGCAGGGCCCGAATCCCAAAGCCATCACTGCCTGGCAGGTCTGTACTGTCGAAGTGCCCGTCCATCGTCCGCCTCATCCGTTTAAACCTTTCTGGCAACCCCTGCATCGTATCTGCATGGAGCATGACGGACGCAGGGGGATGCACCTTCCATGATGGGCTATTACCTGAAGCTGGCGCTGCACAACGCCAGGCGCAACACGATCATTACCGCACTGATGGTGCTGGCGGTTGCCGTGGGGATCGGCGCCAGCATGACCACGCTGACCGTCACCCACCTGCTTTCCGGGGATCCGCTGCCTGGCCGGAGTGATCGGATCTTCTATCCGCAGGTGGACGTCGATCCTGGATCGAAAGGACGCGAACCACACGACGTACTCGACTATCGGACCGCGCACGATCTCTGGTCATCCGGCCAGGCAGACCGGCAGACCATGGTGGTGGTCAATCCGGTGAAGCTCCGTTCGGACCTGGCCGGGACGGCGCCGCTGATGGGATCTTCGATCTCGACCACGGCGGACTTCTTCCCCATGTTCGAGGTGCCCTTCCAGTATGGCCGTGCCTGGACGGCTGACGATGACCAGCGTCGCGGCCGCGTCGCGGTCATCTCGGCCCGGTTGAACCAGCGCCTGTTCGGGGGCCGCGACAGTGTCGGCCAGACCCTCCGGGTCAAGGATACCCATGTGCAGGTGATCGGCGTGCTGGATCACTGGCGGCCCTCCCCCTTGTTCTACAAGATCAGGGGAGGGCGGTTCTCGGGTGGCGAGACGTCAAGTTTCTACGCCGCGGCCGATGACATCTATCTGCCGATGTCGACCAGCCTGGATATCAACGAGGGCGACTTCCAGCCCTTTACCTGCTGGGCAATGCCCGATAAGCCGGGTGTGCTGCAGAACTCGCCCTGCGTGGCGGTCGCGGTCTGGGTGGAACTGGGCAGCCCGGAGAAGGTGGCCGGCTATCGTCGCTATCTGGCCAACTACGCCGGCGAACAGCAGCGTCTGGGGCGCATCCGGCACGCCGACAATACCCGGCTCCGCTCGTTGATGGCGTGGCTGGACTTCAACCAGGTAGTGCCGAGTGACGTGAAGGTACAGACGGTGCTGTCCTTTGCGTTCCTGATGGTCTGCCTGGCCAATGTGGTCGGGCTGCTGCTGGCGCGCTTCCTGCGCCACGGCGGAGAAATCGGCCTGCGGCGCGCGCTGGGTGCCAGCCGGCGTGCGGTGTTCATGCAATGCATGCTGGAAGCCGGGCTGATCGGTGTCGCCGGAGGGTTGGGCGGGCTGCTGCTGACCTTGCTGGGCCTGTGGGTGATCCGCACCCAGCCGGTTGCCTACGCGGACCTGATCCATCTGGACCCGGCCATGTTCATGGCCACCTTCGGTCTTTCCCTGCTGGCCAGCCTGGTGGCAGGCGCGATTCCCGCCTATCGCGCGAGTTCGATCCAGCCCGTGGCGCAGCTCAAGCTGCTGTAGAGGACACGATCATGCAAACCGGACTGATCATCGCAGCGCTGCGCAAGCACCGGCTGGCCACCCTGTTGATTGCATTGGAGATCGCGCTGGCCTGCGCCGTGCTGTGCAATGCCATCTTCATGCTCACCGAGAAGGGGCGTGCACTGAACCTGGACAGTGGCCTGGCCGAGTCGTCGCTGGGCATTGTGCAGCTCTCCGGATTCGATGCCGCGCAGGCCGCTGACCTCAATGCCCGTGTGACCGGTGCACTGCAGGCGATTCCGGGCGTAACGTCGGTCGGCATCATCAGCGCCGTTCCGTTCGGTGAGCCGGGTGTCCGCGCGGGTGTCCATACCGATGAGAGCAGCAACGTCTTCGGCGGGGTCCTCGATTTCTACCTGGGTGATGCGGTGGCGATCCAGGCGCTGGGCCTGAAGCTGTTGGCCGGGCGCCTGCCGGATGCCGCCGAGTACGCGCCGATCGGGCAGTACGTGCCCGCCAATGCGCCGATCCTGGTGACGCGGCAGCTGGCAGAGCGTTACTGGCCCGGTGAGCCGGCAGTGGGGCGCAGCCTGTGGTCGATGGACAGCCGTTTCACCGTTATCGGCGTGGTCGAGCACCTGGCTGTGTCACAGCCAGGTGGAGGGGAGGCGCTGGGCAATGATTGGTCCGTGCTGATGCCGGCCAAGCCAGGTCCGCAGTTGGCGGGGCGCTACCTGGTGCGGGCCGCGCCCGAAGCGCTGCCGCGGGTCATGGCCGACGCACAGCGGGCGGTGGCAGCAGTGGCCCCCGACGTGGTATTCGACCAGGCCGCCAGCCGCACCGTCGCCGAGCTGCGCGCGGACTATTTCCATGGCGCCAGGTTGATGATGGCGCTGCTGGCGGGCGTGATCGTCGCGCTGCTGGGAGCCACCGCGCTGGGCATTGTCGGCCTGGCCAGCTACTGGGTAGAGCAGCGGCGCAGGCAGATCGGCATCCGCCGTGCGCTGGGTGCTACCCGCCGCGACATCCTGCGCTACTTCCAGCTGGAGAACTTCCTGGTCGTGAGCCTGGGTGTCGTAGTTGGCGCGTTGCTGGCCTATGCATTCAACCTCGGTCTGATGCGGTTCTACGAACTGCCCCGGCTTCCACTGGCGTACCTGCCGATCAGTGCGCTGGCGCTGTGGCTGCTGGGGCAGGTGGCGGTACTGGCACCTGCATTGAGGGCGTCCGCGATCATGCCCGTGCAGGCCATCCGGTCTGCCTGATTTCCGGTGCTGCATGCTCAGGGCGCTTGACGTGCCTGCGGGCGCGCCCCGCATGATGGGTGTCTCCCGCAGATGCTGCCGTTCTCCCTATGACTACCGCTTCCCTGCTTGATCCTGCCGCGTTCGATATGCCACGCGATGTGCTGTGGCTTTCCCATTGCAAGGACGGGCCGCTGCCGCGGGCATCCGCGGATGCGGTGCAGGCATTGATGGGGGTGCAGCTGCGGCCGTGGGAGTTGCGCTGGGAGGAGGACTTCCTGGATGTCCAGCGCAGGTTGCGGCATGCCGCTGCGACGCTGCTGGCCGCTGACGCTGCGGACATCAGCCTGATGACCTGCACCTCGTCCGGCCTGGAGGCCGTTGCGTTCGGTTACCCCTGGCAGGCCGGTGACGAGATCCTGATTCCGGCAGGCGAGTTTCCCAGCAACCGCCTGCCGTGGCTGGCGTTGTCCCGACGCGGCGTGCAGTGCCGGGAGATCGACCTGTGGCAGCCAGGCCAGCGCCCGACCGCACGGGATGCGCCGGAAGATCGGCTGATCGAAGCGATCACGCCGCGCACCCGGATGATCGCCGCCTCCTGGGTGCGCTTCCAGGATGGAATCAAACTGGATCTGCAGAAACTGGGAACGGCCTGTCGCGGCGCGGGTGTCGATCTTGTGGTTGATGCGATCCAGGGTGCCGGCACGACAACGCTCGAACTGACGGGCGTGAGCGCGCTGGCGACCGGGGGCCACAAGGGCCTGCTGGGCCTGCAGGGGCAGGGCTTCCTTTGGACCGAGCCCGGGTTCCGCCAGAAGCTGGTTCCGCTGGGAACCTGGCTCTCCGGGCCCGAGGAGTTCTCGCAGACTTCGGACCCGGCGCCCGCGGCCGACCTCTGGGCCACGGACGGACGGCGGCTGGAAGCGGGCAGTCCTTCGATCCTGTCGTGCGAGGCACTTGCCTCATCACTGCAGCTGCTGCTGGACTGTGGCGGTGTGGCCGCCATCCAGGCGCATGTGGCATCGCTGCAGCGGCAGCTGCTCGAACAATTGGCGCTGGGTGACGGGACGTGGCGTGCGGAAGCTGCGCGATTGATGGCGCTGCTCGAACAGGATCGCCTGGGCCCGACGCTCTGTTTCGCGCTTCCGGAGGATCGGTTGGCGCGCCTGCTGGCGACAGCAGAGGCGCAGGGCATCCACAGCAGCGTCCGGTTGGGTTATCTGCGCGTCGCGCTCCATTGCTGGCATGACGCCGAGGATGTCAGGCGCTGCGCAGCGTGGCTGCTGGGCACGCTCGACTGATCCGGAGCACGGACGTTCAATGCCCGGTTACGGTGCGATGCACCGCCTGCTGCAGCATGTCGAGATGGAACGGCTTGGCCACGAACGGCGCGCGGCGATGCCGCGCCGGAACGAGCTGGTCATAGACTGCTGAAACGAACAGATAGGGAATGCCGAGGTCGGCCAGGCGGTCGGCAACCGGAAACACCACGCCGTCACGCAGCTCCACATCCAGCACGGCGCCATCGAAGTGCTGGGTGTCGAGCAGTCCCATCGCGTCGAACACGCTGTACGCGTGGGTCACCTGGCTGCCCCCGTCCTGTAGTGCCTGCTCCATCAAGGCGGCCAGGTCGAACTGATCCTCCACCAGCAACAGGTTGCAGGTGCGCGGATGAGATAGGGGATGCATGCCGGAGGTGCCTGTCTTGCGGTGGGGTAATGCAGTGTGCGCAGCGGCACATCAACGCCGTGGATGCGCCGCGTCAGGTTGGCGCGAAATGCCGCCTGCGTTCACCGGTTTCCAGCGAAGACGTCATCGCACCGACTGCGGCACGCGCCGCAGCTTGCGGGTGTCATAGCCCATCGCCGCAATGCGCTGCACTGCCTGCTGGTAGTCGCTTTCCGAGACCTGCGGCGTACGTGCCATATACCAGACGTAGTCACGCTTGCTGCGCGCCACGATGGTCTGGCGGTAGTCTTCGTCGAGCCAGGCGATGATGTATTCGGCCTGGATCGGCCAGATGAACTGCATGCCCCAGACGGCGCCGTTTCCTTCCTTCTCCACCCGGCCGATCGGATGCATCGACTTCTGCGGGGCGTCGAAGCTGCCCTTGCGATAGGTGAAGGTGGTCTGGATGCGCCCATCCGGTCGCAGCGCGTAACTTTCCACGGCGTCGAAGGCCTCGCGCTCGGGCCGTGAGGGAATGTGTGCGATCACGTACCAGTCGCCCATGAAACGCGGCACGTCCACCGCGGATGGGCGCGGCAAGGGGCGGGTGTCACTCGCGCTGCAGCCGGAACCGAACAGGCCGACCGCGAGCAGGGGAAGCAGCGAGAACATGCGCATGCGGCACCTCAACGGGGACGGAACAGGTAGTGGGCCACCAGCCACTGCTGGCCATCGTCGTAGCCGAACAGCTCGGCACAGGCCATCCAGAACATGCGCCAGCGCTGCCACCAGATTTTTGCGGCAGCCTGGCCATATGTGGCGACCAGGATGGGCATCACGTCCCCGCGCGCTGCATCCTGGTTGGCCAGCCAGTGATCTGCGGTGCGCTGGTAGTGGGTGCCATCCAGCAACCAGCGCTGCTGCAACTGCAGGTCGCGCTGGAAGTGCAGCAGGGTGTCGGCAGCGGGCATCAGGCCGCCGGTGAAGAAGTGGCGGCCCATCCAGTTGTCACCGCCGCCGGTCTCGAACGGATACATCAGCGTGCGGTGGGCGAAGATGTGCACGAACAGCGCGCCGTCGGGCTTCAGCCACTGGCTGATCCGCGCCAGCAGGCGTTCGTAGTTGCGCACATGCTCGAACATTTCCACCGACACACAGCGGTCGAACTGTGCCGTCGGCAGTTCAAGTTCGTTGACGTCGCGGGTCAGTACCTCGACATTGCCCAGGCCGCGCGCCTGGCATTGCGCCATGATGTACTGGCGTTGGCTGTGCGAATTGGAAACGGCGGTGATATGCGCCTGCGGATAGCGTTCGGCCATCCACAACGTCAGTGAGCCCCAGCCACAGCCGAGTTCAAGAATCTGTTGGCCGTTTGCCAGGGCGGCACGCTGGCCGTACAGCTCTAGCATGGCTTCCTCGGCCTGGTCCAGGGTTTCCCGGCCGGTGGGGTAGTAGCAGCTGCTGTACTTCAGACGCTTGCCCAGGCAGGCCTGGAAGAAGGCTGCCGGCACTTCATAGTGCTGCCGGTTGGCCGCGTCGACATGCAGCGCCAGCGGGCTGTCGGCGAGTTCTGCGATGCGACGGCCGAAGCGCGCGGACTGTGCTTCGATACCGCCCAGCATTTCCTCGTGCAGGCGTTGCGCGCACAGGCGACGGATGCCGGCGCGCAGCGCCGCATCGGGAACCAGTCCGCGCTCGGCCCAGGCGATCAGCCCGGTTTCCGCGTCGTCGGCCGGGTTCAGTGACGGGATCGCGCTCATGCGGAATGCTCCTTGGAAGAACGGGGGAACCAGGGGAAGAACATCGGCGTGCTGCGCTGGTAGGCGCGGTAGTCGTCGCCGCGGCTGCGCAGCGCCTGCTTTTCGGTGAACGGAATGCCGCTCAGGTAGCGCAGGAACACGTACATCAGCAGCGGTCCGGCCCAGGCCAGCCACCACAGCGGCGAGCCCACCGCGAGCAAGACGTAGCTGAACCAGTGCAGCCATTCGAAGAAGTAGTTGGGGTGGCGGGAGTAGCGCCACAGCCCGTCGCGGCAGGTGCGACCCTTGTTCGCCGGATCCGCGCGGAACCGGGCCAGTTGATGGTCGGCCAGGCTCTCGCCACCGACACTCAGTAGCCAGACGAGTGCGGCGGCCACGACCCAAGGTGTCAGGTCGGCACGGGGATTGGCAGCCGCCGCGGCAAAGGGCAGGGCGAACAGTACGACCAGCAATGCCTGGGCCATGAAAAAGCCGAAGATCCTGCCCTGATGCCCATGCCAGTACTCACGCAGGTAACGGTAACGCCCATCCTCCTGCTCGTGACGGACTCGGTGCCACAGGTGCAGGGCGAGTCGACTGCCCCACAGGCCGCCAAGCAGCCCCAGTGCAACCCGTGGCACGACCGCGCCGTCACCAAGCAGTGCCAGCAGCAGCGCAGATGCGCCCACGCCCTTGGCCCAGAGCACGTCGACCACGCCGATGTTGCGGTGGCGGCGCTGCCAGGCCCAGCCCCAGCTCATCACCAGCACGGCATACAGCAGGACCCACAACAGATTGATCATGACGGTGCTCCGGCCAAGGGCGGCGGAATGGTGCTGGAGCCGCGACGAGCGGCCATGCACAGCAGCGAAAGCGCGATGCTCCAGCCCACACCCAGCACCAGCAGGCCCTGCCACAGTGGCGCAGTGAATCGAACCGCATCGAAACCGCGCGCTGCGGAGAGATACGCCAGCGGGGCCAGCAGCAGGCCGAACAGGGCTGGTAGGGCAGGGTGGCGCAGCAGGAAGCGCATCGAGGTGGTCAGCGTCATCGCAAACGCGGCCCACAACGCCATGATCCAGGGCGGCGGCGCCCAGCCCAGCGGGGCAGCAGCGTAGCGCACGGCGCCGCTGGCGGCGGCACTGGCGTCGACCAGCCACGCGCAGGCCAGCGCCAACAGCATCAGCCGAAGATCCAGCCGCGGTTGCGGCGAGGTCAGCAGCTGGCTGCCGATGTAGAGCGATGCTGCCAGCAGCGCCGGCCATTGCAAGCCGCGCCCGGCGCCGGCCACGGCGCACAGCCAGACCAGCTGGTTGCCAAGCAGATTGGCCCAGAACCGGCGCATCTCAGTCGCCTTGACCCGATGCGCCAGCGGGACGATGCCCTGGGCGCGCCAGCAGCAGATGCGAAACGCCGATCGAACGCTCCAGGAAGCCGCCCTCGCAATAGGCCAGGTAGAACTCCCACATCCGGCAGAAGCGCGCGTCAAAGCCCTGCGCCTGCACGGCGGGCAGCTGGGCAAGGAAGCGTTGGCGCCACGCGCGCAGGGTCAGTGCGTAGGAGTGGCCGAAATCCTGCTGGGCGACCAGCTGCAGGTCACTGGAGCGGGTCTTGGCGGCCATGATCGCGTTGATCGATGGAATGAAACTGCCGGGGAACACGTAGCGTTTGATGTAGTCGACGCTGCGCCGTGCCTGTTCGTAACGGTGATCCTCGATGGTGATCGCCTGCAGCAGGGCCACGCCATCCAGCTTCAGCAGTCGCTGCAGCGTGGCCATGTAGGTGTCCAAGTATTCCGCGCCGATGGCTTCGATCATCTCGATCGAGACCAGCTTGTCGTACTGACCCTGCAGGTCGCGATAGTCCTGCATCAGCAGCGTGACCTTGTCCTGCAGGCCGGCGATGCGGACGCGCTCGGTGGCCAGCGCATGCTGCTCGGCGGAGATGGTGGTGGTGGTGACGTGGCAGCCATAGTGCTGTGCCGCGTGCAGCGCAAAACCGCCCCAACCGGTACCGATCTCCACCACACGGTCGCCCGGCTTGAGCTGCAGCTGCTGGCAGATGCGGTCCAGCTTGCGGTGCGAGGCGGACTCCAGCGACTCGCCGTCTTCGGCGAACAGGGCCGAGGAGTACATCAGGTCCGGCGACAGGAACAGGGCGAAGAAATCGTTGCCGAGGTCATAGTGCGCAGCGATGTTGCGGCGGCTGCCTTCACGGCTGTTGCGGCGCAGGCGGTTCCAGCCGCGCAACAGCCAGCCGCCCACTCGGGCCGGGCCGTGTTCCATGCTGTCGAGCAGATCGCGATTGCGCACCAGCAGGCGTATAAGTGCGACCTGGTCGTCACAGCGCCATTCGCCGTGGATGTAGCTTTCGCCGGCGCCGACGCTGCCTTGTGCCGCCACCTTGCGATAGAACGCCGGGTCATCGATGGTGACGGTGACATGCAGTTCGCCGCGGGCATCGCCCAACCACACTTCGCCCAGCGCGTCGCGCACGCACAGGCGACCGTCGCGCATCGGGGCCAGCTGGGCCAGCAGGCGGCGGCGCAGGAAGGCATCCAATGCGCCGGGGCGCGGCAGCGCGACCGAAGGAGTCATCGAGTTCATCGCGGTTTCTCGGCAAGGGTGGGGTGGTCGTGCACGGGATTGCGTTTCAGCCACAGCCGCAACGCGTGCCAGTGGATGGCGGCCACCACTTGGGTGGTCATCAGTGGATAGCAGGCAAGGACGCGTGCCAGCCCGCGGCCATCCAGGGCGTGCCGTTGCATGACCTGGGTGGCATCAAACTGGCGCGTGCCGTGGCGCCAGACCTGCATGTGCACGCGCAGATCCCCATCAGGGCAGTTGAACCGCCAGTCGTAATGGCAATCCATCGGCATGAAGGGCGAGACATGGAAGCACTTGTCGAACCGCCAGCGCAGCGAGGTGCCTTCGTGCGTGGCCGTCGCGACTGGCAGCACGTAGGCATGCCGCTCCTTCCAGGGCGTGTTGGTGATCTCGGCGACGATGCAGTCCAGCGTGCTGCCATCGGCCCGATAGCAGTAGTAGAAGCTGACCGGGTTGAACACATGCCCGGCGAAGCGGAGATGGGTGAGCAGGCGGACCGGGCCGGTGGGCCGGTAGCCGAGGGTGGATGCAGCGTGGTCGCGCACTGCATCGGCCAAAGGCCGCGCGGGATCGCCGAAGTAATCGCTGCGACGGAACTCGGCCAGGTTGCGGCGATTGATCGACCACAGCCAGCGCCCGGCGAACACGCTGTCGAGTTCATCCAGGTCGAGCAGCAGCTGTGCGATCGGATAGCGGAACGCATGCGGGTGCGGGAGGTGCCGGCGGTGCATCACCTGCCCGAAGTAGAGTGCACTGGCGCTCATGCGGCCACCTCGCCGGGAGCCGCCATGACGCGGTGCGGTTCGCAGGTGCGCAGTGCATCGACCACGCGGCGGGCGCTGCGGATGCCGTCCTCATGGAAGCCCCAGCCCCAATAGGCGCCCGCGAACCAGGTGTGGCGGCGGCCCTGCAGCTCGGCCCAGCGCTGTTGCGCGCGCACTGCGGCATGGTCGTGCACCGGGTGGGCGTAGCGCAGGGTGCGCAGCACCTTGCCGGGGTCGATCGCCGCGCTGCGGTTGAGCGTTACCACCAGGGGCGTGTTGCCGGGCAGGTCCTGCAGCAGGTTCATGCAGTAGCTGACCGTGCACGGCGCGGCAGGATCGCGGGGCACATGGGCGTTCCATGCCGCCCACGCCTTGCGGTTGCGCGGCAGTAATGACGCATCGGTGTGCAGCACCGCTTCATTGGTTTGATAGCGGATGGCGCCGAGCACGTCGCGCTCGATGGGGTCGGCGTCACGCAGCAGCGCCAGGGTCTGGTCGCTGTGGCAGGCCAGGATGACCTCATCGAAGCCTTCCACGCCGGCCGCGCTGTGCACGCGCGCGCCCCAGGGCATGCGCTCGACCGACTGCACCGGGCACTCCAGCCGCTCATGCACCCGCCAGCGGGCGCGCAGGGCATCGACATAGCGCGCCGATCCGCCGCTCACCACCCGCCACGGCGCACGCCCGGTCATCTGCAGCATCTGGTGGTTGGCCATGAACTGGGCCAGATAGCGCGCCGGGAAGTCCATCACCGTAGCCGTCGGGGACGACCACAACGCGGAGGCCATCGGCAGCAGGTGCTCGTCGATGAAGGCATCGCCGTAGCGCTGGCTGCGCAGGTACTGGCCCAGCGTTGGGCCCTCGTCTTCTGCCAGCAACAGGGGGGCATCGCGATAGAACCGGCGCAGGTCGGCCAGCATGCCCCAGAACCGCGGTGATACCAGGTTGCGGCGCTGGCAGAACAGGCCATCCAGCGAGGTCGCGTTGTACTCCACGCCGCTGCGCTCGCTGTGCATGGAAAAGCTCATTTTGGTCGGCTTCGACGCCACGCCCAGCTCGTCGAACAGCGCGCTCAGCAAGGGGTAGTGGAGCGGATTGAACACGATGAAGCCGGTGTCCACCGCCATGCGCTGGCCATCCACCTCCAGGTCATGGGTGTGGGTATGACCGCCCAGATAGTCGTTGGCCTCGTACAGCGTGACGTCGTGTTCGCCGTCCAGCCACCAGGCGCTGGCCAGTCCGGCAATGCCCGAGCCGATGATTGCGATGCGCATGTCAGTACCTCGCCTTGGCCAGCACCCACTCGGGAATGGGCTTGAGTCCTTTGACCAGCCCAAGCGCCGCCATCGCGCGCAGTCCATACCAGGTCAGGTCGACTTCCCACCAGCGGAAGCCCTGGCGGACGGTGCCCGGGAAGAAGTGGTGGTTGTTGTGCCAGCCTTCGCCGAAGGTGAGCAGCGCCAGCCAGAGGTTGTTGCGACTGTCATCGCGGGTCTCGAAACGGCGGCGGCCGAAGCGGTGCGCCAGCGAGTTGATGGTGACCGTGGCATGGAACAGCACGATGGTGGAGATGAAGAAGCCCCACACCAGCAGTTGCGGGCCGGAGGTGTGCAGGCCCGGTGTCCAGCGCTCCAACCCGGCGCCCAATGCATACAGCGCTGCGGCCAGCAGTACCGGCACGGCCGTATCGAAACGGTCCAGCCAGCGCAGTTCGGGGAAGCGTGCCAGGTCCGGTACCCGCGACAGATCGGTGGCAAAGGCCTCACGGGTCAGGAACCAGCCCATGTGGCTGCGCCAGAAACCGCCTTCACGTGGGGAGTGCGGGTCCAGCGGCTGGTCGGCGTGCCGATGGTGGTGGCGATGATGGGCGGCCCACCACAGCGGTCCGCGCTGTACGCTGGAGGCGCCGATCACCGCGAACACGAACTGCACCGGTCGCGATGCCTGGAAGGTGCGGTGTGAGAAGTAGCGGTGGTAGAACGCGGTGATCGCGAACATACGCACTGCATACAATGCCGCAGCGACCACGACGGCCGTCCATGAGGCACCGACCCAGATCACCGCCAGGCAGGCGACATGCATCAGCGCGAACGGCACGGCTCGCACCCAGTCGATGCGCCCCGGCCGCTCGCCGGTGGCCTCTGCGGCGTTGCCGGTATCGAACCAGCGCTGCAGCGTGCGCAGCAGGCGCCAGCGTCGACGGGGAAGGGGCGCTACAGAGGCCATGGCGGATCTCGGCGGGTGTCGTGTCTTCCTTTACGCAGCAGGATGCGCAATGGATGCGCCACGGCGCAGTAAATTTCCACTTCACCTGGGCGTCACGACGCAACGCTCCACCAGGGGTTGCGCCCACGCCTGTTGCCAGTCGCCTGCCGTTCGCTCGGCTGGTGGCGAGCTGAAGCGCACGGTCACCGGCGGATAGCTGCCGCGGGTGTCGCGCAGGTTGCTGGTGCCGCGGAACTCCAGCAGGCGACGGTCGCCGTTGGCATAGACCAGTGACAGGCGCGGTGCGATGCCGCCGTACCAGGTGTCCAGGCTGACTTCGATTGCCTGGGCGTCGATGCCCTGCCAGCGAACAGGGCCGGTGCGTCGCACCTGCACCGGGAAGTAGCGCTGACGTGCCGGCACCAGGAACGGTAGCGTGATGCGCTCGCCCCGCAGCAGCGTCGGCCAGTGCAGGCGTACGGCAGCGTCGAATCCCGCATCGATGACCGCGTCCGGTGGCAGTTCAAGCCGGCGTCGACGCAGCAGGCTGGCGGCATCCTCCTTCCAGGCAATCGACACCGAGTCGCCAGCTGCGTCGACTTCGGCGGTCTGGCCGCTGCGGCGGTCCTGCAGCGAATAGCCCCGTGCCTGCGGGCGGGCGCTGGCTGGCAAGTGCTTGCGGGCGAAGGGCTGGCCATCCGGGCACTGGTACAGCACCCAGCGCTCGGCACCCTCCGTTGCTTCGCGCCGCCAGTGCACTTCACGGTAGAGGATGTCGCCCTGCGCGGAGGTGGCCACGCCTTCACTTCGCAGCCAGGGTGCCGCCAGCGCAGCATGGGGCAGGCACAGCAGCAGCCAGGCAGTGCGCATGGTGTTCATCCGGAAAGGGAGGGCCCAGGTCATACGGCGGGGATGGCCGGTTGGATGCGCTACGTCGCCTGCATCCAATTGCGGCCTTCGCGCGTACAGGGGACAGACCTTCACCCGCCCGCCGCGAACGCAGATGTACCCTGACGCCGCCAGCACACTCCTCAACTTCGATACCGCACGCATCGTGTCCAGTTCCCAGCAGCCGAGCAGCGAGCCGACGAACTGGGCCGGTGACATGGACGGCGTGGCACGGCTTCGTGACCGCGACTGTTTCATGCGGATCTACGACTACTTCATGCCGCGGTTGTGCGTGTACCTGCGCGGGCTGGGCGTGCCCGACGCGGTGGCAGAGGAGCTGGCGCAGGAGAGCCTGTTGCGCCTGTGGCTGCGGGCCGCCGATTTCGACCCCGGGCAGGGGGCCTTGAGTACGTGGCTGTATCGCATCGCCCGCAACCTGCATATCGATCGCATACGGCGCGAACGCAGCTGGATGCAGGTGCAGGCCGCGGTGGAAGATGCGGCAGCACTGGATGTGGTCGAGCGCAGCAGTGCCGAGCAGTTCGCCGATCAGGCGCGCCTGCGCCAGCGCATCAACGAGCTGCCTGCGGTGCAGGCGCGGCTGGTGCGGATGTCCTATTTCGAAGCCAAGAGCCACAGCGAAATCGCCGAGGCGTTGGGCATGCCGCTGGGGACGGTCAAATCACACCTGCGCCGAGCGTTCCTGCAACTGCAGGCGAAAGTGGGAGGTGCGCTGTGAATCCGCACCACCACCTGCACGAATCCACCCTGATGAGCTATGCCGCCGGGGCGCTGCCGGCGCCGTTGAGTATCGTGGCCGGTGCCCACCTGGAGCAGTGCCCGCATTGCCGTCAGCGCCTGCGCGAGGCTGAGGCGATCGGCTCTGCTCTGCTGGAACAGACACAGCCGTCCACCGCCGATTCGCGGCGTGAGCAGTTGCGTGAGGCCATGCTGATGCAGTTGGCTGCGGAAATGCCGATTGCCATGACCGGAGCCGCGCGTTCCGTGCCGAAGGAGCGGCCCGAGGCCGACCCGGACCATCTGCCTGCCTCGCTGCACCCTTTCTTCGGCGCCTCGCTCAGCGGGTTGCGTTGGCGCTGGATGGCGCCGGGCGTGCACTGCATCCGTGCGGAGCAGATGCCGTCGCTGATCATGCTGAAGATCGCCCCGGGCAAGTGCCTGCCCATGCACAGCCATGGCCGCAGCGAGCTGACCCAGATCCTGCGCGGTTCCTACAACGATGCGCTGGGGCTGTTTGCGCCGGGCGACGTGGCGGATCTGGATGAGGACGTGGAGCATCAGCCGGTGACGGCGCCGGGCGTACCGTGCATCTGCGTGTCGGCGCTGGATGCGCCACTGGTGTTCAGTGGCTGGCTGGCGCGGAAGATCCAGCGTTTCGTGAAGCTCTAGGATGCGTGCAGCGATGGCATTGGGCGCGCTACGGATTCTGTTGACCGGTGCCACGGGGCTGGTGGGGCAGGGCGTGGCCCTGGCCTGCCAGCGCTCGCTCCGGGTTGCCGATCTGACTGCACTGGTCCGGCGCCCGGGCAGCCTCGACGGTAGCGGCAGCGAACTGATCGTGCCGGACTTCCTTAGGATCGAGGAACGGCAGGATGATCTGTCGGGGTTCGATGCCTGCTTCTACTGTGCCGGCGCTCCACCGGTCGGCACGGCCGAGGCCGAGTACCGAAGGGTGACACTGGACACCACCTTGGCCGTCGCCCGCGCCTGGGCCACGGTGAACCCGCAGGGGTGTTTCCTGTATGTATCCGGCGCCGGTGCGGATGCGCGAAGCCGGTTGATGCCATTGCGGATCAAGGGCGAGGCAGAGCGGGCACTGCAGTCGCTGCCGGTCCGCACGGTCATGCTGCGTCCGGGTGGCGTTCGCCCCGTGCAGGGCACCGGCACCCGTCATGGCCTGCTGAAGCCGCTGTACTGGGGTGGCGCACCCTTGATGAAACTGGCGGGTGTGATCGCGCCGTCACTGGTGACCAGCAACCTGGCACTGGGCCAGGCGATGATTGCGCTGGCCGGCATGGAGCATTCGCCGGCCACGGTGGAGTGCGCGGACATCAACCGGATCGCGACGGACGTGCGCGACCCGGTTGCCTGATCTCAGTGCGCCGCACCTTCCAGCGCGGTACGCACCGCCTGGGCCAGGTCGCTGCGGGTAAATGGCTTGGGCAGCAGCGCGGCCGCCCGGCCCTGGCTGCCGACCGCGTCGTGATCGCGCGGATAGCCTGAGGTGAACAGGACCGCGACGTCGGGCCAGCGCTCCCGGACTTCCCGCACCAGCTCCCAGCCCGACATGCCGGGCATCACCACGTCGGAGAACAGCAGGTCGACCGTGGTGTCCGGACGTTCCAGCAGCCGCAGTGCGGACGGGCCATCGTGCGCTTCCAGCACGCGATAGCCCAGCAGGCGCAGTGCATCAACGGTGTGCGCACGCACATCATCGTTGTCCTCGGCCACCAGGATGGTTTCCTCGCGTGGCGAGTAACCGGCCAGGCCGGTCGGTGGTGCGCTCGCCTCGCAGGGCAGGGCCAGTGCCGAACGCGGGAACATCATGGTGATGCTGGTGCCGCCGCCCTCCACCGAATCGATCAGTACATGGCCGCCGGACTGCTTGACGAAGCCATGCACCATCGACAGGCCCAGGCCGGTACCACGGCCAACCTGCTTGGTGGTGAAGAAGGGTTCGAACACGCGCGCGAGGGTGGCCGCGTCCATGCCGTGGCCATTGTCGCGAACCCGCAGCATCACGTACTCGCCAGGCGCTGCATCGGGGAACAAGGCGGCGTAGTCGTGGTCGAGATGGCTGTTGTCGACCTCGATCACCAGCCGGCCCCCGTGGGGCATGGCATCGCGGGCGTTGACGGCCAGGTTCAGTACCGATGCCTCCAGCTGGCTGACGTCGATCTCGACGCACCAGACGTCCTCGGCGGCGCGGATTTCCAGCTGTACCAGCTCACCCAGGGCGCGCTGCAGCATGTCATGCATGTCCAGCAGGCGGTCGTTGAGATTGGCTGCCTGGCTGTGCAGTGGCTGGCGCCGGGCAAATGCCAGCAGGCGCTGGGTCAGGCTGGCGGCACGGCCCACGCCTTTCAGAGCATTGTCCAGCGCACGACTGACCATGGCGCCCGGCTCGCCGGCCCGCTCGCTGAGCAGCATGGCGTGTTCAACGTTGCCGGAAATCACCGTCAGGATGTTGTTGAAATCGTGGGCGATGCCGCCGGTGAGCTGGCCCACCGCTTCAATCTTCTGTGACTGGCGCAGCGCATGCTCGGCCTGCAGGCGTGCAGTCGTTTCCACCGCTTCGGAGACCACGGCGGTCACCGCGCCCTCGGCATCCAACAGCGGACGGAACGAGAAATCGTAGCTGCGGCGGCCGGTCGGCAGTTCCAGCTCCAGCGCATGCAACGAGCTGTGGCCCTTCGCGGCAGCGGCAATGGCCTGGTCCACGAGGATGCCGACGTCATCGCTGGTGGCAAACCACGGCGATTGCCCGTAGCGCTGGCCTACAACGTCGGGCTTGTCGGCCAATACGGCAGCCAACGAGGCGACATTGGCGTCGACCACGCGGCCATCCAGGTCCAGCAGCACCTGATGCTGGAAGCTGGATTCGAAGATGGCCTGCAAGCGTCGCTTGCTGGCCCGGAGTTCGGTGGTACGCGCCTGCACCTGCCGTTCGAGCAGCTGGTTGTCTTCGCGTAGGGCCAGTTCCGCCTGCTTCAGCCCGGAGACGTCGCTGCCCAGGCAGATGTAGCCGACCACGGCGCCGTCGGCGCCTCGCTCCGGCACGCAGTCCATCTGCACGAAACGTGATTCGCCGCTGCGGTGGGCCAGCTCCACCTGGAAGCGGGTGCGCTCGCCCTGCAGCACCCGTTCGATGCTGGGCAGCGCCTGCTCAAACGCGGAGATTCCGCTGACATCGCGCGCCGTACGGCCCAGCAGTTCGGCCAGGCTGACGCCGTGCCAGTCCAGGAAGGCCTTGTTGGCGAAGCGGTAGCGATGCTCCTTGTCGAGCTGGGCGATCAGTGCCGGGACGGCATCGGTCACCTGTTGCAGCTGGGCCTGGCTGTCATTCAGGGCGGCCTGCGCGTGGGCCAGCTGGGTACGCTCGTGCGCCTCCTGGCGGGCGCGGCGGATCGCATCCGGCAGGCGCTGCAGGCGCTGCTTGACCACGTAGTCGCGTGCGCCACGGGTCAGCGCCTGCACCGCCAGCTCCTCGGTCAGCGTGCCGGAAACGAAGATGAAGGGCGTCTGCGGAATCCGCTCGCGCGCCAGCGCCAGTGCAGCGTCGCCGTCGAATCCGGGCAGCACATGATCGGCCAGGATGACATCGAAGGCGCGATTCTCGATTGCCTCGATGAAGGCATTGCGGGTCCACAGGCGCTCAGCCTCGAAGTCGAGGCCGGCCCGGTGCAATTGTGCGGTGATCAACTCCGCATCAAGCGCACTGTCCTCCAGCATGAGGATGCGCAGGCGCTCGCTGCGGCGCGATCCATCACGCATTGTGCTGCCCCGAGCCGTTGGGGCGATGCGGTGGTGGCTGGTTGGTGATGCCCCAGAACATGCCCAGGCCCTGGATCGCGTCGAAGAATTCCTTGAAATCGACTGGCTTGACCACGAACGCATTGACGCCCAGTTCGTAACTGCGCACCAGATCCTGCTCTTCGCGGGAGGAGGTCAGCATCACCACCGGCGTGCTGCTCAGGTTCGAATCGCCACGCACCTGCTCCAGCACCTCCAGGCCGTTCACCTTGGGCAGCTTCAGGTCCAGCAGCACCACCACCGGGCCGCCGTGGTTGGCGCCGGCGAATTTGCCTTCGCAGCGCAGGTAATCCAGCGCTTCGGCGCCGTCACGTACATGGATGACATCGTTCAGCAACTGGCAACGCGCAAGTGCGGCCAGCGTCAGCTCTGCATCCTTGGGGCTGTCCTCTACCAGGAGGATCGGCCGCAGGTCCCTCATGGGTGATCTCCTGTGGAACGGGGTAAGGTGAAATGGATCGTGGCGCCCTTGCCGGGTTCGCCCTCGGCCCAGGTCCTGCCGCCATGGCGGCCGACGATACGGCGCACATTGGCCAGGCCGATGCCGGTGCCTTCGAATTCCTCGACGTGATGCAGGCGCTGGAACACGCCGAACAGCTTGTCGACATAACGCATGTCGAAACCGCAGCCGTTGTCGCGCACGAAGAAGTGGTCCTCCTCATCGAGGCGCTCATGGCCGATCTCGATCACCGCCTGCTCGCGCTCACGGGTGAATTTGACCGCGTTGGCCAGCAGGTTCTGCCAGACCAGGCGCATCATCGTCGGGTCGGCCTGCACCTCCGGCAGCGGCGCCAGCGTCCACTGTACGTCGCGTCCGGCGTAGTCCAGTGCCAGGCTCCTGCGGACATCCTCGGCCAGTGCCGCCATGTCCAGCCGCACCCGGCCGAGCGTGGAGCGGCCCATCTGCGAGAAGCTCAGCAGGTCGTCCACCAGCGTTCCGGCAGATTTGGCCGATTCCACGATGGTATCCAGGAAGCGGCGCTCGGTATCGTTGAGGCGTTCGCCGGCCGAGCTGCCCAGCAGCTCCGAGTAACCGACGATGTGGCGGAAGGGCGCACGCAGGTCGTGGCTGACCGAATAGGAAAACGCTTCGAGTTCCTTGTTGCTGCGGACCAGCTGCTCGTTGAGCTCGGCCATTTCCTCGGCCTTGCGCAGCACGATGTCGACGATGGCGGTGCGCATCTCGTGGGCGGCATCACGGTCGGCATCGTTCCACGGCAGGCTGCGCTGCTGCACGGTTTCCTTCCAGGCCTCGAAGGAGCTGCGCGGCGACAGTGCCACGTCGAGTGCCGCGGTCTTGCGCGGATCGCCGCCCCAGCGCACGGTACGCACCACTTCTGGGCGGAACCACATCAGGTAGCTGTCATGCAGCTGCGAAATGGACACCGCCAGTACGCCGCTGGCCACGTCGGACAGGCGCGCGCCTGGCGCCCAGTCGGCTGCCAGATGGTCACTGCAGTACGTTTCCTGCCCGGCCTGCTGTGCCGCCAGCCAATCGGCCAGGGCCAGCACGTCGGTTGCGGGCGGGCACTGGCCCACACGCATGCAGTCGCCCTTGTGCACGATGGCGGCGCCTGCTGCGCCGGTCAGCGACAGCAGGCTGGCTTCGTCTTGGCGCAGTGCAGCCATGAAATCTTCGTCGCCGGCCATGCGTGCCAACAGCTTGACCAGCACCGAACGGCGGGCCACGCGCTCTTCGATGGCGCGTGCACGCTCCTTCAGCGCGATCTGCAACGACAGGATCTGGCCCATGAATTCGCAGGCAGTGCGCACGTGATAGGGCAGGCGGCGCGGCTGAACCGTGTGGCAGGACACCAGACCCCACAGCTGGCCCTCATGCACCAGTGACACCGACATCGACGCGCCGGTGCCCATGTTGCGCATGTACTGCAGGTGCACGGGCGAAACGCTGCGCAGCACGGCCAGGCTCAGGTCGGTGGCCGGCGCGTCGCGGTGCGCCTCGCTGCGCATCAGTAGGGCAGGGGTGTAGTTGTTGTCCGCGATCAGTCGCACCCGGTTGCGCCGATACAGCTCGCGGGCCTGGGCCGGAATGTCCGATTCTGGGAAGCGCAGGTCCAGGTAGGACGGCAACAGGCCGTTGCCATCCTCGGCGACCACGATGCCGTTCCAGCCGGTGTCGAACTGGTAGACCAGGGTGCGGTCGAAGCCGGTCAGCCGGCGCATGTGCGCGGCCGCCAGCTGGCACAGATCTTCCACGGTGGTAGCCGATTCGATGCCGGTCATCAGTTCGCGGATCGACGGATACAGTTCTTCCAGCGAGCCAGGCTGGCCGGGAACCGGTGCCTCCAGCTCGACCAGCAGATCGGTGGCGGAGCGATGCACCAACAGCTGATGCCGGCCGTGGCCATCCAGGTGCACGGCGCCGACATGTGTGCTGCTGCCCACCGCGGCCTGCTGGAACAGCGCCTGGAAGGGCGCCAGTACGCCGCCCAGTACCTCGCTGACATGCTGCATCAAGGGTTCGCCGAACTGCTGCAGCAGCCCTTGCTGGCTGATGGCACGCTCACGCACCCGCAGTGACTGCGGCTCCACTACCAGAAGCACACCGTATGGCTGGATGGCACCGGGCGTATGAATCGGCTCACGCGCACAACGGGACTGGGCGGTGTCGTGCGTGGACTCGGCAGAAGGCATCAAAGGCGGGACTCATGATTCGTGGATGGCTGGAGTGGCCCAGCGTTGCATCCGGCATGCATGGATGGTGACGCAAAATCGTGCATTCGCATACCAGCACGTGCGCGTGAAGAACGTTTCATTCAAACCTGAATTCTTCATCTGAGCATTCCAACAGCACTTGCACGTTTCGCGAAAGGTACATGTGCGCTGCACGCGCGCTCGACACCGACTTGCCTAGGGTGAATGCACATTCCTGAGTAACCACGCCACGTGAACCTGCAGACCTTGCCTTCAACGCCATACCGCATGCTTGCCGACAGCTGCCAGTTTGAGCTGCTGGATGTGGATGCCCTGCAGGATCCGGCCAGTGGGCGCCTGCTCCACCTGTACTCGCTGGTTGCGCGCTGCCTGTGCTGCGAAACGGTGTTCAAGGCGGAAGAGGGGCAGGGACTGGTCAGCCACACCGCCGCGCGCGTGGTGCGATGCCCCACGGGTTGTGGCCAGCAGGCGTTCAAGCCGGCGTTGCTGCGTGCATGGCAGCCGCAGTGCGTCGCACAGGCCTGAGAGCACTGATACGGGGTCACAGCAACCCGGGATTGGCGCGCCACACCGCGAAGTTCAGCGCGGATGCGAACGATATCCAGGCCAGGTAAGGCAGCAGCATCACCGCCGCACCACGATGGATGCGGGCGAAGGCAACGATCGTTGCGCACACCAGCGTGATCAGTACCAGGATGTCGACGAAGGCCAGCGCGCCCAGCTTCCAGCCGAAGAACAGCCAGCTCCATAGCGCATTGACGGCCAACTGCAGCAGATAGAGCGTCAGCCCCGGTTGTGCACCTCGCCAGCCGCGCTCACGCCAGACCAGCCATGCAGCAACAGCCATCATCCCGTAGAGCAGGCTCCATACCGGGCCAAACACGCTGGCAGGCGGTGCCCAGGCGGGAAGGGCGAGAGTGGCGTAGAAGCTGGCGGCGGATGTCGATGCCCATGCGCCGACTGCCGCCGCCGCAAAAGTGACCACACCCCATCCCAGAAGACCCATAACCTGTGAACGCCGCTTCATTCCGTGCCGCTCCATCCTGCGTTTACCCGCTCATACGAACGGAAGCGGCAAATGGATGCAGCCCGGGGCGATCAGTCTGAAGAACCCGCGGCGCTTCCACCTTCGGCAGCCGGCAACAGCGAAGGGCGCTGATCGAACCATTCACGCGCCTTGGCCAGATGCCACTGGCGCTGTTCGCCATCAAGCTCGATGCCGGCGCCCAGCAGCCCCCAGCGCAGATAGAGATCGCCACGCTTGCGCTGCTCCAGCAGATCCAGCCGCGCACGTACCGACAGGCGATCATTCTCGGCCTGCAGGCCGTCGACCAGAAGATGCCCCGGGCGCCAACGCAGCGTGGCCTGTGCATCGACCTGGCCGGAGTCGAGCAGGGACAGCGTCCAGCGCGGATAGTCGGTGCGCTTGGCGAACACGGCCAGCAAGGGGCGTGCATCGCTCAGGGTCAGATCGGTGATAGCGTCCACCTGGAACGGAGACTGCGCGTCGATGCGGCCCCGCTTGAACACGGCGCAGCCTTTCCACGCGCTGCTGGAATCGGTGCGCGCCACCTGCACATTGCGCAGCTCCACGGTGGTGCCGGACAGATCGAAATGGCGCTGGTTGAAGTCCCCACGGCGAAGCGTCGCGTTCACGTCGACATCGCCGCCCATGTCCAGGCCCGCCACCTTGGCGCTGGCATTGCGACCCAGCAGCCGCGCGGTGCCGTGGCCGACGCGGCCATCGGTGTCGAGCGTGGCGTCGCCGCTGAGGCTGCCGGTGCCACGCAGCAGGCGCACCTGTTGAGAGCCAAGGTAGCGGTTGTAGGCGGCCAGGTCCGGGATGGTCGCTTGGCTGAAGCGCAGCCGCGCACGAACGCCCTTGCGCAGTTCCTGCAGGCGGCCGTCGCCGGTGAGGTCCACGGCCAGGTCGCGCCCGTCGAACAGGCGCACATCCTTCGCATCGCTTGGGCGAGCGGTGAAGCGGGGCAGCCGGATCGCCAGCTGTGCCTGAGTGGGGGTGCCGGCCTTCAGCTCGCCATGCGCACTGGCCGTGCCGGCCAGGCGCACGCCAGCGACCTCGGCCACGGCGGCAGCCGAAGGAATATCCACGGTGCTGCCTTCGATCAGCTCACCATTGCGCAGGCGTAGGTCGGCCTTCAGCGTGCCGCCGCCATCCAGCTGCAGCCACGGCTTGCGCACGAACAGGGCAGGGATCCAGTTGAGCGAGGTGAAGGTCCATTCGCCACGCACGGTACCGGAGCTGCGCTCCAGCAGCTGGGAAGGGTGCTGGAAGGGAATCTCGCGCCCGGTGATGTGCAGGTCGGCATCGATGCCGGCGGCCGAATCCGGGCGTGGCGGCAGGCGGGCCTGCAGGCGCAGGTCGTTGGCTACATTGAGCTGCAGGGCCAGCACACCGCGATCGGGCGCGCCATCGCCGAGGAAGAGCGGCACCTGCCACAGCGCGCGGTCACCGGGTTGCAGTTGGCCGTCGATCAGGTGGACCGCCAGTTGCAGGCGTCCGGGCACGGGCGCGCTGGAGATCTTTGGCGTTGTGGCGTCCGTATCCATGCGCAGGCCCTGGCTGCGCGCGTCCAAATCAAGTTGCGCATGCAGCAGCTTCAACTTGGCCAGGCCAGGCGCCTGATCGCGATAGTGGCGCGGATAGCTGAAGCGCGCAGTCAGATCCATGTCGCCCAGCAGCTGCACGCCGTCATAGCTGGTATCTGCTTTGCTGAACGAGACCTCGGAATCGAACAGTTCCGATGGGCCGCCGCGCAGCTGCTTGAGGAACCCGACCGTGCCCTGGCCCTTGCCGATGATCAGCAGCTTGCCGAGCCGGGCGCTGCGGATGCTGTCGCTGTCGATGGCGTCGAAACGCAGGGTCCAACCCTGGTCGCCGCGCGGGGGCGACGGAATGGCGTCCTCGACGCGACTGATTTCGGCCGACACGCCTGTGGCCTGCAATCGGGGAACCCGCACTTCGCGGCGGAACAGGGGCAGCACGGCCAGCCGGGCGCTGGCGCGTTCGGCGTGCAGCACGTAGACGGTGTGGTTGACGTGCCCGCGCATGTGCACGTTCCACGCGATCACATGGCCAGGCAGCAGCGTGATGGCCGGGCCGGTGGTCATCACGAACTTGTGCGGCTTGCGGTTGGTGACCTGGTCGAACAGCGGGGTGTTGAGGAAGATGTTGCCGGCCAGCAGGTAGGCAGCGTACACGACAAGCAGAATGCGCACCGTGAGGCGCGCATGACGAGGCCATTGAGGGTAGCGAACGGAAATCAGCGACTTCAACCTTCATCACATGGGGAGCCAGCGCACTATTGCGAAGTGTTGGGTTGCACCGTGTGAACGCGGGCGTGGAGACGGTCTGAAGTCGGCGACCTGGAGCAATTAGGTGGCACTTGGAATAAGTGCAATGCTTTTTTCCGGGATTATCAACCCAATAGCGGCGGCCTACGCTTTGCCTGCCGAATCCAATCCCCTGGAGAACTGAAATGAGCACCCAACAGACCGTCAGTTTCAAGAACCGTAGCTGGGATGTCGCCGCCACCCTGCGCTTTCCGGAAGGCTTCGACCCTGCCAGCAAGTACGCCGCCATCGTCTGCGCGCACCCGATCAGCAGCTGCAAGGAGCAGACGTCGGGCGCCATCTACGGTGAGGCACTGACCGCCGCTGGTTTCATCACTCTCGCTTTTGACGCCTCCACCCAAGGCGCCAGCGGTGGTGAGCCCCGCTTCATGGAAGATCCCGCTACCCGTGTGGAGGACTTCCGCTGTGCCATGGATTACCTGATGACGCTGCCGTACATCGATGAAGACCGTGTTGGCGTGCTGGGCGTCTGCGGCGGCGGTGGCTATGCGGTGAGTGCGGCCACTACCGACCACCGATTCAAGGCAGTCGGCACGGTGGTGGCTGCCAACTATGGCCGGCTGATGCGTGAGGGTGACATGTCGCCGGATGCTGCGTTGAAGACGTTGGAAGCGCTGGGCAAGCAGCGCACTGCCGAGGCACGGGGTGCTGAGCCGTTGATCGTGGGTTACATTCCCGGCTCTGAAGCGGAGCGCGAAGCTGCTGGAATCAACGACATCGACATCGTCGAGGCGGTGCAGTACTACTGCACGCCGCGTGGCCAGCAGCCGGGCTCGCCGAACAAGCTGCGCTTCACCAGCACCGGCGCCGCCCTGAGCTGGGATGCCTTTGCGTTCACCGAGCATCTGCTGACTCAGCCGCTGCACATCGTCATCGGCGGTGTGCCCGGTGGCTTCGGTTCGTATCGTGACGGCCTGGAGCTGTACGCAAGGGCGCGTTCGGTGCAGAAGAGCATCCAGATCGTGGCCGGCGCCAGCCACTACGAGCTGTATGACCAGCCAGCAGCCACCACCCAGGCGCTGCAGCAGCTGATTCGGTTCTACCGGACGCATCTTGGCGCTTGATGCAACAAGGCCAACCAGAGCAGCGTACGTCCCGCCGGCCCATTTCAGGCCGGCGGGACGTTTGCTTTACAGCTGGATCTGCACTGTAGCGGCGCCCTCGAACGCGGTATCGAGACCGCGCTCACGCCACCTGGCCAGATCGGCCTGGCGGTTGGCCAGGGTGGTCTCCCAGATCGAATAGGCATCCGCACCCAGCATCAGCCGCACCGGCGGGTCATCGCTGGCTACAACGTCCAGCATGCGCTGCGCGGCCTTTTCCGGGTCACCCATCTGCTGCCCGGAGGATGATTCCAGGTAGGTTTCGAATGGCTCCACAACCGGCCGATAAGCATCGATGCGGTGTGCTGGCCGCATGTTGGCATCACCGGCGAACTCGGTGCGGAACGCGCCCGGATCCACCAGCGTCACCCGGATGCCGAGCGGCTTTGCTTCGATCGCCAGTGCTTCGGTCCAGCCTTCGATAGCGAACTTCGCTGCACAGTAGGGACCGGCCGCGTTCATTGCCACCAGCCCGGCAATGCTGCTGACAGTGAGAATGTGGCCAGCGCCTTGCTTCCGCATCTGCGGCAACACGGCGCGACTCATTTCGGCAGCAGCGAAGAAGTTCAGCTCCATCTGCTCGCGCAGCTGTTCCAGGCTGAACTCCTCGCAGGCGCCCACCACACCGCGGCCAGCCACATTGGCCAGCACATCGATGCGCCCGAAGCGTTCGATGGCGTCGGCCACGGCACGTGCACGGCCATCGGCATCGTTCACGTCAAGCGCCAGCGGCAGGACGTGGTCCTCATGGCCTGCGGCGATCGCGCGAAGGCGGTCCAGCCGCCGCGCGGTAACGATGGCGCGGTCACCCCGGGCAATGACCGCTTCGGAAAGGGCCTTGCCCAGGCCGGATGACGCACCGGTGATGAACCAGACACGTGGTTGTTGTGTATTCATTGGAGAATCCTGCGGAATGTTGTGCAACACGCGATCAGATGATGGTCAATCCACCGTCGACCACCAGTTCGGCACCGATGACGTAGGACGCGTCATCGCTGGCCAGGAACAGCGCGGCCTTGGCGATTTCCTCCGAAGTGCCGACGCGGCCGATCGGAATGCCCTTGAGCAGGCTTTCCAAGAGTTGCGGATCCTCGGTGAAATGGGTCGCCATCGGCGTGTCGATCAGCCCCGGGTAGATGCCGTTGACACGGATGCCGCGGCGGGCGAAATCGACGGCGGCGGCCTTGGTCAGGTGACGGCTGCCGCCCTTGGAGGCGCTGTAGCCCGGCGGCACGTCGGGGAAGACGATGATGCCGGCGGCGGACGAGATGTTGATGATCGCGCCACTGTGCTGCAGTTCCATCTGCGGCGTGACCGCCTTGATGCCATGGAACTGGCTGGTCAGATTGACGTCGATGACGTGGCTGAAGTCCTCGGCCGTGGCGTTGTCCCAGCGGCCGTCGCGCGGCCCCGGCGTGCCGGCGTTGTTGACCAGGATATCGATGCGGCCATGGCGCTCGATTGTGGTGGCGGCCACCTCGGCCCATTGTTCGGGCCGGGTCACATCCAGGAACGCCGATGTTGCACGATGGCCCTGGGCGGTGAGGTCCTGCACCAGTGCGTCAAGGTTCTGTTTGCGGTCGGGGGTGCCGGTAGCAACAACGACGGCGCCTTCGCTGGCGAAGACCCGGGCGATGACCGCGCCCATGCCGGTGCCGCTGCCGGCGCCGGTGATGATGGCGACTTTGTCCTGCAGGCGTTTCATGGGCAATTCCTGTGTCTGATCGGGAGCGGGGCGGTGATGTGCCGCCATGGAATGCACGATAGGCCCGGGGTTCTGTACGATCCATGCCGTGGCGTTCGCCTGACTTCTTCGAGCGTACGGATATGAGCGCTGATCCGCTGTCCGATGTGCTGTCACTGCTGCAGCCAAGCAGCCAGTTCTTTGCCGGATTCGATGCCGCCGGCGACTGGGCATTCGATTTCCCGGCGCACGAAGGCATCAAGTTCACGGCAGTCATGGGGGGCGGCTGCTGGGGCCGCGTCGAGGGTGAGCCCGCACCGTTCCACTTCGAAGCCGGCGACTGCTTCCTGCTCAACAGCCGCTGCCGGTTCGTGCTCGCTTCGGATCCTGCAGTGGCCATCGCCAGCGGCGAGCCCATCATCGAAGCGGCGGCGCGGCAGGGCGTTGTCACTCACAACGGGGGAGGAGAGACCTTCCTCATCAGCGGCCGATTCGCGTTTCCCGGGCGGCATGCCGCCGTGCTGTTCGATGCGCTGCCACCCCTGATCCATGTGCCACGTGCTTCGGGACAAGCAGGCGTGCTGCGCTGGGCGCTGGATCAATGGGCCAATGAACTGCACGCGCCGCAGCCGGGCGCAGGGTTGATGTCCACCCATCTGGCCCATCTCATGCTGGTACAGGTGCTGCGCCTGCACCTGGCTACCCCGGGCCGGGTGCCGAAGGGCTGGTTCCTGGCCCTGACCGACAGCCACATCAGCCTGGCCCTCGGGGCGATGCACGCAGCTCCGGCCCAGTCCTGGACGCTGGAGTCACTGGCGCGTATCGCCGGGGTTTCGCGCACGGTGTTCGCGCAGCGCTTCAAGGCACTGGTCGGGCACACGGCAATGGACTATCTGTCACGTTGGCGGATGCTGCTTGCGGCGGACCGGCTGTCCCATGGCGCCGATGCCGTGTCCAGTATTGCCTTTGCCGTGGGCTACGAATCGGAGAGTGCGTTCAGTACTGCGTTCAAGCGCATCATGGGGCAGGCGCCCGCGCAGTATCGCAGGCAGGCCACCTCGCCCAGGTAAGAAGTATCAGGTCGTGCGCCGGCGAGGCCTGGCCGGTGCACGCTGGGTGGCGGCACGTGTTGCACTCGTTGCGGTGCGCTTCCTGCTGTCTTCCAAGTTGTCACGCAACGCTTGCAGCAACAGTGTGAACACCGGCGAAGCCAAGCGCCGGTTCGGGTAGTAGAGGTGATACCCCTCGTAAGTCTTGCGCCACTCGGTCAGCGCCTCGACCAGCTCTCCTGACGCCAGCCAGTCCTGCACGTAATGCAGTGGAAGATAGGTAAGGCCGACGCCCTGCAAAGCTGCATCGCGCATGGCCGAAATACTGTTGACCACCACCTGGCCTTCGGACTTCACCCGGTGGTCGCGGCCGGCGCGAGTGAATGTCCAGGCATAGATCTCGCCATGGGTGGGCAGGCGCAGGTTCACACACTGGTGCTCCACCAGCTGCTGCGGCTGTTGGGGTGCCGGGTGGCGGGCGAAGTAGGCCGGTGATGCCACCACCACCATCGGTATCGGCAGGCTGATCGGCACTGCGATCATGTCCTTGGCAACCAGGCCGCCGCGACGCACGCCGGCATCGAAGCGCCCGCTGACGATGTCGGTCAACCCGTAGTCGGTGGTGATTTCCACACGGATGTCGGGGTAGTCCGGTACCAGCCGGGCGATGGCGGGCATCAATACAGCGTGCACGGCGTATTCGTCTGCGGTCAGGCGCAGGGTGCCGGCGGGCTTGTCGCGCAGTTCACCGATGCGGGCCAACCCGGCTTCCAGTTCGTTCATGGCCGGGCCGATGAGTCCGAGCAGGCGCTCGCCGGCCTCGGTCAGGGCCACGCTGCGGGTGGTGCGAGCGAACAGGCGCAGCCCCAGGCGGGTTTCCAGCCCGCGGATGATCTGGCTGAGCGAAGACTGGGTGATGCCCAGCCGGATCGCGGCGCGGGTGAAGCTTGCCTCTTCGGCAACCATCAGAAAGGCCGAGAGATCCTTGAGGTGACTGCCTGCCATTGGGTGGTCCTGCTTATAAGTCCATTACGATTTTTGCGGATTATCACCGCGCCATGCCAGCCCTATCGTAGCTGTCATTCCACACAACGTGGACAGCAACCTGTGAGGACGGCAATGAAAGCAGTGCAATTCCCCAATGGCAACATCACCATGGCCGGCCAGCTGCATGTGCCGGAGCACGCCGCACTGTCGGCCCGTCATCCGGCCATCGTGGTCGTTCACCCGGCCGGTGGCGTGAAGGAGCAGACCGCAACGGTGCATGCGGCCAGCCTGGTCAAGCAGGGCTTCGTGGTGTTGACCTTCGATGCCTCCTGCCAAGGCAACAGCACCGGCGCGCCGCGCGGCAATGAGAACCCGTATGCGCGCGTGGCCGATATCAGCGCGGCGATTGACCTGCTGCTCACGCTGCCGATCGTCGACGCCGATCGGATGGGTGTGCTCGGCATCTGTGCCGGTGGCGGCTATGCGGCACACGCCACGATGAACGATCGCCGCATCCGCGCGGTGGGCACCATCAGTGCCGTCAATTACGGCCAGATGTTCCGCCAGGGTTGGGACGGCGGCGCCGATCCCCGGAATTCAGTCGCGCTGCTTGATGCCGCAGCGCAGGCTCGCAGCCGTCAGGCCGAGGGCGGACCGCTCCAGTACCAGGATGCGCTTCCAGCCAACCGCGAAGCGGCCACACACCCGGACTTTGCCGAGGCCTTCGACTACTACCGCACACCGCGTGGCCAGCATCCGAACGCCACTGGGCTGTTCCCGCTGCAGAACCTGGCCGAACTGGTGGGCTACGACGCCTTCAACAACGCGGAACTGTTCCTCACCCAACCGTTGCTGGCGATCGCCGGCAGCGAGGCCGGCACCCGCTGGATGAGCGAGGAGCTGCACCGGCGCGCGGCCAGCACCGACAAGCACCTGCTGATCCTGGCCGGTGGTACCCACGTGGCGCTGTACGACCAGCCCGAATTCGTGACGCGTGCGGGCGCGGCACTGGGCGAGTTCTACCACCAGGCGCTGGTGGCGCGCTGAGCACGCCAGTACGGCGTTTCGTTGAATTACTCAAGGATCTGCAGATGAAAACCCAGGCCTACGCAGCGCTGTCGGCAACCACGCCAATGGTGCCGCACACCATCGAACGTCGTGAACTGCGTGACGACGATGTCGCTATCGAAATCCTCTACAGCGGCGTCTGCCATTCGGATCTGCACATGGTCCGCAACGACTGGGGCAGGGCGATCTATCCGGTCGTGCCCGGCCACGAGATCATCGGTCGTGTGGTGGCCACCGGCGCGTCTGCGCATCGCTTCAAGGCCGGTGATGCAGTGGCTGTCGGTACCTTCGTCGACAGCTGCGAGCACTGCGATCAGTGCCACAAGGGCGAAGAGCACATGTGCCGCGAGGTGCTGACCGAGACCTACAACGGCCTGGACCGCGTGACGGGCCAGCCGACCCTGGGTGGCTATGCGCGGCACATTGTGGTGAAGGAGGCTTTCGTGCTGCGCGTGCCCGAAGGATTGGACCTGTCTCGAGCCGCACCGCTGCTGTGTGCCGGCATCACCACTTATTCGCCGCTGCGCACCTGGAACGTTGGCCCCGGCAGCCGGGTGGCCGTGGTTGGCCTGGGCGGGCTGGGCCACATGGCGGTCAAGCTGGCGATCGGACTGGGCGCACACGTCACCGTCATCAGCCGCTCGCGCGCCAAGCAGGCCGACGCGCTTGCTCTGGGTGCAGAGGCACTCCTGCCGACCGACGATGCGCAGGCATTGGCGGCTGCCGCTTCCAGCTTCGACCTGATCGTCGATACCGTACCGACCAAGCACGACATCAACCCGTACATTCCGCTGCTGGATATCGACGGCACGCTGGTGGTCGTCGGGCAACTGGGCGATCTGCAGGAGCCGTTCACCGTGCCCATGATCATGGGCCGCCGCCGCGTAGCAGGCTCGATGATCGGCGGAATCCGCGAGACCCAGGAAATGCTGGACTTCTGTGCGCGACAACAGATCCTGCCGGACTGCGAGCTGATCCGCATGGACCAGATCAACGAGGCCTTTGATCGGCTTGAGCGGGCCGACGTGCGTTATCGCTTCGTCATCGACATGTCCACGTTGGCCTGAAGGCCTGCGGTAGAGCGGACGAGGAGTACAGCATGCGCACGGCATTGATCATTGGTGGTTCGCTGGCGGGATTGTCAGCGGCCCTGGCACTGGCCAACGTCGGCGTGGCCTCCACCGTGCTCGAGCGAGCACCGGCGCGTGGGCGCGCTGGTGTGGCCATCCGCGCCGGCGGCACTGCCTTGCGGATGGCATTCACTGTACCGGCGAGCCAGCAGGTGGTGGATGCATTGGGCGGTGATGCCATCGAACAGGCCGTGCTGCCGCATGCGTGGTGGGACGTCTACAGTGCGCTCCGCCAGGCGGCCTGCGTCGAGCCCGGCATCACGCTGGTGGATGGCGAGGCGGTGGTCACCGTTGGTGAGCGGGTTGACGCGGCATGGGCCCGTAGCGCAGAAGGGCGGGAGTGGACGGCCGACCTGCTGATCGGGGCCGATGGCCATCGGAGCCTGGTTCGACGGTGCGTCGCCCCGGAGCAGCCCGAGGCCTCCTACGCAGGCTATCTGGCGTGGCTGGGGCAACTCGACGTGCCACCCCGGAACGCGCGTGCGCTGAGCGGTGTCGAGTTCCATTCGGCCGGCCACGATGTGCTGGCCATCTACCCGTTGCTGGAGGCTGCACACGCCACCCCGCGATGCGTGGGTTGGGCGTGGTTCGAAGCGCGCAGCACCCGGCTGTTGCAGGCCCTCGGTGCGGTCTGTGAGGACCGGGTGCGGTTCACGCCGACGGCGGACGCAGTGCCCGCAGACGCCCGTATTGCGTTGGCCAATCGTGCGCGGGTGCAGTGGCCTGCACCGTGGGGCAAGGCACTTTCGCGGGCGATCCGCCAGGCGGGCGCGCTGCCGATGCCCATCTCCGAGTACGTCCCCACGCAGGTCGCGCGCGGGCGCCTGGCCCTGGTGGGGGACGCTGCGCATGCGCAATCGCCGATGACCGGCGCGGGATTCGCTGAGTCCATGCTCGATGCCCTGCACGTGTCACGGGCGTTACGCCTGGAACCCGACGTGGTGGACGCTCTGGTGCTCTACCAGCAACGGCGCCTGCCCCACATGCGCGAGCAGGTGCTGCAGGGCCAGGTCTTCGGGCGCTCCTTCCGCGACGCCACTTCGCCGGGTGCGGCGCGCCAGCGCTGGGCCTGACTTCATTCCGAACCGAGACAGAAACATGTTCAGTCACGTAACCCTTGGCAGCAACGATCTTGTGCGGTCCCGTCGCTTCTACGACGCCGTAATGGGAGTACTCGGCGCCCGCCCGGCACTCAGCCTCAACTTCAATTCCGAGCGCATCCTCTACCAGCACGCAGGTAGCCTGCTGGTGCTGGCCACGCCGCTGAACGGCGAAGCTGCCTCGGCGGCCAATGGCGGCACCATCGGCCTGCTCATGGCCAACCCGGCACAGGTGGATGCCTTCCATGCTGCGGCGCTGGCCAACGGTGGAGCCTCGTGCGAGGAACCGCCCGGTGTGCGCGAGACTCCGGCGGGCTCGCTGTATCTGGCCTACCTGCGTGACCCGGACGGCAACAAGCTATGCGCGTTCCATACGCTGGCCGATTCCGCTCCCACGCTTGACACTGCGGGGGCGTCCTCGTGATGAGCCCTCAGCGCCCCCTGAACTCCGGCTTCGACCGGACGAGTTCCGCAGCCGATGTGGTGCGAGGTATCGATCTGCGCGGCAAGCGGGCCATCATCACTGGCGGCCACGGTGGCCTAGGCCTGGAAACCACCCGGGCCCTGGCCAGCGCCGGCGCTGACGTGCTGGTACTTGCGCGCAACCCGACGGCGGCCCGGGCCACGCTGGCCGATGTGCCCGGGGTGGAGGTGGACATGCTTGATCTTGCGGACCAGACCAGCGTGCGTGCCTGTGCCGAGCGCTTCGTCGCCAGCGGACGCAGGGCGGATATCGTGATCTGCAATGCCGCAGTCATGGCCAACGACGAATCGCGCGTGGGCAACGGTTGGGAATCGCAGTTCGGCACCAACCACCTGGGTCATTTTGCATTGGTCAATCTGCTGCGGCCGGCCATTGCGCGAGGTGCCCGCATCGTTTCGCTGTCCTCGATGGGACATCACTATTCGCCCATGCGCTGGACGGACCTGCAGTTCGAAACGGGGTACGACAAGTGGCTGGCCTATGGGCAGTCCAAGACCGCCATCGCGCTGTTCGCGTTGCACCTGGATGTACTCGGTCGCGCTGCTGGCGTGCGTTCCTACTCGGTCCATCCGGGCAAGATCCACACGGCGCTGCAGCGCCACATGGCACTGGAAGAAATGCAGGCATTGGGTTGGCTTGATGCAGAGGGCCGGTTGATCGACCCCAGTTTCAAGACGTCCGCTCAAGGTGCGGCGACCACGGTGTGGGCGGCCACATCGTCGCTGCTGGATGGCGCCGGTGGGGTGTACTGCGAGGACTGCGACGTCGCATGGGAGGAAGATCTTCCCGTGCCGAGCGAAGGGGGTGTTCGCCCGTATGCGGTGGACGTCGCGCAGGCAGAACGCCTGTGGCGGCTGTCGGCCGAGCTGACCGGTATCAATGCTTTCGCTGGCGTGACGTCAGGCGCGGAGTGATGTCGGAGGTGCGTGCCCCCTTGGCCGAACGGCTGCGCCCGGTATCGCTTGCCGGCGTTGCCGGGCAGTCCCATCTGCTGGCGGATGGACAGCCGCTGCAGCGGGCACTGGAAGCAGGCCTGCCACGTTCGATCATCCTGTGGGGGCCGCCGGGGTGTGGCAAGACCAGTATCGCGCAACTGCTACTGTGGGCATCGGGGCATCGCCACACATCGCTGCCGGCAGCGGTGATGACGCCCTCCGAACTGGGCCGGGCGCTGGCCGTGGCCAGCCACCAGGCAGGGCGCGGCCACCTGCTGTTCGTCGACGAGGTTCATCGCCTGGACCGTGCCACGCAGGATGTCCTGGTACGTCATCTGCAGGGCAACGACGCCCGCTTGCTTGCTGCCACCACCGAGAATCCGTCGTTCCAGTTGCGACCGTCACTGCTTCAGCGCTGCGACGTTCATGTACTGCAGCCGCTGCAGCCGATCCACATCATCGGACAACTGCGGCGTGCTCTGGTGGATGGGATGCAGGGGCTGGCCCACTGCGATCTGAAGATCGACGACGACATTCTGGGCGCCATCGCCGTTCGCGCTGATGGAGATCTGCGCAGGGCGCTGAATGCTCTGGAGATCCTGGCGGATCTGGCGCCTGCGGATGGTCGGATCCCCCATTCGTTGCTGGATGACGCGCTGCCCCGCCAGGTGCGCCGCTTCGACAAGCAGGGTGAATTGTTCTACGACCAGATATCCGCAGCGTTCAAGTCGGTGCGCAGCACGAATCCCGACGCGGCCCTGTACTGGATCTGCCGGATGCTGGATGGAGGCTGTGATCCACGGTACCTGGCCCGCAACCTGAGCAAGATGGCCATCGAGGACATCGGCCTGTCCGACCCGAGAGCACAGACCAGGGCCCTGGAGGCCTGGAAGGTACTGGAGCGTTTCGGCGACGAACTGGGCGCGGCCGCACTGGCCAACACGGCCCTGTACCTGGGGGCCACCCATAAATCCAACGCCACGGTGATGGCATGGCTGAACGCGCGCTCGCGCAGCGGGTCACCTGCGGACGCTGGCTGAGTGATCCCGGTCAGCCACGCATGGCCTGAGCGTTGCACGCGGCGCCTAATGACCTGAACACGACGTTTGCGGCCATGGCATGGAACCCAACGCCCGCCGCAGCTGTTTCAACCCGCGCACGATGTGCGCCTCAACAAGGTGAATGTGAGATGCAACTTGGTATCCAGAACAAGGTCGCCGTGGTTACCGGTGCGACCCAGGGCATCGGCTATGCCATCGCCAGCACGTTGCTGGCGGAGGGCGCTACGGTGGTGGTGAATGGCCGCAGGAGCGACCAGGTGGACCAGGCTGTTGCGCGGCTGAAGGCCGAGCACGGCGAGGCAGCACCGGTGCAGGGCGTGGTTGCGGACCTGGCCAGCGCGGCGGGTTGCAACGTGCTGCTGGCACAGGTGCCGGCGTGCGACATCATGGTCAACAATGCCGCTGTCTTCGAAACCGCAGACTTCTTCGAGATTGCCGATGACACGTGGGACACCTACTGGGCGGTGAACATCATGGCTGGCATGCGCCTTGCGCGTTCGTACCTGCCGGCCATGGCAGGCAAGGCCTGGGGCAGGGTGGTCTTCATCGGCTCGGAGTGCGGCATCAGCACGCCTCCCGACATGTTGCACTACGCAACCACCAAGACCGCACTGCTGGGTCTCTCGCGTGGCATGGCCAAGCGCATGGCCGGTACTGGCGTGACCGTCAACGCGGTGCTGCCGGGGCCGACCCTGAGCGAAGGTGTGGAGGCGATGTTGCAGGATGAGATCCGCCGGACCGGCAAGAGCATCGAGGAGCAGGGCGCGGCGCTGGTGAAGGCCATGCGGCCTTCGTCGATCACCGAGCGCTTCCAGACTGCGCAGGAAGTGGCCAACCTGGTGGCCTACACCTGCTCAAGCCTCGCATCCGGCACTACCGGCGCCGCGCTGCGTGCGGATGGTGGCGTGGCTGACACGCCATTCTGATGCACCTGACTGCCGCCGTCAGTCCGCATCGATACTGGTGCGGACCTGGCGGCGATAGCGGCCAGGTGCGACGTCCATCACCCGGGTAAAGGCTGCGATGAAGGAGAACTCGGAGCTGTAGCCCACGTCTGCCGCGATGCGTGCCAGCGTCTGCTGGGTGCTGCGCAGGCGGGAGGCGGCCAACAGCATGCGCCAGTTGGTCAGGTACTCGATGGGCGATACGCCCATCAGCTGCTTGAAGCGGCCGGCGTAGACCGTGCGTGACATGGCCGCGATGCTGGCAAGATCGTCCAGCCGCCAGGTACGGGCCGGCTCGCCGTGCATCGCGCGGATGCTGTCGGCGATACGCGGGTCGGTCATGGCCTGCATCCAGCCGGGCGGCAGGGCAGGGTGCTCGGAGGACAGGAACAGGCGGAGCATCTCCACCAGCATCAGATGGGCAAGGTGCTCGACCACCAGCGCAGCCCCCGGGCGTGGCTGTACCAGTTCTTCGGCAAGGCGGGCCAGCGCACGGCGCAGCAGGATGGCCTCGCTGTCGCCATGTGACACCTGCACGATACCGGGCAAGGGGTCGAGGACGCGCACCGCATCGGTATCGGCGAAGCGGAAGCTGCCGCTGACGATCAGATGGTCGCCGCCGCCGTGCAGCGTCCTGCGGCCAGTGGCTTCGAGGTCGAGTACCGAGGCTGCATCAACAGGGGCGAGTTGAGGGTCGCTGCACAGGACATACGAGCCGGCTTTGCTGAGCAGGAAGCAGTCACCTTGCTGCAGGTGCTGCAGCTGTTGGCTGCCCTCGGCGGAGATCCAGCATTCCCCGCGCTCGACGGCACAGAACTTGATGCCCTGCCGGTTGGGAAAACGCAGTGACCATGGGCCCGCCACATCCAGCGCTGCGGTGCGCGTATGGGTGGGGCGGAGCAGGGTTAGTACTTCAGACAGAGGATCCATGCACCAGAACGGCAACAGAAGGGCCGCGCATAGCGTACCGCGCCAACCCCGTCTCCAGCGCGAAGCGGGCGGACGATTGCACATCAACCACGAACGGTGGCGAATGGTACCGCCCATGCTCCGTTCCTAGAATTTCCGGCTGGACGTGCCGGTCGCCGGCCTGCGTCCCGGTCCATCTTTCCACCTCGGCGGCATGGCGCTTGCCGCCCTGCGCCTTCCGGGCCCTTCCTCGTGAACCCACTTCCAGAATTGCGGTGGCCGGCATGAATGCGGCGGCCACCCTGTTGTTCGCATTGAAGCTCTATGTGGCCTGCATGTTGGCGTTCGTCGCCTCCGTGCACCTCGGGCTGGAGCAGAATTACTGGGCCAGCGTGACCTGCGTCGCGTTGGCCAATCCAATCTCGGCCAATGTCCGCTCCAAAGCGCTGTACCGTCTATTGGGCACCCTCGGTGCCGGCGTGACTGCGCTGGCCATCGGCGGCCTGTTCGGCATTCTTTCCTTCCCGGTGGTGCTGGCCAGTGGTGTGGTTGCCACGCTGGGCTTCACCGTGGCGGCGGCCAACCGCACCCCACGGGCATATGCGCTGCAGTTGTTTGCCGTCACGTTGTGCCTGATCGCCGTGGGCAACGTGGAGCATCCGGGGCGCCTGTTCGACATCGCGCTGCTGCGCGTCACCGAGATCTGCATCGGCATCGCCGCGATCACCCTGGTGGACGGCCTGGCGCCAACCGCGTTGGGCCCGTCGGTGAGAACCCGACTGCGCCGCTGGTTACCAGATGTCAGGCAGTGGCTGGACGACGCGGTCGCTGGCAACGTGGCTACGGACGTGGCTGCGCAGCATCGGCTCAAGGCCGTGGCCGACCTTTCGGCGCTCTCGTTGGTGGCCGAGCAGCTGCGTTTCGACAGCACGGTAAGCAATCGCCAGCACCGGCTGCTGTTTGCGCTGCAGCGGCGGCTGGCGCGTCTTGTGCCCTTGATCGGAGCGTTGGAAGCGACGACCGCGGGCAGCTCGCGCCTGCATGACCCGGCCTGGCGCGCGCGCATCGTGGCAACACGCCAGCGCGACCTGGCCCGTGCACGGCAGGCATGGACCGATATCCAGGTGCTGGATGATGCCCTGGAGAAGGGTGATCCGCTGCCGCCGCATCTGGAGCGCAGCCTGGCCACGAGCCAGCCACTGCCGCTCGCGCCGGATCATCATCACGCACTCCGCATCGGCGGTGGCTGCGCCCTCGCGTATGCGCTGATCTGCCTGCTGTGGTGGGCCACCGGCTGGGCACAGGGGCCGAACATGCTGATCATGGGCACCGTGACGCTGGCCTTCTTCGGCATCTTCGATGGTGCCAATCTGGCTGCGATGAAGTTCGGTCGCTTCGCCGCGTTGTCGGTCGCGTTGTCGGTGGTACTGGGATACCTGCTTCTGCCCACGGCCCAGAGCTTCACTGGATTCGCACTTGCGTGTGCACTGGTGATCCTGCCATTGGCGGTGTGGAGCATCGAGGAGCCGCTGGCGATCCTGCTGCTGGCGCTGACACTCAGTAATGCAGGTCTGGCCAGTCACTACCAGCCCCAGGACTTCGGCACCTTCCTGGACATGGCCGCGGGAACCCTGATCGGCATCTTCATCGGCTTCTTCTGCCTGTTGCTGGTCAAGCGCATGGGCGCCGAAGCGGCCTCGAAGCGATTGCAGGAGGACGGGCGGCAGGACCTGGCGACGCTGAGCCGGACCGCGGATCGCGACGTGGAGGACGCCTTCCTTGAGCGCGATCTCGATCGCATCGGGCAGCTTGGCGCCCGTGCCACAGGCGCGAATGCGGTGGCGGCAGCGCACCTGTTTCGGCAGCTTCGCCTCGGCCACAGCCTGGTGCACCTGCAACGTGCCACCCACTATGTGACAGGGATCGAACGCGACTTGCTGGATGCGCTGATGCGTCGACTCCACCGTGAACTGGCGGGCGCAGCGTCGCCCGGAATGCTGGGCGATCACCTCGACCGGGTGCTGCGACGCGACATCCTGCTGGGCAGCCCGGAAGGCGACGCACTGACCGATGCACTGGTTCACCTGCGCCTGGCCCTGGAGCCGGTGCCGGCGCAGAACGGAGAGGCAGCATGATCGGAGAGCTCGACCTGGCTGGACTGTTTGTCTCGCCGTTGCTGCCGTGCCTGCTGATCGGATTCGTGCTGCGCATTGCATTGTCGCGCGTGCTGGATCGGATTGGCGCCTATCGGCTGCTCGGCAATCGCCCTCTGTTCGACCTGTCGCTGCTGGTGATGCTCGTCGGCGCGCTCATGGTTCTCTTTCCGCTTGTCTGGCGCACATCGTCATGAAGAATCTGCAACCCCTGCTGCTTGCCGTTGCCCGGCAAGCCCTTACCCTCATGTTCAGTGCCATTGCTGCGTTCGTGGCCTGGCACATCTACAGCTACTACATCAGTGCGCCACAGACCCGTGACGGCAAGATCCGCGCCGACGTGGTGGCATTGGCCACCGAGGTCTCCGGTCGCGTCTCTGAAGTACATGTGAGAGACAACCAGCAGGTGCAGCGTGGGCAGGTCCTGTTCGTGCTGGACCGTGACCGCCTGGCCAATGCCCTGGAACGGGCGGACGCCGCGGTGGCACTGGCTGCGGAGCGATCCCGCTCTGCGCGCCGTGAGGCTTCGCGCTACGGTGGATTGGTCGGCGTAGCATCCGACCAGGACATCGCTGCCCGCCGCACGCAGGCTGAAGAGGCGGCGGCCAGTCATCGCCAGGCCATCGCTGAGCGGGACCTGGCGCGCTTGAATCTTGAAAGCGCTACCGTGCGTTCGCCGGTGAACGGCACCATCAGCAATTTCTCGTTGCGCCCCGGCACCTACGCCAGCGCAGGCCAGCCGTTGGTGAGCATCGTCGACAGCGAGAGCTATCACGTCGCAGGCTACTTCGAGGAGACCAAATTGCCACGCATCCATCCAGGTGCACCGGTCCAGGTTCATGTGATGGGTGAGGCCGCCACGCTGCGTGGCCACGTGGCCGGCCTGGCACCGGGCATCGATGACCGTGAGCGTGTGACTGCAAATGGCACCCTGCTGGCGAACGTCAATCCGACGTTCACCTGGATCCGGCTGGCCCAGCGCATTCCAGTGCGGGTCGAACTGGATGAAATCCCTGAAGGGATGGCGATGATCGCGGGGCGCACCGCCACGGTGACCCTGATCGAAGACGATTCGCAGGGGAGGACCCCATGATGCGCGCCGTTCCCTATGGGCATGTTGTCCGGCGGGTACTGCCGATGTGCATCGTGCTGGCCATCAGCGCGTGCCGTACCGTAGGGCCGGACTACCGGCCTCCGGTACCGCCGGCTGCAGGCCTTGGGTTTGCATCGATCGAACCCGTACAGGGAGCGCCGGCGGCCCTCAGCAATGCTCCGTTACCAGAACGATGGTGGCGGCTGTACGACGACCCCGCGCTCGATGCCCTTGTGCAGCGCGCCCTTGCCGCCAACACCGATCTGCGGATCGCACAGGCGCGGCTGGAGCAGGCCCGAGCTCAGGCGCGGGAGGTCCGCGCCGCAGCGGGTGTGGGTACTGCTGTCAGTGCCGGGGCAGGTGCCAGCCAGGCTTCCAGCCTCGGTCTTGGATCCAGTGCAGGCGTGCATGCCAGTTTCGATGCTGGCATCAGCATCGACTACGATCTTGATCTGGCCGGGCGGGTAAAGCGGCTCCTCGAGGCGCAGGACGCGCAGACCGGGGCCGTCGCTGCGGCGCGGGACCTGGCCACCATCGGTATTGTCAGCGACGTGGTGCGCGCGTACACCGACAGTTGCGCCGCCGGCGTGAGCCAGCAGGTGGTGGCACGTTCCATTCAGCTGCAGGCCTCGGAGCTGGCATTGATCGAGCGTGCGTGGAAGGCCGGGCAGCAGCCAGCCATCAATGTAACCCGCGCCAGGGGCTTGCTTGGGCAGCTGCAGGCGCAGATACCGCCACTACAGGCCGGCCAGCAATCCGCACTGTCACGACTGGCGTTGCTGCTGGGACAGGCATCCTCGCAACTGGATGCGCAGTACCAGCACTGCACCTCGATTCCGACCATGGCCGGTGTGGTGCCGGCGGGCGAGGGCGCTGACCTGATCCGACGGCGCCCGGACGTACGTGCGGCCGAGCGTCGACTGGCAGCGGCCACGGCACGAATCGGTGTGGAGATGGCGGGCCTGTATCCCAGTGTGCATCTTGGCTTGAGTGCGGGTGCCACATCGCGTCGACTGGACCATCTGTTCGACGATTCCGCACTGCGCTATTCGGTAGGCCCGCTGGTGTCATGGAGCTTTCCGAACCGCTCCGTGGCACGGGCGAGGATAGACGCTGCCGACGCGGCGTCACGGGCTGAACTCGCCGCCTTCGACGGTACGGTTCTCAAGGCGTTGTCGGAAACAGAGATTGCCGCGGCAGCCTATGCCAAGGCATTGGAAGAGAACGCCGTACTGGTGGATGTGCGCGGGGCGGCCCGACTGGCGCATGCGCAACAGCAGCAGATGCTGAAGGCGGGAACAGTATCGGCATTGGAAGCGCTGGATGTGGCGCGTAGCCTTGCGGCGGCCGAGCAGGCCGTCGCCACCTCCGATGCGACGGTCGCTCGAAGCCGCATCGCCCTGTTCCTGGCGCTGGGAGGAGGATGGGAGTCGTAAGGAAGGGCCGGAATGCAATCGGGGTCATGGCTGGCCCCAATGCACCGTCTTCTCCTCAGGCAAGACGAACGCGGGGTTGGACGCAGCCGTTCAGGCGTTCGGCCATCCACAGCAGGGTCGCCTTGCGGAAGCCGTGCAGCGCATGCTGGTGGCGGCGATAAAGCAGCGCATGGCTGAGATGTGCGAATCGTCCCTTGATCGACGCGCCACGGAAGAATCCGAAGTCTCCCAGCGTGCCAAAGGCGTTGTAATCGCTGATCGAAACGATTGCACCGAAGTCACGGAACGCGAACTCGGGCAGCGGCCGGCCCTCCAGCCAGGCCGGAAGGTGGCGGGCCAGATGCTGTGCTTGCTGGGTGGCTACCTGCGCCGTAGGTGGCAGGGCGCGTGTGGCACCGGCCAAGGTCAGGCTTGCGGCATCCCCGAGCACGAAGACGGTGTCGTCCGTTGTGGATTGCAGGCTGGGGCGCACCCGCACCTGATTGGCATGATTGAGCTCCAGCCCATCCAGGCCCTCTGCAAACGTGATGCCTTTCACCCCAGCCGCCCAGACCATGAGGTCTGCGGGAACCAGGTTGCCATCGGCCTGACGGAAGCCTTCGGCCTCGGCGGCGATCACGGATGCCCCGGTCAGGACCTGGAAACCGATGTTGCGCAACTGGTGTGTGGCCGACGCCGAGATCGCTGGGGTAAACGCCTGCAGGATGCGTGGGCCTCCCTCCAGCAGGGTCAAATCCAGGCGATCACGAAGGGTAGGGTCTGCATAGCTGGAAGCGAGTTCCAGCAACCGACTCAGTTCCGCAGCCAACTCCACACCGGTGGCACCGCCCCCGACGATGGCCACACGCAGGCGGTCGTCCTGGGCCATGGCACGCATCACCCGGGTTCGAAGTGCATCATTGAAGACTTCGGCCTGGGCCAGGCTGTCGATGAAGTGGCAGTGCTCGCGGACGCCGGGCGTGCCGAAATCATTGGCATGGCTGCCCATGGCGAGGATGAGCACGTCGTAGGGGATTCGATGCGCAGGTACCCGCAACTCTCCGTCGGGTGAGCGCAGGTCGCTGATATGGACTTCCCGCGATTCCCGGTCCAGGCCGCGCATTTCCCCCGGCTGGTAAGTGAAGCCGTGCTCGCTGGCATGCGCCAGCAATACCACCTGTTGCTGCTGCAGGCTGCGCGTGCCCGCTGCCAGCGTGTGCAGCATGGGCTTCCAGATATGGGTGGGGCTCTTGTCCACCACAGTGACGGCGGCACGACCGCTGCGACCCAGCTGTTGGCCGAGCTGGGTCGCAAGCAGCAAGCCGCCGATGCCACCGCCGACGATGACGATTCTCTTCTGATCTGACATGGGGTGTGCCTGTTGGCGCGAGGGCAAGGCCGTCCCGCGCCGGGTGGGCTCAGACAATGACGTAGCCGCCATCGACAACGATCTCGGCACCGGTGACATAGGACGCTTCGTCGCTGGCCAGGAACAGCACCACATTGGCAACTTCCTCTGCACGTCCGAAGCGACCAAGCGGGATGCGTGAGCGCATGCCATGGTTGGCGCCATCGTTGGCGATCAGGTCCTTGTTCTGTGGCGTATCGATGATGCCCGGGTGCACCGAGTTGACGCGGATGTTGAAGCTGGCGAACTCGGCAGCAGCCCCCTTGGCAAGCAGGCGGTTGGCGCCCTTGGAGGGGCAATAGCCAGGATGGATGCCGGTGATGGCCACGAGTCCACAGATGGACGACATGTTCACGATCGAGCCCTTGCCCGCGCGCTTCATGTGCGGACTGACCACCTTCATGCCGAGGAAATGGCTGTTGAGGTTGAGCTGGATGATGGCGTTGAAGCCTTCCAGCGTGGCGTTGTCCCAGGTATCAAAAGGGCCGGGAAGCCCTGCATTGTTGACCAGGACGTCGATGCGGCCGTGCGTTGCGATGACCTGGTCGACCACGTCGTTCCACTGGTCTTCGCGGGTGACATCCAGGGGCAGGGCCGTGGCCGACAGGCCTTCAGCACTGAGCTCCGCTGCAATGGCCAGTGCCGCGTCGGCGCGGATGTCAGTGATGAAGACGTGGGCGCCCTCGCGCGCGAACAGGCGGGCATCGGCCGCCCCCATGCCGGCACCCGCGCCGGTGATGATTGCTACTTTTTCCTTCAAACGTGCCATGTGAACGCCTCTGTGCTGTGGATCATGGGTTGAGAGGCCCATGCGCTGCGGCTCACTGGCCGGCGCCGGATTCTGCATCCATTGGGCGCTCTGGCAGCTCTCAATCCCATGTGCGGGCGTCCGCATTACCTTCGGGATTGTTCATGCCTGGATTCTGCTAGTGTCCGCCTTGCCCACTACGCTGATCCGCGAGGAACCGCATGGAAATCCGACCCGCCAGCGCGGACGACATCGAGACCATGTGGGCGATCTTCCAGGCCGCCATTGCGACGGAAGATGCGCTTCCGTTCGCCGGCACCTTCGAGGCCGGGACCTTTCGGAGCCATTGGTTCGGAGTACAGGCGGCCTTTGTGGCCGTTCTGGAAGGGCGCGTGGCCGGAATGTACAAGATGGGTGCCAACTATCCAGACCTGGGCGCGCACGTGGCCAGCGCTACCTATGTAGTCGATCCCCGGGTGCAAGGTCGCGGCATTGGCCGGGCGCTGGTGGAGCACAGTCTTGATCGAGCCAGATCGGAAGGCTTCCTGGCCATGCAGTTCAATTACGTGGTCAGTACCAATGCGCCAGCGGTTGAGCTGTATCGGAAGCTGGGCTTCGCCGTGGTCGGGACGCTACCTGCGGCGTTCCGGCATCGGTCGCTGGGGTTGGTTGATGTATATGTGATGCACCGGTTCCTGTAGACAGCGATATCGCTGTCCATCGGCTTCGGTGCGTCGGGCGGAATGGGATTGAAATGCCGTGGCGATGTGTACCGCCGACGGCACAGCTATCAGGCGAAGACGCGCTCGATGTCCAGCTGGGCGTGCCGCAGTGCCTGTGCACGCGCATCGTCGCCCATTGCCAGACCTTCGGCCCGGATGAACTGCAGGTCGGTGACGCCCAGGAAGCCGAACAGGCTGGTCAGGTAGGTTTCGTGATGATCCATGGCCGCGCCGGGCGCATCACCTGCATACATGCCGCCGCGCGTGGAGGCGATCAGCACCCGCTTGCCGCCCGCCAGGCCTTCCGGCCCCTGTGCGGTGTAGCGGAAGGTCTTGCCGGCCACCGCGATGCGGTCGATCCATGCCTTGAGCTGGCTGGGAATGCTGAAGTTGTACATCGGTGCTCCGATGACGACGACATCGGCCTGCAGGAAGGCATCCAGATCGTCGGTACCGAGCGCCACGTCCTGCTGCAGGGCATCGGCTTCGATGGGGGCGCCCTGGGCAGCGGCAAGGTGGGGCGGGGCAAGGTGGTCGACCGGTGCCAGGGCGAGGTCGCGGTAGGTCACGCTCACGTCGCCATGCTGCTGGCGGGCAGCCTCGATGAGCTGGGCGGTGAGCTGGCGGCTGACCGACTGCTGGCCCAGGATGCTGGAATCAATGTGCAGGAGCTTCATGGCGGTTCTCGTAGTGGAGGGTAGGGCGGGCCCGGTGAACGAACTGCCTTGGGCCACGGCTGCACTCTATTTCCGGGCATTGGGCCCCACTAGCCGGTCGCAGCGGATTTCATTCGTCCACGGATGGGAGCAATCCCACTGCGGGTGGATTCGTCCATGAATGGACGGGTGTATTCCCCCTGGGGCGGCTAGTGGGCGGTGGAAGGGGCACCTAGAGTGCGTCCCGCTGGCAGTGATGATGTCGTCGTTCCTGCCGCTGCCACCGACCCTCTTGTTTCAACACGCCTCCAGGAAACGCAGACATGTCCACTTACTCCACAACCACCTTTGGCGCCTCGTCCTCCACCCGCCTGCAGGGCGCAGTCGAACTGCTTGGCCGCCTCCTGCTGGTCGCACTGTTCCTGCTGTCGGGATTCGGCAAGCTGAGCGCCTACGAGGCCACGGCGGGGTACATGGCCTCGGTCGGTGTCCCCGCGCTGATGCTGCCGCTGGTGATCCTGGCGGAGATCGGTGGCGCGCTGGCGATCGCAGCGGGTTGGCAGACCCGGCTGGTCGCCATGTTGCTTGCCGGCTTCACCCTGGTCACCACCTTCCTGTTCCACAACAACTTCGCAGACCAGACGCAGATGATCATGTTCCTCAAGAATGTTTCCATTGCCGGTGCATTCCTGATGCTGGCCGCCAACGGCGCCGGCCGATTCAGCCTGGATGCGCGCAAGGCCCGATGAGGGCAGGGCGCCGCGCCGAGCGTGGCGACACCATTTGCAACACAATGCAGGGGCCTCCGTACCGGAGTCGTGTGCATGGAGACCGCGGGTGATCGACCTCAATGATGTGGCCCTGTTCGTACAGGTAGCCAAAGCCGGCAGCTTCGCCGAGGCCGCGCGCCGCGTCGGCATGCCCTCCAATACCGCCAGCCGGCGCATCCAGCAGCTGGAGGCGCAGCTGGGCGTCCGGCTGCTGCATCGGTCCACCCGCAAGTTGACCCTGACCGATGCCGGTGAGGGCTTGTACGCACGCAGCGTGGAGCAGATCGAGGCGCTGGCGGACGTCACCCAGGAGCTGTCCGAGGGAAGCGAAGCGCCGGTGGGCAAGGTGCGCGTCGCCGCGCCGGTGGACTTCTTCAACTGGTTCCAGTTGGAATGGGTGCAGTCATTCCTGCAGGCCCATCCCAGGGTCCGCCTGGAGTTCGTGCTCAATGATGCGCGCGCCGACCTGGTCGCTGACGGCATCGATGTTGCGATTCGTGCAGGTGCAGTCACCGGACCAACACTGATCGCGCGCCGGGTGGGCAACAACCGTGCCGTGCTGGTGGCCAGCCCGGCCTACCTGGAGGCACGGGGAGCGCCCAGCGCACTGGAGGACCTGTCCACGCACGACTGTATCGCCGTGCCCTCGGGCTCAGGGCGCACGCAGTGGCGCTTGATGGGGCCGGATGGCCCCGCCGAGGTCGAAGTGCGCGGGCGATTCAGCGCCAACTCGGCCTTGGCCTTGACCAAGGCCTGCGTGGCGGGCATGGGCATCGCGCTGCTGACCGAGGCGATGGTGGCGCAGCCGCTGCGGGAAGGGAAGCTGGTGCAGGTGCTGCCCGACTACCGTATTGACGGGCTGGAGTTGTTCGTGGTCTACCAGAGCCGGCGGCAGCTGCCTCGCGCCGCCAGCGCGTTTGTCGAGTTCGCCACGACCCATCTGGTGCAGGGGCAGCTGGTGGACGCCTGAATCGGGCGGTAGCTGTTTCGGCGCCTGGCAGCGATTGCTCCAGCCGTGGAGGGGTGAAATCCGATCTGACCGGCTACTGCTGTGCGTGGCCGGCGCCTACCTTGGACGTACGACGCCGTCGCGTCGTTCGAAAACGACTTCCAAGGAGACCACGCCATGCTTGCCGTCCACCCTTCCGAATCCAGCGCGATCTCTCCGGTCGCCTCCGTGCGCCGCATCGTGCATCGCACCCGCGGCCGCAGCCACGGACCCATCACCCGGCTGGTGAGTCCTTCCGACCTGGGCGAACGTCTCAAGCCGTTCGTCTTCCTCGACCTTATCGATGCGCGTGATCTTTCGCGCTCCCCGGCCCCTGCGCTTGGCCTGCATCCGCATTCGGGCATCGCCACGCTCACCTGGCTGCTGGAAGGGGCGGTCGACTATGAAGACGACCAGGGGCGCCAGGGCAGTATCGAGGCCGGCTGGATGGAGTGGATGCAGGCCGGCAGTGGCGCCTGGCACGGCGGCGGATTCGGTGATTCCGATCGGCTGCGCGGTTTCCAGCTGTGGCTTGCGCTGCCGCCCGCACTGGAACTGGGCGCGCCCTTCAGCCGCTACTTTTCTCCTGGCGAGATCCGCAGCGAAGGTCCGGTGACCGTATTGCTGGGAGCGTACGGCATGGCCCGCAGCCCCATCGATGCGCCGGCACCGATCAACTACTTTTCGGTGAAGCTGGCGGCAGGGGATTCGTGGCGGTTCCAACCGCCGCCGGGACATGACGTGGCCTGGGCCGCGGTGAGCGTGGGCTCGCTGCGTATACCCGATGCGATCGGTGCAGGTGAAATGGTGGTCTTCGAGGAAGGTGGTCAGGAGGTCGCGTTCTTCGCCCGGGAGGACACCGAGTTCGTGTTCGGCACCGCGGCACGGCATCCGTATCCGCTGGCAACCGGCTACTACTCGGTCCATACCAGCCCGCAGGCATTGGAAGCGGGTGAAGCGCGTATCCGGGATCTGGGGGAGCAGATCCGGGTGGCGGGAAGCGCTGGCTGATGGAGTCGGCTCTGGAGCAGGGCAGGTGGTTGAGGCCCGCCTATCGTGCGTGGCCGCTACTGCTTCCGCGCACGAAGGCCGCTGCCAGCCGCAGTGCATCGTCGCTGCCGCGATCACCACGCAGGGCATTCACCAGCCTGCCTGGCGTGACGCCGGTCCATCGCACCAGGTCATGCGTGGCATGGGCCTGGTCGCTGTAGCCGTGGCGCGCAGCGGCGGAGGCGATGCTGGTGGCTTCTCCATCCAGCGTGTGCAACAGAGCCTGCAGCCTGCATACGCGGGCATATTCTTTCGGCGTCATGCCCACGGACGCCAGAAAACGCGACTGTAAGCCACGCAGGGACATGCCGAGCCGCCGCGCCAGTTCGGCGATGCGCAGGTCGCCTTCCGCTGAATCCAGTTCCGCAACGGCCTGCTCGATGCGCTCGTCCAAAGTGAAGCTGGCACAGCATTCCCGCAGCACCTGCCATAACGGCTCGGGCGTGCCGCTTGCCGCGCTGGCGCGTGCGGCCGCACCGAAGGTCTCAGCAAAGGAGGCATCCAGCGTGTACAGGTCCGGTGCCTGGTCGCGAAGACCGGGCAGGCGGGCACCGGCGATCACGGCGCTTGCTGCCGGCTGCAGCCGTACGCCGATGCAGAACACCGGGCCGACGGCCCGCAGGCGGATCGGGCCGCATTGCTGTGCGGCGAAACAGAACGGTAGATCGGAACGGATCCGGCCGTCTGCCCCATGCAGATGCAGCGGCACGCCAAGTTCCGCCAGCAACTCGCACCGGCCATCGGGATAGATGACCTGAACCTCATGGCCTGGGGCTTCGTCCCGCAGCCACCAGAGGCACTGGACATGACGGCGCAGGTCGTCGGGGGCAGGGTGCTCGCGGTAGTCCATGCGGCATCGGACGTCATCCTGCGCATTTTTACAAGCGCCCCCGGGGCTGGGGCGCTAGCCTGCGTCCAACCGATCCAGGAGGTCAGGGCATGTTGAAGTCGACGTTGGTGGTGCTGGGCGCAGGGCTGGCGTTGGGAAGCAGTGCAGTCACCGCTGCTCCAGCCAGGTTCGACTGGTTGGCCGGGCATTGGTGCGGTGGTACCGAGGAGCGCAGGCTTGATGAGGTGTGGCTGCCAGAGGCCGGCGGCGCCCTGCTTGGCATGTCACGGACGTTGAGCCACGGCAGCATGGCGTCTTTCGAGTACATGCGCCTGGTGCCGGCCGGCAAGGCGGCCGGCCTGCATGTGCAGCCCAACGGCGTGGCGCCGACCACATTCGCGATTGCCGACCACGGCGAGAACTGGGTGGTGTTCGAGAACCCGCAGCATGACTTCCCGAACCGCATCGAGTACCGGCGCGATGGCGCCGAGTTGAAAGCCAGCATCTCCGGGCCGGGAGAGGATGGGAAGATCCTGCGGATTCCGTTCGACTATCGGGGCTGCGGGGAATGAGTGGGCAAGTTGACCCAGGGGAGGGCTTGGATCTGAGGACATTGCTTGAGCATCTGTCTGCTGTGCGTCAGGATGACGGCAACAAAGACTGCAGCAATGATGTGATGAAACCATGATTGACGACAGGAAGCCGCCAATGTTGGATTCTATTGTTCCGAACAGCCTGAGCAGCGATATGCGAGACATTGATCTCTGTGTCGCTGACTACAAGACGCAACTTGAGAAAAGCAGCATTAGGAAGGCGTACGGCTATTTGCTGCGATACGTGATGCACCTGAAGGCGCATTTCGCAAACCAGCTGTCGGATAGATATTCTTTCGGCAATGTATCTCCCGGATACATGGACTTCACCTATTTCCCTTTCTTCGATGATTTTTTGCGAGAGCGCAAGCTGCGCTTGGGGGTCGTGCTGAATCATCAGGATTTGCGCTTCGAACTTTGGCTGATGGGACAGAATGCGGCTGTCCAGAAACGCTACTGGAGTTTGCTCAGAAAAAGCGCATGGAATGCAGGGCGCACAGAGATGCCCAAGTACAGTGTTGTAGAGGCAATCCTTGCCGAATCCCCACGCTTCGAAGATGCAGGCCAGCTCACAGTACGAATCAAAGAGGAAGCAATGCGCATCTCGGAGGCGGTGGCCGATGCCATTAGAGTCGCTGAGGCTCGTGAAGCGTCATCCGGGAGTTCTGTGTAACCAGGCGTTGGAGCCGCCCCAACTAAAAGTGTTACTTGGCAGGGTGTTTGAAAACAATAGGTTACGGCCGGGCGCAGGAAGGAAGTAGCACTTTGGGCTGCGCATCCCTCCAACTATATTTGATACATAAATTGCGCTACAACTAAAGGTGTTACTTTTCTGGGTAGGTTTTCAGGCGCGACTCCAGTCGGCCTTGGGGTGCTTGATGGGTTGGCGGACTGAAGCTCTGGCGGGTAGTCCCGCCGACATTCATGGCGCCGCGATCGTTGATCGATTGAATTGCCCTGATTTTGCCACGTCAAGCCGCGGGTTGCCCGCAGGCGTTCGGCTAGCCAGTGCCGGAGAAAGACGGTTCAGTTCGTCATCCCACATGGAAGTCATTCTTCCGACCAAGTCTCCGCAGCCAATGAATATTTCGTCGATAGCTTCCGTGGTTGTTAGGCCAGAAGAATAGAAGGCGTCTTGGACTTGGTAGGGGTAGGCCCTTTCGAGAACGATCTGGCCGAGCGCATCCAAGTGCTTGGCCGCCTGCCTACTTTGGGGCGTGTCTTCAACTAACACCAGGCGGATCCCTATCTCAAGCGGCGGGGGCAGCCCCGGGCTGCGCATTGATCGAACGCCTTCGCTCGATATCAGATAACTGCCCCTTCTTAGCTCGGCAATCAGTTGCCCCCCCCAGTTCCTCTGCGTCATCCAGGCCGAGTGAGATCAGGCCATTTCTGAACGAGCACGCCGCGTCCGCGCATGCATCGCTTAGGTCTTTAACTGCCGGCGTATAGCCGTGATGTGCCGAGTGCCAGACAGCGATGTGATAGAGCCCGTATGTCAGTGGGGTTCTACCCCGTTTTCCCGGACACTTACAAGAAGGCCGATCGAGGCCATGAGGAGTGTTCATGTCAAAGCGTAGGAAGTTCACTGCCGAGTTCAAGCGTGGTGCGGTTGAGCAGGCCAGCCAGCCCGGCGTCAGCTGTGCCCAGGTGGCCCGGGAGCTGGGGATTCGCGACACCCTGCTGACCCGCTGGAAGCGTGAGGCACAAAGCCCGGAATCTGCCGCCTTCGGCGGCACCGGGACACCGAGGGATGAAGAACTGGCCCTCCTCAAGCGCGAGCTGGAGCGGGTAAAGAAGGAACGGGATTTTTTGCGAGAAGCGGCGACGTTCTTTGCAAAGGGATCATCCTGAGGTATCAGGTGGTCGAACGTTGCCGCGATGAGTTTCCGATTCGGCTGATGTGCCGATGCCTGAGGGTTTCGGCCAGCGGTTATTACGAGTGGAGCAGGCGTCCTGTCAGCGCCCGGCAGCTCGACAATGAGCGCTTGGTAGTACGAATGCGTGAGCTTCACGAGGATAGTCGGGGCACGCTGGGAGCTGGCCGCATGCGCGAAGACCTGGCTGAGGAGGGCGAGACGGCCAGTCTGAACCGGGTAGCACGCCTGATGGCGGCCGACGGCCTGCAGGGGGGGCCTCGGCGCAAGCGCCGGGGGCAGCGTGGCAGTCCGGCCGTGACGCCAACGGGTGCCGTGACGCCACCGGGTGTGGTCAACCTGCTCGAACGCGACTTCCTCGCGCTGGAGCCTGAGACCAAATGGGTGACCGATATCACCGAGATCAAGACCCAGCAGGGCAAGCTGTATCTGTGCATCGTGCTGGATCTTTACGATCAGCGGATTGCGGGGTGGTCAATGCACGATCGGCAGGACCGTCAGATGGTGATCCGAGCGGTGCAGATGGCGGTGTGGCAACGGCAAGGAAGTCATGCGGTGATCCTGCATTCGGACCGTGGCAGCCAGTTCCGAAGCGGTGACTATCAGGGATATCTGGCCGCCAACAGCCTGATCTGCTCAATGAGCGCGGTGGGGCATTGCGGTGACAACGCGGCCTGCGAAGGCTTTTTTGGCCTGCTCAAGCGTGAGCGGATCTACCGAACTAGCTACCGCACACTGGATGCGGCACGAGCGGATGTGTTTGACTACATCGAGCGACGCCATAACCCAAGGATGCGACGAAGGGTCGCCAAGCAGGATCAGAAGATTGCAGCTCTTTTAAAACCGTCCGTGATATCGGGGTAGAACCCCCTGAACGCCAGGGAGCCTCTTTGCCGCTTGCTGACTCTCGAGAGTTAGGGGTGCCAAAAGCTTCTCTATATCGGTATCGGTAGCTGCATGACATGCCCAGGTTGCACGCACGAGGGCCTCGTACTGGGGCCGGACCAGCGAGATTGCTGACTGGGGCAGGGTAGCGATCAGGGACTGTACTGCCAGGGCGTGTTCAAGGGACATCTGGCAAAGTGCCGACACCGCCGTCGATCTTCGGTCACGTCCATGCTCCATCTCAATCCAAGCGCCTTGAATTTCACCCAAGAGCTCCAAGGAGCCCTCCAGCAAAGACGCCATATCTTGGTCAGCCGATTGAGGCACAAGCCATCCTGGAATCGTGATCTTCAGGCAAGAGTAACGCCTATTCGATCAGGCAAAGCCCCCCACTTGGCCGGCTGGGCTGTAGCATCTGTTAGTCGGTAATCTCAGCCTCGCATCATCCGTGCGTCAGCAATTCCTGCGTTGCGTTGGTCGCAAGTCAACTTTTTTCTGCAAGAGACCGTCTTGCACTGAAATTTTCCACCTCAAAAGCTGAAATCTCCGCAATGGCACACCAAGAATGTTTGGAACGAACATTAGACTTGGCTGATACGATCACCGTTGCACCTGCTCGCGTTGCGGTTCGAAATATTCGCTATGTACGCAGGTGAGCGTAAGAACCGGGAACTTGCCTCTGCGCTTCCGTCTATGCATTTCACCATATCTTGTACGGAGCGAGAGTATTTGAATCGATAGGATGCCAAGAACTAGAATAAATGTAATACATGTCAAGCCCAAGCTTAGAAGGCTTTCATGCCAGAGCTCAGGCGAAGCTGTCGCTATTGAAATAGCAGGAAGCCCGGCTCGGGTACTTCTCCGGCGCCGGCTCGCGTAGCCTTTGAAATAGCTCTGCGGCAAATCGTAACGGTTGGCAACGGAAAGAATTTTGTTGACCAAGGAGTCCCAGTTCGGTGGTTCATTCAACGTCAGATCCGGCTTGAAGTACCGCCCAACTTCCAGGCTGCGACCAGAATCTGAAACGCACAACGAGCGTGCACGGCAGCAGGCGGTGAACAAGTCGCCGAGGCTGTGGGCGAAGCTGGCGCCCTTTATCGCAGGGGCGGCCATCCAGTGATGCTTCTCGCTGCTTACCGGACGGACAACGGCGTACCAAGCCTGCGCTAGCACATCGAGTGATGAATCATCATTGGTCACAATGTTCATCAGTAGGTCGCTTCGGCTGTTCCCCGTTGCAGCCAACTCATAGATCGTCGGCCAACTTGAGAGAATGGCGAATTGATTCTTGGTACTCTTCCCAGTGGTAACTGGAACTGGTTTAATTGCCTCGGAGTCGGACTTCTTCACTTCCAAGATGCATGCCCGCGAAGATACCGGCCCAGCTGGGTCAATGTGATTGACAATAAGTAACATGTCGCCCAGCTCAGCACCAACTCCTTTCTTTGCCAGTCGTGCAATCGGCCTTTTGTCGATCCACGCGACGTCAGCCCATGCCTCACTTCCAGGCTGAAGCCCATTGTGGAGAGCCTGCGCATATAAGCTCAGAGCTTCGTCACTGAAGAGTTTGGCCAAATTTGCCAACTCACCCTTCGCGTGTCCATTTTCATGGGAGAGACGAAATGCCGTATTGAAATCCTCGGTCATTTCTCTATCTTTATTAGTCCACATCCCTCGCTCCTTGAAGTAATTGCTATAGCCTCAAATAGCTAAAGCAAACGGGCTGAATGAGCATCATAGAACAATGCAGGCGGCTACCATTATGTTGGCTCAAGCTACCAAGCTGAAATCAGCCCGCCAGATGTGGGTCAGCCCCGTTTCGCCCCGCGAGGCATGGCTCTCACTGGTTGTCCAGTAGCGGGAAATCTCATGAAGGCGTTGCGTTTGCATCGTGGCTGACGTCTGGCCAAGCATATCTCGCTACAGTACAAGTCCCGGCATTTGATAGCAGGTGGGTGCTCAGATTAACCCGTCTAAGCCGACAGACAAGGAAGGTCATTCAGTCGCCTGGATGACGCTTGCAGCAGTGCCTTGCTGAACCTGCTTCTTCCAGTCTAGAATTTCAGCAATCAGTCGCCTGCGGCGAGCAGTGTTATACATGAACTTGTCGAGCATCGTTGCCACAAGCTCTCTAGTCTGTATGGCCTCCTTGATTATGCTGCTGGTACCGCCCAGCGTCATTCCTGGCCAGAATTCCTCGACCTTCCGAATAGTCTGGCGAATCGAGAGGGTAGGATAGGCTCCCTCGCCATGTACAGAGCCACCGTAGAATCGCTTGAACTGGTGCATGACTGGGGTGATGTGGTCATACTCGCTGTAGGATTTCAGAGAGGTTGGTTCTAATGGGCCGGCTTTGCCGCCATCCCGAAGGAATCCCTTGTAGAGTTGCGATGTTTCGTCGTCCACTTCTCCAGCAGTGATCGTGCCGTCGTAGCCATAGTAGAAGGCGAATGGCAAACGCCCAGTGCTGGGCAATGTCTTGATGGGCGACATGGAGTGGCAGAACGCGGCGATTACGGTGAGCTCGCCATGGCTTGCGCGCATGACGGAGCCTAGTGCCTCTAGATACGCGGACCATGGGACATATGTTCCGGACGCCAGCTGCAAACCTGACTTCTCTTCACCGTGCCCGTGAACGAAAATCATTGGCCGGTTTCCTGCTCGGGCTTCCTTCTTTATACGCGCAATGGCTGCATTGAATGCAGCTCGGTCAGCGCATTCCAGCAGCGTAACGAGGGTGCGAGCTCTATCGTTGTCTATACCATCTTGAGCGAGTAGACCATCAAGAACATCGTTCCAAGTCTTCTTGCCTGCAGACGCTTCGGCCTTGGGAAGCGCATTCAAGATATAGAAGGCAGTGCATGGAGTGCATTGTGACCGGGAGTAGCTGAAGCTCAAGGTCGAGGACATGGCAGAAGGTTTAGCGGTGAAACTGTCGATTATCAGCGATTGGAGTGTCCGCACGCCATAGGAAAGAGGGGGGAGGGCTTCCCAGCTACCTCAATGGGGCAAAGTGCGTGGCAGGCCAAGATCATCCTTGGTGTTTGTAGATCGATCGAGGATGGGTGGGTGTTAGCCCCAATCGTTTCGGTCGCCGCCTGGGAGTCGACCAGGTCTCACCCCTGATTTTTCGGGACTGCCCGATTCGACGATCCGCCACAGGTCACGAAGGCTGGAGACGGCCAACTCGATGCGCTGGCAGCCACCGATGGCAGAACTCAGGCAGATTCGACGGTACCGGAGGCGCTGTTTCGTAAAATTGGAGTTCTGCTCGCCGTTGAGGGGTCTGCCCCGGCCGGCTTCGCCGAACTCGCGTATGTTGCCTGGAGTGGACCCACCAAGAATCTCCGCAACGTCCCTTCACTATTGAGCCAAGCGCTCCTGCTGGACACCCACAGGCCCTATATCCATCCGGGCCAAGAGAAGTTATGGGTCGAAATTGCGCTTTTGGCTCACCGTACCCGGCGAACAACTCCGGCCTCAAGGCCATCCTTGCGAAGATCAGCACTCACTCGGCCGCCCACAACTAGCTCCGGGCTGCGCCATCGGAATAGAAGGGGAGGGAGCCAAATAGGGGCCGCCGCACCATTCGGCTACACTGGGTTCGCCCAGACAGTTTGCCAAGTCTCTGTTCTATCGTTGGAAGTCCAATTCGTCCCTACAAGGCCGAGCACATGCAGCCTCGCAACCCTACTTCGCAGCAGAGGAAACCGATTGCCGCGATGACAGATGGTGCCTTGCAGGAAGGCGAGGGTACCCCGACGGCCGCCCAACAAATCTTGCAGGATGCTACAGCTAGACGTGACGAACTGGCGGCCCAGTGGATCAGCGCTTCCCAGGTTGGCGCTCGGCTCGACTATGCCCTTGGCAGGCACAACCTGGCTGCAAGCCAGCTACGCCGCAAGGGTCGGTTGCTAGGTGTGTATGTGGCGAAGCCCATGCCTGGATATCGCTATCCACCTTGGCAGTTCCGTCCCGATGGCCAGCCAATAGAGCACACAGCAGATATTCTTAGAGTCATGCGGGACTCCGGCACATTTCAGCGCGAACCGGAAGGCCTGCGCCGGACGACGGGCTGGGGCGAGGCCGAGTGGTTCCTATCTGCGCACGCGCTTCTAGACGGTCTGACACCGGCTGAGGTGCTCGTCACCGATCCGGCACGCGTCCTTCGCGCCGCACGGATTGAGTTCGGTGAAGACATCTGATTGCAGTCGGCATTAGTGCCTCCATAGAGGATCCAACGCGCGTGAATGACTACAAGCGCATCCGCGTAGAGTCTGGTGGCTTTCGGAAGATCAGACCAGCTGATAAGTGTTTTTGACACTCCGAGCAACCCAGCTGCCTGAAGAAGAAACTGGCCGCGCCTTTAGCCGGAAAGACCGTCGTTGTGACACACATGGCGCCTTCCGCCGAGTCCATTCCCCATCGTTACAAGCATGAACTACTGTCTGCGGTCTACGCATCGGATCTGGAAGAATTAGCCGTTGCCGCTGGTCTGTGGATCCACGGGCACGTGCATGGCTCGGTCGACTACACGCTCGGCAAGTGCAGGGTGATCTCCAATTCTTTGGGCTATCCGCTCGTCAACGAACCCTCCATTGCCGCGGAGAGAAATTGCTTCAACCCAAGCTTTTGGGTCACCTTGTAGGCGATAGCTTGGTCGACACTGCAGGGCAGGGGGGCTTTCTGTGAGTAAAGATGGGAGTTGAAGACCGGCGCGGACCTTGCACAGCGGCGTCCCTTGCGGGGGAATAAGAAAAACGGGTGAATGAGGCTAGGGGCTTGAGCCTCTTTATCTCACTTGAAAGAGGAATGATCTGACATGGCTCATGAGGAAGTGAATCATGTCGTCTAGATGATTTCCATTGATTACCAGTCGCTGACCAACGGGGTGTTGGGCCCATGACTGAACAAGCGTCGATCTCTTTGCCTCATCAAGACGTCCGCCTTCATGGACCACGATGTTTCTCAGTTGGAAAAAGTGATAGATCCAACAAATGGCCGTGTCTCCATTGAGCTGAGAGTCGATATCGCAGGCTTCATGAATCGACCTCAGCATGCACAACGTGGGACTTCTGATCTCGATAGGGACATTCCCTCTTCGCCATGACGTAACTGAAATGCTCCTGCTCGGGCGGACATGAAGTGTCTCACCAACGCCTAGTACGAACACCTCAAACAAGGAGCAGAGTGCTACAACGGCTTGGTAGGAATTGAGCCGGTCGTAGTCGCCTCTTTCGCGCAGTGCCAGCACATCCTGTTCCTGGCGCACGGTTGTTGCGACAAGCGGGAAGTCGCTGCTCATCCGCATTTCAAGTGAGTAGTCTTCCGGCAGCTCAGTGCTGGAAATGATCTTCGCGCCAGCGTGTGCGGCAAGATAAAAGGTTGCCAGATCAGAGACATTGGCGTTGAATTGCTCACACTGAGAGCGGCAGTTGCCTTTGTGCTCTCGAGCATTCGAGCGGCCGGATTGTTCTCTGCCGCGCCGGCATGGTAGTAGCCAATCACGCTGACGACAGACCTGTGATCAGTCATTGACATGATTGCTGGAAGCGCAATCCCCTGGCGTGCTCCCTCGGTAACAAAGCCAGAACGAAGACTATGCCCGCCAAAGTCACCAGAGAGGCCAGCGTTCCTGGCACGGCTCTGGACAATGGATGCGACTGACTTGGATGAAAGCGCTTCACCAACGCGTCCGTTCACCAGACGACGGAAGATTGGGCCGGCCTGAATTTCGCTCGCAGCCAACCACTCGGTCATTGCTTCAGCCGCTGGTCCGAGCAGCGGTTTGTCTGGGGTCCCGCCGGACTTGACTCCATCCTGTAGCGTCTTTCCAAAATCAAGGCGATATATGTAGCCACCATCGATCCTCCTCAACTTGTCGATCGTAGCCTGAGCGGTTTCGCTTCGGCGGCGACCGCCGGTGGCGAAGGAAAAATAGAGTAGGGCGCGATCGCGCAATCCCTTCAGGTCATCGCCACAGCTTGCGATCATTGCCATCAGATCAAACCCCGTAACGGCTGTCTTCTTGCGAGGTCTCTCTCCACGCTTGTGTGCTGCTCGTCGTCCCTTAGCCAAGAGACTTCGAACATCGCTACTCTCACAAGGATTGGCCAACTTCAACAATTGGTGCGCACTTGACAGGACTGCGACTCGGTGGAGGCAATGGGGAGGGTGGCGGCAATGGCGATGGTGACGGCGGTGGCAACAGTGATGGCGGGGGAGATGGTGACGGCGATGGCGACGGTGACGGTGAGAATCCCAGCCTTCCGGAGAACCCTACATATCCCGGCGACGTACCGATGCCGTATGCCGACCCGCCAATTCCGAGCAGCTACCTCGGGCAGTGGTCTAGTGGCCTTGGAGGTGGCTCCTGTCCCGCTGCGAAGGTCGTCACTATTGGTGTCGGGTCTATCTCCACGTCTGTCAGTTTCGAATTCAAACCGCTCTGTGATTTCGCACAGATGATCAGAGGCTTGGTCATTGCCTGCGCCGCGCTCGCGGCTGCATACATCGTCTCAGGAGTGCGCAAGTAATGCCTTGGCTAGCCGCGTTTCTCACTCAACTCCTGGGCAACTCCCTTGCTCGCGTCCTGACGGGCGCGGGCCTTGGTCTCGCTACAGGCGCAGCCCTCCTGCCGCTCGTCAAGGGCGCATTGAACCTCATCACTCAGAAGTGGTCAGGCATCGCGGCCGATCTCGCCAATGTGATGCTTATGGCTGGGGCAGGGGAGGCCATCACCATGATCGGCTCCGCCATCGTGACCAAGGTGCTCATCGACGCAGGCAAGGTCGCCGTACAGAAGGCAGCATCCAAATGATGTATCTAATCTCGGGGCAGCCCGGCAATGGCAAGACCTTGCGCGCGATGTCGATGGCGCTTGAGTTCTACGAGCAGAACCAGCAGCAGGTGAAGGAAGGCAAGGCGCAGCCGCGCCGATTCTTCACGAACATCGCAGGCGCCACAGTAGAGGAGGGCGCAGACGCTTTCCCGTGGATGGAGAAGCTGCCCGACCACAACGACTGGACACAGCTTCCGGACGGCTCTTTCGTGATCTATGACGAAGCGCATTCCGATGGCAACACGCAGGGCCTCGAGCGCTACGGCAAGCTGTTCCCGTCTACCGGAAAGCCGGGTGAATCGGACGATCCTCGGATCCGTGCCATGTCCACGCATCGGCATCGTGGTTTCGATCTTGTGTTCGTCACGCAATGGCCGAACAAGATCCACCATCAGGTGCGCACGCTCATCGGCTCGCACACGCACATGAATCGTTCGTTCGGCATGCAGCGGGCTGGCGTCCTTACGTGGTCGCGCGTCCAAAGTGATCCGTATGACGAGAAGGTTCGTGACAAGGCTGAGGAGGAAATCTGGGGTTACCCGAAGGCGCTGTATAGCCGCTATCGCAGTGCGACGCTGCACACGGCCAGCCACAAATTCAAGGTGCCCAAGAAGGTCTGGCAGGCGCTGTCCGTCACCATTGCCCTAGTCCTTGGTGTCTGGATGATCTATGCGTTCATCATCAAACCGCCACCGACGCCAAAGAAGGTGGATCAGGGGGCCGGTGCTTTGCCGGCGGCTGGAGCCCTGGCGCCCTTGGGCGCGGGCGTGCCGGCGGCACGGCCCCTCAACCGTGAGGAGTACATCGAACGTCACAAGCCGCGGATTGAGTTTCAGCCATGGTCTGCGCCCGCCTTCGATGATCGCAGCGTTCAATCTCAGCCTGAGTTGTACTGCATGGCATCCGGCACCACCGAGCAGGACACAACGTGCACGTGCGTAACAGAGCAGGGCACCAAGGCCAAGATTTCAATCCCGGTTTGCGTGGCTATCGCACGTGATGGCCCGGCTTACAATCCCTACCGCGCTCCCCGTCAGCAGTCCGAATCCGTGCGGGAAGAAGATTCCAGAAGCATTGCGAAGGCAGCTTCTACGGACTCGCCTGAGGTGCCCCCGCACGCACTGATTGAGGTCGGCAAGCGTCCTATGGGCACATTCCCAGAGACGCCACCGTACCCGGCAAGCTTCTAACGTGACGCATCACGGGGTGCAGGATGAGGAAACCTGCACCCATCCATTTTCCACGCGCCGGAATGTCTGTCCGTTGATGCAGCGGTGACCCGGCGCAAGTTCCTTGGGCCTTGCTGCTCGCTCTGCGGCCTCGCGCTTTTTGCGCACTTCAGCCATGGGGATTTCTGGATACAGCTGGCGCGCGAGGGCCTCCCCGGCACGCTCTTGTTCTTTCATGGCTGCGTGTCCTGCAATCCCCAGGACACCGCATGTGGCAAGCAGCAGAGCGCTGCCGCCCACGAAGACCCCTAACGCCACTTTCCAAACCAATCCCGTCGAATTCGCCATCTATGGCACCCCCAAGTGATCCGGCGGCCATTCTACGGGGTGTAGGGGCGGCGCCCCTACGGAAGCGCCTCACACGCGCTGGCGAGGTCTCGGCCCCGGCACCGGCAGGACACCCGCAACAGGATCGGCGTCAGGACCAGCCATCACCGTGGAAGACCGCTTTGCGCGGCGATGGGCAACCTCAGCCAGGTCAACGATGCCCGCACGCCCGAATGGCCGTTTCTGACCGCCTCGGGCAATCTCCATCATGCGGCGCCATTCCTGTGCCTGTGCGGCCAGCAGGGACAACCACGCAAGGTCCTGCGGTTCCAACTCGCGGCCCTCGGGGGTGACCAGTCGGCCACCCTTAAACGAAAAACCGGCCCAAGGGCCGGTTAGGTTGCGATCACGCACAATCAGGCTCCATGCCACAGCAGGGCCAAGGGTCGAGGCAAGCTCCGTGCCAGTCTGGCCCAGATGCTGCGAACATAATATACATACTGCCGTCGCCAGAGTTGCTAAGGCCCTGAATTTGAACGGGATTTGCGCGCGCGACGCTTGGTGCTGCGACGACTACCAGCATCAACACTGCCGCCGCCGCGCTGAGCCTGTCCAGGACTGAGCGCCAGACCTTGCGCTCGACCGGGGAGGTCGCGCGTTCGGCGTGAATCTTCGCCAACCATACGGCGCCGTCGAGCTTGCCCAGCTCGCAAAGCTGCGCAATTCGCTCATCAGACAGACCCGCCACGCCTTTTCGCGCTTGGTGCAGCGTCTGTCGTTGAATTCCCAATTTCGTCGCCAAAGCCATGTCGGACGGGAGTCCCGACCGTTCCCGCACTGCGTCCAGAAGTTCTGCAAGGGCGTTCATGTGATGAATCCTATTGACACGACGTGATGGGATCAGTTTACATGCGGCGCGTGATGTAGATACATCACACCCGCCACCGGCACCCGAAGGCCGCTGGCGGGTTCTCTTGGGGCTTGGGGCAGGGGACAGGGATGATTGATCCACTCGTTACCTTCGTGCTGCTGGCGGCCATTGCGGTCGTCTCCATCGGTGCCGCTCGCATCGTGTCGTGGCTGCTGGACCGGCGTGACCGTGCCGTCGTCCAGTGCGGCAAGGAAGCTGCCATCGTCGCCCAGGCACGCGCCGAACTGGCCGCCACCGGCTGGAGCGATGAAGACGAAGCCGCGTTCCAAGCCATCCGCGCCCAGCAGGGCGTTTCCCTGAAGCACATGCGGGAGTCGATCCATGGCCGCTGAGTGCTTCGTCATTACCAGGGCGGATTGGGATCAGCTGATGCAGCTGTTCGCCGGGATGTTCCTGCTGTTCGCGTGCTGTGCCGTGTTCTCGCCCCTCGATCTGCATTCGTGGGAGTACCGCGTGCGCCGCTATCTGCGTCGCCGCCGCATTGCGCGTATTCGGGAGGCCGCTCATGGCCGTTGATCGCGCGCGATTCCGCATGGCCGTAGAGGGTGGGGCAGGGGGCTTTTCCCCGCTTTCGCCCGGTGAAAAGGGGCAGCTGGCAGCGGCGGCAATTGGCCCGGGGAGTAACACGGGCCAAAAGGGTCAGCAGGACGCAATCATTGACTACCTGACCATTGTGGTCCCGCTCTCCGCCCTTGAAGAGGTGAACTGCAAGAAGCTCGACCTCTTGCTGTTCCGCATCTTCGGTTTCCGTGGTGAGGTTGTTGCCGGTGCGATTCGCGAGAAGAACTGGAACTTCTACGAACAGTCGGCGGTGCTGATCGATCGGGAAAACGAGGTTGTTGGCCGTGTCGGCATCGGCGGCAAGAAAAGCACCGTGTGCCTGAGCCTGACCGGTATGGGCTGCAAGTGGATTCGTGACTGGGCGCGCGTCTACAAGCAGTGCTCGATTCTCGATGCCAAGATCACCCGCGTTGACTGCGCGCACGATGACTACGAAGGCGAGCGCCTGGACGTGCATGCGCTCCGCGAGGTTGCAGCCCAGGGCGGCTTTACCGAAGGCGGGTGTCCGCCGCGTCACCGCTTCATTTCCGATGAAGGCCACAACACCGGCTGCACGTTGTACGTCGGCGGCAAAGGCCACAAGGAACTGTGTGTGTACGAGAAGGGCAAGGCCGAGGGCCTGCCGTCCTCGCGCTGGGTGCGCGCGGAAGTGCGCCTGTACGGCAAGCACATGGAAATCCCGCTGGATGTGCTGTTGAACCCGGGCGCGTACCTGCGCGGTTCGTACAGCGCGTTGCAGGACCTCATCAAGGGCGTGTGCACACGGCTGCGCACGATCCGCAAGCAAGTCGAAGTTTCTGCTGAGGCGATGGTGCTCTGGATGGAGCGCCAAGTCGGCCCGGCCCTCAGTGTTCTGCGCGGAGCGTTCGGAGATTCATGGTCCGACTTCTGCGAGGCCCGCATCGTCCGTGACGGTCACCCCGGACGTTTTCGCGGTATTGCCAAGGGTGACGCACTTCATCGTTTCGTGAGGGAAGAACTATGCCCATCTGCCGCGTAAAGTCCGCGTCCGTCGAAGAACGGCACAACAGCAAGACCAACACCATCAACCGCTCGCAGACCGCTGGCCTCGACCTGGGCAACGGCTTCGAACTGCCGTTCCGCGTCGGCCTCGGCCAGCGTCCGCCGTACCCGGCTGGCGAGTACGACATTGATCCGCAGTCCTTCGGACTGAGCGAGTACGGCGATCTGGTGCTGAAGCGTTACGTCGACCTCGTTCCGCTGTCGGCCAAGCCAGTCGCCAAGGCCTAACCCATGCCAGAGCCGGTCTACATCCAGTCGTGCACGGCCCAGAACATCGGGGCTGATGGCGTCTGCGCTGTGCCGGTCTGGATCGAGAAACCTCAGCCAGTACTTCCAGCGCTCACGCTGGCTGAGGGTACGCAAGTCGCATTCGCCATCGCGGCTTGCTGGGCACTGGGCGTTGTTTTCAGGCAGTACGCCCGGTTGTCTCGTGAGCACTTCTAAACCAATCAAGAGGGTACAACCATGAAGATGAACAAGATTGCCGCCAACGTCCTGGACTTCACCCGTTCCATCGCAGGCAAGGTCGCCACGGGCGCAACCGCCATGATCGCCAGCGGTGCCGCGCTCGCCAGTGGCGGCCCGGCTGAGGCCATCACTGCCGAAATCACCAACGGCAAGTCCAGCGTCAGCGGCATTCTGGTCGTTCTGGCCGGTGTGCTGGGCCTGTTCCTGCTGTGGTCGATGATCAAGCGCGCCAAGTAAGCGGGGGCGGGTGCCATGCCCGTTGTCGTAGCAATCATGGGGTATCTGGCGACGGCCGCTGAGGTCATCGCCGGAATCCTCTCGGTCCTTGCAGCGGTCAAGGGGCTGTTTCTGCTGTGGGGGAACATCAAGCAAGCAAAGTAGGGGCGCACGTCGCCCCTGCTTTTTTGGGGGGCCGTATGGGCTATTTCGTGATCGTGGCTGTATTGGGGGCGCTATGGCTTGCTTTCGATTCCTGATGATTCTTGTCGTCGTGCTTTCCGGCGTCGCGCTGCCTTCCGGCGCCAGGGCGAGCGCGGCGTGTCCAGTACCTGCCGGTACCGCGCCGGCCGTTTGTGATCAAGGCATGGCGTGGGCAGATTGTTCGTCTAAAGCACCCACATATGGAGGCTTTGGACAGGGCAATAAGGCGTACTGCAAGGACAACGGTGATCGAGTTGTTCTCTGCGACACAAACAGCACCAACTGCGCTGATATCAGCAGCCTTACCGCGTACTACAGGGGCAGGTGTTCCGCGCGCGTTGACGGTCAAGCGGGCATGGTCAACGGCACCCTTTTCAGTGGCGGGGTATGTGATCAGGGCTGCAAGGTGGTACCCAACTTGGACCCCGGCACAAATTTCTCGCTTCGTGAGAATGGCAACCCCAATGCTATTTCAGTGCGATCAGGCACGTGGAAGGCAACGGGCGATGTCTGTACTCCGGATTCGACGCCTCCCAAGCCTGAAAAGAAAGACGAATACTGTCATCAGGCTGGCAACTACACGGTGTGCAAGTCGAAGGATAAGACGTGCGTCAGCACCGCCAGTGGATTCCGCACCTGTGCGAGCGACACGGCCAATGAGAAGGGGCACACGGCCACGAACAACCCGCGTACTGAGGCTGCGAGCATCAGCGCGCCCAACACGCCGCCCAATCCACCTACGAACCGCCCCGGCGAGAATTGGCAGCCCAGCGGTGGCACGACGAACATCACGAACAACAATACTGGCAGCACAACCAACACCAGCAACTACGTCAATAACGGCCAGCCTAATGGCAATCAGCCGACGCCTGGCGATGGTTCAGGCCCCGGTGCTGGCGGTAGCAATGGCAACGGTGAGAAAGGTGAGGGCAATGGCAATAGCGCCAGTGGCGGTGGGGACTGCAAGACGCCTCCTACCACCGGTGGTGATCCGATCCTCGGCATGATCGCGTCACAGACCTGGGCAACGCGGTGCGCTACCGAGAAGGCGAATTCTGCGAAGGTCACGGGTGATGTTGGGAACTGTGATGCGCCTTTCTCTGTTGAGGGTGATTCGATACAGGCCAATCAACTTCGTGCGCAACGGGCACAGCTGTGTAGCGGAAAGCCCGGCTCCGGTGAGGGCAGTGGGGGAAACCCGCATGAGGGTGCTGAGGATGTTGATGGTCCGGGCAAGTGGTCTTGGAAGTTTGACGACAAGCTGATCGACAAGACCGGCTTTGGAGGCGGTTCTTGCCCGCAGCTAGGAACGCTTGATTTCGGTCGTTTCGGCACGGTGTCTCTGGATGGGCAGACGTGGTGGTGCCCGCTCATCTCTGCACTGCGCACTGTGATGCTCTTGCTGGGCATGTTCATTTCCTTCCGCATCGTCTTTGGGGATTCGTGATGAGTTCGATATGGGAATGGATCACGCGTGGCGTGAACCTTGTCTGGACCGTGCTGTTCGGCGGTATTGGTCGAATCGTCACCAAGGCGCTTTCGACCGCTGGTATTACGTTGGTGTCGATCAATCAGCTTCTGCCGCAGCTGCGTTCTGCCGTCACGGACTACTTCAGTGGCTTGCCGGATTGGGCACACAATTTCATCGGCGCGGTCGGATTTGATGTGTTCATGAGCATGATCTTGTCGGCGCTCTCTGTGCGCTTCATGTTCAAGATCATCCCGATGCCGACGGCGCAGGCGCAGCAGCTGGGAGTGACCAAGGAATGATCTACTGGTATACGGGCCAGCCAGGACACGGCAAAACCCTGCACGCTATCGATCACGCCATCGACTTTCTCAATGAGGGGCGATTGGTCTACGTCTGCAACGTGCGCGGCTTCAAGCACGATGAGGCTCGCATGCTGCCGATGACGCCCGAGCAGTTCTGTGATTGGCCGAACTTCCTGCCTGACGGCGCGGTGTGCGTTGTCGATGAGGCTTACGAGCACGGAATGCTGCCAAAGCGGCGCCCCGGCTCGGCCGTGCCTCATCACGTTGAGCAGCTTGCGAAGCACCGTCATCGTGGCTTGGATTTCATTTTTGTCAGCCAGTCTCCCGACCGGCAGTGCGATGACTTTGTGCAGGATCTCATTGAGCGGCATGTGCACGTGCGTCGGCGCTTTGGCCTGCCGTTCGCGCATCTGCGCACGTTCGATCGTTACGAGAAAAATCCGGAGAAGGGCCATCCGCTGATTCTGAAGAGGGTCAAGCTGCCTAAGCGGCCGATGGGCCTCTATGAGTCCACAGTGATGGACACCAGCGAGAAGGTCATCCCCTGGTACTACCCTGCGGCGGCCGCGTTGCTTGTCGCGGTTATCGGTGGCGCGTGGTGGTCCGTGAATCGCGTGCATGCCCAGCTATCGGGGGAACTGGATACGGGTCAAGCCAAGGCAGCGGCGCCGCAAGCGGCGGAGAACGGAGCGGGAGCGACGGTCGCAGCCGCGCCGCAAGCCGCACCTCCGGCGATCACTCGCAGTAGCGACTACGTGGCATGGGTGACGCCGCGAATTCAGGGCCAGCCGTGGACCGCTCCGGCATAATGACGCCTTCGCGCATTCCGACCAACAGCACCTCGGGACTGCAGCGATGCCGGCGGTGGCTCGTGCCAACGGTGAGCATGCATGATCACGCGATGCAGCTGTAAACGGAAGCAGGCGCAACGACGTACGTGACGATAGAGCCAGGTGCCCGCATTGCCCGCGTCACGGGCAATCGAACCTTTTGGACCACACAAGCTGAGGCCCGGCGCATGAACGATTTGCAGCAGTCTGCGCACTATCAGCAGGAAGCGCGGCGCATCCGCGAGGAAGCGGGCGGAGTGGCAATGCAGCACGTGGAGCGCCCAATGGGCACATTCCCGGAATCACCGCCTCATACGACTACCAGCTACATGACCACGGCGCCGGGGCCGAACAAGCTATGACCAGCAGCGCACGCGAACTGTTGAAGTGGCTGGCCGTGATCTTGATGACCGGGGACCATGTGGCCAAGGTGATCTATGGCGGCTATGTGCCAGGACTCAGCGAAGCGGGGCGGGTGGCCTTTCCGTTGTTCGCGCTGGTGATGGCGTACAACCTCGCCCAGCCCGGTGCCGATGTGCTGAAGTCCGTTCGCAGGCTTGCGCTGTGGGGCGCTATCGCACAGCCGGTGCACGCCCTGACGTTCGGCTACTGGTTGCCGCTGAACATCCTGCTCACGTTCGCGCTGTGCGCTGCGGCGGTCTACGCTGTCAACCAGCGAGGATGGCTGGCGCTGGCTTCTCTCGCCGTGGCCGCGTTGGTGCTGCCGGCATTCGTGGACTACCAGTGGTCCGGCGTGTGGTTCGTGCTGCTGGCGTACTTTGCCTATCGTCAGAAATCGCCCGGGGCACTGCTTGCGGCCTTCGTTCCCCTGTGCGTCTTCAACGGCAATTTGTGGGCTGTAGCGGCAGTCCCCGTGGCCGGACTGTTGGCGCAGGCTCCGTGGCCCGTGCCGAGGGCGGGGCGGGCCTTCTACGGCTACTACGTTGGCCATCTGGCGTTCCTTGGGCTGCTGGCGCTTATACTCGCGCCATGACCATGCGCCGATACTTCGATCTGCACTATTGGGTGGCCCGATGGCTTGATCGGGCCTTTAAGCGGTATAGCCGTGGCTAAAGCCAGGACACGGCCCTTGTAGAGCGGGTAAGCTTCGCCCAGTTACAGGGGGAAGTCATGGTCACAAGGATTGCAGTGTTGACGCTGCTCGGTGCGCTTAGCTTTGGTGTTGGCGCTGAAGAGTCCGTCAGCCTCGTTTACAAGTGCGTCAACAAGGCCGGAACGCAATATCAAAGCCAGCCTTGCGCCAAGGGTGAGACGGTCCATATCCGTTTGGCCGATCCCGCGCCTTTATCGCCGGAAGCCGCGGCCGCCAATCAGCGCTACCTCGATGATCTGCGTCGGCAGAATGCCGCCTCTGTTAGGCCATCCGCCCCGGCACCGCCGCAGCCTGTGTATCGAAATGGCGGCGGTGGTGGACGTTTGCATTTCATTTCGCAGTACAAAGACCCTGACGCCTGTGAGGCCGCGAAGGCGGAGCGCGCTCGTGTCTATGAGGCGGTGGGCCTTCATCGGTCGTTTGAGCTGAGCCGCCGCATGGACGATAAGGTGTGGTCGGCCTGCAAGTAGTTTGGCCATGAGTGAACCGGGGTGTAGGGGCGGCGCCCCTACGGAAGCGCCTCACACGCGCTGGCGGCGTTTCGGCCCCGGTACCGGCAGGACCGCTGCGGGCGGCTCGGCGTCGGGGCCAGCTATCGCCACCGATGACCGCTTTTTCCGGCGCTGCGCCAAGGCATCGGAGAGGTTCACCACGCTGGCGGCGTTGAAGGACAAGGGTTTCCGGGGCTTGCCGATCGCGCGGCCGCTCTCCATCATCCGACGCCATTCCTGTGCCTGTGCAGCAGTGAGCGACAGCCAGGCCAGATCCTGCGGTTCCAGCTCGCGGCCCTCGGGCGTGACCAGTCGGCCAGCCTTAAACGAAAAACCGGCCCAAGGGCCGGTCAGTTTCCGATCACGCATGGGTCAGGCTCCTTGCCGGCATGGGGGATCGGGATGATGCAAAGAGCGGGCCAGCCAAGCCAGCAGACGCTTGAACATAATATACATTATGCGAAATACAACGTAGCCGGCGCAGGCTACGTCGCTGGGCTACTTTCGTCGGTTCTGCTTGGCAATGGCTACGGCTCTGGCTCGGCTCTTGCCTGCCTGTTCGTTCCCCCCGACAAGGACGAGCTCGCAGCATGATCAAGATGGATCCCCACAACCGCATAGATCTAACCGGCCCTTGGCCGGTTTCGGATTCCAAGGTGGGCACATGTTCGCGCCCGAAGGTCATCAGCTGGAGCCATGCGACATGGCCTGGTGGTCCCTGGCCTGCAACATTTACGCGAATGGCGGCTGATGATGGCTGAGGCGGCTCCCCAGGCTGCAGCTGCCCGGAAGGCATCAACTACGGCGAAATCTAGTGTTATCTACCTAGCCGAAGCGCTCAGAATTCGCCGAGAACGGCGGTTCCGCGTGGGCGCTGTTCATCGCAAACACTCTTAGTGTGCCATTGCAGAGATTTCAGCTTTTGAGGCAGACAATTTCAGTGCAAGACGGCCGGTTGCAGACATTTGTTGTTGCTGGCGGCCGCAAGGTAGAAATTACTGATGCGCAAATGCCGCGCCATAGAGTGTGCATTCTTGCTGCAGGATCATCACCTATCTAGCTTCAGCGCTATCGAGATCGGTAGGCCTTCTGAACTAGGTCTGGCAAGCCTGGGCGCATCTGGCCGCGGGACCGGATCCTCGACCTAGGGCTGTGACAGCGTTGTGCCGGATGTCTCTAGATTACGCCTCGACGGTCCAAAATCCGATCTGATCTGCACCCTACCCCAGTCGGCAATTTCCTTGGTCCGCCCCTGGCATGGCGCGCTGGTTCGTGCAAGAGCTTGTTGTGGATTGGTGGAGGCTGGCTATCCGTCAAGACCTGTGGATGCCAGCCACTCGTTAACTCGAGGTTCGCGTCGGGTGCCAGTTCGATCACCTGTCTTTGACTGCGCCCGAGCCCATAGCCGCCGTGGGTTACGAACTGATAGAGCTTCTTCCCGGCAAGACTGTGCGCTGACAGGAATGACGCAATAACTGGCGGCAACGACTCCCCCCAGATGGGATAGCCGAGCATCACCGTGTGGTAGCGATCAATGGATCGCTCATTTGTAGCCAAGGGCGGAAGGTAGCCTTGCTCGCGCTCACGCCTAGCCTGCTCAACCGTTTGAAGGTAACCAGCGCTGGCGCATCGTTGACACCATCGCCAACCATGGCCACCGGTGCCGACTGAGCCAATTCAGCGACCAACGCAGCTTTCTGCTCAGGCGTACATTGGCGCGCACCTCTTGGATGCCCAGCACCTTGGCCACCGAGGCGGCCGCGCCGGGGTTGTCTCCAGAAATCATGACGGTGCGTAGACCCAGCGCGTGCAGCCGTTGCACGGCCGCAGCTGCACCCAGACGCGGTGGATCCTCAAAGGCCAGTATGCCGAGCAATTGCGGATGATCGGTGCCCTGCTCTGCCAGCCAGGACACCGTGTGGCCGGTCTGGCTGAGTAGGTCGGCCCGGGTCTGCAATGCCGTGAGCGCCACGCCATGCTCAAGCATCATACGGGTACTGCCCAGCAACAGGTTCCTGCCATCCACCTTGCCGGTGATGCCACGGCCAGGCACCGCCTGCACGTCGCGTGCGAGCGGAATGGCGCGCTGGCCCATTGCGCTCAGTACAGCCTTGGCCAAGGGATGCTCGCTGCCTTGCTGCAGGGCCGCCGCCAACGGCAACAGATCGGCCGCGTGGCCACGGGTGGCAGTTTCTTCGGTAAGTACCGGACGTCCTTGGGTCAAAGTGCCTGTTTTGTCGAAGGTCACCACCTTTACGGTACGTGCCACTTCCAGCGCTTCGGCATCCTTGACCAGAATGCCCGCTCGGGCGGCCACGCCGGTGCCGGCCATGATCGCGGTCGGGGTCGCCAACCCCAGCGCGCACGGGCATGCGATGACCAGCACCGCTACCGCGCTCAGGATCGCCTGGTTCCAATCACCCGTTCCCAGACCCCAGCCGAGCAGCGTGAGCAAAGCCAGGCCGATCACTACCGGCACGAAGGTCGCGCTCACCCGGTCCACGGTTCGCTGAATAGGTGCCTTCTTGGCCTGTGCATCCTCCACGAGGCGAATGATCCGGGACAACGCGGTTTCGGCGCCGATGGCCAGTGTGCGTACCAAGATGCGGCCTTCGCCATTGATAGCCCACCGGTGACGCGATCGGCCTCCCCGCGCGCCACGGGCATGGACTCCCCGGTGATCAGGGGCTCATCGACGTGTGTGCGGCCCTCCGCGATCACGCCATCCACGGGGATGCGCTCGCCTGGCCGCACACTGACAATGTCCGAGACGGCAACCTCGCGCTCTTGTCCGTCCTGATACACGCGTGCGGTGGCTGGCCGCAGTGCTTGCAAGGCCCGGATCGCTTGCGTGGTCTGTTGCTTGGCGCGGGCCTCTAACCACTTGCCCAGCAGGATCAAGGTAATGATGACCGCCGAGGTCTCGAAGTACAGCGCGGCATCGCCGTGGTGTCCGGCATCATTGAACAAGTGATAGACACTCAACCCATAACCGGCGCTGGTCCCCAAAGCGACCAGCAGATCCATGTTGCCCGTGCCGGCGCGAAGGGCGTGCCATCCGGCGCGATAAAAGCGCGCACCGATCCAGAACTGCACCGGCGTTGCGAGCAAGAACTGCATCCAGCCCGGCAGCATCCAGTGCTGACCTGCGACCCATCCCAGCATCGGGACGACCAACGGCAGGGACAGGGCCGCAGCGATCAGTAGTTTGAGGGTGTCACCACTGAGCGCCTGGCGCGCCGGCGCTGTATCGATCTTGCCTTCCAGTGTCTGCGGTTCGATCGCGCGATAACCCGCTGCGCTGACGGCGGCAACCAGAGATGTGACCTCCACCAGTGACGTGGCCCGTATGGAGGGTCGGCAGGGAATCATTACGTACAGGGCCAAAAGCTGCCTAAGCGACTGAATTTCAAGGTTGATTGCTCGTCTCTCGGGCAGGCTCTCCCCATCTATGGGGTCTGTTCAAGCACCTTGGCTGTGTAGCTCAGCGGCGCCACTTCCCTTTCAAGATCCAGGTGGTAATCGCCGAAGCGATTGATGTGGCTGGTCCGATAAGGCGACAGGCCGGCCAGGATCTCGGGCGTCAGTTCAATCCCCTCCTTCCTCATCTCGGCCAAGGTCCGGCTCATGCCTTCCACGTTGTGGAGGATGATCATGTTGGCCACCAGCTGGCTGTACTTGATGATCTTGCGCTGCTCGTGTTGGACGTTCTCAGCAATGATCCCCTGGCTGCCAAAGAACACCCATTTCACGAAGCCGTTGTATTCCTCGCTCTTGTTGGTCGCAGCATGGATCGTTTTGCGGATCTCGTTGTCATCAATGTAGCGCAGCAAGAACAGCGTTCGGACGGCCTTGCCAAGTTCTCGGAATGCGAAGTACAGCTTGTTCTTCCGGCTGTAGGTGCCCAGCCGGCGCAGGATCGAGGACGCGGTGATCTTGCCCAATCGGATTGAGATCACCACCCGCAGCATGTCGTGGAGATGGGTGGCGATCAGTTGCCAGTCGATGCTGTCCCCGAACAGTGCCTGGATGTTCTTATAAGCCCTACCCGGTTCGGGCCGAAAGAATGTCAGGTCCTTGATGTTCCGGATCCGGGGCATCAGCTGGATGCCCAGCATGTGGGCCAGGCCGAAGACCGGGTAGCTTTGGGCCTGCGTGTCGCCATGGACGATCTCAGGCTGGATGTCGGAAGTGTTGGCCAACAGACCGTCGAGGATGTAGATGCCCTCGTGCACGCCACAGGGAATGAAGTGGCTGAAGAGCGCCACGTATTTATCGGACACATGGTAGTAGCCGATGCCACCGTAGCCGCCGTAGCGGATGTGATACTCCGACAGCAGGTTGTCCTCGTAGACGCTCCACTTCGTGCCATCAGCTGATGCGCTCTTGCCGCTGCCCCAATAGCCAGGCAGGTCGAATTTGTTGTAGGTATTGATGACCTCCACGATGGCCTTCTCAAGCACATCCTCGGTCACGTATTTCAGGTTTAGCCAAGCGACTTGGCGCCGGCTGAAGCCCTTGATCGACCGCGCCGTCTGCGTCGGCCCCAGGTTGCAGCCATAGCAAAATAGCGTGGTGATCACACGTCGGGGCAGATCTTCGACCTGGCTCTCGGTGCCGGCGATCGGGCGGAAGAAACGGTGCAGATCCAGCCATTGGCTGGCATCGATCAGGACATCGACGATGCTGGATTCTGGAAGCCGTTCGGCGATGAGGCGATCCACGGTGGTAATCGCGCTGGAGACTTCGGCGCGTTGCCCCTTCCGCAGCACCAGGCGCCCATCCAGGATGTCCGCATGTACGTTCTCCGGGAAACGCGCGTCGACCTCATCGGCCAGGGAGGTCAGTTGTGCACGTAATCCCGCCACGAAAGACTCGGCGTCGGTGGGCAGGCCTGACACCTGGCCGTAGGCTTCCAGTTCCTGGGCCAAGGTGGCTTCATCGACCAGCTGCTCACGGTAGTCATCAAACCGTTCGCTGCTGGGAATGAAGAGATCTCCGGACTTCAGTTCGTCCTTGACCTGCACCAGCACGGCCAGCTCGAAGTACTTACGGTGCATCCAGCCGGCGCCGGCTGCACTGGCCCGCTTGCCGAACACGTGCTGACGCCAGAGCTTGGACATCCAGTCAAAGTCCTTTTCCGGGTCCAAACCGAGGGAGGCGACCTCGATCAGCTCACGGCGCTGGTTGCGCAGCGAGAGCACCGCTGCGATCAGCGGCTCCATGCCGGCGTCGTGGCTGGTCGCCCGAAGTTTCATCAGCTCCAGCCCATTGAACAGCAGCGGCCTGACCGCGCCATAGGGCTGCAGCATGAATGGCAGGTAGTTCTTCCCGGCGTAGAGTGCGGAAACCGGGCAGTTCGTAGCGATGGTGCACCAGCTCTTCGAGCAGGACGTTCACGATGTCCGGGATGGTGTGCTTGGTCTGGGCTGCTCCGGTGGCCACGGTGTCCAGCCAAGCCAAGCCCGATTTATCCAGGGGACGTACCCCGATGAATTGCCGAAGCTGCGGCATATGCCGGCGCTGGCTGCCGGAAGCGTCGTAGCGTTCGAGCTGGTCGGTGTCCAATACGCGCCCGAGTCGGGCGGCCTTGGCGATGTGCTTCCGGATCCGCTCGGGTACGTCGGCCAACACCGTGAAGTAGCCCAAGCGTTGGAAGAGCTTGAGATGAATCAGTACCGCCAGCTGCGGACCCGGCTGGGTGGTCAGCTGCTTGGCGAATGCAATCTCAGCGGCGGTCGGGGTATAGATCTCCTCCAGTTCCTTGGCGGTGGGATCAGGCTTCAGTCGCGGGTAGGCGGTCTCGTGAAGGGTAGCCATTGGATCCGGAGGGTGTGAGGGGGATCAGTCCCAGTGCCGGCCGTCGTCTGTACTGAGCGACGCTTCCAGGAAGCACTGGTGCGTATCGGCCATGCGGTGCATGTCATCGAGCAACGTGGCCAGGATTTCATCCAGATCCCTTTCGGGATCGGTGGGAGCAGTCAACTGGTACTCGCTGCTGGCGGTGTTCAGGCGCACAGCCTGGAACGGGGCCAAGCAGATCTCTTCAATTCGGCCTCGGGCCTTGGCCGCGCCGCGGCCCGTGCGGGCAAACGGGGTCAGCACCATGCGCAGGCGCAGCTGCAGGGCCGATTTGCCCTCCGGCGCCGGCAGTGCCATCGCCGGTACCGGCACGGTTGGACTGGGCAGGCTTGCTTCAATGCGGTCCCGGGCAAACGGGTCACGCCCGTCCAGGTAACGCATGGCCGACTGCACATCGCGCCAGCCCACGTACTCCATCAAGGCCTTCATGTCCCAGCCTTGGTCGTTGGCCCAGCTGGCAAAGCCGCGGCGCAACGAATGGCTGCTGTGGAGCCCCGCATCGGCAAAGCCGGCACTGGTCAGCAACTCGCGCAGCAGGCGCACCAAGCTGTTGGGATGTAGGCCTTCGGCGCTCACCTGGCCCCATTGGTTGACTGCCCGAAACACCGGCCCTTCTTGCAGGTCGGCCGCCTGCAGCCACGCCTGGGTCGCCTCCACCGGACATAACCGCGACAGCGCCGGCACCTTGTAGGTGACGCCGGCTGCCTGGCGATCACCCTTGCTGCGTGGCAAGAAGCAGGTCATCCCCTGTCCCGGCACCAGCGTGAGATGGGCCACGTCCAGACGCAGCAGTTCATCGCCACGGAATCCCCGCCAGAACCCGAGCAGCACCAGCGCTCGGTCTCGTTGATGGCGCAGCGCCGCCGGCCCATCGCCCCGGGGCATGTGCCGCAGCGATCGCCGCGGCCAGCCAGTCATCGAGCTCGACCAGCCGCCGAATCTGGAGCGGCGCGGCTTGCTTGACCTGGCCCGGGTGCAGGGTCTGGATGCCTTTGAGCACCTTGCGCACCAGCGGCGATCGGGTCGGGTCGACAAAGCCGTGGTCGCGGTGCCAAGAGGCGATGGCCGCCAGACGTTGGCGGAGGGTGCTGGTCGCCAAGGTCTGCGCATAAGCGGCCAGGTACCGGGCCACGCTGTCAGGTGTCGCTGGGAGGTGGCCTTGCCATTCAACCTCGAAGTGCCGCAGCGCCGACGCATAGCTGCGCACCGTGTTCTGGCGCGTGCGCGACGTCGCTAGCGTGGGCGAAGGCAAGGAGCTGCGCACGGGCGCGGCCACCCAGAATGGCCACGAGGTCGTGGTCGGTACCGCCTTCATGCTGTTTGGCGCCAACAGCCGGGAAGTCTCCCAGGCGGCCGCGGCCAAGCTGGACGCTGCCAACGCCAGCTTGCCTGCCGGCGTCCATGCCAAGGCCGTCTATGACCGCACGGCGCTGGTGGACCGCACCATCGGCACGGTGTCCAAGAACCTGATCGAGGGCGCGCTGCTGGTGGTGGTGGTGCTGTTCCTGCTGCTGGGCAATGTGCGCGCCTCGTTGATCACTGCGGCGGTGATTCCGCTGGCGATGCTGTTCACCATCATCGGCATGGTGCGTGGCGGCGTGTCGGGCAACCTGATGAGCCTGGGCGCGCTGGACTTCGGCCTGATCGTGGACGGTGCGGTGATCATCATCGAGAACTGCCTACGCCGGTTCGGGGAGGCGCAGCACGCGCTGGGCCGCCAGCTCAATGATGAAGAGCGCTATGACCTGACCGCCTCGGCCACCGCCGAGGTGATCCGTCCCAGCCTGTTTGGCCTGGGCATCATCGCCGCGGTCTACCTGCCGATCTTCGCGCTGTCCGGGGTGGAAGGAAAAATGTTCCACCCGATGGCGATCACGGTGGTGCTGGCCCTGACCGGTGCCATGGTGTTGTCGCTGACCTTTGTGCCGGCAGCGATCGCCAGCTTCCTGCGCGGCCGTGTGGCTGAGCACGACAACCGCCTGATGCGCTGGTCGCGCGCCCGTTATACGCCGCTGCTGGATTGGGCCCTGCGTCGGCGCGTGGTGGTGCTGGCCGGCGCGGCCGTGCTGGTGGTGGGCTGTGGCGTGCTGGCCACCCGCTTGGGTTCGGAGTTCGTGCCGAGCCTGGATGAGGGCGACATCACCTTGCAGCCCATGCGTATTCCCGGCACCAGCTTGGAGCAGTCGGTGGCCATGCAGGAAACGCTGGAGAAGCGCCTGGCCCAGTTCCCGGAGGTGGCCAACATCTTCTCCAAGATCGGCACCGCCGAGGTGGCCACCGATCCTATGCCGCCGTCGATGGCCGACACCTTCCTGATGCTCAAGCCCCGCGACCAGTGGCCCGACCCGCGCAAGCCCAAGGCCGAGCTGGTGGAAGAGCTGGAGGCGGCGGCCAAGGAAATCCCGGGCAGCAACTACGAGTTCACCCAGCCCATCCAGATGCGCACCAACGAGTTGATCTCCGGCGTCCGTTCGGACGTGGCGGTCAAGGTCTACGGCGACAACCTTGACCAGTTGACGCGCCTGGCCAGCCGGGTCGAGCGGGTCATGCGTAGCGTCCCCGGCGCCGAAGACGTCAAGGCCGAGCAGGTCTCCGGCCTGCCGCTGCTGACCATCACGCCAGATCCGGCGGCATTGGCACGGTATGGCCTGAACCCGGGCGATGTGCAGGAAACGGTGGCCACCGCCATTGGGGGCAGTGTTGCCGGCCAGTTGATCGAGGGCGACCGCCGCTTCGACCTGGTCGTGCGCCTGCCCGAAGCGCAGCGCCAAGACCCCGCTGTGCTGGCAGATCTGCCCATTCCGCTGCCGGCAAGCACCAGTGTCGATGAGTCCAGCCGTCTGGCCGCCGGCGCCAATGGGGGGCCTCGCACGGTGCCGCTGCGGGAAGTGGCGAAGATCCAGGTAGAGCGCGGGCCCAATCAGATCAACCGCTCCAGTGCGGCGTCATCCAGCAGATGTTCGTTTCTGTATTTCCCATAGAGCAAGGTGACGTCCTTTGCCATGGGGCTGTTCAAGTAGATCGGGGCGCGCGGAATCCGCCCTTCCGCCTGCAGGGTGGCGATCACGTGCAACAAGAGCTGGGCGCGCCCCACCGCGAACGCCGGTATCATCACCACTCCACCCCGCCCGAGGGTGCGCCGGATCGGCTCGATAAGCAGGTCCGTCAAAGACGTCGTCGGATGGCGCCGATTGCCGTATGTCGATTCGACCACGACCCAATCCGATGCCGGCAGCGCCCAGGGAGGGCGCATCACCGGATCGTTCGAACGACCGACATCACCACTGAACGTGATGCGCCTGCCCCGATGGATCAGCGATACCGATGCGGCGCCAAGGATGTGTCCCTGTTTGCGAAACGTAGCCGTTACGCCAGGCACCGGTTCAAAGGGATCGGAAAAGTAGACGACGCGCATTAGATCCAGGCACCGTTGCGCATCCTCCTCGGTGTAGAGCGGCTCGGCCGGATGGTGTTTCGAGCTGCCACGCTGATTGGCGTGGCGCGCCTCCTCCTCCAGCAGGCGCGCGGCGTCGGGGAGAAGTATCCTGCATAGATCCCGGGTGGCCGGTGTGCACCACACGGATCCATGGAATCCCTGCTTCATCAGTCGTGGCAGATATCCGCTGTGATCCAGGTGCGCGTGGGTGAGCACCACCGCATCAATGGATGCGGGATCCACCGGAAACGGTAGCCAGTTCCGCAATCGCAGCGGTTTGTATCCCTGGAAGAGCCCGCAATCCACCATGACGCGGGCGCCACCGGCCTCTATCAGGTAGCGTGAGCCGGTGACAGTATCCGTGCCGCCCAGGAACGAGACACTGAGGCGGGTTGCATCGTGAGGCGGATTGTTCACGTACATGGATCACCTGGGAGGGCGTTGGATCAGCCGTGCGGCAGGCCAAGCCGGCGTTGCTCGGCAGCCGATGCCCGGTACGGGAGAACTGGGTGGCCAGCGGGCTTCACGCCGATCTCAGTGGGCGAGAAATACTGGTATCGGACTGTGCCGGATCAGTGTGCGGGTAACGCCGCCAAACAGGAATTCCGAGGCACGGGATCTGCCGTAGCCGCCGGCGACAATGCAATCGGCGCCGCTCTCCTTCACGAAGTTCAGTATGGCCGGTCCTGCTCCACCTTCCTCATAGCCGCGGTGCACAGGCGAGGCTGAGACGCCGTGGCGCTGTAGATGAGTCACCAGGCGCAGAGTCGCGTCTTTCTCCCTGCTGGGTTCGCCGGGACCGGCATCGATAGACAACAGGTGTACACGCTGTGCAGCGACAAGCAACGGCAAGGCATCATGGACCGCGCGAATGGATTCCCTCGTGCTTTTCCATGCAATTACAACGTCACGCGGCACCGCATCGCGTGCTTCCGGTGGCACGAGCAGCAGCGGCACGCCCGATTCCACCAGCAACGAGGAGACAAGCGTGTCCTCAATGCCGGGGTCATCGCGATGCAACCCCAAGATGGTCAGGTCAACGCATCGTGACTGAGGCATCACCTGATCCACAGGCCCCTCCCACACCCTCTCGTTCGCGGACACGAGCCAATCTACCCCTGCGCCCGCCAGCCGCTCCTCCAGCGACGTGGCAAGCATCCTGACCGTTTCCTTGGCCGGCTCGTGCAGAGCGGTGTAGACGGCAGGGTAGTACATCCAACCCGTCGCTACCGGCACAACTACACTGGCCCCAGCCAGAGCTACCAGACGGCTCCCCTGCTCACGCGAAAGCGCCGTGGCCAGACCCAACGCCTGCTCGTGCAGGCGCCCCAAGACGAAGGGCAGCAGAATGTCGCAGTACATGATCGGTCTCCCCGGGGTGAAGGAGTCGTTAGCTTGAGCCCCGCGCGACGAATGAACTTGATCGAAGTCAACGAAAGTTCCCCTGGATCGTTGACTTGGATCAAGTCATCCCGGGATTCGTTCTGGACAAATGCCCGAGCAGAATCGCCATTGACCGATTCCAGTGGGCAACCAAAAATGCTGAGCATCGTCCAGGATCCGGCAGGCACCGCCGCGGGGCTGATTACCGCCTCTGTCGTGGGCGCCCTTGTTGGACTGGCCTGGCAGCGAGCAGGCGGGAGGATGGCGGCGGCCCACACGCGCTTTGGGGGCAGTGTTGTGCTTGCGCTGGTCGCGATCTCAGGCGGGTTGGGAGCGCTGCTGGGAGGCGCGGCGCTGGTAGCTGGCGCAGTGCTGCTGGGCCTGGCAGTCTGCCCTCGCCCACGACACTCCCAGGCAGCCGCGGCCAGTCTGATTGTGCTGCCTGCCCTGTATCTGGTAGGCGCCATTGCGGTAAGCGCACCTGCAACGGCGATCCTCGCCGGCAGTGCCATCCTGGTGATACTGGTTGGGGGCCCTGCCCTGATACGGAAGGTGAATGCGAAGGTTTCCAGCCGTGAGCTTCGGGACGTCGCAACGGTGCTGGTTGCTGGCTTTCTGATTCTTCCCTTGCTTCCAGACCGCACCGTCGACCCTTGGGAAGTCATCAACCCGAGTCGGCTCGGCACACTCATCGTGGCGCTGATGGCAGTCAGCGTCGGAGCGCACCTGGCGCTACGCCATCTGGGGCCCCGGTCGGCCTTGGCCTTGACCGGCTTCGCCGGTGGGTTTGTCTCCAGTACCGCCACCATCGCGGCAATGGCGGACGGGGCGCGGTCGTCGCCCCGGCTGGCGCCTGCATTCGCAGGAGCAGCCTTGCTTTCCAACGTGGCCATGATTCTGCAGTTGGGCCTGGTAATGGGCACGCTGGCACCTGCATTACTCGCCTACAGCATGGTCCCGCTGGTCTGCTCGGCAATCGTGGCCATGGGGATAGCATTGGCATTCGGATGGCGGTCCTTGCTCAGTACCTCAGCGGTGTCCGGGCTGGCCATCGTGCGGCCATTCAAACCGTTGGCGATCGTGGTTTTTGTTGGGCTGATCGTCATTCTGCTTCTGGCAGCAAGTCTGCTGCGAGACTGGCTGGGTGACGAGAGCCTGCCCTGGACTCTGGGCATCTCCGGCATTGCCGACGTACATGCCGCCACCGCCTCTGCCGCCCAGATGGTTGGTGCGGAGCGGATCAGCAACGGTATCGCGATACAGGCGATCACCATCGCACTCGCGACCAACTCATTGCTGAAATGCTTGATCGCCGCGGCAAGGGGCGGATGGCGCTTCTCTGCTCCGTTGTTGATCGGGACCAGCCTGATCGTCGGAACGTTCGCTGTGGCCGCCGGGCGTAGCGGGTGATCGTCAACACCTTGACCCACGTCAATATCTCCGTGCAGGACTGGCGGAGAATGCGGGGCAACGCCGGCCTCTGTGTCCAACAGCCAAGATGGATATTCTTGTCCCTTTGACGGATACGCCCGCTGATGCTTCTGCCATGCAGCTGGCAGCAGCGCTTGTCGGCGCCCGTGGCGGGCACATCACGCTGGTGCAGCCAGTGGAATCTCCCTTGCCCGACGTTGCACGCGCCGAAGTCCCGCCCAGAGTCGCCACGCTCTTGCGCCGGGTTGCGCAGTGGAGCGTTCCGCATGACATCCAGATCGAGGACGGGCGCGCGGAACGTCCTGTGGACGCGATTGCCCTGCGCGCACAGGGTTTCGACCAGGTGATAATGGCGTGCGCCGGACATGACCACGCCGAGCGCAGGCTGCAACATGCTCAGTTCTCTTCACTGGTTAGCCGATCCGGACGCCCCATCCTGGCGTTGCCAGGGAGAACCCGTTTCGACGGAATCTTCAAGCGGGCCGTCATCGGCTGGAGTGCAACCCCCGAATCCGCTCGCGCGGCACATGATTTCCTGAGATTGGATTTCGCGTGTGCCCTTGTGGTTACCACCGTGGACGGAAGTGACCGGGTCAATGAACATGCTCAGGCGTTCATCAACAGTCTGATGCGGCAGGGGCGAGAAGCGATATTTACTCCCGTGTCGTCAGATGGGGGGAGCGTGGCTGAAGCGCTACTGGGCCACGCATTTGATAGCCAGGCGGATCTACTCGTCTGCGGCGCCTATGGCCATTCGCGCGCGCGCGAATGGCTGCTGGGGGGAACGACGAGGGAGCTCTTCGAGCGCACCCTCACGCCCCTGTTCCTGTCACGTTGACGCACCAGGATGCCAGAGCCATGTTGAAGGATATTCTTGTGCCTTTGTCAGACTCATCAGCAGATGACGCGGCCATCCGCTTCGCCGTCGAGATCGGCAGGTCGCAGGACGCGCGGGTGCGCATCATCGAAACGGTCGACCTGCCTCCGCCGGCGATCGGGACTGCTGATCCGACGCCCCGCGCATCGTTCCTGGCTGCCCAGGACGCATGTCGGCGGGAGGCCTCGGAAAGAGCCTCAAGGATCAGGGCCAGAATCGCAGAGCACCCTGGTGTTTCCGTAGAAGTTCACGAAGCGGGCATTGAATCTCCTGCAGAGCTCGCCGCTCGACTGGCCTTCTCTGCGGATCTGGCCATTGTCGGGGGCTGGTCAGGATTCGCCAAGGCCGACCCAGCGGGCGTGGCCCTGTTCAATGCGCTGCTTTTTGACGCGGGAAGGCCCGTTGTGGTGGTGCCGCCGCATTGGCGGGCAAGCGACCACTCGTGTGCGATTGTGGGTTGGAAAGACACCCCAAACGCATGCCGCGCCCTGCACAGCGCGATCCCATTGCTACAGCAGGTGCAGACTGTCCTTCTGGTGGAGATATGCAGCCATTCGGACGAGATGGAGGGTGCTGCTGGCACTGTCACAGCTTCCCTCATTGAACACCTCCGGAGCTGGGGCATCGCCGCATCGGCCACCCGGCTGCTTGCCAGACACCGCCGTTCCAGCGAGGTCCTGCTCGATCACGCCCGCGCGACCAAGGCGACGTTGATCGTGGTTGGCGGATACGGACACTCCCGCCTGCGCGAGCGGACCATCGGAGGGATGACGATGGAGCTATTGCAGGGGGCGACCATTCCGGTCCTTTATGCCCATTGAGTACCCCCAACGCCAGGATCGTGCCTCGGCAGCGGCGAAAGGCAGATTGGGGAGCACGCAGTCGGACTCCTGGCGCTTCGCGCTGTTCTGCCTTGGAATCTACATAGGGTGCTGGCTGCTTGCCGCAGTCGAACCCTACCACCGGCGCGACTGGTTGCTGGAGAATCTGCTGGTATTCATCGCCATTCCCTACGTTGTCTTCCAGCAGTGGAAGCGCCCGTTCCGGCCCGCAACCAATGTCTCGCTTCTGCTTTTTCTGTGCCTGCATGCCGTGGGCGCTCATTTTACGTACTCGGAAGTCCCTTACGACGCTTGGGCGCAGAAACTTGCGGGCTACAGGATCACCGACCTGTTCGGCTGGGATCGCAACCCTTTCGACAGACTCGTTCACCTCGCCTACGGCGTATTGGTCTTTCCCGCGGCGAGAGAGCTCTACGCAAGGCGTGCTGTGGCCAGCGAGCTGACGCTGACCCTGATTGCCACTCAGTTCATCGTCGCCACGTCCGCTGCCTATGAACTGATCGAATGGGGCGCGGTTCTGGTGGTCGACCAGGACCTTGGAATGGCTTATCTCGGCATCCAGGGCGACGTGTGGGATGCGCACAAGGATGTGCTGTTGGCGTCGGCTGGAGCGATCATCAGCGCGGTGGGTGCCAGCGTACGGCACGCCACGTCTGCTCACTCCCGGTCGTCGGACTGATCCACGCAGAAGATCCTGTGCATGGCAACCAGCATCGCCTCAACGCGGCTGTCATTGATGCGATAGAAGACTGAACGTGACTCTCGCCGGGTCGTCACCAGATGCCGTTGACGCAGTTCGGCGAGCTGCTGGGAAAGGGCCGGCTGTCGGATGCCGGTGGCCTCCTCGAGGGCGCCGACGGTCGACTCCCCTTGGGACAGCTGACAAAGCAACAGCAGACGCGACGGCGTGGCCATGAAGCGCAGCAACTCGGCCACTTCAGGCGCCCGTTCCTTCATGTCGGCCAGGTTGTTGGCGGTGAGGCGGTTGGTCAAGAGCGGTTCACCAGAAAGGAGAGCTAGAGCGTACCTGTTAATCCGCACGCCAGCTGAACCGGCCAAAGGACACGAAGCGGCACTTACATAGTTTACGTAAGTATGTATTAATATCCATCATACAACCACCGGGAGCGAGTCGTGAACAGGCCTGTCGTCGTCGATTCTTCATTGGAGAGAGCTCAAAACATCGTGCGTGAAGCGCGAGGTGGCCACACGCCTTCGCCTTGCGTGAAGACGTTCTTCGACCCCGCCACCTTTACGGCCAGCCACGTGGTACGCGACCCCCGGTCTTCGGCGTGCGCCATCATCGACAGCGTTCTTGATTTCGATATGCCCTCTGGACGCACCTCGACCGACTCCGCCGCGGCGCTGGTCCAGTACATTCATGACGAAGGGCTGCAGGTTCAGTGGCTGCTGGAAACGCATGCCCACGCCGATCACCTTTCCGCTGCACCGTGGTTGCAGCGGCGGGTCGGCGGAACGCTTGCCATTGGCGAGCACATCACCGGCGTGCAGGACACCTTCGGCAAGGTTTTCAACGCTGGCAAGGAGTTCAAGCGCGACGGGAGCCAATTCGACCATCTGTTTGCCGATGGCGCGGAGTTCACCGTTGGGAATCTCCAGGCAACTGCCTTGCACGTGCCAGGCCACACCCCTGCGTGCATGGCCTACGTCATCGGGGATGCGGTCTTTCCGGGCGACACTCTGTTCATGCCGGACTACGGCACGGCCCGCTGCGACTTCCCCGGTGGCTCGGCCCGCCAGCTCTATCGCTCCATCCAACGTCTACTGGCCCTGCCGGATGACGCCCGGGTGTTCCTCTGCCACGACTACAAGGCCACGGGCCGGGATCGGTTCGCATGGGAAACCACCATGGGCGCGGAACGAACCGCGAATATCCATGTGCATCAAGGTGTGACGGAGGACATGTTCGTGGAGATGCGTGAGAGCCGCGACGCGACGCTCCCCATGCCGCGCCTGATCCTGCCCTCAGTGCAGGTCAACATGCGCGCGGGCCATCTGCCCGACCCGGATGACAACGGGGTGCGCTACCTCAAACTGCCGGTGGACCTGCTATGACCCTCCCCTCTTTGGCGTGGTACTGGCCCGTCATCGGCGGCCTGATGATCGGTACGGCAGCGGGTGGATTTCTGCTGCTGACCGGTCGCATTGCCGGCGTCTCCGGCTTGCTTGCAAACACTCTTGGCCTGTCGTCCGCTGGCGACCGCTCCTTGTCGGCCCTGTTCCTGGCAGGGCTGCTGGTGGCGTCCGGGCTGGCGCTCGCGGTCAAGCCCATTTCGCTGCCGTCGCTTTCAATCTCCGCTACGCCGTTGTTGGTGTTGGCCGGGCTGCTGGTCGGCTTTGGAACCCGCCTCGGATCTGGCTGCACGAGCGGTCACGGCGTTTGCGGCCTGGCCAGGCTGTCACCACGCTCCATGGTTGCCACGGGCGTTTTCATGCTCATGGGCATGGCGACCGTGGCGGTTGTCCGCATGATGATCGGAGGCGGAACATGATCCGGCTGGCGGCAGTTCTGTGTGGCGCCTTGTTTGGCCTGGGCCTGGTCGTCTCGGACATGGCCAATCCCACGCGCGTACTCGCCTTTCTTGACGTCACAGGCAGGTGGGATCCATCACTGGCACTTGTCATGGCCGGGGCGCTGATTCCGTCAGCGATCGCCTATCGATGGGTCCGCGCACGCAATGCTCCTGTGCTCGCTGCGGCGCTGCACATTCCCAATCAGCGTCAGATCGACCGGAACCTGGTCATTGGCGCGGCAGTGTTTGGCGTTGGGTGGGGGCTGGCAGGCGTATGCCCGGGCCCGGCCATTGCACTGTTGCCAACGGGTCAACCCTTTGCACTCGTTTTCGCGGCCGCCATGGTCGTCGGCATGCTCCTCCACTGGCTCCTCCACCGTCCCCGCTCAACAGAGAATTCGCCATGAATCTGCACTCACTTGCGCCGAGCTTGCATGTGACCGACCAACTGGTTCCCACCGACATACCTGCCTTGAAAAAGGCGGGCATCTCGAGTGTCATCTGTAATAGACCCGACGGCGAGCAGCCGGACCAGCCCGATCACCTTGCACTGCAGGCGGCCTGCTCCAGGGCGGGCCTGGGCTTTGCCTATCTGCCCGTCGTGCCTGGCGGCATCACCGATGGACATGTGCAGCAGTTTGGCGTGCTGCTGGAACAACTGCCTGCACCCATCGTCGCTTACTGCAGGACCGGCACCCGCTCGACGTCGCTATGGGCCCTATCCCAGGTTCGTAACGGCGGAGCTACGCCCGAACAGGTGCTGTCCATTGCCGGTGAGGCTGGTTACGACCTGTCCTCTCTTGCTTCGCGCCTGCGAGGCGCCCCCTCTTCCGCTGCCTAACGGCCAACTGACATGGAAACCCTTTCCCTGTTGCAGCTCGCGCTGGGTGGACTCTCCGGCATTCTGGTGGGCTTCGTACTCGGGCTGGTCGGCGGAGGCGGCTCTATTCTGGCTGTCCCGCTCATGCTTTACCTGGTGGGCATCGACAGTCCACACGTCGCCATCGGTACCAGTGCATTGGCGGTTGCTGCCAATGCACTTTCCAACCTTTTCGTTCATGCCCGCCGGGGAAACGTGAGATGGCCGTGCGCGTCGGTCTTCGCGTTGGCAGGCATCGCTGGCGCCTATCTGGGCTCCAGCTTAGGTAAGGCCGTGGATGGGCAGCGACTATTGTTCATGTTTGCCCTGCTGATGGTCGTGATAGGCATTCTTATGCTGCGCAAACGCAATGCGGAAGGTGATGCAAGCGTCCGCCTCAGCAAAGGGAACATGCCGGCACTGCTCGGATTAGGGGCGTTCTCCGGGGCACTCTCCGGATTCTTCGGTATTGGCGGCGGCTTCCTGGTTGTCCCTGGGCTGATGGCCGCCACGGGCATGCCGATGCTGGCCGCAATAGGCAGCTCCCTCGTAGCTGTCTCCGCTTTCGGTCTGACGACTGCCATCAACTATGCTCAATCCGGCCTGGTCAACTGGCCACTTGCTGCCGCATTCGTCGTTGCTGGAAGTGCGGGCGGAATCGCCGGAGCGCGCGCATCAGCAGCGTTGGCAGAGCACCGTGGAGTGTTGAATGTTGCATTCGCGCTACTCATTTTCATGACGGCGGCTTATATGCTCTGGCAGATGCCCTGACTACCGCGCCATCGCCCAACCCGCCATGGCAGCCAGCAACACCACCACGATCGGCGGTGCACGCGCGACGACCAGTAGCCCGAACGCAACCAGCGCCATCGTGACATCCCATCGGTCATGGATCGCACTCGTCCACACCGGGTCGTACAACGCTGCCAGCAGGATCCCGACGACCCCGGCGTTGACGCCTGCAATTGAAGCCTGCAGATCCTTGCGGTGGCTTAGCGACTCCCAGAAGGGCAGCACTCCTACGAGCACGAGAACGGCAGGCATGAAAATGACCGCCAACAGCGTAAGACCTCCCGCCCAGCCACTCAACGGACCCGCGGCCATGGCCCCCAGGTACGCTGCGAATGTGAAAAGAGGGCCCGGCACCGCCTGCGCCGCACCGTACCCGGCGAGCAGATCTGCCGTGCTCACGGTGCCGCTCTGGACAACCGCGGTCTGCAGCAATGGCAGCACGACGTGGCCGCCGCCAAAGACCAGGGCGCCGGCGCGGTAGACCCCCTCCAACAGCATGGCCAGGGGGGATCCGCTCGCCGCGGCCCACACCGGCAGCAGAACAAGTGGCAGCACCAGTAGCACCAGTGCCACCGTGCCGGTTCTTCGCGAGACGGGATAGCCGCCGTCTGATTGGCCGGAAACTGGTTCGATCTTCAGCATCCAGCGACCGAGCAGTCCGCTGAAGATGATCACCACGATCTGGCCGACGACCGAGGGCATGGCCAAGGTCAACACAGCGGCAACAAATGCCATCCCTGCGCGCAGACGGTCCGGGCACAGGGACCGGGCCATTCCCCATACCGCTTGGGCCACCACGGCAACTGCCACGATCTTCAGGCCATGCAGCCAGCCGGATTCAACGATGCCCTGGTATCCGGCAACGCCCAAGGCAAACAGGATCATCAGCACGGCCGAGGGCAGGGTAAAGCCTGCCCAGGCGGCCACCAGACCAGGCCAGCCGGCTCGACGCAGGCCAAGCGCCATTCCAACCTGGCTGCTGGCCGGGCCCGGAAGTAGTTGGCACAGGGCCACCAGATCGGAATAGCTACGGTCCGTCAGCCAACGGCGACGCTCGACGAACTCGTGGCGGAAATAGCTCAGGTGGGCAATCGGGCCGCCGAACGACGTCAGTCCCAGTCGCAGGAACACCAGGAAGACGCGCCACGCGCTTTCGGTTGTTGCGGGATCGAGCGGCGACATAGGGCATGACCTCCTGTGGTTCTCAACGGCAGCGAGCCCAGCCAAGCAATGGGATCACGGCGTCGAGCTTCCGGTATGCCCGGTCACCCACTCTCCATCTTCCTTTCGGAACGGTCCGGGCAGCGGCGGCAGGATGTCCAGCACCACTTCTGATGGCCGACACAGACGGGTACCCCTATCGGTTTGTACCAAAGGACGATTGATGAGTATCGGGTGCGTCAGCATCGCATCAAGCAGCGCGTCGTCGCTCAGTGCTGCATTGCCCAGTGCCAGCTCGTCATACGGCGTGCCCTTCTGCCGGATGGCATCACGCACGCTCAACCCTGCGGCCGTGATGAGGTCGACCAGGCGCGCGCGGCTGGGCGGGTGGGCCAGGTAGTCGATCACTTCCGGTTCGATCCCGGCGAAGCGGATCAGCGCGAGTGTGTTGCGCGAGGTGCCGCACTTGGGGTTGTGGTAGATGACAGCGTTCACGCACTTTCCTCCTGATTCAAAATGGTCTCGACCACGCCTGCAGCGGCCGCCAGCGCCGCCGCTTCAACGGCGCCCTTGCGCTCGCTGTAGCGGTCGACCAGGTAGTCACTGCGCCCGCGCACCAGCAGGGTGAACTTGACCAGTTCCTCCATCACGTCCACCACGCGATCGTAATACGCCGAAGGCTTCATTCGACCTTCGTCGTCGAACTCCTGCCACGCTTTGGCGACCGACGACTGGTTGGGGATCGTCACCATCCGCATCCATCGGCCGAGCACGCGCAGCGCGTTGACCACGTTGAACGATTGCGAGCCACCGCAGACCTGCATCACTGCCAGGGTGCGACCTTGGGTCGGGCGCACGCTCCCCTCTTCCAGCGGTAGCCAGTCAATCTGGTTCTTAAACACGGCGGTCAAAGTGCCGTGGCGTTCCGGGCTGATCCACACGTGCCCTTCAGACCACAAAGAAGCCTGGCGCAGCTCCTGCACCTTGGGGTGGGTGGCCGGCACCGAATCGAGCATCGGCAGCTCATGCGGATCAAACACTCGGGTCTCTGCGCCCAGATGTTCCAGCAACCGCTGCGCCTCCAAAGCCAGCTTGCGGCTGAACGACTGCGGGCGCAGGGAACCGTACAAGATCAGGATGCGGGGCCGGTGCGGCGCGGCATTCGGCTCGCTCAGCTTTTCGGCCACCGGAGGGTTCAAGGCGCCCGGGACGACATTGGGAAGGTGTTGCATGGGGGTTGTCCTGCCTATTCGATTCGACTATTCTAGAGGCATGGAACATAAAAACGCAACTCACGCCCTGGCCGCCCTGGGTCACGCCACCCGGCTTTCCATCTTCCGCCTGCTGGTCCAGGCCGGAAGTGGCGGCAAGCTGGCCGGCGACATCGCCCAGTCCCTCTCCCTTCCCGGTGCCACCCTCTCTTTCCATCTGAAGGAGTTGCTGGCCGCTGGCCTGATCACCGCCGAGCAGCGCGGTCGCACCATCTGCTACCGGGCCGAGTTCGAGGCGATGAGCGCGCTGGTGGCCTACCTGACCGAAAACTGCTGCGCCGACGAACAAGCCTGCGAACGTCCTGCTGGCTGCTGACCTTCCCCCGTCATAGAGATCGCTCAAATGACCCGTCGTGTTCTGTTCTTGTGTACTGGCAACTCCGCCCGCAGCGTGCTTGCCGAATCGACCCTTAAAAAATGGGGCGAAGGCCGCTATCTCTCCTTCAGTGCGGGCAGCCAGCCGGCCGGTCGCGTCAATCCCTTTGCCATTGCCCAGCTGGAGCGCGAAGGCTTCCCGGTCGAGGGCATGCGTAGCAAGTCCTGGGACGAATTTGCCGAAGTCGATGCCGCTGCCATGGACCTGATCGTCACCGTGTGTGACAGCGCGGCCGCCGAGGCGTGCCCGGTGGTGTTTGGTGACTTCGTTCGCGTGCATTGGGGCCTGTTCGACCCGGCCGGCGTGGAAGGTTCGGATGCGCAGAAGGCAGAAGCCTTTGACCGTGCCCATCAGACCATCAAGCGACGCCTACAGGCCTTCCTGGAGATTCCTGACAGCGACTGGGACGACCGCGCAGCGCTGAAGGCCCGCCTCGACCCGATCGCGCAGATCGACTAACCGCTTTTCCGAGACCTGCCATGACTACTGATTCCCCCCGCCTGTCCTTCCTGGACCGGTACCTTACGCTCTGGATTTTCTTGGCGATGGCCCTCGGCGTCGGCTTGGGCGCGATGTTCGAAGGCGTCCCCAGCGCGCTCCACAGCCTGTCGATTGGATCGACCAACATCCCGATCGCCATTGGCTTGATCCTGATGATGTATCCGCCGCTGGCCAAGGTGAAGTACGAAGAGCTGCCCAAGGTGTTCGCCGACAAGCGCGTGCTGATGCTCTCGCTGGTGCAGAACTGGATCATCGGTCCGTTCCTGATGTTCGGCTTGGCGGTGCTGTTCCTGCGCGACTACCCCGAATATATGACCGGCCTGATCCTGATCGGCCTGGCACGCTGCATAGCCATGGTGCTGGTCTGGAACCAACTCGCCCGTGGCGATGGGCAGTATGTGGCGGGCTTGGTCGCCTTCAACTCGATCTTCCAGATCGCGCTGTTCAGTGTCTATGCCTGGTTCTTCCTGTCGTGGCTGCCGCCGGTGTTCGGGCTGCAGGGCAGCGTGATCGACGTCAGCTTCTGGACCATTGCCGAGGCGGTGCTGATTTATCTGGGCATCCCCTTCCTCGCAGGGTTCCTCACCAGCCGCTGGCTCAAGGCGCGCAAGGGCGTGCGTTGGTATGAAGATAAGTTCCTGCCGGCGATCAGTCCGATCACGCTGGCGGCGCTGCTCTTCACGATCGTTGCCATGTTCAGCCTGAAGGGGGGCGATGTGCTGCGCATCCCGATGGACGCAGTGCGCATCGCGATCCCGCTGACGCTCTATTTCATCATTCAGTTCGTGCTGAGCTTCTTCATGGGCAAGTTCATTGCCAAGGACTACGGGGATTGGAACGGCATGGCCTCTGCCACGCTGATTGGGGTCACGCGTTACGCCCGCGAGGCGATGAGGCAGGTCACTGCCTATTGCGCAGACCACCAGGACAGGAGCTGACCCCTGTTGCCAACCGTGCCAGCTTGCTCCCCTCAACGTCCCGCTCCCGCGGGATTTTTTGTGAGCGACGTTGATCGATAACTGAATAGGTGTGTGTCATCACGGTGTCACATAGAGGGTCCACCATTTCGTCATGTCGACATATCTCGACATGTCGACATCTTGTGCAATTGGAGCACCGTGATGGCCCAGCCCCAACGCGTCTTGGATTTTGATTACTTCGAACGGCGCTCACTCAGCGCATCGATGTCGATCGACCATGCGCTGGATGCACTGTCGGCACTGAGCAACGGCGCACGTCTTGTGATCTTCCGCACGCTGGTGAACCACGAGCCGGAAGGACTGACCGCCGGTGTCCTGACCGACATGATGGGAATGCGGCACAACACCTTGTCTAACCATCTGGCCGTGCTGAGCCGAGGCGGATTGATCTGCGGCACCCGCGAAGGCCGCTTCGTGCGCTATCGCGCCTGCCTGGACGGCATGCATGGTTTGCTGGCCTTCCTGCTGGACGATTGCTGCGGCGGTCGTTCCGAGCTCTGTCTGCAGCCTCATCCCACCGATCCCGCCTGCGATTGCGTGGCGGAGGTCCCTGCCCCACCGCGGCCGCTCAAATAGTCGTGTACCGCCCGGCTGGGGAGTCGGGGGTACCTAACCATCGCACCCATGCTCAACTGAACCTCGGCGACTTACATGTACCTGCGCCTCACTTTGCTTGCCGCCGCAACGCTCAGCATCCTCGCCTGCTCGCCGTCTGGAACACCTGCTTCCACTGGCCAGGACAGTGCCGGGGCATCTGCAAAAGCCGGCGAGCTCACCGGCATGGTGAGCACGGACGGCTCATCGACCGTGTTTCCCGTCACCGAAGCGATGGCTGAAGAGTTCCAGAAAGAAAATGCCGGCATCAAAGTAACGGTCGGCATGTCAGGAACCGGCGGCGGCTTCAAGAAGTTCTGTCGCGGTGAAACCGACATCTCCAATGCGTCGCGCCCGATCAAGGGTGAGGAGAAGGAAGCCTGCAAGGCCGCTGGCGTAGAGTACATCGAGCTGCCAGTCGCGATGGACGCTCTGACAGTCGTGGTCAACCCACAGAACACCTGGGCCAATGACCTCACCGTCGACGAACTGAAGGCCATGTGGGTCCCTGAAGCACAGGGCAAGATCACCAACTGGAACCAGATCCGTCCGAGCTTCCCGGACAAGCCGCTGGTCCTCTACGGTGCAGGCACCGATTCGGGCACCTACGACTATTTCACCGCTGCCATCGTTGGCAAGGAGCACTCCAGTCGCGGCGACTACACGGCCTCGGAGGACGACAACGTGCTGGTGCAGGGAGTCTCGGGTGATGCCAATGCACTGGGGTTCTTCGGTCTGGCCTATTACGAAGAAAACGCCGACAAGCTCAAGGCAGTAGGCATCAAGACCAACGCCGCCGCCCAGGCGGTCGCGCCCAGTGTCGAAACCGCGCGCTCCGGCCAGTATCAGCCTCTGTCGCGCCCGATCTTCATCTACGTAAGCAAGAAGGCCGCCGAAACCAAGCCCGAAGTCGCGCGCTTTGTCGAGTTCTATCTGGACTCCAAGCACTCTGAGGGATTGGTGCAGGAGGTGGGCTACGTACCACTGCCGGAGAACGCGTTGGCCGCAATGCGCGAGCGCTTTGCAAAGCGAGAGATTGGCACCGGCTTCACTGGCTCGAAGATTGGCGTTTCCATCGACGAGCTGCTGAAAGAGAAGCTGGTTTACTGACAATCATGGTCGGCGCGCACAGCGATGTGCGCGCTGGCTGAGGCCGTCTGATGAAAAGTAGTGGTTCCTTCCTCGATGTGGGTCCTGTCCCGCTTCAGCCAAGCGACGCATTCCTGCGCCGCCGCCATGCCATCGACACAGGCATTCGCCTGGTACTGTTCGTCGCAGCGGCGCTATCAGTTCTGGTCACCTTCGGCATCCTCTACGTCCTACTCAGTGAGAGCTTGAAGTTCTTCACTCAGGTCTCCATCGTGGACTTCCTGACCGATACGCAGTGGACGCCCGTCTTCGAAGAGAAGCACTTCGGGATCATGACACTACTGTCGGGTACGCTGATGACCACGGCCATTGCCTTGGTTGTTGCCGTGCCTGCCGGCACGATTCTCGCATTGTATCTCAGCGAGTTCGCCAAGCCCAGGCTCCGTGAAGCGGTAAAGCCGTTCCTTGAGCTCATTGCAGGCGTACCAACGGTCGCTTTCGGGTACTTCGCTCTGCTGTTCTTGACGCCCATCTTTCAATCCTTCATCCCGGGTCTGGCGCGCTTCAACCTGCTCGTGTCTGGGGTGGTCATCGGCATCATGATCTTGCCCTACATCGTATCCATGAGCGAAGACGCCATGCGCGCCGTGCCTGATTCGCTGCGTGAGGGGGCATACGCACTGGGATTCACCCGCCTGCAGACCGGACTGAAGGTGGTGACGCCAGCTGCGCTCTCGGGCGTCACCGCCGCTTACCTGCTCGGAATGTCGCGGGCGGTCGGCGAGACTATGGTAGTGGCTATCGCTGCCGGCCAGCAGGCCAGGATCGCGACCAATCCGCTCGAGGGTGCAGCAACTATCACCTCATACATCGTGCAGTTGAGCATGGGCGATCTTCCACATGAGTCGATTGCCTATCAGACCATCTTCGCCGCCGGACTGACGCTTTTCGCACTTACGTTCAGTTTCAACCTCTTCGCCTTCTGGCTTCGCAAGCGCTACCGGGAGGCCTACTGATGCGCGACCACATCGAGCCCATGGGCCTTGACGATGCTGCAATTACACGGCGCGCACGAGTTTCAGACTTGTGCTTCACCGTGCTCGGGCTGCTGGTACTGTTCCTGACCCTGACCATTCTGATGGCGCTTGTAGCCGACTTCGTAGTCGACGGCGCGGCCAGACTCACTCCAGACTTTTTCACCAACTTCCCCTCTCGCCGACCTGAGTCGGCCGGTATTCTCTCGGCTTGGATCGGTACTTGCCTTGTTATGCTGGTGACCGGGGTTCTTGCCGTGCCGGTGGGGGTCGCCGCAGGCGTCTATCTTGAGGAATACGCCCCGAAGCACTGGGTCACCGACTTTATTGAGGTCAATGTCACCAACCTTGCTGGCGTTCCTTCGATTATCTTCGGACTGCTGGCGCTGGGGCTCTTCGTCCAGATGTTCGGGCTCGGCCAGACGATCCTGGTCGCGGGCATGACGCTTGCTCTGCTGATCCTGCCCATCATCATTGTCGCGACCCGCGAGTCACTGCGCGCCATTCCTCAAGACATCCGCGAGGCTGCTTTCGGGCTGGGGGCAGATCAGTGGCAGACCGTCAGCATCTTTCTGCTTCCCGCCGCGCGTCCGGGCATCCTGACCGGCGCCATCGTGGGCATGTCGCGGGCCATTGGCGAGACCGCGCCGATCATCACCATCGGCGCACTGACGTTCATTGCCTTCCTGCCGCCGTCACCAATCCAGGCATCTGCTCCCCTCATCAGTTTTGAATGGCTCAGCTCCCCCTTCACCGTGATGCCCATCCAGATGTTCAACTGGGTGTCGCGACCGCAGGCTGGCTTTCACGTGAATGCAGCCGCCGCCGGGCTGGTGCTGCTGGGCATGACCCTGCTGATGAACGGCTTTGCAATCTGGCTGCGTTACCGCCTTCGCCGCCGCTTGCGGTGATCCACGGAGACAACATGAATCACTCGACCATCTCAATTCCGGTTCCCGTGGCCGAACGCACCTCAACCCCCGCGCACGATGCGAAGGTGCGTGCTGAGGTCCGTGGGCTTGACTTCCATTACGACAAGTTCCACGCGCTGAAGGACATCAACCTGTCGATCGGCAGCAATCAGGTCACTGCGCTGATCGGCCCCTCGGGCTGCGGCAAAAGTACGCTACTGCGCTGCTTCAACCGGATGCATGACCTGTATCCGAACAACCGGTACTCCGGCGCGATTACCCTCATGCCGGAGAACCTGAATATCGTAGGGCCGGATGTGGACCCGATGCGCGTGAGGCTGCGCATTGGCATGGTTTTTCAGAAGCCAAATCCGTTCCCGAAATCAATCTTTGACAACGTGGTCTCAGGGATCATGATTCGCGGTGTGCGCAACAAATCAGTTGTCACTGAGCATGTCGAACGCGCATTGCGCGGAGCTGCGCTCTGGGATGAGGTGAAGGACAGGCTAGGTAAGTCAGCATTCGAGTTATCCGGCGGTCAGCAGCAGCGTCTGTGCATAGCCAGGGCGCTCGCGCCCAACCCCGAGATCATTCTCTTTGATGAACCCACATCTGCACTCGATCCCATTGCAACTGCGCGGATTGAAGAGCTGATCGACGAGTTGCGTGCGCAGTACACTATCGTCATTGTTACCCACAACATGCAGCAGGCTGCGCGGATTTCGGACAGGACGGCATTCATGCACATGGGACAGCTCATTGAGAGTGGCCCTACGGCGGAGTTTTTTACCAATCCGAAAGAGCAGAAGACCCACGAGTACATCACCGGCCGTTTCGGCTGAGGAGCAAAGGTCATGACCGACCATATTGTCCAGTCTTTCGATGTAGAGCTGCGGGGGCTTACTTCACACATCCTTGAGCTCGGCGTCCTTGCCGAACAGCAGCTTACGGATGCCGTCTGGTCGCTACGGCGTGGCAACGAGCAAATGGCCAAGGAAGTGGCAGAGCGTGAGGAGCGACTGAACCGGCTTGCGGCGCAGATTGATAGCGACGCTGTGAGCATGATCGCGCGTAGACAGCCGCTGGCGATCGACCTTCGCCATGTGATGGCGGCAATCCGAATTAGTTCAAACCTGGAGCGCGTGGGCGATCTTGCTTACAACATTGCCAAACGCTCGATGGCAATGAGCGAGGCTCCGATACCAGCAGAGCTTGCGGAGCCTATGCAGCGTATGGCCGAGCTCACGCTATTACAGCTGAAATCAGCGCGGGAGTCCTTTGCCACGATGGACATTCATTCGGCTTATCGCGTTTGGGAGGAAGATGCAGTAATTGACGCGATGCACACGATCTTGTTCAAGGATATCGTCCAATGCATGGCCGACGACCGCGCCTCTGCATTTGACTTAGCTCACCTCCTGTTTGTCGTGAAAAATATCGAGCGGGTTGGTGACCACGCAACCAACATAGCCGAGGACGTCGTATACATGGTTAGCGGAGCGTTACCCATCGGCAAACGCCCCAAGATGGATGAAAGCACCCTGCCCAGGGCGGGAAGTGACAACCTCGGCAACAGCTAAAAAACCCACTATCCCTGCATATTGGGCCGCTGCGCCCAACGGCGACGAGGTCGGAGAGCCGTTTTGTGACGACGGGACCACCTCCTTCCCCAGATTTCACGTTGCACCGTGCAACGGGTTATCTATCGCATGGTGTTGTGGCACCATGGAGGGATGGCGGTGACATATTACTTTCTTGATACCGAGTGGTCCGATGTATTGGGCGCTGAGTTGGTCAGCCTCGCGTTGGTCCGGGAGGATGGGGAGCAGGACTTTTACGCCGAACGTGCCGATCTTTCCGAAACGCCGACCGATTTTGTTCGCCAGGCCGTATACCCGCTGCTGACCCGCGGAAATGCGGCCATGTCGGATGCGGCTTTCACCACGGCGCTTCGTGCCTTTTTGGGGTCGGTTGCGACGCCAGCGGTGATGGCGGACTACCCAAACGACTTGCACCTCTTGCAGTACGCCTTGGATGGCTTTGAACTGCCTGACGAGCAGGCTGCAGCCTGCGGCCCAATTCCCACCCCCATCCTGACGCGCATGCTGAAGGACGGCCTCACGGGAATGCTGGTAGAAGATTGGTTCGCCGCACATCCGGAGCAAAACGCCAAGCGCCATCACGCGCTGGTGGATGCGCAGGCGTTGCGGATGGCGTGGCTGGTCGCTACCGATCGCCTGCCGCCGCCAGCATGGGCCAAGTCGTACCGGCGACTCAGGGTATAGAGGCTCTGCTGGCTTTGAAGCTATGAGCGAATTGGGTATGCTTGCGCCATGAGTCACATCTGCCAGCTCGACCACCGAATACCGGCGTGATCGCATTGATGGATCACGCCCCTGTTGCTCATGTTGGTCAGAGCGCCGGCCTTATACCCCGGTGAGAGCACGCGCCAGATGAGCGCGTACACGTCGGTTCGATTCCGACCAGGGGCACCACCGTCAACGACGGAAGAATGCTTCTACTTGCGCGCCATGGCAGCGCTTGTACTTGCTGCCGCTGCCACACAGGCACGGCGCATGCTCGCGGAGTCCCGCGCCGAGTGACTGGCCCAGGAAATCCCTCGCCTGTAGCAGGGGCTGGATTTCGTTGGCCGGGACGCTCACCTCTCCGTATTGAGATGCGCGCTCGCCGCGGCTCATCACCTGGACAATTGCTTCGGACATTTGGATGAAGTGCTTGATCAGCAGGTCATCGCGCAGCGGCATGCGGACATTGTCGATCGACACGCCCTCATAGCGCCTGCGCGGATCCGGCACGAAAAGAATGCGCCTCTCGCCTTCGGGCTTTGGCGTGATGTCGATCATTTCCCCTGCGGGGCTGACCCACACCGCGTGGAATTCTGCCTCGACCAGCACGTGCGGCCATTCCCATAGCTGCCATCCGCACAGCATCTGACCACCGTCGCGCGCGACCTTGGCCTGCACATTGGGGAAGCACTCGTGCACGATCGCATCGGCTTCTGGCTGCACAGGGAGATAGACCGGCTCTGCGCCGCGCACGACCGAATCGGTTAAGCGCCGCACCGCACGGGTGATTTCGGGGGGTGTGGTGGTGACTACGCTCATGGCAAAGCTCCTTGCGATCGTGGCGGATGTTCCGTTCCTAGGCTATGACCCCGGCGTCTCTTCCGATGAGATCCGCTTGGCTCCTTTGCCGCCGGCACTGGCTGGCTGCAGCTGGGCAAGCAGCGGCTCCAAGGTGCTCAGGCGCACAGTGGCGCGTAGGGTCTCCGCCTCGGCGTGCTCGCGTCGTTCGCGCTCCTGGACCAGCTCGGTCCGGGCTTGCGCGAGCTCCTGTCGAGTCACTTCCAAGGCCTGAGTGTCTTGGCTCCATCGCACCTGCAGCGCCTGGTATTCGGCCGCCGTCAGGCGCAGCGCATCGAGCTCGCCCTGCTGTGACTGGATGGTCTGGCGCAGCTGCGCCACCTCCCTTTCCAGGCGGGTGTGGCGCTCCAGCCACTGGCCATTTTCCCGGTTGAGCTGCACCAGGTCGTGGTTCTTGGCTGTCAATGCTTCGTTGGCCTGGCGCAGAGCGACCTGCAGTTCCTGCACCTGGTGCTCGTGCCGGCGTTGCTCCTGCTCGCGCTGGTCTTTGACCGATGTGCGGTAGTGCTCAAGGGCTTCCCTGGCATGCTCGTGCTTCTGCTCCAGGGAGCGTGCGTGGCTTTCGTGCTCTGCCAGCCGCGCCGTGAGGCCCTCAATGCGTTCCTGCAGTTGTGCCAGCTCGGTGGTGCGGCTGGCCACCTCGTCCCTGGCGGCTTCGCCCGCCTCGCGTTCTGTCTGCAGAGCTGTCTCGGTGCGCTGAAGCTGCGCGCTGAGATTGCCGGCCTCCTGCCGGGCCTGTTCCAAGGCTTGGGTGCGCTCGTGCAGCTCGGCCTGGAACCGTTCCTGTGCCTGCGCGACCATCGTTTCGGCCTCGGCATGCAGCCGCTCGGCCAGGCGAGCCACCAGGTCCTGCAGGGCGTCGCTGACCGCGATCTTGGCGCCCACGCCGTGCCCTTCCTCCTCTTCCAGTTCCTTCAAGTAGCGGTGGATGGTTGTTTTGGACCCGGTATTGCCCAGTGCCACGCGTACCGCGTCCACCGAGGGGTTCTTGCCTTCGGCCCGGAGACTGTCCCGGGCGCGTTGCACATCGCTTTTGTACAAGCCAGAACGCGCCATTCGCCCTCTCACGTGTATTTCGTAATGTATTACATACCATGTAATTTCGTACTACTCAACGGCTGGACAAACCGAGCCGGGGACCTCGGCTTCAGGCGGGATAATATTGAATTATCCCGCCTCAGGCTCCGCCCGACGCGTCAGACAGACGTCACGCAGTACGAAACCACCCAATCCCCGGGAACTTCCGGAATGCGCCGCGCTTCCAAGCAGCAGTCCGCAGCGTTATGCTCACTTGGCAATGCTCTCTTCCTTGGCCCCTGTCACGCGTAACCAGCGCTCGTTTGCTCGGGTTGTTGCCGCGTTGCATTGCGAGGGTCACCGATGAAGCTGCGTGCATTCCGGACCCGTTCGCTCCGCCTGCGCTTTGCCTGGCTGGCATTGCTGGCGCTGTTGTTCCAGCAGGTCGCGCTGGCCGCTTATGCGTGCCCCGTCAGCGAAACGCCCCCGGCGCCTCAGATGGTCATGGCTGGCTGCGAAGGCATGGAGATGCCCGATCCGCAGGCGCCGGCGCTGTGCGATCAGCACTGCCAGCGCGACCACGTCACCAGCCCGGACGCAAAGGCGCCACAAGTGCCTCCGCTGGCCCTGCCACCGTTGCACTTCGCTTTGACCTCGGCCTTGCTGCCGCCGGTGGAAGCCCAGTACTACGAAGACGTGCCCACCTGCCGGTCCGACCCACCGCCGGCGCAGCGCTTCTGTAGCCTGCAGATCTAGACCCCGACCGCGACCCGTTCTCGCGCTGCCGATGCCGGCGGCGCGCTCGTCGTTGCGTGTTCGGAGGTCTCATGTCTCTTTTCTTTCCATTGCGCCGCTGGTGCGGCAACCGTCGTCGGCCTACCGCGTGGTGGCTCGCCCTCGGCTTGGTTCTTGTTCCCGGTTGGTCCGCGGCGACCGATCTGTCCTTTGACGATGCACTGCGCATCGCGGCCGAGCGCGCCCCGATGCTTCAGGCGCGCCAGTCGCAAGTGACGGCGGGTCGCGAAGAAGCGGCCCGCGCAGCCGCCTTGCCCGATCCCCAGCTGAAACTGGGCCTTGCCAATTGGCCAGTCACCGGCGCGGACGCGTTCGACTTCCGCACCGACGACATGACCATGAAGCAGGTCGGCGTGATGCAGGAATTCCCAGCCCGTGCCAAGCGCCAGGCGCGTCAGGCGGTGGCCGACCGCACCGTCGAACAGGCGCAGGCGCTGTCGGTAGCCGAACGACTCGCCGTGCGTCAGGCCGTGGCGCAAGCCTGGATCGCCCTGTGGGCGGCACAACGGGAAGTCGCGGCGTTGCAAGCGCTGCGGGAGCCGGCCGACGTCGCCGTCCGCGCCGTCAAGGCACGGCTCGCCGGCGGCACCGGTTCGGCTGTCGATGCGATGGCGACGCGAAATGCCGCGCTTGAACTGGAGAACCGCATCGACGCCGCCGAGGCGTCGCTGGAAGCCGCGCGTGCCGGCTTGGCGCGCTGGCTGGGCGAAGACCCGGCAGCGCTGCGCATCGAGGGCGCACCACCGGAACTGACGGGACTGCCGGTCGCCCCGGCCGCGCTGCTGGCCTCGATCGATCGGCAGGGGCCGCTGCTGCCGTGGCACTCGCGCGAAGCGATGGCCGAGGCCGAAGTGTCCGCCGCCATCGCCGAGAAGCGGCCGGACTGGAGCCTCGGCGTGACCTACGGGCAGCGCGAGCGCACGCCCGAAGGCGTGCCACGCAGCGACATGCTGATGGTCGAGTTCGCGATCGACCTGCCGCTGTTCACGCGTGATCGGCAGGATCGCGGCGTGGCCGCGCGGCGGGCCGAGTTGGACGCGGTGGCCGCCGAGCGCGAGGACGCCCGTCGTGCGCAGGCCGAACGCGTGCGCAAGGCCCTGGCTGAATGGGAAGGACTCAAGCGGCAAGTCGCCCGCAAGGAAACCGAATCCCTCCCGCTGGCCCATGACCGCGCGCAGACGGCGCTGGCCGCCTATGCCGCCGGCGCCGGCCTGCAACCGTGGCTGGAAGCGCGCCGCGACGAAATCGAACTGCACCTCGAACACGCCCGCCATCTGGGCGACCTCGGCCGCGCCTGGGCAGCGCTGGCCTACCTGCTGCCCGAAGAGGAACCCTCACCATGACCTACACGATGAACCGAGTGGCGATGATCGCCGCTGCGGCCGCGCTATTGGTGGTCGGTTTAGCCGGCGGCTACTGGTGGGCCCGACGTGGCAGCGGCCACGACATGGCGATGGCCGATGCGCCGGCGGCCGAAGCTGGCGAGCGCGAGGTCCTGTACTGGTACGACCCGATGGTGCCGGACCAGCACTTCGACAAGCCGGGCAAGTCGCCCTTCATGGACATGCAACTGGTGCCCAAGTACGCCGACGAAGTCGCCGGTGGTGGCATCAGCATCGACCCGGGCCTGCGGCAGAGCGTGGGCATCCGCACCGAGGCGGTCGAGGTCGGCCGGCTGACGGCCACCGTGCGCGTGCCGGGCACGCTGGCCTGGGATCTGCGTCGGGAGGCCGTGGTCAGCGCGGTGACCGAAGGCCTGGTGAGCCGGGTGCGGGTCAAGGCGCCGTACACGAAGGTCGCGCGGGGTCAGCCGCTGGCGGCGCTGTTGGCACCGGGCTGGAGCAGTGCCTTGGCCGAAGCGCAGGCGCTGCGGCAGGCGCAATCGACAGCGGCGCGGGAACTGCGATCGGCCGCGCAGCAACGGCTGCGCGTGCTCGGCGTTCCCAGCGGCCTGGGCCGCGATGGCAGCGTGACCTTGAGCGCGCCGCACGATGGTGTCGTCACCGAAGTGCTGGCCCGCGACGGCCAGGCGGTAATGCCGGGCACACCCCTGTTCCGCGTCAACGGCACGGCCACGTTGTGGTTGGAGGCGGCGATTCCTCAGGCCGACGTGGCGCGGTTGCGACCGGGCACACCGGTTGAGGCGGTCGTCAGCGCGGTGCCGGGGCAGACCTTCAGCGGCGAAGTCGAGACGCTATTGCCGCAAGTCGATATGGCCAGCCGCACGCAGCAGGCCCGCATCGTGCTGCGCAATCCCGACGGCGTATTGGCGCCGGGCATGTTTGCCGAGGTGACGGTGCAGCCCGAAGGGGGCGCACCGGTGCCGTTGGTGCCGACCGAGGCGCTGATCGCCACCGGCACGGACAGCCGCGTGATCGTGCAGGAGGCGGACGGCGGGTTCCGTCCGGTACGCGTGCGCACCGGGCGCAGTGCCGGCGGCCGCACCGAGATCCTCGCCGGACTCACGGGCGGCGAGCGCGTGATCGTATCCGGCCAGTTCCTGATCGACTCCGAGGCCAGCCTGTCGGGGTTGCTCGGACGTCTCGAAACGGCCAAGACGTCCAGGGCCGCGGGCCAAGCGGTTCTGCATGAAGCCGAGGCCACCGTCGAGGCCATCGCGGACGGAAAGATCACCCTCGAGCACGACCCGTTCCCGACATTGAACATGCAGGGCATGACGATGGCGTTTCCGCTGGCGAATCCGGACGTGGCCAAGGGCCTCAAGGCTGGCGACCGCGTACGCGTTTTCGTCCGCTCCGACGCCAAGGGACTGACGGTGGAACGGCTTGAGCCGATCGAAGAACGCGCGGGAGAGCAGCCATGATCGCCCGGCTGATCCGCGCTTCCATCGCCAACCGTGCCCTGGTGCTGATGGCGGCCATGCTGCTCGCGGCCGCCGGCCTGTGGTCGATGTTGCACACGCCGCTGGATGCGCTGCCGGATTTGTCCGACACCCAGGTCATCATCCGTACCGAATGGCCCGGCCAGACGCCGCGCATCGTCGAGGACCAGGTCACCTATCCGCTGACCACGACGATGCTGTCGGTGCCCGGCGTCACCGCCGTGCGCGGCTTCTCGTTCTTCGGCGATTCCTTCGTCTACGTCCTGTTCGACGACGACACCGACCTGTACTGGGCGCGCTCGCGCGTGCTGGAGTACCTGAGTCAGGTGCGCGACCGCTTGCCCGCGGACGTCAGTCCTGCCCTCGGGCCCGACGCTACCGGCCTGGGCTGGATCTACGAGTACGCGCTGGTCGACCGCACCGGCCAGCACGATCTCGGACAATTGCGCGCCTTGCAGGACTGGTTCCTGCGCTACGAGTTGAAGACCGTGCCCGACGTGGCCGAAGTCGCCAGCGTCGGCGGCATGGTGCGCGCCTGGCAGATCGTGCCCGATCCGCAGGCGTTGGCGGCCCGCGGCATCACCGTGGCACAGGTGATCGATGCGGTCGACGCCGCCAACGGTGCCACCGGCGGTTCGGTGATCGAACAGGGCGAAGCCGAGTTGATGGTGCGCAGCGAGGGCTATCTGCGCAGCCGCGAAGAGTTCGAGCGCGTACCGATCAGTAGCACCGCCACCGGTGTGCCGGTCCTGCTCGGCGAGGTCGCGACGGTCACCCGCGGTCCCACCTTCCGGCGCGGCATCGCCGAACTCGACGGCGAAGGGGAAGTGGCCGGTGGCGTGATTGTGTTGCGCACCGGTAAGGACGCGTTGAGCGCGATCGAGAACGTCAAGGCGCGGCTGAAGCAGTTGCAGATCAGCTTGCCGAAAGGGGTGGAGATCGTGCCGGTCTACGACCGTTCCGAGCTGATCCATCAGGCGGTGCGCAACCTCACTCACAAGCTGGGCGAGGAGTTCCTGGTGGTGGCGCTGGTGTGCGCGCTGTTTCTCTGGCACCTGCGCTCGGCACTGGTGGCAGTGGTCACGCTGCCGCTGGGTGTGCTCGCGGCCTTCATCGTGATGCGCTATCAGGGCATCACCGCCAACCTGCTGTCGCTGGGCGGCATCGCCATCGCCATCGGCGCGATGGTAGACGCCGCGGTGGTGATGATCGAGAACGCACACAAGCACCTGGAACACTGGCGCGAAATCCACGGGCGCGACCCGGAGGGCGAGGAACGCTGGGAACTGATGGCCGTCTCGGCCAGCGAAGTCGGTCCGGCGCTGTTCGCCAGCCTGCTGGTGATCACCCTGTCGTTCGTGCCGGTGTTCGCACTGCAGGCCCAGGAGGGCCGGCTGTTCTCGCCGCTGGCCTATACCAAGACCTACGCGATGGCGGCCGCCGCCGGTTTGTCGGTGACGCTGATCCCGGTGCTGATGGGTTACCTGATCCGCGGCCGCATCCGCCCCGAGCAGACGAACCCGATCAATCGCGTGCTGATCGCCGGCTACCGGCCGGTGCTGGATTGGGTCTTGCGGCATCCGCGGCTGACCTTGGGTTTGAGTGGGGTGTTGCTGCTGCTCACCGCCATTCCCTATGCACGGATCGGTAGCGAGTTCATGCCGCCGCTCGATGAGGGCACGCTGCTGTATATGCCCACGGCGCTACCCGGCCTGTCGGCGGGCAAATCCGGGCAGCTGCTGCAATTGAGCGATCGCATGATCAAGACCGTGCCCGAGGTCGCGCACGTGTTCGGCAAGGCCGGCCGCGCCGATACGGCCACCGACCCGGCGCCGATCGAGATGTTCGAAACCACGGTGACGTTCAAGCCGCGCGACCAATGGCGGCCCGGCATGACGCCGGAGAAGCTGCGTCAGGAGCTGGATGCCGCGGTGAAGATCCCCGGCCTGACGAACCTGTGGGTGCCGCCGATCCGCAACCGCATCGACATGCTCGCCACCGGCATCAAGAGCCCGATCGGCATCAAGGTGTCGGGGCCGGATACCCGGGTCATCGAGCAGATCAGCAACAAACTCGAACGCTTGGCGAAAACGGTGCCCGGCGTGAGTTCCGCGTTGGCCGAGCGCGTGACCGGCGGTCGCTACGTCGATGTCCGCATCCGTCCGGACGTCGCGGCCCGCTATGGCTTGAGCCAGGCCCACCTGCAGCAGCTCATCGCCACGGTGGTCGGTGGCGATCCCATCGGCGAAACCATCGAGGGGCGCGAACGCTATCCCATTGTGGTGCGCTACCCGCGCGGGCAACGCGATTCGCTGGCGGCGCTGGCGCAGTTGCCGCTGGTCGCTCCGGGGGGCGTGCAACTCACGTTGGGGCAAGTGGCCGACCTGACGCTGACGCCTGGTCCGCCGATGCTCAAGAGCGAGGCCGGGCGCCTGGTTGGTTACATTTTCGTCGACGTTGCCAGCCGGGATCTCGGTTCGGTGGTGAAGGACCTGCAGCAGCGCACGGCAAAGGACATCCAGCTGCCGCCGGGTTACGGCATCGCCTGGTCGGGCCAGTACGAATACCTGGCGCGGGCACTGGCCCGCTTGCAGTGGGTGGTGCCGGCTGCACTGGCAATCATCTTCCTGCTCATCTACCTGGTGTTCCGACGTTTCAGCGAGGCAGCGATCATTCTGCTGAGCGTGCCGCTGGCGCTTGTCGGCGGGCTGTGGCTGATCTGGATGCTGGGCCATGCCATCTCGATCGCGACCTTGATCGGCTTCATCGCACTGGCCGGCGTGGCGGCCGAATTCGGCGTGATCATGCTGCTGTACCTGCGCCACGCTTGGGAGCAGCGCCTCGCTGCCGGCGAACCGGAAACTCTCGCGACGCTGGAGTCGGCGATCCGCGAAGGCGCGGTGCTGCGCGTGCGGCCGAAGGCGATGACGGTTGCGGTGATCCTCGCCGGCCTGCTGCCCTTGTTCATCGGTGGGGGTGCCGGCTCGGAAGTCATGCAGCGCATCGCCGCACCGATGATCGGGGGGATGGTGACCGCGCCCCTGTTGTCGATGCTGGTCATTCCGGCCGCGTACCGCCTGCTGCGTGGTCGCACCTTGTCCCGAACTTCGTCCGCCGCGCCGCCGGCGGGCGCCGCGACGTGAGTGGCGCGTTGGGTCCACTCACTCCTTGCGTTGGAGATTCGTCATGAACCGTTCTCTCGTCATCGCTCTTCTCACCATCGTCGGCGGGTTGCTGAGCGCCTGCACCTCATTGAATCCGGCGTACCGGCTCGGCACGGTCTCGACCGTGTCGGGCAGTGATCTTCAGGTGTGCTCCGGCCCGAAAGACACCCCGCCCAGCGCCGGACAGGCCGTGCAACTGGTGCGGCGCGAGCAGTTCGGTAATCCGAAGTTTGCGCCCACCTTCCGCGAGCGCCGTGTCGGTAAGGCGGAAATCGGTACGTCGGTCTCCGGACGCTGCGTCGAGGCTCGTTTGGTGCAAGGCAAGGCACGCCGATACGACCAGGTATTCCCTGCGCTGGGAGATGCCACGCCCAAGTGAAATCGCTTCTTCGTTTCGTGGCAGCCGAATGTGCCGCCACTGCGTGTTGTTCAAATCCCGCTCAACCAACCAAAGGAGATCCACATGAAACTTCAAGCCGTTCTGTTTTTCACCGTCCTGCTGGCCGCCTGTTCGCAACAGCCCGGCAACGCGGAAGATCAACCCATGCCCGAGGCAACGCAGCAGCCGATGCCGAATGAAGCGCCGTCATCCGCCGACACATCGGCCACCGCAACCACAAGCGCCGCCGACATGCAGATGACCGAAGCCGAGCACAAGCAAATGGCCGGTGATGCCCAGGCGGCGACCATGGCCCTGGCGATGGGGACCGTCGAGTCAGTGGATGCCGCCGCCGGCAAGATCACCATCGCCCACGGTCCGGTCGAGGCATTGACGTGGCCGGCGATGACCATGGCGTTCAAGGCATCGCCGGAGCAACTGGCGTCGGCGAAGCCCGGTCAGAAAGTGGAATTCGAATTCGAGTCCAAAGGCGCGGATAACACCATCACCCGCATCACGCCGATGAAATAGGCCATTGCATCATTCCGAGAGGCGGCGCGTGGCTGCCTCTCGGTCCTCGCTTCGGAGGAGACTCGCATGAACTTCAAACATGTGGTTGCCATCGTCAGGCCCGATGTACTGACTGCGCCGGAAGGTGCGCTCCGGGATCTGGGAATACGCGGGATGACCGTGATCAAGGTCCGCGGCATGGGCGAGCACGACGGCGTCGATTTTCTATCGCGCGATCATCTGTCCGATTACCTCAAGATGGAGTTCTACGTGGAGGTGCCGAAGGCGGACGCGCTGATTCGGACCATCATGGAAGTCGCGCGCTCCGACCTGCCGGGTGCGGGCATCGTGGCGGACAAGCCGGTCGAGTGGTTTTCCCGCGTCCCGAAAGGCGACGACACGTTGCCCGATGTGTTGGCTAGCCGCGGCCGTACGGGAGGGCTTCACGCAGCCTCGTACGGCATGGGTCCGTAATGGCAACCACATTGGCTGCCAGGATATGGAGCACCGATTATGAGCAACGAGCAGCGAGAGGTCGTGGTTGTCACTGGCAGCAGTGGCTTCATCGGTACGGCGGTGGTCAAGAAGCTCGCGCAGCGGTATCGGGTCGTGGGCTTCGACCGCGGTGTTTCCACACATCCTCCGGCGGCCGCCGAATGCATCTGCGTCGACGTGACTTCCGATTCCAGCGTGGCCGCCGGCATGGAACGCCTGCGAACGGCGTACGGTGACCGCATTGCCTCGGTGATCCACCTTGCCGCTTATTTCGATCTCTCCGGCGAACCCAGTCCGCTGTACGAGGCGGTGACCGTCCGGGGCACTGAGCGACTGCTGCGCGCATTTGGGGACTTCGAACTGGAGCAGTTCGTATTCGTCAGCACGATGCTGGTGCATACGCCTACCACGCCGGGCGCGCCGATCAATGAAGATGCACCGTTGGATCCCAGGTTCCCGTACCGGGCGTCGAAGATCCGCACCGAACAGCTGTTGCGGGAGCAGCACGGCGATATTCCGATCGTGCTCGTTCGGCCAGCCGGTGCATACGACGATCACGGCCATTCGGCATTTCTCGCTCAGCAGATTGCCCGGATCTACGAGCGCCAGCTGTCGAGCCATTTCTACCCCGGCGACGTTGCTACCGGCCAGCCGTTTCTGCATCTGGACGACCTGGTCGACGCGCTCGTGCGCATCGTCGAGCGGCGCGCGCAGTTGCCGCCGGAGCTGCCACTGCTGCTTGCCGAGCAGGATGCTCCGAGCTTCGATCGACTGCAGCACGAACTCGGATGCCTGATCCACGGTGAAGCGTGGACGACGCATGAGGTACCCAGGACGCTGGCGCAGACCGGGGTCTGGATCGAAACGCAGGTGCTGCGCGAAGAGCCGTTCATCCGGCCCTGGATGGTCGAGATTTCCGATGACCACTACGAAGTCGACACTTCGCGCGCATTGGATCTGCTCGAATGGGCGCCGCGGCACCGCTTGCTCGAGGCGTTACCGACCATCGTGGCCGAACTCAAGCGCGATCCGGTCGGCTGGTACCGCGCCAACAAGCTCAATTCCTCCAAAGTAGCTGCACGTGGTGTGGAGGCGCAGGCCGCTGCATCCACGCATGAGCCAGGCGAATACGCCGACGGTCACGATACGGTCTCCGATAAACCCATGGAGGGCCGATGTGGACAGGAAATGGCAGGCAAAACTGCCGAAGGCAAATGCGGAAACGCGATGACCGCGACGGGCAAGGTCGCCGAAGGCCGGTGCGGAGAGGCGATGTCGACGAAGACCGGCGACGAAGGCATGAGCGGGCATATGGCCGGCATGCGCAAGCTGCACTTCAACCTGCTCTGGGTCCATTACCTCAACCTGCTGCTGGGTGCGTGGCTGATGACCAGCCCGGTCATCCTCGGCGGTGACACTGTCTTCAGCGATGCCATATGGCGCGTGACGCAGGAACGCGGCCTGTCGGATCGGCACTGCGCAGCCAGTGGCTGGCCCGCAGCGACCTGTTCAGCGGCGCGCTGATCATGTTGTTCTCGATGATGTCGCTCACGCCGCGGCTGGCTTGGGCGCAGTGGGCCAATGCTGCGGTCGGTGCGTGGCTGCTGTTCGCCCCGCTGGTGATGTGGGCGCCGAGTGAAGCGGTCTATGCCAACGACACGATGGTGGGTGCGCTGGTGATCACATTCTCCATCCTGGTGCCGATGATGCCGGGCATGAGCATGGCGGGAATGATGGATTCCTCCGACATGCCCCCCGGCTGGACCTATTCGCCGTCCACGTACCTGCAGCGCCTGCCGATCATCGCGTTGGGTGCAGTGGGATTCCTGATTTCGCGACATCTGGCGGCCTACCAGCTCGGTCATATCGAAGGCGCCTGGGAACCGTTCTTCGCCGGCATGCATGGCCTGAACGGTACCGAGACGATCATTACCTCGGACGTATCCAAGGCCTGGCCGATCGCCGACGCTGGCCTTGGCGCGGTCGCGTATCTGTTCGAGATCCTGATGGGCGCCATGGGTGGCCGGCAACGCTGGCGCACCATGCCCTGGATGGTGACCATGTTCGGCATCCTCGTGGTGCCTCTGGGCATCGTCAGCATCTACTTCATCATCATCCAGCCGATCGTCATCGGCACATGGTGCACGCTGTGCCTGCTTGCCGGCATCGCGATGCTGATCATGATCCCGTACAGCCTCGACGAACTCATCGCGATGGGCCAGTTTCTGGCGCAGAGCGTGCGCCGCGGCGAACCGTTCTGGCGCACGTTCTTCCAGGGCGGCGCCCAGCCTTACGACGGCCGCGATGCGCACCCCGATTTCGATGCGCCTCTCGTGCAAGCGGCGCGCTCCGCGATTCGCGGCATCACGCTGCCTTGGACGCTGCTCGTGAGCACAACATTAGGGGCATGGCTGATGGTCACGCGGCTGACATTCGACGCAGAGCCGCCCATGGCCGACAGCGACCACCTGGTCGGCGCGCTGATCGTGACCACCGCCGTGATCGCGATGGCCGAAGTGGCACGCCCGGTACGTTTCGTGAACATCGGGTTTGGCGCATGGCTGCTCGTAGCGCCATGGATGCTCGGCGGAGCGTCGATGCCCGCCACATGGAACGGCGTGCTGGTGGGACTCGCCATCATCGCATTGAGCCTGCCGCGGGGTACGCGCAGCAAAGAGCATTACGGCAACTGGGACCGTTTTGTGGTGTAGAGCGAAACGACATACGCCTTGAAGCGGGTCGTGCCCAGTGACGCTTAAATCTAATACGGAATAATGTTGAACTATCCTGGCCCGAGGTGATCGGGAGGGCAGCGCCAGGCCGGAACCGGTACGTATCCATCCATCTGTCTGATATTGGCTGCCGGAGCCAAAGACCATAAAAAAATCCTCGAGTTCGCTTTCTTGAAGTCGGCGATACCCGGCAGGCCGCTCGGCGGTATCGTCACATCGACGGTATGGCCACTCTGCTAATGATCGCATTCCGCTCTGGGGGCCTTGTAAAGTCGCTGATTGCGAGTAAATCGACTTGGAGATTGACCATGATCGACCGCAAGAAAGAGATTGCCAAATTCTTCTGTGGGTTTGAGACCTTTCATACGCTCTTCCATGCCTATTTGTGGCTCTCTGGCACCACATTCGCAGCTTTCGGGATCACTACCACTCCAGCTTGGAATGCCGCGGGCACGATCCTCAACAGCGCAATTGCCGTCATCCTCGGCGTCTACGGATGGAAGCAACGGAAGTTGGCATGAAGAGCGGCAGTCGTGGAACGCTGAAGGTGGGCGGCGGGCAACAAGGAGACAATGTGCAAGATCGCTCGCGCGAAATGGCGTGCTCTCCGCTCGCCCACTGCAACTACGCGAACAACTGCCGAGTGATCAAAAAGAGGGCCCATGCATAGCCCAACAAAGTCGGAAGCACCGTCAGCACAAATCCGAAGCCTCGGCCCGGCGCGCCCCTTTGGTATCCGAGGAAAAACGTCACTCGTCCTATGCCAAAAAGCACCGCAGCACTGACGAGGAGCGAAAGCGCTGGCCCCGCGAGCAGCGTGATCAGCGCCAGGTAGGCGCCGCTGGCGAGCACGGCCTGTTCCAGGCTGTTCTGAAGGAACGCGATCCGAATCGCCACGCGCGGACTGGGTGGGCCATAGGCCGAGCCCCGAATATCCTGGGCCGACCGCCGCCGGCCGCGGGAGACCGCCCCGACGCCCATCGCCACCCAGATCAGTAGAAACACCTGCAGGCGAGCCCAGAACACGAACCGATCGGTCAGCGCTTCGGGAAAGTCGAAGTATCTCGGCAGCAGCAAATAGCCCGCAAACAGTCCGACAACACAGGCAACCACGCCCAACCCTGCAACCTTGAATAAGCCTCGACGCTGGTGGGCCAGATCCACGAGTGGGTCCGCATCGGGTATGTTGGGTTTCGATCCTGCATGCATGGGATGCCTCCCAGTCGTTAAGTTCTATGCTCGCAGTCGCGCCGAGCCTGTTACCACGTTGCAGTGGTTAGACGTGTAGCGCCCAGTTGTCCACGGCCATGGCCGCCTCTTTGAGCGCCTCGGGCAAGGTGGGATGGGCATGGCAGCTGCGGGCGATGTCCTCTGCCGATCCGTGGAACTCCATGGCGACCACCGCTTCGTGGATGAGCGACCCGGCCTCCGGGCCGATGATGTGCACGCCCAACACGCGATCGGTCGTCGCATCGGCGAGGATCTTCACGAAACCATCAGTCTGGGCTTTGGCGCGGGCACGACTGTTGGCACTGAATGGGAAACGGCCAACCTTGTAGCTCACCCCGGCAGCCTTCAGGGCTTCTTCGGTCTGGCCCACGGAGGCGACTTCGGGCGCCGTGTAGACGACCGCCGGAATGGCGCCGTAGTTGACGTGTCCCGGCAGTCCGGCCAATTGCTCGGCCAAGGCGACACCTTCCTCGGTGGCTTTGTGCGCCAGCATGGGACCGCCGATCACATCGCCAATGGCGTAAATGCCGTCCACATTCGTGCGCCAGTGCTCGTCCACTTGGATATAACCCTTCCGATCCCGTGTGATACCGATGGCGTCCAGTCCCAACCCGTCGGTAAAGGGCCGGCGTCCGATCGATACCAGCACATAGTCGGCGCGAATCTCCTCGCTCGGGCCGCCCTGGGCCGGTTCTACCGTTAATACGATTTCATCGTCCTCGCTTCGCGCGCCCGTCACCTTCTGCGAAAGCCGGAATACGAAGCCCTGTTCCTCCAGCACCTTGTGCAGGGCTTGAGAAAGCTCGATGTCCATTCCCGAAGTGACGCGATCGAGATACTCGATTACGGTGACGTTTGCCCCCAAGCGCCTCCAGACCGATCCCAGCTCCAGGCCGACATAACCTGCGCCGATCACCACGAGATGCTTGGGCACTTCCGGCAAGGCCAATGCGCCGGTGGAAGAGACGATGCGTGCTTCGTCGATCGGTACGCCGGACAAGGTCGCGCTGTCGGAGCCGGTGGCGATGACGATGGAAGTGGCAGTCAGCGTCTGTGTAGCGCCGTTACTGTCGATCAGGGTGACCTGTCCAGGCGCGGGTATCGATCCGGTGCCGACCAGCCGCGCGATCTTGTGCTTGCGCATGAGAAAGTCGATGCCATTGCCCAGCCCCGACACGACGTTGTCCTTATGCGTCATCAGCTGTAGCAGATTCAGCCGCAGGCCCTCGAACTCGACGCCGTGTTCGGCGAACTCCGTGCGGGCGGCGATGAAGCGTTCGGAGGATTCGAGCAGCGCCTTCGACGGAATGCAGCCGACGTTGAGGCAGGTACCGCCCAGCCGTTGGCGGCTCTCGATGCACGCGACGCGCAGCCCCAGCTGGGCGGCACGAATGGCGGCGGGATAGCCGCCCGGGCCGCCGCCGATAATGACGACATCGTAGTGCTCGCTCATGTTCAGCTCCGAGTGGTGTTGCCTGAAGTACGACCCGACCCCAACACGCCGTGCAGCGCGATCGCGATGGCTCCGACCATGATGGCCGAATCGCTGAGGTTGAACGCCGGCCAGTAGTAATCGCGCCAGTGCCATTGGATGAAGTCCACCACGTGGCCGCGCAGCGATCGGTCGATGACATTGCTCAGCGCGCCGCCGATGACCAACGCGTAGGGCAACGCAACCTTGTAGGCGGAGCGTGGCGTCTGGTATAGCCAGTAGGCCAGGAGCCCGCTGATACCCAACGCCAGGATGCTAAACACAACCTGCTGCCAGCCGCCGGCATCGCTGAGGAAGCTGAAAGCCGCGCCGGTGTTGTAGCTGCGGTACCAGTTCCACACGCCCTCGATCACCGGAACTGCGGTGTACTCGGGCAGCGCGGTGACCACCCAGTGCTTGCTGGCCTGGTCCAGTGCAATCACCAGCAAGGAGACCGTCAACCAAATGAGACCGTTAGGGATTGGAGCCGCGTTCTTGCGATTAGTGTTCATGGGGGCCCTCGTCGACGGCTGGACGCTTGTTCCATGCGGCGCCCACCAGCGCCGGCAACTGCCGGAAGTTGCGCGTCAGCAGAAGCACCGCGAGCCCGAGGTAGATCCACGCCATTGTGGTCAGCACGGCGATCTCTCGTGCCGGTGTGGCCTGGTAGAAGAACGCAAGCCCCAGCTGGGTCAGGAACAGGACCGCCAGCGCGATGGCGCCCCACACACTCAGGCGCAGCTGCAGCAACAGCGCAAGGGCGAACAGCGACTGGGTCGCGGTGAGGAAGAATTCCTCATGCTGGCGGGCATCTAGCGGCAAGCTCGTCAGTTCTCCAGCGCCGATGCTCATCGCAATGGGCAGCATGCCGACCAGCAAGGTCCATTGGTTGATCTTGTCGCTGATCATCGTAGTCAGCCCAGCGCGGGCGCGGCCGTCGAGCACGAACAGGACCGCGATCGTCACCGCCGGCGCTTCACTGGCGAGCGGCGCCAGCCATTGGATCAGCAGGAACTCGTCAATGCCCAGGCGGCGACCGGAGGCCACCAGCGACTCGGCGAACGGCTCGGCGGATAGCAGGATCACGGTGGCGGCAAGCACGCTCATGGCGCCCATCACCGTCCAGCGACGCACCGGTGAGAAGGTGGCGATCACCGCTCCAGGGCCGGGTTCCTCGTCTTCTTCCTCCTCTTCGTTCTCTGCCCGCGACACCCGCCACAAATAGGTACCGAACAACGCGCCGAGCACGAGGAAATCGAAGATGCTGATGCGGTCCTTGAGCACGATCACGAACGCATACGCGCTTGCCAACGCCAGGAAAGCGATCTCGACCGTGTTCTCCGGCTGCAGCGCGATGCCGCGCTTGCGCGAACGCCACCAGTGCAACCCGACCAGCAGTGGCCAGGCCAAGCCGATCAACAAGCGGTTGGCGCCAGTCATGTTGGCCGCGGCATAGGCGACGTAGCCCGACGCGGGATCCTGACCAGCGCGGTAGGCGTAGTAGAAATCCACGGCGTACTCGGGCAGCACGGTGATCAAGGCGACGACAGCGAGCACGAAGCCGGTGGCGATGTACTTCTCCGCCGCCTCCGCGCCCCACGACAACAGGAAACCCGCCGCCAGGATTGCCAGGCCGAACAGCGCTGCATCCGCCAGCACTCCGGCGCTGCGATCGGTCAGGCGTAGGACCAAGGCCGGCAGCACTGCCAGTACCGCCACAGCCACGGGGATGACAAGTTCGCGAATGGCGTTGTGCTGTCGGGTCATCGCTGACGGCTCCTTGATAGATGAAGGCAGTGAAGGTGTGCGTGGCCGCGCCCTTAGGTGATTGAAGGCCCGACAACGCGGTCGGCATGGGAAGGATGGACGAACGCAACAATCAGCTTCATAACATACTCCTGAAGCGAGTACCGTTACGGGGCGCCATCAATCACAAACGCCTGTTCGACCGAACTCACGTAAACCGCACCTGCGTCTGTGCGGCCGGTGCGTCCGACGCGGCGAAAGATTTCGACCGCGCGCTCCACGTCGCCGTCCTCGCAGAACAGTTCCATCTGCACTTCGTTGATCACCTGATCGCCAAACTCGACCGAATACTGCTGCTCGCGCGCACTGAGTGCGCGCAGCAGGCCCTTGACGTCGAACAGGGAAAGCCGCCGGAACCCGGCGGCCTCCAACTCATGGATCAGATCGGCGACCCGGTTGCGATGTACGAAAGCCTTGATCTGTTTCATCACGCGTTCTCCTGGGAGTTGCGCTCGGCCGCCTTGCGGTCGGAGCGGTTTTCGAGCCATTCGTACAACACGGGCAACAGCACCAGCGTCAGCAGCGTCGAACTGATCAGGCCGCCGACGACCACCGTGGCCAGTGGTCGTTGGGTCTCGGCGCCGACACCACGCGACAGCAACATGGGCACTAGGCCAAGGATCGCGACGCTTGCGGTCATCAGCACCGGTCGCAAGCGCAGAGCAGTGCCTTGCACCACAGCGTCGCGTACAGACAAACCTTTCTCACGCAGTTCGTTGAGAAAGCTAACCAGCACGATGCCGTTGAGCATGGCCACACCGAATACCGCGATGAACCCGATGGCCGAAGGCACCGACAGGTACTGACCGGTCACAGCCAGCGCAATCAGCCCGCCGATCGTCGCGAAGGGCACATTGGCGATGATCAAGGTTGCGTACTTGACCGAGTTGAACGCGGTGTACAGCAGCACGAAGATGAAGAAGATCGTGATCGGCACGATCAACGCCAGTTTCGCCAAGGCGCGTTGCTGGTTCTCGAATGCGCCACCCCATTCGATCCAGTAACCGGCCGGAAGCTTGACCTGCTGTTTGATCGCGGCTTCCGCATCCCGAACGAAGCCGTCGACATCGCGGCCGCGTACGTCCATCTGGATCACCGCATAGCGCTGCAGCTGTTCACGACGGACGAAGGAATAGCCCTCGGCCACGCTGACCTCCGCGACACGCGATAACGGCACGATTGCGCCCGAGGCAGTGCGCAGCGGAATCTGCCGGATCGCTTCGACGGACGTGCGCGCGGCATCGTCCAGGCGCACCGAGATGTCGAAACGCTTGACGCCATCCAGCAGCACGCTGACCGGCTCGCCGCCCAGGCCGTTGCGGACGATGGTCAACACCTCCTCGGCGTTCATTCCGTACAGCGCCAGCTCGTCGCGGTTGATCTGGATGCGTACCTGCGGCTTGCCCAGGTTGGCTTCCAGTGACAGGTCCGCGACCCCCGGCACCTTGTCCAGCACGCGTTTGAGCTGTCCGCTGAGCTTGTCGAGTTGAGCCAAGTCCTCGCCGTAGAGTTTCAGCGCCAGCGTGGCGCGCACGCCCGAAATCAGTTCCTCCACGCGCATCTGGATCGGCTGGGTGTAGCCGGGAACGACGTTGGGAACGACCTTTTCCAATGTCTCCTGCATGGCGACTTCCAATTGCTTGATGTCGCGGCCGCTGGTCCACTCGTCCTGTGGCTTGAGCGCGGTATAGATCTCCATGTAGTTGACGTCGGCGGTGTCGCCCTTCTCGGCGCGGCCAATCATGGCCAGCGTGGTCTCGACCTCGGGGAACTTCTTGAAGGCCGCGGCGATGGTGTTGCTGGTGCGGATCGACTCGTTGAGCGATGTCGACGGAATGCCGGTCACACGCCACATGATCGAGCCTTCCTGCAACTGCGGCATGAATTCCTTGCCCAGGAACGGGAACAGCGCCAGGCTCGCGACCAGCGCGACGACGGCACTGAGCACGACCATCTTCTTCTTCGCCAGCGCCTTGTCCAGCAGCGGCCGGTAGACACGCTTGATCCGTGCCACCAGCCAGGTATCGCGTTCTTCCTTGGGCTTGAGGATCAGCGAAGCCAGCACCGGAATCAGCGTGAGGCTCAGGATCAGCGAACCGGCCATCGCGAAGGCGATGTTGAAGGCCATCGGCTTGAACATCTTGCCTTCGAGACCTTCCAGCGCGAACAGCGGCAGGAACACGACGATGATGATGATGATCGCGAAGGTGATCGGGTTGGCCACTTCCTTGGCCGCCGCCAGCACGGCCGAGGTCCTGTCGACCTTCTCGCCGTGTTCCAGGCGTTCGGCCATGATCCGGAAGGCGTTCTCGACCATCACCACCGCGCCGTCGACCATCATGCCGATGCCGATGGCCAGGCCGGCCAGCGACATCAGGTTGGCCGACAGCCCCACCTGACCCATGCCGATGAAGGCGATTAGCATCGCCAGCGGCAGCGTTACGATCACCACCAACGCCGAGCGGACCTCGCCCAGGAACAGGAACAGGATCACCGCCACCAGCAGCGAGCCTTCGATCAACGCCCGCACCGCGGTTTCAACCGCCTTGTTGACCAGATCGGTGCGTTCGTAGATCGGCTTGAGCACCATGCCCTTGGGCAGCGCGGCGCGAGCGGTGTCGATCTTGGCTTTCACCGCTTCGACCACGTCCTTGGCGTTCTCGCCGATGCGGGCCAACGCCTGACCCATCACCACTTCCTGGCCGTCGCGGGTGACCGCGCCAAAGCGCGGCCCCGGCGCTTCCAGCACGGTCGCCACGTCACGCAGGTACACGGGCACGCCGTCCTCGGACTTGAGCACGATCGCGCCTATGTCGGCCGTCGATTTGAGCAGCCCCAGACCGCGTACCAGGAACTGCTCGCGCCCCACGTCTACAACGTTGCCGCCGACCTGGCCGTTGTTGGCCGGTAGCGCGTTAATCACGTCGGCGAAGCCCAGGCCCCGGGCATACAGCCGCTGTGGATCGATCTGCACCTGGTACTGGCGCTCGCCGCCGCCCCAGGAACTGACGTCGTCTACACCGGCTGCCGTGCGCAGGATCAGCCGCACCGTCCACTCCTGCCAGGTGCGCAGGTCCATGTCGCTGATCTGGTCCTTGCCGACACCGGGCGCACGCTCGACGGTGTACCAGTACACCTGCCCGAGTCCCGAGGTGTTCGGCCCCATGCTAGGCTTGCCATAGCCTTCGGGCAGGCGGTCACCGATCTCCTGCAACCGCTCGTTGACCAACTGGCGGGCGAAGTAGATGTCCATGTCGTCCTTGAAGTACACGGACACGTAGGACAAGCCGAACAGGCTGACCGAGCGGATTTCCTGCACCTTGGGCAGGCCGGCGAGCGCGGATTCCACCGGAGTGGTCAGCAATTGTTCGACGTCTTCCGCCGCCAGTCCGGGCGATTCGGTATAGACATTGACCTGCACCGGCGTGACGTCGGGGAAGGCGTCGATCGGTACGTTGCGTACCGCGTTGATGCCGAGGAAGGCCACCACCGCGAACACGATCAGCACCAGGAACTTGTAACGCAGGGAGAGTTCGACCAGGCGATTCAGCATGACAGGTCACTCCGCAGCGCATGAGGGACCCGGTTCATTCTTCTTCTCCGAGCTGCGACTTGAGCATCTGCGACTTGATCGCGTATGCACCTTGCACAGCCACCACGTCGCCCGCTTTGAGGCCTTCGCGGATCACGGTACGGTCGCCGATCACTTCGCCGGTACGCACCGGCACCGGTTCGAGTGCGCCCTCAGCATTGCGGCGGAAGACCACGGTATCGCCCTGGAATTGCACGAGGGCGTCATTGGGCACCGACAGTGTGGTGGTGCTGACACGACCGGAAGCCGACTCGAAGAACACGTCGACGAAATCCCCGCCGTGCAGACGATCGCCTTGGTTCGGCACTTCGATGCGTACCACTGCAGTGCGGGTGGTATCGGAGGTCCGGTGTGCGGAACGCTGCACGGTGCCGGTCAAGCGCTCGCCCGCGAACACGACAGTCGCCTGCGAACCCGGTGCCACGCGGGACATCGTGCCGGAGGGCAGTTTGGCGTCGACCCATACCCTCGACTCGTCCACTAGACGGAACAGGGGCTTGCCCGGCTCGATGCGCTCGCCGACGACAAACTCGTCTTCGGTGATGCGGCCGGCATGGGGTGCGGCCAGCGTGAACTGGCCGTTGACGCCCCCGCTGGCGGTGCCCGGCAGGCCATAGGCCTGCGCCTTGGCCCTTGCCCGGTCGACTGCGATCTTGGCTTCGTTGATGCGGCGGCCGGAAACGGCTTCGCGACCGAGTGCAGAAACCCGGCGCCACTCCTGCTCCGCGATCCGCAGTTCGGCTTGGGCGTCCGACACCTCGACGCTGGCCAGTGTCACCAGCGGCGCGCCCGTGCGGACCTCGTCCCCGAGCCTGGCGTGCCGGCGCACGACCAGAGCCTCGACCCTAGGCGTGATCAGCGTGGTGCCGTAGGCATCGTCGACCACTTCGCCAGGGGCCCGCAGTTCTTCGCTGAGCGCGGTCGCCTGCACGGCCTGAAGCTGGATGCCCGCGGCCTTGAGGGCTGCGGCGTCCATCTTCACTGGGGTTCCGACTTCACCTGCTTCGCCGGCTTCACCCGCCGCGGTCGCGCCTTCGGCATCGCCATGCTCGGCCGATTCGGTGGCAGGTGCTTGGGCGGCTTTGCCGTCAGGCGATTTGGAGCAGCCCGCCAAGGCCAGCAATAGGGTCACGGTGAGCAGTGACGTCAGTCGAAACGGAACCATTGAATTCTCTCTCATGGGGCGCCCTCCAGCCCGGCCCAGCGTTCTAGCTGGCCGGTGGCGGCGAGGTAATCGGCGTAGGACCGCCACAGCCGGGCTTCGAGTTCAGCGCCAGCGAGTTGGGTGTCCAGGGTTTGTTTGAGTTGCTGCAAGTAGTCGGCAGTCGACAGTTCGCCTTCGCGCCACAACCGCTCCAGCAATGTGGTGCGGCGCTCGACGTCGGTGCCGCGGCTGGCCTGCCAGCGCGTCCAGGTCGATTGCGTCGCCGCGTAGCTGTCGATGGCCCGCTGTCGATCGGCTTCCAGTTCGATGCGCACGCGGTCGCGGTCCGCGGCCGCGACATCGGCGTCGGCCTGCGCCGCCACCACTTCGGCGCGATAAGAGTTGCGTACGAACAGCGGCACGCTGATCGACACGCCGACGACGTTGTCGCTGGGGCCGCCGATATCGAGTCGTTTCCGTCCGCCGTAAGCGCCCAACGTGGGATCGGCGATCCGGTTGCGACGGGCGACCGTGACTTCGCGCTCGGCCGCGACTGCAGCGGCCTGGGCGACCTGCCAGTCCGGCAGTTGCTCGACTTCCCCGGCGGTGCCGGTCGGTGGCGGCAACGTTCCGGTGGGCAACGTCAGATCGGCCAGCAATTCCGGCGATCCGCCCAGGGCACGGAAACGCGCCTGCGCCTCGGCCTGCTCGGCGATCAGCTGCGATTGCTCGGCTTGCGCTTCATCCCGCGCCAGCAAAGCGAGATCGCGTTCCAGACCCGAGATGTCCTCGGCGGCGAACTGCTTCTGCGCCAGGTCACCGAACCGCGTCATCAGCGCCAAACGCCGTTCTCCGGTGCGCACGCGCTCGTTCGCCGTCTGCAGTTCGGTCCATCCGGCGAACCATTGTTTGGCGAAATCGCGTCGATGCAACCGCGCTTCGGCGGTCGCATGGTCCACACGGGCGGATGCCGCCTCCCGACGCACGCGCCGTTTGCCGCTGAGATCGAGGGTGAGATTGAGCCCCGCCTTGGTGGTGCGTTCGGGACCTTCGTCGTCGGAGGCCAGTTCGACTTCCGGGTTGTACAGCGGCTGTGCCGCTGCATCGAGGCGGGCGCGAGCGGCCGCCAACTGGGCTTCCGTGGCGCGGTAAGTGGGGGTGGCGCTGCCATGCGGCCTGTAAGGCATCGCGTACGGCGGCAGGCGCCAGCGTGGACGGCATCTCGGCCGCGATGACCGGCAACGATAGCGTCAAGGCCAGCGCAATGACGGCAGCCAACCGCACGGCAGAATGTCGTCGCGGCAAACGAACAAAGTGCATGAAGGAATCCTCTGAGTCGACATCATTCCTGGGCGCTATGCGCCAGGTGCAACAACACTGCGACTTAGACGATCGGTGGTCTCAACTCTGGCCGTGGCGAAGCGCGCGGTGGTATGCCCGGCGTACGCACGGCGACAGCTCGTTGCGGTAATCCGCTGAACATGACACCCGTATCCGGTGCGGGCATGGCGGCAATGTGGCAGCTGCAGTGCTGGCAGGCGCCGACGCTGACCCGTTTGGCTTGATCGGGGGCAGTGCTTTTATCGCCCGCGGGCGCATGTATCCCAGCCGCTTGGCCTTTACCCACACCGCCGCCGAAGTCCAACTCGGCGAAGTCGGACTGAGTGCAAGCGGCCACCGCACCGATCTTCAAAGCGAAGACCAGCAGTACCAGCACCGCTAGACGCGTCGAGGCGCGCAGGCGAGCGAGCACGGTGCGGAGTGCGGCCGGACGCGTCCTCATTGGCGCAGCAACCGCAACCCGTTGAACACCACCAGCAAGCTGGCGCCCATGTCGGCAAACACCGCCATCCACATGGTGGCCTGCCCCGTAAAAGTGAGCACCAGGAAGATCGCCTTGATGCCCAACGCCAGCACGATGTTCTGCATCAACACGCTTGCCGTGGCGCGAGAGAGGCGCACGAAGGTGGGGATCTTGCGCAGGTCATCGTCCATCAGGGCCACGTCGGCCGTCTCGATAGCGGTATCGGTGCCGGCAGCGCCCATCGCGAACCCGATGTCCGCCTGTGCTAGCGCCGGCGCATCGTTGATGCCGTCGCCCACCATGCCTACCGTCCCGGCCCGGGCCAATTGCTCGACCTCGCGTTGCTTGTCTTCCGGCAGCAGATTGCCTTGGGCACGATCGATACCGACTTGCGCGGCAATGGCTTGCGCGGTGTGCGGATTGTCGCCGGTTAGCATCAGCGTCTTGACGCCCAGGGCATGCAGCTCGGCGATCGCGTGGCGACTGCTGTCCTTGACGGTGTCGGCCACGGCGAACAGCGCATGCACGCGACTGTCTCCAATCAGCATCACCACGGTCTTGCCCTCGGCCTCCAGCATCGAGAGGCGGCGCTCCAGCTCCGGCGAGCTGACGCCCAGTTCTTCCACTAAGCGGTGATTGCCCAGGTGGTAGGTCACATCACCGAGACGGCCGCGGACACCACGGCCGGGCAGCGCGGCGAAGTCGCTGACCGCTTGCAGCACTACGCCGTCGGCCTGCGCGGCCAACGCGACCGCCTTCGATACCGGATGGTCGGAGCGCGCAGCCAGACTGGCCGCCCATTCCCGCGCGGCGGTCGGCGCCGCTTCGTTCCAGGTCAGGAAATCCGTCTGCACCGGCTTGCCGTGGGTGAGCGTGCCGGTCTTGTCGAGGGCGAGCCATTGCAGCTTGCGCCCGCCTTCGAGGTAGACCCCGCCCTTGATGAGGATGCCGTGGCGAGCAGCGGCGGCGAGACCGCTGACGATGCTCACCGGGGTCGAGATGACCAGTGCACAAGGACAGGCGATCACCAGGAGCACCAGGGCCTTGTAGACCCAATCGAGCCACGGCCCGCCGATCACCAGTGGCGGCACGATGGCCACGGCGAGCGCGACCGCGAATACGGCCGGGGTGTACCAGCGGGCGAACTGATCGACAAAGCGTTGCGTCGGTGCGCGACTGCCTTGTGCGGCCTCCACCGCATGAATGATGCGCGCCAGTGTGGAGTTGCTCGCGGTGGCGGTAACGTGGAACTCGAACGAACCGGATTCGTTGATGGTGCCGGCAAAGACAGGGTCGCCCGGCGCCTTTTCCACGGGCAGGCTCTCACCGGTGATCGGCGCTTGGTTGACGGTGGAACGTCCCTCCAGCACTTCGCCATCGAGCGCAAGCCGTTCGCCCGGTTTGACGCGCACCCGGCTGCCGATCATGACGTGCTTGGCCTCCATCTCCTGCCACGTGCCATCGGCTTGCTGCACCGTGGCCCGTTCCGGCGCGAGATCCAACAGCCCGCGGATGGCGTTGCGAGCACGATCCAGGGACTTGGCCTCGATCACTTCGGCCAGCGCAAACAACACCATCACCATCGCCGCTTCGGGCCAGTGCCCGATGAGCATGGCGCCGGTGACCGCAATCGACATCAACGCATTCATGTTGAGGTTGAGGTTGCGCAGCGCGATCCAGCCCTTCCTGTAGGTCGGCAGGCCGCCCGTCAGGATCGCCACCAAGGCCAAGGCAATGACGGACCAGTGATTGCCGTTGTTGAGCCAATAGATCGCTTCGGCGGCGATCGCAGCAACCGCGGAAATCGCCAACGGCCACCATTTCGTTGGGGTCGCCGCCGCCGGCGCCACGGCACCGGCTCCCTCCACGACGTGTGCTTCAAAATCGAGCGTCCTCAGCGCCGCCAGCACCTGGGGCAAGGCATCGGGCGTATGGCGGACCTGCAAGGTGCGTTGCACCAGATTGAAAACGAGATTCGACACCCCCGACACCGTCCCGAGCTTGGCCCGGATCAAGGCTTCCTCGGTCGGGCAATCCATCTTGGCGATGGCCAGCGTCGTTGACTGGTCCGTCGGCGTCCCTTGAACGGGCACCGCACGCATGCCGATCGCCGCCAAGGCCTGTTCCACGGGCGTCAGCGACGGCAAGGCGTGGTGCACCGTCAGCAATCGCTGCACCAGATTGAAGTCCAGGCGCTCGACGCCCGGCACGCCCGCCAGCTTGTTGCGGATCAAGGCCTCCTCGGTCGGACAGTCCATGTTCTCGATGCGGTAAACCGTCGCGGCGGGCGTGTGAAGGTGCGCCTCGGGGGCTGCCGCTGCGGCCGCCGAACAACCACAGGTTTTGGAGTCTGCTTGGCTCATGGGGGATTAGGCCTTGGTGGTCCGCACCGGGGCGGGCGAGCGCATGTTGAAGAGGAAGCCGATCATGGCGACGACGGCCACGGTCAACTGGGCCAGCAGCGATTGCCAGGAGGGATAGATGCCCAGCCATTCGATACGCGGGGCCGCCACCAGGGCCTGCGCGATCCAGCCCGCCTCCTGCAGGGCCGCGACGCCCTTGCCGACCAGGACCACAGCCAACACGGCGATCAGGATCGAACTCGCCGAGAAGAACTGGCCGATCGGCAGGCGCTTGCTCATGCGCAGCATCCAATAGGCCACCCCGGCCAGGACCACGGCACCGGCCAGCAAGCCGCCCAGGATCGCGCCGGACGCCTGTTCGCTCCACATGGCGATGAAGAACAGGATCGTCTCGAACACTTCGCGGTAGACCGCGATGAAGGCGAGCGAGAACAGGAAAATCGCCGAGCGCCGCGTCAACGCCGCCGACATCTTCGCGTGCAGGTACTGCTGCCAGCGCCCGGCCAGGCTCTTCTGGTGCATCCAGATCCCCACGCTCAACAGGACCACCGCGGCAAACAGCGCAGACACGCCTTCGGTGACCTCGCGATTGGCGCCGCTGATGTCGACCAGATGCGTGGCGACGGCCCAAGTCAGCACGCCAGCCAGCAAGGCGCCGACCCAACCGGCATGGACGTAGGGCAGCACTTCGCGCCGTTCGGCCTTGCGCAGGAACGCAATCATGCCCACGACGATCAGCAGCGCTTCCAGTCCCTCCCGCAGCAGGATGGTGAAGCTGCCCAGGAAGGCCGTGGTCGTATCGGTGTGGGACGTTTGCAGTACCGCTTCGGCGCGATCGAACAAGCCGGTGATCTCCGCCGCCGTAGCGGTCACCTCGGCGGCCGGCGCACGGCGCCCCAGCGCATCGCGGAATCGGGCCATGCTCGCTTCGATCCGGCGCATCAGCGCACGATCGCGGCCGGCCAAGGTCGGCTCCACTGGCTCCACGCCATCCAGGTAAGACGACAACGCCAGGGTCTTGGCTTGCACTGCATCGCCGGCCGCATACGCTCGCAGGCTGCCCGCCAGGCGTTGCCGCGCGAGTGCGAACGGGCCAGCCCCGACAGCGGCATGCGGCACCACTTCAGCCGGGCGAGCGCGCAAATACGCAGTGATCGCCTTGGCCTGTGCCGCCGCCAACGTCTGGCCCAACTCTGCCTCGCTCGAACCGGACAAGGCGGCCAATGTCGGGAGCGCCTGATGCAGTTTCGGATCCTCTCGCCACAGGATTTCGCCGCGGTTGCGCGCCGCGTCGTCGTAGGCAAATCCCCCAACATAGAAGGCCAGTGCCCAGCGATCGGCTTCGGACAGATGGGCAAAGCTGGTCATGGCCGTGCCGTTCAAACCCTGCGAGATCACCTGATACAGCGCCAGGGGACTGCGCTGCGCCGCGCGTTCTGCGTCAGTGAACGCAATTGGCCGTGGCGTGAGGCTGGCGGCTACAGGGCCATCTCCGCGGCCCTGGGCCCCGTGACATCCGGCGCACTGCTGGGCGTAAAGCGGGGCCGCGCTGGCCACGTCCGGCGGGGTCGTCGGCGCCGCCTCGATGCGATAAACCGTCAGCAATTCGGCGGCCAGTGCATGCGCAGCTTTCGCAATGACTTCCGGTTCGGCGCGGGCGGCGACCGCCGCCTGCAGCCGCTCGGCCGAGCTCACCAGCGCAGCTTGCTGCGGCGTCGCCGGGAGGCCGGCCACTTTCGTGCGCACCGTGGCCGCGAACTCCTGCATCTCACTGTATTCACCCGGTTCGACCACTTGGCCGCCGCGCACGGCCCCGCCGTAATCCACGGCGATGTAATCGAGCAGCTGCCAGGCCTGCCGGGCTTCGGCCTGTGGGTCGGCCGCCCCGGCCGCGCCAGCACTGAGCGCCATAATCAGGAGGGCGAGCGCGCAGTGACGCAGGACTTTCATCAAAAAAAAGGGCATTGCATGCGACCAGATAAGAGCCCATGGCGGCCGAGTAGCCAGGGCGTGGAATTTCGGAGACCTCTAGTTTAGAGTCTGTACCTACTACAGAGTCAAGTAATGCGAATGAAAATCAGTGACGCTGCCGCCGCCAGCGGCTGCCACCTCGAAACGATCCGCTATTACGAACGCGTCGGCCTGCTGCCCAGGCCCGGACGGACGCGCAGCGGCTACCGACAATACACCACGGCCGACGTGGAGCGCCTGCGCTTCGTCACGCGCGGTCGCGACTTGGGGTTCAGCCTGGAGGAGATCCGCGGTCTGCTGCAGCTGGCCGAGGATCCGGCGCTGTCCTGCACCGAGGTCGACCGGTTGGCGCGCGAGCACCTGGACGACATCCAGACCCGGATTCGGGATTTGCAGCGGATGGCCAGCGAACTGGAGCGCACCATCGGCAGTTGTCGCGTCGGCCAGCGCGGGCAATGCACGATCCTCGAAACGCTGCGGCGATCCCCCGACCATTCCTCCCCCTGACGCCGATGACCACGCCACTTCGACTCGCGCTGGCGCAGTTCGATTTTCCCGTCGGCGATCTGATCGGGAATGCCGAGCGGATCACGGCATATATCGCCGAGGCCCGCGATATCCACGGCGCCGATCTGGTGGTGTTTCCGGAGCTCACGCTGAGTGGTTATCCGCCCGAGGACTTGCTACTGCGTCCCAGCTTCCTCGCCGGGTGCGAGGCGGCCGTGAGGCACATCGCGGCGGCGGCCCGCGGCATCGTAGCGGTAGTCGGCTGGCCGGAAGCGGCCGGCGCCGTGGTCTATAACGCGGTCAGCGTCTTGCGCGATGGTGCTATCGCGACCACCTACCGCAAGCGCGACTTGCCCAACTACGCGGTCTTCGACGAGCGGCGTTACTTCGCCGTCGATCCCGACGGTGGCGCCTGCGTGTTCGAGGTAAAGGGCGTTCCCATCGGGCTGCTGATTTGCCAGGACCTGTGGGGCCTGGAACCACTCATTGAAACCACGGCCGCCGGTGCGCACCTGGTGCTGGTGCCCAATGCATCGCCCTTCGAGCGCGACAAGCACGCCGAACGCGACGCCTTGCTCGCCGAGCGCACGCGCGATGCCGCCGTCGCGATTGCCTACGTGAATGTGGTTGGGGGGCAGGACGGCATCGTCTTCGATGGCGCCTCGCTGCTGGCCAACGCAGACGGCCGCGTGCATCCGGTGGCCATCGCGTTCGAGCCGCATTGGCTGATCGCGGACTACGACGTCGAAAATCGCACGCTGCTACCGGTGTCGTGGCCGATCGAAGGCGACGAAAGCCGCGATGGCCTCGCGTGGCGGGCCGTGGTCTTGGGCACACGCGATTACTGCCGCAAGAATGGCTTTGACCGCGCTTGGGTCGGCCTGTCGGGTGGCCTAGACTCGGCGGTCGTGCTCGCGATGGCGGTGGATGCGCTTGGCGCAGACCGCGTCACAGCCGTGCGTCTGCCTTCGCGCTACACCGCCGCGGTGTCGAATGACCTGGCCCAGGAGCAGTGCCGCGTCCTGGACGTACGCTTGGTGACGCTGCCGATCGAGGAGCCTTTCCAAGGGTACCTGGATGCCTTGGCGCCGCTGTTTGCGCAGGCGCCAGCGGATGCGACCGAGGAGAATCTGCAATCGCGCATTCGCGGTGCGCTATTGATGGCTTTGGCCAACAAGTTCGGCGGCCTGCTGCTGACCACCGGCAACAAGAGCGAATACGCGGTCGGTTACACCACGATCTATGGGGATATGTGCGGTGGCTATGCGCCGATCAAGGACCTGTACAAGACAGAAGTCTCCGCGCTCGCCCGCTGGCGCAACGCCGTGGCGGGCGCTCCAGTGGTCCCATGGGGGGTGATCGATCGTCCACCTTCGGCGGAGTTGCGCGCGGACCAGACCGACCAGGACACGTTGCCGCCGTACGACGTGCTCGACGCCATCTTGTTCCGCTCTATCGATCAGGAGCAGTCGCGAGAGGAGATTGTCGCGGCAGGATTCACCCCCGAAACGGTCGACCACGTGCTTCGTCTGGTGCGCATCGGCGAATGGAAGCGGCATCAGGCGGCGCCAGGACCGAAGGTCTCGCGCCGCGCCTTTGGTCGGGAGCGGCGATATCCCATTACCGACGCGTGGGCCGACACGGCGGAATAGTCAGAAGAAGGCACGGCATGAGCGATATCGACCGTTACCTGCAAGCCGCCACCCGCGACAACACGCGGCGCAGCTATGCCTCGGCATTGCGGCACTTCGAGGTCGCCTGGGATGGGCACCTGCCGGCCACGGCCGACAGCGTGGCCCGTTACCTGGCCGAACACGCCGGACGGCTGGCCGTGAATACCCTGAAACTGCGCCTGGCTGCCCTGGCGCACTGGCATGCCGCACACGATTTGCGGATCCGACCCGGGCGCCGCTCGTGCGCCAGGTGCTCAAGGGCATCCAAACCCTGCACCCTCAGGAGGAGAAGCAGGCCACACCGTTGCAGCTGACCCAGCTGGCGCAGGTCGTGGACTGGCTCGACGGGGCGATCATCGCCGCCCAGGCGCGGAACGCACACGCCGCGGATCTGCGTTATCGACGCGATCGGGCGCTGATCTTGCTCGGCTTCTGGCGGGGATTTCGCGGTGACGAACTGATCCGGCTGCGGATTGAACACCTGCGCCTGGTCCCTGGGGAAGGCATGGTCTGCTTCCTGCCGCACAGCAAAGGCGACCGCCAAGCCCAAGGCAAGACCTACAAAGTACCGGCCCTGTCGCGTCTGTGCCCGGTAGCGGCGACACGGGACTGGCTCGAGGCCGCACAGCTGACTTCCGGCCCGCTGTTTCGGAGCGTCGGTCGCTGGAGCCGGATTGCCGACGCCCCCTTTCATCCGAACAGCTTGATCCGATTGCTCCGGCAGGTGTTCCTGCATGCCGGATTGGCCAACGTCGAGGGCTACAGCAGCCATTCCCTGCGCCGAGGCTTCGCCGGCTGGGCCAATGCGAACGGCTGGGATGTGAAGGCATTGATGGAGTACGTCGGCTGGCGTGACGTGCACTCGGCCATGCGCTACCTCGATGGCGGCGACCCGTTTGCGCGCCAGCGCATCGAGGCGAGCCTGCCACCGCCGGCGTTACCCGCACCCTGACCGAATGAGGCTTCAATGGCGTCGATCGAACGGACCGCGTATCCCCAGTTCAAGCGCAATCCCGTCGTCCGGGAACTGGTCGCCGCCTATACGCCGACCGACGCCGAATTGGCCTTCATCACCGACAATGCTCGCCAACCGGGCCATCGATTGGCGTTGGCACTGCTGCTGAAATCCTTCCAGCGACTGGGCTACTTCCCCGCAATCGATGAAGTGCCCGCTGCGGTCGTCCGGCACCTCCGCAACGCGCTGCGGTACCGGGTCCAGACCAAGCCCGCCGACATCGCGCCGAACAAGCGCTACCGCTATTTCCAGCGCATCCGGGATTATCTTCAGGTTCGGGCTTACGCCGACGGCGGCCTCGACGTGGCCGCCCGCGCCATCCATGAAGCCGCCGCAGTCATGGACAATCCGGCCGACCTGATCAACGTGGCGATCGAACAGCTTGTCCGCGATCGCATCGAACTGCCTGCGTTTTCCGCGCTGGATCGCCTGGGGCGCCGGATTCGCACCTTGGTCAATGGCCGTTACTTCGCCCTCATCGACGCGCGGTTGACGTCGGAGGAGAAGCAACGGCTGGACGATCTGCTGGTCGTCACCGACGCTCGCATCAAGAGCCCGCTGCAGGCCATCAAGCGGTTGCCAAAACGCTCCTCGCTGCAGCACTTCCAGGAACTAATCGACCATATCGCGGCGTTGGACGAACTGGTCAGCAGCGAACTGCATCTGGCGGACGTACCGGAACTCAAGCGCAAGCACTTCGCGGCCGAAGCCCGGGTGCTGGACGCTGCCGAGTTGCGCGACTTCGGCCCGGCCAAGCGACACGCGCTACTGCTGTGCCTGATCCATCGCGCCCGGGTGCAAACCCGCGATGACCTGGCGGAGATGTTCATCAAACGCATGGGCAACCTCCATAACCGCGGCAAAGAGGAACTGGAGCGACTACGTGCGCGCTATCGCGAGAAGACCGAGGCCATCGTCGCCACGATGTCGGATGTGATCCAGGTGCTCGACCGTCACCCGGGCGACACCGATGCGGGGCGGGAAATTCGCCGGTTGGTCAGCACACGCGGGGGCGTTCAGACCCTGCAGGCCGATTGCGACGCGATCGCCGCACACAGCGGCGACAACCATCTACCACTGCTCTGGCCGTTCTATAAAAGCCACCGCGCCACCATCCTGCGCATGGTGCGCATGCTGGACCTGGAATCCACCACCGAAGACCGTTCCTTGATCAACGCGATCGAACTGATCCTGTCGCAGGAGCGCGCCCGCGGCGACTGGCTCGACGAACCGGTCGATCTGGCGTTCACGACCCAGCTTTGGCGGAAGACCATCACCCATCGCACCGAGCAGGGCGAGGAGCGCATTCGCCGCCGTCTGTTCGAGGTATGCGTGTTCTCGTCGCTGGCGAACGAGCTCAAATCCGGTGACGTGGCCGTGCGTGGTTCGGAAACCTACGCCGATTACCGCGAACAGCTGCTGCCCTGGGAGCAATGCGAACCGCTGCTGGACGACTACTGCCGCCAGGTGGGCTTGCCGACCTCTGCGGTGGGATTCGTCAATGCCTTGCAGTCCAAACTGATACAAGTCGCGGACCTGACCGATCAGGGTTACCTGGAGAACGGCCAGGTGATCATCGGCGACGACGGGTTGCCGGTACTCAAGCGCCACAAGGCCAAGGACATGAGCAGCGGTGCCCGCGCTTTGGAAACCGCGATTCTTGCTCGCCTGCGCGAACGCAGCGTCATCGAGATCCTGTGCGACGTGGCCCACTGGACCCGCTGGCCACGGCATTTCGGACCGCTGTCCGGATCCGACACCAAGATCGACCAGCCCACCGAACGCTACGTGCTGACGGCATTCACCTACGGCTGCAACCTCGGCCCGGCCCAGGCCGCCCGGCACCTCCGTGGCGCCGCTTCCGCGCACATGCTGTCGTTCGTCAATCGTCGTCACGTGGATGCGAACAAGCTGGCAGCGGCCTGCCGCGACGTCATCAACAGTTACGCCGGCCTGCAGCTTCCCAAATTCTGGGGCGATGGCAAGCGTGCCGCAGCCGACGGTACCAAGTACGACCTGTACGACCAGAATCTGTTGGCGTCGTACCACATCCGCTATGGCGGCTACGGTGGCATTGCCTATCATCACGTCTCGGACACCTATGTGGCGCTCTTCAGTCACTTTATTCCGTGCGGCGTCTGGGAAGCGGTGTACATCATCGACGGACTGCTGAAGAACACTTCCGACATCCAGCCCGACACCGTTCACGCCGATACCCAAGGTCAGTCGCTGCCGGTCTTCGGGCTATCGCACCTGTTGGGCATCCAGCTGATGCCGCGCATCCGCAACTGGCGCGATTATCGGTTCTTCCGTCCGGACGAGGACAGCCGCTACGAGCACATCGATGCGCTGTTCCGGGAGGACATGGACTGGGACCTGATCGAGACCCACTGGAAGGATCTGATGCAGGTGGTGCTGTCGATCAAGTCCGGCAAGATCGCCGCCTCGACGCTGCTGCGAAAACTGGGTAACTACAGCCGCAAGAATCGCCTGTACCAAGCCTTCCGGGCGCTTGGCGCCGCAGTGCGCACGTTGTTCCTGCTGCAATACATTTCTGACCGCGAACTGCGTGAGCAGATCACGGCCTCCACCAACAAGGTCGAAGCCTATAACGGGTTCTCCAAGTATTTCTTCTTCGGTGGAGAGGGCGTCATTGCCGATAACGATCCCCTCGAACAAGAGAAGGCGGTCAAGTACAACGACCTAGTCGCCAACGCCGTCATCTTTCATAACGTGGTCGAACAGACCCGCATCATCAAGACGCTGATGCGAGCAGGTTGGAAGATCACCCCGGAGGACGTGGCTGCACTCAGCCCCTACGTGACCAGCCACGTGAAGCGCTTCGGCGATTACCTGATCGACGTGGACGCTCTTCCGGAACCGTACGAAATCGAATTGGCCTTGGCCGCGTAGCGTGGGTCAACTTGTACTGCCGCAGCAGGGGCTGTGTTGCTGGATGGGCGGGCACGGCACCGTGCCGTAGGAACAGAACACACAGCAATCGCCTTCCTTGGGGCGCAGCAGAGTATGGCAAGCCGTGCACTCGTAGAAGAATTGACACGCCGTGGTGGGCATGGTCTCGGTCGCCTGGTGCCCGCATGCCGGGCATGCCAGCGTGCTTTGCAACTTCACCTCAGCCACCGTTCGCGTCCGCCTTGGCGGTGGCCGGAAAGCCAGCATCGGTGATGGCCTTCGCGATGGCGGCCGCGTCGGTGCGCTCGGCATCGAAGGTCACGGTCACGGTGGCGCCCTGAGTGTCGACACGGCGCGCCGTCACGCCCGGCACGTTGTCCAACGCCTTTTCGATCGTGATGCTGCACGCCGGGCAGGTCATGTTTTTCACTTGTAGGACAACTTGCTTTGGGGTAGCCGCCCAAGCCAGGCCCATCCATGCCGTGAATACCAAACCGAGAAGGATCTTGCGCATGGAGACTCCTACAGGAACCAGCCGATGTAATAAGGGAAGAGCAGCAGCATCGCGATCAATCCTGTGGCAATCCATAACCAGCGCCGACGGCGTCGCAATTGCATCGGATCGACGCAGGCTCCGTCGTTCCGGCAACGTGACGCCGGGCGATACAGCGTCCAGAACGCCCAGCCCAGGCACGCCAGCGTGGCAACGCTGAACCAGGGACGCCACGCATCCAAGGCGGTGAGGTTGGCGATCCAGGCCCCGCTGACACCCATCAGGACCAGCACCAAGGGCACGACACAACACACGGACGCGCCAATAGCCGCGACCGCGGCGCCCAAGAGGGCAGGTAAGGAGGACTGTGCGGGACGTTGGGCCATACCCGCATGTTAATCTCCGTACCTGAGTACGGAGTCAAGCCGATGGCCACCCACGTAATGACGATCAGTCGGCTGGCCGCGGCCGCTGGTGTGCATATCGAAACGGTCCGTTATTACCAGCGGCGAGGCCTGCTGCCGGAGCCTGAGCGCCCAATGGGCAGCGTGCGCCGGTACGGCCCCAACGAAGTCGGCCGGCTTCAGTTCATCCGTCGAGCACAGACGATGGGATTCAGTCTCGACGAGATAGCGGGGCTGCTGGAGGTCAAAGGCCAGCGCGCCTGCGAGCAGACGCGGCAACTGACCGAACAGAAATTGGCCGAGGTGCGCCGACGCCTTGACGAGCTAAGACAATTGGAAGTCGACCTTGAGCATTTGGTGGAGGAGTGTCGCCACGTGGTGACAGGCGCGCCATGCCCGACGCTTGATCTGTTGGCGCAACCAGTCGAGAAGAAAAATATCGGCTAACTCATTACCCTGAAAGAATTATTTGAGTTTTGTGGGGCATTTTTACACGTATCTCGGCTGAACCCCGGGTTGTTCTGCACAAACGGCGCCTTCTTATCGAGCACGTTTTCAACGCCGGCGGAGATATCCCATTTCTTCTTAGTGCCGTAGCTCAGTTGCAGGTTGTGGTACACCACGCTGGACACATGCGAGCCGATCGTGCCGGGCACGGCGATGATGTCGTCCGCGCTGCCGATGTACTGCGCCGAATAGACGCCGGTCCAACGGTTCTTGCCCATACGCAGTGAGCCCAAGCCACGCCACTGGGTGTAGCTACCCAAGCCGCTGGTGATCTTGCCGGCGTACTCAATGGTGGTGGCCCCGGGCGTGAGCGCCCCCAACCCACGCGGGGTGAGTCTGGAGGTCCTGGAAGCCCTGCTGGATCTGGTCATGGCCTCGGGCAAGGTACGTGTGGTCGACGTGGCGGAACTGTGTCCGCCCCTGGATCCGGATCAAGCCACCGCACGTGTGGCCGCGCGTTTGATCCACCGCATGGTCAGCGCGCAGGCTCAGTGGGGTGACACCGGCTGGCAAAAGGCAGTGAGCTAGCGGGAGCGCTCAGCCAGAAGTTGTTTCATCTGGGCGATCTCCTGCTTCTGCGAGGTGATGATCTCCTGGCAGAGCTTGACCAGCTCGGGATCCTTCAGGCGGTTTTCCTCGCACATCAGAATGGCGCCGGCATGATGGGGAATCATGGAGCGGATGAACTGCCGATCTGTCACCGCGGCCTGCGTGCGAATTCCCCACCAGCAGAACAGCATGAACACCACGGTCACGCCGGCCAGGATCAGATTGCGCCGACGATCGGGGTACATGCTGGACATTAGCCAAAGCTCGATCAACAGCATCGGCGCGGCCATCAGCCCTGCCATGTAGAACTGGTTGACGTTGTGATAGACGTTGGCCAACTGATCGACCATGGCATACATCAGGGCGTACATGGCCAGGAACGACAAGGCCATCATCAGCAGCAGGCGACCGTAGTGGCCCTGATGCGTCTGACCGGAACTTCCGTGCGAGGCGTGTTGCTCTGAATGCTGCGTGTGCGTGCTTTCGTGCTTACCGTGCGAAGAAGACATGTCGATCTCCGTGGGAATGGCAGAACATCGCCGAATCCCGGGAGCCAATGAACCAGCCCCCGGGGAGATAGCAGTTACATACCCTTGCCGGCAGCGAATTCCTGCGGGCTCAGCTTGCCGTCCTTGTTGCCATCAAGCATGCCGAAGTGCGGCGCGAGCTTGTGCTTGGCCAGTTCTTCCTTGGACAGCGCGCCATCCTTGTTGGTATCGAGCTTGGTGAAATCGGCATCGGCCGCGGCCGGCTTGTGCTGACCATGCTCCTGCTTCTTGTGGTCCATCGGCTTGTGCTGACCGTGGTCGGTGGTGGGCGTGGTGGTCTGGCCGCCGGCGAAGGCCCCGCCCGCCATCAGAAACAGGGCCATCATCGAGAGGGAGGCATAACGCTTCATTGCAGTACTCCTTGTGGGATATGAGCCATCAGTGACAGGAATGGCCGCGCGCAGGCTCATCGGCGCGGTCAGGGGGGGAGGTGGCAACAACGGTGGAGCCGGACAAACGCAAGGCATTGGTGACCACCGAAACCGAGCTCAGGCTCATGGCCAGGGCCGCCATCATCGGACTGAGCAAAAGGCCGAAGCTGGGATACAGCAGGCCGGCGGCGATAGGCACGCCGATGGCGTTGTAGACGAAGGCGAAGCCCAGGTTCTGCTTCATGTTGGCCACCGTCGAAGACGAGATGGCACGGGCTTGCACGATGCGCCTCAGATCACCCTTGACCAGGGTGAGCTGGGCGCTGGACATGGCCACATCCGTGCCCGTCCCCATCGCGATGCCCACATCGGCTGCCGCCAGGGCCGGCGCATCGTTGATGCCGTCGCCAGCCATGGCCACACGACGACCCTGGGCTTTGAGTTGCTGGACCAGTTCGGCCTTGTCCTGAGGTTTGACGCCGCCACGCACATCCTCGATGCCCAGCGTGCGCCCCACGGCCTCGGCCGTCGCCTGTGCGTCACCAGAGGCCATCACCACGTGCAGGCCATCGGCACGTAGCAGGTTCAAGGCAGGCAAGGTCGTGGCTTTGATGGGATCTGCTACCGCAATGGCGCCGGCCAATCGTCCATTGACCGCCAGGAACATCACGCTGGCGCCTTCCTTGCGCAGACGCTCGGCGCTGCTCTGCAAGGGCGCAACATCAGCCCCTACCGATGCCATCAAGCTTTGGTTACCAAGCACGACATCCTGATCGGACACGCGCCCGCGAACGCCTTGACCGGTGAGCGAATCAAAATCTTGGGCGGTCACCAGGATCAAGCCACGTCGCTGGGCTTCAGCCACGATAGCCTCGGCCAAGGGGTGCTCACTGCCCTGCTCCAAGCTGCCAGCCAAGCTGAGGATCTGATCAGCATCGAAGCCGGCGTAGGAGAGCGTGTCGCGAAAGGCTGGACGCCCCTCGGTCAACGTACCGGTCTTGTCCACGATCAACGTGTCGATCAGACGTAGCTGTTCGATCGCCTGAGCATCGCGGAACAGGACCCCGACCTGCGCAGCGCGGCCAGTGGCGACCATGATCGACATGGGGGTAGCCAAACCCAAGGCACACGGGCACGCAATGATCAGAACCGATACGGCATTGAGGACGGCAAAAGTCCAGGACGGTTCGGGTCCAAACAGGCCCCATCCGAAGAACGTGAGCACCGCCGTGGCCAGCACGGCCAGGACAAACCAGTACGCCACCTTGTCCGCCATACGCTGCATCGGCGCGCGGGAGCGCTGGGCTTGGGCTACCAACTGCACAATCTGCGACAGTACCGTCCCGGATCCGACTTTGTCCGCCCGGATGACCAAGGCGCCCGTCCCGTTGAGCGTGGCGCCTATAACGTGATCACCGACAGCCTTCTCCACCGGAATGGGTTCACCGGTCAGCATCGACTCATCGACACTGGTGCGGCCTTCGATGACTTCCCCATCGACCGGCACCTTCTCGCCCGGTCGTACGCGAAGCAGATCACCCACGTGCACGTGATCCAGCGCAACGTCCTCTTCGCCCCCATCGGGTTTGACGCGGCGAGCCGTCTTGGGCGCCAATCCCAGCAGGGACTTGATGGCCGCCGAGGTTTTGGAACGCGCCCGCAGTTCCAGCAGCTGTCCGAGCAGGGTGAGCGAGACGATGACCGCTGCCGCCTCGAAGTAGACCCCTACCCGTCCATGCTCGCGGAAAGAGTCCGGAAACAGGCCCGGTGCCACGGTGGCCACCACGCTGTAGCCAAACGCGGCGGCCACGCCGATGCCGATCAGCGTCCACATGTTGGGGCTGCGATTGCCGATGGACTGTAGGCAGCGCTCAAAGAAAGGCCACCCCGCCCAGAGCACCACCGGGGCGCTCAGCACGAGCTCAATCCAGGTGCGTGCCTGCGTGGACAAGCCGGGCAGACGATGTCCCAGCATGGCCAAGACCAGGACGATCAAGGTCAAAGGCAACGTCCACCAGAAGCGTCGGGTGAAATCGCGTAACTCCGGATTGTCGTCCTCCTCCAGCGAGGGCATCTCCGGCTCCAGCGCCATGCCGCAGATCGGACAGGTGCCGGGACCTGGCTGACGAATCTGCGGATGCATCGGGCAGGTGTAGACCGTGGCGTGGGTACCGCTGGGTTGGGCCACCGCTGCTGGGGCGGTCACTTCAACTTGCTGGGGAGCATCGTCCGTATAGCGGACGGGATTGGTGATGACCCGTCCATCCGCAGCCTCGACAGGGGCTGCGCCTGCAGAATGGTGATGGTCATGGGACGACGGTGAGTTCATGCCGATGCTCGCTTTAGTGGGGATGGACTGCCAAGGCAGTGTGCCATTGCGGGTTACACAGCTATTCGGGGCTGAGCGTCCCGAGCACTGAAACAACAATCAGGATCAAGATGGCCAGCGCGGCCTCAGCCGTAACACTCTGCCGCAAAGCCCGCACCTCCTGCGCGGGATCTCCGCTGGTCAGCGCTCGTTCCAAGCGCGGCACCAGCGTCCATCGGTGCAGCGCTCCCAAACCCAGCATTCCAGCGAACAGGGCCAGTTTGAAAAGCAGCAACTTCCCGTAGGTGCTCTGGAACAGGGCCGAAAACGACCACGCGGTGAGATCCCCGTAGTGCGCGATGCCGGACACGATGAGCGCACCAACGAAGATCGTTCCCAGCGTCGAAAAACCATGCAGAAAGTCATGCGTTGATCGCAGACGCCCGCTGCCGTTCGTCTCTTTGCCGCGCAGCAGCATGGCAAGGAACATCAGGACCGCTGCGATCCAGCCGCCTGCCGCGAGAAGATGGACGATGCCTGCAGCAAGCCGGACCGCGCCTGCCAAGCCCTCGCCAGCGGCGGCGTGGCCGTTCCATGCCAGCGAAGCGAGTGCGCCGCCCGCCAGCATCGCCCCCAGCGGGAAGGCGGTCTCCACCTTCCCGCGGCGACGATGCCATCCGAGCACGAACATCAGAGCGACCAGCAGCGCGCCTCTCGCCATGGCTGCCCGGCCCGCGGACGTCTCGAGCAGATACCAGCCAAGCGATGCGCGATCAACCTCGGCAAGCGGCATTCCCATGATGCCCGCGGTCTTGAAGACGACATCGAGCCCGGTGAGCACGAGACCGGCTACGGCACCCGCCAATAGAACGCCCATGAGTGACCACCCGGCCAAGGCGTCGGCGAGTGCCGATCGACGCGACCCGTACCAACCGAAGAGTGGAACCCCGAAAAGAACCATGATGACAAGGTATTCCAAGAATCTCAGTGCATAAGCCGACAGGTCGAACATTCGCGACTCCTCAGCGCACCGTGAAGCTGAAGCTGCCCGGCATGGGGTGGTTGTCACCACCGACGGCGCGGTATTCCACGGTATAGACGCCCGGAGCCAGCGGTCCAGGCAACTTGGCACGCAGGGTCTTGCCGTTGTTGACGATCTCGGTCGTGAAATTCTCGATCGGCATGGTGGAACTGCCGTGCTTCATGAGCAACTTGAGACGCGACGCCCGCGGAATCAATGTCTCGTTGAACACGAGATCGATCTGGCCTGGCGAGGCCACCACCGCATTTGCCGCCGGTGTGGACTGCTGCAGCGCGGCGTGGGCGTGCGCGACCTGCAGCGAAAACTGCCCGGCCGCGATTGCGAGGACGAGCGCGAAGGAGCGAATGACGTTGGACGACTTCATATGGATAAATCCTCATTGGAATGTGATGCAAAGCCCGTTCGGGAGGGGCCGCGCTGTGTTCGATGCGACAAGCGTTAGATGTCGGACTGTCACTGAAACCACGATTTGTCGGATTTTCTTGATACTTCCGCTTTCGCGAGACGAGGATCCCACCGGCTCAGGCGGGATCCTCGACGCATTACGCTGCCATGGCGCTGCAGCTTTCCGCGCAGCGGCGACAAACTTCGGCGCAGCGCGTCATCTCAGGGTCGTTCATGGCGTCGCATGCATCGGCGCACTGGCGGCAGATCTCCGCGCAGGCACCGCAAACCACGTCGTGAACGCTGGCACCGCGCAGCATCGCGTCGGCACTGGTTGCGCAGGTATCGGCACACGTCGCCAACAGGGCGATGTGCTCCGGGGCCGCGTGAACACCTCCTTTGGTCAGGCAGTAGTTGATGGTCTCCAGGCAGATCGCATGGCATTGCGTGCAGTTGTCGATGCACTCGTTCATGGCCTGGGGCCGGTGTGCTGCGGAATGGTGAGTCATGTAGTTCTCCTTCTTCCTCGCGGGCGAGAATCGGCGCGCCCGCAACACCGTCCCCTGTTGCTGCGACGGATCAGTGCTGTGCGAACGGTTCAGTGGTTCCGTCGCGATGGATCAGCTCGACCGTGAACGGCTGCTGGCGTCCCTCCGGGACCTCCATGCCCGGAGAACCAAGCGGCATCCCTGGGAGGACCAGGCCGCGTGCGTTCGGCTTTTCTTCGAGGAGACGCTTGATGTCCGCGGCCGGAACGTGGCCTTCGATGACGTATCCGCCGATCTCGGCCGTGTGGCAGGAGCCCTTTGCATAGGGGACACCCAACCGCTCCTTGACCAGACCCAGGTCATCCATGTCGTGCACATCCACGGTGAATCCCGCCTTCTGCACGTGGTCGATCCAGACACCGCAGCACCCGCAGGTCGGGGTCTTGTGGACGGTCATGCGTGGCAGGGCTGCTGGAGTCGCGTCGGCTGATTGGACGACAACCTGTGCGGAGGGCGAGGTTGTGGGTTGCGCGGATGAAGCATCCTGGGTGCAAGCACCCAGACCAGCCACGGCAAGGACCACAAAAGTCAGACGGTGCAATGTGAGCGTAGTCATTTCAATCTCTCGACTCAGCGCTTGGTCCGCGAGGACCAGTGGATGTGGACGATCCGCCAGCCGTCCGCGGTCTCCTTCAGCACCATCGTCTCGGCGCTCTGGACGGTCAGTGGCTGGCCGTCCTTCTGGGCATGCAACTCGCTTTCGGTTCCGACCCACGCGAACTCGCCAGCGGCTCGTGCGCGCTGACGGAGCAGCTGGCGATGGGCGCCCTTGAGGAACGCCGCATCGCTGACTGCGTGATGGCCCATGTATTCCTCGCGGCTGCGTTCGGCGCCCCCGGACTCGAGGATGAGAACGTCGGCAGCGAGCAGGGCTTCGACCGTGGCCAGATCGCCGCTAGACAGGGCCCTGTTGAAACGCTCCGCTACGGCGACCGCGGCCTCTGCAGTGACTGGGACGTCGACGTCCGCAGATGCCGCGGCAGCGGGGTGATGTGCGTGCGGCTGTGTCGCCTGCGCCATTGCGGGGGACACGACGGCCAGTGCCAGTGCGAGGGTGAACGAGATTGCTGTTGCGTTCATTGCGTGGGCTCCAAGGAGATCAATGGGTGTGCGCATGGCCGTCATCGGCCACGGGCGTGTGTGGTGCAGGGTGCGACTCCACCTTGCCGTCGGGATGGCCGTGGCTCACCAACCCGACTTCCGTGTCGCTGGGTGTCGGGCCGTGGTGATCGTCGTCCACGCCCGGCTGGTGCGCATGCGGCATGGAGTTGTTGCCCGGCTCGAATAAGGCAGGGTGATCCTCGGCCTTTTCGTCGTCATGGTGGCCTTGCGTCTCGCCGCCGCCATGCGAATGGCCCTCGCTGCTGTCGACAAGTTCCTTGTACGCAGTCGCGTCCAGCGTGGGCAACTTCTGCAGGAAGGCCGACATGTTCCATATGAACTCATCGTCCATGCTGCCGCCCCAAGCGGGCATGCCGCTGGCCTTGATGCCGTGCTTGATCACCCAGAACGCCTCAGCTGGAGCGACCGGCTGTTTGCTTAGGTTCGGTGGCGCGGGGTATACAGGCCCTTGCTCATCTCGGTGGCCGCCGCGTCTGGTGAAAGATGGCAGGTCACGCACATGGCGTTGTAGTTGCCCGCACCCTGGCGGATACGCTCAGGATCATCAAGGTTCGTGGGTAGCTGAAGCTTGGCGGCGCGCACCTCAATGGAACGCTCGCGCGCCGTTTCAAGTAGCGCATACACCGGGCGACTATGCGGATCGTCGGCGGCCACGTTGTACACGCCCAGAGAGACCGTGGCGGTTGCGACCACCGCAACCAATCCCAAGCCGGCACCGAGCCATACCCACATCTTCTTGTTGGATTTCATTGTCAGTTCCCCTTAGAACCAGGTACGAAGGCCGATGACCAAGCGCGTGTCTTCAAAGGACTCGCCATGCTCGCGTCGCATGTCTGCGGTATTGCCAAACGCGCGCTCGTACACCACGCCGATGTAGGGAGCGAACTTTCGGGTGAACTCATAACGAAGTCGTAGCCCCGCCTCAGCGGTACTCAGACCCGAACCTATCCCGCGCAATGGATCGTTCTTGCCATAGGCGGTGACTTCCACCAGCGGCTGCAAGATCAGCCGGTTGGTTAGCAGCAATTCGTACTCGGCCTCGACATTGGCGGCCGTCTGGCCCCCTTCGCCGAGATAGGCTGTGGCGGACACTTCGAACTTCATCGGCGCCAAGCCCTGTACACCGATAGCGGCGAAGTTCTGCGATGCCCCAGGCTTGAAGTCATGACGCACACCGGCCACCACATCCCACCATGTGGAGATACTGCGGCCGTAGAGCACTTCCAGATCAGCCGACTCGGTCTGACCATCCGTGCGTTCGCCTTCACTGCGGAGCCAGACGCGATTGAGGTCCGTACCGATCCAGCCCTGGGCCTCCCAGCCCAGCCCGGTGCCCGGATCGGCATCCCAGGTTTCCAGGCGATTGAGCAGCACATAGCTTTTGATCGAGTTGTCATGCACCGGATGCGCGTGTTCCGGCGCGATGGCCGCCTTGCGATCCGCGTCCGTCACCGCGGGAATCGGGGTGCGCGGCTGCGTTGGCGCTGCAGGCCCGTGTCCCATCTGACTGTGGTCCATGCCCTCCATTGATTGCATTCCCGCTTCTGGTGTAACGGGCGCGGGCGAATCATGGTCCATCTGCGAATGGTCCATCCCCTGCATCGCAGGCGTGGCCGTGCCGGAGGTGTCGGCCGCCGCGGGCTGTGCCATCTGACTGTGATCCATGCCCTGCATCGACTGTGTCTGCGCTTTGGGCGTTGCGGGTGTGCTCGGAGGCGCGCCGTGCCCCATCTTGGAATGGTCCATCCCCTGCATCGCAGGCGTGGCCGTACCAGAGGTGTCGGCTGCAGCGGGCCGTGCCATCTGACTGTGATCCATGCCCTGCATCGACTGCGCCCGTGCTGTGGGCGCCGCAGGTGTGCTCGCGGGCGAGCCGTGCCCCATCTGCGAATGGTCCATGCCCTGCATGGCAGGCTCGGCTGCTTTAGCCGGCGGCGCGGCGTGGCCCATCGCCGCATGATCGATCGTCGCTTCGCTCGTCTTGGCCGGTGTTGCAGGCGTTTGGGCTGGCGCAGGTTTTGATGTAGGCGCCTGATGTGCAGAGTGATCCTGAGTCTGCGCGCCCTGCTCCATCGGCATGGAGCCGTGCTGCATGGATTGGGCGCTGGCCGCATTGGCCAGGGCCAGCGAGATAGCCAGCGTCAGCGCAGTCAGGGTGGTATCGCGTCTATTGATGTTCATTCGTCGACCCTCACCGTGCGCATCATTCCGGCTTCCATGTGATAAAGCAGGTGGCAATGGAACGCCCAGCTGCCCAACGCATCGGCTCGCACGCGATACGTCCGTCGGCTACCCGGCGGCATATCCACCGTGTGCTTGCGCACCATGAAGTTGCCGTTGTCGTCCTCCACGTCACTCCACATCCCGTGCAAATGGATGGGATGGGTCATCATCGTGTCGTTAACCAATACGATGCGCATACGCTCGCCGTAGTTCAGCCGCAGCGGCTCGACATCGGAAAACTTCTGACCGTTGAAGCCCCAGGAAAATTTCTCCATGTGTCCGGTCAGATGCAGCTCGATCTCGCGACCGGGGTCGCGTCCGTCAGGGTCTTCAAAGGTGCTCTTGAGCATGGAATACGTCAGTACATGACGGCCGTTATCGCGCAGGCCATTACCCGGATCATCCAAGCGCGAACTCACGCTCATGGCCTGGTTGTCCAACAGGGGATTGTTGGTCTCGCTGGCCGGGTGTGATTGCATGCCCCCGTGCTGCATGCCTGCCATGGCACCATCGCCGGCGGCGGGCATCGCATGGCCTGCATGGGCCGAGGTCGCGTTACCGCTGGCAGGTGGGGTCATGCCAGGCATGCCCATGGCCGCACCACAGCCGCCTTCCATGCCCTTGCTGCCGCCAGCCATATCCATCGATCCATGATCCATGCCCATGTCTGCCATCGTCAGCAGCGGCCGGGGATCCACAGACGGAACGGGCGCGCGTAATCCTTCGCGCACGGCGAGCGTGCCGCTGACGTAGCCGGTGCGACCGGAGTCTTGGGCAAAGATGGTGAATGCGTCCTGCCCGGAGGGCTCCACGATCACATCGAAGGTTTCTGCGACCGCGATGCGGAACTCGTCGACGGAAACCGGATGGACATACAAGCCATCTGCCGCCACCACGGTCATCTTCAGCCCCGGAATACGCACATCGAAGTACGTCATGGCAGAGCCATTGATGAAACGCAGGCGCACCTTCTCGCCACTGCGGAACAAACCGGTCCAGTTGCCCAGTGAGGTCGTGCCGTTCATCAGGTAGGTGTAGGTGTTGGCGTTGACGTCGGACAGGTCTGTGGGCGTCATCCGCATCACGCCCCACATCTTGCGATCTTCCAACGTTGCCGACAGGCCGTTGCGCTTCACATCGCGCGCAAAATCGCCGACCGTGCGCTTGTAGTAATTGTCATGGCCCGGCATCTTCTTCAAACGATCGAACAGGGCCGTCGGGTCCAGGTCTGTCCAATCGCTCAGCATCACGACGTAGTCGCGATCGAAGCTGAAGGGCTCCGGCTCCAATGGGTCGATGACGATCGGGCCATAGAGCCCGGCTTGTTCCTGGAACCCTGAGTGGCTGTGGTACCAGTAGGTGCCGCCCTGATGCAGGGTGAACCTGTAGTGGTAGGTCTCACCACGTCCGATACCGTCAAAGCTCAGGCCCGGCACGCCGTCCATGTTGGCCGGCAAAATGATGCCGTGCCAATGGATGGAGGTGTCCGCGCCATGGATGGAGTTAGCGGGCAATGCATTAGAGACACGCAAGTTGACCGTGGTGCCTTCCCGCCACCGCAGCAACGGCGCCGGAACGGACCCGTTGACCGTGATCGCGGTGCGGGTCTTGCCGGTGAAGTTCATCGGCGTCTCGCCAATGGTCAGGTCGAACTCGGTGCCCGACAGTACGTTATGTTGCCCCGGCCCCTTGAGCGCCCAACTGGCTTTGGGCCAGAAACCTAATCCTGCGACTGCGCCTCCCAAGGCCAAGCCTTGGACAAATCGCCGCCGCGAAGGCAGCAGCGGTCCACCGAGTGGACCACGAAAATCATCATGCGACATGAGAATGCTCCAAGCGTCGTGTTGCCACCGGCGGGCGGTGGTACAGAGCGGGCGGCTGGCCTAAACAGGCATGCCACACCAGCAGCGCCATCGCGGCGCCTAGGGACGCTTAGCCGATCGGTGGTCGGATCAGATGAGGCAAGGCAGGTGCCGCATGCCCGAGGGGCAGCGGCATGACATCCAGGCCCAAGGCCAGTTGCACCGAAACATGCAGGCGCGCAGGAAGTGCGCTCGCGCAGGCGTGTACGCAGGCGCACCGGCACGCAGAAGACTTGCAACAGTCGGGACCGGCATGGTCGCCATGCCCAGTGCCAGCCTTTTCAATCGATGTGGCATCGGGATGATGCTCAGCACTGTGATGGGCGATGCAGTCTTCGACCACTTGCACCGCGGCAGCCACTTCGCTGGCTTGCTCTTCCATGACCGGGCTCATACTGACGGACGCAAACGCCGACCACGCGCCGTTGAGCACGAGCATGGCGATCAGAAGCAGTCGCAGTAGTAGTGAGGAGGCTGACACGGGCGACATGGTAAACCACTTTAGACAAGGCGCGCGTGTATCGGTCGTGAACAAAATCTCAAGCAGGACTGAGATGCCGCGACTTGTCAGTCGCACTAGCCACGGCTATTGCAGTTCCCTCCAAGAGCACCCGAAGGGCGGATTGAGGCGAAGAGTTGCCCATAGGGCGAGCGCTTGTTCGGTTTACTTCTCGGGCGTGGCCTCGATCAGCGTCACCAACTCGCGCTTCTGCTGCTTGCTTAGCGAGCCCCAGCGCAGGAGCAACTTGGCCAGCAGATCATCGTCGGTGTAAAGGAAGGCGGCGGGGATCCCCAACGCTTGGGCCAACCGCTCAGCAGTCTCCAGCTTGGGCTCGTGCTTGCCACGCTCGTACTGGTTGATTCGGGGGCTGGCTACGTGAGGATCCAGACCGGCCCGGATGCCCAACTCCTTCTGCGACAAACCCGTGTGCAGGCGGGCTTGTTTGAGGCGTCGAGCGAAGGTCGGTGTTGAGTCGACGGACAAAGTCACGCGCGCACCCCATGGAGACCCCATAAGGATGGCGGATGTACCCTGGCTTGCATACTAAGATATTCTTAGCTTTGAGGCAACCGGCGACACCGGTAGCGCCGTCACCGCCAGGAGCCACGCCGCTCCCTCATCCCCGGAAACCGAATGCCCGGAACCTCGTCAATGACGCCATCTGGGGGCGCCAGCATCGAGGAGTTGGGCCTTCGTGGCACCCTTTTCCTGGCCGCACTGTTGGCCGCGCAGCTACGACGCATACCGGTGGCGCCCACACGCCGCTCTACCTTGCTGGTGCTGGACGCGCTGCGAGACTTGGCCTTGATCCAAGTTCCCTGGCCAGCGGATCGATGGCAGATCCGACCCGATGCTGAGGTCACGCCCATCGAAGATCTGCAATGGGCTTTCGCCTGCCTGCCGGTGCTGCCGATCTGCAAGCACGACGTCAGCGGCTGAGCCAGCGGTTAGAACCGCTGGCCAAGCGCCGCTCGCATCCTACCGATGCGGCCATGGCACACACCCATCTTCTGCGCTTGGGCTTCCTAGCCGATCCGCACGATCCGCAACGGCAAGCCGAGATCGTCAAGGGGTTCAATACGTTGCTGCGTGAAGTCGAGAGGCTGCCCGATTACCCGGTGGAGTCGCTGTGCGAGACGATTTCCGTGTTTGCCCAACTCCCGTTCACGGTTGAGGGGATCGATGCCATCGCCGATCGTGCTGGCGAGTTGGTGGGCCAGCGCCTCGGCGCGCACGCTCAAGCGCGCCAGCTATTGGACCGCGCAACACACAAGGTAGAGAAGAAGGCGCCGGAGGAGGCCTTGCGCTTGCTGGGGCGTGCTATTGGGCTGCTGCAGCGACAGCACTCCCGTGAGCTTTACCTAGAAGGAGCCTGGATCGCCTCCCAAGCGTATTGCGAGGTGGGTTTGTTCTGGGCAGCCCGCGCGCACTTGCTGCTGGGCCTGAGCCGTTCGTTGCGCAGCGTGATCGAGGATGCGGAGATCTCTTTCGACTCGCTCAACTTCGCATTGCGGTTAGCCTGGGTGGAGTTGGCGGCCGGTCGCTTGCCGCTGCTGCTGGAAGCCTTGGCGTACGCCGATGTCATGGCCATTGCACTGGACTTGTCCGACCACGCCAAGACGGCTTACTTCGACGAACGGCAAGCCATCGAAGCTCGCTTGGCCTGGGCAATCGCACAAGCCACACCTGAGCACGCGCGCGCTATCTCAATCGCACCGCCTATCCTGGCCGAACGTCAACTGGACTTGGCCGAGCAGGTCACCTTGGCGTTGCTTGGTCACCCGCAACAAGCCTTGAAGGACATGACCGATGGGACCGACTTGGCCGCGATCCAGGCGATGGATTGGAAAGCCGACGCAGGTCGCATCGAGTGGGAGGCAGGCCTCGCCCAGACGCTGCGCACACGCATCGTCGCCGGTTGGCCGCACCGACATGAAGCGCATGTTCTCCCAGGACGCCGTGCACGAGCGCGCCTTCAACCTGCTGCAGGCCGTGGCCTTGGACGACAGCTCTCTCCGCTCACCGGGTCTGGCCGCGCTCTGCCCGACGGATTGCGCGCCGGTGGAACTGCTAGATGGCGGCCGCTTCAAGGCGGCGGCGGATGCGGCGAGCGAGAAAGGCATGTGGGAGGTACCGATGCAGACCGACGCGCCTCCGGCTTACCTGCTGCAGTTCAACCATCGGCAAACGCGCATGGTGGGGGTGATCAACAGTCCTCTCGGCGCTGCGTCATTTCGAGATCGAATGGGGCGGCCACCTGCCCGCCACACCCGACAGCGTCGCCCGCTACCTGGCTGAGCAGGCGCCCTTGCTGGCCATCAACACCCTCAAGCAGCGTCTGGCGGCGCTGGCGCATTGGCACGGCGAACACGGCTTCGTGGATCCGACGCGTGCCCCCCTGGTACGCAAGGTCCTCAAGGGGATTCAGACCCTGCACCCACGTGTGGAGAAGCAGGCTACGCCCCTGCAGTTGAGCCAACTGACCCAGGTAGCCGACTGGCTGGATGCGTCCATTCTGGCCAGTCAGGGCCGCAGCGACCAGGCTGGCGCCTTGAGGGCCATGCGTGACCGGGCTCTGGTGCTGCTGGGCTTCTGGCGGGGATTTCGCGGCGATGAGCTGATCCGCCTGCGGATCGAGCACCTGACCATCGTGCCCAACGAAGGCATGATCTGTTTCCTGCCCCGCAGCAAGGGCGATCGGCAATCCCAGGGCAACACCTACAAGGTCCCCGCCCTATCGCGCTTGTGCCCGGTCACTGCCACTTCGCAATGGCTGCAGGCCTGCGCCATCACCTCCGGTCCCGTGTTTCATGGCGTCGACCAATGGGGACATCTCGGCGAGAAAGCGCTGCACCCCAACAGTCTGATCCCGCTGCTACGCGATCTGTTCACCTGCGCCGGACTGGAGGCGGTGGCGGGCTACAGCAGCCATTCGTTGCGACGTGGGTTTGCCGGATGGGCCAACGACAATGGCTGGGATGTGAAGGCCTTGATGGAATACGTGGGATGGCGTGATGTCCACTCTGCCATGCGTTACATCCAGGGTCGTGACCCGTTTGCACGGCACAAAATGGAGGCTGGCCTGCAAAGCCCCCCAGGCACTACCGTGGCGTTGCCTGGTCCGGCGGCCGAACCACCGCCGCAGATCACCCTCGTACTGCGTCTGCTGCTGACCCCGTTCACGCCCAAGGGACGCGGCGTTGCCAAGGCCCGAGCCCGGATGGAAGCCATGACGTTGGCACCTTACCGGGCTCACCGCCTGGACATGGACGGCACCCAGTACCAGCTGACCGCATCACCCGCCGACCCGCACCTTGGCAGTCCTCCAGGCCGAAGGCGTAGAATTGAATCCGGAAGTGTTAGGGGGCCTGTCCCCTTACCGGACCAGTCATATCAACCGGTTTGGCGACTACACCCTGGACCTTGAGCGAGAGGTGGCACCGCTTGAGTTTACCGAGATTATGATCGAACCAACGCTCAAATAGACTCTGACAACATTGAAGCGATTACAGGTGACGTATGCCGAAGAATGAGAGAACCGGGGCGAAAGTGGCCAGCAAGGCGTCCAAGACCCTGCGAAACAGTGCTGCGTCGAAGACCACCAAGTCTCTTGCCGGCAGTGCGCTGTCTCAATCGCGCACCAAGAACAAGTCTTCCGAACGCGCAGCATCACTGGCATCCAAGACGCTGACCAGCAAAGGCAGCTCCAAGAGTGCGAAAAGCTTAGCCGGCAGCGTGCTGACCCAGCGTTCGGCAAGTGCGTTTCCGGTCAAGTCCTTCGCCATCATCGGCAGCACGCTGTCGAAGTCAGAGCGTAGCGCTGCGGTCCGGAAAGTGGCCAAGAAGAAGTAGCCGACCATGGCAAGGACTAAGGCAGCAATCAACCCTGACTACGTCTTCATCAATTGCCCTTTCACGACAGACTATCGCGCCCTGTTTGATTGCATGGTCTTCACTATCCTGGCATGTGGCTTCCAACCGCGCTCCGCGCTAGAGGCGGCTGATGGCGGGGATGTCAGGATGGATAAGATTGTGCGTCTTATCAAAGAGTCGACCTACAGCATTCATGACTTGTCGGCGGTGGCGCTTGACGACACAAACAACCTACCCCGATTCAATATGCCGTTTGAGCTTGGGATGGTAATTGGTTGCAAGAAGATCGCTGGTCGCGCCTATGCCTCACGCTCGGTGCTTATCCTCGAACAGACAAAGTACACGAGTCAGAAATGTCTTTCGGATATCGCGGGCCAGGATCTGAAGGCCCATGGCGGCCAGCCGCAAACGCTGTGCCGAATCGTTCGCTCGTGGCTGGTGGCCGAGTCAGGCAGGTCGAAGATTCCTGGGCAAACGGCAATATTCAACGCCTATACAAGATTCTCCGCAGAGCTTCCCGACATCTGTGGCGCCGCAGATCTGGAGTACGAGGAACTGATTTATCCGGACCTCGTGGGCTTGGCCCAGCAGTGGCTGCAAGAACAGGCCAAAGCTTGAGGGCGTTCGCACTAGAGATGCGATTTACTGGGATTGAAGTGCGCAAGAATCCAATCGAATCAGCTAGTTGAGCGCAACTAGGCTGTTTTTCTCACGAATCCCTGCCGACCCTCGGACGTGCCTGCCGCGCTTACGCAGCGAATGGAAGGACTGATGGAAGGTGAAGGCGCGGCCCAGCGCGTCAATGGAGATATGCGTCCCACCCTGCGTTGCCTGTTTCACGGCCTCACCGACCTGAAGCGGCGTCAGACCAGTAGCATTGATTGTGAACTGGGCTCCCTCTTCCTTTGCCTTTTGAAGCTTGCGGTCATCGACATCTACGGCGACCACCAACGCGTCACTCGCACTGGCGATCTGCACTGCAGACAGTCCAACACCACCACAGCCATGAACTGCCACCCACTCGCCCGGTCGCGCCCTGCCCTGCGCCTGAACAGCGCGATGCGCCGTCATGTATCGACATCCCAAGGCCGCAGCAGAAACCGTGGATACCTCGTCAGGAAGCTTGATGCAGTTGAGATCAGCAGAGGTCACCGTAACGTATTCTGCCCAGCCACCATCGCGCATAACCCCTGCTACAACCCCGTTGTCGCACAGGTTCTGGAGACCTGCGCGGCAGTGCGGGCAGGTGCCGTCGGATTCATGAAAGGGAGCGGTCACACGGTCGCCGACCTTTACACTGCGCACCTGGTTCCCTACCTCAACCACAACGCCACCGATTTCATGTCCGGTGTTCGCGGGCAGTCGCAGATTGAGGCCGAGCCATGTCATGTCCTGGTTCCAGAAGTGCCAGTCGCTACGGCAAATGCCGCTTGCCTCAATCTTGATGATGGCCCCGTCTGGACGGGGACGCTCGATCGGCATCTCGATGACGTTCACGCCCCCCCCGGAAGGCGGTCATTTGCGCAATCCGCTTACGGCTTGTGCCGGCAGTAGCCTGCGAAGTGTGTGCGCCGCTTCCCAAGCCGTTATGGTTCCTAGGCGTTGCTTGAGCCAGCACGGCGGCTGCGGGCGCGGCGAGGAGGCCGGCCCCTACCATTTTTAGGGTCTGCCGGCGTCCGGCCTGGGTTGTTTCTGTCGCAGTCTCTGATGGGTTGTCGCTGGAGTTGTGCATTGTTGGCCATCCATTTAGGGCGATTGACGTATCAGGCGCTCAAGGCGCGCGACACCACGCTCCGAGCGTATCCATTCGGCCGCACCCATTACATGCCGTCATTGCGAATAGGCTGCTGAGTCAGACCGATGAATCACCGCGCCGCCCCCCTCGTGCAACCGGGGGCGATTCAGTGACGGCGCCTATTTATCAGGATGGCTCAGTAGTGAGTCCTTGCCTGCGGGCTTAATCCCGTGACGACAGCCTCTTAGGATCATCTAAGCCGCATAACGTCGGCTCCCCCTTCTACGGACGATCCATATTCGATGTCGCACGAAGATTCCTGCCAGCGTGAACGCACATGCCTCGGCGATGGGCCGGAAGCGGGCCGCAGCACAACGGCCGTTGAGCAGGAGCTGAGGGTCCTCCTGATCCTTAGTGCATTGATGTCGTTTGCATCAATCTCAACAGATATTTACCTTCCCGCGCTCCCGAGTCTGGTGGATGCGCTGCACACTACCGCAGCTTCGATCGAACTGACGTTCTCCGGCTTTTTGATTGGATTCAGCCTAGGCCAACTGATATGGCCCTTTGAGTGACCGAGTGGGCCGTCGCCGCCCTACTGCTGTTGGTTTGGGTCTGTTCGTAGTGGGCTCCGCGGGATGTGCCATGTCTACTACTGTTGAGCAGTTGACGGCGTGGCGCGTACTTCAGGCGTTGGGAGCCTGCGTGGGGCCGGTTCTATCAAGGGCGATGGTTCGCGACCTCTATGGCCGCGAGCAGGCTGCCAAGAAGCTGTCCACCCTAATCTTGATCATGGGCATTGCGCCGCTCGCCGGACCATTGGTCGGCGGTCAGGTGCTGGCGCTTGGCTCCTGGCACGAAATTTTTTGGCTACTTGCGGGAATTGGGCTGGTCACGGGTGCTTCGCTGTTCTGGCTTCCGGAAAGCCTACCTCCCCACCGGCGAGCACGCGCGCCATTGGTGCACGCCCTGAAGGACTATTGGATCCTCATCCAAGACCCAAAACTAGTCGCGTATGCGATGTCTGGAGCATTCTTTTATAGCGGCGTGTATGCCTTTATCGTCGGGACGCCGTTTGCGTATATTGATTTCTACGGCGTGTCTGCCCAGGCCTATGGCTGGCTGTTCGGCATCAATATTGTAGGGATGATGGCCGCGAACATGGCTAATGCCCGGTTGCTGCCACGTTTTCACAGTGATCAGATTTTCCGCGTGGGCGTAACCATACTTCTCGCATCAGGCGGGGCAATCGTAATTACCGGTGTGACCGGGATTGGGGGGCTGGCCGGCTTGGTGATTCCAGTACTCGTATACGTATCGATGAATGGCCTGATCGTGGCCAACTCCGTCGCCTGCGCCCTGGCAGATCACCCTCAGCGCGCCGGAGCGACGTCCTCGCTCTTAGGGGCGCTTCACTACGGGAGTGGAATATTCAGCGCCGCCTTGGTGGGGTGGTTCTCCGATGGGACCCCCGCGGCCATGGCGATAATCATGGGCGCAGCGGCCGTGGGGAGCTCGGCGTCGCTTGTTGTCCTGCTCGCCCTAACGTGGATCCACCGTCGAGCCTGCCAATAACAGACACGTGTAGAGCGATGGGTCCTGAAATGTCCTCGCTTACCAATTTTCAACGTAAATCAATCCAGGATAAGTAACATGCCCAGCATTAAATTGAAGAGCGCCGCGCTTGCCGCGGTACTTGGTGCAACGACCATGAGCGTAGACGAAGCCGACTACCGCAAGAATCCCTTTACCCTGGCCTATGAAGGAGCCATCACGGATAATGCACCTGGAAAAGTGAACATGTATCCGGTCAGGTACGTGCTTAATGGCCTGGAAATTGCGGCAAATGTGTACACTCCCGTAGGTTATGGGCGCGACCGCAAGTATCCGACAATCGTTGTCGCGCATCCAAATGGAGGTGTAAAGGAACAAGTGGCTGGGCTCTACGCGCAGCGTCTTGCTGAGCAAGGGTACATTGCCATCACGGCCGATGCCGCATACCAAGGCGGTTCTTCCGGCTCTCCGCGCTATGTCGACAAGCCGAAGAATCGCGTTGAGGACATCCATGGCATGGCAGACTTCATCTCCAATTATGCCGGCGTGGACGCATCACGCTTGGGATTGCTGGGTATCTGTGGTGGCGGTGGCTACTCGCTGAAAGCTGCCGAGTCGGACAAGCGCTTCAAAGCCGTTGCCACGATCAGCATGTTCAATTCCGGCCGCGTTCGCCGGAATGGATTTATGGACTCGCAGATTCCTACCATTGGAAAGAGACTGCAGGAGGCTGCCCAGGCGCGAGCGACTGAGGCTGCAGGTGAGGAAGTCCCATATGCGAATGCCGTTGCACTGACCGACGAGCAGGTTGCCAGGTTGCCGTTTGAAATGTACCGGGAGGGGATCGTGTATTGCACCAAGACCCATGCGCACCCAAACTCTGAGGCTCGCTACACGCTTAGCAGCATGATGGACCTGATGACGTGGGATGCAACTGATCAATTGGAGCTTCTTGATCAGCCGCTTCTCATGATTGCAGGCAGCCGGGCCGACAGCCTCTACATGTCCGAGGAGGCGATTCAAAAGGCCACCGGCACCAAGGACAAAGAGCTTGTCCTCATCGACGGTGCCTCGCATATCCAAACGTACTGGGTGCCGGAGTATGTTGATCAGATCTCGGATCGCCTGAAGAGCTTCTTTGGGCGAACCCTCTGATTGAATAGCCGTGATCGAGATACGTTGGCTTTCCGGTGCTTCTCAGTGTCAGAACAGGAAGGCAAAAGAACTGGGTCAACGCAATCGAGCTCAGCAGGAGTCTTGAGCGAGATTCGACAGGCCTACGGGGATCGGGTCTTAGGACCGGGTCCTCCGTTCCAGGGCTGTGAAGGCGTTATGTGGATGGTCCATCGATCGATTCGATTGGCCAAACTCTGATCTGCACTCCATCGCAGCCAGCTATCCCCATGCCCCTTAAAGTGAGGCGTTAGTTCGTGCGACTTGGCGTTTCACGTCGCAAGTCACAGCAAACTTGAACGGCTGTTGGCTCCTGGGGTTCTACCCCGATATCACGGACGGTTCTAAAAGAGCTGCAATCTTCTGATCCTGCCTGGCGACCCTTCTGCGCATCCTCGGGTTGTGGCGCCGCTCGATGTAGTCAAACACATCCGCTCGTGCCGCATCGAGTGTGCGGTAGCTCGTTCGATAGATCCGCTCACGCTTCAGCAGCCCGAAAAAGCCTTCGCAGGCTGCGTTGTCACCGCAATGCCCCACCGCGCTCATTGAGCAGATCAGGCTGTTGGCGGCGAGATACCCTTGATATTCACCGCTGCGAAACTGACTACCACGGTCCGAATGCAGGGTCACCGCATGACTTCCTTGCCGCTGCCACACCGCCATCTGCACAGCCCGGATCACCATCTGACGGTCCTGTCGATCGTGCATTGACCATCCCACAACGCGCTGGTCATAAAGATCCAGCACGATGCACAGATACAACTTGCCCTGCTGGGTCTTGATCTCGGTGATATCGGTCACCCACTTGGTCTCCGGCTCCAGCGCGACGAAATCGCGTTCGAGCAGGTTGACCACGCCCGGTGGCATCACGGCCGGACTGCCACGCTGCCCCCGGCGTTTGCGCCGAGGCCAACCCTGCAGGCCGTCGGCCGCCATCAGGCGTGCTACCCGGTTCAGGCTGGCAGTCTCGCCCTCCTCAGCCAGGTCTTCGCGCATGCGGCCAGCTCCCAGCGTACCCCGGCTGTCCTCGTGAAGCTCACGCATTCGTAGTACCAGGCGCTCATTGTCGAGCTGCCGGGCGCTGGCAGGACGCTTGCTCCACTCGTAATAGCCGCTGGCCGAAACCTTCAGGCAACGGCACATCAGCCGAATCGGAAACTCATCGCGACAACGTTCGATCACCTGATACCTCAGGATGATCCCTTTGCAAAGAACGTCGCCGCTTCTCGCAAAAAATCCCGTTCCTTCTTCACCCGTGCCAGCTCGCGCTTGAGGCGGGCCAGCTCCTCATCCCTGGGTGTCCCGGTGCCGCCGAAGGCGGCAAATCCCGGGCTCTGCGCCTCGCGCTTCCAGCGGGTCAGCAGGGTATCGCGAATCCCCAGCTCCCGGGCCACCTGGGCACAGCTGACGCCGGGCTGGCTGGCCTGCTCAACCGCACCACGCTTGAACTCGGCACTGAACATCCTACGCTTTGACATGAACACTCCTCATGGCCTGAATCGGCCTTCTTGTAAGTGTCCGTGAAAACGGGGGTGAACCCCTGAGATTGGTTGGATTGCAGGAGGCCAGAAATCTTCCTGGCGTGGAAGACATGCACAAGAAGCTCGAGAGTTCAGGCCCGTGGCCCGAGCCTCTCTTAGCAGCAGTGCCCCAGAGTGGCTGCACGCAGGTCATGTTGTCGACTTTGGCGCGTCTCTTACCTGATCACAATGTGGTTCGTGGATGCACTGCATTATCATTCTGCAAGTGCTCTGTCGCCGCTAGAACCATTCGGCGCAACGTCAAGTTGGCTGCTCCCCTGCTCCCCTGCCCCCCGGCAGGCAAGCGTCAAGCTTCGCCCGGATGAAGGCTGCGCGCCCAGAGCTCTATGAATTCCTCTTGAGCTCTGGTCTCAACTGCGCCGGGCCTGGCGTGTCGCACCATGTGGATGGCATCCGACGCCTTCTTAGCCTCTCCAGACTGTAGCAAAAGCATGGCAGCCACCGTTCCAGCGCGTCCGAGTCCGCCCTTGCAGTGGACCACGACCTTTTGTCCACTTCGCATGTCGGCGACGAACTCTGTACTTAGTTGTAGCCAATCTTGGAGAAGCCTGTCATCTGGTGCTGCTCCATCAGTGATTGGCAATCCATACCATGAGATGCCCTTCGCCGCCGCTACCTCCGGTAAGCTCTCGATTCGAAGGTCTTTGAACTCCCAAGGTTCAAGCAGGGAGATCAGATGCTTAGCACCCCAGTGGCGAATCGCCAAGATGTCCGCTTCTAGGTCTCTCGCCCACGCTCCAGTCATGGATACTTCCTGGTACTTGCCGGGCGCAAATGTCACGCCAATGCCCCCTCCGCAGGCCCCGACGGGGAGTCCTGCAATCAGTAGCGGGTGGCTCAAACTGGTGCGCATCATATCGGCTCTCCCAACCTGCCTGAACGCGTTGCCTTGTGCTTTGGAGCGTTGCAGTCCATTAGCACCACAGCAAGGATATCGTAATTGCAGATATCGGAGAACCAGATGGAGTTGATGACGCTGCGTATCGGAAAGTCAGATAGACAGGCGGTGGGCAGGTTGATATCCTGACGGTTGGTATCGCGATTTGAGGGCTCTGTGGCCTATGTCGTTAGCCAACCGACCCTCATCCCGCCCTGGCCTGAACTGGACAATTTCGTTCGTTCAATAGGCCCCTTTCTTGCGTGCGCGTGGTGCGCGCTAGAACGCTCGAGAACCGCGAGTTCACCAATAGCTGCTGAAGGATTGGCCTCGCAGGCGCTTGACACGCTTGCGACACTGCGCGTGCTTCATCGGGTGCCAATCGAACGTTCTCGGCTTGCTGCAAGATCTCTGTATGAACCCCTAGCGTGGTCCTACAGGTCTCCGTGGTCTAGCAGTGACTTAAACCTCGAAGCGGCATTGACCAGATCACTGACCCAGTGGTCGGCCGAGTGCGCGCCCGATGTGAGGAGGAGTCTGGGTGTTTCAATCGCATCCACTGAAGCTCGAGCGTATTTGGCAAACCTTCTGCGGAAACATCGGCTGGAACCACAGCTTGGAGACAGGCTTCAGTCAGTTGGATCGCCTGAATGGCACGCACTCAGCTTAGGGCGAAAGCGCTACGTACTGTGGGCGAGCATGCGAAATTCTGCGTCGGAGTTCATACAAAGCGGTCTAGATGAAGATGCCGCGAGGCGAGCACTGGATCGCGAGATCAAACGCAGATGCATCTGGTTGGCTGGACGAGATCAAGCTGGAACCCTCGAACTGAAGGATTTTTGCTTCTTGCCAGGTCAAGGTTGGCGACGGCCGTTGATCCTGGATGTTGCGATGGAGACTTTCCTGCCGTTGGGCATGAGCTACTGGCTGGAAGCTAGCAGCAGCTGGAAGCTCTAGTGCTGGAGGAAATACTCCAATCCCGGGGGTGCGCCAAGTACCCAGGAATTTTGGCTAGTGGTGTGAGGAGCCGACTTGCTGTCGATGCGACGTATGGGGGGGCTTAGGCCACGATTGCCGTGGGTATAACACCCCATTCTGCATTGACGGATTTCCTGCGTAGCGTTGGATCTTGCTTGAGCCTGTTTGGCCTTGGAGACCTATCGTCCACGGTATGCAAGGGAGCCTTGGCGTCGTCGAGGATCAGCTTGCGGCTCTGCAGGCAGTGCCTGAGCCACTCCATGTACTCGGACACCACCGTGATCGTGCCGGTGAACGGCGCCGGTCGCTCGCTTCGGCGATATCGGCTGCTCCCCGGCAAGCAAGGGACACAAAGCAAGGCCGTGAGGAACCACTGCCCCAAGCAAATCGTACGCAGCGAGGTCCTCGGGATTAAGGCGATGTCTGCGCAAGACCGCCCACAAGGGTTGCGCGCAGCGCAGCCTGTGCAGGCTCAGCGTGATGCCGCCGCCACAGGGCAGCACGATGTCGATGTACGGTGACCCCTGGCCGTAGCGCATTTGCCGGTCGCCGCCCAAGGCGATGACGTCGAGGGCCTCGAAGGCGACGGCGCGCTCGACGCAGCCACCCGAGACGAAGCCGCAGTACAGGCCATCCTCCCGCACGGCCATGTGCGCACCCAGCGGACGTCGGATGCAGCTTGTCCGGCGTGCCGAGGCCTTCGATAGTGGTGACCTCGGCCCGCTGGTGCATGACCGCAAGCGTCAAACAGGAATTGAGGCGCCGGCCATCGACCATGACCGTACAGGCTCCGCATTGGCCGTGGTCGCACCCCTTCTTGGTGCCGGTGAGGTGCAGGTGCTTGCGCAGCGCGTCGAGCAAGGTGGTGCGGGTGTTCAGCTCCAGTTCCTGAGTAGCCCCGTTGACCTTCAGGGACAGGCGCGACATCTGCGGCGGTGGAATGGGAACCGGCCCGGTGGCCGCCAGGGCGACGGGCGCTGCCAAGGCCGCGGCCGACACCGCGCCGGCCTTCAACAGTTCGCGCCGGGACTCCCGCGTGACTGAAGCGGCCTCTGGGTTGTTCGTTCCACGAGGAGCTGCTTGGCATGGAGGAACTAGGGGAAGTTCAGGCCCACTCGTTCGCTCGTCGGTGGTAAAGCACCCATGCACGCCAGAGCAGTCCTTGTCATCAGAAGCTCTAGCGGGTTTGGCACCAGCTATCGCGGATGCAGCGGAGTTTTTTCTAGAACTCCCTCGGGAAATGGGCAATGCCCTTGAGAGGATCACATTCTCCATTGCCTCAAAATTCCCTGCGGGTGACTTCTCTGAACGTGAAAGGCGTCTGCTAGGCATGTCGACCACTGATGATTCGCCGCGCCGATTCCCAAGGGCCCACGTCGTCCTCCTGGTTGCGTATGCTGTCCATGGAAGGCTCTTCTTAGACGGGAGGGTGCTATCACGATCCGCTCAAGCGACATTGCGGGAGATAGCCGAAGCAATTTCCATGCGCACCGGTGAGGGTTCACGACTGGCGACTTACTATCGCGCGTTTAGCCGCATCCTATTCAGGGCCTATGCACGGGCCGCATTTCAGGCCTTAAGCGAGGTTGAATACTCCGCATGCAAGAGGCCACCCCCGCCGCTGCAACCTATTGCGCTGACACGAAGCCGGCTGCGCTGCAGCGACGTAAAGCTTCTGTGGATGCCGAAAGCGACCTCAAAGTGAGCGCTCTAGCGCCGCCCGGCCTGAGCAAGGGCCGGGAGACTTGCCATGCGTACTGGCATAACATGTGCCTCACTAGATCGCGCCGGGAGTGGTGAACCCATCTGGTGGCCCTAAAGGCGTAGCAGCTCGCTGAAATGTTCTGCAATGGTCAGTCGGAAGTCACTTTCTTCCGCGATGCTCCTCGGAGCATCAATAACTTCTACAATGATATCTGGCGCATCAGAATGTTCTGCAATGAACATTCTTGAATCACAATCTTCTGCAATGCCCGACGCAGATCTGCCCTTGGAACTGAGGGGTCGCACCTTGTAGATCAATAAGATGCACGCTGCAGACTACTATGCGACGAACAGGCGCCCCCAGTTCCGACGCTGGGGCGTCCAATGTTGTCTACATGAGCCGTGGGCCGAGGCCTCGCCAGCGCGTGTGAGGCGCTTCCGTAGGGGCGCTACCCCTACACCCCTAAGCCCCCCGGCACTTTACGGACTCGTCGCCCTGATAAGGCTATCGAGAACCCTCGTATAGGCCGCATACGAGTCACAACCACGCTTGTGACCCGTAAGGCTGCTGGCGAGGCGCGACCTCTGGTCGGGTGTCAGCTCTCGGATAAGCGACTCAAGCGCTACGCGAAGCGCCAAATTTTCTTGGCCAACCTCAAGGAGGCTGGTGCTCTGGCCTTGCATTGGTGTATTCGACATCTCGGTTTCCTAGCTTCCATGTTGAGAATTGAGAGGATGTCAGGTATTGCCTGACCACCATACCTTACCCCACACGGCTAGAATGCGCGCAGGACGACCTGGGGGCCGTATGGAACGCGAACGACCGGAGTACCTACAACCCATCCTGCGCTCGCGCTGGGAGTTCCCGTGGCTCGGCCTGTGGGCAGTGCTACTGCTCGGCATGGCCAGTGCTGGAATCTGGCTACATCTGAGGACAGGTGACGCCTGGAATGCGCGCTTCGAAGCGGACGCTGCGCCAAGTCCGCCAACCAGCGCGGAAGCTGCACAACCCGAACCCGTTGCCGACCGAAAAGCACTACTGGCCGAGATTCGGGCACGCCGGGAACAGGCAGAACGAGAGGTCAAGCAGCGGCGGGAAGAAATCCGCTGCATAGGAGGCGTTGCGTTCCGGCGAATTCCAGGCGGCTGGGAGAACATCCCGGGCGAAACGTGCCGGTGAGAGTTCAGCTCTTCTGGCGCGCCTGCTGACGCGCAAACGCCCGATCCATCCATCGGGCAATCCAGTAGTGAACGTCGAGATAACGGCGCAGGTTCATGGCCGCAGTATAGGCGCCAGCAACCCAATGCACGCAAGGTGCGCGACGTAGTAGCCGTAGAACGCCCGCCGGCCACGTCACACGGGACAGGCACAATGCCACCGGAATGGCCACCAGCGCCCATAGGTTGCCGTTGAACCAGCAGATCGCGCCGAATGCCGGCACCAACGGCCAGAGCTGGCGCCACTTGAAGGCGCACCACGCCAACAAGACGAACCCTACCCCGGCCCACTGGTAGTCCACGAACAGCGGGAGCACCGCCGCGGCGAATGCCAGGGCAATCCACTTGCGCTGACGGGCTGCGTAGATGGCGGCGGCACACAGCGCGAACGTGAGCAGGGTGTTCAGCGGCAACCAGTATCCGAACGCCAAGGCGTGAACCGGCTGTGCGATCACCCCCCACGCGCCGAGCCTGCGCAGCGACTTGACCGCGTCGGCGCCGGGCTGGGCTGGGCTGGGCTGGGCGAGGTTATAGGCCATCACCAGCGCGAACAGGGGAAATGCCACCCTGCCCGCCTCGCTGAGACCGGGCACATAGCCGCCGTAGATGACCTTGGCGACGTGGTCGCACGTCATGAGAACCACGGCCAACCTGCGGCATCTCAACGATGGGGGCTTTACCTATCACTTGGACCAGGGCAAGACGCTGCAGTCCGGGCCCGTGGTTGGCAGCAGTCCTGATAAGCCAATCCTGGGAGAGGCTGCCGCTGCGTTGCAGGACTGGCTCGCTTCGGCCGGAATCAGCGAGGGTACGATCTTTCGACGAGTCTGGCCCCGCATGATTGGCGGGCCCTGAGTGCCAAGGCGGTGCCGGTGATTGTGAAGCGACCGGCCGCGATGGCAGGTCTGGAGGGAGACTTTGGCGGCCACAGCCTTCGATCGGGATTTGTGACAGAGGGCGCAAGGAGGGGCGTCGCCCTGCCGGCGCTGATGGCAATGACCGATCACCGGTCTGTTGCTAGCGTCGTCGGATACTTCCAATCCGGGTCAGTTGAGCGCAATCCGGCCGCCCACTTCCTTGATGCAGATGAGGGCCACAAGGCCGGCATCGACGACGAGGTGGACCATGGGACTCAGTAGCTCACTGCCACGTCGGCGGCAAGGCGGTGTATCAGCGCGCTAGCAATAGTGTTCCGCCCCCCCGCCCGGAAGGGGGATCTGGGGTTACAAGCCGGCGATCGCTTGCTCGCACCTGCCAGCTTCCAGCCGCATACACAGGCAAGGCCAGCTGCGGTAGATTCTCAGTCTCTGAGACCCTCGGCGCGCACCCTACGTCCAATGGACAGCAACTTCCGCATGCGAACCGACCTCCCCTCCAGGCATCAAGGATTGAGCATGGCGATTGGCACAATAACTGGCGAAACCCGAATCACGGGCGAAGGCATCAAGAAGCACTTCAGGTCCACTGATCCAATCCAAGCGGTCTACGAGCTGGTCTGGAACGGGTTCGATGCAGGGGCGTCGGAGATCGCCGTGCGCCAGCTTCGCAATGATCTGGGCGGCGTCACTGAGGTCCTGGTGCAAGACGACGGTGAAGGTATCCGCTTCGATACCCCGGAAAACAACTTCGGCCTCTTCAATGACTCATCGAAGAAGCTCGACGTGGCCCAGCATGGCTCCCACGGCCGTGGCAGGCTCGCTTTTCATCGTCTGTCCCACCAAGCACGGTGGCACACCCGGCATCGCGGTAAGGATGCGCTGATTTCCATTGACGACGGCGACATCCGGAAATTCTCGATAACAGAAGAGGATGTTGGGCAGTACGTTACCGGGCCCTCCGGCACCACTGTGGTCCTCAGTCACCTGCACAGCCAGCTCCCTGCCCGGGAAGAGCTACTAGCAGCGTTCAGCCAGACCTTTGGTTGGTACTTGGCGTTGCATACCACTAATAGCGTAAGGATTGACGGCGAAGTGGTGCCCATTCCTGCCCACGAGTTGAGCGGACACCTGCGTGAGCTGGAAGGCACTCCCTTTAAGATCGACGTCATTCGCTGGATCGACAAGCCCAACGATGAAAAGTCGTATGTGTACCTGATCGACAGCGCGGGCCGCACGGTTCACCGCCAGCTAAGCAGCCTGAACAATAAGAAGAACTTCCATCTCAGCGTCTATGTGACCTCGCCCTGGGCCGATGCCTATGCCGATACTGCTGATCTTCTCAATCCCAAAGCCAACACACAGACCTCCCGAATTTGGTCGGAGCTGCAGAGGAATGTGTCCTCGATTACGCGCGCGATCTATGACCAGTTCCTGCGCAGCGAAGCAGAAAAGAAGGTCGCGCAGTTTGAGGCAGATGGGCACTTCCCGACATATGCGGGCTTGGAGCCCCCAGAGGCTACGTGGCGCCTGGAGAACACCAAAGAGCTCGTTAAGAACATCTACGTTGCCGATCCGGCACTGTTCTCACTCAACAAGAAGCAGATCAAAGTTCTCATTCGGCTTCTTGATCGGCTGGCAGTCTCTGATGAGAACGATTCGCTGTGGGAGATCCTCAACGGGGTATTGGATCTGGATCAGCAGACATCCAACGCACTGGCCGCTCAACTGAAGCGAACAACACTGGAAAGCATCGTCAACACAATTGAGGTCCTGCAGCGAAGGATCAATGCCATCCAAGAGCTCAGGGCGCTCATGCAGGATCACTATGCTCAGGTTAGGGAGACCCCCGATCTGCAGAAGATCATTGAGAATCACACATGGCTATTCGGCCCCCAGTACGAGATCCTCGGGGCTGAGGAGACAACGTTCACTGAAATTACACGTAAGCACCGGAACCTGGTTCCGGGCATCAATGTTATCGATTCCGAAGATCTAGAGGGCGATGCTAGTTTCGCTGGCGCATCACGGCAGCCTGACCTATTTCTCGCCAGAAAGGTGCCGTGCTTTGATAGCTTTGGCAAGGAGATGTACCGTTGCGTTGTAATTGAGATCAAGCGGCCGAGCGTGTCGTTGAACGTCAAACATATGCGGCAGCTAGACGACTATGCGGGCATCCTTAGGAAGCATGCAGCCTTCAGCAGTGATCGCATCAAGTTTGAGTTGATCTTGGTTGGCCGAAAGATCTCTGACGCCGACACCGAAATTGCTGATCGCTTGCGCGACAAGGGAATTACAGGTGAGCCAGGGCTTTACCACAACGACGGAAAGTCCAAGCGGTACATCCTCAACTGGTACACCCTCCTGGACGGGCATGAGCTGGCGAACAAGGCGCTAATTGAGAGTCTGCGACTTCGCCGAAAAGATCTGACCCAGACATCCAGGGAAGAGCTTGTTGAGCAACTGCAGCAGTCGTGACCCGGACGTAATTCTTGTCAGCCGCAGCCTGGGTTGCATCCGCTAGCAGATTTCCGCCCGATGGAAACGGCCGATCATCACGATGTTCCGAGTCGGTGGGTCGCCTCTAGCCAGATACCGCCCTCGGTAAATAGGCGTCCGCATTTGGGGTGCCAACGACTGAGCCTCCATTGGAAGGTGATCGCTCGAGCAGAAACGGGTCGCCACCGCTTGGGCTGGAGCAGCCTACGCTGGGATTGGGGGCCAAGAAATACCTGGCCTCCTACCGAGAATAGCCTTTCAGGTCGAGGGCCTTCAGGCGGGTGCCCTGCAGGCGCGTCCCGTCGCTGCCGCGTGCAAGACTCACGGCCGTGAGCCCGAGGACACCGCTGTGAGTGAAAGCGTTTTCATGGGTCGCCTACATTTTTCTAAAAATCCAGTGATGAAGCGCCTTGAAAGGTGTGACGAGCGTCCCAATTGTGCCTTTAAGGGGGGGGGGGCGCTATGCAAGAGCGCTCCCACCGTCCAGGTTCTTCATCAGCTTCACCCTCGGACAAGGAGCGCACGGCATGGCAAAGCAGAGAATGGAAAGCAAGGGCAACTGCATGGCAAGTGAGGTACGCGCATGAGTACTCGCACTTGGGATGAGAATCGGGCCGCCAACCGAATTCAGCGGAAGCTGGATGACCTTCCACTGGACACGATTCAGATCAAACAGTACGTACGGGACACAGATCTAACGGGTCTGGCCAAGAACGTCGCATATCGTGTCGATGGGGTTCATCTATATGCTGACATTCTTAATCTGAATGATCTGCTCCAGACCACTCAGACCGAGGGCGAAACCTGCCACCGTCGTGTGCTGCGCTTTCTCAATCTGCACTACCGCGCAGCCAGTCGCATTCTCGACGGCGAGAACGCCATGCTCATCGACTTTCATAATCAGCGGCTGCATGCCGTAGTGGCGAAGCCCTACGATGATGAAGCCGCGCGGGTGCATCGTGCGGTCGCAATTGGTCAGCTGCTGATCGATGTATTGGCCCGAACGGGAGAGGATGCGGACCACCCAGCGGCCAAGGTCCGCGTGGGAATCGACACCGGCAAGGCCCTGGCCGTCAGCAACGGCCGACGGGGCCACGCAGAACCGCTGTTCTTGGGTGACCCCGCGAACCAAGCGGCAAAGCGTGCGGGCGGTGGAACTGCCAAAGGGATCTATCTGACTAATCGGGCACGGACGTCGATCGGATTGGAGGCCGTGACATCTGAGAACGCAACGCCGTTGACCGCTGAGCAGATTGCCGTAAGTCAAGAGAAGGCCGCACTCTCAGGGAGCGCGGACGCAGTTGTCGAAGCGTGGCAGAAAGATCTCGACAACAATCCAATCGGAAATTTTGAGTTCAGTGGCCACACTCCACCCTTCTGCAATCTGGATCCGGAAGATCTCAGCGTCAAGAACTCGCGCCGACAGGACGCGATCACGCTATACGCCGATATCGATGGTTTTACGAAATACGTAGCAGATCGCATCAATGATGACGAGACAGCCAAGCATGTAGTTCGGGCATTGCGCGTGCTTCGCAGTGAGCTTGATGCCGTGCTACATGAAGACTTCAAGGGCCGGAAGATCCGGTTCATCGGCGACTGCATCCACGGCATCTTGGGTGAAGGCACTGCGCAGAATACTGATGCTCAAGGCAGCATCAGTACGATGGTTCTTTGTGCCGGCGGTATGCGCAGCAGCTTCAACCTGGCACTGAATAAGCTCATTGCCGCGGGTAGTGATGCCTCTAGTCTCGGCCTCCAAATCGGATTTGAGTATGGCCCGATCACTGTCACTAGGTTGGGGATGAAAGGCGGCTTGATCCGATGCTCCGTATCCCGAAGCACCCTGGCTGCTGAAGCGGAGCAGGGTCGGTGTCACGGCTCTGATACCGCCATTGGACCAGTGGCTTACATGGCTGCCACGGCCGCTGTACAAGGGGTATTCGGCCAAGAAAGGGTTCGCGAAGCCCTGACCTACGCTGTGGCCCTGGAGGACCTCTCCGCAAAGCAGGACCAGACGGCAAAGGCCGCTGCTGCGGCCTCATCGCTACTGCGGCCGGCGACAGCAGCAGCCGATCCCTACGGTTTTCGCAATCAGCCTAGCGGCCCGGTGAAGCTCGATGGCTTCGCTTGAGTATTGGTATCTGGATAGCCTAAGCCGCTTCAGAGACGAGCGCGCCGGCGTTTCCGATCTGGCTTCGCGCGCTCCTTGGCTCGACATTAAGGGATATCGCTTTGACGCGAACTGCGTCGTTGTGGACTTCGACGTGGACGTCGGGCACCGCATCTATGAAGCGGAGATGCGCTACCCAACGACCTATCCGCACTCCCCTCCGGTCGTAAGGCCCCGCGATAAGGATGCTCGGTGGAGCAATCACCAGTTCGGTGCGGGCGGCGACCTCTGTCTTGAGTACCGCCCCGACAACTGGTCCCCCGACATCATGGGGTGGCAGGTAATGGAGAGCGCGTACCGCTTGCTGCATGGCGAGCGCCCATCAGCGGACGAACTGCAGCAGGTAGCTTCTGCACATCGCATTACTCTTGGACAGAAGCTGCGCACAAGCTTCTCCCGATTCCCGTTGACCATGACGTTTCATGCCTGGCTCAACGCGCTGCCAGCGGGAAGCAATGCCCGAGGTACTTCAATAGCAGTTCTGTCAGAGCAGAACATAGTTCGGCTGGTCGTCGACCTAGAACTGGACGGAGTTGCATGGAAGGATGCTGAGGTGCCTGCATCGTTGCGCGCAGAGTGCTTGGAGCTTCCGGCATTCGTTTGTCGGCTACGTGACGACGAAGCCTTTCCGTCCGTTGAAAGCTATGCCCGGTTCGCTGACGAAGCAGCAAACGTAGGATGGAAGCCTACAGATCGCGTGTTAATCGCAGTCAAAGGAACCGAGATTCGTGCATACAGTTGTTATGAAGACTCCGTGCATCAGTCAACTCCGATCACACCTTCGTCGGTTCAGGCAAGGCTGAGCGGAGATTACGAGCAGCTTTCGACCAAGCGCGCTGCGGTGGTGGGCTGTGGCTCGCTAGGAAGTAAGGTGGCCTGCATGTTGGCCCGGGCCGGAGTGGCGGACTTTCTCCTCATCGACGACGACATCTTCAACATCGAGAACATCGTCCGAAATGAGCTGGATTGGCGAGACATCGGACTACACAAGGCTCAGGCAGTCTCCAATCGCATCCGCAGGATCAATGGCCAGGCAAAGGTGACAGTGCGGCGTCAGCAACTCGCGGGACAGGAGTCTCCCAGTTCAGCTGAGAACGTACTCGGCGGACTAGCATCGTGCGATCTCATCATCGACGCTACGGCCGGTGTGACGGCTGGCAACATCATCGCAGGCCTAGCTGCATCGAGCGGGACGAACGTAGTTTGGGCTGAGGTCTTTGCAGGAGGAGTCGGTGGGTTGGTGGCGCGGCATCGCCCTGGTGTCGAACCGCCCATCCCTTTGATGCGCCGCGCGATTGAGAGCTGGTTTGTATCGCGAGGAGCGAGGCCGGCGTTGCAACAGGTCCAGCCCTATGAGGCGACTATCGAAGGTCAACCTTGGATCGCTGACGATGCAGACGTTACAAGTATTGCAGCTGCAGCTACTCGGCTAGCTATCGACACCCTGTTGAGCCGCACGCCATCCCACTATCCGTACTCAATTTACGTGATTGGGCTGGCTCCGTGTGAGGTGTTTTCATCTCCGTTTGAGACGTACCCCATCGCACTTCCGCCCGCACCAAGTGAGCAGCCACAACCTGCCCTTTCGGTTGAGCAGGCTGTCGAACAGGTGACGTTTATTCAAGGGATGATGGCGGCTCTGGAGCGCGGATGAAGATAGTAATCTCTCGCGAAGTATGCAGCATCCTGAGCAAGGAGCTTAAGATGGCCGGGGATCGCGAAATCGGCGGGGTTTTGGTGGGCGAACACCTGGGTGAAGGGCGTTTTCAGGTCGCCGACCTTTCAGTGCAGCGCTACGGCGGAACCAGGAGCTCCTTTGAGCGAGATCCGAAATTGCACGGCGCCTTCATCACCGAGTTCTACAACCGAACCGGACACGACTACGCTCGATTCAACTACCTGGGCGAGTGGCACTCTCACCCGACCTATCCTGCGTACCCGAGCGCTTATGATGTTGGCTCGATGCAAAGCATCGTCGAGCAGCCCGAAGTCAATGTCGACTTTGCACTTCTGCTTGTGGTGAAGAGGCGTTTTTGGCGAGGTCTCGAAGCCTCAGCCACGATCTTTCGACCGGCAGAGCGCCCTGCCCCAATATTACTGGAGCGGCCCAGTGGCTATCGTGGACCGCGCTACCTGCACCAACTTCTATGACCCTGAGCTGGTAGGCCTGCACCTATCGGAACATCGTTGCATGACTACATTAACCTCCACCAAGGATGACCATGAGTGAACAATCTGGCAGTTCAACATCAATGATCGGAAGGTTTTCCGGATCGGACGGCCGGCGTCGCCTGATCGGCGCACTGACAAAGCAAAAACTCGTTGGCGGAAATGTGGCGCTCGCCGAAGCGCTTGCAGACGTCATCGAGCTCCGCGAATTCGGACCTGGCCAAGCTCTTATTTCGGCCGGAGACTCCGACAACGATCTCTTCCTGCTGCTGAGTGGCACAGTAGACATCACGGTGAAGGGCACAAAGGTCGCGGAGCGCACAATCAATGACGTCGTAGGTGAGATGGCGGCGGTGGATCCAAGCATGCCGCGCTCAGCTACAGTCACTGCTGTCGGCACAGTCACCGCGGCAGTGGCTACCGAGCCTCAATTGTCCGAGCTAGGCGATCGTTTTCCTGACGTCTTCCGCCATCTGGCCGTGCTAATGGCCCAGAAGCTTGAGCAGAGAAACAGTTTGGTGAGAGCTTCCAGTGATCGAATCCGGATATTCTTGATCAGCTCTGGTGAAGCGGTGGACATTGCCCGGGCAGTCCATACGGCATTTTCGCATGATGAGTTCGATGTTATTCCATGGAACGAGGGTGTTTTCCGTGCAACCAACTACACACTGAAAACCCTGGAGGATGAGGTCGATAGATGCGACTTTGCTATTGCCATTGCGCATGGAGATGACACGGTTGAGAGTCGTGAGCACACTTGGCCAGCCCCCCGCGATAACGTGATCTTTGAACTCGGCCTGTTCATGGGGCGACTGGGACTGGATCGCGCGATCCTCATGGAGCCTCGCGACGAGAGGGTAAAGCTTCCTAGTGACCTCGCCGGCATCACTACAATTGTCTATCGCTATGACCCAAACGATCGAGACAGAGCAGCGAAGCTCGCGCCGGCATGTAATCGGCTTCGGGACTACATTGTTGAGAAGGGACCTCGAAAATCTTGATGACAACCTTCAATTCTGGCCTGAAGACGCGCTAGGGGCGACTGCTCCGCAGGCTGGCGGAGACCCGCTGGGTCAGCGTTGCACCCCGCGGGGAACCCGGCCTCAAACTGCAACCCGGGCGCACTGCACAGCTCGCTGTTTCCAGCTCGCAGCCTGCCAACATGCAAGGATCACGATTGGATGACCCTAACGCGCAATTGAGGGCCGAGCCTTGCATGCGTTCACGCTCTTAGGCGCACGCGCGGGAGTGCCTGGCTCAGGCGCTCTTCATCCCCCATCTTCCAGCATTGACGTCGCGGATGGACTCTTGCAGGGATCTATCCAAAGTGTCATTCCAAGCGCCTACTAGTTTGAGTCTCCGATCCCCATGGCTGAAGCCCTCGCAGGCTGTGAGACTAGGGCGCAGTTGCAATGGACTAAATCCGCTGAACCGCAGTGAACGGGACCAATCAATGCCCGCCACACCGGCGTGACGCCAGCGCACGAAGCCATCGTGGAGCAAGGCTTGACTGAGCGCGGCGATCCCGCCGAGCAGCACGCCGGCCAGAACGTGATAGAGCTGGTTGGAAATCCGGGCATGCAGCGCTGACATGACCGGAAACGGCGCGATGAAGAGCACGAGCATGGTCATGTCGGCTGCGTGCGCGCGTCGGGAAATGGTGGGTGTCATCGGGTTTTCTCCTTCTGTCGTGCGATGAAGTAGGCGGTGGCGTCGGGGTTTTCCCATAGGGGTCGCACGTGTGCTCGGTCAGCCTGCTGCTGTGCGGCCAAGGCTTGGTCAGGCGACCAGCCGTGGCATGCTCGCCAGGTCTTGGACGGACGATAAAAGTTGGCGTGCTGTAGCTCGATAAACCCTTTGCGTCTGAGGAAGGTGGGCAGCCTGGGATTCTGCACGCGCTCCACGAACAGGGCTGGCCACGGAATCAAGGTATCGCATAGTTCTACGAATTCGGTCAGCCAACCCCGGCCTTTGAGGCGCGGGTTGAGCTGGATATTGCCCAGGGTCAGCACGGGAACGTCATCACCCAGTCCGGCCAGCACCTGACGCGCGTGCTTGATCCAGATCCGGGTGCCTGCGCGCTTGAGCTCAACACAGTCGGGGATCTGGTCAGCCTCAACCAGTGAAATCCATTTGAAGAGCTGCAGTTCGATGCTGGGGATTCGGTTCAACTGGGCGTTGCTCATCATGGAACAGTTCCCTTTGCGGGTCTGGTGCAGCGAGCAGCATCCGTGGCGATACTGACGCCGCAATCGCCGGGACCAGCCACGGCGAGTCCTTGACGGCGGCCGGCAACACTGGGGACAGGCGTACTGCCATTGCACATATACCCGTCAGCCCCACACCTATCAAAACGGGCCAGCCATTGGACCACCAAAGCAAAGCGCCCATTCCAACAATACAAAGAGCCAGGGTCAGCCACATCAGCAGGTTGGCTTGGGACGGACTCGCCGTCACCTTCCCTTCGACCCACCCTCCAAACAGCAGCGCAATCAGTATGAAGAACAGCACTACGCTCCATGCATCCCTACCATCAAGGCAACCCCGCCACATAGTGACATGCAGCGCTCCCCCTCGCAGAATCCAACCCAATTAACGTGACGCGTCACGCCCGACTGACACCACCCCATTGGCGCCCCACCCCTCCCCCACTATAGTGCCAACCCTCACAAGGACGAGGCGGCGCACATGCCCTATATCGGAATCGGACTCCACGTACTGGCGGCCATCTACTTCGCGGTGCACGCCATCCGCTCGGGCCAGAGCCTCTATTGGCTCATCCTGCTCTTCTCGTTCCCGCTGCTTGGCAGCGTCGTCTACTTCCTGGCGATCTACTTCCCGGAAGCCCGCAACTCCCGCGGCGCACGGCAGGTCGTCCGCTCCGCCAAGCAGCTCATGGACCCGGGCCAGGACCTGCGCAACGCTCGCGCAGAGCTGGCGCGCACGCCCACCGTGCAGAACCGTGTTCGCCTGGGCATGACGCTGCTCGATGCCGGCCAGGCGGAGGAGGCCAGGGCCCTGCTTGAGCAGGCGGCCAGCTCGCCGCTGGGCGACGATCCCTACATCCTTACCGGCCTGGCCCGTGCCCGCCTCGAATCCGGGCACGCCGCGCTTGCGGTCGAAGCTCTCGACGGCCTGTTCGCCCGCCATCCGGACGTGCGCCGCAAGCCAGAACAGACCCTGCTCTATGCGCAGGCATTGGCCGCCACCCAGTCACCCGACGCCCGCGGCGCATTCGAGCGCGCTGTGGAATGTGGAAACGATGCTGCCGCCCGCTGCCTCTACGCCGAGTGGCTGATGGCACAACCGCAGCCCGCCGACCGTGAGCAGGCCCGCAGCCTGTTCGCCAGCATCATCGACGATGCCCAACACTGGTCGCGCCATGCGCGCAGCCACAATGCCGCGTGGCTGGAGCGGACCAAGGTCGCGTTGAAGGGCTACTGACGCCTGCCAGCCTTTGGTAATCCTGTCGCATCCGCCTCGCTCATGGTCTCTCCGGGCGGATGCCGACAGTCCGCAGGCCTGCACTACCGACATCGCCGATAGCATTGCAGCGCAAGGCTCCAGCCGCGTTGCGCCATATACAACGATTCTGAAACTGTTGAATGTAGTGACGGCATCGGCCCTACTGCATTGGCATCGCGCACAACCGGGCGTATTTCTTGCCGTGCCACCTTGAACAGGTGGCCGGGCTTCGAAACCCCGGTTGTGCAATCGTAAAAAGCGCTTGCCAGTCGGCACCACCACCGCGTGGTGCCGACTGGCAATCCGTCAGCCGGCTACGGCGGGCGGTGCGTGGGGGCCTTGCGCCCGCCGGTCTGATTGCACACCGGGTTTCGAACCTCGCACCGTCCGCCACCTTTATCGGTGGCGGCTTCTGCCTGCACGCAAGGAGCCCAGCCATGACCCAGCCCCACTCCCCTGCCCCGCACCCGATCCACGACGCGCCCGCTAACGGCCCCGCGTTGGATCCGAACACGCTTATCGCCCTGCTGCACAGCATCGGCTCCGGCGCCGCCTCCGACGGCCAGCCTTGGCCTGAGCGTCATCAGATGCCCGGGCGACGCATTGCCCTGGCGGACACCGATTGCTCCTTGGCCGGCTTTCGCGTGGTGCTGGAGATCCTGCTGGCCGCACAGCGTGCCCGCGAGAACGGCGAACTGGAACAGTACGTCGGCCCGCGCGTCATGGAGGGGCTGATCATGGCCGGGCTGGGACTCACGGCGCATGCCATCGATCGGGTGCGCCCGGAGGATTGAGTGGCTTGCTGCCGCTGGGCGGCCACGGTGCTGTGCCTCGTGGCGGTGGTTGCGGCACAGACGCGATGGCTGACGCCCCCACTGCCATCTCCTATCGGGTTCCAAAGCATCAACGACGATCGATTCTCACAACTGCGCCGCCAGGCGATGCAGTTCGTGGACGCTCGGCCTCGGCAGGGCTTCCAGTTCGTGGAACGGCATCGGGATTCCGAGCTCCAGGTTCATTGCCGGGGCGTACCGGTGCTGTGGTTGGAAAGGCGCTCGCAATATTTGCTGTTGCAGGTCTCGCTGGACGCGGAGCAGCGGGCGCCCGCCGTTCTGCAGCTTGGTACGTTGCTTCAATGGCAGCTGCAACCGTTGGGCCACTTGGAGCAGCTGCTGGTTGGCGTGCCGGAACCTGTTCTGTTGGATCGGGTGCTGCAGATTCTTGCTGGTGATGTGCCTGATGGGGAGCGATGTGGCGTGCCGTAGTCGAGCCAGGCTCGACTCTAGAGAGCCGCGGCTGCGAGGGTTCGGGGCTAGTCACCTGCGCGACGGGCATTGGCCCAGTGATCATGCGACTCACCTCCCGGCATCGATCCAGCCCGCAAGGCGCGCACGCGCGAGATCTTCTGGCGTGTCGATATCCAGGCCCAGCTCCGGCGCTTGAAGGACATGCACGGCATCGATGGGAAGCTGCCTCAAGCGCGCTCCGAAGCCGCGGTCACCGCTTGCACCCACCTGATTGAACCATGCGCGCGGCACCACTGCAGGAACGCCAAGGACCTTTCCGTGACGGGTGCCAGCGCACCCTGACGCCGAAGCGCGGGCACCCAAAAGCAACGCCTGCAAATGGGCATGCTCGATCGCGGGCTGGTCGCAGGCCACGACCATCACGGCGGCCACACTGGGCAGCAGGTGTGCGCCGGCCACCTGCAGGCTGCTCGCCAGGCCGTTTTCCCAGTGGTGGTTGGTTACCGGAGTCGCATCCAGTCCGGAAATACTGGATGTCACGGCCTGTGCGCTCCCGCCCACCACTACCAACACCTGCGATGGCGCAAGCTCCAGTGCCAATCGCACTACGCGATGTACAAGGGTCTCGCCCTGCCGGGTCAGAAGCTGCTTGGGCTGGCCAAGCCGGGTGCTCCCGCCCGCAGCAAGCACGACGACTGCATGCGCGGCGGTCACGTGCCGGCGGTGCTTCGCCATTGCTGCAGCTGCGCGGCGATGCTGAGCGATATTGCCTCCGGCCCCCGCCCTCCGATGTTGAGGCCGACCGGTGATCGAAGTCTCGGGGACAGGCGGTGGCGCTGATCCGGTGTCAGCAGTTTGAACAGATCCTCACGCCTTCGCCGCGGACCCAGCAGCCCAATGAAGGCAACCTCGGTATCGGCCAGGGCGACCAGCGCCTCGCGGTCCAGCTCGAAGTCGTGGTGCATCACCAGTACCGCGTCGCACGCGTCGGCATGGAGGGCCTCGGCCGGGCTCACCTGGAGCTGTGCATCCGCGCCCTGCCCCGCCGAGGACCAGCGCGCTCGTCGTTCGACCACGCTGACCCGCCACCCCAGGCCCCGCAGCAACGGAACCAGGAAGGGCGTTTCTGGACCGCCGCCCAACAGCAGGGCCCGCGGAAGCCGGGGCAACGGCAAACGCCACGCTGCTTCTCCAAAGGGCTGCGCCCCGTCCATCGGATTCAGCTGCCATGCCTGCTCGCAATGGCCGGCGCGGAAAACGATCTGCCCCGACGTGCGAAGGTCGCGCTGGAGTGACACCCCCTCGCGGAGCCATGCCTCGATCACGGTGCCGATGCCGGTCATGGCACGCAACGGCAGAAGCGCAATCCGAAGCCGGCCGCGGCAGCCGAGCGCGGACCCACTCAACAGGTCGTCGTCACTGCGGGTGTCGATCTCGATCCAATCGACCTGCCCCGCCGCGCTCACCTGCTCCGCGCGTCGCGCGAGCTCGGGCTCCAGGCATCCGCCGCTCAGCCAGCCGACCTGGCTGCCGTTGCAGAACAGCACCATGTCGCCGGCACCGGCGTAGGTGGAGCCACCGGTTTCCAGCACCAGCGCGAGCACGGCGTGCTCGCCCGCGCGCACGCGCGTCAAGGCCGTCTCGAGCACGCCGCGCGGGCTGCCTTCGGTGAGGAAGCCCGGCGCTGCGGACAGGTGCCCGGCAGGATCCCTGCGCTCCACTCCCTCTGCCGCAGAGGCCTCCAGGACGGTTGAGGCCACGGGTCGGTCCATGCGCAACGGTCAGCCTACGTCTGGCAAGCCGGGCAACAGCTTGTCCAGGGTGATGGGATAGTTGCGCACGCGCACACCGGTGGCGTTGTAGACCGCATTGGCGATCGCAGCGCCGACCCCACAGATGCCCAGCTCACCTACGCCCTTGGCCTTCATCGGCGAGATCACCGGGTCCAGCGTGTCGAGGAAGACCACCTCCTGGTGCGGAATGTCGGCGTGTACGGGAACCTCGTATCCGGCCAGGTCATGGTTGATGAACAGGCCAAGCCGCTTGTCGACCACCAGTTCCTCCATCAGGGTCGCGCCTGCGCCCATCACCATCCCGCCGATGACCTGGCTGCGTGCGGACAGCGGGTTGAGGATCCGGCCGCCATCGCATACGGCCAGCATCCTGCGGATGCGCGTCTCTCCGGTATAGGCATGCACGGCGACTTCGCAGAAATGCGCTGCATAGGTGCCGACGTCGTACCCCTGCTTGAACTTGCCGAAGGCAATGCCGTCCTCTGCCGACAGTGTGCCCGCTTCGGCCAGGTCGATGGTCCGCCCACCCGCCTGGATACGGCCATTGGCGAAGTTTGCCGTATCGCCGTCGAAGCCCAGTTTCTCGCCCACCTTGCGGCGCAGGCTGACGCACGCCGCGTACACGCCTGCGGTGGAGCTTGCCGCGCCCCACTGGCCACCGGAACCGGCGGAGGCGGGATGACGGGAGTCGCCGAGGGTCACCTGGACCCGGTCCAGCGGCACGCCCATGGTCTCAGCTGCCGTCTGCGCGATGATCGTGTAGGAGCCGGTGCCGATGTCGGTCATGTCGGTTTCCACGATCACCCCGCCCTGGCCGTCAAGCCGGACCCGCGCCGCCGACTTCATCGTCGGTGCGCCGCGATAGCCTGCGGACACGCCCATTCCGACCAGCCAGTGCCCTTCTCTTACCTGCGCCGGCTTGGCGTTGCGCTTGTTCCAGTTGAAGCGTTCCGCGCCCTCGCGCAGGCAGCGCACCAGGTTGCGGTCGGAGAACTTCTTGCTCGGATCGCCGGGTACGACCTCGGGTTCGTTGAGGATGCGGAACGCGATCGGGTCGAGGCCCAGCTTCTCGGCCATTTCGTCCATCGCCACTTCCAGCGCCATGTGGCCCGGTGCTTCGCCCGGCGCGCGCATCGCATTGCCTTCGGGCATGTCGAGCGTGGCGATGTAGTTGGCCACCAGGCGGTTGGCGCCTGCATAGAGCTTGGGCGTCTGCAGGGTACCGTTCTCGCCGTCCTCGCCGTTGATGTTGCCCGACCAGTTCTCATGGGCGATGGCGGAGATCCTGCCGTCCTTCGCGCAACCGATTCGGACGCGTTGGATGGTCGCGTGCCGGTGCGTGGTGTTGTTGGGCATCAACGGGCGTTGCAGCGCGATCTTCACCGGCCGCCCGATCTGCTTGGCGGCCAGTGCAGCCAGCACCGCATCGGCGCGGATGAACAGCTTGCCGCCGAAGCCGCCGCCGATATAGGGCGAGTCCACGCGCACCTTGCCAGCATCGATGCCGAGGATCGCGGCCATGCCCTGCCTGGCCCAGTCGATCATCTGGTTCGAGGTCCACAGGGTGAGCGTGTCGCCTTCCCAGGCGGCGATGGTGGCGTGCGGCTCCATCATCGAATGACTTTCGTCGGCTGTGTGGTAGGTCTCGTCGAGCTTGACCGCCGCGCTCGCGTAAGCGCTGTCGAAATCACCCAGCGTCTGCCGGTCGGGCTTGCCACCGCGCCCCTTGGCCAGCGGCGCGGACGGCGCCAGCGCTGGGAAATCGAAGCGCCCCTTGCCGCGCTCGTAACGGGTGCGGATCAACGCTGCGGCGGCGCGGGCCTGCTCGAAGGTCTCGGCCACCACGCAGGCAATGGCCTGGTGGTAATGGGCGACCTCGGGCCCGCCGAACAGTGGCGCATTGTTCCAGTTGGATGTGCCGACCGGTTTGGTCTCCGGTGCGGTGATCACCGCCAGTACGCCGGGGGCGGCACGTGCACGGGACGCATCCATCGAGATGATGCGCCCCTTGCCGATGCCCGCGCCGACGATGTAGCCGTAGACCTGGTTTGGCGCCACGTCATGGCGCTCGTAGGCATAGGGGGCGGTGCCGGTGGTCTTGCGTGGGCCATCGATGCGCGGCGTCGACTTGCCGACCACCTTGGCCTTGTCGAACAGGTTGTCGCCGGCGGGGGCGTTGAATTCGAGGGGCATCAGCGCTCTCCTTCGGCCAGAACGGCTGCCAGCGTGCGCTCGGCGAGCGCGATCTTGAACGCGTTCTCCTGCGTTGGACGGGCACCGGCGAACACCTGCCGGGTCGCGGCCTTGACGCTGTCGCGCAGCAGGGGTTCGGCTGCTTCGATGCGCCACGGCTTCGGCGCGACCCCGCCGAACGCGAATCGCGCCGAGCCGTCACGCTGCACGACCGCGGCGACCGACACCAGTGCGAATGCATAGGACGCGCGGTCACGTACCTTGTGGTACACGTGCCGGCCGCCCAGCGGTTCCGGCAGCGTGACGTGGGTGATCAGCTCACCGCGCTGCAGCACGTTGTCCTGCTGTGGCGTGTCGCCCGGGGAACGATGGAACTCGGCAATCGGAATGCTGCGCGTGCTGCCATCGCCCTTGACGGTCTGGATCGAGGCGTCCAGCACGCGCAGCGCCACCGCCATATCGCCTGGATAGGTCGCGATGCAGCTGTCCGAGGTGCCGATCACGCCCATCTGCCGGGAGAACCCTTCGAGCGCGCCGCAGCCTGATCCGGGCAGGCGCTTGTTGCAGGGCAGATGGGGGTCGTAGAAGTACGGGCAGCGGGTGCGCTGCAGCAGGTTGCCGCCGGTGGTGGCTTTGTTGCGCAGCTGCCCGGACGCGCCTGCCACGATCGCGCGGGTCAGCACACTGTAGTCGCGGCGCACGCGCTCATGCGAGGCCAGCGCGGTATTGGTGACCAGCGTGCCGATGCGCAGGCCGCCGTCGTCGGTGGGTTCGATCCTGTCCAGGCCGATGTCCTGCACGTCGACCAGGTGCGCGGGCGTCTCGACCTCCAGCTTCATCAGGTCGAGCAGGTTGGTTCCTCCCGCCAGGAACTTCGCTCCCTCGGTGCCGGCGACGGCCTTGGCGGCCTCGGCAGGAGACTTCGCGCGCTCGTAACTGAAGACCTTCATGAGCGCCCCCTTCCAGAGGCCGCGCCAGCGACCTCTTGCATCGCCTCGGCAATGTTGGAATACGCGCCGCAGCGGCACAGGTTGCCGCTCATGCGTTCGCGCATTTCCATGTTGGTGGCCTGGGGCCGTGCGCTGACATCGGCCTGCGCATGGCTGGGGACACCGCGCTTGATCTCGTCCAGTACCGCCACCGCCGAACAGATCTGCCCCGGCGTGCAATACCCGCACTGGTAGCCGTCATGCTTGATGAAGGCGGCCTGCATCGGATGCAGGTCATCCGGGGTTCCGAGGCCCTCGATGGTAGTGATGGCATCGCCCTGGTGCTGCACCGCCAGGCTGAGGCAGGCATTGATGCGTTCACCGTTGACCAGCACGGTACAGGCGCCGCATTGACCGTGGTCGCAGCCCTTCTTGGTGCCGGTCAGCTTCAGATGTTCGCGCAGGGCGTCGAGCAGCGTGGTCCGCGTGTCCAGCTCGAGCTCACGATGCGTGCCGTTGACCGTCAACGCCACCGTGCTGATGACCGGCGGCCTGGGCGGCGGGGACGCCGCCAGTTCGGCGGCGAGCGATGATGCCCCCGGTGCGGCAGACATCGCCATGGTCGTGGCGCCGCCGGCGATCACCTGGCGACGCGTCAACTTCATTCCTTCGTCCCAACTTGGCACAGTGACCTCCAGGCGTTCGGGGAAACCCCGTGGCTGGATGGACGCGCTCAAACTGCCCAAGGGCCACTATGCCCGGCTGGGTAGTACAGATCTGTGAAGCCAGTCCAGGGTGTGCCGGCATCATCGGCCGAGCCTGCTGGCCGGTCATCTTCAACGCCGCCTCTGGCAAACGTGCGCCTGGTGGACAGCGTATTGATGCCCAGATAAAGCCGCCCAGACAAGCCCAAAGCGCGCCGTGGGCTGGTCTGCGGAACTGCGCCATGCGGCGCTCGGATACGGTGCTGCGTCGGTGGTCAGCAAGCGCTGTGGTCCGGGCGAGCTGCCACGGCAGTGCATGATGCTGGACTCATTGCCGTGTGGATCGGCTGCGGGCAGACGCCAGAAGAATGAGCAGCACATAGCAGGCCAACGCACCTAGGGCCAGGCCCATGGCAGGCAATAGTCGAGCATGGCGCGACTCTACAGTGGCGCACCCTGCGGGCCGACCCGCACATGCACCACATGGCTGATGCCACGATGGAACATCTTGGCGTACGGGCAGACGCGTTCGGTGTTGCGCACCAGTTCGCAGGCCAGGTTCGCATCCATGCCGGGAAGATGGACCACGATCTCGGCAGACAGCAGGTACAGCCCATCTGCCGGATCACGGGCGAAGGTGACCGCCACTTCGACGCTGGGGTTGTGCAGCAGCAGGCCAGCACGCGCGGCCACCAGTACCATGGCGCCGTGGAAGCAACCGGCGTAGCTTGCGGCCAACAGCTGCTCGGGATTCGATCCGCCGCCAGGCCCTCCGAGTTCCGGCGGCAGGCGCAGGTCCACCGCCAGTGCACCGTCGTCCGATCGCACCACGCCGGACGCGCGCCCGTGCTGGGCCTGGCCGCCGCTCACCCGCACGCGGCCGGTGTACAGCGGCTGCACGTCGTCGCCCTGGTAGCGGTCCAGCATGGCGGGCGAAGGTGGCTTCAGCTCGGTCATTGGCAGGCGATCGATGGCCGCTCAGGCGGGCTGCCGCTGCAACAGGCCTGACTGCTGCAGCCAGGCGTCGAAGCCGACCTGCCCCAGCCACGCCTGCCCCACCGGCAGCAGCGTATCGATCTGCAGCGGCGCACCGAAGTACAGGGCCTCGGCGTCTGCCACGACCTGTCGCGGGTCGCCGGTCCGCTGCAGATACTGCCTGGCCAGATCCGCCATCGCGACGCGCTGGGGGCCCGCAATTTCCACGACGCCATTGCGGGGTGGCTGCTGCGCGATGCGTGCCACCGCTTCGGCAACATCCTCGACGGCAATCGGCTGTACGTTGGCGGCGGGCAAGCGCAGGGTCGCTCCATTGCCGGCGGACTGGATGATGCCCGGCAGGAACTCGAAGAACTGCGTGGAATGGATGATGGTGTACGGCAGGCCCGAATCGCGGATCAGGCGCTCCTGGGCGATCTTGCCGCGGAAGTAGCCGCTGGCCGCAAGCTTGTCGGTGCCTACGACGGAAAGCGCAACGTGGTGGCGTACGCCGGCACGGGCGGCGGCGGTCAGGACGTTGTGGCCAGCGGTCTCGAAGAACGAAAGCACTGCCGCATCTTCGAACGAGGGCGAGTTGGCGAGGTCCACCACCACGTCGACCCCGTCCATGGCGGCGCCCAGGCCTTCACCGGTCAGCACATCCACGCCGGTGGAGGGCGCGGCCACCACGATGTCATGCCCGGCGGTGCGCAGGCGCTCAACCACCTTGCTGCCGATGCGGCCGGTACCACCGATGACGAGGAATTTCATGACGTGTCTCCTGGAATGTGGAAGGGGCGACCGGCTGTGGCCGGGCATGCTGGAATCGTAGGCCGCGTGGGCGCGGGGCAGTAGGTCCGCGCTGGGGCGCGCACTGTTGCCCGGCACGCACCAATGCTTCAGGCCCAGGCGGGCTGTGCCTCTGGCTTCATGGACGTGGCCTGTTGGCGCGCTTCCCAATGCGAGATCACATCCAGCTCGAGCGCGCGCACCCGCTGCGTGCTGAAGTCGATGAAGGCCCGCACGCGCTTGGGAAGCTGGCGGCGGCTGAGGTAGCACAGGTAGTGGCCGCGATCGAGCGGGGCATGCCGATCCAGGCAGGTCACCACCCTGCCCGCCCACAATGCTTCACGCACCTGATAACTGGGCAGCTGGGCGATGCCCAGCCCGTCGATGACGGCCTGCAGGGCCAGATCGGCATCGTTGAACACCAGTGCGGCCGGCGGCTGCAGGTGCACATCGGTGCCGTCGACCCGGAATTCCCAGGGCTGCATGCGCCCACCCGGCAGGCGCCGCCCGATGCAGGCATGCGTGGACAGCGCATCCACCGACGACGGTAGACCCTGCGCCCGCACGTACGCTGGTGATGCACACACCACCAGCTGCATCGGCACCAGCTGCTTGGCGATTACCTGGCTGTCTTCCAGCAGACCGTCGCGGAACGCCACATCGATGCGGTCGCCGGCCAGGTCGGGGGCCTGCTCGTCCAACAGCAGTTCTACCGAGACCTGAGGGTACTCGGCACGGAAGGCGGCCAGCAGGGGGGCGATCACCCGCCGGCCGAAGCCGTGGCTGGCACTGATGCGCAGGTGCCCGCGCGGCGGGCCCTCGCGCAGGTCGCGCATTTCCTCCAGCGCCTGCAGGATGCAGTTCACGCCCGGGTTGCAGCCCTCCAGGAACAGCTCGCCTTCGCGGGTCAGCGTGGTCGAGCGCGTGGTGCGCAGGAACAACCGCACGCCCAGCTGGCTTTCCAGCTTCTGCACGCTGCGGCTGACGGCCGAACGGCCGATGCCAAGGCGGTCGGCCGCGCGGGCGAAACTGCCCTCGGCCGCCACTGCAATGAAGGCCAGCACGCCGGCGTAGCTGGTGGAGAAGGATGCATTGAGCGCATCGTGGCCGTCGCTGGCCGGGCTGGGCTGTGCGGTGTTCATGGGCGGCCTGGCTCCAGGCCAGCACGTTGTGCGTGCAGGTGGTTCCGCGCCAGCGCCAGGCGCTGCCTGCACGCGGAAAGGTCGAGCCCCAGCAGGGGCACGATGTCCTCGAACCCGGCGCCCAGCACGTCGTGCAGCAACAGCACCGCACGTGCATCGGGCGGCAATTCACGCAGTGCGGCCAGGAAGGTCTGCCAGACCTGCTCGCTGGCAGGGCGGAATGCGGTGCGCAGGTGCGTTGAGGTGTCCATGCCCGGCAGACGGCCGAGCATCGGCCGCTGTGACAGGCCATTGGTGTTTTTCATGCAACAGCATGCGGCCCGGCCCCGGCCTACCGGCAATGCGGGCGCAGGCCTAGCCTCGCTGTGTCCTTCACTCGCTACAGGAACACGCCATGACCGCACGCCTGGATTACGCCGCGCAATCCCCCGAACTGTTCAAGAAGCTCGGCCTGTACTCGCATGCCGCCCATACCGCCTCGATCGAAGCGGCCATCATCGATCTGGTCAACATCCGTGCGTCGCAGCTCAACGGCTGCGGCTTCTGCCTGGACATGCACGTGAAAGAGGCCACCCTGCGCGGCGAGCGCCCACTGCGCCTGCATCACCTGGCGGCATGGCGTGAATCGACGCTGTTCAGCCCGCGCGAGCGTGCCTGCCTGGCCTGGACCGAGGTGCTGACCCAGCTGCCGGCGCAGGGTGTGCCCGACGAGCTGTACGCGCGTGTGCGCGGCCAGCTGTCCGAGCAGGAGATCGTCGACCTGACCCACGCGGTGATGGCGATCAACGCCTGGAACCGCGCCAACGTCGCCTTCCGTACTACGCCCGGCACCTTGGATACGGCCTTTGGCCTGGACAAGGCCGGCCTGGCCTGATCGTTCCGCCGCTGCCCGATGCAGCGGCCCTCCCCTACCGCACTGGAGACCTGCCATGCGTCGTTCTGTTCTGGCCCTGCTTGCGCTGCTGCCACTGTGCAGCGCTGCCGCCACCCCGCCCCCTGCTGCGCCCGAGCCCCTGGTGCGCGAGGTGATGACCCGCGCCCTGCCGGAGCAGCCCGGCAAGGAAGCGCTGATCCTTACCGTGGAATACCCGCCGGGTGGCGCCGATCCGGTGCACCGCCACGATGCCCATGGCTTCGTCTACGTCCTGGAAGGACGGATCGTGATGGGCGTGGCCGGCGGTAAGGAAGTCACCCTCGGCCCGGGCGAGGCCTTCCATGAAGGCCCAGCCGATCTGCACACCGTGGGTCGTAACGCCAGCGCTACCGAGCCGGCGAAGTTCGTGGTGTTCCTGATCAAGGACATCGGCAAGCCGGCGGTTCTGCCGCCGCACTGATCTCACGTCCGGCGCTGGCACCAACGACAGGTCCCCGGGTGTCACAATCCGGGGACCTGTCCCGTCTACGCTGGCATGGACGATTCAACTGCGCTGTTCTCCCGCCTCCGCCCACGCCTGTTCGGCGTGGCCTACCGCATGCTCGGGTCTTCGCACGAAGCCGAGGACGTGGTGCAGGATGTCTGGCTGCGCTGGCATGGCGCCGACCCGTCACAGATCGAGAATCCCGAAGCCTGGCTGGTGGCTACCACCACCCGTCGCGCCATTGATGGCCTGCGCCTGGCCCGGCATACGCGCGAGCACTATGTCGGCATGTGGTTGCCGGAGCCGCTGCTGACCGATGACACCAGCACCCCTGAATATGTGCTGGAAACCGCCAGTGATCTGTCGGTCGCCTTCCTCAGCGTGCTGGAGCGGTTGGCACCGGATGCGCGTGCGGCCTTCCTGCTGCACGACGTGTTCGATCAGGACTACGCGGTAGTCGCGCGCACCCTGGACAAGACAGAAGCCGCCTGCCGGCAGATCGTGCATCGCGCACGGCTGCAGCTCAGGCAGGAGCGCCCGCGCTACAACGTCCCGCAGGAGGTGCACCAGAAACTGCTGCGCCGCTTCGCTGAGGCCGCATCCAGCGGCGATTTCCGCACGATGAAGGCGCTGATGGCCGAGTCGGCCGAGCTGGTGGGTGATGGCGGTGGCATCGTCACCAGCTTCCCCAAACCGATGGTCGGAGGCGCACGCATTGCCCAGCTGCTGTATGCCCCGCACCTGCGGCGCAGCGCGCAATTGCGGATGGTGCCGGCCATGCTCAACGGACGGCTGGGACTACTACGCTATTTCGATGGTGAGCTGGAAGCGGCGATGGCCTTCGAGACCGATGGCGAACGGATCACGCAGATCCTGGTGCAGCGCAACCCGCACAAGCTGCAGCGGCTGGCACTACCCACCTCCATCCAGTAGATCCGCGCCCCGCGTGGATGGCATCCATTGCGACCTCGTTCTTGCGGGATTCGACCGGGGCGCCGATGCGCCCCGATCGTGAACGTCTGCCTGCGCAACGGCCGCAGGGCCCGATCAGAAGTCCCAGAACACCGGCACCCAGCGGAAGGTCTCGCCCTCCAGCGACACCCGACCCACTGACGGGAACGGAAGATGCGTGGCCACCAGCATTTCGCCGGTGCCTGCCAGTTCCTTCAGCAGGGCGATGCGGACGCGCGCGGATTCCTCCGGGTCGTGCTCGAAGCCGTTGTGCCAGTTCGGCTGGTCGAAGCCGACCGCGAACACCGCGTCACCGGCGAAGGTCAGGGCCTGCCCGGCAGACGCCACGCGCACCACGCAGTGGCCCGGGGTATGCCCACCGGTGCGGCGGGCCGTCACGCCCGGCGCGATCTGCTGTTCGTCCTGGAAGGTGTGCACATAGCTGCTGTACTCGGCCCAGAAGTGCTTGGCCGTGGCACGCAGCGCATCGGGGAACCCCTGCGGCATGTTGGTGCGGCTGAAGTCCGGCGACTTCCAGAACTCCACCTCTGCCGCGGCCACGTGGATCTTCAGGTCCGGGCGCAGCTGTTCCTTTACGCCTTCAACCAGCAGCCCACCGACGTGGTCCATGTGCATGTGGGTGATCACCACATCGGTGATTTCGCCCAGGTTGATACCGGCGGCACCGAGGCGGCGGATCAACTGGCCGGCGCGCGGCAGCTGCAGGTCCGGGTCCATGCCCAGGCCGGCATCGATGAGGATGGTGCGATCACCGCTGTGCACCACCATCACGTTCAATGCCCAGTCGAAGGCATCCTGCGGCAGGTACATCTCTTCGAACCATTCGGCACGGTCGGCGGCCGGAACGTTGTGGCCGAGCATCTGGGTGGGCAACGGCAGGACGCCATCGCTGATCACCAGCACTTCGACGTCGCCCACCTTCAGGGCGTAGCGCGAGGGCACCAGTTCATCGAGGGCGGGGGCAATGGGCGCGGCGGTGTTTTCCAGACTGAACATGAGGGATCTCCACGAAGGGGCATTGGGCGGGCAGCGATGCAAGGCTGGCGCGAACGATTCCGGGCGCTTTCCCACGGCGCAGGGCGTGGCGTTGCCAGGGCACGGATGCCTGGCAGGCCAACGCTGCAGGGTTCATGGGAAGACGGGCCACTGCGCAAGCGGTGGGCCCGGAACACGGCTTGTGCCGTGTGCGATCAGGCTAGGCAGCACACCGTTGCTGCGGTAGGCCCGTGGAGGGGGACGTGATGTTGCATTCCGGGAAGCAATGCGAATCACATACCCAGATCAGACAGCCCCGGATGATCATCCGGGCGGCGCCCCAGCGGCCAGTGGAACTTGCGGTCACTTTCCTTGATCGGCATGTCGTTGATGCACGAAAAGCGGCGCTGCATCAGGCCATCGGCGCCGAATTCCCAGTTCTCGTTTCCATAGGAGCGGAACCAGTTGCCGGAGTCGTCATGCCACTCATAGGCGTAGCGCACGGCAATGCGGCTGTCGGTGAAGGCCCATAGCTCCTTGATCAGCCGGTACTCAAGCTCCTTGTTCCACTTGCGGGCCAGGAACTGCCGGGCTTCCTCGCGGCCATGGGTGAACTCGGCACGGTTGCGCCACTCGGTGTCCAGCGCATAGGCCAGCGAAACCTTGTCGGCATCGCGGGTGTTCCAGCCGTCTTCGGCAAGACGAACCTTCTCGATGGCCGATTCACGGGTGAACGGGGGAAGTGGCGGACGGGGTGCTTCAATGGACACGGTGGGGCCTCCAATCAAGTGGATGAACGGGGTGCTTCGACGGGCTTTGATGGCTCGGGCGTCAGCGCCTGGCCTGCTCCAACAACACCTTTGCAACATCCCTTGCGGTGTCTGCGGCGGTGTAGTCGCCCATCACGCGCGAGACGGTGATGGCGCCTTCCATGAGAACCAGCAACTGCCGCGCCAGTGCTTCCGGCTGCTGGATGTCCAGTTGCGTGGTGAGTTCCAGCGTGTAATCCAGCAGCTTCTGCTTGTGATGTTTGGCGATGTGCCGAATCGGATCGTCGGGATCGCCAACCTCGCCTGCGGTGTTGATGAAGGCGCAGCCGCGATAGCCCTCGGACTGGAACCAGCCCTTGAGCACGGTGAACATGCCGAGGATGCGTGCTTCCGGGGTGTCGGCCTTGTCGCATTCCTGCTGGAACCAGGTGAGCCAGCGCACGTCGCGCGCGTTCAATGCCGCAGCGGCCACCTGGTCCTTGTTTTCAAAGTGCCGGTAGATGCTTTTGCGTGCCACACCCGAGGTCTTCACCAGCAGGTCCATGCCGGTGGCGTGGATCCCGTTCTGGTAGATCAGCGCTTCGGCCGTGGCGAGGATCTTCTGCTGGGTATCGGTGGTGGTTGTGTTCACGGCGCCAAGGTAGAACGATCGTTCTACCCTGTCAATGGGCGGCATCGCGACCTGCCGGGTGGGCGCGTTGGAGCAGGACGATCTATCAAGAAATTCGTACATGTCATCATCCAGACGCCCGTTTTCGGTCGCAAAGTACGTCTCACCACCCACCCATGAGACGCCCCGCATGAACACCTTTGCCCGTACCCTGGCAGCTGCCGCCCTCGCCCTCTCGGTTCAGGCCGGCTTGTCCGCGCAGGCCGCCGAACCGGCCAAGCCGGCGGCAGTCACCAGCATCGCGCGCACCGCCAGCTACATCACCACCGCCGATGGCGTGCAGCTCTACTACAAGGATTGGGGCCCGAAGGACGGCCCGGTGGTCACCTTCAGCCACGGCTGGCCGTTGAACTCGGACAGCTGGGAATCGCAGATGATCTTCCTGGCCAACCACGGCTACCGCGTCATCGCCCATGACCGTCGTGGCCACGGCCGTTCCAGCCAGCCGTGGGATGGCAACGACATGGATCACTACGCCGATGACCTGGCCACGGTGATCAACACGCTAGACCTGCACGATGTCACCCTGGTGGGCTTCTCCACGGGGGGCGGCGAAGTGGCGCGCTACATCGGCCGCCATGGCACCGGCCGGGTGAAGAAAGCGGTGCTGATCAGCTCGGTGCCGCCGCTCATGCTGAAGGCCGCCGACAACCCCAATGGCCTGCCGATCGAAGTGTTCGATGGCATCCGCAAGGCGCAGATGGACAACCGCGCGCAGCTGTACAAGGACATCCCGTCGGGCCCGTTCTATGGCTTCAATCGCCCGGGCGCGAAGGTGTCGCAGGGCCTGATCGATGCATGGTGGGCGCAGGGCATGCAGGGGGGCCACAAGAACACCTACGATTCGATCGCCGCGTTCTCGGCCACCGACTTCCGCGCCGACCTGAAGAAGTTCGATGTGCCCACCCTGGTCATCCACGGTGACGACGATCAGATCGTGCCGATCGACATCTCCGGCCGCCAGTCGGCGAAGCTGATCAAGGGCGCCAGGCTGATTGCCTACCCGGGTGCGCCGCATGGCCTGACCGACACCCACAAGGACAAGGTCAACCAGGACCTGCTGACCTTCCTGCAGGAAAAGTAAGCAACACGGGCTTCGGCAATGTGCCGCAGCCCGTTTCCTGTTGAAGGGCGCGGCCTCGATGCTGGCCTTCCGGCGCCGGACATCGATAGCCGAGCATGGCTCGGCGCTACAGGGAAGCCAGCTCCTTCGCCAGGAACGGCGCCGTTCTGCTGCCTTTGGCGCGGGCCACCTGTTGCGGCGTTCCCTTCGCGACGATGGTGCCCCCTGCCCCACCCGCTCCGGGGCCTACATCAATCACCCAGTCCGCCTGCGCGACAGCGCGCATGTCATGCTCGATCATCACCACCGTATTGCCAGCGTCCACCAGCCGCTGCAGCTGCACCAGCAGCCTGTCGGCGTCCGACGCATGCAGGCCGGTGGTGGGTTCGTCCAGCACGTACAGCGTGCGCCCGCGCTGGCTGCGCTGCAGCTCGGTGGCCAGCTTGATGCGCTGCGCTTCGCCGCCTGAAAGCTCGGTGGCCGGCTGGCCCAGCCGCAGGTAGCCCAGGCCGATCTCCTGCAGCAACTGCAGCGGCCGGGCAATGGCCTCCTCCTCGCTGAAGAACGCATGCGCCTGGTCAACCGTCATCTGCAGAACCTCGGCGATGTTGCGGTCATTCCATTGCACCTTCAGCGTGGCGTCGTTGTAACGGGCGCCGTGGCAGGTGGGGCACGGCGCATAGACGCTGGGCATGAACAGCAGTTCGACGCTGACGAAACCCTCGCCCTCGCATGTCTCGCACCGGCCCTTGGCCACGTTGAACGAGAAGCGGCCTGCATCGAATCGGCGGCGGCGTGCGGCGGGTGTCGCGGCGAACAGCTTGCGTACGTGATCGAACAGACCGGTATAGGTGGCCAGGTTGGAGCGTGGCGTGCGGCCGATGGGCTTCTGATCGACCTGCACCACCCGCTGGATGGCGTCCATATCGCCTGCCAACGTGCCCCGCGTCGTTTCGATCACGGTCGGGCCGTCGGTGGGCGTGCTATCGGCGCTGTCGTCCACAGGCTCATGCCCGAGGTGCAGCAGCAACAGCTCGGGCAGCGCCTGCGCCATCAGGCTGGACTTGCCCGAGCCGGAAATACCGGTCACCGCCGTCAGCAGCCCCAGCGGTACCTTCGCGTCCACACCCTGCAGGTTGTGGCGGTGGATGCCCTTCAATTCCAGCCAGCTGCTGGCGTTGCGCTGCCGGCTGGCAGGTGCGGGCACCTGATCGAACAGATACAGGGCCGTGCGCGACTCCTGGATGTGGCGCAGGCCATCGGGCTCGCCACTGTAGAGCACGCGCCCGCCGTGTTCCCCTGCCTGCGGGCCCACATCCACCAGCCACTGCGCGCGGCGCATCAGCTGCAGATCGTGTTCAACAACGAACACCGAGTTGCCGCCGTCGCGCAAGCGCTCAAGCGCGTCGTACAGCGCCTGGCTGTCGGCCGGGTGCAGGCCGGCCGAAGGTTCGTCGAGCACGTAAAGCACGCCAAACAGCAAGGAGCTGAGCTGCGTGGCCAGCCGCAGGCGCTGCAGTTCGCCCGCCGACAGGGTTGGCGTCGCACGGTCCAGCGAGAGATAGCCCAGGCCGAGGTCACGCAATTGGCGTACCCGCGCCATGACCCCGCCTGCCAAGCGTTGTGCCGCCAGGCGCTTCTCTTCGGACAAGGCCGAGGTCAGGCGCACGTCCGGAGCGCCCTCATGGGTCGCCTGGCCACTCGCGGCCCGCCGGGCGCGATCGCGGGGTGTAGCGCTCCTGCTGGTGCGAACGCCCTTGCTGTGCGCGCCGAAATCACCTTGTGCGATGGGCTCAAGCAGCGCCGCCAGCTGGTCCAGCGGCAGCCGCATGAACTCACCGATATCCACGCCGGCAAAGGTGACCGAGAGCGCCTCCGGCTTCAGGCGTTTTCCATGGCAGGCCGGGCACAACCGGCCTTCCATGTAGCGCGAAACGCGCTTGCGCATCAGCGCGCTCTGGGTGTTGGCAAAGGTATGCAGCACGTAGCGGCGTGCGCCGGTATACGTGCCCATGTAGCTGGGCTCCTGCTTGCGCTTCAGCGCAGCACGGGTTTCGGCGGGCGTGAACCCGGCATAGACCGGCACGCTGGGCGCTTCCTCGGTGAACAGGATCCAGTCCCGATCCTTCTTCGGCAATTTCTTCCACGGCACGTCGATGTCGTAGCCCAGCGTGACCAGGATGTCGCGCAGGTTCTGGCCATGCCATGCCGGCGGCCAGGAGGCGATGGCGCGCTCGCGGATGCTCAGCGAGGGATCCGGAACCATCAGCGCTTCGGTCACTTCGTAGACATGCCCCAGGCCATGGCAGGTGCTGCAGGCACCCTGTGGCGTGTTGGGCGAGAAGTCCTCGGCGTACAGCATGGGCTGGTTGGCCGGGTACGCACCGGCACGCGAGTACATCATGCGCACCAGGCTGGACAGCGTAGTCACGCTGCCCACCGATGAACGTGCATTGCTGGCGCCGCGCTGCTGCTGCAGCGCTACTGCCGGCGGCAACCCGTCGATGGCATCCACGTCCGGCACGCCCGCCTGGTCGATCAGGCGGCGCGCATAGGGCGCAACGGACTCGAAGTAACGCCGCTGTGCTTCAGCGAAGACGGTACCGAAGGCCAACGATGACTTGCCGGAACCCGATACCCCGGAGAACACCACCAGTGCATTGCGCGGGATGGAGACGTCGACATTCTTGAGGTTGTGCTCGCGCGCACCACGCACCTCGACGCAGCCGCTGGCCGCGGCAGCGCATGACGCTTCACCAAAGGGGGTGTTGGACATCGTTACGACCCTGCAGGCAGTGAATGGCGCGCTTCAGGGCGCGCCCAGTGGCCCATTCTCGCTGCTGAGAGGTGAATTTGGCGAGGGCGGGCACGGTGACCGCCGACATGATCCCGTGCGCCTCGCCCCTCCGCCCTACCCTCGCTGCAGCACTACCACCCACACCCCCATCAGGGCACTCCCCGCCGCCAGACTCAGCCACACCTTCCCGACATTGCGGGCACTGAAGACGCCCACTGCAACGGCAATCAACAGCACGAACCCCAGCAGTGAGCTGGCCAGGACCGAAACAGACGTCCTTACACCCACCAGCGCGGGCAGCAGCAACGCCAGTGCGGTAGCAGTAGCGGCGGTGAACACGTAGCCGCCCAGAGAGGCGGCCAGTACCCGGCTTGCCACCTGCCAGCGATAGCCCGCGCCCCGCCCGGCCGGAGGCTTGGCAGTGCGCGCGGCCTCCTGCACCCGTGGCCAACGGCGCTGCAGCATCAGGGCCATTCTTGCCAGCATCAACCCGAAGGCCAGTGCGACCAGCTCCACGCCGGCCTGCTGCCATGCGCCCTGCTGCAGATACATCAGTAAGCCCTGCCCGGTGGTTGCCATGTTCACCAGCGGCAGTGCCAAGCACAGTGCTGCGGCCAGCCACAGCTGCTCGATCCAGGCCAGGCGCGGCGGGCGCCACAGCGCGTGCACCACCGAAGCCGCGCAGGCAGCAAGAAAGATGCGTATTTCCCACACACTGCGACCGCTCATTTCCAGTGGCAGCAAGCGATTGCCGTACAGGTAGACGATGCTTGCCAGTGCCACCCCGGCCAGCGATGCCACGTTGAAGGCTTCCACGCAGCGATAGATGCCCGCCGTGGCCGCGCCGAACTCGTGCTCGCTGCGCTTGCGCCGCTTGATGGAGAACAGCAGCGTGCCGATGGCGATCATCGCCGTACCGAGCAGGCCGCTGATGAAGTACAGCCACTTCATCGGCCAGCCGCCGAAATCGGCCTTGTGCAGTGCTTCGATCGTCTCATGCACCTGCATCGCGCCAATCGCATGCGGGTGTGCGCCATGCTGTTGCAGCAGCGTGCCGCTGGCAGCATCGAATACCGCCCGGCTGGTCTCGGTCAGCAGATGCCTATCCGCGCCACGCTCGGGCTTGCGACCGATCACCTCTACCACGCTGTGCACGGTGCCGGGCGCCTGGATCACGACCAGTGCCGGTGGCTGTCCGCTGAGGGCCTGCGCGCGTGCCAGTAGCTGCTGCAGGTCCGGCAGTTGCGCGGTGGATACCAGGATGCCTGGTGGAGCCGGCTGTGCAGGCGCCAGCTCGGCTTCATAGCGCGCATAGGCGTCATCGGCATCGCCATAGACTGCATGCACCGGCCACGGAAGATAGCTGCTGTAGAAGAAGGTCAGCCCGGTGTAGCCGATCATGAACAGGAACGGCAGGGTCAGCACGGCACTCAGGTTGTGCGCATCCAGCCAGCTGCGCTGTCCTTTGCCCGGGCGAAAGGTGAAGAAGTCCTTGAAGATGCGTTTATGCACCACCACGCCGGACACAAGCGCCAGCAGCATGCAGGCCGTGATCCAGCCCACCAGCCAGTAGCCGGCCATGCCGCCGTGCAGGGTGTAGTGGAAGGACATGAAGTGGCGCCCGCCTTCGGTTTCCCGAAGGCGAGGTGGAGGCTGTGGCATGCCTGTGCTGGCATCCACCCAGCGTTCGTGCGCGGCGCCGTCGCCATCCTCCCATGACAGCTCCAGTGGCCAGCCCGGCTGGGCAGGCCAACGGATCTGCCACGCCCGGGCATCGGCGGCGTTGGCGGCCAGCCAGCGCTGCGCACGTACCGCCTGCGTTGCGGTGTCCACCGCCGGCGAGGAGGCCGGCACGGGGCCGGCCTCCATCCATCGCGTGATCGGCTCACGGAACACGCTGAGCGTGCCGGTCAGGAAAATCGCGCACAACAACCAGCCACAGGTGAGGCCGCACCAGGTGTGCAGCCACGACATGCTCTGCCGAAAGCCCGCTTTCATGCCTGCCCCGTGGCGGGCAGGCCGTTGCCCCGCCGGCTACGGAAGGTCACAGCGAGCCGCGCAGCGTCAGCATCACATTGCGGGGTTCGCCAAAGAAGTTGCCGCGGCGGATCTGGCTGATCATCGCGTAGTAGCGGGTGTCGAACAGGTTGGCCACGTTGACGCCTACGCTCCAGCGCGGGTTGATCCGGTAGCCGGCACGCAGGTCCCATACGGCGCGTCCCGACGCGCCCATGCGCCAGTCCGGGTCATCGTAGGCCGGATAGGAGTAGCTGCTCTGTGCCGACACACCACCGCCCACGGAGAACGCGTTCCACTTGCCGGGCAGCTGGTAGGACGTCGACAGGCGCAGCAGGTGGCGCGGTGTCTCGGCGCTGATGGTCGCGCCCTCATCGTCGCGGCTGGTGACGTGGGTATAGCCCGCCATCATCTGCCAGCCCGGCGCCAGTTCGCCGCTGGCCTCCAGCTCAAAACCCTTGCTGCGCAGCTTTCCGCCATTGCGGTAGCAATCGGACGACGCCAGCGAGCCACGGCAGCTGCCCGGGTCGGATTCGTCCACCACGGCGTTGCCGGTCTTGCGGATGGAGAACACTGCGGCGGAGACATTCAGGCGGCCATCGTTCAACTCACCCTTCACGCCGAGCTCGTAGTTGGCGCCGATGGCCGGATCCAGCACCGAGCCGGACGCGGTGACGTACGAACTCTGCGGCTGGAAGGTATCGGCGTAGCTGGCATAGACCGACCATTGCGGGCCCAGGTCGTAGACGAGGCCGGCGTACGGGGTGAATTCGTGCTTCTGTTCGTAGTCGCGGCTCCTGGCGCCGGTGGCGCCATCGCTGGACTGGTACTTCACCCAGCTCAGCCGCCCACCCAGCGTGAGGTGCAGCGGTTCTGCCAGCTGCAGGCGCAGGTTGCTGTACACGCCGCTCTGCTGGGCGCGGGCGTTTTCCGACCAGTCCCACGCGGGCTGCAGCGGCTGCGCGATGGCGTTGTGGTCGGGTGCGTAGACATTGATCGGCACGTCGATGGCCAGGTCCGCCGAGCTCTGGCGGGTACGCTGGCGCGACCACATCGCGCCCAGCAGCAGCTGATGGCTGCGGCCGAAGGCGTCGAAACTGCCGGTGGTGTGCAGGTCGATGCCATCACTACGCACGCGCGAGCGGTTGAAATAGATGTCATAGAAGCGCGAACCGATGCCGGTGGCGCGGTCCACCCCGCCCAGCGGAACCGCGACACGCTGGTCCAGGTCCGACTCGGTGCGGTTCACCGACAGGCGTGCCTTCCAGCGTTCGTTGAAGCGGTGCTCCGCCTCTGCAAAGGCTTCGTCGACGGAGCCCTCCTGCCGGTTCCAGTCCTGGATGAGCGAGGTGGAACGCTTGATGTCCAGCGCACCGCCATCGGTGTAGCGCGGCAGGCCGAACAGCCAGTAGCCGTCGGTGTCACTGGCCTGATGGCGCAGGCCGAAGGTCAGCGTGGTATCCGTGCCCAGATCGGCATCGATCACCCCATAGGCCACCGGCGTCTTCGATGAGGTGCCCCGCTGGAAGTAGTCGCGGTCCTGATAGGCGGCGACCAGTCGGCCGCGCACGCTGCCGGTAGCATTGAGCCGGCCACCGCCATCCACCTCAACGCGGTAGTTGTCCCACGAGCCCACAGTTGCGGCCAGATCCAGATGAGCCTGGTCGCGCGGGCGCTTGCGCACCATGTTGATTGCTCCGCTGGGGTCGGCTGCACCCAGCATCATGCCACCAGCACCGCGCAGCACTTCAACGCGCTCCAGTACCGCGGTGTCGATCGGCAGCCAACCCACGGGGGCATAGACGATGCCGGCCACGCCGTCGACCAGATAGTTGCTGTCGTCCACGGTAAAGCTGCGGATCGAGAACTTGTGATTGCCGAAGTTGCGGGCGGTCTTGGTCACACCCGTGGTCTGCGCCAGGGCCTCGTCCAGCGTGGTGAGGTTGCGGTCGTCCAGCTGCTGGCGGGTGATCACGCTGACCGACTGCGGGGTCTGGCGGATGCTCTGCCCCAGCTTGCCCAGGCTCAGTTCACGTGCCGTGTAAGCGCCATCGCTTGGGGCATTGGCGGTCACGTTCACCGTCTGCAGGGTGGTCTGGGTGTCTTTGCTGCGCGCAGGTGCTGCTGCGTCCTGCGCCAGGGTGAACACGCCCGGACGCGTGGCATTGACACGCACGCCACTGCCCTCCAGCAGGCGCGCCAGTGCTTCCTGCGGCGTGTAGCTGCCGGTCAAGGCCGGAGCGCGACGGCCCGCCACCGCCGATTCGCTGAACAGCACCTGCTGCCGGGACTGCTCGGAAAAGCGGCGCAGTGCGGCATCCAGCGGTTGCGCCGGAATATTGAACTGCACGCGTGCAGCCGGCTGCGACTGTGCAATGGCCGGCGCTGCCAGCGCGCTGGAAATGCACAGTGCCAGCAACGGCAGCCGCTTGGCGTGTACCCCCGTAGAGAACGCGCCAGCAACAAGTGCGCGCTTGATCTTCATGTACCCCATTACCGCTCCATCATGCTTGGCCGCTACTGGCCTCACTGGGGTAAACGGAAAATAGCGGTGGGGTGGGAACCCGCGCCGGAAGAAATATTCGCTCCGGCGTCAGCGGGTCACAGGCCGTTCGTCGATGCGATAGCCGCCCTGGGCATTGCGGGTCACCTGCACCGGCAACAGATCCGGCAGTGCTTCCAGGAAGGTGGCCGGGGCATCGGTGGCTGCGTAGCCGGAGACCGGCAGGAACTTCAGCCTTGGCTGGCCCAACGTGACGGGATGGCCCAGATACTGCCCGACCTCCTGCGCCACTTCGTCCAGCGGGGTACGCCGGAACACCAGGCGTCCATTGCGCCAACCGCCAATGCTGTCTGCGCTTGCGGCAATGGGGCGATAAGCAGCGGTGAGCGTGGTAACGGCCAGGCCCTGTTCGGCGCGCAGGCTGACCGGCGAGGCACCTTCGGCGCGATCCGGCTGCACCCGCACGTGCCCATGCAGCACCTTGACCACGACTTCGCCCGGCCCATTGCGCACATTGAAGGCCGTGCCGACCACCGTCACCCGGCTGCGCTGGGCATCCACGGTGAAAGGACGGTCGGCCGCCGGGGCGACCTCGAAGAACGCCTCGCCCTGGCTGAGCACCACTTCACGGCGGGATCGATAGAAATGCACGGCCAGCGTGCTGCGTGCATTGAGCGAAATCCGTGAGCCGTCCGGCAATTGCAGATCACGTATCTCGCCCGCGCCGGTGGCCACGTCCTGTACGTAGCTGGGCGCGGCGTACCAACCGTAGCCGACGTACCCCAAGGCCAGCATCGCCACGGCCGCAGCCGCCGCAACGCGTGGCAGGCGCCACGACCGTGCACGCCGCGCCGCCCTGCCCCGCCGTAGAGCGGCAGGTGCAGGTACTGCTGGGGTGATCACCGCATGCGCGTCCGAGGCCAGTACGGGGCGTGGCAGCTGGCCCAGGTCGTGCCAGGTTCTGGTCACATCGGCGAACGCCTGTCGATGTGTTTCGCTCCCGGCCAGCCAGTGCTGCAGGGCCGCCTCGTCCTTCGGTTGCCAGTCCGCATCCTGCCGCCGTACCAGCCACGCGGCCGCCGCCTCATGCAGGGCAAACGGGTCGGAACCTGCGGCAGAAGGGAGATCGGTCATCGGCAGGGAAAATCAGCATCGATGGCAGGCGCCAACGCCTCGCCCGCCTTGGTCGGACGATGCAGCTCCTGCATCTGTGTCAGAGACGCATAGCGTACCCGCACTTCGCAGTAGGCAACCGCTCGCGACAGGTGCTTGACCACCATGCGGCGGGAGATCTGCATGCGAGCGGCCACGTCCTCCTGGGTCAGCCCATCGAAGCGGCAGAGCACGAAGGCTTCGCGTTGACGTTCCGGCAGCTCGGCCAGTGCCTCTCGAAGGCGTTCCAGGCGCTGCCGCTGGGCGCTGAGCTGCAATGGGCACTGTGATTCATCGCTGGCCATGGCGTGGCCAGCCTCCTCCGCGTCTGCCAGCGGCAAGGTCTGAAGGCGTCGCCCAGCATGATGCTCGCGGTATTCGTCGGCCACGGTGTTCATCACCGTCCGGCGAAGGTAGGCCCCCTGCTGATCGCAGGATTCCAGTGCAGGGCATGCCGCAATCCACTTCACCGCACCGTCGTGCAGGGCGTCCTCACCGTCCGCACCTCTGACGCGTGCAAGACCACGGAGGATGGGTCCGCGCCAGCGGGCATAGGCTTTCGCAAGGAGGTTCCCGCCCGTTGGCAAGGCGTCTTCAGGAATGCCCGGCTCTGTGGGGGAGGCCTGTTCCGCGTTGCTGCCCGTGCCCCGGCCTAGCGTGGACACATCACCCTCAGGGCAAATGCCTGCGGTCTGCACAGGTGGCGCGGGGAATTCACGTTGGGAGCCGGAGTTCTGGCCGCTATAGGCGACGGAAGGGGTTGGATGCCGCAAGTGTAGTGAGAGTCATTTGCAATTGGAACTCCCCTGGCCCGCTCTTGCCGTAATGCGAAGGCGAATCCAGGTCGTGCGGAGATCAACCCGTCCAGCGCACGCGGATATCCGTTACCGTCCGTTACGAAACGTACTGTCCAGCCGCTGCGCTTCAGCCCACCGCGCTGAGTGCACGGACCGAACACGCGCCATCGCCAGCGCGGAGCAACTGCTCCTCCAACGCTTCGATCGCGGGCGTCCGGACGGCTGCACTGCGCATCAGCCGGAAGCTCGCGGCGGGGAGCACAGGAAGCCCCAATCCACTGCCCGCAATCATCAGGCCATCCTGGATGTCATCCTGAAGAGCGACAGTAATAGCGAGCCCGGACTTCGCAGCCGATCGCAGGCCCTGCTGGTTCGCCGAGGTAAAGGTGACGCGCCATTCCAGGCCGGCTTCAACAAGTGCTCCGATGCACACGTCGCGGTGCATGCACGGGCTGGGCGCGAGTGCGAGTGGCAGCGCCTTCTCCGGTTCGTACTCAAATCCCGAGCCGATGGCCCAGACGAAACGTGTCCGCCTCAGAACCGGCCACTCAACGTCCTCCCGCAGGAACAGGTTCACCGCCAGGTCGAGTGTTCCCGCCTGTATCTGTTCGTTCAGTGCCCCATAGGACTCCACGACTACATCCAGCCGCACCGCGGGGAACCTGCGGGAGAAGCGCGACAGCATTGCGGTCAGCCGGTCGCCGGCATAGGTCTCTGGCACACCCAGGCGCACTGCCCCGGTAACAGGCGTCCTCTGGAACCGGCGAACCAGCAGGCTCTGGGCAGCAAGAATCTGCTCGGCATGTCGCAGGAAGTCTTCGCCGTCTTCGGTGAGTGTCACGCTTCTCGTGGTCCGTTTCAGCAAGGCGCTGCCCGCCTGCTCTTCCAGCTTCCGGATCTGGTGGCTGATGGCGGATTGGCTGAGGTTCATGCGCTCACCCGCCTTGGTGAAGCCGCCGGTCTCTACGACGGCGACAAAGGCACGCAGCAGGTCGGGGTCAAAGAACACCGGGGCAATCCATGATGAGGATTGATCAATTCTATTAAATCAAATCATTTTTATCATCATGGAAGTCCCTCCAAGATGGCCGCTCACTTGAAACGCGCAGCTGCAGTCGACCCGGCAGTGCGCCAGATCCCGGACCTGCCTGAGGAGACCCATGACTTCCCTTTCACCTGCCGCTCGAGACCGCCTGACGCTTTCTGCGGCGTGCTTGGCTTCCCTGATGTTCGGGCTGGAAATCTCCAGCGTGCCGGTCATCCTGCCGATTCTGGAGACAGAGCTTGGCAGCAGCTTCAGCGGCCTGCAGTGGATCATGAATGCCTACACCCTCGCCTGCACGACGGTGCTGATGGCGGCTGGCGCACTGGCGGATCGGTACGGGCGCAAGCGCATCTTCGTGATCAGCCTGTTGCTGTTCGGCATCACATCCCTGGCCTGCGGCCTTGCTCGAAGCGGAACGGCGTTGATCGTGGCTCGATCGCTGCAGGGTGCGGCGGGAGGCGCAATGCTGGTCTGCGTGTTTACAGTGCTTTCCCATCAGTTCAGTGACTCCGCACAGCGAGCCAAGGCCTTTGGCATCTGGGGCGTGGTCTTTGGCATAGGGCTGGGTTTCGGACCGGTCATTGGTGCTGGCGTTGTTGTCATCAGCAGCTGGAGCTGGGTGTTCCTGGTGCATGCGCCCCTGGCAGTGGGCGCGACAGCTCTCGCCGTTCTGGGCATCCGGGAATCGCGGGCGCCAAGCCAGCGGAAACTGGACCTTGCAGGAATCGTCTCGCTGTCAGTGGCCGTCTTTTCCTTCACCTGGTACATCACCCAGGGCATTCCTGCAGGCCTTGGAAGCGCCTCTTCCATGGCGGCCGCTCTGGTTGCCGTCATCAGCCTGGCGGTATTCATCGCGGTCGAGCGCAGGGTGCCGGACCCGATGTTCGATTTTTCCATCTTCGGCAACCGGCGCTTCTCGGGCGCATTGCTGGGCTCGATGGGCATGAACTTCAGTTTCTGGCCACTGATGGTGTACCTGCCACTGTTCTTCCAGCACGGACTTGGCTACTCAAGCATCGCGACCGGCCTGTCTGTCCTGGCATACACATTGCCGTCGCTGCTGCTGCCGCCTTACGGCGAGCGTCTCGCTGTGCGCTTCGGGCCTGAGCGCGTGATCCCCGTCGGGATGTTTGCCATGGGCGGCGGGATGCTCATGATGGCGATCGGTGCAGGCGCGGAAAACGCGAGCTGGCTGACCCTGCTGCCAGGCTGCATTCTTGCGGGCTCGGGCCTGGGGGTGATCAATACGCCCATCACCAACACGACGACCAGTTCCGTGCCCAGCGACCGCGCTGGCATGGCATCCGGCATGGATACCAGCGCCAGATTCATCAGCCTGGCCATCAACATCGCCGTGGTGGGGTTGATTCTGGTGAAAGGTACTTGCTACGCACTTGAAACAAACCTGCCCGGGGGCGATCCTTCGCATCTGCGATCGCTTGCCGAGGGGTTGTCCGCTGGTACAGTGCGCCTGGATGGGCTGACGGCCGCAGCCCAGGTTGTCTCCAGCGACGTTGCGCACCAGTCGCTGCTTTTCGGCTATCGGCTTGCCATGGCCTACGCGGGCGCATGTGCCTGTGCCCTGGCCGTAGTCAGTGCGCTTACGTTCCGGGGCGATCATCCCGGGCCCACATCGTCCGCCGGGGAATCGAAACTGCCGGAAGACATCTGAGGATTGAGCAGAACATGCTGCGCCCATCCGTGCGGCGCCCCTTCGTAAAACTGGCCACGGTTATCGGCGGAATGGCAGAATGCCGTCAAGCCCGCCGCAACTTGATTGATGATGCGGCCGATGTTCTTTCGGGTCGGAAACAATCTGTGGCATGGAGGCAGGAGATGTCCATGATGCCGGGCAGGTTCTCAGCGAAGTTCGCGGCGCTCTTTGTTTTGATGGTTGCCGCCTGCACCTCCGTGCCCCCGCTGGCAGGTGCCAGGGAGGCCCGATCACCGGTCCTTGTCAAGCTCCCGCCTGAGCAGAGTGCGGTCCTTGCAACCGGGCTGCTAAGGGGAGTACTGCAGCCAATCAATGGCTGTGTCTACTTCGTGGACCCAGGTGGCACGGCTTATCTTGCGGCATGGCCCGATGGTTACTCGCTGGCCATGAGGGGAAACGTTCCCATAGGGGTGCAGGACGTACGATCGGGGAAAATGATGGCATTCGGAATCGCTGCATCATTCGGAGGAGGTCATGGAAATGATCTGCTCCGTTCGCGCCTTGCCGCGACCATCCCGGCGGGCTGCAGCGGCCCACTCATGACCATTCATTTGATACGCCAGGCAAAGGGGCAGCCATGACCCACATGTACGCGAGGGTATCCCTCCATGGACGGCCGCGAACGGCCGCCGGTTCATCGCAAGGCCGTTGATCCCCTCACCACGCACCGGCCCGTCATCACCAGCCGGCGTACCGGCAGCTCCGGCGCGCGCAGGCGCTCAAGCAACAGCGACATCGCTGCGCGCCCCATCTCTTCGACCGGCTGTTCGATCACGGTGATGCCCGGTTCGACCAGCTCGGTCCAGCGTTCGTTGTCAAAGCCCGCCAGCGCCAGCGCGTCCGGAATTGCCAGGCCTGCACTGCGGGCGGCCTTCAACGCTCCCATGAGCAGCAGGCTGTTGCTGGCGACCAGCGCCTCCGGCCGCGATGGGCCGGCCAGCCACTGATCGACCGTTGCAATGGCCGCTTCAGCCGTGGGCTCAACCTCGCGGTAATCCGGCTGAAGCCCATGTGTACGCATCGCAGCGAGATAGCCGTCGCGACGTTCGGCCGCCGTGGTGCTGGTGCTGCCGAACAGGCCGCCGATGCGGCGATAGCCGCGCGCGACCAGATGCTCGACCAGGCCCGCCATCGCGGCCGGATTGTCGAGCACCACGCTGTCGATCGATCCGCCGGGTGCGGCGCGGTCCACCAGCACCGTCGGATAGTCCAGTGTGAGCCGCTCCAGCCGGCCCACCGTGGTCCGGGTGGGCGCGAAGATCAGTCCACTGATGCGCTCCTCGTGCATCAACTGCAGATACAGCGCCTCGCGCTCGGGGTCCTCGTCGGTGTTGCAGAGGGTGACGCGCAGGCCTTCGCGATAGGCAACCTCCTCCACCGCTCGGATCAGCGCCGTGAAGAACGGGTTGCGGATGTCCGCCACGATCAGCCCGATGATGCCGGTGTGCCGGGCACGCAGGCGCCGTGCCTGCAGGTTGGGGTGATAGCCGGTCTGGCGGATCGCCGCCTCCACCCGGCCACGCACGGCCTCGCTGACCGGGCCGCCGCCGAGCACGCGCGACACCGTGGACTTGGAGACCCCCGCCACGCGCGCGACGTCGTTGATGCTGATGCTCATTGGAACCGTTCCCGGAAACTTTCACTGTTCGAGGCCGGATGGCCATTCAGGACAATGCTAACGCCAAAGGACTATTGGCTTTTTGTGCAGTGCACATTGAAATGATCAGTGGGAACGTTCCCAATACGCCACAGCACCCCTTTGCCGGAGCCCGCCTTGCAGCCCTTGACTACCCCTGCCCCCGTCAGCCGGGAATTGATCCGCCTGGATGCGCGGGCGCTCGACAAGGCCGACGCCATCGCCCAGGTGGCGCAGATGCTGGTCGCTGCCGGCTGCGTTGCGCCGGCTTACGAGGCCAGCATGGGGCGTCGCGAGGCGTTGGCGAACACCTTCCTCGGCCATGGCGTGGCCATTCCGCACGGGCTGGGCGAGGACCGTCACCTGGTGCGCCGCGATGGCATTGCCGTGCTGCAGTTCCCGCAAGGCGTGGAGTGGAATCCGGGCCAGGTCACCCGCCTGGTGGTCGGCATTGCCGCCCAGTCCGATACCCACATCACCCTGCTGCGCCGGCTGACCCGACTGATCCAGGATGACGCAACGCTGCAGCGCCTGTTCACCACGGCAGATGCGAGCGAGATCATCAGCGCGCTGACCGGCGATGTTGCGACCACGGCCCCCACTGTGCCGGTGACTGACCTGGCCGAGCGTTTCGACTGGACCATCGCCTATCCCAACGGGCTGCACGCACGCCCGGCCACGCGCTGGGCTGAAACAGCGCGCGGCTTCGCGGCCCGCGCACAGGTCCGCGCGGGCGATCAGGCTGCCGATGCCAAGAGCCTGGTGGCGCTGCTGCAGCTCGGGTTGCGCCATGGCGACGCGGTCAGCGTGTCTGCCGAGGGCGCCGATGCCCCTGCCCTGTTGGCCGCGCTGCGCAAGGTCATGGACGGGCTGGTGGCACAGGAAAGGGCCGATGCCGAGCGCGCGGCGCAGCGCAAGGCCGCGCCGGTTGCGGGCTGGAATCCGCCCGACGCACAGGCGGCGATCGTCGGCATCGGCGCCAGCCCAGGCCTGGCGATCGGCCCGGTGCATGTGCTGGCCAGCACGCATGCCGACGTTGCTGACCGCCCCACCCCGCTCGGCGAAGGCGGCGCACGCCTGCAGGAGGCGCTCAGCCGCACCCGCCAGCAGCTGGCTGCACTGCAGGACGACACCCAGCGCCGGCTCGGCGCCTCGGATGCGGCAATCTTCAAGGCGCAGGCCGCGCTGCTCGACGACACCGATCTGATTACCCGTACCTGCCAGCTGATGGTCGAAGGCCATGGCGTTGCGTGGTCCTGGCACCAGGCCATCGAGCAGATCGCCTCCGGCCTGGCGGCACTGGGCAACCCGGTGCTGGCCGGGCGCGCCGCCGATCTGCGTGACGTGGGCCGGCGCGTACTGGCACAGCTTGATCCGTCCGCAGCGGGTGGCGGCCTTGCCGACCTGCCTGCACATCCTTGCATCCTGCTCGCTGCTGATCTGTCGCCGTCCGACACGGCCAACCTCGATACCGGTCGCGTGCTCGGCCTCGCCACCGCGCTGGGCGGGCCGACCTCGCACACCGCGATCCTCTCGCGCACGTTGGGCCTGCCGGCGCTGGTCGCCGCGGGCGCGGAGCTGCTGGCGATCGGCCCGGGCCGCGAGGCGATCATCGATGGCAGCAGCGGGCGCCTCTATCTGTCGCCGTCCGAGGCCGATCTCGCCTCGGCACGTGCGTGGATCGCCGAACAGCAGCAGATCCGCGAGCGTGAAGCGGCGCAGCGCGCGCAGCCGGCACAGACCCCTGACGGCCACCGCATCGACATCGGCGCCAACGTCAACCTTCCCGAGCAGGTGCCGCTGGCACTGGAGCAAGGCGCGGAAGGCGTCGGCCTGATGCGCACCGAATTCCTGTTCCTCGAGCGCGGGAGCACGCCCAGCGAGGATGAGCAGTACGCCACGTACGTGGCGATGGCCAAGGCACTCGACGGCCGCCCGCTGATCGTGCGCGCGCTCGATATCGGTGGCGACAAGCAGGTCGCTCATCTGGAGCTGCCACGCGAGGAAAATCCGTTTCTCGGCGTGCGTGGCGCGCGCCTGCTGCTGCGCCGCCCCGACCTGCTGGAACCACAGCTGCGTGCGCTGTATCGCGCGGCGAAGGACGGCGCACACCTGTCCATCATGTTCCCGATGATCACCTCGGTGCCCGAGCTGATCGCACTGCGCGCCATCTGCGAACGGTTGCGCGCCGCGCTCGAGGCACCCGAAGTACCGATCGGGATCATGATTGAAGTCCCTGCCGCAGCAGCCCAGAGCGATGTACTGGCGCGCCATGCCGACTTCTTCTCGATCGGCACCAACGACCTGACCCAGTATGTGCTGGCGATCGACCGCCAGAACCCGGAACTCGCGGCCGAGGCCGACAGCCTGCACCCGGCCGTGCTGCGCGCGATCCGCGCCACAGTGGAAGGCGCACGCCTGCATGGACGCTGGGTTGGCGTCTGCGGTGGCCTGGCCGGCGATCCCTTCGGCGCAATGCTGCTGGCCGGCCTGGGCGTGGACGAACTGTCGATGACCCCGAACGACATCCCGGCCGTGAAGGCACGCCTGCGTGGCAACGCGCTGGCCGATCTGCAAGCGCTGGCCACTACCGCGCTGGACTGCGAAACCGCCGAGCAGGTGCGTGCCCTTGATGGAGCGCACGCATGAGCGCCCACGCCCTCACCGTTACCCTGAACCCGGCGATTGACCAGACCGTGCGGCTGGCGCACCTGCAACCGGGCCATGTGCATCGTGCCCGCAGCTCGCGCGACGACGCCGGCGGCAAGGGCATCAACGTGGCCGCCTGCCTGGCCGATTGGGGCGTGCCGACCACCGCGATGGGCGTGCTCGGCAATGGCAACGACGGCGTGTTCAGCGCGTTGTTCGCCGAGCGCGGCATCGCAGACGCTTGCCTGCGCGTTGCGGGCCGCACCCGCACCAACATCAAGCTGGTCGACGAGCCCAACGGCGAGACCACCGACATCAACCTGCCCGGCCTGTCACTGTGTGACGCCGATCTGGACGCGGTATCGCGCCGACTCGACGCCCTGCTCCAGCCGGACCAGCCAGTGGTGCTGTCCGGCAGCCTGCCGTCCGGGCTGCCAGCCGATGCATGGGCGAGACTGCAGGCGCAGGCGAGCGCCGCCGGTGCGTGCGTACTGCTGGACACCAGTGGTGACGCACTTGCCGCCGCGTTGAGCGGCGCACAGGGCGCACTGCCCTACGCGATCAAGCCCAACCGCCACGAACTGGAGGCCTGGACCGGCACGCCACTGCCGGATCGCAGTGCCCTGCGGGCTGCGGGCCAGGCCTTGGTCGAACGCGGAGTCGCACTGGTAGCGATCTCGATGGGCACTGACGGCGCGCTGTTCATTGATCGCAGCGGCGCTCTGGTCGCGCGACCGGCGCGACTGGCACGCGGCAGCACGGTCGGTGCCGGCGATGCCATGGTCGCCGGCATTGCCGCCGCATTGCTGGAGCCCTCCCTGGATCTGACGGGTTGCGCCCGATTGGCGACGGCGTTCTCGATGAGCCGGCTGGAGAGCGGCGACGCGCGACGACTGGACCCGGCGCAGGTGCGCGCGTGGACCGGCGATGTACTGATCGAGCGGTTGGATTGAAACCCCTGCAGAGGGTGCTGCGGCTGGCCCGCCCGCCTCCTGCAAGGACGAACCCGAAGAATTCCAGGAGTGCCCATGCAAGCTTCCACCGTAGTCATCGCCGCCGGCGAACGCAGCATCGAGGCGGTTCTTGCCGCCGAAGCGCTGCGCCGCGCCGCCCGCCAGCAAGGGGCTGAACTGGCGATCGAAATCCGCAGCGACCAGGGCGTGACCGGGGCACTGCCCGCCACGCAGGCCGCCGCCGCAACGCAGCTGCTGCTGGTGGGTGACGGCGAGGCGGATGCCGCCCGCTTCGGCAACGCCCAGGTCGTACGCGCCAGCCTCGGTGAAGTGCTGGACGACCCGCTTGCCGTACTGGCGCAGCTTGCCGCGACGTCGGCAACCGCGCCCACCGCGGACGCCGGCAAGCACATCGTCGCCGTTACCTCCTGCCCGACCGGCATCGCCCACACGTTCATGGCGGCCGAGGGCCTGCAGCAGGCGGCCAAGGCACTGGGCCACGCGATCCGGGTGGAAACCCAGGGCTCGGTCGGCGCGCAGGACGCATTGAGCGACGAAGAAATCGCTGCCGCCGACCTGGTGCTGATCGCCGCCGACCGCGAAGTCGATCTGTCGCGCTTTGCTGGCAAACGCCTGTTCAAGAGCGGCACCAAGCCGGCGATCAATGACGGCCAGAACCTGATCCGCAAGGCGCTGGTCGAGGCCGGCGTGCAGGCGGGTACGGCGGCTTCAGGCCGCACCACCGAAAAGGCCAGGGCCACCGGCCCCTACAAGCACCTGATGACCGGCGTGTCGTTCATGCTGCCGTTCGTCACTGCCGGTGGCCTGCTGATCGCACTGGCGTTCGCGCTCGGCGGTATCTATGCCTTCGACGATGCACACAAGGGCACGCTGGCCTGGTCGCTGTTCCAGATCGGCGCCAAGTCCGGCTTCATGCTGATGGTGCCGGCGCTGGCCGGTTACATCGCCTACTCCATCGCCGATCGCCCGGGTATCGCGCCGGGCATGATCGGCGGACTGGTCGCGGTCAACATGGATGCAGGCTTCATTGGCGGCATCCTGGCCGGTTTCATCGCCGGCTACGGTGTGCATTGGATCAACCGTGCGCTGCGCCTGCCGCGCAGCCTGGAAGGCCTCAAGCCGGTGCTGATCCTGCCGGTGCTGGGCACGCTGCTGGTCGGTCTGTTGATGATGTACGTGATCGGCACGCCGGTCGCCGGGCTGCTGGCCTGGCTGACCGACTGGCTGCGCGGCATGCAGGGCAGCAGCGCGATTCTGCTGGGCCTGCTGCTGGGTGGCATGATGGCGGTGGACATGGGCGGGCCGGTCAACAAGGCCTCCTACGCGTTCTCCACCGCACTGATTTCCAGCCAGGTCTACACGCCGATGGCTGCGACGATGATCGGCGGCATGACGCCGCCGCTGGGTATCGCGTTGGCCACATGGCTGTTCAGCAGCCGCTTCACTGCCGAGGAGCGTGGCACGGCCGGTGCCGCGGGCGTGCTTGGCCTCAGCTTCGTGACCGAGGGTGCGATCCCTTACGCCGCGCGCGACCCGCTGCGCACCATTCCGGCGCTGATTCTCGGCTCGGCCGTGGCCGGTGCGATCTCGATGGCCGCAGGCGTCGAGCTGAAGGTGCCGCACGGCGGGGTGTTCGTGCTGCCGATCCCGAACGCGGTCACCCACCTTGGCGTCTACCTGCTGGCACTGGTGGCCGGCGTGGCCGTCACGGCGGTCGCGCTGCGCGTCCTCAAGAAGCCGGTCACGGCTCCCACCCTGTAAACGGAACCTCGCCCATGACCTGCTCTTCCCGCCGCCTGTTGCCGGTAGCGATCCTGCTGGCCCTGCCGTCCGTGGCCGCAGCCGCCGACGCGAGCGACGTCTTCACCCCCAAGCTGGCGTACACCGGCGAAGCGGCTGCCACGCTCGACGGCGGCAAGCGCAGCGGCACGGCGTATGCCGGCCAGCTGATGTTCGGCGCCGACGTGAACCTGGATGCTGCGTTTGGCTGGCAGGGCGCGACGATCAAGGCCTACGGCATCAACCGCCATGGCACCAATCTGGCCAACAGCAGCACTGGCAACAGCACCTCGGTGCAGGAAATCTACGGCGGCCAGGGCACGCGCCTGGCCAACCTGACGCTTGAACAGAAACTGCTGAACGACCGTTTGGTGCTGGAAGCCGGGCGCAGCGTCGCCAACATCCATCACCTCGGTTCGGAGCTGTGCCAGTACTTCCAGGGCAATTCGGCCTGCGGCAACCCGACCTACGTGTTCCGCACCAGCAATTTCACCTGGTGGCCGGTATCGAGCTGGATGGCCGATGCCACGGCCTGGGTGACGCCCGATGTCTATGTGCGCGTCGGCGCTTACCAGGTCGATCCCAGCCAGGCCGAGGACGGCCAGCACGGTCTGAAATGGAGTACCCACCAGGCCACCGGCTGGATCGTGCCCTACACGCTCGGTTGGCGCAGCCCTGCTTCGGCACGGCTGAAAGCCCGCTACGAACTCGGTGGCTGGCAGGACAACTCGACCTATCTGGATCCGCTGCGAGATGCCAACGGCAGCCCGGCGCTGCTCAGCGGGCAGGACTATGCGTCCCGTCGCGGCCGATCCGGTGCGTTCGCCCGCTTCGAGCAACAGCTCACCAGTGATGGTGGCGGCCGCGGCCTGACCCTGTTCGGTGCGGCGCTCAAGGGCACCTCCGGCCAGTTGATCGAGGATCATTTCCTGCAGGCTGGCATGGTGCAGAAAGGCACGTTCGCCAGCCGGCCGCAGGACAGCATCGCTTTCGTTGTGACCCAGCAGAAGTACAGCAGCATCGCGCTGGAGAACCTGCGCCTTGCCCGCGCCGCGGCCGGCGGTAGCGGCACGCCGCACGGGAGCCAGGTGATGATGGAACTGAGCTATGGCATCCAGCTCACCCCGCAGCTCCGGATCGCCCCGAACCTGCACTACATCGTGCATCCAGACCAGTTCAACGAGCCCGCCCGCCAGCGGGACCTGCCGAATGCGTTGATCGCCGGCATGCGGGTTGATTGGAGCCTGTAGGGACAAGGGGCGCCGGCCAGCAGTCGGCACTACCCTCCCGGGCTATTAATGTGATGCATCACGGCGGAGTGGGATTCAGCCTGCGACCTCCAGCCCCTTCCCCGCTGCGTCCCGTCGCAACGAGGCCAGATAGCGGCAGTACTTGCCGATGAAGAGGCCGGTGAATCCACCGGCAAGCAGCAGGTAGGCCGCACTGGCGCCGGCATTGGCGATCAATGACGGTGACACCGCGAATGCAACTTCGAAACCGTACTTCACCAGGAACGTGACCAGCAGCAGCGGCAACACGCTGTAGTCCGCGTTGCGCCAGAGCTTTCCGGTGGCGCCATCCAGAGTCAGCTTTACGTGGCCCAGCAGCAGCCACCCCAGTGCCGCGCCGGTGCCGATGCCGGCCAGCCACTCGCCCCAAGCGCTCCAGGACACTCCGTAGCGATGGCTGATCGACCAGGCGCCCCATACGGTGAACAGCGCAGGCACGACGGCCAGTTTCTGCAGTGACGTTTCGCCCGGCTTCATCGCGGCAATGCCGCGCGTGACCAGGAACGCCAGGAGCAGCCAGACCCAGATCGGCGTCTGCGAGGTGAGTTGCTGGAGCATGTTCATGAGCGGTCGCCTTGGTGGGTGGTGGCGAGGTGCCCTCGCCTTGGCGCCCACTATTCGCTTCCGCCCGGGTTGCAACCAGTGACAGCTGTCAGTCTTCGGGTGTTACTGGGCGGTAAACGGGCGCACTCAGGACGCTCTCGATCCAACCCACATAGCGCGATACCCGAACGTTGTGCACCACCTGGCCATAGAAGCCGGCTTCAAGGGCATGCTCGGGAACGGCGGTGATCCAGGAGCCCAGTCCGACCAGTTGCCAGGCGCCGTGATCCTTGATCAGCAATGGGCCGCCGCTGTCCCCGTTACCGAGCACGCCTTCAAGTGGGAGACCCTGTGGCGGGGCATCGAACCGATACCAGAGATAGCGATCATTGCCACCGGTAATGGCGTTGTATGCCCGCCGCAGCGTGGTGCGATGTGGCCCGCCCGGTACCAGCCCCATCGCACCGTTGCCGGTGGCGCCCTTTCCGATCAAGGCGGCGACCTGCGTGACCTCGGCGCTGCCGCGATAGAGTGCTACGGGCTGCACATCGTTCACCGGGGTGGCGAGCCGGATCAATGCAATGTCATCCGACCCGGCCAGGAACGCGTGGATCTTCGCCGGGCTTCCCGTCGCCAGCGCCTCCTTTCCCAATGCGTCGGGCATTCTCCTGTAGCCGGGGTGCACGAACACGCGCTCCACGCCGTAGTCCCTGCCGTTGATGGCGATGGCCAGCCCCATCCCTTCCATTGGTGCGGCATGCGCTGCCGTCAGCACCCACTGTGGGGCGATCAGAACGCCCTGCCCTTCACCCGGCATGTCGGCCAGGGCGGGAAATTCTGATCCCTCGATCCGGTAGCGGGCATCGTCCACGTCGTGGCGGATGACCACGGCCCCGGCAGCGAGCGGCAGCGCGGCAAGCGCGAGGAACAGCCAGCGGATCATGGGTGTCTTCATCCTTGCGGTCAGTCGCTGCAGCCTAGCCGAACACCTCCCGCGAAGGGAAAACGTCCGACCAACCTCACGTGTTCGACGACGAATGCCGCAGAACCGGCTACGAAACCGGGGCGGCCACGGGCCTTTAACAGCCTGTCTCTATGCTGGGACCTCATTGCAGACCAACGAGGTATGACCATGACCAAGCTGCACACCCTGATGTTGACCGGCTGCCTGTTGGCACTGAGCCCCCTGGCCTCCGCCGAGAGCGTGAACTTGACCAACAGCGCCGACGGCGCCAATCGCGATGCGGGCATCGCGGCGGTCAAGAAGAAGCTGCAGGACGCGTGCACCGACCGCAAGGGCTCGCCCGATGCGGCTTCCTTCGAGGTGGTCTTCGAGAAGACCAGCGAGAACCCAAACGTACCCAAGCCGTACTACGTGGACGGCAGGATGAAGTGCGAACTGCCGGGCTGAAGGGCCCAGCCACGCGATCATCGATAGAGCATCAAACGCTGGCGGCCGACGTGCGCCGCCGGTACCGCTCTATCCAGCCGAGTGATGGCGCAATGCCACCGAACGGGAAGAAGTGCGGGCTGACCGGGCCATGGGCGTCCGTCAGCCCACTCAGCAGGCGATCCATGAACACCTCCGGCCCTGCCGTTCCCAGCAGCCGGCCGATCGAGATGCCGTACCGCGCCAGCATCGATGCACTGGCACCCACGCCGCACATCGCGGCGTAGCGGGCCAGTCGCGCAATGCTGGCCGGGCCGGGCACGCCCACCAGTACCGGAACCGTGATGCCACGGGCGCGCAGCGCATCCAGCCAGGCCAGCACGGTATCGGCATCGAAGGCGAACTGGGTGATGATCAACGGCGCCATGCCCTGCGCTTCGATGGCCTGGCATTTGCGTTCCAACACGCGCCACCGATCCTCGGCGGTCATCACCGGATGGCCTTCCGGATGCCCGCCGATGGCCACAACCTTGATGCCGGAGCGCTCCAGAAGCCCTGTCTCGATGAGCGAAATGCTGTCAGCAAACGGCCCGGCAGGCGTGGCTAGGTCACCGGCGATCAGCAGGCACTTCTCTACCCCCGCATCGCTGGCGGCGCGTTCCATGAACCGCGCAAGCGCCGCACGCGACCCGATGCGGCGGGCAGAGAGATGCGGCATCGGCTCGAAGCCGAGTTCGCGCACCGTGCGCGCGGCCGCCAGCCGGGCGTCGTCGTCCTCGCTCGCCAGGTAAGGGATCGAGATCGTCGTTCCCGGAGCGATGCGATCCGCTTCCGCGCGCAGTGCCGGCATGGCCTTGGCGCTCACTTCCAGCGAAAACCTGTTGATGAAGGCTTCCGCCCGATCAGGCGCGCGTGCAGGCATCAACGCGCTCCGCCCACATTGCCGGCAACCGGCGTGCTGTTACGCGCCAGCTCGACGAAGGCCTGCAGATAGTCGATGCCGGTATCGGCCTCACGCGCACCCAGGTAGATCTGCTTGGGAATGCCCTTCGCCCCCAGGCGCACCGGCACCACGTCCATGCGCGCCGCGTACTCCTCCACCAGCCAGCGCGGCATCGCGGCCACACCACGGCCGCTGGCCACCATCTGCATCATGATGTCGGTGGTTTCGATGGTCTTGTGGCGCCGCGGCGTGATGCCGGCCGGCAGCAGGAACTGGTTGTAGATGTCCAGGCGCTCGAACGGCACCGGGTAGCTGATCAGCACTTCCTGGCCGAGCTGGCGCGGCTTTACGTGATCCACCTTGGCCAGGGGGTGGCTCCTGGCCACCACCAGCACCTGCTCGTAGTCGAACACGGGCACGAACTTCAGGCCCGGCTTCAGCAGTGGATCGGGCGTGACCAGCAGGTCGATCTCGTAGCCGAACAGCGCGCCGATGCCACCAAACTGGAACTTCTGCTTGACGTCCACATCCACGTCCGGCCAGGCGGCCAGGTACGGCGAGACGATCTTCAGCAGCCACTGGTAGCAGGGATGGCATTCCATGCCGATGCGCAGTGCACCGCGCTCGCCCTGTGCGAACTGGCCCAGTCGCTCTTCGGCCAGGTCCAGCTGCGGCAGCACGCGATTGGCCACCGCCAGCAGGTACTGCCCGGCCTGGGTCAGGCGCAGGCTGCGGCCTTCGCGCAGCCAGACATCGGTGCCCAGCTGCTGTTCCAGCTTCTTCATGCTGTGGCTCAGGGCAGACTGGGTCAGGTTGAGTACGCCCGCGGCGGCGGTCAACGAGCCCTGCTGCTCGACCTGCTGCACGATGCTGAGGTGGATCCGTTCCAGCATGACGATGAATCCTGCTCATGGATTAGTGAAGTAATACCATTTTACGTCATGGAAGGGCATGACTAGGATCGGGTCATGCCTTCGGTTGCCTGCCAGCCCGGTCACCTCGCCGGCCTGCAGGACTGCGCCCCCGCAGATCGCCCGAAGGAGCTCCCCCTCCTGCTGAAAGCGAACAGATGACCCGCCCCCTCCGTATCGTCGCCGTCTCCGGCGGACTGCAGCGCCCCTCCAGGGCTGCAACCCTGGCCGAGCACCTGCTGGACCTGATCGGCGAGGACGTTGCCTGCGAACCGCACCTGATCGAGCTGGGCGAGCTGGCGCCGCAACTGGCCGGTGCGCTGTGGCGCTCGCAACTGCCGGCCAGCGTGGAGCAGCAGCTGATTGCCGTTGAACAGGCGGACGTGCTGGTGGTGGCCACGCCGGTCTACCGCGGTTCGTACACCGGCCTGTTCAAGCACTTCTTCGATTTCATCCACCAGGACGCACTGGTCGACACCCCGATCCTGCTCGCCGCCACCGGCGGCAGTGAGCGCCACGCGCTGGTGATCGACCACCAGCTGCGGCCACTCTTCAGTTTCTTCCAGGCCCGCACCCTGCCCCTGGGCGTGTACGCCACCGACCGCGATTTCGCCGAGGGCCGCGTGCACAACGACGCCCTGATCCAGCGTGCACGGCTGGCGGTGCAGCGGGCGCTGCCCCTGCTTGCGCTGTCCCATCGTGCAGCGCCCGCTGCCGCCGAGGCCGCTGCAGTCCTCTGAATGCCGAATGCCAGCGACCTGCATTCGGATGTCACCCCCGCAACCGGAACGCCGCCCATGACGACCGACACCTTCACTTTCAGCATCACGCGCATCCCCTTCAACGAGGACTACCAGCCCGCTGACGGCACGCGCATCACCACCAACTTCGCCAACCTGGCCCGTGGCGCATCCCGCCAGGAAAACCTGCGCAACACGATCAGCATGATCAACAACCGCTTCAACGACCTGGCGCACTGGGACAACCCGAGCGCGGACCGCTACGCCGTTGAGCTGGACATCATCTCGGTGGAGATGCACATCGATGGAGCCGATGGCAGCGATCCGTTCCCGCTGATCGAAGTGCTGCGCCCGACCATTGTCGACACGCGTACCGGCGCTCGCACCGAGGGCATCGTCGGCAACAACTTCTCGTCCTATGTGCGTGACTACGATTTCAGCGTGGTGCTGCCGGCCAGCAACGAGGGCAAGGCAACCTTCGGCATTCCGGAAGGCTTCGGTGATCTTCACGGCAAACTGTTCCAGCACTTCCTGGAATCGGAGGCCTACCGCGCCAACTTCAGCAAGGCGCCGGTGATCTGCATCAGCGTCTCCAGCAGCAAGACCTACCACCGCACCGAGAACCACCATCCCATCCTGGGCGTGGAGTACCGGCAAGGCGAGTTCTCCCCCACCGACCAGTACTTCGACAAGATGGGCCTGCAGGTGCGCTATTTCATGCCACCGGGCAGTGTTGCGCCGCTGGCGTTCTACTTCCAGGGCGACCTGCTGGGCGACTACTCGAACCTGGAGCTGATCGGCACCATCAGCACGATGGAAGCCTTCCAGAAGATCTATCGCCCGGAGATCTACAACGCCAACTCCGTGGCCGGCAAGGTCTACCAGCCCAGCCTGAAGCACCAGGACTACTCCTCCACCCGCATCGTCTACGACCGCGAAGAGCGCAGCCAGCTGGCGGTCAAGCAGGGCAGGTTCACCGAAGAGCACTTCATCAAGCCGTACCGCGCCGTGCTTGAACAGTGGGCTGCCCGCTGATCCATCGATTTTCCATTCGCCCCCAGGACACAAGACGCAATGTCGACGAAGAAACTGCTCCCCACCTCCACCGCCGGCAGCCTGCCCAAGCCCTCCTGGCTGGCAGAGCCCGAAAAGCTCTGGTCACCCTGGAAGCTGCAGGATGAAGGCCTGACCGAAGGCAAGCAGGATGCCCTGCGCCTGTCCCTGCAGGAACAGCAGCACGCCGGCATCGATATCGTCAGCGACGGTGAGCAGACCCGGCAGCACTTCGTCACCACCTTCATCGAGCATCTCAGCGGCGTCGACTTCGAGAAGCGCGAAACCGTGCGCATCCGCAACCGCTACGACGCCAGCGTGCCGACCGTGGTCGGCGCCGTGAGCCGCCCCAAGCCAGTGTTCGTGGAGGATGCGAAGTTCCTGCGCCGGCAGACCACGCAACCGATCAAGTGGGCCCTGCCCGGCCCGATGACCATGATCGACACCCTGTACGACGCGCATTACAAGAGCCGCGAGAAGCTGGCCTGGGAATTCGCGAAGATCCTCAACGAGGAAGCGAAGGAGCTGGAAGCCGCTGGCGTCGACATCATCCAGTTCGATGAGCCTGCCTTCAACGTGTTCTTCGACGAAGTGAACGACTGGGGCGTGGCCGCACTGGAGCGTGCGATCGAAGGGCTGAAGTGCGAGACCGCCGTGCATATCTGCTACGGCTACGGCATCAAGGCCAACACCGACTGGAAGCAGACGCTGGGCTCGGAGTGGCGCCAGTATGAAGAGTCGTTCCCGAAGCTGCAGACCTCCAACCTCGACATCATCTCGCTGGAATGCCACAACTCGCACGTGCCGATCGATCTGATCGAGCTGGTGCGCGGCAAGAAGGTGATGGTGGGCGCCATCGACGTGGCCTCCAGCACGGTGGAGACGGCCGAGGAAGTGGCCAACACCCTGCGCAAGGCGCTGCAGTTCGTGGATGCCGACAAGCTCTACCCGAGCACCAACTGCGGCATGGCGCCGCTGGCCCGTGACGTGGCACGGGGCAAGCTGCGGGCGCTCAGCGAAGGGGCCAGGATCGTGCGCGAGGAGCTCTCGGCGTAACCGCTGCAAGCGATCTGCGTCCGGACCTCTGTGCGGGGTCCGGACGCATCGGCACTCAGCGCTTGCGCGCGCGTCGCTCGGGGCACTCCTTCGGATCGAACAGATCGTAGGTCTGCTTGATGGCCAGATTGCGGATCGCCCTGCGGTTTCCCTGCGCTGCAGCCTCACAGGTCCAGTAGATATCCTCATCCTGGTCCTTGGGCACCCCACGCCCGATGGAGTACAGGTATCCCAGCTCGGCCTGTGCAGGCGCGTAGCCCGCCATTGCGGCCTTGCGATAAAGATCGGCGGATCGGGCCTCATCCTTCTCTACGCTGATACCCTTGGCATACATCAGGGCGAGCCTGGTCTGCGCCTCCACATCACCGCCATCGGCAGCCGCTGTGAATGCTTCAACCGGGCCAAACGCGCCGGGCGTGTCCATCTCGGCACACCACACCTCGTTCTCCTTGCGATTCAGGCACAGCTCCAGGCGGGCCTCCTTGACTCCCGCTAGGCCGAGCTCCTGCACGGCTGCCCTGGCATACCACTGCATGGCCTGGGCCTCGTCTTTCGTGAGGCCGGCGCGTCCCTTCTGATAGAGATTGGCAAGGCTGTACTGCCCGGCCGGCGAGCCGAGTTCAGCGGCTCGCCGGAGCCACAGGACAGCCTGGGCATCATCCTGCTGCGGGCCCAGGCCCTGCAGGTACATGATCCCGAGATCGGACTGTGCGTCCGCATTGCCCTGATCGGCAGCCTTGCGTACCCAGTGCAGGGCCTGAGCGGGATCCTTCGGCACGCCATTGCCTCGCAGATACAGCACACCCAGCATGGACTGTGCCGGCGCATAGCCCTGATCGGCCGCCTTGCGGTACCAGTCCGCTGCCTTCGCTGCGTCCCTGTCGACGCCTGCGCCGCGCAGATACCTGTCTCCAAGTTCATTCTGGGCTTCCGCGTTGCCGGCCTTCGCCGCAGCCATCACGCGATCCCGCTCGGCCGCGTTGTCATTGCCAAGTGCCGGAGTGCTGCAGGCCAGGGCAGCCAGCCCCGCACAGAGTGCAACGCGCCGCAGGGCGCCAATCCATTCTTCCGTGAACGTCTGCATTCTTGATCAACTCCAGATGGATGCCGCAGGTAGACCCGGCAGGTGCCTCGATCAGCAAGTGATCGAGGCTGGGGGTGGCATTATAGGTGCGCGCAGGACCACGTGGCCGAGGTTCTATCTGGGTAGCGGGCGTGCCTGCTCCTGCGCTCGCGACATCGCAGGGGGCCGTCTCAGCGCCAGCGCCTCCTTGATCCGGCCCATCTCACGCGACCCGGCCTCGGCCAGGCGGCGGGCCTGCTGCCGCTGCTCACGCGTGAGCGCGGAAGGTGGTGGAGTACCGGCATCCAGCAGCCGCGCCACCGCATCGCGCAGCCGCAACTGCGGGCAGAGCCGGGCGGCGCACCAGCGTTCGGCGTAGCGCTTGGCCTGCCGCGCATTCGCGGCAGCCACCACCTTGGTCTGTGACATTTTCCGCGCGTCGAGGAACAGGCGGACACCGAGCACGGCATGCGGCACGATGTTGGCCACGCAGCGGCCGTTCCACCACAGGTCCCAGCGGTCACCGCTCTGTACCCAGCCGGAGGGCTGGCGGGTCGTCATGAAATCGGGAGGGCTGGAGGGCGAATGCATGGCCGGAAGAATACGGTCGGCCGTCGCATGGACTGAGATTGCGGAGTGGCGCTGGCAACCTCACAACGCTTCTGCCGCAGCGAAGCCCTCTTTACCACTCTGGGCCGAGCAGTTTCTCCACCTCGGTTTCGAGCCTCTTGGCGGCTTCCTCCTGCGAGGCCACCTTGATGCATAGCCCGGACTGGGCAGGCCCGGGGGACAGCCGGTAACGGTTGATGGTGCAGCCGCCGTCGCCATCCAGTTCCACCCGGGCCACCAGGGTTCGGCCATTGGCGTTGAAGGTCCAGTCCTGGTATTCGAACATCGTTGAGTCCACCGCAACGCCTTGAATGGCTCCCACCTTATGCGGGGTGGTGGTGAAGAACGTCCGAAGAAAACGTTCGCGGAGCGTGCGTGCCAGCGGCACGCGGCAAACAGCCGAGCCTGGGCTCGGCGCTACAGCCCGGGCGCGGCTCGCAGGGTATGATGCCGCCTTCCCCGAACCACCGTGATTGCAGCGGGCGCGTCCTGTTGAGGTACGCGTCGGCGCCGCTGAGACACCCCGCCCGATGCTCGCTTCCTGCTCCTCTTTCCTCATCTGGGCGGCCGTGACCGTGGCGACCCTCGGCCTGCTGTTCCGGCCGTTCCGCATTCCGGAGTACGTATGGGCACTGGGGGCGGCGATTCTGCTTCCACTGCTGGGAGCGGTGTCGTTCGGCACGACCTTGCACGCGGTGGCCGAGGGCCGCGATGTCTATCTGTTCCTGGTCGGCATGATGGTGCTGGCCGAGCTGGCCCGGCGCGAAGGCCTGTTCGACTGGCTGGCGTTGTACGCGGTCCGTCATGCGGGAGGCTCGGGACGACGCCTGTTCGACCTGGTGTTCCTGGTCGGCACGCTGGTGACTGTGTTCCTTTCCAATGATGCCACAGCGGTGGTGTTGACCCCGGCGGTCTACGCCGCCTGCAAGGCCGCCCGCGCCAACCCCCTGCCCTATCTGTTCGTCTGCGCCTTCATCGCCAATGCGGCCAGCTTCGTGCTGCCCATTTCCAACCCGGCCAACCTGGTGGTGTACGGCCAGCACATGCCACCCTTGATGCAGTGGCTGGCACAGTTCGCGTTGCCGTCACTGGCCGCGATCGGTGCCACCTATCTGGTGCTGCGCTGGGTGCATCGGCGCGAGATCGCGCAGCCGCTGGTGGCGGCGCCGGAGCATCGCCCGCTGACCGAAGGTGGCCGGCTGAGCGCGCTGGGCGTGTTGTTCACCGGCACCGTGCTGCTGGTGACGTCCGCACTGAACGGCCCGCTCGGCCTGGCCACGTTCTGCGCAGGCACGCTGAGCGTGGCAGTAGTGGCGATGCGCCAGCGGCGCAGTCCGTTGCCGCTGCTGCGCCATGTGTCCTGGGGCGTGCTGCCGCTGGTGGCCGGCCTGTTCGTGCTGGTGGAAGCAGTGGCCCAGACCGGTGTCATCCAGACGGCGGCCAGCGCGCTGCAGGCCGTTGCGCAGGCTTCCCCACACCAGGCCAGCTGGCTGGCCGGTGGCGCGGTCGCGCTGCTGAGCAACGTGGCCAACAATCTGCCGGTCGGCCTCGCCGCAGGCTCGCTGGGCCAGATGGCCGATCTGCCGGCACAGACCCGCGCCGCATTGCTGGTCGGCGTGGACCTGGGCCCCAACCTGTCGGTGACCGGCTCATTGGCCACGATGCTGTGGCTGGTGGCGCTGCGCCGCGAGGGCGAGCATGTCAGCGCGCTCGACTTCCTGCGCGTCGGTGCGCTGGTGATGCCGCCTGCGCTGATCGGGGCGCTGTTGCTGCTCTAGTCGGGCGCTGCCGGGCGCCACCCGGACTATGGGGTCTCGCTTGCAGCAATCTTCCCGACCAGGGCATCGATCGCCGCTTCCATGGCATGCGCGGTCTGGTCGCCACTCTGGTTGGTGATCACGAAGATGCCCAGATCGTGCTCCGGCATGATGTAGATGTAGCACTGTGAGCGCGGTACGCCACCGTGGTGGGCATAGTAGACGCCCTTCTGGCGATCGCCGGCGACGATGTTCCAGAAGTAGCCGATGCTGAACTCGTCGTCGAATCTGGCCAGGGCGCGATGCGATTCCTTTACCACCGGCCCATTGGCCAGTTGGAACTGAAGGTACTTCACCATGTCCGGGACGGTTGCTTTGACGTTTCCGGAAGCGCCCCATGGCAACTGCGGCATCGGCGTGGTCGGTACGGGATTGTCGCTGTGATAGCCGGCCGCCAACCGCGGCGCTTCGGCATCATCCAGCCTGATCCGAAGGCCGGTCATCGCCGCGGAGTCGCTGAAGAAGCCACGCAGCAGTGATGCGTAGTCGGTCTTGTAGGCCACCTCCAGAACATGCGCCGCCAGCTCGGTCCCTGCGCTGGAGTAGGCGTATTCCTTCCCTGGCATCCGCGGGATCTGCACGGCGTGCAGGTCCCGGAGGAAATCCGGCTTGCCGTAGTGCGCGTAGAGCGCATTGAGTTCGCCCGGCGTGCGGTGATCGGCAAAGTCCTCCAGTACCGTGTTCGCGCGCTCCGGCAGCATGTTCGGCAGGCCACTGGTGTGCGACAGCAGGTGGCGGACGCGGATGGGTTGGCCCTGGTACTGCAGGTTGGGATAGTCGCCCTGCAGGTACGTGCGAACGTCATCCTCCAGGCCCACCCTGCCTTCCAGCACCGCATTGGCCATCAAGGTGCCGGCCAGCGTCTTGCTCAGTGAGCCGATCTCATAGAGCGTGGCATCGGTCGGCGCGCCGGCTGTACCTGCCACCATATCGCCGCGATGGCGGATGAAGGTCCTGCCCCGGTACACCACGCCGATGGATGCCGAGTGCAGCAAGGGCTGCTCGATCAGGGTCTGCGCAACCTCGTCGATCTCCGCCCCCGGTTCCTTCGATGGCGTCTTTCCGCCCGTGCATCCGGTACCAAGGAGTACGACGGACACAACGAAGGCGTGAAACCAACGTCTGTTTCGAACGGTCTTCGAAGTGGCTTCCATGCGTTGGCGCTTGAAGGGCGATTGGGAAAGAGCGCTCACGATAGCCGATTGTGGCGGCGAACACGCTGGCTGCGGAGCGCCTACTGGCCCTAAGCATCGCCCCCGAGCTCGATCACCCGGTCAGTCGGGCTCACGATGCCGCGCCGATGGGTGATGGCCACGACGGTTACGTCATTCGCCAGTGCGCGAATGTGGTCCATGATCTCGCGTTCAGTGGCCTCATCCAGCGCGGAGCTGGCCTCGTCCAGGAACAGGATGGCCGGTTCGCCATACAGGGCACGGGCGATCGCGATGCGCTGGCGCTCACCACCGGACAACTTCAGGCCGCGCTCGCCCACCGTGGTTTCCAGCCCCTCGGGCAGTACTTCAATCAACGGCAGGATCGCAGCCTTGCGTGCGGCATGCCGCAGCCGATCATCATCACGCGCGCGCCCCAGCAGGATGTTGTCGGCCAGGCTTTCGTTGAGCAGGATGACATCCTGCGGAACCACCGCGACGGCGGCATGCCACGCCGCACGGTCGATCCGGGACAGGTCAACGCCATCGACCAGGATCCGGCCACGCTGGGGATCGATCGACTTCAGGGCCAGCTTGAACAGCGTCGACTTCCCTGCCCCGGTCGGCCCGATCAGGAAATTGATGCCGCCACGTTCGGCCTCGAGGGACACATCGCTCACCCCGCGCCCATTGCCATAGCGGTGGCTGATCTGCTGGAACTCCAGGCGGCCGCCTTCCCCGGCGAAGCGCTGGGCATCGGCCACCTGCTGCTCCTCGGGCGCCGCCCACAGCGTTGAAAGCGGGCCCAGCATGCTCCAGGAGCGCGCGACGTCGTCGATCGAGCGGGCGATCATCTCGAATGGCATGTTGAGCTGGAGCAGCAGCAGGTTGAACAGCACGATGTCACCGATGCTGAGCGCGCCGCTCTGGTAGCGCGGCAGCAACAGCTGGAAGGTGACGATGAACTCGACAGCCAGGCCGGCGCCCAGCAGCGCGATGAAGCCGATGCGCTGCAGTACATAGGCACGCCAGCTGTCGCGCACCTCCTGGGCCTTCTGCTCGAAGCGCTGCACCATCCAGGCGCTGCCACCGAACTGCCGCAATGTCTCCATCGCATTCATGGCATTGCCGACGAAGCGGGCGTTCTGCTGCCCGGCCTCGACCGCGGCTTCGCGATGGATCCGCGCACGCCGGGTGGCAATCGCGGAAAGGGCGACAGCCACTGCGCCGTAGACCAGCACGATCAACACCACCTGCAGATTGATCAGCGCCCCCAGCGTGACCAGGGTCAGCACAATCTGCAGCGCACTGGGAATGAAGGCCACCAATCCCAGCTGCACGACGATCTTCAGCGCCCCGCGGCCTTTTTCGCCAGCCACCTGCAGCTCGGCCGCGTTGTGGTCCAGGAAGAAACTGTTGGTCTTTTTCAGCAGGCGGGTGAAGTAGCGGGTGCTGGTGATGAAGCCAAGGTTCTCGCCACTGAGGAACGACAGGTACTGCACGATGTTCTGCAGGGCGCTGCCAGCGCCAAGCATGACCGCATACAGCACAAAGCCGCCAGCGAGAGCGCCGACCCCGTCGCTGGGCAGACGGTCGATCAGGCGCGAGAACAGATAGGGCGCCGCAACAGTGGCCAGGCTGGACAGCACGACACTGCTGGCGATCAGCAGCAACAGCCGACGATCAGTCTTCCAGTACGCACCCAGAATCTCCGCCACGGGAGGCGGAACGGCGTTCTTCGTCATTGGCCTCGCTCCAGCATGGGGTCGGCCCCTCTCCGTCGTTCGCCTTAATGATATGATATAACATCGCCATTCAGGAGCGGCGTGACCCTGCCGCAGGCCACACTCCAATGAGATCGATGGACCGGGGAATGACGAACGCATCCACTGCCATGGCGCGCGCGCGCCTGGCGATCAGCATCGCTGCGGGCTTGCTGGCCAGCCTGCCCGCACTGGCCCAGAACCCCGGCAATGACCGCAGCGCGAAAGCGCCGGTCACACCGCCCGAGGCGCCGACCGCCACCCTGGACAAGGTGCTGGTGGTCGGCAGCAACATCCGCGATGCCGTTGGCGGCGGTGCATCGCCGGTGATCGTGATCGACAAGGAGGCCATCGACCGCACCGGCGTGGCCACCGTGCAGCAGCTGCTCGAGAAGCTGCCGCAGAACTTCGGCGGTGGCGCCAATGGTGCCAACGTCGCCAATCTCGGCGTCGACCGCGATACCGGCAACAACTTCGGCCAGGGCACCGCCCTCAATCTGCGCGGGCTGGGAACCGGCACCACGTTGACCCTGATCAACGGCCATCGCGTGACCTCATCGAACCGCTACCAGTACGTGGATGTCTCGCTGATTCCGCTCAGTGCCGTCGAGCGCGTGGAAATCCTCACCGATGGTGCCTCGGCCATCTACGGCACCGATGCGGTCGGCGGCGTGGTCAACATCATCCTGCGGCGCGACTTCACCGGGTACGAGACGGCTGTGCGCTACGGCGCTGTCACCGCCGGCAGCATGGAGGAGTACCAGGCCTCGCAGTCGGCAGGCTGGTCATGGAATGGCGGCCATGTGCTGGCCAGCTATGAGTTCCTCAAGCAGAGCAACCTGCCGGCAGTGGACAAGGACTTTTCGAAGAACGTGCGGGTCAAGCCGTATGACCTCTACCCGGGATCCAAGCGCCACAGCCTGTATGTGGACGGTGTGCAGCAGCTCAGCGATGTGCTGACCCTGAACGTGACCGGCTCGTTCGCCAAGCGCGAGATGGACACCACCATTTCCGGCACCGCCGACGAAACCCGGTTGTTCCCGCACACGCGGCAGTTCGACCTGTTCGCCGGACTCACCCTGGATCTTCCACGCGGGTGGCAGGCGCGCCTGGATTCGGGGTTCGGCAGGAGCGATGTGTCCTATCAGCGCACCACCATCACTGGCAGCTCGGCCAGTACCGCGCCGCCCACGAATACCAACTCCGAATCGCGTTACCTGGACCTGGTCGCCGACGGCGAGCTGTTCAGCCTGCCCGCCGGTGGGGTCCGCGCGGCATTCGGTGCGGGCTACCGCCGCGACGGCTATGAACTGGTCGATCACCGCGGCCTGGAAAAGCCGCTCGACCTGCAGCGTACCGTGAGGTCCGCTTTTGCCGAGCTCAACGTTCCGCTGCTGAAGGATCTGCCGGGCGTGCGCAGCCTGTCCCTGACCGCTGCAGCGCGCTATGACGACTACAGCGATTTCGGTTCCACGCTGAATCCCAAGTTCGGCCTGCTGTGGGAGGCGACCCAGGGGCTTTCGTTCCGTACCAGCTACGGCCGCTCCTACCGCGCGCCGGTGTACCAGGACATGCAGCTGAACAACACCGTGGTGGTGGCGAACGTGCCCAACCCAGGCGCGCCCGGTGGCAACACGATCCTGATGATGCTGTCCAATGGCAACCCGGATCTGGGGCCTGAGCGTGCCAAGACCTGGACCGGCGGTTTCTCGTTCGCGCCGCCGTCCATACCCGGCCTCAAGATCGACGCCAACTACTACCACATCGAATACGCCGACCGCATCGGCAGTGGTTTCGGCGGCAGCTTCCCGTCGCTGTTCCAGCAGTCCACCGCGCCCTATGCAGACATCCTGACCACCAACCCCACGCAACAGCAGATCCAGCAGGCACGCCAGCTGGGCATTTCGGGCCTGGGCCTGTTTGTCTCACGCGTGGGGCCGTACGCGCTGCCGGCTGGAATGGATGAGAGCAACAGCCAGGTGATCCTCGACAACCGCTTCCGCAACAACGCCTTTACCCGGCAGCGGGGTGTGGACTTCAGTGGGTCCTATGCCTTCGATGCCGGCCAGACCCACATCGCGGTGAACCTGGCCGGGCAGTACATCATCGAATCGAAGCGGCGCGTGACCAGTACCTCGCCCGAGGTGGATGCGGTGAACGCGGTGTACTACCCCGTGGATCTCAAGATGCGCGGCGGCATCACGCTCAGCCGGCAGCAGGCAGCGGGCGGGCTCTTCGTGAACTTCGTGGACAGTTATCGCGACCCTGCCAATGTCGCGCGGCCGCACGTCAGCTCCTGGACGACCGTCGATCTGAATCTCGCCTATCACTTCGGCCCATCGGCAGATACGCAGCGTGGCACATCGCTTGCGTTCAACGTGCAGAACCTGTTCGACCGGGATCCGCCGTTCATCGTCAACAGCATCAACACCGGCTATGACCCCACCAATGCAACAGCGCTGGGTCGCTTCCTGTCCATGACGCTGACGCATCGCTGGTAGGCCGCCGCATGCGCGCCGATACCCCTGCCCTGTCGCGGACCGTCATGGCCATCCAGCAGGCTCTCGCTGTCGCGGCAACCCAGCTTGCGCTGATGTGGCGCGAGCGGCGCGTGCTGTGGCTCGCCCTTGCCCTGTTGCTGATTGCGGGAGCATCGGTGCTGAGCGGTGCCGCACGCCTGACCCTGCAGGCGCAGGAGCGCCAGGCCGTGAGCGCGGAAGAGGCGCGGTTGTGGGACAGCCAGGGCACGATCGACCCGCACAGTGCCGCGCATGTCGGGCGTGCCATTCCGGCCCCCGTGCGGCCGCTGGCTGCACTGGATCCGGGGCTGACGGATTACCTGGGAACCTCGGTGTTCATCGAGGGCCACGCACAGAACCCGGCCCGGCACCGCGCGGTTGATGCCGGTACCGCACTCAGCCGCTTCGAGGGCTTCTCTGCGGCGTGGGCGCTGCAGGTCGTGGCGCCGCTGCTGATCATCCTGGCCGGGTTCGCGACACTGTCTGGCGATATTGCCCGCGAGACGCTGCGCCAGGAACTCGGCACCGGCGCCTCGGCGGGCGTGCTGATCTGCGGGCGCCTGATTGCCCTGGCGACCGCGTCGCTGCTGCTGGTGCTGGCCATGCTGCTGATCAGCCTTCCGGGGCTGTCCATCCAGTACGGCGGCGCCGCGGATCTCGCTGCCCTGCTAGCACTGGCTGCCGCCTACGTACTCTATCTGCTGGTGTTCTGCGCACTGACCGTGGGGGTCTCGGCGCTTGCAGGCTCCGCACGGACGTCACTGGTCGTGCTGCTGGGCTTCTGGGTGGTGTCCACGCTGCTGGTGCCGAGGGTGGCGCCTGCCATCGCCGAATCCCTGTACCCGACCCCCTCGGCACCGTCGTTCAGGGCCAGCGTGACCGAGGAAGCGGAGAACGGCGCGGATGGCCATGACCCGGCCGACAAACGCCTTGATGCCCTGCGCACGGCGTTGATGGCGCGCTACCGGGTCGACAGCGTTGACGACCTGCCGCTGAACTTCCGCGGTGTGGCGCTGGAGTTTGCCGAGGCCAACTCGACGCGCGTCTACAACCGCCATTTCGATCGCCTGCATGCCACCTACCAGCAGCAGGACGCCACCCAGCGCCTGTTTGGTCTTGCCTCGGCAACGCTGGCGCTGCAGTCCTGGTCGCGCGCCTTCGCCGGCACGGATTTCCCGGCGCATCTGGCGTTCCTGCGCGGCGTGGAGGACTACCGCTATCGGTTGATCCAGGCACTCAACCAGGAAGTGAAACTGCACAAGGCACCACAAGGCGGAAAGCATGTGGCCGACATCGCCGGCATCACCCGTTCAGTGCACTACCGGCCACCGCAACAGACCCTGGCCGGTACTGCTGCCGCGCAGCGCGGAAATCTCGTCATTCTGCTGGTCTGGCTGATGCTGGGTTGCGTGGTGGTGCTCATCTCCGCTCGGAAGCTGGGGAGATCGCCATGAACGTTGTATCGATTGCCCGCTATGAGATCCGCCGATTGCTGCGCGATCGAGCGCTGCCGGTGCTGCTTGTCCTGCTGCTCGGGCTGGGCGCCTACGCCGCGTGGAACGGCCGCGCATGGGTGGGCCAGCGCGAGGCGGCCATCGCCCTGATCCAGCAGGAAGAGCAGCAGACGAAGGAGCACAGCCGCGCATTCGTCGGCAAGGCGCCCTCGGTGCTGCCGCGTGCACAGCCGGTGCTTGCGCCCGGCGCCATGGCACCGCTGTCGATCGGCCAGGCAGACGCCTACCCCTACACCGCCGATGTGGTCGCGCTGGGCGATCCGACCCAGCTGCTCAAGCACGTCTGGGCCGACATCGGCAATCCAGCGGCACGGGCTGCGGGACGGTTCGACCTCGCCTTCGTCATCGTCTTCCTGCTGCCGCTGGTCATTCTCGTGGCCACCCACGATCTGTGGTCCCGTGAGCGCGAGCGCGGCATCGCGGCGCTGGTGCTGTCACAGCCGGTGTCGGCAACGCGCCTGCTGGTGGTCAAGGTGCTGGCCCGTGGCCTGATGGTGCTGCTGCCCGCACTGGCCATCCTCCTGGCGGTGACGATCGGGGCCGGCGCGCGCAGTCCTGCGGGCCTGGCCATGCTGGCCCTGACCGTCCTCCTGTACGGCGCGTTCTGGCTGGCCCTTGCACTGCTGATCGGCTGCCTTGCCCGGCGCACCACCGAGGCGGCCATCGCCGCCGGCGCGCTGTGGCTGCTGATCGTGGTCATGGCGCCGTCGCTGGCGCTGGCCATGGTGAATCTGATCGCGCCGCCGCCGTCACAGATGCAGTTCGCCACCGAAGTAAAGGCGATGCAGTCCGACATCGCCACGCGCCAGCGGCGCGAGCATGCGACGTCGGCGCCAGTGAATTCGCCGTCCCCCGTCATCTCCGACACTGTGCGCCAGGCCTACGCCGATCGGGTTGCAGCTGACCGGGAACTGGAACGCCTGATCGCCTCGCATGCGCAGGCCGAGGCCGCACATCGCCAGGTTCTGGACAAGGTGCGGCTGCTGCTGCCGGCCGTCGCGACACAGGACGCGCTCGACCGCATCGCAGGCTCGGATGCCGACCGCGCGCTCGACTTCCAGGGGCAGGTCCACTCCTTCTGGCAGGCGCGGCGGCTGTTGCACAAGGCCTATCTGGATCGTGACGCGCCGCAGACCTTCGAAGAGTACGACACCCTGCCCCGCTTCCAGTTCCACGAAACAGCCGGCGTCGCCCAACGTGGTGTCCTCGCCGATCTCGCCGCACTGATCATTGCCACCCTGCTTGTCCTGCTTGCAGCCGGTGCATTGCGCAGCCGGCTGGCAACGCCCTGAGGAGACGTCCACATGCTGTCTGCAAAAAGCCTGGTCATGGAACACGGTGCACATCGGGCGCTGGATGACGTCAGCTTCGAGGTGAAGCCCGGCGAGATCTTCTGCCTGCTGGGCGCCAACGGCGCCGGCAAGTCGACCACCATCAAGCTGTTCCTTGGCTTTCTGAAACCCACCTCCGGTGCGGCCGAAGTGGACGGTCTCAGTGCGCACCGGCAGCCGCAGGAGGTACGCCGGCGGCTGCTGTACATCCCCGAGACCGTCGCGCTGTACGACGAGCTGACCGGCTACGAGAATCTGGACTACTTCGCCCGCCTGGCCGGTGTCGAGGAACGCTCGCCAGCGCGGTTGAAGGACGCACTCAGGTCCGCCGGCCTGGCGAGCGACGCATTCGGGCGACGCGTGGGTCTCTATTCCAAGGGCATGCGGCAGAAGGTCGGCATCGCACTGGCCATCGTCAAGGAAGCCAGCGCCCTGTTGCTGGATGAACCCACCTCGGGCCTGGATCCAACGGCGTCAGCCGAATTCCATGAGTTGATCGTGCGGGAACGCGATCGCGGCACGGCGATCCTGATGGCCACCCACGATCTGTTCCGTGCCCGTGAGGTGGCGACCACGATCGGCCTGATGCGGGCCGGTCGCCTGCGCAGGACACTGGATGCCAGCACGATCACCGCGAACGATCTCGAGAGTCTCTATCTGGAAGAGATGAGCCGCAGCGCCTAGGCCACGGTGGCCGCCTGTGCGCCACGCTGGCCGGACCAGCGCCGCAACCACGCCTCGATATTGATCTGTGGGCCGAAGATGCCGAGCACCTGCGACGAGTGGTCCGGGCCGACCTGCTGGATGCCCGCATCGGCCAGCGCGCTGTCGAGATAGCCGCGCCTGGCCAGCATTCCATCGACCAGCAGATTCCTGATGAAGTGCTGGTGCCCTTGGGTGACCGCCACGGAGTGATCATCCAGATAGGATTTCACCTTCCGCGACAGCAGCGCATCCGGCAACAGTCCCTTCATTGCACGCCGCGCGATGGTGCGGTCTTCCGCGTCCGCGATGAGCAGGTGCAGCGGAATGCGCGCGAACAGTTCGACAAGCGGCTGTGCACTGATCGGCGATACGCCATGCCAGTGGCCTGCACCTTCGAAGGGATCAAGGACGCTGGTCGGAAACACCATGCGGCCGATATGGGCCAGCTTGTAGGGTGATACGTGATGGCCCTGCGCCTGCGCATGCCGCAACCAGGCCGGCTGCAGGCCATCCTGTTCGGACAGGTCCACCCGCACCCATGGGCAGGGTTTGCCCCAACGCCCATTGATGCTGCCTGGCCGCTTCAGCAGTCCCTGCACGACCGCATCCTTCAGCACGCCGTACAGTGAATCGCCGGACTGCGCGGTTTCGAAGGCGACCCGGAAGAAATCCCGATCGATGCCGCGGCGCCAGGCATAGTCGATCGCAGCGGCGTTGCCCTTGAAGCGCAGGAACACCGCATCACCGCCGACACCGGTGAACTGCACGGTGTCACCGTCGAAGACCACGTCACGGCGGTGGAGAAGATAGCCGGAACAATGCGCCGGCCGGGCCGTGCGTGGGAAGGTCATGATCTCTTCCAGCGCGCAGTGAGGCTGCCTTCGGTACTCGATGTATTCGCAACGCCTGCCCGAAGAATCACTGGCCCCTTGCACTGCCATCCGTGCGAACAGCCGTTCGTCGGCGCCAATGCCGTCATCGTAGTGATGGATGCACGTCACCTCGGGTGCCGACGGCGCCTGCAGCAGGCCGGCCAGGATGATCGAGGAATCCAGCCCACCCGACAGCTGCAGCTGGATGCGCCGGTGCTGGCTGGCCAGTGCACCGATGCAGCCCAGCAGCGTGGAACGCGCCAGCGACACGGCTTCCTGAAGATCCTCGATCGGCGCGTCGCGGGCCAGTCGCACCACGTCCCACTGGCAGTGGCGGCCCACCGGCTCTCCATCGCGGATTGAAACCGCCTCGCCCGCTTCGACCGCCGTGACCTCCTCGAAGCCGGTCTGCAGGCCATCACGAAACGGGTACAGCAGCGAGTACGACAGGAAGGACCAGTCAACGCTGAAATCGCGCAGGCCCAGCATCAGGCAGTCTTCCATGTTGGAGAAGACCAGCGTCAACTGGCCCACCGTGGTCAGGTAGCACGGGATCTCCGCAGTGGGATCGCGCAGGACGAACCAGCTCGATGTTTCCTGCTGGAATCCGAACGCCACGTAGCGGCCCCAGTACTGTTCGATGATGCTGCGGCCCTGGCTGCTGCAGGCGGCATGCGCTGATGCGGCATCGAGGTCCACGCGACCAGGCACGGCGCCTTCGCCGAACGTCTTGTGGAACAGCTTGCCCAATACCACCAGCGCGTTCGAGCGACCGCATTCGAAATAGCCGTGGTTGTCGCTCTGCACATGGATCGCCGCACCGTTGCCGTTCATCACGCAGGCGGTGCCAGGCAGCCTGGCGCCAATCCTTTCCACGATCCGTTCCGCCTGGGCGGTCGCAGATTCCGAGTGGGTGTTCCAGAGCACGGCGAGGTATCGGTACATGGCAGGTTTCGTTACAGCACCAGGATGGGAACCATCCGGCGCAGGTTGAAGGGGATGTCGGTCAGCACGTGATCGCCGTGCTGCAGCCAGCAGTGCGCGGCGAACGGCTGGGTTCCGACCGCGAACACCCAGGCCGGAACGATGCCGTACTTCGACAGGAATCCGCGCATCGCCAGGCAGTAGAGAAAACACTCATCGGTCTTCCTGAAGGCCAGGGGTCGAAGCCAGTCGAACACCCGCACCCGTAGGGCCAGTTCTTCAATGCTCACCGGCCTGCCGTGGCCGCGATCCGCCCGACGGCGCACGGCCGACACCGTGGCACTGAAAGGAAGGACTGTTCTGCTGCAGGCGGCATAGGCGCACGAGGCGATGAATCGACGCAGGTCGCGCGCCACGATTGGTGGACGGCCACGCGGCGCGCCTTCGCGCGCCCAGTACCGTGGCAGTGCAATCGCGGGGCTGGCAGCGGATTTCCCCTGCTGCGGATCCGTGGTGATCAGGCGGCGGTCGATCAAGGCCTGCAGAAGCCTGGGGGCGCTTGCGTCATCGGACTGCAGGGGCCAATCGAGAACGAGCTTGCCAAGGCCTGCGGCGCCGCGTTTTTCAAGGGAAAGATACTTTCCCGTGGCCTGGTCCAGAATCACCATCGCATCGCCGGTGACACAGACGTGGGCGTGCTTTGACAGGAAGTACGGGGCGGCAGCCTGCTCCATCATGCGCTCCTGCGCCGGAACCGGAGAAGCGGTGCATGCAGGGCATGCACCGCAGATGCGACATTGCGCGGTAGATCAGGGCGACGTGGTCGGGAACACGCCGTCCCACAACGTGCCGTGGTTGTGCGCCTTCGTTTCCGAAACCACCGAGCCCAGCTCGATCAGTTCGCCACCCACACCCTGATCCTCAGGGTTCTGCTGTCCTGCCACTACACCCAGCTCAATCAGCTCGTTCATGAACATCTCCTATCGTCAGTGGATGTACCCGCGCATTGCGTTGGATCGCGTTGCATTGGATACGGAGCAGCCAAGCCACCATCGCCGCCACATTGCAGGGCGATTGCCGCCAAGGCACCGGAATGTTACGATATAACATATTATTTTAGCGTGACGAATGACGCTGCCTGCCCGCTGTCGATGCGACCCATGAGAGGCAAGAGGGATGAACACCGAGATCAGTGATGCCGGGCTGGATCCCACGCTTCTGCTGAAGGGGATGTTTCCCCTGCCGAAGTTCATCCGCTTCGTACGGGAGCGTTGCCCACCGGGCCGCTTCGACGAGGCTGCGCTGGTGGAGGACTGGCGGACGGCGCGTGCCGAGGTGCTGAGGCTGCAGCAGGAGGAAGCCGGTGAGGCGGACGCCATCAATGTCCATGCGTTGCCGGATGAGATGCTGCCGCTGGCTGAGCAGGCGCTGCGGCAACCCTCGATGCACCGCATGACGAGTGTTCTGCCGCGCAGTTGGCAGATGGTCGATATCGATCGACTGGTGATCTTCCAGGAGTGCATCAACCTGCGTCACATCGACCAGCTGGCGGCATCCCTGACCGCCTCGCCCACCGCGCAGGAGGTCATGCAGCTTGTCGCGCGAAGCGGCAGCCATGCACATCCGGAAGTGCGCTTCACCCAGTCCGATGGCAGCTACACCTTCGCGTCCACCTCGAACGACCTGCGTTTCCTCGATGTGGCGACCCTCGATCCGGCTGCCATCACCGACTACGAGCCGTTCGGCGCAGCCAGCCACGCCGTCGTCATCTATCTGGGTTTCAGTGACAACCTGATCAGCGCTACCCGGTTTGGCAAGCGCATGGTGCTGACCAATGGCTCCCATCGCCTGTACCTGCTGCGCCGGCTTGGGTTCCGCCATGCGCCCTGCCTCGTTACCGATGCCTCCGACAGCGACTTCAGCGAGGTTCTGCTGCCGGCGGCGGTCAAGCAGGATCGCGGGTTCTACCTGTCTTCCCCGCGGCCGCCGCTGTTCAAGGACTATGTCGATCCCCGCCTGACCTGCATCGTGCCGGTCACCCGCAAGCACTACGCTCTGAGGGCCAAGCTCGACCTGCAGAGGATCACGGTTCCGGCCTTGTAGGCCTGGCTGTCCAGCTGCTTCGATGTCGTGCGGTCGATATGGCCGGATTGGTGAATCACCTGGCGGAACTGTCGAATGACGCCTGCGGGCTTGCCGCATACGCTTCCCATCCTCAACCAGAGAGGATGCCAACGTGAATGAACAAGCACTGGCTGCCGCAGCAGGAAAAACCGATCCGCCCATCATCCACGTCCTGATGGGATTCATTTGTGTATGGCACAGGCGTGAACCACGGCAGGTGCAACATGAAGATTGACCGCGCGCACTTTCCCATTGTCTGGATGCGCAACGATCCCGCCCTTGCCGAGCCCCTGGATCAGGTTCTTTCTGACCTGTCCTCTTTGCTTTCCCTGCAGAAACCCTTTGTATGCATCGCTGAGGATGCTCCACAGCGCAGCAGTAGCGGGAATGACGTTGACGAGCGGCGTGCGCTGGCGGCCTGGGTGAAGCAGAACACCCACAGCATCCAGCAGCAGATCAGAGGCCATGTACAGATCGTCCAGGAGGCGCAGGAACGAGAGGCGATGGAGGCTTTTTCCGTTGCATTCTTCAAGTTCTGGGGCTACCCGATGTACGTTGTTGCGGATGTGGATGCCGGGCTTGCCAAGGCGCTTTCACTTCTGACTGACGCCTGACATGCAGGAGGCGGAGTGACAACCTCGAGCATGAGGCAACGTGGAGTCGGGCCGGACTATCCTGATCTCGTCGATAGCCCTGTCATGGTGCTTGGGGTCGATCCCATCACAGATGCCTGGGAGATGCCCTTTCATCAGCATCGCAAAGCCCAGCTTCTGGTCGCAACGAGCGGATTGATCACGCTGGAGACCAGCGCAGGCCTATGGGTAGTTCCGCCACAGGGGGCGATCTGGATTCCAGGAGGCCTGCTCCATCGTGCCAGCAGCAGCGGAAAGCCGCACGGCTTTGTTGTCTTCGTTGAGCCCGAGGTAGTTCCAGGATTGCCAACACACTGCTTCGCAATGGCGATCACGCCCTTCATGTATGCCCTGCTCGAACGCACGGCACGGCTTCCCCAGCAGTATGAAAGCGGGAGCGCCGATTCCCGCCTGATGGCTGTGCTTCTCGACGAACTCATCGCGGCGCCGCCGGAGTGGCTGCACCTGCCCATGCCCTCCGACCCAAGGCTGCGCAAGCTGGCCAGTGCGATGCTGGACGCGCCGGCGGAGCGGGCAACGCTTGGGGTGTGGGCAAGCCGGATCGGGATGAGTGAGCGCAACATGTCGCGCCTGTTCTCCGGCGAAACGGGCCTGAGTGTCAGGCGATGGCGCAGGCAGCTGCACGTGGTGGTCGCTTTGCCGATGCTTGCCAAGGGCCGGACGGTACAGGCCGTGGCCGATGATCTGGGGTATGACAGTTCAGGTGCATTCGTCACCATGTTCCGGAAGGCGGTCGGAGCGCCCCCCAAGCGCTTCCTTGTCGAACGAGGGGGGCGGCTACCCGCATCCGGCGCAGACATTCAGCCGCCTGGAGGAGTGCCCCGGTAAGTCCCAACGGCTTCAGCCCTGTTCGATTCTCCAGCTTGACTTGGAGCGCGCTCCAGGTCGTAGCGTGACCCCGGGATCTGAGTTCCCACTCCCGTCATGTGACTCGACACCAAGGGTGCAGGCTGATGAAGCGCGTCATGAACATCCAGAACCGCAGGGCGCCACTCGGCGTCCTGCTGGTGGCCATGGTTTTCGGTATTCCCGCTTCGGCAGCAGAGCTGGACGGACGCCGCGAACGCGGCGAGGCCATGTTGAACAGAATCACAGCTGATGAAGGCAGGATGGTCGTTGAATCGTTGAGCGACATCTCTCCCGAGCTGGGAGACTGGATCATCGAGTTCGCCTACGGCGACGTCTTCTCGGACACTGAGCTGTCACTTTGCACGCGAGAGCTTGCGACCGTCTCGGCACTGACTGCGCTGGGCAATGCGCGCCCCCAGCTCAAGGTCCACATCGACGGAGCGTTGAATGTTGGTTGCAGTCCGGATGCCATTGTGGCTGTCATCATTCAGATGGCAGTGTACTCGGGCTTTCCAAGCGCATTGAATGGTGTAAGCGCGGCCAGGGAGGTCTTCGCGGATAGAGGCGTAGGCGTCACTACGGCCAATTCGAGGACCGGTGAACGCTGAGGTGCAGGCCAGCGTTTCCCGGGCCAGCCCAACTCACCCACTCCCAGGGCCAAGCGATGGAATCACATCTGACGATTGATCAAGTCTCCAGGAGAACCGGCCTGTCGGCCTACACCCTGCGCTACTATGAACGCATCGGCTTGATCGCACCGATCAGTCGTGCCGTCGGAGGACGGCGCTGCTATCTCACCTCGGACCTTGCGTGGATTGAATTCCTGCTGCGCCTGCGGATGACGAACATGCCCATCGGGAAGATGCAGGCATTTGCCAAGCTGCGTAGCGCCGGAGATTCGACGGTGGCGGACCGACGCAGGTTCCTGGAAGAATACCTGATAGAGGTGCTGTCAAAGATCGAAGCGATGGACCGGTCGGTCGAAGTTCTACGCGCGAAAATTGACTACTACCGTTCGCTCGAGACGTCCCTGATCTAGGTTCCAGGCGTCGCTCACGATGACCACGCCAGCCAGGTCCCCAGGTCCGGTCAGTTCATGCACGTGCCAACGCGTGCGGCGATCTTCAGTCGGTTCGCAGGGCAGCCAGGTGAAGTTGTGCAGGGCATGCAGGGCCGCAGGCGTGACACGCCTGCGGCCCATCGATACCCCGTCTCGTGCGGGAGAATGCGCTTACATGAAGTCGTAGCTCAGCGTGAAGCGCACATTGCGACCCGGTTGCGACCAGCGGCCGATGCCCTCCGCACTGGTCGCGCCCTGGAAGATCGCGCTGCCGGCGCCGGCCGTGCGCACGCGGTTCCACAGGTAGTATTCCTTGTCGAAGACGTTGTAGACGCCTGCGGTCAGGTGCAGCTTCGGGGTGATCGCGTAGCTGCCGAACACGTCCAGCAAGGTGTACTCGCGCGCCTTGTAGGCATAGACGGGAACTACTTCCACACCGTAGCTGCCGTTGGTCACGCTCTTGCCGTAGTCGGACGGGTCCTTGCGCTGCTGGTGGGTGAGGTTGGCGGTGACGCTCCAGCGCCGCGACGGTGCGTTGTAGGTCAGGCCGCCGACCGATTTGGCCGGGATGATGCTGGCCAGCGGCGCACCGTCGTTGTCGGTGCCCTCGTTGTAGGAGTACGCCACGCGGGCCAGCCAGTCATCGGCCAGCAGCCACATGCCCTCCACTTCCACGCCCTTCACTTCCACCTCGCCACGATTGATCGGCATGGTGTAGGTGTAGCCGTTGGTTACCGTGGTCACGCCGCGGCTGGTAGTGCTGTATCGGGTGCCTTCGTCCGCCACGAACTGCGCGGTATCGATGAAGTTGCTGTACTTGTCACGGAACAGCGATACACCCACGCGCAGCCGCTCGGCCTGGTAGCGCCAGCCCAGCTCCAGGTTCAGGCTGCGCTCGGCATCCAGGTCCGGGTTGCTCCTGCCATCGGGCACGGTGACTGTCGCACCGTCGGACACGCGGGTGACGTCGGTAGTGGACGAGGTGCCATACATGTCATTCACGCCCGGTGCGCGGAAGCCGCGGCCACCCTGCACCCACAGCGACTGGGTGTCGGTGAACTTGAAGTCTGCGCCGAGGTTCCAGGTGGGCGAGGCAAACTTTGAGACCCCCACGCTGCCGCCCTTGTCCACATAGCCGGACTGGCCGTTGCCGCCGGCGGATGTTTCCGGCGTGTACTTGTAGCTGTCGTAGCGGACGCCACCGGTCAGGGTCAGGCGATCATCGAGCAGGCGCACGCGGTCGCGGACGTAGGCAGTCAAGTCGGTCTCGCGGGTGTCGGGCCAGAGCGACGGATCGGTCTCGCGGCTGTAGAGCGTGCCCGTGCTGCCCCAGCGCGAATCGACCGAATTCCAATGGATCCTGGCCCGCTGCCAGGCGGCGCCGTAGATGATGTCGTGGCGGATGCCGCCGACGTCCACGCTCTTGTCGAAGGACAGTGCAACGCGGTCGCGCTTCTGTGTGTCCCAGCGGTCTTCCTGGCGCGAGCAGAGCGCGGTGGTCGAGCAGCGGGTGCCGTAGACCGCGGCGGTGCCGTTGGCGACCAGAACGTTGGTCTGACCCTGGATGTAGTTCTTCTGGTGGTCGGCGGTGGCTTCCAGGGTGTCGAACAGCGCATTGCCGGCGCGCCAGGTGTACTTCAGGCCGTAGCGATCGCGGTCGCTGCGGTCTTCGGCGCTGCGGAAGTAATACGAGCCGGTGCCGTCGCTGCGGGTCCAGTTGTCGACATTGTTGGTGGCGCGCGCGCGCTCGTAGACCACGCCGAGGGTCTGCGTATCGGTGGCCAGGAAGTTGGCCTTGGCCAGCAGGTTGTCGCTCTCCCGATCAACCGGATCGGGGGTGCGTCGGGCCGGGCCCAGCGTGGCAGGGGTGGAGTCGTACCAGGATTCGGTTTCGTGGCCATCGCGCCGGGTGTAGACCAGCAGTGACTCGAAGCGGCCGGTGCGGTTGGCCAGGGTCAGCGAGCCCATGTTCTCGCCGCTGGAGGCGGTGTAGCCGTACTTGATCGAACCGAAGCTGTCATTGCCGGCGGCTTTGAGGACGTCGGCCGGATCCTTGGTCGTGAACATCACCGCGCCACTGAGCGCACCACTGCCCGCAGTGATGGCATCGGCGCCCTTGATGATTTCCACCGCCTTCACCGCTTCAAGATCGACACTGCCACGGCCGGAGCGGAAGAATTCATAGGGCTGATAGGAACCCGGGTCCATGCTCTGCGGGAAGCTCAGGCCATCAAGCGTGATGGACACTCGATCCGCCTCCAGGCCACGGATGTTGAAACCGTTGAAGCCTGCGCGGCCGAGGTCAACCATTTCCACGCCGGGTACGTAACGGATCGCATCCTCCATGCTCTGGGCACCCTGCTGTTGCAGGTCCTTGGCGGAGAGCGTGGTGACGTTCTGGTTCTCGGATTTCTTCCGGGTCTCGACCACCTTGATGGTATCGAGCGTGCTGTCGGCTTCGAGCGCGGCCGCATGGGAAATCGCCGGCAAGGCAAGGCTGGTGGCGACGGCCAGGGCCAGCAGGGAGGGTTTCAGTTTCATCGCAGACTCCGCAGTTGTGGAAGTGGTGGTGCCAAGGGCGGATCAGGGCCCTGGGCGTTCCTGGCTGCGGGTCGCCGGATGCGGCGCTTTCTGCGTTGCTGGGAAATGAGGAAAGAAGGTGCGTCGCTAGTTGCCTGCGCTGGACACCTGCAGGCTGCCGATCTCGCTGGCGCCCTGCGTCTTCAGGTCCATCGGCTGCCCGGTGTCGACCGGCACCGACAACAGTTCATGGCCGCCGCCCTGGCGTGCGGCCTCGACCTGCAGCCGGTAGCGGCCCGCAGGCATCGCCAGGCCGCGGTCATCACGACCATCCCATGCAATCGAATAGCGGCCCGGCAGGCGGGTCGGCCGGGCAATGGCCTGGATGGCCGGCAGGTCGTCGCGGCCGTAGCTGCGCCACCATTGCGGCAGATCACGCAGGTAGCGCGAACGTTCGCCCAGCACCAGCAACTGCCGTACCGCGCTGCCATCGTCGCGCGCGATCCACAGCGCCAGATACGGCGCGTGATAGCGCTCGCTGGCCAGGTGCGGAATCTGGTACTCGACGACCAGTTGCTCTGGCGACGTGGTTCCGGCCGCGCCGGGCGCCAGCAACGACGGCCAACGCTGCGAAGCGAAGGCGATACCGGTGTCACTGAGGGCCAGCGCAGCAACGCCCGGCAGCGCGTCGGCCAGCTCCAGCCCGGCGCGGATGGGCATCACCGACAGCGCGGTGGCCAGCGCGTCGGCACTGCTGGCATCGGCGGCCACCACCGTAGCGGCGGGGGCGAACTGCATGGGCCAGCCCGACCAGGGGTCCAGAATATGGCTGTAGTGGCGTGGACCGATCGCATAGCCCCGGCTGGCATGGCCACTGGCGGCGATCGCGTGCGATCGCAGCGCCACCGTAGCCAGTGCCGGACCGTTGTCGCGCGGTGCGCGGGCATCGGCCACGCCCACCTGCCATGCCTGCCATGCCTGCCCTGCCCCGTCGGCCTGCCAGTAGCGCGCATCTCCACCGATATCGAGGCGGATGCCGCGTGCTGCCGGTGCCGCCGCACGGGCCGCCTCCAGCGCACGGTCGATGATGTAGCCCTTGGCCAGGCCATCCACATCGAACACCACGTCCGCAGGACGATGCACCGGCATGCCGTCATCCAACGTAAACTCCGCCGACGCCGAAGCAGTGGCCATCGCCCGTAGTTCATCGCGCGGTGGCGGCACGCCACTATCCTGCGCCTGCCGCCAGCGTTGCGCCAGACTGCCCAGCCGGCAACTGAAAAGCCCGTCGGTGCGCAGCCGCCACTGCTCACACAGCGTCAGCACCGCGCGCAGATCGCTGGACAGTTCCTGCGGCCCGGTACTGGCATTGAAGCGACTCAGCTCGCTATCCGTACGCCACCGGCTCAGCACCGCATCCAGGCGTGCGATTTCCGCAAGCACGGCCTGCTCGCCCGCAACTGCCTGTGCTGGCGGCGCGTCGATGTGCAGGTCCAGTGACGTACCCAGGACATCGTCGTGGTGCAGCGCTGCCGCGCTCGCGGTGAGCGCTGGCAGCCACCACAGCATCGCGCAGGCAACGCGCAGCAATGTGCGGAATCGTGTCATCAAGGGCTCGATCAGGTGCGGCGGCGGCCGACATCAACGACGAGGCGTGGGTGCCGGCACCTTGGCGTCGGCGGCGTCGACCACGCCATCCTTGTTGCGGTCGGCGGTCTCGAACAGGCGCTTGCCCGAGACCTGGTACTCGGGGAAGGTCATGCGGCCATCCTTGTCGGCATCCAGCACGCCGAAGCGCACATGCACCTGGCGGTCGCTGCCCTGGTCAAGCGCGGCGATGCGTCGGTCGACGCGGGTCTCGAACTCGGCCAGGTACTCATCCAGCGCCAGCCGGCCATCGCCATTGCTGTCGGTACGCGCGAACTGCGCGTCGCGCACGCGCCGGTACTCGGCCAGATCGACCTCGCCATTGCCATTCTCGTCGTACAGCTCAAGGAAGCCGGCAACGGTGTGGCTGGTCGGCATGCCCAGCCGGCTGCGGCGCTGGTTGTCGAAGCGCTGGGCACCGGCGGCGGTCCTTGCCTCGCCACCCGTTGCGGCCTTTGCCCCGGCACCCTTGCTGGCCAGCGCCTGCTTCCCTGCCCGCCAGGTCTTTTCGCCAGCGGCATCGAATTCGGCGCGCGACACGAAACCGTCCTTGCTGGTATCCAGCGCGGCAAAGCGTGCCTTGGTCTGCTCGACCTGGGCGGCGCGCTCGCGATCGATCTCGGCGGCCACGCGGGCATCGAATTCGGCCACGTACTCGGCCTCATCCACGGTGCCGTCCTTGTTGCTGTCGGTGGCATCGAAACGGGTGCGACGGAAAGTCTCGAACTCCTGCCACGTCACCCGGCCATCGCCGTTGTCGTCGTGCTCGGCGATGAAGGCGAGCACGTTGTTGCCGTGGCCACCCACCAGTGGGCGCGGACCGGGCGTGCTCTGCGCGGACACGGCAGAGGACAGCAGCAGCGCGCCGAGGCAGGCGCTGGCAAGGACGGTGGTTTTCATGTCGACCTCAAAGGTGTTGTTGCGGAGGAATCAGGGGTTGAGCACGCGAAAGCTGAGCGTGATGCTGTTGCTGAACTCGGCCACCGGCGAACCTGCCGGTGCCGCCGTACGGTGGCGGGCCAGCGCGATCCAGGTACCTGCCACCCTCAGCGGGAAGCGAACGCGGCCCTTGCCATCGGTCTTCAGGCTGAGCACCTGGGGACTGCGATCCGAACTCCAGACCGCCTCGGTGATCTCGACCGCGTGCCCTGCAAGCGGCACGCCGTCGTACTGGACGATGAATTCGAAGGTCTCGCCCACGTAAAGATCATTGGGATGGGTGACCGGCACCAGTTCGATTCCCTTGTTGCGCGGCTTCAGCGCAGCACGGTCCGGGCTGCCGACGGAGACATAGCTGTCGGCCTGGGTCAGTGACTGGAAATCGGAGATGACCTGGGCACCGGCGGGGATCCTGACCGCCGGGTCACGCGAGCTTTCGCGCTTGCCATTGAGCTCCCAGGTGCGGAACAGCGCACCCAGGCGCGGTCCGGTGCTGAGCCGGTAGGTGCCGCTGCCGGCGGGCAGCGTGTACTCGGCCACGGTGCGCGTCTTCATTGCCTGCGAGGCCAGCGCCGATTCAGTGCCATCGGGCGCGACCACGCTGAAGTGGCTGCCGTCGAAAGCGGTCTCCGGCACGAAGAAGGTTTCCGCGAACGACGCGTCCAGGGCAATCGTCTGCCCGGCCCGCGGCGCGAAGTTGCTGGGCACCAGATAGGGCGTGTGCGCGGATGCGGGCAGCGAGGCCGCCAGGGCCAATGCCGCAGTGGCAAGCAGGGTCAGGGTCTTCATGGTGCCTTCGTGTCGGTGAGCGGGAGCGCTGGCGAGACGAAGGTCCGGTGCTGGCGGGCTGAATGCTATGCCAAATGCGATTCGTTATCAATTGGTGAAATTCTGCGATCTGTATCGCTGCGTATGCAGGTTGCTGGATTGGACGGGCTCTGCCCCCGCGATGGGACAGAGCCGCTACAGCAGCTGACGGGTAACAACAACACCAGACACCTTCCAGCGCCTGGTGAGTCGTTGCGGATCAAGCACTCCCAAATCCAGTCGCTGGTCTGCTCAGCGCTGGTAGTCCTTCAGGAACAACCAGGTGATCAGCGTGGCATCCGGCCCCTTCGGGTCGGTGAACGGCAGGCCGGACTGGCTGCCGCTCCACGCATGGCCCATGCCCTGCACCACATAGTGCTGCACCAGCGTCCTGCCACCGTAGGCGTAGGTATCCACCGTATACGCACGTCCACCCGGCACATGGCCGTGATAGGTGCTGGTCGGCACGTACTTCACCGAGTCGTTGTCCAGGCCGTCGTCGGCCAGATCATTGGTCTGCAGGAACTGGCGCACGGCCTGCTGGCCGTTCACCGGATTGACGGTGAGATCGGCGCTGCCATGGAACACCAGCACCGGCAGCGGTCGCGGCGACGGCGATCCCGAGCACTGCCAGGCCAGACGGCCATTGCTGTCCGGCGAATAGATGCTGCCGGCCAGCAACGCATAGGCGCTGCCGGAAATCGTGGTCGCACCCTTGAACATGCCGCCGGAGTGGATGGCGCCGGCAGCGAACACATCCGAATAGCAGGCCAGCATGATCGAGGTCATCGCACCGCCTGCGGAAATGCCAGTGACATAGACCCGGTGCGGATCCACGCTGTAGCCCGCCTTCACCTTGTCCACGATGCCGGCCAGGATCGAGGCTTCGCCGCTGTCGCGGGCCTGGTTGATCGGCAGCTGCCAGTTCCAGCAGCGGGCCGGATTGGAGGTGACGTTCTGCCGGGGGTAGACCACGATGAACCCCTCAGTGTCGGCCACATCGTTGAAACCCGACGCCTCGCCCATCAGGTTCGGCCCGGTCACGCAGCCGTGCAGCACCAGCAGCAGGGGCAGTGGCTGGCTGTCGTCATAGCCGGCCGGCACCCATACCTGGTACTCGCGGGCGCCGAACAGATTGCCGTACAGGCCGATATCCCAATGCCCGGCAGGGCCCGCGGCGAGCGCACTGCCCGCCGTTGCCAGCCAGGTGCACAGCACCAGCACTGTTGCCTTGATCGAATCGATTCCGGATTTCATGACCAGATCCTCATGCGTGAGTCGTGGATGAAGGAGTACCGGGGACCGCTTCCGGTTGGGGGCGCGCCCAGTATCCGCATCCACCGGCCGCTGCCGACTGGACCTAGGTCCACTCGCTGCCGGCCGATGACACCGCTAGCCTTGGCTGCAGGGGTGGCAATGGGCCATCCGCACGTTCATGCCTGGGGGAGGACCGAATGAAACGGAATTGTTTGAGTCTCATGATCGGCGCGCTGCTGGCCACGGGGCCGGTACTGGCACAGGACGCGCCGACGGCAGGCAGATCCGCTTCGCCGACCAACCTGGACAGCATCAAGGTCACTGCACGCAAGCGCGAGGAAACCCTGCAGGAAGTGCCGGTGGCCGTCACCGCCTTTACCTCGGAGGCGCTGGACAGGATGAATGTCCAGGACATCAGCGACCTGGACGCGCAGGTGCCCAACCTGACCATCTACGCGGCGCGCGGTGCCAGCAGCACGGTCACTGCCTACATCCGTGGCATCGGCCAGTCCGACCCCACCTGGGGCGCGGACCCGGGCGTCGGCATCTATCTGGATGACGTTTACATCGCACGTCCGCAGGGCGCGCTGCTGGACGTGTTCGATGTCTCGCGCATCGAAGTGCTGCGCGGCCCGCAGGGCACGCTCTACGGCAAGAACACCATCGGCGGTGCGATCAAGTACATCTCGCGCGGCCTGCCGACCCAGACCGAGGGCTTCGCCCAGATCACCGTGGGCAACTACAGCCAGCTGGATGCAAAAGCGGCCATCGGCGGCCCGATTGGTGGTGCCGACAGTGGCCTGCGCGCCCGCGTGGCGGTGGCCAGCATGAACCACGACGGGTTTGGCGAGAACACCTTCAACGGCCAGCCGGTCAGCGACAAGCAGATCAATGCCGCACGACTGAACGTCGGCGCGTATGCGGGTGACGACTTCGACGTGCAGTTCGCGCTGGACTGGATCGACGACCAGTCCGGCATGCGCGGCTCGAAGATGCTGGCGCCCAATCCGTTCCTGCGCGCCTATCCACCGATGGACAGCCGCTACGACATCCGCTCGGGCATGCGCAATCTCAACAACGTGGAGAGCAAGGGTGCCTCGGCCACGGTGAACTGGCGGCCGAACGAGGATATCGCGGTGAAGTACGTGGTCGCCAAGCGTGAATCGGACAGCGAGGCCAACATCGACTTCGATACCACGCCGGTGAAGCTGGCCGACGTGGGCGGCACCTATCACGACGACCAGGTCAGCAACGAGGTGCAGTTGAACTACGATGCCGGCGGCCGCGTGCGCGGCGTGGTCGGCCTGTACCAGTTCAGTGGCGAGGCCGGCGGGCAGATCCAGAACAACTACTTCAGTGCGCAGTTCGCCGACAACCAGGGCAAGGTGCTGACCGACAGCATCGCGCTGTACGCGGACTGGACCTTCGACCTGACCAGCAAACTCAAGCTGGATGTGGGCGCCCGTTACACCGACGAGGACAAGCGCGCGATCGTGCTCAACCGCCTCTACGCCGACCCGGGCTTCAGCCGGCCAGTGGCGGTGACCGCGGACTTCGACAAGAAGACCAACTTCAAGAACGTCTCGCCCAAGGTCTCGCTGGACTACCAGATCACCCCGGACATCATGGTCTACGGGCTGGCCACCCGTGGCTTCAAGTCAGGCGGCTACAACATCCGCGCCAACGCTGTGGCGGTGCCGCGCTCGGCCGAGCCGTTCGACGACGAGACCGTGGACAGCTACGAAGTCGGCAGCAAGATGGCCTTCCTCGACCAGCGCCTGTTCCTCAATCTGTCGGCCTTCTACAACAAGTACAAGGACATCCAGCTGTCAGTGTTCACCGGCCTGGATACCAATGGCGATGGCATCGACGATTCCTTCTTCGGCGACTTCACCAATGCCGGCGCGGGTACGGTCAAGGGCCTGGAAGTCGAATACCAGTACCTGCCCAGCCAGCACTGGCTGATCTCCGGCAACCTGGCCTGGCTGGACACCAAGTACGACGAGTACATGGATCGTGGCGTCAATGTGGCCAAGCAGATGAAGTTCACCAATGCGCCGGAATTCTCCGGGGCGTTCAACGTGGAGTACCGTACCGAGCTGGCCAATGGCAGCAACCTGTCGGCACGGGTGAGCTACAGCTACCAGAGCGAAGTCTGGCCGACCACCGACCTGAGCCCGGTGATCAGGCAGAACGGCTACGGACTGGTCAATGCCGGTGTGATCTGGCGGCTGGATGATGCGTGGACCTTCTCGCTGCAGGGTACCAACCTGACGGACAAGGAATACCGCACCACCGGCTACAACATTCCTGCGGTCGGTACGCTGATTGGTTTCTATGGCCCGCCGCGCCAATATAGCCTCAGCGTCCGTTACGATTTCTAGAGCATCCGATTCGATTTCCAGGAAGCCCCTGCATGATGCAGTCTTACGTAGATCTGTACTGGAACAGTGACGATGGCCTGCGCCTGCACGCGCGTGACCATGCAGCGGACGCCGGGCAGGCGCCCCGCGGCACCGTGGTCTGCATTCCCGGCCTAACCCGCAATGGTGCCGATTTCGATGCACTGGCCGAGACTCTCACCGCCGAGGGCTGGCGCGTGATCGCGGTCGATCTGCGCGGTCGCGCCGGTTCGGAGCGCGCACATGACCCCACCAGCTACAACCCGCGCACCTATGCGGACGACATGGTCGCGCTGCTGCGCTCGCAGAACATCGACAAGGCCGTGTTCGTCGGCACCTCGCTGGGCGTGCTGGTGACCATTACCCTCGCCTCGCGTGCGCCCGAGCGGATTGCCGGGGCGGTGCTCAACGATGCTGGCCCCAAGGTGCCACGCGAGGCGCTGGCACGGATCGGCAAGTACGCCGGCAAGCCGGTGCCACCGATGGATCTGGAACAGGCCACGGCCTATGTGGCGTCGATCGGCAAGGCCGCGTTCCCGCGTTTCAGCAGCGATGACTGGCGAGCAATGGCGGTGCGTACCTTCCGCCCACGCAGCGATGGACTGCTGGAGCTGGATTACGACCCGGCGGTGATCCGAACGACGCGGCCGTGGCTGCTGTGGTTGCTGCGCCCGGTGCTGTGGCGTGCGGTACGCGGGCTGACCGCACGGGTGCCGGTACTGGTGGTGCGCGGTGCGCTGTCCGACATCCTGCCGGCCGATGTCGCGCGTCAGATGGCGGCCACCTCGGACAGCGCACGCCTGGTGGAAGTGCCGGACGTCGGCCATGCGCCGATGCTGTCCGAGCCGGAGGCGCGCCAGGCGATCCTGACCTTGCTGGAGCGTGTGGCGTGAGCATGGACGACGCTGGCATCGCCCTGCCTCCTGCCCTGGAGGCGTTGCAGCAGTGGGCGGCCAGCGAGCGGGTGAGTGGCGTGACCCGCGTGGACCAGACGCGCATCGATGCCTTTGCCGACGCCACCGGCGACCACAACTGGATCCACGTCGATCCTGGCCGCGCGCAGGCGCAGCTGCCGGGCGGACAGACCATCGCGCACGGCTTCCTGCTGCTCTCGCTCACCGTGCAGGACGATGTGGCCGCCCTCGCTGGCTTCCCCGGCATCGACCACGTGCTCAACTACGGCTTGAACAAGGTCCGCTTCCTGGCACCGGTGCCGAGCGGGTCCGGGGTGCGGGTACGCTCGCAGCTGGTGTCACTGGACGCGCGCCAGCCGGGCCAGTGGCTGCTGACCCAGCGCAAGGCCATCGAGCGAGTTGCCGATGGCGCGCTGGCACTGGTCGCTGAGCAGCTGTCATTGATCGTGGTCGCCCCCTAGCACCACCCTGCCCGGTTCTCTCCCTACACTGGAGCGATGTTGACGCCTTCCATCGTCCTCTTCGCCTGCATTGCATGGACCGCACTGCTGTTTGGCGTCGCGCTGTGGGGCGAACGCCGGGGGCATCGGCTGTCGAAGGCATGGCCGCTCATCTATGCGCTGTCGCTTGCGGTGCACTGCACCGCGTGGACCTACTACGGCGCGGCCTCGCAGGGCCTGCAATGGGGCTTCCCGATTCCACCCACCCTGGCCGGCATGGCGTTGATCTTTGCCTTCGGCCTGCCGTTCCTGCTCCGCCTGGGGCGGCTGGCCAAGCAGCACAACAGTGCCACCATCGCCGACCTGGTCGTCGCACGACTGCGTGCCGATCGCGGCCTCGGCTTCACCATCACGCTGGTGGCACTGTTCGGCATCATTCCCTACATCGCCCTGCAGTTGAAGGCTGTCAGCCAGGGCCTGGGCGCCCTGCTGGGCGATCGTTTCGCGCCTGCTGCCGCGCAGCTGGACATGTCGTTCTGGTTCGCGTTGACGATGGCCGCGTTCACCCTGCTGTTCGGTGCACGCAAGGCATCGGCCACCGAGCCCAATCGTGGCATCGTGGTCGCGCTGGGGCTGGAGTCGGTATTGAAGCTGGTGGCGCTGCTCGCCATTGGCCTCTATGCGGCGCTGTCGGTGCGCCAGGCGGGCACGCCGCTGCTGGAAAAGATGGCACAGCTTCCGCCGCCGGCCATCATGCCGGACTACCTCACCATGGTCGCGCTGGGCGCGATCTCCGCGTTTACCCTGCCGCACCAGTTCCATGTCGGTGTGGTCGAGCTGCGCCAGACCTCGGACCTGAGGACGGCACGCTGGATGTTCCCGGTCTACCTGCTGCTGATCGGGCTGCCGTCGGTGCCGATGGCGCTGGCCGGTGCCGCGCAGCTGCCCGCATCGGTGTCACCTGACCTGTACGTGCTGGCGCTGCCGCAGGCCGGTGGCCACCACCTGCTGGCGCTGCTGGCCTACCTGGGCAGCCTGAGCGCGGCCACCGGCATGATGATCCTGTCCGGGCTGACGCTGTCGATCATGCTCGGCAACCATGGCTTCGGCTCACGGTTGCTGGACGGCATTGCCGGCGGTGCCGCGGCAGCCGACCTGCGTCCACGCGTGCTGGCCTTCCGCCGTGCCGGCATCCTCGCCGTGTTCCTGATGGCGTGGCTGTACAGCCGGGCGATGAGTGACACCGAGGCACTCAGCGATTTCGGCCTGATGTCCTTCACCGCCCTCTCGCAGCTGGCGCCGGCGGTCCTGCTGGCGGTGTATCGCCCGCGCACGCCCTCCCCGGCCATCATCGCCGGCATCGTGCTGGGGTCGCTGGCCTGGTTGTGGCTGGTACTGCTGCCGATGGTGGTCCCTGCCACGCCCCCGGCCGCGGGCGCCGATGAACTGCACTGGCTGGCCGTCGTTTCGCTGCGCGTGCAGCCGGGGCACATCGCCCTCAGCATGGGCGCCAGCCTGGCGATCAACCTGTTGGCGGTTGTCCTGGTATCGCGGGCAGTGCGCCCATCGCAGCCCCGGCGGCGCGACGCGGTGGCTGCAGCTTCGTTGCGCAGGACCGCCGGACGCTTCCTCGGCCAGGAGCGTGCGCGCCAGCTGATGGAGGGGCCCGCCGGACAGATGCTGGATGACGACCGGGTCACTGCGGTCGAACGCGAGCTGACCGCCGTGGTCGGTGCGGGCATGGCACGCCTGCTGGTGGAGGCTGCTCGCGATGGCGGCACTGCGCCACTGGATGCGGTGACCCGTGCAGTCGGCGAAGCAACCCAGGTACTGCGCTTCAACCAGCGCCTGCTGGAGGCGGCGCTGGAGAACATGAGCCAGGGCATCAGCGTAGTCGACGCACAGCTGCAGCTGGTGGCGTGGAACAGCCAGTACGCGGCATTGTTCAAGTTCCCGCCCGAGCTGCTGCAGGTCGGGCAGCCGGTGCTCAACCTGACGGCGTGGGCGCTGGCCGACCTGAAGATCGGCGATGGCCCCGGTGACTCCCGCGACAAGGCCTTGCAGCGTCGCGTTGCCCACATGCGGCGTGGCACACCACACCTGTCCGAGCGGATCTTTCCTGACGACACCATCGTCGAGATCCGTGGCAACCCGATGCCGGGCGGTGGCTACGTGGCCACCTTCACCGACGTCACTGCGTTCCGCCGCGCCGAGGAAGCGCTCAAGCGCAGCAATGAAACGCTGGAGCGCCGCGTACAGGACCGCACCGCACGGCTGGAGCAGGCGGTGCACGCCGCCGAGCGTGCCAACGTGGCGAAAACGCGGTTCCTGACGGCGGTCGGCCACGACCTGATCCAGCCGCTGCATGCGGCGCAGCTGTTGACCGATGCGATGTCGCAGCACATCGAATCGGAGTTCCTCGACAGCTTCCTGCGCCAGATCCGTGGTGCGCTGGACTCCACCGACGACCTGCTGTCCGGGTTGCTGGATATCTCCCGGCTTGAGGCGGGCGGGCTGGTCGCCGATCCGCGTCCGTTCGCGCTTTCGACCGTGCTCGATCCGCTCGCGCAGGAGTTTGCGGTGCTGGCGGCGGCGCGCGGGCTGCAGTTCCGCTACCTGCGGACCCGTGCCTGGGTCCACAGCGATCCGCTGCTGCTGCGCCGGGTGCTGCAGAACTTCCTCGCCAACGCCCTTCGCTACACCCGCCATGGCGGCGTCCTGCTGGGCGTGCGCCGCCAGGGGCACGCCCTGTCCATCGGCGTGCACGATACCGGCCCTGGCATCAGCGCCGAGCAGCAGGCGGCGGTGTTCGAGGAATTCCACCGCGTCGATCGCAGCAACGGCCAGGGCCTGGGGCTTGGCCTGACCATCGCACACCGCATCGCCGACCTGCTGCATGCCCCGTTGCGGCTGCACAGCACGGTTGACCGCGGCTCGGTGTTCTCCATCGCCGTGGCGCGGATCGCAGCACCAGCGGCACCGCGGATCGAACCGCCTGCCAGCGGCAGCAGCACGCTCAAGGGTATCCGCGTGCTGGTGGTCGACAACGATGCGGATGCGCTGGCGGCAATGCAGCAGTTGCTGCTGTCGTGGGGCTGCGACGTCATCGCGGTGCGTGATGCGGATGGCATCGGTTCGTCGGCGCGCGATGCGGCGCTGTGGCTGTTCGACTACCACCTCGATGACGGCGACACGGGTGTGTCACTGTTCACGCGGCTGGTTGCGGCGCACGGGCCACGGCCTACGGTGATCCTCAGTGCGGATACCGGCGGCGAGACCCGCGATGCCGTACGTGGCGCAGGTCTCTCGCTGTTGAACAAACCCTTCAAGCCACTGGCGCTGCGCTGGGCGATCAACCATCTGCTGACGGCCCGTTCCACAAACACGGCCTGACGATTCAGGGGCTGCGCGATTCTTCGATCTGGCGGGAGGGGTCGGCCAGGCCCATTTCATGCAGCACCCGGATCGCCTGCGCACGATTGCGGACCCCGAGCCGTTCCATGATGCGGGTCATGTGCGCCTTTACCGTTCGCAGCTGCACCCCGAGCCGATCGGCAATCTGCTTGTTGAGCAGCCCCTCGGCCACCAGGCTCAGCACCCGGTACTGATGCGCGGACAGGCTGGCCAGCCGCGCAGCCAGATCGGCATCCTTGCTGAAGGGCACCACGCGCGCCACGGGCTCGCGCAGCAGCGCCGGGATCCAGCGCTCGCCATCCAGCACGGACTGCAGTGCCGCCTGCAGCTCGTTCAGGCCCGAACTCTTGGGCAGATAGCCAGCAGCACCCAGGTCGATGGCGCGGCGGATCACCTGCGGCTCTTCATTGGCCGAGACGATGATGATGGCCAGCCCTGGCTGCAGTGCGCGGATGGTGGCCAACCCAGCCAGGCCATGATTGCCCGGCATATGCAGGTCAAGCAGCATCAGGTCGATCTGTTGGCATTCAAGCACCTCAAGCACGCTGTCCAGCGCGTCGGCCTCGCTGATCTGCAGATCGGCAACCGCCTCTTCGGCCGCGCGATGCAGTGCGGCGCGGAACAAGGGGTGATCGTCGGCAATGAGCAGGGTTGGCATGTCCAGGCGAGAGTAGCAAATCGTCCGCCTTTGGGAAGGCGTACCTAGGTACGCTGGCGTCACGCGGGCGTGCCGATAGTGTGGTGGCATGAAGGGCGTCATCCGATGCGTCGCCCACGAGGACTCACCATGTCATTCTCCCCTGCTCCCGACGCCTCCGCCTGCCCGCTGCTGATCAAGCAGCTGCTGCACACACCGCTGGCAGTAAGCCCGGACCAGGAAATTGTCTACGGCGACTCGGTCCGCTTCGACTACCGGACGCTGCAGGCGCGCATCGGCCAGCTGGCAGGGCTGTTGACCTCGCTCGGGGTCAAGCAGGGTGACACCGTGGCGGTGATGGACTGGGACAGCCACCGCTATCTGGAGGCCTACTTCGCCGTTCCAATGATCGGTGCGGTGCTGATGATGGTGAACATCCGCCTGGCACCCGAACAGATTGCCTACACGCTCAACCACAGCGGCGCACGGGTCGTCCTCGCCAATCGCGAATTCCTGCCGATACTGCAGGCCATCGACGAACAGCTGCCGGACCTGCGCGTACGCGTTCTGTTGGATGATGCCGGCGGTCCACTGCCAGAGGGTTTCGTGACCGAGTACGAGGCCGGCCTGCGCGCAGCCTCTGCGGTCACCGATTTCCCGGACTTCGACGAGAACACCCGGGCCACGGTGTTCTACACCACCGGCACCACCGGCCTGCCCAAGGGGGTTTACTTCAGCCATCGGCAACTGGTCCTGCACTCACTGACGGGCATGGCGGCGCTGGGCAGTGCGGCCAACCAGGGACGCCTGCATCGCGGTGATGTCTACATGCCGATCACCCCCATGTTCCATGTGCACGCCTGGGGCCTGCCCTACGTCGCTACGCTGCTGGGCATCAAGCAGGTCTACCCCGGGCGCTACGTGCCTGCCCAGCTGCTGGCGCTGATCGCCCGCGAGAAGGTGACGTTCTCGCACTGCGTGCCGACCATCCTGCACATGCTGCTGGAACACCCGCTTGCGGCCGACACCGACCTCGGCAACTGGAAGGTGATCATCGGCGGTGCGGCCCTGCCGCGGGCACTGGCGCAGCGGGCTCTGGCTCGCGGCATCGACATCTTCGGTGGCTATGGCATGTCCGAGACCTGTCCGCTGCTCACGCTTGCCCAGATCGATGCGGACGCCGTGACGGATGCGGATGAGGTGCTTTCGCTGCGTACCAAGGCCGGCATTCCGGTGCCGCTGGTGCAGCTGCGCATCGTCGATCCGGACATGAACGACGTTCCCCACGATGGCATCGCCACCGGTGAGGTGGTGGTGCGCGCGCCCTGGCTCACCCAGGGCTACCTGCACGACCCGGACGCGTCCAGGGCGTTGTGGGCGGGCGGCTACCTGCATACCGGGGATATCGGCAACATCGACGAAGGCGGTTACCTGAGGGTGACCGACCGCATCAAGGATGTGATCAAGACCGGAGGCGAGTGGATTTCCTCGCTCGCTCTGGAGGACATCATCGCCCTGCACCCGGCGGTCAGCGAAGTCGCAGTGATCGGCATCACCGACACGAAATGGGGCGAGCGGCCGCTGCCGCTGGTAGTCAGGATGCCCGGCACTGAAGTAAGCGAGGCGGAGATCATCGAGCTGATCGCAGCCCGCAGCCGCGCCGGGGATATCTCACGCTATGCGATTCCGGAGCAGGTCAGTTTCGTGGATTCGATCGAACGGACCAGCGTGGGCAAGATCAACAAGAAAAAGCTGCGTGGGCTGCATGATCCGGCGGCTGGCTTGGGCCGCGCGTGACGCTCGCCTGTTCGCCGACGTCACTGTTCGTCCGGCAAGGCGCGGAGTGGCGCCCCGGGTCGATGATCTCCTGGGGAGCCACTGTTCTGCAGCAGACTCGGATCGTGCCCTGACCAGGACAGGGCACGCTCAGTCGATGCAGGGCCCCTTCGCAGCAATCTCTGTGTTGGCCCCCTTCGCACTGATGCTGGCGGGGCCCTGGCATGCGTCAAAGCTGTACTTGATCAGCTTCCACGCCCCGCTCGACCACCGGTATGTCCACGACTCGGAGGCACCGCTCGGCAAGGTATTGGAGATCGAGATGACCTCGCCCTCCACTCCGCGTGCAGGCAATGGGACCGGCGGCCCCGCCGCGCCCGCGGGCTTGAGGTTGCCTGCAGGCTGATAGGTGTGCGAGATGGTCAGTTCGCCCGTCTGCAATGCGGGCGCATAGGCGGGTGAGTTCCGCTTGATCCAATCGACAATGTAGCCGGCTTCCAGCGAATCCGAAGCATACCTGGCCTTCGCAACCACAGTGGCGGACGTCGTGCCCGCAATCGGTCCCGCACTGACACTTGCGGCGGAGACTCCGCCCAACGCGATCACCAATGGCAACGCCACGCCCAACAGCGAGAACTTCATACCCTGCTCCTTGTGTGTATGCAGCTTTCCCAATGGGCCGTCGATGGCCCGGGGGCAGTGTAGGCATTGCGGGCAGGCCTGGCATCGGCGCAGTCATGCCCATTGCTCATATCCATCAGGCTCCGCGCATGATCCAGCGCGCCGATGGCCAGGGTGCTGATTGCATGGACTGCACCACCTGCATCCGCACTGCCTGCATCAATGGCTGCCGGTCCGGCGCTACCACGCGGGAAGCGCCTTGACGCCGAATCTGAAAAGCAGGTCACGCTTGCGGTCTGGATCGAGTTCGCTGTGATCCACGGTGCTCAGCGGCCAACGTTCGTACGTGCTGCACAGGCCGGCAGGTTCGGTCTGTGCGGACACATCCCTGGCCCAGTCGACGTCCCTCGGGTCGACACCCCGCTCAAGCCACCGCTCCACATCCCGGACAGTGCCATGGCGCAGCGCCGAATCGATGGCCAGCAGGCCGATCGCACGCCGCCCGTCCTCACGGGTCGCCTTGTTCCAGGCGGCCTCTGCGACGCCCTGCAGGAACCGGTATCGCTCTTCGGATACCGGCGGCAGCCCCTCATGGCCATGCCCCTCGATCACGTCGGTCCGCACCAGGCAGAGCAGCTGGGCCGGTGCCAGCGTCGGGTCGTTGGCGTCCAGTGCCGCCTGCAGAGCGGGGAGATCACCCTGCGCGATGGCCGGTTGCAGGCGCGCCCGGTGCGCGCTCATCGCTTCCAGCTTCGCGTTCATGGCGGCCAGCTCCTGGCGCGACATCGCCGAGGGATCGAACCACGCCGAATCGCAGCCCGCGAAGAAGCTGACCGCGCTGACACCTGCGGCAAGCAACAGCACCAGCCCAAGGCCGATCCGTCTTACACCCACCCACCATGCAACCGCCGCAACCAGCGTGGCACCCAGCACTGCTGCCAATGCCGCGCACAGCAACAGGATCGGCAGCAGCATCATCACCCCCATCCCGGCGTACATGCCACTCGGCCTGGCCAGCGGTACAAGTGCGCCGACCAGGTACATCAGCAGCGCCACGCCGAGCAATGCAGCGACTGTCAGCATCCAGCGACGGAAGGCTCCGAACTGCAACGGCGGCCTGGCGGGATTGGGGGACGGGCTAGCCATGCGATCCTCTCCTTCGGAATTCATCCCTGTACGGCGCCCTGCGCGCACTCACAAGGTCAACAGCCACGCTTCCAGGGCCTGCGTATCGCGCATGTCGCCCTCGTAGCGATGATCCGGCACATGCGGTTCATTCGAACCCCGCACTCGCCCCCTGAAGACCTTCATCGGCACCGAGATCCTGGCCAGCCCGCTCGGCAGCCGTTCCGGCCGCACGTCCATGTAAAGACTATCGGCCGAAGTCTCGACGCCGACCTGCATCGCGCCGAGCCGTTTCCACAGGTCCAGCGCATCCAGGCAGGCCGAGCCACAGGCAGCATCCGCCACGACCACGACCCTGCCCTTGCGCACAGGTGCGACCGGGCCTGCAGTGGGTGCTGCGCCTGCGTTGGCCGCGTGTGGCTCGCGCCACAATGCCTCGCCCCGCCCCCTTGCCTGGGCCATTCCCGCCGTCACGGATTCCAGCATGCGACGCAGCGCCGGTGATGCGTCGGGCGCCTGTTCCAACTTCTGCAGGAAGCCGCGAAGCTGGGCGATGTTGGCCTCGGAAGTCCGCCACTCCACCCAACTGTGGTCGGACAGCGCGTCCACCGCGGCACGGCCCCAGATCAATCGCGCCAGTTCGATGCTCCATTGCGACGCACCGCCACTGTTGCCTCGCACGTCCAGCACAACCCATGGTGCCTGCTGCAGCGCTTCGGCTTTCGGAGCAAGCTGCTCAAGCAGCGCGGTCAGTTCCCTGAAGTTCTGCTCGGTCGGGTCGGCATTGAAGCTGCTGGTGGTGATCCAGTAACCGCCATCGGGCATCGCGTGCCAGCCGTTGGCCGGACGGACGCTGCGCCGGGTGTCAGCCAACCGCTCCTTGCGCTGCCCCGCCTCCAGCGGTTGCCAGCGCAGTGCATAGGATTTCTCGCGACCATCCACCTGGAAAACGCAGGTGTGCAGTACTGGCACGTAAGGATTGCCCTGCTCCAGCAACACCTCGCCACCGCCATGGAGGCGGCTGGCCTGCAGGTTCCAGCGCCCGCTGAAGTCTCCGATCCGGCGCGCAGCCAGCGTCTGTGCATCGATGCCATCACACGACAGCAATCGCGCCCCCAGTGGCGGATGAGCGGGGCCACCGTCCACGGTCATGACCACCTGCATGTCGCCATCGAAGCCGGTCAGGAAGCCGGGCCAGCGCGTCGGCAGCCCGGGGGCAGCGGCAAGCGTGTTGAGACTGACGTGGCCATCGTTGAAGGAGGCCGCATAGCCCTTCATGGCCCACCAGTAACCCGCGAAACTCTCCGCCTTTCCAGCGCGGGAGCGTGCCAGTGCCAGGGCAGCGTCCAGCTGGGCGCCGAATCCGGGGTTCTGCCGATCAACGGCCCCTGGATGGCTGCCGCGCATCGCCGCATCGGCAGCCTCCAGATCCTTCTGCAGCGTACTCGGCCAGTCGATCGGCGCGTCCTGCGTGGCAGGTGCAGCCAGCACTGCACCCAGCAGCAGCCATGCAATGGCCATGGATTCATCCCTCTACCGGATCGACCTGCAGTCTCGCAGCTTTCCGCACTGGCGTACCGTGCCCGCCGCAACGGGCACGGCACCACATCAATGCAGCGGCACCTTCAATACCGACGGCGCGCTGGCCGGCGAACTGAAGGTCACCGCCCCACCCAGCTGGCTGATGCCTGCATAGCGCAGGTCCACGGTATCAACCACCAGGGTCAGGCGGCTGCCGGCCGGTAGGTTCCAGCTGCTCGCTTCCAGCCGCAGGTCGAGCGTCTTCGGCTGGCCCGGCGTGGCACCGCGCAGCGTGTACGGCTTGTGGCTGATCAACTGGCCGTTGCCCAGCACATCCTCGGCGTACAGGTAGGCATACAGCGTGGTATTGGCGCGGCTGGGCGTGACCGTCAGGCGCACTTCCGGCGTACCGTCCAGCCGTTTGGCGCTCCACTGGATCGGCCCCTGCCAGACGCCGGCAGCACTGCGGCCAACAAACGGCACGTAGGCACCCGGCGGCAGATTGATCATCTGCAGCGCGCCGGAGGCCATCGCCACGCCGGAATTGGCTGCGGTCAGCAGCCCGCTGCCGATGCGGTAGTTCCAGCCAGTATTGCTGCCATTCTCGACCAGGCCACCGGTCGGCAGCAGCAGGCCAGCGGGTGCGGTCAGTCCGTAGCTGATGGCGCTCTTGCTGGTCGCCTGCCAATCCGGATAGCGGCTCCAGCTGCCCTTCTGTGACTTCAGCTGCACCGCCGGCTGGCGGTCGATGCCGTTGGCCACCGCCTTCAGATAGTGGTCGAACCAGTCGCCCACCTGGTCATAGACTTCATTGGGGATGCCCAGTGCACCGAACGCTTCGTTGAGCGCGTGGTCGCCATGGCGCAGCTGCAGCTGCTTCGGCCCCTTCAGCCGGTTGAAGAAGTCAACCAGCTGGCCCGGCGGGAACAGGCTGTCGTTGAAGGCGTTGGCCAGGAACACCGCCGGCTGGTTGGCGTTGATCTCGTCGATGCTGGCCGCAGGACTGCGTTGCGCCGCGACCGGCAGCAGCGACTCCACGGCGCCCTGGTAGTTGCCGACCAGCACATTGCGGTTGATCGTGGCCAGCTCCGAGCCGGCACGTCCGGTCACCAGTCCGGCCGCCACCAGCAGGGCGATGCCCTGTGCGCTGGGGGTGTCGTTGCTGTAGAGCGACGCCTGCAGATCGGCCCAGCCACTGAGCGCTGCCACGGCCTTGATGCGCGGATCGCGCGCCGCCGCCAGCAGGCTGGTGCCCGCACCGTAGGAGATGCCCGAAACGCCGATCCGGGCCGGGTCGGCGCGGGTGTTGTCCAGCGCCCAATCGATCAGGGCGCTGACATCTTCGACCGTGGCTGGCCCAGCGATGTCGATGCTGCCGCCGGATTCCCAGAAGCCACGCGAGCTGTAGCTGATCACCACATAGCCGCGCCGCGCCAGCGACTGCGCCACCCCCACGTATTCCACGCTGGGCACCGCCCAGCTGCTGGGCATCACCAGCAGCGGATAGCGCCCGCTGCCCGCGTCCTGCGGTTCGATGACGAAGGCCCCGAGAGGCGTTCCATCCCAGCTGGGAATGGTGCGGTGGGTGGTCTTGACCGTGGCGGCCCAGGCGGTCGGCGCCAGGCCGGTCAGCAGGATCAACAGCAGCAATACCTTGCGCATCGTCGTCTCTCCCCATCGGTGGTGGTGCAACGGGTTGGACCGTACCAGTGCGAATGGTGGGTGGCACCTTGCGACGCAGCATGACGTTTGCTGCACGTTCGCAGCGGTTGTTGGCTGAACAGGGGGCGGAGGCCGCCCCCTGCCCCATCATCGCGTCACAGGTCCACGCCGAAACCCATGCCTGCAGACTTCTCGCCATTGCTGAAGGCGCCACCCAGTGAGAAGGAGGCGCGTTCGCCGATGCGCCTGCCGTAGCCGATCGACAGCGCCTGCTCGCCCCCCTGGAAGCCGGCACCCACGGCAATACGACCACGCGGGCTCTGTGAGCCGGCAGCGTTGATGGCCATGTTCAACATCGCCGAACTCATCGCCCCCATGCGATCGATCCGCTGGTCCTGGTGGCGCAGGCGGCGCTCCATCTCCTGCTTCAACCCGTTGTTGTCCAGCGCGAACTGCGCCAGGCGCTGGTCGGTGTAGGCATTGGCCGTCGTCACCGCCTGCGCGGACTTGGTATCGGTATAGGAGTTGGCCGAAGAGAGCGTGGTTGCGCTGCTGGCATCGGTGTAGGCCTTCGAGGTCGTCACTGCCGCGGCGCTGCTCGCGTCGGTGTAGGCGTTGACGGAGTTGATGGTCGCGGTGGCCCGCGCATCGGCATAGCTGTTGGCCGAGGACAGCGTGTTGGCATTGGCGGTGTTCATCTGATTGAGGTTCACCGCATCGGTGCCCTGCGTGGCGGCGGCCACGTTGGTCAACTGGCGTTCGTTGCCGGCGCTGCCCACGGATACCGAATTGGCCCGGTCGGCGACGGAGCCATTGCCCAGTGCGACGCTGTCGTTCGCAGAAGCGATGGCACCATTGCCCACGGCGCTGCTGTTGTTGCCACTGGCTTCGGACAGGCTGCCCAGCGCGGTGCTGTTTTCGCCCGTGGCGTTGCTGCCAGCACCGGAGGCGGTGGAGAACGAGCCCGTCGCGGAGCTGCCGGAGCCGCTCGCACTGCTGAAGTCACCACTGGCAGTGGCGCTGTCGCCGATCGCCGCGCTGTTGGCGCCGGATGCCGAGGCGCCCACGCCCACGGCGGCGCTCTGGTCGCCAGAGGCGCTGCTGGCTGCACCGATCGCCGTGCTGCCGGTGCCGCTGGCACTGGCGCCGGTGCCGACGGCCGCCGACAGATCGCCGCTGGCATCGGCGCCATTGCCACAGGCCAGCGAGGCGGCACCACCGGCGCTGGCGCCGCCGTTGGACACGCCGCCGAAGCCATCGTCCAGCTGGCAGGTATCACCGGCCCACGCCGGTGCGGTTGCCATGGCCAGTGCCACGGCAAGGATGTGCTTGTGCATCGTCTTCACGGTACCCCCAAGGTCCATCAGGAAGGGTTCCCGGCAGGCGCCGGGAACGTTGGGAAACAGGCCGCCCCTGCACAGGGCGGCCTGGATGCTGCAGGCGCCTTACGGCGTTACGGTCAAGGCGACACGGACAGCCGTCTTCGGCGTGCTCGGGTCGTTGCTGCCGACACAGACGAAGCCCGAATAGCTGCCCGGCGCGAGGCCCCCGGCATTGATCTGCACCTGCGTGCTCTGGCTGCCGCCTGCGGAGATGCGGCCCAGGGCGCGGGTCGGTGTGCCGATCCAGCCGGCACCGCAGGCGTTGCTTCCGCCCAACCCATAGGCCAACCCTGGGGCGCCGGTGGTGGCGGACCAGGCACCACTGCCATCCGGGTTGATGATCGCGCTGCGGTACACGCTGTCGCCGCTGGTGGCGTTGAACCAGAACCAGCTGGTGGCCAGAGGCGCACGCACCGAGACCACCAGCCAGTAGCGGCCTGCGGGCAGGTTGACGTTCTGGCCCGCCGCGGCCATGTCCAGGTTGATGGTGGCCAGCGTGGCTGACGTTCTTACGCCTGGGCCGCTGACGGTGGAGGTATAGGTCCACAGTGCCACCTGCGGGCTCGATTCCGGATTGCCCTCCGGATTGCCGCCGACATCACGGAAGATCGACCAGTTGATGTTGGTCGATGTCGCCAGCGTGCCACCGTTGACGAAGCCGTCAGCGACGATACGGGTGATGCCGGTGGCCTCGCCCAGGGTGAAGTCATCTGCAGCGAGCTGTGCACGTGCGCCCACAGACACGGCATCGGTGAAGCGTGTCGAGCGACGCCCGTTGGCGTTGTTTGCCGCCTGTGCGACCAGCGTGCGGGTACCTACTCCGGAATTGTCGATCTGCCACTCCAGCGGTGAGCCACCGGTATTGGCGATCTGCAGGTTCACCGCTCCGCTGCCACCGGTCGGCAGGGTCAGCGTGTTCGACGGCGGCGTGGCGGCAATCTGCGGCGGCGGCACCGACACAGCGATCGGCAGGCGCAGCAGTGGCTGGCTGGTATCACCCCCCTGCGGCGCCAGGGTCAGCCTGGCAAAGCGCCAACTGCCATCGTTCGGTACCGAACCGGTGGTGACGATGATCCGCACCGACTTGCTCTCGCCCGGCGCCAGAGTGAACACCGATGGCGAGACAACCGCAGTCAGGCCCTGCACCTTCGCCGTCCAGGTCTGCCGGGTCGGCAGCACGTTGCGGAACACGCGGGTGAAGCTGCAGCTGTCGGGGCAACTGCGCTTGCCCAGGCTGGCGATGTTGAGCGACGACACTTCACCGCCATTGGCCGGATTGGCGCCCAGGAAGTTGGTCTTGGTCTCGTTCAGCACCAGGCCTGCACGCAGCGCCTGGTCCACCTGGATGCGGCCCGCGCCCATCGCGAATGGGTCGGCCGGAGTGACGCCGTCTTCTTTCAGCACTTCCTGACGCGCGGTCATCATCAATGCCGAGCGTGTCTCCTGCACCGTCCAGTCCGGACGCGCCTGGCGCAACAGTGCGGCGGCGCCCGCGTGATGCGGCGATGCCATCGAGGTGCCGTCCATCAGGCCAACGGCGTTCTCCGAGCCGGTCACCTCGTTGCCCGCGATTACCGCCAACACGCGCACGCCTGGGGCGGTGACGTCAGGCTTGACCAGATCGAAGATCCCGGCCGGGCCACGCGAACTGAAGTCACCCAGCACGTCAGGCGTGTTGCTGATCTTGCTGGCCGGATAGGCGATGCCAGCGGTTGCGTTGTTGCCAGCGCTGGCGGCGAAGGTCCGCAGTGCATTGGCGTCCGACTGATCGATGGCGAAGGCGGGAATGGTGGCCCCCGCCACGTTGGGCAGGATGGGGGCCGGCTGGTTGTTGCCGATCAGCACGGCGATCGCACCCGCAGCGGCGGCGTTGTTGACCTTGTCGCTGAAGTTGCACGAGCCACGACGGATCACCGCAATGGCGCCCTGGAAGGTGTTGGCCGCGAACGGCGCGCACCCGTCGTTGGCGCTGTCGATGCCTGCACTGACGCGCAACGGCGTGGTCGCCGGAATCGGCGTTGCGAACGGCACGCCGCCCGAACCTTCGGTCAGCAGGATGGCGGTGAGCGCCGGCGGCACGCTGCCGGGGCCGCTGACCGCAGCGAACAACACGATGTCGCCGCGGCCATGCGTGGCCGCCGCGGTGCTGCCGGTCCAGGGCTCCAGATGACCCATCGTGTTCGGGCCCGGGCCGGAGTTGCCGGCGGATGTCGCCACGTAGATGCCGGCATCGGACGCATTGAGGAAGGCCAGCGAGACAGCTTCTCCCCACGGCGCGGTACCGCCGGCAATGGAGTAGTTGATGACGTCGACAACGCCATCGGCGAGGGCCTGGTTGACCGCTGCCAGCGTCGAGGTGTTCGGGCAGAAGCCGCGCCCGGTGGACACTTCGGTGTAGCAGGCGTCGTAGGCGATGATGTTGGCGCGCGGCGCAACGCCGGAAATGTGGATCTGGTTGCCCCGGTAGGACGCGGTGTGCGGGTTGCCCGCTGCAGTGGAAGCGGTATGGCTGCCGTGGCCGTTGGTGTCACCAAAGCCGGGCTCTTCGCGTACATCCGCAACGCCACACTGGTTGCCCGGCGCACCGCAGACAAAATCGTAGCCGCCGATCAGCTTGTTGTTGCAGCGGCCTTCGTCGATGCCACCCGGTGCGCAGGTGCCAAGATAGTTGCCCGCACCCAACGGATTGATGTGCTCGTAGCCATCCTCCGCACGGGCGGTGAAGGCCGGGCTGCCGAAGTTGATGCCCGAATCGATGACACCGATCACCACACCTTCGCCACGGAACGGCGTGGGGGTGCCGTTCCACAGCGCGGGTGCGCCGATCAGCCCAGGTCCGACATCGGTATCCTGCTCGTACTCCCGGTATTCCTCGACCAGCTCCACATCGGGAAGTGCGCGTACGCGCTCCGCTTCCTGCGGATTCATCTGCAGCACCGATGCGTTGATCGCATGCTGCATGCGCCGCTCGACCTTCACGCTGCGGCCCAGCGCGGCATTGATGCGGGCCTCGTGCTGTACCTGGCGATCCGCGAGGAAGCGCACATAGTCCTGTGAACGTGCCCCCCGCACCGCAATGCGTGGTGTTGGCGCATTGCCCGTGGCCGCGGCCGCGCGCGCGGCGCTGGCGGACGGACGCATGCGTTCCGGTGCCGCGAGGCCCTGGATATCCCCCTTGTAGGTGGCCAGCGGCTCCTCGCGATAGACCACGATGTAACGGTTGGAAAGTTCGGCGAAGCCGCTTCCCGGACCGGTCGCTGCAGGCCCGGCCGGATTGCCGGCGCGTGCATCCACGGAGGGATTGCCCGTCTTCGACTGGGCGCCGGTACTGCGTATGCCCACGGCTGCGGCAGCCAATGCGGCCCCCGCCACCAGGGTCAGTGCAACCCATTTGCCTCGTTTGATCCATGCATTGCGCATCGAATACCCCTTTTCATTGAAAGCCCGAGATGCACGCCGGCGTCAGCGCCGGCGCTGTGATGTCTGGTGCTTCAATTGCGGGTGCGGCGCGTAGTCCCCGACGCCTTGCACCCCGCTGCGCCCCGGCAGCAGAATCGACACTACCTCAAAATTTGACGTGGCGCACAGTTTTTCGTGACAACTGCAAGGCAGGGATCAGTACGCGAAAGTATGGATGCCTTCCTGCAGGGCGTAGCCATGGCCTGGGCAGCCGAAACGGCACCGCGTTCGTTGTCCATCATTGAAGGGCAGGAGTATCCAGTGCTATGACTGTCTGTGCCCATCAATGCACGGATGCCATGGACACTCTCCGCTTCGTACTGATCGCCTGCACTGCCTGTGCAGCAGGACCGGCATGGTCCGTTGAATCACCGATCGCCGATGCGGACGCGAGTCGAATCTTCAGGGAGGCGCGGGCACTGTGCCAGGCCGATGGCGGACAGTTGTGGGGCCAATCCCTGTGCGGGCCGATGATGCTGGTTGATCCAGGGAGCCGGCAGGTCATCGCCTCGCACGCAGACGCACAGGGTGCGCTGAAGGCGCGCGGCAACGTGTTCGCAGGCCAGCTTCCGGCCGATGCGATCGTCGCCAATACCGCCGTGGACTGGTCCGGCACACGCTGGACGCAGCTGCTCTGGCCATTGCCGCAGGACGCGTCCCGGCGCAGTACCCTGCTGGCTCACGAAATGTTCCATCGCCTGCAACCGGCGTTGCCCATCATCGCGCCGACCGAGGGCGGAAACGAACACCTCGACACGCTTGAGGGGCGCTACTGGCTGCAGCTGGAATGGCGCGCACTGGCGGATGCACTTGCGGCCACCGATGCAGTGGCGCAGCACACTGCAATGATGGATGCGCTTGCATTCCGCGCCGAACGCCACCGCCAGTTCCCTGCGGCCGCGCAGGAGGAAGCGGCGCTGGAATTGAACGAGGGCCTGGCTGAATACACCGGCGTGGTCGTCGGCAACCCGTCGCCCGCGACACGCGTCCAGGCGGCGCTGCATGACCTCCGGGCGCACGTTGCTGATCGCAGCTTCGTCCGCTCTTTCGCCTACGCCACCGGCCCGGCCTATGGCCTGCTGCTGGACCAGGCGGCCCCCGGTTGGCGCAGCGATCTCGCCCACCACGCCCAGGATCTCGGCACGCGTCTGGCCGAAGCGACCGGTGCCCCTCCACAAACGGACGTGACCGCACTGCAGGCAGCTGCCGCGCGATACGACGGGCCAGTACTGCGCGAAGCTGAAACGCTGCGCGAACAGCAGCGCCTGGCGCAGCTGGAACACAATCGTGCGCGCTTCGTGACAGGCCCGGTGGTGCGCCTGGACCTGCGCAGCATGCGCATCCAGTTCAACCCCAACACGATGCAGCCGTTGCCTGGCAGTGGCACGGTGTATCCAACGATGCGACTGACCGACGTCTGGGGCAGCCTGGATGTCACCGACGGTGCGTTGATGCAGAGCGACTGGAAGGCGGTGTTCGTGCAGGCGCCCGCAAGTACTGAGCCGCCGCTGCAGGGGCCGGGATGGTCGCTGAACCTGAAACCGGAGTGGTCGCTGGTGCCGGGAACACGCAATGGCGACTACGTGTTGAAGGCGAACCCCTGACGACAGCTGCAGGCGTCGCGATGCCCTAGCACGCCTGCGTTTCAGCCACGCCCTGCTCCATCTGACACATCTCCAGTGCTTGCGCGCTGTCACAGCTTGGTCTTTTCGTCGTTGACCGAAAGACGACAGCTTGTGACGCTTACGACACCGCACGGCCTCCACGGCCCTGTCATCGCGGTCACGTCCCACCGCAATCCGCAGCACCCGTCTCCGCAACGTCCTCCCATGACTTCGCCCCGGCCCGGTCGTGGCGGACGGCTGCGCCCTGAACTTCTGCTGGAGAACCGCAATGCGCCTCGCAAGCTTCTTCTTCGCGTTCGTCCTCAGCGCCGTCGCCGGCGCAGCCCAGGCCCAGGTCGTCACCCTCAACAAGGGCGGCTTCGTGCTCACCTACGACTGCAGTATCCACAGCGCCACCCGCTACGAATACACGCTCACCGCAGACACCGGCTCGGAAGCGCGCCCCTCCAGCTTCTACAAGGACCCGGACCTGCCCGCCGGCTGCCTGGGCCAGACCAGCACGGCCTCGTATGCCAGCATCAAATCCGGCTATGACCGCGGTCATCTGGTCACCTCCAACCACATGGACTACAACGCGACCTACATCCGTCGCGCCAACTACATGACCAACATCGTTCCGCAGGTATCCAGCTTCAACCAGGGCATCTGGGTGAAGGCCGAGAACGTGGCCGAGTGCTACCGCGACATCGCGCCGGTGGATGTCTATGGCGGCGTGGTCTATGGCGATGCCTCCAATGACTACTTCCTGGCCAGCCACGGCATTCCCACGCCGGAGTTCTTCTGGAAGACGATCATCACCCGCGACCCGAACACCGGCACCGCCAAGGCGATCAGCTGGATCATCCCGAACGAAGCGAACCTGGGCAGCCTGGACAATTACCTGGTGACCATCGCCGACCTGGAAGAGCTGCTGGGCGCCAGCTATGTGGCGATCAACGCGCCGGCCTCGCTGAAGGCCATGCTGCCGGCCACGACCTGGCCGCAGCCGGCGGGCTGTGATCTGAGCTGATCCGCCAGGACGCCCGACTCAGTGTGCTGGCGTTGCGAGCCGTCGCGACGCCAGCGTTCTGGCAAGCCGGTACTGGGCAGCGCTGGCGGCCAGCATCGCAAGTGCCAACAGCAGCAGTCCGAACGGCCCAGGCACCTGCGCGCTGATCAGCAGGACGCCAGACACGAGTATCACGATCAGCGAGGCCGTTCCGGTCAGCAGCGCTGCTGTGGCCAGCACGCGCCCCATTGCCGGAGCAGCAGAAGGCGTAATTCCGATCACAACGCCCGCGGTTGAAGCCAGTGCCGCCAGCACCAGCGTGAGCAGCAGAACGATCTGCAGCTCCAGCCAAAGGCCATCCCCCACCGTCGGGGAACCGGACTCCAATGCCATCAGGCGAAGCTGCACGAGAATTGCTGGCAGGCACGCGCCACCGAGCAACAGCATGCCGGCGCCCACCTGGCTGGCGCTGACCACGCCGGTGTGCGGCCCCTGGATTGCGCGACCGCGTTGCAACAGGAGTGCAGGCAGCAGTGCGACCGCTGTCAGCAACAGCGTGTGCAGCAGTGAAGCGGCCACCACCCAGACCAGGGAATGTGCGTCCGGTGGGCCCATCTGCAGGTACATCCACACCGACAGATGATCCAGCACGATCAACATCAGGTAGAAGGACACGCCTGACGCGAGCGGATGCCGGATCCACAGTGCGCCTCCTCGCCCGAACAGAACGGTGGAAGCCAGCACGGCCGCCGCGGCGAAACAACACAGCCGGAACGCCAACGAAACCAGGGCATCGGCGAAGCCACTGGCCCCGATCTGCATGCCATGCCCGCGCGCCACGGCCATGCCTTCAATGAAGCCCGGCAGGAACAGGCTCAGCACGGACAGCTTCGCAGCCATTGCAAATACGACGGGATAGGCGCTGAAGAACAATCGCAGCCGGTTCAAGGCTCGCTCCTGTGCAACGGTATCGGTACGCAACCGTGGACAGTCTAGCGCTCTGTCCGGCAGCGTGCCCTGCCTGCGTGGCTATGGGAAAATGGCAGGCGCCCGCCCCTATCGCATGCCCCAGGAGTTGTAGATGTCCCGTTTTCCCTTCGATGCCGTGTTGTTCGACTGCGATGGCGTACTCGTTGATTCCGAGCCACTGGTGGCCCGCGTGCTCTCGGAAATGCTGACCGAACGTGGTTGGCCGCTGACCGCGGCGCAGGCCGGCGAGGTGTTCCTTGGCCAGTCCGTAGCCCATCTGGCGGGGTTGATCGAAGAGCGCACCGGCAAGCCGTTCACCGAGGAATGGCTGGAAGAATTCCGTCAGCAGCGCAACCGGGCGCTGGAGCGCGACCTGGTTGCGATCCAGGGCGCGCCTGAGGCCGTGCGCGCGATCGGCGCCGCCACCGGCGGCCGGATCGCCTGTGCGTCCGGCGCCGACCTGCACAAGGTGAAGCTGCAGCTGGGCAAGGTCGGCATCCTTGATGCCTTCGGTGCCCATGTGTTCAGTGGCCAGGACATGCCGAACACCAAGCCGCATCCAGATGTCTATCTGGCCGCCGCCGCAGCGCTGGGCGTGGACCCGAAGCGCTGCGCGGTGATCGAGGATACCGTGACCGGTGCAACGGCTGGCGTGGCAGCCGGAGCCACCGTATTCGGCTTCAGTGAGGGCGGTCCGCACCACAGCACGCCCGAAGCCTTGCGCGCTGCCGGGGCCAAGGTCATCTTCCAGCGCATGGAAGACCTGCCCGCCCTGCTTGCCGCCCACGCCATCGACGCCGTAGCCTGACGCGGCATCATCCCGCAGCGCCCAGCGAGGCGCTGCGGCGCTTGCCCGCGTAATGCAATGCAAACAGATACAGGCCGGTGAACAGCTGCAGGAACAGGGGGGGCAACGGCGAATAGGTGAGCCACGCCGCAGGCTCGCCCTGCCCCATCCCACGGACGACGAAATTGGCGATCACCGCCAGGGTGAACACGATCGAGGTCCAGCGGTGCAGCGGCCGGGCCCAACGGCCGCGGCTCATTGACGGCGCCTCGCATCGGAGCGGGCTTCGATCATCTTCCAGCCGTTGCCCGAGGGGTCACGGAATCCGGCATCAATGGCGCCGAAGCGCTCGATCGGCTCCTGGGTGAACTCCACGCCCTGTGCCAACCATTGCGAGTAGCGTGCCTGGCAGTCATCCACGGCCAGCACCAGCGGTGGCATCGCCCCCTTGGCCACCAGCTGCTGCAGCGCCTGCGCCGTGGCAGCATCATGGGTCGGTGGCCCCGGCACGAACAGGCCCAGCTGGAAGCCATCCTGGCCGGGGCAGCGCACGGTCAGCCAGCGATAGCTGCCATTGCGCACGTCGGTATGTACTTCGAAGCCGAGCGTGTCGACGTAGAACGCAAGCGCTTCATCCTGGTCGCGTACGTACAGGCCGACCGTGTTCACAGTGTTCGTCATGGGACCTCCCTCAGGTGGGGCCCACGTTAGCAACGGCCTGGCGGCGGCGCTTCTCCAAAACTGCGATGTTGAGGTCGGGCCGCTGGGCGGCACGCGCATGGCACTCGGGCACTACGTGCTGTGGCCCCTGTGCTGCCCGTTCCCGCTCGCGCACGTTGCCGGGGCTGTCGCCGGTGATGTCTCGGAAGATACGGCCGAAGGTGCCGAGGCTGGCCCAGCCGGTCTGCGCCGCGATCTCGGTGACCGCCAGGTCGGTATCACGCAGCAGTGACACGGCACGCTCGATGCGACGGCTGAGCAGGTAGCGGTGCGGCGGCAGCCCGAACGCCTGCTTGAACGAACGCGCGAAATGCGCCGGCGACACCGCACTGACCTCGGCGAGGCGCGCGACCGGCCACTCCTCGTGGCTGGCGCGGTCCATCCGGTCCTTGGCACGCAGCAGGCGTCGCAGCAGTTCGGGGCTCTGGTTCATCTGGCTCGCGTGGCTACACGGGGCGTTGACCGAAGGGTGGGCGGAGCGCCCCGCCGCGTCAACCCGGCTCAACGCTGCGCCGGCAGCTCCAGCCGGTGCTTGCGGCACAGCCGGTACACCGTCACGCGCGAGATCTGCATCTGCCGCGCGCACTCGGAGACGTTGTAGCCGGTCTGCCGCAGGGTCTGCAGCAGGACATCGCGCTCGGCCTGGCCGCGGGCATCGTGCAGCATGGCGCTGGGCAGCGCCTGTACCGGCTCCCCCAGTTCCAGGTCACGCTCGCTGATCAGCTCGCCTTCGGCCATGATCGCCGCCCGTTGTACCCGGTTGAGCAGCTCGCGAACATTGCCGGGCCAACCGAAACGCCGCATCGCCTGCAGCGCCATTGGCGAGAAACCACGCGCGCGCACGCTGTGGCGCAGCCGGAAGCAACGCAGGAAGTGTTCGCCCAGCAACTGCACATCAGCACCGCGTTCGCGCAGTGGTGGCATCAGCAGGCGCAGCACGTTCAGACGGTAGTACAGATCGCTGCGGAACCGCCCCTGTGCCACCGCCTGTTCCAGTTCCACGTGGGTGGCGGCCAGCACCCGCACATCCGCGCGCAACGGCTGGCTGCTGCCGACGCGCTCGAAAGTGCCCTCCTGCAGTACGCGCAGCAGACTGGTCTGCGCCTCGGCGGGCAGGTCGCCGACTTCATCCAGGAACACCGTGCCGCCGTGCGCGGACTCGAACACGCCGATCTGGCGCTTGTCGGCGCCGGTGAACGAACCGCGTTCGTGGCCGAACAGCTCCGACTGCACCAGGCTGGCCGGAATGGCCCCGCAGTTGACCGCGATGAACGGCTTGCCCGCGCGACCCGACAGCGCGTGCAGCGCATGCGCCGCCAACTCCTTGCCAGTACCGGTCTCGCCAGTGACCAGCACCGGCAGTTCCACCGGGGCGAATTTGTGCAGCACTGCGCGCACCGCATGCAGCGCAGGACTCTCGCCAATCAGCGCACGCGGCCCTTGCCCGCCACAGGCCTCATCGATCGAGGGATCATCCGCATCGAACTGCTGGCGTATCGCGCAGACCAGGTCCTGCAGCCCGAACGGCAGGGTGAACCGTGCAAGGCAGCGCTGCAGCAGGGGCAACCACGCGGGTGGTGTCACGCCGGCACCCGGTGGCAGAACCGCCAGCCACGGTAGATGCAGATGCTGCTCGATCCACGGCTCAAGCAAGTGCAGGTCGGTGGCATCCAGATGGCGCAGATCCAGCACGGCAAGCAATCGGTCACGGCCGCGCAAGCCGATCGCCATCGCAGGATCAGGGTGGATGCTGCGCACGTACCAGCCTGCAGCCGCCATCGCGCTGCGCTCGCTCGCCAGCGGCTGGCCAAACCAGAGCACGCAACGCGATGCAGAAACTTCCGGGACCGCTGCCATGCTTCCCCCAGCATCCGGACACCGTCGGCGGACTGTCAGCCAATCGCCGGCGTGCCGCCCTCCGCCGGGACCCCTACGGCCACCACGGCGGCCTTTGTTGGGCGGATGCTAGCGCCCCGCTAAACGGCGTTGCAATGAGCAGCGCGTCAAGAAATACGCACCTGAAGCTGCACCGTTGCACTCTGCGCCGGTCGCTGTAACAGGAATGCGACAGTCATCCCGCCGCCTTGCCCCGCAGCGCTTGGCGCTGCGGAATCCCAACATTTCTGCGACGCCGCTGTAACACACCGGGGCCACTCCATCGTGCCGCCCCCTACCTCCCCGCTTGGCGTGCAGGAGTTTCGACGTTGGCACGGTTGATGCGTGGATCCGCCGCACCCATCGCGGGAGATCGGCATGGACGGCACCACCCTGATTCGTGGCTTGGCTGCGTCGCTGGGATTCACCCTGCTGGCGATCGTCACGAGCGCCTCCGCCTCCGGCGCACGCCAGGGCGTGAAGCCGCAGCCGGGCGAAATCGTCCTGTTGCGAGATGTCTCCGCGCGGCCGGCCTATCGCATGGCACCGCCGGGCATGGCGCTGATCGCCGATCCGAAGCCGCAGCGCGAAATCGCCGCTGCACTGGGAACGGGTGGCCCTGCCATCGGGATGGACGAACTCAGCGACGAGGACTACGCCGGAATGGGCGCGGGCCAGGCCAGGCCCATGGCCGCACCTGGCGGCACCACGGTCGAACGGGTCACCCAGCAGGCCCTGGGCAGCACCCTGGGACGCAGCAGCGACGGCATGGTCGGCAGCAGCCTCGGCGGCGCCATGAGTGGACCGCTGGGCGCCGTCGGCAACAGTACCCGCGGCATTGCCGATACGGTGCGTGGCGCACTGGGTCAGATCCCGCTGCAGGGCACGGCCCCGGCAGGTGGCAAATGAGGCGCCTGTGCTGGCTGCTGCTGGGGCTCGGGCTGGGTGCCACGCCCCTGCCGGCGATGGCCGACGACTACAGTGGCATGCTCGCGTACCTGGACGTGACCCGCATCGACGGCCGCGCCCTGGCCGGCTCGAGCGGGGCCATCGCCGTGAACCAGGCGGCGGGCGACCTGAACCTCCAGGTCAATCTGCGTGGCATCGCCCGGGGCGAACGCGCCGAGGTGGCGATCAGCACGCAACAACTGCAGCAAGGCAACCGGGTGCTGTCGGCACCGTTGGCTGCCTCCGCGCAGATCGGCGGTAACGCGCTGGCCGGTGCCAGCGGCATCGCTTCAATCAACCAGGCCAGCGGCATCGCCAACACGACGCTCAACGTCGTCAGCGCGACGCTGGCCCGACAGGGCATACGCGAAACCGACGACACGGCCCTGGCCGCAGAAGGTTCCGCGTTGGCAGGGGGGCGGGACGACGCCGGTCACGGCGTCGCGACGGGCACCCGCAGCGCCGGTGTAGCCAGCACCGCACTGCGGGGATTCGACGGGGTCCTGCAACTCAATCAGATCGCGGGCAGCGGCAACGACACGGCCAATGTGCTGGGCCTGGTCGTGCAGGACCGTCCGTGACAACCACCCACCGATGCACCACCCGATGAGAGAGAGGGCACCATGAAAGCGACCGTCAAACAGACCATGCTCGCCATGGCGATTGCCACTGCCTCGACCGCCGCTGCGGCCAATGGCTGGGACAACCAGAACGCCAACGCGAACATCAACCACAACCACACCGTCAGCGAAACCCGCAACGACACCCACAACCATACCGACAACGACGTACGCAACCGCACCGTCAACGTCAATGTGCAGAAGCACAGCAACATCCAGGCCGACGAGCGCAAGGAAAAGAACAACCACGGCGTCGACGTGAACCTGGAGAAAGACCTGCGCCTCAGCACCGACGTCAATTTCTCCGGTGACCCGAACATCACCGGCGACATCGACCTCGACTCCGCGGCCATCGCGGTGATCGACAACCGCCAGTCGATCAGCAACAACGCCACCAGCAACAGCCTGGTCACCAACCGCGCTTCGATCGGTGACAGCGTCGGTGCCGGTGCCTCTGGCAATCTCGGCTTCAACGTGGTGTCCGGCGACAACAACGCCCAGGACAATGCCGCGTCGCTGTCCGCGGCCGACGCGTCCTTCAGCTTCGGCATGGCTGACGCCGAGGTGTTCGTCAACCAGGCTGGCTTCGGCAACGTCACCCAGAACTCGGGCGTCACCAATGCCGCCAGCCTCGGTGGCAATGCCTTCGGCGGCGCATCGGGCAACATCGGCGTGAACATCGCCTCGGGGAACAACAACGAGCAGAAGAACGCGCTCGCCGCCTCGGTCGCGACCACGGCGGTGGCGCAGTCGAGCATCAGCTCCAACCAGGTCTCCACCGGCAACACGGTCAGCAACGCCGGCTTCGTGAAGTCGTACACCGATACCGTGCAGGTCGGCATGCATGGCGGCGTCAGCGGCCTGACCCTGGCCTATGGCGCGGGCACCTACCGCGGTACCGGCAACGCCTACCAGATGGCCAACTACTACCTGGATACCTGGAATGGCGAGCTGCCGCACCCGGGTGGCAACAGCACCGGCCACATCGATCTCGACAACGAAATCCAGAACGCCACGATGAACCCGAATCGTCCGGGGGTCGGTGGCCTGGGCTTCGATACGCGTGAAAGCGGCACCAGCCAGTTCGTCGAACTGGGCGTGGCCGACCTGTACGCCAGCCTCAGCGGCACGGTCAGCACCACGCGCTGGGTGAACGTCGATGCCACCAACACCTCGGCATTGTCGGGCAGTGCCTTCTCGGGCGCCTCCGGCAACATCGGCGTGAACGTGGCGTCCGGCACCGGCAACCTGCAGGCCAACAGCCTGGCCCTGGCCGTCGCCCAGCCCAGCACCGGCGGCGGTGGTGGCAGCGGCGAGTAAGCGCAACACCCCGGCCGTCCGCCAATGGCCGGGTTCCCGGGAGCCCCTGTTCCTCCTCCCCCTTGGGACAGGGGCTCCCCCCTGCTGCCGGAGAACGTGATGATCCGTTGCCGACGCTCACTGCGCCTGCTGCCCTGCCTGTTGCTGCTGGGTACGGCATCGGCGTGGGCGGGCGATGTCCGCTTCAGTGGCGTGCTGCCCAACGGGGCACTGCTGCAGCAGAAGGTGGAGAGCATGCAGGAGCGGCGCTACCGCAACGTGGTGCGCCAGCACACCGACTACAGCTGCGGCGCGGCCGCTCTGGCGACGATCCTGCGCCATGCCTATCACCTGGATACCGATGAAGCGACGGTGATCGAGGGGATGATGGGGGTCTCCGATCCGGCGCTGGTCGCCGAGCGCGGCTTCTCGCTGCTCGACATCAAGCGCTACGTGGAATCGCTGGGCATGCGCGGACGCGGCTACCGCATCGACGAGGCTCGCCTGCGCACCCTGCGCGTGCCGGGGCTGGTGCTGATGGACGTGCGCGGCTTCCGTCATTTCGTGGTGCTCAAGCAGGTTCGCGACGGTGTGGTCGAGGTCGCTGATCCCATCCTTGGCAACCGCAGCCTGGCGCTGCCCGAGTTCCTCGCTGCATGGCCATCGCGAGCGGTATTCGTGGTGATCGGCAGCGATTTCGATCGCAACACGGTACTGCTGCAACCCAGCGAACGGCCCAGTGCCCGCGCGCTCTACGCGCGGCAGGGGCCGATCACCGATGCCGAGCTGGTCGACTTCGGCTTCAGCCATGCCGACCTGTTCTGAAGGAGGTGCGTCCATGTTCCGTCACTCCCTGCCGATCGTCCTGCTGCTGGCGATCCCTGCCCTGCCCCTGCAAGCGGCAGAGGGCGCGCCTGGCCACGGCCTCAAGGAAATTCCGGACCCCGAACTGAACCTGATGCGCGGCCGCTACACCGTCGGCGGCAATACCGTGGCGTGGTTCGGGGTAACGATGGTCTCGCAGTGGCAGGCCGGTAATGGCACGACCCTGCAGGGTGCCCTGACCCTGGGCATGGACTTCCGCGGCGGCGGCTCGCCGAAGCTGAGTTTCCAGCCCAGCGTGCACGTCACCGCCGCTGACGCGCCCTTGCCCGGAACACACGGCCGCACCATCGACAGCAGTGGCCTGGCCAACGTCAGCGGGCTGGTGCAGAGCGTGCAGGTGGCCGGCGATGGCAACAGCGCACGCAATGCCACCACGCTGACCGTACGCGATGGCGGCGTGCCCACATTGCCAGGCGGCGACGCGCGTTCGGTCAGTACGCAACAGTCCGGCGCCACCGCCACCGCTGTACTCGATGGCAACCAGTTGCGCCTGCAGTTGCAGGTGGATGGCCAGGGCCTGGTACAGCAATGGATCCGCAATGGCAGCGTCGGCCAGGGCATCGCCCTCGCCGGTGATGGCCAGATCGCCAGCAACCAGCTGCGGCTGGAACTGGTACGCGACACCGTGGGCGGCAACCTGCCCTTGAGCCAGAACGTGGCCCAGGCAATCGCGCTGAACCGCGGCATGGGGCCGGGCCAGTAGCACGGCACGGCATTGGGGGAGACGCTCCACAACGCAGGACACGAACATGCACACCCTGATGAGGATCACCCCGTTGGCGCTGGCGGCGCTGGCGGGCACCGCCCTGGCTGCAGCGCCGACGGCCGACGACGGCGCGGACGTGCAGGCACTGGCCAACCAGCTGGAGCAGCTGAAATCCAACTACGCACAGGAAGTGCGGCGCCTGCGCGAACTGGACATGCAGGTGCAGGCCATGCAGGCGCGCTTGAGTGGGCGTACGGCGGCCATCGGGCCAGGATCGGCAGCGGGCACGGGCACGGCAGTCGAGCATGGCTCGACTGTACAGAGTGGTGCAGCCGTTCCGCCGGGCAGCGAGGGATACGCCAGCACCGCCGCCGAGGCGCAGCAGGCCAGGCAGGAGTCGCGGCGCAGCGTGGACGACGTGAAGCAGCAGCAGTCTGCACTGTTCTCACGCCGCTTCACCATCGAGAACAGCCTCACCTACGCCCGCTACGACCGCAAGCAGCTCACCCTCAATGGCTTCCTGGCCCTCGACGCGATCTTCCTCGGCAACATCGCCATCGAGAACGTCGAATCCGATTCGCTCACCTACAACCTGGCCGCTCGCTGGGGCGTCAGCCCGAACCTGACTTTGAACCTGGACGTGCCCTACCTCGCACGGCGCACGGTGTACCAGAAAGGCGGCGCCGGCGGAGCAGCCGCCGCCATTGCACAGGAAGAGACCAACGGCAACGGCCTGGGTGATATCGGCCTGAGCGCGAACTACCGGTTGTTCGGCGAACGCGGCTGGCGCCCGGAGACCGTGCTCACCGCCGGTGTCACCGCCCCCACCGGGCGTGCGCCCTACGGCCTGGACTGGAAGGTGATCGAGCGCGATGACGACGACTACATCCGCTTCGCCGTGCCGCGCGAGCAACCCACCGGCAATGGTGTCTGGCAGGCCAACGTCGGCCTGTCGATGGTGAAGACCGCCGACCCGGCCATCCTGTTCGCCAACCTGGGCTACGTGCACTCGTTCCCGCGAGGCTTCAGTGACATCGACAGCAATCCGGACACGGTCAACCCGGGCGACGTGAAGCTGGGTGGTTCGGTGTACTTCGGCGCGGGCGTGGCATTCGCCTTCAACGAACGCACCAGCCTCAGCCTGTCCTTCAGTGACCGCATCAGTGCCCGCGCCTCCACCCGCTTCCAGGGCGGCAAGTGGATGAAGGTGATCGGCAGCGATGCCAACGCGGCGTCACTGAACCTGGGCGTGACCTATGCGTTGAACCAGCACACCACGTTCGTGACGTTGCTCGGCATCGGGCTGACCCCGGATGCACCGGACTTCACGTTGGCGTTCAAGATCCCTTACATGCTCTAGAAATGAACTGAACGGTATCAATGGCCATGCTTCACGCGCCCCCCATGCACTCAATCCGGCGCGGTTCTGGGTCATGATGGTCTTCCTTCCTGTCGCGTGGGTCGCACCATGTCCATCGGATTCATCGGTCTAGGCGTGATGGGGACGCCCATGGCCGTCAACCTGGCCCGCGCCGGGAACCGTGTACTGGCATGGTCACGCTCCAGCCACAACGACGAGGCGGCGCGCTCGGCGGGCATAGAGCGCGCCGGATCCGTGCAGGAGGTATTCAACGCCTGCCACACGATCATCATGATGCTGGCCAACGATGAAGCCATCGACGCCGTGCTGCTGCGCGGTTCCGATGACTTCGACGCGCGCGTGCAAGGGCATCTGCTCATCAACATGGGCACAAGCTCCGCCGCCTACTCAAGGGCGCTGGCCGATCAGGTCCGTCGCGCAGGTGGGCGCTATGTCGAAGCGCCGGTCTCCGGGTCACGCCTGCAGGCCGAGGCGGCACAGCTGGTGGTCATGCTGGCAGGCAACGAAGCAGATCTGGCCGAGGCAGAGCCCTTGCTGGCCTCGTTGGGGCGGCAGATTGTCGCCTGTGGCGAGGTCCCGGCAGGCCTGCAGATGAAGCTTGCGGTGAACCTGTTCCTGATCACCCTGGTCACCGGTCTGGCCGAAGCCGTGCATTTCGCCGAGGCACATGGCATCGCGCTGGAGCGCTTTGCCCAGGTACTCAACGCCGGGCCGATGGCCAGTGAGGTTTCGCGGATCAAGCTGGACAAGATGATCCGCGACGACTTTACAGTGCAGGCTTCCATTGCCGACGTGCTGAAGAACAGCCAGCTGGTGGCGGCAGCCGCCCGCAGCGCCGGCGTACAGGCGCCCTTGATCGAAGCAAGCGACGCGCTGTTCGCCCGCACTCAGCAGATGGGGCTGGGTGGGCTGGACATGGCAGCCGTCGTGCAGGCGATCCGGCAGGTCCAGGGCGCTGACAGCGGCGTTTGATACGGATTCATGTTCCGGCACCACAGCCGCCCCCGGCCGCTGCTATATTCAGCCAAGCTTGGCAGGCACGGTGCCTGCCCTCGAATCACAGGGAGTTGGACATGGGTCTGGTACAGGCGGTGAAGGGTGCGGTAGGCGGTGTGCTGGCCGACCAGTGGAAGGACTTCTACACCGTGCCGACGGGCCTGCCGTCCACGGCGGCCCTGTTCGCGGCGGTGCCGCAGGGCACAAATGCCGGCCGCGGCTCCAACACCAGCGGCTCGTCCAACATCATCACCAACGGCTCGAAGATCATCGTGCCGGAGGGCTATGGCCTGCTGCTGTTCCAGGACGGCGCGATCACCGCGTTTGTCGCCGAACCGGGCGGCTACGAGTGGCGCTCGGATGATCTCAACTCGCAGTCGATCTTCGCCGGAGACGGCCTGGTCAGCACCTTCATCAAGCAGAGCTGGGAGCGCTTCAAGTTCGGCGGCCAGCCGGGTTCGCAGCAGGCCGCGTACTTCGTCTCGCTGAAGGAGCTGCCGGACAACCGCTTCGGCACCCAGTCGGAAATCTACTGGGACGACGGCTTCCTCAATACCCAGGTCGGCGCGGTCACCCGCGGCTCCTACACGCTGAAGATCGTCGACCCGATCCTGTTCGTGAAGAACTTCGTGCCGGCCAGCTACCTGCAGCCGGGCCAGGTGTTCGATTTCACCGACCTGGACAACGCCGCCGCCAGCCAGCTGTTCAATGAAGTGGTCGGTTCGCTGGCTCCCGCCTTCAGCCTGTACACGAACGATCCGAGCAAGGGCAACCGCATCACCAAGCTGCAGCAGGACTCGCTGGGCTTCGCGCAGAGCCTGTCGGCCGCGGTCGAGCAGGGTTACCAGTGGAAGTCCGATCGCGGCCTGGCCATCGTCAAGACCGCCATCGTCTCGATCGAGTACGACGCCACTACCCGCGAACTGCTGAAGACCGTGCAGCGCGCCGATGCGCTGTCCGGTTCGCGCGGCAATTCCAACCTGCAGGCCAGCGTCGCCCAGGGCATCCAGTCAGCCGGTGAGAACGGCGGCGCGGCAGGCCTGGTCGGCGTCGGCATGGCCTCGGGCATGTTCGGTGTCGGCGGCATGCAGCAGCCGGTCACCCCGGCTGCCGACGATCCGGTCGCCAAGCTGAAGAAGGCCAAGGAAATGCTGGACCTGGGCCTGATCACCCAGAGCGACTACGACGCTCTGAAAGCCAAGGCACTGGGCCTGTAACCGGCAGGGCACGCAACCAACATGTCCGATCCCCGAAACGGCCCACCGCCGCTGCCCGGATCCGCGCCCGCGACGCCACCGCCCTTGCCGGCGGCGTCGCTGAATGGGCCGGGTTCGCCGCAGGACGTGCCTCCCCTGCCCGGCAGCTTCCCGCTGGACACCTCGACGCTGCCGCAGGCCATCCGCGATGAAGTTGAAGCGTCCGATCCTGTGGCCATCGATACTTCGGCCAGCGAGCTGAAGGACGGCCTCAACCGCTGCCCGAAGTGCGGCGCCACCGACATCCGGCCCAAGGCCGGTACCGATATCCTGGTCTGCCTGTACTGCCGTCACGAATGGCATGGTGCGCGGGTCGAGGAGGAGTTCGGGCTGGGCGAGGCCATCGACCAGCTGCGCGGCACCGTCATCGCCTCCGGCGCACGCGACATCGATGCCGACACCTCGGCGTTGATGACCTTCAAGTGCACGGGCTGTGGCGCCGAAGTCACGGTCAACACCGAGAGCACGATGACGGCGCGCTGCCACTGGTGCCGCCATGTGTTCGGCGTCAACGAACAGATCAGCAATGGCGCGGTGCCTGATGCGGTACTGCCCTTCCATATCAGGAAGGACGATGCGGTCGCGCGCATCCGCCAGTTCGTCGACAAGCGCCGGCTGTTCGCGCTGAAGGCGTTCAAGGAACAGTTCACCCCGGAAAACGTGGTGGGTGTGTTCCTGCCCTACATGATCGTCGACAGCAATGTCAGCGCGGCCGTGGCCGGCAAGGGCGAGATCCAGACCCGCCAGTACACGGTGGGCAGCGAAAAGAACAAGCGCACCGTGTATGACGCTGACATCTACCAGATCGAGCGCCAGGTCGACTTCACGGTCGATGATCTGCCGCTGGAATCGTCCGCAGAACGCGGCAATCTGGATATCCGCGCCAACACCAACAACATCATCAACACCATCCTGCCGTTCGATACCAAGAACGCGGTGAAGTGGAACGCCTCGTACCTGGCCGGCTTCACCTCGGAGAAGCGCAACCTGGACGTGGAGGCGCTGCGGCCACGATTGGAGGACCAGCTGCTGTCGATTGCTCGATCGCAGGTGGAGTCCTCGGTGCGCGGTTACAACCGCGGCGTGCGCTGGGAGCAGGAACAGCTGGAAGTTCATGGCACCCGCTGGGTGTCGATGTACCTGCCGGTCTGGCTCTACTCGTACCACCAGCCCGGCAAGAACGGCGGCATGCTGCACTACATCGCCGTGAACGGCCGCACCGGCGAGACCATGGGCAGCGTGCCCGTGCAGCAGTGGAAGATGCTGCTGGCGGCGCTGACGGCCGGCACGGTCATCGAAGCACTGGCAATCCTCATCCTGATGGCGACCTCATGAGCGACGATAGCGGCCTCTGGCTGTTGGCGGCAGGTCCGGCCGGCGCAACTGCGCTGTACTGGGCGCTGTACCGCTATTACCGCAACACCGACAAATCGCATTCCTTTGAACACGAAACCGAGGTGCAGGCGAAGCCGGTCACGGGCTCGAACCAGAAGGTCGGCCAGGTGCGTGGCACGGAGGCCACGCGCATCGAAGGCGACAACGTGTACCAGTACCGGATACGGGTTGCCAGGGTAAAGCCCGACCGGTAGGGCCAGGCCTTACCTGGCTGCGGCAATGCCGGCCGCTGGCCGGCATTGCCTCGTTCGCTTGACGTCACCGGGGAGCCTGCCAGCAGCCGGCACTACCCTCAGCCGGCCTGCCCCAGCCGCACCTTCAGCTGCTGGATCTCCTGCTCGCTGACCCCGATCGACTTCAGGTAGCCCTCCGCACCACCGTACTGGCTGTGCAGTGCCGCCAGGAACTGCTCCATGTTGTCCGGTGCGGTACCGGACATGCCAGCCATCTTGCGGGCGATCTGCGGGTTCTGCTTGATCAGCGCCATGATCTGCGCGTTCATCGCACTGTCCTTCGGCTGCCCTTCCAGATAGTGCGCGGAGATCGCGTAGTTGTGCACGATCTCGGCCTTCGGCACGCCTGCCAGGTCCAGCAGCAGGCCAGCGATGATGCCGGTACGGTCCTTGCCGGCCGTGCAATGGAACAGCACGGCGCCATCCTGTTGCGCGGCGATGCGCTGGAACACCTGCTTGAACTGCGGCTGGCTGTGGCCCAGCCACTGCACATAGGCTTCGCCGAGCGAATCGGGGAAGCTGGTCATCATCTTCTGCAGGTCCATCTTCTCCGTGCCCATCAGCGAGATGCGCTGGTAGTCGAAGCGATCATCCCTGGCCAGCAGGTCCGGTGACTGCGCTTCCTCATCGGCGGTGCGCAGGTCGATGTCCAGCTTCACGCCGGCCGCGGCCAGGGCGTCGCGGTCGGCATCGGTGAGGCGGCCGAGATCGGCGGTGCGCACGAACGCATCGGCCGGAATCGGGCCATGGCGGCCCTGCAGGCCGGCGAAGGTGCGCACGTTCCAGGCTCCCTGCAGCGGGATCACCCGCTGCGCGTCGGCAGCGACCGGCTTCACGTTGGCAGCGGCCGTCGGCTTTGCGGCGGTGGCCTGCGGTGCATCGGCAGCAACGGCGGTCACGGCCAGTGGCAGGCTGAGCATCAGGGCCAGGGCAAGTTCGGTAGAGCGGTGCTTCATGGAGTTCTCCGTTCGAATCAGAAGTTGACGGCCACGTCCAGGCCGAAGGTGCGCGGGTCATTGAAGATGCCGGTCTGGCCCAGCGCCGGGCTGTTGAGCTTGTAGAACAGGTGCTGCTCATCCAGCAGGTTGCGTGCCCACAGCGAGAACGACATGGTGGTGCCGGTGCTGTTGACCGGCACATCCACCAGCGCCACCCGTGCATTCACCACGAACGAGCTGTCGGTCAGCATCTGGTCGTACTCGCTGGTGTAGTAGCCATCGGACCAGTTGCCGTCCACATGGAATTTCAGCGCCGAGAAGTTGGCGAACGGGACCAGATAGTCGACCGACAGGCTGCCCGCGTTCTTCGGCGCCAACAGCGGCTGCACGGTCACCTGCACGCCCGCACCGAACGGGTCGGTTGCTGTCTGCGCATCGATCTTCGTGTAGGCGTAGTTGAGGCCGAGCGTGAGGTTGTCCACCGGCATCACGTTGAACTCCAGCTCCGCACCCCGGGACTTGCCATCGCTCAGTGCATTGGTGGTGACCATCGTGGTGCGGGTTTCGCCGCTGTTCGGGTCGAACGGCAGCGAGAAGTCCATTTGTTTGTGCGCGATGGTCGAATCGAACAGCGCCAGGTTCAGGCGGGCGCGGTTGTCCCAGAACTGCGACTTGAAGCCGAGCTCGTAGGCGGTCACTTCTTCCGGACCGAACGCGGTGTAGTTGGTCGAGCGCGAGTTGGCACCACCGGCCTTGAAGCCCGTGCTGTACTTGGCGTAGACCATCGCGTGCTCGCCGAGGTCGTAGGCGATGTTGACCATCGGGTCGAAACGGCTCCAGCGGTCCTTGAAAGCGAGATTCGTCGCCGCGCCGTTGACGGTGTACAGACTGCCCTTCTTGTCGTCACGGGTGTAGCGACCGCCGGCAGTCAGGTGCAGGCGCTGCAGTGCTTCCGGCGTCCACGTGGCCTGGCCGAACACGCCCAGGCTGTCGGTCCACGCTTTGCTGGCGCGGTCGATGCGTACCCGCGAGAGATCCAGAGGGTTGGTCGCCGGATTCACGGTGTAGCTGTTGCCACCCGGCCCCCAGACCAGCATGTTCGGGGTCTGCGCATTGTCACCGGCAGTCTCGTGGTAGTAGAACGCACCGCCGAGGAACTGCACCTGCGACGTATTGCCGATCAGCTGGAATTCCTGGCTGTACTGGTGCTGGTAGACCTGCGCCAGGCTGTAACGACCGAACGGCGTCCCTGCACCACCGTAAGCGGAAATCGCATCGACCAGGCCCATGTCGAACTGGCCCTGGGTGAGTTCACGGTATGAGCTGATCGACTTCAGCTCCAGGTTGTCATTCAGCGTCCACGACAGGTTCAACAGATGGCCGCTGGTACGCCCGATGTTGTCTTCCTGCGGTCCACCGAGGATCGCGCTGTCGCGGCGATCCAGGCTGGCACCGGCCTTCTGCAACGGGCTGAGGTACGCGCCCGGCACCAGCACCTGGGTGTGGTACGGCGTGGTGGCGTCGTAGGAGCGATCGAACGCGTACAGCAGCGAGAAGTCATCGCTCGGCTGCCACAGCGCACTCAGGCGTGCGCCGCGCTTGTCGTAGCTGTTGAAGTCGCGCTCGCCGCGCATCGGGTTGTCGGTGGTGCCGCCACGCTTGGCCTGCACGGCGTCGATCTTGAAGCTGACATCGCCCACCTTGGGCAGATCCAGGTGCAGCGCACTGTTGTAGCCGCTGAAGTTGGACACGCCGGCGCTGACGCTGCCGCCGAATTCGCCGGTGGGTGCCTTGGTCACGATGCTCACTGCGCCGCCTTCGGTATTGCGGCCGAACAGCGTGCCCTGCGGGCCCTTCAGTACTTCAATACGCTCCACGTCGTAGAGCATGTTGCCCAGGCCCTGTGCGCGGCCCATGAACACCCCGTCGACGTAGATACCGACGCCGGCGTCGCGGGCCGGCTGGTTGGCGTCGCCGGAGGCGCCGATGCCACGGATGCCGATGTTCAGCGCCGAACTGCGGGTAGCGAACGGCGTGACCCGCAGCGACGGGATGGAGCCATCGGACAGGCTGCCCAGCGAAATCGCGCTGCGGTCCTTCAGCGCTTCGGCATCGACCACCGATACCGAGATCGGGGTCTCCTGCAGGTTGGTGGCGCGTTTCTGCGCGGTCACCATCACCTGGTCGAGGGCAACGACAGTGCGCGCGGCCTCGGCGGATGCCTCGGCGTCGGCACTGGGACTGTCTTCGGCATGGGCCAGTGCCGGCAGCGCGGCGGCAATGGCGAGGGTGAGCAGCGGGCGGTGCAGCAGGGCGTGGCGCATCGGACTCATTCGCGGAAGGAGAAGGCCGGCGCAGTCTGGGAGGCGGGAATTACAAATGAATGACCGTTCATTCACACCTTTTGTGACGTACTATCCCGCCTCTGGACGCCCCGACTTCACGCAATGACGCCGAAAACCGCCGTAGCCGTACCCGCTGACGCCCCTGCCGCCGCCCATGCCGAAGCCCAGCGCCGTCGCATCCTCGACGCCGCCCAGAAGTGCTTCATCACCCGCGGTTTCCATGCCGGCTCCATCGGCGATATCGCCGCCGAGGCCGAGATCAGCCAGGGGCTGATGTACCGCTATTTCGCCAACAAGCGCGCCCTGATCCTGGCCCTGATCGAACGCCAGCTGCGTCACGACCAGGCCTCGATCAGCGAGATGCCGGCGGCCTCGGATCTGGTCGATGGCCTGCTCGCTTGCTACCAGCAATGGGCACGCGGCGAGGTGCTGCCGATCCACGGCAATGCCATTGCCAGCGTGGCGCTGTATGCGGAAATCAACGCCGAGGCTCACCGCGACCCTGTGCTGGCCGAGGTGCTGCGCACCCACGACAAGCAGACCAGCGCAGCGATCCATGCCTGGCTGCGCCAGCGTGACCTCAATCTGGGCCGGCGCGTCGACGAGGAAGGCATCGCCGGACGCACCCTGCTGCTGCGGCTGCTGGTGGAAGGCCTGGCCATGCGTGCCGTGCGCGACCCCGACCTGCCGCCGGAACGGGTCCGCGCCCTGCTGGCCGATGCGATTGGTCGTGTAATGGAGTAGTGCCGGCCGCTGGCCGGCATCTCCAGTACCCCGGCGTCACGAAGTTGCCGGCCAGCGGCCGGCACTACCCAGCCTATGCGGCCCACCATTGCGGCTGCTGGCGGAAGGCATCCGTGATGCAGACGTCGCCTTGCCTGCCGGCCTATCGAACGGTAGTGCCGGCCGCTGGCCGGCATCTCCAGTACCGCGACGTCACGAAGTTGCCGGCCAGCGGCCGGCACTACCCAGCCTATGCAGCCCACCATTGCGGCTGCTGGCGGAAAGCTCCGTGATGCAGACGTTGCGTCGCCTGCCAGCCAATCGACCGGCATTACCCAACAGCTTCACCGCGAAGCCGCCACACTGCAGGCTTCTACCGCAACGTGAGCCTCAGCCGTGCTGGATGGGTTGCCCGAACATTGGAAGATTCTTCCCCGACACTTCTACCAGCGTCCATCGACCGACGTTGCGCCGGAGCTGCTCAACAAACTGCTGATGCGCGACGATGGTCGCGCGGCGCGTATCGTCGAGGTCGAGGCCTATGCCGGCAGCATCGATCCAGCCGCACACTCCTACCGTGGGCAGACGCCGCGCACGGCCAGCATGTTCGGCGAGGCCGGCCATCTGTATGTCTACTTCACCTACGGCATGCACTGGGGCAGCAACGTGGTCTGCGGCGAAATCGGCGAAGGCGTCGCCGTCCTGCTGCGCGCGGCCGAGCCATTGGCGGGGCTGGAGCGAATGCGTGAACTACGCCCCGCGGCCCGGCGCGACCACGATCTGGCCAGCGGTCCCGGCAAGCTCTCGCAGGCCTTCGGGCTGGACCGCAGCTTCGATGGCGCGGATCTGGTGACCGGCAGCCACGGCATTGTCATTGCCAGTGATGGCACCGCACCGCCACTCGACCCGGTCGTCGGGCCCCGTATCGGCATCACCCGTGCGGTGGACTTTCCCTGGCGCTGGCATGTTCGCGACCACCGTCACGTTTCGGTGCACCCCTCGCGCGGGCCTCGCAAACCTTGACCGGGATGCGTCACGTCGGCATCACCCCGTCGTGGCGATACATAACGCGGTACGCACTAGCGTAGTGCCCGACAGCCGAAGCCGCCCTCGCCACCCTGCCCTGAAAAGCGCCATGGACGAAGCGAAACCGACTGCTTGCAACTCGGACCGCGCTGCACGCTGCCGACACAGCAACGGCCACGAGCCTGTTTCCGACTGGCGATCGGTACGCCGCCGCCCCGTGCCGCGCCGGCCATGCCCCATGGGGCTGAATCTCGGTAAGTGGCCGACGCAGCGGCCAGCTGGTGTCAGAGCCCCCAACATCGGGCTGGAAGGCGTCAGCGAGACCGCACGCGAGATTTCGTTCTGCACCCATGCCATCCAGCAGGACACGCTGTTCGAGATTCCCGACGCGCGCCAGGACCCGCGCTTCGCCAGCAATCCGCTGGTCACCGGTGGCCCACGCATCCGCCATTACGCCGGCATCTCACTCGGCTCGGCGCACGGCGCACGCATCGGAACACTGTGCCTGCTCGACCCGATGCCCGGCGTGCTGTCGCCTTCGCAACGCGAACTGATGGTGCATCTGGCCCGGGTCACCACCCAGGTACTGGAGCAGCGCAGCACGCTGATGGCGCAGGTCGGCCAGGCCAAGGCCCTGCATCGCGAATTGAAGCGCAGCGAGGACTTCCTGGAGCGCACCAACCGCGCGGCGCGGGTGGGTGGCTGGGAAATGGACCTGGCCAGCAACGAGGTCCGCTGGACCCGCGAGACCAAGCAGATTCACGGCGTGCGCAGCAACTTCGAACCAACGCTCGAAACCGCGCTGTCGTTCTATCGCGAGGACAGCCGCAACATCATCCGCACAGCGGTGCAGCGCTGCATCGATGAAGGCATCTCCTGGGAAGTGCAGTTGCCGATGACCACCGCCGATGAACGGGCCATCTGGACCCGTGTGGTCGGCGGCCGGCAGCAGATCGATGGGCGGCCTCGGCTGGTCGGCGCCATCCAGGACATCACCGAGGAGCGCGCCGCGCTGGATGCACTGGAGGCCAGCGAAACCCGCTACCGGCGGCTGTTCCACTACAGCCTTGGCCTGATCTGCACGCACACGCTGGATGGCGTGCTGACCTCGGTGAACCCGGCAGCCGTGCAGTCGCTGGGCTTCGATGAGAGCTACATGATCGGGCGCAGCCTGTGCGACCTGATGCCGCCGGAGAAGCGGGCCGCGTTCAAGGCCTATCTTGATCGCATCGCAGTCAACCACACCGATGCCGGCGTCATCGAGCTGATCGCCGCCGATGGTACCCGGCATTTCTGGGCGTATCACAACGTGCTCGACAACGAGGCCACCCCACCCTACGTGCTCGGCCATGCGCAGGACGTCACGGCGCTGCGGATGCAGGAACAGCAGTTGCGCGAGATGTCCTTCAAGGATCCACTCACCCAGAGCTACAACCGCCGCTTCCTGCCCCGCCTGGACGAACTGATCGACCAGCCCTGGGCGTGCCTGATGTTCGATCTGGATCATTTCAAGCAGATCAACGACACCCAGGGCCACGCGCGGGGTGACACGGTGCTGGTCGAGTTCGCCGCCTTCCTGCGCTCGCCGCTGGGCGCGGCGGAGAACGTGGTGCGCATGGGCGGCGACGAATTCATGGTGGTGCTGACCGCACCGGAACCGGGTCGATTGGCCGCGCTCGAGCAGTGGTATGCGCAGCAGGCTGCACAGTCACCCACACCGTTCTCACTGGGCGCGACCCATCACAGCCCCGGCGAGTCGGTGGCCGATACCCTGCAGCGTGCCGACAGCCGCCTGTATCGCGAGCGCGCACGCGTGCGCCAGCATCCACGGCCGGCGCCCTGATACGCCCGCCGGTGTACCGGCGCCCCCGGCGTAGCGCTATGCTCGGCAGCGGCCACCGTCGGCCTTTGGGGGAACACGCATGACCCGCGGCGTCTGCCTGGCTCTGCTGCTGTTACTGCTTCCTTCCCTCACCCTGTCAGCGCCAGCGCCTGCGCCGGTCGAAGCACGGGTGCCCTTCGCACCGACGCCCTTCGTTGGCAGCGACGGCCTGCGCCATCTGGCCTACGAGCTGCACATCACCAACTACTACGGCGACACCGGGGCGCTGCAGCCGCAATCGCTGCAGGTGTTCGGCGACGACGCCGAAACCCCGCTGCTGAGCCTGGATGCCCCGGCCCTGCGCCATTGGGTACGGCCGTCGCCTCCAGAGGATGGCGCCATCTCCATTGCAGCTGGAAAGCGCCTGGTGGTGTTCCTGTGGCTGTCCCTGCCAGCCACCGGTAACGTGCCGCACATCCTTCGCCACCGCATGCTGCTGGGCACCGAGCGCGGCGGCAGTGTGGAACTGGATGGCGCCCACGTTGCGGTTAACGCGGCGCCGGTGAGGACGCTCGGTCCGCCCCTGCAAGGCGGTCGATGGCTGGCCCATGAAGGGCCCGGCGCGGCGCAGTCACACCACTGGGGCAGCCTGGTGGCGGTGAATGGTGATCTGACCATTCCACAGCGCTTCGCGCTCGACCTGGTCGGCGTCGACGAACGTGGGCGCGCCGTGCGTCCAACGGCCCGGGATCTGCAGCACACCCACCATTCGGACTGGGTGGGTTATGCCGCCCCCGTACTGGCCGTGGCCGACGGCATCGTGCGTGCGGTCCGTGATGGGCAACCCGAGCATCCGCCGCTGACCGCGCAGCCGGAACCCGTTTCACTGACAGCGGATGGCCTGTTCGGTAACTACGTTGTCCTGGAAATCTCGCCGGGTGTGTTTGCCAGCTACGCCCATCTGCGAACCGGCAGCATCAAGGTAGAGCCCGGGCAACGGGTCCAGCGCGGACAGGCGTTGGCCCAGCTCGGCCAGTCCGGCAATTCCGCCGCGCCTCATCTGCACTTCCAGCTTTCCAACAAGGCCACGTTCGAAGGCTCCGAGGGCATTCCGTACGTCTTCCAGGCCTTCGACGATTTCGGGCCTGAAAGCGAGGCGCAGCTGTTCGGCCAAGGGGAGGCCTGGAAGCCCGGCATGGCCGTGCCACGGGAGAATCAGCTGCCGCTGAACGACATCGTCATTGCCTTCCCGCCACGCTGACACGTTCACTCCACCGCCAGCGCCTGGATCGGGTCGAGCTGTGCGGCACTGCGCGCCGGGAAGTAGCCGAAGCCAAGCCCGATCGCAGACGAACATGCCAGCGCGGCGAGCACCGGCCCCGCCGTAAACAGGAACGGTACACCCAGCGACAGCAGGCTGGACAGCGCCCCCACCCCGAACGCGAACAGCACCCCCAGCACGCCACCGAACAGGCAGATCAGCACGGCCTCGATCAGGAACTGGCGCAGGATGTCGCCCTGCCGCGCGCCCACCGCCAGCCGCACGCCGATCTCGCGCACGCGCTCCTTCACCGAGACCAGCATGATGTTCATCACCCCAACCCCGCCGACCACCAGCGCCACGGCGGCAATGGCGGAGACCAGCGCGGCCATGGTCTGGCTGGACTTCATCACCGCCTTGCGGATCTGGTCGGCGTTGTAGATGAAGAAGTCACGACGGCCATGCAACCGCTCCAGCTCGGCCCCCAGCGAGGCTTCGGCGGCGTTGGTGGGCACGTTGTCGCGCACGCGCACCGTGATGCTCTCCAGGCGCTCGCTGCCCAGCAGCCGCGAGGCCGCCGAGGTATACGGCACGTAGACCGTCGGGGTTGCACCGCCCGCGAACGCATTGGCCCCGACCACACCGATCACCTCCACCGGCATGCCGCCCAGCAGCACCGTGCTGCCGATCGGGCTGCCGCTGAACAGCGCTTTGGCCGCCTTCTGGTCGACCACGCCCACGGCACGGTGCGCATCCACTTCGGCGTCGATGAAGAAGCGGCCGGCCTTCAGCCGCAGCCCACGCACGCGCGGCATGTCGGCGCCTACGCCCAGCACCTGGGTGTTGGCACGCCGGTTGCCCTGCAGCGCCGCCACCGATCCGCTCAGGTTCGGGCTCACGCTGTCCACGTAACTCAAGGCCGCAAGATGGTCCGCATCGCCCACCACCAGTGTCTCGATCTCCGCCGAGCGCGGGTCACCGAAATCGGCGCCCGGGAAGATCTCCAGCGTACTGGCGCCCAGTTCGTTGATCTGTGATTCGACCTGCGCCTGTGCACCCTTGCCCAGCGCAACCACAGTCACCACGGCCGCGACGCCGATGATGATGCCGAGCATGGTCAGCAGCGTGCGCAGGCGATGGGCCAGCATCGAGCGCACGGCCATGCGCGCGGCTTCGCGAACTGCGTCCATGCGTGCGCGGCGCTCGGTGACCGGCAACGCGCCGCATTCGGTCCCGGGAGTTTCAGCCGCAGCACGCGATCCCCGCTCGCCGCGGTCGGCCACCACCCGGCCGTCAGCGATCTCGATCACCCGCGCCGCGTTGGCGGCGATCGCTGCATCGTGCGTCACCAGGATCACCGTGTGGCCCTGTGCATGCAGGCGCTTCAGCTCGGCCATCACCTGCTGGCCACTAGCGTGATCGAGCGCGCCGGTGGGTTCATCGGCCAGCACGATCGCGCCGCCGTTCATCAGCGAACGGGCAATGGACACACGCTGCTGCTGGCCTCCGGACAGCTGGCTCGGCCGGTTCGCGATGCGTTCGCCCAACCCCAGTGTTTCCAGCAGCGTGCGTGCACGGGCAGTGCGCACGTCCGCCTCCACGCCGGCATAGACTGCCGGCAGCGCCACGTTCTCGGTGGCACTCAGGTTCTCCATCAGGTTGTAGCGCTGGAAGATGAAGCCGAAATGCTCGCGGCGCAGACGTGCCAGCGCGTCCGGCGCCATCTGCTCGGTGGCCTCGCCGTTCACCCGATAGCTGCCCTCGGTCGGCCGGTCCAGGCAGCCAAGGATGTTCATCAGCGTGGACTTGCCCGAGCCCGAGGGGCCGATGATGGCGATGAACTCGCCGGCATCGATGCGCAGCGAAACGTCCTTCAGCACCACCACCTCGCCGGCAGCGGAGCGATAGGCGCGCGATACGCCATGCAGTTCCAGCAGTGCGTCGGCCATGCTCACATCCCCAGCAGGCTGGTCGGTTCGGATTCGCCGCCGCTGGGCGCCTGCCCGACCACCACGTTCTCGCCCTCGCGCAGGCCGGACAGGATCTGCACGGCGGTGGCGGTGCGCAGGCCGGTCGTCACCGCACGCTCCTGGGGGCGGCCCTTCGTGTCCACCACGCGCACGGTTCCACGGCTGCCGTCCTTGCCATCCGAATCGGCCAGCGCCGTCAGTGGCACCTGCAGCGCGTTGGCGACCCGCGCCAGCTGCAGGGTCACCTTCACCGTCATCGAAGGCTTCAGCTTCAGGCCGGGATTGGCCACGTCGAACAGGCCGGCTTAGTACACCGCCTTCGGCGTCTGCGCAGAGCCACCCGCATTGCCGGTGGCGACGTCGGCAATCGAGGAGGGCGCCGGTTCCAGCTGCTGCAGGTGGGATTCATAGCGGCGGCCGCTCGGCCCCAGTGTCGAGAACCACAGCGGTTGTCCCGGTGCCACCAGCTCGACGTCGGCCTCGGCGATCTCGGCGCGCACGGTCATCGTATCCATCTGCGCCAGCATCACGATGGTCGGCGTGGTCTGCATCGAGTTCAACGTCTGCCCGGCCTTGGTGACGATGGCCACGATGTAGCCGTCGCTGGGCGACACAATGCGGGTATAGCCAAGGTTGATCCGTGCGGTTTCGACCTGGGTCACGGCCTGGTCGATCTGCGCCTGCAGCGCGGCCACCTCTGAGCGTGCCGCATCGCGTGCCACGCGTGCGGCTTCGAAACCTTCCTGTGACACCAGGCGCGATGCCACCAGCTGCGATTGCCGCTGGTAAGCGCGACTGGCCTGCGCATAGCGAGCCTCGCTGGCGGCATGCTGGGCACGCAGCGTATTGGTAGCCGCCTCGGCGCTGCGCAGTGCGATGCGCTGCGGCTGCGAATCGACCTCGGCGATCAGGTCACCGGCTTGTACGCGCTGGCCCAGCACCACATGCAGGCGCTTGACCTGGCCGGACACCTGCGCACCCACCGCCACCAGCTCCTTGGGATGGACCCGGCCGACCGCCTGTACGGTCTTCTCCAGATCCGCCACCCTTGCCGGTGCGGTGATCAGCGCGGCATCATCGCCGCCGGCAAACGCCCACCATCCAGCGCCGGCGGCCAATGTGGCCACGGTGGCGGCAATGATCCAGGTCCTGCGGTTGCTCATCGAAACGCCCGGCTGCATGCAGTCGCCCAGTGCGACCGCCGAAACCGCAGTCTGGAAGCCGCGGATGGACGTTTCTTGGAGCCACTGTGGAGATTGCATGGAGGCGCGGCAGCCGTTCAGGCACCAGCCCCGCGCCTGAATGCTGCGGCCTGCGTCCACGCAATCTCGACACAATCTCGACCGAGTCTCCATCAACGGTCGCTAGCCTCGTCGGCCTCGCCGACTGCCCGCCTGCCGTGTCCCTTTCCCATCCAGACCTGCCACCCATCGATGTGCGCCGTGCCTACCTGGCGTGGTGCGCGCCTTCGCCGTGGTTGATCGCCGTCGTGTTGGCATCGACCACCAGCTGGATGCTGGCCGCGCCGGATCCGTTACCCCCGCTGCTGGCGGGCTTCGGGGCGGCGGCCCTGGTGGGGTTCCGCAGCGATGGGCCCGGTGGCACTGGCCGTTCCGGCGCACTCGCGTCGCTGGCGCTGATGGGTCTGGCGGTCTGGGCGGCAACGCACCCGGTCGCCGACGCCACCCTGCATCTGCTGCTCGCCCTAGCCACTCTCGTGGTCGTCGCCCTGCTGGCACTGCGCCTGCGTGCCATCCTGGGCATGGCCTTGCGGCTGCAGGCCCGGGTAGATGCCACTCCCATGGCATCGCGCTGGAGCAAGCTGCCGGCGGCGGTGTCCACCCTGATGCTGCAGCATCTGCGCGGCGCAGATGCAGTGGAACCGAGTCTGCGGCGCACGCTGGTGCTGGCCACCCTGGCCTGGGCTGCCAACGAAGAGGCGCAGGACATGCAGTGCCGACGATGACCCTGCCCCAGATCCCGCTCTTGCCCACCCTTGCCCCGAACCCGCAGCACGCAATGAAACACGATCTCCGTACCCGACAGGCACCCTTGGTGCTGATTGCCGAAGATGAGGGCGAAATCGCCGACATCCTCAGTGCCTACCTGGCCCGTTCCGGCCTGCGCAGCGCCCGCGCCGCCGACGGTGAGGCGGCACTCGCCAGCCACCGCCAACTGCGTCCGGACCTGGTGCTGCTGGATGTGCAGATGCCAAAACTGGATGGCTGGCAGGTGCTGAGCGAACTGCGACGGATCGGCAACACCCCGGTCATCATGCTCACTGCCCTCGACCAGGACGTGGACAAGCTGACCGGCCTGCGCGTGGGCGCCGACGACTACGTGGCCAAGCCGTTCAATCCGGCCGAGATCGTCGCCCGCATCCAGGCCGTGCTGCGCCGGAGTTCCCGGCCCCTGGTCGAAGCGCCCAACGGGCTGATCCGCCAAGGGCCCTTCGAGATCGACCTGCGCAGCCACGAGGTGACCGTGCGCCATGGCGAGCAGGTGCACGCACTGAACTTCACCCTCACCGAGTTCCGGCTGCTGGTGCACATGGCGCGTGCGCCACGGCAGGTGCATGCGCGGGCCGATCTCCTGCATGCCTGCCTGCCCGAGGGCGACGCGCAGGAACGCACCGTCGACAGCCATGTCAGCAAACTGCGGCGCAAGCTGGAGGATGTCGGCGTGATCGGCATTCCCGCCACCATCCGCGGCGTCGGCTACCGCTTCCTGGACTGAATGATGAACCCCAAAGGCAAGAGCATCGGACGCCAGATCACGCTGTCCATCACGGTGGCCTCGCTGTGTTCGACAGTGCTGTCGATCAGCGGCTTCTACCTGTTCTATTACCTCATGGAGGTGTTCTATCCGCGCTGGTACGACGAGCCGGAAACGATCATGCCGTCCGGGCTGGAATGGCTGTGGATCGGATTGACCGCCACCGTGGTCGTCATCTTCGCCACGCTGGTCGCCTCGCGCCTGACCCGGCGCATCATCACGCCGTTGAACTCGGTGGCCGAAAGCCTGCGCCGGGTCGCCAGTGGCGATCTGGAAGCGCGTGCACGCGGTGGTGATACCACGATGGCCGAAGCGGCCACGCTGGTCAGCGATTTCAACTCCATGGCAGAACGGCTGAGCCGGATGTCCGAGAACCGGGTGTTCTGGAACGCCGCGATCGCGCATGAACTGCGCACGCCGATGACCATCCTGCGCGGCCGCCTGCAGGGCATCGCCGAAGGCGTGTTCGAGCCGGGGCCTGAGCAGTTCAACAGCATGCTCACCCAGCTGGAAGGCCTGACCCGCATCATCGAGGACCTGCGCGTGGTCAGCCTGGCCGAGAGTGGCCACCTGGATCTGCGCCTGCAGCGCAGCGATGTCAGTGTGCAGGTGGCCGCGGTGGTGGAAGCCATGTCCGAGGCACTGAACGAAAGCGGGTTCTCGGTAACGCTGGACGCGCGGCCGTCGCTGGCGGATTGCGATCCGGCGCGCATCCGCCAGGCGGTGCTGGCGCTGCTGGAGAACGCGCGTCGCCATGCCATTCCCTGCCCGCTGCGGGTGCGCGTCACGCTGGCGCAGGGTCATTGCACGGTGGCGGTGGAGGATGGCGGCCCCGGTGTGCCGGACGAACTGCGTGACAGCATTTTCGAAGCGTTCCAGCGCACCGACGTCTCGCGTTCGCGGCAGAGCGGTGGCTCCGGGCTGGGCCTGGCGGTGGTGCGTGCGATTGCCGTGGCCCATCACGGAACGGCGCTATGCCGGGCCACCGAACGTGGCGGCAGTTCGTTCGAGATCCGTTGGCCGGTGCATGCGCGCCGTTGAGGCGGTAGACACTGCCCTGGTAGCGGCCCACCTTGGTGGGCATTCGCATCGCTGAACGGCGCCGGTTCCTCCACGCAATCTCCATCGTCCCTCCATACCCGCTCCAAAGGGCCGCCGATACTGGGCGTGACCAGGGAGGCGGCAGGTATCCGGCCCCCTGCCCTGCCTCCACCTCGCCCAGGCATCCCCATGAAACACCCGCACGATCCGGCGGCCGCCGCCGGCAGCATCGGCCAGCAGAACGCGGCCGCCACCCTCAAGGCCATCCTGCGCACCTACCCGTGGCAGCTCACCGGCACCTTTTCGCTGGTGGCGCTGGAAAATGCGCTGCTGCTGGCCTATCCGCTGTTTGCCGGCTTCGCGGTAGACGCGATCATTCGTGGCAACATCGGCCATGCCATCTCCTACGCCGGCGTGGTGCTGCTGTTCTGGCTGGTCGGCGCCGCCCGCCGTGCGGTCGATACCCGCACCTTCACCCGCATCTATGCCGACCTGGCGGTGAATGTGGTGCAGGCGCAGCGCAGGCTGGGCCAGGCCACCTCCACCTCGGCCGCGCGCGTTGTACTGGCCCGTGAGTTCGTCGACTTCTTCGAGAAGCACGTGCCGATCATCGCCACCGCGCTGGTATCGATGTTCGGTGCGGCAGCGATGCTGCTGGCGATCGAACCGCTGGTGGGCGCTGCAAGCCTGGTCGCACTGCTGGGTGCATTGTTGCTGCTGCCATCGTTCGCACGTCGCAACGAACAGCTGCATGGACGCCTGAACAACCGGCTGGAACATGAGATCCGCCTGGTCGACCGGGTCAGTCCCTCGGTGCTGCGTCGCCACTACACCACGCTGTCGCGGCTGCGCATCCTGCTCTCCGATCGCGAAGCCGGTGCCTTCGTGGTCGTTGGCGCGGCGGCGGCGGTGCTGTTCGCGCTCACCATCGGCCGTCTCGCCACCACCGACGGGGTTACCCCGGGCCATGTGTACGCGGTGATGACCTACCTGTGGACGTTCGTCGGCAGCCTGGATGATGCGCCGTCGATGGTGGATCAGCTGGCGCGGTTGAAGGACATCGGCCGCCGCGTCAGCCCGGGCATGGAAGATGCGGAGCACAAGGACGCCGCGTGACCGGTAGATGCCCACCTTGGTGGGCAACGATGTATCGCGGCGCCAACCAAGGTTGGCGACTCCCGGGGCAACGGTGCCAACCAAGGTTGGCGACTACGTTGCCGTGCGCCCGCACATCGCCAATGCACCGATGATCAACGCTTCCATGCTGCGGTCGAACTCGGCCTCCTGCGCCTTCCGATCCAGCGGACGCCGCGTGGTATCCACCACCGCATGCCGCGAGTACACGGTGTCGGCCAACGCCACGGCGTGATAGGCCACGGTGGACAACAGCCACGCCGCCTGCTCCAGCGGCAGGCCATGCACGTGGCTGAATTCGGCATGGTGGCGCTGGATGCGCGCCAGCATCTCCGGTGTCTTCGCGCCGTGGCTGACCAGGAACGGCGCCAGGCCCGGATTCCCGTCCACCAGCGTCCGCAGTGAACGTTGGAACGCACGCAGATCCTCCTCGATGCTGCGCCGGCCAGCGGCATCCAGCGGCGGTGCCTGCCAACGCTCGAAGATCGCCTCGGCCACCAGCTCGCGCAGTGCCGCCAGATTCGCCACATGCTTGTACAGCGCGATGTGGCTGACCCCCAGCGCCGCCGCCACGCCCACGAAGCTCAGCCCCGGCAGCGTCATGGCAATGCCGGCGTCGGCGATGCGCTCGCGGGTGATGCTGGGCGGCCGCCCACGGGCAGCGGTCTTTTTCGGTGCGGCCATGCGGTAACAGCTCCTGCGCGAGGCGCGGGCAAGGGTTGCCATGGTGGTGCGCAGGGACGCAGTGGTCAACGCATCATGCGGCCCCTGGACCGGCCCGGGTTGCGGCGCGATCAATTTAGTTTACTATGATGTAACTAATTCGCATTTGCAGTGTCCAGGATCGTTGTCGATGTCCGCGTCCCCCACCCCAATCGCCCAGGCCCGGCCGCTGCGCGGAGCCGATCATGACCGCGGCCTGCAGGCGCTGCAGGTCCAGGTGGTCGCTGTTGCACAGCCGTGCGCCAGCGTGCTGCGCCTCGTGGTCCAGCTGCCGGAACAGACAGACACCGCATCCTGGCAGCGTGCCAACACGGCCGTGCGGATCCAGCTGGGCGCCGCGTTCGGCGATGTGTCACGGATCTACACCGTGCGCAGCGTCGATACGGCCACCCGTCAGTTCACTCTGGATGTGGTGCTGCATGAGGCACCGGGGCCGATGCTGGCCTGGGTACGTGCGCTGCGTCCCGGTGATGCCTTCGATCTGAGCGGACCGCGCCCCCATCTGCAGGTACCGCAGCGCGAAGACACCTGCGCCCTGCTGTTCGCCGACCAAAGCGCCATTCCTGCTCTGTTTGCCCTGCTGCAGCAGTGGCCCACCGGACTGCATGCGCAGGCCTGGATCGCCTCGGATGATGCTTTTCCGGTAGACGAACTGCCCGCCATCGAAGGCGTCCGCGTGCACCGTCTCGCCACCGGTGACGCGCCGTTGCTGCAGCAGGCGCGCCAACTGCGGCCGGAACCCGGCAGCACGGTCTGGGCGGCCGGCGAGCGCGAGGAAATGCGCGCCCTGCGCCGCCACTTCATCGAAACGGTCGGCCTGCCACGCAGCGACGTTGCCGTGGCCGGCTACTGGAAACGTGGCGAGACCACCACCGAGACCGACCAGCGTCGCCGTCGCAACTACGAGCGCGTGCTGGCACGCGGCGGTGGCCTGCAGGACCTCGACGACCTCGCCGACGATATCTGATCCACCCCGCAGCATCCGCGCCACGCGCTTCGTTCCACCCAGCCACAGATCGCCCACGCACCTCGCGTGCAGCACTGCCACAGCGGCAGTGCCGTGCCCTCTGCCAGCCATTCCACAGCCCGCGTCGTCCTGCCCCTGCAGGTCACAGACGGCGCCGTGCTGGCCGATCGCACGACCCACCACACGAGAACCGCCATGTCCCTCCCCCTGCGAACCCTGCCCCTCCCACGCCGCTCGGCGCTGTCCCTGGCCGCCCGTGCGGCGTTGCTGCCCACCCTGCTGATCGCCACCGCCGCACACGCCAACGATGCACCCGATGGCGCCCGCCAGTTGCCCACCGTGAACGTGCGCGCCGACAAGACCGCACCCACCGATACCTACGCCGGCGGCCAGGTCACGCGCGGCAGCGGCGTCGGCCTGCTCGGCGAGCTCGACTTCATGGACACGCCGTTCAACACCACCCGCTACACCGCCGAATTCATCGACAACATCCAGGCGCCGGACCTGGTGCGGGTCATCGCACTGACCGACCCCAGCGTCTACAACAGTGGCTCCAGTGGTGGCATCACCGACTACTTCAACATCCGCGGTTTCGGTGTCGCCTCGTCGGATATCGGCTTTGGTGGCCTGTACGGGCTGATCCCCTACTACCGCGTCACTCCCGAACTGGCCGAGAGCATCGAAGTGCTGAAGGGCCCGTCCGCGCTGCTCAACGGCATGCCGCCCGGTGGCTCGGTGGGCGGTGCGGTTAACGTGGTACCCAAGCGTGCAGGCGACACGCCGCTGACCCGCTTCACCGCCAGCTACGGCAGCGACGCGCAGTGGGGCGGTCATCTGGATGTCGGCCGCCGCTTCGGCGCGCACAAGCAGTTCGGCGTGCGCCTCAATGCCGTGCACCGCGACGGCGACACCGCCACCGACCACCAGCAGCACAAGACGCAGCTCGCATCGCTCGGCCTGGACTGGCGTGGTGAGCGCTCGCAGGTGTCGCTGGACCTGTTCAGCAGCCGCGACCATGTGGATGGCCTCAACCGTGGCGTCTCGCTGGCGCCCGGCCTGGCCGTGCCCCGCCCGCCGAAAGCCAGCACCCTGTTCGCACCGGACTGGACCTTCAGCACCGTCAAGGACCAGGCCGCCGCACTGCGCTGGTCGTTCGACATCAATGACTACCTGCAGGCGCATGCCAGCTACGGCCACGGCCATACCGATTTCGACTCCATCGCCAGTGCCACCACGCTGATCACCAACACCGCCGGCGACTTCCGCAACAACTTCGCCCACCAACGCTTCATCTACAGCAAGGACACCGCCGAAGCCGGATTGTCGGCGCGTTTCCGCACCGGCGCGGTCGATCACGCGCTGGCCATCAGTGCAGCCTGGTACCAGCACGAGCAGAAGTTCGGCTTCAAGCGCAACCTGCTGGCCCGCGATTGGGTAACCAATATCTACAACCCGCAGTGGGGCCCTGCCATCGACCGCAGCTTCAGTGATGCGTCGCTGCCGAAGACCGCGGAAGTGCGCACCACCAGCTTCGGCATCGCCGATACGCTGTCCTTCATCGATGATCGTGTGCAGCTGACCCTGGGCATCCGTCACCAGACCGTGCTCAGCGATACCTTCGATGGCGGCACCGGCAAGCGCACCGCACGCTACGACGCCAGCGCCAACACCCCGGCCGGTGCACTGCTGTTCAAGGCCAGCGACCGCCTGTCACTGTATGCCAACTACATCGAAGGCCTGAGCCAGGGCAGCACCGCCCCGGCAACCGCCGCCAACGCGGGCGACGTGTTCCCGCCGTTCAAGACCCGCCAGCGCGAGGTCGGTGCCAAGCTCGACTTCGGCCGCTTGGCCAGCGCATTGAGCGTGTACGAGATCGAAAAGCCCAGCTCCTATACCGACCCGACCACGAATGTCTTCTCGTTCGGAGGCCAGCAACGCAACCGGGGCGTGGAATGGACCGTGTTCGGCCAGGCCACCGAACAGCTGCGCGTGCTCGGTGGCATCGGCTGGCTGCAGCCGAAGCTGACCCGTACCCAGGGCGGTATCAACGAAGGCCGGCTGGCGACGGTCACACCGCAGTGGCAGGGCAAGCTGGGCGTGGAATGGGACGTGCCGGCCGTGGCCGGTCTCACCCTCACCAGCAATGCGGTCAGTATGTCCAAGGGCTATATCACTGCTGACAACAGCCAGTGGGTGGCGGGCCGCACCGTGTTCGATCTCGGTGCCCGCTATGCGACGCAAGCGGCTGGCCATCCGCTGGTACTGCGTGCCACCGTGCAGAACGTGACCAACAAGGCGTATTGGGCGGGCAGCCTCGGCTCGGGGCTGGGTACGCCACGCACCGCCCTGCTGTCGGCCACCATCGATTTCTGATCCTCGTTTCAAGGGCACCCCGCCATTGCGCGTGGTGCCCTGGAGAAGTGCTTTGACCGTTTCCCGTACCGCCTCCGTGCTGACCTGGCTGCCCCTGGTCTCACGCATCATCGCCGCGTTGTTCGGCGGCTATGTGCTGGCCGCACTGTGCAGCATCGCGGCACTGGCGCTGCCCATTGATGGTCGCCAGGCCGTATTCACCGGCATGCTGGCCAGCTTCCTGCTGTACGCCGGCGCCGTGGTCTGGGTGTTCGCGGTGCGCTCGGCGTGGCGCGCGTGGCTGGGCCTGCTCCTCGTCGCGTTGCCCTTGTGGTTGATCGCACAGACGGTCGGCAACGGAGGCGCTGCATGAGCAAGGTCGATCGCACCCCCAAGCCACGCGGCATCCGCCAGACCATGTCCGACCTGCATATCTGGGTGGGGCTGTTGGCCGGCTGGATCCTGTACGCGATGTTCCTCACCGGCACCGCCAGCTATTTCCGCGACGAGCTCTCGCGCTACACACGTCCTGAAATCGCCACGCCCTCCACGTTGCCGGAGGCGGCGATGGTCGCGCAGCGCACGGTCTCCAGCATCATTGCCGAGACACCGGCAGCCAGCCAGATCAACCTGAGCCTGCCAAGTTCGCGCATGCCCTGGGTGTCGGCGATGTGGGCCAGCCCGGGCGGGCGTGGCCGGCATGGCTTCGACTCGGGCCTGTTCGACGCCAGCACCGGTGCACCGCTGCAGGCACGTGACACCGGCGGCGGCGACTTCTTCTATGCCTTCCACTTCAACCTGCACTACATGCCGGCGATGTGGGGCCGCTGGATCGTCGGCCTGTGTGCGATGTTCATGCTGGTCGCCATCGTCAGCGGCGTGATCACCCACAAGAAGATCTTCGCCGACTTCTTCACTTTCCGCTGGGGCAAGGGCCAGCGCTCTTGGCTGGATGGACACGCGGCGCTGTCGGTACTCGGCCTGCCGTTCCACTTCATGATCACCTGGAGCGGCCTGGTGATGCTGGCGGTACTGTACATGCCGTGGGGCCTGGCCAAGCTGCCGGACAAGCGCCAGCAGGCCGAGGTCGTCAGCGAGATGCGTCTGTTCCTGCCGCCGCAGAAGGCCGCCGGCCACCCTGCTCCGCTCACCAATGTCGGTGCGCTCGTGCAACAGGCCGAGCAGCGTTGGGGAGCCGGCGCGGTGGGCAGCGTGCAGGTGCAGAATCCCGGCGACGAGAACGCACGCGTGGCCGTGGTGCGTGCGCAGTCCAGCCGCGTTTCGACCACCCCGAACTATCTGCTGTTCGACGGCAGCGGTGGGCAGCTGCTGCAGATCAAGGAACACTCGGGCGTTGCCGCCGATACCCAGGGCGTGCTGTATGGCCTGCACCTGGGCCGCTTCGCCGATGCCGCCCTACGCTGGCTGTACTTCATCGTCAGCCTGGCCGGCACGGCCATGGTCGGCACCGGGCTGGTGCTGTGGACGGTCAAGCGCCGTGCGCAGCTGCCTGATCCGCAGCGCCCCTACTTCGGCTTCCGCCTGGTCGAGCGTCTCAACATCGCCACCGTCGCCGGCCTGTCGGTGGCGATGGCGGCCTACCTGTGGGCGAACCGCCTGCTGCCCGTCACCATGGACGGGCGCGCGGCGTGGGAGGTGCATGCGTTCTTCCTGGCCTGGGCGGCCATGTTCGTGCACGCCACGATGCGCACACCCAAGCGCGCATGGATCGAACAGTTCCTGCTGGCGGCGTTGCTGCTGGCGCTGCTGCCGGTGCTGACTGCGGTGACCACGCTGCATCCGCTGTGGCGCACGCTGGCCGCGGGCGACTGGGCATTCGCTGGCACCGACCTGACCCTGCTGGCATTGGCCGCCCTGCACACGCTGCTGGCCTGGCGCACCTGGCGGCATGCGCCGAAGGTGAAGCGTGCACGGCCGTCTGCCGCGTCACGCACTGCGGCACCGGAGGCCAGCGCATGATCCACGTCATTCTGTTCGTGTTGTCGCTGGCCGCGTTCGCCTGCCTGGCACTGGCGATGGAGCGTCATCAGCGGGACGTATTGCGTCGTGTGCTGAGCGCGCAGGCAACCCAGCAGCTGCGCGCGATTGGCTGGGCACTGCTGGTGTTCAGTGCTGTGTTCGCGATGCGCGGGCTGGGGGTGGGTTCTGGTCTGGCCGCATTGTCCGGTCACACCAGCGTTGCCGCGGGCGTGGTGGTGCTGGCGATGGTGGCGCATGGGCGGTGGAATCGGTAGATGCCCACCTTGGTGGGCACCGGTGGAAGCCAGCGCCAACCAAGGTTGGCGACTGGCCCGCGCGAAAAACAGCCGAGCATGGCTCGGCTCTACAGAAAAGCGGCCATGCGCTGCAGTTCGTCTTCAAGCCCACCACGAAACACCTTGTCGCGGGCCAGTGACTTGCCGGCGTAGCCCACGCTGGACGCCAGTTCACCGTCGCGCACGCTGAGATTGGCCCAGCCCACCACCTGGTCGTGCCACAGCACCGGCAGCGCGTAGTAGCCGTATTGGCGCTTCGGTGCAGGCGTGTAGGCCTCGAACTTGTAGACCCAGTCCCACAGCAGCTCGAAGCGGCGTCGGTCCCACACCACCGGGTCGAACGGCGCCAGCAGGCGCACCTGGTCGTCCGGCGCATGCCGGCGCGAGCGCGGGTTCTCATCCGCCGGCCAGTACCAGGTGGTGCCCTCCAGCGTGCAGCTGGCCAGCTGCTGCTTGGCCAGCTTCAACGCCAGCCGGGTCTGTTCGGCCAGGTGCGGAGCACCGTAGCCCAGCAGGCGCACCAGATAAGTCAGGCTGGCCGACGGCAGCGGCGCGTACTTACGCACCACCAGATCGATCAGGGCGGCGGCGCGTTCGATCTGCGCCTGCGCGCTGGCATCGGCTTCCGCGTGGTCGGCCACCGCGTAGATGCGGGTGCCGCTGTCGCGCCGCTGCACGCGCAGCAGGCCACGGTAGTGCATGCCCTCCAGCAGGTGCGTGCTGGCATTGCTGGTGCCGCCCCAGTAGTTGGTCACCCGGCCATGCGCGAACGCCTGATCAACCTCGCGCGGATGCACGCTGCCACGTTCTCGCACGAAGGCCAGCACATCTTCCGCGCGGCGCCGGGTCTCGGCATCCCATGCGCGCTTGGATACACGCGGATGCATCAGCGCCAGATGCTCGCGCGGCAGGAAGCCGTAGTTCACCAGGCAATCTTCTTCCACCGGCAGGCGCGCATAGCGCCGCTCCAGGTCACCGGCACGGTAGTCCTTCACCCGGTGGCGCAGGGTCAGGTCCTGCGCCCGTGCCGGTGCGCGGATCGGGTCAGCCTGCACGAAGCCCAGGCGCCGGATCGCGGTCAGCAGCGTGGTGGGTTTGAACAGCGTGCGCGCCACCGCGTGGCGGCGCAGATCATCGAGGGTGGGCGTGGCAGGCATGGCCGCATTGTAGATCCACGCCATGCGTGGATGGGGCCGTGGGGAACCGTGCAACGGCATCCACGCATGGCGTGGATCTACCGAAGTTCCAACACCTCCAGCGAACCGATCACCAGCGCACGCATGCCCTGCTTGAACTCGGTGATCACCTGGCCCTCTTCGTCGTCTGCAATGCCATAGACCGTGTCGGCACCGGCAATGCAGTAGAACGCGATCGTGGCCAGCAGCCAGCGTGCCTTGTCCAGCGGCAGGCCGAACACTTCGGCCACATGGGCCTGGTGCGAGGCGATCTTCTCCAGCATCGGTGTGGTCGCCACCGAACGCCGCAGCAGGTAAGGCGGCAACCCGGGGTGCGCTTTCACCACCTCGCACAGCGATTCCACGAACGCCAGCAGGTAGGCCTGCAGCCCACCCGGCGCATCGGCCGAGGCGCGCGGAATCTGCCAGCGCTGGAACACCGTATCGGCCACCAGCCGCTTCAAGGCCTCCAGGTTGGCCACGCGCTTGTAGAGCGCGGCCTGGGTCACTGCCAGTTCGGCGGCCACGTTGGCCATGGTCAGGTTCGGCAGGCCCAGCGTGATGCCGATGTCAGCCAGACGATCGGGGGTGATGGTGGGCGGACGGCCGCGGGCCGACGCCGGGATCTCAGGGTGCATGTTCATACCGTAGCGAGGGTGCCAGCAAAGGGACCCTCTTGTCCGCTTCATATGGTTTAGTTTAATTTACTCAACTAATTCGGAATGCGTGTGGTTCGCAACCCCGCCGCCGTCCGCGATCGAGCCCATGGCTCACTTCCCGCCAGGTCCCCACCCAGCCGACAACCCTGCGCTGCGCCCTCCCCCGTGCTTGCCGTCAGCAGCGCGCCAGGCGCGTTCGCACCTGCGATTCACAGGAACCTGGCATGACCGTGTACCACCTTTCCTCTCCGCTGCAGCCCGCAGCGGCCGCCGCGAGCCGCGTGCAGATGCATCCGCCGATGGCCCGGCACTACCGAGTGTCGGCCCTGGCGCTGGGGCTGCTGGCCTCGTTTGCCGCGCTGGCCGAATCGGCGCCATCCACCCTGCCCTCGGTGCAGGTGCAGGAACAGCGCCGGGTGACCGGTGACTATGCCGGCGGCCAGGTGGCCTCGGGTGGCCGGGTTGGCCTGCTCGGCGACAAGGACTTCATGGATACGCCGTTCAGTACGGTCAGCTACACCGAAGCCTTCATCCGCGACCGTCAGGCCAAGGACCTCACCGACGTCATCGCCGCCACCGACCCCACGGTGTTCAGCAACGGCGTGACCGGTTCCTGGAGCGAGAACTACGCCATCCGCGGCTTCGCCTCCAGCACCAGCGATACCACCTTCAACGGCCTCAGCGGCATGGCGCCCTACTACCGCACCTCGCCGGAGATGTTCGAGCGCATCGAGGTGCTGAAGGGCCCGTCCGCGCTGCTCAACGGCATGCCACCGGGCGGCTCGGTCGGTGGCAGCGTCAACCTGGTGCCCAAGCGTGCGGGCGAGCAGCCGTTGCTGCGGGTCAGCGCCAACTTCGCCTCCGATGCGCAGTTCGGTACCCATGTGGATGTGGGCCGCCGCCTGGGCGCCGACAAGCAGTTCGGCATCCGCTTCAACGGCGCCTACCGTGATGGCGACGGCGCAGTGGGCAAGCAGAGCAAGAAGGTGCAGCTGGGTTCATTGGCACTGGACTGGCGCGGCGAGCGCGCCGGCCTCTCCGCCGATCTGTACAGCGCCGACGACCGCGTCGATGGACCCGCCCGTGGCGTCGGCCTGGCACCGGGCGTGGCGATCCCGCGGCCACCGCGTGGCGACACACTGATCAACCCGAACTGGGCCTACGTGGACAGCCAGGACAAGGGCGCGATGCTGCGTGGCGAGCTGGACATCAACGAACACCTGATGGCCTACCTGGCCTATGGCACCAGCAAGACCGACTACCGCTACAACGGTTCGATCAGCGCGCAGGTCCTCAACCCGGCCGGTGACTTCACCACGGTGATGGGCCAGCTGGCATTCGACATCAAGAAGCAATCCGGTGATGCCGGCCTGCGCGGCAGCTTCCGTACCGGCAGCGTGAGCCACCAGTGGGCCGCCAACGTGACCCATTACCAGCACACCCAGAACGACTACGGCCGCCGCAGCGTGCCGGGCTGGGACTGGACCACCAACCTGTACAACCCGGTGTGGGGCCCGGCCGCGCCGTTCATCGCGCCGCATATCTCGCACACCGAGCTGCGGCTGGACAGCATCGGCTTCGCCGACACCTTGTCCTTCGCCGATGACCGCGTGCAGCTGACCGTTGGCGTGCGCCGCCAGCAGGTGGTCAGCGAGACCTTCAACGTGGCCAGCGGTGCGCGCACCTCGCGCTATGACGAGAGCGCCACCACCCCGGCCGCGGCATTGCTGGTGAAGGCCACCGACACGATCTCGGTCTACACCAACTACATCGAAGGCCTCAGCCAGGGCGCCACCGCGCCGATGACCGCCGCCAATGCCGGCGATGTGTTCGCACCGTTCCGCACCAAGCAGAAGGAGCTGGGCCTGAAGCTGGACCTGGGCAGCTTCGCGCACACCTTCAGCGTGTACGAGATCAAGCGCCCGAGCAGCTACACCGACCCGGTCACGAATATCTTCTCGTTCGGTGGTGAACAGCGGAACCGCGGCGTGGAATGGGGCTTCTTCGGTTCACCGCTGGATGGCGTGCGCCTGCTGGGCGGCGTGGCCTATGTGCAGCCGAAGCTGACCCGCACCGCCGGTGGCGTGAATGAAGGCCGCATGGCCACGGCGGTTGCGCAACGCCAGGCCAAGCTGGGCGTGGAATGGGATGTGCCGACCTTGCAGGGCCTGACCCTGACCGGCAATGCCACCGCGATGTCGAAGCAGTACATCAGTGCCGACAACCGCCTCTCGGTGCCGGGGCGCACCTTGTTTGATGTGGGTGCGCGCTACAGCACCACGATGGCCGGGCGGCCGCTTGCCCTGCGCGCCAGCGTGAACAACGTGACCAACAAGGCGTACTGGGGCATGCCGTTGTTGTCGAGCCTGGCGTTGGGGGCGCCGAGGACTGTGCTGTTGTCGGCCACGATGGATTTCTGAGCCGAGCGGCCTCCGCGCCAGACATGCCTCACCTGTAGAGTCGAGCCATGCTCGACTCCGATTCCCCCGATGAGTCGAGCATGGCTCGACTCTACAGAGAACCCGAATGCCGCTGGGCGTGGCGTAGTTCTATTCCGGGTGCAGGCGATAGATGGCCTGACTGGTCATCGCCAATGCCGCCAGCTTCAGGCCTTCCATCACGCGATCGCCCACGTACTGATCCGGGCCGCCATTCTGGCGGGCGCGTTCGGCCGCCAGCAGGATTTCCTGCACGATACGCAGCCCGGCCAGCGCACCGTCGGCGTCGGCCAACGCCAGGCAGCGGCCCGGCAGCTGATGGCGCTCGGGCCAGGGCTGGCCGTCGGCGGCCGCGCCCAACCCGATGCGATGCAGCAGCGTCGTCAGGCTGTTGGGATCGGGCGGGATGTCGTGCCCCTCATCGGCATTGGCCGGGGCGCGCTGATGGGGGAACTCCGATGCATTCATGGCAGGTCTCCGTGCAAGGCATGCAGGACCACCGCCCTTAACAAAGGCGGCGGACGGTACGTGGCTGGAAATCCGGTGGTCGCGTAAGCACTAACCGGCAGGTGGGTTTTCACCCACCTCCACGCACCGCCCGCCATAAAGCTCGAACGGAATGCCAGCCGACGCCGCACAAGGCGACGCCGGCTGGCGAGCGCAAACTACACGCGACCAACGGGGTTTCCAGGCCCCGGCCATCCTTTTTCGATGGCACCCCATCATGAGCACAACGGGGTGGCAGGCGCCAACAACCCAAGTGCAAAGACAGCAACGTTCACGCAGTGGCAGCATTGTCGCATATCGACAATCGAGCTGAAGATTCAACAACTTGCACCACGCCGATGACGGCATGCTTCACCCGCATCGGCATCGCGCATTCCTTGACCGCATCCGGCATTCAGGGACATGCCACATGCCAGTTCCGACATTACGCAAGCAGATGAGCAATCAACGCCAGCACCACGGGAATGGCCAGCAACGCCCAGCCGTTGTGGTTGGCCCAGCACACCGCAGCGAGCCCGACCAGCAGCAGCCACCACGCACCATGGCGGAACGCCAGCCACCCAAGCAGCACGAAGCCGACGCCCGCCCATTGGTAGTCCACCAGCATCGGCGCCATGCCCGCCGCCAGCAGCAACAGCAGTGGCCGATTGTTGGCCAGCGCATGCACCGCCACCGCAGCCAGGGCAAAAGTAAGCAGTATGTTGAGTGGCAACCAGGGACCGAAGGCAAGTGCATGCAGCGGTTGCGCGACCACGCCCCATACGGCCAGGCGACGGATCGACTTGCGCAGGTCTGCACCCGGCTGGGCGAGGTTGCAGGCCATCACCAGCGCGAACAGCGGGAACGCGATGCGCCCCAGTTCGCTTACGACCGGCAGGTAGCCCCCGTAGACCACTTTTGCCACGTGGTCGCCGGTCATGGTCAGCAGCGCAATCCACTTCAGCAGCTCGCGTGCGCCGCTGCTGAGGCTGGGATCGGGCATGGACGTCCCTGTCGTGGTCGCTTGCATCGCGGAAGCTTATGCGCATCGCTCAGCCCATTTCCAGCACCGCGAAAGCATGTGCCACTGCAGGCACCGGGCTGCGGCGCTATGCTGGCCGCCCCTGCTTGTGAGCACTCCCATGCGTACCCTCTACCCCGCCATCGAGCCCTACCGCGAGTTCACCCTGCCGGTGAGCGATCTGCACACCCTGCATATCGAAGAGTGCGGCACGCCCGAGGGCATCCCGGTGGTGTACCTGCATGGTGGCCCCGGCGCCGGCATCTCGCCCACCCACCGCCGCTTCTTCGACCCGGCGCGCTACCGCATCGTCCTGATCGACCAGCGCGGCAGCGGCCGCTCCACGCCGTTCGGCGAACTGCGCGACAACACCACGCAGCACCTGGTGGCCGACATCGAGAAGGTGCGCGAGCACCTGGGCATCGAACGCTGGCTGGTCTATGGCGGCTCCTGGGGTTCGACCCTGTCGTTGGCCTACGCGCAGGCGCATCCAGAGCGTGCCACCGGCCTGATCGTGCGTGGCGTGTTCCTCGGCCGCGAGATGGAAAACCGCTGGTTCGCGGAAACCAATGGCGGTGCGCGCTGGATCTTCCCGGAGCGCTGGGACCGCTATGAGGCCTATATCCCGGAAGCCGAGCGCGGCGACATGATTGCGGCCTACTGGACGCGCATGGACAGCGCCGATGAGGCCACCCGCATCGCAGCCGCGCAGGCCTGGCTGGGCTGGGAAGACAACGCCGCCACCCTGCAGCACGACGTGGATGCCGTGTCCACCGATGACCCGCTGGATACGCTGGCCAAGGCCCGCATCGAAGCGCACTACTTCCGCAACGGCATCTTCCTGGAACCGGACCAGCTGCTGCGCGACATCGACCGCATCCGCCACCTGCCCGGCGTGATCGTGCAGGGCCGCTATGACATCATCTGCCCGCCGCGCAGCGCCTGGGACCTGGCCAAGGCCTGGCCGGAAGCCAGGCTGGAGATGGTGACCTCCGGCCACAGCGCGAACGAGCCGGCAACGGTGGATGCGCTGGTGCGGGCCACGGACGCGTTCGCTGACCGCTTCTGAAAGCACGGGGTAGTGCCGGCCGCTGGCCGGCATCCCAGCGCTCTGCCCGCCTGTCACGGATTGGCGTCAAACACCACGGTCATGTTGCCTTGCCAATGCGAACCGGGTGACTTCAGCATCTCCGTCACAGCCTCGCGGCCTGCGGTGAAACGCAGCGTAGACCTCCGCTGCATCAGATAGCCATCCGGGGTGAAGCGAGGCGCCCACGCATCATCCGGCAGCAGTGCTGTGTTCTGCGTGGGCCTGCCATCGCGCACATTGCTCATGCCCGGAATGGTCACGTCAACGTCCACTGGTACCACCACATCGGATGCGGCATTGCGGATGCCGCAACCTTCGCCAAGGTCATGCTCACACCGCAGTTTCATGCTGAAGTCCATCGATGTGGTCAGGTGGAACGGCAGCTCCTGACGCAATCGCACAGGCGGGCGACCATGAACGATCCACTGCGACCAGCCGTCCTCCGGTGCCAGCCGAACGCTGGGCGCCTCATTGGCGAAGCGGACCTGGAAATCATGGAACACGTCGAAGACGAAGTTCATTCGGATCATCGTCGCGCCTGTGATGTTGTCACCAAGGTCCATATCCGCATCCGCGCCGCCGGTTGTCCAGCTTTCCTGAGCCGTATAGCGGCCATCCAGCAATGCGGTAGCACTGGGAAGATCGACATGGATGCCAATACCGACGTTCTGATAACTGTAGGCCCGCTCTCCACGTGCGCGGGTGCTGTAGCACTCCTGAGGATCAAGCGGATTGCGCAGCCCCCAGCCCCCATTCGACCACCCCCGACCGCCCGCCCCCCGGATTGCGCTGCATCCGCCGCTGATGCCGTAGTACCAGGGGTCTACACCGCCGCCGAAGGAGAGATGCAGTGATATCGCCACAAAGCTGATGCGCGCATCTATTGTGCGCCCCGTGCGTTCTTCGGTAAGCGTTACGGTTCGTGGTTCTGGGAAACGAACGTAGGTCGTGTCACGCTTCGACTCAGGGTCACCTTCACCGGATTTGCGCCATAGCTCGCCTCTGCCAAGATTGAAGATATAAGCACCGCTGCGGTCACACTCGACGGGCCGCCAATTGCAGAAGTCCCCGCGAGGCGTGGTGTTCTCGAATTCCGTGTTGCCCGGATTGAGTGCGCTGGGTCGGAACTGCCCGGTCACGGTCACCTCGGCCACCTGCGCTATCAACGGGCCAGGTGCCAGCACAAGCAGCACGGCTACAACACTTTCTCTGATTCCCATGCAGGGCCTCCGTCTCGGCTGAACTGCGAGACCTGTTATGGCAGCGGGCACAAAAGGCTGCCAGCATCTAAACATCGCGAGAGTCACATCGCTACCCAGGCTGGAAGGCATCGCGCCCCAACGGGCACACATGCACTAATCCCATGACTGTTGAACGCGCCTGACTGGTGAGCGTTGGAGGCGGCATGTCCATCCGATTCTGATCGCCCCCTCACGGATCGGCGTCAAACACCACCGTCATGTTGCCTTGCCAATGCGAACCGGGTGACTTCAGCATCTCCGTCACCGCTTCGCGGCCGGCGGTGAAGCGCAGCGCCGACCGCCGCTGCATCAGATAGCCATCCGGGGTGAAGCGAGGCGCCCGCGCATCATCCGGCAGCAGGGCTGTGTTCTGTGCAGGTCGGCCATCGCGCACATTGCTCATACCCGGAATGGTGACGTCAACATCCACTGGCACCACCTCATCATTGACGGCATTCTGAAGGCCGCAACGATCAGCCACATCATGCTCGCAGCGAAGCTTCATGCTGAATTCCATTGACGTCGTGAGGTGAAACGGAAGTTCCTGCCTCAGGCACGAAGGTGGAAGGCCATGATCGATCCATTGAACCCAGCCCCCTTCTGGTGCCAACTGCACGACGGGAAACTCGCTCGAGAATCGGACCTGGAAGTCATGCACCACGTCCAGCAGTAGCTGTAAGGTGAGCTCTGAATCCGAGTAGTCACCCTGACCGAGATCGATCTGCTGCCCGTTGCCCACCGTGTAGGTCACGCTACCAGTGTACCGGCCATCCTGCGCCTGAAGCGGGTTGGGCGTTTCAAGATGGTAGCCAATGGAGAAATTCAGATAGCGTGCCACCTGATCGGTAGTCGCCCTTGGGTTTCGTACACAGACAGGAGTACCTTCAGGAACATCCCAGGCATACCGGTACCATGCGCCGCTACCAACCCCGATTCGACCTCGGCAGCCACCCGTCGCTGCTCCGTTCGCCCCGGGTGCTGTGCCGTCCGATGGCAGGCCCCACTGCATTCCAACCAGGAATACACGAAGCCGCGCCTTCAACTCATGGTTGCTCGCGTTGCGAACGATCACTTCTCGCCACTTTCCGTCGACGGATAGGTACCATTTTTCGCGCGGATCTTCCCCGCCACCGTACAGACGCCGCTGAGCTACGTTCAAACCAGTGTCGATTGTGAAATCGCCTACCCTGCAGAAGTTCGAATGCTGTGCGCAATAGCCGGACTGCGGAGTTGTGTTCACAAACCTATTGTGTCCAGGATTAAGAGCGCTGGGGCGAAACTCGGCAGTTATCTTTAGCTCAGCAGCATCCACAGATGCGAGCGCCGCAGGCAGCACCATCGCCAGCAGACCTCGCCCGAACAACGCACCCCTGAGAAATCGACGCTCAGTACTCAAGACGGTTTATCCTCCGATACATTCTCATGGGCCGGCCAAGGGGCCCGGACATCCCACTTCACCCACCATCAACACATCCTCCTCACGCGGATACCGGCCCTCCTCCATCGTCAGCACGCAGCTCACGAGGTTCGGATAGCGCAGCTCCACCACCGGCGCGCGCGCACTCAGTTCCAGCGTGAAGAACCCTTCTTCCTGGCTCACGCTGCGCCCGGCGTGGTTGATCACCTGCACACCGCGCAGGCCGTTACCGTCGGCATCCAGCACCTGACCCATCACGGTGAAGGTGCGCAGCACATCCACGGTGGCGTGCATCACGCCACCCTTGTTGAGGTGGTAGCTGACGGTGGACGGCTGCAACGCGGCAGCTGGGGCATGCCGGCCCTGGAAGTCGAACTGCACATGGCCCGCGCGGTAGGCGGTCACCGGCACGAAGTTGCGCCCCGGCTTCAACTCCACACCGCCCCCCCGGCTGTCGTCGCCGCGCAGCGTCACGTCGGGGTAGTCGCTGCGCACGTCGACGATGATGCCGGTATCCACGCTGCCACTGCGGCCCTGGCCAAGCAGCGCTGCACGGCCGCCGCCGATCACCAGCGTGCTGTCCAGGTTGGCGCTGCCACTCACGTGGCCCGAACCCGCGCCACGGTACAGCTGCACATCGCCTTCCAGCAGCGAACTCTGCAGGTAGGCACCGGCGCCTGCGCCAATGCCGCTGCGCTCGGCACTGATCATGCCGTTCACGGTCTGCACTAGCTTGCCGTCCACGCGCTGCGTGGCTGCCGCGCTGACATAGGTGTCGCGCTGGCCGGCTTCGCCAGTGCGGCTGCCCAGGCTGCCGCTGTAGCTGCGACGCTCGCTGCCCAGCGATACGCTTACCGTCAGGTCGACACCGCGTTGCCGCCGGTAGTGGGTGAAGTGGCTACCGGGGCGGTCGTAGGCCGAAATCCGCCAGTTCACATCGTGCTTGCCGAACAGGGTCTCCCGGCGCCCATAGGACACATCGATGCCGGTGCCTTTGGTGAAGCCCGAGCTGCGCGCCAGCCGCAGGCTGGCGTTGTCGCGATGGCTGAAGCGATGGGTGATCGACACCGCGGTGGTGTCCTGCCAGCCCCCGCGGGTTTCCCAGCGCGGCGCGGAACCATCGCCGGGCAGGACGCGCTGACGCTGTTCTGCCCAGCTGCGCGCGTGATTGGCCACCACCGAGCCGGCGCGGTAACGGTACAACCCCTGCAGGTCGACGCCGCGCCCGGCATCACTGGAGGTATAGACATTGGTGTAGGTGCTGAAGCTGTCGCTGGCCTGCCAGTCCATCGACAGCCCGGCCGCGCGGCGCGTGCCGATCTGCTGCACCGTGGCACCGGCTACCGCCCGCGGATGCACCAGGTAATTAACCACTGCACCGGCGGCCAGCTTGCCCTCCTGCAGAGCGCGACCGCTATCGAGCAGGCCACGCTGCTGGCCGGCGAACACGCTGTAGCGCCAACGGCGGCTGGGGTCGCTCCAGCGGCTGGGCTTGTGGATCGATGCGGTCTCACGGGAGGCCTCGCGGCCATCTTCGATGACACGCAGTTCCACGTCATAGATGCCGCCCGGCAGGCGGCGGGTGTCGATCTCCTGGATACCCGGCTTGACTGCCTGCGTGGACAACAGATTGCCATCGCGCAGGATCTCCACCACGCCTTCGCGGCTGGCAGTGACATAGACCGGGTACACACTGGGGCTGCGCGTGTCGGCCAGCAGCACGTCCGACGAGCCGAGCATGAAGCCCAGCGCGGTATCGTTCTGCGTGCCGGGTGCGCGCGGCTGGCGGATGATGCCTTCGAAGGTGGGCAGGAAGTAGCCCGCGCGCATGAAATGGTCGCCCAGCTCGCGCTGCGCATACAGGGCACTGAGATAGTTCTCGCGGCTGCCCGGCTGGGCGTAATACTGGTAGCTGCCGACCGTGCTCCATCGGCCAACACTGCCACGCAGCTCGGCGCTGTAGCGTGCGGACGCCTGTTGCCCCTGGCCGCCATGCACGGCCGCGCTGTTGCGGACGATCAGGCCGTGGCTGCCGCGCTCCGGCAGCGCGACGTGGCGCCCTTCCTTGTCCGCACCCGCTGGAGTCAGCAGGCTGAGCAGGGAATTGGACAGGCTGTAGTGCAGCGCCGCCAATCCGCGACACTGCTGACTGCACACACCGAGCGCCATCGGCTCGGCCAGCACCTCTGCCCAGCGCGAACGCTCCGTCTGTGGAAGCGGGCTTTCATGGGCTTCGCCGAAGCCGATCAGCTGCACTCGATTGTCTTCGTGCAGCAGCACCTCGGCGTCACCCAGATAGCGCCCGTCCAGCTCCACCCGCACGGTGAGCGGATTGCCGAACAGGTGCTCACGGAACTCCGCGGGCATGCGCTCGCGCTGCTTCAGCAGGCTGGGCAGCTCACCCAGCGCAAGACCGGCGGCATGGCTGGACGCGGCAAACACCACGGCACCGATGCCAGCCGCCAATCGCGTAAGGATCGGATAGGGGGGGCGGAGGGGAAGTCTCATGGGTAGATGCCCGTGCCCTCCCCCCGCATCGATGACGCGGCAGGAAGGGCACGAAGCTGCAGGATCGTCAGATGTCGCTTTCGAAGATCATGTGGAACTGGCCGCCGTAGCTGCCCTGCTTGTAGCCATCGGTCGGCACGGTGGGGGCAATGGCAAACGCCAGCGACTTGCCCGCCTTAGCCTGTTCGGCAGTGGCCACCGTGATCTTGGCGGCCGAGGTGGCCGGCACCACCACGTTGTCCAGCTTCACCACCAGATCAACCACGTCGGCGGCCGAGGCCATCTGCGCCGGCGCCGACAGGTAGGCACTGATCGCTGCCGGCGACTTGATGTTGATGACGCGACCGGTCAGATCGCTCAGGGTCTGGCGAGCGGTATCCCACGGCAGGTTCTGCGGCAGGCCTTCCCAGCCATCCGGGGTGGACACCTGCAGGCCAGCGGTGTTCGGCACATCAGCGGTGACGTTGACGGTGATCGACTTGGTTTCGGTCGCGGCCAGGGCAACGGCCGGGGTGATCAGCAGGGCGGTGGCCGCTACCATCAGGGTGGTCTTCAGGGACATGGATGCACTCCAGGGTCAAGGGTAGGAATCAAGGCGCCAGGCAAGGGCAAAGCAATCCCAGCGGGCGCCTGGCAGGCCCGTTCGGGACGGATCCATCGGTGGAAGTGGGCTTAACGGCGTGAGTCGATGCTGCGTTGGCTGTCGCCTTCGCGAAGCTCGAAACGCAGGAACTGGTGCCCGGCGGCCTGCAGCGCATAGCTGTTGCCGGGGCGCACATGGGCGATGATTCCCGGCGTGCAGGTATCGGGGCGGTCGCGCTCGCACTGGCGCAGGTTGTCCAGCACCACGGTGGCGTTGCCGCGATTGCGCACCTGCTGTTGCTCGATGAGCGTGTCGTAGTGCGGGTTCTCCGGCGCAACGAAGAAGATCGTGCCGTAGCCGGTGAACACGCGGATGGCGGATGTGAGCTCCGCTGCCTCGCGGGCCTGCTCTTCGCTGAGCGAGAAGTCCTCGGCTGTCGGCGCCACCGGGATGAAGCGCAACCGGTAGTAGCGCTCCTGGTCACGCGCACCGCGATACACCAGGCGTGTGGCCTGCTGTCCATTGCCTGCGATGATCAGGCGGCTGGGGCTGGCGATGACGCCTTGGGCATCCGGCGTATTGCGGACCAGCGCGGTGGTATCCACCGGCGTTTCGCTGGCCTTGCCGTCCGCATCGAAGTGCATCTGGGTGACTTCCACACGCACATAGGCCGTGGCGTCACCGGTGTTGCGGATGCGCTTGAGCAGGTTGCTGTGCGTGGGTTGCAGGTAGTCGAACAGTACGCCGACGTTGATCTGTGGGGTCTTGGCGTGGGCGCTGCCTGCGAGCAGAGCCAACAGGATCGAACAGAGGACGCGCGGCATGGCGGACTCGCTGGGAGAGGCGAGCCACGATTTTCACAGCGGCCTTACACGCCAGCCATGCAACAAGTTGCAAAGATCGGATTTGTCCTACAGGTTTGAAACGATTCCTACGCTGGCAGTGAACGGCGCCCCACCCGCCTGCAGGATCACCTGCATTCTTCGCACCTCCCTTACAGACCGGTGCCGATGATCCGGCCATGGGCGCCACGGTGGCGAACCCAACCCCGTACAGGAGCACGCCATGACCGGTTTCCGCTACCTTCCCGCTGCCCTCGTCGTTGTCGCCGGACTGCTGCTGGGGGCCTGCTCCAAGACCCAGGAGGCGAGCAAGACCACCGCCGCCGAGGACGTCACCGAAGTGAAGCTGATTCCGTCCTACGAGTCGCTGGACAAGGACAAGGACGGCATCGTCACCCTGGCCGAAGTGGATGCCGTGGCACCCGACTGGGCCGAGCGCCTGCACGCCTGCGATACCGACCGCGACAAGAAACTGAGCCGCGGCGAGTACGACGTGTGCAAGCAGACCAGCACCACGCATTGATCCCTTGATGCGCCATCGATCGGCGCGACGCGTACCCGGCTATACCAAGGTATAGCCGGGCTAACCCACGAGCCTCTAGGACTGCCCCATTCAGGGGCGGACAATAGCGCCACTGGCCAGGGCAACCCTGTCCGGCCCCTCCCCTCATGGAGACGCAGATGGACCCCGACCCTGCCGGGCGCACCGCGCCCCGGATGCCTGCTTGTTGCCTGTTCCTGGCGCCTGCCCGCCGGTCCCTGCCTGCCTGAGTGACGGGGGATCGCCAGGTGCCGCCTGCCTGGAGATCGCCCCCATGTCCTACAAGATCCTCTACATCACCCTGCGCCGCCTGATCGGTGAGCGCGATGTTTCTGCCCTGCGCAGCCAGCTGCTGCAGCACGGCCCGGTCATGTTCGCCCGTTCGCTGTCGCTCGGCTCGCCCCGCGTAGTGGCCGACGCGCTGTCGCTGCTGCCGATCAGCGAGCGCATCAACGTGTTGCGCCACCTGCCCTACCCGCTGCGCGATGCGATGAAGCCGCTGTGCATCGGTGGCAGCCAGCGCCTGCACATGCAGCCGTGGTCGCCGGCGGTGCTGGCGATGCGCCACGCCTGACCCGTTCCATCCGTTCCGTTCGTGTTCCGGCCCCGGCCGGCTCTGACATTCAAGGAGTTCCCATGAGCCTGCTCAACGCCTGGTTCAACGCCTTCCTGCGCAGCCGTCGCGCAGGCAACCTGTTCCGCCGCCGCGCGATGCCCGAAGCCGGCTTCGGCCCGGGCAGCGCCGAGGCCGCGCCGTTCGCGCTCACCACCGGCCTGGTCACCCTTGCCCAGCAGGATGAAACCCAGCTGTTGGCCACGCTGGAATCGCATGCCGATGGCCTCAGCCCGCATGAGGCCGAGGAGCGGCTGGCCACGCTCGGCCCCAACGAGGTGGATCACGAAAAGCCGCTGCCGTGGTGGCGGCACCTGTGGCAGTGCTACCGCAACCCGTTCAACCTGCTGCTGACCGTACTGGCGGCGGTGTCCTGGCTGACCGAGGACATCAAGGCCACGATCGTGATCGGTGCCATGGTGCTGCTGTCCACGCTGATCCGCTTCGTGCAGGAAGGCCGCTCCAACCGTGCCGCCGAGCGGCTGAAGGCACTGGTCGGCAATACCGCACGCGTGCTGCGCCGCAATCCCGGCACCGAGGCGGCAGACGTGGCCGACCAGTACTTCGGTGCGCACCTGCACAGCCGTCGCCCGGCGCGATTGCTGGACCTGCCGATCCGCGAACTGGTGCCCGGTGATCACATCGTGCTGTCGGCCGGCGACATGATTCCGGCCGACTGCCGCGTGCTGACCGCCAAGGACCTGTTCGTGGCACAGGCGGCGATGACCGGCGAGTCGCTGCCGGTGGAGAAGTTCGCGCACCCGGGCGATGGCCTGGCCGGCCTGCTGGAGCAGCACAACCTGTTGTTCATGGGCACCAATGTGGTGTCCGGCACCGCCACCGCCGTGGTGCTGGCCACCGGCAACCGCACCTACTTCGGCACCCTGGCCCAGCGCAGCACCGCTACCGACCGTGCGCCCACCGCATTCCAGGCCGGCGTCAACAGTGTCAGCTGGCTGCTGATCCGCTTCGCACTGGTGATGGTACCGTTCGTGCTGCTGATCAACGGCTGGACCAAGGGCGACTGGACCGAAGCGTTCCTGTTCGCACTGTCGGTGGCGGTGGGCCTGACCCCGGAAATGCTGCCGATGATCGTTACCTCCACCCTGGCCAAGGGTGCGGTGCTGTTGTCGCGGCGCAAGGTGATCGTCAAGCGCCTGGATGCGATCCAGAACTTCGGCGCGATGGAAGTGCTGTGCACCGACAAGACCGGGACCCTCACCCAGGACAAGATCGCCCTGGAGCGGCATACCGATGTGTTCGGCCACGATTCCGAGGACGTGCTGAAGTTCGCCTACCTCAACAGCCACTTCCAGACCGGCCTGATCAACCTGCTCGACCGCGCGGTGCTGGAGCACGTGGAGCTGCAGAGCTCGTTGCGGCTGTCGCAGGACTACCACAAGGTGGATGAGATTCCGTTCGACTTCGAGCGCCGCCGCATGTCGGTGGTCGTATCCGAGCGCGAGGACCACCATGAGCTGATCTGCAAGGGCGCCGTGGAAGAGATGCTGGCGGTGTGCAGCACCGTGCGCGAGAACGGCCAGGACATGCCGCTGGACGAGCGCCGCCTGGCGCGGGTGCGGCAGACCACCGAGGAACTGAACGAACAGGGCCTGCGCGTGGTGGCAGTGGCGATGAAGGAGACTGCCGCCAGCCAGACCGCCTACTCGCAGGCCGACGAGTGGGACCTGACCCTGGTCGGCTACGTGGCCTTCCTGGACCCGCCGAAGGAATCGGCTGCGCAGGCGCTGCAGGCGCTGGCCGCGCATGGCGTGGAAGTGAAGGTCTTCACCGGCGACAACGAGCTGGTGACCGCACGCGTCTGTGCGCAGGTGGGGCTGGACGCGGACACCATCCTGACCGGCCCGCAGATCGAGCGCATGGATGACGGTGCGCTGTCGCGGGCGTTGCACCACCACCGCGTGTTTGCCCGCCTGACCCCGCTGCACAAGGAGCGCCTGGTACGCGAGCTGCGCGCACAGGGCAAGGTGGTCGGTTTCCTCGGCGACGGCATCAACGATGCACCGGCGCTGCGCGCGGCCGACATCGGCATCAGCGTGGATAGCGCGGTGGACATCGCCAAGGAGGCCGCCGACATCATCCTGCTGGAAAAGAACCTGATGGTGCTGGAGGAAGGCGTCATCCAGGGCCGGCGCACGTTCAACAACATGCTGAAGTACATCCGCATGACCGCCAGCTCCAACTTCGGCAACGTGTTCTCGGTGCTGGTGGCCTCGGCCTTCCTGCCGTTCCTGCCGATGCTGCCGCTGCAGCTGCTGGTGCAGAACCTGCTGTATGACATCTCGCAGATCGCCATTCCGTTCGACAACGTGGACGAGGAGCTGGTGCGAAAGCCGCTGAAGTGGAACCCGGCGGACATCGGCCGCTTCATGGTGTTCTTCGGGCCGATCAGCTCGATCTTCGACCTGACCTGCTTCGCCCTGATGTGGTACGTGTTCGATGCACGCACACCCGCAGACCAGGGCCTGTTCCAGTCCGGCTGGTTCGTGGTGGGCCTGCTGACCCAGACCCTGATCGTGCACATGATCCGTACACCGAAGGTGCCGTTCCTGCAGAGCATCGCCGCACCGCCGCTGCTGGTGATGACCGGCCTGATCATGGCCATTGGCGTGGCCCTGCCGATGAGCCCGCTGGCCGGTTACTTCAAGCTGCAGGCCCTGCCGACCGGCTACTGGCCGTTCCTGGTGGCGATCCTGTTCGGCTATGCGGTGCTGACCACCGCACTGAAGAAGTTCTACATCCGTCGCTACGGCTGGCAGTAAGCGCCCGCCGCCTTGTCCAGGGAGAATCACAATGGACATCAATCCGAACCTGCCGGCGTTCAACGCCGGCGCAACCCTGAGCTCGCTGATCAGCCTTTCGGTGGCGTTCGTGCTGGGCACGGCCATCGGCCTGGAACGGCAGCTGCGCCAACGCACCGCCGGCCTGCGTACCAATACGCTGGTGGCGGTAGGTGCGGCGGTGTTCGTCGACCTGGCCGTGCGTTTCCATGATCTGTATGGCGGCCCACCCTCACCGCTGCATGTGGTGGCCTATGTGATCTCCGGCGTCGGCTTCCTCGGCGCCGGTGCGATCATGAAGGACGGTGCGCAGGTGTCCGGCCTGAACACCGCTGCCACCCTGTGGGGCTCGGCGGCAGTCGGTGCCTGTGCGGGTATCAAGCTGCTGCCGGAGGCGGTGATGGCGGCGGTGTTCGTGCTGGCCGCCAACACTCTGCTGCGGCCGGTGGTGAACCGCATCCAGCGGCAGCCGCTGCCGGAGGCGTTCAGCGAGGCGACCTATGCGATCAACGTGGTCTGCCAGCGCGAGCAGCAGGCCGAGGTGCTGGACCAGCTGTTGCTGCTGCTGGAACAGGCGCACTACCCGGTGCGCGCGGTGGACCAGCGCCCGTTCGGCGAGCGCGATGTCGAGATCGAAGCGGTGCTGTATGCCACCACGGTGGATGCCGGTGAACTGGATGCGGTGCTGGCCACGCTGGCGACGACGCCCGGGGTGTTGCAGGGGTTCTGGAACGCCAGCCTGGAGGAGTAGTGCCGGCCGCTGGCCGGCAACCTCATGGACGCCGGCAACACCGTGCACCGCCTTGGCGGGTGCCGACCTTGGTCGGCACAGATCCATCAGATGCCATGACTCCTGCCAGAGCCTGCCGACCTTGGTCGGCACAATCCTGAAGATGCCGGCCAGCGGCCGGCACTACCACGCATCGCTTTGGTGGGTGCCCGCATCCACACAATGGCGGCTTTGCTATCCTTTCCCCCCACGCCCGGGAGCCGTTCCGATGCCATCGCTGTCGCCCCGTCGCCCGCTGGTGCTGCTGGCCCTGATCGTCGTGATGGCGGCGATCTTCCTGATCGATACCGTCACCGATTACGCCGTCGCCGCCGCCTGCTTCTACGCAGCAGTCATCCTCGCCGCATCGCGCGTACTGAGCGCGCGCGGGCTGATCACCCTGGCCATTGCCTGCATCGCGCTGACCGGGCTGAGCTTCTTCCTGACCCGCTTCGGCACCTACCGCATCGGCCTGGTCAACTCGGTGATCGGCATGCTGGTGATCGGCATCACCACCTACCTCGCCCTGAACATGGAAGCGGCCAAGGCCGCCGTGCAGGAGGCGCAGGGCCGCCTGCTGCGGGTGGCGCGCGCCTCCACCGTTGGCGAACTGACCACTTCCATCGCCCATGAAGTGAACCAGCCGCTGGCGGCCATCGCCAGCAGCGCCGAGGCCTGCCAGCGCTGGCTCGCACAGGACCCACCGAACGTGGACAAGGCGCGGCAGACCGTGGCCCGCATCCTGGCCGATGCGCATCGCGCCGGTGACGTGATCGCCCGTATCCGTGGCCTGACCCAGGGTGCCGCACCGGAACGGCGCGCCTTCGATCTGAACCAGGCCGTGGAGGAAATGCTGGCGCTGTCGCGCAGTGAACTGGACCAGCACGGCGTGGCCGTGGCCCTGCTGCTGGACGCCGATCTGCCACTGGTGCAGGCCGACCGCGTGCAGGTGCAGCAGGTGATCGGCAACCTGATCCTCAATGCGGTGGACGCGATGGAAGCGGTGCCGGCTGCTGATCGTCGCCTGTCGCTGCTGACCCGGCGTGACGGCCAGCGGGTAAGCCTCAGTGTGCGCGACCGTGGTGTCGGCCTGCCCGCCGATCACCCCGAGCGTGTGTTCGATGCGTTCTGGACCACCAAGTCGCACGGACTGGGCCTCGGTCTGAGCCTGAGCCGTTCGATGATCGAGGCCAACGACGGCCAGATCCGCGCCGAACGACCGGCAGGCGGCGGTGCCTGCTTCGTGTTCGACCTGCCCATCGCCACGGATTCTCCCCATGCGTAAGCCCGCTGCACCCATCACCGACCCGGCACCCATCGTCTACGTGATCGACGACGATCCGTCGGTGCGCGCCGCGCTGGAAGACCTGCTGGCCTCGATGGGCCTGCACGTGCGGGCCTTCGCCTCCACCCAGGCGTTCCTCGAACACGAGCTGGAAGATGCACCGGCCTGCCTGGTGCTGGACGTACGCATGCCCGGCCAGAGTGGCCTCGAATTCCATCGCACGATGGGCAGCCACGGCCTGCAGCTGCCGGTGGTGTTCATCACCGGCCACGGCGACATCGCGATGGGCGTCAACGCGATCAAGGACGGCGCCATCGAGTTCCTGACCAAGCCGTTCCGTGACCAGGAACTGCTGGATGCGATCCACAAGGGCATCGAAATCGACCGCCAGCGCCGTCGCGACGGCGAGGCACTCGATGCCCTGCAGCAGCGCTGGAACACGCTCAACGGCGGCGAGCGCGAGGTGGTCGATGGCGTGGTGCGCGGCCGCCTCAACAAGCAGATCGCCGGAGACCTTGGGGTCAGCGAGATCACCGTGAAGGTGCGCCGCGCACAGGTGATGCGCAAAATGGGCGCACGTACCCTGGTCGACCTGGTGCGGATGTATGACCGCTTGCAGGCCGGCAACAGCTGATTGCAACGCCGGCCAGTCCTACTCCGGGTCAGGCAGCGTGTACTGCAGCCGGTAGTCGTGGCGACCGTCGCTGATGGTGATCTCCAGCGTGCCGGTCAGGCCGAGCAGCCCTTCGCTGCCGTAATCGGGCACCACGATCACGCTCAGCTCCGGAACACCGCGGGTCATCACGCCGTTGTGCTGCAGGGTGAATGCACCCTCGCGCCCGGCCAGCGTGGCCGTCACCCGTTCCATCGCCACGTAGCCCGCCGAACCCTGCACCGGCGTGCGGAACGCCAGCATCTGGCCGACGCTGCTGCCCCGCAGGTCACCAAGGAATGTCTTGTCGATGGACATCACCCCGATCGGACTGTCCTTGCCACCGATCGGCAGCAGCGTTACGTCAAAGGTGCCGCGTGCCTCGCCCTGCATCCTGTGCTCCCCCGTTGTTGGATGGAATGCTGCTACTTCTTCGTCGCCAGTACGATCACCCCGGCCACCACCAGGCCGATGCCGCTCCATTCCCGCAGGGTCGGACGTTCGCCCAGCAACAGATAGGCGAGCACGATCACCAGCACCACGCTGAATTTGTCGACCACCGCCACCTTGGCCAGCTCGCCACTCTGCAGCGCGCGGAAGTAGAACAGCCACGACGCACCCGTGGCCAGCGCCGACAGCACCAGGAACAGCTGCGTGCGCCCGGGCAGCAGCAACGGATTGGACCACTTGCCGGTGACCACCACCAGCGGCAGGATCACCGCCGCCACCACCAGGGTGCGGATGGCCATGGCCAGGTCCGAGTCGACGCCCTTGACGCCCACCTTGGCGAACAGCGCGGTCAGCGCGGCGAAGCAGGCTGACAGGCCGGCCCAGACCAGCCACTGCGGAACGTTCTGCATGCTGTGCCACTCCCGGTTCCCAGAGCACCCACTGCCCACGCTACTCTCATCGCCCGCCTGCGCAAGCAGTACCGGCCGCCGTGCGGATCAGGCGCGCTGCAGGCGCTGCTTCAAGCGCGTATCCATCAGCCCCACCGCCAGCAGCACCGCACTGGTCAGCCAACCGGCGGCCAGCAGATGGGTCTGCGGCAACAGCACGCCCAGCACCACCAGCGCCACGGCACCGAACAGATGCGACCAGGGCGCACGCCCATACACCACCCGCTTGTACAGGGCGCTCCCCAGCAGGTAGATCAACGGGCCCGCCACCAGCACGGTGGCGTACACCGGGGTGACCGCCGCGCCGGGATGATCCATGACCAGATCGTTGCCGACGGCCGTGGCGATGATGCCGGCGATCAGCAGTGCATGCACGTAGTGGAAGTTGGCGCCCATCCGCCCGGGATCTTCGGCGTGGCTGATGGCCTCGGTGGCATCGTGGCTGGAGATGCCGAAGTACAGCCACCACATGGCGATGGTGCCGGCGAACGTGGCCAGCACCGCCGATACCACCTCCCCGCTCCAGTGCTCGACCTCACTGAGTACGCCGCCGGTGGCCAGCAGGGTCTCGCCCAGTGCGACGATGACGAACAGCTGGCAGCGTTCGGCCAGGTGGCCACCCTCGATGGTCCAGTCCCGGGTGTGCGAACGCCCCATGCCCGGGAATGCAAAGCCGAACATCGGCGAAATGTACTCGCAGGCCACCGCCATCGCCCACAACGCCAGCCGCAGAGGACCTTCGGCCGCAGCGCCCGCCAGCCAGAAGCAGGCCGAAACGCTCACCCAGGCCAGCATGCGGCGGAAGTTCGGCGCCAACGGATGGTTGCGGCCAACCTCGAGCAGCACGAAGGCCGTTCGCCCGACCTGCATCGTGGCGTAGGCACCGGCGAACATCCACGCACGATCGTCGAACGCCTCGGGGATGGATGAGGACATCAACAGCGCCAGCAGCATGGTGGCGAACAACAGGCCACGGATGCGTGGCGCCTGTGGATCAAACCAGTTGCTGACCCAGCAGGCGTACTGCCAGCCCAGCCAGACTGCGAACCACAGCACCAGGGTCTGCAGCACGCCGGCCAGGTCCAGGTGGTGCAGCAGGTGGTGGCTGAGCTGGGTAACGGCAAACACGTAGACCAGGTCGAAGAACAGCTCTTCGTAGGTCACACGGGCATGATGGCCATCGCGGTGGCGCAGCGCGGGCAGGCGCAGTCGGGGACTCATGGCACTCCTTCAGCGCGCCAGGCGCCAGTACAGGACACCGGCCAGCAATGCCGGCACCGCGAACACCAGCAGCAGGATCGGCAGCTCCTCGCGTACCGCATAGCCGGCCTTGCTGACGCCTACGCACATGTTGGTCACGGCCACCAGCAGCCAGGTGGCGATGAACGCGACCAGCGCGGTGGGCAGCTGCGAGCTGCCCACGCTCCAGAGATGGCCGAACAGCAGGAACACCCCCAGCAGCAGGATGCCCGCGGTGATCACCAGAAGCACATGCATGTATCGATCTCCTTGAGCCTGCAGGCAGGCTAGCCCGGGCCGATTCTGCGCTCCAGCCGATGATCGTGGTTTCACCTTCCAGCCGCCGCGAACAATCGGCAGGATCCGCCAAACATGGCAAACGCGAACGGTTCCCATTAGTATTGCGTCATCGCGCAGGGATGCCTCCCCGCGCCCGCCCTTCGCCCTTGCTGCCCGTCCGGATGTCCCAGCTGCCCTCATCCCACCCACCTGTGCTGCCACTGGTGTCTTCGCTGGTGCGCCACTACGAGGAACTGGTGGACTACCTGCGCCGTCGTTTCCGTTCGCCCGGACTGGCCCGCGAGGTGGTGCACGATGTCTGTGTGCGCCTGCTGGAACGCCCGGCCGTGCCCGACGCGCGGCAGCCGATCGCACTGCTGCGCCGGATCGCCCACGACGCTGCGGTTGATCGCTGCCGCGCCGAGGATCTGCGCCGGCACTGGGTGGAACCCTGCGCCGAGCTTCCCGAGGGCGCCTGCGAGCGCCCCGGACCCGAGCGCCAGGCGCAGGGCCAGCAGGCGCTGCAGCGGCTGACCACCAGCATCGAGCGCATGCCCTGCCGGCGGCAGCAGGTGTTCATCCTGCACAAGATCCACGAGCTGCCCCAGGCCGAGGTGGCGCAGCGGATGGGCATCGGCCTGAAGGCAGTGGAACGTCATCTGCGCCTGGCCATGGCCGACTGCCGGCTGCACGGTGCGCTGCGGTGAGCCCTGCATCACCCGATCCGGCACCGCCGTCGGCGCCCGCCGAACCGTCCGCCGAGGACACGCTCGATCAGCACCGGGAGGCACTGAAGGAGCGTTTCCCGTTGCCAGGCCCGGAGCAGTTGCAGCGGCGGCGCGGCGGATCTGGCGCAAAACGGGTACTGCCGGTGCTGTTGCTTGCGGCCGGAGCGCTGCTGTTGACCGACCCGGCCTGGCAGGTGCGTGACTACCAGACCGCCGTCGGCGAGCGCCGCGACATCGAGCTGCCGGACGGCAGCCGCGTGCTGCTCGACGCGGGAACCCACCTGCAGGTCCGTCGCCATCTGCGTTCGCGGCGGGTGCTGCTGGCGCAGGGCCATGCGCGCTTCGAGGTGCAGCATTCGGCGTGGCGCCGCTTCCAGGTTGATGCCGGGCCGGTACAGGTACGCAACTACGGCACGGTGTTCGATATTGACCGCCAGGGCGATCTCAGCGAAGTCACGCTGTGGCGCGGCGAGGTCGGTGTCAGGGTGGATGGCGGCGGCACCGAGCAGCGACTGAAGCCGGGGCAGCGCCTGCTGGCCCAGCCAGGCTCGCTGTCTCCGCCGGAAGCTGTGGACCCGGACCGGGCCGACTGGACCACCGGCCGGCTGCAGTTCGACCGCATGCCACTGAGCGAGGTGCTGCGCATCCTGCAGCGCTATCACGACCGTCCGATCGTGCTGGACGACCCGGCACTGGGTCCGCTGCAGGTGTCGGGCGTGTTCGATGCCGATCGTGCCGAGACGGCGGTCGCCTTGTTGCCGGAGATCCTGCCGGTCCAGGTGCATACCGCCGCCGACGGCAGCCTGCATCTGCGCGCCCGCGATTGATTACCACGCCGAGGGTGGGTTGCGCGTCGTCCCATCCGGCAAGTGCTTGAACCCTTCCGAAGGACCCCACGCATGACCCGCCCTGTTCCGCCCGCCGCACTGCGCCGGCTGGCCCCCACCCTGCTCGCCGCCTGCCTGTGTGCGGCGCTGCCCGCCACCGCGCAGACCGCTGCGTCCGCACCCGTCGAACTACACCTGCCGGCCGGCCCGCTGCAGGCTTCGCTCAACTCGCTGGCGCGGCAGAGTGGCATCCAGCTGCTGTTCGCGGCCGACAGCGTGAGCGGCCGCAACGCGCCCGCCCTCGACGGCCGCTACACCCCGCACGACGCCCTGCAGCGCCTGCTGGCCGGGCAAGGCCTGGCGATGCAGGAGCGCTCGCCGGGGGTGTTCGTGGTGAGTGCCGCGCCAGCATCGCCCAAGCCCCGCGCTCCGGCCCGGGCCGCGTCATCGGCAGCGTCCCCGGCCACGACCACTTCGCTGGCCCGCGTCACGGTATCGGCCTCGACCGCGCGCATGCCGCAGGGTGAGACTGCGATGCCCAACACCATCACCGTACTGACCCGCGAGGACATCGCGCAGCAGCTGGCGCTGGGCTCGGATGTCTCGCGCGTGCTGTCGGCGCAGATCCCGGCGTTTGCCCCGGCGCGCGAGAAGATGTCCAACTACGGCGAAACCATGCGTGGCCGCGGCATCCTGTACATGGTCGACGGCGTGCCGCAGTCGACGCCGCTGCGCGATGGTTCCCGTGATTCGCACACCATCGATCCGGCGATGATCGAACGCATCGAGGTCATCCACGGTGCCAACGCACTGCAGGGCATCGGCGGTACCGGTGGCATCGTCAACATCATCACCCGCAGCGCGCCCAGCGAGCCGGGCGCCTTCCTGCTCGATACCAACATCAGCTACAGCTCGGCGCTGCCCAGCCGCCGTGATGACAACGGCCAGCGCGGCTCGGCACTGGTCGGCATGCGCGGCGAGCAGTTCGACCTGGTTGCCGGCCTCGCCTACGAGAAGCAGGGGCTGTTCCATGACGGCGAGGGCCGTTCGATCGGCACCAACGCGCAGGGCGAACTGATGGATTCGACCTCGTCGAACGTGTTCGCCAAGCTGGGCTGGAACATTGCCGAGGGCCACCGCCTGCAGTTGATGGCCAACCGCTACGAGCTGCGCGGGCTGGACAACTACCTGGCGGTGAACGGTGATTACCGCACCGGCCGCCCGACCATTTCGGTGCCCGGCGATACCCCGCTGGAGCCGCCGATGAACCGCTCGCGTTCGTTGACGCTGGACTACAGCGCCGCCGACCTGCTCGGTGGCCGCTTCCAGGCGCAGGCCTTCGCGGTGGACTTCGAAGGCCGCTATGGCGCCAGCCAGTGGGACCCGTGGGGCAACACCGGCGCCAACGCCGCCTGGGACCAGACCCAGAACGAATCGGACAAGCGCGGCTTCAAGCTGACCCAGAGCTGGGCCCGCATCGCCGACACCACGCTGGACGTGACCCTGGGCCTGGACGGCCTGCGCGATCGCACCCACCAGGTGCTGCTGGCCAGTGGCATGAACTGGGTGCCGCAGACCACCTACCAGAGCCTGTCGCCACTGCTGCAGCTGCACTGGTGGCCAACCGACCACCTGATGCTGTCCGGCGGCCTGCGCTACGAAAAGGGCGAGCTGGAAGTAGGCGACTACACCACCCTGCCGCGCTACGGCGCACGCAAGGTGGCTGGCGGCAAGCCGACCATGAGCGAGACCCTGCCCAACTTCGGCGCGGTCTGGTACATCAACGATCGCCTCAACGCCTACGCCTCGTATTCGGAAGGCTACACCGTGGCCGACGTTGGCCGTGTGCTGCGTGCAATCAATCGCGACGGCCAACGCGTGGACAATCTGATTGATCTGTCACCGGTGGTGTCGGACAACCGCGAGATCGGCCTGGAGTACGACGATGGCCGCTTCAGCGGCGACATCGCCTACTACACGTCCGAATCCAAGCTCGGCTCGGTGCTGATCTACGATCCGGGCATCGACGCCTATGCGGTGCAGCGCCAGGCCACCCGGGTAGAAGGCTTCGAAACCAACCTGCGCCTACGCCTGGGCGACAGCCGGCTGGGCCTGGGCTACGCGCGCGCCAACGGCCGCTACGACGCCAACGTCGATGGGCGTCTCGACAGCGATCTGGCTGGCGTCAACATCGCGCCAAACCGGCTGACCGCGTTCTGGGAACAGAACTGGACGCCGCAGCTGAGCACCCGCCTGCAGGCCAGCCACGCCTTCGACCGCGACTTCGACCTGCAGGGGGCACGCGTGGCCGAGTTCAAGGGCTACACCACGGTGGATCTGGTCGCACGCTATGCGCTGGACAAGCACGCCTTCACGCTGGGCGTGCAGAACCTGGCGAACAAGCAGTACATCAGCTATTACTCGCAGACCACACCGTCGAACCCAAGCTATTTCTCGGGCCGCGGCCGGGTGCTGACGCTGGGGTGGCAGTACCGGTACTGATCCATGGCGCCCTTATGGGAGCCATGAAATCTATGCGCGACGCGATGAAGGAGGCCCATGCTAGTTTCTGGGCCTCCTTCAAACGGACGTGAACCATGCGTTTTTCCCCGCTCGCCTTCGCCCTGGTCACTGCTCTCCCGATCGCGCACGCCAGTGGCGCCGAGACACCACTGCCGCAGCTGCGGGCCTACACCGTGGACGCCTCGTGGCTGCAGCCGATGGCACCGCTGCAGATTGCCGACCACACCTGGCAGATCGGCACGCAGGACCTGACCGCCCTGCTGGTGCAGACCGCTGACGGCGCGGTACTGCTCGACGGCGGCATGCCACAGATGGCCGGCCACCTCATCAGCAACATGAAGGTGCGCGGCGTGGCGCCGCAGGACCTGCGGCTGATCCTGCTCAGCCACGCGCACGCCGACCATGCCGGGCCGGTGGCGGAGCTGAAGCGCCGTACGGGCGCCAAAGTAGCGGCCAACGCCGAATCGGCGGTGCTGCTGGCGCGCGGTGGCAGCGACGATCTGCACTTCGGCGATGGCATCACCTACCCGCCTGCCAGTGCAGACCGCATCGTCATGGATGGCGAAGTGATCACGGTGGGCGGCATCGCGTTCACTGCGCACTTCATGCCGGGGCACACCCCGGGCAGCACCGCGTGGACCTGGACCGATACCCGCGAGGGCAAGCCGGTGCGCATCGCCTACGCCGACAGCCTGAGTGCACCGGGCTACCAGCTGCAGGGCAACCCCCGTTATCCGCACCTGATCGAGGATTACAGGCACAGCTTAGCGACGGTGCGGGCGCTGCCCTGCGACGTGTTGCTGACACCGCATCCGGGTGCCAGCAACTGGGACTACGCTGCCGGCAGCAAGGCCAGCGCCAAGGCACTGACCTGCAAGGCCTACGCGGATGCGGCCGAACAGAAGTTCGACGCACAGCTGGCCAAGGAAACAGCCGGGGCCCGCTGATTCTGTAGAGTCGAGCTTGCTCGACTGAAGCAGAGCAGTCGAGCATCGCTCGACTCTACAAAGAGCAAGCCGAGGGTGGGCTCGGCTCTCCGAAGGGTGCCGGTCAGGACGACCGGCACCCGCGACCATCAGCCGCCCTGGCCGTGCTGCGCGAACGGCTCGGTGGTGCCATCGGTGCGTACCAGCTCGACGGTATACGGCTGCACGTAGCCGTCCGGCATTTCCATGCCCGGCGAACCGGCCGGCATGCCGGGCAGCACCAGCCCACGCGCCGCCGGACGTTCGGCCAGCAGTCGCTTGATGTCTTCGGCCGGGATATGGCCTTCAACCACGTAACCACCGATCTCGGCGGTGTGGCAGGAGGCCTTGCCAACCGGCACACCCAGCCGGACCTTGATCGGGTTCATGTCATCGGTATCGCGCACATCCACCTGGAAGCCTTCGGCCTTCAGGTGGTCGACCCAGATGCCGCAGCAGCCACAGCTGGCGGTCTTGTGCACGATGGCAATGGGCAGTGCCGGGTCCACCTGCGACGGGCTGGACTTGATCGGTGCCGCCGGGGCTTCGCTGGCAACCGGCGCGGCAGGCGATTCTTCGGCAGCGCGCGCGCAGGCGGTCGTGGCCAGTACGGTGCCCAGCAGCAGGCCGAGGGAGAGAGAACGGTTCATGGTGTTGATTCCTTTGCAGATGCGGGCAACGCGGCCCGCTGCCTGCGCATCGAAGGCGCAGGCAGAGTCGAGAATGAGTCGAGCAGCTACGGCAGGCGCTTGAGGCCTGCAGGGAATCACACGATGGGAGGCCGTAGCGGATCCGGCAACGGCGGCGGTGCGCGTTGCTGGGCGCTGGCTGGTAAAGGTGCCTCACGCCAGGGTGACGCCGGCGTTCCGCTCAGGGTGGCCAGCATGCCGACGCTGGCCGGCGGGCATTCGCACTCATTGCTCTGGCAGACCGTAGATGCTGCCTCGTCACAGCACCCGGCCATGGCAGCGGAGTGCGGCGCGGCGCAGTGATCCGCATCGGCCGCCATGGCGTTCGACGATGAGGCAAGTGCCAGCGCCGGTGCATTCAGCACCAGGGCAACAAGCAGCATCCATCGCAGCAGCAGGCCAGGCAGGTTCACCCGCTGATGATAGCCGATGCGCGCGTCACGCAATCACCGCCACCATTGCGCTCATCCGCACCGGGATCGACTTGGCCGCTGGGGTACCGCTGACCCGATCGTAGTAGTCCAGCGGCAACAACGGGTTCAGTTCCGGGTAGTAACCGGCCAGGGCGCCGCGCGGCATCGGGTAGTCCAGTACGGTCAGGCCCTCGATGCGCCGCTGCACGCCATCACCGCTGATGGTCTCCAGGTAGACCAGCGCCTCCTTCTCCAGCCCGCGTGCCAGCCGGTCCTCGATGTTCATGAACAGCACCATGCGATCGTTGTAAACGCCGCGATAGCGGTCGTTGTAGCTGTAGATGGTGGTGTTGTACTGGTCGTGCGAGCGCACCGTGGCCAACCGCAGCATCTCGGGGTCGTCCACCGGCGCGTCCACGTCCAGGCCCGGCATCACCAGGATGTTGGCCTTGCCATTCGGCGTGGGCCACACGCGGCGGCGCGGTGGAATGTCCAGATGGAAGCCGTGCGGCTGCTGGATGCGCTCGTTGAAGCCGGTGTAGACCTCCGGGTACACCGCCGCGATCAGCTCGCGGATGGGAGCGTAGTCATGCATGCACCCCGCCCAGTCGACCTTGCTGTGCGGCAATGTTGCCATCGCCATGCGGCAGACGATCTCGACCTCCGGGAGCACGTCCGTGCTGACCGGTTCCAGCACACCGCGCGAGGCGGTGACATTGGACATGGCGTCTTCGATGGTGACGAACTGCTCGCCGGCCGGCGTGACGATGCGCTCCGAGCGCGCCACCACCGGCAGGATCAGCGCATCGCGGCCATGTACCAGATGGCCGCGGTTGAGCTTGGTGGCGATGCCGACCGTCAGCTCCAGGCCGCGCATCGCCTCGTACGCACGCGGCGTGTCGGGCACCGCATGGATGAAATTGCCGCCCAGGCCGATGAACACCTTGGCGCTGCCATCCAGCATTGCCTCGATCGACTCGACCACGTGGTGACCATGCTCACGCGGCGGCTCGAAGCCGAACACCTGCTGCACGCGGTCCAGATAGGCCGGCCTGGGTTTCTCGTCAATGCCGACGGTGCGGTCGCCCTGCACGTTGGAGTGGCCACGGATCGGCCCGATGCCGGCACCGGGCTTGCCGAAGTTGCCACGCAGCATCAGCAGATTGGCCACCTGCTGCAGCAGGGTCGAACCATACTGATGCTGGGTCAGACCCATGCCGTAGCAGATCACGGTGGCCTTGGAGCGGATGTAGATCTCGGCGCAGCGGCGGATCTGCGCCTGGGTGATGCCGGAGACCTGCACGATCTCGTCCCAGTCCTGCGCCAGCACATCCTCGCGCAATGCCTCCAGGCCGACGGTGTGTTCGGCCAGGAACTCATGGTCGAGCACACGCTCGCCCTGCGCCTCGCGTTCGAACATCACCTTCATCATGCCCTTGATCAGGGCCAGGTCGCCGCCGATGCGGATGTGCACGAACTCGCTGGTGATCTCGGTCGAACCGAACGTGGCCATCTGCACCATGTCCTGCGGTTCGGCGAAACGGATCAGCGCACGCTCGGGCATCGGGTTGACCGCCACGATCGGGATGCCGCGTTTGCGCGCCTCGACCAGGTTGCTCATCATCCGCGGCGAGTTGGTGCCGGTGTTCTGGCCGATCACGAAGATCGCCTCGGCGTGCTCGAAATCCTGCAGCACGATGGTGCCCTTGCCCACGCCGATGGCCGGCGGCAGGCCGCGGCTGGTCGGCTCGTGGCACATGTTCGAGCAGTCCGGGAAATTGTTGGTGCCGAACTCGCGCACGAAGATCGAATACAGGAACGCGGCTTCGTTGGGCGTGCGGCCGGAGGTGTAGAACTCAGCCTGGTGCGGGCTGTCCAGCGCCTGCAGATGACGGCCAATCAAGGCAAACGCCTCGTCCCAGCTGCACGGAACGTAATGATCGGTGGACGCGTCGTAGCGCATCGGCTCGGTCAGCCGGCCCTGCATCTCCAGCCAGTAGTCGGTCTGCGCCATCAGCTCGGTGACCGTGTGCTGGGCGAACAGCTCGCGGCCAGCACGGAACTGGGTGGCTTCCCAGGCCAGCGCCTTGGCACCGTTCTCGCAGAATTCCAGTTTCTTGCGTTCGTCGGCATCGGGGAACGCGCAGCTGGGGCACTTGAAGCCACCGGGCTGGTTCATCGCCAGCAGCGCCTTCGAGCCCTTGCCGATCACGCTCTGCTGCAACAGCACCTTGGCCGTGGCGCCGGCGGCACCCCAGCCACCGGCCGGCTGGTTGTAGGGCTTGTAGCGCGGCGGCTTCTGCTCGGACATGTTCGGGAACCTGGCGGGAGGAACACAACAACACACGTTTACTGCGGGCCAGCAGCCCTTTCGGCGGCCCGGCAAGCCCCACAGTCAAGCACGGCACACGGCCCTGCGCCAGAGGCTGGCGCTGATTTCAGCACAGCGTGTCATGACAACGGTTACACCCGCGTCAGCGCCCGGCCACTGCGCTATTCTCGAAGCCGTGGGTGGTTCACCACCTGCGTATTTCCCTTGCCCGGACGCGCTGCATGCCTGACTCGACCCCGCCGCACACCCCGCCTGCCGGCACGGCGCAACGCCCGTTGCAGCGCTGGCGCAGCGAGGGGCACCAGCAGCAGGTCGACGTGGTGGCCGAGGAAGTTCCGGTTGCACTGCGCTACAACGGCGCCGCCTTCGCGGTGATGATGGCCACCCCCTGCGATCTGGAAGACTTCGCGCTGGGTTTCTCGCTCAGCGAGGGGCTGATCACTGCGCCCTCGCAACTGCTGTTGATCGAGGTGCGCCCGCAGCTGGAGGGCATCGAGCTGCAGATGACCGTGACCGAGGATGCACCCGGTGCCGATCTGGATCCGGCCAATGGCCGCCTGCTGCCCGGTCGCGGTGGCTGTGGCCTGTGCGGCACGCGGCAGCTGGAGGATGTGCTGCGCCCGCTGCCGCAGATCCGCGAGCGCCGCACCTATCCGCATGCCGCATTGCAGCGGGCGCTGGCCACGCTGGCACAACATCAACCGATGAATGCGGTAAGCGGCTCCACCCACGCCGCCGCCTGGGCCGATGCCAGTGGGCGCATCGGCTGGGTGCGCGAGGACGTGGGCCGCCACAACGCGTTGGACAAACTGATCGGCGCCCTGCATCACAACGAGCACGCCATCGACGGTGGGTTGCTGGTGATTTCCAGCCGCGCCAGCTACGAAATGGTGAGCAAGGCGGTGCGCGCTGGTGCCAGCGTGCTGGCAGCGGTGTCGGCACCGACCGCGCTGGCGATCGACCTGGCGCGCAGCGCCGGCCTGTGCCTGGTCGGGTTCGCGCGGGAGAGCGGGTTCAATGTGTATACCCATCCCGAACGGCTGCAGGCGGACGACAGGTAGAGCCGACCACGCCGTCTGCTCCATTTCGACCGGCCCGGGCGGCCCACTGCCACCCGGGCCGAACCGCATCTCAGCGCAGCGCCACCTTCGGGAAGTCCACCGGCACGTCGAACGCGACGTTGACGTAGTTGGTGAACAGGTTGAGTGCCACATGGGCGAGGATCTCGACGATCTGCTCGTCATCGAAGCCAGCCGCGCGCAGCGCCTGCACGTCGCCGTCGGTGATCTGCGCACGTTGCTCGACCACCTTCAGCGCGAAGTCGAGTGCCGCCGAAGTGGCCGGATCGCTGGACTGGCCGATCTGCGCGGCGGCCATCTGCTCGCTGCTGGCGCCGGCCTTGCGGCCCAATGCCGTGTGCGCGGCGAGGCAGTACTCACAGGCATTGCGGTTGGCGATGGCCACGGCGATCTGCTCGCCCAGCAGCGGCGACAGGCGACCGCCGCCCAGTGCGCCGAACGAACCCCACATGCTCTGCAGGGCGGCCGGCGAATTGGCCACGGCGCGGAACATGGCCGGGGTGGCGCCGAAGGCGGCGTGGACCTGGCTCAGCAGGGCCTGGCGGTCGGCGGTGGTGTTGGCGGCATCGATCAGGGGGACACGGGACATGGTGGATCTCCTTGGGAAAGCGCCCGGGATTGGACGACCCGCTCATCCTAGGTAGACTCACTGGACGAATCAGGCCAAATTAACCATACATTTTGTCCATGCGTCCATGAGCATTCCCGTCGACACCACCGCGCCCGATCGCCTCTCCTCCCTGCTGGAACGCTTCCGGGTGCAGGCCGCGCTGTTCCACAGCGGCCCGCTGTGCGGGCGCCATGTCTTCGAGCCGCAACCCGGTCGTGCATTCCTGCACATCCTGCGCCGGGGTGAAATGGAGGTGCGCCATCCCGATGGCGATACCGCGCTGCCGCGGTTGAAGATCGACACCCCCAGCCTGCTGCTGTACCCACAGCCGCTGCACCACGTGTTCTTCAATGCCCCACTGGATGGCCCGGACTTCACCTGCGCGACGCTCGATTTCGATGGCGGAGCGCGCAATCCCATCGTGCAGTCGCTGCCGCCGGTGATGGTGGTGCCGCTGGCCGCGATCGGCGAACTGGACGACACCCTGCACCTGCTGTTCACCGAGGCTGACCGCCAGCGCTGCGGGTCACGGCTGCTGACCAACCGCCTGTTCGAAGTGGCGTTGATCCAGGTCCTGCGCTGGGTGGTGGACCATCCTGATGCGGCGGGTGTCAGCCATGGGCTGATGCGCGGGCTGTCCGACGCGCGGCTGGCACGCACGCTGGTGGCGATGCACCAGGCGCCGCAGGACGAATGGACGCTGCCACGCATGGCGTCGACCGCCGGCATGTCGCGTAGCGCGTTCGCGGCCGTGTTCAAGGAGGTGATGCAGGCGACGCCGGCCAGTTATCTGCTGGATTGGCGGCTGAGCCTGGCCTGCGCGCAGTTGCGTGCGGGCGTGGCGGTCAAGCAGGTGGCGATCGAGGTGGGGTTTGCCGATACCGCGTCGTTGTCGAAGGCGTTCCGCAAGCGGTTGGGGGCTTCGCCCAGGGCGTGGTTGGCGGCGACCGCAGCACAGGTCGGGTAAATGGGTGAGGGGTAGCGTCGACCGCGGGTCGACTATCGCGCGAAGCGCGGGATTTCGTTGTCTGACCGACGAGCAGTCGAGCATGGCTCGACTCTACAAGGGCGGTGACCCGTCGGGCTTCGCCAGCAGCCCCGCGATGCGTTCGGCCACCTGGGCGCGCACGCTTTCATCCAGCTGCCCTTCGTACATCGCTTCGTAGATCCACAGGCCATCGGCGGCCAGCCGCGCCACGAAGTTGTCGAGTGCGGCCGGGTCATTCTGCCCGGCCGACGGCGGCAACGGCGCCCAGCGCCGCACTGCCGGTCCCCACGGGCGCTCGTCGGCGTCCGGGTCGGCCGATTCGAGCATGAACATCAGTTCGGCACGGGTGGCGCTCTGCGCCGAGACGCGCACGAAGGTCTGGTAGCGCTCCAGCGCCGATGCTTCCTCCGCACGCTTGCCCAGCAGCGTTTCCATCGACGTCTCCCAGGCCTGCACCAGATGCTCGTCGATGCCGCGCAGCAGCGCCTCGCGCGACGGAAAGTGGTACAGCAGGCCGCCGCGGGTCAGCTTGGCCTCGGCCGCCACCGACTCGAAGGTCACCGCGCGCACGCCGTCACGATTGATCACGTTGACGGCGGCGTCGAGGATGCGGTCGCGCTTGCTGGTTCTCATCGCGTCATTTTACGCGATCGGCCGCGCCCTCGCGGCTGCCGACGCGGCCGCGCAGCAGGCGCGCGATGATCGTCGCACCGAGCGCCAGCATCACCGTGATCACCAGCAGCACGATCTGGTAGCCGCGGTCATACGCGGCCGTGGCCAGCGCGAACCACTCGCCCTGCCCGCTTTCGCGTGCCACGTGCAGCGCCTGGGTGAAGCCTTCGCGGGCAAGCTCGGGCATGTCGGCCGAGACCGGCAGGAAGGCGCCGTACATCGCCGCGCTCAAGCTGCCCAGTATCGCCACCGCCAGCAGGCCACCGAATTCGTAGGACACCTCTTCGACCGACGAGGCCATGCCTGCGCGGTGTGCCGGCACATTGTTGAGGATGGCGGTGGACGCCACCGAGATGGCCGAGCCCATGCCAAAGCCGGTAATGGCCATGCCAGCCACCACCCAGCCAAGGCCGTGCGGGAAACCGAACGCCACCACACCGACACCCACGGCGCCAGCCGCCAGGCCACCACAGATCAGCGGACGCAGGCCCACCCGGTGCAGGATGCTGCCGCCCAGCAGTGCACTCGGCAGGCTGCCCAGCGCCGCCACCGACACCAGCAGGCCCGCCTGCAGCGGAGTGAAGCCCGCCACCAGCTGGAAGCGCTGGGTGGTGACCAGCTGCAGGCCGGCCATCGCGAACAGGGTGAACACCGCCGACAGCGTGCCGGCCAGGAACGCCGGATTGCGGAAGATCGCGAAGTCCAGCAGCGGGTACGGCAGCTGCTGCTGGCGGCGTGCGAACGCCGCGCCAGTGACGACGGCCAGCAGCAGCGCGCCTGCGCCCAGCGCATACGACGGCGGCGTAGCGATCAACGACTTGATTGCCAGCACCAGGCCAGACAGTGCGGCCAGTGCCAGCAGCGAGGACACCATGTCCCAGGGGCGCGACGTGTCGCGCTGGCCCTCCGGCGCCAGCAGCAGCGTAGCGACGAAGGCCACCACCACCACCGGCACGTTGATCAGGAACACCGAGCCCCACCAGAAGTGCTGCAGCAGCCAGCCGCCGATGATCGGACCGAGCCCCGCACCGACGATCGCCACCGAACCCCAGATCGCGATGGCGATGTTGCGCTCACGCTCTTCGTGGAAGCTCAGGCCGATCAGGGCCAGCGTGGCCGGCATCATCGCCGCCGCGCCGACCGCCAGGAACGCGCGGGCAGCGATCAGCTGTGCGGCGCTGTCGGCGAATGCCGCTGCCAGCGATGCAAGGCCGAACACGACCAGTCCGATCAGGAACATGCGGCGGTGGCCGATGCGGTCGCCGAGCGTACCCGCGCCCAGCAGCAGGCCAGCCATCACCAGCGGATAGGCGTTGATGATCCACAGCGCCTGCCCGGCACTGGCCGAGAGTTCCTCGGTCAGGGTGGGCAGTGCGGTGTAGAGCACGGAGTTGTCGAGCGTCACCAGCAACAGGCCGGCGGCGACGGTGAACAACAGTGCCCAGCGACGGGCACGCGACAGGGCCGGAGCACCGGCCAGGGGCTGGGACAAAGCCATGGGAGAACCTGGTGGGGGTGGAGTATCCGCATAACTATACAGGATGTCCTGTATAGTTATGACTCGAGGAATCAGCCGATTCAGCTTTTGTAGAGGCGCGCTTGCTCGACTGAACCGCCAGCCAGCCAGCCAGCCAGCCAGGCATGGCCTGGCTCTACTGCGTCGGGCGACGCATGGCCCGGCCCGAGCGGGACGCGGCTAGCGGCAGTCTTCCGGCAACGCGGCAATCGCGGACACCACGGCTGCCTGCATGCCCTGCCCCACCGCCATGTCCAGTTCCCCGCCCGTTGCCCCATGCTGGCGCCGCAGTTCGTCCTCGCACAGCCCGCGCACCCGCGCACGGGCATTGGCGCGCAGGCTGCTGCACCGCCAATCGGTGCCGCCCAGCGGCAGTACCGAATACACCACGCTGTTGCAGGCATTCCCTGCGCGTTGCTGCAACGACAGGCCGCCGAAATCCCGCGGCTCAGTGCTGCGCTGCGGGTCGAAGTAGCTGTCCGGGAAGGTGCGCGCGTACTGCTCGATGTCCACCTCCATGCTGCGCCCACCGGCCAACGGCATCTGCAGCGGCTGGCCACAGCGCGTGGCATCGGCGCGATGCTGGATGTACTGGTAGATCGGCCGGTCCAGCATTGGATCCTGCTGGGTCACCGCACTGACCGCGGCCAGCACCGGCAGCGATGCACGATTGGCCATGCGCGCCAGCAGCCCCGCCTGTGCCGGCACGCAGCGGTCGCGCAACGTGGCCGCCAGCAGGAACAGTACATCGTTGCGAAAAGCGTGGTCTTCGCCGAGACGTTGTTCGATGCGCTGGCTGGCATCGGCCGCGGGTGCCGGGAAGGCGATCGCCGGTGGCTCGGTGACGTCGGCGCGCAGGTGCCACCACACCAGCAACACCACGCTGGTGACCAACACCCCGGCAACCATGATCCAACGCGTGCGCATCAGTTGTGGATCGCCGTCAGTGTCGCCGCTGCGGCGTCGTAGGAAGCGCTGGCAATGTCCGCATCGAAGCGCTTCACCTGCAGGCGGCCGGCCAACCGGTACGGATCCCATAGGTCGCCCAGTGCGATCGGCGTAGCCAGGGTCACGTGGATGATCTGGTTCGGTGGCGGCGGCGGCACATGGATGCACGCACCGTAGAACGGCACGAACAGCAGTTCATCGACCAGGCCGGCATCGTTGGTACCCAGCGGCACCACGTAGCCATCCAGGTCCACGGCGCGGCCATCAGCAGCATCGACCACCTGCGAGGAGCCGAACTGTTTGGCGCGGTCCGGGCTGGAGTGGTCGATCTCCTGCCCCGGTGGCGTGCCCGAGCCGGTGTCGTCGATCAGCCCGCCCACCCCGTCCATGCCATTGCGTGACAGGCCGATCTGCGGCGGCGGGCGCTGGTAGGTCACTTCGTCGGGCCGCAACGCGTCCCAACGAGCGATGGGCGCTTCGGTCGTGGCCGGCCGCGCAGCTTCTGGTGCTGCGCTGGGGGCCATGGCGTCCCCACCCGCCTGCGTGCACCCCAACAGGCCCAGGCAGCAGGTCAGTCCGATCATGACACTACGGTTCATACGGCCTCAGCTGAGCGTCACGCATGGTGTAGGCCGAACCGGCCAGATCGTCATCCAGCCGTTCGGCACGCAGGGTGCCGGCCAGGAAGAACGGCGAATACATGTCCGGCATCTCGATCGGGCGCGGCAGCACCACGTGCACGATCTGGTTCGGTGGCGGTGGCGGCACATGGATGCAGGCGCCGTAGTACGGCACGAACAGGAATTCGGTCAGCCGCCCGTCCTGCGCGTTGGCCAGCGGCACCACGTAACCCGGCAAGCGCACCGGCCGCTGCAGTACGGTGTCCACGGTACGGAACGTACCGAACTGCGGCATGCGCCGGTTGCCGTTGTGCTCGACTTCCGGGCCCTCGCCGCGCTCCAGCGCGGCCAGCTCGTCCCTGGGCATCATCTGCAGCCAGTCCAGTTCCTGTTCTTCGGCAGCTGCCGAGGCATCGTGATCGACCACGGGTGACGGCGACAGCGCCTGCACGCCGGTATCGACCGGGCGTTCGCAGGCAGTCAGCACCAGCAAGATTGGCAACAGCAGCAACCAGCGCATGCTCAGCCCCCGGGCGACAGGCCATCGGCCAGCGTGCGCCGATAGGCCAGCAGCGCCGGTACCAGCCCGGCCACCGCGCTGATTGCCAGCACGCCCGCGGCCCACGCCAGTTCGCGGGCATCCGGCCAGATGTGGGTGATCGACAAGCCGAAGTTGGCCAGCACATACGCGCGCCCGGCCAGGCTCGCCAGCACCAGCACCACGAGTGCCAGCACGCAGGCCACCGCACTGGTCGCCACCGCCTCCACAACCAGCAGGCAGGCGATGTAGCCCGGGCGTGCACCGATGGCACGCAGCACCGCCATCTCGCGCCGGCGCTCCTGCAGCGTAGAGACCAGCAGCGCCACCAGCGAGACCATGCCCAGCAGCACCACCATCGCACTGATCAGTTGCAGTGCCCGCTCGGCGGTGCCCAGGGATTGCCACAGCTGCTGCAGGGTTACGCCGGGCAGGATCGCCAGCATCGCCTCGTCCGGGTACTCGTTGATCCTGCGCTGTACCGAGAACGTGGCGATGCGCGAATTCAGGCCGAGCATGAAGGCGGTGATGCTGGTCGGGGTCAGGTCCAGGTGGCGCGCCTGCTCGGCGCTGACGCTCTGGCTGCGCAGCTGCACACCCGAACGCCAGTCGACATGGATCGCCTCGATGGCCGGCAGCGAGACCAGCAGCGACGAATCCACCGGTGTGCCGGTGCGCTGCAGGATGCCGGCCACGCGGAACGGTTTGTCGGCGTGCGTGGCCAGGGTGACTGCGCCGGTGCCGTGCGCCAGCACGATCTCGTCGCCAACACCGACCTTCTGCGCGCGCGCCACCTCGGCACCGATCACTGCATCGTACAGATCATCGAATGGCCGCCCCTGCGCGAACGCAAGCGCATGGCCCGCGCCGTAGCGGTAGTGCTCGAAATAGCCACCACTGGTGCCCACCACCCGGTAGCCGCGCCAGGAATCGCCCAGCGACAGTGGCACCGTCCACTTCACCTGCGGCAGAGAGGACAGCTCCTGGTAGGACTGCCAGGACACGTTGTTGGTCGGGTCGCCGATATGGAACACCGAATACAGCAGCAGGTTCACCGGCCTTGATCGCGCGCCAACGATCAGGTCGGTGCCCGACACCGTACTGGCGAAGCCTTCATGCGCCTGCGTGCGTACACGCTCGACACCGAGCAGCAGCACGACGCTGAGGGTGATCACCAGCACGGTCAGGCTGACGCTCAACGCGCGGCTGCGCAGGCTCGCCCAGGCAAGTTCAAGCATGGGCGGCACCTGCGTGGTTGATTTCCGCCAGGGCGATGGTGCGGTCGAACAAGGGCTGCAGGCTGTCGTCATGGCTGACCACCAGCACCGTGGTGCCGGCGGCCTGGCATTGCACGGACATCAACTGCAGGAACGCGGTCGCGGCCTCGCGATCCAGTGCCGAGGTCGGTTCGTCGGCCAACAGCACCGCCGGCCGGCCGATCAGCGCACGTGCAGCCGCCACGCGCTGCTGCTGGCCGACACTCAGCGTACCGGCACGTCGCGGCATCAGCGCCGGGTCCAGCTGCAGCGCGCGCAGCAGGCGCTCGATCTCGGCATCCAGCGGACCGCTGATGCGTCCACTGCGCAGGCGCGAGAAGCGCAGGCCCATCGCGATGTTGTCGCGCACGCTGAGGAAGGGCAGCAGGTTGAACTGCTGGAAGATCACGCCCAGATGATCGGCACGGAAGCGATCCCGCGCTGGCCCGCGCAACCCATGCAGCGCATGGCCGGCCACCTCGACGCGGCCCTGGCTGGGCAGCAGCACGCCGGCCAGCAGGCCCAGCAAGGTGCTCTTGCCGCCACCACTGGCGCCGCGCAGCAGCACGCTGCTGCCCTGCGCGATGAGCAACCGGGGAATGTCCAGCACGGGCCGCGTTCCATAGCCGAACTGCACCTCGTCCAGCCTGATCACCGCCGCGCTGCTCACGGTGACAGCACCACGCGCAGGTTGTCCGTGGTCAGCACGGTGCGCCCCTGGCCACCGTCCGTCGCGGTGTTGACGATGACCTCGTGCAGGCCCGGGAACAGCGTGGGAAGACGCATCACCAGGGCACGAAGCGCTGCCGGATTCGCACAGTGGTACTGCAGGTTGGCACTGAAGCCGGCATGACGATGCTGCCCGGCCGTGGGCACGGCAACGGTCGCATCGAAGCCTTCGGCCCTGGCATCACCGCTGACCAGACGACAATCGGCCGCCGTGGGCAGGGTGACCCAGCTGCCGCTCTTCAGCACGGCGGTGGCACCTGCCAGCGATGCCCGCTCGGTTGCATTGGCCGGTGGGCGCTCGAAATCCAGGATGCCGATGCCGGGCGCCTGCAGGGCGAATTCCAGCGTCTGCTGGTCAAGCGCGAGATCGACAGTGGCCTGGCCGTGCACATGTGCGCCCAGTTGGCGCACGTCATGGGCCTGCGCGGCGCTGGCGCCCAGCAGCAGGAAAAGAGCAGCAGGAAGCTTCATGGGGGAGACTCCAATTGTTACTATGTAACATAATGGACCACATCCCCCCGCCCCCCGCAAGGGCTCTGGCCCAGCCGCCAACTTCGGCACGCTGGCATCCCCGTTTCGATCTGGCCGGTGCCTGGCTGTCACTGGCCTGCGCCGCCCATTGCGTCGCCCTGCCCCTGCTTCTGGCCTTCGTGCCGGCGGCAATGATGGCGCTGCGCTCGTTCCAGCACCCCGGCCACGGCGTGATGACGCTACTGTTGATGATGTCGCGCTGGGAATGGTTGTTCGCCTTGATGGCCTCGACGCTGGCACTGGCCAGTACCACGGCCGGGCTGTACCGGCATGGGCGCAGGCTGCCGGTGCGACTGGCCGCAACGGGCGCCATCCTGCTGTTGTCGGCTTCGCTCTACCTGCCGCTGAAGGAATCGCTGCTCTGGCACGGCGTCGCCACGGCCTGTGGTGGCGTGCTGCTGGCATGCGCGCACATCGGCAATCGGCGGGCATTGCACGGCCACAGGTAGCGTTCCGAAGATGCCGGCCAGCGGCCGGCACTACCGTTTCGTTGGACCGGTAGCGCCGGCCGCTGGCCGGCGCTCGGCCCGCCTCCTCAGAAGCGGTAGCCCACTTCCGCGCCGAAGATGCGCGGGCTGTCGACCGGGCCGTAGTAGTTGCCGTCGCGGCCGAAGGCCAGGTTGTCGAAGATCAGGCCGTTGATGCGGCGCTTGTTGGTCAGGTTCTGCACGAACACCCGCGCGCTCCACGGCCCGGTCTCATAACCCAGCTGCGCACCGAGCACGGCCACGGCCGGCTGGAAGGCACGGTTGCGTTCATCCAGCGCGCTGGAGCCGGTGAACTGCGATTCCAGTCGCGCATGGATGCCCGACTCGAACTGATAGCGCGCGGCCAGATAGCCAGTGTAGTGCGGCGTCAGCTTGACCCGCTTGCCATCCAGGTTCTGGTCCACGCTGACCCACAACCTGGTGTACTTCGCATCGACGTAGCCCACATTCGCCATCAGGGTGAAACCGGGCAGCACTTCGAACACGCCCTCCAGCTCGGCACCGCGCGAACGGATCGAGGCATCCGAACCCACGTAGTCCGACGAGATCGGGCGGCCGTTGCCATCGGTGGCCACCTGGATTTCCTGCCAGTTGTCCGAGGTGATGTGGAACAGCGCGCCGCCGATGTGGCCACGGCCGCCGGCCAGGTTCATCTTGAAGCCCAGCTCATGGCTCCACATGCGCTCGGATTCGTAGCGCAGTACCTTGTCGTTGACCACATCGCTCTGCGCCGCGGCCAGATTGAAGCCACCCGGAATATAGCCCTTCGCCGATGCCGCATAGAACGACAGATCGTCGCTGGCGTCGTAGCGCAGCGACACCCGCGGCAACGTGGCCGAGAAGGTGTGCGCCAATGCGGCATCGCGATACAGCACGCGGCCACCGGCGCCCAGGTCCAGTGCACCGGCGCGCTGTTCGGTGGAACGCCGCGCCTGCTCATGGCGCAGGCCGGCGCCGGCGGTCAGCTTGGGCAGCCCCGGGAAGGTGTAGCTGGCGGTGGCGAACACGCTGTAGTCCTCGCCCTTGGAGGTCTGCCGTGGCGCCAGGTTGTAGCTGTCCAGCCCATGCAGCGCCGGGCCGACGAAGGTGCCGAGGATCGAATCCTTGCTGTTGCGGTAGGTCGACACACCGGCCATCCAGGTCAGCGCCTGGTCGCTGGGCGAGCTGAAGCGCGCCTCGGCCGTCCATTCCTTCTTCCTGTCGTAGATGCGGCCGGCCAATGCCGGGCTGTTGGTCATGTCGAAGTCGTAGCCGGCCGAGGTTACCTCCTCGTCCCGCCAGGAAGCGGCCACGTCCAGCGTACCGGCCTGCAGCTGCCACTGGGCACTGAGGCCGGCCACCGTTTCATCCTTTTCGGTGCGTTTGGGCGCGTCGTTGATGTAGGTGAAATCGCCTGCACGCCGGCCACCATTGAGCGAGGCGCCGTAGGTACGGTTGTAGAGGCCGGTATCCAGCGGCAGGTACTCGTACTCGAACATGCCCGGCGCACGGGTGCGCAGATGGTAGGCCAGCGCATTCACCGAAACGTAGTCGCTGGGCCGCCAGCGCAGCTTGCCCTGCAGGTAGCCTTCGTCCACCCTGCCGCGCGCACCGGAGGGCGTGAGGTTCTTCAGGTACGCATCTTCGTCCGAGCCCATGAACGCCACCGAGCCGGACAGGCTGCCCGTCTTGCTCAGCGGCCCTGCCAGGAAGCCATCGAGAGCGGTGCCATTGCCGTTGCCGAACCAGGTGCTGCGCACGTTGATCTCGCCCTCGCGTGCATCAGCCGGGCCGCGTGTGCGCACCAGTACCAGGCCGGATTCGCTGTTGGCGCCGTACAGCGTGCCCTGCGGGCCGCGCAGCACCTCCACCGACTCCACCTGGTTGAGCACGGCATTGCTCAGTTCGCGGAACGGGATGCCGTCGATGTAGACCGAGGCGCGGTTGACCAGGAACGGATTGGACTCGATGCCGCGGATCGAGATGAACATGTTGCTGAGCTGGCCCATCGCATTGAACTTCACGTTCGGCGCGAGCTTGTCGAGATCACGGAACTCGGTGACACCTGCCTCCTTCAAGGCTTGCCGATCAAGCACCGTCACCGACAGATCGCTCTTCAGGTACGGGGTATCGCGCTTGGAGCCGGTGACCCGGACACCATCAAGCGTGGCAGGGTCGGCCTGCTGGGCGAGCACGGGCATTGCAGGAATGAGCAGCGATGCCGCGACGAGCGCGGCGGCGGGCGTGGACGACTTCAACGGGGAACCTCGGCGAATGGAGTGGCGGACGCGCGAGCGGCGGCAGCGCGGGCAAGAGTGTTATCCTGTAACATTCACGCGGCGCCGCCACTCCATTTCCGGCAGTGCCGCTCCATTCCCGGATCCGTGATGCCCGCCCTCGCCGACCAGCTGCTGCAGGAAACCGGCCCGCAGACCCCAGCGGCCTACGCCAGCGATGACGGTGCGGTGGTGCTGCTGCGCCATCGCTTCGATGCCAGCGAAGGTGAGATGGGACATCCGCAGCAACTGCGCCTGGGCATGGCCGTGGGCGGCGGCGGTCGGCTGCAGCAGCGCACCCTCAGCGGTCTTCTGCAGGCGCCGTGGCGGCCCGGACAGTTCAACCTGGTACTGCCGGGAGAGTCTGGCACCTATGCCAGCCCTGCAGTCGACCTGCTCGGCATCGCCATCGATACCCGCATGTTGCCGCACGACGCGCCGATGCTGCAGCACCTGCACCCCCTGGCGGCGCGGCTGCACCACGATCCGGTGGTGTCTTCGGTGCTGCAGGCGCTGTGGTCCAGCGCACAGGCCGACGCCTGCCTGCCCGGCTTCCTCGAACATGGCGCGCAGGTGCTGCTGCACCGCCTGGGGCAGCTTGCCGGTCAGCCGTGCCGGGCGCGTGGCACGGTGTCCCCACTGTCGGCACGACGGTTGCGGCAACTGGAGGCCTACATCGACGCGCAACACGGCCAGGCGCTGACCGTTCCACAGCTGGCCGCTGCAGTGCAGATGGAGGCCGCGACGTTCAGCCGCGCGCTGCGTGCGGCCACTGGCCTGCCGCCCTATGCGTTCCTGACCCAGCACCGCATGCAGCGGGCGCGCGCCGAGCTTGCGCAGGGCCGGCGTGTCACCGACGTTGCGCTGGCCAGCGGGTATGCCAATCCCAGCAAGTTCAGCGCGGCGTTCCGGCGTGTGGTCGGTTGTTCGCCGTCGGCATGGATCGCGCAGTCACGGGCGCGGTAGTGCCGCCCGCAGGCCGGCTGCCAACATTACAAACCGGTAATGTCCAGGTCAGGGCCTCGAAAGGCAGTGGACGCCACCCTGCAGGCCACTTCCCCATCGGTGATCCGCATATGACCCGCTCCCTGTTCCGCGTCGCCCCGCTCGCCCTGCTGCTGTCCGGCCTTTCGGCCGCACCGCTGGCGCTGGCCCATCCCAGCCTGGTGCGTTCGACGCCAGCGGCCGATGCCACCGTGGCCCCGGCCAGCAAGATCGAGCTGCAGTTCAGTGAGAAGGTGATGCCGCGTGCCACCCGCATTGAACTGAGCATGGACCACGGCCGCATGAAGATGGCGATGCCGACCGCCGCGCAGGAGATCTCCGAGGACGGCCACACCCTGCGCGCGCGCTTTGCCAAGCCGCTGCCCGCCGGCAGTTACGCGCTGCAGTGGCGCGCGGTCGGCCAGGACAGCCATCCGATCACCGGCACCTACCGCTTCACCGTGAAGTAAGGCCATCGCTGTGGCCGAGCTTTCGCCATACGCGCTGCGGCTGGCGCTGTATCTGGCCCTGATGCTGCTGTTCGGGCGGATGCTGTTCATCCGCCCCGGACTGCCGCGCAGCATCTCGCTGGCCCTCACTGTGGTGGCACTGGTGCTGGTCGGCATCGATGCGGTCACCCGATTGTCCGGCGTGCTTGGCATATCACCGGTCGACATCGATGGCGGGACAGCGCGCTGGTTTCTTACCGGTACGCCGGTGGGCGAGGCGGGACTGCTGCGCATCCTGGCCCTGCTGGCAATGCTGCCGCTGCTGGCAGTCAATCGTCCGGTGCAGGGCCTGCGCCGTCCTGCACTGCTGGCACTCTCGGCGGTGACCCTGGCCAGCCTCGTCTGGAACGGCCACGCTGCTGCTGGCGATGGGGTCGCTGGCAGGCTGCGTCTTGCTGCCGGCATCGTGCACCTGCTGGCGGCCGGCGCCTGGATCGGTGCGATCGCCGCCATCGTGCAGCTGGCACTGCGCCGCCAGGGCCTGCGCCTGCGCGAACGCACCCACGAACTATGGCAGGCCGCGCACGGCTTCGCCGTGCCCGGCACGATCATCGTCGCCCTGCTGGCGATGACCGGCACCTATACCTATGTCGATCTCGGCGGTTCCATACAGACCCTGACCGGCGCCGCGCATGGACGCTGGCTGCTGCTCAAGCTGGCACTGGTGGGTGGCATGCTGGGCCTGGCCGCGCTGCATCGCTGGCGGCTGGTGCCAGCGCTGGCGGTCTCCATCCGTGGCGGCTGGCAACCCAGGCCGCTGCGCTCACTCCGCCACAGCCTGGCCTGCGAATCGGTGCTGGCGCTGCTGGTGCTGGCCTGCGTCGCGGTGCTTGGCACGCTGGACCCGCTGGCATGACCGATCCGTTCCGGTGCGGGCCCAAGCTGCGATGATGGGCACACCATGAAACTGCTGATCGTCGAAGACGAACCCAAGACCGGCAACTACCTGCGCCAGGGCCTGATCGAGGCCGGCTACGTGGTCGACCTCGCCTGCAACGGTGTCGACGGGCTGCATCTGGCCGGTAGTGGCGAGTACCAGCTGGTCATCCTCGATGTGATGCTGCCCGGCCTGGATGGCTGGAACGTGCTGTCACGACTGCGCGCCGGAGGGTGGCAGACACCGGTGCTGTTCCTGACCGCTCGCAGCAGCATCGCCGACCGCGTGCAGGGCCTGGAACTGGGCGCCGACGACTACCTGGCCAAGCCGTTCGCCTTTGCCGAACTGCTGGCCCGCGTGCGCACCCTGCTGCGTCGCGGCCAGGCCGTGCCGCAGGCCGAACGCATCGTCATTGCCGACCTGGTAGTGGATACCCTGCGCCGCCGGGTGGAACGCGGCGGCCAGCGCATCTCCCTCAGCCAGAAGGAGTACACCCTGCTGGAGCTGCTGGCGCGCCGCCGTGGCGAAGTGTTGCCGCGGTCGCTGATCGCCTCGCAGGTATGGGACATGAACTTCGACAGCGACACCAACGTGATCGACGTGGCGATCCGCCGCCTGCGCGCGAAGATCGACGACGACTTCGATGCCAAGCTGATCGTCACGGTACGCGGCATGGGCTATGTGATGGAGGCGCCGGACGGCGGCGCCACGCCCGGCGGATGAGCCTGCGCCGTTCCATCGCGGTGCGGCTGACGCTGCTGTTCGCCACCGTCGCCACGCTGGTGCTGGCGGCACTGGGCGTGGCGATCTATGTCAGTGCCCGCCACGACCTGGTCGCCCAGGATTTCACCGAACTGGAAAACAAGGTTGCGCTGATCCGTGACCTGGCCGGCAATGGGCCCGCGCCGGCTCGCGGGCGGCGCCTGGCAGAGGCGCTGGGCCACCATCCGGACATCGCCTTCCATATTGTCGACGGGCGCGGCACCGTGCTGTTTTCCACCGCACCGGCACTGCTGCGCGAACACGCTCGCAGCCAGCCCATCGACACCACCCCGCGTCGGCACGACTGGATCCTTGCCGATGGCCGCTGCATGCATGCCCTGCACCTGCGCCAGACCCTTGCCGACGGCAGCCAGCTGGTCATCCTGCTGGCCATCGACGATGCCCGCCACGCCGACTTCCTGCAGCGCTTCCGCCACCTGCTGGCGATCGCGATCATCGGTGCCGCCGTGGCCAGCAGCCTGCTGGGTGGCTACGTCGTGCGACGCACGCTGCGACCGCTGCGCACGTTGGCCGATGAAGCCCGGCAGATCACCGCCGGCCGACTGCAGCGGCGCCTGAGCGCACGCAGCGCCCCGGCCGAGCTGGAACAGCTGGCGCAGACCCTGAACGGCATGCTGGCACGGCTGCAGCAGGATTTCGCGCGGTTGACCGAGTTCTCTGGTGATCTGGCCCATGAGCTGCGCACGCCGATCACCAACATGCTGACCCAGGTGCAGGTGGTGCTGGCCCACCCGCGCAGCAACGAGGCCTATCGCGAGACGCTGGCGTCCTGTGCCGAGGAGCTGCAGCAGCTGGCGCAGACCGTGGGCGACCTGCTGTATCTGGCGCAGGCCGAAGCGCCGGGGGCACTGCCTTCGCGCGAGCCGGTGGCACTGGATGCGGTGGTGGATTCGCTGCTGGAGTTCTACGAACTGCTGGCCGAGGACCGCCAGCTGAGCCTGCGCCGCGACGGCGTGGCGAGCGTGGAAGGCAACCGCTTGATGCTGCACCGTGCGATCGCCAATCTGCTGTCGAATGCGTTGAAGCATGCGGCGGCAGGCAGCGAAGTGCAGGTACGGCTGCACGAGGACGGCGGCCGCTGCCGGGTAAGCGTGCACAACGCGGGGGCACCGATTGCCACCGAAGCGCTGCCGCGCCTGTTCGACCGCTTCTATCGCGGCGAGCGTGGCCGCCACGAGGGCGCCGGCCTGGGCCTGGCGATCACCCGTGCGATTGCACAGGCGCATGGCGGAACGGTGAGCGTGGCCTCCGATGAAACCGGCACCGTGTTCGAGCTGGTGCTGCCCAGCGCGTCAGCCCGGTAGTGCCGGCCGCTGGCCGGCAACCTTGGCACATCAAGCGTGTTGCAGTTGCCGGCCAGCGGCCGGCACTACCTCATCTGGTCGAACACCCCGGCTACCCAGTCGATGAACACCCGCAGCCGCGGCGATGGCGTGCGGTTGCGCGGGTAGACCAGGCTCAACGGGCTCGGTGTCGGCGGTGTGTCCGGCAGCAGCTCGACCAGTTGCCCGCGCGCAATGTACGGATCCATCCGGTAGCGCGGCGCCTGGATGATGCCCAGCCCTGCCAGCGCGGCACCGAGGAAGGCATCCGCACCGGAAACACGCACCCGGGCCGGCAGTGGAACGTAACGCACCTGCGCGCCCTGCTGGAATTCCAGCGGAATCAGCTGGCCGGTGGCACTGGAGCGGTAGCCGACCATCTGGTGGCCTTGCTCCAGCGATTCGATGGTCCCGGGCACGCCGTGCACCTGCGCGTAGCCTGGCGAAGCCACAGTGACCTCGCGCAGCAGCGTCAACCGCCGCGCCGCCAGATCGCTGTCGGCCAGGGTACCGACACGCAGCGCCGCATCCACGCCCTCGCGCAACAGATCGACGTAGCGGTCCCCTTCGCTGACCTCCAGTTCGATCTCCGGGTAGCGCTGCAGGAACTCCGGCAGGTGCGGAAACAGCAGGTGCCGGCCCAGCGTGCCGTGCACTTCAATGCGCAGCGGGCCGCGCGGCGGCACGTCACGGAACGCGGCTTCGGCATCGTCCATGTCGGCGATCAGGCGCAGGCAACGGCCATAGAAGGCCTCGCCCTCCAGGGTGGGCACCACCAGCCGGGTGGTCCGGTGCAACAGGCGCACGCCCAGCCGATGCTCCAGTGCCTTGATCGCGTCGGTCACCGTGGCCCGCGGCAGGCCCAGGTCCTCGGAGGCACGGGTGAAGCTGCGGCGCTCGACGATACGGACGAAGGCGCGCATGGCCGTGAATCGGTCCATTGTTCGGCTACCCGGATGATGTTGGCGGATTATGCATGATTATCCGACCGGGCAAGGTGGCGAAGATGGCCCTGCGCCACTCCGGCGTGCCTGCTGGACCGGATCATGCCCACCTCCCCCAATCGCATCGCCCTGGTCACCGGTGGTTCCCGCGGCATCGGTGCCGCCATTTCCCGGCGGCTCGCCGCCGATGGCCATGACGTGGTGATCAACTATGCCGGCCGCCGCGATGATGCCGAGGCACTGGCAGCCGAACTCAACGCCACCGGCGCACAGGCCATCGCGCTGCAGGCCGATGTGGCCGACCCGCAGGCGGTGCGCCAGCTGTTCGACGCCATCGAGGCGCGCTTCGGCGGTATCGACGTAGTGGTGAACAGTGCCGGCGTGCTGCAGTTGGCGCCGCTGGCCGACAGCGACGATGCCCTGTTCGAGCGGGTGATCGGGATCAATCTGAAAGGCACCTTCAACGTACTGCGCGAGAGCGCGCGACGGGTGCGCGACGGTGGCCGCCTGATCAGCCTGTCCACCAGCGTGGTCGGCATCAGACTGGAGCACTACAGCGTGTATGCCGCCAGCAAGGCGGCGGTGGAGACGATGGGCGCGATCCTCAGCAAGGAGCTGCGCGGGCGCAACATCACAGTGAATGCAGTGGCGCCCGGCCCGACCGCCACCGACCTGTTCCTGGAGGGCAAGTCACCCGAGCTGATCGAGCGGTTGGCGAAGATGAACCCCTTGGAACGGCTGGGTATGCCGGAGGACATCGCCGGTGCGGTGGCCTTCCTGGCCGGTGCTGATGGCGGGTGGATCAACGGCCAGGTGCTGCGCGCCAATGGCGGGATGGTGTAAGGACCACCGGACTGGCTATGCTCGGCCAAACGGAGGGGGCACGCGCATGGAAAGGCCGGGCATCTGGTATCGACTCTGGATGATCACGTTTCTGCTGGGAGGCCTGTTGGCGCTGGCGACGCTGGTGCTGTGGTCCTCGCTGCGTGGCGACGTACGCAATCTGGCGATGGCGCTGATCTGGGTGCTGTGGGCACTGGCCACCCTTTGCTTCTTCCTGGGTGGCATCGCCGATGGCTTTACGATCTGGGGCGTCAACATCGCCAAGAAGGTATGGCGTGCTGAAACGCCAGGCCGTTTCTGGCTCTTCCACATCACCACGACGGTGCTGTGCGTCAGTTGCCTGGGCCTGTTGATCGTACCGATGATGATTGCCTGGCAGGGCGTGGCGCAGTAAGGCTGGCGGATCCGCTCGAGTCGTGGCGCTACTGTAGCGCCGAGCCCATGCTCGGCTGCGCTTCGCGCAGAAGCCAGAAGCAGCCGAGCATGGGCTCGGCTCTACATTATCGTCAGCCCGTCCGCGCCTCGCGGCGTCGGTGCACCCAGTAGTAGAGCGTCGGCAGTACCAGCAGGGTCAGCAGCATTGCCGACAGCAGGCCACCGATCACCACCACCGCCAGCGGCTTCTGGGTCTCTGCACCAATCGCGTGCGAGGTCGCCATCGGCAGCAGGCCGAACATCGCCAGCAGTGCGGTCATCAGCACCGTACGCAGGCGCTGCAGCGAGCCCTGCACCACCGACTGCAGCAGGTCCATGCCCTGCTCGCGCAGCTGGGCGAAGCGACTGAGCATCACCACACCGTTCAGCACCGCCTGCCCGAACAACGCAATGAAACCGATGGCCGCCGACACCGACAGCGGAATACCGGTCAGCCACAGGGCCAGGATGCCGCCGATCATCGCCAGGGGCACGTTGGCCAGGATCAGTGCTGCGCTGCTGATGTCCTTGAAGGCATCGAACAGCAGCACGAAGATGATCAGCACCGACAGCGGAATCACCCAGCCCAGCCGCTTCATCGCACGCTGCTGGTTCTCGAACTCGCCGGACCACTCCAGCCGGTAGCCTTCCGGCAGCTGCACGCTGGCGTCCACGCGCTTGCGCATGTCGGCCACCACGCTGCCCATGTCACGCCCGGCGATGAAGATGCTGACCGCCTTGACCCGCTGTGCGTTTTCGCGCGAGATATTGATCGCGCCGCTGGCCATGCGGAAGTCGGCCACGTCGGACAACGTCACCGTGTGGCCATCGCCGATGCCCACCGGCACCGTACGCAGCCGTTGCAGGTCACGGTCGGCATCGTCCAGGCGCAACGTGATCGGGAACCTGCGGTCGCCCTCCCACAGCTCGCCGACCTGGCGCCCGCCCAGTGCAGTCTCGATCACTTCGTCGATGTCGCGCACGTTCAGGCCATAGCGCGCGGCGCGGTCGCGGTCGATCTCGATCTGCAGCTGCGGCAAGGAGCCATCACGGTCGATGAAGGCACTCTCCACGCCCTCCACGCCACGCACCTGGCCCAGGATCGCCTGCGCCTGCCGGTTCAGCACGTCAAGGTCCGAGCCACTGACCTTGATCACCACCTGGCCCTTGATCTGCGAGATGCTCTCCAGGATGTTGTCGCGCACCGGCTGCGAGATCGAGAACTCCGGCCCCGGAATGCGCTGCTCCAGCGTGCGCTGCAGGTCGCTCACCAGCTGCCGCTTGTCCACCCCCTTCGGCCATTCCTTCTCCGGCTTCAACGCCACCAGTGCCTCGATCTGGTTGGCGCCCTTGGCATCGGAGCCGTCTTCCGGCCGCCCCAGCTTGGCCACCACCGTCGATACCTGCGGGAAGGTTCCAACCAGCTCGCGGATGCGCCGCGACTGCTGCTGTGCTTCGGCCAGGCTGGTGCTGGGGTCAAGCGTGGCGGTCAGCCAGATCGAGCCCTCGTCCAGCTCGGGCAGGAACTCCGAGCCCAGGCGGGTACCCAATGCCAACGTACCCACCAGCAATGCGACCGCGGTCAGCACCACCGCACGCGGTCGGGCCAACGCACGCTCCAGGATCGGCCGGTACCAGCCGGTCAGGCGGTCCATCAGCGGATTGCCATCGCGCATGCGGTCCCGTCGCAGCCACCAGTAGCAGAACAGCGGCACCACGGTCAGCGCCAGGATCAACGCACCGATCAACGCCGAGGTCACCGAGTACGCCATCGGCGCGAACATGCGGCCTTCCTGGCGCTGCAGGGTGAAGATCGGGATGTGCGCGGCGATGATGATCAGCATCGAGAAGAACGTCGGCCGGCCCACTTCCGATGCGGCTGAAAGAATGGTCGAGAACCGTGTCTTCCGATCAGCCGTAGGTGGCAGCTTCGACAATCTCGAGACGATGTGCTCGGTGACGATCACCGCGCCATCGATGATGATGCCGAAGTCCATCGCACCCAAGGACAGCAGGTTGGCCGGCACGCCCCACAGGTGCAGGCCAAGGAAGGTCGACAACAGCGCCAGCGGCATCATCGCCGCCACGATCAGCGCGGCGCGGGCGTTGTACAGGAACAGCCATAGCACCAGGAACACCAGCACCGCACCTTCCAGCAGGTTGCGGAAGACGGTCTTCAAGGTGGTCGACACCAGCCAGGAGCGGTCGTAGAACGGCTCGATGCTGACCCCGGCCGGCAGCTGGTTCGCTTCGATGTCGGCGATGCGCGCATGCAGGGCGTCGAGCACGTCGGACGGATTCTCGCCCTTGCGCATGAGCACCATGCCGAACACCGCATCGTCATTGTCGTCCTGGCCGACCAGGCCCTGCCGTGGCAGGCCGGTATCGGCGATGCCGGCCAGGTCGCGCACCAGGATCGGCGTGCCGCCGCGCTGCGCCACCACCACGTTGCCGATGTCACCCGGCGAACGCATCAGGCCCACGCCGCGGATCAGGAACTGCTGCTGGCCACGCTCCACGTAGCCGCCGCCGGCATTGGAGCTGCCCTTCTCCAGCGCCTCGGCGAATTCACCGAGGCTGATGCCGCGATCACGCAGCTTGTCCAGGTCCGGTTTGACCTGGAAGGTGCGCGCGAACCCGCCGAAGCTGATCACATCGGCCACGCCCGGCACGGTGCGCAGGCTGCGCTCCATCGTCCATTCCTGCACGGTGCGCAGCTGGGTCGGCGTCATGTGCGGGCCCTTGAGTACGTAGCGGTAGATCTCGCCCACCGCCGAACTCATCGCCTCCAGCTCCGGGGTCACGCCCTCCGGCAGCTCCACGCCCTGCAGGCGTTCAAGCACCTGCTGCCGCGCGAAATAGTCGTCGGCCTTGTCGTCGAAGGTCAGGATGATCATCGACAAGCCGAACTGCGTGTGCGAGAACACCCGCACCGAATGCGGAATGCCGGACAAGGCCACTTCCAGCGGCATCGTCACTTCGCGTTCCACCTCTTCGGCAGCGCGGCCCGGGTGCAGCGACACCACCGTCACCTGGGTGTCGGAGACGTCCGGGAAGGCCTCCACCGGCAGCACGCGGAACGCGGCGATGCCGCCGCCGATGAACAACAGCAGTGCCAGCATCACCATCAGCGGCTGGCGCAGGCAATAGGCAATCAGGCGATCGATCATGGGGCCGCATGCCCCGCGCCGGTGCTGGCCGCTGCCGGCGCGCTGTCGACCAGCTGCTGCAGCAGCAGGCCCCCTTCGACCACCACCCTGCTGCCAGCCGCCAGGCCGTCACGCACCCACAGTCGGCCGTCACCCAGCTCCTCGGCGTGCACGGCGTGGCGCACGTAGCGGCCCTTGCCCTCCTCCACGAACACGACCTGCTTGCCGTCGATCAGCAGCACCGCCGCATCGGGCAGCGAGACGCCGCCCTCGGCCGGCAATGCTACCTGGGCACGCACGTACTGCCCGGCCTTGAAGCCGCGTGCCCGGTTGTCCAGCTCGGCGCGTGCCTGCACCACGCGGCGCTCGCTGTCGACGAAATCGTCCACATGCTGCAGGGTCGCCTGCAGCGGCTGGCCATCTGCGCCCGGCACGCTGACCGGCATGCCGGCCTTCAGCCGTCCTGCCAGGCTTTCGGGGATGTCCAGCAGCAACCACAGCCGGTCCGGATCGCCGATCACCGCCAAGGGTTGTTCACTGTCGGGGCTGACCGACATGCCCGGGCTCATCCGCCGCTCCACCAGCACGCCATCAATGGGCGCGCGCAGCGGCAGGCGCTGGTCCACACGCTGGCCATTGCCATAGGCCCTGGCGAACGCGGTCGCACGTGCATGATCCGCCTGGCTGCCAGCGAAGTTGGCCTCGGCTTCATCCAGCTCACGGCCCGAGGCCACGCCCGCGGCATGCAGTTCACGGGTACGGTCCAGCTCCTTGCGCGCCTGCTGCAGCTCGGCACGGCCACGCACGCCCTCTGCCTGGGCCTGGCCGAACTCGGGCGAGGTGATCCAGGCAATCACCTGGCCGGCCTTCACGTTCTGCCCCGGCTGCGCCTCGATGCGCGCCACCTGACCCGGCAACGGCGTGTGCAGTGCGCTGGAGCGCGTCTCATCCCAGACCACCCGGCCCGGCAGCTGCAGGCTGGCGCTGGCGCCGGCGGTCACCGCCTCGCTGCGCAGCACGTCCAGCTGGCGGCTGTCGGCGGGAAACTGGATCTGGCCCGCGCTGACCTGGGGCGCATCCTCGGTATAGGACGCTGGCTCGCGGCCACAGCCGCTCAGCAGGGCCAGCGCCAGCAACGCCGGCAGCACGGCATGTCGCGCCCGTGGGCGATGGGCGGCGGTGGACTTCATCGGGATTCTCCTTCGGCAACGGATGTGGCGGCTTCCCAGCGCGCCAGGGCAATGGCATGGTCGGTGCGCGCCTCGATCAGCGCGGCCTCGAAATCGCGCCAGCTGCGGCGCGCATCCAGCAGATCGGTCAGGTTGGCGGCACCGCGCCGGTACGCCAGTTCGATGCCCTGCACCGCCCTGCGTGCGGCGTCGGACTGCAGTCCCTCATAGTCGCTGCGGCGCTGTGCGGCGGACTGCGCGCTGGCCTGCAGCTGGTCCAGTTCGGCGCGTGCTTCGCGCTGCAGCACCTGCAGCTCCAGCGCGGCGCTGTCACGGTCGGCCTCGGCACGCTGGATCGCGCCGCGCACGCGCGACGGCCCCCCCAGCGGAATGGTCAACGACACGCCCCAGGTAACACCGCTGATGTCGGTCGGCTCACGTTCGGCCTCCACACCCAGCTGGATATCGCGATGGCGCTCGCTGCGCGCCAGGGCCACGCCTGCGTCGGCCGCGAGCAGGCGCGAGCGCGCGGCACGCAGGTCGGCGCGCTGCTGCGGGTCGAACGCGCGTACATCGGCCACGCTGCTGGCATCCGGCCAGGGGTCATCGGCACTGAGGTCGCGGCTGTCATCGCTGCCCAGCAGCAGGCCCAGCGCATGCCGTGCGTCGCGCAGATCCAATGCTGCCTCGCGTGACGCGTCGGCGACGGCGAGGTCGTCCACCGCCAGCCGCGCGCGATCCACCGGTGCCATCGCCCCTGTCGCGACCTGCTTGTCGGCCGCCGCCATCTGCTCGGCCGAACTCTGCCGGTTGGCGTCGGCAATCTGCGCCCGCTCCTGCGCGCCCTTCAGGCCGAAATAGGCTTCATGCAGTGCCACCTGCTGGCGGCGCCGGGTATCGAGCATGTCCAGTCCGGCCACCTCCAGCAGCGCTTCCGCCTGGCGGACGCGCAATGCACGCTTGCCACCGCGTTCCCAGGTCCAGCCCAGGCCCACGGTGCTGTCCACCCGCTTGTCCTGCCAACGTCCAGGGCCGATGCCGTGCTTGGGGCTGATCTTGCTGGTGCCGATCGACAGCTCGGTGGCCGGGCGCAGCGCCGCCGTCTGCGCGTCACCCTGCACCCCGCGCAGCTCCAGTGCCGCGGCGCGCAGGTCCGGGTTGTGCGCTTCCATTGCACGCTGCGCTTCTGCCAGGGACAGCGCCGAAGCCGCAGGCGCGCACAAAAGGGCGGCCAGCACGACCGCAAGACGAGGGGAGAAATTCATGCACGTCACGGTAAGGTGACGGACTTGCGCCAAACTTGCCCCAACCTTGCACGAAGCTTGCAATGCGAATCCTGCTGATCGAAGACGACGCCGCACTGGCCGATGGACTGATCCGTGCCCTGCAGGGCGCCGGTCATCTGTGCGACCACCTCTCGCGCGGGCTGCACGCGCCGGCCGCGCTGGCCAGTACCCCATATGACGTCATGGTGCTCGACCTTTCGTTGCCGGACGTGGATGGCCTCGACCTGCTCTCGCGACTGCGCAACGACGGCGCTACCCTGCCGGTGCTGATCCTCACTGCGCGCGATGGCGTGGAGGACCGCATCCTCGGTCTCGACCGCGGTGGCGATGATTACCTGGCCAAGCCATTCGCACTGGGTGAGCTGGAAGCCCGCCTGCGTGCGCTGTCACGCCGCCGCAGCGATGCGCCGGCACAGAAGCGACTCGGCCGGCTGTGCTTCGACAGCATCCGCAATGAAGTGCAGGTGGAAGGCCAGCGCATCGAGCTGACCGCACGCGAGCTGTCTCTGGTCGAAGCGTTGATGCAGCATCCGGGCCGCACCGTCACCAAGCAGCGGTTGTTCGATGCGTTGTACAGCTGGGACCACGAGGCCAACCTGTCGGTGATCGAGGTGCATGTCAGCCGCCTGCGCCGCAAGCTGGAACAGGCGCGTGCCGGCGTCGGCATCCGCATGCTGCGTGGCCTTGGCTACCGGTTGGAGGCGGTGGGTGACTGAGCGCGTGCACAGCCTGCGCGGCCTGCTGCTGCGGCGCCTGTGGCTGCCGCTGCTGGTGCTGCTGCTGTGCAGCGCAGTAGGTTCGTTCGCGCTGGCGCGCTTCTACGCCGGCCAGGTCTACGACCGCTGGCTGCTGGACTCGGCGATGTCATTGTCCGAGCTGGTGACCGTGCAGGATGGCCGCGCCTCGATCGAGATCACCCCGGCCGTATCGCGCATGTTCACCTGGGACACCGCCGACGAAGTGCATGGCGAGGTGGTCGACGCTGCAGGCGGGCGCCTGTATGGCGACCTGCCCGAAGCATTGCCGCGCCCGGCGAGCGCTGCCGCGGATGACGACGCGGTCTACTACGATGCCCGCCTGCGTGGGCAGCCGGTGCGCATGGTCGAAGTGGTGGTCAGCGCCGGGCCGGGCCATGACATCCGGCTGCGCGTGGCCGAGACGCTGCGCAAGCGTCACCGGCTGGAACGCAAGCTGCTGCTGACCAGCGTTCCGTTCCAGGCCGCGATCCTGGCACTGGCGGCGTGGCTGGCCTGGTCCGGCACCGGCGCCGCCGCACGCCACGCGAACCTGGTCGCACGGAAGCTGGCCAGCCCGCGGCCGGATCCATTGGCACCGCTGGACCCGGCGCAGGAAGCTCCCCGCGAACTCTGGCCGGCGGTGGAGGCCTACAACGCCTTGCTGCAGCGCCTGGACGCGATGCAGGGGGCGCAACGCCGCTTCGTCAGCAACGCCGCACATCAGCTGCGCACACCGTTGGCGGCCATGCAGGTGGAGCTGGAGAGTTCATTGCGCCAGCACGATCCGCAGGCCCAGCAGCTGGCGTTGTCCGGCACGCTGGCCGGGCTGGCGCGGCTGCAGCACCTGGTCAACCAGCTGCTGATGCTCAGCCGTTCCGAAGACCCGCAGGGCAGCGCGCTGCCGCTGCAGCCGGTGGATCTGGCCGTGCTGGCACGTGGCGTGGTGGAGCGTTACGCCGACCGTGCGTTGGCGGCGGGCGTGGACCTGGGTTACGACGGGCCCGACGACGGCGTGCAGGTACAGGGCGACCCGCAGCTGCTGCGCGAGGCGTTGGGCAACCTGCTGGACAACGCGCTGCGCTACGGTGCCGTGCCAGGCGTGATCACCCTGGGCCTGCAGCAGAATGGCGAAGGCGTCCAGGCATGGGTGGATGATGACGGCGCCGGCATTGCCGAGGCCGAACGCGGACGCGTCACGGAACGCTTCTACCGGGCCAGCAGCGAAGGCGATGGCTGCGGGCTGGGTCTGGCGATCGTGGCCGAGATCGCACAGCGGCATGGTGCGACCCTGATGATTGATACCGCCCCGATCGGTGGCGCACGGGTGGGGTTGCGGTTTCGATCCCGCTGACGTCCTGCGTGCCAACCAAGGTTGGCACCTACCAGAAGCGGGATCCCCGTACGCCAACTCGCAACCCATCACCGGCTCATCGAATACGGCGCCTGCGCGCCCTGCCCCGGCCAGTCCTTGTTCGGCTCGGCCTGCATGCTGAAGCGCAGCTCGCCGCCGGCCAGGATCTCGTCATGGCGCAGGAAGGTGCGCTGTAGCGGCTTGCCGTTGAGGCTCACGCTGCCCACATAGGTGTGCTTGTCATCCAGCCCATCGGCCACGATGGTGAAGGTCTTGCCGTTCGGCAGGCGCATCGTGGTCTTCGGCAGGAACGGGCGGCCGAGGATGTACTCGCCCGAGCCCGGCGCCACCGGATAGAAGCCCAGCGCGGTGAACACGTACCACGCCGACATCTGGCCGACGTCATCGTTGCCGGCCAGGCCATCGGGGCGGTCGGCGTACTGGGTGTCCATGATCTGCTTCAGGCGCGCCTGGGTGCGCCACGGCTGGCCGGCATACGAATACAGGTAGGCCACGTGGTGGCTGGGCTCGTTGCCATGCGCATACCAGCCGATCAGGCCGGTGATGTCTTCCATGTGCTCGAAGATGGATGGATCGACCTTGGCGTTGAACACTTCGTCCAGGCGCGCGAGCAGCTTGTCGCTGCCCCCGTGCGCGGCGGCCAGGCCGGCCACGTCCTGCGGCACGTACCAGGAGTACTGCCAGGCATTGCCCTCGGTGTAGTCGGTGCCGTAGCCACTGGCGCTGGGGTCGAATGGCGTGCGGAAGCTGCCATCGCGCTTGCGTGCGCGCATGAAGCCGGTGTCCTTGTCGAAGGCGTTGCGCCAGTTGCCGGCGCGCGTGTCGAAGGTGGCCGCAACATCGGTCTTGCCCATCGCCTGCGCCATTCGAGCAATGGTCCAGTCATCGAACGCGTATTCCAGCGTCTTGCTGGCCGCTTCGCCTTCCTCGTCGATCGGCACATAGCCCAGCTCGCGGTACTGTGCGATGCCGTCGTAGGGACCGTAGTTGGCGGTCTCGACCATCGCCTTCAGCGCCTTGTCGGCGTCGAAGCCGCGGATGCCCTTCACGTAGGCATCGGCGATCACTGGCACCGCGTGGTAGCCGATCATGCACCAGTCTTCCAGGCCATGGAACGACCACACCGGCAGCATCCCGTAGGGGCTGTGCTCATGGTGGGCCAGCATCGAATTGACGAAATCGCTGTTGCGCTTCTCCGGCTGCACCAGCGTCAGCAAAGGGTGCAGCGCACGGTAGGTGTCCCACAGCGAGAACGTCGAATAGTTCGTGAAACCATCGGCTTTGTGCACCGCGTTGTCCGAACCACGGTACTGGCCATCGGCATCCATGAACAACGTCGGCCCCAGCATCGTGTGGTACAGCGCGGTATAGGCGCTGCGTCGCGCATGTTCCGGCGCATCGATATCGAGCACCGACAGCGCCTGCGTCCATTCCTGCTTTGCCTGCGCACGCACGCGGTCGAAATCGAAGCCGGCCACCTCCGCGTCGAGGTTGGCAATGGCACCGGCTTCGCTGACCGGCGAGATCGCCACCTTGACCACCAGCGGTGCGTCCAGCTTGCCGAAGGCGAAGGTACCGACCAGCTGACGGCCTTCGATCTGCGCCCGCTGCGCTGGATTCTTCTCGCCCGGCGGCGGGAAGCCCTTGTAGACGATGTCCTGCTCGGTGTTGTGCAGCTCATGCCCGGAAAGCGGCCGCGAGAAACGCATCGCGAAGTACAGCTGGCGGCCCGGCGCCCAGCCGCGCGTCTCGCGGAAGCCGGTCACGGTGCCATCGGCGCGCACCCGCACCCGCGACCACAGCACCTTGCCCGGGTAGTCGTACATGCTGGTGCGCATGTCCAGCAGCACCTTGGCATCGGTGCCCTTGGGGAAGGCATAGCGGTGCACGCCCACGCGCGCGCTGGTGGTCAGTTCGGCGCGAACCTTGTAGTCGTCCAGGGTGACCGCGTAGTAGCCCGGCTCAGCCTTCTCGTCATCGTGGCGGAAGCGCGACGCGTAACCGCTGCGCGGCTTTTCCGGGTCACCGCGCTCCAGGCCGGGATTGCCGGTGAACGGCATCAGCAGGATGTCGCCGAGGTCCGAATGACCGGTGCCGGAAAAATGCGTGTGCGAGAAGCCGACGATGCTGCTGTCGTCGTAACGGTAGCCGGCTGCCCAGCCATAGGCCTTTTCGCGCGGCTGGATGCGTGTGTCCGGGCTGAGCTGGACCATGCCGAATGGCACCGTGGCACCCGGGTAGGTGTGGCCTTCGCCACCGGTACCAATGAACGGGTCGACCGAAGCGTATGCCCTGTCGGCGGCCGTTTTGGCGGGAGCGGCCGACGCCAGGCCGGAAGCGAGCATCGCCGTGGCGGCGACAGCGATCAGGAGACGACGGTCCAGCGTGGGCATCGGCGTTTGGATCGATTCAGGTGGTTGCCGGATGCTAGCACCGGGCATCCCGTGCCGCATGTTGCAGTGCGGCCATCGGCCTTGCACCCGCTGCATGCCCTCGCGCGGCTGACGCCCGCAGGAAATGCGACCGGCCATGGCTCACCTCTACGGCTGTACCGGCACTTGCCGTGTACCCCGCCCCCTCCTACCCTGCGTCCACACCCGGGAGAGGACGCATGCTCATCCGCACTGCACGATGGATCGTGATGGCAAGCCTGCTGGGTGTCGTAACGCTCAGCCATGGCGCGCCGCCCACGCCCCCCGCCCCATCGCGTGCTGCCCAGGACGACTACACCATCCTGCGCCTGCTGGTCACCGACGACCAGGACCACCTGCTGCTGGAACACAACCGCAGCGGCTGGATGACACCCGCTGTACGCGCCAACCGCAAACAGAGCATCCAGCAGGCGCTGCAACAGCTCTCATCGGATCTCGGCCTGCAGGTATCGCCGTTCACGCCGGCGGCCATCTACAGCTATCGTTTCAACGAAGATCCGCCGGACCCAAGCCACGACGCGGTGTCGTTCCGGCAGCACTATCGCGCCACCCTGCGGGCCGGGCAGCCACCGGCGAGAACCGCGGACAAGGAATACCGGTGGGTGAGCCGCGACGAGGCAGCGACGCTGATCGGCATGGAAGCGCTGCGGATGGAAACCCTGCAGGTGCTCGACCACCCCGGAACGCTGTGGGGCGGTGCGTTCGAGCTGTCATTCAAGGGCGATGAGGCAACGGGCACCCGATTGATCGAACCGTTCTACCCGTTGCGGTGAGGTCAGAACCGACGGGATAGCGTCGGCTGCGTCTTGCGCGGCGCGGAACCGCCGCGCTCCGCGCGACAGCCGAGCATGGGCTCGGCGCTACGGCAGATCGATCGGCCTCGCTACGCCGCCAGTGCCTTCTGGATATCCGCCAACGGTGCGTTGGTCAGGTCCTTGGCGATATCGCCGAGCAGGCGTGCCTGGACCTCTTTGTGCAGCAACGGACGGATGCGGCCCAGCGTGGTCGGATCAGCGATCAACACCAGATGCGCATAGCGGTTCTTCAAGGCATCCTCGTTGAGCTGTTCGGCCACCTGCTTGGCGAACGTTGCCTCGTTGAGTTGCGAGACCGACATGTCCTTGGGCACCGCCCCGGCCGGGCCCTGCCCGGACACGCCCTGCTCACTGATGTCCTGCAGACGCAGCTCGCCTTCCTGCTTCAGGGTCAACTGATGGTTGCTGCCCACGTTGGTGAACACCCGCGCCGAACCACCGTCGGCTACCACGATCAGCGTTCCTTCGGGAATCGTCCGCGCCATTGCATCCTCCATCAATCCAAAAAGTGGGTGTGCGCTCCACCTTATGCACGCCGATGTCACCAGAGCGCGTACAGGATGTGATTACGTCATCGCAATCTGAAATCCGCCCTAAATTTGCCCGGAGGCCTGCCGCTATGGCCTCCATCATCGCGAGGAACCTCTGTGTACGCTGGCTCACTGTTCCACGTCTGCTTCGCCACCAGCCTGGCCATTGCCGGCTGCGCCGGTTGCATCCACCAGTTCCTGCAGGGCCAACCGTTCTTCGCCCTGGCCTTCATGCTTTCGGTACTCACGATGATCGGCGCCGCATTGGTCACGCGGAAACTGGCACTGCCGGGCGCCCTGGCGATGGCCTGCACGGTGTTCGGCTTGATGGCGAAGTCGGCCTGAGCCTTCTGAACAGGCGAGATGGAACACAGCGTGCAGATCAGCCTGCTTCGCTGCATGCTCACGCCGATGCCGTTATGATGAACGGATGATCGACACGACCCACTACGTGACGGGCGCACCTGTTACGTGGGAAGCACTGCCGACCGGCGCTTCGCTTGCCACGAATGCTCCCGCCCTGCATTTCCATCGCCTCGCGCTGGATCCCGGCGGATGACGCCCGCAGGCCCACGGCCTGCCTTCCCCACACGCTGATGTGACACGCGGCTGCCAACTGCGCGACCGTTGTGATCCCGTTGCCGCGTTTCCGCCGTTGCGGCGGTGCTTTGCCGTGCGCGTGGCGTTGCGCCTGCACACGTTCCCCGGCCCCCACGCCGCCTTCCGATGCCCCTGCGCCACTTGCGCCTGCATCGCCGTTTCCGATTTCCGGGACACACCACGCCGCCCATTCCCCTATTCCATACCTACAAGGGAGCCCCCATGCAGGACACGCCCGAGGCACATGCCCATTTCGGCTGGTTCAAACGCCGCCGCCACCTGAAGGTCGATGAGATCACCGTCGTCGACAAGCCCATGCTCAAGCGCGCCGTGGGCGCCGCCGCACTCGGCAATGCCATGGAGTGGTTCGACTTCGGTGTCTACGGCTATCTCGCCGTCACCATCGGCCAGGTGTTCTTCCCGTCGAGCAATCCCACCGCACAGGTGATCGCAGCCTTCGCCACCTTCACCGTGGCATTCCTGGTGCGTCCACTCGGCGGTCTGGTGTTCGGCCCGCTCGGCGACCGCTATGGGCGCCAGAAAGTACTGGCGTTCACCATGATCCTGATGGCGCTGGGTACCTTTGCGATCGGCCTGATTCCTTCCTACGAGCGGATCGGCATCTGGGCACCGGTGCTGTTGCTGCTGGCGCGCGTGGTGCAGGGCTTTTCCACTGGCGGCGAGTATGGCGGTGCGGCCACCTTCATCGCCGAGTATTCCACCGACCGCAACCGCGGCCTGATGGGCAGCTGGCTGGAGTTCGGCACGCTGGGCGGCTACATCGCCGGCGCCGGTACCGTGACCGCGCTGCACATGCTGTTGAGCAGCGAACAGATGCTGGACTGGGGCTGGCGCATTCCATTCCTGGTGGCCGGCCCGCTGGGCCTGCTCGGCCTGTACATGCGCATGAAGCTGGAAGAGACCCCGGCATTCCGCGCCTTCGCCGAGGAAGCCGAGAAGCGCGAGCACGACCGGCCCGGGCTTGGCGCGCTGTTCCAGGTGCACGGCCGCCAGCTGCTGGTGTGCATGGGCCTGGTGCTGGTGTTCAACGTCACCGACTACATGCTGTTGACCTACATGCCCAGCTACCTCAGCGTCACCATGGGCTACGCCGAGAGCAAGGGCCTGCTGCTGATCATCATCGTGATGCTGGTGATGATGCCGTTGAACATTGTCGGCGGGTTGTTCAGTGACAAGCTGGGCCGCCGCCCGATGATCATCGGCGCCTGCATCGCGCTGCTGGTGCTGGCGATTCCGTGCCTGCTGCTGGTCGGCAGCGGCAACGACTGGATGATCTTCCTTGGCCTGATGCTGCTGGGCCTGGCGCTGGTGTGCTTCACCAGCTCGATGCCGTCCACGCTGCCGGCCCTGTTCTATACCCCGGTGCGCTACAGCGCGCTGTCGATCGCCTTCAACGTCTCGGTATCGCTGTTCGGTGGCACCACGCCGCTGGTTACTGCATGGCTGGTGGAACGTACCGGCGACCCGCTGGTGCCGGCCTACTACCTGATGGGCGCAGCGGTGATCGGCCTGGTCACCATGCTGTTCGTGAAGGAAACCGCGGGGCTGCCGCTGCGCGGTTCACCGCCGGCAGTCGGCAGCGACAAGGAAGCCGCCGCACTGCTGAAGAGCGATGTGCCAGTGACGGTGGACCCGAGCCTGCCGCCACTGCCGGAGGCTGCGGAACCTGAGCAGGTAAAGCCAGCCTGAGGCTCGGCGGAGCCGGCGTTGTAGAGCCACGCCCGCGCCCGGTTGCCTTACGGGGGATCAGCCGAGCGTGGGCGTGGCTCTACAACGCATGCGCCCTCAATCGCGCGCAGCGTTCAACTCCATCGCGCGCATTACGATGGGTTTGGCCCAGTCCGGCGTGTGCAGCAGTTCGGCCACCGAGACCGGGTATTGCAGCTGGCCATGTGCCATCGCCAGCACCGGCAGCGGTTCGACGCAGCCTTCGGCATCGGCGGGCGCGCTGTTGTCGTAGACATGCAGTTCGGCCAGGTGGGGCAGCAGTTCCAGCAGATTCTCGCGCGCCGAATCGAAGCGCGCATGGATCTTCTCCACCGGGATGTCATGGCCGCCGGCAGCCACCCGCGCCGCAACGCGGGCGATATGCAGCTCCACCGTGGCCAGGCCGCAGAACCAGATCGCAACGTGATGGCGTTCGCAGGCTTCGCGCAGCAGGCGGGGAATGGTGTTGCCGCCCAGCGTGGTCTCGAAGGCGAAGTCCGTGCCATCGGCCATGGCCTCGCGCAGGCGGCGGGTGCCTTCCTGCCAGGCCTCGGCATTGGCGTCAGGCAGCGGCCAGCCGGTCTCCACCAGGCGGCGGGTGAACGAATCGGGGTTGAACCAGCCCAGCCCTTCGGCTTCCAGCCAGGTGCCCAGCAGCGAACTCTTGCCGGCGCCGTTGACGCCGGCCAGCACCAGGATCCGCCCCATCGGTCAGAGCGGACGGCCGAGGGTGACCTTGCGACCGCGACGGATCGGCTGGCCGAGCACCTTGCCCAGCCCTTCCCCACGCTGCAGGCCGGCCAGGGTCTGGTCGAATTCGCTGCGCAGGCGCAGCAGCTCTTCGTTGCGCTCTCCGGCGTCTCCGCCAGCCGCCTTGGCCAGCAGCTCCTGGTAGGTGCGGATGTCGACGATCACCGCTTCGGGGTGATTGTGGTTGGTAATGACCAATGCCTGTTTCTCACGCACAGTACGCATCAGGCTCGGCCAGCCCCGGGTCTTCACCGATGAGGCCGGGGCCTTTTCAAGGCCAGGCAGATCCAGCGGCAGGGTCATGGCACGGCTCCAAACGGCGACGGTTGTGGCCATTATGCCCAATTTGGCCCAATTGGGGATAAATGGACGTTCAGCTGCCCGAACCGGGCCCCGACGCGCCCGGGGCATCGGTCTGCAGCAGGCTGTCGCGCTCGCGCAGCGGGAAGCGGATCCAGGCATCCAGCCCCTGCGGGCCGAAGCGCAACTCGCCGCTGCCGGCCAGTTCATAGGGCACGCGCTGCTCGATCAGCGCCCGGCCCAGGCCACGCTGGCGTGGCAGCTCCCAGTCCTCCACCTCGGCATGGCGCTCGCACCAGTGCAGGCCCAGCCAGGGCTGCCCGGCCTGAACCTGCAGGTCCCAGGTCACCTCGATGCGACCGTCTTCATGGCTGAGCGCGCCATGCCTCAGGGCGTTGGTCGCCAATTCGTGGATCGCCAGGGACAGCACTTCGGCCGCCTTCGGTGGCAGCAGCACGTCCTCGCCCTGCAGGCGATAGGCGGCCGTGGCCGGCATCTGCGCTGCGATCTCCTCATCCAGCATGCCGCGCAGGCAGACCCCCGCATTGGCGCCGCGGGTCAGCAGGCTCTGCGTGCGCGCCAACGACATCAATCGTCCGCACAGGCGCTCGGCATATTCGTCCACGCTGCTGACCGACGCGCGGGTCCGCCAGGCAATGGCGTGGATGGTCGACATGATGTTGCGCACCCGATGCTGCAGTTCGGCCAGCAGCACCGACTGGCGCTCGGCGGCGCGCTTGAGATCGTCGATGTCCACGGCAATGGCGAACACGCCGCTGACCTCGCCATCGGCGTCGCGCAACGGCGCCGCAGCGACCCGCGTCCAGCGCGCGCGTCCATCATCATGCAGGTACTGGAACTCCAGGCCGGGCACCACCGTCTCGCCGCGCATCGCGCGGGCGATGGCGAAGTCGTCCGGCCCGATGAGGCTGCCGTCGGCATGCCAGCCCCGCCATCGATGCTGGTTGGCCTCATCGGTGGAAGGCACCTTGCCGCTGGGCAGATAGCCACGCATCTGGTCATTGGACAACAGCATGCGACCTTCAAGGTCGACGATGCACAGGCCCACCGGCAGCATCTTGAAGGCGAGCTCCAGACGGCGCTCGCTCTCGCGGCGACGCAACTCCTCGCGCTCGCGCGCTGCCTGCGCCACATGCGCGGCGGTGGTCTCGAACAGGGTCACCAGGACGCCATTGATGCGCCCTTCCTCACCACGGATCGGGCTGTAGGTGATGGTGAACCAGATGTCTTCCAGCCGGCCGTGGCGCGCCAGCGGGTACAGCTTGTCTTCGAAGGTGAGCGTCTCACCCTGCCAGACACGGGTATAGAGTGGGCCGTTGATGTGCCAGACCTCGGGCCAGCATTCACGGGTCGGCTGGCCGAGCCCGCCGGGATGCTTGTCGGCCAGGATCTCGGCATAGCCGTCGTTGTAGAGCTGCACCAGCTGCTCGCCCCACAGCACGATCATCGGGAAGCCGTGGGCCAGCATCAGGTCCACGGTGGCGCGCAGGTGTGGCGGCCACTGGTCCAGCGCACCCAATGCCGTGGACGACCAGTCGTGGCGGGCAATGCGGGCCGCCATGCCATCGTGGCGGGCATGCAGGCGCAGTGCGGGTGGCATCGCCCCGCGCGGTTCGGCAACCTGGAGACCTTCGATACGGCGCACCATGCGGCGCGATCAGGCGATGCCCGCAGAAGCCTGCGGCGTCGCCACCAGCCCGGCCAGCTGCTGGACCAGGGCTTCGATGTGATAGGGCTTGGTGCAGCGCGGGGCGGCAGCGAAACGACTGGGCAGATTGTCGTCGTAGCCGGAGGTCAGCAGGAACGGGGTGCCGGCCTCGGCCAGGCGGTCGGCCAGTGGATAGACCTGTTCGCCGCCCAGATTGATGTCCAGCAGGGCCACATCGATGGGATGTGCATCAACCAGCTGCCCCAACGCCTGCAGGTCACCGGCAGGCCCCACCACCTGCGCTCCCTTCAGTTCGAGGTAGTCGACCAGGAACATTGCAATGGCGAATTCATCTTCCGCCACCAGCACACGCAACCCTTTCAGGCCCTCTGGTTTGTTACCTGCTTCCAGCACGCCCTGCACTCCTCGATGCACGCGACCCGCCTGCGGTCGCCACGCGGGCAGGATGCGCGATCGGCCCTACAAGAGCGCGTGATGATCGATGAAGACTCCGCGCAGAGCGTATTCACTCCGTCGTTGCATGGACACCACTGGGCGCAGGTTCAGAACGCGCGCTCCCACTTCAGGCTGAGCAGGCTGCGGTCATGGCTGTACAGCCAGCCGACGTTGCTGTCGATGCGGGCGTAGCGCAGGCTCAGGCTGGGCACCAGCCCGGCCACGGCAAGGCGCTCGCTGCGCACGATGGCGATCAGGTTCTGTTCGTCGTCCTGCCTGCGCGCTTCCAGCAGGGGACTCCAGGCATCGTAATCGCGATGGCGCAGCGATATGAACACGGTGGCCGTGGTGCCGCTCCACTGCCGTGCCGCGCCCAGCCGCAGGCCGCGCTGGCGGTAGCCGTTGGCCGGGTCGGCAGCGCTGCTGTCACTCAGGTCAAGCCCGGCAAAGAGGGTCCAGCGCGGGTTGATCGCACGGAACCAGGTGGCATACACCGCGGCCAGCTCACCGTCGTAATTGGCGGCCAGGCCACGCTGGCGATAGCGCTGGCGCTTCCAGTCGGCCTCCAGCTTGAGCAGGCTGCGCGCGTCCAGCGCATATTGCCATTCGCCATGCAGCCCGCTGCCGCCCTGCAGGGCCCGGTTGCCGAGGCCCTGATAGTCATAGCTGGGGGCGATCTGCAGGGTATGCCGTGCGCTACGCCAGCTGTAACCCGCCTGCACGTTGGCATTGAGCTCGTTGTAGGCGCTGTGCCCACGCCATGCCTGGCCGAATGCGAGGCCACGCACGTACACGCCATGGTGGCCCTTCAGGGCCCAGCGACGTTCGAGGTTACCGTCGTAGTCCAGGCCCATGGCGCGCTGGGCATCGGGAAGATTGCGCTGGATGATGCAGGTGTCGCCTACCCCGAACAGGCAGGTGCGGCTGGCCGAACTGCGATTGATGTTGTCGCTCCATGCCGGGCCGGCGGACAACGCGCCTTTCCAGCGCTGGCGCGCCTGCAGCGCAGCCAGATAGGCGTCCACCCGTCCGCGCACACCTGCGGTGGCAGGGTCATCGGCATTGATGCCATCCGCGATCGCCGTGAACAACGCCACCGCATCGCGATCGCGCTGGTCCTCGGCGTAGACGCGCGCAAGTTCAAGGCGGGCCGGCAGGAAATCCGGCTGTGCCTCCAGCAGCGCCTCGTACTCGTTGGCCGCGCGATGGTGATTGCCGGCCACCCGCGCCAGGCCGCCCTGCGCATAGTGGCGCAGCAACGGGTCGTGGCCGGGCAGTTCGATGTATTCATCCAGGAAGCGTTGCGCGGCGCCCCATTGCTGATGCTGCAGCGACAGGTACAGCGCCTGGCCCAGATCGTCGACCGTGCGCTCCACGCGCAGGGTCTGGCCGTCGATGGTGATGGTCGGTCGCTCCGACTCGGCCTGCTGCAGGCGCTGCTGGTCCTGCTGCTGGTGGCGCAGGTCGGTGCCCTGTTCGAGCACGCGGCGAAGATCGTCCTGCTGGGCGCGAGCGTCGGCGGCCGCCAGCAGCAGTACGACAAGGAAGATGGGATGGCGCATGGTCGATCCGTGGTGGTGCATGCAGCGGGCCGAAGCAGGGACTGGCGGATCGCGGCTTGTCCCTGCCCTGCCCCGTCAGGGGCGTGGCAATCAGTTCTTGCTGCCGCCGAAGGCGGTGTCGTACTGGCTGTTGCCGCTGAAGGTGGCGATACCGGCCAGGGCGGCCGCGTTGGCGCCGAAGAACTGCCCCTGGGTGGTGCCGGCAACGCTGCCGTTGGCGGTGGCCGAACCGGCGAACGACGCGTCGGCACTGTTGATGTTGGCAACGATGGCCAGGTTCAGGCCATTGCCCGACAGCGCACCATCCAGGGTGCCGGCGCCGAAGTCGGCGTCGAAGGTGCCGCTCAGCAGGTTGCTGCCGTTGAACTTGTTCAGGCCAGCCACGGTGTAGGACGCCACGCCGGCGGGCAGCGTGGTGCCGGCGCGGTCACCGACGAAGTAGACCTGGCGGTTGTTGAAGCCACCGGCGGCGCCATCCTTGGACCATTCACCGAACCAGACATCGCCACTGCCGACCTTGACGAAGTTGAAGTGGCCCATGCCGGCGTGGCTGCCCGGTGCGCCGGTAATCGGCATGGCCAGGGTACGTACCGTCACGCCATTGACGGTGGTGGGTGCCGAGTAGGCGCTCAGGCCCTGGAAGTCCACCGGCTTGGCCTGGGACACGGTACCGACACCGATACCGGCCTTGCCAGCGCGGTGCGGGCCGCCATTGACCTGCGATTCGCCAACCGCCACATACAGCTCGGCATCGGTCTTGGCACTGGCGGCACCGACGATATCGGCAGCATGCGCGGCACCGACCAGAGCCAGCGAGGCAGCAACGGCGAGAACCGAACGGGAGATCATTTTCATGGTATTGCTCCTTGGTTGAGGGAACTACGGGTACAACGCTTGAAGGTGGGAGATCAGAAGCGTGCGGTGACGCCGAGCTTCAGGGTGCGACCCGGGGCCGGCAGCGTGGACCGCGTGGCTGGATCGACGTAGTAGCGGTTGCCGAGGTTGCTGCCGACCAGTTCGACGCTGGCATGCTCGTTGAAGCGCCAGCGCGCATAGGCATCGACGGTGGCGATGTTTCCCCAGGTGAACGGCACGTTCTGCCAGAGCAGGCCGCTGCCACCGCTCAGCAGGCGGTCACGGTAGGCCTGCAGATCAGGGTTCTCGTGGCGCTGGTAGTGCACGATGCGGCTGCCAAGCTCCAGGCGCTCATCGAACAGGCGCGTGCCCAGCGACCAGTTGATCGACAGCTTGGGAATGGCCTGGGTCAGCAGGTAACCACCAACGAAACCATCCTGCACGCAGTTCGGGACCAGGCCGCGGTTCGCATCCAGGAGCACCGCCGTGCTCTCGTCACACACCTCGTTTTCCAACGTGCGGGTGATGCCCAGATCGGTGAAGAAGCGCCGGTTGTCGAAGCGGGCCTGCAGTTCGATGCCACGGATGGTCTGCTTGTCGATGTTGTCGAACAGGAAGTTGCCATCGCGCTCGATCACGTCACGGGTCTTGTGCACGTAGTACGCCAGCTTGACGTCGGCATCGGCGGTGTTGCCGAACAGGGCCGACAGGTTGTGCACGTAGCCCACTTCGTAGTTGTAGGCGTGCTCGGGCTTGAGCGCATGCAGCGGATTGAGGCTGCCGGAGAAGGCGATCGTGCTTTCGAACATGCTCGGGAAGCGCACCGCTTCGCTGTAACGCACGTAGGCACGGGCGGCCGGGGACAGGTGTGCAGTGGCCGAGAAGGTCGGCAGCCAGGCATGGTCGCGGCGGCGGCTGTTGCGTGCATCGACCGGCTGCGACTGTACGCTGTTGCCGATGTTGCAGACCTGGTCGCTGCCGGCGAACACCGGCTGCACGCCGGGAATGGCCGCCACTTCGCCATTGAGGCAGGGATTGCCGGCGCGGGTGTAGTTGCCATCGGCATCGGGCAGCCAGGGCCGCGTGTACCTGACCGGACGCGGCGTCTCGTACGGTGCCAGCAAGGCACGGATGCTGTCATCGATGAACCAGCCCATGCCGCGCTTTTCCCATACGGCGCGGCGTGCTTCCAACGCGTCGATGCGGGCCTGCAGATTGGCGGGACGGGGCGGCAACTCGTTCACGGTGTACTGCGCTTCCTTGCCACCTACGCCCTTGGTCAGCAGCTCGGGATGCGCCTCGAGGAAATCGTCGAAGGCCCAGTAGCGGCTGTAGCGCACGCCTGCATTGAGGGTAAGGAAGTCGACCGGCCGCCACTCCAGGGTCAGGTAGCCCTCGCCCTCCTGTCGGCGCCCGGCACGCGGGAACATGCGCCAGCCATCGGTGGTACCGAAGTACGGATCGCTCGAGCCGAGCTTCTCGTACTGCCAGTTGCCGCCCACGGTCAGGTCCAGGGTCGAATGCAAGGCGAAGCGGTTGCTCAGGATCAGGCCGGTGCGGTCGTTGCGCGCGTTGGCCAGCGCGGTGTTGCGCAGGATCGGGCTGGCGTCCGGGTTCCATGCCGGATTACCCACTGCGAAGTTCGGGAAGCCGCCAGCACTGTAGGTATCGCTGTCCGTCTCCGTGCGCCACAGGTTGGCGTAGAGGTCCAGCCAGCGGCTGCCGGCCGGCTGGAAGCGGTATTCCAGGTTCCAGGCATCGGACGCAACCCGGCTGAGCGGCCACTGGATGCGTCCGTAGTCGGGCGCGGACAGGATGCGCGACGGCATGATCTCGCCGTAGTGGGACAAGGTACGCCGCCAGGTAGCCTTCAGCTGCTGGTCGTCATTGATCTGCCAGCTGCCCTTGACCAGCCAGGACTCCTGTTCGCTGGAGGTATTGGGCACTTCATCGCCCGGTTTGAAGTAACGCGCCAGCGTGGTGATGTAGTCGATGCCCTGGTACTCGAACTGCTCACGCCGGTCCTGGTCGTAGTAGGCGCTGCCCTGGGTCCCGGAGAAATAGTTGCCGCGCTTGCGCCAGGCGTAGGCAGCCATCAGGTCGACGTTGTCGCCGCGTACGCCCAGTGCCAACCGCCAGGCCTGATCTTCGCCATCGAAGGGGTTGTTGCCGCTGCGCGACTTCACCGGCACCACCAGGGTGCGGTCATCATAGGGCGAGTTCGGCGAGCCCTGCGGGAACCCCGGCACCGTGCGGTAATCCTCGCCGGTGTGCAGGCGCGGCAGGCGTGGCGCCACCGCATTGCTGCTGCCTTCGATCTTCAGCTCCCCGCCGAAGCGTTCGCCGGCAGCAACAATGTCGTCAACGTCGATGGTCTTGATCACCAGCGCACCACCGATCCCGCTGTGCACATCGCGCACCAGCCCTGGCCCCTTGATGACCTGGATGCCACCAATCAGGTTGGGATCGATGTAGTTGCGGTTGCTCACGCCGTTGTAGCCGCGCCAGACCGTGAGCGCCTGTTCGCCGCCGTCGATGCTGACCGGCACCCGCCCCGGCCCCTGGATGCCGCGGATGTTGATGTCCAGCGCGCCGCTGTTGCGCGCATCGCCACTGAACACGCCGACCAGATCCTTGACCACGTCGGCCGGGTTGGAGCCACGGTAGCGCTCCACCCGGTCGCGCCCCGAATACGCCGTGGTCAGGTCCAGCGCGAACACATCATCGTAGCCGCGCCGATCGCGGGCCTCGCCCCCTTCCGACTGCAGGCGACCGGCCACGTCCAGCGTCTCGGTCACCCGCACCCCTTCCCCTTCACCCGCCTCCGCTGCGGCCCGCAGGCTCCAGGTGCCGTCCATGCCGCGCTGTGCGCGCACGCCGCTACCGCGCAACAGCTGCTGCAGGGCCTGCATCTGGCTGTACTCGCCACTCACCGCACTGGAGCGGCGGCCCTCCACCAGGTCACTGCGGAACACCACCTGCACATCGGCCTGGCGGCCAAAGGCACGCACGGCGTCGGCCAGGGGCTGTTCCGGAATGGCGTACTGGCGCAGCGGCGCGACGATCGCCGGTTGTGCCTGCACGGCCGGCACCCAGGCCAGCGGCAGCAATGCGGTGGAAACGGCCAGGGCCAGAACGGTGGCGCGACGATGACAGGCGGATGCCGTGGACGGCATGGACAGGAACTCCTCAAGCGTGGCTGGACCACGGGCACATCCGGTGCCGGTGGTGTGTCTGGCTTGAGGAAAAACGGTGTTTCGCTCTGGCTATACCTCTATAGACAGCGGGACACTGCAGGTGCCCACGGTTTTTTCATGTTTTTTTCATGCCGCGTATTCCGCCATGAACCGGCGGCACCTCACCACAGCACCAACGCGCCACCGGGCAAGCGCTGCACGCGCAGTCCTGCCTGTGCGGCCACGGCATCGATGGCCGTCTCCGGCTGCTGCAGGTGGAACAAGCCACTGACCCGTACGCTGGCACCCTGCCCACCCAGTACCCAGACCGGGGCACGACGGTAGCGCGCCAGATCGGCGATGGCCTGCGTGGCCGACTGATCATCGATCACTACCTCGCCCCGCCGCCATGGCGCCACGGCCTCGGGATCTTCCAGCCGCACAGGCTGCAGCCAGCGACCGTCACGGAACGCCCGTGACTGCCCCGCATGCAGGCGCTGTACGCTGCCATCGCCCGGACGCACCTCGACCACACCCTCGCTGACCTGGGTGGTGACCGTGGTATCCAGCATCGACACACTGAAGGCGGTACCGATGTCACGGACCAGGCCGCCCGCCGCCTCGACCTGGAACGGGCGCGCCTCGTGCGCCACCTGGAACCAGGCCTGGCCGCGCAGCAGGCGCAAGTGGCGCTGCTGGCCGTCGAACTCAATCGCCAGTGCGGTGCCAGCGTCAAGTACGGCGGTGCTGCCGTCGTCCAGCTGCACCACGCGCGGCGCATCACTGCTGCGCAGGTCACTGCGCGCCAGCAACAGCGCCTGCGGTGCGGCCGCGACCATCAGAACCACGGCGGCGGCGCTGGCCAACAGCCATGGCAGGCGACGGCGCGGTGCGACCGGACGCAATCCCTGGCGGTCGGCGGTCAGTTCAGGCAGCGCCGCCAGCACGTCGGGCCCGGCGGCATCCAGCCCCTGCCAGAAGGCCTGCTGCTGGCGCCAGGCCAGCGCATGGCGCGGATCGGCCTGCAACCAGCGCTGCAGGGTTCGTTGCTGGCGTTCCGGCAGCGGGCCTGCACTGCACCGGATCACCCAGCGCAACGCCTGCCTGGCCTGACGCGGCGAGGGTTGGGACGTGGTCATGGTTGTGGCCTGCCGCACCGCGAACGGGTGCGCTTTCCTGTTGTGACAACGGCGGGCGCGATCTGCCCACGGCAATCGCCGGTCATCGGCGCGTTCCCTGTTGATGCTGCTGGATCAACAGCGCCGCGCGCAGCACGTGCTTGCCGACCAGGCTCTTGGAAATACCCAGCCGTGTGGCGATCTCACGCTCGCTCAGGCCCAGGTAGCGGTTGAGCACGAAGCACTCGCGGACCTGCGCCGGCAGCGCGAGGATGGTCTGGGAGATCTCGCGCAGTTGTGCCTGGTCCAGCGCCTGGGCCTCGCCGTCGTGGCCCGCCTCGGCCATGTCGGTGGCGTACTCGGCCATCGCGCGCCGCTCGCGGGCGTCGGCCTGGCTGCGGTTGAGCGCATGGTGATAGGCCATCCGGTACAGATAACCGCGCGGCTCAAGGATCGGTGGATCACCGGGCACGCTGCTGGCCTTCAGGTACAGGTTCTGCAGGGTGTCCTCGGTACTGGCCGGGTCGAGATAGCGCGCGATGAAGCGAGACAACGCACGGCGCTCGCGGATCAGCAGCTCGACCAGCGCCAGGGCATTGGGAGACATAGGTGCCAGGGCCGGACCGGGGAATGATGGGCGTGATGGCGACGGTCCGGACGTGGATTGTGGGCTGCACGGCCGCAGGCGGCAAGCGAAGGCCGGTCGCGCGGCACCAGGATCATCCACGCATGGCGTGGATCTACCAGGCGGCGGCGGATCCAGTAGATCCACGCCATGCGTGGATGCGGAGCCTACGGTTCGTCCAACGCCTCGAAACGCTCGGCGAGGTAATCGATCAACGCGCGTACCGCCGGCAGCAGCCCACGCCGCGAAGGGAACACCGCATGCACGATGCCGTGTTTCGGCACCCACTCGGGGAGCACCGGCAGCAGCGCCCCGCTCTCCAGCTCATCGGTGATCATCATCCGCGGCAGCATCAACAGCCCGACCCCGGCCACCGCCGCTGCGCGCAACGCGATCATGTCATCGCTGACCAGGCGCGGGCGGTGATGCACGCTGGCCTGGACCTCGCCAGGCCCACTGTATTCCCACACATGCTGCTGACTGGGCGAGGCCAGATCGACAGTCGGCATCATCGCCAGGTCGGCCGGCACCTGCGGCGTGCCCAGCCGCTGCAGCAGCGCCGGGCTGGCACTGGTGCACCACACCCGGCGCGCCAGCACGCGTACCACAAGGTCGCTGTCCTCCAGTGGCGGCGGCCGTACCCGGATCGCCACGTCCACGCCCTCGCCCACCACATCCACGCGGCGGTTGGTGGCGTCCAGCTGCACCGTCACCTGCGGGTGCAGGGCCAGGAAGTCGGCCAGCATCGGGCCGATGCGCGCGTGCAGGATCGCGATCGGGCACGCCAGGCGGATCGTGCCGCGCGGCTCGGCGCGCGACATCGCAATCGCTTCTTCGGCTGCTTCGGCCTCGACCAGCATCGCCTTGCAGTGGCGGTAGTAGTCCTGGCCGACCTCGGTGACCGAGAAACGCCGCGTCGAGCGCTGGATCAGGCGCACGCCCAACCGTTCCTCCAGCAGCGCGATGCGCCGGCTCAGTTTCGACTTCGGCATGGCCAGCGCCCGGCCGGCCTGCGAGAAGCCGCCGTGCTCGACCACCATGGCGAAATAGAACAGGTCGTTGAGGTCACAACGGCGGATATCTGCGATGAACACGGGGCGATCTCCTGCGGCCCACGGCCTGCCGCCATTGTTCACCAGATAGGACTATGACGGCAAATATTGGCGTCTACCGGCCCAATTGTCACGGCGATATCGTCTCCTGCAACGAAGAACAGCGGCCGGCAGCCCCGGCCAGGAGATCGCCATGAAGCGTGTCACCGGTACCTACAGCGCCCCCCGCCCGCACTGGGTGGGTGACGGATTCCCCGCCCGCTCGATGTTTTCCTACAACACCCACGGCCAGCACCTGAGCCCGTTCCTGCTGCTGGACTATGCCGGCCCGTACAGCTTCGCCCCCAGCGATACCCCGCGTGGGGTCGGCCAGCATCCGCACCGCGGTTTCGAGACGGTCACCATCGTCTATGAGGGCGAGGTCGCCCACCGCGATTCGACCGGGGCCGGCGGCACCATCGGCCCGGGTGACGTGCAGTGGATGACGGCTGCCTCCGGCATCCTCCACGAGGAATTCCACACGCCGGAATTCAGCAAGCGCGGCGGCACGCTGGACATGGTCCAGCTGTGGGTCAACCTGCCGGCGCGGGACAAGATGGGCGCACCGGGCTACCAGACCCTGCTTGACGCAGAGATCCCCTCGGTGGATCTGCCTGAGGGCGCCGGCCGCGTGCGTGTCATCGCGGGCCGCTTCGACGGCCACGCCGGTCCGGCCCGTACCCACACGCCGATGGATGTCTGGGACATCCGCCTGCAGCAGGGCCACCACGCCGAACTGCCGGTGGCCGATGGCCGCACGCTGGCGCTGGTGGTGTTGAAGGGCCAGGTCCGGATCAACGGCGGCCAGCCGGTCGGCGAGGCGCAGTTGGTCACCTTCGATCGCAGCGGCGAGGACGTGTTCGTCGACGCCGACAGCGACGCCACTGTGCTGCTGCTCAGCGGCGAGCCGATCGACGAGCCGGTGGTGGGCTACGGCCCGTTCGTGATGAACAGCCAGGCCGAGATCAGCCAGGCGGTCAACGATTTCAACAGCGGCCGCTTCGGCCAGATCGCGCACTGAGCGCTTCCGCGCGGCGGGCGATGACCCGCCGCGCCAATGGGCCATCGCCCACCTTCCCCAGGAGACTGACCATGAGTACCCCCGCCAACTTCAACGGTGCCCGCCCGGTGATCGATCCGGACAACGCCGCGATGCTGCTGATCGACCACCAGAGCGGCCTGTTCCAGACCATCGGTGACATGCCATTCACCAGCGTGCGCGCCCACGCCACTGCGCTGGCGAAGATGGCCACGCTGGCAAAGATGCCGGTGATCACCACCGCCTCGGTCCCGCAGGGCCCGAACGGCCCGCTGATCCCGGAGATCCACGACGCGGCCCCGCATGCCCAGTACGTGGCGCGCAAGGGTGAGATCAACGCCTGGGACAACCCGGAATTCGTTGCTGCGGTGAAGGCCACCGGGCGCAAGCAGCTGATCATTGCCGGCACCATCACCAGCGTGTGCATGGCCTTCCCGTCGATCGCCGCCGTGGCCGATGGCTACCAGGTGTTCGCGGTGATCGATGCCTCGGGCACCTATTCGAAGATGGCCGAAGAGATCACCCTGGCCCGCGTAGTGCAGGCCGGCGTGGTGCCGATGGACACCGCCGCGGTGGCCTCGGAGATCCAGCGCAGCTGGAACCGCGACGATGCCCAGCAATGGGCCGAGGTCTACACGAAGATCTTCCCGAACTACCAGCTGTTGATCGAGAGCTACCTGAAGGCGCAGGACGTGCAGAAGAACCAGGAGCAGCTGGATTCGCAGCGCAGCTGAGCTATCCCCCGGGGTGCCGGCCCGCTGCCGGCACTCCTCCCAACCGGAGACCCATCATGTCCAGTGAACCGATCCGCGACCCGGCCAGCGACCACCTGCTGACCCCGAAGAATTCCGCCTTCATCATCATCGACTACCAGCCGGTGCAGGTGAACTCCATCGCCTCGATGGACCGCCAGCTGCTGGTCAACAACATCGTCGGCACCGCCAAAGCCGCTGTGGCTTACGGTCTGCCGATCGTGCATTCGACGGTCAACGTCAAGACCGGCCTGAACAAGCCGCCGATTCCGCAGCTGCGCAAGGTGCTGGGCGACTACCCCACCTACGACCGCACCACCATCAATTCCTGGGAAGACGTCGAGTTCCGCAAGGCGGTGGAGGCCACCGGCCGCCGCAAGCTGATCATGACCGCACTGTGGACCGAAGCCTGCCTGACTTTCCCGGCCCTGGATGCGTTGAAGGAAGGCTATGAGGTGTACGTGGTGGTCGATGCCGTTGGCGGCACTTCGCTGGCGGCGCATGATGCCGCGTTGCGCCGCATCGAACAGGCCGGGGGCCAGCTGATCAGCGTGCCGCAGTTGTTCTGCGAGCTGCAGCGCGACTGGGCCCGCTCAGAAACGGTGCCGGCGTTCATGAACCTCTTCATTGAAACCGGTGGTACGGCAGGCATCCAGTTCTCGTACGATCGTACCGAGTGAATGGGTGGCGGCGCTGGCCTTGGCTGGCGCCGCCTTTGGGAGCAGTCGAGCATGGCTCGACGCTACAGTGGGTTTGGTCGAGCGTGGCTCGACGCTAGAGACAGATGGAGAATGTGATGGCCTACGCGCGCATTGTTTCGACCGGCGACAACTACCTGCACCACATCAGCAATGGAAGCTTTGATGTAGACGCTGACGAGCCCGCCTCGCTGGGCGGTCAGGGCAAGGGCTTCGCGCCCTTCGATCTGTACCTGGCCTCGCTGGCCGCCTGCACCGCCATCACCCTGCGCATGTATGCGCAACGCAAGGGCTGGGAGCTGGGCGAGTTCCATGCCGAGCTGCGCTCGGAACGCGACGAAGATGGACGCTTCCACGTGCACCGCGTGCTGCATGCCAGCGCCGAGCTGAGCGATGCGCAGTGGCAGCGGTTGCTGGAGGTGGTGGAAAGGACCCCGGTGACGCTGGTGATGCGCGAAGGTGCGCGCATCACCAGTGAGCGCGGCTGAAGAAGGTCTGGCCCACCTGCGGCGGATCTTGGCCGGTTCCTCGCTTGCTCCGGCCTCGCCCCTGTTCCAAGCTGCGCGTCCGCGTTCGGATGCAGTGAGCGCGCAGCAACAGGAGGACCGCACGCGATGTTACGTGCCCATGCTTTGGATCTGGATTTCAACGGCCGCGCCCTGCTGGCCGACGTCAACCTGCACCTGCCCTCAGGTGCCCGCATCGCCCTGATCGGCGACAACGGCAGTGGCAAGAGCTGCCTGCTGCAGATGTTGGCCGGTACTCTGGTGCCCAGTGGCGGGACCATCATCCGGCGCGATGGCGCACGCATCGCCTACGTGCCGCAGCACGTGCTGGATGACTCCTCTCGCAGCGGCGGCGAGCAGATGCGCCATGCGCTCGCCCGCGCGCTCGATGCCGCCCCCGATGTACTGCTGCTCGATGAACCCAGCAATCACCTGGACCGCAGTGCACGCCGCTCGCTGATCGCGCGCCTGCGCCAGTTCCACGGCGCACTGTTGGTGGCCACCCACGATGAAGCCCTGATCGATGCGCTCTGTAATGAGCTCTGGCACATACGTGGCGGGCGCGTGAGCCACTTCGGCGGCCGCTACCGCGACTATCAGGCGGACCTGCAGCAGCGACGCGAGGCCAGCGACCGGCAGCTGCGCCAGCTGGATCAGGAGCGCGGCCAGGCCCATGAGGCGTTGATGCGCGAACAGCAGCGCGCTGCCAGCTCGCGGGAACGCGGTGTGCGCAAGGTGGAACAGCGCAAGTGGGGCGGCGTGCGTTCAGCCACCAAGCTCGGCCGTGGCAATACCACCGCCGGCAGCAAGCAACTGCTGATCCGTGAGCAGCAGGAAGACATCGTGGCTCGTCGCAATGACCTGCAGCGCGAGACCATCATCGAGCCTACCTTCGCGTTGCCGGCCGGCTGGCGACGTGAGGGAGTGGTGGTGCAGCTGACCGACGCCAGCGTGGCGCATGCCACGGAAACGGTGCTGGGTGGACTGCATCTGCGCCTGGATGTCGGCGATCGCCTGGCGATCACCGGTGACAACGGCAGCGGCAAGTCCACGCTGGCACGCGCGCTGTGCGGCGACCCAAGCATCCGCCGTGATGGTGACTGGTTGCTGCCGCCAGCTGATCAGATCGCCCTGCTCGACCAGCACTACCGGGACCTGCCGATGCAGGCCACGCCTCTCCAGGCGCTGTCTGCCCAGATGCCGGACTGGAGCCAGACCCAGTGCCGGCTGCACCTGGCCGACTTCCTGTTCCGCGGCGATGCCACGGCGCAGACGCCCGTGTCCGCATTGTCCGGTGGCGAACGGGCGCGGCTTTCATTGGCATTGATGGCGGCCAAGCCCCCAGCGCTGCTGGTTCTGGACGAACCAACCAACAACCTGGACATGACGCTGCGGATGCACCTGCTGCAGGTGCTGCGGGTGTTCCCGGGCACTTTGGTGGTGGTGTCGCATGACGACGCGTTTCTGCAGGCGCTGGAGCCGGGACAGGTGCTGGCGTTGTAGCTGCCGCCGGGTGTGGCCTATCCACATACGGCGTGGATCTACTGTAGAGCCGAAGGCAACGGCAGGGGCTGTTGCCAACGTCGCGTGCAACCGCCCGAAAAGCCGAGCATGGGCCCGGCTCTACGGAAGGCTCAGCGCCGTGAATGCAGCACGGTACGCTGGCGCATGGCGTTGAATTCCTGCTCCACCTGCTGGATGTCCTCGGCCTGGAAGCCGGCCGCATCCAGCAGCTGGTCGGCGGCAGCCGCCGCCAGCGGATCATCGTCACGCTGGCGCCAGCAGCGCGCCGGCAGGAAATAGCCCACTTCGCTGCGCCCGCGCATGATCACCACCGGCCGGCCCGCATACAGCAGGAACTCGGCCAGGTGCTGGCGCAGGCCCTCCACTGAAACATAGGCCGGTCCAACACCCAGCATCTGGCTGGACGGTTCGGGACTCTCGAACAGCTTGCGACGGCTCATCCACTCCTCCTTTTGAACAACGCGTGGTCTCCTTTCCTTAGACGGGCGCATCGCTGCGCCCCCGCCACGCACTACGTGATCCGCATCACGCCCGCCACTCAAAACCCGGTGTTGAACTCCAGCTGGAACACGTCGATCGACAGCGGCGCGCCGGACACTTCCTTGGCCGCCATCCACTTGCCGCTGATCCAGCTGCGTGCATCCAGCGCGTAGGCGCCGCCCACGTAGTAGCCGCGGGCGTTGGTGCCGCCCAGGTGGAAGTTCGGATCGTTGTAGGCATCGGGCAGTGCGTCGGCCTCGATGTGCTTGTAGCCCAGCAGCGCCTGCCACTGGCCCTTCTCCTTCAGCTCGGTGGCACCGAAGGTGGCCTGCACCATCCATGCGGTGTCGCCACTGCGGAAGGTATCGATGCCGACAGTATCGCCGGCGCCGTAGTTGTTGACGATGCCGTTCTGGGCACGACTGAACATGGCCTGCTTGTCGTAGGCCAGGTTGCGGATGTAGTCGCCATCCAGGCGCAGACCGATGCCCTGCGCCAGCTGCGTGTCCCAGCGCAGGTTCAGCGTGGCCAGGCGGAACGCCGAGGCCAGGCCGACATACTGCGGGGTCGGCGTACCGGCCGGATCCACCGGATTGCGCGCGATGTCGCGGATCAGCATCAGGGTATTTCCCTTCTGCATGAACGCCGGGCGCGACCAGTCGGTGTCGCAGCCCACCGCACCCGAGTACAGCGAGCACGTTGAGGACAGGCGACCGCTGATGTTCTTGAAGTCGTAGTAGCCCAGCGCAGCACGCAGCGCGTTGTCATCGTTGAAGCGCCAGTTCACGCCCACCTGGGCACCGGACAGCCACTTGTTCTCGTTCGGAGTCTTGACCTTGCTCTGGCTCGGCGAGCTGTCGGAGGTGTACTCCAGCGGTACCACCGCGAGGTTGCCGAACAGGTCGAGGTCGCCACCATCGAAGTCATACTTCAGGTTCGCGGCCAGGCCATCGAAGTTGAGATCGTTGGAGAACAGCATGTCGCTGGTCCAGAACGGATTGCCGAAGCGGCCGCCACGCACCGTCACCCAGTCCGCCGGGCTGTAGGCCAGCCAGGCCTGGTCCAGCCACACGTCCTTCTTGCTCAGGCCGCCGCCTAGCTGCTCGGTGGTCGACACCGGGCCATTGCTGCTGCCGCTGGCCAGGCGCACGCCGGCCGTGGTGTGCTGGCCAATGGTTGCCTCGATGCCCAGGCGGGCACGGATGCGCCACAGGTTACGGCGGTCCTGGCGGGTGTTCAGCAGCGGCGGCAACTGCAGATTGGTATTGGTGTTGGTGTCGAAGCCGTTGCCGGAGTTGATCGACGACCAGTTGCTCACGATGTCGCTGTTGCGCTCGGAGTAGAAGCGCGACTCGCTGCGCACACGCATGTCACCGGTGACCTTGATGCGCTTGGTCCACTCGGCCACTTCGTTGGGTGCCGCCCAGCCTTCCGACTTCGCCTGCGCCATCACGTCCTGGCGCACTTCGTCGCGGATACCGTCGCGCACGCTCTGCGGTACGTACGGCACGCGCACGTCACCGGCCTCCAGGGCCACGCCACCGCTCGCCGCGGTGCTGCCCGTGGCTGCAGTGCGCTGTGCGGCCGCCGCTTCGGCTTCGGCCTGTACCAGCAGTGCCTGGCCGTCTTCGGGTTTCAGTGCACCGCTGGCGATCAGGCCCTTGATCAGCTTGACCATGGTGGTTTCGGCCGCCATCGCACCGGCCGGGGCGGCCAGGCTGAGCAGCACGGCGCAGCACAGCAGCGCCCGTCGGGCCGGCCGCGGGCGGCGGGAGTCGGTTCGTGCGCGGACGTGGTCGTTCATCACGGTTCTCATCGAAAGAAGGGAAATCACGGAAGTCGGAGTCAGGCCCCGGGCCGGCGGCCCTGGATCAGGACGCGGGCGGGGAAATCGAGTGACGGCGGCGGTGCCTGGTCAACCTTGCCGATGCGACGCAGGGCATCGAGCACGGCCGCGTCGGCCTCCTCGTTGCCACTGCCGCGTACCAGTTCGACCTTTTCCAGGCGGCCGTCGTTGGCCAGCCACACATTCACCTGCAGCTGGAACGCCAGGCGCTTGACCTTGTCGTCGCGCGAGATCGCCTGCTGCATCAGGTAGCCCAGGTAGCGGCCGTAGGTAGCGTTGCCGGCGCCACCACGGCCAACGCCGGACGAACCGCCACCACTGCCGGACTGGATACCGAAGTTGTCACCACCGGCCTGCGCGTCGGCATTCATCGTCACCGGATCGCTGTTATCCGGCGTCGGCGTCGGCTCTTCGGCCGGCGTCGGCTGATCCAGCGGCTCCGGTTCGGGCATCGTCTCTTCCGGCGGTGTCTCCGGCTCCGGTGGTTTTTCCGGGGGCGGCGGGGGCGGCGGCGGAGGGGGTGGCAGCGCCAGCATCGGCGGCTGCACCACCGGCCGACGGGTGCTGGCGGTGTCCTTGAACAACAGCCACCACACCGCGATGCCGAGCACCAGCAACGCGGCCAGCACCAGTGCCACGGTCACCAGCAACTGGCGACCGCGCATGCCGGGCTCCGGTCGAGGGGGTTGATGGGCCGTCATGCCTCAACCCTGCGCCTTGCCGGTGACCAGGCCGACCTGGGCCAGCTCCAGGCGCCGCAGCAGGTCCAGCACCTCGACCACGCGGGCGTACTGCACCTGCGCATCACCGCGCACGATCACCGGGAAATCCGGCGTGGTCGCGCGTTCGGTACGCAGCCGGTCTTCCAGCTCGGCCATCGTCACCGGGTAGGCATCCAGGAACACCTGGCCACTGGGGTCGATGGTGATCGCCTTGGTCTTCGGCTTTTCCAGGGCCACGCTGTTGCTGGCCTTCGGCAGGTTGACCTCGATGCCGGGGATGGAGGCGTTGCTGGTCAGGATGAAGATCACCAGCACCACCAGCAGCACGTCGACGAAGGGCGTTACGTTGATGCCCTTCTCGCGCTTCTTGATGCCGAACTTCGCCTTCTGGCCCATGGCGCGCCCCTCAGCCCTGGACCGCGGCCGGGCCGCGCCCGTCCTGCTCTTCGGCCAGGCGCGCGGCGAACTCGTCGATGAACACCGCCATATCCGCGCCGATCGCTTCGGCACGCGCACCCAGGTAGTTGTAGCCGAACAGTGCCGGGATGGCGACGCCGAGGCCGGCAGCGGTACACAGCAGCGCCGCGGCCATGCCGGGCGCCACCGAGTTGATGTCCACCGCGCCGGCCATCGCCGCCACCACGAACACCAGCATGATGCCGATCACGGTGCCGAACAGGCCCACGTAGGGCGCACCTTCGATGGTGGTCGACAGCCAGTTCATGCGCCGCGCCATCGCCTCCTGCTCGCGCACCATCACCGCATCCATCGAGGCACGGATCGCGGCGATGGTGGCGCCACTCAGGTAGCCACTGTTGCCGTCGCGCTGGTGGCGCTGCTGCATTTCATCGATGGCCACCTGGTAGATGCGCCACAACGAGCCATCGTGCATCGCAGTCGGCGCCTTGCCCTGGCGATCCATGTCCGACAGGGTGCGCAGCGGCACGCCGGACAGCTTGCCGAAACTCTCGGTGAACACCGCATTGGCCTTGCTGGTACGGCCGAAGTGGCGGCTCTTGGCGATCATGATCGCCCACGACAGCAGCATCATCAGGCCAAGGATGGCGACCACCACCCAGGCATCGAACGGCATCGCCTTGAGGATGAAGGCGAAGTGGCTCTGGCCGGCCGACTGCTCGTCGGCACCGTAGCTGATCAGGCGTGAATCGGCGCCCTGCGCGGTGGCGTCGGCCAGCAGCAGCGCCGCCGGGCGTGCCACCCGCGAGACGCGCAGCTCATCCAGCGCTCCTTCGAAGTTGGCCAGCGGCTGTGCCGCACCCGGGGCATCGGCGCCGACCACCGGCGCGGTGCCCAGCGCCGGCAGCTCGCCGCTCAGCTGGGCCACCACACGGCCGTTGAGGTACAGCTGCAACGCGCCCTTCTCCGCCGTCAGCGCCACGTGCGCCCACTGCCCTTCCGGAATCGGCTGTGCAGGCGTGCTGCGCTGGCCGTTGAGCTGCACGAACGGCACCCGGTTCTCGATACCCAGCACCAGCTCGGACGCGCCATCACGACGGGCGTAGATCGCCTGCGCGGCATTGTTGCTGCCCGGCTTGATCCAGGCCGAGACGGTCAGCGGCGCACCCGCTTCCTGGGCCAGCGACGCGCTGGCGGGCAGTGGCAGCGGGCCCGCACCCAGCTGCACGCCACGACCGATCACCGCGCCCTCGGACGGCGGCACGACGGCGCCGGCGTTGTTGCCGTAAGCGGTGGTGTCGCGCGCCGGCGCATTGGCCTCGGCAAAGTGGTAGACCAGCGTGTAGTCCGGGTCGAACACCTGCTGGCCGTTGGCGCTGGCCGGTGCCTTCTCATTGCCGTAGTACATCCAGATCGTCTGCGGCGCGGCGGCGCTGACTGCCGGCACGTCCACCCAGACCAGGGCCAGGCCCAGCTTGGGATCGAACTGTTCGATCTGATGGGCGAGCACGGTGCGGCCATCGCCCGACACGAAGCGCAGGTCGTTGCCCGCGTCCTGGGTACCGTCGAAACCGAAGTTGCCGGTATGCAGGCGCAGCAGCAGCGGCGTGCGGCCCGGGTCACCGGCCAGGCCCGCGCCCTGCGGACCGGCGTCGACGGTGATCGGCTTGCGGTACTTCCATTCGGCCTGCCACCAATTGGCATCGGCCGCAGCAGCAGGCAGCGCAACCAGCGCGGCCAGCAGCAACAACACTCGGGAAAGCAAACGGTCCATGCGAGGGGTCTCCGGAGAACGCATGTTCAGGGGATGGGTCAGTAACTGGTGCTGATGTTGAAATGCAGGCGCGGGTCGTCCTTGCGCGTGACCGGGCCATCGGCATAGGGCCAGGCGTAGTCCAGGCGCAGCTGCAGGTGCTCACCCAGGCGCAGCTGCGCGCCCAGGCCGACCGAGGCCAGGTTGTACTTGTCACGCTGTTCGGGCAGCGGCTGGCGCAGGCGCAGGTAGGCGGCGTCGGCAAAGCTGTAGACGCGCAGATCCGTGCCGCTCCACAGCGACCACGCCGGGGTACGCCATTCCAGGCTGGCCAGGCCGCCGTAGTCGCCGATCGCCTCGGCCGACAGATAGCCGCGCACGGTGTACATGCCACCGGCGGCGAACTGCTCGGCCGACACCAGCGGTGCGTCGGTCACCTGCAGCGAGCCGCGCGCGTACCACTGCCAGTCGTTGCCGAAGGTGTGGGTGTTGGCCACATCGGCCTTGAACGCGATGAAACTGGGGTCCGCCCAGTAGCGCTTCTGCCCGAATCCGATGGCATCGCTGCCATAGCCGAACAGGCGGCGGGTGCCGGCCACCAGCTGGGTGTTGATGCTCAACTGATCCTGCTCGCCCTGGCGCACACCGACAAACGCCAGGGTGATCGGCGCGTACTTCAGCGGCGTCTTCAGGCTCTCCTTGCCCATCTGCGTGTCTTCCTCGGTGTCCTTGAAGTCCACACCGAGGCTGAGCTGGCGCCACCACTGGCTGCTGCCGGCCAGTCGATAGTTGAGCTTGAGGCCGATCGAATGGCCGTTGCCGATCACATTGGTTCCGGTGCCGGTACCGACCTGTCCGCCCGCGTTCAGCACGCGGCTGTCGGACTTGTAGCCGGACGCTTCCAGGCTCCACGGCGTGCCCTCGAACGGCATCATGTACGAGGCCGAGAAGACCTTGGCCTGCTTGGTATCTTCCGGCGCCAGGTACACGCCGATGTTGGCGCTATGGCCGCGCTTCCACAGGTTGTCGTAGGCCAGCGATGCACTCAGGCGCAGCTTCTCGGTATCGGCGCTGTGGTCGTTGTTGAGCGCCGCGCTGGCACGCCACGGCGACTTCTCCTCGACCTGCAGGTCCACATCCATCGTGCCCGGCACCTGGCCCTCTCGCACCAGCGGCATCACCTGGCGACGTCCGCCTTCATTCAGCGCGGTCAGTTCCTTCTGCGCCTGGTCGAAGTCCGGCACCTTGCCCTCGGCAAGTGCCGGCACGCGTTCGCGGATGCGTTCGGGCGATTCGTGCTTCGTGCCTACGACCCGCAGCTGCCCGATCGGCGTCTGCTGCACCTTCAGCAGCACCACGCCACCACTGACCTGCTGCTCGGGCAGCTCGACGTAGACCGACTGGTAGCCTGCCTGCTGGTACAGCGCATTGACGGCATCGCGCGCCTTCTCGACATCGGCCAGGGTCTTGCCCGGGCCGAGGAACGGCTCCACCGCACGTTCGATCTGGCGCGGATCGAGCACGGTGTTGCCGCGCACGATGTATTCATTGATGTTCACGCTGGGCGCAGGCGCCGCGTCCTGCGCGAACAATGGCAGCGGCATCGCGGCCAGAGCCAGCACCAGCGGATGCAGGCGCAGCGGAAGGCGGACGGCTCGGCACGGAACAGGAGTCATCGAAGGCATCGCGTCGTATCGAAGGGAGTGGCCAGGGAGCGGCGCGTGGGTCTATCAACAGGACGTGTACGTCGCGTCAAAACCGCCAATAGTTTTGTGACAGTGCTGTCATCTTTTGACAGCGCCGGAACAGTTGCAGGCGGACACTGTCTTCGCCATACGTCTTCATTGCTGAGCGTCGGTTTTCGCAGGAGATTCAAGATGAGTGAGTCGTTGAAGGCGGGCCTTCGCCCTGCCCTCGCCCTTGCCTTGTTGCTGGCGTTGCCATCGGCCTGGGCCGGAGAGGCGAAGAAGCAGGACGATGCCGCACCCTGCATCGAAGTACAGGTCAACGGCGAGCGCATCCCCGCCTGGGAGTGCCTGCAACGCAAACTGGCCCCGGCGCCGAAATCGGCGAAGTCACCGGCGCTGCCTGAAGCCGAACGCCTGATGCGGCAGCCGGGCAACCAGCTGATGCAGTACAACCTGGAAGGCACACGACAGCGCATGGGCGATGCCTTTGGTCGTTCGGTGGAACCGCAGCGTCCGGCGCGTTGAGCCTGCGCAGCTGTAGAGCCGGGCCCGCGCTCGGCAGGATTTTGTAGAGTCGAGCCATGCTCGACTGTTCTTCCAGACGCAGCCGAGCGTGCGCTCGGCTCTACAGGGAGCCGGCGGGCACGATGCCATCGCTTGGCACCGCTGGCAGCGCGGGCACCGGCAGGCTGCGCGATTGCCCGGCCTGGTTCAGTTCCACAGCGCTGGCGCTGATGCTGGCCAGTACCGTGCAGGGTCCGAGTCGTTGGCCGGGCGCATACGCTTCCGCTGGGCGTCCATCTACCGAGAGCAGGGCCAATGGCGCATGGTCACCCGCCATCACGCCCAGCACGACCACCTCGGTCTGCACCGCACCGGGAGACAGCAACCGCACCAGTGGCAGGCTGGCCACTGCATCGAACATCGGCCGTGCCGGCGCCTCGGCATGCGCTTCGCTCGCGGCCGCCGCTGGCGCCACCGCAGACAGGGTGACGCTCCAATAGGCCACCACGGCCAGCAGCAGCGTCGCCGCCAGCAGGGTCAACATCCGATTCCGATCCCAGCGCCTGCCGTCCATGTTCCACATCATCGCCACGTTCGTGTCCGCCTACGCTAGCAGGTGCGGCTGACGCTTTTGTTTCATCATGCGGGCCTACGCTGGCACGCATCGGCAAGGGACAGGAGGCAATGTCGATGCGACGCATCCCGCGTGGCTTCACCCTGCTGGAACTTATGGTGGTGCTGGTGATCATCGGCATCTGCACGGCAGGCATCGGCCTGGGCCTGGGCAGTCTGCTCGACCCCGCGCGCCAGCTGCGGCAGGAAGGCGAACGACTGGCGCAGCGCCTGCAGGTGGCGCGCGACGAGGCCCGCATCGATGGCCGCCCCCTGCGCTGGCAGGCCGACGCCGCCGGCTATCGTTTCAGCCGCCTCGAAGGCAGCCGCTGGGTCACCGTTGAACGCGATGATCTGCTGCGTCCACAGAAGTGGCAGGCTGCAGGCATCGCGGTGCAGCCCACCAACGCCATCGAGCTGAGCCCGGAGTGGATCGGTACCGCCTGGGAGCTTGGACTGTCGCTGGACGGCCGCGCACTGCGTCTTCGTGATGATGGCAGCGGACAATTGCAGGTCGTGCAGTGAAGCAGATGGCGCGCGGATTCACCCTGATCGAGGTGTTGATCGCGCTGGCGATCGTATCGATTGCGCTGGCTGCGGTGATGCGCTCGGTGGCAGTGGCGACCGACGATCAGTCACGGCTGCGCGACCGTCGCCTGGCGCTGTTGTGCGCGCAGGACCGCTGGCAGGAGCTGCGCCTCGCCCGGCAGCTGCCGCAGGATGCGCGGCAGCGCTGTGTGCAGGGACGCGGCAGCTTCCTGGTCCTGCAGCATCTGGGCACTGGCAGCGACGGGCAGCCGCAACTGGAATTGACCGTGGTGTCCGAAGATGCACCGCGACAGTCGCTGGCCCGGATGCAGCTGCCGTGGACTGCGGCGCAATGAGCCGCGCCGTGCGTGGCTTCACCCTGATCGAGGTGATGATCGCGATCACCATCATGGGCGTGCTGGCGCTGATCTGCTGGCGTGCGCTGGACAGCGTGGCCAACAGCGACCAGCGCCTGCGCCAGGCCGATGCCGAGACCACGACGGCGCTGCGCGTGCTGCAGCAGTTCCAGCGCGATATTGAAATGCGTGCCGACGATGCGCTGATGAATGGCGCGGTGCGCCCGGCAGATCGTCCGCAGCGATTGCTGCCCCCGTCGCTGGTGAGCGAGCGGCACCCGGATGGCAGCTTCGCGCTGGAGATCACCCGCAGTGTCGGCAGTGATGGGCGGCACTGGCAGCGGGTGCGCTGGTGGCGGCAGGGCAGCACGCTGTGGCGGGCCAGTGGTGCGGCTACGGACCGGTATCCCCTGCCCGCACCGGATCCGTCGAAGGGCCTTGCGGTGGCGCGCGATGTGCAGCGGTTCGAGGTGCGGGCGTGGCAGCCTGGAACGGGATGGGCCGTGTTGCCGAGCGAGGGCGAGGTATTGCCGGCCACCGGACTTGAACTGCGGTTGGGCCTGCGCGATGGGCGTGGGCCGTTGAGTTACCGGCGGGTGCTGGAGCTTTAGGATTGGTTCGTGGCGCCGCATCCACGCATGGCGTGGATCTACTGCCGAGCCTGTTCCTGCTGCGCGGCCTGCTCTGGTGGGTGCCGACCTTGGTCGGCACTGAAGCTGGCCAAGCCATCCACGCATGGCGTGGATCTACTGCCGACCAAGGTCGGCATCTACCGTGACACATGCGCGCGTCCCTCCTGCCGCCGGGTGCTCTCCTGCACCCGGCGGCGCTGTGTCGGTGGTCCTCACCGCTGATGGCCTCTCCCTGCCCTCCGTGCCGTCCTGGCTGGGGCCGCCACCGCTCCCTGGCGGCTGGCCCGATGCTGCAGCCCGATGCGCTGCATCGGGCAATGCGTGCCGACCAAGGTCGGCACCTACCGGGGCGTGCTATGCCTACCGGCGCTGCGTGCCCTCGTCGCGGCTTGCCTGCGGGAACTGGAACGCGCTGTTGGCGTCGTAGCCGCTGTTGGCAGTAGTGCCGCGTGCCGGCGGCGCAATGCTGCTGGTGCCACTGCCGAAACCGAGGATCTGCACACTGATCACCGAGGGCTGGTTGCGCCGCGCGTCGTCCTGGCTCTTGCGCATCACGTCCTGTGCCGCCTGGCTGGCGCTGTTCGCTGCCGCACTGGCCGAAGCCAGCGCATTGACGTTCACCGTGGCCAGCACCGGCAGGCCCTTGCTCTCACCCTGCACCTGGATGTTGGCCGCGTTGAGCACCTGCAGTGCGGCGAGGTTGATGTTGCCCGAGACACGGATGCCCGCTTCGCCCGCATCGATGGTGCCCAGCGGCGCGATCAGGTCGACGTCGCCCGGCGGCACTTCGGGAATCGGGTCCAGCGTAGCGAAGCCGGCACCGCTGACCGGTGCGAGCGGTGACAGACTGACGTTGCCCCAACGGTCGTACAGGCGGCGTGGCGGGGTATACACCAGCGTGGTGCGCGAGCCACGGCCCGCATTGATGTCGCCCTGTTCGGACCAGGCCAGGATGTCACCGCCAAAGGTGGTCATCACCCGCGACAGGCCCAACAGCACGCTGTCCTGGCTGAACAGCCGGATGTCGCCCTGCCCCTGGGTCACCAGGCCCGCGCTTGCCGGCGGCGCCTCGCCAACCACGCCCACCACGATCTGCCCGCCCGGCGCCATCAGCTCGATGTTGCCACCGGCCTCGGTGCGTACGCCGGCGCCGCCATACATCACGATATCGCCGGTGCGCTGGATCGTCTTGCCCGCTGCATCCTTGTCCGGCATCAAGGTGGCGATGGCCTCGCGGCCGCGCAGGTAGGAGCCTACGCGCGGGCCATCCGCATCGGTGTACTCGCGGCCGCCCTCGCGCAGTTCGGCGTAGTAGACCTGGCGCAGGAAGATGCGCTGCTGCTCCTGTGGCAGTGTGTCGAACAGGGCCAGTGCCTGCGCGCCGTCAGCGCTGATGTTGAAACGCTCCAGCAGCCACTGCTTCAGTTCCTTGTCATAGACCTTGACCACCTTGCCCGGCTGCGACGCCAGTGTCTGCGCAGGATCGGCCAGCCGGGTCGCATCCAGGTAGCGTGCACGCACGGCGCCAAAGTCGACCTGCTGGTTGCCGGCGGTCATCGCGATGCTGGCACCCGGGCGCGTGTCGCCCTGCACCAGGCCGCCGCGGCTGACGATGCTGCCGCGGTCTTCCTGGCGCAGCTGACGGCCGGCGCTGACATCGACATTGCCGCTGCCGTATACGGTGACGTTGGCATGCACGATGTCCCGCCCGGCCTGCAGCACCGTGACATCGCTGGCACTGTTGTTCAACGCAAGGACGGTGCTGGACAGGATGTCCTGGCCTGCACGCAGCTGCACCGGCGCAGCCACATCAATCCACTCGCGAACGGTGCGGCGGCTGCCACCGGCGGCGTTCAGCATCCATTGTTCGCCCGTGCGCAGACCGATGATGTCGCCCGAGCCTGCGTAGAAGCGGTTCGGCGTGCCCCCGGCGGTGCGTGCCACCGCCGCCATGGGACGGTTCGGCCCAAAGGCGAACAGCGGTATGGCATCGCCCCATGTGGGTACCCGAGCATTGATGCCATCGGGCGAAATGTTGCCGAGCAATTCAGTGCCCTTCGCGTCCCGTGCGGTGAACACCGGATCGAACGGGGATGGCAGGCGCGTGTCCGCACCGGAGCTGCTGATGTACGGTGACCGATCGCCGGCGATGATCGAATTGCCAGCCAGCAACTGCATGCTGCCCGTAGGGGAAGGAGCGGTAAGCAGTATGTTGTTCTCACCGCCTTCGCCCAACTTGATGTCGCCGCTGGTGGCCTGCACCTGCAGCCTGGAGGGATAGATCCAGTAGGCGAAATTGTCGCCGGTGGATTCCGATCGCAGATTCTGCCCCGGGGTGCTGGCATGCGCTGTCAGCGGGGTGGCGTCGCCGCCGAACGAAACCAGATTTACTGCCGTGGCCGCGGTCCACAGCGAGAAGCCGGTAGTACCCGCCGCAAGACCGCCTCCCGCCAGCGCCACCTGCGGCGCATTGAATTGCACCACACGGCCGGCATCGGCGACGCCGCCCAGGATGACGTCGCCCCGGGCGTGCAGGTTTGCCACGGCGTCGCCCAGCACCAGCACCGGACCACCCATCGCCTTGCCACCGAAAGCGCGGAACGGATCGCTGGGGCGCAGGCCACTGCTGGGATCAGTGTACTGGGAGATGCCGACGGCACTGCCGCCAATGCGGGAGGCCTCAAGACTCAGGCTGCCGCGCAGGTTCGTGAATGTGCCATTGAGTTCCAGGTCCTGCTCGTTGCTGACGTGATTGATCGTAGTGGCCATCAGGTTCGGGTTGAGTGCACCGCTGGCGCGCAGGCTCAGATCGCCACCACCTGTCAGAACCAGCCGCCCATCATCAACACGTCCGGTCGAGCCCACGGCTGCGTTGATCGCGGTGGAGAAACGGGTGCTGCTTGTGTTCTTCAGCGCGTCACCCTTGGCATCGGTCACACCGGCATGCCTGCCCGCATCAATCTCCAGATTGCCGCCACCCAACGTACCAAAGCCGGTGAAGCCGACCATGCGTGGACTGGGGTTGGAGAACGTGGACACATTGGCGTAAGTGCCGAAGTTGATCCACCAGGCGACAGGCTGCTGCTCGACGCCCGCAACCGCACCTGTGCCCTGGCGCCACAGCCAGTTGGCAACCGCGCCGCTGGCGTGGTTGGCCAGGTCACCCGCCGCCGAGCCGGACGACGACAGCGCACCCCATGTTGCCCCGGTCACGTCGCGGCCGGCCGCGATGCTCAGGTTGCCGCCGTGATCCGGATACCACGCGCGATAGGCGGCAAGTGCCGCGTCATAGTCACCGCTGGACTGCTGCAGCCCGAGCAATGCTTCGCGTCCGGACGGCGGCGCGCGCTCGGACTGGAAACGGGCATCGAGGCCATTACCCAGCGCGGTCGGCGTTCCCGCGGTATAGACGCCGTACACCGAGCGCATCGACAGATCGCGGCCGGCCATCAACTGCAGGTCGCCACTGCCGGTGCGCAGCACGCTCCACAGCGGCGTGCCATGTTTCGGTTGACCCATGGTCGCCACGTCACGCATCTCGCCGGGCATCACGCAGATGCCCGAACTGACCGAACCGCACAGCTCCTCTTCGGTCATCCCGAACATCTCGGCAGTTTCCTTCACGGGCATGCCGACCAGCGACGGATCGCCCATTTCATCGGCACCTTGCGCCGTGAACAAGTAAGGTGCCGCCTCGCAGCTGCTGCCAGCCGCGCAGATCGCAGACTCGGGCTTGCCCAGGTGCTCGGCCAGCGCCTTCACCGGCTTGCCGACCCAGCTTGCATCCACTCCTTCGCGCTGCGCGCCCAGGGCGGTCACCCGTTGTTCGCGCACGAACGTGGAGACCATGGTAGCCGCACGCACAACACCGTAATGGCTATCGGCCATCACCAGATCGCCGCTGCCGATCCGCCGTGCGCGCGGATCGGCCGCCTCGGTATCGGCGCCCGCAACGGCGGTCAGATCCCACGAGGTGGTGCCCTCGGGCAACATCTGCGCCAACGCCCAGTTGCGCCCCTGTCGACCATCGCTGCCCACCGGGCGCAGGTTGATCGGTTGCCCACCGGCCAGCTCCAGCGTGGTCATTGCCGGAATCAGTGAACCTCGCGCCAACGGGGTGCGCGTCGCCAGTCGCAGCTCCGTCGGCAATCGCGCGCCGGCCGGCCAGGTCGTGGCCCTTACGTTGGCCTCGCTGCGCAGCTGGAAACCGGCGCCCAGGCGCGAACCAGCGGGCAGCTGCAGCGCCTGCGCCAGCACGCTGCCTGCGGCATGCACCTGGCCATCGGTCAGCGTGACGGAGGCCGGCAGCACATAGCCTGCCGGCAACGTAAGTGCCTGCCCCAGCGTCATCTCCACCGGCAACGTGGTGCCGGCAGGCAGCACCGCATCGCGCACCGCAATCGCGTAATTCAGCACGGCACCCGCCGGGAAGCGCGTACCGGCCTCCAGTACGACGTTGTCATTGGGCACCAGGATGTCACTGCCGAACGGTGTGATGCCGGCACCGAAACTCTGTCCGGGCACCAGCTGCCAACCGCGATCATCCGGGCTGGCGGGTGGCGGCGCAAAGCCGTCGTTGATGCTGCCATGGATGAACAGGTCGCCGGCTGCGCGCAGGCGCAACGCGCCCGCCTCACCGAAGCCGCGTCGCGCGGGGTCCTGTCGATTGGCCTGCGGGCCGTAGCGATAGGCGGAAAGATCGATATCGCCACTGACGGTCAGATCACCATGCGGGTTGCTGGACGAGATCGCGCCGACGACATCCACGCCGGGACGCAGGCGCACGGTCCCCAGTGTGGCCAGCCGTGCCGACAGCCCGGCATTGCCCAGCGCGGCATTCATCCATGCAGTGTTGGCTGGGTCAACCACCGTATCCAGCCACGACTGGGTAACCAGCTGGCCGCGTCGGCCGTTCACATCCGCCGTGTCAGCCAGGGGTGCGCCGTCATAGCGGCGCACGCCGGTCACGAAGATATCGCGCGCGCCGAGTACCTGCACGCCACTGCCGGTATCGACGCCGGCATCGTCGCTGCCCACTCGCGGCACGTTCAGCACGAACGTGCCGCGGGCGCGTCCATCGTTCTGCCCTGCTCCGGTACCGACGGCAACGCCGGTGCCGCTGCGAAGATCGATCCGCGCCGCCGAACCCAGCTGCACGCGCCCATCGCGGCTTTCCAGCTCGACGATGGCACGGTTCGGGCTGTCGATGATCTTGCCATAGCTGTCCACACGCAGTGCCGTGCCGTGGGCGTCCAGGCTTCCGTCCAACTGCAGGCCATCGCGCGCGGCCAGGCGGATGCTGCCAACCTGGTCGCCGCTGGCGTCGATGCGCCCGAGCACCCGCAGCGCACCACCGTCGACGCTGATATCCACCTTGCGCGCTTTCACTTCGTCGCCGATCAGCAGGTCTCCCTGCTTGATCTGGAAGCTGCGCGCTCCAGTGACACCGTCGCGGGTAAGGCGCTGGTTGAGGCCACTGAAGTCTGTCAGTTCACGTGCGCGCACCACCAGCTCACCGTTCTCATACGGCACCAGGCTGCCACCTGCGTCCAGCGTGCCGCTGGCCTGGCCAAGCAGCCGTCCTGCCAGGTCGACATGCCCGCCGGCAGTACCCAGCGCGGTCACGGTGAGACGACCCGCGCGGTTGTTCTGCGCCGACAGATCGACGCGCGATGCTGCGTCGCTGCGCACGTCACCTTCCGTTGCTGTCAGCGTGACGTCACCGCCGACACTGTAGGTATCCACATCGAACAGGCTGACCTTGCGCCCGGACAGATCGAGGTTGGCGCTGCTGCCAAGCTGCACCGAGCGGGCCGCCGTGGCCGCCAGGCGGCCCGAGGCCAGCGCGATACGGGTGTCGAGGAGAATATCGTCGGCGTCCAGCGTCAATTCTGCGCCCAGAGCATCGGCCGCCGTCGAGGCGCCTGCGCCGTGCACGCGCAGCGTGCCACCAGCAGTCACCGCCAGCTTCGCGCCTGCTTCGGCAGTGACCAGCGGTGCCTGGATATCGAGGTTGCCGCCACTGTAGGTCCAGCCCTTGGCTGGGTCGTAGGCGCCCTGGAACTGATGCACATTCAACGCACCATTGCCGGCGAAGACCACCTGCTGTGCGGCACGCAGGTTCACCCCGGCGAAGCCGAGGACCTGGCGTCCGGCCACGACCTCCGAGGCGGGCCACGACTGTGGCGCCGGGCCGAGCCGCAACGTATCGGCAATGATGTCCAGCTGGCCACTGCCAAGGCGGTCGACCATCGCCGCCCCGCCGGGCTGCGCGGCATTCGAATCCGCAAACCCACTTGCCGCAAGTGCACCGGCCCAGGTGAGGTTGCCGGCGAAGATGCGCGCACGGTCGCTGCTGTTGCCATAGCCATGGATGGCCGGTGCGCCCAGCACCAGGGTGCGCAGGCTCGACTTGCCGGTCGCGCTGTCGCGCGTATCAAGATCGACACTGCCGAATACATTGATTGACTCGGCCGCCGAGAGCTTCAGCGTCTCCAGTGCCGGTGCGCCGGTGGCGGTATTGCCGCGCAGCAAGGTGGTCAGCACCTGCTGGTTCATCAGCATGCCCGGCGGCAAAGCGGCGGCCGCGGCGGCCTGCGCGATGGCATCGTCGCTGCCCAGATTGATCGCCGCCACGCTGACGCCGAGCTGGCGGGTGCCGTAGCTGGCCGTGTCGCGCAGCTGCAGGCCGCCATTGGTGGCGACGTTGATGCTTCCCTCCGACACCAATCGTGCCTGGCCCGCACACTGACGGCCCGGGTCGCAGGTGCCGATGTCGAAGCTGACCAGCGACGGATCGGCTCCCTCGCGCAAGGGCGCGGCCAGCAGATCGGTGCGCCCGTTGGACACCACCATCACTCCGCCTTCGGCCTGGTAGTAGAAACCGGCGTTGTCGGGCAACGGAGCGGCGCCGCGACCGAGCGTGTCGATGCCTGCGCCTGCCTCCACGCGCACGCCCTTGCCTCCGGCCACCGCCCCCAGAATCACCTCAGGCGCACGCAGGACCGCGCCGTCACGCAACACCAGGTTCTGGCCGACACCGGCCACCTGCAGGCGCTGGTTGCTGGTCGCGCGGACCTGTGCGTTGAGCACCAGGCGCGAGGGCTGCAACGCGTTGAGCACGTCCGCCTCGATGGTGGCACCATTGCCAGTAGAACTGGGCGTGCGACCGGCCGCCACCACTTCCAGTTCACCCAGCCGGTTGACCAGGTTCACTTCCACCGAACCGCCAATGCCGGCGCTGCCCGCCGCCGGCGCAAACCGGGTCTGGCCCTGGAAACTCACAGCGGGCGTGCCGTCCCTGCCGGCGCCATTGCCAAGCCCGAGGCGCAGCGTGCCGGCATCGACGGTCTGCCAGCCGCGCGGCGTGCCCAACCGTTGTGCCGACGTGGTCACGAATGCGTTGTAGCTGGTCTCGTTGTAGCTGGAATGCCGGCGAACGGTATCGGCCGGGGTCAGCAGCAACGCGGTCAGCAAGGGCGAACGCAGGCCACCCAGCGCCGACCCCGTGTGTCCGCCGACCATCCAGGAGCCGGTGCCGGTGGCCAGCGGTGCACCGATGCCGACCGCGCCGGTGCGCCCCAGCTCCACCCGGAACGCGCCCTGCTGCAGCGCGAAGCTGGCCGGCAACAACGTGTAGGTGCCGGCCGGCAATCCAGGCACGCCTGCGGGAATCGTGATCTGCTGGCCAATGCCAGGGTCCAGCGAGCCGTCACTCAATCCCAGCGGCGCTGCACTGCCGGTGTAGCCGGGCAGGATCGCATATACCGGACTGGCCGATTCGCTGAAGCCATAACGCGGATTGGCATCGGCCAATGCATGGCGCAGGATGTCGACCGAGCCACCGCGCCCGCTGACAAAGGCAGCACCGGTCAACTCGCCGCCGCCGGAGAGATCCAGCAGCGCCCCTTCGGCGACCTCGGTACGGCTGCTGATGATGGCGATGCCCTTGGGGTCCGCGCCGGGCGCGACACCGCCTACCGGCGGTATGGCATGGGCGCTGCCGTCCCTGCGCCAGTCCACGCCATCGACGGTGCCACCGAACGGCACACTGAGCCCCGCGCCGCTGGTGGAGGTCACGCTTCCGGGCAGCAGCGTCACCGAGCCGGCCCGGCGCCCGTCGGCATCGGTACCACCCAGGGTGATGGCGCCCAACGGCGCCCGGAGGATGCCGCCCTGCTCGATGGTCGCTGCCACCACTGACAGGCCGCCGGACACCGACAACGGCAGGACTGGAACCGCCCCGCCAAGACCATGGATGCGCACGATGCCTTCGGCATCATCCCAGCGGCTGATCGCACTGCCCGGTTGCGACACACCGGCCGCCAGCACGCCGCCCGCATCGGCCACCGGGTACAGCTGCGCTGCGGTTACGTCCAGGCTGCGCGGCGCGATCAGCTGCGCGCCGGTACTGCCGAGCGCTGCGCCACTGCCCAGGAAGCGCAGATCGCCGCGACTGCGCAGTTGCACGTCATCGAACCCCGCCAGCCAGGTGGTATTGCGCAGGTCGATCAGGTCCGCATCCACACTGAAGCGATGCTGGCGACCGGTATCCACCGCCACGGCAGCGGTACCGACCAGGGTATCGCCAGGCAGCCTCAACCAGCTGCTCTGCGCCAAGCGCACGTAGGGCGCGCTCAGCGCAAGCAGGCCGCCAGCGCTGCCGCCCTGCAGCATGCCCAGCCCATCCTGTTGCAGACCTTGGAAGCGCAGGCTCTGGCCGAGGCGCAGTTCCACATCACCTTCGGCACGCACGTTGCCGAACAGCGAAAGATTGTCGAAACCACCGGCACCGACCTGCGCCGCCGACAGGCGTGCGTGCCCGTACTGCAGCTTCGCCGGCACGGCCTGCTCGCGATCGTCCTGGCTGAGCACGATGGCGCGCGGCGCCAACACATCTTCGCTGGCACCGCCCGCATGGATGCTGCCTCCGAAGGCGATACCCAGGGTTCCGCCCTGCGCGCCGGCGCCGCCTGCAGCGGCCTGCAGAGCGCCCTGCAAGTACAGCGCATTGGCCGAGCGCACCACGATGGTGCCGCCATCGCTGGCCACATCCTGGCGGCCGGCGCCATCGATGTCCAGCTGCGCCGAACTGCCGTTGGCCAGCAGTTTCGCACCGCGTTCAACCACCACGAATGCATCCACCGGCCGGTCAGGCACGTTGTCCTGGCCGTCCCAGTCGAGCGCGCCTCCAATCTCGATGCTGCCCCCCTTGCGCACCTGCCCGCGCAGGCGGCCACTGGCATCACGCGCAGTGAAGGCGTCACCGCTGACGTCGAGTACACCCTGCGCACCGATGCGGTAGGTGCGCTCGTTGCGCTGCGAATCGAACAGGCTGGTCGGTTCGCGAATGTCATCCAGGCGGATGCGGCCACCCGCCGCTTTCAGGCTGCCATCAACCGTGATGCTGCCCGCGCCGCGCAGGGTGATCGATTGACCGGCATCCACGCTGACCAGGGCGCCGCGACCGATGCGCAGATCACCACCGGCCTCGCCCTGCTGTGAACGCAGCGTCAGGCTCGCACCGTTGCGCTGACTGAACCTGCCGGTGATCGGATCCGCGCTGTACAGGGGTGCCGACCAGACCTGCAATGCGTCGTGCCGGTCGCGTGCCTGCATCGCTGCTTCGGCCAGGCGCAGGCCCGGCATGCGCACGGCGACGATGGCTCCGTCCGCCACCTCCACACCTTGCTGGCCATTGATGTCATAGCTGGCAAAGCCCTTGTTGAACAGGGTCTCCTGCAGGGTGAGTGCGCCGTCGGCCGGCTGCCCGCCGATCACGATACGCCCACCATCGCCCAACGACAGCGTACCGCTGCCGCCGCCGAGCGCGCTCAAGCGTGCATCGCCGGACAGCTGCAGGCGACCGACCCGTCCACTGCTGTCGGCCACGCTCGCTGCCTGCAGGCTGACGTCGCCGCCCTTGCCGATCGTGACCTTGCCCTTTGCATCAACCCGACCGCCGCCATCGACGCGCACGTCGCTGCCCGGCACCACAACATCATGGCTGTTCTGCAGCCGCAGCTTGCCGCCGTCAGTCCACGCCATGCCCGGGCTGGACGCCGGTTCCAGCAACGCATTCACCCAGCGGCCACTGAGATCGATGCGCGTGCCCTCCGCCAGGGCCACGTGCGAACGGCCGCCCTGCAGCAGCCAGGCGGCGGGAGCGCCCACGCGGGTCAGTTCATTGCCCGCCTGCACCTGTCCACCCGCGATCTGAATGTCACCCCCCAGCAGTACATCGGCGGCCGTGAGCACCAGCTGGCCACCGTCCTGCAGGCGCAGCGCACCCTCCACCGCGATGCTGCCACCGCTGGCCAGATCGATGCGTCCCCACTGCTGCGCGCTGAGCTGGTTGGCATCCAGCCACAGCGTATTGCGCTGTTCCTGTTGCAGCGGCGCCTGCAGGGACACGTCGGCGGCAGGCAGCCCGCCATCGACGATCCGCACCTGTGTGTCGAACACCGCGTTTCTGCCGTTGCCGTCGTAGCGCCCAAGCCACAGCTGGGCATTGCGCGCTACTGCGGTCTGCGCCTGCGCGTAGCCGTCGCGCGCAGCATCGGGTGTCTTCGATTGCTGCGCACCCTGGAAAGTATCGGTCGCCACCTGACCCTGCAGTACCGCACTGGGCGCGGACACCAGCAGACGGCCCGCGTCGCGGCCCACGGTATAGCCGTTCTCCACCCGCTGTTCGGCACCGATCAGCGGATTGCGGAACACATCGGTGGCTCCCCAGCGCTCCTGCTTTACTTCAAAGCCCCGATACAAGCCGTCGTACCGCATCTCGGCCGGCGCATCATCCAGCCGGTACAGCTGACCGTCGGTGCCACGCAACCAGCTCTGCTTGATGGCACCGCTCTGCACATCCAGGCTGCCGCCAGCCAGGTTGATCCTCGAGCCGGCATGGGTGACCACTTCGCTGCCGGACAATTGCACGGTACCGCCCTGCGCGGCCCATTCGCCGATCGAATGGCCCTGGTTGTCGAGATACCCCCCGACTTCCAGCAGGCCACCACCGGCATACCAGCGCTCGGCGGTGTTGCCACCGGTGCCTGCGGCCACGTGCTGCAGCTGGCGGCGATCGATCCAGACCTCGCTGCTGATCAGCTTGCCGCTGTCGCGGTTGTCGGGCGAATCACGCAGTTCGTTGCCCTGCACCTTCACCTGGACGTTGTTGCTCTCCATCGCAACCCGCACGCCCACCGCACCGGACACATCAATGCGCGCGGCATTGCCGGCGTAAGTCCGGCGTGCGGCTTCCGCTACCACCTGACCGCCGGTGGCCACGGTCAGCGAACCGTCCTGGAAATTCACGTCGCCGCCGGACACAATCTCCACGCGTGACTGGTCACGCCGGTCCTGCATGCGCGAGAGATTGTCGAATGTGCCAGTGCTGCTGGCGCCGCGCAGCAGGTCCTGCTCGGCCGAAGCCTTGACCAACGCATCACGGCGGCTGTCCAGGGCCGTGTTCTTGCCATCGTCTTCGATCAGCACCGCCGTGGTCGCGCCGCTGGCCAGGGTGACCGTACCGGCACGGTCGCTGATGGCGTTGAGCAGGTGCACCGTGCCGCGCTGGTCCAGCGTGGTAGTGGCCACGGCTACGCCGGCCTGTTCCACCCTGCGCCCGGCCAGCGTGATGTCGCCCTCGCGCGCCTGGATCAGGCCGCTGTTGCGCACGCTGCCGGCATTGCTGCCGGCCGCGATGCGTGGCGCGATCTCGTTGCCGGCTGTGGTCGATGCTGTGTTCTGCGCGGTACCCACACCACGTCGTATCACGAACGCGTCACCAGCGGCCAACTGCGTCTGGCCCTTGCGCGTTTCAATCTGCCCTGCATTCTCCACGGTGTGGCCGGCCAGCAGCACATAACCACCGGCGCGGGTTGCCGAGGCAGGCGCCTGCGTGGTGATGCGTGCACCCTGCTCAACCAGGACCTTGCCGAAGGCATCGGTGAGCGCAGCGGTGTTGTTGTCGCCGCTGTACAGGCCGTTGTCACGGAACTGGCCATCGCTGATCCGTGTCGCTGCCGCGACCAGATTGCCCACGTTGACCTGGCTGTTGTTGCCGAACACCACGCCGTTGCGATTGACCACGAACACGGTGCCGTTGGCCTTCAGCTGGCCGAGGATCTGGCTCGGACGCGCGCTCGGATCATTGACCCGGTTCAGCACCGCCCAGTCCGCATTCTGTTTGAAATCGAGCGTGGTGTTGCCGCCGATGTTGAAGGTTTCCCAGTTCAGGATCGCGCGGTCGGCGGTCTGCTCGATGCTGACCTGCACCTTGCCGTCTGTGCCCTGCGACTGGATCGCTTCGCGCGCATTCACCCAGCCACGGGTCAGCGGATTCTCATCAACCTTCAGGCCGTCCTTGCCGAGGCCGTCAGCAATCACGAACCCGGCGGCGCGCTGCTGCGTGCGCGCCTGCTCCTGCAAGCGCTGCTGCAGCGCAATGGCCTGCGCGGCGGTGCCCAGATTGTCGATCGACTGCTGCAGTTTCTGTCGCGCTGCATCCTGTTGCTGGACAGGCAACTGGAACTGGATCGGGACACCGTTGGGCATGCGCCCGCTCTGCGCGGCTGCGCCCTGCGCTGCACCGCGGTCGGCAAACCAGCCTGGCGAGAATGCCTGCTGCGCCTGGGCAGGCAGCATGGGCGTGGCGCCCAGCGCAAGCGCGATGGCCCAGGCCATCGGATGGCGGTGCGGCGCAGTGTGCGGAACAGGCGAGTGCAGGTGCGACATCAGGACCTCGAGCGACCGACGGACGGTCTGCGGCATAGGAGAGATTCGACTGCCCGCAGGCATCGCCGGGCACTATCAGATAGACGTTGTCCGCGCCGGAAAAACGACAGCTTCTTCACATTCGGCGCGACCACAAAAAAAAGGCGCCGACCTCGCGGTCGGCGCCCTGTTCAGCAGGTACGGTGGATCAACGGCCGATGCCGGCGCAGGTGCTGGCGTTGCCCAGACCGGTGGCCGGGGTGGCCGAGATCAGGTTGTTGGCAACGGCTTCACGCCAGGTCTGGGTCAGCGGGATGAAACCGTGCGCACGCACGGCAGCATCGTTGTTGCCATCCACGCCCAGGTTGTAGTGCTTTTCCAGGAAGTTGCGGACAGCCTGGCGCTGCGGCAGGGTGCGGTAGCACTGTGCGAACACCAGGTTGGTGTAACCGGCGATCGGGTAGCCGGCGGTCGGGTTGGTGAACACCGGCACCCACTTGGCCGGGTTGGCAATGTCGGCACCGGTCGGCGGGGCGACGGTGTTCAGGGTAGCGGCAACGCTCACTTCATCCGGCGAGAAGCCCTTCACCTTGGCAATCTTGGTCGCATCCTGCAGGTTCGGGATCACGTCCGGGCCGACATAGCCGATGGCGCCGGCAACCTGGTAGACACGGTTGTACAGCGAGGTGCCGCCGGTGGCCGGGGCCGCTTCCAGGAAGGCCGGCAGGTTGTTCTGCGCATCGCGGGTGAACAGATCAGCGAAGGTCGACTTGACCTGGAACTTGCCGCCGACCAGACGGGTGGCGCTCAGGTCTTCGGTGGCGCAGGCGGCGGTCAGGAAGCGGGTCAGCAGCTCGCTGGTGCCGCTGCTTTCGCCGCGGTAGATGACCTTGATGGCGCCGCTGCGGGCGCTGTCCAGCTGCGACCAGTCGTTGATCTTGCCCGAGAACACGCCGCAGATCTTGGCCACGTCAAGGTTCAGATCACCACCGGCCTTGTTGTACGGCACGGTGACCGAGGTGGCGACCGACGGCAGCTGCAGCACCGGGCCGAGCGTGGAGGCCAGCGCCGAGCTGTTGTAGTTGCTGATCTCGGTGCTGCTCAGGACCGAGTCGCTGCCAGCGAAATGGACGTTGCCGGTGCCGTTGGTGATGAACAGGCCGATGGTGTTCTCGAGGAACGCCTTCTTGCCGGTGCCCGAGCCGGTCACGGCGTAGCTGAAGTTGGCCGGCAGGATGCTGTCGGCCTGGCCCTTGTACAGATCGGCCGGCAGCGAGGCGCCACCACCGTTGATGAGGGACTGCTGGGCCGAAGCGGCACCGGCGGTGGCGAGCAGCGCGGTGGCAACCAGCGCGGCCAGGGTCTTGTACTTGTTCATGATCTTCTCCTGAAGGGTTTACTACGAAGGGAAACACCAAGGGAGGAACGGTCACTACACGCCTGCTGCCGCCGAGGGCCTCCCAGCCCACTCTGCGGCGACGTGGCTATGCTGGTCCGCGCCGATGACAGGCCGCTTAAGAAACCTGTGGAAGATCGAAAAAAGGTGTGGAGGATTGTGTGGAGAATCGAAAGCGTGCCTTGATGCGCGTTGCGCATCACTGGACCAATTGATTCATTTCCATGATCGGCATCAGCACGGCCAGCACGATGGTCAGCACCACGCCGCCCATCACCAGGATCATGGTCGGTTCCAGCAGCGCGGTCAGCGCCATCGCGCGACGCTCGATCTCGCGCGAGATCGTCTGTGCAGCGCGGTCCAGCAGTGGCGCCAGCGAGCCGGTCTTCTCACCGCTGGCCACCAGGTGCACCAGGATCGGTGGATACACCTTCTGCACCTTCAGCGCAGCACCCAGCGCCGCACCTTCGCGCACGCGCGCAGACACGTCATCGGCACAGCGCGCCAGCAGCGCATTTCCAAGCGTCTGCCGCGCCGCCTCCAAGGCACGCAGCAGTGGCACACCGGCATCCAGCAGGATCGCCAGCGTCGAGGCAAAGCGCGCACTGTTCACGCCCAGCACGAAACGCCCGACCATCGGCACCCGCAGCAGCATCGCGTCCCATCGCAGGCGCAGCTCGGGCTTGCGCAGGGCCAACCGCCATGCCACCACCAACGCAGCGATGCCGAGCCCTGCCCACATGCCCCAGCTGCGCACGAACGCGCTGGCGGCCAGCATCACCTGGGTCAGCATCGGCAGCGTCTGCCGCGCCTGCACGAACGCGGTCACCACCTGCGGCACCACGTAGCTGAGCAGGAAGATCACGATCGCCACCGACACCAGGCTGATCGCCGCTGGGTAGATGAAAGCGGTCAGTACTTTGGCCTGCAGCGCGTTGCGTTCTTCGATGTAGTCGGCAAGGCGTTCCATCACCCGTGCCAGGTCGCCGGAGTCTTCACCGGCGCCCACCAGCGCCCGATAGATCGGCGGAAAATCGCGCGGCCGCGCAGCCAGCGCAACGGTCAGGCGCTGGCCGGCACGCACGTCGGCGCGCACGGCGGTGAGTGCCTGGGCCACGTGCGGGCGCTCGGCCTGCTCGATCACCGCGCTCAATGCAGCTTCCAACGGCAGGCTGGCGGCCAGCAGGCTGGCCAGCTGACGCGTGGCCCAGGCCAGCTCGCTGGCAGACAGCCGCCGGGCGCCCCAGCCACTGCCCGCACCGCGCGCCGCGCGGACCTGCACGGGTGTCAGCCCACGACCGCGCAGCAGCTGGCGTGCGCCGCGCGGGCTGTCGGCGTCCAGCTGACCCTTCTCGATGCGGCCCTGCGCGTTGGCGGCCTGGTAGTCGAACAGCGCCATGCAAGCCTCAGTCGTCGCCGGTGACGCGCAGGATCTCTTCCAGCGTGGTCACCCCGCTGTCGACCCAGCGCTGACCGTCCTGGCGCAACGTCCGCATGCCAGCACGTCGTGCCGCCTCGCGCAGCGCAGGTTCCCCCTGCCCTTCGTGGATCAGCGCACGCACGCGGTCGTCGACCACGAACAGTTCGTGGATACCGGTGCGTCCCCGGTAGCCGCTGTTGGCACAGGCCGCGCAGCCCACCGCACGCCACACGGTACGGCCCTCGTCGTCCACCTCGGCGCGCCGGCACTGCGTGCACAGCCGCCGCACCAGCCGCTGCGCCAGCACACCGCGCAGCGACGAGGCCAGCAGGAACGGTTCCACGCCCATGTCGGCCAGGCGGGTCACCGCCGAGATCGCGTCGTTGGTGTGCAGGGAGGCCAGTACGCCATGGCCGGTCAGCGACGACTGCACCGCAATCTGCGCGGTCTCCAGGTCGCGGATCTCACCGATCATGATGGTGTCCGGGTCCTGGCGCAGGATCGCGCGCAGCGCCGTGCCGAAGCTCATGCCGATACGCGCGTTGACCTGGATCTGGCCGATGCCGGCGAAGTCATACTCCACCGGGTCCTCCACGGTGAGGATGTTGCTGGTGCTGCTGTCGAGCTGGCCCAGCGCGGCGTACAGCGAGGTGGTCTTGCCGCTGCCGGTCGGCCCGGTGACCAGCACGATGCCATGCGGCTGCCGGATCAATCCGGTGAACGTGGCCAGGGTGTCATCGGCCATGCCCAGGCGCTGCAGCTGCAGACGGCCGGCATCCTTCTCCAGCAGTCGCAGCACGGCGCGCTCGCCATGCCCGGTCGGCACCGTGGAGACGCGGATGTCCAACGGACGCCCACCCACCCGGATCGCGATGCGCCCGTCCTGCGGCAGCCGCTTCTCGGCGATGTCCAGGTGGGCCATGATCTTGATGCGCGACACCAGCGCCGCGTGCAGTGCGCGCCGTGGCTGCACCATATCGCGCAGGGTGCCATCCACCCGGTAGCGCACCACCGAGTGGGTCTCGAACGGCTCGATGTGCAGGTCGCTGGCACCATCGCGTGCGGCCTGTGCCAGCAGCGCGTTGATCATGCGGATCACCGGCGCATCGTCCTGCGCGTCCAGCAGATCGGTGACTTCCGGCATGTCCTGCATCAGCCGGTCCAGATCGACTTCGCTTTCAGCAGCACCGACCACGGCAGCGGCGTCGCCGCCGTCACGGTACTGCTCACCCAGCCGCTGCTGCCAGGTCGCAGCATCCAGTGCCTGGAACGGCAGCGGGCCATGCCGTCGGCGCAGTTCGGCCACGGCCCACGCCGCGGTTTCGGCGGTGCCCAGCAGCACCGACTCGCCGCCAACTTCGGACAGCATCACGCCATGGCTGCGCACCCAGGCGTACGGCAGTGGCGCGGCGGCGCTCACGGCCCGATCACCAGTTCCGGCGTGTAGCCCAGCCCGCGCAGCTGCTGCAGCGCGGGGTCCAGCGTCGCCGGATCGCGCGGCAATCGCACGCGCAGGCGTTGCCCGCTCTCGCCGGGCGTCGTTTCGGCATAGGCCTGCAGGCCCAGTGCACGCACCTGCGCCACGCCCTGGCTGGCACGCGCCGGGTCCAGCCCCTGCGCGAACTGCACCAGCTGCGCATCGCCGTCACCGGACGGGTACAGCGCCGCCAGGCTGCTGTTCTGCAGCGGCTGGCCCTGGCCATCGCGTGCATTGCCCTGGCCGAGTACAGACAGGTCCTGCGGTGGCAGCTGCGGTGCCGACAGCGTCGGCAAGGCCCAGCTCTGTACCGGCTGCGCGCCGGCCTGCGCGTTGCGCATGTAGTCGTAGCGGTCGCGGGTCAGGCGCTGGCCGGCGGCTGGGTCACGCACCACGTGCGGGCGCAGGAACACCATCAGGTTGGTCTTGGCGCGCTTGCGCGTGTCGCTGCGGAACAAGGCGCCCAACACCGGAATCTTTCCCAGCCCCGGCACCGCATCACGGCCATGGCTGACGCTGTCTTCCAGCAGGCCACCCAGCACCATGATCTGGCCATCGTCCAGCAGCACGCTGGTATCCAGGGCGCGCTTGTTGGTGATGATGCCGGCCGTGCTGTTCGCGCTCTGCGCGTCGATGCTGCTGACTTCCTGGTAGATGTCCAGCTTCACCGTGCCGCCCTCGGAGATCTGCGGGCGCACCCGCAGCTTCAGGCCCACATCCTCGCGCACGATGGTCTGGAACGGGTTGTTGCTGCCACCACCACCGTCGGTCACGTAGCGGCCGCTGACGAACGGCACGGTCTGGCCGACCATGATGCTGGCCGCCTCGTTGTCCAGCGTCATCAGGTTCGGCGTGGACAGGATGTTGGCACCGCCCTTGCTCTGCAGCGCGTTGGCCAGCGCCTTCATGTTGAGGATCTGGCCGACACCGGGCAGGTTGATGGTGCCGTCGATCACACCGATCTTCAGGCCATCCTTGGGCAACACGTCCAGGGTGGTGCGTGCGGTGGTGTTCAGCCCGCTGCCGCCGGTGGTGCCGCCGAAGTGGGTGCCGCCGAAGGTGCGGCCATTGCCCAGCATCCACTGCACGCCCAGTTCGGCCGCGTCGGTCTGGTTGACCTCCACGATCAGGCTTTCCACCAGCACCTGTGCACGACGCTGGTCGAGCTGGTCGATCACCCGCCGCAGGTTGCGGTACACCGGCTCGGGGGCGGAGATCAGCAGCGTGTTGGTGGCCACGTCCGCCTGCACCGAAATGCCATTCTGGCTGAAGCCGGTGCTGCCGGCGTCGATCGGGTCGCGGCGGTTCGGGTCCAGCCGCTGCGATTCCAGCGCATTGCCACCGGTCTTGGACTGCTGCGGCTGCGACGGCTGCGCCGGTGTGGCGCGGTTGGCGTCGCCGGGCAGTGGCGTGATGCCTTCATTGCTGCCCATTGCCGGTGCATCGCTCTGCCCGGCCACCACGCCGCGCAGCACGCCGGCGAGCTGATTGGCCTGGGCATTGCGCAGGTAGACCACATGCAGGTTGCCGGACTCGTCCTGCGCGCGGTCCAGCTTCTCCACCAACTGCCGCGCCAGGCGCGTTCGGCCCGGGCTGCTGGAACGCAGCAGCACGCTGTTGCTGCGGGGGTCGGCCATCACCACCACCTTCTGGCTGGGCTCGGCGCCCTGGGCATCCAGCAGCGGCGCGACCATCGCAGCCACGTCCACCGCGATGCCCTGCTGCAGCTTCACCACGTCGGTGTCCATGCCGGCCGGTGTATCGACACTGGCGATCACCCGCGCAATGCGCTCCAGATTGTCGGCATAGTCGGTGATCACCAGGGTGTTGTTGCCCGGATTGGCGGTGATCGGGTTGTCCGGGCTGATCATCGGTCGCAGCACCGCCACCAGCGCGGCCGCGTTCTCGTAGCGCAGCGCGAAGGTGCGTGTGGCGACCTCACCCCCTGCACCACCGGTGCCGACGCGCCCGCCCAACAGCTTGGCCTCGGCCTGCGGCACCACCCGGCTGACGCCGCCGTTCTCGACCACCGCGAAGCCACGCATGCGCAGCGCGCCCAGCAGCAACTGGTAAGCCTGGGTACGGCTGACCGGACCATCGGAAACCACTGTCATCTTGCCGGTCACCCGCGGATCAACCAGGAACTGGCGCCCGGTGAACCGTGCTGCCATGCGCAGCACGCCGCCGATATCGGTATCCACCAGGTTCAACTGCACCGGCTCATCGCGGGCGTCCTGCGCCTGTGCCGGCGTAACAACGTGAGCGGCACCCACGATCAGGGCCAATACAGTGCTGCAGGCAAGGCTGCGCATCGCCCTCATGAATGGCCACCCGCAGTGAGTGCCATCACGATGTTTCCGGATATCCGTGCCGCCGGCATGTTCGCATCCCCTGTGCGTGTCAGTTGCAGCTGCTGCAGTTCGATGGCCGGATCGGCCAGCACGGGCAGCAGCCAGTTCCACAGTGCGTCAGCAGGTACCGCCTGCACCTGCAGGTGCCAACGCCCGTCGCGTGCTTCGACATGCAGTCCATCGGCGAGGCCGGCGGACTTGATTCCATTACGCAGCGCGGCCAGCGTCGGGCGCTGCCCCTGCACCTGCTGCTGGCGTTCGCGTGCACGCAGCAGCGGCGCCAGTGCGCGCGCCTGCGCCTGCAGCCGCGGCAGCTCAGCCTGCCAATGCGCGCGCTGTTTCAGCAGCGGCTCCAGCCAGAAGGACCACAGCCCCGCTGCCAGCAGCGCCAGCACCATCACCCACAGCATCCAGCGGTCGCGCGGCGGCAGGTGCTGCCAGCGTCGCTGCAGACCGGCCACACCCTCGCCCAGGCGCATAGCCCTGGCGGTCACTGTCCGCCCCCGCTCACGCGCAGGCGTCCACCGGCCTCGCGCGCCAGCTGCAGGCCCTGCGCCCGCGCCGCCTGCTGCCACTGTTCCAGCCGCTGTGCGTCATCGGCTACCGCCTGCGCATCGGCGTCCAGCTCCAGTTCCAACTGGCCGGGTTGATAGTGCAGGCCGCGCACCTGGCCGCCCAACTCCGGAATCGCCTGCAGCGTCGTTGCGACCTGCCGCTGCACCGGTGGCAACGGCGGCGCCGGCAACGGCACGGCCAGCGCGCGCCGCGCCTGCAGCACCGGGTCCACCACATCGGTGATCTCCGGAAAGTGCGAGCCGAACTGCCGCGCCATGTCCTGCTGCAACGCCTCGCCCTCGCTGCGCCAGCGCGAGACCTGCAGCTGCAGCCCAAGCGCAGCCAGCAACACCGCCGCCAAGGCGAGGCCGATCGCCACGCGGGGTGCCTGCCTGCTGCGACCCGGCAGTGGCAACGACCACGCTGGCGCGGGTCCGCACGCCTGCCGTTCATGCGCGACCACGGTGGCCGCCAGGTTCTCCGGCCACGCCGACGGCACGCTGTCGATCCACTGCACGGCCTGCACCCCGGATTGCTGAAGACGCGCCGCGAGCGACTGCAGCACCGCCGCTGTGTCGCGCCCACCGCACCACTGCACAAAGCCACGATCGCGCCCGCAGCGCACCAGCAGATGCTCACCGGCAGCCTGCAGCGTTGCCTGACCGTTCTGCCACGGCAGCAGCAGCGGGGTCGGGTACAGTGCCTGCAGCTGCAGTGCACATGAAGCCAGCAGCTGTTGCGCCTGCAGGACGGCCTGCTGGCCAAGCCACGCCACCGGAACCGTGCCGTCCGCCGCCTGCACACCGTGTGCCAACGCGACCTCCTGCAGGTCATCCAGCAGCATCGCCTCTACTTCGCCCTGCAATGCGGCCTGCAGCCTGCGGCCGGACAGTGGCGGCAGCTGCAGTTCCAGCAGGATCAGGTCCTGCGGATCGAGACAGGCCAGCACCTCGGCCTGCGGATGACGTTGCCCGAGCACGGCCAAGCCCTCGCGGCCATGGGCCAGCACCCCACCCTTGTGCATCTGCGCCCACTCGACCGTACTGTCGGCGCGCAGGTGTTCCAGCGCCGGCAGGCGCACCCTCAGCTGCACGCTCATGCTCCAATCCTCGTCCACACACGCTGCACGCGCACACTGTCATCGCGGTACTCGCGCCAGATCAGGGCCCGGAAGTCGACCGCACTGCCATCGGCCTGCACCTGGCCGACCGCAAGGAACCACTCGCTATGGATGCCCAAGGGAAGCACGGCCATCTGTTCGTTGCTCAGTTGAAGTCGATTGGCGATGTCGCCGCGGTTGAGCAGCCAATGGCCGCCGTCGCGCTCACCGAGCAGCGCCTGCAGCCGTGCCGGCTCGACCGCAGGCGTCACCGCCTGCAGAACGCTCAGGTCGCTGGTGTTGGCGTTGACCAGGGTCTGCGCCGGCAGCACCACGGTGCGCCGCGCCAGCGCCTGCAGCGCCACCGGATCGGCACCGGCCAGTGCCTGCGCGATCAGTGATTCGCGCGGCAGTGGGGCCTGCGCCTGGATGTCGCCGTCGCGCAGGCGCGCCTGGATGTGGTCCGCCGCGGATGCGCAGGCACCCTGTCCAAGCCCCTGTGCAGCACACAGCGCGATGAACGCGCGCCGTGCCTCCGGGTCCGGCTTGCCATAGGCCAGCAGGTTGCGCAGGTTGAACATGGACTGTGCATCGACCAGCTGCAACTGCACCGGCAGCGGCGCCTGCAGCGTCAGTGGACGCGCCCAACGGCCGCTGCGCACCGTGGTCAACTGCTCCTTTACATCGTCACGCAGCTGCTGCGCCGCGCGCTCCAGGGTGGCATCGACCGCCATGCGCACCTGCGCACGCAGCTGGTCGCCACGCAGCGCACGCAGCTGTGCCGACTGCCGGGTCAGCAGTGCAGTGGCAATCACCGCCACCAATGCCACCACCAGCAGGGCGACGATCACCGCCATGCCGCGCTGGCGGGTGCACGGGACCGAACGCGTCCGGGCTGTCATCTGCACGCCTCACAGCTGCCAGGAGCCGATGTCCGCGTTCCCGGCGTCGCCACCGGGCTTGCTGTCCGCACCCAGCGAGAACACATCGATGTCGCCATGGGTTCCGGGAATCTGGTACTGGTACGGATGGCCCCATGGGTCATTCGGCAGGCGATCCAGATACGGTGTCACCGGCATCGCACCGCCGCCCTGCGGCGGCTTCACCAGCGCCTGCAGGCCCTGTTCGGCGCTGGGATAGCGCCCGTTGTCCAGCTTGAACAGCTTCAACGCCTGCATCAGCGCCGCGATGTCCTGGCGCGCCGCCACCACGCGCGCCTGGTCGGGACGGTCCATCAACCGCGGCACGATCAATGCCGCGAGAATGCCGATGATCACCACCACCACCATGATCTCGATCAGGCTGAAGCCCTGCTGCCGAGCCCTGCGACCACCCACCTGCCTTGCCATTGTTCCGCCCTCGTCATCCTGGAAGAGACCGCTGTGCCATGGTCAGCGGTGCATGTGTCAGTACGATAAACATCCGCCTGCTATTCGCTGCGCGTGTGCCTGTGCAGGCGCAGCACGTGCCGCAGGTACACATGCAGACTCGAACAAGTGCTGCGGCACGCTGGCCAGCGCATCGTCGATGCAGCCGCGCAGCAACGGGTGCGCGCAGGCCTGCAGCAGGCGCACGCACTGCATCGGCGACCACGCGGTGCCATGGTCGAGGCCGATGAACATCCGGTAGGCCTGGTGGTAGCGCAGATCGTCGTACACGCGCTGCGCACTGGTGAGATCACGCACGACCACCAGCAACGCCGCACGTTGCAGCTGCCGCACATCGCCCGCGTCAAGCGGCAGCGCGTTCATGGCCGCTTCGGGCCAGGGCCGCAGCTGCAGATCGAGGGCGCGCCGCAGCGCGGCCAGCGGATGCGCGCTGCTGTCCAGTGCCGCCCAGCGCGCCGCATCGGCCCAGGCATCACTGGACAGCACCCAGACCCACGAGTGCCCATAGCGCTGCACGTTCACAGGCGTGTGCCGAGCCTGCTCCAGCGACTGGCTCAGGTGGCGATCCAGTTCCAGCATGCTGATCCTGCGACTATCTGCCATCGGCGCCGCCCGTGCTCCACGACGCGTGGTGCGTCGTACTCTGGAGAAGACGTCAGCAAGGCAGTTGAAACGACAACGCGAATGCATCTCTGTGCGCTGCGTGGCGCTTCATCAGCAACGTCATCGCAGCGTCATCTGCCTGCAGGCTTCGCGCTCCAGTCGCGGCGCTTCGCCCCCGCAACGGCGCGCCAGTATCGCCACATCGCTGCGTGCGGCGAACGTTGCCAGCGCATTGGACATATCCACGTCATCGCACCATGACGCCATCGCAACACGCAGCGCCGGCAGCTGCCAGCCATCCATCACGCCCTGGGTGCCGGCCACGAACCAGTGCCAAAGACGATGGTGCTGCACCTGTTCGTGCAGTTGCACGAGATCGTCGATGCCGTGCATGCCCATCAGCAGCAGCACGCGCGCCATCGCCGCAGGCGGCAGCGTGCCGGCCTCAGCGAGGGGCAGCACCTGCTGCTGCAGCCGCAACAGCATCGCCAACGGGTGGGACTGCGGATCGAACTCCAGCAGAACGGCCTGTTGCTGCCATTGCGCATCGGATACCACGCACACCCACGGCGATCCATAGCGATGCACCATCAAGGGCCGTCGCTGCGTGGTTTCCAGCAACGCCGACAGATTGCGGCGCAGATCCAGCACACCGATGGTCTCGTTGCGCATCCTTGGCGTCTCCTTGCTTGCAACAGCCCTGCGCGGCGCGCACGGCCAGCGTCTTCACCTAACCAAGGACGGCAATGCCACCCGGAAAGCGACGCAGATCCAGCGACATCGTCAGTCGCAGCTGCTCCAGCGCCGCGTCCGGATCATCGATGCGGAAACGGCCGCTGACCGGGGCCCGCGCCAATGCCGATTCGCCCAGCAGCACCTTGCCGCGGCGGTAGCGGTTGATTTCATCCACCACCTCGCGCAATGGAGCGCGGCGGAACACCAGCATGCCCTCGGTCCAGGCGCTCACTTCCGAGGCCAGGGCTTCGGCCACCACGCCACTGAGGCGCTCGTCGTACTGGGTCTGCTGGCCCGCCTGCAGCTGCAGGCGGCCCTGCGGGTGCTCGATGCGGGCGCTGCCCTGCAGGCAGGTCACCCGTACCTGGCCGTGGGTGTTGCGGACGTCCAGGCGCACCGCACCTTCATCGGCAATCACGCAGCCCGGCCCCGCGAACAGGGCAAGGCGCAGGCCTGCCTGGGTTTCGATCGCGGCCTGGCCCTGCACCAGCTCGAAGCCTTCGCCCTGCGTGTCCGCACGACGGCGCAGGCTGCTCTGCGTATCCAGTTCGATCTTCAGCTGCGGCAAGGGCGCGATCTGCAGCCGTTCACCGGTGCCGGTGTGGAAATCGGCCGCCATCGCCGTCACCGATGGCCACAGCCCCAGCGGCGGACGGATCGCCGCCACCACCACCAAGCTGGCCGGTGCGGCAATCGCGGCGCCCAGGAAGGCGCGCCGGCTCCAGCGCTGGGCCGGCGTCGGCGCGACCGGCTGGCGCACAGCGGCGGGCAGCTGTTCGCCGGCCAGGCGTACCTGCTCCCATTGCCGGCGCGCACGGCCGAATGCTTCGCGATGACGCGGATCAGCCTCGCACCACGCCCGGAACCTGCGCCCATCGGCGGCGGTGGCCTCGCCCGAGGTCAGCCGCACCACCCACGCGTGGGCCTGACGCTCGACGGCATCCAGCGGGCGTTGCGGGCGATCGTCAGGATCCATGGGGGCTCATGCCGGACCCGCACGCTGCGGGGTTCTGCTCGGCGTCAAAGTGTAGACGGATGCCGCCGCTCAGAACCGCACCTGGCGCCCCTGCCCGCTGCGCTCGGCCAGGTAATCCTGGGCCGCCTTCAACTCACGCTGCACCAGCCGCAGCGACACGCCCAGCTGGTCGGCGACGTCGCGCTGCTGCAGGCCATCGACGCGGATCGCCAGCAGGATGCGGCGTCGGCGCTCGGGCATGCGCTGCAGCAGGCCGACCATGTCTTCCAGCGCGAAATCCAGTTCGGCCGCCTGCGCCGGGCCCGGTGCCGGGTCGGCCATCTCCATCAGCGTATCCACCTCTTCCAGGCTCAGCAGGCGGTGGTCGGCACGCTGGCGGTCGATCACCGTGTTCATCGCCATGCGCAACAGGTAGGCCGCGGGGTTCTGTACGGCATCCAGGCGGTCACGGCGCGCACTCAGGCGCATCCAGGTGTCCTGCAGCGCATCGCCGGCCAGCTCCTCCGAGCCCAGCTTGCGCACCAGCCGGCGCTTCAGCTCGTCGTAGGCCCCCAGAAGGTGGTCCATCAGGTCAACTGCCCCAGCCGTACCGTTGCTCATGTTCGAATCCTTGAAGTCATGGAAGGGGCGCGCGCTGGCCACAGTCGTGGTCGGCGCCGGAAGGACGGATCTGCAGGGTCACCGGCTGCGGCAGCGCAGCGGCATCGCGCGCCAGCACCAGGCCCTGCAGCGCCTGAAGCAGGCGCGCATCGCGGCGGGCACTGCCACTGCCGGACAGCAGCTCGGGCTGCTGCACCTGGCCCTCCCCATCGACGTGGAAGCGCAGCGTTGCGGCATAGCGGCCGGGCGCGATCTCGGGGTCGTCACAGAACGCCGCACGCAGGCGCTGCTGCAGCCCGCCATAGCGGCGCCGACGCTCGGCATCCGGGAGCTCGGCGCCAATACCGGGTTCGGCTGCCGCGGGCGTGCCCCGGCGCAGCACCACGCGCTGCTCGCCGATCACCTCGGCCTCGATACCGGAATCCTGCAGCAGCATCTGCAAGGCAGGCAGCGGCGCGAGGCTGGCGCGCAGCGCATGGCTGCTACGGCCCGCGGCAAGATCGCCCGGGTACATCACCGACCACCCGCTGATGACGCTGAAGCGCTCGACCGCCTGCTCCAGCGGTTGCGCAGGGATGTCGTAGGCATGAACACCGTCCTGCGCCACAGCGGCAAAGGACAGCAGCAGCCATGCGGCGATGGCCACCTTCCAAGTTCTGACCGCATGGTGTCCATTCAGCCCCCTGACGTAGAACACATGACCCTCGGCAGCGACAGCAGCTGCAGTGGACGCGCGCCACGACCGGAACCCCGGCCCGCGCGCGACCAGCAAGCGGGCTCAAACCGTACCGGGGGCACATGTCATTGCGATGACCGCCGCCCACGGCCGACCGTCGGGCCAGCCTTCCTGGAGCCAGTCAAGGATCAGGCATCAACAAATCGAACAGACCACGCTATCTACGCACGGGGGTCAGAGCCCGTTGCGCAGCAACGGGATCCGACCCCTTGCCGGCCAAAACGTGTCGACCAAGGTCGACACCCACCAAGAGCAGCTCATGCCGTTCCGACAGATCGCGGAAATCTGTCGAAGGCGGGGTGGGTCCGGTTGCAATGCACGCTGTTGCTTCGGCTGTTGCTTCGGCTGTTGCTCCTGAGGTTGCCGGCCAGCGGCCGGCACTACCGCGGGTGCCGGGTGCAACCCGGCCGCCCCCCCGATCCTCAAAGCGGCAGCTGGGTGGTCTGCTTGATCCGCTGCATCGGAATCTCGGTCTTCGTGTTCTGCACCCCGGCAATCCGGTTCAGGTGCTGCATCTGGAACTGCCGGTAGGCATCAAGATCCGCCACCGCCACCCGCAGCAGGAAATCGCAGTCGCCCGCCATCAGATGGCATTCAAGCACTTCCGGGAAAGACTTGATGCTGTTGATGAAGTGGTTGGTGGTGTCCTCGTCCTGCCCGCGCAGCCAGACCCGCACGAACACCGTGAAGCCACGCCCCACCTTGGCCTCGTTCAGCAGGGCAACGTAGCGGTCGATGTAGCCGCCTTCCTCCAGCAGCCGCACCCGCCGCAGGCAGGCCGAGGGCGAAAGGCCCACCTGCCGGGCCAGCTCCAGGTTCTGCAGGCGACCGTCACGCTGCAGGGCATCAAGGATGCGACGATCGAGGTTGTCGAGCTGATACTGCATGGGATTTCACCTTTGGCGACCCCGGCCGCATGGAGTACCAATATTCCCGAATCGAATGGCATCAACGCAACCCGATTTCGCGATCGGACCGCTAGCATGGGCCACCCCCACCTCGTTGTGCCGTTCCATGGACGCCCGTACCACCTTCCCCCTGCCCGATACCTGCGATACCGCGCCGCGCGCCGAATTCCTGCGCGGCCTGCGCGCCGCCGTACCGGTGATGATCGGCTTCATTCCCTTCGCCCTGGTGCTCGGCGCCCAGGCCGCCCAGAAGGGCCTGAGCGCGCTGGAAGTGCCGCTGATGACCGGCCTCAACTTCGCCGGCGGCTCGGAATTCGCTGCCGTCGAACTGTGGACCTCGCCGCCACATATCGCGCTGATCGTGGCGATCACCGCGCTGGTCAACAGCCGTCACCTACTGATGGGTGCCAGCCTGGCCCCGCTGCTGCAGCACCTGCCGCGCCGCCGCGTGCTGCCGGCGCTGTTCTTCATGTGCGACGAAAGCTGGGCAATGGGCGTGGCCGATGCGCGCCGCCGTGCGCTCGGCTTCAGCCTGGCCTATTACCTGGGTGTGTCGGCAGGCCTGTACACGGTCTGGGTGGCCTGCACCGCGCTGGGCGCGATCGTTGGGCCGATGCTGGGCGACATCCACGCCTACGGCTTCGACATGGCCTTCCCCGCCGTGTTCCTGGTGCTGCTGCGTGGCATGTGGCAGGGCATGAAGGCCGCGCGCCCGTGGCTGGTCAGCCTGGTGGTGGCCGCTGCCACCTACCTGCTGGTGCCGGGTGCGTGGTACGTGGCCAGCGGCGCACTGGCGGGCCTGGCCGCGGCCTGGCTGCTGGCGGAGGACGCAGCATGATCTTCAACGGCCTGATCTTCAACGGCATGATCCACTGGACTTCGGTACTGACCATCGTGCTGATGGCCGCCGCCACCTACCTGACCCGCATCGTCGGCTTCCTCGCACTGCGCAACCGCACACTGAGCAAGCGCGCGGTAACGGTGATGGAAGCCGCGCCGGGCTGCGTGCTGATCTCGGTGACCGCGCCCGACTTCGTCGCCGACAAGCCCGCCGACCTCGCCGCGCTGGCGATCACCCTGCTGGCTGCCACGCGGCTGTCGATGCTGCCGACGGTGCTGATCGGCGTGGTCTCGGCGGGTGTACTGCGCTATCTGATGGGCTGACGCGCTCGCCGTTCCTGTAGCAGCCGAGCCCATGCTCGGCTGCTGGCATTCCCGCTTGCCGCGTGAGCCGAGCATGGGCTCGTCTCTGCAGAGATTCTCCCTGCGACACCCGGTCGCAGCCGATCCCGCCACCCACTTGATCAATGTCAAACCGCCCGCCGCCGTGCGGGCGTATTTCTATGCAGGACCCGAACACGCCGGCGTTACCGGCATCCACAAGGACCCTGCGATGAGCTACACCCCCGACAACGCCCAGCTGCTGAATGCCATGCAGAACGTCATGGTGATCTCCACCACCGACCTGCAGGGCAACATCACCTACGCCAACGACCTGTTCTGCACGCTCACCGGCTTCGCCCGCGAGGAGCTGATCGGCCAGCCGCACAGCATCGTGCGTCATCCGGACGTGCCCAAGGCCGTCTACAAGGACATGTGGGACACCATCAAGGCCGGCAAGACCTGGACCGGCATCGTGCCCAACCTCGGCAAGGGCGGCGTGCTCTACGTGGTGGACACCACCGTGCAGCCGCTGTTCGATGCCGAGGGCAACATCACCTCGTACATCAGCATCCGCCGCGTGGTGAACGACCTGATGCAGAACTACGACCTGGTCGAGTTCAGCAAGGAAAAGTTCGACGACTTCTACGAGGCCGCGTGAACGCCCTCCCGACCAGTACGCCCTTCAGCCGCCTGCTGGTGGGTTTCGCGTCCGAGTCGGGCAATGCCCGCGCCCTGGCCCAGCGCCTGGGCGCGGACCTGCAGCCGCACGCGCCGCAGGTGCTCCCGTTCAACGATATCGACGTGGCCAGCCTCGGCCACGGCGATGTGCTGCTGGCGATCTCCAGTTCCTTCGGTGACGGCGAACCGCCAGCCAACGGCGAGCAGTTCTTCGAAACGCTGCGCCAGACCCCGACACTGAGTGGCCTGCGCTATGCGGTGTTCGGCCTCGGTGACACCGGCTACCCCAGCTTCTGTGGCTTCACCAAGGCGCTGGATGCCGCGCTGAGCGAGCGCCAGGCGCAGCCGCTGCTGCACCGCGTGGATGCCGACCTGGGCTACGAGCAGTTCTTCCAGCAATGGCAGCCAGTGCTGGGCCAGGTGCTGGACGGCGACGTGAACGCGGGCCAAGACCTGCACCTGCAGGTCACCGCCTATGGCGAAGACAACGCCTTTGCCGCCCCCATTCTGGAACGCCGCCGCTTGAACAGCAGCGACCCGGCCGCCTGGCACCTGCAGCTGGACATTGCCGGCAGCGGCATGGCGTACCGCGCGGGCGACACCCTGCATGTAGTACCCGAGAACGACCCTGCCCTGCTGCAGGCATTGGCCACCTGGTATGGCGACACTGCCGCCGTGACCGCCCTGCATGACCGCGAGCTGCGCCTGCTGAGCAAGGGCGTGCTGCGCGAACTGGCCAGGCTCGGCGGCAGCGAGCTGCTGAAGGGCCTGCTGAAGGTCAGCCAGAAACGCGAGCTGGAAGCCTACCTGCACGGGCTGGACCTGCTGGACGTGCTGCAGGACCACGCTACCCCGGACAGCGTGCCGCTGGCCCGCCTGCACGAGCTGCTGTCACCGCGCCTGCCGCGCGCCTATTCCATCGCCTCGCACCCCTGCAACGACCAGCTGAGCCTGTGCGTGCGCGAAGTACGCTACACCCTGCGCGGCCGCGAGCGCGTTGGCACAGCCACCGGCAGCCTGCTGCACGGTGGCGACCATGCCCGTGTGTACTGCCGCTCCAACCCCGGCTTCCATCTGCCCGATACCGGCGAAGCCCCCCTGTTGCTGGTCGGCACCGGCACCGGCATTGCACCGTTGATGGGGCTGATGCAGGAGCTGCAGGCCAGCGCCTGCGCGCGCGAAGTGCACCTGGTGTTCGGCGAGAAGCACAGCAAGCACGATTACCTGTACCGCGAACAGCTGCAGGACTGGCACACGCGAGGCGTGCTGGCCGGCCTGCATACCGCATTCTCGCGCGATGGGGCCGAAAAGGTCTATGTGCAGCATGTGCTGCAGCAGCGCGGCGATGACGTGCGCGATGTATTGGCCCGCGGTGGGCATCTGTACCTGTGCGGCAACAAGAGCCACCTGGAAGGCGCGGTGCGCGAGGCCATCGATGCCATCGGTGGCGAAGGGCGCTGGGACGCGCTGCGGGGCGAAGGCCGCACCCATTGCGAGTTGTATTGATCCATTCCACTGGATTGCACGAACGCTCGACTGGTAGAGCCGGCCGCTGGCCGGCTGCGCTTCGCACCATGAAGCTGCCGGCCAGCGGCCGGCACTACCAGACCGCTCTACATCGGCATGCCCACGATCACGCTCGACGCCTTGAACAGCGCTGCGGTACTGGCGCGGGTGATCACCGTCGGTGGTCAGGGGCACTGGGACACGCTACGAGGTGAAGGCCGCACGCACTGCGAGTTGTATTGATCCATCACCACTGGACCACACGAACCCTTGATCGGTAGAGCCGGCCGCTGGCCGGCTGCGCTTCGCACCACGAGCTGCCGGCCAGCGGCCGGCACTACCAGACCGCTCTACATCGGCACGCCCACGATCACGCTCGACGCCTTGAACAGTACTGTTGCCGTGCTGCCTTCGCGCAGTTCCAGCGCTGCGGTACTGGCACGGGTGATCACCGCCACCACGCTGCAGCCATGGCCGATGTCCACCACCACCTCGTCATTCACCGCGCCCTCGGTGATCCGCTCCACCGTGCCGGTGAACTGATTGCGCGCCGAGTAGCGCGCGCCCTCGCCCTGCGCCACGATCACCGACGAGGCTTTCACCAGCGCATAGGCCGGCACGCCCACCGCCAGCCCCAGCGATTCCACGCTGCCATGGGTGATGGTGGCCACCAGCGCCAGGCCCGGTGCCACTTCGATCTGCACTTCATCATTCACCGCGCCGGTGGCCAGCGCGCTGACCCGGCCGTGGAACTGGTTGCGTGCACTGGTGATCATGCCGATTCTCCGGATCAGGGCCAGATCCTCGTCCAGCCCGGGGGTGGCCTGCAGCGACTGCAGGAACGTACGGTGCGCGCGCTCGACCTCCTCGAACCGCGCGATCAGCTTGTGGCCGCGCTCGGTCAGTCGCGCACCGCCACCACCACGGCCGCCCACACTGCGGGCGACCAAGGGTTCGCCGGCCGCGGTGTTCATCGCGTCCACCGCGTCCCAGGCGTTCTTGTAGGTCATGCCCATGCGCTTGGCGGCCTGGCTGATCGAGCCACACGCATCGATCAGGCCCAGCAGCGCGAAGCGTCCGCGGCCACCCACGCTCTGCCCGGCAATGCTCAGCCACAGGTTGCCCTGCAGCTCCAACGGCGGCTCGGCCTCACTCATCGTGCTTCGATCCCTGCGTTCGCGCGAGCGGCCAGTGTACGGCGTGGCCGCCCTGCACCGTGCTTGATATCGATCAAGGTGGCCGTGCCGGCCAGCGCCGAGAATCCCCGGGTCGGTCATCAAGTTGACCCCTGCCAACCGTTATATCATCTTGGATATAACGAACCCGAGGACTCGCGAGGATGCGTACCTGTCGTTTCGTTCTACCCCTGTCCGCCCTGCTGCTCCCGCTTGCCGCCACCGCGGCCGACACGACCTCGCCGCCGGTGTTCACCCTGGGCACGATCGACGTGCATGCCGAGCGCGGCACGTCGCCCACCGTGGCCGAACGCAGCCTCGACGCCGAACGCATCCAGCAGCTCGACCGCAACACGGTCGGTGATGCGGTCAGCGTATTGCCGGGCGTGAGCCTGGCGCGCAACTCGCGCAACGAGGACATGGTCTACCTGCGCGGCTTCGATGCGCGCCAGGTGCCGGTGTTCCTCGACGGCATCCCGCTGTACGTGCCCTATGACGGCTACGTGGACTTCGGCCGCTTCACCACCTTCGACCTGGCCGAGATCCAGGTCGCCAGCGGCGGCGCCTCGCTGTTGTACGGACCGAACATCCTCGGCGGTGCGATCAACCTGGTCAGCCGCCGCCCCGAGCGCCCGCTGGAAGGCGACGTGCGGCTGGGCATCGCCGATGGCGGCGAGCGCAAGGCGGCGGTCAACCTCGGCGGGCGTCGTGGCGACTGGTACTTCCAGCTCGGTGCGTCGATCCTGAAGGCCGATGAGTTCCCGCTGCCGAAGGGCTTCGTCGACTACAAGCGCGTACCCACCGACACCGGCAAGGACCGGCGCAACGCCTCGCGCGACGACCATCGCCTGTCGTTCAAGCTGGGCTACACCCCGCGCGAGGGCGACGAGTACGCAATCGGCTACGCGCGCCAGGACGGCGAGAAGGACAACCCGGTCTACACCGGCACCGCGCGCAGCGGCATCCGCTACTGGCGCTGGCCGTGGTGGGACAAGGACAGCCTGTACTTCATCGGCAACACCCGCCTGGGTGAGCACACCACGCTGCGCACCCGCGTCTACCGCGATACCTATGGCAACGGCCTGGACGCCTACACCGACGGCAGCTACCAGGTGGCGATGGACAACAGCAGCTTCCCCAGCATCTACGATGACCGCACCGTGGGCGGCTCGGTGACCTTGGCCACGACGGCGCTGCCGCGCCAGGAACTGCAGTTCGCGATCCACTACAAGGAAGACCAGCACAGCGAGCGCAACCCACACTCGCCGACCAAGGACTTCCGTGATGTCACCACTTCGGTGGCGATCGAGGACCGCATCGCGCTGACCGACACCTCGCACCTGCGCGTGGGTATCGGCCATGACCGCCGCGACGCCAAGCGCGTGTACTTCTGGCCGACCGGCAGCACCGATGCCACCAACGCCGTGCTGGAGTACGTGCAGCAGCTGGCGCCGGACCAGCAGTGGTACGCAAGCGCCGCGCGGCGCACGCGTTTCCCGACCATCAAGGACCGCTACTCGGCGCGCATGGGTGCGGCGCTGCCCAATCCGGACCTGAAGGCCGAACATGCCACGCATTTCGAAATCGGCCTGCGTGGCCGCTGGTGGGACGGTGGCCAACTGCAGGCCGCCCTCTTCCAGAGCCGCATCGATGACCTGATCCAGAACGCCGTGGTGGCCTCGCGCGAATGCGGCGGCAGCACCTGCAACCAGGCGCAGAACATCGGCAAGGCCCGCCATCAGGGCGTGGAACTGGGCCTGCGCCAGCGCATCGGCGACGACTGGGACCTGCAGACCAGCTACACCTGGCTGCGCCGCACCAACCTGGAAGACCGCCGCGTGGCCCTGCTCGACAGTCCGCGCCAACGGCTGTTCATGGCGCTGGGCTGGCAGCTTCTACCGCAGTTGAAGCTGCAGGCCACGCTGGAAGCCGAACAGGGCCGCAGGGTCAGCTACGCCGATGCCGCACGCCCGGTACGCGAGCTGCCCGGCTATGGCATCACCGGCCTGAAGGCCAGCTGGAGCCCGCGCGACGCCTGGGATTTCGACCTCGGCGTGCGCAACATCGGTGACAAATGGTACGAACTGGCCGACGGCTACCCGATGCCGGGCCGCACCTGGTTTGCCAACGCCAACTGGAGGTTCTGAGCATGACCGCCATACAGGCCCCGCGCATTGCCGCAATCGTGCATGACCACAGCGGCGAGCCCGATGCCCTGCTGGCCGCGTTCGCCGCACGCCAGCTGGCCGCCGGCCACCGCGTGCGCGGGTTGGTGCACCTGCCGCACGAACCCACCGCCAACGGCAACAAGCGCATGGCACTGATGGACGTGACCGATCCCGGTTCGCGTTATCCGATCAGCCAGGCGCTGGGCCCGGCCTCCTGTGGCTGCAACCTGGACCCGGGCGGCATCGCCGATGCCAGCGTGGTGCTGCGCCGCGCGTTGCAGGACCACGCCGCGCTGGCCATCGCCAACCGCTTCGGCACGCTGGAATCGGAAGGCGGCGGCATGGCCGATGAGCTGCTGGCGCTGATGCTGGCCGGCATTCCTTTGTTGACCGCGGTGAAGCTGCCCTACCTCGACGCGTGGCGCCAGTTCACCGGCGGCATGGCCGTCGAGCTGCCCGCCGATGACGCGGCGTTGCAGGCCTGGTGGGATGCCTGCCGCACCGCGCCGGAGGCCGCCGCATGAGGCGGCGCGCCCTGCTGCAGGCATTCGCGCTGGCACCGTTGCTGGTCGTCAATGCCAAGTTGCTGGCGATGCCGGCGCAGCGCGTGCTGCGGCTGGGTGCGCCCAAGGCCACGCCCAAGCGCGTGTTCGCGGCCGGTCCGCCGGCTGCGGTACTGCTCGCCGCCGTGGCACCCGAACGTCTGCTCGGTTGGCCGATGAAGGTATCGCCCGAAGCCCTGGCGCAGCTGCCGGCGTCGCTGCGCACGCTGCCGGTGGTCGGTCGCCTGGCCGGGCGCGGCAGCACGGTCAGCCTTGAACGCCTGCTTGCGATGCAGCCGGACCTGGTACTGGATGCCGGTGACTTCGATGCCAATTACCGCGACTCGGCCGAGCGGGTCTGGAAGCAGACCGCGATTCCGTTCGAGCTGATTGCCGGCCGTCTGCCCGATCATCCGGCGCAGCTGCGCCACGTCGGCCGGCTGCTGGGCGTTGCCGCACGTGGCGAAGCACTGGCGCAGGCGGCGGAGGCGCAGTTGGCACTGGTGCACGAGGTGCTGGCGACGCGTCCCGCTGCGACGCGGCCCACCGTGTACTACGGGCGTGGCAGCGATGGCCTGGAAAGCGGTCTGTCCGGCTCGATCAACACCGAAGTCATCGAGTTCTGTGGCGGCCGCAACGTGGCTGCCAGTGCCGGCGCCGGGGGCCTTGCCCGGGTGTCGTTCGAACAACTGCTGGCCTGGGATCCGGACGTGATCCTGACCCAGGATGCTGGCTTCGCCGCGCAGGCGGCACAGGACCCGCGCTGGCGCGCCCTGCGTGCCGTGCGCGAGCGCCGCCTGCACTGCGCACCGGTATTGCCATTCGGATGGCTGGATGGTCCGCCCGGTGTCAACCGCCTGCCCGGCCTGCCCTGGCTGCTGTCCAGGCTGCATCCGGGCGCAGTCCCCGCGCTGGCCCCGGCCGCGCTGCGTGCCCGCATCGGCACGCTGCATCAGCTGCTGTGGGGCCAGCCACTGCCCGCCGCGCTTGCACGCAGCCTGGATGCGAACGCCTGAACATGCGAACGCTTCCACGTTGGACCTGGCATGCCGGTGGCTGGAGCCTGTTGCTCGCAATGCTGTTGCTGGCGTTCTCGGTCGGTCAGTTCCCGGTGCGCCCGGCGGCGCTGCTGCATGCCATCGGCTGGCAGCTGTTCGGCATCGGCGAACCCAGCGCGCCTGCAGTGCAGGCCGCGCTCTGGCACATCCGCCTGCCACGCGTGCTCGCGGCCATGCTGATCGGCGCGGTACTGTCGGCAGCCGGTGCGGCCTACCAGGCCATGTTCCGCAATCCGCTGGTGTCGCCGGACATCCTCGGCGTCTCGGCCGGCGCGGGCCTTGGCGCTTCGCTGGGGCTGTTCCTCGGCCTGCCGATGCTGCTGGTGCAGGGCATCGCCTTCGCCGGTGGGCTGGGGGCCGTGGGCCTGGTCTGTCTGGTGGCAGCGCTGGTACGGCGGCATGATCCGGTCCTGGTGCTGGTGTTGGCCGGCGTTGCGGTGTCGGCACTGCTCGGCGCCGGCATCTCGCTGCTGAAGCTGCTGGCCGATCCGTACACGCAGCTGCCGTCGATCACCTTCTGGCTGCTGGGTGGCTTGAACGCGATGGTCATCGACGACCTCAAGGTCACCGCGCCGCTGCTGCTGATCGGGCTGGTGCCGCTGGTGCTGCTGCGCTGGCGGGTGAACCTGCTCGGCCTGGGTGACGAGGAGGCCAGCGCGCTGGGCGTGGCGGTCACCCCGCTGCGCTGGACACTGATCGCCGCCGCCACGCTGTGCACGGCGGCAGCGGTGTCGCTGGCTGGCATCATCGGCTGGGTCGGGCTGGTGGTTCCACACATCGCGCGGCTGCTGGTCGGCGCCGACTTCCGTCGCCTGCTGCCGGCCAGCCTGCTGCTCGGCGCCAGCTTCCTGCTTGCCGCCGATACGCTGGCGCGCACCCTGGCGCCGATCGAACTGCCACTCGGCATCCTCACCGCCTTCGTCGGTGTCCCATGCTTCCTGCTGGTCCTGGCGCGCAGCGAGCGTCGTTCATGAGCACCGCTCCGCCGCTGCTCGAAGCACGCGCACTGGTCATCGGCCATGCCGGCGTGGCACTGGGCGTGCCGTTTGCACTGTCGGTGCAGCCCGGCGAGGTGCTGTGCCTGCTTGGCCCGAACGGCTGTGGCAAGACCACCCTGTTCCGCACCCTGCTCGGCCTGCTGCCTGCGGTACGCGGCGAAGTGGACCTGCAGGGCACGCCGCTGCGCGCGCATGACCGCGCCGCTCGCGCCCGCCGAATGGGCTATGTGCCGCAGGCCGCGCCGCTGCCCTTTGCCTGGCGCGTGCGCGAGGTGGTGGCCATGGGCCGCGCCGCGCACCTGGGCCTGCTGTCCGCACCTGGCCGCGCCGACGAGGCCATCGCCGATGACTGCCTGCGCGAACTGGGCCTGCAGGCGTTGGCGGACCGCACCGTCACTACGCTCAGTGGTGGTGAGCGCCAGCTGGTGCTGATCGCGCGCGCACTGGCCCAGCAGGCGCAACTGCTGGTGATGGATGAACCCACCGCCAGCCTCGACTTCGGCAACCAGCTGCGCATCCTCGATACCGTGCGCCGCCTGGCCGAGCGTGGCATCGGCGTGCTGCTGTCCACCCATCAACCGCAGCACGCGCTGCAGGTGGCCGACCGCATTGCGTTGATGTCCGCCGGTAGCCTGCAGGTGCTCGGTTCTGCCCGCGAGGTCGCAACGCCCGAGCGCCTCGCCACCCTGTATGGCGTCGATGCCACACGCGTCGCCGCCGCCCTGCCCGCTTCCGGAATTTCCACATGAGTACCCCGCTACCGACCCCGATCGACCACAGCGCACGCTACCGCCAACACCTGCAGGCCTGCGGCTTCCAGGCAAAGCCGGCCAGTGCCTGGGATGCGCGTGCCGCGCAGTCCAGCTGGAAGCGGCGCCACGATGACTACAGCGAGGCATTCCTCGACCGGCTTGATCTCAGTGGCGTGGCCACGGCGCTGGATGTCGGCTGTGGCCCCGGCCTGCTGAGCCTGCCAATTGCCGCACAGGTGGGCCATGTGCACGCGCTCGACTACAGCACCGGCATGCTCGAAGGACTGCGCGCTGCGATCATCCGCGACGGCGTTTCCAACGTCACGCCGTGGGCGCTGTCGTGGACCGATGACTGGGACGACGTGCCACGTTGCGATCTGGCCATTGCCTCACGCTCGTTGAGGGTGCCGGATCTGGAGGCTGCGCTGCGCAGGCTGGATGCGCACGCCCGCCAGCGCGCTTGCATTACCTTCGCCACCAGCCCTCGTGCCGGCGTACCGGAGCTGGCCGAGCTGCTTGGCCGTGACTGGGTGCCGATGCCCGACCATCGCTACCCGATCAACATGCTGCTGGACATGGGGCGCGAGCCGCAGGTGGATTACCTGCCCGAATCGGTACGTGATGTCGCACAGGATGCCGATGGCCTGGTGCGCCAGGCAGTAGAGCTGTTTGGTGCGTTGGATGCGGATGAGGAAGCACGCGTGCGCGCATGGCATGCTCGTTCGCCGCAGCATCGTTTCGGCATGGCACCGACCCGGCGCTGGGCGTTCATCCAGTGGGCGACGAACGGTTGAACCGGTAGAGCCGGCCGCTGGCCGGCTGCTCCGGATTCCATGGTTGCCGGCCAGCGGCCGGCACTACCATCAGATGCAACCATTCATCGCCTGAGCGTCGCGGAACCCCTGAACCGGTAGAGCCGGCCGCTGGCCGGCTGCCCCAGATTCCGTGGTTGCCGGCCAGCGGCCGGCACTACCATCAGATGCAATCATTCATCGCCTGAGCGTCGCGGAATCCCTGAACCGGTAGAGCCGGCCGCTGGCCGGCACTACCATCAGATGCAACCATTCATCGCCTGAGCGTCGCGGAACTCCTGAACCGGTAGAGCCGGCCGCTGGCCGGCTGCTCAGGAATCCATGGTTGCCGGCCAGCGGCCGGCACTACCATCAGATGTAGCCATTCATCGCCCGTGCGCCCATCACGGATCAACCGCCGACGATGCGGCCATCCACCACGCGTGCCACCTGATGGCCGAACATGGCCACATCCTGCGGGTCGTGGCTGATCAACAGCAAAGGAATGCCAGTCTTGTCCAGCACGGTCTCAAGCTCCTGGCGCAGGTGCTGGCGCAGATCATGGTCCAGCGCCGAGAACGGCTCATCCAGCAGCAGCGCCTGCGGCTGTGTCACCAGGGCGCGTGCCAGGGCGGTACGCTGGCGCTGTCCCCCGGATACCTGTGAGGGCAGCAGATCGCCCACCGTGTCGATGCGGAATGCGTGCAACCACTGCTCCACCGCTTCGAAGCGCTGCCCGGCGCGCGGATTCAACCAGCCCTTCTGCAGACCGAACGCCACGTTCTGGCGCACGCTCAGGTGCGGGAACAGCGCGTAATCCTGGAACACGTAGCCCAGCCGGCGGCGCTGCGGCGGCAGGTCCACGCCGGTCGCCGCGTCAAACAAGGTCTGCCCCTGCAGGCGCACGTGGCCCTGGCCCGGCCGCAGCAGCCCGGCCACTGCCTTCAGGGTCAGGCTCTTGCCCGCACCGGAGGGCCCGAACAGCACCACCTGCCGCTGCGTGCACTGCAAAGCTACGTCCAGCACGAAACTCTGGCCGGCCGCCTGCAGTCGGCGCTGCACCTGCAGGTCAAGCCACATCACGCAGCTCCCGGCGACGCCCGCCCACCAGCCGTGCGGCCAGCAGCAGGATCACGATGCACACCACCGAGGTCAGGATCACCAGCGCATTGGCCTTGCCGTCCTGGCCGGCCTGCACCGCCTCGTAGATGGCGATCGACAACGTCTGCGTGCGGCCCGGAATACTGCCTGCCACCATCAGTGTCGCGCCGAACTCGCCCATCGCACGTGCAAACGCCAGCAACAGGCCGGCGAGGATGCCACGCCAGGCCAGCGGCAGCGTGATGCGGAAGAACACCGCTGCTTCGGACACACCAAGCGTGCGTGCGGCCTGCTCCAGCTGTCCGTCCACTTCCTCGAACGCCGCGCGTGCCGGCTTGAACACCAGCGGCAGCGAGGCCACCGCCGCAGCGATCACCGCCGCCTGCCAGGTAAACACCAGGTTGATGCCGAACCACGACTGCAGCCACGCACCGATCGGTCCGTTACGGCCGATCAGCACCAGCAGGTAGTAGCCCAGCACCGTGGGCGGCAACACCATTGGCAGGGTCAGCAGTGAATCCAGCAGCTCACGGCCAGGAAATCGCCGACGCGCCAGCAGCGCACCCAGTGCCACGCCCAGCACCAGATTGATCGCGGTGGCCCAACCGGCCACCTTCAGCGACAACCCCAGCGCGCTCCAGTCGAGATCCATGCCTCAGGGCTTGCCGAACCCGTGCCTGGCCAGGATCGCCTGGCCCTGTGCCGAACGCACGAAGGCGGTGAAGCGCTTGGCTTCGGCCTGCTGCGCACTGGCCTTGGTCACCGCCAGCGGATAGGCGATGCGCCCCGCCACCGGCACCGCGAAGGCACGGCGCACCCGTTCGGGCATCGCCTGCGCATCGGTGGCATAGACGAAGCCGGCATCCACTTCACCGCGCGCCACGTAATCCAGCGACTGGCGCACGTTCTGCGTGGTGATGGTCTTGCCCTGCACCGACGGCCACAGGCCTGCTGCTTCCAGCGCGCCCTTGGCATAGCGGCCGACCGGCACGCTGTCCGGGTTGCCCAGTGCGATGCGTTGCACGCCGGCACCGGCCAGGTCCTTCAAGGTACGCGGCGCGGCCTTGGCCTGCGGCGGCACCACCACCCACAGCGCATTCACCGCGAACACCTCGCGGGTACCGGCCGCCAGCAGGTCCTGCTGCTGGGCCTGGTCCATCGTGGCTTCATCGGCCGACGCGAACACATCCACCGGTGCACCACGGCTGATCTGCTGCAGCAGCACGCCGGACGCGGCGAAGTTGAAATCGACCTTGGTTCCCGGGTGCGCCTTCTCATAGGCGGCGCCCAGTTCGCGGAAGCTCTCGGTCAGGCTCGATGCCGCCGACACCGTCAGCTCGGCCGCCCAGGCCGGCAGCGTGGCCAGCAGTCCCAGCAACAACAGTCCAGCGCGCTTCATCGTCGGCTCCCGGCCAGGTTCAGTTCGGATCGGATTCGTCAGCCACCGCCAGCGCCGCCAGGCGCTCGGGCTGCAGCAGCAGGATCTCGCGCTGCTTCACCGCGATGATCCCATCATCGCTCAGGCGGCGCAGCACGCGACTGGCGGTTTCCGGCGCCATCCGCAGGTAATTGGCGATCTCGGTGCGTGCCATCGTCAGGTTGAAGCGCGTGGCGGAAAAGCCGCGGCGCGCGTAGCGCTCGGACATGTCCAGCAGGAACGCAGCCATGCGCTCTTCGGTACGGTGGTTGGCAGCCAGCGTGGCGACCTTGCCGATCTCCGCACTGAGCAGGCTGAACAGCTTGGCCTGCAGCCCCGGCATGCGCGTGGCCAGCAGGCTCAACTTGGGGAACGAGATGCGGCACAGGTGCACGGTGTCCAGCGCCACCGCATTGCAGGGGAAGCGCGAACCGTGGATCGCATTCAGGCCGATCACTTCGCCCGGCAGGCTGAAGCCCAGCACCTGCTCGTTGCCCTGGCTGTCATCGACGAAGGTCTTGACCATGCCAGCGCGCACCGCAGCGATCGAATCGAACGACTCACCGGCGCGGAAGATGTAGTCACCCGCATGGAACGGGCCAACGTGGTCGACCAGGACGTGCAGATCGCCCAGCGCGGTCTTGTCGTAACCCTGCGACATGCAGGCATCGGAAAACGCACAGGTACTGCAGAAGTGCAGCGCGTCGCCATCATCGGCGGCGGCGGGGTTCGGCGTGGCCCGGCCGAGGCGACCCTGGGAAGGCGGAGTTGAAGACATCGGGGCAGGACTCAAGCGATGGCGGCCGCCGGCCGGAAGCATGAGGCCATCATACGCCACAGCAACCGCCCTTCTTCGGCCAGCCGCAGCACGCGTGCATCCCACTGCGCCCAGCCGCGCGCCAGCAGCGGCGACAGCGCCGGCAGCTGTTCGGCGAAGCATTCCTCGAACGGTTCATCATTACGCCACTCGAAGGCGGCCGCATCGAGCGCATGGTCGCAGGCAATGCTCTGCGCCACCTCGGCCGCAAGCCGCTCGCCCTCGGACAGGATCAGGCCCGCGGCCACGCCCATGTATCCGGACTGCAGGCGCGCCCGCCATTCACCCAGCTCGTCCTCCAGCCGGTAGAACACTTCGCCGATCTGGCTGCAGGCGGACAGGCCAAGACCGATGAAGTCGCTGCGGTCACGCCGTGGCACACCGGCGAGGTCGCAATGGCGCTGGCCGTCACCCGGCCCATGCGGGTTGGGCAGGTCGCCGCGCTGGTAGTGGTCACCACCGATCGGTTCGTAACCGGCCGCGCGCAGCAGGCGCCAGGCCTGCAGCCAGTGGGCCGCCGAGGGATCCCGTGGCAATGCGCAAGGCGCTGGCAACAGGATGCGCTCGGGCGCTTCGGCCAGCACCTCATGCAGACGCTCGATGAAGCCGATGTCCTCACTGGCGGGCACGCGCAGCTGGTAGTAGCGCGCGGTGAAGCCGACCTGCCGCGCCTGTGCCAGCAGGGTCGGCCCCGGCGCATCGGCACGGTCGATCACGTTCAGGCGGGTGCACCCCACCGCCCGCAGCTGCGCCGGTGACAGCGCACTGCCGGCGTCCAGCCGCACTTCCACCTGCGGGCGCGCTACCGTGCGCAGGTGCTGCGGCACGGCGTCCAGCAGCTGGCCCAGCTGGGGCGGCGGCAACGTCTCGGCCAATCCCAGCTGCAGCACCATCGCCACCACTTCGCGGTCCTCGGCCAGGGCATCGGCCTGCAGCTGCAGGGCCAGCAGCAAGGTGTCCAGATAGGCCTGTGGCGGCACATCGCGACCACCGCGACCGGCCTGGAAGCCGAACGTCAAGCCACGCGGGATCAGGTGCTCGTTGCTGGCACGCACGGCGGCACGCCAGCCGCTTTCGCCAAACCCGGTGCTGAACTGGTCAGCCGCCGGAAACAGCACATGCCGGGGTTGCCGCAGCAATGCCGCCTGCAGCGCAGTGTCCTCACTCTCATCGACGTGGAAGCTCATGGCAGCCATCTTCGGGCGTTCCTCTTCGCGTGGCCCTGATTGAAATCAAGCGAGGCGCATCGGTGGGTTCATGCCGGCCAGCGGCCGGCACTACCCTTTCACCCGCTACCCGGTAGTGCCGGCCGCTGGCCGGCAACCCCCTCACCCACCGCGCACCGTTCCGGTAGTGCCGGCCGCTGGCCGGCAACCCCCTCACCCACCGCGCACCGTCCCGGTAGCGCCGGCCGCTGGCCGGCAACCCCGTTCACCTGCCGCGCACCCGCTCGGCCGCGGCCGCATCGATGGCTTCGGGCAGGTCGGTCTCGCGGTCGATCTGCGGGAAGTGACGGCGCTCCATGCGACGGATCGCAAAATGCATCCACGCCAGTGCAGCCGCCACCAGCACGAACAGCAGCATGAAACAGCTGCTCCAGATGCCCACGGCATCGTTCAATGCCCCGAACACGATCGGCAGGATGAAACCACCCAGGCCGCCGATCATGCCGACCACACCGCCCACCGCACCCACGTGCTGCGGGTAGTACACCGGAATGTGCTTGTAGACTGCGGCCTTGCCCAGCGACATGAAGAAGCCCAGCACGAACACCAGCACGGTGAACATCACCACGCCGATGGCCAGATGGAAGTGGATCGGGCCATGGATGCCCTTCACCACGTACTCGGTATCCGGGTAGGCCAGCAGGAAGGTGCAGATGGCCGACACGCCGAAGGTCCAGTACATCACCCGGCGCGCGCCCATCCGGTCCGACATCCAGCCACCGACCACGCGGAACAGACTGGCCGGGATCGAGTAGCACGCCGCCAGCATGCCGGCGTGGCCCACGTCCATGCCGTAGGCGCCCACCAGGTAGTGCGGCAGCCACAGCGCCAGCGCCACGAAGCCGCCGAACACGAAGAAGTAGTACAGCGAGAACCGCCACACCTGCAGGTTCTTCAGCGGTGCCATCTGCTCGGCGAACGGCACCGGCTTCACGCCCTCACGGCGGCGCTGCTCCAGCGACGGGTCTTCCTTGCTGAAGAGGAAGAACAGCACCGCCGTGACGGCCAGCGCGACCGCCCAGACCTTGGCGACCATGGTCCAACCGGCGGCCACCATCACCAGCGGTGCCAGCAGCTTGGTCACTGCCGAACCAATGTTGCCGGCACCGAAGATGCCCAGCGCAGTGCCCTGCTTGCTGGCCGGGAACCACTTCGACACGTAGGCCACCCCCACCGAGAAGTTGCCGCCGGCGATGCCCACGCACAGCGCGGCAATCAGGAACTGGGTGTAGGTCTGCGCGTAGGTCAGCATCCAGGTGGCCACGGCGCCACACAGCATCACCAGCACCATCACCTTGCGGCCACCGAACTGGTCGGACCAGATGCCGAGGAAGACGCGACTGACCGAGCCGGTCAGCACCGGCGTGGCGATCAACAGGCCGAACTGAGTGTCGTTCAAACCGAGCTGTTGGCTGATCTGGATGCCGATGATTGAAAAGATCATCCACACCGCGAAGCACACGGTGAAGGCGAACGTGCTCAGCCACAGCGCACGTTGCTGCTGCCCGGCACTGGCGGGGGCAAGGGCCTGGTTCATGGGGTCTCCTCGTTCAATGGGGGTCAGCCGATATCCGCTTCGGCGTCGATCTCGTCCAGCCCGCGCACCGGGTAGCGCTCCTGCAGCTGCAACAGGTAGGCCTGCACCTCGCGCTGGCGCACCTGCAGTTCCAGATAGTCACGCAGCTGCGGCAGCACCGCCTCGAATGGCTGCGGCTGGCCCTCCTCGCGGGCATCGACGCAGACCACGTGATAGCCCCAGCGCGATTCCACCGGGAAACCGGCCAGTCCCTCGCGCAGGCGGAACACCTGGCGATCGAACTCCGGCGTGGTCTGCCCGCGCTGCAGCCAGCCCAGGTCGCCGCCTTCGCTGCTGGACGGGCAGCGCGAATGGCGCAGGGCGAAATCGGCGAACAGGTGCGGCGACTCCTTCAGCAGGCCGACCAATCGCTCGCCCTCGGTGCGTGCAGCGAAGCGCCCGGCCACGTCGTCGGCCGGCGCCGCCAGCAGGATATGGCGCAGGCGCACGCGGTCAGGCGAGCGGAACCGCTCCGGGTTCTGATCGAAGTAGCGGCGGCAGTCCTCATCGGTCGGCACGCGGTCTTCGATTGCGTCTTCCAGCAGTTGCTGGATCAGCACTTCCTCGTCACTCACCTGGCTGCCCTGCGGCACCTGCAGGCCCAGCCGCTGCGCTTCAAGCCGCAGCAGCTCGCGCACCACCAGCGCCCGGGCCGCCTCGGCACGCGACTGTTCCGGGCGCATCGCCCGATGGTGCTGCATCTCGCGGGCGATATCGGCCTCGCTGATCGCGGTCTCGTCCACGAACAGCCGGGACGGTGCCGGCTGCCCGAGCGAGCGCGGCCCCTGCTCTGCCGCGTCGTGGTGATGCGAATGCGCCTCGGCAGGCACCGGTGCGGCGGAGTCGATCACGGTGATCGGCAGGAATTTCGGCAGGCTGCCCATGGTTTACTCCCGCGGACCGTAGCGCAGCGTGGCCTGGCGGCGGCGCACCACCTGGTAGGGCCGCCACAGATAGCTGATCGGAATGCTCCACACGTGCACCAGGCGGGTGAACGGCGCGATCAGGAACAGGGTCAGGCCCAGGAAGATGTGCATCTTGTAGACCCAGCTGACGCCCTCGATGTAGTCGGCGGCACCGGCGCGGAACGTCACGATGTGCTGCGCCCATTCGGCCAGCTGCACCATCACCCCACCGTCCAGGTGGCCGGACGAGATGCGGATGCTGTACAGGCCCAGGCACAGCTGTGCGAACAGCAGCACCAGCACCAGCGTGTCACCGAAGCTGCCGGTAGCCCGTACCCGCGCATTGAACAAGCGGCGTACCAGCAGGATGCTGATGCCGATGAAGCACAGCGCGCCGAACACACCACCGACCACCATCGCCAGCATCTGCTTCTGCGACGAGGTGATGAAGTGCTCGTACACCGCGTGCGGCGTCAGCAGGCCGACCAGATGGCCACCGAGGATGGCCAGGATGCCGATGTGGAAGCAGTTGCTGCCGATCCGCATGCCCTTGTCCGACAGCATCTGGCTGGAGCCGGTGCGCCAGGTGTACATGGCCTTGTCGTAGCGCGCCCAGCTGCCGATCAGCAGCACCGCCACGGCGATGTACGGGTAGTACTGGAAGGCGAATTGATGCAGGGAGTAACTCATGGCTGGACCTCTCGATGCGAAGGACGGGCCGGCGAACGCACGGGCGGCTTGCAGTCTTCGGCAGGGGCTTCAGCGCCGAAGCGCACCGCCTCCTCCTCCCACAAGCGGTCCATGGCCTCGGCGGTATCGTCGCGGACTTCCTCGCTGGCACGCTGGCGCAGCGCCTGCAGATCGGCCTTGCCATCACCGGCTTCGACCAGGATCTCGAACAGCACCCGGTGCGGCAGCTCACGCTCGGCGGCACGCGCCGCCAGCATCCCGGCGATATGGCCGATGTGGTGCAACCACTCGCGGGCCTCGCTGCCGGGGCGATGGGCCAGGAACTCCAGCAGCAGTGGCAGGTAGTCCGGGAGCTCGCGCGCATCCAGTTCGAAGCCGTTGCGGCGGTAGGTTTCGACCAGATCGACCATGGCCTGGCCACGGTCGCGCGACTCGCCATGGATGTGTTCGAACAGCAGCAGGCTCATCGAACGGCCGCGGTCGAAACTGGCCAGCCATGCCGCCTGCGCATCCAGCGCGTCGGTATCCAGCAGTTGCTGCACGAAGCTGCGCAGCTGCTGGCGGCGGGCGGCGCCCAGCGCCGGGTCGTCGCAGGCGGCGAGGAGTTCCTCGCCGTGCTGCCATAGTTCTTCACGGGGGTAATCCAGCAACACCCCGACCAGCTTGAGCACGCTCATCACACCACCTCCTTGCGGCGGTGGTTCGGCCCCTTGTCCACCACGAAGGTGGTGCTCTTGCGCTGGCCGAACAGGTCGGCCGGGCTGTCACCGTTGCAGCCGTTGCCGAAGGTGAAGCCGCAGCCGCCGCGCTCGCCGAAGGCATCGTTGGCATACTCGCGGTGGCCGGTCGGAATCACGAAACGGTCCTCGTAGTTGGCGATGGCCAGGTAGCGGTACATCTCTTCCACCTGGGCGATGCTCAGTCCGGTCTGTTCCAGCACGGCGGTGTCTTCCACGCCGTCCACATTCTTGGCCCGGCGCCAGGCACGCATCGCCATCAGCCGCTCCAGCGCACGCACCACCGGCGCCTCGTCACCGGCCGTCAGCAGGTTGGCCAGGTAGCGCATCGGGATGCGCAGCGAGGCCACGTCCGGAAGTTCACCGCTCATGCCCACGCGGCCACGTTCGGCAGCCGACTGGATCGGCGACAGCGGCGGTACGTACCAGACCATCGGCAACGTGCGGTATTCCGGGTGCAGCGGCAGCGCCAGCTTCCAGTCGATCGCCAGCTTGTACACCGGCGACTGCCTGGCCGCATCCAGCCAGCTGTCCGGGATGCCCTCCTTGCGCGCGGCGGCGATCACCGCCGGGTCGTTCGGGTCCAGGAAGATGTCCAGGTGGGCCTGGTAGAGGTCCTTCTCGGCGGCCACCGAAGCCGCCTCGGCGATGCGGTCGGCGTCGTACAGCATCACGCCCAGGTAGCGGATACGGCCCACGCAGGTTTCCGAGCACACGGTCGGCTCGCCCATCTCGATGCGCGGGTAGCAGAAGATGCACTTCTCCGACTTGCCGCTCTTCCAGTTGTAGTAGATCTTCTTGTACGGGCAGGCCGAGACGCACATGCGCCAACCGCGGCACTTGTCCTGATCAATCAGCACGATGCCATCTTCCTCGCGCTTGTAGATCGCGCCCGACGGGCACGCCGACACGCACGCCGGGTTCAGGCAGTGCTCGCACAGGCGCGGCAGGTACATCATGAAGGTCTTCTCGAAGGCGCCGTAGATCTCCTTCTGCACCTGGTCGAAGTTGTAGTCGCGCGAGCGCTTGCTGAATTCAGAACCGAGGATCTCCTCCCAGTTCGGGCCCCACTCGATCTTCTGCATGCGCTCGCCACTGATCAGCGAGCGCGGCCGTGCGGTCGGCTGGTGCTGGCTGTCCTTGGCGGTGTGCAGGTTCTGGTAGTCGAAATCGAACGGCTCGTAGTAGTCGTCGATCTGCGGCAGGTCCGGGTTGGCGAAGATCTTGGCCAGCATGCGCCAACGGCCACCGGCACGCGGCACCAGCTTGCCGGCGCGGGTGCGCACCCAGCCGCCGTTCCACTTGTCCTGGTTCTCCCATTCCTTCGGGTAGCCGATGCCCGGTTTGGTTTCCACGTTGTTGAACCAGGCGTATTCGACGCCCTCGCGCGAGGTCCAGACGTTCTTGCAGGTGATCGAGCAGGTATGGCAGCCGATGCACTTGTCCAGGTTCAGCACCATCGCGATCTGTGCACGGACCTTCATCACACCACCTCCTTGGCCATTGCAGGAACGCTTTCACCATCCAACCAATCAACCTTGTCCATCTTGCGCACGATCACGAACTCGTCGCGGTTGGTGCCGCAGGTGCCGTAGTAGTTGAAACCGTAGGCCAGCTGCGCGTAGCCGCCGATCATGTGGGTGGGCTTGAGCACGATGCGGGTCACCGAGTTGTGGATGCCGCCGCGGGTCCCGGAAATCTCCGAGCCCGGCACGTTGATGATGCGTTCCTGGGCGTGGTACATCATCGCCATGCCCGGCATCACGCGCTGGCTGACCACCGCACGCGCGGCAATCGCACCGTTGACGTTGAACAGCTCGATCCAGTCGTTGTCGACGATACCGGCGCTGCGCGCGTCGTCCTCGCTGATCCACACGATCGGACCACCGCGCGACAGCGTCTGCATGATCAGGTTGTCGCTGTAGGTGCTGTGGATACCCCACTTCTGATGTGGGGTGATCCAGTTCAGCACGATCTCCTTGTTGCCGTTCGGGCGCTGGTTCAGCAGCGGCTCCACCGTGCGCGTGTTGACCGGCGGCCGGTAGCCCATGAAGGCCTCGCCGAAGTCGATCATCCACTCGTGGTCCTGGTAGAACTGCTGGCGACCGGTCACCGTGCGCCACGGAATCAGCTCGTGCACGTTGGTATAGCCGGCGTTGTAGCTGACGTTGTCGTCCTCCAGGCCCGACCAGATCGGCGAAGAGATGATCTTGCGCGGCTGTGCCTGGATGTCACGGAAGCGGATCGCCTCGTGCTCCTTGCCCACCGCGAGGTGGGTATGCTCGCGGCCGGTGAAGGTCCCCAGCGATTCCCAGGCCTTCACTGCCACGTGGCCATTGGTCTCCGGCGCCAGGTGCAGGATCACCTCGGCCGCGTCGATCGCGGTCGAAATGGCCGGGCGACCCTGGCTCACGCCCGCGTCGTGCACGGTGTGGTTGAGCTTGCCGAGGAACTCGACCTCGTGCTTCGTGTCCCAGCTCATTCCCTTGCCGCCGTTGCCCAGCGTGTCCAGCAGCGGGCCCAGCGAGGTGAACTTGCGGTACAGGTTCGGGTAGTCGCGCTCCACCACCGTCATCGACGGCATGGTCTGGCCCGGGATGGCCTCGCACTCGCCCTTCTTCCAGTCGGCCACGCCGAACGGCATGCCCAGTTCGTTGGGGGTGTCGTGCAGGGTCGGCACCAGCACCAGATCCTTCTCCACGCCCAGCACACCGGGCGCCATCTCGCTCACGGTGCGGGCGACCTCCTTGAAGATCTCCCAGTCGCTGCGCGATTCCCAGGCCGGATCCACCGCCTTCGACAGCGGGTGGATGAACGGGTGCATGTCCGACGTGTTGAGATCGTCCTTCTCGTACCAGGTGGCCGTGGGCAGCACGATGTCCGAGTACAGCGCGGTGGTGCACATGCGGAAGTCGAGCGTGACCAGCAGGTCCAGCTTGCCTTCCGGTGCCTCGTCACGCCACGTCACTTCCTCGGGCTTGATCGCCCCCATCTCGCCCAGGTCCTTGCCCTGCAGGCCGTGGCGCGTGCCGAGCAGATGCCGCAGCATGTATTCGTGGCCCTTGCCCGAGGAACCGAGCAGGTTCGAGCGCCAGATGAACATCATGCGCGGGTGGTTCTGCTGCGCATCCGGATCGGCGAAGGCGAAGTCCAGCGAGCCGTCCTTGAACTTGCCCAGCGCGTAGTCGGCCGGGGCAACGCCCGCCGCGTCCGCCTCGCGTACCAGCTGCAGCGGGTTGCGGTCCAGCTGTGGCGCACACGGCAGCCAGCCCATGCGCACCGCGCGCAGGTTCAGGTCGGCCAGGCTGCCGCTGTACTTGCTCGCGTCCGCCAGCGGCGACAGCAGCTCGTCCACCTGCAGCTTCTCGTAGCGCCACTGCCCGGTGTTGAAGTAGAAGAACGATGTGCCGTTCATGTGGCGCGGCGGGCGGCTCCAGTCCAGGCCGAACGCCAGCGGCTGCCAGCCGGTCTGCGGGCGCAGCTTCTCCTGGCCCACGTAGTGCGCCCAACCACCACCGGTCTGGCCCACGCAACCGCACATGATCAGCATGTTGATCAGGCCGCGGTAGTTCATGTCGTTGTGGAACCAGTGGTTCATGCCCGCGCCGACGATGATCATCGAACGGCCATGGGTCTTGTCGGCGGTACGCGCGAACTCGCGGGCGATCTCGATCACCTCGGCACGCGACACGCCAGTGATGCGTTCCTGCCAGGCCGGCGTGCCCGGCACCATGTCGTCGAAGCTCGATGCCACGTTGCCGCCGCCAAAGCCACGGTCCACGCCGTACTGGGCCAGCAGCAGGTCGTAGACCGTGGCCACCAGGGTCTCGCCGCCATCGGCCAGGGCCAGGCGACGCACCGGGATGTTGCGCTCAAGCACGTCGTCGGCCGGCGCAGCGGTCCAGCCATCGGTCTCGATGCCACCGAAGTACGGGAAGCTCACCGCCTCGATGCCCTCATGGCCATCGGCCAGGCTCAGGCGCAGGCGCGTATCGGCGCCGTTGCTTTCCTTTTCCTCGATGTTCCACTTGCCCTTCTCGCCCCAGCGGAAGCCGATCGAGCCGTTGGGCACCACGATCTGGCCGCTGGTCTCGTCATAGGCCAGCGTCTTCCAGTCCGGGTTGTTGGCTTCGCCCAGCCCGCCCAGTTCACTGGCGCGCAGGAAGCGGCCCGGCACCAGGCGGCCGTCGTCGCGGCGTTCCAGGCGCACCAGCATCGGCATGTCCGAGTACTGGCGGCAATAGTCCTGGAAGTACTGCGAGGGCGAATCGACGTGGAACTCGCGCAGGATCACATGGCCGAAGGCGAAGGCCAACGCCGCGTCGGTACCCTGCTTGGGGTGCAGCCAGTGGTCGGTCAGCTTGGCCAGCTCGGAATAGTCCGGGCAGATCGCCACCGTCTTGGTGCCGTTGTAGCGCGCCTCGGTGAAGAAGTGCGCATCGGGCGTGCGCGTCTGCGGCACGTTCGAGCCCCAGGCGATGATGTAGCGGCTGTTGTACCAGTCGGCCGATTCGGGCACGTCGGTCTGCTCGCCCCAGATCTGCGGCGAGGCCGGCGGCAGATCGCAGTACCAGTCATAGAACGACAGGCAGGCGCCGCCCAGCAACGACAGGTAACGCGCACCGGCGGCGTAGGACACCATCGACATCGCCGGGATCGGCGAGAAGCCGACCACGCGGTCCGGGCCGTACTGCTTCACCGTGTACAGGTTGGAGGCCGCAATGATCTCGTTGGCCTCTTCCCAGTGCAGGCGCACGAAGCCGCCCATGCCGCGGCGGGTCTTGTACGAACGCGCCTTCTCCTTGTCCTCCACGATGCTGGCCCAGGCATCGACCGGAGCCTTGCCCTTGCGCGCTTCGCGCCACAGGCGCAGCAGCGTGCCGCGGATCAGCGGGTACTTCAGCCGGTTGGCGCTGTACAGGTACCAGGAATAGCTGGCGCCACGCGGGCAGCCACGCGGTTCATGGTTGGGCAGGTCCGGGCGCGTACGCGGGTAGTCGGTCTGCTGGGTCTCCCAGGTGACCAGGCCGTTCTTGACGTAGATCTTCCAGCTGCACGAACCCGTGCAGTTCACGCCGTGGGTGGAGCGCACGATCTTGTCGTACTGCCAGCGGGCGCGGTAGCTGTTTTCCCAGTCACGGCCCTCGCTCTTGGCGAATCCGTGGCCATCGGCAAAGGTCTGGGGGTCACGCTTGAAGAACTGCAAGCGATCGAGGAAATAACTCATCGGGGGTCTCCCTTTGCGGACATCGGCATCGTGGCTGTGTGTGTCATCTGGCTGCGGTGCGTTTTCATGTCGTCAGCAGGGTGTCTCGGCACCGCGCCGGTAGTACCACCACCAGGTCACGGCCAGGCAGGTGACGTAGAAAACAACGAATCCGTACAGCGCCATGTCGGGGCTGCCGGTCAAGGTGATGGACGAGCCGTAGCTCTTGGGAATGAAGAAGCCGCCATAGGCACCGATCGCACCGGAGAAACCGACCACCGCGGCCGACTCGATGCTGGCTTGGTGCGCGGCCGTGGCCTTGCCTTCGGCGTTGTCGTTGGCCGACCAGCGCTCATGCAGGGTGCGGAAGATCACCGGGATCATGCGGAACGTGGTGCCGTTGCCGATGCCGCTGAGCACGAACAGCGCCATGAAGCTGAGCAGGAAGCCATGGAAGTTGCCGCCCTGGCCGTGACTGGGCAGGAAGTGCAGCACGCCGAACACGGCCGCGATCATCAGCGCGAACACCCAGAAGGTCAGGCGTGCGCCACCCCAGCGGTCGGCCATGCTGCCGCCCACCGAGCGCATCAACGCACCCAGCAGCGGGCCGATGAAGGCGTAGGCCAGCGGGTTCACATCCGGGAACTGGCTCTTCACCAGCATCGGGAAGCCGGCCGAGAAACCGATGTAGGAACCGAAGGTGCCGATGTACAACCAGCACATCAGCCAGTTGTGCTTGCGGCGGAAGATCACCGCCTGCTCGGAGAACGACGAGCGGGCGCTGGTCAGGTCGTTCATGCCGAACCAGGCCGCGATGGCACACAGCGCAATCGCCGGCACCCAGATGAAGCCGGCGTTCTGCAGGAACAACGGCGCCCCACCCTCCACCGTGGGCTGCGGTGCACCACCCAGCGCACCGAACACGCCCACGGTGATGACCAGCGGGATCACCGCCTGCGCCACCGACACGCCCACGTTGCCCAGGCCGGCGTTCAAGCCCAGCGCCAGGCCCTGCTTCTGCTTGGGGTAGAAGAAGGAGATGTTGGACATCGACGACGAGAAGTTCGCGCCACCGAACCCGCACAGGATCGCGATGGCCACGAACACCCCGTACGACGTGGCCGGGTCCTGTACCGCAAAGCCGAGCCAGAGCGTCGGCGCCAGCAGCGAGGCCGTGGACAGCGCGGTCCAGCGGCGGCCACCGAAGATCGGAATCACGAACGAATAGAAGATGCGCAGCGTGGCGCCGGACAGGCTGGGCAGCGCCACCAGCCAGAACAGCTGGTCGGTGCTGAAGTTGAAGCCGATCTTCGGCAGGCTGATCGACACCGCCGAGAACAGTACCCAGACCGAGAAGGCCAGCAGCAGCGAGGGGATCGAGATGACCAGGTTGCGGGTGGCGACCCGCTTGCCGGTGCGCTCCCAGTAGCCGGGATCTTCCGGCGTCCAGTCGCTGATGACGCGACCCGGACGGGCAGTGCTGCGGACAACAGGATCGCTACCGACGGTCATACATGGCTCCAAGGCTGTGGAATGACGTGGGTACTGCGTTTCAAGTTGTGACCCGTCGTCATGCAGCCATTAGGCCGCGCAGCAACAACGACGGGGTTGATCTGGATCAATCAGGGGCCGGTTTCCGCCGTGCCCCTGACAAATGTCAAACCGGTGAAGCGGTGTTGCGGCGGGTCACCCCGCGCTGGCGCACGCTGTCGCGCACGTCCACATCGAACTGCAGCTGAAGCTGGCCGCCATCTTCCAGGGCAATGTCGAACGGCAGGCCGTCACGGCACGGCAGCCGCGCCGCCAAGGCCTCGACTGCCGGGCGCGGCAGTACCAGGCGGCAGAAGGTGCCGCCATCGAGCAGCACCGGTTGATCACCGCCATGCAGCGACACCGCCATGCCCCAGCCCTCGATGCCGCCAAAGCGGGTCATGTTCTCGACCGATTCACCGGCCAGCAGGCGCGCCAGTTCGGCCTCGTCCAGGCGAAGCCGTACTGATTGATCCTGCAACTGCACTTTCATGACGCAACATCCTCCCATTGTTCGGGGGTATTGCAGTTGACCAGGCAGGCTTCGTCAACGCTTTCCAGCAGCAGCGCGTGCATCTGCAGGCGGCGCTGGAAGGCCTGTACCGAGCGCGGCCCGTCCGCATCATCCAGCATCGCGGCCAGCACGCTACGAGTGGCATTGTCCACATTCAACCGCATGGGAAAGGGATGCCCGTCAAAGATCGTGCATGCGCCCTGCCCCTCGGCAGCCAGCCGTCGCAGCAGCCGTGGCGCCAGCAACGGCGTATCCACCGCTACCACCCAGGCCGGGCTGTCGGGCATCTGCTGCATCACGCTGTGCAGTCCACCCAGGGGGCCGCAGCGCGCTACCTGATCGGGGATGCCGCCGAAGGCCGGATAGTCACCGCTCACCCAGACCCGACCGGCGCCAGCCTGCAGCAGCAGGCCACGCATGTGTTCCAGCAGGGTGCGCCCCTTCCACGGCAGCAGCGCCTTGTCGCGCCCCATCCGGCTGGACAGGCCACCGGCCAGCACGATGCCGTTGATGGCTCCATTCATGGTAGAGCCACGCCATGCGTGGCTGCAGCGGACTCAATGGTGGTGGTCGTGCGCATGGTCATGGGCATGTGCGGGCTCGCTGTCCGCATGGCACAGGCTGCAACCCTCGCTCCACTCGCTGTCGCCGTCCTCGTAATGCTCCTGCTTCCAGATCGGGCACTGGTGCTTCACCACCTCGATCAACTGGCGGCAGGCACGGAACGCCTCGTCCCGGTGCGGGCTGCCCGCAGCCACCACCACCGCCACATCGCCAATGCCCAACCGGCCCTTGGCATGGGCCACATACAGCTTCAGCTTCGGACCGAACGTCGCCTCGACCTCGGCGGCCAAGCGCTTGAACTCGTTCAACACCAGCGGCTCGAACAGGTCGTAGGTGATCCCGGTCACCGGTCGGCCGATATTGACGTCGCGCACCTTGCCGATGAACACATCGATGCCACCGAAACCCGGATCGGACACCGCAGCGATGCCCTCGGCCGGATCGATCGCCGCCTGCGCGCGGTCCACCACCTTGGCGATGATCTTCTCGCTCATCGCTCAGCCCCCGCTTACCGGCGGCAGGATCGCCACCCGGCCATCGTCGGGCAGCGCTTCGTGGTCACGCAGCACGCGTTGCTGGTCGGCGAACGCCGAGTAGTCCAGCAGGCCAGCGCGGAAACCCGGCCAACGCGTCGGCAGCAGCTCGCGCAGCGCCTGGCGCAGGTCGGCCACGGTGCCACCGGCCACCTCCACCGCGATCTCGCGGCTGGCATCCAGATCGGAAAACGCACCAAACAACTGCAGATTCACCTGTTTCATCATGACTCCTGGCTCGCCAGCTGCACCGGGTCATGGTGACCCCAGCCCTGCACACGCACGTAGGTGCCAGCGTTGGCCAGGTCTCCCTCGGCCTCCAGCACCACCCAGGCGTTGGCCTGCAGCATGGACATCAAACGGAACGACTCCTGCCCGGACAGCACGCGCGCACTCAGGCGGCCCTGAGCGTCCACTTCCACCCGCGCACGCGCGTGGAAGCGCAGGCCCGGCGGCTTGCGCACGTCGGCCTGCAGCGGCAGCTGCAACACGGTTTCCGGTGCCAGCCCCAGCAGGCGCCGCAGCACCGGCTCGACGAAGAAGCGCTGGCCCACGGCGGCCGACACAGGGTTGCCGGGCAGACCGAAATACAGCGCACCATTAGGCAGCACCGCGAACAACAGCGGCTTGCCGGGGCGGATCGCTACCTTGTGGAACACGATGCGCGCACCACGTCCACGCAGCGCATCGGGAACGAAATCGTAGCGGCCGGCCGACACCGCGCCCGTGCTGATCAGCAGCTGCGCGCCTGCAGCCAGCGCGTCATCCAGCACCGCATTGAACGCGGCCACGTCATCACCCACCGTGCCCTGCCACACCACTTCGGCACCGGCGGCCTGCAGGCGGCCAACCAGATACGGCCGGTTGCTGTCACGGATCTGGCCGGATTCCAGCGTCTGCGCCGCCTCGGTCACCAACTCCTTGCCGGTAGCGATCACTGCCGCCTTCGGCCGCGCCACCACCGCCACCTGGCCCACGCCGATGGCATGCAGCAGGGTGCGCGCATTGATGTCCAGCACCTGCCCGGCCTGCAGCACGCGCTCGCCTTCGCGTACATCCTGGCCGCGCAGGCGCACGTTCTGGCCCGGCTTCACCGTGCCCTTCAGGGCGATGCGGGTCGGGCGTCCTTCCTCGCTGGCGAGGATCTCCACGTTCTCGACCGGCACCACCGTATCCAGCCCAACCGGCATGCGCGCACCGGTCATGATTTCCCAGGCACCCTCACCACCTTCGGCGCCGGCATCGCCGGCCGCCTGCCAACCCTGCACCGCGAATTCGGTACCGGCTTCGAACGTCGTGCCGTTGGCGCGCAGCGCGAAACCGTCCATCGCAGAATTGTCGAACGGCGGCAGCGACTGCCCACTGATGATGTCACTGGCCAGAGTGCGGCCGCCGGCCTCATGCAACGGCAGGCGCTCGGCCGGCAGCGGCGTGGCCGCATCCAGCAGGTGCTGCAGGGCTTCGCTGTAGGCAATCATCAGTGGCCACCACCATCGACCATCGCCAAAGCGTGGCCCAGCACCGGCGCCAGAATATCGAGGCACTGCGCCGCCGCCTTCGGGCTGCCCGGCAGTGCGAACACCAGCATGTTGCCCAGCTGCACCACCTCGGCGCGGCTCAGCCAGGCCATCGGCGTGTGCTGTGCGCTCAGTGCCCGCACCATCTGCGCCAGGCCATGCACCGGCCGTGCGTTCAAGGAACGCAGCGCCTCCGGGGTCAGGTCACGCGGGCCCAGCCCGGTACCGCCGGTGCACAGGCACAGGCGCACGCCCTCGGCGGCCAGTGCCTGCAGGCGGCCCGCCAACGGCTCGATGCCGTCGGGCAAGATCTCGGCGGCCACGACCTCACCGCCCAGCTTTTTCAGGCCGCTTACCAGGGTTGGGCCGGACACATCTTCATAGGTGCCCTCGCTGGCGCGATCGCTCAGCGTGATCACCGCGCAGGCCGCGCCCTCCAGGCCCTTCGGCGCACGCGGCTTGAAGCGCGCGCGCTCGGCATCGTCCATGCCATCCGGGTGCAGCCACACGCCGCGCTTGCCACCTTCCTTGAACAGCAGGCGGATGCCCTCGATGCGCAGTGCCGGTTCCACCGGCTTGCTCAGGTCGTACAGGGTCAGCAGCGCCGCGTTGACGCCGGCCAGTGCCTCCATCTCCACGCCGGTGCGCGCCTCGCTGGCGCACTCGCACCACACGCGGATCGCCTGCCGTTCCGGTACCGGCGCGCAGAACACCTGCACCAGTTCCAGCGGCAGCGGGTGGCACAGCGGCATCAGCATCGAGGCCATCTTGGCGCCCTGCAGGCCGGCAATCTCGGCCATCACCAGCGCATCGCCCTTGGGCAGGCGGCGCTCGACGATCAGCGGATAGGCCACCGGACCGGCATGCAGCTCGCCCACCGCCACCGCACGGCGGCGGGTGATGCGCTTGTCGCGGACATCGGCCATGTGGAAGGCCGCATTCAATTCCCCACTCATCGTGTTGCTCATCCTCCGATGGAGGCCAGGTGCGGGGTCAGCCCGGTCTGGCCCTGGTGCAGTCCATGCCCGGCCGCTTTCAGGCCAAGCTGTGTGGTGATGCGTGCCAGCAGCGCGTCGCGGTCATCGTCGCTCTGCAGCAGCGGGCGCAGCGGCACGCCGAACTCGCCGAACAGGCACAGCCGCAGGTCACCCTTGGCGGTCACCCGCAGGCGGTTGCAGCCCTTGCAGAAGTCACGCGAATACGGGGCGATGATGCCGATGCTGCCGCGATGGTCGGGGTGGCCGAACTCACGCGCCGGGCCGGCATCGGCCGCGCGTGGACGCTCGCACCAGCCGGCCGCCAGCAGCTGCTCGATCACCACGTCGGCGCGCAGGTGGTGGCGCTGGAAATAGGCTTCGTTGTCGCCGGTGCGCATCAGTTCGATGAAGCGCACGCTGAAGGGACGGTCACGCAGGTAGTCCATCCACTGCGGCAGCTCGTCGTCGTTCAGGCCGCGCAGCAGCACCGCGTTGAGCTTGATCGCCGGCAGGCCCAAGGCCTGTGCCAGGGCCAGGCCCTGTTCGATCTCCGGCAGGCGGTCATGCCCGGTGATGGTCCTGAAGCGTTCGCGCTGCAGGCTGTCCATGCTCACGTTCAGCGCGGTCAGGCCGGCGCGATGCCAGCCCGGCAGGCGACGCGGCAGCAGCGTGCCATTGGTGGTGATGGCCACCTTGCGGATGCCCGGCACCGCCGCCACGGTGGCGATGATCTCGTCCAGGTCCTTGCGCAGGCTGGGCTCGCCACCGGTCAGGCGGATCTTGCTCATGCCCAACGCGGCAAACGCACGCACCAGGCGCGCGATTTCATCCACCTGCAGGAAGCGCGGCCGGCCATCGGCCTGGTAACCGTCGGGCAGGCAGTAGCTGCAACGGAAGTTGCAGGCTTCGGTCAGCGACAGGCGCAGGTACGGAAAGCTGCGTCCGAAACCGTCGGTGAGTTGGCTCATGGCTGGTCCACCTTGTTGCTCCACCGTCTTGCCTGTGCCCGGAACGGCCCGGAAACCCTCGTCTGCTGGAACGATTGCCAGAGTACGCGGCAGTCAGTTCCATGGGCATGACTTAAATCAATCGTCTTCGGCCCCGCGCGGCAGGCGTTATGGCAGCATGCGGCTTTCCGTGCAGCGGGCGTGTGACAACCCTCATGATGATGAACGATTTCCAGCAGCTGCTGCACGCCGCAGGCCAGCAGGCTGAACCGCAACGCTTGCTGTTCGTATTCGTGCGCGCCGAGCTGCCCGAATCGCCCACCAGCGACCAGCGCGACCGGCATGATCGCCGCGAGGGCGGCACCCTGTCGCCGGTGCTGTGCGTGGACAAGCTGCCGGCCGAGGTGCCCAGTTTCCTGGCGCTGGCGACCGAATCGACCACCACCGGCATCGAGTGGGATCTGGTGTTCGTGGCGGCGCTGGACGGCCGCGCCGGTTTCGCACCCAACAGCGACGAAGCCGCGCGCCCGCTGCAGCTGATGGTCAACGCCATCCATGACGGTCAGATCGGCCGCTTCGCCGCCTTCGACCGGGGCGGCGAGCCTGTTCAGTTCTATTGAGCCACCAGCTGCAGGGTCAGGAAGAAGATCACCAGCACGGTGTTCAGCCCCCAGGCCACGGTCAGCCCGCGCGCGGCCACGCCCAGGTTGGGGTTGTGCGCGGTGGGCGCCGCGCGCCACACCGCCGGGATGATCCAGCCGGTATAGAGCAGCAACACGGCGAACACCCCCAGCAGCAGCGACGTGCGCTGGTTGGCCAACGCCCAGAGGGCCACGGCCCACAGAATGTTGCTGGGAATGACGCCCTGCAGCCAGAACACACTCCAGAGCCGTGAACGCCCCGGGGTATCGGGCGCCGGGTGCAGGGAAGCGGTGGCGGTCATAAGTCTCCTTCTGGTTAGGAAACGTGCCGGACCAGCCTGCGCTTGGTGGCTGGGAACGTCAACCCGAGTCGCACGTCACGCTTTGGCGTCGGTGCGGCCCAGCCATGCTCGACTCAGACTTGCGCGGAGCCTGTCGCTATCGCCCTTCCCCACCCGCACCCTTCCCTCCCCCAACCTCGACACCTGTCGCAGATTGCGCGGTTCGGGCGGATCACCACGCCAGCCCGCGCTGGCAGTGCTTAGCAGCGTGGGAGAATGCCGAAAGCGTCTCCAATCGAGTGATGTTTGCAACTCTTCTGATTGGCATTGCACAGCGCCAGGGGCTCAGATGGCGTGCCACCGGAAAAGGGTGGCCGGGCTTCGAACACCCGAGTTGATGTTGATGTATGCGCTTGCCAGCCGGCGTCACCTTAGCGTGGCGCCGGCTGGCAATCCGCCTGTCGGCTATGGCGGGCGGTGCGTGGGGGCTTTCGGGCCCGCCGGACTGACATCAACCCGGTGTTCGAACCACGTACCGTCCGCCACTTTTATGGGTGGCGGCTACCGATTGCCCTGCACGGAGCCTTGCCATGAACAAATCCAACTTCCCGCACCTGCACGCCGACCACGGCACCACCCACGACGACGGTTCGCCACAGGCTGCGCCTGCAGTGGACAGGAACACCTTCATTTCCAATCTCAACCGTATCGGCTCCGGTGCGGCGGCCGATGGCCAACCCTGGCCGGAGCGGCATCAACTCCCCGGCCGCTGCCTGGCCCTGGCCGATGCCGATTGCGCGTTAAGTGGATTGCGGGTGGTGCTGGAAATGCTGCTGGCGGCGGAGCGCACCCGCCAGAATGGCGAACCCGAGCAATACGTGGGCGACCGGGTGATGGAGGGGTTGGTCATGGCCTGTCAGTCGTTGTGCGCGCAGGCGGTGGGGCGGTTGCAGCCTGAAGGCTGATCGGCACCCGCTATCCGGAAGCGGTGATGGGCGCCCATGCACTGCAGGAAACGGTGATGCTGATCGACCAACGCAGTCAACACGTGGCGACCTGAGCGGGCAGCCACCACCGCAACTGAGTCACTGGCGGTGTGCTGCCCGCCATGCCGGCCACGCTTCAGCGATCACGCTCACTGCCGACCTCAGGAACAACAGGGCGATCACTGCGCCGACGACAGTATCCGGCCAGCCGCGCCCGGTCATGGCCACGCCGCCTGCGGCCACCAGCACGCCCAGGTTCGCGGCCACGTCATTGCGCGAGCACTCGAACGTGCTCTTCATGTTGATGTTCAAGCTGCGGAAACGCCACAGCAGCGCTACGCAGGTGAGGTTCGCCACCAGGGCAATGCCACCGAACACCAGCATCAGCGTGCTGGACGGTGGCACCCCGTTGACCAGCTTGCCGGCCACTTCGAACACGATGAACACGAAGAAGGCCAGGATCAGCAGGCCCTTGGCCAGCGCCGCGCCCGCCTCCCAGCGTGCGCCTCGGTTTACCGCCCACAGGCTCAGGCCATAGACGATGGCATCTCCCAGCATGTCGACCGCATCGGCCTGCAGGGCACTGGATCGCGCGGCAAGGCCCGCGCCGAACTCGATGAAGAACATCGCCAGATTGATTGCCAGCACCGCTACCAGCACCCGCCGCTGGGCGCTGTGCAGCGCTATCGATGCCAGCTCCTGGCGCTTGTGGCCGCAGCACTGGTCCATGGGGTGCTCCGCCGGGCGTGCCCGGGCTTGAAATGAAAGGGAGCTGCCTTTATCAACCTTGTAGCCCCTACAAGGTCAAGCCCATGACAGCCCCACTTACCATCGGCCAACTGGCCCGCCACACCGGCACCAAGGCGGAGACCATCCGCTATTACGAAAAGATCGGGCTGCTGCAGCCGCCGTTGCGTTCGCAGGGCAACTACCGCTGCTACGGCGCGCAGGATCAACGGCGGCTGGCATTCGTGCGCCGTGCGCGCGAGCTGGGGTTCGCCATCGAGCAGATCCGCGAACTGATCGCCTTCGGCGAACAACGCGAGCACCAGTGCAGTTCGGTGGATGACGTGGTGAAGGCACACATTGCCGACATCGCGCGCAGGATTGACGACCTGCAGGCGTTGCAGGGCGAACTGCAGCGGATGATCGGCAACTGCCCCGGCGGGCGCGTGGCCGACTGCCGGGTACTGGAAGCCCTGCAGCCTGCGCCGGCTAGCTGAGCAGGAACCGCACGCGATTCGGCACCCGCCTTAGACGCCGGTCGCTCCCGCCGCTTGCGCCAGCTCCGCCGCCAACGCATCGCCCTTGCGCTCGCTGTAACGGTCCACGAGGTAGTCGGCGCGGCCGCGGGTGAGCAGCGTGAACTTCACCAGTTCTTCGACCACATCCACCACGCGATCGTAGTAGGGCGAGGGCTTCATCCGTCCGTCTTCGTCGAACTCCTGCCAGGCCTTGGCCACCGACGACTGGTTGGGAATGGTCAGCATGCGCATCCAGCGGCCCAGTACCCGCAACGTATTGACCGTGTTGAACGACTGCGAACCGCCGCAGACCTGCATCACCGCCAGCGTCCTGCCCTGGGTCGGCCGCACGCTGCCGTCTTCCAGTGGCAGCCAGTCGATCTGGTTCTTGAACACGCCGGTCACCGTGCCGTGCCGCTCCGGGCTGACCCACACCTGTCCTTCCGACCAGTGCGACCACTCGCGCAACCGCTGCACTTCCGGATGCCCCTTGTCCACGCTGTCCAGCAGCGGCAAGGCATGTGGATCGAACACGCGCGTTTCGCAGCCCAGATGCTGCAGCAGGCGTTCGGCCTCCAGTGCCAGCTTGCGGCTGAACGATTGCGGCCGCAGTGAGCCGTACAGCAGCAGGATGCGTGGCGGCCCCTGGCGTTCGGCGGCCAACCGCTGGTGATCCGGCTGGGGAAGCGAGGCTTGCCTCAGATGGGGCAGCAAAGGACTTGTGATTGGCTTATTCATTCGACTATTCAAGAATTATGGAAACATCAAATGCAATCGCCGCGCTCACCGCACTCGGCCACGCCACCCGCCTGGCAGCCTTCCGCCTGCTGGTCGAAGCCGGCCCGGCCGGTCGCATGGCCGGGGACATCGCCACAGCCCTCCAGGTTCCTCCTGCAACCCTCAGCTTCCACCTGAAGGAGCTGGTACAGGCCGGACTGGTCGAGAGCGAGAGCCGGGGCCGCCACGTCTGCTACCGCGCGAATTTCAGCGCAATGACCGGCCTGATCGAGTACCTCACGCACAACTGCTGCGCCGGTTCGCCCAGCGAACAGTGCGCGCCGTTGGGCAATCCCTGCAGCTGCTGATTCGGAAACGCCATCATGTCCCGCTCCATCCTGTTTCTCTGCACCGGCAACAGCGCCCGCAGTGTGCTGGCCGAAGCCACCCTGCGCGCATGGGGCGGCGGCCGCTTCACGGCCTACAGTGCCGGCAGCCACCCGACCGGCCAGGTCAATCCGTTCGCGCTTGCACAGCTGCGCGCGGAAGGCGTTCCGGTGGCGGGACTGCGCAGCAAATCCTGGGATGAGTTCGCCGACGCGGCTCCGATGGATCTGGTGATCACCGTCTGCGATGCGGCGGCAGCGGAAGCCTGCCCGGTGGTGTTCGGTGATTTCATCCGCAGCCATTGGGGTCTGCCGGACCCGGCCGCGGTAGGGGGCAGCGATGCCGACAAGGCTGCCGCCTTCGCCCACGCGCATGCCATCGTGAAGGCACGCGTGCAGGCCCTGCTGGCGCTGCCCGGGCACGTGTGGCAGGACCGCGGAATGCTGCAGCAGGCGCTGGACCAGATCGGCCACCTGCTGCCGGCAGCGCGCACGCCATGAGCACAGCGGCACCCATGGGCCTGTTCGAGCGCCACCTGACGCTCTGGGTCGCGCTGTGCATCATCACCGGCACGCTGCTCGGGCACTTCCTGCCCGTTGCTTTCGCCTCCCTGGCGGCGGCTGAAATGGCCAAGGTCAACCTTCCGGTGGCGGTGCTGATCTGGCTGATGATCATTCCGATGCTGCTGAGGGTGGATTTCGGTGCGATGCGCCAGCTGGGGCAGCACTGGAAAGGCATCGGGGTGACGCTGTTCATCAACTGGGCGGTGAAGCCATTCTCGATGGCGCTGCTGGGCTGGCTCTTCCTGCGCCACGTCTTTGCGGACTGGCTGCCCGCCGGCCAGATCGACAGCTACATCGCCGGCCTGATCCTGCTGGCGGCCGCGCCCTGCACGGCCATGGTGTTCGTATGGAGCAACCTGTGCCGCGGCGATGCCAACTTCACGCTGAGCCAGGTGGCACTGAACGACGCGATCATGGTGGTGGCCTATGCGCCGGTGGTGGCGCTGCTGCTGGGGCTGTCGGCCATCACCGTACCGTGGGATACGTTGCTGCTGTCGGTCGGCCTGTACATCGTGGTTCCGGTACTGGTGGCCGCATTGCTGCGGCGCTGGATCCTGTCGCGCCATGGCGAATCCGGGCTGCAGACGGCGCTGCGCCAGCTGGGGCCACTGTCACTGTCGGCGCTGCTGCTGACGCTGGTGCTGCTGTTCGGGTTCCAGGGCCGGCAGATCGTGCAGCAGCCGCTGGTGATTGCGTTGATCGCGGTCCCGATCCTGATCCAGGTCTATTTCACCTCCGGCCTGGCCTACCTGCTCAACCGGCGCTTGGGTGTGGCGCATTGTGTGGCCGGGCCGTCGGCACTGATCGGCGCCAGCAACTTCTTCGAACTGGCGGTTGCGACGGCCGTGGGCCTTTTCGGTGTCCACTCCGGTGCGGCGCTGGCCACAGTGGTGGGGGTGCTGATTGAAGTACCCGTGATGCTTTCGGTGGTGAAGATCGTGAACCGGTCACGCAACTGGTATGAGGCGCGCGAGCGCGCTTGAGGCGGCCATGCCGGAGGCGGCGGCGTCGTGCCCGAGCCGCCAGCTGCAACGCCGTGGAATGCGCCCTGCTGCTACGGTGACAGCTCAAAAGTCCGTTCACATTCCTTGATCCATACTCCACGGCACGACGCCGCATGCAGCGGCAAGGCCCGGAGGTTGCGATGAACACCGCACGCTTGTTCGCCATTGCTTTGACCACGGCTGCCGCGCTGGCCGCGGCACCGGCCTTCGCCGATCCGCCGCACCATGCGCGCGGCAACGGGCCACCGCCGCACGCCGGTGGCCCGCACAATCGTGATGCGCCGCCGCCAGGCTGGCAGAAGAAGGCCTGGCGTCGCGGCGAGCGCCTGCCATGGGCGGAAGTGGACCGCCGTTACTGGGTGGATGACTATGCGCGCTACCACCTGCGCGAGCCGGGCCGCGACCAGCGTTGGGTCCGGCAGTCCGATAGCGAGTACCTGCTGGTGGAGATTGCTACCGGGTTGATCATCGACGCGCTGCATCGTTGAATGAGGGGATGCGCCGGGGCGCTGATGTAACGAAATGCCCCGGCAGCATCCCCTTGTCCCCGGAAGCTGCAGATGCAGACATCAAGAGCACCACTCGCCCTCCTCGCGCTTCTGCTGTCAGCGTCTCCAGGCCATGCCGGCAACAACAGTCCAGCCCACAGTCCAGCCGATGGAAAAGCCATCGAACAGGTGGTCGAATCGTTCCGCACCTCGCTGATCAACAAGGACAAGCCGACCTACATGAGCCTGTTCTTCTCGGACAAGGCGGAAGACATCGGCTGGCAGTTTGTCTCCGAGGATGTGCGCCTGCAGGACATCCGCAAGGCCAAGCCCGATGCGATCAAGGCACGGCAGATTCCCGCCAACAACTTCATCGCGCTGATCGACGGCGTCGTTGCGTCGCCGAAACCGAAGGAGGAGACATTCTCCAACACGAAGATCGAAACGGATGGCGATGTGGCCTCGGTGTCGTTTGACTACAGCTTCCACGACGATGGAGTGAAAACCAACTGGGGCAAGGAGATGTGGCAACTGGTCCGCACCGAGCGGGGCTGGAAGATCTTCTCGGTGATCTACTCGATGCGCGATTCACGCAGCCCGGCCGAATGAGTGATCTGTCAGACTGGCGCCCACCGTTCACCTACGCCAGCCAGACCCGATGACCCGGATTGCCGACCTCAACGCCGACCAGCTCGCCCACCACGCGCTCAACATCTTCATCGCCCAGGGCCGTCACGTGGAAGGCGCACGGGTGATCTACCGGGCGCTGCAGCTGGACCCGGACCATCCCGCTGCACTGCGCTGCCTGAGCGATTTCCTGGCCCACCAGGGCACCGAGCCGTTCGCAGCGGCCACGCTGGAGCACGCCCTGTCCGGCGCCGTTCCACTGAATGACGATGCGCGCCGGATGCTGGATGACCTGCGCTTCCTCGACATCTGGTCCTGGGGATTCTCCCGGCACGTCTCCGGCGAAGCCAACCTCAGCGGCGAAGCATTCAAGAACCGCGAGGATTTCGTGTTCGATGGCCCGGCCTATGCGGCCTTCCTCAACACGGTCACCGAGCCGGCCGGTTCGTTGCTGGGCGCCTTCCAGGCCGCAGTCCGTATCTGCGGGTTGATGTCGGGCCTGCTGCGCCATCCGCAGAAGGACAATCCAGCGTTCGATGATGTGCTGCGTTCCTCCGCCTTCATCGAGACCGAGGCATACCCGGCATGGCTGGCCTCGCCGACCGACGATCTGGATGCCCTCGACCAGGCCATCCAGGCACAGCGCCAGGCCGGCTGAAGGAAAATCCAACGGGCGTCCGACGCTTTCCCGACGCCCGCCTGCACATCCTGTTGTGAGGTCAATTCATGGCAGAACCCGCATGCAGCCACCTCACCCCAGGGACAGCGGCAAGTACCCGCATGGCAAGACCGGCCTTCGCCGCATCTTCCACACGCTGATCCATTCGCGCGACGGCTTCATCGCCACCTTCCGTGGCGAAGCGGCCTTCCGGCAGCTGTTGCTGCTGCATGCACTGCTGATGGTCGCGGCCTTCGTGCTGGACATCAGCACGATCGAGCGGGCCGTGGTGCTGGCCGTCTGCTTCATCAGCCTGCTGGTGGAACTGCTCAACTCGGCCATCGAAGCGGTGGTCGACCGTATCTCGCTGGACCACCACCCGCTGTCCAAGAACGCCAAGGACATGGGCAGCGCCGCCCAGACCACCGCGCTGCTCATGGTCGGCACGGTGTGGGGCGTGATCCTGCTGGGCTAGGTCACACCCAAGCCGCCGGATGTGACCCAACGCTACCCCGCGTTGATGCGTTACTGCGTGGCCAGGGCGAAATCCAGACCCGCGCATACCGCTGCCACCTGGGCGTCGTTGCATTCCTGCGGGTTGGTGCGCGGGCTGTCCGGGTAGACCTCGGTGGTGGTGGCAAAGCGTGCGTCGGTGAAGCCGGCGCAGGCGCCGATCGAGCGCGACTCGCCCCAGACCACGCCCGGTGACTGCAGCGGCAGGCCGACCAGGTTGCCTTCGGCGTCGGCCGGGGCGATATGGGTGACCGGGGCGACGGCGGTGATCAACGCCTTCTGGAACTCGGCCTGCGGGTCTTCGCTGTTGCCGATCACGTAGAAGCCATCCGGAATGGTGTCGCGCTCGAACGGCTTGCCGTCGCGGGCGCAGCGCGCTGGATCGAACTCGTGCAGGTCGCTGTCGGTGGTCTCGTGCAGGTCCAGGTGCACCAGCAGGTTCGGCTTGCGCTCAGCCACCCAGCGCATCAGCGCGGCGGCCTCTTCGATCTGGCCACCGTCACGGAAGCTGCGGTTCGGGTCGATGGCATCCGGGTTCCAGCGCTGGATGCGCTCGTAGCCCCACGGGCTGACGCACGGCGCCACGATCAGGTTCAGCCGGCCCAGGTAACGCTCGGCCTGCTGCTCCAGGAACTGCAGGGCACCATGCACGCCGCTGGTCTCGTAGCCATGCACGCCGCCGGTGATCAGCGCGGTCGGCAGCGCCGGGTTCCAGTCGTGGTTGACCACGGCGAACAGCGGGTAATGGTCCGGCGCATAGTCCAACTGGCCGTACTGGATCACATCGAAGCTGTCGTCCAGGCGTTCAAGGGCGGCCACCACGTCGTCGTGGTAGCTGCGCTGGCGCTGCTGGCGGGCCCGCCACTGTGCGCGTTCCGCGTCGCCCCAGGGCTGTCCGGGGGTGCCGATCGGGTAGAACTGCGCAACAGTCATTAGGTACTCCAAGGGTCGAACGGGATGGGTGCAGCCGGTCATTCTAAGCCTTGTCGCGCCTGCGGGTCCCCTCCCCCCGCCCCGCCTTCATCCAGGCCGGGTCATCTGGTTGTAAAATCAACGGTTTTTGGCCCCTCACCCCTTGATGGCGAAAGCAGCGCAGCCGGTCCTGGGTGGACCGGAATTCCTCCGCCTGCTCGCCCGTCTCAGCGACGGCGCGATGCCGGCCAGCAGTCCCGCCCTGACCGATCGCCTCGGCCAGTGGGTGGACTGGAGCCGTGCCGTGGCCCTGTCCGGGGCGCTCGGGGGACGCCTGCCCGAGCCGGGTGAGGCCACCGAAGCGGCCGAGGATGTGCTGGACGACTGCGCCCAGGCCCATGCCAGCCTGCTGGCCTCGATCAGCGAGGATGCCGAGGCCGAGCGCCTGCTGGACCTGGCCGAAGCCGCCGCCGCACCCAACTTCGCCTCGCTGCGCCAGCGCTACCGGGTGCTGCAGCAGGCGATCCAGACCGCCACCGGGCGCCTGCGCGGCCGCCTGCGCGACCAGCTGGTACAGGTCTCACCCGAGCTGGCACGGCTGGCCGAGGTCGATGCGGTGATGGAACAGACCCTCACCCCGCGCGAGCACAGCCTGCTGGCCACTGCGCCGGCGGTGCTCGGCGCCCGTTTTGAACGCGTGCACGGCCAGCCCGGCTGGCGCGCGGCCTTCCGCCATGACATGCGCACCCTGCTGCTTGCCGAGCTTCAGCTGCGCTTCCACCCGATCGAAGGGCTGCAAGACGCCCTGCGCTCCCACTGACCGGAACACCATGTCCAGAACTGCTTTCCATGTCGTTGTTTTCCTTGTCGGCCTGCTGGCCGTGTGCTGGATCGGCATTGGCTACGTTTCGGTGCATCCGTTGGGTGCAGCGGTGGCGGCGATCATCGCGGCCTGCTACATCGCCGGTGGCGTGGAGCTGTACCGCTACCGCCAGGCCAGCAACGGCCTGCGCACTGCGCTGAGCGACCTGTCCAGCGCGAAGGAAAGCCTTGCCCCCTGGCTGGAACGCGTACCGGTGGGCCTGCGCAACGCCGTGCGCCTGCGCGTGGAAGGCGAGCGCACCGCCCTGCCCGCGCCGGTGCTGACCCCGTACCTGGTTGGCCTGCTGGTGCTGCTGGGCATGCTCGGCACCCTGCTGGGCATGATGGACACCCTGCGCGGCACCGGCCTGGCCCTGCAGAGCGCGACCGACATGGCCGCCATCCGCGGCTCGCTGGCCTCGCCCGTGCAGGGCCTGGCGGTGGCGTTCGGCACCTCGATCGCCGGTGTGGCCAGCTCGGCCATGCTGGGCCTGCTGGCAGCGCTGCTGCGCCGTGACCGCCTGCAGGCCGTGCAGCAGCTGGACCGTGCCATTGCCGGCGACCTGCACCCGTACTCGCAGGCCTGGCAGCGCGCCGAGTCGCTGCGACTGCTGCAGGCACAGTCCGCCGCGCTGCCGGCGCTGGTCGACCGCCTGCAGGCGATGACCAGCACCTTCGAACAGCACAGTGCGGCCGCCAATGAGCGCCTGCTGGCCGGCCAGGCCGAGTTCCTGACCCAGAGCCAGGCGCTGCAGGAACGCCTGGCCGTCTCGCTGCAGCAGTCGCTGCGCGAAGGCGCCGAGGCCAGCGCCGCTGCCATCGGTGGCGCGCTGCAGCCGATGGCCGAAACCACGCTGGCCGGCCTGGCCCACCATGGTGAGGCGCTGCATGCCCGTGTCGAACAGGCGGTGCAGCAGCAGTTGTCTGGCCTGAGCGACGGTTTCGAGCGCAGCCGCGTCGCCACCGAAGCCAGCTGGGCCAAGGTGGTGAGCGAGCAGACCCAGGCACAACAGGCGCTGGTGAGTGATCTGCGGCAGCACCTGCAGGCCTTCAGCGATGGCCAGGGCACCCAGGCCGAAGCACTGGTCGCGCGCATCGGCGAGCGCCTGCAAGCCGATGCCAACGGCAATGCCGAGGCCTGGCGCGCCGCCGCCGAACAGCAGCAGGCGTTGAATACCGCGCTGGTCGAACGCCAGCAGCAGGCGTTGCTGGACGCCAGCGAGCATCTGGACGCGCGTGCGCAGGCGCTGCTGCAGGCACTGGAACAGCACCACAGCGCCAGCCAGGCGCTGCTGCAGGATCACGAACTGCAGCGTTCGCAGGATTGGCAGGCCGCGCAGGCCGCCGCCGCGACCGCGCACGCCGAACTGCAGGCCCGCCTGGACAACCGCGAGCAGCAGCGCCAGGCGCGCTGGGATGCGGTCAGCGCCGAACTGCAGCAGGCCCACGCCGGCCTGCAGGCCCAGCTGCAGGCCGGCGACGAACAGCGCCTGCAGCGCTGGAGCGATGCCCTGCAGCACGTTTCCACGGAGCTGGCCGAACGCCTGCAGGCCAACGGCGAACGCCTGGCCGCGCAGCAGCAGCAGGTCTGCGACACGCTGGCGGCCACCGCACAGCAGATCGGCGAAAACGGTCGCGCCCAGGCCAGTGCCACGCTGGCGGAAGTGTCCACCCTGCTGCAGACCGCGGCCGCTGCACCGAAGGCCGCCGCCGACGTCATCAACGAGCTGCGCAGCACGCTCTCCGAGAGTCTGGTGCGCGACAACGCGATGCTGGAAGAACGCGGCCGGCTGCTGGCCACCGTGCAGACCCTGCTGGATGCGATCAACCATGCCTCGCACGAACAGCGCACCGCCGTGGACGCGCTGGTCGGTGGTTCGGCCGAGCTGCTGGAACGCGTCGGCAACCGCTTCACCGACCATATCGCCGCCGAGACCGGCAAGCTGGATGGCATTGCCGCAGCGCTCAGCGGCAGCGCCGGCGACGTCGGCCAGCTGGCCGGCACCTTCGGTTCCGCTGTCGAGCAGTTCGGCACGGCCTCGGCTGAGCTGTCCGGCCGCCTGGAGCAGATTGGCGGCGCACTGGATGCCTCGCTGGCCCGCAGCGACGAGCAGCTGGCCTACTACGTGGCGCAGGCACGCGAGGTGGTCGACCTCAGCCTGCTGTCGCAGAAGCAGGTGATGGAAGAACTGCAGCAGCTGGCCGCGCGCCGCGGCAAGGCCGGCAGCGCATGAGCGACGAGCTGGAGGTCGACGGCGGCTCGCACGCCCCGATCTGGGCCGCCTTCGGCGACCTGATGTCGGTGCTGCTGGGCGCGTTCGTGCTGATACTGGTCGGTGTGGTTGCCGTGCAGCTGGAGCTGTCGCAGCGACTGGACCAGGAAGTGAAGCAGCGCCAGGCCGAAGCCAAGCGCCTGCAGACCCTGGAACAGGCGCTGGCGGGCCCGCTGGCCGCCGGTCGCGTGACCCTGGTCGATGGCCGCATCGGCATCAGTGGCAGCGTGTTGTTTGCACTGAACTCGGACCAGCTGCAGCCGGAAGGCCAGGAGCTGCTGCGCAGCCTGGCTGCGCCGCTGGCCGCCTACCTGGGCACGCGCGAAGAGATCCTGATGGTCAGCGGCTTCACCGATGACGCGCCGGTGCGCGAAGGCAACCGGCGTTTCGCCGACAACTGGGAGCTGTCGGCACAGCGTTCGCTGACCGTGACCCGCACGTTGATTGCCGATGGCGTACCGGCTGACGCGGTATTCGCCGCCGCGTTCGGCAGCGAGCAGCCGGTCAGCTCCAATGCCAGCGAAGACGGCCGCGCGCGCAATCGTCGCGTGGAAATCGCGCCGATTCCCAAGCCCAGGGCCCCGGATGCCAAGTAAGCCGCCCGCACTGGAGGGCCTGCGCGCACTGGTGCGCGACCTCGATGCGGGGTCGCGCTCGCTGCCGCATTACCCGCAGGTGCCGATGCTGCAGCAGGTGCAGCGCGAGTGGTCGGAACTGCGCAGCGAACTACAGGTACGCCGCTCGCTGCGCACCGAGGCCCCGGCCGATGGCGGTCCGCTGAATTCGGCGGTACTGGTGCAGCGCATGCTGGACACGATGCAGGCGACCAGCCCTGGCTACCTGCGGCATTTCATCGACTACGTGGACACCCTGTCCTGGCTGCAGGCGCTGCAGGATGGCGCCGCCAGCGGCGGTGATACCGCGAAGCCGAAGCGCACGCGCAAGCCGCGCTGAACACCGATTGGTAGTGCCGGCCGCTGGCCGGCAGCTGCACATTGCCAGATGGGTCCACGTGGCTGCCGGCCAGCGGCCGGCACTACCCGTCGTGGTAGGCGCCTCACAACGAATGAACATGTCACCAGACAGTCATCTGTCTAGCGCACCATTTTCACGTTGATCCACGGCGCCTGCAGCGTCACCGGTCGCATCGGTTGTCTCCCCTTTTGAACTCCATGAGCTCCGCGCCCGTGCGGTGGCTCGTGCCTGCCTGAGTGTCCGTAACATGACGAAGACTTTGTTGGCCGCTGCGCTGTCGATCGCGCTCGCTCCCGCGGCCTGGGCGCAGGATGCTGCCCCGACCTCCACTGGCACGTCCGCCACCGATCTCGATGCGGTCTCGGTGATCGGCAGCGGTGAAGCGCGCCAGGTGCAGCGCATCACCCGCGAGAACCTCGACATCCTGCCGCCAGGCACCAGCCTGCAGAAGACGCTGAACCTGCTTCCGGGTGTCAACGCGCAGTCGGCCGATGCGCTGGGCACCAACGAGCAGTCGATGACCCTCAGCCTGCGCGGCTTCAACTCCACCCGTCTCGGTTACACACTGGATGGCGTGCCGCTGGGCGATGGCGCGTACAACAACTACAACGGCCTGACCATCAACCGTGCGCTGATCAGCGAGAACATGGCCGGCGCCGAACTGGCGGTGGGCATCGGCAGCCTCGGCACGCCGTCCACCAGCAACCTCGGCGGCACCATTTCCTATACCTCCGACCGCCCGGCGCAGGAACTCGGCGGCCGCGTGGTGCAGACCTTCGGCAGCGATGCCAACCGCCGCACCTTCGTGCGCGTGGACAGCGGCGAGTACAACGGCTTCTCCGGCTACGTCTCCGGCATGAATGCCGTCTCCGATCTGTGGAACGACCAGACCGCCTACAACAAATCCACCACCAAGCAGTTCAACGCCAAGGGCGTGTGGAACTTTGGCCGCGGCCAGATCACCGGTTTCGTCGATACCTCGCGCACCACCCAGGCCGACTACTTCTACCTGTCCAAGGACGAGATGTCGCGCGGCCTGGGCTGGGACTGGGGCGGCTACGCGCCGGACTGGAACAGGGCGGTGGCCAAGGCCTACTGCAACACCGCCAGCTTCAATGCGAAGAAGTGCGACAACAGCGGCCCGGACAAGGATGCCGACGGTGCCTTCACCGCCGGCCAGATCCTGCGCGATGACAACCTGTACTACCTGGCCGGTGATTTCTTCCTGGCAGATGGCTTCAGCCTGCGGGCGCTGGCCTACCACCACGATGACCGCGGCGAAGGCCACAACTGGAACAGCGGCGCGTGGTCGAACAAAGGCACCGCGCAGGAGATCCCGATCATCTTCCGCAACACCATCTATACCATCGACCGCGACGGCGGCACGCTGTCGTTCGACTGGGAGCTGGGCGCGCACCGCATCGAAGGCGGCGTCTGGTACGAGCGCAATACCAGCAGCGCCGAGCGCTACCAGACCGCCGTGGACGGCCCGCGTGACCTGAGTGGCATGAACACCCTGCCCTCCGATGTGGGCGTGTTCGCCCAGCGCACCCGCTGGAAGACCCACCAGTTCTTCCTGAAGGACACCTGGCGCCTGCTCGATGACCGCCTGACCCTGGAGTTCGGCGCCAAGAGCCTGCACGCCACCTCCGATGCACAAGCACTGCCGGGCGATGCGAAGACGCCGATCTCGCCGACCTCCAACAACCAGTTCGCCACCGGTTCGTTGAAGGCCAGCAAGAATTTCCTGCCCAGCATCGGCGCCAACTTCCGCCTGACCGAGCACCACGAGATCTTCGCCAGCTACGCCGAGAACATCGCCATGTTCCAGGGCGGCTTCAAGCTGGGCCCGCAGGCGGTCAGCCAGGCCACCTGGAATGCGCAGGGCAACCTGAAGCCGGAGGAGTCACGCTCGCTGGAAGCCGGCTACCGCTTCGTCACCGATACCCTGCAGGCCTCGATCGCGGCCTACAGCGTGCGCTTCGACAACCGCCTGCTGCAGTACAACCCCTGTGACTCGCGCCAGCCGGTCGGCCCGACCTGCGGCAACCGCTTCTACAACGTCGGCGGCGTCGACAGCCGTGGCGCCGAGCTGACCGTGCTGTGGACCCCGAACGAGCACTTCAGCTGGTACACCTCGGCCTCGCTGAACCGTTCGACCTACGCCTCCAACTACGTGCAGGCCGGTGTCGAGCAGCAGATCAAGGGCAGGATCCAGACCGACACGCCCAAGCAGCTGCTGGCCACCGAGATCACCTGGCGCGACAACGGCTGGTTCGCCAGCCTGCGTGGCAAATACACCGGCGAGCGCTTCTACACCTACACCAACGACCAGGGCTTCGGTGGCTTCACCGTGTTCGATCTGGCCGGTGGCTATGACTTCGGCCAGGTCGGCTTCGCCAAGGGCATGCGCCTGTCGTTCAACGTGACCAACCTGACCAACAAGCGCTACGCCAGCAACCTGGATTCGAGCGTGTTCGCGCCCAGCGACCCGGCCGGCAAGCTGTATGTGTTCCATGCCTCGGCACCGCGCCAGGTGTTCGGTACGATCGACCTTCGCTTCTGATTGACCGCCCGGAGTCCACCGATGCTCGCGACCGCCCTGCTGCTGGCCACCCTCTCCGCAAGCGGATACTCCGCCCCGCACGAGGCCGCTGGCACACCGCCACGCACCCTGCAGTTGGGCGGTCGTACTTACGTGGATAAAGGCCTGGTCGCCGCCGGGCGGCTGCCGGCGGGCACGGTGGACTTCCTCGGCGATACGCTGGGCTCGTTCTCGTCGCTGGCAGTACAGCCTGGCACCTGGAAGCGCACCGCCAGCGGCTACGAAGGCGTACTGTGGACCCTGCCCGACCGCGGCCGCAACGACCCCGAGGCTGGCCTGTTCTACGACTACGCCGGCCGCGTGGAGCGCATGCAGCTGCGCATCGACATTGCCCCAGGCAAGCCCGGTGCGCTCGGCACGCTGACGATGGTGCCGGACAAGGGTGTGGTGCTGAAGGATTTCAACGGGCAGCCGTTCACCGGTGCCGACCCGGGTGAGCACACGATCACCCAGCGCGAGGTGGTGCTGCCCTCGCCGGCCAGCGGCGCAGGCGCGGGCAAGGTCTCGCTGGATGCGGAATCGCTGCAGTTTACCGCCGATGGCCACTTCTACATCGGCGACGAGTACACCGCCAACGTCTACTACTTCGATGCACAGGGCCAGCTGCAGGGTGTGATCGTGGCACCACCGGCGATCCGTCCGCAGCGCGATGGCAAGCCGGCGTTCGGTTCACTGGCGCCACCGCAGACCGGCCGCCGCAACAACCAGGGCGTGGAAGGCATGAGCCTTTCGCCCGACGGTACCCGCCTGTTTGTCGCCCTGCAGAGTGCAACGCTGCAGGACAGCGCGGAGGGCAATGCGGCCGGACGCATCAACACCCGCGTGCTGGTCTACGACGTGACGGTCTCGCCGACGCCACAGCAACCGATCGGCCATTACGTGATGGCCCTGCCCGCCTATGCACATGACGGCAAGGGCAAGCTGGACCGCACTGCCGCGCAGAGCGAGCTGCGCGCGCTGGATGCCCACCGCTTCCTGCTGCTGGCCCGCGACGGCAACGGTCTGGGCAAGGATGGCGACGACCCGATCGTCTTCAAGTCGGTGCTGCTGGTGGATGTGTCCGGTGCCAGCAACCTGGCCGGCAGCTCCTACGAAACCGGCACGACCTCGGTACTGGCTGATGCGGCGGACACCACGTTGAAGGCCGGCATCGTGCCGGCGCGCAGCGACGAACTGCTGAACCTGCTCGACCGCCCGCAGCTCGCGCGTGCCGGCCTTGACCTGGACACCAAGCGCGGCCCGCATGCCGGTCTGCTCTCGGAAAAGTGGGAAGCCATGGACGTGCTGCCTGCCTTGGACCCGCAGCATCCCAACGACGTGCTGTTGCTGATCGGCAACGACAACGACTTCATCGCCCGCCACTGCCGCATGCAGGGCCAATCCTGCGACAGCCCGTACGACAACGACAACCGTGTACTGGTCTACCGCCTGACGCTGCCCTGACTGCAACGTGTATTGCCGCAACCGTCTCGCTCGAAAGCCTGGTAGTGCCGGCCGCCGGCCGGCATCACGCCCAGACCGACCACGCATACGGATAATCGCCAATCTACCCAGCAACACCTGCGCGTACCGGACTCCCCACGATGTACAGCGCCTGCTCAGCCCTCACCGCAACGGGTAGTGCCGGCCGCTGGCCGGCATCACGCCCAGACCGACCACGCATGTGGGTACTCGCCAATCTGCCCGGCAAGATCAGCGCGCACCGGATTCCCCAGGATATACAGGGCTTGCCGCGCCAGCGACTCCTCAGCCCTCACTGCATGATCGAAGTAGCCAGGCTGCCATACCGTACTTCGACGGCCAGCCAGGCGATTCAAGGCAAGCGCGCTCGACGACTTCATTCGGCGCGCAATGCCTGAAAGGGGACCTCCGCGCAGCTCGAACATCCAGTGGACGTGATCCGGCATGACGACCCATGCGAGTGACTGCACCAGCCCCCGACGTTCGATGTAATGGAACTGGTCGATTACACATGCCACTGCAGCTTCGCTTTCAAAGAGCCGGCGGCGCTGATGTGTCGTCGTTGTCAGAACGTAGACCTGACCGACAATGGAACGCCGGCCCAGGCGGAGGCGGTGGCTGCTCATGCCCCATGGTGGAGCGATCATTGGGCGTTGAACGTCAGGCCATGCCTCGATGGATGTTCGGAGATGTCTGAAGTTGAATGAGGTTGCCGGCCAGCGGCCGGCACTACCGGGAACTATGGGTTGCCGGCCAGCGGCCGGCACTACCGGGCCATGGGTTACCGGCAACTCACCCGCGCAGGGTGGCGCCGCCGTCCACGTACAGGTCACTCATCGCCACGTGCCCGGCCTGCTCGGAGAGCAGGAACATCACCGAATGAGCGATGTCTTCCGGGGTGGCCAGCTTGCGCAGCGGGATGCCGGCCTTGTACGTCTCCAGGCTGCCGGCGATCACCCGCTCGGCACCGTGCGCGTCCTGCCACATGCCGGTCTGCATCGGGGTCAGCGTTGAACCCGGGGCGACGATGTTGCAGCGGATGCCCAGCGGCGCCAGTTCCAGCCCGAGGCAGCGGGTGAACATCGTGGCGGCGGCCTTGGATGCGGCATAGGCGGCCATGCCGTGCCGCGGCACTCCGGCGGCATTCGAACTGACGGTGACGATCGCACCCTGACCTCGCGGTGACATCACCCGCGCCAGCGCACGCCCGACATGGAACACACCATCGGCATTGACCGCGAATACCCGGCGCCAATCGGTATCGGTGGTCTCCGTAACAGCTCCCACATGCAGGACGCCCGCCACGCTGGCGGCGAGACCGATCGGCCCAATGCTGGCTTCCACACGATCCACCAGGGCGTCCACCGCTGCGCTGTCGGTCACATCGAGCGCAAATGCCTGTACACGTGCATCCATTACCACGGGCGCCTCGCGGTCGGTTGCCACCACCGTGCAGCCGGCCTCGGCCAACAGCCGTACCAGTGCCTCGCCGATGCCGCCGGCGGCACCGGTCACCAGTGCCACGCGACCTTCAAAGCCGGTCAACTGCATGTTGCGATCTCCTGTTGCTCATCCCAGTGGCGCAGGCGCGCCGACAACCACGGTGCCAGCTGCGCCACCGCATCGCGGCCGGTCAGCTCGGCATGCAGGAACGGCAGTTCCAGCGCCTGCACCTTGCGCGCGTGCGTGCGCCACAGTGCCGACTGCAGCTGCGGCCGCGCCTGATGATCCCGGCCAGCGCGCACGTGCACCAGCGTGCCGTCGAACGGTTGGTGGATGTGCTCGCGGATCAACCGGTTGGTGCCGGTCACCGCACGCACCACGCCATCGAGCACTACATCCGGCAGGCTGCCGAGCGCACTACCACCGCGACGCAGGAAGCCGAGAATGCGTTCACGGCTGTCCAGCTCCGGATGTGCATCCGGGTCATGGCCAGCAATCGCCAGCAGCGCACGCAGTGCGGCGATGGCATCGGGTTCCGGCTCGGCCCGCCAGCATTCGCTGGGATAGGCGTCGAGCAGCACCAGTTCGCCGACTTCGCGCCCGATCTCATGCAGGCGCACCGCCATTGCCTGGGCGAGGATGCCGCCCACCGACCAGCCCAGCAGATGCACCGGTCCCTTCGGTTGCAGCGTGACCACCCGCTGCACGTAGTCATTGGCCATGGCTTCGATGCTGGATGGCAACGGCTGCTTCGGATCCAGCGCGGGCGACTGCAGGCCATACACCGGGCGTGCCGGCTGCAGGGCGCGCGCCAGCGTCCGGTAGTTCCAGGCGATGCCACCGGCCGGGTGCAGCACGAACAAGGGAGTGGGCCTGTCAGCATCAGTGGCAGCCAACGAGATCACCGGGCCCAACGCGTGGTCGGCCAGCGCCGGCGGCTCGGCAATGCGCGTCGCCAACGCGGCCACGGTCGGCTGCGCGAACAAGGCACCGAGGCCGAGGTCACAGCGCCAGCGTTGTTCGATGGCCAGCAGCAGGTGCACCGCGGACAGCGAGTCGCCGCCGAGACTGAAGAAGTCCGCATCCACTGCCACCGGTGCCTCGCGGCCCAGCGCCTGTGCGAACAGCATTGCCAGTTCCTGTTCCAGCGGCGTGCGCGGCGCCAGTCCGGCAATCTCGCTCTGCGGCGGTTTCGGCAAGGCGTTGCGGTCGAGCTTGCCGTTGGCGGTCACCGGCCACTGATCCACGCCAACGAACGCCGACGGCACCATGTAGTCCGGCACGTGCGCGGCCAGGTGGCTGCGCAGCATCACGGCATCGGCAAGCGCCGCTGGCACATAGGCCACCAGCCGGGCATCACCGGGTGCATCCTGGCGCAGCAGCACCTCCACCCGCTCCATGCCCGGCAGCATACGCAGTGCCGCCTCGATCTCGCCCAGCTCGATGCGCAGGCCGCGCAGCTTCACCTGGTGGTCGCTGCGGCCCAGATATTCGACTGCGCCGTCACTGCGCCAGCGCGCCACGTCGCCAGTACGGTAGATGCGCTCCCCTGGCAGGAAGGGATCGGCCAGGAAGCGTTCGGCGGTCAGGTCATCGCGGCCGAGATAGCCGCGTGCCAGCTGCACGCCGCCAAGGTACAGGTCACCAGCCACGCCCACCGGCAGCGGCTGCATCCGCGCATCCAGCACGTACAGGCGGGTGTTCCAGACCGGGAAGCCGATCGGTACCGGCCGTGAGCGGTCCTGCGCCGAAGCCGGCCAGTAGCTCACGTCCACTGCCGCTTCGGTCGGGCCATACAGGTTGTGCAGTTCGGCCTGCACGCGCCCATGGAAACGATCGCGCAGCGATGCGTCCAGCGCCTCGCCACTGGTGAACACGCGGCGCAGCTGCAGGCCCTCGGAGGCCGGTGCGGCGAGGAAGGCATCGAGCATCGACGGCACGAAATGCGCCGTGGTGATGCCATGCGCGCGGATCAGCCGCGCCAGCTCGGTCGGATCACGATGCGCGTCCGGACCCGCCACCACCAGCGTCGCGCCGCACAGCAGCGGCAGGAAGAATTCCCAGACCGAAACATCGAACGTGGCCGGGGTCTTCTGCAGAACACGGTCATCGGAATGGATGCCGTAGTGCTCGCGCATCCACAGCAGGCGGTTGACGATGGCGCGGTGCTCGATGACGACGCCCTTCGGCTCGCCGGTCGAACCGGAGGTGTAGATCACATAGGCTGCATCGCTGGGCGCCGGATCGGCCCACGGTGCTGCGAAACTCAGCGCGGTCCATTGGTCGGGGGCAAGCACCGGCACGCCGTCCATGCGCGCCGATACCTCTGCCGCAGCCAGTACGCACGCCGGCTGCGCCGAGGCGAGAATACGCGCGAGGCGCTCATCGGGATGGGCAAGGTCCAGCGGCAGGTAGGCGGCACCCGCGCGCAGCACCGCCACCAGCGCGATCACCAGCTCCAGCGAACGCGGCAGCGCCACCGCCACCACGCTGCCCGGACCGACCGCCATCGCCCGCAGCTGTGCCGCCAGCGCGAAACTGCGGGCCTCCAGCGTGGCGTGGTCCAGCGCGACGTCACCGAACACCAGCGCAGGTGCGTGCGGATCACGGTCCATGCCCTGCTGCAGCAGTTCAACCAACGTGGTCGGTGGCAGCGCATGCGCGGTGGCATTGAAACCATGCACCACCTGCTGCGCTTCTACGGCGGAGGCCAACGGTACCGCCGCGATGTCTCCGGCCTCCAGCGCCGCCGATACGAAATGCAGCAACCGGGTCGCGTGCGCCTCGACCTCCTCGCGACTGTACAGCGCGGGATTGGCCTCGATCTCCAGATCCAGCAGGTGCTGGCCGTCACCACGGAAGCCAAGTGTCAGATCATCCACCGGCCCGGTGCACAGCACCTCCAGCGTCGCCTGCACGCCGGTCAGTGCCAGTGGCTTGTAGAACGGCTGGACATTCACCAGCGGACCGTGCAGGCGCTGCTGCGCGCCCACCAGGCCCAGGTCCCGGCGCAACTGCTCACCGCGGTAACGGCCGTGCTTGCGACCCTGGCTGAGCTGCCGGCCCAGGCCGCGGGTAAAGGCCTCGACGCTGCCCTCACCGGCCGCCACACGCAGCGGCAACACGTTCATCACCATCGCCGGCACCCGCGCCGATGCGTTGCCGAGCCGCCCCATGTAGGGCACCCCCAGCACCACTTCATCGGCAGCGCTCATCCGCCGCAGGTACTCGGCCGACAACGCGGCCAGCACATCCGGCCAGGGCTGCAGCCAACGCACCGATGCCTGCAGCAGCCGCTCACGGAATGCAGCATCGAGCGGCTGCACCCAACGCAGCGCGTCGTCACTGGCCGCGAGCGTACCAGCCAGGCCCACGCCCGCCGGTGCGCCCTGCAACTGCTCGCACCACCACTGCCCCGCCTGCGCACGGCGCGGGTCGGCGCGGTAGGCGGCATCATCGACCAGCACGCCCGCCAGCCCCGGCAGCGGCTCATCCGTACGACCGGCATACAAGGCGCACACGCGATCAGTAAACAGCGCCATGCCGTAACCATCCGCAGCCAGATGATGCACGCGCAGGTACCAGACCCATCGCTGCCCACCCAGATCGAACAGCACCTGCTGGCTTATGCGGTCGCGGGTCGGATCGACCGCGCTGAGCCGGTCGGCCTGCATCAGGGCACGTGCCGCCGATGCCGGATCGGTCTCGCCGGATAGATCGCGCACTGACAGCAGCGGCACGTGTGCTGGGTCATGCCACTGCAGCGGCTGGCCGTCGGCCCTCTCGGCAAAGCGCAGTGCGAAGGCCTGCGCCTCGCCCGCTGCCTGGTCTGCCGCGGCGACGAACGCGGCCACATCCAGCGGACCGTCGATCCACACCGCATGTGCGGTATTGAATGACGGATTGTCCGGTGCCAGCCGCTGCGCGAACCACAGTCCGGCCTGGGCCTCGGTCAGTGCCACCGGCGTGGCCAGCACAGCGACGTTCATGCGTTCTGCGCGGCCTGCAGCTTCTGCACCACCCCCCACCACTGGCGCAACGTGGTGTGTTCGGCCAACTGCGAGAACTCCAGCGGCAACCCGGTGTTGCCCCAGGCCAGGACCAGGCCGAGCATGCGCATCGAGTCCAGATCCAGGTCGATCAGGTTGTCGTCGTCACCGATCTCGGCCGGCGTGCACTCCAGCACGCGCGCAACGTCGGCACGCATCCGCTCCAGATCCAGCGCATCACCCGTGGCAGCCATCACAGCACCTCCAGCAACTGATCGGTGGTCATCGGCACGCCACAGGTGCGTGCGATCCAGTGCAGCGCCTGATCGTGATCGGCACGCGAAAAGTCCGCCACCGCATCGGCGGCGATGAAGGCCTCGATATCGCGCTGGAACGCCTCCACCACGGTCGCAGTGCAGCCGATATGCGCGTACACGCCGGTCACCAGCAGCTGGTCGCGGCCACGCACCCGCATCAGCGTCTCCAGGTTGCTGCGCTGGAACGCGCTGTAGCGGTGCTTCACCAGCACGTGCTCACCCGGCTGCGGTGCCAGCGCCTCGATGATCGGCTCATGATCGGCGCTGCGGCGCATTCCGGGCCCCCACAGATCGGCCTGCAGGCCACGGTCACGGCGATCCTGGTCGCCATGCTGGGCGGTGTAGAACACGGGAATGCCGTGCGCGCGGCAATGCGCCAGCAGGCGCACGATATTGTCCACCGCCGGCCGCAGCGGCGTACTACCGGCGTCGAATGCCGCCAGGAAGTAGCGCTGCATGTCATGCACCAGCAGCGCAATACGATCACGCTGCGGGCGCCACGGGCCACGGGCCTGCGGCAGTTCGGCGGCGGTCGGCAAGGGGTAATCGGTGATACGGGGCAGCGCCATCAGCGCGTTCCTCCTGTCTGTTGCAGATGACGCGCACGCAGCTGCGCGCGCAGTTCGCGGCGGCTGATCTTGCCGACCGCGGTGGTATCGAAGCTTTCGACGAACACGACCTGGTCCGGCACCTTGAACGCCGCCAGGCCGCGCGTACGCATCCAGGCCTTCAGTGCCGGCGCCTTGATCGGCTCACCCTGCTGGATCACGAAGGCGCAGCTGCGCTCACCGAGATACTCGTCGGGAATGGAGACCACGGCCGCGTCGAACACACCCGGGTGGGCCAGCAGGTGATCTTCAATCTCCTCGGCGGAGATTTTCTCGCCCGCGCGGTTGATGTGGTCACCGGCACGGCCCTGCACCACCAGATAGCCGCCGGCCAGCTGCTGCACGCGGTCACCGGTGCGGTAGAAACCGTCATCGGTGAACGAGCGCGCGTTGGCCACCGCATCGTTGTGATAGCTACGGATGGTGTACGGGCCGCGGGTCAGCAGATGGCCCACTTCGCCTTCGGCCACCGGCTGGTCATGGTCATCGACCACGCGCACTTCGTCGTCCGGGCTGATCGGCCGGCCCTGGCAGGCCACGATCAGTTCCTCCGGATCGTCCAGGCGGGTGTAGTTGACCAGGCCCTCGGCCATGCCGAACACCTGCTGCAGGGTGCAGCCCAGGCCGTCGATCACGCGCCGCGCGGCTTCAGGCACCAGTTTGGCACCGCCCACCTGCAGCACCTGCAGGCTGGACAGATCGTGCGGAGTGGTTGCCGCTGCCTGCGCCCACAGCAGCGCCAGCGGCGGCACCAGGCCACAGCAGGTCACGCGCTCGCGGGCGATCAGCGGGAAGGCCGCATCCGGGCCGGGACCGGGGCTGAGCACCACGCGGGCGCCGGCATACAGCGCACCGAAGAAGCCGGGCGAACTCATCGGGAAGTTGTGCGCGGCCGGCAGCGCGACCAGATAGACGCTGTCGCGGTCGATGCCGCAGAGGTCATTGCTGGCGCGGAACGAGTAGATGTAGTCGTCGTGCGTGCGCGGGATCAGCTTGGACAGCCCGGTGCTGCCACCGGAGATCTGCAGGAACGCCACCGACTGCGGGTCCGGGTCGGCCGGCAGCTCGCTGCGATCGCCCTGCAGCGCCTCCAGCGCGGTGAACTCCGCCGCATCGCCGTCGATGACCACGTGGCGCAGCGCCGGCACCTCGGCCTGCAGCGCCCGCGCCAGCCCGCGATGATCAAAGCCATCGTGCAGGTCGGCAGTGATGTAGGCACTGGCCTCGGCCTTGTTGGCGAAGTGCACCAGTTCGGTGATGCGATGCGCCGGCAACGCGTATACCGGCACCAGGCCCGCACGGAACAGTCCGCATACGGTGGTGATGAACCCGGCAGTGTTGCCCAGCTGCACCAGCACCCGCTCACCCGGCTGCAGGCCGAGTGCCAGCAGGCCCGCGCCGATGCGTCCGGCTTCGTGCCACAGCTGCGCGTAGCTCAGGCGGACATCACCGGCGACCACCGCGATGTCATCCGCATAGCGTTCCGCGCGCTCGCGCAGGAACGCCGGGAAGGTCTCGCCACGCCAGTGGCCCGCCTCGCGATAGCGCGCCATCAGCGGATCGGGCCATACCTGCTGCAGTGGCAGGCGGGAGGAATCAGTGGAGGTAGTCATGCGGCAGGCTCGATGGCGGGCGCGGATTCATGGACACCCAGCGCGTTCAACAGGGCAGCGAACTTCGCTGCGGTTTCGGCGACCTCGGCCTCGGGCTGCGACTCGGCGACGATGCCGGCGCCGGCGTACAGGCGCAGCTGCGTGCCCTGCAGGCGTGCGCAGCGGATCGCCACGTACCAGTCGCCATCCCCTTGCGCATCCAGCCAGCCGACCGCGCCGGCATAGAAGCCACGCGGTACAGGTTCCAGCTCGCGGATGCGCTGCAGCGCCGCCAACCGCGGCGTACCGCAGACTGCTGGCGTGGGATGCAGCTGTGCCAACAGCTCGGCCGCCGATGTCTGCGGATCCTTCAGGGTGGCATGGATGCGGGTGCCCAGGTGCCACATGCTGGCGGTGGCATGCAGCACCGGCCGTGGCTGTGCATCGATGTGGCTGCAGTACGGTGCCAGGCCCTCGACGATGGCTTCGACCACGTGGCGGTGCTCGTCGTGGTCCTTGGTTGAAGCCAGCAATGCCTGCGCGGCACGCTCGTCCTCGATGGCATCGGCGCTGCGGCGTGCGGACCCGGCCAGCGGATGCGACAGCAGTTCGGCACCGCGCTTGCGCAGCAGCAGTTCCGGGGTTGCCCCCACCAGCCACGCCGGCGCCTGGCCCAGCTCCACCGGCAGCGGCACCGCGTAGGTCGCCACCGACGGATCCGCGCCCAGGCGTGCCAGCAGCACGTCCGGGGACAGCGCCTGGCGGGTGCGTGCCAACAGGCTGCGCGCCAGCACCACCTTGTGCAGGTTCTGCTCGGGTGCACGCAGGACCTGCACCGCCGCGGCAACCGCTGATGCATAGTCCTGCGGCACAGGCTCGGCCCGCAGGGCGCCGTCCAGCGGCGGTGCTGCCTGAGGTTGCAGTGCCAGCGCCGGCAGCAGGCGCTCGGGCTGGTACAACGCATCGTCGGCTCGCGGTTCGAACGGCACCGCACCCACCAGCAGGCCCGGACCGCCGCGCTGCTGGGCAAAGAACTCCGCAACACGCTCAGCCAGGGTCGCCAGCGCGCCACTCGGCAGCGTCGCCCGGCACCCGCGTGCGTGCACGTGCTGGCCCGCATGCTGCAGCAGGAACAGCGACGCGTCGTCGGTGTTCTCCTGCGGCGCTGGCGCAGCCGCCGGCCACGCGCCCTGCATCAGGGAATCGTTCATGGGGTCTCCTTCATCCGATGCGCTGCGGCCAGCGCGCACAGCAACAGCAGCAGCGTGCCGACCAGCAGGTAAGGCAGGCTTGGCCCGCCGCGATACAACAGCGTGCCGAGCATCGGCCCGGCCACCATGCCCAGCCCCTGCGCGGCCGCCACCGTGCCGGCCGCGGCGCCCTGCTCGTGCGCCTCCACCGCATCGGCGGCCAGCGCCTGGAACGAAGGGAATACGAAGCCCATGCCGAATGCGGCCAGCGCGTACGCCGCCGGCAACTGCCAGGCCTGCTGCACGCCCGCCACCGAAGCGAAGCCGATGCCGGAAATGAGCGCGCCGAGGACGATCCAGCGGCGTGGATGCACCTCCAGCTTCATCACCAGTGCCTGCGCCAGGATCAGGCCGACGCCAACCGCTGTGAGTGCAATGCCGGCCATGCGCGCGCCCGCAGCCGCATCCAGGCCCAGGCGATCAATCGCGAAGAAGCCGACCGTCACCTGCGCGATGGTCACCGAGACCATCGCGATGAACGCTGCCAGCTGTGGCAGGCGCAGGCGCGGGTCGAGACGGCTCATCGGCGCGCGGCGCTGCGCGGATGCACCCACCACCGGCGGCGTCGCTGGCAGCCGCCACGCCAGCAATGCCAGTGCCAGCAACGGCAGCAACGCGGCCACGTAGAGCGCCAGCGAAAGATTGGTATAGGCCAGCCAGCCGGCAGCGGCCGGCCCCAGCACCATGCCCAGCGCGTTGGCACTGCCCAGCCGGGCGAGGAAACTGGCGCGCTGCCCGGTCGGTGCCTTGTCGGCAATCAGCGCAGCAGCCGTGGGCGGCACGGCCGCGTAGAACAGCCCGATCAAGCCGCGCGCGCCCACCAGCACCAGCACCGACACCAGTACCGGCGGCACCGCCTGCAGGGCGACGTCGATGAACACCGCCAGTGCGATGTAGACCACGGTATAGGCACTCATCGCCAGCATCAGCACGCGCTTGCGGCCAATGCGGTCGCTGAGCTGGCCCCAGGGGCGCGCAGCCAGCATCCACAGCACGCCGGCGGCGGTGACCGACAGGCCGGCATGCCACTCGGACAGGCCGAGCATGCGGACCACCGGACCGATCACGGCGACGAAGGACATCATCGCCATGGTGCCGATCAGGGCTGCCAACACCAGCGCCGGCAAGCCGGGAACGACGGGACGTGCGTGCATGGAACACCAGCCGTAACAGAAAGGGATCGCCGGGTGCCCATGCACCCTGCCGGCGTCAGTTCCGGTCAGGACCTGACGTCACCCTCAAATGATAACGGCTCGTATTTGCATTTGATACCCATTCTCTTGAATGGGCATGCAACAGTGGGCTCAGCGCATTGCACGCAGGCCCAGCAGGCCACGGCGCTTGAACCACCACTCCAGCGGCAGCGTCACCAGCGGCGGGATCGCCGCCAGCAGCGCCAGGGCACTGGCCCACCACGGCCAGCGCAGGCGTATCGCCGCGAACAGGGTGACCGCCACGTAGACCAGGAAGGCCACGCCGTGCAGCGGTCCGAACAGCTTGACCAGCGCCACGTTGGCCATCGGGCCGTACTTCATCCACATGCCGATGAGCAGGCCGGCCCAGGTCAAAGCCTCGATGAAAGCGACCGCGGCGAACAGGCGTCCGGTCGGGTGCATGGGGGAACGTTGGGTCACGCGGGGCTCCGGCATCGGGATATCAAATGCGAATGATACGCAGATGCGAACCGCATGTAGAGTCGAGCCGTGCTCGACTGCTGGAACGTGTCCACCAAGGTGGACACCTACCGGAGCACATCCGGCAGGACCTGCTCGCCGATCTCTCGCAGCAGCGCGTCCATCGACCGCCCGTTGTCGACCAGGTTGAACATCACATGTGCCACGCCCTGCGCATGCACGCGCAGCAGGTAGTCACGCAGACCATCGCGGCCGACCTTCAGGCCCAGCGGCAATGGCTCGGCCGGCGCCTGCGGATCCGCCTGCAGGTCCAGCAGCATCGACTGCACGAACGGCTTGCCTGCCCCGCCGCGCTGCACCAGCGCCTGCTGCCACAGGCCGATGCGTCCTTCCTGCGCAACCTCCTCGCGGTGATAGGTGGCCCAACCTTCGGCCTCACGCGCGATCCACTGCAGGCTCTGCCGCGCGGTACCCACCACCAGCATCGGAATGCGCGTCGCCGGTGCCGGCAGCACATCGAAGCCACCGGTCGCCTGCAGTACGGCGGTCCGCTCATCGGCCTCCGGTGACAGTGCTGCGCGCAACAACGTCCAGCGCTCACGGAACGTCGCCGCCCTGCCCTCCAGATCCTCGCCGAACGCAGCAAATTCTTCCGGGCGGTCACCCGAACCCAGCCCGAGCACGAAGCGCCCGCGACTGATCCGGTCCAGGCTCAGCGCCGACTTCGCCACCTGCAACGGCTGCCGCAGCGGCAGCACAATGGCTGCGCTGCCGACCACGATGCGCTCGGTCGCTGCAGCCAGCATGCCCAGCCACAGGAACGGGTCATCCAGCGCACTCGCTGTTGCATCCGGGCCCTGCGGCACCATCAATGGCACGTCGCGCGTCCATAGCGCGGCGAAGCCAAGATCATCGGCCAGCCGTGCGATGCGCCGCGCCTCGTCCGGGTCGGCCAGTCCATGCGCCGCAACCGGCGTCATCAGGCCCAGGCTCAGTCCTTGTTGAAGAAACAACGAAGCATGGGCGGGATTGAATTCACTCATGACGCCAGCTTAGCCTGCAGGTCTGCGGCAACGATGATGCGCCGCCCACTACAGGAAGAACACTGCATGCCAAGAATCCGCCCTGCCCACGCCGATGACCTGCCTGCGATCAGCGCGGTATGCCTGGCCGCGTTCAACGAGGCAGTGGCGCCGTCTCTCAGCGCGGCCGGCATCGCCGCCTTCGGCAGTGTCGCTGCAGCCGATGCGTTTGGTGCGCGCCTGCAGGGTGACAACCACATCCTGGTGGCCGAACAGGATGCGCGCGTGGTCGGCGTGGTCGAACTGAAGGAGGGCCGGCACCTGGCAATGCTGTTCGTCGATCCCGCCTGCCAGGGCCAGGGCATCGGCCATGCCTTGTTCGAAGCCGTGCTGCCGCAGGTACGCGAGCCGGTCCTGACCGTGCGCGCCTCGCTCAACGCAGTGCCTACCTACCTGCGCTATGGCTTTGTGCTGGATGGCGAGGTCGGCGAGATCAACGGGCTGGTGTACCAGCAGATGGTGCGGGCAGCGGCCTGAAGGCATCCGTCCGGCAATGCCCGACGGGCGTCATGCCCTGCGGCACGCCTGTCATAAGCAAACTGAATCAGCAGGCTCCCCGGCGGTTCCTACAATGGCCTGTCACCCTGCCCTTCGAGATGCTGCCGATGCGCGTCGCGCTTTCCGTGTTGCTGCTGGCCTCGGCGCTGAGCGCCTGCACCCCGGCCCCGGTTCCAACCGCCAACTCCGCCGAGGCTCCCGCACCGGCCACGGCCATCGCCTGGCGCCAGGGCGACGTCGATGATGCCTTCGCCGAGGCCGCCGACAGCGGCAAGCCGGTGCTGCTGTACTGGGGTGCCGTCTGGTGCCCACCGTGCAACCAGCTCAAGGCCGGCCTGTTCAAGGACCCGGCCTTCATCGCACTGACCAGCAAGTTCGTGCCGGTCTACCTGGATGGCGACGAGGAAGGCGCGCAGGCCTGGGGCGAACGCTTCGGCGTGCGCGGCTATCCCACGCTGATCGTGCTGGACCCACAGCGCAACGAAATCACCCGCGTGGCCGGTGGCAATGACGCCGCCGAACTGACCCGGACACTGACCGTCGCCGCAGGCCGCCGCAGTGCTGTTGCGGCCACCCTGGCCACCGCGCTGGCAACGCCGGACCGACTGGCCGCCGAAGACTGGCAGGTGCTGGGCGACTACGGCTGGGAAGTGGACGCCAACCGCCTGGCCGGCGAGCGCAGGAGCCAGGACGTGCTGCGGCAACTGTCCAAGGCCGCACCGGACGCTGCCCTGCAGCGTCGTTTCGCGTTGCTGGCCCTGGCTACAGCCGAAAAGCCCGATGCCTCGCCCACCGAAGTGCGCGAACTGCTGCAGGCGGTGCTGGCGCAGCCCGCCGAAGTACGCCGGAACCGCGAGCTGCTGGGCTATGCCGGCGCCAAGCTGGTGAAGCAGGCCAGCACAGGCCCTGCCACGTCCAACACCCTGGGCCAGCAACTGCTGGTCGCACTGGAGCGCGCCGATGCCGAGCGCGGTGACCGCGCCGACGATGCGTTGTCGCGCGCATTGACCGAAGTGTCGCTGGCCCGCCAGCAGCAACCCAAGGGCGCGTTGCCGGCGGCGCTGGTGGAACGGGTCAAGCAGCGCGTGGCCGCGGCCGATGCCGCCGCCACCGATGCGCATGCACGCCAGGCCACGATCAGCAGCGCGGTATATGCCCTGCGCGAAGCGGGCGATGACGCCGGTGCCGAGGCGCTGTTGCTGGCCGAGCTGAAGCGCAGCGAGCAGCCGTACTACTACATGCCCGAACTGGCCGAACTGGCCGAGCAGCGCGGCGACACCGCCGGTGCGCTGGAGTGGCTGAAGCGTGCCTACGACGGTGCACAGGGCCCGGCCACCCGCGTGCAGTGGGGCGTGCTGTACGTGGAAGGGTTGCTGCGGCTGGCCCCGGACGATGCGCCGCGCGTCGAGCAGGCCACTGCCTCGCTGATTGCCGAACTGGAAGCACAGCCGTCGGGCTACCACCAGCGCACCCGCCAGCGCTTCGAGCGCCTGGCCGGGGAGTTGAAGGCGTGGAGCGGCAAGCACCAGGGTGCGGAGACGCTGGCGCGATTGCAGCAGCGGATGCAGCAGGCATGCGGCGAGCAGGCGGATGGCGCGTGCAAGGATTGGTTGAGTTGAGTTGATGAAAGCGCTGGCGGCTGGTTCGCCTGCCGGCGCTTTTGTTGATATCGGTTGTGGCGGGGGGAGGGGCTGGCCGGGACACGCCGTAAACCCATCCTTGGGGGCTCGATGGCGCCATCCATGGCGCCAACGGTCCCGGCCAGCCCCTCCCCCCGCCACCGGACGGTTTCCTGTGAGCGCGGGCAGCACATCAGCGCGCCGGTGAGGGTTCGGAAAGCGGGTTCTGGTAGTGCCGGCCGCTGGCCGGCAACCCGACCTTCGCTGAATGCCGGCCAGCGGCCGGCACTACCACGCCTCCGTCTTGACCTCTTGATCTCTTGACCTCAACCAATGTTGAGGTGCGATAACGATCTCCCCACGGCCAGCCCTTCTGGCCTTCCCCACGGAGATTGCTTCGATGTCGTACTCGCTTCCCCCGCTCCCCTATGCCTATGACGCCCTTGAGCCGCACTTCGATGCGCGCACGATGGAGATCCATCACAGCAAGCACCACCAGACCTACGTCAACAACCTCAATGCCGCCATCGAGCAGGCCGGCATCGCCGAGCAGCCGGTCGAGGCGCTGATCGCCAACCTCGATGCCGTACCCGAGGCGCAGCGCGGCGCGGTCCGCAACAACGGTGGCGGCCACGCCAACCACAGCCTGTTCTGGACCGTACTCAACACCAACGGCGGCACGCCCGATGATGAGCTGGCCACGGCCATTGACCGTGACCTCGGCGGTTTCGATGCCTTCAAGGATGCGTTCACCAAGGCTGCCCAGACCCGCTTCGGCAGTGGCTGGGCCTGGCTGACCAGTGATCGCGATGGCCGCCTGCAGGTGGAAAGCAGCGCCAACCAGGACAGCCCGCTGATGGGCACGGCGGTCGGCCTGTCGGGCAATACCCCGATCCTCGCACTGGACGTCTGGGAACACGCTTACTACCTGCACTACCAGAACCGCCGCCCGGACTACATCGGTGCGTTCTTCAACATCATCAACTGGGCCGAGGTCGGCCGGCGCTACCGCCAGGCCCGGGCCTCATGAGCGGCGAGACACTGCCGTACGCCGGGCCGTGGGCGGGGGTCTTCCCCGCCCCGGCCCCGGTGCCGTCGGTCGAGATGCCGCCGCGTGCCCTGCGGCGGCTGCTCGGCCACTTTCCTACCGGCGTGGCCATCGTCTGCGCGCGCGATGCGCAGGGCAACCCCATCGGCCTGACCATCAATTCGTTCGTGCCGGTGTCATTGCAGCCGCCACTGGTGCTGTGGAACCTGGCGTTGCACGCGCAGAGCCTGTCCACCTTCCAGCGCGCCACCCGCTTCGCGATCAGCGTGCTGGCGGCCGACCAGGAAGCACTGGCCCGGCGCTTTGCCGATCCGCAGGTACGCAACCGCTTCGACGGTCTGGCATTGCTGGATGACGACGAGGACGCCCCGCCACGCATCGCCGGTGCGGTAGCGCATCTCACCTGCACCCGCCATGCGCAGTGGCCGGTGGGCGATCACCTGCTGCTGGCCGGCCGCATCATCGAAGTGCACGAGAACGGCGGCGCGCCGCTGCTGTTCCATCGCGGCCGCTTCCAGCCGGGACCGGCCGAGCTGCTGGTGGAGGTGCGCTGATGAACATCGAGGCTTTGGAATGCATGCTCGCCAGCGGCAAGGACGGCGCGCTGCTGCGCTTCGGCCTGGGCAAGGGCTGGCTGGATGCCGGCAACCCGGTGCGCGCGGCGACCCATCTGGGCCGTTGCGTGGTCCTTGATCCGCAGTATTCGGCGGCGTGGAAGCTGCTGGGCAAGGCCTGGCTGGCCAGTGGCCAACCGCAGGCGGCGCGCGAAGCGTGGCAGCGCGGGTTGAGCGTGGCCGGCAGCAAGGGCGACCAGCAGGCACGCAAGGAAATGCAGGTGTTCCTGCGTCGCCTGGACCGCGAACAGGCGGCCCTGGCGAAGGCGGGCTGAGTCGATCAGCCCGCGTTGGCCGATGCCGGTGCGGACATGATGTCCGACATCGGCAGGCGGCGCGGCTTGCTCGGGAACGCGTGGCGCAGGATGCGCCAGACCACCTGGCCGAACTGGCGCGGCAGCGAGCCGTTGTTGTAGTGCTGGCCGTAGCGGCGGCAGATGTCCTTCACTTCCTTGGCGATGGCCGCATAGCGGTTGGCCGGAAGGTCCGGATAGAAGTGGTGCTCGATCTGGTGGCTGAGGTTGCCCGACAACACATTGATCAGGAAGCCACCACTGATGTTCGACGAACCGCGCAGCTGGCGCAGGTACCAGTGACCGCGCGACTCATTGCGCAGGCACTCCTTCGGGAAGGTTTCCGATTCAGCGGTGAAGTGGCCGCAGAAGATGATCACGTAGGTCCAGATGTTGCGCAGGCCGTTGGCGACCAGGTTGCCCAGCATCACGGTGAGGAAGAACGGACCGGCCAGCAGCGGGAAGAACACGTAGTCCTTCAGCACCTGGCGCAGCATCTTGCGCGCCACCGGACGGGTCTGCAGCCACATCGCACGGCTGCTCATGCGGCCCTTCAGCCAGCGGCCCAGGCGCAGGTCCTGCGCGGCCACGCCCCACTGGAACAGCAGCGCGAAGATCGGCGCGATGATCGGCTGCAGCAGGTAGAACGGCTTCCAGCGCTGTTCCGGGAAGATGCGCAGCAGGCCGTAGCCGATGTCATCGTCCATGCCACGCACGTTGGTGTAGGTGTGGTGGCGGAAATTGTGGGTCTTGCGCCAGTTGTCGGCGGTGGCAACGATGTCCCACTCGTAGGTGTTGCCGTTGAGCTTGGGGTCGCCGGTCCAGTCGAACTGGCCGTGCATGACGTTGTGGCCCAGCTCCATGTTCTCCAGGATCTTCGACAGCGCCAGCAGCAGCGTGCCGGTGATCGCGGCCGGCCACAGCAGCGGCATCCAGAACAGTGGCGAGAACGCCGCAAGGAACAGCAGGCCACGGCCACCCACGCCGAACCAGCGCACGGCGGCGGCCACGCGGCGGATGTAGCGGGTATCGGAGGCGCCGAGGCTGCCGATCACGCGGTCGCGGATCGCGTCGAGTTCCTCACCGAAGGCATGCATCTCGGCAGTACTCAGGGCACGGTCGGTAGCGCGGGTCATGGCAGGCGTCCTCAGAGATCCAGGGTCAGGTCGGTGGTCGGTGCGCTCACGCAGATCCGTACCGGCTGCGCCGTTTCGGACTGCAGGTCGCCGGTGCGCAGGTGGCGGGTCGCACCACTTACACGGTCACAGGAGCAGGTGTTGCAGATACCCATGCGGCAGCCGTGTTTGGGCTTGATGCCATGGGCTTCGAGGCTTTCCAGCAGCGAGCGGCCACGCGGTACGCTCAGCTGGCGGCCACTGCGCGCAAGCGTCAGCGACACCTCACCTTCGCTGCTGGCATCGCGCAGCGGCGCTGGCGGGGTGAAGGCTTCGGCCTGGAAGCCGGCCACCTGGTGCGCCAGGCGCTCGCGCGCGGCGGCAACGAAGCCATCCGGGCCGCAGGCCAGCACATGGCGCTGCGCCAACGGCGTGTCATCGCCGGCCACCTGCAGATCGTGGGTATCGATACGCGCGGCCGGTGCTTCGCCTTCGCGGGTGGTCAGCAGGTGCACGCGCAGGTTCGGGTTCGCTGCGGCCAGCGCCTGCAGTTCATCACGGAACTGCAGGTGGGCGGCGGTGCGTTCCCAGTAGAACAGGTCCACCGGCGCCGCCAGCGGGCGCTGGCAGGCCTCGCGCAGGAGGCTGCGCATCGGCGTGATGCCACTGCCGGCCGCCAGCAGCAGCACCGGCGCCGCGGCCGGCATATGGAATTCGCCGAAAGCGGCATCGAGACGCAACAGTTCGCCCGGCTGCGCATGGTTGACCAGATGCTGGCTGACCCGGCCGCCGTCGATCGCCTTGACGGTGATCGCCAGCTCGCGCCGACCGAGTGCGGTCGGGCTGTAGCTGCGCTGCCACAGGCGTCCTTCAATCTCGACGCCGAGGGTGACGTGCTGGCCGGCACGCATGCCGGCCCAGTGCCGGTTGGTGCGCAGGACCAGGGTCGCCGCGCCCTCGCCGGCCGGCTCGCGCCGGACCAGGCGGGCCACCGGCTCGCGCAGGGTCCACAGGGGATTGAGCTGGCCCGCCCAGAAATCGAACAGCGACGGCGAGACCCAGCGGTACGGAGAGAACAGGGACGGACGGACGACAGCGCTCATGGGCGCACTATACGGGCGCACATACACCTGTGTATACATGTGTATATTGAACCGGATTGGGTATGATTCAGCCTCGCCCCACCGGAACCCCCATGGCCGCCGCCACCGCCTTGTCGACGCCCGAAGATGCCAACAGCCCGGCCCGCCGTACGGTGAGCCGCGAGGATCTGCTGGCTGCTGCCCTGAAACTGATCGGGCCGCACCGCAGCCTGTCCACGCTCAGCCTGCGCGAAGTGGCACGTGAGGCCGGCATCGCGCCGAACAGCTTCTACCGGCAGTTCCGCGACATGGACGAACTGGCCGTGGCGCTGATCGATGCGGCCGGCCGCTCGCTGCGCACCATCATCGGCGAGGCCCGGCAGCGCGCCACCTCCACCGCCACCAGCGTGGTGCGGGTCTCGGTGGAGACCTTCATGGAGCAGCTGCGCGCCGACGACAAGCTGCTGCACGTGCTGCTGCGCGAGGGCGCGGTCGGCTCGGACGACTTCAAGCATGCGGTCGAACGCGAGCTGCACTACTTCGAGGAAGAGCTGCAGCACGACCTGGTGCGCCTGGCCGCACTGGATGGCGCCGTACTGCATGCCCCGGAACTGGTGGCCAAGGCCATCACCCGGCTGGTGTTCGCGATGGGCGCCACCGCCATGGACCTGCCGCCGGAGAAGGATCCGGAGCTGGTTGAACAGATCTCCACGATGATCCGCATGATCATCGTCGGCGCCCGTACCCCCGCCGCGTTCCGCCGCGGCTGATTCCTGCCCGATTGCCGGATCGATGGCGTCCGGCGTCCGGCCCTGGCGGCAGACGCTGCGCTCCCCAGTGGGTCTTCACCTCGATTGTCGCAACGCAGCGACAGACGGCCGCGCGCCTGCATGAGAACTGCGTCACCCGTCACACATCTACATATGTGAATAGGGTTTCGCGCGGTTCCGACACGATCTTCATGGCGCCCTCACCTGCCGTGCACTATCCCAGCACGGCGACCCATCCAGCTGAATACGTCAGTGAACGGCGTTTGAACCCAATCGGTGTCGCTGCAGGCGTTTCAGATTAATTGCATGGCCCAGGCAAGACCCGATCCGCACAGTGCCGCCTCCGGCCCTGCGGATGCAGGTCCCACCCAATGTTCCAAGGAGACACACCCATGCGCATGATGCAGTTCACACCGAAGATTGCTTCCACTTTTGTCCGTTCGCGGTTGGGTCTGGCCGTAGCCAGCTCATTGATGCTCGCCACCATGGGCACCGCAAATGCTGTCGACGTCGGCCCAGGCCAGACCGTCACCATTACCCCAGGAAGTGCCTTCGAGGGACAGAATCTCTCCGTCCATGGAGGAACCGCCAATGTTCTCGGCGCTCGCATGGGCGCACTGGACTCGTTCTCTGCAGGCGGCACCTACCAAACAATCATCAACGCTGATGGTGCTGGCTTCACGTCAACCACGGGCAATTTCGTACGGAGCTCAACAGCGGTCTTCCGCAATTCGGTACTGAGCGCTACAACCGGCCCGGCCCTTGGTTTGGCACGATCAGGCGCCGTCGATGGCAATGGACGGCCCTATCCCAAGGCGACGTTGATCAATAGCTCCCTCACCTCCACGCGCGTTGGATTGCAGGTGTTCGCCGGCGGTTACGCCGATGTCGACAGTTCGACCATTTCCGGCGGTACGTATGGGGTCTCTGTCGGTGCGGGCTCCGTTTCGCTGCGCAATGGCTCGACGGTCAACGGAGTCACAGCTGGGATCCTGATCAATTCAAACCCAACCATCGAAGAGAATCTTGCGGACTGGGGCGTCACGGTCGATGGCTCACACATCGAAGCAAGCAACGGCAGTGCCATTTTGTTCGGCGCTCATCTGCCCTCTGTATCCCGCCCGGATACGCTGTTGATACAGAATGGTGCGACTCTGGTGGGGAGCAATGGCGTCCTCATCTCCACCCGCGACAACGCCCACTTCGACGTCACCGCGCGCACCTCCACGCTCAAGGGCGATATCACCATCGCCGATACCGCCACCGGCACGCTGCGCTTCCTTGACGGCCTCGACCTGACCGGCCGCATCCTCGGCCCGGCCGATGTCACCGTCGATCAGGGCGGCCGCTGGACGCTGTCCGGCGACAGCAACACCGGCAACCTCACCCTGGGTGCGGGCAGCGACATTTTCCTCGGTGCTACGGGTACGGCGGCGTATCCGCAGCTGACCGTCAACGGCAACTACGCCGGCAACGGCGGCACCCTGCACTTCAACACGGTGCTGGCCGGCGACGACGCAGCAAGCTCGCGCATGCACGTGACCGGTGATACCAGCGGCACCACCCAGGTCACCGTCAACAACATTGCCGGCGCTGGCGCACAGACCGTCAACGGCATTCCGCTGGTGCAGGTGGACGGTGCCAGCAATGGCCACCTCGCACTGCAGGGCCGCGCCATCGGTGGCATGTACGAGTATTTCCTGCGCAAGGGCACACCCGGCGCGACCAACGGCAACTGGTACCTGACCTCGGCCTACACCGGCAATCCGTGCGACATCAATCCGGCGCTGCCGGAGTGCAAGCCTGTGGATCCGACCGACCCGACCGACCCGGTTGATCCGGTGGACCCGGAAGTGCCGGTCGACCCGGTCCCCGTGCTGCGTCCGGAGCCCGGAGCGTACCTGGCCAACCAGGCCGCGGCCGTGCAGATGTTCCAGCTGCGCCGCCATGACCGCGGCGAGCCCAGCTTCGACCGCGCCCGCATCGGCACCTGGGTGCGCGCCGGGCGTGACCAGCTGCAGGCGAACGTGGCTGGCCAGGTCGATGCCCGTACCCACATCAACACCCTGCAGCTGGGCAGCGATGTCTGGCGCTGGGGCGATGGCCGTGGCCAGGTCGGCGTGATGCTGGGCACCGGCGAGGCGACCACGCAGGCGGTGTCGACGCTGAGCGGCTATGGCACGCGCGGCAAGGTCAAGGGCAAGTCGGCCGGTGTCTACCTGGGCTGGGTGCAGGATGCACAGAGCAGTGCCGGCCTGTATGTGGACGGCTGGCTGCAGGCGGCGCGCTTCGACAACGAGGTGCAGGGCGAAGGCATCGCCCGCGAGACCTACGATTCCAGGACCCGGAGCGCATCGCTGGAAGCCGGTTATGCCTGGGCCATCCGCAGCAGTGAGGCCAGCACGCTGTACCTGCAGCCGCAGGCGCAGCTGACCTGGACCGACTACGACGGCGACAGCCTGGTCGAAAACAATGGCACCACGGTCGAGGATGGTCGCGGCGGCGGCCTCAACAGCCGCCTCGGCGTACGCCTGTTTGGCCAGGGCACACTGCAGGGCAACCGCGTGCAGCCGTTCCTGGCGGCGAACTGGCTGCGTGGCCAGCGCGACGCGTCGATGCGCTTCAACAGCGAGTCGCTGAACGCGAAGACGCCGGAGAACCGCTACGAGGTACAGGCCGGTGCCCAGCTGCAGCTGGGCCAGCGCTGGAGCGCATGGGGTGACCTGCGTGTGCAGCGTGGCGACAGCGGCTATCGCAACCACGGCGCCCAGGTCGGCCTGCGCGCCACCTGGTAAGCCCCCTCGCCGCCCTGGGACCAGCCCGGGGCGGCGTCTCTCGATTCTCCATCGCACCCTGCCGGGCATGACATCCGGCAGGGTTTTGCTGACGCAATGTAATGTTATAACACTGTCGTCCGCGATGATCTGACCTGAGCCCTCGTCCTCATGATTGCCAGGACTCATCTATATAGCATTTGCTATATCTATGACCCTCTGCTTTCATATGCGTCAGCCAGGTCGCCCTCGCCGCCTTTCCTCTCCCAAGGACGACGCCCTCATGCCCGTTTCCAGACCCCTATCCCGCCGGCTGCCTCTGGCTGCCGCCATCGCCCTGACCCTGCCGTTGCCCGCGCTGGCAGCCACACCAAAGCCGACCGAGCTGGACCGTGTGCAGGTCAAGGTCAGCACTGCCACCCGCAGCGAACGCCTGCTGTCGGACGTGCCGATCCGCACCGAGGTGCTGCGCAAGGAAGACATCGCGCTGCGCGCGGCCACCGACTTCTCGCGCGCCGCAGAGCTGATCAATGGCCTGCGCGTGGAAAGCAACTGCCAGAACTGCAACACCAGCGAAGTACAACTGCTGGGCCTGCCCGGCGCCTACAACCAGCTGTTGTTCGATGGCATCCCGCTGCTGTCCACCTTGGGCAGTGTGTACGGCCTGGAACAGATCCCGGCAGGCTTCGTCGACCGCATCGAAGTGGTCAAGGGCGGCGGCTCGGCACTGTACGGCCCGGGCGCGGTGGCCGGTGTGATCAACCTGATCCCGCCGCTGCCGGCGCGCAGCGGTGGTCATGTGCAGGCCGGCGTGGATGTACTGAAAGGCACGCCGCAGAAGAACGCCGACCTGCGGCTGGACCTGGTGGCCAAGGACGCCGATGCCGGGCTGTCGGTGATCGCCCAGCGCAACTGGAACAGTGGCATCGACTACAACGGCGACGGCTACACCGAGATCACCCGCAAAAATCTCAAGGTCGGCGGACTGCAGGCCTGGTACGCCCCCACGCCGGGCACACGGCTGCGCCTGGACCTGCAGGTGACCGATGAAACCCGCCGCGGCGGCAACCGCCTGGACCAGCCGGAATACCTGGCCAACATCGCCGAATCGCTGGATACGAAGTACCGGCGCGGCAGCGTGTCGTGGGACCAGGAGATCAATGCCGACGTCGATTTCCGCCTGGCCTATGCCTTCGCCGACATCGACCGTGACAGCTTCTATGGCGGCCTGGGCGACGTGGTCACCGATCCGTCTGCGCCGGGCTATGACCCGTCGCAGCTGGACCCCAACGTGGCCGGCAGCGCGGCCTCGCGGTCGTGGCGCCAGTACGGCCGCACCCACAATCCGCTGCACTACATCGACAGCCAGTTGAACTGGCGGTTGGGTGCGCACGCGCTGGCCTTCGGCGTGCAGTACAAGCACGAGGCGCTGCGCGACGACAACCGCAGCGGTGACGGGCAGCGGCTGGCGGTGCTGGAAGACGCCACCTTCCACAACCTGGGCGCCTTCATCCAGGACGAGTGGAGCCTGCGCGACAACGTCGACCTGGTGCTGGGGGCGCGCGTGGACAAGAGCTCGGAGCTGGACAGCGCGGTGTTCTCGCCGCGCATCGCGCTGGCCTGGCAGGCCACGCCCAACCTGAAGTGGCGCGCCGGCATTGCCACCGGCTTCCGTGCCCCAGAGATCTTCGTTGAGGATGTGCATGTCGATACGCTGGGTGGCGAACAGGTGCGCGTGCGCAACACCGACGGCCTGAAGGAAGAGCGCGCGTTGACCACCCTGTTCGGCTTCGACTGGCGATCGGACCCGGCCAATCCGGTGTGGAGCTGGGATGCCACCGCCTCGTATGCGCGCATCCGCGACACCTTCGCACTGGGCGAGATCCAGCGCGGCGATGACGGCCAGCTCAGCCAGCTGCGCTACAACGCGTCCGGTTCCAATGTGCTGGGCGCGGAAACCAACCTCGGCTGGCAGCCGTCGCCGCAGTGGCGCTTGACCGCGGGTGCCTCGTGGTACCGCTCGCGCTTCCGCGAACCGCAGCGCATCTTCGACGACACCGGCGACGGCGGCGACACCGTGATCGAAAGCCGCGACTATCTGAAGACCCCACGCTGGACCGGCCTGGCCCAGCTCAGCTGGATGCCCGCCGAGCCGTGGGAGACCTTCGTCGCGCTGCGCCACACCGGCCCGATGTCGGTGCTGAACAACCGGCTGGGCGAACTGCACCGCACGCGTTCATTCCTGGTGACCGACCTGGGTGCGCGCTGGCATCGTCACCTGGGCGCGCAGGCGCAGCAGGAAGTGTCGGTGGCCGCGGGCGTCAAGAACGTGTTCGATCAGCGCCAGAAGGATCTGGAAGTCGGCGCGCTGCGCGACAGCGACTATGTCTACGGGCCGCGTTTCGCGCGCTCGTGGTACGTCAACCTGCGCTATGCGTTCTGATCCACTACGAGCGTTGTTGCTGGCCTGTGCCGTGCTGCTGGCCGCACCGGCGATGGCTGCGGACCTGCATGCGCAGGTCTCGGCCTCGCTGATGCGGCCGGAACAGCGCTCGCTGCGCCCGATGCAGTGGCCATCGCCACCGAAGCTGGTGGCGTTGTACTTCGGCGCCGACTGGTGCGCGCCCTGCCATGCCTTCGTACCCACCCTGCGCAGCGTGCGTGACGCGTTGCGCGAGGCCGGCGCCGATACCGAAGTGGTGTACGTCAGCCTGGACGAGAGCGAGGCCGCGCTGCGCCGCTACATGCACGCGCAGGACATGCCGTGGCCGGTGCTGGACCCGCGCCGCGCCGCGCGCATGCCGGCACTCCAGGCGTTGGCGGGGCTGGCACCGCCGAATCTGGTGCTGATCGATGCCGACGGCGCCGTGCTGGCCAATGGCTGGCAAGGCCGGCGTTATGAAGGCCTGCAGCCGGTGTTGAAGGAATGGACGAAGCAGGCGTGTGCGCAGCAACAGGCCCGTTGTCCCAACGCCGGCATCCAATCGCGGTAGCGCCGGGCCATGCCCGGCGAAATGCGTGACGCAACATTACGGCCGCCGGGCATGGCCCGGCGCTACCGTTACGGCGCCTCGCCCTCGGCCTTGCGCACGAACGCTTCGAACAGCGCCAGCGTCTGCTCGCTTACATGGTGCTCGATACCCTCGGCATCGCGCCGCGCGGTATCCGGGTCCACGCCCAGCGCCAGCAGGAAACGCTCCACGGTCTGATGACGCTGGCGACTGGCATGCGCCAGCGCCTCGCCTTCCGGGGTCAGGAACACGCCGCGGTACGGCCGTTGTACCACCCAGCCATCCCGGGCCAGCCGCCGCAGCATCTTCGCCACAGTGGGCTGGGCCACGCCCAGGCGGGTGGCGATGTCGACCTGGCGGGCCTCGCCGCCGTCGGCCAGCAGGTCCGAGATCAGCTCGACATAGTCCTCCACCAGCTCCATCCGGTGCGCCTCGCGCACTTGCCGGAAGCTCTCGACCTGGCGCTCGGCCTCGATCAAGGGGGTGCTTTTCAGCGATGTCGAATCGTCGGTCTTGCCCACGCCTGCGCCTGTCCTTCCGGTTGTTCCGGTGTTGAACCTGAATTCTGGACCAGTAACGCGATAAAGACGATTGTTTCACATTGCTAATGACTATAGCAGGAGCTATATTCGGAGCCATGAACACCCTGGCACCCCGCGACCCTTCGGCCTCCACCCCGGCCAGCCTGGGTGCGCTCAACGCCTCGGTGGCGGTGCCCGACAAGGGCCATTGGTGGTTCCGCCTGCTGGCCTTCCTCGGCCCGGGCTACATGATCTCGGTCGGCTACATGGACCCGGGCAACTGGGCCACCGACCTCGCCGGCGGTTCGCGCTTCGGCTACCTGCTGCTGTCGGTCATCCTCATTTCCAACCTGATGGCGGTGATCCTGCAGGCGCTGTCGGCGCGGCTCGGCATCGCGACCGGAATGGACCTGGCCCAGGCCTGCCGTGCCCGATACCCGAAGCCGGTGAACCTGGCGTTGTGGGCGCTGTGCGAGGCGGCGATCATCGCCTGCGACCTGGCCGAAGTGATCGGCACCGCGATCGCGCTGAAGCTGCTGTTCGACCTGCCGTTGCTGTGGGGCGCGGTGATCACCGCGCTGGACACGCTGCTGGTGCTGCTGCTGATGAACCGCGGTTTCCGTGCGCTGGAAGCCTTCGTGATCGCGCTGCTGATGGTGATTTTCGCCTGCTTCGTGGTGCAGATCGCGATGGCCGCACCACCGGTGATGGCGGTGCTGGGCGGCTTCATTCCGCGCGCGCAGGTGGTGACCGATCCGCATGCGCTGTACATCGCCATCGGCATCATTGGCGCCACGGTGATGCCGCACAACCTGTACCTGCATTCGTCGATCGTGCAGACCCGTGCCTACCCGCGCACCGATGAGGGCCGTCGCAGCGCGCTGCGCTGGGCGGTGACCGACAGCACCATTGCGCTGACCCTGGCACTGTTCATCAACGCCAGCATCCTGATCCTGGCGGCGGCAGTGTTCCATGCCAATGGCCGTTTCGACGTGGAAGACATCGAGCAGGCCCACCAGCTGCTGGCGCCGATGCTGGGCGTGGGCGCGGCGGCGACGCTGTTTGCGATTGCGCTGCTGGCCTCCGGCCTGAACTCGACGGTGACGGCCACGTTGGCCGGCCAGATCGTGATGGAAGGCTTCCTGCACCTGCGCCTGCCGCCGTGGCTGCGGCGGCTGATCACGCGGGCGCTGGCGATCATTCCGGTGGTGGTGGTGATCATGCTGTTCGGCGACCAGGGCGCGGTAAAGCTGCTGGTGCTGAGCCAGGTGGTGCTGTCGATGCAGCTGCCGTTCGCGATCATCCCGCTGGTGCGGATCGTGACCGACAAGGTGACGATGGGCGCGCTGGTGGCCCCACGCTGGCTGGGCAGCATCGCCTGGGTGATCGCGCTGGTGATCGTGGTGTTGAACGTGAAGCTGCTGGTGGATACCTTCAGCGGCGCATAGCGCGAAATGCCTGGGACGCCGTTGTAGAGTCGAGCCATGCTCGACTCATCGCACACCGCACGAACAGCAGCCGAGCCTGGGCTCGGCTCTACAGGAAGCGGGTTCCACCAGTAGATCCACGCCATGCGTGGATGCCTTTACACGATGTGGGGTCAGAGCCCTTGCCTCTGGCAAGGGATCCGACCCCGCCATCTCCACGCTACAGATGCAACGCGATCGCGGCCTCGATCTGCTGCGGCGACTGGAACCCGGCCAGGCGGGTACGTTCGTCGCCGTCACGGAACAGCGACAGTGTCGGCGTCTGCCGCAGCCCCAGCTCCTTGAAGAAGGCCTCGCCCAGCACTTCCAGCTGCACGCGCAGCAGGGTCGTACCCTGCCCCGCCACGCTGTTGGCCACGCGGTGCAGCGACATCTCCAGCATCCGGCACCCCGGGCACTGGTCCTTGTGGAAATCCACCAGCACCCGCGGGTGTTCGGCCAGCAGCTGCTGGAACTGCTCAGGCGTGGTGGCGTCGATGATCTGCATCGGTGTTGCTCCAGTAATGGGCCAGGACCGCGTCGGTCCAGGCCTCGATGGCCGCGGCATGGCGAACGCCATGCGGCATCTGTTCGATCTCCAGCGGCGGGTAGTCGCTGCGGAAGTAGCGGATCAGCCGGTGCACGGCGCCGCAGTAGTACTCCTGCCCCCACTGCGTTTCGCCGGTACCGAACACCGCCAGCTGCCGTGGCCGCTCGCCGCGCTCCGCAATACCGGCCACCCACGCCTTCATCTCCGCCGGCGTGCGGCCGGCGTTGTCGGTCCAGCAACCCAGCAGCACCAGGTCGGCCTCATCGGCGGCCAGTGGCGGGGCCTGGCGCAGATCGTCGGCGTCCTGCCAGTGCACGGCATGTCCTGCGGCACGGCAACGCTCGGCAATCTGCCGGCCAAGCTCGCGGGTGTTGCCACTCAACGAGGCCACCACCAGCAGGATGCGCAGCGCCGCGCCGGGCTCAGAGGTCGTCGAAGCCGTTGTCGACGTTGGTCTTCTTGTAACTTGCATTGCGCATCTCGAAGAAGTCGGTCTTGGTCTCGGTGAAGTTGTCGGCGTAGGCCTTGATCCACGGCATCACGTTGTCGGTGGTGTCGCTGTACAGGCGCTCGATGCCGAGCATGCCGGCCATCTTGTTGGCCCGGTACTTCACGTAGCGCGTCATTTCCTCCACATCGATGCCGTCGATGCCGTCCAGCACTTCCGACGACCACTGGGTCTCCAGTTCGATGGCATGCTCGAACGCCTGGTGCACATAGGCGGTCAGCTCGTTGGTCTGCAGCTCCGGGTTCTCGCCGATGATGGCCCGGATCAGCTCGCTGATGAACTTGGTATGCGCCAGCTCGTCGCGGTTGATGAAGCTGATGATCTTGCCGGTGCCGGTCATGCGGTTCTGCCGCACCATGTTGTAGAAGTACGCAAACCCGGAATAGAAGTTGATGCCTTCCAGGATCGAGGACTGGATCAACGACTTCAGCAGGGTCTCGGCGGTCTTCTCGCGCATGAAGTCGTCGTACGCACCCATGATCGGTGCGTTGCGCTTGATGATGGTCGGATGCGTGCGTGCCAGTTCAAACACGCGGTTCTGGTTCGGCAGGTCGGTGATCGAGGCCAGCACGTAGCTGTAGCTTTCGTTGTGGATCACTTCCTGCTGGCCGATGATCGCCGCATTGGCGTGCGCGGCCGGGTCGGTGATGTACTCGGCGACGTTGTAGATGAAGCGCGTCTGCGGCGAATCGAGCGTGGCCAGCAGGCCGATGATGGAGTCGTAGGCGTTCTTCTCGCGCGCATTGAGCTCGCCGTACTGGCGCGCATCGAGCTTCATGTCGACCTCATCGGGAATCCAGAAGTTGGTCGACAGCTCCTTGTAGGCCCGATAGAACGACGGGTACGGAATGTCGTTCCAGTTGAGGATGCCGCTGGTGCGGCCGTTGATGATGCCAGTGCTGCGGTTGGGATGGCGCGGTTCGAGGATCTTGATGCGGTCGAGGGGGGTTGCCATGGGTTTCTGCCTTCGTTCTCTTTCTATCGTGTTGCCGGCCAGCGGCCGGCACTACCGTGGGTCGCCGGCGGTCAGCTGGAGCACCACTCGCATTCGCTGATGTCGATGTCGTTGGAGCGCACGTAGTAGGTGGTCTTCAGGCCCTCGCGCCAGGCGCTCAGGTGCAGCTCCAGCAGGGTGCTGGCGCGGATGGTGCTGGGCACGTACAGGTTGAAGCTGATCGACTGGTCGACGTGGCGCTGGCGGCGCGCGTTCTGGCGCACGCTGGCGAACTGGTCGACCTTGTAGGCACCCTTCTCGTAGTACGGCCAGGTCTCCAGCGACAGGCCCGGAGCGGCCACCGGACGCCGGAAGTCTTTCTTTTCCTCGTAGTAGAACGCGCTGTAGATCGGGTCGATGGAGGCGGTGGAACCGGCAATCTGCGCGGTGCTCATGTTTGGCGCCACCGCCAGCAGCCAACCGTTGCGCAGGCCGTGCGTGGCGACCTCGCGGGCCAGGCTGTCCCACGCGGCGCCGCTGTAGTCGCGGTCACGGAAGTAGCGTCCGTTGTGCCAGTCGCTGCCGGCGAACATCGGGTAGCTGCCCTTCTCCTTCGCCAGCTGCGCGCTGGCCTGGATGGTCAGGAAGTTGATGCGCTCGTAGAGGCGGTCGGCCAGCTCCTCGGCATCCGGTGATTCCCACTGGATCGCCTGCTGCGCCAGCAGGTGGTGCCAACCGAAGGTGCCCAGACCGATGGCGCGGTATTTGCGGTTGGTGATGGTGGCCTGCGGCACCGGCAGCGCATTGAGATCGATCACGTTGTCGAGCATGCGCACCTGGATCGGGATCAGGCGCTCCAGCACATCGGTGGCCAACAGGTCATCCGGCGCACTGATCGCACGGCCGAGGTTGATCGAGGACAGGTTGCAGACCACGAAGTCACCGGCGCGGCGCGTAGTCACGATCTGGTCGCCGCTGACGATCTCCTGGATCATCCGCGTCGGGCTCATGTTCTGCAGGATCTCGGTGCACAGGTTGCTGGAATAGATCATGCCCGCGTGCTTGTTCGGGTTCCTGCGGTTGACCTCGTCGCGGTAGAACAGGAACGGGTTGCCGGTCTCCAGCTGGCTGAGCATGATCCGCTTGAACAGATCGATGGCCTTCACCGTGCGGCGGCTGATGCGCTCATCGGCCACCAGCTCGGCGTAGCGGTCACGGAAGCTGCCAGAACCACGCTTCTCGTCGTAGAAGTCCTGCAGGTACCAGCCTTTGGCCTGCTTCACCTCGTGCGGATCGAACAGGTACCAGTCGGCGCGGCGTTCGACCGCTTCCATGAACAGGTCCGGCACGCAGACCGAAGTGAACACATCGTGCGCGCGCAGGCGCTGGTCGCCGTTGTTGAGGCGCAGGTCCATGAAGGCTTCGATATCGCGGTGCCAGATGTCCAGGTACACCGCCACCGCGCCCTTGCGCTGGCCGAGCTGATCAACCGACACCGCAGTGTTGTTGAGCTGCTTGATCCACGGCACCACGCCACCGGAGGAATTGGCCACGCCACGGATCGGCGCGCCGCTGCTGCGCACATAGCCCAGATAGGCACCCACACCACCGCCGTGCTTGGACACGCGGGCGATATCGGTGTTGGAGTCATAGATGCCCTGCAGGCTGTCGTCCACCGTGTCGATGAAGCAGCTGGACAACTGTCCACCCACCTTGCCGGCATTGGCCAGGGTCGGTGTGGCCACCGTCATGTACAGGTTGGACAGCGCCCAGTACGCCTCTCCGACCAGCTGCATGCGCCGCTCGCGCGGCTTTTCCTCCTGCATCAGGTACAGCGCGATGGTCAGCCAGCGCTCCTGCGGCAGTTCATAGACCTCGCGGCTGCGGTCGCTGGCCAGGTAGCGCGTGGCCAGCAGGTACAGGCCGTTGTAGGCGAACAGGCGGTCGCGTTCCGGATCGATCATCTCGCCGGCCTGCTGCAGCTCTTCCTTGGAATAGCAGCGCAGGATGTCGTTGCTGTAGATGCCGCGATCGGCCAGGCTTTCCTGCAGGCCCACGTAGGAACCGTACTTCAGTCCAACGTCGTAGAAGCGGTTGCGGCTGGCGCGCTTGTACAGGCGGCGCAGGTAGATGCGCGCGGCGAACTGCTCCCACTCCGGCGCGACCAGGTCCACGCGCGATTCGGCCTCGCGGATCAGCAGATCGACCAGGTCATCGGCGCTGATACTCGGTTTGCGTTCGACCATCGCCTGCACTACGCGGCGGTAGTCGCTCACATCCAGCTGCGGGAACTCGGCATGCACGGCGTCGATGCTGCGCTGCAGGCGCTCGGCGTCGAACGGCAGGCGGCGGTTGCCGGCCTCCTTGGTGATCCAGGTCGGCACGCGCTCGCCACCGGCGCGCAAGGCGTCGCCAGCGCCGGCCAGATCGGCCACGCGGAAGGTACTGTCGGTCATGGTGGTGAAACTCCAGGCTCGCACGCGCGTTGGCGGTCGATGCCATGGCGGCCCTGCACGCGATACCGGCGCACGGGGCGGTCGGGGTGGGATGCCAAAGCGCGGGAACACCAGATCGTCGGCAACAGCCTGCGCCTGCGGCCGGTATCCGGGCCGTGGGGGCGATCTGGGTCCGCTCGATGGCGGCCGCGTCGCCACGGCAAGCCTTCAGGGGCGGGCCGCGGGACGTTTGCTGCATGTCCGGCGGCGGCGGCTGACCGGGAGTGACGGACACAACATAGTGGGGATATTCCAGCCCGTCAACACAAGATGCGGTAATCAGCACCTGTCGCGACGATCAGTCGCAGGATGCCGTGTTGCACCTGCGGCGCCTTGTCGACAACGCCTGCGTCCCCAGTTCGGTACAACATCAACTTTCCCCGGAACACCGCCCATGCGCGCTGCCCTTTATTCTTCCTTCGGCGATCCGGCCGATGTCCTGGCCGTCGGCGAAACGACCCTGCCCGAGCCCGGCCCGGGCGAGGTGCGCATCCGCACCGTGCTGGCCTCGATCCACAACCACGACCTGCTGACCGTGCGCGGCCTGTATGGCTACAAGCCGACGCTGCCGGCGATCGGGGGCAGTGAAGCACTGGGCGTGGTCGATGCACTTGGCGACGGCATCGACGGCCTGCAGATCGGCCAGCGGGTTGCCGCCGCCTCGGTGCACGGCACCTGGGCTGAGGCCTTCATCGCACCGGCTCGCATGGTGATTCCGATGCCGGAGGCGATCCCCGACGAAATGGCCGCACAGCTGATCGCGATGCCGCTGAGCGCGCTGATGCTGCTGGAGTTCCTGCACGTCGAGGCGGGCCAGTGGATCGTGCAGAACACCGCCAACGGCGCGGTGGGCAAATCGCTGGCGATGCTGGCGCGGGCGCGTGGTGTGCATGTAGCCAACCTGGTGCGCAATGCCGATGCGGTCGCACAGCTGAAAGCGCTGGGCATCGATCATGTGTTCGACACCTCGGTGGACGGCTGGAAGGATCGCGTGCGTGAGGCGACCGGCGAAGCGCAGGCCGCGGCCGCGGTGGATTCCATTGGCGGCGACGCCAGCGGCGATCTGGTCGACCTGCTTGGCCACCACGGCACCCTGGTGTCGTTCGGTGTAATGAGCGGCGAGCCGATGCGCATTCCCGCCGGCGGCCTGATCTACAAGGAAGCCACGGTGAAGGGCTTCTGGGGCAGCAAGGTCAGCCAGGCGATGGCCGTGGAGGACAAGCGCCGGCTGGTTGGCGAGCTGCTGAAGCGTGCGGCGAGCGGCGAACTGACCCTGCCTGTGGAGCAGATCTTCGCACTGGACGACATCGCCCAGGCAGCAAAGGCCGGCGCGGGTTCGGGCCGCAACGGCAAGGTGCTGCTGCGGCCTTGATGGCCGGACAACCGGGGTCAGATCCCTTTCCGTTGGAAAGGGATCTGACCCGCAGCAGGAGTGCGGACCAACGGTCCGCACCCACCGAAGCACAGACCGCCCCACCGAGGCCACAGACTTTCGTTAAGAACCTGTGATGTATAACTGAATGCGCTTTCGTCATTGGAAGGCGCACGTGGCTGCGTGCGGTACTGACGGCTCCTCCCCCGTTTGGCGTTGTCGCTTCCATGTACCGCACCACCCTGAACCTGCTTGCCGGCGCCATCGCGCTGGGCCTCACCGCCGGCGCTGCCGGCGCCGCTGAAACCGCCGACACCGGCAAGGACAGCACCACCCTCGGCACCGTGCTGGTGACCGGCTCCAACATCAAGCGCAGCGATACCGCCGGGCCCAACCCGGTGCAGATCGTGAGCCGCGAACAGATCGAACAGACCGGTCGTTCCACCCTTACCGACGTGCTGCGCAACCTGTCGGCCAATGCCGGCAACAGCTTCGACGAGCAGTACACCGGCAGCTTCGCCGCCGGCTCGGCCTCGATCGGCCTGCGCGGCCTGTCGCCGAAGAACACGCTGGTGCTGGTCAACGGCTACCGCGTCTCCAACTTCGGCTTCGCGCTCAACACCCAGGACACCTTCGTCGACCTCAATGCGCTGCCGATCAGTGCGGTCGAGCGCATCGAAGTGCTGAAGGACGGTGCCTCGGCGGTGTACGGCTCCGACGCCATCGCCGGCGTCATCAACATCATCCTGCGCAAGAACTTCCAGGGCGTGGAAGTCGGCGGCGGCTTCGGCACCGCCACCCAGGGTGGCCTGGACGAACGCAAGGCCAACCTGCTGGCCGGCTTCGGTGATCTGGAACAGCAGGGCTGGAACGTGCTGTTCGGACTGGACCTGCTCAAGCGCAACCGCCTCGATGGCGACGACCGTGCCTATACCCGCAGCGGCGATTTCCGCGACAAGCCCGGTGGTCGCCTGGCCGGCTGGTCCACTGCCGGTGGCAACTGGCTGAGCAACCCCCGTGCACCGCAGCCGTTCGCCAACTGCCCCGACGGTAGCCAGCTGCGCCCGTACAGCGACTTCGGCAGCACCCTGCCCGGCCAGGCCTGCGCTTTCAATGCCCAGCCGTTCAAGACCCTGCAGCCCGGCGCCGAGCGCCTGCAGGCGTCGTTGAGCGCGACCTACCGCTTCAATGACAGCGTCGAGGCCTTCGCCGATGTGCTGTACAGCCACAACAAGGCCGACCAGATCTTCAGCGCGCCACTGACCGTCGGGCCGGGCCTGCGTGCCTACAACCCGGCCACCGGCACCCTGATCGATGTGCCGGCGGTGCTGCCGGTCGGCCACCCGAACAACCCGGGCAGCACCCCGCTGCCGTTCGAGTACACCTTCTTCGACCTCGGCCCGCGCCTGAAGGACAACACCCAGGTGTTCTACCGTGCCCTGGCCGGCGTGCGTGGCAGTGGCGAGCGCTGGGACTGGGAAGTGGCGGCGCTGACCTCGCAGAGCGCGCAGCGCGAGTACGTCGACAACTTCGTCAACCGCTACGCCTTCGAACAGATCCTGCGCGATGGCAGCTACAACTTCCTCAATCCGTCCAGCACGCCGGAGGCGCTGGATGCACTGCGCCTGCAGACCAAACGCCCCGGCTGGTACAAGCTGCACTCGCTGAACGTGAAGGCGTCGACCACGCTGTGGGAGCTGCCGGCCGGTGCGGTCGGCTTCGCCTGGGGCGCCGAGTTCCGCAAGGAATCACTGGACGCGCGTACCAGCGCGCAGGTGCTGTCGGGCACCGAGCTGCGCCCGGCCATCAACGTGGTCAACGGCGAACGCCAGGTCAGTGCCGCCTACGCCGAACTGAGCGTGCCGCTGCACCGCACGCTGGAACTGCAGCTGGCCGGTCGCGGCGACCGCTACGATGACTTCGGCAAGGCGTTCTCGCCCAAGGTGGCATTGCGCTGGCAGCCGCTGGACAGCCTGCTGCTGCGCGGCTCGTTCTCGCGTGGCTTCCGTGCGCCGTCGCTGCCGGAGATCGCGCCGGGCCAGACCGTCAGCTACGGCTCGGTGATCGATCCGTTCGACCCACTGCAACCGGGCGGCAGCCGCGGCGTGACCAACATCCGCACCGGCAACCCGGACCTGAAGGCCGAGCGCTCGCGCAATTTCAACGTGGGTGCGGTGTGGTCGCCGGATGGCGATACCAGCATCGGCCTGGACTGGTACCGCATCGAACAGGACAACCTGGTCAAGCCGGACAGTGCGCAGTTCATCGTCGACAACCCGACCCTGTTCCCGGGCCGCGTACAACGCGAGAACGGACGCATCCAGTTCATCACCAACCAGTACGCCAACCAGGGCGAACTGACCACCTCGGGGCTGGACCTGGATGCCAGCCGCACCTTCCGCACCGACGGTTGGGGCAACTTCACCGTGGCCGGCAGCTGGACCCACCTGCTCAGCTTCAAGCAGCCGCTGGTGGCCGGCCAGGCGCCCTATGACGGCGCTGGCAACAACCGCCACGGCGCACTGCCGCGCACCCGCGGCACCACGTCGTTGAACTGGGCGGCGGGCGACTGGAGCAGCACGCTGAGCCTGCAGTACGTGAGTGGCTACGACCAGCGTGTGGCGACGGCCACCAGCAATCCGGGGCTGCGCGACCGCATCAAGCCGTATCACCAGCTGGATCTTTACGTGGCCTACGACGGTATTCCCAACACCACGCTGTCGCTGTCGGTGCTGAACCTGACCGACAAGGACCCGCCGTTCGACCCGGCCGGTGGCTCCAATGGTTTCGACATCAGCCAGTACAACCTGCGCGGGCAGTTCGTCTCGCTGGGGGCGCGCTACCGGTTCTGATGCGATATCGGGGCGGCGGTAATGCGCCGCCCCATTTGTGCTGCCGGCCAGCGGCCGGCACTACCACCGACCGCCGGGGGGGATGCCCGACGGTCGTGCATCAGCGGCTCAGGTGCAGGAACTGCAGGTGCCGTTCGTACTGGCTGATGATGTCGTTGATGATCTGCTTGCGGCTGTAGCCGACCAGGTCGTAGTCCTGGCTGCCTTCGAACAGGTGCACTTCAGCGCGGTAGTAGCGCTGGTTGCGCAGCTGCTGTGCGGCGAACGACGGCGTCAGGTAGCCACTCAGGATCACCCGGTACAGGAAGTCCTGCTGCTCGCCGTGGTTCACCGTCAACTCCATGTCGCCAGCCTCGAAGCGCGTCGCCACGTCCCAGCCCTGCCCGCGCAGCTGTTCGGCCACCGCTTCCATCGCCGGCTTCACCGTATCGTCCATGAAGCGGTAGACCTGGTCGCGCACCGGGAAGTGCATGGCCTGGCTCAGGCGCTGGCGCCAGCCCTGGTGGTGGCGGTCGTCACCGATCAGCGGCGAGGGCCGGTACTGCAGCGCGCGCTTGCGATGCGATTCGTCACTGAAGGCGCGGGTCAGGCCCCACATCATCAGCAACAGCACCGCCGAGAACGGCAGCGAGGCCAGCACCACTGCCGATTTCAGCGCATCGATGCTGCCGGCCAGCAGCAACCCAGCGGTCAGCACCGCGATCACCGTGCCCCAGAACACGCGCAGCCAACGCGGACCATCATCCTCCGGCGCCCCTCCATGCGAGGACAACGTGGACAGCACCACCGCGCCGGAATCCGCCGATGTCACGAAGAAAATGAAACTGACGAACACCGTCACCGCGATCACCGCCTTGCTCCACGGATACCCATCCAGCAGGGCATACAGCACGGTGGGTGGATCATCCACCGCCAGTTGCGCCAGTTGCTGCTGGCCATGGTGCAGCACCTGGTCCAGTGCACTGTTGCCGAAGATCGACAGCCACGCCAGGGTGAAGCCGAGCGGGATCAGCAGCACGCCGAACACGAATTCGCGGATGGTGCGGCCACGCGAGATGCGCGCGATGAACAGGCCGACGAACGGCGCCCAGCCGATCCACCAGGCCCAGTAGAACACCGTCCAGCCGCCCAGCCATTCCGGTCGGCCGCCATAGGCGTACACATCGAAACTCTTGCCGACCACGCTGCCGAGGTAGTCGCCCAGGTTCTGCATCAGCGTGCTGAGCAGGTACTGGGTGGGGCCGGCGCACAGCATGAACAGCACCAGCGCGATCGCCAGCAGCATGTTGATGTTGGCCATCCAGCGCACGCCCTTCTCCACGCCTGAAACGGCCACGGCCACCGCCGCGCCCATCATGCTGACCACCAGGATGATCTGCACCAGGTTGGAGTGCGGGATGTTGAACAGGTGCGACAGACCGGCGTTGAGGTGCAGCACGCCGAAGCCCATGTCGGCGCCGATGCCGAACACGGTGGCGACAATGCCCAGCGCGTCCACGGTGTAGCCGATCGGGCCATTGATGCGCTTGCCGATCAGCGGGTACAGCGCCGAACGCAGCGCCAGCGGCAGGTTGTGGCGATAGGCGAAGTAGGCCATCGCCATCGCAGCGAGTGCGAACACGCCCCAGCCATGCAGGCCCCAGTGCAGGAACAGCAGTTGCATGGCCTGGCGCGCGCCGGCCTCGCCCGCGGCCGGATCGCCCTGCGGCGGCTGCAGGTAGTGGGTCAGTGGTTCGGAGACGCAGAAGAAGAACAGGGTGATGCTGATGCCAGCGGCGAACAGCATGCCGGCCCAGGAAAGGTAGCTGAACTCCGGCTCGTCATGGTCGGCGCCGAGCTTGATGCCACCGTACTTGGACAGCGCCACGCCGACCACGAACACCAGGTACAGGGTCATCGCCAGCAGGTAGTACCAGCCGACATTGAGTGCGGCCCAGTCCTGCGCCTTGACCAGAAGGCGGCCCGCACCGAGCGGGAACAGGCTGACGAACAGCGCGAACGCCACGACAACGATCGCCGCGAAGGCGAACACAGGTCGAAGGGTGCGCACCGGGGATTGTTGCGGCTCCAGTACTTCCATGGGGCGGCGTTCTCCGGTAGATCAAAGGGTTAGCCGACCGATTCTGGCTGAACCGCAGTGGACAGAGCATGAAGTTGCGGCCTGCGGTCACAGGCCCGGCCCACCATTCCGTGTTATCACGCGCGCGCCGAAGCGTGCCTGCGAGCGCAGCCGCGCGCGGACCGCGTGCATCGCGACCACGCGCGTACTGTCCAATCACGACATCACATGCACCGCGCACAGCTTGTTGCCATCCGGGTCGCGCAGGTAGGCCAGGAACAGCTGGCGCCCGGCCATGGTGCGGATGCCGGCCGGGTCTTCGATGGCGGTGCCACCATGGGCCACGCCCGCATCCTGCCAGCCACGCACCGCCTCGGCGCTGTCGAGGGTGAAACCAATCGTGCCGCCGTTGGCATGGCACGCCGGCTGCCCATCGATCGGTGCGGTGACGATGAACATGCGGCCGTCCTTGAAGTACACCAGCCGCCCCTTGTCATCGAAGACACCCGGACGGGCGCCCAATGCGATGAACAGGGCATCGTAGAAGCGATGCGCGACGTCCATATCGTTCGTTCCGACGGTGATGTGACTGAACATGCGGGCACTCCTTGTGGAAAGACCGCAGTGTCGGCGAGCCCGGCGGGCATCGCAAATGCACGCCTCCGGCCTGCTGCCACGTGCGCAGGGTTTGTCGTACACCGCTCGATCACCCTATAATGGGAATCATTCTCATTAATGATCGATGCCGATGGCCGTGCCCGCCGCCTCCAGCACTGCGCTGGCGGGGTTCTACCGCGAACACCATGGCTGGCTGCTGGGCTGGCTGCGCCGCCGCACCCACAACGCCGACTGCGCTGCCGACCTGACCCAGGACACCTTCCTGCGCCTGCTCAGCCGTCGCGTCGATCCGTCCGAACTGCGCCTGCCGCGCGCCTACCTCAGCACCATCGCCCATGCGCTGCTGGTCAACCACTGGCAGCGCGCGGACCTGGAGCGCGCCTACCTGGCCGCACTGGCTGCGCAACCGGAGCCGGTGCACCCGTCTGCGGAGGAACGCGCACAGGCACTGCAACTGCTGCATGCCATCGCCGACATGTTGTCTGGCCTGGCCGAACGCCCACGCCGCGCGTTCCTGCTGGCACGACTGTCCGGATTGGGCTATGCGGAGATCGGCCAACAGCTGGGCGTGTCCGAGCGCATGGTCAAGAAGTACATGGCGCAGGCGATGCTGCATTGCCTGCGCCTGTCCGGCGATGCCACGGCATGAATGCCGCATTGGCCAGCCCGGCACTGGAGCAGGCGGCAGCGTGGTTCGCGCTGCGCCAACAGGGCTGGAGTGACGGCGACCAGCAGCGATGGCACGCATGGCTGCACGCCGATGCCCGTCATGCCGATGCGTGGCACCGGGTCGAGTCGGTCTGGCAGTCCTTTGCGCCCCTGTCGGCACCGGCTGCTGCCACGGCGCTGGATGCTGCCGGACGTCGCCGCCGCCGCGCGCTTCGCAGTCTCGGCGGCGCCCTCGGCATCGGTGCGGTTTCACTGCTGGGCCTGCACGGGCTGCGTGAACAACGCGGCCTGCAGACGCAGCGCACCGCTGCCGGCCATACCAGGCACTGGACGCTGATGGATGGCAGCCAGTTGTGGCTCAACGCGGACAGCGAAGTCACCATCAACATCGGCAGCGGCCGCCGCGCCCTGCATCTGCTGCGTGGCGAGCTGCTGCTGCAGACCGGCCATCACCCTGCGTTCGCCGGCCAGCCGTTGACCGTGCATGTGCCGGGCGCACGCCTGCAGCCGATCGGCACCCGCTTCGCCGTCGGTCGTGAGGCGCAGGACAGCCGGTTGGATGTATTCGAGGGCGCGGTGCGCTGCCTGCCGATGTTCGGTGCGGCGCTGGATGTGGCTGCGGGAGACGCGGTGCGGATCGGCCCGATGGGCGGGCTCACAACGGTCGCTGCCGATCCTCTGCGCGGTGACTGGCAGGACGGACGCCTGCAGGTACAGGACACGCCTTTGATCCGTGTCATCGATGAGCTGGCCCGCCACCATCAGGGCTATCTGGGTTGTGATCCGGCGCTCGCCGCATTGAAAGTCACGGCGGTAATGCCACGCCTGGACAGCACCCAGGCGCTGCATCTGCTGGCCCGCGCCCTGCCGATCCGTGTCGAGCAGCGCTGGCCGTGGTGGACCGTCGTGCGTCCGCTTTGAAATCGCGGTTCCCTTTCTGCGCGCTCACCGGGCACTACAAGGGAACCCATTGCGGATGTTGCCGCCCCCATGAAACTGCCTTGCCCCTCCCCTCGCCCCCTGGCCATCGCGCTGTGCCTGGCCATGGCCTCCCCGTGCCTGCTGCCGGCCGCCGCCCATGCACAGGACACTGCGGCCGCCATTCGCTGGCAGATCCCGGCTGGCCCGCTCGACCAGGCCCTGACCGCGTTCGGCCAGCAGTCGGGCCTGTCCATCGCTGCCGATGCGCGCCTGACCCGCGGCCGCCACAGCAGCGGTGTGCAGGCCACGCTCGGTACTGACGCCGCATTGGCGCAGCTGCTGGCCGGCACCGGCCTGGTCTTCCAGCGTGATGCCAGCGGCGTGGTGCTGCAGGCGGCACCTACCGCTGAAGCCGGGGTACGCCAGATCGGCACCCTGCGCGTGGCTGGCCAGGCCGGCGAAGGCGCTTCACCGTGGGGGCTGGCCGATGCGGACGCGGTCTACCGTGACAGCGGCTCCCGCGTGCACCTGGACCATCAGCAGCTGGAACGCTTCCGCGGCCAGTCGATCGGCGACGTGCTGGCCGGTGCAGTGGGCGTGCACACCGCTGACGTTCGCAACGGCGGTGCGCTGGACGTCAACATCCGCGGCCTGCAGGGCCAGAACCGGGTGCCGGTGATCATCGACGGCGGCCAGCAGGCCATCGACGTGTACCGCGGCTATGCCGGCGTGCAGCAGCGCAGCTATCTCGACCCGGACCTGATCAGTGCGGTCAGCATCGAGAAGGGGCCGAGCCTGGCCGCCAACGCCTCCAGCGCGATCGGCGGCGTGGTCTACATGGAAACGTTGAACGTCGATGACATCCTCGACGATGGCCAGGCCTGGGGCCTGCGCATGCGCGGCGGCGTGGCCGACAACAGCATCGACCGCACCCGCACCTTCAAGCAGATCGCGCGCGGCAGCGACAACCGCAACAGCCTGCGCGACCCGCGCGACTGGAATGGCAGCGTGGCGTTCGCCCAGCATGGCGAAGACTGGCAGCTGGTCGCGGCCTATGCGCGCCGCCGCCAGGGCAACTTCTTCGCCGGCAGCAAAGGCGCGCATCGCTACGACAACCAGCACCTGTCCAGCGGCGGTACCGGCATGTCCAGCCAGGCGGTGTCCAAGCTCTTCCATCCGGGCGATGAAGTGCTCAACACGCATACCAACAACGAATCCGCACTGCTTAAATTCACCTGGACGCCCAACCCGGACCAACGCCTGGAGCTGAGCCACCGCTACTTCAATTCGAGTTTCGGCGAGATCATGCCGTCGGCGATCGGCCGCGTAGGTGAGTCCAATGAATGGGTGACCTACGTGGACAAGGCCAACACCATGTTCCAGTTCGAGCCGGGAAAAATGCGGGTCAACGCCACCTCGCTGCGCCACCGCTACCGGCCCGAGGCACACCCGTGGCTGGACCTGAGCAGCACGCTGTGGTTCACCACCGCCACCAGCCGCATGTTCAACAGCAACATCGCCAACACGCCGCTGTTCAAGGACGTGCCCAACGACCAGATGCCGGACACGCTGGGCGAAACCTATGGCCCGGGACTGCAGTCGGACGTGAAGACCCAGCGCTGGGGCGTGGACAGCAGCAACACCACGCGCTTCAGCAATGCTCTGGGCGACTGGACGCTGCGCTATGGCGCCTCCTTCCAGCACGAGGACACCGCGCCCAACTCACCGGTGCTGCCGGTGGATTTCAACAACAACCGCTACCTGCGCTCGGGCACGCGCCGCGAAGCCAGCGCCGTCGCCTCGCTGCAATGGCAGCCGTGGGACTGGCTGTCGCTGACCGCGGGCGGCCGCTTCACCGACTACCGCACCCGCGACCGCAACCGCGTCGCCTTCGTCAGCGAATCGCGTGACCTGCGCTACACCTTCGCGCGCCTGAGCAAGGGCGGCCAGCTGCTGCCGGGCTGGTACAAGGAGTGGTACCCGGATGCCCAGGGCAACTACACCTACGACTCGCTGCGCGCCACGCCCTATGGCGACAGCACGCTGGGCCAGGCCTACGATTTCGACGGCTTCATTCCTGATCCGCGCGGCGCCAACGGTTTCTATACCAAGCAGATTCCCACCGCCTGGGGCTACAAGCCGGCGATCCGCCGTTCCGGCCACGGCTTCGCGCCGTATGCAGAGGCGCGCTTCAACCTCGATCAGGACATCTTCTTCTACGTGAAGTACGCGCAGGGCTGGAAGATGCCCAGCCTGTTCGAGTCGACGCTGGGCAACAGCACCTCGGCGCCGGTGGCCGACCTCAAGCCGGAGAAGAACCGCTCGTGGGACATCGGCTTCAGCCTGCTCAAGCAGGACCTGTGGCGTGACGGTGATCGCCTGGCGTTCAAGGTCGCCTGGTTCAAGAACGATATCGACAACGCGATCACCCGTCGCTTCGATTCCAGCAACTGGGCGTTCTATGTCGACAACGTCGACAACTACACGGTGTCTGGCTATGAGCTGCAGTCCGGCTATGACGCCGGCATCGCCTACCTCGACCTGTCGGCCAGCTACTACCAGCGCGCGCGCACCTGCGATGCGGCCACCGCCAAGCGCCTGCGCGAAGACCCGTATGCGAAATGGAGCAAGCTGGACACCACCCCGGACTGCGTGGACGGCGGCTTCGGCACCTCGTTCGTCAACGCACAGAACCCGCCGAAGTACTCGATCCACAGCACGCTGGGCTTCCGCCTGTTCGACAAGCGGCTGGATACCGGCATCCGCCGCACCTACAACAGCGGCCCCACCCACGAACTGGACAAGCCCTGGAACACCACCGGCTCGACCGGCCTGCAGAACATCTACCTGCCCACCGCGATCTATGACTTCTACGCACGCTGGCAGTTCGCCCCGCGCAGCGAAGTGGAGCTGGTGGTCAGCAACCTGCGCAACACCTACTACATGGACACGCTGGCGATGAGCCTGATGCCGGGCCCGGGCCGCACCACGCGACTGAACTTCACCGCACGCTTCTGAGTGCTGCAGAAACAGCAACGCCCCGGGGAGATCATCCCCGGGGCGCTTGCTTGCGACGGCTCACGCTCTGGTACATCCCAGCACGGCGACTCAGCACTGGTAGATGCCAACCTGGGTTGGCACAGTGACTCAGCACTGGTAGGCGCCAACCTTGGTTGGCGCAACGATGCATCACTTCGCAGTACTCAGCAGCAGCACTGCAACAGTAACCAGACCGATGCCGACCCAGCCGATCGGACGCAGGCGGTTGCCGAACAACAGGCGGCCGCAGGTGGCGGTACCGATTACGCCGATCGCACCCCACATCGCATAGGCCGTGGCCAGGTCCATGTAGCGCACCGCCTGGCCCAGCAGGGCGAAGGCGATCCAGACCATGACGATCGCGCCGACGCCCCAACGCCAGCGGCGGAAACCTTCCGACTTGGCCACCATCATGTTGGCGGCGACGTCGATCAAGGCCGAACAGATCACGAAAAACAGGGCCAGGGTATTCATCAGTGCGCCTCCCCGAGGGTGACGCAGACGATGCCGACCACGGCCAGCACCAGGCCGGCCAACTGCTGCAGCGACAGGCTTTCACCAAAGACGGTGAGGCCGACCACGGTCAGCAGGGTCAGGCCGAGGCCCTCCCACACTGCGTAGGCCACGCCGACGGCGATGCGGCGCACCGACTGCGCGAGGAAGAAGTAGGACAGCGCCAGCGCGCCGGCCATGATCAGGTAGCCGGTCCAACCGCCATCGCGGGCGGCATGGGCCATGAACGAGGTGCCGACCACTTCGGCAACGATCGCCACGGTCAGGCAGGCCCAGGCGACCAGCGCGCCACGGGCGGGAACAGTACGGGACATGTGAAGCTCCTTGCAGGGCGGGGACCACGCCGCCTCATCAATGGATCCACGCCGAGCGTGGAGGGTCCGGAACGCCCCGCAGACGGGGGCGACGGAAGCCAGTATCATCGTCTTTTACGGTGGTATCAAAATGGGTTCCATCGACAGGAGCGATGGATCAATGCCCTACTCCCCTGAATCCCTGCAGGCCTTCGTGGAAGCCGCGGCGCTGGGCTCGTTCTCGGCGGCGGCGCGACGCCTGCACAAAACCCAGTCGACGGTCAGCACCGCCATCGCCCACCTGGAGGCGGACCTCGGCGTCAGCCTGTTCAACCGCAGCGGGCGCTACCCGCAGCTGACCGAGGCCGGGCGCCAGGTGCTCGGTCATGCCCAGGAAATCCTCGCCGCCGATACCCGCCTGCAGCAGTTGAGCGTGCGGCTGGCCGCCCCGGTCGAAGCGCGGCTGACCGTGGCCTTCTCCGACGTCTATCAGCTCGATCCGGAACAGCGCGTGTTGCAGCGCTTTGCCGAGGCGTTCCCGGAGATCGAGCTGGAATGGCTGGATGCCGAGGGCGAGGACGTGCTGGAACTGGTGAGCAACGGACGCGCCGCGCTCGGTCTGCTGCCACGGCAGGAGCACTATCCGGATGGGCTGGTGGCACGGCCGCTGGCGCATCACAGCGAACTGTCGGTGTACGTGGCGCGCGAACATCCACTGGCCAGTGCCGGTCGTCGCGCCGCCGCTCAACTGGCGCGGCACCGGCAGGTACGCTTGAGCGCCGAAGTCGACCAGGCGCGCGTGGTCACCGGCCTGGCCTGGACCGCCACCGACTACCTGATGGTGATGGAAATGGCCGAGGACGGCATCGGCTGGGCCGAACTGCCGCGGGCGCTGGTGCAGCGCTATGACCGCGGGCGGCTGGTGGAACTGGTACTGCCCGGCTGGCCACGGCGCATCCACAGCGACCTCCTGTGGCGCCGCGACACGCCTCCCGGGCCGGCCGCACTATGGTGGGCCGACGCGTTGGGGTGAACCGAAAAAGGGGACGGAGGGGATTAAGTCGTTTGTGGCACAAACGACTTAATCCCCTCCGTCCCCTTTTTCAGTTGCCGGCCAGCGGCCGGCACTAGCGGTCAACGATGGGCGAGCGCGTAATCCAGCGCCGAGCACACCGCCGCCACCTGTGCGTCGTTGCACTGCTGCGGGGTCGCACGCGGGCTGTCCGGGTAGACCTCGGTGGTGGTGGTGTACTTCGCCCCGGTAATGCCGGCGCACAGGCCCAGCTTCACCAGCGGGTACTCGATCACGCCATGGGCCACCACCGGCGAACCGATGATCTCGCCCTTGTCGTCGGCCGGCGCGATGTGGGTGACCTTCTCCACCGCGGCGATCACTGCCTGCTGGAAGGCCGCCTGCGGGTTCTCGCTGTCGTCCACCAGATAGAAGCCATCCGGAATCAGGCCCGGCTCGAACGGCTTGCCGTCGCGCGCCGCCAGCGCCGGGCGGAACTCGCTCTCGTCGCTGTCGGTGGTTTCGTGCAGGTCGATGTGCAGCACGAACTGGCCCTGGTACGGCGCGATCAGCTCGATGACAGCGGTCGACTCACGGGCCGGGCCATCGGCGCGGAAATTGCGGTTCGGGTCGATCGCATCGAAGTTCCAGCGGTTGATGCGCTCGAAGCCCCACGGATTCACGCACGGCGCCACCAGCAGGTTGGCCTTGCCGTCATAGTTAGCAGCGTGCTTTTCGAGGAACTCCAGCGCGCCCATCACGCCGCTGGTCTCGTAGCCATGCACGCCACCGGTGACCAGCGCGGCCGGCAGCGCCGGGTTCCAGTCGCGGCTGCGCAGGGCGTACAGGGTGTAGGTCTCGCCCGCGTAATCGAGCTGGCCATAGGCCACCTTGTCAAAGCGCGATGCCAGCGCTTCGATGCGCGGCAGCACCTCCTCGTCGTAGCGACGCAGGCGCTGCTGGCGGCGACGCCACGCCTCCCGTTCCGCCGCTCCCCACGGCTGGCCAGGGGTTCCGACGGGGTAGAAGGCGGCTTGGGACATGGCAGATCTCAGCGAGTCAGGAAGCAATCCCCCACTCTACCACCGCGCCATCGGCATGAACCGGAGGCGCATTCCATTGGCGAATGGAATCAGCAATAATTCTCATTTACGCCCTTCCACGACCTGCATCGATGCCCATCCACGCCCCGCAAACGGCCCGCCTGCCGCTGGCTGCCGCCCTCGCCCTGTGCCTGCTCCCGGCTGCCAGCGCCTTCGCCCAGGACGGCGCCACCACGCTGGACAGCATCCAGGTCTCCGGCAGCTGGCTGGGCACCGGCCTGCACGACAGCGTGAAGCGCTTCGCTGGCGCGCGCACCGTGGTGGACCGTCAGCGCATCGAAGCCAGCGGCGCGGCCAGCATCGGCGATGCCATGCGCCGCATCCCCGGCGTGCAGGTCACCGACAACTCCGGTACCGCCGGCAGCTCGGTGTCGCTGAACATCGGCGTGCGCGGCCTGACCGGGCGCTACTCGCCGCGCTCGACAGTGCTGCTGGACGGCGTACCGCTGGCGGTGGCGCCGTATGGCCAGCCGCAGCTGTCGTTCGCACCGACCAGCCTGTCCAACATCGAATCGATCGATGTGGTGCGTGGCGGCGGCGCGGTGCGTTACGGGCCGCAGAACGTGGGCGGCATCATCAACTTCAGTACCCGCGCCATTCCCACCGGTGCCGGCCTGCACGGTGAGGCCGGCGTGCGCTACACCGCCTACGACCATGGCGGCGGAGACAGCACCCAGTACAACGCTTTCCTCGGCGGCACCGGCGACAACGGCCTGGGCGCGGCCCTGCTGTACTCCGGCCAGGACGGCCGCGGCTGGCGCCAGGGCAGCGATGACCGTTTCAACGACCTCGCGCTGAAGTTCGCCTACGCCATCGACGCGCAGCAGGAACTGCGTGCCAAGCTCTCCTACTACGATGTGCGCTCGCTGACGCCGGGCGGCCTGACCCGCGCCCAGTACGAGGCCGACCCGTTCCAGAACACCCGCCCCACCGACTTCTGGAAGGGCCACCGCACCGGCATCGACCTGGGCTACACCAACACCCTGTCGGCCAACAGCGAGTTCGAGGTGCTGGCCTATTACAACGAAAGCAGCCGTGCCAGCTCGCTGATCAACGCCGCCAATACCCAGCTGACCGTGCAGCCGCGCGACTACCGCGTGCTCGGCATCGAGCCGCGCTATACCCAGCGCCTGCACTGGGGCAGCACGGTGCATGACATCACCGCCGGCTACCGGTTCCTGCGCGAGCGCGGCAACGACCGCAGCTACACCGTCACCCGCCGCACCGGCGCGGCCAGCGCCACCACCCGCTTCGACAACGCCACCGACGCACACGCCTTCTACATCGACGACCGCATCGCGATCGGCCAGTGGCGGATCACCCCGGGCGTGCGCATGGAGTGGATCGACATGGACCGCCGCCAGGCGGGTGGCGCGGCGACCTTCAGCAGCCGCAACGACAAGGCGCTGCCCTCGCTCAACATCGCCTACCTGCTGACCCCGCAGCTGACCGTGTTCGGCAACTACACCACCTCGTTCGGGCCGGTGCAGAACATCCAGCTCAATTCGCAGACCGCCAGCAACCCGCTGAACCCGGAAGTGGCCAAGACCACCGAACTCGGCGCACGCTGGCAGGACGGTGCACTGCGCGCGGAAGTGACCGTGTTCAAGATGCGCTTCGACAACCAGATCCTGCAGGTGCCGGGCATCACCCCGCCAACCTTCCAGAACATCGGCGCCACCGACCACAAGGGCGTGGAGAGCGCGCTGGAGTATCACTTCAGCGAAGACAGCGCGCTGGCCGGGCTGGAGCTGTACGCCAACTACACCTGGACCAAGGCGATCCAGCAGTCCGGTGACAACCGTGGCCTGGACGTGCCGTTCTACTCGCGCGACACCGACAGCGTCGGCGCACGCTATGCACTGGCCGGCTGGACCTTCAATGTCTCCAGCACCCACCAGAGCGGCCAGTTCTCCGATGCGGCCAACACCTGGGCCGAGAGCGCCGATGCGCGCGTGGGCCGCGTGCCGGGCGTGCGCCTGTGGAACGCGCAGGTGGCCTGGCAGGTGCCGGGACTGGGTGACAGCGAGATCGCGCTGGGCGTGAACAACCTGGCCGACAAGCGCTGGTACACCCGCAACGTCGATGGCAACGCCGGCCGCATGGTGGCCGCGCCACGCACCTTCTACCTGCAGGGCCGCTACCGCTTCTGACGCAGTAACCGCCCGATGCAGTGACGGCGGCGATCACGGTGGCGGCGTATCATGCCGCCACCATGTCATTGCCTGTTTCGCCATCGCGCCTGCATCTGGCCTTCCAGGGCCTGCGCCTGCGCCTGCGCGGCAGCGACTTGTGGTTCATTGCGCTTGCCCTGCTGGTCGGCCTGATCGCCGGCTACCTGACCCTGCTGCAGTCCGGCATCGCACGCTGGCTACAGGGCACCCTGTACGGGCTGGACGACGGCATGCGCCTGAGTTCCCTGCCCTCGCTGACCTGGACCGCGCTGCTGGTACTGCCGCTCGGTGGCCTGCTGGTCGGCCTGGTCAGCCTGGCCGCGACCCGGCTCAAGCGGCCCCTGCTCGATGCGGTGGAAGCCAATGCCCTGCACGGCGGCCGCATGTCGATGCGCGACAACCTGATCGTGCTGACCCAGACTCTGCTGTCCAACGGCTGCGGCGCCTCGGTCGGGCTGGAGGCGTCGTATACGCAGATGGGCGCGGGCAGCGGCTCGCAGCTGGGCCGGGTGATGCGCCTGCGCCGCAACGACGTGCGCATCCTGGTCGGCGCCGGTGCCGCCGGTGCCATCGCCGCCGCCTTCGGTGCACCCTTGGCCGGTGCGTTCTACGCCTTCGAGATCGTCATCGGCGCCTATACCCCGGCCGCACTCGCCCCGGTCGCGGTCGCCGCGCTGGCCGGCGCGTTCGTGGCCGACCAGGCCGGCATCGAGGCCTACCTGCTGCCGGCGGCCTCGACGATTGATGTCCGCGCCGCCGACTACGCCATCTACGGTCTGCTGGGGTGCTGCTGCGCGATGGTCGGCATCGCGGTGATGCGGTTGATCGCCTCGATCGAAGGCACGGTCAAGCGCAGCCCGTTGCCACTGTGGGGCCGGCCGGTGGTGGGCGGCCTGCTGCTGATTCCGCTGGCACTGGCCAGCCCACAGGTGCTGTCGTCCGGCCATGGCGCGCTGCACCTGGACCTGACCACGCATCTGCCACTGATCTGGATCGGTGGCCTGCTGACCCTGAAGTGCCTGGCCTCCGGCATCTCGCTCGGGTTCGGTTTCCGTGGCGGCCTGTTCTTCGCCTCGTTGTTCATGGGCACCCTGGTCGGTGCCCTGTTCGCCGGCCTGCTGGCGATGGCCACCGGCGTGCCGGTGATCGACGCCACTTCCGCCGCGCTGGCCGGCATGGCCGCACTGGCCGCTGCGGTGGTCGGCGCACCGATGACCATGGCCATGCTGGTGCTGGAAGGCACGCACGACTTCCTGCTGACCAGCGTGGTGATGAGCGCGGTGCTGGTCTCCAGCACGCTCGTGCGGCAGTGGTTCGGCTACTCGTTCTCGACCTGGCGCATGCACCTGCGCGGCGAGACCATCAAGAGCGCCCGCGACGTCGGCTGGGTACAGAACCTCAACGCCGGCCGGTTGATGCGCAAGGGCGTGGCCACCGCCCCGGCCGACCTCGATGCCGCCGCCTTCCGCCAGCGCTTCCCGCTGGGCTCGGGCAGCCGCGTGATCCTGATCGACAGCGAAGGCCATTACGCCGGGATCGTGCAGATTCCGCGCGTGTACGGCGACGGCGTGAAGCCGGAGACCGCGATCGGCGAGCTGGCCGAGAACCGTGACGTGTCGCTGTCGCCGGCCGCAGACGTGGTCAGCGTGATGCAACGCTTCGACCAGACCCAGGCCGACGAACTGGCCGTGGTCGCCGCCGACGGCCAGGTGCTGGGCGTGGTCTCCGAAGCCTTCGTGCGCAAGCGCTACGCCGAGGAACTGGACAAGCGCCAGCGCGAACTGATGGGCGAGCGCGTCGAGGACACCGACTGACCCGCAAAAAGGGGACGGAGGGGATTAAGTCGTTTCTGGCCCCCTCGAAATCCACGTATGGCGTGGATCTACTGTCACCTCGACCGGGTAGACTCCGGCCATGCGCTTCATTGAAACCTTCCAGGCCGGCCCCTTCGCCGACACCGTGGTCAGCCTGCTGGCCGCCTTCGTGCTCGGCACGCTGATCGGCGCCGAGCGCCAGTACCGGCAACGCACCGCCGGCCTGCGCACCAACGTGCTGGTGGCGGTCGGCGCCGCCGCCTTCGTCGACCTGGGCATGCGCATCGCCGGCAGTGCCGAGGCGGTGCGGGTGATCTCCTACGTGGTCTCCGGGGTCGGCTTCCTCGGCGCCGGCGTGATCATGAAGGAAGGCATGAACGTGCGCGGCCTGAACACCGCCGCCACCCTGTGGTGCTCGGCGGCGGTCGGCAGCTGTACCGGCGCGGACATGCTGGCCGAAGGCGTGCTGCTGACGGTATTGATCATCGCCGGCAACACCCTGCTGCGGCCGCTGGTGAATGCGATCAACCGCATCCCGATCAACGAGGCCGCCACCGAAGCGACCTACGAAGTGCGCCTGAGCGTGGATGCCGAAGCCGTGCCGCGCGTGCGCGAGCGCCTGATCGATGCGCTGGAGGCCGCGCAGTATCCGGTCGGCGACGTACAGGTGGTCGAGCATGCCGACGCGCCCACCGATGTGATCGCGGTGCTGGTCAGTACCGCCGTCAGTGCCGACGAGCTGGACGTGGTGCTGGCACGGATGGAACACGTGCCGGGCGTGCTGCATGCCACCTGGGAAGTCAGCACCCGCGACTGATTCATCCACGCAGGGCGTGGACCCACCGAGGTCGCGGCGCAGCAGATCCACGCCATGCGTGGATGCTCGTCTCTCATCCACCCGCCATGCGCTGCTGTGCCCGCAGCAACTTGCGGAATGAACCGCACTGGCGCGCATCCTGCGCTTCCGGGCAGGCCGCAGCGCGTTGCAGGTGCCGGCGCACCCGCTGCAGCTGGCTGATCTGTTGCTGCAGCACATCAGCCTGCGCCAGCAGGGCCTCCCGGTCCAGCGTGAGGCATCCGCGCTGCGGCGGCAGCGATGCTCCAATCTGCTGCAGCGACAGCCCGGCCGCCTGGCCGAGACCGATCAGTGCCAGCCGTTCCAGCACCTGCTCGTCATACTGCCGACGCAGACCGCGACGGCCCAGGGCCTGCAACAAGCCCAATTGTTCGTAGTAGCGCAGGGTCGAGGCCGGCACGCCACTGCGCTTGACCACCTCGCCGATATCCAGTTCACGCACGGGCTTGACCTCAAGTGACCTTCAAGCGCCAACCTATGGGCAACTACCCGGCAGGACAAGGCCATGACCAGTACATCCCCCGTTGATCAGCATGCGCTCTGGAATGGCCCAGGCGGCCAGATCTGGGTCGCACAGCAGGCCATTCTCGACGGCCTGTTCCAGCCCATGGCCGACCTGCTGGTGGCCGAACTTCCGGATACCGTCACGCAACTGCTCGACATCGGCTGCGGTACCGGGGCCAGCCTGCTGGCCGCGGCCGCTGCGCGCCCGGCGGCACACTGCACCGGCCTGGACATCTCCGCGCCGATGCTGGCGCTGGCCCGCCAGCGCGCCGGAGCGGCAGGACTGGACGCGGACTTCATCGTGGCCGATGCGCAGCAGCATCCGCTGCCCTCCGCGCACTTCGACTGGATCCAGTCGCGGCTGGGCGTGATGTTCTTCGAAGATACCGAGGCCGCCTTCGCCAACCTGCACCACGCCGCAACGCCAGGCGCGGGCCTGCGTTTCATCGCCTGGCGCAGTGCCGACGAGAACCCGTTCATGACCACGGCCGAACGCGCTATTGGTGATGAACTCGAGCTACCACCCCGTGCGCCTGGCGCACCGGGCCAGTTCGCCTTTGCCGATGGCAAGCGCGTGCAGCGCCTGTTGCAGGCCGCCGGCTGGAAGGACGTCGAAGTGGTTGCGGTCGACCTGCCCTGTTCGATCGCCCGCGACGAGCTGCCAACCTATGTCGGCCAACTTGGCCCGCTGGGACTGGCGCTGCGCAATCTGCCCGAAGACCGCGCCACCTCGCTCCGGAACAAGGCTGTGGCGGCATTCACCCCGTTCATCGAGGGCGACCGTGTACGCGTGGATGCGGCGTGCTGGCTGGTCCGCGCCCGCGCCTGATACAAAAAAAGGGACGGAGGGGATTAAGTCGTTTCCGGCACTGCCGGGGCAAGAACGACTTAATCCCCTCCGTCCCCTTTTTCTTCTACAGCGCCTCGCCAGCGTCGGCCAGGCGCGACTCGATCAGCGCATACCACTGCTGGAGCACGTCGATCAGCATGTCCAGCTCGGCGTCGGTGCGCTGTGCACGGCCACTGCGCAGGCAGGCCTGGGCCTCCTGCAGCTGGGCCAGGAACCCGGCCACGGTATCGGCCTGCAGGATCAGCCCCGGCAGGCGCCGCCCGGGAATGCGTACCACGGCATGATTGCCGAGCTGGCCGTACACACTCAGTGTGGTTTCCGTCTTCATGGAAAGAGGCAGGAATTGGGCGTTCATCGCGTGCACCATGGAAAACCTGAGCCGCCGGCAGGCGCGGTCAACGGGGGAGACGTAACCACGTCCTGCCGACGGTCAGGGGGGACTCGGGATGCCGGAGCGATGCCCCGGCGCAGGAAACTCAGCGTGGCTGCGCCACCCCGGCGATCTGCACCCGCCGGTTCGGCGCCAGGCAGGCGATCAGCTCGCGACGGTTGCGCTGCTCGCACTGCACGATCGGCTCGGCCGCGCCGCGTCCTTCGGCACTGATGCTGGCTGCAGGCACGCCGCCCTGTACCAGCGCGCTGCGCACGGCGTCGGCGCGACGCCGCGACAGCGTCTGGTTGTAACTGGCACTACCGATCCGATCGGTGTAGCCGGTCACCCGGATCGACTGTACCTGCGCGGCTTCGCGTACCTGCGCCAGGATGCCCTGCACCGCCTGCTGACCTTCAGCGCTGAGCACCGCGCTGTCGAAACCGAACAACGCATCGGCGGACAGGCGCAACGGCTGCTCCGGCAGCGGTGCCGGTGCCGGTGGCGGTGGCGCCGGAGGCCGCGGCGGGTCCAGCACCGCCGCACATGATTCAGGCTTCCAGTAGCCGCCCTGGGCGATGCCCTTGCTGTCGAATCGCACCTGGAACTGGCAGGTGAAGTATTCGGCCCCCTGTGCGGTGCGGAAGTTGAACAGGTAGTTCCACTCACGCACGCCCCACATGCCTTCATTGAAATGCGGCGTGCCCAGCAGCGTGTACAACTGCCGCTTGGTCATGCCCGGCGCGAAGCGGCGCAGGTCGGCGACGTCGGGATAGATGCCTTCCTTCAGCGAGGCCTTCGAGGCCTCCGGGAAGTGCACGGCGGTGGCTTCGGCAGGAGCGTCGGCGGCCGGCGCATGGCTGCGGCAGGCGGCCAGCAGGCCCATCCCCAGGATCAGGCCCAGCATGGCGGCCATCTGGCCGCTGCGGGCGATGCGATGCTGTTTCATGTCATTCCCCCTATGGACGTTTGCGCGGTGCCGGGCCGCGCGTGCGGCCCGGCAACAGCGATCACCACTGGATGCCGGCACCGACGGCCACACCGGCCTCGCCACGGCTGTTGGTCGACCCGCTGAACTTGTAGATCCAGCGGCCTCCCTCGGAGACGCCGGAGATGCCCACCGCCACGCCCGACTCGCCGTTGTAGCTGCCGGCCGCGATCGAGGCCATGCTGCGGCCGGCCTCGCTGGGCTGCGGCAGCGCCGCGGTAGCCATCGCCGAAGCGATACCGGCCGAAGCACGGTTGTCGGTCTTGCGCAGGTCGCGCTCGAAGCCGCCCATGCGCTCGTCGGTGTAGGCCTTCGACCAGTCCAGGGTCTGCGCCATGCCCGACTTCAGCTGGTCGACGTTGACTGCATCGGTACCGGCGGTGCCGGCGGCGACGTTGCGCACCGTGGTCGGGCCACTGCTGGTGCTGCCCAGGGTGACGCTGTTGTAGTTGGTCGCGCCGTTCACCGTGGTGTCGTAGCGGATCGTGCCCTGCTGCGAAGCCTGCAGCTGGCGCACGTTGACCGCATCGGTGGCCTGCGAACCGTCGGCCACGTTGACCACCTGGCGTTCGGCACCGGCGGCACCGACCGAGACCGTGTTGGCCCGGTTCGCCACCGAACCCGCACCCAGCGCCACCGAGTTGTCGGCCTGCGCCTGCGAACCATTGCCCAGCGCGGTCGAGTTGGCACCGGCGGCGGTAGAGCCTGCGCCACCGGCGGCCGAGTTGGCGCCGCTGGCGGACGGATCGGCCAGGTTGTTGGTGTTGTTGGCACGGAAGCTGCCGGCCACGTTGGTGATGTTCTGGATCTTCTGGTCGGTGTACTTCTTCGACTCGTCGATGGCGTAGTTCACGCCGTTCTTCAGCTGGCCGACGTTGGTCGCGTCGTACGTATCAGAGCCATCGGCAACATGGGTGATCTTGCGCTCGCCGCCGGTGCTGCCGACCGAAACTTCACCGGCCGAGTTGCTGGCGCCGGTCTGGCCGTACGCGCCGGTGTAGCCACTCTGTGCACCGACGCTGGCGACAGAACCGGCACCCAGGGCGACGCTGTTGCCGGCACTGGCGCTGGCACCGTTGCCGACCGCCACGCTGTTGGCACCGGCCGCACTGGCCTGCGGGCCGACCGCTACCGCTTCCGCACCCGCCGCCGTAGCGGCCGCTGCCGTCGAGTTCACCGCCAGGTAGGCACTGCCACCGCCGCCGTTGGTGATGCGCTGGTTGAGGACCTTCAGCGAGCCGTCCACCGCAGTGAAGGCGGCGGTGACATTGTTGTAGTCGCCGCTGGTGAAGGTGCCATCGGTGGCGATGCTGGAGATGCTGAACTTCGGCGCGGTCCACACGTTGGTGGTGCCGTTGTACGCGGTGGTGCCACCGAAGTAGTTGGCAATGGTGCTGTTCGTGCTGAACAGCTGGTCGCCGGTGATGGCATCGCTGCTGCCAGCCAGGATGCTGCCGGCGGCGACGTTGGTGATCTTCACCGCACCAGTGCCGGTGCCCTTGAGCGTCACGCTGTTGAGTACGTTGCCAGCGCCATCGACGTCGTACTTCACCGCAAGCTTGTCGACCTCGCCGGTCTGGTCGGCAACGTTGGCCAGCGAATTGCTGACCGCATCGAAGGCGGTACCGACGTCGTTGTAGCTGCCCTTGGTCACGGTGCCGTTGGCGGCGACGTTGTTGATCGAGTAGGTCGGTGCGGTCAGCACGCCGCTGGCGTTGACCGCCGCGCCACCACCGAGGTGGGTGGCCACGGCCTGGTTGGCCGCAAACAGCTGGGCACCGTTGATGGCCTCGCTGCTGGTGGCACTGACCTGGCCCGGGCCGAGGTTGCGCAGCGTGGTGGCGGTGCCGCTCTGGCCCAGCGTGGCACTGGCGTAGTTGACGCTGCCGTCGCCGTTGAGGTCATAGCGCAGGGCACCCTGCTCCGACGCCTGCAGCTGGCCGACGTTGACCGCATCGGTGGCGGCGGTACCCGCGGCCATGTTGGTGACCTGGCGTTCGGCACCGGCCGCACCGATGGACACGCTGTTGGCACGGTCGGCCAGGCTGCCGGCACCCACCGCGATGCTGTTCGCGGCGGTGGCGCGGGCATTGGTGCCGACCGCGATCGAATCGGTGCCACTGGCCAGGGCTTCGGTGCCGGTCGAGTTCACCCGCAGGTACTTGGTGCCACCGTTGCGGATATCGGTGATCTGCGTATTGAGGTTGACCAGCGAGCCGTCGACCGCCGCGAACGCATCGGTGGCGTTGGTATACAAGCCCTTGGCAATGGCGCCACCGGTGGAGATGGTGCTGATCTCGAACAGCGGCGCGGTGAAGGCGCCACTGGCCGGATCAAACGCTGCACGGCCGCCAAAGAAGCTGGCGATGGCGGCGTTGGTCGCGGCCAGCTGGCCGCCGTTGACCGCCTCCAGGCTGCCGGCGGTGACCGCGCCGCCGGCCAGGTTGCCGATGGTGGTGGTGCCGGTGCCCGCGCCAAGCGTGACACGACGGTAGTTCGGGTTGCCGCCAGCATCCAGGTCGTAGGTCACGGCGGCATCGGCCACGCCGTTGATCAGGCTGATCGCGCCCTTCAACTGCGCCACGTTGACTGCATCCGTGTTGACACTGCCGGCCGCGACGTTGGTGATCTGGCGCTCGCCGCCACCGGCGGTGCCCACCGACACTTCACCGGCCGAGACCTGCGGTGCGGTCAGCCCATAGGCGGTGTAGCTGGCCTGGGCCCCGCGCAGCGCAGCGGAGCGATAGCCCAGCGCGACCGAGTTGGCCTGGTTCGAGGTGGCCTCGGCACCGAGCAGGGTCTGCCCGTTGGCCGTACCCACCGCGCTGTCGCCGACGATCACCGAATGGCCCATGCGTGCGGCGTAGTCCGCGGTCGGCACGCCGGTCGGGTTGCTCGGGTCATTGGTGCCTGCTCCCGGGAAGGCCACGTTGGCATCGACCTTCGGCAGTTCGTGCCGTGCATTGGCACCGATCACCACTTCCTTCGAACCGTTGGCGAAAGCACCGTCGCCCATCAGCACCTGGTAGTCCTGCGCTGCGTTGACGGCCCAGCAGGAAATGTCGGCCAGGGCGATGTCCAGGCACTTGGCCGCCCACGCCGGCGAGTCCTTCGGCAGCAGCAGGCCGAGCAGTCCACCCGGGTTGCCGTTGTTGATGTTGTAGATGTAGCTGTCGGAGGTGACACCACCGATCAGGGTCAGGTGCGAGCTGCCGCCAGTGACGGCACCGCCCAGGCCATTGAGCGTGCTGCCGACCGGCGACAGGTTCACCACCGGCAGGCCCAGCACGTTGACCGTCGAATAGGTCTGCATCACGTTGGCGTTGCTGAGCTTGAGATTGCCGTTGCTCAGGTAGCCGTTGCCGCCGAACAGGCTGGTGGTGGTCGGCCCGATCAGCTGGCCGACGTTGCCGACCAGCCCGCCGGTGCCGATGATCAGGCCCGCATTCGGATCAGCCGGAGCCGGCGCCTTCGGGCTGGTCGGTGGAATCGCCGAGGGCTTGGTCAGGCCGAGGCCGCTCAGCGTACCTCCGACCAGGCCGCCTACGGCACTGCCGAGATTGCCGATGGTGCCGTTGAGATTGCCGTTGAGCAGGTTGCCCACGGCGCTGCCCACGCTGCCAAGCGTGTTGCCCAGCAGGCCACCCAGGCCCCCGCTGCTGCCGCCGGTAGCGCCATTGAGCACCCCGCCAACGGTGCTGCCCACCGCGCCCACCGTGTTGTTGAGCGTGCCGCCAACCGCGCTGCCGACGTTGCCGACCGTGCCGTTCAGTGCACCACCGACCGCACCGCCAACGGCACCGACAGTGCCAACTGCGCCGTTGAGCGTGCCGCCCACTGCGCCACCGACTGCACCAACGGTTCCGTTCAGCGCGCCGCCCACCGTACCGCCGACGTTGCCGACCGTGCCGTTCAGTGCACCACCCACCGCACTGCCAACGGCACCGACAGTGCCAACCGCACCGTTGAGCGTGCCACCTACCGCGCTGCCCACCGTGCCAACGGTGCCGTTGAGTGCACCGCCCACTGCGCCTCCGACGTTGCCGACGGTTCCATTCAGTGCGCCACCCACGGCGCCGCCGACGGCACCGACAGTACCAACCGCGCCGTTGAGCGTACCGCCCACTGCGCTGCCGACTGCACCAACGGTTCCGTTCAGCGCACCGCCCACCGTACCGCCGACGTTGCCGACCGTACCGTTCAGTGCGCCACCTACCGCGCCGCCCACCGTGCCAACCGTGCCGTTGAGTGCACCGCCCACTGCGCTGCCAACCGTGCCGACGGTGCCATTCAAAGCACCGCCGACTGCACTTCCGACAGTACCCACCGTGCCGTTCAGCGCGCCGCCGACTGCACTGCCAGCGGCGCCAACGACGCCGCCCACCAGGCCACCGACACCCAGCGCACTGTTCTGTGCCGCCACGGTAGCCTGGCCCGCAAGCTTGAGGTTGCGGTCGGCCACCACCTCCTGGCCGTCCGGTGCCTGTACGCGTACCTTGCCGGCCACGCCGGCATCGAAGGCGGCGGTGATCGCACGATCGTGGGTCTCACCCGGCAGTTCTTCCTTGGCCGGCAACGTGACCGCCGCCGTTGCCCTGGCCTGGCCCTGGCCATCGATCTGGTGGCCCGCCACCTTCAACTGCGAATCAAGCGTGCCGTCAACCGAGGCCTTCAGGCCAGACACGGAGCCGGCGGATGCGCCGCTGATGGCGGCCGCCGCCTTGGCCCCGGCATCGATCGAAGCCACCTGGCTGCCGGCGACACCGACATGGGCTTTCGCCCTCGCATCCGCAGCGACAGCGAGCGGCGCATGCGCGGACGGCGCAACCTGTGCCGCCAGCGATGCATCAACCTTCGCGCCATTGGCAGCCGCGCGACCCAACCCCACATTGGCACGGACATCGGCCCCCAGCGCCGGAACGGCGACCTGCTTCGGCGCGGCGTTCGCACCCAGCTTCACCTGCACCGTGGCCGGCAGCACGTCGCGCACCACGGGCAACGCGTTCGTGCTCAGCTGCAGGCCGACACGCGCATCAGCGCTGATTGCCGGGGTGCTCTGCGCCTGGCGCGAGGCGGCGGCCAACGCCACTTCGGCATCGACCTTGACCGGCATCGGCTGCGCGTACTTGGCTGCGAGCGCCTGCAGGTCACGCAGCGATTGATTGGATTCGGATGCTCCCGCATGCCCGCTGGCCAGCACGCACAACAGGGCCAGGGCCAGAGCGGTGGGCATCAGCAGGGCACTGCGCGGATCGCGGGCAGCGCTGCCGCCGCTATCGCCGGTAGCCAGTTCCGAGGCCACAACCAGAGCATTGAGCTGGCGGTTCCATACACGCCGGTAGATGCGGTTCATGAGCATTTCCCCCGTAGGCGAACAACTGGAATGTCAGTGGACTTGCCGTTAGGCAGGTGACTGACATTTCAGCGTTTGCAACGGCGGCTGCGCACTTCATTCCGGCAAGGCAATCGCGCATTCCGGCAAATCCACGGTCGGAATCGGCAGCCGGTTATGCAGAAGCGGCAACCATATCGGCAAGCGGATATGCAATTCCGGCAGGAACTGCCGGGAAACCCTTGCGGGGCCTGGATCAGGCGGGCTGGCCGATCTGCGCGGGCGCGCGCATCAGCGTGTCACGCGGCAGTTCACCGAACACCTTGCGGTAGTTGTCGGCGAAACGCGACAGGTCCCACAGGCCACAACTGAGGGCGATGGCCTTGACCGAACGGCGGCTGGAATCGGCCATCGACAGGCTGCGGCAGGCGGCGCACAGGCGCAGCATCGACAGGTAGCGATTGGGCGAGGTGCCGAACAGGTCCTCGAAGGCGTAGCGCAGCCCACGCTCACTGACACCGGCAGCGTCGCAGATCTCGTTCATGTAGATATTGCGGCGCAGGTTGAGCCGCATGAAATTCTCCGCCCGCTGCGCGATCAGATAATGGGTGCGCCGTGCACGGCTGCATCCAGGCCGGTCTGCAGCACCGGCGCCGAGCAAAGCCTGCACGTGTTCGTGCAGCAGTTTCTCGGTTTCTTCCGGCTGCAGGTTCGCCCCCTGCCCCAATTGCAGGTGGAGCTGCTGGTAATGCTGTGCAAGAGGCGTGCTTTCGCTGGCGAGATTGAACAACGACAACGCCTGGCCTGCCGGTGGCGTACTGCGAAGGCTCAGTTCGGTCAGTTTACGTTGCACCCGCGCAACCGGCACCAGCATCAGGGTCATGTGCGTGCCCGGGCTCAGCGTGAACTCGCTGATGCCTTCCGGCATCACTGTCAGCGCCATGCCAGGGGTAAGCGGTACGCCGTGGCACCAGCTCAACGTTTCATCCGTTGCGTGCAGATACCCCAGCATCGCCCAGTCCGGTGGCAGCATGAAACGACCACGGCAATGGAACCCGCAGCTGATGCTGCAGAACAAGGCCTCTTCATGTACGCGCGACGCGAAGGCTGCCCGAGGGCCGTTGCCATCGAGCAGAAGCAGTTCGACATCACATACACGAAGCACGCCGCTCAGCGTCGCCAGGTCGATCGACCGCAGGCCGCTGTCGTCGCTGTCTCCTACCCCACCATCGACCATGACAGTGTCGTCCCCCCGTTGATCCGCCACACGGCGCGACCCCCACTGCCTGACAGGGCCACGCCATTCCAGGAACCGCCGCTGCTGCCGGGGCGGACGCGGCCAATGCCACGCAACCGCCCATGAAAATACGAGAGCTTGAATACGAGTATGCCCGATAATCCATCCCGGTAAACCCGCAAGCCCCCGCTGAAGAAAACAGATACACAGGTGAAGAAAATGTCCCTGCCACTGGCACGGTTTTCGCATGCGCCGGCAAGCGGAATCACATTATCTGCACGTCGATGAATCGTTTTGCTCGGGAACGGATTTTCGTCACAGAAACCGACTGAAGTTTTAAGGTCCGACGATTTCCTGCCGAATTTGCATATAGGTTCCGGTTGCAGCCGGCCGCCATTCAGGCAAAGTCGATAACACGGTGATCCGGTCTTTGATAATGACCGCACCCAGGGGGACAGCATGACCATGCACGCATCGCTCGACACGTTGACCACCGGCCCCGCGCCGCGCGGTCGCGGTTGCGCGAACGGCGTCCCGCCTGGAGACGATCACCCTGCTTGAGCACAGCGGGTCCATCCCGCCGTGCCTCCTCCGCCAGGATGCGCGGAGGCCCACGGACGATCCCGGCGGAGCCGGGCCACCGCCCAACAGGTGTCCTGTAGCAGACAGGTAGAGGGAGACAAACGTCATGAACGCATCGATCCGCAAGTTCCTGAAGGAAGAAGATGGCGTCACTGCACTCGAGTACGGGCTGCTGGCCGCTGTGATTGCAGGTGTGCTGATCGCATTGGGCAGCACGCAGATCCAGACGTTCTTCAGCACGCTCTTTGAGAATCTCACCAAGCTTGCCAACAAGGCATCAGGCACCACACCCGCCTGAGCCGCGTCCCAGGCTGGATCAGGGACAACAGCTGCTGACCGTCCACTGACGGACGATGGAGTGTGCGATGACACTGCTGGGATTGCTGGCCATCGGTGTATGCCTGCGGATCGCGATCAGCGATCTGTACGCCCGCCGGGTGCCCAACGCCTGGCTGCTGTCCGCATCCGTCATCGCCATCGTACTGATCATCGCCGGCCAGTTCAGCGCGCCGCGCCTGCCGTGGGCTTCCCACGTTGCCGGCGCGGCGCTCGGCCTGGTCGCGCTGCTCCCGTTCTACGCGTTTCGCTGGATGGGCGCTGGCGACGTCAAATTCTTCTCGGTGCTGGGCCTGATGCTTGGCTGGAAAGCGCTGCTGCCGATCTGGATCGTCGCCAGCCTGGCTGCGGGCGCACATGCCGCACTGGTGCTGGTGTCGCGCCGGCTGGGTCCGGTACTGCCCATCGGCCTGCAGGCCCAGATGCACCGGGCGAGTTCGCAATGGCATTCGCACCCGGCGCTGCGCGGGATGCAGAGCGCCCGCCAGGGACGCCAGGGCATTCCGTACGCCGCCTACCTGGCAGTGTCCGCCATCGCTTGGGTCCTCATCAGCACGTACGGAGCTGTGGCATGAACATCCACAGTCCACGGCAGCAACGCGGCGTGGCCAGCATCGAGTTCGCATTGATGCTGATGCTGGGCCTGCTGCCGCTGCTGCTGTTCACCTTTTCCGGGGTCATGATCATGGCCGCGCAGCAGACCCTGGCGACGGCCTCGGCCGAGGGCGCGCGCGCCTCCCTGCGCTACGGCACCGCCAATGAGCGCCGTACTGCAGCCTGCGTCGCGGCCCGCAGCTCGATGCAGTGGCTGCTGAACTTCTCGGGACAGAGCGTCGACTGCAGCAACGGGGGCAGCAACGCCATCACTGTATCCGCTCAGGCCCCCTGCGCCGGCCTGGCCACGGCCCAATGCATGACCGTAACGGTCAGCTACGACTACGCCAGCCATCCCTTCCTGCCCGGCACCGCCACGCTCTACAAGTGGGTGATGACGGCTCCCATCCGCAGCATCGCGGTCGCGCAGCTCGACCTCGGCAGCGGCAACTGACGATCGCTGAAGGAGACGGTTCCATGCTCAAGTTGACCCGCATCGCCGCCGTCGCCCTGATCGGGCTGGCCGTGCTGCTGGCGGTGATCGCATTGATGATCGGGCGCAAGCAGGCCGCACCTGCCGCGGCCGCACCGGTCGCGCACAGCGAAGCGCAGGCGATCACCGTGGTGGAAGCGGTCGCACGCCTGCCTGCCGGCGAGCCGATCAGCGCCAACGGGCTGCGCCTGGCGCAGCGGACCACGGCGGTTGCCGGTGCTGCCAGCAGCATCGCCGCGGTGGTCGGCAAGGTGCCGGTGCAGGATATCGCTGAAGGCACTGCGATCAGCAGCAGCGCACTGGCCCAGGGCTTCTCGCTGCAGCTTCGCCCTGGTGAGCGTGCGCTGGCGGTACCCGTCGACGAACTGGTCGGTGCCGGCAACCGCATCCTGCCGGGGGATTTCGTCGACGTCTTCCTCAACCTGCGCAACGCACAGCCCAACGCCAGCGGTCCGGCCGAAGCAGCCCAGACCCGCCTGCTGCTGTCACGCCTGCGCGTACTCAGCTACGGCCAGCAGGATATCGCCCCGGTTGCCAGTGATGCCGTCGCCAACACTGAAGGCGACACCCGCAACGATCCACGCGCTGCCGACATCACCGGCAACAGCAGCAACCACGCTGCGGGCAATGAAGCCACCCAGCCAGCGCGCAGCGCCGTGCTGGCCGTACCGGTGGCCGATGCCAACCGTCTGCTGCTGGGCGCGCAGCAGGGCAAGCTGTTCCTGGCCCTGCGCAATCCCGCCGACACCGGCCTTCCCGACCTCGCCCTGTTCCCCCAGGCGCGCGGCGTGATCGATCCGCTGCGCGGCCTCGACGCAGAACAGCAGCTCGCGCTGCAACGGCCGGAGAACAACGCTTTCGCTGGCATCGACGGCGACGCGCTGGCCGGTCGCGGCAACACGCCTGCCCGCAGCACCCCGGATGCGCCCGCCCGCGCCCCGGCGCCTCGACGCAGCGCGCCACGCGGGTCCGCCGGCATCGAGATCATCCGCGGTGACAGTTCCACCCCTCGTGGTTCCCTTTGACCTGCATCGAGCGCATCCATGACCCAACGTCGCCACCGCCCACACCCCTCTCCCCGCCAGCGTTGGCTGGCCCTGCTGCTGGTGCTGCTGGCTCCGGCAACGAGTGTGGCCGCCGACGATCTGGTATTGCAGGCGCGTGAGCAACGCCCCTGGAACCTGCCGGCTGATCTGGAGCGGGTTGCCATCGCCGATCCCGGTGTCGCCGATGTCGTGATGCTGCGTGGGCGGCGCCAGGCATTGCTGGTCGGCAAGGCGCCGGGCACCACCACCCTGCTGCTCTGGCACCACAAGCAGGCCGAGCCACAGCGGTTGCAGGTACGCGTGCAGAGCGCGGTGCAGGGCGCGGCCGACGCCGGCACCAGCGGGCTGATGTTCACCCAGCAGGACAGCCAGGGCCTGCTCCAGGGCAGCACCGACAGCGTGCTTTCGCACATGCAGGAACAGAAGACCGCTGCCATGGCACTGGGCAAGGATGGCCTGCTTGCCGACGCCTCTACCGTCAACAGTGGCGGCGTGGTCCAGGTCGAGGTCAAGGTGGTCGAGTTCAACAAGACCGCGCTGAAGCAGATCGGCATCAGCTTCCAGAACCGCAATGGCAACTTCGCCTATGGCTTCGCCCGACCTGGCGGCCAGCTGCCGGGCAATACCGGCATCCTGCCCGGCATGAAGGAAGGCAACTCCGGCAATGAAGCCGAATCGCCCATTTCCTCGGCCTTCCGCCTGGTGTTCGGCTCGACCAAGGGCCTGTGGAACGCCGATGTCGACCTGCTGCAGAGCAATGGCATGGCACGCGTGCTGGCCGAACCGACCCTGGTCGCCCTGTCCGGGCAGAGCGCCAGCTTCCTCGCCGGTGGCGAACTGCCGATCCTGGAGCCCCAGGGCCTTGGCACCACAACCATCACCTACAAGCCGTTCGGCATCGGCCTGACCGTGACCCCGACGGTGCTGGCCCCCAACCGCATCGCACTGAAGGTGGCGCCGGAAGCCAGTGACCTGGACTACAGCAACGCCATCGCCCTCAACGGCGTGCAGATTCCATCGATCACCACGCGCCGCGCCGACACCACGGTCGAGCTGGGCGACGGTGAGAGCTTCGTGATCGGCGGCCTGGTCAGCTCCAACGTCGTTTCCAACGTCGGCAAGATCCCGCTGCTGGGCGACCTTCCGATCATTGGCTCGTTCTTCCGCAACTTCGACTACAAGCGCCAGGACAAGGAGCTGGTGATCATCGTCACGCCACGGCTGGTCCAGCCGTTGGCCCGCAACACCGAGCTGCCGCTGCCTGGCGAGCGCGAGGCCAAGCCGCACCTGCCCGAATGGGGCGCGTGGCTGCTTGGCCCGATCAGCCAGGACCCGGTACCCGGCTTCTCACGCTGATTCCATGATGCCTGCGATACCACGCCCATGCCCTACGCCACCGCCCAGCCGCTGCATCCGCAAGGACCACCGATGAACCTGGTCCTGTACGGAATCGATCGCGAACTGCTGCCCCGGCTGGCGGCAAAGCTGCCGCCGACCACCACCCTGCACTGGCAGGACAGCAGTACCCCGACCTCTGCACAGGACCTGCAGCGAGGGCCGCAGAGCCTGGTGCTGCTCGACTTCCGCCCGGAGCACGCGGCCGCCTCAAGCGTGCTTGCACAGCAGCTGCAGCAGACCGAACCGGACCTGATGCTGGTTGCAGTCGGCGCCACCAGCGCAGGCCAGGTGGAAGGCGTGGTGATGGCCCTGCGCGTTGGACTGCGCGACGTGCTGGACCTGGACAGCGACAATATCGGCATCGAAGCAGCGTTGCGCCGGGCGCTGTCGCCACGGCCGGCCGCCGCAGCACAGCACGCGCACAAGGCACGCTTGATCGTGCTGCTGGGCGTGCGTGCCGGCGTCGGCACCAGCACCCTGGCCGCGCACCTGTCGGTGCTGGCACAACAGACACGTGCGCTCGCCCAGGGCGAGGCCCTGCAGCAGGATGGCCTGCTGATGGAGCTGGCACAGCCTTCAGGCGATCTGGCGCTGTACCTCAACCTGGACAGCCGCTTCCACTACGAAGACGCACTGCGCAACGCCAGCCGCATTGATGCCACCCTCGCCCGCACCGCGATGGCACGTCACGATTCCGGGCTGGTCCTGCTGGACCGTGCGAGCGGTAGCGATGCGGTGCCGCCGTCCGATCCCGGCGCGCTGCTGCAGCGCCTGCGCGGCGTCTTCGCCAGCGTGTTGTGCGATGCCGGTGGCTGCCCGTTGCGGCAGCTGCCACCGCTGCTGCTGGACCAGGCGGACGAGATCTGGCTGGTCACCGACGCTTCGATCGCCACCCTGGTGTCGCTCGACCAGGCCCTGAAGCATCTGGCCGGGCAACGCGAACGCGAAAAACGCCTGCAGCTGGTGATCAACCGCCACGACGACAGCAGCGGCATGAGCCCGGAGCAGATCGCGCGCCGCTTCGAGGTGCCTCTGCTGGCCACTCTGCCTGAGCGCCCGCGCGTGCGCCTGGCCGCAAGCCAGGGCCACCTGCTGCTGCAGGACGCGCCGCGCGACCCCTATCTGCGTGCCCTCGCCCCGCTCGTCTCGCGCCTGGACCCGGCGGCCTGCCCGGTCCAGGCGCAAGGCCTGCGGGAAAGACTCTCCCTTGCCCTGGGTGGATCGCAATGGAAGACAAGGTAACCCCGTTCCCGCATGCCGCCACCCGCCCGGTGCTGCCCGACAGTACACCGGGCCACCAGCCGTTCGCGCAGACCGAGCAGTACCAGAAGGTGCTGTCGGCCGCACATGAGCACCTGCTCAACAGCATCGAGGACGAGCGCATCGACATCGATTCCTGGGCCCCTGACACCATCGCCCGCTGGGTGCAGGTGCAGACCGTGGGCTTCATCCAGGAATGGCGCATTCCGATCAACGAGGAAGAGATGCAGGTGGTCGCCGAAGGGCTGGTCAAGGAACTGACCGGCTTCGGGCCGCTGGACGACCTGCTGCACGATCCGTCCATCGAAGACATCCTGATCAACGGCTTCAAGGACGTGCACGTCTCGCAGGGCGGCCAGCTCAAGCGCGCCACCCAGCGCTTCACCGATGACACGCACCTGCTGCGCATCCTGCGCCGCATCCTGGCCCCGCTCGGCCGCCGCCTGGATGACTCCAATCCGATGGTCGATGCGCGCCTGCCCAATGGTGGCCGCCTCAATGCGATCATCTCGCCACTGGCGGTGGACGGGCCGATGGTCTCCATCCGCAAGTTCCGCAAGGATCCGTTCACCCCCGACGAACTGTTGGCCAAGGGCACCTTCGATGCGCCGATGCAGGCCTTGCTGAAGGCCATGGTGCTGGGCCGCTGCAACATCCTGGTGTCCGGCGGCACCAGTTCGGGCAAGACCTCGCTGCTGAATGCACTGGCCAGCTACGTGCCCCCGAACGAGCGCGTGATCACCGTCGAAGATACCGCCGAACTGTCGCTCAACCACCCGCATGTAGTACGGCTGGAAAGCCGCATCGGCGGCGCGGAGGGCCACGGTGCGGTCAGCATCCGCGACCTGGTCCGCAACAGCCTGCGCATGCGCCCGGACCGTATCGTGGTCGGCGAGGTACGTGGCGCCGAGGTGCTGGAAATGCTGCAGGCGATGAACACCGGCCATGACGGCTCGATGGCCACCATCCATGCCAACTCGCCACGCGACTGCCTGTACCGCATCGAGATGCTGGCCGGGTTCGCCGGGTTCCAGGGCAGCGAGGACAGCCTGCGCCGGCAAATTGCCAGTGCCATCGATTTCATCGTGCAGATCTCGCGCCTGGGCAGCGGGCGCCGTGTGCTGGTCTCGATCACCGAGATCACCGGCGTCAGCGACAACCTGATCACCACCCAGGAGATGTTCCGCCACGAGCTGCAGATCGACGGCAGCGGCAAGGAGACCGATCGCTGGATCGGGCTGGGCTTCCATCCGCATTCGCACAAGCTGGAGCCGTTCCGCCAGCAGCTGCGCGAATCGTTGTACGGAGACTTCTGAGCATGGGCACCGGCCTGCTGCTGGGCGTGTTGAGCATCATTTCGGTGCTGGTGGCGCTGGCGGTCTGGCTGTGGGGCACGGCCAGCAGCCGCGAACAGCGCCAGGCCTCGATGCAGCACGCCGAGCAGCAGCTGGCGCGTGGCAGTGCCGGCGGCGGGGTACCTGCCGGACCGTCCGTCACCGCGGCCAACGATCCTGCGCGACCCGCCGGCAGCGGGCGACGCGTGCTGCCACTGGACGGCCTGCTGCAGCGCGCAGGCCTGCAGACGGGTTGGAAGCTGCCGATCATGCTGCTGGTACCCGGCCTGGTGCTTGCGGTGGTGGCAACACTGCGGCTCGGCACCGCATGGATGTTCCCGCTGACCCTGCTGCTGTACCTGCTGGGCTGCTGGCTGTGGGTGATGCGGCGGACCACGAAACTGCGTGCGCAGCTGCTGCACCAGTTGCCGGACTTCCTCGACAACCTGGTGCGGCTGACCGCACTGGGCAACAGCCTGCAGGCCGCCTTCCAGGTTGCGTCGATGCAGACCAGCGCGCCGCTGCGCGGCCTGCTGGACACCACGGTGCGCTTCGCGCGCAGTGGCATGGAGCTGGACCGCGCGCTCGCACAGGCCGCCCATCCCTATCGCATGGATGTGCTGAAGGTGCTGTCGGTAGTGATCGGTGTCAGCGTGCGCATCGGTGGCCGCTCCGACCAGATCCTCCAGCGCATGGGCGATTTCATGCGCGACCTGGAGCAGGCCCAGCAGGAGCTTTCAGCGACGACTTCGGAGACGCGCATGTCGGCCTGGGTGCTGGGCCTGCTGCCACCGGCCTGCGCCGTACTGATGGCGATCGCCAGCCCGGACTTCTTCCAGCCGGTGCTGCACGACCCACTCGGTCACAAGATCCTGTTGATTGCCTTGGGCATGGAGCTGGCCGGTGGCTTCCTGCTGTATCGCCTGGCCAAGTCGCTATGAACGACCACCACTCCCCTGGAGAAGACCGATGAGCGCCAGCGCCTGGTTCGCCCTCTCCCTTCTGGTACTGGCCGCCGGCGTCGCCCTGCTCGGTATCGGCGGCTGGATACGCAGCCATCGTGAGCAGCGTACAACGGCCACGCTGAAGACGGCCCTGCAGCCGCGCGAAGAGTCCCGTGACACCGAAGCTGCACGGCGCGATTCGCTGGGCTGGCTGGAACGCTTCGGCCGCGCCCTCAGTGGCGGTCGTCTGGAAACGGCATTGCTGGCCAATGAAGACCGCCTGCTGTTGGATCTGGCCGGGTGGAACACCCGCCGTGGTACCGCCATCTACCTCGGCCTGCGCCTGCTGCTGGCCGTGCTGGTGCTGGTGCTGGCGTTGACGTTCAGCAGCGTCACGGGGTGGGCCAGGATCATGATGATGATTGGTGCGCTCGCCGCGGGCCTGTTGCTGCCCAAGTTCATTCTCTCCTCCTGGGTAAAGCGGCGCCGGCGTGCGGTCGACAACGAGCTGCCGCTGCTGATCGACCTGCTGCGCCTGCTGCAGGGCGTGGGCTTCAGCATGGACCAGAGCCTGCAGACGCTGGGCGACAAGCTGCGCGATGCGCTGCCGGTACTCGGCACCGAGCTGCAGGAGGCCAACGTCGCCTACACCCATGGCCGCACGCGCGCGCAGTCGTTGCGGCGCCTGAGCGAAGTCTATGCCGACGATGACCTGACCAGCCTGATGCAGCTGATCCTGCAGGTGCACGCGCATGGCGGCGCGGTGCAGGAGCCGCTGCGGCAGTTCAGCATCCGGCTGCGCGAACAGCGTCGCAACACACTGAAGGAAAAGGTCGGCAAGCTCTCGGTGAAGATGACCGTGGTGATGATGCTGACCTTGCTGCCAGCGCTGATGCTGGTCCTTGCCGGCCCGGCGCTGGTCGCGCTGGCCACCACCATGTCCAAGATGGGATCGCCCTGATGCCTGCCCTGCGCACCTCCTGCCTGCTGCTTGTGCTCGCCGCCGCCGCCAGCGGCTGCGCGTCGACGACGCCGAAGTACCTGCGTGCACCCAGCCTGGCCGCCCCCGAACCGGCGCCGCAGGACAGCCGCAACGCCTACCTGGAACTGATCGGGCGCATGCAGCTGCAGGGCGCCTGGTATGCCTCGCTGGCCCACGTGGACGCTTTCCGCCAGCGCTACGGCGATCCGCCGGCGCTGCGCCTGCTGCAGGCCGATGCGCTGCGCGAAACCGGCCAGGCCGACGCAGCGATCGCCCTGTACCGCGATCTTTCCAGTGGCCCCCAGGCCGCCGCGGCCGCACACGGGCTTGGCCTGATCGCCGCGCGCCGTGATGACGATGCCGGCAGTGAACAGGCGCTGGCCCGTGCCACGCAACTGCAACCGCTGAACACCGACTACCTGGGCGACCTCGGCTACGCGCGCCTGCGGGCCGGCCAGTTCGAACAGGCGCGGGAGCCGCTGGCCAAGGCGCTGGAACTGTCCCCGGGCAACGCCAAGGCCACCGCCAACCTCGCCCTGTGGGCCGTGCTGCGCGGCGATACCGCCACCGCCGAGCGCCTGGCCCAGCAGGCCAACCTCAACGAGGACACACGGCGCAGCATCCAGCAGCAGGCCGCGCAGATCCGCACCCGCCTGCAGCAGCGCCAGGCCACAACCGCAGCCTCGGCAACCGCCCCGCCACCGCCGCGTGCCGTCGCCAGCAGTACTGCAGGCAACACACGACTGGCCGTCGAGCCGCGCCGCGAGACCCGCGATGAGCGCGATCCGCAGCGCCTGCCGCCTTCGATGCTGGAACGCTTCAGCACCTCTGATCACCCGAACGGGAACACACCATGACCGCAACGCTCCTGACCCGACGCCTGTTGCCAGTGCTGGCCTGCCTGTTGATTGCAGGCGCCGCGCAGGCGCAGCAACAGCCGTTGACCGGGCAGATGCTCGGCGGCAGCAGCCCCTCACCGGCCTCGCAACCGTTGCAGTCCGAGGCGCTGACGACTGTGGACCTGTCCGCGCCAGCCCCGCCGGCACCTGCCGCGATGCCGGCGGCGATCGCCGCCACTGATGCCGCCGCACCGGTGGTCCGCCCTGCACGCAGCCAGATCGGCGATACCGCCCGCAGCCTGTTCCGCCTGCAGGCATCGGGCCAGCAGGCCGGCCAGCGCCTGCCGATCCTCGGCGACCAGGCCACGTTGAGCTATGCCCGCTACATCAAGAGTTTCGAACACGAGATCCCGGACTTCTTTGAAACCGATGTCGCCAAGTCCAAGGGAACATCCTCATCCGGACGCTGAGGTAGGCCATGAAACGCCCACGCCAGTTCAGTTTCAGCCGCCCGCGCGGTGGCATGTCGGTCACCATGATGCTGGTCATGCTGGCATTGCTGGCAATGCTGGGCCTGATCGAGATCGGCTACCTGTTCTGGGCCAAGCGTGACGCGCAGAAGGTCGCCGACCTGGCCGCGCTGGCCGGTGCGCAACGACTGGAGCTGTGCACCTCGGACAACAGCGACAACAGCGCAGCACGGCAGAGTGCAGTCACCCAGAACAAGTTCCCGGGCACCCTGCAGATCCGCTGCGGCAACTGGAGCGCCACACGCGCCACCACGAACCGCTTCATCACCAGCGTCGATGCCGCCAATCCGCGCAATGCGGTGCAGGTGGTCGCGCAGCGCAGCGTGCTGCCGTTCTTCGGCCAGAACACCAGCCTGCCCACCGTCAGCGTGCAGGCGGTAGCCCGACGATCCGAACCGACTGCGGTATTCGCGGTCGGTTCGCAGCTGCTGCGCACCAATGGCGACTCGGTACTGCTGTCGACCCTGCGCCTGGTCGGCCTGGATGTCACCAACGCCACCGTGCTCTCCTATGACGGTCTGGCCCAGGCCAACATCACCCCGTCGGGCCTGCTCAAGGCGTTGAACATCCCGGTCACCGCCAATCTCAGCGTGGCCGACTTCAATCGCCTGCTGTCGGTCAACAAGATCTCGCTGGCGCAGCTGGTCGATGCCACGGCCACCGTGGTCGGCCGCGATACCACCGTGGGCGTGCAGCTGCGCGCCCTGTCCGACCTGGTCGCCACCCAGCTGGACATCAACAAGCTCAACATCGTGCTGGGCAGCCAGTCCGGCGGCGGTGGCCTGTTCGCGGAAGTTGTCTCACCCGATGGCACCGTCGGCAGCGCGCTGGAAACGAAGGTCAACGTGCTCAACCTGATCAGTACCGCCATCTCCATCGCCAACGATGGCAATGGCGTGGCGGTGAAGGGACTGGATCTGCTGGGCATCAACATCCAGGCCGGCGTGGTGGAGCCGCCCTCGATCGCCATCGGCGGCGTCGGCACGCGCGCGTACAACGCCCAGGTGCGGCTGATGGTAGACGTGGACAGCAATAACCTGTTCGCGGTGGGCCCGCTGCTGAATCTGCTCGGCACGCGCCTGCACCTGCCATTGCATGTCGATGTCGCCAATGCGATGGGCACGCTGACCGGCATCCAATGCGGCGCCAGCCCACAGAAGGCCACCATCCAGGTCGATTCGTCGGTGCTGCGCGCCTGTGTCGGCAATGTCGACCCTGCGCAACGCTTCTCCAAGAGCAATGTCTGCGACGCCACCCTGAAGAACGAGCAGTTGCTGAAGCTGCTCGGACAACCCTTGATCAATGACAAGATCACCCTGCCCGCCCTGACCAGCTCGCAGAACCTGACTCTGGCCGCCGGCGAGACTGCATCGACCCGGATCAACCCGCTGGCAGTAGGCAACGCGGTGTCGGATCTGGTCAATGAACTGCTGCGGGTGCTGTCGGGCATGCTCAGCTCGCCCAAACAGGGCATGAGCGCCAACGACACGGCCAAGGCACTGGCCGACCGCTACCTGCAGGCGACGTTTCCGCCCAACACGCGCTATGACGTCAACAAGCTGATTCCGCTGCTGCGCGATGGCGACCCCAGCCGGCAGCTGGCGCCGCTGAACAGCTGGAACGTACCCGGTGGCCTGCCCTACGCCTGCGGCCTGCTGAACCTGGCCACCTGCCACAAGGACGGGCCGGTCTGGGATGCGTTCAATGTCACCGTCACCGGCCAGGGCCTGGGCGTGCTCGACGGGCTGCTCGGCTCACTGGTCGGCGGCCTGCTGATCAACCGCTGCGACAGCCTGCTCGGCAACCTGATCGACTACAACGGCTGCGTGCGCAACAACCTGGCCTCGTACATCCAGACCGCACCGGCCGGCTTCCTCGATGGTGCCGGAGGAACAGGTGTCACCAACCCCGATGGCAGTGTCAGCTGCAGCGGGCTGCTGTGTACGCTGCTGAAGCCGATCCTGGCCGCGCTGCGCCCGGTCCTCAACAGTGTCGGCACCCTGCTGACCAACCTGCTGGCCAGCGTGCTGGGGCTGGAACTGGGTCGCACCGACGTCAATGTGCAGTCGATCCAGTGCAGCGCGGCACAGCTGGTCTATTGACCCGTGACGGGCGCCCTTGGCGGCGCCCGCGCCCATGCTAGACTCCCGGCGGGGAACCACCTTCATCTCAACCCACACTCATCCGTGGATGGTCTAGACATGCGAGAAACTTCAGGGGGCGCGGTCTTCGCCCGGCACGCGCGCGGCGCGGCACTGCTGGCCGTGGCCATGATGCTGGTGGCACCGGCGGTGATGGCCGCACGTGGCGACCGCGACGCTGCCGCCGAGCCGGCCACGCGCAGCGCGCCGGTGGTGCGCAACACCGTTGACGAGCTCAAGCAGCTGATGGATGCGCGCCAGCTGACCGAGCTGCGCACCACCTATAACGGCAACTACGGCGCCAGCCTGCTGTTCAACGCCAACACCCTGACCTACTACGTCGCGCTGTTCCAGGAGAAGAACTTCTGGCGGGTGATCAAGACCGACGCGGTGGACAACGCCGAACGTGTCTACCGCACCTTCGCGCAGCAGTCCGAGCAGCTGGCCCAGGTCTACATCGACACCACCCGCCTGGAAGCCGGCAAGCGCTACACCGAGCGCCTGGTGGCCTACAACGAAGAACGCCTGCGCACCCTGCAGCAGGAAATGGAACAGCAGCAGGCGCAGTCGGCGCAGGTCAGCGCCGCCCTGCAGCAGGCCCAGCAGCAGGCGGTCAGCCTGAGCAGCGACGTGCAGAGCACCAACAGCCAGCTGGACGCCCTGCAACGCCGCATCCAGATCCTGCAGGCCGAACAGGGCAACCCGGAGCTGAGCCTGCCCAAGCCGGACAGCGTGCCCTCGCCGGCACCCGCCGCTGCCAGCGACGGTCGCTGAAGGCCAACGCCCAGTAGTCCCGCACGACGGCGCCCTTGGGCGCCGTTGTCGTTTCCAGCATTAGCGGATTCAGCGGCACGCGTCGTACACCGCGTCATCGAGCTGCCGACGCTGTACGAAGTCCAGGCGCTTGGCCTTGGCCAGCACCTTCCCGCGCTGCTGCCGCGCACGCTCACAGGCGCCGGGATCCGCGCTGATGGGTATCAGCGCGGCCCGTGCCCGTCCCACCCGCGCGGCACGAGGTCGAGCCGGAACGACACTGGCCGTCCTGGCTGCCTCTGGCACCGGTCCACGCGACAGCGACGCCTCCGCCGGCACCTCCCAACGCCATTCCGCACGTCCCTGGCAGGGCGTCTGCTGGTACACCGCATGCGGTCCATCCACGCACTTGTAGACATTGCTCTGTGCCTGCGCTGCCGTGGCCAGCAGCAGGCACAACAGCGGGCTGCATCGCAGTCTCGGCATCGCGGGCTCCTCGACCAGGCTGCCGCCATCGTCGGCGCGGTGGCCGCTTCATGCCAGAGCGATATGCGTCACAGCCCGGGCAATCCAGCACAGCCGTGCAAGCCGTCCGATGTGCGCTGCGATGTACTGCCGAAGGCACTGGCACCGCTGCCAGTACCTTCCCTCCCTTCCGCCAAGGAACCTGCAATGAGCAATTACGTCACCGTCGCCGATGGCGCCCGCATTTTCTACAAGGATTGGGGCAACGGCCAGCCGATCGTGTTCGCGCACGGCTGGCCACTGTCCTCTGATGCCTGGGACCCGCAGATGCTGTTCATGGGCCAGAACGGCTACCGCGTGATCGCCCACGACCGCCGCAGCCACGGCCGTTCCAGCCAGACCTGGGACGGCAACAACATGGACACCTACGCCGATGACCTGGCCGCCGTGCTCGAGGCGCTGGACCTGAAGGAAGCGATCCTGGTCGGCCACTCCACCGGTGGCGGCGAAGTGGCCCATTACATCGGCCGCCACGGCAGCAAGCGCGTGGCCAAGGTGGTGCTGGTCGGCGCCGTGCCGCCGCTGATGCTGAAGACCGATGCCAACCCGGCCGGTACCCCGCTGGAGGCCTTCGACGGCATCCGCAGGGGCACCGGCGGTGACCGCTCGCAGTTCTTCAAGGATCTGACCACGCCGTTCTTCGGCGCCAACCGCGACGGCAACAGCGTTACCCAGGGCATGCGTGATTCGTTCTGGCTGCAGGGCATGCTCGGCGGCGTCAAGGGCCAGTACGACTGCGTGCACGAATTCTCGGAGGTGGACTACACCGAGGATCTGAAGAAGATCGATGTGCCCGCGCTGGTGGTGCATGGCGATGACGACCAGATCGTGCCATTCGATGCTTCGGCCAAGCTGTCCTCGCAGATCATCAAGGACGCCGAACTGAAGGTGTACGCCGGAGCGCCGCACGGCCTGACCGTCACCCACGCCGACCGGTTCAACGCCGACCTGCTGGCGTTCGCACGCAGTTGATGTGCCGCGGCGGCGCCGTAATGGTGCCGCCGCCCCTTCGGTAGTGCCGGCCGCTGGCCGGCAATCCGATCATCCATCGCGATCCAGCGCAGCCGGCCAGCGGCCGGCTCTACCACGAGAACGTCAGATATCGCTGTGGTGGTGCGGGACACCGGTTTTCGGCAGCGGGTCATGCCCACCCACGAAGTGGCGCACCACTGGCGCACGTTCGCCGCGATGCAGCCCGCGCAGCACTTCCTGGATCGCCTTGTCATCGGCAGTGATGCGTTCGTGCTGGCGCAGATGCTCCAGCCACGACGGGGTCACGAAATACTCCAGGTGGATGCCCGGGCTGGCCACGTCCTCCACCACACCCCAGACCACGGCGCCATCGCGGCGACGGATCGTGCCCAGTGCGCGCATCTGCGCCTGGAACGCGGCGCGATCAGCATCGTCAATGCGGTACTCGATGGTCACCAGCACCGGGCCGCGATCGTTGGATACCGGCACCGACAGTTCCGGTGCCGGCCAGTGTCCCGCCGGGCGCAGGTTCAGGTCTTCAGTACCGGCAATGCGGACGCGCCACACCAGCAATCCGCCGATCACCGCACCCGCGGCAGCCACCAGCAAGGCCAGCTCCGGCGAGGTGCGCTGCGCCAGTGCACCCCAGCTCAGGCCACCCGCCGCCATGCCAGCGGAAAACACCATGATGTACAGCGCCAGTGCACGCGCCCGTACCCACGCTGGCACTGCGGTCTGCGCGGCAATCTGCAGCGACGACAGCACGGTGATCCAGGCAAACCCATTGATCAGCATCACCAATGGCAGCACGTACCAGCTGCGGGTCAGCGCCAGCCCGACCAGGCTGAGCGCCAGCGACAGGGTGGCCAGCAGCACCAGCAGGTCACGGTCCATCTGCGCACGCAGCTTCGGCAGCAGCAACGCACCACCCACGGCACCGATCCCGATGCAGCCGAGCAGCATGCCGTACTGCCCCGCCCCACCCTGCATCTGGCCGCGCACCACCACCGGCAGCAGTGCATTCATTGCCGCAGCAAAGAAGAAGAAGCCGACCGACTTGATCAACACCGCCTGCAACCGTCCGGCACGGCTGGCATAGCGCAGGCCCGCCTTCAGGCCGGCACCGAAGCCTTCCGGCGGCAGGCTGGACTGCTTCGGGTCGCGCTTCCAGCCCCACACCACGAACAGCATCGCGGCAAAGGTGATGGCGTTGAAGCCGAACGCCCAGACCGCACCGAGCTGGGCGACGATCACGCCGCCGATGGCCGGGCCGATCGAGCGCGCGATGTTGATGCCGATCGAGTTCAGCGCCACCGCCGAGGCCAGCATCGGTTGCGGCACCAGTTCGGACACGATCGCTGCCTGCGCCGGCATCGCCATCGCCGCACCGCAGCCCATGCAGAAGGTCAGCAGCACCAGCAACTGCGGGGTCAGCATGTCCATCGCAGTCAGCGCCGCCATCACCGCGGCGACCAGCAGCATCCAGCCCTGGGTGGCCAGCAGGTACCTGCGGCGGTCGACGATGTCGGCCAAGGTTCCGGCGGCCAGTGCCAGCAGCACGATCGGCACCGTGGTGGCCGATTGCACCAGGGCCACCATCAACGGCGAACCGGTACGCTCGGCCATCACCCAGGCGGCGGCCACGTCATTGACCCAGGTGCCGATGTTGCTGGCCAGGATCGCCAGCCAGATCGAGCGGAACATCCGGATTTTCAGCGGGGACCAGGCGCCTGCGGCCTGTGCGGAAGGTTGCGACGCGGTTGCGTTCACCATTGCCATGCTCCAACGATCGAGGCGAACAACGTGTCCTGGCCTCCGGCCTGCTTCAGCGCAGGACCGGCGTCGACCCAGGCCAGCTGCAGCTGCCATTGCCAGTGTTCGCTGGCCTGCCAGCGGGTTTCGGATTTGTACTGATTACCGATGCGGCGCGCGCCACCGGCGCTGCCCGGCAAGGCCACCAGCGGTGCCGGCGTGGTGTAGACCGCATCGGCGCGCCGATGCTTCCAGGCCATCTGTACACCCAGTTCCGTCGTCACCGCGTCGTGCAGGCGCAGGGTCAGGGTCGGCTGGATGTCCATCAGGTTGGCCGGGGCCAGCAGGCTGGCCTCGCTGAAATAGGCCGACTTCGGGAACAAGGCGTTGAAGGTTCCCAGCCGGCCGTCATGCAGGTTGCCATCGCCACTGGCGATGTCGGCCTTCAGCCCCAGCCGCGGCTGCAGCGGCAGGTTGGTCCAGCGCCACCCCGTATCGGTCGCCAGCGTCCAGGCGCGGATATTGAGGGTGCCGGCGGTCGTCCGCAGTTCACCGCCCTGCGCCACCAGCTCACTGTTCCAGTCCAGTGCACCGGTCTGGCCGAACCAGCGCGTGCCCAGGGTCTGCCGACGTTCGGCACCCACACCCGCGGCGAAGCGCGCGCCGTCGCGGCGGTAGTCCAGCAGGTACATATCCCACTGACCCGCCCGCTGCCCGCGCGCCGTGGTGGCATAGGCACCCCACAGGTGGGCGCCGTGTTCGCCGCGATCATCGAAGGCACCTGGTCGGTTCTCCACCGGCCGCAGCGCCATCAGATCCAACGTGCCGAAGCGGCCTTTCCAGCCTGCACGTGCACCGTCGAACGCCAGGCGGATGTTCGGCCCATCGCGCACCGACAGCAGCCGTGAGCTGCCGTAGCCGGCTTCCTGCCGGCCCAGCTGCAGATGAAGGCCACCGTGCTGCCAGCGCCAATACGCCTGCTGCACATCCAGCGCGCTGCGGTCGGTACGACCCGGGCCGCCGGCCTTGCCACTTTCACCATGCACACCCAGCTGCAGCTTCGCCTGCCAGGTCTCTTCCACATAGGTGGCCGAGGCCAGCGCGCGCAGCAGGCCATAGCCATCCTCTGCGCCGCCAATGCCGAACCGGGTCGGGTCGTAGTACAGCCCACGCACGCGCAGCGACGCCTCCCATTGCAGTTGGCCATTGCCCACTTCGCTGCAGCGGCCACCGTCGCAGGCCTGTGCAAGCGAGGGTGCGGCCAGCAGCGCCAGGCTCAGAACGCGAAGCACGAGCATCCCATCGCGCCCCAGAACGCGGTCAGGTCGTCGGTGGGTGCAGCATGCCGGGCCGCATGGCCGTGCGCGCCGTGGGTGCTGCAGGCCACACCGTGATGGTGATGGTGCGCGGCGGCCAACCCGGTGGCGGTACCGCCGACGTGGTAGCCACCGAACCTGTTGACCGGCGACCAGGTGGGCATCGCCGGCGGCAGCTGCGGCGCAAGCCCGGCATAGTCGGCGTCGGCATGCACGATGCGGCCACCGACCACGGTCAACACGCTGGTGATGTCGGCGATCTGCGCATCATCCACGCGGAAGAAATCGGCCGAGAGCAGGATGAAGTCGGCCAGCTGGCCGGCCTTCAGCGTGCCCTTGACCGCCTCGTCGCCGGAGAACCAGGCGCTGCCCTGGGTCCACAGGCGCAGCGCCTGCTCGCGTTCGAGCAGGTTCTCATCGCCATACAGGGCCAGCCCGCCCACGGTGCGTCCGGTCACCAGCCAGGACAACGCCACCCAGGGGTTGTAGCTGGCCACGCGGGTGGCGTCGGTACCGGCACCGACCGGCACGCCTTCGGCCAGCATGCGCTTGACCGGCGGCGTATGCCGCGCCGCCTGCACGCCGTAGCGCTCGACGAAGGCCTCGCCCTGGTAGGCCATGCGATGCTGCACGGCGATGCCGCCGCCCAGCGCGCGGATGCGTTCGATGTTGCGCGGGGTGATGGTCTCGGCGTGGTCGATGAACCAGTGCAGGCCATCGAACGGCACCTCGCGGTTGACCTGTTCGTACACATCGAGGATGCGGGTGATGCTCTCGTCGTACGTCGCATGGATGCGGAACGGCCAACGCTTCTCGACCAGCAGCTTCACCACATCGTGCAGTTCCGGCTCCAGCTCCGGCGGCAGTTCCGGGCGCGGCTCGTTGAACAACTCGAAGTCGGCCGCGGAGAACACCAGCATCTCGCCGGCACCGTTGTGGCGCAGCAGGTCATCACCCTGCCGCGGCTGCAGCATCTCGCTCCATCCGCGGAAGTCATCCACTTCCTTGCCCTTGTTCTGGGTGAACAGGTTGTAGGCGATGCGCACGGTCAGCTGGTCATCGCGGTGCAGCTGCTCGATGACCTGGTAGTCCTCGGGGTAGTTCTGGAAACCACCGCCGGCGTCGATCACCGAGGTGATGCCGAGCCGGTTCAGTTCGCGCATGAAGTGGCGCGTCGAATTGGCCTGGTACTCGATCGGCAGCTTCGGACCCTTGGCCAGGGTCGCGTACAGGATCAGCGCGTTGGGCTTGGCCAGCAGCAGCCCGGTCGGGTTGCCGAACGAATCACGCACGATCTGCCCGCCCGGCGGATCCGGCGTGTCCTTGGTATAGCCGCAGGCGCGCAACGCGGCGCGGTTGAGCAGCGCCCGGTCGTACAGGTGCAGCAGGAATACCGGCGTATCCGGCGCGATGTCGTTGAGCTCCTGCAGCGTGGGCAGGCGCTTCTCGTTGAACTGGGTGGCGGTGAAGCCACCGACCACGCGCACCCACTGCGGTGCAGGCGTGCGGTCGACCTGCGCCTTCAGCATGTCCAAGGCATCGCCCAACGAACGCAGGCCGTCCCAACGCAGTTCCAGGTTGTAGTTCAGGCCACCACGTATCAGGTGGGTATGGCTGTCGTTGAGGCCAGGCAGCAGGCGCCGGCCCTGGGCGTCGATCAGGGTCGCTTCATTGCCCCAGCCACGCATGATCTCCTCGTCGCTGCCGACGGCAACGATGCGCCCTTCCTGCACGGCCAGCGCCTGTGCATGCGGCTGCTGTGGGTCAAGGGTGGTGATGCGGGCATTGCGGATGACCAGCGTGCTCATGCGACGCTCCTTGGAAGTGGAATCGAGTGCGGCACCGGCACGGCCGGCCAGGCCCAGCGCCACCGCGGCGCTGCCGGCCAGCACCACGTTGCGGCGGCCGTGATCGAGTGGATCGTGACTCATGCGAGGTCTCCCGGAAGGCGTTGGCCGTCCAGTGCCCAGGCGCCGGGCCCGGTCAGCGCGAGGGCCAGCAGTACCGTGGTCCACATCAACGGGTACTCGCTGCCGCCGCGCATCCAGAACCAGCCCTTGGGCAGGGCCAACAGTACGGTGAAGCCGATGAAGGCCGCCGCTGCAAGCGCGGCGACGCGGGTCTGCCAGCCCAGCAGCACGGCCAGCCCTGACAGCACCTGCAGCAGGGCCAGCAGCAGCGGCAGCGGTGCCACCGCTGGCAGGCCGAAGCCGCGCAGTTCGGTGGCGAAGCCGGCCAGCCCGGGGCCACCGAACCAGCCGAACAGCTTGCCCAGCGCATGTGGCAGCAGGAATCCCCCGGCTGCCACGCGCAGCATCAGCAGGGCCAGGTCGAGGCCATGGCCAGCCAGCATGCTCAGTGCCCGCCTTCCTGCGCGCCGAACATGCGCTTGGCGTACTGGATGCCGATGCCATAGCCACCGGCGTGGTCGCGGGCGATGCCGGTGGTCAGGTCGTAGGTCTCACCACGCGCCCAGTCACGCTGCAGCTCCAACAGGTACTGCACGCTGGTCATCGGCACCGCACCGGCCTGCACCATGCGGGTGATCGCACGCTCGTGTGCTTCTTCGCTGACATCACCGCAGGCATCGGTGATCACGTAGACCTCGAAACCCTGCGCCAGCGCCGACAGCGCCGGGCCGACGATGCAGACGCTGGTCCACAGGCCGGCAAGGACCAGGCGACGCTTGCCGATGCGGTTGATCTCATCGATCACCGGCTGGTCTTCCCAGGTGTTCATCGAGGTGCGGTCGAACACCGGCTGGCCCGGGAAGATCTCCGGCAGTTCCGGGAACATCGGGCCGGAGAACGACGCTTCGGCAACGGTGGTCAGCAGCACCGGCACGTTGAAGCCCTTGGCGCCCTTGCTGATCAGCGACACGTTGTTGCGCAGCGCGGAGATGTCGATGGTGTGGGTAGCAAACGCCATCTGTGACTGGAAGTCGATCAGCACCAGGGCATGGTCGGTGGGCGACAACAGGGCCGGGGCGGGCGTGGCGGTGGCAAGGCTCATGGTTGGACTCCGTTGGAAACACGATCAGGGGGAAGCAACAGGGCGGCATCACCGGCCAGGTACTGGCCGGGGCTGCAGCCGGTCTCGGCGCGGAAGCTGCGGACGAAATGGCTCTGGTCGAAGAAGCCCAGCTGCTGCGCCAAGCAGGACATCGGCAGCTGCGCGACCGGCAACAACTGGCGCGCACGTTCGATGCGGCGACGGCGCACGTAGCGCAGCGGGCTTGCACCGGTGCCGCTGCGGAACAGGCGCACCAGATGGAAACGGCTGACACAGGCGGCCTGCGCCAGTTCGGTCACCCGCAACGGTTGTGACAGATGCTCGTCGACGTAGCGCAGGGCGCGCTGCAATGCCGCCGCCTGGTGCGGGGCCAGCGATGCAGCAGGCGAAGCCGACGGGGAAACAGTGGCCATGTGGGGCGCCGCGAAGGGGTGGCCCATGGTGCGTGTACGCCGGGCGATGCCCTACCCCCGTCGGTCGAGGCCAGCACCTACCCGAATGGGGGAGGCCGATGGCCGAGCCGGCGACGACCGAACAGCCGCGCATCCAGTGAATAGGCACCCGGGCCCAGCGCCAGCAAGGCCAGCGGCAACACCACCAGTGGCCACGGCAGTGCCTGTGCATACAGGCCCAGTGTTGCCGGCAGTACCGCCAGCGGCGTCAGTACGCCCAGCGCGAGCATCGCCACCGCCAGCAGGCACAGCGCCGACAGCCAGCCCGCGGCGTGCGTGCCCGGCGTGCACAACGCAGCGGCCACGCACAGCCGCAGCCACAGCAGGCCGATGCCCGGCCCGCGGTCGGGGAACATCACGAACAGGCGCTGCATGGCCGGGCTCCACAGGACATGCCGGCGTGATAGCCGACCTCGGCACCAGGCGCCTACCCCGTTCGGGTCACCCGGGGCTGCCCCGCACCTGCCAGAATGCGCGCCATGCATGGCCGCCCCTTCCCGTTCCTGCGTCGCCTGCCGGCGCTGCTGACGTGCCTGCTGCTGTGGACCGCCCTGCCCGCCCTTGCCGTGCAGCGACCGGCCGTGAGCAGCGGGTTGCCTGGCTACGAGCACACCGCGTGGCGGGTCGGCCAGGGTGCACCCGGTGACATCTGGGACATCAGCCAGGACCGTGACGGCCTGTTGTGGCTGGCCACCGGTTCGGGCCTGTACCGTTTCGATGGACGCCGCTTCGAACGGCAGGCGCCACCGGCTGGCACCCGCTACCCGTCCACCAACATGGTCACGTTGGAACACAGCGCCGATGGCGCACTGTGGATCGGCTATTTCCAGGCAGGCATCAGCCAGTTCGCGCGCGGCCAGCTGTACAACTACGGCCGCGGCCAGGGCGTGCCGGTTGGCGTGGTCCCGCACTTCAGCCAGGACCGCGACGGCCGGATGTGGGCGGCCATCAATGGAGGGCTGCGCGAGTTCGATGGCCAGCGCTGGCAGCCGCTGCCCGCGGGCGCCGGGGTGCCGGAACACCGCGTGCAATGGGTGCTGCACGACAGCCGCGGCACCTTCTGGGTACTGGCCGACCTCAGGATCTGGATGCGCCCTGCAGGCCAGCCGCGTTTCGAGGACACCGGCATCGCCGTATCCCAGATGGCGACGCTGACCGAGAGCCCGCAGGGCGAAGTCTGGCTGGCCGACCGTGTGCGCGGCACCTCGCCGCTGGCCAACGCGCAGGGCCTGCTGCCGGACAGCGAACGCGAAGCGCGACGCCTGCCGGACCTGGTCGCCGCACGCCTGCAGTTCACTGCCGACGGCGCGTTATGGGCCACGATGAGCCCGCATGGCGGTGTCGCGCGGATCACGTTCGACGGCAGCCGCGCCGTGCGCATGGAGCGTTTCGATTCGCCGCACGGGCTGACCGCCACCTCGGCCGTGCCGATCATCGCCGACCGCGAAGGCAATCTCTGGGTTGGCACCAATCTCGGCCTCAACCGCTTCCGCGCGCGTAGCGTGCACACGCTGGCGGTCGGCCCCAGTGATCCCTATCGCTCGCTGGTGCGGGCCAGCGATGGGCGTGTGTACGGCTACGGCGAGGACCTCAAGCCGTACGACCTGCGCCGGCCACTGCTGGAAGGCAGCGCCGCACAACTGCAGGCGGCCGCGCGCCGGGCGCCCACGCCGATCTGGCAGTTCGACTGGGTCAACCTGGCACGCACGGTGGCTGGCCACTCCACGCTGATTCCGCTGCCCGAGCCCTTCACCGGGCAACCGCTGCATGCCCTGCTGTTCGCCGATGACGACCAGGCCTGGGTCTGCACCGGTGAACGTGGCGTGCTGCATTATCTGCACGGCCAGTGGCAGCGCGAAACGCGCCTGCCCGAACAGGCCTGCTCATCACTGGCGCTGGATGCCAATGGCCAGCTGCTGCTCGGCTATGCCGACGGCCGGCTGCGCAGCATGGGAGCGACCCGCATCGAAACCTTCGATGCCAACCACGGGCTGTCGGTCGGCCCGGTCACCGCACTGCTACACCACGAGGATCTTTTGCTGGTGGCCGGTGAGGCCGGGCTGGCCGCCCGCATCGGCAAGGGCCGCTTCATGCCGGTCAACACCGACATGGCCGGCGTGCTGGAGGGCATCACCGGCATGGTTGCCGATGCGCACGGTCACCTGTGGCTCAATGGCAGCCGTGGCCTGGTCCGGCTGGGGAGCGATCAGCTGCGACGGGCGCTGCGTACCGGGCAGCCGGTGACGCCACGCCTGTTCGATGCGGTGGATGGCATGCCGGGCATCGCCCTGCAGAGCGGACCGATCGCCACCGCCGCGCTGGCCGATGACGGACTGCTGTGGCTGGCCACCAACCAGGGCCTGGCCTGGCTGGATACCACGCGCTCGCACATCAACACCATGGCGCCCAGCGTGCGCATCGGCGAAGTGCTGTACGGCAGCGCACACGAGCCCCTGCGTGACGGCCTGCGCCTGCCGGCCGGCACCAGCCAGCTGCAGATCGACTACGTGGCGCTGTCGCTGGCACGTCCGGAGCGCAACCGCTACCGCTATCGCCTGTCCGGCGTTGACGATGGCTGGCAGGATGCCGGCAGCAGCACGCGGGCGTACTACACCAACCTCGCCCCGGGCAATTATCGGTTCGACGTGGAGGCCGCCAACGAAGACGGTATCTGGAGCACTACGCCTGCCAGCCGCAGCTTCCGCATCGCGCCCACCTTCATGCAGACCGTGTGGTTCAAGCTGCTGTGCGCAGCCGCGATCCTCGCGCTGCTGGTGATGGCGGTGCGCATCCGCAGCGGGCAACTGGCGGCCTTGTTCCGCGCACGCCTGCAGGAGCGCAACGGCGAACGCGAACGCATTGCCCGCGACCTGCACGACACCCTGCTGCAGGGCAGCCAGGGCCTGATCCTGCGCCTGCACGCGATCAGCCAGTCGCCGCAGACCCCGGACACGGTGCGCGGCCAGCTGGAATCGGCGATGCAACTGGCCGAGCGCAACCTGGCCGAGGGCCGTGAGCGGGTCAACGCACTGCGTGATGGTCCCTTCGCCGGCCGTGACCTCGCTTCAGCGCTGGCCGATGTGCATGCCGAGTACGCCGGGCATGGCACCAATCCACTGCGCCTGACCGTGGAAGGCGCAACCCCACCACTGCAGGCCGATGCCGCCGAAGAAGTGTTCCTGATCGGACGCGAAGCCATCCGCAATGCGTTGCGCCATGCCAACGCCAGCGCCATCGAAGTGGAGCTGTCCTACGGCACGCGGTGCTTCCTGCTGCACGTGCGCGATGATGGCGTCGGCATCACCGATGAAGACGCCGGCCACGGCCATTGGGGGCTGCAGGGCATGCGTGAACGTGCACAACGTCTTGGCGCCGAACTGCAGCTGTGGACCCGGCCCGGCCTGGGCACCGAAGTGGCGCTGGCGGTCCCGGCACGGCGCCTGTATCACCGCCGTCCATCGCGCTGGCGCTGGCCCTGGAGTAAAGCAAACCATGACTGAGTCCCCTGCCCCGATCGGCGTGCTGGTGGTCGACGACCATCCACTGCTGCGCGACGGCCTGGCCGCCCTGCTGGGCGCACAACCCGATCTGCGCCTGCTCGGCGAGGCCGCCGATGGCGAGGAAGCCATCGCCTGCTACCAGCGGCTGCAGCCCGACGTGGTGCTGATGGACCTGCAGATGCCACGGCTGGATGGCGTGGAAGCAATCGTGCGGATCCGCGCGATGGACCCGCGCGCGTGCATCATCGTGCTGACCACCTACCGTGGTGACGTACGCGCGGTCCGCGCGCTGCAGGCCGGTGCCAGCGCCTACCTGCTGAAGGACATGCTGCGTCACGAACTGATCGACACCATCCGCATCGTCGCCGGTGGCCGGCGCGCACCGATTCCGCCAGCAGTGGCGGCGAGCATTGCGGCGCATGTCGTCGAGGATCGGCTGTCACCGCGTGAAACCGAGGTGCTGCGGCACGTCGCCAGCGGGCTGTCGAACAAGCGCATCGGCGAGCGCATGCAGATTTCCGAGCAGACGGTGAAAGCGCACATGAAGAGCCTGATGGACAAGCTCGGCGTGGGTGATCGCACGCACGCGGTCACCCAGGCGCTGCGGCGCGGGATCATCAGCCTGGACGACAGCGGTCACGATTAGGGGGTTGTTCGGCAGGGCCTGCGGCCCTGCACCCGCGGTAGTGCCGGCCGCTGGCCGGCAACCTCAACAGCAACGGCAAAAGCGGGATTGGGCGTCCTGCCCAACCCGGCCGAGGCATGCCTCGGGCCCATGCGGCTGACACCCCGCACTCCGACACCGCCCCACCTCTGACAGATTCCGATGGCTGTTGGTAGGTGTCGACCTTGGTCGAGACGATAGATCCACGCCATGCGTGGTTTCCGTTCAAGGCCATAGGGTCGGATCCCTTCCCGCCGGGAAGGGCTCTGACCCTGTCGATCACTGCGTCTTCGCCGCCTCGACATTCCACGCTGCGACCTTGGCCTTGGTGTCGGCCAACATCTTGTCCAGCGCGGCGCGGTCATGCACGTTGCCGCGCAGGATCACGCTGTCGATCTTTTCGGTGGCAGCAATGTCCTGCAGCGGGTTGGCGGTCAGCAGCACCAGATCGGCGGCCTTGCCCTGTGCGACACCACCGTAACGGTCCATCTGGCCGAACCAGGCCGGGCCGGAACGGGTTGCGGCCGACAGCGCCTGCGGTGCGCTCAGGCCCTCCTTCACAAACAGCTGCAGCTCCTGGTGCAGGGCGATGCCCGGGAAGTTGAACGAGTTGAGGAAGCCCGCATCGGTGCCCGCAATGATCGTCACACCGGCTTCCTGCAGCATCGGCAGCACCGCCGCGACCTGGTGGTACTGCGCGTGGCGCGCTTCGATCTGTGCCGGCGTGGCCTTGGCCGCGCGGTCCACGCGCCACTGGTAGGTCGCGCGCAGGCCAGGGCCGATGTAGGCCAGGTACGGATCGTTGGCGTGGTCATCCTGGTCAAGGAAATCGAGGATGCGGCCCCCATTGAGGGTCGGGGTCACGAACACACCACGCTTGGCGAAATCACGGTAGGCGTGCATCGCCGTGTCGCGGTCGAAGCTGGCGTCGAGGCGCCGATTGGCTTCGGCGCGGTCGATGCGACCGGCACCGAAGTCGGCGGCGATCTGCGCTTCGTCCTTGCTGCCGGCCTTGAATGCGTAATCCAGATGCTCGATCGAGGCCAGGCCGGCATCGACCGCCTGCTCCACGGTCAGTGCCATCGGAATATGCCCCGAGGCCTTGAAGCCGGCCTTGCGCGCAGCACTGGCCGAGTACAGGAACAGTTCCGGCTTCAGCGTGCTGTCGGTGATCTTCACGAAATCAACCTTGTCGTGCTGCAGGCGGGTGATCGCCTTGTCGGCGTCAGCCTCGCTACCCACCTCGATCGTGCCCTTCCAGACCGGCTTGATGCCTTCGATCTTCGCGCCCGAACTGAGCAGGCGCGGACCAAACAGCGTGCCCTTTGCGATCTCGCCGCGCCACTGCAGCACCTGCTCGGGCAGGTCACCGGAACAGTCGCGCACGGTGGTGATGCCGTGCGCGATGTATAGCGGCAGCAGCGCCTTGTTCTCTTCGATCAGCGCCGGGCCACCGCCGAAATGCACGTGCATGTCCCACAGGCCCGGGATCAGGTACTTGCCCTTGGCATCGATCTGGCGGGCAGCACTCCACTGGCTGCTCATCGTGGCGTCCGGGCCGACGGCGACGATGTCCTCGCCACGGATCACCACGCTCTGCCCAGCCAGGGTGCTGGCGTGCTCGACATCGACCACGGTGGCATTGCGGATCAACAGGTCAGCGCGCTCGGCGGCCGAGGCCGACAGCGGGGCCACCGCGAGAAGGATGGCAAGGGACAACGGACGGGAACGGAACATGGACAGCATCCTGGTGGGCACGCGCAGCGTGCAGGGTGGAAGGGGACGGTCTTCAGCGTGCCGCGCCGTGCTGGCGCAGCAGGGTTTCAATTCCGGTATAGCCGCGCTGGCGCGCGTGCGCCAGCGGCGTCACGCCGTCGCCGTCGGCCAGTTCCGGGTCGGCACCGGCCTCCAGCAGCAGCTGCACAATCTGCACGTGGCGCGCGCCGCCATCCCCGAGCAGGATCGCTTCCAGCAGCGCGGTCCAGTGCAGGCGGTTGACATGGTCCACTGCGACGCCGGCACGCAGCAACGTGCGCACGGTGGCGACGTGGCCGCGCTCGGCGGCGGGAATCAAGGCGGTGCCGCCGTAGCGGTTGGTGCTGCGCAGGTCGGCGCCATGCGCCAGGGTCATCGCCAGGATCTCGTCCAGGCCGCGCGCACCGGCGTACAGGTAGGCGCTGTCCTGCAGCGCATCCTTGGCATTGACGTCGGCACCGGCTTCGATCAGTTCACGCGCGGCATCCACGTTGTTGCCGTGCGTGGCCAGCAGCAGCGCGGTGCGGCCCTGGCCATCGCGCGCCTCCAGATCGGCGCCGTCTTCCAGCGCTCCGCGCACCGCCTCGGCATCGCCGCGGGTGGCGGCATCGCGCAGGCGGCCATCAGCCGAGCCCGCGGTGGCCGAACAGGCTGGAATGACCATCGCCAGCAGGCACAGCAGCAACAGGCGCCCCATCGGAGCGGGCCAGCGATGGCAACGATGGATTCGCATCTTCGGTTCTCCTGTGCGGCGAGCACTGCGGGCGATGCCGGTACAACCGGGGCGCGGTGCTTGCTGCCCCCTCCCCTGCATGGTAGAAGTCGTCACGCGCATCCAGAAGTGAAATGTTCAAATGCAAGACAGTGCCAAATCGAATAGAACGCTGTTCGAACTGGACCTGCTGCGGGCGCTGGTGATGGTGGCCGACTGCGGCAGCTTCACCACGGCGGCCACGCGCCTGCATTCGACCCAGTCCACGGTCAGCCAGAAGGTGCGCCGGCTGGAGGAACTGGCCGGGCATCGCCTGCTCGAACGCGGCCACCGCGACGTGCACCCCACCGACGCCGGTCATACCCTGCTCGGCTACGCGCGGCGCATGCTCGACCTGAACGAGGAAATGGCGCAGGCGCTGGCCGGCGCCACCGTGGAAACCGCGGTGCGCATCGGCGTGCCCGAGGACTTCGTCAACGCACAGACCACGCGCATGCTGGCCGCTTTCAGCCGCCGCCACCCACAGGTGAAACTGGAGATCAGCAGCGGTCTCAGCCGCGACCTTGCGCACGGCTTCGACCACGGCGAGCTGGATCTTGTGCTGGTCAAGCAACGCCGCAACACGCGCCAGGCGGTGCACTGCCGGCGCGAGCCGATGCACTGGATCGACAGCCTGCGCAGCAGCTGCCTGCAGCAGGACCCGTTGCCGCTGGTCACCTTTCCGCCGCGCGGGTTGTACCGCGACGAGATGATCCACGCCGTGGAGGCGCTGGGCCTGCGCTGGCGCATCGCCTTCACCAGTTCGTCGCTGAGTGGCATCCAGGGCGCGGTGGCCGATGGCATCGGCATCAGCCTGCTGCCGCGCCGCGCGGTCACCCGCGATCACCGCATCATCGATGGCGAACGCGAGCTGCCGGTGATCGACAATTACGAGATCGGCCTGCTGCATCGTGCCGACGCCGACGATGCCGTGCGAGCGCTGGCCAGCGAACTGTGGCGCCAGGTGCAGCGCGAACCGGACTGAGCACCGCACCAGAGGTAGTGCCGGCCGCTGGCCGGCAACCTCGACAGCCACATTGTCCAGCGCCGGCATGGATCTCGCGCATTGATCATCGATATCTGATCAGACCTGCCGCACCAGGGCACTGCATCGACGGCTACAGTGCCTGTTGTTTCCGTGCTCCACGGCGCCTTGCCATGTCCGACGAAATCCCCGCCCGCTTCGATCCCCTGCCCGCTGCCCTGCAGACACATCTGCAGCACCAGCGTTCGCTGATCGCTGCGCGCGTGGCCGCCGGCTTTCCGACGCTACCGGTGCAGTGGCCGCTGCCGGCCGCCACACTGCAGCGCGTGATCGATGCCGAGCTGATCGACCGCGACGACTGCGATGGCTGGGAAGCACTGGGCGTGGCGTTCGGCGATACCCTGGCCCAGCGCGTGCCGGGCCTGGCCTGGATGCAGGTCACCGATGCCTGGGGCATTGATGCGGTGCTGCGTTATGCCGACAGCAGCCTGCAGATCGGCGCCAGCACGCTGCTGCTCAAGCGCGTCGAGCAGGGCGAGGTCATCGACATCGCCCATCTGCTGGCGTGGCTGGAAGAGTTCGTCGCTACCCGCGCCGACGATTACGTCTGAAAAGCCGCCAAGCGTGGCTCGGCGCTACACGGGTTGGCCCGGCGCGGATCTACAGCCAGCGACCGTCAACCACTACGCGTCGTTCCACCGGCACTGCGGCCACCGCCGCCGGGCCATGGTCCGCACGCACCGCCACGAAGGTGGCCGGATGCCCTTCCACAAGACCGTATTGCGGCAGCCCGATCACCTGCGCGGCCTGGGTGGTCACCATGTCCAGCGCCAGCATCAGGTCGGCATCGGTATGGAAGCCGGAGCGGTAGCCCAGCAGCATCGCCCGTTGCAGCAGGTCGCCGTTGCCATACGGCCACCAGCAGTCACGGATGTTGTCGTTGCCGGCAAACACGCGCACGCCGGCATCATGCAGCGCGCGCAGCGGCGGGAACGGATGATCACCCGGCGCGTTGCTCATGATCGCCACACCCGCCGTGGCCAGTGCTTCGCCCACCTGCAGCGCGCGCGCCAGCGGCACGTCACCCAGCGAATAGGCATGGCTGACCGCCACCCGCCCCTGCAGACCTGCCGCCCGCGTACGAGCAGCGATGCGCAGCAGCTGGGCCAGGCCGGTTTCGCCGGGCTCATGCAGGTGAATGTCCAGCTGCACGCCATAGCGCTCGGCCAGGCCGAACAGCAGCGCCAGCTGGCCTTCGGCATCGCCATCGAGCGTGGTGGGGTCGATGCCACCGAGCACCTCCACGCCAGCGGCGAGCGCCTGCTCCAGTACGGCGGCGGTACCCGGGCAGGACATCACGCCGGCCTGTGGGAACGCCACCAGCTGGACATGCATGATGTCGGCACAGCGCAATGCGGCCTCGCGCACCGCTTCGAGATGGCCGAGCCCGGTGCTGGCGTCGATATCGACATGGCAGCGCATCGCCACCGTACCGAAAGCACTGCACTGGCGGATCAGCGCCTCGGCACGATCGACCATCGGCGCCGCAGCCGCCACTGCCGCCTTTTCCACCGCCAGCCGCTCACGCAGGCTGTTCACCGGCTGATGCGGGTGCCAACGGTCGCCGACGAAGCTCTTGTCGAGGTGAATGTGGCCATCGACCAGCCCGGGCAGCACCGCGAAGCCCTCCAGATCGACGCATTCCGCCTCATCGGCAGGCACAGCATCGCCATTGAGCCCGCTGATGCGGCCATCACGGATATGGAAATGCAGCGGTGCGCCATCGCGGTCAACGCCACCGTGGACGAACTGCAGGGTCATCGGGAACTCCAGGAAAGCCAGGACTGGCGCCATCCTGCGCCTCGACACAACCATCGGCCAACGAAATATCTGGATGGCACGCATTCACCAGAGCGATGAATGCCCCTGCGACCGCCGGTCGCAGCGACACCGTGCACACCGCTGAACGGGTACCATAGGCGCCTGTTTCCGCTGTGATGCCGCATGGGCCCGTCCGACCGCCACGATCGTCTCCGCCGCTGGCAGGCCGCGTCCCTGCTCGCCGCCGCGCCGATCGCCAGCCTGTCCGCCACTGATGCTGCGGCCGCTGCGCCGCTGCAGTCGCCGCCGGGCCAGCAGCGCATCGCCCCGGCTGCACTCGTCGAGCGCCTGCACCAGCGCGTGCTGTCCGGACAGAGCGCGACCGCCACCCTGGAACACTGGTGCGCCGAACATGGGCTGGCCGAACAGGCAAGGGTCCGCGCGGTGCGCATGCACGGCCAGGACAAGACGGCACCGGCCGACGTGCTGCAGGCACTGGGCGCGAAACCCGGCACCGACCTGCGCTATCGCCGCGTGCAGCTGGTCTGCGGCAGCCGCGTGCTGTCCGAGGCCGACAACTGGTACCTGCCTGGCCACCTCAGCCCGGCCATGAACCAGGTACTGGACAGCACCGACGAACCGTTCGGTCGCGTGGTCGGTCCGCTGGGCTTCCAGCGCCAGACCCTGGCCGACCAGACCTTCTGGCCGCCACGCGGGGAAGGCGACCACGGCGTGATCCTGGAAGTGCGCGCTCTGCTGCGTGACCGCCAGCAGCAGCCTTTCAGCTACGTCATCGAGTCGTACCTGCTGCAGGCGCTTCCGTAACGCGCCCTGGCGCCGGGCATCCGCCGGTGCTACGGGCCCGCCATGCCGTTGGCGGCCGGGTCCACCGAGAACACGAAACGCCCACCGTGCTGGTCCCTGCCCCATGTCATCGGCGCCGTGGCAAGGCTGTAGACCGGGGCCGCCTTGTCCATGCCGATTGCTTCGGACCAGGCACTGAAATCCTCATCGGTGCGGCTGCGGATCTCGCCAACACACAGGCTGTAGCCGCAGGCAAGGGACACCAGCGTGCCGTCCTGGCCCATGAGCCGGCTGGCGGCCGTCCTGTACAGGCGGGTCAGGTCCTGCACTTCGGGGTGGCCGGCCGCATCGCGCTCGAACTGGCTGATTGCCTGCGCGAAAGCCTTGTCGGAACCCAGCAGCGCCTCGCTCTTCTGCACGGACACCGCACCCTCGCTCAGCAGCATGCGCTCGCCCTCGAGGAAGTGCCCCTCCGTTCGCGCGGGCCCAGCGGCAGCCGTCGTGGCGCTCGATGCCGTTGCCGCGCGCGATGGCCCAGCGTGCTCCGCTGGCTGCGCGTGAGGCTGCGCAGGCCCAGCATTGGCCACCTCCGCGGCATCCTCCACGCTGGCCGCCTGCTTGCCACTGCAACCTGTAACAGCCAGCACTGCAATCACGCTCCACACCCTGACATCCATGCGCATCCTCCTCCGGGTAGCGTCACAGCATGCCACGCACGCAGCGGCTACACGGGTGCGCTGCACAAAGAAAAGCCCGGCAATGCCGGGCCTTTCGTTCGCCTGCAGGATCAACGGAACCGGTAGTCCAGCTGCACCCAGTACTGGCGGCCATACGGATCGTAGTTGCCGACCGGATAGAACGGCCAGCCGCCTCCGTTCTTGTCCGCCGGCGGGCGGCTGTCACGCAGGTTGTTGACAATCACACCCACCGACAGATTCTCGCCGAACTGGCGGAACACGCTGGCGTTGTAGGTCATGTACGGCGCGATGCGGCCACTGCCATCGGTCTTCGGCAGCGAGCCGAAGCGGTTGCCGTACAGCGTGGTGGTCCAGTCACCCTGGTTCCAGGTGATGCTGCCGTTGGCCTTGCTGCGCCACTGGTAGTCGTCCAACGAATTGCGGATGTCACGCTCCGGATCATCGGAGAACTGTCGGTATTTGTGCTCCAGCACCACGGTGTAGGCCAGGCGCGTGGTGAAGCGGCCATAGCGGCCGGCATCGAAACGCCAGTTGCCCTTCAGGTCCAGGCCGCGAACCGATTCGGAGGCCGCATTGATCGGATTGATCAGCACACGGGTCACCTGGTCCGGCTGCACGGTGGCATTGGGCGGATTGCGGATCACCCGCGACAGCGCGTCCTGGCACAGCGGCGAACCGATATCGCGCGCTTCGCCGCCCAGCGTGCGGCCCAGCCGGCAATCGGCCTCGTCGCGCAGGATACGGCTGGTATCGAGGCTGGTCACCTCGTTGTCGATGCGGATGTCGTAGTAGTCGGCACTGAAATCCAGCCCGGCCAGCGGCGACCAGACCACACCGAAGCCATACGACTTGGCCGTTTCCGGCTGCAGCTGCGCGTTGGCACGGTTGCTGTAGTCGATCGACAGGCCGTTGTAGTCGCAGTTGTCATACGACTGGCCGGCGGTGCGGCAGCGCCAGTAGTCGGTCATGCCCGGGTTGTAGCCACGGGTCTCGGTAGCGAACACGTAGTTCATGTCCGGCGCACGGAAGCTGGTCGCCGCAGAGCCGCGGATCAGCAGGCTCTCGATCGGGCGGAACTCGACACCGAAGCTCCAGGTCGCCTTGCCGATGTGCTCGCCGCCGGCACGGTACTGGTCATAGCGTCCGGCCAGCGTGGTGGTCAGCGACTGCAGCAGCGGCAGCTGCAGTTCCACACCCGCGGCGTAGCGGTCACGCTCGCCGCCGGCACCGATACCGGCGCTGGTGTTCCAGAATTCACCGGTTCCCAGCCGCGGGTCCGGGCGGTTGCGGTAGCCCTGGCTGCCGGCTTCGACCACCGCTGCCAACGCAGCGTCACCACCGGGCAGCGCGAACAGGCGGCCGTTGACGCTGGTGCTGAAGGTCTGCAGCCACGCCGCGTTGCGGCTTTCCTGGTAGCCGGACAGGCCCTGGTACTCCTCCGGCGTCAGCGGTTTGAACAGTCGTGCCGGGTCCGGTGCATAGATCTCGACGCCGTTGCGCACGCCCAGCTTCGGGCCAAGCAGGTATTCGTTGATGCCGGCCAGCAGCACCGGACGACGGGTACGGTTCTCGTAGCGCGAACGGCTGTAGACCGCTTCGTAGTCCCAGCCGCTGTCGCCGATCTGGCCACGCGCGCCGACGTTGAACGACCACGAGTTTTCCAGGAAACGGTTCGCGTTGCGCGGCAGGCCACCGATTTCTTCCGGCGCGAAGCGGCGGTACCAGCTTTCCAGGTTGCCGGTGGTCCGGTTGTAGAAGTAGTTGCGGGCCGAGGTCCAGGTAGGCGCACGGGTGTTGTTGGTGATGCGCGCACTGCCCACCGCCAGATCGGCGAACAGATCGGTGGTCTCGTTGACGTGGAAGGTCAGCAGGCCATAGCCGTTGAGGTTGCGCTTCTGGGTCTGCACGGTCCAGTAGCTGGCGGCGGCCTCGTTGCTGCCGCAGTACCACCCCTGGCGCGGGTTGTTGGCGCGGAACACGCTGCCGCCATAGATGCCCGACGCCGCGTCGCAGCCAGTGACGCCCGGATCGATGTTGCGGCCAGTGGCGGCATTGCGGCGATAGGCGATCGCAGTCGCCTGCGGCGCCTTGCCGGCCGGATCATCGTCCAGCGAATCCATGAAGTCGCGCTGGCGCGCATGGATCGCCTTGCGCACATCGAACTCGAAGCCGAACAGCGCGTCCCAACGCTCGCCGGAACTGCCACCGACCACCTGCACGCGCTGGTTGTCACCGCCGCCCTGCTGGGTGCCGCCAGCGCGCACGTTCACGTCCACACCCTCAAAGCGGTCCTTGAGGATGATGTTGACCACGCCGGCGATCGCATCGGAGCCGTACACCGCCGACGCACCTGCCGCCAGGACCTCGATGCGCTCGATCAGCGCACTGGGAATGTTGGCCAGGTTGACCACGTTCACCGAGCCCTCATAGGCCAGCGGGTAGTCGGCCTGGCGACGACCGTTGACCAGCACCAGCGTGCGGTTCGGACCCAGCCCGCGCAGGTTGATGGTGTTGGCGGCCGGGGTGAAGGTGTTGCCGAAGTCCTCGCCCTGCACGTTGCCGGTGTTCTCGGTCAGCGCGCTCAGCGCATCGAACGCGTTGCGGTAGCCCTGCGCGTCGATCTGCTCGCGGCTGATCACCGTCACCGGCGACGGCCCTTCGACGCTGGCGCGTGGAATGCGCGAGCCGGTGACCTTCACTTCCTGCAGCGAGGTGGGTGCGCTTTCCTGCGCGAAGGCCGGCAACGAGACCAGCATCAGGGACGACAGCGCGAGCACCAGCGGACGCGGGCGCAGCGCCTTGTGGGAGGCGGACATGGGCTTCCTGGGGGAGTGGGTGGTGGTACGGGGCCAGCGGCCTGTGCGGCACATAACGATCCCGTAACGAAAGTGTCCTGAATGGGGGGGGTCAACGGAAATGACCAGCCCTGATGGGCTTATGCCTGAACCGAATCAGACCCGGCCCCAGGCCCGCCCCGTTTTTGCAATGTTTTGAATGGTCTGGCTCTGCGGGCGAGGCCATCGTTGCCGGAATGATGACCTCGTACCCGACCCCTACCCTTCCCCCCCTGCGCCCGGTGCTGCGCCGCCACCTGCTGCAGTTGCAGGCAGCGCCGGTCACCCTGCGTCCGTTCCAACGCACCGATCTGCCAGGCTGGCGCCTGTTCGATGACCGCCGCCGGCGCGGCCGCCGTCACCCCGGCGGCATCGACGAGGAGGCCCGCTTTCTCGCCCACATGCATCGTTCCCGCCTGGAGCAGGACAACGACCAGCTGCTGCTGGGGGTGTTCGACGATGAACACAGCACGGTGCTGGACCAGCTGCACATCCGGCTGCAGTCACTGCACGCGCGCAGCGCCGAACTGTTGTCGCTGCAGCATTGGCACCCGCATGCCGATGCCGCGCTGCGGGCACTGTGCCCGTTCCTGTTCGAGGATGTCGGCCTGCATCGCCTGTTCGTGATGCTGCCGCCGGACTGCAGCGCGCCATTCGCCAACGCGCTGCGAGCCTTCGGCTTCGAACAGGAAGGCGTGCTGCGCGACCATCATCTGGGCCTGGAGGGCTGGCAGGACCGCCAGTTGCTGGCACTGACCGCGCCGATGTGGCGCCGCCAGCATCCGGCGCTGGACTAGCGCACCCGCTCCAGCGCGTTGCCGGCACCGGTCAGCACCGAGCAGGCGTGGTCCTGCAGCTCTTCGGCGCTGGCCTCGTTGCCGGTGCCGGCGTCCACGCGGGTGGCCAGCAGGATGAAGCCGGGGCCACCCTGCACTGCGTCCCGGCCAGCCACGACCAGGCTCCACTGGCCCACGTCGTCCACGCCTGCGAGGTCATGGGCCAGCAGATTGAGCGGATTCGCGGTCAGCTCCGCCCCTGGCAGCAGGCGTGCCTGGTACTGATGGCCGCGCAGCAGCACCGGCAGCGCTGCCCACTGGGTGCCCAGCTCAGCGGCATGGGCCTCCAGTGCCTGCAGCACGTCGGCACGCAGGCAATCCACGTGGATATGCAGCTGATGCTGCGAGCGGCCATGCGGTGAATTCAGTGCCAGGCTGGCGACGCTGCGCGGCAGCGGTTGGCCCAGCGCCAGCTCGGTATGGCTGCGCGCCCGCCAGGCCGCCGCGAAGTAGTTCGGTGCCCCCCGCTGGTAGAGACCGCGGTTCTCGATCCCGCTGACCTTGTCCAGCGGCATCAACAGGAACTGGTAGTCGCCATGCGCATCCTTGACCAGCACATCGCGCCGATCCGCCGCCGTCTCCACGCGCAGGCAGTCGCCGCGCGGGCCCTCGGCGCCCCGGCAGTCACGCTCGATCAACCGCCACAGCGCATCGGAATGGGCCGGCGGCGGAGGCGTACTGGCACAGCCAGCCAGAACGGACAGGGACAACAGCAGCAACAGACGGGACACGGCACTCACATCGATGGCACGACCCACGGCCGCGCCGCCTAGTGTAGCCTGCGCCCTCAGCCAGGCAGCGCCTCCGGCGCCTCGGCTTTTTCCTCCACCTTGCCCGGCGTGTACTTGGTCGCGCCGAAGTACAGCACGCGCCACTGGCTCAGGTTGCCGATGAACCAGTGCGCCACCGAGTCATGGCCATAGCCATCGAAGAACGTCTCCACCTCCGGCGGCAGCAGCGTGGTGTTGTCCCACGATTCCAATGTGACGCGCTCGGCCATCGTCAGCGTCGCACCGCGTTCACGGCGCCGGCGCAGCCCGACGATCTTGCCCAGCATCGTGTCGTTCTCCTTCTCCAGCCCGCGGCGTTGTTTCCGCACGGCAGACAGCTCGTCATCGCGGGCTTTCAGTTCGTCGGAAACCCGGTTCCACTCGGCGGTCCTGTCCGCATTGCCCTGCTCGGCCAGATGCAGATTGTCATTGCTCCACGGGGACGGCAGCTGCGACTGGCGGCGACGCAGGGTCCGCACCTGTTCACGCAGCGCATCCTCGCGCGCGGCCAGGCGTTGCATCGATGGCAGCTTGTCACCGCGCGCCACGCGCACGCGCAGCCAGCGGTACAGCAGCTCCATGTGCGAAGCCTGCACGTCTTCCATGCGTCCACGCTTGACCCGCACCGCCTGCAGATAGGCGTTGAACACCGCCTGCAGCTCAGGATCCTGCTTGTCGAACTCGGCCTTGACCTGATCTTCGAGGAGGCTGATCGGATTCAGCAGCACACCACCGGCCTGCGCCATGTCGTACATCTCGTTCAGCGCAAAGCGCGCGATGCTGTTCTGCCGCCCCTGATGCTGGGGGTCATAGCCCCCGCCCACGTCCGAATGCACGCCGGGGAACCAGATCTCCACCGTGTTGGCCGGATACAGCGCGTGCTCGCGGGTCGAATCCAGCGGGAACTGGCCGCGCAGTTCATGGGCAGCGGTCATGTGCACCGACTGCTCCACGATTTCCGGAACGCCCATGCCTTCGGCCCAGCCGGTATGGCCATTGCGGTAGTTCACCGCGGCCGCCGCCAGGCTCGGCCACACCGAGCACACCGTGTCGAACACGCCCATGAAGCCGATGCGCAGGGGGATGCGTTCGCGGTACAGCCAGGTGCCGTCAGCCCGCCGCCGGCAGCGCGCGGCGAGGTCGCGGGCGAACGCCCGTGCCGAGGCCGCCCCGCGCGAAAACCCCAGCACCGACACGCTGACCACCAGGATCCGCATCGGCTCCGGCTGGGTATCGATCAGTTCGTCCAGCGCCTGCAGCGCGAAATCGATGCGCTCGCGCCCCCCCTTGCCGATCGACAGTCCCAGCAGGCCACCGCTGTCACCGACTTCCGGGCATGGCGTCCCCACACCGGACAGGTACTGGCGCTTGCTGTTGGGTCGATCCCTTACATGCGCGTCGTAAAGGCGGGCGATGTTGGAAAGGGCCCGCTCTCCCTTGTCCTTGTCCAGTTCCTCCTGGCGATTGTTGCCGGTGCCGTCGAAGAACACGCTCAGGTGCAGGCTCTGGGTACAACCCGTGGTGGCGGCCTCCTTGTCGGGTACCGTTTTACACATCGCTTCCTGGCGGCGGCGACGCTCGGCATCGCTCAACGGGCGTGTGCCGCGGGCCAGCCGCGCCGTGCGCGCGGTGCCCTCGGCCTGGGCTACCGGATCGGGAGTGCCGGGCTCGAGATCCACCTGCCCCGGAATCGCGGTCGGATCAGTACTGGTCATGGTCCTTGTGCTCCTTCGGCACTGGCATGCGCCGCACATTCCATTTGTTGACACCCTTGTCCAGCAGCTCGGCCTCGACATGGCCGTCCGGATAGAAATGCAGCAGCAACGTCGAGGGGTTCGGCGGATAGGGGGTCTTCAGCGGCACCACGGCCTCGCGTGGCACGCGGTGCCCTTCACTCAGGTAGCGGTTGGTCGCCAGGTCATAGCGATTGGCCTCGATCCAGCGCACGCGCACGCTGTCCGGCCCCTTGCCCTGCGGCGCCCGCGGGCCCATCCCGGAGCCGCCATTGGTGTACCCGTCCAGCCCGCCCAGATACTGCCCATCGACGCGCACGTCGGCGAGGTAGTACGGGCTGTAGTTGAACGCAAACAACGACATGATCGGCGTCTTGCCGCGTGCCATCGCCCGGCTGCAGCCCACGCCCATCACCAGCACGGCGATCACCGCCAGCATGCTCCACCACAGGTACTTGTTGCTCATCATCGCGATCCCGCTCCGTTCAATCCCAGCTTTCTTCCAGGGGCCAGACTTCGTCGCCGATATCGGCCGCGCCGCGCCGCCCGCTGGCGAAGTCCTGCAGGCGCTGCTGCCATGCCGGGTCCTCGCCGAGATCCGTACCGGCCAACAGCGCCCAGGTCGCCACCATCACCACCCGGCGGCTGTCTTCGATGCCGGCCGCAGCGGCCGTCGCCACCACGCGCCGAAAGAAGGTGTACCAGCGCGCCCGTGGCAGGCGCGCCAACAGCTCGGGGTCGGTCAGCTGGAAGTGGTCGATCAGGGTATAGGGGTAGCTGGCGTCGATCAGGGCACGCCGCTGCGGTGCCTCCAGCACCCACGGTGGTTCATGCGGATCCTGCGCGGCGTCGTGCAGATCCAGGTGCGCCCATTGCAGGTCGTGCCGCAGGTACCACCAGCGCTCCCCCAGCGCCAGGAATGCACGGCACTGCGGCTCATCGAGCACCTGCACCCACCAGGGCAGCACGCGTGCATCAAAGAAGCGCGCCAGGAACTCCTTGCCGTTGGGGTAGCTGGCATCCAGGCGCCGTTGCAGGCGCTGCTGCAGCGCCTCAGCGGTCAGGGTCGTGTCGATCAGGCTGAGCAGGCCCGGCGAGCGTGCCTGCGCAGCCGCCCGCTGCAGGAAGCGATCGATGTCCATGTCACGGGGCAGCCGTGCCAGGAACACGCTGGCGTCCTCGCTGCCGTCGGCCAGCAGGCCATCAAACAACCGCAGCGGCGTCCACGGCAGCGTACGCAGCACCTGCGAGGGTTGGTCGCACTGCGCGCCATCCAGCAGCACGAAGCGCTGCGCTTCCGCTTCCAGTGGCGGCAGCGCGAGAGGTGGGAAATGCCAGTCCCGGGTCACGCTCAGCCTCCCTTCGGCGTCAAGGGCGCCGCGCGTTGCGCCGCCAGCAGCAGGCATTCCTTGCACACGGACTGCGGGAACACCGGCAGCGGGTAGCGACTGCCTCCCCCTGGCAGGAATGACTTGCGCCCCGCGTGCACCGTGATGCGCCCGGGCGCATTGAAGACGATGTTGCTGCCGCTGATGGTGATGCTGGCGCCCGCCGAGGTGGCCACGTGGACGGTGCGGCCCGCTCCGAGTTCAACAGCGCCCTGGGCGCTGGCTGCGCGCAGCGACTGCCGCGACTGCATGCCCACACGATCCTGCTGCGCCTTGATATCCAGCACCTGCTCCGCACTGGCCATGGTCAAGGCAGGCACCGTTGCATCGGCGCCCTGCAGGGTTGCGGCGAGCACACCGATGGCCTGGCGGCCGTGCCAGCGCGCCTGCCCCATGACCGTCGCATCGCTGTGCTGGCCACTGCCCAGCACCAGGGTTTCACCCTGCGCCCACTGCAGTCCCTGGCCGGCCACCATCACCGCGCCGGCGGGGGCAGAGAGGCCAAGCAGCGCGTCGCCGCTATGCGGAACGGACCCTTCTGCCGCCTCCGCGCTGCGTTGAGGGGCGGCGCCGACCGCCGCCTGCATCGTCTCGCCGGGCACCGTGCTGCGTACGCTGGCCAGCAGTACAGGCAGCGGCGCGCGCGTACCATCCAGCCGGGAGTGCTGTGGCGACTGCACCCCGAGATGCGACGCGGGCTGCACCGTCAGGTGGGTCGCCGCGGCGCGGGCCTGGCGCTCGGCGAGTGTCGCCAACTGCTGCAGCAGCGCCGCGGCCTGCGGGGCGGCGCCGGCCGGCTCCTCGCCACGATGCTGATAAGCATCCATCCAGAGCCCGCGTTGCCCGCGGACACTGCCCCAGGCATCACTGCGCAGTTCGAAACCCGTACCACGCAGGCTGCCGCGATAGTTGTCCGCCCGGTGCCGCAGATGACCCAGCGCCAGCGCCGTGGTCTGCTGGCTGCTGGCCAGCTGTGCGCCCAGCTGCTGGTCGCTGTCGTCGAACAGCAGGTGGTTCCAGCCCTCGCCCTGCCACTCGCGGGACTGAACGCCCCACAGCGCGCCGGCGTTCCGATGCGCCGCTTCGCCCGCCGCCGCCGCATGCCAGGCCGGTGCCTGGCCACCGCCCAGGTTGGCCTGCGCGCTGCCCCCTCCATCGCGTGCCTGCGCATAGGCCGAGGTGTCCAGCTCCGCGTTCGCCCCGGCCGGTGTCGGCGCGACCCCGGCCTCGCCGCGCCCGTTGTACAGCGCGCCCAGGACCAACGGGCGGTCGATGTCACCCTCGAGGAATCCGATCAGCACTTCCTGGCCGATACGCGGCAGGAACTGGCTGCCGACACCGGGGCCGGCATAGCGCTGCGCCACGCGCAGCCACGCACTGCCCGCATCACCCTGCTCGCCCTGGAAATGGAAACGCACCCGGATCCGTCCCAGCGCATCGGCATGCAGTTCACCGCCGTCACTGCCCTGCCCAGCCACAACAATCGCGGTCTGGTACCCGGGCGCCAGCGGTCGCGGATTGCGCCGGGCACCGGTGCCATCGTCCAGCACCGGGCGCCAGCGCTGCTCCCGCTGCAGGGCGACGAAATCCTGTGCATAGCCCTGCTCACGTGCCTGGCCAAGCAACGTACCGAACGGATCGGGCGCCGTATCCGCGGCCAGTGCATGGCGCAGGTCTGTCGGCAGATTGTTCACGCCCGCATGCTCGACCGTCACCAGCAGCAGCTCCGTCGGCAAGGCGCCTGGCGTGCCGGTCAGCACCCAGGCCTGTCCCGCATCGGCGCTGCGGACGCTGCCGCGCCCGCACCACTGGCGGGCCTGCGCGTCCAGCGCTTCCACCACCAGCCGCGCATGGTGCTGCAGCTCGGCCGCATCGGCGAAGGCGTGCGCCCCCACCGGATCGTAATCCTCCCTTGCCCCTTGCGCTGCAGCCTGCACCGGCAGCTGGCCGGCCAGCGAGCGTACGCTGCGGTAGTCGCTGCTGTGCAGCTGCACGTGGGTGCTCTGCAGGCGACGCAGCTGCCCCAGCTGCTGCACGCCATCGCTCTGCTCGGTGCCATCGGCGCGGTGGAAGCGGATGCCACCGGCTGCCTGCGAAGCAGCGGCTTCCGGCAGCAGGGTCGAATCGGCGAACAGGAGAATGCCATGCCCCGCCGTTGCGTCCTCCGCCTCCTGCACGCACCAGCCCAACCCTTCTTCGGCCAGCAGCCGCTGTACGAAGGCCAGATCGGTCTCGCGGTACTGCACGCAGTAACTGCGGGGCCGTGAGCGGGACAGCATCCCGTCGACCTCATCGCTCCAGCGCCAATGGGCATGTTCGGGGTACGCCTGGAACACCGCATCCAGGATGTCGCGCACGCTCTGTTCCTGGAAAACACGGCTGCGGCGCGCCTGGTCGAGCCACCAGGTCCAGTCACGCAGGGTGACCCGGTAGCGTGCCAGCCCGCCATCGCTGCCCACGCATCGCGCATCGGCAATGACGCCGTGGCGCGGCCAGTCCCGGCCATCGGCCAGCCGTGCATGCAGGCACGCCGGTTGCCCAAGCCAGCCGGCCAGTGGCAGCGACGCGTCCAGCGCGAGCACATCGATCTGCAGCTGCCGCCCTTGCGACAGGGCATCATGGCCCTGCCAATGGTCGACAACGACCGCCGGCGTGCCGGGTAGATCCAACCGATACAGGCGGCTGCCGGCCTCCAGGCCCGCTGCCTGCACCATGAGGTTGCGAATCGCTTCCATGGCGTTCCTACCGTTGCTGCCCCCGTAGCCGGAGGCAGGTCCTTCCCCTGTAGGACGACGGTAGCAGATGGAAAACCACGGCGCACGCCCGCACCGTCACGCCGGATTAACGTTCCGGATCAATAGGTTCCGTAGGAGACTTCCACCGCCACCGGCTTGCCCCCGTCCTGCACCGGTTGCAGGGTGAAGCGGTCCAGCGCGCTGCTGTCATCACCCAGTGGCGTGCTGCGGAACTGCAGGCGATAGGTCGCCCCGGCCTGCACGCTGCCATCGGGCAGCAGCCGTGCGCTGGCCGGAAGCAGCAGCCCGCCCAGATCGCTGTAAGCCTCCGGCGCATCACTGAAACCGTAGTCGACGAGTTCATCGGTGCGACGCATTTCGTAGACCCGCGTCGGCCAGGGAGGTGCCGCGCTACGGCCATTGCGCAGATCGGTCACCCACTGCTCCGGCAACTGGTAGACCTTGCGCAGCGCGGTGTCATCCAGCTCGGCACTGGCTACCTGCAGGCAACACACCACGCGCTTGCTCTCGCGGTCGTAGATCGAGAAGCGCGCATCGCGGGTCACGGCCGTGGGCAACAGCGCGAACGGAACGTCCCGCAATGCAGGCTCGGCACCATCGCGGGAACCGAGATTGCGCCAGCCGCCGAAGGTCGGCTCAGCGGCCTGCGCCAGCGGCGCAGCCAGGCAGAGAGCCAACGCCAGTCCACCGGCGGCGCGTCCGATCCAGTTCTGCATGTCGTTCATCCATCGATGGCGTCAGGCCAATCAGTTTCGTGAGGATGCCATGAAGGTGGAGCGGTTGCCATGCCATGCGCTCCGGCCGGCGAGCCCGCCCCCGCCCATTGAAAACCCATCACTGGCCTTCGGACGCCATGTATGCAGTCTGGTGTCCGGTAAAGCGGACACCGTCGAATCCGAAGCAGAAACGCCCGTCGTTGATCGAACGGTAGGCCAGCATCGCTCCGACCAGGCAGAACTGCTGCGCATCCACGGATGTGTCCACCTTTCCATAAGTGGTCGGCTCTCCTTTGCTGGACAACGGGCCGGACAATGCGTCGATCGGCAACGGATACACCACCCCGCTCCGGGCGTTGATGACGACCACCGAGCGCTGGAAGTACTCAGGCCATTCCTCCAGCTCCGCCACGATGTAGTGCCCGTTGAAGTTCGGCCGCTGCTCGGCGAGCACCTTGTCGATCTGGGCACGATGACGATCATCACAGAAGTTGATCGGACTGCTCAGGAAAGCGCACCCGGAATGAGGGGAGAGCATCTTGACGCCGGCATATCGTGCGTTGCCCGCTGTTGTTGCAGGCACTTCCTTCGTCGTGGTGACCGCCCCCGTCGGCGGCACAACTGCGGCCGGGTTCTCCGATGAATTCGGCTTCCCCGTGCAAGCGGCGGCCGAAAGAAGAAGGCCGAGCAACAGCACAGGCTGCAGTCCCCGCCAGACGCTGGTGTTGATCTTCATCATTTTTTGCTTTCCAGGATTTCGACAAGAAGCGCGCGAACCGCCGGTGTGGACTCCACGTTTTCCCTGTTCGCGCCATCGCCTGCCCTTCTTGATCAGGCCCAATCGGGCGTACATATCAACTGTGACTTCTGTGCATCACCGGCCTGGGGGCCCAGCATTGGCCTTTCGCCGCGCCGGCTGCGCGCATCATCGGGAAACTCCGACCCCAGCGCCATCCGGGTTCGCGCACGCGCCTGGTCCAGTGGCAGATCGATCAGGATGCCGATGGGCGTGGGTGCGGTTCCCAGATGGGCAACCACCCTGTAGACCGGCAGGCCATGGAAATCGGCCTTGACGCAGAAGTACGCCATCCCGAACGCCTCATCGCGTTCGCAGGGTTCCGGCGTGTGCAGGGCCAGGTAAGGGTTCGCGGGCCGGCCTGATTCAGCACTGAGGTACCAGCCCTTCGGCTGGCAATCGAGCAATCCGTCAAAGAGCGTTTCAGTGCTGTCCGGATCACCCGGCAGCGGTGGCTCCGCCTGCGCGGCATGGGCGTCGGCCTTGATCTGTGCCTCGATGGCGGCCTGCGCACGGCGGGCGGTGTCGGCCTGCTCGACATCCTGTGAGGTGGCTTGCCGGCACGCCGCCAGCGACAGCACAAGGCTGGCCAGGAACAGCTGACGCAGCGCAACGGGGCGTTGACGATTCACTGACCTGTCCTGGTGCATGACTCCCGGCCTCCCAGAGGTGAAGCGCCCGATTGGCACGCAGAACGCTGCGCCGCGTCACCCACGGGCGCAGCAGACCGACGCCGATTCCCGTATGCCTGCGGCCAACCGCGCGCACTGTTGCGGGCCACCGCTGACGCCCGGTCCCGAATCTAGTAGGTCCCGAACGGAACCTCGATCTTCAAGGCCGCCCCGCCCTTGGAGGGCTTCAAGGTGTAGGTATGAACACCACCGTCTCCATCAGCCAGCGAGGTCTCGCGGCGCTGGACCGTATAGCGCTCGCCGGCGATCTCCAGGATGTTCGCCCCCACCGCCCGCGCGTCCGGCGGCAGCAGCAGGCCTCCGGCGGCTTCACGTTCTTCCTTGAAGGTATAGCTGCTCATCGCACCCTGCACCTTCAGCAGCTGGACATGCGGGCGATAGGGCGCGGCATCGAGATTCCAGCCATTGGTCAGATCGGTGACCCACGGCCCGGGAATGTCAAAGCGATCCTGGAGCTCGCTTTCGCCCACCTCGGCACTTTCCACTGACAGGCAACACACTACCTTGCCCGCCTTGGCATCGTAGACCGCCCAGCGACTTCCCGCAGCTGCGGCATGAGGCAGCATGGAGAAGTGGAACTGCCGCTCCAGATCACTGTCGGAGACCCTGCGCCAGCCGCCCACTTCGGGAGGCTGCGCATGGCACCCCACTGCGAGCGCGACACCCACTACCAAAAGAGCAGCTCTAATCACGAAACCCGCCATCTTCAGTTGCCTGTCTTGGACCAATGGGGATCATCGACCTTTTTCGGCTTGCCGTCGTAGTTCCAATGCAGGACATCGTAACTGGCACCCACGTCGATGATGTCACGCTTGCTGCCGATCGTCACACTGGTGCCATCGGCCTTCTTCACCGTCTTGCCGATGCCCCAGGCAGGACTCAACCGCATGTCGATTGCTTCACCGCCATTGTGGTTTGATCGGTAGGGCTTGCCGATGGCGCCCGCGGCCCCGTAGGCGCTATCCATGGCCTTGGCTCCCTGCTTGGCGGCCTTGAGATCCGGCTTGCCATTGGCATCCAGGTGCTGCCAATCGATGTTCACGGCCGCATCGCCATTCTGCGGCTCGAACGCGGGCACCGTGGCTGGATCCGTGCCATTGACGATTTCCCGTGCGTAGTACATCAGGTACGAGCGCTGGGGCGGGCGCAGCGTCGTATTGATGTTCACGGTCACACCGGCCTCATCCAGCGCCGCGAGGAAGCGGGTGATGTTCGACTGGAAGGGCTCCTTCAGATCCGCAACGTTCTTGCTCTGCTTGAACCGCTTGTACCATTGCGCACCGCTCTTCTCACGCTCGCCGTTGTAGCTGTCGTCCTTGCTGGGTGCCGCGTTGGCATTGGCGGTGGCGACCGCGGAGTAGAAGTTGTTCAGCAACCCGATCGGGTGCAGGTGGAAGACCTCCGGCGCGCCCGGGAAACCCTTCACATTGGGCGCCACATCCTTCCACCAGCGCAGGTTCTTGATGCGCAGCTTCTCCGCGCTCCATTCCACAGCGCCGTCGAGCATCAGCGGATCCAGCTCGTTCCACTTGGCGTCTTCCCCGCCCCACTCGCTTTCGTAGCGGACAATCATCCGGCTCAACGCCTGCGCGAGCAGGGGCTGCTTGCTGGCTGCCTGCAGTTCAGGCTTGCTGATATGCCCATTGCCGTCGGTGTCCAGCAAGGCGTGCAGCTTCTGGATCAACGCGCTGCGCTCAACCTTGTCCGCACGCATGCGATGGTCGGTCACCTCATGGGGCTGCATCATCCCCAGCTTCACCAGCGTCGCCGCCATCATGTCGACCGGCTGGATGCCCCCCTCCTCCACCGTCTCGAATCCCGGCCACGCCCAAGGCGACTGCCAGCCCACCTTGGCGTGCCCCGCCTCGCATGCCCAGCCCAGCACAAAACTACCCGGCTTCTCGCCGCAGGCAGCCACTTCCCACCAGGCCTTGCCATCACTGTCCAGCGCACGTTTCGGCGCAGGCAGCCGCTCCAGCTCTGCGCGGGACATCACCCGCACCAGGCCCACGGCCTCACCGTCGGGACCATCGGCACGCAACGGGTGCTTCTTCCACCACTTCATCCCACCCGCCGAGCACTGCTGCAGATCCTTGCGCAGGATCCAGAACGGCTCTCCCAATGGCATCCGCATCTCGCGCCGCTGGTAGTTGTGCTTTCGCGCTTCCTTCTCCGACTGGGTACGCTGGGTATCGGCAGGGCCTACGAATACACCGGTGAACTGTCCATCCTTTGCGTTTGCATAACTTTTGCTGCTCGCAGAATAGGTACCCAGCGCCTTGCGATCGAACACCTTCAACTCCGAACGCTGGACAAGCGTCCACGCGCCCAGGCCCGAGTCCTTGAGCTGGATCAAGCCAGGCTCCGGCTCCATCACGCCGTCCGGATCGGCCGCCTTCTTCAGGCGCGCGCCCTTCTCGATCACGAACAGGCTTCCTGTTCCCGGCGGCAGCAGCGACGCATAGCGACGCGACTTGGCCAGGAATACGGGAAGCTCGCTACCGGCGAAAACCTCCAGGTGCATCAATGGGCGTATGCCACGCTTGGGCAACGGCTGGGCATCCACGTACTGCTGGTACTCGCCGACATGGCCCAGCAGTGCGCCTGCACCGATCGCGATCGGCTTTTCGGGAATGACCACCTTGTCCAGCTGGACCGGTTGCTTCGGACCGGGATCAAGCTCGGGCATGAATATCCAGCCCTGCTTCGCGGCTGGGTCAACGGCCTCGCCCGGGCGAACCGGTGCGATCTCGCCTTCGAGGATCCGGTCAATCTGTGCCCATTTGTCCTTGCGGTTCTTCACGGTGATCCGGGCACCGCGCGGCAACAGGCCCAACCGGGCCGAGCGGCCGCTGGCCTCGCTGCGGATGTTCAAACCGATGATCGGCGCGGGTGCAGCCTCACTCATCTGCGTGTGCCTCCTGCACGACGTTGTCCCATTCCTTCACCTGTCCAGGCCCCCAGCCCAACTGCTCCAGAGCGTCGGCGACATCATCGGATTCACCCGAAGTTCCACCGCAATCGCAGCCGATGTGGTCATCCTCATCGATCGATGCCTGCGCCGCCGCAGGCGGCGGTGGCACCTCCTGCGCGTCCTTCGCTTTCTCGCCCACCACGAACTCGTTGCCCTCGGTCCAGAACCCGGGGCGTGCGCGCTTGCGATCCTCCTGATAGCCCGTGAAGTCCATCAGGTGCATGTAGAGGCTGTAGAAGGAAAGCTCGGTTCCCGGCTCCGGCGCGGCGGCTGGCTTCGAATCCTTCGAATCCTTCGAATCCTTCGAGTCCTTCGAGTCCTTCGAGTCCTTCGCAGTTTTCGTGGCGGGTGCCGGCGCGACCGCCTTGGACGGAGCGGTGGCGGCAGCAGCCGGAGCGGCCGCCGTCTGCGGCGCCGCAGGAGCGCTGTCCGCCGCCGTCGCAACCTTCTTGTCCTGTGCTTCCTTCGCCGCCTTGTCGGCCGCCTCGAATTTCGCCTGTGCATCGGCCGGCAGCTTCAGCGTATGCCGCACCAGCACGAAGCCCTTCGAATACAGTGCCTTGCGCTGCACCTGCGGGAAGGTGATTTCCGGATAGCGTTCGTCGATCCGGTAGGCCACCACCTCGCCGTCCTTGATGCAGCGCACGCCCTGGGTCTGGTCCAGCACGGTGCCACTGCCTGCATCGAAATGGACGCCCCCATGCCACAGGCCGCTGGCCCCCACCGGGAAGAAGCCATCGTCGACACGCGCCAAGGCGCCTTCTTCCTGGGCAGGAAGGCCGAGGTACATCGCGCCATCAAAGGCATCGCTCTTGCCCTGCCTCGGGAAGGGATACATCCAGGTTGTCTGCGCCTCTACCGGCGCGCAGCAGCCCAGCTCGTAGCCCCCGAACTTCTTCATGTACTTCGAAACACTCGACCCGTAGGCGTCGGTACCGTCCTCCGCCCCGCCGGTACGCAGGAACGCAAGCACGGCAGGGCGCACCCATTGCCCGGTCTTCTTGTCCGGCTTGCCCGGGCCGTAGCCCTTCAGGTGGGCGGCGGCAATGATGCCGGACTCGGTCACCACGAAGCCCTTCATGGTCTGACCGATGAACTTGGTCGTGCCGAAATAGCGCCCCTGCCGGCAGAGTTCGCGCATCCACTCCTCGCCCGCCTTGTCCTGCATTGCTTCGTCCGCAAGGAACACCTCGCGGCTCGTAGCACCGTTCTTGCCCGTCCAGTGGCCCTTCCACTCCTGCTTTTTCTTGATCTCGGCCGTCGTCTTGTAATACCCAAGCTGCATCAGCGCCTGCTCACCGAACTGGTACTTGCCGATGTAGTTATAGGTATTGATGATGCCGATGTCTCCGCTCGATTCCTCGAAGCCGACAGCATCCAGGAACGCCTTCAGGTTCTTAGCACTCATGGCTCGCCCCCGCAGTCACCCAGCCGCCTGACCATCTCGAGATTCACGGGCTTGCGTGCATCGAGCACCGCGCGCTGCGCGTCTGATGGATTGCCCAACCAGCGCACCTCACAGTTCAGGATCAAGCGGCCGACCATGTGCCTGTCTGCGGGATCGTAGAGCGCTGCCAGCTGTGTTGAGCCGCAGGCATGTGCCTGGCAGGCGGAGTACAGCCACCAGGTACGCCCTTCGATCGACAACGGCTTGCCTGCCGCACTGGGCCCGGTCAGCAGTCGCGCCTTCAGCGACGGTGCTTGCTTGGCGGGCACCTCTGCCAGAAGGGTATCGAATGCCTGGGTCACCACTGCATTGCTGCGCCCGCAGCCATCGGGGGCCGACAGCCCCTTGCCGACGAGGGCGAACAGATATGTCGCCAGGGGCTGCTTGGCGCAGGTCGGCTGCGGAAGATCGATGGAGGCGTCTCCCGGGCGGGCGCCGCTTGCATGCGCGTCCAGTGGCGCTGCTGCAGCGCACTCCCACGACAACGCCGCCACCAGTGGCAGCAGGAATATCGTCTTCTTCATGTTCTTCATCCTGAGAAACCGATGATCCGTTTCTGCTTCATGTCGCCCAGCACCCACGTCGGCAACTCGCTCTTGTAGTTGCTGGGACCGAGGAAGGATTTGCGCTGCGCGTGGACAGCGATCGAACCGGGCGCATTGACCACGATTCCACCATCGGCCACGGTGATGCTGGCGCCTCCTGACGTAGCGATATGCAGCGTTTTGCCCGCAGCGAGCTCGATGTGGGCCTGGCCACTCGCACCGCGCAGGCCCGAGCGCGCCTGGATGCGGATGGAATCTGCCTGTGCCTGGACTTCAAGCGCCCCAGTGCCACTCACAACGGACATCGCTGCAGCTGCCCCGCCTTCCTCGACGGTGGTTGCCAACAGGCCCAACGACTGGCTTGCATGCAGGCGGGCCTGCCCCATGACCGTGGTATCGGAATGCCCGCCGCTGGCCAGAAGCAGTGCTTCGCCGCTGCTCCACATCATGCCCTGACCGGCGACGTGCACTACCCCGTCGGGTGCCGTCATCCCAAGCAGAGGAGCGCCGCTATGGGGAGTCCGTCCTTCACCGGGCTCGGCACTGTGCTTAGGGGCTTCCGCGACTCCCGACGTGTATTGCGTCCCGGCAACCACCGTTCGGACAGCTGCCGTCATCGCCGGCAAGGGGGCCTGCTTCTGCACAATGCGCGACCGCATCGCCCCTCTCGCCCCCTCCTGCATCGCCAGCGGGCTGGTCACGTGCTTGCGCGCGGCCTGGGTGAATCGCTCGCCCAGCGTCTGCAGCTGGGTCAGCAGCGCGGAGGGCTGCACCGCCTCGCCCGCGGGCGCGGACGATCGATGGCCATAGGCGGTGAGCCACACGCCCGCCGTCGCGCGTACCGCACCCCAGGCATCGCTGCGCAGTTCGAAACCGGTGCCACGCACGCTGCCGACAAAGTTGTCAGCCTGGTGCCGAAGATGACCCAGCGTCAGCTGCGATACCTGCTGGCTGCTGGCCAGCTGCGCACGCAGCTGCTGGTTGGAATCGTCGAACAACAGATGGTTGCTGCCTTCACCGCCATCCCATTCGCGCGAGCGGATACCCCACAGCGCACCGCCCTGGCGATGCGCCTGGTCGCCCGCGCCGGCCGCATGCCACGCCGGTGCCTGGCCACCACTGAGGTTGGCCTGCGCGCTGTGGCGTGCATCGCCGGCCAGGCCATAGGCCGACACGTCGCCCTGGCCACTGGCACCAGCGGGCGTCGGCACCACACCGGCCTCGCCACGCCCGTTGTACAGCGTTCCCAGCACCAGCGGCCGATCGATATCGCCATCCAGGAAGCCGACCAGCACTTCCTGGCCGATCCGCGGCAGGAACTGGCTGCCAACGCCAGGGCCGGCGTAGCGCTGTGCCACGCGCAACCAGGCACTGTCGTGAGCGCCCCCGCCCTGTCCCTGCTGGAAATGGAAGCGCACGCGCACACGGCCCTGGCTGTCCGCATGCAGATCCTTGCTGGTGCCGCCCTGCCCGGCCACTACCACGGCCGTCTGGTAGCCCGGCACGGTCGGGCGCGGATTCAGCCGGGCACCGGTGCCATCCAGCAGCAGTGGCCGCCACGGCGTGCTGCGTTCAACCGCCTCGAACCGGTTGCTGTAGCCCACCGCATCGGCCTGCTGCCACAGCGCCGCGTCGTCGCTCTCGGCCGGCGCGACACCGAACGCATCATCAAGGGTGCGCCGCAGGTCGGTCGGCAGGTTGTTGATGCCGGCATGGTCCACGGCAACCAGCAGCAGCTCCGGCGGTGTCGCGCCCGGCGCCTGCTGCAGCCGCAGCCAGGCCCCCGATCGCAGGCCACGCACGGTGCCCTGTCCGCGCCAGCGTCGGCTGTGTGCTTCGCGTGCCTGGGCCAGCAGCCGCGCCTGGCGCGAAGCGGCGGCACCATCGCTGAACGCGTAGGCACCCACGGCATCGAAATCCTCGCGCGCCGACTGGCTGCCACCGCCGTCCATCGGCGACTGGCCGGCCAAGGCACGTACCTGCCGGTAATCATCACTCTGCAGGCTGACCGTGGTGCTGGCCAGGCTCCGGCACATGCCGATGGCCTGCACGCTGTCACTGGCTTCGGTGGCATCACTGCGATGGAAACGCACGCCGGACCCGGCGCTGGTCGCATCCTCCGGCAACGCCACGCTGTCGGCGAAGATCTCCATGCCATTGCCGCAGGGAGCCTCTTCATCGGCGTACAGCCGCCAGCCCAGCCCCTCTTCGGCCAGCAGGCGCTGCAGGAAATCCAGATCGCTCTCGCGGTACTGCACGCAGTAGCTGCGCACGCGTTCGCCCAGGAAGTCGTCGACCCCCTCGGCCCAGCGCCAGCGCGCGATGTCCCCATGCCCGGCAAGAACCGCGTCAACGATCGCGCGAACGGCCTGCTCCTGGAACACACGGCTGTGGCGCGCGTGCTGCAGCCACCAGGTCCATGACACCAGATGCAGACGGTAGCGGACCAGCCCACCATCGCCTCCAACCCGGGCGGCATCGGCCACCAGTCCGCTGCGCTGGGATTGCCCACCGTCAGCCAGTTGCAGGGTCAATGTGGCACGCGTTGCAGGCAGTGCCTCCAGGGCAGCATCCGCATCGGTGGAAAGCACGTCTACTTCGGTCCACGCGTGTTCGCCCAACGCGTCACGTCCACGCCAACGCTCCACGGTGCATGCCGTGAATGCGTCGGACTGCAGGCGATACAGACGCTGGGCGTCGCCAAGACCGGCGACCTGCGCCATCAGGTTGTTCAGCTGATCCATGCCATTTCCAGAGTGAAAGCCGCACGACTCTCGGGTGCGCGGCGTCGGTTTCCAGCCAATAAATCTACCAGATCGTGGTGTTCGTCAAAATCACGGCGCAAGATCGGGCAATGAACTGCGTTCTCCGTCACATAACTGACGGAATGCCGTATTCAGCCCCCGTGACTTTCCCTCATCCCGTAACCGCGTTCACATTCAACCGCTAGAATCGACCGCAGTCCCCAACGAGACCTGCCATGCTGGATCAGGAAGCCCTGCTGGCCCCGATTTCCGAACACGCCCCGACCGGTGAAGACCTGTCATTCTCGGCCGAGTTCGATCGGATCATCGAAAACCGTCGTGCCGACGACCCGACCCTGGACCAGGGCGCGTGGCAGACCGACATCAAGTACGCCGACTGGAGCAGCGTACTGCGCGATGCCAACGATCTGCTGCAGACCCGGACCAAGGATCTGCGGCTGGCTGGCTGGCTCAGCGAGGCCGCCACCCAGCTGGAGGGATTCCAGGGCCTGGCCGCGGGCTACCGGGTCACCGCCGGCCTGTGCGACCGGTTCTGGGAAGAGGTGCATCCACAGGCACCGGACGGCGACTTCGAGGAACGTATCGGCAACCTCAGCTGGCTGCTGACCAATTCGCTGCAGTGGCTGCGGGCGGTGCCGATCATCGTCGCCCCACAGGGCCGCTTCAGCCTGGCCGATTTCGAGCACGCCCATGCCCGCGCCAACAGCAGCGAGGACGATGACGGCCGCCCCGGACTGGACATCCTCAATGCCGCCCGCCGCGATACCCAGCACGGGTTCTATCGCCAGCTGGCCGATGACCTGCCGGACTGCAGCCAGGCACTGGCCGAGCTGCAGGCCGCGGTCGACAACCGGCTCGGCCTGGATGGCCCCAGCTTCAGCGCGGTCCGCGAGCAGCTCGAGCATCTGCAGCGCACCGTACTGCGCTTCGCGCGCGAGGCGGGCGTGCTGCTCGATGGCGAGACCGGGCCGGCAGAGGACACGTTCAGCGGCACCGACTTCGCCGCGGATGCCCCGGCATTCGACCCGGCGCCGGTCAGCGCCGCCCCGCGTGGGCCGGCCGGTGCACCGGGTTCACGCAAGGAAGCCCTGCAGCAGTTGCGCCAGGTGGCCGAGTTCTTCCGTCGTACCGAACCGCACAGCCCCGTGGCCTATCTGGCCGAGAAAGCCGCGCGCTGGGGCGAAATGCCGCTGCACGTGTGGCTCAAGCGGGTCATCAAGGACCATGGCACGCTGGAGCAGATGGAAGAGATGCTGGACGTCAACCCGGAAGACTGAGCGCTTCCGGGCCATCGAGCGGAGAGCGGGCCAGGCCCGCTCTCCGCGCGGTTACTGGATCTTGAATTCGATGCGACGGTTGCGCGCGCGGCCATCGTTGCTGGTGTTGTCCGCCACCGGCTCATCAGGCCCCTTGCCCAGCACGTCCATATGGCTGCCCGGGATGCCCTTGGACATCATGTAGTTCTTCACCGCCAGCGCACGCGCGTGGCTCAGGGTCAGGTTGGACTCGCGCTGGCCGACGTTGTCGGTATGGCCGATGATCAGGAAGCGGCTGTCGGGCATCTGCGCCATCTTGGCCACCATCTCGTCGAGGATGCTCATGCCGAACGGCGTGAGGCGGGCGCTGCCACTCTGGAACTCGATGATGCGGTTGGCCAGGGTCTGGTCCAGCACGTTCTGCTGCGATCCCACCTTCAGCGCGTTGGTGACCGTGTAGCTGGTGTTGCTGGCCAGGCTCAGGTCACTGGCGACCTGCTGGCGCAGGGCCTCGTTGCCGACCTCACCGCTGATCTTCACGGCCTGGCCGTTCACTTCCAGCTTGCCGGGCGACACCCGCTTCAGGCCAGGGTTGATCATGCCGGATACGTAATCGCCCCAGTTCGGCGGCGTGGCGATGGTCTCGACCTGGACGCGGTCGACAACGCGATCGGCCCCATAGACCGCGCGCAGGTTGTTGAGCAGCTTGGCCTTGGTTGCCTGGTCAGGCACCACGCCTTCGATCACCACCGGGCGCTCCGTGGTCGCCTGGGCTGCAGCCGGCGCGTTCTGCGCCGACAGTGGCGCGACGGCCAGCAGCAGCGGCAGCACGAGAGAAAGAGAATTGCACAGGCGCATCGTCAGGTTCCCAGGAAAGTCTCGCCGAACAGCTTGCGTGCGGTGGCCAGGGCCAGGTCGTCACGGTCGAGGAAGCTGCCGAAGCGGTTGAGGTTGTAGTCGCCGCGCAGGTAGTCGTCCACCCATTCCGAGTGCTGGATGCGGATCAGGAAGTCGCCGGCCTCGGCCGGATCCAGCACCGCGCGCAGCACCTGGCGGTCGGCGCCGTTGAAGCCGACGATCATGCTCGGCGCGGCATCATTGCGGATCAGCACGGCCAGTTCGAAATCACCGCGGGCGACGAAACTCGACAGCAGGTCGAGCCAGAATGCCGCCACCAGCGGGCGATAGGCGGGATCGCGGACCAGTGGGAACACCAGTGCCTTGTCGATGTTGACGTCACCGCCGCTGAGCACCGGCTGCAGCAGCAGGCCCAGGGCCGGCAGCACCTGGCGCAGCGCCACGTCACCATGGCCGGAATCGCGCAGGCGCTGCTCGAGGTCGGCGACCGTGGTGTTCTCCAGGAAATCCTGGAAGCTGCCGTTGTAGTCACCGGGATCGGTGCTGATGCTGAAACGCGCGTCGGCCAGCTGCGCCAGTGCCTGTGCGGCATCACTGTCCTGGTAGGCCTGGCGGGCCAGACGGGCCAGGCCCGACCACGCGTTGGACATCGCCAGCGGGCTGCGCCCGATGAACGGCAGCGGTTCCGGTGCATCCAGGCGCAGCGCCGACAGCAGCGGGAAGCGTCGCTCGGACGCATCGCGGCTGGCCAGGAAGTGACCGCACAACACCATCTTGCTGCGCGAGCCAAGGAAGGCGTAGTGGATCTCCGGTGCTTCGTCGTAGCGCTGCTTCCAGTCCGGGCTCTGGCTCAGCAGCTCCAGGCTTTCGCCGGCCCAGCGATCCAGCCAGCCCAGCAACTGATGGTTGTCGGCCGCACGCACGAAATCGCCACGCGATGGCACCTTGCCAAAGTACGACACACCTGCGCTGACCACGCGGCTCATCGGGCACCTCCAGCGGCCGGGGCCGGGGCCGGGGCCGGTGTCGCCGGCGGCGCGGCAGCGGGCACCGCCGGTGCGGCGGGTTCGCCACCAGCCACCCGTTCGGGCAACTGCAAGCCGCGCTGCCAATCACCGCCACCCTGCGCCGCTTCACCGGCACGGCGCACGATGCGCATCTCGACCGGAACCGACACGCCATTGCCCGTCCAGGTGATGCGGCTGGAATCATCCAGGCGCTCGACCTGGCCGGCCGACATCAGGCGGTTGACGCCGTTCGAGCCCGGCGCACTGAACACTTCCACCGTCCTGCCATCGCCGGTCACCGCCGTGATCTTCACGCCCGGCACCTGGCCGACGTTCGGGTACTGCATGGTGGTCCACTGCGGCGGCGTATTGCGGTAGCGCAGCACCTGGCCATCAATCTCGATGGTGTACTCCAGCGCACCGGCTGCCGGGGCCGGCAGGATCTCGAAGATCGTGGTGTCCTGCGCCGCACCAGCCGCCGAACCGCTCACCCAGTTGCCATAGTTGGCCACCAGCTCGGCCGACAGGTTCACGCCCTGCCCGGCCCAGCGCCGGGTCTCCAGCAGCGGACCACGCTGGATCACCAGCGTCCCCAGTGCCTCCTTGTTGAAGGCGGCGATGCTGCCGCTGGCGCCGAAGATACCGGCAATGTCACTGGGTGCCGCATCGACATCGGAGTTGAGGTTGAACGGGTACTGCTGGCCGATGCGCGCCTTGAACGGATCGTAGACCTGCGCCTTCCAGGTCTTGTTGACCTCATCCTCGGTCGGTGCGATCAGCGTGCTGAAGGTCTGGGTCAGCGGCCGCAGCAGCAGCGGACGCAGTGCCTCGCGCTGCTTCTCGTCCAGCCCGGTCAGCACCTGCTCGTCCACCAGCGCCAGGCCCACGCTCAGCTCCGAACCCTCGTTGCTGAAGGTGTCCTGCATGAGCTTGCGGGTGCCGACGCCGATTTCGCCCTGGCTCTTGATCGCGTTCAGGCGGGCACGCAGCTTGGCCAGCGTCTCGAAGTACGCGGTGATGACGGCAGGCTGGTCGCCGCGCTCGCTGGTCAGCCGCGCGATGCCTTCGAAGGCCTTGCCGATCGGTCCGACCGGCTGCGCCGCCGCCGTCGCCGCCGGGTCCTTGCGCAGGATAGTGCGCTGGAACCAGGCCACGAAGCCCTTGCGCGCCTTGCTGGAGCGTGCCAGCGCCTGCGGGTTGTCCCACACCGTCTCCTCGTTGATGCGCTCCAGCAGCATGCGCAACGGCGAGTTGCTGGCGTCGCCCAGCTTGTTGATGCGGCCGACAGCCTCGTCGAAGGTGCTGAACTCCGCCACGCTCAGGCCCTGCAGGAACTTGGTCCACTCACGGGCGTAGTCGTTCTTGTACATGTTCACCAGCTCGCGCGAGACATGCTCCGGGCTGCCAGCCAGTGACAGGTCGCTCTGCTCGGTGGTGCCCAGCACCCAGTCGGTGGTACTCAGCTGGGTATTGGCCGCCTCCTTGATCGCATCCTGCACATACTCCTCCCACGCCTTGCGCGAGAAGGCGCCGGAAATGGCGTAGCTGCCGTTGATCAGGCGGCCATTGCGCTCGACACCCACCAGGCTGTCGACCGTGGTGGTACCGAAACGTGCGCCAGCCCGCGCCTTGATCTGTGCATACACGCGCTCCATTGCCGGCTGGCCCTTCATCACCTGCCCCAGCGCCTGGCGCGTATCGGAGACCAGGGTGACCTTGTTCTGCACCTGCGGCCAGCTCGGCTTGCCGGCCTGCGCCACGTAGAACGTCATCAGCTTCTCGGCCGCGCGGACCATTTCCTCGCGGCTCATCTGGCCGCGGTTGGCCTCCAGCCAGGTACGCCAGAACAGGGTCAGCTGCTGCGACAGGTGCGCGCCTTCCACATACTTGGGATTACCCAGCATCAGGTAGGTCTTGAGCGCGTTGTAGGCATCGTTGGTGCTGGTCGGCGAGGCATTCTGGTACAGCACTTCGCTCTCGGCGGCGGTACTGTTGCCCTGCCCCAGCTTGTCGCGCTCGGCAACCACCTGGCCCAGGTAGTTCTCCAGGTTCGATACGGTGGGGGCCAGCATCACCTGCTGCATGCCGTGGTTGTACTCACGCAGCAGCTTCTCGCGGATCGCCGTGCCCTGGTACAGGCCGAGGTGGGTGGTGATGCCGCCCTCCTTGCCGTAACGGTCCAGCTGCTCCATGCGGTCCTGCAGCAGCAGGAGCGCGTCGATGCGCGACTTCAGGTCCATGCGGTCCTTCTGCACCCGCACGGCCTGGTCCAGATCCTTGGTCGCATTGGCCACCAGCTGCGCATTGGTCGTATACGACCAGGTCCACAGGCCCAGCGCCAACGCCAGCACGCCTACCGCGCCGAGGAACACGCCATAGCGCAGGCGGTTCTGATGCGGGCTGGAATACTGCCGCACCAGCTCCTTGTCAGCAAAGATCACCTTGCGGAACAGATCCTTGAGGAAGAACGCGGTGTGGCCGGTCGGCGCCTCATCGACATTGGAGCCGCGCTCCAGGTTGAACTGGCGGCCGACACGCTCGGAAGCATGGTGCACCGAGCGCCCTTCCTGCAGCGCGCTGGAGAAGTAGAAGCCGCGGAACACCGGCTTGAACTGGTACGGATTGTCTTCGAACAGCGTGGCGATGAACGTACGCAGCGCCGGCTTGATGCCGACGAACTCCAGCGGCAACGACAGCAGGCCCGGCGACACCTCGCGGCCACGCTGCATCGCCATGTGGGTCAGGCTCATTTCCTTGATGCCTTCGGCCAGCTCATCGAAGTGGCTGTCGAAGGCGGCCAGTGCATCGCCCTGCTGCTGTACGTCGAACGGCAGCGTCGCGCCCCACACGTGCTCGCGCTCGCCCGGGTCCAGGTTGCGGAAGAATTCGCTGAAGCCGGCGATCAGGTCAGCCTTGGTGAACAGCACGTAGACCGGCGCGAACACTTCCAGCCGCTCGGTGATTTCCTGCACGCGCTGGCGCAGGTTCTTGGCCAGCTCGATCGCGAATTCCGGCTTGCTGCCGGAAAGCTCGGCCAGGCTGGCGGCGATGATCACGCCGTTGATCGGCGCGCGTGGACGGTTCTTCTTCAGCAGGCCGAGGAAGGTCAGCCATTCCATGCGGTCCTCGACGCTGACCGAGTAACGGCCGGCGGTATCGAGCACGATGCCATTGGTGGTGAAGTACCAGTCACAGTTGCGGGTGCCGCCGATGCCCTGCACCACGTTGCCGCGGTTGTCCTCGAACGGGAACTGCAGCCCGGAGTTGAGGATGGCCGTGCTCTTGCCGGCCGCGGGATTGCCGATGATCACATACCACGGCAGCTCGTACAGCGCGGCGTTGCCCTTCAGCACGCCCATCCGCGAGGACTTGATCTGCTTGACCGCGTCCATCATGCGGGTGCGCAGCGCCTCGGTATCGGCACGCTGCGCCGGCTGCGACGAGGCCACCGCCTTGTCCGCCTCGTCCTTGACCATCGCCTCCACCCGCTTGGCCGCACGCCGCGCGAGGATCCGCTTGATGCCCCAGACCAGCAGCGCCAGCAGCAGCAGGCCTGCCAGCACGACGGCCACCCAGATGCCTATCTGCCGCGCTTCGGCTTCACCGTAGTGGGCCAGCGCAGCGGCACCGACCAGGCCGATCACCATCCACAGACGGTAGTCGCGCAGGTAGTAGCTGAAATTGCTCAAACTCATGCAGGGATCCAGGGGTCAGGAGGCCGACGGCGCATCGGCCGGCAGCGTCGGGGAAGGAAGAGGGTCGACCAGGCCGAACAGGCGCTGCTGGTTGTCGGCAACGCCGAGCAGCAACACCGGTTCGGCCTGGCGTTGGAGTTGTGCATGGGCCAGCGCCAGCTGGGCGATCGGCAGCACCGGCCCCAGCTCGCCGGCACTGATCGCCAGCGCCAGGCTCTGCGGACTGAAATCGAGGTCGGGCGCCAGCGTCGCGGCGATGGCAGCGGCATCGACCATCAGGTCGCCGCGGTGATCGGCATCGTGCAGCACGAACTGCGCCTGCGCCGGCGCCTGGCCGAGGGAGGCATGCCAGTGCGTGGCCAGCGCCGCCAGCTGCCGGCGCTGCTCGGCCGGGCGCTGCGCTTCGATCTGTTCGGCACGCACCAGTTGCGGGCGCCACACGCGGCCCGCCCCGTCGTGCGCCAGCGCCCGGCTGGACAGCAGCACGCCGGCGGCGCCTTCGCCCGGCACCCGGCCATCGGGATTCTGCGCGGTCGCCAGCACGCCCGAGGCCTGCCAGGCCGCGACGAGCGCGGAATCGATGAAGGAGGTGGCCGCCAGCACCAGGTGCCAGCGCGGCTGCCCCGTCGACAGCGCATCGATCACCCGCTGCAGATGCGTCCAGACTTCGCGGGCGCCATCCAGCGTGGTGACGCGCACATCGAAGCGGCGCGCATCCAGGCCCGCCAGGCGCGCCTGCTCCAGCAGCCAGTCCTGTGCCCAGTGGCGCAGCGGATCGGACCAGCTGCCGGGCACCAGAAGCTCGATGCTGAGTACGTTCTCCACGCGCTGTTCGTCGCGACGACGCAGCCCAGCCACCACCACTTCCTCAGAGGCCACGATCTCCGGCAGCGCCGTGAACACGGTTTCCAGCAGTTCTTCCAGCACCGGTCGCAGCAACGCCAGTGCGCGGCGTTCATGCGCCGCCGTGTCGATGCCATCCTGGCGCGCCTGCACGACCTCGAACTCGTCCAGATCCTGGGCCGCGCTCATCCGCACCGGCAGGTTGTAGTTGTCACGGAAGCGCCCATCCAGCGAAGGGCGCGGTGGCGCCGCAGCCGTCGCCAGCAGCGCCGGCGCATCCAGATCCACGCCCAACCGAAGGGTGCCGGCAAGCAGCGCGACCGAAGGCGGCGCAGCGGACTGCGGATCGGTCGCCTCCTGCTTTGCAGCTCCCGCCTTGGCGTCATCAGACGTGGCCTTGTCCAGCGCCGATTCTGCGCCACGGCGCACAGCGCCGCGCAGCATGAAGCCTGCGCTGCTCAGCCCAACAGGCAGCAGGCCCAGGTAGGCCAGCATCTGCATGCCGGTCGGTACCGTGCCGCTGTTGCGCCAATAGAGAATCGTCGCGCCCCAGGTAGCGATGAACACCATCACCACCGACGCTGCCTTGCCCAGCCATCCTGCCATCAGTTGCCCTGCTCCATGCGCTGCTCCCGTCGACCGCGCTGATCAGCGCAGGCCGGTAGCGGCCTGCGAAGCCACCAATGTCGCCCCGCATCCGGTACGGTCACCGTCGCGCGCCACCGGTTGGCCGTCGATCATGACGGTTGCGTCACCACTGACGATCGTGGTCGTGCCATGCATCGCGCACACGGCACGGTCACCCACGCGCGCCACCGGCTTGCCATTGATGTCGGTCTCGCCAGTGCCTGCCACCACGCTGCCACCGTGGCTGAGCTTGTCACCAACGACAATAAATGGTCGTGCCATCCATCATGCTCCTTGATCCTGTGTGACCTGGCGCTCCATCGCCCCCTGTGCCCCGGCGACCCAGATCATCGCCATAACCATACCAGCACCACCGTGTGGTTATCACCCTTGGCGTGACAGCTCTTCACGCTTGGCCGCACGCGCCGCGCGGCAGCGGGATGTCATTTCCACGTGAACATAGTCCTTGATGCTGCGCCAGTTGCCGCCCCAGTCCAGCCCTGCCTGTTCAGCCAGTTCGCCGTACAGGAAGTAGCCGCGCTTGGTCCACTCATCATTCATGTCCCACTGCAGCTTGCCGTCACGGATCGGGGCGCTGTCCACGCCCAGGCCATACTGATGGCAGCTCTGCCACGCACCGGCCCGTGTCGCCTTGCCTCCCGCCATCAACTCAGCCTGGCGCTCAGGGCTGCGATAGCCCTCGATCAGCACCATCTCGTAGCCATACTGGCGCCGCATCACCTCGTAGATGGCCAGCACGCGCTGCTGCAGATCCGCATCGATCTGGTTCCACTTGCGGTCCGCCGTGACAATTTCAGGCCGCAAACGACGCACCTCGGCGGTCGTGAACACCTCCGGCGGCGGCGGCGGCGGCGGGGTCAGACGCTCGCCACGCAACAGCTGGGCCACCATCGAACTGGATTCCGCCAGATCATCGCCGCGAAAATCTTCCAGCACCACCGTCTGGCGTGTGACCAGTATCACAATTGGGGGAATCACCAAAGCGGCCGTGGCAATTGCCAGAATCGGCCAATGACGCCGGATCGCGCTATGCGCCGCACCGGCCTCTTCACGAACCCCACTGCGCACCCGCGTGACGCCGTGACCGACCTTGCCACCGACCCGCCCGGCCCTGCGCCGGAATCCGCCGAACCGGCGCGCCAACGCCTGGCGCAGCGACTCCACCGTCTCAGGGAACAACAACACCCAGCACACCAGTGCCACAAGCAGCACGACGGCAATGGCTGCAACCACGATTGGCAACACTGGTCCTCCCTGACACGCGATCTGGTTGACGCCCCAACCGCTTTCACTAAGAATGCGAAAATTCGCTTCGGCAGATGCCGACTCAAACCAAGGGCTGGAAGCACTTGAATAATGGCGGAATCAACCGGCCAAGTCTGCTCTCAGGGGGAGCGCAGACCAAAGGCCAGGCCCCCAATGCGGGCCGTATTCTGGCAGACATGGAGGGCCGGCAGGCAACCGCGTCGCCTCGTGCTGCGCGCGTATCGTCTGGTGGCACCCGTCGCCTCGGGCTATGGCTGGGCATCGGCGCCGCCGTCGTCGCAATTGCCGGGCTTGCTGCGTGGGGCCTCTCCGGCAGCGCCGATTACCCCGAGCCCAGCGAGTATTCGCTGGCCCCGGATCCGGCTCACGCAACGGGGCACCCGGATATCCCCGCCACGTCATCACGCGACGGTGCGGCCATGATCGTGGACGCGCCGCCTGCAGTGGGTGAGCCCGCGCTACCTGCACCCGCAAAGAGCATGACGCCCGCGCCTGCTGATGCAGCCGCGGCAGTCGCCGCCCCCGCCACGGCAACAACAGGCACCAGCGCACGCAGCCCTGCAGCAGCGTCACGCAGCACGCGCGAGGCGCCGCGGGCCGGCACCCAGGGCAAGGGCGATGAAAACCTGCTCGGCACCCTGCTCGGCATCATCAAGGAAGAAGACAAGGCCAAGGGCAAGGCGAAGGCCAGTACCCAGCCGCAGAGCATGGATGACCTGATCGCGCAGATCGAGGCCGACCAGCGCAAGCGCACCGAGGACGAGCGTGCCGCCTTCGAGCGCGTGGCCAGCAAGAAGTCCGCGTCGACCGAGTCGAACATCCAGGCCCAGCTGCGCAGCTGCCCCAGCCCGACCTCGCTGAAGGGCGTGGATTGCCGCCGGCGGATCTGCGCCGCCGTGAGCGGCAAGGACCCGGCCTGCCCGGCGATGTAGTTGGTCTCCTGCGGCGTCGGGCCGTGCCCGACGCCGCGATGACGAATGCCCGTGAAGATCGAATCGATAAGCCTTGTCTACATTGCGTTGGTGCTTGGCCTTCTCAGCCTCGTCTCGCACTCGGTTTATCACTACCTTGCACGCTTCTCGCGCTGGCAATCCAAGACGAAGCGCTGGTTGGCGATCAGTCCGCTGCTGGGCTCCATGGCGCTGCTCATCTTCACGGTGTACTACGTTGCTACGCACTAGCCGGGTAGAGCTTCCGGTCCAGCCCCCATGGGTTGAGTATCAGGCGTTGCCGGAGGTCCACGGCAGAAGCGCCAGCAGAACCATCGGCGCGAGCACGATCACTGCATTGAACAATGCCGGCAGCAGCCAGCGGACCCATAAGCGTGGCGCCCGTTCCTCGCTTGTCCGCTGCTGTGAGCATGCGCTCCGGTTGAGTGGTGCCTTCATCGTCAGGGAGTCCAGCTCGCTGGCCAGGGCGTCGGGCCACGCAACACGAGGTGCGTGACGCAGCAGCCAGAATCCCGCCAGCTCGAACCAGAACATGAGGCTGCCGAGAAACAGGACAGACAACCAGCCGGAAAGCCCTTTGACACGATGGTCAGGATCAATCCAGGGATCGAAGACGAGCCGCTCCATTCGTGCCAGATCCGCCTGCACTCCACCCGTCGTCGGAGCGAAGGCAACCTGAGGAAGCGTTCGCATATTCCCGTTCATATAATGACGAATGAACTCCCAAAGCTCTTCGGGACCTGCGTCGTTGAGCTCCGGCTCCGACAGGGGCAGGAACTTGTCGATCTGGCGACTGCCTGGCGTCAACTCAACAACAGCGAGTACCTGGACTGGCGTGGAGCCATGTTTGCCACGGACGAGATCTCTCCTGCTGATGGGTACCGCAGCATCGTAATCCAGACTTACCCAGCCTCTTTTCGTGTCCACCCAGTAGTAGAACTTTCCAAGCCGGCGACTGAGTACCACCGGCGGCTCAGCAGGCTTGCGATACAGATGACAGACCGACGCCAGACAACCGATCGCCCCGCCAGCATACAAGGTGACCAGCAGAATCAAATGCGGCCAGCCCTGCGCCCAGCTCTCGATCGTCAAAGCCACGTTGATCGCCATACTGATGAGTGGTAACGACGCGACCAGTGACAGGACGAACAGAAAGCCCCGATTCGAGGGTCGCTTCCAGCCTGCGAACACCAGGGAGCTCTCGTCAATCCACTGAACCGCGCGACCAGGGCTCGTGGACGCCCGCCCCGGCAGACCCACCTCCTGCAGGAAATGCCCCCAGTGCCCGTTCTGGCCTGGGAGCACCTTGAATCCGGACACCTTCATCTCCCCCTCTCAGCCGCACGTTCCTTCAGCTGATGCCCCACCTCATCGTTCCGGGCCTTCGCTGCAGCTATCGACTCCTTCCAGAAGCGCTCCATTTCGTCCGCACGGCCGCCTACATGATCGACCCGCCCGTACACAACTGGGGCGCGGAGTGGCGGCGTACCCGAAGAAGCCGCCGTGCGCCTGACGATGGACGCGGGCCAGACTGGCTTGCGGCACAGCTTCATCGCCAGGAAGCGGAACAGTGCCCAGGGCAAGGTGAGCGGCAGCGCGATCCACATCAGCCCTGAGCCGGCCGAAGACACATGAATGATGAATGCATTGCGGAAGCTCGGCGCTACCGAGGTGTAGAGCTGCAACGGCGGGAACGGGAGCGCGGAACGCCCCTCTTCCATGAAACGCCGGATCATTTCCCAGTGCGCGAGCACGACGGCGGGGTTGGAGCCGCAATCCGACCCGACTGCGAAGGTGTGGACCACCTGATCGCCGCGCATCACCAGGCCCCTGAGATCGTAGGTGTAGTCCTCGCCAGGTCCCGCAGGCTTGTCCCTGCCGATGATGAAGCGGACATCCGACCAGGGCGCCGACACCACCTTGCTGCGCCCCCCCGTGAAGACGTGCACCTGACGCGTAGCGCGATCAAAGCGGATGGGGTAGTACTGACAGCGGAAGATGTCTCTTCCGAGAAGCATCTTGTAGGCAAATGCGACGAAGCCGAGCATCAGAACACCCAGGACAGCGACGGTAATGGCCATCTCCGAGCTGACCGCCTTGCCTTCAGCCTGCATCGTCACCGTTGCATGCGCAATGGCCGAGACGAATAGCAGCGCCAAGCCAATAACGACAAAGCCCCACATCGCTGCCCATCCGCGATAGAGAAAATGCCGATCAACGTACTCGATGCAATCGTCATCGAGGTAGACAATGCCCTTATCCAGGGGCGCCAGCGTTGATGCATCAAAATTCCGGACATCGGCAGCGACTTCGTAGTTGTCCAAACGACGGTTGTTGCGATACCGCTGGGCAAGCCAGCCGGCGAACTGGCTCATCGCCCATCCTCCATGTGCATGAAAGCGAAGTCACAGCTGGACCGCACCCGCCGCCCCGCTCTGAGTTGATCGAAAATCATCCTAACGAGCGCTCGATCATGTAGATGATGCAGAGTCCCGCCCCAACGCCAGTTGCGGTACAGATCAGCGGCCATGTCTTCTCCAGGAAGCCAAGTCTGGGATTGTCCCGCCAATCCCGCTGCCAGCGATCCTTTCCAGTGACAGCACCATCATTTTCGATCTCATTCGGCCATACGGGAATACGGCAGGTGGACATTGCCACCCAACGTCCGATGGCAATGAAGCTGAAAGGCAGGCATGCGACCAGATGGAGCCATGGCCAGTGGATCAAGCCTGCGAATGTTCGAACCACACCAAATACAAAACCTTCCTTGCGATCATGAACTGGAATGCAGATTGGAACATCAGCGCAATTCCGGGCAACCACTTCATCATCGCCCTCCATGTACTGTCGGATGAACTCCCATAGCCCGAGCAGATCACGTCGGTCGCCCATATACACGTAGCCCACCGAGAACGTCTCAAGGACAGTCCTTCCATCCTCCGACAGGAAGTGAGCCCGTATGTCGTGCGTCTTTCCCAAGGGTGGCGTGGTCGCCTCACCAATGAAGAAGAACAATCGGTCCCAGTCACCAGTAGCGACCGTTCCGTCCTGGCGGAAGAAATGCACCTTGCGCCCCGTCCGATCAAGGCGAATCGGGTAGTGCGTCCATCGGAAGCACTCACTTCTAAACAACCACACGATACCCGCGAGAATGAACGATGAAACGGGAACGATGAAGGCCCAGAAGCACCAGAGGATCCATCGCTCCTCCTCTTTGAAAGGCTCCCCGAAGATGATCAGGTTGAACAGGAGATACAGCGACGTTGGAATCATCGCCAGCGCGCCGAGCACCGAGAGCCATACGTTGAAGCCCTTCACCGGATACCAACGGTCTACAAGCTCAAGGTAGGACGCACTGAATCTGATCACGGACAATCCGCTGCACGCCGGGATGCCAACGGGAACCGAGACCTTCAATTGCTCTCGCTCCTCATCTGCCCTCAATGAGCGATTTACCGCGAAGCGAAGGTTCCTTGCGTCGATTCCAGCGTAATCCATTGTGTCATTCCCCGATGGGATTCATTTACGTTCAAACTCAGGCGGCGCCATGACGTCCGTCTCGACCATTCCAAGTGGGTCATCCGCATCAATTGCACACGCCTCCTCTACCCACTGCGGCCAAACGGGCATGCGGCAGGATCGCAGGACCAGCCACCGGCAGAACACCAGAGGCAACAGCAGCGGCATCAGGATGAATCTGGCGCTGAGCATGGCTGGCCCGAGGCTGGCCACTACAAAGAGATAGCAGTTGCGCAATGAAGGCACCACGGACAGGTTCATCTGCCGACCGTCGATAGTGTCGACCACTTCCGCAGGACCGTCCTCCATGTAGCGACGAAGGAACTCCCAGATCGCCCGTATCTTCAGCTCGTCATCGAAGTAGTGGCCGACAGCGAAGGTCCGCTTGACGACGTGATGCTCAATGATGCTGCAACGCAGATCACGCAGGAACTCCTCGCTGGTTCCTCGCCCGATGTAGAACACGGCCTCATCCCAACGGACGGATACGGCCCCCTCCTTCCCGCCGGTGAAGAAGTAGACCGTGCGGTTACGCCGATTGAATCTCGTCGGGTACCAGACGTAGGTGAAGAACTCGTATCGAAGGGTGATATGCCAGAACAGTGCTGGGGCGCCGATCACGCACGCAGCCACCATCGCATACATCACCCAGTCCCAGCCGTCTCCCTCAAGGTTGGGGATGACCACAGTGAAGAGAAGAAAGAAACCAAGCAGGAACAGCCCCAGCGTGCCAAGCAGGACCACGGTGGTCGATACCATGCCGCGCAGCCGAAAACGACGATCGATCAGATCGATGTAGGTCGAGTTGAAGCGGACCAGGCAGGCGCGCTCGGCAGGCGTCACGGATTGGGGGCTATGGGCATCGAAACGCGAGGCGTCCTCATGTGGAGAAAGCCCACGCCCCAGGGGAAACTCCCGCATCCATCCGGTGAACATCGAAACTCCTTTCAGCGTCCCCAGTGAGCATGACACGGGATTGAGTTACTGGGTGGCTTCGTGGCGTCATCGCGAGGGCTGCCCAAGCATGAATGATGACGTCCCCCCCGAAAATCACGCTGGAGAGCTTCTCGAGCATGGCCCACAAAGTGTCGATTGCGGATTTTGATGCCTTCACAGAGGCTGCTGGCCGATCGTGGGATGCGCACGTCGAAAATCGACGCTGATTTGTAGCGTGCCGACCTCAAGGCTGCCGCCGGAGTGAAATGGCAGGACGCGATGGACTTCTGCGAGTGGGCAGGAAGGGGACCAGGCCGGAAGCGTACGCTCCCAACCGAGGCGCAATGGGAGCTCGCGACTTGGTCGGGAAGGAAGATGGTTGTGTATCCGGCCGATAGAGGCGTCGCAAACGCCAGCCGACGAGAGCCACCTCCCCATCGTCGCAAGAAGACGCCGCCGCATTTCGTTCAGAAGCGTTCACCTTCATGGAACTGGCCGACATAGTCAGGCTCTCGCCAAAGGTTCGGGTCATCTGCGTCAATCATTGATTCCTTCCTGACATACGCCGGCCAGGTGGGTGCCTTGCTACTCTTGAGTACAAGCCAGCGGCACGCTATCAGAGGAATGAGGAAAGGCATAAGCAGCCATCTCAACTGAAGCAGGGACTCACCAAGGCTTATAACCACGGTCAAATAGCAATTCTTCCAGGAATCTGCCACGGAGAGGTTCAGCCGCCGCGGTGCCACAGGGTCAATCAAATGCTCCGGCCCCTCATCCATATAACGCCGAATGAACTCCCATATCTCCCTCACCTTCTTCTCATCATCAAAGTAGTGACCAACGGCGAAAGTGCGGCGCACTACATCACCGTCCATTACGTGCACTCGAATATCACGCAAGTACTTCTCACGATCCCCGTGACCCAAGTGAAAGTACGCCTCTTCCCAGGGGACGCTGACTACGCCTCCGTCTCCACCTCCAACGAAGGCATGCACCATCCGCGTGCGTCGATTAAACCTGATTGGATAGTACTTGTAGGAAAAAAAATCTCGCCCAAAGGTGAGCCAACAAACCAAGGGCCACTGACCAACAAAGATCAAAAGAAACACAGCGGCGACCCGCCAATCATAGATGCCATCCGGTCGAGCGTTTGGCACCCAGAAAGAAAGCATCCAAAGACCAAACAGCGCCATCGCACTGCATACCAACGTTGCAACCGTTGTACCAACCATGCCTCTCAGACGATAGCGGCGATCGATTACATCCATGTAAGTGGAATTAAGACTGATTACACAGTGCCGCTCAGAGCAACGTTCATCTCGCTCCCGCGGCAGCCTCTCCAGTCGCTCAATCGCATCAATCGGCCTGTTTGTCCTGAATTTCGTCAGCCAACCTGTATACACGTCAATCCTCTTCGCCGGGCGATCTTCAGCCGTGCTCTAGCAACTTCCTTTGCCTGGATGATACCTGCGCCCGCGCGTGCCACCATAGGCGCATCGGCAACTACCCTGGACCTATCCGCTATCAGTAACGGCGCCGCCCGCGCACTTGCCATCGATTGCCCCTGTTGAGCCGTAGATTGAAGCGCGCGCAGTAGCTCTTCACTCTGGCTGGCCCACAGATGCTGCTTTACTCGCGTATCCCCCGCCCCCACCTGAACCAGCTAGCCTGAGAATAGCCTCTGCTTCTGACCATCAAGCGCTTCACGCCATTCTGCTTGAGTGAACTCCCTTGATGCCCCCCCCCCTGCACGCACGATCTTCCATACGCAGAGAGGCATCAACGATCAGATGGGTGATCTGCGGAGCCGCTCGCTTGACCATGCTGCTCAACAAGGCCATCACGCGGTCGTACAGAGCCGGGGAAAGCGTCTTCTTCACCTTTCCTGCGCCGAGCGCCATCACCCCAACCATCGGGGCCAGGGGCTTGCATGTGCACATGTAAGATCGAGCCGCGTGCGAACATGCTTTCGCGACATGAACCTGCCACGCCAAAGATCTAGACCGAGCCAGCATGCGCCCGCCCGGCCGATCTTGCGTCAGGCCCTTGGAGCAGCCCAAGCCTCGGACTCCGAGAGCTTCCGCCCCAATGCCGCCATTGCCTCGTCCGGGAACTTGGGAAGTCGGCCCGTGCTGAAGGTCTTGAACTTCTCGCCCTGATCCAAAGCAGGGCCGCCATCGTTCATGTATCGGCGAATATGCTCCCAAAGCTGCAGCAGTTCGAAATCGTCTCCCCAGCCCTTGAAACCGATGTTCATTTCACAGGCCACCTTTCGCGGATCATTATTTTGACCAAAGACCAAGGTCAGAATATAAGTCCAGCGGGCAGAGCTCACACCCGGCGTGACCTCGAAGATCCTATAGGTTCGAGGCCGAAGGTCTGCCCAGCTGTAGCGTTCAAACCTCACCGGATGGAGCTCAAATATCCGGACAAACGATGGCAACGTAGGAACAGCAACCCATACATCCTTCGTGCTCCTGTTAAAAATGACAGGAAAGTCCGACGGCATCATTACAAGGACACGAAATAAAAAGCTAATTGCACCGATTCCAAACAAAAATGCAGCTATTGAAATAAGTAGAAGAGAAATGGCAATGCCAGGCTCAAAGATGGCATCAGCGCCCATTCTAAAAAGCACACTTACACAAAAGAGCGCCACTGCAATAATACCTAAAGCTGGAAGAAATCCGAACCACGCAAGTAAAGAAAGACTTGCATTACCTCTCAACCCACTAATCAGGATGCCGTTCTCATAGGCCGCCAGAACAACATCGGACGATGAGGGGCCACTATGAACTCGGACACCGTCAGTGGAATTCAGGATCCTGCGGGGTTGAGCCACACCAACCTGCGCAGCGCCCTTGGTTCGCTTCTTTGCAAAATCCGCGTCAAAGAAGGGCTCCTCACCCTCCCACTCTTCGATGAGAACTTCACCATACCGCTTCGTGGAACTAGTCACTCAACCACCATCCTCTCATTGACGATAACGTCTCCTCCATCAAGAGCATCTCGAATTGTCAGCTCCACGGCCAGAGCCGAGAATCGACTATTCTCAACATGGCCGGAGATTGTCAACGCCTCAATCGAGGCATGATCCATCCTGCCTTCTGATACGCCCCGGCCCCAGTTCTCTCCAGCATTGCCCAACTCATCGGTGGAATAGCTGGCGATGCTCTCCGTCCCGGCCGCTCCCTGACCGCTCACAAGAATACTTATTCCCAGCCGCTTCCGCATCTGCTCTACAAGTTTAAGCTTGACCACAAACTCCCTGGTGAACCTCGCACCGGAGTCATGGGCGGTCATGCGCTTCACTGCACCACCGATGATCACGCCATCCGCAGACGCGACGTTCTTCCAGCTGAACGCACTTCTATATTGCGCATCTACCTCAACGCCCAAAAGAACTTTATTGAGTTCTTTGAGCTCTTCCTGCTGCGATACCCAACGGGTCGAGAACGAACTTCCCCAAACGGTCCTGGCCGCCCAGTCCTCAAGGGGAAGCGTCATTAGAAGCGAGGCAACGAAGCCGAGCGCAAGACCGATAACTACGAGAACGATGCCCCAGCCAAGCCACGAAGTGGAAACTCCGATACTCTGCACGAACAAAGATGCCGCATATACGGAAAAGGCGACCCCGCCCGCAAGTACGGAAAGAGCTTGAATAGCATGCACTGCTGCCGCGGCGCCGCGGCCATTCTTCACATCATCCGCAGCAGCAATAAAGCTCTGCGCCGAATCAATGAACGAACCAATAGCGGCAAACAGAGCAACGGTGGCCTCCAGACGTTTGGCCAGCACCTTCTTGAGAACATTCTGTGCGTACGATTTTGCGACATCGAGGAATGCCGAGACCACTCCTAGACCCGCCGAAAAGAAACTAAAGATGGCCTCCCTGCGCTCCTTCGCCGTGCCTACTTCCATCTTCTTCCATACCTTGGCAATTTCCATTGCCTGGATGATGCCTGCGCCTGCACTCATCATCGTAGGCGCATCGGCAATCACCTTGGGCGTGGCCGAAGCAAGGCTCATCAGACCACTGGATCCCATGGTAATGGGTGCCGCTGCAACTGCAGCTGCGGCGCCCGTGGCCGCTGTCGATCCCGGCGCCGGTCGCGCGCTTGCCACCGACTGACCCTGTTGGGTAGTGGATTGAAGCGCGCGCAGTTGTTCTTCACTCTGGCTGGTCCACAGATGCAGCTTTACTCGCCTATCGGCCGCTTCACCGGCACCGGCCAGCTGGAGCGAGCTTCCGCTTCCTACCACCAGGCTTTTCACGCCCCTCTGCTTGCCGGCCGGCGTGTCGGCCGCTGCCGCAGTGAATGCCCTTGAGACCTCACGCCATGCACGACCGGCCATGCGCAAAGGTGCGTCCACGATCAGATGTGTAATCTGTGGCGCGGCTTGTTTGACCATGCTGCTGATCAGGGCCATCACCCAGTCGTACAATGCCGGAGAAAGCGTTTTCTTCACCTTACCCGCGCCAAGCGCCACGGCGCCTACCATCGCGATCAACGGGCTGGCATATGGACGTGCAAGAGCCAGCCACGTGCCAAATTGTTTTCGCGGCATTCGACCTGCCGAGACAGCATGCGCCGGCTCGGCCAATCTTGTGTCAGGCCTTTGAAACAGCCCAAGCCTCAGCCTCCGAGAGCTTTCGACCCAATGCCGCCATTGCCTCATCCGGGAACTTGGGGAGTCGACCTGTGCTGAAGGTCTTGAATTTCTCGCCCCGGTCCAAAGCGGGCCCGTGATCGTTCATGTATCGGCGAATATGCTCCCAAAGCTGCAGAAGCTCGAAATCATCCCCCCAGCCCTTGAAGCCTATGTTCATTTCACAGGCCACCTTTCGTGGATCATTCTCTTGACCAAAGACCAACGTCAGAATGTAGGTCCACCGAGCAGAACTTGCGCCAGGCGTGACCTCAAGAATCCGGTAGGTGCGCGGCTTTAGAGTGGCCCAACTATGGCATTCAAAGACAACAGTAGAGAGTTCAAACAATCGAACGAAGGATGGCATTTTTGGAACCGCCACCCAAACCTCCTTGGTCTCCCTATTAAACAAGACTGGAAAATCAGATGGCATGAATACAAGAACACGCAACAGTACGCTAAATATACTTACACCCGAAACAAAACCAATCACACCAGCAATCGACAAACCAATCGCAAGACTCGGCTGGCCCATAGCCCCCGCCCCGGCCTGAGCAATTATATAAGCACACCAGAGTCCCACAAAAATTAGACCGGATGCAGGCAGGAATCCGAACCACGCAAGCACCGAAATACTCAGCGAGCCCCTTAGCCCTCCAATAAGCACTCCATTCTCGTATGCAGCGACCACGACATCAGACGACGACGGGCAAGTGTGCACGACGGCCGAATCGGCGCTGTCGAGAATTCTACGTGGCTGCGCAACTCCAACTTGCGCCTTACCTTGGCTTCGAGCCCGTGCAAAATCGACGTCAAAATATGGCTCATCACCCTCCCATTCCGGGACCGCAACTGCACCTGATCTTTTGGATGAATCGCTCACTCAACCACCATTCTTTCTTGAATAATTGTATCGTCACCTTCAAGAGCATCTCGAATGATCAGCTCTACTGCCAGCATGGAGAACCTACCGCTTTGCACATGCCCAGAAATCGTCAATGCATCGAGAGCAGCGTGATCTATTTGACCGGCTGATACTCCCTGACCCCAGTTCTCTCCCGGTCTACCACTAGCGTCGGTTGAGTATGCGACTATGGTTTCAGTGCCCCCGATGCCTTGACCGCGGATCTGAATCTGGATTCCAAGCCGCCTCCTCATTTGCTCCACCAGCTTAAGCTTCACAACGAATTCTCTAGTGAATTTCGCATCAGACTCTTGGGCGGTCATTCGCCGCACAGCCTCTCCGATGATCACATCATCAATGCTAGTGACGTTCTTCCAACTAAAAGAACTTCTAAACTGCGCATCAATTTCAATGCCCAAAAGGACTTTATTAAGCTCCTGTAATTCCACATCATTACTTGGCCACGTCGACGCGAACCCGTCCCCCCAAGTGCACCTCGCCGCCCAGTCTTCCATGGGATGAGTCATGAAGAGGGATGCTACAAAACCTAAGGCAAACCCTATGACAATGAATACAATCCCCCAGCCCAGCCACGACGCGGAAACACCAAAACCCTGAACAACTATAGAAATAGCATAAATACTAAACGCCGCCCCGCCCAGGAATATAGAAACTGCCTGAAGCGCATGGGCAGTAGCAGCGATTCCCCACCCGTTTCGCACATCGTCGGCCGTCGCAATAAAACTCTGCGCCGAATCAATAAATGATCCGATTGCTGCAAATATCGCAACCGTCATTTCCAGCCGCTTCGCCAAAACCTTCTTCAGAAGATTCTGTGCGTACGATTTAGCAACATCAACAAACGCAGAAACAACGCTAAGCCCAGCCGAAAAGAAGCTGAAGATGGCATCTCTGCGTTCCTTCGCCGTGCCAACATCCATCTTCTTCCATGCTTTGGCAATTTCCATTGCCTGGATGATGCCTGCGCCTGCACTCATCACCGTAGGCGCATCGGCAGTCACCTTGGGCGTGGCCGAAGCAAGGCTCATCAGACCACTGGACCCCATGGCAATGGGAGCCGCTGCAACTGCAGCCGTGGCGCCCGCGGCCGCCGTCGATCCCGGCGCCGGTCGCGCACTTGCCACCGATTGCCCCTGCTGGGCCGTCGATTGAAGCGCGCGCAACTGCTCTTCGCTCTGGTTGGTCCAGAGATGCAGTTTGACGCGCGTGTCTGCTACCTCACCGGCACCGGCCAGCTGGAGCGAGCTTCCGCTTCCGGCCACCAGGCTCTTCGCGCCATTCTGCTTGCCGGCCGGCGTGTCAGCCGCAGCCGCAGCCGCAGTGAAGGCCCTTGAAACCTCCCGCCAAGCGCGACCCGCCATGCGCAGTGGGGCATCAACGATCAGATGGGTGATCTGCGGAGCCGCTCGCTTGACCATGCTGCTCAACAAGGCCATCACGCGGTCGTACAGAGCCGGGGAAAGCGTCTTCTTCACCTTCCCGGCGCCGAGCGCCACCGCCCCCACCATCGCGATCAGGGGGCTGGCATACGCGCGCGCCAGAACCCGCAGCGTCCCAACATGCTTTCGCGACATGCAGCCTGCCACGCCAGAGATCTAGACCGAGCCAGCATACGCCCGCCCGGCCGATCTTGCGTCAGGCCTTTGGAGCAGCCCAAGCCTCAGCCTCCGAGAGCTTTCGACCCAATGCCGCCATTGCCTCATCCGGGAACTTGGGGAGTCGACCTGTGCTGAAGGTCTTGAATTTCTCGCCCTGATCCAAAGCCGGGCCGGCATCGTTCATGTATCGGCGAATATGCTCCCAAAGCTGGAGTAGCTCGAAGTCATCGCCCCAGCCCTTGAAGCCAATGTTTACCTCACTAACAACCTTCGCAGGATCGCCTTCGCTGCCAAAAACGAGTGTCAATATATATGCCCAACGCGCAGAGCTCATCCCGGGAGTAAACTCAAATATCCTATAGACCCTAGGATGGAGGCGAGCCCAACTGTGCCGCTCAAAGGTCACGGGATGCAATTCAAAAATCCTGAAGAATGACGGCATTCTGGGCACAGAAACCCATACATCTCTAGTTTTTCTATTAAATATAACCGGAAAGTCGGAGGGCATAAGGACCAAACCCCGAAACAAGACACTAAACGTGCTAAATCCGAAGAAGAAGCCGAACAGACCAGCAAATCCAATACCAAGCGCCAATCCAGGCTCCTGAACAAAGCCTTCACCCAGTCTAATAATAAGGTGAGCGCAGTAAACACCAATCAAGATCATGCAGAACGATGGAATGAGCCCGAACCATGCGAGAACGGACAAACTAGAAGCCCCCCTCAATCCACTTACAACCACTCCATTCTCATAGACCGCCAATACTGCATCTGATGAAGAAGGACTCGTATGAACAGACACGCCATCGGTGCCACTAAGTATCCTCCTCGGCTGCGCGACGCCCACTTGGGCTCGCCCCTTACTACGCAGCTTGGCCAACTCAGCATCAAAGAATGGCTCATCCTGCTCCCACTCCCCAATTGCAACATTGCCACTTCTTTTAGAGGAACCAGTCACTCAATCACCATTTTTTCGTGAACAATGACATCTCCACCATCAATGGAGTCTCGCACAATCAATTCCACCATTAATCTTGAGAACCTACCACTCTCAACAAATCCAGATATAGCGAGAGCATCAAGAGACGCATAATCTATTTTACCACCAGACACACCGCGCCCCCAATTCTCTCCGGGCTTACCCTTCTCATCCGTGGTGTACAGAACAACCACCTCTGAACCAGATCCACCTTGGCCGTTCACTTGGACATTAATGCCAAGCCGCTTCCTCACCTGCTCCGCCAGCTTTAGCTTGACTACGAACTCCCTCGTAAAGGTTTCGCCCATATCTTGAGCGGTCATACGCCTCACTGCACTGCCGATGATCACGTCATCCACCGAGGTTAGGTTCTTCCAACTAAAGGAACTTCGGTATTGGGCATCCACCTCTATACCTAGAAGAACTTTATTCAACTCTTGTAGCTCTATCTCATTAGTTGCCCAGGTGGAAGCGAGACCACTACCCCACACACTTCTCGCCGCCCAATCCTCCATTGGATGCGTCATGAACAAGGACGCAACAAAACCCAGTGCAAATCCTAGAATGATGAAGACGACACCCCATCCAAGCCAGGAAGTAGAAATGCCAAAGCCCTGAATCAACAAAGAGAAGGCGTAGATGCTGAAAGCAACCCCACCCGCAAAGAATGACAGCGCCTGAAGTATGTGCGCAACAAAGACGCCCCGGCCATTCTTTAGATCGTCAGCATATGCAATGAAGCTCTGCGTCGAATCAATAAACGAGCCAATCGCCGCAAACAGTGCGACTGTCATCTCCAACCGCTTCGCCAGGACCTTCCTCAGAAGATTCTGAGCATACGATTTAGCAACATCAACAAATGCGGAAACAACACCCAATCCCGCCGAAAAGAAGCTAAAGATGGCATCCCTGCGCTCCTTCGCCGTGCCTACTTCCATCTTCTTCCATGCCTTGGCAATCTCCATTGCCTGGATGATGCCTGCGCCTGCACTCATCACCGTAGGCGCATCGGCAATCACCTTGGGAGTGGCCGAAGCCAGGCTCATCAGACCACTGGACCCCATGGTAATGGGAGCCGCTGCAACCGCAGCCGCGGCGCCCGCACCCGCTGTCGATCCCGGCGCCGGTCGCGCACTTGCCACCGATTGCCCCTGCTGGGCCGTCGATTGAAGCGCGCGCAACTGCTCTTCGCTCTGGTTGGTCCAGAGATGCAGTTTGACGCGTGTGTCTGCTGCCTCACCGGCACCGGCCAGCTGGAGCGAGCTTCCGCTTCCAACCACCAAGCTCTTCACGCCATTCTGCTTGCCGGCCGGCGTGTCGGCTGCAGCCGCAGTGAAGGCCCTTGAAACCTCCCGCCATGCGCGACCCGCCATGCGCAGTGGGGCATCAACGATCAGATGGGTGATCTGCGGAGCCGCTCGCTTGACCATGCTGCTCAACAAGGCCATCACGCGGTCGTACAGAGCCGGGGAAAGCGTCTTCTTCACCTTTCCTGCGCCGAGCGCCATCACCCCAACCATCGGGGCCAGGGGGCTTGCATGTGCACATGTAAGATCGAGCCGCGTGCGAACATGCTTTCGCGACATGAACCTGCCACGCCAAAGATCTAGATCGAGCCAGCATGCGCCCGGCCGGCCGATCTTGCGTCAGGCCTTTGGAGCAGCCCAAGCCTCGGACTCCGAGAGCTTCCGCCCCAATGCCGCCATTGCCTCATCCGGGAACTTGGGAAGTCGGCCCGTGCTGAAGGTCTTGAACTTCTCGCCCTGGTCCAAAGCAGGGCCGCCATCGTTCATGTATCGGCGAATATGTTCCCAAAGCTGCAGCAGTTCGAAATCGTCCCCCCAGCCCTTGAAACCTATATTCAATTCGCGAGCGACCTTCTTAGGGTCATTCTCTTGCCCAAAGACCAACGTCAAAATATAGGACCAGCGAGCGGAACTTACGCCCGGCGTGACTTCCAAGAACCTGTAAATTCGAGGACGAAGACTTTCCCAGCTGTAGCGTTCAAACGTCACGGGCTGAAGCTCAAATACGCGAATGAAAGACGGCATTCTTGGAATTGCGACCCACACATCACCAGTTTTTCGATTAAAAATAATCGGAAAGTCCGACGGCATAATAACCAAAATTCGAAAAAGAACACTAAATGCACTTATTCCCACAAAGAAAGAAATGGCAGCAGCGAATAGAATTGCCAGAGCAAACCCCGGATCCTCGACTGCGCCTGCCCCCAGCCTCGTCAATATATAAATTGCATAGCAGCCAGCCGCAAGCAACCCACATGACGGTAGAAAACCAAACCATGCTAGCAGGGCGGGGCTTGCTGAGCCACGGATAGAACTCACCAAAATACCGTTCTCGTGAGCGGAAATGACGCAATCCGAGGAGGAAGGACTGGAATGGACTGATACATCCTCGGAACTATTCAGTATTCTCCGTGGCTGGAAGACCCCGACCTGCCCTTCACCCTTACTGCGCTTCTTGGAAAAATCGATGTCAAAGTAGGGCTCTTCACCCTCCCACTCATCGACCCTGACCTCACCGCTTCTTTTGGAGGAACTAGTCACTCAACCGCCATCCTTTCATGAACAATGACGTCCCCTTCTGACAGAGCGTCGCGAATTATCAATTCCACGGCCAGCACCGAAAATCTTCCACTTTCGACAAACCCGGAGATGGTAAGCGCATCCAGCGATGCATAATCCATTTTCCCACTTGAAACACCGGACCCCCAGTTCTCTCCAGGACCACCTTTTTCATCAGTAGAGTAGATAGCTACAACCTCAGATCCATTTGCTCCATTCCCATAGACTTGAAGGCTTATTCCCAGGCGTTTCCGCACCTGCTCCACAATCTTTAGCTTCACCACAAACTCCCTAGTGAACCGGGACCCCGAGTCATGGGCCGTCATTCTCTTTACCGCGCCACCAATGATCACATCATCAATGGAGGTGAGATTCCTCCAGCTCAGGGAACTTCTATACTGCGCATCCACCTCAATACCGAGAAGAACCTTATTCAGCTCTTGAAGCTCGATCTCATTCGTTGCCCAAGCGGATGAAATGCTATCCCCCCAAACAGTTCTCGCCGCCCAATCCTCCATAGGATGCGTCATAAGCAGTGATGCAACGAAGCCTAGCGCAAACCCTATAACGATAAAGACAATACCCCATCCCAACCAAGAAGTAGTTACCCCCAAACCTTGAATCAGGAGCGATGCAGCATAGATGCTGAAGAATACTCCGCCGATAAAAAATGAAATCCCTTGAAGGAGATGTGCGACTGCGCCTGCGCGTCGACCATTTTTGATGTCATCAGCCGTTGAAATAAATCCTTGCACCGAATCAATAAACGACCCAATCGCCGCAAATATCGCAACGGCGGCCTCGAGCCGCTTAACAAGGACTTTCTTTAGAACAGCTTGCGCATAAGCTTTGGCAACATCAACAAACGCGGAAACAACACTAAACCCAGCCGAGAAGAAGCTGAAGATGGCGTCCCTGCGTTCCTTCGCCGTGCCTACTTCCATCTTCTTCCATGCCTTGGCAATTTCCATTGCCTGGATGATGCCTGCGCCTGCACTCATCACCGTAGGCGCATCGGCAATCACCTTGGGCGTGGCCGAAGCAAGGCTCATCAGACCACTGGACCCCATGGTAATCGGAGCCGCTGCAACTGCAGCTGCGGCGCCCGTGGCCGCTGTCGATCCCGGCGCCGGCCGCGCGCTTGCCACCGCCTGACCCTGTTGGGTAGTGGATTGAAGCGCGCGCAGTTGTTCTTCACTCTGGTTGGTCCACAGATGCAGCTTTACTCGCGTATCGGCCGCTTCACCGGCACCGGCCAGCTGGAGCGAGCTTCCGCTTCCCACCACCAGGCTTTTCACGCCACTCTGCTTGCCGGCCGGCGTGTCGGCCGCTGCCGCAGTGAATGCCCTTGAGACCTCACGCCATGCACGACCGGCCATGCGCAAAGGTGCGTCCACGATCAGATGCGTAATCTGTGGCGCGGCTCGTTTGACCATGCTGCTGATCAGGACCATCACCCGGTCGTACAATGCCGGAGAAAGCGTTTTCTTCACCTTACCCGCGCCAAGCGCCACGGCGCCTACCATCGCGATCAACGGGCTGGCATATGCACGTGCAAGCACCCGCAGCGTACCGACATGCTTCACGGCCAGCGCGGAAGCTTTCCCTCCCTGGTTGGACTCGCTGAGCTTCTCGGCCAGATCAAGCAGATTATTGAGAATGTCGGTCGCCTTGTTCCTTTGCCCCTCTTCCACACTCCACGCGGCAAACTGATCAAAACTATCCTGTTGATTGCCCAGCATTGCCCTGACCAGGAGGTTGTCCTTGTTGCTTGGATCATCCTTCACGAAGTCTGCATACCATGCAACTGCTTCATCGTCGATGGGCCCACCATGCAACAGATTCGCAACTACCTGGCTGTAATAGATGCCATCGGCCGGGCTGGTCTCATCGAAGTCGAACTCGGTGATCAGCTTGCGGCCATTCCACGACAGAAGATCGCGATGGTCCCCCTGGATCCGCTTGCGCAGCGCCTTGTCTTCGGTGGAGAACCTGCCGAATTCCTTCAGGTAATCCTCCCAGCCCAACCACTTCCCGGTGACGGTGTCACGCGTCCGGCCTGACGCCTTCTTCTTGATCTTCTCGATAAGCTCAAGTGCATCGGCCTCGAAGGCACCGCCGGGCACGCTCACGTTGCCGTAGCCGTTCTGCCCGCTCGAGGCCACGCCGCTGCCCCAAGGACCGCTCATCGGAATAGCGATCGGCGACCAACTCGCAGACGACGGAACAATGCCAGCCTTCTGCCGGGCCTCGAATTCAGCCTTCGTGATCATTTCCGCCCGAAGATCCATTGCGGACATCGCCGGCGGATTGCGATCACGGAAGTCGGCCTCGCGGACCCTGGCCTGCTCGACCAGCATCTGCTGGACGCCCACCAGCGTCACAGCTGTCTGCAGGCGCCGCGCACCGTCCCTTTGCGCCATCAACCACTTCACAGCCTTGCTGGGCAAGGTCAATCGCAGGTGCGCGGCTTCATGGGCCATGCCAACCGGGTCACTGACACCCAGGATCAACGGCCGCTTGGCGGCCGGATCCTTGGAGGTAGCCGCGATTGCGGCAGCCGCTGCTGCAACGTCCTTTGCGGATTCGCGCCGCTCTTCGGTCTGGGCATCTTCAGAAGCAGGCTTCTCCGGGACCTTGCCATCCCTGTCGAGCGCTACCTGCCCGGGACGATGAGGATTTCCGCGCAGACCTTCAAGCATGCGACCACGCTCAACGTCGTAGTCCACGATTGCCCCCTGGATCGCCCCATCCGAAAGCGCCAGCACACGGTCACTCTGACCGTTGGACGCGTTCAGCCGGGTAAAGCGCTGATTCAGGAGTTCCGGCTTTGCAGCGTAGTTCTGCCTTACCTTCAGGGACAGCGGCACTTCGCTGAAACCTACCCAGACCTCGCCCGCTTTGGAAGGCTCCTTGATGTTGATCAGCATGGCGGCGGCATAGCCTGCCGCACGCTCACAACTGAAGCGCGGCATTTCCTCTGGCAGGGGCGGATTCTCCAACGGAATCGGGCTGACATAGCCCGCCTCGTCAACTGCGTAGGCCTCCCACCCGTCCCCACCAATCAGCGCATGCATCTCTGAAGTCTGATAGTAGACGTAGACGTACCCCGTCCTCAGCGTACGCATGACATAGTCGGAGAACTTCAGGTCCGGCGCAGAAAGCCCAGCCATCAATTGGCGTGTCTGCACGCTTGATCGAGCGGCGTATCGTGCCTCCGCCAACCCCGGCCGGGTAAGCAGCACGGGCAATCCGGATTTGACGCATGACGGGCAACCACCAGCGCTGCACGCCTTGGTTCCCCTGGCCGCGCTGATGGCGTTGCTTGAGTATCGATTGCTATCACCTGAAGCCATAGCTTCTCTCTCCTTGAGTGGTCTCCAGATGGCGTGCGCCGGATCCGCCCTGCCTTACAGACATGGCCATGGCATCCCACCTGCTATCGGGAACTGCAGAAAGTGCCAGAGCAAGATTCGCGCCCTGCGCCTGCGATGCGGCTACAAGGTTCCGAAGCTCTGGTGACCTAAGAACATGATTGTCTACCTGCAATGCGTACGCTCCAAGCAGCACTTGGTCATGCAGCCCTTGTGCTCCAGCCGCCCGCGCCTCGGAAAGTGCGAACTCGGCCAGCTCAAGGTAGTTCTGGGGCAGGGCGGGCGCAAACCGCGCCCATCCTCTGAGCATGCTCTGCACAGCTTCGCAGTCGTCAAGCATGGTCACATCGAAATTCCAAAGATGCTCACTGCGCTCCCCCCGTGGTGTCATTGGCACGTGGAGTTCAGCAACACTCGAATCTCGCCCCAACACCAGGATCTGCGTCATGGGCCCTGCCATGAATGCCTGCTGGGCTGCGTCCAGGCGGCGCCACAGCCACTTCAGTACCCGCCGGTCCGCCAGGCGAAGGTATCTCCGCCCCTGTCCTGCAACCCGTATCGTACAGATCATGGCCCAATGTCTGACGACTTCGTCGGGATCTGAGTCGAAGCCAATCCACGGCCCGATAGCGAATCCATGTTCCGCTTCACGCTCAGAGTCCCGTTGCTCTTCCAGCGCTTCAAGGCAGGTGGTGTGCAGCAACGCGACGCCATGAGACGTGGCTTCCAGCAGAAGGAGGTACGGAAGGCGGGATGACACCCTGTCACGGAGCGGCACATTGATTCTGATTTTTGCTGCGCCCAGGTCCGCCAAGAACCCATCATCAAATGGATCGTGTACGAATGGATCAATGACTGCAGCGGCCCAACGCGGCTGACGTACTCCGTGCAGCCTTTCGCCGACGTCCCGGACCAACGACTCAAGTGAGTGATGAATCATCTCAGATAACTGCAGCGCCAGCAGTTGCCAGCTCGCTGTCCTTTGTTGGGCACGCCTTGAGGTCACCGGACGGCACCGCCAGCTCCCCCGCCACACTCGCCGGCCCCACCCATTCCCGCTGGCTCGCCTTGAACTCCACCTTCCCCGGCGCGCCCAGCTCGATGTTGTCGCCTTCAATCCGGATGTAGGCACCCGCCGCGGTCGCCAGCAGGTGCTTGCTCGGCGCCGACAGCTGCACGTCCGCTTCGGTACTGGCGATGCGCACCTGCGTCTTGGCCGCCACGATCGCCTGGTTCTTGTGCGCGCGCGCACTCACCTTGCCCTGTGCCGCGTGCAGCGCGATGCCGCGCTCCTGGTTCGGGCTTTCGCCACTGGGCTGCACGCCAGCGGTGTACAGCACCAGGCCGCCGGCGACGGCCATCGTCAGTGAGCCCTGCGTCATCCAGTTCAGCGCCACGCCGCTGGCCAGGGTGGTGTGGGTGCCGCTCACCCAGACCTGGTCGGCGGGGGTCAGGCTCAACACGCCGGCCACGCCACTGCCCAGCAGCACCGGTGCGCTCCAACCCGGTGCTTCGCCATCGCCGCCCGCGATGCTGCCCGCAGCACTGCCGCTGTGGGTGGCACGCAGCGCTTCCTGCAGCTCGGTCAGGGTGGTATCGACCGGCAGCTCTTTCGGGTCACTCGGCAGCTGCGCCTGCTGGTTGGCGGCCGATTCTGCCAGCTGCTGCAGCAGCTGCTGGCTTTCCTGCAGCTGGCTCAGTGCCTGCGGCGCCGCCATCTGCGGCGCGCCCTGCTCGGTGGTCAGCAGCAGCCCGCGGCCGGCGCGCAGCGCGCCCTGGGCCTGCGTGGCCAGTTCCACGCCGAAGCCACGCTCGCTTTCGCGCACGTTGTCCTGGCCGCCCTTGAGGTGGCCCAGGGTCAGCGTGGTCTCGTGCTGGGTGGTGGACAGCTGCGCTCGGCCCTGCCCGGGCGTATCGTCGAAGCGCAGCTGCTGATACCCACCGGTACCGCCCTGGCTGTCGGCCAGCGCCTGGCTCTTGAAGCCGGTGTAGACCGCCGCGTGGTCGTTGCCCTCGAACCAGGCGGCAGCGTTGCCGGTGGCGTTGGCGCCACCGCCGTTGATCTGGTTGTGCTGCGCATCCTGCTGGCCACGGCCGTTGTAGACCGCGCCGACCACTACCGGGCGATCGATGTCGCCTTCCAGGAACGCCACCAGCACTTCCTGCCCACGGCGCGGCAGCACCACGCCGCCCCAGTTGTCGCCAGCCCAGGGCGTCATCACCCGCACCCAGGTCCAGGCGCCACCGTTGGCCGGTGCATTGTCATCGCCACCGGGGTGGGCCAGGCCGCTGCTGGCGCTGCCGCCGCGCTGCCACGGGAACTGCACCTTGATGCGGTGATCGCGGTCGGACAGCAGCGGGTCACCGTCGCTGACCACGATGGCACTGAGCGTGCCGGTGATGGTCGGCCGCGGATGCAGGTGTGCACCATGGCCGTCCTCGGTCTGTGGCCGGTAGCTCACCTCGGAGGGAATGGCCACGAAGCGGTTGTCGTAGAACGCGGCGGACACGTCATCGGGCGCATCGCCATAGGCCAGCCCGGACAGTGCGCCAGGCAGCGTCGGTACGGTGACGCTGGCCGGTCCGAGGGTCTGTTCCAGCGCGTCGAACACGTCGGCATCCAGGTTGTTGCGCGCCTGGTGCCGCACCGACAGGCACAGGAACGACGCGTCCTCGCCCACCTGCGGATGCTGCGACAGGCCGAAGCGCGCGCCCGGCGCCAGCGCTCGCCACTGGCCGGCGCCTTCGATCGTGTGCGCGCGCACGCGCAGCGCATCCAGGTGCTGCTGTGCGCGACGCTGGCCGCGGGCGTTGTCCTGCCAGCCATACGGGCCGCAGGTGTCGCGGTCGACGATGCCCAGGTCGTTGCCCTGCCCGGCCTCGGCACTGGCCTGGCGGCGTTCCAGCGTGCGGTAATCCCAGGTCGCACGCTCGACCTTGCCCGGCCGCCAGCGGTGCGCGGTCGACCACTGCTGCACGCTGTCGCTGCGCTCGCTCTCGTCACGGCGGTGGAAGCGCACGCTGCCCAGTTCGGCCGTGTCATGGCTGTGGTCGGCCAGCACCAGGGTGTGCGTGCCGAAGTCCGCGCTGCCGGGCTCGCCGGCATGTTCGAACCAGTAATAGATGCCCTCTTCGGCCAGCAGGCGCTGGACGAAGGCCAGGTCGCTTTCCTGGTACTGCGTGGTCAGGCTGCGCCGCGCGTACTGGCTGGCGTCACCCAGCGACCAGCGCCAGGCCGGTGCCAGTCCGCCGTAGTCGGCGAACAGGTCCTCGACGATCTCGACCACGGTCTTGTCGTGGAAGACGTAGCTGTCCACCCGCTGCGAGAGGAACGCCAGCCAAGGCTGCAGGCGCAGCCGGTAGCGGGCCAGGCCGCCATTGCTGCCCAGCCGCTCGGCGGCGGTGATACGGCCATGCAGCGGACGCAGGCTGCCGTCGGCCTGCTGCAGCTGCAGCAGCGCGCCCTGCCCGATCAGCGGCGCCAACTGCAGGCCGGCGTCCAACGACAGGGCGGTGATCGTCCACTGGAAACCGATGCCGTCGATCTGCTCGACGCCATCCAGGGTTTCGGCCACCAGCACATCGCTCCCCAGCGACGTGTGCAGCCGCAGGAAGCGCTGTGCGTGCGAAGGGCCGGCCAGCGCGGCCCGCAGGTTGTTTACCAGATCCATGGTGCTTCCCCGGCTTCCCGTGCTTCAAGGTGGTCTGCATGCGGCATGCGCATCGGTGTACTCCGCTTCCCGCTTCCGCGCGGCCTGCGCCCCTGCAGGGGCGACAGGCACGCACGGCCATCAGGCAGCCTGGACGATCTCTTCCAGCTGCAGGCGCACGCCTTCGCTGATCTTCAGGCGGTAGTCGCGGCCGCCGGCGGTGATCTGCAGTTCGCGCACGTTGCTCACCAGCTGCGGCTTGCCGACCACCGGGGCATCCATGTGGATGCGCCAGGAACCGCGGCTGATCTGCGCGGCGATGTTGCGTGCATCCTGGCGGGCGGCCGGCACGGCGGTGTCCAGCAGTTCGATCACGTGCTCCGGGCGCAGGCGGTTCCAGGCACGCACACGGTCCAGTTCACGACCCAGGCCCAGTTCCAGGCTGTCGCAGTGGTTGAGGGCGGCTTCGCGGTCAAATCCATAGAATTCCATAGCGTTCTCCTTTTGCTCAGTGTCAGGACACTTTGTATTTGAAGTCACCCTTCTTGCCGGCGGTGACCTTGATGGCGTTGATCCGGTTCCCCTCGGCCATTGCCGCCAGCACGCTCTCGGCGATTTCCGGCAGCAGGGTTCCGTTGAGGATGTGGTCAACGTTGCGCGCACCCGAGTCCACTTCGGTGCAACGCGCAAGCACGGCCTCCACCAGGCTGTCGTCCCAGCTGAAGGTGGCCTTGTGGTTGGCGATGACGCGGTCGCGGATGCGGCCGAGCTTGAGCGTGATGATCTGCGCCAGCACGTCATCGTTGATGGGGTAGTACGGCACCACCTTCAGGCGGCCCAGGAAGGCCGGCTTGAAGGTGCGCATCAGCACCGGGCGCAACGCATCGGACAGCGCTTCGGCACCCGGAATCTCTTCGGCCGGCTTGTTCAGGCAGGCCTGCATGATCTGCGACGAGCCGATGTTGGAGGTGAGGATGATGAGGGTGTTGCGGAAGTCGATCTCACGACCTTCGGCATCATCCATCATGCCCTTGTCGAACACCTGGAAGAACATCTCCAGCACGTCCGGATGGGCCTTCTCGACTTCGTCCAGCAGCACCACGCTGTAGGGATTGCGGCGCACGGCCTCGGTCAGCACGCCACCTTCGCCGTAGCCGACGTAGCCAGGCGGCGAGCCCTTCAGGCCGGACACGCTGTGCGCTTCCTGGTACTCGCTCATGTTGATGGTGACCAGCTTGCGCTCGCCGCCGTACAGGATGTCGGCCAGCGCCAGTGCGGTCTCGGTCTTGCCGACACCGGACGGGCCGACGAACATGAACACGCCGCGCGGCTTGTTCGGATCTTCCAGCTTGGCGGTGGCGGTACGCACGCGCTGTGCGATCGCATCCAGCGCATGATCCTGGCCGATCACGCGCTCGACCAGCAGGTTGCCCAGCGTGCGCACGGTACGGATCTCGTCCTTGACCATGCGGCCCAGCGGCACGCCGGTCCACGCCGAGACGATCTCGGCCACCACGGTGCCATCCACCTGCAGCGGCACCATCGGCGTCTCGCCCTGCAGCTCGCGCAGCTCGGCCTGCAGCCGCGCCAGTTCGGCGTGCTGCGGCGAGAGTTCCGGCTTGGCCTTGCCACGCTTGGCGGCCGGCTTGGCCACGGCGACATCACCGTCGCCCTCGTCGCTGGCCGGCTCGGCCTCGCCCGACGCGGCTTCGCCCTGCTCCATCTGCTGGCGCAGTGCGGCGATGCGGCCGGCAAGGTCACGTTCGCGGCCCAGGCGCTCTTCGTTGCTGGCCAGCACGGCCTGCGCTTCGGCCTGCTGCGCATGCAGTTCGGCCAGGCGTTCCCCATGCTGGTCACTGCCGCCAGCGGTCTCGCGCTGCAGTGCACCGATCTCCGCCTGCAGGCGGTCCAGGTGCTTGCGGGTGTCTTCGATGATGGCTGGCGTGGCGCTCTGCCCCAATGCCACCTTGGCGCACGCGGTATCGAGCACGCTCACCGCCTTGTCCGGCAGCTGGCGACCGCTGATGTAGCGGTGCGACAGGCGCACCGCCTCGGTCACCGCCTCATCCAGCACGCGGATGTTGAAGTGCGATTCCATCAGCCCGACCATGCCGCGCAGCATCGCAGCGGCCAGTGCCTCGCTCGGTTCCTCGACCTTCACCACCTGGAAGCGACGGGCCAGTGCGGCATCCTTCTCGAAGTACTTCTTGTACTCGCTCCAGGTGGTGGCAGCGATGGTACGCAGTTCACCACGCGCCAGCGCGGGCTTCAGCAGGTTGGCTGCATCGTTCTGGCCGGCAGTGCCGCCGGCACCGATCATGGTGTGTGCTTCATCGATGAACAGGATGATCGGGTGAGGGCTCTTCTTGACCTCGTCGATCACGTTCTTCAGGCGGTTCTCGAACTCGCCCTTGACGCTGGCACCGGCCTGCAGCAGGCCCATGTCCAGAGTGTGCAGCTCCACGCCCTGCAGCACGTCCGGCACATCCTTGTCGGCGATGCGACGGGCCAGGCCCTCGACCACCGCGGTCTTGCCGACGCCGGCTTCGCCGGTGAGGATCGGATTGTTCTGGCGGCGTCGCATCAGGATGTCGATCACCTGGCGGATCTCGCCATCGCGGCCGATCACCGGGTCGATCTTGCCCTCGCGCGCACGCTGGGTCAGGTTGGTGGTGAACTGATCCAAGGCCGGCGTCTTCGACAGCCCGCCCTTGGCCTCGCCCGTGGCCGCGTCATCGCTCTCGCCGGCGTCACCGCCGGCCGAAGCATCGGCGAAGCGCACGGTCTGCACCGCTTCCTGCGAGCCCTCGGTGAGCTTGGCAAAGTCGTGCTTGAGCTCATCGCGCTTGAAGCGCACGAACAGCTTCGAGCCACGATAGGCCAGCTGGGCCAGATCGGGCTCGGTCAGCAGCGCCAGCAGCAGGTGGCCACTGCGGATGCGGGTGGTTTCCGAGTCCAGCGAGGCGATCAGCCAGGCGTGCTCGAACAGCTTCGGAATGTGCTGGGAGAACACCGGCGTGCGGCTGTTGCCGGTCTTGAACTGGCTGATCTCATCATTGAGATCGCGCTCCAGCGACTCGGGCAGGATGCCGCTGCGCCGTGCGATCAACACGAAATCGCTCTGCGGCTGCTCGAGCAGCGCCAGGAACAGGTGCTCCAGGTCGACCTCGTAGTTGCCGCGCGCCATGCACAGGTTCGCAGCGCGCTCGGCCGCCTGGCGGCAGGTGTCGTCCAGCTTGCTGATCAGGGTTTTGAGGTTGATGCTCATGCGGAAACGCGCACTCCTTGCTGGAACCGTTCGGGGGCCGGCGGCACCAACACCACCGGCACGATGTCATTGCAGCGTGTGGATGCCATACGTGGTGTCCTCACGCGGGGTCGCCTGTGGCGCGGTGCACAGGTAGCTGTCCCAGCCCAGGCGCACACCGCCGCCCATGCCGAGTGAACTGCCCTCCACATCTTCCGCGCGCAGGACCAGGCGCACTTCGTATTCGAGGATGCCGCCGGTCAGCAGCGACAACCACTTGGACAGCGCTTCGGCCGCACTGCCGCCCGGCAGGAAGGCATCGAACTGGTCACGGCGCAGCGGGCCGATGCGCAGTCGCAGGCGCAGGTCGCGCTGCCAGACGCGATCGCCGGCCAACGCGCTGGCGCCCAGCACGGCATTGGCCTGGCCCAGCCGCGTGGCCTGCCCGGTCGGGACCCGGTACCACGCGCCCACGAACTGCTCCAGGTGCAGCGGCACCTGGAAGTAGTCCGACAGCACGCGCTGCATCAGCGCCGCCGACACCGGTCGCTGGCGCACTGCACCGGCGTAATAGGCCACGGCCTGGTCGAAGATCTCGCCCTCGCCTTCGTGCAGGCGGTCGCGCAGCTCGCTCATGCCCATGCCGAGCAGCGACAGCACCAGCGGCAGGAAGCGCTCGCGGCGATCCAGCTCGTACTGCAACGCCAGGCGATGCTTCTTCCAGGCGGCGTAGTGCAGCGATACCGCACGGGTGGAGAAGATGTCCAGGAACGCACGCGCGGTCCGGTCGCGCTGGTACAACTCCCGAAGCTGCAGGGTTTCGGTGTAGTGCAGCGGCAAGGCGCCGGCGGTGCCGAGCAGGCCCATGAACTGCGGGGTCAGGTGGACTTCGGCCAGCTCCTCGCCATGCAGGGCCTGTTCGATGGCCTCGCGATCCTGCAGCCGCTCGCCCTTGAGCGAATACACTTCGCCCTCGGCCGACAATTCGGTGGCCGGGAATCCGAGCGACAGCGAGTTGCGGAACCGCACGCGCATCGGCACGGCCTGGCCGGGCTTGACGCCCTGCCGCTGGAACACCTGCTCAAGCAACCGCACCGCCTGGAAGAACTGGAAGCGGTGCGGTTCGGTGAGCAGCTGCTGGGCTACGCCAGGATCGATTCGCCGCTGCGCGCTGGGCATCGGACGATCTCCTCCCCGCTGTCGCCGGAAACCAGCACCAGTCGGGTAAAGCTGTTGGCATGCACGTAGAGTGCGAAGAAGTGGTCCATCACCTGGGCGAAGGCGGCCACACCGGTGCCCACGAAATGGGCTTCATTGATCGTCAGGCGGATCTCCAGGCCGCGCACCACCGAGGCGAACTGGCGGCCGTGCATCCAGGTGGTCACCGGCGTCTGCTGCAGCTCGAGGATGCCGTCGATCTGCCGCGCCGAGACGTTGCTGCCGGACAGGTCGTACAGGCGCAGCATCTCCTTCAGCGCAGGCAGGCCGCTGGCGGTCAGCGACAACTGGTTCAACGACAGATGCGAGATCAGGCGCCACTGGGCGTTGCGGCCGTGACGGAAACGCAGCGGCTTGGTCGGCTTGCGCAGCAGGCTGATCGCCTTGGCCGGGCTGCCACCTTCGATGCTCAGGTCACCGCCCGCCACACCGAAAGCCAGCTGGTTGGGCAGGTCCCGGTTGTTGCAGGTCAGTTCCAGGCTGACCGTATCGGTCTGCGGCAGCACCGGGTTGAATGACAGGTCGACGAAGCTGATCTCGGTCTCGAAGCCCGGGCTCTGCCGCGCCACGTCCTCGTCACGGCGCGCCACCCAGTACTGACCGGTGCGCTCGGGGTCTTCCCCGTGATGCAGCGAATAGAACGGGCGGAAGGCCTGGATCAGCTCACCCTGCGGGGTCTGCCGGATGCGATGCACCGAATCGATTGAGTGCACTTCATAGGCGAACGCGCGGCGGGCATCGGCCAGCACCGGGTAGTTCACCGTACGATGGGTGACACGGATCGGCTCACCACTGGTGCGGAACAGATTGACGATGGGCGTGCACCCCAACCGCACGTTGTGCACACCCAGTTCGTCCAGCACCATCGTGTTGCCACGGTCCTGGCCGTGCGCCTGCAGCACCAGATGCAGGGTGAAACGGCGGCTGGCACCTGCCGTCACCGAGGGCAGGTGCAGGTCGACGAAGCCGAACTTTTCCGGATAGGCGAACAGCTCGGTCAGCAGGCGATAGGCAGGATGCGAACGCGCCGGGAAATCGATCAGCGCCTCGTCATCGGCAAACCCGACCGCGCTCAACGGCGCCTTGTCGAGGCGGCGCCAGCGACCATCCCCGTCGGACTCGACGTATGCCGCCTTCACCCCCAGCATCAGCGCATCACGCAGGGCCGCGCGCACCGAGGGCTCGCCATCGAGGAACAGGCGCAGGTGATCGGTTCCCAACTGGTGGAAACCCAGCTGATCGGACAGCAGCTGGAACCCCATCGAGATCTGGCCACCGGTTCCGGCCGGCAGCGTCGTGGCCATCGGTGCATCGGCCACACTGCGGTAGACCACCTGCTTCACGCCGATCGGCGCGAGCACGACGTCGTAGGCAGTGCGGAACTCGCACGGTACGCCACGCACCGGCCGGCTCTGCAGGGCGGTGCCGCGTGGCACGCGCACCGGCGCACTCAGCTTGGATGCCACCCCCTCCAGGTCGAAATGGGCAATCGAACAGGACGGGAACGGCCGCAGGTAGTGCGGATAAAGCACGTCCAGCAGCGCGTCGGTGAATTCGGGATAGTCATCTTCGATGCGCTTGGACACGCGCGCACTGAGCAGCGCGAAGGCCTCGATCAGGCGCTCGACATGCGGGTCCTGGCTGCCCTCGGCGGAGAGCTGCAGGCGACCGGCAATCTTCGGGTAGCGCTCGGCGAACTCGCGCCCGTAACGGCGAAGGTAGCCGAGCTCACGTTCGTAGTAAGGCAGCAGGTCCTGCATCAGGCGGCCTGCATGCGGCGTGCGCGGGTGACCTGGTACTGCAGGGTCGAGGGTTGCAGCATCGCGTCGAAGCTGACCGGCTCGCGTGCAGGCTCCAGGTCGAGCAGCGCATGGATGGTGAAATGCAGCCCACCGGCGAACTGGTTGCCCGCGTCCAGATGGACGTTGACGTTGCGCAGGCGGCGCTCATGGCGCGCCACGGCCTGCTCCAGCGAGCGGCAGATGGCGGCACGATCGTAGGCGTTGGCCAGGCTCATCGCGGAGAAGTCCGCCAACCCGTAGGTCAGCAGCGATTGCCGGCAATTGGGGAATTCCTTCATGTCGCCTTCCTGGAACGCGGCGCGCGAGTTCAACAGCCCCTCCAGGTCGCGGGCGATGGATTCCTTGTACTGCTCCAGCGAGACGGACTTGAATACCGGCCCGGCGCCCGGTTGCTTGGGGGCGTCGTCGAACAGTTTTTCCAGCAGGCTGGGTTCGAGTCCCTTCATTGGTCGATCCACTCAGGTTCGGCATCCGTGCGGGCGGCAGCGGTGCAGCAAAGGCAAGGCCGCTCCTGGCCCTGCCCGGCGATCAGACTGCGATGGCGCACGAGGCGCCATCGCAGCGACACAACATCACACGGTGTAGTTCGGGATGTTCTTGGTTGCGCTCCACTGCGCCACGGTCTTGCCACCAACTCCGCCTTCCGGCTTCTGCTGCTGGTAAGTCCACTTGATGGCGCCGAAGCTCAACTGAACAACTTCCTGCGGCATGCCTTCCTTGTCCACGGTCGTGGTGACGCGGTGGACCAGCACGTTCAGCAGCTCGACCGTGTAGTAATTGATCGCGTTGCCGTCCTTGTCGGCGCGCATGAACTGGATCTGCGCCTTCGGGAAGGTGGTGCCGTTGGAGGCGGCCTGGTTGAGGGCCGTGGAGGCGAGGTCGATCGACTTGGTGATTTCGATCGGGGACAGGTTCACGCGGGCTGCGGTGGTGCCGCCGGAGGTCGACGCGGTGGCCGAACGCGGCTGCAACAGATCCTGCGAGAACGACTGGATTTCGATCCAGTCCTTGTGCTTGTCGTCGTGCGACTCGCCCTTGATGGTGTCAATCGAGAGGAAAGCGTGCTGCATATCTGGTCTCCTAAATTCCGTTCTTCCGTGAGATTTGATGTGCCAGGCGCGGGCCTGGCGGTTAAGGGGGGCTACGCCCTCTTGAAATAAGCGTCACTGCAATCCGGGGAGCGGACTCCCCTGGACGCTTCAGTTACAGCAAATCGTTACGACTTTTTCGCGGACGCCGGCAGTTCGGCGACCAGACGCAACGAAACAGACAGCTCATCGAGCTGGAAATGCGGCCTGATGAAGGCCACCGCGCGGTAGACACCAGGCTTGCCCGGCACCTCCGAAACCTGCACAGAGGCTTCACGCAGCGGGAACTGCGCCTTGGCTTCCTGCGAAGCGTTGTCGTCCAGCAACACGTACTGGGCGATCCAACGGTTCAGGAATTCCTCGACGTTGCCCGCCGAAGCGAAGCTGCCGATCTTCTCGCGCATCATCGCCTTGAGGTAATGGGCGATACGCGAGACCGCGAAGATGTACTGCAGCTGGGCAGACAGGATCGCGTTGGCATTGGCCGAATCGGTGTTGTACTTCTTCGGCTTCTGTGCCGACTGTGCGCCGAAGAACGCGGCGTAGTCGGTATTCTTGCAGTGCACCAGCGGCATGAAGCCGAGGTCACTGAGTTCCTTCTCACGACGGTCGGTGATGGCCACCTCGGTCGGGCACTTCAGCGCCACTTCGCCGTCGTCGGTACGGAAGGTATGGGTCGGCAGATCCTCGACCAGGCCGCCACCTTCCACGCCGCGGATCGCTGCGCACCAGCCAAAGCTCTCGAACGCCTGGGTCAGCCGGGCGCCCATCGCGTAGGCGGTGTTGCACCACAGGAACTTGCTGTGGTCGGCCGCTTCGATCTCTTCGACGAAGTTGAAACCCTCGACAGTGGTGCCGTCCTTCGGGTTGTACGGCAGGCGCCCCAGGAAGCGCGGCATGGTCAGGCCGACGTAGCGGCTGTCCTCGCTCTCGCGGAACGACTTCCACTTGGCGTACTCGACCGTGTCGAACACCTTGGCCAGGTCGCGCGGCTTGCCCAGGTCGGTGAACGTCTCCAGGCCGAACATGCCTTCGCTGGCGGCGGAGATGAACGGCGCGTGCGCGGCAGCGGCGACGTGCGACATCTGCTCGATGAAGTACATGTCCTCCGGCTGGCGGCCAAGGAAATAGTCACCGATCAGGGCGCCGAACGGCGCACCACCGAAGGTGCCGAACTCCTCTTCATAGACCTTCTTGAACAGCGCGCTCTGGTCGAAATCGATGGCCGACTTGAAGTCCTTGACCAGATCCTTCTGCGGCGAATTGAAGACCTTGATCTTCATGTTCGGGCCGGTGGAGGTCTGCTGGCACAGGTAGTGCAGGCCCCGCCAGCTGCCTTCCAGCTTCTGGAAGGCTTCCGCATGCATGACCGCGCTGAGCTGCTCGGAAATGATCCGGTCGATCTCGGCGATGCGTGCATCAAGGGTGAGGTTGAGGTTGTCGGAGACCACCACGGTACCGTCCAGGACTTCCTTCGCCAGCGCGGCGATGATGTCCTTGGCACGATCATGTTCGGTCTGCGACTTGGCGACCTTGCTCTTCTCGACGATCTGGTCGAGCAGGCCCACCTCTTCGGCCACGGCGGCCTGGGTGGCCAGTTGGCTGGCTTCGGCTGACATCGATCAGTCCTCCTTGGTCACGCCGAGCTTCTTCAGCTGCTCGGTGTTGTTGAGCACATCGGTCAACAGGTCTTCCAGCTTCTCGTTGCCCGCCAGCTTGTTGCGGAGATCGGCCAGCTTGGTGCGCGACTCGAGCAGGCGCCGCAACGGTTCGATCTGCTGGACCACCGCCTCGGGACGGAAGTCGTCGATGGAATTGAACTTCAGCTCGACGCCGAACTCGCCACCGTCGTCGCTGATCTTGTTCGGCACGCGATAGACCGCGCGGGGTGCGACGCCTTCCATCACTTCATCGAAGTTGTCCAGATCGACGTTGACGAACTTGCGATCCTTGACCTTCGGCAGCGGCTGTTCCGGATTGCCACTGAAATCGCCCATCACGCCGACCACGAACGGCAGTTCCTTCTGCTCGATCGCGTCACCCTTCTCCACATCGTAGGTGAGCTGGACGCGCGGCGGGCGGATCTTCTGCAGCCGCTTCTGGATGCTTTCCTTCTTGGCCATGAGTGTCTCCTGACTGGGGCCGGTTCCGGATCAGTTGCCGATGTTCTGGAACGGATCGGAGGTGTTCGAGCGGGCAGCGGGCTTGGCCGGCTGCGTCGCGGCGGGCTGGGCAGCAGCGGCGGGAGCCGCGGCACGGCCTGCACGGGCGCGGCTGCGCGGCTTGGGCTTGGGCGTCGGGTCGAGAATGGCGTCACCCATGGTGTTGCGCAGGGTGGTGGCCAGGGTCTGCGCTTCCTTGCGTGCGGTGTCCGACGCCAGTGCGCCACGGCCCTGCAGGCGGGTCAGCGACTGGTTGGCGACACGGAAGCCGGCGACGGTGATCACACCATCGGCCACCAGATCATTGGGATCGCGCTGGAGTACTTCCTCGGCTGCGACGATCGCGCGGGCGTACTGGCCCTGGTCGAACTGCAGCTGTGCGATGCGTACCCACGGCTCCTTGCGCGTCGGGTCGGCCTTGGCCGCCAGTTCGAACGCACTGATCGCGGCATCGGCGCCGCCAGTGGTGACCTGTGCTTCGGCGTTGCTCAGCGTCGTTTCGAACGGCACGACCTCGGCCTTCTTCGGCGCCGATGAGCAGGCCGCCAGGCCCGACAGCAACATCAGCGCGAACATCGGCCGGTACACAGCCTTCCCCATTGCCTTCACTTCCATAGTGATCCCTCGTCGAAATTAGTTCCTCAAGGAAGCCGAATCTCCGCCGATACAACGCACGGGATTCCTGCCCCTGTCGGCGGCAGTGTACATTCGCGAATACGCGTCGGTATAGTGAATTTCGTCAAGAATATGGCGAATTTGATAGACACAACCTTCACATCCCGATGTGATATCCGCGAGCAGAAAGTACTTATACGCTCAATTTTCGCCCCGCACCCCGAGCCGACCGACCGCACATGAATGCGCAACTTTTCTCATTCCATCGCGTGATATCCGTCACGATTTTGTCCCTGGTCATGTCCACGTCCCTGACCGGTTGTGCCAGTGACAGCAAGTTGGGCAAGGCAATGGACAAGACCCTCCAGGCCGTGGGCATCCGCGAGGGCAAGCCCGAGGCGCCCCCCACCATTCCGCTGCGCCTGTACGCCGGCAGCAACCTCAACGCCGGCAACGACAAGCGGGCGACGGCCGCGGTGGTCAAGATCTACCATCTGCGCAGTCTGCAACGCTTCGAACAGGCTCCCTTCAACGCTTTCCTCGACCAGGCCGGCGAGCAGGCTGCACTCGGCGCGGACCTGCTTTCGGTCAACGAGGTCGTACTGACCCCGGGTGCCCGGCAGGAATTGTCCGAGCAGCTGAGTGAAGGAAGTGCAGTGCTCGGCGTTGTCGCCCTGTTCCGCGCTCCGGCCGAGAATCGCTGGCGGCTCGCGTTCGACACCAAGGGCAAGACGCTTCCGCAGGATGGCGTCACCATCGGCGTCCATGCCTGTGCCCTGACCAGCGACAGCAAGGCGCTGTTGACACGTATCTCCGGTGATCCAGGCAGTCTTGCATCCATCCGTTGTGCAGGCGCAAAGAAATAGCATCGCGCCGGAATTCTGGCACTCGAATTCATCGATGCGATAGTATCCTCAGCGCAACGATTGCCCTGCTCGCTTGAATGTGCGATGAGATTCACATTTTCACATTACTGAAAGGGCATGCGCCACTGCGGGGCGCGAGAACGTCGGAACCGACCCGCACTGGCGACTCTTTCAAGCTATTTCCAAGGATTGAACGTGGCTTATGTAAGCAGGATGTCGAAGGTTCTCTGGGGTGAAGGCCTGTTCCTGCGCCCCCAGCACTTCCAGCGCCAGGACGCCTACCACGAAGCACGGCTGCAGGATCTCTCGCAGACCCTGCACCCCTATGCATGGGGTGCACGCCGGGTGCGTTTCGATCCACATGCACTTTCCGGTGGCACGCTGCGCCCACTCGATCTGTCGGCGGTGTTCCCCGACGGCGAGACCTACGATGCGCCCGCGCACGACGGCCTGCCCGATGCGGTATCGCTGCAGGAGCTGCCGCCAGGCGTACAGTCCACCGTCGTCTATCTGGCACTGCCGCTGCTGCGCGATGATGGCGCGAACTGTGCCGATGCCGAAGGCACGGTTCTGGCCCGTTACCGCCAGGCCAACCGTGACACGCAGGACCTGTTCACCGATGCGGTCGAAGCCGAGCTCGCCTTCCTCAGCAAGGCAGTGAAGCTGCTCACCGACGATCAGCCGCGCGACGCCTACGCCACGGTGCCGATCGCGCGCGTGCGGCGCACCTCCAGCGGCGGCTTCGAGCTGGACGATGAGTTCATTCCGCCGTGCGCCCAGTTGCAGGCGTCACCGTTCCTGCATCGCGAACTGCGGGCGGTGCTCGATGCGCTGCAGGCGAAGGTCGATGCACTGTATGGCCTGCACCGGCAGACCTCGCAGAACATCATCGAATTCCGCTCCGGCGACATCGCCTCGTTCTGGCTGCTGCACACCATCAACAGCTCGTTCAGCGCACTGGCGCATCTGCTGCACCATCCGCAGCTGCACCCCGAGCGCCTGCACCAGGAGCTGCTGCGCATGGCCGGCGCACTGCTGACCTTCTCCAATGCGTACCAGCTGGGCGATCTGCCGGTATATCGCCACGACCAGCCGGAAGCCTCCTTCCGCAAGCTGCTGGAGATCGTGCGGACCCTGCTGGATACCGTGATCTCCACCCGCTATTTCAAGATCGCGCTGAACGAGGTGAAGCCGTCCTACCATCTCGGCCGGCTCGATTCGCAGCGCATCGACGGCAATGCCTCGTTCTACCTGTCCGTCTCCGCATCGCTGCCGGCGCAGGAGCTGATCCAGAGCGTGCCGGTACGTTTCAAGGTCGGTGCGCCGGACGATGTCGAGAAGTGCGTGCTGTCCGCGCTTCCGGGCGTGAAGCTGACCCACGCGGCGCAGGTGCCTGCGGCGATCCCGGTGCGCCCGGGCAGCCATTACTTCGAACTCGACGCACGCGGCGCGCTGTATGAGCGCATGCTCAAGGCGCAGTCGTTGATGATCTACGTGCCGGCCGGTATTGCCGAACTGAAGATGGAACTCGTGGCGGTGACCTCATGATGAACTCCCCCCTGCCCCCGACGCCGGGCCCGATGCCCTCGCTGACCGCCAATGGCGCGATGGTCAACCCGACGCCGCAGGCGGCCAATCCGCAGAGCCTGCAGGACCTGATGGCCGACGGCTTCTACCTTCTGCTGCTGCTCAAGCGCGGCCAGCTGCCACACGATGCCGAGAGCTTCGTGCAGACGGTGCAGAAGTTCCTCGATGGCGTGGAACGCAATGCCATGCGCATGGGCGTGGCCTCGGAAGATGTCTACGCTGCCAAGTACGCGTTCTGCGCGGCGGTGGACGAGGCGATCCTGTCCCAGCCGTCGCCGCTGCACGAAACCTGGGAACGCAACCCGCTGCAGCTGCGCCTGTTCGGCGAGCATCTGGCTGGCGAACACTTCTTCGATCGCCTGGAAGAACTCCGGCGCCAGGGCGCCGCGCGCCTGCCGTCGCTGGAGGTCTATCACTATTGCCTGTTGATGGGCTTCGAAGGCAAGTACCGCCTGGAAGGCACCGAGAAGCTGGGCTACCTGACCGCGCGCCTGGGCGATGAGATCGTCTACCTGAAGGGCAAGCGCCACGGTTTCGCACCGCACGCACTGCCACCGGACAACGTCCGCCACAGCCTGCGCCGCGTGGTGCCGTTGTGGCTGCCGGCCGTGGTGGTGGGCTGCTTCGGCATCGTCGCCTTCTTCGGCATGCGCACCTACCTCGGCCACGAAACCGGCCAGCAGCTGGCCGCCTACAACGACGTGGTGCAGATGCCCGAGCGCACCGCCCACATCACGATCACCCTGCCATGAGCCTGATGATATGGACATCCCAAGCTCCTCACTGCTCGCATCCCTCGCTTCGCTGTCCCACCGCGAACGCCTGATCCAGCTGAAGGGGCCTGAGGAAGGCCTGGTCGTCGAACGCTTCGAAGGCATCGAATCGGTGTGCGGCGACAACCGCCTGCAGATCGACTGCCTGTCCACCGACGCGTTCCTGGACCTGGAGCCGTGGCTGGAACAGCCGCTGACCCTGCAGCTACGCCAGGCCGACGGTTCGCTGCGCCAGTGGCACGGGCTGTGTACCGAGGCTGCGCAGCTGGGCAGCGATGGTGGCCTGGCCCGCTATCGCCTGATCCTCGAACCGTGGACCGCGCTGCTGCGCCTGCGCCGCAATGCGGTGATCTTCCAGGATCTGGATACCCGCGCCATCTGCGAACAGATCTTCGCCGACTACCCGCAGGCCCTGTTCCGCTTCGACGTGCAGGCCGAGCTGCCGGCACGCGCGATCACCACCCAGTACCGCGAGACCGACTGGGCCTTCGTCACCCGGCTGCTGGCCGAAGCCGGCCTGGCCTGGCGCATCGAGCAGGCGCAGGACGACGATGCCGCACACACCCTGGTGGTGTTCGAGCCGGGCGCCGAGCTGCCCGACGCAGGCCGCGTGCGCTTCCATCGCGCCGACATGGCCGAGGCCAGCGACGGCATCACCGCCTTCGCCGAGCGCCAGCAGCTGGTGCCCAACGCCAGCACCGTGGCCAGCTGGCACAGCGAGCAGGTTGCTGCCGTGGCCGCGCACTCCAGCGCCGATGCCGGCACCCTGCCCGCCTTGGAAGTCTACGTGCAGCCGCGCGCCGGTCGATTCGCCCAGGCCGGCTGGGCCGACGCCGAAGCACAGGCACGGCTGGACGCGCTGCGCGTCGGCCAGGTGCTCTACAGCGGCAGCGGCAGCGAGCGCCAGCTCAGCGCCGGCAGCACCTTCACCTTGGCCCAGCACCCGCAGCACGAAGGCCAGGCCTTCCAGTTGCTGGCCGTGCAGCATGTGGCCCTGAACAACCTGGACCAGGGCATCGCCGAGCTGCTGGGCAGCACCGCGCTGGAGCGTGGCGCCTACCGCAACAGTTTCCTGGCCACCGGCAGCGGCGTGCCGTTGCGCGCCCTGCCGCAGGACCGGCCGACCCTGCATGGCCCGCAGACTGCACGCGTGGTGGGCATTGCCAACACCGCCGTGACTCCCAACCGCGAGCACCAGGTACGCATCCAGTTCGGCTGGCAGCGCGGCAGCAGGCCCAATCCCGGCGGCCTGACCGACACCGGCAGCGCCCAGCCCGGACACGCTCCCGGCGACCACACCAGTGGCAGCTGGGTGCCGGTAGCCGAGTGGGTGGCCGGCCCCAACTGGGGCACGGCCTTCCTGCCCCGCGTGGGCAGCGAAGTACTGGTGGAATTCCTGCACGGCGACATCGACCAGCCGCGCATCACCGGCCAGCTCTACAACGGCGAAGTCGCTCCGCCCTTCGGCGGCGGCATCGACGAGAACGCACGCCACCCCGGCGTACTCAGCGGCCTGCACACCCAGGCCCATGACGGTAGCGGCACCCAGCAATGGGTGATCGACGACACGCCCGGGCAGCTGCGCACGCGCCTGCACAGCTCGCTGGCCGACAGCCGGCTGGAGCTGGGCTACCTGATCGCGCACCAGGACACCGCCCGTGGCGCGCTGCGTGGCGAGGGCTTTGAACTGGCCACCCAGGGCTGGGGCAACGTGCATGCCGGCGAAGGCCTGCTGCTGTCGGCCAGCCTGCAGGAGCGCGCGGCATCCACGGTGATGGACAACGCCAGCGTGGTGGCCCAGCTGAAGGGCGCCGAGCGCAGCCTGGAACAGATGCAGCAGACCCTGGCGCAGCAGCAGGTGCCGGGGTTGGCGGAGTTCGAGCGCACCAAGCAGCTGCGCGAGCAGATCGACCCGAAGGCGCAGGGCCGCTTCCAGGGCGATGTGAACGGACAGAGCGCGATGAAACCCGGCAGCGATGGCCGCAGCGCCGGCGACCAGCCGGTGGAACGGCTGGGCACGCCACTGCTGCTGGCCGAGGCACCGCACCATGTGGCCTGGACCACCCCGGCCAGCGCGGTGGCCTACGCCGGGCAGAACCTGCAGATGACGGTGCAGCAGGACCTGCACGTCAGCGCCGGCGAGACCATCGCCACGGTGTCCGGCGAGCATGTCTCGCTGTTCGCGCAGAGCGGTCCGCTGCGGGTGATCGCCGCGCAGGGCCCGGTCAGCCTGCAGGCCCACGACGGCGAGCTGGAACTGCTGAGCGATCAGGCGTTGACCATCACCGCCACCGACGACCGCATCGACGTGCTGGCGCAGACCAAGGTGGTGCTGCAGGCCGGCAGCAGTGCGATCACGCTGGAGGGCGGCAACATCACCTTCAGCTGCCCCGGCGAGTTCAAGGTCAAGGCGGGCGAACATCCGTTCATGGGGGGAGGCAGCACCCCGGCCAGCCTGCCGCCGCTGCCCGCTTTCACGATCAAGCCTGATCCGGGCCGTACCTTCGAAAGCACGTTCGCCTACGACCAGCTGCGCAGCATCGCCGAGCAGTCCACACCGGTCGAGTTCGTCATGATGATGGCGCCGACCTTCGGCTTCGATGTTCCGGCGCGGACCTACATGAAGCTGCAGGACGCGCTGAAGAATGGCAGCCTGCAGGCGCCCGAACACAAGGTGATGGCCGGCGCGCCCTACCCGGCCGACTACGACAACAGCAAGCGCATCATCCGCGTGAACAGCATGGCGGCAGACCGCGCGGCGACGACCATCGAGGCGTCACGCGAACTGCTGGCGGTGCTGCTGCATGAGTTCGGGCACCACGTCGACAACGTGCTGCGCAATGATCTGGCGGAGAAGGATGCGAACGGCAAGCCGACCCTCGCTGCGGACAGCGGCAAGGAAGAAGGCACTGCACTCGCCTATCGCCTGGCGTTCTTCGACCTGGAAGGCACGCACGAAACCGAGTATGCGCAGTACACCTCGCCCGAGTTCAACGGTGCGTTGAAGGTGAACTATGCGGAAGTACAGGCTGCACTGAAGCAACAGGGGCCCGTGGCCCAGGAAACCAACAAGAGCGAGGATGGGCGCTACGAGGGGTTCAGTGCGGGTGATGGCCAGAACCATGACAAGCGACCCAACGAGTCGTTTGGACATCGGTCGATCGAGGCGGTGCTGGGCAAGGTCGGCTTCAGCATTGATGATCGAGCCGCTATCTATTTCGGAAACTGGCTGCGCGACTACTCGCAGCTGCTCGACCCAAAGATTGTCCGTCCACCGAATCTGCCGAAGGACCTTGGCAAGTACATCTCTAGATCGGCGCTGACGAAGGTTGTCGACGTTCTGGCAGGCAGTGAGTTCTATACCCTGCGCAGGGGAAACTATCGCAACTACGGCGTCACTACTGAACGACTGGGTGTGTACCGTCCAAGCGAGCACATAGACAATCCAAAGAACATCAAGCCGTCGCCTGCCGATCCTAGAACTATCGATCCGGATTTTGAGCCCTGGGTAACACCCGGCAGCGACCTGCTGAAGATCGACCCCAATCGGTCGATGAAGCGTTACATCGTGCGTTCCAGTGACTTCATGGAATCCGAACTCCGCAAGGCCATGACACTCGGGAAGACACCCGATGGCATGCGTCATTTCGGCTCGGCACTGCATGTACTGGAAGATTACTTTGCGCACTCCAACTTCTGCGAGTTGAGCCTCCGAAAACTGGGCCACACCGCTGTTCTTCCGTGGACCGCGACGGCGAACTGCAAGCATTCCCTCCCGGTTGTTACTGGCATGTTCGGCTCGACTGACGTCATCGCGAGCCTTGCCGAACCCATCGCGCACAAAGTGTTCGGAATTGAAAGCTGGGAGTTCAAGGCAAGCAAGCCTGGAGACCGGTCTGATGGTGAGAAGATCATGTTGATCCTCCTCTCGGAACACAGTGACAAGCGCTACTACGAAGCGTTTGAAAAATTCCTCAAGCTTCGTGATCGCATAGCGAGCATTCCAGGGCATCAGTATCTTGAGCGCGCCGGCTGGATTGCCAGCGCGCCGATGCGCCTGGTCCTGAACTCCTACAACTTCGTTTATCAACAGCTGTTGCTATTGGTTGGCAACAGCGTTGACGACGCGCAGACCATGTTCGATTCCGATCCCAACAAGAATGGCTCGACAGATCCAAGCCATTCCCAGTTGGCCAAGGATCACGACGTACATCCACTCCACACTCTCGCCGCGACTCTGGCTAGCAGTGCGGTTGAGCAGGTTGGCATTGCCATGAACAAGCATTGGCGAGGCATACCCGCATCCGACCCAGCCAAGGTTGCAGCGTCCTATCTCACTCACCCCCAAGACAGCACTTGGCAAGACGGCCTGGTTCGCGCGTGGGCGCAGAAGCATCCTGCCAATATCAGGCGAGCAGCATCTGCCACCGAGCTCCAACACCTCCATGAGGAACACGGAAAGCACGCACTTGAAGAAATCCGCCGTGTTGGCCGCTACGGCTCGAAGAGCTGGGACTACATAACCGAGTTCTACGAAGATCTGTTTGGCGAGAAAAACCAGGTCAAGAGCAAGAAATGATCAGAAGAATCCTACTGCTTTCTTTTTTTGTTCTTGCACTGGGAGCCTGCGACTTCGGGCATCCTGCAGCCGCAGGCACTGACGCTCCGAGCGGGGCGAGCCCTTTGGCTTTCCAGGATGACTACGTCAAGTACAACGGACAGCGCCTGGATTTCACTCAGGACCTGTCCGACTGGATCAACGTGCTTGGCCCCAACCATCGCACCGCGTTTCCCGATGACCCTGGCATTGTGGTCTGGGACGATCTGGGCATCCGTGTCTACACCAACCATCCCAGGAATCAACGTGTGGTCACAGCATCAGTCACCCTTCGCGGAGAACCCGAGGATTCGCTGTCCTACATCCCACCAGGCGAAGGCGTTCGACCTCGCCAGGACTATGCCTACTCCGTTCTGGTCAACGGTGTCCGCGTAAACAAGGGCACTCGCGTAGGCGACATCGCACACCTGAGCGGAGGACAGCTACGCATTGATTGCAGTCGCGGCATAAGCATCTGTGGCGCAAGCAGGAACGATGAAAAGTTCATCCAGATGAAGATGTATTTCGGAGTGGATGACCGACGGTACGACAGCACCCCCTATGTCATCGAATTCGGCCCTGGAAGCAACCCGGCTTATTGAAATTCATCAAGTACGATCAAGACCATAGTGCGCAGTCGTCAGTGGCACGAGGATCCCTTCGACAGGCGGACCTGAGAAGAATCAGCCGGCACTGCCTTGAGGATCCGGCTCATTCGTGACGAACGGGGGATAGCTGCCTGTAGGGAGCTGCATGAAGCGCATTGTAAGCACGCCCTGGAATCCATCAGGAGGGTCGCTACGGGTCCAAGAGCTGGCACCACGTCCCCGAGATCTACGGCGATCTGCTTGGGGAGAAGAACCAGGTGAAGCCAAAGAAATGATCAGAAGACATCTGCTCGCCTCACTCCTTGTTCTCGTTCTTGGCGCGTGCAGCGATGCACGGACGGTAGACCCTGCGCGTGGTGGAGCCAGTGCTGCGGTGGACCTGGCGTTCAACGAAGACTACGTCGAGTACAAAGGACATCGCCTGACGTTCAAGCAGGATCTTGCCGCCTGGGAAAAGGTACTTGGCTCCACGCACCGCAACGCGCTTTCGGATGCCTCGGACATCGTTGTCTGGGACGACCTGGGCATCCGTGTCTATACGAACTACCCAAAGGATCTGACGGTCCGCACCGTCACCGTCACCCTGAAGGGCCTGCCTGAGGACGCGCTGGCCTACATTGCGCCCGGTGAAGGCGTTCGTCCGGGCAAGGACTACACGGGCACTGTCGCGGTCAGTGGCGTGAACGTGGACAGCAATACACGTGTCGGGGACATCGCGCAGCTGAGCAATGATCGGCTGCGCATCGACTGCAACCGTGGTATCAATCTCTGTACCGCAAGCCGCAGGGATGCCCGATTCATCCATGTCAGCACCTACTTCGGCGTCGATGATCGTCGTTATGACAGCACCCCGTATGAGATCGAGTTTGGCCCGGGACGTGATGATGCGCGTTGAACCCGCGGTTTCGCCGACAGGTTCCTCTCGTTTCACGCTGCTGTTCGTACTCATACTGACTGCGGCCGGCTGTCGTTCGCATCACGTGCCATCGGCATTCATGACCACGCCATCGCTGCCCGAAGCGGAACTGACAGAGCTCTACCCTGGCACACTGCTGAAGCAACTGGCTTTCAAGGACGTAGACGGCCCGGGCCTGCTGCTGCTTTCGCGCAGCGCACAGGCATTGCCGGCGCAGGGCGACGCAGAACCGCTGGATCAGATCACGCTGCGTGCAGAGCTGTTCCGGCGCACCGATGAGGCGAGTCCTTGGGTTTCGCGCTGGAGCGTCGAAGATCCGGTTCAATGCGAAGGCCTGGATCTGGAGGCAGGCTATTTCCTGGATCAGGTGACAGCCACCGACCTGGACAACGACGGCCGAGCCGAGTTGACGCTGGCCAGCCACAGCGTCTGTGGCGGTGGCATTGACCCGCAGCAGCTGCGCATCGGGCTTCGCCAGGGCGAGCAGTACTACGAAGTGCGTGGCGAATCGCTGGTACACGTGGAAGGCGATGAACCTTTCGGCGGCGAGCGTCAGAACGATCCTGCGCTGGCATCAGCTGCGGCGCCGTTGCGTGCGCACATCGACAGCGTGTGGGAAGCGATCAAGCGCGGGAGTTCGCCGTGACCGTGCCATGGTGCCAGCGCCTGCATCCGCCCGTGCTCCTGCTGGTGCTTTCGGTTGCCGCAAACGCCGCCATCGCGCGCACGCCGCCGCCCAGTCCACTGCAACGCGCCTGCGCGGCCGACATCGAGGAACGTATCGAGCTGCGGTTCGCGGACGGCAGGCATGTAAGCGCCTGCGCACCTGGCGTCGGCGACGGCTGCGCGTACGGCAGCGGGCAGACCACGCTCGACGCTACGCCCGACCTCAACAACGATGGTCGCGCCGACGCGATCCTCACCCACTTCGGCAGCAGCTACGGTGACATCGACGTCACCCATAAACTGGTGCTGGCGCAGTGCCCGGACGGAACCTATGCGCGCCTGCTGGAGGGACGGTTCACCACGCTGGCCGCACCTCCGGCACCGCATCCGGCGTGGCCGGCGCTGGAGGCATCGCGTGACTGTCCGGGCGGCCGGGAAACGATTGCACTGCACTTCGAGCGGGCTGCCGCCCGCTACCGCGGTCCGGAACACTTCGATCCCGACAATGCCTGCACACGCTGAACGACACGGCTTGATCCAGCGCATGCCGTCGCCACGGGCGCGGTGCTATGGTGGCGTCATCATGCCCTCAGGAGTTGCACCCATGAACCGATACCGTCCCACCCACCTTGCCCTGGCCGCCCTCGCCTCGCCCCTGTTGCTGGCCGCCTGTGTCAGCACGCCAGGCCCGGAGGTGAAGGGCACGGGCCGCTGTGATGCCAGCCAGCTGGGCTGGGCGATCGGCCAGCCAGCCAACGAACCCAACATCCGCCGACTGTCCAGCGAAAGCGGTGCCGGCCTGGTCAACCCGATCGGCCCCAGCACCATCACCACCAGGGACATCCGCCAGGACCGCCTGCGCGTGTACGTGGACAAGGACAACATCATCACCGCGACCCGCTGCGAATAAGCGCGGCAGCGGGCTTTTGTAGAGTCGAGCCATGCTCGACTGGCTTTTCGCGCGGCCCATCCGAAGAGCAGTCGAGCATGGCTCGACTCTACAAGGCTCAGGGTTCGGTATACCCCGCACAATCCGGCAGCGCCTGGTCGGGGTGGAATACCCCATCGCTAAAGCGGAACAGCCGCGTGTAGCTGCACGCTGGGTCCTGCTCGGTGCGGAGGTCCTTCTTCTTCAGCGGCCCTTTGGCCAGCGAATCCTCGAAGCGCGAGACACCGGCCGGAAACCGCGTGGCCACGGTCTGGTAGCGCAGTACCGGCATGCCCTCGGCCGCCGTCTCCAGCCCCAGTTTTGCCGAGAACCCATACTCATCGTGGCAGGCACCGGCACGCTGCTTGATGTCCTGCTCGCTGAAGCAGGCGCGGATCATCGCACTGCCCAGCCACGGCACGGTCAGCACGTCGTCGTCCACCTGGATGTCGTCCTGCAGGTGGCGCACGCGTGCCAGCTGCAGCGTGGACGCATCGGCACCGCCGCCGGAATACATGCTGCTGAACGAGACGATGCCTCCCACCAGTACATTCTGGCGGGCCCGCTGCTGCGGGTCGGTCACAGGCTCGTCGCTGCCAACACCTGGGGCCAGCCGCACGATCCAAGGCCACAGCTTCAGATCGCTTTCCTGCGGCACGTCGATGCTGACGTGATAGGTGTGTGGCGTGCGCTGGCCCGGCACCTTCTCAAGTACTTCCAGCACGGTCGGCCGATCACCATCTTCGGTGACCGGCTGCACGCGCACGCACCAGGCACGATCGAGGGTGCAGTCATAGAGCCCCGCTGGTCCCGTCTCATCGGCGACCAGCACCTGCCCCAGCGGCTCCATCACATTGCCGGCAGCGTCACGCTGCTGCGGCAAGATCGAGCCCTGCGCCAACACCAGCGCCGGGGTGGCCAGCAATGCAGCACACACGGTCGTGCGGGCAACGATGGGGGGCATGGGCGGCTCCTGCGGTTGGGATTCCGATGGTAACCGTTGCCCGGGCAGAGTCGAGCCATGCCCGACTTCGCCTTTGCAGAGTCGAGCCATGCTCGACTGCTTTCTGTCGGGAAGAGCAGCCGAGCATAGGCTCGGCTCTACAGTAAGGATACGTTGTATCCGTCAATGCCCATTGCAGTCGCAGCCACCCCACCCTTTCGCCTTCGACGTCTGGCCGATGCCCGGATTGAACGTATTGCTCGGGTCCAGCTGCTTGTAGAACCCGGCCAGCGCTGGCTTGGCCGGGTACAGGTGGCCGACGTTGTGCTCGGCCGGATACTCGGCGCCGCGCTGGTCCAGCAGTGCCCACATCGCGTGCTCGATCGCCATCGGGTCTTCGCCCTTGCGCGCGATGTAGTCCTGGTGGAACACGTGGCACAGGAAGTGCCCGTAATACAGCTTGTGCAGCAGGCGGCCATCGATATCGGCCGGCAACTGCTCGAACCAGTCGGCATCATCGCGGCGCAGGGCGATGTCCAGCGCCACGATGTCCTGCACCTGGTCGCGGTGTACCTCGCGGTAGCGCACCGCGGCGCCGGCCACGGCGAAGCGATGCAGGAAGGCCTTGCGACCCTCATCGGCCGTGCAGTGGAAGTAGCCGCCCTCATGGTCGGCAAAGAAGCCGCGCAGCCACGCCTCGGTGTCCGCTGCGTCCTGCGCGGAGACCTTCAGCAACAGATGATGCTCGTAGCGCTGGCGGAACTCGCCCATGCGCTTGGGCAGGTGCGAGGGCAGCAGGCCGGTCAGCACCTGCATCAGCCGGTCGGTCACGCCGCGCAGGCCCAACCGCTCGAACCAGCCATCGACGCGGCTCTTCAGTGCGAAGGCGGCCGGCACGCGGGCGGTGCCAAGGCGGTCGATCAACAGGAAGCTGTCCTTGCCGTAGCGTTCGCCGATGTCATAGGCATCGCGGTGGATGTACTCGCCGGCAATCGGCAGGCGTTCGAAGCCGGTCAGCAGTTGGCGCCGGATCGCGGTCAGGCTGTCGGTGCGGTTGCTGCCGATGTAGAAGACTTCGGCCGCCTCCTTCTCGAAGGTGTCCAGGCGCACCGCGAACACTGCCAGCTTGCCGGCAGATCCCGCTGCCTCGAAGTGGCGGCTGGGGTCGGCATTGAAGCGTGCCGGCGTATCGGCATCGACCCGGCGCACTTCCTCGGCGTAGCGTGGATCGGAGGCGGCGCGGCCATCGCCGTCCCCAACGTCGGCAGCACGGTAGTCACCCGCCTGCAGGCGCTGCAGGATCTGCTCGGGCGTATCGCCCAGCGCGATGCCCAGATGGTTGACCAGCTGCAGCTGGCCCTGCGCATCGACCTGCGCATACAGTGCCAGCTCAGTGTAGGCCGGGCCACGACGCACCAGCGCGCCACCGGAGTTGTTGCAGATGCCGCCCAGCACCGAGGCGCCGATGCAGGACGAGCCGATCACCGAATGCGGTTCGCGGCCCAGTGGCGCCAGCGTCTGCTCCAGCCGGTCCAGCGTCGCGCCGGGCAGGCACAGCACCTGGCGGCCTTCGTTCAACAGCTGGATGCCGGTCAGGCGCAGCGTGCTGACCAGCACGATCGGACGCCCATAGTCGTTGCCATCCGGGGTCGAGCCACCGGTCAGGCCGGTGTTGGCCGCCTGCAGGATGATCGCTGCCCCGCCCTGCACCGCCGCCTGCAGCACACGCCACAGCTCCAGCAGCGTACCTGGGCGCACCACCGCCAGCACCGGGCCGTCGCCGAAACGGTAGCCACGGCGGAAACGGCGGGTGGCCTTGTCGCCGGTCAGTACATGGCGGCTGCTGACCGCAGCGCGCAATTGCGCCAGCACGGCATCGTGGTCACTCACGGCAGGTTGACCAGCGAATCGCGGCCGATGTCAGCGATGCGGCGCGCACCGGTCAGTGTCATCGCCACGCGCATTTCCTTGGCAATCAGGTCCAGCAGGTTGGCCACGCCCGCCTCGCCCTGCGCTGCAAGTGCATAGACGAAGGCACGGCCCAGCAGCACGGTATCGGCACCCAACGCCAGCATGCGCACCACGTCCAGGCCGGTGCGGATGCCGGAATCGGCGAGGATCTTCAGGTCGCCCTGCACCGCATCGGCAATCGCCGGCAATGCACGCGCGGTGGACAGCACGCCGTCCAGCTGGCGGCCACCGTGGTTGGAGACCACGATGCCATCGGCGCCGAACTTGACCGCATCACGTGCGTCATCCGGGTCGAGGATGCCCTTGATCACCATTGGGCCCTTCCAGAACTCGCGGATCCACTCCAGGTCCTTCCACGAAATGGAGGGATCGAAGTTGCTGCCGAGCCAGCCGATGTAATCCTCCAGCCCGGTCGGGTTGCCGCGGTAGGTGGAGATGTTGCCCAGATCATGCGGGCGGCCGAACAGGCCGACGTCCCACGCCCAGTGCGGGTGGGTGATGGCCTGGCCGATGCGGCGCAGCGAGGCATTCGGTCCGCTCATGCCGGAGTGAGCATCGCGGTAGCGCGCACCCGGCACCGGCATATCCACGGTGAACACCAGGGTGGTCACGCCCGCGGCCTGCGCCCGCTCCAGCGCGTTGCGCATGAAGCCACGGTCGCGCAGCACATACAGCTGGAACCACATCGGCCGCTGGATGGCCGGTGCCACTTCCTCGATCGGGCACACCGATACGGTGGACAGGGTAAACGGGATGCCACGGCTGTCGGCCGCGCGCGCCGCCTGCACCTCGCCGCGCCGGGCATACATGCCGGTCAGGCCGACCGGGGCCAGTGCCACCGGCATCGCCAGCGTTTCGCCGAACAGTTCGGTTTCCAGGCTCAGGTCGGACATGTTGCGCAGGATGCGCTGGCGCAGCGCGATGTCGGACAGGTCGGAAACGTTGCGCTTCAGCGTGTGCTCGGCATACGCGCCGCCATCGATGTAGTGGAACAGGAACGGCGGCAGCCGGCGTTGCGCTGCGGCACGGTAATCGGTGGAGGCGGAGATGATCATGGGGTCAACCGTGTGGGGAAGGTAGACGCGAAGCCCGCGCACGCCGGGCTTCGTTGTCATCGAGGGTGCGCAGCGTGGTGTGCACGAACTCGAGATGGGCATGCGCGGCGGCGCGCGCGCGTTCGGGGTCGCCGGCCAGCACCGCGTCCATCATCTCGCGGTGCTGGTCGGACAACGGCGAGAAGGTCCTCGCCGAGGTGTAGAGCTTTTCGCGGCTCTGCGAGATGTTGGTCTGCAGCAGCTCGAACAGGCCGCGCATCACCTGCAGCAGCACCAGGTTGTGCGAGGCCTCGGCGATGGACAGGTGGAAGGCCGCGTCGGCCTCGGCTTCACCGGTGGGATCGTCCTTGCCGTGCGCGTCCATCATGGTCTGGAAGGCCTGCGCGATGCGTGTGCGATCCTCATCGGTGGCGCGCAACGCTGCATGCCAGGCGGTGGCACCTTCCAGCGCGTGGCGGATCTCCAGCACGTCGAAGCGGTATTCCGGGTCGCCCTGGAACAGCGGCAGGTACGGCGCCAGCGGTTCATCCAGCGCCTGCCGCGCGCGCGCCGCGGGTTCGGCCACGTAGGTGCCGCCACCAACCCGTGCAGTCAGCAGGCCCTGGCTGGCCAACTGCGCGATGGCCTCGCGCAGCGCGGTGCGCGAGACCCCCAGCTGCACCGCCAGGGTGCGCTCGGCCGGCAGCCGGTCACCCGGTTGCAGCCGCTGTTCCTGCACCAGGCCGCGCAGCTGCGCGGCCACCTTGTCCGAAATACGTTGCGTGCTCATGGCGCCATTGTGGCCCGAAGCGCGTAACAGAGGGTCAGGCCACACCGCATGGCTCAGGGAATCATCCAGGTCAGCCAGTAGGCCTGGGCCAGGGTGATCAGGCCGACCATGGTGGTGAAGATCAGGCTGTGCTTGACCGTGAAGCGGAACAGGTCCGATTCCTTGCCGGCCAGGCCGACCGCGGCGCAGGCAATGGCGATCGACTGCGGCGAAATCATCTTGCCGGTAACGCCACCAGTGGTGTTGGCTGCCACCAGCAGCACGTCGGATACGCCGATCTGCTGCGCCGTGGTGGCCTGCAGCGCCGAGAACAGCGCGTTGGACGAGGTGTCCGAGCCGGTCAGGAACACGCCCAGCCAGCCGAGGAACGGCGAGAAGAACGGGAACGCGTCACCGGTATGCGCCAGTGCCAGCGCCAGCGTCGCCGACAGGCCCGAATAGTTGGCGATGAAGGCAAAGGCCAGCACCATGCCGATCGAGTAGATCGGCATGCGCAGCTCACGCACGGTCTCACCGAAGGTCTGCAGCGCCGAACGGGCCGGCATGCGCAGCGCGATGATCGCGATCACCGCGGCCAGGATGATCGAGGTGCCGGTGGCCGAGAACCAGTCAAACTTGTAGATCGCCTCGTAGCTGAGCGGTGCATCCACGATCGGCGGCATCTTCTGCACCATCTGGTCGAGGCCCGGCACCGGGATTTTCAGCACCCAACTTTCCAGCGGGCCGCCCGCCGCGAACAGCGACTTGAACGGTTTGATGCTCCACAGCGTGACCATCGCGGTGAGGATCAGGAACGGCGACCATGCCTTGGCGACCTGGCCGACGCTGTAGCGTGGCGCTTCCAGTGCCTGTGCAGCGGCCTCGGCGCTGGTTTCGGTATCGAAGCGGAAGATCCGCACCGGCTTCCAGCGGCGCAGGAACAGGGTCAGGCAGACCAGCGATGCCAGTGAGGCGGTGATGTCCGGCAGTTCCGGGCCAATGAAGTTGGAGGTCAGGTACTGCGCGATGGCGAACGAGCCACCGGCCACCAGCACCGCCGGCCAGGTTTCCTTGATGCCACGCCAGCCATCCATGATCGCCATGATCCAGAACAGCACGATGAGGGTCAGGAACGGCAGCTGGCGGCCGGCCATCTGGCCGATCTCGAACGCGTCCAGGCCGGTGACCTGCCCGGCCACGATGATCGGAATGCCCATTGCACCGAACGCCACCGGCGCGGTGTTGACGATCAGGCACAGGCCGGCGGCATACAGCGGCTTGAAGCCCAGCCCGACCAGCAGTGCCGCGGTGATCGCCACCGGCGCACCGAAACCGGCCGCGCCTTCCAGGAAGGCACCGAAGGCGAAGCCGACCATCAGCATCTGCAGGCGCTGGTCCTCGGTGACCGACAGGATCGAGGCACGGATGATGTCGAACTGCCCGGTCTTGACCGAAACCTTGTAGAGAAACACCGCGCCGATGATGATCCAGGCGATCGGCCACAGGCCGTAGACGAAGCCGAAACCGGCCGCGCCCAGCGCCTGGGTCAGCGGCATGCGATAGAACAGCAGGGCTACGCCGAGTGCGATGGCCACGGTGATCGTGCCGGCCAGCCAGCCCTTCATCCGCAGCACGGCCAGAGCGATGAAGAAGAACGCGATCGGCAGCAGCGCGATCAGGCTCGACAACCACAGGTTGCCGGCGGGGTCGTACAGGTGTTGCCAGGGCTGCATGAAGGCTCTCGACTGGGGGCGGGATGTGCTCCACCGCACGCGGTGGGTCGCCGCGGTCGCCGATCATTGGTATTACCAATAATGATATCGATCAGACCACGTGCAGCGGATTTAACCGCCACTCCGGCGAAGCGCCTATTAGACCATAGGGCTAGACACCATATTGGTCAGACCATTTCGCGAGGTAAGGGTCAGAGCCCCTGCGGGGATCTGACCCTGCCTGGGCCCTTGGGGTCGGATCCCCGCAGGGGCTCCGCCCCCACTCCGCGTCAGATCTTCTTCTCCAGCCGCCGCATCACCGCCAGCACCAGCACGCACGGCACGCTCACCCCGATGGCAACCACGTACTTGCCGATGCCCACGGCGATGCCGATTGCTCATCCCGCGCTCGACGCCGAGCACGCCGCCGAGCAGCATTGCTGCGGCCACGCGCAGCAGGATCGAGACATCCTGGGTGCGTTGCATGGGCAGGCTCCGGGAGTTTCCCGGAGCGTCGCGTGGCACCCGTGGCACAGAGCTGAAGGCCACACCACAGCCCGTTCACCCGACAGCGCCGGGCCGTGTCCAACGCCTGCGCCATCTGTGATCAACGCATCACTGCGCCAGGTAGCCACCATCAATGGCGTAATAGGTACCGGTCGCGAACGAGGCGTCGTCGCTGGCCAACCAGGCCACCAGTGCCGCTACTTCCTCGGCCGTGCCCAGCCGCTTCAGCGCATGCCGCGCTTCCAGTGTCGCGCGCACCTTCGGATCCATCTTCTCCAGCAGCGGCGTGTTGATGAAACCCGGGCCGACCGCATTGACACGGATGCCATCTGCGGCATGTTCCCAGGCTGCGGTCTGGGTCAGGCCGACCACGCCGTGCTTGGCCGCTACATACGCGGTGGAACCGGCATACCCCACCTGACCCAGGATCGACGCCATGTTGATGATGCTGCCACCGGAACCCGCCGCACGCATCGCCTGGATCTGCGCACGCTGGCACAGGAATACGCTGGTCAGGTTGACGTCGATCACCCGCTGCCATCCGTCCACCGGATAATCACCACTGCTGGCCGCCGGCCCACTGATGCCGGCGTTGTTGACTGCGATATGCACGCCGCCCAGTTCCTTCACCGTGCGCTGCACTGCCGCTTCGACGGCGGCATCATCGGTCACGTCCAGCGCGACGCCGATGGCCTGCACGCCGCTGTCCTGCAGCTGTGCCACCGTGGCATCCACCGCGCCCTGCTTCAGGTCCCAGACCGAAATACGCGCACCGGATGCGGCGAGGGTCTGCGCGACCGCCAGGCCGATGCCGGATACGCCGCCGGTCACGATCGCGGTCTTGCCGGTGAGCTGGTAATCGATCATCTGCATTCTCCATCTGTGGGGGTATCGATGCGGCCTGCCGCCGCCAACGCCTCACGCTACGCCTTCATCCGTGATGACACGGGCGACAACGTGTCCGCAGGCGATCGTTCCACCCATGGAACCTCAACTCCAGTTGATGTATGGAATTGCGTACGGATATGCAGGCAGAACGCCGCCGTATGTTCCACGGAAGATTCAACTTGGCCATATTGACCAATCGTTTTGACCATCTCGAAATCAAATGCGGGTGAATCAAGGCGACAATGGGAAACGTTTCCAGTTTCTTCGACACACTCATTCCAATCTGGCGTTTCCCCAGCCATCCAGCGTGCCGTCGCCACCGCATTGCAGCGGGTCTGCACAGGCCACGACCGGAACTGCATCTGCAATGCAGAGCGCATGGGCGAGGTACTGCCAGCGTCCACCTCCTGCGCACGTGCCGAGCAATGTCCCGATATTTCACTTTCGCCGATTACCGCCGCTTCGGCCATCGCCATGGCTTTGATTACCGCGCCGATCCGGAACACCTGCGCGACGATCAGTGGGCCGGCCACGGCGAGGTCAATGAACAGTTCCTGCGTGGCGGCATGAGCCTGATCGCGTCCGACGTCCATAATCGTTTCCCGTATGTGGCCACTGCCCAGCAGAGCCCCGGGTTGGCCATCCGGGTGATGCTGCAGGGGCAGGTCGACGTCCGCATTCCGCGACGCGGCGGCTTCACCCTGCGCGCCGGCACCGCCATGACCGCGCACCACCGGGAACAGGTCGAGATGACCGGCTCACATCCCGGCGAAACGCGCATGCGCGGCGTCAGCGTGATGGTGCCGGGCCAGATCGATCCGGATCTGTTCCAGCTGCCGCAGCTGGAAACAGCGCTCAATACCCACCTGGAATGCCGCCACTGGGCGATTCCGCACACCCTGCTGCCGGTGCTGGGCCAGCTGTTCGACAGCCCCTGGCAGGACGGCATCGATGCGCTGTGGCGCGAAGGCGTGGCCCTGCAGCTGCTGGCCGTCGGCCTGCAAGCCGAAGATCTGCAGACCGACCATGTACGAACGCTGCGCGCGGGCCAGCGCGAGCGGCTGGAGCGCGTGCGTGCCTACCTGCATGACGACCCCAGCCACGCCCATAGTCTGGTCGAACTGGCCCAGCTGGCCTGCATGAGTCCGAGCTCGCTGCGCCGCCACTTCGCCCAGCAATACGGCTGCTCGGTATTCGACTACCTGCACGAACAGCGCATGCGCCATGCCGAACAGGGCCTGCGCGAGGACGGCTGGACCGTCGAGCAGGCCGCCGCCGCCAGTGGTTACCGTCACCCCAGCAACTTCGCGGCCGCATTCCGCAAGCGCTTCGGCCTGGTGCCCAGCCGCTGGCGCACCGGCCCATCGAAAGTGGGCTGAAGGCCTCGGTAGGTGTCGACCTTGGTCGACACGCTTTGGCACCATCGCGGATGCAGGCCAGCGGCCGGCACTACCGCAGCCGCCTGAATCGACCTGCCATGGCCCAGCCCTGGTGGGTGTCGACCTTGGCCGACACGCTTTGGCACCATCGCGGATGCCGGCCAGCGGCCGGCACTACCGCGGCCGCCTGAATCGACCTGCCATGGCCCAGCCCTGGTGGGTGTCGACCTTGGCCGACACGCTTTGGCACCATCGCGGATGCCGGCCAGCGGCCGGCACTACCGCGGCCGCCGGGTATCGCGCACCCGGCGTACCTCATCAAACTCAATACACCGGCAGATCGATGTAACTGGCCTGCGCCGCGCTGTGCCAGACCCGCTGCGTGGCCTTCTGGTAGTCGCCCGGTTTGGCCAGATAGATGTTCGGCACGTAGGTCTGCGGGTTGCGGTCGTACAGCGGGAACAGACTGGACTGCACCTGCACCATCACCCGGTGACCCTTCTGGAAGGTGTGGTTGGCGTTGGGCAGGTCGAAGCGGTACGGCAGCACCTGGTTCGCCGCCAGCGGCTTCGGATCGCTGAAGCTTTCGCGATAGCGGCCACGGAAGATCGCCAGCGACACCGGCAGCTCGTAGCCGCCCATCTCCGGCGTCGACGCTTCCTGGTCCGGATACACGTCGATCAGCTTCACCACCCAGTCGCTGTCGGTGCCACTGGTCGAGGCTTGCAGATGCACCACCGGCGCGCCACCGATGCGCAGCGGCGCGGTCAGCGGTTCGGTGATGAAGGTCAGCACGTCCGGGCGGCCATCAACGAAGCGCTGATCCTTGACCAGCCAGGTGGTCCACATGTCGCGGTCACCGAAACGCACCGGACGCGGCACGAACGGCACCGGCTTGGCCGGGTCGGACACGTATTCCTCGAAGTCGCCCTCGCCCGCCGCCGGTGCCTGGAACGCCAGCTTGCCGCCGGCACGCAGGTACAGCGGCTTGCTGCTGGCAGCACAGCCCTTGTCGCAGCTGCGTGGCCAGCCCTTCAGGCGATCCCAGTGGTTCTCGCCGGTGTTGTAGATCAGCACCGGCGGCGTATCCGCCTTCGGCGCACCGTCCACCAGGTACTGGTCGAAGAACGGCTTGAGCACATCACGGCGGAACTGCAGCGCGGTATCGCCATCGAACTTCAGCGCGCCCAGCTCGCTACCGCTGTAGTTCACCTGGCTGTGCCGCCACGGTCCCATCACCAGGTAGTTGCGGTTGTTGCCGCTGTCGCGCCCTTCCATTGCCTGGTAGGCGTGGTTGGCACCCCACATGTCCTCCTGGTCCCACAGACCCTGCAGCCACAGGGTCGGCACCTTCAATGGCGTCTTCGCCATCACCGCGTCCAGCGCCTGGCCCTGCCAGAAGCCGTCATAGGCCGGGTGCTCCACCAGTTTCTTCCACCAGGTCAGCTGGTCCACGCCGGTGAAACGCGCGTAGTCACCGGCCGAACCGATGCGCAGGAAGGTGCTGTAGTCATCGTAGCCGAGGCTGGGCAGCGGCGTGCCCTTGCCGCGCTTCTCGGTCTGCATCGCGAAGTAGTTGAAATTGACCTGGCGGAACGCGCCGTAGTTGAGCCAGTCGTCACCCATCCAGCCATCGACCATCGGGCTCTGCGGCGCGGCCACCTTCAGCGCCGGGTGCGGGTCGGTCAGCGCCATCACCACGGTGAAGCCCTCGTACGACGAGCCGAGCATACCGACCTTGCCGTTGCTCTCCGGCACGTTCTTCACCAGCCAGTCGATGGTGTCCCAGGCGTCGGTGGAATGGTCCACCTTGGTGTTGTTCAACGGCCCGCGCAGCGGCCGGGTCATCACGTAATCGCCCTCGGAGCCGTACTTGCCGCGGATGTCCTGGAATACGCGGATGTAACCGCCATCGACAAACACCTCGTCGCCCTGCGGCAGCAGGTCGCGCATGCGCGGCGAATCACTGCGGCTGGCGCGGCCAGCTGCGTCGTAAGGCGTACGGGTCAGCAGGATCGGCGCATTGCGCGCGCCCTTGGGCACCACGATCACCGTATACAGCCTGGTGCCATCACGCATCGGCACCATCACCACGCGCTTGTCGTAGTCACGACCGACATCGGGGGCAACGAAGGGCTTGCCGCTGATGTCCGGGGTCATCGGCGGGGTTTCGGCGGCCAGCACGGTGCTGGACAGGCAAAGGGCGATGGCTACAGCAACGGCACGCACACGCATGGAGACCCCTCCCGGCAGGAAAGCCTCAAGCCTACTCCTGCCTTGTACCGTGAAGTGTGGGCGGGCTTTGCATTCTGCGGTGGATGCAGGCAGGACTGATGGCACATGTGCGACCAGCTGCTGCGCCCGACGGCAACCGGTCATGCCGGCCGCTGGCCGGCAACTTCATCCACCCCGGGCACGGTACGCGGTTGCCGGCCAGCGGCCGGCACTACCGATCAGGCTGCCGGCACTTCGTGCAACGCCAACCAGCGCCAACGGCCATCTTCCTGCCGCAGCACCGCCAGCGATTCCCGCCATGCGGGTACGCCGCCATCGATCGAATGCCCTTCGCGATAGCGCAGCACCGCCAGCGGTGACGGCGCTTCCACCGCCTGCACGGCTTCGATGGAAATCTGCAGCCCCGGCCGCGCGCCATGGCCACCCGCGAACAGTGCCTGCACGGCATTCCGATCCAGCCTGCGGCCACCGATACCGACCATGCTGAAGTCCGCGCAGAAATGCGCCATCAGATCATCCAGCACGTCGGTGCCGACGTCGGCACGGAACCAAGCCTGCAGCTTGTCGTGCAAGTGGTGGACTTCATGTTCTGCGGTGGTATCCATCAGATGTTCTCCGGTTGCGAAAGAGTGAGCAACTGCGGCCGGCGCAGCAACGCCATCGGCAGCAGGGTCAGTACAGCAGCCAGACCCAGCGCCACGCCGGTGGCATGGGCCGGCAGCCATTGCATGGCCAATGCCAGCAGCAGCGCGATGGCCGCGGTGCCGAGGCAGAAGCTGAGCTGGCGATTGAGGTTCCAGAGTGCGCTGGCATCACCCAGCGCCTCGCCCTCGACCCCATGGAAGGCCAGCGTCTGTGCGGTGCTGCTGCACAGGCTGCCGCCGGCGCCCATCAGCGCGAACAGCAGCCCGGCCAAGGCGACGTGCGGCTGCGGCAGCAGCGCCATCAACAGCAGGCCGCCGGCCTGCAGAAGCATGCCCGTACGCAGTACCGTGGCCGGACCGAAGCGAGCCAGCAGGCGCTTGCTGGCCGTGATCGCCATGGCCGAGGCCAGCGCCCAGGGCAGCATCAGCGCGCCGATGCGCGCGGCACTGTAACCAGCCTGGTGCAACTGCAGCGTGCTGACCAGCTGGCTGCCGATGAATACACCGGGTACTGCCAGGTAGACCAGCATCGCCAGGCGCAGGCCGCGATGGGATAGCAATGACCAGCGCAGCAGGGGTTGCGCCTGCTGCCGTGCATGCCGCAGGTGGGCCGCCGCCAACAGCAATGCGATCAACAGCAGTACGGCGCCGGCGGCCCGATGGCCGGGTTCACCCAGCCAGGTCAGCGCCAGCAGCAGTGCGCCCAGCGCCAGCATCGCGGTGGACAGCGCATAGGCCTGCAGGCGTGGCGCACTACGCGCGCCATCGGCCGGCATCCACGCCAGCACCAGTCCAATCGCCACCACGGCCAGCGGCAGGCTGGCCCAGAGCACACCGCGCCAGGACAACCACTGCACCAGCAGCCCACCGAGCGCGGGCGCCAGTGCCGGTACCAGCAGCGCCACCAGCAGGATGCGGCGGGTCAGCGCGCCACGCTGGTCGGGCGTGCACTGTCGGTACGCTGCCGCCTGTGCCACCGGAATCAGCAGGCCACCGGCCAGGCCCTGCAGCAGGCGCCAGCCCAGCAGCCAGCCGATACCCGGTGCGGCGCCGGCCAGCGCAGCGGCAACCGCGAACAGCAGCAACGCCACCAGCAGCAGGCGGCGCTCACCACAGCGCGCGGCCAGCCAGGGCGCCAGCGGAATCACCACGCTCAGGCCCAGCATGTAGGCGGTGCCCACCCAGGCCAGGGTGCTGATATCGGCGTGCATCTCCGCTGCCAATGCCGGATAGGCCACCGTGGCGATGAACATGTTGACCAGATCCAGGGCGAACACCAGCAGGAAGATCGCCTCATGGCGCAGGCGGGGGGACGGCATCGGCGGCGCTCCAGCGGGGAAGCGGCCAGCATGCCGTCCGGACCTTGTTGGAAAAACACGACGGCAGCTGCAACACTGTCAAACCTGTTTTGACAATGGATCATCATGGTCAGCCTCGATCGCTTCGATATCTTCCGCGCCGTGGTCGAGGCCGGCAGCCTGACCGCCGCCGCCGATCGCCTGGGCCTGAGCCGCGCGGTGGTCAGCTTCAACCTGAAGCGGCTGGAACAGGAGCTGGGCGTGACCCTGTTGCTGCGCAGTACCCGCCACCTGGCCCTGACCGATGCCGGCGAGCAGTTCCTGCAGCACTGCGTGCAGGCGCTGGATGCAGCGCAGGCGGCGATCGATGCCGCACGCCGCGACCAGCATCAGCTGCAGGGTGTGCTGCGCCTGACCACCACCCCGGAGTACGCACAGCTACGCCTGATTCCTGCGTTGGAGGCGTTCCGTGCACGGCATCCGGCCCTGCAGTTGCACCTGTCCACGTCGCCCGCACCGGCCGACCTGATTCCCGAGCGGTTCGACCTGGCGATCCGCCTCGGCCGTCTGCCCGATTCGGGCCTGCACGCCAGCGAACTGGAACGGCACCCACTGTGCGCGGTGGCGGCTCCGTCCCTGCTGGCACGCCTGCCCTCTGCCGATGCTGCCGATGACCCCGTGCAGCTGGGCACCCTGCCCCGCCTCGGCTACCCGCGCCTGGCCGACGTGCCGGTGATCGCGCCCGACGGCAGCGACGCCTTGTTTGCCACCAACCCGGGCAATGCAGTGGTGCGCGTGGATGGTGCCAGTAGCCTGCGCGCCTTCGCCGTGGCCGGCGCCGGGGTCACCGTGCTGCCACGCTGGCTGATCGAGGACGACCTGGCCCAGGACCGGCTGCGCCCGGTGCTGCGCCAGCACCGGTTCCCGCAGCAGAGCGTGTACGCGGTCTACCCGCACAGCACGCAGCCCTCACCGAAGGTGCGGCAGCTGATCGATTTCCTGCGCGGGTGGTTCGCCACATGAAAAGGGGACGGAGGGGATCAAGTCGTTTATGCATAAGCGACTTGATCCCCTCCGTCCCCTTTTTCAGACACGGCCCTGTGCCGGGCCGTGTCTTCAGGCATCAGCGCAGCACCTACTCCACCAGCTGTACATCCACCGTCTGCAGCGGTTCGGCGGCATTGCGCGACAGCTGTACCTGGTAACTGCCGCCGTCGATCTTCCACTGGCGGGCCTGCGCATCGTAGTGGGCCAGGGTCTTCGGCTCGGCTTCGATGCGGATGCGACGCTGTTCGCCCGGCTGCAGGGTCACCTTGTCGTAGCCGATCAGGCGGATCGGCGTGGTGCTGCCGGCCGGCAGCTTCAGGTACAGCTGCGCGACGTCGGCACCGGGGCGCTTGCCGGTGTTGCGGATGTCGACGCTGGCGACCAGGCGCGAACCCTCCACGCTCACCTTCAGGTTTTCATAGGCGAAGGAGGTGTAGGACAGGCCGTGGCCGAACGCGAAGGTCGGGGTCAGGCCCTTGGCCGCCATCCACTTGTAGCCGACGTTGGCGCCTTCGATATCGAAATCGAACACATCGCCGAACGGCTTGGCCGGCTTGAAGCCGAGGCCGTCGATGTGCGGGCGCGGCAGCTGCGATTCGTCCGTCACCCAGGTCACCGGCAGGCGGCCGGATGGATTGACCTGGCCGGTCAGCAGCGCGGCAATGCCTTCGCCACCGCGGATGCCCGGGTACCAGGCCTGCAGCATCGCCGGCACCTGCGCCAGCCACGGCGTGCGCACCGGGCCGTTGGTTTCCAGCACCAGCACGGTCTTCGGGTTGGCCTTGGCCACGGCCGAGATCAGGGCGTCCTGATTATCCGGCAGCTGCATGTCCGGCAGGTCCACCGATTCGGCCGCCCACTGGGTGGCGAACACGATGGCCACGTCGGCCTGCGCTGCTGCCTTGGCCGCAGCGGCGGCGTTGGTGCCGTCCACATACTCGATGGTTGCATCCGGACGCGCCGCACGCAGCGATTCCAGCGGCGAGGACGGGTGGAAGATCACCGGGCCCGGCCAGGTGGTCGGCAGCACGCCCGGCACCGCGTTGGTGCCCTTGGCGGTCACGCCCACCATCGACGAACCACCGCCACCGATCACGCCCTTGTCGGCATGGCCGCCGATGATGACGATGCGCTTCACGCTGTCGGCCAGCGGCAGCAGGTTGCCTTCATTGCGCAGCAGCACGCTGCCTTCTTCCACTGTGCGCTGAGCGACGGCGAAACCGGCCTCGGCGTCGACCTTCTGGTGCTGCGGCGGGTTGTCGAAGTTGCCGTGCAGGAACATCGTGCGCAGGATGCGCGCCACCATGTCGTTCAGGCGCGCCTGCGGCACCACGCCGCCGTGCACGGCCAGGCGCAGCGGCTCATCGAAGAACACCGCTGCGTCGAACACTTCACCGGCCGACTGCTGGTCCAGGCCGGCCAGCGCCGCCTTCGAGCCACTGTGCACGCCACCCCAGTCGGACATCACGAAACCAGGGAACTTCCATTCCTGCTTCAGCACCTGGTTCATCAGGTAGCCGTTCTCGCAGCCGTAGGTACCGTTGATCTTGTTGTACGAGCACATCGCCACGCCCGGGCGACCGGCGTCCAGCGCGATCTCGAAGGCCAGCAGGTCCGACTCGTGCATGGCCTGTTCGCCGATGCGCACGTCGTGGAAGTTGCGACGGGTCTCCATGTCGTTCAGCGCGAAATGCTTCATCGAGGAGATCACGTGCTGGCTCTGCACGCCCTGGATCAGCGCGCCAACCATCGAACCGGCCAGCAGCGGATCTTCACCGGCATATTCGAAGTTGCGGCCGTTGCGCGGGTCGCGCTGCAGGTTGACGCTGCCCGACAGCAGGATGTTGAAGCGCTGTTGCCACGCCTCGCGGCCCATCGTCGCACCGCCGGCAAAGGCAACCTGCGGGTTCCAGCTCGATGCGGTGGACGGGCCCGAAGGCATGGCCGTGGCGAAGTCGCCCGGACGGATGCCACCCGGATTGGTCACGCCGACGCCGGCATCGGCCGACTGCTGCGACGGAATGCCCAGGCGTGCCACGCCGGGCACGAAACCGGCCGAGCCGACCGCGCCTTCCGGCAGCGGGCCACCGTCCTTGCCCAGCCCGAAGTAGCTGTGCAGCATCTGGAACTTCTCATCCTCGGTCATCGCCTTCAGCAGCAACGCAGCGCGTGCATCGGCGTTGAGGGTGGTGTCCATCCACGGCGTGTCGCCGTGCTTGTCGGCGGCGTAGGCCAGGGTCAGCAGCGTGGCACGCAGGGTGCTGCCTTCCACCTTGAACGGTGCGCTGCTGGCGGCCTGGAAACCATCGCTGAAGTAGCTGGCATCGGCCTCCAGCGCCACACGCGCCGGATCGAAGCCTGCGGCCTTGGCCGATTCACCGGCCACCGCGCCGAGCAGCACCGCCGGTGCGCCCAGCCGCGAACGCGTGACCAGCGCCGGCAGCTGCGCGGCACCTGCGCCGGCATCGGTGTACACCGCCACGGTGTGGCGGCCATCGTCCAGGCGCAGGTAGTTCAGGCCCGGCTGGTCGGGGCCGGATTCAGCGGCGATCGGCAGCCGGGTCAGCACGGCCTGGCCGCGCTGGGTCTGGCCATCGTCCTTGCCCGCAGCAATGAAGCGGTACGCGTAGCCCAGGCCATCGGCCAGCACCTGCAGCGGATCGACCTGGCCGATGCCGCGCTGCACCTGGCGCACGCTCACCGCGTCCACCTTCAGGCTCTTCAGCTGGGCGGCCAGGGCCGGCATCGCCTCGGCGGTCGGGGCCTGTTCCAGGGTCAGCACAGTGAACGCGGCGGGGTCGGCCCAGGCTGGGGCAACCAGTGCGGCAGACAGGGCCAGGGACAGTGCAAGCGGCTTTGTAAACGTTTTCATCGGCAGGCGTAATTCCGTTGCCAAGGCAATCGGTCCAGGGAAAGTGCCGCCGAAGGGTGCAGCGTTCATGCCGCGCAGGGGTTGCCAGGCAACGTCCCGCAGGCCGAAGGACGGGCCGGTCTGCGCCTGGGACCCTCCTCCCGGCGTGACAACCTGCCTGTCCGGGCCGCGCAGGGCGACCCAATCATGTGAAGATTGTGCGAGGGCGTTCACACCTGTCAACAGGACCTAAGTCACAGGCTGACCCCAGCCACTGGTTATCAGGCCATCACCGGCGGTCATCAGCGCGCCGCGCGAGGCTGCTGATAATGAGGGTCCCTGGCCACGAACCGAGCCCATGACCGTACATCGCGACTTCGACCATCTCTGGCGCGACCGCTGTGACACCTCCAGCCAACGCGCGCCGCGCGTGCTGATCCGGGTGTTCGTGGCCCCGGGTGAGCTGGAGCGCAGCGTGGCGTTCTACGAGCAGTTGCAGGGCGTGGTGGCCGATGCGGGGTTCCCGTTTCCGGAGGCCGGCCTGCGTCTGGCGATGGTCGGTGCGTTCCTGTTGATCGAGGGCAGCGAGGCGGCGCTGGCGCCGTTCACTTCGACCACGGGAACGCTGCTGGTCGACGATGTTCGGCCCTATCACGACAAGCTGGTGGCGGCTGGCGCTGAAATCATCTTCCCGCTGCAGGTGGTCCCGACCGGGGCGGCGTTCAATGCGGTGCATCCCGATGGCACGGTGGTCGAGTACGTGCATCACCGGCCGGATCCGCAGGGGCGGTGAGGGTGCGCGCGGCCGGGCTGCGCCCGGCACCCGCGGTAGTGCCGGCCGCTGGCCGGCAACCTCAGAAGCAACAGCAGAAGCAACAGCGGGCTTCCTGTGGGGTGGCGGGGTGGGCCCGGTTGCGGGGGACGGCGCAAGTACGTCCATGTAGCCTCGGTCGCGCCATCCATGGCGCTCACGCCCCCGCAACCGGACCCACCCCGCCTTCGACAATTCCCTGCACGGCCTGCTGTAGCCGAGCCGATGCTCGGCTGCTCTTCGTTCAACTGTCGGAATATTCGATTTCGATGGAGATTCATCCACGCATGGCGTGGATCTACAATTCCTCCATGTCCTCTCCCGTCCTGCCCTGGAATGGCACGCTGCTGCTGGATGCTCACGTGGCCGTGCTGCAGGGCCACGCTGGTGGCAGCGATACGCACGCACACTACGCCCATCAACTGTTGCTGAGCGACGGCGCGCCCTGGCAGGTCGAGGTCGATGGCGTGCAGCAGCAGGGCCAACGGCTGTGGCTGCCGTCATTCCAGCCGCACGCAATCCTGTCGGCGCCGGAAGCGGGCTGCACGGTGTTCCTTGAACCGGCACATGCCGATCCCGGGCAGATCCAGCAGCACCTGCACGCGCTGCCGGGCAACGCGCTGGCGCTGCACGACTGGTTGCCACGGCTGAGCCGCCCGCAACCGCTGGACCGCCGCGTGCAGGCAGCGCTGTCCCGTATCGCCGAGCACCTGCCCGGCCCGGTGCCGGCTGCCGATATCGCCGAGGCGGCACATCTGTCGACCAGCCAGCTGCATCGGCGCTTCCAGTCCGATCTGGCGGTGACCCTGCGCGGCTGGGTGCTGTGGCAACGGCTGCGCAGCGCACTGATGCATCATCTGCGCGGGCACAGCCTGACCGACAGCGCGCACGCGGCCGGATTCGCTGACCTGGCCCATCTGTCGCGCAGCCTGCGCCGCATGTTCGGCATCGGTGCCGCACAGCTGCAGGGCCTGCAGCTGCAGGCGGCCTGACACGGCCGATCATCCGCGCCTGCGCAATCCTTCCGGCAACTCCGGCACCTCGCCATGCGGCAGTTCGCGGAACGGCGCCAGCAGCTGCCCGGGGTAATCGCGCGGATAGTCCGGTTGGCTGCCGATGCCGAGGTCGCGTTGCTGCAGCCGATAGCCGGGCGCATCGAAGGCGGTCCCCAGCAGATGATCCCAGACAGTCAGGAACAGGCCGAAGTTGACGTCGCCGGCGGTGCCGTAACGCATGTGGTGGAAGCGGTGCAGCGGTGCCCAGGCCATCACCCGGCCCAGCACGCCCGGGCGCATGTCCACGTTGGAATGCTGCAGCAGCAGCTGGATGGCAATGGCGAACGCCAGCACCACGGCCACCGGCATCGGCAGGCCCAACAGCAGCAGCGGCAGCACGCCGCCGACTGCTTCGGCCGCCTGGTGCAACGGGTGCTTCATCAGGCCATTGAAGCCGTACATGCGGGTGACGCTGTGATGTACCGCGTGCAGCCGCCACAACCAGCCGATGCGATGGCTGGCGTAGTGCACCAGGGTGATGCCGAGATCGGCGCAGATGATGGCCAGCAGCACCTGCAGCGCGAATGGCCACTGCAGCGGCCAGGCCTGCCACGGAATGATGGCTGCCAGCAGCGGCACCGCCGCGATCGACAGCAGATTCAGGCTCTCGTTGACCAGCGCATGCAGGGTGTCACGCAGGCTGTCGCCGTGGTCATGGTTGAACGCAGGGTCATAGGGCCACACGCGTTCGGCGGCGAACGAAATCGCGATGGCGACCGCCAGCAAGGCCAGCAGCCATAGCGGATCACCGTGCAGGTGGCCGACCCAGACGACGGCAGCAGCGACGAAGCCCAGCAGGAACAACGGGGCATACAGGCGGAGCATCCAGTGCTTCATGGGCAATCCGGAAAGTGAGGGGCCTTCATGCTGGCGCGGCGTATGGGGCGCCGGCTTGAACAAACGGCGCAAGCGCGTGCTGCGGGTGGATGCCGAGCTTGGTCGGCACCGTGTTCCTGCATCCACGCATGGCGTGGATCTACCGATTCGCTCCGCCTTCCCACATCCACGCATGGCGTGGATCTACAATGGCGCCCTCATCGCGCCCGGGACCGGCATGGATTCCTTCAACCTGATGCGCGCCTTCCGCCGCATCGTCGAACGCGGCGGGCTGGCCCGCGCCGCCGAAGACCTGGGCATGTCACCGGCCGGCCTGAGCAAGCAGCTGCGCACGCTGGAAGCGCATCTGGGCGTGGTACTGCTGCAGCGGACCACGCGGCGCATGAGCCTGACCGAGACCGGCCACGCCTATTACCGCGAATGCTGCCGCCTGCTCGACGAGCTGGATGCATTGGAACGTGGCATCGCCGAACAGCGTGGCGACGTGGCCGGGCGCCTGCGTGTCAATGCGCCGCAGTCGTTCGCGCTGAGCACGCTGTCGCCGCTGCTGCCACGCTTCCTGCAGCAGCATCCGCAGCTGTCGCTGGACCTTGTGATGGAAGACCGCCTGCTCGATGCGGTCGGCGAAGGTTTCGATGTGTCGCTGCGGTTGCGTGCCGAGCTGGACGACTCGCGACTGGTAGCGCGCCGTTTGGCCTCGTTGCAGCAGGTGCTGTGCGCTGCCCCGTCCTACCTGCGGCAGCATCCGGCACCGCAGGCGGTGGACGATCTGCAGGCGCACAGCGTGCTGGCCTACAGCCTGTCCGACTCGCCCGGCAGCTGGCCGCTGCTCGGCCCTGATGGGCAGGTAACGATCACCCTGCCGGCGCGCGTCACCGTCAACAACAGCCTGCTGCTGCGCGACCTGCTGGTGGCCGGCATGGGCATCGGCGCCCTGCCCTCGTTCCTGGCGGCACCGGCGCTGGCCCGTGGCGAACTGCAGCAGGTGCTGCCCGACCACCGCTATCCACCACGCTTCGTGCATGCGGTCTACCCCACCTCGCGCCACCTGCAGCCCAAGGTGCGTGCCTTCATCGACTTCCTGCACGCCGAGCTGCCCGGCTGCGCTGGCCTGGATTCGTAACCGCCAGCGAAAACTGAGCTGCCCGCGGCGTGCTGTTTCAGCCACGCCGCGCTGCCTACTCTGCCGCCTCCCCTCTCACCGATGGCAGGCAGATGTCTTCCGTTCCTTCCCCCGCCACCGCCGCGCCGGTGGTCGATTTCTTCCACGACGTGGTCTGCGGCTGGTGCTTCGTGCTGGCCCCGCGCCTGCAGCAGGTCTCCGCCGAACTCGGCATCCAGGTGCGTCACCGCAGCTTCGTGCTGCAGGACTCGCGCGCGCAGATGGTCGAGGTGTTCGGCTCGATGGAGCGCGCCAAGGCGATCATCCTGCGCCACTGGACCGACTGCGCCGCGCATGAAGACAGCGCGCGCATCGATATCGAAGGCATGCGCGCACAGGACTTCGAGTATCCGTCCGGCTGGCTCGGCGCACTGGCCTGCCAGGCCGCCGGCGTGCTCGGCGGCAATGATGCCCATGGCGCGATGTTCGACGCGGTGCAATGGGCGCACCTGCACCAGCACCGCAACATCGGCGATGCCGAAGTACTGCTGGATATCGCAGAAACGCTGGGCCACCCACGTGGCGCCTTCGCTGACCACATGCATGGCGACGCAGTGCGCCAGCGCGTGCAGGCCGACCGTGCCGACGCCGCTGCCCTCGGCATCCGTTCCATTCCCACCGTGATCGGCGGCAACGGCCTGCGCCTGCAGACCCTGCCGCTGCCGCAACTGCGCCAGGCCCTGGCGCACCTGGTCGCGGCCTGAGCCGCACCATCCCCACCCCAAGGAGATTCCCCATGACCCCACGTACCCTGGCCACCGCGCTGGCCCTGCTGCTGGCCGGCACCGCCGCTTCCACCACCGTGTCCGCGCACGAACGCGTTCCCTCCGGCCAGCAGGTCGGCACCAGCCCCTGGGGGCCGAAGGACGAGATCGGCCGCCTCAACCTGATCACCGAGGCCTCGCGTGCGGCGATCCTGTCGCGGGTCAGCGGCGGCAAGGCCTATGACCTGGCCACCGAATACTACGTCGGCATGCCCAGCTGGCAGGATGCCGGCGACCCGCACTACCAGTTCTGGATGACCCACACCCCGCGCGGCACGGTGATGGATGATCCGATGGGCGTGGGTGAAACCATGAACCTCACCCGCAGCTACACCGGCACCGCGTTCTCGATGTACAGCCACACCGGCACCCACATCGATGCGCTGAACCACTTCGGCATCCACGGAAAGATCTGGAACGGCTTCGAGGCCGACAAGCACCTCGGTGACCGTGGCTGGAATGTCACCGGCATCGAGAAATTCCCGCCGCTGATCGCGCGTGGCGTGCTGATCGACGTGGCCGGCGCCAAGGGCGTGGACATGCTGCCTGACAGCTACCGCGTCACCCGCCAGGACCTGAAGGATGCGCTGGCACGCCAGCAGGTGAAGCTGCAGCAGGGCGACGTGGTGCTGATCCGCACCGGCCGCATGCGCCTGTTCGAACAGCCCAAGGCCTACATGGCCAACCCGCCGGGCATGGGCCTGGACGCGGCGCGCTTCCTGGTGGAGGACAGCGGCGCGATGATCGTCGGCGCCGACAACCTCAGCTTCGAGACCTTCCCCTCGGAGGTGTCCGACGACTACGTGCCGCTGCACACCTACCTGCTGGCCCAGCAGGGCGCGCCGATCATCGAGCTGGTGGCGCTGGACGAACTGGCCCGCGACAAGGTCTACGAATTCGCCTTCATCGGCGGCCCGCTGAAGATCCGCGGCGGTGATGCCGCGCCGCTGCGCCCGGTCGCGCTGCCGGTGCGCCCGTAACCGGGGCCTGCGGGGGTGCCGCCCCTGGTCGGCATTCCGTCCCATGCCGGGTGGGTGCCGACCTTGGTCGGCACTCCTTTACCCCTTCAGCAACCTGAAACCCGACCTTCCGATTTCATTAGTAATTCTACTCACAAGGCGAGTAGCATGTCCGGTCTCAGCCCCTGATACCGGCCCGTCGATACTCGCGCCATGCCCGCCGTTTACGCCCGCTCCTGCCGCTTCCAGCCCGCCCGGCGCCTCCCTTGGAGGACCGGCTGATGGGTGCCGTCGTCGCCCTCGACCGGCTGCTGGACGGGCGCCAGCTGTGGCGCGGCCCGGCTCGCCAGGGACCGGCCAGCGACCACCTGGCCAGCGGTCACCCGGCACTGGACGCACGCCTGCCCGGCGGTGGCTGGCCGGCCAGCGGGCTGTGCGAGGTGCTGCAGGCCGCGCCCGGCGTGGGCGAGCTGGCCCTGGTCTGGCCGGCGCTGGCGAAGCTGAGCCAGCGCGACCGCCCGATCGTGCTGGTCGCCCCGCCCTACCGCCCGCATGCCCCGGCCTGGGCTGCAGCCGGGCTGGACCTGGCCCAGCTGCAGATCATCCACGCCGCGCCGAAGCAGGCGTTGTGGGCTGCCGAACAGTGCCTGCGCTCGGCCGCCTGCGCGGCGGTACTGTGCTGGCCACACCAGGCCGACGACCGCTCACTGCGCCGCCTGCAGGTGGCTGCCGACAGCGGCCAGTGCCTGGGCTTCGTGTTCCGCGAGGCGCAGGCAGCGCGCAACCCCTCCCCGGCCAGCCTGCGCCTGCAGCTCGACCACGGCCAGGTACGGGTGCTGAAGTGCCGTGGCGGCCTGCCACCCGCACAGCCGTTGCCACTGGCCATCGCCCACTGAGGCTGCGCCATGCATTGGGCCTGCCTGTTGTTGCCGCAGCTGGCGCTGGACAGCGTACTGCGCCTGCAGCCGGACCCGCAGCGGCCACTGGTGCTGCTGCAGGGGCCGGTACAGCGCCGCGTGCTGCGTGCGGTCAGCCCGTCGGCACGCGCAGCGGGGCTGCGCCCGGGCATGCTGCTGTCGGCTGCGCAGGTGCTGGTGCAGGACATGCACCTGCACGACTACGACCCGAACGCCGAACAGCACACCCGGCAACTGCTGGCCAGCTGGGCCTACGCCTACAGCTCGCAGGTCAGCCTCGATTTTCCGCACGCGCTGGTCATGGAGATCGGAGCCAGTCGCGCCCTGTTCGGTGACTGGCTGACGATCGAAAAGCGCCTGCGCGGCGAACTGCATGAGCTTGGTTTCCGCCATCGCCTGGTGGCCGCACCCACCGCGCATGCCGCGCGCGTGCTGGCCAACGTCCACGACGGCCTCGGCATCGATGCGCAGCAGCTGCCAGCAGCACTGGCGCAGCTGCCGTTGCCGCGTTGCGGCCTGCCCAGCGACGCGGTGACCGTGCTCGGTCGTTCCGGGCTGCGCACGCTGGGTGCGGTGCTCGAACTGCCGCGCGACAGCCTGGCCCGGCGCTTCTCACCCGAGGTACTGCAGCAACTGGATGCGCTGCGCGGCCTGCCCACCGCGCCACTGCGTTACTACCAGCCACCGGACCGTTTCGATGCGCGCATCGAATTCGAATACGAGATCGAATCCAGCCAGGCCCTGCTGTTCCCGCTGCGTCGCCTGCTGCTGGACCTGGCCGCGTTCCTGTGTTCGCGCGATGGCGGCGTGCAGCGCTTCGACCTGCATTTCGAGCATGACCTGCTGCCGGCCAGCGTGCTGACCATCGGCCTGCTGGCACCCGAGCGCGATCCCGCGCTGTTGTTCGAGATCGCACGCAACCGCATGGAAGCGTTCGCCCTGCCGGCCGGCAGCCGCGCACTGCGCCTGCAGGCCGAGCAACTGCCACCGTTCGTGCCCGCCGCGCGTGACCTGTTCGACACCCGGCCGGCACAGGCGATGCCCTGGAACCAGCTGCGCGAGCGCCTGCGGGCGCGGCTGGGCGATGACGCCGTGCAACCGCTGGCGGTGCAGGCCGACCATCGCCCCGAACGCGCCAATGGCACCCAGCCCGCGGCCAAGCCTCCATCGTACTGGCCGCTGCGCCCCGGTTGGCTGCTGGACACGCCGCAACCGCTGCGTGATCCGCGCCTGCGTATCATCGCCGGGCCGGAGCGGATCGAATCGGGCTGGTGGGACCAGGCCGATGCGCGCCGCGACTACTACGTGGTGGAAACCGCACACGGCCAGCGCGGCTGGGCGTTCCGCACACGCAATGATCCGCATGCGCCGTGGATGCTGCACGGCTGGTTCGGCTGAGCCGCCATGCACAACGAACTGCCCGGCTACGCTGAACTGCACTGCCTGTCGGCCTTCAGTTTCCAGCGTGGCGCCTCGATTGCCGAAGAACTGTTCGCGCGCGCTGCCGGCCAGGGCTACCGCGCGTTGGCGATCACCGACGAATGCTCGCTGGCCGGCATCGTGCGTGCCTGGCAGGCGGCGAAGACGCATGGCGTGGCGCTGATCGTCGGCGCCGAATTCCAGGTCGAGGACGGGCCGAAGCTGGCCCTGCTGTGCACCGACCAGGCCGCCTATGCCGGCTTGTGCCAGTTGATCACCACTTGCCGGCGGCGCGCGGCCAAGGGCGAATACCGCTGCCTGCGCGAGGACCTGCTCGGCCTGCCCGACGGCCTGCTGTGCCTGTGGCTGGACCGGCAACCAGCGGCCACCGAACTGGAACTGTTGCGTGCCGGCTTCGATGATCGGCTGTGGTTGGCGGTGGAACTGCACCACGAACACGACGACGCACGCCGCCTGCAGCAGCTGCAGGCCTTCGGCGAACGCCACCGCCTGCCGCTGGTCGCCAGTGGTGATGTGCACATGCACGTGCGCCGCCGCCGCGCCCTGCAGGACACGCTGACTGCGATCCGCCACCGCTGCAGCGTGGCCGAGGCCGGCTGGCGCCTGTTCCCCAACGGCGAGCGCCACCTGCGCCCGCGTACCGCGCTGGCCCAGCTGTATCCACCCGAATTGCTGGCCGAGACCCTGCGCATCGCCGAGCGCTGCCACTTCACCCTGGAGCAGCTGCAGTACACCTACCCGCGCGAGCTGGTGCCCGAAGGCCACGACCCGGACAGCTGGCTGCGCGTGCTGGTCGAGCGTGGTATCCCCTGGCGCTGGAAAGGCGGCATCGAACCGGCACAACGCAAACAGATCGAGCACGAACTGGCATTGATCCGGGAGAAGAACTACGCCTCGTACTTCCTCACCGTGCAGGACATCGTGCGCTTCGCGCGCAGCCAGGACATCCTCTGCCAGGGTCGTGGCTCGGCGGCCAACTCGGCGGTGTGCTTCGTGCTGGGCGTGACCGAGATCGACCCGGCACGCAGCAACCTGCTTTTCGAGCGCTTCATCTCCGCCGAGCGCGACGAGCCACCGGATATCGATATCGACTTCGAGCACGAGCGCCGCGAGGAAGTGCTGCAGTATGTATTCAAGCGCTATGGCCGCGAGCGCGCCGCCCTGACTGCGGTGGCGATCAGCTACCGTGGCCGCAGCGCGATCCGCGACGTGGCCCGCGCGCTCGGCCTGCCGATGGACCAGGTCAACGAATTGGGGGCGGCGATGGACCACTGGGGCGGCCACGTACCGTTGCCGGAGACCCTGCGCGAGCGCGGCTTCGATCCGGACACGCCGTTGATGCAGCGCCTGCTGGCACTGACCACCGAACTGATCGACTTCCCCCGCCACCTGTCGCAGCACCCGGGTGGTTTCGTGATCTCCGAGCACCCGCTGTCGACGCTGGTCCCGGTGGAGAACGCAGCGATGGCCGACCGCACCGTCATCCAGTGGGACAAGGACGACCTCGATGCCACCGGCCTGATGAAGGTCGACTGCCTGGCGTTGGGCATGCTCACCGCCATCCGCAAGTGCCTGGCCATGCTGCAGCAGCATGGCCTGCACGAAGGACGCATGGATGCGATTCCCGATGAAGACGGCCCGACCTACGACATGATCTGCGCCGCCGACACCATCGGCGTGTTCCAGATCGAGTCGCGCGCGCAGATGGCGATGCTGCCGCGCCTGCAGCCACGCGAGTTCTATGACCTGGTGATCGAGGTGGCGATCGTGCGCCCCGGCCCGATCCAGGGTGACATGGTCCATCCTTACCTTGAGCGGCGGCGGATCCTGCGTGAACAGGGACCGGACGCGTTGAACGACCCGGACAACCCGCTCTACCCGCCACAGCTGAAGCGCGTGTTCGCGCGCACCCTCGGCGTGCCGCTGTTCCAGGAACAGGTGATGCAGCTGGCGGTGGATGCGGCCGGCTACACCCCGGGCGAGGCCGATGCCCTGCGCCGCTCGATGGCGGCGTGGAAACGCCGTGGCGGCCTGGAACCGCATCGCGAGAAGCTGCTGGCCGGCATGCTCAAGAACGGCTTCAGCCGCGAATACGGCGAGCACCTGTTCGAGCAGATCAAGGGATTCGGCGATTACGGTTTCCCGGAAAGCCACGCTGCCAGTTTCGCCCTGCTGACCTATGCCAGCTGCTGGCTGAAGTGCCATCACCCGGCCGCGTTCACCGCCAGCCTGATCAACAGCCAGCCGCTGGGCTTCTACAGCCCCGACCAGCTGCTGCAGGACGCGCGCCGGCATGGCATCCGCGTGCTGCCGGTGGACGTGCGCCACAGCGACTGGGACTGCACGCTGGATTTCAGCAAGGGGCCGGCGGCGATCCGGCTCGGCCTGCGCCTGGTCGATGGCTGCAACGAACCCGCCGTGCAGGCCATCATGCGCGAACGTGCGCAGCGCCCGTTCGACGATGTGGGTGACCTGTGCCAGCGCACCGCCCTGGACCGCCGCCAGCAGGGCCTGCTGGCCGATGCCGGGGCGCTGCGTGGGCTCAGCGGCCATCGCCATCGTGCACGCTGGGATATCTCCGGCGTGGAGAACCGGCTGCCGCTGTTCGACCAGGCCCGCGCCACCGCCGAAGCCCGCGTGGCGCTGCCCCTGCCCAGCGCCTGGGAAGACATGCAGGCCGATTACCGCAGCACCGGCACCACGCTGGGCCGCCACCCGATCTCGTTCCTGCGTGCGCAACTGCGCAGCCGCGGTTGCCTGGATGCCGCACAGCTGGCAGACCACGGCCATGGCCAACGCGTGCGCATCGCCGGCCTGGTACGCATGCGCCAGCGCCCACAGACCGCCAGCGGTGTCACCTTCCTCACGCTCGAGGACGAGACCGGCATGGTCAACGCTGTGGTCTGGCGGCACCTGGCCGACCGCCAGCACCGCGTACTGGTCGACACCCAGCTGATGCAGATCGACGGCCGCCTGGAACGCGTTGATGGCGTGCAGCATGTCATCGTGCAGCGCATGCACTGCCTGGATGAACTGCTGCAGGGACTGCGCAGCCACAGCCGCGATTTCCATTGACGATACACAACGTCACACAACGAACTGGCCATTGCCGGTCCGCATCCGCTATCGTCGGCACATCCAAGGAAGGACGACGCCATGCCCCGCGCACTGCTGCTGACCACGCTGGTGGTCTCGACCCTCGCCCTGCTTGTTTCCGGCTGGACCGCCTGGAGCCTGCATCGCAGCCAATCACCACAGCGCATCATCGAAGCACGCGGGCTGGTCATCCACGATGCAAGCGGCCAGCCGCGGGTGATCCTCGGCGCACCGGTTCCCGATCCGCTCAGCCAGGGCCGTACCCAGGGGCCGCGCGCCACCGCCTTGTCCGGCCTGATCCTGCTCGGCCCCGACGGCTCTGAACGCGGCGGCTACGGCACCAGCGACCGCGGCGGCGAAGCCCTGCTCACCCTGGACGATGCCACCGGCACCACCGAAGTGTTCAAGGTCGTCGCCAACCCCGACCGCGGTGCCAGCCTGATGGTCAAGCACCAGAACAACACCGGCGCCATGCTCACCTCCTGGCAGGGCAAGCCGGAGCTGATGTTCGTCGATGACAGCGGCCAGTCCTACTACGTGCGCCCCGGCGCCAACGCCGCGCCCTGATCGGCTTCTGTAGCGTCGAGCCATGCTCGACTGCCGGTCATGTAGAGTGAAGCAAAGTCGAGCATGGCTCGACGCTACAGACCGCACACCGCCGCCAGATCATCGGCCAGCTGCCGCAGCTGCGCCGATCCCAGTGCCGCACACGTAATGCGCAGGCCATGTCCCGGCGCTGCCACCGCGAACACTTCGCCTGCGCGCACATGCCATCCGCGCGAAGCCAGTGCCAGCACCTGCGGATGGCTGTCGGTTGGCAACGGCAGCCACAGGTTCAATCCTTCCATCGGTTGCGGTGTCGGCACGCCCCGCGCACGCAGCAGTTCCTGCAGCGACTGCAGGCGCTGCTGGTAACGCTCACCTGCCGAGGCGATCTTCGCCCGCTGCGTCGCCGACGCCAGCACCGAAGTCGCCGCATCCTGCAGCAGATGGCTGACCCAGCCGGTGCCGGACGCCAACCGCAACCGCAACCGCGATGCGGTCTCCTCATCGCAGGCCAGCCAGGCCAGCCGCAGGTCCGGACCCAGTGGCTTGGACAACGAACGCAGCACGGCCCAGCGACGACCATCCAGCGGCAGCACCGAGTGATAGGCCTGCTGCGAAAGCAGCGCGTAGTGATCGTCGATCAGCATCGCCACCTGCGGGTAGGCCGCCAACAGCTGCCGCAACGCCCGCGCCCGCTTCGCATCCAGGCTGGCCCCGGTCGGGTTGTGCGCGCGCGGTGTCAGCAGCACCGCGCGTGCGCCAGCCTCCAGTGCCGCACGCAGCGAATCGACCTGCATGCCATGCGCGTCCACCGCCACCGGCAACGGCGCATGGCCCACCGCATTGAGCACGTTGAGGCTGCCGAGGAAGCACGGATCCTCCACCGCGATGCGATCCCCCGGCAACAGCCACGCCGCCAGCAGGCGTTCGATGCCGTCGACCGCGCCATGGGTCAGCTCCAGCGCATAGCCCTCCGGGCAGTCCGCATCCAGCGAGGCGCGTGCCAGCGCCTGCAACCTCGGGTCGACCGTGCCTACGCCGTACAAACGCGGCGCTGCCGGCGCCAGGCGCAGGTTCGGCAGCAGGCGCGGGTCCGGGTTGCCACCGGCGAGGTCCTGCAGGGCCAGCCCTGGCGTGCTGCCCTCGCGCGCCAGCGTAGGCGGTAATCCGCGCACCACCGTGCCACGACGGCCCGCCGTGCTGGCCAGGCCCGCCGCATCCAATCGCTTGTAGGCAGCGGCCACCGTATTGCGGTTCACCCCCAGCTGCTCGGCCAGTTCACGCACCGGCGGCAGCACGCTGCCGGCCGGCAAGCGGCCCTTGCCGATTCCGTCGCGGATGCTGTCGAAGATCGACTCGGCGCTATGCCCGGTGATTTTCATTTTGTCCTATGCCAAAATATCTCTTGTCCTGTGCCAGTGTATCCCACCCTGGCCGCCCTGCATTGGAGGTGCCCGCATGCCCCTTGCCGCTGCCGACTGGCCCGTCGCCCAGTCCGTTGAACAGATCGCCGCCAACCTGGTCACGGTGCGCCAACGCATCGCCGACGCCTGTGCACGTGTCGGCCGCGACCCGGCCAGCGTGCGCCTGCTGCCGGTCAGCAAGACCGTCGATGACGCCCGCATCCGCATGGCGGTGGCCGCAGGCTGTCACGAACTGGGCGAGAACAAGGTGCAGGAGGCGCAGCGCAAGGCCGAAACAATGGCCGACCTGGGCGTGCACTGGTCGGTGATCGGCCATCTGCAGACCAACAAGGCGCGCTACGTGGCACGCTTCGCCAGCGAGTTCCAGGCGCTGGACAGCCTGCGCGTGGCCGAGGCCCTGCAGCAGCGCCTGCAACTGGAAGACCGCACGCTGGATGTGTTCGTGCAGGTCAACACCTCGGCCGAGCCGAGCAAGTATGGGCTGGAACCCGACGCAGTCGAGGCCTTCGTGCAGCAGCTGCCGGCCTTCGATCGCCTGCGCGTGCGCGGCCTGATGACCCTGGCCATCTTCACCCCCGAGGTCGAGCGCGTGCGCGCCTGCTTCGTGCGCCTGCGTGACCTGCGCGACCAGCTGCAGCGCGTCGCCCCGCCCGGCCTTGACCTGTCGCAGCTGTCGATGGGCATGTCCGGTGATTTCGAAGTGGCCATCGAGGAAGGTGCCACCGTGGTCCGCGTCGGCCAGGCCATCTTCGGTGCCCGCGCCACCCCGGACAGCTTCTACTGGCCGAACAGCGGAGCCCCGGCATGAAGCACGCGGTTGTGCTGCAACACGTTGCCTTTGAAGACCTCGGCACCCTGCAACCGTTGCTGCTGGCCCAAGGCTGGCAGCTGCAGGTGCTGCAGGCCGGTATCGACGCGCTGGACTCCGCCGCAACAGCCGACCTGCTGGTGGTGCTGGGCGGCCCGATCAGCGTCAATGACACAGCGACCTATCCCTTCGTCACCGACAGCATCGCCCTGCTGCAGCGCCGGCTGCAACAACAGCGGCCGACCCTGGGCATCTGCCTGGGTGCACAGCTGATGGCCCGTGCACTCGGTGCCAGTGTCGCTCCCAGTGGCGGCAAGGAGATCGGCTTTGCGCCACTGCTGCTGACCGATGAAGGCCAGCGCTCGCCGCTGCAGGCCCTGCAGGGCATTCCCGTGCTGCATTGGCATGGTGAGGCCTTCGAACTTCCGGCCGGCGCACGCCGCCTGGCCAGCACGCCGGCCTGCCGCCACCAGGCCTTCGCCATCGGCCATCACGCGCTGGCCCTGCAATGCCATCCGGAACTGGACGCGCGCCAGTTCGAGCGTTGGCTGATCGGTCACACGCTGGAGCTGGCCCAGGCTGGCATCGATCCCAACGACCTGCGCGCGCAGGCGCGTCGCTATGGCGCACCACTGGCCGCGGCCGCCACCGCAATGTTCGACCATTGGCTGCAGGACCTGCCGGAGACACCGCGATGAACTACCGATTGCAGATCCACCGCGATGGTGCCCACTGGGGCCACTTCGACTGCAGCGGCCCCGATGCCCTGCAGCGCATGGACAGCATCGCCGCGCAGCTGCCTGCAGACCAGGGCTTCCAGTTGAAGCGGCAGAAGGGCGTCGGTGAAGAGCGCATCCTGTCCAGCAATGCCGATGGCCTGCGCGTGCTGGCCGCGCAGATCCAGTACCGCGATATCTGACCCGACGATGGTAGTGCCGGCCGCTGGCCGGCACTGGAATCTGCCGGCCAGCGGCCGGCACTACCCCGGCTGTTCGCCCGCGTGCGAAGCTTCACCGATGTTGACCCTGCAACGCGGCAACCACCGCGGGCTGCTTGTCGCCCCGCGCTGGCCCTCCACCCATATCCAGATCGAAGCAGAGGTGCTGCAACGCCTGCTCGATGCGCAGGCACTCCTGCCCACCGAACTGCGCCTGCTGCTCACGCGCGGCTTCGAATCACGCCACAGTCGCCTCGGTGGGTTCCGCCGCGCGGTGCGGCGGCTCGGCATTGCGGTGTTCCGCACCTGCTACCCGCAGCGCCGCGATGAAGTCGATGCCATCTTCGGTGCCAACGGTCACGACATCGATGGCCGTCACGTCGATATCTCCATGGTGTTGCACGGCCAGCGACTGCGGCTGCTGCCACTGGGCGTGTTCACGCCACCCAACTGGCAGGCGCGCCGCGTCAGCCGCCATGCCTGGGCGGTCGCGCAGGTGAAGCACAGCCTGCAGCACTGCGGCTTCCAACTGCACCCCAACCCGACCGAAGCACTGCAGATCCATTGCGACTACCTGCCCCGGTAGTGCCGACCGCTGGCCGGCAGCGGTGCGCTGCGCCACCCGCCATAGGCTGACGCACGCCCTCATGCAGGCGATACTCCCACCATGTTCGACGTACCTGCCCACCTGCATGGCGTCGCCTGCGATCTTCAGCAACGGCTCGATCGCATCCAGGCGCAGGCCAGCAACAACGACTACCGGCTGCTGATCGATGGAGAAGCACTGCGCTTCCCCGATCGCATCTACGCCGACGGTACGCGCCTGGAACGCCTGGCATCTTCCCTGCCGGGTGATCACCGCCTGCTGTGCCTGTGCCTGGCCACCCGGCATCCCGATGGCTTCCTGCGACAACGGGCTGTTGCGGCATTGGGGCAGGCATCGGTGCCGTGGATTCTGGCATTCCACCTGGCGCTGCTCAGCGAGTATGTCGAAGAGATCGCGCTGACGATCGACCACCATGCCCGGAAGATTGGCCTGGCCGCTTACGCACCCCTGGTCCGCGAGAACGCCGCCTTCTTCGAACGGTGTATGCAGCGTGCCGCAAGCTATTGGAATGCCTACCACCGGCAGCGGCATCCAGCGCTGCGCACGTTTCCCGCCCACCGCTTGCTGCTGGAGATACGCAGCGCCAGCCGCGCGGGCTGATCGGCCATCCAATGCATCGGCCTCGCACTACAGATGCAAATGATTCTCTTTTGCTGTAAGGTGCAGCCGCTGCCCTTGCCGCCGCGGGCTGTTCCCTTTCCCAGTTGTCGCCCGCCCCGTGTCCACGCCTGTCGAACCGACGGATGTCGCGCAGCTGTGTGCGGCCCATTACCGGCCGCTGCACGCCCATGTCCGCCGCAAACTCCCGCAACGCAGCGACGCCGATGACGTCGTCCAGGAAACCTGGCTGCGTCTCGTCAAGGTCGCCGCCAGTGGCCTGCTGAGCAATGGCCGCGCGTACCTGTACCGCGTTGCCCACAACCTGATCGCCGACCATTACCGGCAACGCCAGCGCCGTCGCGAAGAAGCGCTGGATGACACACAGCTGCATGCCATCGCCGATCCTGCGCCGCTGCCTGAGCAGCGCCTGCTCGACGCCGAACAGCTGCGCCATCTCGATGCAATCGTCGCCGCGCTGCCGCCGCGCTCGCGCCAGGTCTTCCTGCTGGCGCGTGTGGAACAGATGGCTCTGGCCGAGATCGGCCGCCAGCTGGGCATCAGCCGGCAGACCGCGCACGGCCATCTGCTCCGCGCCCTGGTCGCCCTGCAGCAGGTGCCGGGTGCATGAGCCAGGACGCGATCACACGCGAAGCCGCCCGCTGGTGGCTGGATGGACACGATGGCACCCGCGACGAGAACGCGTTCGACCAGTGGTGCCGGGCCGATCCGCGCCATGTTGCGCAGTACCAGCATCTGCAGCAGCTGTGGCAGGCCGGTGCCACGTTGCCCAGCCTGCAACGGCAGCAGCAGCGCAGGCAACGCCGCCGCCTGCGCGAGGCCGGCATTGCCGTGCTGTTGCTGTGCGCGCTCGGGCTGTACAGCCGCCACGCCTCGCCGCCGGCCGCGCAGGTACTGCGCACCGCCGCTGGCGAGATCCGTGATGAAGCCCTGCCGGACGGTTCGCATGTGCTGCTGTCGCCGGGAAGCGAAGTCCATGTGCGCGTCGATGCACAACGCCGCCAGCTCCAGCTGCAGCGCGGCCAGGCCTGGTTCCAGGTCGCTGCCGATGCCGATCGGCCATTCCAGGTGCATACCCCGCAAGGCACTGTCACCGCACTGGGGACCGCATTCGATCTTGCCGTGCAGGGCGACAGCAGCGTGGTCACAGTCACCGAGCACAGCGTCCGCGTAGAGAGCGGCACCGCCAGTGCACAGGCCAGCGAGGGTCAGCAGATACGCTTCAACGGACACGCGCCTTCTGCTGCACATCCTGCAGACGGTGGCGTCCTGGCCTGGCGCGAGCGGCGCCTGCACTGGGTTTCGGCCCCTCTGGCCGACGTCACCCAGGGCCTGGACCGCTGGCACGGCGGGCATACCTGGATCATCGGTGCACGGCTTCGCCAACAGCCAGTCACCCTGCTGGGCAATGCCGAGGGTGCCGCCAGCAATCGCGACCAACTGGCCATGCAGCTGCATGTGCGGGTACTGCGCCTCGGCGCGGGTGTGCAGGTGTGGCTGCCGCCACGCTGGGAGCAGCGCGGTGCACCCTGACATCCGGCCCAGCACTGCGTCTACCCAGGATGACGACGCCCTGCGTCAGCCCCTGGAGCCCCCGATGCTGTGCCCCCGCCCCCTTGTCCTCGCCCTGTCGCTGGCCTGCGCCAGCACCGTCCCACTGCTGCCCAACAACGCCCACGCGCAGGCCGCCACGCGTTCCTACGATCTGCCCGCGCAACCGCTGGCCGCCGCACTGGACGCCTACAGCCGGCTGACCGGCGTCGATCTGGTGATCGGCTCGGCGCTGCCTGCAGGCCATGCCGCGCCTGCCCTGCGCGGAGACTTCGACGATGCACAGGCGTTGTCGCGCCTGTTGGCAGGCAGCGGCCTCCGCCCACGCTTCATCGATGCGCGTCGCGCCACGCTGGAACCGGCACCTGCCGAACGCAGCGATGGCAGCCGTCGTACCGGTCCGCTGCGCGTGCAGGGCACGACCGCGCACGCCCATGCGCCTGGCACTGGTGCCAGCCAGTATGTACCGGCCACCCGTGATGGCTTCGCACCCACGGTCGGCAGCGAACGTTTGGCAATGGCCGAACGCCAGGAAGGCAACAGCCTGCTGCGTTCGATGCCGGGCACCCACAGCTTCCATTCGCGCAGCCAGCCCGGCCTGCAGGTCAACATCCGCGGCATGACCGGTGCCGGCCGGGTCAACACCATGATCGACGGTGTCACCCAGACCTTCCGCAACAACGCCGGGCATGGCTCGGGCGGCCCATTCGCCTATGTTGACCCGTTCCTGCTGGCCGGCGTGGACGTGCAGCGCGGTGCGGTCGCCGGTGGTGATGGCGCCGGCACGCTGGCCGGCAGTGCCAACTTCCGCACACTGGACATCGACGATCTGCTCGGCGAAGGCCGCGACTGGGGCCTGCGTGCGGGCTATCGCCATGGCAACAACGGCTATGGCAGCGGCCGCACCTTCGCCGGTGCGTGGCGCCACAGCGAGGACGGCGGTGACCGCCAGTTCGGCCTGCTCGCCGCCGCCAGCAGCAGTCGCAGCAGCGAGTACGCCACGGCGCGCGGGCAGAAAAACAATGCCGACCCCGGCAGCCAGCAACCCAGCAGCTGGCTGTTGAAAGCGCGCCTGCAGCCCAGTGACCAGCATCGGCTCGACCTGAGCCACATGCGTTACGAAAACGACTTCTACCACAACTATCCGTGGCAGATTTCCGCGCGCAACCAGCGCGCCAGCTACCACTACACGCCCTATTCGCCGTGGATCGACCTGCGTGCGACGTTTGCCAGCAACAAGACCCGGCTGTTCTACCCGCCGGTGGAGGACTCCAGCTACATCGGCCGCCGCACCCACAGCAGCCTGAGCAGCTGGACCGTGGACAACACCAGCCGCTTCGACATCGGTGCACTGCAGGCACGCTGGAACACCGGTATCAAGCACCAGTCGGACATCTACGTGGCCGACACCCCTGTCCTGCGTGGCGCCAATCCGCAGGGCCGCAGCCAGCTCGACAGTGTATTCAGCACGCTGGAGCTGCAGTACGACATCTATGCCCTGACCGCAGGACTGCGCCAGGACCGCTTCGGCATCCGTGGACACATCCCGGTGTGCTCGGATGTGCCCGGCCAATGCGCGCAGATCAATGGCGGCGACATCGACGTGCGTCGCACCGAGCGCGCACTCAGCCCGAGCCTGGCGGTCTCACTGCAGGCCACCGATTGGCTGCAGCTGTTCGCCGAGGTCTCGCGCACGTCGCGGCCGCCGCGCGTGCAGGAAATGTTCTTCGAGAAGATCCCGCTGGAGGACGCCAGCGTCGCCGACGGCATCGGCGCCAATCCGTTCCTGCGCCGCGAGCGCTCGCGCAACCTGCAGTTCGGCGCCAACCTCAGCACCGACTCGCTGCTGGTCGACGGTGACCTGGCGCAGCTGCGGGTCACCCGCTTCGACAACCGCATCCGCGACTACATCAAGCCGCAGTACCTGCTGATCGTGCATCCGCCGGAAGTGGAACCGTTCGTGGTGCCGATCGACAGCGATCCGCAGCTCACTGCCTGGACCGATGTGCTGGACGCCGACGACTTCAGCGCCACCACGCGCTGGATGAACCACCCCGGCGTGGTGCGCATGCGCGGTATCGAGCTGGAGGCGCACTACGCCAGCGAGCACTACCACGCCACGCTGAGCTGGACCCGCTCGCACACCAGTGCGCCGGCCATCGAGTTCGTCAACCTGGAAGACATCACCGCCCTGCCCGACCGCTACTGGACGCTGGACGTGGGCGGCCGCTGGTGGCAGCAGCGCGTGCAGGCCGGCCTGCGCGCCGAGTACTCCGGCCCGACCGAGGAAGGCTACGACTTCTTCCAGACCCGCAAGACCGGCGGCACCGGCGTGCTGCTGGACTTCTACGCCAGCTTCAAGCCCCAGCCGAACACCACGCTATGGCTGAACATCGAAAACCTGCAGAACAAGGCCTATGACAACAATGCCTCGATCGACAGCATCTTCAGCCCGATCCTGGACCGCGGCAACGGCCGTGGCCGCACCATCTCGATGGGCGTCAATGTCGCGTTCTAGCCGCCACTGGCTGCCGCTGTGCCTGCTCGCGCTGGCGTCGATGGCCAGCGCGCAGCCGCTGCCCGGCAAGGTGGTCGACCTCGCCAATGGCCGGATCCTGGACGAATCTACGTTCGTACAACGCACTGCCGCCGCCCAGCGGTTGCTGCTGGGTGAACGGCATGACCTCGACAGTGATCATGCCGCCCAGCGCTGGCTGCTGCAGGCGTTGCAGCAGCAGCGCCCGCAGGGTGCCCTGGTGCTGGAAATGATTCCCAGCGAGCGCCAGCCGCGCCTGCAGCGGGTGCAGCGCTGGCTGGCCAAGGGCAACCATGCCGACGGCACGAGGCTGCAGGAGCTGCTGGACTGGGATGCGCGCTGGCCGTGGGCTGCCTATGGCGGGCTGGTGCAGGACGCCACCGCTGCCGGCATCCCGTTGTTCGGTGGCAATCTCGCGCGCGCCGAGGTCAACGCGCTGTTGGCATCGACCAGGGCGGTACAGTTCCCCGTGGCCACTGCGCGGCAGCGCCTTGCGGAGGTGGTGCTTGCCCAGCACGCAGAGGCCGCACCGATGCTGGATGGCATGTTGGCCGTGCAGCAGGCCCGCGACACACGGATGGCACGGGTGCTGCTCGATGCACCCGCACCGGCGCTGCTGGTTGCCGGGCGCTGGCATGTACTGCGCGGCACCGGAGTACCAGGCTACCTGACTCTGGACGTACCAGCACTGGTGATTGCGCTCGCCTCACCTGGCGAAGCCATCGATGCGTCTGACGCCGACCTGCTATGGGTGCTGGACGATGAGTGAGCGCGGCCAACACTGGCAGGCGATCGCGATCAGCATCGGCCTGCACCTGCTGCCCTTGCTGCTGCTGGTGCACTGGGTGGCCACGCCCCCCTTGCTGCCCCCGCCGGAACAGGACGTGCGCATCAGCCTGCGCCTGCTGGCACCGGCCACACCTCCGCAACCGGTCGAGGAACGCCAGGCCGATACCCCCAGCCAGGCGCAACAGGCGCGTGCGTCGCAGCCGACCAAGTCGCCCCCTCCGCCGAAACCCACCGCCGCGCGCGAGGGCGAGTTGGCCGCCAGCGAAACGGGCGGGACGGGTCGAAAGCCGCTGCCGGTCGCCCCGCCTGCGGCCGCGACCGATGCAAGTCCCGCACCGGCATCGATCACGGCCGCGCCGCCCGCTCCAGACGCGCCGCCGGCGGACTTCCAGGCCGGCGCCGCCAGCGACCAGTGGGAAGCCCGCCTGATGGCGCGGCTGGAACGCTACCGCTACTACCCCGCCGCCGCACGCTCGCGCCGGCAGCAGGGGACGGCCTGGGTCAGGGCCAGCATCGACCGCGAAGGTCGCCTGCTGGCCCTGCGGCTGGAGCAGTCCAGTGGCCAGCCGATGCTCGATGACGGCGCGCTGCAGACCTTCCGTCGCGCGCAGCCGCTGCCGCCCATTCCCGTGGAAATGAAGGCACCCCAGGAACTGGTGGTACCGGTGGAGTACTACCTGCGCTAGGCGCTGAGGGCCTCCGCCTTGATGTCGGGAATTGCGAGGCAGTCTGCGACCTCAACTCCGGTTGAGGTCAAATGGAACTGGCGCAACAGAGTAGTCCGCCATGTGCAACGATCGCGCCCACGTGCAGGGCCGAGCCCATGCTCGGCTGCTCAGCGCGAATGGCAGCCGAGCATGGGCTCGGCTCTACCGTTCCCCGCTTACGTCCATGCTGGGTCTGCCTTGAAATCGATGGTCAGCCAGAACGTACTGCCACGGGCGTCCAGCCGCACCGCGATCTCGTCACGCATCGCATCGACCTCGCCCACTGAGCCCAGCGGCGTGGCCGGGTCGGCCAGCACGTGGATCTCGATGAAGCGCATCCGCCCCATCTTCGCCACATGGCTGGTGAAGCCGGCATAGCCGTGCTCGGCGACGAACGCCTGCATCACCTGCTGCACGCGTCGGTCCAGATCATCCGGCGCCACCTGCAGCACTTCGCGCATGGCCTTCCACGCGCTGCGCGCCGGCACCGGCAGCACCGCCAGACTGATCAACGCCAGCACGATCGAATCCAGGTACGGCACCCAGTGGTGCCACTCACCGCCGTGCAGGATCAGCGCCAGCACGAAGGCCAGCACCACCGCCAGGCTCATCAATCCGCCCAGCAGCCAGCCGCGCACGTCCAGCCACAACAGAGCAGAGCGCAGGTGCCGCGCACGCTGCGCGACGAATGCCGCCATCGCCAGGTTGCTGGCACTCAGCAGTGCCGCCCACCACAGCGCGGGCCCGAACTTCACTTCGTGCCCGCCCGTCGTCAAACCAATTACCGCGTTGGCCAGCGCATACACGCAGGCCAGCGACAGGATCACACCGCCCAGTGCCTCGACCATCGGCTCAAGGTGCCAGTAGCCATACTGGAAGCGCGGGCTCTGCTCCCGCGCCACCAGCCGCAGCACCGACAACGACACCAGGGTCAGGGCGACGTCGACCAGGCTGTACACGCCGTCGAACAGGATGGCCTGCGATCCCACCAGCAGGCCACCGCCGAAGCCGACCGCGCTCACCGCCAGGGTGGCCCCGATCGAGAACTTCAGGATGCGTTGCTCGCGCGCGGTATCCATCGTTCGCCGAAGGGCCGACCGTTGCGGGTCAGGCCTTCAGCACCTCCACCTTGTACGAAACCACATCCCCCTCCTGCTCGATGATGAGACCGTGCACGTCCGACTCGAAGCCCGGGAAACGAGCATTCTGCTCGCGGGCGATGCGCAGCGACTGGATGATCGGCTCGTCGCTGTCACCGAAACGCTCGCCCGGCATGATGGTCGGGATGCCCGGCGGGTACGGCACCAGCATGGTCGCCGCAATGCGGCCACTGAGCTGCTCGATGTCGACCCGCTCGATCTCGCCCTTGACCAGGTGGTTGTAGGCATCGGCCGGGGTCATCACCGGCGTCGGCAGGTCCACGTACATCTCGCGCATCACCTTGGCCACCGAGAAATCCTGGTTGAACGCGTGCAGCGCGTCGCACAGGTCGCGCAGGCCCCAACCGGCGTAGGCATTCGGATAGTCGGCGGCCAGCGTCGGCAGTGCCTGACTCAGCGGCGCATTGCGGTCGTACAGCTCCTTGAACGCCATCAGCTCGGTCACCAGGGTGCTCCACTTGCCCTTGGTGATGCCCATCGAGAACAGGAACAGCACCGAGTACAGGTTGGTCTTCTCCACGGTGATGCCGCGGCCCCACAGGAACTTGCTCAGCACCGCCGCCGGGATGCCCAGCTTGCCCATGCTGCCGTCCATCGCCAGGCCCGGGGTCAGCAGGGTCACCTTGATCGGGTCGATCAGCACGTAGTCGTCGACCAGGTTCTCGAAGCCGTGCCAGTGCGCATCCGGCTGCAGGTACCACTCCTCACGCTTGGCCACCAGCGGTGCCGGCGTATCGCCCTTGTCCAGGCTGCGCTCGACCTGGGTCGGCTGCCACACGCTGAACCACCAGTCATCGCGGCCGAGATCATCGCGGACGTGCAGCATCGCGCGGCGGAAGGCGATGGCCTCGTCGTGCATTTCCTGCACCAGCGAACGGCCAGCATCGCCTTCCATCATCTTCGAGGCCACGTCACAGGCTGCGATCACCCCGTAGTGCGGGCTGGTCGAGGTGTGCATCATGAACGACTCGTTGAAGCGCTCGGCATCCAGGTTGCGCTGCGCCGAATTGCGCACGTGGATCATCGACGCCTGCGAGAACGCCGCCAGCAGCTTGTGGGTCGAATGCGTGGTGAAGATGATCGCATCCTGCTCACGCGGCTTGCCCTTGGCCATGCCGTAGTGGTTCTCGTAGAACGGGTGGAACGCGGCGTACGCGTACCAGGCTTCGTCGAAATGCAGGAAGTCGACCGCGCTGCCGATCTCGTCGGCGATCTTCTCGGCGTTGTAGCACAGGCCGTCGTAGGTCGAGTTGGTGACCACCGCGATGCGCGGCTTGGAGCCAGCCTTGTAGGCCTGGCTGGCCAGCGGGTTGGCAGCGATGCGCTGCTGCAGCGACTCCGGCGTGAACTGATCCAGGCTGATCGGACCGATGATGCCGTGCGCATTGCGGCTGGGGGTGAAGTACACCGGCACCGCACCGGTCATGATCAGCGCGTGCAGCAGCGACTTGTGGCAGTTGCGATCGACGAACACCACGTCACCGCGCGCCACCGTGCCATGCCAGACGATCTTGTTGGCGGTGGAGGTGCCGTTGGTGACAAAGAACGTATGGTCGGCACCGAAGTTGCGTGCCGCCTCGTTCTCGGCGTCCTTGATCGGGCCGGTGTGATCGAGCAGCGAACCCAGCTCCGGTACCGAGATCGACAGATCGCTGCGCAGGGTGTTCTCGCCGTAGAACTGATGGAATGCACGGCCGACCGGCGACTTGGTGAACGCCACGCCGCCGGCATGGCCCGGGGTGTGCCAGGAGTAGTTCGACTCGGCTGCATGGTGGATCAACGCCTTGAAGAACGGCGGCAGCAGGTTCTTCATGTAGTCTTCGGCCGCGCGCATCACCTGCCGCGAGATGAAGCTCTTGGTATCTTCGAACAGGAAGATGAAACCGTGGATGTACTTGAGCAGCTTGCTCGGCACCTTCTCGATGGTGCGGCGCTCGCCGTACAGGAACACCGGCAGGTTGGCGCGGCGTGCGCTCTGCTCGCGCAGGAAGGCGGTCAGGCGCTGGAACTCGCCATCCACCTCTTCACTGCCGTCGATCGAGATCAGCACCGCCGAGGCCGCCACGTAGGTGCGGGCACCGGCGCGGGCATCATCCAGGTTCAGGCCGCACAGCACGCGCTGGTCGTTGCTGCGCAGCTCCTCCACCAGGGCGCGGATCAGGATGCCGCCGATGCGCGGCGACTCGTAGTCGTTGTCGATGACAATGACCGGATAGTCCAGGGACTTGAAGTACACGTTGATTCTCCTTGTCGAACTCAGGAACGCTGGGCGCCGGCGCTGATCGCCGAGGCCTCGCGGGCGCGCTGCCGCTGCTGGCGGCGCTCCTCGCTGAAGAAGGGATAGAACACGGTGATGAACAGCACGAACAGGAAGGCGTACTGCACGATGGTTCCCGACGAGCCGTAGATCGCCCACAGGCAGTACACGACGGTCAGGCTGGTCAGGGTCCAGAACGCTCCGGTGTGGACCAGGGTGTGCGAACGCTCGACCACGAAGTAGCAGGCCACGCACGAGTAGATGTAGGGCAGCAGGGTCAGCACCACCGCCGCCGAGGTGATCACGTCGAACTGTGCAGACGCGGTCTCCGAGGTGGAGGTGACCAGCACCGCCAGCGTCATCAGCACCGCCACGATCAGCACGCCCTTGACCGGCACGTCATCCTTGTTGGTCTTGCTGAAGATGCTCGGGAACAGGCCGTCATCGGAGGCTGCCTTGGCGCTCTGTGCGGTCAGCAGGATCCAGCCGCCCAGCGAACCGGCAGCACCGATGAAGGCACAGAGGCTGACCAGCGCACCGCCCCAGCCACCGACGGCCTTGGCGGCAGCCAGTGCGAACGGCGCATCGGAAGTCTGCAGCTCGCCATTGGGCACCATGCCCATGATCACCGAGGAACTGGCGATGTAGGCGATGGCGGCCAGGAACACACCCGCCAGGGTGGCGCGGGCCACGTTCTTTTCCGGATTCTCCACCACGCCGGCGGTGACCGAGGCCGATTCGACGCCGATGAAGGCCCACAGGGTCAGTGCCGCGGCACTGGAGATCGCGCCGAAGTTGGATTCACCGGACACGTTGTAGGCGCCCTTGAAGATGTCGGCATCGAAGAAGAACCAGCCGAAGATGGCGATGCCCAGGATCGGCACCAGCGCGAAGCTGGTGGTGACCGTCTGCACGCGGCTGACGAAGGCCGGGCCGATCATGTTGGCGAAGCTCAGCGCCCACACCAGCACCAGCACCGCGATGCAGCGCACCAGCGGCTCGGACAGGATCGGGAAGAAGTAGCTGAAGTAGCCCACCGCCGCGATCGGGATGGCAACGTTGCCGATCCAGTTGGCGAACCAGTAGATGGTATTGGTCTGGAAGCCCATGTAGGGCCCGAACCAGTCGCGCGCATAGGCATAGGGACCGCCGGCCTTCGGTGCCAGCTTGCCCAGCTTGGCGAATACGAAGGCCAGCAGCAGCGCACCGGCGGTGGTGATCAGCCAGCCCCAGATCGAGGCGGTACCGATCTTGGCCAGACTGGACGGCAACAGGAACACGCCTGAGCCCATCATGTTGCCGGCAACGAGGAAGGTGGCTCCGACCACCCCGATTTTCTTTGCTTCTGCCATGACAATCTCCTGTACTGGCATGAGCCCGGTACAACCGGGCGTGGGGACGGTTACGCTGGCGTACGACCGCTGGCGCTTATTTGATGAAGTTGTATTGCAGGCTGCCCTGCACCCGGACCGTGTCGCCGCGTGCGCCGCCCTGCTGTTCCAGGCGGCCGTACAGCAGCTCCATGCCCATCGTCCACGACGGCGCCGGGCTCCAGATCAGGTTGAACACGCCGTAGCGGCTCTGACGGAATGCGTCGGCCGCCAGTGCGGCATTCCGCTCCAGGGTCAGCTGGCCGATGATCAGGTTCGAACGCCACAACCCGGACCAGTAATGCGTGTAGCCAACGAAGCCACCGTGCAGGTCCAGCGCATCGAGGCGGCCATCGGCACCAACCACTGCGTCCAGTCCGGAACCGGTCAGGTCGGCGGTATAACGGCTGAGGCCGCGCCCGCCGAGCGCACCGAACAGGAGCAGGTCGCGCTCGCCCACCGAGGCCGAACCGCTGAGTTGCAGGCCACCGGCCATGCGCCGGTCGCGCTCGCCATCGCCATCGCCATCGCCGTCATAGGCCAGGCTGCGTGCCACTGCGCCAAGCTGCAGGTGGCCCCAGTCGCGCTCCATGCGCGCAGTCACCGTCACATCCGGCAGCCGGTTCACGGCGGCGCGCTCATCGCTGGCACCAGCCAGTTCGGTCTTCGGATCTTCGGCGGCGACGGTCAGGGTGTTGCCCTTGCCCATCGCGAAACTGTGGTGGATGCCTGCCACCAGCAGGTAGCCGGCACCGCCGGGACCTGCGAAATCCAATGTATCGGGCAGGCTGTCCGGATCCATGAAGCTGGAGTAGCCGTAACCGGCGTAGGTATTGCCGAGCTGGCCATAGGCATGGCGCAGCCGGAATTCGTAGCCGTCACTACTGCCGAAGAAGTCGTTCTCCAGGTAGAAGCGCAGGTTGCCGTGCGTGGTCGGACGTCGCGCCTCGAAGCTGAAGCGGGTCTGCTTGGCATGGATGTTGAAGTTCGAGACATCACGATGACTGCCACCGACCGGCATCGACGAGGGAATGAACTGATCCTCATCCCCCGCTGCACGCGAATCAGCGATGGCATCCAGCTTGGCGTAGCCGCCGATACGGATCACCGTGTCAGTACCCGGAATGGCGAAGAAGCCCTTCAGATCCGGATCGGTCGGGCCGGCCGCACTGTCCGGTCGCGACGCGGCGGTGGACGGATCGGCCACCGACTCACGCTGCGGCAGCACCGGCTGTGCCACGCCCGGTACCTGCGTGGGGTGCAGCAGGTTGGCAGTGCTGGCAGGCGCGACCACGGCGGCGGGTGCCTGCGCGGTGGCAGGCCCAACGGTTGCATCGTGCTGCTCAAGGCGGTCCAACCGCTGCTGCATGCCGTCCAGCGCCTGCCGCATGGCCGCAATCTCGCGACGCAGCGCCTGTGCGTCCTCCTTGTCATCCGCCTGCGCATACGCCGGCGTGATCGCCAGTGCGGTCACGCAGGCCAGGCTCAGTACCGCCACGCGCATTGCATCCTCCCTGGACGACCCCTGTTCGCAGCACGCAGACGGGGCGCACGCATGCGCCGCTCCGGCCTCGCGCTGCCGTTGCTGGAAATGCGGATACTGCGTCGACGACACCGGCCAGCCTGCGCATGGCAGGCAACAGGACGATGACACTGCCCTGCCCGCACCGATGTCGACGCCATCAAGGCCGCGCTGCCAGAGAGGTGGCGACCGCAGCGGTCTGGGTAACAAGCACAGGGTGAGAGTGTCGTGAATGGCTGAGCCGACCGGCCCCGATCAGGGCCTGGCGAGCGCGGCATCCATTGCGCGTTGACGCTGTATTCCATGCGTCACAGGCTAATTCGCCTGTCGTTTTTGGCCTTGATTGGAATCAAGGCGCGAGGCTTGATGTCAGTCACTATTCAGACGTGACGACGAACAGATGATGCGCAGGCCGAAGCATCGATCCTGATCACGGAAAGCAACAGGCCCGCATGCTGCCATGCGGGCCTGTGGGTCATTCACGATGGGCGGCGCGACTCAGCGCGGGCCCAGCACCGTCTGCAGGTCTGTACCCTGCGGCAGGCCGGCGCGACGCTGCACCTGGCCCTGTGCGTCCTGGAACAGGATGCCCGGCGTGCCCTGGAAGCCCATCTCGATCATCAGCACCTGATTGGCGTCGAGCTTGCCAGCGATCTCGCGGCTGATGTTCGGCAGCGCCTTGATGCCACCGCGATCAAAATCGTGCTCGTTCTGCAACAGTGCTGCACTCGGGTCACGCGCGGCGAGGATCGCCGCGGCCTTGGCCGGGCTGTCCTCGCGGATCACGCCAACCATGATGTGACGCAGCTGCACCTTGCCGGCATCAACCCACGGCCGTGCCGCTTCCCAGAACTTGTGGCAGTACGGGCAGTTGGCATCGCTGAAGGTATAGACCACGCGCGGCGCGTCGGCCTTGCCATCACGTACCCACGCACTGGCTTCCAGCTTGGTCCACATCTTGGCCGACATCGGCGCGGCGACCAGCTTCTCGACGGCCTCGGCGGCCACGTCGTTGCCCTCGGCATCGAACAGGCTGCCTACCAGTACGTGCTTGCCGTCGGCGGTGACGTAGGCCGCGGCCGGTTGCTGGCCGCCCACCACACCCGCAAAGCCGCGCAGGCCACCCGGTGCATCGAACTCGGCAACGACCTCGAAACCGTGCTTCTCGATGCCCTTCAGCACGGCCGGACGGTCGCCCTTGGTGGCAGCGGCCGGAGCAGTTGCTGCCGGGGCCGTCTTGCCCGGCGGGGTCTGGGCCTGGCTGCAGGCGGCCAATGCCAGCATGACCGGCAGCAACAGCACCGCCGGAGCGATGCGCATGGAAGTCGACAACATGGGAACTCCGTAGTGAGATGCCCGCGCAGGCTACCGCAGCCGGCGCAGTTTGTGTTCAAGGCCGGCCGCAGTCAGTTCGCCCAGGTGCAGTTCACGCAGGCGCCCATCGGCACCGAAAAAGAGCGTGGAAGGATACGCCTGCACGCCGAGCACGGTTGAAGCGGCAGCGTCATCATCCAGCAACACGTTGCCCAGCATCAGTCGTTCGCTGGCAAGGAAACCCTGGACCTCCTCCAGGGTTTCGCCCTGGTTGAGGAATACGAACTGCACGTCATCATGTGCCTGTTGTGCCGCCGCCAGCACCGGCATCTCACGGCGGCAGGGCCCGCACCATGTGGCCCACAGATTCAGCACCAGCGGCTTGCCGCGGAACTGCTGCAGATCGATACGATCGCCTTGAAGGTCCGCCACCTGCAGCGCCGGCAACGGCATCTGCCGCTCCTGCCAGGCCGACAGCAGCAGGCCACCACCCGCCCAGAGCAGCACGCCAATCAGAGCGCTGGCCAGCACCGGCGCACGCAGCGCAGGCCACCGCCGCAAGCGCCACAACCCCCAGGCCAGACCTGCCACCAGCACCACCGCCAGGTGATAGCCGCCGTCGGCGATCTGCAGAATGCCCCAGGGCGCCTCGCGGTAGAGCGCGAAGTTCAGGGCGACAAAACTGATGCGGCCACACAACAGGCCGATCAACAGCATGTCCAACACCATGCTTGCTGCCGATGGCAGCGGCGCTTCGCCTTTCCTGCGTGGCCACAGACGGGCAACAGCCATGGCCAGCAACATGCAAACGAGGATCAACACTACCGGCATGGGAACCGGTCCAACACTCGACATCAGCCCACCTGCTCAATCGTCCACTGCCTGCATGGTCGAAGCGTCGCGCCCAGGTTGCAAGCGCTGCCCGACATCAGGCATCAGGCGGCACTTCGGCCCAACTGCACACCCGACGGTGCCTGCAACCCCCGCAGGCTGCCTGCGACCGAGGGCATCAGGGGCCGCTCACGCCGCTTGCTGTTGACGTGGCGGCGATAGTTGGCCGGTGTCATTCCCACGATACGAAGGAACAGGCGACGGAAAGCGCTCTGATCGGCATAGCCCACGCCCCAGGCGACTTCGTCGATGCCGCCCCCCTGCTGCAGCAGGGTCTGGGCCTTGGCAATGCGCAGCCGCTGGCAGTATTCGATCGGGCGCAGACCGGTAGCCCGAAGAAACCGTCGCTGCAGCGTGCGCGGCTCCAACCCGGAAACCTCGCAGATCGCAGCCAGGGTGGCACCTCGTGCCGCAGTGGTATGCAGCCACCGCTGCGCCTTCAGCACGTCGCGATCACCATGAGCGAAATTGGCACTGAAGCGCTCCAGGTCCTGCTGGATCGGCGCCGGCACGGTGATGCCCAGCTGCTGTGCGACAGCGCTGGCCACGCCCTGCCCATGCAGCCGGTACAGCAGGCGCAGGCCGAGGAAGCGCCACGCCTGTGATCCTCCCACCGTCAGCAGATCGCCATCATCCACCAGCGCCCGCTCACTGGGCACCCAGCTCGCGGCCTGCGCCTGCAGGCCCGGATGACGCCCCAGATCAGGCCCGCTTACCGTGCGCCCCGCCAGCAACCCGGCGCGCGCCAGCACGCTGACCCCGTCGCTGGCGGCGGCCAGCAGACTGCCACCGTCGTAGTGCGCGCGCAGCCAGTCCAGCAGCACTTCCTCGGCACGCAGGCAGGCACCTGCGCTGATCTGGCCGGGAACAGCGATCACCGCCGGAATGGCTGCATCGAGCATTTCCGCACCGGCGATGCGATGTACGCCAGTCTGGCTGGCCGGCACGATCCAGCGTGTGACCACCACGCGCTTGAACGGCCGACGCTGCTGCTGGGCCAGGCGATTGGCGACGTGCGCCATCTCCGCCAGCACCGAAGCGGCGGACGGATCGCCTCCGGGATACTCGACCACCGCGACCTCGACGAATCCCTCGTTCCTGATTCCATCCACTGACCACCTCCTCGGTTCGTTGCAGGCCATCGAATGGCCGTTTCAGGCGAAGGGTAGGAACTGGTCCAGCGGCAGGGCTATGAAGAAAGTTGCAAAGTGCGCTGAATACGCACATCGCTGCAAAGCCTTGACTCTCGACCAGACTCAAGGCTTCACAATGGCCGGCAGCCCCCGCAGGAATCCGCCATGAACATTGGACAACTGGCCCGCCAGGCAGGCGTGCCGATCGATACGGTCCGCTACTACGAACGCCAGCAGCTGCTGCCGACGGCGGCCCGCTCGGCCGGGGGTTACCGCATCTTCGGCGAGCCGGATCTGCGCCGGCTGCGCTTCATCCGCCGCGCCAAGGCACTGGGCTTCAGCCTGGAGGAGATCGGAGAACTGCTCGCGCTCAGTGATCGCCACCAGCAGGACATGGGCAGCGTGCGCGACACCGCGCAGGCCCGCCTGCAGGACATCGCACAACGGATGGCCGAACTGCAGCGCATGCACATCGCGCTGTCGCAGCTGGTCGACGCCTGCCCCGGCCATGGCGCGCTGGACCAGTGCCCGATCCTGGCCGCTCTGACCGACGACACCACGGCCGCAGGCGACTGACATCGGCCTCGCAACACGCGTGAAGAAAAGTGCAACAAATGCTTGCCAACCCCCTGGGGCAAGGCTATTATTTCGCTCCTCAGCGACGTGGGGCCATAGCTCAGCTGGGAGAGCGCCTGCATGGCATGCAGGAGGTCAGCGGTTCGATCCCGCTTGGCTCCACCAATCTTTCGGCATTAGGCCGTCGAAAGGTCGCTAAAGAACATTGATGAGAATTGCGTCCCCATCGTCTAGAGGCCTAGGACATCACCCTTTCACGGTGGCGACCGGGGTTCGAATCCCCGTGGGGACGCCACTCATCACGAACAACGAGGACCCGGCCGATAACCGGGTCTTTTTTGTTCACCGCCTACCGGCATTCAGCTTGTGGCGTTGCGGTTCCCCTGCCCTCGTGGCTGCGGTTGAACCGGAACGAAAAAAGTTCAAAAAAGACTTCCACAAACGTGAACACGCAGGTATGATAGGCGGCTCGGTAACACGGGGCCATAGCTCAGCTGGGAGAGCGCCTGCATGGCATGCAGGAGGTCAGCGGTTCGATCCCGCTTGGCTCCACCACTTTCGACATTAGGCCGTCGAAGGTTCTACAACTTGAAGTTTTTCGTGCGTCCCCATCGTCTAGAGGCCTAGGACATCACCCTTTCACGGTGGCGACCGGGGTTCGAATCCCCGTGGGGACGCCAGTTTCAAAACGGACTCTGCTCCCGGCAGATCATCCGGAGTTTCATGGGGCCATAGCTCAGCTGGGAGAGCGCCTGCATGGCATGCAGGAGGTCAGCGGTTCGATCCCGCTTGGCTCCACCACTTCGACATTAGGCCGTCGAAGGATCTACAACTTGAAGTTTTCGTGCGTCCCCATCGTCTAGAGGCCTAGGACATCACCCTTTCACGGTGGCGACCGGGGTTCGAATCCCCGTGGGGACGCCAATTCTTTAAAACCCCGGCTTCGGCCGGGGTTTTTCTTTGTCTGCGATCTGCCATCCAGCCCGCCCCCATCCACGCAGGGCGTGGATGGCTTCATCCTCGACCACACCTCAGAACCGGCGATACATCCCGATCGATGCCGGCGCGGTGGGCGCGAAGCCAAACTGCGCATACAACCGGTGCGCTTCACCATCGGCAAGCAGGCTGACGTACGCCGATGGCGGCAGGTTCGCCTGCATCCAGCCATCCAGGCGACGCATCACTTCCTTGCCCAGGCCCTGCCCCTGCAGCCGCGGCAACACGGCGATATCGCAGACCTGCAGGTGGCAGCCACCATCACCGACGATGCGCCCCATCGCTACCAGCTCACTGCCCTGGTACGCACAGACACCAAACAGCGTATTGGGCAGTGCGCACGCTGCGGCCTCCTGGCTCTTGGCACTGAGGCCCGACAGCACGCGCAGCTGGCAGTAGTCCTCGACCGTGGGCACGGCCTCGCGGAACTGGCAGGCGACGGAATCGTTCATGCGGTATCTCCCTGTAGGTCGGGCTATCCTGCCGCATCCACGTCGCAGCTGCTGCGACCCATGCCGGCAGAACATCCATGTGCTATTCCGCCCTGATCCGCGCCGACTACGCCAAGCTGGTCCGCGAGTTCGGCGCCATCCTGTCGCTGGAAGATTTCGCGGAGCTGTACGCGCATGATCCCGGCAAGAAGCGCCCGAAGACGCCCAAGGCCATGGACGACGGCTTTGCCGCTGCGCGCACCGAGCAGGGCCGCGACATCGTGGCAAAGATCCAGCAATGGCACGCGCAGGAACGTCACGATCTCGAGGCGGAGCTGGCGCGCCAGCGCGAACGACGCGATATCGCCAACGCCACGCTGGCGACCCGCCCCACCCAGAAGGCACGCAACGACCTGCGCGTGGCCGGCAACCGCATCGATCGTGCGCAGGCTCGGCTGGAAGACCTGCACCGGGTACAGCTGCTGCCGCGCGACAACCGCATTTTCCCCGGCACCTACGCACCGGTGATGGTCAGCGAGGGCGGCAAACGCGTGATCAAGCCGATGCGCTACCAGTGCCGGCTGCCGGACAAGCCCGCGCGCAACGACGTGCTCTATCCGGGCACCTACAACGCGCGGCGCGACAGCCTGGAAGGCTATTGGCGCGGCGCGTTCGGCCTGCGTCATGGCGTGGTGGTGGTGCAGGCGTTCTACGAGCACGTCCCCCGACATGCCATCGCCGGGCGCACGCTCGACGCCGGCGAGAAGGAAGATGACGTGGTGCTGGAGTTCCGCCCCGATCCACAGCGTGACCTGCTGTTGGCCTGCCTCTGGGCCGAATGGGAGGGCCCGGAAGGTCGCCTGCTGTCATTCGCCACGATCACCGACGCGCCTTCGCACGACGTCGCCGCTGCAGGCCATGATCGCGGCGTGGTGCCGATCCGCAGGGAGCACCTGGACGCCTGGCTCAATCCCGATCCGGATGACCTGGCCCGGCAATACCGGATTCTCGACGACCGTGAGGACGTCCGCTATGTGTACGAGGAAGTGGGCTGAACACTGCGCGCAGATGAAAAAACCCCGCCTGGGCGGGGTTCCTGGATCAGGGATTGCCGCCGCACATCGCCTCTTCGCAGAAGGCCTGTTCCTGCAGGCATTGTTCGACCTCACCGCCCCGTGCGATACAGCTCTTGTAGAGCTGGAAACAGGGCTGGCCGCACCACGCGGCAGAGGCCGTACCACCGAAGACCGCCATCGAAAGGACACCCGCAGCAACCATGCGCTTGATCCACTTCTTCATGCCACTCTCCTTGTAGGCCTGAGCATTCAGGCCAGAGCAGCATACGCTCGTGGTCTCCGCCAGAGCCAGTCAGGCCTTGACCCGGGAGCGCCCCACCGCGCGCACCAGCGCCTGGCACAGATCCGCCGACAGGTACGGCTTGACCAGCAGCACGCCAGTCAGCATCGACGCGGGCAGCTGCTCAGCCAGCATCCCGGTCGCCAGCACGAACGGCACGCCACGTGCCGACAACGCTGCGGCCACCGGTTCGCTGGTCTCGTTCCGCGCCAAGCGGTAATCGAGCAGCGCCACGTCTGGAGAGCTTTCCTGCAGGAGCCGCAGCGCCTCGTCCACACTCGCTGCAAGCCCGACCACGGTCGCACCGGCGTGCACCAACTGCATCTGCAGCAGTGCGGCACTCATCTCGTCGTTCTCTACCACCAGCACCCTCAGGTCCTGCAACACTGTCATCGGCTACTGCTCCTGGAGGCATTCAAGCCGCCGCAGTATAGCCACCACAGAGCCGAAGCCGACAGGAAGCGCCCTGTTTGGCCTTGCCTCTATGAAAGGCCTGCCAACCTCGGTTACACTCGCACGCTGCCTGCCGGTGTGGCGGAATGGTATACGCAGCTGACTCAAAATCAGCCGGGGGTAACCCCATGAAGGTTCGAGTCCTTTCACCGGCACCACAGCATCAAAGGCCAGGTCCTCGACCTGGCCTTTTGCTTTTCCAGGTCCGGGGCGGCCACACTGCCCGGCATGCCTGCCTCGCGCCTGCCGTCACTTCCAGACACCCTGCCCGCACGCCTGCGCGCCCTGCGGGTGGATGATGCGGTTGCATGGTCCCGCTACCTCTCTCTACCAGGCGTGATCGAACACACGAGCTGGGGCGACATCTCCGAAGCTGCATTGCGCCAGCAGGTCGCCAGCTACCGACCTGCGTCCCCCGACCCGCGCTGGGCGCTGGTGGATGCCCACGATCGCTTGATCGGCACCTTCGGCCTGAACGGAATCGATCTCCAGCATGGCCGCGGCGAGCTGGCCTATGACCTGGACCCGCACTGGCAGGGACAGGGGCTGGCCACGCAGGCGGCGCGCGCGGTGCTCGACTGGGGCCATGCGGTACGGTCGCTGACGCGCATCCAGGCGACCGTCCTGGACAGCAACGCCCGCTCGATCGCCGTGCTGGAACGCCTCGGCATGCAGCGCGAAGGGCTGCTGTGCGCCTATCGCAAGGTGCAGGGCCATCCCCGGAACTTCTGGATGTACGCCCACCTTGAAGGCACCGTCGCGTCACCCCTTTGAAATACAACTGAGACTTCTGACAAGGTTGTCACTAGACGCAGCGCACACTTTTCTTGCCAGCCTCACGTACATCTGCCTATCGTGATCCTGCCGGATCCGGGGGCGGGGGAATGCATGACGTTGCGTGCTGCACTGTTTTTTCTGGTCACGCACGCGCTCGTCATTGCCTTGATCGGCCCCCAGGACCCAGTGGGCTCCTATCTTCTGCTGATCACCGCTCCTCTGTTGGCCGCACTGGCCTGCCTGAGACGCGCACGGGACAGCCAGGCCGCCTGCAAGTGGCGGATGCTGGGCGCCGCCGTCGCCCTGTTCTCGCTTGCATTGCTGGCCCTGCTGTACCGCAACGTGGCTGGCCTCGACCCTGCGCAGATGACCGCGTCATCCTTGATCCTGTACGTGTTCTACCGGATTCCATTGACCTACGTGGCCGCCAGCCCGGGCGGCGGGAATCGCTACATCCGTGCCGTGGACCTCGGGATCATCGCGCTGCTATGGCTGCTGTACTACGGGCATACGCGGGCGATGGCGCCACTGAACACCGCCTTGTGGACGCAGTGCCTGAACACCATGAGCAGCGTGCAGAACAGCCTGGTGTTCTGCTTCGCACTGATCCGTTTCCTGGCCGAGGACAATCCGGACCGCCGCGATTTTTTCCGGACGCTGACGATCTACGCGCTGGGCTACTTCCTGCTGGCCTTCTACATCAATACCTATCAGCCGCAGGTGCCCGACGGCAACTGGGGCGACCTGCTGATCAGTGGACTGTTCGTACTGCTGGCGGTCATGGCCGGCAACAACCGCCGCCCAGCGGTGCCGGTATCGCGCAGCCTGCGGCGCATCGTCGATGCCGGCGTGCCGCTGATGCTGCCGTTGCTGCTGATGATGGTAGCGCTGCTGGTCGCACGCCTGCAGCCGACCCTGGCCACGGTCGGCTTCATCGGCGCCCTGCTCGGCTATGCGCTGCGCAGCGTGCTGAGCCAGATCGAAATCCAGCGCCAGCGCGATGAGCTGGAAACGCTGGCCCGGCGCGATCCGCTGACCGGGCTGGGCAACCGGCGCAGCTTCGATGAATCGCTTGGCGCGGCCCACCGCCGTGCCCGCCGCCAGGGCCTTGGCCTGGCCGTGCTGATGATCGACATCGATCACTTCAAGCGGCTCAATGACACCTACGGTCACCCTGAAGGTGACCGCCGCCTGCGCGCTGTTGCGGCGATTCTCGACGGCTGCCTGCAGCGCGGCGATGACCTGCTGGCCCGCTACGGTGGCGAGGAGTTCATTGCCGCCCTGCCCTCATCCGATACCTCGCACGCGCTGGATCTGGGCGAACGGCTGCGCGCTGCTGTCGAACATGCGGCACTGCCTGCCCCGCACGGCCATGTGACCATCAGCGTCGGCGTGGCCTGGCAGGCTGCCGGCGACGAGCGCGAGCCGGATGACCTGGTCGACCGCGCCGACCAGGCCCTGTACCGGGCCAAGCACGCCGGCCGCAACTGCGTGCAGCTCGCCCCGGACGCGACGACCGGGGAGGAGGCTGACGGACGCCGTGCCTAGACCGCGTGCAACGCGGCCACCCCGTGCGGATGGCCACCCCCGCCCTGCACACGGAAGCTCGCCACGGTCTGCAGCAGCTGCGCCGATTGTTCCTCCATGCTGCGTGCCGCCGCCGAGGCCTCCTCGACCAGAGCCGCGTTCTGCTGGGTACCCTGGTCGATCAGATCGACCGCATGGTTCATCTGCTGGATGTCATCGCTCTGCTGCTGCGAGGCGGTGCTGATCTCGGTCATCAGGTCGCTCACCCGGCGGACGTTGGTCACGATCTCATCCATGGTGCGGCCCGCACTCTCGACCTGGGCAGTGCCGGCTCCCACATTGGCAACCGACTCGTCGATCAGGTGCTTGATCTCCTTGGCCGCGCTGGCCGAGCGCTGTGACAGCTCGCGGATCTCGGTGGCGACCACGGCGAAGCCACGGCCATGTTCGCCCGCACGTGCCGCTTCCACCGCTGCGTTCAGCGCCAGGATGTTGGTCTGGAAGGCGATGCCATCGATCACCCCGATGATGTCGACGATGCGTCGCGAGGACGCGTTGATCACCGCCATCGTTTCGACCACCTCGTGCACCACGCTGCCGCCACGCGCAGCGACATCGGCCGCGCCACCGGCCAGCTGGCTGGCCTGGCGTGCGTTGGTGGCGGTGCGCTGCACGGTCTCGGCCAGGCCCTTCATCGACACCGCGGTCTCCTCCAGCGAGGCGGCCTGCTGCTCGGTGCGCTGCGACAGGTCACTGTTGCCCTGCGCGATTTCGGTCGCGCCCACCGCAATGGTGTCGGCGGCGAACTTGATCTGGCCGATGATGGCGGCCATCGCCTCGACCAGCGCGTTCACGCCCTCGCACAGCTCCGCGATCGAACCCTGCTTGTCCGTCATCGCAACGCGTCGGGTCAGATCGCCCTGCTTGGCAGCGGCCACCACTTCCCGGGTCTGCGCCACGGCGCGCTGCATGGCCTGGTTCTCATGCACCTGCGCGGTGATGTCGGTTGCGTACTTGACGACCTTGAACGGCTTGCCGTTGAGGTCGAGGATGGGGTTGTAGGAGGCCTGGATCCAGACCTCGCGCCCGCCCTTGCCCAAGCGGCGATACTGGCCGGCATCGTATTCGCCACGCCCGAGCTTCTCCCAGAACCGGCGATACTCATCGCTGCTGCGATGGCCCGGCTCGACGAACAGCGAGTGGTGCTGCCCACGCACCTCATCCAGGCTGTAGCCGGTGACGGCGAGGAAGTTCTCATTGGCCGAGAGGATGCGCCCGTCCATGCCGAATTCGATCACTGCCTGCGATTTGCCGATCGCCGCCAGCTGCCCGGCCGAATCGGCCGCCTGCAGTTTCTGCGCGGTGATGTCGGTGGCGAACTTGACCACCTTGTACGGGCGTCCCTGACGATCCAGGACCGGGTTGTACGACGCCTGGATCCAGATCTCGCGCTGGCCCTTGCCGAAGCGCCGATACTGTCCGGCGTCATATTCGCCGCGCCCCAACCGCGCCCAGAAGTCGCGGTATTCGGCGCTGCGCGCCTGCTCGGCATCGACGAACAGTGAATGGTGCTTGCCCTGGATCTCCTCCAGCCGGTAGCCCATCGCCTGCAGGAAATTGTCGTTGGCCTGCAGGATGGTGCCATCGAGCGCGAACTCGATGACGGCCTGCACGCGATGCAGCGCCGCGACCTGCGCTTCCAGTTCGGCGCGGTCGGTTACCGCCGGCTCGGTGCGGGTGCGCTGATGCGGAGCAAGGGCGCCCAGCAGCGCGCGCCACGGCGACCAACGGGTATGCAGCTCGGCCGGCGCCTGCGCGCCCGCCGTGAAGCCTGGAATGAGCATTGTCTGATCCTCGGTGTCCGGTAAGCGGTTGCGACCCGACGGGCGGGATGCCCGGCGGCAACTTCAGTTGCTTGGGACTACAGGTACCGGCAGGCACCCCTCGAGCGGCTGGCAAGAACGTCTGGTGCGGGTGCGATCGGCATAGGCAACGGCGGAACACACAGCGCGGACCGCCCATCGGGGGCAGCCTGGGGTCCTGCAGCGGGTGACTGGAGCGGGATCCAGAGGGGATATCGGCGATGGGGTTCGGGGCTTTAGCGGGATTCCGCGACGTCCGTCGCAACTCCATGCATGCGCGCAGGAATGCGATAGACGATTGCCGTGTACTTCACTTCCTGCTCACGCGCGACGGGCACGCCCCCCAGGGATTCGGCCAGACGCCGGCTCGGCGCGTTCTGCTCGGCCACCGGATAGCGGAATGCCGCGCATCGCAGGCGCCCGGAAGCCCACGACCACACCGCCGCCACGGCTTCCCGGCCGTAGCCCTGGCCATGCATCGCTTCATCGATCCAGATGCCGAGTTCTGGTTCGGCGTCCATGGTTCGATGCAGGCCGGCCAGACCAAGGAAGGCGCCATCGTCACGTCGGCGGATGACAAAGGTGATGTCCGTCCCCTCGGCGATGGTGGGCAACCACGCCTGCCAGACCGCAGTGAAGGCCTGCTCCGACGGCGGCGGCTCGAAGGCCATGTAGCGTGTCAGCCCCGGCGTGATCGCTGCGAACACCTCATCGGCATCCTCCGCCGTGAAAGGCCGCAGGCACAACCTCGCACTTTCGATCACCCGGTTGCCTGAGGTCATGTCCTGCACCACGATTTCATTGCATCCAGCCTCGCTCATGAGGCGCGTGCAACGCAAGCCGAAAGGGCCATGACCAACGGGGGATTCCCGGACGCCGGGAAACGGCCAGCATGCAGTGACCTGAAGGATGTTCACGGACACGGAGATCACATGCTTGCACGCTTGGCCAGCTACCTCTTCCTGGGACTGTGCAGTACCGGTGCCCTGGCTGCCGATGCCGCCTATCGGCCGTCCTTCCATCCCGACCAGCTGAAGGGTCCGCCTGCCGGTCGCCCAAACGAGGTCCTGGTGCTGGGCAGCCCGCACCTGTCCAGCCTGCCGAAGACCTTCAAGCCAGCAATGCTGGAGCCCCTGCTGCAGCGACTGCAGGCCTGGCAGCCAACGGTGATCGCGGTGGAGAACCTGTCCGGCCTGCAGTGCGACTTCATGCGCCGCAATCCAGGCCGCTACGCCGGAAGTGTCGAGGACTACTGCGTCGATCCAGCACCGGCGCAGGCCGCGACCGGCCTGGACGTTCCCAGCGCCAATGCCGAGATGGAACGCCTGCTTGCGGACTGGCCGAGCGAACCCAGCGCCGCCCAGCGGCGCCGATTGGCCGCGGTTTTCCTCGCTGCGGGCGAGAACGGTTCGGCCGTCGTGCAGTGGCTGCGGTTGCCCAGTGAAGAGCGTCGTGTCGGTGACAGCCTGACCCCTGAACTGGTGCGCTACCTCGACACCCGCATGGCCAAGCCGAACGAAGTGGGCATGGTCGCAGGCGTACTGGCCGCACGGCTGGGCCTGGAACGGCTGTGGTCGGTCGACGACCACACCGCGGATTCGCCCACGCCGGCATCCCGGAAGAAGGCCTACGCTGCCGCCATCAGGGCCGCCTGGGACAATCCCTTCGTCGAGACGCGAATGGCCGCTGACGAGCAACTCGAAGCCAATCTCGACAAACCCGAGGGGCTGCTCGAGATGTATCGCGCGTACAACAGCGCGGACGCCGCGATGATGGCCTACAACAGCGACTTCGGTGCGACCCTGGTCGAGCCGTCGCCGGAGGGCTTCGGCCGCAACTACGTGGGCTACTGGGAAACCCGCAACCTGCGCATGGTCGCCAACATGCGCGACGTACTCGGGCAACAGCCGGGTGCGCGCATGCTGACCATCGTCGGCGCCTCGCACAAGGGCTACTACGAGGCGTACCTCAACCTGATGCACGACGTGCAGCTGGTCAGTTCGGATGAAGTGCTGCGTTGAAGCCAGGCGCGGATCGCAGGGATGATGGCGGTGCCCTCAGCGCCATCATCCTGCGCCCTTCCTGCCTGCTCGCCACAACACGAGACTGGCGCCGCCGATACAGGACAGCGTGAACACCAGCAGGGCGATGGCACCGCCCTGCAGGACCGGCAGCAACGCCTGCGCGTGCAGATCGTCGCGCACTTCTTCCAGGCGCAGGCTGGCGGCCAGCGCCAGGCACCAGCCGACCATTGCCGGGGCATACGCCCGCAGCGCAACCGGGCTCCAGACTTTCATGGGATCACCTGCTCGAGTGGGGATGCGCGCAGTATTCGCGCGCGTCCTCTCACAGCCTGAGATCAGCCTTCGGCGGTTTCGGAATCATCGCTGGGCAGCTCGCTGGCCTCGCCCTGCACCTGAACGTTGTTGCGACCCAGCGCCTTGGCCCGGTAGCACTGGGCATCGGCAGCGGCCACGGCCTGATCGACGCTCATCCCACCGGCCAGCGGCGCGATACCGATGCTGGCGCCGACCCGCAGCCGGTCCTGGTCCCACGGAATGGAAAGAGATGCCAGCGTGTGCAGCAGCTCAGCGCCGATGCGGGCAGCGCGTCGCGGCGTGCACCCGGACAGGATCACTGCGAATTCGTCGCCCCCCAGCCGCGCCACCACGTCCGAATCGCGCACGCCGTGGCGCAGCACGCTGGCCACTGCCCACAGCACGGCATCGCCGGCCAGATGGCCCCAGGTGTCGTTGACCGGCTTGAAGCGATCCAGATCGATGTACATCAACGAGGCCGCCTGGCCGGTGCGCTCGACGCGGGTGATGGCCTGCTGCAGGTGCACCTCGAAACCGCGGCGGTTGCTCAGCTCGGTCAGCGGATCGATCTCGGCCAGGTGGCGGGCTTCGCGCTGGCGTGCACGCTGCTGGGTGTCGTCGCGCAGCACCCAGACCGCGCCGCGCACGTGGCCTTCGTCATCACGCAACCAGGCGCGGGTCAGGTCCACCGGTACGGTGGCGGTGCCGAGGCGAAGCAACAGATCGGCATGCAGGTCCACCGCATTGCTTTCCGGGTCCAGCAGTACCGACACGTCCAGTACCGAGCCGGGCGCGTACTCGGTGGTCAGCGCCAGTACGTCCTGTACCTTGTGCCCGGCCAGCGACAGCGCACCATCGCCCGCCAGCGTGCGCACCGCGGCGGCATTGGCATAGTCGATGCGGCCATCGAGGCTGACGCTGAGCACCAGGTCGGCCACTGCATCCAGCGTGATGCGGCTGCGTTGTTCACTCTCGAACAGACGCTGCTCGCTGCTGCGCTGGGCGGTGATGTCCTGGATCTGCGACACGAAATGCAGCGGCTCGCCGTGCTCGTTGCGCACCAGCGATACCGACAGCCGCGCCCAGATGATGCGCCTGTCGCGGTCGAGATAGCGCTTTTCCAGGTGATAGTGGCTGCGTCGTCCGGCCAGCAGGTCCTGCACCAGGGCCAGGTCGGTCTGCAGGTCGTCGGGATGGGTCAGCCGCTGGAAATCGACCTGCAGCAGTTCTTCGCGCGGATAGCCCAGGATCCGGCACAGCGCGTCGTTGACGTCCAGCCAGCGCCCTTCCAGCGACACCAGTGCCATGCCCAGTGCGGCGGAGGTGAACGCGCCCGCGAACTTCTCCGCCGACAGCCGTGCTTCGGCGCGCGCCTGCAGGATCTCGGTAATGTCGATGGCCATGCCGACGTAGCCGATGCGTGCTCCATCGGCGCTCTCCATGCGGCTGATCGACAGGCGCACCTGGCGTGACTGGCCATCCTTGCGCAGCAGCGTCCACTGCCGCGAGTAGGTCTGCCCGTCGGCACGCGCGCTCAGCGCCTCGAACACGCCAGGAAGATTGCCATCAGCATCGGCCAGCGGTTGCAACCAGGCTTTCAGTTCGGCCGGATCGTGGAAGGCATCGAGGCGGCGCTGGCCGACCACCTCCGGCGCGGTGTAACCGAGCAGGCGCTGCGCGCCGGTATTGAACAGGGTGATGGTGCCGTCGGTATCGGTGGCGATCACCGCCACCTCATCGGACGCATCGACCACCGCCTGCAGGCGCTGGCGGGTCTCGGCGGCGTCCTGCCGGGCCTGCTGCAGCTCGGTGACGTCGGCATGGGCGCCGGCCATCCACAGCGGCCTGCCCTGCCCGTCCCATTCGAAGACGCGGCCGCGGTCCTGGATCCAGATCCACTGGCCATTCTTGTGGCGCATGCGCAGCAGGCAGGCGTAGTTGTCGCTGCGCCCTTCGAAATGGTCGTCCAGCGCCGCGTCGGACAGCGCGATGTCATCGGGATGGACCAGCTTCAGGAACGTCCTCTGGCAGATCGGTTCCAGTTCTTCCAGGCGGTAGCCGACGATCTCGGCCCAGCGTGCGTTGACCCGCATCTCACCGGTCTGCACGTTCCATTCCCAGGTACCCGCAGCGGTGCCATCGATGATCATCGCCAGCCGGCGGCGTTCTTCGGCCAGCTCCTGCAGGCGCCGCTCGAGCAGCCCGTTGCCGTTGTTTCCCTGGCCCGCCATCAATCCTGCCCCCTGCCGGCGCGGGCAGGCGCCGACCGCAGCGAAGCGCTGCAGCCTGCGACGAAGACGGCGGGTCGTGCTGGCGTCATGGCCCTCCCCAGCGACAGCGGGGAGGCCGAACGCCCCCCTCAGGCGCAAGTGTGCGCAATCACGGGGAAAACCGACAAGTCCCCCGCCCCGGATCAACCGTGACGGGGGGCACGATCTTCAGCTGCGCTTGGCGCGGGCGAAGGCCTCGGCCAGGGCATTGTTGGCCGGTGGGGCCGACGGGCCGGGGCGGCCGCCATTGCCCTGGCCGCGGTTCGGCCCACGGTTCTGCCCGCCGGCGTCGCGGCGCGGCCCCTGACCCTGGCCCTGGCTGCGCTCATCGCGCTGGCCCGGGCGGCTGGTGGCCTGGCCCGGGGTGTCGTCCAGGCGCCGGGTCAGGGCGATGCGCTTGCGCGGCACGTCCACCTCCAGCACCTTGACCTTGACGATGTCACCGGCCTTGACCACGTCACGCGGGTCCTTCACGAAGGTATCGGACAGCGCCGAAATGTGGATCAGGCCGTCCTGGTGCACGCCGATATCGACAAACGCCCCGAAGGCGGCGACGTTGCTCACCACCCCTTCCAGCACCATGCCTTCGCGCAGGTCCTTGATGTCCTCGACGCCTTCGGCGAAGCGCGCGGCCTTGAACTCCGGGCGCGGGTCACGGCCCGGCTTCTCCAGCTCCTTGAGGATGTCGCGCACGGTCGGCACGCCGAAGGTGGCATCGGTGAACTGCTCGGCCTTCAGGCCGCGCAGGAAGCTGCCATCACCGATCAGCGCCTTGATCGGGCGCGCGGTGCTGGCCACGATGCGCTCGACCACCGGATAGGCTTCGGGGTGTACCGCCGAGGCGTCCAGCGGCTGGTCGCCATCGGCGATACGCAGGAAGCCGGCGCACTGCTCGAAGGTCTTCTCGCCCAGGCGCGCGACCTTCAGCAGGTCCTTGCGACGCTTGAACGGGCCGTTGTCGTCACGATGGCGCACGATGTTCTCGGCCACCGTGGCCGACAGGCCGGACACGCGCGACAGCAGCGCGGCCGAGGCGGTGTTGACGTAGACGCCGACCGCGTTCACGCAGTCCTCCACGCGCGCGTCCAGCGCCCGCGCCAGGCGGTACTGGTCCACGTCGTGCTGGTACTGGCCGACGCCGATCGCCTTGGGTTCGATCTTGACCAGTTCGGCCAGCGGATCCTGCAGGCGGCGCGCGATCGACACCGCGCCACGCAGCGACACGTCCAGCCCCGGGAATTCCTTCGCCGCGAACTCGGACGCCGAGTACACCGACGCACCCGCCTCGCTGACGACCACCTTCTGCAGCTTCGGGTTGGCGACAGCCTTGATCGCTTCGCCGGCCAGCTTGTCGGTTTCGCGGCTGGCGGTGCCGTTGCCGATCGCGATCAGTTCCACGTTGTGCCTGGCGCACAGCTGCTTGATCGTCTGCAGCGACTGCTCCCACTGGCGGCGCGGCTCGTGCGGGTAGATGGTGTCGGTGGCGACCAGCTTGCCGGTGGCATCGACCACGGCGATCTTGCAGCCGGTGCGGATGCCCGGGTCCAGGCCCAGCACGGTCTTCGGCCCAGCCGGCGCGGCCAGCAGCAGATCCTTCAGGTTGTCGCCGAACACCGCGATGGCTTCGGCTTCGGCCTTTTCGCGGGCCTGGTTGAACAGATCCAGCAGCAGATGGGTGTGCAGCTTGGCACGCCAGGTCAGGCGGCAGGCATCCAGCAGCCAGCGGTCGGCGGCACGGCCCTGGTCGGCGATGCCGGCCTTGCGCGCCACGCGCCCTTCGGCGTACTGATGGCCAGCCTCGGCGTCGCTGCCCGGGTCCAGTTCCAGGAACAGGATTTCCTCGCGGCGCGCACGGAACAGCGCCAGCAACCGGTGCGAGGGAATCTTCGCCAGCGACTCGGCGTGTTCAAAATAATCGCGGTACTTGGCGCCTTCGGTTTCCTTGCCCTCGGCCACGCGCGCGCGGATCACGCCGGTCTCGCCCAGCCAGGTGCGCAGCTCACCGACCAGCGCGGCATCTTCGCCCCAGCGCTCCATCAGGATCGCGCGGGCGCCTTCCAGCGCGGCCTTGGTGTCGGCCACGCCCTTGTCGGTGTCGACGAAACCGGCAGCAAACACCTGAGGGTCCTGCGTCGGGTCGGCCAGCAGGCCGTCGGCCAGCGGTTCCAGACCGGCCTCGCGGGCGATCTGGGCGCGGGTACGGCGCTTGGGCTTGTACGGCAGGTACAGGTCTTCCAGCCGGCTCTTGGTATCGGCGGCCAGGATGTCGTTGCGCAGTTCGTCGCTGAGCTTGCCCTGCTCGCCGATGCTGGCCAGCACCGCCGCGCGACGGTCTTCCAGTTCGCGCAGGTAGGTCAGGCGCACTTCCAGGTTGCGCAGCTGGGTGTCGTCCAGGCCCCCGGTCACTTCCTTGCGGTAGCGCGCGATGAACGGAACGCTGGCGCCCTCATCGAGCAGGCCGACGGCGGCACGCACCTGGGCGGACTGGGCACCGATCTCGTCGGCGATGGTCTGGGCGATCTGCTGGGCGAGCGCGCTCTGGGCGTTCTTGGCGTCGTGCATTGCTTCAGGTCTATGCCGCGTTTCGGGAAGACCCCATTCTGGCAATCCACGACGGAGCCGGACAAGGCATTGACACGGGGCGAGGTTCAGCGGCGAGGCCGGAGTGGACGCCGGCATCCTGGCGAAGAGAGGGCTCGGACTGGCCCTGGGCTGGGATGCCGGCGCGGGCGCGCGATGGTGGGCGCGCCCTGCCGCGTGTTGCGAAGGTCAGCGGTAGTGGCGGGCGGCGCGCTGCATGACGATATCGTCACGCATGCTTTCCAGGGCCATCAGGCGGACCTTGCCGACACCCTGCAGTTCCATGAACCGCTCCGTGTAGAACTCCGGCCCCAGCGCGGTGTCGGCGCGGGATTTGCTGAAGCCGTAGGGCACCACGCCCTTCTCGCCATCCTTGCTACCACCGACATAAAGAACGATTGCCATGTGATGTATTCCTCCAAATTGCTACTGCGTACTGCACTCGATGAGCGATGCTGCGAGCTCATCGAGGAAGAGCTTACCGCGTCGAACCTGACTGGAACGTCACGAAGGCTAATGACGATCGGTTGCATGCAGATGACTGCGGGATCGCAGCAGAATGCTTACGGATCTTTAACTTCCGGCTAACGAATCCGCGGGGGATTCCCGCCAACGGCGCAGCCCCTCGTGGGTGGTTTGGTTGGTCGCGGAAAGCCGGTTTCCTGTGGGCTGGCCGGGAGGGTGGGTAGGCCGGGGACGCCGTGAACCCATCCATGGGGGCTTGGCCGCGGCATCCATGCCGCGGACACCCCGGCCTACCCACCCTCCCGACCGCTGACAGATTTCGGTGGCCTGCCACCCACGGAGAAGAAAAAAGAAGATCAAAAGCAATGGCAGCCTGGCTGGCCGCTTTTTGTAGAGCCGAGCCCATGCTCGGCTGCTTTCAGGCCAGTCCGCGAAGCCGAGCGCGGGCTCGGCTCTACACGAGCAAGCGCAGCGCGCGACCCGCTTTTGCTGTTCTTTTTCTTTTCCGTGGGTGGTACAGGCCTCAGCCATCTGTCAGTGGGTGGTCGGGTTGGGTTCGCGGGGGTGTCCGCGGCATGGATGCCGCGGCCAAGCCCCCATGGACGGGTTTACGGCGTCCCCCGCGAACCCAACCCGACCGACCAGCGCGAGGGTTTTGCATTTGGCGACCGAGCATCACCGCCCACGAGGGGCTGCGCCGTTGGCTGGAAACTACGGCCACCAGCCGTGCCCGAACCGGGCGAAATGATCGGCCGCGCGCTCGAATGGATTGCGCGCACTCACCCCGCCGCACAGCAGGTACACCGGCAGGTACAGCGGCCCCAGCACCATGTACTGGTACACGTGTGCGCGTTCGTGGTCGTCCAGCCGGATCAGCGGCTCACACCCGCCGCTGGTGCGCAGGTGCGGCAGGAAACCCGGCATGGCCGTGTGCGCGATCACATTGCCAAGTGATCGCCCACGGTGGCCCCACGGCAGCGATGGGCGCTGCGCACACACGGCTGCTCAACGCAGCGCGGCCGCCACGCATGCCGGCCCGCCCGCGGATTTCGACGGGATTGGGTGCGATCCACACCGGCCCGCAGCACATGCGCGGCGCGCAGCCAGCCGGCAGGGCTCTGGAACGGTCCTGCCGCCTCAGTTCGGCTCACGCCAGCCCAGGTCCGGTAGACCCAGTCGGCGGTAAGCGCCGAGCGCATCGGCGCACGACAACGCGTCCGTACCAGCGTGGGGTTCCAGCCGAAGCGGTGGGCGATGCCGCCCATCACGCCGGCAATCATGCGGTCGTTCAATGAACGTGACAGCGTGCGCGGCGTGGTGTTCATGGCAGTCCTCAAAGGCTACGGGAAAAAGCAGTCGAGCATGGCTCGACTCTACACCGCCCCCATGTCTACGGTGTGCGGTGGCGCAGGGCCTGCAGGCGTGCGCCGAACCAGGCGGCTGCGGTCTGTTCAGGCTGCCCCGGGCACTGGATGCGATAGGGCTTGCCGCTCATGCTGCTCTGGCTGGCGGCGCGCTCGATGAACTGCTCGGCGCTGTCCACCATGTCCTTCTTCAGCAGGTAGTCGTACTTGCGCTGCAGGTGCGCGCGCGCATCGCTGCCGTCGTACCAGCTGCCATTGCGCTGGAACCGGCATTGGGAGCCGTCCAGGCTGGAGATCAGCTGGGCGATCTCCCGCCGTGCATCCGCACTGGGTGCGGCCTGGGCAACAGGGGCAGCCAGCAGCAGCGTGGCAAGCAGCAACGAAATCCTTCGCGACATCATCATTCTCCATGCAGTCGAGCATGGCTCGACGCTACAAAAACGAAGCAGGCCTTACGCGTCGCGCGCCTTCAGCCAGCCATCGATCGTGGCCGGCACTTCGCGCTGCGCGCGGCCGGACACGTAGATGCCGATATGGCCGCCACGGAAACTGGACTCGGTGTAGTCCTCGGTGCCCAGGCGTCCACGCATCGCGCGCGAGGCATCCGGCGGCACCAGATGGTCCTGCTCGGCATAGATGTTCAGCACCGGCAGGGTCACCTGCGACAGATCCACCGCTTCCTCGCCGATCCGCACCGTGCCGTTCATCAACCCGTTGCCCTGGTAGAACTGCTTGATGAAGTCGCGGAAGGCCTCGCCCGCCAGGTCCGGTGAATCGAAGATCCACTTCTCCATGCGCAGGAAATCTTCCAGCGCCGCCTTGTCATCGAGGATGTCGAGCAGGCCCACGTACTTCTGCACGTTCAGGCGGAACGGCTTGAGCATCAGGTAACTGGCATTCATCAGGTCGGCCGGGATGTTGCCCAGCGTGTCCACCAGCAGGTCCACGTCCACCTGCTGCGCCCAGTGCGAGAGCATGTTGTCGGCGGTGTGGAAATCGACCGGGGTGACCATGGTGATCAGCTTGCCCAGCTTCTGTCGGCGCAGCGCGGCGTAGCACAGCGCGAACACGCCGCCCTGGCAGATGCCGAGCAGGTCGACCGGTCCACCACTGCGCACGCGCAGCGCATCGACCGCGCCATCGATGTAGCGCAGCAGATAGTCCTCCAGGGTCTGGAAGCGCTCCGAGCGATCCGGGTAACCCCAGTCCAGCACGTAGACGTCCTGCCCCAGCGCCAGCAGCTTCTGCACCAGTGAGCGATCGGCCTGCAGGTCGACCATGTACGGCCGGTTGACCAGCGCGTAGACGATCAGCAACGGCGTGCGGCGGGTCGGTGCCTGTTCGCCGACGAAGCGGTACAGCACCACCTTGCCGTCGCGCCAGACTTCCTCGCGGGCGGTGACGCCATAGTCCACGTCTTCCACCTGCGGCAGCAGCTTCAGCCCTTCCATCAGCTTGCGCTGCATGGCCAGGGTTTCCTGCATCAGGTCATCGGCGTTGAAGCCCAGCGGTCCTTTCATCGGTCACGCGTCCGCGTGGAAGTACGGGGCGCTGCCTTTGGTGCCGCCTTTTTCGCAGCCGCCTTCTTTGCCGGCGCGGCCTTCTTCGCGGCCTTGCGCGCGACCGGCTTCACCTTCGCCGGCGCCGGCTGTGCCACCGGATCGACCTCGCCCGCACCGGCCATGGCCACCACCTGTGCCTGCAGGCGACGCAGGCTGCGCTCCAGCTCGGCGATGCGGCGGTGCGCGGCGTCCATCTCGCTGCGGGTCGGCAGGCCGATCCGTTCACTCATCTGTTCCACCTCGCGCTGCAGGCCGGCGCGCAGCCGCATCTGTGCGTTGCCCAGCGCGGCGTACACCTGCTGGAACGGCTCGGACATGGCGACCTTGGCATAGGCCTCCTCGGCCACTTCGATCCACAGGTCGAACATCGCGCGGGCGCTGGTCAACTGGCTGCCCGGCTGCTCGTGCTCGGCCAGGCGCTGCTCGAACAGCGCGAAGGCCTCGTCCAGCGCCTGCTTGATCTGATCGACATAGGCGCGCGAATGCTGCTGGTATTCCTCCTGCGCCCGCAGCAGCGCCTGCCAGCGCGCCTGGTGCTCACGACCGGGCCCGAACGCCGGGCTCTGCAGCCACGGGCCGGCCTGCAGCTGGAACTGCTGCAGCCAGGCGGCAAACTCCGGTACAGCGGCGCCAGCGTGGGTGCTGCCACGGGCCCCCTGCAGCATCCACTGCAGCATGCCATCGCCCTGCCCCTGCACCGCCTCGCGCCAGGCCTGGGCCACGTCGGCGCTGCTGGCGTCGCGGCCGGCGAAACGCGCGGCGACTTCCTGCATGGTGCCGTACCAGCTGCCCGCCTGTTCGCGGAAGCGGCGCACGGCATCTTCCGGCGCACCCTGCCCCTGTTCGGGCAGCAGCTGGCCCCACCAGTCGAACAGCCGTTGCCAGCTGCCAGGGTCATCGCCAGCCGGCGCACCGGGCGTGGTCGCATGGCGCAGGGCATCGCCCCAGGCGCCGAAGTACTGCCGGGCCAGGGTTTCGAAATCGCTGCTGCCGGCGTCGTGGGCCGAGCTGGTCATCGCAGGCCTCCGCAGGGCTGGCTCATGGCTTGGGGATACGCAGGGTCTTGCTGATCATCAGCGACCCGGACAGGGCGAACAGCAGCACCATCGGATGCAGCTGCCACGGACCGATCTGCCACTGGCCGAACCAGATGTCCCGACCGATGGCGCCGGTGCCGGCAGCGATCGCCAGCACGATCACCAGCACCAGGCTGGTCGGAATCGGGGTGCCCTCGAAATACGTGACCTTGCCCTCGTCGCCGGCCAGTGCCTCGGCGGTGACGTTGTAGCGCGCCAGGCGACTGACACCGCAGCAGACGAAGTAGCTCAGCACCAGCCAGTCCCAGCCGCCCTGCATGCCGCAGGCGTAGGCCAGCGCCGCCGGGGCCACGCCGAAGGAGATCACGTCTGACAGCGAATCCAGCTCGCGGCCCAGGGTGGAACTGGACTTGCGCCAGCGCGCGATGCGCCCGTCGAGGGCGTCGAAGATGAAGGCCAGCGGGATCAGTGCCATGCCGAACAGCAGGTAGCCGCGCTCGCCGTCCTGCAGGAAGCGCATCGCGGCAAACACCGCACCGGTGCCGCAGAAAGCATTGGCCAGGGTGAACCAGTCGGCCAGCTGGAATTCGCGCAGCATCGAGAAGTGACGTTTCATGGGGTCTCACGGAGCATCAAGGCCCACAGGTTACCGCGAGCGCCGCCGCTGGCGACAGCGGCGGCAGGGTCCATCCTTCACCGCTCCCTCACCCGCCCTCACCAGCGGTGAATTTTTCGCCACCCATCTTGACAGCCTAGGGGGGTGGCGCCTGTCGCGGCTTATCCACAAAGTTGCCCACGCGTAATCCACACCCCCTGTGGACAACCAGATCTCACCGACTGCGACGCTGGACATTTCCTCATCACCCCGCGGCGGGGTTTCCCTACTTCCCAAGCCACAACGTCAGCGCTATGGTCAGCGGCGGACCCGCCGCCGCCACGTCCGAAACCCTGCAACGGACGATGATGATGCTGGATGCTTCCACCCTGGCCGCGCAGCTGCGGCAGCCCCATGGCGAGGCCGCGCTGGCGGTGGCCGACTCGATGAACCGCAGCAATGGCGCGCTCAACCTGGCCGCGATCGGGCTGCTGGCCGTCGGCACTGGCGAACGGGTCCTGGAGATCGGCCCCGGCAATGCGGCGTTCGCGCCGCTGATGCTGCAGGCCACCGACAGCCACTATCTGGGTATTGAGCTGTCCACTGCCATGGTCGAGGCCGGCAACCAGCGCCTGGCCAGCGCCGGGTTGGCCGAGCGTGCCGAGATGCGACACGGCGACGCCCATGCCCTGCCAGTCAGCGATGCCGCGATGGATGCGGCGCTGGCGGTCAATACCCTGTACTTCTGGCCGAACCTGGCCCCAGTGCTGGACGAGTTGGCGCGGGTGCTGCGCCGGGGCGGCCGCCTGTGCGTGGCCTTTGGCGATGCCAGCTTCATGCGCAGCCTGCCATTTGCTGCCGACTTCCAGCTGCATGAGCTGGACGCGGTGGAGCTGGCGCTGCGTGTGTCGGGCTTCCGCGTCTCGGCCTGGCGCAGCCACCGCGAAATCGCGAGCGGCAATGACGGCCAGACCCGCGAAAAGCACTTCCACCTGCTGCTGGCACAGCGGCGCTGAAATGGTAGAGCCGGCCGCTGGCCGGCTGCCCCGGCATTCCGGATTGCCGGCCAGCGGCCGGCACTACCCAGCCTGCATTCGCCGCCAGCGAGCAACACAGAACACCTGCATCACCAGTGGCCGGCCCACCGCAGCCGCCGCAACGACTGTGATCCGACCGCGTGGTAGAGCGGCGCGGCGCGGCTGCCCCGACGTTGCGTTGGCGGCGCCACGGCCGGCCTCACGCCAGCCGCGCCCGCCGCGCAGCGGCAGCAACAAGAACACTGCGTCGCAGTGGTCCGGCCCGCCAGCCGCGAACGACTGTGACCGCCCGCGTGGTAGAGCGCGCGGTGCCGCTGCGGCATTCCGGATTGCCGGCCAGCGGCCGGCACTACCCAGCCTGCACCCGGGCCGCGCAGATCGGCGAAGCAGAGACACTGCAATCACCGCATGGCACATCCAGCCCACCCAACAGCCGGCAGCCCATGCCGCGCCTGCAACCACACCGCCAGCGGCAGCTCCAGCAGCAGTACCGCCGCCATGCCCAGCAACGCTGGCAACATCACCGTGCCACTGCCTCGCATCACTCCGACCAGCACCGTGCTGCCCCCCATCGCCAGCACGCCCCATACCACCGTGCGCAACTGCGATGCGGCCAGTTCGCGCACCTCTGCGGCCGCCAGAATCAGCCCGGTCAGCCAGGGTGCCAGCGCCACAACCAGCACCACCACCACGCTCAGCACCGCCAGTCCAAGCAGCACGCCGGTGCGAGCGATGGCGGGCAGCCGTGCCGTGCGCCCCGCGCCCATTGCATGCGCCGCGAGGATGGTGGCGGTAATGCCCAGTGACATCGCCGGCAGCTGCACCCAGCTCATCAACTGGTTGACCGCACCATAGGCGGCCGTGGCCGTGTAGCCGTAGCGGTTGATCCAGCCCAGCAACACGATCTCGGCAATGGCCAGACTGAGCATCTGCAACGAGGACGGCACGCCGATGCGCAGCATCGCGCGGATGATCGCGCCATCGAAACGGATGGTGCGCAGCAGCTCATGCCCCGGCGCCAAGGGGTGCCCCATCCGCTGCCAGCGCCACATCAGCCAGACCAGGGCCAGCAACGAGGCGAATGCCGCCGAGACTGCCGCACTGGCCGCGCCCAGCTGCGGCAGGCCCGCCCAGCCCAGGATCAGCAGCGGCGTGCACAGCAGGCCGATCGCCGTGGCCAGCAGCAGCGCATGCAGTGGCGTCGTTGCATCCCCCACTGCGCGGCTCACGGCAGTGGCCAGCCACAACAGGAAGAACACCGGAGCCCCCAGCAGCAGGACGCGTGCATAGACAATGGACTCACTGAGGACCGGCGCCGGCGTACCCAGTGCCGCCAGCAGTTGTGGCGCGAAGCCGCCGCCCACGGCCATCACCAGCACCGACAGCAGCAGGATCAGCGCCACCGCACTGCCAGCCACCGCGCGTGCCTGTTGCGGGCGGCCCGCGCCCCAGGCCTGGCCGATCAGCACCATCGCGCCCGTGGCCAGGCCCATCACCAGTGCCAGCAGCAGGAAGAAGACCGGGAAGAACGCAGCGGCTGCAGCCACTGCCTGTGTGCCGAGCAGATGGCCGAGGTAAATGTTGTCCAGCGTGCCTGCGGCCAGCTGCAGCGCGTTGGTCAGCAGCATCGGCAACAGCAGGGTCAGGTAGGTGCGCCACAGTGGTGGTGCAACCGGGGGCGTCGGATGTACAGGGGTGCTCATGGGAGTCTCTGGGCAAGGCGCCGCCCTGCCCGGCGTTTCCGCCAGCAAAGCAAGCACAGGGGAAGCGGGCCGTGGCCCGCGGTCAGGTGGCGCCGTCGCTCAGCAACGGCGCGATGGCTCAGCCGCCAGCGTCTTCGAAGGCCAGGCGCAGGGCGTGGGCGCACACATCCGCGGGCCAACTCCGCAGCGCCGCTTCCAGGCCCGCGCGGTCATGCGCGAACAGGACACGGATCGCCTCCTCGAAACCCGGCAGGTCACCGGCGATGGTCTGCAGGAAGTGATAGGTACGCTCGCTGTGGCGGCGCTGGCGGTCCTTGTCGGCACCGGCACGGCTGGCCGCTTCCACCAGCCGGCGAAGCACCACCGAGGCCCCACCCGGCTGTTCGGCCAGCCACGCCCAATGGCGTGGCAACAGCGTCACTTCGCGGGCGACCACGCCCAGCTTGGGGCGGCCACGGCCACGTGGGGTTGCGGGCGCCTCTTCGGCAGTGACGTCGGCATCCGTCTCCACGGCGGCGGGAAACGCTTCGTTTACCCGCGCCAGGAGTTCTGCGTCACTGCCGCGCGTATCGAAATCGCGAGTGCGGCCGGTGGCGTTGTCGAACACCAGCAATGGTCCGGCAGCGTTGTCGGCGCGCAGTTGCTTCAGCGCCAGCGCGGCCACTTCCGGGGTACCGGAAGCGACCAGGCGATGGCCGTCGAAACAACTGAAGGGAGGGAGTCGGGACGCAGGTATGGCAATGGCATCAGAGGCGATGCGCAAATATTGCCCGGGTAATTTGATCCCGTCAATATTGCCCGGGTATTAATTTGCCAGAAGAGCGTACCAACCAAGGTTGGCAGCTACCCGATTTCCCGGTTCACAGGCGGCTGAAGGACCAGCTCACCATGCGCCCGTCCTTGTACGGCATCACGCCGTGGAACGGGCGCGGGTCGGCGTCGAACACCAGCGGCAGGAAGTTGCGGTCGCCCTCCCACATCGGCAGGGTGTCCAGCTTGTCCAGGTCCACCCACTCCAGCGTGCCTTCGTGGTTGCCGCCGTGCGGGGTGCCCTCGAATCCATCGATGACGAACACGAAGCCCAGCCAATCCTCGCCGTGCTTGCCGAAGCCTGGCCAGCTGATGGTGCCGCGCAGGCGCATGCCGGTGCAGTCGATGCCGGCTTCCTCGGCGATCTCGCGGCGCATGCTGGCCGCCACATCCTCGTCCGCTTCGATCTTGCCGCCCAGGCCGTTGTACTTGCCCAGGTGGTGGTCACCGGGACGGGTATTGCGATGGATCATCAGCACCTGGCGACGATCAGGCGACAGCACATAGCCCAGGGTGGCGACGATCGGGGTGTACGGCATGGGGCAGCATCCAGCGGCAGGTCAGCCGTGGATTATGGCCGATCAGCGCACCAGCGACAGGCGGCGCTCGGCAGGTGTGCCAGCACCGTCGGGATCGCGGCGCAGGGTGGCCACGCCGTGGCCGCGCTCGGCCAGGTACTCCAGCCACTTGCCGAGGAAGGTGTTCATCCGCATGCGGTGGCTGATCAGCTCCGCCGGCGGCGGATACAGGCCCATCGTGTCCTGCCAGCGGCGGCCCACGTAGCAATGGGTGGTCTCGGCCTGGCGCGCGTCACGGTACAGGCGCACATAGGCCGACGGATCCGGCTCGCCGGTGACCGGGTCGGCCAGGTCGTAGGTCAAGCGCAGTTCCACCGTGTAGCGGTGGCACTCGATCACGTCCAGGCGCACGTCCAGGCCGTCGCCGATCGAGGAAATGTAGCTGCCCGCCACCAGTCCGGCCGGTTCGAACAGGCGCACCAGGTGGCGGTAGTTTTCCGCGTACAGGCCCATGAGCCAGCTCAGCCGGCTCAGGCGGGGAATGCGTTCGGTGCGGGGCAAGGCTCGGGCCATGGGTCGATCCTACACGTTGGTGCTTCAACGTGGGGGCGCGCACGTGCAAGCCAACCCCTGGGTAGTGCCGGCCGCTGGCCGGCAGCCCTGCATCGCAGCCGAGGGTTCATCGAGCAGCCGGCCAGCGGCCGGCTCTACCAGCTCTGAGGATCAATACAGCTCGCGCTGCAGCCCCAGCGTGGCCAGCACCTTGCTGGAAATCTCCTCGATCGAGGTATGGGTGGTGCTCAGGGTCGGAATCCGCTCCATCTGGAACATCACCTCCGCTGCAGCCACCTCGCGCTTGCAGGTGTCCAGGTTGGCGTAGCGCGAGTTCGGGCGCCGCTCCTGGCGGATCTGCTGCAGCCGGTCGGGATCGATGGTCAGGCCGAACAGCTTGCGCCGGTAGGCACGCAGCCGCGGCGGCAGGCGGTCGCTTTCCAGGTCTTCGTCGGTCAGCGGGTAGTTGGCCGCGCGCACGCCGTAATGCAGGGCCAGGTAGATGCAGGTGGGCGTCTTGCCGGCGCGCGACACCGCCACCAGGATCACGTCGGCATCGTCGTAGTTCACCGCGATGCCGTCGTCATGGGTCAGGGCGAAGTTCATCGCGTTGATGCGGCGGTGGTAGGTGTCGAAATCGACCATGCCATGGGCCTGGCCGACCCGGGCCAGGCGCGGGGTGGCCAGTTCGCGCTCCAGCGGTTCGATGAACGGCGCGAACACATCCAGCATCAGCGCGCCGCTGTCGGCCAGGATCAGGCTCAGGCTCTGGTCCACGCAGGAGTTCACCACGATCGGCCGGACCTGGTACCGCTCCCCTGCCGCCTGGATCCGGGCACAGGCTTCACGCGCTTTTTCGGGGTCGTCGACAAACGACATGCGATCGGTAATGAAGCTGAACCCGGAGAACTGGGTGAGCAGGCTATGCCCAATGGTTTCAGCGGTGATACCGGTTCCATCGGAAACGTAGAACACCGGACGGATGGTCGACATGCGCGCTTTTACCCCCTACGAAGCCTAAAAAGGCCGCCAGCACAAGCTTGTGCCGACGGTACTCTGCCCGGCATCATATCGGCTTCTTCCTACGGACGCGGCCATTCCAGCCCGCCTCGGGCGATGGCCAAACGGAGCATCGCGCTTGAACGAGAACATCCTGTGGTTGCACGAACTGCGTCTGGCCGATCTGGCCCGCGTAGGCGGCAAGAATTCGTCGCTGGGCGAGATGATCGGCAACCTGGCCGGTCTGGGCGTTTCGGTGCCGGGCGGTTATGCCACCACCGCTGAAGCCTTCAAGGACTTCATCGCGCACAACGATCTGTCCAAGCGCATCTTCGACAAGCTGGCCACGCTGGACGTCGAGGACGTCAACGCGTTGACCGCAGCGGGCAAGGAAATCCGCACCTGGGTGATCGATGCCCCGCTGCAGCCGCAGCTGGACCAGGACATCCGCAGCGCCTACGCCCAGCTGAGCGCCGACAACGGCGGCGGCGACGTGGCCGTGGCCGTGCGTTCGTCGGCCACCGCCGAGGATCTGCCGGATGCCTCCTTCGCCGGCCAGCAGGAAACCTTCCTCAACGTCACCGGTGCCGACGACGTCGTGCACAAGGTCAAGGAAGTGTTCGCCTCGCTGTACAACGACCGTGCCATCGCCTACCGCGTGCACCACGGTTTCAAGCATGAGGACGTGTTCCTGTCCGCCGGCGTGCAGCTGATGGTGCGTTCGGGCGTCGGTTCCTCTGGCGTGCTGTTCACCCTGGACACCGAGTCCGGCTTCCGCGACGTGGTATTCGTCACCTCGTCCTTCGGCCTGGGCGAAATGGTCGTGCAGGGCGCGGTCAACCCGGACGAGTACTACGTCTACAAGCCCACCCTGCAGGCCGGCAAGCCGGCGATCCTGCGCCGCTCGCTCGGCAGCAAGGCGATCCGCATGGTGTATTCGGATGTTCCGGGTGAGCGCGTCAGGATCGAGGACACTCCGGTCGAACTGCGCACCACCTTCTCGATCAGCGACGAGGACGTGCAGGAACTGTCCAAGCAGGCGCTGGTCATCGAAAAGCACTACGGCCGCCCGATGGATATCGAGTGGGCCAAGGACGGTGTCAGCGGCAAGCTGTTCATCGTGCAGGCGCGCCCGGAGACGGTGAAGTCGCGCAGCCATGCCACCCAGATCGAGCGCTTCGCGCTGACCGAAAAGGGCGGCAACGTGCTGGCCGAGGGCCGTGCCGTTGGTGCCAAGATCGGCTCGGGCGTGGCCCGCGTGGTGAAGACGCTGGACGACATGAACCGCGTGCAGCCGGGCGACGTGCTGATCGCCGACATGACCGACCCGGACTGGGAACCGGTGATGAAGCGTGCCTCGGCCATCGTCACCAATCGCGGTGGCCGTACCTGTCATGCCGCGATCATCGCGCGCGAGCTGGGCGTGCCGGCCGTGGTCGGTTCGGGCAACGCCACCAAGGTCATCGAAGATGGCCAGCTGGTCACCGTCAGCTGCGCTGAAGGCGATACCGGCTTCATCTACGAAGGCAAGCTCGGCTTCGAGCGCACCACCACCGATCTGGGCAACATGCCGCCGGCACCGCTGAAGATCATGATGAACGTGGCCAACCCGGAACGTGCCTTCGACTTCGGCCAGCTGCCGAACGCCGGCATTGGCCTGGCCCGCCTGGAAATGATCATCGCCAGCCACATCGGCATCCACCCGAACGCGCTGCTGGAATACGACCGCCAGGATGCGGCGACGAAGAAGAAGATCGACGAGAAGATCGCCGGCTATGGTGATCCGGTCAGCTTCTACGTGGACCGCCTGGCCGAAGGCATCGCCACCCTCACCGCCTCGGTCGCCCCGAACGCCGTGATCGTGCGCCTGTCGGACTTCAAGTCCAACGAGTACGCCAACCTGATCGGCGGCAGCAACTACGAGCCGCACGAAGAGAACCCGATGATCGGCTTCCGCGGCGCCAGCCGTTACGTCGATCCGAGCTTCTCGGCCGCCTTCGCGCTGGAGTGCAAGGCCGTGCTGCGCGTGCGCAACGAAATGGGCCTGGACAACCTGTGGGTCATGATTCCGTTCGTGCGCACCCTGGAAGAAGGCCGCAAGGTCATCGAGGTGCTGGAACAGAACGGCCTGAAGCAGGGCGAGAACGGCCTGAAGATCATCATGATGTGCGAAGTGCCGTCCAACGCACTGCTCGCCGATGAGTTCCTGGAGATCTTCGACGGCTTCTCGATCGGCTCCAACGACCTGACCCAGCTCAGCCTGGGCCTGGACCGTGATTCGTCGATCGTCGCGCACCTGTTCGACGAACGTAACCCGGCAGTGAAGAAGCTGCTGTCGATGGCGATCAAGTCGGCACGTGCCAAGGGCAAGTACGTCGGCATCTGCGGCCAGGGCCCGTCCGATCACCCGGATCTGGCCGAGTGGCTGATGCAGGAAGGCATCGAGTCGGTTTCGCTGAACCCGGACACCGTGGTCGATACCTGGCTGCGCCTGGCCAAGCTGAAGGCCAACGGTTGATGCCGTGATGGCCACAGGCTGACGTCGTGTTCATCGGCGTCGGCCGATACTGCTGCTGCACGCAAGCCCCGCCTCTGCGGGGCTTCGTGTTTCTGGCGTGCATGTACGCCCTGCCCCGCGCAGATTCCCCCGCAGCAAAGGACTTCCGCATGATCGCCGCAGCAGCACCCGCCCCCGCCGCAACACCCTGGTTCCACTCCCTCGATTGGGAACGCCTGCTGGAGACCTACGGCGTGCCATTGCTGGCCGCGATCGTGGTGCTGCTGGTCGGCATGTGGGTGGCACGACGCCTGTCCAATGCGATGCCACGCGCCACCGCGCGCATGGGCGTGGACCCGATGCTGGGCAATTTCCTGCGCAACGTGGTGTACGCCGCATCGCTGGTGATCGTGGTGGTGCTGGCGATCGGCACGCTGGGCGTGCAGATCACCCCGCTGCTGGCCGTGCTTGGCACCGCCGGCCTGGCGGTAGGCCTGGCGCTGAAGGATTCGCTGTCCAACATCGCCTCGGGCGTGATGCTGGTGACGCTGCGCCCGTTCCGCGTCGGTGATGTGGTGACGGTGGCCGGACAAACCGGCACGGTGCGCGAAGTGCGCATCTTCCAGACCGTCATCACCGGTGCCGACAACCAGCACACCACCATTCCGAACACGTTGATCACCGCTGCGCCGATCATCAACCTGACCGCCGAGCCGACCCGCCGCGTCGAACTGGTGGTGGGCATCGGCTATGAAGACAACATCCAGCTGGCGCGCGACACCGCGCTGGCGCTGATGAAGGCCGACCCGCGCGTGTTGCAGACGCCGGCACCGGACGTAGTGGTGTACGAACTGGGCGCGCACGCGATCAATCTTGGCATCCGCTGCTACGTGAAGTCGGCCGACTGGTTCGGTACCAAGGTCACGCTGCTGGAACAGCTCAAGCTGGGCTTCGACAAGGCCGGCATCAACATCCCGTATCCGCAGCAGGACATGCACCTGTACCTGCATGGCAAGGATGGCGGCGTGGTCGAGGCCGACGCGCTGGTGCGCGACAAGCCCTGATCCGACACAGAAATGCCGGCCAGCGGCCGGCACTACCCTGCCCCGCGCGCCCCGGTAGTGCCGGCCGCTGGCCGGCACCCACCCCATCTCCATACACCGGTAGTGCCGGCCGCTGGCCGGCAGCCTCCGGGATCAGGCGGCGACGCTTTCTTCCAGCGTTGGGTAATCGGTGAAGCCGATCGCGCCTCCGCCGAAGAACGTCGCCCGATCCGGCGGGTTCAATTCCGCACCCAGACGCAGGCGCTCCGGCAGATCCGGGTTGGCGATGAACGGGCGACCGAAGCCGATCAGGTCGGCCCAGCCTTCCGCCAGTGCCTGCTCGGCGCGCTCGGCGGTGTACTTGCCGGCGTAGATCAGGGTGCCCGGGTAGATCAAGCGCAGCGCCTGCTTGAACGCCACCGGCATCAGCGGTGCATCGTCCCAGTCGGCTTCGGCGATGTGCAGGTAGCCCACGCCCAGCGCACCCAGCAGGTGCGCCGCGGCCAGGTAGGTAGCCTGCGGCGTATCGTCCACCGCGCCCTGCAGCGTCGTCAGCGGCGCCAGACGAACACCGACGCGGTCACCACCGGCTACTGCAGTCACCGCCTGCACGACCTCGCGCAGGAAACGCAGCCGGTTCTGCAGCGAGCCGCCATAGCCGTCGCTGCGCTGGTTGGCCTGCGAGTCGATGAACTGGTTGATCAGGTAGCCATTGGCCCCGTGCAGCTCAACGCCATCGAAGCCGGCGGCCAGCGCATTGCGGGTGGCCTGCGCGTAGTCGGCGATGATGCCCGGAATCTCGGCCTCGGCCAGCGCGCGCGGCATCGAGTGCTGGATCATCTCGCCCACGCCCGCTTCCGGGCCTGCGCCGGTGGGGTCGACAAACACCTTCACGCCCTCGGCCAGCAGCGCCGACGACGACACCGGCGCGGCACCATCGGGTTGCAGGGCCACGTGCGAGACCCGACCCACATGCCACAGCTGGGCGTAGATGCGGCCACCAGCAGCGTGCACGGCGTCGGTCACCTGGCGCCAGCCCTGCACCTGCTCCGGGCTGTGGATGCCTGGGGTCCAGGCATAGCCCTGGCCCTGCGGGCTGATCTGGGTACCTTCGCTGACGATCAGGCCGGCGCTGGCCCGCTGCGCGTAATAGGCAGCCATCTCGGCAGTGGCAACGTTGCCGCCTGCCGCGCGCGAGCGGGTCATCGGCGGCATCACGATACGGTTGGGCAGGGTCAAGGCGCCCAGGCGGTGGGGGGTGAACAACATGGCGGCGATCTCTTGCGGGGGGAGTGACCGCAAGGATGGGGATGGATGCCGCAGCGCAACAGGCGGATCGCGGCAAAACAGTTGTGCCTTGCAGGCAAGGATGGCGTGGCCGGGGGTCAGAGCCCCTTCCCGCGGAACGGGATCCGACCCCGCGCGCAACCGGGGTCGGATCCCTTTGCAACGCAGAGGGCTCTGACCCCGAAGCCGGTTACAGCGTGGGCTCGATCAACGCCCCGCCATGCGCCACGCGGTCATAACAGGTGCGCACCACGTCTTCGCCGTACTTGATCTCCAGCCGGCGCACGATGAAGTGGCCGCGCGCCATGTCCTGGTAGTAGTCGGTGAACATGGTGTTCAACGTCGCACCGGCGGCCGCACCCACAATCGGCACCGCCTGTGCGGCGAATTTCTCGGTGACCACCACGCCGAAGCGCGCGGCCACCTTCTCCACCATCTTCGCCAGCAGCTTGCCGGCTTCCTTCGGCGCCACGCCCAGGGTGAGGTCGCGGCCGGTCACCACGCGCCCGGCCAACTCGGCCGACAGGTGGCGCATCACATCGGTGGTGAAGCCACGGGCCAGGTAGTAACCGGTCTCGCTGGCGTCATCGCGCGGCGAGTTGCCGCCCAGCGCGAACACCTCCAGGCAGGCCTGGCGTGTGCTGAACTCGGACAGGTCGAAGCCCTCGCTACGGGCCACGTCGGCTACCGCACGCATCATGATGGTGGTCGATACCGGCAGCTCGATGAACAGCGCAGCAAAACCAAAGGCGCCGCCCACCGCACCGGAGGTCGCTGCCGCCAGCTTGTGCCAGCGGGTGGATGCCCCCTTGCCGGGCGTGTTGTCCATGCTCCACAGCGCCGCCTGCGCCGACTTGGACAGTGCTGCCTGCACCGCACCGTGGATGCGGCCGGAGACCGCCTTGGGCAATGCCTTCACCGCGAACTCCAGTGGCGTGCCGACCAGGTTGGCCATGCGCGCGGTCAGGGTCGGCGCTTCCAGCAGGGTCACCGCCCGCTGCAGGTCAGACCAGTCGCGGGCGTCGTGGGCAATGTCGCGGGGGAGCAGGATGGGCTCGTTCATGGCGCCGATCTTAGCGCCAGGGAGTTGAACGGAGGGTAGTGCCGGCCGCTGGCCGGCAACCTGATACACGTCACGCAGGCCGCTGAATTGCCGGCCAGCGGCCGGCACTACCAGTTCGCGTGTCACCCGGTAGCGCCGGGCCATGCCCGGCGGCGTCGTTCAAGCAGTCGGCAGGCCCGACAGCGCGCCCATGAACTGGCGGTAGTGGCGCAGCTCGGCGATCGAGTCATGCACGTCGCTCAGTGCGGTGTGGTTGCTGTTCTTGCCCACGCCGGCGGCCACGTTCGGCGCCCAGCGCTTGGCCAGCTCCTTCACCGTGGACACGTCCAGATTGCGATAGTGGAAGTACTTCTCCAGGCGCGGCATCTGGCGGTGCAGGAAGCGGCGGTCCTGGCAGATGGAGTTGCCGCACATCGGCGACAAGCCGGCCGGGATCCACTGCGCCAGGAAGTTCACCGTCTGTGCCTCGGCCTGGCCGAGGGTGGTGGTGCTGTCCACCACGCGCTGCCACAGGCCCGAACGGCGGTGCTGGTTGCGGTTCCACTCGTCCATCGCTTCCAGTGTTTCCAGCGGGTGGTGGATGGCAAATTCCGGGCCTTCGGCCAACACGTTGAGCTGGGCATCGGTGACAACGGTCGCGATCTCGATGATCGAATCATTGTCGGTATCCAACCCGGTCATCTCCAGGTCGATCCAGATCAGTCGTTCGTTGGCCGCGCCGTTGTCCGCCATGTGTCGCCTCGCTGCTGGGCAGGCGCGCGGCCTACCGGTGGTGGAAAGAGGCGCCCATCATACCCGTTCGCCCCTCAACCCTCGCCGCCGTGGTCTTCCAGCAGCAGCGGTGGCTTGCCACGCTTGGCGCGGAAATAGTTGGTCAGGCGCATACTGGCGTCCTTGGCCAGCACCCCGCCGTGGATCTCCACCCGGTGGTTGTGGCGGGCATCGCCGAGCAGGTCGAACACGCTGCCGCAGGCGCCGGTCTTGGGATCGCTGGCGCCGTAGACCAGCCGCGAGACACGCGCATGCACGATCGCCATCGCGCACATCGCGCACGGCTCCAGGGTCACGTACAGCGTGCTGCCAAGCAGGCGATGATTGGCCAGCCGCTTGCCACCGGCACGCATGGCCACGATCTCGGCATGTGCGCTTGGGTCGTGCGAGGCGATGTTGAGGTTCCAGCCCTCGCCCAGCAGTTGGCCGTCGGCGCCCACCAGCACCGCCCCCACCGGAATCTCATCGAACTCGCGCTGCGCGCGTTCGGCCAGCGCCAGTGCATGGCGCATCCAGTGTTCATCGGCGTCGTGCACCGGTACACCCAGGGCATCGGTCATGGCGGTTCTCGTGTGTCTGCAGGGCCAGGATGGCCGCCGGGGCCGCATTGTACGCCCGGGGCCGTGCAGGCGCCGCTAACGCGCGTCGAAGCGCTGGCGGGCCGCATCCAGCGCCGGGAAGTTGTGCTCGGCCCAGCGGTCCAGGGCGGACAACGTCTCGACCAGGCCGTGCGCAACCTCGGTCAACCGGTACTCGACATGCATCGGCTTGCTGCCCAGATCGCAGCGCTCGACCAGGCCGTTGCGCTCCAGTTGGCGCAATGTCTGCGTCAGCACTTTCTGCGAGATGCCTTCGATCTTCCGCAGCAGCGCACCGTTGCGTTGTGGGCCCTGCGCCAACGCTGGCAACAGCAGCATTACCCACTTGCCGGAGATCAGTGCCAGCGCATCGCGCGCCGAGCAGTCGGCGGCATAGACATCACCGGGATAGGCCATGGTTACCTCAAGGTGCGTAATTGCCGCAGTTCGCCGGCATCGCGAGGATGATCGCACACTCCAACACGCCCTCTGCTCATGCGCGCCCTGATCCTGCTGGCCCACCCCGAACCCTGTTCCTTAAACGCCCACCTTGCCACGCAGGCCGCCGAGCAGTTGCGGCAGGATCACCTGCAGGTGGACGTGATCGATCTGTATGCGCAAGGCTTCGACCCGTTGGAAGCCGCGCACCACCATCCTCAACGCCTGCAGCCCGGCCGCTTCGATGCCCAGCGCGAACAACGGCACAGCGCCGAACAAGGCCAGCTGCCTGCCGAGGTGCAACGCCATCTGCAACTGCTGCAGGCCACCGACCTGCTGATCCTGCAGTTCCCGCTATGGTGGTTCGCTGCACCGGCCGCCCTCAAGGGCTGGCTGGACCGCGTGCTGGTCTACGGGCCGATGTACAACAGCCGCCAGCGCCACGAACACGGCGTGATGCGCTGCAAGCGTGCATTGCTGAGCGTCACCACCGGCTCATCGGCACGGGCCTGCGCGATCGACGGCCGCGAGGGCGATACCCGGCTGCTGCTCTGGCCGCTGATGTACAGCCTGCGCTATGTTGGCTTCGACGTGATGGAACCGCATGTGGTGCACGGCGTGCGTTCCGGACTTCCGCCAGACCGTGTGCAGGCGCACGACGAGGCACTCGCCACGGCTGCCCGCGACTACCGCGAACGGCTTGCCCGGTGGTCGCAGTGGCCGACCGTGCCCTTCAATGACAGCGAGGATTTCGAAGAAGGTGTGGTGCTGCGCGCGGAAGCACCTGCGTTCAGCCCCTTCATCCGCCATCGCGATGCGGGATGACGCCGTGCCTGCACGCGCTACCGGAAAGCCTCATACTGCACGCTCCTGCTAAGCACCTTGGTGAACACATGACCACCCTGCGCCCCTCGCGCGCCGACGATGGCGCCGCCCTCGTCGCACTCTGGCGTCGCGCCGTCGACGCCACCCACGACTTTCTCAGTGCCGAAGACCGCCAGGCCATCGATGCCGAAGTGGCAGGCTTCCTGCCGCAGGCGCCGATGACCGTCGCTGTCGATGCACGGGACCAGCCACTGGGCTTCATGCTGATCGACGGCAGCCACATGGAAGCGTTGTTCATCGATCCCGACGTGCGCGGCACTGGTATCGGCCGGCAGCTGCTGCAGCACGCACTGGCGCTGCACCCGCAGCTGAGCACCGACGTCAACGCACAGAATGCGCAGGCCGTAGGCTTCTACCTGCGCATGGGCTTCGTCGAAACCGGTCGTTCGCCACTGGATTCGCAGGGCCGCCCGTATCCCCTGATCCATCTCCGGCACAAGGCCTGACATCCGTTGGCAGCAGCCGCGTGCTAGCGTGGCTGCTTTCGATCAAGGAACGCCGTGCATGGATGGTGCAAAAGCCCTGTTGACCCTGTTTGCGCTGGGCATCAGCCTGGTCTGGATCCTCGTGCCGTTCGCCATCTTTGCCGTGCGCAACCTGCTGCGCGAGGTACTGCTCGAGCAGCGCCGTACCAACGCACTGCTCGAGCATATCGGCGGCTACCGCATTCCAAAGCCGCACCCCGAACCGACCGTCTGGCGCGCGCCCTGAGCGGGAACGCGCCAGGCGTGGATCAGGCCGTCGCCTCGAACGCCGGTGAGTACTGCACCTCGCCCTGTGCCAACGGAGGCTGCAGGCAGAGTGCCTGGAAGTACTCCGCCGGCACACCCGGCAGCACCAGGCCTGGCTCGGCACGGAAGCCGAAGCGGCCGTAGTACGCCGGCTCGCCCAGCAGCACGCAGCCCTGTGCGCCCTGTTGTCGCAGGGCTTCCAATGCTGCCCGCACCAACGCCGCACCGATGCCCTGCCCCTGCCATTCGGGCAATACCGAGATCGGCCCCAGGCCAAACCAACCGCGACTGCCATCGCTGATCGATACCGGCGAGGCCGCCACATGGCCGGCCAAGTGTCCATCCACCTCGGCCACCAGTGAAACCGCCAGCTCGCCGCGCACACGAAGCGCATCGACGATGAACTGCTCCGTGTGGCTGCTGTGTGCCGCGTTGGCAAAGGCAGCGCGGGTCAACGCATGGATGCCGGCGATGTCAGCGGAATTTTCGGTACGAAGAATGTAGTTCAAGGGACACCTCGGTCGACGCGGCATTGCCGCGCCATGGAAACACAATGGAAAAGAAGCGATGCATCGTGCATCAGCGATTGTCCAGCTGCGGGCGCACCGCGACCAGTCCGGCACGATTGATCCGGTAGGGGCGGCCATCGTGCGAACTGATCAGGCGCTTGTTTTTCAGCTTCCTGAAGACGGCCAACGTGCAATCGCTCAGCAGCAGTCCTTCACGGTTGAAGCATTCGACACCGCGCACGCGGCCTGAGCCATCACGGCTGCAGGCAATGCAGCCACCCTGGGCGAGGACGTGCAGCGTTCTCTGCTCCGCTCGGGAGATATTCATGGAAAGAGAGATCCTGCGTAATCGGAAATGCGGACGACACGGGCTGCCAACAGCGCCCGGCCAAGGAACCACGCATTCGATAACCGCTCCCGGAAGACACACGGGAAGGGTTATCCGATGACGACACTCTCCAACATGAAAAACCACACTCGGTAGACACCTGCAGCTTGCAGGTGGCGTCACACTAACCAGCGCTCCACGGCCAGTCAACGCCCTGGCGCGAAAGCCGGGTGATAATCGAGCCTCCACCTGCAGGACGCAAACATGGACTGGGTTGCCCAGGCACGCGCATTGGCCACCGAAGCCCACGCAGGGCAACAGGACAAGGCCGGCCACCCCTATATCGAGCATGTGGCACGAGTGGCGGCGGCGATCCGCGACGATGACATGGCCAAGGCCGCAGCGTGGCTGCACGATGTGGTCGAGGACTGTCCGGACTTCGCTGACCGGATGCAGGCGTTTCCACCGCCGATCCGCGACACGGTCAACCTGCTCAGCCGCCACAGCGCGCAGGATGCAACCCACTATTACGCACGCATCCGTGAACATCCACTGGCCTTGAAAGTGAAGCTGGCCGATATCGCGGACAACGCCCATCCAAGGCGCCTGCGGCAGCTGGCCCCCGCGCTGGCCGAACGCCTGCGCGGCAAGTACAGCATGGCCCTCGCTGCACTGGGCCAGCGTCAATCGTTGTCGGATGCGGGGAGCGGAGCCACGCCGCAGCAGCGCCTGCAGCACCTGATGGAGGCGGCCTGCTCGCTGGAGCAGTGTGTTGGCGGACCTGGATCCACCACGGGCACCCGCGACACGTCACTGTCCGCACACCACGCGGCCCTGATCAGGGTTCGCGACATCGTGCTCGCCGAGCTGGAAACGCAGATGGAACCCGTCGCGTTCGCCATCTGGAGCGACATGCATATCCGGGCCTGACCGGCCGTGGACTCCACCGGCCGAACGCTGTTTCTTGGCAGCATGCGGTGATCCCTGCTGCGTTGCAGCAGTACAATGCCCGGCTCCCCGCCCCCATCGCGCCCCCGCATGAGCCCCAACTCTTCCCTGGCTGCGCGGCTGACGCCCCGTCAGCGCACCCTGATCATCCTCGCCCTGTCACTGGGCGGCTTCGCCATCGGCACCAGCGAGTTCGCCAGCATGGGCCTGATGCTGGAAATCAGCCGTGGGCTGTCGATCTCCGAAACCCAGGTCGGCCACCTGATCAGCGCCTACGCCATCGGCGTGGTAGTCGGTGCGCCGATCCTTGCCTTCGTCGGCGCCAGCTTCCCGCGCCGCAAGCTGCTGCTGGCGCTGATGGGCTTCTATGCCATTGGCAATCTGGCCAGTGCGCTGGCCCCGAACTACGGCACGATGCTGGTGGCACGTTTTGTGGCCGGCCTGCCGCACGGCGCGTACTTCGGCGTGGCAATGCTGGTCGCAGCGGCGATCAGCCCCGCCGGTCAGCGCGGCCAGGCGATGTCGCGGGTGCTGCTGGGCCTGTCGATCGCGATCCTGGTCGGCAATCCGCTGACCACCTGGCTCGGCCAGCAGCTGAGTTGGCGCACCGCCTTCGCCCTGGTCAGCGTGCTGGCCATTGCCACCGTGGCGATGATCGCGCGCTTCCTGCTGCCGGACCCGGATGAGGTGCGAACTTCGCCGATGCGCGAACTGCGCGCGTTCAATACCACCCAGGTGTGGCTGGCACTGGCGATCGGCGCGGTCGGCTTCGCCGGCATGTTCTGCGTGTTCACCTACCTGGCACCCACCCTGGTGCAGGTCACCGGCGTGGCTGAATCGTGGATGCCGCTGGCGGTGGGCGTGTTCGGCATCGGCGCGATCATCGGCAACATCGCCGGTGGCTGGCTGGTGGACAAGTTCCACTTCAAGGCCGCCGCCGTGGTGCTGCTGTGGTCGATCGTGATGCTGCTGCTGTATCCGCTGGCCGCACAGTCGGTGTGGACCATCGGCCCGATGATCATCACCGTCGGCACCATGGGCGCGCTGGCTGCGGTGCTGCAGACCCGCCTGATGGACGTGGCCGGCGAGGCGCAGACCTTGGCCGCCGCCTCCAACCATGCCGCCTTCAATACCGCCAATGCACTCGGCCCGTGGCTGGGCGGCATGGCGATCAGCGCCGGCTTCAGCCCGGCCAGTACCGGCTACGTCGGCGCGGCCACCGCGATCGGCGGCCTGCTGCTGTGGTGCGTGGCGGTGATGCTGGACAAGAAGCGCAAGGCCGCCGTCGCCGGCAGCCACTGACTACCGTGCCGGGTCGTCAGTCGCCGCTCCTGCGGCGGCGGCGATCCGGTCGCAGCATCGCCACATCGCCCGCCGCCAGCGTCGGCCGCGCCAGCTCACCACGCTTCACGCGGTCCAGCACCCGCCGCGAATTGGCGGCGCAATCAATGCCTTCCGGCCGCGCCTGGATGTCTTCGATCAGGGCCAGCAGGTGCGTCCGGCTCTGTGCCAGCCGCAACTGCAGCGCCTCGATATCGACCACCTTCTGCTGCAGCATCGTGATCAGTGCATCGTGCTGCCACTGGCCCATGTCCGGTGGCAGCAGCGCGCGGATCTCGTCCAGGCTGAAGCCTGCGCGCTGTGCACCGGTGATCAGCTCCAGCAGCAGTACCGCCTGCTCCGGGTAATCGCGGTACCCATTGGCCTGGCGCTGCACTGTCAGCAGTCCGGCGTCCTCATAGAAGCGGATCCGCGACGCTGCCAGGCCCGTGAGGCGGGCCAGCTCACCGATCTTCATCTGCCTGAATCCTCGACATTGGAACCCGTTGACCTTCAATCAAACTTGAAGGTTAGCGTAGCGCCATTCCCCTGTCCTGGAGCTGTCCGATGTCGCTGTTCTCGCCCCTGGCACTGCCTTCCGGTGCCGTCATCCGCAACCGCATCGCCAAGGCGGCGATGGAGGAAAACATGGCCGACGACGATCACGCGCCTTCGGCCGCGCTGCTGGAGCTCTACCAGCGCTGGGCCGACGGCGGCGCCGGCGTGATCATCACCGGCAACGTGATGGTCGATGGCCGCGCCATGACCGGCCCGGGCGGCGTGGTACTGGAAGACGATCGCCACCTGGAGCGCTTCATCGCCTGGGCCGACACCGCGCGCTCGCGCGGGGTGCAGATGTGGATGCAGATCAACCATCCCGGGCGGCAGATGCCGGCCGCCCTCGGCCAACCGGCATTGGCGCCTTCGGCGGTCCCCTTGGACATGGGCGCACTGTCCAAACAGTTCGCGCCGCCGCGGGCGATGACCGAGGCGGATATCGAAGACGTGATCGCCTGCTTCATCCGCAGCGCCGAGCTGGCCGAACGTGCCGGTTTCAGTGGTGTGGAAATCCATGCCGCGCACGGCTACCTGCTCAGCCAGTTCCTGTCGCCACTGTCGAACCGTCGCGAGGATCGCTGGGGCGGCAGCCTGGACAACCGTGCACGCCTGCTGCTGGAGATCGTGCAGGGCGTGCGCGCGGCGGTGTCGCCCGCCTTCGCAGTGGCGGTGAAGCTCAACTCCGCAGATTTCCAGCGCGGCGGCTTCTCGCCCGAGGATGCGCGCGCCGTGGTGGAGATGCTGGCGCCACTCGGCGTGGATCTGGTCGAGCTGTCCGGTGGCAGTTATGAAGCACCGGCCATGACCGGTGCCGCGCGCGACGAGCGCAGCCTGGCCCGCGAGGCCTACTTCCTGGAGTTCGCGCGTGAGATCGCCACGGTGGCGACGATGCCGCTGATGGTCACCGGCGGCATCCGCCGCCGCGCGGTGGCCGAGCAGGTACTGGACAGCGGCGTTGCGATGGTCGGCATTGCCACCGCGCTGGCGATCGAACCGGATCTGCCACACCACTGGCAACAGGGCCGCGACCAGGTGCCCGCGTTGCGCAACATCAACTGGCGCAGCAAGCCGCTGGCGGCCAGCGCACACATGGCGGCGGTGAAATACCAGTTGGCTCGGCTGAGCCGCCGCCGCCCCACCGCGCCGGGTGTCTCACCGGTATGGGCACTGCTGCTGGCACAGGCGGCCGGTAAATGCCGGACCCGCCGCTACCGGCGCTGGATCGGTGCACGCGCGGGCGGCAACTGAGCGGGCAGGCTTCTCATCGTCGAAGCGATGCTCCACCATCTGCACGATCGGCGGCAATCCGTCGCCGGTCGCAGCACGCAGAAGGAACCACCGTGGCAGCAGGACCAACCAGGAACCGCGAAAAGCTGCTCGATGACCTGCTCTCGCTGGGCCGCAACTGGGCGCTGGCGATCGCCATCGCCGGTGCCGGTGCAGCGGTCCATTACAGCGAGTCGGTGTACGAAGCAGGAATCTGGCGCGGCCTGCTGCCCACGATCTGCTTCCTGGTCGCCATCGTCTGGATCGTGCTCAGCATCATCCGCTTCGACCTGACCATCCAGCAGCATTTCCAGCGGAAGCTGTCGCGCTGGCTCAGCCGCCTGCTGTATGTCGTGCTGCTCGGCACCGGTATCACCGCCGTGTTCTTCGTCACCGAGCTGGCGGAGAACAACCACATCGCGCGGATGTGCGACTCGGTGGCCCACGAACCCGGCAGCCGCATCCACAGGTCGGCCGAATGCCAGCGCCTGTACCAGCACCGCGCGGCCTACCGGCAGCGGCTCGAGTCGGCCGAGGGCGAGTTCGACTGAGGACGTCGCGCTGCATGCGTTTGACGCACGCGAAGAACACACGGCGTGGATATGCGGTCGGGCACAGTAGCTGCGCCCCCCCTTCCGTATGACAACTCCGGCCCGCATGCTCCACCACCCCGCCCCTGCCTGCCACGATGCCGTTGCCCTGCAGGCGGGTGTACTCGGCGGGGTACTCGGCGTGGCGCTGTTCAAGGCGATCGCCCTGTCGGTACTGACCAACGGCTCGTTGATGGCGACGGGATTGTGGCTGCTGGCCTGCGCCCTGCTGGGCGCCTGGGCGCTGGCCGCCTACCTCGCGTGCCTCGCGCTGAGCCGCCGCGTCTTCGTGCTGATGCTGGCACTGTGCACGGTGCTGGTGGTCTGCATCGCCTGACCACGCAAGTGCCCGACTATCACCAAAACGTTACAAAATAACAAGTGCGATCGGTCGGATTGTGCGTGCCCAGCATCACGGATTGGAATGCCATGGCCGCTCCGGCATCACCCCGAGACCACCCATGACCCTGCAGCCCCTGTACCGCGCCGCCCTGACCGCCATCGCCCTGGCATCGCTCAGTGCCTGCGCCACCTATGACGACAGCAACATGCACCAGGCCTGCCAGGAATCGCCGCACCTGAAGGACCTGCCGCGCGACGTGGCCGCCCGCGAGAGCCGTTGCAACAAGGGCATGGAAGTGTGGTCGAGCGAGCGCAAGGGCAGTGACCGGCCGATCGACCTGAGCGGCAAGAAGAAGGATCTGTAATCGTGGCCGGCGCAGCCTGCACGTCTGCGCCTTCACCGTGAGGGTCAGGCGGCCATCCCGAACCAGCGCTGCAACGCCTGGGGCAGCCCCGCCTGATCACCGCCCGCGTCGCAGGCCCAGGCGACGATGCCATCCGGGCGGACAAGAACCGCGCCCAGCCCCAGCACGCCCTCCTGCTCCGACATGATGCAGGGAGGGCGTTGCGGCAAGCATTCAACAGCCTGCAGCAACGGAGCCCCTGCCTCGAACACCAGCAGCGCGCCCTGCCCTGCCCTCAGCACCTCCCCTGGGCGGCGGCCATCGGCCAGCAGGACGTCCGGCGCGCTGCGACCGACCAACGGATGGCCATCGCCCAGATCGAGCTGCTGGGCAACGCCCCAGACCCGTTCGGCCAGATAGGTCGCACCATCACGGGTGTCGGCCAGATCGGCCATCACCGTCGCCAGCGCGCGCGCGCCAGTCCCCGGGCGCATCAGCGCAACCTGCGCGCGTGACCAGTCCAGCACCCTGGCGCCGATCGGATGGCGTTCGGCCTGATAACTGTCCAGCAGTGCCTCATCAGCATCACCCCGCACCACGGCGGCCAGCTTCCAGCCGAGGTTCATTGCGTCACCGATACCGAGGTTCAACCCCTGCCCGCCCAAGGGCGAGTGCATGTGCGCGGCGTCACCGGCCAACAGCACGCGGCCGTTGCGATAGGCCGTGGCCTGGCGTGCGGCATCGGTCCAGGTGGTGGCCAGATGCAGCGCGGTGATCGTTGCATCGCGGCCGGAGACCCGACGCAGCAACGCCTGCGCGGCATCCTGGTCGAGCACGGTCCGATGACCAGCACCACCGTCGAAATCGGCCAGCGCCAGCACATCCGGTGGATTGAAATTGCACATGCCGTGCGCGGTGTACTGGCGCCCCGGCGTGAGCACCGACGGATCTGCCAGCTCGACCCGCAGCGAATGGCCGGTGAACTCCGGCTCGGTGCCAGCGAAGCTGAAGCCCGACTGCTTGCGCACGGTGCTGCGGGCACCATCGCAACCGACCAGCCAGCGGCCGTATACCCTGCCGCGTCCGGTCTGCACCGCAACCTGCGCCTCCTCCGCTGTCACCGCCTGCACTGCACAACCGCGGTCGATGCGTACGCCCAACCCGCTTGCCCGCTCGGCCAACACCGCCTCCAGCGCCTGCAGCTCAATCGCCATCTGCACCCCCACCGGCGTTGGCAGTCGCCAGCGCCAACGCTCGATGTCCACGTTGTCCAGCGCGAACGGGATGCCAGCGAAATGGCCACCCAGCGGCCGCGGCTGCGCCAGCCAGTGAGCCGTGCCGGGCGGCGGTGCGCCCTTGTCCGGTTTCAGCACCTGGCTGGCGGCGACCGCGTCCAGCAGACCGCGCCGGTCCAGCGCTTCCAGCGTGGGCGCGTTCAAACCGCGCAGTCCAAAGGGCAGCCGCTTCAGCGGTGATTCGGGCACCTCGGCCTGCTCCAGCACCGCGACCGAACACCCAGCCAGGGCCAGTTCGCAGGACAGGAACAGACCGACCGGGCCAGCGCCGGCAATCACGACGTCGTACACCATGGGAATTCCTTGTGAGCACCGGGCCGGCGCTCTGTAGATTCGAATGTTACACTCGGTGTACGTTTCAACAAGTGAACCGCCCATGACCCCGCCTCCGGGCCGCCGCGAGCAGCGCAAGGCCGAGACCCGCCAATTGATTTCGGACGTCGCCACCGAACTGATCATCCGGCACGGCTTCGAAGCCGTGTCCATGTCCGGGATTGCCGAGGCCGCCGGGGTCTCGCGCAAGACGGTCTTCAACTATTTCGCCAGCAAGGAGGACCTGGTGTTCGACCGCGACGAGGAAGCGCGGGCGCTGCTGCGCGAGGGCATGGCGGCGCGCAGCGGCCTGACTCCACTGGCCGCCTTCCAGTCACTTGTCCGCGAACTGCTGGACCGTGGCCATCCCCTGCTGCGGATCAATGCCGGCGCGGCCGCCTTCTGGGCCACCGTGGCCGGCAGCCCGGTGCTGGTCGCGCATGCACGCCGATTGCAGGCCCAGCTGACCGATGACCTCGCACAGTTGATGGCGGTCTCCGCAGGCCGGGACACCAATGACGCAGAAGCCCGACTGGCCGCGGCCATGCTGATGGCATCAATGGTGGCCGCCTATGAGAAGGGACTGGCCAGCCAGCTGCAGGGCGAGGATCCGCGCGAGGCCATGGTGCAGGTGATCGTGCGTGGTGCCACCGGCGTGCTGGCGGCCCTCGCCGGCACCCCCTACACGGACCCGCACGCACGTCCATAGCGCATGCGGGGGATAGGTCACGAAGTGTTGCAAATGCTAATCTTTCTCATTTGCAGCCATGCCAACTCCCACCATGCCCCGTCCGACAGCCTTGCAGCGCGCCCTGTGCCTTGTGTTGACCCTGCCCCTGGCCCCGCTCGCGCAGGCCGCCGAGCCCCAGACTGCCGCCCCCAGGGACCTGGACAAAGTGGAGGTCCGCGGCCGCGCCCAGACGCTGTACCGGGTGGACGATGCGGCGGTCGGCACCCGCACCGATACACCACTCGAGCAGGTTCCACAGTCGATCCAGGTGATCCCGCGCGAGCTGATCGACGACCAGGCCGCGCGCCAGGTGACCGACCTGTACCGCAGCATCAGCGGCATCAGCTTCTTCAGCTATGCCGGGGTGACCCTGCGCGGATTCCGCCAGGAGAACGTGCTCTATGACGGCCTGCGCGGTGACCCGTATGCCGGCTTTTCGGTGCCGCAGCTGTTCAACATCGAGCGCGTGGAAGTACTGAAGGGTCCGGCCGGTGCCTTGTATGGCGGCGGCGATGCCGGGGGTGTCATCAACTATGTGACCCGCAAGCCCAGGGCCACCGCCGAACGGCGCATTGAAGTGCAGCTGGGCAACAAGAACTTCCGTGCCGGCTCGATCGAAGGAACCGGCCCGCTGAACACCGCCGGCACCGTTCGCTACCGTGCCGGCCTGTATGCCGACGGCGAACAGGGCCTGCGCTGGAATGCCGACAGCGAGAGCGTGATCGGCGATGCCTCTCTGGCCTTCGACATCGGCCGGACCGGCGAGCTGGTGCTGCAGTTCACCAACATCACCCAGGACCTGGGCGGCAACCGCCTGCGCGGCGTGCCGGTGAACGATGCAGGCACCTTCCTCACCGATCGCCGCTGGAACCACAACGAGGCCAGCGACTTTCTCGACATGCGGGCCAAGGTGGCGCTGGCACAGTATCGCTTCGCGCCACGCGACACCCTGGACGTGGATTTCGCCGCCCGCTGGTTCAGCAACAACGAACACCAGATGTACCACGAGCCGATGGGACTGATCGATCGTGACCGCGATGGTGTGGCCGAGTGGATGACGCGCCAGCTGCGCAACCAGATCCGCGACAACGAGGCGTTCACCGCCAACGCCAATGCGGTCTGGAGGATCAACACCGGCGCGGTCGAGCACAAGGTGCTGTTTGGCGCCGATGTGTACCAACTGGATGCGGATTTCACTGCGCAGACCGCCAACAGCGCCGACCTTGCGCGCGGCGCCGGGCCGGTACGCGGCATCGATCTGTTCCACCCGGTCTATGGGGCCAGCACCTGGCATGACTACAACCTGGGCGCCCTGCCCTGGCGCAGCACCTCCACCCGCAGCACGCGCCACGGTGCCTACCTGCAGGACGAACTGGCGCTGACCGCACGCTGGCATGTGCTGGCCGGGTTGCGCTGGGATGGCTTCAAGGACGACGACCGCATTGGCCGCAGCAGTGTCGATGGCAGCGACCTCAGCTGGCGCCTGGGCAGCACGTTCACCGTCCGCGACGGCTTGAACATCTACGCCAACGTGGCCAGCGGTTTCGTGCCGCAAAGCGCGGCCAACCAGAATCCCGCTGCCGGCGGCCCGTTCGATGCCGAGCGCAGCAAGCAGTGGGAGGTCGGGATGAAATCCCTGTTGGCCGATCGCGTGACCTTGAACATGGCGGCGTACCGCATCGACCGCAGCAACATCGTGCAGGCCACCGGTGAAGTAATGGGCGGGGTGAACCAGCTGGCCGCGCTTGGGCTGGTGCGCAGCACCGGCATGGAACTGGACCTGCTGGCCGATGTCACCGAGCGCTGGGTGGTGAACCTGACCTACGCCTACAACGACGCACGGGTGAAGGACGCCGGCCCGAACGGCATCACCAATGCCTCCGGTGGCCGCTTCGCCAATGCACCGCACAACAAGCTGGGGTTGTGGACCCGCTACGACCTGCCGGCGATCAACTCCGCCATCGGCTTTGGCGCCGATCATGTGGACGAACGCGTGAGCCTGGATGGACAGACGTTGAAGGCCCATACCGTGTTCGACATGAGCTGGAAGACCACGTGGAAGCAGTGGCAGTTCCAGGCCAACGTCAAGAACCTGTTCGACAAGGTGTATGCCGCCAGCGGCTTCATCGAGCGCAACGGGCACTTCCCGGGTGAACCGCGGCGGGTGTACGTGCAGGCGGCCTACGGCTTCTGAGGCCGTGCCGCAGGGAGCAGCGGGGGAAGTGGCCACCCACTTCCCCTGCCAGCGTCAGTGCGAGCAGGACACCAGCATCGAGCGGGTGGCCATCTGGGTGGAGGTGAACCCATTCTTGTTCGCCACGGCAATGGTGTTGCCGTCGTCGCCATCCTTGCTGAAGACCACATAGCCTCCTGGGCACATCTGACCAGCCTTTTCGTAGCAGCCATTCCAGGAACCGGAACCGCTGCAGTCAATGGAAACGCCACGGCGTCCATCGGGGGAGACGGTCATCCTGGCGGTGGTGCAGCCGCCCAGCGCGGCAACGAACAGCAGCGGGACAAACAACTTCATGGACACTTCAAGGCCTTGGGATCAGCGAACGGGCGCCAAGGCTGGCGTGCCCGGATTGCGCGAACCTTGCGCCAAGCGGCCTGTGGTGTCACCGGATGCCCCTGAAGGCACGCCATGTTCACGCAATGTTCCTGTAATACGGTGCCGGCCCGTGCCGAAGCCGGCCTTGCGCCCCCGTTCCCGACCCACTCCCGCCGATGCACATCCTGCTGATCGAAGACGAATCCGAACTGGCCGCTACCTTGAAGTCCGCCCTGCAGCGCGAGCGCTACGTGGTGGACCTGGCCAGCACCCTGGCGATGGCTCGCGAAGCAGCGCTGCTCGGATCGCACGACCTGGTGTTGCTGGACCGCACCCTACCCGACGGTGACGGGCTGGGATTGATTTCACTGTTGCGTGAGCGCAACCCCGGGGTACCGATCATCGTGCTCAGCGCGCTGGGGCAGTTACCGGACCGCATCGCCGGCCTGGATGAAGGGGCCGACGACTACCTGGCCAAACCCTTCGCACTGGAAGAACTGTTCGCGCGGATCCGTGCAGCCGGGCGCCGGCCGAGCGGCATGCAGGTAGAGCCGGTGAGCATCGGCCGGCTGCTGTTCGACCCCGCTTCGGGCGAGGCCAGCGTGGGCGGACAGCGGCTGGAGCTTCCGCGCCGCGAGATCCGCGTGTTGGCGGTCCTCGCCCGCCGACTGGGCCGCACCGTGCTGCGCGAGTCCATTGAAATGGCGGTGTACGGCTTCGACGACGGCATCCATTCCAATACGCTGGACTCGCATGTCTCACGCTTGCGGCGCAAACTGGCCGACGCGGATGCGAGGGTGGAAATCCATGCCATCCGGGGTGTCGGCTATCTGATGCGGGAAACGAAGTAATGGCGCTTCGACCCTCACTGAAGCGCCCGCTGATCGTCAAAACGCTGATCTACCAGCTGCTCGCACTGCTGGTGGCGTTCTTCGCGCTGCTGATGGTGCTGGTGCGTGTCGACAGCGGCGGCTACTACACCATCCAGACCTTCGCCCCGGTAGCGGCAGAGGCCGTTCACCGCGACAGCAAGGGCGAACTGTATGTGGAACACACACCGGAGCTGGACGAACTGCTGAAGATCGTCCCCGGCGCGTGGTTCATCGCCGAGGATGAACATGGGCACCATGTGACCTTCGGCGACGTTCCGCCTGCCTATGCCTCGCTGGTCGGCGCCCTCAACGGCATTCCCTACGGCGACCTGCGCGGACGCGGCCGCAACGATGGCCTGGCCACGGTGATACGCCAGCACAGCGGCCCGGCCGGCAAGCTGACCATCATGGCGCATGGCGAAACCGATACGCTGACCTGGCAGATGGCGTTGGCTGCACACATCATCACCCTGCCGATCTTCCTGCTGCTGGGCCTGGCCACCATCATCCTGACCCCGATCATCGTGCGTCGCGCTCTGGCCGGCGTGGAACGCATCGCGCAGGAAGCACGCAACATCTCCGCCAGCCGCCGCGGCATCCGCCTGACAGAGACCGCAGTGCCGGTAGAGATCGCCCCCCTGGTGACCGCGGTGAACGAAGCGCTGGACCGCCTGGACGAAGAGCACGAACGGCAACGCCGCTTCATCGCCGCCGCCGCCCATGAACTGCGCACGCCGATCGCCATCCTGCGCTTGAAGATCGATGCGACCGATGATTCCACCTCGCGCAGCCTGGCCGTGGAAGTCGCTCGGCTGGCAACGCTGGCCGAGCAGCTTCTCGACCTGCACCGCATGGAAGAGAATGGCCCGAAGGACTCCCTCAACCTGGCGCGCGTAGCCAAGCGGGTCGTCGCCGATCTGGCCCCCCTGCTGATCCAGTCCGACAAGACGGTCGCCCTGGCGGTGGAACCGAATTTCCCGGTACTGGGCGAGGCCGGCGCCATCGAACGTGTGCTCTCCAACCTGGTGCTGAATGCCGCCGAGCACGGTGGGCGCCACATCATCGTGCGCGTGCAGGGCAGCAGCCTTGAGGTGGAAGACGATGGCCCCGGCATTCCGGTCGACCAGCGCGAACGCGTGTTCGAACCCTTCCAGCGCCTGCGCCCCCGGCAGACAGGCGCCGGATTGGGCTTGAATCTGGTGCGGCAGGTGATGGACCGCCACGGCGGCCACGTCACGATTCTGGATGCACCCGCTGGCGGTGCCCTGATCCGCGTCGAGTTCCCGCTGCATCCAGGCGTCACCGGTGCGCCGGCGCCGGCGCACTGAACGCCTCCCCCACGTGGATGACTCTCGGCTGTCCAGGCGCAGCGGCCGCGGTTGAGGCGCAAGGTTGCGGCAATGTTCGCTGCCCAGCATTCAGGTGAGTGGCACCCCTGAGGGTGCTGCGTCCGGATCTGACAGGAAGCCTGCATGTGACCCAGGGAGCTCCTCCACCGTCCTCTTCCACGCGCACTGTGCCACCGCGGAATTCGCCGGGCCTTACGTCTGCCGCATGGAATCGTCGCCCACGCTCTGGCCCCGCGCTCGGCCTGCAACATTGGCCACTGTGGCTGCGGACAGTTCCCGAAGTCGAGCGCACCGGCATGCTGCTGCGGCTGTTCGGCGCATTGTTCCTGCTGCTGCCCGGCATTGCGCTGGTGGCTTCAACGTATCGGCACACGAGTGCAGCGGCGACCGCTGCCGTATTCCTGTTCGTCGCCGTGCATGCCGCCCTGCATGGACTGGCAGCATGGCGAGCGGCAACCTCACGCCCAACGCCACCGCTGCTGCGCGTTCTGGATGGTCATGCCGCCGGGGCAATGATTGCCAGTGCACTGCCGATCGCCATCGGTGCAGGCATGACGAAACTGCCGGTTGCAACGTTCTTCTGGTTGTTGGCCGGCGCGGCGAGTCAACTCTGCGGTGCACGGCTGGCAAGCCACCGCCTGCGCAATGCGCTGCTGGTTCTCGGTAGTGGCCTGCAGTTCATCGCCGCAGCACTGCTCGCCCTTCCTGCCGCAAGCTGACACGACGATAGACCCGCAAGGTTCACGCAATCCAGCGCATCGAGACTCGACAGACCTCCACTTCTGCCACGACAGACGTGCACTTCTTCTGTCGCGAGGACTACCGATGACCTGTCTCCCCTGGATGCTGCGCCGATGAGCGCCGTACCGCGCAAGCGCCGTCGTGCGCTCATCATTGCTGTCGCCCTGCTGTGCAGCGCGCTGATTCTGTTTGCCTGGCTTCGGCCCGCACCGCCACCACAACTGCAGGTTGCACCGGTCGTTCGCGGCAACATCGAACAGGTGGTGGAGGCCACTGGCACGCTGAAGCCCTCGCGACTGGTAAGCGTGGGTGCACAGGTTTCTGGCCGCATCGACACCCTGCATGTAAAGCTGGGCGACAAGGTGAGGGCCGGCGATCCCATCGCCGATATCGACTCGCGGACCCAGCGCAATGCACTGCTGAGCGCCCGGGCCGCACAGCGCACCGCGCGTGCCAACCGCGATGCATTGGCCACCGACCTGCGCCAGCTCGAGCTGACACTGCATCGACAACGGCAGCTGGTCGCGTCGCAGCTCGTGGCACGCGCCGACGTGGATGCGGCCAAGGCCAGGGTCGATGCCACCCGGGAACAGATCGCCGCGCTGGAAGGTGAGATCGTGCAGCGGCAGACCGAGGTGGATATCGCGCAGACCAACCTCGAGTACACCCGTATCACCGCCCCCACCGACGGCACCGTGCTGGCCGTGGTGGCGCGCCAGGGGCAGACCGTGAACGCGGTACAGAGCGCACCGACCATCGTGATGCTGGGAAACCAGGACGTGATGACGGTATACGCGGAGATTTCCGAGGCAGATGTCGTGCATACCTCCATTGGCCAGGAAGCGTTCTTCACCATTCTTGGCGATGCAGGACGTCGCTACAGCAGTACGCTGCGCGACATTGCACCGGCTCCCGAATCGATCACCAACGAAGACACCTCCGGCTTCGCTCCGGCAGGTGCTTCGGCGGGCGCCAGTCGCACCGCCATGTACTACAACGGCCAGTTCGACGTAGACAACGCCGATGGTCGCCTGCGCAGCTACATGACGGCGCAGGTACGCATCGTGCTGGGGCGCGCCAAGGGCGTGCTGACCATTCCCTCGGCCGCGCTGGGTGCGCGCGCCACCGATGGCAGTTACAGCGTGCAGGTGCGCGGCGCGGATGGCCACCCGGCCCTGCGGCGCATCACCACCGGGCTGGACGACCAGATCAACGTGGAAGTGCGCAGTGGCCTGCAGGAGGGCGAGCAGGTGGTACTGGCGCAGACCGGCGATGCTGCCGCCACAGCCGCCGCGCAGCCATGATGGACGTGACGCAGGACGCACCACTGCTGCGCGTGCGCGGCATCCGCCGTGAATTCGCAGCCGGCGAACAGACCCTGGTCGTGCTCGACGGCATCGACCTGGATATCCGCGCCGGTGAGCTGGTGGCCATCGTCGGCCAATCCGGCTCGGGCAAATCCACGCTGATGAACATTCTGGGCTGCCTGGACCGGCCCTCGGCCGGCGCGTATCAGATCACCGGTCGCGAGACCGCGCAGATGTCACCGGACGAACTGGCCGAACTGCGCCGTGAGCACTTTGGCTTCATCTTCCAGCGCTACCACCTGCTGACCGACCTGACCGCGCTGGGCAACGTGGAAGTTCCGGCGATCTATGCGGGGATGCCGGCTGCCACGCGCCACGCCCGCGCGGCCGAGCTGCTGGCGCGGCTTGGCCTGGGCGAGCGCCTGCAGCACCTGCCTGGCGAACTGTCAGGCGGCCAGCAGCAGCGTGTTTCGATTGCGCGCGCACTGATGAACGGCGGCGCGGTGATCTTCGCCGATGAGCCGACGGGCGCACTGGATACACATTCAGGCCAGGAGGTGATGAAGATCCTGGGCGAGTTGCATGCCGAGGGCCACACCGTGGTGCTGGTCACCCACGACATGGCCGTGGCCGAACATGCACAGCGCATCATCGAAATCCGCGATGGCCGCATTGTCGATGATCGTGCCACGGGCAGGCTCCTGCTGGCAGGAGCGCCAGCGACGGCCCTGCCGCAGCGCAGCGAAGGCAGTGGCTGGCAGGCCATGCGCGACCGCTTCGGCGAAGCCTTCCGCATGGCCCTGCGCGCGATGAACGCGCACCGCATGCGTACCTTCCTGACCATGCTCGGCATCATCATCGGCATTGCATCGGTGGTGGCGGTGGTGGCGCTGGGCACCGGCGCACGGCAGGCCATCCTGTCCAACATCTCCTCGCTGGGCACAAACACCATCGAGATCTATCCGGGCTCCGGCTTCGGCGACGTGCACGCCGCACAGGTGGAAACCCTGACGCCCGGCGACAGCATGGCGCTGGCCGGGCAGCCGCTCGTGGACAGCGCCACGCCCGGCGTCGCCAGCAGCGGCACTACCCAGCGCGGCAACCGCTCGGCCAACGTGCAGATGCAGGGCGTGAGTGAGCAGTACTTCCGCGTGCACGGCTTGAAGCTGGGCGAAGGCGCCTTCTTCGGCCCACCTGCCGTGGCAGGCTACCAGCAGGTGGTGGTGATCGATGCCAATACGCGTGCACGGTTCTTCGCAGCACAGGAAGACCCGATCGGCCAGACCCTGCTGCTGGGCAACGTGCCGGTACGCGTGGTGGGCGTGGTGAAGAAGGACGCCGGCGCCGTCGGCGACGCCTCACTGCTGCGGGTGTGGCTGCCCTACACCACCACCATGGCGCGCATGCTGGGGCAGAGCCATGTGTCCAGCATCACCGTGCGCGTCTCCGATGCAATCAGCATGGAAGTGGCCGAGCGGGCCATCGGGCGATTGCTCGCACGCCGCCACGGCAGCACCGATTTCTACATGAGCAACAACGCCCAGATCCGGCAATCCATCGAACAGACCACCGGCATCCTTACCATGATGATCAGCTCCATCGCCGCCATCGCGCTGGTGGTGGGTGGAATCGGGGTGATGAACATCATGCTGGTGTCGGTGACCGAGCGCACACGCGAGATCGGCGTGCGCATGGCGGTGGGCGCGCGACCCGGCGACATCCTGCAGCAGTTCCTGATCGAATCGGTCCTGGTGTGCCTGCTCGGCGGAATGCTCGGTATCGGCGTAGCCCTGGCGCTGGGCGCCGCGTTGGAGCTGGCCAACGTGGGTTTCAGCCTGGTGTTCTCTGCCAGTTCGATTCTGGCCGCCTTCGCCTGTTCCAGCCTCATCGGCATTGGTTTCGGCTTCCTGCCAGCGCGGCGCGCCGCCCAGTTGGATCCGGTGGAGGCGCTGGTTCAATAGCCACTGCACTGCCTGCAGTGGCGGCAGGTTCGCGCAATGTCTGCAGGGTCTACTGCAGCTACCGACAATGTCCGCACAGGAGCTTGACGATGTTCATGAAACCAGGAAGAGCCGCGCTGTTGCTGGCGGCGGCTGCGAACCTGTTGGTGTTGTTGCCTTACTCCGGCGACGCCCATGCGCAACGCGGCGACCGCTACAGCCCGCAGTGGAACCAGGACTACCGTGACCGCGATCGTGATGCATGGGAGCGCCGTGAGCGTGAGCGCGAACGTGATCGGGAACGCGAGCGCCGCCACGAGGCCAGGACAACCGGCGTAGTGGTGGGTGTAGTGGGCGCGGCGGTGGTGGCTGGTGTGATTGCCGCAGCCGCCAAGCGCGAACGCGAGACCCGCGAGCGCGCCGACTACTGCATACGCCGCTACGGCAACTATGACCGCCGCAACGATACCTACCGCAGCGCCGACGGCTACACCTATCCCTGCCGCTGACTGCCCCCCAAGGAAAAGGAACCCATGACCAGGACCACATTGTTGATTGCACTCTGTGTTGCCCCGTTGCTTGCCGCAGCCGCACCGGCCGACCCTGGACAGGGCTATATCGATTCCACGTTCACCGCGATGGACGCCAACAAGGATGGGCACGTCGACAAGGCCGAGTACGCGAGATTCCAGCAGGAACGTTTCAGCAGACAGGCCGATTCGATCGACGTCGCATTCAAGGAAATGGATGCCGACAAAGACGGAAAGATCAGCAGGAAGGAAGCCGCGGTGGTGCCGGAAATCGCGAAGTATTTCGCGGGACTGGATACTGATGGCGATGGCTATCTGTCGCTGAAGGAGATGCAGCAGGCAATGGTGGCCGCACAGACGGCAGATGCTCCGACAAGGTAGCGCCCCGATACGGGTAGCTGCCCACCATGGTGGGCCAAGCGCCTGATCGCGCTTCATTACCGGATGCCACGTCGCATCGCTTTGGTAGGTGCCCACCTTGGTGGGCACGACTCCGTCACCACGCGCGAGGACCCGAACGCCCACCAAGGTGGGCATCTACCAGGTAGCGCGACGCTCAGCGCACCTTGTACAGCACCGCCGCACCGGGGCGCGGCTCGAACGCCGGAACCGTCTGCTGGGTGAGGGCCGCGCCCTCGGCATCCCACACCAGCGTTTCCACCGGGTATTCATCCTTGCGGGTCATCTGATCGATCTTGGCGACAACCACCGTCGCAGCAGCCGGCACCTCCGGATTCCAACCAAATACACCAATGCGGCCGTAGAACACCGCGGGTGCAGAGGCATCCAGCCGGCGGTCCGGGCACATCACCAGCCCACGATCGAGCATGACCCGCAGTGCGCCGACCGGCACCTTTTTCACTGTAGGCGTGGTGCGCTCGTTGCTGTGGCCGGGGCAGACATTGGCAGCGCGGGTAACCATGTCCTCGGCCACCTGGCGGTCGGATTGGGCGAAGGCTGCGGCCGGGATCAGGCAGAGGCCGAGCAGTACACGCGTGGACGTCCGGGTCATTGCAGGTTCCTGTGATGGATGCCAAGCGAACTTAGCAATGCCTGTCCTCCGAGTTGCAAAGACCACGTGATGCTGCAGGCCAGCCCCACGCAGCCTGCGTCTTCACTGAACCAGGCAGCGTTCCACCTGCCGCGACTGCACGTGGCAGGCGTTCACTACTGCTGACGCAGCAGGTTCCGGATCGCCTAACGGATCCGGCCCGGCGCCCGTGCCAGACGCATGATCCCTTCCGGTGGAATGACGGTGCCATCGTCCATCACGATAAGCATGTCAGCGACTTCGCCCTCGTGCCCCTGCTTCGCAGTGGTCACCAGGATGTTCAATGGATCCGTCCGGATATCGTAGCCGCCACCGATGTGCTTCAAGGTTCCGATCTGGTTCCAATCAATTTCCATGGCCAGCTCTTGGATTCAGGCATTTCATGATGCCATGCGCCGGGTGGTTGGGCGAGCTGAGATAGACGGCATCTGGATGCGCCCTTCCCTCTAGTGAAAGACCCCATGCAACGTCAAGGCCCCTTATCATGCGGGCTTAGGGGCTCTACATGGCCGGTTGACGCTTGCAAGGCAGTACCTGGATGTCTATGGAATGGCGCCCCTCGGGCTGGGGCCAACGCGTGACACGCTCGCCACACTGGCGGTTGCGGCTGGATGGCGAATGCATCGAGCTGAACATCGCAGGCCAACAGTACCGCCAGCGCGTGGATGACGATCACAGCGTGCAGGTCATTCCTGGGCTTTTCTGGGCCAGCGTTTCATTGCAGACCGACAGCGGTTCCGTGTCCGTGGGCGGCCTGCCCAACGGGCAAGCGTCCCAGCTTGCAGCGGCTGTGCGGACCCTGCTCTTCGCGCGCAGCACGCGTGGGCGCAAGGGCCTGTTCGAGGACATCCTCGAGCAGATCCAAGCCTGGTTGAGCGCGGCGGACGCACTGACTGATCGAGGTCACGCCAGCCGACGCTGGATCACCCATGAGCAGCAGCAGGCGTTGCTGGCTGATCGGCCCGCCCTGCCGCTCTCCCCGGATGAGCTGGAGAGTCTGTTCCTCGATGCGAACGTGCACGGCGACCTGCGCTCCAGCCGCCATCTGGTTGCGCTTGAGGCACTGAATGACTGGCATCTGGATTGGCCCGCCATCTGGGCCGACGCCAACGCGACCATGGCAACGCGTGAGCAGGTGCTGGCCAAGGACTTCCTCGACCGGGTCGAGAGCAAGCCCCTGACCGATGAACAGGCCCGCGCCGTCATCTGCTTCGACAACCGCGTGCAGGTCGTGGCCGCGGCCGGCTCCGGCAAGACCTCCACGATGGTCGCCAAGGCGGCCTATGCCATCGACCGCGGCTTCATCGAACCCGAGCGGATCGTGATGCTCGCCTTCAACAAGGACGCTGCCAAGGAGCTGGAGGAACGCGCGCAGCAATCCTTCGACCGGCTCGGCATGGGCGATACCGTGGTGGAGGCCCGGACCTTCCACGCCCTGGGCCTGGCCATCATCGCCAAGGCAACGGGACGCAAACCCGACATTCCGGAATGGGCCATCGACGCGACGCAGGGCTTCAACAAGCTTGCCGAACTGGTGGACGACCTGAAGGACCGCTCGACCCACTTCCGCACCCAGTGGGATATGTTCCGCCTGGTGTTCGGGCGCGATCTTCCGCCGTTCGGTGCCGAAATGATGGCCGATGGCTACGACCGCGATGGCACGCCCTATATCCGCACACTGCAGGGTGAGCGGGTGAAAAGCCTGGAAGAGTGCGTCATCGCCGACTGGCTGTTCTACAACGGCGTGACCTACGACTACGAACGGCGCTACGAATTCGATACGGCGACCGACACCCATCGCCAGTATCGCCCCGATTTCTATTATCCGGACGCCGGGCTGTATCACGAGCACTTTGCGTTGGATGCCGGTGGCCAGCCGCCAAAGCATTTCGCCAACTACGCAGAAGGTATGCATTGGAAGCGCGAGCAGCATGCAGCGCGTGGCACGGCTCTTGTCGAGACCACCTCGTATGGCCTGCGCAGCGGAGACGCCCTGCGCCATCTGGCCGAGAGGTTGGACGAGTCCAACGTCGAGCTCGACCCGAACCCGGACCGCGAGCTGCCCGACCAGGGCGCCAGACCAATGCCGGACGCAGACCTGATCGGCTTGATGCGCACTTTCATTGCCCATGCCAAGAGCAACTGCCTGACGCTGGACGCTATGGCCGCGCGCCTGCGGCAGATGCCCGAAGACCAGTTCAAGGAACGCTACCGGCGCTTCCTGGAAATCGCCGGGCCGGTTTTCCAGGCCTGGGACGAGGCACTGGCGGACGAGCGTGGCATCGACTTCGAAGACATGCTCAACATGGCGGCCGGGCTGCTGGAACAGGGTCACTATGAATCGCCCTACGATCTGGTGATGGCGGACGAGTTCCAGGATGCCTCGCGGTCCCGCGCCCGCCTCTGCCGCGCCCTGGTCAGCCAACCGGGCCGCCACCTGTTTGCGGTGGGCGATGACTGGCAGTCGATCAATCGCTTCGCCGGCGCCGATGTTTCGGTGATGACCGGATTCCGCGAGTGGATGGGCCATGGCCAGGTGCTGAAACTGGAGCAGACGTTCCGTTGCCCGCAGGCGCTGTGTGATGTGTCCAGCCGCTTCATCAGCCGCAACCCCGCGCAGATCACCAAGGAAGTTCGCTCTGCTGCGCCGGCAATGGGCCCGGTGCTGCAGGCGTTCCAGATGAACCGCCGTGAGGAGGTGCAGGATGGTGTTCGCCAGTACCTCGCCAAGCTGCACCAGCAGCTGCTGTCCGGGGCCGTTCCACAGGGTCGCACTGGGCGCGTGACGGTCTTTGTCCTGGGGCGCTACCGCGCGGATCGGGGTGCAGTGCCTTCGGATTGGAAGACGGCCTTCGGCAGCACAATGGACGTCGAGTTCCTGACCGCACATCGATCGAAGGGGCGCGAGGCCGACTACGTGATCCTGCCGGGCATGATCAACCGCAGCTTCCCGAGCCTGCGCGCGGATGACCCGGTGCTTTCGCTGGCAATGCCGGAGGGTGATGCCTACCCACTGAGCGAAGAGCGACGCTTGTTCTATGTCGCGCTGACGCGGGCGCGACGGTCGGTTGCGATGTTCACGCTGCAGGGCAAGCACTCGCCATTCCTGGATGAGCTGGTGAAGGACGGGGCGGTGGAAGTGACCGCGATTTCAGGCGCGGCCATCCACGAAGAGCGCTGCCCGGTGTGCAAGGTGGGCGTGTTCGTGGACCGGAATGGACCGCATGGCGCTTTCAGATCGTGCTCCAGCTATCCGTTGTGCCATAACAAGCCGAACGGTGGGCGTCGTGAGTCCGGGCCATCTGACCTCGTCCGATGGGCTTCACTGAGATAGAGACGTCAGGAAGATGGCAGCCCAATTCATGACGGGGCAATATCAGAAGGGGCGCCCCGCCGAAGCGAGGCTCCTTTTGCGATGAATCAAGGCGAGCAACGGCCGTGTGTGGCGGTGTCGATAGTGCCCGAGGGGTTCTGCAGAAAAGACTGCCGATTCATGCGAACCCATCTCTGCACCAAAAAGGGCTCGAAGCCTTGCAGCTCCGGATAAGGCTTGAAAGGCTGGGCCAGGATTGCGTCAGCCTCTTCGGGATAGCTCGCAAAGTAGCGAAACTTCGAACCTATGCGTGCCCCCATGCCCACGCCCATAGCGCTGTCAACATCGCGCTCGAACGCTTCAATGGGCTGCGCCCGGTAGCGGACGGGCAAGCCCAGACCTGCTTGAATGCTCGCTGCGAGTTCGGCGCCATCCATGCTTTGCATGCCCGCGATACGGAAGTCGCCGGTCGCGCCCCGCTCCAGAAGAGTGATCGCTGCACGCGCGCAATCGTCCGCTGAAGTCCAAGCGATCCGCTGTGACGCCGGAATCGGCGGTGCAAAGACGCCTTCCTGGATGATCTCTCTTAGCGCAGATGGCTTCAGCAGATTGTCCAGATACATGGTGGGCCGCACGGTTGCAAAGGCCAGCCCGGCATCTCTTAAAGTACCTTCGACACGTGAGTTGCCGACAAAGCTAGGCTCCGTGCAGGGTACTGGTCGACTGGCACTGGCGAGCTTAAGCACCATCGACTGCAACTCTGCGTTACACAGGGCAACTGCCGCATTCCGCGCATGCTTCACCATCGCGTCTGCCGGACCAGTTGGGACCTGAAGCACTGCGTGACGGATTCCAGCGCTGGCCGCTCGCATAGCGTCAACGCTATCCAGGTCCGCCTCAATCCATTCGACATCTGGCAAGGGAATTCCTGAGATGCGAGATTTATCGCGCACCAGCGCGCGCACCGAGAAGCCACGTGCCAGTGCGGCGCGGACTACGGCACTGCCCTGCACTCCAGCAGCCAAAAAGACAAGAACAATGGGTTTGTTGGGCTCGACGGACATGGACTCACTCCTTAAGAGAAGTCTGAACGAGCCGAATCAAAGTCGTCGGCACCGGACAGACCCGTGGAACGCACAAGGCGCGGGACTGTCGGGGACCACACGAAGGCGTGGTCAGAGCTCTCCTGATTCAGTGAGAGGGCTTGGGCCTACCCAGACCAAGCCTGCCGTTTCGACCGCAGGAGCATAGCACCGCCACCCATCACGCAGCCACGTCTCAGAGACAATCGTTGGAGCAATTAGCCACTCCTGCTCGAAGTAGAGTTAGCGCCCCCTGATTTGCGGCGGCCGCCGACGCAGCCCCATCACCGTGGCCGGTCGACCCTCGCATCGCCCCTTCCGATCCGCAAAGGCTGGTCGAGCCGCTGGAATGGCTCCGGGAAACCCGCCATAGCCTCTCGATGAACGAGGTTGGCACGACCCTGGAAACGAAAAAGCCCCTGTTTCCAGAAGCTCTTTGAAATGATTGGCGGAGAGAGTGGGACTTCCTTGAGAAGTGCCCTCACCCCTTGGGCGGCTTGGGTTTCACCAATCTGGGAGGTGCCCTGGAATGTGCCCGCGACGAGCATACCCCTTGCGGTGCAACGGATCCAGCCATTTTTGCCGCCCTTGGAAGCGCCATTCTCGATCCCCTCCAAACCGGCGCGATCAGGGCAGATGACCCGCTCGCCCTCACTCTCCGCCGAAAAGGGAAGCAATCCGGTGGACCGCTTTCTCATGTGCGTCTCAGGGCGATTGGGGTCATGGGACAGGACGCCGCAGCAAACGGTTTTGCCTGGAGCCCTTTCAGCGCCAACCTTGCGCCATAGCTCCATGGCCGGCTCACCGTCGCCCACGACACACTGCAAAGCACGGACTCGCACGTCCAGTCCGGCGCCAGCTCGGAATCGCCGCTCCAGGCCCACCGAGGTGCCTTCGGTGCGTCAGAGACCGACTCCGCCTTGGCAATCACTGTTTGCATTGATCGGCGGGGGGCAGATCCGCCACGAATGGCTGCCAGGCACTCGCTGCGCATCTCGACGTGGGGCATGTCCTTGAAGCTCTTCCAAGCCCCACCCCACCTCAATCCCGCCTGCTGGGCCAGCTCACCGAATCGTTGGTAGCCCTGCCGCACCTGCTCGTCCTTCAGGTCCCAAGAAGGGCGCCCGCGCTTGTAGATGACCATGTCTGCGGCCCAACCGTGGTTGTGGCAACTGCTGCCTGCCCCCACCTGGGTCACGCCCTTTTGGCTGGCGAGCAGCGCGGCCTGGCGCTGTTTAGACCGGTAGCCCTCCATCAGCCGCAGGTCGTAGCCCTCGCCCTTCATCTGCAAGGCGATCCGTTCCAGCGTTGAGCGAAGCTCAGGGTGGACACCGTCCCACTGCGGGGCGTCCTTGTGACGATGGAACAGGCGTTTGAAGAACCCTGGCTTCTTCCCGTGGACCTCAACGGAATCGGTGGCTGGCACGTGAGCGTGGACCAGGATGGGGGCGCTGGCCAATGCGAGCGCTAGCAACAAGCATTGAAACATGAGTAGGCCTCCTTACTCACATGAGCGATGCACCCATGCAAGCGGAGAATCGAAAACGCGCAAGGGGGGCTTGCGGAATCTTTTCCCTGACGTAGAAGAACAGGGGTGGGGAAAAGTCGGCCCCACCGCTTCCCGGCGCAACGGCTCCTCCTACCGTTGTGCCGGGAAGTTTCGTTGGGGGGGCTTGCGCATTCCAGGATCTGATCTATTCGTGAGTGCACACGATCACTCATTTCATATCCCAGGAGGCCATCCCATGAAACGCTCCCTCATCCACTGCGCTTTGCTGGCGGGCCTCTTTGCAGGCACGGCGCAGGCCCAGGTTCAAATGGGCAACGGCGCCGTTGCCAACAAACCCGATACCACCGCAGTGGGCGACCGCGCTCAATCGTTGACCATAGGGGCCACGACCATCGGGGCAGACGCCCTCGCCGATGGCGGGACAATGGTGGATGAAAATGGCGTTCCGGGAGAGTGCGTGGGAGCCACCGCGTTGGGCAATCGCGCCACCGCACGCGGATGCCACACCACCGCTCTGGGTTTCTTGAGCGAAGCGCAGGGCTCAAATGCGCTCGCCATTGGCTCGCGCGCAAAGGCGTTCGCGGTTTACGCCGTCGCTGTCGGCCCCCAAGCGCAAGCCACCGGCGACTTTGCGGTGGCCATCGGCGGGCACAGCCTAGCCAGCGGAATCTCCAGTGTGGCCATCGGCTCTAATGCCCGTTCGCCTGGAGCTAGTGGGACCGCTGTAGGCCCAACCGCAAGAGCCGATGAAAACGGTGGAGCGGCTTTCGGCAGCGGGGCGACTGCGCAAGGCGTTAACAACCTGGCGCTGGGCGCCGCATCCCAGACCGAGGGCGAAGGCGCATCCGCCGTGGGGCCCGGTGCCAACGCCACTGCCGACTTCGCGGGCTCCTACGGTTACGGCGCTGGCGCTGCCGGCGAGGCCGGCACCGCCGTGGGCCCGTGGGCCCAGGCGTTTGCGCCCTACTCTGCTGCCCTCGGCGCGTTGGCCACGGCCAACGCCACGGAAAGCGTGGTATTGGGGCCACGGGCCGTGGCCAACGCAAGGGGATGCGTGGCCGTGGGCGCCAACACTACGTGCGATGAAGAAGAGACCGCAGCGTTCGGCAACCGTCGTTTGACCCAGGTTGCCTTGGGCAGAGCGGACAACGACGCCGTGGCCGTCAGCCAACTGCGCACCGCCGTGGAAACCTTGGGAGCTGGCGCTACCGTAGTGAACGGTGTGATCGTGGCGCCGAACTACCAGCTGAGCAGCGGGAACAACTACACCACCGTGGCCGGCGCTATCTATGATCTCGACGGGCGCGTCCACCAACTGGAGCAGAACCCTGGCGGCGGTGGTGGCGCCACCGGCCCGCAGGGCCCGCAAGGTCCGACCGGTCCGCAAGGTCCCGCAGGCCAGGACGGTAAAGACGGCAAGGATGGCGGAAGCAGCACCGCGGTGGCCGGGGCCAACATTGAAGTCACAGACAACGGGAACGGCACGCAAACCGTTGGACTGAAAGACACCGTTGAGCTGTCCGAGCAGGGCTCGATCCAGGTCGCCAGAACCATCCACAACAGCGACGGCTTCACTGTCCAGGGCGGTCCATCGGTCACCCGATCCGGGATCAACGCCGGCAACCAGCGGGTAACCGGGGTGGCTGCAGGAGCGATCGCTCCCGGGTCTACCGACGCGATCAACGGTGGCCAGCTGTGGGAATACCAACGCCAGCAAGACGACCGCTGGAACCTGACGGACCGCCGTTTCCGCCAGCTCGACAAACGGGTGAGCGGTGTGTGCGCCATGGCCCAAGCAAACGCCCAAATGGCCACATCGACGTCGGCGATCCACGGTGAGAACCGCAACCGCTTGGCCGTAGGTGTCGGTGGCTGCAGCGGTCAAGCCGCCATTTCCATCGGCTACACCCGTGACGTGACCACCCCACGCGGATCCCCATCGGCTTTCTCGATTGGGGTTTCCCGCAGTGGGCAGGACACCGCCGTGGGCGCAGCCTGGGCCATCGGTTGGTAACGAATGTCAGTAGCGAGAAGGAGGTGATCGTATCTCGGCAAGGGCCCCTCGGGCCCTTGTTCGCAGCAAGAGCGAAGTTGTTTAACTATTAAGAGTTATTGCAGTGGAAATCAGGAGAAGACATCACTACAATCCGCTCCCTCATTCGGAGGATGGGCTGCCGAACAGCCCCTTATCTGGGTGGTCGCAACCCTGCTGACAACTGCGACAGTCCTGGCCATAGCTATCGACTGGATTTCAAACACCAAGAGTATTTACGACACCAAATGCAACCACAACACAGAAAAGGAAAAGAACGTGAAGAAAATCTATACAGAGAATCGCAGCACCACTATCAATAGCAATAGCAAAAACAATACCAAGAAAAGCACCTCAAAATGCTTAAAGGTCCTCAGCAGGGTCCTGAAGGCGATGTATGACGCGACCACCGAGATCTGCGCAAGAGCGATCCTCACCTCACACTGAAGTCAACGCGCGGTGAGCCATGCTCCCCGTTGGCCGATATGAAAAGCCCGGGTCGAGCCCGGGCTTTTCTTTGGAGCGCTGCTGCTATCCGCAGCGCCTCTGCTCCGGAAGAGTCGAAATCGCCTGAACCTAGCCCCGTCTTTTCTCCTTCGCCACGAAGGCTCCATCGGAGTGTAAAAGCGCGATAGTGCTTCCCTGGACGTGCTCTGGCCAAACCTGTCCTGGCAGGCCCACGAACTCCAGCGGAAGGCTCGCCTCTTGGTCTGGTTCGAACCCAGCGAACGAATCGAAGCTCCGTGGCTGCCAGTCCTCGAACTGGAACTCCCTGTTCCAGACCATTGCAAAGGCAAGCGGATAGGCCTTCAGGACATACACCGCCGAACTGCCCTTCCCTCCCAATACACAAAGCCCGAAGTCGCGAAGAACCGTTCTCCCGCTGTAGGGATACACCCAGTAGTGAAGCCGAACCTGGCGTAGAAGATCTGACCGGTCATCGAACAGGTGCTGGCTGTGGCGTTCTTCGTAGCGATTCAAGCCCACCGATGACATGTGGCCCAGAACTCCCCTTGCCACAAGCTGCGGCTGGATGCGGATGCTCTGGTAGTAGGTGACCTTGCTTCGATCGCGCAAGATCTCCGTTACCTCCCGGCTCATCGATACAAGCGCCTTGTCGTATCGAGAAAGCACCGAGCCGTTGCAGGTCCTGCAGATGCTCCTAAAGCAAACACCATTGGGCATCTTGTGGGACCGCGGCTTCTTCTCTCCACTGATTGCGTCGGCGACGCTGGACACCCTCAGAGCGATGCCTTGAGCCCACGCCTTGGGCGGCACGTGGTTTTCGGTCAGGTCGGTATCCTGCCCGCATATGTTGCAACGCCCCTTGGAAGGTCCAACCGGGAACTTAAAGGTCACTCGCACGCCCCATGCTCGCCATGAACTGCGAAGAGATTACACGCAAGCGACGTGTGGCCCCTCACGTCCTTCGCAGCGGGCTTGCCAACTTCAAATTCTGATCTATTCGTGAGTGGGTCGTTTTACTCACGGAGAGAGCATGACCCATCGCCACAACCTGGGACGCAGCGAGAAGTATCACGCCCTGCCCCGCACCCTTTACGCCCTGTTGTTCGACGACGGGGGATGCTACGTTGGTCAAAGCTCGAACCCGCAGCAGCGGGAGAAGCAGCACCGCTCCCCCAAAGGCGGCTGGCACCGTCCCTTCCGGTTCCATGCGCTGGAGGTGGTGACAGCCACCCGGGCGGAAACCGAGGCGTATGAGCAGGCGTGGCGGGTGAAGGCCTCCCGGGAGGGATGGCGCATCTACGCCAAGCCACCGGGGATCGTGGTCAACCCGCACCGGCGGGCCACGGCCCACGTGCGCGGGTTGGCCCACCAACGGCGGTGGCAGCTGGGAACACCGGTGAAAGCCCCCCCCGAACGCGTGGGGTGGTGGCCATGGGTAGTGGTGGTGATCAGCGTGTTGGCGCTGGCCCGATGCGTCACCGGGTAAGCCTCATCTCGCGCCGTTCCGCGTTCGAGATTGGCACCTCGGTTTCGGATTTCAACCCGGCCAGCAGCGCTTCCACTTCTTGGACCAGGTTGCGCACCGGGTCCGCCTGCTTGCTGGACAGTCCCACGCTCAGCGCCATTTCCTTGTGCCGTTCGGTTCCCAGCCGTTCGGCCATGCGCTCCATCATCTCGTCGGTCGTATACATGCGGTAGCTGCCCTTGGTGAGGCGGGTGAACGCCACCAAGGCCGACTGCTGGTCGAGCATGCCCATGTTCGTGGCCAAGTGGTAAACCTCGGATTTTCCCTGTCCTTGCGCCTTGTGGACGGTCATGGCATACCGGTGGGCCAAGGCGTTGTGCTCGCTGGTGTTGAACTTCAGGATGCGCCCGTCCTCTTTCGGGTTCGAAGAGTCGATGCGCACCACCAGGTCGTAGCCACCGGATTTGTCCTTCCGGATGCTCTCCACCGTGCCCTCGGTGCCGTTGATGACGCCCAAATCGTTGTTGGTCGCCGTGAACATCACACGGTCGCGGCGTGAGAGCGTCAGGTCCTCCCATTGCCCTTTCACGATCGATCGGAAGGTGAACTCCTCTTTGTCCAGCACGCCTTGCTCCTGGAGCCCCTTCCGGATGCCCATGGTGAGGGCTTTGACTTCAGAGCGCGTGTGGGCCAAGACCAGCTTCTCGTCCATCGGCGTTTTGTCTTTCAAGTAATCGTCCACCAACGCCTTGATGGCCTGTCTTTCCGTTCCGAAGTCGTCGATGCAGTTGCGTTGCTTGAGGTTCTCCAGAATTTCTGTGCCCATGTCGATGGTGCCTTGGCGGCTGCGGTGCCCGCGGCGCATGTCCTTGACCTTCCCCTGGTGGTCCCGCTCGTAGAAGCTGTTGGCAGTGATCAGGTCACCGGCGTTCTTCTGCCGGCGGATCTCGGTCAGCTTCGTGTCGCCCAGGGCCATCTTCGCCAGCTCAAAGCCGTTGCCCGCGGCGATGGGCTGAAGCTGGTCACTGTCTCCCTGCATGACAAGCTTGGCACCCACCCCCTGGCAGTAGGTCATCAGCTTCAGGGTGTCATCGGTGGCCACCATGCCGGCTTCATCGAGCACCACCACATCTCTCTTCGTCAGCGCCACTTTGCCCTGACGCACCTGGGAAAAGAACTTCGCCACGGACATGCAGGGCATGCCGGACTCTTCTTCAAGCTTCTTGGCGGCCTTGCCACCGACTGCCAGCCCCATCAACCGCTTCCCTTCGGCTTCGAAGCACTGCTTGTAGACCTCAGCCACGGTGGTCTTGCCGGTCCCGGCCAACCCCGACATAACGCCGACACCTGCGGTTCCATGGGTCAAATGACCAATGGCAGCCTTCTGCTCTTCGGTAAGGGTGAACCCCTTTTGCTTCTCATACGCGGCGATCTCCCGGTCTACGGTGGAGCGGAACAGCTTCAGGTCCGTCTCGTTCTCCCGCTCCTTCGAGCGACGGATGATCTCGACTTCCCATTCGACCATCCAGGTGGCGCAGAAGCGATCCTCCCTGTGCTTGCGCGCCAACCGATTGCCCCGATCGTCTTCGTGGAGGTGTTCGGCTTTCACGCGCACCAGGTCGTCCTGCTCGGTGAACTCCTTCACCATTTGAAGGATTTGATTGGCGTCCTTCTGACCAGCGAATTCCATCCCCAGTTCCCGGACCAGGTCATGCTCGCAGAACATCGCCTCGTTCTCGTGCATGCGCTGCAAGACCTCGTCAAAGGTATGCGGGTCCAGGTGCTGACCTTGGGTCTGCTTGAGCGACTGGGTGGTCGGAACCAGATCAGGCCTTTCCTTAGCAATGTTGGCGAAGGTTTGCTGCCAGTCCTTGACCACCTGCTCGAACGGCGGTTCTTCCTTCTTTTTGCGAGTGGCCTTGCAGGCCTCGTCGTGGCTGGCGTCGGGGTGTTCTTTGACGTAGTCCAAGATTTCCTGGCGGCGGGTCTTCGTCTGAAGCACCAGCTCACGGTCGATGCCGGCAATCGTGGTGAGAATCTGGCCCGTCTCGCGCCCCATCACGTCCACCTCGCGCTCCCGCTGAATCCCGTATGGAAGAACGGCTACCGCTACAAGAAAGCCGGCGTGGGGTTGCTCGACCTCACGCACGGCGACGTCCATCAGGGCGACCTGTTCGCCGGCATCGACCCCCGCTCGCAAGCCCTCATGAAGGTCATGGATCAGGCCAACGCGAAGTTCGGCCGGGGCACGATGGGCATGGCGTCCTCGGCCTGGCGATCCAAGGGGCCGGCGCTGGCCAAGCCGGTGTGGGCCATGAACCAGAAAAACTTGTCGCCAGCTTACACGACCCGGTGAGATCAGTTGGTGCGGGTCAGATGACCTGTCGGCGCGCGGACTCGGAGCTAATCCGCCACTGCGGGGAAGCGCTCCGCGTGGTCGGGATACAGGTCTACCATGAAGAACTCTCGGCGAAATCTTTCAAAGATTCCCGGGTCGCGGATCATGGCCTCAATCTGAGCTTGTGACCAAACCGCGCCATGCGCGGCAGCGCGGGCTCGCAGACGTTCCGCCTGCTGCTGAACAGCCTCTTGCGTGAGGTGGCATTCCGCGTAGCCTTCGACAATCAAGCGGTAGATGGTCTGCGCGCTCAACTGCCAGAACTCGTCGCCAGCTTGCGTTGCCCGAAGGGCACTCATGGCCCGCTCCGAGGACCGGGTCATCAGCAGGGCTTGATAGAACGAAGACAGCGCTGTTTCCAGATCTCCTGCCGATATCTGCCGTTTGGGAGCCAGGAATGCCCAGAAAGGCGCCCGATGCTCAGCACGAACAAAACTGGCGATGGCGCCCCCATGGCATGCGGCCACCACCGTGATGAGGTTCAAGCGCGTGGCCACGTTGAGGTTTACGAACGCCGGCTTCATGTCGTTCCACGTCAACCAAGACCCGTCAGCGAACTCCAGCCCACCCTCTCCACCGTGGCACTCGATGTGAAGCAACGGCACGTAGGGCTCCCTGGATGCTTGCTGAGCAAGCTGGGCCAGCAGATCGAGAAAAGCCCCGCTGGAAGGAACACGAACGCTGGCGATGTGAGGAACGCCGCCGATCACCTGCGCCCAGTCTTGGGCATCCGCGAACAGGCGGGCTGCGGTGTTGAGTTGGCCTTCCGGGAGGGAATCCACGATGAGAATTTGGTTGAAAGTAGCGTTCATCGGCGCCTCCCCAGCCCCGGACTGCCGCCTTGCACCACCGGGCTGCCACCTCGCCGCCGCCTCCCATCGTCGGGACCCAGCGCACGCTCTAGACGTTGCAGCGCTGTCTTGGGCGCTGGCCTGGTATCAACGGACGGCAGCTTGGCTATCTCAGCCTTACTCATTTTGGTCGAGGGCTTGAACCGATTCTTGGGAAGCTTTGTCTTCCCCGGCACTTTCTTCTCAAGCGGCTTCGGTTTCGGTGCAGGCGGCGCTTCGTCGAGCATGCCAAGCTTGGCAGCCACCATGCGCAGTTTCGACGGTGAATTGGCCTTGCGGAGAAAAATGCGCGCACGGCGCTCCGCGTAGGCCCGGGACCATCGCATGCGTGTCATTCCCTCGACGATGATCGTTTCCAGGAACCTCTCTTGGGCTGAGGTCAGAACAATCGGTCCGTTGGGCTGCCCCTTCTTTGACACCCGCTTCTTGGGAGAACGCCCAACAGGACCCTTCTTGCCCGAAGGCTGCGCCGACTTCGGCTTCCTTGCCGATCGAGGTGTCACCCATCCACCTCCGATTTGGCCGGCCGTGCTTGCGTGCGGTCCCGGTAGGTCTCCGTGACGAAATCCACAAACGCCACGGCAGACGCCACCGCCAAGCGCGCATGCCGGGGCTGCAGCCCACGGTGCTTACCGTCCTTGCCATGGCCGGTGCCGTAGAGGCGGCGAAGGTTGGCCAGGTTACCGGCGATTTGGTTCAGGTTGCTCAGGATGCGCTTGATGCACTCGGCCCCCTTGGCTTGGTCATCGATCCCTTCGGGCACCAGGTCCAAGCTCTTGGCCAGCTTCTTGGCCAAGTCGTTCATGTCGTCGCTCTTGCCTATCTCCACCCCCATCTTGCCCAGGATGGTCTTGCAGCACGATTCCACCAGCTCCTTGGCGCTGCCGATGGCCAGCTCGGGATCTTTCTCAACCGCGTATTCCATGCGCTGTATCTGCTTGGCGATGGCGCCCGCGTCCAAGGAATCGGCGGCAGACCTTCCCCTCTCAAAGGATCGGTGACCGTTGGAGGTCAACGGGCGGGGTTCATACCGGGCCCTTCCTGCGATCCGCTCGACTTCGACCAAGTGCCAACCCGCTTGCCGCAGTTGGTCGTTGAGGTGCTCAACGATGGTGGCGGCCTCCTCCCGGTCAGGCCTCACCACCGGGTGGACCATCTCCGCCAAGAACCGCAGGAAGGTATCGGCCGGACCATCGAGCAACGGGAAACGGTCGTCGTCGAAGATCCAGTAATCGTCCCAGTCAAAATTGTTGACCCGGTGCTGGTAGATGTCCCCGGCCGCATCCTTGTAGCGCGGATCGGTGGATGGCAACCGCCGAAGCTCGTAGATGCGGCTCAGGAACTCCGTGTCGTCCAACGCGCCGAACACATTCACCTGCTCCAGCCGAAGCCCATCGAAGATGTTCCGGCGGACGTTTCGGGGAATGGCAACCGGAGAGGCGGAGCGCCAGTCTTCGTTTTGGCCCACGATGGGAATCAACCGGGCGGCGAAGAAGTCGCGGCCATTCGGGGGGATGGCTTCCGACAATGCCTCGGTGATCTGTTCGCATACGTCCTTGAGCTTGGGCCGCAAGCGCGCGAACTCCGGCGCCGGCACCTCCAGCAACACGTTCCAGTAGTTCGTGCCCCCATTCCAGGTATCAGACGTGTCGTGCTGGATAGATGCGGTGGAGGTGCGAAGAAGATCAGCCGCGTCGGTGTGCCCACTCTCTTGGAGCAGCACGTAAGCGGCGCCCAAGCACCGCTCCAACACGTGGTCATCGAGAGGGTTCGTCAGCACGATCAGCTCCGGCGAACCAGCATCGCTTGGGCGGGGTCGTAGACGTAATCGGTGATGCTCCCGTCTTGGATGCGCTTGACCGCCTCGTCAATCACCGGAAGCGGGACCAAGAACCACTCCCGCGGCTTCACAGGAACTCCCATCCGATCTCGGAGGGTTAGCTCAAGACGCGCAGGCTGGAAGATGCGATGAAAGATGTTCTCAAGGCGAATGGGATTAACGTTGGCGAGCTTGTAAGTCGCGATGACCTCCACCTTTGCCAACATGTAGGTCGACTCCCTCTCCGCGTTAGCAATCCTGGTCTCAACCTTACCCCCGGTAACGCCGATCTTGTGGATCAGCTGCTGATTCTCCTGGACGTATGAATTGCGGGAAAGGCTCCGCAGCACATAGATGGTGCCGTTCACCACGTCGTCCGTTTCCAAAGCATCCCCAAACAGGGGACCGTAATCGTCGTCGGTGATGCGTCGGCCGGTGTCGTCCTTGTAGAGCGCCCGCTGCAAGGAGCGCTCGAGCAAATCGCTCTCGGTGCCGTTGGAGTAGATCACGCGCAGCCTGGCGTTGGATTCCCCATTGGGCGTGCGCACCGGCTCGCCTACCTCGGCGACGTAAGCCATCTGCCCGCCGAGAATGAAGAAGTTGCCCTTCTCCACGCTGGCGTCGCGGCCAAACCGCAGGGTTTTCCGGAGCCCCGACTTGAGATCCCCCTCCACGCGCTCAAAGAGCGGTGCAAAGCGCTCAAAGTCTGCGCAAGGCGTGCGGCTGGCGATGTCTTCCAAGGCCTTGCGCTCTTCATAGGACCGAACGTGACGCAGCTGGGTGATGTCGTCCTCTGCTCCTCCTTCGCTCACACCCAAGTCGGCCAGCAGGGCGTCATCGTCCACCGATTCATCTTGCCCGGTGGCAGCAAGGGTTGGGGCTTCTCGGAGCAATCCGTGCGTATCCAAGGGCATGAGCAATGGATGTGCATCGGCAAGCAACCGCAGGCGGTCCAGGCGCACGGCGAACAGGCGTTCAAAGATGTCGCGCTCCTCTCCATGCTGAGGAGCACGCCCATGCTCATCCACGAACCGGAGGATTTCCTCGAAACCGGCGATCAGCCGTTCTTCCTGGGGCGTTCGGGCAGCGGCCTTGATCGGGGCCAGATCTTGCCCCAGTTCGGCCAATAAGGCCTCGTCTTCGTCCCAATCAGCCATGATCGCTGCCTCGAGCCTCTGCCGCCTTGCGTTGCTGGACGTGCTTGGCCAAGGCCACCACGCCTTCAGCCATCTTGCGCTCCCAAGGGTCTGGCGAGTTGATGTCGGGGGCTCGCTGCTTTTCTGCCTTGAACGCGCGGGCACGCAGGGCCAACGCCTTGGCTTCGTCGTAAGGAATGGCCACGCGCTTGGCTGAAATGCTGGCCTGGACCTGACGGAGAATCTTCTCATCCATGGCCTTGGCTAACACCGCGTAGGCTGCATCGAACGGGTTGATCCGGTCGATGAGGTCAATGTTCAAATCCCGCACGTTGACGAACTTCCGCACCCCGTCGATGAGCGAGGTGTTGCCCTGCTCCCCCTGGGCATCGTCTTCCGCCAGACGCTGCTTGGCCTGTTGGGTCACGTTGAGCGCGGCGATGGCGTGCTGACGGATGGCCTCCTGGTCTTCCGCGGTCAGGTCCGGGTATCGGTCACGCACGATCTTGCCGAGCTGAACCTGGGTCAGGTCTTCGGGCAGGGTGTTTTCCTTGTCGAACAGCCCACGTTCCACCGCCGTCTTGTCTTGAATGAAGGTGGTGATCACCTCGTTCAGATCCTCACGGCAGATGCGCGCCGCTTCGGGCGAGGTCGGCATGGCCAGCCCCCCAATCTCCACGTGAACTTGGCCCGTGGTCGGATTGACGCCCACGTTGTGACCGCCCTCTTGGTAGCCGTCGTCGCCGTAGTCAAAGCCGTCCATCTTGCCGGCGTTCTTAGGCGTGAACTCGAACCGCGGGGCCAGGACCTGCTCCATGAGCAAGCTGGCCGCGATGGCTTTCAGGGTGTCGTTGACGGCGTCCACGACCGCGGCCTCGTCGGCAGCGGGTTCGGCGATGAGGTTGGTGAAGCGGGATCGCTCCTTGCCGGGCGCATCGCGGGTCGCGCGGCCGATGATCTGAACGATTTCGGTCAAACTGCTGCGGTAGCCGATGGTCAGCGCGTGTTCGCACCAAATCCAGTCGAACCCTTCCTTGGCCATCCCTAAGGCAATGATGATGTCGACGTGGTCTCGGTCGTCCTTGTGCGCAGGATCCTTCAGCGCCGACAGAACCTTGGTGCGCTGTGCAGCGTCGGTGTCGTCCACCAGGTCGGCAACCTTGAGCACGCGTCCGTCGGCCAGCTCGACCTGATGGAACCCCGTGGCCGGGTCCAATCCCTTCCAGGTGCCCAAGCGGGACATGATTTCCTCGACCTCACGGTGCTTGTCCTTGAGGCTCTCCCGGGCATTGACGTTGGGGATGTGGACGATGGTTTTCAGGCCAGGATCCAGCACCTTCATGATCGCGTCCAGGTAGCGGCCGGTGTAGAAGAAATAGCCGATGTCTAGGGACTTGAGGTAGGTGTAGCCGTTGAGCTGCTCGTAGTAGGTGTAGGTCACCGTTTCAAAGCGTGCCTCGTCCGAGGGCGAGAGCACCGCCACGGTGTCTCCACGGAAGTAGGAACCGGTCATCGCCACCACGTGGACCTGTCCATGCGCGATGAGCTGACCCAGCTGACTGCCCAGCTTGTTGTCCGGGTTGCTGCTGACGTGATGGAACTCGTCGATGGCGATCAAACGGTTGTCGAAGGCCTCGATACCGAACTCGTCCACGGCGAAGCGGAAGGTCGCATGGGTGCAGACCAGCACCCGGTCATCGCTGGACAGAAACTCGCCAACGGCTTTGATTTTGGACTTGGCGACCTTCCCGTTGTCTTCGCCCGGTGCGTTGCACAAGTTCCACTGTGGCCGAACCACCCAATCGCTCCAGAACCCATGCTTGCTCAGCTCTTCGTCGGCAAAGCTGCCCCCGATCGAGCGTTCGGGCACCACGATGAAGGCCTGCTTTAGCCCTTGGTTCTCCAGCTTGTCCAACGCAATGAACATCAGGGCTCGCGACTTTCCCGAGGCCGGAGGCGACTTGATGAGCAGAAACTGCTCGCCCCGCTTGCCGTAGGCTCGCTCCTGCATGGGCCGCATGCCAAGCGCGTTGACCTTGTTCGACTCCCCGGTGCGAGCGGCCGTGATGGAGACGGACGGCACGGTGTGCCGATTGGTCGGATTGGTTTCCATGGTCATTTCGCCCTTCCCCCCTTCTTGGGCTTGGCCGGCGCGGCCGTCATCTTGGTGTAGAGATCGAACAACTTTTCCAGCCGCTCAGTGTCGTTTCGGAATCTGCGACCGATGTAGATTCGATCGATCACATCATCGTTCCGTTCATGAGCTTGGCGCAGATCCTCCGGCATTTGATCAGCGACATACAAATCCGCGATGGTGGATGGATAGTGCGCCTCTCTCGCCAGCAAAATCTCCTGGGCACAGGTCATTAGATCTATTCGATTCTGATCCGTTAACAGCGGAACAGGAAAGCTGTTGTAGCAGACGCCCGATGAGTAGCGAAGATCTGATTTCATTCGCCCCGCAGTCAACGACACCCAGGCAAGATGCATTCGAGAACAAATCAGCGACAACACATACAGCGGCGCATCATAGATAGCCTGGGCAGCGTCCGATATCACAACATCACTACCCACCAGGCCAACCGGAATGTGCGGCCGCTTTTCCGATGAAACACGCGGAACAATTATCGAAGTGGCCTTAGCCGTGATCGTGCGCTCAAAGCGATGTGGCGTATCAACCCCTAATTTGCCCCGCTCGCTACCACCCTCTCTATAGGCGACAATCGCGTCCAACCGCTTCTTGATGAATGGGATCGAGTTCGCCAAAGCCGCCTTATCGTCATCGATCCAAAGGCAATAACGCTCAATTCCATTGATGAACTCCATGGAGCCAAGAATTTTCCTTACGAGAACCGCAGCCTCCGGATGACCTTGGAGTAACTCGTCCTTTTCATTAGAGGTGAGCATGAAGTTACCCAGATCCCGAGGAATATTTCCCGCAACCATCTCAGGCAGACCTGAAATAGACTGCGAGTGCTTTTCCACGATGACATTTGGACCGTTCACCAAATAAGCGTTGATATTCCCAACGACCTGCCGCTGAGAATCCCTGTAAATACATTTGTCACCGACCCGCCGACTCGAAACCCCAACGACCACACAAATTACGTTCGCGTTGTTGCTTGCATTATTGGACCAATAAAAGTCCTTATGGGCGAAAAATATTTCCTGACCCCTAGCAAAAATTTGAGGCCAAATAATGGGAACCTGAACCCCCTGACAAATTGAATTTGTTGATACGAACGCAAATGCCCCGCCCCTTTCGATATATTGAGATGCCTTCCAGAACCATCCGGCAATGTAGTCCATTGCTTTGTGCTTGCTCCTAGGCCCTAGCACAGATTTCAAATCAGCCTTTTGAGAGTCTGTCTGGAACTTATCTCCCACATACGGTGGATTTCCGCAAATGTAGGTTTCTCCACCCTCGTTTTCAAAGTCGATTTCGGACTGATCGGCGGGAGCAGTGAACAAGTCGTCGCCCTGGAGGTTGACCTCGGTTCCTGTCGGCGGGCAAACGGAGAGCCAATCGATGCGCAAGGCGTTGCCGCAGGTGATCCAGTTCTTGCTGTCGAGCGGAAGGACGGTAGCCAACGCCTGCTGCTGCCCGCGGTAAAGCACGTCGCACTGAAACTCGGCAATGATGAGCGCCAGCCGGGCAATCTCGGCGGGGAAGTCGTTGAGTTCAATGCCACGGAAATTGTTGATCGGGATCTCGGATTTCCGGTCCTCCTCGCCGCGCCGCCGGTTGATCTCCGCCTCAATCTTGCGCATTTCCTTGTAGGCGATAACCAGGAAATTGCCGGACCCGCACGCCGGATCGAACACACGGATGTGCGCCATCCGCTTGCGCAGGTTGAGCAGCTTGGCCTTGTTGTCCTCCGCGGATTCCAGATGTGATCTCAGGTCATCCAAGAAGAGCGGGTTCAGCACCTTCAGAATGTTCGGCACGCTGGTGTAGTGCATGCCCAACGATCCGCGCTCCTCCTTGTCGGCCACCGCCTGAATCATCGACCCAAAGATGTCTGGGTTGATCTGGCGCCAGTTCAGTTCACCGATCCGGAGCAGATACGAGCGTGCAGCCCGGGTGAACCGCGGAACTTCTGTGCTGCCTGAGAACAACCCGCCATTGACATAGGGAAATGCCAGCGCCCAACCATGAAGGCCCGCGCTGGGACGATCATCGGATTTCAAGTTCATCGCCGTGAACAGCGTTCCGAGCACGGCGTCTGTGTTCGATCCGTCAGGAGCCGACATCCGGTCCACGGTGCGCGTGAACAAGCTATCGCCGTGGAAAATGTCCGTGTCCTCGGCGAAGAAGCAGAAGATCAGTCGGGCCATGAAGTGATTCATGTCCGATCGCCGCTCGTCGGTGTCCCAGTCCGGGTTGTGGGTCAGCAGCTCCACGTAAAGCTTGTTCAGACGGCCCGTCGCCCGGACATCGATCGGGTTTTCCTTGATCTCCTGAACGGTGGTGATGCCAGCGAAGGGCAGGAAATAGCCAAAGTGCTCGGCCAGCTCGGCATAGGGGCATGCCAAAGGCTCCCCTGTGGCCAGATACTCCGCCTCAAGGGATTCACCGTCGGTGGCAAGGACGAGCTTGATCCGATACGTCGAGTTCTTGGCGCTGGCCTTCAACGCTTCGAACGTCTCACGCACCTTTCCTCGTTCGCACACTGCCAAGTGGATGTGGTTGCGTTGAAGAATGGCCCCTGGAACGTCGGAAAGATTCGTCCCGCCGGACCCGACTTTTCTCAGGCGCTTGAGGGTGACCTCGTTGTTGCCAAACGCCGCCAAGAACTGGAAGGGGAACTCTGCAGAATCAAAGGGAGCCTGGGCCAGCTCATAGATGGCCTCTTCGATTTCCACCGCGTTCATAAGGCCAAGATCCACGACGAAGCCCCGCCGTGACAGGCGCGGCGGAAGGGAGGATGGGAGCAGTCCACGTGGCGTTGAAGCAATGACATCCGGCAACTCTCAAAAGACAGGTCCCAAGTATCGTTCAGCCCCATGGTAGAGGGCCACTTTCGCAGCACCTGCGACGTAGCAAGCCTTTGTTTCCAAAGGCTCTCCCCATCAGCGGCAAGCCACCTCGGCCACCGTTTGCGCAGCCCGAAGGTCCGCAGGCAGCTGGGCCTTGCAGACCCCTTCCACGTCCACCGTCTGGCCGGGGCGCGGCTGCTCCAGGTAGAGCACCCCGTCATAGCCCACCTGGGTGGTCTCGGTCGCCGTCTTGGCCACCATGCCCGCTTCGATGGCCGAGCCAGTGAGGCGGAAGGTTCGTGCGGTCTCGGTCAGGACCGGGAAGGTAAGGTGCATGCCGGCTTGGCGGCCAGCGGTGGCGGTTTGCTCGATCTCGGCCAATTGGGTGCCCAGTGGCAGCGCCCGATCGTCTACGCGAACCTCCGTGGGCACCATCGGGGTCACCTCGCCCACCACCAAGCGGCCCTGGGCGTTGGTCTTCCCCACCAAGCGGCCACCCACCCTCACCGGCACCCCGGCTTGGCCGGGCACGTCCACCACGGCGAAGGATTCGGCCGGACCCAGGAACGTCACGCCCTGGCGTTCCAGGTGGACGGCACCGGTCATCGAACCGGAAGTCCAGGTGCCGTTGGGCCCTTGCTCGGCGTTGATCTGGGCCCACCCTGCCCGGGTGGTCCAGTTGGCGTTGGCCCGGGCGGTCTGGCCAGCCGCTCCCTCGTCCACCGAGGCAGACAAGCCGACCGGGGTTCCCAACACCGTGGGACGGGCGCGTCCTTGGACGGCCCAGGCGGTGGCATCGGGGGCTTGCCGGGCCCTAACGCTCACGCCCTTGCCCCGGCCGAAATCGTAGCTATAGCCCACCTCCACCCGGGTTTCCTTGCGCTCCAGATCCCGCAAGGCGGAGACGGCCACGGTGTGCCCGTTGCCACGCCAGGTCAGTCCGGCGTCGGCGTAAGCGGTGCGAAAGCGCGGCGTGCGCACGTCCGAATAGCTGGCCCGAAGGGACCACTGGGGCGTGGGCCGCCAGAAGACCGAGCCTCGGGTGCGCTGCTCCACCTCCACCGCATTGGAGGCGCGCAGGCGCCAGTAGTCCTGTTGGCGCTCGTGCTCCAGGCGCACGCCAAACCCCGGGCCGCGGTAGTCGTAAGCCATGGCCTGCCGTTGGCCGCCTTGGGTTGACGTGCCCACTTCCAGATCCAGCGTGCCGTAGGTGCCAAGCACCGTGGTGGCCCCCAACGCCACGTTGGCCTTACCGTTCGATGAGGTTTGGGCGGTGCCGCGCAGGCTCCACCGGTCATTGAGGCCCCAAGCCACCGACCCGGTCGCGCCCAATGCCTCGTAATTGCTCTCCCCTTGCCGCACCCGGCCGGCGGCGACTTCCCAGGTGGTGAGCCCTTTGCGCAGCAACGTGGGGGCAACGTAGAAACGCTGATCGCTCACCACCGTTTCGCGGCCGTAGGGGTCTCGCACCACCACTTGGGCTTGCTGCGCACCGGCGCCCAAGGCGCTGCCATCGGCCGTGAACGGCCCCTTCCCCACCTGGCCCTGCAGCACACGGGCGCGGTTGGCCAGGACTTCGACCGTGGCCGGATCGAGCGCCACGCCACCGAGCATCGGGACGGGATAGGTGGGCGTCAACGGGTCCAACGCCCGCGGGTCCTTGGCCACGCGCACCCCGCCCAGGTTGACCGGAGAGGACGACGGACCAGCGAACACATCGCCGGCCTGGTAAGTCACCAAGCGGTTGGGATCGTCTTTCTGCCAGCGCGTCACGCCGCGAACGTAGCCGGTGCCCGACGCGTCGGTGTTGACCTGCCCGCTGGTGCTGACAACGCCCCAACGGCCCGCCTTGCGGACTTCGTGCCCCAAGGAGAGCGCCTGCTGTTGCTCGGACACCATGCCCGCCACGCTGTAGTTCACCAGCACCCCGGGAGCGGGCGGCGCGATGGGGCCGCGCTCGGCGCGGACACGGGCCACGCGCTGGGCTTTGAGCCGGTCTGCCGGCAAGTCCAGAGCGACCGTGGCGCTGGCCTCGTCCACGGCAAAGCCCACGCCCAGCGCCTGGGCGCTCATCGGATCCGTTTGACCCGGTGGAAGCTGGAGTCCGACCTCGCGCCACGTGGCCGGCTCGGCGAGGGTGGTGTTGTATCGTTCATGTGTGTGTTGTCCATTTTCGAACCCCGGTTGGCGCCGGGGTTTTTTTGTTGATTACGCGGCCTGCTGGACGCGACTCATCCATTCCACCAGCGCTTGACGCATGGCTTCCGATGAAGTCTTGCCCTGGGCATCAGCCGCCGCTTGAAGCCGCCGCTTGAACGCTCGACTCACCCGCGCCTTCAGCATTTCGTCTCGCGGTTGCGTCGCCTTCTTCGATGTGGGGGAGTTCGTCATTTTTCGTTTCCTGGGTGATGTGGTCCCGTTGTGGCCACAACCCCATCCAAACAGAGCTCACGAACTTGTCCAGATCGACTTCTTGACTAAAACCAATATCTGTCGCCTCAACAGCATTTTTTGCATAAACGAGACGCAATTCACGCTTTTCAGCCAAGGTGTAACAGGTGCTTGTTACACCCCTTGTTACGGCTGAAACCCTGACCAGACAAGGGTTGTCACGGGTGTAACAGGTGTAACAAGTAGATCCATTGATTTTAAAAAAGTGATTGGCCTTGACGCCTAAATCTCTGATGCAGCTGCAAGTAATACCTACCCACCCGTTACAGCCGTTACACGCGCCTTCGCCTCTGCAAAGCCATTGAATCCATTGGACAAACTGCCGTAACAAGCACTTGTGACGGGTGTAACGGGTGCTTGTTACGTCTCCGAGAAGATCACTCTTCGCCATCGGCGTCACTCGCGGATGACAAAGAAATTGCCGCACACCCGCACGCAGCTGCCGGTCGCTTCGCGCCGGCTTCTAAAATCTAAAAGCCCGTTTGGAAGTGAATAACTCCGCCTTCGGCGCGATAGCGACAGGCCCGGGTGGGCACCACCGGCGTTAACCGTCACTGGCACCCGGCAAGGGTTGAGCCCTGGGCGAACCGCACGGCAGCTTTGACTGGGACACTGCCCCTATCCGCAACCATTTGCTTGCTACAAATCGTCCCGCACGAGTTCGAACGGGCAATCCTCGCGACACTCCGACGCAAACACCGGCACCAACAGGTGACGCTGAGCGATGATGTCTTTGCATTCCACGTGAACGGCTCCGATGGGGCGCTCCCAGACCAACTGATTGATCAACAGCTGGAGAGCGGTCATTGCAGCGCAGAGCGGATCCCTGTCGTTGGCCGACACCATCAGGTCAATCAACGCGTCCGGATCGTTGGATTGGCTCCAAAGAAGGGCGTGGACACGGGCCAGAAGCAGCGTTCCAGCACCGCAGGTGAAATCGTTGATCAGCGGTTCCTGACACGCATCGCTCAAACCCCTGGGAAGAAACCTCATCGCGCCCTGAGCAAGGGCCCACGGGGTGAAATCCTGGCAATCCCTTTTCTTCTGACCCGATCCCGCCAGCTCGTTGAACACCCACCCCAGGATGCACTCAAACGGCTCAGCGCTTTCGATGGCGGCGATGTAGGCGTCGGCCACCTCTGCCCCCCAATCCCCGTCTTCAAGATCCACGTCGCTGAGCAGGCCCACGTCCAACCAAGGCAACACCGATACCCCCACCCCGTTTTTGCGCTTTTCCAGCTGCTTGTGAACGGCCGCCCTAAGACCGTATGCCACGAATTTGGACATGCGTTCGCGAGGCGAGAGGGCAGGAATGCAGTTGACGGCCTTCACCAGCCGTTTGTAAGCCTGCGCCTTCTTTTGAAGTTCCCGTTCCTCCCATGCCTTCGCAACATTGATTGCGCCATCGCACCCCTCAACCCTGCCTTCCATATCGCTCATCCACTGAAGGATATGGAGGGCTGCTTTGGTCTGGTTACTCATCGTTCGCACTCCCCAGGTTCGCAGTGACCACCTGCGCCACCCGCTGGAGGGCAAAGAACTTCCCGCGCAGCACACCGCTTGCCTGCGCTTGCTGAAGGTGACCGGCTGCGCGCTTGCCGTAACCCACCACCAACGATCCCGACGGCGCTGCCGTGCCGATGGTTCCGTCGGGACGCACAAACTTCAGCCGCCCGCGGGTAAACAGGATCGCCGTCACGTTGGGGTGGGAAAGCACGCAGTTGTGCATCCACCCCGTTTCCATGCTGACCGGCACCAGGGCGATACCGCCGCCGGGGTGGTTGGCCAGCTTGCTCAGCCACTTCTCCATCCCCTTGCCGTAGGGCGGGTTCATCCACACGAACGCTTGCGGGGGCCACGGCGTGAGCAGGCCGTCCTGGCTCGGCGGGATCATTCGGCGGGCCGTGGGTGCCGGCAGCCGCGAAGGGTCTTCGGGCGTGCAAGGATCGAGGTCAAAGCCGCGCCTTCCTCCCAGCGCCTTGACGATGGCAGGCGGGGTATACCAATCCACGCTCGTGTGGGCCTTGTCGCTTGCTTTGTAGCAAACGGAGCTGAGCCGGGTGGGTTTAGCCGCTGCGAGGCGGTTGGCAGTCTTGAACGGCACAACATTGGTTTTGGGTTGCATGAGAGATCTCCAGGCAAAGCTCCGCCAACACGGCTGCGTTGCCGCGTTGAAGGAATGGGTTTTGGGAGTTGGGCTTGAACCAGCCCGAGAGGCGCTGCTGGCGGCGGGTTACCACCAAGAGTTGTAGAACACGTCCCAACCGTCGTTGATCAATGCGCGGGCCTGCGCAATGAAGTCCAGATCTTCTTCAGCTTGATCGGGATCCAATTCACCGAAGAAAAAGCCCACCGTGTGGGGCAGCCGCTCATCGAGGACAGCCTGCTCCAATGCGTCGAGGTCTGCCGCTCCGAGAAACACGCGAACCATGTTGAACTCAAACGGGTCAGAGCACCCCGTCCGTGCACTGTGCAGCCCGAACATCCAGCCGTGGAGGTTGGGATGGCATCGCCACTGAAAGAACACCTGTCCCTCGCACGACGTCTCCTCCTTGCGGATCTTCCCCCCATACATATCAAGGCCCATCTTTTTGCTCCATCGCTCCGACCACCGGGACGTTGGAGTAATCATCCAAATTCAGCGCCACCCAAAATACGGACATTGGAGGCTTCCAATCCGATTCAGGCACTGCTTAGACGCGCTTTCTCTTGAGTGCTAGCGTGTGTTGGGCGGTTTGGTTCAAACGCTCGTCGAGCGCTTGTTCGATCACCCTAGCTCGCGAGGCGTCGAGCTGCTGAGCAAGGTCCCGCAGGCGGCTGGCCTGGGCTTGGGCTGCGTTGTTGAATGCGTCCACCCACTGGCGCTTGACGTCAGGGTTCTGCCATGGCTGGGCGAATGCCTCGGTCAGTGTGCAGACCCGAATCCCAAGCCCGATCTGCGCGCCGAATGCTTGGAGCTGGCGAATTACCGCATCGGTGATCGGTTGGTCAGTCAGTGGCTCCAGGAAGAACTGCTTAGCCTTGGGCCCTTTGGCCACCAGAAACGGCAGTTCGGCAGTAAGGAGTGTATTGATCGTCACACCCCGTTCGCTCAACGGTTTCCAGAGGCCCTTCGCATTGAGTTCGGCAGCCCAGGCCATCAACAGGGTGAGGGTGGTCGAGCGCTTGCGCGCCCCCTTCACCATGAACAACGTCCCCGACGGGGCGTGCTCCTTCAAGAGGTGGTGCAGTTGAGCCGTGCTGATTGCCAACACCCCAGCGGCCTCATTGAAGCTCAGCTCCACGTCCACCGTGGGGCGCAACTTCGCTAGGCGCAGATGGTCTGCAACCTTCTTCTCCATCTGGCCCACGGTTTCGGAGCCAGAGAGTTTGCCGAGAAAGCGGTCGATGGCTCGTCGGTAGGCATCGGCGGCAGTGAGGGCCATTAGTTCGGCTCGCTCCCCTTACGGCCGACCTTTGAAGAGCGCGCGGCAGCATTGCTGCTGCGCCGCCCGACCTTGCGCGCCGGCAGGGTGCGCAGCGCCTCCAGGTCGATTCCGTAATCTAGGACACCCAAAGCTGGCGTTCCTCCGGCACCGTTGAGCTTCTCACTCACCGTAAAGGGCCTGCTGTAAGTCGCGTGGTGTTCGTCGTCCAATTCGTGGCCGACGATTTGGGCTCGCATCTCAGAGGCCACACCGCTGCCCTGCATCTCCTGAATCACGGTCTTTCGGAGACTATGGAAACCACGCTTCGCTTTCGGCCACCCACCACTGTGCTTTTGGAGGTAGTAGCTGAACGCCTTCGATATCCAGTTCCCCGCACCATTCTTCGCCTTACTGTCAGCCTGCGGAAACAATCGCCAGTCCCCGCTCTCCCTTCGTTCGGCGACGTAGTCCAAGAAACCGAGCTTGATCAGGTCGGGATGCAACGGGACGACCCGATTGGAAACATCGGTCTTCAACCGCTGATCCTCCCCCTCATCGGTAAACCGTATGCACGGGATCCCCTCCTCCTCCTTGACGTCGAGGGTGAACAGCTGCCCCACCTCACCCGCCCGGGCTCCCGTATACAGGCCCAACAAAGCCGCCCAGCGCGCTCCCGTTGAAAGCTGCTTGAAGCTATCGGGCGCGAAGAGTTGATGAACCTGATCCAAGGTAAAGGCCTGGAAGCCAAACTTCCTGCGCTTGCGCTTCTCCGCCATCGAAACGCTGACGTGACCTGCGGCGACATTGTCTCCCTTGAGCACATAGCCTGAAGCCATTGCCCAAGTGAAGAATCCTCTCTTTCCTGCGAGGTAGCTCTGGCGATTGTTGAGTGTAGAACGCGTTAACCCGCGCTTGGCCAAATGGTCGTAGAAGCGGGCCATCTCAGGCCGCGTGATGGTATGCAGCTCGCGCTCGGCGCCCAAGAACTCGATCAGCTCTGTCACGGGAAGCAGTTTGATGCCGACCGTTTTGACCTCGATGTCCTCGGCGGCGACTTTGTCCTGCCAGATTCGCTTCGCATCGATGAGGCTGATCGTCTCAGCTGGCAGGGGCTGCGCCGCCGCTGATTCCAACGGGTTTGGCCCAGCCGCCGCCGGAACTGCACCCGCATCACGGAAGTGGAACTTGCCGATTTCTTCCAACGCCTCCATTGCTCGAGCATGGTCGGCCGCATCCGTGGTCCGAAGACGGAAGCCCGGCAAGTCAATTTCATAACGCCTGGAGCCGTTCTCCGCGACGCTGCGGAGAACATCCTCAACCGTGAGTCCCTTCTTGGTCATGCACCCATCCCTGATGGCATCGAATGCTTGAGCATAACGCTGCGCGATGGCCAAGGCAGCCACTCTTGCGCTATACAGGTGGATGCCCAAGGGATGCTTGACGAAAGGTTTGCCGACGATGCCGCGCATGTCCGTCGGAACGCGCATGCGAAACTGGTAACGACCAGTGGAAGAGCGAGTGAGATAGCTTGGTAACCGCATCGGAGTTGTGCCCCGATTTGTGCCCCAAGCCGCCCTTCAAGTCCCTAAAAAATGTCGTTTACAAACAAACACTTACTAAGGATTGGCGGAGAGAGTGGGATTCGAACCCACGGAAGGTTTAACCCTTCGCCGGTTTTCAAGACCGGTGCCTTAAACCGCTCGGCCATCTCTCCAATCGGGTCCCGGTTGCCCGGGCAGCGGCGTATTCTCGCACGTGAACGGCATTTGCCCAAGACCACCCTTGCCCCTGCCCTCCGCATCCGGCACGGTGGGGCCTCCACTGCAATCGGAGCCGCCATGGCCCATCTCGATCTGGCCAACCTGCGCACCACCCTGCTGGATGACACCCAGTTGGCTGCGGTGGCCCTGCACCGCACCTTCGCCGGGCACCTGCCGGTCAGCAGCGGGCACCTGGTGGTCTGCGATCCGCTGGTCCAGGCCGAGGCACCCGCGCTGGCTGACTACACTGCCCCGCTGGGCCGGCACTCGGTCGAAGTCATCGTGCATAGCGGCCGCCCGGCACTGGCCGTGGTCTGGTTCAAGCCCCGCGAGGCCCTCACTGCATCCGCCCTGCATTGGCAGATGGCGCGCTGGACCACGCAGGACCTGACTGGACTCGATGAGGACAGCTTCATCGGCTACCCGGTCGACGCCGGCATCGGCTGCTTCATGGATACAGACACCCAGCGGGCACTGCTGACCCTGATCGAACAGGCCGATGGCGACGAAGAGAGTGAATGGTCGGATGCACTGATCGACCACGAGGGCCTCGATGAAGGCGCCGAGTACCGTCCGTGGGGCGAAGACTCACCTCACGGCCTGGTCGTATTCACCAGTGGCTGGGGCGATGGCGTCTATCCCAGCTACTGGGCGCTGGATACGTCCGGCACTCCAGTCGCGCTGGTCACCGACTTCCTCTGCATCGAGGGCGGTGATGGGCGCGACGAGCGCGAGATCGCCGATCAGGCCTACCGGGACAACCTGCCACCTGCGGAAGCCGAGGCGCTGGCCAGGCTGGTAGCTGCCGTGGAACGGGACGACGTAGAGGCCCTGCGCCCCCTGCTGAAGGACGCGCCGCAGCGCGCCAACCAGATCGAGCCGGGCTGTGGCGGCACCGCAATGTTCGAGGCGATCCGCCTGGACCGTCCGCAGGCATTGCGGGTGCTGCTGCAGGGAGGTGCATTGCCGGCGATGCCCGAGCGCCTGCACATGAGCAAGGTCACCAGCTACCTGGACTACGCGCGGTTCCTGAAGAAGCCACGCAGCGCAGAGTTGATGGCGGTGCTGGAAGCGCCCGTCGTTGCAGCCGAACCGCCACCGGCCGCGCCGCGACGCCGCAGCTTCTGGGACCGGCTGTTCGGCCGGAAGTGATCGGCGCCGGAAAACAACAACGCCGGGCATGGCCCGGCGCTACCGCTCAGCGCTCTCAGCCGGCATCCACCGCCAGCGCACCCAGTGCACTGGCCTTGATCCGCTCCTTGGCCTTTTCACAGGCGCCACCGCAATCCAGGCGCGAGGCCTCCAGCTGCGGCGGCAGGTGCTCGGCCAGGAAGTCGATGAACACGCGTACCGCCGGCAGCAGGCCGCGGCGCGAGGCGAACACGGCATGGCACACGCCCTGCGGCAGCGACCAATCCGGCAGCACCACTTCCAGCTCGCCGTTGCGCACGGCGTCGGCGCAGACGGTTTCCGGCAGCATGGTGATGCCGAAACCGTCCTTCACCATGCTCTGCAGCAGCGGGAAGTCGAAACCGGCCACGCGCGGCTGCAGGTCGACCCGGCGCACTTCGCCTTCCGGGCCATGCAGCTCCCAGCGCTGGCGCGCTTCGTCTTCGCTGATGCTCAGGGTGACATGCTGGGTCAGTTCTTCCGGGTCCTTCGGGCGGCCGGCGCGGTCCAGGTACTTCGGGCTGGCTACCAGCAGCTCCTGCACCTGGCCGAAGCTGCGCATCACCAGGCTGCCGTCGTCGTCCAGGCGCGAACGCACGCGCAGGGCCACGTCGTAGCCTTCATTGATGATGTCCACGCGGCGGTTGCTGATGTTCAACTGCAGGCGCACCTTCGGGTACTGCTCAAGGAACTTGGGCAGCAGCTTGGGCAGCTGCATCTGCGCCAGCGACACCGGCACGCTGGCGCGCACCACGCCGCGCGGTTCGGCGCTGAGGCGGTCCACCACTTCGCGGGCGGCCTGTGCTTCGGCCAGCATCGTCTGCGCATGGCGGTGCACGCTGGTGCCCACGTCGGTAACGGCAAAACGACGCGTGGAGCGCTGCAGCAGGCGCACGCCCAGGTCGGTTTCCAGCTGGCTGATGCGGCGGCTCAGTCGCGACTTGGGAATGCCCAGCGCGCGCTCGGCGGCGGCGAACCCGCCGTGGTCGACCACCATCGCGAAGTAGTACAGATCATTCAGGTCATGCATGCCCGAGTTCCATATCTAGAACAATACGTGGCATTCAATCACCTTTATTCCGTCTTTGCAACAACCTATCGTTCTCTCCGTCGGCGGGGCCACCCCGCCCCTTCCTCCCAGAACATAGGTGACTGCCATGAAGCTTCTGCATCTCGACGCCAGCGTGCTTGGCGACAACTCCGTCTCGCGCCAGCTGTCGGCCGCCGTGGTCGCCCGCTTCACGGGCCAGATCGACGGCCTGCAGGTCGATTATCGCGATCTTGACGCCAATCCGGTACCGCATCTGCGCAGCAGCTCGCTGGCCAAGACCGATGCCGCCGAGGCGACCGACGCTGAACAGGTGATGCAGCAGTTCCTGGAGGCCGACATCGTGGTGATCGGCGCGCCGATGTACAACTTCAGCATTCCGTCCACGCTGAAGGCCTGGATCGACCGCGTGGCCGTGGCCGGCCGCACCTTCAAGTACACCGAGAACGGCCCGGTGGGCCTGGCCGGTGGCAAGCGGGTGATCATCGCCAGCAGCCGCGGCGGCATCTACACCGACTCGCCGGCCGACTTCCAGGAGCCGTTCCTGCGCCAGGTGTTCGCCTTCATGGGCATCAACGAAGTCGAATTCGTGCGTGCCGAAGGCATCGCCTACTCGCCGCAGCACCGTGAAGACGCCATTGCCGGCGCGCTGGCAGCACTGCCGTCGCACGCAGCGGATGAAGCCGTCGCTGCGTAACGCGTTCCAACGGTCAGCGCCCCTCTCTCCTCGTCTGGGCGCTGAACGCGGGCCGGGATCCCCTCCCCCATCCCGGCCCACCCTGGCGGCCCCGCTTTGCGGGGCCGTTTTCTTTTGGACGCGCTAGGCTTGCGGCATGGACTACATCGTGACGACTGCGCACCGCAGCGAGTTTCCGCACCCGATCACCCTGCGCCGCGGGCAGGCGCTGGTGGTGGGCGAACGTTATGAAGGCCCCGAGGGCTGGGATGACTGGTTCCTGTGCGAAGCCGAGGGCCAGCAGCCCGGATTCGTGCCGGCGCCGGTGATCGGCCGCGATGCGCAGGGTGGCGCGTTTGCCACGGAAGATTACTGCGCGCGGGAACTGGATGTGGATCCCGGGCAGGTGCTGCGCGGGCAGCGCACGCTCAATGGCTGGGCGTGGTGCGTGCCGGAGACGGGCGAACCGGGCTGGGTGCCGTTGGAGAAGCTGCGGGTTGTGGGGTGATTGCGCGGTACATCCACGCATGGCGTGGATGTAGCCCGCATTGTAGATCCACGCCATGCGTGGATTCGGTGCCATGCAAGCATGGCACCCACCAGAGCCAGAGCAGTGCCGTGCAAGCATGGCACCCACCAAAGCCAGAGCGGTGCCGTGCAAGCATGGCACCCACCAGAGCCAGAGCAGTGCCATGCAAGCATGGCACCTACCCCATCGACTATCAGCCGATGGTTTCCAGGCCACCCATGTACGGGCGCAGCGCTTCCGGTACGGTGATGCTGCCGTCGGCGTTCTGGTAGTTCTCCATCACCGCGATCATCGCGCGGCCCACCGCCACGCCCGAACCGTTCAAGGTATGCGCCAGTTCCGGTTTGCCAGTGGCCGGGTTGCGCCAGCGGGCCTGCATGCGGCGGGCCTGGAAATCACCACAGTTCGAGCACGAGGAGATTTCGCGGTACGTCTCCTGCGACGGCAGCCAGACTTCCAGGTCGTAGGTCTTCACCGCCGAGAAGCCCATGTCGCCGGTGCACAGCAGCACCTTGCGGTACGGCAGGCCCAGCTTTTCCAGCACCACTTCGGCGCAACGGGTCATGCGCTGGTGTTCGGCGTCGCTGTCCTCCGGGCGGCTGATCGAGACCAGCTCGACCTTCTCGAACTGATGCTGGCGGATCATGCCGCGCACGTCGCGGCCACCGCTGCCGGCCTCGGCACGGAAGCACATCGAGTGGGCGGTCATGCGCAGCGGCAGGCGTTCGGCATCGACGATCTCATCGCGCACGATGTTGGTCAGCGGTACTTCCGAGGTCGGGATCAGGTAACGCGTGGAATCACCCACGGCGGTCTTGAACAGGTCGTCCTCGAACTTCGGCAGCTGGCTGGTGCCGCGCAGCGAATCGGCGTTGACCAGCAGCGGCACGTTGGTTTCCTCGTAGCCGTGCTCACCGGTGTGCAGGTCGACCATGAACTGGGCCAAGGCGCGGTGCAGGCGCGCGATCGGGCCACGCAGCACGGTGAAGCGCGAACCGGACAGCTTGGCGGCGGTTTCGCCGTCCAGCCAACCGTTGCGGGCGCCCAGTTCGACGTGATCGAGCACCTTGAAGTCGAACTGGCGCGGGGTTCCCCAGCGCGCCTGCTCGACGTTGTCGTTCTCGTCGGCACCGGCCGGCACGTCATCGGCCGGCAGGTTCGGAATGCCCATCGAAATGGCATCGATCTTCTCGCGCAGCTCGTCCAGCGCCACTTCCGAAGCCTTCAGCTCGTCGGCGAAGGCAGCGACCTCGGCCATGATGGCCGACACGTCCTCGCCCTTCGCCTTGGCCTGGCCGATGGCCTTGGAACGGCTGTTACGCAGGCTCTGCAGCTCCTGGGTCCGCACCTGGATGCGCTTGCGATCGGCCTCCAGGGACTCCAGGGCAGACACGTCGAGCTCGAAGCCGCGGCTGGTGCGCAGGCGTTCGGCGAGGTCGGCGGGCTGGTGGCGGAGCAGGGCTGGATCAAGCATGGCAGGTGTCGTGGTGGGTATCAGGGATGGGATTATCGCTTGTTATACGGATTTCTGCCGCCCGGTTCATTCCCGGCGTGGCAGAATCGGGCTATTCCGTACTGGTCCGGTCCATGTCTGCACCCCGCTCGTCGTCCGCCAAGTCGTTCACTGTGCATATCCCGCGCAACGCCCTGAAGATCGCCGGCATCGCCTTCGGCGTGGGCATGCTGCTGTTCGTGCTGGTCTGGCTGACCGGCCGTGACAAGGAGTTCTTCCGCGCCGACCCGGCCGCACAGACCCCGCAGGAAACCGCCCAGGTCGAGCCCCTGCCGGAACCCTTGGCCGCTGCAGCCGGTTCCAGCGACATGCCTGACGCCAAGCCGGCACCGGTGGAGGAGGAAGCGCCGAAGCTGGTCGAAACCGCTCCGCCGCCACCCGCCCCGATCGCCGAGCCGGCCCCGGCCGCCCCGGGCGCGGCGCCGGCCGCGACCGGCAACAGCCAGCCGATGCCGATTGCTGGCCAGTCACCGCCGCCGTCATACCCCGCCGCCGCCCTGCGCGCAGGTGAAACCGGCACGGTGGTGGTACGCGTGGATGTGGATGCCACCGGCTACCCGAACAACGCCACGGTGATCCAGCGCAGCGGCTCACGCGAGCTCGACCGTGCCGCCACCGATGCCGTGCGCCGCTGGCGCTTCACCCCGGCGCAGAGCAATGGCCAGGCCGTGCCCGGCAGCATTGAAGTACCGTTCGACTTCAAGACGCAGTAACTGAACGCTTCCCGGCAGGCAAACTGAACCCTGCCGGTGGCGTTGACGCAACGCTGACACTTCTCGTCCATGGCTCGGGCAACACTTCCCACGTCGTCAGTTGACGGAAGGAGTTTGCGATGACTGCCACCACCCACGAAGACCTTCATTCGCCGCAGCTGCAGCAGGATTCGAGCGTGCAGCACAAGCCCACGTCGCCCTGGATGTGGATCGCGCTGATCGTGGCGATGTTTGCAGCCGCCCTGCTGTGGCTGCGCCATTCCAACCAGGAGGATGTGGCGCCGGCACCGGTCGGTGAGCGCATGTTGCCCGCCCCTGAGCAGGCTGCGGCGACCAATGCAGCAGCACCTGCAACGCGCCAGGCTGCACCAGCCTCCCGCCAGCACAAGGCCGCACCGGCGATACGCAATCGCGAAGCGCGCCCGCTGGCCAGCAACCGCATGCCCACCTACCCCGCTGCCGCACTGCGCAGTGGCGTGCAGGGCAGCGTGATCGCCAGCCTGAATGTCGATACCCGTGGCAATGTCGCCAACGCTGCGATCGTTTCGCGCAGCGGCGAGCGCAGCCGCGACCTGGATCGTGCGGTGCTCAGCACCGTGCAGAACTGGAAGTTCCAGCCGGCGATGCAGGAAGGCCGTGCAGTAGCAAGCGTGGTGCGGGTCCCGGTGGATTTCCGCACCGAGCAGCGTTGATCGCGGACGAGGGGTTCGTGATGTTTCGACGGAGGCTTCGGCCTCCGTCCTTTTATGCGGAGAAGCGTGCCAACCAAGGTCGGCACCTACCGGGTGATGTGAGCGTGCCAACCAAGGTTGGCACCTACCGGGCGATATGAGCGTGCCAACCGAGGTTGGCACCCACCGGGTTGCGTCATCCGCCGGGCGTGGCCTTTCAGGCCAGATTGAACCCGGCGCTGCGCGCCAGGCCATCGAAGTCCGGGAAGGACGTAGCGACGTTGGCGATATCGTTGATGCGCACTTCGCCGTCACTGATCTGGCCGGCGATGGCGAAGGCCATGGCGATGCGATGGTCACCGTGGCTTTCGATGGTGCCGCTGCCCAGGCGCACACCGCCGTGCAGGGTGGCGCCGTCTTCGGTTTCGTCCACCTGCATGCCCAGCGCGCGCAGGCCGGTGGCCATCGCCGCAAGGCGGTCGGATTCCTTCACCCGCAGTTCGGCGGCACCGCTCACCACGGTCTGGCCTTCGGCGGCGGCGGCGGCCACGAACAGCGCCGGGAACTCGTCGATCATGTCCGGCACCAGTGCTTCCGGAATGCGCGCGCCCTTCAGCGGGGCATAGCGCACCACCAGGTCGGCCACCGGCTCACCGCCCTGCTCGGCCGGATTCTCTTCGGTGATGTCGGCACCCATCAGGCGCAGCGCGTGCAGCAGGCCGGTGCGACGCGGATTCAGGCCGACCTGCTTCAGGCGCAGCTCGGAGCCGGGAATGATGCTGGCGGCCACCAGGTAGAACGCAGCCGAGGAGAAGTCGGCCGGCACCACGATGTCAGTCGCGCGCAGGCGCTGACCACCACGCAGGCGTGCCTTGCCGGGCGAGAATTCGATGTCCACGCCGAACGCGGACAGCATGCGCTCGGTGTAGTCGCGGGTCGGGTGCGGTTCGGTCACCTGGGTTTCGCCCTGCGCGTACAGGCCGGCCAGCAGTACCGCCGACTTGATCTGCGCACTGGCCACCGGCGAGGCGAAGTCGATGCCGTGCAGCGATTGCCCGCCATGCACGTGCAGCGGCGGCGTCCCGTCGTCCTGGGTGTCGATCTTCGCGCCCATCTGCGACAGCGGGCCGGTGACACGGCGCATCGGGCGGCCGGACAGCGACTCATCGCCGATCAGCGTGCAGTCGAACGCCTGGCCCGCCAGCAGGCCGGCCAACAGGCGCATGCCGGTACCGGCGTTGCCGCAGTCCAGCGGCGCATCCGGCGCCTTCAGGCCGTCGATGCCGACGCCGTGCACGATGCGCTGCGACGGGCTGGGGGTTTCGATGCGCACGCCCAGCTGGCCGAAGATGCGCGCAGTGGCGCGGGTGTCTTCGCCTTCCAGGAAACCTTCGATATGCGAGGTGCCATCGGCCAGCGCGGCGAACATCACCGAGCGGTGCGAGACCGACTTGTCGCCGGGAATGGTCAGGCTGCCCTGCAGCGGCTGGCCCTTGCGGGCGATCCAGTGTTGCGCGTTGCTCATCGTTCGATCATTCCGTAAACGCCAGCAGCGCCGGCGATGCATCAGGGAACGGCGGCCGTGGCCGCCGCGGCAGCACTCAGGGCACGGCCACCGGGTAGGAGCCCAGCACCTTGATCTGCGCCGAGTGCGCTTCCAGTTCGGCCAGCGCCGCCTGCATCGGCGCATCGTCGATGTGGCCGGCCAGGTCGATGAAGAAGCCGTATTCCCACTTGCCGTGGTGCGACGGCCGCGACTCGATGCGGTTCATGCTGATGCCGTGGCGGGCGAACGGGCTGAGCACGTCGAACAGCGCACCGGGCTTGTCATGGATGAACACCAGCACCGACGTGCGGTCGTGGCCGGAGGTCGGGAAGATGTTGCGGCCCACCACCAGGAAGCGGGTGGTGTTGTCGGCATCGTTCTGGATCGGCTTGGTGACCACCTTCTTCAGGCCGTACACATGGCCGGCACTCTCGCCACCGATGGCCGCTGCGTCGTCGGCGTTGCGCGCACGGCGCGCGCCTTCGGCGTTGCTCGACACCGGAATCTTCTCGGCCTTCGGCAGGTTGGCGCGCAGCCACGCCGAGGTCTGCATGAACGACTGCGGGTGCGCGTAGATGCGCTCGATGTCCTCGATCCGGCCACTGCGCGACATCAGGTACTGCTGCACGCGCAGTTCCACTTCGCCACAGATCTTCAGGTTGGAGGTCAGGAACATGTCCAGGGTGATCTGGATGGTGCCCTGCCCCGAATTCTCCACCGGCACCACGCCGAAATCGGCGTTGCCCGCTTCCACTTCCTGGAACACTTCTTCGATGCTGGCCATCGGCAGGCCCAGCGCGGAGCGGCCGAAGTGCTTGAGCACGGCCTGCTGGCTGAAGGTGCCTTCCGGGCCGAGGTAGCCGATCTTCAGCGGCTCCTGCTGGGCCAGGCAGGCCGACATGATCTCGCGGTAGACGTGCACCAGCAGCTCATCGCTGAGCGGGCCTTCGTTGCGGTCCACCACCATGCGCAGCACCTGCGCTTCGCGCTCGGGGCGGTAGTAGTCGACGGCGGCGGCGAGCTTGCCCTTGGCCTTGCCGACCTGGTGGGCGAAACGCGCGCGCTCGGCGATCAGGCTCTGGATGTCGCGGTCGATCTGGTCGATCTTCGAGCGCACATCGGCCAGCGCCAGCGGCGCCAGGGTGGGTGCCGGGTTCGACGCGGCCTTGGACTTGCCCTTCGCCCTGGTGGGCGCGCTGTCCTTGGCCGGTTCGGCCTTCTTCGGCGCCTTCTTGCTGGATTTGCTGCTTGCCATCGGAATTCCTTGTTGCGGGGCACGAACCCGACGGTGCGCGCCGTTCATTGCTCAGCCGTGACGCTGCTGGAAATCGGCCATGAAGGCGACCAGCGCCTCGGCCCCGGCCAGCGGCATGGCGTTGTACAGCGAGGCGCGGATGCCACCCACCACCTTGTGGCCCTTCAGCGCCAGCAGGCCGGCGGCCTTGGCTTCGGCGACGAAACGCGCATCGAGCTCGGCACTGGGCAGGAAGAACGGGATGTTCATCCGCGAACGTGCCGCGTGCGCCACTTCATTGCGATAGAAACCGCCGGAGCCGTCAATGGCGCCGTACACCAGCGCGGCCTTGGCGGCATTGCGCTTGGCAAACTCGGCCACGCCGCCTTCGGCCAGCATCCACTTGAACACCAGGCCAGCCAGATACCAGTTCCAGGTCGGCGGGGTGTTGAGCATCGAATCGCGGGCAACGTGCGAGCGGTAATCAAAGATGTCCGCACGCGGCTGGCCGCTGCGCTCGAGCAGGTCGCGGCGGATGATCATCACCGCGATGCCGACCGGGCCCAGGTTCTTCTGCGCGCCGGCGTAGATCACGCCATAGCGGCGCACATCCAGCGGTTCACTGGCGATGGACGAGCTGAAGTCGGCGATCAGCGGGACGCTGCCGGTGTCGGGCACATCACGGAACTCGACGCCGTGGATGGTCTCGTTGGCGGTGATGTGCACGTAGGCGGCATCGGGTGAGAGCTGCCAGTCGGCACGCGGCGGCAGCGTGCGGTAGCCATCGGCCTCGCTGCTGGCGGCAATGTTGACGTCGACGTAGACACCGGCCTGCTTGACCGCGGTCTTGCCCCAGTGGCCACTGACCACATAGTCGGCACGCTGGCCGGGGGCGGCGAAGTTGAGCGGGATCAGCGCCTGCTGGGTGGTGGCACCACCGGACAGGAACAGCACCGCATAGTCTTCGGGGATATCGAGCAGGCGACGCAGGTCGGCCTCGGCCTCGGCGGCCACGGACATGAACTCCGCACCGCGATGGCTCATTTCCACGATCGAGGCACCGGTACCGTGCCAGTCCAGCATTTCCGCCTGCGCCTGGCGCAGGACCGATTCCGGCAAGGTCGCAGGGCCGGCACTGAAGTTGAACGCGCGCGTCATGTCACACCTGTGGGGCAAGACCCCTAGTATGCCGCAGTGCACCAGCCTTGCGGCCTAGTGCGGCAAGGGAAATTTGGTTTCATTGGAATCCATTGGCCGCCAGCACGGCGCCGGTAGTCGCCGACCTTGCTCGGCGTACACCGTCAGGCGTCAAACCCGGCGAAGAAGCGTGCCGACCAAGGTCGGCACCTACCAGAGCGGATCCAGCGGATTCAGACCAGGAGCAATGCCCCGGTAGTCGCCGACCTTGGTCGGCATACGCCGCCAGGCGTCATCCCCGCCGAAGGAGCGTGCCGACCAAGGTCGGCACCTACCAGAGCGGATCCGGCCGGTTCAGATCAGCGCGCGCCGAACCAGAGCAGCAGGCTGAGCAGTGCGGCCAGCAGCAGCGCACTCACCAGCAGCCACGGCCAGCGCCGGACCTTGCGCGGCGCGGCCGGCAGCACCGGGGTCTGTTCGGCCTCCTGGCTGGACTCGTCTTCCGCAGGCAGCGGACGCCGGCGCGGGTCGTGCGGCACTTCCAGCACGAACCGGTGCTGGCCATCGAACACCACCTGGTCGCCCGCCTGCAGCCAGCAGTGGCGCACGGCCACGCCATTGACCCGGGTGCCGTCGGCACTGCCCAGGTCACGCAGCAGCACGCGCTCGCCGTGCACTTCCACGCGGGCATGCTGTTCGGCGAACGCAGGATCGTCGATGGCGATGTCGGCGTCGTTGCCGCGGCCGATCAGGCGGGCCCGCGACAGGGTATAGCTGCGCCCATGGTGCAGCCCGCCGACGCCGCGCAGCAGCCGCTGCTGCTCATCGGAGCCATCGTCGTTTTTCGGTGCGGGCGCCTGCAGCAGGCTCTCGACTTCGCTCTGCAGGACCATTTCCACGCCATCCACGTACACCGCATCGCCTGCACGCAGCAGGGCCATCCGGCGAACCGGGCGGCCATTCACGTGGATGCCGCGGATACCGTTACCGACCTGCAGCCAGAGGCCGCGATCATCCATGCAGAACTGCGCCAGCAGAAGGGCACCGTTGCCGGCATCGCCGAGCCGCACACTACCGTTGGCCTGGCGCACGATGCGTTGCACCCCGGGCCGCAGCGGCTGGTCGGGCTGTTGTTGTTGACTGAAGTGAACAAGCAGGTTCTGCACGCGGCGCAGCCTAGCAGGTTGGTCGCCAACGAAGAAGAACCCACGATGAGTGCTTGGCGCGAAGGCCCTCGATGCGCACAATGCTCGCCCTCTATTGATCATCCCCGCCCTGCGCCAGGAGCCCGTATGTCCACCATCGATGTCCGCCACGCCCACGCCCTGCCCGACGCACAGGCGCGTGCCGCGATCGAACAGGTTGCCGCCAAGTTGTCCGAGCGCTTCGGCCTGAAGTCGTCCTGGACCGCCGATGTGCTGAACTTCTCCGGCAGCGGCGTGGACGGTGCGATCGAACTGCAGCCGGGCGCCGTGCGCGTCACCGCCAAGCTGGGCTTCCTGCTGTCGGCGATGAAGGGCATGGTCGAAGGCGAGATCCAGCGCGTGCTGAAGGAAAAGCTGGGCTGAACCCCGGCGGCGGCCGTCACGGCCGTGCAACGCCATCGCGCGCTACTCTCGGGACAGGCCCAACTCCGACGGGAAGTGCGATGAACCACTACGAAAACGACGACCGCCGCAACGACGACGCCTCTTTCGGTGACCAGGCCGAGCGCTTCTCGCGCAAGCTCAGCGATTCGGCCCAGCAGGTCTGGCTGGCAGGCCTGGGCGCCCTGGGCCGTGCACAGGCTGAAGGCAGCCGCTTCTTCGATGGCCTGGTGAAGGAAGGCGAAGCCTGGGAGGCCCGCCGCCGTGAACGCCACGGCGAACAGGGCCCGGGTTGGCGCGACAACGTCGAAACCTCGCTGGACGAGGCCCGGGAGAAGGCCTCCGGCACCTGGAACAAGGTTGAAAAGGCCTTTGATGACCAGGTGCAGGGCGTGCTCAAGCGCCTGCATGTCCCCACTGCGGACGAGGTGACCGCGCTGGAAGCCCGCATCGACGCCCTGCATGCGCGCCTGGCCAAGCTGGAGAACCGTGCCGCTTCGGGCGCCGATGCTCCCGCCCCGGGCAGCCATCAGTCGCCCGACAGCGTGCCCTGAATGCCATTGTTGCAATGCAATAAATTTTGATTGACAATCGCGAGCAACCCGCCAATCGCTTCGGCTGCCGTTTGTTCCCTCCCCTCACGGCTTCAGGATTGGCGGGTTTTTCGTGTCCGCCGTATACCGATCTGCGCGCGCCATCACGTTTCCTGTCAGGAACCTCCTGACCCAGCGATGCGGCACGACCTTTACACTGTCGTCCTCCGCATTCGCCCCTTCCGCGCACCTCCTGCATGCTCCCTTGGATCCTGGCCCTGCTGTCGGCCCTGCTTACCTGTTCCCTGGCCGTTGTCTATCTGTGGTGGATCAAGCGGCGGCAGAAGGAGATGCAACTCGGCCTGCAGGCCTTGGCTGGCATGCACTGGCGCGAATTCTCCGTGCTGGTCAAACGCATGCTGCGCGAACAGCGCGGCCTGCGTGAACTGAACGACCCGGCCGAGGAGTCCCGCGAGCCGAGCAGCGACTTCCTGCTCAGCGATGGTCCCAACCAGTGGCTGGTGTCCTGCAAGCACGGCCTGGCCTACCGCATCGGTACCGCCGCAGTGAACGAACTGGGGGCGGCCGCGCGCCTGGCCGGCGCCAAGGGCGGCGTGCTGCTGACCGAGGGCCGGATCGAACGCGACGGCCGCAGCGCCGCCGAGAAGCAGGCCGTCGAGGTGCTGGACGGCCCGCGCCTGTGGCCGTTGCTGCAGCCCTATCTACCGGCGGAAATCGAAACCCGTGTGCGGGCCAGTGCCCGCCATGAAGCCCTGCGCCGCATTGCCATAGCCGCGCTCGCCGCGGTGACGCTGGGCCTGCTGGTGGGACTGAGCCTGCAAGGGCTGCATGTGCAGGACGCTCCGCCCGTTGCCGAGGAGACGGGCGCCCCCGCGCCGGTTGCGCCTGCGGTTGAAGCGGCGCCCGAACTGGCGCCGCCCCCCGCCACCACACCGCCGACCACGGCGCCTGCGCCGACGCCCTCAACCGATGCGCGCAGCAATCCCAACCCGGATGCCGCCACGCTCGAGCGCTTCCAGGCCGATCTGTCCCGTGCCTTGGCTGGCAAGCCCGGCATCGCCAGCGGTGTCTGGCTGACCCGGCAGACGCTGGCGATCAACCGCACCGGCGAGCTGGACGCGGTGTGGCCGCAGGTCTGCGAGGAAGTGCTGCACTACCCCGCCCTGCGTAACGTGCGCATCCAGCTCAACGCCCGCCCTGGCGTGGATGAGCCCGTACGCTGGCGGCAGTGCGCTACGTATTGATTGGGGTGTCTGTAGATCCACGCCATGCGTGGATGCCTCTGTAGCGTCGAGCCACGCTCGACTCATCGCGCATCGCGCGAACAGCAGCCGAGCATGGCTCGGCTCTACATGGCGCCTGCTCAGCCCAATGCCGCGAGATGGGCGATGTAACTGGAGCGCGATTCACCCGCCGCTCTGGCCTGCGCATCCAGCCTCGCCAGGATCCGGCGTGGCAGGCTGATATTGACCCGCTCGATAGTGTCGTCCAGTAGAGCCGGATCAATGCAGATGTACGCAAGAATCCAACGGATGTCCTTGGATGCCTCGGCGGCGATTTTCTGCGGTGCCGAAGGTGTCGGAATCGAGCGTCCCTCATCCAGGGCCGCATCAATCCAGGCGAGCGCGGCCTCTTCCGCCGCAGTGAGCGCATTATCAAGCGTGTCGGCCGCCGAGAAGCACCCCGGCAGATCCGGAACGACCACACCCCACGCGGTGCGCTCATCACCTGCCTCGATCAAGACTGGATATCGCATGGGCCCTCCTACGTCAGTCCTGCGAGCTTCCGCAACGCCTGCACCAGCCCATTGCCCAGATCCTTCCTTGGGTGAGGCACGGTGATGATGTGAGGGTGCTGCGGGTGCACGAATACATGATGGGATCCGCGAATCCGGCGACAGGTCCAACCTGCCGCCTCCAGATCCCGGATGAGATCCCTGCTCTTCATGCGGGGACGATACACATCGTACACACGCCCCGACAGAGTTCAAGGCGACAGCGTGTCCCGAGCGGGGTCGACCCTACCTTGCCCCAGGCGCGAAGCGCGCCACCAGGTCCCAGGCGTCGCCGAGGAACACCTGACGCACACGGGTGATCGGCTGTTCGCCGCGCCAGGTGAGGCGCTCGATCACCAAGCACGCGGTGCCGGACTTCACGTCCAGCAGCTTGGCGGTGGCGGTGTCCGCGCCCCAGGCACTGATGCGATGCTGGGCACGGGTCCACGACACGTTCTGCAGCAGCCAGCTGCCCGGTGCAGTGGTGCTGAAATCGACCTCCAGTACCTCGGGCACGCCCACCGGGCTGATCAGGCGATGCTCCAGTGCCAGCGGGCGGCCGTCAGCCAGGTGCAGGCAGCGCATCGCCAGCAGCATTTCGCTGCCGGCCAGCTCCACTTCGCCGGCATTGCCGGCATCGGCCAGGCGCAGGTCGCGCTGCAGCAGACGATAGGCGTACTGATGGCCGCGCGAGCCGACCTCCATCGCGATATCGGGAATCTCCAGCGCCACCTGCTCCAGGTGCGGGGGCTGCCGCGCCACGAACGAACCGGCGCGGCGGCGCCGCTCGATCATGCCGCTCTCGGCCAGCGCGGTCAGCACCTTGTTCACCGTCATCCGCGAGCAGCCGTACTGCTCCATCAGCTCGTGCTCGTACGGAATACGGAAGCCGGGCGCCCACTCTCCGCTGAGGATGCGGCTTTCCAGATCGCTGCGGATACGCTGGTTGAGCGTGGCGGACTTGCTGGCCTTCACGTGATGGGGTCTCGGTGGCGGGAGGCGATCAGCCCAGCACGCCACGCAGGGCGGCAGCGAAGGCGGTGGTGATCGCCTCGCGCTGCAGGTGGCGGCCCTCGGCCACGCATTGGCGGCCATGGCGCCAGACCGATCGCAGCGCGCCATTACGTGCGGCGAACACCCAGCTGTCAAGCCATGCGTCGTCCTGTCGCGCCTGTAGCGCCGGGTGCGAAGCATCCAGCTCGACCAGGTCGGCACTGGCGCCGACCTGCAGGCCGGCGGCCACACCCAGGGCCTGTGCACCGCCTTGCAGTGCGCCCTCGAACAGGAAGCGGCCCGTGCTGCGGGTGGCATCCGGAGCCAGCACATTGCGCCCGCGCAGGGTCAGGCGCTGACCGTATTCAAGCAGGCGCAGTTCTTCAGCCGCGTCGATCAGCACATTGGAATCGGAGCCGACACCGAAGCGACCGCCTTCGCGCGCGAACGCCTGCATCGGGAACAGGCCGTCGCCCAGGTTGGCCTCGGTGATCGGGCACAGGCCAGCCACGGCGTGGCTGGCGACGATGGCCGCGCGCTCGTCATCGGTGATGTGGGTGGCATGCACCAGGCACCAGCGCGCATCCACCGGCGCATGGTTGTACAGCCACTGCACCGGGCGCTGGCCGCTCCAGGCCAGGCAGGCCTCCACTTCGCGCACCTGTTCGGCGATGTGGATGTGCACCGGGCCGTCGGTGAGCGGCAGCAGGGCACTCAGTTCCTCTCCGGTGACCGCACGCAGGCTGTGCGGTGCAATGCCGAGCACCGCATCGGGCAGCGCGGCCAAAGACGGCTTCGCGGCCTCCAGCAGCTGCGCAAATCCCTCTACGTCATGGATCAGGCGTCGCTGCGCGGGGTTCGGTGCCGCCCCGCCGAAATCGGCATGCGCATAGAACACCGGCAGCAGGGTCAGGCCGATGCCGGTCTGGTCGGCCGCCGCCGCAATCCGCGCGCTCATCTCGGCACGGTTGGCATACGGCCGGCCGTCAGCATCGTGGTGCAGGTAGTGGAATTCACCGACGCGGGTGAAGCCGCTTTCCAGCATTTCCATGTAGGCCTGGGCGGCGATGGCCTGCACCGCGTCCGGGCGCAGATGGGCCAGGAAGCGATACATCAGCTCGCGCCAGCTCCAGAAGCTGTCACCGTCGCCGCCGCCGATCTCGGTCAGCCCAGCCATGCCGCGCTGGAAGGCGTGGCTGTGCAGGTTGGGCAGGCCCGGCACCAGGATGCCGACGCGGGTGTCGCCGTGCTGGGCGCCCTGCCCCGTGTGGATCGCCGTGATGCGACCGTCCTGCACCTGCAGGCGGACATCACGGGCCCAACCCTCGACCAGCAGGGCGTGGGCGGCATGGAAACTGTGCGGGGAACGCGAATCGGACATGGCTGGACAACCCGAAATGGACACCTATATTGTATAGACATATAAGCACAGCCGCGTTGTGGATGCCATGCACGTCGATACCCTCTGGTCCAACGTTCACCTGATCACCCTCGATGGCGAGGGGCTGGGTGTCATCCGCGATGGCGTACTGGCCTGCGCCGACGGTCGCATCGTCCATGTGGGTACCGCCGGCAGCGATGCCCAGCTGCAGCCGACCACCCGCATCGACGGTGAAGGCCGCTGGATCTCGCCGGGCCTGATCGACTGCCACACCCATCTGGTCTACGCCGGCAACCGCGCCAACGAATTCGAGCAGCGCCTGCAGGGCGTCAGCTATGCCGACATCGCCCGTGCCGGCGGCGGCATCGTCTCCACCGTGCGCGCCACCCGCGCCGCCACGCCGGAACAGCTGGCCAGCGAAAGCCGGCCACGCCTGCTGGCGATGCGCGCCGAAGGCGTGACCACCCTCGAGATCAAGTCCGGCTACGGCCTGACCCTGCCCGACGAACGCAAGCAGCTGCAAGTGGCGCGCGCGCTGGGCGAGGAATGCCGGGTCAACGTGGTGACCACCTTCCTCGGCGCGCACGCGATTCCGCCGGGCCGCGAAGCACAGGAGTACACCGACGAGGTGTGCAACGTGATGATCCCGGCCATCGCCGCCGAAGGCCTAGCCGAAGCAGTGGATGTGTTCTGCGAGAACATCGCCTTCTCGCCGGCGCAGGCGCGGCAGGTCTTCGAAGCAGCGCGCGCCAACGGGCTGGCGGTGAAGATCCACGCCGAGCAGCTGAGCAACCAGCATGGCGCCGAACTGGCCGCCAGCTTCGGCGCACTCTCGGCCGACCATATCGAACACCTGGACGATGCTGGCATCGCCGCGATGGCGGCGGCCGGCACTGTCGCCGTGCTGCTGCCCGGCGCCTTCTATTTCACCCGCGATACCACCCTGCCGCCGATCGCGGCGCTGCGTGCGGCCGACGTGCCGCTGGCGCTGGCCACCGACAGCAACCCGGGCACCTCGCCGCTGACCAGTCCGCTGCTGGCGATGAACATGGGCGCCACCCTGTTCCGCCTGACCGTGGACGAATGCATCGCCGGCTTCACCCGTGAAGCGGCGCGCGCGCTGGGCCATGGCGACCGCATCGGCCGCCTGGCCGTGGGCCTGGACTGCGACCTGGCGATCTGGGACATCGACGCCCCCGCCGACCTGGTCTATCGCATTGGATTCAACCCGCTGCACGCGCGCGTGGTGCGCGGACAGCCCGACCTGCCTGCCTCCTGGAGCAACACATGAGCAACACCCTGGTTCTTCGCCCCGGCCATGTCACTCTCGCCCAGTGGCGGCAGGTCTATCGCGGTGCGCCGCTTGCACTGGACCCGGCCGCGCTGCCGGTGGTGCGCGCCAGTGCGGCGGCCGTCGCCGCCATCGTCGCCAAGGGCGCGCCGGTGTATGGCATCAACACCGGCTTCGGCAAGCTGGCCAGCGTGCGCATCGAGCGCGAAGACCTGGCTACCCTGCAGCGGAACATCGTGCTTTCGCATGCGGCCGGTGTGGGCGAGCCGATGCCGGCCAGCGTGGTGCGTCTGATGATGGCGCTGAAGCTGGTCAGCCTGGCGCAGGGTGCCTCGGGCATCCGCGAGGAGACCCTGCTGCTGCTCGAAGCGATGCTGGTCAAGGGCGTGCTGCCGGTGGTGCCCGCACAGGGCTCGGTGGGTGCCTCGGGTGACCTGGCACCGCTCTCGCACCTGGCCAGCGTGATGCTGGGCGTGGGTGAAGCCTTCATCGGTGACGAGCGCCTGCCGGCGGTCGATGCGCTGGCACGTGCCGGCCTGCAACCGATCGAGCTGGGCGCGAAGGAAGGCCTGGCCCTGCTCAACGGCACCCAGTTCTCCACCGCCTATGCGCTGGCCGGCCTGTTCGAGATCGAGACCGTGTTCCAGGCCGCGCTGGTCACCGGCGCGCTGTCGGTGGAAGCGGCCAAGGGTTCCGACACGCCGTTCGACCCGCGCATCCATGCCATCCGCGGCCAGCGCGGACAGATCGCCACTGCGGCCACGCTGCGCACGCTGATGCAGGGCTCGGACATCCGCGAATCGCACCGCGACAACGACGTGCGCGTGCAGGACCCGTACTGCCTGCGCTGCCAGCCGCAGGTGATGGGCGCAGCGCTGGACATCCTGCGCCAGGCCGCAACCACGCTGGAAATCGAAGCCAACGGCGTGTCCGACAATCCGCTGGTGTTCACCGACACCGGCGAAGCACTGTCCGGCGGCAACTTCCACGCCGAGCCGGTCGCCTTCGCCGCCGACATGCTGGCGATGGCGGTGTGCGAGATCGGTTCGATCAGCGAGCGCCGCCTGGCGATGCTGGTCGACCCGGCGCTGTCCGGCCTGCCGGCGTTCCTGACCCCGCGCCCGGGCCTGAATTCCGGCTTCATGATTCCGCAGGTGACCGCCGCCGCGCTGGTCTCGGAAAACAAGCAGCGCGCCTACCCGGCCAGTGTCGATTCGATTCCGACCTCGGCCAACCAGGAAGACCATGTGTCGATGGCCGCGCACGGTGCGCGCCGCCTGATGCAGATGGCCGAGAACGCCGCCAACGTGATCGGCATCGAGCTGCTGGCCGCTGCGCAGGGCTGCGACTTCCACGCGCCGCTGCGCTCCAGTGCCGCGCTGGAAAGCGTGCGTGCCACCCTGCGTGCGCAGGTGCCGACGCTGGAAGAAGACCGCTACTTCCACCCGGACATGGTGACCGCCACGAACCTGGTGCGCAGCGGCGCGCTGGCACAGGGCTTGGCGGAGCTGCTGCCGACCGTGGAACCGCAGGCATGAATGTCCATCCCGAATGGCTGACGGTGCACGAAGGCGATGCCCCGCTGATCGTCAGCTTCCCGCATACCGGCAGCGAGCTGCCGCACGACCTGATCGGCGACTACCACTCGCCGTGGCTGGCCCGTCGCGACGCCGACTGGTGGGTGCACGAACTGTACGACTTCGTGCGCGGCATGGGCGCAACCACGGTGCGCTCGGCGATCTCGCGTTCGGTGATCGACCTCAACCGCGATCCCAGCGGTGCGTCGCTGTACCCGGGTCAGAACACCACCGGCCTGTGCCCGCTGACCACCTTCGACAACCAGCCGCTGTACCACGCCGGGCGCGAACCGGATGACGCGGAAATCGCCCGTCGCCGCGACACGTATTTCCTGCCTTACCACGATGCGCTGGCCGCACAGATCACGCGCCTGCGTGCGAGGTTCGGCACTGTCGTGGTGTATGACGCACACTCGATCCGCTCACATATCCCGCACCTGTTCGAAGACGAGCTGCCGCAGTTCAACCTCGGCACCGCCGGCCCGTCCGGCGCACCGGACACGTCCTGCGACAACGCCTTGAGCGATGTGGTGGAGAACCTGCTGAAGATCAGCGGCATGAGCCAGGTACGCAACGGCCGCTTCAAGGGCGGCTGGATCACCCGCCACTACAGCAACATCGCCGGTGGCGTGCACAGCCTGCAGATGGAACTTGCCTGCCGCGGCTACATGCACGAACCCCTGCCGGACCAGGTGGACGAACACAGCTGGCCCACCCCGCTCGACCCCGATCACGCCGCACCGCTGCGCCACACCTTGGCGCAGGTGCTCAACGCCTGCCTTGAATTCGCTACGAACCGGAGCGCCGCATGACCCGCAACGACCCGACCCGCACCATTGCCGCGCCGACCGGCACCACGCTCAACGCCAAGAGCTGGCTGACCGAAGCGCCGCTGCGCATGCTGATGAACAACCTGCACCCGGACGTGGCCGAACGGCCACAGGAGCTGGTGGTGTACGGCGGCATCGGCCGCGCCGCGCGCGACTGGGAGAGCTTCGATGCGATCGTCGAGACGCTCAAGCGTTTGGACGATGACCAGACCCTGCTGGTGCAGTCGGGCAAGCCGGTGGGCGTGTTCCGCACCCACGCCGATGCACCGCGCGTGCTGATCGCCAATTCCAACCTGGTGCCGCGCTGGGCCAACTGGGACCACTTCAACGAGCTGGATAAGAAAGGCCTGGCCATGTACGGCCAGATGACCGCCGGCAGCTGGATCTACATCGGCGCGCAGGGCATCGTGCAGGGCACCTACGAGACCTTCGTGGAAATGGGACGCCAGCACTTCGGTGGCGACCTGACCGGGAAGTGGCTGTTCACCGGCGGTCTGGGCGGCATGGGTGGCGCGCAGCCGTTGGCTGCCGTAATGGCCGGCGCCTCCTGCCTGGCCGTCGAGTGCCGCAAGAGCAGCATCGACATGCGCCTGCGCACCGGCTACCTCGACACCTGGACCGACAACCTGGACGAAGCGCTGCGCCTGATCGACGAGTCGTGCAAGGCGGGCACGCCGAAGTCGGTGGGCCTGCTGGGCAATGTGGCCGACGTGCTGGCCGAACTGCTCAAGCGCGGCGTGAAGCCGGACCTGCTGACCGACCAGACCTCCGCGCACGACCCGGTGAACGGCTACCTGCCGCAGGGCTGGACGGTCGAGCAATGGGATGAGAAGCGCGTTTCCGCGCCCAAGGAAGTGGAGAAGGCCGCGCGCGCGTCGATGGCCAACCACATCCGCGCCATGCTCGGCTTCCACGCGCTGGGCGTGCCGACCGTGGACTACGGCAACAACCTGCGGCAGATGGCACTGGAAGAAGGTGTGGCCAATGCCTTCGACTTCCCGGGTTTCGTGCCGGCCTACATCCGCCCGCTGTTCTGCCGCGGCATCGGCCCGTTCCGCTGGGCCGCACTGAGCGGCGACCCGGAAGACATCGCCAAGACCGATGCCAAGGTGAAGGAACTGATTCCGGACAACCCGCACCTGCACCGCTGGCTGGACATGGCTGCCGAGAAGATCAAGTTCCAGGGCCTGCCGGCGCGCATCTGCTGGGTGGGCCTGGGTGACCGCGATCGTCTGGGTCTGGCCTTCAACGAAATGGTCGCCAACGGCGAACTGAAGGCACCGGTGGTGATTGGTCGTGACCACCTGGACAGCGGCAGCGTCGCATCGCCGAACCGCGAAACCGAAGCGATGGCCGACGGCTCCGATGCGGTGTCCGACTGGCCGCTGCTGAACGCCCTGCTCAACACCGCCAGCGGCGCGACCTGGGTGTCGCTGCACCACGGCGGTGGCGTCGGCATGGGCTTCTCGCAGCACGCCGGTATGGTGATCGTCTGCGACGGCACCGAGGCAGCGGCCAAGCGGATTGGCCGCGTGCTGTGGAACGACCCGGCCACCGGCGTGATGCGCCATGCCGATGCAGGCTATGAGATCGCGATTGATTGCGCGAAGGAAAAGGGACTGGATCTGCCGGGCATCCTGGGCTGATCGTAGGGGTGCCGGCCAGCGGCCGGCACTACCGGAAACGTAGGGTAGTGCCGGCCGCTGGCCGGCATCGCCTGATGCTGGGACGCCGTGGTAGACGCCGATCTTGGTCGGCGCTCGCACCGCTATAGCAGCGCCGAAGCAACCACCGATGCCTTTGCTCGAATACTGTCCGGCGCATCACCCTTCAGCGCTTCGATCAAGGACACGACTTCTGCTGCGCCTTTGGTTGAGGCTTCATTCCTCAGGCAGGCAATCAACCTATCTCTGTATGGATCACTATTCAGCAATCTGCAGATGAACGTCTCCAACCATTCTGGTGCCACGGTACGCATGTACGGAGCTGATTGGACAAGCGCGGAAATCATCCTGTCGCCGTCGCTGTCCTCGACAAGATGAAGAAGCCCCCACATGACTTCTTCATGCGGAGTGTCATCGGCGAACATCGAGAAGAGGACTCCCAGCTCCCGACTGGAGAACTCCAGGCCTGACAGCGCCTGAACCGTCCGGTCAAATACCGCAACCTCTTCAGAAGTGAGCATTCGCGAGGCCCGTAACAGCTCCTCCAGAAGTAGGTCTTTCATCACAGCTTCGTTGGCGGAACCTGGCATTACTTGCACCGGTGCATCAGCGGAGTGATATCCGATTGTACGCACGCACCCTGGTAACGGTGGCATTGGCACCAAGAACCGCCAAGTATGACCAGCGTTACCGACCGAACTCTTTGGAGCCGTCCAACTGCTCGGCTCAGCTATCCCCGCTGCACGACGCCTGACCGAAAGACAGCCGAGCATAGGCTCGGCTCTACATGATTGGGACCTTCGGATCACTTCCGGGCCAGCGGCATCACATTGTTCGCATAGCGTGGAAATGCAGGCGCGGCGAACTCCCTCAGCATATGCAGGTGCGGCTGAAGCTTGAACCTGCGCAGATTGCCAATGGCTACTTCGCCGCCGCAAACCAGCGCTGGCTCAAAGCCATACATCTCATCTGCCATCAAGTGCCCGCAAGTGCTCACAGCCCTGTCGTAAGGCAGCTCTTCGGCCCCATCCATCAGATCAAAGTCGTCAAGCTCCGCGCAAGCGAAGAATGCCTTGATGCCACCCTCCTGCCGTGCGAGAGACTTGGGTCTCAAACAGTTCTGAAGAGCAAATACTTCACTGCGGATCGGATCGATGCTCACGCCAGCGCCTGATGCTTCGCCGCACAGGTAGAGCCGTCCAAACCCGCTTCTGGCAAACACATGGTAGGTATCGATCAGGGGAAATGGCGTGCCAGACAACCACATGTGCATCAGGCCTTCGTAGTCCTCGGGATTCACCGTCCACAGCCGTCCATTGCCATAGTTCGCCCATCCATCCCGACGCCAATAGCTCAAGAGCGATTCAGGCAAGATGCCCGCCCACTTGGAGAACGCGGTCTCTGGCACCGGATCGTGTTCAGTTGCCTCACCGAAGCTCTCGATGAAGAGCGCGAAATCCTCATCATCTTCCATTGTCCCTCCCATCTTGGACTGTTTCGTCGGCGTGGACTGAGGCGCTCTTATATCTGGTGCTTCATCAAGATTCTGGCGTTTACGCAGCCATTGGGATTCATTCATTCTAGCATTGCCGCGCCCGCGGCTTGACCGTGTGGGCGCGGCCACTGGCGCAACATGCGTAACCCGCTGATGGACCACCGCGATGTACCGCACCCTTGCTGCCGCATTGCTCTGTGCCCTCTTCGCCGTTCCGATCGCTTCCGCGCGTGAGTCCCCTGGCGATCTTTCCAATCAGCTCGACACCCAACTGCAGGCCAACCGCGAGCGCTACGGCATCGCCGGCCAGGCGGTACTGGTCGCACACAACGGCCAGGTGCTTTATCAGGGCGCCAGCGGCGAACGCGATCCCGCTGCCCATGCGCCTGCCACTGTCGATACCATCTTCGCCGCGCAATCGATGGCCAAGCTGCTGACCAGCACACTGGTGATGCAGCTGGTCGACCAGGGCAAGGTGGATCTGGACGCGCCGGCCAGCCGTTATGTTCCGGACCTTCCGGCTGCTTGGCAGGCAATCCGCATACGCGATTTCATCAACCACAGTTCCGGTATCGGCGAGTACTACGATCGGGTGGACAACCGCTGGGTGAGCAAAGGCTACACCGGTGTGGCGCCCGACCTTGCATCTGCGCTGAAAGTGGCTGCGGCAGCGCCGATGCGGTTCGCCACCGGCAGCCGCGTGCAGTACACGCAGGCCAACTACCTGGTACTGACGGCGTTGCTGGAAGCACATTACCGCAAGCCCTACCCGGCCATCGCGCGCGAACGCATCCTGCAACCGCTGAAGATGACCAGCACCTCATGGGGCGTCACCAGCGTCCCAGCCACGCGCGCGGCAGTGCCTTACATCGGCAAGGACGGCCAACTGCAGCCGGCCAATGAAGACCCCTGGCCGAACTACGGTTGGGGTCACGCCGACCTGCAGACCACCGTGGGCGACATGAACCGGTTCCTGCAGGCGCTGGCGACCGGCAAGCTGCTGCGCACGTCCACGCTGGAAACGCTCTGGCAGCCGCAGAAGCTGAGCGGTGGCGGCAGCAACTTCTTCTCCACGGGCTGGGACACCACCCGCAGCGACGGCTACACCCAGGTCGGCCACGATGGTGGCACCCGTGTACGTGCGCGGCTGGCCTACAAGGGCACCCTGGCCAGCGGCTACTGGGTGTTCGTGTACCTGACCAACGGCAGCGCCCGCAATGTCTGGTCGAGCACGCTGGTCGAGAGCACGATGGCGGTGGCCGCACCCGAAGAATTCCCGCATGCGGTGCTGTCCGAGCGACTGATCGCGTATGCGCTGGATGACAGCGCCGGCGCGGCCGAAGCAGTGCATCGCTGGCTGCGCGACAGCAACAAGGTTGCTGCCAGTGAATTGGAACGCGCGATCAATGCCGATGGTTACGCGATCCGCGAAAGCCTCGGTGCACGCAAGGCAGTGAAGGTGTTCGCGCTCAACACCGAGCTGTATCCGGATTCGGCCAATGCCTGGGACAGCCTGGCCGAGTGCCATGCGGCGCTGGGTGAGAAGGAGACGGCTGATCGGCTGTATGCGAAGGCCAAGGCGCTGGCGAAGCCTGCTCCGTAGAGAAAAGCAGTCGAGCATGGCTCGACTCTACATGGATGCCACGTCACCCATACGCGAGCGGTGGGTGACGCGGGGCCGCCGACCTGTTAACTTGCGCGCCACTTTCGTGGTTTACAGCATTTCCGCATGTCGCTCTCGTCGTACCGCCCCACTCCCTCGCTGCTGTTCCTGGCCGTTTCCCTCGGCCTTTCCTCCACCGCCGCTGCGACCCCTCAGGCCACCACGCTGGATGCGGTGCAGGTCACCGCCGCCGATGCCAGCGCCCAGGCGCGCGAGGCGCTGAAGCGCGTACCCGGCGCCAGCAACGTCATCGACGTAGCCAAGGCCGACAGCCGACTGTCCAGCAGTGCCGATGTGCTGGCCTACCAGCCGGGCATCAGCGCGCAGTCGCCGGGCAACGAGGGCACCAAGATCTCGATCCGTGGCTCGGGCATCAACCGTGGCCCGGGCGCGCATGCCTCGGGTATCGCCGTATCGATCGACGGTCTGCCACTGACCGGCCCGGGCGGCACACCCTACGAGCTGCTGGAACCGCTGTGGCTGTCCCGTGTGGAAGTCCTGCGCGGCGCCAACGGTTTCGAGCGTGGCGCGCTGGCGCTGGGCGGGGCCATCGACTACGTCAGCCGCAGCGGCCGTGATTCGGCGGGCGTGCAGCTGCACTACGAAGCCGGCAGCCGTGGCTACCAGAAGCGTGGGATCAGCTGGGGCGGCGTCAGTGGTGATGTCGATTACTTCCTGGCCTACACCGATACCGAATTCGACGGTTACCAGCGCCATGCGCGCGGCAATGGCAAGGGCGCGATGGCCAACATCGGCTGGCAGATCACGCCCGACCTGCAGACGCGCTTCTTCGTGCGTTACCGCGAAACCAATCACGAAACACCCGGTCGCCTGACCCGCGACCAGATCCGCAACGACCCGCATGCGGTCAACCCGGCCAATCTGGCCATCGATGCGCGTCGCCCGCAGCCGGGCAGCACGTGGCTGGGCAACGTCACCACGCTGCAGATCGATGAGGATTCCTCGCTGCAGGCCGGGCTGGTCTACCACACGTACCCGATGGACTTGAACGAGAGCCTGTACCGCCAGCAGCTGGACTACGCCAACCTCAACGCCACGCTGGACTATCGCCACCGCCATCGGCTGTTCGGCCTGGACAGCGAAACCACGGTGGGCCTTCGCGTCACCCACGATCTGGACGCCGATGTGCGCGAGTCGCTGCGCTTTGCCAGCAACGGCTACGCCGCCGGTACGCGCACGCGTGACTTCCGCCACCACGGCACCGACAGCACGCTGCACGTCGGCAATTCCCTCACCTTGAACGACCGCCTGCGCATGCAGACCGGGCTGGCACTGATCAACACCCGCCGCGATGTGCAGGTGACCTGGCCGAGCAGCGGCGGCCGCCTGCGCGACCGCGACTGGGACTACGCGCCGCGACTGGGCTTCACCTGGCAGCACAGCGCGCAGACCCAGTGGTTCGGCAACCTCAGCCGCTCGGTGGAAGCACCGCATCCGTGGTCGATGATCTGGGGTTCCAACCAGTACTTCGGGCCGGGCAATGGCCCGTCCACCGGCCGCCAGCGCACGCCGGTACCGATGCAGAACCAGACCGCCACCACGCTGGAACTGGGCGCGCGCGGTGACGCGGCGCTGGGCCGCTGGGAACTGACCGGTTACTACGCACACGTGAACCACGAACTGCTGAGCGTCGAGCTGCAGCCGGTGCCGAACCTGTTCATCGCCGAGAACAACGCCAGCCCCACCGTGCACCGCGGCATCGAAGCCGGATTGGACAGCACGCTGTGGCAGGCAGCGCCGGGCCGCCTGTCCTTGCGCCAGGCGTACACCTTCAGCGACTTCCGCTATCGCCACGATGCGCGTTTCGGCAGCAACCGCCTGCCCGGCCTGCCGCGCCACGCCTACCAGGCCGAGCTGCGCTTCGATCACGCCTCCGGCCTGTACGCTGCGCTCAATACCGAATACGCCTCGCGCATCGCCGTCGACTACGCCAACAGCTATTGGGCCGACAGCCGTGTGATCTTCGGCAGCCGCATCGGCTACGACGCACCCGGTGGCCGCTGGCAGGCCTGGGCGGAGATGCGCAACATCGGCAACCGCCGCTACGCCGCCACGGTCACACCGGGCTACGACGATGCCGGCAAGGATGTCGCCCGCTCGACGCCGGGCGAAGGTCGTGGCGTCTATGCAGGCGTGCGCTTGCGCTTTGACTGATGACCGCAGGCGGCGCCGGGTGTGATCCGGCGCCCTCTGCCCCTCTCGTCAATGGGCGTACTTCCAGGGCCGCAGTACGCGGCCATCCCATACGCCGCCCAGACCTCGTTCCGGGGGTTCGCTCATCCAGCGTCCCTGTTCCCGATGCAGTACGACCAGCTCCCGGTAGACGAAATCGTCGGAGCACGAATCCCAGGCGACGGCGATCATGGCCCATCGCCCATCGCCGCTGAAAACGGGCCGGGTCAGATGGACGAACTGATCATACGGATGGGACGGCTGCTGCGCTGTTGATGCGCACCCGCGCTCCCGCAGCGCTCGAAGACCTTCGGCATCCATCCGCTGCGCACCGGCCAATGCGGCTGCGGGTACTGGCGCGGGACGGCGATTGGCAGGAACCAGATCCGCCTGCAGCTGCAACCGCAGCGCGTGGATCTGCGGCGGCCACCGGTCGTCCAGCGGCAGGACCAGATCATCCACCTCCTGGCAGGTGGAGGCACTGCTGCCCGGCCAGCAATAGGGCAACGTCTGCTCCATCACGTAGATGTCCTGCCCCACCGGGTCGGTCAACTGCGGCTGCTCCTGCGGGCGCCATCGATCGGCGGGGGCGGACGGCGTCTGCGGTGCGGTGGGCACGCCGCTCGACGGCAATGGCAGAACCGGCGTCGGCTGCGGCACTGGCGGGGCTGGAAGACGGAATGGAGGACCCTGCCGAATCACCAGCGCCATCGCCTCAGCCTGCATCTGCGCGGTTCCCAGGTTGACCGGCGGCGGACCGGTTTCCTGCTGCCACCTCGGGCGCAGGCTGCAGATTCCGGCCATGAGAGCCAAAGCCGACAGCGCCGCCGCCAACGATGCAATGCGCCGCCAGGCGATCCGCTGTTGGCAGTCACGGTCTGGCTTGAACGAGGTATCTGTCATCACGACTCCGGTAACGCGGGCCACAGGCCGTGGCCAAAGCTCATATAGCGGACAGGCTCCACTCGAACACGCTCCCATCCGCCCTTGCTGCGGTGCAGAAGGTAGAGGACGCGCATCGCCGTTCCTCCACTGCACAGATCCGAGGCGATCGATGCCATTGCCCAGTTCCCGTCCAGGCTGAACACAGGACGCTGCAGATAGACAACGCCCAGATCCGGATTGCCCGGGCCACCCGTGCATCCCTCGACGCCGCGTGCGCGCCGTTGCTGAAGCTCGTCCCACGTCATCCGTTGCGCTCGCACATGCGCAAGCTCAAACGCGAGGTCGGGTACGCGTACAGCCCGGCGGTTCGCAACCTGCAGCATCGCCTCCAGATGCTGCTGAAGTTGAAAGGACGCCGCACTGTCATCATCGCGCCACTCGACGACGTTGTGACGAACCTGGCAGACCGGGGCGGGGTCTCCTTCACCGCAGGCAGGCGCAGTCCATTCCATCACAGCGAATGGCATGTCGGGCTCCCGGTCGCGCGGCTCGAAGTGTGCTGGCGCGACATCTGCCAGTGGCACCTCCGCGGTCGCGAACCCACTGTTGCCGGTCAGCATCGCGGAGGAGACTGCCTTCATTGGAATCGGCGATACCGGCGGCTTTCCTGGCGGTGTCGGTCGCAGGTCGATGAGCTCTGCCATCACCTCGGCCTGCATCCGTGCCGTTCCCAGGTTGATCGGAGGCGGGCTGACATCCTGCCGCCACTGTGGGCGCACGCTGGCCATCAGCGCTGCGCCAGCAGCCACGAACAGGACGACCGCTGTCGTCAGGATGCGCTTCCGTGCAATGCGCTGTCGCATGAAGCTCCTCGAAGAAATGAAGCAGGTTGGGATATCGGCCGGGAACGTGGCGCTACAGCGCTTGAATGACCTGCAGCAGGTGGGTCGCTCCTGGCGCCAGCGCCTGCGCAAGCCAACCCAGCACAGCGAAGAACAGCAGCAGGCCGAGCAGCGGCCAGATCGTGTGCGTCACGCATACCCGCCACCATCCCTGCTCCTGCATGCCCTGCATGCGCCGGTACAGGCCACCGGCGATGGCGGCGTCCACCAGCAGCTCGGCCATCAGCACCGGCGCCGCCCACACCACCCACACGCTGGCCAGCAGGACGGTCGCCACCAGCGCGACGATGCCGAGGATCGCCAGCAACGGCAGGCCCGCTTCGTCTTCGACCAGGCCGGTCAACGGCAGCTCACCGGCATCGCCGCCGCTGACCCGCGCCGACTCATTCCACGAAGCTGACGCGCCGCCACCTCCGGAACGGCCACCGATGCCGTTCCACGGTGATTCCACGGCACTTCCGCGAGGCGATGGGCTGCCACTGCCCACATCCGGCGACAGGCCATCCAGCACGTTGTCCCAGCGCCAGCGGATCCAGATCCACATCAGCAGCAGGAACACGCCATAGGCCAACAGCACGGCCATCGGATAGCGAAGCAGCATTGCGTCGATACCGGCCAGACGCAGCAGATGCGAGGCAAGGAAACCGGCCGCACCGGTCAAGGCCACGATCAATGCCATCTGCAGGCGCGGCCAGCCGCGTTGCTGCAGATGCTGCCGCGCGCGCACGACTTCACTGCCGCGGTTCATCGGCAACTTCAACGGGCTGCGTGAAAAGAAACGGGTGCGTTTCATCGGCGCCAACGGATGCCGCGGATCGTGCAGCGTGGAAGCTCGAAAACCTGATACTGCATGCGGACATCCTTGCCGGGCACGCGTAAGCGGTGGTGGGCGGATTCTACCGCGGGCAGGTCCGCTGTCCAGACGGCGGACCTGTGCGGCCGTTCCTCAGCTGCGGTCGATGATCCGCACGATGTGACCGTCCTCAAAAGCGAACTCGCTGCGTCCCTGCAGGGCCAGTTCCGTGCCCGCGCCGGGACCATCTGGAATGTCCTGCGCGAACACGCCACGCCAGCCGATGCTGGCCAGCGCCACATCATCCTCGAACGTCAGCTCAAGCAACCGCTGCTCGCGCTCGTGGAACATCTGGGCCGATTGCCGCGCCAGTTCGCCGAAGGCATCGATGCCTTCGGTGACCATCGTCAGCTGGCCACCGCTATGGTTTTCGAAGCGCACGTTGTGCGCCAGCACCGCCAGCATGGCATCGATGTCGAAGCGGTTGTAGGCCAGCAGGTAGTGCTCGATCAGGTAGCGGCAGTGCGATTCGTCCATGGCGGCGTCCAGTCAGGGCCTGCGCCGAGTCTCCCGCGACCGTGCAGCCGGATCAAGGCGGCGCAGCGGCTTTCAGCAACTGCGCGGCCACCTGGTCGAACGGGCCGATGTCCTGCAGCGCGCGGCACATCGCCACCGCACCTTCCACGCTGGCAATCACCAGGCTGGCCAGTCCGGCCGCCGCGGCCGGGTTGTGACCTTCGGCGACGAACGCCGCCGCCAGGTGGCCCTGCCAGCGCGCGAACACTTCGGCAGCAGCGGCACGCGGCTGGCTGGGCATGGCCTCCACCGGCTCCTCAACCGCAGCGGCCAGCACCGGGCAGCCAGCGCGGAAATCGGTGCGCAGCAGGCGCTCGCGCCACATCGCCAGGAACTGCTGCAGGCCCTGCACTGCGCCGCCCTTCAGCAGCTCCACCAGCAGCGCTTCGATCTTGTCGCCGGCCATATGAGTGGCGCGCGCCAGCAGCTCCTGCTTGCCGCCGGGAAAGTGGTGGTAGGTGGAACCCAGCGGCGCCTCGGCCAGCTTGGTCACCTCACGGATGCTGGTGGCATTGAGGCCCACACGCGCCAGCATCTGTGCCGCAGCATCAATCACGCGTTGTGGCGCATCAGAGGGGCGCGGGCTCACGGCAGGCTCCTTGCCAGGACAGTCGTCATAGATTAGCGTACCGGCGATTCTATAACAGTCGTCATAACCATGAATCTCTGGTTCCGCCTGCTCCATCTGCTGCTGTGCAGCCTGTTCCGGCCCAAGCTGGAGGCGCCGTTCGGGGTCTCGCGGCTGCAGTTCCGGGTACTGCCCAATGACCTGGACAGCAACCTGCACATGACCAACGGCCGCTACTGGAACATCTTCGACCTGGGCCGGCTGGACCTGATCCTGCGCATGGGCCTGGGCCGGGTGGCGCTACGCGAGAAGTGGGCACCGATCGTCGGTGCCGGCACCATCCAGTTCCGCCGCGAACTCAAGCCATTCCAGCGCTTCACCCTGGAAACGCGGCTGGTCGGCTGGGTCGGTTCGCGCGGCATCATGGAGCAACGCGTGCTGATCGGCGCCGAACAGAAGATCGCCACGCGCGCGCTGCTGGTCACCGGCATCTACGACCGCCGTGCGCGGCAGTTCCTCGGTATGCCGAAGATGATGGAAGCGATCGGCGTGGTCGCCCCGCCGTCGCCGCCGCTCAGTGCGGCCGCCGAGGCGCTGCTGGCGGCCGATGCCGCATTGAAGCAGGACGATGCCTGAGGCGCGTCAGCCCACCTTCGGCATGTTCTTGGTCACGCAATGGATGCCACCACCGCCACCGGCGATGGCATCGATATCCACCTGTTCGATCACGCGGCCGGGATACATGTCTTCCAGTAGTTCACGGCAGAAGCCATCGGCTTCGTCGTCTCCGAACTGCGGCGCGACCACGGCGCCGTTGATCGGCAGGTAGTTGATGTAGCCCATCGCCAGATCGTCGTTGCCGCGGGTATGCACGTTGTCGCGCCCGTCCAGCGGCGGCGGCAGCGTATGCACCTGCAGGCGACGGCCGTCGGCATCGGTGGCCCCGCGCAGGATCTGCAGGTGCTCGCGGGTCAGGTCGTAATCGTAGGACTCCGGATCGTTGTCCAGATTGGCGATCACCACGCCCGGGCGTACGAAGCGCGCATAGAAATCCACGTGCGCATCGGTGATGTCCTTGCCGGCGATACCGGGCAGCCAGATCACCTTGCGCAGGCCGAGGTGGTGCTTCAGCTCGGCCTCGATATCCGCGCGCGACCCGTCCGGATTGCGGTTGCGGTTGACCCAGCAGCTTTCGGTGAGGATGGCCGTGCCGTGGCCGTCGACTTCGATGCCACCGCCCTCGCCCACCAGATCGCTTTCCAGCAGCGTCGCACCGGTCACCTGTGCCAGCCACGGCGCCACCGCGCCATCGTTGCGCGCGTTCTGCTTGCCGCCCCAGCCGTTGAAGTTGAAGTCGACCAAGCCCAGCCCGCCCCGGTCATTGGTGACGAAGCAACCGCCGTAATCGCGCACCCAGATGTCATCCAAGGGCACGTCCAGGAACTCGATGTTGTCGCGGCCGCAGCGGTCCTGCGCCTGCTTGAGCTGTGCAGGGCGGCACAGCACGCTGACCGGTTGGTGGCGTGCGATGGTGCGGGCCAGCCGCGCCACGGTGGTGTTCACCGCATCGGCCTGCGCGCCCCACACCCTCGGTTGCGCGGCGAAGGCCAGGAACACGCGTTCCTGCGGCCCGTGCTCGTCCGGCATGCGCCAAGTCCCCGCACCTGGCCCTGCTGCGGATACGCGACCCGGCAGCCCGGCCAGGCCCAGAGCGGCCAGGCCGCCAAGGCCGGCGGCGCCCGCCAGCTGGGTGAGGAAGTGACGACGGTTGCTCATGACGGGCTCCAGGGCCGGTGCGGGATGGGCGCTATGCTGCGCTTGCCGACACATAAGAACAAACGATAGATTCAGCCAACAATTGAACAGTTTTACTTATCAGAATGCTCAAGCACTGGCCACCGCTGAACGCCCTGCGGGGTTTCGAGGCTGCCGCCCGGCTCGGCAGCTTCCACCGTGCGGCTGAGGAACTGCACCTGACCCAGTCGGCCATCAGCCAGCAGATCCGGGGCCTGGAGGCATCGCTGCAACAACCACTGTTCTTCCGGCAAGGCCGCAGCGTCACCCTCACCGACGCCGGCATCGACCTGCTGGAAACAACGCAGGCACTGCTGCGGCAGCTGGCCAGCGGCATCCGCCGGCTCGATCAGTACCGCAAGCCCAATCAACTGATCGTCAACACCAGCCCGGCCTTCGCCCGCCATTGGCTGGTGCCGCGCCTGGCCGGGTTCCACCGCCTGCATCCCGACGCCGACCTCTGGCTGCTGACCAGCGAGGAAGCACCAGACATGACCACGCAGACCCTGGACGTGGCGGTACGCGATGACCTCGACTCACAGGCGCAGTGCCAGCATCGCGTGCTGCTGCAGGACCGCCTCTATCCGGCCTGCCATCCCGACCTGCTGGCCACGCCCGTGCACGAACGCCTCACCCTGCATGGCGAGCGCGAAATGGACTGGAGCCAGTGGCAGGTGCAGGGCGGCGCCGATGTCGGACAGCGCCGCGAGGGCATGAATTTCTCCGAGCCCGGGCAACTGCTGGATGCCGCGTGCGAAGGGCTCGGTATCGCGCTGGTCAGCGAGCTGCTGGCCGCACGCGCCTGCGAACAAGGCCTGCTGCAAGCCCTGGATGAGGCACGCGTGCGCGGTCCGCGCTGGAGCTGGCTGATACACGAGGACAGCACAGCCGATCCGCTGGTGATCAGCTTCTGTGACTGGCTGCTGGCGAGCCTGCCCGCTGACGCTACTTCTGCTGCAGCGCGCGCTTGACCGCCGCCTCGGCCAGCGGCGCCATCACCGCATAGCCCTTCGCCGTGGGATGCACGCCGTCGTCGGCCAGTTGCGGGTCGAGCCCGCCAGCCGCATTGGCCATCGGCGTGTAGTAGTCCAGATAGACCAGCTGCTTCGCATCGGCATAGCGCTTCAATGCCGTGTTCAATGCACGCACCTTGGGCGCAGGCATTGTGCCCGTCAGCCACGGGTAATCGCTGACCGGCAGCACCGATGCCAGCACCACACGAATGCCATGTGCGCGGGCCAGGTCCACCATCGCGTGCAGGTTGTCTTCGATCATCGACTGTGTGGAGGGGCCAGTGTTGCCGGCAATGTCGTTGGTGCCGGCCAGGATCACCACCACCTGTGGCTTCAGTGCCAGCACGTCCTGCGGGAAACGCACCAGCATCTGCGCCGTGGTCTGGCCGCTGATGCCGCGGTTGAGCCAGCCCTTGCCGGGGAAAAACGCTTCGCTGCCTTCCCTGCCCCAGCCTTCGGTGATCGAGTCACCGAAAAGCACCACGCGTGGTTGCCCCGGTACGGCGGCAGGCAGTCGTGCGTTGGCGTCGCGGTAACGCTGCAGTTCCGGCCAATCGGCCAGGCGCTGCTGCATGAAGCGCACCTCATCCGGGCGCAGGCGATCGACAGGTTCCACCAACAACGGATTGATGGCGGGCGCATCGGCCGCCACCCCATGGGCGCTCAGCGCGATACCGAGGACAACCGCGGCCAGGCCGCCGGACACGGAACGCATCGGGTCTCTCCCTTGGATGTCCGGGCCAGTCTAGCGCGTGGCCCCACGCCTACCGTGCCGCCGACCGCGCGGCCACACCGGTCACCTTGGCCGGCATCCACATGCCTGGCGTCCAGCCGCTGGCGGCCAGGATCGCCTTCGGGTTGTCCTGCTGGATCAGCGCACGTACCGCATCGCGCTTGTCCTTGGCCTGCAGGTAATAGGCCTTCGCGATGCGGTAACCAACCCAGTACCCCAGGTCATAGGGCTCCTGCGAACCGGGCTTGTAGTTGTACAGCCACGGCGACAGATCGGTGCTGTCCACATCCAACGCGAAGGCGCTTTCAATATGCACTTCCCGGCCACGGGTCCAGGCGGCGTGGCGCCCGTTGCCGACGTTGCCGGAAATCAGCTCGGCGATGAACTCGGCGATGCCTTCGCCCAGCGAAACACGCAGCACCGTCGCATGCGGGTCGCCCGGCTCGAAGTCGATCAGGCCGGTCTGCTGGATGTGCACGTACTCGTGTGCGATCACGTGCACGAAGCGGTCCTGCACGTTGGGATTCATGAAGTCGGCCGCGCACAGCGCTTCCAGGCCGATGATCACGCCGCTTTTCGAGGTCAGCCCGACCGGCCGGCCGCGGCCCACCGCGATGGTCACCGGCGGGAACCGGGTCTGCGGGTAGATCGCCTGCAGGTTGGAAAACACCTGCGTCAGGCGTTGTTTCACCGCGGGCAGTTCGGCCAGGCAGTTTCGTCCCTGAGCATACAGCTCGGGCTGGCTGGCGATGGACTCGGCAATGCGTTCGGGCGTGACCCGGCGCGCCTTGGCCAACTCCGCCAGGCCAGCCGACCCTTCGGCCAGGTATCCACGCAGCTGCGCAACATTGGGCTTGCCGCCGGCGCTGTCATAAAGTGCATAGAAACGACTGACATCCTCGGTGAGGATCTGCGGCCCTGCCGGTACCGCCGCCGTGGCCACACCCACCGCCCCGGCACAGGCCAGGGCCAACAGGCCGCGCAGGATCGTGGACATCGCTCCGTCCTTGGTGGAGTGCATGCGAAGCGCGCAATCTATCACTCCCCCCAGCCCGCCGCAGCAGTCGGATGCGGGCGCCCCGCCGCTGTGCCAGACTCGCTTCGGCACCTGCCATGGAAGATGGAGCACCGCACGATGATGATCGTTCCCGCATACTGGGCCGAAGCCCGTCTGCAGGCCCGCTTCCGCGGCCGGCCGGTGGTCGTGCGCCGCTTCGGCTGGTCCGACGAAAGCCCTGCCGAAGCTCAGGCGCACGCCGACCGCCGTGCCAACGAAGCGCTCAACGCCATCCTTGCAGGGCAGGCGCTGCCGCGCCGCGAAGTGCGCAGCAACTACGGCGTGGAGGGGGTGCCGATCCGCGAGCAGATCGTACGGCGCGACGGCGATGTCATCATCACCCGCAACAGCTACGGGGCGCTGTGCCTGAACACACCGGACGTACTGTTTGCCGACATCGACCATGCGCAACCACCCGCGGGTTGCGTGATGCCCGCTCTCATCGCCGCGGTGCTGCTGTTCGCTGGCGCCGTCATCGGCACCCTGCTGTGGCACTGGCTGGTGGGACTGGTATTGGGTGTGGCGGCCGTGGTGCTGGTGAACACCGCGATGCTGATGCAGCGCAAGCGCCGCCTGGCCGCAGCCGGCGGCGCCGAAGGCGTGGCCCTGCAGCGGGTCGCGGCCTTCAGCGAACAGCATCCGGAGTGGCACCTGCGCACCTACCGCACGCCGGCTGGCCTGCGCGTGCTTGCCATGCATGCCACGTTCTCGCCCGAGGACGAGCAGCTGCAGGCGTTCTTCAAGGCACTGGGCACCGACCCCCTGTACGCACGCATGTGCCGGCTGCAGCACTGCTTCCGTGCGCGACTGACCCCGAAGCCGTGGCGCGTGGGCCTGAAGTACCGCATCCGCCCGCCGGTGGCCGCGTGGTCAGCCGAACAGGCCAACAACCCGGATCGACTGGCCTGGATTGCCGAGTACGAAAAGAAGAGCGCCGGCTTCGCGGCCTGCGCCTATCTGCGCAGCTTCGGTGATGCCACCCAGGTGAATGCCAAGGCCGAGCACGTGCGCGAGCTGCATGATCGTTTGGCGCACGCGCAGGACCGTTTACCGCTGGCGTGAGTGCGGCAGACGCTCAGTCAGCGCCCTGCACGAACGGCTGCCCTGCCAGGGTAGTGCCCAGCCGCACCGCGACCTGCTGTTCGCCCTTTTCAAACGTCGTTGCGCACTGCTTTCCGCCTTTCTGGCATCCGACTTCGGGAAAGCCTTCCAGTGACTCCGGCGCGCCCTGCGCCGGCTTCGCCTGCCAGCCGGCGGCGTCCAGCAGGCGCTTGGCCTTGGCGTAAGGCATGCCGGCGATGATCCCCAGCTGCGCCAGCTCGGCAGGCAGCGGCTGAGCACTTGCAGTTGAGACCAGGACCAACGACAACGCTGCAGCAAGAAGGATGGCTTTCATTGCATCGACCCGGGACGGACTTACACGATCAGACTAGACCATTTTCATGGCCTGCGAATGTGCCGGTAACACGTCGTTACCGAGTCTCCACAGTTGATTGCAGAGCACTTCAATCTGTTTACAGGCGAACAAGCAACCGAGCACGGGCTCGGCTCTACAGGATGCAGGAAGGCCGCCCTGAGGCGGCCTTCCTGTGCCCTTACTTTGCGTTCTTCACGTAGGTGTCGAACCAGTTAAGCATCTCCGACACCAGCTGCTCGTTGGACTCCAGCGCGGTGTACCAGTGCGGTTCGTTCGGCAGCATCACCAGGCGGGTGGTGCCGCCGTTGCCACGAATGGCCTGGTACAGCTTGCGTGACTGGAACGGCTCGGTGCCCGGGTTGGCGTCGTCCTCACCATGGACCAGCAGCAGCGGCAGCTTGATCTTGTCGGCGTAGAAGAACGGCGAGGCCTTCAGGTACACGTCCTGCGCCTGCCACACCGAGCGACGCTCGTTCTGGAAGCCGAACGGGGTGAAGGTCTTGTTGTACGAACCGCTCGTCGCCACGCCGGCCTTGAACAGGTTGGTGTGCGCGATCAGGTTGGCGGTCATCAGGCCGCCGTGGCTGTGACCGGTCACGCCAATGCGGTTGCGGTCGACCACGCCCATGTCCACGGCCTTGTCCACGGCCGCCTTGGCGTCGGCTTCCAGCTGCTCCAGGTAGGTGTCGTAGGCGTTCTTCGGGTCACCCACGATCGGGAACGAGGCGTTGTCGATGATCGCGTAGCCGGCCAGCAGCATCAGGCGGTACGGCTGCAGACGGGTGAAGGTCTGCTGCGAACCGGACACCTGCCCCGCCTGCGCGGCGTTGGCGAAGTCGGCCGGGTAGGCGTACAGGATCGCCGGCACGCGCTGGCCCTCCTTGTAGCCCGGCGGCGTGTACAGGGTGAACGACAGGTCCACGCCGTCGGCACGCTTGTAGGTCACCAGCTGCTTCTTGATCTGGCGCACTTCCGGGGTCGGGTCGACCAGCTTGGTCAACGCGGTCGTGGTCGACGTGAACTGCGCCTCGCCGGCCTTCGCATCGGCCACTGACTCACCCTGCTGACGGATGAAGGCGTTCGGCGGATCGATCACCGACTGGTGCCAGGTCAGGTAGCGGCCCGGCGTGTTGCTGAAACCGAGGAACTGTTCGTAGGCATCGGCACTGCTGCGGAACAGACGCTCGCTCTTCAGCGTGCCCAGGTCCAGGCGGTCCAGGAACGGGCGGTCGCCCTGCGGTGAGGCGCCACGGCCGCTGAGGAACACATGGTTGCCGTCCTGGCGCACGACCTGCGCGCCATTCGGCAGGCGGGTGAAGACCAGGTTGCCGGGGTTGCCGTACAGCTCATCGCTGGACATGTCCCACAGCAGGCGACCTTCCTTCTTCGGCTGGTCCACGTCGACGACGCGGGTCTGCATCCAGTGACGGTTCTCGTCGTTCTCGTACTGGAAGGCCACGGCCGGATCGGCGGTCCACGCGAAACCCTCAAAACGCTGCGCGGTGCGCGTGATTTCGGTCGGCTTGCCGTTGAACGGTGCCTTCAGCATCAGCACGCGATCGCGATGCGGCACGCTGACCTTCCAGTCGCCCTTGTCCAGCGCTTCGGCATAGACCAGGGTGGCCGGATCGGTGGCACGCCAGTCGAAACCGCGCGGGCCTTCCGGCACGCCGTGCACCGGCACGCGGTCGGCCAGCGGCAGGCTGGCGATCGGTGTGCTGCGGCCGTTGCTGATATCCAGCACCGCCACATCATTGGCGAAGCGCTGGTAGGTCACGGCATGCGAGTACGGTGCCTTGATCGACTCGGTCAGCACATGCACGCCATCGGGCGCGGCGCTGACCTCGTTGAACAGCGCCGGCTGCCCCACCGGGCGCACGCTGCCCGCGGCGGTATCGACCACGGCCAGCTGCGAGGCACCGTAGTAGGCGAACAGCTTTTCGTCATGCACGCTGGTCAGCGTGTCGCGGGCCTCGTAGGTGCTGCTTTCGCCGCTGCTGCCCAGCGACTCCTGCGCATCCGGGCCAGTCGGCACACCACCATTGGACGGCGCCGGGCCCTGGTTGGCCGGCACCAGTTTCACCAGCAGGTTGTGGCTGCCGCCCAGCCACTGCACGGTGTTGCCGAAGATCGGGTTCAGCTGCACGTTCGGCACCTGCTTCACCTGGCCGGTGGCGGCATCGCCGACCCACAGCTGCACGCTGGTATCGACCGCGTTCTGGAAGGCGAAATGGCTGCCGTCGGCCGACCACAGCGCGCCGGTGGCGCAGCCCTGCGGCAGGTTGACCTTGGTTTCCTTGCCGCTGCCGATATCAACCAGGGTGAAGTCGGCCACGCAGGCCGGAATGCCATAGCCACCGGGGGTGTCATGGCGGCTGCGGTTCTTCGGCTCCAGGCGCACGCCGGCCAGCTTCAGGTAGGGCTGGGCCACGCGGCTGATCGACGGGTAGGTCTGCGCGGTGGTCAGCAGCAGGCGTTGGCCGCCCGGGGCCACGTTCGGTGCCGGCGGCGGCGGTGCCTTCAGCACCTTGAGCAGGTGTTCCGGCGGCTTCGCGTAATCAGCGAAGGCCGGGCCAGCGGCCAGCAGGCCGACGGTGGCAACGGCAACAGCCGCCGCCAGAGAGGTTCGACGGATCAGCATCCTTATCCCCTGGGGTGTGAATGGGCGCCCGAGGACGGGCAAGGGCCCGAATCTAGCACCGCAGGAGGCAACGGGAATGGGCCGGAAGGACTAGTGGCCGGATGGGGCAAAGTGGGACGCACGCGGAGAGGCCGGCGATGGGCCGGCCCCTGCCAGGCGTGGCCTGTCATCACTGCTGGGCGTGCAGGTCCCAGGCCGTCAGGTAATCGGGGTCGACCACGATCATGCCACTGTTGCGCATGCGGTACTCGCCGGGCTCGGCCCGCTGGTACTGGTCGAGCATGGGCGGCAGGTAACGCTCATGACCATCGCCTTCGTCGGCCAGTACCACGCCTTCGTCGGCACTGATGCGCAGCACGGTGCCCGCGTACTGCTCCAGACCCTGCACCTGGCCGTCGCCACCATAGCGGGTGACACCGACCAGCACGACCTTGCCGATCATTTCCTCGGCCTTGGCATCGTCCAGTGGGGGCAGCATGGGATTGAATTCGTCGTTCATCGGAGCACCTCCAAAGCCTGTGGGGATAGCGTGGATTCGGCGGCCCCACGTTGCCAGCGTCGACGGCAACGCAGGGATCTCTCTTGGGGCGCAGGTACCTGGATCGCAGGACCAACCGGGCAACGCCGGGGCGCGATGGGCGAAAGGTGTCTGGAACTGTGGGGGACGGCCATCTGCGCCGATGGCGTGACCGTGTCAGGTCAAGGTCAACACCACGCGTTGCGTTGCATACACGGTGAAGCGTGACAGCTGCACTGTAGCGGCATGAGGGCCTCCTGTTGAAGGTCACACGCGGGTGTGTTGCTCCGTTGGAACGAATGCTGCCACTCTGCGCGGAAGGAACAAGTGAAGATTGCGGGCGACCTGTAAAAGGTGGTTCGCGCGGTACCCGTTCATTAAGCTGGCGCCCCGCTCTGCTGCGGCACGCCTGCCCTGGCGCCACGCTAGAATGCGTCCATGCGCACCGTACATGCCCTCCGCTACATCACCCCCTTACGGGAAGGTGGCTCCCTGCCTGCCGTGGTCGAGACCGATGACGACGGCATGGCCGTGCTGAAGTTCCGTGGCGCCGGCCAGGGCCCGAAGGCGCTGATCGCCGAGCTGGTCGCCGGCGAGATGGCGCGCGCGCTGGGCCTGCCGATTCCGGAAATCCTGTTCGTCGAACTGGACCGCGAGTTCGCGCGCACCGAACCGGATCCGGAAATCCAGGAACTGATCCGCGCCAGCGAAGGCCTGAACCTGGGCCTGGACTACCTGCCCGGTGCGATCAACTACGACCCGGCAGCAATGCCGGTGGACGCCGACCTGGCCTCGCGCATCGTCTGGTTCGATGCATTCACCAGTAATGTCGATCGCACCACGCGCAATCCCAATCTGATGGTGTGGCACCGCAGGCTGTACCTGATCGATCACGGCGCGGCGATGTACTTCCATCACGACTGGGCCAACGCCGGCGATGCCTGCGAGAAGCCCTTCGTACTGATCCGTGACCATGTGCTGCTGTCGTTCGCCAGCCGCATCGCCGAGGTGGATGCCGAACTGGCCGCCCGCCTGACCGATGCCGAGATCGAGCGGATCGTCGGCCTGGTGCCGGACAGTTGGCTGGTCAACGAGCCGGCATTCGACAGCCCGCAGGCCTATCGCCAAGGCTACATCGATTATCTCAAGCACCGCCTGAAGGTTCGTGCGGTGTTCGTGCAGGAGGCCATCCGTGCCCACGCTGCACACGTATGACTATGCAGTCATCCGCGTGGTACCGCGGGTGGAACGCGAAGAGTTCATCAACGTCGGGGTGATCGTCTCCTGCCCGGGCGCGCGTCATCTGGAGGCGGCCATCGAAATCGATCCGGCACGCCTGCACGCGTTCGCGCCGGCGCTGGACCAGGACGCGCTGCAACCGTGGCTGGATGCGATCGTGGCAATCTGCCGCGGTGATGCCAGCGCCGGGCCGATCGCGCAGCTGCCGGCGCGCGCGCGCTTCCATTTCCTCACCGCCAAGCGCAGCTCGGTCGTGCAGATGTCGAGCACGCATGTCGGTCGCACGGCAGACCCGGCGGGTGTGGTGGAACACCTGATGACGAAGATGGTGCGTATGCCGGAATGACCGGCACGCATCGCGATCAAAGCGGCAGCCGTCGCGCGATGTAGTTGACCACGTTACCGATCGCATCCGGATCGACATTGGCCAGCCCAACGATCACATAGCCCTGCGCGGGTAGCACCACGATGGCACTGTTCGATCCGGGCGCACCGCCTTCGTGGCCGTACTGATGCTCCCTGCCCTCGCCCTGCACCACGAAACCATAGCCGTACCAACGCTTGTGGTTCTGCGCCGTGGTGGCCTGCTGCAGCAATGCAGGTGAGACCAGCGTTCCGCTGCGCAGCGCCTCGGCGAACTTCAGCATGTCGGTGGCCGTGCTGTAACCGCCACCGGCTGACATGCCGCGCCAGGGCAGCGACTTCGTTTCACGGACCCATTGCCCATCCTGCTTCGTATAGGCGACGGCACGCTGTGGCACCGTCACTGTTTCCGGCTCGAAGCCGGTGCCGGTCATGCCTGCCGGGCGCAGGATGTGTTGCTCCACATAGGCGTAGTACGACTGCCCGGAGACGGCCTCGATGATCCGCCCAAGCACGATGAAGCCATAGTTGGAATAGCTGTCCTGGCTGCCAGGCGTGAACTGCGGCGCATCCTTGGCGAAGCGCTGCACGTAATCATCCAGCGTCTTCAGCGAGGCCGAATACTGATCGAAATCATCACCGAAAAAATCGCCCAGACCGCTGGTGTGGGTCAACAGCTGGCGAACGGTCACGCTGTTGGCAACGGCCTTGTTCGGATAGTCCGGCAGGTGCTTGCCGATCGTGTCATCGAGACTGAGTTTGCCCTCCTGCACCCGCTGCAGTATGGCCACTGCGGTGAACATCTTGTTGGAGGACGCAAGGCGGAACTGCGTATCCACGCCCACTGGAATGCCAGCGGTGCGATCGGCATTGCCACCGCGCCAGTCCAGCAGCACCTTGCCGTTCCGTGCCACCTGCAACGCACCCGACAGCGCGTCCTGGGCCCGCAGCGCCTCCAGCCTTGCTGTGGCATCGGCCATCAGGGCAGGCAAAGCAACCCTCTCCGGCTTGAACTTGTCCGGCGTTTCAGTACCTTCGATCTGGAACTGCTTCAGGTGCGCCGGATTGTCCGGGTCCATGCTGGCCGTCACCCACATCGCGCGCTCGTTCAGCTGGCCCATCACCAGCAGCTTCGCGTGACCGGGCGCGCTCTGGCGTGTTTCCAGCACACGCAGCGGGCCGGTGCTCTCGCGGAACTCGAGATAGTCCTTGGGGCTGCTGCCTTCCTTCTTCGCGTAGGTATCGGCGAACGCCTGCAGTTGCTCGAGGCTGCCAGCGTTGAAGGCCGCCAGCCAGTCATCGATGGCGTCCTGCGCACGTGGATGTGCACGCTCGGAAGATGTGGCGCCGATTGCTGGAAAAACCGGGGTAACCAGTAGAACCGAACAGGCCAGTGCACTGCAGAGAAACAGGCGTCCAACAATCCTCATGGCAGTTCCTTTGCGGGGATTCCTGGACGCATCCTAGACCAAGGATGCGGCCGCCGCATCGACACCAGGGACTCTGCTGCAACATCTCAACGGTGACGCTGAATGCGTCGATGCGCTGCCATCCACTCCGCGTGCGTGGTGGAATGCGCACAGCCCCGGATGCAATGTGAGTGCGAGATCCTTCGCAGTTGATGGAAACCCTTCTACCCGATGGCCCCGCTATCGCCTTGCCATCGTCTGTTCGCTGAATCTCGCCACGCAGAAGTCCAGGAAGCTGCGCAGCTTGGGCGTCAGCTGGCGGTCGCGCGGATACACCAGGTTGATCCACGTCGATACCGGCACATGGTGCGGCAGCACTTCCACCAGTTCACCACGCGCCAGTGCGGCGGCAAGCATTTCGTAGGGCTGCAGGATCAGTCCCAGCCCTCCCACGGCCGCAGTCAGCAGCGGCTCGGCCTGGTTGACCATGAAGCGGCTGGACACCGGCACGGTCAGCACGCTGCCATCGGCATCGCGGAAACTCCAGCGCGTGCGGATGACCGAATGCGCGAAGCCCAGGCACTCGTGCCGGCTCAGGTCATCGGGATGGGTAATGGCCGGGCGCGAGGCCAGATAGTCCGGTGAGGCACACAGGACCAGTGGATACGGCCCCAGCCGTCGTGCCACCAGCCCGCTGTCGGCCAGGTCACCGGTACGGAACACCAGGTCGTAGCCGTCCTCGACGATGTCCACCAGGCTGTTGGACAGGTTCAGATCGACCTGCACGTCCGGGTACTGCTGCATGTAAGCCACCACCGCCGGGCCCAGCGCATGCACGCCGAAGGTGACCGGCGCACTGATGCGCAGGCGCCCCATCGGCCGCCCGCGCGCCACTTCGGCCAGCTGCTCGGCCCCCTCCACTTCCTCCAGGATCACCCGCGCCCGCGCCAGGTAGGCCTGGCCGAAGTCGGTCAGGCTCTGCTTGCGCGTGGTGCGGTTGAGCAGGCGCACGCCCAGGTGGAGTTCCAGCGACTGCACGTGTTTGCCGACCAGCTGCGGCGACAGGTCCAGCGCGTCGGCAGCAGCGGCGAAGGAGCCGACCTCGGCCACTTTCACGAAGGTACGCAGGGGAGCGATCAGGTCCATTGCAAACAATTGTTTTTCAATGAAACCCAAGATTACCCCTTATTCTGGATGCAGGCCACGCGCACAGTAGGCCTCACCTTTCCGCCGGCCTCAGCGCTGGCCTTGTCCAGGAGCCCCCATGAGCCAGATTGTCCGCATCCACGAATACGGTAACGCCGATGTACTGCGCATCGACAACATCGACGTTCCCGCCCCCGCCGCCGACGAAGTCCAGATCCGGGTCAAGGCCATCGGCCTGAACCGCGCCGAGGTGATGTTCCGCAACGGCGCCTACCTGCAGGAGGCGCAGTTCCCCAGTCGCCTCGGCTACGAAGCGGCCGGTGTGGTCGAAGCCGTCGGCTGTGCCGTGAGCGGATTCACCACAGGCGATGCGGTCAGCGTGGTGCCGCCACTGGATATCGCGCGCTGGGGCACCTACGGCGAACTGGCCAACGTGCCGGCACGACTGGTGGTCAAGCATCCGCAGGCATTGGACTTTGAAACGGCCGCCGCAGTGTGGATGCAGTACGTCACCGCCTGGGGGGCGCTGTTGGAGCAGGCGCACTTGTCCGCCGGAGATTTCGTCATCATCACCGCTGCCAGCAGCAGCGTCGGACTGGCCGCGATCCAGATCGCCAACGCGGTGGGCGCCACGCCGATCGCGGTAACGCGAGGCCCGGGCAAGCGCCAGGCCCTGCTCGACGCCGGTGCCGCCCATGTCATCGCCACCCAGGAACAGGATCTGGTGGCCGAAGTCGCGCGCATCACCGGCGGTGCCGGCGCCCGCGTGGTGTTCGATCCGATCGGTGGCCCGCAGTTCGTACCGCTGACCGAAGCCATGGCGCGTGGCGGCATCCTGCTGGAGTACGGCGCGCTGAGCAGTGAACCCACCCCGTTCCCGTTGTTCAACGTGCTGGGCAAGTCACTGACGCTGAAGGGTTACCTGTACTCGGAAATCGTCTCCGACGATGCCGCGCTGGCACGTGCCAAGGCCTTCATCGTCAACGGCCTGGACCAGGGCACGCTGGCGCCGAAGATCGCCAAGGTATTCCCGTTCACGCAGATCCAGGACGCACACCGTTACCTGGAATCGAACGAGCAGATCGGCAAGGTGGTAGTGACGGTGTGATCCAGCGTCATGCAACGGGGGCGGCCCACCGCCTCCCTTGCGGTTACCTCGGCAACGCAAACGCCATCACGTAATCGCCGTTCGGGGTTTCCATGAAATGGTGGCCGCCGGCCATGATCACCACGTACTGGCGCCCGCCCTGCTCGTACACCATCGGGTTCGCCTGGCCACCGGCAGGCAGCTTGGCGTGCCACAGTTCCTTGCCGGTCTTCAGGTCGATGGCACGCAGCAGATCATCGGTGGCGGCGGCGATGAAGATCAGGCCGCTGGCGGTCACCACCGAGCCGCCATTGTTCGGCGTGCCGATCTCGATCGGCAGGCCGGAGCGGATGCCGAAGGGTCCATTGCCACGTGCACTGCCGAACGGGCGGTCCCACAGCAGTTTGCCGGTGCGCAGGTCGATGGCACGGATGCCACCATAGGGCGGCTGCTTGCACAGCAGACCGGTGAACGGCAGGCGCCAACCTGCATTCACCTGGATGGCATAGGGCGTGCCCACCTGTGGGTCGCCCGCGCCCTCAGCGCCGCCCTTGTCGAACCGGATCTTTTCGCGCGGCAGCCAACCCAGGCGATCGGCCTCGGCACGCGGCACCAGCCGGTTGTAGTTGGGCATGTCGTTGTAGTTGGCCACGATCACGCCACGACGCGTATCGATGGACACGCTGCCCCAATCCGAGCCGCCGTTGTAGCCGGGGTACTCGATGGAATGGCGGTCACTGCTCGGCGGCGTGTAGAAACCTTCGTAGTAGGCCTTGCGGAACTGGATGCGGCAGACCAGCTGGTCGATCGGGGTGATGCCCCACATGTCGCGCTCGGTCAGCTCATGCTCGCGGCGCAGCGTGTGGTACAGCGAGAACAGTTGCGTGGGCGAGCGCTGCTCGGGTTCAACACCACCGATGGGCACCTTGCGCTCTTCGGCCGCGGTCAGAAGCTGGCCGTTGCGGCGGTCGAGGATGTAGATGTCGCCCTGTTTGGTCGGCAGCAGGATCGCCGGCACTTTGCCGGCCGCCGTCGGGTAGTCGATCAGGCTGGCCTGCGAACCGAGGTCGTAGTCCCACACATCCTTGCGCACCGCCTGGAAATGCCAGACCGGCTTGCCGGTGGCCACGTCGATCGCCACCAGTGACGTCGCATAGCGGTTCTGGTTTTCCGTGCGTGAGCCGCTCCAGTAGTCACCCGCGGAATTGCCCAGCGGCAGGTAGACCAGGCCCAGCGCCTCATCACCGGTGGCGGTGGTCCACATGTTGGGCGTGCCGCGCGTATAGGTCTGCTCGCGCGGCGGCAGACCGCTGCGCTCGGGCTGGTCCATGTCCCACGCCCAGCGCAGCTTGCCGGTGATGGCATCGTAGGCCTGGATCACGCCCGACGGCGCATCGCGGCGCTGCCCGTCCAGCACCTGGTGACCGGTCACGATCACCCCGCGCACGATCGCCGGTGGCGAGGTGATCGACACGTAACCCGGTGGCACCTCGCCCATGCCCAGGGTGATGTCGACCTGACCGTTGTTGCCGAAGTTGGCGCAGGGACGGCCGCTGTCCGCATCCACCGCGATGATGCGGCCGTCCAGCGTGCCTTCGATGATGCGCGCCCAGCAGGCCGGACGCGTGCCCGGCGCAGCACTGCGGGTGACGCTGGGCGGCGGTTCCGGCAACGCCAGATCGGCCGCGGCATCGGCCAGCGTGGCATCGGCAAGGACCGGCATGCTGGGCTGCTCGTAGTAGCTCACCCCACGGCAGGCGGCGGTGTACGGGATCGAAGCGTCCTTCACCTTGGGGTCGAAGCGCCACAGCTCCTTGCCACTGGCGACATCGAGCGCGATCAGGCGGTTGCGCGCGGTGCACAGGTACAGGCGGTCGCCGATCTTCAGCGGCGTGGTTTCCGCGCCCCAGCGCTTCTTCGGCATATCGCCGGTGCGGAACTGCCAGGCCGGTTGCAACGTGGCCACATTGGCTGGCGTGATCTGCTGCAACGGCGAGTAGCGGGTGCCCGCATTGCTGCGTCCCCACGCAGGCCAGTCGCCATCCGCGGGCTGGTCGGCCGGCTGCAGGCCCGTGGTATCGCGCGTAGGTTCCAGTCCGGCACTGACTGCGCCTTCCGGGAACGGCTGGTGCCCGTCCACTTCGCCGTGCGGCGCGAACGCCAATCCGAAGGCGGCCACGAACACCAGCATCAGCACGCCCGCCGTGCTGCGCGACAGGCGTTTTGAAACCGGCTCGCGCAGGGTCGGCGCCAGCAGCGCCAGCACGATGCCGAGCGCGGTCACCAGCCCGAGCCGCGGTACCCAGCGCCAGTAGTCGCTGCCCGATTCCCACCAGGTCCACAGCAACGTGCCGATGAACACCAGCGCGTACAGCAGCGCGCCGCTGCGGCGGTTGCCGAACAACAGGATGCCACTGACCAGCAGGCCGAGCCCGGCAATGGCGTAGTACGCCGATCCCCCCAGGCTGAGCAGCCACGCACCCAGGCCGCCGATGGCCAGGCCGAGCACGACCAGCAGCAGCGACAGCACGGTAACGAGGGGATGCCGGGAAGCGCGGAAGGGGGCAGTAGCGGACTGCGGCGTGGCGGACATCGTCGATCTCCGGGGGCAGCATGCGCCGTTATCCCACCGCCTGCGTGAAGCGCGCGCGTATGTGCGGCACCCGGATACGACGACGCCGGCACAGGGCCGGCGTCGTCGGGTACCTCAACCTGATGGCAGGATCACTCCTGCGCGGCGTCCTCGCTGCTGGCAGCAGCCGGGGTGCCGTCGGTCGCGGCCGGGGTGGCGGCAGCCACCTCGTCCTCGTCCTCGTCGATCGAGGCATCCATGCGCTCCACCGCCTGCAGCTTCTCGTCCTTGGACAGGCGGATCAGGGTCACGCCCTGGGTGTTGCGGCCGACGCGGCTGATTTCCGAGCCACGCGTACGCACCAGGGTGCCGCCATCGGAGATCAGCAGGACTTCGTCGCCGGAGCCCATCAGCACCGCGGCGACCAGCTTGCCGTTGCGCTCGGTGGTCTGGATGCCGATCACGCCCTGCGTACCACGGCCCTTGCGCGGGTAGTCCGGCAGCGGGGTGCGCTTGCCGTAGCCGTTCTCGGTGGCGGTGAGGATGTACTGCACGCTGGCGTCATCGGCGCCGTCGATCACCGCATCGCCATTGGCTGCGGCTTCCTCGACACCGTTGTCGTCCTCGTTGTCGTCCTCGATGCCACCGGCACTTTCGGCCACGATCAGGCTGACCACTTCCTCGCCGGCCGGCATCTTGATGCCGCGCACGCCGGTGGCGGTACGGCCCATCGAGCGGACCTTGTCTTCACCGAAGCGCACGGTCTTGCCGTTGGAGGCGAACAGCAGGATGTCACGCTCGCCATCGGTCAGGCCGACGCCGACCAGGGCATCGCCCTCGTCCAGGTTGATCGCGATCTTGCCGCGGGCCAGACGGAAGGCAAACTCGCCCAGCGGGGTCTTCTTGACCGTACCGTTCTTGGTGGCGAAGAACACGAACTGGCCATCGGCGTATTCACGTACCGGCAGCACGGCCTGAACGCGTTCGCCCGGCTCCAGCGGGATCCAGTTGATGATCGGACGGCCGCGGGCATTCGAACCGGCTTCGGGCAGCTGGTACACCGGCAGCCAGAACACCTTGCCCGAGCTGGTGAAGGTCAGCAGCGTATCGTGCGTGTTGACCAGCCACAGCTGTTCGATGAAATCCTCTTCCTTGGTCGCTGCCGCACTGCGGCCACGGCCGCCACGGCGCTGTGCGCGGTACACGCTCACCGGCTGCCGCTTCACGTAACCGGCATGCGACACGGTGACCACCACGTCTTCCGGCGCGATCAGGTCGAGGATGTCCAGGTCTTCTTCGCTGTGGCGGATTTCGGTACGACGCTCGTCGCCGAACTCGGCCTTGACGTTGACCAGCTCCTCGCGGATCACCTGCAGCAGGCGGTCGGGATCTTCCAGGATGTGGATCAGCCCGGCGATCACTTCCAACAGCTGCTTGTACTCGTCGGTCAGGCGGTCCTGCTCCAGCCCGGTCAGGCGGTGCAGGCGCATTTCCAGGATCTGGGTGGCCTGGATCTCGGTCAGCTGGTAGCCGCCCTCGATCAGGCCCACGCCCTTGGGCAGGTCTTCCGGACGCGAGGCTTCGGCACCGGCGGCACCCAGCATCGCACCGACCAGGCCCGGCTCCCACACGCGCGCCAGCATGCGCTCGCGTGCTTCATTCGGGTTCGGCGAGGTCTTGATCAGCTCGATCATCTCGTCGATGTTGGCCAGCGCAACGGTCAGGCCTTCCAGCACGTGGGCACGGGCGCGCGCCTTGCGCAGCTCGAACACGGTGCGGCGGGTGACCACTTCGCGACGGTGGCGGACGAACGCCTCGAGCATCTGCTTGAGGTTCATCAACTGCGGGCGGCCATCGACCAGCGCCACCATGTTGATGCCGAACACCGATTCCATCTGCGTCTGCTGGTACAGGTTGTTCAGCACAACCTCGGCAGATTCACCGCGCTTGATCTCGATGTAGATGCGCATGCCGTCCTTGTCGGACTCATCGCGCAGCTCGCTGATGCCTTCGATCTTCTTTTCCTTGACCAGCTCGGCGATCTTTTCGATCAGACGCGCCTTGTTCACCTGGTAAGGAATTTCAGTGACGATGATCGATTCGCGACCGTTGTCGGCCACTTCGATATCGGCCTTGGCACGGATGCGCACGCGGCCACGGCCGGTGCGGTAGCCGGCGACGATGCCGGCGGTACCATTGATGATGCCGGCGGTCGGGAAATCCGGGCCCGGGATGTACTCCATCAGGCCGTCGACATCGATTTCCGGGTTATCGATCAGCGCGATGCAGGCGTTGATCGATTCGCTCAGGTTGTGCGGCGGGATGTTGGTGGCCATGCCCACCGCGATACCGGCCGAACCATTGACCAGCAGGTTCGGGAACCGGGTCGGCATGACCGTCGGCTCCAGTTCCTTCTCGTCGTAGTTGGGCTGGAAATCGACGGTTTCCTTGTCGATGTCGGCCATCAGCTCATGCGCGAGGCGCGACATGCGCGCTTCGGTGTATCGCATCGCCGCCGCGGAGTCGCCATCGATCGAGCCGAAGTTACCCTGGCCATCGACCAGCATGTAACGCAGCGAGAACGGCTGTGCCAGGCGCACCAGCGTGTCGTACACCGACTGATCGCCATGCGGGTGGTACTTACCGATGACGTCACCGACGATACGCGCCGACTTGAAGTAGGGCTTGTTGCTGTGCGCGTTGAGTTCGTTCATCGCGAACAGCACGCGGCGATGCACCGGCTTGAGGCCATCGCGCGCATCCGGGAGCGCGCGGCCCACGATCACGCTCATCGCGTAATCGAGGTAGCTCTTGCGCATCTCGTCTTCCAGGTTGACCTGGATGATTTCCTTGGCGTTTTCTGCCATTCGGGTTCCGTTGTCTGGTAGCGGTCCAGTCCGGCGCAGCCCTCTGCGGGAGGGGGTCGTGCCGGAACCTCGATTCAACCTGCGGATACTACCACAACAGGCCGTTTCCCGCCTCCCTTTACGGAGATTTTACCGGCACAAATCAGGAACTTAGGGGGTTGCCGGCCAGCGGCCGGCACTACCGGGGGCGGAGGTCACGCTGCCCCTTCCCCTGTGCCTCAACCGCCGAAGGCGGCGCGCATGTTCTCGGTGGTCGGGTTCAGGATCACCCCGCGCTCGGTCACGATGGCGTCGATCAGCTCGCCCGGGGTAACGTCGAACACCGGGTTCCAGGCGGCAATGCCCTCGGCCACGGTGCGGGTACCGCCCACGCCGTAGAGTTCGCCCGGATCTCGCTGCTCGATCTCGATCTGGCTGCCATCCACGGTCTCCATGTCCACGGTCGAGGACGGCGCCACCACCATGAATTTGACACCGTGGTGGCGGGCGGCGATGGCCAGCTGGTAGGTACCGATCTTGTTGGCGGTATCGCCGTTGGCGCAGATGCGGTCTGCACCGACGATCACCCATTGCACCGCACCGGTCTTCATCAGGTGCGAGGCGGCGGAATCGGCGATCAGGGTGGCGTCGATGCCATCCTGCTGCAGTTCCCATACGGTCAGACGTGCGCCCTGCAGCCACGGACGGGTCTCGCCGGCGAACACGCGGGCGATGCGGTGCTGGGCCATGCCGGCACGGATCACGCCCAGTGCGGTGCCGAAGCCGGCGGTGGCCAGCGAGCCGGTGTTGCAGTGGGTCAGCACGCCACTGCCGGCCTCGATCAGGCCCGCGCCCAGCGCGCCCATGTGGCGGTTGGCGGCCAGGTCTTCCTCGGCGATGGCCTGCGCTTCCGCTTCCAGCAACGTCTTCCAGTCGGCGCCGGCGGCGTTCAGGCAGCGGCGCATGCGTGCCAGCGCCCAGGCCAGATTGACGGCGGTCGGGCGCGATGCGTTGAGGCGCTGCAGCGCCGGTTCCAGCTGCTGCAATGCATGCGCCCCATCGGCGGCCTGCACGTCACGTGCGGCCAGCACCACGCCCCAGGCCGCGGCAATGCCGATCGCCGGCGCACCGCGCACGGTCAGCGCGTGGATGGCGGCGGCAACCTCGTCACTGTCATGGCAGACCACATGCTCGACCACGAACGGCAGCTTGCGCTGGTCCAGCAGTTGCAGGGCATCGCCGGTCCACAGGATCGGGCGGATGTGGTCGTAACGGGCGTAGTCGATGTCAGAGGCAGTGTTCATGGGCCCATTGTAGGGCCACGCCCCACGTGGTTGGAGCCCGCCCGGACTCAATTCACCGAGAATTCGGCGCGGCAGCCGCCATCCACCCAGATCCCGTTGCGGTTCCAGCCCCAGGTGCTGCCTTCCTCGCACGGCGTGCTGGACAGCTGCTCGGAGACGACGGCACCGACCGAGATGCTGGCCCCGCAGAACCGGCGCTTCTTCGACTTCGATTCGCAGGTCAGCCGGCGTGGCACATCGACGAAGCGGCCGTCATCGTCGGCCACCTCGAAATCTCCCTGGCAGCCGCGGCTGGTCCAGACTTCGTTGCGCTTGTAGCCCCAGCCCTGCCCTTCCCGGCATGGCAGTGCCGACAGCTGCCGCAACAGACGCACGGGGGCACCGTCGAGGCGCACCGGGCAGCTCTGCGGACGACCATTGGATTCGCAGCGCACCACGCGGCGGACCAGGCGCTTGCCTTCGTTCGCGGCCGCTGCGGCACCCGCGGCACGGCGCGCGCGGAACTCGGCGCGGCAGCCCAGGGTGACCCACACGCCACTACGGTCGGTGCCCCACTCGCTGCCACGGATGCAGCTGCTGTTGGAGAGCTGGCGCACAAGATCGACGCCGTTGCTGACATCGATATCGCAATGCACCCAGCCCATGTCGCGCGATTCGCAGGTCACCACTTCGCCGTCATAACCCACCTGCTGGGCAGACGCCGACGACGGCAGCCAGGCACCCCACAACGCAATGGAGTAGACCGGTACCGCGACGACCGCAAACCACTTGACCAATGCCTTCCCCAACAGGAGTGGACGAATTCCGATGCCAGTGTCCCGCATCTGCCGTGATAAGAGCATCATCCTGCTTACCGAAGCAAGCACGGAAACGCGGCAATCCGTTCAGTCTTCGATATTCAGAAAACCGCGAAGATCAGGCGTGGGCGAAGTCATAGGCCAACACGTCGGCGATGCGCGGCGTGCGATTCATCGCCATCAGCAGCCGGTCCACGCCCACCGCCACGCCGGCGCAGGCCGGCATCGAGGGCAGCGCAGCCAGCAAGGCTTCGTCCAGCGCCGGCTGCACCTGGCCGCGTTCGTGGCGGCGCTGCAGGTCACGCTGGAAGCGCGTGCGCTGCTCCTGCGCGTCGTTCAGTTCGTGATAGCCGTTGGCCAGCTCCACCGCGCCCAGATACAGCTCGAAACGCTCGGCCAGCGGCGGCGTGCCGGCACGGATGCGGGCCAGCGCCGCCTGGCTGGCCGGCCAGTCGTGGACCACGGTCATCACCGCGTCATCGAAGTGCGGCTGGATGCGGTGGGTCATCAGCAGATCCAGCCAATCGTCGCGGGTCAGCCCGACCGGGTCGATGTGCACCTCGCCCAGCGCGTTACGCAGCGCGGTCTCATCGGCCTCGAACGGGTCCACGCCCACATGCTGCTGGAACAGCTCGCGGTAGCTGAGCACGCGCAGGGTCGCACTGCGCCCGACCAGGGCCAGCGCCTGGCCGACCAGCTCGGCGGTCTCCTGCACCAACCGGTGGTGGTCCCAGCCGACGCGATACCACTCCAGCATGGTGAATTCCGGGTTGTGGCGGCCGCCGGCCTCGCCGTTGCGGAACACCCTGCCCAGTTCGTAGCAGTCGCCCACGCCTGCCGCCAGCAGTCGCTTGAGCGGATACTCCGGCGACGTGCGCAGCCAACGGCGACGGCCACCGGCATCGACATGCCCGGTGAAATCGGTATGGAAGCTGTCGATGTTCGGCTCGGTGTTGCCTGCCACCGACAGGATCGGTGTTTCCACCTCCAGCACATCGCGCTCGGCGAAGAAGCGGCGCACCAGCGCATTGAGTGCGGCACGCTGCTGCAGCGCGCGCAGCAGGGCCTCGCTCACAGGATGCCCTCCGGGCGCGGATGATCCAGCGGCAGGGTCAGCAGATCGCGGGTGTCATCGATGTAGCCACTGGCCAGGTACAGGCGCCGGGCCAGTTCGTTGTGGTGGTTCACTTCCAGCCGCAGACGGCTGACGCCACGCCCGCGAGCGCGCTGTTCGCAGATGGCCAGCGCCTGCTTGCCGCGGCCGCGGCCGCGCGCGCGGTGGCTCAGGTACAGCTCATCCAGCAGCATGAAGTGGCCGCCCTGCTCCAGGCTGAAGCCCATCGCGATCACCGCGTAGCCGACCACCTCGCCTGCCTCGTCCAGCCACAGCAGCACTTCGCCATTGCGCGGGTCGGCCAGCAGCGCATCCACGCCGCGACGCACGCGCGCATCATCGAAGTCGATCCTGTCTTCGGCGTAGAACTCGCGCATCAACGCGATCAACAGCTCCTCGTCGGCACGGGTGGCCAGGCGGAAATCCAGCGGGGCGGTCTGCATCGGTGTTCCTTTGTCTTTCATGCCGGGCGCGGGGCACCCGGCGTGGTCATCATTCGTGTTCGGCGAGATAGGCCAGCAGGCGGTCTTCGTCCCACACCGGCACGCCAAGCGATTGCGCCTTGTCCAGCTTGGAGCCGGCCTCGGTACCGGCCACCACGAAGCTGGTCTTCTTCGACACGCTGCCGGAAACCTTGGCACCCAGCGCTTCCAGGCGTTCCTTGGCGGCATCGCGGGTGAGCTGGGCCAGGGTGCCGGTCAGCACCACGGTCTGCCCGTCCAATGGGCCGGCCACGATCTCGGCCAGCGCCGGCGCCTTGGCCAGGATCTGCTGCATCGCCTTCTCGGCCGCCAGCAGCATCACACCATGGCCATCGGCATCGAGCCACTCAGCCAGGCCGCGTGCAGTGTCGTCCGGCAGGCCGGCGTTGACGAACTGGCCATGCTCGGCGTCGAGCACGGCCTGCGCGCCCGGAAGCACAGCCACCAGCTTTTCGGCACGCAGGCGGGTGATGCCAGGGATCTCCGACTCGACCAGCAGCTGCGCCAGATCCAGGCCCTCGCGCAGCTTGGCGCTGGGCGCATGCACATCACTGATGCGCACCTGGCCGACCTGCAGCAGGTCATCGATGGCCTGCTGGTTGCCCTGCTGCTCGAAGAAATGGCCAAGCGAACGCGCCACTTCGCCGCCGATGTCCGGCACACGCTTGAACAACGGCCATGGCAGGTGGCGGATCAGCTCCAGGTCACCGAACCACTGCGCCAGCGCCTTGGCAGTGCTCTCGCCCACGTGCTCGATGCCAAGCGCGAACAGCAGGCGCTCCAGCGTGGCCGCACGGCTGGCGTCGATTGCAGCGATCAGGTTGTCGGCCCACTTGGTGGCGATCTTCTTCGTGTTCCATTCGAAGCTGGCCGGCTGTGCCAGCGCCTGTGCGCGCCAGCCCGGATCGTTGCCATCCAGCCTGAGCACCGCATTGAGCACCGCACCACTGCCTTCGGCGGGCAGGTGCAGCTTCAGCGCAGCGGCCAGTGCCGACGGATCCTCGGCATCCAGCACCAGCTTCAGGTGCAGCAGCTGGTCGCGGTTGAGGCGATACAGATCAGCCACGCTCCTGACGATGCCGGCGTCGACCAGGGTTTCGATGTACTTGTCGCCGAGGCCGTCGATATCCATTGCACGACGCGAAGCAAAATGGGCGATGGCCTCCTTGCGCTGCGCCGGGCAGGACAGCTCGCCCGAGCAGCGCCACGCCGCCGCACCTTCCTCGCGCACGATCTCCGAGCCGCACACCGGGCAGCGCGTCGGCATCTGCCACGGCGTGGTGCCCTGCGGGCGGCGGTCGAGAATGACGCTGACCACTTCCGGAATCACGTCACCGGCGCGGCGCACGATCACGCTGTCGCCCACGCGCACATCCAGGCGTGCGATCTGGTCGGCGTTGTGCAGCGTGGCATTGGACACGATCACGCCGGCCACCGCCACCGGCGCCAGTCGCGCGACCGGTGTGGCGGCACCGGTGCGGCCGATCTGGATCTCGATCGCCTCCACCGTGGTGCTCTGTTCCTGCGCGGGGAATTTGTGCGCGATGGCCCAGCGCGGCGCGCGCGAAACGAAGCCCATCGCCTGCTGGCCGGCACGGTCATCCAGCTTGTACACCACGCCATCGATATCAAACGGCAGGCCATCGCGGCGCTCACCGATGTCGCGGTAGTAGCCCAGCAGGCCGTCGGTGCCTTCCACCACCTTGCACAGCTCACTGACCGGGAAGCCCCAGGCACCAAGCTGGGCCAGTGTGCCCGAATGAGTATCCGGCAGCTCGCCGCCCTGCACTTCGCCAGTGCCGTAGGCGAAGAAACTCAGCCTGCGCTGCGCACTGATCTTCGGGTCGAGCTGGCGCAGCGAACCGGCGGCGGCGTTGCGCGGGTTGGCCAACACCTTGCCGCCCTGCAGCCGCGCACGTTCGTTGTAGGCCTCGAAGTCGGCGCGGGCCATGTAGACCTCGCCGCGCACCTCCAGCACATCCGGCCAGTCCCTGCCGTGCAGGCGCTTGGGAATGTCACCGATCTCGCGCAGGTTGGCGGTCACGTCCTCGCCGGTACTGCCATCGCCACGGGTCGCGCCCAACACGAAATGCCCGTCTTCGTAGCGCAGGCTGATCGCCAGGCCGTCCATCTTCGGTTCGGCCGAGAACCGCAGGCTGCGACGGCCCAGGCGCTCATCGATGCGGCGCACGAAATCGGCCACCTCCTCATCGCTGAAAGCATTGGACAGCGACAGCATCGGCACCGCGTGGCGCACTTCCGGGAAGCGGCCGGAGGGGCGCGCACCGACCTGCTGGGTCGGGCTGTCGGCACGGGCCAGTTCCGGGTGCTCGCGCTCCAGCGCTTCCAGCTCGCGCACCATGCGGTCGTAGTCGACGTCGGGGATCTCCGGCGCGTCCAGCTCGTGATAGGCGCGGTTGGCCTGGGCGATCTGCCGGCGAAGGTCTTCGGCGCGTTCGGCGGGGCTGGGGCTCATCGGGATCCGGTGGTTCTGGGATGGCCGGGGATTCTACCGCGCCCGGCTGTCAGGCCCTGTAACGCCGCCGCCTTTTGTAGAGTCGAGCCAAGCTCGACGGGTCCTCCCTCGCTCTGGCAGGCGCCATCCACTCCCCCGCCCTGGTACGTGCCAACCACTCCCCCGCCCTGGTACGTGCCAACCACTCCCCGCTCTGGTAGGTGCCAACCTTGGTTGGCACATCTGCAGTCAAGCATGGTTCGACTCCACAAAAGCAGCTTGCCGCACATGCCCACCGGCGCTAGCGTGCGACGGTCGCCCTTCGGAATCCTACCCGTGACCCTGCCCGCTTCCCGTCGACGCTTCCTGCAACTGGCCGGTGCCGGCCTCGCCGTCGCCGGCAGCGGGCTGCCGCAGTTTGGCCAGGCCCAACCCGCGACAGCCGCCGCCCCCGCCCCTGCCGAAGGCGCCGTACTACTGAACTTCAATGAATGCCCGTACGGCCCCTCGCCCGCAGCCCAGCAGGCGGCGCGCGACAGCATCGCCAGCTGCGGCCGCTACCGCTTCGAACTGGCGGGCCAGGTGCGCGATGCCTTTATTGAACAGGCACGCATTCCGGCTGATCACGTGCGGCTGTATCCAGGTTCCAGCGAGCCGCTGAACCGCGCCGCCGTGCTATGGGCCGGCCCGCAGGCGGGGCTGGTAGTGGCCGACCCGACCTTCGAGACGCTGGGCGAGGTCGCCGCCGCACACGGTGCACACGTGCAGAAAGTGCCGCTGCGCGAGGACGGTGCACACGACCTGCGTGCGATGGCCGCCGCCGCACACGCACGCCCGACCGGGCTGCTGTATGTGTGCAACCCCAACAACCCGACCGGTTCGATCAGCCCGCCGGATGAGCTCGCCTGGCTGCTGGCCCACAAACCCGCTTCCACCCGCGTGCTGGTCGACGAGGCCTACCTGCAGTACAGCGAGCAACCCAGCCTGATCACGCAGGTAGCGCAGCGCGATGACCTGATCGTGCTGCGCACGTTCTCCAAGCTGTACGGCATGGCCGGCCTGCGCCTGGGCGCGGCGGCCGCACATCCCGACCGTCTGCGCGAACTGGCCAGCCTGGGCGACAACCCGCTACCCGTGCCGGCACTGGCCGCTGCACTGGCCAGCCTGCGCGATCCGCAGTTGATTCCGCAGCGCCGCCTGCAGAATGCCAAGCTGCGGCAGGCCACCATCGCGTGGCTGGGCAAGCGTGGTTTCAGCTGCCTGCCGTCGGAAGCGAACTGCTTCGTGGTCGACGTGCAACGCGATGGCAGCGCGTTCGCCAAGGCGATGGCGGACAACGGCGTGGTGATCGGACGCAGCTGGCCGATCTGGCCACAGCGCGTGCGCGTGACCGTCGGCACCGAGGAGGAAATGGCTGCGTTCCGCAGGGCATTCGCAAAGGTGGCCGGCGTACCGGCCTGACCCTGTTGGTGGGGGCGAACCTTGGTTCACCCTATCCACGCATGGCGTGGATCTACTGTTGTGGGTGCCGACCTGGGCCCCTGTAGAGTCGAGCCATGCTCGACTGGGGCCTTCCCTACAAGCCTGACCGCACTCAAGCGATATCCAAGCTGCCTCGGCCAGCCAATGCTGAGGCATGCCCAGTCCACGTCTCCTGAGAGGCCGTTGGTCGCAACTGCGGAACGTCTACGCGATCACCACCGTCACTCACCAGCGCCATCCGCACTTTGATGATCCACACCAGGCCGCCGTCGTTGTCGCGGGCCTGCAGTGGATTCAGCAGGAGGGCCGATGCCTTAACCTCGCATGGGCGGTCATGCCAGATCACGTGCATTGGTTGATGCAACTGCGCTCAGGAACCCTTGCCGCGTCGGTGCAGATGATGAAATCCCGCTGCAGCCGACTCATAGGCATCAACGGGCCACTCTGGCAGCGCGGTTACCATGATCACGCTGTGCGATGTGATGAGTCCCTGAGAAACCAAGCTCTGTACATCGCAGCGAATCCTGTGCGCGCCGGGCTGGCGGCACAGCTCGGCGATCATCCGTTTGCCTGGTGCCGGTGGTTAGATCGATCGCCCTAGAGGCGAGTCAGGGATGGCCGACCCTGTAGAGTCGAGCCATGCTCGACTGGGGCTTACCCGGGGATCCGCAAGTCGAGCATGGCTCGACTCTACAGAAAGGCATTTATCAACAAAGGGCCCGGTCACGATGGCTTGGTCGGTCGCTCCAAGCTTGAGTCGAGCATGGCTCGACTCTACAGTTGGGGGCTTACCAGCGCGGGGTCTTGGTCAGCGGCGGGGCCTGGTGCTGGCGGTCGTAGGCGCGCAGCTCGTCACGGATGTGCGCGATGCGCTGGCGGCCCAGGGCATTGCGGCTGTCATCCAGCACCACGCCATCCAGCAGTTCAGCCATGCGCTGCACGGTCGGCAGCATCTTCTCCCAGGCGTCCAGCGCGGTCAGCGGCGCCGGCAATGTCAGGAAGAAGGCGATCGCCGGCGTTTCCATGGCACGGATGTTGGCCATGTCGAAGCTGCCCGGCTTCATGATGCTGGCCATCGAGAAGATCGGGCCGCGCTCGGGATGGCCTTCCACCAGGCGGTGGAACACGTTCATGTGGCCGAACACCAGGCCGGTCTTCTCGGCCGCCACCACGATGTCTTCGCCACGCAGCTGTTCGCCGGCCCGGGCGGCCACGAACAAGGAGACGATCTTGTCGAAGTCCTGGGTGGCGCGCTTGCCAAGGTCGCTCGCGCCCGGGTCGGTTTCGCCCAGGCCCAGTTCCGCCTGCTCGCCTTCGCCAGGCATGCCCGGTTCGACGCGGCCCTCGGCCACGGCAACGCCGTCTTCGCCCAGTACCGGCTCGCGGCGCTCGCCGCTGGTCGGTTCCGCGCCTTCCACGCGACGCCCCTGGGGCTTCTTTTTCGGACGGCCAAACAGGAAGATCGCGGCGATCAACAGCAGGCCGGCGGCCAGGATGCCGATGCGCAACAGTGCCGTGTCGGACATTCGATAGGTTCTCCGGCTAGTTCATTCAGGTAACTAGGATGGCACGTCAGGCCGCGCCCGCCAATCGCGCGGCTTCTTCCAGGTCCACGCTCACCAGGCGGCTGACACCCGGCTCGCGCATGGTCACGCCCGACAGCTGATGCGCGGCCTCCATCGTCGCCTTGTTGTGGCTGACGAACAGGAACTGCACCTTTTCGCTCATTTCCTTGACCATGTTGGCCAGGCGGCCGACGTTGGCCTCGTCCAGCGGCGCGTCCACCTCGTCCAGCAGGCAGAACGGTGCGGGGTTCAGCTGGAAGATGGCGAACACCAGCGCCACCGCGGTCATCGCCTTCTCGCCGCCGGACAGCAGCGAGATGCTGGACACGCGCTTGCCCGGCGGACGCGCCATGATGGTCACACCGGTGTCGAGCAGGTCTTCACCGGTCAGTTCCAGGTAGGCGTGGCCACCACCGAACAGGCGCGGGTACAGCGCCTGCACACCAGCGTTGACACGATCGAAGGTGTCCTTGAAACGACCGCGGGTCTCGCGGTCGATCTTGCGGATCGCATCTTCCAGGGTTTCCAGCGCCGTGGTCAGGTCGGTGTGCTGCGAATCCAGGTAATCCGAGCGCTGCGAAGCCTCGCCGTACTCGTGGATGGCGGCCAGATTGACCGGCTCCAGCCGGCGCATGCGGCCATCGATCTGGTGCACGGCCTGCTCCCAGTCACCCAGGCGGGCGTCCTCGGGCAATGCGTTGAGCACGTCCTGCAGTACGAACCCGGCCTTCTCCACCGCGCCCTGCAGGGTGTCCGCGCTGAGCACCAGCGCCTGCTGGTCCAGCTTGCGCTGCGAGATACGCTCGCGCTGGGCCAGCGCCTGTTCGTCGCGCTGGTGGCGGGTCTGTTCGTAATTGCGCAGCTCGGCGTCGATGCCGTCCAGCAGCGTGCGCGCCTCGGTCAGCACGCGATCGGCCCGCACGCGCTCTTCCAGTGCATTCTGGTGCTCGGCCTGCAGCGATTCGACCGGCGAATCACCTTCATCCAGCTGCGAATGCAGTTCGCCCAGTCGCGAATCCAGCTGCCCGCGCTGGGTACCCATGCGTTCCAGCGCCTGGCTCAGTGAAGCCAGCTGCGCCCGCTGCGATTCCAGGGTCAGCGCCAGCGAATGCGAGCGCTCACGCACCGCGCGTGCAGCATCGCGCGCCAGGTCGCGAGCCTCGGTCAGCTGGCGGCGCTCGCCCTCCAGCCGCTGCCGGGTCGATTCCAGGTCGCCCATGCTGCTGACCGCGTTCTCCAGCCGCGAGCGCGCTTCACGCGCCTGCTCGTTGTTGGCTTCCAGCGTTTCCTGCAACTGCTTCAGTTCGCCTTCGATGCGGTCGATGCGCGTGCGCGCCGCTTCCACCTTGCCCTGCTGGCCCTGCAGCTGGCCAGCCAGTTCAGAGACCGCACGATGGGCCTGGTACAGCGCACGCTGCGCGTCTTCGCGCTGCTGCTCGGCGGCCTGCAACTGCTCACGGAAACCACTCAGCTGTTCTTCCAGCTCGGCTTCGCGATCCTGCAGTTGCTCGATCTGCTCGCGCAGCTCGTTGATCTCACGTTCGCGCAGCAGCGCGCCCTGCTGGGCCGCACCGGAGCGCGATACTCGCAGCCAGCCCTGGCCCAGGCGCTCGCCGCTCTGGGTGATGATCGAATCGCCTTCCGGAAGACTGGCCTGCAACACCTTCGCCTCGGACAGGTCCTTGGCTGCGTGCAGGTGCGCCAGCAGGCGACGGATCGCGGCCGGGCCACGCACGTGGGCCGCCAGCGAGGTCGGCGCGACCTTCAGGTCCGCGCCATCGTTGGCAACCAGTGCGATGTGGCCCTCGCCCAATTCGCCGAGGGCATCGACCAGGCTGGCCGGATCATCAACCAGCACGCCTTCGATCAATTGGCCGAGCGCGCTTTCCACCGCGTTTTCCCAGCCGGCGTCAACGTCCAGGCGTTCGCCGACACGCGCTGCCGAATCCAGTCCACGCGCCTTCAGCCAGGCCACGGCCGCGCCCTGCTCCTGGCCCAGCGCGGCCTGCTGCAGGGTTTCCAGCGAAGCCAGGCGACCGCGCAGGCCGTTGGCCTGCTTGCGCAGTTCGGCCAGTTCGTTCTGGCCATTGCGCTGCTGTTCCTGCACCGTCGCCACGCCCTGCTTGCGCAGCTCGACGTCTTCGCTCAATTCATCCAGCGCGGTCTTCTGCGTGTCGTGCTGCAGGTGCAGCTGCTCGAAGGCTTCTTCCAGCGCGTCCACGTCCAGCCCGGCGCGCTCGGCGGCCAGGGCCTCGCGACGCCGGTCAGCGTCGAGGATCTGCTTGTCCAGGTAGTCCACGCGCGTGCGCTCGACATCGCCGGCGCGCGACGCCTCCGAACTCTGCGAGGTGTGCTGCTCCCAGCGCTGCTGCCAGCTGGCCAGCCGGTCCTCGGCCTCGCGCAGGCTTTCCTGCTTGATCTCGTTCTCTTCCTGCAGTTCTTCCAGCTGCGGGGTGGCGGCCTCCACCGCCTCGCGCAGCACCATCAGCTTGGCCTCGTCACCACTGATGTGCTGGCCCAGTTCGGCCAACGCCTGGCGGGTCTCGTCGCGCGCCTTGTGCAGGCGCTGCGACAGCTCGCGCTGGTGTTGGATCTGCTGTTCCAGGCGCGCCAGCGTGCTGCCGACCTGGTAGACCGCAGCCTGCGCGGTGTTGAGCGCGTCGGCGGCCTCTTCGCGTCGAACGCGCGAGGTCTCGATGCGGGCCTCGGCGTCACGCTGATCGGCGATCAGCTGCTGCAGTTTGGTCTCTTCCTGCGACAGCCCTTCGCGCAGCTTCGACAGGCGACCGTCCAACCCGCGGAACTCCAGCGCCTTCCACTCGGCATCCTTGACCCTGCGCTCTTCCTGCAGGGCCTGGTACTGCTCGGCCTGCTTGGCCTGGCGCTTGAGGTGTTCGAGCTGCTTGCTGATCTCGTCGCGCAGGTCGCCCAGCCGGTCCAGGTTCTCGCGGGTGTGGCGGATGCGGGTCTCGGTCTCCTTGCGGCGCTCCTTGTACTTGGAGATGCCGGCCGCCTCTTCCAGGTACACGCGCAGGTCTTCCGGGCGCGCCTCGATGATCTGGCTGATCATGCCCTGCTCGATGATCGAGTAGCTGCGCGGGCCCAGGCCGGTGCCGAGGAACAGGTCGGTGATGTCGCGGCGACGGCACTTGGTGCCGTTGAGGTAATAGTTGCTGGTGCCGTCGCGGCTGACCGTGCGCTTGACCGAGATTTCGTTGAACGAGGCGTATTCGCCGGAGATCGTGTGGTCCGAATTGTCGAAGATCAGCTCGACGGTGGCCTGCGAGACCGGCTTGCGGGCATTGGAACCGGAAAAGATCACGTCGGTCAGCGAGTCGCCGCGCAGGCGGCTGGCCGAACTCTCGCCCATGACCCAGCGCACGGCGTCGATGATGTTCGACTTGCCGCAGCCATTGGGCCCCACCACGCCGGTCATGTTGGTCGGCAGGTGCAGGGTGGTCGGATCGACGAACGACTTGAAGCCGGACAGCTTGATCGTGGAAAGACGCATAGGGGTTCCGGACTGGGGCCGGCAAGCGGCCTGCGTTTACCCTCCAAGTCATTGATCCTGCTGGGATCGATGCCCGTGGAACGGGTGTGACGCCCTGAGTATACCGATGTGGCCGTGTTCTACGTATGGGCGTGGAACACTGTCCAGCCCCACCCCGTCGTCCGGCCGTGGCCCGACGCCACGAAACGGGGCCATAAAACAAAACGGGCACCCTTGCGGGCGCCCGTTCTGCGGTGATGCCAGGCCTTGCGGCGTGGGATCAGGCTTCGGCGACGACGACGACCTTGACGGTGGTCTCGACGTCGGCGTGCAGGTGGACCAGCACGTCGTATTCGCCGATGTTGCGGAAGGCGCCTTCGCCCAGGATCACTTCGCTCTTTTCCAGCGGCAGGCCGGCGGCGGTGAAGGCCTCGGCGATGTCGCGCGGGCCAACCGAGCCGTACAGCTTGCCTTCGGTCGAAGCGTTGGCGGCGATGGTCACGCTCGCGCCTTCCAGCTTGGCCTTGCGGCCTTCGGCGTCAGCGTGGATGGCCTGGGCCTTGGCTTCGTATTCGGCGCGCTTGGCTTCGAACTCGGCCTTGTTGCTCTCGGTGGCCGGCACGGCCTTGCCCTGCGGCACGAGGAAGTTACGGCCGTAGCCCGGCTTCACGTCGACCAGGTCGCCCAGGTTGCCGAGGTTGGTGACTTTCTGCAGGAGGATCAGCTGCATGGTATTGCTCCAGATAAGTTATTCGTTAGCGAGGCGATGCCCCGCAACAAAGGCTGTCCGAATAGCTGGCACAGCGGGGGCGGCACCGGGCCGCCCCGCCGGGCATCAGACGTCGTGGTTGTCGGTGTACGGGATCAGGGCCAGGAAGCGAGCGCGCTTGACAGCGGTCGCCAGCTGACGCTGGTACTTCGACTTGGTACCGGTGACGCGGCTCGGCACGATCTTGCCGTTCTCGGTCAGGTACTGGCGCAGGGTGTTGAGATCCTTGTAGTCGATCTCCTTCACACCTTCAGCCGTGAACTTGCAGAACTTGCGGCGACGGAAGAACTTGGACATGGGAAGGCTCCTTAGGCGGCGGAAGCGGCGTCGTCGCCGGCTTCGTTGTCAGCGGTGGTGGTGGACTCGCCTTCTTCGTCGTCACGACGACGGCGCTCACCGCGCTCCGGCTTGTCACCCTTCTCGTCCTTGCTCTTCATGATCAGCGACTGCTCGGTGTCAGCCTCGTCACGCTTGATGACCAGGTTGCGCAGCACGGCGTCGTTGAAGCGGAAGCTTTCGGTCAGCTCGTTCAGCACGGCCTGGTCGGCTTCGATGTTCAGCAGCACGTAGTGGGCCTTCACCAGGTTCTGGATCGGGTATGCCAGCTGGCGGCGGCCCCAGTCTTCCAGACGGTGGATGGTGCCGTTGCCGTTCTCGACCAGCGACTTGTAGCGCTCGATCATGGCCGGGACCTGCTCGCTCTGGTCCGGGTGGACCATGAACACGATTTCGTAATGACGACTCATGTTTTTTCTACCTTTCGGATGTGGCCTCGCGGCCGGACAGCCCCCCGCCGTTGAGACCGCGGTGGGGCAAGGATTCCCGCCAGGAAGGCAGGAAGCCGCGCATTATGGCGCAGATGGGGTGGCCGGGCAACCGGCGGGCCACAGGGCAACCTGAACCGGGCTACCCCAGATCCACATGAAGGCGGTGCTGGCCGCATTCCAGGCACTGGAACAGGCAGCCAATCATCTCCCCGTCCCGGCTCAGGTGTTCCAGCACCCAGTCGGCGTCGCGCGGGTTGACCTCAACCACGTCGGGCCGGACCTCGTCGAGGATGGGCTGGAGGTCCTCGCTACCGGCGTAACCGAGGAAGGCGCAGGGCCGCTCACAATGGCTGAGCCAGACCGACTGCTGCCAGGACGAGTAGCCCGGGGTGCGCTCGCAGATCTCCAGCAGCAGCTCGCGGGCGATGGTCGGCGGCGGATCGGCCGGATCCGGGGATACCCCCTCGATATCGCTCCAGCCGGTGAATTCACCCTCGTAACTGGCCACTGCCCTGCCATCGGCAATGCACCAGGGGCACAGGTAATCGGGGCTCAGAACGGAGTAGAACGGCCCCCGGTAGCGCAGTGTGCGCGGCTGACCGCAGCAGTCGCAGACCCCGTCGACCTCTTCGAAGGAGAGGGCGTAGGCGTTGGGGTGATAAATGAAAAGCGGTCGTTCCATCCGTGGATCCCTTCCCTGCCGACCAAGGTCGGCATCTACCACCGCCCGGCCATGCCCGGCGGACGCCAGAACCAGCCCTCAGGCCTTGTCGGCGTCGGTGGTGAAGCTTTCACCGCAGCCACACTCGGCGGTGGCGTTCGGGTTGCTGAACGTGAACGTTTCGCTCAGGCCGTGCTTGCCGAAGTCGATCACGGTGCCGTCCACCAGCGCCAGGCTCTTGGCATCGACATAGATCTTCACGCCGTCCTGGTCGAACACGGTATCGCCCTCGCGCTCGTCGCGGGCCAGGTCGGTGATGTGACCCCAGCCCGAGCAACCGGTCTTGGTCACGCCGAAACGCAGGCCCAGCGCGCCGGGGGTCTGGGCGACAAAGCGCTGCACGCGCTCGAAGGCAATGGGGGTCAGGCTGACGGCCATGGGGCTACTCCAGAGGTACGGGGACATTATAAGGAGCCGTTGCCACGAAAAATGCCTCGCAAGCAGAACGCTGCAACCGGTAAACTCCCGTGTTCACAGATCGAGTCGATCAGCAGAGGATTCAAGTCATGACGGTGGTCAGCGTTGAACATGCGCTTGCCGGGAAGATCCCGGAAGGCGGCGAAGTCACGGTACGCGGATGGGTGCGCACGGTGCGCGGTTCAGCGAATCTGGCCTTCGTGAATGTGAGCGACGGCTCCTGCTTCGCGCCGATCCAGGTCGTGGCCGGCGACAGCCTGGCCAACTTCGACGAGATCAAGCGCCTGACCAGCGGCTGCTCGGTCATCGCCACCGGTACCCTGGTGAAGTCGCAGGGCAAGGGCCAGTCGTTCGAGATCCAGGCCAGCACGCTGGACGTGGTCGGCTGGGTCGAAGACCCGCTCACCTACCCGATCCAGCCCAAGCCGATGTCGCCGGAGTTCCTGCGCGAAGTGGCGCACCTGCGCCCGCGCACCAACCTGTTCGGCGCGGTCACCCGCATCCGCAACTGCCTGGCCCAGGCCGTGCACCGTTTCTTCCACGAGAACGGCTTCAACTGGATCAGCACCCCGATCATCACCACCTCCGACGCCGAGGGCGCCGGCCAGATGTTCCGCGTGTCCACTCTGGACATGGTGAACCTGCCGCGTGACGAGAAGGGCGCGATCGATTTCAGCCGCGACTTCTTCGGCAAGGAAACCTTCCTGACCGTGTCCGGCCAGCTGAACGTCGAGGCCTACTGCCTGGCGCTGAGCAAGGTCTACACCTTCGGCCCGACCTTCCGCGCCGAAAACAGCCACACCACCCGCCATCTGGCGGAGTTCTGGATGATCGAACCGGAAATCGCCTTCGCCGACCTGGCCGAAGACGCGCGCCTGGCCGAAGAGTTCCTGAAGTACCTGTTCCGTGCGGTGCTGAACGAGCGTGGCGACGACCTGGCCTTCATCGCCGAGCGCGTGGACAAGAACGCGATCACCAAGCTGGAAGACTTCATCAATGCGCCGTTCGAGCGCATCGACTACACCGATGCGGTCAGCCTGCTGCAGAAGTCCGGCAAGAAGTTCGACTTCCCGGTCGAATGGGGCCTGGACCTGCAGACCGAGCACGAGCGCTGGCTGACCGAAGAACACGTCGGCCGCCCGGTGGTGGTGACCAACTATCCGGAGCACATCAAGGCCTTCTACATGCGCCTGAACGACGACGGCAAGACCGTTGCCGCGATGGACGTGCTGGCCCCGGGCATCGGCGAGATCATCGGCGGCAGCCAGCGCGAAGAGCGCCTGGACGTGCTGGACGCGCGCATGGCCCAGTTCGGCCTGGATCGTGAGCACTACAGCTGGTATCGCGATTTCCGCCGCTATGGTTCGGTGCCGCACGCCGGCTTCGGCCTGGGCTTCGAACGCCTGGTGGTGTACGTCTGCGGGCTGTCCAACATCCGCGATGCGATCCCCTACCCGCGCGCCCCGGGCAGCGCGGACTTCTAAGCCCCACACGACCACGGAGGTACCGCTCCCATGACCCTGTTCTTCGCCCTCTGTTTCGTCGGCGTTGCAGTGGCCGGGTTCAGTGCCTTCGTGATCTTCTGGCCGCTGACCCTGGTGCACGTACGCGACCGCCATCCGGCGCTCGCCGAGCGCTTCGGCAGCGGCGCCTTCCTCAAGCCCGATGCCCTGGCCTGGCTGCTGCGCCGTGACTATCGCCAGCAGCCGGACCGCTCGCTGTCCGGGCTGGCGACGCCGGCCTGGGTATCGCTGCTGACCCTGCTGGCCGGACTGGGCATGGCCGCCCTGCTCTGGCTGGCCTCGCTCTGGTAACACATCCATGAATGACATCACCGCCTCGCGCGACAGCTGGTGGCTGGCCAGCCTCGGCAACACCCTGATCTGGGCGCGCCTGCGCGTGCGCCCGGCCGGCACCGCCGAAGTGCTCGACAGCGATGGCAACACGCTGAGCTATGACAGCGAAGACACCGCGCGTTCGCAGCTGTTCGACGCCGAATTCGTCGAGTACGACGGCCTGGACGAGGAAGACGCACTGGTGCGCGGCTTCAGCCTGCACGAAGTGCAGCCGCCGCAGGCCGACAGCGACGAGGGCCTGCGTGGTCGCATGATCCAGTCGCTGGGCGGGCGCGCCTGACCCCTGCATGTTCACCCCGCGCGCCTTCGCCGAGACCGATCTGCTCTGGCTGGACCGCGTGCTGGCGCGCGACCCGTTCGTTACCGTGCTCACGCCCGGCAGCGATGGCCTGCCGGAGCTGACCCGGATGCCGGTGCTGTACCGGCGTGACGGCGACCAGATCGAACTGCGCGGCCACTGGGCACGCGCCAACCCGCAGTCGCGCCACCGCGGCGCGGCCAAGGTACTGATCGATGGTCCGCATGGCTACGTCTCGGCCAGCTGGTATCCGGACAAGGAACCCGCTGCGCGGGTACCCACCTGGAACTACGCCGCCGCCGAGCTGCGTGGCCAGCTGCAGACCTTCGACGATACCGAGGCGCTGGCCGAACTGGTCGGCGCGATCAGCAACCGCTTCGAAGCCAGTGTCGGCCAGGCCTGGCAGTTCGATGCCACGCGTGCCGAACATGGCCCGGAGCTGCGCGCCATCGTCGGCTTCCGTTTCCAGGTCGAACAGGTGCAGCTGAAGCTCAAGCTGAGCCAGAACCATCCCGATGCCAACCAGCGCGCCGTGATCGCCGAACTGGAACAGCTGGGCACCCCCGCTTCCACCGAGTTGGCGCAGTGGATGCGCTGGCACCGCGAACAGGCCGCCCGCAGCGACTGAACGCCCCAGATTCCCGCAGCGCCGCAGCCGGATGGTTGCGACGCGCCCCCACCCGACGCCAGGGACCCATACATGAAAGACATCCACAAACTGCTGCAGAACAACCGCGACTGGGCCGACCGCATCGAGAAGGAAGACCCCGAGTTCTTCCACCAGCTCGCCAAGCAGCAGCACCCCGAGTACCTGTGGATCGGCTGTTCCGATTCGCGCGTGCCGGCCAACCAGATCATCGGCATGGCCCCGGGTGAAGTGTTCGTGCACCGCAACGTCGCCAACGTGGTCGCGCACACCGACCTGAACTGCCTGAGCGTGGTGCAGTACGCAGTGGACCAGCTGAAGGTGAAGCACATCCTGATCGTCGGCCACTACGGCTGCGGCGGCGTGCATGCCTGCCTGCACAACACCCGCGTCGGCCTGGCCGACAACTGGCTGCGCCACGTGGGCGATGTGATGCAGAAGCACACCGGCATCCTCGATGCGATCGAGACCGACGAGCTCAAGCACGCACGCCTGTGCGAACTGAACGTGATCGAGCAGGTGGCCAACCTGTGCCGCTCGACCATCGTGCAGGACGCCTGGGCCCGCGGCCAGAAGCTGATGGTGCACGGCTGGGTCTACAGCCTGAAGGACGGACGCGTGCGCGAGATGGGCATCGACGTCGGTTCGCAGGAAGAGCTGCAGCCTGCGTATGAAAAGGCCCTGTCCTACGTCCCGCGCAAGGGCAAGCGCGACTGATCCCTGACGGATGACCACCATGCTCGCTTCGCCGATCAACCTGCACGCCTGGATCGAAGAAAACCGCCACCTGCTGAAGCCGCCGGTGGGCAACAAGATGATCGATAACGGCGATTTCATCGTGATGGTGGTGGGCGGGCCGAACTCGCGTACCGACTACCACTACGACGAAGGCCCGGAGTGGTTCTACCAGCTCGAAGGTGAGATGGTGCTGAAGGTGCAGGAAGACGGCGCGGTGCGCGACATTCCGATCCGTGCCGGCGAGATCTTCCTGCTGCCGGCAAAGGTGCCGCACTCGCCGCGGCGCCCGCCCGGCGGTGTCGGCCTGGTGGTCGAGCGCAAGCGCCTGCCGCATGAGATGGACGGCGTGATCTGGCACTGCGAGCGCTGCAACCACAAGCTGCACGAAGAATTCTTCCCGCTGCAGAACATCGAGACCGACCTGCCCAAGGTGTTCGCGCGTTACCACGCCAGCCTGGAACTGCGTACCTGCAGCGAGTGCGGGCACGTGGATCCACTGCCGGTGCCAGCGGTGGGCTGAGCCATCGAACGGTAGTTGCCCACCTTGGTGGGCGCTTGCCCGCTCCCGCTCTGGTAGATGCCCACCTTGGTGGGCGCTTGCTTGTACGTGCGCCAACCAAGGTTGGCGACAACCGGGTCATGCGGCGCTGGCGTTGGGTTGGCTGCTACCGGGCCATGCACCAGGCGCTACACTGGCGATCCCGTTGCAGCCTGTTGCCCGACCATGTCCGACCTGCTCAGCCGCACCCACGCCATTGCCCTGGACGCCGCCGATCCACTGCGCCCGCTGCGCAATGAATTCCTGATTCCGCGCCATGGTGGCGGCGAGCAGACCTACTTCGTCGGCAACTCGCTGGGCCTGCAGCCGCGTGGCGCGCAGGCGGCCGTGCAGGAAGTGATGAAGCAGTGGGGCGAGCTGGCGGTGGAAGGCCACTTCACCGGCCCCACGCAGTGGCTGTCCTACCACCGCCTGGTGAGCGCGCAGCTGGCCCGCGTGGTCGGTGCGCTGCCCAGCGAAGTGGTGGCGATGAACACGCTGAGCGTGAACCTGCACCTGATGATGGTCAGCTTCTACCGGCCGACGGCCGAGCGTCCGGTGATCCTGATGGAAGCCGGCGCATTCCCGACCGACCGCCACGCAGTGGAAGCACAGATCCGCTTCCATGGCTTCGACCCGGCCGAATGCCTGGTGGAAGTGCAACCGGACGAAGCCAATGGCACGATCTCGCTGAACGCCATCGAGGGCGCCATCACCGAATACGGCCCGCGCCTGGCGCTGGTGCTGTGGCCTGGCGTGCAATACCGCACCGGCCAGGCCTTCGACCTGGATGCGATCACCCGCGCCGCACGCCTGCAGGGCGCACGCATCGGCTTCGACCTGGCGCACTCGGTCGGCAACCTGCCGCTGCGCCTGCATGACGTGGCCCCTGATTTCGCCGTGTGGTGTCACTACAAGTACCTCAACAGCGGCCCGGGCGCGGTGGCCGGCGCCTTCGTCCACGAGCGCCATCACCGCGACACCACCCTGCCGCGCTTTGCCGGCTGGTGGGGCCATGAGGAATCCACCCGCTTCCAGATGGCACCGCAGTTCACGCCGGCCATCGGTGCCGAAGGCTGGCAGCTGAGCAATCCGCCAATCCTCGGCCTGGCGCCGCTGCGCGCCTCGCTGGACCTGTTCGAGCGCGCCGGCATGGAGGCGCTGCGCAGCAAGTCGCTGGCACTGACCGGCATGCTCGAAGCACTGGTCCGTGCGCGCCTGTCCGGCGTGCTGGACATCATCACTCCGGCCGAGCCGCAGCGCCGTGGCTGCCAGTTGTCGCTGCGCGTGATCGGTGGCCGCGAGCGTGGCCGTGCGCTGTTCGAGCATCTGCGCGGCATCGGTGTGCTCGGCGATTGGCGCGAGCCCGACGTGATCCGCATCTCGCCCACGCCGCTCTACAACCGCTACCTGGACGTGCACCACTTCGTCGAGGAAGTGGAAGCCTGGGCCGGCCTCTAAGTCGGCCCCTCCCCTACTGCTGGACAGTTCGTTGATCGCACACGCTTCCCGCTCGTTGAGCATTATCGGTGCCGGCCTCGCCGGGTCCCTGCTGGCCATCCTGCTGTCACGCCAGGGCTGGCGCATCACCCTGTACGAACGCCGCGGCGATCCGCGCGTGGCCGACTACGAGAGCGGCCGCTCGATCAACCTGGCGTTGGCCGAGCGTGGGCGCAACGCACTGCGCCAGGCCGGCGTGGAAGACGAGGTGATGGCACGTGCGGTGATGATGCGCGGGCGCATGGTGCATCCACGCGACGGCGAGCCGCAGCTGCAGCGCTATGGCCGCGACGACAGCGAAGTGATCTGGTCGATCCACCGCAGCGACCTGAACACCACGCTGCTGGAGCTGGCCGAACAGGCTGGCGCCACCGTGCACTTCCATCGCCGCCTGCACACCGTCGATTTCGATGCGGGTTACGCACGCTTCATCGATGACCGTGACGACAGCCCGCACGATATCCGTTTCGACACCCTGATCGGTGCCGACGGTGCCGGTTCGGCACTGCGTGCGGCGATGAACCGGCGCGCGCCGCTGGGCGAGGACATCGCCTTCCTCGACCACTCCTACAAGGAGCTGGAGATCCCGCCGGCTGCCGATGGCAGCTTCCGCATCGAGCGCAATGCGCTGCACATCTGGCCGCGCGGCCACTACATGTGCATCGCCCTGCCCAACCACGAAGGCACCTTCACCGTCACCCTGTTCCTGCCCAACCAGGGCGATCCCAGCTTCGCCACGGTCAATACCGGGGCGCAGGCCGAGGCGCTGTTCGCGCGCGAGTTCGCCGACACCCTGCCGTTGATCCCGAACCTGCGCGCGGACTGGGAGCAGCATCCACCGGGCCTGCTTGGCACGCTCACCCTGGAACGCTGGCACCAGCAGGGCCGCGCGGTGCTGATCGGCGACGCCGCGCATGCGATGGTGCCGTTCCACGGCCAGGGCATGAACTGCGCGTTCGAGGACTGCGTTGCGCTGGCCCGCCACCTGATGGAGGCGGATGATCTGGAAGGCGCGTTCGCCGCGTTCGAAGCCGAGCGCAAGCCGAATGCACGTGCCATCCAGCAGATGGCGCTGGAGAACTACCTGGAGATGCGCGACCGCGTGGCCGATCCAGCGTTCCTGCTGCAGCGCGAGCTGGAGCAGGAACTGCAGCGGCGCTGGCCGACCCGTTTCGTACCGCACTACACGATGGTCACCTTCCTGCACACGCCGTACGCCGAAGCGCTGCGCCGCACTGATCTCCAGCGCGAGATGCTGGTGGCGGCCACCGCAGGTCACGATTCACTGGACAACATCGACTGGGCCGCACTGGAAGCACAGATCCACGCCCAGCTGCCGGTCCTGGAGGGCGCGCACTGATGGCTGACAGCTTCCTGTTCTACGACCTGGAAACCTTCGGGCAGGACCCGCGGCGCACGCGCATCTCGCAGTACGCCGCCATCCGCACCGACGCCGACCTCAACGAAATCGACACCCCGGTCAGCTTCTTCGTGCGCCCGGCCGATGACCTGCTGCCCTCGCCGATGGCCACCCTGGTCACCGGCATCACCCCGCAGCAGGCACTGGCCGAGGGCATCAGCGAGGCCGAAGCCTTCGATCGCATCAACGAGCAGCTGTCGCGCCCCGGCACCTGTGCGCTGGGCTACAACACGCTGCGCTTCGACGATGAGTTCGTACGCTACGGGCTGTTCCGCAACTTCCACGACCCATACGAACGCGAGTGGCGCAACGGCAATTCGCGCTGGGACCTGCTGGACATGCTGCGGCTGATGCGCGCCATGCGCCCGGAGGGTATCCAGTGGCCGCTACGCGAGGACGGCGCCACCTCGTTCAAGCTCGAACACCTGGCCGAAGCCAACAACGTGCGCGAAGGCGATGCGCACGAAGCGCTGTCCGACGTGCGCGCCACCATCGGCATGGCGCGGCTGTTCAAGCAGTCGCAGCCACGCCTGTGGGACTACGCACTGAAGCTGCGTGACAAGCGCTTCGTCGGCAGCCTGCTGGACGTGGCCGCGATGAAGCCGGTACTGCACATTTCCATGCGCTACCCGGCCAGTCGCATGTGCGCGGCCCCGGTGCTGCCGCTGGCCGCGCACCCGACCATCAACAACCGGGTGATCGTGTTCGACCTGGATGGCGAGATCGACGACCTGCTGGAACTGCCGGCCGAGGTGATCGCGCAGCGCCTGTACATGCGCGCCAGCGAACTGCCCGAAGGCGTGGCGCGGGTGCCGCTGAAGGAAGTGCACCTGAACAAGGTGCCGGCGCTGATCGCCTGGAACCACCTGCGCACCGATGACCACGCGCGCCTCGGCCTGGACGTGGCCGCGATCGAAGCCAAGGTGGAACGCCTGCGCGCGTTCGCCCCGCAGCTGGCCGAGAAGGCCCGGCAGGTCTACAACCAGCCCCGCGCCGCCACCGTGGCCGACGTCGATGCCTCGCTCTACGACGGCTTCCTCGGCAATGGCGACAAGCCGCTGCTTGCGCTGGCACGCACCACCGCGCCGGAGCAGCTGGCCGCGCTGGAAGGCCACTTCCGCGACCCGCGCCTGCCGGAGCTGCTGTTCCGCTACCGCGCGCGCAATCATCCCGACAGCCTCGCGCCGGCTGAACGCCAGCGCTGGCAGGATTACCGCCGCCAGCGCCTGCTCGGAGACGGCGGGCTGGGCGAACTCAACCTGCCCCAGTACCAGCAGCAGCTCGATGCACTGGCCGCCGAAGCGCCCGACGATGCGCGGCGCCAGGCCCTGCTGCAATCGCTGCGCGACTGGGGCCAGCACCTGCAGGAGACCTTGTGAGTACCTATTTTTCGGACGCCAGCTTCAAGTTCCTGCGCAGTCTGGCGCGGCATAACGACAAGGCATGGTTCAACGACCACCGCCAGCAGTACGAAGACCACGTGCGGCAGCCGTTCCTGCGCCTGCTGGGCGACCTTCAACCGGCGCTGGCCGAGGTCAGCGACCACTTCCGCGCCGATACCCGCGGCGTCGGCGGCTCGCTGTTCCGCATCCATCGCGACGCGCGCTTCTCCAACGACAAATCCCCGTACAAGACCTGGCAGGGTGCACGCCTGTTCCATGAGCGCCGCCGCGAGGTGGCCGCGCCCTCGTTCTACGTGCACCTGCAGCCAGGCGAGAGCTTCGTCGGTGCCGGCCTGTGGCATCCGGAACCGGAGACCCAGCGCCGCGTGCGCCATTTCATCCTCGACAACCCCGGCAGCTGGAAGGCCGCCGCGCATGCACCGGCCCTGCGCAAACGCTTCGACTTCGAGGAGAGCGAAAAGCTGGTGCGGCCGCCGCGCGGCTTCCCGGCCGACTTCGAATTCATCGATGACCTCAAGCACCGCAACTGGGTGATGTGGCGCTCGCTGGACGACGCCACCATGACCGGCCCGCGCCTGCTGTCCACGCTGGGCAAGGATCTGGCCGGGCTCGGCCCGTTCGTCGACTATCTGTGCGCGGCGCTGGACCTGGAGTTCTGATGCCGTTGGCACAGCAACGCCGCACGCTGGGCCGCACCGGCCTGGCGGTTTCGCCGGTGGGCCTGGGCTGTTCCGGCTTCTGGGGGCATCGCCGCTTCCCGGAACAGTCGGCCGCGCTCGTGGTCGAGCATGCACTGGCACAGGGCGTGAACCTGTTGGACACCGGCCACAACTATTCCGGTTTCCACGCCGAGCCGCGGCTGGGCCGCATCCTGCGCCCGTTGCTGAAGCGATACCCGCGCGAGTCGCTGGTGATTTCCAGCAAGGGCGGCACACTGACCGGCCAGGCCGGCGTCAGCGGTGCCGAGCAACGCAATTTCTCGCCGGCAGCCATCACTGCCAGCTGCGAGGCCTCGCTGCGCAACCTCGGCCTGGATTACCTGGATATCTACCAGCTGCACGGTGCCAGCCAGCACGACATCAACGATGACCTGCTGGCCGCACTGCAACGCCTGCGCGAACGCGGGCTGATCCGGCACACCGGCATCAATACGCACACGGCATCGACCCTGCGCTGGATGATCGACCATCCCACGCTGTTCGACGTGGTGCTTCTGGACTACAACGCCCTGCAGCAGGACCGTGAACCCCTCATCGACCAGTTGCATGCGGTGGGCATCGGCGTGCTGGCCGGCACCGTGCTGGCGCAGGGCCATCTGCTGCCACCACGCCCGCGCCAGCCACGACCGGCGGATGCCTGGTACCTGGCCAGGGCCTGGCTCAAGCCGAGCAGCCGTCAACTGATGCGCAGCGCACGCAATATCCGGAAGGCACTCGCCGCCATCCGCAGCCAGCGCCCGGCCCAGACCGCGTTTGCCTACGCGCTCGGCCATCCCGGCGTAGCCAGTGGCATCTTGGGCACCACCCGCACCGGCAGCCTGGACGAAGTGCTGGCGACGCGGCTTGAGGCACTGACCGCAGCCGAACGCCAACAGCTGGTGAGCGCCTTCGGTGATGGCGGCGGATCACCCAGTCATTGAGTCTTCACCCCATGCTGCTGCGGTTGCGGCAGTCTGGGCGGCATGAAGAAACTCACCGCACTCGTTGTGCTGCTGGTCCTGGCCTTGGCCGCCTGGTGGTTCGGCGGCCCGTACATGACCGTCAATGGCCTGTCCAAGGCCATCGAACAGCGCGACACCGCGCGCCTGGAGCGTTACGTCGATTTCCCGCGCGTGCGCAGCAGCCTGCGCGCGCAGCTCAATGACTATCTGGTGCGCCAGGCCGGCCCGGATGTGGCGGCAAGCCCGTTCGGTGCCCTGCTGTACGGGCTGGGCGACCAGCTTGGTGGTGCCGCGGTGGACACCATGGTGACCCCGACCGGGATCGGCGCGATGCTGCAGGGCCACGTGCTGTGGAAGCGTGGCCGCAATGAACTGCAGGGCGGCGATGCCTTCGGCCCGACCGAACCCGCGCGGCCGCTGAAGCATGCCGAACATCATTTCGAAGCGCTGGACCGCTTCGTGATCGACGTCGATCGCGGCCCCGGCCAGCCCCCCTTGAAGGTGGTGCTGGAACCGCAGGGCCTGCGCTGGAAGGTGGTGGACCTGCAGCTGGGGATGTCCGGCAGCCCGTGACGGGTCATGCCCTTCGATGGCGCTGCTTTCGGTAGGTGCCCACCTTGGTGGGCACGGATGCACGCCAACCAAGGTTGGCGACTACCGGGGCATGGCGCTCTGGTAGATGCCCACCTTGGTGGGCATGGATCCAGGACGGCGCCAACCAACGTTGGCAACTACCAGACCCTACCCCTCGTTGGCGACACCATGCGGTACGTGGCCGGCGGCCACATGCTCGCGGGCGCTGTCGATGTTGTGCTGCGAATCATCGAAGAAGATGTCGGCACCGAACGCCTGCAGAAACGGCCCCTTGTGGCGCCCTCCGAGGAACAGCGCCTCGTCCAGGCGCACGCCCCACTCGCGCAGGGTGCGGATCACCCGCTCATGCGCCGGTGCCGATCGCGCGGTGACCAGCGCGGTACGGATCGGCGCACTGTCGCCGGCCGGGAACACTTCCTGCAGCGTGTGCAACGCCGACAGGAAGCCACGGAACGGCCCGCCGCTGAGCGGCTCGCGGGCCCGCTCGCGCTCGTGGCGGCCAAAGGCTTCCACGCCCTGCTCGCGCGAAATGCGCTCACTCTCGTCACCGAAGATCACCGCGTCACCGTCGAAGGCGATGCGCAGCTGACCGGCCGGGCGACCGGTATCGATCTGATCGGCCGCCGCGGCGGCGGTTTCGCCCGGCGGCTTGGGCAGGATGGTCGCCGCCGCAATGCCATGGCGCAGCGCGCTGCGCACCGATTCCGGGTTGGCCGACAGGAACAGGTCGGTGCCGAACGGCTTCACGTACGGCCAGGTCGGCTCGCCGGCGGTGAACGTCGCGCGGATGATGCCCAGGCCGTAGTGCTGGATCGAATTGAAGATGCGCAGGCCGGTATCGGCCGAATTGCGCGACAGCAGGATCACCTCGACCCGCGGGTTCTCCGGGCTGGCGCCCTGGTTCAGCGCCAGCAACTTGCGCACCACCGGGAAGGCCACGCCGGGGCCGAGGATATCGTCCTCGTGCTGGCGCTGGAATTCGGCATAGGCCGCCACACCATCGCTCTCGAACAGCGCGTGGCTTTCCTCGAGGTCGAACAGGGCGCGCGAGGTCACCGCGACGGTCAGCAAACGGGGGGAGTTGTCGCCCATCGGTGGGGGTCCTTCAAGCGGTCGGCGGGGCCGGCCGCCTATTGTCGTCAAAAAACGAACTGTTCGCTCAGGATCCGGTCTTCCAGGTTGTGCTCCGGGTCGAACAGCAGGGTCACGCGGCGGTCCTTCGACTCGCGGATGGTCACCTCGACCACGTCGCGGGTCTCGTGCGAATCCGCTGTGACGCTGACCGGGCGCTTGTACGGATCAAGCACGCGGAAACGCACCTCGGTGTCGGCCTTGAGAATCGCCCCGCGCCAGCGGCGCGGCCGGTACGGGGCCAACGGCGTCAGCGCGATGGTGTGCGAGCCCAGCGGCAGCACCGGACCGTGTGCGGAATAGTTGTAGGCGGTGCTGCCGGCCGGGGTGGCCACCAGCACGCCGTCACCGATCAGTTCGGCCACGCGTTCCTGGCCGTTGAGGTCGATGCCGATATGCGCGGCCTGCCGGGTCTGGCGCAGCAGCGACACATCGTTGTAGGCCAGCGAACCGGTACTGGTGCCCGACTCGGTCAGCGCCACCATTTCCAGCGGGCGCAGGTTGGCCGGTTCGGCATGGGCAATGCGCGCCTGCACGTCGTCGTCGCCACGGTACTGGTTCATCAGGAAGCCGACCGTGCCCAGTTTCATGCCGAATACCGGCTTGCCCAGGTGCCCATGCCGGTGCAGGGTCTGCAGCATGAAGCCATCGCCGCCCAGTGGGCACAGCACGTCGGCCTGTTCCGGCGCGTGGTCGCCATAGCGCGAGACCATCGCCGCGCGGGCCATCTGCGCGGGCTCGGTGGCGCTGGCCAGGAAAGCGATGCGGGGGGTGTCGCTCATCGGTGGATCCGGGGGGAACTGATGAAGAGCATAACCGAGCGCCGGGGGTTGGACCGCGCGGGGCGGATGACCGGCATATCCGCCGGGACACGCCGTAAACCCGTCCCTGGGGGCTCGATCGCGCCATCCATGGCGCTCACGGTCTCGGCGGATATGCCGGTCATCCACCTGGCAGGTCGACGGCCGGCGTCGGGTCAGTGATCGCAGAAAAACAGGCAGAAACAGAACGGCCCCGCTTTCGCGGGGCCGTTCCTCCAACTGCTGCAGATCAGGAGCCCCCCTGAGTCAGGGGGGCGCGCCAACGGCGCGGGGGTCTGGGAGCATGGTTGGCATGGGGCCCACGGTTTGCAGAGCAAACCGTGGGGCGTCAGCGCGAATGCGCTTACGCACCATGCGCGGCCAGCTGGCCCAGGCGCTGGACGGCGACCGAGACGGTCGGGTAGTCCAGGGTCTTCTGCTCGGCCAGTTCGGCCAGCATCGCCAGGGTGAAGCGCAGGCTGTTGTCGTCGCGACCCATCCAGGCCGCCACCTTCGCTTCAGCACTGCCACCCTTGGTGCCCAGCACCTGACCGGCCAGGTTGCGGTGGTTGGCGGCCAGCTCGTCACGCAGCACGCCACGTGCCACGGCGTGCCAACGGCCATTGACCTCCAGCGCGTCGACCTGCTCGAACAGCCACGGCAGCTGCAGGGCATCGCCCAGGCGGAAGTGGACCTTGGACACGTCCACCGGCTTCAGCTTGCGGGTACGGGCCAGCTCGATGATGTCGAACGCCGGCTCCAGGAAGTGCAGTTCGGCCAGCTGCTGCGCCAGGGCGGACGGCAGGCCCTTTTCCTTCCACTCGGCCACCAGGGCTTCGTAGGTCGGACGCTGCGAATCCGGCAGCACACCCGACGCAACGCGGATGTCGTTGAACGGACCCTGGTAACGGTTGACCGCTTCGGTGATGCCCGGCATCGCACCCGGGCGCGACAGCAGCCAGCGCACGAACGAGCGCTGCAGCTTCCAGATCACTTCCAGTGCGTCGATCTGCACCGACTCCGGCACCTTGCCGTCGAGGGCATCGATCTGTGCCCACAGCGCGCGCGCATCCAGCGTTTCACGGCTGATGGTGTAGGCCTTGGCGACCTCGGCGATGGAGCGGCCGGTGTCTTCCTGCATGCGCATCAGGAAGGTGGCGCCCATGCGGTTGATGGTCTGGTTGGTCACGGCCGTGGCGATGATTTCGCGCTTCAGGCGGTGACGCTCCATCGCGTCGGCGTACTTCTTCTGCAGCGGGGTCGGGAAGTAGCGCTGCAGTTCCTTGGACAGGTACGGATCTTCCGGGATGTCCGAATCCAGCAGCTGGGCGAACGCCACCAGCTTGGAGTAGGACAGCAGCACCGACAGTTCCGGACGGGTCAGGCCCTGGCCGCGTGCCTTGCGCTGCGACAGCTCGGCATCGGACGGCAGGAATTCGATCTGGCGATCGAGCAGGCCCTGCTGTTCAAGGGTACGGATGAAGTGCTGCTTGGAACCCAGGCGCTTGACCGCCATCCGCTCCATCAGGCTCAGCGCCTGGTTCTGGCGGTAGTTGTCGTTGAGCACCAGCTCGGCGACTTCATCGGTCATCGAGGCCAGCAGCTTGTTGCGCTGCTCGACGGTCAGCTTCTTGGCCCGCACCACATCGTTGAGCAGGATCTTGATGTTGACTTCATGGTCGGAGGTGTCGACACCGGCCGAGTTGTCGATGAAGTCGGTGTTGAGCAGCACGCCGGCCTGGGCAGCTTCGATGCGGCCCAGCTGGGTCATGCCCAGGTTGCCGCCCTCGCCCACCACCTTGCAGCGCAGCTCGCCACCGTTCACGCGCAGGGCGTTGTTGGCGCGGTCGCCGACATCGCTGTGCTGCTCGCTGGCGGCCTTGACGTAGGTACCGATGCCGCCGTTCCACAGCAGGTCGACCGGTGCCTTCAGGATCGCGCTCATCAGGTCGTTCGGCGACAGCGCCTTGACGTTCTCGTCCAGGCCCAGCACTTCACGCACCTGCGGGGTGATCTCGATCGACTTCAGGCTGCGCGGGTACACGCCGCCGCCCTTGCTGATCAGCTTGGCATCGTAGTCCGCCCAGCTCGAACGCGGCACGGTGAACAGGCGCTCACGTTCGACGAACGTGGTGGCTGCATCCGGGTTCGGGTCCAGGAAGATATGGCGATGATCGAACGCAGCGACCAGGCGGATGTGGCGCGACAGCAGCATGCCGTTGCCGAACACGTCGCCGGACATGTCGCCGACGCCGACCGCGGTGAAGTCCTGGCTCTGGCTGTCACGGCCCAGCGCACGGAAGTGGCGCTTGACCGACTCCCACGCACCGCGTGCGGTGATGCCCATGCCCTTGTGGTCGTAACCGACCGAACCACCGGAGGCGAATGCATCGCCCATCCAGAAGCCGTGCGCGATGGCCAGGCCGTTGGCGATGTCGGAGAAGGTCGCGGTGCCCTTGTCGGCGGCCACCACCAGGTACGGATCGTCCATGTCGTGGCGCACGACATCCACCGGCGGCACGATCTTGTTGTTGACGATGTTGTCGGTGATGTCCAGCAGGCCCTGGATGAACAGCTTGTAGCAGGCCACGCCGTTGGCGAAGATCGCGTCGCGGTCGCCGTTCACCGGCGGGGTCTTGGCGAAGAAGCCGCCCTTCGCGCCGACCGGCACGATGACGGTATTCTTGACCATCTGCGCCTTGACCAGGCCCAGCACTTCGGTACGGAAGTCTTCACGACGGTCCGACCAGCGCAGGCCACCACGGGCGACCGCGCCGAAGCGCAGGTGGGTACCTTCCACGCGCGGGCCGTAGACGAAGATTTCGCGGTACGGGCGCGGCTTCGGCAGGTCCGGCACCAGCGCCGAATCGAACTTGAAGCTGATGACATGGCCGTGCTGGCCGTTGGCATCGGTCTGGTAGTAGCTGGTACGCAGGGTCGCGTCGATCACGCCCATGAACGAGCGCAGGATGCGGTCCTCGTCCAGGCTGGACACGCGGTCCATCAGCTTCAGCAGCGCATCGCGCGCGGCCTGCATCTGCGCGTCGCGGTCACCCTTGCGGGCGTCGACCACGGTCTTGAGCACCTTCAGGGTGGCGTCGTCGCCAGCGGCCAGCACATCGAAGTGCGCCTTCAGCTGGGCCTGGCCGGCAGCGATGTCGTCCTTGCCTTCGTGGCCGGTGGCCGGATCAAAGCGGGCTTCGAACAGCTCGACCAGCAGGCGGGCCAGCAGCGGGTAGCGCGCGAAGGTGCCTTCCACGTAGGCCTGCGAGAACGGCACGCCGGTCTGCAGCAGGTACTTGCAGTAGCCACGCAGCATGGCGACCTGGCGCCAGTGCAGGCCAGCGGCCAGCACCAGGCGGTTGAAGCCGTCGTTCTCGGCATCGCCGTGCCAGACGCGGGCGAAGGTCTCGCCGAAGGCTTCATCGACGCTGGCGGCATCGATCGCGCCGGCGGTCGACTCGACCTCGAAGTCCTGCACGTACACCGGCGCGTTGTCGACCGACAGGCGGTACGGACGCTCGGCGATCACGCGCAGGCCCATGTTTTCCATCATCGGCAGCGCGTCCGACAGCGGAATGTCGTCCAGCTGGCGATACAGCTTCAGGCGCAGGCCATCACCGCTTTCGCGCGGCACGGCCTGCAGGCTCAGGCGCAGGTCGTCCGGGCCGGTCAGGGCATCGAGCTGGCTGACATCGTTGGCGGCAACCGCGGTGCTGTTGTCTTCGATGTAGCCGGCCGGCAGTGCCTTGCCGATACGGGCGGCGATGCGCAGGCCTTCGGTCTCGCCGTGGCGGGTGACCAGCGCTTCGCGCAGGTCGTCCTGCCAGTTGCGCAGCACCTGGGCCAGCTTCTGTTCCAGTTCGGCGGTATCGACGTCGAGCATTTCACCCGGCTTCGGGCGCACGATCAGGTGCACCTGGGCCAGCGGCGATTCGCCCAGCACCACCGAGCTGTCCACGTATTCGCCATGCAGCGCTTCCTTCAGCATCGCTTCGATGCGCAGGCGCACGTCGGTGTTGAAGCGCTCGCGCGGCAGGTAGACCAGCGCGGAGATGAAACGGCTGTACTTGTCACGGCGCAGGAACAGGCGGCTGCGCACGCGCTCCTGCAGGCCCAGCACGCCCATGGCGGTGCGGAACAGTTCGTCCTCGCTGGACTGGAACAGTTCTTCGCGCGGCAGGGTTTCCAGGATGTGGCGCAGGGCCTTGCCGCTGTGGCTGGCCGGGGCCAGGCCCGACTGCTTCATCACGTGCTCGTGGCGCTGGCGCACCAGCGGGATTTCCCACGGGCGACGGTTGTAGGCGCTGGAGGTGAACAGGCCAAGGAAGCGCTGCTCGCCGATGATCTTGCCCTTGGCGTCGAATTCCAGCACGCCGATGTAGTCCATGTAGCCGGCGCGGTGCACGCGCGAACGGGCATTGGTCTTGGTCAGGATCAGTGCGTCCTTCAGGCCGGACGTGGCGTTCAGGCCCTGCGCGGCCAGGGTCTTGACCGGACGGGCGGCGGACTTGTCCTTGCCGCGCATCAGGCCCAGGCCGGTGTCGTTCAGCGGCGCCAGCACGTCTTCCTTGCCCTGCTTCTCGACGCGGTACTCGCGGTAGCCGAAGAAGGTGAAGTGGTTGTCGGCGGCCCAGCGCAGGAATTCCTGTGCTTCCTTGCGCGAGGCGGCATCGACCGGCAGCTGGCGGCTGCCCAGGTCGTCGGCCAGCGCCAGTGCCTTGTCCTTCATCGGCTGCCAGTCGCGCACGATCGCACGCACTTCGTCCAGCGCCTTGTTGATGGCCTGCTCGATGGCGGCCATGGCTTCGGCCGGCTGGCGGTCGATTTCCAGCAGCATCACCGACTCGGCATCCCCCTCGCCGACCTTGACCAGCTTGCCGGCCTTGTCGCGGGTGAAGCGCAGCACCGGGTGGCCCAGCACGTGGACGCCCACGCCCTGTTCGGCCAGCGACATGGTGACGGTGTCGACCAGGAACGGCATGTCATCGTTGACGATCTGCAGCACGGTGTGCGGCGATTCCCAACCATTGGCCTTCGCGGTCGGATTGAACACGCGGACGTTGGCCTTGCCGGCCTTGCGGGCACGGGCGAATTCCAGCGTCTCAGCCGCGAGAGCGGCCCACTCTTCAGCGCTGTGGTGCGGGAACTCGTCCGACTCCATGCGCTTGTAGAAGTCAGTGGCGAAGGCCACCGCTTCGGCCTGTGCGGCCGCGGGGTAACGCTTGCGCAATGCCGTGTACACCGGCTCCAGGGAGAAACCAGCGGTCACTGCGACCTCCGACTCTGCTGGTTTGGTCTTGTTTTTCACGGTCTTGGCTGCGGTTTTTTGCGGTTTCATGGCAGAGCGATGCGCTTGCTCAGTTGGGAAAATGAAATTGTAGCCCTACCGCACGAAAAGGCCTTGCTGCAGGACGGAATAAGTAGATTCGGGTTTGCTGCGGTTTAGACGCCTATTCAGTTCGCACCGGTATGGTCCTGGCACCCACTTCAGCACTGCCGACAGGATCGGCAAAGCGTGTTACCGGAAGACACACGCGGCGACGCCGATTCGATTCCACAATCCTGAACTGGACGGTATAGTCCACCGCGTGAACCCGGCCTACCTCCCCGTCGCCCTCGACGCACGCGATGAGCGCGTGTTCGATGCCGTGCGCGAGTTGTTGGCCCAGCAGGGCATGCAGATGAGCATGGACGCGGTGGCCCAGCATGCCGGCTGTTCCAAGCAGACCCTGTACTCGCGCTATGGCAGCAAGCAGGAACTGCTGCGCCGGGTGATGCAGCGCCATGTCGGCCACGCCACCGGGGCCATGGTTCGTGCACTCCGCAGTGACGACCTGCGTGCCAGCCTGCTCCAGTTCGCCACCGACTTCCTGGAGCATTTCAACCAACCGCACGTAGGACAGGCCTGTCGGCTGATCGCCGCCGATGCGTCACAGTTTCCCGAAGAGGCGCGTACGCTGTACCGGCATGGTGCCGGCGCGTTGACGCTTCATCTTGCTGAATGGATTGAAACCGTTTGCATGCAAGGCCAGCTCCGGCATGACGACCCGCACTTCATGGCCGAACTGCTGCTGAGCATGATCGCCGGTCAGGATTTCGACAAACAGCGCTTCCATACCCCCCATCGTGATGACGCGCTGCTGCGTCGGCGTTGGGCAGAGTTCTCCGTCGACAGCTTCCTGCGCGCGTTCGCGCCACAGCCGTCGCCGGCCCCGTCTACAAACCAACCCCGGAGTTCCTCCTGATGACCGCCCCACTCCGCACCCTTGCCTTGACGTGCGCCGTTGCTGTCGCTCTGGCTGCCTGCAAGAAGCCGGAACAGCAGATGCCCCCGCCGCCGGAGGTGGGCGTCATCGACGCCAAGCCGCAGACCCTGCCGCTGCAGCGCGAGCTGGTCGGCCGCCTCTCGCCGTTCCGCAGCGCCGACGTCCGCGCACGCGTACCCGGCGTGCTGCTCAAGCGCGTCTACCAGGAAGGCTCGCAGGTCAAGCAGGGCCAGACCCTGTTCCTGATCGACCCGGCGCCGCTGCGTGCCTCGCTCAACGCCTCCGAGGCACAGCTGGCCTCGGCCCGCGCGACCTACGCCAATGCCAAGGTCGCCGCCGACCGCGCACGTTCGCTGGCCCCGCAGCAGTTCGTCTCCAAGGCCGACCTGGACAATGCCGAATCGGCCGAGCGCACCGCGCTGGCCGCGGTCAAGCAGGCCGAAGCATCGGTGACCTCCTCGCGCATCAACCTGGGCTATACCGAAGTGACCGCACCGATCAGCGGCGTGGCCAACAAGCAGCAGGTCACCGAAGGTGCGCTGGTCGGCCAGGGCGATGTGACCCTGCTGACCACCGTTGACCAGCTCGACCCGCTGTACGTCAACTTCTCGCTGAGCGTGGACGAGCTGACCCAGCTGCGCGCGCAGCAGGCCAAGGGCGCGCTGGCGCTGTCCGGCGACGGCAAGGCCACGGTCAACGTCAAGCTGGCCGACGGCACCACGTACAGCGAGCCGGGCACGCTGGACTTCTCCTCGACCACGGTCGACCCGGCCACCGGCGCGGTGTCGCTGCGTGCGCTGCTGCCGAACCCGCAGCAGATCCTGCTGCCCGGCGCCTTCGTCAGCTTCCAGGCCAACCTCGGCGAGCGCAACAACGCCTACCTGGTGCCGCAGCAGGCGCTGCTGCGCGACACCACCGGCGGCTACGTGATGGTGGTCGGCGCCGACGGCAAGGTCGTGCGCAAGAACGTGAAGACCGATGGCGCGCAGAACGGCAACTGGCTGGTCAGCGACGGCCTGGCTGCCGGTGACAAGGTGATCGTGGCCGGCGTGCAGAAGGTCAAGGAAGGTGCACCGGCAGTGGCCAAGCCGTGGACCCCGGGGCAGGACGCCAACGGCAAGCCTGCCGCAGGCGGCGCCGCTCCGGCGGGCGCAGCACCGGCCGCAGGCAAGGCACCGGCCGACGCGGCCAAGCCCGAGCAGGCCGATGCGGCCAAGCCGGCCGCCACCGATTCGAACAAGCAGTAACGGGAACCTTCCGTCATGCCTAAATTTTTCATCGAACATCCAGTCTTCGCCTGGGTGGTTGCGATCCTGATCTCGCTCAGCGGCGTGATCGCGATCCTCAACCTGGGCGTGGAGTCCTATCCCAACATCGCCCCGCCGCAGGTCACCGTCTCGGCGACCTACCCGGGCGCCAGTGCGGACACCACCGAGAAATCGGTCACCCAGGTGATCGAGCAGCAGCTGACCGGTATCGATCACCTGCTGTACTTCAGCTCCTCGTCGGCCTCCAACGGCCGTGCGCAGATCACCCTGACCTTCGAGACCGGTACCGATCCGGACATCGCCCAGGTGCAGGTGCAGAACAAGGTCTCGCTGGCCACGCCACGACTGCCTTCGGAAGTAACCCAGCAGGGCGTGGTGGTGGCCAAGGCCAACGCCGGCTTCCTGATGGTGATCGCGCTGCAGTCCGATACGCCGGCCATCAACCGTGACGCCCTGAACGACATCGTCGGTTCGCGCGTGCTCGACCAGGTCTCGCGTATCCCCGGCGTCGGCAGCACCCAGCAGTTCGGTTCCGAGTACGCCATGAACATCTGGCTGAACCCGGAGAAGATGCAGGGCTACGGCCTGTCGGCCAGCCAGGTGCTGGCCGCGGTGCGTGCGCAGAACGTGCAGTTCGCTGCCGGTGCGCTGGGTTCGGACCCGTCGCCGGAAGGCCAGCACTTCACCGCCACGGTCTCGGCCGAAGGCCGCTTCAGCTCGCCGCAGGAGTTCGAGAACATCATCCTGCGCGCCAATGCTGACGGCTCGCGCGTGCTGCTGAAGGACATCGCCCGCGTTGCCTTCGGTGCCAACAACTACGGCTTCGACACCCAGTACAACGGCAAGCCGACCGGCGCCTTCGCCATCCAGCTGCTGCCGGGCGCCAACGCCCTGAACGTGGCCGATGCGGTACGCGCCAAGATGGATGAGCTGCAGCCCAGCTTCCCGTCCGGCGTGACCTGGTTCTCGCCGTACGACAGCACCACCTTCGTCAAGATCTCCATCCAGGAAGTGGTCAAGACACTGTTCGAAGCAGTGTTCCTGGTGTTCCTGGTGATGCTGATCTTCCTGCAGAACTTCCGCGCCACGCTGATCCCGACCCTGGTCATCCCGGTGGCCCTGCTCGGCACCTTCCTGGGCATGTGGATGATCGGCTTCACGATCAACCAGCTGACCCTGTTCGCGATGGTGCTGGCGATCGGCATCGTGGTCGATGACGCGATCGTGGTGATCGAGAACGTCGAACGCATCATGACCGAGGAAGGCCTGGCGCCGAAGCCGGCCACGCAGAAGGCGATGACCCAGATCACCGGCGCGGTGGTGGCGATCACCGTCGTGCTGGCCGCGGTGTTCATCCCGTCCGCCCTGCAGGGTGGTGCCGCCGGTGAGATCTACAAGCAGTTCGCGCTGACCATCGCCATCTCGATGGCGTTCTCGGCGTTCCTGGCACTGGGCTTCACCCCGGCGCTGTGCGCGACCTTCCTCAAGCCGACGCACAACGACAACCCGAACATCGTCTACCGCACCTTCAACAAGTACTACGACAAGATCAGCCACACCTATGTGGGCCACATCACCTCGGCGGTGCGCCATGCGCCGCGCTGGATGATCCTGTTCGTGGTGCTGACCGCACTGTGCGGCTTCCTGTTCACCCGCATGCCGGGCAGCTTCCTGCCGGAAGAAGACCAAGGCTACGCGCTGGCGATCGTACAGCTGCCGCCGGGCTCGACCAAGGGCCAGACCAACGAAGTGTTCGCGCAGATGCGTGGCATCCTGGAAAAGCAGGATGGCTATGAAGGCATGCTGCAGGTGGCCGGCTTCAGCTTCGTCGGTTCCGGCGAGAACGTGGGCATGGGCTTCATCCGCCTGAAGCCGTGGGAGGAACGCAAGTTCACCGCGCCCGAGTTCATCCAGAACATGAACGGCGCGTTCTACGGCATCAAGGAAGCACAGATCTTCGTGGTCAACCTGCCCACCGTGCAGGGCCTCGGCCAGTTCGGCGGCTTCGACATGTGGCTGCAGGACCGCAGCGGTGCCGGCTACGAGCTGCTGACCCAGGCGCGCAACATCCTGCTCGGCAACGCCGCGCAGAAGCCCGAGGCACTGGTCGGCGTGCGCCCGAACGGACTGGAAAACGCCCCGCAGCTGCAGCTGCACGTGGACCGCGTGCAGGCGCAGTCGATGGGCATGTCGGTGTCGGACGTGTACAGCACCATCCAGCTGATGCTGGCCCCGGTGTACGTCAATGACTTCTTCTACGAAGGCCGCATCAAGCGCGTGACCATGCAGGCCGATGGCCCGTATCGCACCGGCCAGGAGTCGCTGAAGAGCTTCTACAGCCCGTCCAGCCTGACCACGAATGCCGACGGCACCAACGCGATGATCCCGCTCAACACGGTGGTCAAGTCCGAATGGGTGTCGGCACCGCCGTCGCTGAGCCGCTACAACGGCTACTCGGCGATCAACATCGTCGGCTCGCAGGCCCCGGGCACCAGCTCGGGTGAAGCAATGCAGACCATGGAGAGCATCGTCAACGACGACCTGCCGGCCGGCTTCGGCTACGACTGGTCCGGCATGTCCTACCAGGAAATCCTGGCCGGCAACGCCGCGACGCTGCTGCTGGTGCTGTCCATCGTGGTGGTGTTCCTGTGCCTGGCGGCCCTGTACGAAAGCTGGTCGATCCCGGTGGCGGTGCTGCTGGTCGTGCCGCTGGGTGTGCTCGGCGCTCTCGGCCTGTCGATGCTGCGCGGCCTGCCCAACGATCTGTTCTTCAAGATCGGCCTGATCACCGTGATCGGCCTGGCGGCGAAGAACGCGATCCTGATCGTGGAGTTCGCGGTGGAGCAGCGCGCAGCAGGCAAGAACCTGCGCGATGCCACCATCGAAGCGGCCCGCCTGCGCTTCCGCCCGATCCTGATGACCTCGTTCGCGTTCATCATGGGCGTGATCCCGATGGCGATCTCCACCGGCGCTGGCGCCAACTCCCGCCACGCCATCGGTACCGGCGTGATCGGCGGCATGCTGTTCGCCACCCTGCTCGGCCTGCTGATGATCCCGGTGTTCTTCGTGGTCGTCCGCCGCATGCTGGGTGACAAGCTGGATGAACCGTCCAAGGAGTTCATGGAACGCCAGCGCGATGCGGAAACCGCCCACCGTCCGGATCGTTGATCCGCTGGTGAGCTGAAATGAAAAGGCCCCGGAGCGATCCGGGGCCTTAACGTCTGTCGGCCGGTGATCTGGATCCCCCGACGGGAATGCACGTTCCGCTCATAGATGAACTTAGGATAGGCTATAGATGCCGCAAGGACAGCCTTGCTCTATGACAAAGCACTGACGATCCAATTTCTTCAGAAGAATGTGGAAATAATTATGGCGAAACCCTCCATAGAACATTGGCAAACCGAGATTGTCAGATTCTCTCTGATGACGAAAGAGCCATTCAGCGAGAAGATTGAAGAATGGTGGAAAGCTCTGACCGGCTCTCCTCCCGAAGAAGTCACGACCCGTCCGATTGCCGGCTTCAAGTCAGTGTCCTCGATGATTGATGACTACGTCCTCGAGCTCAGAACTCAATTTAATCGTGTGGATATTATTGCCAGCCCCAATCCAAGCATTAGCAAGGAGCTTCTGAGCTTGGGAGCGGCAGAAACATCGAACGAAATGATTTGCAGAAGAGTTGCAGAGTGGGTTGAACACAGCGCTCATTTGCCAATCATTCGCTTAGCATTCTTGCCAACCTTTTTCCGCCCCGTAGAAAATACGGAGTACGCAAACTCCATAATCTCAAGCTACCTTGGAATTCCAGAAGAATGCCTCAGAGAAGCCAAGGATTTAGCACTCCAAGCTAATTTCCAAAAAAAATCAGCGGCCGTTGAAAATACGGTTATCAACAGGATTGCGAAGTTTTCCTCACCAATTGCTCAAATAATGTCGATCGGCGATGGAATTCCTGTACCACAAATCCACGAGCGCCATCTCTGCAGAGCAGAGATCGATATAAACACGGACGTAGATCGTACGGATGGATTCACACCTAGAGAGCAAGCTGTAGTCCTGAGAGAGCTTATTACTTCAGCCGAAACTCTGATCAGCAAGGGATGGCTATGATTCTGTATGAGGAATCGGAAAACGGTAAATTCTCAAAAATTGATTTAGCATATTTTTTACCCGAAATCTCAAGAGTGCGGTCCAATCAAGCCTACACCGAGGAGATTTCGGTAAAGTCTTCGCCTGGACACTTCCTCGTTCAGATCAAGACATTTTCAAGTGGCCCTACTGAAAACAAACAGTTCAAATCAGCTGACCAACACTTGAAGCTTTCTGCACCAGAGTACATCGGATCTCGCGCATATGATCAGTGGCCCGAGCATGCCCCGCACAAGAGAGATAAACTCAGCCCTCAAATTCCATTTTTTTCTTCAGTAGCGGAACGTCGATCACACCCATCAGAATTCCCATCTCGGGCAACAGAGCAATCGATTGCATTAGTGATCGAAACAATCTCCAAGCTGGAGCGAGGCGGGGCCGGAAGGCAAGCTTCATTCTTTGCAGTATTTATCGTAGAACAGAGCTTTCGTCGGCGAAATTACGACCATGTTAATGAGCTTTTGCATTCCGCAAACCCGTTGAAATTGACGGAGTGGTCGCTAATAGCACTTCTGCGCTCTTCTTTTTCGGCAAGAAGACATCTCCCTGCTTGGGATGCATTACTTGAGAGCACACATTCAAAATTCAGCCACGAAGGGAAGAACGTAGAGAAACTTCTGCGCGGACTGATCTAAATGGAACAGAACAGCTATTTTGAATTATTAGGGAAGATAGAAGAAGAATTTCCAACTGAGATTGGCCTTGCGATTGTCATTGCTGGCGAGAACATCACACGCAACCAAGGCCAACGGCACACGGGATTTGTTTGCAAGGGAGCCGATGGGAGGTTATGGCTATTTCATCAAGGATGGCATAACAGGTGTCGCCACGAAGAGCTCAGCCCGGGCTATGCGCTTGTCGTTGATGACTTTCTTGATGAGTTTTCAGCCACAGCAATCACTTCATTCTTAGCGAATGTAATTCAAGCCAGTCAAGGGAATATCCCCTATTCTCCGAACTGGGATCATTCAAAGACTTACCTAGAAGCGGGCTCTGGACGCTACGTCGCAACGAGCGGCGGGGACGGATTGACATGCGCAACATTTGTTCTCGAATCGCTAAAACGTTATGGTTTTGACCTAGTCAACGCCGAGTCATGGCCAATTCGCGAACAGGACAAGATCTGGAAAACCCAGGCCCTTCAGGCTCTAGAGCGCCACCTTACCATCGACGATTTTGCGATTCAGTTGGAGAAAGTTGCAACTCTACCGCGCTGCAGGCCTGAAGAGGCTGCTGCGGCAGCGAGTGCATTTAGAGGGAAACCTCTAGATTACGAGACAATTGCCCCAATCTCCGACCAAATTCTCGCCGAATTGCACCACATGGGGCTTGACTCAAGTCCCTCGGCATAACTGCTGAGGGACAGATTATTCCCAATAGCCGGTCAAATCTTCAGCGCAGCCCGGTCTCGTTGCGGGCGATCACCAGGCGCTGGATCTCCGAGGTGCCCTCGTAGATCTCGGTGATCTTGGCATCACGGAAGTAGCGCTCCAGCGGCATTTCCTTCGAGTACCCCATGCCGCCGTGGATCTGCACGGCCTGGTGGGTGATCCACATCGCCGCTTCCGAGGCCGTCAGCTTGGCCACTGCCGCTTCGGTGCTGAAGCGCTTGCCCTGGCCCTTCACCCACGCAGCGCGCAGGGTCAGCAGCAGCGCTGCGTCCAGCTTGCACTTCATGTCGGCGATCTTGGCCTGGGTCATCTGGAAGGTGCCGATGGCCGCGCCGAAGGCCTTGCGCTCCTTCACGTATTCCAGGGTCGCTTCATACGCGGCCCGGGCGATGCCGATGGCCTGCGAGGCGATGCCGATGCGACCGGCATCGAGCACGCTCATGGCGATCTTGAAGCCTTCGCCTTCCTGGCCCAGCACATCCTCAGCCTGTGCCACGTAATCGTTGAACTCGATCTCGCAGGTGGCCGAGGCACGAATGCCCAGCTTCGGTTCGGTCTTGCCACGGCCGAAGCCCGCCTTGTCGGTATCGATCAGGAATGCGGTAATGCCGCGCGCGCCCTTGTCCGGCTCGCTCATCGCGAACAGCACGATGTACTTGGCCACCGGGCCAGAGGTGATCCAGCTCTTCTTGCCGTTGATGACGAAGGTGCCATCGGCCTGCTTCACTGCACGGCAGCGCATGGCGGTGGCATCCGAACCGGACTGCGGCTCGGTCAGCGCGAACGCGCCGATGGCCTCGCCTTCGGCGATGGCACGCACATACTTCTGCTTCTGTTCCTCGGTGCCGTGGGTGAGGATGCCGTTGCAGAACAGCGAGTTGTTGACCGACATGATGGTCGAATGGGCTGCGTCGGCGGCGGCGACCTCCACCATCGCCAGCACGTACGCCACCGGGTCCATGCCCGCGCCACCGTATTCGGTCGGCACTTCGATGCCCATCAGGCCGTTTTCGCCCAGCAGGCGGATGTTGTCCAGCGGGAACTCGCCGGTGCGGTCATGGTGCTCCGCGCTGGGGGCGATCTTTTCCTGCGCGATGCGCCGCGCCACGTCCTGCAGCATCAACTGCTCTTCAGTAAAGCTGAAATCCACAACACCCTCCCGGGTACATGAAGTTATGGGCCGCGCACCGCGCGCCCAGGTGCCTCGATTGTACCGGGGCCCGCCAGTTTCCGTACGCCAGCGACTTGACCGCGGAAGGTCTTCTCGGCGAATATATCTCTATATCGCGATAGGTAGATATTTATGGATCTGGAAGATTGGTCGACCCGCCTCAAGGTGTTCGCCGATGCGACCCGCGTGCGCCTGCTGGCGCTGCTGGAGCAGGAAGAGCTGACCGTGGCCGAACTGTCGGCGATCACCCGCCTGGCGCAGCCACGCGTGTCCACCCACCTGGCGCGCCTGAAGGAAGCCGGTCTGGTCCGTGACCGCCGTGCCGGCGTGTCGGCCTATTACCGCTTCGACGAGGCCCAGCTGGACCCGGCGCAGCGCGCATTGTGGCATGCCTTGAGCAACGGAAGCGACGACCCGCTGCTGCGGCAGGACGCTGAACGGGTTGCCGCCGTGCTGGCCCACCGTGCCGCCGACCAGAACTGGGCCGACAGCGTGGCCGGCGACATGGAGCGCCACTACTCCCCGGGCCGCACCTGGGAAGCCCTCGCGCGTACCGCGTTGCCGCTGCTTGAGACCGGCGACGTGCTCGACATCGCCTCCGGCGACGGCGTGCTGGCCGAACTGGTCGCCCCGCATGCCAAGCGCTACATCTGCATCGATACCAGCGCGCGCGTGGTTGCCGCCGCCAGCGAACGCCTGCGCCGCCTGCCCAACGTGGAAGTGCGCGAGGGCGACATGCATGCCCTGCCCTTCAAGGACGGCAGCTTCGACCTGGTGGTGCTGATGCACGCGCTGACCTACGCCAGCAAACCGGCGCAGGCGGTCACCGAAGCCGCGCGCGTGCTGCGCCCTGGCGGCCGCCTGCTGCTGTGCAGCCTGGCCCGCCACGAGCACAAGGCGGCGGTGGAGGCCTACGGCCACGTCAACCTCGGCTTCAGCGACAAGGAGCTGCGCAGATTCGTCGACAAGGCCGGCCTGCAGGTATCCAGCCTGGAGACGGTTACCCGCGAAAAGCGCCCACCGCATTTTGAAGTGATTTCACTGATCGCCAACAAGCCCTGACGCCGAGACCGCCATGTCCGCTCTGCCCTGGCTGCATCCTGATCGTGCCAACGCCCTGCTCGACGCCCTGCGTGAGCGGATCCTGATCATCGACGGCGCAATGGGCACCATGATCCAGCGCCATGGCCTGCAGGAAGACGACTACCGTGGCGAGCGCTTCGCCGGTGGCTACGATCATGTGCATGGCCCCGCTTGCGACCACGCCGTGCAGGAAGGCCATGACCTGAAGGGCAACAACGATCTGCTGCTGCTGACCCGGCCGCAGGTCATCGCCGACATCCACACCGCCTACCTGGAAGCGGGCGCGGATCTGGTCGAGACCAACACCTTCAACGCCACGTCGGTCAGCCAGGCCGACTACCACCTCGAGCACCTGGTGTACGAGTTGAACAAGGCCGGTGCTGCGGTCGCCCGCACCTGCTGCGACGCCGTGGCCGCAACCACGCCGGGCAAGCCGCGCTTCGTGATCGGGGTGATCGGCCCGACCAGCCGCACCGCCTCGATCAGCCCCGATGTCAACGATCCGGGCTTCCGCAACACCAGCTTCGACGAACTTCGCGACACCTATCGCGAAGCCATCGAAGGCCTGATCGACGGTGGGGCCGACACCCTCATGGTCGAGACCATCTTCGACACCCTCAACGCGAAAGCCGCGTTGTATGCACTGGAAGAAGCCTTCGATGCGCGTGGCGCACGGTTGCCGGTGATGATCTCCGGCACCATCACCGACGCATCGGGACGCACCCTGTCCGGGCAGACCGCCGAGGCCTTCCACGCGTCGCTCGCGCATGCGCGTCCATTGTCGATCGGCCTGAACTGCGCGCTGGGTGCCGATGCGATGCGCCCGCACGTGGAAACCCTTTCGCAGGTCGCCGACTGCTACGTCAGCGCGCACCCCAACGCAGGCCTGCCCAATGCCTTCGGCGAGTACGACGAGACGCCCGAGGACATGGCCAGTACCCTGCGCGGTTTCGCCGAGGATGGCCTGTTGAACCTGGTCGGTGGCTGCTGCGGCTCCACCCCTGACCATATCCGCGCAATCGCCGAGGCCGTAGCCGGGCTGCCGCCGCGCGCCCTGCCCCGTGTCCAGGAGCAGGCTGCATGAATGTCGCCGCCACCGTTCCGCACTTCCCGCCCTATTGCTGCTGAGCCGACGCCTGCCATGACGCCTGTCCGCCCTACCCGCCTGTCCGGCCTGGAACCGCTGGTCATCACCCCGGACCTGTTGTTCATCAACGTCGGCGAACGCACCAACGTGACCGGCAGCGCGCAGTTCCGCAAGCTCATCAAGGAAGGCCGCTACGAAGAAGCGGTGGACGTGGCCCGCCAGCAGGTGGCCAGCGGCGCGCAGATCCTCGACGTCAACATGGACGAGGGCCTGATTGATTCGGAGGCGGCGATGACCCGCTACCTCAACCTGATCATGTCCGAGCCGGACATCGCCCGTATTCCGGTGATGGTCGACTCCTCCAAGTGGAGCGTGATCGAGGCCGGCCTGAAGTGCCTGCAGGGCAAGAGCGTGGTCAACTCGATCTCGCTGAAGGAAGGCGAGGCGCTGTTCCGCGAGCACGCACGCAAGGTGCTGCGCTACGGCGCCGCAGCGGTGGTGATGGCTTTCGACGAAAGCGGCCAGGCCGATACCTGTGCGCGCAAGGTCGAGATCTGCGCCCGCGCCTACCGCATCCTGGTCGACGAGATCGGCTTCCCACCGCAGGACATCATCTTCGACCCGAACATCTTCGCCGTCGCCACCGGCATTGAAGAGCACGACAACTATGCAGTGGACTTCATCGAAGCCACCCGCATCATCAAGCAGACGCTGCCACACTGCCATGTGTCCGGTGGTGTTTCCAACGTCTCGTTCTCGTTCCGTGGCAATGAAACGGTACGCCAGGCCATCCACTCGGTGTTCCTGTACCACGCCATTGCCGCCGGCATGGACATGGGCATCGTCAACGCCGGCGCGATGCCGATCTACGACGAACTGGAACCGGAGCTGCGCGAGCGCGTGGAGGATGTGATCCTCAACCGCCGCAGTGATGCCACCGAGCGCCTGCTGGAGATCGCCGAGCGCTACAAGGGCAAGAAGGGCGCGGCGAAGACCGAAGACCTGGCCTGGCGCGACAAGCCGGTGGCGCAGCGCCTGGCGCATGCGCTGGTGCATGGCCTGGATGCCTTCGTCGAGGAAGACACCGAGCTGGCCCGGCGGGCCTCCAGCCGCCCGCTGGACGTGATCGAAGGTCCGTTGATGGATGGCATGAACGTGGTCGGCGACCTGTTCGGCGCCGGCAAGATGTTCCTGCCGCAGGTGGTGAAATCCGCGCGCGTGATGAAGAAGGCCGTGGCCTATCTGCTGCCCTACATCGAGGCCGAGAAGGCGCGCAGTGGCGACACCGCCAAGAGCAACGGCAAGATCATCATGGCCACGGTGAAGGGTGATGTGCATGACATCGGCAAGAACATCGTCGGCGTGGTCCTGGCCTGCAACAACTTCGAGGTGGTCGACCTTGGCGTGATGGTGCCGGCGCAGAAGATTCTCGATGCCGCGCGCGAGCACAACGCCGACCTGATCGGCCTGTCCGGGCTGATCACTCCCTCGCTGGAGGAGATGAGCCACGTCGCCCGCGAGATGGAGCGCCAGGGTTTCAACCTGCCGCTGCTGATCGGTGGAGCGACCACCTCGCGCGCGCACACCGCGCTGAAGATCGACCCGCACTACAAAGCGCCTACGGTGTGGGTGAAGGACGCCTCGCGCGCGGTCGGCGTGGCCCAGTCGCTGATCTCGCGTGACCTGCGCGAGGCCTTCGTCGCCGCCAACGAGGCCGACTATGCCGAGATCCGCGCGCGCCATCGCAACCGTGGCGATGCCAAGCGCCTGGTTTCGCTGGAACACGCGCGCGGGCAGAAATTCCAGGGCGGCTGGGACAGCTACACACCACCGGCACCGGACCAGCCCGGCCTGCACATATTCGACGACTACCCGCTGGCCGAACTGGTCGACTACATCGACTGGACGCCGTTCTTCCAGGCCTGGGAGCTGGCCGGCAAGTTCCCGGCCATCCTCACCGACGAGATCGTCGGTACCCAGGCCAGCGATCTGTACAAGGACGCCCGCGCGATGCTCGAGCGCATCGTCAGCGAGAAATGGCTGACCGCCAAGGCCGTGTTCGGCCTGTGGCCGGCCAACAGCATCGGCGACGACGTGCGCGTGCAGCACCCGCTGGGCGAGACCACGCTGCACTTCCTGCGCCAGCAGGTGGACAAGCCGGCCGAGCGCCCGGACTTCTGCCTGGCCGATTTCATCGCCCCGGCCGACAGCGGCAGGCAGGATTGGATCGGCGCCTTCGCTGTCACCGCCGGTATCGGCATCGACGCGCATGTCGCGCGCTTCGAGGCCGAGCATGACGACTACAACGCGATCCTGCTGAAGGCCCTCGCCGACCGCTTCGCCGAGGCGTTGGCCGAGCGCCTGCACCAGCGCGTGCGTACCGAATTCTGGGGCTATGAGCGCGCCGAAACGCTGGACAATGAAGCCCTGATCGACGAGCAGTACCGTGGCATCCGCCCGGCGCCAGGGTACCCGGCATGCCCGGAGCACAGCGAGAAACGGCGCCTGTTCGACCTGCTGCAGGCCGAAGCCAACGCCGGCATGGAACTGACCGAGAGCTTCGCGATGCTGCCTACGGCAGCCGTTTCGGGCTACTACTTCAGCCATCCGCAGAGCCAGTACTTCGTGGTCGGCCGCCTCAGCCGCGAGCAGGTCAGCGACTACGCCCGGCGCAAGGGCGTGGACCGCGCCCAGGCCGAGCGCTGGCTCGCCTCCAACCTCGACTACGACCCCGAATGACACGAAAAAAAGGGGACGGAGGGGATTAAGTCGTTTGTGCCGCAAGCGACTTAATCCCCTCCGTCCCCTTTTTGCTTCATCATTCCGCGATGACTGTCCCCGTTGCCCGGCTCTCCAGCTTCTACCTGTTCTATTACGCGGCACTTGGCGCGTTCACTCCGTACTGGAGCCTGTTCCTGACCGCGCGCGGGATGAGCGTGACCGCGATCAGCGTGATGATGGGCCTGTGGTATGCCACGCGCGTGGTCGCGCCCAGCACCTGGACCTCGCTGGCGGCAGCCTCGCCACGGCCGATCCGCCTGCTGCGCATCGGCTGCATCCTGACCCTGATCAGCTTCGCCGCCTTCCTGTTGCCCTTGCCGCAGCCATGGATGTACCCGGCGATGGTGGTGTTCTGCTTCTTCTACAACGCGGTGATGCCGCAGTTCGAATCGATTACCCTCACCCATCTCGGCAGTGACAGCCATCGCTACGGCCTGATCCGGGTCTGGGGCTCGCTCGGCTTCATCGCCGTCGTCACCCTGTTCGGGTGGCTGATTGAAGGCGACGGCACGACCAGCCACGCCGGGCTGCTGCCGTGGATGATGCTGCCACTGTTCGTCCTGCTGGTCGCATCCGCCTTCCGCAACCACTACGCACGCGGCATCGGCAAAGCCGAGGGCGACGCCAGCGGCTTCTGGCAGATCGTGCGGCGGCCGCCAGTGTTGGCGTTCTTCCTGGCCGCCTTCATGGAGCAGCTCTCGTTCGGGCCGTACTACACGTTCTTCTCGGTCTACATGGACCATCACGGCTACCGCACATCCACGCTCGGCCTGCTGTGGACCATCGGCGTGGTGTTCGAAGTGGGTGTGTTCTTCACCATCGGCCGTTTCTTCCGCCGCTACGACGCCAGCTGGATGCTGCTGATCGCGCTGGTCAGCTCCTGCCTGCGCTGGGCGGTGACCGCATTGTTCCCCGAGAACCTGCCGGTGATGTTGCTGGCGCAGACTGCACACGCGCTCGGCTTCGCCGCCTTCTTCGCCGCAGCCATGCAGATGCTGGCGACCTATTTCCCGGGCCGCCTCAACGGCCATGGCCAGGGCCTGCTGTATGGCTTTTCGTCCGGTGTCGGTGGCGTGTTGGGCGCGCTCATTGCCGGCCAGCTATGGAAGATCGATGATGGCCGCACGGCGTTCCTGGCCGGCAGCGGCTTCGCCCTGGTCGGCGCCCTGCTGTGCTTCTTCGCCCTGAGCCTGCCACTGATCCGCGCGAAACGGCGCCGTCGCGCGCACTGACCATGCGCAGGATCAGCGCTGCAGCAGCACCCGCTGCAGCGACGGCAGCAGCACCCGGTTGCCGTGCGCGCTGAGGTGGTCGCCATCGAAGAACAGCGGCCGGCCATCGCGCTGCGCCGGGCACAGCACGTCGTCGCAGAGCACCGGCATCGGATCCCACAGCACGCCGCCCGGCAGGCCATCAGCCACCTTCCGCAGGCTGCCCAGCATCGGCGCCCGCAGCGTCTCCATCGCCTCGCGCGTGCTGTCCAGGCCGTTGCGGCAGATCTCGTTGCGCGCGTTGAAGCGGTCCGAACAGCGGTAGGGCGGCGCCGGCAATACCGGCTTGGGGGCCTCCAGTACGATGCGTACGCCGCGCTCGGCCAACGGCTTCCACTGGAGGATCGCCTCGGCCACGTCGGCCTCACGCCCTGCGGCGGCTTCCGGGGTCAGCTCGCCCGCCAGCTGTGCCTGCGCGTCGAACAACACAAACTGGTCGGACAAGCGCGGTATCCGCAGTGAGACCAGTACCACGGCATCACCTGGCTGCGCTCGTCGCGTGACGTCGGCGAGCACTGCTGCGTCGAAATCACTGCAACCGGCACCCGCGCCACGCCACGTCTGCAGGCTTACCTGCGGGCATCCACCTCGCCCGTAGAGGACGACCTCCGAGCCGGTCTCAAGTGCCAGCCGCTGCAGCAGTTCGATGTAGGCCATCGCATGCGAATCACCGGCAACGAAGACCCGCTTCGGCGCGCCCGCCGACAGCGGCCGTTCGCAGGCCCCGCGGGCATAGGTCCGCATGCTGCCACCTTCGAAGCGTCGCTTGGTGGTCACCAGGCTGCAGTCGGGATAGTCGCCTGCCACGCTCTTGCCGTTGGGATACCAGTCGGCCGGATGCCGGCTGACCGTGCTCAGTGATATCCGCGGCGCCTGCAGGTACAGCAGCGTCTGGGTGCCGGCCGCCACCAGCAGCACGGCCGCGCCCGCCAGCACCCAACGCCCCGGGCGCAGACGCTGCGCCAATCCGCCACGGAATGGTTGTTCCACCCAGCGCCACGACAGCCACGACAGCAGCAGCACCAGCGCCAGCGCAGCGGTCATCTGCAACGGTGTCTGCAGGCCCACGGTCCAGCGCATCAGCACGAACACCGGCCAGTGCCACAGATACAGTGAGTACGACAGCAGGCCGATGTAGCGCATCGGCCGACTGGCCAGCAGGCGTGCCACCCAGGCCTGCGGATGATGATGCAGCGCCCAAAGCAGACCTGCGGCAGCGAAGGTCGGCAGCAGACCATCGGGCCACGGCGAATGCCCTGCCCGTGCAGTCCACAACGCCCAGCCCAACAGCGCCAGTGCCGCCAGCGCAAGCAGCGAAAACACGGGCGCGGCGCGCTTCAGTGCCGCCCCCGTCACTGGATCCAGCGATTCGCGCACATGCAGCAACTGGAACAACAGCACGCCAACGCCCAATTGCCACAACCGCGTGCTGGTGGCGTAGAACGCCCACGACGGCGGCACCTCGCGCAGGCCCAGCATAGCGGCATGCAGCAACGACGCCGCACTGACCACTGCGAACAGGCCCAGGCTGATCCAACGCCCACGCACGCTGCGCGCCCAGGCAAGGAACAGCAGCGGGAACAGCAGGTAGAACTGCTCCTCCACGCCCAGCGACCAGGTATGGGTGTAGGGATTGAATTCGGCCCTGGGCGCGAAGTAATCGTTGCCGATCAGCGCCAACACCCAGTTGCTGAAGCCGAAGAATGCCATCAGCCCGGTCTTGTCACTGGCCTCGCTGAGCCAGGACTCGGGAATGAACAGCACGCTCGCCACGGCGGTCAACAGCAGGCAGCTGATCAGCGCAGGTGCGATGCGGCGGATACGGCGCGAATAGAAGCGCAGCATCGACTGCCACAGCGACAACGGCGGCAGCCGGTGTACCGAGGCGCTGACCACGAAACCGGAGATGACGAAGAACACGTCTACGCCGGTGAACCCGCCCGGCAACCAGGCCGGATCAAGATGGAACACGATGACGGCCAGCACGGCGATCGCGCGCAGGCCGTCGATGTGCGGCACGTAGCCACGACTTGGATCAGCGCTCATCCGTTCCCCCAAGGACGCGGCGGCAATGCACCGCAGCGCTCACGCATTTACCAGACCAGGTCGTCCGGCACCTGGTATTGCGGGTCCGCGTAAGGATCTTCCTCGGCCGGCGCATTCGGATCGACCTTCAGCGCCACCGATGCGGCGAACACTGCCTCGGACTGTGCCAGCACCTCGGCAGTCACCAGCAGGTAACGACCATTGAGCTGGACCACGCCCAGTTCACCGGCGTTGAGCGCGGTCAACTGTTCGGCAGTCACATAGATGCGCTTGATCTTGCCGCCATACGGGAAGTGACGGGCAATGTCCGCCGCTTCGGCATTGAGGCTCTTGTCCTTCAGCAGTTCTTCCAGCTTGGCCTTCGCCTCGCGACGCACGCGCGCTTCTTCCTGCTTCAGGCGCTCGGTCTCGATGCGCTCTTCCTTCTCCCGCTGCGCGCGGATGGCATAGGCCTTGGCCAGGTCCATCTCTTCGGCACTGCGCGGCTTGCGCGGGCCGTGCTGGCCCTGGCCACGCTGACCACCGGGCTTGCCCGGACCACCATGGCCCTGCCCACGGCGCTCACCGGGCTTGTGCTCGCCCTTGCCGGCGCCCTGCGGCTTTCCATTGCCATTGCCACCCTTGCCCTGCGGGCGGCCATCGCGGCGGGGGCCATCATTCTTGCGCTCGGGCTTGGGCGCCGGCTTGAAGCCCAGGCCCATCAGCTGGTCGCGGAGGGTATCGCTCATAGGATTCGGATCAGTAGTGCGGCGGCGGCGGTTCGCTCGCCGGATCGGAAGAATTGAGTGCGTTGCGGACCTTGCCCAGGTCTTCCAGCAGCACGCGCAGCACATCGGCGTTGCGCATGCCCTGCATGCGGGCGTCCGCCAGCGCATCGCTCAGTTCGGCCAGCGCCTGTTCCTGGAAGGACACGCGCATTTCCAGCTCGACCAGGCGCGCTTCCAGCGCCTGCTCGCGTTCGGACGGTAGATCAGACATGCAGCGAACGTCCCCGGCCGATGCCGTAGTAGGCCAGGCCTGCAGCTTCCACTTCGGCCGGTTCGTACAGGTTGCGCCCGTCGAACACCGCCGCATCCTTCAGCTGCTCGCGCAGCTTCTGGAAGTCGGGGCTGCGGAACTGCTTCCACTCGGTCACCACGACCAGCGCGTCGGCACCCTGCAACGCTTCATCGGCACTGTTGCAGAACACCAGGTCATCGCGTTCGCCGAAGATGCGCTGCGACTCGTGCATCGCCTCCGGATCGTAGGCACGCACCGTCGCACCGCCTTCCCACAGCTGCGCCAGCAGGCGACGGCTGGAGGCTTCGCGCATGTCGTCGGTGTTCGGCTTGAACGCCAGGCCCCACACGGCAAAGGTCTTGCCGCGCACGCCTTCGTCCTCGCCCTTGTCGTAATGGCGCTGGATGAGGGCGAACAGATGGCCCTTCTGCGCATCATTGACTGCTTCTACCGCGTTCAGCAGCTTCGGCTCAAGGCCGTACTGCTGGGCGGTGCGGGCCAGCGCCTGCACGTCCTTGGGGAAGCACGAGCCGCCGTAACCGGCGCCCGGGTAGATGAAGTGCCAGCCGATGCGGGGATCCGAACCAATGCCCTGGCGGACCTGCTCGACGTCGGCACCCACGCGTTCGGCGATATTGGCGATTTCATTCATGAACGAAATCTTGGTCGCCAGCATCGCGTTGGCCGCGTACTTGGTCAGCTCGGCCGAACGCACATCCATTTCCACCACGCGGTCGTGGTTGCGGTTGAACGGCGCATACAGGCGGCGCATCACCGCCACCGACTCTTCGTTCGCCGCACCGATGATGATGCGGTCCGGGCGCATGCAGTCCGCAACCGCATCGCCTTCCTTCAGGAATTCCGGGTTGGACACCACGTCGAAGGCGATGTCCGCGCCACGCGCGGCCAGCTCTTCGGCAACGGCGGCACGCACCTTGTCGGCGGTGCCGACCGGCACCGTCGACTTGTTCACCACCACGGTCGGCACGCTCATGTGCCGACCAATGGTCCGGGCTACGGCAAGCACGTATTGAAGATCGGCACTGCCATCCTCGTCCGGCGGCGTACCAACGGCGATGAACACCACCTGGCCATGATCGATGGCGGCCGCGGCATCCGTGGTGAACGCCAGCCGCGCTGCGGCATGGTTGGCCTTCACCATCGGCTCCAGGCCGGGTTCATAGATCGGAATGATGCCCTGGTTGAGACCATCCACCTTGGCCTGGTCGATATCGACACAGACCACCTGATGACCAACATCGGCCAGGCAGGTACCGGTCACCAGTCCAACGTAACCGGTACCAAAAATCGCAACGCGCATATCCGTATTCGCTCCTGGATGACTTACGGCAGAACGCCCAGCAGCTCGACGTCGAACGTCAGGGTCGCGTTCGGGCCGATCGGGCCACCCGGGGTGCCATTCTCGCCATAGGCAAGGTTGCCCGGGATCCAGAAGCGGTACTTCGAACCGACCGGCATCAGTGCGACGCCTTCAGTCCAGCCCTTGATCACCTGGTCCAGACCGAACTCGGCCGGCTGACGGCCATAGGAGCTGTCGAACACGGTGCCGTTGAGCAGCTTGCCTTCATAGTTCACGCGCACTTTGCTGCTCGGCAGCGGGCGCTCACCGCTGCCCGGGCGGATGACCTGGTACTGCAGGCCCGACGCGGTGGTCACCACGCCCGGCTGGGTCTTGTTCTTGGCCATGAACGCATTGCCTTCCTCACGGTTGGTCTGCGCGGCGGCGGCAGCCTTGGCCTGCATTTCAGCCTGCTTGCTGCCCATGAAGGCCTGGATGGTGGCGGTCGCGTCGGCTTCCGTCATCTTCGGCTGACCCTTGCTCAGGCCGGTGCTGATCGCGTCAAACAGCGAGGCGACGTCGATGTCGTCCTTCAGCTGCGCCAGCGACGGGCCTACCGAGTAGGAACCGATCATCTGCGACACCTTGACGCGGTCGACCTTCGGCGGCTCCGAACCCGGCGCCATGCCCGGCACCTGCTGGCCGCTGCGGGCCATCACGACCTGGCGCAGCGCGGCATCGGTGGCCTTGGCCTGTTCCTGGGTGATCTGCGGCTGCAGGCCTTCGAACGAACGCTCCACAGCGGTGCGCAGGGCGGCAACGTCGATCTCATCGGCGATCGGGGTGAACGACTTGGCCACGTCCAGGCCGATGGCGTAGCCGAGCTTCTGCTTGGGGGAATTCAAGGTTGCGGTCTCCTTGGCGGCTGCGGGGGCAGCCGGTTGTTGCGACAGAGCGACACCCGAAGTGCCCATCGCCAGAATCAGAACCGACGCCGCGGCGCCGCGCATTCCCATCTTCATTCGCTGCATTCCTGGAAGTGTCTGGGCGCCGACGTCGGCGCGAAAAGAAACATTGTCGCACGCATGCCGTCGATGTCGAGGCATCCGTGCCGGATATCAATGCGTGGCCGCTGCGGCCAGCGCCTTGTCGATGGCAGCCGTCAGCTGCGGATCGTCCGGCGTCACCTTGCTGGCGAACTGGGCAATGACCTTGCCGTCGCGGCCGACCAGGTACTTGTGGAAATTCCAGCCCGGCGCCACGCCGGTGGCCGCGGTCAGGCGCTGGTACAGCGGCGTAGCCTCCGCACCAACCACATGCACCTTCTCGAACATCGGGAACTTGACGCCATAGGTCAGCGTGCAGAAGTCCTGGATCTGCTTCTCGTCACCCGGCTCCTGGCCCTTGAAGTCGTTGGACGGGAAGCCCAGCACCGCGAAGCCCCGGCCTGCATAGCGCTTCTGCAGCGCCTCCAGTCCTTCGTACTGCGGGGTGTAGCCGCATTTGCTGGCGGTGTTGACCACCAGCAGTACCTGGCCGTGGTAGCGCTGCTGCAGGTTGACCTGCTGCTTGCTGGCCAGCGGCCGGTAGTCCAGGTCGAGCAGATCGGCCGCCAGCGCGCTGGCGGAACCGGCGACGCCGGCCACCAGCAGGGCCAACAGGGACAGGCCGCGCAGGCGGCGCGGGGAAACGGTCGACAGGGGCATCAGGAGGGGTCCGCAGTAGCCATTCACCAGGCCCGGCCACTGCCGGCCGGGAATCGACCGAACTATAGCACCGGGCTTCGGCGCCCCTGATGGCACAGGTCCATCCGGGCTTTGCGCGGCGTGGCGATTGCACTGCCCGGGCGCCATCGACGGCGTCGCGATGACATAGCATGGACATCACTGAATGGAAGGCCGGCCTGGATCGGCATCTGCGACAGTTTTATTTCCCTTCCAAATCAATCACATAAATTGAAGTTTCAGTCATCTGACCACCCCTGCCATCAGTTGGGGCCGGCAAGGGGTTGCACGTAGGCGTGCCGGTGTTATAGTTGCATACAACACCAGTCACCTGAGACAGGGGGAAGCCATGAACGCCCGGATCCGTCGCAACCTCACCGCACCCGCGGCCGCTGCTGTTTCGACCCTGATCGTGCTGGCCTGGTTGGCCGCGCCCAGCCTCCCCGACTCCGCTGACAGTGCGCAGGACGCGACCGCCCCTCCGGCAGGGAACGCCGATCCCTCCCCCCCCTCTCCCCCGCGTCGGCTGCACAGCTCCCTGTCCATGCCGTATTTCTCGTTCGCACAGCCGCTGACCCCACGGAGCTGAATATGAGCGACATCCAGTGGAGCGACGGCGCTCCCATCTACCGTCAGTTGAAGGAGCGCGTGATCGCCATGATGCTCGACGGAATCCTCAAGCCGGGCGACGCCCTGCCTTCGGTGCGCCAGGTGGCCGCCGACTACCAGCTCAACCCCATCACCGTTTCGCGCGCTTACCAGGAACTGGCTGACGAAGGCCTGGTCGAGAAGCGCCGCGGCCTGGGCATGTTCATGACCGAGCAGGCGGCCACGCAGCTGCGCAGCAGCGAGCGCGACCGCTTCCTCAACGAAGAATGGCCGGCGGTCCTGGAGCGCATCCAGCGCCTGGGCCTGAGCCTTGATGAATTGCTGCCCCAGGGGAAAGTCTGATGAATAGCACTGCAAGCGAATCGGTCATCACCGCCCGAGGCCTGCGCAAGGCCTACAAGACCACCGTTGCCCTCGACAATGCCAGCTTCAGCATTCCGAGCGGGCGCATCGTCGGCCTGATCGGCCCCAACGGCGCCGGCAAGACCACTGCACTGAAGGCCATCCTTGGCCTGACCTCGGTGGAAGGCGACCTGAGCGTGCTCGGCCGCGACCCGCGGCTGCACCGCGACGAACTGATGAAGGACATCTGCTTCATCGCCGACGTCGCCGTGCTGCCACGCTGGCTGAAGGTCCGCGAGGCGATCGATTTCGTCGCCGGCGTCCACCCGCGCTTCGACCGCGCCCGTTGCGAACGCTTCCTGGCCAACACCAAGCTGCAGCCGAAGCAGCGCGTGCGCGAGCTGTCCAAGGGCATGATCGTGCAGCTGCACCTGGCACTGGTGATGGCCATCGATGCCCGCATCCTGGTGCTGGACGAGCCCACCCTGGGCCTGGACATCCTCTATCGCAAGGAGTTCTACCAGCGCCTGTTGGAAGACTATTTCGACGAACAGAAGACCATCATCGTCACCACCCACCAGGTGGAAGAGATCGAGCACATCCTCAGCGACGTGATGTTCATCCGTGATGGACGCATCGTGCTCGATGCGGAAATGGACGAGGTCGGCCAGCGCTACACCGAACTGCTGGTCAATGCCGACCAGCTCGAAACGGCCCGCGCGTTGAAACCGATCGACGAGCGCAGCCTGGCGTTCGGCAAGACCGTGATGCTGTTCGATGGCGTGCCGCGTGCCCAGCTCTCCACCCTCGGCGAGACCCGCATCCCGGGCCTGGCCGACCTGTTCGTCGCCATCATGAAGGGGACCTACGCATGAATGCCGTCAACCACCCCGTCAGCCCGCTGGGCACCCTGCGCTGGCTGCTCAAGCGCGAGTACTGGGAGAACCGCGGCGGTTTCCTGTATGCCCCGCTGATCGCCGGCCTGATCTCGCTGGTGATGAGCACCGTCGGCATCGCCTTCGGTCTGTTCGCGTTGAACCGGGCAGCGCGCAACGGTGCACTGCATGTCGACGGCGAAAGCGTGAACGTCAACGGCCTGGACCTGGCGCTGCTCACCCGCAATATCGACGGCAAGGATCTGGCCGATCTCGGCAATGGCCTGGACCTGACCCTGGTGCTCAGCTCGGCGTGGCCATTCCTGGTACTGGCCTTCGTCGTGTTCTTCTACTGCCTGGGCGCCCTGTACGACGATCGCCGCGACCGCAGCATCCTGTTCTGGAAGTCGTTGCCGCTGTCGGATACCCAGACCGTGCTGTCCAAGGTGATCAGCGCACTGATCGTGGCGCCGCTGATCGCAGTGATCGCCGGCATCATCACCATGTTCGGCTTCATGCTGATCATCAGCATTGTCGCGCTGGTGCACGGTGGCAGCCCGATGGCGCTGATCTGGGGGCCGGCCAGCCCGCTGACCCTGGCCGCCGGCCACCTCGCCTGGATTCCGGTCTATGCCCTGTGGGCCCTGCCCACCGCCGGCTGGCTGCTGCTGTGCTCGGCCTGGGCCAAGAGCAAGCCGTTCCTGTGGGCGGTGATGCTGCCGCTGTTTGCCGGCGTCATCGTCAGCACCACCAAGATCATGCCGCTGGTCGGCCTGAGCACCGGCTGGTTCTGGCAGAACATCGTCGGCCGCCTGCTGCTGGGCGGCGTACCTGGCATGGACCTGCTGTATCGCCTCGGCGCCAACGAAGCGTCGCGCCGCGACCTGGACTCGGTGGTCAGCCTGATGTCCCCGGCCTCGCAGCTGAAGTCGCTGGCGATGCCGGAACTGTGGATCGGCGCCGCTGTCGGTGCAGTGTTCATCTTCCTCGCCATCCGCCTGCGCAAGCGCGCCGGCGAGATCTGATTCCATCCACCCGGAGGCACCACCCATGCGTTCCCTGCTCGCCTGTACTGCGTTGTTGCTGTTGCCGCTGTCGGCCCTGGCCGCCGATGCCCAGAACTGCAAGTTCACCGCTGCCCGCACGTTGAAGCTGGACCTGGCCGGTGCCAAGGCGGTGGTATTCGAGGTCAACCAGCATGACCTGAAGATCACCGCCAGCGCCGGCGGCGGTCAGCTGGAAGGGCGTGCCTGCGCCTCCAGCCAGGAATGGCTGGACCAGCTGGTACTGGACCAGCGCAGGGTCGGTGACAAGCTGGTGGTCAGCCTGCGCCGCGAAGGTCGCTCGCCCAGCATCAGCATCGGCAACAGTTACGCCTGGCTGGACGTCCGCGGCAGCGTGCCGGACAACCTGCCGCTGCAGCTCAAGGTCGGCTCGGGCGATGCCAGCGTGGAGAACGCGCAGTCGCTGAGCGTGGACGTGGGTTCCGGTGATGCCGTGGCCCGCGGCACCCGTGGCAGCATCCACGCCGCGGTGGGTTCGGGCGACCTCAACATCGATGGCGGCACTTCGTTGAACCTGCTGTCACTGGGCTCCGGCGATGTCAACGTGCGCAACATCAGCGGTGATGCCAGCACCGGTACCGTGGGCTCCGGTGACCTGAAGATCACCGATGTGCGTGGCAACGCGCGGCTGGACACCGTGGGCTCGGGCGATATCGAGTTCAAGCGGGTGAAAGGCAGTGTCGAGGTGGGCGTGGTCGGCTCCGGCGGCGTCGACCTGGCCGACATCGGTGGCAACGTACACGTCCGCAGCCACGGCTCGGGCGACATCCAGGTCGACGGCGTAGGCGGCAGCCTGACCGTCGACCACAGCGGCAGCGGTGACGTCGATCATCGCAATGTCAGCGGCAAGGTCACCCTGCCGCGCAGCAAGTAATCCTCTTCCAGACACCTCCAGGGGACCACCATGAACCTGTTGCGCCTGTTGCCTGCCACCCTGCTGTGCCTGCCGCTGATCGCTTGCGGCGGCACCTCGTCCTCGTCCGACAAGACCGTCGGCAAGAGCGTCGCCGAAGCCACCAGCGGCGTCGGCCAGACTGTCAAGGAAGCCATGGACGATGCCCGCAAGGACATCGCCGAGGGCAACATCAAGATCTCCGCCGACCAGCAGCCACGCGCGGAAATCACCCCGGATGGCCGCCTGCTGATCGCGGGCAAGGAAATCACCGCCAACGACACCCAGCGCCGCCACCTGCAGGAGTACCGTGGCCACGTGGTGGCCATCGCGATGGACGGCATGGATGTCGGCCTGGCCGGCGCCAAGCTGGGAGCCAATGCGGCCGGTGAAGCACTGAAGGGCATCTTCAGCGGCGACAGCGAAGGCGTGGAGAAGCGCATCAACGCCGAAGCCGCGAAGATCGAGGCGCAGGCCAAGCGCATCTGCGAACGCCTGCCGGCGATGCTGGCCAGCCAGCAGGCCCTGGCGCGCGAGCTGCCGGCCTTCAAGCCGTACGCAACGATGGACCAGAGCGACGTGGACGACTGCGGCAAGAACAACTCGGTCACGTTCTCGAAGTGAGACAAATCAGCGCACCCGGCCGGTCGTGGTGTTCCACGGCCGGCCGCGTCGCACTGGCCGGCTTACAATGGTGGCCCCGGATGCCCCCGAACCGAATGCCATGAAGAAGTTGTTCCTGCTGCTGGCCGCCCTGCTCTGCCTGGGCCTGGCCGGCTGTGACAAGGATTACCGCAACCATCGCGCCGAGCGCGGCAAGCCCAAGATTTCCGTCAGCGACGGCATGGTCACCGTGCGCCGCCCGCCGGCACCGAACATCATCATCCTCGGCGATGGCACGATGAAGGTGGACGAGATCCAGATTCCGCTGGACGCCGGACAGAAGCAGATGCTGCAGACGATGTTCGGCAAGCTGCAGGTACTGCGCCAGAACACCCTGGTGGCCGCGCCGGCCGATCCCAACATGCAGCCGGTGAAGATCCAGCCGCCGGAAGGCATGGAGGTGATTCCGGCGGACCTGATCCAGCGCATCCCGGAGTTCAAGGACTACACCGACACCTTCGGCAACATCGTCGCCGACCGTCGCTGAAGCAGAAACGCCGCCCAAGGGCGGCGTTTCTGCTTTCTGTAGAGTCGAGCCATGCTCGACTCCGGAACAACAGTCGAGCATGGCTCGACTCTACAACCGGCCGATCAACCGCCGGCGCCGCCACCACCAGCCTGGATGCCGCCAGCGGTCAGCGCCGTCGGGTCCAGCAGGCGGCGCAGCTCGGCTTCTTCCAGGCCACTGTCTTCCAGCGCCACATCCAGCACCGGGCGCTGTTCCTTGTACGCACGCTTGGCGATCGCAGCTGCCTTCTCGTAACCGATGATCGGGTTAAGTGCAGTGACCAGGATCGGGTTGCGCGCCAGCGCTTCGGCAACGCGGTCCTCGCGCACCTTCAGCCCGGCGATCGCACTGTCGGCCAGCAGGGTGGACACGTTGGCCAGCAGGCCGATGCCATCGAGCAGGTTCACCGCGATCAGCGGCAGGGTGACGTTGAGCTGGAAGTTGCCGGTCTGGCCGGCCACGGTGATCGCGGTGTGGTGGCCGATCACCTGCGCGCAGGCCATCACGGTGGCTTCCGGAATCACCGGATTGACCTTGCCCGGCATGATCGAGCTGCCCGGCTGCAGTGCCGGCAGTTCGATCTCGCCCAGCCCGGCCAGCGGACCGGCATTCATCCAGCGAAGATCATTCGCGATCTTGATCAGCGCCACCGCCAGTGCATTGAGCTGGCCGGACAGTTCGACCGCATCATCCTGCGCGGCCAGGCCTTCGAACTTGTTCTCGGCACTGTCGAACTTGAAACCGGTCTGCTGCTTCAGTGCCTTGGCTACCTGTGCACCGAAGCGCGGATCGGCATTGATGCCGGTGCCGATGGCGGTGCCGCCCAGCGGCAGCCGGCGCACGCGCTTGAGGCTGTCTTCGATACGCTCCTGCGCCGACGCCAGCTGCGCCGACCACGCGCCGAATTCCTGCTCGAAGGTCAGCGGCATCGCATCCATCAGGTGGGTGCGGCCGGTCTTGACCACCTTGCGCAGGCTGCGGCCCTTCTTGTCCAGGGTCTTGCGCAGGTGCACCAGCGCCGGCAGCAGCTGCTCATGCGTCGCCAACACCGCCGAGACCCGCAACGCGGTCGGAATCACGTCGTTGGAGCTCTGGCCCTGGTTGACGTGGTCATTGGGATGCACCGCGGTCTTGCCGGCCTTGCCCGCGCGGTTGGCCAGGGTGGCGATGACCTCGTTGGCATTCATGTTCGAGGAGGTGCCCGAACCGGTCTGGTAGACGTCGATCGGGAACTGCGCGTCCCAGTTGCCGGCGGCCACTTCGGCAGCAGCGGTCTGGATGGCCTTGGCCACGTTCTTCGGCAGGTGGCCCAGTTCTGCGTTGACGCCGGCGGCTGCGCCCTTGACCAGGCCCAGGGCGCGGATGAAACCGCGCGGCATGCGCTGGCCCGACACCGGGAAATTCTGCACGGCGCGCTGGGTCTGCGCGCCCCACAGGGCGTCCGCAGGTACCTGCAGCTCGCCCATGCTGTCGTGTTCGATTCTGAAACCCTTGCTTGCAGCTTTGCTCATTGCATCAACTCCGCACTACTTCAGTTGGGGAAAGGGAAGCGGCGGCTGGCAGGGTGTCGCTTCCCGGGCTGGCGGCTGCGCCCACGATACTCCCTTGCCGATAGCGTGGGATGACGAGGACGGGCCAGATCGTTCCGTCTGCACGGCCGATCTGCACGCGCAAGGGGTAGTGCCGGCCGCTGGCCGGCAATCCATGGAGTCGTGGGCCGGGCGTGGTTGCCGGCCAGCGGCCGGCACTACCTCACCGGCACGTCGTAGAATATGGCCCCCGCCGCTCGCCCCAGCCCTGCCGACATGTCCGATTCCGCCCTGCTCGCCCTGTCCCCGCTCGATGGCCGCTATGCCGGCAAGGTCGACGCCCTGCGCCCGATCTTCTCCGAGTACGGCCTGATCAAGGCCCGCATCACGGTCGAAGTGGAGTGGTTGCTGGCCCTGGCTGCCGAGCCGGGCATCGTCGAACTGGCCCCGTTCTCCGACGCCGCCGTCGCCCGCCTGCGCGCCCTGGCCGCCAGTTTCAGCCCGGCCCAGGCCGCGCGCGTGAAGGAGATCGAGCGCACCACCAACCATGACGTCAAGGCGGTGGAGTACTTCATCAAGGAACAGCTGAAGGACGACGCCGAGCTGGCCCCGGCGCTGGAATTCGTGCATTTCGCCTGCACCAGCGAAGACATCAACAACCTCAGCTACGGCCTGATGCTGGAACAGGCCCGCCGCGAGGTGCTGCTGCCGACCCTGGACGGCATCGCCAACAGCCTGCGCAGCCTGGCCCACGCCCAGGCCGGCCAGCCGATGCTGTCGCGCACCCACGGCCAGACCGCCTCGCCGACCACCCTGGGCAAGGAACTGGCCAACGTGGTCGCCCGCCTGGAACGCCAGCGCAGGCAGATCGCCGCGGTCGAACTGACCGGCAAGATCAATGGCGCGGTGGGCAACTACAACGCCCACATCGCCAGCTACCCGGACGTGGACTGGCCGGCCTTCGCCGAGCGCTTCGTGACCGGCCTGGGCCTGGTGTTCAACCCGTACACCACGCAGATCGAGCCGCACGACAACATCGCCGAGATCGGCGATGCCGCACGCCGCGCCAACATCATCCTGATCGACCTGGCCCGTGACATCTGGGGCTATGTTTCGCTGGGCTACTTCAAGCAGCGCCTGAAGGAAGGCGAAGTCGGCTCGTCGACGATGCCGCACAAGGTCAACCCGATCGATTTCGAGAATGCGGAAGGCAACTTCGGCATCGCCAACGCGCTGTTCGAGCACTTCAGCGCGAAGCTGCCGATCAGCCGCTGGCAGCGTGACCTGACCGATTCCACCGTGCTGCGTGCGCTGGGCACCGCGTTCGGCCACAGCCAGGTGGCGCTGGATTCGCTGGCCAAGGGCCTGGGCAAGCTGGAAGTGAACCCGCAGCGCCTGGACGCCGATCTGGACGCAGCCTGGGAAGTACTGGCCGAGGCCGTGCAGACGGTGATGCGTCGCCACGGCCTGCCGAACCCGTACGAGCAGCTGAAGGCGCTGACCCGCGGCCAGGGCATCACGGCCGAGTCGATGCGCGCGTTCGTGCAGGGGCTGGAGCTGCCGGCGGATGCGAAGCAGCGTCTGCTGGAGATGACCCCGGGCAGCTACACCGGTCTGGCCGAGTCGCTGGCGAAGAAGATCTAAGGGGTTTCCTTTGCGGCGGCGGCCGCGGGCGCTGCCTGCGGCAGGCAACTGCAACAGCAACATCAACGTCAAGAGCGGCTCTGGGTTTTTGCCGTGCTTGGCGGGGCGGGTTGGATTCGCGGGACACGCCGTGAACCCGTCCCTGGGGGCTCGATGGCGCCATCCATGGCGCCAACGGTCCCGCGAACCCAACCCGCCCCACCTCTGACAGATTTCCGGTGACGGATCGAAGAGCATTGGGTTGTCAGGACGGAATTTGAGAGGGACGCGGCTTCGCCGCGTCCCTCTTTTGTTTTGGCATGAGCAAGCGCAGCGCGCGACCTGCCGTTGCCTTTGATCTTCTTCTTCCATTCCGTGGCGGGCCGCGCAGGAAACTGTCAGGGGCCGGGCGGGTGGGCCATGCAGGGGCGTTGGCGCCATGGATGGCGCCATCGAGCTTACAAGGACGTACTTGCAGCGTCCCCTGCATGGCCCACCCGCCCGGCCAAGCGCAGCTTTTGATTCTGAACCACCCCGCCACGAGGGGCTCCGCCGTTGGCCGGAACCCCCGCGACAAACCCGCGCACGTGCGCAATCCCGGCGAACGGCGGACAATGGAGGCCTCAGGCGGCCCGCCGTGCCGCCCCTCCCGCTTTCCGCTGCAAGGATTCCCCCATGGCCGCCCGCAAGTCCTCCGCCCCCCTGATCGAAGTCACCGCCCGCCCCGGCCAGCCGCTGGGCATGGCGCCGGCCACCTTCCTGTGCGACTTCTGGCAGAAGCGCCCGTTGCTGATCCGCAATGCCTTCCCGGACTTCCAGACCCCGGTGCAGCCGGAAGACCTGGCCGGACTGGCCTGCGAGGAAGGCGTGCTGGCACGCCTGATCGAGCACGACAAGACCCAGGACGGCTGGCGCGTGCGCACCGGCCCGTTCCAGGAAGACGTGTTCCCCGCCCTGCCCGACCACGACTGGACCCTGCTGGTGCAGGACGTGGACAAGTGGGACCCGGACGTGCGCGCCCTGATCGAGCACTTCCGCTTCCTGCCGCGCTGGCGCATGGATGACGTGATGATCAGCTTCGCCGCCACCGGCGGCTCGGTCGGCGCCCATGTTGACCAGTACGACGTGTTCCTGCTGCAGGCCCATGGTCACCGCCGATGGCAGATCGATGCCAGCGAATCGATCAAGGGCAAGCAGCCGCCGCTGGGCTTCCGCCCGGACGTGGAGCTGAAGCTGCTGAAGGTGTTCAAGCCGACCCACGACTGGGTGCTGGCGCCGGGTGACATGCTGTACCTGCCGCCGAACGTGCCGCACCACGGCGTGGCCGAAGACCCGTGCCTGACCTTCTCGTTCGGCATGCGTGCGCCGTCCTCGGCCGAGCTGATCAGTGACTACCTGGACACCCTGATCGCGGATGCCGACGAGAACATCCGCTACCAGGACGCCGACCTGAAGGTGCCGGCCGATCCGAACGAAATCGACACAGTGGCGATGGCACGTGTGATCACCGCCCTCAACGCCATCCGCATGAACGACCCGGACAAGCTGGGTGACTGGTTTGGTCGCTTCATCACCACCTACCGCGCCGCCGGCGAAGTGATGGCCCACCAGGCCGCACCGGCACAGGAAGAAGTGGTCCAGGCCCTGGCCTCGGGCCTGCTGCTGCAGCGCCACCCGTGGGCCCGCCTGGCCTGGCGCCGGGCCAAGCGCGGCGCCAGCCTGTACGTCAGCGGCCAGGACTTCGCGCTGCCGGTGAAGGACGCGCAGCGCCTGGCTGGCGCCGAACAGCTCGATGCCGCCGCCTATCGCGGCCTGTCCGACAAGGGCCGTGCCGTGGTCCAGCAGCTGCTGGTCGGCGGCGTGTTCCAGCTGATCGACCCGAACGAGATCTATGACGCCGAAGACGAGGACGACGGCGAGGATGCCGTGGTGCTCGGCGAGGTCGTCGAAGGCCGCGACCGCGTGGATGCGATCGACGCCGACGCGGTGTCCGACGATGTCCACTCCGTGACCGTACACGACGACGGCATCGAGGTCATCGTCAACTTCGAGGACGACGAGGAAGACGACAGCGGTGCTGGCCGCGCCTGAGTCGCCACCATGATCCGGGTCCAGCAGGTCAGCCACGCCGATGCCCACGTTGCCATCCACGAGGTGCGCCAACGCGTGTTCGTGCAGGAACAGGGCATCGCCGCCGAGCTGGAACGCGATGCGCTGGACCCGGTCAGTGCCCATGTGCTGGCGCTGGACACTGACAATCAGCCGGTCGGCACCGGCCGGCTGGCCCCGGATGGCCGCATCGGCCGCATGGCGGTGCTGGCCAACCATCGCAGCCACGGGGTCGGCGAGGCCCTGCTGGAAGCACTGGTGGAGGCCGGGCGCCGGCTCGGCCTGGCCGAGCTGCATCTGCACGCCCAGCTGCCCGCCCGTGACTTCTATGCCCGCCAGGGTTTCCTGCCCGAAGGCGAGGTGTTCGAGGAGGCCGGCATCGGCCACCAGCAGATGCGCCGCCGGCTGGGCGCGGCCAGCGCCATCGACAGCCGCGCCGAGGCGGTGGCCATCACCACGGCCATCATCCACCGCGCCCGTCGCCAGCTGTGGCTGCACAGCCGCCAGCTGGACCCCGGGCTGCTCGACGCGCCCCCGGTACAGACCGCCCTGCGGCGCTTCGTCACCGCCCGCCACGACAAGCAGCTGCGGGTGATCGTGCACGACGCCGCCGCGATCGCCTCTGCCGGGGCACCGCTGCTGGCGCTGGCCCAGCGCCTGCCCAGCGTGATCCAGTTCCGCGAGGTCAGCGATCCGGTCGACCGTGCGCTGGCCTCGGCCTGCCTGCTCAACGATGCGGGCGACTTCTACTTTCGTCTGATCGGGCATCGGCTCGACGGTGAGGCCGGGATCGCGCTGCCGGCACGTTCGCAGCCGTTCGAGCAGCAATTGCAGCGCGTCTGGGACCGTTCGCGTGATTGCAGCGAACTGCGCGCGCTCGGCATCTGAGCGGAGCTGGCTGACTCAACCTGTCTGGAAGCGGCACCGGGGGACGCGCGATACCTCCGGTTGTGCCCCTTCGTGTCCGGTTGGGGGTACAATTTGGCTGTTTGAACGCGCCCGCGCAGGGCTATTCATCTTCCTGCCGGGTCCTTCTGAAGCCATACCCCACAAAGCGAATCAACACCCTCCATCGTGGACAATCAACTGAAGCAGTTTGCGCAATCTTCGCAACTCGCCGGCGGCAACGCCTCCTATGTCGAGGACCTGTACGAGCAGTACCTGGTCTCCCCGGATAGTGTCGATCCCAAATGGAAAACCTACTTCGACGGCTTCAAGGGCCGCGAAGCAGGTGACATTCCGCACTCGGCCGTCATCTCCCACATTGCGGACGCGGCCAAGGATGCGCTGAAGGCCGGTACCGGCAACGGTGCAGGCGACGAGCGCGAGCGCAATGTCGGTCGTCTGATCACTGCCTACCGTTCGCGCGGCCACCTGGACGCCCGCCTCGATCCGCTGGGCCTGGCCGCACCGGTCAACACCCCGGACCTGGGCCTGCCGTTCCACAGCCTGTCCGATGGCGACCTCAACAGCGAGTTCAGCACCGGCGGCGTCGGTGGCCAGCCGCGCATGAAGCTGCGCGACCTGCTGGCACGCCTGAAGGCGACCTACACCGGCTCGATCGGTGCGGAGTTCATGCACATCTCCGAGGTCGAGCAGCGCCAGTGGATCTACAAGAAGCTGGAACTGGCCGGTGGCAACTACCAGCTGGACGCTGACACCCAGCGCCGCACGCTGGAGCGTCTGACCGCGGCTGAGGGCCTGGAGCGCTACCTGCATACCAAGTACGTCGGCCAGAAGCGCTTCTCGCTGGAAGGCGGCGACTCGCTGATCCCGATGATGGACACCATCATCCGCAGCGCCGGCAAGGATGGCGTCAAGGACGTGGTGATCGGCATGGCCCACCGCGGCCGCCTGAACGTGCTGGTCAACACCCTGGGCAAGAACCCGCGCAAGCTGTTCGACGAATTCGAAGGCAAGTTCGAGCACGACGAGCACGCCTCGGCCGGTGACGTGAAGTACCACATGGGCTTCTCCGCCGACGTCGCTACCGACGGCGGCCCGGTGCACCTGGCGCTGGCGTTCAACCCGTCGCACCTGGAAATCGCCGACCCGGTCGTGGCCGGTTCCGTGCGTTCGCGCCAGGAGCGCCGCAAGGACACCGCGCGCAAGCAGGTCATGCCGATCCTGATCCACGGCGACGCGGCCTTCTCCGGCCAGGGCGTGGTCATGGAACTGTTCCAGATGTCGCAGGCCCGCGGCTTCGCCGTCGGCGGCACCGTGCACATCGTGGTCAACAACCAGGTCGGCTTCACCACCTCCAACCCGCTGGATACGCGTTCCACGCGCTATGCCACCGACGTGGCGAAGATGATCGCCGCCCCGGTGCTGCACGTGAACGGCGATGATCCGGAAGCGGTTGTGTTCGCCGCGCAGCTGGCCTTCGAGTTCCGCCAGAAGTTCGCCAAGGACGTGGTCATCGACCTGATGTGCTACCGCCGCTGGGGCCACAACGAGGCCGACGAGCCGGCGATCACCCAGCCGCTGATGTACCAGGTGATCCGCAAGCACGCCACCACCCGCGAGATGTACGCCGAGCAGCTGGAAAAGGCGGGCGTGATCGCCGCCGGTGCCGGCAAGGCGATGGTCGATGCCTACCGCGAGAAGCTGGACGCCGGTGAAGTGACCACCGAGCTGGCCAAGGTCGAGAAGACCCCGCCGACCAGCCCGCTGTTCGTCGATTGGCCGAAGCTGCTGGAAGGCAAGCTGTCCGACCCGATCTCGACCAAGGTCGAGAAGAACAAGCTGGTCGAGCTGGCCAAGCTGATCAACACCATTCCGGACGAAGTGCAGCTGCACTCGCGCGTGGCCAAGGTCTACGACGACCGCCGCAAGATGGCCGCCGGCGAGATCCCGGGCGACTGGGGCTTTGCCGAGAACCTGGCCTACGCCACCCTGCTCGACGAAGGCAGTGCCCTGCGCCTGGTCGGCCAGGACGTGGGCCGCGGTACCTTCACGCACCGCCACGCGATCCTGCACGACCAGAAGACCGACAACTACTACATGCCGCTGCGGCAGCTGGTGGATTCGCCGGAGAAGGCCACCGTCATCGATTCGCTGCTGAGCGAAGAAGCGGTGATGGCCTACGAGTACGGCTTCTCCACCACCGATCCGAACACGCTGTGCATCTGGGAAGGCCAGTTCGGCGACTTCGCCAACGGTGCCCAGGTCGTCATCGACCAGTTCATCGCCGCCGGTGAAGCCAAGTGGGGCCGCATCTCCGGCCTGACCCTGCTGCTGCCGCATGGCTATGAAGGTCAGGGCCCGGAACACAGCTCGGCGCGCCTGGAGCGCTTCCTGCAGCTGTGCGCGCTGGAGAACATGCTGGTGGTGGTGCCGTCGACCCCGGCGCAGGCCTTCCACATGCTGCGTCGCCAGCAGCACCTGACCACCCGCAAGCCGCTGGTGGTGATGTCGCCGAAGTCGCTGCTGCGCCACAAGCTGGCCGTGTCGACCCTGGACGAACTGGCCAACGGCGAGTTCCAGCACCTGATCGGCGACGCCAATGCGGACGCCAAGAAGGTCAAGCGCGTGGTGCTGTGCTCGGGCAAGGTCTACTACGACCTGCTGGAAGACCAGACCAAGCGTGGCCAGGACGACGTGGCGATCATCCGCGTGGAGCAGCTGTACCCGTTCCCGCGTGCGCTGCTGGCTGCCGAACTGAAGAAGTACGGCAAGGCCACCGACGTGGTGTGGACGCAGGAAGAACCGCAGAACCAGGGTGCGTGGTACCAGATCCGCCACCACCTGCAGTTCTGCCTGGCCGATGGCCAGAACCTGCACTACGCCGGTCGCGCACGTTCGGCTTCGCCGGCTGCCGGTCACATGGCTGACCACGTCCGCGAACAGCAGCAGCTGGTCGCCGACGCACTGGTCAACCCGTTCAACGACACGTTCGCTGAATAATCCTCCCCCTATTTAGAAGACAAACCAGGAAGCTCCCGCAATGGCCACCGAAGTCAAAGCCCCGGTACTGCCCGAATCCGTCGCCGACGGCACCATCGCCACCTGGCACAAGAAGGTGGGCGACGCCGTCAAGCGCGACGAAAACCTGCTTGACCTGGAAACCGACAAGGTCGTCCTGGAAGTGCCGTCGCCGGTCGACGGCGTGCTCAAGGAAATCAAGTTCGCCGAAGGCTCGACCGTGACCTCCAGCCAGGTCGTGGCGATCATCGAGGAAGGCGCCGTGGCTGCTGCCCCGGCTCCGGCCGCTGAAGCCGCTCCGGCTGCTGCCGCTGCCCCGGCCGCCGCTGCGCCGGCCGCTGCCGCCGCTCCGGCCCCGGCTGCCAAGTCGGCCGCCGACGCGCTGCCGCCGGGCGCCCGCTTCACCGCCATCACCGAAGGCGTGAACCCGGCCGACGTCGACGGCACCGGCCGTCGCGGCGCGGTGACCAAGGAAGACATCGTCAACTTCGCCCGCAACGGCGGCGCCGGCAAGGCCGGTGGCGCACGTCCGGAAGAGCGCGTGCCGATGACCCGCATCCGCAAGCGCATCGCCGAGCGCCTGATGGAGTCGAAGAACTCCACCGCCATGCTGACCACCTTCAACGAAGTCGACCTGTCCAAGGTCTCGGCGGCGCGCAAGGAACTGCAGGACGAGTTCGTCAAGGCACACGGCATCAAGCTGGGCTTCATGAGCTTCTTCGTGAAGGCCGCTGCCAATGCCCTGCAGCGCTTCCCGCTGGTCAACGCCTCGATCGACGGCGACGACATCATCTACCACGGCTACTCGGACATCTCGATCGCCGTGTCGACCGACAAGGGCCTGGTCACGCCGGTGCTGCGCAACGTCGAGCGCATGTCGTTCGCCGACATCGAGAAGACCATCGCCGACTACGCCAAGAAGGCCCGTGACGGCAAGCTGAGCCTGGAAGAACTGCAGGGCGGCACCTTCACCGTGACCAACGGCGGCACCTTCGGTTCGCTGCTGTCGACCCCGATCATCAACCCGCCGCAGAGCGCCATCCTGGGCATGCATGCCATCAAGGAGCGTCCGATCGCCCAGAACGGCCAGGTCGTGATCGCGCCGATGATGTACCTGGCGCTGTCGTACGACCACCGCATCATCGACGGCAAGGACTCGGTGCAGTTCCTGGTGGACATCAAGAACCAGCTGGAAAACCCGGGCCGCATGCTGTTCGGCCTGTAAGAAACCTCCCGCCCCTCCGCGCCTGCGCGGAGGGGTTCTGGTAATGCATCAAGGAATAATTCAATGGCTGAACAATTCGACGTCGTCGTCATCGGTGCCGGCCCGGCCGGTTACCACGCTGCCATCCGCGCGGCCCAGCTGGGCCTGAAGACCGCCTGCATCGACGCAGCGCTGGGCAAGGACGGCAAGCCGGCGCTGGGCGGCACCTGCCTGCGCGTGGGCTGCATCCCGTCCAAGGCGCTGCTGGATTCCTCGCGCCAGTTCTGGAACATGGGCCACATCTTTGGCGACCACGGCATCAGCTTCAAGGATGCCAAGATCGACGTCGAAGCGATGGTTGGCCGCAAGGACAAGATCGTCAAGCAGTTCACCGGCGGCATCGGCATGCTGTTCAAGGCCAACAAGGTCGCCGCCTACTACGGCTTCGGCGAACTGCAGCCGGGCAACGTGGTCAAGGTCACCCAGCATGACGGTTCCATCGTCGAGCTGAAGGGCACCAACGTCATCATCGCGGCCGGTTCGGATTCGATCGAACTGCCGTTCGCCAAGTTCGACGGCGAGACCATCGTCGACAACGTCGGCGGCCTGGACTTCACCGAAGTGCCGAACCGCCTGGCCGTGATCGGCGCCGGCGTGATCGGCCTGGAACTGGGCAGCGTGTGGAAGCGCCTGGGCGCTGAAGTCACCATCCTGGAAGCACTGCCGGAGTTCCTGGCCGTGGCCGACGCCGAAGTGGCCAAGACCGCTGCCAAGGAATTCAAGAAGCAGGGCCTGGACATCCGCCTCGGCGCCAAGGTCTCCAAGACCGAGATCACCGGCAAGGGCAAGAAGAAGGAAGTCGTTGTCACCTACACCGACAGCGAAGGCGAAAAGACCCTGACCGTGGACAAGCTGCTGGTGGCCGTTGGCCGTCGCGCCGCCACCAAGGGCCTGCTGGCCGAAGGCACCGGCGTCAAGATCAACGAGCGCGGCCAGATCGAAGTCGACGCGCACTGCCACACCGGCGTCAACGGCGTGTGGGCGGTCGGCGACTGCGTGCGCGGCCCGATGCTGGCGCACAAGGGCTTCGAGGAAGGCATCGCGGTGGCTGAGCTGATCGCCGGCCTGCCGGGCCACGTCAACTTCGACACCATCCCGTGGGTCATCTACACCGAGCCGGAGCTGGCGTGGGTCGGCAAGACCGAAGCCCAGCTGAAGGCCGAAGGCATCCCGTACAAGGCCGGCAGCTTCCCGTTCGCCGCCAACGGCCGTGCCGTGGCGATGATCGAGCCGGCAGGCTTCGTGAAGATCCTGGCCCATGCCGAAACCGATCGCATCCTCGGCATGCACCTGGTCGGCGCCAACGTCTCCGAGCTGGTGCACGAAGGCGTGCTGACCATGGAGTTCAGCGGCTCGGCCGATGACCTGGCCCGCATCTGCCACGCTCACCCGTCGCTGTCGGAAGTGATCCACGACGCAGCGATGGCGGTCAGCAAGCGCGCCATCCACAAGGCGAACTGATCGTTCGCTGGTAGTGCCGGCCGCTGGCCGGCACACTCCAGCAATCAGAAAACCCCGCCTCGGCGGGGTTTTTTGTTGCCCGCAACCCTGCCGGGCAGCTTGACGTCCGCACGCTCCGGCTCCCCGCCGGTAGCGGGCTCACGCTGATCCTGACGCACTGCCCGCAACGGCCGTGGCCAGCTCCCGCATGAAGACCTGCGTTGCACGCGATGCGCGACCCGCCGGCGAACAGACCAGACCAAACACGCGGCGGATCCCCGGCTGCACCGGCAGCACGCGCAGGCCGTGGAGATCGTCCGGCAACGTCGATTCCGGCACCAGCGAGACGCCCAGTCCCTCGCGCGCCAGCACGCACGCGCTGGCCCAGTCGCGCACGGTCACCCGTACGTCGCTCAGCTGTAGACCAGCGTCCGCCATCAGGCGCTGACCGTTCACCGCACAACCCCCTGTTGCGAGGATGAAGGGTTCGCCCGCCAGCTCGCTCAAGGCCACCCCGCTTTCGGTGGCGCGGCGCCCCAGCGGATGCGTCTGCGCGAGCACCGCCATCCACCCGTCGCTGCCCAGCATCAACGGCGCGCGATCTGCAGCGGGGTTCATCACCACGCCGGCGTCGACCGTGCCCGATTCGAGCCAGCGCTCAACCTCCTCGTCCGTACCCTCCACGATCACCACCTCGATGCCCGGGTGGCGGCGCTGGAAATCCCGCAGCAGCGCTGGCAGCACGCTGGAAACGAGTGACGGGAAGGTCGCCAGGCGGATGCGTGCACCACTGAACCCCTGGCTGTCATCGGCCAGCGCACGGATCGCCTGCAGGCCGCCCAGCATGATGCGTGCGTGTTCGATCACCCGCTGCCCGAGCGCGGTGATCCCCACCTGGCGCCGCTCGCGCACGAACACCGCAAACCCCAATGAGGACTCCAGCTGGGCCAGGGCCTGGCTGGCACCGGACTGGCTGATGCCGACCCGGTCAGCGCCGCGCGAGATGGTTCCCTCGTCGGCCACCGCAACCAGCAGGCGCCAGTGGGCAAGATTCATCATGACAGGCAGTAGCCCAGCTTATGGGAGGGAAATCAAAGATTGATTTTACCGGATAGAGCTCGCACAGCAGACTGCCTCGCACCGGCTGACCCGGCCGTCCTTTCTCCCTCGAGACCCTCCATGAAGCTGTACTACGCGCCCTACACCTGCTCGCTGTCGCCCCATATCGTGCTGCGTGAGCTTGGCCTGCCCTTCGAGCTGGTCAAGGTCGACAACGCCAGCAAACAGACCGCCGATGGTCGCGATTTCCGCACCATCAACCGCAAAGGCTATGTCGCGGCGCTGGAGCTGGATGACGGGCAGGTGCTGACCGAAGGCCCGGCCATCGTCCAGTACCTGGCCGATCTGAAACCCGGATGCACGCTGGCCCCACCCGTCGGCAGCTGGGAGCGGGTACGACTGCAGGAATGGCTGAACTTCGTGACCAGCGAGTTCCACGCCGGCTCGGCGCCGCTGTTCAACGCCGATCTGCCGGAAGCGGCCAAGGCCTTCTTCCGGCAGAAGCTGTTCAAGCGTTTCGACCTGCTGCAGGAGACGTTGGCAACGCAGGACTTTCTCATGGGACCAGACTTCAGCGTCGCCGATGCCTACCTTTTCACGGTGCTTGGCTGGTGCCGCTTCTTCTCCATCGATCTGGCGGCGTGGCCGGCGCTGCCTGCCTATGCCCGCAGGATCAACGCACGACCGGCCGTGCAGGCGGCGCTACGCGCAGAGGCCGCGTGATGTGGAGCCGAGCACAGGCTCGGCGCTACACCTTTCCAGCCGGCTTCTTTGGTGGATCCTCACAGACCCGGTGCTGCACCACCGTCTCGCCGACCTTCCATTCCTTCGCGACCCTGCAGCGCTCCTTGGATTTCTGCACAGAGACCGCTGCAGCGTTCGCCTCGTCAGCCGCAGCAGTCTGCTGGCGTTCCAGCCACACCGAGGGCGGCGCTGGAGGTGTGGCCAGTACCGGACCCGCAAGCAGGACCAGACCCACCAGCAACACCGTCCTCATGCAGCCACCGCCCGGCCACCGAGCAGGCGCGCCGGCAGCATGAACAGCGCGCGCAGGAAGGCGAACAGGGCCGAGAAGGTGATGCCGACCAGGCGGAACGGCAGGCTCAGCAGCCACACGAACGGCCAGGCGATCAGGGCGAGGATCGCCAGCGGCCAGCACAGCACGAACAGCAGGCACCATACACCGAGCGCGAACAGGGTCTTCATCACGGTCTCCTTGTGGCGGCACCCTGCCGCCTGCGGACACCTTGGCGCTCCGCCCTGGCCGCCCGCAAACGGTTTGCGACGAAACCCGGGCTGGGGGCGATGAAACCGATTGCGGGGAAACCGGAGATTCAGGAGGTTGCCGGCCAGCGGCCGGCACAACCGCAGGGATTTACACCGGGACCGCGCCCGGACGGCCGTGGGTCACCTGGAAACGCGCCGCGGTGCGCACCGCAGCGTCCGCACGCAGCACGCTGTCGGCGAAGCGCAGTTCCGCATCCACGGTCTGCCGGTTCAGCTGCAGCTTCCACCAGCCACGGCGGTCCCCGTCGAAATAGCGGATGTGCGGGTTCTGCGGTATCGACGGCCCGTAATACGGTCCATACGGTGTGTCGTCGCCGCCACTACTGATCGCTGGAGCGATGAATTCGGTGGCCACGACCGGCGCACTGGCGGCATCGAAGTCCAGCTTCAGGTCGTTGACGAAGGTGGAATGCCAGTCGCCGCCCAGCACGATGGCATTGCCCTGCCCGCCTGCCTGCATCGCCTGCAGCAGCCGGTTGCGTGCGGCGGGATAGCCATCCCAGGCGTCATTCCAGAAGCGCTCGCGTGGCGTGCCGCCGTCCAGCCGCAGCTGCGCCATCAGCAGCTGCTGCACCACCACGTTCCAGCGCGTGCCTTGCGCGGCGGCCATCGACTGCGCGAACCACGCCTCCTGGCCCATGCCGAGCATGCTCATGCGCGGGTCCAGTGCGGCATCACAGCGTGGTGACTCGCCGACGCCACAGGGATTGGCCGGGCGGAACTGGCGGCAATCGAGCAACGTCAGCTGTGCCAGGTCGCCATAGCGCAGGCGCCGATGCACGCGAAGACCGCCATTGCCCGCTGGCGTACTACGCATCGGCAGGTGCTCGTAGAACGCGCGGTAGGCCGCCGCACGACGCACGATGAAATCTTCGGTCGATACACCGGGCTTTTCCGGGTGGATGCCGGAGTAATCGTTCTGCACTTCATGGTCGTCCCAGATCACCGCGAACGCATGTGCGGCGTGCGCGGCCTGCAGATCCGGATCGAGTTTGTATAGCGCGTACTGGTCACGGTAGCGCTCCAGGCTGACGGTCTCGCCACTGAAGCGTTGCGCATCCAGCGCACGACCACGCGCGTTCTGCAGCGGGCTGTATTCGTACAGGTAGTCACCCGCGTGGAGCACCAGGTCGACATCGCTCTGTGCGATATCGCGCAGGACCGGGTAGTAGCCGCTGTTCCAGGCCTGGCAGGTGCACAGGGCCAGCCGCAGCTGCTGCAGTTGCGTGTCCAGCGGCGGCGCGGTGCGGAAGTGGCCGACCGCGCTTTCCTCATCGCCGTCGCAGGCGAAACGGTAGTAGTAGTCGCGGCCTGGGCGCAGGCCGTTGACCTCCACGTGCACCGAATGCGCCAGCTCGGGCACCGCGGCCGCAGTCCCCCGCTGCACCAGCCGGCGCATGCCCGGGTCCTCGGCCACGAACCAGCGCACCGGCACCGCCCGCGACGGCATGCCGCCGCCATTGAGCGGGTCCGGTGCCAGCCGCGTCCACAATACGGCCCCCTGTGGATCCGGATCACCGGCGGCGACACCGAGGGTGAACGGATCGCGCCCCAGCCGCGGCCGTGGGCCGGCCGTGGCCAGCCCCGGCATCGCCGCCAGCGCGATCGCCGCCCCCGTGCCCTGCCACGCCATGCGCAGCAGGCGACGACGGCTTTCCGGATCGACAGGCCCGCGCATCAGAAGCGCACGGTAGCGGTGGCCATCACCTGGCGCGGCGCGCCGACCTGCATGGTCGCCAGGCTGCGGGTCGGGTCAGCGGCGTAGGTACCGTTGGTGTTGATCGAGGACAGGTAGCGCTTGTCGGTCAGGTTGGTCAGGTTCAGCGCTACGGTCAGGTTCTGCGCCGGGCCGAGCTTGCCGAAGTCATAGGCCGCCGAGGCGTTGACCAGCCAGTAGCTCGGCACCGACACATCGTTGGTATAGGTCACATAGCGCTTGCCGACATGGTTGGCGGCCAGGCGCAGGTCCCACGGGCCCGGGGTCCACGCCAGGGTGCTGGCGAACATCCATTCCGGGGTGTCGACGGTCGTCTTGCCGCGGGTCGGCACCACGCCGTTGTTCACGTAGTCGTTGTCGTAGGTGCTGTCATTCCAGGACAGCGCATTGGACCAGGTCAGGTCCTGCATCGGCTTCAGCTGCAGGGTCGCCTCGGCGCCGCGGCTGGTCACCGACCCGACGTTGGAGAACAGTGCCGGGCAACCGAGGATGCCCACGCACTGCGCGATGGCCAGCAGGCGGTTGTCGAACTTGACGTCGTACACCGCCACCGAGGCTTCATAGCCGCGGCCGTAGCCACGCCAACCGAGCTCGATGGTGCGCGACTGTTCCGGCTTGAGGTTCTTCGCGCTGGCATCGAAGGCGGCCTGCGGCACATTGAACGGGCTGCCCACGCCCAGCGCATAGGCGGCGACGTTCTTGGCGAACGAACCGAAGATCTCGTTGCCTTCGTTGAGCTTGAAGTTGAAGCCGGCCTGCGGCAGCAGGCCCTTCTTCGAGGTCAGGCTGCTGTTGTTGGCATAGCTGCCCAGCGGCGTGCGCACGCTGGTGCGGGTGTGCGGCGACTTCGCACCGATGTCGATGGTCAGGCGATCATCGAACAGGCGGAAGCGGTCCTGCACGTAGAACTGGCGGGTGATGGTGGTGTAGCGCTGGTGCCACACGCGCTGGTCCGGGTTGCGCAGGAAGAAGTCGTCGGTGATCGGGCCGTCGATGTAGTAGAAGTTGCGCTGCACGCTGTGGCCGTTGTCCTCGTACCAGAGGCCCGCTTCCAGTTCGTGGCCACCGACGTTCCAGGTGAACGCCGAGGTCACGCCGGTACGGTCGATCGCGTACTCGGTGGTGCGGATCGAGATCGGAATCTCGCGGCTGGTGCCCGGGTTGGACGGATTGGACGGGCTGAACCAGTGGCCCTGGCCACGGTTGCTGTGGTTGTAGACATTGACCTTCAAGCGCATCGACTCGTTCAGGCCGAAATCGCCGGCAATGCTGGACAGGTCATCGTTGCGCAGGCCGTGGCCGGAGTAGTACGCATCCCACGGGCTGTTGACGCCGCCACTGAATTTGCCGCGTGCGGCGGCGACGGCGCGATCCCAGTCCGGCGCGTAGTTGTCCCAGTCCCAGCCGAGGCGATCGATCATCTCCAGCGACAGATCCTGGTAATCGGCCTCGACGCGGCGCGAGGCGTTGAACAGCGCGGTGATCTTGCTGTCCGTTCCGAAGTTGTATGTGGCCTTGCCATTGAACTGCTTCAGCTCCTGCGAGCCCTTGCCCTTCCACTTGTCACCTTCCGAATACACACCGGACAGGTAGGCAGCAAAGCCCTGGTGCTCACCGGTCTCCAGGCGCGCATAGCTGCGGCGTGCGCTGTCACTGCCAAAGCTCTGTGCCAGCACGACCCCATATTCGGTGGACGGATCGATCGAGTAGAACTGGAACACGCCGCCGAGGTTGCTGGTGGACGGCGTACCCAGTGCGCCGATGCCGGTGGAGACCTCCGCACCGCCCAGGTTCTCGCTGATCACCGCGCGGCTGATGTGCAGGCCGTTGCTGTTGCCATAGGCCATGTTGCCCAGCGGGATGCCATCAAGGGTGTAGCCCAGGCGGTTCTGGTTGAAGCCACGCAGGCTGATGGTGGTGGACCATTCGTAGGCGCCGGTGGCATCGGCCGATTCGAAATGCACGCCCGGCTTGGTCGCAAGCAGCTTCAGCGGATTGGCACCCGGCGGCAGCACCTTCATGTCCTCGGCGGTCACGCGCTGCACCTGGCGCGCTTCACCGCGGCCGATCACCGAGATCGAGTCAAGGGTGGTAGCCGACTGCGCGTCGGGGGCGGGGGCGGTTTCAGCGACAGCCAGCGACGGCAGCGAAGCACAGACCAGCAGGGCCAGCAGATTGCGGCGGAGCGGAGCGTGGGACGGCATGGGGGCGGATTCCTTGGGCACGCTGGACGCCGAAGGGCGGCGTCGAAGGGCAGCAGCGGCGGAATCGTAGAAGCGTCGCGTTACATGTCATTTACACGCCACATACGGACGTTTGGCGTTTCGAATGGTTTGCCGGCCGTGGGGGGCCGGCCAGCGGCCGGCACTACGGTTATTCGAATGAACCGACCGAATCGTGGGCCAGGTTGTCGAAGCGGGTGTACTCGCCGAAGAACTTCAGCTTGCACGAACCGGTTGGGCCACCACGGTGCTTGCCGATGATGATCTCGGCCAGGCCCTTGTCCGGCGAATTCTCCTTGTTGTAGTAATCGTCGCGGTAGATGAAGACGATCATGTCCGCATCCTGCTCGATTGCGCCCGATTCGCGAAGGTCGGCCATCACCGGGCGCTTGTCGGTACGCGTTTCCAGCGAGCGGTTGAGCTGCGACAGCGCGATCACCGGCACGTGCAGTTCCTTGGCCAGGCCCTTCAGCGAACGCGAGATCTCCGAGATTTCGGTCGCGCGGTTTTCGCTGTTGCCCGGCACGCTCATCAGCTGCAGGTAGTCGATCACCACCAGGCCCAGGTCATGTTCGCGCTTGAGGCGGCGGCACTTGGAGCGCAGCACTTCCGGCGACACGCCCGGCGTGTCGTCGATGAAGATCTTGGTTTCCTTCAGCATCTTGATCGCGCTGGTGACGCGGCTCCAGTCCTCGTCTTCCAGCTGGCCGGTACGCAGGCGCTGCGCGTTGATGCGGCCGTTGGAGGAAATCAGGCGCATCGCCAGCTGCGATGCCGACATTTCCATCGAGAACACCGCCACGCCCTTCTTCGACTTGATCGCCGCGTACTCGGCGATGTTCAGCGCGAAGGTGGTCTTGCCCATGGCCGGGCGCGCGGCGAGGATGATCAGGTCGGTCGGCTGCAGGCCGGAGGTCATCGCATCGAAATCGTTGTAGCCGGTCGGCAGGCCGGTGATGTTGCCGCCGTTCTCGAAGCGACTGCGCAGCTCTTCGAAGGCATCCTTCAGAGCACCGGGCATCGCCACGAAATCGGTACGGCCGCGTGCGCCCTGTTCGGCGATGGCGAACACGCTCTTTTCCGCCGACGCCAGCAGCTCGCTGCTGTCACGGCCCTCGGGCTGGAAACCGTCGTTGACGATGTCGGTGCCCACCTGGATCAATTGCCGCAGCACCGCCTTGTCACGCACGATCTCGGCGTAGGCCACGATGTTGGCCGCCGACGGCGTGGTACTGGCCAGCTCGATCAGATAGGCACCATCGCCCACCAGTTCCATCTTGCCCTGCGATTCGAACCACTCGCCCAGGGTCACCGCATCGAACGGCCGCTCGCGTTCGGACAGCTCGCGGATCGCGCGGTAGATCATCTGATGATCACGGCGGTAGAAATCGCCTTCGGTCAACTGGTCATTGACCCGGTCATAGGCCTCCGGGGCCAGCATCAGGCCACCCAGCACCGCCTGTTCGGCTTCCACCGAATGGGGCGGCACCCGCAACTGGTCGATGCGCGACTCGTCGCGATCACGATCGCGATCAAAGCCATCACCGCGCTCTCTGCGGTTGGAACGGAAGCCGGGGCGAGCGGACATCTGCGGTGTTTCCTGCAAAAGTGGGCCAGACGAGTGTAGGCATGCGCCGACCCCGGCGGCCATGGACAAGCCTGTGGATAAGCCGTGGAGAAACGGGGGATATCCGCCAGTGCCTGTCCACTCTGGCGTGGGGGCGTCGCAGTGCCTGCGACGGGCGCCGTTGCGACGCCCGAGCGGGTCATTATCGCAGATCAGGCGATCAGGGTCGGACCCCGTGCAACGTACGGGCTCCGGCCTGCCCCGCTGGACGTGGGGTCAGAGCCCGCCACTGCGCGACGGGATCCGCCCCTTGGCATGGCTGGGTCGGATCCCTCTGCAAAGCAGAGGGCTCTGACCCCCTCGGTCTCAATCGCCCTTGACGTGAACCGCGATCAACGCCAGGAACCGGTCCACATAGCCCTGCAGGAATTTCTGCGTGCCCTCGTTGTGGATCGTGCCGTCGGCATCGATCAGACCGTCCTTGAAGTGGATGAATGCCTCGGGCTGACCCAGCACATGCATGTCCAGGAAGGCCAGGCTGTTGCGCAGGTGCTGCTGGGCCACAGCGGTGCCGATCTGGCCGATGGAGGCGCCGATCACCGCCGCCGGTTTGCCGGCAAACGCGCTGTCACCATACGGGCGCGAGCCGATGTCGATGGCGTTCTTCAGCACGCCCGGCACCGACCGGTTGTATTCCGGGGTCACGAACAGCACCGCATCGGCGGCACGGACCTGGTCCTTCAGCCGGGTACCCTGCGCCGGATACTGGCCATCGAAGTCCTGGTCGTACAGCGGCAGATCACCGATCTGCACGTACTGGAAGCGCGCACGGTCACCGGCAATCTTCTCCAGCGCATGGGCCAGTTTGCGGTTGCAGGAATCCTTGCGCAGGCTGCCGACGAACACGGCGATGGTGGGGACGGACATCGGGACATACTCCTCACGGTGCGGGAGGCCCAGCCTAGTCGCCGGGCCCTTGCATGCCGGTGAAGATCAGCCGCCGGTCACGCCCGCGCGCACCTGCCGCCAATGCGCCTGCCAGGCCTGGAACATCAGCACGTTCCACAGATGGGTATGCCACTTGCGTTGGCCGCCGAGGAACTGCTGCCACAGCGGCTGTACCGCGGCAGCCGACAGCACGCCCTCACGCTCCAGCCGTGCCGGCTGCAGCAGGTCTTCGGCCCACGGCCGCAGGTCGCCCTTCAGCCAGTCACTGACCGGCGCGCCGAAGCCACGCTTGGGCCGGTGCACCATCGACTGCGGCACATAACGGCCCAGCACGCGCTTGAGCAGCACCTTGCTGGTGGTTTCACTGCGCTTGAAGCCCAGCGGCAGCGACCAGGCAAACTCGGCCACGCGAGAATCCAACAGCGGTGCGCGGGCTTCCAGGCTGACCGCCATCGAGGTGCGGTCGACCTTGCACAGCAGGTCATCCGGCAGGTAGGTCACGTAATCGGCCAGCATCATCGCATCGGCCGGCGTCCCGGCACCGTGCAACGGGTCGGCCAGGTCGTAGAAGCTGCCCGCCGCCTGCGCCCCGGGCACTGCCGCCGCCGGGTCGCGCCAGCGCGAGATGCGGTTGCGGTACACGTCACCGATGCCACGCGCGCCGGATTCTGCCAACAGCGCGGCCAGGCCGCCGGTACGCGAGGCCTCGCCCTGCTGCTGGGAGCGCGCGCCCATCCAGCGCCGCAGCGGCCCCGGCACGCGTCCCAGCATCTGCCAGTTGCGCAGCGCGCGCACATAGCGGGTATAGCCGAAGAACAGCTCATCGCCACCATCGCCGGACAGCGCCACGGTCACACCCTGCCGCGCCAGACGGGCGACCAGCGCGGTCGGTACCTGCGAGGCATCGGCGAAGGGTTCGTCGAACATCGCCGGCAACTGCGGTACCACCGCCAACGCATCGGCACCGCTGACGTAGAGTTCGGTGTGGTCACAGCCCAGATGCGCGGCCAGCTCCTTGGCCAGCGGCGCCTCGTCGTGGCCCGAACCGGTGAAGCCAATGCTGAAGCTGTGCACCGGCTGTCCGCTCTGTGCCTGCATCAGCGCGGCCACCAGCGACGAATCGGTACCGCCGGACAGGAACACGCCCACCGGCACGTCGGCCACCATGCGCAGCGCCACCGCGTCGCGCAGCAGCCCATCCAGCTGTTCCTCGGCTTCCTCGATGCGGCCCTGGAACGGCGCGGCCAGCGCCGCCTGCATGCGGGCACGCGCATCCCAGTACGGGCGCTGCGCCTGTTCCGGCCGGTGCGCTGCCGCACCCGCCGCTACGGCTTCGACGTCCAGGCGCAGCACGCGCCCGGGCATCAGCTTGTAGCAGCGCTGGTGGATGCTGTGCGGTGCCGGAATGTAGTCCAACCGCAGCAGCAGGGTCAGGGCGTCACGGTCGATGTCGTTGTCGAAGGCCGGGTGCTGCCACAGCGCCTTCAGTTCCGAACCGAACACCAGCGTGTCGCCGGCCCAGCCGTAGTACAGCGGCTTCTTGCCGACACGGTCGCGGGCCAGCCACAGGCACTGCTCCTGGCGGTCCCACAGCGCAATGGCGAACATGCCGTTGCAGCGCTGCAGGGTGTCTTCCATGCCCCATTGCAGGATCGCTGCCAGCAGCACTTCGGTGTCGGAGTGACCACGGAAAACATGCCCCAGCGGCTCCAGTTCGGCACGCAGGGCGGCGAAGTTGTAGACCTCGCCGTTGTAGGCCATCACGTAGCGACCATCGGACGAGGCCATCGGCTGGTGCCCCAGCGGCGACAGGTCGAGGATGCTCAGGCGGCGATGCGCCAGCGCGATGCCGGCCGTGGCGTCGACCCAGCTGCCGCCATCATCCGGCCCGCGGTGGTGCAGCGCCTCGCCCATGGCCAGGACCTGCGCCTGCAGCTCCTCGGCCGACGCCACCGGCGCCGGCAACAACATTCCCGCCAATCCACACATGCATCAGGGTTCCTGCGCCAGTTCAAGGGCGGCGCCAATCACTGCATTGTCGCTTGGAAGCCCGAACATTGCTGCCCCCGCCAACGGGGTATAGATATCGGCACCGCAGACCCGGCGCAGCGGCAGGTGGCCGAAGCCGGCCTCGACCAGGACGGTGACCACGCCCTCGCCCACCCCACCACTGTGGCGGCCCTCGTCCAGCACCAGCACCCGTCGTGCGCTGGCGGCCTGCGCGGCGATGAAACCGGCATCCAGCGGCACCAGCCAGCGCAGGTCGACCACCCGCACCTGCCAGCCCAGCTGCTGCTCGATCGCCCGCGCCGCGCGCAGCGCCATCGGCACGCCGTTGCCATAGGTGTAGACCACCAGGTCGCCTGCCTCCGGCGCATAGACCCGCCCTTCGCCCGGCACCAGCGCCTGGCCCTGGGCCGGGTAGTCGAACAGCCACTGGCCATCGCCGGGCACATGCAGGTCCTTGCTCATGTACAGCGCGATCGGTTCCAGGAACACCGCCACCCGGCCATCCACCTTTGCCAGCGCCGACAAGGTGCGCAGCATCATCACCGCATCGTCGCCGCGCGACGGGCAACCGACCACCAGGCCGGGAATGTCGCGCAGCGCGGTGATCGAATTGTCGTTGTGGAAGTGGCCACCGAAGCCCTTCTGGTAGCCCAGCCCGGCCACCCGCACCAGCATCGGGTTGCGGTACTGGTCATTGGAGAAAAACTGCAGCGAACACGCTTCACCGCGCACCTGGTCGATGGCGTTGTGCAGGTAGGCCAGGTACTGGATCTCCGGAATCGGCAGCATGCCCATGTTGGCCAGGCCCTGCGCCATGCCCAGGATCATGGTCTCGTCCAGCAGGGTGTTGAACACCCGGCGCGGGCCGAAGCGGCGCAGCAGATCCTTGGTGACGGTGTAGACACCGCCCTTCTGCGCCACATCCTCACCGAACAGCAGGCTCTGCGGATACTTGGCCAGCAGCTCCTGCAGGCCGTGGTTGATCTGGATGGCGAGGTGCCGTGCTGGCTGCCGCTCGGGCAGGGCCTCCGCACCGCCATACAGCGCTTCGCGCGCATCGGCGGGCACCTCGCGCCGCGCTTCGGCCTGCACCGCCGCCGGCGTGTACGGCGCCAGCGGCGCCATCACCTCCTGCAGTGACTGCAGCGTCGGGCGGCCCTCGGCATCCGCCGCCGCGGCCATGCAGCGCGCGCGCATCGTTTCGTAGGCGACCTCGATGGCGGCCGCATCCATCCAGCCCGACTCCATCGCGATCTGCGCCGAGCGCAGCAGCGGATCCTGCGCCTCGGCCGCGCACAGCTCCGGCAGCGCGCGCCATTCCACTTCAAAGTCGGTGCCGGCGTGGCCCATCAGGCGGGTGGTGCGCAGATGCAGGAAGGTGGGCCGCCGCGTGCGCCGGCAGTGCTCCACCGCCGCCTGCACCTGGGCGTGCCCGGTGGCCAGGTCGAGACCATCAGCGAAGAAATAGTCGAGCCCCGGCTGGCGGCTGAAGCGCTCGGCAATCCAGCCTTCCGGCGTCTTCACTGAAATGCCCAGCCCGTTGTCCTCGCAGACGAACAGGATCGGCGCCGGCAGCTTCTGGTAGGCCGACCACATCGCGGTGTTGAACGCGGTCTGCGCGGTGGCATGGTTGGCCGAGGCGTCGCCGAACGAGCACAGCACGATGCTGTCGGCCGGGATCGGCAACGGCTGCCCCAGACGCTTGCCGCTCTCGATGGCCAGCGCGGTGCCCAGCGCTTTCGGCAGGTGCGACGCGATGGTCGAGGTCTGCGGCAGCACCCACAACGGTTTGCTGCCCCACACCTTGTGGCGGCCCCCGCTGGCCGGGTCATCGGCGCTGGCGGCGAAAGACAGCGCGGCATCGCGTAGCGGATCGATGCCCGGCACCTGGCGCGAACGCTCGGCCATGAAGGCACCGGAGCGATAGTGCAGGAAGGCTGGATCGGTATGCCGGCAGGCCCGCGCCAGCAGCGCGTTGCCCTCGTGGCCGGAGGAACCGATGGTGTAGAAGACCTTGTTCTGAACGCGCAGCACGCGTGCCATCAGGTCCAGCTGGCGGCTGGCCAGCTGCGAATCGAACAGCTCGCCAAACGCGGCGGCAGTGAGCGTGCTGCCCGGCAGGATCGGCGCATCCGGTGCCGGGCGCGGACGCGGGGTGCCGCGCCAGCCACGCACCGCATCGAGGAAGTTGACGTCGCACACTTCGGCGCGGTTGAGCACGCGCATGCGTGCGGGAATCGGATCTGGAACCACAGCGAACATCGAACACCCTCCGTGTCGTTGTTGCATTCCGCCCGGCATTGGCCAGGCGCTACCCTGTGGGGGTCACCCTGGTGAGAGTCACGCAGCCTCGAATCGCGAGCGCACTTCGGCAGTCACCGCCGGCATCGGCAGGAAGCGCGGTTGTTCACGCACGCGCTGCAGCCAGCCACGCACTTCCGGGAATGGCTGCAGGCTGATACCACCCTCGCCTGCGACGTCGGTGTAGGCGAACAGCGCGATATCGGCGATGCCATATCCGCTGCCAGTGAACCACTGCGCTTCGCGCAGATGTTGCTCCATTACTGCCAGCGCGGTGGCGGCGCGCTCGTGCAGGCGCGGCAGTTCGGCGCGGCGCGGTGAATCAGCGGGGGTCCAGCCACGGATGAAGCGCGCCACTGCCACGCAGGGCTCGTGCGTGTACTGCTCGAAGAACATCCAGCTCAACGCCTGCGCGCGCTCCCAGCCGTCGCTGGGCAGGTACGGCGTGCCCTCGGCCAGCCAGAACAGGATCGCGTTGGATTCGGTCAACACGCGGCCATCGTCGCGGACGATCAGCGGCACCTTGGCATTCGGGTTGAGCGCCAGGAATTCGGGGGTGTGGGTCTGGCCGTGGGCACTGTCCACTTCCATCCAGCGGTAGCGGCTGCCGAGCTGCTCCAGCAGCAGGCGGACCTTGTGGCAATTGCCCGAGACCGACATGCCATGCACCGTCAACGGGACGCGCTCTTCCACCATCGCCTGCTCCATCGGATCCGGCCGGCGGCCGGCTGCGTGCAGTCTGGCAAGCGCGCCGGTGAATGCCAAGCGCGGGTGCAGCATGGCAACACGGTCGTGCCGGCCGCTGGCCGGCAATCGCACGAATCTGCCGCAACGCGGTTGCCGGCCAGCGGCCGGCACGACCGGGCAAGGCTCAGCGCGCGCGCTGCCGCCACTGCTCGCGCGACTGGCCCCAGATCTGCATCGGCTTGTCGTTGTACGGCGGCGGCAGTTCCCCCATCCGCAGCAGCGTGCTGCCGAGCTTGCGCGCGACCGCCCGCGAGTTGTCGTTGTTCTCGGCGATGGTATGGATCACCTCGTCCCATCCGAGCGTGTCGAATGCCCAGTCGATCGCGGCGACTGCGGCTTCCGGCGCATAGCCCCGGCCCCAGCTGGCATGGCGAATGCCCCAGCCGACCTCGGTACCGGGCCAGTCCTGCGGTTGCCACGGACCCATCCGCCCGATCCAGTCACCGCTGGACTTCTCGATCACGCTGAACATCGAGAAGCCGAACAGCTGCCAGGCACCGGCCAGGCTGCAGAAACCGCGCCAGGCCACCGACGGCGGCTGCACGCCACCGAGGGTGCGCATCGTTTCCTCATCAGCGCAGAACGCCAGATACTGTTCGTAGTCCTCGCGCAGCAGCGGGCGCAGGATCAGGCGCTCGGTTTCGATGCGCAGGTCGAAGATGCTCATGCCGGCTCCATGTCGAAGGAAGCGTCCATGATGGTGGATTCACGCCCCGCGCGGATGAATTTCGCCGGCTGCAACGAAACGGGCCAGCATGAGCCGGCCCGTCAGGTACTGCATGCTGCGCCTGGATTACTGACGCGTAGCGGCGGCAGTGGCACCGGCAGCAGCGGTCTGCGTGACCAGCTGGCCGTCGACCACCGGCAGGCGATCGCTGGCCGGCTTGTTGTCCATGCGCACGGTCTTCTCGGCGCCATCGTAGCGGTAGGTCACGTTGTAACCCTTGACCACATCGGTATTGCCCATGGCGATGCGGTTACCCGGCTTGCTGGCCATGCGCATGGTGCCGGTGGTGCCGTCCTCGTTGCGGTAGGTCACGTTGTAGCCGGTGACGCGGCTCGACTCGGAGGTCGCGGTCTCGGTGTGGCACTGGCGCTCGGTGCGGTTGACCACACGGCCACCCACATGGCGCTTGTCGATCTGGTTGCCGATGAAGCCACCGGCCACCGCGCCGGCCGCAGTGGCCGCCTTCTTGCCATTGCCGCCGCCGACCTGGTTGCCGAGCAGGCCACCGACCACAGCGCCAACCACGGTGCCGCCCACATTGCCATCACGCTCCGGCAGGCGTTCCTGCACCGTCACGTCCTGGCAGACCTCATGCGGGGTCTGGGTGGTGGAGGTCTCACGCACCGCATCGGTGCCGATCACGGTGGCATACGCCTTCTGCTTCTCGGTGATCGGGTCGACCTTCAGCACGTCGGCGTATTCCAGGCCGCGCGGCGCGGACGGATCCAGCTTGTCACCACGTGCGCCATCGTCGGCGGCGTTGCCATCGACCAGGCGCGATTCACCATTGGGGGTTCCGGCGCTGATGGAATCGGGCGATTTGTCGCCACTCTTCATGAAGGCGGCAGTGGCGATGCCACCGACCAGCAGCGCGCCCGCTGCGACCAGGACAGTTGTAGTTGTGCTTTTCATGACCTGCTCCTTGCGGACCATCCGCAACGTTCTCGGGCCAGATTGCAGCATGCGCTGCCTGAACGGAATCTCCACATTTCCTGCTCATTGCTGTAACCCATTCAGCATCGGGAAATGCTGGGCCCGTGGTAGCGTTTGCATATTCCCCACGAGGATTCCCGCCATGGCCAACCCGATGCTGCTGCCGGTACTGCAATGGGCGCGCCGGCTGCGCTACCCCACCCTGTTCAAGCTCACCGCGGGCCTGTTCGCGCTGACCCTGTTCATCCCGGACCCGATTCCGTTCGTCGATGAGCTGGTGCTGGGCTTCGGCACCCTGCTGCTGGCCAACTGGAAGAGCCGCAACGCCGCAACACCTCCGCCGCTGGAACAGCGTTGAGCGTGCTGGTCGACAGCCACTGCCATCTTGACGCCAGCGAGTTCGACCATGACCGCGCCGCCGTGGTCGAGCGTGCGCAGGCGGCTGGGGTGCGCCTGCAGGTGGTACCGGCGGTGACCGCAGCCAGCTGGCCGAAGCTGCGCGAGGTCTGCCGGCAGGCGCCGGGGCTGTACCCGGCCTACGGCCTGCATCCGATGTTCCTGGCCGAGCACCAGCCTGGGCACCTGCCGCTGCTGCGCGAGTGGATCGAACGCGAACGCCCCTGCGCGATCGGCGAATGCGGCCTGGACTTCTTCGTCGAAGGACTGGATGTCGAGGCGCAGCAGGCGTATTTCATCGGCCAGCTGGAACTGGCCCGTGAATTCGACCTGCCGGTGATCGTGCACGCGCGACGCGCGGTGGATGCGGTGATCGCCGCCATCCGCCGCATCGGCGGCCTGCGCGGCGTGGTGCACAGCTTTTCCGGCAGCCCGGAACAGGCCGCGCAGCTGCACCGGCAGGGCTTCCTGCTCGGGCTCGGCGGCCCGTTGACCTACGAACGCGCGCAACGCCTGCAGCGGCTGGTGCGCGAGATGCCGCTGGAACAGCTGCTGCTGGAGACCGACGCCCCGGACCAGCCTGACGCCGGCATCCGCGGCCAGCGCAACGAACCGGCACGGCTGGCGATCATCGCCCGCCACGTGGCGGCGCTACGCGGGATGGAGCTGGACGCGGTGGCCCAGGCCACGACGGAGAACGCGCGGCGGCTGTTCGCGCTGCCCGCAATGCAACGGTAGGTGCCGGCCGCTGGCCGGCATCTGCGCTGATTCATTCATTCCGGGTTGCCGGCCAGCGGCCGGCACTACCATCACGCGTCAGCGTGATCCTCGACCACTTCAGCCTTCACCTTCTTCGGCTCCAGCAGCATCTCCAACGCCTTGCCGACCGCTGCGAAGGCGAACGCGCCGGTGATGTGGGTCGCTGCGCCCAGGCCGGCGCCGCAGTCCAGCTTCAGCGCCGCATCGGCGCCCAGGTTCGGGCGGATGCCGCAGACACTGCCATCGGCCTGCGGGTACTTCACGTTCTCCAGCGAGTACACCGCCGGCACGCCGAAATAGCGCTTGGCATTCTTCGGGAAGTTGAACTCGCTGCGCAGCTTCTTGCGGATCAGCGCCAGCATGGCGTCATGCTCGGTGCGCGAGACATCGCGGATACGCACCAGGGTGGGATCGGTACGGCCACCGGCAGCGCCCACGGTCAGCAACGGCAGCTTGCGGCGACGGCACCAGGCGATCGTCTCGACCTTGACCCGGAAGCTGTCGCAGGCATCGATCACCAGGTCGACGCCACGGTCCAGCAGTTCGGCCATGTTGGACACGGTCAGGAACGCCTCCACGGCATCGACCTCGATATCCGGATTGATCGCACGGCAACGCTCGGCCATGGCCTCGGCCTTGTTGCGGCCGTAGTTGCCTTCCATCGCCGGCAGCTGCCGGTTGGTGTTGGACACGCAGATGTCATCGGCATCGATCAGGGTCAGGTGGCCGACCGCTGAACGCGCCAACGCTTCCACCACCCACGAGCCGACGCCGCCCATGCCGACCACCGCCACGCGGCTGCCCTGCAGGCGCTCGAGTGCGCCCACGCCATACAGCCGTTCGATGCCGGCGAAGCGTTGTTTGACCTGTTCGTTCATCCCGCTATTTTAACGTGCAGGCGCCGGCACCCGCAGTACGTCGGCATCGAACCCACCGTTGCACGCCCGGAGAGCCCGCCATGAACGCCAGCCCGCCCCGCCGCCTGTCCACTGCCCATCGCTACCTGTTCGTGCTGTGCCTGGGCCTGCTGATCGGCCTGATCGCCACCGTGATGGTCAGCCGCGCCCTGCAGGCGCGTCGCGACCCGTTCCCGGACAGCCTGATGCAGGTATTGCAGCGGCAGTCGCAACTGCTGCAGCAGGCCCAGCAGCAGAACCGCTGCAGCCTGGCTGACAGTGTGCCGCGGCTGCAGGCCATACGCCTGCTGTCCAATGACCTGGACCTGGCCTTTCCCGGGCTGAAGGACAGCACGCAGTTCCAGCAGCACGCCAGCCAGCTGCGCGGCAACCTCAACGCCGCACTGGCAGCTCCGCCCAGCGACTGCAAGGCACTGGCCCAGGTGGTGGAAACCCTGCAGGCCGACTGCCGCGCCTGCCACCAGGACTTCCGCTGAGCCGCATTCATCCTGCAGCCGGGCAAGCCATGCACGGTTGGCGCGTCGTTCACGTTCGAAAGGAGAGGATTCGTCCACCCTGCTGCATGACGCAGTACCACCCCAGACACCCGCCTTCACGGCCAGGAGATGCCCCATGAAGATCCAGCTCATCGCCGCCACTGCCATCGCTACCCTTGCTCTGGCTGGCTGTGCCACCCCCGGCGGCTACGGTGGCGGCGGTTACAACAACGGCTACAACAATGGTGGCTACGGCAACAACGGCGGCTACAACCAGGGCCGCTGCGCCGACTGCGGCATCGTCACCCGCATCAACACCGTGCCCTCGGGCCGCACCGCGCCCAGCGCGACCGGCGCGATCCTCGGCGGCATCGTCGGCGCAGTGGCCGGCCATGAAATCTCCGATCACACCGGTGGCAGCCGTGGCAACAAGAACATCGCCGCCGCCGCAGGCGCAGTCGGTGGCGCCCTGGCCGGCAACCAGATCCAGAAGAACGTGACCAGCGATACCTACGACATCAGCGTGCGCATGGACGATGGCCGCACGATCGTGGTCAACCAGCGTGACCTCGGCGGCATCCGCGAAAACACCTATGTCCGCGTGGTCAACGGCAAGGTCATCCTGCGCTGATCCGCACCGGGCCATGCGCAAAGAAAAAGGCCCGCTTGCGCGGGCCTTTTTCATGCCGACGGGCGGCGGGTATTACACCGGCTGCACCTTGTCAGCCTGCAGGCCCTTCTGGCCCTGCACGACTTCAAAGCTCACAGTCTGGCCTTCCTTGAGGCTCTTGAAGCCCTGGGTCTCGATGGCACGGAAGTGCACGAACACGTCCTCGCCATTCTGCCGGCTGATGAAGCCGAAGCCCTTCGCATCATTGAACCACTTTACGGTACCGGTCTCGCGATCAGCCATCTCACTAACTCCCTTTGACTCTCTCTTGTTGTTGGAAACGCCTGGTGGGCGGCTGACAAGCAAGGGGGAAGCGAGGTGCATCGATGCAGCGGATCGGGAAGATCTTGCTTCATCAGGCCACGATCCACGGTGACCTTGCCAAGCTCAGCGACTGCAACTTAACCCGCCCAAAACGAAAAATCAACTGGCAAAATCTTTCACTGTCAACCCCAAAACGGCCACCATACGGGACAGCATGGGACTCTCATTCATCTTATATCTGCTAGCGGTCATTTTTGTCCTCGTCGGCATCGCCGGAATCATCCTCCCGGCCCTGCCCGGCATCCCGCTGGTGTTCATCGGGCTGCTGCTGGCGGCCTGGGCCGACGGCTTCGCCCATGTCGGCTGGCCAACCCTGGTCGCGCTGGGTGTGCTGACCCTGCTCTCGCTGCTGCTGGACGTGCTGGCCACGGTGGTGGGTGCGCAGCGGGTCGGCGCCAGCCGCAAGGCACTCTGGGGCACCTTCGTCGGCAGCATCGTCGGCCTGTTCTTCATGCCGATCGGCCTGTTTGCGGGACCGCTGGTCGGTGCCCTGCTCGGCGAGTACTGGCATACCCGCGAACTGGGCCGCTCGACCAAGGTCGGCCTGGCCACCTGGCTCGGCATCCTGCTCGGCCTGGCGTTGAAGCTGGCGGTGGTGATCGCGATGCTGGGCCTGTTCGCCTTCGCCTGGTTCCTGTGACTGGCGCAGCCTTCACGCCACGCGCACGCGGTGGCCGTGCATAAACCGTGGGGGCTGGCCGCGATCCGGTACAGCCGCCACACTGTGCGATCCCCGTATTCACCGAAGGGCCTGCTGGAATGACCCTCCCCCCGCTGCTTCCCCGCCTTGCGCCGCTGGCGCTGGCCCTGGCCAGTGCCCCGCTGGCCGCGCAGGAATTCGTGCCCAGCACCGATACCTCGCCGGCCGCTTGCGCGGCCATCACCACTGACGCGGCGCGCCTGGCCTGCTATGACCGCCTGTTCGCGCATACGCCGCAGGCCACGGCCGCCGCCGATGCGGCTGCCGAGGCGGCCGCGCAGGCCCGTCGCGAAGAACGCCAGACCGCACGCGTAAGCCAGGGCGAAGAGAAACTGCGCGAGCGGGTCAGCGACCTGTTCCGCCCCGCTGCGCCGGACAGCGCGCTGGCCAATGCCGGCCGCGGTTCGCTGTTGGACAGCCGCTGGGAGCTGGCCGAAGACTCCAAGCTGGGCCCGTTCCAGCTGCGTGCGTACAAGCCGGTGTACCTGCTGCCTGCGTTCTGGACCAGCGACCGCAACACCACACCGCATTCGCCGAATCCGGCCAACACGGTCACCACGCCGCAGGTGCTGGACAGCGCCGAGCTGAAGTTCCAGATCAGCTTCAAGACCAAGATCGCCGAGAACCTGTTCGGCGACAACGGCGACATCTGGGCAGGCTACACCCAGAGCTCGCGCTGGCAGGCCTACAACGGCGAGGATTCGCGCCCGTTCCGCGAAACCAATTACGAGCCGGAAGTGATGATGGTGTTCCGCAACGGCTACTCGATCGGTGGCTGGCGCGGCCGCATGACCGGCATCGCGCTGAACCATCAGTCCAATGGCCGCGCCGATCCGCTGTCGCGCAGCTGGAACCGGGTGATGCTCAACATCGGCCTGGACCGCGAGAACTGGGCGCTGGTACTGCGCCCGTGGTACCGCATCCCGGAAACCCGCAGCGACGACAACAATCCGGATATCGAGGACTACATGGGCCGCGGTGATGCGACCCTGACCTGGAACCGCAACGGCCACGAAGTCTCGTTGATGGCACGCCATTCGCTGCGCACCGGCAGCCGCTCACACGGTGCCCTGCAGCTGGATTACGGCTTCCCGATCAGCAACCTGCTGCGCGGCCACGTGCAGATCTTCGACGGCTACGGCGAGAGCCTGATCGACTACAACCACAAGGCCACCTACGTGGGCGTGGGCGTGTCCCTGCTGGAGTGGTTCTGATGGACGTGACGATCTGGCACAACCCGGCCTGCAGCAATTCGCGCGGCGCATTGAAGCTGATCCGCGATGCAGGCTTCGATCCTATGGTGATCGAGTACCTGGGCACTCCACCGGACGTGGCCACGCTGCGCCAGGTGCTGGCCGAATCCGGATTGAGCGCACGCGATCTGGTGCGCAGCAAGGAAGTGCAGTTCGCCGAACTGGGCCTGGAAGATGCGGACGAGGCCACGCTGCTGGCGGCGATGGCCGAGCACCCGCGGCTGATCAACCGCCCCGTGGTGCGCACACCCAAGGGCACCCGGCTGTGCCGCCCACCGGAAACGGTGCTGGAGATCCTGTAACGGAAAAGGGGACGGAGGGGATTAAGTCGTTTGTGCACAAACGACTTAATCCCCTCCGTCCCCTTTTCTAGTTACCGCCAGTCGGTGATGCCTTCGAGGCGGTACACCTCGGAGAACGCCGGGCGCGCCTTCATTGTCGTGGCGTGCGCCTTCAGCACCGGCCAGGTGTCGCTGGGCCTCGGCATGTTGCGCGACCAGCGCATCAGCATCACCAGCATGTAGTCGACCACGCAGGGGGCGTCGCCCAGCAGATACGGTCCGTGCGCCTGCAGGTGCGTGGCCACATGCTGCCAGGCCGCCTCAAGGCGCTGACGGGCCATCTCGCGACTCGCTTCGATATTTGCCTCGCCCGCCATTTCGTGCGGATAGAACCAGGCCCGATAGGCCGGCTGCAGCGTATTGGCACACCAGAACATCCAGCGGTAGGCATCGGCGCGCTGCGGCGCACCCAGTGCCGGCAGCAGGTTGGCTTCCGGATGGCGGTCAGCCAGATACAGTGCGATCGCCGCCGCTTCGGTCAGTACCAAGCCATCGATCAGCAGCGTCGGCACAACGCCGGCCGGATTCAGCGCCAGGTACTCCGCCGACTTGTGCTCGCGCGCGTCGAAATCCAGCAGCACCAGTTCGTGCTCGATACCCAGCTCGATCAGCAGCCAGTGCACTACCAGCGCGGCGGTACTGGTTGAACCATACAGCGTGGTGCTCATGCGGAAGATCCCGTGCAGGTGGATCGGCCGATTATGCGCCCACACGGGCGGTCACTGCTCAGCCGCAGCGGCTCATGCAGGTATCGCGGCCTTCGCTACAGGACATGATCGGCGTGCGTATCGCGCAGTCGTGCGTCTTCAGTTCACAGGAACGGCGCAACTCGGGGTTGGCAACGTCCTTGCAGCGCTTGTCTGGCGCCGGCACCATCTGTTGTTCGCAGCTGAAGTCGTTGCTGCCGACACTGCCCCGCGCCATGCAGCTGCGATAGTCGGCCTGGCACTGCATGCGGCACTGCGAGGAGGCGGAGAAGTCCGCACCTTCATAGGATGAGGTTGTACTGCAGCCGGCCAGGGCCAGCAGGATCGCAACGGCGATGAATCGATGCAGGCCCATGAACACGTCCTGTGTGAGGTCGCGCCGAGCCTAGCAGAGCAGATGCTGCAGGTTCGTTAACCCTCACCACACAACAACGGCGCCATACGGGCGCCGTTGCTTGAACCGGATGCGCGGCAGGATTACTCCACCACCACCGGAATCTTGCCGATGCGGGCCTGCCACTCACGCGGGCCGGTCTTGTGCACCGATTCGCCAGTGGAGTCGACCGCCACGGTCACCGGCATGTCCTGCACGGTGAATTCGTAGATCGCTTCCATGCCGAGGTCGGCGAAACCAACCACCTTCGCCGCCTTGATCGCCTTGGACACCAGGTAGGCCGAACCACCAACGGCCATCAGGTAGGCCGACTTGTTGTCACGGATCGCCTCGATGGCCGCCGGGCCGCGCTCGGCCTTGCCGACCATGCCCAGCAGGCCGGTCTGTTCAAGCACCTGACGGGTGAACTTGTCCATGCGGGTCGCCGTGGTCGGACCAGCCGGGCCCACCACTTCGTCGCGCACCGGATCGACCGGGCCGACGTAGTAGATGAAGCGGCCCTTCAGATCGACCGGCAGTTCCTCGCCCTTGTTGAGCATGTCGACCATGCGCTTGTGCGCGGCGTCGCGGCCGGTCAGCAGCTTGCCGTTCAGCAGCAGGGTCTGGCCCGGCTTCCAGCTGGCCACATCTTCCGGCGTGATCGTGTCCAGGTCCACGCGGGTGCCCTTGGACGAATCGTAGGTCAGCTTCGGCCAGTCCTCCAGCGACGGCGGGTCCAGCATCACCGGGCCGCTGCCATCCAGGGTGAAGTGCGCATGGCGGGTGGCCGCGCAGTTCGGGATCATCGCCACCGGCAGGTTGGCCGCATGGGTCGGGTAATCGTTGATCTTGATGTCGAGCACGGTGGTCAGGCCACCCAGGCCCTGCGCACCGATGCCCAGCGCGTTGACCTTCTCGTACAGCTCCAGGCGCAGCTCTTCAATGCGGTTGGACGCACCACGGGCCTGCAGCTCGGTGATGTCGATCGGCTCCATCAGCGCTTCCTTGGCCAGCAGCATCGCCTTCTCGGCGGTGCCGCCGATGCCGATGCCGAGCATGCCCGGCGGGCACCAGCCGGCGCCCATGGTCGGCACGGTCTTCAGCACCCAGTCGACGATGGAATCGGACGGGTTGAGCATGGCGAACTTGGTCTTGGCTTCCGAACCACCACCCTTGGCGGCGACGATGACGTCGACGGTGTTGCCCGGCACCACCTTGACGTTGACCACGCCCGGGGTGTTGTCCTTGGTGTTGATGCGCTTGCCGGCCGGATCAGCCAGCACCGAAGCGCGCAGCTTGTTGTCCGGGTGCATGTAGGCGCGGCGCACGCCTTCATTGGCCATGTCTTCCACGCCCATGGTGGCGTCGTCCCAACGCACGTCCATGCCGATTTCCAGGAACACGGTGACGATGCCGGTGTCCTGGCAGATCGGACGGTGGCCTTCGGCGCACATGCGCGAATTGATCAGGATCTGCGCCATCGCTTCCTTCGCGGCCGGCGCCTCCTCGCGCTCGTAGGCGGCGGCAAGGTTCTTGATGTAGTCGACCGGGTGGTAGTACGAGATGTACTGCAGCGCGTCGGCGATGGACTGGATGAGGTCTTCCTGCTTGATCGATGTCACGACTTGCTCGCTTGCTGGAGGCTGGCGGGGGTAATCCGCCCATTTTACCCCCTCCCCCGGCCGCAGGATCACAATCTCGGGGTCGGATCCCCTGCAAGGGGCTCTGACCCCACACTCCCTGTCACGCGTGCTCCCTTCCCGGCGTCCTGGTCGACATGAACCCTGAAACCGCATTCCAGACCCACCGCCCGCGCCTGATGGCCCTGGCCTACCGCCTGCTCGGCAGCCGCACCGACGCCGAAGACGTGGTCCAGGACGCCTGGCTGCGCTGGTCCGGCGCCGATCAGGCCAGCGTCCGCGATGCCGAGGCCTGGCTGATCACCACCACCACCCGGCTTGGCCTGGACCGGCTGCGCGCAGCCAAGCGCGAGCGCGTGCACTACGTCGGCCCGTGGCTGGCCGAGCCGCTGGCGGTCACCCTGGAGCCCGACCCGGCGCCCGGCCCGGCCCAGCTGCATGCGCTGGCCGACGACGTCTCGGTCGCCTTCCTGACCCTGCTCGAACAGCTCGGCCCCGAGGAACGCGCCGCCTTCCTGCTGAAGGAAGCCTTCGACCACGATTACCGCGAGATCGCCGACCTGATCGGCCACAGCGAGGCCAACTGCCGCCAGCTGGTGCACCGTGCCCGGCAGCGCCTGCAGGCCGGACGGCCGCGCTTCAATGCCGATGCCAGCCAGCATCGGCACCTGCTGGCGCGCTTCATGGACGCCTCGCAGCGCGGCGACAGCGAAGCGATCCAGGCCCTGCTGCACGCCAACGCGCTGCTGGTTTCCGACGGCGGTGGCGTGGTTACCGCGGCGGTGCGGCCCCTGCTGGGCGCCGAACGCATTGGCCGCCTGTTCTGGGCCATCGCCCGCCGTGGCGCTGTGCATCCTGCCCAGCTGGGCTATGTCAACGGCGAGCCGGCGATCCTGCGCTTTGACGGTGATCGCCTGCACTCGATCACCACCATCGAAGTGGTCGATGGCCGCATCGCCAACGTGTACAGCGTGTTGAATCCGGAAAAGTTGCCGGACGTTGTCACGCGCGGTGACGGCACGGCGTCCTTGTAATGAAAGGCGGCCATCGTGGCCGCCGTGGAGCCGAAAATGTCCGACCACGCCTCTCCCCGCGTCCCTTACACCCGCCTGGCCGCCGAAGCCTTCAAGGGCCTGCTGGCCACCAGCCAGGCGGTGCATGACAGCTCGATCGATCCGACCCTGATGGAACTGGTGTTCCTGCGCGTGTCGCAGCTCAACGGCTGCGGCTACTGCATGGACATGCACGGCACGGCGCTGCGCAAGGGCGGCATCGAGCCGCGCAAGCTCGATACCCTGCCGGCCTGGCACGAAAGCCGCTTCTTCGATGCACGCGAGCGTGCGGCGCTGGGCTGGGCCGAGGCACTGACCCGGCTGACCGACGGCGCGCCGTCACAGGCGGCGTTCGACGCACTGGCAACGCACTTCGATGAGAAGGGCATCAGCGACCTGAGCATGGGCATCGCGGTGATCAATGCCTGGAACCGGCTGGGCGCCGGGCTGCTGCCGCCGCTGCCCTGAGCGCTTCGTTGACAGTGCCTGGACCGCCGGGCACTGTACCTGCCCCGCAGGAAGCATCCGAACGTCATGGCCGACGAAGCCCCCGACACGCCCAGCAAGGAGGCGCTGAAGGCGCTGACCCAGTACCGGGAGCGGGACACCGCGTCGCCCGAACTCCTGTCGACGCTTGAACGGCATGGGCTGTTGTGGCCCGTCGAACATCCGGGCCATGAGGCCCTCCAGGTGCGGATGTTCGCCGCCTATGCCCGCGCCGACCGCCAGCATGTGGCAGACAACTTCATCCTCGGCGTGCAGGAGAACGGCAGCGACCTGCGCGCCGGGCTGTCGGCGTATGCGTTCATGGTGCACTTCCCCAGGCATCAGGAGCAGCCACACCCCAGCCTCGCCTGTGCGGTCTGCGGCCAGGTCCGCGAAGGCAGATTCGACCCGACCACCTGGGCGCGCGTCCGCCACAACATCGGGGTCGTGCTCGGCGGAAGCGTAAACGCCATCACCTTCCTGTTGGAACAACACAATCTGACGCCCAGACGGGCGCCCGGCGACATGAGCACACTGGTGGCACTGCTGCGGCTGCTGCACCACGAGAGCGACGCCAAGGACACCCCGTCGACCATCGTCAAACGCGTGCGCGCGCTGCCGGGCCTGAAACTGTCCGTCGAGCAGGCGCGTCACCTGCTGGATGCCCTGGGCCATGCCGGGCTGCTGCAGACCCCCGAGCATCCCGGCCTGGCGCAACGCTTCACCCGGGTCGGCCTGGCACCGCGCACCTCGCGCTCTTCGGACTGGAGCTATCCCGTCGATTTCTGGAAAGGCGCCTACGGCATCGACAGCGGGGCCCTGCGCTTCTGGTTCGCTCACCATCCTGCGCTGCTGGCTGCGCTGGACTGAGCGCGCAGGCGGCGCCGACGCGCTGCCCTGCCGGCGCATGGCAGGCATGCGCCCCGTTCATGCCTCCGCCACGCGCAGGGCGCGCACAATACGCACATGCCTGCTACCCCCACCGCTGGCGCTGCCGCCGCGAAGAAACCCAGCCTGCGCCAGCGCTTCCGGGCGATGCGCAACCTGCCACCGTTCCTGCGCATGGTGTGGCAGACCAGTCCTGTCCTGACTCTGGCCAGCCTTGGCCTGCGTCTGATCCGCGCACTGCTGCCGGTGGCGATGCTCTACGTCGGCAAGCTGATCATCGACAGCGCCCTGCACCTGAGCCAGCACGACGCTGGCTTCCCGCCGCTGGGCGAAGCACTGTCCAGCGGCATACTGAATCCGCTGCTGGGCCTGCTGGCGCTGGAATTCGGCCTGGCCATCGCCTCGGATCTGCTCGGCCGGCTGGTCAGCTACGCCGATGCCCTGCTCTCGGAACTGTTCGCCAACGTCACCAGCATCCGGTTGATGGAACACGCGGCAACGCTGGATCTGGAGGACTTCGAGGACCCGGACCTGCAGGACAAGCTGGACCGTGCGCGGCGCCAGACCATGGGCCGGATGAACCTGATGAGCCAGTTGTTCGGCCAGGTGCAGGACGCGATCACCGTGGCCAGCCTCGCCGTCGGCCTGCTGGTCTACGCGCCGTGGCTGATCCTGCTGCTGGCGCTGGCCCTGGTGCCGGCCTTCATCGGCGAATCGCACTTCAACGCGGCCGGCTACAGCCTCAACTTCCAGTGGACGCCCGAGCGCCGCCAGCTCGACTACCTGCGCCAGCTCGGTGCCAGCGTGGAAACGGCCAAGGAAGTGAAGATCTACAACCTGCACCGCTTCCTGGTGGAGCGCTACCGGCGCCTGTCGGTGGCGCTGTTCCAGGCCAACCGCGCCCTGGCCCGGCGCCGCGCGTTCTGGGGCACGCTGCTGGCCGCACTGGGCACGCTGGGCTACTACACCGCCTACGCCTACATCGCCTGGCGCACGGTGCGCGGCGACTTCTCGATCGGCGACCTGACCTTCCTCGCCGGCAGCTTCCTGCGCCTGCGCCAGCTGCTGGAGGGCCTGCTGATCGGGTTCTCGCAGGTGGCCAGCCAGGCGCTGTACCTGGATGACCTGTTCTCGTTCTTCCAGATCCAGCCGGAAATCCACTCGCGTGAAGGTGCGGTGCGCGTGCCGCAGCCGATCCGCCAGGGCTTCGTGTTCGAGAACGTCGGCTTCCGCTACCCGGATGCCGAGCAATGGGCAGTGCGCCACCTTGATTTCCAGCTGCAGGCCGGCGAAGTACTGGCGCTGGTCGGTGAGAACGGCGCCGGCAAGACCACCCTGGTGAAGCTGCTGGCACGGCTGTACGAACCGGACGAGGGCCGCATCCTGCTCGATGGGCGCGACCTGCGCGACTACGACCTGGACGACCTGCGCGCCAACCTCGGGGTGATCTTCCAGGACTTCGTGCGCTACAACCTCAGCGCCGGCGAGAACATCGGCGTCGGCCAGGTCGAGGCGATGGACGATCAGGCACGCATCGCCGACGCCGCGCGGCGCGGCATGGCCGAGGAAGTGATCGACGACCTGCCCGGCGGCTACGACCAGCTGATCGGCCGCCGCTTCAAGCAGGGCGTGGACCTGTCCGGCGGCCAATGGCAGAAGATCGCCATCGCCCGCGCATGGATGCGCAATGCGCAGGTGATGATCCTGGATGAGCCAACAGCAGCGCTGGATGCGCGCAGCGAGTTCGAGGTGTTCCAGCGGTTCAGGGAACTGGCGGATAATCGCACCGCAGTGCTGATTTCCCACCGTTTCTCCTCGGTACGCATGGCCGATCGCATCCTGGTGCTGGCCGATGGCCGGATCGAGGCCAGCGGCACCCATGAGCAGCTGATGGCACAGGGCGGCCGCTACGCCGAGCTGTTCGAGCTGCAGGCGGCCGGCTACCGCTGAGAACGCCTCTCGTTCCGCCTAATGAGAACTTGTCTCATTTGAGATAGAATCACCCCCGACGACTTCCGATAGATACGCCCATGTCCTCCGCTTTTGGCGCCGAAACGGTGCTTGAGGTCCGCCACTGGACCGATGCCTACTTCAGCTTCACCCTCACCCGCGACAGCGGTTTCCGCTTCGAGAACGGCCAGTTCGTGATGATCGGCCTGGAAACCGAGGCGCGGCCGCTGCTGCGTGCGTACTCCATCGCCAGCGCCAACTGGGAAGAGCACCTGGAGTTCTTCAGCATCAAGGTCCAGGACGGCCCGCTGACCTCGCGTCTGCAGCACATCAAGCCGGGTGACAAGGTACTGGTCGGCAAGAAGCCCACCGGCACTTTGCTGATCAGCGACCTGCACCCGGGCAAGAACCTGTACCTGCTGGGCACGGGCACCGGCATGGCTCCATGGCTGTCGGTCATCAAGGACCCGGAAACCTACGAGCGCTTCGAGAAGGTGATCCTCTGCCACGGCGTGCGCTACGAGAAGGACCTGGCCTACCGCGATTACTTCGAGAAGGAACTGCGTGAGCACGAATTCCTGGGCGAGATGATCGGCGACAAGCTGCTGTACTACCCGGCCGTCACCCGCGAGCCGTTCGCCAACCAGGGCCGCCTGACCCAGCTGATGGAAAGCGGCGAGATGCAGCGCACCCTCGGCCTGCCGGAACTGAGCCCGGAAAACGACCGCGCGATGATCTGCGGCAGCCCGCAGATGCTGGCTGATCTGCGCAGCGTACTCGATGCCCGTGGCTTCCAGGTCTCACCGCGTATCGGCCAGCCGGGCCATTACGTGTTCGAGCGCGCGTTCGTCGAAAAGTAAGCAAAAAGGGGACGGAGGGGATTAAGTCGTTTGTGCATAAACGACTTAATCCCCTCCGTCCACTTTTTGGGTTCATCTCACAGCAGCGCTTCGATCTCGCCGCGCAGCTGCTCCGGCCTGGTGGTGGGCGCATGCCGCGACACCACCTGCCCCTGGCGGTCGACCAGGAACTTGCTGAAATTCCACTTGATGCGGGCGCTACCCAGCAGGCCGCGCTTCTCGCGTGACAGCCATGCCCACAACGGATCAGCCCCCTCGCCGTTGACCTCGATCTTCTCCGACAGCGGGAAGCTGACCGGGTAGTCCAGCGAACAGAACTGGCGGATCTGCGCGGCGTCGCCGGGCTCCTGTGCACCGAACTGGTTGCATGGGAACCCGATCACCACCAGGCCACGCTCGCGGTAGTCCTGCCACAGCTGTTCCAGCCCGGTGTACTGCGGGGTGAAGCCACAACGGCTGGCGACATTGACCAGCAGCAACGGGTGACCCTGGTACCGGGCCAGGGCCTGCGGCTGGCCGTCGAGGTCGCGGAAGCTGAAATCGTAGGCAGTGGTCATGGCAGCGGGCCGTGGGCGGTGAATGCATGGTACCCGCGCCCAGCCCCGGCAACATGCCTTTTGACACAAGTGCGGGCGCCGCCGGCCGGGTTACCCTCGGGCCCTTGTTTGCCTTACCGGAGTTCCTACCTTGACCACTCGCCTTGCCCTTGCCGTGGCCATGTCCCTCGGCCTTGCCCTGCCCGCCTTCTCGGCCGGCGCCGCCACCCCGGCTGCCAGCACCCATGCCCAGCAGGCCAATCCGTTCTTCGCCGAAAGCCCGCTGCCGCTGCATTTCCCGCAGTTCGACAAGATCAAGGACAGCGACTTCGCCCCGGCCTTCGACGCCGGCATGGCGCAGCAGCTGAAGGAAGTGGAGGCGATCGCCAACAACAAGGCCAAGCCGACCTTCGACAACACCATCATCGCCCTGGAAAAGAGCGGTGACATCCTCGACCGTGCGACCACCGTGTTCTTCAGCCTGGTCGGCGCCGATACCAACGACACCCGCAAGAAGCTGCAGGCCGACTACTCGGCGAAGTTCGCCGCGCACAGCGATGCGATCGCGCTGAACGGCAAGCTGTTCGCTCGCATCCAGGCGCTGTATGACACCCGCAGCCAGCTGGGCCTGGACGCCGAAGGCGTGCGTCTGGTCGAGAAGTACTACGACAACTACGTGCGTGCAGGCGCCAAGCTGTCCGACGCCGACAAGGCCACGCTGAAGGAGATGAACGCCGAGCTGGCCAACCTGGGCACCAAGTTCAGCCAGAACGTGCAGTCGGAAGTGAACGCTTCGGCGATCACCGTTGACGACGTCAAGGAGCTGGACGGCCTGTCCAAGGAGCAGATCGCCGCCGCCGCCGAAGCCGCCAAGGCTCGTGGCCTGGAAGGCAAGTACGTGATCACCCTGCTCAACACCACCGGCCAGCCGCCGCTGACCAACCTGGCCAACCGCGCTCTGCGCCAGAAGATCTACGAAGCCTCGACCACCCGCGGCAGCCGCGGCGGTGAGTTCGACAACACCGCGCTGGTCTCGCGCATCATGCAGCTGCGTGCCGACAAGGCCAAGCTGATGGGCTTCCCGAACTTCGCCGCCTACAACCTGACCAACCAGACCGCCAAGACCCCGGAAGCGGTCAACGCAATGCTGGGCAAGCTGGCTCCGGCCGCGGTGGCCAATGCCAAGCGCGAAGCCGCCGACCTGCAGGCGATGATCGACAAGGAACAGAAGGCCGCGCGCAAGCCGACCTTCCAGCTGGAACCGTGGGACTGGGCCTTCTACAGCGAGAAGGTGCGCCAGGCCAAGTACAACTTCGACGAGTCGCAGCTGAAGCCGTACTTCGAGATGAAGAACGTGCTGGAGAACGGCGTGTTCTACGCCGCCGGCCAGGAATTCGGCCTGACCTTCAAGCAGCGCACCGACCTGCCGGTCTACCACGATGACGTCACCGTCTACGACGTGTTCGACGCCGACGGCAGCCAGCTGGCGATCTTCATCTTCGACCCGTATGCACGCGCCTCCAAGCGCGGTGGTGCGTGGATGAACTCCTACGTCTCGCAGTCCAAGCTGACCGGCTTCAAGCCGGTGGTCGCCAACCACCTGAACATCCCGAAGCCGCCGGCCGGCCAGCCGACCCTGCTGACCTGGGACGAGGTGAACACCACCTTCCACGAGTTCGGCCACGCCCTGCACGGCATGTTCTCCAACGTGAAGTACCCGTACTTCTCGGGCACGTCGGTGCCGCGTGACTTCGTCGAGTTCCCCTCGCAGGTCAACGAGATGTGGTCGGACAACCCGGTCATCCTGAAGAACTACGCCAAGCACTACCAGAATGGTTCGGCGATGCCGCAGGCACTGCTGGACAAGGTGCTGGCTGCGGCCAAGTTCAACCAGGGCTTCGCCACCACCGAGTACCTGGGTGCAGCGATGCTGGACCAGCGCTGGCACCAGATCGGCGCCGACCAGGTGCCGGCCGCCAAGGACGTGATGGCCTTCGAGCGCGCCGCGCTGGAGAAGGACGGCATCTACTACGCGCCGGTTCCGCCGCGCTACAAGACCCCGTACTTCAGCCACATCATGGGCGGCTACTCGGCCGGCTACTACGCCTACATCTGGTCGGAAGTGCTCGATGCCAACACCCAGAAGTGGTTCAAGGACAACGGCGGCCTGAGCCGCAAGAATGGCGACCACTTCCGCGCCACCCTGCTGTCGAAGGGTGGCAGCGTCGACGCGATGCAGCTGTTCCGCGATTTCGCCGGCCACGAGCCGCAGATCGAACCGCTGCTGGAAAAGCGTGGCCTGACCGGCGCCGGCAACTGATCGCCCGCGCGGTAGCCTGAAACGAAAACCGCCCGGGAGACCGGGCGGTTTTTTGTTGTGATTGGGGTCAGAGCCCTTCTCTGCGAAAAGGGATCTGACCCCGGGGTCGGATCCCTTTCCGCGGAACGGGCTCCGACCCCGCTCCGGCTTCATCGTGGCGCCACGTACCCACCCGGCACGCCTTCCGGCGACAGCACCAGCTGCCACAGCTGCGCGTGCCGGCAACGGAAAGTGGCCATCGATCCAGCCAGGTAGAAGCGCCACATGCGCCGGAAGTGCTCGTCGTAGCGCGCATCCAGCCGGGGCCACGCCGCTTCCACGTTGCGCCGCCAGGCCTGCAGGGTCAGGTCGTAATCGGTACCGAAGTTGTGCCAGTCCTCCAGCACGAAGCGGCCCTCGAACGCCTTGGTGATCTGCACCGCCGATGGCAGCATCGAGTTGGGAAAGATGTAGCGCGCGATCCACGGATCGGTACGATGCCGCGAGATGTTGGTGCCGATGCTGTGCAACAGCAGCAGTCCGCGCGGCGACAGGCAACGCTTGGCCACCTCGAAGAAGCTGGCGTAGTTCTTGTCGCCAACGTGCTCGAACATGCCGATCGAGAAGATCGCATCGAACGGCTCGTCCAGCTCGCGGTAGTCCTGCAGGCGGATCTCGATGGGCAGGCCGGCGCACAGTTCGCGCGCGAACTCGGCCTGTTCCTGCGAAATGGTCACGCCGACGCCGCTGACACCATAGCGCTCGGCGGCGAACTTCAGGGCTTCGCCCCAGCCACAGCCGATGTCCAGCACACGCTGCCCCGGACGCAGGCCCAGCTTGCGGCAGACCAGGTCGAGCTTGGCCTCCTGTGCGGCGTCGAGGTCATCGGCATTGCGCCAATAGCCGCAGCTGTACACCAGGCGCTGGCCGAGCATGGCCTGGTAGAGATCATTGCCGAGGTCGTAATGACGGCGACCGACTTCGTAGCTGCCCTGCCCCACCTGCAGGTTGAACAGCCGCGCCTTCAGCGCATCGGCCACTTCGCGCCAGCCGTGCACCCGTTCGTCCAGGTGCGCCTGCATCAGGTGGACGAGGAATTCATCCAGGACGTTGGCATCCCACCAACCGTCCATGTAGCTCTCGCCGAGGCCGAGCGAACCGTGCGCCATGACCCGCGCGAAGAAGCGCGGGTCATGCACCTGGATATCCTGTGGCTGGGTACCGCCGATGCGGACCCCGGCTTCCTGCAGCAGGCCGGCGACCCGCTCCTGCAACCCTGTATCCACGCCACCTCCTCGACTGCGGTCAACCGCGTGCGAACAGCTCCACGTAGTCCTTGGCCACGTGCGGCAACAGCACCGCCGCCGGCACATCGGCGGTCTGGGTGCCGTCCGAGTATGGACCCACCTGGTACGGCGGGAACACAAAGCGCAGCGCGGTGATCTGCCCCTTGTCGTCGGTCAGCGGCTGGAACTGGCTGAAATTGTCGGCCTGCGGGCCGGTACCGTCGGCGATCATGCGCGATGCGTTGCGCAGCGATTCCTGCAGCTGGGCCGGGTCCATGTCCTCGCCGCTGAGGCGGGTGGCCACGCGTTCGCGCAGCTGGTCGGCGACGAAATCGCTGATCGCCTTCCAGCCCTTGGCATCGGCCACCAGCTTCTCGGCGCTGAGCATCTGCTGATGCTGCGGCAGCCACACGAAGCGGGCCACCAGCGGCTCGCCATGGGCGCCACCGGTGTAACGGCTGCCATCGGCACTGACCACCACCAGCTGCGGGGTTTCCAGCAGCTTCTCGAAGCTCAGCGACAGCTCGTAGGGCATGGTCGGCTTGTCGTTGCCGAGTCCGTCCAGCGCCTGTTGCAGGTCACTGCGCGCACTCGTCGCATAGTTCTGCAGCGCGCGCGCCAGGCCCGGGTAACGGTCGATGCCGGCCGGATAGCTGATGCCTACCACTTCGCGCTCGTTGTTCTCGATCACGTCGCGCAGGTCCAGCGGCGCTTCCGTGGCCGGCGTTTCACCTGCGGCAGTGGCCTCGGCGGCAGGCGCCGCATCGGTCGCCGGTGCCGGCTCGCTCTCACGCTGGCAACCGGCCAGCAACAGCACGCCCACCACGCCGGCCAGCACGCTGCCGCGCAATGGCCGGTTGTTTCCAATCTTCATCGGGATCCCCTGTTCATGTTTGTACATCATCGCCTGCCATGGCTGAAGCGTGACCCGCTGGCGTTCAGCCAACGAGCAGGTCGTGGTACTCCTCGTGCCGCTGCAGGAAGGCCTCGGCGTAGGAACATGCCGGCACCACCTTGTACTTCTGCTCGCGGGCGAAACGCAGTGCCACACGGGTCAGCTCACCGGCAATGCCACGGCCGGCGATCGGCTCGGGCACCTCGGTGTGGGTGATGACCATGCGCCTGCGCTTGATCTGGTAATCGAGCACCGCCAGCTGTCCACGCACACGGGCGGTGAAGCGGTGGTTGGCCAGGTCGTGTTCGACCTCGTAGGCCAGACCGGGGGGCGTGACCGAAGCCATGGAACTGTCTCCTGCGGCGACTGCGTGGATGGTGCGCAGCCGGGCGCCATGATCGCGTGAAGCCTGAACAGGGGCAAGTCCAGTGCGTTCACGTCAGTTTTCGACCCTCAAGCTGGAGGGCCAGCGGCCGCTATCGCCTGTGGAGGGGTCCGGCCAGGCTGGCACGGCCCTTGCGACCGATGATCATGCGCACCACCGTGGAGGCCCCGATGCACCCCAGCGATCCCCATTCCGATACCGACCGCGCCCTGCTGGAGGGCCTGCTGCAACTGGCGGTGGAAGGGCAGACCGAAGGGCAGGATTTCCAGCGCATCGGCGAGGAAGTGTTCGCCCGCCTGCTGGACACCTACGGCCAGCAGACCGCAATCTGAGCCTGCCGGGGCGGATCGCTGCCGATCCGCCCCGCTCCCGCCATCAACCGCCGCCGAGGCGGAAGGTCGGGTTGGAAAGTTCGCGCAGGAAGTGGGTGAAGATGCTCGGCTGCATGGCCAGCATGAAGATCACGCCGAACGCCGCGCCTGCCAGGTGCGCGCTGTGGTTGATGCGGTCACCGTCGCGCTTGTCCATCCAGATGCTGTAGCCGACGTAGAACGCGGCGTAGACGATGGCGGGCGCCGGGATGAAGAACACCAGGATGATCGACCACGGCTTGATCAGGATGAAGGCGAACAGCACCGCCGACACCGCCCCGGACGCACCGAGGCTGAGGTAGTTCGGGTTCTTCTGGTTCTTCAGGTAGCTGGGCAGGATCGAGACCAGCAGCGCACCGATGTAGAACGCCGGGTAGGTCAGGTAACTGCCGGTCAGCTGCACCATCACGCTCTCGATGAATCCCCCGAAGAAGAACAGGGTGATCATGTTGAAGATCAGGTGCGACCAGTCGGCGTGGATGAAACCATAGGTCACCAGCCGGTCGTACTGGCGGTGACGGTCGACGGCTGGCGGCCACAGGATCAGGCGGTCGGCCAGCTTGCGGTTGTTGAACGCCATCCACGACAGGAGGGCGGTGATGGCGATCAACAGCAGATTGACGGGGGTCATGTCAGGCTCAGGCGCTACGGTAGTTGTCGACCATACGATAGCGTTTCGCGTACCAACCGAAGGCCAACGCCGCGACGAAGGCGAAACCGGCGAAGAAGAACATCAGGAACGCCGCCTCGCTCAGGCCCGTACTGGCGATCTTGTGGGTCACCGCATCGTTGCGCACAGCCGCGTTGGACAGCAGCACCCACAGGTTGCCGATGGTGGTGGTCAGGTTCCAGAAGCTCATCACCACGCCCTTCATCGCCTGCGGCGCCTGGCTGTAGGCGAACTCCAGGCCGGTGGCCGAGACCAGCACCTCGCCGAAGGTCAGCAACGCGTACGGCAGCATCTGCCAGAAGATCGACATGGCGTTGCCGCCGTCCATCACCACCTGGATGCCGCCCACCACGATCCAGGCCAGGCCACTGAAGGCAATGCCGGCGGTCATGCGGCGCAGTGCGGTCGGCTCGAAGCCGAAGCGGCGCAGGGCCGGGTACAGCACCAGGTTGTTGAACGGAATCAGGATCATCACCAGCAGCGGGTTCAGTGCCTGCATCTGCGAGGCGGTGAACCAGCTCGGCATCTGCATCTGCTGGCCCTGCAGGACCCAGGTCGAGGCCTTCTGGTCGAACAGCGAGAAGAACGGCGTGGTCAGCGCGAAGATCACCAGCACGCGCAGCACCGAGCGCACGCCCTCCACGGCTTCGGCCGGATGCTGGCCACGGGCGCGATCGAGCTGCAGCCAGGTGCCACCGCCGATACCGGCCAGGATCGATACCAGCGCCAGGCACAGGCAGATGACAATGCCCAACGAGCCAACCAGGCCGAACGAGGCCACTGCCAGCACCAGGCCGAGCACGGCGATCACCAGGCCCGGACGGCCCTGGCCGGCCACGCGCGTGGTCAGTGCGGTACGCACCACGTTGGCGAACGAATGCGGATCCTTCGGCGGCAGCGGCACCAGCACGTAGCGCTTGCGGCCCAGCCAGAACACGAAGGTGGCGATGAACATCAGGATGCCCGGGATGCCGAACGCCCACTGCGGGCCCCAGTTCTTCAGCACCAGCGGGATCAGCAGCGAGGCGAACAGCGAGCCGAAATTGATGATCCAGTAGAAGGCATCGAAGACGACCTTGGCCAGGTGCTTGTTGCTCTGGTCGAACTGGTCACCCATGAACGAGGCCACCAGCGGCTTGATGCCACCGGCGCCGAGCGCGATCAGGCCCAGGCCAAGGAAGAAGCCTTCGCGGCTGTTCTCGAACAGCGCCAGGCACAGGTGGCCGGCGCAGTAGACCAGGCTGAACCAGAGAATGGTGTGGTACTTGCCGAAGAACCTGTCGGCCAGCCAGCCACCGAGCAGCGGGAAGAAATACACGCCGATCATGAAGCTGTGCATGATGTCCTTGGCTTCACCGGCACGGCCTTCCGCCGTGATTTCCTGCAGCAGCAGCGAGGTGATCAGGAACTGCACCAGGATGTTGCGCATCCCGTAGAAACTGAACCGTTCGCAGGCCTCATTGCCGATGATGTACGGAATCTGGCGCGGCATCTTTCCTTGGCCGGCGATGGGGGCGACTGCGTCGTGGCTCATCCTGTAAGGCATTCCTGCAAAGCGAAAGGCGCAAGGTTACCGGAACCGGGGCTTGCGAAGCACGCTGCAGGGCTGCATGACAACGGTGCCAATCCATGGCAGGCCGTTCTGGCCCTGCCGGAAGTCACGGCACCTGCACGACAAAAGCGTAAACTTATCGTTATGCGCCCCCTCGCCCCCGCCCGCCTCCTGCTCAGCTGTCTCGTGCTGCTGCTGGCGTTGCAGGCCCAGGCGCGGCCGCAGGCGCCGGCCGCCACTGCCAGTGACAACGAGCCCCGGCAACTGACCGTGGCCGCGCTGGAACTGCCCAGCCGTGATGATGCGCATTGGAAGCAGCGCCGCGAGCAGGTCGCGCAACTGCTGACCGAGCTGCAGCCGGACGTGATCTCGGTGCAGCAGGTGCTGCAGCAGCAGGGCCGCAATCCAGCCTGCTGGCTGGCCAGCCGGCTGCGCTACAGCTGCGACTTCGTCACCGCTGACCCTCCCAGCCAGCCACTGCGGCATGGCAACGCCATGCTGACCCGGCTGCCGGTCAGCGAAGACGGGGTGACCCTGCTGCATCCTCCCGGCACCTTCAGTGCGGCCGGAATGATGCGCCTGAAGCTGGGCGAGGCGCTGGTCAACATCTATGTCGCGCGGCTGCGCCCGGACCCGGACGAGGCCACCGCCCGCCAGCACCAGACCAGCGATCTGATGACCTGGATCGGCGCCACCTCCGAGGGCATGCCGAGCCTGATCGCCGGCGATTTCTCGGCCAACACGGTGGAACTGGTGCGCAGCACGCCGGGTTTCCAGCCGGCCCGGCGCAATCCCGGTGGCCGTGCAGACCCGCCTGCGGCCAGCGGCGGCGGTGCGAGTGGCCATGGGCTGGACGTGCTGTTCCAGGTCAAGCACTTCGGCGGCATCCGCCAGCAGCCGATCCTGCTGCCGGCCGATGGCGACCTGCCCGGCCTGCGCCTGGGCGTGATGGCTACGCTGCGGCTGCAGGGTGATACGGCCACCGCGGAATAGGTAGTGCCGGCCGCTGGCCGGCGCCTCGGGTACCACACGATTGCCGGCCAGCGGCCGGCACTACCGAATGAATCCTGCAACAGAAAAGGCCGGGGTCTCCCCCGGCCTTTTCACTTCATCCTGTTACCGCGATCAGGCGATCGCTTCCTGGTAACGGCGCTCGACTTCGTTCCAGTCGATGACGTTGAAGAACGCGCCGATGTATTCCGGGCGGCGGTTCTGGTACTTCAGGTAGTACGCGTGTTCCCACACGTCCAGGCCGAGGATGGGGGTGTTGCCTTCCATCAGCGGGCTGTCCTGGTTGCCGGTGCTCTCGACCACGACCTTCTTGTCCGGGGTCACGCTCAGCCACGCCCAGCCGCTGCCGAAACGGGTCAGCGCCGCCTTGGTGAAGGCATCCTTGAACTTGTCGAAGCCGCCCAGGTCCTTGTCGATGGCCTTGGCCACGTCGCCCACCGGGTTGCCGCCGGCGTTCGGGGCCATCACGGTCCAGAACAGCGAGTGGTTGGCATGGCCACCACCGTTGTTGCGCACCGGGCCCTGCAGGTTCTCCGGCAGCGACTTGAGCTTCTTCACCAGCTCTTCGACCGGCAGGTCAGCGTACTCGGTGCCTTCCAGCGCCGCGTTGACGTTGTTGATGTAGGTCTGGTGATGCTTGGTGTGATGGATTTCCATCGTCGCCGCATCGATATGCGGTTCCAGCGCGTCGTAGGCGTAGGACAGCTTGGGCAGGGTGTAGGCCATGATGCATCTCCTGATTGCGAGGGCACCCGACGATGTCGGGCGGTGCGCGGTGAATGATGGGGACAGACCGCCAGATTACCAAGGGGGATGTAAAGGAAATTGCGTCCTGCCAGTGAGCACGACGGCAATTGTTACGCATCAGTGACGCAGCGATCTCCTCATGCACCGTGCAGCGCGCAGGCGCTACAGTGCGTGTACCACCCTCGCGTGCCCCTGCCCATGCGCAACCCCCGGCTGCTGATCACCGCCATCGCCCTGCTGCTGCTCGGCCTGGTCGCCAACCATTTCCTGCAGCGGCCGCCGGCGCCGCAGTTCGCGCCGGACCTGCAGGGAGCGCCTACGGCACGGGCGCCTGCCACGGCCACGCCCGGCAAGGACAACGGCCTGCCCGCGTTCCTGCCGGCTGAAGCACGCCAGACCATCGCCCTGATCCAGCGTGGTGGCCCGTTCCCGCATCGCCAGGACGGGAGCACCTTCGGCAACCGCGAACAGCAGCTGCCGCAGCGCCCGCGCGGCTACTACCGCGAGTACACCGTCGATACCCCCGGTGCGCGTACCCGCGGCACGCGCCGCATCGTCACCGGTGGCGATCCGCCGGAGGCGTGGTACTACACCGACGACCACTACGCATCGTTCCGCAGCTTCACCGTGCCAGCCCAGGGAGCGCAGCAATGAGCCACGATGATTTCGGCCTCGGCCTGCATGACATCAACAACGCTGGCGTCTACGCCATCGACAGCGACGACATCAGCGCACTGGCCGCGGCGATGCGCGATGCCGGACTGAAGGTGATCCACATCGACCTGGAAGGCGTGGCCGACAAGCGCACCCTGCTGGCCCGGCTGGCCGCGCAGATGGATTTTCCGGCAGGCTTCGGCGGCAACTGGGATGCCCTGTCGGACAACCTGCGCGACCTGCAGTGGCTGCCGGCCAACGGCTACGCGCTGTTCCTGGCCGACGTGGACACGTTGCGCGCCTCCACGCAGAAGGACTTTGACACGTTGCTGGACGTGATGGACGAAGCCAGCCGCGACTGGGTTGGCCGCGACGTGCCGTTCTGGGTGTTCCTGTCGCAGAGCGCGTGAGGTCACTGCCCTGGTGGATGCCGACCTTGGTCGGCATGCGTGCATCCGGTAGATGCCGACCTTGGTCGGCGCTTCTGTGCCAACCAAGGTTGGCACCTACCAAAGCGCGAGCCGGCCAGCAGGTCGGCCGTGACGTGCGGTTCTGGGTGTTCCTGTCGCAGAGCGCGTGAGGTTACTGCCCTGGTGGATGCCGACCTTGGTCGGCATGCGCTGATGCTTTGGTAGAGGCCGACCTTGGTCGGCGCTTCTGTGCCAACCAAGGTTGGCACCTACCAACGCGCGAGCCGGCCAGCGTGTGGGGCCCGCGCGCCCTTCCTAGCGGCTCCCGTTATCTTCCTGCAGCTCTTTCTTGAATGGGATGTCCGGCGGCGGTCGTGCCACCGCCGGCTGGTCCTGCATGTTGGGGTTGGTCAGGCCGCAGCCACCACCGGCCTGCAGGATCGAGATCACGCAGGAGATCTTCGTGCTGGTACCCGGCAATGGAATCTCCATCGCCTTGACGCCCTTGCGCACCCACTCAGCCAGCAGCGATTCCTGCGGCACCCAGTACTTGTCGAACGACGTGGGCGTGTAGTCGTACGGGGGTCGCTTCAACCAGGTGCCCGATTGCGCGATGCGTTCCTTGCTCCAGCCATCGTTGGCGCCACCGGGCGCACCGCGCTCGGCACGACCCTCGCCCTCCTGTCCCGGCACGCGGACGCTGCCATCGGCATTGAACAGGCCACTGCCCTTGCCGCTGGTACTGGCCTGGCGGGCGCCAGTGGCGGCGCCGTCATGGCTGCGGCTCGATGCACCCCAGTCATCGCCCTTGGCGGGCGTGGCCCAATTGCCCGGATCGGGGGCCGGGCGCGCTCCAGCCTGGGCCGGAGTCGTGCTGGATGCAGCAGGCCGCGCGGCGCTGCTGCTCGCCTGCGTCGCGCTGCCATTGGCCGCCGGCGCTGGCGTTGCCGCGGGTGCATTGCCACTGGTAGACGAAGGGGCTGCCACCGGTGCCGAGGCTACTTCGCGCTCGCGCACCTGTACGTCACGACCCGCCGGCGCATGCACTGCCGGTTCACGACCGGCCACGGTCGCCATCCGCACCTGCGGATCAACCACCGCCTGCACTTCACGCTCGCGCACCTGTACGTCCCGCTGCGGCACGCGCACCTGCACATCGGCCGTGCGCAGCGGCTGCGACACCGCCGGCGCATCGACCGTACTGACTTCGCGCTCCTGCACCGGGATGTCACGCAGCTGCGGCGTCCGCACCGCGATCTGCGGCGCACGCATCGCGGTTGGGGTTGACGGCGCCTGCACCGGCTGCACGCTGCGCTCGCGCACCGTGGGCGTGGTGTCACGCGGCACGATGCTGACCTCGGTGCGCGGCACGCTGACCGGCGGCACTACGAAATCCGTGCTGGCCTGCGCCACTTCGGTGGCCTGCACCGGCGACGGGGGCGGGGCCGCAAGCGGGGCCGGCTCGGCTTCGGCCGGTGGCGACGGCACGCTGGCTGCCGGTGCTGGAATCGGTGCGGGCGCAGGCGCCGACGCGGCCGCAGGACGCGGCTCAGGTGCAGTCGCAGCCCCCGCTTCCCGGCCGGCGGCAACCTGGCCGGCCGGTGCAGCCGCAGCCGCCTCGGCACCCGGCTGATCGCCCCCGCCTTCCTGGGAGGCGCGGCCGACGAATTCCACCTGCACACGCTCGCCTTCGGCGCCCTCTGCTTCCGGTGCCGTGGTGCGGATCACCGCAACCCACAGCAGCAGCATGAAGAACAGCAGGTGCAGCAGCGCGCTGGCCAACGCCGAGGTCCAGCGCATCCAGCGCTGATCGCGCGGCGCAGCATCCCAGTCCTGCCAGAACAACCGGCGCAGCGCCTGCCAGGGCGACAGGCGAGGCGATTGGCCCGGCGGTCCAGGCAGCGGGCGCGGCAGCAATACCGCAATCACTTCGCGGGCGTGGAACGGCCGCGGCAGCGGGCCCAGCGAGCGCAGCCACAGCGCCCAGCCATAGGGCAGGCGCGTGGTCTTCTCGAGGACGGCGCGGGGCTGCTGGCGGGCCAGCAGCAGTTCGATGAGTTGCTCGGCCCGGGTCAGAGGCACGCGTCAGCAGTCAGGCGACGTTGCCGCGCGGGATGTAAGGCGCGTGGCCGCTGTCGTGGTCGGTCGCGTCGCGCACGGCGGTCACGCCCGGCACGCGGCCCATCAGGGTCTTCTCGATACCCTGCTTGAGCGTCACGTCGGCCATGCCACAGCCCTGGCAGCCACCACCGAAGCGCAGCAGCACCACGCCGTCGGACGAGACTTCCTGCACGGCCACCTTGCCGCCATGCGAGGCCAGCTGCGGATTGACTTCGTTCTCCACCACCCAGTGCACGCGCTCGACCAGCGACGCGGCATCGCCGGGGGCCTCGCCCTTGATGCGCGGTGCCTTGATGGTCAGCTGCTGGGTACCGGCGGTGCCGGCGACGATGTCGATCTCGGCGCCATCGAGCCAGCCGACGCTGCTCGCATCGACGTAGAGGGTAAAGCCATCGCAGTCCACCGCCCACTCGTCACCGAGCAGGTCGGTCGGTTCGGCGAACTCCAGCCGGGCATCGGCGCGCGGCGTGCCAGGTTCGACCGCGCTCAGGCGCACGCCTATGCCGGGCACGCCCTCGCGTTCGATCAGCTTGCGGAAATGGGTCTGGGCAGTGTCGGAGATCTGGATCATCAGGCTATTCTAGCCAAGTAAGCGTCAGCCGCTCATTCGGTTTATACACCGTCCGGCGCATTGTTCAGTCAACACGAGGTGGAGATTCCCATGGCCGACCTGATTCCACTGGCCCAGGCCCGTTGCGTGCCGCGCAAAGGCAGCGACCACAAGCTCGGCGAAGCCCGCCTGGCCGAACTGCTGCCGCAGATTCCCGGCTGGGAGCTGAGCGAGGGTGGCCAGGCCCTGCTGCGCACCTTCCGCTTCAAGGATTACTACGCCACCATGGCCTTCGTGAACGCGCTGGCCTGGATCGCACACCGCGAGGACCACCATCCGGACCTTGGCGTGCACTATGACCGCGCGGTCGTGCGCTTTTCCACCCACGACGTGGGTGGCCTGAGCGAGAACGACTTCATCTGCGCGGCAAAGACTTCGGCCCTGACGGAGCAACTGCCATGAACGTACGTTTGCTGAGCCTGTCCCTGATCGCTGCGACCGGCCTGGCCGGCTGTGGCGCGTCCGAACCGCCGGCACCGCCACCGCCGCCGCCGACCGAAGTGGCCGCGGTGAAGACGCCGCCGCCGCAGTACCCGCTTGAGCTGGCCTGCATGGGCGTGGGTGGCACCAGCACCTTCAAGGTGACCATCGGCACCGACGGCAAGCCGAGCGAAGTGGCTCTGCTGACCGGCGCCGGCAACCCGCAGCTGGACGAGCTGGCCAAGACCGCCGTGCAGGGCTGGCAGTTCAATGCCGCCACCCGCAACGGCCAACCGGTGCCGGCCACCATCCAGGTGCCGGTCAGCTTCAACCCGCCGCAGCCGAAGCCCGACCAGTGCTTCGCCATCGAAGAACGCCTGCGCCGCGGCGGCTGATCGCGCACACCCCGACGAGGCCAGCCGACGCCCGCCTCGCCCTCGCCGCCCCGGCACTGCCCGGGGCGGTTGTCTGTTGACCAGGACCGCGTCGGTAGATGCTGCAGATTCCCCCCGAAAACATCTGGATCGCGCTGGCGGTCACCCTCGCGGCCGGCCTCGCCACCGCGATCGGCAGCCTGCTGGTGCTGTTCTCGCGCCGGCCCAATCCGCGCCTGCTGGCCTTCGGCCTGGCCTTCGCCGGCGGCGCGATGGTCTATGTGTCGCTGTCGGAGATCCTCAACAAGTCCATTGCGTCGTTCGCCCTGGCCTATGGCGAGCGCACCGGCTTCACCTACGGCACCCTGGCCTTCCTGCTGGGCGTGATCGTGATCTTGCTGATCGACCACTTCATCCCCAACCCGCATGACAGCCTGGACAAGCAGGACCCGGCGTTCCGCGAGAACAGCCGCGAGTACCTGAAGCGGGTTGCCCTGCTGACCTCGATCGCGATCACCGCGCACAATTTCCCGGAAGGGTTGGCAACCTTCTTTGCCACGCTGGAGAGCCCGTCGGTCGGCATGCCGCTGGCCTTCGCCATCGCCATCCACAACATTCCCGAGGGCATCGCCATTGCGGTGCCGGTGTACTTCGCCACCCAGAACAAGTTCTACGCGTTCAGTGCCAGCCTGCTGTCCGGCCTGGCCGAACCGGTGGGTGCGGCGCTGGGCTACTGGCTGCTGTCCGGATCACTGTCGCACGCCACCTTCGGCTGGGTGTTCGGGCTGATCGCCGGCGTGATGGTGTTCCTGGCGCTGGATGAACTGCTGCCGGCGGCCAAGCGCTATGCCAAGGGCCACGAAACGGTGTACGGGCTGGTGGCAGGCATGGGCACGCTGGCGATCAGCCTGGTGCTGTTCAAGTGGTGAGGGGTTTGCGACCCGCCCTGTAGAGTCGAGCCATGCTCGACTGTTCTTCGGCCGGGGCGCGCGAAAAGCCAGTCGAGCATGGCTCGACTCTACAACGGGAGCGCCGGGCACGGCCCGGCGCCAGCTTCAGCGCAGCCGGTCCAGCGCCTCGACCAGCTCATCGGCCAGCGGTGCGTTCAGCACGTACGGGCTCTTGCCGTCATCCAGCGCGAACTCCAGCGAGGCCGCGTGCAGGAACAGACGCTTCAGCCCGATCTGCTCACGAAGCCGCTTGTTGACCGCAGGATCGCCGTACTTGTCGTCACCGGCCACCGGATGCCCCAGATGCTGGGCATGCACGCGGATCTGGTGGGTACGGCCGGTCTCGATGCGGACTTCGCAGTAGGAATGACCACCGCGACGCTCCAGCACACGGAAGTGGCTGATTGATTCCTTGCCGATCGCATTGACCTGCACATGGCGCTCGCCGCCCTGGCGCAGACCCACGTGCAGCGGCGCATCGACCGTCATCACGCCGTCGGGCATGCGCCCGGCCAGCAGGGTCAGGTAGCGCTTGCGGATGCCGGCGCCGTGATCTTCACGCAGCAGCGCCTGCAGTTCGCTCAGCGCGGAGCGCTTCTTGGCCACGATCAGCAGGCCCGAGGTGTCGCGATCCAACCGGTGGACCAGCTCGAGGGTCTGGCCTGGGCGCAGGGCGCGCAGGGTCTCGATGGCACCGAAACTGATGCCGCTGCCGCCGTGGCTGGCCACGCCGGTCGGCTTGTTCAGGGCCAACAGACGGGCATCCTCGAAGACGATGGCCTGCTCCAGGCGGCGCATGAACGCCTCCGGCGGACCGGCCTTGTCTCCTTCCTCAGCGAGACGAACCGGCGGCACACGCACTTCGTCACCGGCCTCCAGCTTGCGTTCGGCCTTGGCGCGGCCGCCGTTTACCCGCACCTGGCCGCTGCGCACCAGCTTGTAGACCAGGCTGCGCGGGGCACCCTTCAGCTGGCCGAGCAGGAAGTTGTCCAATCGCTGGCCTGCGCGGTCGGCGGGAACGGTGATCATGCGCACGGAAGGCTTGTCGCCAGCGGGTTTGGTGGGGTCTTGGGCGGTCATCAGGCTGTTTATTCTGTTACACTCGGGGGGCGAGATAAGGGATTGATTTCGTTGGAAGTTACTCAGGGCCAGAAGCCCAGCTTCCGACGAATCCGGCACAGTGCGCGACCACCGCCCGCGGGGCGGCCATGTTAGCGGCTCACCGGCCTTCCCGGCCATCGCCGGATGCCTGACACGCAACCGTGCTGAACATGTCCCGCGTGGCGCTCCAGCCTGGCTGACAGCTGCCTGCGGCCTGTAACACCCCAAAACCCATAAGAGTGAAGCGCTCCCGCGGCCTGCCGTGGTGTCGTAGCGCTGGAAACCCAAGCCGCCCTCCCCGCGCTTGCGCGAATGGGCGGCGAACCGTGTCCAGAGGCGAAACCCCATGGCGTTCCGCGCGGTAGCCGCTTGCGAGGAACGCAACAATGAAGCGAATGCTGATCAACGCCACGCAGGCTGAAGAGCTGCGTGTTGCCATCGTGGATGGCCAGTCGTTGTATGACATCGACATCGAACAGCCGTCGAAGGAACAGAAGAAGTCCAACATCTACAAGGGCCGGATCTTCCGCATCGAGCCCTCGCTGGAAGCAGCCTTCGTCGAGTACGGCGGTGGCCGCCATGGCTTCCTGCCGCTGAAGGAAATCTCCCGCGACTACTTCCAGGCCGGTGTCGACCACAACAAGGCCGGCATCCGCGAGCTGCTGAAGGAAGGCCAGGAGATCGTCGTCCAGGTCGACAAGGAAGAGCGTGGCAACAAGGGCGCCGCCCTGACCACGTTCATCTCGCTGGCCGGCCGCTACATGGTGCTGATGCCGAACTCGCCCAGTGCCGGCGGCGTGTCCCGTCGCATCGAGGGCGAAGACCGGGCCGCCCTGAAGGACGCCCTGGACAAGCTGAACATCCCCGACGACATGGGCGTGATCATCCGTACCGCCGGCGTCGGCCGCGATGCGGAAGAGCTGCAGTGGGATCTGGACTACCTGCTCAACGTCTGGCGCGCCATCGCCGAAGCCGCACTGAGCAAGCCGGCCCCGTTCCTGATCTACCAGGAATCGCGCCTGATCGTGCGCGCCCTGCGTGACTACCTGCGCGCCGACATCGGCGAGATCCTGGTGGACACCGAGGAGATGTACGAGCACGCCCGCGAGTTCATGCAGCAGGTGATGCCGCAGACCCTGCGCAAGCTCAAGCACTACAAGGACGACATCCCGCTGTTCAACCGCTTCCAGATCGAATCGCAGATCGAAGGTGCCTACGAGCGCAACGTGCGCCTGCCGTCGGGCGGCTCGATCGTGGTCGACCAGACCGAAGCACTGACCGCGGTCGACGTGAACTCCTCGCGCGCCACCAAGGGCAGCGACATCGAGGACACCGCGTTCCAGACCAACCTGGAAGCAGCCGAGGAAGTGGCCCGCCAGCTGCGCCTGCGCGACCTCGGCGGCCTGGTGGTGATCGACTTCATCGACATGGCCTCCAACAAGCACCAGCGCGAGGTCGAGAACCGCCTGGCCAACGCGCTGAAGTACGACCGTGCGCGCGTGCAGGTCGGCCGCATCTCGCGCTTCGGCCTGCTGGAAATGAGCCGCCAGCGCCTGCGCCCGAGCCTGGGTGAATCCAGCCAGATCGTCTGCCCGCGTTGCGACGGCCACGGCCGCATGCGCAGCGTCGAGTCGCTGTCGCTGTCGATCATCCGCGTCGCCGAAGAGCATGCGATGAAGGAGAACACCGGGCAGGTGCTGGTGCAGGCCCCGGTGGAGATCGCCAACTACCTGTTGAACGAAAAGCGCAGCGCCCTGCGCGAGATCGAGCAGCGCCACGAGGCGCCGATCGTGATCGTCGCCGACGAGCAGCTGCACACCCCGCACTACACCGTCACCCGCCTGCGCGAGAACGAGCTGGGTGAAGAGAGCAACAAGCCCAGCTACCAGCGCGGCACCCCGCGCAAGCTGCCGGTGCACGCGCTGACCAAGGGCCAGCTGAACATCCCGCCGCCGGCGGTGACCCAGGTCAAGCACACCTCCCCCGCCCCGGTGCGCGAGGAAGTGGAACCGGCCGCAGCGGCCCCGGCTCCGGTCGCTGCAGCGCCGGTGGCGCCGGCCCCGGCGGGCGGCGTGATCGGTTGGCTCAAGCGCGTGTTCGGTGGCGAACCTGCCCCCGCGCCGGCGCCGGCAGCCCCTGCTGCACGCCAGCAGCAGGACGGCGGCCGCAAGGACCGCAACAAGGATCGCAACAAGGACCGCAAGGATCGCCGCGACGACAACCGTGGCAATGGTGGCAACGCCAACGCGCAGCAGCAGAAGGACGGCGGCAACCGCAAGGACCGCGGTGAGCAGCGCAGCAAGGACGGCCGCAACGGCAACAACGGCAATGCCCAGCAGCAACCGCAGCAAGGCAAGCAGAAGGAGCCGCAGCAGAAGGATGGCCAGCCGCAGCAGCAGAGCAAGCCGCGCAACGAGCAGCAAGGCCAGAACCAGAACCCGCAGCAGCCGAAGCTGAAGCAGCCGAAGCAGCCGCGCCCGCAGCAGGACGGTGACAAGCCGGCCGAGAAGCCGCAGCGCAACGCCGCCGAAGCACCGGCCGAAGCCGTGACCGCGGCTGCCGCCGTGGCCGCCACGGCGGTCGCCGCCAATGCGGTGACCGCGCAGGAAGCAACCGCGCCGGTTGCTCCGGTGGCCGCCGCTCCGGCAGAAGCCGCAGCACCGGTCGACACGACTGCCAACACCGCCAGCGAAGCCGAGGTGGTTGCGGTTGCCGGTGAAGAGGCTGCAACCGACGCCAATGGCGAGCAGACCGGCGAAGGCGCGACCCGCCGTCGTCGCGGCCGTCGCGGTGGCCGTCGCCGTCGTCGCGGTGGCGCCGAGAATGCCGCTGGCAGCGACGCCCTGGGCGATGACCAGGACGATGGTGACGAAGGCGATGACGCCGATGGCGCCGAGCCGAACGTCGACAACATCGCCGGCACCACGCCGGTCGCTGCTGCGCAGCCGGCCCGTTCGCAGCCGGAATTCGACTTCGATGATGACGTCGAGCCGACCGCCGACGCCGCGAAGCCGGTCCGTGCCGCCGCTGCCGTTGTCGCCGCGCCGGTCGCAGTGGTGAGCAGCGCCGTGGTCGAAACCGCCGCGCCGGCCGTGGCCGAAACGCAGGCCCCGGTGGAAGCCGCTGCCAAGGCTGAAGCGGTGTCCTCGCCGGTGCAGACCAGCATGCTCGATGCCATCGACGCCGCGACCCCGGTCCAGCCGGTGGCCGTTGCGGCTCCGGTAGCGGACGCAAAGCCGGCGGCGGCTGAGGTTGCCCCGGTCGTTGAAGCCGCTCCGGTGGTGGAGGTGAAGCCGGTCGTGGTCGAGGCGGCACCGGTGGTGGAATCGAAGCCGCAGGTTGTTGAAGCAACCCCGGTGGTTGAAACCAAGCCGGTGGCCAGTGAGATTGCCGCGGTGGTGGAGGCCGCCCCGGCCGTTGAAGCCACGCCGGTCGTCGAGACTGCGCCGATCGTCGAACAGCCGGTCGCTCCGGTGGCGGTCGAAGCCGCGCCGATCGAAGCCGCTGCCCCGGTGGCCGAAGCCGTGGTGACGCCGTCGATCGATCCGGTCGCCGATGGCCATGCCGACGCTGCAGCCCAGGCTGCGGAAGCCAGGGCCGATGAAGAAGACGAAGAGGCCGCCAAGCGCACGCCGCCGGCGAACTGATCGCACGTTGATCGCGTGAAAACGAAACGGCGGGGATCAATGATCCCCGCCGTTTCTGTTTGTGCGTCGGACGCGTGCAGCGCCCTGGTAGAGGCCAACCTTGGTTGGCGCCGTTGTTGGAGCGAACGCGGACACGCCCGTGCCAACCAAGGCTGGCAGCTACCGGAGCGTGCTCCGTCAGGGTTTCGGTGCGAACTGCAGCCGGGTCCACACGCCGTAGTGATCGGAAGCCCAGCGACCGCTGTCGTCGGGCTGGTCAAACAGGAGTTTCGCCTCGCGCGCGACCATCTCGTCCTGCTGGAAGAAGATGTGGTCGATCCGCGAGGGCGCCTGGTAGTAGTGACGATTGAGCGTACTGACCCCGGCCAGGTCGGTATTGACGTGCACGCTGCCGTAGCTGTCGCCGTAGTGGCTGCGCAGCTCGCTCAGGTCACCGGCATCCACCAGCGCATTGAAGTCGCCGGCGATCACCACCGGCGCACCGGCGGACGTTGCAGTAATGAAGCGCAGCAGGTCCTCGACCTGGCTGCGACGGATGCGCTGCCCACTCTCGTCGTTGCGCTCGTTCAGATGCGTGGCGTAGACGTTCACCGGCGTGCCGTCGACGTCGATGCGCAGGTGAGCGACCGTGCGGTAATCATTCAATGGCTGCAGCAGATGATCGCCCTGGGCAAGGATCGGGCGGCGGCTCAGCAACGCGTTGCCGTAGCGCTTGGGTGCCCCGACCGGATCGGTGGACACGAACACATACCTGTAGCCGAGTTGGCTGGCCAGCCATTGCGCCTGGTTGCGCACGTTGCGGCGCTGGATCACCTCCTGCAGCGCGATGGCATCGGGCTGCAGGCGCTTGAGTTCGGCCAGGATGGTGCGGCGGCGGCTCGGCCAGTCCTCGCGGTCATGATGCAGGTTGAAGGTGACCATGCTCATGCCTGGCGCACTGGCCACCTCAGCCGGCGCAGCGGTGGCCGCCGGCGCCACCGCCATCACCCCGACCGGCAATGCCAGGGCAATCGCCAGTCCCAGGGCGCGCACCGTCATGCGCGCCCTCGCCCCCTGTTGCTTCATCGTTACTGCCCCTTGCGTTCCGCGCGGCGCACCGCGCTCGGCACTTCGATCTCGACCCGCGCCGGCAGCTGGTGCACGTGCAGTTCCTTGTTGATCCACTCGGCGGCTTCGCCATTGACCGTCGCCTCGCCCGGATCACCCGCGTACGGCCATGGCAGCACCACGCCACCGACCGGCGGCACCAGGCCCGGCTGCACCTCCAGCACCAGCTGCTTGTCGCTGCGCTGCAGCCGGTAGTTCAGCTGGCCCTGCGGCGTACGCAGGCCCTGCACGGCGATGCCCTCACCCTGCAGCCATGACGACGGCACACCGGCGGCCAGCACCAGCGCATCGTCCATGTCGCGGTTGTAGGCAAACATGTCCAGCGCCGAGCGCACGAAGTCCGAAGCCACCCAGGCGTGTGGCAGGTCGCCAACAAAGAACGGCTTCCGCGGCGTACGCGAAACCACCTCGGCCCACTGGTTCCAGGCCTGCGGTACGCGGTCCTTGAAGAAGAACTCGGTCGCCTGCCAGGCGCGGTCGCGCCAGCCCAGGCGTACGAACGCAGCCACGTTGCGCCATTCGTAGGGCGTGTAGTCCTTCCACTCGCGCTTGCCATCGCGACGCGCCACGAATTCCTTCCAGTAGCGCTCGAAGGTTGCGTCCAACGCCTGCTGCGGCAGGCGGTCCTGCTCGCCCCCCGGGGCCAGCGCAATGGTGGTCGAAGTCGCATCGAAGTCGCCCAGCTCGGCCGAGCCCGGCAGGTAGTCGATGTTGTGCTGCTGCATCGCCGACAACAGCGAGGCCTGCAGGTCATCACGGAACTGGTCACGCGATTCGGCGATCTGCATCGCCTCGACCTTGCCCAGCTGGGTCGCCAGCAGCGCCGCGTCCTTATAGCCACGCAGCGCCCAGAAATTGTCCCAGTACGAGTGCATCGGCTTGGCCGAATAGCCTTCGTGGCTGATCGAGGCCGGCATCATGCCGTAGAAGGCCGGGTTGCGCGCACGGTTCTCCTCGGTGCGTTCGCTGGCACGCAACTGCTCCATGTAGCTGTAGGCACCCTGCACGTGCGGCCACATCAGCTCGACGAAGGTGCTGTCGCCGGTATAGCGCCCATACTCGGCGATGCTGTAGATCAGTTCGCCATGACTGTCGTTCTCCGGCACCGGGTCGCTGCCGCGCGCATCGACGCAGCACGGCACCTTGCCGTTCTCGAACTGGTAGGGGGCATACCAGTTGATGTAGTCACGCACGGCGTCGCTGCGGCCCATGCGCAGCAGGCCTTCTGAAATCATCGCGCCATCGCGGATCCAGCTGCGCGCGTACGAACGCGTGCCCGGCTGCAGGCGCGGACCGACCCGCGAGATCAGCATGTGCGCGACTGCCGTGCGCAGGGTGTCGACCAGCGGCTGGCCTGCAGCGGGCACCTGCAGCGAGACCACGCCCAGCTTCTGCCGCCACTGCCCGGCCACCTGCGCCTGCGCCTTGGCCACGTCCAGCGCCTTCGGCGCCCAGCCACCGGTCTGCGGCAGCACCACCGCCACCTCGCGGCTCTGCCCGGGCTCGAGCTTGATCGTATAGATCAACGCGCCCGACGCCATGCCGGTGCTGTCCTTCACTGAAGTGGTGGCCGGATACTTTCCGTCCGCCAGATGCATCGCATCGAGCTTGCCATCGAACGTGCTGGCAAAGCGCGCGTCCGGCACCTGCAGCGGGTAGATGCGCGGCTCGCCGTTGACCCGCACCAGCTGATCGCCCACATCCAGTGCATCGATGCGGCTGAAGCCACCGACGGTGTTGAGGAACTGGGTCGGGGGATTGACCTGCCACGGACGGATCGCCAGCGCCAGGGTGTATTCGTGTGCGACCTTGTCCGGATTGCTCAGCCGATAGCGGCCGATCAGCTGCGCGCGCTCCGGCGTGCCCTGCACGAAGCCGGTCACCGCCAGGCCGACCTTCTCATGCACCCAGTCAACGTTGGCGATCGGCAGGTAGTGATCCTGCAGCGACTGGGTGATGGCCACCTTCGACCAGTCCAGCAGCTTGCCGTCGAGGCGGATGAACGGCTCGATGCTGAAGCTGCCCTTGGCCGGCTCCAGCGCGCCATCCTCGCTGATCAGCGCCTGTTCCTGGCCGCCATCGAGGCCGAGCAGCGTCCAGTACGGCTGTTCGCCCACATAGGCACGCGGCAACGACCCGCGCGGCAGATCGGCCGCCACCGAGGACAGGAATGCGTTCGGCGTGGCCGCGAAGGCCAGCGGCTTGAGCGCGATGTCACGGATGCCGTAGCGCCAGTTCGGGCCATCCTGCAGATCGAAGCGCACGTAGCGTGCATCGGTATCCGGCAGTGCCAGCCAGTCACGGCCACCGGCACCACTGGTGACTTCGCGCACGGTACGCCAGTCACGGCCATCCTCCGAAGTCCGCACGGTGTAGCGGCGCGCCTCCAGGTTCGGCAGCCAGTCGATCACCGCACCGCCGATCTCGCGGCTCTTGTGCAGGTCCAGGCTGATGGTCTGCTGCTTGACGCCACCGCTGATCCAGAACGTATCGCTCTTGCCGTCGATCATGCGGTCCTGCAGCGCGGTGGCGGTATCGGCGATCACCGACGGCACCAGCGCCGAGTCATCCTGGGCTGGCAGGCCCTGCAGGGTCAGCTTGTCGAAGCACACGGTGCCGCGGCCGCCGACCTTGCTGTAGATCGTGAACTCGACCGCGGCGCTGCGTGCCATCTCCTTTTCGGGCGAAGGCCCCCACGCCTTGTCGATCTGGCGGCGGCGGTACTCAACCGGCGTCCACGCCCTGGGGAAGCTGTAGCCGGGCCGGTTGACCCACCAGACGTTGTCGCCGCTGGCATCGATCAGCTTGAACTGCAGGTCGTTGCCCGGTGAATCACCGCGCATCTGGAAACCGAAGCGGTAATTGACCGGGTATTCGATGTTGAGCGCGCGGCGGATGCCGACGTAGCCGGAGACATCGTGGAAATCGTAGTCCAGGCACAGTGCACGACCGCCGCCGGCGCCACTGACCGGTCGCAGCGATCCGCTGACCTGGTCGGACAACACCAGCTTCCAGGCGCCGATGTCGTCGAAATCGTCCAGCACCTTCGGTGCCGGCAGCGCCGGAGGTGCGGCGATCGCCAGGGAGGTCCACAACAGGCCCAGTCCAACGGCGATCGCTCGCTTCATCCTTTGACGCTCCCCAACAACAGACCTTGGATGTAGTACCGCTGCAGCACCAGGAACAGCGCCAGCACCGGAACCACGGTGACCACCGCGCCGGCCATCATCATTTCCACGTCCATGATGTGCTCGCGCGAGAGGGTGGCCAGCGCCACCGGCAAAGTGTAGTGCTCCTGGTCGGTCAACACGATCAACGGCCACATGAAATCGTTCCATGCACCCATGAAGGTGAAGATCGCCAGGGTCACCAGCACCGGCTTGAGCATCGGCAGCACGATCTGGAAGAAGATCCGCAGCTCCCCTGCCCCGTCGATGCGCGCCGCCTCCAGCAGTTCGTCCGGGATCGACCGCGCATACTGGCGCACCAGGAAGATGCCGAACACGCTGGCCAGCGCCGGCACGATCACGCCGCCGAAGCTGTTGACCAGGCCCAGCTGCTTCATCAGCAGGAACAGCGGCAGCATCGCCACCTGCGCCGGAATCACCAGCGCCGCCATCAGCACCTGGAACAGGCGCTCGCGGCCGACGAAGTTGAGCTTGGCGAAGGCGTAGCCGGCCATCGTGTTGAGCAGCAGCGAACCCAGGGTGATGCCAACCGACACCAGCAGGCTGTTGGCGAAGTTGCCGCCCATGCCGGTGCGCGCGAACAGCTCATGGTAGTTGCGCGTGGTGATGCTGGACGGCAGCAGCGGTGGTGGGAAGTGGGTCGCCTCGCCCTGCGGCATGAACGAGACCGAGAGCATCCACAGCAGCGGTGCCAGGCTTAGCAGGGCCAATACCAGCAACGCACCATTGATCATCCACGGGTACCAGCGCGACTGGCCGATTTCACGACTCATACCAACTGCCTCTTGCGGCCGAAACGCAGCATCACGGTGGTCACCGCCAGGATGATCAGGAACAGCAGGAACGCCACTGCGGAGGCGCGTCCCAGGTTCCACCACTTGAAGCCTTCCTCGAACATGAAATACAGCACGCTGACGGTGCTCTGCAGCGGGTCGCCGCGGGTCATCACGTACGGCTCGGCGAACAGCTGGAAGTAGCCGGACACGGTGATCACGCCGACCACCAGCAGCACCGGGCCGAGCATCGGCAGGGTGATGTGCAGGAACTGCTTCCAGCGCGAGGCACCGTCGATGCGTGCGGCCTCGTACAGGTCATGCGGGATCGCCTGCAGGCCCGCCAGGAAGATCACCATGTTGTAGCCGAAGTTCTTCCAGACCGCGAACAGCATGATGGTCGGCATCGCCCAGTTGGGATCACCCAGCCAGTCGATCGGGCTGATACCCAGGTGGCCCAGGCCGTAGTTCACCAGGCCGTAGCTGGTATGGAACAGATAGCGCCAGATCACCGCCACCGCCACCAGTGTGGTCACCACCGGCGCGAACAGCGCGGTGCGGAACAGCGCCTTGAAGCGCGCGGCCGGCGCATTCAGCAGCATCGCCGCGCCCAGCGATACGCCGATCGACAAGGGCACGCCGATCAGCACGAAGTAGGTGGTGTTCCACAGCGACTTCCAGAACATCGGCGTCTGCAGCAGATCGATGTAGTTGCCGAGGCCGACGAAGCGCAGGTTGCTGCTGTCAGCCAGGGCATACAGGTCAAAGTCGGTCACGCTCAGCGCCAGCGCCGAAGCCACCGGCAGGCCGAAGAACACGCCCAGCACGATCAGCGAGGGACCGGCAAAAATCCAGCCGGCAAGTGAAGTACGTTTCATTGCGCGCTCCCGGCGGCCACGGCACTGCTCGATCGCGGCGACGGCACGCGCTGCTGCAGGCGTTGTTGTTCATGCATCCAGCGGCGCTTGGCCAGCACCTTGTCCACGCGCTGGTCCAGCTCTTCCACGGCCTTGTCCTGCGCCAGGCCACCACGCACCACCTTCTCGGTGACGATGCGCATTTCCTGCACGATGCGCTCCCATTCCAGCACCTTCGGCGTCGGCTTGACCCGCTCCAGCTGGTCACGGAACGCGGCCGCCAGCGGATCGTTGGCCAGCGATGGCGCATTCCAGGCGCTGCGGCGCGGCGGCAGGTCACCGATGATCGAATGGAAGCGCGCCTGGATTTCCGGTCGCGACAGGAACTCGATCAGCTTCCAGGACGCTTCCTTCTGCTGTGACTTGCGGAAGATCACCAGGCTGGTACCACCGGCGATACCGGCACCCGGGCCATCCGGCCCCGGCAGCGGCGCGGTGCCCCATTGCCCTTCCAGTTCCTTGGGCTGCAGTTTCTTGAACTCGCGGATGTTCCACGGGCCGGAAATGTAGAACACGTTGAAGCCGCGGAAGAACTCATCCCAGACGTTGGAGATCTGCGTCTCGGACATCTTCGGCGCCCAGCCCTGCTCGAACATGTTGGCGTAGAAGGCCAGCGTGCGGCGGAACCCCGGGCTGGCGAAATTGCCGCGGGTATCGTCGTCGCGCAGCAACGGATCGGGCTGCTGCAGCGCCAACGACAGCTGCTGCTCGAACTCGTTGATCGGCATCAGCACCGCATAGCGGTTCGGGCCCTGCATGCGCTTGATCGCCGCCATCTGTTCGTCCCACTCCTGCCAGGTCCGCGGCGGGTGGTCATAGCCGGCCTTGGCCAGCAGGTCCTTGCGGTAGTAGATCAGGCGGGTATCGACATACCACGGCACGCCCACCAGCTCGCCATGGATCACGTTGGTGTCCCAGATGCCCTGGAAATAGTCCTTCGGGTCGACCACGGACGAACGCTGCACGAACGGCTGCAGCGGCGTCAGCGCGTCGAGCTCAGCGAACTCCGGCACCCAGGTGTTACCCAGCTGGCATACGTCCGGCAGGCCGTCGGCGGCGAACGCGGTCAGCAGCTTCTCGTGCGCGGCCGTCCACGGGATGTTCTGCACATCCACCTTGATGCCCGGGTTCTCCGCCTCGAACTCATGGATCAGCTCACTGACCACCTCGGCTTCTCGCCCCATCGCCCAGAAGCGCACGGTGGTGGTGCCCGGCTCGGTACGGGCGCAGCCGGCCACGGCCAGCGCGGCCAGGGCAGGCAGCGCCCAGCGGCGCAGGCGGTCGATCCAGTTCGGCATCGGGTTACTTGCCCTGGCCTGTGGTGCGATTGGCATTGTTCTTCTGTTCCTGCGCGGCAGCCGCGCGTGATTCGGCGATACCCACCGCGCGTGCCGCCGCGGCCTTTTCGTCTTTCTGCAGTTCCAGCGGCTGGAACGAGCCTTCCGGCGCCAGCCAGCCACCGCTGAACCCGGCCCGTTCCAGGCCCTTGCGGATGTACGGGTTCTTCTTCATCACTTCCCAGACGAAGTCATCGCGGTAGTTGGCGATCATGGTCAGGATCGGACCCTGGTCGATGGCGATGTAGTCGCTGGCGACCCAGCCGCGATCGGGCACCAGGCGGCCGGTCTTGATCGGGATGTCGTAGTTGAAACTGGGGTTGAACGAATCCAGGAAGCCGTAACTGGAATAGATGTAATCGCCGAAGCGCTTGTGCATCTCCAGCGTGGCCGGGATCACCTGCTCGGGGGCGAACACCACCGAGGCGATCGCAGCGGTGGGGGCGATGGTGCCGTCATCGAAGTTCTCACGGAGGCCGGCGCCGCGCGAAGAGTAGTGGCGGAACTGGCGCTGCTCGCCACGGTAGTCCTGCGTGGTGTTCTGCGGCCCGTCGCTGGCGGTCAGGCCCCACACGTTCTCGCCATACTCCTTCCACTGCATCGGGTTGGCGATGGCGTACTCGCGTTGCGCCAGCGCAGCCGAGCGGCTGTTGAGGAAGTAGGTGCTGCCGCGCTCGCGCATGTACGCGTCCTGGATGTCGCGGAAGTCGATCCAGACGTGGCTGTACTGGTGGCCGAACAGCGGGCCGAAAGACAGGTATTCCTGGCCCTGGTAGACACCCCAGTCGTTGTCGTAGGTGCGCGTCCACACCGTCCATGCGTCCGGGCTGACCGGGTGCGTCGGCGAACCCAGGGCAAGGATGTAGACCATCATCGCCTCGTTGTAACCCATCCAGTCGTGGTCGATGAAGCCGCTCTCCGGGAACCAGCCCATCGAGATCAGCGGAGCACGCTGCTGCAGCCACGGCCAGTCGACCTTCTTGTAAAGCGTATCGGCGATCTGGCGGATTTCCTTCTCGCGCGGATCGTCACCGTCGTAGTACGACTGTGCGAACAGCACCCCCATCATCAGCAGCGCGGTATCCACCGAGGACAGCTCGACCCAGCTGTCGTAGCGACGGCCTTCCTGCATGTCCAGGAAGTGGTAGTAGAAGCCCTTGTAACCGGCCTTGCCGGTACGCTGCGGGCCCATCGGCACGTCGCGGAAGAACTTCAGCGTGGTCAGCGTGCGATCGATCGCCTGGTTGCGGCTGACCCAACCGTTTTCGATGCCGATCGGATAGGCGGTCAGCGCGAAGCCGACCGAGGCGATGCTGGCGAACGGCCGCGAGGGATAGCGGTCCGGGGTCAGCCCATTGATCTCGTTGGTGGTATCCCAGAAGAACTGGAAAGTGCGCCGCTCGATGTCATCGAACAGCGGCGGCAGCTCCGGCTTCATCGGCCGTGGTGGCGCATCGGCTTCGATCAGGATCACCGGCGGCCGCGGCTTGGCAGGCTCCTGCTGGGCCGGCTGGCAGGCAGCAACGGCCAGGCTCAACGCCGCGGCGGACAACAGATGGCGTGCCTGCATGGCGCGATTCCTCCGGTGGTCTGATCGATGGGAAAGCATAACGTCCAATGATCTGAAATCGTTTACAAGCTGCGCTCTTAAAAAACCACGAAAAACGTGGTTTGACACCGCGATCATTGCCCACGCCGCTGCCCCCTGCCCGGCAACGGCGTGGGCAATGGACCGGCACGGGGCCGGCCATTGCCATGTATCCATTCAGCCGATGCCGCCGGCGGGCCGGCGGCATCAGGGTGTTGCTTCAGGTGGGCCCGCTTAGAAGCGGAAGCCCACTTCGGCCTTGATCTGGCGCGGAGTACCGATGATGTCGCCGGTCTCGTTGTAGCTGACCAGCAGCTTGCCGTCGCTCTTCACGTAGTTCAGCTTGGAGAAGTTGTCGAAGTTGAGCACGTTGATGATGTCGATGCGTGCATACAGCTCGGTATCGCCCGCCAGCTTGAAGGTCTTGGTCGCCTGCAGATCCAGCGAGCGGTAGCCGAAGATCTTGCCGCCGAGCAGGAAGTGGCCATTGCCCGACGGCGTGCCAGCAGCCGGGGTCGGCATGCAGTTCGAATTGCCGGCCTGGGCGATGCAGGCCCAGTCGTTGCCCGGGGTCGGCGTGGCCAGGGTCAGCTTTCCACCAAAGGTGATGCCCCAGAAGCCATCATACGAGCCGGTCACCACCAGACGGTGGCGCGGCGCGCCATTGGACTTGATCGTCGGGTATTCACCGATGGTGCCGCGATCGAACGAGTAGTGCTCGTTGATGTTGCGGTTGTGGCGGGCGTTCGTCCAGGTGTAGGCGATCGAGGTACCCCAGCCGCTTTCCTTGCTGTACGGCTTCTGCGCCGACAGCAGGATCTGGGTGGAGCGGGTCTTGATGCCCTGCTGGCCGATGACGAGGCTGCCAAAGCCCGGGATGTTGCAGCCCCACGGCTGACCGTAGGTCGGCTCTTCAGCGCCGCACAGCATCTGGTTGTCGAAGAAATTGCCGTTGTGGAAGCGGTTGCCCAGCGTGTAAGCGAAGCCGTCGTAGGTCAGCGTGCGCGAAATCGTGGCATCGGTCAGCCACTCGCCGATCTGGTTGCTCATGCCGAGGCTGAACTGATCCGCGTACGGCACCTTCATGTTGTTGTTCAGCAGATCGACCTCCATGCCTTCATTGCTGGTGGAGCCCAGCAGCGCCTGCACGTTTTCGATGCCGTTCAGCAGATTCGGGTTCCAGTCAAAGCATGGCGGCTGACCATACATGCAGCTGCCGGTGGCCGGGTTGCGGAAATTCACGGTCGGCTGCGGGAGCGCCAGCTTGGTGGTCTCCAGGGCCAGATTGTCGAACAGGTCACGGTCGTAGGAACGGCCGGCGCCACCGTGGATCACGTGCTGCTCGTCGGCGTTGACGTCATACGAGAAGCCCAGGCGCGGCTGCCAGGCGTTCTTGAAGTTCTTGCGGTTGTGGCCGGTGCTGATGTAATCGTTGACGTCCAGGCCGCTGAGCGCCAGCGTCTGCGCATAGGTCTGGGACACCCCCGGCGGTGCGTGCGGATCCTGCGAGTTCAGCGCCTTGACCACTTCCGGCGGCGTGACGAAGTCCGTGTAGACCGGGTTCTTTTCGTAGTCCCAGCGCAGGCCGATGTTCAGCTGCAGGTGGTCGTTGACCTGCCAGTCGTCCTGGATGAACAGACCGATCTGCTTGACCTTGGCGCGCACTTCCGACGCGACACCGGTGACACCGGTGCTGGTCTTGGTGAACTGCGCCTTGTACGGGATATCCGAAGGGAACGCCGGGTTGTCGATGGTGTAGAAGAACTGCGGATTGATCTGCGCCGCGTCGGAGGCGTACAGGTCGATCTGCTTGTACTTGGCACCCATCTTGACGGTGTGGTCGCCCGCCCACTGCAGGCCATCCAGGGTCAGGTTGTCCTCGATCGCCCAACCCTTCTGGCCTTTCACCTGGGAAGACAGCGCATCTGCTGCACCGATCTGTACCAGAGTCTTTTCCACCGGGCGGTTCCGGTTCTTGTCACCAAAGTCCGGCGCGGTGTAGACGATACCGTTGCCGTAGGTCAGCGGCAGCGGATTGTTGAACGCCTCTTCATGAGTGACCATCAGCTCGTTGTAGAACCGCTCGCCGCTGTGGTTCCAGCGCAGCGCATAGCGACGGTCGGTGTTGTCCACCACCTTGCCGTGCACCTTCGCGGTCTGGTCGCTGAACTGCTGCTGGTTCTCGTCGCGGTCCTGGAAGGTCAGTTCGATGCGATCGTTGTCGGTCGGCTCGAAGTCGATCTTGGCGAAGATCAGGTCCTGCTGGAACGGCTGGCTGGCCGGGCCGAGGCCCGCAGCGCCATCGGCGGGCAGATGAGCGGCCGCCGAGCTCACCGCACCATCCGGCGCGATGGTCACCGGCAGGTCGAAGCGCTTGGCTTCATAGGTAACGAAGAAGTGGGCCTTGTCCTTGATGATCGGACCACCCAGCGCGAAGCCGTACTCCTTCTCGGCCGAGTCTTCCTTGCTCTTGCCCGGCTGGCGTTCGGCCGGGGTCATCGCACGCATGTTGTCGTTGGTGTAACGGTAGAAGGTTTCGCCCTTGAACTCGTTGGTACCCGACTTGGTCGCGGCGGTGATGGCGGCGCTGGAGACCTGGCCGTACTCGGCCTTGTAATTGCCAGTGATGACCTTGTATTCACCGATGGCCAGCTGCGGGAACGGGTTGCCGGCGCTGCCGGACTGGCCGGAGATGCCGCCCCCCTTCACGTAGCTCTTCTGGCCGACGCCATCGATGTAGACGTTGGTGCCGTCAGAGTTGGTGGCACCGCCGCGCAGCGAGGTGTTGCCCTTGGCATCGCGGGTGAAGATCATGCCCGGCACCGCGTCGGCGAACTCCAGGAAGTTGCGCGAGACCTGCGGGGTGGTCTGGATCTGCTGCAGGCTGACGGTCTTGCCGACTTCGGAGGTGCGCACTTCCTGCAACAGGGTCGGCGCGACAACGTTGACGGTGTCCAGGTTGGTGGCTGCGGTCGTACCCGGGGTGCTGCTGGCCGCGCCGGCAAAGTTCAGGGTAGCGGTCGAGGCCACGGTGACGGTGACCTTCTGCGACTGGCCGTTGGCGACCACGTCATAGGTGCCCGGGTCCAGGCCCATCAGCGAGTAGCTGCCATCGGCACGGACGGTGCCGCGACGGACGGTGCCGGTGGCTACGTTGGTGGCGGTGACTTCGGCGCCGGCCTGGGCGCCGGCAACCTGGCCGCGCAGGCTGGCATTGGCCGACTGCGCCATGACGTTCGGAGCAGCGGCCAGCATCAGGCAGCTGACCAGTGCAGTGCTCAGCAGCCGGCGTGCCGGCGTGCGGAAGGTGGTGTGCATCATCAACTCAATCTCCGGGTGGCGGTGACCGCTCGCGCGGTCCCTGCGATCAATCAAAAAAGAAGGAACGCCTCTGGCTTCAACGGCCCGATGGCGGAGTGGTGGAATCGCGAACTATCAAGCGGGGAACCAGGGTCTGCTTGTCCCCTGTCCCATCCGTGGAGGTGCCGTCCATCAACTGCAGCAGGCGCGTCATGGCCCGATCGCCGAGCTCGGCGATGCTGACCTGCATGGTGGTCAGCGACGGGTGGACGAAACGCGCCAGTGGAATGTCATCGAAACCCGCCAGTGCGACGTCGGACGGCACATGGACACCTGCCTGCGTGAACGCATACAGGCAGCCCAGGGCCATCATGTCGTTGGCGGCGAACACGGCATCGGGCAGCGCTCCGGCTGCCAGCAACTCCTGACCGGCGCGATGGCCGGAAGCTTCGTCGAAATCACCGGGCAGCTCGATGCCTTCGGCGTCACTGCCGAAAGCCGCCAGCGCGTCACGGAAGCCACGCAGGCGCTCGCGCGCGTCGAAGTTGAGGTCCGGGCCAGAAATGAAGGCAATGCGGCGGTGGCCGGCATCCAGCAGGTGGCGGGTCATCGCCATCGCGCCGGCGTGATCGTCGATGCTCAGCACCGGGTGGTCCTGCCCGGGCAGATAGGTGTTGATCAACACCGTCGGCAGCGACTGCGGCAGGTTGTCGGTCAGGAAGCCCGGGCTTTCGGCATAGGGCGAAAGCACCAGCAGGCCGTCGACGCGGCCGCGCATGGCACGCAGGGCCGCGCCCTGCTGTTCCTGGTCGCCGTGATAGCTGGACACCAGCAGGTGCTGGCGGCGGCTACGGGCGACGTTGTCGATGCCACGCATCAGCTCGGAGAAGAATTCGCCGTACAGGTCGGGCAGGACCACGCCCACCGTGTTGGTGCGGCGGCTGCTCAGGCTGCGGGCGGCGGCGTGCGGGGTGTAACGCAGCCGTGCGGCCACCTCCAGTACAAGCTGGCGGACCGGTTCGGCGACATTTTCATGCCCGTTGAGCGCGCGGGAAACCGTGGCCACGGAGACCCGGGCTTCGCGAGCGACGTCTTTGATTGTGATAGCTGCCTTGTTCACGAAGCCGCCCTCCACGGCTTGGACCTACCAGCATTGGCGCGGAATGTAAGCGTTTCCATCTGGGCTTGTAAACAGTCCGTTAGGCGAATGTCCTGAAATGGACATGGAAATCTGTCCATGGCGAGGCCCCGCAGGGACCTGCCAGGACAGCGTGGGACAAGGGCTCAGCCTTGTTCTGACGGGGTCTGGGCGTGGATGGACAACGCGTGGATATCGGTCTCCATCATCGACCCCAGCGCGGCGTAGACCGCGCGATGCCGGGCCAGCGGGCCCAGTCCGGCGAAGCGTTCACTGACCACATGGACGTTGAAGTGGCCGCGACCATCGCGCGCGCCGGCATGACCGGCGTGGCGATGACTGTCGTCCTCGATCTCGAGCACGCTCGGGGCCAGCGCCTGTTGCAGCGCATCATGCATCCGTTCGATCCGTTCCGCGTTCACGGCAGGACCTTGCGGAACGGGCGTACCTGTACACGGGTGTAGACGCCTGCAGCCACGTATGGGTCGGCATCGGCCCAAGCCTGGGCCTGGAGCAGCGACTCGAACTGCGCGATCACCACCGAACCACTGAAACCGGCCGGGCCCGGGTCTTCACTGTCCACCGCCGGGCAGGGCCCGGCCAGCAGCAGGCGCCCTTCGTCGCGCAGCGCGTGCAGTCGCGCCAGGTGTTCCGGCCGCGCCTGCAGCCGCTGCGCCAGCACATCCTGGCCGTCATACCCTTCGATCACATACCACACCGGCATTTCCTCGCTTGCGTTGTCGGGTGCGCAGATTCTAGCCAAAGCGGCCCCCGCCCCGGTCCAGCTGGACACTGGCGCGACAAAGGCTTACCCTAGGCTCCATTGCACGTGGCTGGATGCAGCAGCCCGTCGGTTTTTGCGACCAACGCAGCCCCCGACGACCGTCCCGCTGCTTCAAACCGGACCACCCGGCCGGGCCACGTAGACGACCTCCCCGTAGTTTTGTCGCTGCCGTTCCCTGCGGCGCGTCCTGCTGTTTGATATGTGTGGAATCGCGCCGATCCCGGCGTGTCTGGTGCCCTGGGGCTCCGTGGCGCAGGCCCGGCGAACCCGGTGCCGCGACTGGTCCGTTGCAATCCTGATGTCCATTAGATGACTTCCGAACTCGCGCTCGACGCGAACCCGCCAACCCGGCCGCCCGCCCCCCAGCAGCAGGAAATGCCGCTGGCCGTGGTGCATGGACAACCGGTCCTGCAGATTCCGCAGGACCTGTACATTCCGCCGGATGCGCTGGAAGTCATCCTGGATGCCTTCGAAGGCCCGCTGGACCTGCTGCTGTACCTGATCCGCCGCCAGAATCTGGACGTACTGGACATTCCCGTCGCCGAGATCACCCGGCAGTACGTGGAATACATCACCGTGATGCGCGAGCTGCGCTTCGAGCTGGCCGCCGAGTACCTGGTGATGGCTGCGATCCTGGCCGAGGTGAAGTCACGCATGCTGCTGCCGCGCCCGGTCAGCGAGGAAGGCGACGAAGCCGACCCGCGCGCCGAGCTGGTGCGCCGCCTGCAGGAGTACGAACGCTTCAAGCAGGCCGCCGAGGACATCGACGCCCTGCCCCGCCAGGACCGCGACACCACGGTGGCACACGCCTTCATGCCCGAACGCGCCACGGTGAAGCTGCCGCCGCCGGTGGACCTGAAGGAAATGCTGCTGGCCCTGCACGACGTGCTCAAGCGCGCCGAGCTGTTCAGCGGCCATGCCATCAAGCGCGAAGCACTGAGCGTGCGGCAACGCATGGGCGAAGTGCTGGGACGCCTGGAGGACGGCAAGTTCTATCGTTTTGAAGGGCTGTTCACCGCCGAAGAAGGCAAGCTGGGCGTGCTGGTCACGTTCCTGGCGGTGCTGGAACTGGCCAAGGAACAGCTGCTGGACATCGTCCAGGAAGAACCACTGGCGCCGATCTACGTGAAGTCACTGGCCGCCGGCAACACCAATGCCCCGCTGCAGTTCAGCAGCGAGTTCGACGACAACGACGCCGCCAACGAGAACGAGTGAGCGCTGACTGCCGATGGACCAAACGCTGATCAACCGCATTGTCGAAGGTGCCCTGCTGGCCTCCAGCCAGCCGCTCACCCTGGCCCAGCTGAAGGACCTGTTCCCGGAAGAGGAACCGGCACCCCCGGGCAGCATCGAACGTGCGCTGGAACGCCTGCGCGAAGCCTGCGAAGGACGCGGCGTGGAACTGGTCGAGGTCGCCTCCGGCTTCCGCTACCAGGTCACCGGCGAAGTGCATGGCTGGATCAGCCGGCTGTGGACCGAACGCAAGACCCGCTACACCCGTGCCACCCTGGAAACCCTGGCGCTGATCGCCTACCGGCAGCCGATCACCCGCGGCGAGATCGAGCAGGTGCGTGGCGTGGCGGTCAGCAGCAACATCATCCAGGCACTGGAAGAACGCGAATGGATCCGCGTGGTCGGCCACCGCGACGTGCCCGGCAAGCCGGCACTGTTCGGCACCACCAAGGGCTTCCTGGATTATTTCGGCCTGAAGCGATTGGATGAGCTGCCGCCACTGTCGGAACTGAAGGACCTGGGCGAGCTGGAACCCCAGCTGTCCCTGGACCGCGATGCACCGGCGGCGGCAAGCGCCGATGGCCCTGACATCTCGGCCGGCGCCGAAGGCGCTGCCGCGAACGATGATGCCGGCCAGGCCGGCAGTGACACCCCTGATTCCGTCGATGCAGCCCCTGCGTCGGCCTCCGATGAGCAAGCACCTTCGCCCTTCGATGATGGGCACCCCGATTCCGCGCCGGGCGAGCGCGCGGTGCCAGTGAACGAACGCGAAGACAACGCCGTCGCGATGACGACCGTGGCTGTTGACCAAGCCGATTCCGAACCAGAGGCCGACCTCGAAACCGTCGGCCGGAGCAAAACTGATGAGTGACACCCCTCGCAAGCTGTCGTTGAACAAGCTCTCGCTGAAGCGCGAAGCCACCTCCGAACAGTTCAAGTTGGAAGAACGCCTGCACAAGGTGCTGGCCCAGGCCGGCCTTGGCTCGCGCCGCGCGCTGGAACAGCGCATCGCCGAAGGCCTGGTCAAGGTCAACGGTGAAGTCGCGCAGACCGGCATGTCGGTCAAGAGCGGCGACAAGATCGAACTGGATGGTCGTGGCTTCGTCGCCACCGCCCTGGCCGAGCCGTCGCGCGTGCTGGTCTACAACAAGCCTGAAGGCGAAGTAACCACCCGCGATGATCCGGAAGGTCGCCCGACCGTGTTCGAGTCGCTGCCGCCGCTGAAGGGCGCGCGCTGGATCGCGATCGGCCGCCTCGACATCAACACCACCGGCCTGCTGCTGGCCACCACCGACGGTGAACTGGCCAACGCCATGATGCACCCGTCGTTCGAGGTCGAGCGCGAATACGTGGTGCGCGTGCGCGCGCCGGAAGGCGAGGAAAAGGTCTCCGACGCCATCGTCGATCGCCTCACCCGTGGCGTGGCACTGGAAGATGGCCCGGCCAAGTTCGACGAGATCGAACGCATCGGCGGCACCGACTCGCACGACTGGTTCCGCGTTGTGGTGAAGGAAGGCCGCAACCGCGAAGTGCGTCGCCTGTGGGAGTCGCAGGGCTGCCAGGTCAGCCGCCTGAAGCGCACCCGCTATGGCAAGGTGAGCCTGCCGCGCGAACTGGCCCGCGGCCATTCGGTGGAACTGGGCACCGCCCAGGTGGAAGCCCTGCGTGCGCAGCTGAAGCTGGAAGAAGGCGCACCGTCGGCACTGACCCTGCAGCCGGTGATCGGCCAGCGCCGCGCCGCCAAGACCACCGTGCGCGTGCGCGAAGGTGGCCGCGGCAACGCCTACGTCAACGGTCACAACACCGCTGACGAAGGCCGCGAGCTGCGTCGTTTCGACAACGTCCGCGAAGACCGCGGCCGTGGCCGCGGTGGCAAGGGCGGCGGCTTCAAGGGCGGCCTGACGGTCAGCGGCGAAGCGGCGGCCAAGCAGTCGCAGAAGCCGTTCAAGCAGCGCGCCCAGAAGAACGACCGTTCGCTGCCGGAAGGCAATCCGGCGGCGTTCCGCACCTGGTACGTGCCGGATGGCGTGAGCACCGGCCCGAGCGGCCATCGCAATGCCGGTCCGGGCGCACGTGGCCCGGGCGCCCGTGGTCCGGGCGCAGGCGGCCAGGGCCGTCCGTACGGCAAGCCGAAGGGTCCGGGTGCTGGCGCCGGTGGCGGCCAGGGCCGTGGCGGCTTCGGTGGTGAAGGCCGTGGCGGCGCAGGCGGCCAGGGTCGTCCGGCCGGTGCGGGCAACCGCTCGCAGGGCCAGGGCAACAAGCACCCGTACGGCCATCCGGGCAACGCCCCGAGCTTCCCGTCCGACCACGCCACGCCGGGCTTCAACCCGTATGGCAGCCCGAAGCCGGCGCAGGGCGCCCGTCCGGGCGGTCGCGGCCCGGGCGGTGGCAACCGTGGTCCGGGCGGTAATCGCGGTCCCGGTGGTCCGGGTGGCAACCGTGGCCCGGGCGGCCCCGGCGGCAACCGCGGTCCGGGCGGCCCGCGCCGCAGCGGCCCGCGCGGCGGCTGATCAGCAGCGACGTTGAAATGAAAAGCCCCGGCGCAGGCCGGGGTTCTTCTTTAAAAAGGGGACGGAGGGGATTAAGTCGTTTTTGCCTCAAAGGGGCGAAAGCGACTTAATCCCCTCCGTCCCCTTTTGCGTGGCGCTGGAACGCGGCTGGCGTGGTGCCGGTCATGCTGCGGAAGAAGGCGATGAACGGGCTCTCGGCGGAGAACCCGGTGTCCTGCGCCACATGCGCGACGCGATGGCCGAGCAGCAGCAACTCCATGGCTCGCATCAGGCGCCATTGCTGACGCCAGGCCTGATAGCCCATGCCGGTATCACGCTGCATCAGCCGGCCGACGGTACGCACGCTCAGGTCCGCACGCGCGGCCAGCTCGCCCAGTTCGGGCGGCAGCTGCTCGGCCAGCGGCAGACAACGTGCGATCCGCGGATCACGCGGCAGAGGCAGGTCCATCGGCGCCACCGGTGCAGCGGCGATCTCCAGCACGCACAACGCCAGTTGATGGTGTGCGCGCGACGACTGCCAGTCATGGTTGAACGGTGCCTGCGCGATCGGCTCCAGCAAGGCCTGCAGCAGAGGGCCCACGCTGATGATCGCAGGCTGCTGCGGCAGTTGCGCCGATAACGCGACATCAAAGTACAACGAGCGGTAGTCGACCGCCTGGCGCATCTGTGCACGATGAAGCAGACCGCCCGGAATCCATGCCGCGCGCGACGGTGGCAGCAGGCTGATGCGATCTCCGTAGGTCAAGCGCGTGCAGCCCTGCCGGGTGTAAAGCAACTGCGCACGTGCGTGCCGGTGCCAGCCCGAATCATGGTCGGCCAGCGAAGAGGCGATACCCAGCACGGGCGCACTCCAGGCGTCTGCGTCGAATCGCGCATCCGGCTGCAACCACGCCATGACCGATTTCCTACATTTCCTGACAGGACCTACAGAGTGCGCCAACAGGGCCGCGACCACAATGCGCGCCCCTGTTTCCGGAGTGCCCGCATGCCGCGCCGCCTTCTACTGCTCACCATTGCTCTGCTGATGTTCCCGCAGCTGGCGCAGACCTTGTACAGCCCTGCCCTCGCCAGCCTGGCCGAACGCTTCGCGTTGCCACCCAGCGCCGCCAGCCAGGCAATGAGCCTGTACCTGTTCGGCTTCGCTGCAGGCGTGCTGCTGTGGGGGCGCCTGGCCGATCGTATCGGTCGTCGCCCTGCCCTTCTCTGTGGCCTCGGCGTCTTCGCAGTGGCTGCACTGGGCGGCTTGATGGCTCGCAGCTTCGGCCAGGTGCTGCTGGTCCAAGCGTTGGCCGCAGTCGGCGCCGCCGCCGCTTCGGTGGTCACCCAGACCGTCCTACGTGATCGTCTGCGGGGGCCGGCATTGGCGCAGGCGTTCTCGTGGATCGGCATGGCGCTGGCATTGAGTCCCGCGATCGGGCTGGCACTGGGCACGCTGCTGGTCGCTGCAAACGGCTACGCGGGCGTGCAGGCCGGGCTGCTGGTGGTCGTCGCCCTGCTGATGGCCGGGTGCACATGGGGGCTCCGCGAAAGTCGCGCCGCCGAAGGGGTGCACACGCCATTGCTGCCACTGCTGCGGCAACTGCTCCGCGATCGCTGGATCTGGTCGCAGGCACTACTGGTGATGGCGTTCAACGTGGCGATGTACAGCTGGTACGCACTCGGTCCATTCGTGTTCGCGCGCCAGCATTGGCCAGCCACCTGGTTCGGCGCCAGCGGCGCGGTGCTGGCACTGGGCTCGGCACTGGGCGCGTGGGGCAATGGCCGCCTGCTGCGTGCAGGCGTTGCCGCAACCACGCGCATCCGCATCGCCGCAGGCCTGGTTCTGACGGGAGGCCTGGTGGCCGCGCTGCTGCATGATCACCCTGCCCTGGTCGCGGCGATGGTGCCGGTGGTGACGGGCTTCGGCCTCGCCATCCCCAACGTGCTCGGCCAGGCCCTGCGCGGCTATCCACACTGCCTCGGCAGTGCTGGCGCGCTGTTCGGCCTGCTCTACTACCTGCTGATCGGCGCGGCGATGGCGCTGGTCGGTACGCTGCAGCTGCTGGCTCCGACCCTCATCGCATGCGGCCTGCTGGCGCTGTGGCTGCAGCGGGATCGGCCAGTCGACAGCGGAAGGCCTGGCTGCCGATCGTAACGATGAAGGACCCGCTCCTGCTGCCACGTGGGCAGCAGGGGCCCCGGGGTCCCTGCCCCGGGGTCTGGATCAGCAACAACCGATTACTGAACGTTGATCACTTCGTCCATTGGTGCGAGGAAGTTGCCAGGGCTGTTGCGCGACGCCGAGATCACATAGGTCCCGGGTGTTGCGATGGTCGCGGTGCAATGGCGGATCGGCGTGGTGTTGCCACCGTCGTAATTGTCATTGGTATGGCACAGGAACTGGCCATTGGCATAGACCGAGAAATTACTCGTTCCATCCACCTGGCCGCCCCCTGTGATGTAGATTTCCGACGGCGAGCCAGCCACACGCGGCAAGGTCCCGATCTCGAACCTGGCCGTCACGGGATGTGGCAACAGGCTTGGACAGGACACGACGATTCCGCTGTCGGACAGGCAGACTTCGGCGTGGGCGATCGCGGGCGTGGCGATGAGGGCCACGAGCAGCACGGACGCTGCTGGAGCCATCGAGCGACTCCAATCGAGCCCAGCAGGATCGGGAGTCCGTTGGCATGCGGGTTCACGAGGTCCAGGAACGAATGCCTTGCGCGCGCACAGCCTCGCCATGGCGAGGACCCTGTGGCGCGCGTTGCACACTCGGCGCGTTGGCCCCATCCCTGCCCGAGGCGCTTCATAGCTCGAAGGATGCTCACCGCCGCGCGGCACTTTTCCGGCGCGTATCGACGCTCACACCGCATGTTAGGAATTGCTGCAAACACGAGGCATTGTGCGCCACGCCCGGAATTCACATCAGGGCGCTGGCTATCGTGCGCGCTCTCCCACACCAGGCAGATGCCCATGATCACCATTACCGCCGAACAGGCCCGCGCCAACGCCGATGCCGCCAAGCGCCCGATCGAACAGTTCTACCGCGACCTCGACAACTCGATCCAGATCGGCTCGGAGAATGGCCGCCGCTATCTCGTGTTCGGCTTCAGCCAGGTGATGGCCAGCGAGCAGCTCGTCGAAGACGTGACCACGCAACTGCTGAAGAATGGTTTCGGTGTCGAACGGTTGTTGAGCGATTCCGAACAGCACTACATCCGCATCAGCTGGGACACCGCGGAGCCGCGCAGGCTCAACGCCGGCTGATAGTGAACGCGGTGCCGTCCACGCCCAGGTCCCAGCCCTTGCCCGTGCCGGACAGGGCCAGCGAGATATCGCCCTTGGTCATCACCTGCGCATTGCTGGATTTCACTGCGCCAGCGTGAGCACCCACCGAAGCGTAGGTCCCCAGCAGTTCGTTGAGGCTGACCGCACCGGTAAAGCTGCCGCGCCCGTTGGTGATCTTCGACTTGCCCACGGTCAGGCCGCCGCCCTTCATCTGGATGCGCACCGGCATGCTGGCGCCATTGCTGCAGGTGACCGTGCCATTGCCGGAGGCGGTCTTGTAGATCAGCGACCAGCCGGACAGGTTGTAGCGCAGCTGGCAATCGAGGTTGCCGGCGGCGTGCGCGGCCGGGGCCAGCGATGCGGCCGACAGGGCCAGCAGCAGGGCGAAGGACGTGTTCATGGCAGGACTTCCAGTTCGGTCGGACTGGCGGCGAATCTAGCAGCGCGCGCGTGCACGTTGGATGCAGGCGCGCGCGCTGGTGCGGCGGCGTTCAGGCCGTCGCTCAGGCCTGCTCGTCCAGATGGAAGGCATCGGCATCGAGCATCGCCGGGAAGCGCGCGCGATGGGCGGCCAGCGCCTCGGCCGAAATGGTGGTGGTGACCACCTGTTCGCGCTCGCGGATTTCCACCTGCGGCTGGCCGAGGAAATCCAGCACCGCGCTGTCACCCGCGTAATGCAGCTGGTTGCCATCGACGCCGACACGGTTCACCGCGGCAACGAAGCACAGGTTCTCGATGGCACGCGCACGCAGCAGGGTCTTCCACGCATAGGCGCGCGCCGACGGCCAGTTGGCGACGAAGATCTGCAGGTCGAAATCCAGCTGCTGCGGACGCTCCACGTTGTAGCGGTTGCGGCAGAACACCGGGAAACGCAGGTCGTAGCAGACCTGCGGATTGATCCGCCAGCCTTTCCATTCCACGCTCAGGCGCTCACGGCCGGCGGCATAGCGTTCGTGTTCACCGCCGTAGCGGAACAGGTGGCGCTTGTCGTAGTACTGCAGCCCGCCATCGGGCGTGGCGAACAGCAGGCGGTTGTAGACGCCCTCGCCCTCGCGCAGCTGCACGCTGCCGATCACCGCCGCGTTCAAGGCCTTGGCCTGTTCACGCACCCAGGCCACGGTCGGGCCATCCATGCCTTCGGCCTGGGCGATGGCGTCGTTGGAGAAGCCACTGGTGAAGGTCTCCGGCAGGATCACCAAGTCGGTGGCGCCGGCCAGCGGTGCCAGCAGCGCGCCGTAGTACTCACGGTTGCCCGCCGGGTCATGCCAGCGGGTGTCGCCCTGAACGAGGGAAATGCGCAGGTCCTGCATGTTCAACCCTCCGCTCACAGCAGGCGCAGGCGTTCGATCGCCGCGTCCATGGTCGCTTCGTTCTTGGCGAAGCACAGGCGCACCAGGCGCTGGCCGGCCGGCGGATTTTCGTAGAACGGCGACAGCGGAATGGCAGTGACGCCCTTCTCGATGGTCAGCCACTTCACGAACTCATGGTCCGGCAGGTCACTGATGGCCGAGTAGTCGACCAGCTGGAAATAGCCGCCCGGCACCGGCAGCGCCTTCAGGCGGGTGCTGGCCAGCTGCTCGCGGAAGCGGTCGCGCTTGGCCTGGTAGAACGCGCCCAGCTCCAGGTGGTGTTCGGGCTCGTCGCGGATCATCGCGGCGAAGCCATACTGCGCCGGGCCGAAGCTGGTGAAGGTGTTGTACTGGTGCACCTTGCGGAACTCGGCGGTCAGCGCCGGCGGGGCGATCGCATAGCCGATCTTCCAGCCAGTGCAGTGGTAGGTCTTGCCGAAACTGGAGATGACGAACGCGCGCTCGCGCAGTTCCGGGTAGCGCAGCGCCGACTCGTGGCGGCGACCGTCATAGATGATGTGCTCGTACACCTCATCGGAGATCAGGTAGATCTGCGTGCCGCGCAGCAGCTCGGCCAGCGCCTGCATGTCCTGCGCCGACAGCATCGCTCCGGATGGATTGTGCGGGGTGTTGACGATCAGCATGCGGGTACGCGGGGTGATCGCCGCACGCACGCGGTCCCAGTCGACGGCGAAGGTCTGCGGATCCAGCGACACATGCACGGCCTTGGCGCCGGCCAGATCGATCGCCGGTTCATAGCAGTCATACGCCGGGTCGAGCACGATCACTTCCTCACCCGCACGCACCACGGCATGGATGGCGTTGAAGATGGCCTCGGTGCCGCCGCTGGTGACGGTGATTTCGCTGTCCGCGTCGACCTGCGCGCCGTAGCAGTCCAGCGCCTTCTGCGCGATGGCCTGGCGCAACGGCGCCACGCCGGTCATCGGCGGGTACTGGTTCAGCCCGGCGGCCATCGCCTTGGCGGTCTCATCGATCAGGCGCTGCGGTGCGGAAAAGTCCGGGAACCCCTGTCCGAGGTTGACCGCGCCGTGTTCGGCGGCGAGCTGGGACATCACGGTGAAGATCGTGGTACCGACCTTGGGCAGCTTGGTGGTGGGTTGCATCGGCCTGGGCTGTGGGGGAACAAGGGATCCGAGTTTACGCAATCCGCGCGACGGTAGTGCCGGCCGCTGGCCGGCAACCTCGGCCCACGCGACTGGCCCCCTGGGGAATTGCCGGCCAGCGGCCGGCACTACCACGGGCATTCACCGCTACAATTGCCGCCGCACTCCGGCATGAAGACCTTTGCCCCTTGAACACCCCTGCATTGCTGGCCGCCAGCGGCCTGAGCTTTTCCCGCAATGACGAGCCGGTGTTCGGCCCGCTGGACTTCCATGTGGACGCCGGCGAGGCCCTGCTGGTGCAGGGCGGCAATGGCGCCGGCAAGACCACCCTGCTGCGCGTGCTGGCCGGCCTGGCCCGGCCCGGCGCCGGCCAGGTGCGGATCGACGGCAAGCCGGCCAGCAATGCCGAGCGTGCACGCTACGTGGCCTACCTCAGCCATCTGCCGGCCTTGAAGCCAGACCTGGACACGCTGGAGAACCTGCATTTCCTGTGTGGCCTGCACGGCCGTCGCGCACGGCAGATGCCGGGCAACGCGCTGGCCATCGTCGGCCTGGCCGGTTATGAGGACACCCTGGTGCGGCATCTGTCGGCCGGACAGAAGCGGCGGCTGGCACTGGCGCGCATCTGGCTGTCACCGGCGCCGTTGTGGCTGCTCGACGAACCCTATGCCAACCTCGACCTGGAGGGCATCACCCTGGTCAACCGGATGATTTCGGCGCACCTGCGTGCCGGTGGCGCGGCGCTGGTCACCACCCACGGCGCCTACGCCGCACCGCCGGTGCGCACCCGCCAGCTCGACCTCGGCGGTGCCGCATGATCGCGCCGGGTACCGAGCCGGGCCTGTGGCAGACCGCAGCGGCCCTGCTCAAGCGCGACCTGCGCCTGCTCTGGCGCCGCCGCGGCGATGCGCTGCAGCCGCTGCTGTTCGCGGTGCTGGTGGTGGTGCTGTTCGCCCTCGCCCAGGGCCGCGAACCACAGCTGCTGGCCGCCACCGCCGGCGCGGTGCTGTGGCTGGCCGTGCTGCTGGCGGGCCAGCTGTCGCTGGATTCGCTGTTCCGCTCCGACGCCGAGGACGGTTCACTGGAACAATGGCTGCTGGCGCCGGTACCGCTGGCGTGGCTGGTGCTGGTGCGCGTGCTGCTGCATTGGGCCACCACTGCACTGCCGTTGATCGTGGTCAGCCCGCTGCTGGCGGAAATGCTGCATCTGCCGCATGACCAGCTGCCGATGTTGCTGGCATCGTTGCTTCTGGGAACGCCGTTGCTGAGCCTGATCGGTGGCGTGGTCGCCGCGCTGACCGTAGGCATCCGACGCTCTGGTATTCTCGTGGCGTTGCTGTCGTTGCCGCTGTATGTGCCGGTGCTGGTGTTCGGCGCTGGCAGTCTGGCGGCAGCCGGACGCGGACAGGATCCGGTCGGTGCGCTGCTGATGCTGGGCGCCGGCCTGCTGGTCGCGCTGGTGCTGGCGCCGTTGGCCACCGCCGCTGCAATACGTATTTCTCTGAGTTGACCGAGCTGAGAGCCAATCCACCCCTGCTGGATAGCCGCCACGCATGAATCCGATTGTCCGCTGGTTCCACCAACTCGGTTCGCCTCCCACGTTCGACCGTTTCGCTGCCCGCTGGTCGCAGGTGTTCTACCTCGCGGCGGTGCCAGTGCTGCTGGTCGGCATGTGGCAGGCGCTGCTGGTGGTGCCGCCGGAAGCCAAGCAGCTGGACAGCTTCCGCATCCTCTACATCCACGTGCCCAGTGCCTGGATGAGCCTGTTCGTGTTCGCGCTGATGGCGCTGTATGCCGCCATCGCGCTGATCTGGCGGATCAAGGTCTGCGAGATCCTGGCCATGGCCTGCGCACCGATGGGTGCCGGTTTCACCCTGATCACCCTGTTGACCGGCAGCATCTGGGGCAAGGGCACCTGGGGCACCTGGTGGGACTGGGACCCGCGCATGACCAGCGAGCTGGTGCTGCTGTTCCTGTACCTGGGCGTGATCGGCCTGTACCACGCCATCGAGGACCGCCGCAGCGCCGCGCGCGCGGCCGGGCTGCTGGCCATCGTCGGCGTCAGCCTGCTGCCGGTGATCCGCTACTCGGTGGACTGGTGGGGTGGCCTGCACCAGCGCCAGTCGATCAACGTGTTCGGTGAATCGGCGATCAGCAGCGCGATGATCGCGCCGCTGTGGTGGATGGTGATCGGCACCAAGTTCTGGTTCGCCGGTTCGGTGCTGGCCAAGGCCCGCGCTGACAATCTCGACCGCGAGGCCGGCAAGGCCTGGGTCGGCGGCCGCGTCGATGCCGCACGCCCCTCCCGGGAGGTCCAGCCATGACCCACCTGCCCTATGTGATCGGCGCCTACGCCGTGTTCGTGCTGGTGCTCGGCGCCGACGCCATCGGTTCATGGCTTCGCCTTCGCGTGGCGCGTCGGCTGGCACTGGCCCGGCAGCAACGGCAGCAGACCCGCGCCGGCAGGCAGGACGCAGCGGCGCCGTTGTCGACGGAGCTGGAACGATGACCCCGGTACAGCGTCGCCGCCTGGTCTGGGTGCTGCTGGCCCTGCTCGCCTCCGGCCTGGCCACCGCGCTGGTGGCGATGGCGCTGGAGCGCAACATCGCCTACCTGTACACGCCTTCGGAAGTGCTGCGCGGCGATGTCGATGCGCAGTCGCGCTTCCGCCTCGGCGGCATGGTGGTGAAAGGCTCCTTCAACCGACCGGTCGGCTCGCTGGAGGCCCGCTTTGAAGTGACCGACGGCGACGCGCAACTGGCAGTGACCACGTCGCGGATCCTGCCGGACATGTTCGCCGAAGGCACGGCGGTGGTCGCCAGCGGCCGACTGCAGGACGGCACCTTCGTCGCCGACGAAGTGCTGGCCAAGCACGATGAAAAATACGTGCCGAAGGAAGTGGCCGACAAGATGGGCGACGCCCATCGCAAGCACGACGTGCCGGTGACGGCACCCGAGGTGCGCTGAGTGCTGCCCGAACTGGGTCAGATCCTGATGTTGTGTGCGTTGCTGGCCTCGCTGCTGCAGGCCGGCCTGCCGCTGGTCGGCGCGCAGCGCAACAACGCCGCATGGATGGCGGTGGCACGGCCAGCCGCCTTCGCTCAGCTGCTGCTGCTCGCCGGCGCCTTCGCGGTGCTCACCGCTGCGTTCGTGCAGCAGGACTTCTCGGTGCGCTACGTGGCCGAGAACTCCAATTCGCTGCTGCCGATGATCTACCGCTACTCGGCGGTGTGGGGCGCGCACGAGGGCTCACTGCTGATGTGGGCGCTGGTGCTGGCGCTGTGGACCGGCGCGGTGGCGCTGTTCTCGCGGCACCTGCCGGCCCCGGTGCAGGCACGCGTACTGGCGGTGATGGGCGTGGTCAGCGTCGGCTTCCTCGCCTTCCTGATCTTCACTTCCAACCCGTTCCTGCGCCTGAACCCGGCACCGCTGGAAGGCCGCGACCTCAATCCACTGCTGCAGGACCCCGGGCTGATCATCCACCCACCGATGCTCTACATCGGGTATGTCGGCTTCGCGGTGCCGTTCGCATTCGCCGTGGCCGCGCTGCTGGAAGGTCGTGTCGACGCACGCTGGCTGCGCTGGACGCGGCCGTGGACCAACGTCGCCTGGGGCTTCCTGACCCTGGGCATCGCGCTGGGCAGCTGGTGGGCCTATTACGAGCTGGGCTGGGGCGGCTGGTGGTTCTGGGACCCGGTGGAAAATGCCAGCTTCATGCCCTGGCTGGTCGGCGCGGCACTGATCCATTCCCAGGCGGTCACTGAGAAGCGCGGCACCTTCGGCAGCTGGACCCTGCTGCTGGCGATCGCCGCCTTCGCGCTGTCGCTGCTGGGCACCTTCCTGGTGCGCTCCGGCGTGCTGACCAGCGTGCATTCGTTCGCCGCCGATCCGTCGCGCGGCCTGTTCATCCTGGTGTTCCTGTCGGTGCTGGTCGGCGGCAGCCTGCTGCTGTACGCGCTGCGCGCCAGCCAGCTGAGCGTGGACGCCGACGATCCGCGCCGTGGCTTCACCGCCACCTCGCGCGAGACCCTGCTGCTGGCCAACAACCTGCTGCTGGCCACCGCCTGCGCGATGGTGCTGCTCGGCACGCTGTACCCGCTGCTGGCCGATGCGCTGTCGCTGGGCAAGATCTCGGTCGGCCCGCCCTACTTCGGCAGTCTGTTCCTGCTGCTGATGGCACCGATGATCCTGCTGCTGCCGTTCGGCCCGCTGGTGAAGTGGCAGCGCGACCAGCCTTCGCGCGCGCTCGCGCTGCTGGCACCGTGGCTGGGCCTGGCGCTGCTGCTGGGCGCGCTGGCCTGGTGGCAGGCGCCGCAGAACGGCTGGAAGGCCGGTCTCGGTGTCGCTGCCGCGGTCTGGGTCGGCTTCGGTACCGCACGCTTCGTCTGGCAACGACTGCGCGGCAACGGCCGCTTCACCGCCGAGATGCTCGGGATGATCGTCGCCCACGCCGGCATTGCCGTGTTCCTGGCTGGCGCGCTGCTGGTGGAAGCCCTGAACGTGCAGCGCGAAGTGGCGTTGGCACCGGGCCAGCAGGTGGTGGTCGGCCGCCACGAAGTACGCTTCGAGGGCGTGGACCATCGCGAAGGCCCCAACTTCATCGCCGACCGTGGTCACCTGCGCGTGTTCCGCGACGGCCGCGAGCTGGCGCTGCTGCATCCAGAGAAGCGCCAGTACGCCAGCGGCGGCCAGGTGATGACCGAGGCCGGCATCGATGCACGCTTCGATGGTGATGTCTACGTGGCATTGGGCGAGCCGCTGGGCAACAATGCATGGGCGGTCCGGGTGCACATCAAGCCGTTCGTGCGCTGGATCTGGCTGGGCGCGCTGCTGATGGCCCTGGGCGGATTCATCACCGCCGCCGATCGCCGTTTCCGTCGTCCGTAGGAGTTCCCATGTCCGAGTCCCCCACCCCGCGCCCCTCCCGCCCGCTGCCGCCGGTAGCCATCGTGATCGGTGTGCTGTTCTTCTTCGGCCTGCTCGGGCTGATGATCTACGGGGTGATGAAATCGGGTGACCCGCAGCGCGACGTACTGCCATCTGCCCTGATCGACAAGCCGGCGCCGGCGTTCGCCCTGCCGGTGCTGCACGATCCCGAGATGATCGTGCACAGCGACGACCTGCGCGGCGCACCCTACCTGTTGAACGTCTGGGGCAGCTGGTGCGCGGCCTGCCGCGAGGAACACCCGGTGCTGACCCGGTTCGCCGAGAGCAAGCGCGTGCGCGTGATCGGCTACAACTGGAAGGACGATCCGACCGACGCGCTGCACTGGCTGGAACAGCTGGGCAACCCGTTCATGGTCGTGCTCAGCGACGTGGAAGGCCGCACCGCGATCGACTGGGGCGTGACCGCCGCACCGGAAACCTTCCTGGTCGATGGCAGCGGCATCGTGCGCTGGAAGTACAGCGGTGCGATGACCCAGCGCGTGGTCGACGAGAAGCTGATCCCGGCACTGGAGAAGATCGAGAAGGCCCAGGGCAATGCCGGCAGCACGCTGCACACGGCGCCCTGAGCCCATGCGCTGGCTGCTGGCGCTGCTGCTCCTGATGCTGCCGCTGGCCGTGCTGGCCCAGCAGCCGCTGCACGATCCGCAGCCGTTGCAGTTCCGCGATGGCGCCGAGGAGCGCCGCTTCCATGACCTTGCTGCGCAGCTGCGCTGCGTGCAGTGCCAGAACCAGTCGTTGGCCGACTCGAACGCGCAGATCGCCCAGGACCTGCGCCGAGAGGTGCTGCAGCTGATGCAGCAAGGCCACGACGACGCCCAGATCAAGCAGTTCCTGGTCGCCCGCTACGGTGAGTTCGTGCTCTATCAGCCGCCTCTGCAGCCGGGCACCTGGCTGCTGTGGGGCGGTCCGCTGCTGGTGCTGGGCGCCGGCGCGCTGGTGGTACTGGGCATCGTCCGCCGCCGTGGCCGCACGGTCGCCGCCGCCCCCGCCAACAAGACCGATGAAGGAGACGGATGGTGAGCCATTGGCTGCCGATGCTGGCCGGGCTGGTGGCCGCACTGATGGCGGCGCTGGTGCTGTGGCCGCTGCGCCACCACGGTCGCCGCAGTTTCGTGGTGGGTGTGCTCGCGCTGGGCGTGGCCGGTGCCTGCCTGTATCTGCTGGTAGGTGATCCGCGTGCAGCACAGGTACAACCGACGCCTTCGGTGGCCACCCTGCGCGATGGCGTGCAGGCCCTGCAGGATGCACTGAAGCGAGACCCGCAGCGGGCTGATGGCTGGGCGCTGCTGGGCCGGTCGCAGGCCGAACTGGGCAACGCCGCAGCCGCCGCGGACGCCTTCGCGCGTGCCGCCGCTCTCGCCCCGGAAGACCCCGGCGTGCTGGTGGAAGCCGCGCAGGCACGTGCGCAGGCCGATGCCGGCAAGCAGTTCGATGACACCGCGATGGCCTGGTTGCAGCAGGCCCGTGCACAGGCACCCGATGCCGAGCGCGCCAGCTGGCTGCTGGGCATCGCCCTGCGCCAACGCGGAAAGAACGCCGAGGCTGCCGACGTCTGGAGCGGCCTGCTGCCACGGCTTGAGCCCGGCGCCGCGCAGGCGCTGCAGGCGCAGATCGCCATCGCCCGCGAAGCCGCCGGCCAGGCGCCCGATGCTGCCGCTGCGGCGCCACCAGCGCTGCTGCAGGTGCGTGTGCAGCTGCCTGCGCTGAAGGACGCCGAGTGGCCCGCCAGCACCCAGGTGTTCGTACTGGCCCGCGCCGTAGGCGGACCGCCGATGCCAGTGGCCGCGCGCAAGCTGCCCCTGGCCGGTTTCCCGGCCACGGTCGGGCTGGGTGACGGTGACAGCCCGATGCCGACCGCACCGTTGTCCGCACATCGCGAAGTGGAAGTGCTGGCACGCATCTCGCGCAGCGGCAGCGCCAATCGCACCGAGGACGATCTGCAGAGCACGCCAGTGAAGGTCAGCCTGCCGCATGAGGGCGTGGTGGAGCTGCGGTTCCCGTAACGCGCCGCCCGGTAGTGCCGGCCGCTGGCCGGCAACCCCACAGCCGCATCACGGTTCATGAGGTTGCCGGCCAGCGGCCGGCACTACCGGGTGCATCGCCGATGGAAACCAGCGTGTCGCCAGCTCCACATGCGGCCCCGCTAGAATGCCCGCATGACCGAATTCATCCCGCCCGGCACCCGCTTCCACGCCCTGCCCTCGCCGTTCCCGTTCAAACGCGGCGGCGCCCTGCACGGCGCACGCGTGGCCTACGAAACCTGGGGAACGCTGGCCGCCGACGCCAGCAACGCGATCCTGATCGTGACCGGCCTGTCGCCGGATGCACACGCCGCGGCCAATGACGCCAACCCCGCAGCGGGCTGGTGGGAAGGCATGGTCGGCCCCGGCAAGCCGATCGATACCGACCGCTGGTACGTGGTATGCGTGAACTCGCTGGGCAGCTGCAAGGGCTCGACCGGCCCCGCTTCGCTCAACCCCGCCAGCGGTGAGCCCTATCGTCTGGACTTCCCCGAACTGTCGATCGAAGACGGCGCACGTGCCGCCATCGAAGTCGTGCGTGCACTGGGCATCGAGCAGCTGGCCTGCGTGGTCGGCAATTCAATGGGCGGCATGACCGCACTGGCGGTACTGATGCTGCATCCGGGCATCGCGCGCAGCCATGTCAACATTTCCGGCAGTGCGCAGGCGCTGCCGTTCTCGATCGCGATCCGCTCGCTGCAGCGCGAGGCGATCCGTCTCGATCCGCGCTGGAATGGTGGTCGCTACGACGATGCCGAGTATCCCGAGTCCGGCATGCGCATGGCGCGCAAGCTGGGCGTGATCACCTACCGCTCCGCACTGGAATGGGATGGCCGCTTCGGCCGCGTGCGGCTGGATTCGGACCAGACCAACGACGATCCGTTCGGTCTGGAATTCCAGGTGGAAAGCTATCTGGAAGGCCACGCACGGCGCTTCGTGCGTTTCTTCGATCCCAACTGCTATCTGTACCTGAGCCGCTCGATGGACTGGTTCGACCTGGCTGAGTATGCCGACGGCGACGTGCTGGCCGGGCTGGCGAAGATCCGGGTGGAGAAGGCACTGGCCATCGGCGCCAACACCGACATCCTGTTCCCGGTGCAGCAGCAGCAACAGGTCGCCGACGGCCTGCGCGCCGGTGGCGCCGATGCGCGCTTCATTGGCCTGGAATCGCCGCAGGGCCATGACGCCTTCCTCGTCGATTTCGAGCGTTTCGGCCCGGCCGTGCGCGGCTTCCTCGACGCGCTGTAAGTGGCATGGCGGCGTAACCTCGCGCTGGCCGCGTTCGGCACGTTGATCGCGCTGATGATCAGCGGCGTGCTGCCGCTGTGGCTGGGTGGCTGGTGCCTGCTGGCCAGTGCAGTGTCGTTCGCGCTGTATGGCCACGACAAGCGCGCGGCACAGCGAAAGCAATGGCGGATCCCGGAACGAACCCTGCAGTTGCTGGCTTTTGCCGGGGGCTGGCCGGGTGCATTGCTGGGCCAGGCGCTGTTCCGCCACAAGCATCGCAAAGCCGAATTCCAGTGGGTGTTCTGGCTGTGCGTGCTGGCCAACGTGGCCTCGATCGCGGTGATGCTGCGCGAGTTCTCGCGCTAACCCTCGCAATCGGTAGTGCCGGCCGCTGGCCGGCAATCATGGGGTTGCCGGCCAGCGGCCGGCACTACCATTCACGCTTCGCGCTCCAACACCCCATCACGCAACCGGTACTGCGCATCGACCACGCCGTCGGGCAGGTCGTCATGGGTGATCATCAGCAGGCTGCGCCCGTCCAGCAACCCGGAAAGGTCCTGCAGCAACGCACGTGCGGTATCCACGTCGAGGCCTTCGGTCGGTTCGTCCAGCAGCAGGATCGGCGCATTGCGCAGCAGCGCGCGCGCCAGCGCCAGACGTCGTGCCTGGCCGGCCGACATCGTCGCGCCGTTCTCGCCCACCCAGGTCTGCAGGCCACCGTTGCGCTCGGCCCAGTCACCCAGGCGCACGCGACGCAACACCGCCCACAACGCGGCGTCACTGGCGTCGGGATCACCCAATCGCAGGTTCTCGGCCACGCTGCCGGCAAACACCGGCGCGTTCTGCGGCAGCCACGCCAGTTGCCGGTGCCAGTCGGCCTGGGCGAAATCACGCAGGTCGCGGCCACCGTAGGTCAGCCGTCCCTGCTGCGGATCCCATAGCCGCAGCAGCAGGCTCGACAGCGTGGTCTTGCCACTGCCGCTGTCGCCGCGAATCGCGATACGCTCGCCCGGCGCCAGGGTCAGCTGCAGACCGGACAACACCGGCCGCGCCGCACCGGGCCACTGGAAGTGCACGTCATCCCAGTGCACGCGCGCGGCCTGCGGCACTGCCTGCGGCACCTGCGGGTCCTCCACCGTCGGCGGTTGCTCGACGATGGCCTGCAACCGATCGGCGGCAATGCGCCCGGACTGCAGCGACTGCCAGGCCAGGCCCATGCCGGCCCACAGCTCGATCAACGCCACGGTCAGGAACACCAGGCCCGCGGCCATCTCCGGCGCGATGCGCTGCTGTTCGGCCGCATGCAGGGCCAATGCCAGCATCGCCACCAGGCCCAGCCCGGCGACCAGGCCATGCAGGGTCGAGGCCGCGATCAGGCGCCAGCGCCGACGACGATCCCGCGAAGCCAGCTGCTTGGCGGCCACACGCACCTTCAGCTGCCAGGCCGCATCGGCATGCAGCGCAGCCAGATCACCGGCCCCTTCCAGCCCTTCGAATGCAGCGGTGCGCAACGCAGCGCGGTGCGCGGCACGATCGGCCTCTTCGTCGTCATGGCCACGCACGCCCAGCCAGGGCACACCGAAGGCGATCAGCAGCGCCAGCACCGCCAGCAGTACCGCTGCCGAGGGCAGGATCAGCGCTGCCGAGGCGACCGCCACCAGTGACAGCGCACCCAGCGCCACCAGCGGCCCAATCGCACGCACCAGCAGGCCATCCACCTCGCCGATGTCCCCCAGCAGCCGCGCCAGCAGCTCGCCGGTACGCGTGGCCCCCAGCCGCGCCGGTGCCAGTGGCAGCGCGCGGCGGAAGAACCACACGCGCAGGTCGCGGGCGATGCGCAGGGTGGCATCGTGGCCGACCAGCTTTTCGAAGTAGCGCGACACGATGCGCGCCATGGTCAGGCCACGGATGCCGGCCGAGGGTGAGAAGAAGTTGAAGCCCTGGCCGAGGCCGGCTGCACCGGCCAGCGCGGCCGCCGTGAGGAAACCACCGGACAGGCCGAGCAGCGCCGTGCCGGCCAGCATCGTGGTCCACAGCAGCAGCATGGTCAGCAACAGGCGCGGCCGGTGGCGCAGGAACACCGCGCGCAGCGAATCAGGCGAACGGCTCATGCGCGCACCGCCTGTGCCGGCTCGACCAGGCGGCCTTCCGGCAACAGCAGGCAACGGTCGGCCCAGGCGATCACCGCGGGGCTGTGGGTGGCGACCACCACGCTGCGGCCACGTGCATAGGCGGCCAGGCTGCGCAGCAGCGCCGCTTCGGTATCGGCATCGAGGAACGCGGTGGGTTCGTCCAGCAACAGCACCTGCGGATCGCGCAGCAACAGGCGGGCCAGGCCGATGCGTCGTGCTTCGCCTCCGGACAGGCCGAAGCCGCGTTCGCCGATCACCGTGTCCAGCCCCTGCGGCAGGCGCTGGACAAACTGCAGGACCTGCGAGGCCTCGGCCACCGCGCGCAGCCGCGCATCGCTGGCACCGGGATCAGCCAGGCGCAGGTTGTCGGCGATGCTGCCGTGGAACAGGTACGGTCGCTGGCTGGCATAAGCCACCTGCACGCCGGGCCGCAACTGCAGCTTGCCGGCGCGCGGTGGCAACCAACCGGCCAGCGCCTCCAGCAGCGTGCTTTTGCCGGATCCGCTGGGACCGACCAGGGCCAGGCGCTGGCCCGGCTCCAGCAGCACGTCCAGATCCTGCAGCACATCCTGCGGCGCGCCCAACGGGCGCAGCACCAGCCCTTGTGCCTGCAGCGGCGGCAAGGCGGCCTCGGCCGGCTCCACCGCCAGCGGTGCAACCTCGTTCTCGATCAGGCCCTGCTCATCGGGCAGCGACTGCAGCAGGCGCTCCACTTCGGCGGCGGCGGCCAGTGCGTTGGCACGATCATGGTAGTGCGCGGCCAGCCGTCGCAGCGGCGCATAGAATTCCGGTGCCAGCAGCAGGCAGAACAGGCCCGCACCCAGCGTCGGCACCGCTGCATGCAGCGACATCATGCCCAGATAGCTCAGGCCCAGGTACAGCGCGACCATCGCCACACTCACCGAGGCGAAGAATTCCAGCACCGTGGACGACAGGAACGCGATCCGCAGCACCTTCAGCGTACGCACGCGCACGCCTTCGGCGGCCGCCTCGATACCCTCCAGCTCAGCCTCACCGCGGCCATACAGGCGCAGCAGGCCCAGGCCCTTGATCCGGTCGGCGAAATGGCCGCTCATGCGCGCCAGCTCACCCAGCTGTGCGCGCCCGGCCGCTTCAGCGCCCCAGCCCACCAGCATCATGAAGAACGGCACCAGCGGCGCGGTGAACAGCAGGATCAGCGCCACCACCCAGTCGACCCAGGCGACCGCGACCAGGATCAGCAGCGGCACCACCACCACTTCAGTGCGCACCGGCAGGAAGCCGCTGTAATAGCTCTCGATCGCATCGCCGTGATGCAGCATCAGTTCGCCCAGTTCGCCGGTGCGGCGCTGCCGCAGCCACAGTGGGCCGTGGCCCAGCAGGCGTGCGAACACGCGTTCGCGCAATGCCAGGCGTGCGGCGTCGGCCACCTCACCGGCGGCGGCCTGGGTGGCGCTGCCCAGCAGGGTGCGCAGCACCAGGATCACCGCCAGTCCCGCCAGCACCGGTAGGCCCGATGCCAGCGGCGCGCGCTCCACCAGCACCTGCTGCACCAGCCAGGCGATGGCGGCAGCCTGGCCGATCAACAGTGCGCCGGACAGGCTGATGCACAGCGCGGCCAGACGCTGGCGGCCCCGGGCGGAGCGTGCCAGATCGGCCAGCCAGGCCGTGCGCACACGCCGCTGGCGGGCGGTTTCAGCTTCCGGGGACAGGCCGTCAGGGGTCGTTTCGGCAGCGCTCAAGAGGTCTTCACGGGCAACGGGGGAGACACGGCATTGTAGGCGCAGGCAATAGCCCGCCCCTGCGGCCGGCGGTCGCAGTCTTCATCAGGTTCGCATACGATCCCTTCGCACACCTGTTCATACATTGATCTGGATCAAGGCTGTTTGAAGTAGTCGGTCACATCATTCACGTCGTAGACCACCCTTCCCGCCACCTGCAACGGCACTATCCAACGAGGTAGCCAGGCCATGATTGATCAGACAGTCGTAGAACTGTCGCGGCTGCAATTCGCGCTGACCGCGATGTACCACTTCCTATTCGTACCGCTCACCCTCGGCCTGTCCTTCATGGTGGCCATCATGGAGAGCGTGTACGTGATGACCGGCAAGGAGATCTGGCGCAGGATGACCCTGTTCTGGGGCGTCCTGTTCGGCATCAACTTCGCCATGGGCGTCGCCACCGGCATCGTCATGGAGTTCCAGTTCGGCATGAACTGGTCCTACTACAGCCACTACGTGGGTGACATCTTCGGTGCGCCGCTGGCCATCGAAGGCCTGATGGCGTTCTTCCTGGAAGCCACCTTCGTCGGCCTGTTCTTCTTCGGCTGGAACCGCCTGACCAAGGTCAAGCACCTGATGGTGACCTGGCTGATGGCGCTGGGCACCAACCTGTCGGCGATCTGGATCCTGATCGCCAACGGCTGGATGCAGAACCCGACCGGCGCGGTGTTCAACCCGGAAACCATGCGCATGGAAGTCGTCGACTTCATGGCCGTGGTGTTCAACCCGGTGGCGCAGGCCAAGTTCGTGCACACCGTCAGTGCCGGTTACGTGACCGGTGCGGTGTTCGTGATGGCGATCAGCGCCCTGTTCCTGCTGCGCAACAAGCACAAGGACCTGGCCCGTCGTTCGTTCGCGGTGGCCGCAGCCTTCGGCCTGCTGTCGTCGCTGTCGGTGGTGGTGCTGGGTGACGAGAGCGGTTACGCCGCCAGCGAACACCAGAAGATGAAGCTGGCCGCGATCGAAGCGATGTGGGAAACCGAGCGTGCACCGGCCGACTTCACCGCCTTCGGCATCCCGAACCAGGAAACCCACCAGAACGACTACGCGGTGAAGATCCCGTACCTGATGGGCCTGATCGCCACCCGTTCGTTGAACCAGCCGATTCCGGGCATCCTGGAACTGGTCGAGCGCGCCGAACACCGCGTGCGCGGCGGCCAGCTGGCCTACGGTGCGCTGGAACGCCTGCGTGCGAACAAGAACGACGTTGAAGCGCGCGAGATGTTCGACCGCCATTGGCAGGACCTGGGCCATGGCCTGCTGCTCAAGCGCTACCGCGATGACATCCTCAACGCCACCCCGCAGGAAATCTCGCAGGCGGCGATGGACACCGTGCCGCGCGTGATGCCGCTGTTCTGGACCTTCCGCGTGATGGCCGGCCTGGGCTTCTACCTGATCGCCTTCTTCGCACTGGCCTTCTACTACTCCTGCCGCAACAACTTCCAGGACAAGCGCTGGTTCCTGCGCCTGGCCCTGTGGACGCTGCCGGCACCGTGGATCGCGATCGAATGTGGCTGGTTCGTGGCCGAGTACGGTCGCCAGCCGTGGGCGGTCGACGGCGTGCTGCCGACCTTCTATGCGGCATCGGGCCTGGCCCTGCATGAAATCGTGCTGACCCTTGCCGGCTTCACCGCGATCTACACCGCGCTGATCGTGGTCGAGATCAAGCTGATGCTCAAGGCGATCCGCAAGGGTCCGGACGAGGTGCTGCCGTCGCTGCAGTCGCCCCAGCCGCATGCTTCCCACAATGCCTCGGCGCCGGCCGCCGGCCAGGCCTGAGGCAGGAGAACCAAGATGGATTTCATTCTTCTGGACTACACCACGCTGCGCGTGATCTGGTGGCTGCTGCTCGGCATCCTGCTGATCGGTTTCGCCGTGATGGATGGTTTCGACCTGGGCGTGGGCACCCTGCTGCCCTTCGTCGCCCGCAACGACGCCGAGCGCCGGCTGGTGATCAACACCATCGGCCCGGTATGGGAAGGCAATCAGGTGTGGCTGGTACTCGGTGGCGGTGCGATCTTCGCCGCCTGGCCGCCGCTGTACGCGGTCAGCTTCTCCGGGTTCTACCTGGCGATGTTCGTGATCCTGTTCGCCCTGATCCTGCGTCCGGTCGGCTTCAAGTTCCGCAGCAAGATGCCCAGCGAACGCTGGCGCAACACCTGGGATTGGGCGCTGTTCATCGGCGGCTTCATCCCGGCGCTGATCATGGGCGTGGCGGTGGGCAACGTGCTGCTGGGCGTGCCGTTCCACTTCGATGACAGCATGCGCATCTTCTACACCGGCTCGTTCTTCGGCCTGCTGATGCCCTTCGCGCTGCTGGCCGGCCTGCTCAGCGTGTCGATGCTGGTCGCCCACGGTGCCGCCATGCTGGTGCTGAAGACCGACGGCCCGGTGGCCGAGCGTGCAGCCCGCTTCGGCAGCATCGCCGCGATCATCGCCTTCGTGCTCTTTGCGGTCGGCGGTGCCTGGGTGGCCTTCGGCCTGCCCGGTTACCAGATCACCTCGCAGGTGGTCACCGACGGCGCCACCAATCCGCTGCTGAAGACCGCCGAACTCGGCGCCGCCGGTGGCTGGATGCGCAACTACAGTGCGATGCCGGCCACGATCCTGGCCCCGCTGCTCGGCCTGGCCGGCCTGCTGGCCAGTGCGGTGCTGCTGCGTGCCCGTCGCGGCGGCCTGGCCTTCATCGCCTCCGGAGCGGCCATCGCCGGCATCATCCTGACCGTCGGCTTCGCCATCTTCCCGTTCCTGCTGCCGTCCTCGAGCCAGCCCACCTCCAGCCTGACCGTGTGGGATGCCTCGTCCAGCCACCTGACCCTGTGGATCATGCTGCTGGCCACGGCGGTGTTCCTGCCGATCATCATCGGTTACACCACCTGGGTGTACCGCGTGCTGAAGGGCAAGACCACCACCGAAGAGATGGGCAACAACCCGAACGCTTACTGAGTGCCGATGTGCCGGCCCAGGGTCGGCACATCCGCTGGACAAAGGAGACTGATCATGTGGTATTTCGCCTGGATTCTCGGTGCCGGCCTCGCCTCGACGGTGGCCATCCTCAACGGCATGTGGTTCGAAGCCCGCGAGCAGAACCGTATCGAGAAAGAAAATCGTCGCTGAGTTGTAAAAAAACCTTGCCGCCTTGGCCTTCACACGGTATCTTAGGCGGCTCCTTCGGGGTGTAGCTCAGTCTGGTAGAGCGCTACGTTCGGGACGTAGAGGTCGCAGGTTCGAATCCTGTCTCCCCGACCACGCATGTGGTCGCATTGAAGCCTGGTGAAGTCGTCCAGGCTTTTTTGTTCCCTGAAGTGGCACTGCTTCGGCAGTGTGAAGAAAACAGCATTTACCCCTTGCCGCCATCGGGGTGAATCGCTAGAATAGGCGGCTCCCTTCGGGGTGTAGCTCAGTCTGGTAGAGCGCTACGTTCGGGACGTAGAGGTCGCAGGTTCGAATCCTGTCTCCCCGACCACTTCGGTGGTCACCAAGAAGCCTGGAAGACGACAGTCCTCCGGGTTTTTTTGTGCCTGGCGCTTGGGGGCCCTGCCTGTGAAGCGCTGCAACGGGGCAAGGCAGCCGCCCTGCCCCGCCACACGGCCCGGAGTCAGCAGGGCCGCACGTTAAGGCTGGCCTACAAGGCCCAGCACGCGACTGGCCTGCATCAGGCCCTCCATCGCGCGACCGCCTGCGTCCTGGCCCGGCCCGCCATCCTGCTGCGCCCACCATGGAACACGGACGGATTGCCAGCCGGCGCCGTACGAGGCGACGCTGGCTGACAAGCGCAAACACGGCTGAGGCTCGAGTTTGCGGTGGTGGGCATTCGCGCCATTGCGGTGATTCGTGCGATTCCCATCATTGTTGCGCGGGGTCTGTAGTGGTCCTGCATCCTGCTGGGCAAGCGCTTGCCAGGTGTCAGGTGTCACGCTGCCTGGGAAGTGACGCCCAGTGGGCGCCTGCGCACAGCGCCAGCACCAACACCAGCACGACAGATCGCGCACGCGGCGAGCATTCCGTGCGAAAACCGGAAATGGCCCTAGCCCTTGAGGCTCGGGTCCGTTACCGGCAACAGGTCATAGCTGGCCAGTTCCATTTCGACGCGGTGTACCTTGTCCACCTGCGCGTCGTCGGTGGGGTCGAACACGCCCGGCACCGAGACGATCACCGTGCCCCGGCCATCGACCGCGTGGACCGCATGTGCGTCGGGGATCTGCGCGTGGGTGATCTGCGCGGGGACGAAACCCATCCAGCCAAAGTACCGGCGGTGTTGATACAGGCGCCTGTCTAGCTGGTAGGTCACGAGACCCTTCTCAGGCGTTCTAGCATTGACATCCGTGCTCGCGAATGTGGGCTCTATTGCCGCCACCATTCTGATCAACGCATTGAGCATCAACGAGGAAGTGGATGCTCCAAACGGCTCGATTCCCTCCAGGCTGAAGCAGTTGAAGCCTGTTGTCGGATCCAGTTCGAGCACTGCAACTCCTGGCTTGCACCAGTCACGGTCGTTATCGACGTTGGCAAGCGACAAAGAAGCGCCAAGTTCGGGATAGTCACCAAATTTCCTGCGATCCTTCTCAACCTTCCCACTGATCCGGCTAAACAGTGCATCACTGTCTTCCAAGGGAATTGCTTTCTCTGAACGGCTTGAAGGGAGCGCATACCATTGCTTCATTAAAGGATGCTGCTGTGACAAATATCGGGTCAGACTCTTCGCCAAGCTTATGACTTCCTCGGGCGATCGCGCGACAGGCGTCGTCCAAAGGTTGGCCTGGGAACTCAGAATCATCTTTCTTCTCCAAGGAAAGGCTCGTATCTGCAGAGCGAAGAATCGATTCCGCCTGTCGATACGGCCGCCGCCATCGTGCGTCGTTGCATGAAGCACCAGATAAGCCTGCCTTGCGGCTCGGCAATCGCGATAGCAGCGCGCTGTCTGAGCATCTGCTTTCGCCACGAGTTAAATATTCCAAGCCGCACAAAACTGTACTTGGCCCGACCATTTTCATCCAGAAACTGCTCATACCTCCCCTTCGCTTCCACCACCGTACAGTCCTTCAACCAGAACCCATCAAACTCGCAGGCGTTGAAATGCCACTCCTGCACGGTGCGTGAGAACCCATCGCGCTCAAGGTAGTCAAACAACGTATCCACCGAGAATAGCCGCCGATCAGGATCCGCCTTGTCGGCGACCATGAAACCAAAGCGCAGCGGCGCCGAGCGCAGGTTGGCGATGTACAACTGATATTCGTAATTGATCAGGTTGCTTTGGGTGACATAGCGCGGGGTGAGAGGCGGACCGATGAACCCCTCCTTCAGCAGGCACTCGTTGCACGCGGTCTCGTCGGGCATCTGCGAGCAGTCCACCTCCCGCGCCTTGGCCGTCGGCTCGGCGCGCGCATCGGGCTTGGCTTCACCACGCACCCGCTGCTGGATTCCGTACACGGCATCGCGGATGCCATCGACCACATCGCCGGTGGTCGGCCCGCCGTAGGGATCCACCGGGTTGCCGTCTTCGTCGACGGTGCCGGTACCGCCTCCCACGCCTGGCCCCAGCCAGGGCCGGGGTCCGATGATTCTGGTGCCCATGATTGCTCCTAGTACCCTGCCAGATTCGACAACAGATCCGCCGCCGCCAGATTCGGGTTCTCCGCGTTACGTATCCACAGGTCCACCGCAGGGACGGCCCGCAAACCGCACGCCCATGCCACGTCCGCCTTCACCCAGCGCACCAGCACCGGCAGGTGGGTGATGCGCAGCACATAGGCTGCATGGTCATGGCTTCGCACCACCTCATCCATCAGCGCGCCATCGCTCAGATGACCGACCCTGCCGGGGTACTCCTCGCGAATCTCCCGGCACAACAACGGGAAAAAAGTGGAGGGGTCAGGCAGGCGCAGCAGGGCCTCCTGATCCTCGTTGATCTCAAACATCAACCGGTCTCCGCTGCATACAACGCGTCACGTTCCAGGGCGTAGTGCTGGCCCAGCATCTGGAAGCGCCACTGCCGCAGCGGGCCCATCAGCTCCCTGCGCTGCTGCAGCGTGAACGCCCGCTGCAAGCGCAGGAACACGCGACCATCCCAGTAGCGCAGCAGCGCCAGCTTGCCGCTGGGGCGGCGCAGGTCCAGGCAGGCTTCCAGGTGCTGGAACACTGCTTCAAATCCAGCTTCGCTGCTGAGCCAGGCCACGACCGGCTTGTTCATTTCCAGCGCGCGCAACCATCCATCCACCGGGGTCTGGTGCTGCGCGGGCAACTGGATCAACCAGGGCCCGAGGCTGGCATGCGCAGCCTCGGGCTGGCGTGCCAACAGGGGCCGGTGCGGCAGGTCCTGGGCGTACCAGGCCAGCGCCTTGGCCGTGTCGGCATAGGCCGCTGCATCGACAATGACGTATCGGTTCATTCAGCGCCCCAGGAAGGTCGCGCCGGAGCGCGAGGCGGCCAGCAGGCATGCTTCGCACACGGGCGGCTTGCCGGCCTGCGGCAGTACGGGCAACGGGGCCAGATCCGAAGCAGCAGCGACGTGGCTGACGCCGTCAGCCACGCCGCCTTCCCCGCCCATGTCCAAATAGACCCGGGATTGCTTGCCGGCAATCAGCGAGCAGCCGCATGAGAGCCTGTCGCCGTGGCGCGCGACGGGCTGGCCTTCAAACGTCAGCGTGATGTCGCCGCTGACGATGGTGGTCACGCGCTGGTGCTTGGGGCAGGTGGCTTTGTCGCCCACCCGCGCAACGGCCATGCCCTCGATGTCGGTAACCGGGGAGCCGGTGATGACCCTGCCACCGCCCGTGGTTGCGTCACCCACCACAATCAACGTCCTTGCCACCCTGCAATCCTTCGGCCATGGATGTGGCCCGAACCTAGCAACGCCCCACACCCCCTGCACTTCAATACGGCGTCCATCGCGGCGTGCCTGCCGCGGCCAAACGCGCGCAGGAGTCCGCAACGCAAGGGGTTGGCTGGATCACGGTGCCGACCCAGGCCGCACCGGCCGCCCTCACCCGGCTATGCAGATCGCGACAAATCGCGCCAACAGGACCTCACCTCGCCAGCCACGTACAATGGCGCCCTCCCCCACCTACCGCGCCGGCACAGCCCGGTGCGGCGCTGCATGCCAAGACGCGGCGTGCGACACCTGCAAGGACCACCGATGAGTTCCTCCACCTCCGATTCGCCGTCGCTGCTGCACGGTCGCGTCCTCGCGTTCGCCGCGATCCTGCTGGCCGCGATCAACCTGCGCACCGCGGTCACCTCGATCACCCCGCTGCTGGACGTGCTCGGCCAGCAGTTCGGTTTCGGCACCACCATGACCGGCGTGCTGGGCATGCTGCCGACCGCCTCGTTCGCGCTGTTCGGTGTGGCCACGCCGGCACTGGCGCGGCGCCTCGGGCTGGAGCGCACCACGCTGCTGGCGATGGTGATGGCAATGGCCGGCCTGCTGCTGCGTTCCAGCGCCGGCAATGTCGGCACGCTGCTGTTCGGTTCAGTGGTGGCACTGGCTGGCATGGGCATCGGCAACGTGGTGGTGCCGCCGCTGGTGAAGCGCTATTTCGCCAACAAGGTCGGCACCATGAGCACGCTCTACATCAGCGTGCTGCAGCTGGGCACGATGCTGCCGGCGCTGCTGGCGGTGCCGGTGGCCAACGCCGCGGGCTGGCGCGTGTCGCTGGGCATGTGGGCGCTGCTGGCGCTGGCCGCTGCGCTGCCGTGGCTGCTGCTGGCCAAGCGCGCGCCGAAGCCGCAGGCCGACGCCACCGATCCAACCGCGCAGCCGCACGGCAAGGTCTGGCGCACGTCGCTGGGCTGGAGCATGACGCTGATGTTCGGCATGACCTCGCTGATGACGTACTCGATGTTCACCTGGCTGCCGCGCATCGTGGTCGAGGCCGGTGGCACGCCCGCGTTCGGTGGCGTGATGGTGGCCGTGTTCTCGGCCCTGGGCCTGCTGCCGTCGCTGGTTATTCCATCGATGGCGGTACGCATGCAGAACCCGTTCCCGCTGGTGCTGATCGGCTTCTTCTCGTTCGTGATCGCCTTCACCGGGCTGCTGCTGGCACCGATGAAGGCGCCACTGCTGTGGGCCTGCCTGCTCGGCGTTGGCCCGTCCACCTTCCCGCTGGCGCTGACCCTGATCAACCTGCGCACCCGCACCCCCACCGGCTCGGCAGCGCTGTCCGGCTTCATGCAGGGCGTGGGTTACAGCTTCAGCTGTCTGGGCCCGTTCCTGGTCGGCTGGCTGCACACGGTCAGCGACGGCTGGACTCTCCCGTTCAGCTTCCTGTTCGGCTGCGCCACCCTGATGCTGTGCGCCTCGTGGGTGGCCTGCAAGCCACGCAAGCTGGAAGATCTCTGGTGATCGTCCGGGGCCGCCTGCCGGCCCCGCCCCTCCCTCATCAGCCTTCACGCGCATTTTGACGCCGGGCTGACAATTCCGGGCGGATAGTGCCCACGAATGCCCAACCTTGCCGCGTGCCGGCATCGGGCATTGGGGGCGGCATCGCCGCCCGGGCCACCACTCGGTGTGCGGGGGACTCTCGTTTCAGACAAGACATTGCAGGTCGCTGTCCGGGTTGTACCCGCCCTTCTGGGCGGCATGCACGAAGGGAGTGACGCGGGCCACGGCCACGCCAAAAGCTGGCATGTGATGTGCGTCACACTTTTACAGGTTGTCTGGTTCGGAAGCCAAGGGGGTCCCCAATGGTTGTCCACCGTCGGCTGGCGTTCTGCGTCGGCCTTGCCTGCACCGCCCTGGCCTGGGCCAGCAGCGCTGCCCCGCCCGACCGCGAGGCGGCCCTGACCGAGATCGGCCGCTACCGCGACCAGGCGCGTTGGCTGGATGCCCTGGGCGCGATCGAACGTGCCAGCCAGCAGCAGCCCAACGACGACCTGCTGTTCAAGCTGCGCGTGCTGACCCTGGGCGACATCGGCAATGCCTGGCGCGCCTGGGAGCTGTACCAGCAGCGCCCTCAGCTGTTCGACGATGCACAGAAGCAGCGCCTGGAAGGCGACTACCTGGCCAAGCTGGTGGTCTGGAGCCTGGCCTACAGCAGCAGCGAGGACAGCCGCCTGGAAGAGGCCGAATCGACGCTGGCGCGCATGCAGCGCTACTTCGGCGGTGAAGGTACGCCGCCCGCGCAGGCACCGCTGCGCATCCGCATGGACCGCCTGATCCTGCTCAACCGGCTGGGCCGCCATGCACAGGTCCGCGAGGAAGCCCGGGCACTGCAGGCCGAAGGCCACCCCCTGCCCGACTACGTGCTGCCCGCCGTGGGCGATTCGTTGATGGGCACCCTGCACCCGGAGGAGGCCATTCCGGTGCTGCAGGCCGCGGTGGCCGGCGACCCGACACGCGATGCCTCGCATTCGGAACTGGCTTACGCCTACCTGGAAAGCGAGCAGCAGGAAAAGGCCATCGACCTGCTGGAGGCATGGCGCGACAAGGAGCCGGCGTGGCGCTGGAGCAACGGCAAGTCACCGTATGCGAACTGGTCGCGCTACGAGGCCGATCTCAACCTGGCGATGGTGCGCGCGTACAGCGGCGACCTGCCGACCGCACAACGCGATCTGGAATCGATGGTCGACATCGCACCGGGTAATGGCGGCCTGCAGAGTGCGTTGGGCAGCGTGTACATGATGCGCGGCTGGCCACGCAGGGCACTGCAGCGCCAGCAGATGGCACACGCGCTGGACCCGCGTGACATCGAACCGCGACTGGGCATGGAAGAGGCCTACGTTGCTCTGCAGCGCGACGACCTGGCACGGCCGCTGCACGATGACCTGATCGCGCGCTACCCCACTCAACCGGCGGTCGAACGCATGGATCAGGCCTGGCGCGCGCATCGCGGCTGGCAGCTGAAGGCTTGGACCGACATCGGCCGCAGCTCCGGTGGCGGTGGCACCTCACCGTTGGGCAACAACGATCGCCACTACGGCGTGGAAGTGGAAACACCGATCCTCGACGACCGCTGGCTGTTGTTCGCCCTCGCCGACCGGCGCTCGACCGACTTCCAGGACCAGCGCATCGATCCGCTCTGGCTCGGTGCGGGCGTGCGTTACCGCTTCGGGCGGCTGGATGCAGAAGCAGCGGTGCTGCGCGCCAACGACCACATCGGCGATACCGGGCTGCGCGCCGGCGTCGGCTGGCAGTTCAACGACTACTGGCATGCTGGCGTGGTGGCCGCGCGCAATGATCCGGAAGCCTCGATGCAGGCGCGCGCGGCCGGCATCACCGCCGACAGCGTGAGCGCGCAGGTGGACTACCGGCGCAGCGAGCTCACCCACTGGATGTTCGGCGCCAGCCGCTTCCGCTACGACGATGGCAACCATCGCGAGCTGTTCAGCGCCGGCCTGGAACAGCGCCTGCTGACCCGCCCCCGCTGGCTGATCGATGGCCTGGCCAGCGCCTACACCAGTCGCGGCAGCCGCGACGATGCGCCCTACTTCAACCCGAAACGCGACCGCATGGTCGAGATCGGCCTGCGCATCGACCAGCAGCTGTGGCGGCATTACGAGCGCCACTTCCGGCATCGGCTGACTGTCTCGCTGGGTGATTACTGGCAGGACGGTTTCGGCAGTGCACTGGTGCCGTCGGTGTCCTACATGCATGAGTGGCAACTGGGCCCCGGCCGCGTGTTCGAGTACGGCGTGCGCTGGTCACGGCCGGTCTACGACGGCCATCGCGAACGCCATATCGGCTTCGAAGCCGCATTGCGCTGGGGAGACTGACATGGCCCGCATCCTGCGACTGATCGTGCTCCTGCTGCTGGCCAGCGTGCCGCCGGCGTTCGCGCAGCAACCCCTGCATCTTGATGCGATCGACAACGGCCTGCTGATCCTCAGCTACCACGACATCCGCGACCAGGTGGCCGCCAAGGGTGATGCCGATACCTATGCGGTGAGCACGCAGAACTTCGCCGCGCACCTGGACTGGCTGGGCGCACATGGCTACCACCCGGTATCGCTGTCGCAGCTGATCGAGGCCTCGCAGGGCCGCGCCACGCTGCCGCCCAAGCCGGTGCTGCTGACCTTCGATGATGGCCTGCGCAGTGTCTACGACAAGGCTTTTCCGCTGCTGCAGGCCTATCGCTACCCGGCCCTGGTGGCGGTGATCACCGACTACGTCGACATGGCGCCAGGGCGCACCATCGATTACGGCTACCGCCCGTTCGGGCATGACGACTTCGTCACCTGGGCGCAGCTGAAGCAGATGCACGACAGCGGCCTGATCGAAGTGGCCAGCCATACCGATGACCTGCACCACGGCGTGCTCGCCAATCCGCAGGGCAATTCCACGCCGGCGGTGGTCACCCGCATCTACAGTCCGGCCACGCACAGCTACGAAAGCGAGGCGCAGTACGAGCAGCGCCTGCGTGCCGACCTGTCGCGCAGCGTGCAACGCATCCAGCAGCATCTGGGCGTGCGCCCGCGCGCCATCGTCTGGCCATATGCGGCCTACAACCAGCTGAGCAACGACATCGCCGAGCAGCTGGGCATGCCGGTCTCGTTCGACCTGGAGGGCCGCAGCACGCCGGTGGCCAGCGACCTGCATGGACTGGCGCGGTTGCTGGTGAGCGACAACCCGACGGTGGAAGGCCTGGCCTATGAACTTCGCCGTGATGTCGCACTCGACGGTATCCGCGCCCTGCAGATCGATCTGGACGATGTGTATGACCCCGATCCGGCGCAGCAGGCGCGCAATCTCGATGCATTGATCGAGCGGGTCAAGCGCATCGCGCCGACCCACGTCTACCTGCAGGCCTTCGCGGATCCGGACGGCAACAACACTGCCGATGCGCTGTACTTCCCCAACCGCCACATGCCGATGCGGGCGGACCTGTTCAGCCGCGTCGCCTGGCAGCTGAAATCCCGCGCGGGCGTGAAGGTCTACGCGTGGCTGCCCGTGCTCGGCTTCGAGCTGCCCGACCCGGTGCAGCGCCAGGCGTTGGCGATCCACAACGGTGATGCAGATGGCATGTACCGGCTGGACTTCACCAACCCGAAGGCGCGCCAGATCATGCTCGACATCTACGAGGACCTGGCGGTCAACTCGTACTTCGAGGGCCTGCTGTTCCATGACGATGGCTACCTGCGCGACACCGAGTTGCCCAGGCTGGCGGCCGGCGATGGTGGCAGCGCCCGCACGCAGGCATTGATCGACTTCACCCTGGCCCTGCGTGACAGCGCGCAGCGCTGGCGACCGAAGCTGGCCACGGTGCGCAACCTGTATGCTGAGCCGGTACTCCGCCCGCAGAGCGAAGCCTGGTTCGCGCAGCGCCTGGACCTGTTCAACAAGGCCTACGACCAGACCGCACTGATGGCGATGCCGTGGATGGAAGGCAGCAAGCACCCCGAACGCTGGCTCGACCAGTTGCTGGCTGCGGTACGCGCGCACGACCCGCAGCTTCAGCACACGCTGTTCGAGCTGCAGACCGTCGATTGGCGCAGCGGGCAGCCGATTCCCGCCGAGCGCCTGCGTGCGCAGATCCGCCAGCTGCAGGCGCAGGGCGTGCACCACTTCGCCTGGTACCCGGACGATTTCATCGCCGACCAGCCCTCCACCCGTGATGCCCGCGCGGCAATGTCCGCCGGCAACTTCCCGTACCCGGAGAAGTGACATGGACATGCATCCGTTGCTGCAGGTCCTGTTCCAGTTCGCCTTCTACTACCCGATGGTGATGGCGTTCTTCTGGATGTCCGGCGGGCTGTATTACTACTTCCGGCGCGAGCGCCACTCTCGACCGCGCAACGATCCGCCGCTGATGGTCGATCCTCCCTTCGCCAGCCTGCTGATTCCCTGCCACAACGAGTCCGCGAACCTCGACGACACGCTCGGCGCGGCACTGGCGCAGCGCTACCCGGCCGACTATGAAGTGATCGCCATTGATGACGGCAGCAGCGATGACACCGGCGCGAGGCTGGATGCGCTCGCTGCGAAGCATCCGCGGCTTCGCGTGCTGCACCTGGACCGCAACCTGGGCAAGGCCAACGCCCTGCGCATGGGCGCACTGGCGGCGCGCTCGGAGTACCTGGTGTGCATTGACGGCGACGCGATGCTGGAAGAACACGCGCTGCACTGGATGATCTGGCATCTGGTCAGCGGCAACCGGGTCGGTGCCGTCACCGGCAACCCGCGCATCCGCAACCGCTCCACCCTGCTCGGTCGCCTGCAGGTGGCCGAGTTTTCCTCGATCATCGGCATGATCAAGCGCGCGCAGCGCGTGTATGGACGCATCTTCACCATCTCCGGGGTGATCGCCGGCTTCCGACGCACCGCCCTGCACCAGGTCGGCTGGTGGTCCGATGACATGGTGACCGAGGACATCGACATCAGCTGGCGCTTGCAGCGCGCGCACTGGGACATCCGCTACGAGCCCAACGCACTGTGCTTCATCCTGATGCCGGAAACCCTGAAGGGACTGTGGCGGCAGCGGCTGCGCTGGGCCCAGGGCGGCGTGGAGGTGATGCTGCGCCACGCCCGCTCGCTGCTGCACTGGAAGGAGCGGCGCATGTGGGGCGTGCTGCTGGAGTACGTGCTGAGCGTGATCTGGGCCTACACCATGCTGTTCATCGTGCTGCTGTGGGCGCTGGGCAAGTTCATCGAGCTGCCGCCACAGCTGCATATCGCCAGCCTGCTGCCGGAGTGGCATGGCGTGATCCTGGCGATGGTCTGCCTGCTGCAGTTCGCCAGCAGCCTGATCATCGACCGGCGTTACGAAACACAGATTGGACGCAACTACTTCTGGGTCATCTGGTACCCGATGGCGTACTGGCTGATCAGCCTTTCCACCACCCTGGTGGCGCTTCCCAAGACCCTGCTGCGTCGTCGCAGCAAGCGCGCCACCTGGACCAGTCCTGATCGGGGTATCCGATGAACGCACAACACCCGTCCAACCGCTTCGACTCGCGGATGATCCGCAAGCCACACCATCAACCGCGCTTCCAGCGCACTGCCTGGGGGTTCGTCACGCTGGCGTTCTGGGGCTTCTACTTCTACCTGTGGGCGCCCTTGGTCACCCTGCTCTCGTGGCTGATCGGCGGCCAGCTGGCCTGGCGGCAGCTGTACGAACGGCAAAGCCAGTTCGATCCCTATGTGCTGGTGGCACTGCCGCTGATGCTGCTATGTGCCAGCGTGCTGCTGATCGGCTGGGCCGAGTACAACCGCGCACGCTTCCGTGGCCACGAGCGACGCCTGCCGCGACCACTGGCCAGCCTCAATGAAGTCGCGGCCGATCTGGGTGCCAGCACCGGCCTTGCCGAGCGCCTGCTGGGCTGCAAGGCCGCCACGCTGCACATGGACGATCATGCGCGGCCGATCGGCATCCGCCGGGAAGTGGTGTAACTCGATTGCCCTGGGTACCGACCTTGGTCGGCACTTGCTTTGGTAGATGCCGACCTTGGTCGGCGCATGGGCCTGGTGGGTGCCGACCTTGGTCGGTACCGGGGTCTACCGCGAAGAGCATCCACGCATGGCGTGGCTCTACTTGCGGGTCTGCCCTTCGCCGCGCACCACGAAGCGTTCGACGGTGAGTGCCTCCAGCCCCATCGGGCCATACGCGTGCAGGCGCGTGGTGGAAATGCCGATCTCGCTGCCCAGGCCCAGCTGGCCACCGTCGGAGAAACGCGAGGACGCATTGACCATCACCACCGCCGAGCGCAGTGCGTTGACGAAGCGCTCGGCATGGCCGGCGTCTTCGGTGGCGATCACTTCGGTGTGGTCGGAGGTATAGGTGCGGATGTGTGCGATAGCCGCATCGAGGTCGTCGACCACGCGCACCGCCAGCACCAGATCCAGGAACTCGGCGGCATAGTCGTCTTCGGTGGCGGCGGTGCTGCCCGGCAGCAGCGGTTGCGCCAGTGCATCGGCGCGCAGCTGCACGCCGCGCTCGCCGAGCGCCTGCGCCACGCGCGGCAGGAACGATTTGGCCACGTCGTGGTGTACCAGCAGCGTCTCCAGCGAGTTGCAGGCTGCAGGGCGGCTGCATTTGCCATCCACCAGCAGGTCAATGGCCTTGCCGAGGTCGGCACTGGCATCCACGAACAGGTGGCAGACGCCCTTGTAGTGCTTGATCACCGGCACCCGCGCATGCTCGGCAACGAAGCGGATCAGGCCTTCGCCGCCTCGCGGAATCGCCAGATCGATCAGCTCATGCAGCTGCAGCAGTTCCAGCATCGCTTCGCGGCGCAGGTCGGTCAGCACGGTCACCGCCGCCGGCGGTACGCCGTTGGCCTTCAATGCGCCGGACAACGCTTGGGCGATGGCGGTGTTGGAGTGGATCGCCTCGGAACCTCCGCGCAGGATCACGCCATTGCCGGCCTTCAGGCACAGGGCCGCCGCTTCGGCGGTCACATTCGGGCGGGCTTCGTAGATCATCGCGATCACCCCCAGCGGAACGCGCACCTTCTGCACACGGATGCCGTTTGGACGCACATCGTCGCGGGTGACCTGGCCGACCGGATCGGGCAGCGCAGCGACCTCACGCACGGCTTCGGCCATCGCGAACAGGCGCGCCGGGTCCAACGCAAGGCGATCAAGCATGGCCGTGCCAACGCCCTTGTCGCGCGCCGCGGCGAGGTCACGTGCATTACCGGCCAGGATCAGCCCGGCATTCACTTCCAGCGCCTGTGCCATCGCCAGCAGCAGCGTGCGGCGGGCCGCACTGTCGAGGCCGGCAACGATCTGGGCCGCGTCACGGCAGGCACACGCCTGCGCTTCGATTTCGCTCATCGGGTGTCCTTCAAACCGGTCATGGCAGCACCAGATCGTCGCGATGGACGACACTGCCACCGTAGTTGTAGCCCAGCACGGCCTCGATGTCGCGCGAATGGCGACCGGCGATCCGGCGCACATCATCGGCGGCGTACTGGCTGACACCGCGGGCGATGCAGACACGGCCCTGTGGTGCATTCCAGCACACCTGCACCATATCGCCACGCCGGAACGCGCCCTCCGCACCGGTGATGCCCCCGGGCAGCAGCGAGGCGCCCTTCTCGCGCATGGCCTGTGCCGCACCGGCATCGATCACGATCGCGCCTTCGGTCAGCGGTGCATGCCGCAGCCAGTGCTTGCGGGCCGCCTCGCGGCTGCGCGCGGCGTGGATGCGGGTGCCGAACAGGCGGTCCTGCGCCAGTGCACGCACCACGTCGCTGCTGCGGCCGTTGAAAAGGTAGGTCTCGATGCCGAGACGACCCGCCTTGGCCGCCGCCTCAAGCTTGGTGCGCATGCCGCCGGTACCAGCGCGCGAACCTGCGCCGCCGGCCATCGCCAGCACATCGTCACTCAGCTCCGGCACGTCGTGCAACGGCCGCGCATCGGCCACGGTGCGCGGGTCCGCGCTGTACAGTCCGTCGATGTCGGTGGCAATGAACAGCGCATCGGCATCGACCAGCGCAGCCACGGTTGCCGCCAGGTTGTCGTTGTCGCCGAGCTTGAGTTCGTCCACCGACACGGTGTCGTTCTCATTGACCACCGGCAACGCGCCCAGCCGCAGCAACTCATTGAGCGTGGCACGTGCGTTGAGGTAGCGGCGGCGGTTGCGCAGGTCGTCGTGGGTCAGCAGCACCTGCGCCACCGGGCGCTCGAAGAAGCGCTGCCAGAGCCCGATCAGCTGGGCCTGACCGAGCGCAGCCAGCGCCTGCCGCGCCGCCATCGCCGCACCCGGTTCATCAGCCCGGGGAAGAATCGCACGCCCGGCGGCAACCGCGCCCGAGGACACGATCACCACCTCGCGCCCGGCCAGTACGTTGGCGGAAACAAACTGGGCCAGGCCCAGTGCGTGGCGTGGCGACAGGCCGCCGCCATCGGCCGCCAACAGGCTGCTGCCGACCTTGAGCACCGCACGCCGCCACGGCGGCAGCGCCTGTTCGGGGAACGGCGAGGCGACGGTGGCGGCGTGCAGGGTCATCAGTCAGTGTCTCAGCGGGTGTTCCATTCGTGCACGGTCAGCTCGGAGGCCTGCATCGTCACCAGCGGATCGGTGGCGACGATGGCCTGCGCCTGTTCCAGGCTCTCGACGTTGCACAGTACATAGGCACCACCGCTGCCATCGGCGAAACCGCCAGTCAGCTGCAGCTTGCCTTGTGCCTGCAATGCATCGAGAAAGTCACGGTGCGGCTGCACGGCGGCCGCGTTGAAATCGGGCCGGCGCATGGCCAGCACCAGGTAGACGGTGCCGGCCATCAGGTCAGCGCCTGCCAGCGTGCGCGCAGTTCGTCCAGGCGCAGGTCGGCGGCCGAACCCGGCGACACGCGTGCGGCCAGGCTGCCCTCCGGGGTGCGTCCCTGCCCTGCACTGTCGGCGCCGGCAGCTGCGGCCTTGTAGGCCTCGCGGAACGGCACGCCGGCCACGGCCGCTTCCACGGCCACGTCGGTGGCATACATGCCCGAATCGATCGCCGCACGCAGCCGGTCGTCACGCCATTCCAGGTTGGCCAGCAGCGCCGGCAGCAGCTCCAGCGCGGCCAGGCCACGGCCGAAACCGTGGAAGATGGCGCCCTTGGACGACTGCAGGTCACGGTGATAACCGGACGGCAGCGACAGCAGCTGTTCGATCTCGGTGCGTGCAGCGGCGACACTGGCGTGGGTCGCACGCATCAGTTCGATCACGTCCGGGTTGCGCTTGTTGGGCATGATCGAACTGCCGGTGGTGTACTGCGCCGGCAGCGCGACGAAGCCGAACTCCGCGCTGGTGAACAGCGACAGGTCCCAGGCAATGCGACGCAGGTCCAGCGTGGCGCCCCCCAGGGCTTCCAGTGCGGCCAGCTCGAACTTGCCGCGCGACAGCTGCGCGTAGATCGGCGAAACCTGCATGCGCGCAAAGCCCAGCGCGGCCGTGGTGTGCTCACGGTCCAGCGGCAGGTTCACACCGTAGCCGGCAGCCGTGCCAAGCGGGTTGGCGTCGACCAGCGCATGGGTATCCCGGGCACGGATGGCGTTGTCGATGAAGGCCTCGGCCCATCCGGCCCACCACATGCCGGCCGAGGACACCACGGCGCGCTGGATATGGGTGTAGCCGGGAATCGGCAGGTCCTTCTCGGCCTGCGCACGGTCCAGCGCGACCTTGGCAACTTCTGCGCTGAGCTGGGCCACACGCTGCAGCTTCTCCTTCAGCCACAGACGGGTGGCGACCAGGATCTGGTCATTGCGGCTGCGGCCGGTGTGGATCTTGCGGCCAGCATCGCCGAGGCGTTCGGTCAGGCGCGCTTCGATCGCCGAGTGGCCATCTTCGTACTGCGTGTCCAGCACGAAGCGGCCTTCACGGAAGTCCTGCGCCAACACGTCGAGCTCGCGCAGCAGGCCAGCCAGTTCATCGGCGCTGAGGATGCCGATGTGCTGCAGGCCTTGTGCATGGGCGGCGCTGGCGGCGATGTCATGCAGGAAGAACTCGCGGTCGAGGATCACGTCGTCGCCGGCGAGGAAGGTCTGGATCTGGGCGTCGACGGCGACGCCGGGCTTCTGCCAAAGAAGGTCTGCCATGGGGGCTCCGGAATACGTGTTCAGTGCGGGATCGACGTCAGTTCGTCGATGCCCAGCGCGAGGTTGAGGTTCTGCATGGCCTGGGTGGCCGCGCCCTTCAGCAGGTTGTCCAGGGTCGCCACCACCACCACCCGCTTGCCGCCCGGGGCCAGGGTGAAGCCACCGACCTGGGCACCGTGGCGGCCGGCGATGCGGCTGACCCACGGCGCTTCATCCACCACCTCGATCAGCGGTTCGCCCGCATAGGCCTGCTGGAAACGCTCGACGATCTGTTCGCGGGTCTGCACGCGGTTCAGCCACAGGTTGGCGGTGAGCGTGATGCCACGGAAATGCGGCGCGACGTGTGGCATGAATTCAACCGCCACGCCCAGCTGGACCGACACTTCGCGCTCGTGCACGTGGTTGGTCAGCGCATACGGCATCAGGTTGTCGGCCAGCAGTTCGACGTTGTTCTTGTCCGACGGCGTGGTGCCGGCGCCGGAATAGCCGGACACACCGAAGCACTGCGGCGGACCGGCCAGCAGGTCCAGCAGCGGATGCACCGCCAGCTGCATCGCCGTGGCATAGCAGCCCGGGTTGCTGATGTGCTTCTGGCCGTTGTAGCGGCCGCGGGTCAGCTCCGGCAGGCCGTAGTACCAGCTGTTGTCGAAGCGGTAGTCGGCCGACAGGTCGACGATGACGGTGTCCGGCTTCGCCGCTTCCAGTGCGGCCACGAACGGTGCGGCCAGGCCGTTGGGCAGGGCCAGGATCACCGCGTCCACGCCCTTGGCGGCCACGGCGTCGGCGTCCAGGTTCTCGTACTGCAGCTCGCCCTGGAATTCCGGATGGTGGTCGGACAGGCGCTGCCCGGCGCGTTCGCGCGAGGACACGAAGGCCAGCTTCAGCCGCGGGTGTGCGGCCACCAGCTTGATCAGCTCGGCGCCGGTATGGCCACGGGCGCCGACGATGCCCAGGGTGAAAGTCGAATCGTTCATGCGTGGCTGTCCAGGCGGTGCTGCAGGTGGCGCTTCACGCCCTGCCATTCCGTATCGATGATGGAGAAGATGACCGTGTCGCGCGGCGTGCCGTCGGCATGCCGCTTGTGGTTGCGCAGCACGCCGTCCTGCTTGGCGCCGAGGCGGGCGATGGCGGTGCGCGAGGTGAAATTGAACCAGCTGGTTTCCAGCACCAGGCTGATGCAGCCCATGGTTTCGAAGGCGTGCTGCAGCAGCAACAGCTTGGTTTCGGTGTTGACGCCGGTACGCTGCACGCGCGGTGCATACCAGGTGTAGCCGAGGCTGAGCTTGGGCACGCCGGCATCCAGGTCGTAGAAGCGGGTGGTACCCACGATGTCACCCGCCGCATCGAGGATCACGAACGGCAGCACCTTGCCTTCCACCTGCGCCTGCAGCGCGGCCTGCACATAGTGCTCGACCCGCTCCGGCGAAGGCACCTGGGTGTACCAGAGCTGGTCCAGGCCACTGCCCTCCACGGCGGCGCGCAGGCCAGGCACATGCTCGGGCTGCAGCGGTTGCAGTGTTACGTGCTGGCCGCGCAGGGTGGGAATCGTAGTCCAGTGATCGGAATGGTCCATCATTCAGCCCTGCAGGCTCGGTGCGCGCTGGGCGCAGTGGTCGACATAGGTGCTGATCCGGTCGATGCCATCGGCGCCGTACCAGAACACCTTCCAATGGCCCTGCTTGTAGCAGCCATCGGATTCAGCATAGTAGAAATGATTGATCGGGTTGCCATTGCGCGAACGCCAGAACAGCTGCGGCGTTTCATCCCGCATCACGTTCCACACCGCGCGGCCGAGACCTTCACCCTGTGCATCATCGAGCACGGCGAACTTGTCCAGGTACACGCCCTCGGCTTCGTCGGTGAGGATCACCGCGGTGCGGTAGTTCTCGCTGACATAGGCGCGCAGCAGCTTGGTCTTCTGGAAATAGTCAGGCACCAGCGTGCGGCCGAAGCTGGATTCGATCAGGCCCTTCAGCCGCGGCAGATCCAGCTCGTTCCACGCGGTGGCGCGCAGCACCTTCTCGCCCTTGCGCACCAGCGTGCCCGAGCCCTTGTGGGTGAACAGTTCCTTGGCCAGGTCCGCCGGGCGCGTGATCGACACCGACGATTCCAGCGGCAGGCGGTCGAGCAGATCCTTGATCTGTTCGATCTTCACCTTCATGCCGCCGTGGATCCAAGGCTGCGCGATCAGGTGGTCGTACTCGGTGGACAGGTTGATCGAATCGATCACGCTGCCCTGCTCGTCCAGCAGGCCGCCGGTGCCGGTCAGGAAAATGATCTTGTACGGCTGCAGCTCCTGCACCAGCTCGTTGGCGGCGAAGTCGGCATTGACGTTGAGGATCTGGCCACCGGCGGTTTCGCCCAGGCTGGTGATGACCGGAATCGAACCGGCGCGCAGGCTGGCTTCGATCGGCGCCAGGTTGACCCGCTTCACTTCACCGACCAGGCCGTAGGTGTCCACGTCCAGGTACTCCGCCTCGAACACGCCACCGGTGATCGAGGTGGCACGCGCGCCGTTCTGCTGCAGGGCTTCGACCAGGCGCAGGTTGGACTGCTGGAACACCCGGCGCACGATCGCCAGTGCCTCCGGCGAGGTCACGCGCAGACCGTTGACGGTCTGCTTTTCGATGCCGGCGGCCGACAGCTCGGCATCCAGCTGCGGGCCGGCGCCGTGCAGCACGATCGGGGTCAGGCCGACTTCCTGCAGGAACGACAGCGAAGAGGTCAGCGCGTCGAGGTCGTCGCGCAGCACCGCGCCGCCGACCTTGACCACGGCAAAGCGCTTGGCGTCCAGCTGCGAGAAGCGCTTGAGGTACTGGCTGATCTCCTTCGCGCTGGCCATGCTGGAAAGCAGGCGCACGATGGTCTGGCGGGTCTGGCGGTGGGGCTGGAGGGCAGGAGACATTTCGGTTTCGTCACAGGCGGCGGTCGCCGCGTTGCAGTTCCACCCGGCCAGGGCCGGGCGGCGTTGTGGGGTCGATCAGGCGCCGGCGGCGATGATGCGGTGCACGGCGTCGGTGTAGCGCTGCAGCTGGTCCAGCGTCACGAACTCATCGGCGGTGTGGGCCTGGGCGATGTCCCCCGGGCCGAACACCAGCGTGGTGTAGCCAGCAGCGGAGAACAGCGAGGCTTCGGTCCAGAAGTCCACCGCGTTGCCGATCGGCAGCTCCAGCGCATCGGCCACGTCGCGCGCCAGCAGGCGGCGGTTCTCGGCCTCGGCGATGTCACCGGCCGGCAGGCTGGGGCCACGGAAGGTCTCGGTGAACAGTGCCGCTTCCGGTTCGGCGAAGCCGGCGAAAGTGGCCAGCAATCCATCGATATCCATCGACGGCAGCGGACGGAACCCGAAACGCACTTCGGCGGCCGGCGCGATCATGTTGGCCTTGATCCCACCTTCGACGCGACCGATGTTGAAGCGCAGGCCGGTGAGGCCACCGAAGCGTGCCGAGGCCAGCGATTCCACATGGTCCAATGCGCGGTTGCCCCAGCGCATGGCCTGGTGCAGCGCGCTGGCGGCCGCATCCTGCTTGCCCGAAGCGTGCCCGGCGCGGCCGGCGAACTGCATCAGCACCGAACTGATGCCACGGTGCGCCAGCACCGCTTCGCTCATGGTCGGCTCCGCCACCAGCACCGCTTCATACGGCAGGCCACGGGCCAGGAACGCGGCGATGCAGCGCGGATCGTTGGCTTCCTCGTCGCTGGAGAACAGGAACGCGGCATCGCCATCACTGGCATTGGCCGCGGCCACCAGCGCGGCGGCGGCGCCCTTGATGTCACACACGCCCAGGCCGACCACACGGTCGTCCAGGCGCCGCATCACGTGCGGGTCTGCACTCCAGTGCGGCGAATCCGGCACGGTGTCCAGATGCACGTTGAACAGGTACTTCGGCGTGCCGCGCACGGCGTACAGGCTGACCGCACCGGCGCCATGGTCGATCACCTCGACGTTGAAGCCGGGCAGGTTCGCGCGCAGGTAATCGAAGATGCCACCGGTGGTGATCGCACGCGGCGGGTTGCGGGTGTCGAAGGACACCAGGGCCTGCAGGTGATCGAGCGTCTGTTCAAGCATGAATCAACAATCCTGGTAGTGCCGGCCGCTGGCCGGCAACGATGTCGGTGGTGAGTGCCGGCCAGCGGCCGGCACTACCGTCACAGGTCAACCGCGGTTGACCTGCGCGTACAGGGTGGAGCTCATGCCGAACAGCTTGATGAAGCCCTCAGCCTCCTCCACGCCCCAGTCGGCCGACTGCGCGTAGGTGGCGCCCTTGGTGTTGAGCAGGTGCGGCGACTTCACCGCCACTGCATCGACGCGGCCGCCGCGGGTTTCCAGCACCACTTCGCCATTGACCTTGGCCTGCGAGGACTTCAGGAAGGCCTCGATGTCGGTCTTCAGCGGGTCGTGGTAGAAGCCTTCGTACACCAGCTCCACCCACTTGCGCGCCACGTCCGGCTTGAAGCGGTTCTGCTGCTTGGTCAGCACGGCGTCTTCCAGCGCGCGATGCGCGGCCAGCAGCGACACCAGGCCCGGGGCCTCGAACACGATGCGACCCTTCAGACCAATCACGGTGTCACCGGTGTAGACGCCGCGGCCAACACCGTAGGGGGCGAACAGCTTGTTGAGCTGGGCCAGGATCTGGTCGCCCGGCAGCGCCTTGCCGTTCAGTTCGACGGCTTCGCCCTCAACGAACTTCAGGGTCACGGTCAGCGCCTGTTCCGGCCACTCGCTGCGCGGTGCGCACCAGCCGCGGGCGCCCTCGCCCGGGGCTTCCCAGCGGTCGATCTCGCCGCCGGACATGGTCAGGCCCAGCAGGTTCTCGTTGATGGTGTAGGCCTGCTGCTTGGCACGCACGCCGAAGCCGCGCTCTTCCAGGTACTTCTGCTCGTAGGCGCGGGTCTGGGTGTGTTCCTTCTGGATCTCGCGGATCGGCGCGATGATCTGGTAGTCGCCCAGCGCCTTCACGGCCAGGTCGAAGCGGACCTGGTCGTTGCCCATGCCGGTGCAGCCGTGGGCGATGATGTTGGTGCCCAGTTCGGCGGCACGCTTCAGCGCGGCATCGACGATCAGGTAGCGGTCGGAGACCAGCAGCGGGTACTGGCCCTGGTAGCCCTCACCGGCCCACACGAACGGCTTGACGAAGCCTTCCCAGATGGCTGGGCCACCGTTGACGGTGACATGGCTGGCCACGCCCAGCTCGGCGGCGCGCTTTTCGATGAAATCACGCTCTTCATCATCCACGCCGCCGGTGTCGGCGAACACGGTGTGCACGTTGTAGCCGCGCTCCTGCAGGTACGGCACGCAGAAGCTGGTATCCAGGCCGCCGGAGAAGGCGAGAACGACGTCTTTGTTGCTCATGGGGATCAGGTCCACTTGGGGGATGGGAATTCGGTAGAGCCGACCGCTGGTCGGCTGAAATGTTGGATGCGCCGCTGCGGGAGCAGCCGACCAACGGTCGGCTCTACCCCTTGTTTGATTCAGCGCCCGGCAACCGCCGCCATGATCGCCTTCTGCACATGCAGGCGGTTTTCGGCTTCGTTGATGGCGATGCACTGCGGCGAATCCATCACCGCGTCGGTGGCCTTCACGTTGCGGCGCAGCGGCAGGCAGTGGCTGAACACACCGTTGTTGGTCAGCGCCATCTTCCGCTCGTCCACGATGAAGTGCTTGAACTGGTCGCGGATCGGCTTTTCCGGTTCCCAGTTGCCGAAGAACGGCAGCGCGCCCCAGCTCTTGGCGTAGACCACGTCGGCACCGGCGTAGGCGCTGTCGATGTCATGGCTGATCTTCAGCGAGCCGCCGCTCTCGGCCACGTTCTGCTCGGCCCAGCCCATGTAGCGGTCGTCGAGGATGTAGTCGGCGGTCGGACACAGCAGGGTCACGTCCATGCCCATGCGGGTGGCGATGGTCAGCGCCGAATTGGCGACGGCGGTGTTCAGCGGCTTGGGGTGGTAGGTCCAGGTCAGCACGTACTTCTTGCCACGCAGGTCCTGGGTGCCGAAGTGCTCCTGCAGGGCCATGATGTGGGCCAGCTCCTGGCACGGATGGGTGATGGTCTCCATGTTGATGACCGGCACCGGCGAGTACTTGGCGAAGCTGTTGAGGACGATGTCCTGGCGGTCGTAGGCCCAGTCGATGAACTTGGGGAACGCGCGCACGGCGATGATGTCGCAGTAACGGCCCAGCACCTTGGCCACTTCAGCGATGTGCTCTTCGGTATCGCCGTCCATCACCGTGCCGAGGTTGAACTCGATCGGCCACGCATCCTTGCCCGGCTGCAGCACCACCGCGTGGGCACCCAGCTGGAACGCACCCAGTTCAAAGCTGGTGCGGGTGCGCATGGACGGATTGAAGAACACCAGCGCGATCGACTTGCCCTTGAGCTGGTCGCCGAGCTTGTTGCGCTTGAACAGCGCGGCCTGGGTCAGCAGCGCGTCGAGATCGCTGCGGCTCCAGTCCTGGGTGTTCAGGAAGTGCTTGGGGGACATCATCTTTCCTTGCGTGGCGGCGCCGGGTTCGACGCGGTGGAAGGGAAAACAGGAACCAAAGGTGGAACGAAAAGGTTGCAGTTGCAGCTTTCAGAACGCGAAAACGAAAAAACCCAGCCGGCGGGCTGGGTTTTTTTCGGACGAACAGCAAAAAGCTCCGGTTACCCAGCGAGGATGTGGGGTTCCGGTCGACGCGCACGCGAGGTCATGCCCGACGCCTGTCGGGCTGCGCTGCTGTCGTGCTGGAAGTCGGTGAGCTTCATGGTCATCCATCTTTGCATGCGGCCGGGGCCGGCGCAAGGGGCCGGGGTCGCAGAATCAGGGATTGCTGGCTGTACCCTGCTCGGGGCCGACCCAGGGGGTGATCGACACCCGGATCTTCAGCCGGTTGCCAGGGTCTTCCGGCAGCCGCGAGCGGTACTTGGTGCCCTTGTAGACGTAGTCCACGTCGTAGGCGATGGGCCGGCGGAACTCACGCCCCACCGGCACGATGCGGCAGTCGCGGGTCAGCATCGGGCCGTTGTTGGCCGGCGCTGGCGCCGGCGTCTCGACGGCAGTCTCCTCGGAGACCTCTTCATCGCTGCGCTTGAACATCGAGCGCACCGAGTCCCAGAAGCGGCTGATCCGTCCCTTGTCCTCGACCGGCTCTTCACCGGTGACATTGACCGGGGCCAGGGTCCGGGTCGAGATCGGCTCGCAGTGCTCTTCGGTCCGCGTCGCGCGCAGGGTCTGGAACACCGGCTCGACGTTCAGCACCTGCGCATAGTCGAACTTCACGTTCTCGACGATCACCACCCGGTTGCGCGGCTCGGCCTCCTGCGCCTGGGCCACGGCAGCCGTCGCCGACAGGCAGGCCAGGGTCAGCAACGCGGTGGATTTCATTGGCGACGGGAGCAAGGACACGGCAATAGTGTAGGCAGTGGCGAGCGCAAGGGGCTGAACATTACCCGTCCGCGCCGCTCCTGCCCACCCCACCCCGGGTGGAGCTGGCGTCCACCGGTGGCAATGGGTGCCCCCAAAGGGGGCCGACACGTTCTAAAATCACAGGCTTGTCCCCCAGCCACAGCCCCATGACCCTGCGCCTGCACAACAACCTGACTCGCCAGCTCGAACCGTTCACCCCGCTCGACCCGGCCTGTCCGACCCTGTATGTGTGCGGCCCGACGGTCTACAACTACGTGCACATCGGCAACGCCCGTGGCCCAGTGGTGTTCGGGGTGCTGGCCGACCTGCTGCGGCGCCGTTTCGGCGCGCTGCGCTACGCGCGCAACATCACCGACGTGGACGACAAGATCAACAACGCCGCGCGTGAGCAGGGCGTGCCGATCAGCACCATCACCGACAGGTTCGCCGCCGCCTACCGTGAAGACATGGCCGCGCTGGGCGTGGTGCCGCCGGACATCGAGCCGGAAGTGACCGCGCACATTCCGCAGATCATCACCATGATCGAGCAGCTGATCGCCAATGGTCATGCCTACGCCGCCGAAGGCCACGTGCTGTTCGCGGTGGCCAGCTTCGAAGGCTACGGCAAGCTCTCGCGCCGCGACCCGGAAGAGATGCTGGCCGGCGCCCGCGTCGACGTGGCCCCGTACAAGCGCGACCCGGGCGATTTCGTGCTGTGGAAGCCGTCCAGCGACGACCTCCCTGGCTGGGCGTCTCCCTGGGGCCGTGGCCGCCCGGGCTGGCACATCGAGTGCTCGGCGATGGCCGCCGCCCACCTGGGCGAGACCATCGACATCCATGCCGGCGGCGTCGACCTGCAGTTCCCGCACCACGAGAACGAGCTTGCGCAGAGCGAGTGCGCACACGGCGGCAAGATCTTCGCCCGCTTCTGGCTGCACAACGGCATGCTCAACTTCGGCGGCGCCAAGATGAGCAAGTCGCTGGGCAACATCGAACGCGTGCACGACCTGGTCCGCCAGCACCCGCCGGAAGCGCTGCGCCTGGCCCTGCTGTCGGCCCACTACCGGCAGCCGCTGGACTGGTCCGATGGCCTCATCGAGCAGTCGGTGCGCACCCTGGACCGCCTGTACGGCACGCTGCGCGAGCTGGCGTCGGTCGAGGCCGTCGTGGCGATCCCGGCCACAGTCGAGGCGACCCTGGATGACGACCTGAACACCCCGCAGGCACTGGCCGAAGTGGCCCGCATCGCCGCAGATGCACGCCGGGCCACCGACCCGGCCGAACAGGCGCGCCTGAAGGGCGAGCTGCTCGGTGCCGGTCTGGCCCTGGGCCTGCTGCAGGCCGATCCGGCGCAGTGGTTCGGCACCGCGGCCAGCGATGACGGCGAAGATGCCCGCATCCAGGGCCTGATCGACGAGCGTGCCGCCGCCAAGCAGGCGCGCGATTTCGCCCGTTCCGACGCCATCCGCGACCAGCTGGCGGCCGAAGGCATCGTGCTGGAAGACACCCCGCAGGGCGTGCGCTGGTCGCGCAAGCGCGGCTGACCACCCTGCCCCGTGGCCGGTCCGCCGGCCACGCTCCACTGTAGAGACTGTTGTGACTGACTCCCCGTTCCCGCTTGAACCCACCGCCGCCGAGGCCCAGACCGCCATCGCCGAGGAATTCGGCTTCTTCGGCGACTGGTCCGAGCGCTACCAGTACCTGATCGACCTCGGCCGCAAGCTGCCCGCCTTCCCGGACGAATGGAAGACCGAGGAGCACCGCCTGCTCGGCTGCCAGTCGATGGTCTGGATCGTGCCGGAAGGCAATGCGCAGTCGCTGCGCTTCCACGCCATCAGTGATTCGGCCATCGTTTCCGGCCTGATCTTCCTGGCCCTGCGCGTGTACTCCGGGCGCTCGGCGCAGGAGATCCTGGATACCGAGCCCAGCTACATCCAGGACATCGGCCTGGCCCGCCACCTCTCGCCCACCCGCAGCAACGGCGTGGCGGCGATGCTGGCCTTCATCCGCGAGACCGCGCAGGCCCAGCTGCAGCGCGACCCGTCGTGAGCGAACCCGCCACGGCCGAAGACACTGCGCTGGGGCTGCTGTCCCGGCCCGGTTTTGCCAAGCTGCTGGCCTACCGCATCTTCGCGATGCTGTCCTACCAGGTGGTCGCGGTCACCGTCGGCTGGCACATCTACGAAGTCACCCGCAATCCGTTCTCGCTGGGCCTGGTTGGCCTGGCCGAGGTACTGCCGTTCTTCTGCGTGGCGCCGTTCGCTGGTTATCTGGTCGACCACCTGCCGCGCCGCCGGCTCGGCATGGTCGCCTGCTCCGGGTTGATCGCCACCGCGCTGGTGTTGACCGGCGTGGCCAAGGGCTGGCTGCCGTTCGAAGGCGTGTGGCCGATCTATGCGGCCATTGCGCTGACCGGCATGGTCCGCGCCTTCCTGTCGCCAATCTACAACGCACTGTTCGCCCGCGTGCTGGCCCGTGACCAGTTCGCACGTGGCGCTGGCCTCGGCGCCGTGGTGTTCCAGGCCGGCATGGTGGCCGGCCCGGCATTGGGCGGCGTGCTGGTCGGCTTCGGCGGCAAGGGCCTGTCCTACGCGGTGGCCACGGGCTTCGCGCTGGTGGCGATGGCCTGCCTGGCCACGCTTAAGGTGGAAGAACCGGTGCATACCGGCCCGGCCGCCCCGATCTTCAAGAGCATCGCTGAAGGCGCGCGCTTCGTGGTCGGCAACCGGATCATGGTCGGGGCGATGGCGCTGGACATGTTCTCGGTACTGCTGGGCGGCGTGGTGGCGATGCTGCCGGCGTTCCTGCACGGGATCCTGCACCACGGCCCGGAAGGCCTGGGCATCCTGCGCGCAATGCCGGCGCTGGGCTCGGTCTGCGTTGGCCTGTGGCTGGCGCGCCACCCGCTGCACCGCAATGCCGGCCGCGTGCTGCTGTTCGCGGTGGCCGGCTTCGGCCTGTGCGTGATCGGCTTCGGGCTGTCGCAGCACTTCTGGCTGTCCGCGCTGATCCTGCTGTTCTACGGGGCCTTCGACGGCGTCTCGGTGGTGATCCGCTCGACCATCCTGCAGCTGGCCACGCCGGAAGAAATGCGCGGCCGGGTGTCGTCGATCAACGGCATCTTCATCAGTTCGTCCAACGAGCTGGGCGCGTTCTATGCCGGCACGATGGCGAAGCTGCTCGGCCTGGTGCCGGCGGTGGTGCTGGGCGGGTTCGCGGTGCTGAGCGTGGCCGGGATCACCGCGTGGAAGAACCCGACGCTGCGGAAGCTGAATCTTCGCGACCTGCAGTGAGCCTGTAGAGCCGAGCCCATGCTCGGCTGCGTATTTCCGTGCGCCCACGCGCCGATAGCGCCAGGCCATGCCCGGCGGGCTCTTTCCGTGACCGCGGTGGGGTGTCACTTTTCTTTTCGCGCGAAAAGAAAAGTAACCAAAAGAAACGCGCCGCCATCCGCGAGCCGGCGCTGCGCGCCGGTACCCTGCGGTGCTCGGCTCGCTACAAGGCGGACCCAACAGCCGCGAGCGCACGCATGACCGCCCTTGGTAGAGCCAAGCCATGCTTGGCTGCTTTTGCTTTTGCTTTTGCTTTTGCTTTTGCTTTTGCTTTTGCTCTTCCTTGCCCTCCGCCTTCGGCCCGAGCCGGGCATGAGCTCGGCTTTACAGCAACCGCGCACGCAGGAAACCGTAGAGAGCCTGCGGGTGGGGCCGGGCAGGACCGTCCGCGGCATGGATGCCGCGGCCGAGCTTACAGGGATGTACTTGCAGCGTGTCCTGCCCGGCCCCACCCGCAGGCTCCCTCCTATACCTGGAAGGCGCCGTTCTACCCAGCCAACCACACCCAACAAAAAACCCGGCCTCGGCCGGGTTTTTCGCATGACCAGACAACGATCAGGAATCAGTCGCCCTGCTGCTTCTGCAGGTGCTCCCAACGCTCCTGGGCGTCGATGGTGCGCTCGGCGGTCAGGCGCGCTTCCAGGCGCTCCAGGCCGATTTCTTCGCCGGTGTCGACGCAGTAACCGTAGTCGCCGGCTTCCAGGCGCTTCAGGGTGCTGTCGATCTTGCCGATCAGCTTGCGGTAGCGGTCACGGGTACGCAGTTCCAGCGAGTTCTCGGTCTCGCGGGTCGCACGCTCGGCTTCGTCGCCGATGTCACGCACTTCCTCGCGCAGGTTCTCGATGGTCTGCTTGGACTCTTCAACCAGGTCCGCACGCCAGTTCTGCAGGCGCTGACGGAAATATTCCTGCTGCAGCGGGCTCATGTATTCCTCTTCCGAGGACGGCTTGTAGCCAGCCGGCAGGATCGGGCGGCCGGTGGCCTCGTCGGTCTTGTATTCGACCACCTTGTACTTGCTGCGCGGGGCCGGTGCCGCCGAGCGGGCGGCGACGGCCACGGCAACCTTGCCGACAGGGCGCGACACGGTCTTCGGGGCGGAATCGGATTTCACGGCGGTTTTGGCAGGCGATTTCGAAACGGGCACGGGATTCTTGGATTGCGGGGCCTTCGAAGCAGCAGGAGCGGCGGCCGGGGCCGGCTTGGGGGCCGGTTGGGCTGCTGCCACTGCCACGGTCTTGGCCGGGACAGGCTTGGCCGGAGCCGGCTTGGGGGCAGGCTTCGGTGCGGACTTCACTACGGGGGCCGGGGTCGGCTTTGCGGCCGGCGCGGCAACATTCTTGGTGACTTTCTTTACAGCGGCAGGCGTGGCCGCCGGTTTAGCCGCAGCAACCTTCTTCGCTGCAGGCTTGGCAACCGGCTTGACCGCAGCCTTCTTCACCACCGCCTTCGGCGCCGGCTTGGCTGCTGCCTTCTTCGCTACCGGCTTGGCGGCGGCCTTCTTCACCGGCGCGGCCTTGCTGGCAGCCTTCTTCACCACCGGCGCCTTCTTGCTGGCAACGGCAGGTTTGGCCTTGGCCGGCGCGGCGGCCTTCTTCGCCACCGGCTTGGTTGCCTTGACCGGCGTTTTCTTTGCGGTGGCCTTCCTGGCCGCCGGTTGCGAGGATGCTGCCTTGGTCGCCGGCTTGCTGGCCGGTTTCCTGGCAACGGGCTTTGCCGCCAACTTCTTCACAACAGGCTTGGCGGTTTTCTTGGCGGCCGTTGCGGCCTTCTTTGCAGTTTTTTTAGCAGCCACGAAACGCTCTTCCTTGGATTCCCCGGGGCCCGGGAAAGCGGGCCTTTATAGCCTACCCGACCCGCAGCAGCAACCTCGGCACCCTGCTCCATTCAGTCCTGGAGTCAAGGCGCCCAAGGGGCAGTCCGACGAACACGGACCGCCTTGCGCGGTACGGAACCTGGCCAGCACCCGAAGGTACTGGTACCGGTCGCAGGCCATCGGCGACATGCGACCAACGGCCCATCCTGCACAAATGCGGCCTTCATGCCAACTGGCATAAGATGACTGGGTGATCTCGCGCCTGCTCATCGCCCTGCTGCGCTTCTACAAGCGCTTCATCAGCCCCTTGCTGGGGCCACGCTGCCGTTTCGTGCCGAGCTGTTCTGAATACGCGATGGACGCCATCTCGCGGCACGGCCCGCTGCGCGGCAGCTGGCTGGCTGCGCGCCGGCTGGGCCGCTGCCATCCGTTCCATCCTGGCGGCTTCGACCCCGTGCCCGAGTCTCCCAACGCCCCCTCTTGCCGTTGCACAGGAAAACACTGACATGTCCTCCACCCTCATCACCAACGCCCGCATGGTCAACGAAGGCCGCACCTTCGACGGCGACCTGCGCATCGAGAACGGCCGTATCGCGCAGATCGGCAGCGGGCTGGCGCCGCGCGACGGCGAACAGGTGGTGGACGCGGCCGGGCGCTGGCTGCTTCCCGGCATGATCGACGACCAGGTGCACTTCCGCGAGCCGGGCCTGACCCACAAGGGCGACATCGCCAGCGAATCGGCAGCGGCCGTGGCCGGTGGCCTGACCAGCTTCATGGACATGCCCAACACCAACCCGCCGACGCTGGATTCGACCATCCTGGAAGCCAAGTACGAGCTCGCGCGCGGCCGCGCCTGGGCCAACTACGGCTTCTACCACGGCGCCAGCAATGACAACCTGGAAGCGATCCGTGCGCTGGACCCGAAGAAGGCGCCCGGCGTGAAGGTGTTCATGGGTGCTTCGACCGGCAACATGCTGGTCGACAACCCGGAAACGCTGGACGCGATCTTCCGCGAATGCCCGACCCCGATCATCACGCACTGCGAAGACACGCCGATGATCGATGCCAACCTCAAGGCCTTCCAGGAGAAGTACGGCGACGCGCTGACCCCGGACATGCACCCGGACATCCGCTCGCGCGAGGCCTGCATCAAGTCGACCCGCCTGGCGATGTCGCTGGCGCGCAAGCACGGCACCCGCCTGCACGTGCTGCACATCTCCACCGCCGACGAACTGGCGCTGTTCGAGAAGGGCCCGCTGATCCGCGCCGACGGCAGCCGCAAGCAGATCACCGCCGAAACCTGCGTGCACTTCCTGCACTTCGCGCGCCCGGACTATGCGACCAAGGGCAACCTGATCAAGTGCAACCCGGCGATCAAGGAAGTGTCCGACCGCGAGGCGATCACCGCCGCGCTGGCCGATGACGTGCTGGACGTCCTGGCCACCGACCACGCGCCGCACACCTGGGAAGAGAAGCAGAAGCCGTACGCGCAGGCACCGTCGGGCCTGCCGCTGGTGCAGTACGCGCTGGTGGCCGCGCTGGAACGCGTGCACGAAGGCAAGCTGACCCGCGAGCAGGTGGTGCAGAAGTTCGCGCATGCGCCGGCACAGCTGTTCGACGTCGAGGAGCGCGGCTTCCTGCGCGAGGGCTACTTCGCCGACCTGGTGCTGGTCGAGGACGTGCCGTTCACGGTCAAGCGCGAGGACGTGCTGTCCAAGTGCGGCTGGTCGCCGTTCGAAGGCACGACCTTCCGTTCGCGCGTGGCCTCCACCTGGGTCAACGGCCAGCGGGTGTGGGACGGCAGCAAGCTCGTTGGCGAGCCGGCCGGCCAGCGCATGACCTACGACCGCTGATGCGCTCCGCACTTCTGATCGGGGCGCTGCTGGCCGCGCCCCTGTTCACCGCACCGTCGGCGCAGGCACAGGACGGCATCGGCAGCCTGATCGACAGCCGCGTGGTGTTCCCGGCCAGCGCGTCGCAGGGCGCGCTGGTGATCGGCAAGGTACCCGCCGGCAGCCGCGTGCAGTACGCCGGCCGCCAACTGCGGGTGAGCGGCTATGGCAGCGTGGTGTTCGGCATCGGCCGCGACGAGAAGGGTCCGCTGCGCGTGCAGGTGCAACGCCCTGATGGTGGCAGCGAGACCGCGACCATTGCGGTGACCCCGCGCGACTGGCCCACCGAGCGGGTCAACGGCGTGCCGCCGAAGACGGTCAACCCGCCGCCGGCGATTGCCGAGCGGATCAAGCGCGAACAAGCACAGGTGACCGCCGCGCGTGCCCGCGATGACGACCGTACCGACTTCACCCAGACCTTCATCTGGCCGGTGCAGGGCCGCATCAGCGGCCGCTTCGGCAACGCACGCGTGTACAACGGACAGCCCGGTGCCGGTCATTCCGGCATGGACATCGCGGTACCGACCGGCACGCCAGTGAAGGCGCCGGCCGCCGGCATCGTCACCTTCGCCGGCCCCGACCTGTACCTGACCGGCGGCACCCTGCTGCTCGACCACGGTTTCGGGGTCAGCTCCAACTTCCTGCACCTGTCGCGCATCGACGTGAAGGTCGGCGACCGTGTGGAACAGGGCCAGGTGATCGCTGCGGTCGGCGCCACCGGCCGTGCCACCGGCCCGCACCTGCACTGGGGCATGAACTGGTTCGATACCCGAATCGATCCGCTGCTGGTGCTGGAACGCAAATAACGGTCGTGCCGGCCGCTGGCCGGCAACCCCATGATCTTCGCGGCGAATCTGGATGCCGGCCAGCGGCCGGCGCTACCGTGATGTTTCGACGCATGGAAACAAGGAACGTTGCATGCCCGCTACGGGAGATATCCACGTCGTCCACAACGCACGCCTGGGCGCCCACGTGGCCTACCAGCTCACCCACCAGAGTACGGAGGACGGCAGCTTCGCCATCCTGGCACTGGACTGGGTGGGCAGTGCCCTGCCGGATGCCGCCGCCGTTGCAGCCATGCAACCTGCCCGCTTCAGCCCGTTCCGTGCGGCGCCCGCGATCCTGCACCGCTGGGTAGGCAAGCGCGTCCCGCGCGATTTCCGGCAGGTGGGCTGGCGCGAGCCGCTGATCGCCGATCGTCCGAGGACCTATGGCAGCTGGCCCGATGGCGCCGAATGGGTCGGGCAACGCAAGTGGGATGCACTGGATACCGATGCCGTGCGCGAATTCCACGCCGCGATGTCCGCGCCGCAAGACCAGAGCGTGGTACTGGAAAGCGATGCCTTTCCGGTGCGTCGCTGTACCCGCCAACTGGACAGCGCGACCCTGAACCGTGCGCCGTCACTGTCTGTATTCGATGCCCTGCCGCTGCTCACCCAGCTGGAGATCAGCACACCGGTGCCGGACCTGCTGCCGTGGCTGCGTACACGGCCGTTGATCCATACCTTGCAGATCAGTGGCCAGCAGGAGACTGACGTCGATGTGCGAGGAACCAGGCTCCTGCAGATGACGATCGATGTCACCGGCCTGCGCTCGCTCCACCTCAACCCGCAGCTGGATCGCCTGACGCTGATCGGCAGCATCGATCCCGCGCTGATCATCCACGCCGAGGACGAGGGCCGCTGGCTGACCCTCATCAGCACCGATCCGCTGCTGCCAGACCTGGGCCTGGCGCAGCTCGGTGAGCTGCAGCTGCGGGAGGTACGCGAACTCGACGCCGCACGCATCGCCCAGCAGTTCCCGCAACTGCAATCGCTCGCGATCAACGGCGCCCCCTGCCTGCTGCATCAGCTGCAGTGCCTCGGCGATCTGCAGCAGCTGCATACCCTCAGCGGCAGCGATCTCTTTCCGCCTGCTGGTTCGGTGTTTCCGGCACCGGAATGCTGGCCGCGCTTGTGCCGGCTGTGGCTGCACAGCCTACCGGCCGACCTTGGCACCGCCATCAGGAAGGCCTACAAGGGCGAGGCAGCAAGAGGCCTGGATCTGGACGTGGGACAACTGCGCAAGGCCGAATGGCTGGCCGCCAACCTGGACAACCCGTTCCGCGACTGGGACGGCAGCGCGCACATCAGCGCCGCGCAGGCAGGCAAGGCGGCGGCGCTCTATCGCAAGGCGTACACCGAAGCGCTGAAGGTGACGACGGCTGACGCCGGCACAACCGAATTGACCACGGCGCTGGCACAGATCGGCCGCCAGTACACCGAAGGCTTCAACGCACTGGATCGCCGCAGCGGCTTCATCGAAACCGAGGAACGCGAGCAGATCTACATGGCGTGGATGGGCATCATCGATGCCGTGGAAGCGAAGCGCACACTGGGCACGATGCCGCTGCAGCGCGACGTACTGCGCGAAGCAATGAACGAGGTCAGGACGTTCTGAGGCGCCCTGGAAGGGTAGCGCCGGCCGCTGGCCGGCCACCCCATCAATCCTGCATCGCCCGGGCTGCCGGCCAATGGCCGGCACTACCACGGTAATCAATCAGCCGCGCGCAGCCCACCACACACGCAGCAGCGTGCGTACCGGCGTGGCTTCGATCGGCTTGCCTGCCGCCTGCGCGGCCACACGGGCACGCGCCAGGCTGGACCACACGCGGCGCGGGCGCGGGCCGGGCACGCGGCTGCCCCAGCCCTTCAACAGATGCTGCGCCCAGCGCTGTGCGGCCGTGCTGGCATCACCGTCCAGCAGGCTGCGCGGCACACCGGCTACGCCGGCATCCTGCAGGCGCTGGGCCAGGGTCTGCAGCTGCACCGCACGGCCGGCGCCGGTGCGCGGCTTGTCCGCGAACAGGGCTGCCTCCACCGCAGCCACGGCTTCAGCGTAATGGGCCAGCGCGCGCTCGGCGCCGGCCGCATCCAGCGCGACCGTGCGCGCTTCAACCAGATCCGGCAGCGCTTCGGCCAGCTGCGCCCACGGCGCACGCACCGGCTCCAGCAGGCGGCCCAGCGGATGGCGCGAACGATGCGCGGCCCAGCTGCGCAGCTCCTCGCCCCACCATGCCAGCTTGGCGTCGGCCGGCAACGGGTCGCCGCTGGTGTTGAGCATGTCGTCGAATTCCTGCAGCAGCGCGAACCACGCCACCGCAAGCTCGCGTTGCGATTCGGCCACGAACGGGGCGGCCACCGACCATTCCGGCCAACGGCTGCGCCACTTGTCGAGGAAACTGTCCAGCGCGGTACTGCTCACTACGTGATTCCTTACGGCTGGGCCGGGGCTGCCGGCCGGGTCGGCCAGAGACTGGCCAGTTGCAGAAGTTCGGCGTTCTCGACCAGCACGTCGGCCTGCCAGGCCAGCGGATCGTCGCTGTGCAGGCGGTAGCCCCACAGCGCCGCCACCGACGGCATGGCGGCGGCACGTGCCGCGATGATGTCGCGCTCGTCGTCGCCCACGTACACGCAGTCTTCGGCAGCGATGCCGATCGCCTGTGCGGCGTGCAGCAGCGGCAGCGGATGCGGCTTGCGTTCGGCCAGGCTGTCACCACCGACCAGCACCGCACAGCGCTGCTGCCAGCCGTGCTGCGGCAGGATCAAGCGCGCCAGGTATTCAGGCTTGTTGGTGACAATGCCCCACACTGTACCGGCGTCGTCCAACGCGGCGAGCATGCCGGCCACGCCATCGAACAGCACCGCGTGCTGGCCGATCAGTGCTTCGTAGCGCTGCAGGAATTCCGGGATCAGCGCGTCACGTGCGGCTACGTCCAGTTCCGGGAACGCAGCCGAGACCATCGCCCGCGAGCCCTTCGACACCACCGGGCGCAGCGCGGCCGGATCGATGGGTGCGCGGCCGCGCTCGGCCAGCATCGCGTCGCAGGTGGCGACGAAGTCCGGTGCACTGTCCAGCAGCGTGCCATCCAGATCGAACAGCACCGCACGCGGGAAGCGGGCCGCGGTCATGCCGGCTTGACCGCGTAGGCCAGGTAGTTGATGTCGGTACGGCTGCTCAGGCGCGCATGGTTGCGCCACGGCTCGTAGGCCATGCCACTGACATCCACCAGTTGCATGTCGGCCTCGCGCAGCCAGCGCGCCAGCTCGGCCGGCTTGATGAATTCCTGGTAGTGGTGCGTGCCCTTGGGCAGCAGCCGCGCCACGTACTCGGCGCCGACGATCGCCACCGCGAAGGCGGCGGCGGTGCGGTTGATGGTCGACAGGAACAGGTGACCGCCCGGCTTCAGCAGGCGCTTGCAGGCCTCGATGATCGCTCCCGGATCGGGCACGTGTTCGAGCATTTCCATGCAGGTGACCACATCGAAGCTGCCCGGCTGCTCGGCGGCCAGATCTTCGGCAGCCTGCACCCGGTAATCGACCTTGGCGCCGCTTTCCAGCGCATGCAGGCGCGCGACCTTGACCAGTTCCGGGGCCAGGTCGATGGCGGTGACGTCAGCACCGGCCTGGGCCAGCGCTTCACTCAACAGACCGCCACCACAACCGATGTCGAGCACGCGCGCACCGCGCAGCGGCACGCGATCGGCCACGTACTGCAGGCGCACCGGGTTCAGCGCATGCAGCGGCTTCTGCGGGCCGTCAGCGTCCCACCAGCGGTTGGCCAGCGCGGCGAACTTGTCCAGCTCGGCCTGATCGAAATTGGAGGAAGCGTGGGGGGCAGTCATGAGGGGTCCTTGCGGCGCCGGGGTTCAGGCGCGGATATGACGGATGCGCTCGCGCCACTGGCGCGCGTTGGCGATGATGCCCGGCAGGTCCATGCCGACCAGCTCGCGCTGCACCAGCTTCGGCTTGCCGGCAATCCAGACGTCGCTGACCTGCTGGCGGCCGGTGGCGTACACCAACTGCGACAGGACGTTGTGCAGCGGCTGGGTTTCCAGCGCGGACAGGTCGACGCAGACCAGGTCGGCCTGCTTGCCGACTTCGATGGAACCGATGCGGTCGCCGAAGCCCAGTGCGCGGGCGCCACCCAGGGTGGAGGCGCGCAGCGTGGTCGCCGCGTCGAGCGCGGTGGCATCGTCGGCCACGGCCTTGGCCAGGATCGCCGCGGTGCGGTTCTCGCTGAACATGTCCAGGTCGTTGTTGCTGGCGCAGCCATCGGTGCCGATCGCCAGGTTCACGCCGGCGCGCTGCAGGGCGCAGGCCGGGCAGAAACCGGAGGCCAGCTTCAGGTTCGATTCCGGGCAATGCACCACGCTGACGCCACGTTCGGCGCACAGGTGGATTTCCGCATCGGTCAGCTGGGTCATGTGCACCGCGATCAAGCGGTCGTTGACCAGGCCGAGCCGATCCAGCCGCGCCAGCGGGCGCTGGCCGTGCAGCTTGATCGAATCGTTGATCTCCTGCGCGGTCTCGTGGGTATGCAGGTGCACCTGCATGTCGAGCTGGTCGGACAGCATCCGCACCCGCTCGAAGTTGGCATCGTTGACCGTGTACGGCGCATGCGGTGCGAACGCGGTGCCGATCAGCGGATCGGTGCGCCACTGGTCGTGCAGTTCACCGGCCTTGGCGAAGTATTCGTCGTCGGTCTTGGCCCAGGCGGTGGGGAAATCGATGATGACCGCGCCCACCAGTGCGCGGAAACCGTGCTTCTTGTAGACCGCGGCCTGCACGTCGCCGAAGAAGTAGTTCTCGTTGGCACAGGTGGTACCGCCGCGCAGCATCTCGGCGATGGCCAGGGTGGTGCCGTCGGCAACGAATTCGGGGCCGATCACCGCCGCTTCCACCGGCCAGATGTGCTGCTGCAGCCAGGTCATCAGCGGCAGGTCGTCGGCGACGCCACGCAGCAGCGTCATCGGGCTGTGCGTGTGCGCGTTGACCAGGCCCGGCATCAGCGCAGCCTCGGGGCGACTGACCACCTGGGTGGCGCGGAACCGCGCGCGCGCCTCGGCACGCGGCAGGATGGCCACGATTTCACTGCCACGCACGGCAACGGCATGGTCTTCCAGCACCACCGCATGCGGCTCGATCGGAACGACATAACCGGCTTCGATGAGCAGGTCGCAGGCTTCGGGGAGGTGCGGGCTATCGCTCATGCGGGCTCACTGGCTGGGGGTGGCGAGATACTTCTGGGGGACACGCCCCTGAGTCAGGGGCTGCCGCGAAGCGGCGGGGTCTGGAGACTCGTGAAGCGGGGCCCATGATCTGCCGAAGCAGATCATGGGAGCGCCAGCGCGAATGCGATGGCGCGTACCCGGCCAGCGGCCGGCACTACAGTAAGGTTGGCCTACGGCCTGAACCTTATTTGACGCGTGCGGAATATTCGCCCGAACGGGTGTCGACGCGGATCACTTCGTCCTGGTTCACGAACAGCGGCACGCGGACCACGGCGCCGGTTTCCAGGGTGGCCGGCTTGCCGCCGCCGCCCGAGGTGTCGCCACGGACGCCCGGATCGGTTTCGGTGATCTTCAGTTCAACGAAGTTCGGCGGCTGCACGAAGATCGGCTCACCGTTCCACAGGGTGACCACGCAGGACTCTTCGCCCTTCAGCCACTTCTCGGCGCCGCCCATGCCGGCCTTGGTGGCCTGGACCTGCTCGAAGGATTCCGGGTCCATGAAGTGCCAGTACTCGCCGTCGCTGTACATGAAGTTCATGTCGGTATCGACGACGTCGGCTGCATCCAGCGAGTCGGTCGACTTCATGGTGACTTCCTGGGTACGGCCGTCCTTGATCAGGCGGTACTTCACGCGGGTGAAGGCCTGGCCCTTGCCCGGCTTGACGTATTCGGTGTCGATGATGACGGCCGGTTGGTTGTTGACCAGGATCTTCATCCCGTTCTTGACGTCGTTCATGCCGTAGCTGGCCATGCGTAAACTCCTGAGTGGCAAAAACGCCGCGGGTGCGGCGAGCCGTTAGAATGGAAAGCCCACCGGATGCCGGTGGGCGACTGTTTTTCTGCCCCCATGATAACCGCAGGCCCCCTCTCCATGCAGCTTTCCGCCTTCCCACGGCCCCAGTCGCCAGGTACGCCCGCGCGCTGGCAGCAGCTCTGGCGCCAGGCGCTGCGTGACCCGCACGCCCTGCTGGCCCGGCTGCAGCTGGACCCGGCCGCGCTGGGCGTCTCGGAGGCGGCCATGGCACAGTTCGCGCTGCGCGTACCGGAGGGCTTCGTGGCCCGCATGCGCCCCGGCGATGCGGCCGACCCGCTGCTGCGCCAAGTGCTGCCGATCGACGAGGAAATGCGCCCGGCACCCGGGTTCAGCTTCGATGCGGTGGGTGATGGTGCCGCCAAGAAGGCCACCGGCGTCATCCAGAAGTACCGTGGCCGCGCCCTGCTGGTCGCCACCGGCAGCTGCGCGATCAACTGCCGCTACTGCTTCCGCCGCCACTTCGACTATGGCGCGGAAAACGCCGCCAAGGGCGGCTGGCAGGAGGCCGTAGCCGCCATCGCCGCTGACCCGGACATTGACGAAGTGATCCTGTCCGGCGGTGACCCGCTGTCACTGGCCACGCACAAGCTGGTGGAGCTGACCGACGCCCTGCGCGCGATTCCGCATCTCCGCCGCCTGCGCATCCATACCCGGCTGCCGATCGTGCTGCCGGAGCGCGTGGACGAGGAGCTGCTGGCCTGGCTGGGCAGCCTGCCGTGGCCGCTGGCGATCGTGGTCCATGCCAACCATGCCAACGAATTTGACGCCAGCGTGGACGCGGCAATGGGCCGCCTGCGCGGCGTCGGCGCCCAGCTTCTGAATCAGGCCGTCCTGCTGCGCGGGGTCAACGACAGCGTGCAGGCCCTGCAGGACCTGAGCGAGCGCAGCTTCGCCGCCGGCGTGCTGCCCTACTACCTGCACCAGCTGGACCGGGTCGAGGGCGTGGCCCACTTCGAAGTGGACGACAGCCAGGCCAAGGCGCTGATTGCCGGCCTGACCGCGCGCCTGTCCGGCTATCTGATCCCGAAGCTGGTGCGCGAACTGCCCGGCGCCCCGAGCAAGCGCCCGGTGTAACAAAAAAGGGGACGGAGGGAATTAAGTCGCAAATGCACAAGCGACTTAATTCCCTCCGTCCCCTTTTTTGCCGGCTACAGACCCGACTCGATCATCCGTACCACTTCAGTGGCGGTCACAGGATGGCTCAGCCAATAGCCCTGGCCCAGATCGCAACCGCGCTGCGCCAGCAGCTCGAACTGCGCCTGCTGTTCGATGCCTTCGGCCACCACCGTGATGCCCAGCGCGTGGGCCATTGCGATGATCGCCGTGGTCAGGGCCAGGTCGTCGGGATCACGCTGCATGTCCGCAACAAAGCTCTTGTCGATCTTCACGCCGTCCACGGGCACCTGGCGCAGATGACTGAGCCCGGAGAAGCCGGTACCGAAATCGTCCAGCCACACCTTCACGCCGGTGCGGTGCAGCTTGTCCAGCAGCTGCGCGGCAACCATCTCGTCGCCGATCACGGCGGTTTCGGTCAGCTCCAGGTGCAGGCGCGACGCCGGCAGCCCGGACTCATGCAGGCATTGTGCGACCAGTGCCGGCAGTTCGCCGCCACGCAGCTGCCGCGGTGACACGTTGACCGACACGAACAGATCATCGCCGGCCGCCCCACGTGGCCACTGCGCGGCCTCCATGCAGGCCGCACGCAGCACCTTCGGGCCGATGATCTCGATCAGCCCGCTCTGCTCGGCCACTTCGATGAACACCGACGGCGGAATCGTGCCCAGGGTGGGGTGCTGCCAGCGCAACAGCACTTCGACGCCGATCATGCGGCGGTCACGCATGCGGAAGATCGGCTGGTAGGCAAGACGCAGCTCGCCACGCTCCCAGGCCCCGCGCAGCTCCTGTTCCATGTGCACGCGGCGCTCGACCGCATGGTCCATCGCCCGGCTGTAGTAGCGGTAGCAGTTCTTGCCGGCCATCTTCGCCTGGTACATGGCGATGTCGCCGTTCTTCAGCAGCGTGGTCGCATCGGCAGCATCGTCCGGGAACAGGGTCACGCCGATCGAGGTGCCAAGGAACAGTTCCCGGCCCTGCACCACCAGCGGCTTGCCCAGCTCGCGTACCAGCACCTCGGCCAGCAGCCGTGCGTTGGCCGCCACGTCGCCATCTCCGACCAGGATCACGAACTCGTCGCCGCCGAAACGCGCCAGCAGGGCCTCGTCGCCCCCGGCCTCGGTGACCGCGCGCCCGATACGCTGGGCGAACTGCAGCAACGCCTCATCGCCGGCTTCATGGCCGAGGGTATCGTTGACCCGCTTGAAGTCGTCGATGTCGGCAAACAGCAGGCCCAACCGATGATTGGACGCGCGTGCGGCCATCAACCGGTGGTCAAGGGCCTCGCGGAACGCCAGTCGATTGGTCAACCCAGTCAATGCATCGGTATAGGCCATGCGCCGGACCTCGCGGTCGTGGCGGGCGATCGCATCGCGCATGCGGGCGAAGCCGCGCACCAGTTCGCCCACCTCGTCATCGCGCGTGTTCTCGGCCAGCGGGGCCTGGTAGTCACCGGCTTCGATGCGCCGTGCGGCCGCGGCCAGGTCACGGATCGGTGCGACCAGGGTGCGCTGCACATACAGGATCACGGCCACACCGATCACCACCAGCAGACCCAGCATCAGCAGCAGCCAGCCCAGGTGGCGGCTGCCGGCCTGCTGCAGGCGTTCGCCCAGGGTCGCGTTGGCTGCCTGCTCGCGCTGCTGGACCTCATCCAGCGCCATGCCGACGCGGACGCCGCCAATGCGCTGGTTGCCGATCATGATCGGCATCGCGTTGTCGAGCACCTTCGGTGATTCCTGCACCACCAGCGCCTGTGCAGCGGCGGCCCTGGGTGCCAGCGGATCGGCCATGGGCTGGCCGAAACCGGATACCTCGATCGAGCCGTCATGCACCAGCCGGCCACGTTCGTCGAACACCAGCACATAACGCACTACCGGCTGTCGCGCGGTGCCGCGTACCAGCGCACCGACCTGGTCCAGATCGCGGTAGTACAGGGGATTGGCCAGCGAATCGGACAACTCGCGCGCCATCGCTTCGCCACGGCTGCGCACGCTGCGGTCGAACAGTTCATGGATGACACCACCACTGAGGCTGCGCACCTCACCCTGCATGGCCGTCTGGCGCCCCAGCAGCACCGCCAGGATCGCCACCACCACCACCATTGCTCCGCCCATCGCCAGCAGGAACCGGGCCTGCATCCCCGAGCCGAGCCACTTCATTCCACTTCCATCCGCACGCGCGTCAATCCTTGTTTCAATTCATCCAACCGCTGCTGCGCATGCGCATCGACGCGGTGGAAACCGGAAGTGCCAAAAAAACGATGCAACGCTCCCTGCGCCTGTGGATCACTGGCCGCCTGCAGCAGCACTTCCTGCAGGCGATCACGCACCCGCGGCTCGAGGTCGGCGCGGACCATCTCCACCGCACGCGGGTAGGGTTCGGTGCGCAGCAGCTCACGGAAGTCGCGGCGGAACGCAGCCGGCACCCGCCGCTCGTCATTCCAGTCCACGCTGCTCACCGCCCCCACATCGACCACGCCCTTGTGCACGAAGGTCGCGATGTTCAGCTCGCTGCGCGCAAACACATAGCCCACGCTGTCCCGCCCTGGCATGTCCCACGTACCCGCCAGGATCTGCGGCGACAACCCTTGCTGCAGCAGGGTCATCACCGGCACCAGGTAGGCACTGGTGGACGCCGTGTTCTGCAGCGCCAGGCGGTGCCCGCGCAGATCCTGCACGCGCTGGATCGGGCTGTCGCTGCGCACGAAGAACACCGTCTGGTACTCGCGCACGCCATTGCGCTCGGTCAGCAGCAGGGGCCGTGCGCCACTGCGCTGGCCCAGCGCCACCGCCGTGCCCGACGTTTCCGTGACCCAGTCGACCCGCCCCCGCCGCAGATAGCTGGCCATCTGCTGTGGATCACGTGCCATCAGGATCCTCCCCTCCTTGATGCCAACGTCATGCATGCGCGCCACCACGTAGTCCAGCAATGGCTGCAGCTGCTCGTAGTGCGCCTTGGGATCATCGCTGATCCGGCCCAGCACCAGCACCGGGTCCGGTGCCGCACGCACCGTCCCGGCCAGCAGGACCATGGCCAGGCTCAGCAGTCCCCCCTGCATTGCCTTTCGCAGACCCGACACAGGCATCATCCCCCCTGGGTATCCGGACAGACTACCCGAAAAAATGAGAACGTCGTCAGCTGTCCTTGTTGCCCGCCTGGGCCAGCCGCGCCATGCGCTGGGTGTCGGCAAGGATGCCGCGCAGCAGGCGCACTTCCTGCTCGCTGGGCTCGCTGCGCAGGAACAGGCGGCGCAGCTTGCGCATCGCCGACTCCGGGGCGCGGCCCTTGTGGAAATCGATCTCGTCCAGCGTGTCGCCAAGCTGGGCGAAGAAGCTCTCCATCTGCTCGTGGCTGGCCGCCTGCTCGCGGAAGCCCGGTTCGGCGTCGGCCGCAGGCTGCGCACCCAGCAGCTGCATGCGCGTTTCATAGGCCAGCACCTGCACCGCGGCAGCCAGGTTGAGCGAGCTGAACTCCGGGTCGGACGGGATGTGCACCGCTGCATGGCAGAGCTGCAGTTCCTCGTTGGTCAGGCCGGTGCGCTCACGGCCGAACACCAGCGCCACCTCGGCGCCCTCGCCGGCCTTGGCCACCGCACGGGCAGCGGCATCGGCCGGCAGGTACTCCTCCAGCTGGACGCGGCGGGCACGGGCGGTGCAGCCCAGCACCAGACGGCAGTCAGCCACGGCCTCGGCCAGGGTGGCCACCACCGGGGCGTCCCCCAGCACGTCTTCGGCACCGGCCGAGCGGCGGAAGGCCTCCTCGTCCAGCGGCTTTTCGGGGGCAACCAGCACCAGGCGGGCCAGGCCCATGGTCTTCAGGGCGCGGGCGGCAGCGCCCATGTTGCCGGGGTGCTGGGTACCGACCAGGACGAATCGGAGGCGGGTGGCGGCAGGAAACTGGGACATGAACAGGGAAAAGGTCGAGCTGGACGATGACCAATGGTAAACTGTGCGGCCGGCCACTGCGCCGGACCCGCTCTTTTCCCCCGCCAGTCCATCTCTTCTGCCTTTCCGGGAGCCCACGCCATGCAGAAACCCGCCGTAACCGTCATGGTCAAGGCCGCCCGCCTCGCCGGCAACGTCCTGTTGCGCAACATCAACAAGCTCGAGGCACTGAACGTGGTGCAGAAGGGCCGGATGGACTACGCCAGCGAAGTGGATGCGGACGCGGAAAAGGTCATCGTCAAGGAACTCAAGCGCGCTTACCCGGACTACGGCATCTTCGGCGAAGAAGGTGGCGTGCAGGGCGAACGCCGCCAGATGTGGGTCATCGATCCCCTGGATGGCACCAGCAACTACCTGCGCGGCGTGCCGCATTACTGCGTGTCGATCGCCCTGGTCGAGAACGGCGAGCCGACCGATGCGGTCATCTTCGACCCACTGCGCAATGAACTGTTCACTGCCAGCCGTGGCGCCGGCGCCGTTCTGAACGACCGCCGCATCCGCGTGGCCGACCGCAAGGATCTGGAAGGCACGATGATCCACACCGGCTTCGCCCCGCGCGAACGCAGCCGCGCCAGCGCTCAGCTGAAGTCGGTCGACACCCTGCTGGTCCAGGCCGAGGACATCCGCCGCACCGGTTCGGCCGCGCTGGACCTGGCCTACGTGGCCTGTGGCCGCGCTGATGCCTACTTCGAAGCCGGCGTGAAGGCATGGGACATTGCTGCCGGCCTGCTGCTGGTCCGCGAGGCGGGCGGCAAGGTCTGCGACTTCAAGGGCGCGACCCTGGGCCGCATGGACAACCGTGGCCCGGAGACCCACCAGATCGTGGCCGGCAACCTGAAGGTGGCCGAGTCGCTGCAGAAGGTGCTGGTGAACACTGGCTACGCGGCGGAGTTCGACGCGAAGTTCTGAGGTTCCGTGTAAAGCGGTTCATGGAGACGGCACCTGCGAAGGTGCCGTTTTCGTTTGCGCGCACGGAGATTCGTTTCCGCGACCGCGGAGAGGTGTCACTTTCTTTGCTCGTGCACCGCGCTGCAGGAGCAGCGTGGAACGGCGTAGCCGGCCCGTAGGGTGGCGCACACGGATGTGCGCCATCAAGAAAGTAACCAAAGAAACACGCCGCCGGGGCGCGAGCCGATGCTGTGCATCGGTACCCTGCGCTTCTCGGCGAATCAGGGGACGGCGCCGAACTCGCTGCGCTCAAACACCGGCGCCTCTTCGCCCCTGATTCCCCTGCGATGCTCGGCTCGCTCAAGGCGGACCCAAGGTCAAATGCCACAGCTGCACCCAGCAGATCCACGCCATGCGTGGATGCTGTTGCCCTTGATCTTGATTTTCCAGTCCGCCTTCAAGCGAGCCGAGCACCGCAGGTCCGGCGAGGGCGAAGAGGTGCGGGTGTCTGAGCGCAGCGAGTTCCCGCACCGTCCCTCGACGGTCCGAGGAGCGCAGGGCACCGGCGTGCGCAGCACGTCGGCTCGCGGCCGGCGGAGCGTTTCTTTGGTTACTTTCTTTGCGCGCAAAGAAAGTGACACCCCTCCGCGGTCGCGGAAACGACTCTCGCCAAGTCGTAGCCGGCATCACCAATGCGCGGGCGCGCAAACAAAAACGCCCGGCGCGAGGCCAGGCGTCCCTGCACTACCTTGGAAGTATGGAGGCTTACGCCGCCGTCGATGCCCGCAGCGCCGCGATGCGCTCTTCCAGCGGCGGGTGGCTCATGAACAGCTTCTTCGCCGTCGAACCGGCAATACCGAACGCCGCGATCTGCGTCGGCAGCGTGCTCTGGCCGTGGTTGAGCTGCAGGCGCTCCAGCGCGGCGATCATCTTCTGGCGGCCGGCCAGCGAGGCACCACCGGCATCGGCGCGGAATTCGCGATGGCGCGAGAACCACATCGCGATCATGGTGGCGAACAGGCCGAACACCATCTCCAGCACGAACACGATGATGTAGTACGCAAAGCCGCGGCCGCCGCCTTCGCGGTTGCCCGACAGCGCGCTGTCGATGATGCCGCCGACCACGCGGGCCAGCACGATGACGAAGGTGTTCAGCACACCCTGCAGCAGGGCCATGGTGATCATGTCACCGTTGGCGACGTGGGCGATCTCGTGGCCCAGCACCGCTTCGGCCTCGTCTTCGCTCATGTTGTGCAGCAGGCCGGTGGACACCGCGACCAGCGCATTGTTGCGGTTGGCACCGGTGGCGAAGGCATTGATCTCCGGGCCTTCATACACGGCCACTTCGGGCATGCCGATGCCGGCCGCCTTGGCCTGGCGCTCGACGGTGGCCAGCAGCCAGCGCTCGGTCTGGTTGCGCGGCTCGGTGATCACCACCGCACCAGTGGAGCGCTTGGCCATCCACTTGGACAGCAGCAGCGAGATGAAGGAGCCACCGAAACCGAAGATACCGGCCATGATCAGCAGGCCGCTCATCTTGCTGGGGTCGGTTCCCGTCAGCGACATCACGATGCTGGCCAGGATCAGCACGGCAAAGTTCGTGGCCAGGAAGAGGGCAATACGGGTGAACATGGGAAATTCCGGCTCGGAAGGGGTCGATATCGGTCAATTTGCGGTGCGGTCAGCTTGAATTCAAGCGCCAACCTGACCGACGATTCAGCCAGCATGACCTCCCCTATTCCCACCGGCCGTTTCGCGCCCTCGCCGACCGGCCTGCTCCACCCCGGATCCCTGCTCGCCGCCTTCGGCAGCTGGTTGCTCGCCCGCCACCACGGCGGCCTGTGGCGGCTGCGCGTCGAAGACGTCGACCCGCCGCGCACCGTGCCCGGTGCAGCGGATGCGCAACTCCAGGCACTGTCGGCGTTCGGCCTGGCCCACGATGGCCCGGTGCTCTGGCAGAGCACGCGCGGCGAGGCCTACCAGGCCGCGCTGGAAGTACTGCTCGCCAGCGACCAGGCCTTTGTCTGCCACTGCAGCCGCAGCGACCTGGCCGCCAGTGGCGGCATCCATCATCGCTGCGTCGCCCGGCAACCACGACCGGACCCCGCCGTCCGCTTCCGCGTGCCGCCCGGCAGCCTCGTGCACTTCGACGATGGCCTGCGCGGCCCGCAGCAGCAGGACGTGCATGCCGAGGTCGGCGACTTCGTGCTGCGCCGTGCGGACGGCTGCTGGGCCTACCAGCTGGCGGTGGTGGTCGATGACGCCGCGCAGGGAGTGACCGAAGTGGTGCGCGGTGCCGACCTGCTCGACTCCACCGCGCGGCAGATCCTGCTGCAGCAGGCATTGGGCCTGGCGGTGCCACGCTACTGGCACCTGCCGCTGCTGCTGGATGCGCCGGGCCACAAGCTGTCCAAGTCACTGGCGGCGCTGCCGGTGGACAGCGCACGGCCGCTGCCGGTGCTTCGCCAGCTCTGGCAGCTGCTCGGCCAAGCCCCTGAGGCGCTGGCGCAGGCACGCGATCTGGACGCGCTGCTGGCCGCCGCTCGACAGGCCTTCGACCCGGCGCGGCTGCCGCGTGCCGACATCCTGTTGCCAGCCGGCGCACTTTCCGCGCCGATGTTGCAGAATCCCCCTTCCCCCACCTGATACCCGGACAGCATTCCATGACATCTCGCGTCGCACTGGTCACCGGCGGAACCGGCGGCATCGGTACCGCCATCTGCCAACGCCTGGCCGACCAGGGCCACCGGGTCGCCACCAACTACCGCGACGAGGCCAAGGCCCGCGCTTGGCAGCACGCGATGACCGAACGCGGCTACAGCGTGTCGATCTTCCCGGGCGATGTCTCCGATCCGGACAGCGCCGAAGCGCTGGTGCGCGCGGTCGAGGCCGAACTGGGCCCGGTCGAGATCCTGGTCAACAACGCCGGCATCACCCGCGACACCACCTTCCACCGCATGCGCGCGGACCAGTGGCACGATGTGATCAACACCAACCTCAATTCGGTGTTCAACGTCACCCGTCCGGTCATCGAGGGCATGCGCCGCCGCGGCTGGGGCCGGGTCATCCAGATCAGCTCGATCAACGGCCTGAAGGGCCAGTACGGCCAGGCCAACTACGCGGCGGCCAAGGCCGGCATGCACGGCTTCACCATCTCGCTGGCCCGCGAGAACGCCGGCTTTGGCATCACCGTCAACACCATTTCGCCCGGCTACGTCGCTACCGACATGGTGATGGCGGTGCCGGAGGAGGTGCGTGCCAAGATCATCGCCGACATCCCCACCGGACGCCTCGGCAAGCCGGAGGAAATCGCGTACGGCGTCTCGTTCCTGGTCGCCGACGAAGCCTCGTGGATCACCGGTAGCAACCTGGACATCAACGGCGGCCACCATATGGGTTGGTAGGCCGCGCAGCGGGCCCTCGCGGCGAACGCCGCCGGCCCCTGCCGATGGTCATGCTGCGCAACACGCAAACCCTTGCTGCGCAACATGATCGCCGCCGAAAGCCAAGCCTGGCGGGGGCTGAGGCGGTTGCAACGGCTGCTGCACTGCGCCATGCTGCGCGTCTACTGTGACGAGTACCGCTTCATGGCTGCGACCCGCATCATCAAGAAGTATCCGAACCGCCGTCTCTACGACACCGAGATCTCCAGCTACATCACCATCGAGGACGTGCGCCAGCTGATCCTGGACGGTGAAGACTTCGAAGTCCGCGACGCCAAGAGCGGCGACGACCTCACGCGATCGGTCCTGCTGCAGATCATCGCCGACCAGGAACAGGACGGCGAACCGATGCTGTCCACCCAGCTGCTGAGCCAGCTGATCCGCTTCTACGGCGACTCCCTGCAGGGCTTCATGGGCAATTACCTGGAGCGCAGCATGCAGGTCTTCCTCGACCAGCAGCAGCAGTTCCGCCAGCAGATGGGCAACCTGCTGGGCCAGACCCCGTGGGCGATGATGAACCAGCTGACCGAGCGCAACCTGGAGCTGTGGCAGGAATTCCAGCGCAACATGGGCACTGGCTTCGGTGGCCCGCGTCCAGGCGGCACCGGAACCGGAACCGGCGCAGGTACCGGAAACAAGCCGAACGAACCGGGCACCGGCACCGGCGGCAAGACCCGCCGCTGAGCTGCTGCAACGGCTGATACGAAAACGGCGCGCCACTGGCGCGCCGTTTTGTTTGGCATCGCGCCAACCGTATGTCAGCGTTTCGCCTTGCACCCCGTGCATACGCGCTCGACCTTGTAGCCCTTCGCCTTCAGCTTCTCGACCACGCCATCACTGCCCAGCAGGTGCAGCGTGCCGACCACCACCAGCGTACCGCCCTGCCCGGCCTGCAGGTACGGCAGCAGTTTCGGCACCCAGGCGTCATTGCGGCCGGTGTTGATGCGCTGATACAGCTGCGGATACTGCTGGCGCATTTCCGCCGCCATCCGGGTCCACAGCACGCGCTCGTCACCGCGGCGCCAGGCGTCGTGCAGCTGGCGTGCCTGCTCGTCGGCCTTGCCGGCCTGGTCCAGCGCTTCGGCCAGCATCTGCCGCTGTTCCTGCAGCGTCATTCCGTCAAGCATGCCGATCTGGGTGTCGATGTCTTCCAGTCCCGCGGTCTTGCGCCCGGTCTTCTGCGCACGCTCCATGAAGTGGCGGTCCAGGCCCAGTGCCGGGTCCAGGCCCAGCTTCTGCATCTGCCCGACCGAAATGCTCAGGCCGACAAACCACGGCTTCATCCCCTGCATCTGCGCCAGCGGCAGCTTGTTTTCGGTGGCGAACACCTGCAGCTTCTGCCAGGTCGCAGCATCAAGATCGCGCTTGAGCTCGCTGCCATCGGTGCGGACCGCGGCCTGCACCATGCGGCTGGCCAGCTGTGGCGACTGCATGTCTTCCGGCGACAGTTCGAACACGACCCGCTGCGAGGCTTCGAACGCCTGTTCGACATCGGGCGACAGTGGGTAGTCCTGCGGCTTCAGCAGGTGAAACGAACCCAGCAGATACACGCGCGCGTCACCAGGACCGGTCACCCTCCACAGCAACGGCACCGGCGGCTTGGCCGCCACTGCGCCAGTGGTATCGGCTTGCACGGTACGCGCCGCAACCAGCGGTGCCAGCGCACAGGCCGCCAACAGAACGGTGGCACGCAACAGGGATCTGATCGGCATATCAGCCTTCTCCTTCAGGCAGGTGGTAGGCCTTCTCGCCCGCTTCCACGCGCAGGTCCAACCGGTTTTCCGGCGGCGCCAGCGGACAGGTCGCATAGGCGGTGAATGCACACGGCGGGTTGTAGGCATGGTTGAAATCGATGCGCACGGTGCCATCGGCAGCGGGTGCATCGGTATCCAGATAGCGACCGGCCGGATAGCTGCCGCGGCCACTGGTGCGATCGGCAAAGATCAGGAACAGCGGCTGCCCCGGCGCACCGATCGCCTCCAGCCGCCAGCTGCGGCCATCACGCTGGAACTCGACCGCGCCGGCATTGGGCATTTCGGTGGTCAGGCCGGTGATGTCGACGATGGGCAGGGTCTTGCCCGGCGGGTGCGCGATGAAGCGCGCCTGCACCTGCCAGTCCGGACCACCCGGCCAGTACTCCAGGCTACCGAAATCGCGACGTGCCGGCGCATCGGCATGCTTGACCCGCAGCGCATCACGCGGACCACGGCGGATGATGCTCAGCTGGCCCTTGCCGCCATCGAATGCGAGCAGCGTCGGCTGCGGATCCTTGTCGGTGTCGACACGGATGCGGCCGCGTACCGGTTGCCCGTCGTGGCTGACGTCAACGCCGGCCTCAGGTGTAAACCACCACTGCGTCCCTTCGCGGCGCAGCAGGCCCAGCTTGTCCGGCCCAACCGCGAGGCGGATGCCATTGGTCGCGCCGCTGCCGACGAAGTGCGATTTGTTCTGCAGCCAGTGCAGGCCGACCAGCGCCGTCCAGCCATCCGGCCGGGTCAGGTCCTGGTAGCGCGCTACACGCCATTGCTGCTGCCCGGCCGCGTAGGCAGGATCTTCAGCGGCCGTCGGCGCCGGCGGTGTTGCCGGGTTGCAGGCGGCCAACACCACGGCGGCCAGCAGGCCCGCCATTCCCCGATAACGCATCGATGCTCCCCTCAACGTCCGCGCAGGAACCAGCGGTCGATCTCCGCCAGCGAAAAACGGGCCCAGGTCGGCCGGCCGTGGTTGCACTGGCCGGACCGCTCGGTGATTTCCATGTCGCGCAGCAGCGCGTTCATTTCCGGCACGGTCAGCCGCCGGTTGGCGCGCACCGCGCCATGGCAGGCCATGGTCGACAGCAGCTCATCGCGAGCACTGGCCACGCGCCGGCTCTGGCCGTGTTCGCGCAGGTCGGTCAGCACGTCGCGCAGCAGCCCTTCCGGTTCGGCATGCGCCAGCAGCGCTGGAATGCTGCGTACGTGCAGCGCACCGGGGCCGGCACGGGTCACTTCGAAGCCGAGTGCGGCCAGGGTTTCACTTTCATTCTCGGCGGTGTCGGCTTCGCGCTCGCCCACTGCGAGCGTGATCGGCACCAGCAGCGGCTGCGACTGCAGGCCGATGCCATCGTGCGCGTTCTTCAGGCGCTCGTAGCCGATGCGCTCGTGCGCCGCATGCATGTCGACCACGATCAGGCCTTCGGCATTCTCGGCCAGGATGTAGATGCCGTGCAGCTGCGCGATGGCGTAGCCCAGCGGCGGTACGCCTGCGTCGGCACTGGTGACCGGCAGCCCGTTCTCGGTGGGCATCGGTGGCAGTGCCGCTGCACGCTCGGCACCGGCCGGCGTGGCATACAGCGCGGCATAGGCCGCCGGTGCATCGGCCACCTGCAGGCCCAGTGGCTGCTGCGGTCGCCACCCGGAGAATCCACCGCCCCCGCCAGAGCCGGCACCGGGTGCCGGACCGCGCACCAGCCCGAAACCAGAGGCGCCCGCGCTCGATGTCATCGGAGCCATGGCCGCATCGACCGGATGCGCGGGGCCGGCACCGATGTCCTGCGCCGACATGCCGGCACGGGTGTCGGCCAGCGCATCCTTCAGGGTGCGGTAGACGAAATCATGGACCAGCCGCGAGTCGCGGAAGCGCACCTCGTGCTTGGCCGGGTGCACGTTGACGTCGACGCGGGTCGGGTCAAGTTCCAGGAACAGCACGTAGGCCGGTTGGCGGCCGTGATACAGCACATCGCCATAGGCCATCTTCACGGCGTGGGCGACGCTGCGGTCGCGCACCGAGCGACCGTTGACGTACAGGTACTGCTGGTCGGCACTGGCCCGCGAATAATGCGGCTGCGCGATCCAGCCGTGCAGCCGCAGGCCGGCACCGCTGTGATCCACGCGCACGGCCTGGTTGGCGAAATCCTCGCCCAGTGTTTCGGCCAGGCGCGCATCGGAATACAGATCGCCCGGCTTGTAGCGGCGCGAGGCCTTGCCGTTGTGCGACACGCGCAGTTCGACATCCGGCCGCGCCAGCGCCAGTGAACGCAGCCATTCTTCGATATGGCCCAGTTCGGTGCGTTCTGCGCGCAGGAACTTTCGCCGCGCCGGCACGTTGTAGAACAGCTCGCGCACTTCCACCGTGGTGCCGGGCGCATGCGCGCGCGGGGTCACTTCGCCGATCTTGCCGCCTTCGATCTGCAGTGCCGAACCATGTTCGTCATGTGCGCGGCGCGAGGACAGGGTGAAGCGGCTGACCGATGCGATCGAGGGCAGCGCCTCACCACGGAAGCCGAGCGTGGCCACCGATTCAAGATCGTCCAGATCGGCGATCTTGCTGGTGGCGTGGCGTGAGACCGCCAGTGGCAACTGTTCCGGTGCGATGCCACTGCCGTTGTCACGGATGCGGATCAGGCGGACACCGCCCTCCTCAAGGTCGATATCGACGCGGCTGGCGCCGGCGTCGATCGCGTTCTCGACCAGTTCCTTGACCACCGACGCAGGACGTTCGACCACTTCACCTGCGGCGATCTGGTTGATGAGGATCTCCGGCAACGGCCGGATCGGGCGCGGATGGGTAGCAGACGTCATGCGGGGATGATAACGGAGCGGCCGAGGGTAGAGTCGAGCCATGCTCGACTGACGGGCTACCGGGAAGGCCCAGTCGAGCGCCGCTCGACTCTACAGAAAGCAGTAACCCGCCTTCGGCGGGTTACTTGCTGCCGCCGGCCATGGTGCCGGCTGCGTCGATCTCAGCCTGGGCGCGGGCCGCGTACAGCGTGCCCGGGGGCGGCTGGCGGCTGAAGAAGGTGTGCACACCATCCAGCACGGCCCCGGCGATCTTGCGCTGGTAGGCCGGATCGATCAGACGGCGCTCTTCATCCGGATTGGAGATGAACGCGGTCTCCACCAGCATCGCCGGCATGTCCGAGGTGCGCAGCACTGCGAAGTTGGCGCGCTCGATGTTCGGCTTGTGGTTGTTGCCGATCCGCTTCAGGCCGCCCAGCACATGGCCGGCCGCGTCCTCGGACGCCTTCATGTAGCCGCTCTGGGCCAGGTCCAGCAGCACGTTGGCGAGCGTGCCTTCGGTCTGCTGCAGGCGCACGCCACCGACCAGGTCGGCCGCGTTTTCCTTGTCCGCCAACCAGCGGGCGCGCTGCGAAGAGGCGCCCTTGGTCGACAGCACGTACACCGACGAACCGGTGGCCGAACGGTTTTCCGCCGCGTCGGCATGGATCGAAATGAAGATGTCGGCCTTGTTCGCACGCGCCTTCTGCGCACGCATCGGCAGCGGGATGAACACATCGCTGTCGCGGGTCAGGTAAGCCTTCAGGCCCGGCGTCGCGTTGACCTGGCGGGCCAGCTCACGCGCCACGGCCAGGGTCACATCCTTCTCGCGCTTGCCGGTCGGGCCGATCGCACCGGGGTCCTGGCCGCCGTGGCCCGGATCGATGGCCACCACCAGGTGGCGCATGCCGGCCTGCATGCGGATGCGCGAGGCATCGCTGGGCATGGCCGGACGCGGTGGCACCACCGTCGTCGGAACCGGCGCAGGCGCAGTGGCCGGCGGCGTGGTTACCACGGCGGCGGTACGCTGGCCGGCAAGGATCGCAGCCGGCGATGCGGACGGCGTGCTGCTGGCAGCCGTACCCGCTGCCGCGACCTGGGCTGGAGCGGTGGACGGCGCCGGGGTCGGCGTGGCCGGTGTGGCAGCGGCGGCGCTGGCCTGCTGCTGTACCTGCGCGGTCAACAGTGCGGTGGCGCGCGCGGCGTCGTTGCGCGACTGCGCGCTCTCGGCCGGCGTCGGTGCGGGCGTGCTGGCAGGGACCTGCGGCTGTACCGCCGGCGTCGCCGCAGGACGACTGGCGGCCACGGCAGGACCATCGCCCGGCCATTCGATCACCAGCTTGGATTCATTGCCCTCGCGCTGCATCTGCGGGCGGAACGGCGCCACCGATTCAGCGAGGTCGAAAACGACACGGAAAGTGCCCGGCACCGGCTGTCCGGTACGCACCGCCGTGACCACGCCCTGCGCGGCCGGCATCTTCAGGTTGCGTATGGCGCTGGAATCCGGGAAATCGACCACCAGGCGGTTCGGACCGGCCAACGACAGGGTCTTGTAACCGCCACTGCCGACCAGCGAGATCTCGGCACGGGTGCCGGTAGCGCCGGTATTCAGCAGGACCTGGCGGACTTCGCCGGCCCACGCACTGACGCTCGCCAGACCCAGTCCGACGGCGGCACAGATGGCAATGAGACGGTTCCCCGGGCGCATGGCTCAGGATTCAATCACCGCGCTGAACGGAATGCAACACCTTTTTCCTTAATAATCCGTAACCTGCCGGTGTTTGTTCTCGTCAGCCGACAGAAATGGCCTGCAAGTCGCCCCCTTGGGGGAGCCGTTCCAGCCATTCATGTCCGATGTCGCTGGCCCCAGTGAGACGGGCGCGACGCCCCTGCCCCTCGATCTCCAGCGCCACCACCAGGTCGGTCGGCGGCAGCGCGCCAGCGCCGCGTTCCGGCCATTCGACCAGCCACAACACCGCGCTGCCCTCGTCCAGCCCGAGAAAATCGAGCTCGCCGGCCTGGCCGATCCGGTACAGGTCCAGATGCCACGCCTCGCCACCGCTGGCCAGTGGGTAGCGCTCGACCAGGGTATAGGTCGGGCTGCGGATCGCGCCCTGCACGCCCAGCGCGCGCAGCAGCGCGCGGGCCGTGGTGGACTTGCCGGCGCCCAGGTCGCCGCGCAGTTCGACCAGCGCCTGCGGTGGTCGGGTGGCAGCCAGCCACTGCCCGAGCTGTTCGGTGGCATCGCTGTCGGCAAGAAAGAAGTCGGTCATGGAGAGAGGTCCGGGTTGGCCAGTCGCCGCAGCGGCGCCAGCAGGTCAGTGGGAAGCAGGCCACGCGCGCCGTCGGCGGCCGCAGCATCGCCGGCGAGCGCGTGCAGCAACGCGCCAGCCGCAGCGGCGTCGAAGGCGGTCAGGCCCTGCGCACGCAGGCTGGCGATGATGCCGGTGAGCAGGTCGCCCATGCCCCCCACGGCCATGCCGGGATTGCCCGCAGCAATCAGCCGTGGCGTCTGCGCGGGTGCCGCCACGATGCTGCCCGCGCCCTTCAGCACCACCACGGCGTGGAAGCGCTCGGCCAATGCCTGTGCACTGCCATAGCGATCAGCCTGGATGTCAGCGGTGCTGCACCCGAGCAGGCGCGCGGCCTCGCCCGGGTGTGGCGTGAGGATCGCGTGCGGCAGTGCGCGCGGATCCTTCGCCAGCAGATTCAGTGCATCGGCATCAACCACCAGCGGCTTGTCACACGCCAGCACCCGTGCAAAGAGTGCGCGCGCCCACTCGTCCTGGCCCAGCCCGGGGCCGATCGCCACCACTCCGGCCCTGTCCAGCAGCGCCGGCAGCGCGTCACCATCTTCCAGCGCGTGGGCCATGGCCTCGGGCAGGCGCGCCAGCAAGGGGCCGACGTGATCGCGACGGGTGCCAACGCTGAGCAGGCCCGCGCCAGCACGCAGCGCCGCCTCGGCAGCCATCACGACCGCGCCGCCACTGCCGTGGTTTCCACCGATGCAGAGAACGTGGCCCGATTCTCCCTTGTGGGTATTGGCGCGTCGCGGTGGCAGCAGCACCGGCAAGCGGTCGCCCGTCCAGCGCTGCGCGCTGGCGTGGACACCGTCCCAGGCCTGATCAGGCAGTTCAAGTGGCGCCAGCCGACGCTGGCCCACCTGTTCCAGGGCATCACCGGTGTACAGGCCGCGGTGACACGCGATGAACTGCAACGTGACAGTGGCCTTCACCGCCACGCCGGGCACACAACCGCTGTCGGCATCAACGCCACTCGGCACATCCATCGCCAGCACCGGCCGTTGCGCCGCATTGAGGGCCTCGATCAGCGACTGGGCCATGCCGGCTGGCGCCCGGTCCAGGCCAAGCCCGAACAGTGCGTCTACATAGACCTCAGCAGCCGGCAACTGACCGTCGAACGCAACGATGCAGCCGCCTGCCGCGGCAAATTCCGCTGCAGCCTGCGCCGCCAGCGCCGTGGCGGGCGCCGTGCCGGGCAGCGTGACCACCTGTACCTGCCGCCCTGACCGCACGGCATGGCGGGCCAGCACGTAACCGTCGCCACCGTTGTTGCCGGCACCGGCCAGCACGCATAGCTGGAGGGCTTCCGGCCACTGCTGCAGGAGGCACTGCCAGCCGGCCAGACCGGCCTGGGCCATCAGGCTCCAGCCACCATCACCGGCCAGCGCCGATGCGCGTCCATCGAGCGCGCGCGCTGCTGCGGTATCGAACAGAAGGGAAAGATCGGGCATGCAGGGATTTTATACTGGTGCGCATGTCCCCCGTCCCCGCCCCCGTCGATCCGGCCCAGGCCGTGCAGCGCATCCGCGAACTGGCCCGTGCGCATGGCTTCCAGCGCTGCGGCATCGCCGGCATCGAGCTGGGCGAGGATGAGGCGCATCTGGCCGACTGGCTGGGCCAGGGCCTGTACGGCACGATGGACTGGATGGCGCGCCACGGCACGCTGCGTGCGCGGCCGGCCGAACTGCTGCCCGGCACCGTGCGGGTGATCTCGGTGGGCATGGACTACAGCCACAAGGACGACACCGAAGCCTGGGCGACCTTGGCCGATCCCGGCCGTGCCTACGTGGCCCGTTACGCGCTGGGCCGCGACTACCACAAGCTGATGCGCAACCGCCTGCAGAAGCTCGCCACGCAGATCAACGATGAGGTGGCGCCGCTGGGCTACCGCGTGTTCGTCGATTCGGCACCGGTGCTGGAACGCGCACTGGCGCGCAACGCCGGGCTCGGCTGGATCGGCAAGCACACCTGCCTGATCGACCGTCACGGCGGTTCCTGGTTCTTCATCGGCGAGATCTATATCGACATCCCCCTGCCGATCGACGTGCCGGCCACTGCCCACTGCGGTACCTGCACGCGCTGCATCGATGTCTGCCCCACCCAGGCCATCATCGGACCGCAGCGGCTGGACGCGCGGCGCTGCATTTCCTACCTGACCATCGAGCACGACGGTCCCATTCCCGAAGACATGCGGCCGCTGATGGGCAACCGCATCTACGGCTGCGACGACTGCCAGCTGGTCTGCCCCTGGAACAAATTCGCCAAGCGCACCGACGAAGCCGATTTCCGCGCGCGCAACAATCTCGATATCGCGCGCCTGGACCAGTTGTTCGCCTGGGATGAAACCGAGTTCCTGCGCCGTACCGAAGGCAGCCCGATCCGGCGCAGCGGCCATGAACGCTGGCTGCGCAACATCGCGGTGGCGCTGGGCAACGCGCCGACCACGGCAGAGACGCTGGCCGCGCTGCATACCCGCGTCGATGATCCCTCGCCGTTGGTGCGTGAACACGTGCAGTGGGCGCTGGGCCAGCACGCGGTGCGCTGACGTGCGATCCTGAGCCCCCGTTCCGTCCGCAGCACGCCGTTCCCATGCAGCCACGCAACAACGACATCCTCACCCCCAGCCAGCTCAACACCCTGGCCCGCGACCTGCTGGAAGGCAGCTTCCCGGCGATCTGGGTCGAGGCCGAGCTGGGCAGCGTGGCGCGCCCTTCCTCCGGGCACCTGTATTTCACCCTGAAGGACGCACGTGCGCAGCTGCGCGCAGCGATGTTCCGGATGAAGGCGCAGTACCTGAAGTTCGTGCCGCGCGAAGGCATGCGCGTGCTGGTGCGCGGCAAGGTGACCCTGTACGACGCCCGTGGCGAGTACCAGATGGTGCTGGACCACATGGAAGAAGCCGGCGAAGGCGCGCTGCGCCGCGCCTTCGAGGAGCTGAAGGCACGGCTGGAGGCCGAGGGCCTGTTCGACCCCGCACGCAAGCGGCCGCTGCCGGCGCACGTGCAGCGCCTGGCAGTGATCACCTCGCCGACCGGCGCCGCCGTGCGCGACGTACTGAGCGTGCTTGAGCGCCGTTTCCCGCTGCTGGAAGTGGACCTGCTGCCGACCCTGGTGCAGGGCAGCAGCGCCGCTGCACAGATCACCCGCCTGCTGCAGGCCGCCGACGCCAGTGGCCGCTACGACGTGATCCTGCTGACCCGCGGTGGCGGTTCACTGGAAGACCTGTGGGCGTTCAACGATGAAGCGCTGGCCCGCGCCATCGCCGCCAGCAACACGCCGGTGGTCTCGGCGGTCGGCCACGAAACCGACTTCAGCCTCAGCGACTTCGCCGCCGACCTGCGCGCACCGACGCCTTCGGTGGCGGCCGAACTGCTGGTACCGGACCAGCGCGAACTGGCGTTGCGCCTGCGCCGGACTGCGGCGCGCATGGTGCAGCTGCAACGGCATGCGATGCAGCAGGCGATGCAGCGCGCCGATCGTGCCCTGCTGCGCCTGAACGCACAGAGCCCGCAGGCGCGGCTGGACCTGCTGCGCCGCCGCCAGCTCGATCTGGGCCGGCGCCTGCATGCCGCGTTCAACCAGCAGCAGGAGCGCCGCGCCGCGCGCCTGCGCCATGCGGCGGCGGTGCTGCGCGGGCACCATCCGCAACGCCAGCTCGACGCGATGCAGCGCCGTCTGGCTGCCCTGCGCGGGCGGCCGCAGGTGGCCATGCAGCGTCTGCTGGAGCGCGATGCCCTGCGCCTGCGCGGACTGGCGCGTTCGCTGGAAGCGGTCAGCCCGCTGGCGACCGTGGCGCGTGGCTACAGCATCCTGACCCGCAGTGACGATGGCTCGCTGGTACGCCAGGTCGACCAGGTACAGCCCGGTGATGCACTGCAGGCCCGCGTTGGCAACGGCGTGATCGACGTGCAGGTAAAGTAAAGAGTTGTTCGGCAGGGCTGCGCCCTGCACCTGCCGAAGCGTTCAAGCAACAGCAACAGCCGAAGCAACAGCCAAAGCTGGTATTCCGTGGGATGGCGGGGCGGTGTGGCTGTGCAGGACACGCCGTAAACCCATCCATGGGGGCTCGATGGCGCCATCCATGGCGCCAACGGTCCTGCACATCCACACCGCCCCGCCTCTGACAGATTCCGGAGGCTGTTGGTAGGTGTCGACCTTGGTCGACACGGTAGATCCACGCATGCGTGGATGAAAGCTGTCAGATATCGAATCAATTCGGGGTCAGATCCGTTTTCCGTAGGAAAACGGATCTGACCCCAAGCCATTCCGACAGATCGCGAGAAACTGTCGAAGGCGGGGTGGGTCCGGTTGCGGGAGTGTCCGCGGCATGGATGCCGCGGCCAAGCCCCCATGGACGGGTTTACGGCGTCTCCCGCAACCGGACCCACCCCGCCATCCCGCGGAATGCACGCTGTTGCTGTTGCTGTTGCTGTTGCTGCTGCCGGCCAGCGGCCGGCACTACCGCGGGTGCAGGGCTGCAAGCCCTGCCGCCCCCCTACTTTGCCTGCTCGCAGAATTTCTGCCGGTACTCGAGCGCCTTCGGCATCAGTGCCTGCAGGTTCTGGATACGGGTACCCGGATTCGGATGGGTCGAGGCGAACTCCGGCGGTGACTGGCCACCGCTGGCCTGGCCCATGCGCTGCCACAGCGGTACCGCCTCGCGTGGATCGAAGCACGCTGCCGCGGCCAGCATCAGCCCCACTTCATCCGCCTGCGTCTCGTGGCTGCGCGCATACGGCAACAAGTAACCATAGCCCATCGCCGACATCATCATCTGTTGCTGCTGTGCATCCATGCCGCTGGCGGCGCCGGCCATCTGCCCGATCTGGGTCAGCTTCTGCTGGGCCATGCGCTGTGCACCATGGCGCAGCAGTGCATGGGCGATCTCGTGGCCCATCACCACCGCCATCGCATCGCGCGTACGCGCCACCGGCACCAGCCCGGTGTAAACGGCCATCTTGCCGCCCGGGAGGCAGAACGCATTGGCCTGCTCGGACGGGATCACATTCACTTCCCACTGGAAATCCCGCGCGAAGTGCGCCGGCTGCACGCCATGCTCCTGTGCCAGCGCGGTCTCCACCACGTCGACCTTGGCGATCAGCCGCTGGGCGATGTCGCGCACGTCGCGCGCGATCGGTGCGTTCGGATCCATCGGCCGTTCCTGCGACAGGATCTGCTGGTAGGCCTGCAACCCCAGCGCCGTCTCCTGGCGCGCGTCCAGGCTGCTGTCGATCATCACCTTCTCACCGGTATAGGGATCGACCGTGCGGTTGGAAAACCAGTAGAACACCGCGTAGCCGGCAGCCAGCAGCAACACCCACCAGCGGATGTTGCCGAACAGGCCGCGCCGTTGCGGGCCTTGCGGCGAGCGGGAGAAGGGATCATTGCGCATCGGGCGGTCTTCCGGCAGGTCCCGCCGGCTGGCGGGCACGGCGCAATCTTAGTGCGCCGATGCCCGCAGCGGGTGAAGCCCGGCGCCGCTCAGATGCCGCGTACCAGGCGGAAGCCGATGCGCGCGTTGGTGGTGTCCGAATCCTGTGACTGCCGCCAGGCGGCACGGGTCTGCTCCGGCGCATTGGCCCAGTTGCCGCCGCGGATCACCCGTGCGCGGCAACCCGGGTTGAACCAGGCGGCACCGTCAGACGGCGCGCGCCGGTAGCTGGCATGCCAGCAGTCGGCCACCCACTCGCTGAGGTTGCCACCCATGTCGTGCAGGCCGAAGGCATTGGCCTGGAAACTCCCTACCGGAGCCGGCCCCCACCAGCCATCGCCATAGCCGATGAAGGCGTTGTGCCAATGCCGGCCCGAAGGAGAAACGTCCTTGCTGCCAGTGAAGTTGCCGCTGCCAGGCGGCGGCGTGCCGGCGTCGCCCCACGGATAGCGGCCGCTGCTGCCGGCGCGCAGTGCATATTCGAATTCGGCCTCACTGGGCAGCCGGTAGCTGCGCCCGGTCTGCTCGGACAGCCACGCCGCGTAGTTCTCGGCATCGCGGATGCTGACGTGCATCACCGGCGAATTGGCCATCGCGCGGCCACCGTCGTAGTCCGAGCGCCAGTCCACGCCGCTGCGGCGGATGAAGTTGCCGCTACGCTCGTCATAGACCACCGAATGGCCCCGCCGGGTCGCGCGCGGGCGCGCATTGGATGCCTTCACGTAGCGTTCGAAATCGCTGACCGTGACCTCGGTGATCGCCATCGCGAAGCCACGATCGAAGCGCACATAGTGCGAAGGGCGCTCGGAATCACTGGATCCCGGTTCGGCATCACCGGCACCCATCTGGAAGCCGCCATGTGGCACCACCACCATCTGCGGCCCGCGCCCGCCATCGCGCATGGCATCGCTGAACACCTGCCCCGGGCGGAAGCTGCCGTAATGGGTAGCCAGGTCGATGCGCTCCCGCAGCTGGCCCACCACCGCGTCGCCCGGCAGCGCGATGCGCAATGCCTCGGCCAGCTTCTCGCGGGCCGGCTTCAGGCCCTGCGGCGTGGCCAGGTCACGCAGACCGTCATCGCGCAGCTGCAGCAATGCCGCCGCACGGATCTGCTCGATGCGCTCGAACGCGTCGGCGATGGTCGGCGACGAATCGCGCACCTTGCTCGCTTCGGCCAACCAGGTGCCGGCGCTGGCGAAATCGCGCGTGCGTGCAGCGTCCTCGGCACGGCGGATCAGCCCGCTTTCGGCTGCGGCCAGTCCCTGCCGTGCGCGGCTGTTGTCCTCATCCAATGCCAGTGCCTCACGGAAGTTGCCGATGGCCCCATCCCCGTCTTCACCGATCCGGTCCGAGCGCAGGTCCTCTTCGCCGGCGCGGTTGTAAGCCACCACACGCTGGGCAAGCTCCACCCGTCCCTGCAGCGCACGCACCTTTTCGTCCTTTGGCGCCAGCGTCAGCAACACCAGCGCCTGGCGGCTGGCCTCGGCCAGCGCCTCACGCTGCTTCAGCGGCCGCACCAGCAGGGCGTCGGCCTGCTGCTGCAGGCGCTGGCGGGCACGTTGCAGGCCCAGCCGGGCCTGGCGGTCATCCGGGTCCTCTTCCTGCACGGCCAGCCACAACGGAATGGCGGCATCGGCATCCTCGTAGAGCCGGCCGTCGGCAAAGGCCTGTTCGGCCGCACGCCGCAACTGGGCAAGGCTGCGGCCCTGCCGGTCGACCCTGGGGGGCGTCCACTGCTGCACATCCTCGGCGGCATCCTCACCGCCGATGGTCACGCTGCCCTGCCCGGCCTGTGGGCTGGCATCGGTGCCGGTTTCGACGTCCTCGGCCTGCCGCGTGGCCCCACTGGCCGCCCGGTCCGCCGTCGCGGGCGGCGACGGCGTGCAGCCGGCCAGGGCGACGGCCAGCGCGGTGCACAGCACGGGCGACAACGGAAAACGCAAGCAGAGCCTCCTTCGGCACGGACGCGGATCGACGTTAGGCTATTCTCCCCTGCCTGAGCAAACCCGAGTAGTAGGCCCTGACCCGTGGCAACCTGGATCACCACCCCCGCCGAGCTGGATGCGTACTTCCAGCAGCGCCCGACCCGCATCGGCCTGGACACCGAATTCATCCGTGAACGCACCTTCTGGCCGCAGCTGGCGCTGGTGCAGATGGCGGTCGGCCAGGACATCCTGCTGATCGACCCGCTGATTCCGGGCATGACCGAGGCGCTGGCGCCGTGGCTGGCCGATGAATCGATCATCAAGGTGATGCACAGCGCCAGCGAAGACCTGGTCGCCTTCAAGTGGGCCTGCGGCGTACTGCCACGGCCGCTGTTCGACACCCAGATCGGCGCCTCGCTGGCCGGCATCGGCGGTGGCATGGGCTACCAGAAGCTGGTGGCGGAAATCACCGGCGTCGCACTGGCAAAGGGTGAGACCCGCTCGGACTGGATGCGCCGACCACTGTCGGAGTCGCAGCTGCAGTACGCCGCCGACGACGTCGAACACCTGTTCGCACTGCACGACGCCATCGATGCCAGGCTGCAGGCGCTGGGTCGCCAGCAGTGGCTGCATGACGACGGCGAGCGCCTGCTGGCCAGCGTTGCCAATGACGAGGACCGCTGGCCCCACCTGTCGATGCGCTCGGCACAGTTCCTCGACGCCGCCGCACAGCATCGCCTGTTGCGCCTGCTGCGCTGGCGCGATGTGCATGCGCGCAGCAGCGACCGCCCACGCAGCTGGATCCTGGACAACGAACTGGCCGCCACGCTGGCACGCACGCCACCGGCCGATGCCGCCGCGCTGGGCCAGCTGTTCGAGCAGTTCCCGAAGGCACCGCGCAAGCTCGCTGGCGCCGTGTGGCAGGCGCTGGAGACGCCGCTGGACGATGAGGCCGACGCCCCGCTGGCGCTGCCGGCCAACGACAGCAACAAGCAGGCGCTGAAGAAGCTGCAGGAGGCCGTGGCCGAACGCAGCCGCGAGCTGGGACTGCCGGATGGCATCCTTGCCTCGCGCAAGCACCTGGAAAGCTATCTGGAACGTCGCCAATGGCCCGCCGCACTGGCCGGCTGGCGCCAGCAGGAACTGGAGTCGCGCCTGCAGGCGCTGCTGCCGGCACGCTGACACTGCGGGCGCCGGCACTGTGCCGGCGCCCGCAACACACAGAATGAGCATCTGCCACGCTTGCCGACGCGAGCGCGGGACTGTCCAATAGCGTCCCCGCCAATGTTGGATTGCATCAGATGACAAATGGAGTTGCGAAGGACGGCCTCTCCGCCGAGGACCTGGCGTGGCGCACAGGGGCGCGCGCTGCCTTGCAGGCGAAGCGCTACTCCGAACTGGACGCGCAGCTGGCGCCGCACGAACAAGCCTGGCTGGGCGGCGAACGGCCACTCCCCGGCATCCGCTGGCGCCTGCGCAACCTGCAGGATCCCACCCTGACCCTGGATGAGCGCCTGCAGCAGGCACAGCAGTGGGTCGCCGCCGCCCCCCACAGCTACTACGCCCATCTGCGCCTCGGTGCCTGCTGGGAAGAAGCGGCCGGTGCCTTGCGCAGCGCCGATGTGGCCGCGCTGGTGGAAGACAGCCAATGGCTGGCGGCGCAGCTGGCCCGCGATCATGCCGTGCATGCCTACCTGCAGGCGATTCCGCTGTCGCCACGACCTGCGTTGGCGCTGGATGGCATCAAGCGCATCACCAGCTACCTGCGCGAACCGAACTGGCTGCGTGCGCTGCAGGCCGGGGAGCCCGCCGCATCCGATGACGCCGCGCTGACCGAGCACTACCCTCAAGCCTGGCCACAGGCATTGCAGCTGCTGTCGCGCTTCGGTGCGCCGTTGCAGACGCTGCCGGATACGCTGCCCCCGTTGCTGCGCGAGCGCAGCCAGGACGATTTCGACGCACCGCTGGCGTACTGGATGCGCCTGGTGCTGGAGCAGCGCCCGGACGATCTGGCCACGCTGGAAGACACCCTGTACTTCCTGTACCCGCGCTGGGGCGGCAGCCATGAGGCGATGGAGAACTTCATCGAGGGTGGCTGGTGCCGTGGCCTGGAACTGGCGCAGAGCAACGCGCTGCGCTGGCACAAGGAACAGGACTGGATGGGCGATCTGCCCCACCGCGAGGATGCCGACGCCGTGGCCGCGCACGAGCGCGCGTACGCGCAGATCCTCGACTGGCACCTGGACCGCAACCTGCGCGCGCAGGTGCTGGCCCAGCGTGCCGGGCTGCGCTACCGGCTTGGCCGCGTTGAAGACATCGAAGATGTCGTGCAGTGGGATCCGCACCACATGCAGGCCGTGCTTGAAGATCTGCAGCAGGCATGGGCACTGGACCGCGATGTGGTCCTGCATGAGGGGCTCAGCAACCTCGAGGCCTGCACCTGGTTCGCCCATGTCGACGGTGCCGAAGCACTGTTCGCACAGGTGGTGGACTATGCCGCGCGCGAAGGCGATTCGGCGATCGGCCTGCTCTGGGCCGCTACCGCCATCGAGCATGGCCTGCTCGGCCAGGCCAGCGACCCGACGCGCGCCAGTATCCTGCTGCAGCGCGCGTTGAAGCTTGCGCAGCAGGACAACACCTCGGCGGTGACGTTCGCCGCCAACCTGTTCTGTGATGTTTCGCAGGCCGCGGGCCTGTCACTGCTGCAGCGCATGGCTGAAACCGGTGACGCTGGTGCGATGTCGGCGCTGTGCGACCTGTACAAGGGCCGCCTCGGTGGCCGCGACCAACCGCAGTTCGCCGATGCGGAAAAGGCCGCCTACTGGCAGGAGCGTGCGGTGGAAGGCGGCGACCTGATCGCCACCTACAACCTGGCCGTGCGCCTCGTCGCCGCAGGCGGCGCGGAGAATGAAGCGCGTGCGCGCGGGCTGTACCTGCGCTGCCTGGATGAGGCCGAGGCCGGCGAGCGGGTGTGGGGCCCGACCTGCCGCAACCTGGCCTGCCTGGCGCTGGATGGCCAGAATGACGCGCACAAACGCGAAGCGGTCGAGCGCGCATTGATTCCGCTGTGGTGGCGCGGTGACGACGACGACAAGCTGTGGGCATCAGGCTACCTGGCCGACATCTACCACGTCGGCAACGGCGTCCCGGCCAATGCATTCCTCGCCCTGACCTGGCTGCAGCGTGCCAGCGAGATCGATCCGGAGTATGTGGACGTGGTGCGCATGGCGCCGCTGATCAACGGCGAGGGTCGCTGGTTCGGTGCCAGCCGCGCACGCAAGCAGCAGGAACAGGACCGCCAGCAGGTGGACAGCGCCACCTGGGCCCTGACCTTCGGCCAGCGCAGCCAGGACAGCAACCTCACTGCGGTCTGAAGCAACGAAAAGGGCGGCCCGGTAATCCGGGCCGCCCTTTTCATTCCAGCAGCGCGATGGCGGGACGACCCGCCACCGCGACAGCGCATTACCAGTTCATGTTCAGCGAGACACCCACGGTGCGCGGCTCGTTGTAGACCGCGGCCATGTAGTTCTCGATCACACCCTTGAGGTTCTTCTCGTTGGTGATGTTGCGCGCGAACAGCGCCACTTCGTAGGCACCGTAGTTGCCCGAGTAGCCGATCTTCAGGCCACCCTCGAAGTCACCCTTGGAGTTGAACTCCTTGCTGTCGTACAGCACGAAGCTGGTGTAGCCCTGCTTGTTCCAGTCGGTGGAGACGAACATGGTGCCGGCATCGCTGACCGGGAAGTCATAGCGGGCGGCCAGGTTGACGTTGTACTTCGGCGCGTTCGGCAGCGGGTTGCCGTCGATCTGGGCGAAGGTGTTGGCACCGACCTTGATGGTCGGGTCATTCACCGTGCACACCACCTGGCCGTTGAGGCCGCAGACCTGCGCATACACGCGCTTGTCCTTGATCTCGCTGTGCAGCAGGCTCAGGCCGGCGCTCAGGGTCAGGTTCGGGATCGGGCGCAGCTCCATGTCGGCTTCGAAACCGTAGGCCTTGGCCTTGTCGGCGTTGAACAGCACGCCGTTGCCGTCCGAATCGTTGCCGTTGAGCTGGATGTCGTTGACGGTGTAGGTGAACGCGGTGGCGTTCAGGCGCAGGCGGTTGTCCCACAGGCTGCTCTTCACGCCCGCTTCCCAGGACAGGATCGTCTCGGAATCGGCGGTGGTGAAATCGGCATTGAACACCGCCGAACGGCCCTGGATGGTCGGGCCGCGGAAGCCGCGTGCGACCTTGGCGTAGACGCTCACGTCCGGCGTGATCTGGTACATCGCGCTCAGATCCCAGCTCGGGGTGGTATCGGACATCTTGACGTCGGTGCGGCCCTTGTAAGTGACCACGCCGGCGGCGGTATCAGCGGTCTTCAGCAGACGGGTGTGCTTCTCGTCCTTGGTCTGGCGCAGGCCGGCGGTGACGGTGAACTTGTCGGTGAAGGCGTAGCTGATCTGGCCGAAACCGGCCCACGAGGTGTTCTTGTTGCGCAGACGCACCCAGTTGTTCGGGTTGCGTGCCGCGCCCTGCAGGAACCACGCGCGCTGGTAGAAGTCGGTGGTGTCGCTGCCGTTGAAGTAGAACGCACCGGCCTGCCACTGCAGCGCGCTGTCGTCATGGCTGGCCAGGCGGAACTCCTGGGTCCACTGGTCCAGGTCGCGGATGCGGCCCATCGACTGGCCGTAGCCGTTCGGCACGCCGTTGACCGGGAAGTCCACCGCTGCACCGCCGTCGGTGTCGCCGCGGCTATAGCCGGAGGTGGTTTCGTAGGCGGTGATCGAGGTGAAGTCGATCGCGCCGAAGTCGTAACGCGCCTTCACCGAACCACCGTAGGTCTTGTAGGCCTGCGGGTTGTTGTCGGCTTCGTCGTAGGCGACCTTGTCGCGCGGCACGTCGGTCTTGTTCGAGCCCTTGGTCAGCGCACCGCGCAGGAACAGGGTCGAGGTGCCCTCGTAATCACGGGCGTGGGCCGAGGCCAGGATCGAGAACTGGTCGCTCGGGGTCAGCAGCAGCTGCGCACGCACGTTGCGGTCATCGAAGCCGCCCATGGCGTTCTTCTTCGGGCTGACCGTGCCGTCGGCGCTCGGGCCCTTGTAGGTGTTGTCGACGTAGTCATCGCGGTGCTGGTACAGGGCCGACACGCGGAACGAGGCGATGTCGTTGATCGGGCCGCCGAAGCCGCCGTCGATCGACACGCTGTTGTAGGTCGCATAGCTGGCGCTGACGCGGCCGGTGTAGTCCTGGGTCGGCTTCAGGGTATCGAACTTGATGATGCCGGCGGTGGTGTTGCGGCCGAACAGCGAGCCCTGCGGGCCGCGCAGCACTTCCACCTGGTCCACGTCATAGACCGGGTTGGACTTCAGCACCACGTGTTCCAGCACCACGTCGTCCTGGATGATCGACACCGGCTGCGAGGCACCCAGGTAGAAATCGATGTTGCCCAGGCCGCGGATGTAGAAGCGCGGGAAGATGCGGCCGGTGGTGGTTTCCGCATACAGGCTCGGCACGCGGCCGGACAGTGCCAGCAGGGTGTCGTCGCCGCCGGCGGTGAAGTCGCGCATGCGCTCGCCCTGCACCACGCCGACCGAGACCGGCACTTCCTGCAGGTTCTGCTCGCGGTGTTCGGCGGTCACGGTGATCGTGTCCAGGCCGGTCGGGGTCGGCGCGCTATCCTGCGCGGCGGCACCGAAGCTGCCGACCAGGGCCAGGCCAGCACAGGCCAGGGCCAGCGGGTGGCGGCGGAAGGAAACGAAGGAAGACGACATACCCGACAGGCGGCGGGAATCGGAATGGGAGGGCATGAAATGCTCTGAGGAGGCGTCCGTGCGGCCTGCGCGAGCCGGGCGGCAAAAAGGAGGATAACTGCGCAAGCCGCCATTATCCCCCAAATTGTTACGATTTCGTTGCGCGTCGCCCAAGCCCGGTGAAACAGGCGGTTTCGGCACAGTCAGCCAGCACCGCCTGGGGTCAGATCCGTTTCCCTAAGGGGAAACGGATCTGACCCCGGATCTCAGGGCAACGGGGTCAGCGCGATATCGACCATCGCCAGCAGTCGCTCGCGGCTGATGCCGTCGCGGGCCTGCACCGAGATGCCGTGCAGCACCGTGGCGAAGTGATCGCCCAGTGCCTGCACCGCCACATCGCCGGCCAGCTGCCCTTCGGACTGCGCCTGCTGCAGGCGCGCGATGATCGCCGCCGTACGCTGGCGACGATGGCTGGCCAACCAGTCCCGGACGCCCTCGCCATCGGGCGAGACGCTGCTGGCCGAAGACACCACCAGGCAACCGTGCGGCCGCCCACGCCGGGTGTAGGTCAACACGGCGTCACGCAGCATGGACCCGATCGCCTCGCGCAGCGTTGCCTGCTCCAGCGCGCGCGGCGCGAAGCCGCCCTCGCCGTCCTCGTACAGCGCAACGGCTTCGCGGAACAACTGCTCCTTGCTGCCGAACGCGGCGTAGATGCGTGCAGAGGCGATGCCCAGTGCCTCGACCAGTGCCGACATCGACGTGCCTTCATAACCGTGCTGCCAGAACAGCAGCATCGCCTTGCGCAACGCCTGGTCCCTGTCGAATTCGCGCGGTCGCCCTGCCATCTGCCTGCCTGCTCCAGTGAGGCGCGCAGTGTAACGCGGGTGTTGACCACCGCGAGGACCGCGCCTATTCTTTGTTGATCGACAAACAATTGGAGCAACACATGCAGACCCTCAAGGGCCCCAGCCTGCACCTGGCGCAGTTCGCCGGCGACCAGGCCCCGTTCAACAGCCTCGCCGGCATTGCCGCGTGGGCCGCCGGCCATGGCTTCAAGGCATTGCAGATTCCCGCGTGGGATGCACGCCTGTTCGACCTGGCCACCGCCGCCGACAGCCAGGACTACTGCGATGACATCCGCGGCACACTGGCCGAGCACGGCCTGCAGGTCAGCGAACTGACCACCCACATCCTCGGCCAGCTGGTGGCCGTGCATCCGGCCTACGACGAACTCTGCGATGGCTTCGCCCCGGAAGCACTGCGCGGCAACCCGAAGGCGCGCAGCGAATGGGCGCAGCAGCAGCTGTACCTGGCCGCCCGCGCCTCGCGCCGGCTGGGCCTGCAGGACATGGGCACCTTCTCCGGCTCGTTCGCTTGGCCGTACCTGTTCCCGTTCCCGCAGCGCCCGCCGGGCCTGATCGACGCGGCGTTCGACGAACTGGCACGACGCTGGCGGCCGATCCTCGATACCTGCGAGGACAACGGCATCAACCTCTGCTATGAGATCCATCCCAGCGAAGACCTGCATGACGGCACCAGCTTCGAGCGCTTCTTCGAACGCGTCGGCCAGCACGAGCGCTGCCGAATCCTGTTCGATCCCAGCCACTTCGTCCTGCAGCAGCTGGACTACCTGGAGTACCTGGACATCTATCACCCGCTGATCCGCATGTTCCACGTCAAGGATGCGGAGTTCCGCCCCAGCGGCCGCCAGGGCATCTATGGCGGCTATGCCGACTGGACCGAACGGGCCGGTCGCTTCCGCTCGCTGGGCGACGGCCAGGTCGATTTCAAGTCGATCTTCTCCAAGCTGGCCCAGTACGACTACCAGGGGTGGGCGACGCTGGAGTGGGAGTGCTGCCTGAAGGACCAGGAAGCCGGTGCACGCGAAGGCGCTGCATTCATCCGCGACCACATCATTCCGGTCACCGACAAGATCTTCGACGACTTCGCCGGTGCACCGATCAGCACCGCGCAGATGCAGCACATGCTCGGCATCGCCTGAGCCCCCACGGAGCACTCCCCCATGACCACTTCCCTTTCCGCTGGCGCTGCCGGCGACGCTTCGCTGCGCCACCACTACCTGCGCATCGATGGCCAGCGCGTGCATTGCGTGTCCGCGGGCCACGGTGAACCCGTGCTGCTGATTCCCGGCTGGCCGCAGACCTGGTACGCCTGGCGCCACGTACTGCACGCCCTGGCCGAGGCCGGCTTCGAAGCGATTGCCGTGGATCCGCCGGGCATCGGCGAATCCGATCGCCCCGCCCACGGCTACGACACCGGCAGCGCCGCCGCCGTCCTGCACCAGACCATGCAGGCGCTGGGCCACGACCGTTATCAGGTGGTCGGGCATGACATCGGCATGTGGATCGCCTATGCGCTGGCCAGCGACCAGCCGCAGGCGGTGCGCCAGCTGGCCGTCACCGAAGCGGTGATTCCCGGCCTGGCCCCGGAACCGGGCATCTTTGCTGCACCCGCCGACAACATCTTCCTCTGGCACTTCATGTTCAACCAGGTGGCCGACCTGCCCGAGGCACTGATCAGTGGCCGCGAGCGCGCCTACCTGGAATTCATGTTCGATCGCTGGTCGTACCGCCGCGATGCGGTGGCCGCCGACACCTACATTGCCGCCTACAGCCGTCCGGGCGCATTGCGCGCAGGTTTCGCCTGGTATCGCGCGATTCCGGAGACGATCCGCCAGAACAAGCAGCGTGCGCAGCGCCGCCTGCCAATGCCGGTACTGGCCATCGGCGCCGAGCACGCCACCGGCGATGCGCCGATGCTGACCCTGCAGCCACATGCCGACGATGTACGCGGCAGCATCGTGCCGGGCTGCGGCCACTTCATCATGGAAGAAGCACCGCAGGCGTTCCTGGCGCAGTTGCTGCCCTTCCTGCTGGAGGCACGCCATGCTGCTTGAACCGGCGCTGCAGGAGTTCGTCGACGCCGTCGCCGCCCATGCGCTGCCGGAAGACCTGCGCGAACTGCGGGTGATCAGCGAGAGCGCGCTGCCACAGTTGCAGGGAGCACCACAGGCCGTCGCACACGTGATCGAGCACACGGTAATCGCGCGCGACGGGCATGCGTTGGAGCTGCGTTTCTACACGCCGGAAGGGCTGCCCGATGGACCGGTACCGGCTCTGCTGTTCGCCCACGGTGGCGGCTGGTTCCAGTGCTCGCTGGCGGTCTATGACGGACCCTGCCGGGCATTGGCCAATGCCAGCGGCTGCGTGATCGCCGCGGTCGGCTACCGGCTGGCGCCGGAGCACCCGTTCCCGGTTCCCCTGCATGACGTCGCCGACGCTTGGCGGTGGTTGCAGGCCAATGCGGATCGCCTCGGCCTGGACCCACAGCGCCTGGCAATCGGTGGCGACAGCGCCGGTGGCAATCTCGCCGCCGCCTGCTGCCTGCTGCTGCGCGAACGGGGCCTGCCGCAACCGTGCCACCAGTTGCTGCTGTACCCGGCGCTGGATGCTGGCATGGGCAGCGATTCCTATCGGGACTACGCCACGGGCTATTACCTCAGCGCTAAACTGATGCAGCGCTGCTGGCAGGCCTATCTGGGTGGTCTGGCCCAACCGTCGGCGCTGGCCTCGCCCGCCCACGCAACCGACCTGCAGGGGCTGGCACCAGCCACCATCCTCAGCTGCGAGCACGACCCGCTGCGCGACGAGGCCGAGCAGTACGCAGGGCGGCTGCAGGCGGCAGGTATCGACTGCACGCTGGAACGCCTGCCCGGGATGATCCACGCCTGCATCCACCTGCGCACGGTCAGTGCCAGCACTGACGTAGCGGTTCAGCGCGCGGGCGCCTTGCTGCGCCGGGCCCTACACTGAACCGGATTAGGACGGTGGCAGGCCTTGTGCCGCCGCCGTCCCGGCCCGGCGCTTGGCAAGCCCGGCAGGCAGCGCTACACTGAAACCCTGCCGTGGGGCCATAGCTCAGCTGGGAGAGCGCGTCGTTCGCAATGACGAGGTCAGGAGTTCGATCCTCCTTGGCTCCACCACTAAATTTGCTTTATTTATCAAGAGGTTGGACAGGAAGCTGCCCAGCCTTTTTTGTTGCTCCACGCCAGTCAATCCAAGCAAAAACAGGTCTTTCCAAGGATGGTTTTTCCCAACTTTTTCCCAAGGCCATGACCGGCATCCTCCCTGTGCTGCGCGAAATGTTCCCCGGGAAGGCGATGCTGACCGTCGAGGATGTGGCCCGCGTGCTCAACCGTACGGGTGCGGGCGGCTATGAGCAGACCCGAGATCAGCTTTCCAGAGGACTCATCGTCCCTGGACTGAGGAAGTTCGGCGGAAGCTGGTTGGTGCCCATCACCACCTTGGCGGCCGCACTCGATGGTCTGGTGGAGACCGACGGGACTGGCAGATCGACTCCAAAGGCCTTGCCCGCAACACACACGGTGATCTCTGCAGAGCCGCTGGTACCTCGCCGAGCCGGTCGAATGCCTACCCGAGCCAAGCAGCGGCTCGAGCTTCAGCAAACCCGGGCCAGTCAGTTCTGGCCGCTGGTACTGTCAACCTTGAGGGGCTGGGAACTGGACGCCGCGCTTCCACCTCCGGCCGCCCCCCTTCCCCGAAATCCTTTCTGATACGAACGCCAGAGCTTCACACGCCAATTTCTGCATTCACCTGGTCGGATGTCCTCGTGACGGCGCTGCAGTTGGTGGTGATCATGCTGGCCGAAGGGCGCCGCATCGAGATACCCCAGCGCTGGCTGCCGCTGTCGGCCCTGCTGGTAAGGCCCTCGCTGGCGCTGCCGCGCGCCGACCTGCTGCGCAAGCGCTTTCCGAGAACAGCACCACGCCGTCTTTCCCCGGCCTCCTAAGGACACCAAGTGGCAGTCACTAGATGCGCCAGTGGCTCAACCCTTTCCACAGTGAGAAGCCGCATGGGCTGATCGAGATCCCGACAACGGCGCTGCCGCGGTTCGGCCCCTGAGCCGCCTTGACTTTCATCATCGCCCGCCCCTCCCTCTTCATGGCCGAGAGGCGCTGCACGCGCTTTTCCCAGTGACCGAACTTCCGATCTCTTTCAGTGCGACTCCAATGCCCGAGACTACGGCGGCTTTGGTTAGAATCCGATCCGAAGGGCCGATTGTAGATAGAGCCCTGACGCCAAGAGACAGACGGGTTAGGCAACCCATACAGGGGAAAACATGGATTTCAGCGTTCCACGAAACCGGCCGTTGGCCGAGCTTCTTTCTCAAGCTGGCAGTGAAGATCTGGACGTCCTGGCTGACTTGATCACCGACTACGGCAAGGGACGGCTAGCGCTCGACTCTGGCATCAAAGCGCTCATCGTTGACCGAAAGGCCGCGGGGACCCTTCAGTCGATTGCTGATGTGCTGGAAAAGGAGATCTGCACCTTTGGCGGCAACACTCTGATGAACACCTACCGGTCCTCCGGGGTCGAATACCCGGAGCTGGCCAAAGACGTTGCTAAAAAGCTGGCTGGCAAGATCCCAGAGGACGCCGACGTCTATGCTCTCGAAGAGTTGGCCCTTGCGGGGGCCCTCGGGAAATATTCGCCCGACGATTCAACTGCAGAGGGCGCTGGCGAGACCACGCCAAACTCGGTCATCGACAAGGTCGTGCAACAACTGGTTCAGAACGCAGGGACGGCAGCAGGCTTGGCCTCGGCTGGCGGGGTCGCAGGCTTTGCATCCGCTTTGGGCGCTCGTGCGGCATCGTTTGTCGCGGGCCCTGTCGCTGTTGGGGCGGCGGGATACTCACTCTACGAAGCGACAGGCCCAGCATTCCGCATTACAGTCCCAGCTGTTCTCCAGATCGCAAAGATTCGTCGTAAGCGCATTGACGCTGATTTCCAACACTATTCTGAGAGGCTGAAAGCATGTCTGTGACCAATGCAGAGCTGGCGCGTGACCTGCCCAAGCTTCAAGACATCCTTGTGCGTATCGCTTCTGGAGAGCTGAACGTTCTTGGAGGCGTGGTGCGATACGCCGCGGGGACTGGCAAGGGGGGCCAGATCGCCGCGCACCTTGTATTCCCGAGCGACCCGCAGCAGGCCCAGCAGAGCATTTCCCAACTGCAGGCCACCATGCAACAAAGGATGGGCAACCTTCAGGGCGGCATGGATGTCCTCCAACAGAGCATGGGTTCACTTCAAGCACTACAGATGGCCAACCTCGCCATGGCTGGCTTGAATCTGGCCGTCACGACCGCGGGCTTCGTCATCGTTTGCAAGAAGCTGAACAAGATCAGCGGCCAGATCGAAGCGCAGTCAGCCGGCATCGCTCAAACACTTCAAATGGTCAGCGAAGCCCACGAACACAGCTTGCTGATGGATGAGGCGAGGTTTCGTGGCTTGGTGCTCGCCTGCGAGCAGCACTTTGAGGAGGACGATATCGAGCTCCTCAAGCACAAGATTCAGGACTTCCATGAGCAATACCAGTTCACCAAGCTGGTGTTGCAACGCCACGCCGTCAAAGCAGCAAGCAACGTGGACCGCCTGATTGACATCCAGGTGCTCCAAGACCGCTTGGTGAACCTTGGGCTGTTCCTCGCCCAAGTTCAAATCAAGGTGGGTGCTCGTAAGCGCGGCCAAGAAACTCTTCAGAACCTCGCACAAGACCTTGATGAGCTCAACGGAAACCGCGTCAAGGCCCTGATTTCTGATCGAGACCTATCCTTCCGCATCACCGAAGACCAGCTGGGCCACGTAGTTTCGTTCATTGAGAGCGGAAAGCAGACGATCCCAGCCCTGACGTATCAAGCCGATCTCCTCGGGGTCGAACACTTCGATATCGATGCCGTAAACGACGCCTCGATGGCAGGCGACATCGTGGTGATCGCGGCATAGCTTCCCAGATTGACTTTCAATCTTTGCATGCTATTCCTTGCAACGAGGCAGGGACTTTAGTCCCTAGCCTCTCTAAGCCCTCGGCAGCAGGCCTCCTCCCCCGGCTGTTCGGGGGCTTTCTTTTAGCTCGCTTGCGCTTTCCTGGAAATCCACTACCCCTGAAAGCATCCAATGATCTTTCTGGGAGGAACGCATGCAACCCCGCTTTGCAATCGCCGCCGCTCTGGCCTGTCTGGCCTTGGCTGGGTGTTCGACCGTCCAGCCCATATCCCAGCCGCTCCCCGCCTGGGCTCACCAACACCCAAAATCGCATGGCGCTATCCACCGCTTCTTCCATCCGAAGAGCGAGCGAGGGGTTCTACCCCGGGTTCTACCCCGTTTTCACGGACACTTACAAGAAGGCCGATTCAGGCCATGAGGAGTGTTCATGTCAAAGCGTAGGAAGTTCAGTGCCGAGTTCAAGCGTGGTGCGGTTGAGCAGCTGCGCCTCCACCGCCTTCGGCCGAGCATCCCAATGCGTTCTCCGCCTCCAAACGCGTGACGTAGCGCTGCGGGTTAGGATTTTGCGGCACCTCGCCACCACCTAGCCACCGCTGAAGCTTCGGCAAGAACAGTTCCCTGACCGTCATGGCAATCCAGGAAAGCAAGCCCGCGCCCACGGTCATTGTTACGCTGTAAGCAAGAACCAACAGTAGCAAAGACCCTGGACGCGACGCGAGGTCATCCCACTTGAAAGACCAAAGGTTGCCGCCCATCGTCAGCGCCAAGAGCACATCCAAAAGCACTGCAAACGCCAACAGCGAAAGCGCAACACGGAAGTCGCGAAGCTTCTCCAGCAAGTTGAGATTTGCAGCATCGAAGGACATGGGGTCAGTTCCAGAGGGTGAGCCTCAGTGTGCCCCTTCGGCGTCTCAGGCGCTGCGATCGTCTTCCAGCTGCGTTCCGAACCGGGTGCAGCACTGCCTTGGAAATGCTCAACTGAGTCGACAAGATCATCCGCTTTGGCATGATCAACGAAGGACAGAAACCAGATCGTCGCCACTAGCGCCAGAGTGAGCCAGTCCTCCAAGAGACTCTCCCAGCAGGCACCATCCTCGCTACGTCTCGCGTAACGGCGGGGGCTTCCACTAGTCATGCAAAGTGAATCTTTGGCGTCGGTTGCACTTCTGGCTCTCAATCGGTGCTGCATCCATCGGCCAGTTGCGACCTCCTCTGTGGCGTCAGATGCCCGGAGCTCATGGAGATCTTTGGCGCTGGATCCCTACGACATCCTGGCGGCGGACTTGAGCAAACAACCGAGCACTGGAAATATGTTGACGGTGGGAAGGAGGGTTCGCCTTCGAGCAATCGCGCTCACGTAGGGGACGATTTGAGCTGCGTTAGCACAATCCTGCCTACGCAGTGGGCAATGCACTTGGCGCCTCACTGCGCCCGATGCCGCTTGCGATCTTTAGATTATTCCGCCCGTCGGGCCCACCGGCCAACTTTTAGCTTTCCTGAGCCCTGTCTCGCAGATGGTATCTAACGTTGGTGTCCTCTGCGCCAACGCCGAGGTGTGCAACGTCGGTGCGTCGTTCGCCTCAGTCGAAGACATACCGAAGGCCGATCACCGGCGCGTCGCTGCCGAAACCCATGTGTACCATTGCGGCGCACGGGGCTCCTTTGCTGCCTTGTGGTTGGACCGACCATGACCTCGGCAAGTATCCGCGGCTCGGCCACCAGGACGAACGGGCACGACGTTGTGCGGCGCCGCGTACGGCGGAATTGAATACTTCTCATCAGGAACTTACAGAGTGAGCGCGAGCAGTCGACCACTCAAGCGGGCATCAATGGGCGCTAGCTACGCAGATCGCACCACCAGTCTGGCGGCATCTCGGCCTGTGAGACGGCCTCCCCCCAGAATGCGTCGGGAGCCCGTCAGTACCGATCTAAGAGCCCCCCCGTTACGTGTAACATACGAAGGATAGGCCTGAAAGGTCCGAGACATTTAGCCAGGGAACGGGGGAAGCCATGGAAATCCTGAATGCGGTCGCGCACAAAGTAAACAAAGACAGAGGCGTGAAGGGGGCGAGCCTTGCTGAGGCCAAGGGCGAGCTCGCACGGACGGACGAGCTTAACTCGTTGATGCTCACGCTCCTCGACAGCTATAACAATCGCAGCTCCAGATTTGCCGGGTCATTTGAGGAGGACGAGGACAACTACCGGTTCAGCGTCCATCTCAGGGATCATTTGGATGGAAAGACAAGCTTCATCGATTTCTCGATTCATGCTGGCCGTCGCTTGGTTGTCTCGATGAACGACGTCATCTTTGCCGGCGGCGGCTACATGCTGCTGCTTCGATATACGCATCAGCAGAGAGACATGCTGATGGTCGCGAAGTTGAACCCTCAGTCCGGCGCCATCTTTTCTGACGATCTCGACAAGGTCGTTCGGGCACCATACCTGAACTTGGATCGCCTCCAAGTCGCCGCCCGAATCGATCTGGCAGCTTGGCTGGCGGGCGGACAACGCTACCTGAGCTTCGTCCTCAAGAAGAACAAGGACGATGGCCCGTCCGACTACTTCCAGGATTTCGTCGGCTGCAAGGTGGATCAGGACTCCAAAGTAGAATCGAAAAAACTTGTGCTCGTTGTCAAAGATTTCGCCAGCAGCTTGGTGGATGCAGAAGCAATGCCGGCCGGAGACGTGCCCGACCTTCAGCGCCGGGCCTTCGATTACGTTGAAAGTTTGAGGAAAAGCGACTCACCTCGTCTCGACGACTTCGAGGGCCTGGCGAATGCGATCTGGCCCGACGAGCCGACAGCTTTCCTGCACTTCCTCAATGGCCACGAAAGCGCCCCATCTGCGGGGTTCCTCCCCGATGCCACGTCGATAAAGGCGCTGTCTGACATCAACTACAAGAGCAAAGAACTCTCGCTCAAGATGACCTACACCTTTAAGCAGGGTCACGTCCACCTGGACGGAACCACTGTCATCATCAAGCAGGCTCCTGAAAAATTGATCCAAGAGCTCAACGAGTCCTGACATGCCCGCCTTCGATTCCATCGTCGGTCTATGCCGCTTAAGCCACACCTGCCAGATTGCGGGTGTGGACTTGGTCGTCCGAACTGAAGCATCTCCTGAAGTTTCGGCCCTGATCGAAGCCATCGAGGCGGGCGGACGACGCGTCACGACCGTTTTTGAGGGGAAGGAGCGTCCGCAAGGGGTTGCGGGCATCGACTATGGATCTGAGATTCAACTTGTAGTGCACGGAGTATCAAAAGCTGGCGAAGTGGTCGTACAGAACACTGGCGCGCTGCTCTCGTACAACATGGGGCGATTCCAAGTCGAGGCCCCGGAAACCTTTTATTTGCTTCAGGAGGACTACGCACTTGGCGAAGGTCACGTCCCCAACCTTGTGGCGGCCTACCTGCGCTGCATTGAGTTTGCTGAAATCCTCAAGCGAGTGGCCGACGACTTCCGCGCAGGCATCGGCGGCCCAGGCACAGCCATCATTCTCACTGGCCGCAAGTTGAGCATCCCGCTCACCTACAGCCAGTGGCTCCTCGATGATGTTCCTTCGGCAGAGGACTTATCGCAATCACGTCACGCGATTTTTGATGACCACCTCAAGATTGGTCGGCTCGACGCGTTCAAGCGTGTTCTCGTCAGGTTTTTATTCAATGTCCCCACCGAGCAGCGCTTCGAAGTTCTACTGCGATCGTGGGGCGAGATCATGCAGGCATTCCTGTCAGACTTCGACATCTATGCCTCTGGATTCAACTTCGACAAGGCAAGAGAGGAGTTTGAGCGCCGGAAGCTCGATTTCGTCGTCAAGATGAATGCTGCAAGCTCCGACGCCATGACCAAGCTCATAGCCATTCCGGTGGGGCAAGGCTTGCTTGCGAGCCAGATGAAGACGGATGCGGCTTACACCGTAGTGAACCACGCCCTTCTCACTGCGTCCTTTGTATTTCTTCTAGTTGCTGCAATGCTGGTTGCCGCTCACGTTCTGACACTTCGCCAGGTGGGCTTTGAACTGAAAGCCGAATCGGAGATGCTGCGGCAACGCGCACTGCCCACCTACAACCAGCTGCGCCCAATGATCGAGCAACTGCAAACGCGGCTTCGTTTCCATCAATGGGGAGTTCCCATCGTCATGTCGATCCTTTTGCTCGTCACCACCGGCATGACGCTTATTGCCTACTCGGAACTGACGGCGACCACCTGAGCCTACTGGACGCAGTAAAGGTCACTGGCCGACTCGAAAATACTGGCTCCAGCCTTGTCATGTTCACTGTTCACATCTAGGCGAAGCGATCCCGGCCAAGTTGCAGTAGCAGTAGACAGCTGAACTGCTTACCCCAAGGTCTCGGGCTAACCGAGCCCGGCTAACCTCTTTCAAACGGCCCCTCACTTGGTCCACGCCCAGCCCCCGCAAGCTGCGCTGCTCCGGCCTTTTCAGGACACGCCCTAACCGAAGGGCTTGGCGGTCCAGGCCGATAGTGGCCGGCGACACGCCCAAGCGCTGGGCCACCTCGGCCGAGGTCATCCCGGCTCGGACCAGCCGCTGCACCTGCTGGCGACGCTCAGCGAGCTCGCGGGCTTGGCGGTCCCGGAACGCCTGCCGTCCGGAGCCCGCCAGGCGGTGCCGCCGGACAAAGCGGTTCACGGCTTGGTGGGTGACGCCCAGGCGTTGGGCCAAGGCGCGCTGAGTCACCCCTTCGTCCAGCAAGGATTGAACCTGGGCCGGGGAGCGGCCGCCAAGGAAGCCTTTGCGTGGAATCATGATGGAGTGGCCTGACGACGTCGCCCATCGCGCGGCGCGTTGAGACCGGCTCTTTTCATGTAAACAGATATAGACGACGCGCTGAGGCGCGTATCGCGTTCGCCACGCTGGTGCGAGGGGAGCACGACGTCGGCACCGGCTATCACTGGCTCAGCCTGCACCGGCTCAGCCTGGGTGGTGCGCCCGCTGGCATCAGCCTGTGCTTCCACGGACAACAGCTCGACATGGTGACGATGGGCGTCGATCTACCCGGTGCAACACTGGAAGACGGCTGGCCAACCCAGGCAGCGATCGATGCCGAAGTCGCGTTCATGCGCCGCACCTTGGCCACGGCATTGGGGCGAAAACTGGCCGGCGGCTGCGCCCGGTTCAACTGGGGCGAAGCCTGGGCCCGTTTCGATCCGAAAGGCTTCATGGCCTGCAGCGGTATTCGCTACTCACCACGCACGTGACCGCGCTCAGGTACGGGTGATCGACACCCCACCCTCCACGCGCATCGCGCTGCCGGTAACGAAACTGCTTTCATCGCTGGCCAGGAACAACGCGGCATTGGCGATCTCTTCCGGCTCGGCGAGGCGCTTGAGTGCGTGCAGCGAGCGCACGAAGTCGCGGGCATCGCCGGTCGGTGCGGCCTGCCGGCCCATTTCGGTATCGGTGCCACCGGGCAGCAGTACGTTGCTGCGCACGCCGCGCGCACCGTATTCGGCAGCGATCACCTGACTCAGGCCGATCAGCCCGGCCTTGCTCGACGCATAGGCTGCCATGCCCGGGAATCCCACGGTGTGGCCGACGAAGGTCCCGACGAACACCAGCGAGCCGCCGCCGCGCGCCAGCAGTGCCGGCAGCTGCGCGCGTGCCGCATGGAAGGCGGCGTCGAGATTGGTGGCCATCACCTCGCGCCAGGCATCCACCGGAAACTCCGCCGCCGGCACGCCCGGGCCGAGCATGCCGGCATTGTTGAGCGCGATGTCCAGGCCGCCGAATGACTGCTGGGCCAGATCGACCAGCGCCTGCGCCGTGCCTGGGTCGGCCACGTCGGCGGCATGCACCACCACCTCACCGCCGGCGGCGCGGATCTGCTCGGCCAGCGCCTGCAGCGGTTCCAGCCGCCGTGCATTGAGCACCAGCTTTGCCCCTTCGGCGGCGAAGCGCAGCGCGCTGGCGCGGCCGATGCCGGCGCTGGCTCCGGTGATGAGGGCGATCTTGTTGTTCAGGCGCATGGTCGTGGTACCGGTGGTGAAGTGGCCGCCACGATGCCGTGCCTTCGCCCCGCCAACACTCCGTTTCCGGGCCTCACAGATGAGTGCAGGAAACGGAGTTTCCGCAGGACCGGCACGTGCCAGAATCCGGTCATGGACAGCACCGCCTCCCCCACGATCGACGCCCGCATCGAACGGGTCTGCCGCCACCTGCAGGCCAGCCTCGACGAACCCTCGCTGCAGGAACTGGCCGATATCGCTGGCTGCAGCCCGACGCGCCTGCATCGCCTGTTCAAGCAGGCCACCGGGCTGACCCCAAAGCAGTACGCGGCCGCGCTGCGCGCTGACCGCCTGCGCACCGGGCTGGAACAACAGGAACGCATCACCGACGCCTTCCACGATGCTGGCTTCGGTTCCAGTGGACGCTTCTACGAGAACGCACCGAAGTTGCTGGGCATGACGCCCAAGCAATGGCGCGCAGGGGGGCGCGGCGAAGTCATCCACTTCGCGCTTGCCGAAAGCTCACTGGGCAGCGTGCTGGTGGCCAGCAGCGGCACCGGCGTGGTCGCGATCCTGCTCGGCGACGATCCAGAGACGCTGCTGCAGTCATTGCAGCAACGCTTCCGCCAGGCCGAACTGGTCGGCGCCGACCAGGGCTATGAGCAACTGGTGGCACAGGTGGTAGGCCTGGTCGAGGATCCTTCGCGAGGCGCCACGCTGCCGCTGGATATCCGTGGCACCGCGTTCCAGCAACGGGTGTGGCAGGCGCTGCAGCAGGTCCCACGTGGGCAGACCGCCTCGTATGCGGATATCGCCGCGCGCATCGGCGCGCCGCGCTCGAGCCGTGCCGTCGCACGCGCATGCGCAAGCAACCCGCTGGCGGTGGCCGTGCCCTGCCACCGCGTGGTACGCCGCGATGGCGATCTGTCCGGTTATGCGTGGGGCGTAGCGCGCAAGCGCGAACTGCTGCGCCGGGAAAAGGCCTCGACTGCCTGACGTAGGTGCAGACCTTGGTCGGCACGCCCAGCTTCCGGTAGGTGCCGACCTTGGTCGGCACACTGCCAAGCCCTCAATCCAGCTTCACCACCAGCTTGCCGAAATTGTGCCCCTTCAGCAGCCCGAAGAACGCCTCCGGCGCATTCTCCAGCCCTTCCACCACATCCTCGCGGTACTGGACGCGGCCGTCGCGCAGCCACTGCGGCATCTCGCGTTCGAAGTCCGGCCACAGGTGGTTGAAGTCGTGCACGATGAAACCACGCACGGTCAGGCGCTGGCGCAGGATCTGGCTGAACAATGCCGGCAGGCGATCAGGGCCGGGCTGCTCGACGCCGCGCTCGTTGTAGGTGGCGATGGTGCCGCAGACCGGAATGCGGGCGAAGTCATTGAGCAGCGGCAGCACGGCATCCAGCACATGGCCGCCGACATTCTCGAAGTACACATCGATGCCCGCAGGCACCGCTGCGCGCAGCTGCGCGGCGAAATCAGCGGCGCGATGATCCAGCGCCACGTCCACCCCCAGCGTCTGCAGATAGGCGCGCTTGGCTTCGCCACCGGCGATGGCGACCACGCGCGCGCCCTGCAGCTTGGCCAGCTGCGCCACAGTCGCGCCGACCGGCCCGGTCGCGGCGGCCACCACCAGCGTCTCGCCCGGCTTCAGGCGGGCGATTTCATGCAGGCTGGAATAGGCGGTGAAACCGGGCATGCCATACACGCCCAGCGCCGTACTCAACGGCAGGCCGGCCGGATCCAGCCGACGCCCCAGCGCCTTGGCCGGCAGTACCACATGGGTCTGCCAACCGCCCGGCGCCAGCAGCAGATCTCCCACCGCCACACCTTCGGCGTTGGATCGCAGCACTTCGGCCACGGTCTGGCCCTCCATCACCGCGCCCACCGCCACCGGCGCGGCGTACGACGGGCCCTCGTCCATGCGTCCACGCATGTAGGGGTCCAACGACAGGTAGCGGTTGCGCAGCAGCACTTCGCCATCCGCCAATGCCGGCAGCGCAGCCTGTTCCAGGCGGAAGTTGGCCGCGCTTGGCGCTCCCTGCGGACGCGACGCAAGCACGATGCGGGAGGTGGTCGAGGGATCGGACATGGCCAGGTCTCTGCTGTTGCCAGCATCAGGAAAGGACTGCCGACACTACGCCGCGACGATCCCCGATGGCGGCCACGAAAACAGCGTTCCATTGCCCGGACCCGCGCGGGTCCGGCGCAGCCCCTGCCCTTGCAGCATTCGCGCTCGCGGCGACCCGCTGATTTCCACGGCAGACGATGATCGATTGGCCACGCCCGCCCCACAACGGAGGATCAAGCACTTGCGAGCGCGCAGACGGCAATGTGAAGAAATCTTGGCGAAACGCTTGCCGAAGACTGCCGACCTCCGTAATATACGCCTCCTTGGCAGCGACCTCGCTGCTACGAAACATGTGGCCGAGTAGCTCAGTTGGTAGAGCAGGGGATTGAAAATCCCCGTGTCGGCGGTTCGATTCCGTCTTCGGCCACCACTTTCGAAGGCCTGCAGAAATGCGGGTCTTTTTTTTCCGGAAACCGGGTTTGATCACGGTTGCCACACAATTTGGCCGAGTAGCTCAGTTGGTAGAGCAGGGGATTGAAAATCCCCGTGTCGGCGGTTCGATTCCGTCTTCGGCCACCATCTTCAGAGACCTGCAGAAATGCAGGTCTTTTTTTGTTCGCGATACCCCCTCAACGCCTGACCTTCTTCCATGACAGGCGGCTACCTGTCGATTGACGAAACATTTACACCGGCCCGTGCCGTGGCACCTACGCTCCAGACTCCTGCCTGGAGCCTGCCGATGCCTCTGCGCCCCGCCCTGCTCGCCTGCCTGCTGCTGGCCGTCTTTCCGGTGATCGCCGCCGAACCGGTGCGTGCAGTCGACACGCTGGACATCGACCGCTATGCAGGCCAGTGGCACGAGATCGCGCACCTGCCGGTGTCGTTCCAGAAGCAGTGTGTCGGCGAGATCACCGCCAACTACGGGCTGCGCCGCGATGGCCGCATCAGTGTCACCAATGCCTGCCGCAATGGCGAGGGCGAACGCGTGGTTGCTGAAGGCGTGGCGCGCCCGGTTGCCGGCCATCCCGGCCAGTTGCAGGTGCGCTTCGTGCCGGACTGGCTGAGCTGGGTGCCACTGGTCTGGGCCGACTACTGGGTGCTGGCACTGGACCCGGACTACCAATGGGCGCTGGTCGGTGAACCGGACCGCAAGTACCTGTGGATTCTCTCGCGCCTGCCGGAAATGGATCGCGCCCGGTTCGAACAGCTGAAAGAAAAAGCCGAAGCCATGGGCTACGACCTCGGACCACTGCGCCTGATGGCTCCGTTGCGCGATACGGCCACCGATTGAACCGCGCCGCAATCCGGCGCACCACGCGCGCTCGATCCGGCGCCGCGCACGCCCGTCCGCCATCTTCACGCGCTACCCTCTGCGACGGGTCGCCACAGGCGCCCCAAACAACCATACGCCGTAGTATGCTTATCCAACGCACCCCTCCAGAGGACCTGCGCCCATGCTCCACCGCTTCCGTATCGCCTTGATCGTCCTGTGCACCCTCGCCCTTGTTGCCTGCAACAACGGCATCGTCAAGCGTGTTTCGGAACCGGCGGCCAGCCTGCAGCAGCTGACCGTGCGCGCCGACGGCAACTGGACCGTGGCCCTGCGCCTGCAGAACTACAGTTCCATGCCGATGACCTTCGATGATGTCGCACTGGCGCTGACTGTCGGCGACAGCGACGCCGGCACCCTGATGGCCAAGCCCGGCATCTCCATCGGCGGCACCTCCGCCGACGTCATCAATGTCGACCTCGTGCCCAGCTCGGCCGCACGCCTGGTGGTGGCCGACGCGCTGGCCGGCAACCGCACCCTGGCCTATGGCCTGAAGGGAACGGTGGCGGCCACGCCGCAGGAAAAGAAGCAGCGCAGCTTCGACATCAGCAGCCGCAGCACCCTCAACCAGGCCCCCGGCCTGCCCGGCGTACTGCGCTGAACCCGCCTTTCGTCGCGGCGCCCCGCGCCGCTCTCCCCTGCCCTGATCAAATCGAGACGTACCGATGAGCAGCTACACCGCCCCGCTTTCCGACCTCCGTTTCGCCCTGCACGACGTGCTCAAGGTCGAACCCCTGTTCGCCCGCCTGGGCTTCACCGACGCCACCGCCGACGTGGTCGATGCCGTGCTGGAAGAAGCCGGCCGCTTCAGCGCCACCGTGCTGGCCCCGCTCAACAGCGTCGGCGACGAGATCGGCTGCGTGCTCGACCAGGCCACCGGCGAAGTGACCACCCCGCCCGGCTTCAAGCAGGCCTACGACCAGTTCGTCGATGGCGGCTGGACCGGCCTGACCGCCTCGCCGGAGCTGGGCGGCCAGGGACTGCCGCACACCCTGGGCGTGCCGCTCAACGAAATGATCAATGCCGCCAACCTGGCGTGGGGCAACTTCCCGCTGCTCTCGCACGGCGCCATCGAAGCGCTGAAGCAGCACGGCGAAGCCTGGCAGCACGAGGCCTTCCTGAAGCCGCTGATCGAGGGCCGCTGGACCGGCACCATGTGCCTGACCGAACCGCACTGCGGCACCGACCTGGGCCTGCTCAAGACCAAGGCCGAGCCGAATGCCGATGGCAGCTATTCGATCACCGGCACCAAGATCTTCATCACCGCCGGCGAGCATGACCTGACCGGCAACATCGTGCACCTGGTGCTGGCCAAACTGCCCGACGCTCCTCCGGGTGCCAAGGGCATCTCGCTGTTCGTCACCCCGAAGTTCAAGGTCGACCGCGAAGGCAACGTCGGCGAGCGCAACGCACTGCGCTGCGGCTCGATCGAGCACAAGATGGGCATCAAGGGGTCGGTTACCTGCGTGATGAACTTCGATGGTGCGCAGGGTTACCTGGTCGGCCAGCCGCACAAGGGCCTGCAGGCCATGTTCACCATGATGAACACCGCGCGCCTGGGCGTCGGCCTGCAGGGCATCGGCCTGTCCGAGCGCGCCTACCAGAACGCACTGAAGTACAGCCGTGAGCGCCTGCAGTCGCGCGCCCTGAGCGGCGCCAAGTTCCCGGACAAGCCGGCCGACCCGATCCTGGTCCATCCGGATGTGCGCCGCATGCTGCTGACGGTGAAGTCGCTGGTCGAAGGCAGCCGCCTGCTGGCCCTGCACGCCGCCACCCTGATCGACGTCGCCCACCACGCCGAGGATGCCGCCGAGCGCGAGCGCGCCGACACCCTGGTGAGCTTCCTGACCCCGATCTCCAAGGCCTGCCAGACCGAATGGGGCATCGAGAACACCTACAACGCCCTGCAGTGTTTCGGTGGCCACGGCTACATCCGCGAACACGGCATGGAGCAGCTGGCCCGCGATGCCCGCATCACCACGCTGTATGAAGGCACCACCGGCATCCAGGCGCTGGACCTGATCGGCCGCAAGACCGCGTCCAGCCAGGGCGCCGGCCTGAAGCTGATGCTGGCCGAGATCGAAGCCTTCGCCAAGGCCAACGAGGGCAACGAAGCGCTGGCCGAGTTCATCGGCCCGCTGCGCGCCAAGGCCGCCGAATGGGGCAAGCTGACCCTGAACGTGCTGCAGCGCGCGGCCGCCAACCCGGACGAACTGGGCGCAGCCAGCTACGACTACCTGTTCTATTCGGGCTACGTGGTGCTGGCTTACTGGTGGGCCCGCAGCGTGGCGGCCGCCGATGCCAGCGCGCACGGCGCCGCTTTCGCCCAGGGCAAGCGCGAGACCGCACGGTTCTACTTCACCCGCGTGCTGCCGCGCACCCTCGCCCACGCCGCCGCGATCCAGGCCGGCGCCGCCCCGCTGATGGCAATGGACGACGAGCGCTTCGGCGCCTGAGCCGGGCTGCGCCCGGCACCCGCGGTAGTGCCGGCCGCTGGCCGGCCACCGCAACAGCAACATCAACGGCAAGAGCTGGCTTCCTGCGGGGTGGCGAGGTGGGTCCAATTGCGGGGGACGCTGCAAGTACGTCCATGTAAGCTCGGTCGCCGCATCCATGCGGCTCACGCCCCCGCAACCGGACCCACCCCGCCTTCGACAGATTTCTGCTGCTGGTAGGTGTCGACCTTGGTCGACACGGCAGATCCACGCCATGCGTGGATGCGGGGTCAGAGCCCTTTCCTGCGGAAAGGGATCCGACCCCAGCCTGACAGCCCGCCCCACAATCCCTCTGGAGAAAAGCCCCCTTTTGTTAAAGGGGGCGCGCCGACAGGCGCGGGGAATAGGTGGAATGCGTGGACCTGAATGTTGACGATTTGTGTATCGCCAACCGGCGATACACAAATCGTCAACATTCAGGTATAAGCTGTTCTCCCGATGGAGACAGACACTACACGCTTGGGTCTGATCGAAGCCGGAGCTCCGTTTTCTGCTCCGGGCGCCGAAGCATCGCCCAACGCCACGACGCTGCATCGCCCCGGTTCGGTCCGGCTGCTCTCGCTGGATGCCCACGGACGCGTACTGGACTGGATCACCTGGCAGGATGCGGCCTGCCTCTACGCTCGTGAAGCCGTGGCCTGGACGCTGGGCGATCCGTGCCTGCACATCCACGGCGGTACCAACCGCTTCAGCGGCCTGCAGAGCGGCATGGACCTGCACCCGATCATCGCCGCCCGCGGCCACGCCCGCTCCCGCGCGATCGACCCTACGCCGAACCTGACCAACCCGGCCCTGTTCGCCCGCGACGCGCACCTGTGCATGTACTGCGGCCAGCAGTTCAACCGCCCCACGCTCACCCGCGACCACGTCATGCCACTGTCCAAGGGGGGCCTGGACTGCTGGGAAAACGTGGTCACCGCCTGCTTCCACTGCAACTCGCGCAAGAGCGACCGCACCCCGCAGCAGGCCGGAATGCCGTTACTGGCGGTGCCTTACCGGCCCAGCTGGATCGAGCACCTGATCCTGTCCAACCGCAACATCCTGGCCGACCAGATGGCCTTCCTGAAGGCGCAATTGCCCAAGCGGTCAAAACTGAGCACCTGAATCGCTGAAAATGCAACCCTCACCGTCCTGTCACGGGCGGCGGCGTTTGCTTGCCCCACCCCCGTTTGAGGGCGAAAATGGGCGTTCAGAACAAGTGCGAACATGATGATCGACTCTGCCCGCTATCCCCGCCTCGCGCGCATCCAGACACCGGATGACCTGCGCACGTTCGACGAATCCGAATTGAGGGCGGTCGCCGACGAACTGCGCGCCTACCTCATCGAGTCGGTGGGCAAGAGCGGCGGCCACTTCGCCGCCGGCCTGGGCGTGATCGAACTCACCGTGGCCCTGCACTACCTGTACCAGACTCCGCAGGACCAGCTGGTCTGGGACGTCGGTCACCAGACCTACCCGCACAAGATCCTGACCGGTCGCCGCGACGAGATCCACACCGTCAAGCAGAAGGACGGCGTCGCGCCGTTCCCGAAGCGCGAAGAGAGCGAGTACGACACCTTCGGCGTCGGCCACTCCTCGACCTCGATCTCGGCCGCACTCGGCATGGCCATCGCCCGCCAGTCCGAAGGCGACAACCGCCAGGTCGTTGCAGTGATCGGTGATGGTGCAATGACCGCCGGCATGGCCTTCGAAGCGCTGATGCACGCCGGCGGCATGGAGCCCGAGCCGAACCTGCTGGTGATCCTCAACGACAACAACATGTCGATCTCCGAGGCGGTGGGTGGCCTGACCAAGATGCTCGGCCGCGCCACCGGCAGCCGCACGCTCAATGCGCTGCGCGAAGGCGGCAAGAAGATCCTCGGCGACAAGAAGAACAACCCGGCGCGCTTCGTGAAGCGCTGGGAAGAACACTGGAAGGGCATGTTCGTGCCGTCCACGATGTTCGAGGAAATGGGCTTCCACTACACCGGTCCGATCGACGGTCACGACATGTCCGCCCTGCTGTCCACGCTGAAGACGCTGCGCGCCTCCAAGGGCCCGAAGCTGCTGCACGTGATGACCACCAAGGGCAAGGGCTACGAGCCGGCCGAAGGCGACCAGATCGGTTACCACGCCGTCGGCCCGTTCGATCCGGACAAGGGCCTGGTGGCCAAGGCCGGTGCCAAGAAGCCGACCTACACCGATGTGTTCAGCGACTGGCTGTGTGACGCCGCCGCCGCCGAGCCGCGCCTGTACGGCATCACCCCGGCGATGCGCGAGGGCTCCGGCCTGGTGCGCTTCAGCAAGGAATACCCGCAGCGCTATTTCGACGTGGCAATTGCCGAACAGCACGCGGTCACTCTCGCCGCCGGCATGGCCACCCAGGGTGGCAAGCCGGTGGTGGCGATCTACTCGACCTTCCTGCAGCGTGCGTACGACCAGTTGGTGCATGACGTGGCCATCCAGGACCTGGACGTGCTGTTCGCGATCGACCGCGCCGGCGTGGTCGGCCCGGACGGCGCCACCCATGCCGGCAACCTCGACCTGAGTTTCCTGCGCTGCGTGCCGAACATGGTGGTGATGGCACCGTCCAACGAAGCCGAGTGCCGGCAGATGCTCAGCACTGGCCTGCAGCATCCGGGCCCGGCTGCCGTGCGCTATCCGCGCGGCACCGGCACCGGCGTGGCCGCCGGCACCGACCTGTCGACCCTGCCGATCGGCAAGGGTGAGCTGCGCCTGCAGGGCAGCCGCGTGGCACTGCTGGCCTTTGGCAGCACCGTGGCGGCCGCCGAACAGGTCGGGCGCGAGCTGGGCCTGAGCGTGGTCAACATGCGCTTCATCAAGCCGCTGGACCGCGAGCTGGTGCTGGCCGTGGCCGCCCAGCACGAGGGCCTGGTGACGATCGAAGACAACGTGGTGGCCGGTGGCGCCGGTTCCGGCGTCGGCGAGCTGCTCAACGCCGAAGGCGTACTGCGCCCGATCCTGCATCTGGGCCTGCCAGACAGCTATCAGCACCACGCCAGCCGCGAGGACCTGCTGGCCGAGGCCGGCATCGATGCGGCGGGCATTCGTGCGGCAGTGCTCAAGCGCTGGCCGCAGCTGGCCGCAGGCACCCCGCCGCTCAGCGCGGCGGGCTGAAGCCAATCACACGTCCATGGATCCACGCATGCCGTGGATCTACTGTGGAGCAGAGGCCAATCCACGCCATGCGTGGATGGCAGCCCCCGGGAAATGATCCGGGGGGCCCGCCCTCAGCCGTAACTGACCGCTTCCACGAACGCACCGCTGGCCTCCACCCGCACCGCAGCGCGCTGCCCGGTGTCGACGAAGTGGAGGCGTGCAAGGGTTTCAGCGAAATCGTAGGCCCGGGCACCATCGCGGAACTCGATCGGTTCCGGCCGGTCCGGGTGCAGCACGCGCCATTGGCGTTGCTCGCATTGCAGGCGGATCAACATGCAGCTCACTCCTTGAGGCAGCGTATCGACGGTGGGCGGGACACATACGCCGTCTGCGGCAGGCATCCTGCGGCAGGCATCGGCGCGACGAGTCAGGCGCACACAGAGGTGCGCCTGATCGCAGAAGATACGACGTTCAAAATGTGAGCTCTATCAGATTATTCTGATTTTCGAGGGACGCGCTCAATTCACCTGGAACTGGGCCCGGCAGCCATCGCTGACCCAGATACCACGGCGGTCCCAGCCCCAGGTCTGGCCCTCGATGCAGGCGCTGCGTGAATCCTGGCGCACCAGGCGTACGCCACGACGGATGCGGGCATCGCAGTACTCCTGGCGGTGGCCGTTGGAATGGCAGGTGATCATCTCACCTCCGCCCCAGCCATTGCCACCGTTGCCCCAGCCGTTGCCATGGCCACCACCCCAGCCACCGCCACGGCGGTACTCGCCAACGAACTCGGCACGGCAGCCCTGGGTGACCCACACACCGTAGCGCGATTGCCCCCAGGTCTCGCCTTCCACGCAGGGCGAGCCGGACAGTTGGCGGATCATCCGCGCCCGGCCTTCCAGGCGGCACTCGTTGCTGCGGTTCTTGATCGATTCGCAGCGCACGATGCCGCTGCCTTCGCGGCTGCCGTAGCGGTCATCGTCATAACCGTAGCCATAGCTCTGCGCCTGGGCGCCGCCCGCAGCGGCCAGCATTGGCAGCAGGGTGCAGGCCAGGGTGCGCCAGGTGAGTGCCTTGCCCATCGAAATCTCCGGATGAATACGATGGCGCAAGCATCCGGGATTCATGAGGCGGCGCACAGGGGGGTACGCGGCGGCGGTTTTTCCCCATTCAAACAACCCAACCGTGGCTGACTGCGCCACGGCCGGTGGCGTCAATCTCCGACGTGGAGCGCATCCACCGTGCTGCCGAGTGCCTCGACCCGGACCGTGCTGCGCTGGCCGGTGCGACGATGGTGCTCGAGGGCCAGCGCAGCGGCCGCGTCGAAGGCATCGGCACCGCGGGCGTAACGGGTGGCGTCACCCGCCTTCGGATGCAACACGGACCAGTGCCGGGCAGTGCATTGGACAGTAAAGACCATGAGAAGCTCCTGCGGAAGGAAAGAGGCGGTGACAGGCGGCAGGGCCACGTGCCAGTACACCCTCAGGCTATCGATCGCGTCGGAGATGGCCTATCAGATTTGTACGAAAATGCCTCAGGATTCGGTCGGGCGCTTCCCAACCCTCACATCCCTGAGGCTGTTTAGTGAAGGCGTTCCGTGACCCTTGTCACGGAGTTGACGGAGCTTCACACTACCGTCACCAACAGGGGCCCCTTCCACATGCGCACCTTCTTCTCGCAGCAGCGCTGGACGCTGCTGAAGTTCTATTTCGTGGCCAGCTATCTGGTGCTGATTGAAGAGCTGATCCGCGCCGCCATGCACTGAGCGCTTGCTGCAGGGCTATTTGCGACAGACACTGTCGCTTTAGGCACGGAGCCCGCCCGATGAAAGCGCTTCTTCTGATTCCAGCCCTGCTGGTGCTGTCCGCCTGTGCCAACCAGCATCAGGCCGCTGCACGTGCCGATACGGCGGCCACTTCGCCTTCCATGACGAAGGTCGGCGGCGATCGCGATGCCCACGGTTGCATCGGTTCGGCCGGCTACCAATGGTGCGAGCACAGCCAGCGCTGCGAACGCCCTTGGGAACTGGCGCAGGCGCAGGGTCTGGCGAACACCGCCGAAGCCATCGATGCCTACTGCGCGAAGCCGGCCAGCCCGGCGCGCAAGTGAGCCGCGCGCACCATGGCTGAGCTGAGCCCGCTGCCCACCCTCGCCCCTGGCCGCTACCGCCATTTCAAGGGCGGCGAGTACGAAGTGATCGACATCGTGCGCAGCAGCGAGACGCTGGAGCCACTGGTGCTGTATCGCGCGCTCTATGGCGAAGGCGGCCTGTGGGTACGCCCGTACCCGATGTTCGTCGAACAGGTACCGGGCGAACACGGACCGCAGCCGCGTTTCGCCCGCATCGACGCATGACGGTTCCGCTGCCGGCCCTGGCCGGCAGCGCGGTAACGCCACGGGCCTGCGTTACAATCGTACCGTCCAGTCGGTTTCTTCCCGCCATGTCCGCATCCCCCTCCCGCTCGCGCCGCAAGGCGCCCGACAGCGTGCGCCAGTCACTGCTGCAGGCCACCATTGAAGTGATCGGCCGAGATGGCCTGGCCGCGTTGACCGTGCAGGACGTCGCACAGGCCGCCGGTGTCAGCAAGGGTGCGCTGTTCCATCATTTCAGCAGCAAGCAGGCACTGGTGGATGAAGCCATCGGAGCGCTCATCGGCGAATTCGAAGCGCGGGTGCGTGCCCTGCTGCAGGAAAACTCCGAAGGGCATGGCCGTTTCAGCCGCGCCTATGTGCAGGCCAATTTCGAGCATCTGCTGCAGCAGGAACAGGACAACGACATCGGCCTGACCCTGGGCAACCTGATGGAACCAGCCCTGCTCGCGCATTGGCGTACCTGGAAGCGTGCGATGCTGGCCGAGTTCGCCGGCGAAGCCAACGATCCGCGACTGTATGCGGCGCGCTGCGCTGCCGATGGCTACTGGGCCACGGCCTATGGGCGTCCGCTGGACGAGGAACAACGCGCCAACGCATTGGCGATGGCCGAACAGGCCCTGAAACTATGCGACCCGCAGTGAGCAGGAGCGCTCAATGAATCCCTATCTCTACCTTGCCGCTGCCATCGTGCTGGAAGTAATTGCCACGTCGCTGCTGAAGGCATCCGACGGCATGAGCCGGCTGGCGCCGACACTGGGCGCGCTGGTCGGCTATGGACTGTGCTTCTACCTGCTGTCGGTGACCATGAAATCGATACCGACCGGCATTGCCTACGCCATCTGGTCCGGCGTCGGCATCGTGCTGATCTCGTTGATCGGGCTGGTGGTGTTCAAGCAGCGCCTGGATGCACCGGCGTTGATCGGCATCGGCCTGATCTGTGCTGGCGTACTGGTGATCAATCTGTTCTCGCACAGCAGCGCACACTGAGTACGCTGCTGCGCGATCAACGTTAGCTGACCTTCTTCGCTACGGTCATGCCGAGCAGGAACAGCACCACGGCGATGATGATGCCGGCCCAGAACAGGAACTTGGCGATGCCGACCGCGGCGCCGGCAATGCCGCCGAAGCCGAGCACGCCCGCAATGACGCCGATGATGGCGAAGATGATGGCCCACTTGATCATGTCAAACCTTTCCCCGTGGGGACTGCGTACTGGATGATCAGGCTAGGCCGTAGCCGATGCGGCAGTCGTGAACAGGCCGCGTACGCGGCGTGAATCAGCGCGGGCGGAAACGCAGCAGGGCCACTGCAAAGGCCAGGAAAACGCTGCCCACCAGCCGCTCGAACCAGCGCCGCGCGAAGGGTTTGGCCAACCATCGGCGCAGGCCATGGCCACCGGCGGCATACATCACGTACCAGAACAGTTCGCAGCCGGCGAAGGTGGCGACCAGCACGCTGTACTGCAGCGCCTGGCCACGCGACGGGTCGACGAACTGCGGCAGGAACGCCGCAGCGAACAGCAGCAGCTTGGGATTGCTCAGGCCCACCAGAAGGCCACCACGGAACACCTTCCACGCGCCCAGCGACGCCGCAACCGGCAGCGCGGCATCGACCGTCACCGGTGGTGCCGGCCGGCAACTGTCACGCCATGCCTTCAGGCCCAGCCAGGCCAGATAGGCCACGCCCAGATAGCGCAGCACCTCAAACAGCATCGGCGAGGAATGCAGCAGCGCACTCAAGCCTGCTGCGGAGGCCGCCAGCACCAGCAGCATCGCCAGCAGGCAGCCAGCCATCGCCGGCACGCTACCGCGAAAGCCGAGCCCGACGCTGCGACCGAGGATATGCAGCATGTTCGGCCCCGGCGTACCACACAGAACGAACACCGTGGCGAGAAACCACCACCAGGTATGCAGGGCCATATCGGACATCCACTTCAGAAGATCCCACCAGCATAGAGTGCGCCGGCTTGGCGCGGCACACACAGCGCAGCATGGATGCGGTGGTTACAGAGGCAGCTCAGGCCGCAAGCACGTCGCGCCGTACCAGTACCTGGTCGATCAAGCCCCATTCGCATGCCTGCTCGGCACTCATGAAACGATCGCGGTCCAGGGTCTGCTCGACCTCCTCGACACTGCGTCCGCAATGCTGCGCATACAGCCGGGTGATGCGCTGCTTGGTGCGCTGCATTTCCTCGGCATGGATGAAGATGTCCGACGCCTGGCCCTGCACCCCGCCCAGCGGCTGATGCACATGCAGGCTGGCATTGGCCAACGCCGCACGGTGACCGGGCTCGCCGGCCATCAGCAGGAACGAACCCATCGACCGCGCGGTGCCCATGCACAGCGTATGCACCGGGGCCGAGATGTATTGCATGGTGTCGTACATCGCCAGGCCGCTGGAGATCACCCCACCCGGCGAGTTGATGTACAGATGGATCGGCTTCTCCGGGTTTTCCGATTCCAGGAACAGCAGCTGCGCGCAGACCAGCGCCGACACAGTGTCATCGACTTCACCGTTGAGAAAGATGATGCGCTCGCGCAGGAGCCGCGAGTAGATGTCATGGGAGCGCTCACCGCGCTCGCTGCGTTCCACCACCATCGGTATCAGCTGCATTCTGTCCCGCATGTGCCTGCTCCCTGTAGCGTTTGATCCAGGCGCCGGCTCAGGCCGCGCGCATCATGGTGCGATGATCGTCGTTGGCGGCCAACGGCAGCAGCGCGCGCAGGTCGGTGAGCCGATGCACGATGGTCAGCACCGTCCCCCCGCCGTCCGCGCGCAGCCGGAAACACACCAGGCTGTGCAGATGCGGGGGCTGCGCATCGCGCAGGTGGAACCCCAGTTCCCGCCCCTCCTCGCACAGGCAAGGCTGCGGATCGGCAAGATCGGCCGCAGGCAACCAGCGCTCACGCAGCGCCGGATCGAACAGTGCGCGCCAGACCCGTTCCGGTGGCGCTGGCAGCCACTGCTCCATCACCAACGCGGGAGCCGCTTCGTTCAGAACATCGTCCATCAGTCCATCTCCTTCAGCAGATCCTGCAAGGCATCCATCCGCGCGGGCCAGTAGGCCCGGTAGCGCTGCAGCCAGTTGCCGATGTGCGCCAGCCCGCGCGGATCGACCTCGTAGTGGACGAAACGGCCTTGGCGCTGTTCGCTCACCAGCCCGGCATCGCGCAGCACCGCCAGGTGCTGGGACATCGCAGACTGGCTGATCGCCATGCCCTCGCGCAGCGCGCTGGCATGCTGCCCGCCCTCGGCCAGCTTTTCGAAGATGTGGCGGCGGGTGGGGTCGGCCAGCGCTTTGAAGAGGGCGTTCTCGATCATGACCAACACATTAGCAATCACTAATGTGTAGTGCAACTCCCGCATCGGCTGTGCTGCAATGACGGCTCCCCGGCATGGAGCTGTGCATGAAGACCCTTGGCCTGATCGGCGGCATGAGCTGGGAAAGCTCGGCGCAGTATTACCGGCTCATCAACGAGGACGTGCGGCAGCGCCTCGGTGGCGCACATTCGGCGCAGCTGCTGCTGTGGTCGGTCGACTTCGCCCCGATCAAGCAGCTGCAGCATGACGGCGACTGGGATGCGCTGGGCGACCACATGGCCGACGCTGCACGGCGCCTGCAGGCCGGCGGCGCCGATCTGCTGCTGATCTGCACGAACACCATGCACAAGCTGGCCGACCGCATCGAGGCTGCCTGCCCCGTCCCGCTGCTGCATATCGCCGACCCCACCGCCCAGGCCATCGTGCAGGCAGGCGCTCGCAAGGTGGGCCTGCTCGGCACCGCCTTCACCATGGAACAGGACTTCTACCGCGGCCGGCTGCAGGAGCGCTTCGGGCTGGAGGTACTGGTACCCGAAGCCGATGATCGTCGCAGCGTGCACGACATCATCTACCAGGAGTTGATTGCCGGTGTGATCCGCGAACGCTCGCGGCAGGTCTACGCCGACGTGATCGCGCGCCTGGTGGCACGCGGTGCCGAAGCCATCATCCTGGGCTGTACCGAGATCATGCTGCTGGTAGGGCCGGAGGACAGCGCCGTGCCGCTGTTTGATACCACTGCACTGCATGCGCGGGCGGCGGTGGACGCGGCGCTGGCGTGAATCGATGCGCGCCGGAGCGCGGGATCAGTCCGCGCCCTGCACTTCCAGCGCGGTGATGAGCCAATCGACCACCGCCTGCGAATCACACAGGAAGAAGATGGCATCACCGGAGCGCGCTTCGGTGAGCAGGCGATAGACCGTGATCGCCACCGCCGACTGATTGGCGATGAACACTTCCGGGCTGCGCGGCCCCTCACTGTGGCCGGCAACCGCGTGCAGCGCCTTGCGTGCGGCCACGGTCGCTGCCGGGTCCGCGCTACGGGTCAGTTCCGGCCCGCGCAGGCCCCAGGCAATGAACACATGCTTGCCCTTGAACGTAGTGTCCAGGACCCGCACCTCGGCGCCGCCTGCGTCGGCCGAGCGATGAATGACGGTACTGCTGATCAACGCAACCCCCTGTGGTCGTCGTGGTCCGCGCATCCTCCCTCACAGGCCGCCCGCACGCCAGTGACGGCAGCCACAGGCTGCGCCGACAGGCGTGGAAGACATGTAAGAAGGTGTAAACCGATGCGATCGGATGTGCAGCGATGATACGGGATGTAAGCCTCTGCATGGGCCGGTGCGCACTACTAAATCCCTACTGAGCCACTTCCGGAACGATGCGTTCCGACGCCCCCGTGCTGGGTCATTCTTGCCGCCCGAATCCCCGCCCGAGGCTCCCCATGACCCTTCGCCTGCTGCTGCCGATCACCGGCGCCGCCCTTGCCCTGCTGCTGGCCGCCACCACCGTGGCCGCCCAGGACTACGACACTGATCACATTCCGGCGCTGCGCTGCGAATCCCAGTTCAACAAGACCGAGCAATGCCCCATCGAGGGCCCGATGCGCCTGGCCAGGCAACTGTCGGTCACCCGCTGCGTGGAGAACCAGAACTGGGGCCAGAGCCGCCGCACGTTGTGGGTGACCGACGGCTGCCGCGCCGAGTTCGTTGCCGACGGCTATGGGCGCGGACGCTGGCCGGGCCGCGGCAGGGACCGTGACGATGATGGCGAGCGCCTGGTCTGCGAGTCCTACGAAAAGAAGGACAAGGAATGCCGTATACGTGTGCGCCACGAGGTGCGCCTGGTCAAGCAGAAGTCGGTGACGGCCTGCATCGAGGACCAGAACTGGGGCTGGGACCGCCGCGGCGTGTGGGTCAGCGACGGCTGCCGGGCCGAGTTCCGCGTGTATTGACTGCCGAGCACGCGCTGGCTGCGGCGGGTGCGACTGCGCCTGCGGCAGAGCCGATAGACTGGGCCCTACTGTCAGGAGCCCGATCATGCCCGCTGCGACCGTGCTGCGCGTCCGCGACGCGACGCCAACCGATGCCTCTGCGCTGATCGCACTCGACAGCGTGGCGGCAAGCGACCCTCGACGGGCGGAACAGATCGGCGAGTGGTTGGCGCAGGGCAACGTGCATGTTGCCGAACAGGAGCGCGAGATCGTCGGCTACATGACCCTCCATGAGCACTTCTTCGGCGAAGCCTTCGTCGAAATGCTGATGGTCGCGCGCGAGCGGCGCAGCCAGGGCGTCGGCGCCGCACTGCTGCGGCACGCGATCGCACAGCGTGGGCAACGCAAGCTGTTCACCTCGACCAATGCCTCCAACATCGCCATGCAGCGCCTGCTCGTTGCATCGGGCTTCATCGACAGCGGCATCGTGCATGGACTGGATGACGGCGACCCGGAGCTGATCTACCGCTTTGCCGGCAGCTGATCGAGATACGCGGTCACCTTGATGTCCAGCAGATCCATCAGCACGGGATCCATGCAGCGATAGTCGTCCGGGATATCCAGGCAATGCAGGCGCTTGTGTTCCAGCAGGCGCGCGTATGCGGCCTGCAGGCGATGCTGGTGCTTGGCCTCCATCACGAAGATGACATCGGCCCAGCGGATGTCCGCCGGGCCGATGGGGTGTCGTGCATGCGGGCTGGTGCCGGCCGACAGCGCAGTGAAGCCGGGCCGCCGTCGCCACATGGCTTCGGCGGTCGGGCTGCGCAGCTGGTTGCGGCTGCAGACGAACAGCAGGTTGATCATTCCTGTTCCTGCAGTTGGCGGGCGCTGAGCACCGGATAGGTGAAGCCCAGCTGGCGTGCGCGCGCAAGCTTGGCATCGCGCGTGTACAGCAGCTTCCAGTTCTTCTCGGGCTTGTAGCTGTAGGCGGTCGTGGCGCGGTCGCCACCACGGTTGCGCGCCTGGCTGCGACGCCAGGCACGGTTTCTTGCAGATTCCATGATGTGTTCTCGTGAGTACCGGGTTCAGCAGCCGCGGTAGTACGAGTGGCGCGCAGCATACACCGCGCGCACAAAAAAGCCCACGCATTGCTGCGCAGGCTTCTTGATTCATCACAGTGGTCGGGACGGCCGGATTCGAACCGACGACCCTCTGCCCCCCAGGCAGATGCGCTACCAGGCTGCGCTACGCCCCGACTGATGCTGCGATGTGCCCGCCAGTGCGGCGGGCCGTGAAGTATAGCGGATTACGATGGAAATGGGATCAGCGGCGCAACAACTGCAGCACTTCTTCCAGCTCCATGCGCACCTGCTTGATGATCTGGTTGCTCAGCGCCGATTCCTCGCGGGCATCGGGGCCATCCAGACGCAGGCGTGCACCACCGATGGTGTAGCCCTGTTCGTACAGCAGGCTGCGGATCTGCCGCACCATCAGCACGTCGTGGCGCTGGTAGTAGCGGCGGTTGCCTCGGCGCTTGGCCGGCTCAAGGCTGGGAAACTCGGTTTCCCAGTAGCGCAGCACGTGCGGCTTGACGTCGCACAGCTCGCTGACTTCACCGATGGTGAAGTAGCGCTTGGCCGGGATCGGCGGTAGTTCGCGGTTACTGCCCGGATCCAGCATAAGCTTCCACCCTCTCCTTGAGCTTCTGGCCCGGACGGAAGGTGACCACCGTACGGGCGGAAATCGGAATTTCCTCGCCGGTCTTGGGGTTGCGACCCGGGCGCTGGTTCTTGCGCCGCAGATCGAAATTGCCGAAGCCCGACAGCTTCACCTGACGTCCCTGTTCCAATGCTTCACGCAGCACATCGAAAAACGCGTCGACGAATTCCTTGGCTTCCCGCTTGTTCAGACCGACTTCGTCGAACAGCTTTTCCGCCATCTCCGCCTTGGTCAATGCCATTGCCTGCTACCCCCGAGTGCTGCCCGCTCAGCCGCGGATCCGGGCGTGATGTTCACGCTCGATGGCAGTGACCGCCTCGGCCACCACCGCATCCACGTCGCGGTCCGTCAGAGTGCGCGACTTGTCCTGCAAAATCAAGCCCATAGCGAGACTCTTGAATCCCGGCTCGACGCCCTGGCCGACGTAGCGGTCGAACAGGTTCAGGTCGCGCAGCAGCGGGCCAGCGGCCTGGCGGACGGTGGCCGCGAGATCGGCCCAGGCCACCTGTTCAGGCACCAGGAATGCCAGGTCACGACGCACTGCCGGGAAGCGCGACAGTTCGCCGGCACGCGGCAGGCGGCGGGCGGTCAGCGGCTCCAGGTCCAGTTCGAAGGCATAGACGTCGGCTTCGATGTCCATTGCCTTGGCCAGACGCGGGTGAATCTGGCCGATCCAGCCGATCGCCACGCCATCGCGGAACACCTCGGCCGAACGGGCCGGGTGGCCGTAGGGGCGGGCCGACGGGCGGAACTCCAGTACCGCACCACTGGCAGCGGCCAGCGACTCCAGGTCGCCCTTCAGGTCATGGAAATCGACCTTGCGGGCCGGCAGGCCCCACTGCAGTGCCTGTGCATCGCCACAGACCGCAGCGGCCACGCGCGGGGTCTCCAGCGGCGCCGGCCGGCTTTCGCCGAGCGACGCGTCGCCGGCCTGCTGGGCGAACACGCGGCCCAACTCGAACAGGCGCACGCGGCCGATCTGGCGGGCGGCGTTGCGGCCCAACGTGGCGACCAGGCCTGGCAGCAGCGACGGGCGCATCACCGCCAGTTCGGCCGACAGCGGATTGGCCAGCGGCACCAGGCCCTCGCGCAGCTGCCACTGGCTCAGCAGCGCATCGTCGACGAAAGCGAAATTGACGGTTTCCTGCTGGTCACGGGCGATCAGCTGTCGGCGCACGCTCAGCGCGTCCAGCTGGGTCTCGCTCGGCATCGCCACGCGCGAGGCGCCGCCCGGCAGCGTGGTCGGGATCTGCTCGTAACCGTGGATGCGGGCCAGCTCTTCGATCAGGTCTTCTTCGATGGCGATGTCGAAGCGGCGGCTCGGCGCCGTGACCTGCCAGCCGTTGGCGGTGGCAACCACGTCCATCCCCAGCGCGCGCAGGATGCGCTCGACTTCCGCATCGTCGATGGTGATGCCGAGCACGCGGGTGATGCGGGCGCGGCGCAGCACGATGGTTGCCGGCTGCGGCAGGTCGGCCTCACGCACGGCCTCGGTGACCGGCGCCGGGGTACCGCCGGCCAGGTCCAGCACCAGGCGGGTGGCGTACTCGATGGCGGTACGCGGCAGTGCCGGATCGACACCACGCTCGAAGCGGTGGCCGGCATCGGTGTGCAGGCCCAGCTTGCGGCCACGGCCCATGATCGCGGCCGGCGCGAAATGCGCGGCTTCCAGGAACACGGCAGTGGTGGCGTCGGTGACGCGGGTGTCGAAGCCACCCATCAGGCCGGCCAGGCCGACCGCGCGATCGGCGTCGGTGACCACCAGGAAGCTGTCGTCCAGCGCGGCGTCGCGGCCGTCCAGCAGCTTCAGGCTCTCGCCGGCACGCGAACGGCGCACGGCGATGCTGCCCTGCAGGGTGTCGAGGTCGTAGGCATGCATCGGCTGGCCGAGCTCGAGCATCACATACTGGGTGATGTCGACCAGCAGCGAGACCGGGCGCACGCCACTGCGGCGCAGGCGCTCGGCCATCCACAGCGGGGTCTTGGCGGCGGCGTTGACACCTTCGATGACGCGGCCCAGGTAACGCGGTGCTTCGGCGCCGGCGTCGAGCTGGATGGCCAGCTCACGGCTGCCGATGGCGGGAATCGCCTCGGCGGTGAAATCCAGCACGTCGCTGCGGGTGGCCGCGGCGACGTCGTAGGCGATACCGCGCAGGCTGAAGCAGTCGGCGCGGTTCGGGGTCAGCTTGATCTCGATACTGGCGTCCGGCAGGCCCAGGTAATCGACCAGAGCCTGGCCGACCGGTGCGTCATCCGGCAGTTCCAGCAGGCCGGAGGCATCGCTGTCCAGGCCCAGCTCCTTGGCCGAGCACAGCATGCCGTTGGACTCGACACCGCGCAGCTTGGCCGGCTTGATCTTCAGCTCGCCAATCTGCGCGCCGACCATCGCCAGCGGCGCAACCAGGCCCGGACGTGCGTTCGGTGCGCCGCAGACGATCTGCAGCAGCTCGCCCTGCCCGGCATCGACCCTGCACACCTGCAGGCGGTCGGCTTCCGGATGGCGTACGGCTTCGATGATGCGTGCCACGACCACGTGCTCGAGGCCCTCGCCCAGCGCGGTCACGTCTTCCACTTCCAGGCCGATGGCGGTCAGCACCGCACTCAGTTCATCGCGCGAAGCGCGGGTCGGGACGTGGCTGCGCAGCCAGTTTTCGGAGAATTTCATGGTGTCACCCTGGTGGGCCCGGCGCATGCGCCTGGGCCTGCGTTGTTGAGTCCGCCGGGCATGGCCCGGCGCTACCTGATGCGTTACGCGAACTGCTTGAGGAACCGCACGTCGTTCTCGAAGAACGCGCGCAGGTCGTTGACGCCATAACGCAGCATCGCGAAGCGCTCCACGCCCATGCCGAAGGCGAAGCCGGTGTAGCGCTCCGGATCGATGCCGACGTTGCGCAGCACGTTCGGATGGACCATGCCGCAGCCGAGCACTTCCAGCCAGCGGGTGCTGCCATCGGGCTGCTGCCAGGCGATGTCCACTTCCGCGCCCGGTTCAACGAACGGGAAGTAGCTGGGGCGGAAGCGCATCTCGAAGTCGCGCTCGAAGAACGCGCGCACGAACTCGGCCAGCGTGCCCTTCAGGTCGGCGAAGGTCGAATGCTCGTCCACCAGCAGGCCTTCCACCTGATGGAACATCGGCGAATGGGTCTGGTCGCTGTCGCTGCGGTACACCTTGCCGGCGGCGATCATGCGCAGCGGCGGCGCGTGGTCGCCCATGTAGCGCACCTGCACACCGGAGGTATGCGTGCGCAGCAGGCGGCCGTCGCCGAAGTAGAAGGTGTCGTGCATGGCGCGCGCCGGATGGTGCGGCGGGAAGTTCAGCGCCTCGAAGTTGTGCCAGTCGTCCTCGATCTCCGGCCCTTCAGAGAGCTCGTAACCCAGCCGGCCGAAGATGCCGGTGATGCGCTCCAGGGTGCGGGTGATCGGATGCAGGCCGGCGCGGTCGCCATTGCGGCCCGGCAGGGTGATGTCGATGGCTTCGGCAGCCAGGCGCGCGTCCAGTGCCGCGTCTTCCAGCAGCGCCTTGCGCTCGCCCAGCGCGCGGGTCAGCGTGTCGCGGGCCTGGTTGATCGCTTCACCGGCGGACTTGCGCTCGTCGGCCGGCAGGGCACCGAGCTGCTTGAGCTGCGAGGTGATGCTGCCACTCTTGCCAAGCAGGGCCACGCGCAGCTGTTCCAGCACGTCGGGGCTCTGTGCGGCGGCCACATCGGCCAGCGCCTGGGTGGTGAGGGATTGGATGTCGCTCATGGGGGGCCGGAACTCCAGTCGATCTGCCATCGCGATGCGCGAAGGGCCGACCCCTGTCGCCACCGCCGTCCCTGCGCTGCCGCTGTGGCCTCGCCGGGACCCAAAAAAGAATGGGGAAGGACTTGCGCCCTTCCCCATGCATTGCCTTGACCTGACACCGTTCCGAGTGAACGGTTACGGCATCGGGAAGGACTTATGCCGCCAGCGCGCCCTTGGCCTTTTCGGCCAGCGCGGTAAAGCCGGCTGCGTCGTGCACGGCGATGTCAGCCAGGACCTTGCGATCCAGGGTGATGCCGGCCTTCAGCAGACCGTTCATGAAGCGGCTGTAGCTCAGGCCGTTGATGCGGGCAGCCGCATTGATACGGGTGATCCACAGCGAACGGAAGTTGCGCTTCTTCTGCTTACGGCCGATGTAGGCGTACTGCTGTGCCTTGATGACCGCCTGCTTGGCGACGCGGAAGACCTTGCGACGGGCGTTGTAATAGCCCTTGGCGAGATCCAGGATTTTCTTGTGGCGGCGACGCGCCTGTACGCCACGCTTAACTCGTGCCATTTTTCAGTTCCTCAGAGGTAAGGGAGCATGCGGTCCAGACGGCCTGCGTCTTCTGCACGGACATGGCCCGTCTGACGCAGATTACGCTTACGCTTGGTCGCTTTCTTCGTGAGGATGTGGCTACGGTTGGCGTGGCCGCACTTGTACTTGCCCGAGGCGGTCTTGCGGAAACGCTTGGCCGCTGCCCGGTTGGTCTTGATCTTGGGCATTGCAATGTCCTTGATGGGATATGACCCTGGTTTCTGACTGATCTGGCGGCGGCCTTGGCCGCTCTTTCCGTCCTGCCATGATCGGCGTACGACCCGTCCTGGGTGGGTCGAGCCGGGCATGATACAGGCAAAACCGCCCTGCCACCAGCCCCTGCAACCCTTTTACCGGCACTGCACCGGCCTGCCGCAAAAGCAAAGGGACGCCGACGGCGTCCCTTTACCCTGAACCATTCAGCCAGGCGCCCCGGAAGGCGGCCCGTCAGGCCTCAGGTCTTCTTCTTCGGCGCGATCATCATGACCATCTGACGCCCTTCCAGGCGCGGACGGGATTCAATGACGATGTCCTCGCCCAGATCGGTCTCGATCCGGTTGGCCATTTCGCGGCCCAGTTCCTGGTGGCTCATTTCACGGCCACGGAAACGGATGTTGACCTTGATCTTGTCACCATCCTCGAGGAACCCGCGCATCTTGCGCAGCTTGATCTGGTAGTCGCCCTCGTCCGTGACCGGACGGAACTTCACTTCCTTGATCTCGACCTGCTTGGTCTTCTTCTTGGCCTCGCTGGCCTTCTTCTGCGCTTCGAACTTGAACTTGCCGAAGTCCATGATCTTGCAGACCGGCGGATCGGCCTGCGGCTGGATTTCGACCAGGTCCAGGCCTTCATCTTCGGCCATGGACAGCGCTTCGTCGCGCGACAACACGCCGATCATTTCTCCGTCACTGCCGATCACGCGGACGCGCGGCACACGGATTTCCTGATTCTTGCGGTTCTGTTTGTTGTCAGGGGTGCTGATATTACGTTCTCCCAAGGGTATCGAACCGGTCCGGGTGCCTGTGCCCCCGGACCGGACCTTTGCTTACGCGCCCTCGGCCTGGAGCCGCTCGATGAAGGCCTGCAGGCTCATGCTGCCCAGGTCTTCGCCAGAACGCGTACGCACCGCCACAGCCCCATTTTCCTTCTCGCGGTCACCAATGACCAGCAGGTAGGGCACGCGCTGCAACGTATGCTCGCGGATTTTATAGCCGATCTTCTCGTTACGCAAATCCGAGCTGACGCGGAAGCCTTGCTCCGCAAGGGTTTTGGTCACGCCCGAGACGTACTCGGCCTGAGCGTCGGTGATGTTGGCCACCACCACCTGGGTCGGCGCCAGCCAGGTCGGGAACTGGCCGGCATGGTGCTCGATCAGGATGCCCAGGAAGCGCTCCATCGAGCCCACGATGGCGCGATGCAGCATGACCGGGTGCTTCTTCTGGCTGTTCTCGTCCACGTACTCGGCGCCCAGGCGGCCCGGCATCATGAAGTCGACCTGCATCGTGCCCAGCTGCCAGGTACGGCCGATCGCGTCCTTCAGGTGGTACTCGATCTTCGGGCCGTAGAAGGCGCCCTCGCCCGGCAGCTCCTGCCATTCCACCCCATTGCTGGACAAGGCCGAGCGCAGCGCGCCCTCCGCCTTGTCCCAGGTGGCGTCATCGCCCAGGCGCGATTCCGGGCGCAGCGCGATCTTGACCTGGATCTCATCGAAGCCGAAGTGCTGGTAGACCGCCAGCGCCTGCTGGTGGAACGCGGTCACTTCCGCCTCGACCTGGTTTTCCGTGCAGAACACGTGGCCGTCGTCCTGGGTGAAACCACGCACGCGCAGGATGCCGTGCAGCGCGCCGGACGGCTCGTTGCGATGGCAGGCACCGAACTCACCATAGCGGATCGGCAGGTCGCGGTAGCTGTGCAGGCCCTGGTTGAACACCTGCACGTGGCCCGGGCAGTTCATCGGCTTGAGCGCGTAGGTGCGCTTCTCCGATTCGGTGAAGAACATCGCGTCCTGGTAGTTGTCCCAGTGGCCGGATTTCTGCCACAGGCTCACGTCCAGGATCTGCGGGCAGCGCACTTCGCCGTAGCCGGTCTTGCGGTACACCTTGCGCATGTACTGCTCGACCACCTGCCACAGCGCCCAGCCCTTCGGGTGCCAGAACACCAGGCCCGGCGCTTCTTCCTGCAGGTGGAACAGGTCCTGCTGCTTGCCGATGCGGCGGTGGTCGCGCATCTCGGCTTCTTCGATGCGCTTGATGTACGCCTCGAGCTGCTTCTTGTCGGCCCAGGCGGTGCCGTAGATGCGCTGCAGCTGCTCGTTCTGCGCGTCACCGCGCCAGTAGGCGCCGGAGATGCGGGTCAGCTTGAAGGCCTTCAGGAAGCGCGTGTTCGGCACGTGCGGGCCGCGGCACATGTCCACGTATTCCTGGTGGTAATACATGCCCATCGCCTGGATGTCGTCGGACATGTCCTCGATCAGGCGCAGCTTGTAGTCCTCGCCACGGGCCTTGAAGATCTCGATCACTTCGGCGCGCGGCGTCACCTTCTTGATGACGTCGTAGTCCTGGGCGATCAGTTCTCCCATGCGCTTCTCGATCGCGGCCATGTCGTCCGGGGTGAACGGGCGCTCGGAGTAGATGTCGTAGTAGAAGCCCTCGGCGATCACCGGGCCGATCACCATCTTCACGTCCGGGTACAGCTGCTTGACGGCGTGGCCGACCAGGTGGGCGCAGGAGTGGCGGATGATCTCAACGCCCTCCTCGTCCTTGGCGGTGATGATGCGCAGGCTGGCATCGTGGTCGATGACGTCGCTGGCATCGACCAGCACGCCATCCACGGCACCGGCGATGGTGGCCTTGGCCAGGCCGGCGCCGATCGACTGGGCGACCTCCATGACGCTGACGGGATTTTCGAATTCGCGGCGGCTGCCGTCGGGAAGAGTAATGTTGATCATCGCAGTGGCTTCGTGCGGGGCCCGCTGGGCGGGCTGGAAAGCGTTCCCGGGGCGGCGCCCGGGCAATAAAAAAGCGCCGCGAGGGCGCCTGGAACACAGGGCCTTCGGGGGCAGGTCAACAGTGGGCGGTGGTAGTGCTCATGTCGCACGCTCGGCCGGCGCTGGGCGCGGGCCACCTTGTTCCAGTCAGGGTTCTGCGATGATCTTAAACCAGCCCGGCGGAAAGCCCAAGGGCTACCGTACGGTCCGCTGAATGGGCCTCGCTGGCGGGGGGAAATTGCAATGATTACCATGTCGCCGCAGGTCGCCCCGTGCCAGCCTGCCCGCTTTCCCCCAGGACCCCGTGATGCGCCACCCGCTCCGACCGGCTCCCGCCGGCCCCGCCCGTGTCCCGCGTTCGCCGGCCCGCCGCCGCGCCGGCTGCCCGCGATGATCACCGTCGGCCTTTCCACGCTCGGCTTCTGCAGCCTGGGCATGCTGGCGGCGATGTTCTCGGCGCTGGCCTTCTATGCCGCCTCGCCGCACTGTCGCTGGCCACGCCTGCGCCGTGCCGGCCGCCTTGGCCGCCAGATCGGCCTGGTCGCTGCCGCTGCCGCGCTGTGGCTGTGGATGGCCGAGCTCGGCTTCGCCGCTGGCCTGGTGGCGATGCTGTGCACCTGGATGCTGGCGGCGATGCTGCTGCCGGCGCTGGCCGCCTGGCACCGCCCCGGCGCGGAGTCGCCCTGATGTGGCCGCGCGCCTTCGCCGGCATCGTGGCCGGCTTCTTCCTGGCCGCCGCCGCGACCGGGCTGGTGACCTGGTTGCCTCCCGGGCCGTGGCAGAACGCACTGGTGCCCAGCCTGATCACATTCATCCCGCTGTGGATGCTGGCCGCCCTGTGGGCGTTCAGCTTCCGCAGCGCGCTGCGCGCCTGGGTGACACTGGTCGGCAGCGCTGCGGCCGGATTCGCCGTGCTGACGCTGCTGCGCCTGACCGGCGTGGTGCAATGAGACCCACCCCATGAAGTTCAGCTCACAGACGCTGCGCACATTCACCACCCTGCACACCTGGGTCGGCCTGGTTGCCGGCTTCGGCCTGTTCGTGGCCTTCTACGCGGGTGCGCTGACCCTGTTCCACCACGACCTGCCGCTGTGGCAGACGCCCGGTGCAGCCACCGCACTCCCCGCCGGCATGGACGACGCGCAGTACCTGCTGGAGGACGTGCTTGCCGCGCATCCGGAAGCGCGCCGCCACGTCGGCATGACCTTCCCCGGTACCGAACACCCGCAGCCACTGGCCTACTGGCAGGCCGATGACGGCAGCTGGCGCTACGCCTGGCCGGGCCAGATCGCCGGCAGCCCGACGCCGCCACAGACCGGGCTGGCCGAACTGGTCAACGAGCTGCATTACAGCCTCGGCCTGCCGGTGGCCGGCATCTACGTGATGGGCATCGTCAGCCTGCTGTATGGCATGGCACTGCTGAGTGGCCTGGTGATCCACCTGCCAAAGCTGTTCGGTGATCTGTTCGCACTGCGTCCGGGCCGCAACCTGAAACAACTGTGGCAGGACGCGCACAACGTGATCGGCGTGCTCAGCCTGCCCTTCCACCTGATGTTCGCGGTCACTGGCGCCCTGCTCTGCCTGGTGTTCGTGCAGATGGCCCTGCTCAACCCGCTGATCTACGACGGCAAGGCCCTGCAGGCGGTACCGACCGCAATGGACACCGCGCCCGTGCGCGACGCCAGCGGCATCCCGGCACCGCCGGGCAGCCTGCGCGTGCTGCATGCACGCGCGCTTGAAGTGGCCCGCGCACAGGGCGTGGCCAATTTCGAACCGGCCTACCTGAAGCTGGCCAACGCCGGCGATGCCAACGCCACCATCGAGATCACCGGCGAATCCACCGGAACGCTCGGCCCGCTCGGCGCGGTGGCACTGGACGTGGCCACCGGCAACGTCCTGGCCTCGCAGCTGCCCGGCCAGCGCGACGCCAACCACGCCACGCTCAGCGCGGCCTATGCCCTGCACTTCGGCGAGTTCGGCAACGGCGTAGTGGTCTGGCTGTACTTCCTGCTCGGCCTTGGCGGTGCCTTCCTGTTCTACTCCGGCAACCTGTTGTGGATCGAATCGCGGCGCAAGCGTCGCCAGCCGCAGCAACCGCGTGCCGGGGTGAACATGGCACGGGCCACGGTCGGCGTCTGCATCGGGCTGTGCGTTGCGATTTCGGTGGCGTTCGTCACCGCACTGGTGCTGGAGCGGCTGGCACCGTCCGCGGTCGACCACGGCATCCGCTGGGCCTGCTTCGGCAGCTGGGCGGCCTGTGCGCTGTGGGCCGCGCTGCGACGCCCGGCGCAGGCGGCACGCGAACTGCTGTGGGCGGCGGCGATCAGCACCGCGCTGGTGCCGATCCTGCATGGCGCGCTCAATGGTGACTGGCTGTGGCGTGCTGCTGCGCGTGGCCACTGGCCGCTGTTCTGGGTCGATGCCATCGCGCTGGCCATGGCCTTCGGCTTCGCCCGCCTGGCTGTGGCCAGCCAACGCCGCGCCCGCAACGGCGATCCCAACAGCGTCTGGGCCAACTGAGCCGTCGCCGGGCATGACCCGGCGCTACCGAAGGTCCGCCGGATCCGGGTAACGACTCACTTCGATCAGGTTGCCATCCGGGTCGCGGAAGTACACCGATTCGATCGGCCCCAGCGCGCCAGTACGTGCGACCGGCCCCTCCTCCACTGCAACGGACTGCGCCTGCAGGTGGGCCAGCACATCGGGCGTCGCCGTGCGCGTGACCAGGCACAGATCGGCGCTGCCCGGCGTGGGCCGCAGCGCATGCGGTTGCAGCGGGGCGCTGGCCGGATGCAGGTTGATCTTCTGCTGGCCGAACTGCAGTGCGGTGCGGCCCGCGCCGAAGCGCACGACCTGCATGCCGAGCACGCGCTGGTAGAAATCACAGCTGCGTTCGATGTCGGCGACGGTGAGGACCAGGTGGTCCAGGCGTTCGAGATGGATCATGCCCGCAGCGTAGCGCTGCGGACGTGGCGGTAGTGTGCGGTGTCGGGCCGATGACGTTGCGGCATTGCGCCAGGCATGACCCGGCGCAGCCAGGCGAGGTTCAATCGCCGATGCGTGCCTTCTGCCAGGGACCCAGCATGGCGTTGAGCAGGCTCGCCTGTTCGTCGTCGCCGGTCAGCTCCCACATGAAGACGCCGGCCAGGCCCTGCTCACGGGCGAACTGCGCACGCAGGCCGATCGAGCGCGGGTCTTCATAGCTGATGAAAACCTTCTGCTCGGCGTTGTACAGCCACGGGCTCTGCGCCTGTGGTTGCCAGTGCTTCGTCCAGCCCGGCTGGTCGAGATAACGCGCCTTGATCACCCGCCAATCGCCGGCATCGGCCGGTGCGCTGTAGGCCTGATACAGACCGTCCGGTGCATCGCCGGTGACCTTGAAGCCGCGCCCGTAGAACGGCACGCCCAGCACCAGCTTGTCGGCCGGCACACCATGCTCGCGGTAGTACTGCACTGCGCCGGCGACGTTGTTCCAGCGCCGCAGTTCCGGCGCCAGCGGATCAGCTGGCACTTCATGCAGGGGCGCATTGAAGGTCGACACCGATGAGAAGCCGGTGCCCATGTCGTAGCTCATCAGGTTGATGAAATCGAACACCTTGGCCAGCGCCGGCAGGTCATAGCTTGCGGCTGGATCGTAGGGGCCATCGGTCTGCAGGCGACCGGCGGCCAGTGCGGCGGTCAACAGCATCGGCTGCCCCGCCTTGCGTCCATGCGCATCAAGGGCCACGCGGAACGCCTGCGCGAGCCGGGTCAGATTGGCGCGGTCCTGCGGACGGTGTGCCAGCTCCTTCGGCCCGCCACTGACCGGGAACTCCCAGTCGATGTCCACGCCATCGAAACTGCCAGCATGACGATCGAAGAACAGCGCCATGCATGAGTCGACCAGGCGCTTACGGCTGGCCTCGGTCAGCGCTGCATCGGAGAATCCACCTGCCCCCCAGCCACCGATCGAAATCAGCGTGCGCAGATGCGGGTGCGCCTTCTTCAGCTCGGCCAGCGCCGCGAAATTCTTCGGCGCTTCCGCGCCGATCGTGCAGCGCCCGTCCTCGATGGTGGAGAACGCGTAGAACAGGTGGGTGAGGCGCTCGGCCGGAATGCTCGACACCGGGTAGCGCTCGGCCGAACCACCGGGGTAGTAGGCACCGAAGATCGGCGGCTGCGCGGGCGCCGCATGCACGGCAATGGGCAAGGCACCGGCAATCAGCACGGCAAGGGCAGCCACGGTCTGGCGGAACATGGGATCTCCCGGTGCGAAGGCGCAGCCACGTTAGCAAACGGATGGGGCTGTGGGACGGTTGTCGTGGCATGTCGTCCAGTGGACAGGTGCATCCCGCCGAATGGCGACAACGCGCCAGTCATGCAACGACCCTCATGCACTGCAGCAGGACACACGCCGACGCCGCGTTCGCGGGCTCGCGCATCAGCTAAGGTAGCCGCGGACCTTCAACCGCGCATGGACATGAGCACCGACCACGACAACCTCGACGACGGCGACCTGCTGGACGACGAAACCCTCGACGAAGGCCAGGCCCTGGAGGCACGCGCCTACGACGCCTTCCACGAAGGCAACCTGCAGCGGGCGGTGGCGCTGTTCGGCGAGCTGATCGCACTCGCCCCCGAAGTGCCGTACCTGCATTACATGCGCGGGCTGGCGCACAAGTACCTGCGCGACTGGGCTGCCTCACTGCAGGACAACCTGCGATCGGAGCAGCTGCGCGGCGAGTTCGATGTCGCCACTGCCTGGAATGCCGGCATCGCCGCCACCGGCGCCGGTGACTGGGCCGAAGCACGCCGCCAGTGGACCCGCTGTGGCATCACCCTGCCCGAAGGCGAGGGCCCGATCGAGGGCCACTTCGGCGTGGCCTGCGTGCGCCTGGCGCCATGGTCGGATGCCGAAGTGGTGTACATGAGCCGCATTGATCCGGTGCGTGCACGCATCGACAACGTACCGCTGCCCGAAAGCGGCTTCCGCTTCGGCGACATCGTGCTGCACGACGGCGCCTCGACCGGCCAGCGTGCCTACGGCGAGCGCCAGGTACCGGTGTTCAACGCGATGCAGCGCCTGCAGGCATCGGACATGGCGACCTTCACCGTGTTCGTGCAGTGCGATTCGGCCGATGACATCGCTGCCCTGGAGGCCATCACCCTGCCCGGCATCGGCATGGTCGAGGATTGGACAGCCACCGTGCGCCGGCTGTGCCGTCGCTGCAGCTACGGCACGCCGCACCAGCATGGTGATGAGGCGCCAGATGAAGACCAATGGAGACGCGAACGTGACCTCGGCGTGGCCGCACAGGGCCGGGCTGCGGTGGAAAAGCTCATGGCGGTGTGGGTCGCTGCAGCCCCCGGCCGGGTGCTGGAGGCCATCGAACAGCGCGAGCACCCGCTGAGCGACCCGGAGCCAGGCCAGGTCTGGTGGCTGGGGGAGGACGAAGAAGACGCGTAAGTGCAAGGACCAACGGTCCTCATCCACAGGATTACAGGCAAAGAAAAAGCGGGCCGAAGCCCGCTTTTTCATTTCAGCGATTCCAGGAGCGTGTCAACCAAGGTTGACACCCACCGCCGATTATTCGGCGCTGACGGCGTCGCCTTCTTCCACGGCCTTCATCGACAGGCGGATACGGCCCTGCTTGTCGACTTCCAGCACCTTGACCTTGACCACATCGCCTTCCTTCAGCACGTCGCCGACCTTCTCGACGCGATCGCTGGAGATCTGCGACACGTGGACCAGACCGTCCTTGCCCGGCAGGATGGTGACGAACGCACCGAAGTCCATGATCTTGGCGACCTTGCCTTCGTAGATGCGGCCCGGCTCGACGTCCGAGGTGATCTGCTCGATGCGGGCCTTGGCGGCCTGGGCAGCGATGGCATTGACCGAAGCGATGACGATGGTGCCGTCATCCTGGATGTCGATCTGGGTGCCGGTTTCCTTGGTGATGGCCTGGATGGTCGAACCACCCTTGCCGATCACTTCGCGGATCTTGTCCGGGTGGATCTTGATGGTCAGCAGGCGCGGCGCGTAGTCCGACAGCTCTTCACGCGGAGCGGTCAGGCCGTGGGCCATTTCGCCCAGGATGTGCAGACGGCCAGCCTTGGCCTGCTGCAGGGCCTGCTTCATGATCTCTTCGGTGATGCCTTCGATCTTGATGTCCATCTGCAGGGCGGAGATGCCCTCAGCGGTACCGGCCACCTTGAAGTCCATGTCGCCCAGGTGATCTTCGTCACCCAGGATGTCGGACAGGACGACGAAGCGCTCGCCTTCCTTGACCAGACCCATGGCGATACCGGCAACCGGCGCCTTCACCGGCACGCCGGCGTCCATCAGGGCCAGCGACGAACCGCAGACCGAGGCCATCGACGAGGAACCGTTCGACTCGGTGATTTCCGAGACGACGCGGATGGTGTACGGGAAGGCTTCCAGCGACGGCATGACAGCCAGCACGCCGCGCTTGGCCAGGCGACCGTGGCCGATTTCGCGGCGCTTCGGGCCCATCATGCGGCCGCACTCACCCACCGAGAACGGAGGGAAGTTGTAGTGGAACAGGAAGTTTTCCTTGTACTCACCGGCAACGGCATCGATGACCTGGCCGTCACGGGCGGTGCCCAGGGTGATGGTCACGATGGCCTGGGTTTCGCCGCGGGTGAACAGCGAGGAACCGTGGGTACGCGGCAGCACGCCGGTCTTCACGGCGATCGGGCGGACGGTGTCCAGCGCACGGCCGTCGATACGGACCTTGGTGTCCAGCACCGAGTCACGCATGGTGCGGTATTCCAGCTCGCCGAATTCCTTCGACAGCTCGGCCGGGTTCCAGCCTTCAGCGGCAACGCGGCCAGCCAGGGTTTCGACCACGTCCTTCTTGATCGCCGAGATGGCGTCACGGCGCTGCAGCTTGTCACGCACCTGGAAGGCTTCGCCCAGGCGCGGGCCGATGGCTTCCTTCAGGGCGGAGATCAGCGCGTCGTTCTTGGCCGGGGCTTCCCAGGTCGACGGCTTGGTGCCGGCTTCGACGGTCAGCTCGTTGATCGCGTTGATGACCTTCTGCATTTCGCGGTGACCGAAGGTCACGGCGCCCAGCATCACTTCTTCGGACAGCAGCGCGGCTTCGGATTCGACCATCAGCACGGCGTTGGAGGTACCGGCGACAACCAGTTCCAGCTGCGAGTCAGCCAGTTCGCTGACGGTCGGGTTCAGGATGTACTCGCCGTTCTTGTAGCCGACCTTGGCAGCGCCGATCGGACCCATGAACGGGGTGCCGGCCAGGGCCAGAGCAGCCGAGGCGCCGATCAGGGCCGGGATGTCACCGTCCACGTCCGGGTTCAGCGACATGACCGTGGCGATGATCTGCACTTCGTTCTTGTAGTCTTCCGGGAACAGCGGACGGATCGGACGGTCGATCAGGCGCGAGATCAGGGTTTCCTTCTCGGTCGCACGGCCTTCACGCTTGAAGAAACCACCCGGGATACGGCCGCCGGCGTAGAACTTTTCCTGATAATCGACGGTCAGCGGGAAGAAGTCCTGGCCTTCGCGCGCGCTCTTGGCGGCGACGGCGGTGACCAGCAGTACGGTGTCGTCCATCTTGACGATGACGGCGCCGCTGGCCTGACGGGCGACTTCGCCGGTCTCAAGCGTGACGGTGTGCTTGCCGTACTGGAAGGTTTTGGTGATTTTTGCCACGGAGGGTGTCCTTGGGGATGCTGTCTGCGAATTTGGACCGTCGGCGACCCTTGCCGCCAGCGGGTGGCCGGATCGTTCCGGCCTGAATCGGGGATTGCGGTGCTACAAAACAAAACCGCGGCGCATCGCTGCGCCGCGGGGGATTCGTTGCTTAGCGACGCAGGCCAAGCTTCTCGATCAGGGCCTTGTAACGCTCGACGTCCTTCTTCTTCAGGTAGTCGAGCAGGCTGCGACGGCGGTTGACCATCTGCAGCAGGCCGCGGCGGCTGTGGTGGTCCTTCTTGTGGGTCTTGAAGTGGCCGGTCAGCAGTTCGATGCGGGCGGTCAGCAGTGCAACCTGGACTTCCGGGGAGCCGGTGTCAGCCGAGCTGCGCTTGTTGTCTTCAATGACCTTCTGGGTGTCGATCGACATTTCTTTTTCTCTGTGATGCGTGGCCGGCAGGAACGCGCTTCGCGCACCGCCAGGCTCGCCGTGGACTACGAGGATGAAACCTGCGCGAGGCAGGCTGCCGGAAAACGGCCGCGAAATTGTAACGGCCGGGGGCTTCCGGGACAAGGACCGGGGCTGAACCGCCCGGCCCAGGTCAGAGGTTGAAACGACGCTGCGGGGCCAGCAGGCCACTGTCATCGACCTGGCCCAGGCCCTGGACAGCATCGTCCGGGCCAAACACGGCCACCAGGCCATGCGGCCAGGACAGGTCGCGCTGGCGCTGGCCGACGCAGAAGCGGTGGGCCTGGTCGGCATCGAGGTCGACCCGCGGGTATTCAGCCAGGCCGGCCGCCAGCGGCAGCAGCAGCGCGTCCATGCCGGCCTCGTCGCCCGCCTCGACCATCGCCCGCAGCTGGTCCAGGGTGACCATGGCAGGCTCGCGGAACGGCTCGACCCACAGCCGGCGCAGCGCGCTGATGTGGGCGCCACAGCCCAGGCTTTCGCCGAGGTCGCGGGCCAGGCTGCGGATATAGGTGCCAGAGCCACAGGTCACGCGCAGCCGCAGCCGTTCCGGCTGCTGCTCCAGTACCTCGATGGCATGCACCTGCACCTCGCGTTCCGGCGCTTCGATGACGTCACCGCGGCGGGCCTTCACATACAGCGGCTCCCCACCCTGCTTCAGCGCCGAATAGATCGGGGCACGCTGGCGGATGTTGCCGGTCAGCGGCACCAGCGCCGCCTGCAGGGCCTCGGCACTGATCGCCGGCACCGCGCGCTGCAGCAGCACCTGGCCTTCGGAGTCATCGGTGTCGGTGGTCTGGCCCAGCATGATCTCGGCGTCGTAGGCCTTGGCCGAGCCGAGCAACAGTCCGGCAATCTTGGTCGCCTCGCCGAAGCACAGCGGCAGCAGGCCGGTGGCCAGCGGATCGAGGCTGCCGGTATGGCCACCCTTTTCGGCACGGAACAAGCGACGGGCCACCTGCAGGGCGGCGTTGGAGCTCATGCCGGTCGACTTGTCGAGCAGCAGGATGCCATCCAGGCGGCGGAACTGAATTCGGGTCATGACAGGATTTTGTAGAGTCGAGCCATGCTCGACTGCTGCAGCGCGGTCTGCATCAGACATCGCGCAGCCGGAATGCAACAACGCCGGGCATGCCCGGCGTCGCGCGGTTATTCTTCGTCGCTCTCGCGACGCTTCTCGGCGGCCAGCGTATCGGGCAGGTCGCGCAGGATGTTGTCGATGTGTTCACCACGGTCGACCGAGTCGTCGTAGTGGAAATGCAGCTCCGGCACGTGGCGCAGCTTCATCGCTCGGGCCAGGTCCATGCGCAGGCGATAGCCCAGCTCCTTCAGGCCGGCCACGGCTTCAGCCGAACGTTCCGGCATCAACGCAGTGACGAATACCTTGGCATGGGCCATGTCGCGGGTGATTTCCACGTCGGACACGCTCACCGAGGGCAACCCGTGCTCGCGCACGGCGTTGTGCACCAGGGTGCCGAGTTCACGGCGCAGCTGGGCGGAGACACGGTCGGTTCGATGGAAAGTCTTGGGCACGCGGTCGGGCTCTCGATTCAAATGTGACCCGACCAAGGTCGGGTCCTACCAGGAGGAGCGGCCCGACCTTGATCGGGCCCCACCAGGGGGCGGACCGGCCCGTGAGGGCTGGTCCGTTGCAGCAATTACAGGGTGCGCGGCACTTCGATACGCTCGAAGCACTCGATCTGGTCACCCGGCTTGACGTCGTTGTAGGCCTTCACCGCGATACCGCATTCGGTACCGTTGCGGACTTCCTCGACGTTCTCCTTGAAGCGACGCAGCGATTCCAGCTCGCCCTCGAAGATCACCACGCTGTCGCGCAGCACGCGGATCGGCTTGTTGCGCTTGACCACGCCCTCGATGACCATCGAACCGGCAACGGCACCCAGCTTGGAGCTGCGGAAGACGTCGCGGACCTCGGCGATACCGATGATCTCTTCGCGGATCTCCACGCCCAGCAGACCGGAGGCCACCTGCTTCACCTGGTCGATCACGTCATAGATGATCGAGAAGTAACGCAGGTCAACGCCGTTGGATTCGATGATGCGACGGGCCGAAGCATCCGCACGCACGTTGAAGCCGATGACGGTGGCCTTCGAAGCGGCCGCCGAGTTGGCGTCCGACTCGGTGATGCCGCCCACGCCGGAGTGGATCACGTTGATGCGGATGTCTTCGTTGGACAGCGCGACCAGTGCCTGGCTCAGCGCCTGCACCGAACCCTGCACGTCGGCCTTGATGACCAGGTTGAGGACCTGCTGGCCCTCGCCCTTGCCCAGGGTCGCCATGATGTCTTCCATGCGGCTGCCGGCGGTGGCGACCAGGCGCGATTCACGGCGCTTGGTTTCGCGCTGCTGGGCAACGTCCTTGGCCAGGCGCTCGTCCTCGACCACCACGAAGTCGTCACCCGCTTCCGGCACGCCGGACAGGCCCAGGACCTGCACCGGGATGGACGGGCCGGCGAACTCCGGCTGCTTGCCGGTTTCGTCGAACAGCGCACGCACGCGGCCGTACTGGATGCCGCACACCAGGTAGTCGCCCTTCTTCAGGCGGCCCTGCTGCACCAGCACGGTGGCGACCGGGCCACGGCCCTTGTCCAGCGACGATTCGATCACCACGCCCGAGGCGCGGCCTTCGTCGACGGCCTTCAGTTCCAGCAGTTCGGCCTGGATCGAGATGGCGTCCAGCAGGTCGTCGATGCCCAGGCCGGTCTTGGCCGAGATCTCCACCATCTGGGTATCACCACCGAAGTCTTCGGCCACGACCTGCTCGGACAGCAGTTCGTTCTTGACCCGCATCGGGTCGGCGTCGGACTTGTCGATCTTGTTGATCGCCACGATCAGCGGCACACCCGCCGAACGGGCGTGCTGGATCGCTTCCTTGGTCTGCGGCATGACGCCGTCATCGGCGGCCACGACCAGCACCACGATATCGGTCAGCTTGGCGCCGCGCGCACGCATCGAGGTGAATGCCGCGTGGCCCGGGGTATCCAGGAAGCTGATCACGCCCTTCGGCGTATCCACGTGGTAGGCACCGATGTGCTGGGTGATGCCGCCGGCTTCGCCGGTGGCGACCTTGGTGCGGCGGATGTAATCCAGCAGCGAGGTCTTGCCGTGGTCGACGTGGCCCATGATGGTGACCACCGGCGGACGCTGGGTGGCTTCGCCCTGGTTTTCACCGGTCGAGGCCAGCAGTGCGTCTTCGGCGTCGTTGTCGTTGGCACGGATCGCCTTGTGGCCGAGTTCTTCGGTCACCAGCGCGGCGGTGTCATGGTCGATGGACTGGGTGATGGTGGCCATCACGCCCATCTTGAACAGCGCCTTGACCACCTCGCCACCCTTCAGCGCGAGCTTCTGCGCCAGGTCGGCCACGGTGATCGTGTCGCCGATCGCCACTTCACGCACCACCGGCGCGGTCGGACGCTCGAAGGCGTGCGGACCTGCATTGTTGCCACCGCGCGACATGTCGCGACGGCCACCGGCCTGGTTACGCCCGCTCGGACGACCACGGGTGTTGCTGTTGTTGCTGTTGCCACGACGCGCGCGGTCGGCAGCCGACAGGTGCATCTGGCCGGCGAAACGGTCGCCCGGGCCACGCTCGTTGCGCGGAGCGCTGCGGTTGTTGCGGTCGTCGTTGCGCGGCGGCGGCGGAGCGCTGCGCGGCGCAGCCGGAGCGGCGGCCGGAGCACGCGGCGGGCGCGGCGCGGTTTCATCGATCGGAGCGCGCTTGGGCTTGCTGGCAGCCAGTGCCTCGGCAGCCTTGGCGGCGGCCGCAGCTTCCTCGGCGGCCTTCTTCTCGGCCTCTGCGCGTTCCTTGGCCGCAACCTCTTCCTCACGGGCACGGACGATGGCTTCGTCGCGCAGACGATCCTTCTCGGCCAGGGCCTGCTGTTCGGCGAGGTTGCGCGCACGCGACTCTTCCAGCTTGCGCAGGATGTCGGCGCGCTCTTCGTCCGGGGTCATGGCGCGAGCACCATCCTTGACGTAGGTACGCTTCTGGCGCACCTCGACATTCACGGTCGTCTTGCTGCGACCGGAGCTGACCGTCACTTCCTGCTGTTTCCGGCGGTTGAGCGTGATCTTCTTTGCGGACTGATCCGTCTCTTCCGGGGCCTGCTCGGGCTTGCCATGCGAACGACGAAGGAAGCCCAGGAGCTTCACCTTCTCGGTACTGGTCACGACCTGGTCGGGACCGCTGAACTTCATGCCGGCACCGGCCAGCTGTTCCAGCAGTTTTTCGACCGGCGTGTTGACCAGTTCGGCAAGCTTGCGGATGGTGGTTTGCTGCGACATTCGGATCCTATGATCTTGTGGGCGCCCCCCCGCATCTGGAGGTGGCGCGGATTCTACGCCCTGAGCGGCTCAGGGCCCTGTTCATTGCCGGCTCATTCGCCGCGTTCCAGTCGGGCGATCTCCTCGGCACGCGCGGCCAGGATCAGCGCAGCGGCGCGCGCCTGGTCCAGCCCTTCGATGCCGAAGTCCATGACCTCGTCGGCGGCCAGGTCGGACAAGTCCTCACTGGTGCGCACGCCGTGGCCGGCCAGCGCATACGCGGTGGCTTCGTCCATGCCCTTCAGGGACAGCAGGTCCTGCGCCGGCTGGCCGTCTTCAAGGCCTTCCTCGACTGCCAGGGCCTCATTGAGCAGCGCATCGCGGGCACGAGCGCGCAGCTCTTCGACGATGTCTTCGTCGAAACCTTCCACGGCCAGCAGTTCGCCAACCGGGACATACGCGATTTCCTCGACGGTGCCGAAGCCTTCGCTGACCAGGATGCCGGCGATCTCTTCGTCCACTTCCAGCTTGTCCATGAACAGCTGGCGGGCCGAAGCCTGCTCGGCCTCCGACTTGGCAGTGACCTGGTCCTGGGTCATCACGTTGAGCTGCCAGCCGGTCAGGCGGCTGGCCAGGCGCACGTTCTGGCCGCCCTTGCCGATCGCCTGGGCCAGGCGGTCTTCAGCGACAGCCAGGTCCATCGAGTGCTTGTCTTCATCGACGATGATCGACTGCACTTCGGCCGGCGCCATCGCGTTGATGACGAAGTTGGCCGGGTTGTCGTTCCACAGCACGATGTCCACGCGCTCGCCATTGAGCTCGTTGGACACGGCCTGCACGCGCGAACCGCGCATGCCGATGCAGGCACCGATCGGATCGGTGCGCTGGTCGTGGGCCAGCACGGCGATCTTGGCGCGGTCGCCCGGATCGCGGGCGCAGGCCTTGATCTCCACCAGGCCCTGGCCGACTTCCGGCACTTCCAGCTTGAACAGCTCGATCATGAATTCCGGGGCGGCGCGGCTGATGAACAGCTGCGGGCCACGCGGTTCCGAACGGACTTCGGCCAGGTAGCCGCGCACGCGGTCACCGGCGCGCAGCACGTCGCGCGGAATGCCCTTGTCCTTCGGGATGAAGCCTTCGGCGTTGCCACCGAGGTCGACATAGATGTTGCCGCGCTCGGCGCGCTTGACCACGCCGGTGATCAGCTCACCCACGCGATCCTTCCATGCATCCACGACCTGCTGGCGCTCGGCTTCGCGCACGCGCTGGACGATGACCTGCTTGGCGGCCTGGGCAGCAATGCGGCCGAAGTCCGGGTTTTCGATCTGCTCTTCGATGTAGTCGCCGACGTCCACGCCTTCGGCTTCATCGACGGCGTCCATCAGGCGGATCTGGCGATCAGGCGATTCCATGACCACGTCATCGGCCACCACTTCCCAGCGGCGGAAGGTTTCGTAGCTGCCATCCTTGTGGTCGATGACCACGCGGGTCAGCACTTCCTCGTCGGGATAGCGCTTCTTCGCTGCCGAGGCCAGGGCGGCCTCGATGGCATCGAAGATCACTTCACGCGGCACGCCCTTCTCGTTGGCGACCGCGTCGACTACCAGCAACAGTTCCTTGCTCATTGGCTCACTCCGCGCGCGGCTTCTTTGCCGCCGGCTCGTTGGAAGAAGAATTCGTGTTCGGCTTCGGACGCTTCGGTGCCGGACCGGTCGGCTTGCTCGGGGCCAACCCCAGCGCCACCCAGTCGGGCATGATCCGTGCCTTGTCGATGTTGTCGGCCGACACGACCACTTCGGCCTTGTCGACGATGAAGGTGATGGTGCCCGCGGCCTCGTCGGTCGCTTCGATGCGGCCCTGCAGGCGACGGCGATTGTCCTGCGGCAGCTTCAGCGTGACCTTGGCCGATTCACCCTGGTGGCGGGCGAACTGCTCCAGGTTGAACAGCGGGCGGTCGACGCCCGGCGAGGACACTTCCAGCGTGTAATTGCCGCTGATCGGGTCTTCGACGTCCAACTGCGCCGACACTTCGCGGCTGACCCGCTCGCAGTCGTCGACATTGATGATGCGCTCGGGCTGTTCAGCCAGCGGCACGTCGATGTAAAGGCGCAGGGTCGCACCGCCGGGGGCCGGCAGATACTCAACGCCCAGCAGCTCCAGGCCCAGCGACACAACGGTCGGGGCGAGCAGATTCGCGATGTCGGTTGCCTTGTCGCTCACAGCCTGCCTTGATCTCTTGGTTGGGTGCCGGCCTTGGCCGGCGTGAAAACATGACGCCCCGGAAACGACAAAGGGCCCGCTGGGCCCCTTTTCCGGAAAGACTCCGGTGACTGGATTCCGGTTGCAACCTGCAGTGCCTGCCGGTTGCGGCCCTCCTTCCGGGTCCGGACTCCCGCTGGGAGGCCGCCTTCAGGGGTACTGCTAGGTCGCTGATGATAGCGACTGCACCGCGCTGGTGCAAGGTGCGGACCCGGGGTCAGATCCCTTTTCCACGGGAAAAGGGATCTGACCCCAATCACGCAGAAACGATGCAGGCCCCAAAGAAAAACGCCCTCGAAGCAGGACTTCGAAGGCGATCTCTTTACTTGGTAGCGGGGGCAGGATTTGAACCTGCGACCTTCGGGTTATGAGCCCGACGAGCTGCCAGACTGCTCCACCCCGCATCAGAAGCGGAATTATGAGGCATAACTTCAAAACCTGCAAGCTTTTCCTCATTCATCGAACTGGTTGGCGCCGATTCGATGTGTTGGTAGCGGGGGCAGGATTTGAACCTGCGACCTTCGGGTTATGAGCCCGACGAGCTGCCAGACTGCTCCACCCCGCACCGGAAGTGTTTGAACTGCTGCCCTGCTCTTTCGAGGAGGGCTACCGCAACGATGTTCTGGCTGAACCGCTGCAGTGACAACTCAGGCTGCGCATATTACACGAATCGCGCAGCTTTGTGTCAACTTTTATGCAAGATGCGCAAATGCCTGCTGGCACCAGACCATGATCGGGTTCCAGGCCAGGCCCAGCGCCAGCAGCGCCAGCGCGTTCACGCCCAGCACGAGGCCCAGCACGCGGTCGTTGCTGCGCGGCATGGCCTCGCCCACCGGCTCATCGAAGTACATGACCTTGATGACGCGCAGGTAGTAGAAGCAGCCGACCACGGCACACAGCACGCCAAGGATGGCCAGCCACAGCAGGCCCCCGTTGACGGCCGCGCCCAGCACCGCCAGCTTGGTCCAGAAGCCCAGGAACGGCGGGATGCCGGCCAGCGACGCCATGATGCACAGCACCAGGCCGGCCATCCACGGGTTGCGGGCGTTGAGGCCCTTGAAGTCTTCGATGTTCTCGGCTTCGAAGCCGGCACGCGACAGCGCGATGATCGCGCCGAAGGCGGCGGTCGACATGATGGCGTAGGCCAGTGCGTAGAACAGTGCGGCGGCATAGCCCTGCGAACCGCCACCGGCAATGCCCATCAGCAGGAAGCCGATGTGCGAGACGGTGGAGAACGCCAGCATGCGCTTGAGGTTGCTCTGCGCGATGGCCATCAGGTTGCCGATGACCAGCGAGACCGCGGCCAGGCCGGCGATCAGCAGCTGCAGTTCGGTCGACAGCGGGCCCACGCCCATTTCCAGCAGGCGGTAGGCCATGCCGAAGGCGGCCAGCTTCGGCGCCGAGCTGATGAACAGTGCGATCGGTGCCGGGGCACCCTGATACACGTCCGGCAGCCACATGTGGAACGGCGCGGCACCCAGCTTGAAGGCGACGCCGGCGATCATGAACACCGCACCGGTGATCAGCAGCACGCGCTCTTCCGAGTGCGGGATGGCCTCGCGGATGACGTCGAGGTGGAGGCTGCCGGTGGCGCCGTAGATCAGCGACATGCCGTACAGCAGCAGGCCGGAGGCCAGCGAACCCAGCACGATGTACTTCATCGCCGCTTCCGAGGCCAGGCCGTTTTCGCGGTTGCTGGCGACCAGGGCGTAGGAGCACAGCGCCAGCAGTTCCAGGCCCAGGTAGACCATCAGCAGGCTGCCGGCCGAAACCAGGATCATCATGCCGGCGGTGCCGAACAGGATCAGCACCGGGATCTCGCCCTGGAACAGGTTGCGATCGCGCAGGTAGCGCCAGCCGTAGACCAGGGTCAGGCCGCTGAGCAGCACGATCCCGGTCTTCATCACGTCCGCGGCGGTATCACGCACGAACATGCCATGGAAGACCTCCCCCTGCCCGCCCACGCCAGTGGCCAGCATGAACAGCACCACGGCCAGCGCAGCGAGCGAGAACAGGTGGGTGACGATCTTGTTCCGGTTGCTGACGAACAGGTCGAGGATCATCAGGGCGAAGGCGCTGCCGATCAGCACCAGCTCGGGAGCGAGCGGTGGCAGGTCAGCGGCGGTCAATGGCAGCAGCGGCGAGGTGGTCATCATCAAATCCTGGAATTACAGCAGCTTGCTGGATGCGATCTGCATCGCCAGCTTCGCGATCGAGGGCTCCATCAGGTCGGTCAGCGGCTTGGGGTAGATGCCCAGGGCCAGCACGCCGATGGCGAACACGCCCAGCACCAGCCATTCGCGGCCGTTGATGTCCTTCAGTTCGGCAACATGGCTGTTGGCCACTTCACCGAAGAAGATGCGCTTGTACAGCCACAGGGTGTAGGCGGCGCCGATGATCAGGGTGGTGGCCGCGCCCAGCGCGATCCACGGATTACGCTGGAAGGCCGACAGGATGACCATGAACTCGCCGACGAAACCACTGGTACCCGGCAGGCCCGCGTTGGCCATGAAGAACAGCATGGCGAAGGTGGCGAACCACGGCATCACGTTGACCACGCCGCCGTAATCGGCGATGCGGCGGCTGTGCATGCGGTCGTACAGCACGCCGACGCAGGAGAACATCGCGCCCGACACGAAGCCGTGCGAGATCATCTGCACCATGGCGCCCTGCAGGCCCAGGCGGGCGGCATCGGCGTTGCCGGCTTCACGCACCAGCCACAGGGCAATGAACGTGCCCAGAGTGACGAAGCCCATGTGCGCGATCGACGAATAGGCGATCAGCTTCTTCATGTCGTCCTGCACCAGGGCGACGAGGCCGACGTAGATCACCGCGATCAGCGACAGCGCGATCACCAGCCACGCCCATTCCTGCGACGCGTCCGGGACGATCGGCAGGTTGAAGCGCAGGAAGCCGTAGCCACCGATCTTCAGGGCGATGGCGGCCAGGATCACCGAACCGGCGGTCGGCGCTTCCACGTGGGCATCCGGCAGCCAGGTGTGGACCGGGAACATCGGCACCTTGACCGCGAAGGCGATCAGGAAGGCGAAGAAGATCCAGGTCTGTTCCTTGGCCGACAGCGGCAGCGCGTACAGGTCGGCCAGCTGGAAGCTGCCCCCCTTCATGTACAGGTAGATCAGCGCCACCAGCATCAGCACCGAGCCGAGGAAGGTGTACAGGAAGAACTTCAGCGCGGCGTAGATGCGACGCGGGCCGCCCCAGACACCGATGATCAGGAACATCGGGATCAGCATCGCCTCGAAGAACACGTAGAACAACATCGCGTCCGTGGCCGAGAAGATACCGACCGTGACGCCTTCCAGGATCAGGAAGGCGGCCACGTACTGGTTGACGCGCTTGTCGATGGCGCTCCAGGCGCCGATCAGGGCAAGCACGCTGACCAGGGTGGTCAGCAGGATCAGCGCCACGGCGATGCCGTCCACGCCCAGGTTGTAGCCGATCTTGTACGCCGGGATCCAGGCATGGGTCTCGACGAACTGCAGACCGTCGATGCCCGCGTTGTAGCCGCTCAGCAGCGAGAGGCTCGCCACGAACGTCAGCACCGCTACGCCCAGCGACGCCCAGCGGGCGGTCTGCGCATCACGGATCGCAAGGATCAGGGCACCACCGATGATCGGCAGCCAGATGAGGACACTGAGTAGAGGCCAGTTCGACACGTCTTCTTATTCCGTACAGGTCATCAACGCAGGTAATGCATCAGCACGCCCAGAAGGGCAATCAGGCCGATGATCATCGCGAAGGCGTAGTGATAGAGGAAACCGGATTGGGTACGACGCAGCACGCCGGCTGCGACGTCCACAACACGTGCCGAAAGATTGACCACGCCGTCGACGATGTTGCTGTCGATCCAGCGTGCGACCTTGCCCAGCTTGACGCTGCCACCGGCAAAGCCATCGATCCACAGCTTGTCGAAGCCGTACTTGTTTTCCAGCACCGACACCAGCGGGGCGAAGGTCTTGCGCGCCTTGCCCGACAGGTCCGGCTTCCACAGGTAGAACAGTGCAGCCAGCAGGAAGCCCGCCAGGGTCAGCCAGAACGGCGGCAGCATCATGCCGTGCAGCGCGAACGCCACCGGACCATGGAACTCTTCGCCCAGGAAGCCAACGGTGTTCTTGGCCGGATCGTAGAAATTCACGATGCCGGTGAAGAACGTCTGCGCCTGGCCCTTGATGGCCTCGTGCGCATGGTGGCCGGCCCAGTCGGTGCCGTGCAGCATCGGACCGATGCTGAAGAAACCGATGGCGATCGACGGAATGGCCAGCAGGATCAGCGGCAGCGTCACCACCCACGGGGTTTCGTGCGGCTCATGCGCACCGTGGCCATGGCCGTGGTCGTCATGGGCATCGCCGTGGTGGGCGTCGGCGGCGTGATGATCGTCATGGCCATGGCCGTGATCATCATGCGCGTCGCGGAAGCGCTCCTTGCCGTGGAAGGTCAGGAACAGCAGGCGGAAGCTGTAGAAGCTGGTCACCAGCACGCCACCCAGCACTGCCCAGTAGCCATAGGTGGCCACCCAGCTGTTCTGCATGTGGGCGTGGATCTCGGCCGCCTCGATGATGGTGTCCTTCGAGTAGAAGCCGGAGAAGAACGGCGTACCGACCAGGGCCAGGGTACCGATCCACATGGTGACGAACGTGATCGGCATGTACTTGCGCAGGCCGCCCATCTTGCGCATGTCCTGCTCGTGGTGCATCGCGATGATGACCGAGCCGGCGCCCAGGAACAGCAGCGCCTTGAAGAAGGCGTGGGTCATCAGGTGGAACACGGCGGCCGAGTACGCCGACACGCCCAGTGCAACCGTCATGTAGCCCAGCTGCGACAGCGTGGAGTACGCGACGACGCGCTTGATGTCGTTCTGCACGATGCCGATCAGGCCGGTGAAGAAGGCCGTGGTGGCACCGATGAACAGGATGAAGTTCAGCGCGGTCTGCGACAGCTCGAACAGCGGCGACATGCGGGTGACCATGAAGATACCGGCGGTCACCATCGTCGCGGCGTGGATCAGCGCCGAGATCGGGGTCGGGCCTTCCATCGAATCCGGCAGCCACACGTGCAGCGGAACCTGGGCCGACTTGCCCATGGCACCGATGAACAGGCAGATGCAGATGACGGTGGCGATCGACCAGATCACCGGCTCGTTCAGCAGCTGCATGCCGAACAGGGTGCCGTCCCAGATCTGCAGCTGGGCGCGCGGGTCAGCCAGCATGCCGGCCTGCGAGAACACCTGCGAGTAGTCCAGGGTGCCGAACACCCACAGCACGCCGGCGATGCCCAGCAGGAAGCCGAAGTCACCAACGCGGTTGACCAGGAACGCCTTCATGTTGGCGAAGATCGCGGTCGGGCGCTTGAACCAGAAGCCGATCAGCAGGTACGACACCAGGCCCACCGCTTCCCAGCCGAAGAACAGCTGAAGGAAGTTGTTGCTCATCACCAGGGTGAGCATCGAGAAGGTGAACAGCGAGATGTAGCTGAAGAACCGCTGGTAGCCCGGATCGTCCTGCATGTAGCCGATCGTGTAGATGTGGACCAGCAGCGACACGAAGGTCACCACCACCATCATCATCGCGGTCAGCTTGTCGACCATGAAGCCGACGTGGGCCGAGTACTGGCCGACTTCGAAGAACGTGTAGATGTTCTGGTTGAACGGCTGCGCGCCGCCCCAGAGCAGCTGGTAGAGCGTGTACATCGACAGGCCGCAGGCCACCGCGACGCCGAGGATGGTGATGGTCTGCGCGCCGAAGCGCTTGACCTGGCGACCGAACAGGCCGGCGATGATGCTGCCGAACAGCGGTGCAAGCACCACTGCGATCAACAGACTCTTGGAGAGAGTGATTTCCATCTGTGGATCAGCCCTTCAACGAATCGACTTCGCCGACATTGATCGTGCGGCGGGTACGGAACAGGGTCACCAGGATCGCCAGGCCGATGGCGGCTTCCGCGGCGGCGACGGTCAGGATGAAGAACACGAACAGCTGGCCGGACGGATCGCCCAGCTGACGCGAGAAGCCGACGAAATTGATGTTCACCGACAGCAGCATCAGTTCGATCGACATCAGCAGGACGATGACGTTCTTCCGGTTGAGGAAGATGCCGGCCAGGCTGATGGCGAACAGCACCGCGCCAAGCGCAAGCATGTGGCCAAGGGTAATCACGGCTGGGTCTCCTCGCCGGCGGCCGGCTTGCTGTTGCTGTGCACGACCGGTGCTTCGGCGCCCATCTTGACCATGCGCAGGCGCTGGCCGGCCTTGACCATGGTCTGCTCACCCGGGTTCTGGCTCTTCACGCCGGTACGGCGGCGCAGGGTCAGCATCACGGCGGCAACCACGGCCACGGTCAGGATGACGGCGGCGAACTCGAACGGCAGCAGGTACTCGGTGAACAGCGTACGCGCCAGCCAGGTGACGTTGGAGCTGTCGGCGGCGACCGCAGCGGCGTTGTCGGCCGGGAACGGCGTGACCGACCGGGCCTTGACGCCGATCAGGATCAGCATCTGCGCCAGCATCGCCACCGCGACGATGAGGCCGACCGGCAGGTAGCGCACCCAGCCCTCACGCAGCTTGGTGGGGTCGATGTCGAGCATCATCACCACGAACAGGAACAGCACCATCACCGCGCCGACGTAGACCAGCACCAGAGCGACGCCGAGGAACTCGGCACCCACCAGCAGCCACACGCAGGCAATGGAGAAGAAGGTCAGCACCAGGCAGAGCACGGCGTGAACCGGGTTGCGTACGCTGATCACCGCACCGGCCGAAACCGTTGCCGCGATGGCGAACACCCAGAAAGCGATATTTACCCAATCCATCTCTCGACCTCAGCGGTAAGCGGCATCGGCGGCGCGACGCTCGGCGATCTCGGACTCGAGACGGTCGCCCAGGGCCAGCAGCTGCGGCTTGGTAACGATGTTTTCGCCACGATTCTCGAAGTGATACTCGAGGATGTGGGTTTCGACGATCGAGTCCACCGGGCAGCTTTCTTCGCAGAAGCCGCAGAAGATGCACTTGAACAGATCGATGTCATAGCGCGTGGTACGGCGGGTGCCGTCTTCGCGCTTGGCCGAGTCGATGGTGATGGCCAATGCAGGGCACACCGCTTCGCACAGCTTGCAGGCGATGCAGCGCTCTTCACCGTTGGGGTAACGGCGCAGGGCGTGCAGTCCACGGAAGCGCGGCGACTGCGGGAACTTCTCCATCGGGTACATCATCGTGTACTTGGGCTTGAAGCTGTACTTCAGCGTCAGCCAAAGGCCGCCCAGCAGTTCGAGCAGCAGCAGGCTCTTGAAGTAATGGGTAATCCTGTTCATCACTTAGACGCCCTTTTGAATCACGCCGAAGAACACCATGACGGCGGTAACCGCGATCCACAGAATGGCCAGCGGGATGAAGACCTTCCAGCCCAGGCGCATGATCTGGTCATAGCGGAAGCGCGGGAAGCTGGCACGGAACCAGATGTAGGCACTGGCGAAGAAGAACACCTTGACGAACAGCCACGGTGCACCGCCCTTCCAGATCCAGTCGACCAGCGGCGAGACGTCGCCGAAGTTGACCCAGCCCTGGATGGGGCTCAGCCAGCCGCCGAGGAAGAAGATCGAGATCAGGAAGCTGATCAGGATCATGTTGGCGTATTCGGCCAGGAAGAACAGCGCGAACGCACCGCCCGAGTACTCGACCATGTGGCCGGCGACGATTTCCGATTCACCTTCCACCACGTCGAACGGCGCGCGGTTGGTTTCGGCAACGCCCGACACCCAGTAGATGACGAACAGCGGGAACAGCGGCAGCAGGAACCAGTCGAAGAAACCGGAATTGCCGGCCTGCGCCATCACGATGTTGCTCAGGTTCAGGCTGCCCGACGCGATCATCACGCCGACCAGGGCGAAGCCCATGGCGATTTCATAGCTGATCATCTGCGCCGAGGCGCGCATCGCACCCAGGAACGCATACTTCGAGTTGGATGCCCAACCGGCCAGGATGATGCCGTAGATGCCCAGCGAGGTCATCGCCAGCAGGTACAGCAGGCCGGCGTTGGCGTTGGACAGCACGATCTGCGAATCGAAGGGCACCACCGACCAGGCTGCGAAGGCCGGGGCCAGGGTGATCAGCGGGGCCAGCAGGTAGATCGCCTTGTTGGCGCTGCTCGGCTGGACCACTTCCTTGAACAGCAGCTTGAAGACGTCGGCGAAGGCCTGGAAGATGCCCATGCCCACGTACATCGGGCCGTGGCGGACGTGCATCCAGCCGATCAGCTTGCGTTCCCAGACCACGTAGAAGGCCACCGAGATGATCACCGGAACGGTGATCACCAGGATCTTCAGGATGATCCAGATCAGCGCGCCGATGTCACCAAGGCCAAGCAGCCACTGGTGCAGCGGATCGACCGCGTTCAACAGCAATTCGTTCATGCAGCCACCACCGTTACGCGAGCGGCACCCAACGGCGCGGTCGCGCCGTGGCCCGATTCAATCCAGACCGAACCCGCAGCGACGCGGGCGTCGACCACCACCGGCAGGGTGGCCTTGCCGGCATCGGTGCCGACCTTGGCCATCTGCCCTTCCTGCAGCTGCAGGCGAGCGGCATCTTCAGCGTTCAGCACGATGCGCGGGGCGTTGTTGAGCGGATGCGACTGCAGCGCCGGGGCGCGACGGACCACCGCATCGGTGCGGTAGATCGCGGCGGTCGAAGCCACTTCCAGGCCTTCGCCGGCAACCACCGGCTGTGCCGAGGCGGCAACGGTGACCGACACCGGGGCCAGGCTGGCGCGCAGGCCGGCCAGGTCGGTGAAGTCGAAACCGGCTACCGCCAGCTCACCGCCCAGGGCGCGCAGCACGCGCCAGCCCTCACGGGCCTCGCCCGGCAGCTTGCCGCCGGCACGCGCCGACTGCTCGCGACCATCGAGGTTGGTCAGGGTGGCGTCGATTTCCGGCAGCGCACCGATCGGCAGGATCACGTCGGCAACGTCGCGGGTGGAGACGCAGGCGAACTGGCTGAAGGCCACCACCTTGGCGCCGACCAGCGCCTTGCGCGCGGCGGGAGCGTCGGCGAAGTCCAGACCCGGCTCCAGGCCGTACACCACGTAGGCCTGGCGCGGCTGCGCCAGCATTGCGGCGACGTCCTTGCCGGCCGGCAGCACGCCGGCGCGGGTCAGGCCAACGGCGTTGGCACCCTGCGGGATGCGGCACAGCTTGGCACCGGTCGCAGCGGCGAAGTCACGCGCGGCGGCGCGGATCGCGGCAGCCTGCGGGTGGTTTTCGGCGATGCCACCGACGATCAGCACGGTGTTGTTGCCGCCCTGCACTGCCGAACGCAGCTCGGCGTTGGCCAGTGCGTCGACGAACTTCGACGGCGCGACGATCTGCTTGCCGGCGATGCTGAAGGCGAAGTCGAAGTCCACCGGGTTGACGACGTGGATCTTCGCGCCGTTGGTGGTCTGCGCCTTGCGCAGGCGAGCGTGCAGCAGCGGCAGTTCGTGGCGGATGTTGCTGCCCAGAACGACGATGCGGTCGGCGCCTTCGATCTCGGCGAGCGGCAGGCCGAACACTTCGGCGGTTGCGGCGTCGGAGAAATCGCGGTTGTTGATGCGGTGGTCGATGTTGCTCGAGCCCAGGCCCTTGGCCAGGCGGGCCAGCAGCGCGCCTTCCTCGTTCGAGGTCGACGGATGCACCAGCACGCCCAGGTTGTCGCCCTGGTTGGCCTTGAGGATCTCGGCGGCCGCGGCCAGGCCTTCGGCCCAGCTCACTTCCTTCCACTCGCCATTGACCTTGCGCAGCGGCTTGACCGCACGGTCTTCGCTGTACAGGCCCTGGTGCGAGTAGCGGTCACGGTCGGACAGCCAGCACTCGTTCACGGCTTCGTTGTCGCGCGGCACGGTGCGCAGCACTTCGCCGCGACGCACGTGCAGGAACAGGTTCGAACCCATCGCGTCGTGGTAGCCCAGCGATTCGCGCGCGGTCAGTTCCCACGGGCGGGCGCGGAACTGGAACACCTTGTTGGTCAGTGCGCCGACCGGGCAGACGTCGACGACGTTGCCGGACAGCTCGGTGGTCAGCGGCTTGCCGTCGAAGGTACCGATCTGCAGGTTCTCACCGCGGTACATGCCACCCAGCTCGTAGGTACCGGCAACGTCGGCGGTGAAGCGGACGCAGCGGGTGCACTGGATGCAGCGGGTCATCTCGGTGGCGACCAGCGGGCCCATGTCCTCGTCCGGCACCACGCGCTTGCGCTCGTTGAAGCGGCTGACCGAACGGCCATAGCCCAGCGACACGTCCTGCAGCTCGCACTCGCCGCCCTGATCGCAGATCGGGCAGTCCAGCGGGTGGTTGATGAGCAGGAACTCCATCACCGAGCGCTGGAACTTCAGTGCCTTCTCGCTGCGGGTGGCGACCTTCATGCCATCCATCACCGGGGTGGCGCAGGCCGGCGCCGGCTTCGGCGACTTCTCCACGTCCACCAGGCACATGCGGCAGTTGGCGGCGATCGGCAGCTTCTCGTGGTAGCAGAAGCGCGGAATCGAAATGCCGGCCTTGTCGGCCGCCTGGATGATCATCGAACCCTTGGGCACGACCAGCGACTTGCCATCGATTTCGATGGTCACGTGGTCCGGTGGCACGTTCGGGTTTACGGGTTGCGCGCTCATGCGGCGGCTGCCTCCACCTTCTTGCCGTCAACCATCGAATGACCGTTGACGATGTAGTACTCGAATTCGTCCCAGAACTGGCGCAGGAAGCCCTGGATGGGCCATGCAGCCGCTTCACCGAACGCACAGATGGTGTGGCCTTCGATCTGGCCGGCCACCGCCTTCAGCTGGTGCAGGTCTTCCATCGTGGCCTTGCCGGCGACGATGCGCTCCAGCACGCGGTGCATCCAGCCGGTGCCTTCACGGCACGGGGTGCACTGGCCGCACGATTCCTTGTGGAAGAACTGGCTGATGCGGCAGGCGAACTTGACGCAGCAGACGCTGTCGTCCAGCACCACGATCGCACCCGAACCCAGGCCGGAGCCCAGCGCACGGATGGTGTCGTAGTCCATCGGCAGATCCTTCAGCTCGGCCGCGGTCAGTACCGGCATCGACACGCCGCCCGGGATCGCGCCCTTGAGGGTACGGCCCGGACGCAGGCCACCGGCCATTTCCAGCAGGTCGTGGAATTTGGTGCCCAGCGGCACTTCGAAGTTGCCGCCGTTCTGCACGCAGCCGGACACCGAGAAGCACTTCGGACCGCCGTTGGCGGTCAGGCTCAGGCCCTTGAACCACTCCGGACCGTTGCGGATGATCGCCGGCACCGAACCGTAGGTTTCGGTGTTGTTGATCGTCGACGGCTTGCCGTACAGGCCGAAGTTGGCCGGGAACGGCGGCTTGTAGCGCGGCTGGCCCTTCTTGCCTTCCAGCGATTCCATCAGCGCGGTTTCTTCGCCGCAGATGTACGCACCGGCGCCCAGCGCACCGTAGATGTCGATGTCCACGCCCGAGCCCATCACGTTCTTGCCCAGCCAGCCATTTGCATAGGCGTCGGCCAGGGCCTGCTCGAAGTGCTCGAACGGCTCGTGGTGGAACTCACCGCGCAGGTAGTTGTAACCCACGGTCGAACCGGTGGCGTAGCAGGCGATCGCCATGCCTTCCACCACCGAATGCGGGTTGTAGCGCAGGATGTCGCGGTCCTTGCAGGTGCCCGGCTCGGATTCGTCCGAGTTGCAGAGGATGTACTTCTGCATGTTGCCCTTGGGCATGAAGGACCACTTCAGGCCGGTCGGGAAGCCTGCGCCACCGCGCCCGCGCAGGCCCGAGGCCTTGACCATCTCGATGACCTGCTCCGGCGGGATCTTCTCTTCGAGGATCTTGCGCAGGGCAGCGTAGCCACCGGTCTTCAGGTAGCTTTCGTACGACCACGGGGTGTCGTAATGCAGGGTGGTGTAGACCACCTGGTGCGGCAGCGGCGCGGGGCCGACCGGACCCTTGGATTCGTGGTGATGTGCCATGCCCTTACTCCAGCCCGTCCAGCAGCTCGTCGACCTTTTCCAGGGTCAGACGCTCATGGTAGTGACCGTTGATGACCATCATCGGCGCGCCACCGCAGCCGGCCAGGCACTCTTCCTCGCGCTTGAGGTAGACGCGGCCGTCCGGGGTCGATTCACCGTGCTTGATGCCCAGCTTCTTCTCGCAATGGCGGACGATGTCCTCGGCGCCATTGAGCCAGCAGCTGATGTTGGTGCAGATGGCCACGTTGTTGCGGCCCACCTTCTCGGTCTCGAACATCGAGTAGAAGCTGGCGACCTCGTAGGCCCACACCGGCGGCAGGTCGAGGTACTTGGCCACGCCGGCGATCAGTTCGTCGGTCAGCCAGCCCTGGTTCTGCTCCTGGGCCGCATGCAGGCCCTGCAGCACGGCAGAGCGCTTGCGGTCCGGCGGGAACTTGGACAGCCAGTGATCGATGTGAGCGCGGGTCTTGTCGCTCAGCACCACCATCGGGTCGACGTCGCGCGCCGCCTCGAAATTACCTGTCGCCTTCATCGGCCGACCTCAGCGAAATGCATAACGTGAAATTCCAGAAACTGCGGCGCCGGCTTGCGCCGGCTGCCTGCAGCGGGCGTTGGCGTGGCGGACGGCATTACCGGTCAACCTCGCCGAACACCAGGTCGTAGGTACCGATCATCGCCACCACGTCGGCCAGCATGTGGCCGCGCACGATCGAATCGATCGAGGACAGGTGGGCGAAGCCCGGTGCGCGCAGGTGCACGCGGAACGGCTTGTTGGCGCCGTCGGAGACCAGGTAGCAGCCGAACTCGCCCTTGGGCGCTTCCACTGCCGCATAGGTCTCGCCGGCCGGCACGCAATAGCCTTCGCTGAACAGCTTGAAGTGGTGGATCAGCGCTTCCATGTCGTCCTTCATGTCCTCGCGCTTGGGCGGAGCGACCTTGAAGTTCTTGACCATGACCGGGCCGGGGTTGGCCTTCAGCCATGCCACGCACTGCTTGATGATGCGGTTGGACTCGCGCATTTCGGCAACGCGGACCAGGTAACGGTCGTAGCAGTCGCCTTCCTTGCCCAGCGGGATGTCGAAATCGACGGCATCGTACTTGGCATACGGACGCTTCTTGCGCAGGTCCCAGGCGATGCCCGAGCCGCGCAGCATCACGCCGGTCATGCCCCACTGGTGGGCCAGTTCCGGAGTGACCACGCCGATGCCGACGGTACGCTGCTTCCAGATACGGTTGTCGGTCAGCAGGGTTTCGTATTCGTCGATGCGCTTGGGGAACTCGACGGTGAAGTTCTCCAGGAAGTCCAGCAGCGAGCCCTCGCGCGAAGCATTGAGCTGCTTCAGCGCCTTGCCCTTGTGCCAGCGCGATTCCTTGTACTTCGGCATGTGGTCCGGCAGGTCGCGGTAGACACCGCCCGGACGGTAGTACGCCGCGTGCATGCGCGCGCCGGAGACCGCTTCATAGCAGTCCATCAGCTCTTCGCGCTCGCGGAAGGCGTACAGCATCACCGCCATCGCACCCAGGTCGAGCGCGTTGGAACCCAGCCACATCAGGTGATTGAGGATGCGGGTGATTTCGTCGTACATGGTGCGGATGTACTGCGCACGCTCCGGCGCCTCGATGCCCATCAGGGTCTCGATCGCGCGCACGTAGGCGTGCTCGTTGCACATCATCGACACGTAGTCCAGGCGATCCATGTAGCCGATCGACTGGTTGAACGGCTTGGACTCGGCCAGCTTTTCGGTACCACGGTGCAGCAGACCCACATGCGGGTCGGCGCGCATGATGGTTTCGCCGTCCATTTCCAGGATCAGGCGCAGCACACCGTGCGCGGCCGGATGCTGCGGGCCGAAGTTCATGGTGTAGTTGCGGATTTCCTGCCGTGCTTCGGCCGGATTGCTCGCGAACGCTTCGCGGGCCTGGTGGAACTCGCTCACTTCACTGCCTCCTGCGCGCGCTCACCTTCTGCGGTCTGCAGACGGGCGTCGTCGCGGATCACGCGCGGCACACCGACACGCGGCTCCACCGAGGTGACCGGTTCATAGATCACGCGCTTCTTTTCTTCGTCGTAGCGGACTTCGACATTGCCGATCAGCGGGAAATCCTTGCGGAACGGATGGCCGACGAAACCGTAGTCGGTCAGGATCCGGCGCAGGTCCGGGTGGCCTTCGAAGATCACGCCGTACAGGTCGAACGCTTCGCGCTCGAACCAGTTCAGGCCCGGCCAGATGCCGGTCAGCGAGGACACTACCGGCAACGCTTCGTCAGGGGCGAAGCAGCGCAGGTGCATCATCAGGTTGTGCTGGTACGAACGCAGCTGGGCGACCACGGCAAAGCGCTGGGTCGGCATGTGCTGCGGGCGGGCACCGTCGGCACCGTTTTCCTCGGTGGGGAACTCGCCCCACGCGAAGCGGCCCTGGGCCTTGCCTTCGACGCCACGGCTGAAGCCCTGCGAGGACACGTCGGCGGTGTCCCATTCGTCGGAGCCATAACCGAGGTAGTCGACGCCGCAGAGATCCACGGCCTGCTCGAAACCAAACTCGTCACGCAGCGCCAGGGCGGTGGCGTGCCACTCGGCGGCAGGCACTTCCAGCGTCACTTCGCCGCGGGGTTCGACCACGATGACCTTCGCACCTGCGAAACGTGCGGAGAGTCGGTCGATGAAGGATGCTTGCTCTGCCATGGGGGCTTGGCGCGCTCTTGTCAGGTGAAGGGGTCAGCGGGCGATGGTCTGTGTACGCCAGATCTTCTTCTGCAGCTGCAGGATCCCGTACACCAGCGCCTCGGCGGTCGGCGGGCAGCCCGGGACGTAGACGTCCACCGGCACCACGCGATCACAGCCGCGCACCACAGAATAGGAGTAGTGGTAATAGCCACCGCCGTTGGCGCAGCTACCCATCGAGATGACCCACTTCGGGTCCGGCATCTGGTCGTAGACCTTGCGCAGCGCCGGGGCCATCTTGTTGACCAGGGTGCCGGCCACGATCATCACGTCGGACTGACGCGGCGACGGACGGAACACCACGCCGTAGCGGTCAAGGTCCAGGCGCGCGGCGCCGGCGTGCATCATCTCGACCGCGCAGCAGGCCAGGCCGAAGGTCATCGGCCACATCGAGCCGGTGCGCGCCCAGTTCAGCAGTGCGTCGACGCTGGTGGTGACGAAGCCCTTTTCCAGCAGCGGGTTGTCGCCTTCCGGCCGCAGGATGTCATCAACCCGGCCTTCCGGCGACGGGTTGTTCATGAGGCCATCGAGAGTCTGAATCACTCCCATTCCAGCGCTCCCTTCTTCCAGACGTAAATGAAACCGAGGAACAGCATGCCGACGAACAGGCCCATGGTGATGAGCGAACGGGCACCCAGCTCCATGAAGACCTGGGTCCACGGCACGATGAAGATGATTTCCAGGTCGAAGACGATGAACTGGATCGCGATCAGGTAGTAGCGCACGTCGAACTTCATGCGCGCGTCTTCGAAGGCCTCGAAGCCGCACTCGTACGGCGACAGCTTTTCCAGATCGGGGCGGCGGGGACCGAGGAATCGACCAACCAGCATCAGCGTAATGCCGATACCGGTGGCAACGATCAGAAACAGCAGAGACGGCAAATATTCGGCCAGCACAGCGATTCTCTCTTGCCTCTGCCGCTGCGCCTGCAGGCGCTTTGGCATGGGGGAGTGGACGGGAATCTGCCTGGCGCCTTGCGCGCCAGACGAACCCGCTTTACTTACAAATGGTGCCCAAGAGGGGACTCGAACCCCTACGACTTGCGTCGCTACCACCTCAAGGTAGTGCGTCTACCAATTCCGCCACCTGGGCAAACGATCACATCAGACTATCTTCCCGATGCGCCGCGTATTGTAACCGGCTTCAGCGTTTCTGGGAGCCTTCCGAAGGCTTTTCTTCACCAGAAACCGAAGATTCCGCCTGAGCCGGCACATTCGCAGCCGGAACCGGGGCGACCGGGACCGTATCGGCCTTCGGAACGGCCGGCAGCTCGCCCGCCGGAGCCGCCGGAGCGACTGCCGCCGGGGCGGACATCAGACCCAGATCCTGGTCGGCCGCCGGGCGGCTGCCATGACCGGCATACCAGGCCATGAAGAGGCTGATGCCGAAGAACACGACAGCCAGCCACTTGGTCGACTTGGACAGGAAGTTCGAGGCGCCGCGCGCACCGAACACCGTACCCGAGGCACCGGCACCAAAGCCCGAACCCGCCGCCGCACCCGAACCACGCTGCATCAGGATCAGCGCGATCATGGCCACAGCGACCAGCACGTAGACGACATTGAGGATCAACATCAGCATTGGAAACCGCCCTCGGACAATACTTCTAGGATTAGTTCGCGGCCGCCGCCCTTGCGATGGCCAGGAAGTCCGCGGCCACCAGGGAGGCGCCGCCGACCAGCCCACCATCGACATCCGGCTGCGCGAACAGTTCCCCGGCATTGTCGGGTTTCACGCTACCGCCGTAAACAATGGGCAGTGAATCAGCGATTCTAGCATCGATACGCGCGACTTCGCCACGGATGAACGCGTGCACCTGCTGCGCCTGCTCCTTGGTCGCGGTACGGCCGGTACCGATGGCCCAGACCGGCTCGTAGGCGACCACGGCCTTGGCGAAGCCGGCTGCGCCGACCAGTTCCAGCACCGGGGCCAGCTGGCTGGCGATGACCGCTTCGGTCTGCCCGGCCTCGCGCTGTTCCAGTGTCTCGCCCACGCACAGCACCGGCACCAGGCCGGCATGCTGGGCGGCGGCGAACTTGCGCGCGACCAGCTCGCTGCTCTCGTGGTGGTACTGGCGGCGTTCGGAATGGCCGACCAGGCCATAGTGGGCGCCGACCTCGACCAGCATGGCCGCGCAGACCTCGCCGGTGTAGGCGCCCTTCTCGTTGCTGCTCACGTCCTGCGCGCCAAAGGCCAGGCCGGCATCACCAAAGTCCTCGACCAACTCGCCCAGGTACGGCAACGGCGGCAGGATCACCACGTCCACCCCCTCCAGCGGCAGCCCGGCGGCGACCTGCCCCAGCAGTTCATTGGCGAATTGACGGCTGCCATGCAGCTTCCAGTTTCCGGCGACGATCTTGCGGCGCATGAGCGGGTGGCTCCTGTGTGAAGTCAGCCGGTCATGATACCCGCTACGGCAAAAATCCGTTTCCGTGTAAGCGGTTACATGGATTTTCAGCGAACGGCGCAGCCCCTCGTGGCGGGTGTGGGGTTGGTCGCGGATCGCCCGGTTGGATTGGTGAGCTTGGCCGGGCGGGTGGGGATGCCGGGGGACGCCGTAAACCCGTCCCTGGGGGCTTGGCCGCGGCATCCATGCCGCGGACACCCCCGCCATCCCCACCCGCCCGGCCTCTGACACATTCTGGCGGTTCCGCCCGCCACGGAAAGAAATAAGAAGAGCAAAAGCAAAAGCGGCATTGCGGGTAGCTGCCGGGGTCAGATCCCTTTTCCTGCGGAAAAGGGATCTGACCCCTACCCCACACGCATGGCGTGGATCTACCGTGTCGACCAAGGTCGACACCTACCGGGAATCGCGATTTACCCACCGTCACCAGGAAACTGTCGGGGGTGGGGCGGTGTGGGTTGGCAGGACCGTTGGCGCCATGGATGGCGCCATCGAGCCCCCAGGGACGGGTTCACGGCGTGTCCTGCCAGCCCACACCGCCCCGCCAAACCAGCAGAAACCCAGAGCCGCTTTGGCTTTGGCCTCTGCAGGTGCAGGGCGGCAGCCCTGCAAAGAAAAAGGCCGCCTTTCGGCGGCCTTCTCACTCATTACTTCAGCTTGATCTCGCGCAGGCGTTCCTCGAGGAAGCCGTGGGCGGTGATCGCCTCCGGGTACCGGCTCGGGTTCTCCGGGGTGATGCAGGACGGCAGCACGTCGATCAGATAATCCGGGTTCGGATGCAGGAAGAACGGCACCGAGTAGCGCGGCTGGCGCGCCAGGTCACCCGGGGGATTGACCACGCGATGGATCGTCGACGGATACACGTGGTTGGTCAGGCGCTGCAACATGTCGCCGATGTTGACCACGATGGTGTCCGCGTCCGAAGTGAACGGCACCCATTCGCCCTCGTGCGACTGCACCTCCAGGCCAGCGGCACTGGCACCGACCAGCAGGGTGATGAAATTGATGTCGCCATGCGCGCCGGCGCGCACGTTCGGGATGTCGTCGGTGGTGATCGGCGGGTAGTGGATCGGGCGCAGGATCGAGTTGCCGAAGTTGGTCTTGTCGGCGAAGAAGTCTTCCGGCAGACCGATGTGCAGGGCCAGCGCAGACAGCACGCGCGAACCCAGGTTGTCCAGCGCCTGGTACAGGCCGTAACCGCGCTCACGGAAGCCCTCGACCTCGGTCGGCCACAGGTTCGGCGCCATCACGTCACGGTACTTCGAGTCATCGGCGATTTCACGGCCGATGTGCCAGAACTCCTTCAGGTCGAAATGCTTGGAGCCCTTGGCGGTCTCCACGCCGAACGGGGTGTAGCCGCGGGCGCCACCGCTGCCGGCCACGTGGTACTTGCGCTTGACCTCTTCCGGCAGGGCGAAGAAGGCCTTGAAGGCATCGTAGGCCGCATCGATGTCGGCCTGCGGGATGCCGTGGTTGCGGATGCCCGCGAATCCCCATTGGCGGTAGGCCGCGCCCAGCTCGGCCACGAAGGCCTCGCGGTCGCTGTCAAAACGGGTGATGTCGAGGGTGGGGATCTGGCTCACAGCGGTTCCTGGCTTGTCGTTGGGTCTGGAGGGCCAGCGCATTCATGGCCCGCCTGAACATTGTGACAGATCGCCCGGCGAACGCGACTCGATACAAGGAAACAAACCGATACAATGCGCGACCCGCGCGCATTTAACGAATCCATTACGTTGCCGGCGCGCCGCCCTCCCGCGCCGCCTCAACCCGCCAGCACCATGCCCACAGCCCCTGCCCCCGCTGCCACCTCCTACGCAGGCCCCGCCCGCCGCTGGCGCCGGCTCGCATGGTGGTCCCTGTTCGTCATGGGCAATGCATTGCTGGCGATGATGATCACCCTCGGCAACGTGCCGCTGCGCGACAACCCGGGCGGCAGCCTGGGGCTGGCCTATCTGGCGATCGCCCTGCCCGGCCACCTGCTTGCCTTCGGCGCGCTGGCCGGCGTGCTGCCGCTGCTGCTGGGCCTGTGGCCACGCAGTGCGCGCCCGCTGAGCATCAGCGCCGTGCTGCTGCAGGGCCTGTGGCTATGCCTGTTGCTGGTTGATGCGAAGGTTTTCACTCTGTATCGGTTCCACCTCAATGCCATGGTGGTGAACATGGTGTTCGGCGGCGCGCTGCAGGACCAGGTGGCGCTGTCGTGGAAGACCTGGGCGCAGGTCGGCCTGCTGATCGCAGCGATCTTCACTGCCGAAGGCATCCTCGCCTGGGCCTGCTGGAAGCTGCTGCCTGCCGCGCCGCGCCGGCGGCGGGTACTCCAGGCCTGGATGGCGGTCGTGCTGCTGATGGCCGGCGGCCAGGTCGCCACCGCCTACTACGATGCGCGCGGCGACCGCGACGTGATCGCCCAGTGGAACTACCTGCCCTGGGCGCAGCCGATCACTGCCAAGAGCTTCATGCGCAGGCTGGGCGTGGTCAGCGAGCAGCAGGTCGGCCTGCCCGATCCACGCCATGCGCAGCTGTTGTACCCGCTGCAGCCACTGCGCTGCCAGAATCCCCACCGGCCGAATGTGCTGATGGTGGTGCTGGAATCACTGCGCCACGACGCCCTCACCCCGCAGATCATGCCGAACACCTCGGCACTGGCGCAGGACGCGCGCGTGTACGACCGCCACTTCAGCACCGGCAATGCCACCCGCTACGGATTGTTCGGCCTGCTCTACGGCCTTCCGGGCGGCTACTGGCAGAGCATGCTCGACGAGCAGCGCGGCTCGCAGTTGTTCAAGGTGCTGGGCCAGCAGGGTTACGACCTGCATCTGTACGGCAGTGCGCCGATGTACAGCCCAGAGTTCGACCGCACTGTGTTCGCGGATGTCCGCGACCAGCTGCACCAGGGGCCTTCCGAGCTGGGTTCGGAAGGACGCGACCGCAGCATCGTGGACGCGCTGCGGAAGGACATCCGGACCAGCCAGGCCGCGCACACGCCGTGGTTCGGGTTCGTCTTCCTCGATTCCACCCACGCGCCCTACCACATGCCTCCCGGCTACCCGCCGCTGGCGACCCCGATGGCGAGGGAAATCGACGTCATGAAGTTCGGCCCGGACCACGACCCGACCCCCGAACTGAACAAGTATCGGACGGCCGTGCACTACGCCGACAGTCTGGTCGGCACGCTGCTGGACGATCTTCGCGCGCAGGGCCTGGACCAGGACACGATCGTGCTGGTCACCGGCGACCATGCCGAGGAATTCAACGACCTCAAACTGAATTACTGGGGCCACAACGGCAACTTCTCCGACTACCAGCTGCAGGTACCGTTCGTGCTGCACTGGCCCGGAAAGGGCAATGCACATGAAACGCGCATCAGCTCGCACGAGGACTGGGTGCCGACCCTGATGCGCCACGCATTGGGCTGCGAGAACACGCTCACCGATTTCAGTACTGGCCAGGACCTGCTGGCCGAACCTGCGGGCGAGCGCGCGCTGGTGGTGGAAAGCTGGTCGCAACGGGCCGTCCGCCATGGCAACGCCATCTACGTGTTCGACAAGTTCGGCAACGCGACCTCGCTGGACCTGCACTACCGCCCACTGCCGCAGCAGGCCCCGGATGCCGCTGCCGTCCGTACCGCATGGGAAGCGCTGACCCGCTTCCGCAACCGCTGACCACAGAGGATGGTTTCCATGAAACGCGCACTGCGCATCCTGCACACCGAAGCCGCCAGGGGCATGGGGGGCCAGGAGATCTACATCTTCCGCCACATGCAGGTGATGCGTGCGCGTGGCCATGAGGTGTCGCTGCTGTGCCAGCCCGATGCACGCCTGGCCCAGCTGGCTCGCGATGATGGCTTCACCGTACATACCCTGCGCATGGGAGGCCTGGCACGGCTGCTGCGCGGCATCTGGTCGGTATCGCGCCTGGTGCGCCGCGAGCGCTATGACGTGGTCAATACCACCAGCCGCCGTGACGCGCTGATCGCTGCCGCCGGCGCGCGCCTGGGCGGTACACCGCTGGTGGTGCGCTCGCGCCACCTGATGAGCCCGGTCAACTCGCTGCTCACCTATACCCGCCTACCGCACCGGATCATCACCGTCAGCGACTTCGTCAAGCAGCTGCTGGTCGATCGTGGCATCGCTGCGGAGCGCATCGGCATCGTGCCCCCCATGGCGACACCACCACGCTGGAACGCCTCCGGGCAGGCCGATGCGTGGACCCGCCTGCAGGACACCCGCGCCCAGGTGCGTGCCGAACTCGGTTTCGCCGAGCGCGACATCGTGGTCGGCTGCGTGGCCGTGCTGCGCGAGCCCAAGGGCCATGCCGAACTGCTGCATGCCATTGCGCCGTTGTGCAAGGCCAACCCCGACCTGCATCTGGCCGTGGTCGGCGACGGCGAGCCGGTGATGGGCCGCCTGCAGGCCCTGCGCGGCGAACTCGGGCTGGAGCGCCAGGTGCATCTGCTCGGCTTCCGCAGCGACGCCCACCGGCTGATGGCCGGTTTCGACATCTTCGCCCTGGCCACCCACAAGGAGGCTTCGGGCACGGTCTTCCTCGAAGCCGCGCAGGCGGCGCTGCCGATCGTCTCGCACCGCGTTGGTGGCGTACCTGAAATGCTGGTGGAAGGCAGCAATGCCATCCTCACCCGGCTGGGCGATGACGCCGCCCTCACCGGCGCGTTGCGCCTGCTGGTGGACGATCCGGAACGCCGGCGGCAGATGGGCCGTGCCGGTTGGGACTGGATCCGCAGCACTGCGCGGTTCAGCGCGGCCGGCCATGGCGAGGCCACCGAAAATTACTACCTCCAATGGTTGAAGGAGCTGGGTCATGGCTAATGCCAGAACCGTACCGGTGCTGATGCACCACCATGTCAGCAACTCTCCGGGCATGATCACCGTCTCCCCTGAGAACTTCGAGAGCCAGATCGCCTGGCTCGCACGTACCGGCTGGACATCGCTGACGCTGGACCAGTACGCCGACTTCCTTGCCGGCAAGCCGGTACCGCGCAAGTCGATCGTGATCACGTTCGATGACGGCTACCTGGACAACTGGGTCTACGCCCATCCGATCCTGCAGAAGTACGGCATGCATGCGGTGGTGTTCGTGGTCACCGGCTGGATGCACGAAGGACCGGTACGCCCGCACGCCGGCATCGAAGGCGCGGAGCTGCCGGTTACGCCGGAACACCGTGCCTGCGAAGACCTGATCTACAAGCAGGGCCGCAGCGACGAAGTGATGATGCGCTGGAGCGAAGCGCGCGCGGCGATCGAAGCGGGCACGTTCGAGGTCCACTGCCACACCCACAGCCACACCCGCTGGCTGAAGCGTGACGACCTGGATCGTGCACAGCGCCGCGAAGGCATCAGCGGTGACCTGGCGATGGCCAGGCAGACGCTGCTGGAGAAGCTCGGCGAAGTCTCCGACACGCTGTGCTGGCCCTATGGTGACTTCGACGATGACTACATCGAAGTGGCGCGCGAACAGGGTTTCCGCTACCTGCATACCACCCATCCGTTCGGCCGCAACGTGGTCGGTGGAGATCCGGAGCGCATCTACCGCTTCGCGATCCGCAACCGCCCGGCCAGCTGGCTTCGCAAACGCATCGCCTGGAGCTACAACCCGCTGATCGCACCGATCTTCAACGGCTTCAAGGCCCGGCAGAAGAAGATGGTGCCGGGCCCGTAAACGGCGCGAATGCACCGGTCCCGGCGATCGGGCAGCACCCGATTCTTGAATGGATTCGAAGGAACAGTGAAGGCAATGAACGTACTGGTGACCGGCGGCGCTGGCTATATCGGCTCGCATGCATGCGTCGAGCTGCAGCAGCAGGGGCACGATGTCGTCATCGTGGACTCGCTGTGCAACAGCGACGCCGGTGTCGTCGAGCGCATCGGGCGGATCACCGGCGCGGCGCCGGTGTTCGTGCAGGCTGACATCCGTGATCGACCGCGCATGACCGCCCTGATGCAGCAGCATGCGATCGATGCCGTGCTGCACTTCGCGGCGCTCAAATCCGTGGGCGAATCGCAGAAGGTGCCCCTGCAGTACTTCGACAGCAACATCAGCGGCACGATCGCCCTGCTCGGTGCGATGCAGGATGCCGGGGTGACGCTGCTGGTCTTCAGCTCCTCCGCCACCGTGTACGGCAACCAGGAGCACTGCCCGGTGGCCGAGTCCGCTTCAACCTGTGCGATGACGCCCTATGGCCGTACCAAGCTGGTGGTGGAACAGATGCTTGCAGACCTGATCGCCACGGGCCAGGACCTGCATGTGGCGACGCTGCGCTACTTCAATCCCGTCGGCGCGCATGGCACGGCATTGATCGGCGAGCTGCCGCAGGGGACACCGAGCAACCTGATGCCCTACATCGCGCAGGTTGCCGCCGGACTGCTGCCGGAAGTCCAGGTCTTCGGTGATGACTATCCGACCCATGACGGCACCGGCGTACGCGACTACATCCATGTGCAGGATGTAGCCAATGCCCATGTGCTGGCCCTGCAGTTCCTGCGCGATCAACGGCGCAGCATCACGCTCAACCTCGGCACCGGCCAGGGCCACAGCGTGCTGGAGCTGATCCAGGCGTTCGAGCAGGTCACCGGGACACGGATTCCGTTCCGCATCGTCCCGCGACGCAATGGCGACATCGCGGTCAGCTTCGCCGACGCCTCGCTGGCGCTGCGCGAGCTGGGCTGGAAGGCCCGGCACACGCTGGCCGACATGTGTCGCGACACCTGGAAGTGGCAGCGGGAAATGCCGACCCAAGCGCCACCGTCACGCCCGTGAGCGATACACCGCACCTGCCTGCGCCATGACGCAGGCTGGTTCCATCGGTCAGAAGAATCGCCCGTAGACGACCTGCACGATCTCGCCGTTGCCCGTGTTTATCAGCAGTGCATCGGGCCCATAGCGCACCCATTCAAAGCCCATCGGCGGCATGTCCAGGCCGAACAGCCAGAAATCGTTGAGGATATAGTCGCCGACCCAGTAGGGGCGCGGCAGGATCTGTCCGTAGTGCCAACGCTGGTAGGCGTAGCCGACCGGCGGATGATAGGGGCCGATGCGGAAGGCATGGTCGGCACGGAAATTGTGCCGGTAGTCTTCGCGGAACGCTGGGCGCGCATTACCCAGTTCGCGCGGGCGCTCCATCCGCGGGTAGCCCCACGGCGCCCGCAGGGGCTCTTCGCGTGGCGCGGACATGTGCGGCCCTCCTTCGGGCCGGCGTTCTGCGCTGGCAATGGAGACACCGCCCAGCAGCGGCAGCACCAGCAGCGCACCTGCCAGCAGGCGGCGGCTGTAGCGCAGTGAGGTGTTCATGGTCATGGTCCTTGCAACGAAGGAAGAAGGATGGAGCGTGGTCCGCTCCGACCGGGTCCCCACCTGCGCATGGCGTGCGTCGATGCAGGGATCCTGATGCCGGGGATACGCCGCGCATCGTTCAAAGCGCGTCACAAAGCGCACAGCAGCAGCTGAACGTGATCGCAGATCGCGATCGGTTCAGCCAGTGGTGCTGGAAAGCGACATGGCCGCAGAAGCGGCCATGTCGGGGTGCCAGGTTGTACCGTCGCCAGCCTCAGGCCGCGGCGTCGCGCACCGCAGCGGACAGGCGGTCCAGCGTGTCCTGCATCAGCGCTGCGTCATCGGCCTCGACCGTAACCCGCACCACAGGCTCGGTACCGGACGGGCGCAGGAACGCACGACCACGACCCGCCACCGATTGCTGCGCGACGGCCAGCGCGGCCTGCACGCTGTCGGCCTGCACCGTGGCCTTGGCCGAGACATTGCCCAGCCGCACGTTGACCGTCTTCTGCGGCACCCGCATCAGCCCCTTGAGTGCCTGGCGCAGGGTCTGCCCGCTGTTGCGCAGCGCCACCAGTACCTGCAGCGCGCTGACGATGCCGTCACCGGTGGTGGCCCGGTCCAGGCACAGCAGGTGGCCGGAGGCTTCGCCGCCGAGCACGCCGCCACCTTCGATCAGCGCCTGGTGCACGTAGCGATCGCCGACATTGCTGCGCACGAACGGAATCTGCAGGTCGGCAAATGCCTTCTCCACACCGTAGTTGCTCATCAGCGTACCGACCACCGGACCGCGCAGGCGACCTTCGTCCTTCCACGCGCGCGCCAGGATGTACAGCAGGTCATCACCGTCGACCGGATTGCCCTGGTCGTCGGCCATCAGCACACGGTCGCCATCACCATCGAAGGCGATGCCGAGATCGGCACGGGTTTCGCGGACCTTGGCCGCCAGGTTGTCGATATGGGTGGAACCCACGCCGGCGTTGATGTTGACGCCGTTGGGCTCGGCACCAATGCCGATCACCTCGGCGCCCAGTTCGCGGAACAGCAGTGGTGCGATCTGGTAGGTGGCGCCGTGCGCGCAGTCCAGCACCAGGCGCACGCCACGCAGATCAAATGCGCGCGGCACGCTGGCCTTGCAGAACTCGATGTAGCGGCCGACCGCTTCGCGCGCACGCGACGCCTTGCCCAGCTTTTCCGATTCGGCGGTGGTGAACGGAACGTCCAGCGCCGCTTCCAGGGCCAGTTCGGTGGCATCGTCGAGCTTCTCGCCCTGGGCGGAGAAGAACTTGATGCCGTTGTCGTAGTGCGGGTTGTGCGAAGCGCTGATGACGATGCCGGCATCCACGCCCAGCGTGCGGGTCAGGAACGCCACCGCCGGGGTCGGCATCGGCCCCAGCAGCTGTACGTCGGCGCCGGCGGCGACCAGGCCGGCTTCCAGTGCCGCTTCGAACATGTAACCGGAGATGCGGGTGTCCTTGCCGATCACCACGATCGGCCGGCGCCCGTCCTGGCCGCGCTGGGCGACCAGGACACGGCCCAGGGCATTGCCCAGGCGCAGCACGAAGTCGGCCGAGATCACGCCCTGGCCGACCCGCCCACGGATGCCATCAGTACCGAAGTACTTGCGGCCTCCCATCAAGCCACCTCCGGCGCCGGCTGACGGCCCAGCATTGCCAGCAGATCGGACAGGCGGTCGCGCATTTCACGGCGGTCGCAGATCTGGTCGATGGCACCGTGCTCCAGCAGGAATTCCGAGCGCTGGAAGCCTTCCGGCAGCTTCTCGCGGACGGTCTGCTCGATCACGCGCGGGCCGGCGAAGCCGATCAGTGCCTGCGGCTCGGCGATGTTGATGTCGCCCAGCATCGCGAAGGAGGCCGACACGCCACCGGTGGTCGGATGGGTCAGCACCGAGATGTACGGCAGGCCGGCTTCACGCAGCTTGCCCAGCGCGGCCGAGGTCTTGGCCATCTGCATCAGCGAGAACAGGCCTTCCTGCATGCGTGCGCCACCGCTCTGCGAGAAGCACACGTAGGGCGCACCGATCTCGACTGCGGTTTCGGCAGCGAGCGAGAAGCGCTCCCCCACCACCGAGCCCATCGACCCGCCCATGAAGGCGAAGTCGAACGACGAGGCGACCAGCGCGCGGCCCTTGAGCAGGCCACGCATGGCGATCAGCGCGTCATACTCGCCGGTGTTCTTCTGCGCGATCTTGATGCGCTCGCTGTACTTCTTCTGGTCCTTGAACTTGAGCAGGTCGGTCGGGCCCAGCCGCGCACCGATTTCGGTGGTGCTGTCGGCGTCGAACAGGGCGGCCAGGCGTGCGCGCGCGCGGATCGCCATGTGATGGCCGCACTTCGGGCAGACTTCCAGGTTCTCTTCCAGTTCCGGACGGTACAACGCGCTGCCGCAGTTGCTGCACTTTTCCCACAGGCCCTCGGGGACACTGCGCTTCTTGCTGGGGGTGTTGTCGGTGCGGATGCCGGACGGCATCAACTTGCTGAGCCAACTCATGCGGGAGGACACTTCCGTTCAGGGCGGCCCAGGGGCCGCAAAGGCGGACAGTCTAGCTCCGCTTTCCCCGCCCGTGCACCCCCTTGCCGGCCACGGGGCAGCTGGAAAAAACCATGCTGGGACGTACGTTTAGGTGCGGGGAAGTGCCAGCCGCTGGCCGGCAACCCTTGTCGCACACGCGGCCCAGGCGTGTGCCGGCCAGCGGCCGGCACTCCCCCTCAGGCATCCAGCGCCTGCCGCAGCGGGGCGAGGAAGGCCCGGGCGCGCTGCGCGGCCTCTTCCGCCGAGCCCGCTTCGGCCAACGCCGCCACCAGCGCGCTGCCCACCACCACGCCGTCGGCCTGGCGGGCCATGGCCGCAGCACTGTCGGCATCCTTGATGCCGAAGCCCGCCACCACCGGCACCGACGCGCGCACGCGCAATGCCTGCAGGCGGGCACTGGCGGCATCGCTGTCCAGGCGCTCGGACGCGCCGGTGACACCGGCAAAGCTGACGTAATAGAGATAGCCACGGGCCAGCGTCAGCAGCTTGTCGGCACGCGCCTCGCTGGTGGTCGGCGACGCCAGCAGGACCAGCGCCAGGCCGGCTGCGTCGAACGCCTGCAGGGCCTCGCCCGCTTCTTCCGGCGGCAGGTCGACCAGCAGCACACCGTCCACGCCGGCGTCCACGGCGGCCTTGGCGAAGGCCGCGTAGCCGTGGATCTCCACCGGGTTCAGGTAGCCCATCAGCACCACCGGGGTCTGCGCATCGCGCTCGCGGAACTGCGCCACGGCCTGCAGCACATAGCGGCTGCCGGCCCCCCGCGCCAGCGCGCGCTCGGAGCTGCGCTGGATGGTCGGGCCATCGGCCATCGGGTCGGAGAACGGCACGCCCAGTTCGATCACGTCGGCGCCGGCGTCCACCAGTGCGTGCATGACCGGCACGGTCGCTTCCAGCGACGGATCACCCGCCGTGACGAAGGGAATCAGCGCCTTGCGCTGCTGCTCGCGCAGGCGCTGGAAACAGGCATCGAGTCGGGATACAGGCATCTCAGGCACATCCTTCAATCAGTTCAATCGCATCGCTGGTCCCCCAGTACATCCGGGTGACCTTCCCTTCAAACAGTTCCAGGCGGATGCCCAGGTCCGAACCCGGGTCCTGCCAGGTGAGGTACTCGCCCTGGTCACCGTCGTAGGCATGGGGGCTGGACACCGGCGGCTTCGGGAACTGGGCCACGGCCTGGGCACGGGTCATGCCGATGCGCAGGCCGAACGGTCCCGGCTGTTCAACCGGCAGCTCCGGCTCGTCGCCCGGCTTCAGATCAAAACGGACCACGCGATCGTCGTCGGTCATCATCGACACGCCCGGCGGCAGCCCCTTGCCGTCGTAGTACTCGCAGTCGCCTTCGAAGAATTCCTTCGCGCCCTGCGCCTTCCAGGGCCCCAGGGCGTTCAGGTCACTCATGTGCTGGCCGACCAGCACCTCGCCGGCATGGTCCAGTGCAACCGAGGCGACGGCGGGTGCGTTGTCGCCATTACTGGCTTCCACAGACGGCGGATCGTCGATCGGCGTGCGCGCCATCGGGTCGAGGGCATCATTGGCGGCTAGCTGCTGCGCCGGCTGCGTGGTGGCCTTGGCGGCCGGCGCCAGCACCGGTGGCTCCGGCGGCTTGCACGCGGCCAACCCAAGCGCCAGCAGCAGCACCCCGCTGTTCCGCAGCCGCGCGCTCACAGCACCAGCCCTTCGCGCGCAGCGATGGTGTGCACGTCCTTGTCGCCACGGCCGGACAGATTGCACAGCACGATCTGGTCACGCGGTCGCTCACGCGCCAGCTTGATCGCCTGTGCCAGCGCATGGCTGGATTCCAGTGCCGGCAGGATGCCCTCGGTATGCGCCAGCAGGTGGAAGGCCTGCAGCGCTTCCTCGTCGGTGATGCCGAGGTAGCGTGCGCGGCCGGTATCGGCCAGGAACGCGTGCTCCGGGCCGACACCCGGATAGTCCAGGCCGGCTGATACCGAGTGGGTCTCGATGATCTGGCCGTCGTCGTCGCACAGCACATAGGTGCGGTTGCCATGCAGCACGCCCGGCCGACCCGCCGCGATCGATGCAGCGTGGCACCCGGTGCTGATGCCATCACCGGCGGCTTCGGCACCGACGATCTCGACCTGGCGATCGTTGAGGAAGGCATGGAACAGGCCGATGGCATTGCTGCCGCCGCCGACGCAGGCAGTAATCGCATCGGGCAGGCGACCGTACTCGGCCAGCATCTGCTCGCGCGCCTCGCGGCCGACGATGGCGTTGAAGTCGCGCACCATGCGCGGATAGGGATCCGGACCGGCGACCGTACCGATGATGTAGAAGGTGTCCTGCACGTTGGTCACCCAGTCGCGCATCGCTTCGTTGAGCGCGTCCTTCAGGGTGGCCGAGCCGGAGGTGACCGGCACCACCGTCGCGCCCAGCAGCTTCATGCGGTAGACGTTGATCTTCTGCCGCTCGATGTCGGTGGCGCCCATGTACACCACGCATTCCAGGCCCAGCCGCGCGGCAACGGTGGCACTGGCCACGCCGTGCTGGCCGGCACCGGTCTCGGCGATGATGCGCTTCTTGCCCATCCGCGCGGCCAGCAGCGCCTGGCCGATGGTGTTGTTGATCTTGTGCGCGCCGGTGTGGTTCAGGTCCTCGCGCTTGAGCAGGATCTGCGCACCGCCGACATGATCGCTCAGGCGCTGGGCGTGATAGATCGGGCTCGGCCGGCCCACGTAGTGAGCCAGGTCACGGTCGTAGGCGGCCTGGAATGCCGGGTCCTGACGGGCCTGGTCATAGGCCTGGGCCAGTTCCTGCAGCGGGCCGACCAGGGTTTCGGCAACGAAGCTGCCGCCGTAGCGACCGAAGTGGCCCTGGGCGTCGGGGAAGGCGTGGTAGTCGGCAATGGGGGAGGCAGACATGGATACGACCGGTGGTTCAGACAGGTGGATACTCTAGCGCACGGGTCGTGACCGGAAAATGGATATTATCTGGCGCATATCGTCAGGAAATCTCACATGAGCCGTTCCCTGCTTCCGCCGCTCAATGCGCTGCGTGCGTTCGAGTCGACCGCCCGCCTGGGCGGGGTTGGCCGCGCCGCGCAGGATCTGCATGTCACCCACGGTGCGGTCAGCCGGCAGTTGAAGCTGCTGGAAGATCATCTGGGCATGGCCTTGTTCCAGCGTGCCGGGCGCGGGCTGCGCCTGACCGCTGCGGGCATGCGCCTGCAGGCAGCGTGCAGCGAGGCCTTCAGCGGCATCGAGGACTGCGTGCGTGAACTGCGACGGCCGGCGGCAGCGCAGGCGCTGGTGCTGGGGTGCAGTGGCAGCGTGCTGGCGCGCTGGATGATCCCGCGTCTGCCTGCACTGCAGGCCGCCCTGCCAGGCGTGCGCCTGCAGTGGTCGGCGCTGGATGGCAGTTTCACCGAAGCGCAGGCCGCACTGGATGCGGTGCTGCTGCTGGCGCAGGGGCCGTGGCCGCGTTGCTGGCAGGTACGCGAACTGGCACCGGAGCGGGTTGGCGTCGTGGTGGCCCCCTCGCATCCGGCGGCGCAGCGCCTGCGGCAGGCACCGCCCACGGCACTGCTGCCGGAAACATTGCTGTACACCAGCTCTCGGCCACAGGCGTGGCCCGCGTGGGCGCAAGCGCACGACCTGGATCCGTCGAAGCTGCAGCTGGGCACCGCCTTCGAGCATCTGTACTACCTGTTGGAGGCGGCGGTGGCCGGGTTGGGCCCGGCGATCGCACCGGAGCCACTGGTGGCCGAAGACCTGGCTGCGGGCAGGCTGGTCGCACCGTGGGGATTTGCCGCCACGGGCGGGTTCTGGGTGCTGGCGCGGCCAGAAGGACAGGCCGATGCGCGCGTGGAGGCGCTGGCCGACTGGCTGGGCCAGCAACTCCGCTGACAACAAAAAGGGGACGGAGGGGATTAAGTCGCAGGTGGCACAAACGACTTAATCCCCTCCGTCCCCTTTTTTCAGCTGGCGGTCGGGGTGGCCAGCCGCTGCTGCAGGTCCTCGCGCAGGCGCGACAGTTCCACCTCCGCCTGCTGCCGCTGCTGCATGCCTTCGCGATGGATGCTGCGCACTTCCTCGACCGTGGCGATCAACTGGTCGTGCACGTGGCGCAGCGTGGCCACGTCGATCACGCCGCGCTGGTTGCTGCGTGCGGTATCCACCGACGCCTGGCGCAGCAGGTCGGCATTGCGGCGCATCAGCTCGTTGGTGGCATCGTCGATGGCGGTGGACAGCTCGACCGCGGCCTTCTGCTCGCCGAGCGAAAGCTGGATGGCGAACTGGCGCTTCCACGACGGGATGGTGATCTCGCGCACCGTGTTGAACTTCTCGATCAGCTGCAGCGCGTTGGCCTGGATCAGGCGGATCATCGGCAGCGACTGATCGGCGGCGTGCTGCATCAGCTGCAGGTCGGACACGCGCTTTTCGATCAGGCGGATCGCGTTGTCCACATCGCTCTGGCGGATGCGCTGCTGCGGATCCTCACTGCCCTGCCCGGCCAGCTGTTCGGCCTGCAGTTCGGCCAGGCGCTGCTTGCCGGCGGCGGCGTACAGGCCGAGCGCATGGCGTTCTTCGCGGACGATGTCATGCATGCGGTCGAACTCACCCACACGCTTGCCCATCAGTACCTGCTGCGCGCCGACGTCTCCCAGCAGCTGTTCGATCTGCGCATTGGTGTCGCTGAATTTCTGCACCAGCTCACCCTTGGAGGCGCGCAGGCGATCGATCAGGCCACCAATCAGCGGCACCCTGGACCGCTGCGCGACCCCATCGAGCTTGAGGCTGCGTGCAATGCGCACTACTTCACCCAGCTTTTCGCCGCTGGCGTCCAGGTCGCGGTTGCGCACCTGGTCCAGCAGCTGGCTCGAGAACGCAGCCGTGCGGCTGGCGGCATCGCGACCGAACACCTGCAGGCTGCTGGGGCGCAGGTCATCCAGTTCACGGCGGATCTCGGCGATGCGCGGCAGATCCTCGTGGGCCAGGCCAAGTGCCTTCAGCGTGCCTTCGTCGAGCGTGGAAACGGCGGTGTTGGCGGGCACCAGCGTGCCGGGGCTCTGACTGTCCTGGATCATCGGGCGATCTCCTTGCAATGGGTAAGCGGCGGCGGCCGATTCAGCGCAGTCTAGCCTGAGCGGCCGCAACCTCGTCATCGATCTGGGCGTGCAGCGTGGCAGCCTTGCCGGCCAATGCAGCGCCCGCGGCGGCCTGGTCGGCCAATGCGGCCTGTCGCCAGGCCGGCAGCAGGACATCATGGATGCGCGCGAAGCGTTGCAGCAGCACGTCGTCCTGGTCCTGCAGCAGCTGCCATTGACCGGCTTCCAGACGACGCAGCGTCGCCAGCCGTCGCAGGTGATCCCGCCGTTGTGACAGCGCGGCCTGGCCGGCGGCATCCAGCTGCGTCAGCCGCGACGTCGCCAGCTCGGCCCAGGCGTCCAGCGCCGTGGCCGCCGCTGAATGTTCGGCGATGGCCATGGCCCGCAGCTGCACGTGCTGCTGCAGGTGCTGTGCCTGCTCGCGTGCCTGCAGGGCCAGCACGCCCAGCTGCGACTGCAGCGCACGCCCTTCCGCCTCGCGATCGACATCACGCCCCAGCAGGCGCCCCCACCAGCTCTCCTGCTGCCGGATACGCGTCGGGTTGTCGGCCTGCAGGGCCAGCGCGATGCGTGCCAGTGCCGCCACCAGGCCCTCACCCGCACCCGGTGGCAACGCGGTCTCGCAGCGCGCCAGCGCCTGCAGCAGCGGTGCACCGTAATCGGCCAGCACGGCCACCTCGGCGGTGTCCGGCAGCATCGGTGACGGCAGTGGCGCCTGCATGGTCACGGCAGCGGCGGCGGCTGCGGCTGCGGTGTCAGCGTGGCGACGTCTTCGTTGTCATCCGGCGGCAACGACTCGCCGTAGAAGTGGCGCATCAGGGCTTCATCCAGCGCACGCTCTTCCGGCGTCGTGGCGCGGCGCACCCGCGCGCGCTGCGGCACCGCACTGCCAGGTCCGCCGCGCTCGACCTGCTGGCGCGCCCAACCGGCGAACGCGGCCAGGGTCTGCGACACTTGTACCTGCTGCGCCTGCGATGCCGCCAGCAGTTCCACCAACGGCGCAAGGCCGGCCTGCAGGTCCTCGGCCAGCAGTGTGGCCGGGCTGCTGGGTGCAGCAACGACCGGCATCGGTGCCGCGGGCACCGGCCGCGCTTCGGAAAGACGCTGCAAGGCATCCAGCAATGCCGGCCACGGTGCCGGATCTGCAACGGCAGTCACTTCCGGTGCGGCCGGGGGCAACTGCAACGCGCTGGCGATGTCAGCCAGCTGCGCCACTACACGCCCACCGACATCGCTGTCGTCGGCACCCATCGCCTTGTTGCGCAGGAAATCGCGCTTGATCTGCGCCCAGCGCTGCGCCTGCGTGTCATCCAGTACGCCGCGCAGTTCGGCCAGCTTCAACAGGTTCTCCTCGGCACCGGTGGTGAGCAGCTGTGCCTCGCCCAGGTAGTGGTCGGAGATCAGCTGCTGCAGCTCCTCCTCGTTCATCACCGGCGAGATCTTCTCGGCCAGCTTGTTCATGTTGCGGTAGCTGCCCTGCAGGCGGAACGGCGGTTCGGTGCGGTAGCGATCATCCTGCGCGGCACTGGCGATGTACTGCTGGTTGACCCGGTAGACCACGTCGCGCACGCGCAGCATGCGCTGCAGGGTGGCAGTGATCTCGTTGATCTCCGCGCTGCTGTAGGCATGGCTGAGGCCATTGGTCGAGACCTCCTTGCCCATCGCGCGCTCGACCAGTACATACAGATCGGCCATGTCACGCGTGGCCAGCGGCGCCAGTACCGGGTTGGAGGTCAGGCTGTTCTCGATGTAACTGAGCGTGAAAGCGGCTTCCATGCCACCGAGTACGTCGCCGAGGTTGTAGATGTCGGCACGGTTGGCCAGCATGTCGGGAATCTTGAACACCTCGCCGGACTCGGTATACGGGTTGCCGGCCATCACCACACAGAACTTCTTGCCACGCATGTCGTAGGTGCGGGTACGGCCGCGCCACACGCCTTCGATGCGGCGGGTGCCATCGCACAGCGAAATGAACTTCTGCAGGAACTCGGGATGGGTGTGCTGGATGTCGTCGACATACAGCATGGTGTTGTTGCCCATCTCCAATGCCAGATTGAGCTTCTCCAGCTCCTGCCGCGAGGTTGCGTCCGGTGCCTGGGCCGGGTCCAGCGAGCGCACCTCATGACCCAGCGCCGGACCGTTGATCTTCATGAAGACCAGGCCCAGGCGGTGCGCCACGTATTCCATCAGCGTGGTCTTGCCGTAGCCCGGGGGCGAAATCATCATCAGCAGGCCCATCAGGTCGCTGCGCTTGTTCTCGCCCACCGTGCCCATCTGCTTGGCCAGGTTGTCACCGATCACGCCCAGGTAGACGTCGTTGATCAGCTTGTTGCGCACGAACGAAGACAGCGGCCGCGCCTTGAACTCGGAAAGCCGCAGGGTCTCGCGCTCGCGGCCGATGATGCTCTGGCGCAACGCCTGATAGGCATGGAATGCCGGCACGAAGTGACGCAGGTGCTGCTGCAGGCGTGCCAGGAAATCGTCCAGTGACAACGCAAGCGTGCCATTGCCGATGCGCGCATGCTCGCCGAGCAGGCCATTGACCTCCACCCGCAACGCAGCGTCGCTGGCACGGGTGCGCAGCTGGCGCTGCACCAGGAGCAGTGCCGCCGCTTCATCGACATAGCCGGCATGCATGGCGTACGCCGGCGTTCCCGCAAGTGCACGCAGCCATTGCCTGGCCAGTGCCCAGCGCGTGGCCAGCGGATCCTGGCTGCGCTGCAGGGCACGCTCGACCGCTTCACGCTGCCCTGCCTGCTCCAGCTGTTGCGACAGTGCCTCCAGCAGGACCAGCGCATGGCGGCTGCTGCTGAACACCGGCTCGCCCGCCGCCAGCTCTTCACCCAGATAAGCCGCCGCAGCCTCTGCGGCATCGGCATCGAAAGGCAGGGCATGGGACTGCGCATAGGCCGACAGCGCTACGGCCATCTCCGCACGCAAGGCCTGGCGTCCCTCGTCGGATCCGAACAATCGCGCCAGTGCCTCGGCGCCGGCCTGCCGCGCTGGCCATTGTGCCACCGCCTCACGACGCTGCTCGGCCGCCCAGAACAGCAGTGCCAGCGCACGCACCTGCGGCAGGTGGCGCAGGCTGCCCGCGGCCTGCTGCAGCGGCAACAGTGCGCGCAGGATCAGCGCGGCATCGTGGTCATGGATGCCGCGCTCGTAGCCTTCGCGGTAGCGCGGTGCGGCGAACGCACGCACGCGCTGGTCCAGCGCTTCGGGCGTGGCGACGTCGTGCTGCAGCGTGGCCAGGTCAAGGCCGTCGCGGCCCTCCTGCGCGGCCATCAGCAAGCTGCCGGCCAGATACTCGCCGCGATACAGCGTGGGCGATTCCGAGTCCAGGGTGACTGGCCAGAACGGCTTCAGCGCATCCAGCTCCGGATCGTGCAGGGTCTCAAGGAAGTCCGTGCCGGTCAGGTGGATCGCCAGCGTGTCACCACGCGGCAGCAGGGTCAGGTCCAGCGCCTGGGTGTTGACGCTGAAGCGGTGGCGCGGTCCAAGCCGCACCACGTTGCCGCCGGCTTCGTACAGATCACTGCGGTCGCGCAGCTGGCGCACCGCCTGGTCCCGCACGCCCTTCAGCCGCGCCTCGATGTCGTCGGCCTTGACGTTGTCATGCAATGCGCGCAGGCGCTCGGCCAGCTCACGCAGCTTGAGGATCAGTGGATCGCCAGCGAAGAATGCGTTGAGCTCATCGGCGGTAGCGAAGCGCTCGGTGCGCTTGGCCAGGCCATCGAGAATGCGGTTGGCCGCATCCAGCACCGAGCGCGCCTTGCGCTGGCGGTCATCCAGCAACGCCTGCTTGTGCGTCTCGAAGGCTTCGACCAGCTCCTCGCGCTTGCTCAGGATGTCACCGAGGAACTGCTCATGTTCGCCGAACTGGCTCTCCAGCTCTTCCAGCTGCACCAGCAGGCGCGACAGCTGCTCGTCGGCGCGCTCCGGATCGGTAGCCAGGGCCAGCGCGCTGGTGATCGACTGTGAGAACAGCGCGAACTGTGCGGCGAACTGGGCCACGGCTTCGGCCGAACCGAGCGATCTGCGGCGCTGATCGGCGCGCGCACGCGCCTGGTTGAGACGCCCGTACAGCACAGAGATTGACTCGACCACGCGGGTACGGGCGGTGGCATCCTCCACCTTCAGGCCGGCCATCAGCTCGGACAGCATGTCCAGGTCGGCCGCCATGCCACGCAATCCTTCCAGCTGCTCGTCCAGCTGGCGGGCACTCTGTGCCTGCTGGGCCGCGTCATCCAGCGCCTGCAGGCGCGCGGTCAGCGGCGCCAGCGCGGCATCGCCAGCGAGGAAGTCACCCGTGGCGGCGCCGACGCGATCCTGGGCCTCCACCAGTTCGGCCGTCATCGTCTCGATGCGTGCGGTGTCGATGTAGCGCAGCTCGCGGATGGTCAGCAGGCGTCCACGCAATGCGGTGATTGCGTTGAGGGCCTCGACGAAGGCCTGCACCTCGTTCCAGTTCTGCGGCTGCAGGCGGCCCAGCAGGGCTTTGTGCGCGGCCTCGGCCTCGACCATCGCCTGCGCCGACTGCTGGCGGATCGACTGCACCTTTTCGTATTCGTCCAGCACCGATTCGCCGGTGGCGCTGATCTGCCGCAGCAGCGCCTCTGCACCATCGCAGGCCGCGTCGCCCAGCCAGTGGTGGGCATCGAACAGGCGTCGGGTGTCGGCCACCAGGCGCTGGTAGCGCTGCACCGACACGTCCTGGCCATCAATCTCGCGCGACAGGTTGAACAGGTTGGAAATGCCACGCACCAGCTCGGCGTTGCCGATGCGGCCCATGAAGGTGTTGCCGGGCGGTCGGCTGGCAGCAAACTCGTCACTGCTGAACGGGGTCTGCCAGACCTGCATCGGGTGGATGCGGGTCGGTTCGTTGCCTTCGGCATGGAACAGCACCATGCGCCCGTCCTGCAGGAAGGCGTAGCCATGGCCGAACACCGGGTTCTGCAGCACGCGCTGGATGGTGTTGTAGACGAACAGCGCCGAGCGCCCACCCTCGCGCTCGTAGAAGATGTACAGCACATCCTCGCCATTGGGCGAGCGGATGCTGCGCTTGAACTGCATGCCGGCCATCGAGGCGTCGAACGCCTTGTGCTCGCCTCCCTGCAGGTAGTAGCCGCCCGGGAAGATCACGCCGTGGTCCTCAGGCAGCTGCACGCAGGCCTGCACGATCGCATCGTTGCGCACGATGCCGCCGGTCAGCGTGTTGTAGATCAGGCCCCGCCACTCCGTCTCGCGGTACGGCAGCACCTTCAGCAGCACCAGCGAGCCCACCCGGGCGAATTCGAACTGGGCGTCGTCCAGCGACTGCGTGCTGTCCTCCACCGGTTCGCTGTAGATGCCCTGCCCGGTCTCGGTGTTGTTCTCGACCTTGATGGTGAGATCGCCGCCGGTAGTCTCCACGAACAGGGTGTCGAGGATGTTCAGGTGCGAATGGCGACCATTGACTGCCAGGTCGCGGGTGGCCTTGGTCCATTCGAAGTCGAACGGCGGCGGCAGCGCGATGTCACGCTCGCCGCGCGCATCCAGATAGGTCAGTTCGCCATCGCGCGACAGTGCCCAGCGGAACACGCGCACATCGCTGCTGCGTTCACCGATCTGGAACGAGGCCAGCAGCTTGTCGCCCACCACGATCAGCTGCAGCAGGCGTGCGTGCTTGTAGTAGGCGTACAGCTCGTTGAAGTCGTGCACGAAGCCGGGCTGGTCGAGGAAGCTGCCCTTCAGCTCCAGCGCGGCCACGTCGTAGCCATCGCTGCCCTGCACCAGCCGGTACAGGCCGAATACGTCCTCGATGCGGGTCTGGGTCTTCAGCCCGATGAACACGTTGTAGCCGAACAGCAGGCGGTCAGGACCCACCTGCACGATGTCGCGGCCGACGCAGTTGTTCTCGCTGCGGATGCGGAAGCGCCCAGCCACTTCCAACCGGCTGTCGCCGAATTCGGCCAGGCGCTGGCGGTTGAGCGTTTCGGCCAGGCCCTGCAGGCGCTGGCCCTGCTCGGCCAGGCGGCGGCGCAGGACTTCGTAGGCACCGCCCTGGGCGACGGCCTGGTCGACGGTGGTGCCGCCGGCCTCCGGCGCGGTGGTTTCGGCGGACGGATGGGTTTCAGACATCAGCAGGCTTCCAGCTCACGGGCGAACGGCCGCGTGTGCGGCCGGCACGGACGGGCGATGGCCACGGCGGCCACCGCCCCATGCATCAACGGGCGCTGTCGACCACGGTGGCCGACACGGTCGGCACCGCGTCGGCATCCTCGGTGATCTGGCGCGGGGCCGGTTCGGCCACGGCCACGCCCAGGTAGCGCTGCATCAGCTCCTGCACGATCGGGCTCTTGCCGGCGAAGCCTTCGATCGACTTGCCCAGCGAAACCGCCTTGACCAGATTCTCGAACATGCCGCCGTCGCCGCCGACCAGATCGATGTCGGCATTGCGCAGCGCACTGGCGATGACGTTGGCGTTCTCGCGCGAGACTTCCTTGCCGGCTTCGATCGAGGCCAGCGCCTGCTTCAGGCTGTTGTCCAGCATCATGCGGAACTCTTCGTGGCCACGTGCCTGGTCGCTCAGCGAGGCGATGGCCTCGAACTTGCGCACCAGGCCTTCGGCCTCGGCCAGCAGCTTCTTCTGCACCACGCCGGCTTCGGCATTGCCCAGCGATTCGGTGGCGGTGGCACGGGCCAGGCCCATCTTCTCCTCGCCCTGTGCCTGCGCCTGCAGGGTCTGCGCCAGCACCTGGGCCTCGTTGCTGCCCTGCTTCAGGCTGGCTTCGGCCTTGGCCTCGATCACGCGGGCCTCGGCGATGCCGACCTTCTCGATGGCCAGCGCGGAGGCTTCACGCACCTGCGCTTCGGCCAGGCCCGGCGCGGCCTGCTCGGCGCGCAGTGCGTCGGCCAGCAGTCGCTTGGCTTCGGCCTGCTTGCCGGCCGCTTCGTGTTCGGCCTGGGCCAGCGTGGTCAGTTCCACCGCGCGGTGCTTGGAGGCGGTTTCGCGTGCCTGCGCTTCCTTCACCTCGCGCACCAGCGATTCCTGCGCCTTGGCTTCGGCTTCCAGGATCAGCACCTGCTTCTGGCGGTCGGCCTCGGAGACCTCGCGCACTTCCTTGATGCGCTCCTCTTCCTGGGCCACGGTCTTGTCGATGGAGATGCGTTCGCGGGTGATGTTGGCCACATCCATCTTGCCCTGCTCGACCACCTTGTCGCGCTCCACGCCCTGCAGCTGCACTTCGCGGTCGGTGGTGACCTGCTCCAGCTGGCGCGCGCGCTCCACGCGCTCGGCCTCGATGGCCACGGCGCGCTGGCGGTTCTGCTCGGCCACTTCCACTTCGCGCAGGCGGTTCTGGTCGCGGATCTCGATCAGCTGCTGTGCTTCGATGCGGGCGTTCTCGGACAGCTGGCGCTGTTCTTCCTGCACCTTGGCGGTCTCGGCTTCCTCGCGGGCACGGATGGTCTCGATCTCGCGCTTCTGGCGTGCTTCGGCTTCGGCCTGCTGGCGTTCCAGCGCCAGCAGCGCTTCACGTGCCTCCACATTCTTCTTGGTGATGGCGAGCTTTTCGTTCTGTTCCAGCTCGTTGGTCACCACGTTCTGCGCGGCGGTCAGCTCGGTGATCTTGCGGATGCCCTGCGCGTCGAGAATGTTGAACTGGTCCAGCAGCGACTTCGGCGTCTGCTCCAGGTAGTCGATCGCCACGTCTTCCAGCACGTAGCCATTGAGGTCGTTGCCGATCACCGCGATGATCTCGTCGCGGAATTCCTGGCGCTTCTCGAACAGTTCGGTGAAGTCGAACTTCTTGCCAACCGTCTTCAGCGCTTCGGAGAACTTGGCGTTGAACAGCTCATCGACGGCGTGCTTGTCCGACGCACGGTCGGCACCGATGGCCTTGGCCACGCGCAGCACGTCGGCCTGGGTCTCGTTGACCCGCAGGTAGAAGGCCACGGCGATGTCGGCACGCATGTTGTCGCGGCAGATCAGGCCCTCCTTGCCGCGGCGATCGATCTGCAGGGTGATCAGGCTGATCCGCATCAGCTCGGCGCGGTACAGCACCGGGATGATCAGTGCGCCAGTGAAATGCACCTTGGGCGTGGAGCTCATGTCGTTGACGATCAGGGCCACACCCTGGTCGACCTTGCGGTAGAAGGCCTTGAACAGGCCGGCCAGGCCGAGCAGGCCGACCAGCAGGACCACCACGCCGATCAGGAAGGGGGCCATGGTTGCCAATGTCATCAGTGATTCTCCTTGTTGCCCGGAAGCAGGTTGTCCTGGAAATCGAGGGCGACCGCATCAGCGCGGACCACCCGGTAATAGTGTTGTTCGGCCATGTGCTCGACCAGCACGATGCGCTCGCCACGCTGCAGTTCGATGTCGCTGCGCACCTGCAGCACCAGCCCGGCACCACCGTCGTCGAAGGTGGCGTGACCGCTGCGGGCATCCACCCTGGGCGAGGCGACCACGCCGGTCCGTCCCAGCAGCGAGGCCTGCGCCACTGGTCGCAGGCGCAGCAGGAACCGGCGGATGGGCCGCAGCAGCAGCGCAGTGACCGGCACCGCTGGCAACGGCGCCAGCACGGCCACGACCGCGCCGATCGACCAGCGCAGCAGGTCGGGCAGCGGCAGCAGCACGAACAGATGGATGAAATAGGTGACGATCCAGGCGAAGAAGCCCAGCAGCGTCACCACCAGCATGAGCGGCACCCCGCCCAGGCCCCAGCGCGCCAGCAGCGCGGACAGGCCCTGCAGGTCGTGGTGATCGCCATGCAGCGCACCATCGGCGCCGGCATCGCCGAACCCGTCATCGACCAGGCCGAACGCCGCCAGCGCCCAATACAGCACCGCCACCGCCAGCACGATGCTGTACGGCAGGGTCGGGAAACCGAACACGACGGTGAGGAATTCCTGCATCGCTTTGCCTTCCTGGGCAGTGGGCGGTGTTCGCCCGTTCGGGACGCGCAGAGCGCGCCCCGTCGATCCCCGCGCCGGCCCTCTTGGCAGGCGCGTTGGCTCCATCCTATGTGAAGAATGCGTGCAGGCTCAAATCCGGCCGCAAATCACGACAAAGGGTGACGCGTATCACTCCAGAACCGTGCAGTCCGCGCGGCGCACTTCTTCGACGAAGGTGCGCATCTTGTACCCGTCCTTGATGCCCGGCTCCAGCTCGATGCCACTGGAGACGTCCACGCCCCACGGCAGCGTGGCCAGGACGGCGTCATAGACGTTTTCCGGGTTCAGGCCACCGGCCAGCAGGAACGGCCGGTGCAACCCGGTCGGAATGCGGCCCCAGTCGAACGCTACGCCGGTACCGCCACCACCACCCGGTGCGTGGCTGTCGAACAGGAAGCCAGCGGCGCTGGGATAGCGCAGCTGCAGGGTGCGGGCGTTGACCTCTTCACGCCCGCCCATGGCGATCGCCTTCAGGTAGGGCATGTTGAAGCTGCGGCAGAAGCTCTCGTCTTCCTCGCCATGGAACTGCAGCAGGGTCGGACGCACCGTGCGCAGCACCTCGCGCACCTCTTCCTTGCTGTTGTTGCGGAACAGCGCCACCACGTCGACCATCGGCGCGATCGCCTGGCGCATCGCGCGGGCCTCGGCCGGCGCGACCCGGCGGCTGCTCTCGCGGGCAAAGATGAAGCCCACCGCGTCCACGCCCAGTTCACCGGCCAGGCGGACATCGCCGGCACGGGTCATGCCACAGAACTTGATGCGTGTACGGTAGTAGGAGCGGCTCATAGCGTGACCTCGGCGGGCAGATGCCAGTTGTCGGGGTACAGGGGCCCAAGGAACACCAGGCCCTGCGGCGGTGCGGTGGGGCCAGCTACGGTGCGATCGCGCCCGGCCAGCAGTTCGGCGATCCATTCCACCGGCTTTTCGCCGCTGCCCACCAGGATCAACGATCCGACGATATTGCGGACCATGTGATGAAGGAATGCATTGCCCTGCACGGCGACCTCGATCACCTCGCCCTGGCGGCTGACCTGCAGTGACTGCAGTTCACGCCGGGCATGCAGCGCCTGGCACTGCACCGAACGGAACGCGCTGAAGTCGTTCTCGCCGAGCAGGGCCTGGCCGGCCGCATGCATCAGGGTCTCGTCCAGCGCCCGGCGCTCCCAGCTGAGGGTCTGGCGCTCCAGCGCCGGCCGCACTTCACGGTTGAGCAGGCGGTAGCGGTAGCGACGCGCACGCGCCGAGAAACGGGCATGGAAATCATCGGCCACCGGCACGCACCAACGCACTGCGATCGAGCGCGGCAGGCGGGTGGTGGTACCCAGCATCCAGGCGCGCGGATCGCGCACCACGTCGGTATCGAAGTGGACGACCTGGCATTGGCCATGCACACCGGCATCGGTGCGGCCGGCACAGACCACCTGCAGTGGCGCGTCGGCCACCGACGACAGGGCCTGCTCGAGGCTGGCCTGCACGCTGGGACCGCCCTCGCCCAGGTTCTGCCAGCCCCTGAAATCGCTGCCGTCGTACTCGACGCCAAGCGCGTAACGCATGTGCTACCTCGATGTTGCGGGTGGGCGGCGCTCAGGCCGGATCGCGTTCGGACCAGACCGCCAGTTCGTTGCCACCGGGCTCGACGAACTGGAAGCGGCTGCCGCCGGGGAAAGAAAACACCGGGCGCACGATCTCGCCGCCGGCATCACGCACCGCCGCCTCGATCGGCGCCAACTGGTCGGCGTACAGCACCAGCAAAGCCGCGCCGCTGTCACTGGCCCGTTGCGGCTGGCCGCGGAAGAAGCCGCCCTGCAGGCGGCCATCGTCGAAAGCGGTGTAGTCGCTGCCATAGTCGACGAACGACCAGCCGAACACCTTCTCGAGAAAGGCGCGGCTGGCGGCCGGATCACTGGAGGCGAACTCAACGTAGTCGATGCGGCGCTCGCGGCTCATGGCACGGTCCTTGTCGGCAGGTTCGGTCACGGCAGGCGCGCCAGCAATTCGCGCGCCTGTGCCTGGCTGTGCAGGTCGCCGCCTTCTGCGACCTCCAGCAGCAGGGTACGCGCAGTCTGCGCGTCGCCCAGGTCGAGATAGGCGATGGCCAGCTCCAGGCGCTCCTGGCCCGCACGGGGCGACCAGCCAGCGTCGGTGCCCGCCGCCGCGGTGATCGGCGCGGCATCCTCGTGATGCGGGGCATCGATGCCGTCGCGGTCGATGGGCGCCTGATCGATGGCATCGACCGGAGCGTCGACGTCATGCGTTTCTGCCGGCAGATCGAACACGCCACGGAACTGCGGTTGCTGTTCGGCATGCAGCGCATAGTCCGGCACACCGATGTCGGCCGGGGCTTCCGGTGCAATCGGTTCATCCTGCACCGGCTCGACGACGACACCCTCGCCGCTGGCGGTCGCGGGTTCGTCCCAGCGCGGCAGATCGGTCACCGCCTCGGGCAGTACGACCACGTCTTCGTCACGCAGCGAGTCAGCCCGCCACTCGGGCGGCGCCATGGGGTCGGTGATCGGATCGACTGCGGCTTCGGCCTGCACCTCGGGCTCGCTCGCCCAGGCCGGCATCGCCGGCTCGTGGCGGCCGCCATCGGCTACCGCCGACGACCATGAAGACTGCTCGGCCAGCGTATCCAACGCCGCGCCCGCCGGCACCGCAGCCGTCAGGCCCGCGGCATCGTCTTCTTCACGCAGCGGCGGCAGCGGCGACGGCTTGCGACGGCGCAGCAGCCAGGCCGCACCGGCCGCCAGCAGCAGCACCGGCAGGCCCAGCCAGTACCACGGCGTCACCGCGTCACGGGCCCCCGGGGCCTGCGCCAGTCGCTGCTGCGCGGCCGCCAGGTCGTTGTCCTTCATCGCGATCAGCGACTGCTGCTGTTCCTTCAGCTTCTCCAGATCGGCCACGCGCTGCTTCAGCTCGCCGATCTCGGCATCGCGGGTGGCGATGTCTTCACGCGCCTGGCGCAGTTGTTCGTTGCCCAGCATGTCACCCTCGCTGCCGGCAGCGGTGCCGGTGGTTGTGCCCGCATGCGCGGCGTCGGACGCCAGCGCCGGAGCGATCTCAAGTCGTGCGCCATTGGCCGCAGCCGGGGAAGAAGCGCTCGTGGTTGCCGCCCTGGCGACCGGTGCGACCGTTCCCGCCGGCTGCGGAACGGTACGTGCCTGCCGCCATTGCGCGGCGTGCTCGCGCACCAGCGCAGCGGCCTCCGCCGCATCCACGGCGGCCAGCGCATCGCTGCCCGGCACACGCAGCACCGCGCCCTGCTTGAGTAGGTTGACGTTGCCACGGATGAAGGCTTCGGGATTGGCTCGCAGCAGGGCGATCATCGCGCGGTCGCGGCTGACCTGGTTGCCGCGCGCCACCGCACTGGCGATCTGCGAAAGGGTCTGACCGCGCTGCACGGTGATGCTGCCATCAACCGGAGTGGCCGCTACCGGTGCAGGTGCCGCACGCGGCCGTGCCGGTGCCGGTGGTGTCGCTGCAGCGGCACGGGTCGGCACATCGGGCGCCTCCGTTGCAGACACGGGCGCCGGCTCGCGGGCAATCGTGTTGGAAAGCGTGCCTGCCGGGGCAACGATCTCCGGTTCGGTTACTGCCAGCGCACTGGACGGTGCATCAACCAGCGCCGAATACTCGCGCACCAGCCGGCCCTGGCCCCAGTCGGCCTCGATCAGGAAGCTCAGCGACGGGGTCTCGACCGGCGCCTGCGAAGTCACCCGCACCACCGCCCTGCCCTGCGCATTGCGGGTCAGTTCGAACTGCAGTTCGCTGACCAGCCCGGTCGGCCGCTGCAGGCCGACACGCTCGAAGGTGACCGGTGAGGCCAGCGCGACGCGCAGGTTCTCCAGCTCGGACGGATCGGCCGAGACCACCGGGATTTCGGCCAGCAACGGCTGGCCCGGCTTGGATAGGACCCGGATGTCACCCAGGCCCAGGGCAAACGCCGAACTGCTGGCCAGGGCCAGCAGCGCGGCGGAAAGATAGCTGAGCGGGCGCTTTGCGCCCTTGGCCCGTTTATTCATGGGCGACACTATAAAGCGTGCGGACCAAGGTCCGCACCCACCGGAAAGACCCTTGAGGTAGTGCCGGCCGCTGGCCGGCAATCCCTTCAGCTGGTGGATCAGGGCAATGCCGGCCAGCGGCCGGCACTACCGACAAGCAGTCGAGCATGGCTCGACGCTACATAACCGGAGATCAGCGCTGCTCGGCGGCGACCAGTTCGGCCAGCTGCACGGCGTTCAGCGCCGCACCCTTGCGCACGTTGTCCGACACGATCCACAGGTTCAGGCCGCGCGGATGCGACAGATCTTCGCGGATGCGGCCAACGTACACCGCGTCGGTGCCCGAGGCGTGGGTGACCGGGGTCGGGTAACCACCGGCCTCGTGGCGATCCACCACTTCGATGCCCGGCGACTGCTCCAGCAGCGCACGCGCTTCGGCGACGGTGACCTTGTCGCGGGTCTCGATCGCCACCGACTCGGAATGGCCGTAGAACACCGGCACGCGCACCGCGGTCGGGTTCACCAGGATGCTGTCGTCGCCGAGGATCTTGCGGGTCTCCCAGATCAGCTTCATCTCTTCCTTGGTGAAGCCGTTGTCCTGGAAGTCGTCGATGTGCGGGATCAGGTTGAAAGCGATCTGCACCGGGAAACGCTGCGGATCGATTTCCTGGAAGCTCAGCAGCTGGCCGGTCTGCTTGCCCAGCTCCTCGGTTGCCGAACGGCCACCGCCGGACACCGACTGGTAGGTGGAGACGTTGATGCGCTCGATGCCGTACTTGCGGTGCAGCGGCGCCAGAGCCACCAGCATCTGCATGGTCGAGCAGTTCGGGTTGGCGATGATGCCACGCGGACGGTTGGCGACCTGCTCCGGGTTGACCTCGGACACCACCAGCGGCACGTCATCGTCGTATCGGAACGCCGAGGAGTTGTCGATCACCACCGCACCGGCAGCCGCGAACTTCGGCGCGTATTCCTTGGACACGCTGCCACCGGCCGAGAACAGGGCGATCTCGACGCCGGTCGGATCAAAGGTGGCCAGGTCCTGGACCTTGACCTTCTGGCCGTTGAATTCGATCTCACCGCCGGCCGAACGCTCGGAGGCCAGGACACTCAGGGTACCGACCGGGAAACCGCGCTCGGCCAGGATCGACAACATGGTCTCGCCGACCGCACCGGTGGCACCGACGACTGCGACGTGGAAACTGCGCTGTGCATTGCTCATGGGGGAAACTCTCACGAAAACGGGGATGGGAAAAAACACGCACGACAGCTGGGTTCGGGGAACCTCCTCAAGCGGGGCGCGCGGAGGTTCCCTATCGTTTCCCGGTTTTTTTGCCCAGAGTCACGCGCGCGGCCATCACCGCGTCAGCGTTGATCGCGCTCGGCATGCGCGACGGGCCGCCGTCCAGGCCGAGCCCGGCAACCAGATTATCCACGGCCAGCTGTACCATCGCCGTGCGCGTAGCCAGCGAGGCGCTGCCGATGTGCGGAGTGAGCACGACGTTGCGCAGCGCCAGCAGCTCCGGACGCACCGTCGGCTCGCCCTCGTAGACATCCAGGCCGGCAGCGGCCAGCCGGCCGTGGGCCAGCGCGTCAGCCAGCGCCAGCTCGTCGACGATGCCGCCGCGGGCGATGTTCACCAGGGTGGCTGACGGCTTCATCTTCGCCAGCGCCGCCGCATCGATGATGTGATGCGAGGCCGGGGTGTAGGGCAGCACGGTGACCAGGTGGTCGGACTGCGCCAGCAGCGTGTCCAGGTCCACGTAGGTCGCGCCAAGCGCCGCCTCGGTATCGGCCGGCAACCTCGAACGGTTGTGGTACAGCACCTTCATGCCGAACCCGTGTGCACCGCGGCGTGCGATGCCCTGGCCGATGCGGCCCATGCCGAGGATGCCCAGCGTGCTGCCATGGACATCCGCGCCCAGCATGGTCTGGAACGACCACTGCTGCCACTGGCCTTCGCGCAGCCAGCGCTCGGACTCGGTGATCCGGCGCGCAGTGGCCATCAGCAACGAGAAGCCGAGATCGGCGGTGGTTTCAGTCAGGACGTCCGGCGTGTTGCTGGCCAGGATACCGACCGCACTGAGCGCGTCGACATCCAGGTTGTTGTAGCCGACACCGACATTGGCGATCACCTGCAACTGCGCGGCATCGGCCACCTGCGCTGCGCCGATGCGCTCGTTGAGGGTGATGATGGCGCCGTCGGCGCTGGCCAGCTGCTCGGCGATCTGCTCGGGCGACCAGGCGGTGACGGTGTCGGTGCTGCGCAGCTGCACGCGATCGCGCAGCGGCGCGATGGCCGCGTCGATCAGCGGCTGGCTCACCCACACGGTCGGCCGCGTGTCAGCCATCGATCTGCCCGGGAATGCGCGGGGTGATCGTGCCGACATCGCCGCACTGCGCGCGATGGCGCAGCGCCTGGTCCATCAGCACCATCGCCACCATCGCCTCGGCGATCGGGGTGGCGCGGATGCCGACGCAGGGATCGTGGCGACCGGTGGTGACCACCTCCACCACGTTGCCGGCGGTATCCAGCGACGGGCCCGGCAGGCGCAGGCTGGAGGTCGGCTTCAACGCGATCGAGGCGACCACCGGCTGGCCGGTGGAAATGCCGCCAAGGATGCCGCCGGCATGGTTGCTGGCGAAGCCCTGTGGGGTCAGCAGGTCGCGATGTTCGGTGCCCTTCTGTGCGGCGCTGGCGAAACCGTCGCCGATCTCAACGCCCTTCACCGCGTTGATGCTCATCAGCGCGGCGGCCAGTTCGCCATCGAGCTTGCCGTAGATCGGCTCGCCCCAGCCCGGCGGCACGTTGTCGGCCACCACGTCCACGCGCGCACCGACCGAATCACCGGACTTGCGCAACGCATCCATGTACGCCTCCAGCTCGGGCACCTGTGCGGCGTGCGGCCAGAAGAACGGATTGTCTTCCACCGCCGACCAGTCGAAACCGGCCGGGGTGATGTCGCCCAGCTGCGACAGGTAGCCGCGCACGGTCACGCCGAAGCGCTCGGCCAGCCATTTCTTGGCGACCACGCCGGCGGCCACGCGCATGGTGGTCTCGCGCGCGGAAGAACGACCGCCACCGCGCGGGTCGCGGATGCCGTACTTGTGCCAGTAGCTGTAGTCGGCATGGCCCGGCCGGAACTGCTGGCCGATGTTGGCGTAGTCCTTGCTGCGCTGGTCGGTGTTGCGGATCAGCAGGGCGATCGGCGTGCCGGTGGTCAGGCCCTCGTACACGCCGGACAGGATCTCGACCTCGTCCGCCTCGCGGCGGGCCGAGGTGTGCCGGCTCTTGCCGGTAGCGCGACGCTGCAGGTCGTGGGCGAATTCGGCCGCGTCCAGCGCCAGCCCCGGAGGGCAGCCATCGATCACGCAGCCGATGGCCGGCCCGTGCGACTCGCCGAACGTGGTGACGGTGAACAGCTTGCCGAACGAATTGGAACTCACGGGCGCTGCGCCGCCAGTTCGGTGATGCGGGCGCTGTGGGCGATCAGCTCGCGGCATTCGACCGCGAAGATGCCCATCTGGCCAACCTTGAATTCGATCCAGGCGAAGTCGACTTCCGGCAGCAGCTTGATCAGGTGCTGCTCGGACTCGCCCACTTCACAGATCAGCAGGCCGTCCTCGCTCAGGTGCAGCGGGGCATCGCGCAGGATCTTCAGCACCAGGTCCAGGCCGTCGTCGCCGGCACGCAGGCCCATCTCCGGCTCGTAGGAGTACTCCTGCGGCAGGGCATCGGTCTCGTCGTTGGTGACGTACGGCGGATTGGTGACGATCAGGTCGTAGTGGCGGCCGGTCAGGCCATTGAACAGGTCCGACTTGAGCAGGGTGACGTTGTGCGCCTGCAGGCGCTCCTTGTTCTCCTCCGCCAACGACAGCGCGTCGTCGCTCAGGTCGACACCGTCCACTTCCCAGTTCGGGTAGTAGTGCCCCATGGCGATGGCGATGCAGCCCGAACCGGTGCACAGGTCCAGTGCACGATGCACGTCACGACCTGCCAGCCACGGCTCGAAACCGCACTCGATCAGCTCGGCGATCGGCGAGCGCGGCACCAGGGCGCGCGCGTCGCTCTTGAAACTCAGGCCGGCGAACCAGGCCTCACCGGTCAGGTAGGCGGCCGGGATGCGCTCGTCGATGCGACGCTGGAACAGTTCCAGCACGCGCAGCTTCTCGGCCTGCAGCAGGCGCGCCTGGCCGTAGGCCGGGCCGAGGTCGTGCGGCAGGTGCAGGCTGTGCAGCACCAGCTGGGTGGCCTCGTCCAGCGCGTTGTCATAGCTGTGCCCGAAGGTCAGCCCGGCTTCGTTGAAACGGCTGGTGCCGTAGCGGATCAGATCGATGATCGTGTGGAGTTCGGCGGCCGTTTCAGCGGTCATGGCGGTACTGCGGGCAAAGTGGCCCCCGATTATAGGGGCTGGCGCCCGCGGCGGCATCCGTTGCGGCGGAAACGATCGGGCCGCAGCCGGTATGATGGAGCCCATTTCGCGCGGGAGCCCCCATGTTCAATCGCAACGCCGGCATCATCCTGCTGATCGCCCTGGCGGCGGGGCTCGGCCTGCTGACCGCCCAGCAGGTGTTCGCGCCGAAGCCGCCGGCCAACGCCCCGGCCACCGAAGCGATCACGCTGTACCCGCAACCGCGTGAACTGCCCGACTTCAACCTGGCCCAGTCCGCCGGCACCCGGCTGATCCCGGGCGAGCTGAAGGGCCACTGGACCCTGGTGTTCCTGGGCTTCACCTTCTGCCCCGACGTCTGCCCAACCACGCTGGCCGAGCTGGCCGGCGCACAGAACCAGTGGGAGGCCCTGCCCGACAGCCTGCGCCCGCGCGTGCTGTTCATCTCGGTCGACCCCGACCGTGACAGCGCCACCCGCCTCGGCGAGTACGTGCACGGTTTCCACAAGGACACCCTGGCCGCCACCGCCGACGTTCCCTCGCTGGAACGTTTTGCCACCTCGCTGGGCTTCGTGTTCCAGAAGGTGCCGGGCAAGCACTTCGACGAAAATCCCGAGGATTACACCGTCGAGCATTCGGCCAGCCTGGCCGTGCTTGATCCGCAGGGCCGCCTGGCCGGCCTGGTACGCCCCCCGTTCAACGCGCCGGCGATTGCCCGCGACCTGCAGAAGCTGACCGAGAAAACCGCCCCATGAGTCTCACCACCGCCCTGACGTACGTCCTGCCCCACCGCCTGCTGTCCTCGATGGCGCGCTTGCTGGCGTACTCGGACGATCCGCGCGTGTCGCGCTGGCTGATCGACACGGTCACCCGCAAGTTCAACGTCAACCTGGACGAAGCGGCCAACCCGGACCCGCGCAGCTACGCCACCTTCAACCAGTTCTTCACCCGTGCCCTGAAGCCGGGCGCGCGCGTGGCCGATGCCGATCCGCGCAGCCTGGTGATGCCGGCCGACGGCCGCATCAGCCAGCTCGGCAGGATCGAGGCCGGACGCATTTTCCAGGCCAAGGGCCAGTCGTTCACCGCCGCCGAGCTGCTGGGCAGTGACGAGGATGCCAAGCCGTACAACGATGGCCTGTACGCCACCGTGTACCTGTCCCCGCGCGATTACCACCGCGTGCACATGCCGTGGACCGGCACCCTGCGCGAAACCGTGCACGTGCCGGGACGCCTGTTCAGCGTCGGCCCGGCGGCCGTCAACGGCGTGCCGCGCCTGTTTGCGCGCAACGAGCGCCTGGTCTGCCATTTCGACACCAGCTTCGGCCCGATGGTCAGCGTGATGGTCGGTGCGCTGTTGGTCTCCGGCGTGGAAACCGTATGGAGCGGCGAGGAGATCCCGGCCTATGGTGATCGCATCACCCGCAAGGACTACCGCGGCCAGGGCATCCAGCTGGAACGTTTTGCCGAGATGGCGCGCTTCAACTACGGCTCGACCGTGATCGTGCTGCTGCCGCCGGGCGTGGCCGAGTTCGCCCCGCAGCTGGGCGCCGAAAGCCCGGTGCAGCTGGGCCAGGCGCTGGCGAAGCTGCGCTGAGGCTTCGGTAGTGCCGGCCGCTGGCCGGCATCTCCGTTGATCCAACGCGACGAGCATTGCCGGCCAGCGGCCGGCACTACCGGTACGCGCGCTACTGCAGGGCCGGGGCCGGGCCGACGTCCATGCCGTCGTAGTCTTCCACGCCCTTTTCCGCGGCCAGGGCAGCGAATTCCTGGTTGCGGCGGTCCAGCGAGGCTTCGTCGTGGATTTCCACGCGCTCCACGTGCAGCACGTGGAACGGCGCGTCGCCCTCTTCCGGCTCCTGTTCGAACAGCTCGACGAAGCTGTAGCCCTGCGCCTGCAGGTGGTCGGCCAGTACCTGCAGCGGCTCGGCGCTGGAGTGGACGAAGAAATACCCCCACAGCAATGGGCCGTTGATGTCCCAGTCGGTGTTTTCGCGGAGGTTGGCGAACAGGTTGCGGGTGTCTTCGAGGTCCATGCGGGTTCCGGGGGTCGTGGGGATTACTTGTCGCAGCCCTGCAGCTTCAGCGTCTGGCCGTGGCGCAGACTGTAGGCCGGGGCTTTCAGGCCGTTGGCGCGGGCCAGGGTCGGCACGTCGCACTGGAACTTCGCGGCAATGGCGCCCAGGGTCTCGCCCTTGCCCACCTTGTGGCTGCGCACGGGTTTCGGTCGGGCCGGTGCCGGGCGTGGCGTCGCCACCGCGGCCACCGGTGCGGTCGGCACGCTGGTGGACGCTGCCGCATCGGCCACCGGCACCACGCCGCCCACCGCCACGCTGCCGGTATAGCTGGCCGCGGTCGGGCGCTTGATCGCCGCGTTCAGATCAGCGGTGATCAGGGTGCGGGCCAGGTCGGCACGCGGGCCACTGACGCAGTTGCGCTGGTACAGGCCAGCGATGCGGGTAGTGGCGTTGATCAGCGTGCCGGCCGGAATCCAGCCATCGGCTTCATAGCGCGGGTTGAGGTTGCGCAGCGCGCGCATGTAGCCATCACGGGTGCCATGGCTGCCCAGGCAGATGGTCAGTTCGTAGATGGTGGTGGACTTGGCCAGGCGCAGCGTGGCCGGCTGCGCGCTGATCTTCGGGAACTCCACGCCGTACTGCTGCGGGTGCAGGAAGATCCAGGCCGCGGCGATCACCATCGGCACATAGTCCTTGGTCTCGCCAGGGAACTGGTTGTAGACGCTGTCGGTCCAGAAGCTCTGCCCAGCGCTCTGCTTGAACACGCGCGCGGCACGGCCTTCACCACCGTTGTAGGCGGCCACCGACATTTCCACGTTGTTGTTCAGTTCGCGCAGGCGTTCGTTGAGATAGCTGGCGCTGGCCTCGGCCGCGCTACGCGCGTCGAAACGGGTATCGAAGCCGGTGCCGTCCGGGCCCAGGCCGAAGCGGCGGCCGGTGGCCGGCATGAACTGCATCAGGCCAGCCGCGCCGGCACGCGAGGAGGCATGCACACGGCCATTGGATTCCTTGGCCATGATGCCGAACAGCAGTGCCTCGGGCAGGCCTCGCTTCTCCCACTCCGGCCACATCACCGCGCGCAGGTTCTGGTAATTCTCGTAGCTGGTCAGCAGCGCCGGGCGCATGTCGGTCAGCCAGCGGCGGATGCCGGCCTGCACCGCCGGGTTGTACTCGACCATGCTGTCGAAGGCGTGCCGCTTGTCGTTCAGCAGCGCGGCAGCGCGCGCGGCCTCCGGCACGTCGGCGGTGAGCGGGCCGATATGGTCGGGGTCGGCTTCCAGACGGTCGCCGCCCTCGTCGGCCACGTCATCGCTGGCAGCGGCATCGGCGTCATGCTTGAGCAGGCGCTTGTAGCTGGCCAGCAGGGTGCCCATCTGGCAGCCCTTCTGCTTGACGCAGTCGTTGAGGACATCCTCCATGTCCTCCAGCGCGGCGTCGGCCTCGTTGCTGCCCTTGGGGTCGGCATTGGCGACCAGCAGCAGCGCATCGCTGTAGCGCTTCTCGGCAACGGTCATGCGCTGCTGCAGCGCATCGACCTTCGCCTTGTCCCGGGCCGAAACCCGCTGCGCATGGGCGTCGGGCGCCAGGGAAACCAGGCCGGCCAGGGCCAGCAGCGGCCAACCACGGGAAATCAGGACAGGAACGGGCATTGATGGCACTGTGTGCGAAACAGGCAGGCAGAGTAGCGGCGCCGCCAAGGTCCGGGCAAGCCGACCTTCGGACCGTCACCGCCGGCGGTTAACATTGGGCTATTCACCACAAGGGCTGGACCATGGATCCGATTCTGCTCGGCAAAGGCATCACCGACGATATTGCCGTCACCCTGCTGCCGAAACTCGGCAACCGCCACGGCCTGGTGGCCGGCGCCACCGGTACCGGCAAGACCGTAACCCTGATGACCCTGGCCGAGGGCTTCTCGCGGCTGGGCGTGCCGGTGTTCCTGGCCGATGTGAAGGGCGATGTGTCAGGCCTGGCCGTGCCCGGCACCGGTGCCGAGAACCTGCTCAAGCGCGCGGCCGAGATCGGCGTGGCCGACTATGCGCCGGCCGCCAGCCCGACCATTTTCTGGGACCTGTACGGCAAGCTCGGCCACCCGGTGCGCACCACCGTCAGTGAGATGGGCCCGACCCTGCTGTCGCGCATCCTCGAATTGAACGACACCCAGGCCGGGGTGCTCGATATCGTATTCAAGCTGGCCGACGACCGCGGCCTGCTGCTGCTGGACATGGATGACCTGCGCGCCCTGCTCGGCCTGGTCGCCGAGGAGCGCAAGGACATCTCCACCGAGTACGGCCTGGTCAGCGCGCAGTCGATCGCCGCGATCCAGCGTTCGGTGCTGCGCCTGGCGCAGGACGGTGGCGAGAACTTCTTCGGCGAACCGGCGCTGGAACTGGCCGACATCATGCGGGTCAACCACGACGGCCGCGGCATGATCGGCATCCTCGCCGCCGACCAGTTGGTGCTCAAGCCCAAGCTGTACTCCACCTTCCTGCTGTGGCTGCTGTCGGAACTGTTCGAGCAGCTGCCGGAAGTGGGCGACCTGGACAAGCCGAAGCTGGTCTTCATCTTCGACGAGGCCCACCTGCTGTTCGACGACGCACCGGCCTCGCTGGTGCAGCGTATCGAGCAGGTGGTGCGCCTGATCCGCTCCAAGGGCGTGGGTGTGTACTTCTGCTCGCAGTTCCCCGACGACGTGCCAGGCAACATCCTCGGCCAGCTCGGCAACCGCGTGCAGCATGCGCTGCGCGCGTTCACCCCGCGCGACCAGAAGGCGGTGAAGACCGCCGCCGAGACTTTCGTGCCGAACCCCAAGCTGGACGTGGCCAAGGTATTGAGCCAGCTCGGCACCGGTGAGGCCCTGGTCTCCACGCTGCAGGACAAGGGCGTACCGATGCCGGTGCAGCAGACGATGATCGCGCCGCCGCGCTGCCGGATGGGACCGATCACCGAGGCCGAGCGCGCCCAGGTGCGTGCCGGCAGCCCGGTCGGCACCCGCTACGACACCGCGATCAACCGCGAATCGGCCGCCGAGCTGCTGGCCCAGCGCGCGCAGAAGACGGTCGAGCAGGCGCAGGCTCCCGCCGCCCGCAGCCGCGAGCAGGACGAAGCGCAGGAAGGCGGTTTCGGCCAGGCGATCAAGGATGCGATCTTCGGCACCAAGCGCCGCCAGGGCATGATCGAGACCATGGCCAAGCAGACCACGCGTACCGTCGGCACCAAGCTGGGCAACCAGATCGTGCGCGGCCTGCTGGGTGGCATCTTCGGCGGCAAGCGCTGATCTGTCGCTGCCGAGGTCAGAGCCCTTTCCCCGGGAAAGGGCTCCGACCCCTCTCACCTTCGTCATCCAGAAAAGAAGTCGCATTGCATGTCCCGTTGGCGTCCCCCCGCAGAAAAAAGCACTGCCCTGATCACCGCCTCCGGCCATGCCCGGTTGAAGGCCGAACTGGATGAGCTGTGGCGGTTGCGACGGCCGGAAGTGGTCAAGGCCCTGGCCGCTGCTGCAGCGGAAGGCGACCGCTCCGAGAATGCCGAGTACACCTACCGCAAGAAGCAGCTGGGCGAGATCGACCGCCGCGTGCGCTACCTGACCAAGCGCCTGGAATCGCTGCGCGTGGTCGATACCACGCCGACCGATCCGCAGGCGGTGTTCTTCGGTGCGTGGGTGGAACTGGAGAACGTGGACAGCGGCGACACCAGCCGCTACCGAATCGTCGGGCCGGATGAGACCGATGCTGGCCTGGGTTGGATCAGCATCGATTCGCCGCTGGCACGTGCGCTGCTGAAGAAGCGGCTGGATGATGAATTTTCGGTGGAACTGCCCGGCGGCCAGTTCACCTTTGCGGTGATCGGGGTGGAATACGCGCCTGTGTAGCGTCGAGCCCTGCTCGACTGCCTGCCCTTTGTAGCGCCGAGCCCATGCTCGGCTGATGGGCATACGCAGCCGAGCATGGGCTCGGCGCTACAACGGCCACCGCGCCAGCGGCAACGGGTACTGGCGGCCGGCACGCAGCGGTCGGAAGTAATCGGTACTGGCGTAGAAGGCGGCATCCTGTCCTTCGTACCAACCCGGGATGCCAGCCAGCGGCAGCGGACGCAACTGCAGGGGATCGGTCACAGCCCTGTGCTCGGCGATGGCGGCAGCCACCTCGGCAATGCTGGCCTCATCGTCCTTGCCCTGCACCACCACGCACTTGCCAACCAGCAAACGCCCCGGCAGCAGCGCCTGCTCCATCAGCGCATGACCGAATACCGCAGCGATGGCGATGTCACCGCTCTGCCAGCATGCCGGTTCGAACAGCACACGCCAGTCGTGCAGGTCCCACGCGCGCAGCAACGTGTTGTCGCGCACGCGCACGATCACACCGGTTTCGTCGAACTGGGTCAGTGCCGCCTGCGCGCGGTTGCGCTGGCCGGGCGGCATGGCCTCGATATGCCGGCATTGCTGCGCATTGAGCGCCAGCTTGAGCTGCGGGTAGCGGGCCCACACCAGTGCATTGAACAGGTCATGCCAGTTGTCGGCGCGGGTGGCGATGCGGCCCTGCGCGATGCGGGCTTCATAGTGCAGGCCGTCTGCCAGCAGCGTGGCATCCTGCTCGATCAAGTGCTTGCCGGGCAGTGACAGGCGCGCATCGAGCGCGGCGACGGCCGGCCACTCCGGGCCTTCCAACAGATCACGAACGTCGCGCAACCCGGCGAACACCGGGTGCGCGAACACCTGCGGATCGACCGCCGCACGCGGCGGCGGCACGAAGCGGCGGACACCGCTGCCGTCACCGGCGGCGGCCGTCGCCGCGGTCACAGCATCTTGAGATCGAATGCCGGGCGGGTGGCGGCCGGCAGCGCGTCACCATACAGGTCGTGCTCGTCGCTCTCGGTGATTTCCACGTCGACGAACTCACCCACGCGCAACGGCACCTGGTCGGCGTTCTGGATGTGCACCAGGCCGTCGATCTCCGGCGCATCGGCCTTGGAACGGGCCACGGCGATATCACCTTCGATGGCGTCGACCAGGCACTGCTGCACGGTACCAATCTTGGCTTCCAGGCGTGCGGCGGAAATCTGCGCCTGCTTTTCCATGAAGCGGGCCAGGCGCTCCTGCTTCACTTCCTCCGGAACCGCATCCGGCAGGTCGTTGGCGGTGGCACCATCGACCGGCGAATAGGCGAACGCACCCACGCGGTCCAGCTGCGCTTCGTCCAGGAACGACAGCAGCTCTTCGAATTCGGCCTCGGTCTCGCCAGGGAAACCCACGATGAAGGTCGAACGCACGGTGATGTCCGGCGCGATGCGGCGCCAGTTCTGCACGCGCTCCAGGGTCTTCTCGACCGCGCCGGGGCGCTTCATCAGGCGCAGGATGCGCGGGCTGGCGTGCTGGAACGGGATGTCCAGGTACGGCAGGATGCGATTCTCGGCCATCAGCGGCACCACCTCGTCCACGTGCGGATACGGGTAGACGTAGTGCATGCGCACCCAGGCATCCAGCTCGGACAGGCCTTCGCACAGCGCCTTCAGACGGGTCTGGTAGGCCTTGTCGCGCCACATCTTCTCGGCGTACTTCACGTCCACGCCGTAGGCCGAGGTGTCCTGCGATACCACCAGCAGCTCACGCACGCCACCGCGCACCAGGCGCTCGGCTTCACGCAGCACCTCATCCACCGGGCGCGAAACCAGCTTGCCGCGCATCGACGGAATGATGCAGAAGCTGCACTTGTGGTTGCAGCCCTCGGAAATCTTCAGGTAGGCATAGTGACGCGGGGTCAGCTTGATGCCGTAGTCGGGCACCAGGTCCACGAACGGATCGTGCTTGGGCGGCAGCGCTTCGTGCACCGCTTCCATCACGCTCTGGTAGTCCTGCGGGCCGGACACCGCCAGCACGTTCGGATAGGCCTCGCGGATCTGCTCCGGGCGCTTGCCCAGGCAGCCGGTGACGATGACCTTGCCGTTCTGGTTCATCGCCTCGCCGATCGCGTCCAGCGACTCGGTCACCGCCGAATCGATGAAGCCGCAGGTATTGACCACCACCACGTCGGCCGAATCGTAGGACGGAACGATGTCGTATCCCTCGGACCGCAACTGGGTGAGGATGCGCTCGGAATCGACAAGGGCCTTCGGGCAGCCAAGGCTGACGAAGCCGACTTTGGGGTTCAGCTGGGACATGGAATCGCGGGACTCTGGGGGCCTGGGCCCCTGCCGCCATGGCAGGGGTTCCTGGGGGCCGGGGCCTGAAAGGGCGCCAGTATACCGGGGTTGGCAGCCGCCCTCTGAACGCCCAGTCGCCCGATCACGCACAGCCGCTGACACCGCGCTAACCCGCGCAGCGCCGACAATGCAGTCCTGTTCCCCGCAACGAGGTAGATGACGATGGCCGAGTGGATCACCCTGGATACGCATCACGGCCCGGTACGGGCCTGGCAGGCCCTGCCGGAAGGTACCCCGCGTGGCGGGCTGGTGGTGGTGCAGGAGATCTTCGGCGCCAACCCGCACATCCGCAGCGTGGCCGAGCGCTTCGCCGCCGAGGGCTACGCGGTGCTGGCGCCGTCGTTCTTCGACCTGATCGACGGCCCCGATGCCGACCCCGACGCCCTCCCCTACAGCCCCGAGGGCGTGAAGGACGGCCTGGAACGGGTCGCCGCACTGGGCATGGAGAAGGCACTGGAAGTGGTCCGCGCCGCGGCAACCCGACTGGCTCCCTACGGCAAGGTCGGCACGGTCGGCTACTGCTGGGGCGGTACCGTGGCGATGCTGTCGGCAGTGCGGCTGGGCCTGCCCTCGGTCAGCTACTACGGTGCGCGCAACGTGCAGTTCCTCGATGAGACGCCCAAGGCCCCGGTGATCTTCCACTTCGGCGCCCAGGACAAGAGCATCCCACCGGAGGCGGTCCACGCCCACCGCGAGAAGCTGCCGCAGATGGCCACCTTCGTCTATCCGGCCGATCACGCCTTCAACCGCGAGGTCGGACATGCGTATGATCCAGACAGCGCTACCCTGGCGCTGCAACGCACCCTGGACTTCTTCTCGGAGCATCTTGGATGAGCGAATTCGAACTCGATTCACGCCTGGCCACCGATAGCGTGCTGGTGGCCGAAGGACCATTGTCGCAAGTGCGGCTGATGAACGACGAACGATTCCCCTGGCTGGTGCTGGTACCGCGCCTGGCCGGGGTGACCGAGTGGATCGAGCTGGACGGCGAGCAGCAGGACAAGCTGCGCACCGAGCTCAACCGCGCCTGCAAGGCCCTGAAGGGCTCCGACGGGGTTGAAAAGATCAACATCGGGGCGCTGGGCAACATCGTGCGCCAATTGCATTTCCACGTGATCGGCCGCCATGACGGCGATCCGGCCTGGCCGGGCCCGGTCTGGGGCAGCGGGCCCGCCCACCGCTACGAGCCGGCCGCGCTGGACCAGCATGTCGCCTACTGGAAGGAAAGGCTAGGATATCCGGCCCACTCCTGAGCCCTTGCCGACCCGATGCGATTCAACCTCGTTGCCGCCATCCTGCTGATCCTGATCGGCCTGTTCATGCTCGCCAGCAACCTCGGCTGGACGCATCTGAACCTGTCCAAGCTGCTGATGACCTGGTGGCCGGTGGCCCTGGTGGGCGTCGGCATCGCGATGCTGTTCGGTCGCGGCAAATAAGGGTAGTGCCCGGCCATGTCCGGGCACGCGCCAGAAACGGAAACGCCGGGCATGTCCCGGCGTTTTCGATGGGTGATGACGCGAGCGATCAGGTCCGCGGCAGGGTCACGCCGGTCTGGCCCTGGTACTTGCCGCCACGATCGCGGTACGACGTCTCGCAGATGTCATCGGCGGCCGCCTGGAAGAACAGCATCTGCGCCACACCTTCGTTGGCGTAGATGCGCGCAGGCAGCGGCGTGGTGTTGCTGAATTCCAGGGTGACGTGGCCTTCCCACTCCGGTTCCAGCGGGGTCACGTTGACGATGATGCCGCAGCGCGCGTAGGTGCTCTTGCCCAGGCACACCACCAGGGTATCGCGCGGAATGCGGAAGTACTCGACGGTACGCGCCAGCGCGAAACTGTTCGGCGGGATGATGCATTCATCGCCGACGATATCCACGAAACTGCCCGGATCGAAGTGCTTGGGATCGACGATCGTCGAGTTGATGTTGGTGAACACCTTGAACTCGCGCGAGCAGCGCACGTCATAGCCATAGCTGGACGTGCCGTAGCTGACGATGCGTTCGCCGTTGGCCTGCTTGACCTGCCCGGCCTCGAACGGCTCGATCATGCCGTGCTGCTCGGACATGCGGCGGATCCAACGGTCACTCTTGATGCTCATGCTTTGTCCTGGGGGTACGAGGGGGCGCGAGGATTCTAGCAGGGGGCCGGCCTCGGCCGGCGGCACCGGCCACGGCGCTTACAGCAGCGACGACAGGATCGGGATCGAGGCCCGCGGGCGCTTGCCGACTTCCTCGATCAGGCGCTGTGCGGCATGGCGGTAGGCCTGGGCCGGCGCCGAATCCGGCTGGGCCACGGTGATCGGGGTGCCTGCATCGCCCTGTTCGCGGATGCCGATCTGCAGCGGCAACGAGCCCAGCAGCGGCACGCCGTACTGCGCGGCCATGCGCTCGCCGCCGCCTTCGCCGAACAGGTGCTCGACATGGCCGCAGCTGCTGCAGGTATGCACCGCCATGTTCTCGACGATACCCAGCACCGGCACCTCGACCTTCTCGAACATCTTCAGCGCTTTTTTCGCATCCAGCGTGGCGATGTCCTGCGGGGTGGTGACGATCACCGCACCGGCCAGCGGAATCTTCTGGGTCAGGGTCAGCTGGATGTCACCGGTGCCCGGCGGCAGATCGATCAGCAGGAAATCCAGGTCGTCCCACAGGGTGTCGTTGAACAGCTGGGTCATCGCCGAGGTGGCCATCGGGCCACGCCAGATCATCGGCGTGTCTTCTTCGATCAGGTAGCCGATCGACATGGTATCCACACCGAACGCACGCAGCGGCTCGATGCTCTTGTTGTCCGGGCTTTCCGGGCGGCCGGACAGGCCCAGCATGGCCGGCACGCTGGGGCCATAGATGTCCGCATCCAGCACACCAACACGGGCGCCCAGCTGCTGCAGCGCCACGGCCAGGTTCACCGAAGTGGTGGACTTGCCGACGCCGCCCTTGCCCGAACCAACCGCGATCACATTGCGGATGCGGGCATGCGGCGTAAGTCCCTTCTGGACCTGGCTTGCATGAGGACGGCGGGGAGAACTGTTCACAACGAGCACCGGCGGGGTCAGGGGGAATAACCCAGCATCATACAAGCTGGACGCAACCTGACTGAAATTCAGGATTGCTACAGATTCGTGCACAGATTGTTAAGTTCATGTTACGTTCGATCCGCACTGTTTTGGGCTGCGGAGCTGGCATTTCCAGTCCGCGCGATGGCGCATGCGCAGTGCCGTTTTTGTTTTTGATCTCCATTGGAACTACATGAAATACGTAAGCAACACCGCACGTCGCAACACGCTCGCCGTCGCCCTGATTTCCGCTCTGGTGGCCGCCGCACCGGCAATGGCCCAGGACAAGGCGACCAACCTGGACAAGATCACCGTCACCGGTTCGCTGATCCCGCAGACCCAGGTCGAGACCCAGACCCCGGTGATGTCCATCACCGCCGAAGACATCCAGACCCGCGGTTTCAGCAGTGTCGCTGAAGTGCTGCAGCAGTCCTCGCTGACCACCGGCGGCCTGCAGGGCGGCCAGACCTCGGGTTCGTTCACCCAGGGCGCCGAAGCCGCCGGCATGTTCGGCCTGAACCCGGGCTACACCAAGTACCTGATCAACGGCCGCCCGATGCTCTCGTATCCGGCGCTGTACAACGGCAGCGAAACCTTCAACAACATCAGCGGCATTCCGATCGACATCGTCGAACGCATCGAAGTGCTGCCGGGTGGCCAGTCCTCGCTGTACGGTTCGGACGCGATCGCCGGCGTGGTCAACATCATCCTCAAGGAGCGCATGGACGGCGGCACGATGACCGTCCGTGGCGGCACCTATACCGAAGGCGGCGGCAGCAACATCCGCTTCAGCGCTGCCAAGGGCATCAACGCGTTCGACGACCGCTTCCATGCACTGTTCAACGTGCAGATCGAGAACGGCAGCCCGATCTGGGGCTACCAGCGCGACATCACCCGCCAGAACAACCCGGTCGGCTACACCGCACAGGTGCCGTCGAACGACTTCGCGGTCATCACCAACGCTGACAGCAAGCTGCTGATGATGGACCCGAGCCGTTGCGCCAACGTCGCCGGACTGTACGACGGCACCACCGTGGTCGGCCAGCGCCCGTCGGGCGAGTCCTGCGGTTCGGTGTACAGCGCCGGCTACAAGACCCTGAAGAACGGCAAGAACAGCGGCCAGTTCTACTCGTCGATGACCTTCGACGTGAACGACAACTTCCAGCTGTTCGCCGACGTGCTGTACAGCAAGGAAAAGACCGAGTTCACCTCCGGCGCCAGCGCCCTGTGGTGGGGCACCAAGTCGAGCATGGGCGGTTTCTACGACCAGAACTCCGGCAAGGTCGTGAACCTGCAGCGCTCCTTCGCTCCGGAAGAAATCGGCCAGGGCGACTACAACAACATCCTCAACTCCGATGAGAGCCGCGCCTACCAGGTCACCCTGGGCGGCAAGGGCATGGTCGGCAACTGGGATTACAGCGCCAGCTTCACCCGCGGCGAGTACCGCCTGGACCAGAACCGCTTCGTGCGCTGGAAGGACAAGATCGATGGCTTCTTCGGCCAGAACGTGATGGGCCAGCGTCTGGGCACCTACACCGACCCGAAGGACCCGAAAACCAAGTTCGACATCTACAACCCGAACTACGCGGCCTTCTACTCGCCGATCACCCCGGACCAGTTCGCCAGCTTCACCGGCTACGGCACCCACCGCAGCAAGACCTGGCAGAACCTGGGTCGCGTGCAGGTGACCAATGGTTCGCTGTTCAGCCTGCCGGGCGGCGACGCCGGCCTGGCCGTCGTGCTGGAAGGTGGCAGCGAAGGCTGGGACTATTCGCCGGATCAGGCCTTCGTCAAGGGCAACGTGTGGGGCACCACCGCTGTCGCCGGCGCCGGCCACCGCAGCAACTATGCGGTCACCAGCGAACTGCGCATGCCGCTGCATGACACGCTGACCGTCAGTGCATCGGGCCGCTATGACGCCTTCAAGATCGCCGACAAGACCGTCGACAAGGCGACCTACAGCATCGGCCTGGAATTCCGTCCGATCGAAAGCCTGCTGCTGCGCGGCAAGTACGGTACCGCGTTCCGCGCGCCGACCCTGTCCGATGCCTTCCAGGGCATGAGCGGCTCGTACGCCTCCAACCAGAACGACTACTACCGCTGCAGCCAGCTGGGTTATGGCCTGCGTGACGAGGCCTGCTCGTTCTACAAGGGGACCTCGGTGTACAGCGAAAAGTCCGGCAACCCGGACCTGAAGCCGATCACCGCCGACGTCTGGAGTGCAGGCGTGGTGTGGGCCCCGGTCAGCAACTTCTCGCTGTCGGCGGACTACTACAACTGGAAGATCAAGAACGAGGTCAAGACCCTCAGCAGCGACCAGCTGCTGCTGGCCGAGTACCAGTGCCACAACGGCCTGCCGAACAACACCTCGGCCAGCTGCGGCGACGTGACCAACTGGGTGTCCCGCGATACCGGTGGCAACCTGACCCGCGTGTACACGCCGAAGCTCAACGTTGCCAGCCAGAACCTGGAAGCGGTGACCGTGGCGGCCAAGTACCAGCAGGATATCGGCCGCTTCGGCTCGCTGATGTTCTCCGGCAACTACACCAACATGCTGAAGCGTGAAGTGCAGCCGATGCCGGGTGCCGCCAAGCTGGATCTGCTGAGCGATCCGTACAACATGTGGTACTACGACAACTTCGCCAAGGTCCGCGGCGACCTGTCGGTGGCCTGGAACATCGCCAAGTTCACCACCACCGTGTACGCCAACTACGTCGGCAGCACCCCGAACTACCTGGCCTACACCGGCCGCAGCTACGGCTACGTCCACTCTTCCGGCGCCAAGGCCGGCAAGTGGGGTTCGTACACCACGTACAACCTGAGCATGAACTACCAGGCACAGGACGATCTGGTCCTGTCGCTGATGGTCAACAACGTGTTCAACAAGCTGCCGGAAGGCCAGCGCTACAACTACCCGGGCAACGAATCGACCCCGTTCAATGACGGCTTCTACAGCGTCTACGGCCGCCAGATCTCGGCCCAGGTCAAGTACAACTTCTGATCCCGTCGTTTTCCGGACTTCGTGTCTGGACCAGGCCCCGCTTCGGCGGGGCCTTTTTTTTGCTTCGGGGACGCCGGTCGCCTCCCCTGCCGGTCCTCCCCGGCCGAAGAAGGGGCACTGCCACCGCAGAGGCACATCTGCTAACGCCCGATCTCGTTCATATTTCAGTCAGCTTCACCCAATCAACGCGCAGCTAAAGGACAAGACATGCACGTGATCAATGGCCGCCCCCTGTGCGCCGCCCTCTCGCTGGCCCTGGCCTGCACGGCCGCTTATGCCGGCCCCATCCCGATCGAGGATCTGGCACGCCAGCCAGCCCTGCAGTCCGTGTCGATGAGCCCAGATGGCAAGCATCTGGTCGCCCTGATCCCCTCACCGGGCAATCCAGAGGAGACCGCCCTGGCCAGCTGGGACACCGATGCGCTGGGCGGCGCCCCGAAGGTCGTCACGCCGTCCGGCGAACGAATGAAGTTCATCGCCGCTGGCGCACTGAAGTCCGACCAGATTCTTGCCGTTGGCCGCCAGGAATGGACGGGGCCACTGGGTGGGTGCGGTGAAGGCAGTGTATCGGGTGCAACCAAGACCTTCGTGGTCAAAACCTACCTGACCGATCAGTCACAGAAGACTTTCAACGAGGCGTTCACCGACAACACACGCAAGCTCGGCGTGAGCGAGCAGACCCAGCGCTGCCTGGAACTGGGCGGCAGCGCGTCACTGGTCAACATGCTGCCACTGGACCCCGATCGGGTCATCATCCGCCAGCTCAGCGAGATCTCACTGACCGCCAACTATTACCTCTACAACCTCAAGACCAAGGAAACGGAGCTCCTGTTCCGCGGCGGTACGCGTGCCCAGCCAGCACTGTTCGACCCGCGTACCGGCAAGGTGGACGTACGCGATGAGCGTGCCGGAGCACGGTGGTGGCGAGCAGTTCTCGGCATCGATCGCCAATGGCTGGAACTTCGACAAGGGCAGCATCGTGGCTGCCGTGCAATGGGATCGCCTGAACGCGCTGACTGTTGGTGATCGCGACTTCTTCAGCTGTGCCCAGGACCGGGTATGGGGCACGGATGGCAAGCGCATCGATCGCGAAGACCGGTCGATTCTGGCTGGCACCAATCTTGCCGGCTGCAACTCTGCCAATCTGTATGCAAACACCATCATCCAGCTGAGCAACTCAGCAATCCGTTATGTACCTTCGCCGGATGGCAGCACGGTCGGCCCCTTCCCGGGCTATCGTCCGCGCCCGCGCCCGACCCCGACCTACGCCAATGGCGGCACCGCGTACTATCAGGACGTGCTGAACTACCCGTTCTTCCATGACCAGGAAGTGATCAACCAGCGTGAACGCGCATCGTTCTACGGGGCAACCGACTTCAGCTTTGACAGTTTCAACTGGAAGACCCAGTTCCTGTACAACCGTCGCGAAACCAAGGCACACAGCTGGCGCCAGTTCTATCCGACCGTGTACAACGAAGCGGAGGACGACTACTTCCAGACCATCATGCCGTTCCCGAGCGACCAGAAAGTCACGGTCGACTACTTCTACGGCACCACCAAGTTCGATGGCCAGTTCAAGTCCACCGACAGCTGGTCCTGGGAAGTCAATGCGGGCTACAGCCGTTCGCGCGGCAAGTACAGCGCGCTCTCGATCGACGTCGATCGTGCCGGCGATCTGAACTACACCGAAGATGACATGCCGGTGAATTACTTCGACCCCGGCTTCCTGAGCGGCGCCCGCATGAACGAGCTGATCGCTGCGGTCGGCCAATGGCATACCGGCAAGACGACCTATGAACAGGCCAGCGCCAACGCCATCTTCAGCGGCAACCTGTTCAAACTGCCTGCTGGTGATGTTGCTTCTGCGTTCGGTGTCGAATTCCGTCACTACAAGATCAACGACACCCCGTCTGACTTTGCGCTGGCTGACCGCTCCTGGAACTCGACCTCGGCCGGCGTGACCCGTGGCACGGACAAGGTCAAGGAAGCTTTCGCCGAGGTGGATGTGCCGCTGCTGAAAGGCATTCCCGGCATCGAGTCGCTCTCGCTCAACCTGTCCGGTCGCGTATTCGAGTACGACTCGGTACCGGGTTCGGACCATGTCTGGAAAACCGGCCTGAACTGGCAGATCGTCCCGTCACTGCGCATGCGAGGCACCATTGGCACCTCGTTCCGCGCCCCTGGGCTGTATGAGCTGTACCTGGGTGACCAGACCGGCTTCAAGGCACAGAACCAGATCGATCCGTGCATCCAGTGGGCCGACAGCAACAACTCCTTTATCCGTGCCAATTGCGCTGCCGCCGGCATTCCCGAAACGTATGTCGGTGGCGGCACCGGCGCGACCATCTATTCGGGTGGTGGCGGCAAGAACAACCTGAAGCCGGAGACCTCCAAGGCCAAGACTCTGGGCCTGGTCTGGAGCCCGACATTTGCCAACCTCAACGTCGCACTGGACTATTTCGATTACGACGTCCGCGGCGAAATCACCCAGCTTGACGAATATGACATCGTCGCCGGCTGCTACGGCTCGGCGGTCTTCCCGAACGCGTTCTGCAGCCAGCTGGTCCGCAACAGCCCCACGGATCCAACGTCGCCGAACAACATCACCACGATCTACAACAAGTACATCAACCGCGAGCGCACCCGCGGCTACGACCTGCAGATCAATTACGACAACGACTTCGCGTTCGGCAAGCTTTCCGCGGAAGCACAGGTGACCTATACCCTGGAGGACACCTATCAGTTGTTCGATTCGGCTGCTGAAAGCGGAATCAGCACCTCTGACCAGGTCGGCTACATCGGCCGTCCGAAGACCGTTGGCCTGGCCAGCGTCAGCCTGGAACGCGGTGATTGGACGTTCAACTGGCAGGGAACCTACGTCAGCAGCACGCAGAACAAGGACCTGAGCCCGAACTTCACCTACTCCGGCTACCAGAACGCCACCCGCGACATCAAGGCCAGCTGGCAGTTCCGCCACAGTGTCTCGGTGGGTTACGACATGGATGACTGGAACATCATGGTCGGCGTGCGCAACCTGTTCGACAAGGCTCCGGACCTGATCTCGGCCGGTGCCGGTGATCGCTACGGCAACGTGCCGATCTACGCCTCGCAGTACGACTGGTACGGCCGGACGTTCTTCGCGCGCGTGTCCTACAAGTTCTGATCCCGTAGTGAATCCACGGAAAGGGCGGCTTCGGCCGCCCTTTTTCGTTCGCGAATTCCCCGCGACCGGCACCCCCTCCTCCTCGTGGGAGCAGGACTCCACCTAGCCCCCCCCCCATCCCGCGGCGTCCACCGTGCACCGCCCCAACGGACAAATTGCGCAAAGTTGCCGCTAACACCACATTCAGCATTGGCGCGTGGCAATTCAACAAAGAAGAAACAAATGAGACCAAGTGACTGTATTTGCTGCAATTATGTTCAAGTTCTGAGAAAAAAATGAGACACCCCGTGATGAAATCATGCAATTCCCGTTAAGGTCGTGTTAGGTTCGACCAACGTCAGGATGACTGCTGAACACACGCATAACAAATGCACGGATAGCGAGCACTCTCTTTTCCTTAGGGGGATTCACCACGATGTCTCTGTACCGCTCACCCAGCCGTCACCCACTGACTGCCGCCCTGGTGGCAGGGCTGCTTGCAGCCGCCTCGATGCCCGCCATGGCACAGGAAGCTGGCACCAACCCTGTGGACCTTGACAAGGTCACCGTGACCGGCTCGCGCATCGCGCGTACCGGCTTCGTGACCCCCTCGCCGGTCACGGCCATCACCGCCGAAGAAATCCGCACCACAGGTGCGTCGAACATCGGCGACCTGATGAACAAGATGCCGCAGCTGACCCCGAGCTACTCACTCGGCAACTCGACCCGCTTCATCGGCACTGCTGGCCTGGGCCTGATGGATCTGCGCGGCATGGGCCCGTCGCGCACCCTGGTGCTGGTCAATGGCCGCCGCCATGTCGGTGCCAGCCCGGGCTCCACCTCCGTTGACGTCAACACCATTCCGGTGGAGTGGATCGAGCGCGTGGAAGTGATCACCGGCGGTGCCTCGGCCGTGTACGGCGCCGACGCAGTTGCTGGTGTGGTCAACTTCATCATGAAGAAGTCATTCGATGGCTACGAGTTCCGTGGCCAGACCGGCAAGGCCGACGAAGGCAGCTTCGATCGCCGTTTTGCCAGTTTCTCGGCAGGCAAGCCGTTCGCTGACGGCCGCGGTAACGCGGCGATCGCAATGGAGTACAGCACCCAGGGCCGCTTTGGCCGTGGTGACCGCGAGATCGGCCGTCGTTATGAAGTCTCTGTGCCGAATCCCAACTTCGATCCGACGCGTCCGCCGAGCGAAAGCAATCCGCAGACCGTGCTGAGCCGTCCGGGTGGCAACCACTCCACGTCCTACGGCGGCACCATGGACCTCGGCCAGATCACCATCTCGCCGACTGGCACCCGCACCATTGCCTTCAATCCAGCCACCCGCTACCTGTTCAACAATGACGGCTCGTTCCGTCGCAATCGCTACGATGGCACCATCGTCAGCGCGAGCAGCTGCGTGGACTGCGACTTCACCGACCTCAATGCAGTGGCCGACCTGCAGCCGTCGTTTGATCGCTTCAGCTTCAATACGATCGTCAATTTCGATCTGAATGATGATCATCGCTTCTTCTTCGAAGGCAAGTACACCAAGACCGAGTCGGAGTTCTTCGGTCAGCCGGCCTTCGACACCGGCCTGCGCCTGCGTCGCGACAATGCCTACATTTCCAACGAGCTGGGCGCCATTCTCGATGCGCGCACCGTGCGCGTGCAGAACCGCGATGGCACCAGCACCGTCCGTGCCGTGTCGCGCGACCCGAACGTAGCTGAAAGCAATCTGGTGATGAATCGCTTCAACGTCGACGCTGGCCGTCGTGGCGAGAAGATCGAACGCCAGACCAGCCGCGTGGTGTTCGGCCTGGAAGGCAATCTGGGCGAAAGCTGGACGTATGAAACGTCGGCCAACTTCGGCCAGACCACCATCGACCGCGTCAACCTGAACAACCGCATCACCGAGCGCTGGCACGCTGGCATGGACGTTGCGCGCGATGCCAGCGGCAAGCTGGTCTGCCGCGCGTCGCTGGACCCCAATGCGATCAACCCGAACACCGGGCAGCGCTACAACCAGGCTCTGATCGCAGGCTGCGTCCCGTTCAGCGTGTTCGGCAACGGTGCCATCCCGGCTGACGCTGCAGCATGGTTCAACACATCTTCGCTCAACCAGTCGAAGCTGAAGCAGCAGGTGTTCAGCGCCTCGGTGGCGAACAGCTCCCTGTTCTCGCTGCCGGCGGGTGACGTCGGCTTCGCGGGTGGCGTGGAGTACCGCAAGGAACAGAGCCAGGAAAACACCGACGCTCTTTCCGCGCTGGGCCTGACCTTCCTCAACGCGATCCCGAGCCGCGGTGGCGAATACAGTGTGCGTGAAGTCTTCGCCGAAACCACCGTCCCGCTGTTGGCCGACCTGCCACTGATCCGCCGCTTGAACCTGGATCTCGCCGGCCGCTGGTCGGACTACAGCTCCGTCGGCGACACCAAGACCTGGAACGTCGGTCTGGATTGGGAAGTGCTGAGCTCGCTGCGCGTCCGCGGCTCCTATGCCAGCGCGGTGCGTGCTCCGAGCATCGGCGAGCTGTACAACCCACAGTCGCAGAACTTCGCCACCATCAATGACCCGTGCAACACGCTGTCAACCAACAGCAACCGCCCGGCCACCGCAAAGGACCCGGCCCTGCGCGCCGCCAACTGCGCCGCACTCGGCATTCCGAACAACTGGGTGGATACCTACACCGCCACCCGTCCCGGTGTCAGCGGCGGCAATCCGAACCTGAAGGCCGAGGAAGCCAAGACCCTGTCGTTCGGCTTCGTGTGGCAGCCCGAATTCCTGCCGGGCTTCGGCATGTCGATGGACTACTGGCGCATCACCCTCACTGATGCGATCGGCGCAGTCACCGCACAAACCCTCGCAACCCGTTGCGTGGACTCCCCCGGCGGCGTGCAGAACAACTCGTTCTGCAACTCGATCAAGCGTGCTCCGGTTGGCGGCTACACCTCACCCACCGGTACTCCGTTCCCGGAATACAGCATCTACAACTGGACCGCGATTTCCGAGAACCTGGCCAAGTCCCGTCGCGTCGGCGTCGATCTGGAAATGGACTACCGCTTCGACCTGCTGGGTGGCTTCACCACCCTGCGAGTTGTTGGTACCCGCTTGATCCAGTCGCGCGAATGGGCCTTCCAGTCCTTCCCGGACGAGTTCACCGAGTACGTCACCTACTACACCGACCCGCGCTGGCGCGGTCAGTTCAGCGCCAGCTACAAGCGTGGCGACTGGCGCGCTTCGTGGGACATGACCTACGTTGACGGCAACCTGCGCGTGACCCCGGACAGCTACAACTCCAACCCGGGTTCGCAGAGCCCGATCCGCAACCCGTCGTACCTGTACCACAACATGCAGGTTGGCTATAAGTTCCCCGGTTCGGGCATCGACGTCTATCTGGGCGTGGACAACGTGTTCGACAAGGATCCGCCGGTGAACTACTTCGGTGCGGATGCGGGTGCGGCGTTGTACGACAGCATCGGTCGCTACATGTATATGGGTATCACCTACAAGTTCTGATCCATCCGGACTTGTTGCAACCCGCAGACCCGGCTTTGTGCCGGGTCTGCTTTTTTGTGCCCGCCAAGCCCCCCCTTGCGTCCGGCCATGACCTTCGACACCCTTGCAGGGCAGGCCGGCGGCGTATTGTTCGGCCCACGGCCGTCCCCGCGGCCCTTCCCTGACTCACTCGGCCTGGAGGCCATCAAAGTGACCCGTACTCCCAAGATCGTGCTGCTGACCCTGGCCGTTTCGGCCGCGCTGGTCGGCTGCGGCAAGACTGAAACCCCGGCCAAGGACGCCACCGCCTCCACGCCGGCTGCGGCCGAAGCCACCCACTACACGCTGGACGAGAGCAAGCTGCCGGCCTACAACGCCTTCCAGCCCAGCGATCTGGATGCCAGCAAGGACGCCTGCGGCGCCTTCGGCGACTACGTGAACAGCAAGTGGCTGGCCGCCAATGAAATTCCGGGCGACCGCACCAGCTGGGGCGCGTTCACCATCCTCGACGAGCGTTCGGTGGCCGTGCAGCACCAGCTGGCCGAGCAGGTCGCGCAGGTGAAGAACCCGAACCACATTGAGAAGATCGTCGGTGACCTGTGGGCCACCGGTATGGACGAAGCCAAGATCAATGCCCAGGGCATCGAGCCGCTGAAGGCCGACCTGACCGCGATCGACGGTCTGCAGGACAAGGCGGCCATCGCCAACTACCTGCGCAGCAGCGCCGCCAAGGGCGACAACGTCCTGTTCGGCTTCGGCGCCGAAGCCGACTTCAAGAACTCGGCCGTCAACCTGGCCTACGCCAGCCAGGGCGGCCTGGGCCTGCCGGACAGCACCTACTACACCGATGCCAAGAACGCCGACAAGCTGAAGGCCTACCAGGCGCACGTCGCCAAGGTGCTGGAGCTGTCCGGTGTCGCCGCCGCCGATGCGGCCAAGCAGGCCGAGGAAGTCGTCAAATTCGAGACCCGCCTGGCCAAGGCCTCCAAGTCGCGCGTCGAGCTGTCGCGCAACGTCGAGCTGTTCTACAACCCGGTCACCCTGGCCGACGCCGACAAGCTGACCCCGAACTTCAGCTGGACCGAGTTCTTCAAGTCGCAGGGCGTAGCCGCGCCGGAGAAGTTCTCGCTGGCCATGCCGGCTTTCCATGAGGAAGTGAGCAAGGCGCTGGGCGACACCGATCCGTCGGTGTGGCGTGCCTACCTGCGCTTCCACACCGTGGACAGCGCCTCGCCGTACCTGGCCGATGCCTTCGTGCAGGAGAACTACGAGTTCTACGGCAAGACCCTCAACGGCCAGAAGGAACAGAAGCCGCGCTGGAAGCGCGTGCTGGGTACGATCGAGAACGATGCCGGTGAAGCCTTCGGCCAGCTGTACGTGAAGGTAGCCTTCTCGCCGGAAGCCAAGGCGAAGATGGAAGAGCTGGTGAAGAACCTGGCCGCCTCGCTGAAGGAACGCATCCAGGGCCTGAGCTGGATGAGCGAGGAAACCAAGGCCAAGGCCATCGCCAAGTGGGAAACCTTCACCCCGAAGATCGGTTACCCGGACAAGTGGCGTGACTGGGCGGGCCTGCAGACCCAGCGTGACAGCTACCTGGGCAACGTGCGCGCCGCCAACGAGTTCAACTACAAGTTCAACCTGTCCAAGATCGGCAAGCCGGTGGACAAGACCGAGTGGGGCATGACCCCGCAGACGGTCAATGCCTACTACAACCCGCTGCAGAACGAGATCGTGTTCCCGGCCGCCATCCTGCAGCCGCCGTTCTTCGATCCGAAGGCCGACGACGCGCTGAACTACGGCGGTATCGGTGCGGTGATCGGCCATGAAATGACCCACGGTTACGACGACCAGGGCGCACGCTTCGGGCCGACCGGCAACATGGAAGACTGGTGGACCCCGGCTGACAAGAAGAACTTCGAAGGCCTGACCGGCAAGCTGGTCAAGCAGTTCGACCAGTACAAGGTCGACGGCCAGGCCGTGAACGGTCACCTGACCCTGGGCGAGAACATCGCCGACCTGGGTGGCCTGGCCACTGCCTACGACGCCCTGCAGAAGGCCACCGCCGGCAAGGAAGACCCGAAGGTTGACGGCTTCACCCGCGACCAGCGCTTCTTCTTCAACTGGGCCACCGTGTGGCGCACCAAGTACACCCCGGAAAACGCCAAGGTCCGCCTGGCGACCGACCCGCACGCCCCGGCGCAGTTCCGCGCCATGGGTGCGCCGTCGAACCTGCCGACCTTTGCCGCGGCCTTCCAGTGCAAGGCCGGTTCGCCGATGGCCCGCACCGGCGAGCAGCAGGTGGTGATCTGGTAAGCCCTGGCTGACGCTGCGGCAGACCTGCAAAGGCCCGGGAATTCCCGGGCCTTTGTTTTTTGCGGTGCCTCGCATGTCACCCACGCATGGGGTGGATCTATGGATGCCGGTGTCCTGCGAAAGCGGTGTGATGCGTGCATGCCGCGTCGATGCCCGGCTTGCTATAGTGCGCGCGCCCTCAATCCATCACGGATTCGTTCCACATGCCCAACTTCCGTCCGCTTGCCATCGCCCTGGGCATCAGCCTGGCGACCCTGGTCCCGACCCACGATGCGTTCGCCGCCGCCAAGAAGAAGGCTGCACGCGCCCCGGCCGTCAGTGCCCAGTGCAGCGACTTCTACGACGCCACCAACGCAGGCTGGCTGAAGGCCAACCCGGTGCCGCAGACCGGTGCCACCACCGCACTCGGCCAGCTGGTTGATCGCAGCCGCCAGCAGCAGCGCGAACTGCTCGACGCCGCGATGAAGTCGCCGCAGGGCAACGTGCAGAAACTGCTGGGCGACTTCTGGGCCAGTGGCCTGGACGAAGCCGCCGTGGAAGCGGACGGCTCGAACCCGATCGCCCCGTTGCTGACCCGCATCAACGCCATCAAGAAGGCCAAGGATGTGCCGGCATCGATCGCTGCGCTGCATCAGGTCGGTATCCCGGTGGCCTTCAACTTCGGCCCGGACGTCGACCTGAAGGCGCTGGACCGCCATATCGGCTACTTCATGCAGGGCGGCATGGGCCTGCCGGATCCGGCGTTCTATACCCGCACCGACGCCGATACCGTGGCCCTGATGGGCCGCTACCGCAACTACGTCAAGCAGATCCTGGCGCTGACCGGCACCCCGGCCGCCAAGCTGGATGCCGAGTCGCAGGCGGTGATCGCGCTGGAAACCGAGCTGGCACGCAATGCGCAGTCGCTGGCCGGCATCAACAACCCGTTCAACAACTACGCGCCGATCTCCACCAAGGAGCTCAACAGCCGCTACCGCAACCTGCAGCTGGATGCCTTCCTGAAGGCACAGGGCGTGGACGACGACCTGGTCTCGCTGGCCGACCCGGGCCTGTTCAAGCAGCTGGACGGCATGGTCACCAAGCTCAAGCCGGACCAGTGGAAGGCCTACCTGCGCTGGCGCGTGGGCGACTCGATGGCGCCCTACCTGTCCAAGGCCTACCGCGACGCCGAATTCGAATTCCGCGGCCGCGTGCTGCGTGGCGAAACCCTGCCGCCGCAGCGCTGGGAAGACGTGCTGGATGCGATCAACGTGGCCGCCGGCCCGATGGTCGGTCGTGAGTACGCCGCCCGCTACCTGTCTGCCGAAGACCGCCGCCAGGCCGCGTGGATCGTCGACAAGGTGCGCGAAGTGCAGATCGAGGCGGTCAAGAACAGCAGCTGGATGAGTGCCGAGGCCAAGACCGAAGCACAGGCCAAGCTGGCCGCGCTGAAGATCGAGATCGGCACCCCGCTGCGCGATCTCGACTACACCGTGCAGCCGATGGGCCGCGGCTCGTTCGGTGGCAACATGCTGATCGCTTCGACCTGGCGTCATCGCGAAGAAATGCGTCGCATCGGCAAGGGCAACGCCGACCGCCGCTGGGACGTGCTGCCGCAGCAGCCGTCGCTGGCCTACGACCTGGCGCAGAACCGCCTGATCGTCACCGCCGCGATCCTGCAGGGCCCGGTGTTCAATGCCAAGGCCGATGCGGCTGACAAGTTCGGCAGCTTCGGTGGTCTGGTCGGCCACGAGCTGACCCGAGCCATCGATGCCAAGGGCGCGCTGGTGGACGCCAAGGGCGAACTGCGCAGCTGGTGGACTCCGGCCGACAAGACCGCCTGGACCCTGCTCGGCAACCGCGTCGCCGCGCAGTACGGCGCCTACGACTTCCCGGGCGTGAAGGGCGCCAAGGTCAACGGTGCGCTCACCCAGGAAGAGAACCTGGCCGACATCGCGGGCCTGGAACTGGCCTGGGCGGCCTACGTCGCACAGGAGCCAAAGGCCAAGCAGGCGCAGCAGCAGGGCTTCTTCCGTGCCTGGTCGGCGCTGTGGGCACAGCAGCTGTCGCCGAACGAGGCCGTACGCCGCCTGACCGCCGACATCCGTGCACCGGGCGTGTGGCGCAGCAACGGCACGCTGGCCAACCTGCCGGCCTTCGGTGCCACCTTCAGCTGCAAGGCCGGCCAGCCGATGCAGCGCAGCGAAGCCGACCAGATCAAAGTCTGGCGCTGATCGTGCGGCTATAGCGACAACAGGAAAAGGGCGCCTTCAGGGCGCCTTTTTCCTTGTGCTGCCCCGTCCTGAATTGGGTTGACACCTTTTCCCTCTGGAAAAGGAATGTTCAATGAAATCAACAATCAGGCGCAGCCAGCGGGATTACTCGCTGACCGTCAATCAGTCGGCAGGCGTTCTGTCAGACTGGACACCGTCATCAGCGGCGACACGCTGTCGATGCCACGGCACAGGCACTGCTGAGCGATTGCCGTACGCCAGCCGCGGATCGTTACCCGCAAACTGCACCATTTGATCGAACCGAAGCTACAGGCGGTGGGCATCGCCCTGGGGCGCGACAGCGTGTCTGAGGTGCTTCAAGAAGCACGCCTGTTGGTGCCAACAGATCCGATATCACAAGACCACCGACAGCCATCATCGCTTCCGGAGGCATCCGAACCTGCTCGAACCGGACGAAGGGTGCGTGACACCTACCGGTATCGAACAGGCATGGGTAGCGGATATCACCTATCTGCCGTCGCAGGGGAAATTCGTGCAACTGAGCCTGATCACGGATGCATGGTCACGCAAGATCGTGGTCTGGAACGTGCATGAAACGCTGCAGACAGAGCAGGTAGCTCAGGCACTGGAGATGACATTGAAAGGAAGAATGACACAGCAGAAGCTGATCCATCACTCTGATCGCGGCATCCAGTACTGTTCGGACTACTACCAGAAGATCCATGCGCGGCAACGCTGAGCGCCCCCCACCTGTGCCTTAAAGTGCAGACGCCCGATGCGATGCATCGGGCGTCCTTGGCCGCCTGCCGGCGGCCGGACCATCGCCCCCCCCCCCCCGTAGATGTCAACCTATGGTAGGCCGGGTCATGCGAGTCACTCCAAAAAAAGGACCCCGGCATTGCCGGGGCCCAATTCATCTCATGGAGAGGTCGACACGTGACTACGATCAGAAGTCGTAGGACGCACTGACACGGACCGAACGCGGTGCGCTGAAGAACGTGCCCATACCGTAGGTGTTCGACACGGTGTAGGGAGCATCCTCATATACCGCATCGGTCTGCACGGCACGACGCTGATTGAGCACATTGAAGACATCCAGACCGAAAGCCAACTTGTGATCGGCAAACGCAGGGCGATACATCACACCCAGATCCACGCGCGTGGTCCATGGCGTACGGCCGGCATCACCCGGGCGCGACGGCGTGCCACCACAATAGTGATACGCCGCATCGTAACCCAAAGGATCGCTTTCATCGGTGCCGTAGTAGCCCAGGCAGCTCTTCGGCATTCCAGACATGACACGCAGGGTCGCCGACGCCGACCACTCGTCATTGAACATGTATGCACCATAGCCCTTCAGCTGGTGGCGCCGGTCGTTGGCGAGGTACCCGCCCGCGTATTCCATCAACGCCCCAGCATCCCAGTCCTGCGTCTTGGAAACATCATCCTGTCCGATGTCCGACTTCACCTGGCCTTCGGTGTTGCCGAAGTTGCGCGACCAGGTGTAGTCCAGGCGGCCATACCACTTGTCACTCAGCGGGTGCTCGATGAACAGGTCCACAGCAATGTAATCGCGCTTGGCCTTCTTGTTCCCGAAACCCCAATCTGCCGAACTCATCCGTACCGGCGTATAGCCCGAACCATCGGCATGCTTGAGCATGATGGTGTTCGTCTTGCCGGGATTGAAGATCACGCAACCTGGGATCACCAGATCGCTTGAATCAACACCCATCGCGTCCAGCTTGTCGATGATGCGGTCCGAGTCACAGGTGTCGTCGATAGCTGACTGCAGGCGGCGATAGGTGAATTTAGCACCGGAGTTCCAGCGCTCACCCAGCGTCTTCTCGAAACCAAGAATGAGTTCGTCCTGGTACTGCGACTTCAGGTCTGTTGGAGCTACCGACAGCGGATCCGGGGTCTGGCCGTACTCGTTGTTGGACGACACGGGGCCCGGGCCAAGCGCGGTGAGGCCCGTCGGAACACCGTTCTCATCGATACCGCTGTAGGCAAAGTACTCGCGGGTGAAGGTCGATGCCGAAGCACCGCGAATGGCCACGCTGTTCGGAAGTGCCAGGTAGTAGCGACCGAGATTGGCGAACAACTTCAGCGACGAATCGCCGAACACGTCCCAGCTTGCTCCAAGGCGCGGCGCCCACTGATCGCCACTCTCCACATAGGGCCTGGCATCACTGTTGTAGTTGGTGAACTTGTCGTTGCGGACGCCGATGGTCAGCAGCCAGTTCGGCGTGACTTGCCAGCGATCCTCCAGGTAGTAGGCCTTCTGCTTGACTGACATGCTGGTGGTCGTGGAGAGGATGTACTTCTGCACGAAGTAGCCATCACCTGGCGGTGGCGCGATGTCGAAGCGCGGGCTCGGCGATTCGCCGGGTTCGACACGGCCATAGATCCACGCATAGCCGGGGCCCGTGACCTTCTGGCCTTCGTTGTGCCCCTGGTAATACATGTTGTCGATACCACCGGTCAGCTCGTGGTCACCGATGCGATACTGCAGATCCAGTCGCAAGCCGCGAGTCTTGCTGCCCGCATCTGCAGCCTTTTCATAGAGCTCAGGCTGGCTGTTGCGGATGGGACGCCCACCCGTGATGGCCGGGTCCTGGTTACCCGGGGCACTGAGATAGGGGATGCCGGACGAGGCAGGGTTGGATTCCAGGTTGATCTGCTTGCTGCGTCCCCAGACCGCGCTGAGGGTCAGGTCATCAGTCAGGTAGCCGGTGTACTTGAAAATATCGAAATCGTCCTTGACCTTCGTGGTGTTCGGGAAGGTACCGGTGCGATCGCCTTCGGTCAGGTCGTCGTACTCGAACGACCGGTAGTAGCCACCAGTGCGATCGGTGTTCTGCACACGTGTGTACTCAAGGGTATTGCTGTCGTTGATGTTCCAGTCGATCTTGCCGTAGAACTTTGGCGTGTCGATCGTGTAGTGGTTGCGAACCTGTTGCGAAGCCGCCGCACTGTTCGTCGACACGCCTTCCGTACGGTCCTTCTCGGCGGCCAGATGGATGAACAGGCGATCCTCGATCAACGGGCCACTGGCATAACCGCTGTAGGTGGTGCGAGTCGCGGCATCGTCCTTGCGGTAGCGATAAAGGCTGCCACGTAGCGAGTCCTTGGTATAGGCATAGCCTGCAGGCAACTCGCGGTCCGGATACATCACCGTCGCTGCGGAGGCGGCCAACGAGTCAGGTGCCCACGTAGCTTGGACACCAAAATGCCATTCGTTGGTACCGCGCTTGCCCAGCTGATTGATCACGCCACCGGTGGAGCGACCATAGCCGGCACCGTAGCCGCCCATGTAGGTTTCCTGCTGGTCGATCGAGCCATAGGGCAGGCTGACACCACCGAGGTTGCTGAGCGGGTTGGAGGCGTTGAAGCCATTGAGGTAGTAGGCGTTCTCGGTAACGCTGGAGCCACCGAACGACAGCACCGACCGCGAACCATTGGTAAAGGATCCACTGCCAGACACCACGCCCGGCGCCAGCAGCGCAATGGCTTCGGCGCTACGGCCCAGGGGCAACACGTCGAGTTGCTCGGAGGTGATCACCGACTTGGAGACAGTATTGCTGACGTCGATCTTCGGCACGTTGGCCGCAACAACGTTCACAGTGCCAAGCGTAGTTGCTCCGGCCGCACCGCCGCCAAACGACACCTCGGTGCCACCGCCTACCCTCAGCAGCACATTCTCACGTCGCTCGATGGTCTGGCCATCACGCTGCTGGGTAATGGTGTATTTACCCACTGGCAAGGAACCTAGATTGTAGCGGCCGCTGCTGTCGACGGTCGCCGACCGGGTCAGGCCCGTGTCACTCTGCACGACGATGGTGGTACCGGCAGGCGCATTGCCAAACAACGAACCGGTCGTGCTCTGTGCCGCGGCGGCGCCAATGAAAGACGTCATGACCACCGCCAGCGCGGTGCGCTTCAACCTTGTGACGTGCTTGCTGCTGCTCATTGAGTTTCCTTGATTCGACGGAGATCAGGCTGCTGTTGCAGAAGCGCTGCACAGAAGCGACGCTTCTGTTTCAGCTGAACCAAATATTAATTTCCCCAATCCTCAATTTGCAATGCCAGCTGAACAAAAACAACCAATTGAAATTAAAAGAGAAATTTCGATACAAAAGTGAACTCCGTTCACGTTCTGTTTGAAAATTAGCGACTTGGCTTCCAGATTGCAGTCTCCATCAACGGTGCGTGATGCCCCGGCGTGGAGATCCCGGGTTAACACCCGGCGTGCTATCGCTGCGGCTTCGTCCATCGCGGAGCCCCGACATGGCGCACAAGAACACGATCTGTGTCTGGTACGACAATGGCGCACTCGAAGCCGCCACCTTCTATGCCAGCCTCCTGCCAGACAGCGCAGTGACCGCCGTGCATCACGCCCCCGGTGACTATCCCGACGGCAAGGAAGGCAACGTGCTGACCGTCGAATTCACCGTCTGCGGCATTCCCTGCGTCGGCCTCAACGGCGGCACCGCGTTCAAGCACAGCGAAGCCTTCTCTTTCCAGATCCAGACCGAAGACCAGGCCGAGACCGACCGCCTGTGGAATGCGATCGTCGGCAACGGTGGACAGGAGAGCCAATGCGGCTGGTGCAAGGACCGCTGGGGCATCTCCTGGCAGATCAGCCCGCGCATGCTGATCGAAGCGGTGACCAGCAAGGACAAGGCACTGGCCAAGCGCGCCTTCAACGCAATGATGCCGATGAAGAAGATCGACATCGCCACCATCGAAGCGGCAATCAAAAAAGGGGACGGAGGGGATTAAGTCGTTTCTCCCCATGTCCTGTGCGCAGATGCAGATTGCGACTTAATCCCCTCCGTCCCCTTTTCAGAGGTGCTGATGACCTGGGATGCGATCGTCGTTGGTGGTGGCCACAACGGCCTGGTCTGCGCGGCCTATCTGGCGCGCGCCGGAAAGAAGGTGCTGGTGCTGGAACGTCGTGGCGTTCTCGGCGGTGCCGCAGTCACCGAGGAATTCCATCCCGGTTTCCGCAACTCGGTGGCGTCGTACACGGTATCGCTGCTGCAGCCGAAGGTAATCGACGACCTGCAGTTGCATGCCCATGGACTGCGCATCGTCGCGCGTCCTGCCAACAACTTCCTGCCGTTGCCTGATGACCGCTATCTGCTGTCAGCACCCGGTCGCACCCAGGCCGAGGTGGCGAAGTTCTCCGAGCGGGATGCGCAGCACTTGCCCGCGTACGAGGCACGCCTGGAGATCTTCGCCGACGTACTGCGCGCATGGGCCCTGCGCACGCCGCCGGACCTGGGTGCAGCAGCCGGTTGGCGCGCCCTGCCCGCCCTGTGGCAGATGGGTCGCCTTGGTCGTGAACTGGCGACGCTGGATGCCTCGCTGCGGCAGGAACTGCTGGACCTGTTCACGCTGTCGGCCGCCGAGTACCTGGACCGCTGGTTCGAAAGCGAGCCGATCAAGGCCCTGTTCGGCTTCGATGGCATCGTCGGCAACTACGCAAGCCCGTATACACCGGGCAGTGCCTACGTACTGCTGCACCACGTGTTCGGCCAGTGCAATGGTGTGAAAGGTGCGTGGGGCCATGCGATTGGTGGCATGGGCGCGATCAGCCAGGCGATTGCGGCCTCGGCACGCGAGGCCGGTGCGGAACTGCGCGTGGAGGCCGGGGTGCAGCGCGTGCGGATCGAACAGGGCCGCGCGGTGGGCGTGGAACTGGCCAACGGCGAAATCCTGCGCGCACGCGCGGTGGTCGCCAACGTCAATCCGAAGCTACTGTACGAACAATTGCTGGAACCAGCACAGGTACCCAACGCAACGCGCGAACGCATGGCGAACTGGCGCTGTGGTTCGGGCACGCTCCGGATGAACGTGGCGCTGTCGCGGCTGCCGGATTTCAGCGCCCTGCCCGGCCCCGGCGATCACCTCAGCGCCGGCATCATCATGGCCCCCAGCCTGGACTACATGGACCGCGCCTGGCTGGATGCGCGCCGCGACGGCTGGTCGCGCGAGCCGATCGTGGAGATGCTGATTCCGAGCACGCTGGACGATTCGCTGGCGCCGCCCGGGCAGCATGTGGCCAGCCTGTTCTGCCAGCACGTGGCACCGGTGTTGCCTGAGGGCCGCCATTGGGATGATCACCGGGAAACCGTGGCCGACCTGATGATTGCCACCGTTGAACGGTATGCGCCCGGCTTCGCCGACAGCGTGCTCGGTCGGCAGGTACTGTCACCGCTGGATCTGGAGCGGATCTTCGGCCTGGTCGGTGGCGACATCTTCCACGGCGCACTAAGTGCCAACCAGCTGTTCTCGGCACGGCCGATGGTCGGCCAGGCCGGCTATCGCGGCGCCCTGCCCGGCCTGTACCTGTGCGGTGCGGGCACCCATCCCGGCGGCGGCGTCACCGGTGCGCCGGGGCACAACGCCGCGCAGGTGGTGCTGCAGGATCTGTAGAGGTGTGCCGACCAACGGTCGGCACCTACAACATCGACAGCGTGCCAACCAAGGTTGGCACCTACCCGCGTGGGACAAGGTGTGCCGACCAACGGCCGGCACCTACAGCGTCAAATGATCCCATTCAAAGCGTGCCAACCAAGGTTGGCACCTACAGCGTCAAATGATCCTTCGGATCATTTGACGCTGCGCAGGTGGTTCGGGCGATTCGGCGGGCCGGGGGGGCGGCGCTTGTTGAACGGCGGCTGCCCGCGCCAGTAGCGGATCAGCAACCAGCCGAACAGCATGCCGCCCAGGTGCGCGAAATGGGCCACGCCGGGCTGCCAGCCGGTCATGCCCAGCACCAGCTCGCCCACGCCAAACAGGATCACGAAGGTCCGTGCCTTCATCGGGATCGGCGGGAACAGCAGCATCACCCGCTGGTTGGGGAACAGCATGCCGTAGGCCAGCAGCAGGCCAAACACGCCGCCGGAGGCGCCCAGCACCGTGGCCGGGTTTTCCAGCAGCGTGCCCACCAGCAGCTGGCAGACACCGGCACCGGCCACGCAGACCAGGTAATACAGCAGGAAGCGCTTCTCGCCCCAGGTCTGCTCCAGCGGCGCGCCGAACATGAAGACCGCCAGCATGTTGAAGAACAGATGGCCGAAGCTGCCATGCAGGAAGCCATAGGTCAGCAGCTGCCAGGGCTGGAAGTTACCGCCCGGCGAGAACGCATCGAAGCCCTGCTGCAACGGTTGCAGCATGAACGGCTCGAAGGTCTGCATGCCGAGCAGGAACGGCTGCTGCAGCAGGAACAGGATCGCGTTGGCGATCAGCAGGGCCTTGGTGACGGTTGGCAGTCGCGGGAACATGGGAGCACCGGCATGGAACGGCCTCCATCATAGCCGCAGCACCGCGTCTTGTTGGCGACCGGCAGGCGCGGCCCGTTCAGTCGCCAGCGGTGCTCAGCCCGGTCCCCACACGACGGCATCCAGTGCCGCCGCCGGATCAGCCGCCGGCATCCGCACCCGGCCGTTCTCCACCACCACGCCCTCCGCGCGCAACCGCTGTGACTGTTCGCGCCAACCGGCCGAACCTTCCTCCATGGCAATGCGCCCATCCGAGCGCAGCACGCGATGCCAGGGCAGGTCCGGGTCGTCGTTCTGGCCCAGGATGCGCGCGGTCAGGCGTGCACGCCCGGGCAGGCCCGCGCGCATCGCCACCTGCCCATAGCCCATCACCTGCCCCGCCGGGATCGCGCGGATCACTGCCAGGATGCGCGCACGCGCCTGCTCCGGCGTCAGCGCCGCAGGCGGGTTACCAGCAGTACGCCGATCAGCACCAGCACGGTGCCGGCGATCTGCGCCGGCCCCATCGGTTCGTCGAGCAGCCATAGGCTCATCACGATGGTGGAAACAGGGCCCAGCATACCGACCTGCGCGGCCAGCGACGAACCCACGCGCTGCACCGCCAGCATGATCGCCAGCACCGGCAACACCGTGCACACGGTGGCATTGACCAGCGACAACCACTGCACCGGCGCCGGTGCCTGCCACAACAGCGGCAGCGGATGGGTCACCGCGAAATGCAGCAGCACCAGCACGCTGGCCACGCAGCTGGCGTAAGCGGTCAGCCGCACCGCGCCGATGCGCGCGACCACCTGCCCGCTGCCGAACAGGTACAGCGCATAGCTGAGCGCACTGCCCAGCACCAGCAGGCTGCCAACGATGATCTGCCCGCCTTCACGCTGCAGGTCATGGCCGAACGCCAGCAGCACGCCCAGATAACTCAGCACCAGCGCGCCGATCTGCCATCGGCCCGGCCGCTGGCGCGCCAGCAGCACGTTGATCAGCAGCACCAGGGTCGGGTTCAAGTACAGGATCAGCCGTTCCAGCGTCACGCTGATGTACTGCAGGCCCTGGAAGTCGAGCAGGCTGGACAGGTAGTAGCCGGTGAAACCCAGCCACAGCACGCGGGCACGGTCGGCCCAGGACAGTGGTTCGGCCCGGCGCGCGGCCCACAGCGCCATCAGTACGAACAGCGGCAGCGCCATCAGCATGCGCAGCGCGAGCAAGGTGGTGGCATCAACGCCGTGGCGCAGGCCGAGCTTGACGATGATCGCCTTGCCGGAAGCAGCGATGGCGCCGATCGCGGCCAGGCCGATACCCCCCAGCGCGACGCGAGGAGAAGCGGTGGCGATACGGGAAGTGGGGCTGGACATCAGGACGACGGCGGGCCGCGTGGAGCGGCCCGGGAAGGCGTGGGGGCGGCCATTGTCGCATGGGGGCGTCCGGTGCCCGCCTTGTAGAGTCGAGCCATGCTCGACTGTCTTTCCACCGCAGTCGAGCATGGCTCGACTCTACAAAGAGCGACGGCCGAGCATGGCTCGGCTCTACAACGGCCCGGGTCAGCGCATCAGCACCACTTCCTCGGCAGAAGTCGGATGGATCGCCACGGTGTCGTCGAACTGGGCCTTGGTCGCGCCCATCTTCACCGCCACTGCGAAGCCCTGCAGGATCTCGTCCGCCGCTTCGCCCAGCAGGTGGATGCCCACCACCCGTTCGTCCGGGCCCGCGCAGACCATCTTGAACAGGCTGCGCTGGGTGCCGTTGGCCAGTGCCTGCAGCATCGGGCGGAAACGGCTGTGGTAGACACTCACCTGGTCGAACCGCGCCCGCGCTTCTTCCTCGCTCATGCCCACCGCACCCAGCGGCGGGTGCGAGAACACCACGCTGGCCACATTCTCGTAGTCCATCTTCGACTGCGGGCGGCCACCGAACAGGCGATCCATCAGCCGCCGCGACGCCGCCACCGCCACCGGGGTCAAGCCGACCTTGCCGGCGATGTCACCCACCGCGTGCACGCTCGGCACGCTGGTGGTCTGCCATTCGTCCACCTGCACCTGCTGGTGTTCGCCGATGTCGATACCGAGCGCTTCCAGGCCGAGGTCACGACTGTTGCCGCGGCGACCGGTCGCGAAGAACACTGCATCGAACACGTTGTCGAGCGGGCCGTCATGACCAAACGCACGCACGCGTTCGCCATCACGCTGCAGCTCGCGCAGCCGGTAGTCGAAATGGATGCGCACGCCCTGCTGCTTCAGGTTCTCGGCCAGCTGATCGGTCAACTCATAGTCGAAGCGCTCCAGCAGCCGCTTGCCGCGCACCAGCAGACTCACCCTGCTGCCCAGTGCCTGCAGCAGGCCGGCCAGTTCCACTGCGATGTAACCACCTCCGATGATCGCCACCTCGGCCGGCGCGGCACGCAGGTCGAAGAAATCGTCGGAGACCAGACCCAGTTCCGCACCGGGAATGTCCGGACGCAACGGGTGTGCGCCGGTGGCGATCAGGATGTGCTCGGCGCTGTAACGCACGCCATCGCTGCAGGCCACGGTGTGCGCATCCAGTAGATGGCCGCGTGCCGGAATGCGCACTACGCCGGTTTCGTCCAGGCGCTTGTGGTAGCTGGTATGGATGTTGCTGATGTAGGCCTGGCGATGGATCACCAGTTCCTTCCACGACAGCGCCGGACGCGCTTCAACATCGAAGCCCATCGCGCTGGCCAGGCCGATACGCTCATGCAGGTCAGCCGCCAGCCACATCGCTTTCTTCGGCACACAGCCAACATTGACGCAGGTCCCGCCCAGTTCACCAGGCTCCAGCATCGCCACGCGCTTGCCGTGCTGCGCAGCGCGGATCGCGCCGGCCAGGCCGGCGGAGCCACCGCCAAGGACGATCAGGTCGTAATCATAGGATGCAGTGCTCATCGGAATCGCTCGGGTCGGTAAGGGGCAGGATCGATCGCTGGCGTGCGGCCGCAGACGAGATCGGCGATCAGCTGGCCGGTGCCGGCGCTCATGCTGATGCCGAGCATGCCATGCCCCGCTGCAAGCCAGACGTGAGGATGTGCGGGCGCACGGCCGATCAATGGCACGTCGTCCACGCTCATCGGGCGCCACCCGCACCACTGCTCCTGCAGCTGCGCACCGCGTGGCGCGCGCAGGTAGTGGTCGGCGGCCTGCTGCAGGGCCTGCAGGCGGGCCGTGCGCAGCTGCGGGTCGGCACCGGCGAACTCCATGGTGCCGCCCAGTCGCAACGCCTCGCGCCAGGCAATCACGAACACGGAATGGTCCTTCAGCACCACCGGGCGCTGCGGCACCTGCAACGGTCGCGACCAGGTCAGCGAGTAACCTTTGCCGGGCTGGATCGGTACGCGCAGATCCAGCTGCCGTGCCCAGTCGCGCGACCACGGGCCGGTGGCCAGCACCAGCTCACGCGCCCGCACGACCTGCCCGCCGACCTGCACCCGTACCCCTTGTGCATCGTCGCTGAAACCCTGCACGTCCAGGCATTCGTCGATCACCACGCCCTGCGCGCGCAGCACACGCGCCATTTCCGCGGTGTAGCGGTCAGGCCGCAGCTGCGCATCACCGGGAAAGTGGATCGCACCGGCAAGGCGATCATGGAAGGCCGGATTGGCACGCGCATAGTCGGCCCCCTCGATGCAGTACGTGGCAATGCCCTGCGCGGCCAGTGCTTCGCATTCGGCTGCGTGGTGATCGAAGTTGCGCGTGTCACCGAACACATAGTCCAGCCCGCGGGTGTCGAACTCACAGTCCAGTGCATGCATCTGCACCCACTCGGCCAGGCGCAGCCGGGAATCATTCAGCAGCGCAGCGCGGGCGCGCGTGGCCTGCAGCCAGTCGCGGGCATTGCAGCGTGCGCCGAACTGCAGCAACCAGCGCCACAACGTTGGATCCAGCCGCGTACGCACGTACAGCGGCGCGCGTGGATCAAGCATCCATCGCAGCGCGCGCAACGGTATGCCAGGAGCCGCCAGTGGCGGTGCATGGCTGGGAGTCACAGTGCCGCAGTTGCCGTGCGACGTGGCCGCGCCGATGCGCCCACGGTCGATCACCCGCACCTGCCGCCCCTGCGCGCGCAACGCGAGCGCGGCGGCCAGGCCGATGGCACCGGCGCCGACCACGATGACATCCTCGCGCGCGCCCTGCATCGATCAGCCCAGCCCAGCCCCGCGCCGCATCGGCGGCCACTGCCGGTAGGTCATCGCCCGCCACAGCCATTCCATCGGCCCGAAGCGGAAGCGCCGCAGCCACGCGTGCGAAATGCCCACCTGCACAGCGAACAGCAGTAGTGCGAACAGCAGCTGCACGCTGCGCGGCATCACCTCGAACCATCCCAGCCCGTAGTGATAGAAAAGCAGCGTGCAGAACAGCGACTGCGCCAGGTAATGGGTCAGCGCCATGCGCCCGACCGGCGCCAGCCACGCCAGCCGCGTGCGCCAGTGCACGATCCACGCCAGATAGCCCAGGCACATCGGCAGGCCGCCTATGGTCACCAGGCCCATCGCCGCCGTCACCGGCAGGTCATAGGCGCCCGGAGCCAGATAGGGTTTCCAGGCAACTCCGATCAACGTGACCAGCAGGCCCAGCGGCAGTGCAATCCAGCGCAGTGACGCATACAGGCGCGGGACGCGTTCCGGCGCCGCCAGCGCACCACTGGCGGCGAACCAACTGCCGATCAGGAACATGCCCAGCACTTCCGGACCGGTGATCAGCAGCGCACCCATTGACGATCCGAACTCGTGCAGGCGCTGCACATTGGCCTGCATCCAGCTGCCCTGCCTATAGACCTGCCGCTGCAGATCGATGCCCTGCTGCGCTTCGGCGAGCATCTTCTGCACGTCCTCCGTCGAGGCCATCGACACCATCGCGCCGACCAGCAGCATCATCGCCGCGCCGCCCAGGTAGACGATCACGCCCATCCACGGCAGCCAGCTGCGTGGTGCCTCGCGGCAGGCCAGCAGCGGCAACGAGATCAGCGCATACATCACCAGGATGTCGCCGGACCAGACCAGCAGCGCGTGGCAGAGGCCGATCAGCAGCAGCCCGGCGCTGCGGCGCAGGTAGAACGGGGTGAAGTCGCGTCCAGTCACTTCGGCGCGTTGCGCCATCACCGCAAAGCCGGCACCGAACAGCAGCGAGAACAGGGTGAAGAACTTGCCCTGCACGAACACGTAGACGAAGGCATCGGCCCAGTAGTCGATGCCCTGCCAATGCACGTCGATGCCGGTGAACGCCAGTTCCAGCGGACCGCTGAAGGCCTCGATGTTCATCAGCAGGATGCCCAGCAACGCGGCACCACGCAGCACGTCCAGCACGGCGATGCGTTCGCCGGAGGCCATCGGCTGCAGGGAAGGAGAAACGGCGTTCACGGGGCATCCGTCAGGCAGGTCCGCCATTATGCCGCCGGCCCACACGCCATGGATGCCCGCGCCGTGTTCCAGAAACGCAACGGCCCGCCGAAGCGGGCCGTTGCTGCCATCACGATCGCACTGCGATCAGTGCTGGTGGCCGCCGTCGCCGTGGACGTGGCCGTGGTCGATCTCTTCCTGGCCGGCTTCGCGCACATCAACGATTTCGACGTCGAAGTGCAGGTCCTTGCCAGCCATCGGGTGGTTCAGGTCGACGTCGACCACGCTCATGCCGACCTTCTGCACGGTCACCGCACGCGGGCCGAAGTTGGTCTGCAGCACGACCTGCTGGCCCGGAGCCAGCTTGGTGTTGCCGAAGTGCTTCTTCGGCACGCGCTGGGACAGGCCCTCGCGGCGCTCGCCGTAGGCATCGGCTGCGTTGACGTCGACGCTGAAGGTCGCGCCGGCTTCCTTGTCCATCATGGCGTTTTCCAGGCCCGGGATGATGTTGCCGTGGCCGATCAGGATCGCCAGCGGCTCGCCGCGGTCCTTGGACGATTCGATCGGCTCCTGGCCGACTTCGGAAACGGTGTAGTGGAAGCGGACAACGCGGTCTTTTTCGATCTTCATGCGCAACTCTGTCTGGATCTGCCGGAGGCAGGCGGGTTGGGGCGGGTTGTCGCCCGGCGGGGACGCCGCCATCATGACGGCCAATCCAAGGTGGCGCATTATCCGGAGATCATGCACATCACGCCAGTTTCATCCGGCCCCCGCCGGTTCCTCGCCCCGGCCCTGCTGCTGGTCCTGCCCCTGCTGATGACCGCCTGCGGCGGCGGCAAGGCCACCCGTCCCGCGCCACCACCGCCAACCGCAAACTGGCCGAAGACCGTGCCGGACAATCCCGAGGCCGCCAACTCGGTGCTGATGCGAGCCATCAGCCTGGTCGGCACCCCCTATCGCTATGGCGGCAATACCCCCGACTCCGGCTTCGACTGCAGCGGCCTGGTCGCCTACGTCTACCGCGAGATGCTGGACCTGAAGCTGCCACGCACCTCGCGCGATCTGGCGGCGGTACAGGGCCCGAAGATCGACCCGCAGCGTCTGGCCACCGGCGACCTGGTGTTCTTCGGCAGCCGCGGCAGCGTCACCCATGTCGGTATTTATGTAGGTGAAGGTCGTTTCGTGCACGCGCCAAGCACCGGCGGCACCGTGCGCCTGGACTCGCTCAGCGGCCCCTACTGGAAAGACCACTACACCGGCGCGAAACGTGTCCTTCGCTAAAATGAACAGGCGATATGTTCAAAACTGTGACGCACACCACCCTGAAACTAACGGTTTTCTAACGGAATTTTTAACTTATTGCCGCTTTTACAGGGCATGATGCCCCATCGTTTTTTTCCTGTGACCGACGCGTGACGACTGACGACCTGAAAAGCGAAGGCCAGACTTCCGTATCTTCACGTAGTGCCCGCCCGCTGTTGCTTGGCCTGGCACTGTGTCTGACCAGCCTTCCGGCCTGGTCGCAGACTGCTCCGAACCGTTCCGATGTGACCCCGGCCCCGGTGGCCGAGAACACCACCCGACCGGCCGCCAAGGCCGAGGCTGCCGCTCCGCAGCGCAGCCGCGTCGATGCCGCCGCCAGTGCCACGCTGGCAGCCCTGCTGCCGCACCTGGCCGCCAATGACACCATTCCGCTGATGGACCGTTCGGCCGTGGTGGCCGGCGACCTCAGCCGCCTGCTCGCCAACTACGACACCAGCAGCGCCGCCAATGGCAGCGTTGTCGGTACCGCGGCCGACAACGGCAAGGTGCAGTCGCTGCTGCGCCGCGCGATGACCCTGCTGGGCACCCCGTACCGTTGGGGTGGCAGCAACCCGGACAGCGGTTTCGACTGCAGTGGCCTGGTCGGCTATGTGTTCCGTTCGGCCCTGGGCATCGAGCTGCCGCGCGTCTCGCGCGAGATGGCCCACGATGACAACGCCGAACTGATCAACGACCGCACCGCGCTGGCTGCCGGTGACCTGGTGTTCTTCGGGCGCAAGGGCCGTGTTGACCACGTCGGCATCTATGTCGGCGACGGCCGCTTCCTGCACGCGCCGAGCTCGGGCAAGGACGTCCGCGTGGACACCCTGCTCAGCGGCTACTGGGGCAACAAGTTCATGCAGGCCCGCAGGGTCGATCTCTGATCTGACCGGTTGGCGCTACCGCGCCGCCTGACACGAAAAAGCCGCTGCCCTGCAGCGGCTTTTTTGTTGGGCCTGCACACGCTGGGTACCTGCCAACCCTGGTCGGCTCTGCCTTCATCCACGCATGGTGTGGATCTACCAGGTGCCCGCCTCGGCCGGCACCGCGCCAGCCATTTCCCAAACGAAAGGCCCGCCGGTCAGGGCGGGCCTTTCATCTCCACGCAGCCTCAGGCGCGTGGCGGTGTTGGATCAGGATCGTCCACACCCACATTGCTGGACGGGTTGTCATACACCGCCTGGTCCAGCAGCCCGGTTTCCTTGGCCACGATCACCGGCACCAGCATCTGGCCCGTCACATTGGTCATCGTGCGCATCATGTCGAGGATGCGGTCGATGGCATACAGGTAGCCGATGGTCTCCAGCGGCAGGTTGGCTGCGCTCAGCACCACCGTGGCCATGATCACCGCGGTCCCCGGCACGCCGGCCGTACCGAAGCTGCCCAGCACCGAGGCGATCAGCACCACCACGTACTGCTCCGGGGTCAGCGGCACACCGCTGTACTGCGCGATGAACACCGCGCACAGCGCCGGGTAGATCGCGCCGCAGCCATCCATCTTGATGCTGGCACCCAGCGGCACCGCGAACGAACCGTAGTCCTTGTTCACGCCCAGGTTGTGGGTGATCGAACGCAGCGCCACCGGCATCGCGGCGAAGCTGGACGAGCTGACGAAGGCGACCTGCATGCCCGGCGCCGCGCCACGGAAGAACTTCAACGGGTTCAGGCCGTGTGCCAGCAGCAGTGCGCTGTAGACCACCACGATGTGCAGGGCGCAGGCCACGTACAGCGCCAGCACGAAATGCCCCAGCGGCAGCAGCTTCTCGAAGCCGTAGCTGCCGACCAGGCCGGCGATCAGGCCGAAGGTACCGATCGGGGTGACTTCCAGCACAAAGCGCGTCACCTGGATCATGATGTCGCTCATCTGGCCGACCAGCTTGCGCGCCTCGGTCACCTTCTCGCCCAGCTTGACGATCGCAAAGCCCACCAGGCCAGCGAAGAAGATCACCGGCAGGATCGAGCCGCGACCGGCAGCCAGCACGGTCTCACCGGCCGCATTGACCTTGGTGCCGATGCCGGACAGCGCGTAGAAGACATTGGCCGGCACCACGTCCAGCAGCACCTGCACCACGCTGGGCACTTCGCGCGGCACGTAGTTGCTGGCCATCGACAGCTGCAGGCCACCGGCGCCGGGCTGCAGCACGGTGCCCACGCCCAGGCCGACGCACACCGCCAACGCGGCGGTGATCACGAACCACAGGAAGGTGCGGCCACTGAGCGCGGCGACCGACTTCTGGCCATGCAGCGACGAGATCGCGTTGATCACCGCGAAGAACACCAGCGGCACGGCGATCATCTTGATCAGGGTGACGTACAGCTCGCCGAGCGGGCCGAACCACGTTTCCGCGGCCGGGCCGAGCGCCCAGCCGGCCAGCGCGCCGAGCACGAAGCCACCGACCACGCGCTGCCAGAATGGAATCCGCAGCCAGGCAGAGACCAGCTTCATAGGCAATCCAGAGGGGAAGGAAGGGATGCTGGCACGATAGCCCAAGGCGGCCCGCAGAACGACCGCCCGGCCGGCAAATCAGTGTGTCATCGGCGTGCCTTGCGAGGGCGGGCATAATGAACGTCCCGTTACAGTTTGTGAGATCCCAGCGTCCATGCGCCGTTCCGTCTCCCTGTTGGCCGCCTGCGCCACCACCCTGCTGCTGGGCGCCTGCGCCAGCACCGCCCCCGTCTCTGCCCCGGTCGGCCTGAAGGTCGCCGTCGACCCCGTCGCCCATCCGGCCGGCGAGACCCCGCAGTGGTGGTACCGCAGCGGCGCCGCCCAGGCCGCCGCCAACGGCGCGATGTCCGGCAAGGCCAAGAACGTAATCCTGTTCCTCGGCGACGGCATGAGCCTGACCACCGTGGCGGCCTCGCGCATCTACGAAGGCCAGCAGAAGGGCGGCTCGGGTGAAGAGAACCTGCTGTCCTGGGAGCGCTTCCCGGCCACGGCGTTCAGCAAGACCTACAACACCGATTCGCAGACCCCGGATTCGGCCGGCACCATGACCGCCATCACCACCGGCGTGAAGACCCACATGGGTGCGATCGGCGTCAGCGCCGGCAGCCGCACCGACTGTGCTGACAGCCTGTCCAAGGGCCTGCTGACCTGGCTGCAGCTGGCTGACAGCGCCGGCCTGGCCACTGGCGTGGTGTCCACCGCACGCCTGACCCACGCCACCCCGGCCGCCACCTACGCGCACTCGCCCGAGCGCAACTGGGAAAACGACACCGACCTGACCGAAGCCGCGAAGGCGGCCGGCTGCAAGGACATCGCCCAGCAGCTGCTGTCGACCTCGCGCTATGGCCGTGGCCCGCTGGTCGCCCTCGGCGGCGGTCGCGGTGAATTCACCACGGTAGAGGAACGCGACCCGGAGTACGACGACAAGGTCGGCCAGCGCCTGGATGGCCGCAGCCTGGTCCAGGAATGGCAGCAGGCGCATCCGCAGGGTGCCTACGTGTGGAACAGCAAGCAGCTGGCAGCGGCCGCCAATGCGCCGGCCATCCTCGGCCTGTTCGAACCTGACCACATGCGCTACGAGTACGAGCGCCCCCAGGATCCGGGTGGTGAGCCGAGCCTGGCCGAACTGACTGCCGCCGCGATCAAGAATCTGGCCAAGCACCAGGAAGGCTACGTGCTGATGATCGAAGGCGCGCGCATCGACCACGCCAACCACAGCGGCAACGCCTACCGGGCGCTGACCGAGACCGTGGCGCTGTCCGACGCCGTGCGCGTGGCCAACGAACTGACTTCGGCCGATGACACCCTGATCATTGTCACCGCCGACCACTCGCACACCCTGAACTTCGTCGGCTACCCGGCGCGCGGCAACCCGATCCTGGGCAAGGTGAAGGACAAGGGCGGCGAAGATGGCGCCGGCAAGCTCGACTACGCGCTGGACGGCACCGGCCAGCCGTACACCACCCTGAGCTACGCCAATGGCCCGGGCCATACCGGCAGCAGCAACCAGCAGCCGGCCGGTCCGAAGCGTTACCCGCACAACCCGAGCAGCTTCGAACCGGCCAACGGCCGCCCGAACCTGCGCGAGGTCGACACCGAGCATCCGGACTACATGCAGGAAGCACTGGTGCCGATGAAGTCCGAGTCGCACGGCGGCGAAGACGTCGGTATCTGGGCACGCGGCCCGGGCAGCAAGGCGATCCGCGGCACGCTGGAACAGAACGCGATCTACCACATGATCGTGCAGGCCACCCCGGCCCTGCGCGAGCGCCTGTGCCAGGCCGGCACCTGCGACGACAAGGGCGTGCCGGTACAGCTGCCGGCGCCGACCGCATTCGAGCGCAAGGCCGAGGCCAAGTGATCGTGCGGCAGGCCCACCCTGCCCCTGCCAGCGGCCGCTTCGCGCGCTCGCTGGTCCTGCTTGGCGCGCTGGCCAGTTCCAGCGCGCTGGCGCAGGCACCGGCGTGCAAGCTGCTGACCGACGAACACGGGTTGTGGCCGCTGCCCCACTGCGAAGTGGTCGATCACCGGCCGAAGATCAGTGCCGACACCTTGAAGGACCTGAATTACGACGACCATGGCCTGGCCGTGGTGTACGCCGACCAAGGCTTCCACTATGTCAACCGCAAAGGCCGCAGCCTGCCGGTACTGACCTGGGACAACGGTCCGGAAACGCCGCAGGAAGGCCTGCTGCGCGCCCGCGTAGGCAACCGCGTGGCCTACTTCGATCTGAAGTTCCGCCAGGTGGTGCCCGGCACGTTCGATTTCGGGTGGCCGTTCCAGGATGGCGTGGCCGAGGTCTGCAATGGTTGCCGTCGTGGTACGCCGGATGCCGATGGCCACACGCCGATGGAAGGCGGAGAGCGGTTCCGGATCGACCGCTCGGGCCGTCGGGTGAAGTAGGTTTTTCGGCAGGGCTGCGCCCTGCACCTGCTGCAAGCCAGAGCAACAGCAACAGCAACAGCCGAAGCGGCTCTGGATTTCTGTGAGTTGGGTGGGGCGGTGTGGGTGGGCAGGACACGCCGTAAACCCATCCCTGGGGGCTCGATGGCGCCATCCATGGCGCCAACGGTCCTGCCCACCCACACCGCCCCACCCCCGACAGTTTCCCGATGACGGTTGGTAGATCCACGCCACGCGTGGATGAAATCCGTCAGATATCGAAATAAATCGGGGTCAGATCCGTTTTCCTGCGGAAAACGGATCTGACCCCAAGAGCATTTCCGACAGATCGCGAATATCTGTCGAAGGCGGGATGGGTCCGGTTGCGGGAGTGTCCGCGGCATGGATGCCGCGGCCAAGCCCCCATGGATGGGTTTACGGCGTCTCCCGCAACCGGACCCACCCCGCCAACCCTCAGGAACCCCGCTTCTGCTGTTGCTTCGGCTGTTGCTGTTGCTTGTAGCGGGTGCAGGGCGCAGCCCTGCCGAGCAACCCTATACTTGCCGCCGTGACCGAATTCCCTGCCCTCGTTCCGCTGGATGCGCCCGTGCTGGTGGGCTACAGCGGTGGTGTCGACTCCACCGTGCTGCTGCACTGGCTGTGGCGCTGCGCACAGGCCTCCGGCACCTCGCTGCGCGCGGTGCACGTGCACCACGGGCTGCAGCCCGATGCAGATGACTGGGTGCTGCACTGCCAGCAGCAATGCGACGCCTGGGGCATCGAACTGGCCGTGCGCCACGTGCAGGTTGAAAGCGGTACGGGGCTGGGTCTCGAAGGTGCGGCACGGCAGGCGCGACGTGCCGCGTTCGCGGCCGAACTGCGCGACGGCGAAACACTGGCGCTGGCGCAGCACTTGGACGACCAGGCCGAAACGTTCCTGCTGCGTGCCTTGCGTGGCTCCGGCGTCGATGGGCTTGCCGCGATGTCCGCGCACAGCCGCCTTGGCGAAAAGCCTCTATGGCGACCGCTGCTGGCGATGCCACGCAGTGCACTCCTCGACTACGCCCGCCAACATGCACTGCACTGGATCGAAGACCCCAGCAATGGCGACGACCACGCCGATCGCAACTTCCTGCGCCTGCAGGTGCTGCCGTTGCTGCGCCAGCGCTGGCCACACGCCGCCGCGGCATTGGCGGGCAGCGCGACACACTGCAGGCAGACCCGCGAACTGCTTGACGAGGAAGACGCCGAGCTGATCGCACACCTGGAAGTCGCTCCACGCGTGCTGTCGCTGCAGCTGCTACGCCAGGTCTCACCGGGGCGCGCCGCGCGCGTACTGCGTGCCTGGGTGGTGGGCCACGGTGCGGCACCGCTGCCGGCCACCGTGCTGCAGCAGGCGCTGGACGAGTTGCTGCCGGCCGACAACGATCGCCAGGCGCGGGTGCGCTGGCACGATCACGCCATCCAACAGTGGCGCGACCACGCCTACCTGCTGCCGGCCCGGCTGCCTGCGCTTCCCCACGAGTGGCAGGCCGAATGGGATGGACGCGCACCGCTGGCACTGCCCGATGGCGGACAGCTGCACCTGCAGGGCACCCCGGCCTTCGAACGCCCGCTGCAGGTCCGTGCACGCGTGGGCGGTGAGCGCATTCTGCTGCCGGGTCGCCAGCATTCGCACGCGTTGAAGGACTGCCTGCAGCGCGAACACCTCGCCCCCTGGCGACGCGCGCAGCTGCCGCTGATCTTCGATGGCCCGCAGTTGCTGGCCGCCGCCGACGTGGTCATCGCCGCACCGCTGCAGGCCTGGCTGCAGGCGCATGGCGCACAGTTGCAGTGGCGCCCGGGCGGCTGGTGAATTGACCCCCGCGCGCGGCCCGTCCACACTTGCCGCATGGCCAAGAAGTCCCCCGAAAACGCCTCCCCGGTCGCCCAGTTCGAGCAGTCGCTCGAATCGCTGGAGCAGCTGGTGGAGCAGATGGAAACCGGCGAGCTGAGCCTGGAAGCTTCGCTCAGTGCTTACGAACGTGGCGTCGGTCTGTATCGCCAGTGCCAGCAGGCGCTGGAGCAGGCCGAGCTGCGCGTGCGCCTGCTCAGCGATCCGGCGCAGCCGGAAGCATCCGAGCCTTTCGATCCGCCCAGCCATGACGGCTGAGGTTCTGTTCGCGCGCTGGCGCGACCGTATCGAAAGCCAGCTCGACGCCGCGCTGCCCTCGCCTGCCGAAGCACCGCAGCGCCTGCACCAGGCCATGCGCTATTCGGTGCTGGGCGGGGGCAAGCGGATGCGCCCGCTGCTGGTGTACGCCAGCGGCCACCTGTTCGGCGCGCCGCCGGAGCATCTGGATGCGGCGGCGATGGCGGTCGAACTGATCCACGCCTATTCACTGGTGCATGACGACCTGCCCGCGATGGACGACGACGCCCTGCGCCGCGGCAAGCCGACCACCCACGTCGCCTTCGACGAAGCCACCGCGATCCTTGCTGGCGACGCCCTGCAGACCCGCGCCTTTGGCCTTCTGGCCGATGCGCCGCTGCCGGCTACCCTGCGCGTCGCCTGCCTGCAGACCCTGGCCCACGCGTCCGGCGCTGCTGGCATGTGCGGCGGCCAGGCCCTGGACATCGATGCCACCGGCCAGCAGCAGACGCTGGCGGCGCTGACCCGCATGCACGCGCTGAAGACCGGTGCGTTGATCCGCGCGGCGGTGCGCATGGGCGCGCTGTGCGGCCAGGCCCACGAACCGCAGCTGGCCCAGCTGGACAGCTTCGCCGACGCGCTTGGCCTGGCCTTCCAGGTACGCGATGACATCCTTGATGTCGAAGCCAGTTCGGAACAGCTGGGCAAGACCGCCGGCAAGGACCAGGCGCAGGACAAGAGCACCTTCCCCGCCCTGCTCGGCATGGACGGGGCGAAGGCCCAGCTGCACGAACTCGCGGCACGCATGCAGGCGATCCTGGCCGGGTACGGCGAGGAAGCCGATCCGCTGCGCGCGCTGGCAACACTGGCGGTGGAGCGCGATCACTGATCGATCGCGTCACCCTGTGCGGCCCCCCAATGAAAACGCCCGGCAATGCCGGGCGTTGTTGTTTCCGCATGCAGCCGGTCTTACTTGATCAGGCGCAGGGTGAACGGGTAGCGATAGGCTTCGCCGTTGTTGGCCTTCACGGCAGCAATGATGCAGAACACCAGGTTGATGATGCCCACGATCGGCGCCAGGATGCCGCCGATGATCACCACCATCAGGATGATGCTGATGACCATGGCGATGGTCACGGTGATCTGGAAGTTCAGGGCTTCCTTGGCCTGGTCGGTCACGAAGGCCTTGCCCGCGTCATCCTTGTTGATCAGCCAGATGATCAGCGCGCCGATGAAGCCGGTGAAGATGCCCAGCAGGTGCGCGGCCAGGGCCATGGTGCGCTGGTCGGCCGGCACATCGGTGGTGGCCGGCGGCGGCGGGACGTTATCGAATTCGCTCACGACAAAACTCCTTTTCATTGGGTGGTCTTGACCCACCAGCACCAAGCTGGCTGCGTCAGGCGGGCATAGCTTACGCCATCAATGCCATCAATCATTACCGGCGATGGTCATCCGCCCCAGCAGGATCGAACCGGTCCGGATGTGCGAGCGCGGGTCGACGTCGCTGCCGACCGCCTCGATGCTGCTGAACATCTCGCGCAGGTTGCCGGCGATGGTGATGCCATCCACCGGGTACTGGATCTCGCCGTTCTCGACGCGGAAGCCGCCGGCACCGCGCGAGTAGTCGCCGGTCACCCCGTTCACGCCCTGCCCCATCAGTTCGGTCACCAGCAGGCCATCGCCCATCTGGCGGGCGATCTCCTGCAGGCCGCCAGCGTTGGCGGCCAGCTGCAGGTTGTGCACGCCACCGGCATTGGCGGTGGTCTGCAGGCCCAGTTTGCGTGCCGAATAGCTGCCCAGTACATAGCGTTGCAGCACGCCGTCGCAGACCAGGGCCGAGGCGCGGGTGGCCACGCCGTCACCATCGAACACGGCCGAGCGCAGGCCGCGACGGAGGTGCGGCAGCTCCTCGATCTGCATCCATTCCGGGAACAGGCGCTGGCCGACGCTGTCGAGCAGGAAGCTGGCCTGGCGGTACAGGGCACCGCCCGATACCGCCGACAGCAGGTGTCCAACCAGGCTGCGCGCCACTTCCGGGGCGAACAGTACCGGCATGCTGCCGGTGGCCATCGAACGCGGCTGCAGGCGGGCAACAGTGCGTTCGGCGGCGCGACGGCCGACCAGGCCCACGTTTTCCAGGTCCTCCCGGGCCAACGCGCTGGTGTACCAGCCGTCACGCTGCATGCCATCGCCCTGGCCGGCAATCAGCGCACAACCGACGGAATGGTGGGTGCCGCGCTCCCGGCCGATGAAACCATGCGAATTGGCGTACACCGACAGGCTCTGCATGCTGGACACCGAGGCGCCGTCGGAATTGCGGATCTGTGCGTCGGCCTCGCGACCGGCACTTTCACAGGCCAGGGCCAGGTCCACCGCCTCGTCGGCCTGCAGCGCCCACGGGTGCCAGCCGTCCAGGTCGGGGAAGTCGGTGGCCATCAGCGCGGCTTCGGCCAGGCCGGCGGCGGGGTCGTCCTCGGTATGGCGGGCGATCGCACAGGCCTGCTCGACGGTGGCAGCAAGGCTGGCCTCGTTCAGGTCGCCGGTGCTGGCACTGCCCTTGCGCTGGCCGAAATAGACCGTCACGGCGATACCGCGGTCACGGGTGGACTGCACCGTCTCAACCTCGCCGAGGCGGACATTGACCTCCAGGCCACGGTCTTCACTGCAGCTGACCTCGGCCTGGCTGGCGCCCAGCGCACGGGCGCGGTCGAGCAGCTGCTGGGAAAGGTCGGCCAGCCGTTCCAGCCGGGCCGGGCTGTCGTCACCGATGGCGGCTTCAGGGGCGATCACGTTCAATGCTTTATCCTGTACAGGTTGGGCCCGGCATCACGCCGGGCGACTTTTTTTGAGATCAGGTAGGGACGATGCGCGGACGCGACGAAGAAACCGGTGAATTCCACGACAAGAGCCGCAGCCAGAACCGGCGCGACGCGCTCGACGTCCTGGCCCTGGGCGAGAAGCTGGTGTCGTTGACCCCGGCCCAGCTGGCGCGCCTGCCGATCCCGGAAGACCTGCTGCCGCACATCGCCGAGTGCAAGCGCATCACTGCCCACATCGCCCACAAGCGCCAGCTGGCGTTCCTGGCCAAGCACATGCGCCGCGAAGAAGACGCCACGCTGGATGCGATCCGCGATGCGCTGGACGCCAACAGCGAAACCGGCCGCCGCGAAGTGGCGATGATGCATCGCGTGGAAGACTGGCGCGACCGCCTGCTGGCGGAGGGTGACAAGGCGCTGGCTGCACTGCTGGACGACTACCCGCAGGCCGACCGCCAGCAGCTGCGCACGCTGGTGCGCAATGCGCAGGCCGAAAAGGCCAGGAACAAGCCGCCGCGCGCCTACCGCGAAATCTTCCAGGTGCTGCGTGGCCTGATGCTGCCCGCCGCGCTGGGCCTGAAGGCCAGCGCCGAAGACGCCGACCACGTCGAGAGCGACGACGCCGACGAGGACTGAGGCCTCGCCGGCCCGGGCGGTGGCACTGGCCATCGCCCGGCTCAGGCCTGGGTACCGCCGACGGTGATGCCCTCGATCAGCAGCGAGGGCTGGCCGACACCCACGGGCACGCTCTGCCCGTCCTTGCCGCAGATGCCCACGCCCTCGTCCAGGGCCAGGTCGTTGCCGACCATGCGCACCTTCTGCATGGTTTCCGGTCCGTTGCCGATCAGGGTCGCGCCCTTCACCGGCGCGGTGATGCGGCCATCCTCGATCAGGTAGGCCTCGGTGGCCGAGAACACGTACTTGCCGCTGGTGATATCCACCTGGCCGCCGCCGAAGTTGACCGCATACAGGCCCTTCTTCACCGAACGGATCATCTCCTGTGGGTCGTGCTGGCCGGCGCGCATGTAGGTATTGGTCATGCGCGGCATGGTCAGGTGCGCGAACGATTCACGACGCCCGTTGCCGGTCGGCGCCATGCCCATCAGGCGCGCATTGAGGCTGTCCTGCATGTAGCCGACCAGGATGCCGTCCTCGATCAGCGTGGTGCACTGGGTCGGGTGGCCTTCGTCGTCGATGTTCAACGAGCCACGGCGACCGTCCAGCGTCCCGTCGTCGACGATGGTCACGCCCGGCGCCGCCACCCGCTCGCCGATGCGGCCGGCGTAGACGCTGGTGCCCTTGCGGTTGAAGTCGCCTTCCAGACCGTGGCCGACCGCTTCGTGCAGCAGCACGCCGGGCCAGCCCGGTCCGAGCACCACCGGCATCACCCCGGCCGGTGCCGGAACGGCGTCCAGGTTCACCAGCGCCTGGCGCAGTGCCTCGCGGGCGAACGCTTCCGGACGCCCCTCGGCGAACAGTTCCCCGTAGCCATAGCGGCCACCGCCTCCCGCATAGCCGGATTCGCGACGGCCGTTCTGCTCGACGATCACCTGCACGTTCAGGCGCACCAACGGGCGCACGTCGGCTCCCAGTACACCGTCGCTGCGGGCGATCAGCACCGTATCGACGCCGCCGGACAGGCTGACCATGACCTGCTTCACGCGCGGATCGGCGGCACGCAGGTAGCCATCCAGGCGCTTGAGCACCTCGACCTTGGCCTCGTTGCCGATGCCGTCGATCGGATCCAGCGCCGGGTACAGCGCGCGCGCATTGCCGCGCAGCAGCGATTGCCCGGACTGGGCCCCGCCCTCACGCGAGATCGCGCGCGCCGACTGCGCTGCCGTCAGCAGCGCATCGGCATGGATGTCATCGGAGTAGGCGAAGCCGGTCTTCTCGCCGGAAATCGCACGCACGCCCACGCCCTGCTCGATGGAATGGGCACCATCCTTGACGATGCCGTCCTCCACGCTCCAGCTTTCGCGACGGGCGTGCTGGAAGTAAAGGTCACCAAAGTCGACACCCGGGCCGAGCAACTGGCCGAAAGTGCGCTCCAGGCCAGCGGTATCCAGGCCACCGGGGCGCAGCAGGCGGTCTTGGGCAAGCGTCAGGGCGATGTCAGTCATGTGTCTCGATCTGGGGATGCGGGGGCGCTGAGGCAAGCCCCATGAACAGGAAAACCACGCTCAACGCGAGTGCGAGCGTGGCAGGTCGGTGACCGTCGGCGGCACCTCTGGGGCCGGGCCCGGTGCAGGCGCCGGCGGGGTTTTGTCGCGGCTGCGTTCAATCACGTCCACCTTCGGCTCCTTCCATGGGCCGGTCACCTTGTAGGTACGGGCGCCGATCTCGCCGAGCGGTTTGGACAATACCGCATTGGTGGCGGCGCCGAGTGCCGCGCCCACCGGGCCGCCGGCCACTGCGCCGACCACGGTCAGCAGGTTGCCGGCGCGCGGGTTGACGTCGATGGTCTGGTCGAACTGCTGGTTGCGCAGATCGGCCTGGCCGCGGATGGTGATGTTCGCCGCCGGTCCCTCGATCAGTACTTTGTCGGTACGGGCCATGCCCTGGCCGAACTGCACGCTGCCATCGACCTGGTTGAACGCGAAGCCCTTGGAGAAGAAATCGCGGAAGTCGAACATCAGGCGCCTCGGCAGCTGCGCGACACTGAGCAGGCCTAGCACGCGGCCAGCGCCGGGCTCCAGCTCCAGCAATTGCCCATTGCGCGCGTGCAGGTCGAGGCGGCCCTGCAGATTGGCCAGCTGGAAGTCCGAGGGACCGCCACTCCACGAAGCCTGCAGCTGGGCCTGGCCGGAACCGCCACGCAGCTGGCCACCATAGTCCAGGTTCTGCATCAGCCCACCCAGGTCTTCACTGCGCACCTGCGCGGTCAGTTCGGTACGGGCGCCACCGGTACGGCCCAGCCAGCGACCACTGATGTCGATCTCCTGGTCCGGCGCGCGGAAGCGCAGCTCGTCCACGTTCAGGCCGTTGGCCAGCGGCCGCGTACGCAGCACCGCCTGGCCGAGTACAACCTTGCCGAACTGCAGATCGGCGATGTCCAGCGCGAACGGCGGCAGCTTGGCCGGATCCATGTCGTTGGCGCCGGCCTGCACCCGCGCCGGCGCACCCGGTGCCGCCGGCAGCGACTGCCAGTGCACGCGGTCGAGCTGGCCACTGATCGTGCCGCCCTCGGCATTGGGAACGGTCAGGCGCCCGGCCAGCGACGGGCCGTCCAGGCGCACATCCAGTGCCTGCGGGCCCGGGTGCAGCTGCAGCCGGGTCTGCTCGAACACACCGCCGATCAGCTTCAGCTGGCCGACCTGCACATCCACCGCACGCAGCGGCATGGCATCGTCGTCACCGCCGCCGCGCGCCAGGCTGATCCACTCCAGCGCATCCAGGGTCGGGCTGCGGCCATTGACCGACAGCCCGCTCGGTGGCGGCTCACGGTCGACGTGGTCGCTGCCGAGCGTGACCTGGACGCCGGTCTGGTTGCTATGGCTGCGCGCGGCCAGGGCCAGGCGCTGGCCAAAGGCCACGTCGATGCGGCCAGCCCCCATCGGCAGCTGTGCGGCCACCGTGGTCGCCAGCGGTTCGGCGGCCGGCTTGTCCAGCGGTGCCGGCAGGTCCAGGCGGGTGCCCACCAGATCCGAACTCAAGCGCAGTTCGCTGGGCGGTGCAGGTGCCCCCGGCACGACCTTCGGCAGGTTGACCGCGATGGTCCACGGCGAGGTGCCGGCGACGTAGGGCTTCAACCACGCCATTTCCGGTGCGCGGTCGATCAGCACGCCGGCATCGAGGTTGGCCGACAGCTGCGATTCAAAGGCCAGCTTGCTGTCGTGCACGTAACCGCCGGCGCGCAGGCTCAGGCGGCCGTCCTGGCCGAGGTGACGCACCGCCAGTTCCTCGGCGTCGAAACCGCCGTTGCTGTAGCGCGCCTGCCCATGCATGTTGTCGAAGGTCAACTGGAACCGCTTGTCGACCAGCTTCACACCGTTGAGGTCGACCGTGCCCTGCAGGTGGCCCTCGCCTTCATCCAGGTGCAGCGGCTGCAGCAGGTCGAAGGTCACATGCGCCGGTCCCGCGGCGGTGAGGTTGTCGAGGGTGTCACCGTAGTCGTGGTGCAACGGGCTCTGCCGCAGCATCGCCAGCAGCTTGCCCGCCTCGCTCTGGGCATCGGCGCGCACGTACAGCGGCTGCTGGCCGAAATCAGGAATGCCCGCTTCGAACTGCTGTACCGCCACACCGGCCAGATCACCGCGTCCGCGCATGTCGAAGCCGGGGCCGATGAAGGCGATATCGGCATCGACCTGGCTCATCAGTGGCCAGTCGTGCTGGAAGCGGATGTCGCCGTTGGTGATGTGGCCGGTGGCCTCGAAGCGGCCATCGTTGTTGTCGAACGGCCAGTCGTCCAGGTCACCGCTGACCAGACCGACGCCATTGCGCACCTGGCCGCCAGCCAGCGCCATGTCCAGCCAGTCGGTGGCGCCCTTGCTCATCTTGGAGTGGATCCAGAAGCGCTTGGCCGCGGTCATCGGCACATCGTCCAGCTTGGCTGCCAGCTGCAGCCAGGGCCGCGTGCCGTCGCCCTGGAACCAGACGCCGCCACGCACATCGGCCGCATAGTCAGTGCCTTCCACGCGCATCGCTGCGGTGCCGATACGCCAGCCACCGCCCTCGTCGCGCCAGCCCACCACCTGCCCCGCCAGGTGCAGGTCATGGCGCACACCAAAGCCGGTCGGCCAATCGAACTGCAGCTGCCGTTGCGGCTCCAGCTGCAGGCTGAAGCCATCGGCATCGCCCTCGAAGCGCCCGCCCAGGCCGCGCAGGCCCGGGGAATGCCCCACACTGGCAAAGCCCAGCGACTGCAGCTCGCCCTGCGCCCTCAACGGACCATCACGCTCACCAGCCAGTTGCAGCTGACGCACATCCAGCTGCGGCCTGGACAGGAACAGCCAATGTCGCAGGCCCGGCTCGAGGCGATCACTCAGCGCCAGCGCACGCAATGCGGTACCCGCCTGGACTTCACCGGAACTCACCCGCAGTTGCTTGCCGACCTGCAACTGCAGGCCATCGAGCTGTTGTTCGCCGTCATCCGTCTTCAAACGAAGCCGCGGTACCTGCAGTGCCCAGCCATCGGCCTGGCGCTGCCAACGCAGGCGCGCCTGCAGGCGCTGCAGCTGCAGTTGCGGCGTCGCCACGTCAGGCATCGGCGCACCGTCGATGCGCACATCACGCAGGTCCGAGTCGGTGGTCAGCGCCACCGGCGCGAAATCGCGCAGGGTCAGCCACAGGTTGAGTTCGCCCTTGCCTTCGCGCAGGCGCACACCGCCGGCCGCCAGCAGCGGCGACCAGGCATGGAAATCGACCGGATCGGCGCCCAGCCAGGCCTGGCCATTGCCGCGCACGCGGTCCACGTCCAGCACCGCCGTCAACGGCAGCGCTTCGGTCTGGGCCCAGGCACGCACGCCTACACGCAGGCGGTCGCCATTGACCCGCAGGCGCACGTCGATGCGTGGCAGCGTGGTGTCGATTCCCAGCCCCGGCGCATGCACGCCCAGGCGGCCATCGATCACCTGCAGCTCGCCCAGCCGGCGCAGCGCGTCCAGTGGGTCACCACCAGCGTCGGACTGCGGCAGGCCACGTACCGACCAGCGGCCGTCCTCGCCCTGCTGCAGGTCCAGTGCCAGGCCACGCAGGCGCAACTCGGTCAGCGAGCGCCCGGGCAGCAGCCCGCTGTACATCGACACCAGCACTTCGGCCTCGCCGATCGCCAGGCCCTGGCCGGCGCCGATGCGCAGGCCCTTCAGCTGCAGCAGCGGGCCGCGACGGGTCCATGCGGTCTGCAACTGGTCGAAACGTACCGGCTGGCCGGCACGCTCGCTCAGCCAGGCGGCAATCCTGTCGGGATGGCGCTCGGCCAGCGGCAGCAGCTGGCTGAGCGTGCCCACCAGCAGTGCAAGCCCGACCAGGCCCACCGCGCAGGCGGCAATGAAATGACGGCGGATCCTTCGCAGTCGCAGGCGCGGCGGCGCGCTCATCGGCCACCGCCGGCCTGCAGCCGGCGAGGGTCAGAGCAGAACGACATCGAATTGCTCCTGCAGGTACTGCTCGTCCGCCTGGAAACGGATGCTCTTGCCGAGGAACTCTTCCAGCTCGGCCACCGCCGAGGACTCCTCGTCGGTAATGCGCGCAACAACCTTGGTCGAAGCAATCACCAGCAGGCGCGCCGCATCGAACTGGCGCACCGCGCGGGTGATCTCGCGGAAGATCTCGTAGGTCACCGTCTCGGTGGTCTTGATGCTGCCACGGCCGCTGCACTGCGGGCAGGTTTCCGACAGCTGGCGCTCCAGGCTTTCCACCGTGCGCTTGCGGGTCATCTCCACCAGGCCCAGCGGCGAGAAGTCGTACACCGTGGTCTTGGCATGGTCGCGGGCCAGCGCCTTCTCCAGGGTGCGCAGCACCTGGCGCCGATGCTCGGCATCGTCCATGTCGATGAAATCGATGATGATGATGCCGCCCAGGTTGCGCAGCCGCAGCTGCCGGGCCACCGCCTGCGCGGCCTCCAGGTTGGTGCGGAACACCGTCTCTTCCAGGTTGCGCTGGCCGAGGAACGAACCGGTGTTGACGTCGATGGTGGTCATCGCCTCGGTCTGGTCGATCACCAGGTAGCCGCCGGATTTCAGCGGCACCTGCTTGTCCAGCGCGCGGCCGATCTCGTCCTCCACCCCGAACATGTCGAAGATCGGGCGATCGCCCGAATACAGTTCCAGCTTCTCGGCCAGCACCGGCATGTACTTGGCCACGAACGCCTGCAGCTGCGCGAAGGTTTCCTTGGAGTCCACCTTCACCTTGTCCACGTCCTTGCGGATCAGGTCGCGCACCGAACGCAGCGGCAGGCTCAGGTCTTCATAGATGTTGCTGCACGAAGGCGCTTCGCGGCCCCGTCGCTCGACCACGTTCCAGACCCGCGACAGGTAGGCGATGTCCTCGGCAATGGCCTCGGCCGGCTGCCCCTCGGCATTGGTACGCACGATGTAGCCGTAGCCGCCATGCTGGGCCGACAGTTCGGTCACCAGCGCCTTCAGCCGCGCGCGTTCGCCTTCATCCTCGATACGCGCCGACACGCCCACCACCTTGGACTGCGGCAGCAGCACCATGTAACGCGAGGGGATGCTGATCTGCGTGGTCAGGCGCGCCCCCTTGGTACCGATCGGGTCCTTCACCACCTGTACCACGATGTCCTGGCCATCGCGCAGCAGCTCGACGATGGGCACGCTGGACGGCGGTGGCAGCGTGGTGTTCTCGGTGTCGGCGCTGGCCACCGGCGCCGGCCGCACCACGTCGTTGGCGTGCAGGAACGCAGCGCGCTCCAGCCCGACCTCGACGAAGGCCGCCTGCATGCCGGGCATGACCCGCTGCACCTTGCCCTTGTAGATGTTGCCGACCACACCCCGGCGCCAGCCGCGCTCGATATGCAGCTCCTGCAGCATGCCGTTTTCGATCACTGCGACCCGGGTCTCGCGCGGGGTCACATTGACCAGGATTTCCTCAGACATCGGCAGCCTCCCTGGCGGCATCAGCAGTTGGGGCCGGCACGCCGCAGCGCGCCAGCAGACGATCGGTGTGCAGCAGCGGCAGTCCCATCACGCCGGAGTAGCTGCCGGAAAGATGTTCGATCCAGCGCTCGGCCCCGCCCTGGATGGCATAGGCCCCGGCCTTGTCCAGCGGTTCGCCGGTGGCCACGTAGGCAGCGATGTCGGCGGCGCTGATCGGCGCGAAGGTCACCTCGGAAATGACCAGCTCACTGTCCAGCCCGTCCGCAGCCACCACCACCACTGCGGTCATCACCTGATGGGTGCGCCCGGCCAGCCGGGCCAGCATCGCCCGCGCGTCGGCGGGATCGGCCGGCTTGCCGAACACTTCACCGTCCAGCACCACCTCGGTGTCCGAGCCGAGCACCCGCGCCTGCGGATCATCGGCCAGCACCCGGGCCAGGCCGGCGCGCGCCTTGTCGGCGGCGACCCGGCATACATACTGTTCGGCGCTTTCAGCGGGCGCGCGCTGCTCGACGACCTCCAGGTCCAGGGCCTGGAAGGGGCGTCCGAGTCGGGCCAGCAACTGGTTGCGTCGGGGGGAGCGGGAAGCAAGATAGAGCATCGGCACAGCATAACCTGAGGCCGCCACCTGAATCGTCGGCAACCCGTTACGGAACGCGTTCAACCCCGAACGGGCTCACAGCGCGTTCATCGCTACGACACCACCCTCAACGGCACAACAAGGAGTTCTCCATGCGCCTGACCGCCACCCCGCTGCTGCTTGCCCTGTCCCTCGCCCTTGGAACCTCGATGACTGCCCATGCCGCCCCGTCGTCGCCGTCGATCGCCACCCCGGCCGAAGGCACGCTGCTGAACATCTCGGCCAATGCCGAAGCCACCCGCGTACCGGACGTGGCCACCCTGTCGGCCGGCGTGGTCACCCAGGCTGCCGATGGCAACAGCGCCATGCGCCAGAACGCCCAGCAGATGGACAAGGTGCTGGCCGCGATCAAGGCCGCCGGCATCGCCGAGCGTGACGTGCAGACCAGCGGCATCAGCCTCAATCCGCAGTACCGCTATGCCGACAACGAAGCGCCGAAGATCACCGGCTACCAGGCCAACAATACGGTCAGCCTGAAGGTGCGCGACATCGCCAAGCTCGGCAAGGTGCTGGACGCACTGGCCGCACAGGGCGCCAACCAGATCAATGGCCCCAGTTTCGAGATCGACCAGCCGGAACCGGTCTATGACGAAGCGCGCCTGGCTGCGCTGAAGAAGGCCCAGGCCCGCGCCCAGACCTACGCGAAATCACTGGGGCTGCAGGTGCGCCGCATCGTCAGCATCTCCGAAAACAGCAACGGCGGCTTCCGCCCGATGCCGATGATGCGGACGATGTCCGCCGGTGCGGCGATGGACAAGGCCACTACGGTCGCGCCGGGCGAATCGACGGTCTCGGTCAACCTGGACGTGGTGTTCGAACTGGGCCGCTGATCGCGCCCAGCACCGCCAACGAAGGCGGGTCCCGCAGGGGGCCCGCCTTTTTTCATGCGCACCACCGGTGCTGGCTGAAGGCCAGCCCAACGATGCCGCCCCTGCCTCTAGGCAGTGGCCGCCATGCCGCGCTACTGATGCACTGCCAGCCGCGTGCGGCAACCCCGCCACGGGCCCTGGTGCGTTGAGGACTTCGTCACTGGCATGGAGGTGGACCATGGTTCGTACGTATCCCGTTGCATCCCCGCACTTCGACCCCGCCCGCGTTGCCGCCTGGAGCGCGGCCATCGCCCTGCATCTGCTCGCATTCCTGCTGCTGCTCATACCGGCGACCTACCAGGCCGTACAGGTCCCGCGCGACAAGACCACGGTACGGCTGATCGAGAAGATCCCCCCACCGCCGGCACCGCCGAAACTGGACCCAAAGGAGATCGCTCGGGTCGTGCCGAAGCCGCATGCACAGCCGGCAACGCCGCCCCTGCCCGCTCCCACCGCGACCGTGGAGGAAACCCAGGGCATCGCACTTCCAGCGGCCGAACCGGCCCCGCCACAGCTCGCGCCGAGCATCGACAGTGCTGCACCGCTGGCCGGAGCGCAGCTGCAATACCGCAGTGCACCGCCACCCACCTATCCGGTGCCGGCCCTGCGCAATCATGAGCAAGGCACGGTGCTGCTGCGGGTGGAAGTCGACAGCAGCGGCCAGCCGGTCATGGTCAGCATCGAGCGCAGCAGTGGCTCGCGCAGCCTGGACCAGGCCGCGCGCCAGCAGGTGCTCAAGCGCTGGCGTTTCGAACCGGCCCAGCGTGATGGCGTAGCGGTCCCGGCCATCGGCCTGGTGCCAGTGCAGTTCTCGCTGCCGGAGTGATCGTTCCGGGCCGGCCCGGCGACCCGTCGGGCCGGCTTTCACACGCGAAAAGACAGACTCGGCAAAGCCAGCAGTCAGGCGTTACGAATTAAGCAAAATTTCACTGCTTCGTCACCCATCGGAAACCTAGATTGGCCCGTCCCGGAACCTTCCGGAGACAGCCCTCAACGCTATGGTTTTCCAGTTAGGAGAGAAGCTGTGAAACACCTGATCCAACGGCCCGCCAGCCGCCGCCGCTGCACCCTGGCATCATCCATCACCCATATCCTTGCCGGCAGCACGCTGCTGCTGGTTGGTGCGGTAGCTTCCAACTCGGCCTTCGCGCAGGAGCAGGAGAAGGCCACCAACCTCGACCGCATCACGGTCACGGGCTCAAACATTCCGCGCACCAACACCGAAACACCGTCGCCGGTGCAGGTGGTGACCCGCCAGGAAATCGACCGTACGGGCAAGACCACGTTGGCGGAGTATCTGCAGACCATCACCGCTGACGGTGCAGGCTCGATTCCCAAGACTTTCGGCAACGGCTTCGCAGGCGGTGGCGCCGGCATTTCGCTGCGCGGCCTCGGTGCGGGTTCCACGCTGGTGCTGTTGAACGGCCGCCGCATGGCGACCTACGGCCTGGCTGATGACGGCCAGAAGGTGTTCACCGACCTCAGCACCATTCCGCTTGATGCCGTCGAGCGTGTGGAAGTACTGAAAGACGGCGCCTCGGCGATCTATGGCTCCGACGCCATCGCAGGCGTAGTCAACATCATCCTGCGCAGTGACTTTCAGGGCGCCATCCTGCGTGCGTCGTATGGTCTGTCCGGCGACAGCGATGGAGATTCCAAGAAGGCAACCCTTACCGCTGGTACCGGCGACTTGGCCAGCGATGGTTGGAACGCATTCTTCAGCCTGGACGTCGGCAAGACCGATGCCATCAAGATCAGCGATCGCAAGAACCGCAAGTGGATCGGAACCGGCGATACTCGCCCGTGGGGCTACGATGCAGCCGATTCGCAGTTCCTAGGCGGCGCGTATCTGTCCAATGGCACGGCAGGCGGCGTTGGCCCCAATGGTTCTGTGTTCGACGACCGCAATGCAACCGAGGAAAACCCTGCCTTCCTGGTTGCGCTGCCGGGCTGTGCGAACCTCACCACCATTCCTGGCCAGTCAGACGCCAGTGCACAGGCTCAAGGCTGCCTGTGGGATCCGGCACAGCAGTATCGCGACCTGACCCCGGAAGAGAAGTACATCAACGTGTTCGGTCGCGCCACTTTCGCGTTTGGTGAAGGCGGCGAGATCTACACCGAAATCGGCTACTCGAAGAAGGAAACGATTTTCAGCAACACGCCATCGGGCGCGGCCGGCACCTGGGGTTTCCCAGGTGGCGTAGTCACAGCGAACAGTGGGTCCAAAGCCACCGTGCTTGGCCCGGACCATCCTGACAATCCGATCCCCGGCCAAGCGTCCAGGCTGCGCTATGCAGCATGGGATGTCGGTCCGCGTGTAACCAACAACACCAACGAGTTCAACCGATTCCTGGTCGGTGTCAAGGGAAACTGGGGTGACTGGAGCTACGATACCGCCTATCTACATTCGGCAACCGACCTGGTCAACAAGCGCACCGGCTTCCTACGCTACAGCGCTGTGCAGTGCGCACTGGGCAACCCGAACTGCGCAGGCGGCGTGTGGCGCATCGGTGACAACGCCAATCTGAACTCGCAGGCGCTTTACGACTACATCTCACCGACCATCAGCGCACGTGCAAAATCCGGTCTGGATATGTTCGATTTCACCGTGTCGCGCAGCCTGATGGATCTCAAGGGCGGCCCACTGGGCCTGGCGATCGGCACCGAATGGCGCAAGACCAGCAACAGCCTGACGCCGCAGACCTACACCGATACGGGTGACATCATCGGCTTGGGCTATTCTGCCTATGACGGCACGCAGAACGTTTACGCTGGCTACGTCGAACTGTCCGCACCGGTCCTGGAACAGCTGGAACTGTCAGGCGCGCTGCGTTACGACAAGTACGAAAGCGGAGAAGGCAAAGCCACACCGAAGCTCGGCGTTAAATGGACGCCGGCCGACTGGATCGCTCTGCGGGCCAGCTATGCCGAAGGTTTCCGCGCGCCGAACCCCGCCGAAAACGGTGACGGTGGTCTGGCTGCATTCTCGAACGCAACCGACCCGCTGCGCTGCGAAATTGACCCTACCGAATGCAATGTCCCTGCCCGCACGGTGGCGATCATCACCCGCCCGAACAAGGATCTGAAGCCGGAGGAATCCAAGAGTTACTCTGTGGGCATCGTGCTGCAACCAACGTCTTCGACTTCGATGACAGTCGATGCATGGCAGATCAAGCGCACCAATGAAATCGCCCAGGGCAGCACTACGGCAGCGATCAGGGCCGGCAACGTCGTACGTGACATCAACAACATCGGTGGCGTGCCCAACAGCGGCAACATCCTGGCGGTCAATACAGCGTATGTGAATGCCAATTCCTCGCGTGTTCGGGGCATCGATACCGATATCCGCCAAACGTTCGACATCGGCCCTGGCCAGCTGGAACTGGACCTGCAATGGAGCCATATCCTGAAGTTCGAGCGAACCGAGGGCACCGAGACCGTCGACTATGCCGGCACCCACGGCAACTGCGACGTCACCAACTGCATCGGCACGCCGAAGGACAAGATCAACTTCGGTACCACCTGGCGGCAGGGGCCGTGGAGCGTCAGCGGCGTTGCCAACTACATCGGCAAGATGGATAACACCGATAAGCGCGGCGGCACGTATCAGGCGTTCTATGCAGATGGCACGCCGGTGACGAAGATCTCCTCCTTCACCACGTTCGACCTGTCGGGGCGCTGGAACATTACAGACGCCTTCGAACTCAACGCCTCCGTGGCCAACGTATTCGACCGTATCGCTCCTCTCGATCCGACCACATATGGCGGCGTGAACTACAACCCGATGCACTTCTCTGGTGCGCTGGGCCGCTACTTCACCGTCGGTGCCAAGTACACCTTCAAGTAATACAGGCAACACCTTTCAACGCAGCAACTTCGAAGGCCCGGGCAGCTGCCCGGGCCTTCGTCGTTCCGCCCCTTGCAGGCATGTTCACGGGCACATGGCTACCGTGTGCACGCGGCATCACCGCCGCAGGGGATCTGCATGGCCGCAACTTCGCAACGCCTGGGCCTGCCCGCGTTGACTGCACTGGTGGTTGGCTCGATGGTCGGCGCCGGCATCTTTTCATTGCCGCAGAACGTGGCGCGCAGCGCCGGCCCGGCCGCGGCGCTGATCGGCTGGGCCCTGAGCGGCGCGGGCATGCTGATGCTGGCCTTCGTGTTCCAGGCCCTGGCCAACCGCCGGCCTGATCTCGATACCGGCATCTACGCATATGCGCGCGAAGGCTTCGGCAACTACATCGGCTTCTCCGCTGCGTGGGGCTACTGGGTCGCCTCGGTGCTCGGCAACGCCAGCTTCTTCGTGCTGATCTTCAGTGGCCTCGGCCACTTCATGCCCGTGTTCGGCGAAGGCAATACCCCGGCCGCCGTGGCCGCTTCGTCATTGCTGTTGTGGACCGTACACCTGTTGGTGCTGCGTGGCCTGCGCACTGCCGCCATCGTCAACGGCCTGGTGACGGTGGCCAAGCTGCTGCCGATCGCGCTGTTCCTGGTCCTGGCCGCCGGCGCCTTCCGCATGGAGGTGTTCCGCGCCGATTTCCTCGGCACACCCGCGCTCGGCGACCTCGGCCAGCAGTTGCGCGGCATGATGCTGGTGACCGTGTGGGTGTTCATCGGCATCGAAGGCGCCAGTATCTATTCGCGACGTGCCGCGCGCCGTGCCGACGTTGGCCGCGCCACGGTGATCGGTTTCCTCGGCGTGTGGCTGCTGCTGGTGCTGGTCAGCCTGCTGTCGATGGGGGTGCTGTCACAGGCCGAACTGGCCGGGCTGCCCAATCCGTCGATGGCCTATGTACTGCGCGCGATCGTCGGCGAATGGGGCGCCACGGTGATCATCGTCGGTTCAATCATTTCCGTGCTCGGTGCGCTGCTGGCCTGGGTGCTGCTGTGCGCCGAAGTGCTGTACGCCGCGGCCGGCGACGGCACCATGCCGGCCTTCCTCGGCCGCGAGAATGCGCGCGGCGTTCCGGCCAATGCGCTCTGGTTGAGCAATGGGTTGATCCAGCTGTTCCTGCTGCTGGTACTGGTCAATTCCGGCAGCTACACCGGGCTGGTGCTGCTGGCCGCGTCGATGAGCCTGGTCCCCTACTTCCTGTCCACGGCATTCGGCGTACAGCTGGCCTGGCGTGGGCAGGCCTATGCCGGTGAACCCGTCGTGCGCTGGCGCGATTTTGGGGTCGCACTGCTGGCCAGCGCCTACGCGCTGTGGCTGGTATATGCCGGCGGCCTCGACAACCTGCTGCTGTCGGTACTGCTGTACGTGCCCGGCGTGGCGTTGTTTGCATTGACCCGGCGCCAGCGCGGTGAGCGTGTGTTCACGCGCTGGGAGTGGGTGCTGTTCGGTGCGATCCTGATCGTAGCGATCGCCACGCTGGTCGCGTTCTGGCGAGGCAATCTCGCGCTGTAGACCCGAGCCCACGCTCGGCTGGTTCATCCGCAGCAGCCGAGCATGGCTCGGCTCCACAACAGCAGTCGCGCAACCTCGACGCTACAAAGACGCAAAAAAAAACCTGCATCTGGCGATGCAGGTTTTTCAAGGTGGCGCCCGAAGTTGGACTCGAACCAACGACCCCCTGATTAACAGTCAAGTGCTCTAACCGGCTGAGCTATTCGGGCAGACGACTAGTATAACCACTCTTCACGCGCGATGGTAGGGGTGATTGGCAATCATTGCGGCAGCCCGATACAACTGCTCGGCTACCACCAGGCGCACCAGCATGTGCGGCAGCGTCAGCGGTCCGATCGACCACTTCTCGTCGGCCAGTGCGGATACTTCCGGCGAATGCCCTTCCGGGCCACCGATCAGGAATGCCAGGTCCCTGCCCTGCCCGCGCCAGTGTTCCAGGCGCTGCGCCAGTTGTTCCGAGCTGAGCTGGCGTCCGGGCACATCCAGCGCCACTACATAGGCATTCTTCGGCAGCGCAGCGATCACCCGCTTGCCTTCATCTTCGGTGGCGCGGCGCGGATCACGCCCCTTGCCGCGCAGGCCGGGCTCGATTTCCACCAGTTCGAACGGCAGCCAGTGCGACAACCGTTTCTGGTATTCGGCGAAGCCCTGCGCCACCCAGCTGGGGGCGCGTTCACCGGTGGCGATCAGGCGGGCTTTCATCAACGGTCCTCCAAAACGTCGACGGCGCCATCGGCGCCGTCGAAGGGATGCATCAACGCGTGGCTCAGGCCACTTCGTCGTCACTGGACGGCGGCTGGTCGCCGACGGTCCACAGGCGCTCGAGGGCGTAGAACTCACGCACGCGCGGCAGCATCACATGGACGATCACGTCGCCCAGATCGACCAGCACCCACTCGGCTTCGCGCTCGCCTTCCACGCCCAGCGGCATCACGTCGATGTTCTTGGCGAAGCGCACGACTTCATCGGCAATCGACTTGACGTGGCGGGTCGAAGTGCCCGAAACGACGATCATGTAGTCGGCAACGCTGGACCGGCCGCGCACGTCGATCTCGACCAGGTCCTTGGCCTTCAGGTCTTCGGTGGCTTGGCGGACGCTGGCCAGCAGTTCCGGCACGGACGGCGGCGGGCTGGGCAGATCGACCTTGATGGTCTGGGGCTGGGTCTGGTTGCTCAAAGTGAATCGACTCGATAAACGTGGGGGCGATTATACGGGGATGGCGCCGCTGCGCCATTCACGGCCTGGCTGGGCGGTACAGCCCGTGTGCAGCCACATAGTCCGCCACGGCCGGTGGCAGCAGTGCGCGCCAGGGCCCGCCAGCGGCGATCTGCGAGCGCACGGCGCTGGCCGACTCCTCGCGCAGCGGGTGGTGCAGGCGCAGGATGCGCCCGGCCGGGCTGGCGAACAGGGCCTGCTCGTTGTCGGCCCAGCGCCCTTCCAGCGCACGGCCCAGCTCGCCATCGACCGCGACCCGCAGCGGGCTGCCAGGCCGTTCAGCCACCACGAAGTGGGCCAACCCGAACAGGGCCTCCCATTCGTGCCAGCGGGTCAGGCCCAGCAGGCTATCGGCGCCGACCAGCCAGGCCAGTGGCCGGCTCGGGCCCAGCTCGCCGCGCAGCTCGCGCAGGGTGTCCACGGTGTAGGACGGCCGACCGGGGAAGCGTGCCGCGCGATCCAGCTCGCGGCGGTCCAGCAGCAGTCCGGGTTCATCGCCGATGGCCAGCGACAGCATGCTGCAACGCTGCTCGGCGGTGGCACCAGGCACCGCACGGTGTGGAGGATCGGCCGCCGGCAGCATCCGCACGGCAACCTGCAGTTCGTCACGGGCGGCACGCGCGATCGCCAGGTGCCCGAGGTGCACCGGATCGAAGGTGCCCCCGTAATAGATCCGCAGGCTCATCGCTCAGGCCCGTGCCAGCAGGCGCACGGCACGCGGTTCGGCCACGGCCACCAGCAGGCGCTCCAGCGCCAGCCAGGCATCGCCGTCGGCCCGCCCCTTGGCGATACGGTCGACCAGTCCCGCTTCCGCCACGAAGCGCTCCCAACGCTTGCTTTCCGGGTGCCGCTGCAGCGCGCGCTTGTACGGCGCCTGTCGCGATTCCCAGATGCCGCGTGATTTCATCTCGGCGGCCAGATTGCCGCCACGGGCCTGCACCCGGGCCAGGCCGGCCCCGGCCAGCAACTCTCGGATCACCATCGGCATCAGCGCGGCTACCGCCTCGCCTTCGCCGCGCAGGCCGGCCAGCATGCGCAGCACCGCCGGCGGCTGGCCGGAGAAGGTGGCCTCCACCAGCCGGAACACGTCATAGCGGGCGGCATCTGTCACCAGCGATTCCATCCGTTCCACGTCCAGCGGTTGGCCATCGGCCAGCAACGCCAGCTTGTCGATTTCCTGGGCGGCGGCCAGCAGGTTGCCTTCCACCCGCTCGGCCAGGCGCTGCACGGCGGCCGGGTCCGCGCGCAGGCCCTTGCCGCGCAGTCGGCGCTCGATCCAGTCCGGCAGTTCGTGCGGCTTGATCGCCCACGCCACCGACAGCACGCCGATGCGGTTGACCGCTTCGGCCCACTTGCCCTGGTGCGCCTTGCTCCATTCGTTGGCGGTGATCATCAGCACCACGTCCGGCGCCGGATTGGCGCAGAACTGGCTGATCACCTCGGCGCCGTCCTTGCCCGGCTTGCCGCTGGGCAGGCGCACCTCGACCAGGCGGCGGGCACTGAACAGGCTGGGCGCGTTGAAGCTGGCGTCGAGCTGGTTCCAGTCGAAATCGCGGCCATCGGCGTCGAACACCTCGCGCTCGCCGATGCCGGCGGCACGCGCCCGCGCACGGATGGCGTCAGCCGCCTCCAGCACGCGCAGGGTTTCCGGGCCGGCAATCAGGTAGACCGGCACCAGCGCGGTATCAGCGCTCTGGCTGGCCAGCTGCTCCGGACGCAGTTCCATCGCAGCGGCTCAGTGCTTGGTTGCGGGGACCGGCTCGGCCGGCACCGCACCTTCCACCGGCTTGGCCTTCGGTGCCGACAGGCTGCCGCCCTTCTCGATCTCGGCACGGACCACGCTGTCGATGCGGCGGATGATCGACGCCGACATTTCGCGGCGCAGTTCATCGGCCAGGATCTCGCGTTCGGTGGTGGTACCGGTGGCGTCGGTCGGCGGCGACACGTAGTCGCGCGAGAGCTCGATCACCTGCTGCGGCACCAGCTCGCTGCCATCCTCACGACGGAAGATGAAGATCACGGCATAGCGCAGGCTGTACTCCTGCGCACGGCCCTGCGAGTCGATGGCGATCGGCAGGTCGCCCCAGCGCTCGGACAGCACCTGCAGCTGGGTACTGGGTTCCTTGCTGTCCTCATCGGCCAGCTTGGCACCGGACGCCAGCAGGCTGCGGTTGAGCAGCTTGACCAGTTCACTGTACGGGGCGGTGGAGACCACCTTCACCGGCGCCGTATCGGTCGGCAGCATCAGCTTGTTGCGCAGATGGAAACCGCAGCCGGCGAGGCCGAGGACAAGAACGAGGGCAAGCAGGATTCGGGTCATGGAGACAGTCTGGCGGAGCCGGGCGATCACGGCAACACACAGCGTGCCCGAAGCCGCGTGAATGCAGGGCCATCAAGTGCACTGCCCTGCACCGGAAGGGCACCGGCCACCGCACGGGTGGCCGGTGCGGGGTACATCAGGCGGCGACGATGTTCACGATCTTGCCCGGGACGATGATGATCTTGCGCACCGTCAGGCCTTCCATGAACTTGGCCGCGTTCGGCTCGGCCAGTGCCAGCGCCTCGACCTGCTCGCGCGCGGCATCGGCCGCCACCTCGATGGTGCCACGCAGCTTGCCATTGACCTGCACGGCCAGGGTCAGCGCATCGCGAACCAGCGCGCCGGCATCAGCCTGCGGGAACGGCTGGTCTTCCAGCAGCGTCTCGCCATGGCCCAGCACCTGCCACAGGGCATGGCTGGCATGCGGAGTGATCGGGTTCAGCAGCAGCACGATGGCCTGCAGCGCTTCCTGGCGCACCGCGCGGCCCTGCTCGCTGCCGTCCTCGAACTTGGCCAGCGCGTTCATCAACTCCATCACCGCCGCAATGGCGGTGTTGAAGCTGTGCCGGCGGCCATAGTCGTCGCCGACCTTGCCGATGGTCTCGTGGGTCTTGCGGCGCAGCGCCTTCTGGTTGGCATCCAGTGCGGCCACATCCAGTGCCGGCGCAGCACCGTCGGCGGCATGCTTCTGCACCTGCGCCCACAGGCGGCGCAGGAAGCGGGCCATGCCATCCACGCCGGCTTCGTTCCACTCAAGCGACTGTTCCGGCGGTGCGGCGAACATCGAGAACAGGCGCACGGTGTCGGCGCCGTACTTGCCGACCATCGCCTGCGGGTCCACGCCGTTGTTCTTCGACTTGGACATCTTCTCGGTGCCACCGACCACCACCGGCTGGCCGTCGGCAATCAGGGTGGCGCCAGTGATGCGGCCACGCTCGTCGCGCTGCACTTCCACATCGGCCGGGTTGATCCAGTCCTTCGAGCCGTCCGGGTTCGGGCGGTAGTAGGTCTCGGCGATCACCATGCCCTGGCACAGCAGGTTGCGCGCCGGCTCGTTGCTGTCCACCATCCGCGCGTCGCGCAGCAGCTTGTGGTAGAAGCGGAAATACATCAGGTGCAGGATCGCGTGCTCGATGCCGCCGATGTACTGGTCGACCGGCAGCCAGTAGTTGCCGCGCTTGTCGACGGCATCACGGGCACCCGGCGAGGTGTAGCGGGCGTAGTACCAGCTCGACTCCATGAAGGTATCGAAGGTGTCGGTCTCGCGCTCGGCCGCGCCGCCGCAGTCCGGGCAGGTGGTCTTGCGCCATTCCGGATCGGTCTTGATCGGCGAACCGGTACCCGAGAACGCCACGTCCTCCGGCAGCACCACCGGCAGCTGCTCTTCCGGCACCGGCACCGCACCGCACTTGGCGCAGTAGATCACCGGAATCGGGCAGCCCCAGTAGCGCTGGCGGCTCACGCCCCAGTCGCGCAGGCGGTAGTTGACCCGGCGCTGGCCCTGGGCCTTGCGCTCGAAACGTTCGGCCAGGGCTTCGAAGGCGCCCTGGAAGTCCAGGCCGTCGAATTCGGCCGAATTCACCAGTTCGAAGGCGCGGCTCTTGTCACTGTACCAGTCCTGCCAGCGGCTGCCGTCCCAGTTGCGCTCCTCTTCGGTGCGCGCATCCTTCAGCGCGATCACCTGCTTGATCGGCAGGCCGTACTTGTTGGCCACTTCGTTGTCGCGCTGGTCATGGCCCGGGACGGCCATCACCGCGCCGGTGCCGTAGCCCATCAGCACGAAGTTGGCGACCCAGACCGGCACCGGTTCGCCGGTGACCGGATGCAGCGCGCGCAGGCCGGTGTCCATGCCGCGCTTTTCCTGGGTTTCCAGTTCAGCCTCGGACACGCCGCCCTGCTTCAGGTCGGCCAGCATCGCCGCCAGCTCCGGGTTGTTCTTCGCCGCATGCAACGCCAACGGATGCTCGGCGGCGATCGACACGAAGGTCACGCCCATCACGGTATCCGGACGGGTGGTGAACACGCGCAGCGGGTCCAGCGCGCTGCCATCGACGTCGCGCACGTCGAACTGGATTTCCAGACCTTCGGAACGGCCAATCCAGTTGCGCTGCATGGTCTTGACCGATTCCGGCCAGCCGTCCAGTTCGTCCAGGCCGTCCAGCAGTTCCTGGGCGTAGTCGGTGATGCGCAGGAACCACTGCGGGATCTCGCGCTTCTCGACCAGGGCGCCGGAGCGCCAGCCACGGCCGTCGATGACCTGCTCGTTGGCCAGCACGGTCTGGTCCACCGGGTCCCAGTTCACCACCGCGTTGCGGCGGTAGGCCAGGCCCTTGCGCATCAGGCGGGTGAACATGCGCTGCTCGTGGACGTAATAGTCCGGACGGCAGGTGGCGAACTCGCGCGACCAGTCGATGGCATAGCCCAGCGACTGCAGCTGGCTGCGCATGTGGTCGATGTTCTTGTAGGTCCAGGCCGCTGGCGCGGTCTTGTTCTTGATCGCGGCGTTTTCCGCCGGCAGACCGAACGCGTCCCAGCCCATCGGCTGCAGCACGTTGTGGCCGGTCATGCGCTTGTAGCGGCTGATCACGTCGCCGATGGTGTAATTGCGCACGTGGCCCATGTGCAGCGCACCGGACGGGTACGGAAGCATCGACAGGCAGTAGTACTTCGGCTTGTCCGAAGTCTCGTCGACTTCGAAGGCACGGGTGGCGTCCCAGTACTTCTGGGCGGCGGATTCAACCTGCTGCGGGTCGTAGGCGTTGGTTTCAGCGCTGGTCATGGAACACGCGGATGCGGCGGCAAAGCGGTACAGCGTACCGCAGTGCGGCAAACGTCTCCAATCCTGCCCGCCGACCGCCGGCGCCGCCAGCGCCCGGAGCCGGTCTCAGCGCGGTCGCGACAGCGGCAGGGCCAGTGCCAGCCAGACCGCCCAGCAGGCGAATGCAAGCCGTTGTGCCAGTGGTGCCGGCAGCACACCCTGCAGCGCAAAGGCAGCCAGCGCCGCCAGCACGCCACAGGCGAGCGCCACCCCGCCCAGGGCGCGACCGTGCGTCTGGCGCAGCTGCGAGATGCCCAGCAACAGGGTGCCGGCGACGAAGCCCAGCACCCAGACCATCCAGGCACTGGCGTGCAGCTGGCTGGCCGGCCCGTGCAGATCGTCCACATCCAGCGGCATCAAGCCCATCGCGGCGAAGGCCAGCCCGCCCAGCAACAGCATCTGGCTGCCCACCCGCGGCGCCCAGCCAGCGCTGGCCGGCAGCTGCCGGCGCAGGCACTCGGCCACGACCACCGCCAACAGGCCCGGCAGTACGAAACCCAGCAGATTGAAGGCCAGCGCGTGCGGCACACCCTGCGCGCCCAGCAGGGCCACCGGGTGCCGCGCCTGTGCATAACCTTCCAGGCCGGTGCCGAAACCCAGCACCGCCAGCACGAACAGCAGCGCGGCGATCAGCCCGGACAGGCGCAACAGCGGGGACAGTGAAGACATGCAGGCTCCGGAACAACAGCGACAGGAAGGCCGCATTGTCGGGTATTTGCCGCAGCCCGGGTTGAGACCGACATCGATCGTCACCATAGAATCGGTCTCCAGATGCCAAACGATGCCTCTCCCATGACCGAGACGACCTACGTATTCGACGCCACCACTGCGACCTTCGAGGCCGAAGTCCTGCAGAAGTCGCTGCAGACGCCGGTGCTGGTCGACTTCTGGGCCACCTGGTGCGGGCCGTGCAAGAGCCTCGGCCCGATGCTGGAAAAGCTGGCGGCCGAATACAACGGCGCCTTCGAACTGGCCAAGGTCGACGTCGACAAGGAGCAGCAGATCGCTGCGGCTTTCCAGATCCGCTCGGTGCCGACCGTGTTCTTGGTCAAGGGCGGCCAGCTGGTGGATGGCTTCCCCGGCGCCATTCCGGAAGGCCAGTTGCGCGAGTTCCTGGCCCAGCACGGCATCGTGCCGGCCGACCTCGGTGACACCGCTGCCGAGGACGAAGCACCGCTGGACCCGCAGGCACAGGTGGACGTGCTGCGCGCACAGATCGCCGCCGAGCCGGACAAGGATGAGCTGAAGCTCGATCTGGCCCTTGCCCTGCTGCAGATCGGCGGTGTGGACGAGGCCGACACGCTGATCGACGGCCTGCCCGCCAACCTCGCCACCGACGACCGCGCCGTGCGCGCCCGCGCGCGCCTGTCCTTCGCCGCTGCACTGAAGGACGCGCCCGCGGCTGAGGTGCTGGACGCGCGCATTGCCGCCGATGGCAACGACCTCAAGGCCCGCCACCTGCGTGGCGTGCAGTTGCTGCTGGGCGGCCACGACGAGGCCGCGCTGGCGCAGTTCCTGGAAATGCTGCGGATCGACCGCACCTTCGAAGAAGGACTGCCGCGCAAGGCCCTGATCGACGCCTTCAATGTGATCTCCGACGAGGACCTGGTCGGCCAGTACCGCCGCCGGATGGCCTCCCTGCTGTTCTGAACGGGAACATGCTTCGTTCAGAATCCCTGCACTGAACGCGGGCAATAATGCGCTGGATGGCGGCCGTACGGCCGCCACGATCCGTTCGGGGGGATGAGGTCGGGGCCATGGGGTCTTGCAGCTGCGCCCCCGCATTGCCGGGATTGCAAACTGTGACCTTCGTCCGCTCGCTGTTGTTCGCCATGCGCTTCCAGGGTGCCTTGCTCTGCGCCCTCCTCCTGCTGCCGGGTCTGGCCGGTGCCCAGGACTGGAACTACCGGGTCCGTCCCGGCGATACCCTGTGGGACCTGGGTGGCCTGTACCTCAAGCCCTCGGTACCCTGGCAGCAACTGCAACAGCACAACCGCATCGACAATCCCTACCAGCTGCCCCCCGGCCAGCTGCTGCGCTTCCCCATCAGCTGGCTGCGCATCGAACCGGCGCCCGCCCGCGTACTGTCCGTGCGTGGCAAGGTCGAGCTGTCTGGCGCCGACGGCAGCGCCACGCGCGCGGTCCTGGCCGGCGAGCAGCTGCGTATCGGCGATACCGTGCAGACCGAAGGCGACTCCAGCATCACGCTTGAATTCGCCGATGCCTCGCGCCTGCAGTTGCGCGAGCATTCGCGCCTGCGCCTGGACCAACTCAGCCGCTATGGCCATACCGGCATGGTCGACACCCGCCTGCGCCTGCAGCAGGGACGCGCCAGCAACCGGGTGACGCCGGCCCGCGGTCCGGCATCGCGCTACATCATCGATGCCCCCACCGCCACCAGCAGCGTGCGCGGCACCGTGTTCCGGGTCAGTGCCGGCGACACCGGCCAGGTCGCGGCCACCGAGGTCCTGCAGGGCAAGGTGCAGGTCGGCAACACCCACGGCCAGCGCCTGGTCCGGCCAGGACAGGCCACCCGCAGCGGCAGCGCTGACGCAGCCCCCGCTGCGGTCTCTCCCCTGCTGCCCGCTCCGACGCTGCGCAACGACCAACTTCGGCTGGCGCCGCTGCCGACCCTGCTGGCCTGGGAAGCGGTTCCCGGCGCCGCACACTACCGCGTGGAAGTGGTACAAGCCGCAACACCGGAAATTCTGCTCTTTGCCGCGACCACCGCTGACACCCACCTGGCCATCGGCGATCTGCCGCCCGGCCAGCTGCGTATCCTGCTGCGTGCTGTCGACGCACAGGGTGTGGAAGGCCTGGATGCCAGCGCCGATTTCGAACTCAGCGACCAGCCGCCGCCGCCACTGACGGTGGCCCCGCTGCATGGGCAGACGATCAACAGCGACCGACCGCGCTTCCGTTGGAGCCAGGCCCCCGGCGCGCGCAGCAGCGTACTGCAGATCGCCGCCGAGCCGAGCTTCGTGCAACCGCTGCAGGAACAGACGACCCCTGGCACCGACCTGCGCCTGGCGCAGCCACTGCCGCCGGGCCAGTACTTCTGGCGCGTGGCCTCGCGCGATGGCAACGGCCACCAGGGCCGCTACGGCCAGGCGCTGCCGCTGCAGCTGAGCAATGAACCGGTTGATCCGGCGCTGCAGCCGCCGGAAGCCGCGCATGGCGAGCTGACGCTGCGCTGGCAGGCGGGCAGCGAAGGCCAGCGCTATCGGGTGCAGGTCGATCGCCGCGGAGACTTCAAGGCGCCGCTGGTCGATGAGACAGTGGTCGAGCCGCAGGTCAGCTTCAAGCGGCCCTGGAGCGGCACCCTGCACGTGCGCGTGCAGTACATCGACGATGACGGTCATGCAGGCGAGTACTCTCCTGCGCAGCAGATCAAGCTGCCCTGCCGCCTGTGCTACGGCGCTGGCGGCGGCGCCCTGCTGCTGTGGCTGTTGTTATGAGGCGCTCGCCACTGCCGTGGTCGAAGCGGATCCTGCTGGCGCTGCTGGCCGGCGTGCTGACCGTGATCGCCAGCCAGGGCCAGTGGCTGTGGCGGCAGGATGAAGCCGCCTACGATGCCATGGTCGGCAACTGGGACTATCGTCCCGATCCAAGCGTGCTGATCGTGGCGATCGACGAAGGCAGCCTGCAGCGCATCGGCCAGTGGCCGTGGCCGCGCTCGATCCACGCACGCCTGCTGGATCGCCTGACCGATGCCGGCGCCGAGCGCGTCGCGCTGGACCTGATGCTGTCCGAGCCGGACCGCCGCGACAGCCGCCAGGACGAGGCGCTGGCCGCGGCCATCCGCCGCAATGGCCGGGTGGTGCTGCCGGTGCTGGCCGCGCCCGCGGCCGGTGATCGCATGGCCGAGGAAATGCTGCCGGTACCGCAGATTGCGGCCAGTGCCGCCGCCATCGGCCACACCGATGTTGAAGTGGACGGCGATGGCGTCGCCCGCGGCGTCTACCTGCACGCTGGCATCGGCATGGCCCATTGGCCCGCGCTCGGATTGGCCCTTGCGGGCCTCCCCGCGGGCGCTGTGCGCGGCCTGCCCGACCCCGATCCGGGGGTGAGCTCGCCCTATCAATGGCGACGCGACGACTACGTGCGGGTGCGCTACGCCGGTCCGCCCGAGCGGCTGCCGCAGGTTTCCTACGTGGACGTGCTCGATGGCCATGTGGACATGGCGATGTTGCACGGCCGTCGCATCGTCGTCGGCATGACCGCCAGTGGCATCGCACCACGGCTGTTGACGCCAACCACCCGCGAGTTCTGGATGAGTGGCAGCGAGTACCAGGCCAACATCGCCTCGATGCTGCTGCAGCACAAGCAGATCGACCTGCTGCCGCGCCTCTGGCAGCACGCCATCAGTGGTGTGGTGGTTGCGCTGTGCGTGCTCCTGCTCGGCCTGCGCCTGCCGTGGCTGGCCGCGCTGGCATCACTGCCGGCGGCGCCGTTGCTGAGCTGGGTGCTGCTGCGCGCAAGCGACCTGTGGTGGGCGCCGGCTACCGCCATGCTGGGCGTTCTGCTGGTGTTGCTGGCCTGGGCGATCTGGCGGATCTCGGCCTGGCACCGCCAGGCCAACCGCGACGCGCTGACCGGTCTTGGCAACCGCCTGCGCTTCGAGCAGTCGCTGCAGCAGGAATGCGATGCCGCCCGGCGCAGTGGCAAGCCGTTGAGCCTGGCGCTGATCGACGTCGACCATTTCAAGCGCCACAACGACCGCCATGGCCACCAGGTGGGCGACCGCGTGCTGCGCGATGTCGCCCGCCTGATCGGCGCGCATGCGCGGCGCCCGCGTGACATGGCCGCACGTTACGGCGGTGACGAATTCGCACTGGTGCTGCCGGATACGCCAGCCGAGGGGGCGCGCCTGGTGATCGAGGACCTGATCGCATGCGTGCGGGCGCTGCCGGCGCCCGGCGATGCCAGCGACGGTGCCGTCACCCTCACCATCGGCGTGTTCACCCGCGTGCCTGACGGCGATCTGCAACCACACCATTTCGTCGAAGGCGCCGACACCGCGTTGTACCAGGCCAAGGCCAATGGGCGCGACGGGTATGTCATCGACGGCCCATGAGGCAGGATATGCACACCCCCTGTAGAGTCGAGCTTGCTCGACTGCCTCCGCCTCATTCCAGCGGCCAGCGACACCACGCAAGCGGATAGTCTCCCAGCCGCGATGTCAGGCCCGTACGCACTGGGTTGGCCAGTACATACAGTGACTGTTGCCGAACATCCGCCTCATTCCGGATCAGATGATCGTAGTAGCCCCGCTGCCACACCGGCCGTCCTTCATCGGAGTGCGCAGTGACTGCAATGGCCACTCTGGACTTCAGTGACTGCATGCATCGCCCCAGGGTTCCTTGACGCAGCTGCATGACCCCAAGCTCGACTCAACAATTCGCCGGACCACGCCCGAATCGTGCGGACGCTCGCCCGGGGTGCAACATACGCATGCGAATGGTTAGACTGGACGCCTCGCCCTGCGCCCCGGACCCGCATGAACGCCCGCCTGTTCCGCTTCGGCATCAACCTCTGGCCGCCGTTCCTGTTCACCGGCATCCACGTCACCCGCATCACTCCCGACTACCGGCAGATCGATGTCGAAATGCGATTGCGGCCCTGGAACCGGAACTATGTCGGTACCCACTTCGGCGGCAGCCTGTTCGCGATGACCGATCCGTTCTGGATGCTCGGCCTGCTGCATATCCTTGGCCGTGACTACTACGTGTGGGACCGCGCCGGTGCCATCGATTTCCTCAAGCCCGGCCGCGGTACCGTGCGTACCTCGTTCCGCATCGACGACGCACTGCTGGACGAACTGCGCGCCGAAGCCGCCGCTGGTGACAAAGTGCTGAGATGGTTCAGCAATGATGTCGTCGATGAAAGCGGCGAGGTGGTCGCCCAGGTGCGCAAGCAGGTCTACCTGCGGTTGAAGCCACACGCACGCTGAGCGCGCTTCAGTCGCGTCCCGCCGCAGTCGAAGCCGATTCCTTCTGCAACGGCACCGACAGCCACGGGTTCTCATCAGCGCTGCGCGCTGGAGAGCGACGCGGCACCTGCAGGTGGCGGCCATCGGCCGACAGTTGCGGCGCCCGCACCGGCGAGCGGAACTGCACCGGCAGCCGCTGCAGTGCGTCCACCGGATCATCCGTCTGCTGCCGCAGCCAACGCTGCGCCCCCAGCAGCCGCACCATCGCCGCGGCATCCTGTGGCCGTGACGAATAGGCAGGATAGATCGGCGCGGCCATATCGGTCAGCACGCAGCCCATGACGTTCGACAGGCAACCGAAGTCATGCTGCGGTGGCGCCGGCACTGGCAACGGGCGATCCGCTTCCAGCGCCGCTGTGGCTGCCGCGCCACAGGCCCAGCCGAGATTGCCGGCCGCGCGGGCCAGGGTGCTGCTGCGATCCAGCACCAGCACGCCGCCGAACTCCCGCGCCGATGTCTCGATCGCCGCGCGGTTCATCGCATACTCGCCCTGCATTGCCCGGCACAGGCTCTGCTCGTCGGCCCGCATCGGCTGCAGCGCCTGTTCGCATTCCGTTGGCAGCGGGTGGCCGGCGGGTAGTTCGACCAGCATGTCGGCCAGCAGCTGGGCATTGGCCTGGACCAGGCTGGCGCCGATGATGCTCTCGATCAGATAGCTGCTACCCGGCACCAGCCGCCTTCCCAGCAGCAGTCCACGGCAGCTGCCGCGCAGTGCGCCGTCGATATCGCCCTGCACGTAGTCCAGCGCGTGCGCGCTGGTGGCATCCACCACCAGACCATAGGTCGGCAACGGGACCAGAATGCCGTCGCCCTTCGGCTGGAACGGCGACATGAAGTAGTCCGCTTCGGCCAGCTGATCCAGCCGCGCATGCAACTGCTGGTGGCCGGCGTGGGCGTCCACGAAGCGTTGCGGGTTCGCGCGGACCTGGGCGAGGCAGCCGGTGGCGGCCGGCCCGCAACTGGCACCGGGCCGCGAGCGCAGCTCGGCATGGTTGGCCGCCAGGTGTGTCTGGCCGCCGCTGCTGCCCTGCAGGTCCGCCTCCCAACGGCGCACGTCCTCGGCCAACGCCTGCTCGCGCTGGCGGGCATCCAGATCGTCGAACGGCAACGTCCACAGCAGCGCATAACCATTGCGCCCGGCCGCCGGCAGGCGTGCCTCCAGCCGTTGCTGCGCCTGCAGGCGTGATTCAGGCACCGGCCACATGCGCGATGCGCACCACACCACGATGGCCAGCACCAGCAGGCCCGCCAGGGTCCAGCCCAGTCCGCGCAGAATCTTCAACACAGCTTCCCTTCCATGTGTCGTTGCCGCAGTCGATTCCCCAGCGTAATCGACCGGCGGTGGCCGCTACAATGCGCACATGTCGCTCGAAGCCCCCGCCCTGGTCCCCCGCCCCTCCCTGCAGCGCCTGTTCCTGACCGGCCTGCTGACCCTGCTGCCGATCTGGCTGACCTGGGTCGTGGTCAAGTTCGTGTTCGTGCTGCTGTCGGGCATTTCCAGCCCCTTGGTGGTACCGCTTTCCGAGCAGATCGCGACAAGCTTCCCGCATTACCTCGGCTGGGTCCGTGCCGAGTGGATCCAGGACACCATCGCCCTGCTGGCTACCCTGCTGGTGATCCTGGCGGTGGGCGTGGCCAGCCGCCGCGTGCTCGGCCAGCGCCTGCTGCGCTGGGTCGGCGCGATCATCAAGCGCATTCCCCTGGCCAGCATCATCTACGACAGCGCCAAGAAGCTGCTGGACATGCTGCAGACCGAACCGGGCAGTACCCAGCGCGTGGTGCTGATCGACTTCCCGCACCGCGACATGAAGTCGGTCGGCCTGGTCACCCGCGTCATCAAGGAACACGGCACCGACCGTGAGCTGGCGGCGGTGTACGTGCCGACCACGCCGAACCCGACCTCGGGTTACCTGGAAATCGTGCCGGTGGAGCTGCTGACCCCGACCGACTGGACCGTCGACCAGGCCATGAGCTTCATCATTTCCGGTGGTGCCGTCGCACCGTCCAGCGTTCCGTTCACGCGCGCAGGCGAACGCAGCGAATGACCGCGGCGCCGGTCGAGCGCCCGCTGCAGGACCGCGCGGTCCTGCTGTTCATCGTGCTGGCCGCATTTTTCTGCGGCAACGCGGTGCTGGCCGAGCTGATCGGGGTGAAGATCTTCGCGCTGGAAGACACCCTCGGCATCGATCCGCTGAACTGGAACCTGTTCGGCCAGACCGGCTCGCTCAGCTTCACCGCCGGCACCCTGTTGTGGCCGGTGGTGTTCATCATGACCGACACCATCAACGAGTTCTTCGGCAAGCGCGGCGTGCGCTTCATCTCGTGGCTGGCGGTGGTGCTGATCGGCTACGGCTTCCTGTTCGCCTTCGCCGCCATCTCGCTGGCGCCGGCCAGCTGGTGGGTCACCTCGATGGACGGCCACGGCGTGCCCGACTACCAGGCCGCGTTCGCGGCGGTGTTCGGCCAGGGCATGTGGACCATTGCCGGTTCGCTGGTGGCCTTCCTGCTCGGCCAGCTGATCGACGTGGCGGTGTTCCATCGCATCCGCCAGGCCACCGGCGAACGCCACGTGTGGCTGCGCGCGACCGGCTCGACCGCGATATCGCAGGTCGTGGACAGCTTCGTGGTGATCTGGATCGCCTTCGTGCTCGGCCCGCAGCACTGGCCGACCTCGCTGTTCCTTGCAGTCGCCAGCGTCAACTACGTGTACAAGATGGGCTTTGCGATTGCCCTGATTCCGTTGCTGTACCTGATGCGGCGGGCTATCACCCGCTATCTGGGCGCCGATCGCGCGGCGGCGTTGCGCGCCGCCGCGGCGGCTGACTGAAGCCCCAGCGCCACCAAGCTGACTGCGCCTTCACGCTGGCCGTACGCGCGCGGATCGTGCAAGCTCCACGGTCTGTGTTCCACGGAAGCTTCTTGATGCCGTATTCCCCCCGCGTCCTGGCCGCCGCCATTGCCGCGTTGTTCCTGTTCAGTGCCGTGCCGTCGGCCGAAGCAGCGAAGAAGAAGGCCAGCCGCCCTGCCGCCGCGCAGACCCGCCAGGCCGCCAAGCCCAAGGCCAGGCCCGCCCGCGCCACCGCGCCGGCCCGTGGCAGTTCGGCGCGCCGCGCCGCGCCACGCCCGGTCGCACCGGCCCGTGCCGTACCCAAGCAGGTGCAGCTGGAGCGCCTGTATGACGAATACTGGGATGCCTCGATGCGGCTGAATCCGCTGCAGGCGACCTTCCAGGGCGAGCCCCGCTACAACGACCAGCTGCCCAACATCCTGTCCGCCGCCTGGCGCCAGCAGTCGCACGACTTCACCACCGAGTGGCTGGGCAAGGTCGAGAAACTCGGCAGCGACGGCCTCCAGGGCCAGGACCTGCTCAGCTACGAGATCTTCGTGCGCGACGCGCGCGCTTCGCTGGCCGCCGAGCGCTACCCGAGCTGGATGATGCCGATCAGCCAGTACTACAACATCGGCAGCATCATGGCGATCCTCGGTGCCGGTGCCGGCGCGCAGCCGTTCAACACCGTGCAGGACTACGACACCTGGTCGCGCCGTTCGCTCGGCATTCCCGAGCTGTTCGACCAGGCCATCGACAACATGCGCCAGGGCATGAAGGCCGGCGTGGTACAGCCGCGCGACCTGATGGAAAAAGTACTGCCGCAGCTGGATGCGGTGATCAAGCCGACCGCCGAAGAGAGCATCTTCTGGTCGCCGATCCGCACCATGCCGAACACCATCCCGGCCGAGGACAAGGCGCGCATCAGCGCCGAGTACAAGCGCATGATCGAACTGCGCATCATGCCGGCCTACCGCGCCCTGCGTGGCTTCATCGCCACCGAATACCTGCCCGCCACGCGCGCCAGCAGCGGCCTGGGCGCACTGCCCGATGGCCAGGCCTGGTACGCCAACCTGATCGTGCAGACCACGGCCAGCGACCAGACCGCTGCGCAGCTGCATGCGCTGGGCGAACAGCGCGTGCAGGAGCTGCAGGCCCAGATCGCCACGGTGATGAAGGATGCCAAGCTGCGTGGTACGCCATCCAAGCTGCTGCGCAGCATGCGCAATGACCGCCAGTTCCAGTACGGCGACGCCAATGCGCTGATCAACCGCTACCGCCAGGTGCAGCAGCAGGTCAATGCGCGCCTGCCGCAGGTACTGGACACCCTGCCCAAGTCCACCCTCGAAGTGCGCGCGGTGGAACCGGAACGTGCGTTGACCGCCGCCGCCGCGGCCTATCAGCCGTCACCGGCCGGGCAACCGGGCGTGCTGTACGTGAACACCCGCGACCTGCCCAGCCGCAAGCGCTGGAACGTGCCGGTGCAGTACCTGCATGAAGCGATCCCCGGCCACCACGTGCAACTGGGCCTGCAGCAGGAACTGGCCAAGCTGCCGCGCTTCCGTCGCCTCGGTGGCGACCTCGCCTTCGTCGAAGGCTGGGGCCTGTACGCGGAAACGCTGGGCGAGGACCTGGGCGTCTACACCGATCCCTACGACCGCATCGGCTACCTGTACTCGCGCCTGCTGCGCGCCGCCCGCGTGGTGGCCGACACCGGCGTGAACGCCCAGGGCTGGAGCAAGCAGCAGGCCGTCGCCTACCTGCAGAAGACCGTGGACATGAGCAGCGACGATGCCAACGCCGAAGTCGAGCGGATCATGGCCCAGCCCGGCCAAGCGCTGTCCAACGTGGCTGGCCTGACCACCATTGTTGCCCTGCGCGACAAGGCCAAGGCACGCCAGGGCACCGCCTTCGACCTGCGCCGCTTCCACGCCGAACTGCTGAAGGACGGCTCGATGCCGCTGGACGTGCTGGACCGCAAGATGGAACGCTGGATGGCCCAGCCCGCCAGCGCTACGCCCGCCCCGTCACCCTGACCCTTCCGGAGCCGCCATGCGTCCTGCCGTCGCCCTGTTCGCCGTCGTGCTGGGCCTGCTGCCGCTGGCCACCTCCGCCGCTCCGGTGCTGACCCCACCGGATGCGGGCATCGACGGCCTGATGCAGGCCTACGATGGCCAGGTGCCCGGCGCCGCCGTGCTGGTACTGCACGACGGGCAACCGGTATTCCGCCGCGGCTACGGCCTGGCGGTGGTGGAGGACGGCACCACGGTCACCGCGGCCAGCAACTTCCGGCTGGCCTCGGTCAGCAAGCAGTTCACCGCTGCGGCGGTGCTGCTGCTGGTGGAGGATGGCCGGCTCGGACTGGACCAGACCGCCCACCACTGGCTGCCCGAGCTGCCGCCCGCCGCCGCAGCCATCACGCTCCGCCAGCTTCTGTCACATACCAGCGGCCTGCTCGACTACGAAGACCTGATGGCCCCTGCCGACACCCGCCAGGTACATGACGCCGATGTGCTGACCCTGCTGTCGCACGAAGATCGCCTGAACTTCGCACCTGGCACGCAGTATCGCTACAGCAACAGCGGATATGCATTGCTGGCACTGATCATCGGCCGCGCCTCCGGCCAGGATTTCGCGAGCTTCCTGCAGCAGCGCATCTTCCGCCCACTGGGCATGGCGCATACCGTGGCCCACCAGGATGGCGTGGACACCGTCGCCGCACGCGCCTATGGCTACAGCCAGATCGACGGTCGCTGGCAGCGCACCGACCAGAGCACCACCAGCGCCGTGCTCGGTGATGGCGGCATCTATTCCTCGCTGGACGACCTGGCCCGCTGGGATGCGGCGCTGTACGACGACCGCCTGCTGTCGAAGGCCTCGCGCCGCGCGATGTTCAGCCCGGCCACGGCAACACCCGAACCGGATGTGCCGCACTACGGCTTCGGCTGGCGCCTGAATGGCCCGGTGCAATGGCACAGTGGCGAAAGCATCGGCTTCCGCAACGTGATCGTGCGCCATCCGGAGAAGCACCTGACCGTGATCGTGCTGACCAACCGCAACGACCCCGAACCCTATCCGCTGGCGCAGAAGATCGCCCAGCGCTGGCTGGACACCCTGCAATGAACACCGGTTCCGACGGCCTGCTGGGCATCCACCACGCCGCACTGATCTGCAGTGACTACGCGCGCTCGAAGGACTTCTACGTGCGCGTCCTCGGCCTGCGCGTGCTGGCCGAGAACCACCGCAGCGCGCGCGACTCCTGGAAGCTGGACCTGGCCCTGCCCGACGGCGGCCAGCTGGAACTGTTCTCCTTCCCCTCCCCTCCGCCCCGGCCCAGCCGCCCGGAAGCCCAGGGCCTGCGCCACCTCGCCTTCCGCGTGGCCGCGCTGGAGCCGTTCATCCAGCGCCTGGCCGCACATGGCGTGGCCTGCGAACCGATCCGCGTGGACGAATACACCGGCCGCCGCTTCACCTTCTTCGCCGACCCCGACGACCTGCCGCTGGAGCTGTACGAGGTCGGTTGAGCGTTTTTCAATCGTGATTTATCCATGCATGGCATGGATCTACGTGTCGACCAAGGTCGACACCCACCAAGAGCAGGCCGTGCCATTCCGACAGATTGCGGAGACCTGTCGAAGGCGGGGTGGGTCCGGTTGCGGGGGTGTCCGCGGCATGAATGCCGCGGCCAAGCCCCCAGGGACGGGTTTACGGCGCCCCCCGCAACCGGACCCACCCCGCCATCCCACGGAATGGTCGCTTTTGCCGTTGCCGTTGAGGTTGCCGGCCAGCGGCCGGCACTACCGTGGGTGCAGGGCGCAGCCCTGCAAAGCCCCCCTTCCCCATACCCCGCCGAATGGGTATACAGTCGACCCATACCGGCACCGTGCCGGAATGAACCCTGGGAGGGGACCATGCGCAACACCTTCAAGACCCTGCTGCTGGCACTGCCGCTGTGCCTGGCCGCCCTGTCGGCCCAGGCCGCCGACGGCGCCGCCGGCCGCTGGAAGACCATCGACGACAAGACCGGCAAGGTGAAGTCGATCGTCGAGATCACCGAGGCCGCCAACGGCACGCTGACCGGCAAGGTGGTCGACATCCTGCACTCGGACAAGGGCCCCAATCCGGTCTGCGACGGCTGTGAAGGCGCCAACAGGAACAAGCCAGTGAAGGGCATGACCATCCTCTGGAACCTGAAGGCCGATGGCGCCAACAAGTGGTCCGGCGGCACCATCCTCGACCCGGCCAACGGCAAGACCTACAAGTCGAAGATGGAGCTGCAGCCGGGTGGCACCAAGCTGGACGTGTCCGGCTGCATCGCCTTCATCTGCCGCGCGCAGACCTGGCAGCGCGAGTAAGCGCCCCGGCCCCCGCTTCACCCTCGTGACCCGGCCCCGGCCGGGTCACCTCGTTGCGGGCATGCGATACTCTGCGGTTCCCCTCGGCTTCACCCCGCGACCATGACCCGTACCGCCCTCGTCACCACCGCCCTGCCCTACGCCAACGGCCCGCTGCACCTGGGCCACCTGGTCGGCTACATCCAGGCCGACATCTGGGTGCGCGCGCGGCGAATGAGCGGCGGCAAGGCCTGGTTCGTCTGCGCCGACGACACCCACGGCACGCCGATCATGCTGGCCGCGGAAAAGGCCGGGGTCACCCCGGAAACCTTCATTGCCAACATCCAGGCCAGCCACGAACGTGACTTCGCCGCCTTCGGCGTGGCCTTCGACCACTACGACTCGACCAACTCGGCCGCCAACAAGGCACTGACCGAGCAGTTCTACCTGAAGCTGGAAGCGGCCGGCCACATCAGCCGCCGTTCGGTCGCGCAGTTCTACGACCCGGCCAAGGGCATGTTCCTGCCCGATCGCTACGTCAAGGGCATCTGCCCGAACTGCGGAAGCGCCGACCAGTATGGCGACAACTGCGAAGTCTGCGGCGCCACCTATGCGCCGACCGACCTGAAGGAGCCGCGTTCGGTCATCTCCGGTGCCACGCCGGAAATGCGCGATTCGGAGCACTTCTTCTTCGAGGTGGGCCACTTCGATGCGTTCCTGCGCGAATGGCTGGCCGGCGATGTCGCCCTGCCGGGCGTGAAGGCCAAGCTGGGTGAGTGGCTCAATGCCGAAGGTGGCCTGCGCGCGTGGGACATCTCGCGCGATGCGCCCTACTTCGGCTTCGAGATCCCTGGCCAGCCGGGCAAGTACTTCTATGTCTGGCTGGACGCGCCGATCGGCTACCTGTCCAGCTTCCAGACCCTGTGCGGCAAGACCGGCGAGGACTTCGAAGCGCACCTGCGCGCCGGCACCGCCACCGAGCTGCACCACTTCATCGGCAAGGACATCGTCAACTTCCACGGCCTGTTCTGGCCGGCGGTACTGCACGGTACCGGCCACCGCGCGCCGACCCGCCTGCATGTCAACGGCTACCTGACCGTGGACGGCGCCAAGATGAGCAAGTCGCGCGGCACCTTCGTGATGGCCCGTACCTTCCTCGACGCCGGCCTGGAACCGGAAGCGCTGCGCTACTACTACGCCGCCAAGTCCGGCGGTGGCGTCGACGATCTCGACCTGAACCTGGGTGACTTCATCGCCCGCGTCAACGCCGATCTGGTCGGCAAGTTCGTCAACCTGGCCAGCCGCTGCGCCGGTTTCATCAGCAAGCGCTTCGACGGCCAGCTGGCCGCGCAGCTGCCTGATGCCGCGCAGTACCAGCGCTTCGTCGATGGCCTGGCGCCGATCCGTGAAGCCTACGAGCGCAATGACCCGGCCGCGGCGATCCGCCTGACCATGACCCTGGCCGACGAAGCCAACCGCTACATCGACGACGTCAAGCCGTGGGTCATCGCCAAGCAGGACGGCGCCGACGCGCAGCTGCAGGCCGTGTGCAGCCAGGGCCTGAACCTGTTCCGCGTGCTGGTCACCGCACTGAAGCCGGTGCTGCCGGCCACCGCCGCGCAGGCCGAGGCCTTCCTGGCTGCGCCGGTGAACGACTGGACCGAGCTGGCACAGCCGCTGCTGGGCCACCGCATCACCGAGTACACCCCGCTGTTCACCCGTATCGACCCGAAGAAGATTGACGCCATGATCGACGCCTCCAAGGACACCCTGCAGCCGGCCGCCGCTGCCGCCGCCGCCACCAAGACCGACGCCGCCAAACCGGCCGCGCCGGCCCCGGCCAAGGACGACGCGAAGAGCGCCGATGCGCCGGCCTACATCGGCATCGACGATTTCGCCAAGCTCGACCTGCGCATCGGCAAGGTGCTGGTGTGCGAGTTCGTGGACGGCTCGGACAAGCTGCTGCGCTTCGAACTGGATGCCGGCGAGCTGGGCAAGCGCCAGATCTTCTCCGGCATCCGTGGCAGCTACGGCGAGCCGGAAACCCTGGTTGGCCGCAGCGTGGTGTTCATCGCCAACCTGGCCCCGCGCAAGATGCGCTTCGGCCTGAGCGAGGGCATGATCCTGTCGGCCGGTTTCGACGGCGGCGCGCTGGCGCTGCTGGACGCCGACAGCGGCGCGCAGCCGGGCATGCCGGTCCGCTGATGCCCGCAGCGGGCGTGGCCTCGGCCGCGCCCGCCAGCAGCACCGGCCACCGGAGGCAACGCGATGGGAAGCAACGGAATGGAACTGGCGCTGTTCGACTTCGACCACACCGTGACCACCTGCGATACCTATGGCCGTTTCCTGCGCCGCGTGGCCACCGCCGAACAGCTGGCGCAGGCGTGGTGGAAGGTCGGCCCGTGGCTGGCCGCATACAAGCTGAAGCTGATCTCGGCCGAACGCATCCGCGCACGCGTCACCCGCCTGACCTTCAGCGACCGCCACAGCGATGACATCACCACGCTGGCGGCAGGCTTCTCGCGTGAGTTCCTGCCCGAGGTTGTGCGCCCGGAAATGCTGGAGCAGATCCGCTGGCACAAGGAACAGCAGCATACCGTGGTGATCGTGTCCGGCTCGCTGGACCTGTACCTGCGGCCGTGGTGCGAGCAGCTGGGCCTGCAGCTGATCTGCAACCGTCTGGAAAGCCAGGACGGCCGCCTGACCGGTCGTTATGCCGGAGGCGACTGCGGCCCGCGCAAGGTCGAGCACATCCGTCGCCAGTTCGATCTGTCGCGCTACGTGCGCATCCATGCCTACGGTGACAGTTCCGAAGACAAGCCGATGCTGGCGCTGGCCCACGAGCGCTGGTTCCGTGGCAAACCCCTGAAGTAACCCCCAACGCGCAGCCTTCGCCACGCATGAGCCTGATCCCGCCCCTGACCGAACGCCTCGACCGCTTGCTGCCGCAGACCCAATGCGGGCAATGCGGCTACGACGGCTGCCGCCCGTACGCGCAGGCGATGGCGCGCGGCGAGGTGGGCGTGGACCGCTGCCCACCGGGCGGCGACGCTGGCGCGCGCGCACTGGCGCAGGTACTGGGCGTGCCCGCCATTCCGTTTGATCGTTCGCGCGGCGAACACAAGGCGCCGCAGGTGGCGCTGATCGTGGAAGCCGACTGCATCGGCTGCACCAAGTGCATCCAGGCCTGCCCGGTGGATGCCATCGTCGGCGGCGCCAAGTACATGCACACGGTCATTGCCGATCTGTGCACCGGTTGCGAGCTGTGCATTCCACCGTGCCCGGTGGATTGCATCGAGATGCTGCCCCTGTAACGGGGTCTGCAGAAGGGGTCAGATCCCTTTTCCAACGGAAAAGGGATCTGACCCCGTTCAATGATTACGGCACCGCTGCCGTCACCACGATCTCGACCTTCCACTCGGCGTGGGCCAGCTTGGCTTCGAAGGTTGCGCGGGCCGGGGTCGCGCCCTCGACCACCCACTCGTCCCATGCCTTGTTCATGCCGTCGAAGTCGGCGATGTCGGCCAGGAACACTTCGGCGCGCAGCACATGCTGGCGATCACTGGCGACCAGCGCCAGCAGCTTGTCGATCTCGGCCAGCACCTGCCGGGTCTGCCCGGTAATGTCCTGGCTGGTGTCTTCCGGAATCTGGCCGGAGAGGTAGGCGACCTTGTTGTACACGGTCATTTCGGACATGCGCGGTCCGACGTCGTAACGCTCCATCATGGGCGTGGCTCCTGCGGGTGATCAGGCCTGCATTGTCCTCCAATCCGGTCAACGATGGGTGCAGGGGGAGCCTTCGCGCAGGATCACTACCGGGCTCCGACAGGCCTGCTGGTCAAATGGCGGCGACAGGCGCACGATGCGCCACGCCCGCGTTGACACCGCACTCGCCCCTCCTGACGCACCCTTGCGCCGATGACACCAGCCACCGACCCCGCCACCGCTTCCTCCACCCCGGCATGGAAGCGGGTCCTCACCATCGTCGTTCCCCTGCTGATCCTCTCGCTGGCCCTGCATGGCCTGGCCAGTGAATTCGATGAGCACGGCTACCGCGCGATCCGTCAGGCGTTCCGCCACCTCAGTGCCACCCAGATCGCGCTCACCGTGGTGCTCGGTCTGGCCAGCTACGCCTGCCTGATCGGCTTCGATGCCATCGGCCTGCGACGCAGTGGCATCCGCGTGCATCCGGCGCGCATCGGCATCACCGCCTTCCTTGCGCATACGCTGGGCCAGACCGTGGGCTTTGCGGCATTGACCGGAGGCGCAGTGCGCCTGCGTGGCTACCGCAGCGCCGGCCTGGACCTGGCGCAGATCGGCCAGGTGGTGCTGATGAGCACGCTCGGCTTCGTGTTCGGTGCATGGCTGCTGATCAGTGTGGCGCTGTGCATGGAACCGGCTGCCGCAGCTTTGGCGCTGCCGCTGGATCCCAATGCGGTACGTATCGTCGGCATCGTCGCGTTGCTCGCCTACCTCGCCACGGTGCTGCTGGTCGGCCGCGATGGACGGCAGTTCAGCGTGTTCGGTCATGCGTTGTGGCTGCCCGACCGCCGCACCATGATCGGTGTCACCGTACTCAGCGTGATCGAACTGGTGCTGGCCAGTGCCGCGTTCTATGTGCTGCTGCCGGACTCCACGCCGACCGGCCTGCCGGGCTTCGTCGGCCTGTACCTGGTGGCAGTGCTGGCCGGCCTGGTCTCGACGGTTCCCGCGGGCCTGGGCGTATTCGAATGGAGCCTGTTGAAGCTGTTGCCACAGGTGGCACCGGCTGCGGTGCTGGCGGCTGCACTGATCTACCGCGTCACCTACTACGTGCTGCCGCTGGTGCTGGCCACGCTGCTCGCGCTCGCGCCGGCACTGCGTCAGCCGCTACAGGCCAGTGCCGGCGCAACCCGCGCCGGCTGGAACGCGCTGCGCCCGTGGCTGCCGCAGATCATCGCGCTGGCGGTGTTCAGCATCGGCGCCGCGCTGGTCATCGACGGCACGCTGCCGACGCCGCGCCGTCACCTGGTCAACGCCTCGCTGCCGATCCTGGAAACCTCGCACCTGATCGGCAGCCTCAGCGGTGTCGCGCTGCTGCTGATCGGCCAGGGCCTGGCCCGGCGCAGCCATGCGGCATGGATGCTGGCGATGGCGGTGTGCGTGGTCACCCCGTTGCCGTTGTGGCTGCGTGGTGGCCAATGGCTGATCGCAGTTTCCGCAGTGCTGGCGGCGATGGCGCTGTGGGCCGCGCGCCGCGAGTTCTACCGCCAGGGCGCACTGCTGGATGAAGCCTGGTCGTGGCCGTGGCTGCGCAACCTAGGGCTGGTGCTGGTCGCGGTCACCTGGCTGCTGTTCTTCACTTACAGCCACGTCGAGTACCAGAACGAGCTGTGGTGGGAATTCGCGGTGTCCGGCAACGCGCCGCGCGCGCTGCGTGCCTTGCTGGTGGTGGCCATCGCGCTGGTGATGTTCGGCCTGGCGCGGCTGCTGCACAGCACACGCAGCCCGCTGCCGGCCGCCGATGAAGCCACGCTGCAATCGCTGGCACCGGTGCTGGCCGGCGCCACCGACACCCAGGCCTGCCTGGTGCTGACCGCCGACAAGGCCGTACTGCGCGACGAAGCGAAGCTGGGTTTCGTGATGATGCAGCGCTATGGCGGCTCGCTGATCGCAATGGGCGATCCGGTCGGCCCGCCGGACGTCGCCCGCGCATTGATCTGGCGCTTCCGCGAGGAAGCCGACCGGCTCGGCCTGCGCCCGGTGTTCTACCAGGTCGGCGAGACCTACTGGCAGACCTACCTTGACCTCGGACTGGGGCTGGTCAAGCTGGGCGAAGAGGCGATGGTGCCGCTGCACGACTTCGGCCTGGAAGGCCGCGAACGTGCCGATCTGCGCCAGGCCTGGAACCGCGGCAAGCGCAGCGGCCTGTCGTTCCGCGTGGCACAGGTGGAAGAAATTCCCAGCCTGCTGCCGCGCCTGCACGCGATTTCCAACGCCTGGCTGGAGGACAAGGCCGGCGACGAAAAGGGCTTCTCGCTGGGCAGCTACGACCCGGACTACCTGGTGCGCTTCCCGGTGGCGCTGGTCGAGGCCGAAAGCCAGATCGTGGCGTTCGCCAACCTGTGGCAGGCACCGGCCGGTGCCGAGCTGTCGGTGGACCTGATGCGCCACGTCAACGAGGCGCCGAAGGGCACGATGGACTTCCTTTTCATCGAACTGTTCCTGTGGGGCCGCGCGCAGGGCTATGCGCGCTTCTCGCTGGGCATGGCGCCGCTGTCCGGCCTTGCCCAGCATCGCCTGGCCGGTCGCTGGAACCGGTTGGCCGGCCTGCTGGCGCGGCATGGTGAACGCTTCTATGGATTCAGTGGCCTGCGCCGCTTCAAGTCGAAGTTCGACCCGCAGTGGCGACCGCGCTACCTGGCCGCACCGGGGGGCATGCACCTGCCGGCGGCGCTGCTGGATGCCACGCGCCTGATCTCGCTGGACCCGCGGCGGAATTGACGTCCCGTACCGCCGGGCATGGCCCGGCGCTACCGACCACCCAGTAGGTGTCGACCTTGGTCGACACGCTCATCCCCAAGGCGCCCTCAGCCCCAGCGCCGACCAAGGTCGGCGTCTACCAAGCGCTACGCCCCGCCCTTGAGGATCACTTCGGCCAAGCGGTCGTAATCACCATTGAAGTGGTGGTCGCCGGGCAGCTTCACCTTCTGCACGCCGTCATTGGCCGGAAGGCCCGGGCACAGCGCGTCATCGTCGTCCTGGCCGTACACGCACAGGGTCTTGCCGGCCGGGAGTCTGGCCACTTCCGGCGCGATCGGCAGGCCGTCGCCGCCACCACCCAGCCAGTTGCTGACGTGGAACTCGAAGTCGGCCTTCTTGCCTACCGACAGCAGCACGATGCGCTCCAGCGCCTCACGGGTGCCAGCGTCAAGCTGGTTGATGGTGGCCGGCAGCACGTCGGCGCCCTGCGAGAAACCGATCAGCATCACCTTGTCGCGGTGCCACTGCTGGCGGTAGTGGTCGATGATCTTCTGCAGGTCAGCAGCGAAGCCCTTCGGCGTGCGCTCGCTCCAGAAGTAGCGCAGCGAGTCGATGCCGACCACCGCCACGCCGTGCTCGTTGAGCGACGACGCCACGTCCTTGTCCAGGCCGGCCCAGCCACCGTCGCCGGAAACGAATACCGCCAGCGTGTCGCCGTTGCCGGTGGCCGGCACTTCCACCACCGGCAGGCCCTTCAGCGCGGCCGGCGGCGGTGCCAGGCTGACGCCGGCCTGCGCGCCGATCACCCGCGCCGCGGCCACCAGGCCGGGCGAGGCATCACCGCGCGCGGTGCGCTTGAACTCGCGTGCCATCGCGACCTGCTGCACGAATCGGCTGGCCTCGCCCACCTTGCAACCGTGATCACCGGCTGCACTCAACCATGGGAAGTTCAGCTCGGCGGGTTGCAGTTTGTTGCGCTTCACGCCATCGCCGCAGACCATGCGCTCGTGGTTGTGGTCGGGGCAGAAGCCGGTGGTCAGCAGGCCAGCGAACACCTGGGTGTCGGCCTGGGCCGCGAGCGAATAGGCCATCTCGGCACCTTCGCCATCACCGCCCACCAGCGGCAGGTGGTAGCCGGGCAGATGCAGGGATGCCTGCAGCCAGCGCGAGAAGTTCTCGACGTCACCGGAACCGAACGAGCAGGTCGGGTCACCCTCGCGCTTGAGCACCCCGCGCAGGTGCGCGATGTCCACCGCGGCAACCATGGCGCCGTCGGCACGCAGGGCCTCGATCGGCAGGCGGCTGGTGTCGCCACCGGCGCTGGGCTCATGGAACCAGATCACCACCCGCTGTGGCGTTCCCGACGGCATATGCACCGGAATCTGCTCGAACCGCCCATGGCTGAACTGCTGCGGGGTCACGGCCGCCGTTGCCGGCAGCGCGGCCAGCGCCAGTACCACACCCATTGCCCTGCCCAGCCCTGCACGCTTCATATCGCATCCCCGATGGAATGCGCACACGATACGCCGCCGCCGCGTGCACGGCACGTACCGGCGCAGGCCGTTGGGGATTCAGTGGGCCGTGGTTCGCCGACTGCGCCGGTACAGCGCCAGCGCCAGGTACAGCAGCCAGCCAACGATCACGACGATCACGGCCTTCTGGCCCAGCCCGCGGGGCGGACCAGCGCGCCACAGCACATGCAGCCACAGCAGCACGAACGCCAGCCAGGCCCAGGCCCAGAGCAGGCCGGCGGCGGACTGCCAGCCCGGCTCGCGGCGCAGGTACCAGGCCTGCAGCAGCATGCCGACGCTGGCGCACAGGAACGCGGTGTTGGCCGCCAGCCCATGGATGAACGGTGCCAGCAGCGGGGTTGCTTCGGGCAGCCAGCTGTCGCCGATGGCAACCGTCGCCAGGCCCAGCGCAGAAACCGTGAACAACAGCGGCGCCGCCGCACTGCGTCGCGGGCCGGTGCTGCTGCGGTACAGCGCGATGCCAAGCACCGCGATGGCCAGTGCCAGCAAGCAATAGGCCGCGCGCAACGCCAGCCCCCACGGCCCGTGCAGGTACAGGCTCAAGGTCGCCCGCACCCAGTCCAGGTCGGTGCGGGCGAACTGGGTCCATAGCGCGGTGGCCAGGAACAGCAGCAGCGCAACCAACGCCAGCATCGCCGCCGGACGCGCGCGGCTCATGGCGTCGCCTCCGGATGCCGTGTCTTCCACTCGGCCAGCGCCTTGCGATAGCGCTGCAGCTCGTCGGCATACAGGTCAAGCACGCACAGGGGGCAGCCGCTGCCGCAGCATTCGTTGGGGCCGGGCTCTTCCGGCGGCTGCGGGCGGGGATCGGGATCAGGGACGGACACGGTTGGAAGCGACAGTCGGTGGAAACAGCTGCCAGTGTACCGGGCTGGCTCAGCGGCCCAGCTGACGGCGCAGGTTATCGCGCGCGGCCGCATCCAGACGTTGGTGGAAGAACTCGCTAAGGAAGATCCGCGGTGCGCGCAGCAGGCCCTGCAGGAAACGGCGACGGCCGGCACGGTACAGGAAGCCCGGCACCACACCCTTGTATTCTTCGGCCACGCCACGGTCATAGGCGGCGAACACGGCTTCCGGCGCGGCCAGGATCGCCATGTCGCAGTCCAGGAACAGCGCCGCCTCGGCATCCACGTCGTCCGGCCCGAGCGCGCCATGGCGCGCGGTCAGCAGGATCAACTGCTCCACGCGGGCGGCATCGACACCGGCAAGCTCCGGTGCCTGTGCGATCGCCTGCACGGCGAGCGCTGCCGAACGTGCCTCGTTGTCCTTGCGCCCCGCCTCGTAGATCGCGTCGTGGTAGAGCACGGCCAGATAGACTTCGGCCGGCTGCTGCCAACCCGGCCCGTCAGCCACCTCCTGGCAATGCTGCAGCACCGCGCGCACGTGGCCGAAGTGGTGGTAGGCCCGCGGCGGCGATGCGTAACTGTCCTGCAGCGCCTGCCACTGCGCCGGTGCAAGCGTCAGCGGAGAGAAGTCCATACCCGGATCATCCCGTCTGCGCCGACGCCCGGCAAGCCGGTGATTTTTTCACCACGCCCTCACAACACTTGCCGGGCGGGGCCTGGGCGCGGTTGTCCACAGCTTTGTCGAGCGCTGGTCCACACCGGTTGTGGATGAACACGGCGCCGACCAGCGGTCGCTGCAGCCGGACATCCATGGGCATACACTCGCCACAGGCGGGAGCGCCCGCCGCTGCCGGGAACCGTCATGTACCGTCCTGCCGCCCACTGCCTCACCCTTTCGCTGCTGGCCTTCTGTGCTCCCGCCTTCGGCGCAGGCCAGGCACCGCCCGCCGATGTGGTGACGACCCCGACCATCACCGTGTCGGCCGCACGCGTGCCGACCCCGGAAGAAGTGTTCGCCATTCCGGCGGACCTGCGCACGATGCTCCAGAAGCAGGTGATCCAGCGCAGCTACTCACGCGACCAGCGGCTGCAGGCGCTCGTGGAGATGATCTTCGATCAGCACGGGCTGGACCTGCAGTACGACGCCAATGCGACCTACACCGTCAGCGATATCTGGCAGCACCGCCGCGCCAACTGCCTGGCCTTCACCCTGCTGTTCGTGACGCTTGCCCGGGAGGCCGGTATCCAGGCCCGCGTGCAGGAAGTCGGGCAGGTGGTGTCCTGGTACCAGGACCAGGACCAGGACGCAGGCGTGGTCTACAGCGTCGGCCACGTCAACGCCGGTGTCGACGTCGGCGGGCGTTTCGGTACCGTCGATCTGGATCGCAATGTGCTCTATGACCGCCACGGGCCGGTTCCGGTCAGCCGTGCACGGGCATTGGCGCACTTCTACAACAACCGGGGCGCGGAGCGCCTCGCCGACGGTGATTTCGGCGGCGCTCGTGCATTCTTCAACGCTTCCCTGGCCCAGGACAGCGGGTTCGCTCCGGTGTGGAACAACCTCGGCGTGCTCGACCACCGCGAAGGCAACAATGAGGCGGCGCGGCAGGCACTGGAACGATCGCTGCAGCTGGACAGCCGCCAGGATGCCGCACTGACCAATGCCTCCGCGCTGTTCCGCAGCCTGGGATTGACCGCGCAGGCGCAGTCACTTGAGCGCCGGTTGAAGTCGGTGCAGCGCGAAGACCCGTTCGCGCAGTACATGTTCGGCGCCAAGGCCGAACGCGCTGGCCAGCTGGATGCGGCGATCCGCTATTACCGGCAGGCCGTGCGCCTGTACGACACCGCGCATCAGTTCCACTTCGGGCTGGCGCGGGTCTATTTCCTGGCGGGCCAGCTCAAGCGCGCCGATCGCGAACTGCTGCGTGCACAGGAACTGGGTGGCGCGCCGGAGCAGGCGCGCTACCAGGCCAAGCTGGACAGCCTGGCCCGCTGGCGTGCGCAGCAGCAGGCCAAGCGCTGAAGGCGATCAGGCCTTCTTGAGGAAGCAGGTCTTCAGGACCAGGCCCTTGATCTTGTCCGAGTTGCCTTCGATGTGCTCGGCATCGTCCTCGACCAGGCGGATGTTGCGGATCACGGTGCCCTGCTTGAGCGGGATCGAGGAGCCCTTGACCTTCAGATCCTTGATCACGGTGACGGTGTCGCCGGTCTGCAGGGTATTGCCGTTGCTGTCACGCACGACCAGGGTGGAACCGGCGCTTTCCTCGGCGGTCCATTCGAAACCGCAGTCGGCGCAGATCCACAGCGCGCCATCGGCATAGGTGTTTTCCAGGGTGCACTGCGGGCAGGCGGGAACAGAAGACATCAGCAAGTACCTCAAAGTGAATCAACAGCGGCCATTGTAACCGCCCAGCCCTTCCCCCCTCTTTTCGGGGGTGGTGCCCGGGAAACTCCTTGACTCGTTCCACACCGGCAAGCGACGGGAACTTGCAGTCGGCGACGAACTGCAGCAGAGTGCGCGGCCCCTGATCGCCCCCGGAACTCCCCATGCGCCTCGGCATCGACTTCGGTACCAGCAACTCCGCCGCCGCCATCGTGCATGAGGGGAAACTGCTGCCGATCCGCTTCGGCGACGCCGAGCAGTTCCGCACCAGCGTGTACTTCCCCGGCGTGGTGCCCGACCCGGACGACTTCCAGCTCGACGCCGGCCAGGAACACGAGCTGCAGCAGATGATCGACAGCGCCGCGCGCGCGGCCCGCGCCGCCGGCCAGGAACGCACGCCGCAGGCGCTGCGCCGCGAAGCCCTGCGCGCACTGCGCCGGGAATGGATGGAAGCCCGCGCCGGCAAGGAGCGCAGCGCCAGCGACCTGCTGCAGAACGCGGTCTACGGCGACGACGCGCTGGAAGCCTATTTCGAGGAACACGAAGGCAACCTGGTGCAGAGCCCGAAGTCGATGCTGGGCTACAACCTGCACCCGCGCGCGAAGCAGACCATCACCGGCATCGCCGCGCACATCCTCGAGCACATCCGCCTGACCGCCAGCGCCCAGCTTGGCCAGCCGCTGCGTGCCGCCCTGCTCGGCCGCCCGGTGCAGTTCCGCAGCTCGATCGGCGCGGCCGGCAACGACCAGGCGCTGGACATCCTGCGAGAAGCCGCCACCCAGGCCGGTTTCGACCAGATTGATTTCCTCGAGGAACCGGCCGCGGCGGCCATGCACTACCACGCCGAAAGCCGCGAGCGGCACCAGGCCGTGATCGTCGACATCGGCGGCGGCACCACCGACATCGCGCATGCCGAAGTCGGCGGCGACGACGCCCCGCGTATCCATCGCGCCTGGGGTATCGCCCGCGGCGGTACCGACATCGATCTGGCGCTGAGCCTGTCCAGCTACATGCCGCTGTTCGGCCGCGGCGTCACCCGCGTGCCCGCCCACCACTATGTGGAAGCCGCCACCGTGCAGGACATGACGCGCCAGCGCGACTTCCGCCAGCACAAATACGATCACGTCGACGACCCGTGGGGCGCACGCCTGCAGGCCCTGCAGGACACCGGCAACACCGCCCGCCTGTACCGTGACGTCGAACGCGCCAAGATCGCCCTCAGCGCCGCCGGCGAACACCGCAGCACGCTGGACTACATCGCCCGCGACCTGCATGCCGACAGCAGCGCCGACGGCCTGGCCGCCGCCGCCCATGGCTACCTGGAGCAGATCCGTGAACTGCTTGCCCAGGTCCGCAGCGACATCGGCGGCGACCCGGACGCGGTGTTCCTGACCGGCGGCATGTCCCGTGCCGGTTACCTGCGCCAAGCCGTGGCGGAGGCCTTCCCGGGGGCCCGCATGGTCCACGGCGAGCCCTCGCTGGGCGTGGTCCAGGGCCTTGCGCTGGCGGCAGCCAGCCAGGATTAACAAAACGTTACGCGGTCTAAGTTACTCTTGGTCGGCTAAAACCCCGCTGCACCTTCCACCGGCCACGCCGGTGTGTGTCCACGGTACAGCCTGGCCCGCCCTGCGGGCCTAGCGGCCATGCCTTCCTGGCTCGTTCATGGTCCGCGCAGCACCTGAGCCGCCATCGAGACCCGCTTTGGGCACCCGCCAGGCCCCCGTGGCCTTACAACCTGACGCAGCACCTGCACCCATCGACTGCCGCCGTTGTGACGCGGTCTGTTGCCGGCTGCCCGTGCTGCTGCAGCCCGGCGACCACGTGCCTGGCCAGTTCCTTGCCCGCGACGCCCACGGCCGTGCCGTGATGGCGCGCAACGAGGAAGGCTGGTGCGCGGCGATCGATCCCTATCACCTGCGCTGCACGATCTATTCGCAGCGCCCGGCGATCTGCCGCCAGTTTTCAATGGGCGGCGATGACTGCCGCCGCGAGCGGCAGGACTACCTGCGCCAGGCCGACGCCTGGGCGCTTTCCTCCCCTTCCACCTGACAGGAGCAACCATGCCCCGCAAGGCAAAGACCCCCGCGAAGGCCAGCAACAGCATCCGCAGCGAACGCAAGGGCGCGGCCGCCAGCACCGTGGTCAGCAGCGATTCGATCGCTTCGGACCTGGCAGCGTTCCGCAAGGCCGGTGGCAAGATCGAAGTCCTCGGCACCACCTGGGCGCTGAAGAAAGCCAGCTGACCCAGCACCGACCGCGGCGGCGCTGCCGCCGCGGCCTGCCGGATCGTGCTCAGCGATCCAGGCGCACCCGCACGCTGCCCGAGTGCGACTGGATGCGGATGTCACCGTCGCCGCCGCCCAGCCGCGTATCGAGGTTGCTGCCCGGCCCATAGCGCGGCCGCTCCACCTGCCCGGCATCGCTGTTGATCGACCCGCTGAAGCTGTTCACTGACAGCTGCGCCGACACCGTGCGCGGCAGGCTCAGCGTGACCGACGCACTCACCGATTCGACATTGATGCGGCCCCCCGGCGCCAGCCCGGCCGCGGACAGGTCGATACTGCCCGATACGGTTTCCACCGCCAGCCGTTGCACGCGCCCGGCGTCGACCTCGACCCGGCCCGACACCGTCTGTGCACCGATATCGCCGGACACGCCGCCGCCGGCCTCGATGCGGCCACTGACCGTGTTCACATCCAGCTTCGGCGTCTGCAGGCGTGCGCTGACGCTGCCGCTGACCGTGTTGAGCTTGCTGTCACCACTGCGTCCGGCGGCGCTCAGGCTGCCGCTGACCGAGTCGGCCTGGAGCCGTCGCACATCGATGCCGCTGATGTCCTGGTTCGCGCTGACCGTGCTCAGCAGCAGTTCCACCGAGCGCGGCACGTTCAGCACCAGCGTGGCCCCACCGTTGTTGTTGCGGCGCGGGTATTCGATCTCCCAGCGCACGCGGTTGGCGCTCTTCTCCTGGCGCAGCTGCAGGCCATCGCTGAGCGTGCCGGTCAGCTGCACATCGTTGCGGTCCCAGCCACGCACGGTCACCTTGCCAGCCACGTTGCTCAGCTCGATGCGGCCACCGGCGGCCAGGTTGTGGCGCTCGTCGATCTGGGTGTCAGCCAGGGCCACTGCCGGCAGCAGCAACAGCGCGGCGCAGCAGGTCATCAGGGTTCGTGTCATCGGGGGTCTCCTCAGGTCGTCAGGCCGGACTCGGCGGCATAGGCCGCTTGCCGGGTCAGTTCCAGCCGCAGCGCATAGGTGCGCTTGAGCTGGCCAAGCAGGTGCGGCGCACGTGGATCCTGCGCAAGTGCGGCCTGGATCTGTGCCGCGCTTTCATCGAGTTCGTGCAGCGCCGGCTGCCATTCCGGTGCCCGGCCTGGGGGCAACGAGGCCACGGCCTGCTGGTACTGCTCGGTCATCGCTGCGGCCTGCAGCTGCAGGGTAGACGGCACCGGCGCGTCCGGCTGCGCATGGCGCCACGGCGCCACCGCGTAGAGCGCGAGGCTGGCCGCCAGGGCAGCGCCAGCCGGCAACCACCAGCGGTGCCGCGAACGCGCAGGCAGGGCCACCACGTTGCCCGGTGGCACGGGTGCTTCCTGCGATCCACGCGGCGGCAGCTGCGCCGACAGGCGCGCCCAGCCATCGGTGGGCAGGCTGCGTTCGGGTGGCAGTGCGCGCAGTCGGGCTGCCAGATCGTGGTCGGAATCGTGTTCGCGTGTACTCATGTCATGTCTCCCAGCCGTGCGCGCAACAGGCCACGCGCACGATGCAACTGTGCCTTCGAACTGCCGACAGCCATCTGCAGTTGTTCGGCGATTTCCTGGTGTTTCCAGCCTTCGATGTCGTGCAGCACCAGTACCGCACGCGCCCGTGGTGGCAGCGTCGACAGCGCCCGTTCGAGGTCGCGTTCGGTGCCGGCGCAGCGATCATGCACCGCTAGTTCCTGCAACCCTCCGTCCACCTCGTCGAGACTGTCATGGTCCTGCCCGGCAGCACGTCCGCGCAGCTCCATCAGCGCAGCGTTGACGCCCAGCCGGTGCAGCCAGGTCGACAGGCTGCTCTCGAAGCGGAACCCCGGCAGCGCTTTCCACGCCTGCAGGAAGGCCTCCTGCAATGCATCCTCGGCACGTGCCTGCTGGCCGCCACACAACCGCCAAAGCACAGCGAATACACGCGGCGCGTGGCGCCGGTACAGCAGTTCGTAGGCAGCGGTGTCGCCCGCGGCCGCCGCCCGCACCAGAGCGGGTTCGTCGACGGCGTCGTTGGCGGCAGGCGGCGCGGGCATGGTGGTGTCGAGCATATCGCTTGGATGCGGCAACCCGGGAAAAGGTTTAGAGCCGATCCGAGGTCGGGCAATGCAACCTTTTCGACCGTCCCTGCATCCATGAAAGGTCCTTCGCAAAAACGCCGTAGGGGAGTCCCCCATGTCCAGCCCATCCTGCGCCGCCCTGCTGGTGATCGCCGCCTGCGTCGTGCTGCAGGCACTGGGCCTGTCACTGCAGCTGCGCCCCGACAACGGCCGCGCCTGCCTGCAACAGCACCGCCAGGAGCTGGTCTGCCTGGCCTGGACACCGGCGGTCGAATCCCCCGCACGCGCCGGGTAACATCGGGGGCCGTCCCCGCCACCTGTTTTCGCCCCATGATGTTGTCGCTGAAGGATCACCTGCCCGCCTGGACCCACCCGTGGTTGAACTACGCGGGCGTCGCCCTGCAGATCGTACTGGTGCTGCTGGTCGCATGGCTCCTGCGCGTGCTCGCCCGTCGCCTGATCCGCCGCTTTGCCGAGCACTACACGCTGCCGCCTGAAATGGTGATGGGCGCACGCCGGATCACCAGTTTCGTGGTCTATTTCAGTGCCCTGCTGTACATCCTCAGCCTGCTCGGCGCGAAGCCCTCGGTACTGTGGACCGCGTTCACCGGCTTCGCCGCCGTGGGCGCGGTGGCCTTCTTCGCGGCGTGGAGCGTGCTGTCCAACATCTTCTGCACGCTGCTGATCTTCACCACCCGTCCGTTCCGCCTGCACGACTACATCGAGGTCCTGGAGAACGGCGAGAAACCTGGCCTGAAGGGCCGGGTGATCGACGTGAACCTGATCTACACCACGCTGCAGGAGACCGGCGACGGCCACGAGGGCACGGTGCTGCAGCTGCCGAACAACCTGTTCTTCCAGCGCACGGTGCGCCGCTGGCGTGACCCGGCGCAGGCCCCCGGCGGCATCCAGGGCGACGGCTGAGGGTGGTTTTCGGCAGGGCTGCGCCCTGCACCCGCTATGAGCTGGAGCAACAGCACCAGCAACAGCAAAGGCGAAAACAAAAGCCGGCATTCCGTGGGTTGGCGGGATGGATCCGGTGGCGGGAGACGCCGTAAACCCGTCCATGGGGGCTTGGCCGCGGCATCCATGCCGCGGACACTCCCGCCACCGGACCCACCCCGCCTTCGACAGATTTCCGCGAGCTGTCGGAACGACGCGTTGCCCTGGTGGGTGTCGACCTAGGTCGACACCTACCCACACCGTCCCGCCTACCTACGGAATGCCCGCTTTTGACGTTGAAGTTGCCTTGGCTTGAAGGCCTCGGCGGGTGCAGGGCGCAGCCCTGCCGAACAACCTTTACCTCAACTGGCTGTCCTTGCTGCCACGCCGGTTGTAGCCGGCATGCGCCTGCGCCTCATCGTCATGCGCCTGCTGGCACGCCACGCACAGCCGTACCCCGGGCACGGCCTGACGCCGCGCCAACGGGATCGGCGCGTCGCATTCCTCACAGTGTTCCAGACCCGGGCCCTCGCGCAGCTGGCGCCGCGCGCGGGCGATCGCATCGTCGACGGTGGCGTCGATCTGGTCCTGGACCGCGCTGTCTCCCGCCCAACCGGTGGCCATGGCCATCCTCCGCAGGTGTGTAGCCTGATATGGGGACGATACACCCGCGCCCAAAGGAGCAGACCTGGGTTGAGCCGAGCCATGCCCGGCAAGCCTTCAGCAAGCCGAGCAGGAAGTGGACGGATCCGATCAGGCCGATTGCGGCTTAATCCCCTCCGTCCCCTTTTTGCTTACCAGACCAGGTCGTCCGGCACCTGGAACTGCGCGTAGTAGGCGTCGTCCTCGGCATTGCCGGTGGAGATCTCGGCGGTCGAGCCCGGCTGGCCGTGGTCGACGATGATCGCCTCCGGGGCGCGCTCACGCACCTTTTCGGCAGCGGCACGCGGCAGCAGGGCGTAGCCCTCGCCGTGGGCAACGATGACCAGCACGCCCACCGACAGCGCCTTGCGCAGCTTGGGGTCGATCAGCAGGGTGCGGATCGCCGCGCCATCGCTGAAGCGGTACTCGTCGTCGCCCTTGTGGGGCACGGCATGGGCGGTGATGATCTGCTTGGCCTGCGCTTTCTGTTCAGCCTGCCTGGCCTGGGCGTTGCGCTCGGCGGCCAGCGCACGGTCGCGCTCGACCTTCTCAGCGCGGGCCCGTTCAGCCTCGCGCTGGACCTCGGCCGAGGTCGATTCGGCCTTGCCCTGGCGGGCCTTGGCCTGCGCGCTCGCGGCGGCGCTGGCCTGCGACTTCTTGGCCAGGCCGGCCTTGAGCAATTGTTCCTGCAGCGCGTTGGGCTTTGCCATGGTCGATGCGTACCGCGTGTAATCTTGGATGTCCCCATTCTACCGACGCCCCGCCGCCCCTGCATGGCAGTCCTGAAGTACCTCACCGGCTATCCCGAACCCCTGGTCGCCCAGGTCAGCGAACTGCTGGCGCAGGGCAAGCTTGGCCCCTGGCTGCAACAACGCTACCCCGACCCGCACGAGGTGCGCAGCGACCGCCAGCTGTACGACTACACCCAGGAGCTGAAGGACCGCTACCTGCGCAAGTCGGTGCCGCTCAACAAGGTCTGCTACGACAACACGCTGGAAGTGATCAAGCACGCGCTGGGCACCCATACCGCCATCTCCCGCGTGCACGGCGGCCGCCTCAAGGCCAGCCGCGAGATCCGCATCGCCACCGTGTTCCGCCAAGCGCCAGCGGCGTTCCTGCGCATGATCGTGGTGCATGAGCTGGCCCACCTGAAGGAAGCCGACCACAACAAGGCCTTCTACCAGCTGTGCCAGCACATGGAGCCGGAGTACCTGCAGCTGGAATTCGATACCCGCCTGTACCTGACCGAGCTGGCCAACCGCGGCCAGCGCTGACCGGCCGCAGCAGCTACACTGCGCGCCCCCTGCCCGACCTGCCCGCCATGGAACCGATCCGTCTCGACAAACGCCTGTCCGCCCTGCTCGGCATCCCGCGCGGTGAAGCGCGGCGCTACATCGAAGGCGGCTGGGTCACGGTCAACGGCGATGTGGTGGAACAGCCGCAGCGCCCGGTCGATGACAACGCGGTGATCGTGGTGGCCGACCAGGCCAGCGATGAAAAGGCCGAGCGGGTCAGCATGCTGCTGCACAAGCCGGCCGGTGTCGCCGCCGAAACCCTGTGTGCCCTGGTCAGCAGTGACAGCCGCAGCGAACTTGATGCCAGCGACATCCGTCCACTGCAGCGTCACTTCCACGGCCTGCAGCTGGCCGCCTCGCTTCCGGCCAGCGACAGCGGTCTGGTGGTGGTCAGCCAGGATCCGGCCACGCTGGCTCACCTGCAACGCAATCTAGGCCGCACCGAGCAGGAATACCTGATCGAAGTGGCCGAAGGCGGTCCCGAGCGCGGCCCGTGGCTGATGGCGCGGCTGCAGCAGGAATCGGGCGGCGCCAAAGTCAGCTGGCAGAGCGAGCAGCGCCTGCGCTTCGCCGGCAAGGGGCTGACTGCCAAAGGCCTGCGCGTGGCGGTCACCGCCGCCGGCCTGCAGGTCACGGCCGTGCGCCGCCTGCGCATCGGGCGCGTGGCGCTGGGGCCGCTGCCGCCGGGGCAGTGGCGCTACCTGGGCAGCGACGAGCGCTTCTGAGGCCGTCCAGGGTCAGAGCCCTTGCCTGCGACAAGGGGTCTGATCCTTAAACCCTCGGGGTCGGATCCCTTTCCGCGGGAAAGGGCTCTGACCCCATCCACGCATGGCGTGGATCTACAGCAATGGGTCTTTCGGCTTTCATCCACGCACGGCGTGGCTCTACCATCGGGACATGAGCCTGCCCAAGCCTTTGTTGCGACGCCTGCTGCGCGTCGCTGCGATCATCCTCGCCGCGCTGTTGCTGCTGGTCCTGTCCGGCCTGCTGCTGGCCGACCACCTCACGCCGCAGGCACAGGGCGCGCCCTCGCACGTTCTGCCGCTGCAGCCGGCGCAGACCCGCATCGACCAGCAGATCGTGCCATTGCAGGAGGCCCATCCCGGCCAGTCCGGCGTGGCGTTCCTCAGCGATGGCATGGATGCGTTCGCCGCGCGCGCGATGATCACCGCGCACGCCGGGCGCAGCCTGGACCTGCAGTACTACATCTGGCACGACGACCTGATCGGCCACCTGATGGCCAAGGCGTTGTATGACGCCGCCGAGCGCGGCGTGCGCGTGCGCATCCTGCTCGACGACATGAACGCCAAGGACAAGGATGCACTGATGATGGCGCTCGATGCGCACCCGAACATCGAGATCCGCCTGTACAACCCGTTCCGCAACCGCAGCGGCATCGCACGCACGCTGGAACTGGTGCAGCGCGCCTTCAGCGTGAACCACCGCATGCACAACAAGAGCTGGATCGCCGATGGCCGCATCGCGATCGTCGGTGGCCGCAACATCGGCGAGGAGTATTTCAGCGCGCGCGACGATGTGAACTTCCAGGACCTGGACCTGGTGGTGGCCGGCCCCGCCGTGCAACAGGCCAACAGGATCTTCGACGACTACTGGAACAGCAGCGCGGCCATCCCGATTTCCGCGCTGGCCTCGTACAGCGATGAACAGCTGCGGCAACTCGTGCAGCAGTCGGACCTGGATGCGATGCATGCCAAAGCCCAACCCTACCTGCAGCGCGTGGCCGACTCGCGCCGCCTGCAACGGCCCAGCCCGGAGCCACTGCACTGGAGCACGAACGTGCGCATCGCCTCCGATCCGCCGATGAAGCACCGCGACGATGATCGCCGCAACTGGCTGGTCAACACGCTCAGCGACGAGCTGGCAACCGCCCGTCGCAGCGCACTGCTGATCTCGCCCTACTTCGTCCCTGGCAGCGAAGGCGTTGAAGGCCTGTCGGCGCTGGCCGCGCGCGGTGCGCAGGTCGGCGTGGTCACCAACTCGCTGGCCGCCAACGACGTAGCGGCAGTGCACGGCGGCTACATGGGCTACCGCGTGCCGCTGTTGAAGGCTGGCATACAGCTGTACGAACTGAAGGCACACGGCCAGCTGGATACCAGCCTGTTCGGCAGCAGTGGCGCCAGCCTGCATACCAAGGCACTCGTGGTCGATGATCGCCGTGGCTTCGTCGGCTCGTTCAACCTCGATCCGCGCTCGGCCTACCTCAACACCGAAATGGGCGTGCTGTTCGACGACCCGGTGCTGGGCGCGCAGCTGCGCGACGAGTACCTGCGCCTGGCCAGCCCGGAACACAGTTGGTGGCTGGCACTGGGGCGCAATGATGAGCTGCGCTGGCTGCAGCGGCAGCCACCGCCGCACTGGGTGGAAGCCGAACCCGGTGCCAGCCTCGGCAAGCGCTGGACTGCGCGCGTGATCAGCTGGCTGCCGGTGGAATCGCAGCTGTAGCGCTCAGGCGGCCGGTCCAGCTTCGTCCTGCGCGGCCTCATCCAGCGTTTCCACGCTGCGCCCATGCAGGCGTCGCCAGATCCAGCGCAATGCATGCGGCGGCGCCGAAGGCAGCTGTTCCAGCAGGGCCAGCATGCGGCTCTGGCTGGCATGGCCATGCCGGCACAGCAGACTCGCTGCGGCCGCCGCACTGGCCAGGCGCAGGCTGTCAGCCAACGGTCCTTGCGCATTCACCGCCAAAGCCTGATGCACCGGCTCAGGCAACTCCCAGGCGGCGGCGACCCGCTGCGCCAGCGGCAACGACCACTGCTGCAACAGCTGCAGTGCCAGCGCCGGCTCCACGGTCTCGCCACGAGCCTGCGCTTCCTGCAGCAGCTGGCGCATCACCAGCGCTGCGCCCAGGCCCTGAACCAGGCCCAGCCACTGCGCGGCGAAGGCATCGCCAAAGGTGACCGTGCGTGCGTGGTCAGCGGCTGCGCGCGAGGCCAGCAGCGCGTGCTCCCAGATGATCGTGCTGAACTGTGGGAACACCTCGCACTGCACCTGCATCACCGGCTGCACCAGTACGGCGCTGATGATCTGTCGCACGCCCTCGGTGCCGACCAGGGTCACCGCCCGCTGCAGGCTTTCCACCGGCCGCTCGTGCACCTTGTAGGCCGGGCTGTTGGCGATACGCAACAAGTTGCCGGTGAGCACCGGATCCTGGCCGATGATTGCCGCCATCACCCGTGCCGAGGCGGCATCGTCGTTGACGGTCTGGATCAGCTGCGGCAGCAGTTGAGGACGGCGCGGCAGGTGCCGGGCCGCCCAGTCGCGGTCCTGCAGCGCACGCGCCACCGCCTCCCCCAGCGGCGAATCCATTACCGGTGCCGATTCGCCAGCCAACCGCGGGGACAAGGCCAGCGCATGCAACCCGCGCTGCAGGTGCGCGCTGATTTCGCCGGGAGGCAGGGCATCGCCCTGCAGACTGGCAGCTGCGGCGGCCACCGCCTGGCGGGAGGCAGCGACCAGGCGCGCCGGAGCCATTCCGGTCGAGCATGTCAGCCAGCCGCACAGCGATCGCCACCAGGCCGGCGTCATCGCCGCCTGCCCTGTCGTTGTGGTGCCCTTGCCGTCACTGAATGCCCTGCCTCTTCACACGAATCCGGCCACCCGCCGTCGTCGCAGCATCGGCCGAACTTTCATCTTCTTTAACCGGAAGGCCGCCGATGTCGACGGCACCGGCCGGGGGAATGGACTAGAATGGCGCCGCGCGACCCGTCCCCCTGCACCGACGACGTCGCTTTTTTTGTTTTGGGACCCTACCGTTCACTGGCCGTTCGCTGCAGTTCGCCGCTGATCGCGCCATCGGAGACGCCATGCTATTCGAAACCCTCGCCACCACCGGCCACGAACAGGTGGTGTTCTGCCACAACCACGACGCCGGCCTGAAGGCGATCATCGCCATCCACAACACCACCCTCGGCCCGGCCCTGGGCGGCGTGCGCATGCGCCCCTACGCCAGCACCGACGAGGCGCTGGCCGATGCGCTGCGGCTGAGCCGGACGATGACCTACAAGAATGCACTGGCCGGCCTCAACGTGGGTGGCGGCAAGGCGGTGATCATCGGCGACCCCAAAGTGGACAAGACCGAGGTGCTGTTCCGTGCCTTCGGCCGCTATGTCGATTCGCTGGGCGGGCGCTACATCACCGCCGAGGACGTCGGAACCGACGTCAACGACATGGAGAACATCTACCTGGAAAGCCAGTTCGTGACCGGCGTGCACCAGGTCCATGGTGGCTCCGGCGATCCCGCCCCGTTCACCGCCTACGGTGCGCTGCAGGCACTGATGGCGTCGATGCGCTTCAAGTTCGGCCATGAGGAAGTGGGCAAGACCAGCATCGCCGTGCAGGGCCTGGGCCACATCGGCATGGAACTGGTGAAACTGCTGCGCGACCGCGGTGCCAAGCTGTACGTCACCGACCTGGACAGCGCGCTGGTTGATCGCGCGGTCAGCGATTTCGGCGCCGAAGCGGTCAAACCGGATGAGATCCACGAGGTGAACGCCGACGTGTTCGCACCGTGCGCGCTGGAAGGTGCGATCAACGCCGACACGCTGCCGCGGATCAAGGCGAAGATCATCTGCGGCACCGCCAACAACCAGCTGTCGAGCCTGGAAATCGGCGACGAGCTGCATGCGCGCGGCATCCTGTATGCGCCGGACTATGCAGTCAACGCCGGTGGCGTGATGAACGTGTCGCTGGAGATCGATGGTTACAACCGCGAACGCGCAATGCGCCTGATCCGCAGCATCTACCACAACCTCACCCGCATCTTCGAACTGTCGCAGCGCGAGAACATCGCGCCGCAGCGTGCCGCCGACCGCATCGCCGAAAGCCGCATCCTGTCGATCGGCAAGCTGAAGATGCCGCTGGGCCGCAGCACCCCGCGCCTGGGCAACCTGCGCGGCGGTTGAACCTGCCGATGTCGCGCCGGGCATGACCCGGCGCGAGCCGTCCTTCAGAAGCCGGTGCTGTAGCGCAAGGCGGCCTGCCGCGCACCTTCGCCACCAACGCGCTGGTCGAAGCCCAGGCTCAGGCGCCCATTGCGGCCCCACCACGATTCCAGCGCCACGCCGATCAGCGCACTGCCGCGCGGCGCGTTCCAGCCCGCCAACGGCGCCCAGGCATCGACGCCGACGAAGCTGGCCTGCCAGTCCGCATCCGCACCATCAAGCCGTTGCTGCCATTCGGCATGCCCACGCAGCGTCCAACGCCCCCAACCGCGCTCGCCGCGGATACCGGCCAGCATCTGGCTGCGCTGCACGCGGTTGGCATCGCCCCGCAGGCCGAAACCAAAGCCGCCGAGTTCATTGAAGGCGTCGGTCTCCACACGCGTGGTGCTGGCACCGACGTAGGGCGTCATCGATGCGCCCGCACGCCCCAGCCGGTACCCGCCCTCCACGCTGGCACTGCTGAAACGGCCGCCGTACCGCGCGGAGACGCCATAGGCACCCGCACCGAGCAGCAGCTGACGATCCAGCGCGCGGGTGAACTGTCCGCTACCCACCTGGGCCAGCGCGTAGCCACGTCCCAGATTCCAGCCGGCATACAACTGTGCCTGCGCCTGGCGATCACGCCCACGATCACCGCCGAAACTGCTGCCACCAGTGCTGCGGGTCTCGCCAAACGCCACGCCCATCAGGCCGTTGCTGCCCAGTGGCAGATCCTGGCCGGCCATCCAGCCCCGGCTGTCGGCAGCGTTGCCGGCGAAGCTGCCCTGCCCCGCCTCACCCAGCGCGCTCTGCCAGCTCCCGCGCAGGCGCGGTGCGGCCTGTACACGATCAAAGCGCTCGGCGATCGCACGCCGCGACATGTCGATACTGTCGAAGGTCGCTGCTTCGGCTCGCGCATGCGCTTGACCGGACAGGCTCTGCAGGCTGGCGGCCAGGCCCTGCGGGCCACCGCCGGTCCACTGCAGGGCACCGGCCGCTGCACCAAAGGCCGATCCCTGCAGGCCTGCGTTTTTGTCCAGCGCTGCGAATGCACCCTCCAGGCGCTGTGCTGCCGCCTGGGCGGACGCCCCCAGCCCGCTGGCCGCTGCAGTGACGCTGACCTGGGTCAGGTTCAACCACGCATTGTTGCTGTCATAGCCATAGCTGCTCTGCAGCAGTGACAGGCCCTGCAGGCCGCTGGAGGTAGCCGGCGTACTGAAGGTGCCGCTGAGTCCGCCTGCCGCATGGATCAGGTCCTGCCGGCTGCCGTTCTGTGGCACGTAGCCGGAAACGAAGCCATGCACGCGCACGCCACCGTCGATGGCGGCATTGCCGGTGACCTGCAGCGCATTGGCGCCCAGTGCGATCATCAACTGTGCGCCGGCCTGCTGGGTGTAGTTGCCCTCGATGGTGCCGGTGGTGTTGCCGGTGGTGAGGAATACGCTGCTGCCGTTGACCACATTGCCGATCACGCGGGGCGTGCCGCCATTGAACTGCAGGCCGGTCGAATCCGGATCGGACTGGCCGAGGATGGTCACGTTGGAGCGGATCACGCCACCGTTCTGCAGCGACAGGATGCCGCGTTCGATGCGGGTGGCACCGGTGTAGCTGTTGTTGCCGGCCAGCACCAGGGTGCCCCCGCCCTGCTTGACCAGCCCGCCGCTGCCGACGATATCGTTGCGCCACGCCGAGCCGGTCGAGGCCAGATCCACGTTGGCGACCACATCACCCCAGTCGAAACGACCCGGACCGTTGATCGCACGACCGATGTCGAGCAGGCCGTAGCCGAACACCGGATCCACGCCCGGCGCGCCGATATCCTTGGCGGTGCCCAGCAGGGTCTGCCGCACCAGATCGTTGCTGAAGTACGGGAAGCGCTCCCAGACCAGCGCCGCCGCACCGGAAATCAAGGGCGCCGCGAATGACGTGCCGTAGTTCCAGTAGTAGCTGCCACCGTTGGCATCGGGGTAGACCGCGCTGCCGGGCGCCGCCAGGCAGTAGCGGGCCGCCTGGCCACAGGCATTGGCATAGCTGGCCAGCGTACCGGGCGCATACGGATCCACGGCGGTGGCCACCAGCCAGCCGCGCTCCAGGTCGGCAGCCGGCAGCGTGCCGGCCACGCCCTGCTGGCTGGGCAGTGCGGCCAGGCTGCTCGGCTCGCTGCGGCCATCATTGCCCGCGGCGAACACCACCAGCCCGCCATGGTTGATCACGAAGGGGCGATATTCGGCGGCCACCTGCGCGGTGGTTGGCAGGTCGGTCCAGTACAGGCCGCCCCACGAGTTGTTCATCACCTTCACGTTGTAATTGATCAGGTCCTGGTGGACCTGGGCCACGCCCAGCGGGCCGCTGAAGGCATTGCCCTTGCCACTGCCGTCATCGGCCGGCGGTTTGTCGGAAATGATCCGTGCCGACACGATCTGCGCCTTTGGCGCGATGCCACCCGGCCAGGAGCCCGTTGCCGCGCCGGCGGCGAGGCTGGCCACGGCGGTGCCGTGGCCGACCACATCATCGACACCCAGATTGTTCCTGGCCGGATCGATGTAGTTGAGGTTGGCCAGCACCCGGCCATTCAACGCCACCGCATTGCGCTGCACGCCGGAGTCGACGATGCCGATGCGCACGTTCTGGCCGGTCAGGCCGGCAGCCTGTGCGGCGCGCGCATTGGTGACTGACAGATGCGCGTCGAAGGCCGGCTCCTGCGGTTTGACCGGGGGCGGCGTCGTCGGTGGCGGGGTAGTCGGTGGCGGCGGTGGTGGCGGGGTATCGATGCGCACGTTGCCGCCCCCGCCACCTCCACCACAGGCCGTCAGCGCTACCGCCAGCGCGGTTCCCAGGGCAGACCTCACCATCATCGTGCGTTCCATCGATTCCTTCCCATGAACGTTGTCCTGCCTTCATCCCGGCAGGCGTGCGGCCGCGCCCAGCGGCGGCCCTCCCCGACCCTCTATACTTGGGCCGACCCCCACGCAGTCTGCCGGGAAACCGGGGCACATCCAACGGCCCCCGGTCTCCTTTCCGAACATTGCTTACGCATCAACGAGATTGCCATGTCCAACATCGTCATCGCCGCCGCCAAGCGCACCGCCATCGGCTCCTTCCTCGGCCAGTTCAACGGCGTGCCGACCCCGACCCTCGGCGCGGCCGCCATCGCTGCCGCCCTGGAACAGTCGGGCATCCCGGCCAGCGACGTTTCCGAAGTCCTCATGGGCTGCGTGCTGCCGGCCAACCTCGGCCAGGCGCCGGCCCGCCAGGCGGCGATCGCCGCCGGCATCCCGCTGTCAACCGGTGCCACCACGCTGAACAAGGTGTGCGGCTCGGGCATGAAGACCATCATGCTTGGCCATGACCTGATCAAGGCCGGTTCGGCGCGCATCGTGGTCGCCGGCGGCATGGAATCGATGTCCAACGCGCCGCACATGCTGCCGAACTCGCGTACCGGCAACCGCTTCGGCAACTTCCAGGCGGTCGACCACATGGCCCACGACGGCCTGGTCAACGCCTACGACGGCAAGGCCATGGGCGAATTCGCCGAGTGCGCCGTGGACAAGTACCAGTTCAGCCGCGAAGAGCAGGACGCCTACGCCATCGAATCGGTCAAGCGTGCCCAGGCCGCGCAGGCCAACGGTGCATTCGCCGATGAAATCGTCGCGGTGAAGGTCGCCACCCGCAAGGGTGAGGTCGAAGTCACCACCGACGAGCAGCCCGGCCGCTCGGACATTGCCAAGATCCCGACCCTGCGCCCGGCCTTCAAGAAGGACGGCAGCGTCACCGCCGCCAGTTCCTCCAGTATCTCCGACGGCGCCGCCGCGGTGGTCCTGCTGACCGAGGAAGATGCGGCCGCACGCGGCATCACCCCGCTGGCGCGCATCGTCGGCCATGCCACCCATTCGCAGGAACCGGAATGGTTCACCACCGCGCCGATCGGCGCACTGCACACGTTGCTGGAGAAGACCGGCTGGTCGCTGGACCAGGTCGACCTGTTCGAAATCAACGAAGCCTTCGCCGTGGTGGCGATGGCGCCGATGCGCGAACTGGGCATTCCGCATGACAAGCTCAACGTGAATGGCGGTGCCTGCGCACTGGGCCATCCGATCGGCGCCTCCGGTGCACGTCTGGTGGTGACCCTGGTCAACGCCCTGCGCACGCGCGGTGGCAAGCGCGGCATTGCCACCCTGTGCATCGGTGGCGGCGAAGCAACCGCAATCGCCATCGAATTGATTTAAAAAGATTTAACGATGGTTTCGCAAAAATGAATGCGGGATCGCTTGACACCCAATCTTGGCTTGTCATCATGTTGTCGGCGCGCAGCATGCGCGTTGCCTAATTCTAACGACGAGGATTCACACAATGAGCATCAACAAGCTGCTGGTCGCGATGTCCCTGGCTCTGGCCCTGGCCGCCTGCTCGAAGCAGGAAGCTGCCCAGGACGCCGCTGCTTCGGCCAACGAAGCCGCCACCGAAGCCCAGGCTGCTGCCGACCAGGCCGCCGCTGCTGGCGCCCAGACCGCCGACGCTGCCCAGCAGGCCGCTGACACCGCCGCCACCGCTGCTGACGCTTCGGTTGACGCTGCTGCCCAGGCTGGCGCTGCTGCCACCGACGCCGCTGCCGGCGCCGCTGCTGACGCTGCCAAGGCTGCTGAAGGCACCGCTGAGAAGGCCAAGGACGCTGCTGAAGAAGCCAAGAAGTAATAACTTCTTTCTTCACGCTGTTCTGGAAAAGCCGCTGGTTCGCCAGCGGCTTTTTCTTTTGTCGAATGCGCGCGACTGAGTCGCTGCATCGCGACCCCGTCTTCACAACGGCATGAATAGGCTGGCGTCCCCATCCATTGCAGTACCGGAGACCGCCATGAAGATTCGTCCGATCACCACCACCCTGCTGGCCGCCTCCCTGCTGCTGGCCCTGGCCGCCTGCAAGGGCCCGGAAGCCGAACAGGCCAAGCAGGACGCGCAGCAGGCCGCCGACAGCGCTGGCGCTGCCGCCCGTGACGCCGTGGACAAGGCCGCCGAAGCCACCCGCGACGCCGCCGACAAGACCGCTGCCGCGTCCGAGCAGGCCGCCGCCGATACCCAACAGGCGCTGGACAAGGCTGCAGACGCCACCGCCAACGCCGCCGACAAGGCCAAGGACGCCGCAACCGATGCCGCCGCACATGCCAGCGACGCCACTGCGAACGCCGCACAGAAGGTCGCCGACAAGGCTCGCGATGTCGCCAATGACGCCAAGGCCAACGCCGCCAAGGAAGAAGCCAAGCACTAAGCCCCACCGGCAGCCGAGCATGGCCTCGGCGCTACAGGAAAAGCCGCGGCACTGCCGCGGCTTTTCTGCTTTTCGCTCTCTGCTCTTTCTGTTGATTCCGTGGTGGACGCGTACGGAAAGTGTCCACGGACGCGCGGGTAGGTTGCGCAGGGGCGTAAGCGCCATGGATGGCGCGCCCGAGCTTACATGGACGTACTTGCAGCGCCCCCTGCGCGACCTACCCGCGCGGCCCACCCATCAGTATCAGCGCCCACCACGAGGGGCTCCGCCGTTGGCCGCCTCCTACGGCAGCGCGCGCGCCAGCATCGCCGTCAGCTCCAACCCCGCCGGCAGCGTCCCGAACGCCAGGCCGTGCTCCCCTTCCAGCCGGCTACGCACGAACGCCTCCGCCATCGGGCTGCGCGCACGCAGCAGCACTGCCGCCTGCAGCAGCAGCGCAGTACGCTCGCAGAACAGCCGCGCCTGCGATTCTTCCGGTGGCGGCGCCGATGCCCAGCGCTGCAATGCCGCTGCGTAGCGCGCATCACGGTCAGCCACCGCCGCCAGCTCATCGCGCAGCACCGCCAGCGCTTCCGGCTCACGGGCCAGCGCGCGCAGCACGTCCAGGCACTGGATGTTGCCGCTGCCCTCCCAGATCGAATTCAACGGTGCCTGCCGGTACAGCCGCGGCAGCATCGACTCCTCCACGTAGCCCGCCCCACCCAGGCATTCCTGCGCTTCATTGACGAAGGCCGGCGCACGCTTGCACAGCCAGTACTTCCCGAGCGCCGTCCCCACCCGTGCCAACGCAGCTTCGTTGGCGTCCACACCGGCACGATCCACCGCGCGTGCGATGCGCATCGACAGCACCGTGGCCGCCTCCGACTCCAGCGCCAGGTCGGCGAGCACGTTGGTCATCAACGGGTGTTCGACCAGCAGCTTGCCGAAGGTGCGGCGATGGCGTGCATTGTGCAGTGCCTGCGCCAATGCCATGCGCATTTCCGCCGCTGCACCCAGCATGCAGTCCAGGCGGGTCATCATCACCATGCCGATGATGGTGGTCACGCCGCGCCCCTCTTCGCCTACGCGCCATGCCTGCGCGCCGCAGAACTCGACCTCGCTGGAGGCGTTGGCCCAATCGCCGAGCTTGTCCTTCAGCCGCATCAGCCGGAACGCATTGCGGTCACCATCGGCCAGCCGGCGCGGCATCAACAGGCAGGTCAGGCCTCCCGGCGCTTGTGCCAACACCAGGAAGCCGTCGCACATCGGTGCGGAGAAAAACCACTTGTGGCCGACCAGCCGATAGCGTTCGCCATCGATCGGTTCGGCACGCGTGCTGTTGGCCCGCACATCGGAACCGCCCTGCTTTTCGGTCATGCCCATACCCAGGGTGATGCCGGCCTTGTCCGCCACCGGTACATCGCGCGGGTCATAGACCGGTGCGGCGGCCTTGCGTGTCCACGCTGCGAGATGCGGTTGAGACTGCAGCACCGCCACCGCGGCATGGGTCATGGTCAATGGGCAGCTGGTACCGGCCTCGGCCTGGTGGTGCAGGTAGCTCAGCGCCGCACGCGCGACGTGTGCGCCGGGCTGCGGCTCGTGCCAGGACAATCCAGCGACACCGTGCGATTTCGCCGTTCCCATCAACTGGTGATAGGCCGGATGGAACTCCACCGTATCGATGCGATGGCCCTGCGCGTCATGCGTGCGCAGGCGCGGGCGATCACGGTTGGCGTCGAAGCCGATCCGGTACAGCTCATCACCGGCCAGCGCGCCGTACACCGCCAGCCGTGGCGCGAAGCTGGCGGCCCCTTCGCGTTGCACGGCGTCCATCAACGCCACGTCGTCGGTCCACAGCTGGTGGCCGGCAAACGGCGGCGGCTGGTTGAGCACCACGTGGGTTTCATAGGGCGCGTTGCTGCTGAAGCTGGGTCCACTCATCCGGTCCATCCTGGCGGCAAGAGGTGTGCGGTTCGATTGTGCCGCATCGCCTGCCAAGCCCGCGTTCAGGCCGGTTCTCACCCCGTGCACGAGCGGCAGGCCACAGTGATCGCATGGCAGTCAACGACGATCTGGTGGTGCTGCGCCCGGAAGGGCTGTACTGCGCCGCCGGCGATTTCCACATCGATCCCTGGCGACCGGTAGCGCGCGCGGTCATCACCCATGGTCATGGCGATCACGCGCGCCCAGGCATGGGCGAATACCACTGCAGCGACGGCAACCTGCCGATCCTGCGCTGGCGTCTTGGCGATGTGCCGTTGCAGGCGCATGCGGAGGGCGTACCGTTCCGCCTGGGCCAGGTGCAGGTATCCCTGCATCCGGCCGGTCACGTCCTCGGCTCTTCGCAGGTGCGCATCGACGACGGGCGGCAGGTCTGGGTGGCCTCCGGCGACTACAAGCGCCAGCCTGATCCAACCTGTGCGCCATTTGAAGTAGTGCCCTGCGATACCTTCATCACCGAAGCCACCTTCGCCCTGCCGATCTACCGCTGGCCGGACACCCCGGCGGTCGCTGCGGAGATCGTGGCGTGGCGCCGCGAATGCGAACAACGCGGCGAGGCCGCGATCCTGCTGTGCTACGCACTGGGCAAGGCGCAGCGGGTGCTGGCCGAGCTGCTGCCGCTGGATGATCGCCCGGCGTGGCTGCACGGCGCCATCGCCAATGGCGTCGCGGTCTACCGGCAGGCCGGCGTGCCGATGCTGGAGACGCTCACCGTCGCCGAACAGGGCCGTCAGCCCGATGCCGCCGGCCAGCTGATCCTCGCACCACCCTCGGCCGCCGGCACACCGTGGATGCGCCGCTTCGGCCGCCACCAGCTGGGCTTTGCCTCGGGCTGGATGCAGCTGCGCGGCAACCGGCGTCGCCGCAACGTCGATCGTGGCTTCGTCATTTCCGATCACGCCGATTGGCCTGCGCTGCTGCAGACCATTGAACAGACCGGTGCGCAGCGGGTGATCGCCACCCATGGCAATACCGATGCGTTGATTCCCTTCCTGCGTGAGCGCGGCGTGGCGGCCGAAGCCTTCCGTACCGATTTCGGGAGCGAGGAATGAAGGCCTTCGCAGCGCTCTACCAGCGCCTGGACCGCAGCACCGCCACGCTGGACAAGCGTGCCGCACTGGTCGACTACTTCCGCCAGGCGCGCGCGCACGACGCTGCATGGGCGCTGTACCTGCTCAGCGGTGGCAAGGTGGGCGGCGCACGCCGCAGGATCGCTGCCAGCGGCGAACTGCGCGCCTGGATTGCCGAAGAATCCGGCTTGCCCCCGTGGTTGGTGGAAGACAGCTATGCGCAGGTGGGCGACCTGGCCGAAACGCTGACCCTGCTGCTGGACGATCCATCCCAGCCGGCCGCCGACCGCCCGTTGGCTGATTGGATCGAACAGCATCTGCTGGCCGTGGCCAATCAACCCGAAGCAGTACGCCACGCGGCGATAGTCACCGGCTGGCAGCAGCTGTGCAGCAGCGAACGCCTGGTGTTCAACAAGCTGCTGACCGGCGCCCTGCGCGTTGGCGTCTCGCAGCGACTGGTGCAGCAGGCACTGGCCGAATGGTCCGGCCTGGACATCGCACGCATCGCCCAGCGCATGCTCGGCGAGTGGGTACCCTCGCCCGGGCTGCTGGCTCAGCTGCTGTCACCGGACGAGCTGCCATCCGACCGCCAGCAGCCCTACCCGTTCTTCCTCGCCTCCCCCCTGGAAGGCGGCCCTGCCGAACGCCTCGGCCCGATCGATGACTGGCTGCTGGAATGGAAATGGGATGGCATCCGCCTGCAGCTGCTGCGTCGGCATGGCGAAGTCGCGCTGTGGTCACGCGGCGAGGAACGGCTGGATGGCCGCTTCCCCGAAATCGAGCAGGCAGCGATGGCGCTGCCGGAGGGCTGCGTGCTGGACGGCGAATTGCTGGCCTGGGACGAGAGCACCGAGCTGCCGCGCGCCTTCACCGCGCTGCAGACCCGCATCCAGCGCCGCAAGCCTGGTGCGGCCCCCCTGCGCAACACGCCGGTGCGCGTGCTCGCCTATGACCTGCTTGAACTCGATGGCGTGGACCTGCGCGAGCGTCCGTTGCGGGAACGGCGTGCACGGCTCGCCGCGGTCATCGGCGCCCTGGATGATGCGCGGATCCAGCTGTCACCCGACGTTGCCGCCGACGACTGGCTGCAGGCGGCGGCGATGCGCGACGCAGCACGCGAACGCGGTGTGGAAGGACTGATGCTGAAACGGCGCGCCTCGCCCTACCAGGCCGGGCGACGCCGCGGTGACTGGTGGAAATGGAAGGTCGATCCGCTCACGATCGATGCGGTGCTCTTGTATGCACAGGCCGGCCATGGGCGACGCAGCACCCTGTATACCGACTACACCTTCGGCGTCTGGGACGGCGACACGCTGGTACCGGTGGCCAAGGCCTACTCGGGCCTGGATGACAAGGAGATCCTCGCGCTCGATCGCTGGATCCGCGCCAACACCCGCGAGCGCTTCGGTCCGGTGCGCAGCGTACGCGCCGAACAGGTCTTCGAACTGGGCTTCGAGGCGGTCAATCGCAGCAGCCGACACAAGTCCGGCATCGCCGTGCGCTTTCCACGCATCCTGCGCTGGCGCCACGACAAGCCGGCCAGCGAGGCCGACCAGCTGGCCACCCTGCAGGCGCTGGCGCGATGAACCGCAGCCAGGCACTGCGCCGGCTGGAAGACTGGTTCGCGTCGAAAGGCTGGCGCTCACTGCCGTTCCAGCGCGCGATGTGGCGGCACTATCTCGCCGGCGGCTCCGGGTTGCTGCACACGCCGACCGGCAGCGGCAAGACACTGGCCATGTTCGGTGGCCCGCTGCTGCAGGCCATGATCGACCCACCGCCGTCACCCCGCCGCGCCAGCGCGGTACGCCCGCTGCAGGTGCTGTGGGTGACGCCCCTGCGCGCGTTGGCCAGCGACACCGCGCGCGCACTGCAGGCGGTGATCGACGGGCTGGGACTGGGCTGGCGTGTCGGCCTGCGCAGTGGTGATGCCAGCAACCGCGAACGACGACAGGCGCGCGAGGGGCGCATCGACGTACTGGTCACGACGCCGGAATCACTGGCGCTGCTGCTGAGCTATCCGGATACGCTGCCGCGCATGCGCCAGCTGCGTTGCGTGGTGGTGGACGAGTGGCACGAGTTGTTGGGCAACAAACGCGGTGTCCTGCTGCAGTTGAATCTTGCGGTGTTGCGCGATGCTGCACCTGCATTGCAGTTGTGGGGGCTGTCGGCCACGCTGGGCAATCTGCAGGAGGCGCGCGACGTGCTGCTGCCCGGGCAACCGGATGCGCCGATCGTGCAGGGCGTACGCCCGCGCGCAATCAGCGTGTGCAGCCTGCTGCCGCCCCCCGGCCAACGTTTCCCATGGGCCGGGCATCTCGGCCTGGCGCAGCTGCCACGCGTGCTGGAAGAACTGATGCAGGCACGCAGCAGCCTGTTGTTCACCAACACCCGTGCGCAGGCAGAACTGTGGCATCAGGCGCTGGCCGCGGTCTGGCCGGAAGCCCCGGACACGCTTGCGCTGCACCACGGCTCGCTGGATCCGGCGCTGCGCCAGCAGGTCGAGGATGGCCTGCGCGCGGGGGCGTTGCGCTGCGTGGTTGCCACCTCCAGCCTCGACCTCGGCGTGGACTTCCCCGAGGTTGAGCAGGTACTGCAGCTGGGCAGCCCGAAGGGCGTGGCCCGCCTGCGCCAACGCGCGGGACGTGCACGTCACCGCCCGGGCGCCAGCGGTTCCATCCTGTGCGTGCCCAGCCATGCACTGGAACTGGCCGAATACGCCGCGGTGCGCCGTGCGTTGGCCGAAGGCGTGGTCGAAGCACGCAGGCCGCCGACGCTGCCGCTGGATGTGCTGGCCCAGCATGCGGTCAGCCGCGCGCTGGCGGGCGGCTTCGACAGCGCCGCGCTGCTGGCGCAGGTACGGCGTACCCATGCCTTCACGTCGCTCGGCGAAGACCAATGGCAGGCCGTGCTCACGTTCATCGTGCAGGGCGGCGAGGCCCTGGCCCAGTACCCCGATTTCCACAAGGTCGTGCGTGATGCCGATGGCCGGTACCGCATGCACGACCGTCGCCAGGCGCTGCGACATCGGCTGTCGATCGGCACCATCAGCAGCGATGGCAGCGTGCGCGTGCAGTTCCTGCGCGGTGGCGGGCTCGGCGCAGTCGAGGAGCAGTTCGCCAGCCGACTGCGCCGTGGTGATCGCTTCCAGTTTGCCGGGCGCCTGCTGGAACTGGTGCAGCTGCGTGACATGACCGCCTTCGTGCGACTGGCGCGTGGACGCGGCAACGGCGTCGTGCCGCGTTGGCAGGGCGGCCAGCTGCCGTTGTCAACGGCGCTCGGCCGCGAACTGGAGTGGGTCCTGTCCGGTGCCGACGACAGCGCGGAATCACGCTGGCTGGCTCCGCTGTTGGCTCTGCAGGAACAGGTGTCCGCACGCCCCGGGCCGGACCATCTGCTGGTGGAAGACGTGCGGCGCCGCGACGGCCAGTTCCTGTTCGTCTATCCGTTTGCCGGCCGCCACGTTCACGAGGCACTGGCCGCGCTGCTGGCGCTGCGGCTCACGCGCCGGCAGCGCAACAGCATCGGCTATGCAGTGAACGACCACGGCCTGGTGCTGGCCCCGGCGCAGACAGTCGATCTGGAGGCGCAGCAGTGGCGGGGGCTGTTCACTGCTGATCAACTGCTCGACGATCTGCGTGCGGCGGTGAACCTGGGCGAGCTGGCGCGACGCCAGTTCCGAGGCATCGCTCGCGTCGCCGGGCTGCTGGTTCCGAGCCTGCCCGGTGGCATGCCGCGTTCGCTGCGCCAGCTGCAGGCCTCGGCCGGCCTGCTGTACGACGTACTGCGCGAGCATGATCGCGACCATCTGCTGCTGGCGTTGGCCGAGCACGAGGCCCTGCACGACAACCTGGACCTTCCCGGACTGCAGCAGGTACTGGAACGGATCGGCACGCAGTCGCTGTCGGTGCAGCGCCCTGCATCGCTCACGCCGCTGGGCTTTCCACTATGGGCAGAGCGGCTGCGCGGGCAGTTCAGCAACGAAGACTGGCGCACCCGCGTGCAGCGCGCCGCACTACAGCTGGAACGCCGCCATGGCCGATGAACTGCCGCTGCTGCTGGCCAGCGAGCCGCTGACGCTGCTTGGCTCGCGTGCGCTGTACTGGCCCGCACGGCAGGCACTGCTGATCGCCGACCTGCACCTGGGCAAGGCCGATGTGTTCCGTCGTTCCGGCATCGCGCTGCCCGGTGGCGGCACCCGCGGCGACCTGCAGCGCCTGCAGTCACTGCTGGATGCGCACACCTCTCGCGAACTCTGGATCCTGGGCGACATCCTGCATGGGCCGGTCCATCGCGCCGCGTGGTACCAGCAGTGGCTGGCATGGCGCGAACGCAATGCCACGTTGGATGTGCATGTGCTGCACGGCAATCACGACCGGCAGCTACCGCATGCGCAGCTGCAGGTACAGATCCACGATGAGCTACGACTGCCGCCGTTCCTGCTTCGCCATGAGCCGATGCCCGATGCGGCATTGCACGTGATCGCAGGTCATCTGCATCCGCAGATCGCCTTGCCACCGTTGCGGCGACGCTTCCCTGCATTCTGGTTGCGCGAGCGCACGATGATCCTGCCGGCGTTCTCCACGTTCACCGCTGGAATCGTGCCTGCACCTGCCCACGGCGAGCGGATGATCGCGTGTGTGGAGGGGGGCCTGGTGGAACTGCCCGTGCGTTGAATCAGGCCGGGCGGACGCCCAGCACCGGCATCAGGCGGAAGTCGGGCGAGTCATCGTCACGCCGCCGCGGCAGGGCCTGGATGGCCACCAGCATTTCCTGCGCACAGGCCCGGATGCGTGCGTGATGCTCGGGCGATGCATGACTGATCAGGCTGCCGACATGGAATTCGAATACGTCCTCCAGTACGTCGGGCTGGTCCTCGTGCAGCATCTGCAGCAGACCGCGCAGCTTGCAGATTTCCGATTCCAGCTCCTCGACCGCGAACAACATGGCGTCCTCCTCTTCAACTTCAGCGGCTCATCCGGGCCGCAGCAGGCCGCAACGGCGGCGCCACCCGGGCCACGCGCGATGTTGATCACGGAAAGGAAAACGGGCGACGCGGCTGTCGCGTGCTCCCCTCTTCTCGCATATCCGCAGTGAGGCAACCGTTAATTCACGTGACGGCGAGCTTCACGCACCGGCAGTTGCGGTGATGATGCGGGTCGGTTCGGCGGCGGTCGCCAACGCGTCGATGAAGGCCGGATCCAGTGCCAGCGAGCCGAACCAGCCGTGCTGCGTGCCACTGAGCACGCGCAGCATGTGGCCACGACCACCCGGCAGGCGCCCCATCGGCCCGAGCAGTACATCGCGCGCCTTTGCCCATGCATCACGATCGGACTGGAACAACGGCGTCAGCCAGCGGCTCCAGCGCTGATAGACCGCCACATGCGCGCGTCGCTGCGCCTGGTAGGCCTGCAGCGCGACCGTGCTGCCGCCATAGGTGCGCACCGCATCGCGCAGCGCCAGCGCATCCAACAGCGCCATGTTCACCCCCTGCCCCAGCTGCGGGCTCATCGCATGCGCGGCATCACCGGCCAGTACCATGCGGCCCTGATGCCAACGCGTCATCACTGCGTCGCGATAGATCGCGCGCGCCATCTGGCCGGGGTCGCGCAGATGGGCGAAGCGTGCAGCGGCCTGCGGCCACAGCGCGTGCAGTTCCTCCAACCAGGCTGGCATGCCATCGCTCTGCCAACGCTCGAAGTCGGCACGTGGCAGGCTCCAGAAGAAGCTCAGGCGCGGCGTGTCATCACCGGGGCGCGTGCCGACGGGCAGCAGCCCGATCATCTTGCGCGCGGCCACATAGCGTTGGCGCAGCTCCTGCACGTGCGGCCAGTCTTCGGCCGGCAGCAGGCACCACAGCGCCCCCCAGGGATACACACGGTCCAGCCCGGCACCGCCGGCGATGGTGCCGCGCAGCGTCGACGCGGCGCCATCGGCGGCCACTACCAGGTCGAACGGGCCATGCGTGCGCCCGTCGCTGTCGCGCAGACGGCCGTGTTCGGCATCCACCTCGGTAATGGTGGTACCGGCATGCAGCTGGCCCTCGCCTGCGCGCGCCTCGTCCAACAGCGAGAACAAGGCCCCGCGCTGCATGCCCAGGCCGTGCAGGCGCGCATCCAGTCCCTCGTAGCGCATGTCCATCACCGCGCGCTCGCACGGCGTGTCGCCATACAGGCGGTGCACCGGCGCGGCATGTGCGCGCACGGAATCAAGCAGGCCCATCTGCCACAGTACCTGCAGGCCGCTGGGCTGCAGCAGGAAGCCGGCACCCACCGGCCCCGGCGTGGGCACGCGTTCGAAGATCTCCACCTCGTGGCCGTCACGGGTGAGCAGGATGGCCAATGCCTGGCCAGCGGTGCCGTAGCCGATCACGGCGATGCGCAGTCGTTCCGTCATGGCCGCATTGTGCCCGACGCGGGCGGATCGCGAACGGGCCGCGGGCAATCCGCGCAAAAAAAACCCCGCCGAAGCGGGGTTTTCAACGCACTGTCGAGTGGATCACTCGGCCGGCGTGATGTTCGAAGCCTGGGCACCCTTCGGGCCCTGGGTCACGTCATAGGTGACACGCTGGCCTTCCTGCAGGCTGCGGAAGCCCTTGGAGTTGATGGCGGAGAAGTGCGCGAACACGTCGGCGCTGCCATCCTCCGGCGAGATGAAGCCAAATCCCTTGGCGTCGTTGAACCACTTGACGGTACCGTTCGGCATGGTGATGCGAGACCTTATGCAATGAATGGGTGGTGTACGCTGAACCCGCGCACAAGCTGAGTATGCAAAGCTTGCTCGGGGAAGACAATCACCCCCGCGCCAATTCGCCCACCAGTTCCGGAAGTCCGTTGCTTGCCGCCTGCACGTTGGCCAGCACTTCGGCCATCGTAATCTCCTCGCCATCACCGCAGCCGGCGGCCCAGTTGGCGATGATCGCCAGGCAGGCGTAATCCAGCCCCAGCTCCCGCGCCAGCGCGGCTTCCGGCATGCCGGTCATGCCCACCAGATCGCAACCGTCGCGGCGCATGCGGGCGATTTCGGCGATGGTTTCCAGGCGCGGCCCCTGCGTTGCGCCATAGCAGCCACCGTCGTGGACCGTGACACCGGTCACTTTGGCTGCCGCCAGGATCTTGCTGCGCAGCATCGGCGTGTACGGATGGCCGAAATCGACGTGGACCACGTCGGTGCCTTCTTCTTCACAGATCGTGCTGATGCGGCCCCAGGTGTAGTCGATGATCTGGTCCGGGCAGGCCAGCACGCGCGGACCGAAGTTCTCGGTGATGCCACCCACCGTGTTCAACGCCAGCACCCGCTGCGCGCCCAGCTGCTGCAGCGCGGCCAGGTTGGCGCGGTAGTTGATCTTGTGCGGCGGCAGCGAATGGCCTTCGCCATGCCGCGCCAGGAACGCCACGCGATGGCCGAGCAGCGTGCCCACGCGCACCGGGCCGGACGGACGGCCGAAGCGGGTGTCGATTTCGTGGGTCTGCACGTCGTCAAGCTTGGCCAGGTTGTAGACACCGGTACCGCCGATCACGGCCAGGGCGATCTGTTGCATTCGAAGCACTCCATGAAAAGACGAACGCCGGCACCCGAGGATGCCGGCGGCAGAGGAAGACGCGCTGCGGGCGGCTTCGCCGTTATTCCTTCATCGCGTAGATGGCCGGCACGCAGCGCAGGGTTTCGTTGACGTCCATGCCGAAGCCGAACACGTAACGGTCCGGCAGTTCGATGCCGGCGTAGTCGGCAGTCACGTCCGGCAGCGCGCGGTCATGCTTCTTCACCGTCATCGCGGCGATGCGCACGTCGGTCGCGCCTTGTTCCAGGCACCAGGTGCGCACGCCCTGCAGGGTGTAACCCTCGTCGAGGATATCGTCGACCAGCAGCACGCGGCGGCCGAACAGCGAGGTGGCCGGCTTGTGCTTCCAGACCAGGTCGCCGCCGGTGGTTTCACCGCGGTAGCGGGTGGCGTGCAGGTAATCGAACTGCACGTCCTGGCCGCGCGCGCCCAGCTCCAGCGCCAGCTGGCCGGCGAACGGCAGTGCACCGTGCATGATGGACAGGAACAGCGGCACCTCGCCCTTGTAATCGCGCGCGATGGCGTCGGCGATACCAGCGATGGCCTTGTCGATGGTGGGGCGGTCGACCAGCAGGTCAGCCTGGGCCAGGGCCTGGGAAATGGTGAGGTTGGGCATCAGACGGTTCTTCCAAGGGTTTCAAGCAAATGGGATTGGGTGTCGCCATGGCGGGCATCGGCCAGCAGGCCATCCCAGCCGAGTGCGCCGCGGCCAAGCAGGCCCAGCAGCGCAGCAGTATTGAGGGAGCGCCCCTGCACCGCGTGCAGGGCTTCATCGACCAGTTCCGGGTGGCAGACCAGCACCACGTCGCAGCCGGCATCCAGATGCGCGTGCACGCGCGCCGGCACACCGCCCGCACTGTGCGAGGCGGCCATGCCGATGTCATCGGAGAACACCACGCCGCGGAACCCGAGCTCGCCGCGCAGGATGTCCTGGATCCAGCGCGGTGAATAGCCGGCCGGTTCCGGTGCCACCTGCGGATAGATCACGTGCGCCATCATCACCGCGTCGGCACCGGCGGCGATGCCGGCCTGGAACGGGACCAGGTCCTGCGCGCGCAGCTCGTCCAGCGCACGCGGGTCGATCGCGGTATCCACGTGGGTATCTTCCAGCACGGTGCCATGGCCGGGGAAATGCTTGAGCGTGGCGGCCATGCCGACCGCATGCATGCCGCGCACGTAGGCGGCGGTGAACGCGGCCACCACCTGCGGGTCTTCACTGAAGGCGCGGTTGCCGATGGCGCGGTTGCCACGGCCAAGGTCGACCACCGGCGCGAAGCTCAGGTCCAGGCCACTGGCGCGCACTTCGCTGGCCATCAGCCAGGCGTGCTGCTCGGCCAGCGTCAGCGCCTGCTGCGGGTCGGTGGCGTACATCGCCCCGATGTCCTGCAGCGGCGGCAGCTCGCTGTAGCCCTCGCGGAAACGCTGCACGCGACCGCCTTCCTGGTCCACGCAGATCAGCTGCGGGCGCGGCGCGGCGGCGCGGATCGCCGCGCTCAGATCGGTTACCTGCTGGCGCGAAGCGAAGTTGCGCTTGAACAGCACCACCCCGGCCACGGCATCGTGCTGCAGCCAGTCACGTTCCTGGGCAGTCAGTTCAGTGCCGGCAACGCCGATCAGCAGCATGGTCGATCTCCACAACGCGCGCCCGCATGGCGCAGTGCCGCATTGTCGCAGAACCGGCCGACAGGCGCAGTGGTCAGAAAAAGGGGACGGAGGGGATTAAGACGTATCCAGCCCACGGGGCCGATTGCGGCTTAATCCCCTCCGTCCCCTTTTCGGGTGCGATCAGACCTTGCAGCCGTCCGGGCCGCAGGCCTCGTCTCCGTCAGCCGAAGCTGCCGGGGCACCCTGTTCGGCCGCGATCTGGCGCAGGGCGTTGGCGAAGGCCTCGGGGGGCTGCGCCCCGGAAATGGCCCACTTCCCATCGATGACGAAGGTCGGCACCGAAGAAACGCCCAATGCGTGGGCCTGCGCCAGCTTCGCTTCAACCTCGGCCAGGCCGCGGTCGGAGGCCAGCATCTGGGTGATTTCGCCTGCGTCGAGCCCCCCCGTCACGCCCGCCTTGATCAGCACCGCGCTGTCCGCCAGGTTCTGACCAAGCTCGAAGTGGGCGCGGAACAGCGCCTCCCCGACCGCGTCCTGCACGCCGTGCTGGCCGGCCAGCCACAGCACCCGGTGCGCCGGCAGCGTGGTCACCCGCACCTGGCCCCGGCTGAAGTCCATCGGCAGGCCTTCCGCACGCGCCGTGGTCTGGGTCTGGCCGAGGATCTGTTCGGTGCGCTCGACGCCACCGAACTTGCGCACATAAGCCTCGCGCAGCGGCACCGGGGTGTCGTCCGCGTCCGGGTCCAGCTGGAACGGCTGCCAGTGGATATCGAGTTCAGGCGCATTGGCGCCCAGCAACTGCACACCCTGCTGGAAACGATGCTTGCCGATCCAGCACCAGGGGCAGACCAAGTCCGAGTAGATGTCGATTCTCATCCACACGACATGGGGCCCCTCCCCCAGGATAAAAGGGGACGGAGGGGATCAAGTCGTTTTCAGCACAGGCGGGGTAAAGACGACTTAATCCCCTCCGTCCCCTTTTTGGAATTTCACCACTGTGAATAGGGGTGACTGGCCAAGGCGACGTTGTAGTAGCGGGCGTCGTCGGTGACTTCCGCGCCGGCCCAGTCTGGCAGGTCGATCGCCTGGTCGGCGCTGTCCAGTTCGACTTCGGCCACGATCAGGCCGGCGTTGTCGCCGAGGAACTCGTCCACTTCCCAGGTCAGGCCGGCGTGCTCGACCAGATGGCGGCGCTTGTCGATCAGGCCACCCACGCACAGCGCCAGCAGCGCGCGCGCGTCCTCCACCGGAATCGGGTAATCGAATTCCTGCCGGGTGTGGCCGATGGTGCGCGACTTCAGGTTCAGCGCCGCATGGTCGCCCTCGATACGCACGCGCACCGAGGCGTTCTGGGTGCCGCGATCCAGCGCGCCCATGTCGTTGATGTAGCCCTGCGCCATCGGGATCACCCGGTGCGCAGCGGATCGCCAGCCATCGTTGATGACCAGGAATTTGCGTTCGATTTCAATGCCCATGGCGCGATTATGCGCCATGGGTGATGACAGCCGCTCAGCGCTTCTCGAACACCGCGATGCTTTCCACGTGCGCGGTGTGCGGGAACATGTCCATGGCACCGGCGCTGACCAGGGTGAAGCCCTGCTCATTGACCAGATAGCCGGCATCGCGCGCCAGCGAGCCCGGGTGGCAGCTGACATAGACGATGCGCTTGAACTGCTTCAGCGGCAGCTGCTGCAGCACCTCGATCGCGCCCGAGCGCGGCGGGTCCAGCAGCAGCTTGTCGAAGCCCTGGCGCATCCACGCGGTGCTGCGCTGGTCCTGGGTCAGGTCGGCACTGAAGAACTGGGCATTGGCCAGGCCATTGCGCTCGGCATTCTCACGGGCACGCGCGACAAGGCCGGCATCACCTTCCACGCCGACCACTTCGCGCACACGGCGGGCCAGCGGCAAGGTGAAATTGCCCAGGCCGCAGAACAGATCCAGCACACGCTCGTCCTCACCCGGCTCAAGCAGGTCCAGGGCGTGGGCAATCATCTTCTCGTTGAGCTTGGCGTTGACCTGGATGAAGTCCAGCGGGCGGAACGCCAGCTCGACGTCCCACGGCGCCAGCCGGAACGACAGCGGCACGCCCTGCCCGTCCAGCGGCTGCACGGTGTCCACGCCACCGGACTGCAGGTAGATCACGAAGCCATGCTGCTGGCCGAAATCGGCCCAGGCCGCACGGTCGGCATCACTCAGCGGCTGCAGATGGCGCACGGTCAGGACCACGGCCTGGTCACCGGCAATGAATTCGATCTGCGGAATGTCACGCTTGCCATCGAGCGACTCGATGAAGGTGGACAGCGCCTCGACCTTGGTGCCGATCTCGGGGATCACGGTCAGGCACTGGCTGAGGTCGGCGACGAAGCGCGGATCCTGTTCACGGAAGCCGACCAGGGTCTTGTCCTTCTTCTCGACCCGGCGCACCGAGAAGCGGCCCTTGCGGCGGTAACCCCAGCTCTCGCCGACCAGCGGCGCCAGCACGGTGCCCGGCTTCACGTGGCCGATCCGCTCCAGGTTGTCCATCAGCACGCGCTGCTTGGCGACAATCTGCTGGTCTTCGTCCAGGTGCTGCAGCACGCAGCCAGCGCAGGTACCGAAGTGCGGACACTTCGGAGTCACGCGCTGCGGCGAGGCCTGCAGCACTTCCACCGTACGCGCTTCGTCGAAATGGCGGCTGCGGGCGGTCTGTTCCGCCATGACCACCTCACCCGGCAGGGCGCCGCTGATGAAGGTGACCTTGCCGCCCTCACCTTCACGGCGGGCGACGCCGCGACCATCATGGCTGAGGTCGAGGATCTCGGTCTGGAACGGGGTACGGTCGATGCGGGAGCGGGATCGGGCCACGTGGCAACAGGCTGCGGGCAAAAATGGGGGCGTATTGTCGCAGATCCTGACTGGCAGGGTCGGGACCCGCTTGCGCCCGCCGCCGCTGTGCTTGATGATTGGGCCAGCTGACATGGAGGCAGCCCTGATGCAGATGACCCCGCGGGCCAGCCGGCCTCGCTTCCTGCTTGTCGAGGACGACATCATCAGCCGCGGTTTTTTCAAGGCGGCGTTGGAAACGTTACCGGCGGACGTGGATACCGCAGATTCCCTGGCCAGTGCGCTGGCGAGCGCGGAACCCGGCGCGCATGACCTGTGGCTGATCGACGTCAACCTACCCGACGGCAATGGCGCGCAGCTGCTGCGCCAATTGCGCCGTTCACACCCTGATACTCCCGCGTTGGCGCATACCGCCGACGGCGACACCTCCATTCATGCCCGGCTGCGCGAAGCCGGGTTCAGCGACACCCTGGTCAAACCCCTCGGCCGCGACCAGCTGCTGAAGGCCGTGCGCCGCGCGCTGGTGAACAGCCCGGCGGGGATCGTCATGGCACAGGCGCCAGCGGCGGTCGAGCTGCAGGTGCAGGACTGGGACGAGACTGCGGCATTGGCCGCGCTCAATGGCCAGCGCAACCACCTGATCGCCCTGCGCGAGCTGTTCCTGGCCGAGCTGCCGGGCGTACGCGATGCGGTCGAGCAGGCGGTGGACCAGCACGACGAGCGGCAGCTGCGCAGCCAATTGCACCGGTTGCAGGCAAGCTGCGGCTTCGTGGGCGCGGCACGTTTGGCCCGTGCGGTGCGCCAGTTGCATCATGCGCCGGAGTCCGGGCAGGCCCAGGCGGGGTTCCGCGACGCGGTGGCTGCCCTGCTGCATTGAGGGGTGTTCGGCAGGGCTGCGCCCTGCACCTGCCGAGGCTTTCAAGCCGGAGCAACACCAAGGGCCAGAGCCAGATCGGCTCTGGCTTTCTGCTTGTTGGGCGGGGCGGTGTGGATTGGCAGGACACGCCGTAAACCCGTCCCTGGGGGCTCGATGGCGCCATCCATGGCGCCAACGGTCCTGCCCACCCACACCGCCCCACCCCCGACAGATTCCCGGTGACGGCTGGTAGATCCACGCCATGCGTGGATGAATCCCTGTCAGATATCGAAATTCAAACTGGGGTCGGATCCGTTTTCCGAAGGAAAACGGATCCGACCCCGTCAGCATGTCCAACAGCTCGCGAGAAACTGTCGAAGGCGGGGTGGGTCCGGTTGCGGGGGCGTGAGCCGCATGGATGCGGCGACCGAGCTTACAGGGACGTACTTGCAGCGGCCCCCGCAACCGGACCCACCCCGCCTACCCACGGATAGCCAGCTTCTGCCGTTGACGTTGACGTTGATTCGGCAGGTGCAGGGCTGCAAGCCCTGCCGAACACCCCTCAACGCCTGGGAGCGAGCTGCTCGAGCATTTCCCAGGACTTCAGGCCGCGCGGCCCCAGGTGATGGGCCAACACCCGCCGCATCGGCAGGCGCAGGCTGGCCAGGTCGGCGGCATCGGGCTCTTCGTCGGCGGCCAGCGCCAGCAGCGCAGAACCCGTCGCGGCCGCCCGGCGCTCCCCACCGCGCTCACTGAGCAGGCGTTGCGCGCCTTCCTGCGGATCCAGTTCGTAGCGTGCCGCAGGATCGATCGGCTGGCCATCGCTGGCGCTGTCCAGATCGAATCCCAGGCCCAGCGCGGACAGCAGCTCGCGTTCAAACCGGCGCAGGGTCCAGGCCAGGCCCGCCCCCACTCCCAGCCGCGCGCGTGCCTCGCCGTAGGCCAGGTACAGCTCCGGCAGCGGGTCCTGGCGCGGGGCCAGGCGCAGGGTCAGCTCACTCAGGTAGAAGCCGGCCAGCATCGCCTGGCCGACCAGGCGCGGGGCCGCGTCCAGTGCCTCGGCGCCGCGCAGCTGGGCAAGCTCGCCACGTTGCTGGGCACTGAAGCGGATCCACTGCAGCGGTTGCAGGGCGGCGCGCAGCACCTGGCCCTTGGCAGTGGACACGCCACGCGCGAGCAGGCCGATACGGCCATGCTGCGCGCTCAACACTTCGACCAGAAGGCTGGTCTCGCGATAGGCCCGTGCATGCAGCACGAAGCCGGTGTCGTCCTCGATCAGCATCGAAGCGACCGTTCCGGGTTACTCGTAACCGAAGGCCTTCAGTGCGGCCTCGTCGTCGGACCAGCCTTCACGCACGCGTACCCAGGTCTCGAGGAACACCTTGGCGCCGAACAGACGCTCCATCTGCAGGCGCGACTTGGCCCCGATTTCCTTCAGGCGGGTGCCGCCCTTGCCGATCACGATCGCCTTCTGGCCTTCGCGCTCGACCCAGATCACCGCACCGATGCGCAGCAGGTTGCCGTCCTCGGTGAAGCGCTCGATCTCCACCGTGGTGGCGTACGGCAGTTCCTCGCCGAGCTGGCGCATCAGCTGCTCGCGCACCAGTTCACCGGCCAGGAAACGCTGGCTGCGGTCGGTGATCTCGTCCTCGCCGAACATCGGCGGGGCTTCCGGCAGCAGCTTGAGCACGTCACGCACCAGCGCTTCCAGGCCGTTGCGCTTCTGCGCCGAGATCGGGTGCACGGCGGCGAAATCGCGGCCTTCGGTCACCTGCTGCAGGAACGGCAGCAGCGCGCCCTTTTCCTTCAGGCGGTCGATCTTGTTGACCACCAGCACCACCGGGATGCCGGCGTCGCGCAGCACGTTGAAGGCCAGGCTGTCCTCTTCGTCCCAGCGCCCGGCTTCGATCACCAGCAGGCCGGCATCGACGCCTTCCAGCGAACCGCGCGCGGCGCGGTTCATCACCCGGTTCATCGCCCGCTTCTGCACCTTGTGCAGGCCGGGGGTGTCGACCAGCACCAGCTGGCCTTCCGGATAAGTGGCGATGCCCAGCAGGCGATGGCGCGTGGTCTGCGGGCGGTTGGAAACGATGCTGACCTTGGCGCCGACCAGGGCATTGGTCAGGGTCGATTTGCCCACGTTCGGGCGGCCGATGACGGCCACGCTGCCGCAATGATGGGGAGTTTGTTCGCTCACTTGGAATCCAGTTGTTCTAGGACGGCCGCAGCCGCCTGTTGTTCGGCAAGCCGCCGCGAGGCGCCTTCGCCCTCGGTGCTGGCGGCCGGGTCGGCTACGATGCAGCGTACCCGGAAGTGTTTGGCATGGTCGTCACCGGATTCTGACACCAGTTCATACTGCGGCAACGCCTTCTGTCGGGCCTGCAGCCATTCCTGCAGGCGGGTCTTGGGGTCCTTCTCGGGCCGACCGGAGGCCGGCAGTGCCTCGATCGAAGCGCTGAACCAGGGCAGTACCACCGCCCGGCAGGCCTCGAAGCCGGCATCCAGGTAGATCGCGGCCACCACGGCTTCCACCGCGTCGGCCAGGATCGAGTCGCGACGATGACCGCCGGACTTCATTTCGCCCGGGCCCAGGGTCAGCCGCTCGCCCAGTTCCAGGGTGCGCCCGATCACCGCCAGCGCGCCTTCACGCACCAGCTCGGCACGGGCACGGGTCATCGCCCCTTCGTCAGCCTTGGGCCAGCGCCGGTACAACGCCTCGGCCGCCATCATGTTGACGATGCTGTCGCCGAGGAACTCCAGGCGCTCGTTGTGCGGCGCGCCGGCACTGCGATGGGTCAGCGCCTGCTTGAGCAGGGCCGGATCGCGGAAAGGATGACCGATCAGGTCGCCACGTTGGATGAATTTACTGGGCACCGCTTCGTGTCAGGTCCTGGGAAGAATCGAATTTGCCAACCACATCGAGGTTGCCGATCAGCGGGCGACGCACTTCGTAGTTGACCTTGAGGGTCCAGCCATTGTCGCGACGATCGAACTTCACGTTGGCCGGCTTCACATTTTCCGAGTAGTTGATGTACAGGCGCTTGAAGAACAGATCCTGGATCCGTGAGGGCTCCATGCTGCCTACGCCCGGCTCGTTGGCCAGGCTCTTCATCGCCGAGCGCACGGCGTAGTACTCCTGGTACATCGGGAACAGCTTCATGCCGATGTAGAGGAAGAACCCGACCACGATCAGGACCGTCAGGAACGAGGTCAGGGTCATGCCGCGCTGCGTGTTCATCGTCTTCATTGCGTTCTCCCCAGATACGCGTTGGATGTGAAAGTGCTCAGTTGATGCCCGATCAGTTGATGCTCGAACCGATCCGCGACGGCTCGAAGCCATCCTTGCAGAACCAGCCCTGGCAGTTCAGCCAGATCAGGAACGCCTTGCCGCGCAGGTTCTCTTCCGGCAGCAGGCCCCAGAAACGGCCGTCGTCGCTGTTGTCGCGGTTGTCGCCCATCACCAGGTACTTGCCGGCCGGCACGGTCCATTGACCCTGGCCACGCGGGTAATCGGTCTCCAGCACGGTGTGGGTACGGCCCGGCAGGTGCTCGACCAGCAGGTTGGCGCCCTCGCCCTGGCCCTTGTGGCCGGCGTAGATACCCTTGTTGTCGTACTTCAGCGGCTCACCGTTGAGGATCACGCCGTCGCCTTCGAAGACCACGGTGTCGCCCGGCACGCCGATCACGCGCTTGATGAAGTTCTCGCCCTTGGCCGGGTCGTTGTCGCTGTGGCCGGGGAAGTGGAACACCACCACGTCGCCACGCGATGGCTCGCCGAACGGCACGATCTTGGTGTTGCTGATCGGCAGGCGCAGGCCGTAGGAGAACTTGTTGACCAGGATGAAATCGCCGATCAGCAGGTTCGGCATCATCGAGCTGGACGGGATCTTGTACGGCTCGGCGATGAAACTGCGCACGATCAGCACGATCGCCAGCACCGGGAAGAACGCACGCGAGTAATCCACCAGCACCGGCTCGGAATCGAGCAGGCCCGCGCGCTGGGCGCGACGCTTGGCGAGATACAGCTTGTCCGCGAGCAGGATCAGGCCCGAAGCCAGGGTCAGCACGACCAGGAGGATCTCAAACAGTTTCATTCAGGGTCCTTTGCAACGTCACCAGACGACCGGCCCCGCGGGGCCGGTGCGGGCTTACTTGTTGTCCATCTGCAGGACGGCCAGGAACGCTTCCTGCGGAATCTCCACGCGTCCGACCTGCTTCATGCGCTTCTTGCCTTCCTTCTGCTTTTCCAGAAGCTTCTTCTTGCGCGAAACGTCGCCACCATAGCACTTGGCCAGCACGTTCTTGCGCATGGCCTTGACCGTGGTACGGGCGATGATCTGCGAGCCGACGGCGGCCTGGATGGCCACGTCGAACATCTGCCGCGGGATCAGGTCCTTCATCTTCTCGCACAGCTCGCGGCCGCGGCGGTCGGCATGGCTGCGGTGCACGATCAGCGACAGCGCATCGACCTTGTCGCCGTTGATCAGCACGTCCACGCGCACGAACGGGCCCGCGTCGAAGCGCACGAAGTGGTAGTCCAGCGAGGCATAGCCGCGGCTGACCGACTTCAGCTTGTCGAAGAAGTCCAGCACCACTTCCGCCATCGGCAGCTCGTAGCTGATCTGCACCTGGCTGCCCAGGTAGTTGATGCCGATCTGGCTGCCGCGCTTCTCTTCGCACAGCTTGATGATGTTGCCGATGTACTCCTCGGGGGTGAGTACGTTGGCACGGATGATCGGCTCGCGGATCTCCTCGACCTGGTTCACCGGCGGCAGCTTGGCCGGGTTGTCCATGTTGATGATCGAGCCATCGGTCTTCAGGACTTCATACACCACCGTCGGCGCGGTGCTGATCAGGTCCAGGTTGTATTCGCGCTCCAGGCGCTCCTGCACGATTTCCATGTGCAGCATGCCGAGGAAGCCGCAGCGGAAGCCGAAGCCCATCGCTTCGGAGCTTTCCGGCTCGAAACGCAGCGCGGCATCGTTCAGGCGCAGCTTGTCCAGCGCTTCGCGCAGGTCCGGGTAGTCCTCGGCGTCGACCGGGAACAGGCCGGCGAACACGCGCGGCTGCATTTCCTGGAAACCCGGCAGCGGCTTCGGCGCCGGGTCGCCGGCCAGGGTCAGGGTGTCGCCGACCGGCGCACCGTGCACGTCCTTGATGCTGGCGGTGACCCAGCCCACTTCGCCAGCCTTCAGTGCCGGCAGCACCTTGCGCTTCGGGGTGAACACACCGACGTTGTCGACCTGGTGGTTGCGGCCGGTCGACATCACCTGCAGCTTGTCGCCGGCCTTGATCTCGCCCTGCATCACGCGCACCAGCGAGACCACGCCCAGGTAGTTGTCGAACCAGGAGTCGATGATCAGCGCCTGCAGCTTCTCGGTGTCGCGCGGCTTCGGCGGCGGGATGCGATGCACGATCGCTTCCAGCACGTCCTGCACGTTCAGCCCGGTCTTGGCGCTGACCGGCACGGCGTCGGAGGCATCGATGCCGATCACGGCCTCGATCTCGGCCTTGGCGCGCTCGATGTCCGCGGTCGGCAGGTCGATCTTGTTGATCACCGGCACCACTTCCAGGCCCTGCTCCACGGCGGTGTAGCAGTTGGCCACCGACTGCGCTTCCACGCCCTGGGCGGCATCGACCACCAGCAGCGCGCCTTCGCAGGCGGCCAGCGAGCGGCTGACTTCATAGGAGAAGTCGACGTGGCCGGGGGTGTCGATGAAGTTCAGGTGGTAGGTCTGCCCGTCCTTGGCCAGGTACGGCAGCGACACCGACTGCGCCTTGATCGTGATGCCACGCTCGCGCTCGATCGGGTTGGAGTCGAGCACCTGCGCTTCCATCTCGCGGGCCTGCAGGCCACCACAGAGCTGGATGATGCGGTCGGCCAGCGTGGACTTGCCGTGGTCGACATGGGCGATGATGGAGAAGTTGCGGATGTTCCGCATCGAATCAGAAGACATAGGTGGCGGCGGCGCGCGGCGTCGTCAGGGTAACGGTCGATTATCGCACGCCCGGCGCCCCGCCGCGAAAATGGCCTCATCGGCCCGGGCCCGGAACGGCCGAAGCCCCGCCAGAGCGGGGCTTCGGGGAACACGGCGGGGCCGACAGGACGGCCCGGGCGGGCCTTACTGGCCGGCCTTCACCGCCACGAACGCGCTGTTGCCGTTGCCGGTACGCACCAGCAGCATCACCACATCGTCCTTCTTGTAGCTGGACAGCGCGCGGTTCAGGCCATCCACGCTGCCGACCGGGGTGCGGCCGACCTGCAGGATCACCATGCCCGGAGACAGTCCGGCATCCCGCGCCGCCTGGCCCTTGACCCCGGTGATGCGCACGCCCTCGTTGCCATCCAGGCCGAACTGCTTGCGCTGCGGTGCGGTCAGGTCGCTGACATCCAGGCCCAGCAGGGCATTGGCGCCGGCCTGCGGTGCCGCATCGGGCTTGGCCGCAGCCGCCGCGCGGGCATTGCCCTGACCGTCTTCGCTCAGTGCGGTCAGCGTGGCGCTGAGGTCACGCGGCTTGCCGTCGCGGATCACGCCCAGAGTGACCCGGCTGCCCGGTGCCATCGCGCCGATCAGCGGCGGCAGGTCGGACCAGTTGTTGACCGGGCTGCCATTGACCGAGCGGACCACGTCGCCGATCTGCACCCCGGCCTTCTCGGCAGCACTGCCGGGCACGATCTGGTTGACCAGCGCACCACGGCTGTCCGGCAGCCCGAGGCCCTGTGCCTTCAGCGAATCGATCGGTTCGACCACCGCGCCGAGCTGGCCACGGGTGACCTTGCCGCTCTTCTTGATCTGTTCAACCGCGCTCATCGCCAGGTCGATCGGGATCGCGAAGCTGATGCCCATGTAGCCGCCAGAGGCGGAGAATATCTGCGAGTTGATGCCGACCACTTCGCCACGGGTGTTCAGCAACGGACCGCCGGAGTTGCCCTGGTTGATCGCCACATCGGTCTGGATGAACGGCACATAGCGCTGGTCTGCACCGCCGGTGCTGCGGCCCAGCGCGCTGACGATACCGGCGGTGACCGAATGATCGAGACCGAACGGCGAGCCGATCGCGACGACCCACTGGCCCGGCTTCAGCGTGTTGGAATCACCCACGCGCACGGTCGGCAGGTTCTTGCCTTCGATCTTCAGCAGGGCTACGTCGTACTGCTGGTCGCTGCCCACCACCTTGGCCTTGAACTCGCGGCTGTCGCCCAGCTTGACCTTCACCTCGCTGGCATCGGCCACCACGTGGTAATTGGTCAGCACGTAGCCGTCGGGTGAAATGATGAAGCCCGAGCCCATGCCGCGGCCCTTGATGCTGGGACCACCGTCCTGGCCACCCGGGCCCTGCCCCGGCATCGGGAAGTCCGGGCCGAAGAAGCGGCGGAAGAATTCAGGCATGTCATCGTCGCCCCCCATCGGGCCTCGCGAGGCCTGCCGGTTGTTGCGCACGATGGTGGTGTCGACGTTGACCACGCCCGGGCCGACCTGTTCGACCAGGTGGGTGAAGTCGGGCAATCCACTGACCAGCGGCTGTGCCGGCGCCCGCGGTGCGGCGGCCGGAGAGGCCTCGGTCTGCGCGGCCGGGGCCGGGGCCTGCGCGCAGGCCATCAGCGGCAGGGTCAGGGCCAGCAGGCCAATGGCCTGCGTGCGGAATCGGGGAGTCATCGGACGGCAACCTCCGGATCGGATGGAAAGAGGAATACGGGCCCCGCCGGCGGCGGGGCGTGAAAGCGCCCGGCTCAGTCGCGCGGACGCGGCGGCACCGGCAGGTCGTCCTGCAGGCGCGGCTCGAACGGGTAGAACGCGGCGCCACCGGCGTGGGCCGGGAAGCTGGCATTGAGCGCGCCGGCGGCGGCAGGTGCCAGGCTGGAGCGCGGCCACGGTCGTGCCTGCAGCCCGCCGACCTCACCGAATGGCAGGTTGCGGCCCGTGTTGGCCGGCACGGTCGGGGTCAACGGCGCCTGCGCGGCGGCCACCGCACGCTGCGGAACATCGTCGCGCTGGGCGGCTCGCGCAGCCTGCTGGCTGCGGGTCGCGCTGGCACGGCGGGTGTCCTGGCGGCGGCTGGCAGCGGCCATCGCCACGGCAGGCGCCGCCGCCACGGCCATCGCCGCAGTATCCACCGAGGCTTCGGTGACCGGGGCCGGGTTGCCCGGTGCCGGCGCAAGCTCGGCCTGGCTGGCGATCACCTGCGGTGCCAACGGCTCGCCCGGCGTGGCGTCCTGCAGCTTCTCGCCGCCCATGAACAGGGCCACGGCTGCCACCGAGGCGGCCAGTGCAGCGCCACCGCCCCACGCTCGCCAGCCGGTACGGCGCACCTGGCGACGCGGCTCGGCCCGTGGCGCCGGTTCGGCGGCAATGGCAGCGGCCACGGTCGCGCTGAAGCCGGCCGGCGCCAGCGCCGAGGCCTGCCCGCGCATCACATCGCCCAGCAGCTGCCAGCGTTCCTGGCAGCCCGCCAGTTCGGGATCATGTTCCATGCGACGCAGCAGGAAGCGGGCCTCATCGGCACCCAGCTCGCCATCGACCAGGGCCGACAGCTGTTCGCGGTGGCGCTGGTCCAGGCGCTGCCCGGCGGGCGAATGGTGATTCTGCGATTCGTTGAACGGATTACTGGTCATACGCGGCTCTTCTCACGGGTGGCGCTGCCGATGTCCAACAGCGGCCGGAGTTCGGTGTCGATCGCCTCGCGCGCCCGGAAGATCCGTGAACGCACGGTGCCGATCGGGCACCCCATTTTCTGCGCGATATCCTCGTAGCTCAGGCCTTCCACCTCGCGCAGGGTGATCGCCAGCCGGAGTTCTTCCGGAAGCGCGTTGACGGCCTTCATCACCGTCTGTTCCAGCTCCTGGCGCATCAACTCGCGTTCGGGCGTATCGGTGTCGCGCAGGCGCGTCCCGCTGTCGAACTGTTCGGCGTCACCGATGTCGATGTCATCGGTCGGCGGCCGTCGATTGTGTGAAGCCAGGTAGTTTTTGGCGGTATTCACGGCGATTCGATGCAACCAGGTTGAGAACTGGGCGTCGCCACGGAAACTCCCGATCGCGCGGTACGCACGGATGAAAGTGTCCTGGGCGACGTCCTGACATTCGCTCCAGTCGGCGATGTAGCGACCGACCAGGGCCACCACGCGATGCTGGTACTTGCGCACCAGGACATCGAACGCGGCGCTCTCGCCGTGCTGCACGCGCCGGACCAGTTCCAGATCCAGCTCCTGAGGTGTATCAACATCGGCCATGAGGGGCCGCACTCCTGTCAGCCCAACCGACGTCGGGCAATGAGACTGCCAATCCCGGGAAAAGTTCAGTCGCCGATCACCCGGCGCCGCACCAGCTTTTAACCACCGTTCCGTTAGCGTCCCGGTCCACGGCCATGGATCCGGGGGCGCCACTCCCCTGCTATTGGGATTTGACGCGGGGGAAACAACCTCTGGATCATAGCCGCTTCTCCATACACAACCGGATGGAACGTCCATGCTCTCAGGCTTCGATGGTCTCCGCTTCAGCCACTGGCACCCCGAGATCCGCGACGACGGCGTGGTGGTTCTCTCCCTGGATCGTCAGGACAGCAGCGTCAACGCCATGTCGCAGGACGTGCTGCTGGAACTGGGCGACCTGCTCGAGCGCATTGCACTGGACCCGCCCAAGGGCGTGGTGATCCAGTCGCTGAAGAAGGCCGGCTTCATCGCTGGTGCGGACCTGAAGGAGTTCCAGGAGTTCGACCGCCGCGGCACCGTCAACGACGCCATCCGTCGCGGCCAGGCCACCTACCAGAAGCTGGCTGAACTGCCCTGCCCGACCGTGGCAGCCATCCACGGCCACTGCCTGGGCGGCGGTACCGAGCTGGCGCTGGCCTGCCGCTACCGCGTGGCCTCCAATGACAGCAGCACCCGCATCGGCCTGCCGGAGACCCAGCTGGGCATCTTCCCGGGCTGGGGTGGCAGCGCGCGCCTGCCGCAGCTGGTGGGTGCACCGGCGGCGATGGACATGATGCTGACCGGCCGCACCCTGTCAGCCTCGGCCGCGCGTGGGATCGGCCTGGTCGACAAGGTGGTGGCACCGGCGGTGGTACTCGACACCGCCGTCGCGCTGGCGCTGTCCGGCACCACCCGCCCGTTCAAGCAGCGCGCGACGGCCTGGGCCACCAACACCTGGCTGGCCCGCACGCTGCTGGCGCCGCAGATGGTCAAGCAGGTCGCACGCAAGGCCAAGAAGGACCAGTATCCGGCGCCCTACGCGCTGATCAGCACCTGGCAGCGCAGCGGCGGCAAGCCGATCCAGGCGCGCCTGGATGCCGAACGTCGCGCGGTGGTGAAGCTGGCCAGCACGCCGACCGCGCGTAACCTGATCCGCATCTTCTTCCTGACCGAGCGCCTGAAGGGCCTCGGCGGTGGTGATTCCGGCATCCGCCACGTGCACGTGGTCGGCGCCGGCGTGATGGGCGGTGATATCGCTGCGTGGGCCGCCTACAAGGGCTTCGACGTGACCCTGCAGGACCGCGAGCAGCGCTTCATCGACCCGGCCATGGAGCGCGCGCAGGCCCTGTTCGCCAAGAAGATACGCGACGAGAGCAAGCGCCCCGCCGTGGCCGCACGCCTGCGTGCCGACCTGGAAGGCAACGGCGTGGCCGAGGCCGACCTGGTGATCGAGGCAATCATCGAGAACCCGGAGGCCAAGCGTGCGCTGTACCAGACGCTGGAACCGAAGATGAAGCTGGACGCGCTGCTGACCACCAACACCTCGTCGATTCCACTGGTGGAGCTGCGCGACCACATCCAGCGCCCGGCGCAGTTCGCCGGCCTGCACTACTTCAACCCGGTGGCGCAGATGCCGCTGGTGGAGATCATCCACCACGACGGCATGGCGCCGGAGACCGAACGCCGCCTGGCCGCGTTCTGCAAGGCACTGGGCAAGTTCCCGGTGCCGGTGGCCGGAAGCCCGGGCTTCCTGGTCAACCGCGTGCTGTTCCCGTACATGCTGGAAGCCGCCACCGCGTATGCCGAGGGCATTCCGGGCCCGGTGATCGACAAGGCCGCAGTGAAGTTCGGCATGCCGATGGGCCCGATCGAACTGATCGATACCGTGGGCCTGGATGTGGCCGCCGGCGTCGGCCGCGAACTGGCCCCGTTCCTGGGCCTGCAGATTCCGGCCGCGCTGCAGACGGTGGAACCGGACAAGCGCGGCAAGAAGGATGGCCAGGGCATCTACACCTGGGAAAACGGCAAGCCGAAGAAGCCGGACGTGGCCAGCGACTACCAGGCCCCGGCCGATCTGGAGGACCGCCTGATCCTGCCGCTGTTGAACGAGGCAGTGGCCTGCCTGCACGAAGGCGTGGTGGCGGATGCGGACCTGCTGGATGCCGGCGTGATCTTCGGTACTGGTTTTGCACCGTTCCGCGGTGGTCCGATCCAGCACATCCGTGCGGTGGGTGCCGATGCGATCGTCGAGCGGTTGAAGGCGCTGCAGCAGCGCCACGGCGACCGTTTCGCACCGCGCCCGGGCTGGGACAACCCGGCCCTGCGCGAACCGGTGGTGTGAGTTGATCGGCCGGGCCTGCGGCCCGGCACCCGCTGGATCAACAGCCAGAGCCAGAGCCGGAGCAACAGCCGGCTCTGGCTTTTCTGTTTGTTGGGCGGGGCGGTGTGGGCAGGCAGGACACGCCGTAAACCCATCCATGGGGGCTCGATGGCGCCATCCATGGCGCCAACGGTCCTGCCTGCCCACACCGCCCCACCCCTGACAGTTTCCCGGTGACGGTTGGTGAACTGCGAATCTGGTTGATGGCTACTGCGAACTGGTGGGTGGCGACCTTGGTCGCCACCAGGAGCGAAGCGACCGGCGTTTGATTTTGACTTTGATTTTCTTTTTTCTTCTCCGTGGCTGGATGCACACGGAAACTGTCAGAGGCCGGGCGGTTGGGTGGCGCAGGGGCGTGAGCCGCATGGATGCGGCGACCGAGCTTACATGGACGTACTTGCAGCGGCCCCTGCGCCACCCACCCGCCCGGCCAAGCGCGGCTTCTGCTTCTGCCTTCAGCGACCAACCCACAGCCACGAGGGGCTGCGCCGTTGGCTGGAACAACCTGTTACCCATACGGGGCATGTCCCCGTCACAGCCGCATGCGATGCTGACCACCTGATCCCTGCCAGCGAGAACGCCCGCATGACCACCATCATCGCCCCGCGCGTGCACGACATCGGCGGACTCGAAGTCCGTCGCGCCGTCCCCACCCTGCAGGCGCGCAGCATCGGCTCGTTCGTGTTCGTCGACCAGATGGGCCCGGCACTCATGCATCCCGGCACCGCCATCGACGTGCGCCCGCATCCGCATATCGGCCTGGCCACCGTCACCTATCTGTGGTCGGGCGCGATCGGCCACCGCGACACGCTGGGGTCGGACCAGGTGATCCGTCCCGGTGACGTCAACTGGATGACCGCCGGCCGCGGCATCGCCCATTCCGAGCGCACGCCGCAACCGGACCGCGACCATGACAACCCGATCCACGGCATGCAGACCTGGGTGGCACTGCCGAAATCGCATGAGGAAATCGAACCGGCGTTCTACCACCATGCCGCGGCCACCCTGCCCGAGCAGCGCCGCAATGGTGCCTGGGTGCGGGTGATCGCCGGCCGCGCCTATGGCGAGGAATCGCCGGTGAAGGTGTTCGCCGACACCCTCAACGTGGCCATCGATCTCGACCCGGATGCGGAAATCGATATCGACAATGGCCACCGCGAGCGCGCGCTGTACATCCTCGAAGGCGAGGCGCAGCTGGATGGCGTCGACATCCCCGCCCAGCATCTGGTAATCCCGGAAGCCGGTGCGGTGGGCCGCCTTCGCGCGAAGACGCCGGTGAAGGCCATGCTGTTTGGCGGCGAACCGCTGGATGGCCCGCGTCACCTGTGGTGGAACTTCGTGTCCAGCTCGAAGGAGCGTATCGAGCAGGCCAAGCACGACTGGGAAGCCGGCCGCTTCGGCACCATTCCGGGCGACGACAAGGAGTTCATTCCCCTGCCCCAGTACTGAACATCGCGTGTTGCACACACCCGAAGGTGTATCCCTGCACCCGGCGTTGACGCTATCGTCACTCGCCGGCCACTGAAATGTGACCGACCGCACAGTTCGGACATCTTTCAAAGGAGTGCAACACATGAGCATGGGTAAACGCTTGTCCGCCGAATTCCTCGGCACTTTCTGGCTGGTTCTGGGTGGCTGCGGCAGCGCGGTGCTGGCCGCCAAGTTCGGGGGCGACGGCAATCCGCTGGGTATCGGTTTCCTCGGCGTAGCGCTCGCCTTCGGCCTGACCGTGGTGACCGGCGCCTATGCGTTCGGCCATATCTCCGGCGCGCACTTCAATCCGGCGGTCAGTGTCGGCCTGTGGGCCGGCGGTCGTTTCCCGACCAAGGACCTGATCCCGTACATCATCGCCCAGGTCGCCGGCGGCCTGCTGGCCGGCTTCATCCTGCTGCAGATCGCATCGGGCGCCAGCGGCTTCGCCATTGATGGCAGCCAGGCCGGTGCATTCGCCAGCAACGGCTACGGCGCGTTGTCCCCCGGCGGCTACAGCGTGGCCGCGGCCTTCCTGTGCGAAGTGGTGCTGACCGCCGTGTTCCTGATCGTGATCATGGGCGCCACCCACGGCAAGGCACCGGCCGGGTTCGCCCCGCTGGCGATCGGTCTGTCGCTGACCCTGATCCACCTGATCAGCATCCCGGTCACCAACACCTCGGTGAACCCGGCCCGTTCCACGGCGGTGGCCTTCTTCGCCGGCAGCGGCGCGGTCAGCCAGCTGTGGCTGTTCTGGGTCGCCCCGCTGCTGGGCGGCGCGATCGGCGGCATCATCTACAAGTGGATCGGCAACGACCGCTGAGGCCTGTGCGGACCATTGCGGCCGACCTTCGGCCGCAATGGTTACGCCTGTAACCGCGATTTGTGCGATCGCTCACGTTCCGTTAAGGTTGAGTTGACCGTCCGTGCACATGCCGGCCGGGGTGGCATCCGGGGATGGGATGCCAACGCTGCCCGCCCATCCGGCAGCGCCAAACGACACACCACCTTGGGGGATGCATGAAGTTCGCGCCTGTAGTGTTGTCGAGCCTGCTGTTCGCGGTGGCCCAGGCCGCCGCTGCACAGGCTCCCACCGAATGTCCTTCGCTGCCGGCCAGCAGTGGCCTGCAATGGCAGCAATTGGTGCAGACGGACTTCCTGGTCTGCCGCGCCAGTACCGGAGATGGCCGTGAAGTGTTGAGCCTGATGCTCAGCGCACGTGACCCGTCCATTCCACTGAACCGCTCATTGCGCCAGGAAAAGGGCAGCTTCGGCGGTGAATCACTGTACTGGTACCAGCCCGACCTCGGTGGCCAGCAGCCGCCGGGCTATGCCGAGCGCCGGATCAGCGTGGTCAAGCTCGACAAAGGGCGTTACGCGCAGATTTCACTGTATCCGGACAGCCCGCAGGAACTGGGCTCGCTGCAGCAGCTGGCGCAGGGCATGAGCCTGACGCCGTCGGCCGTGGCCGCCGGGCGCTGACCATGACGGGGATGCCTGCCTGGCAGCATCCCCGCAATGTGGCCCGATCACAGGGTAGTGCCGGCCGCTGGCCGGCACCTCGATCCGCCGTGACCGCAGGCAGTTGCCGGCCAGCGACCGGCACCGCCTCAGAACTTGCCTTCCTGGAAATCGACGAAGGCCTGCATCAGTTCCTGCCGCGTGTTCATCACGAACGGGCCATGCCGCATCACCGGCTCGCGCAGCGGACGGCCAGCCACCAGGATCAACCGCGCGCCTTCGTTGCCGGCCGAAAGGTGCAGCTGTTCGCCGCCGCCCAGCACCGCCAGTTCCTGGCGCGCCACGTCACGCGCAGCGTCCTGCTCACCTACGGTCACCGCACCTTCGAACACATAGGCAAACGCGTTGTGCCCTTCCGGCAACGCATAGGTCCACGCCCGATCCGGCGCCAGCGTGATGTCCAGGTAGAGCGGATCGGTGGCCGGCTGCACGATCGGGCCGTGGGTGCCGTCGACCGTGCCGGCGATCACCTTCACTTCCACGCCGGCATCCGGCTGCACCACGGGAATGCGCTCGGGTGCGAACTCCTGGTACTTCGGCTCGGTCATCTTCTCCTTCGCCGGCAGGTTCACCCACAACTGGAAACCGCGCATCTGCCCGCTTTCCTGCTCGGGCATCTCCGAATGCACCAGGCCGCGGCCGGCAGTCATCCACTGCACACTGCCCGGAGTAAGGAGGCCCTCGTTGCCATGGTTGTCGCGATGCCGCATGCGCCCGTCGAGCATGTAGGTGACGGTCTCGAAGCCACGGTGCGGATGCTCCGGGAAGCCTGCGATGTAGTCTTCGGCACGGTCGGTGCCGAACTCATCCAGCAGCAGGAACGGATCCAGGTCGGGCAGCGTCGGGCCACCGATCACGCGGGTCAGGCGCACGCCGGCACCGTCGGAGGTGGGCATGCCACGGATGGTGCGCAGTACGCGGACCGGTTCGGGAAAGCTCATGGCGACTCCTGTTGGATGGATGCCACTGAAGATGGACGCCACACGACCGTAGGCCAATGGATGGCTCCGCAACCGATTGTTCCATCCCTGATGTTCGCTGCACGTCAGCACGCCCTGCGTACGACCAAAGTACTACCGCAGATTCGTCCTGTGCCAATTGACCCTGTCGTGGGCAAGCAGGACTCTTTGACTGTCTTTCCGGGAGAGAGCACCTCATGAAAGGGTTTTCCAAACTGGGCTGGGCGGCACTCGCCCTGCTCGGCGCATTCTGTCTGGGCACCGTGGCCTTGCGCCGCGGTGAACACATCAACGCACTGTGGATCGTGGTGGCAGCGGTTTCGCTGTACCTGGTCGCCTACCGCTTCTACAGCCTGTTCATCGCCAACAAGGTGATGCAGCTCGATCCGACCCGGGCCACCCCGGCGGTGATCAACAACGATGGCCTGGACTACGTGCCGACCAACAAGCACGTGCTGTTCGGCCACCACTTCGCCGCCATTGCCGGTGCCGGTCCGCTGGTCGGCCCGGTGCTGGCCGCGCAGATGGGCTACCTGCCCGGCCTGCTGTGGCTGGTGGTGGGTGTGGTACTGGCCGGCGCGGTGCAGGACTTCATGGTCCTGTTCCTGTCCAGCCGCCGCAATGGCCGCTCGCTGGGTGACCTGGTCCGCGAGGAGATGGGCCAGGTGCCCGGCACCATTGCCCTGTTCGGTGCGTTCCTGATCATGATCATCATCCTGGCAGTGCTGGCGATGGTGGTGGTCAAGGCGCTGGCCGAAAGCCCGTGGGGCATGTTCACGGTGATCGCAACGATGCCCATCGCGATCCTGATGGGCGTGTACATGCGCTACATCCGCCCTGGCAAGATCGGCGAGATCTCCGTGGTCGGCCTGATCCTGCTGCTGGCCGCGATCTGGTACGGCGGCAAGGTCGCCGCCGACCCGGTCTGGGGCCCGGCGTTCACCTTCACCGGCACCCAGATCACCTGGATGCTGATCGGCTACGGCTTCGTCGCCTCGGTGCTGCCGGTGTGGCTGCTGCTGGCTCCGCGCGACTACCTGTCGACCTTCCTCAAGATCGGCACCATCATCGCGCTGGCCATCGGCATCCTGGTGGTGATGCCGGAGCTGAAGATGCCGGCGCTGACCCAGTTCGCCGCCAGCGGCGATGGCCCGGTGTGGAAGGGCGGCATGTTCCCGTTCCTGTTCATCACCATCGCCTGCGGTGCGGTCTCCGGTTTCCATGCACTGATTTCCTCCGGCACGACGCCGAAGCTGCTCGCCAATGAAGCGCACATGCGTTACATCGGCTACGGCGGCATGCTGATGGAATCGTTCGTGGCGGTGATGGCGCTGGTGGCGGCCTCGATCATCGATCCGGGCATCTACTTCGCGATGAACAGCCCGGCGGCGGTGATCGGTGCCGATGCCGCGTCGGCGGCGCACTACATCACCAACACCTGGGGCTTCACCATCACGCCCGAACAGCTGACCGCGACTGCGGCGGCGATCGGTGAACCGACCATCCTGCACCGCGCCGGTGGCGCGCCCACGTTGGCGGTGGGCATCGCACAGATCCTGCACGAGGCGATTCCCAGTGGCAGCGACGCGATGATGGCGTTCTGGTACCACTTCGCGATCCTGTTCGAAGCGCTGTTCATCCTCACCGCGGTGGACGCCGGCACCCGCGCCGGTCGCTTCATGCTGCAGGACCTGCTGGGCAACTTCGTGCCGGCCCTGAAGAAGACCGAATCGTGGACCGCCAACATCATCGGTACCGCCGGCTGCGTGGCGCTGTGGGGCTACCTGCTGTACACCGGCGTGGTGGATCCGTTCGGCGGCATCCAGACGCTGTGGCCGCTGTTCGGCATCTCCAACCAGATGCTGGCCGGTATCGCGCTGATGCTGGGCACGGTGGTGCTGTTCAAGATGAAGCGTGACCGCTATGCGTGGGTCACCGCGGTTCCGGCCATATGGCTGCTGATCTGCACCACCTACGCCGGCTTCATCAAGATCTTCGACAGCAACCCGGCACAGGGCTTCCTGGCACAGGCACACAAGTTCCAGGCCGCGCTCGCCAGCGACACGATTACCGCACCGGCCAAGTCGGTGGCGCAGATGAAGCAGATCGTGGTCAACGCCTACGTCAACACCGGCCTGACCGCGCTGTTCCTGCTGGTGGTCGGTGCGGTGCTGGTGTATTCGATCAAGACCATCCTCGCGGCCCGCCGCAACCCGCAGCGTTCCGACCGCGAGACTCCGTACGTGGCGCTGAAGCCGCATGAAATGGTGGATCTGTGATGAGTACGCAACTGGTTCCCGCCGGCCAGTACCAGGCGCACCGCCGTATCTGGCGGCGCCTGGTGCAGACCGCACGGCTGTGCTGTGGCATTCCTGATTACGACAACTACGTCCGGCACATGCTGGAGAAGCACCCGGACCAGGAGCCGATGGACTACAAGACGTTCTTCCGCGAACGCCAGGAAGCGCGCTACGGCGGACGCAACGGCGGACGCTGCTGTTGAGGGTTGGGTGCCGGGCTTGCAGCCCGGCGCCCGCAGTGGCCGGAGCAACTGCAACTACAACTACAACTGCCGGAGCGTCGGCTCTGGGTTTTTGTTTGGCTGGCGGGCCGATGTGGATTGCCGGTGACGGCGAGATACAACCGGGGTCAGATCCGTTTTCCTTCGGAAAACGGATCTGACCCCATGTTGTTTGTCGACCTCTGACAGATTTCATCCACGCATGGTGCGGATCTACTGGACGCCCGCCATCCCGCGGAATGCCGCTCTTGATTTGACCGTTGCCGTTGCATCGAGCGGGTGCAGGGCTGCAAGCCCGGCTGGACTACTCCACCAGCGTGATCGGCGTCAGCGTGACCCTGGCGTTGTTCGCCGCGCCCATGCGATCGGTGTACGCCTGACCACGCTGCACCAGGTAGAAGCTGTCCAGGTAATCGATGTCGTTGGAGAACCACGATGTCGGCATCGCCTTCAGGATCGCACCGGCAATATCGGCGATCACCGCATACTCCGGTGCGAACGCGCCCAGTGCCGCCTTCACACCATTGCTCAGCGCCACCAGCAGGTCCTGGTAGTTGGTGTCACCGTCATCCTCGAACAACTGCACGTTGGCGGCGTTGAAGCGGTAGTTCCCCCACAGGATCAGTGCCTGCTGCGGTGTGTAATCGGTCTTGTCGTAGTCCAGGTACGGCATGTCGACCGTCGCCATTTCCGGCTCGGCCTTGCCGATCTGCAGCCCGGACACCACCGCGAACACCTCCGCCGCGCCCAGTGCCCATGGCTCCTGATCGTCAGCCAGGCGGATGCGGTCGAGCCGGGTGATGTCCAGCGCGGCCCGCGTGCCATCGGCCGACAGCTGGATGCGCTCCGGCGATTGCAGGCCGCGTGCACGCAGGCCGGCGTTGACCAGCGCCATGCCCTCCTGCACCGAACGGCGGGTATCGACATCAACGATCAGCACCGGGAATGCCGGAGCCCGCTTTGCATCCAGCACATGCGCACGGCCCTGCGCGTCGTAGGCGGTCAACGTGGTCCAGTCGCGATCATTGCCGCGCGGCAGGCTGGCCACCCACAACTGGCGTGGAGCGATGTCCGCCAATGATTGGCCCTCAGGCACATAGGCGCGCAGCTGCAGCAGCCCTTCACCCTGCTCCGGCAGGCCCTTGGCCTGGCGCAGCTGCTGGTCGTTGCGGGCCAGGGAGACACTGGCCCGGGTGCGGACACCCGGGTCGAAACGCTCCATCACTGCATCCAGCGCCACACCCTGCTCTGGTGAGGCCACCAGCGTGCCGCGCACGACGTCCGCAAAGCCGGGTTGCGCGATCAATGCCGCCACTTCACGCGCACTGGCCTCGGTCACCGCCTGCACCTGTGCGCCACGCGCAATAGCCGCGCCTTGCGCAGCCGCTCCCGTACTGGCCAGCAACAGTGCCAGCAGCGTGGCTCCCCGAATCATCCGTCGATGCGTCATTCCAGCCCCCGGCAACGTCGCTGCAGTCGAGCGACAGGAGCTGCCTACGCTACGACGCGGGCACCATACGTTCCGGTATGCGCCGCACAGTTCTGGGTGCGGCAGGCAAAAAAAAGAGCCGAGCATGAGCTCGGCTCCATGTGGGACCCTGGTGCCGGAGAGGGTTCCCCACCCGGGACTCAGCCGTTGGCCATCCACTTCAGGATCAAGCCGGTGACGTAGGCCAGGCCGGTGCCGGTGGCATAGCCCACCGTGCCCAGCAGCACACCCACCGGGGCCAGCGTCGGATGGAACGCCGCCGCCACCACCGGGGCCGAGGCGGCCGCACCGATGTTGCCCTGCGAACCGATCGCAAAGAAGAACAGCGGCGCGCGCAGCAGCTTGGCCACCACCCACAGCACCAGCACGTGCGTGGCCATCCAGATCGCGCCGAGCAGGAACAGCCACGGCCGATCCAGCAGCGACAGCAGGTTCATCTGCATGCCGATGCAGGCGATCAGGAAGTACAGGAACACCGTGCCCAAGCGCGACGCACCAGCCGCTTCCAGCCGGCGTGCGCGGGTGAAGCTCAGGCCCAGGCCCATCGCGGTGGACAGCAGGATGACCCAGACGAACTGGCTGTCCAGGCTGAACTGGCTGGCCCAGCTGACATTGGCCTTGAACCAGCCCGACAGCGGCGCCGCGATGGCGTGGGCCAGACCGACACCGCCCAGTGCCACGCCGACGATCACCATCAGGTCGGTCATGCTGGGAATGCGCGCGTTCTGTGCCTCATAGGCACTGATGCGTGCCTTCATCTCGTCGATGGCACGGGTATCGGCACCGTTGCGGGTATCGATCTGCTGCGCGCGGTTGGCCAGGAACAGCAGGATCGCCATCCACAGGCTGGCGCAGGCCACGTCGACCACCGCGAACTGGCCGAAGGTGGTGGCATCGGTGCCGAACACTTCGCGCATGGCGACCATGTTGGCTCCGCCGCCGATCCAGCTGCCGGCCAGCGCGGCCATGCCGGCCCAGGTATCACCGGCCACGGTTTCCGGATGGATCAGCTTCATCAGCTGGAACGAGACGATGGCGCCGAGCATGATGCCGGCGGTACCGGCACAGAACACGATCAGCAGTTTCGGGCCGAGCTTGGCGATGCCTTTCAGATCGATCGACAGGGTCAGCAGGACCAGCGCGGCCGGCAGCAGCACGTCGCGCGCGACCGGGTTGTACAGCGAGGTGTTGTGGCCATCGATGACACCGGTGGTGTTGTAGATGGCGGGGATGAAGTAGCACAGCAGCAGTGCCGGCACCCAGGCGAAGATTTTCTTCAGTAACGGGGTCGGACCACTGGCGGCCCAGAAGATCAGGGCCAGGGTGGCGGCAATCAGGCCCAGTCCAACGATATCGTTGCTGATCAGGGCAGTAGCGGGTTCGGTCGGCATGGGATCCTCTGTCGATCGAAAGAGCGGAGAAAAAAAAGCGCCGCATAAAGCGGCGCAGGTCGAGATTAACATTGTCTTCACGCCGGGTCATGCCGCAGCGCGGAGCAGGACTGGGAGACCGGTCAGGCGGGGCGCGAGGCGCCGAAGTCCAGAGTGACGCGCGTTCCGCGCGGCTCGCAGGGCTGCAGCTGCAGGGTCCAGCCCAGGTGCTCGCACAGCCGTGCGATCAGGTCCAGGCCGATGCCGCCGCCACGATCGGCGCGCCCGCCACGGGCCATGCGGGCGTGGATGGCGGCAATCTCCTCCGGGCTCATGCCGTGCCCCGGGTCCTGCAGGGTCAGCACCGCCGACGCGCTCAGCTGCAGTTCGATATGGCCGCGGCCACTGTTCTCGATGGCGTTGCGCAGCAGGTTGCCGATCGCTGCCTGCACCACCGCCAGCGGCGCGACGATGTCCACCGGTGCGGCCTGGATACCGATGCTCAGGTCCTTGTCGCCCAGCAGGTGGCGATGGTCGTCGACGATTTCCGGAAGCAGCTGGTCCAGCGCAATGCGCTCGGCACGAGCCGCCAGTCGCGCCGGATCACGGGCCAGCACCAGCAGCAGTTCGATCAGCTGCTCCACGCTCTGCGCCGTGCGCAGCACCCGCTGCATCTGCTGGCGCGCGCGATCGGGCAGGCCCGGCTGTTCCAGCGCCAGCTCGGCGGCACCGGTCATCACCGCGATTGGCGTGCGCAGCTCGTGGCTGGCGGTGCTGATGAAGACCCGCTCGCGCTCGACGAACTGCTCGTTGCGGTCCAGGTAGTCGTTCAGCGCATCGGCGATGGTATGCAGCTCGGAGCTGCCACGCGGGTCGACCTCGATGCGCTGGCCCTGCACCCCAGGTCGCAACCCGGCAATGCGCTGCGCCAGCAGGCTCAACGGACGCACCATCCGCTCCATGCCGAACGAAGCCATCAGCACGGTGACGAAGATCATGATCACGCCGGCCAGCATCACCCAGCGCGTGGCGAACTGTTCCAGGTCGTGGAAGTCGGAAATGTCCAGCGCCAGTGCCACCCGCCCCATCGAGCCGGTATCACGCACCATCACCGCAGTCTGCCGCCCCTTGATCGGGACCCCGTCATGCAGCCCCGGGTGCAGCGTACGCACGCTTTCCGGCATGTTGCCTTCGTCGAAGCGGAACAGGCTGAGCGTGTCCGAGTCCTGCCAGCGGTAGTGCGGCTCGTGCTCGGTGTGCTCGACGATGCTGTCCAGTTCGGAATTGAGCAGCGCACGCCAGGCGGCGTGCTCGGCATGCTCGTGCACGTAGTTGCCAACGCTGAACACCGCGACCGACAGCAGCGCCAGGTAGCCCAACAACCACCACACCACCCGCCGGTACAGCGGACCCGGCTTACGCGCCTTCATCATCATCCTTGCCGGCATCGCTGGCCGTGGCCACCGCCAAGCGGTAGCCAACCCGCGGCAGGGTATGGATCAGCTTCTCGGCGAACGGCCCATCCACACTGCGGCGCAGCTCATAGACATGCGAACGCAGCAGGTCGCCATCCGGTGGCTCGTCGCCCCAGAGCGCGAACTCCAGCTGCTGGCGGGTCACCGCGCCCGGGCTGGCCCGCATCAGCACTTCCAGCAGCTTGCGGCAGGCCGGGTACAGATGCAGCACCTGGCTGCCGCGCTGGGCCTCGAGGGTCGCCAGATCCAGCACCAGGTCGCCCACCTGCAGGCGCTTGCGCGGGTTGCGACCCTGCGCGCGCAGCAACAGGGCCTCCAGCCGCACCTCCAGCTCGGGCAGCGCGAAGGGCTTGGTCAGGTAGTCGTCGGCGCCGGCGCGGAAGCCGGCGATCTTGTCCGGCAGTTCGTCGCGCGCGGTCAGCATGATCACCGGCACCTCCGACGCATGCTCGGCGCGCAACCGGCGCAGCACCTCGGGGCCTTCCATGCGCGGCAGCATCCAGTCCAGGATCACCGCGTCGTAGGGATGGCTGCCGGCCAGGTGCAGGCCGGTGATGCCATCCGGAGCCACGTCCAGCACATGCCCGCGCGACTCGAAATAGTCGAACAGGTTGGCCACCAGCTGGCGGTTGTCCTCGATCACCAACAGACGCATGCACGAAACATCCACGGAAGTTCGTAACATGGTAGCGCTGCCCATGTCGGAATGCGGTCGCCTTGGCCACCTCTGACGCTTTTCCCACCCCCGCCACCTCAGAATGGCTGTTTTGCTCCCGGAGCCTGCCGTGCCCGTAGCCCTGCCCCGCCGTTGGCGCCTGCCCCTGTTGTGGCTGCTGATCATTGCTGCGTTGGCGGCCGGTATCGGCCTGCGTCAGCCGCAGCCGCCGGACGAACCGCGCTTCGTGCTGGCGGCGCGGGCCATGGTCGAGAGCGGGCAATGGCTGCTGCCGCACCGCGGCGTGGAGCTCTACGCGGAAAAGCCGCCGGTCTTCATGTGGCTGCAGGCCGCGGCCTACGAGATCGTCGGCAGCTGGCAGTGGTCGTTCCTGCTGCCGTCGTTGCTGGGCGCCCTGCTCAGCCTGTGGCTGATCTCGGACCTAGCCCGCCGGCTGTGGTCGCCCCGGCATTCCGTCTATGCCCTCGCAGCGCTGTTCTGCACCCTGCAGTTCGGGCTGATGGCCAAGCGCGCGCAGATCGACATGGTGCTGGTGGGGATGACCACCGTGGCCCTGTGGGGGCTGATGCGCCACCTGTGTGAACGCCGCAACCTGCCTGCCCTGTGGCTGGCCGGCTTCGCCGCCGGCGTCGGCACGGTGACCAAGGGCGTGGGCTTCCTGCCGCTGCTGATGGTGCTGCCCTGGTTCGGCTGGTGGCTGTACCAGCGCCGCCGTGGGCACCGCGTCGAGGGGCCGCACCCGGCAACGCTGCTGTGGCTGATTCCAGCCTTCCTGCTGGGCGTGGGGGTGTGGTTGGCGCCGTTGGGGTGGGCTCTGCTGCACACCCCCAGCGCCGAACTGCAGGCCTACGCGCATGAGCTGTTGTTCAAACAGACCGGCACCCGCTACGCCAATGCCTGGCACCACCGCCAGCCCGTCTGGTACTACCTGCAGGTGATCCTGACCCTGTGGCTGCCGGGCAGCCTGCTGTTGCCAATGCTGTTCAAGCCCTGGTGGCGCCGCCTGCGCCGGGGCGACCGCCGGCAGTGGTTGCTGCTGGGCTGGGCCGTGCTGGTGCTGGTGTTCTTCAGCGCCAGCCCGGGCAAGCGGGAGGTGTATCTGCTGCCGATGCTGCCGGCAATGGCGCTGGCCGTAGCGCCGCTGCTGCCGGGCCTGCTGCGTCGGCTGTGCGTGCGCCGCTACCTGTTCGGCTACAGCGTGGTACTGATGCTGGCGACGGGCGTGCTCGGCGTGATGCTGATGACCGAGCACCCGTGGGCCGTGGCCCAGCTGGAGCGCCGGGCCATGCCCGACACCCTGCTTCCGGTGCTGGGTGACGGCCTGCTGACCTTCGCCATCGCCCTGGCCACGTTGATCGTCTGGCTGCGGGTACGCCGCGCCGCAACGCTGGTACTGCTGACCCACGGCATGCTTTGGATGCTCTACGGTCTGGTGCTGATCCCGGCACTGGACCCCTACGCATCGGCGTCGGCACTGATGCGCCGGGTAGGCGCGCGGATCGGCCCAGACGCGGAGTTGGCACTGGTCGCCTGGCGCGAGCAGAACCTGCTGCAGGCAGACCGGCCGGTGCGCGAATTCGGCTTCAAGCGCCCCTGGGCAGAGCAATGGCACGACGCCGGCCCGTGGCTGGCCGAGGCACCGGACAAGCGCTGGCTGCTGGTACTGGATGATGCGATGAGTCCCTGCGTGGACCCAGCCAAGGTGATCGATATCGGTGTTGCCAATCGCAATCGTTGGCAACTGCTTCCCGGTACGGCCTGGGACCCGGAGTGCCACGCCGAGCGGACAGGATCGACCGCCGAAGAAGACTGAACGCTGACCCGTGCCGAGCAAGCATTAACCCGGCACGAACGAGCGTCCGACCCTTCTCCGACATCCAGGTGACGAGCATGGCCGCGGATTCCCGACCCGCCCTTTCCCAGCATGCCCGTCCGTCCCCTTGATTCGGTAGCGCCGCTTGCGACATCGCCACTGGCGTCAAAATTCGCCGTAACTCACCTCTGGCTGCCTGTCGCAATCGGTCTGCCCTTGTTTACGCTGCTGATGGGTTTCGGCGGCGATCAATGGGTAGCCGACCACCTGTTCCGTCTTGAAGGCGGCCATTGGGCGTTGCAGGACGCCTGGGTTACCCGCACGGTGGTGCACAAGGTGGGCAAATGGCTGAGCGCGGCTGCAGCGCTCGTGGCGATCCTGTTGTACTTCCATCACTGGCGCAAGGGTCGCGATCGCACCCTGCGGTGGGCGCTGCTTTATGTCGTTATTGCCATGGCCCTGGGTACCGGCGTGATCTCCCTGCTGAAGTCGCTGGTGCCGATGGAATGCCCGTGGGACCTGCTGCGCTACGGCGGCCAGCAGCCTTTCATCGGGCTTTTCACCGTGCGCCCGGCCGGCATGGCGCCGCAGGCCTGCTTCCCGGCCGGTCACGCCAGCGCTGGCTATGCATGGTTGTCTCTGTACTATTTCGCCCTGCTGTGGCGCCCGTCGTGGCGCTGGGCCGGACTGTGGATCGGCCTTGGCACTGGCCTGGTGTTCGGCATCAGCCAGCAGCTGCGGGGCGCGCATTTCCTTTCGCATGACGTTGCCACTGCGTTGATATGTTGGCTGCTTTCGCTCGGCCTGTATGTCCTGATCCGCCGTCAGCTGGACCGTCCCAACCGCCAGGAGGCAAACGCATGAGTGCATCGGTCCAACGCCCCGCCCGCCTTCCCGCATTGGCGAGTCTTCACCGCTGGCGGCCGCAGCTGTCCACCGAAGCACTGATCGCCCTGACCAGCCTGTTCTTCGCGGTGGCCGGCAACGGCCTGTTCTGGCACAGCGCAATGGCCAGCCATCCGGGCAGCCTGCGCTACGCGCTCTCGCTGCTGCTGTTGCTGCTGGGTGCGCACGGCGTGCTGCTGGGCATCCTGGTCTGGCGCTGGAACGCCAAGGTGGTGATCAGCCTGCTGTTGCTGGTAACCGCCTTCGCTGCGCACTACATGAGCCGCTACCACATCTACCTGGATGCGGACATGCTGCGCAACGTGCTGGCGACCGACCCCAAGGAAAGCCGCGAGCTGATGACCGTGTCACTGCTGTGGCCGGTACTGCTGCTGGCGGTGCTGCCGATGATCGTGCTGTGGCGCGTGCAGCTGCGCCGTCGCAACTGGGGCCGCAGCCTGCTGTGGCGCCTCGGCTTCCTGGTGGTGGCGGCGGTGACTGCCGTCGGCGGCGCGTTGATCTCGTTCCAGGACGTCTCCGCACTGATGCGCAACCAGCGCGAAGTGCGTTACCTCGCGACGCCGGCCAACGTACTGCTGGGCATGCCGCGTGCACTGCGTGGCGACAATCCGGTGCAGCGCGCGCCGAAACTGCCGATCGGCACCGATGCCAAGGCCACCCCGCGCGCGCCGGCCAGCAAGCCGCGCCTGCTGGTGATCGTCATGGGCGAGACCGTGCGCGCGCAGAACTGGGGGCTCAACGGTGGCCGCAACACCACCCCGGAACTGGCCCAGGCCAGTGTGGTCAATTTCCCGGACATGCATTCGTGCGGCACCAGCACCGAGGTTTCGCTGCCGTGCCTGTTCTCGCCATGGGGTCGCCACGAATACGACGAAAAGAAGATCCGCGCGCACCAGTCGTTGCTGCATGTGTTGAACCGCGCTGGCATCGCACCGCTGTGGCGTGACAACCAGTCCGGCTGCAAGGGCGTGTGCGAGGGCCTGGATTTCCAGTCGCTGTCCGATGCGACCACCCCGGGGCTATGTGCTGATGGCCGTTGCATGGACGAGATCCTGCTGCAGGACCTGGCCACCCAGGTGCGTGCGAAGCCCGGCGACCGCGTGGTGGTGCTGCACCAGCTGGGCAACCACGGCCCGGCCTACTTCGAGCGCTATCCGCCCGCGTTCCGCCGCTTCACCCCCACCTGCGACACCCGTGACATCGGCCGCTGCTCGCGCGAGGAGATCACCAACAGTTACGACAACGCCGTGCTGTACACCGATCACTTCCTGACCAAGACCATCGGCACGCTGCAGGGCATGCAGGATTACGACACAGCGATGATCTACCTGTCCGACCACGGCGAGTCACTGGGCGAGAAGGGCCTGTTCCTGCATGGCGTGCCCTACGCCATCGCCCCGGCCGAGCAGACCCGGGTACCGATGACGATGTGGTTCTCGCCGGGCTTCGCCAGCAGCCGCGGGCTGGACCTGCAGTGCGTGCGCAAGCGTTCGGCGGCCTACACCGACCACGACAACCTGTTCCCGTCGGTGCTGGGCCTGATGCAGGTGAAGACCTCGCTGTACGAGCGAGACCGCGACGTGTTCGCCAACTGCGAAGGGTGAGGGTTGTTCGGCAGGGCTTGCAGCCCTGCACCTGCAGAGGCAACGGCAACTTCAACGGCCGAAGCAACAGCAACAGCGTGCATTCCGTGGGATGGCGGGGTGGGTCCGGTGGCGGGAGACGCCGTAAACCCATCCCTGGGGGCTTGGCCGCGGCATCCATGCCGCGGACACTCCCGCCACCGGACCCGCCCCGCCTTCGACAGTTTTCCGCGATCTGTTGGAACGACCGTGGGGTCGGATCCGTTTTCCTCCGGAAAACGGATCTGACCCCATTCTTGTTTGTCGATACCTGACAGATGTGTCGACCAAGGTCGACACCCACCAACAGCCGCCGCGATCTGTCAGAGGTGGGGCGGTGTGGGCTTGCAGGACCGTTGGCGCCATGGATGGCGCCATCGAGCCCCCATGGATGGGTTTACGGCGTGTCCTGCAAGCCCACACCGCCGCGCCATCCCACGGATACCCTGCTTTTGCGGTTGCTTCGGCGTTTGCTGTTGCTTGTGCTCTGGCCTCTGCGGGTGCCGGGCGCCGCCCGGCCGACTTCCGCCACTTGCGGTGGCAGCAACTGCCCACTAGCCTTCGGCCGTCGTTCACCACCCAAGGACCGCCCGTGAAACACCGTCATCTCCTGCTGGCCTCGGCAATCGCCGCCGCCACGTTGGCCCTGGTCGCCTGCAAGAAGGAAGCTGCCCCAGGCACCGATACCGCCAGCAGCAGCGCCCCGGCCGGCGAAACCGCCGACCAGTTCGTGGCCCGCATCAATGCCGAATTCAAGGCCGCCTACCCGGAGATGACCTCGGCGCAGTGGCTGTCCTCCACCTACATCAACAGTGATTCGGAACGCATCGCGGCCAAGGCCAACGAGCGTTCGCTCACCCAGCTCAACCGTTGGATCGAACAGGCCGCCACGTTCGACGGCAAGCCGATGAGCGAGGACAGCAAGCGCGCGATCCACCTGCTGAAACTGATGTCCTCGATGCCGGCACCGCGCGACCCGGCCAAACTGGCCGAGCTGACCCAGATCGCCACCCGCATGGAAGGCAGCTACGGTGCCGGCAAGTACTGCACCGACGCCAACGATCCGAACTCCTGCCGCCAGCTGGGCGAGCTGGAGCAGGTGCTCGCGCGCAGCCGCGACTACGACAAGCAGCTCGATGCCTGGCAGGGCTGGCACAGCACCACCAAGAGCATGCGCGGCGACTACCAGAAGTTCGTCGGCCTGGTGAATGAAGGCGCCAAGGGCATGGGCTTCACCGATGCCGGCCAGATGTGGCGCAGTGGCTATGACATGCCGCCGGAACAGATCGGCCCGGAAACCGATCGCCTGTGGGAACAGGTCAAGCCGATGTACGAGCAGCTGCACTGCTACGCGCGCGGCAAGCTGGACAAGACCTACGGCAAGGACAAGGCGGAAGTGGGCAACGGCCTGATCGCCGCGCACCTGCTGGGCAACATGTGGCAGCAGGACTGGTCGAACCTGTGGGACCAGCTGGAACCGTACCCGGGTGCCGGCAGCCTGGACATCACTGCAGCGCTGGAAAAGCAGTACCAGACCAACCTGAGCGCAGCGCTGGCCAAGGCCGGCAAGGACGCCAACGTGGCCGCGCAGTACAAGGCGCAGCGCGAGGCCGAACTGCGTACCGCCAAGCAGATGACCGAGCGCGCGCAGGACTTCTACGTGTCGTTGGGCATGCCGTCGCTGCCGCAGTCGTACTGGGAGAAGACCCAGTTCATCAAGCCCGACGATCGCGACGTGGTCTGCCACGCCAGCGCCTGGGACATGAACATGGAAGGCGACGTGCGCACCAAGATGTGCATCAAGCCGAACGAAGAGAACTTCACCACCATCTACCACGAGCTGGGCCACATCTATTACGACCTGGCCTACAACCCGCTGCCGCCGCTGTTCCAGGGCGGTGCCAACGATGGCTTCCATGAAGCGATCGGCGACACCATCGTGCTGGCGATGACGCCCAAGTACCTCAGCTCGATCGGCCTGGTCGATGCACCGACCGAGAGCCGCGAGGCAGTCATCAACAACCAGATGCGCATGGCGCTGTCGGGCGTATCGTTCCTGCCGTTCGGGCTGATGATCGACCGCTGGCGCTGGGGCGTGTTCGATGGTTCGATCACCGCCGACAACTACAACAAGGCGTGGTGGGACCTGAAGGCAAAGTACCAGGGCGTGGCGCCGGCCGGCACCCGTGGCGAAGAATTCTTCGACCCGGGCGCGAAGTACCACGTTCCGGGCAACACCCCGTACACGCGTTACTTCCTGGCGCGCATCCTGCAGTTCCAGTTCTACAAGGGCCTGTGCGACGCGGCCGGCTACAAGGGCCCGCTGCATGAGTGCACCTTCTACGGCAACAAGGAAGCCGGCCAGAAGTACTGGGCGATGCTGAGCAAGGGCGCCAGCCAGCCGTGGCAGGCCACGCTGAAGGAGTTGACCGGCACCGACAAGCTCGATGCCGGCCCGATGATCGAGTACTTCACCCCGGTCAACGAGTGGCTGAAGCAGCAGAACGAAGGCCAGATGTGCGGCTGGCAGGCCAACGCGGCACCGGCGGCGAAATGAAAAAAGGGGCGGATCCGCAAGGATCCGCCCCTTTCCGGTAGTGCCGGCCGCTGGCCGGCAACCACGCGATGAAGACCCAACGGGCAGCCGGCCAGCGGCCGGCTCTACCGAAATGCCTGTCAGCTGTCCTTCTTCGCCGCCATCGCGGCAGCCAGTTCGGCCTTGAATTCTTCGAAGGTCTGGCCCTTCTCTTTCGCTTCGGCCTGCGCGGCATCGCGCAGCGCATCGGAATACATCAGGCGCACCGGCGTACCGTTGCGCTCGTGCAGTTCACCGGCCTGCATGATCAGCGCCAGCACCTGCGCGGCCGAGTCACTGTGCCCGGCGATGCGGCCATCCATGCCCAGCACCCATTCGCCATCACGGCGCACGACACCGGCCAGCAGGGTGCGCTGCGCATCGCGCAGCTCGGCATGCGGCTCCACCGGCGAGGCCTGGGCAGCGGCCTTGTTGGCGGCCTGCTTTTCCTGGCGACGGCGCTGGTCGCGGCGGGTCTTGGAGCTGGTGGACATGGTGCGGTACCGCTGCGAGGGGGGCGCAAGGATAGCGCACCCCGCCCGCAGCGCCGCTTCACGTCGCCTCAGTCCAGTACTTTGCCGTGCCTCCAGTAGCCCATGAAGGTGATCGCGCGGCGGTCCAGCCCACAGTCGCGGACCAGATGGCGGCGGATCGCCATCACGGCCCCTGCCTCGCCTGCCACCCAGGCATACAGCGGTCCGCCCACACTGGCATCGGCCTGCTCCCAGAGGATCTGCGCGTCGACGTCGATCTCTTCCAGCGCATCGTCGGCAGCCACGCTCGACGACGCCGCCAAGCGCGCCTGCACTGCCTGCAGCAGGGGCTGCCCGTACGTCGCCTGCCCGCGCGGCAACCACACCAGCTCGGCCGTGGCCGGCGCCTTCAGCGGTACCGCATCACCGGCCTGCGCCACCTCCAGCAGGGCCAGCGTGCGCGGCGGATCCACCATGGCCGCCAGTTCCTCGAGAATCCCGGCCACTGCCGGCAACGCGGTCTCGTCAGCCACCAGCAGCACCTGGCCAACGCCGGCCGGCGGCTTCCATTCCCAGCCCTCGCTGCTCTCGGCGCAGTCGGCGTCCGGGGCCAGCAGCACCACGCGGTCTCCCGGCCTTGCATGCATGGCCCAGCGCGAAGCGGGCCCGGTCACGCCGTGGATGACGAAATCGACGTCGACCTCGCCCTGCTCGGCGCGTAGCTGGCGGATCGTGTAGGTGCGCATCGGCGGGCGCTGATCATCCGGCAGCGCCCGGTAGCGCGGGTACCAGTCCTCGCCGCTGGGGACCTGCGGCAGGTCCTGGCCGGGCAAGGGGAAGAACACCTTGATCCGCTGGTCCGGGCCTTCGGTCTTCATCCGCGCCACGTCGGCACCAGTGAACACCATGCGGTCCAGGGAAGGGGAGAGAACGCGGCGCTCCTTCAGCGCCACCTCGAACAGGCGGTAGGTCTGCTGCGCAGCCATGGGGGAACCTCATGCAACGACATCGGATTGGCTGGCTGTCGTGCACCTGTGCACCGGCTGGCTGGAGTGCCCAGCCTAGTCCCGTGGTTTCCCGTCGCAAGCGCTGCGGGCGTCGCGGCCTGCCCTACCCCTGCACGCTGCTCAGTGACCCGTGCAGACTGCCTGCGCCGCGCGTTCACGTTGGTGTTCCCAGTACCAGAACACGAAACCAGCACCGAAGAAGGCGGCCTGGCCCAACGCCAGGTGCAGCGGGCTGGCGCTGAGCAGCGGCGACACCACGCCGGCCACCACGGTGCTGATCATCAGCTGCACGAAGGCCTGCAGCGACGAGGCCAGGCCGCGCTGGTGCGGGTACATGTCCAGCACCGCCAGCGCCAGGATCGGGAAAATCAGCGCCATGCCCATGCCGCCCAGGAAGATCGGCAGCACCGCCCACGGCAGCACGAACTGCGGGGCCAGCGCCACGTAGCCGACGTTCAGCAGCACCGACAGCGCGCACAGGACGAAACCGATGGCGACCTGGCGGGTGGGCGTGGTGTGCCCGGCCATGCGCCCCGACAGGAACGAGCCGGTGGTCATGCCGCCGATGGTGGGGATGAACAGCCAGGCAAAACCACCCTCGCCCAGATGCAGGTGCTGCATCACGAACACCGGCGCCGAGGAGATGTACAGGAAGATGCCGCCGAAACCGATGCTGCCGGCCAGCGCCAGGCGCAGGAACCGCGGGTTGAAACCAATGCGCACGTAATCGCGCATCAGCACGCGCGGCGACAACGGCACCCGTGCCTCCACCGGATGGGTTTCCGGCAGGTAGCGTGCGGTCGCCGCCAGCAGCACCAGCGCGAACACCACCAGGAACCAGAAGATCAGTGGCCAGCCGGCGCCGCTGAGCAGGATCCAGCCGCCGATGATCGGTGCGATCGCCGGAGCGATGCCGAACAGCATCGACACCTGGCTCATCAGTCGCTGCGCGTCGTGGCCGTGGTACAGGTCACGGATCACCGCACGACCGACGATCATGCCGACGCCTGCCGACAGGCCCTGCAGCGCGCGGAACGCCAGCAGCGTGGTCAGGTCGGTGGACAGCGCGCAGCCAACCGAAGCGCCGACGAACACCACCAGGCCGCCCAGGATCACCCGCTTGCGGCCCCAGGCATCGGACAGCGGGCCGTGTGCCAGGCTCATCAGGCCGTAGAACAGGAGGTACACGCTGATGGTCTGCTGCACTGCCACCTCGTCCACCGCCAGGCGCTGGGCCAGCTGCGGGAACGCCGGGAAGATGGTGTCGATCGAGAACGGACCGAACATGGCCAGGCCGGCGAGCAGCAGGGCCATGCGGCGGGTGGAAGGAGCAACAGCGGCGGTCATGGAGAAGGCGTCCGGCAGGGCCATGCGCGGCACGCACGGCGGGCGCCGGTCCCCCTGCAGCAGGGACGGCGCCAGATGAATTCGGGTATCCGCCCATCATAGGTGGGGATTGCGCCTGATGCCATGCAGCAGTGCACAAAACGCACGGACGGGCCATCGGCCATTCAGGCGCGGCGGCCAGGTCCGAAGGCGGCCGGCGCGCCCGCAACGGGCTATAATCGGCGGGCAACACGGTGGGAGAAGCGGAACACCGCTGCCGAAGGCGCAACGCCCGTAATCGCTCAGGCCCGATACCACCCGTAACACAACTCTGGAGAGACCGGTTCGATCCGGCGCCGAAGGGGCACGAAGCTGCGGTTCGCCGCGCTTCCAAACTCTCAGGCAAAAGGACAGAGGGGCGCCCCGCAGACCGCCGACCGGCGGCTTGTGCCCGTGCGTGTGCCCTTTCCTGACGGATCCTTCGCCATGTCCCAGAACACCCCTTCCCTGCGTGAGCTCGAGCATCATTCCGCGTTCGTCGAGCGCCACATCGGTCCCAACGATGCCGAGATCGCGCAGATGCTCGACGTCGTCGGCCACGCGTCGCTGGATGCGATGACCGATGCCATCGTGCCGGCCAAGATCAAGTCGCCGGCGCCGCTGGCGCTGCCGGAGTCGATGACCGAAGTGCAGGCACTGGCGAAGATCCGTGCGATCGCCGACAAGAACACCGTGCTGCGCAGCTTCATCGGCCAGGGCTACTACGGTACCCACACGCCGAACGTGATCCTGCGCAACATCCTGGAAAATTCGGCCTGGTACACCGCCTACACCCCGTACCAGGCGGAAATCTCGCAGGGCCGCATGGAAGCGCTGATCAACTTCCAGACCCTGTGCGCCGACCTCACCGGCATGGAAATCGCCAACGCCTCGCTGCTGGACGAAGCCACCGCCGCTGCTGAAGCGATGACCCTGGCCAAGCGTTCGGCCAAGTCGAAGTCGGACACCTTCTTCGTGCACGACGCCGTGCACCCGCAGACCCTGGAGCTGCTGCGCACCCGCGCCGAGCCCATGGGCATCGTGCTGCGCGTCGGCACTCCGGCCGAAGCGCTGGAAGCGGAAGCCTTCGGCCTGCTGCTGCAGTACCCGGACACCTTTGGCCAGGTCGGCGACTACAAGGCGCTGGTCGATGCCGTGCACGCACGCGGTGGCCTGGTGGCCGTGGCCACCGACCTGCTGGCGCTGACCCTGCTGGCCGCCCCGGGCGAATGGGGTGCGGACATCGTGGTCGGCAACAGCCAGCGTTTCGGCGTGCCGTTCGGCTTCGGTGGCCCGCACGCGGCCTTCATGGCCTGCCGCGATGCCTACAAGCGCTCGATGCCGGGCCGCCTGATCGGCGTCTCGGTCGATGCCCAGGGCAACCCGGCCTACCGCCTGACCCTGCAGACCCGCGAGCAGCACATCCGCCGCGAGAAGGCCACCTCCAACATCTGTACCGCACAGGTGCTGCTGGCGGTGATGGCGTCGATGTATGCCGTCTACCACGGCCCGGAAGGCCTGACCCGCATCGCCCGCCGCACCCATCGCCTGGCCTCGATCCTGGCTGCGGCGCTGCGCAAGGCCGGCGTGCAGGTTGGTGGCGACTTCTTCGACACCCTGCATGTCACTGGCGTGCACGCCGATGAGATCCACGCCAAGGCCCGCGCCGCCGGCTACAACCTGCGCGCGATCGACAGCGACTCGGTCGGCATCAGCCTGGACGAGACCACCACCCGCGCCGACATCGTTGCCGTGGCTGCCGTATTCGGTGCCGCACTGGATGTCGACGCGCTGGATGCCAGCACCGCCGATGCCCTGCCGGCCGGCCTGCTGCGCCAGTCCGCATTCCTGACCCACCCGGTGTTCAACACCCACCACAGCGAGCACGAACTGCTGCGCTACCTGCGTTCGCTGGCCGACAAGGACCTGGCGATGGACCGCACGATGATCCCGCTGGGCTCGTGCACCATGAAGCTCAACGCCACCGCCGAGATGATCCCGGTGACCTGGCCGGAGTTCTCGCAGATCCACCCGCTGGTGCCGGCCGACCAGGCGCTGGGCTACAAGGAACTGATCGATACGCTGGAAGCGATGCTGGTCGAGTGCACCGGCTACGATGCGGTCAGCCTGCAGCCGAACTCCGGCGCGCAGGGCGAGTACGCCGGCCTGCTGGCGATCCGCGCCTACCACCGCTCGCGCGGTGAGGAACATCGCGACATCTGCCTGATTCCGGACTCGGCGCACGGCACCAACCCGGCCTCGGCACAGATGTGCGGCATGAAGGTGGTGGTCACCAAGACCGATGCCAACGGCAACGTCGACGTCGAGGACATCCGCCTCAATGCCGAAAAGTACAGCGACCGCCTGGCCGCGATCATGATGACCTACCCGTCCACGCACGGCGTGTTCGAGGAAGAGGTGGTGGAGATCTGCGAGATCATCCACAAGCACGGCGGCCAGGTGTACACCGACGGTGCCAACATGAACGCCCTGGTCGGCGTGGCCAAGCCGGGCAAGTGGGGTTCGGACGTTTCGCACCTGAACCTGCACAAGACCTTCTGCATCCCCCACGGCGGTGGCGGCCCGGGCGTCGGCCCGTGCGCGGTCAAGGAGCACCTGGCGCCGTTCCTGCCGGGCAAGCTGGGTGACCACGGCCCGGTCGGCATGGTCAGCGCAGCCAGCTTCGGCAGCGCCTCGATCCTGCCGATCAGCTGGATGTACATCGCGATGATGGGCACCGAAGGCCTGCGCAAGGCCACCCAGGTCGCGCAGCTCAATGCCAACTACATCGCCAAGCGCCTGGCACCGCACTTCAAGACCCTGTACACCGGCCGCAACGGCCTGGTGGCGCATGAGTGCATCCTGGACGTGCGCCCGCTGGAGAAGACCAGCGGCATCGGTGCCGAGGACGTGGCCAAGCGCCTGATCGACTTCGGCTTCCACGCCCCGACCCTGAGCTTCCCGGTGGCCGGCACGCTGATGGTCGAACCGACCGAGAGCGAGTCGCTGCACGAGCTGGATCGCTTCATCAACGCGATGATCCAGATCCGCGAGGAAATCACCGCGATCGAAGACGGCCGCCTGGACCGCGAGGACAACCCGCTGAAGAACGCACCGCACACTGCCACCGCAGTGACCGCGAGCGAGTGGACCCACGCCTACCCGCGCGAACTTGCCGCCTTCCCGCTGGCCAGCCTGAAGCAGAGCAAGTACTGGCCGCCGGTGGCCCGTGTCGACAACGTGTACGGCGACAAGAACGTGATGTGCGCCTGCATCCCGGTCGATGCCTACAAGGATGATGAAGTCGAAGCGTGATTCCTCGCTGCATCGGTAAAGAAAACGGCCCGCGCAAGCGGGCCGTTTTCATAAGGGCGTATGGACCAGGGCCCACACCCACAAACATCTGATCACGGGTCCGGCATCTGCCCCAAGCTCAACTGCCACGACACGCCGAAGCGGTCCTGCACCCAGCCGTAGCGGTTGCTGAAGTCATAGTCGCCCACCGGCATCAACCAATGGCCGCCCTCACCCAGCACGCGTGCGGCACGTTCGAACTGCTCGGCACCGGAACACTCGACGAACAACGAGATCGACGGGGTGAAGGTGAAATCGTGCACGTCCAGGCTGTCGAAGCACAGGTAGTGGGTGCCACCGAGCAGGAAGATCGCCTGGCGGACCTGCCCCGGCACGCCGGCGCCGGCCCCCTCGGGATGGCGTTGCAGGGCCAGCAGGCGGAAATCGGCAAAGGCTTCGGCGTACAGGGCCAAGGCGGCCTCGGCCTGGCCGGTGAACATCAGGAAGGGGCGGCTGCGCAGCATGCGGTACTCCTGGTCGACGGGCCGCTGACGGCCCACACGATCAGGATGGCACGGCAGATGTGCAGCCCCCGTGGTAGTGCCGGCCGCTGGCCGGCAGCTTCAGTCACGCCTCGCGCATGCGCCGTGCGATGGCGCTGCTGGCGGCAATCGTGGCGGTCAACGCCACCATCGACAGGAACTGCAGGCGGGTATGCGACTCACTCAACAGCAGGCCGAAGATCAGTGCCAGAATCGCCAGCGCGCAGCAGGTCAGCCACGGGAAGCCGGCCATGCGGAACGGCAGCCGGGTACCCAGGCGATCCGCGCGACGACGCAGTACCAGCTGCGACACCAGCGACAGCGTCCACACCAGCAGGCAGGTGGAACCGACGATGTTCAGCAGCACCGGCAGCACCCGGTCCGGGAACAGCAGCTCCATCACCGTGGCGGCGAAACCGAACAGCACGCTGGCCAGCACAGCGATCACCGGCACCTGGCGCGGATCGGTCCAGCCCAACACGGCCGGCGCCTCACGACGCTGCGCCAGCGAATACATCATGCGCGAGGCACCGTAGAGGTTGGCATTGAGCGCCGACAGCAGCGCGATCACGGCAATCAGGGTGATGGCGGTACCGGCGCCCGGGATGCGAGCGATGTCCAGCACGGCGGCGAACGGCGACTTCAGTGCCTCGCTGGTCCATGGCACCACGGCGATGATCACGCTCAGCGAGCCGATGTAGAACACCAGGATGCGCCAGGCCACGGTGCGGATGGCACGGGCAATGCTGCGCTCGGGATCTTCGGTTTCGGCCGCCGCCACGGCCACGATCTCGGTGCCACCGAAGGCAAAAACGACAACCAGCAGCGCCGCACCGATCCCGGCCAGCCCCTTCGGCGCGAAGCCGCCATGCTCGGTGAAGTTGCTCAGGCCCGGCGAGGTCACCTGCGGCAGCCAGCCCATCAGCAGCGCCACACCGATGGCGATGAAGGCCAGGATCGCCGCCACCTTGAGGATGGCGAACCAGAATTCGAACTCGCCGAAGTTCTTCACCCCCAGCAGGTTGATCGCGGTGAAGAACAGCATGAAGGCCAACGCCGCCATTGGTACCGGTATTGCCGGCCAGACCGTGGCCAGCAGCCCGGCAGCCCCCACTGCTTCGGCGGCGATCACGATCACCAGCTGCACCCACCACAGCCAGCCCACGGTGGCACCGGCGGTAGCACCCATGGCGTCGGCTGCATACACCGAGAACGCGCCGCTGGTGGGCTTGGCCGCCGCCATCTCACCCAGCGCGTTCATCACGATGATCACCAGCGCACCAGCGACCAGATACGACACCAGAACCGCCGGACCGGCCGCCTGCACACCCACGCCCGAGCCGAGGAACAGGCCGGCGCCGATGGCGCTGCCCAGACCCATCATGATCAGCTGGCGGGGCTTGAGCGAATGTCCGAGGCGGGACGGCGAAGCGGTCGGAATCGAGTTGGGCATCGGCGGGGCTGGCGGCGGGCTACAGGGGCGACACCTTACCCTGTCCCATGCCCACGGGGATAGGCACAGCGCAGCAGGCGACTCAGGCCAGCGCCGGCTCGCCGACGTTGCCACCAATACGGGCCCGGTAGGCGCGCGGCGAGAAACCGGTTTCAGCCTTGAACTTGCGGGTAAAGGCGCTCTGGTCGCTGAAACCGCAGGCCTGGCCGATGCAGGCGATGCTGTCGTCACCGTGCAGCAGGTGCATGGCCATCTGGATCCGCAGCCGGGTCAGCACCTGCTGCGGGGTCATCTGGAACACCTTGCGGAAGCTGCGCTCCAGCTTCGACAGCGAGAAGCCGGTGATGTCCAGCAGGGTCTGCATGCGCACGTTCTCGGCGTAGTGCGCATTGAGGTGGGCCAGGGCCAGCCGCAGCTGCTCGTATTGGGTGCCCAGGCTGTCCTTCTGGCCGAGGTCGCGGGATATGCCGATCAGGCCCTCGATGGCCCCATCGACCACCAGCGGGCGCTTGCAGGTCAGGCACCAGCCCGGTTCGCGGTTGGCGAACAGGTGCAGCTCCATCAGGTTCTCGATCACCTCACCGGACAGCACGCGGGCGTCCTGGTCGACGTAGTCCGCACTGAGGCCGGTCGGGTAGATTTCAGCAGCGGTACGCCCGATCACGTCCTTGCGCGCGCGCAGGCCCAGCCGCCGCAGCATGGTCTGGTTGACGTGGGTGTAACGCCCCTGAAGGTCCTTGATGAAGAACAGCACATCCGGGATGGCGTCGAACAGGGCTTCGATGTCGGCGGGCTCGACTCGCATGCCACAAGCATAGCCGAGGCCCCTTGCCGGTGCGATCACCCTTGCGGGACTTGCGCTTAACGCCGCCAGGCCCACCGTGGGGGCCAGCCCCCATCGGAGAACCGGCCATGCCCCGCGGTGACAAGTCCGCCTATACCGAAAAGCAGAAGCGCCAGGCCGAGCACATCGAAGAGAGCGAGCGCGAGCGCGGTGCCAGCGAAAGCACCGCAGAGCGCATAGCATGGGCGACCGTGAACAAGCAGGACGGTGGGGGCAAGCGCAGTGGTAGTGGGCGCAAGGTGGCGAAGAAGCTCGCCACCAGGAAGTCTTCCGCCCGCAGCTGACACCCACGATGACAGCCCTTGCCCTTGTGCCCGAACTCTCCGATAGGCTTGCGCCACCTGCCGGAAGGTCAAATCATCAAAGGCGCCGCTCCTGGAGCCTTCAGAAATCCTGAAACTGCACGGGATCGGACCTCCCCATCCGCACTCTTGGTCTACATGAATCCAGAAACGCTGCTCAACGCTTTCCAGAATGCACACAACGAATACTTCCATCTACTGATGAAGCACTACCCGTCTGGCAGACAGCAGGACCAAGACGACGATTTCGCGGCTCCCCGGCTCTACGAGCTCGCAATTGAGGTTCATGCGTGCTCGATTGCATTGGGCCCAACGCCCTTGAAACGATTGTGCGCGCTGGGGCTGGAGCAGCTCTATCCATTCGACAATCCCGTGGATATCTACACGTGGCGAGTCGAGGTAAGGCAAAAGAACATTCCGCACACCCTGTTCGCGTCGATTGCCATTCGGATCGATTCCGAACTTGCCAGAATGCGTCGACTACTCGCACTGACGCCAGATGCGCCGATTGACAAGCTTCTGCCCGACCGGCAGTTCCTGCGTCGCAGCGGTGAACCCTTCTTCCCCGAATCCAAGACTGAAGTCGCCGATACAACACTTGCATCAATAGACAATCCGGCCTCGGCGTCGGTGATGTACGTCGGCAGTATTCATGTGAACTCAGCACCAGAGCATCAAGCCGTGAGCAAGCTAGAACGCCTGGAGAAAACCACGGCCATCGGCTCACACTCATCGACCATCATCAATGCGATCCGGCTGTTCTTCGGCACCTAGCATTGGCATGAACAACTCCAATGCGCGCTGGAGGTACTCCAGCGCGCGAACCATTCATCACGCGGCGGACTTAGGCCGCATATACTTGTCTTGCGCTTCGCCTTCCACCTTGAACACCGACACCGACGTGGTCAGTGCATGCGCCTGTTCTTCCAGTGCGCGGCTGGCGGCAGTGGCTTCTTCCACCAGCGCGGCGTTCTGCTGGGTCACCTGGTCCATCTGCACCACCACCTGGTTGACCTGCTCGATACCGGCGGCCTGCTCCTTGCTGGCCGCTGCGATGTCGCTCATCAGCTGGGTCGTGCGCGAACTTGCCTGGGCTACGCGGGCGATCGCGGCTTCCGATTCAACGGTCACTGCCAGGCCGCTCTTCACCTTGGCAGCGGCATCTTCGATCAGTTCCTTGATCTCCTTGGCGGCGACACCGGCACGCTGCGCGAGCGTGCGCACTTCGCTGGCAACCACGGCAAAACCACGCCCCTGCTCACCTGCACGCGCCGCTTCCACCGCAGCATTCAGCGCCAGGATGTTGGTCTGGAACGCAATGCCGTCGATCACCGTGGAGATTTCCGAGATGCGTGCCGAGGACTGGTCGATCTCACCCATGACCGAGGCCATCTGTGCCATCGCCTGCTCGGTCTCGCGCACGGCGGCACCGGCCGCATGCGCTTCGCTGTCGGCCTGACGCGCCAGCTCGGCGTTCTGGCGCACGGTGGAGGTCAGTTCCTCCATCGATGCGGCGGCTTCTTCCAGGTTGGCCGCCTGTTGCTCGGTGCGGCGCGACAGGTCGTTGTTACCGGCCGCCAGTTCCTGCGCCGCGTTGTTGATGCTGTCGGCAGCCACCTGGATGCCCTGCACGATGCCGGTCAGCTGCGCGGTGGTGGTGTTCGCGTCGTCGCGCATACGGGCGAACACGCCGTCGTACTCGCCGTCCATGCGTGCAGTCAGATCACCGTGCGAGATCGCGCGCAGCACGTCGGAAACATCGGCGATGCTGGCCTGCGAACTGGCCATCATGCCGTTGAGGTGCTCGACCATCGCCTTGAACTGGTACTGGAACGCTGCGGCATCGCCACGCATGCTGAAATCACCGGCGCGCGCGGCACGGGCCAGTTCATCGATCTGCGCGTTGATCGCCATCAGGCTCTGCTTCACTGCCGCCAGGGTGCGGGTCAGCGTGCCCTTCTCGCCCGGGTAATCCGGCAGGTCACGGCTGAGGTCGCCGATGGCGTAGCGCTGCATCACCTCGGCCATCAGCAGCTCCACCTGCACGTGCGATTCGACCAGGCTGTTGGTGGCCTGCACCATGCGGCCGAAGTCACCGGGGAACGCCGTGACGTCCATGCGATAGCGGATCGCGCCGGCCTCATGCTGCTCTGCCATCTGCAGCTGTGCGCCGATCGCCGCCTGCACACTCTGCCGCACACTGGCCATGGCTTCGCCCAGCTGGGTCAGTTCATCGCGGCCACCAAGACGAAACTCCTGGTCCAACTGTCCCTTGGACAGGCGTTCGGCCAGGTTCACGGCGCGGGCCAGCGGGCCGGTCAGGCTGCGGCCGATCATCACCGAGGCACCGATGCCCGCCAGCAGCGCGACACCGCCCAGCACCAGCAGCTGCAGCAGACTGCGCTCACCCAGACGAATCGCCTCGGCGGCGGCATCACGGCTTTCCTTCTCTTCGAAGTCCACGCCATCGGACAGCGCCTTGTTCCAGCCATTGGCCGCTTCCTGCACCGGCCCCAGGGTCAGCGCCACGGCGCCCGGGTAGTCGCCCTGCTCCATCAGTTCGCTGGTCTGCTTGTTGAGCGGGCGCGCAATGGCACGCTTGGCCGCGATGGTTTCGGCAATGGCCTTGCCGTCGGCGTCGCTGGGCAGCGCCTGGTAGGCGGTCCAGCTGGCCTCGTAGCGCTTCACCAGATCGGCGATGCGCTGCTCGTCGTGGCCGCGGTCTTCGCCCTGGCGGATCAGCATCTCGCGGCGCACCACCATCATCTGGTTGTTGGCATCGAGCATCTGCGACAGCAGGCGCACCTTGGCCACGCTGACGTCGACCACCTGCTGCATCGCGCGCTTCTGCACGACACTGGCGGTGGCGCCGGTGGCCACCACGGCGGCGACCAGCAGCAGCAACAGGCCAAAGCCCAGCCCAAGACGCCAGGCAACCCTGACATTCCTCAAGTAGTTCATCGGTACATCCAAAACGGGGGGATGCGCCCCTATCGGCCGCTGCCGGGCGTGGCTTGATGGCGACCATGCCATCCGGCCGGGTACGGTTCAGAGAGGTGATGGCACGGCGGTCACGGCACCCGGCGCTGCCAGCGCCGCAGGGTGAAGGTGAACACCGCCAGCGCAGCGCCCGGAATCAGCAGGAACAACGCCGCCACCTTCCAGAAGAAGAACGGCCACAGCCACACGTAGTCCAGGTCAGTCAGCTTCAGCACGTCCATCGGTGGCAGCAGTTCCACCGAGGCCACGCGCCCCGCCAGCGCGGGCTCGACCTCCAGAACGGTCACCCGCAGCCACGAACGCCCGCGCGGCAGCGCATCCCCCCGGCCATAGCCGAAGTACGAGGCGGCAAATCCACCAGGCTCAACCGATTCCAGCGCGCGGGTAATGCCGGAGCCCGGCACGCCCGAACGCGTTTCGGCGCGGAAGTCAGTTTGATCTGTCGGGGTTTCCGCGCGCAGGCGCACCTCAGGGTCGATCGCCGTGGCAGTACCGTCATCCGCGTAACGCAGGCGCAGCCGCAATTGGTCATCAATGAAGCGGTAGACCGTGACCTCGGCCGTCGCACCCGGGCTCAGCACCAGAGGCAGCACCTGCGTGCGTGAGGCCATGTAGTTGGCGATCGCGCCCAGCACCAGCACCGCGCAGGCAAGCGCCCACAGGCTCCACAGCACCCACAGGGTGATCCGCACCACCGTTACGCCCTTCACGCTGACATCCGGGTCATCACGTCACTTCCCTGCTGGCCGTGCCGACACAGTAACGAAAAAGCCCCGCTTTCGCGGGGCTCTTCCTGTCACCTACGCCGGGCAGCGCCCGGCGCTACCTCAGGCGAACGGATCCTGCAGGACCATGGTGTGGTCGCGGTCCGGGCCGGTGGAGACGATGCTGATCGGGCAACCGGCCAGCTCTTCCAGCGAACGCAGGTAGGCACGTGCGGCCGGCGGCAGCTCGTCCCAGTTGGTGATGCCGTGGGTGTTCTCGCTCCAGCCCGGGAACTCCAGGTACACCGGGGTGCAGTCTTCCCAGCCCTGCGCGTCCAGCGGCGCGTATTCGGTGCGCTTGCCGTTGTATTCGTACGCAATGCAGACCTTCAGCTTTTCCATGCCATCCAGCACGTCCAGCTTGGTGATGCACAGGCCGCTGATGCCGTTGATGGCCACGGCACGCTTCAGCGCGACAATGTCCATCCAGCCGCAACGACGCGGACGGCCGGTCGAGGCACCGTACTCGGCACCGCGGTCACGGATGCCCTGGCCGACTTCGTCGTCCAGCTCGGTCGGGAACGGGCCGCCGCCGACGCGCGTGGCGTAGGCCTTGGCGATGCCCAGCACGTAGTCGATCGAATCGGCGCCGACGCCGGAACCGGCCAGCGCACCACCAACAGTGGTGTTGGAGCTGGTGACGTACGGGTAGGTGCCGTGGTCGATGTCCAGCAGCGCACCCTGCGCGCCTTCGAACAGCACGCGCTTACCCTGCTTGCGCAGGTCGTGCAGGATGCCGGCCACGTCGGACTTCATCGGCTGCACGTATTCGCCGAAGGCCAGCGCTTCGTCGAAGGTCTTCTGGAAATCGACCGCGTCGGTGTTCAGATACTTGGTCAGCACGAAGTTGTGGTAATCCAGCGCAGTGCGCAGGAGTTCTTCCAGCTGCTTCGGGTAATGCAGGTCGGCGATGCGGATACCGCGACGCGCCACCTTGTCTTCGTAGGCCGGGCCGATGCCACGGCCGGTGGTGCCGATCGCCTTGCCGCCGGCAGCGCGCTCGCGCGCCTGGTCCAGGGCGATGTGGTACGGCATGATCAGCGGCGCGGCCGGGGAGATCTTCAGGCGCGAACGCACTTCCACGCCGGAGGCTTCCAGCTCGGCGATTTCCTTCTGCAGCGCGGCCGGCGAGATCACCACGCCATTGCCGATCAGGCACAGCGCGTCGTCACGCAGGATGCCCGACGGAATCAGGTGCAGGACGGTCTTCTTGCCGTTGATGACCAGGGTGTGGCCGGCATTGTGGCCGCCCTGGAAGCGCACGACGGCGCCGATTTCCTCAGTGAGCAGATCGACGATCTTGCCCTTGCCTTCATCGCCCCACTGGGCACCCAACACTACGACAGACTGACCCATGACGGGCTCCTCGATTTGTTGCGGCCATCGGGGCCGCGGACGGTTGAACCGTGGCGGGGCTGGCCAGCACCTGGAAGGCGGCTCCAAACGGGGAGTAGCCGGCGATGGAAGGCCCAGACACGGAAAAAGCCGAACGGGGAGGCCCGTCCGGCTTTTGTGCATTATCCGGGTTTCCGGGGTCGGGTGCCACCTTTCCGACGGACGGCTTCACCGGCCGGTCAGGCGCCCCGCCCGGTCGTGCCGGCCGCTGGCCGGCAATGCCAACCAAGGTTGGCATCTACCAGAGCCGCGCCACGCATGTACCGGCCGGTCAGGCACGACCCTTTCAATGCCGGGCCCACCACAGCAGGCTCAGGCCGGCCAGCAGCACCAGCCCGCCGAAGCTGCGCAGGGCCGGGCTGGGCAGGTCCAGCAGGCGCTCGGCCATGCGCTTCCAGGCGAACGGGGCGACGAACAGGAACAGGCCTTCCAGCACCGCCACCAGGCAGACGGCGGCGAACAGATCTTTCATGGGGGACTCCGGAAAAAGCACGGGGCCCGGCATCTGGCCGGGCCCCGTGGGGTACTGCCCTGCGACCTCAGCGGTCGTTCTTCAGGTACTGCAGGAACGGGTCGTTCTTGTCGAGCACGATCACGCCGTTGCCGTCGCTCATGGAGCCACGGTAGGCCTCCAGGCTGCGGTAGAACGCATAGAACGACGGGTCGGCCGAGCCGGCCTTGCCGTAGATGCGCGCCGCATCGGCATCGCCTTCACCGCGCAGGCGCTGTGCATCACGCTCGGCTTCGGCGATCAGCACGGTGCTGTCACGGTCAGCCTGGGCGCGGATGGTCAGCGACTGCTCCTCGCCCTCCGCACGCAGCTTGGCCGCTTCCTGCTTGCGCTGCGCACGCATGCGCTCGTACACGTCATTGATCACCTGACTGTCGGTCGGCAGGTCCACCTGCTTGATGCGCAGGTCGATCATCTGCATGCCGAGGCCGGCCACCGCTTCGTTGATCCCCTTCAGCTGCTCGGCGATCAGCTCGCTGCGGTCGCCGGACACCAGCTGCTGCAGGGTGCGCGAGTTGATCTGGTTGCGCAGCGAGTCGGTGATGATCGGCGCCAGGCGGGCATTGGCGATACGCGGATCGCCGCCGGTGGCACGGAAGTAGTCACCCACGTTGGAGATGTAGCCGATGGCGAAGAAGTCGACGCTGACGTCCTTCTGCTCGGCGGTGAAGTAACGCGCCGGGGCGGTGTCGAGCACCTGGAAGCGGCGGTCGAAGACCTTCACCGTTTCCACCACCGGCACCTTGAAGTGCAGGCCCGGCTTGATGTCCGAACGCACCACCTTGCCCAGGTTCAGCACCATGGCGGTCTGGTCCTCGCGGACCACGTACACCGAGCCAAGCAGGCCCAGCACCACCGCCACGATCACGGCGATCCAGATAGGACTCTTCATCGGCTGCCCTCCTCACGGCCGCTCGGTCGCCCGGTCGGGCGGCCCACCGGCCGGCCCGGATCACGGGAAGCTTCCGCCGCTGCACCCGGCAGCGACGGCATCACCACCTCCGGATTGGTCACTCCCGGCGGCGCCGAGGTGGTGGGACGGGTATCGCCGGTCATCGGCACGTAGATCAGCTGGCGGCCATCGCCACCGATCACCTTGCGGTTCTCGCTCAGCACCTGCTGCACGGTCTCCAGCCACAGGCGCTTGCGGGTCACTTCCGGGGCGTCCTTGTACTGGGCCTGCAACAGGCTGAAGCGCTGCGCGTCACCCTCGGCCTTGGAGACCACGGCCTGCTTGTAGCCTTCGGCGGTGGTACGGGCGCGCGAGGCCTGGCCTCGGGCTTCCGGCACGACCTTGGCGGCGTAGGCCTGGGCTTCGTTGATCAGGCGTTCCTTGACCTGCTGGGCACCGTTGACCTCGTCGAAGGCCGGCTTCACTTCTTCCGGCGGACGGGCGTCCTGCAGGGTCAGGCCGGTCACGGTCAGGCCGGTCTTGAACGCCTTCAGCAGTGCCTGCAGGCGCTCCTCGGCGGCCACGGCCAGCGGGCCACGGTTGTTCAGCACCGCGTTGAGGTCGGCACGGCCGACTTCCTCGCGCACCGCGCTCTGCGCCGACTGCTCCAGCACCTGGTTGGCATCGACCGTGCCGAACAGGTACTGCTGCGGGTCGTCGATGCGGTACTGGACGTTCAGCGAGACGTTGACGATGTTCTCGTCGCGGGTCAGCACCGGCACCTGGATCGAGAAGGTCTTGATCTCGGTGGCATTGACCTTGGTGACCGATTCGATCGGCCACGGCAGCTTGAAGTTCGGGCCGGGCTGCAGGATGCGCGAGAACTGGCCGAAGCGCAGCACCACGCCACGCTGCTGTTCGCCGATCAGCTGGAAGCTGGAGAACAGCACCAGCAACACGACAGCCGCCACCACCCAACGCATGATGCCGCCGTCGAACAGGTCCTTCAGCGGCCCGGGCAGTCCGCCCCAGCCACCACCATTGCCACCGCCGCGCGACCCGAACGGCCCGCGTCGATTGTCCTCGGGGCCTTGTCCGCCCTTGTTGCCGCCGGGTGTATTCCAGGCCATGCACGCTCCATCAAGATTTGGGCTGCGGCGCGGGCCCTTCCCGCACCACCAGCCGTGAAACCATCACCGATCATACAAGATGGGGCGGATCGGCAGGATCGAAAGGGGGGCAACGGGGTAAGGTGGCGTTTTCCTCGAAGTCAGGCAACGCCGATGGCCCCCACCACCCCGTTCACCGCCTTCCGCATCGAAAACGACGCCGCCGGTTACCGCAGTGGCCTGGCCCAGCTCAATGTCGACGACCTCAACCCCGGCCAGGTACTGATCCGCGCCCACTGGTCTTCGGTCAACTACAAGGATGCCCTGGCCGGCACCGGCAAGGGCAGGATCCTGCGCCGTTTCCCGCTGGTGGGGGGCATCGACGTGGCCGGCACCGTGGTTGCCAGCACCGATCCAGACTGGCGTGAAGGCGATGCGGTGCTGGCCACCGGCTGCGGCCTCAGCGAAACCCGCGATGGCGGCTACAGCCAGTATGTGCGGCTGGAGTCGCGTGCGGTGATTGCCCAGCCGGCCGGGCTCAGCCCGCGCGAGGCGATGGTGCTGGGCACCGCCGGCTTCACGGCGGCGCTGGCGCTGCTGCGCATGCAGGACAACCGGCAGGTGCCGGAACTCGGCCCGCTGGCGGTCACCGGCGCCAGCGGCGGTGTCGGTGCGCTGGCGCTGTCGATCTTCAGTCGTGCCGGCTACACCGTGCACGCAGTCAGCGGCAAACCGGACCAGGCCGAGTTCCTGCATGGTATCGGCGCCGCTGAAGTACTACCGCGCGAGGCACTGTCCGACACCGGCCCGCTGCAGTCGGCCCGCTTCGGCGGGGGCCTCGACAATGCCGGAGGCGACATGCTTGCCAGCCTGCTGGCGCAGACCGTGCCCTACGGCAGCGTGGTCAGTGCCGGCCTGGCAGCCAGTCCGACGCTGGATATGACGGTGATGCCGTTCATCCTGCGCGGCGTGTCGCTGCTGGGGGTGTCCTCGGCCAATGCACCGCGTGGGCTGCGCGAAGAAGTGTGGTCGCGGCTGGGCAGTGACTGGAAGCCGCAGCACCTGGACCGCATCTGCACCGCCGAAGTCGGCCTCGATGGCCTTCCTGCCGTATTCGAACGGATGCTGGTGGGTGGTTCGCTGGGCCGTACCGTGGTGCGGATCGACTGAACGTCGCAGGCAGGCGACGGACGGCAGATGCGCCCCTCCCGCCAGTAATGTGCCCGCACTACACTGCGGGCATTACATGGGGAACAACATGGCACGCATTCTGATCGTCGACGACTCACCGTCGCAGCTGTTGGGGATACAGCGCATCGTCGAGAAGCTCGGGCACCAGATCCTGACCGCCACCGATGGCGCCGCCGGGGTCGAAACCGCCAAGGCCGAGCTGCCCGACCTGGTCCTGATGGACGTGGTGATGCCCAACCTCAATGGCTTCCAGGCCACCCGTACCCTCGCCCGCGACGAGGCGACCCGGCATATTCCGGTGATCCTGGTGACCACCAAGGACCAGGACACCGACCGCATGTGGGGCATGCGCCAGGGCGCCAAGGCCTACATCACCAAGCCGTTCTCGGAAGACGAACTGTCCGAGGTGCTGGAACGGGTGTTCGCCGGGCAGGGCTGAGACACGCGCGGTAGTGCCGGCCGCTGGCCGGCAACCACGCATCACCGTCCCGGGCAATGAAGTTGCCGGCCAGCGGCCGGCACTACCTTCAAATGGTCTCGCCGAAGGCCTTGGCCAGGTTCCGGTAGGCCTTCTTCTGCGCCTCGTCGGTCGCGGCCGGGGCCACGATCTCGATCTCGACGATCTGGTCGCCCTCCGGATTGCCCGGCAGGCCACGGCCACGCAGGCGCAGCTTGCGGCCGGCATCGGAATCGGCCGGGATCTTCAGCTCCACTGCTCCGCCCAGGGTCGGCACGCTGATGCTGGTGCCCAGCGCGGCCTGCCACGGCGTGACGGGCAGCGTGTAGAGGATGTTGCGGCCGTCGACCTCGAACTGCGGGTGGGCGGCGTACTCCACTTCCAGCAGCAGGTTGCCGCCATGGTTGCCCTGCCCGGCCAGCCGGATCACCTGGCCTGGGCGGATGCCCTTGGGCACGCGCACGTCCAGCTGCTTGCCGTTGACGGTGATGCGCAGGCTGTCGCCGCTATAGGCCGCTTCCAGCGGAACCGACAGCTTGGCGCGGGTGTCGCGGTTGGGCGCGTGGCCCTGGCTGCTGAAGCCCGGCCCCGGACCGGCTCCGCCACCGCGCTGACGCGCGAACAGGCTCTCGAAGAAGTCGCTGAAGCCGCCATTGGGGCCGCCACCGCCGAATACTTCCTCGAAATTGAAGCCGCCGGCACCGCCGTAGTTCGGCGGTACGTTGAACTCCTCGCCCGGGCGATAGCCCTGTGCGCGCAGCTGGTCATACGCCGCCCGCTTTTCGGGGTCGCGCAGCGCCTCGTAGGCCTCGTTGACCGCCTTGAACTTGTCTTCGGCCCCGGCCTCCTTGCTGACGTCCGGGTGGTACTTGCGTGCCAGCCGGCGGTAGGCGGTCTTGATCTCCGCCTCGCCCGCGCTCGGTTCCACCCCCAGGGTGGCGTAGTAATCCTTGAATTCCATCCAGCTACCTCGATCTGCTTCGGCCGCGCCGGTGGCGCCGCCCCGGGTTCATTCTACGCGCCGGCGATGCTACGCCGCCCCTCGTGCGGCCCCGGTGAGGCCGACTGATCCTGCGCAATGCGGCTGCCATCCCGATGCCCCAGGCTGTGGCTGGAAGCCCCCGCCGCAAAGCCTGAAGATGGGGCCTGCACACGGGTTTTCCAATGTCTTGACGCCCCTGTCCCATCCGGCCCACTAGCCTGCCCCAGCAAGGAGTTCCCCATGACCATCCATGTCGGCGACCGCATTCCGGAAGTGACTCTCAAGCGCATCCGCGAGGGCATCGAAACGCTCGATACGCATTCGCTGTTCGACGCACGCAAGGTGGTGCTGTTCGCGGTGCCCGGTGCGTTCACCCCGACCTGCTCGGCGCGCCACCTGCCCGGCTACGTCGAGAAGTTCCAGGCATTCCGCCAGCGCGGCATCGACGTCTACTGCATGGCCGTCAACGACCCGTTCGTGATGAAGGCCTGGGCTGCCGACCAGAGCGTGCCCGACGGCCTGCTGATGCTGTCCGATGGCAACGCCGAACTGACCCGCGCACTCGGCCTGGAACTGGATGCCAGTGCCTCGGGCATGGGCATCCGCTCACGCCGCTTCGCCCTGTACGTGGTGGATGGCGTGGTACGCGCGGCCTGGATCGAACAGCCCGGCCAGTTCGAGGTGTCTTCGGCCGAGTACGTGCTGGACCACCTGCCCACCTGATCTTCCACCGCAGAGGAAACGGCCAGCCATGTCCAGCAAGCCAGCCAAAGCTCCCAGATCTGCCGCCAAGGTACCCGGCATCAGCGATCGCAAGACGCTGCGCGAGCGTGCACGACGCAACATCGAGGACGGTGCGATCACCGACAGCTACAGTGCCGACCGCAAGGTGGTGATCAAGCTGCTCAACGACGCACTGGCCACCGAGTACGTATGCGTGCTGCGCTACTACCGGCATTACTTCATGGCCAAGGGCATGTTGGCCGACGCGGTCAAGGCCGAGTTCCTCGAGCATGCACAGCAGGAACAGGCGCACGCCGGCAAGCTGGCCGAGCGCATCGTCCAGCTCGGCGGCGAGCCGGACTTCAACCCCGATACGCTGACCGCGCGCTCGCATGCCGAATACAAGGAAGGCAGCGACCTGCGCGACATGGTCCGTGAGAACCTGGTGGCCGAACGCATTGCCATCGATAGCTACCGCGAGATGATCAACTTCATCGGCGACCGCGATACCACCACCAAGCGCATCCTCGAAGAAATCCTCGCGCAGGAAGAGGAGCACGCCGACGAATTCGCCGACCTGCTGGATGGGTGGATCGGGGAATAGCGGCCCAACGCTCTCTGTAGAGTCGAGCCATGCTCGACTGGGGAAAAGCAGTCGAGCATGGCTCGACTCTACAAGGGCCCGGTACCTACCGCAGGACATTTACCGGAGAACGTTGAACCGCACCTGCGTCCACGCGCCGTCAGCCGCCAGCGCGGTCAGGGTGTGTGCGCCCGGCTCGGCGAATTCGCGCTGCATCAACTGCGCGCCGTGGGTCTGCGCGATCCAGCGTCCATCCAGCAACCAGTCCACTGCCTGCTCACTGCCCAGCGCGCGCAGCTGCAGGCGCACGCCATGTTCCGCATTCGGCGCGCGCGCCAGCGTGGCGCCGTCGTTGAGCCCGTCCACATGCAGCGCCACACTGGCTTCGCGCCCATCGTCGCGGCAGTCTGGCGACAACGCCGGCAACTGCGAGGCAGCGCGCGTGGCCTTGGGCAACCACGGCGACAACAACGCCGGCCAGCGCGCGATCTCGCGCGCTACTTCCTCATGTGGATTGCGGCAATCGGCCGATACACGCAGACCGGTGTGCGCATCAGCCAGGTAACGCTGCCGGCCCGGTTGCCAGCGCCGCGCCTCGCGCTCGGGGAAGGTCGGTGGTGCCGCGCCGTCCAGCAGATAGGCCGACATCCGCCGCTGGCACAGTGCCGTCGGCAGGCCTTCGGCGCGTTCACCGGTCGGCCAGCAGATGTCTTCCTGGCTGACACTGGCCGGCATCGGTGCAGCAGCCGAATCGCCGCGCTGGCGCGGCAGGCTGTCCACCACTTCGAACATCAGCGGCAGCGCGGTCACCGCGCCGTACTGGCCCGGTAGCGGTGTGCCGTCCGGCCGGCCCACCCACACGCCCACGGTGTAGTGGCGCGTGCTGCCGATTGCCCACGCATCGCGGTACCCGTAACTGGTGCCGGTCTTCCACGCCACGCGCGGGCGTCCACCGACATCGAAGGTGCCGACGCTGTAGCCCGGGCGAGGGTTCGATTCCAGCATCTCGCGCACGATCCAGCTGGCGCCCGGCGAGGCCAGGCGCCGCTCGATCATCGGTTCGTCATCGGTGTAGCGCACGCGCCCGGCGATGCCGTTGCGGTTGAGCGCTGCGAACGCACCCACCAGATCTTCCAGCCGCGCACCGGTGCCGCCCAGGATCAGCGACAGGTTGGGCGTGCTGCCCGGCGGGAAGCGCAGCTGGATGCCGGAGTGCGACAGGCGTGCGGCGAAGCGCGCCGGACCGACCCGCTGCAGCAGGTCCACCGAGGGCACGTTGAGCGACAGCCGCAATGCGCTGGAGGCACCAATCGGCCCATTGAAGGCCATGTCGAAGTTGCCGGGCCGGTAGCTGCCGAAACTCTGCGGCGCATCGACCAGCAGGCTTTCCGAATGGATCAGGCCATCGTCCAGCGCCATCGCATACAGGAACGGCTTGAGCGTGGAGCCCGGCGAGCGCCATGCCTGCACCATGTCGACGTGACCGAGGCGCTGGCGGTCACCGAAGGACAACGTGCCGACATAGGCGCGCGCCTGCAGGGTCTGGTTGTCGACCACCAGCAACGCCGCCGAGGTGCGCTCGGGCAGCGTCGAGAAATAGCTGGCCACGCGTTCTTCCAGCGTGCGCTGCAGGCCGATGTCGATGCTGCTCTGGATGCGCGCCTGGCCTGGATGCGCCGAATGCAGGCGCTGCGCCAGCAGCGCGGCATGCAACGGCGGCCGCAGCGAGCGCGCGACCACGTTCTCGATGCGCGCGTCCTCCACCTCGTCCGCTGTCCACGCGCCCAGTTCGGCCATGCGTGACAGCACCTTGTCGCGCGCTTTCTGCGCCGCTTCCGGGTGGCGGTCCGGGCGCAGCCGGCTTGGCGCCTGCGGCAGCACCGCCAGCAACGCGGCCTCGGCGTGCGACAGCTGCGCCGCCGGCTTGCCCAGATAGGCCCAGCTGGCCGCTTCCACGCCCTCGATGGTGCCGCCGTAGGGCGCGCGTTCCAGGTACAGGGCCAGGATCTGCGGCTTGCTCAGGTGTACTTCCAGCTGCACCGCGCGCAGCATCTGCTTGAGCTTTCCCCAGGGCGTGCGCGTATGCGGATCGAGGATGCGGGCGACCTGCATAGTCAGGGTCGAGCCACCGGACACGATGCGACCGCCGCGCAGCAGCTGGCCGCTGGCGCGCAGGATCGCCAGCGGGTTGATGCCTGGATGGCGCCAGAACCAGCGGTCCTCGTAGGTCAGCAGCGCCTGCAGGTACAGCGGCGAGACGCTGTCGATGGAAGCAGGATAGCGCCACACGCCCTCGGCATCGGCGAACGCACGCAACGGTGTGCCGTCTGCAGCCACCACGAGGGTGCTGGTATCACGCTGCTTCGGCAGCGGCGGCGGGAAGGCGAAATCCAGCACCAGCAGCAGTGCCAACAGACCCGCCGTACCCCAGCGCAGCCACGGCCACAGCGGCCGCAGCCGGCGGCGCAGGGCCGCCAGCCGGGTCGTCATCGTGTTCTTCATTGCGGGTTGCCAGCAGGACGGGCCGCGCCGTCGCGGCCCGTCCGCGCGGTCACGGCTGTACCACCGTGATCGTGGTCGGGTTGCTGCGGCCGACGCCGCGCAGCTGCGGCCGGTACATGTCCTCCACCAGCGGCGGCGGCACCGAGTAGGTACCCGGGGTCACCGCACGCACCAGATAGAACACGTTGGCCTTGCTGCCACGCGAGAGCTTCAGCGCGGCCACATAGCGGTCGTCGCGGAACTCCTCATGCTTGGTGTCGGCGGCTTCACCGCGGTCGCTGATGGTGATGCCATCAACCACCACATCGGCCCACTGCTTGGCGTCGCCCAGATTGAAGTTCTCGATCTCCAGGCCGGCCGGCAAAAGGTCGGTCAGCAATGCATCGGGCATCGTGGTGTCGGCGGTAACGGTGACCCGCACGATCAGGGCTTCGCCCTCCTTCAGCGGACGCGGCGACCACGGTTTGCCATCGGTGCCGTAGTAGCTGCGCTCGACGCCCAGCACGCTGTTATCCGGTGCCGGCGCGCTGCGCGGGATACCGGCCACGTCGATGCTGGCGAACATCGGCGGCTGCCCCTGCGGAGTGAAGCGCACGCCGCTGGCCAGCTCGCTGGCGCTGAAGTTGCGGCCGAACAGCTTGCGCTCGCCGATCGCTTCGGTCGTGCCGCCGATCACCAGTTCACCGGCCACCAGCGCCTTCTGGTTGGCGGCCAGTGCCTTGCCAAGGCGGGCAATCGCTACCTGTTCCTGCGTGCTCAGCCACATCCAGCCGGCATTGCGGCGCGCATCCAGGCCACGGCCGAGGTCAACCGCACGTGCATCCCAGGCTGGCTTGGCCAGCTTGTTTTCGTGGGTCAGCGCGATCATCAGCGCGTCATCACGGATCGCACTTCCGTAGTCGCCGAAGTACGACGGGCGTTCGCTGCTGGACTTGGCGAAGGCGGCGGCCAATGCCGCCTGGCCACGCTTGGCATCGCCCTGCAGCGACAGCGCCACGCCCAGATGGACCAGCGACAGGCCGCCGACCGCCTTGCTGCGCTCGTTGTCATACAGCGTGCGCAGCGTCCCCAGCGGAGCGCGGTTGACCCGGGCCAGCACGTAGCCCGAATAGGCCTGGTTGGCGAACTTCAGCTTCTCGCGGTCGTCCTGGCCGTAGAACTGGTTGCCGCCGGACAGCAGATCCTCGCTGAGACGGTTGAGCGCCTTCTGCAGCACGTTGTCGGGCACCGCGAAACCGGCGTCCTTCGCGTCGAGCAGGAACTCGGTGATGTACGGGGTCAGCCACGGGTTCACGTAGCCGTCGTCACCCCACATCGAGAAGTTGCCATTGGCCACCTGCATCGACGCCAGGCGGCCAAACGCACCTTCCATGCGCTCGCGACGGGTCTTGGCATCCAGCCCGTCGGCACCGAGCATTGACGACGTCGCCTGGTCCAGGATCAACGCAGCGTAGCCCTTGCTGGTGGTCTGCTCGGCACAGCCATACGGGTAGTTCAGCGCGCCCTGCAGTGCACTGGCGAACGGAATCGGCGGCAGCGGACTGACCAGCAGGCGAGCATTCACCGACTCGGACATCAGGCCATCGGTCAGGCTGTTGTCGAGGCTGACCGCGGCCAGCGGATCCAGCGTACGCACCTGCGAACGCAATACCTGCGGCCACGCCGCACGCACCGGCAAGTCGTAGCGGCGATCGGCCTTGAAGCCGTTGCCGTCCACCCGCACCCGCACCTTGGCCACGCTGTGGCCCTCGCGCGCCGACAGCGGGAAGCTCAGCGTGGTCTTGGCATCGGCATTCAACTGCACGCTGCGGCTGCCCTCGCCCAGGTTCAACGGGCCTTCGCTTTCCACCTTCACGGTGAACTGGCCCGGCTTGCCGGTGAAGTTCTGCACGTCCAGGGTCACCGTGCTGCGGTCGCCCGGGGCGAGTACGCGTGGCATGCTGGCTTCGGCCAGGATCGGCGCGCGCACGATGGTTTCCACATCGCGCTTGCCGTACTGGTCATCGCTGTAGACCAACGCCGACACGCGCAGGGTACCGTTGAAGTCCGGCACCTTCAGGCGGATCCGGGCGATGCCCTTGGCGTCGAGCTGCACCGGGCCGGAGAACAGGTCCACGGTCTGCACGCGCGCGGTCGGGCGCTTGGCCTGCGGCAACGCCTGCAGCGCCATGTCGCCACCGAACTTCAGCTTGCCGGCACCGCCATCAAAGCTCTCGATCACCCGGCTGTAGATGTCGTAGGCATCGATGCCGAGGCGACGCTGGGCGAAGAAGTGCGCACCGGCATCGGGCACCGGGAAGCGGGTGATGTTGAGGATGCCCACGTCCACCGCCGAGACGGTGACGTGCGCCATCTTGCCGGCCAGCTGCGGTGCGCTGACCGTCACCGGCAGGTCCTGCTCCGGGCGCATCTGCTTGGGCGCAGCCAGGCCGACGGCCACGGTGCGGCCCTTGCGGTCCATCGGCACGTGCACCACGCCCACGGCACGGGCCGGGGTGATCTTGCTCGGCGCACTGCCGCCACGGAACACCAGCGCGGTGATATAGACGTCGTGGCGTTCCCAGTCGGCGGTGACCGGAATCTTGAAGGTCGAACCCGGCTTGGCCTCGATGTCCTGCACGTACAGCATGCGGTCGGTCTCGACCATCAGGATGCCCTTGCCGGCGTGTGGCGGGGTCACCGTCACTTCCAGGGTGTCACCGGCCTTGTAGCCGGTCTTGTCCAGACCCAGCTTGACCTTGTCCGGGCGCGCGTCCAGGCCGCGGTTGTCGTCGCCCCAGCTCCAGCCGGCGCGGAACGGGTAGCGGCTGGTCAGGCCGGTGGACGGATCGAACACGTCCACCCGGTACTCACCCCACTCCACCGGGAAGTCGAAGGCGACCGCGCTGCTGCCGGCATCGACGGTGCGGGTTTCCTTGTTCTCGAAGCGGCGGGTGTAGTCGTAGTCCCAGCGGTTGTCGTTGAAAGTCCAGTGGTAGTCGCGCAGTTCGCGCACCAGGGTGATCTTCAAACCCTTGGCCGGCTGCGGCGCACCGGCGGCATCCACACGCATCAGTTCGAAGCGCGCATTGCCGTTGGAATCAGCACCATCGTCGGGGTTGAACAGCGGCCGCACGCCGACCAGTGCGTTGGCCGGCCACATCACCCGCTTCAGGGTACGGGTGACCGTGCGGCCACCGGTTTCATACAGGCTGCCGGACAGCACCACGGCGATCGGTGCCTTGGCCTTGGCCGCCTCTTCCGGCAACGCAACGTCCTCACGCAGCTGGCCATTGCCCGGCAGCGTGGTATCGATCACGTCCTTGGCCTCGCGCGGCAGCTGCAGGGTCGGGTCACCGAAGAAATAGCCCGGCAGGCCGTCCACCGGCTTCTGCTCGGCGGCCACCGCCATGCGCGCGGTGAAACGGTTGCCATCGGCCGGCGCGCCATACAGATAGGCGCCATTGGCCTGCAGGCGCAGATCCTCACCCGGCTTCAGCGTCTTCTGCGCGCTGTCCAGGTCAAGCTTCATGCGCTCGGGCAGGAACTCTTCGATGCGCAGGGTCATGCCCTGGATCGCTTCCTTGCTGGCCGGGTCGGTGCGGAACTCGACCTGCCAGCGCCCGGTCGGCGCCTCGGCGGGGATCACCTGCTCGAAGTTGATGTAGCCCTGCTCGCCCGGCTGCAGGCGAGTCTCGCGGAAGGTCTTGCCGTCGGGCTGCTTCAGGCGCAGGAACACCGGCTGAGCCTTGACCGGCTTGCCGTCGTTGTCGCGCAGCAGCGCGGACAGGCGCACGGTTTCGCCCGGGCGATACAGGTCGCGCCCGGACCAGGCATAGACGTCGAACCAGGCGTTGTCACGGCCGGCCACGGCGAATTCGCTCAGGTCCAGCGCCGGCTGGTTGAACGGCAGGAAGCTGGTGTCCTTGCCGCTGCTGGCGACCAGCACGTGGGTGGCATCCAGGGTGTAGTTCAGCAGCGCATTGCCATTGCCGTCGGTGCTGCCCTTGAGCACCACCTCGCCCTTGGCATCCAGCACGCGCAGGTCGATGTTCTTCAGCGGCGCACCGTCCTTGAGGCCGGCGGTATGTACGAACAGCTTGTCCTTGTAGGCACGGGTATGCAGGCCGATGTCGCTGACCGAGAAGAACGCGGTGTCGAACTCGCCTTCATAGTCACCGGTGCGCTTGAGCAGGGCGAAGTACAGGCCCGGCTCCTGCAGTTCCTTGATGTCCTGGGTCGGCAGGTAGGTCAGCACCCGCTCGTTCTTCTTGCCGCCGAGGATGAAGCGGTTGACGTAGACCGGCTCGGCCAGCTTGTTGATCGGGCTGCGCTCGTAGTCGCTGCTCAGCTCCCAGCTGCCACGGCGGCCGCCGCGCTGGTACTGGCTGAAGAAGGTCGGCAGGTCCTTCTCGCGCACGCGCAGGAACTCGACGTCGACCTCGGGCACGTTCACCGAGACCACCGGCAGGCCTCGGCTGTCCTTGGCCGGCAGCACGCTGCCCTGTGACGCGAAACCGACCACCGGCTTCAGCTCGCCGCTGAACACCTTCTGCTTCAGTTCCTTGCCCAGGCGGCTGCCATCGGCGGCGAGCAGGTCGGCCGAGACCACCAGGCTGAACTCCTTGCCAGCCTCGACGAACGGGTAACGCAGGGTCAGGCCGTCATCGGACAGCGTCCAGCTGCTGTCGTCGGTGCCGACCTTCTCTTCGAAGCGCACCAGCTTGTCGAAATCCTGGGTGCCGACCAGCGGGCGCGAGAACTCCAGCGCCAGCGACAGGCCGTCATTCTTCTGGTCCGGGTAGGCGCGCAGCAGGGTGAATTCCTTCACCTGCTCGGCCTTGGTGGTGATCGCTTCACCGCTGGTCTTGGGCAGCTGCCCGCTGTCGTTGCGGCAGCCGGCCAGGCCCAGCAACAGGCCTCCTGCCAGTACAGCCGCCGCCCATCCCCACCGCTTCCGCCGTGCCGGACCGCTCATGTCGTCACTCCTTGATCGAGGCGGCCATTATAGGCGGGCTGCGTCAAGGTGTTGACGCGAATTCGGCAATTGCTCCGGGCGCGGGTAGCACCGGCCGCCGGCCGGCGGGATCGGTAGTCGCCAACCTTGGTTGGCGTCGGCCGTGCCAACCAAGGTTGGCACCTACCAAAGCAGGTGCAGCCACGTGCCCGGCAAGCAGGCGCAGCGCCAGATCCGGCGAAGCCCCCTACCCCGGCAGGTACAGATCCACGTAGTCGGTCACCGGCATCGCCGCCAGCGCCACCGGGTCCAGCGAGGCGGCCAGGATGCGCTGCTGCTGGGCGGTCGGGAAACGGTGGGCCAGGTGACGGCGGAACTTGTCCATCAGCAGCGGAATACCCTCTTCGCGGCGACGCGCGTGGCCGAGCGGGTACTCCACCAGCACTTCCGGCAGTTCACTGCCATCGTTGAAGCGCATGCTGAGGCCGTTGGCGATGCTGCGCTTGCCCGGGTCCAGGTAGTCGGCGCTGAGCTGCGGATCCTCGTGGCAGGCCATCTTTGCGCGCAATGCGTCGATGCGCGGATCGGCGGCGACGTCGTCCTCGTAGTCCTCGGCCACCAGCCGCCCATGCAGCAGCGCGATGGCGATCATGTACTGCACGCAGTGGTCGCGGTCCGCCGGGTTGTGCAGCGGCCCCTGCTTGTCGATGATGCGGATGCAGGCGTCCTGGGTCCGGATCGCGATGTGCGCGATGTCCTCGACCCGCCGCCCCATCGTGCGCAACTGCTGGTGCAGCGCGATCGCCGCCTCCACTGCGGTCTGGCCGTGGAACTCGGCCGGGTAGCTGATCTTGAACAGCACGTTCTCCATCACATAGCTGCCCAGCGGTCGCCCCAGCGTCAGCCTCTGGCCATGCATGGACACCGCTTCGAAGCCCCAGGTCGGTGCGCTGAGCACGCTGGGGTAGCCCATCTCGCCGCTGGCCGCCATCAGCGCCAGGCGCACGCCACGGCTGGTCGCGTCGCCGGCCGCCCAGCTCTTGCGCGAGCCGGTGTTGGGCGCATGCCGGTAGGTTCGCAGCGCCTGGCCATCGACCCAGGCCAGCGACAGCGCATTGAGCATGCGTTCGCGATCCAGCCCGAGCAGCTGCGCCACCACAGCGGTGGTGGCGACCTTGACCAGCACCACATGGTCCAGCCCGACCCGATTGAAGGAATTCTGCAGGGCCAGTACACCCTGGATCTCGTGCGCCTTGATCATCGCCAGCAGCACGTCGTGCACGGTCGGCGGCGGGCGGCGCAGGGCCTGCGCGTTGCGACCCAGCCAATCGCAGACGGCAAGGATGCCGCCCAGGTTGTCCGACGGATGGCCCCATTCGGCCGCCAGCCAGGTGTCGTTGAAATCCAGCCAGCGCACCATCGCGCCGAGGTTGAAGGCGGCCTGCACCGGGTCCAGCACGTAGTGCGTGCCCGGTACGCGTGCGCCGTTGACCACGCTGATGCCCGGCACCAGTGGACCGAGCAGCTTGCTGCAGGCTGGGAAGGACAGCGCTTCCAGGCCACAGCCCAGCGTGTCGAGCAGGCAGTGATGCGCGGTCTGGAACGCCAGCGGTGAGTCGATGCGTGCGTCGCGCACGTAATCGACGATGTCCACCAACAGCGCATCCCACGCTGCACGCTCGTTGGAGGGGGTGTGGCTGTCGGACATCGTCGATCTCCTCGTTGCGGTGCACGGTTGCCCGTGCACCATGCCAACCAAGGTTGGCATCTACCAAAGCAATCGGTCTCTGCGGCCCGGTAGTCGCCAACCTTGGTTGGCGTTTACCAACGCATCACTCGGCCGGTACCCGCACCTTGCCTTCCATCAGCACGCGGGCGCTGCGGCTCATGATGGCCTTGGTCACCGTCCACTGGCCGTCAACGAGACCGGCCTGCGCACCCACGCGCAGCGTGCCGGAGGGATGACCGAAGGTCACCGCTTCGCGTTCGCCACCACCGGCGGCACGGTTGACCAGGGTGCCCGGAATCGCCGCCGCAGTACCGATCGCCACGGCGGCCGTGCCCATCATCGCGTGGTGCAGCTTGCCCATCGACAGCGCACGTGCGTGCAGGTCGATGGCCGAGGCCGCAATGGCCTTGCCGCTGGACGACACATAGTCCTGCGCCGGCGCCACGAAGGCCACCTTCGGCGTGTGCTGGCGGGTCGCCGCATCTTCCAGGTTCTTGATCAGACCCATGCGCAGCGCGCCATGTGCGCGGATGGTCTCGAATTTCTGCAGTGCGGCCTTGTCCTCGTTGATCGCCGGCTGCAGCTCGGTGCCGGTGTAGCCCAGGTCGGCGGCGTTGAGGAAGATGGTCGGGATGCCGGCGGTGATCATCGTCACCTCGAAGCTACCCACGCCGGGCACTTCCAGGGTATCGACCAGATTGCCGGTCGGGAACATCGCGCCCGCATCGCCGTCATCGGACGGATCGATGAATTCCAGCTGGATCTCGGCGGCCGGGAAGGTCACGCCATCCAGCTCGAAATCGCCGATCTCCTGTACTTCGCCATCGCGCATCGGCACGTGCGCGATGATGGTCTTGCCGATGTTGGCCTGCCAGATGCGCACGGTGCACAGGCCGTCACGCGGCACGCGGGCCGGATCGATCAGACCATTGGCAATCGCGAACGGACCCACCGCAGTGCTGAGGTTGCCGCAGTTGCCGCTCCAGTCGACGAAGGCGGTGTCGATCGACACCTGTCCATACAGATAGTCCACGTCGTGGTCAGGCACCGAGGCAGTGGAGATGATCACGCACTTGCTGGTGCTGGAGGTGGCGCCGCCCATGCCGTCGGTCTGCTTGCCATACGGATCGGGCGAACCGATCACGCGCATCAGCAGCGCATCGCGTGCGGCGCCAGGCACCTGCGCGGCCTCGGGCAGGTCCTGCAGGCGGAAGAACACGCCCTTGCTGGTGCCGCCGCGCATGTAGGTGGCGGGAATACGGAGTTGCGGGAGGAAGGTCATGGATCAGTATCCTGGATGCGACGAACCAATATCGGGGTTGAGCTCCTCGTCTTCGAACAGTGCTTCCATGCCCCGCGAAGCATTCCAGATGCGCACGATGGAAACGTGCCCAGGTAGCTCCACGTAGTAGACCAGGTAGCCGTCGAAGCGACGAACCGGATGAAAACGCAACGGCGCTGGCAGCGAGGGCAACAGACCCGCATGCAGTGCGGAACCAGCACCCGGGTGCGCCTCGATCAGCTTTACAACGGATTCCACCGCATCGATGAAGCCGATTTCCAGCACTTCTCCGCCTTGATCTGCATACCAGCCTGCTGCCTGGTCAAGATCTCGAACCGCTGCGGGGGACCAGTGCGAGGGCTTCACTTGCGGTTCCGTGCACGCTCACGCAGCTTGTCGAAGTGATCCGGCGGCAGAGGCGCCGAAGGTCCCGACGCCAGCCCCTCGGCAATCAACTGCTTGAGCAGCGCTTCAGCCTTGCTGCGCTGACGCTGGCGGATCAGGTCACGCACGTAGTCCGACGTACTGGAGTAGCCGCCTTCGCGCACTTCTTCGTCCACGAACTGCTTGAGCGGATCGGTCAGCGAAATGTTCATGGTGGCCATGAAACTCTCCTTTGGCAGTTTTTGCCAAGTCAGTGTGCGCCCTGCCCTGGGGTCGGACAAGCCCGCCCCCGGCCTCCGGGGGCAGGCATTCAGCCCGCCATCACGCCACCCTGGCGCCTTCCAGGAAGTCCTGCGCGAAACGCTGCAGCACGCCGCCCGCCTCGTAGATCGCCACTTCCTCGTCGCTGTCCAGGCGGCAGGTGACCGGCACGATCACGTCCTGGCCGTCGCGGCGGTGGATGACCAGGGTCAGGTCGGCGCGCGGGGTGCGCTCGCCGACCACGTCGAAGGTCTCGGTGCCGTCGATGCCCAGGGTCAGGCGGGTGGTGCCCGGCTTGAACTCCAGCGGCAGCACGCCCATGCCGATCAGGTTGGTGCGGTGGATGCGCTCGAAGCCTTCGGCCACGATCGCCTCCACGCCAGCCAGGCGCACGCCCTTGGCGGCCCAGTCACGCGAGCTGCCCTGGCCGTAGTCGGCACCGGCGATGATGATCAGCGGCTGTTTGCGGTCCATGTAGGTTTCGATCGCTTCCCACATGCGCATGACCTTGCCTTCCGGCTCCACGCGCGCCAGCGAACCCTGCTTCACGCTGCCGTCGTCGTTGCGCACCATCTCGTTGAACAGCTTCGGGTTGGCGAAGGTGGCGCGCTGCGCGGTCAGGTGGTCACCGCGGTGGGTGGCGTAGGAATTGAAGTCCTCCTCCGGCAGGCCCATCTTCGCCAGGTACTCGCCGGCGGCGCTGGACGCCAGGATCGCGTTGGACGGCGACAGGTGGTCGGTGGTGATGTTGTCCGGCAGCACCGCCAGCGCGCGCATGCCAGACAGCGTGCGCTCACCCGCCAGTGCACCCTCCCAGTACGGCGGGCGGCGGATGTAGGTGCTCTGCGGGCGCCAGTCGTACAGCGGGCTGACCGCCGCACCGTGCTCCACGCGCACGTTGAACATCGGGTTGTAGACGCGGCGGAACTGCTCCGGCTTCACCGCGGCCTTCACCACCGCGTCGATCTCGGCGTCGCTCGGCCAGATGTCCTTCAGGCGCACCTCGTTGCCGTCGGTGTCCACGCCCAGCACGTCCTTCTCGATATCGAAGCGCACGGTGCCAGCGATGGCATAGGCGATCACCAGCGGCGGCGAGGCCAGGAAGGCCTGCTTGGCGTACGGGTGGATGCGGCCATCGAAGTTGCGGTTGCCCGACAGCACGGCGGTGGAATACAGGTCGCGGTCGATGATTTCCTGCTGGATCGCCGGATCGAGCGCACCACTCATGCCGTTGCAGGTGGTGCAGGCGAAGGCGACGATGCCGAAGCCCAGCTTCTCCAGGTCCGGCAGCAGGCCGGATTCTTCCAGGTACAGCTGCACCGCCTTGGAGCCCGGCGCCAGCGAGGACTTCACCCACGGCTTGCGCAGCAGGCCACGTTCGTTGGCCTTGCGCGCCAGCAGCGCGGCGGCGATCACGTTGCGCGGATTGGAGGTGTTGGTGCAGCTGGTGATGGCGGCGATGATCACCGCGCCATCGGGCATCAACCCCTGCGACTGTTCGGCCTTGCCCGCTTCCAGCTTGGCTGCGTCGGCAATGCCGCGCTCGGCCAGTTCGGCGGTGGCCACGCGCTTGTGCGGGTTCGACGGACCGGCCATGTTGCGCACCACGCTGGACAGGTCGAAGCGCAGCACACGCTCGTACTGCGCGGTGGCCAGGTCATCGGCCCACAGGCCGGTGGTGCGTGCGTAGTTTTCGACCAACGCCACCTGCGATTCCTCGCGGCCGGTCAGGCGCAGGTAATCGATGGTCTGCCCGTCGATGTAGAACATCGCGGCAGTCGCGCCGTACTCCGGGCACATGTTGGAAATGGTGGCGCGGTCACCGATGGTCAGTGCCGCGGCACCCTCGCCGAAGAATTCAAGATACGCACCCACCACGCGTTCCTTGCGCAGGAACTCGGTCAGGGCCAGCACTACGTCGGTGGCGGTGATGTCCGGCTGCGGCCTGCCGGTCAGCTCGACACCGATGATGTCCGGCAGGCGCATCCAAGAGGCGCGGCCCAGCATCACGTTCTCGGCTTCCAGGCCGCCAACACCAATCGCGATCACGCCCAGCGCGTCCACGTGCGGGGTATGGCTGTCGGTGCCCACGCAGGTATCCGGGAAGGCCACGCCGTCCTGCACGTAGACCACCGGCGACATCTTCTCCAGGTTGATCTGGTGCATGATGCCGTTGCCCGGCGGAATCACGTCCACGTTCTCGAACGCCAGCTTGGTCCAGTCGATGAAGTGGAAACGGTCTTCGTTGCGGCGATCTTCGATGGCGCGGTTCTTCTCGAACGCCTGCGGATCGAAACCACCGCACTCCACCGCCAGCGAGTGATCGACGATCAGCTGCACCGGCACCACCGGATTGACCTTGGCCGGGTCACCGCCCTTGTCGGCGATCGCATCACGCAGGCCGGCCAGGTCGACCAGTGCGGTCTGGCCGAGGATGTCGTGGCAGACCACGCGTGCCGGGAACCACGGGAAGTCGAGGTCGCGGCGGCGCTCGATCAGCTGCTTCAGCGAATCGCCAAGCGTAGCCGGATCGCAGCGGCGCACCAGGTTCTCGGCCAGCACGCGCGAGGTGTATGGCAGGGTGGCATAGGCGCCTGGCTGGATTGCATCGACAGCGGCGCGCGCGTCGAAATAATCCAGCGTGCTGCCGGGGAGGTTCTTGCGGTAATCGGTATTCATGGGCTGGCGGAGTGCTTGAGGCGGGCCGGGTGCCGGCGGTGCGGCGGCGAAAGCATCCGGCCGGCACGGGGCCGGCCGGATGGGTACAGCAGGGGGATCAGACGCGCTTGTCGATGGCGACGAAGTCGCGGTCTTCCGGACCGATGTAGTTGGCGCTCGGGCGGATGATCTTGCCGTCGATGCGCTGCTCGACGATGTGCGCGCTCCAGCCGGCGGTGCGGGCGATCACGAACAGCGGGGTGAACATCGCGGTCGGCACGCCCATCATGTGGTAGCTGACGGCACTGAACCAGTCCAGGTTCGGGAACATCTTCTTGATGTCCCACATCACCGATTCCAGGCGCTCGGCGATGTCGTACATCTTCATGCTGGACTGTTCTTCGGACAGCTCGCGGGCCACGTCCTTGATCACCTTGTTGCGCGGATCGGAGACGGTGTAGACCGGGTGGCCGAAACCGATCACCACTTCCTTGCGCTCGACGCGGGCCTTGATGTCTTCCTCGGCCTCATCCGGGTTGTCGTAGCGCTTCTGCACTTCGAACGCCACTTCGTTGGCGCCGCCGTGCTTCGGGCCGCGCAGCGCGCCGATGCCACCGCAGATCGCGCTGTACATGTCGCTGCCGGTACCGGCGATGACGCGGCAGGTGAAGGTCGAGGCGTTGAACTCGTGCTCGGCGTACAGGATCAGCGAGGTGTGCATCGCCTTCACCCACGATTCCTGCGGCTTCTCGCCGTGCAGCAGGTGCAGGAAGTGGCCACCGATCGAGTCGTCGTCGGTTTCCACGTCGATGGCGCGGCCGTTGTGGCTCCAGTGGTACCAGTACAACAGCATCGAACCAAGGCAGGCCATCAGCTTGTCGGCGATGTCGCGCGCGCCCGGATGGTTGTGGTCGTCCTTCTCCGGCGCCACGCAGCCGAGCACGGACACGCCGGTGCGCATCACGTCCATCGGGTGCGCCGACGGCGGCAGTTCTTCCAGCGCCGCCTTCACCGCGGCCGGGATGCCACGCAGCGACTTCAGCTTGGCCTTGTACGAAACCAGCTCGGCGCGGGTCGGCAGCTTGCCGTGCACCAGCAGATAGGCGATTTCCTCGAACTCGCTGGTGTTGGCCAGGTCCAGGATGTCATAGCCACGGTAGTGCAGATCGTTGCCACTGCGGCCCACGCTGCACAGCGCGGTGTTGCCGGCAGCGGTGCCGGACAGGGCGACGGACTTCTTCGGCTTGAAGGTCGGGGTTGCGGTCGTATCGTTCATGTTTCCCTCCGAAAACTTGATGGTGCAGGGTACTGCTTATTTCTTGGCGGCGAACAGTGCATCGAGCTGCTGCTCGAACGCGTGGTAGCCGATGCGGTCGTAGAGTTCTTCGCGGGTCTGCATGGTCTCGACCACATTGCGCTGGTGGCCATCACGGCGCACCGCCTGGTAGACGTTCTCGGCGGCCTTGTTGGCGGCACGGAACGCCGACAGCGGGAACAGCTGGATGGCGACGCCGGCCGAGGCCAGTTCATCACGGCTGAACAGCGGGGTGGCACCGAATTCGGTGATGTTGGCCAGCACCGGCACCTTCACCGCGTCGACGAAGCGGCGGTAGGTCTCCAGGTCGTAGGCGGCCTCGGCAAAGATGCCATCGGCACCGGCCTCGACACAGGCGATGGCGCGCTCGATGGCCTTGTCCACGCCGTCCACCTGGATGGCGTCGGTGCGCGCGATCAGGAAGAAGTCCGGATCGGTCTTGGCATCGGCGGCCGCCTTCACCCGGTCGACCATTTCACCCTGCGAGACGATCTCCTTGCCCGGGCGGTGGCCGCAGCGCTTGGCGCCGACCTGGTCCTCGATGTGGCAGGCGGCTGCGCCGGCCTTGATCAGCGACTTCACGGTGCGCGCGATGTTGAACGCGCTCGGGCCGAAACCGGTATCGATGTCGACCATCAGCGGCAGGTCGCAGACATCGGTGATGCGGCGCACGTCCACCAACACGTCTTCCAGGGTGTTGATGCCCAGGTCCGGCAGGCCCAGCGAGCCCGCGGCAACGCCGCCGCCCGACAGGTAGATGGCGCGGAAGCCGGCGCGCTTGGCCAGCAGGGCGTGGTTGGCGTTGATCGCGCCGATCACCTGCAGCGGCGATTCGGCAGCCAGCGCCTCACGGAAACGGGCACCGGCGGAGAAAGGGGCGGAAGCAGTCATGCGGCAATCCAGGTTGAAGAACGGATGGGTAGGCGCAAGCACCATGCCAAGCTGCAAGCAGTTGATTTCACGGGGATGACCGACACGCAGCCGCGAAACAAATGAAACATTGAAACAGATGTATCATGAAACACCCCGTCTGAACCCGTCGCCATGTACCTGCCCCGCTCGCCCCTGCGCCATGCCGATGCCGACCCCGGCCGACCGGTGATCTGGACGGTCAGCGTCTCGCGACTGACCGGCCTGCTCGGCGACGTCATTCCCGAGTTCGACCGCCGCGCGCGCATCGAACAGATCAACCTCGGCTTCGAGGAAGCGGTGGAGGTGATCGGGCAACGCCTGCGCCGCGAGCACTGCGATGTGGTGATTGCTGGCGGCTCCAACGCCGCCTGGCTGCGTGGCCGGCTGGATCTGCCGCTGGTGCCGATCCAGGCCAACGGCTTCGACCTGATGGAGGCGCTGGCGCGAGCGCGACGCATCGCCGGCCGCATCGGCCTGGTCACCCACGCCAGCGACGTGCCGGTGTTCAGCAACTTCCAGCAGAGTTTCGGCCTGGATATCGAGCATCGGCGCTTCGTCACCCGCGAGGACGCGCGCGACTGCATCGCCGACCTGCGCGCCAACGGCATCGAAGTGATCGTCGGCACCGGCATGGCCATCGACCACGCCGAACAGGCCGGCCTGCCCGGGGTGCTGCTGTATTCGGCCGACTCGGTGCGGCAGGCCTTCGAGCATGCGCTGGAACTGACCCAGACCCTGGCCCGCTCCAGCGGCAATCGGCCTACCCCACGCCGACGCCCCGCAGCGCGCGCCGACGCGCATGAACTGCTCGGCGACAGCGAGGCGATGGCGCAGGTGCGCGCGCAGATCGCGCTCTACGCCCCACATGACAGCACCGTACTGGTCAACGGCGAAACCGGCACCGGCAAGGAACTGGTTGCGCGCCAGCTGCACGCGGCCAGCGGCCGTCGAGGCCGCTTCGTCGCGTTGAACTGCGGCGCGATCAGCGAATCGCTGCTGGAGGCGGAGCTGTTCGGCTACAGCGATGGCGCCTTCACCGGCGCACGCCGTGGCGGCCGTGTCGGCCTGGTCGAGGCGGCAGATGGCGGCACCCTGTTCCTGGACGAAATCGGCGAACTGCCGCTGCCGCTGCAGACCCGCCTGCTGCGCGTGCTGGAAGAACGTGAAGTACTGCGCGTGGGCGCCACCGAACCGACACCGGTGGACCTGCGCGTGGTCGCCGCCACCCTGCAGTCGCTGGAGCAGCGCGCGGCGGCCGGCAGCTTCCGCCGCGACCTGTATTACCGTCTGGCCGCGCTGCGCATCGCCCTGCCCTCGCTGCGTGCGCGACGCAGTGACATCCCACTGTTGGCGCAGCACTTCTTCCGCCTGCTGCGTGGCATCGATGCGCCACTGGATGAGGATGCGCTGGCGGTGCTGACCGCCGCCAGTTGGCCAGGCAACGTGCGTGAGCTGCGTAATCTGGTGGATCGGCTGCGCATCCACTGGCAGCCCGGTGAAGGGCTGATTGATGCTGCGCGACTGCTGCAGCTGGCACCCGAACTGGTGAATGAGGGCGCCGCTGCGCTACCACTGGAAAGCAACGGCAAGCGCCCGCCGCGTGCGCAGTTGGAAACGCTGTTGCAGGAACATCGCAATGATCGCGAGGGCATGGCGCAGTCGCTGGGCGTGTCACGCACCACGCTATGGCGCTGGCTGCGCGCGGAGGGATTGTAACCACTCGTTGCCTGGTGGGTGCGAACCTTGGTTCGCACCGCTCTTCCGTCAAGCATCTCATCCACGCATGGCGTGGATCTACCGGAACACACCAAATGCTACAGGCGCACTCCGGCTGCGCGCGGACGATGAGCACTCACCGTACCCAGCGCGCCTCGATGGCGAACCGTCCACTCCCCACCGCCGCAATCCAAAGCAGCAACACCCCCAGCGGCACTTCGCTCAGGTAGAAGAACCAGCTCAGCCAATCGGGCAGGCTCAATCCCGCAGGAATGCGCGCGATGCCATCGGTCATTGCGGCCACCGCACAGATACCCGCCAGCAGCAGGGCCGAGGGGCGACTCAACAGACCCAGCACCAGCAGGCCGCCGGCGATCCATTCAATCGCGCCGAGTACCGGCGCACTGAACACCGGGAACGGAATGCCCGCATCAACCAGCGTATGCACCATGCGCTCGCGCCCCGCGTCGGTGAACACCTTGTTCCAGCCGGACACGCAGAACATCACCCCGGCGACGATGCGGGCAAGCAGTAGCAGGAAGGCTTCCACGCCGCGGCGCGGTGGAGGCACGGCAAACAGGCAACGCCAGGAGGGCATGGCAATTCCGGAAGTCGAGGGCATCCAGCCGAGTGTGCAGGTCACTGGCCTGCTCGCAGATGAAGCGAACCCGTCGGTTCGCGACAATCTGCTCCTGTAGCGTCGATCCATGCTCGACTGCTTTTCGTACCGGAGCAACAGCAGTCGAGCATGGCTCGACACTACGGGAGCATCGCCAACCAAGGTTGGCGGCTACCGGGGCAGCTCGGCATCCAACGCCATGCGGAAATACACGACGCGCTCGGTTTCCTCGAAGCCACACGCGCGATGCGCGGCGTGCGCCTGTACGTCTTCCATGCGACTGTCAGAGGCCAGCTCGCTGCAGCCGGCTGCGCGCGTCCACGCCTGCACTGCCGCCAGCAGAGCGCGGCCCACGGCGTGGCCCTGCCACGGCGGCTGCACGTACCAGCCTTCCAGGAAGCCGACTGGCGAAGACTCGGTGCCATTCACGTAGTCATGACGCAGGCGTACTTCGGCAAAGCCCACCGCTTCGCCACCGGCCAGACAAGCGAGGAATACCGCGCCTTCGGCATCGGCCAGCGACTCCGCCAGTTCCTCCAGCGGATCATCGGCATCGGGCCACAGGCCCAGCCGCAACTGCGCCCACGCGGCCGCATCGGCCGGCGTGGCCTGGCGGATCGTGGGCGCGCTGTCGATCACGGGTACAGCAGGCGCTTGCTCCAGCGCCCTTCGGCACCGGCTTCATAGCACCAGCGTTCGTGCAGGCGGAACTGCGCGCCGTACCAGAACTCGATGCGGTCAGGCACCACGCGCAGGCCGCTCCAGCCGTCCGGGCGCGGCACGTCCTTGCCCTCGAAGCGGGTTTCGATCTCGGCCACGCGCGCGTCGAATTCCTCGCGCGTCGCCAACGTCTTCGACTGCTGCGAGGCCCAGGCGCCGATCTGGCTCATGCGCGGGCGGCTGGCGAAATAGGCATCGGCCTCGGCGTCGGCAACCTGCTCGACACGGCCTTCGATGCGCACCTGGATGCCGGCCTCGCGCAGGCTGCGCCACAGGAACAGCAGCGCGGCCTGCGGATTGGCCTGCAGCTCCTGGCCCTTGTGGCTGTCCAGGTGGGTGTAGAAGACGAAGCCACGCTCGTCGAAGGCCTTCAGCAGCACGGTGCGCGCCGAGGGACGGCCCTGCGTATCGGCGGTGGCCACGGTCATCGCGTTCGGCTCGACCTCGCGGCTCTGTTTGGCCTCTTCGAACAGGCCGGCAAACGTGGACAGGGCTTCGGCGTACAGGTCGCTCATGATTGCGTTCTTCTCACACGGATTGGGCTATTGTGGCTGCATGGCCGCTGCTGCGTATATGCCCCAGGTGAAAGGATTCCCCGAAACATTGGCCGAACAGGCGCTGGATGATGCGCTGGGCAGCGGTGCAGCGGTTCCAGTATTGGCGATCAGCGGCCTGCAGGGGAGCGGCAAATCGACGCTGGCCGCGCAGGTGGTGGCGCGCGCCCAGGCACGCGGCCTGAACGCGGCCACGCTGTCGATCGATGACGTCTACCTCACCCGTGCACAGCGCCAGCGACTGGCCCGCCAGGTGCATCCGCTGCTGATCACTCGCGGCCCGCCCGGCACCCACGACCTGCCGCTGGCCCATGCCGTGCTGGACGCGGTGGCCGCACGCCAGCCCTTCGCCATGCCGCGCTTCGACAAGCTGGCCGACGAACGCCTGCCCGAAGCGCAATGGCCGCAGCTGCAACAAACGCTGGACCTGCTGGTATTCGAAGGCTGGTTCCTGGGCACGCCCGCGCAGGACGACGACGCGCTGGACAGCCCGCTGAACGCGCTGGAACGCGAGGCCGACGCCGATGGCCGATGGCGTCGCTGGTGCAACCAGGCGCTGGCCCGAGACTACCCGGCGCTGTGGCAGCGCTGCGACCGCCTGTGGTTCCTGCAGCCACCGGATTTTTCGGTGGTACCGCGCTGGCGCTGGCAGCAGGAACAGAACCTGCAGGCCGCGCAGCCGGGCCGGCACGGCATGAGCCGGCCACAGCTGGAGCGCTTCGTGCAGTACTACGAGCGGGTCAGCCGGCAGGCACTGCACGCCCTGCCCGCCTTGGCCGACCACGTGGTGGTGCTGGACGGCCAGCGCCAGGTACAGGACGTGCGCTGAGCGCGCCTATTCCACCAGGAACGTCACCCGCAGGTTGACCCGCCATTCGGTGATCTCGCCGCTGCCATTGGTGACCACCTTGGTCTCGTTCACCCAGGCGCCCTGGATGCCCTTGACCGTCTCGGAGACCTTCTTCAGCCCGCTGCGCACGGCGTCTTCCACGCTCTTCGGCGAGGAGGCGGTGATTTCGATGACCTTGGCGACCGTCATGGCCTGTACTCCGGCTGGCGCGGGAGACCCCGCAGGAACGCCTACCCTGACGTGAAGAACGTAAAGGCCGGGGCACGGAGGTGTTAGCATCAGAGGGCATGAATCCTGCTCCGAACCTGATCCTGATCGGCCCGATGGGCGCCGGCAAAACCTGCATCGGCCGCCGCCTGGCCGAGCGCTTCACGCTGGACTTCGTCGATGTCGACCAGGCCATCGTCGATGCCGCCGGCGCCAGCATTCCGACCCTCTTCGAGCACTCCGGCGAAGCCGGCTTCCGCAGCCATGAACGCGAGGCGCTTGCGCGCGTGCTGGAAGGCCGTAACCAGCTGGTCTCCACCGGTGGCGGCGCGGTGCTGGATCCCGGCAACCGTGCACTGATCGCCCGGCGTGGCTTCGTGGTCTACCTGCGGGTCAGCGTGGCCGCGCAGCTGGAACGCCTGGCCCGCGACAAGGGCCGGCCGCTGCTGCAACGCCCGGACCGCGAGCAGGTGCTGCACGATCTGGCTGCTCACCGCGACCCGCTGTACCGCGAACTGGCCGACCTCACCCTCGATACCGACCCGTATACCGCTGCCGACGCGACCGCCCACCTGGTGGTCAAGCTGGCCACGCAATGGCAGCGCCAGGACCTGACCGCATGACTCCCCCCGCCCTGCTGCAGGTCGCCGTTGGCGGCGACCGCCCTTACTCCATCACCATCGGCGCCGGTGCCCAGGCCGACGGCGCTGCGCTGGCCTCGCACGTTCGCGGCCGCCACGTGCTGCTGCTCAGCGACAGCGAAGTGGCTCCGCGCTACCTGGCCGCCGTGAAGCAGACACTGTTGGCCGCACGCCCCGACCTGATCGTCGGCGAGCACGTCCTGGCCGCCGGCGAAGCCTCCAAGACCCTGGCCGAATTCGGCCGCGCGATCGAAGCGCTGGCCGCGCTCGGCGCCACCCGCGACGCCTGCGTGTTCGCCCTCGGCGGCGGCGTGGTCGGTGACCTCGCCGGTTTCGCCGCCGCCTGCTGGATGCGCGGCGTGGACTGCGTGCAGCTGCCGACCACCCTGTTGGCGATGGTTGATTCATCGGTGGGCGGCAAGACCGCGGTCGACATTCCGGCCGGCAAGAACCTGGTCGGCGCGTTCCATCCGCCGCGCGCGGTGATCGCCGATACCCGCGTGCTGGCCACCCTGCCGCCGCGCGAGCTGCGCGCCGGCCTGGCCGAAGTGGTGAAGTACGGCGCGCTGGGCGATGCGGTGTTCTTCGAATGGCTGCAGCAACACGCCGGGGCGCTGCTGGCCGGCGAGGATGCGGTGCTGGCCGAGGCAATTGCACGCAGCTGCCGGCACAAAGCCGCCATCGTCGAACGCGATCCGTTCGAGAAGGGGGAGCGTGCCCTGCTCAACCTGGGACACACCTTCGGCCACGCCATCGAGACCGAACAGGGCTATTCCGCCCCGGGCCGTGATGCGCTGAACCATGGCGAGGCGGTGGCGGTGGGCATGGTCCTGGCGGCAAAGCTGTCCACCGACCTCGGCCTGGCCGACGATGCCGACCGCGTGCGCCTGCAGGCACTGCTGGAGCGTCTGGGCCTGCCGGTGACGATCCCCGCAGGACTGGACCCGCAGGCCTTGCTCGGCCGCATGCGGCTGGACAAGAAGAACGTGGCCGGCCGCCTGCGCCTGGTGCTGTGGCGCGGCATGGGCCGCGCCGAAGTGGTGCCGGACGTGGATGAGGCGGCGGTGCTGAAGGTGCTGGGCGCGGGCTGACCGTATCCGGGGTCCGGTAGTGCCGGCCGCTGGCCGGCAACTTCAGCAAACGGGGAAGCCGGCCAGCGGCCGGCACTACCGGGCTGCGCGGCAGGATTGCCGGCCAACGGCCGGTACGACCGCGTTGCGGCCGGGGTCACCCTGGCCCCGCTACAATCGGCGCCATGCACGTCTACCTGCAACATCCCGACGCCGGTGCGCAGGCACCGCGCTTCCTGCGCCTGAGCCTGCAGCCGGATCTGTTCGGCGGCTGGGAACTGCTGCGCGAGAGCGGCCGCGTCGGCAGCCGCTCGCAGCTGCGGCGCGAGCTGTTCCTGCAGGCCGACGAAGCCCGCCACGCCTTCGAGAAGGCCCGCGATGCCGAACTGCATCGCGGCTTCCAGATCCTTTCGCACGGCGACTGACGCCGCTGCCTCATTCGCCCAAGGAATGCCCATCGTGACCAGCCCTCTCCGCAACGATCGCCTGCTGCGCGCCCTGCGCCGCGAACCGGTGGACTGCACCCCCGTCTGGCTGATGCGCCAGGCCGGACGCTACCTGCCGGAGTACCGCGCGACCCGGGCCAAGGCCGGCAGCTTCCTGGCCATGGCCAAGAATCCGGAGATTGCCTGCGAGGTCACCCTGCAGCCGCTGCGCCGCTTCCCGCTGGATGCGGCCATCCTGTTCTCGGACATCCTCACCATTCCCGATGCGATGGGGCTGGAGCTGTACTTCGTCGAAGGCGAAGGCCCGAAGTTCCGCCACCCAGTGCGTGATGAAGCGGCCATCGCCAAGCTGGCGGTGCCGGACATGGAACAGGACCTGGGCTACGTGATGGACGCGGTGCGCCTGATCCGCCGTGAGCTGGACGGCCAGGTGCCGCTGATCGGTTTCTCCGGCAGCCCGTGGACGCTGGCCTGCTACATGGTGGAAGGCGGCGGCAGCAAGGACTTCGCGCGGATCAAGGCGATGGCACTGAACCATCCGCAGGCCCTGCACCGCCTGCTGGAGGTCACCACCGAGGCGGTGATCGCCTATCTCGGCGCGCAGCGCGCGGCCGGCGCACAGGCCCTGCAGGTGTTCGATACCTGGGGCGGCGTGCTGTCGCCGTCGATGTACCGCGAGTTCTCGCTGCGCTACCTGCAGCGCATCGCCGAGGGCCTGGAGCGCGGCGAAGGCAACGAGCGCACGCCGCTGATCCTGTTCGGCAAGGGCACCGGCCTGCACCTGGAAGCGCTGTCGCAGACCGGTGCCGATGCGCTGGGCCTGGACTGGACGCTGGACCTGGACGAGGCGATGCGCCGCACCGGTGGCCGCGTCGCCCTGCAGGGCAACCTCGACCCGACCACGTTGTACGCCTCGCCGGATGCGATCGCCGCCGCTGCAGCACGCGTGCTCGACACCTATGCCGCCGGCAACGGTGGTTCGCGCGAGGGCCATGTGTTCAACCTCGGCCACGGCATGTCGCCGGACATGGACCCGGCGCACGTGCAGGTGCTGGTCGACGCGGTGCACGCGCACAGCCAGCGCTGAACAATGCCCATGCGGTTGCGGCGCGATGTTGATCGCGCCGTGACCCGCAGTGCGCGATCATGGCGTCCCCCACGCTGCACCGGCCGCACCCCATGTCCACATCGCCATCGACCTACAACCGCCAGCGCCCCCTGCTGTGGCTGGTTTCGTTGGCGATCTTCATGCAGATGCTGGACTCGACCATCGTCAACACGGCCTTGCCGGCGATGGCGGCCAGCCTGGGCGAGAGCCCGCTGCAGATGCAGTCGGTGGTGTTCAGCTACGCGCTGGCAGTGGCCACCTTCATTCCCGCCTCCGGCTGGATCGCCGACCGCTACGGCACCCGCCGTACCTTCCTGGTGGCGATCATCCTGTTCACCCTCGGCTCGCTGGCCTGCGCGCTGGCCCAGCACCTGCACCAGCTGGTCGGTGCGCGCGTGCTGCAGGGCATCGGCGGTGCGATGCTGCTGCCGGTCGGTCGCCTGGCGGTGATGCGTTCGGTACCGCGTGAGGATTTCCTGCGCGCGATGAGCTTCATCGCCATCCCGGCCCTGGTCGGCCCGTTGATCGGCCCGACACTGGGCGGCTGGCTGGTCGAGATCGCGTCGTGGCACTGGGTGTTCCTGATCAACCTGCCAATCGGCGTGATCGGTTTCATCGCTGCGATGAAGATCATGCCCGACCACTACGCCAGCCATCGCACCCGTTTCGACCTGCGCGGCTACATCATGCTGGCCTTCGCGATGGTGGTGCTGTCGTTGGCACTGGACGGCATCTCCGGGCTCGGAACGCCACATGCGCTGGTGATGCTGATGACCGTGGCTGGCCTGGCCGCGCTGGTCGGTTACTGGCTGCATGCCGCCAACTCCACCGCACCCTTGTTCTCGCTGGCCCTGTTCCGCGTGCCCAGCTACCGCATCGGCATCCTCGGCAACCTGTTCTCGCGCATCGGCAGCAGCGCCATGCCGATGCTGATCCCGCTGCTGCTGCAGGTCGGCCTCGGCCTGGGCCCGATGAATGCCGGCCTGATGATGGTGCCGGTGGCGGCGGCCGGCATGGTGTCGAAGAAGCTGGCGGTGAAGCTGGTCGAGCGCTACGGCTACCGCCGCGTGCTGATGGTCAACACCGTGCTGGTGGGCCTGGCGATGGCCAGCTTCATCCTGATGACACCCGGCCAGCATCTGGCCTGGCGCCTGCTGCAGCTGGCGTTCTTCGGCGCGGTCAATTCACTGCAGTTCACCGTGATGAACACCGTGACGCTGCGGGATCTGGACCGCGAGTTCGCCAGTTCCGGCAACAGCCTGCTGTCGATGGTGATGATGCTGGCCGCCGGTTTCGGCGCCGCGGCCGCCGGCAGCCTGCTGGCCGCATTCGGCAATCACCTGGACAGCAACAGCGCGACCGCCGCGCTGCACGCCACCTTCCTGTGCGTGGGCGCGATCACCCTGACCTCGACGATGATCTTCTGGCAGCTGCCGGACACCAAGCCCGAACCACGGCAGGTCGAGCACGTCGCGGAGTGAGGCGGTTCGGCAGGGTTGCACCCTGCACCCGCAGAGGCCGAAGCCGAAGCGACAGCGAGCATTCCGTGGGATGGCGCGGCGGTGTGGGCTTGCAGGACACGCCGTAAACCCGTCCATGGGGGCTCGATGGCGCCATCCATGGCGCCAACGGTCCTGCAAGCCCACACCGCCCCACCTCTGACAGGTTCACGCGGCTGTGGGTAACGGCGACTGTTGGAACGCGCGGTTGTTGGTAGGTGTCGACCTTGGTCGACACATCTGTCAGATATCGAATTCCAGATTGGGGTCAGAGCCCGTTGCGCAGCAACGGGATCCGACCCCGTGCTCCGACAGATCGCGGAAAACTGTCGAAGGCGGGGTGGGTCCGGTGGCGGGAGTGTCCGCGGCATGGGTCCGAGGCATGCCTCGGGCGGGTTGGGCAGGATGCCCAGCCCCGGTCTTGCCGTGTGCGCAGGACAGCGCACACGAGCAAGCCGCGGCCAAGCCCCAGGGACGGGTTTACGGCGTCTCCCGCCACCGGACCCACCCCGCCATCCCGCGGATTGCACGCTTTTGACGTTGATTCTGCAGGTGCAGGGCTGCAAGCCCCGCAATAAACCCTACCTTCCCATCACCCTGGCAATTGCTTCGACCAGCAGTTCGCCGGTCACCGGCTTGCGCAGGAAGCCGCCGATGCCGGCCGCTTCCACCTGCTGCTGAAGGTCCGGATCAGTGCGCGCGGTCACCGCCAGCAGCGGCAGCATGTAGCCCTGGTTGCGCAGGTGCTGCGCCAGTTCGAAACCACTCAGGCCCGGCAGGTCCAGATCCAGCAGGCCGACATCGAAATCACCCGCGCTGATCTCGCGCAGCGCCGCCAGCGCATGGCCTGCATGCACCACCTCATGCCCGCGCGCACTCAACAGGCCTCGCACCACGTCGGCCACGGTGGCATCGTCCTCGACCAGCAGCACCCGCAACGGCGGCATGTTGGCTACGTCCTCGCGATGCGCTTCGCCCTCGGCCTCGGCACTGGCATCGACCACCAACGGCAACGGCAGGCTCACGCCGAAGCAGGTGCCGCGGCCCAGCTGGCTCTCCACCTGGATTCGTCCCTGCATCGCCTGCGCCAGTTCGCGGCAGATCGCCAGGCCCAGACCACTGCCACCGTACTGCGCGGCAGTGCGGGCACCATCGGCCTGCTCGAAGCGGCGGAACAACCGCTGCTGCTGTTCCTGGCTGATGCCCGGACCTGTGTCGCGTACCTCGAAATGCAACGCGCGCAGCTCGCCATCACTGCGTGCATGCAGGGTAATGGTGCCACGGCTGGTGAACTTGACCGCATTCGAGAGCAGGTTGAGCAGGATCTGGCGTACCCGCATCGAGTCGCCGGTGGCCTGCAGGCCTGGGGGCAACTGGTTGTCGAGGGTGAAGCGCAGGCCCTTCTGTGCGGCCAACGGGCCCATCAACGCCGTCAGATCCTGCAGCAGGCAGCTCAGCGCGAACGGCTTGGACTGCAGCTCCAGGCGGCCGGACTCGATGCGTGCCAGGTCCAGCGCATCGTTGACCAGGTGCAGCAGATGTTCGCCAGCGTGGCGGATCGACTGCGTGTAGCCGCGCTGCTGCGGATCCAGGTGCGAAGCCAGCAGCAGCTCGCTCATGCCGAGCACGCCGGTCATCGGGGTACGGATTTCGTGGCCGAGGTTGGCCAGGAAACGGGTCTTCGCCGCCGAGGCCTGCTCAGCCAGTTCCTGCTTGTGCAGCGCCAGCTGATAGGCGTGGCGGCGCTGCAGGCGGCGGCGATACAGCCAGGCGAACCAGCTGGTCAGCAGCAGCGCGATCGAGGCCAGCACCAGCAACCCGGACAGACTACGCCACCACGGCGGCTGTACGCGGAACTCCAGGCTCTGCACCCGCGACCAGACGTGATCGGCCGAACGCGCCTGCACTTCCAGGCGGTAACTGCCCGGTGGCAGGCGCGAGAAAAGACGCTCACCGGCCGGTCCCACTTCCACCCAATCGGGGTCGTAGCCGGCCAGCCGGTAGCGGTAGCTGTTGGACGCCGAATCAGCGAACGACAGCAGGCGCGCGACGATGCGCAGGTCACGATCACCATCGGCAATCTGCAACGGCGTGTCGTGGGTCAGGTCGAGCACCTGGTCATTGCGACGCACCTCGACCCGTTCGATCACCAGCGGTGCACGCCGCACCGACGGCCGTACCTGCTCGGGGTCGAACACCACCACACCGGCCGGTGTACCGGCCACCAGGTGGCCGTCCTCCGACATCACCAGCGTGTGCTCGCGGAACTCCTGGCTCGGCAGGCCATCGTGCACACCGTACAGGCGCACGCTCTGGCCATCGGCGCCGATCCGTACCAGGCCGCGCGCGCTGGTGGCCCAGACCACCCCTTGCGCGTCAACCACCAGCCCGGACGCGGAGATCGCCGGATAGCCCTGCTCGGCGCCGACCACGGCCTGCCGTTCCAGCCGGCCCTGGCTCCAGCGGTAGCGCGAGAGGCGACCATCCTCGGACAGCCATACCTGGCCATCGGCACCCACGTGCAGTGCGTGGATCGCCGTCGCCGGCGCACCCGGCACCGGCTGGAATCGTTCGCTTTCCGGCAACCACTGCAGCAGGCCGCGGCTGCTGGCCAGCCAGATGTGGTCCTGCGGCCCGCATTCCACGTCGAGGTTGAGCTGCCCCTGCTGCAGGCCGCGCTGGCCGTTGTCCAGCTGACGGCGCAGGCGCCCGTCGAGGTCGCGCTGCTGCAGGCCGGACGACAGCATCAGCCAGAGGCTGTCGCCATCACAGGTCGTCATCGACTCGATGATGCCTTCCATGGTTGCGTCGGCGCCGGCGTCGCGGCCCCAGCGACGTAGATCGCGCTGCTCCGGGTCATAGCGCAGCAGGGCATCGTTCGAACCGATCCAGACCTGTCCACGGCGGTCCTCGCGCACCGAGCTCAGCCAGTGCATGCCGTTGACCCAGGTGCGGTGCTGTTCGATCTTGCCGGTCTTCGGGTCGAAGCGGTCCAGCGCACCATGGCTACCCACCGTCCAGATGCCGCCATTCCGGGATGGGCTGGTGCCCAGCACGTAGGCGTTGCGCAGCGAGCGGGAATCGTCCTCCAGCCGCGACAGCACCGAGAACTGCCACCAGCGGGGCAGCAGATGCCACAGCCCGGCGTTGGTGCTGGTCAGCCAGATGCCACCTTCACGGTCCTCGTAGGCACCGGTCCAGTTCGGCCGTACCGGTCCACGTGCCACCGCGCTGTACAGCGGTACGGTCCGGTACTGGCCGTCGACCGCGCGGCCGAGGCCTGTGCGGGTGTCCAGCCAGTACCCGCCCTGTTCATCGCGCAGCATCATGCCCAGCACCTGCTCGCCTTCAGGCAGCTTCCACGGCGGCGCCTCGAAGCGACCATCAGGGCGGCGCACGATGGCGCCGGCCATCGTACTGATCCACAGGCTGCCGTCGGGCTCGGTGGTCAGGCCATTGATCAGGAGACTGGGAATGACGTCGGCGCCAATGCGTTCGAAATCGGTGCCGGTCCAGCGCGCAACGCCGTGCTTGGTGCCGATCCACAGGCTGCCGTCGGCCAGGGTAGCCAGATACGGAACCGATGCCGCAGGCAGACTGCGCGGATTGTTGGCTTCCGGCAGGAAGCGCTGCAACCGATCCTGGTTGTCCAGTCGGTACAACCCACCCTCGTGGGTTCCGAACCAGATCGAACCGTCGGGCGTAGTCGCCAGGCTCCAGACCGTGTTGGTGCCCATCAACGGCTGGCTGCTGCGGTCGTAGAAATGCAGTTGGCGGCGATCGGCCGACATCCGCACCAGACCGGCATTCTCGGTACCGATCCAGAGCTGGTTGCGCGCATCGACCAGCACCGTCCAGATGCGGTTGTCGCGCAACCCGTCTTCCGAGCGCCAGATCCGGTAGTTGCGCCCGTCGTAGCGGGCCAGGCCATCGTTGGTGGCGATCCACAGGTAGCCGTAGCGATCTTCGGCCATGCGATTGACGGTATTGGACGGCAGGCCGTCGAACACCGTCACCTGGCGCGGGCTTGGCGGCACCGGCTGCGCTGCAGCGGGTGACAGGCAGCACAGGAGGACCAGCAGCAGCATCGCCGCCCGCAGATACGCCACCGATTGCCTCCTCACGCTGCCCTGATGATTCCCGCGCTGCGGGCGTCGGCATGGTAAACCGAAAGTCGCGCCGTTCACGCCCGGCGCCGACGCTTTCACGTTGCGGTCTGTCGTTTTGTACGGGCCTGGGCGATCGCCGCCACCAGCATGTCGCCGGTGACCGGTTTGCGCAGGAAGCCATCGAAACCGGCAGCCAGCACCTGCGATTCGGCATAGGCATCGGAGCGCGCGGTCACCGCCACCAACGGCAGCTCATACCCCAGGGCACGCAGCTGGCGGGCGATGGCGGTTCCGTCCAGCGCCGGCAGGTCGAGGTCGAGCAGGCCGACATCAAAGCCGTCGGTGGCGATCTCCGACAGCGCGCCCAGACCATGCAGAACGTGCACCACGTCATGGCCACGGCTGCGCAACAGGCCTGCGATGACCTCGGCCACGGTGGCATCGTCTTCGACCAGCAGGATGCGCAATGGCGGCAATACCGGCTGCGCCGGAGCATCGCCCACTGCGACGGCCGCCTGCCGGGTCCAGGGCAGCGGCAACCGTACCCGGAAGCGCGCGCCCTTGCCCGGTTGGCTGTCCACTTCGATGCGCCCGCCCATCGCCACGGCCAGCTCCTGGCAGATCGCCAGGCCCAGCCCGCTGCCGCCGTAGCGCGATGCTGTGCGTGGGCCATCGGCCTGTTCGAAGCGGTGGAACAGGCGGTCCTGCTGCTCGGCATTGATGCCCGGGCCACTGTCATGCACCTCGAAGCAAAGGCCACCGCCGTTCTCCTCCAGGCGCACCGCCAGGCCGACATGGCCACGCTCGGTGAACTTGATCGCATTGCCCAGCAGGTTGAGCAGGATCTGCCGCACGCGCATCTCGTCGCCGCTGACACTGATCGGGCCTGGCGGATCGTCGCCACGCTGGAAATCCAGCTTGCGCTGTTTCGCCATCGGCTGCATCAGCGTCTGTACCTGGTCGAGCAGGCCGGCCAGGTCGAACGGACGCAGATCCAGCTCCAGTCGACCGGCTTCGATGCGCGCGAGGTCCAGCGCATCATTCACCAGCCGCAGCAGATGGCTTCCAGCCTGCTGGATCGAACCGGCATAGCTGCGTTGCACCGGGTCCAGCGGCGTGGCCAGCAGCAGCTCGCTCATGCCCAGCACCCCGGTCATCGGCGTGCGCACCTCATGGCCCAGCGTGGCCAGGAACCGGCTTTTGGCCTGCGAGGCCTGTTCGGCCAGTTCCTGCTTGTGCACGGTCAACTGCCATTGCTGGCGGCGACGCAGGCGCACCCGGATCGACCACACCAGGGTGAGCAGCAGCAGCGAGCCGATCAGGATGTAGCCGAAGATCGCCATGCCGCTGCGCCACCAGGGCGGCAGCACCTTCACCTGCAGCTTCTGTGAGGGTGTCCATGCACCACTGGCAGTGGCTGCCTGCACTTCGATGACATAGCTTCCGGTAGGCAAACGCGAAAGCGTACGCTGGCCGTTGCCGCCCTGCTCCACCCAGTTCTGGTCGTAACCGCGTACCTGGAAGCGGTAGCGGTTGCCCTGGGGATTGGCATATGACAGCAGTCGAGCGTCGATCTGCAGATCGCGATCATCCGGCCCCAGCAGCAATGTGCCAGCGTTCGGCAGTGGCTGCCAGCCACGCGCATCGTCGCGGCGCACGCGCACGTCGGCAATCACCAGCGACGATTCCGGCAGCACGACGTCAGCGGCATTCACATCGAAGGCGACCAGGCCGGTCTGGGCGACTGCCAGCACGCGGCCATCGGCATTCACCGCTGGCGGTCGGCTGGTGAATTCGGCGTCGGACAGGCCATCGCGTTCGTTGAACTGCTGCAGGCGCCGTGCCTTGGGATCCCAACGCAGCAGACCACGCGGCGTGGTCGCCCACAGGCGTCCGTTGTCGGCCAATGCCAGGCCCCCCATGCTGACCGGTGGTACGCCGGCACTTCCATCGATGCGCTGGATCAGGCGCAGGCTCATGCCATCCCACTGGTAGCGCTCGAGCGCCCCTTGGCGGGCCAGCCACAGTTGTTGCGGATCAACCCACACCAGATCGTAGATCAAACCACGCGAGACACCCGGCACCGCCTCGAAGCGCCCGGCATGCTCGCGCCAGATGCCCATGTCGCCCATCACCCAGACCTTGCCCTGGGCGTCGAAACGGATCTGCTCGATCGGTGAATCGGCCGCCTTGCGGAAATCGTCCAGCGGATAGCTGCGCAGCACGCGGCCGTCGGCACTACGCTGCTGCAGACCCAGGTTCATGACTGAAAGCCAGACCGTGCCATCAGGCGCCTGGCGCATCAGATCGATGCGCTGGCGCAGGTCGGCGCCACCATCGATGTGCCAATCCTGCAGTGCGCGTGTCGTCGGGTCATACACAGTGATGCGACCAGCACGCCCCAGCCACAGGCGCCCATCCGGGCGCGGCAGCACCGACCACACCGCACCGCTGCCGATCTCACGATCGCTGGCCAGCAGGCGCAGCGTGCCGCGCGTATCCAGCTGGTACACGCCGTGCGCCGATCCCACGTAATAATTCTGGCCGTCACTGGCAGCGCTCAACAGGTACTGGCTGTCCAGTGGCTTGCCATCGAGCTGGTTCCAGATCGAAAAGCGGCGCCAATCCGGCGGCAGGTAGGCCAGGCCCTGGGTCAGCAGCGCCACCCACAATCCGCCCTCATGGTCCTGCAGCAGATCAAGCACGCCACTCTGCGCCGTGAGGAAGCCGCTGCCGCGGTCGCCCTCGAGCCGCCGCAGTGCGCTGGCATCGCCACGCAGCAGACCGTCTGATGTACCCGCCCAGTAGCCCCCCTGGCGATCGGCCAGCACCAGTGCCGAACGCAGGCGGGCACTGTCGATCCAGCGCGGGCGGCTGACCCGGTCCTGCGCATCGATGCGGTACAGACCGTCGTTCTGGCTGCCGATCCAGATCGAGCCATCCGGATCGCGACTCATCCGCAGCACGCTCAACACGCCCAGCTCGCGTGGTGCCACAGATTCGAATCCGCGGCCGTTCCAGCGTGCCACCCCACGCTCGGTGCCGATCCACAGGCGCCCCTGCGCATCAACCAGGCTGCTGTAGATGGTGTTGCTGGGCAGGCCGTTCAGGCGCGCGGGGTCGTGCTTGAAGAAGCGCAGGCTGCCATCCTCCCCGAACCGGCAGACACCCTGGCTGCTGGTGCCGATCCAAAGCGCATCCTCGGCGTAGGCCAGCGTCCAGAACTGGCCCAGGCACGGACCATTGACGGCATCGAAGGTCCTGAATCGCTCGCGGTCCGCATCCAGGCGTGCCACACCCTTGCCATTGATACCCACCCAGACGCGGTCCAGCGGATCGACCAGCAGGGTCTCGATCTCATTGCCGGGCAGCGAGCCCGGCTGTTCCGGATCATGTTCCCAGACCCGCAGGGTATCGCCGTCATAGCGCACCAGGCCACCGTCGGTGGCCGCCCAGATGTGCCCCTGGCGGTCCTCGGCCAACGCCAGCACCATGCGCGAGGGCATGCCTTCGGCTGCACCGAAACGGCGCAGGCGCGGTGTTTCTGCCATGTCCGGGGCCGCAGCTGCCGAGCTCAACGCCATCAGCAACAGCCCCATGCCCACGATGCCTCGGCACCACCGGCGCCAGCCACTCGTCATCCTGAACCCCCTGTCCTGGCCCGATTGTCACACAGGGCCGGGTTCATGGCTGCAACAGCCTGTTTCCACGGGTGGCCCCACCACGAACTGTTGCAGCCATGTGCGCATCGTTGGCAGGGGCCTGTGCGTATGATCACAGCGTCCCCTTCCGGAGCCCGCCATCGATGCGTCCCTGCCTGGCCCTGCTGCCCATGCTGCTCGCCACCGCCCCCGCCTGGGCGGACGCAGACACCTATCGCCTCGATCCGGTGCATACACGGGTGTTGTTCACCATCGACCACGCGGGCTACTCGCAGGCCATGGGTACGGTCTCCGGCAGTGAAGGCCGCCTGCAGTTCGATCCCGACAACTGGCGCGAAGCCACGCTGGACGTCGAGGTACCCGTGTCGCGATTGGACCTTGGTGACGCCAAATGGAACCAGGCCACGCTGGCCCGCAGCCTGCTCGACGGCGAGCGTTTCCCCAGCGCACGCTTCGTCTCCAGCCGGGTCGAACCGATCGATGCCAAGCGTGCGCACGTGATCGGTACCCTGACCCTGCGCGGCGTCAGCCAGGAAGTCACCCTGGACGTGACCCTCAATGCCATCAAGCGCTACCCCCTCCCCCCGTTCCGACGCACCGCCGGTTTTTCCGCCAGCACCACGCTGAGCCGGCGCGCGTTCGGCATCACCGCCTGGCCGGGCGTCATCGGTGATGCAGTACAGCTGAGGATCGAGGCTGAAGCCACCCTCGACCGCAGCGACGCCCCGGGAACTCCCGCTCCCGTTCCGCACTCCGACCCCAAGACGGCCCGCTAGAGGACCTTTCATGACCGCCAAGAACACCCCCGCCGCCTGGGGGAGTGTCAGCCAGATCCTGCACTGGTTGATCGCACTGCTGATCCTCGCCCTGGGCGTGGTCGGCCTGACCATGGGCGAACTGCCCAAGACCCCCAAGTACTTCTGGGTCTACACCGCACACAAGTCGATCGGCATTACCGTACTGGCGCTGGTGCTGTTCCGCCTCGGCTGGCGCCTGTACGCCGGCGCCCCCAGGCCGGTGCCGGGCGTGCCCAGCTGGCAGGAGCGCATCGCCAGCGCCACCCACGTGCTGTTGTATGTGCTGATGTTCGCCATCCCGCTGTCGGGCTGGCTGTACGACTCGGCCAGTGGCCTGCGCCCGTTCCGCTGGTTCGGCCTGGTCGACGTGCCCAAGCTGAGTGGCCCGGATCCGCAGGTCGTCGCGGTGTCCCATGCCCTCCACGAATACGGCTTCTGGCTGTTGATCGCGGTGGTGCTGGCCCATGCCGGTGCTGCCCTCTACCACCACCTGTTCCAGCGCGATGCGACGTTGTCCCGCATGTTGCCGCGCGGCTGGCTCGCCTCCCCTCAGAAGGACTGACCGATGAACCTGAAACTGACCACCCCGGCCGCCGTGGCCGCCGCCCTGGCCGGCATGCTGGCCACTGCTCCGGCGCTCGCCGCCGACTACGCGCAGGCTCCCGGCGCCGGTTCGATCCTGGTGTTCGCCACCAAGTACGACGGTGAAGTGTTCACCGGCAGCTTCCCGGGCTTTGCCACCAAGCTCAGCTTCGACCCGGCCAATCCGGCCGCCGGTTCGCTGGACGTGGTGATTCCGCTGGCCGGTGCCAAGAGCGGCAACAGCGACCGCGACTCGACCCTGCAGGGCGCCGACTTCTTCAACGTCGGCAAGTTCGCCACTGCGCGCTACACCGCCAAGGGCTTCCGCGCGGTGGGCAATGACCAGTTCGCCGCCGATGGCACGCTGGAGCTGCGCGGCGTCAGCAAACCGGTCACCCTTACTTTCACCTGGAAGCCGGGCACCCAGCCGGTGCTGACCGGCAAGGCCACGGTCAAGCGCCTGGACTTCGGTGTCGGCGGCGGTGACTGGGCCGATACCAAGACCATCCCGGACGACACCGCGATCAGCACGATCGTGAAGTTCAACGCGAAATAAGCAACAGGCCGGGGCACCGCCCCGGCCATCATCTCCGGTAGCGCCGGCCACTGGCCGGCAACCTCAGCGATCCGGGCAGTTGCCGGCCAGCGGCCGGCACTACCGATCGACGGCCAGCCAGGCCTGCACCGTGGCGGCATCGAACGGCCAGTCCAGCTCACGCTCGCCGCGCTCGTCACGCAGCACCGGCACCCGCGCGCCGTAGCGTGCTTCCAGCGCCGGCTGGTCATCCAGGAACACCGATTCGAACTCCGGGGCCCGCGCCTTGGCCAGTTCGGCCAGGGCCATGTCGCACAGGTGGCAATCGTCACGTTGGATCAGGGTCAACACCGGTCGGGCTCCCATGGCGGAAATGCTGCGCCGCAGCCATCGGATGGCCCGGCAAGCCGTTAGAATAGCGGCTTGTCCGGTACCCGCAGTTTGGCATCCATGGCTGTCAGCACGTTCGACGTTTTCAAGATCGGCATTGGTCCGAGTTCCTCGCACACCGTCGGGCCGATGAAGGCCGCCGAGCGATTCATCCATCGCTGGCTGCTCGATCCGGGCCGCCTGCACGAGGTCGCGCGCATCCGCGCCGATGTCTATGGCTCGCTGGCGCTGACCGGCCGCGGCCATGGCACCGACAAGGCGATCCTGCTGGGCCTGGAGGGCCAGCGGCCGAACCTGATCGACCCGGACATCATCCCGGCCACCCTGGAGCGCATCCGCAGCAGCAAGCGCATCCAGCTGATGGGCCAGCACGAGATCGCCTTCGACGAGAAGCGCGACCTCGGCATGAACAAGCGCCAGAAGCTGCCGTACCACACCAACGGCATGCGTTTCACCGCGTACAACGCCGACGATGAAGTGATCGCCACCCGCGATTACTACTCGGTCGGAGGCGGCTTCGTGGTCAACCAGGACGACGCGGCCGATGACCGCATCGTGCCCGACGAGACCCCGCTGCCCTACCCGTTCAAGAGCGGCGACGAGCTGCTGGCGCAGACCGCACGCAGCGGCCTGAGCATCGCCCAGCTGATGTTCGAGAACGAGAAGTGCTGGCGCAGCGAAGACGAGATCCGCGCCAACCTGCGCGAGATCTGGAGCGCGATGCAGTCGTGCGTCGCGCGGGGCATCCGCGAGGAAGGCGTGCTGCCGGGTGGCCTGAAGGTCGGCCGTCGTGCACCGGCGCTGTACCGCGAGCTGTCGTCGAAGCCGGAAGCGGCGATGCGCGACCCGCTGACCACGCTGGACTGGGTTAACCTGTACGCACTGGCAGTGAACGAGGAAAACGCTGCCGGTGGCCGCGTGGTGACCGCGCCGACCAACGGTGCAGCCGGCGTACTGCCGGCGGTGCTGCATTACTTCGACCGTTTCTGCCCGGGCGCGAACGAGCAGCGTGTGTTCGACTTCCTGCTGACCTCGGCGGCGATCGGCATCCTGTACAAGGAAAATGCTTCGATTTCCGGTGCCGAAGTGGGCTGCCAGGGCGAAGTGGGCGTGGCCTGCTCGATGGCGGCCGGGGGCCTGGTTGCGGCACTGGGTGGCAACCCGAGCCAGATCGAGAACGCCGCGGAAATCGGCATGGAACACAACCTTGGCCTGACCTGCGACCCGATCGGCGGCCTGGTGCAGATCCCCTGCATCGAGCGCAACGCGATGGGCGCGGTGAAGGCGATCAATGCCTCCCGCATGGCGATGCGTGGCGACGGCAAGCACAAGGTGTCGCTGGACAAGGTCATCAAGACCATGCGCGATACCGGCCGCGACATGCAGGACAAGTACAAGGAAACCAGCCGCGGTGGCCTGGCGGTGAACGTCATCGAGTGCTGAGTTGTAGAGCCGAGCCCATGCTCGGCTGATCGGGTAGGAGCAGCCGAGCGTGGGCTCGGCTCTACATCGGACGACACCGTCACCATGTTCCGGTTAGGCTCGGGGCTCCCCTGCCCCGGATTGGCCCCATGCGCGTGATCGCTGCTGCCCTGCTTGCCTGCCTGCCGCTGTCCGCGCTTGCCGCGCCGACCTATGGTCCGCGGCTGGAAGGTTTCGACTACGGCTATCCGGTGAAGATCTTCGCGCTGGAGTCGCAGCGGCAGCCACTGGAAATGGCCTATCTGGATGTCCTGCCCAAACGCCGCGCCATCGGCGTGGTGGTGCTGCTGCATGGCAAGAATTTCTGCGCAGCCACCTGGCAGCAGACCATCGCGCCGCTGCTGAACGCCGGCTACCGGGTGATCGCCCCGGACCAGGTGGGCTTCTGCAAATCCAGCAAGCCCGAGCGTTACCAGTACACGTTCGCGCAGCTGGCGGCCAATACCCACGCCCTGCTGCAGCAGCTGCAGCTGGAGGACATGCCGGTGCACCTGGTCGGCCACTCGATGGGCGGCATGCTGGCGGTGCGCTACGCGTTGATGTACCCGCAGGACCTGCACAGCCTGTCACTGGTCAATCCGATCGGGCTGGAGGACTGGAAGGCGCTGGGCGTGCCATGGCGCAGCGTCGATGCATGGTATGCCGGCGAACTGAAAACCAGCTATGACAGCATCCGCCGCTACCAGCTGGACGTGTACTACGACGGCACGTGGAAGCCGGCGTACGAACCATGGGCACGCATGCAATCAGGCATGTATGAAGGCCCGGGCAGGCAGGCCGTTGCGTGGAGCCAGGCACTGGCCTCGGACATGGTGTTCAACCAGCCGGTGGTCTACGAACTGAAGAACCTGCAGGTACCGACCACGCTGTTCATCGGCCAGAAGGACCGCACCGCGATCGGCCGTGACCTGGCGCCGCCGGAGGTGAAGGCGACGCTGGGTAATTATCCGGCGCTGGGCAGAGCAGCGGCCGCGGCGATTCCCGGCGCGACGCTGGTCGAATTCCCCGAACTGGGCCATTCGCCACAGGTGCAGGACCCCAAGCAGTTCAACAGCGCATTGTTGAAGGCCTTGAAGTCCCGCTGACCGACGGCTGCTTGTGTAGAGCCGAGCCCATGCTCGGCTCATCCAGCAGGAGGCGATTCCGCCAGGAGCAGCCGAGCATGGGCTCGGCTCTACACAAGCGATGCGATCAACCTACGATCCGCAGTACGTCATCCAGCAGCGCGGCTGCGGTGACTTCCGCGCCCGCGCCCGGTCCCTGGATCAACAACGGTTGGCGGCGGTAGCGATCGCTGTGGATGGCCACGCGGTTGTCGGTGCCCGCGCCCTGTGCCAGCGGATGATCGGCCGGCAGCTCGCGCAGGCCCACCTGCGCCCCTTCGCCATCAACGCGGCCGACGAAACGCAGCACACGACCGTTGTCGCGCGCCTGCTGCCAACGCGCCTGCAACGGCGCATCCAGTTGCTCCAGTGCGGCCACCGCATCTTCCAGCGGCAACGCCGCCAGCGCATCAGGCACCAGCGAATCCACCTGTACCTGCGACGCATCCAATGCCAGGCCGCTGCTGCGCGCCAGGATCAGCAGCTTGCGGCGTACATCTTCGCCGGACAGGTCCAGGCGTGGATCCGGCTCGGTGTAGCCCGCCGCCAGTGCTTCCCGCACCGCCACCGAAAACGGCGACTGGCCGTCATAGCGATGGAACAGCCATGCCAGCGAACCGGACAGCACGCCTTCGATGGCATGGATGTGATCGCCACCGGCCACCAGCGCACGCAGGCTGCTCAACAGCGGCAGGCCCGCGCCCACCGTCGCGCTGTCGCCATAGCGTGCGCCACTGTCGGCACAGCTTTCAGCAATGGCCTGCGCGCGGGCCAGCTGCGCACCACGGCCCAGCTTGTTGGCGGTCACCACGTGCACGCCGCGCGCCAGCCACTGCACGTGGCGTGCGGCGACGTCTTCGCTGGCGGTGGCGTCGACCACCACGTCACCCCGTTCCAGCCCTTCGGCGCTCGCCCACGGCGGCGAACTCTGGCCATCGCGGGGTGCACGACGTGCCAGTTCCAAGGGCAGCGCCAGGTCGCGATCGATCTCCAGCGCGGTGCGTGAATTGGCCAGCCACTGCACGCTGGGCAGTTCCAGGCCACGTGCCTGCAACGCCTGGTAGCGCTGCACGAAGGCTGAGCCGACCGTGCCAGTGCCGAGCAGCGCCAGGCGCCCCGCGCCCAGCGCAGGAATGTCAGCGGCGAGCGCGCTCATGCATCCACCACCTGTTTGCGGCGCGCAGCCGCATCGATCACGGCTTCGGCGCGCTGCAGCGCTGCGCCGAGATCAGCCAGCAGGTCACGCTCGGCCTCGATGCCGACCGACAGGCGCAGCAGGCCCTCGCTGATGCCGGCAGCCGCGCGCGCTTCGGCGGTCATCGCTGCATGGGTCATGGTGGCCGGGTGCGCGATCAGGCTCTCGACGCCACCCAGCGATTCGGCCAGGGTGAAACAGCGCAGGCCATCGACGAACGCACGCACCGCCGCATGCGGATCATCGCCGGCGCAGTGCGCCAGTTCGAACGACAGCATCGCGCCGAAGCCATTCTGCTGGCGCGCGGCGATGGCGTGGCCCGGGTGATCGGCCAGGCCCGGGTAGTACACCGCGCCGACTGCCGGATGCTGGTCCAGCAGGGCAACGATCGAAGCAGTGTTTTCCTGATGCACGCGCAGGCGCGCATCCAGCGTGCGCAGGCCGCGCAGGGTCAGGAAGGCATCGAACGGCGAACCGGTCAGGCCCAGTGCGTTGCCCCACCACACCAGCTGCTCATGCAGTGCCGGATCGCGCGCGACCACCGCACCACCCACCACATCACTGTGGCCATTGATGTACTTGGTGGTGGAATGCAGCACCAGGTCCGCACCGAACGACAGCGGCTGCTGCAGCGCCGGCGACAGGAAGGTGTTGTCGACCACCACGAGCGCACCGGCCTTGTGCGCGGCCTCGATGACGAAGCGCAGGTCGGTGATGCGCAGCAGCGGGTTGGACGGGGTTTCCACCAGCACCAGCTTCGGCTGCGTGGCCAGCGCCTGCGCCAGCGCGCGCGGATCGGTCAGGTCGGCGGTGACCAGCTCGAAGTGGCCCTTCTTCGCCAACGCGTTGAACAGGCGCCAGCTGCCGCCGTACGCATCGTGCGGAACCACCAGGGTGTCGCCCGGCTGCAGCAGCGCGTTCAACACCAGGTTGATCGCGCCCATGCCGGTGGCGGTGATGACGCCGCCGGCGCCACCTTCCAGTTCGGCCAGCGCTTCACCCAGCAGGTCGCGGGTCGGGTTGCCACTGCGCGTGTAGTCGTATTGGCGCTTGTTGCCGAAACCTTCAAAGCTGAAGTTCGACGACAGCACGATCGGCGGCGTGACCGCGCCATGTGCGGTGTCCCGATCGATGCCGGCACGGACGGCGGCAGTGGTGCGACTACAGGACGGCTCGTTGGCGTGCAGGCTCATGCGGACTCTCCAGAGGTGCGGAAGGCGGTGGCGAGGATCGCGTCGATGCGATCGGTTTCTTTGAGGAAGGCATCGTGGCCATAGGGCGAGCGCAGCACGCGCAGGCTGCCGCGCGGGCCCAGCCCTTCGACCAGGCCGACCAGGTCGGCCAGCGGCACCAGGCGGTCGCCCTCCACGGCCACCACCACGGTCGGCGGCAGGATCGCGGTGGGGTCGACGCGGTGCAGGTCGATCGATTCAGACAGGCGCAGGTAAGCGGTCACCGGCGTGCGCGCGACGTACTGCGCACCGGCCGCATCGAGATAATCTTCGGCGGCCACGCGCACGCGGCCATTGATCACTTCCGGCGCGGCATCGAAGCGCTCGCCGAACTCTTCCGGGGTGCGGTAGCTGAGCATGGCGAACTGCCGGGCCAGGGCCAGGCCGTGGTCTTCGCCGCACTGCAGCTGGCCCAGCGCGACCGCGCGGCGCTGCAATGCGCGCCAGGCGGCGGCATACGGATGCGGGCGATGCGCGCCACTGGCCAGCACCAGCTGGCGCACGCGTGCACGGTGGCGGATCGCGAACTGCTGGCCGACCAGCGCCCCGTAGGAGTAGCCCACGAACGCCTTCAGCGTGCGGATGCCGAGATGGTCCAGCAGCAGCGCCAGTGCATCGGCCTGGTCGGCGGTATCGATCGGCACATCCAGTGCACCGTCGGCGCCGATGAAGTCGAAGGCCAGTACACGCAGCTGCTGCGGATCCAGCGCGCGCCCGCTGCCGACCAAGTCTTCGGCCCAGCCCTTCTCGCTGAACTGTGCATTGGACGCCACATGGCGATGGGCGGAAATGCCGCCGGCCAGCACCACCACCGGCGCATTGGCCGGGCCGACCCACTCATAGCGCAGGCGCACCGGGCTGGGGCCGGCGTGACGCATCGACAGCACCGCGGCGAACTCACCGCGCTCGGCATGCACGCGGTCTTCGACCGGCACGCTGACGGGGACAAAGGGTTCGGGGCGAAGCGCGGTACTGGCGGCGAAGCTCATGGCGGGATCCGGTTGGGGAATCGGCCATCGAGCCTTCGCGGGGCCCGCGTTCGAGATGCACGTGGGGTGCATGGTTCGAACCATCTTTCGGTGGACGCCACGGTCCCCGCAGGATTTGGCACCTACGCGGACGCTTGCGCGCCTGCGGGCTGCCCCGGCTTCAAAGGGCCTGTCCCTCTGCCGGTCTCGATGGTGGAGCCACGATGCCAGCCCTTTCCGGCACTGTCAATCCCTTCATGCGGATAAAGCGATGAATATTTTCAACGCAACTATGCGAAGGCGGTCGCGGCCGTCCTGTTCAGGATCGGCTACAGTCCCGGCGGTCCCTACCCACTGGAACCACTGATGCTGCGCCTGCCCCTGACCTGCCTGCTGTTGTCCCTGCTGGTGAGCACGACGGCCAGCGCCGGTGACTGGCGCCAGGGCTGGGGACTGGTGCCCAAGGCCGCCCCGGCCGCTCCGCCCCCCCGTGGCGAGACCGCGCAGAGCGCTGCGCCGATGGCCCAGCTGCGCCTGCAGCCGCTCGGCGAGCACTGGCAGGCCCGGGTCGACAACGCACTGGCCGGTCCGCTGCAGGTCGAACTGCGCGCCGCGCCCGGACGCCCGGTCGAAGGCCTGCCGGTGCAGTCGCTGATCCAGGGCGACAGCAGCCTGGTGGTCGGCCACCTGCCCGCCCCGTCCAACGGCCGCACCCTGGACCTGCGCCTGCAGTCGGTGCCCGGCAATCCGGCCGCACAGGCCGAGGATGTCGCCTACCGCCTGCCGTTCGATACGACCCGCCCACGCGTGGACCAGGCGCCACAGGGCCGGTTCAGCCACGATGACGAGGAAAACCGCGATGCGGTCGACTTCGCGCTGCCGGAGGGCACCCTGGTGCTGGCCGCGCGCGAGGGCACGGTGATGCAGATCCAGGATGGCTTCCGTGGCAACGGCCAGGACCGCGAACGCGATGGTGCCCGCGCCAATTTCATCCGCGTGCTGCACAGCGACGGCAGCATGGCCCTGTACGGCCACCTGCAGGCCGGCGGCATGCGCGTGCGCCGTGGCCAGGCAGTGGGCGCCGGGCAGCCGATCGGCCTGTCCGGCAACAGCGGCTACAGCAGCGCGCCGCACCTGCACTTCGTGGTGCAGGTCAACCGCGGCATGGGCCTGCGCTCGGTACCGGTGCGCATCTTTGCAGAGCAGGGCCAGCTGCAGTTCGCCCGCGAGGGCGAGGCCGACGGCGGTACCGGGCGCTGACCGGCCCTGGCCGGTATAATCGGGCGCTTATCTCTTTGAAAAGCGCCCCGGGCGGGCGCCACTGCCATGTCCGAAGTCGCCAACGAAGCGTCGCGTCGCCGCACCTTCGCCATCATCTCCCACCCTGACGCCGGCAAGACCACGCTGACCGAAAAGCTGCTGCTGTTCGGAGGCGCGATCCAGATGGCCGGTTCGGTCAAGGGCCGCAAGGCCGCCCGCCACGCCACCTCCGACTGGATGGCGCTGGAAAAGGAACGCGGCATCTCCGTCACCTCTTCGGTGATGCAGTTCCCGTACGAAGGCAAGATCGTCAACCTGCTCGACACCCCCGGCCACGCCGACTTCGGCGAGGACACCTACCGCGTGCTGACCGCGGTGGACTCCGCGCTGATGGTGATCGACGTGGCCAAGGGCGTGGAAGAGCGCACCATCAAGCTGATGGAAGTCTGCCGCCTGCGCGACACCCCGATCATGACCTTCATCAACAAGCTCGACCGCGAGGGCAAGGACCCGATCGAGCTGCTGGATGAAGTGGAAACCGTGCTGGGCATCCAGTGCGCGCCGGTGACCTGGCCGATCGGCATGGGCCAGCGCCTGAAGGGCGTGGTCCACCTGCTGACCGGCGAAGTGCACCTGTACGAACCGGGCCGCAACTTCACCCGCCAGGACTCGACCATCTTCCCGTCCATCGATGCGCCCGGCCTGGCCGAGAAGATCGGTGCGCAGATGCTGGCCGACCTGCGCGACGAGCTGGAGCTGGTGCAGGGCGCCAGCCACCCGTTCGACCTGCAGGCCTACCGCGCCGGCAAGCAGACCCCGGTGTTCTTCGGCTCGGGCGTGAACAACTTCGGCGTGCAGCCGTTGCTGGACTTCTTCGTCGAGCATGCGCCGTCGCCGCAGGCACGCTCCACCACCGGCCGAGAGATCGCCCCGGAAGAGAACAAGCTGACCGGCTTCGTGTTCAAGATCCAGGCCAACATGGACCCGCAGCACCGTGACCGCGTGGCGTTCATGCGCGTCTGCTCGGGCCGCTTCAGCGCCGGCATGAAGACCTTCCACGTGCGCACCGGCAAGGAAATGAAGCTGGCCAACGCGCTGACCTTCATGGCCAGCGACCGCGAGATCGCCGCCGAGGCGTGGCCGGGCGATGTGATCGGCATCCACAACCACGGCACCATTTCCATCGGCGATACCTTCACCGAAGGCGAAGCGGTCACCTTCACCGGCATCCCCAACTTCGCCCCGGAACTGTTCCGCCGCGCACGCCTGCGTGATCCGCTCAAGCTCAAGCAGCTGCAGAAGGGCCTGGCCCAGCTCTCCGAGGAAGGTGCGACCCAGTTCTTCCGCCCGCTGACCAGCAACGACCTGATCCTGGGTGCGGTCGGCGTGCTGCAGTTCGACGTGGCCGCCTACCGCCTGAAGGACGAGTACGGCGTGGAAGCCACCTTCGAGCCGGTCAGCGTGACCACTGCGCGTTGGGTCCACTGCAGCAACGAGAAGAAGCTGGAAGAGTTCCGCGAGAAGAATGCGCTGAACCTGGCGCTGGATGCGGCCGGCCACCTGGTCTACCTGGCACCGACCCGGGTCAACCTGCAGCTGGCCCAGGAACGCTCGCCGGACGTGCGCTTCTCGGCTACCCGCGAAGCGGCGCATACCGTTTCGGTGGGCTGATGCCACGGGGTCGGATCCCTTTCCGGCAGGAAAGGGCTCTGACCCCGGCCGTCGCAGGCGGTTCATCCCCGCAACACAGGAATTCACCGACCATACGGTGACGGGCGTGCACACACCGCCCATCGCGGCGATGATAGGGGGGTGCGGGTCCCCCTCCCCGCGAACGATGCCTACGCCATGTCCACGACTTCCGTTGCTTCGATCCGCGAAGAAATCGCCAGCGCCCTGACCCACGGCCTCGGTGCCGTGTTTGCCCTCGGCGCCGGTGCGGTGCTGATCACCCTGGCCGCCATCTACAGCGATGGCTGGCAGCTGGCCGGCGCCATCGTGTTCGGCATCGCGCTGCTGCTGCTGTACACCGCCTCCACCCTCTACCACGCCATCCAGCACCCGGTCGCCAAGGGACGCCTCAAGGTGTTCGACCACTGCGCGATCTACGTGCTGATCGCCGGCACCTACACCCCATTCACCCTGATCGGCCTGCGCGGCCCGTGGGGCTGGGGCCTGTTCGCCGCAATCTGGACCCTGGCCCTGGCCGGCGTGGTGTTCAAGCTGTTCTACACCGGCCGCTTCAAGCGCCTCTCGACTGCCATCTACGTGGCCATGGGCTGGCTGGTAATCGTCGCGATCAAGCCAATGCTGGCCTCGATCGACGGCTGGACGCTGGGCTGGCTGCTGGCCGGTGGCCTGTCGTACACGCTGGGCACCTACTTCTATCACCGCGAATCGATCCCTTACTCGCACGCGATCTGGCACCTGTTCGTGATCGGCGGCAGCGTCTGCCACTTCGTCGCGGTCACCATGCAGGTGCTGTAGATCCCAGTCCGTGCGCGGTGCGTGCACACCGCGCACATGGACGCTTCGCGCCCCGTCCACGATGAGGGAGCAACCATGGCCGCGTGAATGCCGCCGCCTCCCCCGCCGCGCCGCGCACCTCGCGCTGGCGCCTCCGTCGACCCGGCCCACGTGGCCGACGCTGGCTGACCGCCCTGGTCTTCCTGCTGGCGGCGATCCTGGTGCTGATCGCCCTGTGGGACTGGAACTGGTTCAAGGGACCGGTCGAGCGTGCCGTGCAGGCGCGTACCGGCCGTGCGCTGCACATCGGGAACCTTGATGTCGACCTCGGCCGCACCAGTACGATCCGCGCCGATACGATCACCTTCGCCAATGCCAGCTGGGCGAAACAACCCGATATGGCCAGCGCCGACCGCGTCGAGATCGATGTGCGGGTCTGGCCCCTGCTGCGCGGCAGCGTACAGCTGCCTGAAGTACGCCTGACCCGGCCGGACGTGCTGCTGGAAACCGCGCCGCGCAAGGGTGAACCCGGCAACTGGGATTTCCTCGGTGACAGTTCCGGCGGTACAACTCTCCAGCTCAAGCGCCTGCGCATCGACGACGGCCGCCTGCAGTTCCTCGATGCGCTGGGCCGTACCGACATCCGCGTGGATGTGCGCAGCGGCCAGCCGAAACAGGCCGATGCGGCGCCACCGCTGCTGGTACAGGGCAAGGGACACTGGCAGGGCAATCCGTTCACCCTGCGTGGCGGCACGGAATCACCGCTGGAGCTGACCGACAGCGATCACCCGTTCCGCATCCACCTCGACGGCCGGGCCGGCGCCACCCACGCCATAGCCAGCGGTACGTTGACCAACCCCTTCCAGCTGCGCGTGTTCGACCTGCAGTTCGGGCTCAGCGGGCAGGACCTGGCCGACCTCTACCCGCTGCTTGGCATTGCCATTCCGCCCTCCCCGCCCTATGCGTTGAATGGCCGCCTCAAGCGCGACCACAACATCTGGCGCTACGACACTTTCACCGGCAAGGTCGGTGACAGCGACCTCGGCGGCAATCTGCAGTTCGAAGTGGGTGGCGCACGCCCGCAGTTGACCGCTACCCTGGAATCCAAGCGCTTGGACTTCGATGATCTGGCCGGTTTCGTCGGCGCCCCACCGAAGACCGGCGGTGGCGAAACCGCGAACGCGGAACAGAAGATCGAGGCCGCGCGCATCGCCGCGCGCACGCGGGTGCTGCCCGATACGCCCTACAACCTCGGCAAGCTGCGTGCGATGGATGCCGACGTGCACTGGAAGGCCCACCGCATCAACGCGCCATCGCTGCCGCTGGATGACATGGACGCGCACCTGTTACTGGATGACGGCGTTCTGCGGCTGGACCCGCTGAACTTCGGCGTCGCTGGCGGCGATATCCGCAGCACGATCCGCATGGACGCGCGCCAGCCGCAGATCAGTACCGCGCTGAAGGCCAGTGTGCGCGGCGTGCAGCTGGGCCAGTTGTTCCCCGACGCCAAACTGGCCGAACAGGCCAAGGGCGGCATCGGCGGCGAAGTGGACCTGAGCGGTCGCGGCAACTCGATCGCCGCAATGCTCGGCAGCAGCAGCGGCAAGGTCGGCCTGGCGATGGGTCGTGGTCACGTCGGCAACCTGGTGATGGAACTGGCAGGGCTGGATATCACCGAATCACTGAAATTCCTGGTGACCGGCGACAAGCAGATTCCCCTGCGTTGCGCCTTCGCCGACTTCGGCGTGCGCGACGGCCTGATGACCAGCCAGGCACTGGCGGTGGACACCACCGACACGATCATCATCGGCGAGGGCACGGTCAGCCTGCGCGACGAGACCCTGGACCTGCTGCTGAAGCCACGACCAAAGGACAAGAGCATCCTGGTACTGCGCTCGCCGTTGCACATCGCCGGCACCTTCAAGGACCCGTCATTCCGCCCGGACTTCAAGGCGCTGGGCATCCGCGGCGCGGTGGCCCTGGCACTGGGCAGCATTGCCCCGCCGGCGGCTTTGCTGGCGACCATCGAACTGGGGCCGGGCAAGGACGCCGACTGCGGTGGGCAGTATGCGAAGTAGGAGCGGATGTTCGCGGCGCCCCGTTTTTCCGCGCGTAGAGCCGGAGCAAGGCGACAGGCAGGACACGCCGTAAATACGTCCTTGTAGGCTCGGTCGGCGCATCCATGCGCCTCACGGTCCTGCCTGCCGCCTTGCTCCGGCTCCGGACAGTTTCCAGCGCGCGGAACGAGAGCGGAAATTCAAAGTCAAAAGAAGAAAGCAAAGTCAAAAGCTGTTGCCAACCAAGGTTGGCAGCTACCAAAGGCGAGGCACCGCGCATGTGCGCACCGCACTCGCAGGAACGTGTCCAGAGGCGGAGGGTGCGGCTGGGCAGGACCGTGAGGCGCATGGATGCGCCGATCGAGCCCCCATGGATGGGTTTACGGCGTGTCCTGCCCAGCCGCAGCCTCCGCCTCCCCATGCATCAGGAAGGCGCTGCGCTCAGCTCCGGCTTTGGCTTTGGGCTTCGAAAAGCGGGCCGGCGGGCCGCAGGCCCGCCAGCGAACAACTCACCCCGCCACGATGTACTGCTGCAGCTGATCCAGCTCGCGCCGCTGCGCATCGATCACCGACTTCACCAGGTCACCGATGGAAATCACCCCCAGCACCTGCGCGCCCTCAACCACCGGCAGGTGGCGGATGCGGTAGTCGGTCACCAGCTGCAGGCAATGCTCCACCTGCTCGCCCGGCGAGACCGTCACCACCTGCGCCGTCATGATCTCCGCCACTGCCGTATCCCGCGACGAACGATCACGCAGCACGATCTTGCGCGCGTAATCGCGCTCGGACAGGATCCCGACCAACCGCGGCCCGTCCATCACCAGCACCGCGCCAATGCCCTTTTCCGCCATCAACCGGATCGCATCGATCACCGCCGCATCCGGCGCGACCGCGTGAACTTCAGGAGACTTGCCGTCCAACAGTTGCCGTACCGTGGTCATCTGCCTTCCCTCCGAGGGTGGGTTGCAGGGCCGAGTCTGCCACGGCGGATGCTAGCCACGCGTCAACCAGGTACAACGGCCGCTGCTTGGACTCTTCGTACAGCCGCCCCAGGTACTCGCCGATCAGGCCCAGCGCGATCAGCTGCACCCCGCCCAGGAACAGGATCACCGCCATCATCGTCGGCCAACCCGCCACCCGGTCACCGTACAGGGCCGCCTTGGCGATCACCCACACGCCGAATACGAAAGCCACCGCCGCCGTTGCCAGGCCCATGTAGGTCGCCGCCCGCAGGGGAACGGTCGAGAACCCGGTAATGCCCTCCAGCGCGAAGTTCCACAGTCGCCACAGGCTGAACTTGCTGGTGCCGGCCACGCGTGCATGGCGGTGATAGGGCACCGCAATCCGCTTGAAACCGACCCAGCTGAAGAGGCCCTTCATGAAGCGGTGGCGCTCGCGCATCTCGCGCAGCGCACTCAGTGCGCGTGCCGACAGCAGGCGGAAATCGCCGGTATCGGCAGGGATCGGCGTGCGCGACAGGCGACCGATCACCCGGTAGAACATCGCGGCCGTGGCCCGCTTGATCCAATTCTCGCCATCACGCACCAAGCGCGTGCCATAGACGTTGTCGTAGCCTTCGCGCCATCGCTCGACGAACTGCGGCACGAGTTCCGGTGGATCCTGCCCGTCAGCATCGAGGATCATCGCCGCTCCGTCGCGCACCAGGTCCAGGCCCGCAGTCAGCGCGGCTTCCTTGCCGAAGTTGCGCGACAGCTTCAACGCCGACACGCGCGTGTCGGCCTGAGCCAATCCTGCGATCACGTCCCAGGTGCCGTCGTGGCTGCCGTCGTCCACATAGAGGATGTGGCCCTCGATATCGGGCATGCCGTCCAGCACCGCGCACAGGCGTGGATGCAGGCAGGGCAGCGCCTGGGCTTCGTTGTAGGCGGCAATGACTAAAGTGAGTCGTTCGCGGGTCATGCACGGATTGTACGTTGCCTGCCGACCCGACAACCCGCGCGCTCAATCCTCCGACAGGTACGCCGCACCGCCCAGCTGCCGTGCCTGGCGCTGGATCCATGCCGCACGGCGCTGCACATACGGCCCCGGTGCCGCCGCGTTGTAGCGCCGCGGTGCCGGCAGCACCGCCGCCAACCGCGCGCTCTCGGCCGGGCTCAGCCTGGCCGCGTCCTTGCCCCAGAATTTCTGCGCCGCCGCCTGCGCGCCATAGACGCCGTCGCCGAACTCGGCGATGTTGGCGTACATCTCCAGGATGCGTTCCTTCGGCCACAACGCTTCGATCAGCACCGTGTACCAGACCTCCAGGCCCTTGCGGATCCAGCTGCGGCCCTGCCAGAGGAACAGGTTCTTGGCCACCTGCTGGCTGATCGTGCTGGCGCCACGCAGGCGCCCCCCCTTGGCGTTGTGGTCGCGGGCCTTCTCGATCGCCTGCAGATCGAAGCCGTTGTGGTCGGGGAAGCGCTGGTCCTCGGCGGCCACCAGCGAAATCGGCAGGCTCGGTGCCATCTGGTCCAGGTCGCGCCACTGGTAATGCAGACGATACGACCAGTCAGCCTCGCCCAGCGCCTCGCCATAGCGCCACAGCATGACCGTGGACAGCGGCGGGTCGATGAACCGCAGTACCAGCACCTGCAGGCAACTGAAGGCGGCCAGCAGCACCGGCAGCCACAGCAGCCGTTTCCAGCGCCAGCGCCAGCGCCTGCGGCGCGGGACATCCCCCCCGGCCTCTACCTTGTGCTGCTCTCCCCCTGCCCCCATTACTGGTGCATCCTTCTTCTGTCTGGTTGTCGGCGCATTATCCGGCAACCGTCCCCGTTTACGCGCGATGTGAGCCGATGACCGCCAACCCCGATTCCCTGATCCGCTTCCTGCTCCCCGACGCCGGCGTCCGAGGCGTCCATGTGCGCCTGCAGGCCACCTGGCAGGAAATCCTGTCCCACGCCGAATACCCGGATATCGCCGCCGAACTGCTCGGCGAGGCCTGCGTGGCCTCGGCGCTGTTCACCGGCCACACCAAGATCGATGGCCGCTTGTCGATCCAGCTGCGCAGCAGCACCGCCCTGCGCACCCTGTTCGCCGAGTGCACCGCTGCCGGCACCCTCCGCGGCATCGCCCAGCTCAGCGAGGGCGCCGATGCGCCGCGCGACCTGTCCAGCCTGGGTGATGACGCCCTGCTCGCGATCACCATCGAGAACCCGGGCCTGGACCCGCGCGAGCCGCAGCGCTACCAGAGCCTGGTCGGTCTGACCGCGCCGGAGCTCGACGAAGCCTTCGAGGATTATTTCCGCCAGTCCGAACAGCTGCCGACCCGCCTGCTGCTGGCCGCCGACCGCAACGGCGCCGCCGGCCTGCTGCTGCAGAAGCTGCCGGGCGACGAAGGTGACGAGGACGGCTGGGCGCGCGCCAGCGCCCTGTTCGAGACCCTGGGCAAGGCCGAGCTGCTGGCGACCCCGGCCGAGCAGCTGCTGCACCGCCTGTTCCACGAAGAGAAGCCGGAGCTGATGGGCGACAAGCCACTGTCCTTCGCCTGCTCCTGCTCCCGCGAGCGGGTCGCGTCGATGCTGCAGTCGCTGGGCGAGGACGAGGCCCGCGCCGCGGCCGCAGATACCGGCGCCGTCGAGGTCCGTTGCGAATTCTGCGGGCGGGAGTATCACTTTGCTTTGACGGAGTTCGGCATACTGTTCCACGGTGCCGAGGGGACTGTACCGGCACCTGAACGGCTTCAGTAAACAGCTTGTCTTGCATCTGGGGGGATCAAGGCTTGTTAAGAATTCATAAACACCCTAGGATCAAGTTCCCGTCTCCACGGGAACTTCCGTTGTCCGTCCCTGTCTGAACTGGTCCGATGCGTACCTTCCTGCGTCTACCGCTGGCTTTGATGATCGCCCTTGGCGCGATCACGGGCGTGCATGCGCAGAGCAAGGACACCCGCACCGTGCTTCCGGTGTGGAACAAGGGCAGCGGCAAGGTCGAGGCCCTGCTGTACCTGGAGCCGACCGGCGAACAGGCAGCCGGCGCCCGCTGGCACTTCGGCCGCAATTCGCTGGATGCGGCCTTCGGCCTGTCCTCGGGCGACTCGCTGGGCCTGCTCTGCAACAGCAGCAGCGGGACCAGCATCAGCGGCCTGGCCAGCCATTGCATGCTGGCCAGCCTCGGCGACGAGGATGACCTCAACAGCCGTCGTTTCACCGGCACCGCCGCGCTGAACCGCGGCAACAGCCGTCTGGGCATCACCGCCGGTACCGGCCGCGAAACCCTGCCGGCGTGGCTGGCAGGCCCCAACAAGACCCCTTCGCTGCGCGCCGAGCAGAACGATCTGACCGTGTTCGCGCAGAAGAACATCGGCCGCGAAGGCTTCGTTTCCATCGCCGGCACCTACGCCAAGGCCCGTCTGGTGCCACTGGCCGATGCCTCGCCAGCCCTGGTCGATCGCTGGGACAGCAAGAGCCTGAGCATCGGCGCCGGCTACGGCAACTTCACCGGCAGCATCATCGGCCGCGTCGTCGACGTACCGGGCAAGCCCGGCAAGTGGGAAGGCCTCGGTATTGGCCTGACCTGGCGCACCCCGTGGTCCGGCCAGCTCACCGTAGGCGCCGAGAACGTGATCAGCCGCGGCAAGAATCCGTTCTCCCCGCGCAATGAAAGCAACGACGACGGCACCGTGCCGTACGTGCGTTACGAACAGGACCTGTAACTCCAGTTGCGGCGCAGCATGCGGCCCCGCATGGCCGCCAAGCCCAACAGCTGCAAGTCCTTGGGTCAACGCGCTGAACGCCCGTCACACTAGGCATTGCGGCTGCGGCACGGCGCGAGTCCGAGGCCTGCCTTCATCTATTTCATACAAGTCATTAACAGCCCTTTAATTATTGGAAAAGGGCAGTTAGTATCGGCTCAGCTTCACGTGTTTTGGTGGCGCCTTTCGCCTCCCGCGTGAAGCACTCAGCAGCACCACCAAGAATCCTTGGAGAGAGAGCCAATGAACAGCAAGACCTGCAAGCTGCGCGATGCAGTTGTCCTCGCGTTGATCGCAAGTGCCGGTACGGCGGCTACCGCCAGTGCCCAGGAAGGGAAGTCGGGGCAGGCGGGTACGACCCAGCTCGACCGTATCGAAGTAACCGGTTCGCGCATCAAGCGCACGGATGTTGAAGGCCCCAGCCCGGTCAGCGTGATTTCCCGCCAGGACATCGAAACTTCCGGCGAAATCTCGGTCGCGGACTTCCTCCGCAACAACATCTACAACTCGTTCGGTTCCACCCGTGAGTCGTCGGGCTCGGCAACCGGTTCCGCAGCCACCATCAGCCTGCGCGGCCTCGGCTCTGAGTACACGCTGGTCCTGCTGGACGGCCGTCGCATGACGTCTTCGCCGACCCTCGGTGGCGGTGCGCAGAACATCAACCTGATTCCGACGGCCGCCGTCGAGCGCATTGAAATCCTGCGCGAAGGCGCAGGTGCAGTGTACGGTTCGGATGCCATCGGCGGCGTGGTCAACGTGATCCTGCGTAAGGATTATGAAGGCCTGGGCTTCAGCGTCGGCTATGAAAATCCTGAAATCGGCCCGGCCGGTCGCACCGGCAGCCTGTCCGGTGGCATCAGCTCCGACCGTGGCAACCTGACGTTCGTGATCGACCATCAGGAACGCGAGTTGATGTACAACCGTGACATCAAGAAATACGTCACTGATGCAGGGCTGACCTGGGGCCTCAGCCCGTACAACTCGAGCGCGACCTTCTCCGGCGCCCGCACCGGCAGCGCCAGCGTCGCCAACTGCGACACCTTCGAGAACAGCGTCCGCATCAGCCCGACCCGCTGCGGCTTCGACCACGGCGCGACCTCGGCCAACGAAGCCTCGATGTCGCGTGACTCGCTGCTGCTGAACGGCAACTACCAGCTGACCGACAACACCTCGTTCTTCTTCCGTGCAATTGCGTCGGATACCAAGAGCGTTGGCGTTTATGCGTCGGCCCCGGTCGACAACGCCGGCGGCGGCCGTCCGCTGACCATCGCAGCCAACAATCCATTCAATCCGTTTGGCGAGGACGGCGTCCTGTCCTACCGGTTCACCCCGCTGGGTACCCGTGATGCCGTCCGTCGCGATACCTATCGCGATTTCAACTTCGGCCTGCGCGGTACGCTGGACCTGTTCGGCGGCGCCGACTGGGAAGTCGGTGTTGGCCATGGCCGTGTCCGCCAGAGCTCGGTGAACTACAACTACGGCATCGGCAGCATCCTGCAGGACATGGTTGATTCGGGCGAGTACAACCCGTTCGATCCCACCCATCCGAGCGTGGCCGCTGCGGCTCCGAAGATCGCACACACCGTGTACGTGGAATCGGAACAGCGCACGGTCTCGGCCGACGGCAACATCTCCTTCGACCTGTTCCAGATGCCGGCCGGCGCCGTCAGCTTCGTGACCGGCTTCGAGTACCGCGATGACCGCCTGTCCATGGCCTACGACGCACAGAGCGCCGCAGGCAACGTGTTCGGCTCGGCAGGTGCAGGTACGGGTGGTGAGCGCTCCTACTACGCAGGCTACTTCGAAACCCTGATCCCGCTGTTCAGCAGCCTGACCGCCACTGTGGCGGGCCGCTATGACAGCTACAACGATCTGGGCAGCAAGTTCTCGCCGCGCGTATCGCTGGAGTTCCGTCCGATCGACTCGCTGCTGGTTCGTGGCTCTTGGGGTAAGGGCTTCCGTGCTCCGACCCTGGATGACATGTACGGCTCCAACTCCACGACCAACCTGAACAGCCCGGTCCTGAGTGCCATCGGCCACAACGGCGGCGACGAACTGGCATGCAAGGCCTTGTCCGCCGTCCGCGCTTCGACCGGCAATACCGGTTACCAGCCGTACCCGGTTGATCCCTGCAGCACCAGCAGCCAGTACCAGTGGCTGGTTTCCTCGAACCGCAATCTGAAGCCGGAGGAATCGAAGAACTGGAATGTCGGCTTCGTGTTCAGCCCGACCGAAGCACTGTCGATGGCAGTCGACTACTACGATGTGCAGATCGACAACGTGATCACTTCGGTGCCGCGTCCGCTGGCATGGCGCTACGGCGACGCAGGCCAGCCCGGCTATGGCGTTGATCGTGGTCCGGACATCACTGCACCGAATGGCGCAGTACTGCCGGGCATCCCGTTCCAGATCAAGCTGCCGATCGACAACGGTGCTTCGAAGAAGGTCCGTGGTATCGACGCCGAGTTGAACTTCCGCCAGAGCCTGGGCACCTACGGGGACCTGATGGCAAGGCTGAACTGGGCCCACCAGATCGAATTCACCGAAACCTCGATCATCAATGACAAGGTTGAACTGCTGGGCACCGGCGGCTATCCGAAGGATCGCGCGCAGTTCACCCTGGGCTGGAGCTACGGCGACGTCAGCATTGCGGCGATCACCAACTACATCGGCAAGAGCGGTTCGGAAGACACGCGCCTGCCGAGCTGGATCACCAATGATCTGCAGTTGACCTGGAATGCGCCGTGGAAGGGCAAGGTGACTCTGGGCGTCCGCAATGTCGGCAACAAGCTGCCGCCGTTCAACGATGCACTGAACTCCTTCCCGTATTACGACAACAGCCTGTACAACATCTGGGGCCGTACCCCGTACATGCGTTACGAACAGAACTTCTGATCCACGCCTGTCAGCAGTAACGCAGCGACCCGCTTGTGCGGGTCGCTGCTTTTGGGCAGTCTTGCAACTGCGTCAACTCCCCATGAGGGGCATAACCTGTGCACCGGGCCCCGCCGACAATGCATGACGGAAGCGCCACAATGAGCGCAGATCCCCACTCCCTCTCGCAGGCAGCGCACTGGACCCAGCTCTGGCGCACCGGCGTGCTTCATTCGTGCAGTCACGGCATCGAAGGAAACTACGATGGCGAGCTGCGTCTCTTCTGGGAGCGCAACGCCGCGGTTCTACCACAAGGCGCACGGGTGCTTGACGTGGGCACCGGCAACGGCGCCATCGCCCTCTTGATCCATCGGTTCCGCCCCGATCTTCAAGTGGTGGGCACCGACCTGGCCGATGTCGACCCTCGCTCGAATGTCGCCAATGGCACGGAGATTTTCTCCGAAATCACCTTCCTGCCTCGTACGCCGATGCACGCCATTCCACTGGCAGACGGTAGCGTGGACCTTCTGGCATCTCAGTATGCATTCGAATATGCAGCGCAGGACCCAGCACTTCAGGAGTTTTCCCGGCTGATCGGGCCGGGAGGGCGAATCGCGTGGATCCTGCACAGCACGAACAGCGAAATCGCGCGCATCTCAGCGCGCCAAGCCCAGGCCATCACCGATGTACTTCGGAACGATGGCATCTTCGATCGGGCTGAACAGGTGATCAAGGAACTGTACTTGGCCAGGGCCCGCGGCCCCTCCTCCCTTTCGGGGAACGAAGCTGCGGAGCGATCCCGCCTAGCCTTCAACGAGGCAGCAGGCGCACTTGTCGAGCGTACCCTGGCGGAGCGGGATCTGCCGGTCCTGGGCAGGAGCGTGGGCATTCTGCAAGACGCGTTGGGCCCCGCCGCGCAGGATCCATCGACCGCGCTGCGGCGCCTTCAGAGTGGTCGTGCCGTGCTTGCAGAGGAAGCCGCCCGCCTGCAGGAGCTCATGCGGGCGACCCGAAGCGAGGACGAGATGAAGTGTCTGGCGGAAGCATTGCATGCCCATGGCATGCATTCAGGATTTGAACCTCTGATGTATCGCGGGGTGAACATGGGCTGGGCCCTGGAGGCAGTGCGTGAATGAGGCCGCAGAGGCGCGCCGGTATCACCATGCGGCTCGGCTGGATGACGCCCTCCCACACTACAAGCGAGCACTGCTGCTGGATCCGTCTGACGATGTTCTTCGCTACGACACAGCGCTTTGCATGATGCAACTCGGCCACGCAGAAGAGGCCACAGTACTGTTCCAGCAGATCCATCCCGCATCCATCGCCTGGCAACCGGCACGCGCCCCTCTTGCGATCTGTCTGCGCGACAGCCATCGTGCAGAAGAGGCGCTTGAACCCGCACGCCAGGCGATCACGACGGCAGAGCCACAAGCGTGGCAATGGATGCTGCTTGGTGACCTGCAGCAACGCACAGGCCAACAAATGGCTGCTGTCGGCAGCCTCCAACGCGCGCTCGCGCTGGATCCCACCCTTCTTGAGGCCCATCACCTGCTGGGTCTCGCCCTGCAGGAAGCGGGCAGGTACGAGGAGGCGATCACCAGTTATGAAGTTGTAGCCGCCCAACTTCCCATGGAGCTCATCAACATCGCTCAGTGCCTTCAGCACCTCGGCCGATGGGAATCCGCACGTGACGCACTGGCGCAGCTTCACACGCTGCAGCCAGCACGTGTGGACGTAATGTGCTGGCTCGCGCATGTCCATGCACAGCTGTGCGAATTCGATGCGATGGACCGGATCGTTGCGCGGCTCATCGCACAGTTGCGTGTGGCCGCGCCCACAGCCGACGACATACCGCAACCATTCACCTTCGCGACGCTGCCATTGAGCAACGACCTGCACCGGCAGCTGCTGGATCATGCGGCCGAATCGATCCAGGCCGGCCGGCAACCGTTGGTACGGGCGGCTACCCGTCGGGGCGGCCGTCCAAGAATCGGCTACCTTTCCAATGACCTGCGCCACCACACCGTGGGCACCCTGTTGCACGGATTCTTCGCAGCCCATGATCGAAGCCGCTTCGAAGTGCATGTGTACGATTCCGGCCGCCAGCCGGCGTCCATCAACGACGCAGAACACATCGAGCACGTTGGCGCGCTGAGCGACGCTGAACTGGCGAGGCGCCTGCACGAAGCGGATCTGGATATTCTCATAGATCTCAATGGCCCAACGTACGGAAGTCGGTCCGGAGCCCTGGCGTATCGACCGGCGCGCATGCAACTGGGATGGCTGGGCTACCTCTCCGGACAACAATCGCCGTGGCTTGATGGCGTCATCCTCGACCACAGCCTGGCACCGGCGGACACCCCGTGGCCATTCTCCGACCGGGTACTTCGCCTGGCTGGCAGCGTATTTCCCGCAGCAGAGTCCCGCTCTCCGCCTGGGCGAGACCGTGCGCGCTGGAAGCTACCCCACGCATCACCGGTAGCAGCCAGCTTCAACAGCAGCCACAAACTGAGCAGGTCGCTGCTGCAATGCTGGACGCAAATCCTGCGCGAGGTACCCGATGCGCTCTTGCTGGTCTGCTTGGCACCACAGGCACACCGCGGTTTTCTGCAGTCGTGGGACCTTCTCGGGGGTGAACGCGACCGACTTCGCCTGCTATCACCCATGCCGGCCGAGCAATACCTGGAGTGTATGGCATCATGCGATCTGTTCCTTGATGCATTCAACTACCAGGCCGGTGCGACCGCGATTGATGCAGCATTGGCAGGGTTGCCACTGCTGACCTGCCCCGGGGAGCTACCGCTTGCACGGCTGGGGAGCAGTGTGAACAGGCAACTGGGAATGCCTGACCTGATCTGCAACGGACGGCATGATTATGTGAAGCGCGCCGTGACGCTGCTCCGCAACCCGGCTGTGCTCGCAGAACTCCGCCAGCGGGTCACCGTCCGAAACAAAGACAGCGCGTTGCATTCGGCAGCACGAGCGGCTACCGATCTTCAAGCGCTTTATCAAGGCCTGCTGGGGGAGTGAACACCCATGGAGACACTGGACCATATCCCTGATGTGGGACTTGAGCGCGAGATCGCCATGTTGTTTCTATCCGGCGAGAAGGACCGCGCGCTGCTCCGCCTGCAGGATGACCAGCTTGCGCAAACCCATCCCAGACTGGCATTCCAGCTGGCTCTGCTTCTGATCGAAATCGGCGACTGGAAACGAGCGAAGCAACAGCTTGATCGGGTAATCAGCCTTGAGCCGCGCTTTCTGCCAGCACTGCGACGTCGCGCAGCGCTGCTGGCCCGTGATGACGATCTCACCGCAGCAGAGGAAGACTTCCAGCGCATCGTGAAGATCGCGCCAGATGAAACGTCGGCTGTCGCCAACATCGGTGTTGTTCTGTTGCGGCGCGGCAACCACGCGGCTGCATTGCCTTGGCTGCAACGGGCTGCAACTCAGTCGCCTGCTGACACTCGCATCCAGCACAGCCTGGCCAACGCCCTCAGCGGAGCCGGTCAGCATGCCCTGGCACTGGATCTGTTCCAACGGCTTGCGCAGATTTCTCCCGGTAACATCGATCTGGCCGCAGACCAGGCCACGGCGCTGCTGCGCGGCGGTGATGCGGCGTCGGCCCACGCACGTTTTCTGACCCTTCTTTCAGAACATCCCGACGATCAGCGCTGCTGGGCCGGGCGCTATCTGTCCGCATGCGCCCTGAAGCTACCGGAAGCCCGCATGTTGATGGACTACCCGCTCCTGCTGCGGCGGATCAGGACTGATCTGGACACCGATGCGTTGATCAACGCAGTGCTGCAGTTGCCGTCATTGCGCTGGGAGCCTGCGGGCAAAACCACTCTTGGCGGCCTTCAAAGCGCGATGCTCGACCTGACACCGCCAAGTCCATTCCACGGGTTCGGCCAGCAGGTGAGCAACGCACTCCACGATCATCTGCTGCAGTTGCACGGCAGCCTGTTCGACGCCCCCACCGACGCCTGGCGACTGAGCCTGCCCTCACGATGGACGCTGCAGGCCTGGGCAACGGTGCTGCATGGCGATGGAGGACACCAGGATCCACACCTGCATCCTGCCGGACGCATCAGCGGGGTGCTTTACCTCGATGCCGGCAACTCTGCAGAGGGAGACGGCGATCTCGTGTTTGGCCACGCCCCCAGGGACATCGACACAGCAGGCGAACCGCATGCTCATCGTCATGTGGCCCGCAGCGGCGAAATGCTGATTTTTCCCTCCTGGTTCCTCCATCACACAACGCCTTACCACGGAACGCGGCCGCGCATCAGTCTGGCATTCGACCTGCTGCCAGCGTCTCCGTGAACAAACCCCCTCCATTCGCTGGAGCAATTCACATGGAACGTCGAATAGTTACGGAACGCCTCATTCTGCAGCCCCACTGCCGGGATGACCTCGATGAATGCACCAGCATGTGGTCAGACCCGGCGGTCCTGCGCATGATCCGCGACCACCCTTTCAGCCGGCACGAGACCTGGCTTCGCATACTGCGATATGCAGGCCACTGGGCAATGCTTGGATATGGCTACTGGACCATCCGTCATCGCAACGATGGAAGATTCTACGGAGAGCTCGGCTTCGCGCTTACCCTGCGTGACCTGCCTGGAGAGGCCGCCGGCCTGCCTGAGTTCGGCTGCACGTTGTCACGTCGTGGCTGGGGACGCGGCATCGCCCAGGAGGCCACTGCCGGCGTGCTGGAATGGATGGATCGCGTTGCTCGGATCGAAGCCACTTCAGCGATTACCGATCTCCGCAACCGATCGGCGCTGGCGTTGGCCAACGCCGTCGGCTACAGCATCGTCGAGGAAATGGATTTTGAAGGCAATCCATTCGCAGTGCTCACACGCACCTCCAGCCTCTCGACGCTCACTTCATGATGTAGTTCCGGCAACAGACGCCGGATGACGGGCAACGTCAGGCGTCGTGGCGACGATTGGCGCCATCGTGCCGCGAATAGAAATAGACCAGCGCATTGCGCTCGCCGGCCGTCACCCGTGCGACCTCGTGCCGCAACTTGCAGGTCGTAAGCAGCACCGTGCCGTAGGTCGCCGCATAGGCATGGCGCGCACCGGCATCATCGTGGACGACGAAATCACCGCCTGCGAAATCGTGCCCCAACTGGATGATCATCGAGTAGTCATAGTCCGGATTGCTGGCAGCATCCAGATGCAGGCCGATGAAGGAACCCGCCGTCATGCGGTTCATCTGTGCCCGACGGATATGGAAGGCATCCTGTGACTGGAACAGTTCTGCAATCGCGTTCCGGCACTCCTCCCGGTTGAGAATGTCCAGGATCTGGTCTGCGTGCGGGCGATTGACCACCTGCGGAACCTCGCCTTGCCGATCAACCATGATGCGACGCACGTAGATGTCATGCGTGTCGCCCGCGTCGCCCTGCGTCACGGCTTCTTCAGGCAGCAATGACTGGAGCCTTTCAAGCTCCTTCAATGTCGAAGCATCAAACACAACGCCCATCGGGATCAACGTACTGCCGGTCGTTTTCAACTCATCCGCATAGCGGGAAAGTCGAGAGGCTTCCAATACCATACTCATGCAGCGTCCTCCTTTCGTTTGGGAAAGCAATCAATCAAGCCAGGGCAGAAAATTTCTCCAGGAATGCGCCGCGCTCATCGGGGTTCAGTACCGGTGCCCAGCCGATGCTGGCGCCACTGCTGGCATTGACAACCCGATTGCCAACCGCTGAGCGCACGACGCAACCGCTGGCCGCGCCCTCATGCAGGTACACGCCCACCACTGTACGGTGAGGCGCCAAGCCAAGGTCGCGATCGTCCAGATGGACCAGTTCCGGAACATCGAGCATCGGCTGCTGGACCCAGTCGCCAGCTCCAGATGTGCTCAACCGGCGCGCCAACAGGGCAGCGGCGGCGCTACCGGAGGGAACGACATCCTGCCCGCCGTAGCCGTACTTTTTCTTGAACACGATGTTGCTGTCGGATTCGTTCAATGCGGCTACATCGTCGACAGTGACGAAATGCGTGGGCACCACCCAGCGCTGTACTGCCTCCCATTCCATCGGCGTCAGTACCTGCCGGTAGCCCTCATCCCACAGCAATGCCAGCCATGCCTTGCTCATCAGCAGTTCGGCTTCAAGGCCATTGGAGAACCTCGCACCGCTGTCGAGGATGTCCAGGTACACATCGTGATCAGAAAGCACGTCGTCATAGGTAAAGCGACGATGGACCAGTGTCCTGCTCATATCCATGCCCGAGCGCCGCGCATCGCGCCAGCTACGTTCATCATGCACCGAAATGTCCAGTCCAGGCAGAGAACGCCGCAACCACTGCCGGCTGAGATCGCCACTGGGATAACCCATTGCCGAATGCGTGCTCCAGTCGAGCAGATGGAGGCTAAGGTAGCCCTCACGCACGATGCTTCGCGCGTACATGCTGGCAAGATTGTTTACCGGTACCGCCTGACTACCCTCTGCGTCCCAGCCAAGCACGTCGGCGAACGCTCGATAGTGTTCGAACAATTCGAAGCCACCCACCGCTGCGGAGAAATTGAGCTCGCATATCCGCATGCCATCTGCGCAAGGCAACAGATCGGCACGCATCACGCGATGTTGGCCGCTGCGAAGCTGCTCCCAGTCCACCAAGGGTGCCCATGCAGCGTCGACCCCCATCAGCTGCATAAGGTCACTACGCGCATGCCGACGCAATGCTTCGTCGACCACGCGCTGCAGGCCGGATGCAACCAGCTGCAAGCCGTCTACCAGTTGCTCGTAGTCGTTGCGATCAAACAACAACGGATGCGCGGAAAAGCGCATCCGAGGTGCGTTCAAGGCGATCCGGAAGGCCTCAAGGCGTCGCTGTATCTCTGCGTATGCCATGGTGCCGGGCAACGATTGGAAGGCCGGCAATGCCTGCTGATTGATTCCGTGGAACATCCCTGTCCTCGCCCGAGATCCGTGAAGGCATCCTGAACATTCAATCATCGAGCACTTGCTGTCAAGCGACGGGCAGCCGGCTATTGGCCGCAGGCTTTCAACTTCAGCCGTTCGGGATCAGCGTCTCGATCAGGTGCTCGACATAGGCTTCGAAATCCTCGCGCGCCTGCTTGGGCTGCTGCAGCTGCAGCGACAGCTGCAGGAAACCAACATAGGCCGCATAGGCCAGGCGCGCGCGATGGCGCGCATCGGTGGAGCTCAGTCCCGCCTGGCGGAACGAGGCGACCAGATAGTCGAGGCGACGCTGCGATACACGGTCGATCACCGGTCGCACCATCGGGTGGTCCAGCGCCTTCAGCAGTTCGCTGTAGATGATGTGCGGCTGCACTTCATGCGCGACCATCTGGAACAGCTGGCGCAGGCGCACGCGCGGATCCGGCACGTCTTCCAGGCTGCCGAACACCTGTTCCTGTTCGAACAGTTCCCAGCGTTCCAACGCGGCCTGCAGCAGTGCGTCACGCGAGGGAAAATGCCAGTAGAAACTGCCCTTGGTCACGCCCAGCCGCCGTGCCAGCGGCTCCACCGCGACGGCGCCTACGCCTTGTTCAGCAATCAGGTCGAGGGCCGCCTGGGCCCAGTCTTCGGCACTCAGGCGGCTGTTGCGGCCGGCGCGCGGTTCGCCGGCGGAAGCGTCAGGTTGATTCATGCGCTGATTTAACCATACGCCGGGGTTCGTTGCAGTACGCGGTTGCTGTCGAAACCGTCAGAACCCGAGCCGGAAGGCCTGCCGCACCGCACCATACGATACAGTATTGACTTCCCATTCAAGCGATCCATACTAGCAAGTATGGTTACGTCCCCTACTCCCGCTGCGTTCCATGATCTGCGCCTGGATGCTGCCCATGGCGCGCGCCTGGCGGCGACCGCCAGCGACCACGGCCGGCGCGGCCGCGTCCTGTTCGCACATGGCTTCGGCCAGACCCGCCACGCTTGGATTGCCACCGCCCGCGCCCTGTCCGCAGCGGGCCTGCAGACCCTGGCTTACGACGCACGTGGCCACGGCGATTCGGACTGGAATGCCGCCGACCTGCCCTATCACGGCGAACAGTTCGCCGATGACCTGATCGTGCTGGCCGGTGAACAGCCGCGCCCGCCGGTGCTGGTCGCGGCATCGATGGGCGGCCTGTTCGGCCTGCTGGCCGAGTCGCGCTGGCCGGGCCTGTTCTCGGCGATGGTGCTGGTCGACATCACCCCGCGCTGGGATACCGCCGGTGTCGAACGCATCCTGGCCTTCATGACCGCCCACCCCGACGGCTTCGCCTCGCTGACCCAGGCCGCCGACGTGATCTCGGCCTACATGCCGCACCGCCCGCGCAAATCCGAGCAGTCGCTGCGTGCGTTGCTGCGCGAAGACGGCCACGGGCGTTGGCGCTGGCACTGGGACCCGCGCCTGGTGGCCGAGCTGGCGCGCGACAGCGAGCAGCACCAGGATGCACTGGCCGAGGCCGCACGCCAGGTCAAGTGCCCGCTGCTGCTGGTCAGCGGCGGCCGCAGTGACCTGGTCACGCCGCAGACCGTGGCCGAATTCCTGGCGTTGGCGCCGCACGCGCGCCATGTACAGCTGCCGCAGGCCACGCACATGGTCGCCGGCGATGACAACGACGCCTTTACCGCTACTGTGTTGGAATATCTGGACGTGTTGCCCGCAGCGGACGCTGCGGCTTCGTCCGCCACAAACGAGCACGTCACCGGAGCACGCTCATGAGCATCGTTCTTCCCTTCCTCGCCCTGCTGCTGGCAGGCGCGTTCGTCGCCTACCACCGCATGCGGCTGGTTACCTGGACGCTGATCAGCGTGGCCCTGCTGGCCGCCTGCTGGTTCATTCCCTACGTCAACCAGACCGCCACGATCGTCGCGGCCGCCGTACTGGCGGTGATCGCCGTGCCGCTGCTGCTGCCGTTCATCCGCAAGCCGCTGCTGACCGGCCCGATGATGAAGGTGTTCCGCAAGGTGCTGCCGCCGCTGTCGCAGACCGAGCGCATCGCGCTGGAAACCGGTTCGGTCGGTTTCGAGGGCGAACTGTTCACCGGTGATCCGGACTGGAGCATCCTGCTCAACTATCCCAAGCCGCAGCTGACCGCCGAAGAACAGGCCTTCCTGGATGGCCCGGTGGAAGAGCTGTGCACGATGGTCAACGACTGGGAAATCACCCACGTCCACGCGGACCTGCCGCCGGAACTGTGGGCCTTCATCAAGAAGAACAAGTTCTTCGGCATGATCATCCCGAAGGAATACGGCGGTCTGGGCTTCTCCGCGCTGGCCCACCACAAGGTCATCCAGAAGCTGGCCTCGGTGTCTTCGGTGGTCAGCTCCACCGTCGGCGTGCCCAACTCGCTGGGCCCGGGTGAACTGCTGGTGCATTACGGCACCCAGGAACAGAAGGACCAGTACCTGCCGCGCCTGGCCGATGGCCGCGAAGTGCCCTGCTTCGGCCTGACCGGTCCGTTCGCCGGCTCCGACGCCACCTCGATTCCGGATTACGGCATCGTCTGCAAGGGCGAGTGGAACGGCGAGCAGGTGCTCGGCGTCAAGCTGACCTTCGACAAGCGCTACATCACCCTGGCCCCGGTCGCTTCGCTGATCGGCCTGGCCTTCCGCATGTACGACCCGGATGGCCTGATCGGCGATACCCGCGACATCGGCATCACCCTGGGCCTGCTGCCGCGCGACACCGCCGGCGTTGAAATCGGCCGTCGCCACTTCCCGCTGAACTCGACGTTCCAGAACGGCCCGATCCGCGGCAAGGACGTGTTCATTCCGCTGACCCAGCTGATCGGTGGCGCCGCCATGGCCGGCAAGGGCTGGAACATGCTCAACGAGTGCCTGGCCGTGGGCCGCTCGATCACCCTGCCGTCCACCGCCAGTGGCGGTGCCAAGGCCGGTGCCGCGGTGACCGGCGCCTATGCGCGCATCCGCAAGCAGTTCGGCCTGTCGGTCGGCCGCTTCGAAGGCGTGGAAGAAGCGCTGGCCCGCATCGGCGGCAAGGCGTACAAGATCAGCGCGTTGTCGCAGGCCACCGCCGCCGCGGTTGACCGTGGTGACGTGCCGTCGGTGCCGTCGGCGATCGCCAAGTACCACTGCACCAACATGAGCCGCGAAGTGATCTCGGACATGATGGACGTGATCGGCGGCAAGGGCATCATCCTGGGGCCGCGCAACTTCGCCGGACGCAGCTGGCAGGCCGCGCCGATCGCGATCACCGTGGAAGGCGCCAACATCATGACCCGCAGCCTGCTGATCTTCGGCCAGGGTGCGATCCTCTGCCACCCGTGGGTGCTGAAGGAAATGAAGGCCGCGCAGGATCCGGATACCCGTGCCGGCCTGCAGGAGTTCGACCGCAGCCTGTTCGGCCACATCCGCTATGGCCTCTCCAACGCCGTGCGTTCGTTCTGGTTCGGCCTGACCGGTGCGCGCTTCGGTGCTGCCCCGGGTGACGCCTACACCCGCCGCTACTTCCGCAAGCTGGATCGTTACTCGGCCAACCTGGCGCTGATGGCCGACATCTCGATGATGACCCTCGGTGGCAAGCTGAAGTTCAAGGAATCGCTGTCCGGCCGCCTGGGCGACGTGCTGAGCCACGTCTACATGACCAGCGCCATGCTCAAGCGCTACCACGACGAAGGCGCACCGCAGGCCGACCAGCCGCTGCTGGCCTGGGCCTTCCATGACAGCGTGCACAAGATCGAGGAATCGCTGTCGGCCGCGCTGCGCAACTTCCCGATCCGTCCGATCGGTTGGCTGATGTGGGCGCTGATCTTCCCGCTGGGCCGTCGCGCCGAGGCCCCGGGCGACCGCCTGAGCCGTCGCGTCGCCGCTCTGCTGATGGCGCCGAACGAAGCCCGCGACCGTCTGGCCAGTGGCGTGTTCCTGACCCCGTGCGAGAACAACCCGGGCGGCCGCATCAACAGCTACCTGAGCAAGGCGATCATGGCCGAGCCGGTGGAGCGCAAGTTCCTGAAGGCGCTGAAGAGCAAGGGCATCGAAGCACTGGATTTCAAGGCGCAGCTGGACGAAGCCGTGGCCGAAGGCGTGATCACCCAGGACGAGCGCAGCCTGCTGGAAGAACTGCGTACGCTGACCCTGGACACCATCACCGTGGACGACTTCGACACCCACGAACTGCGCGCGGCCAGCTACTACGACCGCCAGCACAAGGACCCGCATTCGCAGGCGGCCTGATCGCCCGCGACACGCGTTGCCTCGACGGCGGGCTTCGGCCCGCCGTCGCTTTGTCCGCCGACCGGAATACCCCTCATGTCCACGCCCCTGCTCTCGCTCTACCACCGCCTGCAGCGCTGGCCTGCCGGCAACTGGCTGTTCTCACGCGCGGTGTGCTTCAAGGCGCCCTACTTCGCCAGCATCGCACCGCGCATCACGCGCCTGGAACACGGCCGCTGCGAAGGCACGCTGGCCGACCGCCGCAAGGTGCGCAACCACATCGGTACGGTGCACGCGATCGCGATGTGCAACCTGGCCGAACTGACCGCCGGGCTGATGGTCGATGCATCGCTGCCGAAGGGCATGCGCTGGATTCCAAAGGGGATGCAGGTGCAGTACCTGGCCAAGGCGCGTGGCACGTTGCAGGCGGTAGCGCTTCCGGCGCAGCCGATCGTGGCCGCTGCCGAGGGCTATGCGCTGCCGGTGACGGTGAGCGTGCGCGACCGTGCGGGCACGGAGGTGTTCAGCGCGGTGATCGACATGTGGATGTCGCCGGCGAAGTAGCGTTCCCGCGAACGGCGCAGCCCCTCGTGGGGTGGACGGTTGGTCACGGAAAGCCTGGGTTTGGCTGGGGGTGGTGGGTTCGTGGGGGACGCCGTGAACCCGTCCCTGGGGGCTTGGCCGCGGCATCCATGCCGCGGACACCCCCGCGAACCCACCGCCCCCAGCCTCTGACAGATCTCTGCGGCGTCCAGCCCACGGAAGAGAAAAAAGAAGAGCAACAGCAAAAGCGGCCCACCGGCCGCTTTTTGCTGTTGCTGTTGATCTTCTCTTTCTTCTCCGTGGGCTGGCCGCGCACGGAAACTGTCAGGGGTGTGGCGGGTGGGCCGTGCAGGGGCGTTGGCGCCATGGATGGCGCCATCGAGCTTACATGGACGTACTTGCAGCGTCCCCTGCACGGCCCGCCCGCCACACCGAACACATGACCCGCTCTACGCGACCATCCCACGAGGGGCTGCGCCGTTGGCTGGAAACTACGCTACCGCGCGAAATACCAACGCCAGGATCGCCGGCAGCGCCTGGATCATGAAAATGCGACGGCTCACGCTGTACGCGCCATAGCACCCCGCCACCACCACGCAGGCAAGCGAGAACGTCACCAGCACCGGCTGATCGATCACCAGCCCCGCCACGATGCCCGCCGCCAGGAAGCCGTTGTACAGGCCCTGGTTGGCCGCCAGCACGCGCGTGGTCTCTGCCTTCTCCGGCGTGTTGCGGAAGGTCTTCAGGCCCAGCGGGCGGGTCCACAGGAACATCTCCAGCACCAGGAAATAGACGTGCAGCAGGGCGACCAGCAGGGTCAGGGCGAGTGCGATCCAGTACATGGGCGGCTCCTTGGATGGATGGATGGGGTGATGGGGTCAGAGCCCTCTCCGTGGGAGAGGGATCCGACCCCGCGCGGCTCAGCGGTCGCGCGGAAGCTTCTTTTCTTCGCGCAGCACGCCGAATGCAGCCAGGGTCATGAAGCCGGCCACCAGCACGCCACCGATGAACACCACGTGCGAACCGAACAGGGTCAGCGCCTTGTGAATCCAGGTGAAACTCAAGTCCGCGCCGCGGTAGACCACGGTGTCGATCGCCGCACCGGCCTTGTAGCGCCACTGCCGGTCCACGCGGGTATAGATCGTCTCGCGCGCTGGCTTGGCCAGCGCGAACTCGCTGGCGCGGGTCATCACCTGCACCACCGCGACCATCAACGGCATCGGTGAAGCCGCCAGTACCGAGAAACCGATCAGGATCGCGAAACCGGGAATCAGCAGCGCCGGCGCGATGCCATGGCGTGACAGCAGCCAGCGGGTCAGGCCCACCTGCATCAGCAGCGCCAGCGCGTTTACCGCCAGGTCGATGCGCGAAAAGAACGCGGTACTGGCCGCCGGGTCGGTGAAGGCCGCACGCACGATGCTGGCCTGCTGGTTGTACAGCAGGGTGCCCACGCCCACACCGAACACCACCATCACCGCCAGCCAGCGCAGCAGCGGCTCACGCACGATCAGTTTCAGGCCATCGAGCACGCTGCCACCCATCGGCTGCTCACCCGAGACCAACTGCTGCTCACGCTCGCGCAGCACCGCCCAGTGCCGCAGGCGCCAGATGCAGAACAGGCAGATGACCAGGAAACCGGCCGAGACCAGCATCAGGTTGGCGATGCCCACGCGCTGTACCAGCGCGCTGGTGATGAGTGGCCCAAGGAACGCGCCGATGGTGCCGGCCGCACCGATGTAGCCATAGTAGGCACGCGCCTGTGTGTTGGAGAACACATCGGCCATGAAACTCCAGAACACGGCCACCGCGAACAGGTTGAACACCATCACCCAGAGGAAGAAGGCCATGCCCCGCCCCGGCACGTTGCTGTCGAACAGCGCGTAGAAACCCAGCAAGGTGACGATGAAGAACCCATACACCGCCGGCAGGAACACCCGCCGCGGGAAGCGGCTGACCAGCCAGCCGTACACCGGCTGCAGCACCAGCATGATCACGAACACGCAGGAGAACAGGAACTGCAGCACGAAGTCCTTGAGCGCGATGCCATGGCTGGCGAACCAGGCAATGAGCATCGGCGGGAACACCGTTTCCAGGTCGGCCGAGGCGGCCATCGCCTCCCGCACCGGGCGCAGCACGTAGTAGCCGCTGAGCAGGCAGAAGAAATACAGGAACGACCACCACAACGCCGGCGACTCGCGCAGCGCCACCATCAGGCCCCGCAGCGGCCCCCTGCCCTGCACCGCACTCACGCGGCGTCCCTCGCCAGAAGACGGCGGTTGGACAGCGGCATGGCAGGCTCCGGGGGCGGTGAAGCGCGTACGTTAGCCAATGCACTGCAACATCGCCAGCAGGAGGCCGTTTGAAGGCTGCAACGCAGTGTCATGAGGGGTCCGGATGACACGTTCCGATACACGCCTTGAGAGCGTCAAAATTCCAATTTTTTCAACGAGATGCGCATTCATCTTCGCTTTGTTTGTGCACAAGGGAAAAGCGGCGCTAGAATCGCCACCAGCAGTCGCGCACGGGTCCAACCGATGAAAAAGAACAGCCTGCGTCGTCCGATCCGTTCGGCGGCCACCGGTTTGCTGGGCATGTTGATGCCCGTTGCCTTGTCCACCACCGCGCAGACACCGCCGGCATTGCCGCCGATGCCGACCAACATCGAATCCGCTACGGCTCCCACCGTCGCCCACACCCAGCCGGCGGCCTACCGCACCGGTCTGGTGCCGCAGGTGCAGGCCCCGGCGGCTGGCTTCAACGTCGCCAACATCGAATCAATGGCGCAGCAGCTCACCTATGGTGAGCGCGTGCCCGGCATGGCGGTGGCGATCGTGCAGGGCGGCCGCGTGCTCAGTGCGCGCGGCTATGGCGTCACCGACGTCAACAACCCGCTGCCGGTCGATGCCCACACCGTGTTCCGCCTGGCGTCGCTGTCCAAGGCCTTCGCCGGCACCATGGCCGGCCTGCTGGTCAACGACGGCACCCTGCGCTGGGACAGCAAGGTCACCGACTACGTGCCCGGCTTCCGCCTCAACTCGCCCGAAGCCACCGATCGCCTGACCGTGGCCGACGTGCTCAGCCATCGCGTCGGCCTGCCCTACAACGCCTACGACCGCGACATCGAAGGCAATGCCGAGTACTACTCGCTGACCCAGAAGCTGGCCAACACCAGCCTGAAGTGCCTGCCGGGCGACTGCTACGCCTACCAGAACGTGGCCTTCAGCCTGATCGGCGACGTCGTCTATGCCGCCTCCGGCAGCTTCTACGAGCAGTCGGTCGAGCGCCGCATCTTCAAGCCGCTGGGCATGAACGACGCCAGCCTCGGCCTGGCCGGCATCCAGGCCAGCTCGCGCTGGGCGCGCCCGCACGTGCGCAGCCGCAACGGCTGGGTGTCGCTGACACCGAAGCCGACCTACTACCGTGTTGCCCCGGCAGCCGGCGTCAACGCCAGCGCCAGCGACATGGCGCAGTGGCTGCTGGCCCACACCGGCCATCGCCCCGATGTGCTGCCGGCACCGTTGCTGGCCACCCTGCACTCCAGCCTGATCAACACCCCCGGCGAGATGCGTTCGGGCTGGCGCCGCGAGCGCCTGCACTCGGCCGGCTACGCCCTGGGCTGGCGCACCTTCGATTACGCCGGTCACGACGTGGTGTTCCATGCCGGTGCCGTGCAGGGCTACCGCGGCCTGGTCGCGCTGGTACCGGAACGCGATCTCGGCATCGCCATCATGTGGAACGGCGAAAGCGGCCTGCCCAGCGGCCTGCTGCCGACCGTGCTCGATTCCGCCCTGGGCCTGCCGGCGCAGCGCTGGCTGGACGTGGACACCGACTTCGGCAGCGACAACCTGATGGCCGAGGGCGCGGGTCCCGCGCAGCAGGACAAGCGCAAGGGCAAGGGTGCCTCGGGCAATCGCGCGGTGGCTTCGCCGCGCTGATCTGTCGGACTCGACCGTGTGTGCGAAGGGCGGCCTACGGGTCGCCCTTTTTGTTGGCTCTTGTAGAGTCGAGCCGTGCTCGACTGTTCGGGCAAAGCAGTCGAGCATGGCTCGCCTCTACAAACGGAAGGCTAATGCGCGAAGTAGTGCATGCCGCCATCCACCGGAATCACCGCGCCGGTAATGTAGGCGGCCAAGGGCGAGGCCAGAAAGGCCACCAGCGGCGCCACCTCCTCCGGATCACCAAAACGCCCGATCGGAATGTTGCGTTCGATGAACTCACGCCGGCTTTCCTCGGTGGGATGCAGGCGCTCCCGGATCTGTGCGCTGTTGATCCGTCCCGGCGCGATTGCATTGACCGTGATGCCCTGTGAGGCCAGCGCCGACGACAGCCCTTTGCTCCACAGATGCAACGCCGCCTTCGCCGCCGTGGCGGCATTCACCGCGCGCGGTTCCATTGAACCGCTGAGGTTGATCACCCGCCCCCAGCCCTGCGCCTGCATCGCCGGCAGCAGTGCCTGGGTCAGGCGCCGCGCCGAAGAGAAGTTCAAGGCCATGGCTTCCTCCCAGACATCGTCCCCCGCATCCACCGTGGTCGGCCGGCCTCCTCCAGCCGCATTGACGAGGATGTCGACACGCGTCAGTGCCGCCGAGGCTGCATCCGCAATGTGGCGTACCTGCTCCGCATCGGTGAGGTCGCCCAGCAGGACGATCGGTGCCGGCGCGCCTGCAGATTCGATCTCCGCCGCCAGTGCCTGCAGCGGCTCGATGCGGCGGGCGCTGATCGCGATGCGTGCGCCCTGTGCCGCCAGCAGCCTGGCCACACCGGCACCGATGCCACTGCCCGCCCCGGTGACCAGCGCGGTACGCCCTTCAAGCCCCAGATCCATGTTGTTCTCCCAATCAGCCAGCCGGCACATCCGGCGCGTGCTGTGCATGCTGTTTGATCACCCCTGATTGATAAACTCCGCGCAGGTTTCAGCATTCAACACCCGGAGTGTCAGATGAACCTGCTGGAAAGCATGCAGGTCTACGTGCTGATCGTGGACAAAGGCAGTCTCAGTGCCGCCGCTACGGCACTGGATATCTCCGCGACGATGGCCGGCAAGCACCTGCGTGCACTGGAAGCACGCCTGGGCATGCAGCTGCTGAGCCGAACCACGCGGCGCCAGCACATGACGCCCTTCGGCGAGGACTACTACGCCCGTTGCAGGGAGATCCTGCGTCTGGTGGACGAAACCGATGCCCAGGCCCAACATCAGCAGTTGGCACCGGCAGGCACGCTGCGCATCAGCGCACCGGTGATCTTCGGCACGCATGCGCTGGTGCCAGCACTGGCCGACTACATGGCGCGCCACCCTGGCGTCCGGGTCGAAGCAACGCTGACCGACCGCGTCGTCGACCTCGCCGAAGAAGGATTCGAAGCGGCGCTGCGCATCGGCACGCTGGCCGACAGCAGCACGCTGGTCGCGCGCGCACTCGCGCCCTACCGGTTGATGATGTGCGCCTCCCCCGGGTACCTCGCCCGGCATGGCACGCCCACCAACCTGCAGGCACTTGCCCGGCACCAGTGCCTGTCCTTCGAACCGACGGCACTCGCGCAGTGGCTGCAGGCCGACGCTGGCGAACTCGTCCGTACGCCCGACGGCCGGCTGCAGGTCAACAATGGTGAGGCGCTGCGCTTGGCCGCATTGCATGGCATGGGCATCGTCCTGCAATCGGCATTGCTGCTGTCCGCGGATGTCGAGGCAGGTCGGCTGGTGCCGCTGTTCCCCGAACATGGCCAGGCCGGTCGACCGATGCACCTGGTCTACGCCCACGACCGCTACCGCTCGACCCGCCTGCGCAGCTTCATCGACTTCCTGGTGGAACGTTTCCCACCAGCGCCGCAGCGCTAGCGTCGACCGCCAGAAAAGCAGTCGAGCATGGCTCGACCCTACAAACGGCCCCATAAAAAAACCCCCTCCCCGCTGGGCAGCCGGGGAAGGGGGTTTCAGGATGCGGCTATCGGGAAGTACTTAGATCAGCGGCGCCGGGGTGGCCGGCAGAGCGACCGGAGCGGCCTTCTTCTTGCGGGCGGCCGGCTTGCGCTTGGCAACCTTCTTCGCTGCCTTCTTCGGGGCAGCCTTCTTGGTGGCCTTCTTCGCGGTCTTCTTCACTGCCTTCTTGGCGGTCTTCTTGACGGCCTTCTTGGCAGTTGCCTTCTTCGCGACCTTCTTGGCCGGCTTGCGGGCCGTTGCCTTCTTCGCAGTCTTCTTGGTGGCCTTCTTGGCTACCTTCTTGACGGCCTTCTTCGCGGTCTTCTTGACGGCCTTCTTGGCAGTGGACTTCTTGGCTACCTTCTTCGCCGCCTTCTTCACTGCCTTCTTCGCAGTGGTCTTCTTGGCGACCTTCTTCGCAGCCTTCTTCACTGCCTTCTTGGCGGTCGCCTTCTTCGCGACCTTCTTCACTGCCTTCTTGGCAGCGGCCTTCTTCGCGACCTTCTTCACCGCTTTCTTGGCGGCGGGCTTCTTCTTCGCAGCTTTCTTGGTTGCCATGGGATGGCTCCTCGTCAGTGATAGGGAGTTGAAACGCCCAGGTGGATCAAACCCGCGGATGCTGCGTGCGGGGACCGCCGGCGCGTCAGGCGCGCCGTTACGGATGCGGCAATGCCCGCCTCGATCGGCGGAGCGGACATCGGAACGGGAGTTGCCTTGCATTTCTCCGGGGGAAGCGGGGCCATGTCCACCGTCATCAGGGTCGCGGTGGTCTTGAAGGGGCTGCTTCGCATCGGACGATTGATTCTGCGCACTCGGTTGGGCAGGCAAGGTCTGCTGAGGCGAAACCTAATCACGGTTTTTTTTACTGTCAACAACCCCCGCGAAAAATTTTCACATCCGCGCCATCCACGGTGCCGCCTCCACGGTCACCACGCCGCGCCTGCAACGACCATCAACGCGCCACGCACGCACGTTGACCGCAACCACGGCAACGCAGATGTTGAACAAAAAGCACTTGAAATAAGCACTCCGCGCAGACGCACACGCGTTGGGCACCGTTGCACGCATGCAGCGCCGGCAGCCGTCGCCGCCAGCACCAACGCCAGCACAACGGCACCGCAACGGGGGGCGAAAAGTTTTCACATCCGGACGCGTCGGCGCGGGGTGGAAACGCGGATTTGCGCAAAACTGCGCGCACCCCTCGGTGCCGTTCGCGGGTCTGCTGATGCCGCATCGAGGGTGCGGAGCGAACCCCGCGTCATGAGTCCGATGCACTCGCCAAAACAAAAACGGCCACCCGAAGGTGGCCGTGTCCGAACCAGGAAGCGGCGACTCAGTGGTCGTCGTTCTCCAGGGCTTCGGCGTACGCGTCCGGGTCCAGCAGTTCGTTGACCTCTTCGGCGTTGGTCAGTTCAACCACGAACATCCAGCCTTCGCCGTAGGCATCTTCGTTGATGGTTTCCGGCTTGTCGGACAGGGCCGAGTTGACCTCGACCACCTTGCCGCTGATCGGGCTGTAGACGTCCGAGGCGGCCTTCACCGATTCGACGACGGCGATCTGTTCGCCGGCCTTGGCGTCGGCGCCGACTTCCGGCAGTTCGACGTAGACCAGGTCACCCAGCAGGCCCTGGGCGTGGTCGGAAATACCGACGGTGACGCGGCCATTGCCTTCGACACGGGCCCACTCATGGGACTTGAGGAACTTGAGGTCGCCGGGGATCTCGCTCATGGGACTGCTCCAGAGATATGCAGGGGTGGAAAAAACGGGGCTAGTGTAACCAACCGGCCGCCACTGCTGTCAGTGACGACCGGCATGTTCGGATCAGACGTCGGCCAACACGCCGGGCTGGGCCTGGCCTTCGCGCACGAACGGGAACTTGACCACGCGCACCGGCACCTGCCGGCCGCGGATGTCGACGGTGACCTCGCCAAGCTCACCGGCCGGCACGCGGGCAAAGGCGATGCCCTTGGCCAGGGTCGGCGAGAAGGTGCCGGACAGGATCTCGCCCTGGCCGCCCGCGGTGGTCACCGCCTGGCCGTGGCGCAGCACGCCCTTCTCGTCCATCACCAGGCCGATCATCTGGCGTGCGGTGCCAGCGGCCTTCTGCACTTCCAGCACGTCGCGGCCGATGAAGTCGCGGCCTTCGTCCAGCGACACGGTCCAGGCCAGTGCCGCTTCGTACGGGCTGATCTCTTCGTCCATGTCCTGGCCGTACAGGTTCATGCCAGCTTCGAGGCGCAAGGTGTCGCGCGCGCCGAGGCCGGCCGGCTTCACGCCTGCCGCCAGCAGGCGGTTCCAGAACGCGACCACGGCATCCTGCGGCAGCAGGATCTCGAAACCGTCCTCACCGGTGTACCCGGTGCGAGCGACAAACAGCTCGACAGCGTCGTCCGACTGCACCTGCAGGGCGGCGAAACGGCCCAGCTTGGCCAGCGCTGCGCGATCGCTTTCGCGGGCCAGGCCGATGACGATGTCGCGTGCCTGCGGGCCCTGCACGGCGAGGATGGCCAGGTCCGGGCGCTGTTCGACCGACACGCCGAACGGCGCAGCCTGCTCACGCAGCCAGGCCAGGTCCTTCTCGCGGGTGGAGGCATTGACCACCATGCGGAAGAAATCGTCGCCCAGGTAGTAGACGATCAGGTCATCGATGACGCCGCCGCGCGGATTCAGCATGCACGAATACAGTGCCTTGCCGGTCACCTTCAGCTTGTCGACCGAGTTGGCCAGCAGGCGGCGCAGGAACGGCTTGACCTGGTCACCGTGCAGGTCGACCACGGTCATGTGGCTGACGTCGAATACACCGGACTCGCGACGCACCAGGTGGTGCTCGTCGAGCTGCGAGCCGTAGTGGATGGGCATGTCCCAACCCCCGAAATCGACCATCTTGGCGCCAAGGGCGCGGTGGGTATCGTTGAGCAGCGTCTTCTGGGTCATGACCGGGTCCGGCAGCAGAGGAAACAAGAATCCCCATTATCCCAGATCGGTCGCCCGCAGGCGTGCCGCAGCGCAGCGGGCGAGCTGTAGAGCCGAGCCCACGCTCGGCTGCTCTTCGTGCAGGAGCCGAGCGTGGGCTCGGCTCTACAGGGGCCGGTCTGCAGCCTCGACCCGTAGCGTGCTGCCCTGCACCGCCACCACCCGTACCAGGCTGCCGGCCTGCAAATCCGGTCCACTCACCTGCCAGGACGCATCATCGATGCTGACCCGTCCCTGGCCGCCGACGATGGCCTGCTGCAGTGCGACCTCCCGGCCGATCAACTGCTCCGTGCGGCGGTTGAGCAGCGGCGCATCGCTGGGCCGTGCCCGCGGTCGCCCCCAGCGACGGTAGCACTGGATCGAGACCACGCTCAGCAGGACGAAAGCAATCACCTGCCACAACAGCGGAATGTCACTGAACACCGCAACCAGTACGAACACCGCTGCCGCACCAATGCCGATCCACAGCATGAATGCACCCGGCGCCAGCGCTTCGGCCGCGAACAGCAGCAGCGCCAACGCCCCCCAACCGACGACTTCCCAGCGCATGTCAGCCTCCGAGCGGCGGCGGCCGCTTGTCGGCGGCCTTGTTGTCCTGGCTGGCCAGCGCCTGTTTTGCCAGTTCGGCCACGCCTGCGATCGAGCCGATCACGCCACTGGCCTCCATCGGCATCAGCACCAGCTTCTGGTTCGGTGAACTGGCCAGTTCCTTGAACGCTTCCACGTACTTCTGCGCGACAAAGTAGTTGATCGCCTGCACGTCACCCTCGGCGATCGCTGCCGACACCACCTTGGTCGCCATCGCTTCGGCCTCGGCCAGACGCTCGCGCGCCTCGGCATCGCGGAACGCGGCTTCGCGACGGCCTTCAGCCTCCAGCACGGTGGCCTGCTTCTCGCCATCGGCGCGCAGGATCTCCGACTGCCGTGAACCTTCCGCTTCGAGGATCTGCGCACGCTTCTCGCGCTCGGCCTTCATCTGCCGCGCCATCGCATCCAGCAGATCGCGTGGCGGCTGGATGTCGCGGATCTCGATACGGTTGACCTTCACACCCCAGGGATTGGTGGCATGGTCGACCACGCTCAGCAGCTGGGCATTGATCACCTCGCGCTGGCTGAGCGATTCATCCAGGTCCATCGAACCGATCACGGTACGGATGTTGGTCTGCACCAGGGCGATCATCGCCACTTCCAGGTTGGCCACCTCGTAGGCGGCCTTGGCCGCATCCAGGACCTGGAAGAACACCACGCCATCCACGCGCACGGCCGCGTTGTCCTTGGTGATCACTTCCTGGCTGGGCACGTCCAGCACCTGTTCCATCATGTTCACCTTGCGCCCGACCCCGTAGACGATCGGGATCAGGAAGTGCAGGCCCGGCGTCATGGTGTGGGTGTAGCGGCCGAAGCGCTCAACGGTCCATTCATACCCCTGCGGCACCATCCGCACCGCCTTGAACAGGATCACCACGGCCACGAAGGCCAGTACCACGGTAAAGAACATGGTCGGGAACATCGCGCTTTCCTTATCTATATCTATGTCGCCCAGGCCCCAGCATAGCGCGTGAGGACGGCGGGCACAGCGAGGCTACCAGGGCACCCGCCCACGCAGGATGTCGGCGAACATCACCCAGTCGCCCATGAATGAATACAGCGGGTGCTGGAAGGTGGCCGGGCGGTTCTTCTCGAAGAAAAAATGGCCGACCCAGGCGAATCCGTAACCACAGAACAGAGCACCGAGCAGAAACATCGGCTGGCCGCGCAGCGCGGCAACGGCGACCAGCAACAGCACGCCGCAGCTGCCGATGAAATGCAGGCGCCGCGAGACCGGGTGGCGGTGCTCGTCCAGATAGAACGGGTAGAACTCACGGAAGCTGGCGAAGCGGGACATGTGCGTGCTCCGGGCCATCACTGCCTACATCATGCACCTTCGGAGGCGGCAGCGCTGCGCGAGCATCCTTGCCCTTGGAGAGCCGAGCCATGCTCGGCTGCCTAGGCTCGACGGATACTGGCAGAAGCAGTCGAGCATGGCTCGACGCTACACCGAGGGCGTGCGCGGCCCGAACATGATCACCGCCATGCCGGCCAGGCACAGGGCTGCACCGAGCAGGTCCCAGCGGCTGGGACGGATGCCGTCGACCAGCCACAGCCAGAACAGCGCGGTACCGATATAAACGCCACCGTAGGCGGCATAGACGCGGCCACTGGCGGTCGGATGCAGGGTCAGCAGCCACGCGAACAGGGCCAGGCTGGCCGCCGCCGGCAGCAGCAGCCAGATGCTGCCACCCTTGCGCAGCCACAACCACGGCAGGTAGCAGCCGACGATTTCGGCCAGCGCGGTCAGCAGGAACAGCGCAAGCGTCTTCACGCCTTCTCCGCCGCCTTGGCGTGCTGCCACAGCGCTTCCTGCGCATCCAGGTCCATCGACGCCAGCGCCCCACCCTGGGCGTCGGCCTGCGCTTCCATCGCACGGAAGCGGCGTTCGAACTTGTGGTTGGCCCCGCGCAGCGCCGCGCCCAGATCGATATCGGCGTGGCGGGCCAGGTTGGCGCAGACGAACAGCAGGTCGCCCAGCTCTTCCTGCAGGCGCGCCTTGTTGCCGGCGATGTCGCCGCGCTCGAACTCCTCGCGCAGCTCCTGCAGTTCCTCGGCGGCCTTGTCCAGCACCGGCAACGGGCCCGGCCAGTCGAAGCCGACCCTGGCCGCGCGCGACTGCAGCTTCACCGCCCGCTGCCATTCCGGCAGCCCGCGCGAGATGCCGGCCAGCGCGGAGGTATCCTGCTCGCCCTTGGCCGCGCGCTCGGCGCGCTTGATCGCCTCCCAGTTACGCGTCACGCCGTCGGCATCGTCAACGCTGACGTCGGCGAACACGTGCGGATGGCGGCGCTGCATCTTGTCGCTGATCGCGCGTGCGACTTCGGCGAAGGCAAAGGCGCCCTGCTCCTCGGCCATGCGCGCATGGAACACCACCTGCAGCAGCAGGTCGCCCAGTTCGTCGCAGAGATCATCCAGGTCGCCGCGGTCGATCGCATCGGCCACCTCGTAGGCTTCCTCGATGGTGTACGGCGCGATGGTCGCGAAGGTCTGCTCCAGGTCCCAGGGGCAGCCACCCTGCGGATCGCGCAGGCGCGCCATGATCGCCAGCAGGCGTTCCAGTTCATGGGCGGCGGCGCTGCCGCTGGTAGGGGTGTCATGCGCGCTCATGCGGCCTCCAGGGTCAATCGGACAACCAGTCGCGCCACGGCAGGCTGGTATCACCAAGGGCAATGAAATCGCCGTTCAACAGGGTCTCGCGGCGGTTGTAGCGGAACGGCTTGCCGGTCGCTGCCGACAGTACCGCACCGCCGGCGGCGTGCAGTACGCACTGGCCGGCGGCGGTATCCCATTCAGAGGTCGGGCCCAGCCGCGGATAGACATCCAGGCCACCTTCGGCGATCCGGCAGAATTTCAGCGACGAGCCCTGCGCGATGGTCTCGATGCGGCCCATGCGCGCCAGCAGCGCTTCGGTTTCCGGCGACCGGTGCGAGCGGCTGGCGGCAACCCGCAACGGTGCGGTGGCCGGTGTGCGGGTACGCAGCACAGTGTCGTGCAGGCCCTGGCGCCGATACGCCAGCTCGCCGCGCATGGCATGCCAGACGATGCCGGTCACCGGGGCCAGCACCACGCCGAAGGCCGGCGCGCCCTGGTAGATCAGCGCGATATTGACGCTGAACTCGCCGTTGCGCTTGACGAACTCACGGGTGCCATCGAGCGGATCGACCAGCCAGTAGGCGCCCCAGTGGCGGCGCTGTTCCCAGGGGACCTGCGCCGATTCCTCGGACAGGATCGGCAGATCCGGGGTCAACTGCTGCAGGCCCTGCTCGATCACCTGGTTGGCGGCCAGGTCGGCGGCGGTGACCGGGCTGTTGTCATCCTTGATCTGCACATCGAAGCCATCGGCATAGACCTGCATGATGGCCTGTCCGGCTTCCTGGGCAATGGCGATGGCGGTCTCGCGCAGGTCCGTGGTCAGTTTGATCATCGCGTTCCCTGCAGCCACTGGCGGGCGATGAACAGCGCTGCCAGCGAGCGTCCCTCGGAGAAGTCTTCGCGCAGCATCAGCTGGTCCAGCTCGGCCAGCCTCCACGGTACGACTTCCAGTTCTTCCGGCTCGTCGCCGGCCAGCTTTTCCGGGTACAGGTCGCGCGCCACCACCAACCACGACTGGTGGCTCATGTAGGTCGGGGCCAGGGTCATCGCGCGCAGCACGTCCACCCGGCGCGCGCCGTAACCGGCCTCTTCCTTCAGTTCGCGGTCGGCCGCCTGCTCCGGCGTCTCGCCGGCATCGATCCGGCCCTTGACCAGGCCCAGCTCGTAGCGGTGCATGCCGGCCGCGTATTCACGTACCAGCAGTACGGTCTCGTCATCGAGCATCGGCACCACCACCACCGCGCCATGACCCCGGCTGACCAGGCGCTCGAAGCGGCGGCGTTCGCCGTTGGAGAACTCCAGGTCCAGGTGCTGGCGCTGGAAGGGGCCGTTCTCCTCATCGGTGATCCGATGGATGATCGGCAAGCGACGGCCGGCACGGTCATCGTTCATGCGGAATCTCCGCGGCGGCCGGCGCCTGCGCCGGGGCCGATAGAATGTGCAGGCAGCAACATGTTCATGAGCCCGAAATGCTAGCAGACCCAACCCCTTCCCCGCTGGCCCAGCACTGGCGGCAGCGCGACCTGCAGGTGCTGTGGCACCCGTGCACGCAGATGCGTGAACACCCGGACACCCTGCCGCTGGTACCGATCGCCCGCGGCGAAGGTGCCTGGCTGATCGACCACGACGGCAACCGCTATCTGGATGCGGTCAGCAGCTGGTGGACCAACCTGTTCGGCCATGCCGAACCGCGCATCGGTGGCGCCATCGCCGCCCAGGCCACGCAGCTGGAACAGGTGATGCTGGCCGGATTCGGCCATGAGCCGGCCATCACCCTGGCCGAACGCCTGCTGGCGCTGGCCCCGCGCCAGCCTGGCCGCGAACCGCTGGCCAAGGTGTTCTACGCCGACAACGGTTCCGCCGGCGTGGAAGTGGCGCTGAAGATGGCCTTCCAGTATTTCCAGAACCGTGGCGAGCCGCGGCGCACGCGCTTCATCGCACTCGAAAACGGCTACCACGGCGAAACCCTGGGCGCGCTGGCGCTGGGTGACATCCCGCTGTATCGCCGCGTCTACGCGCCGCTGCTGGCCGAAGGACTGTTCGCGCCCTCGCCCGACGCTTACCTGGCCGAGCCCGGCCAAAGCGCAGCCGATCGCGCGCGGCAGGCGGCGGATGGACTGGCCACGCTGTTCGACCAGCATCCGGGCGAGATCTGCGCGGTAATCCTGGAACCTCGCCTGCAGTGCGCGGGCGGCATGCGCATGCATGACCCGGTGTACCTGCAGCGCGTGCGCGAACTGTGCGATGCCCACGGCGCGTTCATGATCGCCGACGAGATCGCCACCGGCTTCGGCCGCACCGGCACCCTGTTCGCCTGCGAGCAGGCCGGGGTGATGCCGGACCTGATGTGCCTGTCCAAGGGCCTGACCGGCGGCTTCCTGCCACTGGCCGCCGTGCTGGCGACGCAGGCACTGTACGACGCGTTCCTCGACGACTCGCGCGAGCGCGCGTTCCTGCACTCGCACAGCTACACCGGCAACCCGCTGGCCTGCGCGGCCGCGCTCGCGACGCTGGACATCTTCCGCGACGACGATGTGATCGCCCGCAACCGCGGCATCGCCTCGGTGATGGGCACGCTGGCTGCACCGTTCAGCGACCATCCGCACGTGGCCGACGTGCGCCAGGCGGGCATGGTGGTGGCGTTCGAACTATCGCGCGACGGCAACAAGCGCACCCCGTTCGACCCGGCGCTGCGGCTGGGCCTGCACGCCTACAAGGCCGCGCTGAAGCGCGGTGTGGTGCTGCGACCACTGGGCGACGTGCTGTACTGGATGCCACCCTACTGCGTGGATGACGAACAACTGGAGCTGCTGGCACATACCACGCTGGCAGCGATTGACGAGGCGATTGCATGCGCGTGACCCGCTGTCCCATCGACCTGGCGCTGCACAGCGGCCAGACCGTGACCCTGCCGGAAGAGACGGCCAACCACCTGGTGCGGGTGATGCGCCTGCGCGAGGGCGATACCTGCGTACTGTTCAACGGTGACGGCCACGACTACAGCGCCACCCTGACCGTGGCCGGCAAGCGCGAGGTACAGGTCCGCATCGACGCCGTGCAGGCCATCGACACTGAATCACCGCTGGCGATCACTCTGCTGCAGGGCATCGCCCGCGGCGAGAAGATGGACCTGATCCTGCAGAAGGCCACCGAACTGGGCGTGGCGGCGATCATTCCGGTCAACGCCGAGCGTACCGAGGTGAAGCTCGATGCAGCACGGGCGGAGAAGCGCGTGGCGCACTGGAACAACGTGGTGACCTCAGCCTGTGGCCAGTCCGGGCGCGCACGCATTCCGCAGGTGGGCCCGCCGCTGTCGCTTGCGCAGGCGGCAGCGGCGCTGCCGGTAGATACGCTTCGGTTGACCCTGGACCCGCAAGGCGCGCACCGGCTGTCGACGCTGGACGCCGCACCCGTCGGGGGCATCGTGATCGCGATCGGTCCGGAAGGCGGCTGGTCGCCGCGCGACCGGGATCAACTGGCGGCGGCGGGGTTCCAGGGCCTGCAGCTGGGCCCGCGCATTCTGCGCACCGAAACCGCCGGCCTGGCCGCGATTGCAGCACTGCAGGCGCGGTTGGGCGATCTGGGCTGAGGCTGATTCGTGGTAGTGCCGGCCGCAGGCCGGCATCCACGGGATCATGAGGCTGCCGGCCAGCGGCCGGCACTACCGGGAATCCGACCGGCGGATGTCCGATCAGGCCGCCAGCGATTCCAGCGCGGCTTCCAGCGCATCCAGGTTCGGCAGCAGCGCACTCTTTTCGCCCAGCAGCACGCGCATGTGCACGATCTGCGGCAGGGTTTCCTCGGAGGCGTCGGCCAGCAGGCCGTCGCGCGGCACCGAGATCAACTGCGGGAAATTCTGCGTCAGCAGCGCATAGTAGGGGCGCTGCGCGTTGCCGCTCAGGGCCTTCAGCACCACTACCTTGTTGTGGCCGCTCACGGCTTCTTCGCCCAGACCGGACAGCCGTGCGAACGACACCAACGGCACCTGCCAGCCATGCCAGCCGATCTCGCCGACCAACCAGCGCGGGGCATCGGAGACTGGCTGCACCGGCACGCGCGACATCATTTCGGCCACCGTGGCATTGGGCAGCAGCACGCGCTCATTGCCGGCCTGGATCAGGACGCCGCGGATCTCATCATTGCTGGCGTAGCTCATGGTGCCTCTCCGTTGTCGTCTTCCACGCCCCAGCGCGCGGCAATGGCCTGCGCCAGTTCCTGCGGTTCTCCGGCGACCCTGCCGGCCGCAACCACGGCCGTGGCCGCAGCCGGGTCATAGCAGCCCTCACCCACCTGCCCGGCCACCCAGGCACCGGCGGCCGCCAGGTCCAACGCCGGTCCGACGTGGGCCAGATCGGCACCACTGAGCAATACCAGCGCGGTGTGGTCAGCCGGCAGCGCGGCAATCGCGATCCCCTGCGCGTCGCTGATGAAATGCAGGCCATCGCTGGCCGCACGTACGCCGATATCATCGGCCAGCACGTGCACTTCACCGGGTGTGGCGCGCTGGCCGGCTTCGGCCAGTTGCACCGGCAGCGGCGATACGCGTGCCATCTGCTTGACGAGATTGCCGTAACGACCGCCATCCAGGCGCATGTGCACCAGGACCGGCACGCTCAGCGAAGACGGCAACGCGCCGAGCAGGCGACGCAGCGCATCCGGGCCACCGATGCCGGCCAGCACCAGCAGCGATCCGGCACGTGCACCCACAGGCGCAGCAGCGTCCAGATCGACCAGGCTGAGGTGGTCGGTATCGAAAGAAGGCATCGGCGCGTCGTCGGCAATGTTGCTGACGGTGGCCGGCGCGTCCACCGCGTCCTCGACCAGCGACCACGCGGTGTGGTCGAAGGAGATCGGCGGCACGGCCGGTGCTGCAGCAACGGGCTCAGCCAGCGACGGCAGTACCGGTGCCTCCAGCGGCTCCGACACGACCGGCTGCAGCGCGGCCAGTGCCTGCTCCAGTGCGATCGGCTCGTGCAGTTGTGCAGGGGGGGAATACAGGCTGTCGGCCGGCACCTCGTCGGCCCAGCTCAGCGCCTGGTCCAGATGCGGTTGCAGCGCCTCTTCCTGCGGTGCCGGCGCCGGTGCCGGGTGGCCCGGTTCCAGCTGCAGGCTGGGCTCGTCCTCGGCCCCTGGCGGCAGTACCTGCTGGTGGCCGTGCAGCTTGGCGGCCAAGTGGCGGCCCCAGCGCTGGGCTTCCCAGCCATCGCGGCGCGCGGCCAGCTCGGCCTCGTCGAAGACCAGGGTCAGGCCCGGGGCGGACAGCACGCTTTCCAGGCGCTCAAGTGCATCCTCGATGGCCGCCTCGAGGGCGATCACCACGATCTGCGGACGGGCGTCCTGCAACAGCTGCGGCTCCAGGCTGTTCGGGTCGTCTTCCAGCACCAGCTGCACATCCGCATGCGACAGCGCCTCGCGCAGGCGCTCACGCGCCGCACCGGGGCGGGCCAGCAGGGCCACGGCCGGAGCCGCTTGGGTTTCACTCACGGACACGGGCGATCCCCAGCAGGTCGTACACGTTACGCATCAGGTCCAGTTCCTGGTACGGCTTGCCCAGGTAACGCTGGACGCCGATCTCGAAGGCGCGCTGGCGGTGTTTGTCGCCGCTGCGCGAAGTGATCATCACGATCGGCACATCCTTGTAGCGCGGGTCGGCACGCATCGCGGTGGCGAGCTCGTAGCCATCCATGCGCGGCATCTCGATATCCAGCAGCATCAGGTCGGGCACGCGCTCTTCCAGGCGTTCCAGCGCTTCCACGCCATCGCGGGCGACGCTGACCTCGAAGTTGTGGCGTTCGAGGATGCGGCCGGTGACCTTGCGCATGGTCAGCGAGTCGTCGACCACCATCACCAGCGGCACCTGGCGCTCCTGGCGCGGCGCATTGGCCAGCACGGGCAAGGTCGGGTTGGCGAGGAAGCGGCGCACCAGCGGCGCCACGTCCAGGATCACCACCACGCGACCATCGCCGGTGATGGTGGCGCCGTAGATGCCCGGCACCGATGCGATCTGCAGGCCGACCGGCTTGACCACGATTTCGCGGTTGCCCAGCACCTGGTCGATCGCCACGGCGGCACGCAGATCACCGGCGCGGACCAGCAGCAGCGGCACCTGGTCCTGGCCATCGGCACGCGCCGGGGCCTGGCCTACCAGGCTGCCGAGGTCGTACAGCGGATAGTCCTCGCCGCTGTAGCGGTAGCTGCTGTCGGCGGCTTCGAAACGCTCGCGCGACAGGCGGCCGATACCACTGACCGAGGCGACCGGCACTGCAAAGGTGGTCTCGCCGATCTGTACGAACACCGCCTGGGTGACCGCCAGCGTCTGCGGCAGGCGCAGGGTGAAGCGCACGCCCTGGCCCCGCACCGACTGGATGTCGACCGAGCCACCGAGCTGGCGCACTTCGTTTCGCACTACGTCCATGCCCACGCCACGGCCGGCCAGCTGGCTGACCTGGTCGGCGGTCGTGAAGCCGGAAGCGAAGATCAGGTTGTCCAGCTCCTGCTCGTTCGGTTGTGCGTCGGCCGCCAGCAGGCCCCGGTCGATGGCGCGGCGGCGGATCGCTTCGCGATCCAGGCCAGCGCCGTCATCGGCCACTTCCAGCACGATTTCCGAACCTTCGCGGTGCAGGCGGATGGCGATCTCGCCTTCCTCCGGCTTGCCGGCGGCGCGACGCTGTTCCGGCGCTTCCAGGCCATGGGCCACGGAGTTGCGTAGCATGTGTTCCAGCGGCGCGACCATGCGGTCGAGGACGTTGCGGTCCAGTTCGCCGTGGGTGCCTTCCAGGGTCAGGTGGACCTGCTTGCCGGTATCCATGCCGGACTGGCGGACCACGCGGCGCAGGCGCGGCACCAGACCATCGAACGGCACCATGCGCGCACGCATCAGGCCATCCTGCAGCTCGGAGCTGACGCGCGACTGCTGCTGCAGCAGCGAATCGTACTGGCGCGACAGATCGTCCAGCACGCCCTGCAGGCCCCCCAGGTCGGCCGCCGACTCGTTCAGCGCACGGCTGAGCTGCTGCAGGGTGGAGAAGCGGTCCAGTTCCAGCGGATCGAACTTCTGGTCGGCCTGGTCCTGTTCGCGCTGGTAGCGGGCGACGATCTGCGCCTCGGTTTCCAGGTCGAGGCGGCGCAGCTGGTCGCGCAGTCGCGCATTGGTGCGTTCCAGTTCGCCCATGGCGCCACGGAAGGCACCCAGCTGCTGTTCCAGGCGCGAGCGGTAGATCGCCACTTCACCGGCATGGTTGACCAGGCGGTCGAGCAGATCGGCGCGCACGCGCACCTGCTCCTGCTGCGGACGCGCCAGCGGATCTTCATCGACCACGCCCTCGGCCGGCAGCGGTGCCGACAGCGGGATATCGACCAGGGCAGTCGATGGGCTGACGGTCTGCGCCGGAGCCGCCTCGACCACACTGGCCCCGTGCGCGGCCGCCACGGCCGCCGCGATATCGGTGGTGGTGCGGACTTCAAAGGCTTCGACCAGATCCTGCGCCGGCTCCACCACGCGGTGCGCGCCGGTGCGGGTGAGCAGCTGGTGCAGGCGATCGAACCCACGCTCCAGCAACTGCACGTCGCGGCGCTCGATCTCGGTACGGCCCGCGGCCACGGCCTCCAGCAGCGATTCGATGCTGTGGCCAAGGTCGCCGATGGCGTTGATGCCAGCCATGCGTGCGCCACCCTTCAGGGTGTGCAGATCACGCTGCAGGCCGGCCAGTACCTCGCGGTCCTGCGGCGCATCGCGCAGTTCGCTGATCAGGCCATCGCAATGATCCAGCAGGTCCTTGCCTTCCTCGACGAAGATATCGACCAGTTCGCGGTCGTACACGCTGAAATCGAGCGCATCAACGCCATCGGCGCTGTCTTCCAGAGCGGCGGCTCCATCGTCGGCCGGCAGGTTGGCGGCGGCTTCGGACTCGACAGGCTCGGCATCGGCATGGACCGTGCCCCGCCCCGGTGCGTCTTCGAGTTCGAAGAAGCGCACCGGGCCGCCGGAGGCCTGCAGTGCGTCCGCTGCGACCTCCTCATTCACCGTCGCCGGGGACGGCTGATCGGCGCTCTCTCCTTCACCGATCGCCGCCTCCCCGCCGACGTCCGCATCCTCGGCAAAGGCTTCCGCCTCGCCCGGCGCGAGTTCGCTGGCCTGGAGGCCGAGCACGGGCCATTGCCCGTCGTCGTCCAGGGTCTGCTCTTCGTCGATCACGTGCAGGCCGGCCTCGAGCGCGGCTGCCAGCGTGACCGGTTCTGCAAAACCCGGCGCAGCCATTTCATCCTGCAGGCTCGACAGCTCGCTGTCGAGTGGCAGTGCAGCAGTGACGTCGAAGTCGTTGCCATCGACATCGCCCAGGCCTGCGGGCTGCTGCGTATTCAGGTCGATCGCGTCAGTTTCTGCAGGCGCAGGCAGCTCATCCGTGTCGCGGTCGTCCACCGGCAATGCGCTGGCGTCGAGGTACGGCGACAGGTCGTCCGCGGCAGTCAGTTCGGCTTCGGCGGCCGGCGTCGGTGCAGCCTCCACTTCGGCCGGCGCAACAACCGGATCACTTTCAACCGGCTGGATCGATTCAGGCGATCCGGTATCCACGGTGGCGGCTTCGTCCTCGCCCGGCACCGACGGCCATCCGGCATCGAAGTAGCGCGAAAGATCATCGCTGCCGGTCAGTTCACCGACGTCGAGACCGGTGTCGATCACGTCCGTGGTTTCCGGCACCTGCGCGCCGGCTGCAATCGGTTCCAGCACCGGCTCGGCAGGCTCGATCCCAGACCCGGTCGGCTCGAACGCGGAGGCATCCGGCGTGTCGACAGCGGCATCGAACTCCGGATCGGTCTCCAGCGCCAGCTCGTCGTCCTCGTCCTCCAGCCCGACCATCGGCCAGCGCGCTTCCGGCAGTTCGCCGGCCAGCGCCTGCAGGCGCTGCACCAGCGCTTCCTGCGGAACAATGCGCGGCTGCTCGGCCTGCAGCGCTTCCATGGTCGCGGTGATCGCCTGCGCAGTCGCCCCCAGTGCGGCTACGCCTTCGTCACCAGGCACCACGTCTGCAGCCAGTGCACGCTTGATGTAGGACTCGGCACCGCCGGTGACGGCAGTGATTTCCGGCACTTCGGTCATCGCGAAGGCGCCGTTCATGGTGTGCACCGCGCGCAGCAGCGCGTCGCTGACCGGCTGCGGTGCCTGCTGCGCCGAACGCAGCCAGTCCTGCAGGGTGGCCTGGTGGACTTCCACTTCGGCTTCGAGGATCTCGCGCAGCACGCTGTCGATATTGGCTGGCGTGCCCACGGCCTCGGGCACCGGCTCGGCTTCGGCCTGCACCGACGCGATGGCTTCGGCCTCGAGGATGCGGCTGATGTCGTCCTCGCCTTCGCTCCCGGCCTCCACCACCGGTGTCGCAGGTGCGACCGCAACCGGCAACGGTACGTAGTAGGTTTCCTCACCAGCGCCGACACGGTCGGCGATGGCCTGCATCGCCTGCAGGTCCACGCTGATGCGCTGGCCGTGGCGAAGTGCTGCGTTCAGCTGCGGCAACGCCGCGTGCGCGTTGTCGACCATGGCCAGCACGGCCGGCGAGGCCGGACGGCTACCGTCCAGCACGCGATTGAGCATGCCCTCGATCTTCCACGCGAACTCACCCAGGGTGCGGGCACCGACCAGGCGGCCACTGCCCTTGAGGGTGTGGAAGATGCGGCGGATCGGCCGCAGCCGGTCCATGTTGTCCGGCTGCATGCGCCATGCCGGCAGCAAGGTACCGAGGTTGGCCAGTTCGTCATCGAACTCTTCCAGGAACACCTCACGGATGTCCTCGTCGATGTTCTCAGCGTCATCATCGAAGCCCGCTTCAAAGCCCACCTCGGCATCCACCGCGACTGGCGCTTCGACGACGGTCGGTGCGGCCGTTGCCTGCGGATTGAAGTCCGCAGCCGCCGCGCTCAGCTCGGCAAAGAACTGCGCGTCGGCTTCGCTGAAGTCGATCGGCGCGATGGTGTCGATGTCGATCACCGACACCGCAGGTGCATCCGCCACAGGCGTCGGCGCATCGGCACCGGGTGCCGGCGTGTCAATCGGTGCATCCGCAGGAGCGGTGCCCATTTCGACGGCAACAGGATTCTCGTCCTCCATCGTTGGCGCGCCGGCATCGACGATCTCCAGCGACGGATGCAGCACGGCATCGTCGTCCAGCGTCAGCGTCTCCATCGCATGCAGCGACAGCACATCGTCAGCGTTGTCCAGCGCGTCGGCGTCGAAGCGGAACACCACGTCGCCACTCGCCGGAGCAGCCTCGTGCTCGGCGGCCACCGGATCAAACACCGGCGCGGCATACGCATCGGCGTCGATGCTTGTCGTCGCAACTGCGCCTTCGTCGGCGTCCAGCGCGACTTCATCCGCCGGTGCCGGAGGCGTTGCTTCCGACAGCGTCCAGTGTGTTGCAGCGCCCTGCCCCGCGTCGGCCTGTTCGAAACTGACCGGATCGAAGCTGGCAAAGGTCGGGCTGCGCTCGTCGGCAGGCGCGAGCGGATCAGCTTCCGGATGGAACGGCGCGAGATCCCACTGCGGCACCTCGGGCGCAGGCGCGCTCGAAGCCGCAAACACCAGCGGTGCATCCGCGTCGTCATGCAGCGACAGCGGTGCGGACGCACCAGTCCCCAGCGCACCAAACATCAGGCTGTTGTCCACCACGTCCGGTGCAGGCGTGGCCGGTGGCGGGTCGAAGGTAAAGTCCGGCAGCGGTACCGGCACCGTGCCCGCGGCAGGCGCGGCCGGCTGCACCGGAATCTCGATGTGCTCCGGCTGCAGCGGCTCGGCCTGCAGCGTGACCGGCTCGCGCTCGATCAGCAGCGACGCAAACGCAATCGGCGCGGCTGCAACAGGTTCCGCCGCGTTGCGCTCCGGCAACGGCCAATAGCGCAGCGCTTCAAGGCTGCTGCGGGTGATGTCGAGGATGTCCTCGCGCCCCGGCCGACGGTCGCGCAGGGCTTCGAGGTAATACTCCAGGCTGGCCATGGCGTCGGCCAGGGTGTCCAGCTGGCGGCCACTGGGCACGCGCTGGCGACCGATCAGCTCGGCTTCGATGTACTGCTGCACACCGCGCAGGTAATCGGCAGCCGTGCCCAGATCCAGCATGCGCAGCGCGCCGGAAACATCGCCCAGCAGGCGCGGCACGTCCTGCAGCTCGGCATGGTTCCAGCTGGTTTCAATGAAAGCGACAAAATGCTCACGGGCGGCGGCGAAGTTGGCGATGGCCTCATGTGCCAGCACCTCCACCGTGCGCCGGTTCTCGACCGCGCTCGGATCATCTTCGCCACTGCCACCGGCACCCAGATGGGCGACCTGGTCGTCCAGCGACGCGTCCACGTAGAGCAATGCGCCGGCGATATCCAGCAGCAGGTTCTCGTCGATCTGCTGGCGGCCTTCGACCACGCCACGCAGCGCATCGCGCTGCTGCACGACCACGCCACGGGCCACGCCCAGGCCCATCATGCCCAGCGTATCGGCCACGGCGCCAAGTTCGTTGGCCTGGGTCTGCAGCTGTTCGGGCGCACCGCCAGTACGCAGGTGCAGGTCCAGCGCATCCTTGATGCGCAGCAGTTCTTCCTTCACCGCGCTGCCCACGGTATCCAGCAGCTCGCGGTTGCGCCCGCTCAGGCTGCCACGGGCATGGTCCAGCTCGGCCTCGGTGGCGCTGACGCTGTCCGGCGCGAACGCCAGCAGCACGCTGTCATGCACCCCTTCTTCGCCCCGCGCGGCACGGATTTCGTTGAGCAGCGGCATCAGCACGATCGGAATGTCGCGGTGACCGTTCTGCAGGCGCTCCAGGTAATCGGGCAGCAGCACGCTGCCGCGCATCAGGGTCGCGCAGGCTTCATCGCGATCGGCCACGCCACCGGCACCGATGGCATTGGCCAGCTGCTCCAGCTCCTCGGCCACCATCGCCGGGGCGTACAGCTCGACCATGCGCAGGGTGCCCTGCACCTGGTGCAGGAAGCCGGCGCAGATGCGCATGCGGCTGGCATCGGTCGGGTCTTCCGCGTAGTACTCGACCTCGTTGCGCACCTGGCGCAGGGTCTCGTCCAGCTCGGGCTTGACCCAGCCCAGCGCTGCGTGGCTCATCGCATCGCGCAGACTGCTCATGGACGCGCTCCGTTCGCCGCCGCGCGGAGGCCGCGCGAGTTCTGGCGTGGGGAATGGAAATGCTTCATCGACTGGTTCCTTGCTCGCCGCCCTGCCCGCGTCACGCCGGCAGCTTGAAGTCGGCGACCGAACGACGCAGGTCGGCCGCCAGCTGCGCGAGGTGGCCGATCGATTCGGCGGTCTGCCCGGCACCCTGCGAGGTCTGGCCGGTGATCTGCCGGATCACGCCCATGGTGCGGGTGATGTCCGAGGCCGCAGCCGACTGCTGCTGGGCGGCGATGGAGATGTTCTTGATGAGGGTGTTCAGGGCGTTGGAGACGCGCTCGATTTCGGTCAGCGCGGTGCCGGCGTCCTCGGCCAGGCGTGCACCGGACACCACTTCGGCGGTGGTCTGTTCCATCGAGGTGACCGCTTCGTTGGTATCGGCCTGGATCGCCTGCACCAGGTTCTCGATGCGTCGGGTCGCGCCCGAGGTGCGTTCTGCCAGGCGCTGCACTTCGTCGGCCACGACCGCGAAACCGCGGCCCGCTTCACCGGCCGAGGCCGCCTGCACCGCTGCGTTCAACGCCAGGATGTTGGTCTGCTCGGAAATGTCGTTGATCAGTTCCACGATCGAACCGATTTCCTGCGAGGACTCACCCAGGCGCTTGATGCGCTTGGAGGTTTCCTGGATCTGGTCACGGATCTGGTCCATGCCCTGGATGGTCTCGCGCACCACGCCGGCACCCTCGGCGGCGATCACCACCGAGCGCTGTGCCACGTCGGCCGACTCGGCCGAGTTGCGCGACACCTGTTCGATGCTCGCCGCGATTTCGCCGATGCGGTCCGAAGCCGAGGTGATCTGGTTGGCCTGGTGGCCCGCCGCTTCTGCCAGCTGCATGGCGGTGGCCTGGGTTTCCTGGGTGGACAGCGCGACCTTGGCCGAGGTGTCGTTGATGGTGGTCACCAGGTGGCGCAGCTCGTCGACGGCGTAGTTGATCGCGTCGGCGATGGCGCCGGTCATGTCCTCGGTCACCGAGGCCTTCACCGTCAGGTCGCCCTCACCCAGCGAGGAGATTTCGTCCAGCAGCCGCATGATCGCCTGCTGGTTGCGGCTGTTGAACTCCACCTGGGTCTGGTAGCGCAGTTCCTGCTCGCGCGAGCGGCTGCGCACGTTGGTGGAGACGAAGCCGATGATCGCGATCAGCGACAGCGCACCGGACACCACACCGATCCAGAAGTTCGGGAACAGGCGGGTATCGGACACCGAGCCGAACGAGGAGAACGCCTCGAACAGCTTGCGGCTGTCGTCCAGCATGTGTGCCGACCCCTGGCCCAGCGCAGTGGCCGCCGACTGTGCGGCGAACAGCTGGCGCGAGCTGGCCAGGATCGCGTCGGCGTCCTGCTTCATTGCTTCCCACTTCTGCTGCGACTGCTCCAGCGCGGCCACGGCGGCGGCACCGCGCACGGCGGTGATGCCCAGTTCCTCGTTGCCGTTGCGCAGGCCGTCGAGCACCTGCGAGAACACGGTGATGTCGCGTGCCAGTGCATCGCCGGACGTCGCCGCAGCGCTGCCACCGGCGCGCATTTCGGTCACGCGACGGGCCATGGAGCCGGCCACCACCACCTGCTGCAGGGCGCTGTACACCTGCGACGACGGCGCGCCGGAGGCGGACATCGCACGCACCAGCTCGTTCAGCTGGGCCTGCAGGCCCGGCACCGCGCCGGTGAAGTTGTTGGCATTGCCGGCCAGCGCCAGCACCGCCGGTTCACTGGCGACCAGCTGCCCGGCCTGCTTGCCCAGCGGCGCCCAGGTTTCGGCCAGGGTGGCGATCGCACCCGACACGCCCGGCTCCTTGCCGTAGCGCCCCTGCAGGGTCGACACGTTCTGTTCGATCGCGTTGCGGGTCGCCTTGAAGGCGGTGAACGCCTGCGCGTTGCCGCCCACCGCGTCACGGCCCTGGTTGGCCAGCTGCTGCGACAGCACCTGCAGGTCGGCTGCCTTGGAACCGGCATCGGCCAGGCGACTGCCCTGCCAGGTGGCGACGCCGGTGTTGACGCCGAACAGGATCATCGATGCCAGCAGCAGGAACAGCCAGAGGTTGCTGCCGCCCAGCCGCAGCTTGCCGGTCTTGGTGGCGTCCGAAGCAGTACTCATCGTTCAACCTCGATCTTCAATGCAGGGGGCGATGCCCGGCCTCAGGCCGCGGCTTGCCGGAATTCAGGGGTACGCGACAGCAGCGAGAGCGAGAACACGCCCCAGTCATGGCCGTCGGCATGGAAGGCGCGATCGACGAAGTGGCCGTAGCGCCCTTCGGCCAGCGTGCCGGCCGCGATCTGCTGGTCCAGTTCGAAGCTGCGCTGGCCGAACAGTTCATCGATGGTCAGCGCGACGTCGCCGCCGGCCTGGCGCATGATCAGCACGCGCTGGCCTTCCTGCTGCACGGTACGCGTGCCTTCCAGGAAGTACTTCAGGTCGACCACCGGGAACAGGTTGCCGCGCAGGTTGCCTACGCCCAGCAGCCACGGCTGCGCGCACGGTACCGGGGTCACCGGCGGCATCGGCACAATTTCCACCACTTCGCGGAAATCGGACACCAGCCGGCGCAGGCCGACGCGGTAACCCACGCCACGCCAGAGGTCCTGGGCGAACTGCCGTTCGGGCAGCTGCACCGCGTGGGCCAGGCTGCGCCGTTCGTAGGCTTCGAGAATGTCGAAGGGCGAGCGCATCAGGCCACCAGTTCGTTGATCCGCGCGATCAGTTCATCCTCGCGCGGCGGCTTGACGATGTAATCGGCCGCGCCCTGGCGCAGTCCCCATGCCTTGTCGGTTTCCATCGCCTTGGTGCTGACGATGATCACCGGAATGTGTTTGATCGCCGCATCACGGGCCATCGCACGGGTGGCCTGGAAGCCGCTCATGCCGGGCAGGACCACGTCCATCAGCACCAGCTGCGGCACCTGGTCGCGGACCAGCTGCAGTCCATCCTCGGCGTTGTCCGCTTCCAGCACCTCGTGGCCGGCACGGCGCAGCCACTGGGTGAACACCGCGCGGTCGGTCGGTGAATCCTCGATCAGAACGATACGAGCCATTGTGCCTTTCCCCCCTGGTCAGGCGTTGACGTATGTGCGGATGGCACCCAGCAGTTCTTCACGCGTGAAAGGCTTCGTCAGGTACTGCTCCGAGCCGACGATGCGTCCCCGCGCCTTGTCGAACAGGCCATCCTTGGACGACAGCATGATGACCGGGGTCGCCTTGAACAGCTGGTTGCCCTTGATCAGCGCACAGGTCTGGTACCCGTCCAGGCGCGGCATCATGATGTCGACGAAGATGATCTGCGGTTGCTGGTCTGCGATCTTGGCAAGCGCTTCGAAGCCGTCGGTGGCGGTGACCACCTCGCAGCCTTCGCGCTTGAGCAGCGTTTCCGCAGTCCTGCGGATGGTCTTCGAATCATCGATGACCATCACCCGGAGTCCTGCGAGTTCCCCGCCCGCAGTCGTGTTTTCAGTCATTGCCTATCCCCAAGCGCACGGCCCGATCTCTGGCGGGGGCCGCTACGAAAGCGTATCTATATCGCACTTTCCGCGCCCGCTTCAAGGCCGACCCATGGCGCGGGGCATGGCGCCCTCCTGAACGTGACGGGTTTCGCAATGCGTGCGCGACCGCCGGGCGGACGCTGCGTTGCAGTACGGCGGGGAGGCGCGCGAGCGGCGTTGCCGCTACCATCAACGCCTTGCCTGACAGGTGCGCCCATGCCGTTGAACGTCATCGTGGTGATGGACCCCATCGCCCACATCAAGATCGCCAAGGACACCACCTTCGCCATGCTGCTGGAAGCCCAGCGCCGCGGCCATGCCCTGCACTACGTGCGCCCGGGCGGCCTGGCCCTGGAAGGCGGCGTGGCGGTGGCCCAGACCGCGCCGCTGCAGGTGCGCGACGACCCGGCCGGCTGGTATGAGCTGGGCGCGTTCAGCCGTACCGAGTTCGGTCCCGGCCAGATCGTGCTGATGCGCAAGGACCCGCCGGTCGACGCCGAATACATCTACGACACCCAGGTGCTGGACGTGGCTGCGGCCGCCGGCGCCTGCGTGGTCAACAATCCGCAGGGGCTGCGCGACTACAACGAGAAGCTGGCCGCCCTGCTGTTCCCGCAGTGCTGCCCGCCGACCCTGGTCAGCCGCGATGCCAAGGCGCTGAAGGCCTTTGCCCTGGAACACGGCCAGGCCGTCCTGAAGCCGCTGGATGGCATGGGCGGACGCTCGATCTTCCGCAGCGGCCAGGGCGACCCGAACCTGAATGTGATTCTGGAAACGCTGACCGACGGCGGCCACAGGATGGCACTGGCGCAGAAGTTCATTCCCGACATCACCGCCGGCGACAAGCGCATCCTGCTGGTCGATGGTGAGCCGGTCGATTACTGCCTGGCGCGCATCCCGCAGGGCGACGAATTCCGCGGCAACCTGGCCGCCGGCGGCCGCGGCGAAGGCCGCCCGCTGAGCGAGCGCGACCGCTGGATCGCCGCCCAGGTGGGCCCGGAGATGAAGCGTCGTGGCATGCGTTTCGTCGGCCTGGACGTGATCGGTGATTACCTGACCGAGGTCAACGTGACCAGCCCGACCTGCGTGCGCGAACTGGACGCCCAGTACGGGCTGAACATCGCTGGCACCCTGTTCGACGCACTCGAGGCCGGCCTGCGCTGATGCCGTCCGCCCCTGCCGTCCTGCCCCCGCCACCGCGCGAAGCGCAACGGCTGGGGGCGACCATCGCGCTGTCTGTGCTGGTCCACGCCCTGCTGATCCTGGGCGTGGGCTTTGCCGTGAAGGGCGATGCACCGCTGGTGCCGACGCTGGAAGTGATCTTCAGCCAGACCCGCACCGCATTGACGCCGAAGCAGGCCGATTTCCTGGCCGCAGCCAACCAGGAAGGCGGTGGCGAGCACGACCGCGCGCAGCGTCCGCGCGACAACCAGGCCGGCATCGTGCCGCAGGCCCAGTCCGGAATCAGCCCGGTGCCACAGCAGCAGCAATCGGCCGCACCGGTTCCGCCGCCGCAGGCACGGGTCGTCAGCAGCCGCAATGGCGAAGAAATGGTGGCGCAGGCGCAGTCCCGGCCCACGCCGGATCAGCCCGAACCGGACGCACCCCTGAGCGCGCGCGAACAGCGCGACGTGGAGATGGCGCGCTTGGCCGCCGAAGTGCACCTGCGCTCGGCGCAGTACGCCAAGCGTCCGAACCGCAAGTTCGTGTCGGCCAGCACGCGCGAATATGCCTATGCCAATTACCTGCGCGCGTGGGTCGATCGCGCCGAGCGCGTAGGCAACCTGAATTACCCGGATGAGGCGCGGCAGCGGCGCCTGGGTGGCCAGGTGGTGATCAGCGTGGGCGTGCGCCGCGATGGCAGCGTGGAGAGCAGCCGGATCCTGCGTTCGAGCGGGACCCCGCTGCTGGATGAGGCGGCACTGCGGGTGGTGAAGCTGGCCCAGCCGTTCCCGCCGTTGCCGAAGACCGAGGATGAGATCGATATCCTGCAGGTCACCCGCACGTGGGTGTTCCTGCCGGGCGGCACCCTGCACGACGATCGGTAGGGTTTTGTTGCCCGGGCCTGCGGCCCGGGACCCGCAGAGGCGACGGCCACAACCGAAGCAACAGCAGAAGCGGCGGCGGAGATGCCGGACCTGGCGGGGCGGTGTGGGCTTGCAGGACACGCCGTAAACCCGTCCATGGGGGCTCGATGGCGCCATCCATGGCGCCAACGGTCCTGCAAGCCCACACCGCCCCACCTTTGACAGATCGCGGCGCATTTTTGCTATTGGTAGGTGTCGACCTTGGTCGACACACATCCACGCCACGCGTGGATGCGAGCGAAGCGACCCGCTTTTGACTTTGATTTTTTTTGATTTTCCGTGGCGGACGCACACGGAAACTGTCCGTGGCCGGGCGGGGTGGGTTCGCGGGGGTGTCCGCGGCATGGATGCCGCGGCCAAGCCCCCAAGGATGGGTTCACGGCGTCCCCCGCGAACCCACCCCGCCCGGCCCAGCGCGGCTTGTGCTTTCGCCCCCCGCCACGAGGGGCTCAGCCGTTGGCCTTCGCCTTCGCCTCGCGCGCCGCCTGTTGCTCGACCAGGGTCAGCGCCACGTTGTCACGCAGGTACGCCGGCTCGACCTTCTCCGGTGCGATGGCTTCGCCGCGCGCGAAGGCCGGCACCGCCAGTGCCAGCACGTCCGATGCCCGCGGCAGCGCAGTGGCATCAAAGCCGCGCAGGCCAGCGCCCAACTGCGAAACAAGCGCGCCCTCGGCTGCACCGAAACCGGTACCGACGCCGTAGGCGGACAGCCCTTCCGGCAGCGCCACCGCGGCAGGTGCGCACACACGTTCTGCATCGCGCGCCACCGGCAGGCCGTCCACGCGCTCGAAGCGGGCAACGTAGAGTTCGCCCATCCGCGCATCGATCGCCGACAGGATCTGCGTTTCTTCCGCCGGTGCCCGCAGCGCCAGCACCTGCAGTGTCGAGACCGGCAGCAATGGCCGATCCAGTGCCAGCGCAATGCCTTGGGCAATGGCGATCGCCAGGCGCACGCCGGTGAACGCACCCGGGCCGCGGCTGAGCGCGATACCGTCCAGCTGGCGGCGGCTGATGCCGGCTTCGGCCAGCAGCGCCTCCGCCCACGGCAGGCTCAGTTCGGCGTGCCGACGCGGGGCAATCTCGAAGCGTTCCAGTACCTGTCCGTCGACATGCAGGGCAACGGAACAGGCTTCGGTGGCGGTTTCAAAGGCGAGCAGTTTCATCGGATCGGGTCAGAACAGGGGGAACGTGGCACCGGGCGCCGGCTCGGGACCGGTCGCTACAGCGACCGGGGCAGCCGCATCATCGGCCACGGGCGCCCATTGTGGCGTAAAGAAGGCCTGCACATCGGCCAGGCTGCGGGTACGGCGGAATGGCGGCAGCGAATCGAGGAAGACCCGGCCATACCCCCGATTGAGCAGGCGCGGGTCGCACAGCACCAGCACGCCGCGGTCGCTCTCGCTGCGGATCAGACGGCCGACGCCCTGCTTCAGTGCGATCACCGCCTGCGGCAACTGCTCGTCGCGGAACGGATTGCCGCCCTGGCTGCGGATCGCCTCCAGCCGCGCCTCGTACACCGGGTCATCCGGTGCCGCGAACGGCAGCTTGTCGATCATCACCACGCTCAGTGCTTCGCCCACCACGTCCACACCCTCGCGGAAACTGGCCGAACCGAGCAGCACGCCATTGCCGGATTCACGGAAGCGCTGCAGCAGCGTCGCGCGCGGCGCCTCGCCCTGCACGAACAACGGCCATGGCCCGTCGCGCAGTGCCTCGGCGGCCTCGCGCAGCGCGCGATGCGAAGCGAACAACAGGAAGGCCCTGCCCTGCGAGGCCTGCAGCACGGGTCGCAGGGTCTGGATCAGCGCAGTGCCGAAGCCCCGCGCGGCCGGATCAGGCAGGCCTTCGGGCAGGTAGCACAACGCCTGCTCCGGCCAGTTGAACGGGCTTGGCTGGACCAGCGTGTGGGGGTCGTCCAGGCCCAGTCGCGTGGCGATGTGCTCGAAACCGCCACCGACGGTCAGCGTCGCCGAGGTGAAGATCCATGCCGCACGACTGCGTTCGCGGTGCTCGCGCAACGGACCGGACACATCCATCGGCGTGCGCTGGCAGCGGAAACCGCGCGGGGTGAGTTCGTACCAGAGCACATCGGCGGCAGTGGCGGTTTCCGCCGGGTCGGTATCGAAATCGAGGGCAGGTTCGTCATCGCCCAGCCAGCGGCTGAGCCGCGAGACCGCCTCGCGCGCCCGTGCATGGCAGGCATCCAGGCCCGCCGCCGCTTCGCGCAGCGGCTGCAATGCCTGCTCCAGCGTTACCAACCCTGCCATCACCGTATCGAAGCCGTCGCGTACCTGCGGCATCGCCAGTGCGCGCCATTGCGTGCCACGTGGCGGCAGCCCCTCCATCGCCGAACGCAGCGCCAACAACGCCTGCTGCAACTGGTCGACCGGCTCCTGCAACGCCGACTGCGCGCCGCCCACCCCGCGTGCTTCTGCCAGGCAATCGCGCCCGAGCTCCTGCCACGGTCGCATGCCGAAACCCTCGCCGAAGAACTGTGCAGCCAGTTCCGGCAGCTGGTGCGCCTCGTCGATGACGAAGGCCTGCGCGCCCGGCAACAGTTCACCGAAGCCATCCTGCTTCAGTGCCAGGTCGGCCAGCAACAGATGATGGTTGACCACCACCACGTCGGCGGCCTGTGCGCGTTGTCGCGCGCGCACCACGAAGCAATCGTCCCAGAACGGGCAATCGGTGCCCAGGCAATTGTCGACGGTGGAGGTAACCATCGGCAGCAGCGGCGAGTCATCGGCCAGGCCTTCCAGTTCGGCGATGTCACCGAACTCCGAGCGACCGGACCAGGCCAGGATGCGCTGGAACTGCGCCGCCTGTTCGGGGCTGGAAAAACGCGGCTCGCCGCGCGCCTGCTGCAGGCGATAGCGGCACAGGTAGTTCGCGCGCCCTTTCAGCAGCGCACTGCGCAGGCCGACCCCGAGTGCCTGGCGCACCCGTGGCAGGTCGCGGTGGTAGAGCTGGTCCTGCAGCGCGCGGGTACCGGTGGAGATGATGGTGCGCAACCCGGACAGCAACACCGGCACCAGGTAGGCGAAGGTCTTGCCGGTACCGGTACCGGCCTCGGCCAGCAACAGGTCCCGCTGCTGCAGCGCATCGGCGATGGCTTCGGTCAGGTGCAGCTGGGCTGGACGCGGGACGAAGGCATCCAGATGCGAGGCGAGCGCGCCGCCGTCGCTGAGGGCTTCGCGGCTGGCATGGACAAGGTCGGACATCAGAGGGAAAGGATACCCGGCCGGGCGCTGCCCGGCACCCGTTTCAAGCCGGAGCCAGAGCACCAGCAACGGCAACGGCGGTCATGGCTCTGGGTTGCACCGAGGGCTGGCAGGGGACTGTGGGTTTGCGGGGACGCCGTAAACCCGTCCCTGGGGGCTTGGCCGCGGCATCCATGCCGCGGACACCCCGCAAACCCACAGTCCCCTGCCTTCGACAGTTTCCCGGTGACGGAGGCACGCGCTTCGTAGCGTCGAGCTTGCTCGACTGGGATGTCAAAAGCGGTGGAGGGAACGGGGAAAAACGATGAATTACCGCGAGTGCGCGCAGCGTGCGACCCGCTTTTGATTTTGATTTTGTTCTTGCCTGCGGCCCGCGCGATGTATGGCAGGCCGGGTGGGTGGGGCGTGCAGGACCGTTGGCGCCATGGATGGCGCCATCGAGCCCCCAGGGATGGGTTTACGGCGTGTCCTGCACGCCCCACCCACCCGGCCAATCACCCGCATCCATCAGTGCGCGCGCGCCGCAGAGGGGGCAGCGCCCGATGGAGTGGAATACCTCAGTACCGCTTGATCCCCGGTACCGTGCAACCTTCAATCTGCGCATGCGCCGACACCGCATTCTCCTTCTCGCCCCGCGCCAGGCGCGACTGCTCGATCGTCGCCCAGTGCCGGCGGCACAGCGGCCCCGTCTTCGAACCCAGGTCGATCGCCTTGCGCGCGAACGTCTCCGCCTGCGCCCACTGGCCCTGCAGCAGCGCCAGCTCGGCGCGCTCCTGCAGCACCGCCGGGTCACCCGCCACGATCTCCAGCGCATGGTCCAGGCTGCTGGCGGCACCGGCCAGATCGTTGGCCTGGCGCTGCGCCTGCGCGGTCACCCGCAGATCTTCCACCTGCGAATCACGCAGCGGCTGCACCGACAGCTCCTTGTCGTCCGGACCCGCAGCTGCGTTCACGGCGGCCAGACGCTGCGCCGGCGTGGTGGTATCGACCGGCTTGACCACTGGCGGTGCGCTGCTCACGCAGGCGGCCAGGGCCAGACTGAGGCCGGTCAAGGCCAGGGGCTGCAACAGGGATCGCATGTTCATCGACATCATCGGCTCGGAGGAGGAGAGGCTGCGGCAGGTGCCGCGGCAGGTTCGGCAGGCGCTTCCGGCTTGCGGTCCAGTCCGAACCAGCTACGCCAGCCACCGCCTTCGCCTTCGGCACCGCCCTGCCCATCCGGCGACGTCGCCGGTGCGCACGGTGCATACGCCGGAGCGTAGCCGACCACGAACGGGAAGCGGCGGGCACCCGGGCAGCCTTCATCGGTCGTGTTGAGACCGGTGGGTGCCACCGACTGCCAGTCCAGGCCCTTGTTGCTGACCCGCAGCGGGGCACTCGGCAGGCGCTGGAAGATACCCGACCACACCCGCATCGCACCGGTGGCGCCGTACAGGCCGGCCTGCTCGTTCTGGTCGTTGCCGATCCAGATCACCGCCAGATGATCACCGGTATAGCCGGCATACCAGCTGTCACGGCCGTCGTTGGTGGTGCCGGTCTTGCCGGCCGGCTGCAGGCGGCCCAGGCCATCGGCATTCAGTCGCTGCGCGGTACCACTGGCGACCACCTGCTGCAGGCCGACGCTGATCAGGTTGGCGGCGATCGAGTCACCTTCCTGGGCCGGTGCCGGAGTCTTGTCATACCGCTTGAGCAGTTTGCCCTGCGGGTCGAGCACGCCACGCACCGCGTGCAGCGGCTGGATCTCACCGCCGGACGCGAGGAACTGGTACAGCTGCGCCATCGCGTACGGGCTCTGGTCGGTCGAGCCGAGGATCACCGCCGGATTCGCCTCGGCCTTGATGCCGGCCAGCACGTGGATCAGCTGGGTCACGCGTTCGGGGCCGACCTGCATGCCCACGCGCACCGTGGCCTGGTTGTAGGAATGCGCCAGCGCGTCGATCAGGCGCACGGTGCCATGGCTGCGGTTGTCCGCGTTGCCAGGGGTCCAGTTGCGGCCACGGCCGAGCTGGACGGTCACCGGTGAATCGTCAACCCAGCTGGCCAGCGAATAGCGGTCCGGCTGTGCCAGCGCCAGCAGGTACACGAACGGCTTCAGCAGCGAACCGACCGGGCGCTGTGCCTCGATCGCACGGTTGAAACCGACCTCGGACACTTCACGGCTGCCGATCACGGCCAGCACGTCGCCGTTGTGCACGTCGGTCAGCACCATGCCGGCCTGCAGTTCGGGGCGACGCTTGCTTTCCAGCGACTTGATGGTGCGGGTCACCGCACCTTCGGCATAGGCCTGCGCGGACGGCGACATGCCGGTCATCACGCTCAGGCCGGCCCCCTGCAGTGCCGATTCCGGATAATCATGGCCGAGCTGGCGGCGAACCAGATCGACGTAGGCCGGGAAGCGGTTGGCCGCAACCAGGCCGGGGGTCTTGGGCACCCCCAGCGGCGCTTTCAGCGCACGTTGGTACTCGGCGTCGTCGATCAGCGTGGCCTCGTGCAGCTTGCCCAGCACGAAGTTGCGGCGGTCCAGCGCACGTTCCGGGTTGCGCCGCGGATCATAGAAGGACGGGCCTTTGACCAGGCCGATCAGCAGCGCGATCTGCTCGGTTTCCAGCGACGACAGGTCGCGGCCGAACCAGAACTCGGCACCGGAGGACATGCCATGGATCGCCTGGCTGCCGCGCTGGCCCAGGTACACCTGGTTGAGGTAGGCCTCGAAGATGGTGCGCTTGTCGTAGCGCGCTTCCATGATCAGCGCGTAGAGCACTTCGTTGAACTTGCGGGTGACCGTCTGTTCCTTGCCGATGCCGAGCAGGCCGCTGCGGGCCAGCTGCTGGGTCAGCGTAGAGGCGCCCTGGCGGCTCTGGCCACCGGAGCGGATGGTCACCCACACCGCACGGGCGATGCCGGACAGGTCGATGCCGTGGTGGCGGTTGAAGTCCTTGTCCTCGACCGCCTGCAGGCCGGTCACCAGCAGGTCCGGCGCCTCATCCATGCGGATCAGGCGGCGTTCTTCCTGCTTCTGCCCGTACAGGGTGGCGATGCGCGCCGGGTCCAGCCGTGCGGCCTTCAGCGCCTTGCGGTTGTCGGCATCACGCAGCGACGCGACCGCACCGTCGGACAACGACAGTTCCAGCCGGCGCGGGGCGACCCGGCCGTCGACATCGTTGTAGCCGCGGCTGGAAATGACGAAACGCCCGCCGTTCACCGCATAGGTGGCTGGCTCCTTGCCCTGGCCGTCATCGCGGTAGGCAGAAGCGGCCAGCTCGGTCTTCAGGGTCGCCGCATCCATTGCCTTGCCGGGCGTGAGCACCAGCGGACGCGCGTACACACGGGTCGGGATCTGCCAGCGCAGTTCACCGAAGCGTTGGGTGACCTGCTGGTTCAGGTACAGCGTATAGGGGATCAGGAAACCCAATCCCAACGCGACCGCAGCCATGCTCCAGGTGATCAGCCGGCGCCGCCACAGCGGGCCGTTGTCCTGCTGGTCGTCGTCGTCGAAATCGTCGATGTCGTCGGAATCGTAGCGTCGGGGCACGGGGATGCGAGAATGTAAGGTCTGGCGAGTCTACCCCAGCCGCTGCGGCTGGCGGATTCTCCCGGGTTCCCCTGCTTAAGCTGGAGTTGCAACCGGATGGCGATGTCCCTGGCCGAGATCCGATACCTGATCAACCGCCTGTCGGGCCTGGCCCGCCGGAGCCTGGCCAGCCTGCGTACCCGTGGGTGGCGGGCGACCTGGCAGCGCATCCGCGTGCACACCCAGCGCGCCGTCCCCGCCCCACGCACGCCGTTGTTCCTGCCACCGGAACAAGCGTTCGCCCCCTTCACGGTGCCGTTCAGTGAAACGCCGGAAGTGAGCATCGTCATCCCGGTCTACAACCACGTCGGCCACACCCTGGCCTGCCTGCGTGCCCTGGCAGCGCACCCGCCGGCGGCGGCCTGCGAGATCCTGGTGGTGGATGACGGCAGCAGTGACACCACCCCGCAGTGGATGCCACAGGTGGCCGGACTGCGCTATGAGGTACGTGAGCGCAATGGCGGCTTCATCGAAGCCTGCAATGACGGCGTCGCACGCGCACGCGGCCGCTTCGTGGTGCTGCTCAACAACGATACGGTGCCGCAGCCGGGCTGGCTGGATGCACTGCTGGACACGTTCGCCAATACCCCCGAGGCCGGGCTGGTCGGCAGCCAACTGCTGTACCCGGATGGCCGACTGCAGGAATCGGGGGGCGTGATCTTCGCCGACGGCAGCGGCTGGAGCTACGGCCGCTTCGAGGCCGCCGACGACCCGCGCTTTGCCAGCCTGCGTGACGTCGACTACTGCTCCGGCGCGGCGCTGATGCTGCCGCGCGCCCTCTGGCAGCAGCTGGGCGGCTTCGATACCCGTTACAAGCCGGCGTACTACGAGGACACCGATCTGGCTTTCCGCGTTCGCGCCCAGGGCCTGCGAGTGCTGGTGCAGCCGGCCAGCCGCGTGGTCCACGATGAAGGCACCAGCAACGGCACCGATACCGGCAGCGGGGTGAAGGCCTACCAGGTGCGCAACCAGGCCATCTTTGCGACCAAGTGGGCGGCCGAGCTGGCCCACCATCCTGCAGTGGGTGCGGTGCCGTCGCCTGCGCTGCTGCAGCGCGGCCGCCGCCAGGTGCTGATCCTCGATGAGGAAGTCCCGAGGCCCGATCGCGATTCCGCCTCGCTGCGCCAGGTCAACCTGATCCGCCTGCTGCTGCAGGGCGGCGCTCACGTGGTGTTCGTCCCCACCCGCCGCGAACACGGCGGCGCTGCCACCGAGGCGCTGCAGCGGATGGGCGTGGAAGTCTGGTACGCGCCGTTCATTGATGGCGTGGCCGGCTGGCTGCGCACGCACGGTGCGCGCTTCGACGTGGCGCTGCTGGTCCGCCATCATGTTGCCCACGAGTGCCTGCCGCTGCTGAAGCGCTATGCCCCGCAGGCACGCACGGTATTCGACACCGTGGACCTGCACTACCTGCGCGAACGCCGCGGTGCCGAAGTCGCCGGCGACACCAGCCTGCTACGGGCCGCCGAGCGCACCCGTACCAGCGAACTGGCGGTGATGGAGCAGTGCGACATCACCGTGCTGGTCAGTGCCGCCGAGCGCGAGCAGCTGCAGGCCGACGCCCCTTCCGTGCAGGTGGAGCTGATCTCCAACCTGCATGACCTCGCCGGTGCCGGCAAGCCGTTCGAACAGCGCCATGACCTGGTGTTCGTCGGTGGCTTCCGCCATCCGCCGAACCTGGATGCCATGGAGTGGTTCATCGGCGAAGTCTTTGCCGGCATCCGCGCCCGCCTGCCCGAGGTACGCCTGCACTGCATCGGTGCCGCCACGCCGGAATCGCTGCTGGCGTTGGCCGCTCGCCAGCCGGGCGTGCAGATGCATGGCTTCGTCGAGGACATCACGCCTTACATGGACGGTGCCCGCATTTCCATCGCGCCACTGCGCTTCGGCGCCGGCGTGAAGGGCAAGATCAACCTGAGCATGGCCCATGGCCAGCCGGTGGTCGGTACCACCTGCGCCGTGGAAGGGATGCACCTGCACCCGGGCCTGGACGTACTGGTGGCCGATGATGCGGCGGGCTTCGCCGATGCGGTGGTCCGCCTGTACCAGGATCCGCAGCTGTGGCAGCAGTTGTCCGACGCCGGCCTGGCCAACATCGCAGAGCACTTCTCCCTCGACGCTGCCCGCGCGACCGTGCAGCGGGTGTTCTTCACCTAATCCGGGCGACCGCCGGCGCGGCGCAGGCGGTCTTCGAACGCCGGCAGCTCGGCCAGGTCCGGTTGCAGCAACCGGGCCTGTTCGGCAGCGTGTGCGGCAAACGCCAGGTCTCCATTGCCGAGCCGTTCGCTGCCGATCGCCAGCCAGCGCTGGGCCAGGCGCAGGCGTGCCGCGGGAAGTCCAGCCGCGGTCGGCGACAGGGTCTGCCACGCCTGCAGGCAGGCACCGGCCGCCTGCACGCGATTCTGCCGCAGGTTGTCGTCGAAACAACTTCGGCTGGCCGGCAACAGGCGGGCTGCAGCGGCCTTCACCCGTGCATCGCGTGGCGCCAGTGACTGCGCTTCGCGCAACGCGTCGAACGCACTGTGGCCGGGGGGGCTGATCCATTGCCCAGCGCGTTCGGCGCGCTCGATCCTGCGCAGGTGGTCGGCGGCAGTCTGGCGGCCGGCGCTTGCGTTGTGTGCTTGGAGCCGAAGCGGCTGCTGCAGCGCTTCTGGCGGCCTTGGTGTGGCGGCGCTACTGCCAGGAGCCTGTGCGAGCTGCTGTCGTGCGGCCGGTGAGGCGCCCAGTTCTTCCGCCAGCGCGGCATCCGCCTGCGCCGCCTCGAACTGGAAGTCGTCGGCCTGCTTCTGGCTGCGTGCCAGTACGGCCTGCAACGCCTGTTCGCGGCCGCGCTGGGCATTGGGATCATCGGCCGCCACCGCAAGAACCGCCAGGAACCCCTTGGCCGCCACGTCCAGCTGCCGCCGCTGCAATGCACGTTGCGCCTGCCTCAGGCGCTGATCTACCGCCCGCGCCAACGCTTCCTGGCTGGCGGGCAGATCGGCGTGGCCGGCATCGAACTGGCGCGCGCGCTGCACGATCACAGCGGCTTCGGCCAGGTCCCCGCGCCCGGCCAGCGTACGCGCATGCTGCAGCAGATCGCTCAGTGCATCTTCGCGCCCTTCCAGCGCCGGCAGGTTGTCTGGCTGCAGTGCCAGGATGCGCTGGAACAGCGGCAGTGCACTGCTGTCGCCATCGTCGAGCCGCCCGGCAGCGAGGGCATTGCGGGCCTGCGCCAGCAGCGCACCGATGCCCGCCCCGGCACTTCGCCGTGCCTGCAACTGGCGGGCGACGGCATCTGCATCGCCTTGCGGCACCTGCAGTTCGCGGGCCAGTGCCAGCACCTGCGCACTGCCGTCGAGATCATTGTTCTCAAGTTTGTCGCGGGCCTGCTGCAGGGCGGCGGCGGCCGTTCGTGCCAGGCCTTCACGGGCCTGCGGACGGTCGCCATCCAATGCCAGCACGGCCTGGTAACGTTCGCGTGCGCCACTGCCGTCGGCCGCGCTCAGTCGGCCGCTGGCAAGCGCACGATCGCCCTCGACCAGCAGCTGTTCGATCTGCGGTTCATCCCAGAACCAGTCAGCCAACGGCTTGCGCAGCAGCACCAGCAGCACGAACACCGCCAGCGCTGCGACCAGCGCCCAGCGCCACACCCGGCGCGCGTGGCGGGCCTGCAGCCACCACCAACGGCCTTCGCGGCGGACGCGGTCCAGCGCAGGATGTTCAGCGCCATGCGGGCGATGCGGAGGCTCGCGTTCCATGCGTGCAGGGTAGCCGGGGCAGCGTGAAGCTCAGCCGAGGCGACGCGCCTCGCTCACGCCGGGCAGCGCATCCAGCTTGCCCAGCAGGGTCGACAGCTGGCCGTAGTCGCTCACCTTCAGGCGCAGGCGCAGATGGGCACGGCCACTGTTGCGCACGTTGTCACTGTGGATGTCGAGCACGTAGGCGTCTTCCTGGGCGATCAGGTTGGTGATGTCCTTCAGCAGCCAGCGGCGGTCGACTGCAGTGACCACCACGTCCACCTCGTAGCCACCGCCGGCCTGGCCCCACTCCACCGGCAGGATGCGCTGCGGGCTGGTGGCTGCCAGCCGGGCCAGCGCAGCACAGTCTGCACGATGTACGGTGACACCCCGGCTACGGGTCAGGTAGCCGACGATCGGTTCGCCGGCCACCGGCTGGCAGCAACGCGCCAGCTGTACCAGCAGGTTGCCCACGCCCTGCACGGTGAACTTGGACTTGCCCAGGTTCTCGCGGCGCGCGGTCGGGCGTGGCAGGCTCGGCGCAGGTGCCGGCTGGCTGGCCGCACGCTCCGCCTCCAGCAGGGTACGGCTGACCTGGTTCGGGCCGGTATCACCCAGCGCCACCTGGATGTAGAGATCGTCGACGCTGTCGGCATGGAACTTCTTCGCCGCCACCGACAGGTCCGAATGCTGCAGGCCGAGCCGCTTCAGTTCGCGCTCAAGCAGTTCGCGGCCGGCCTGCACGTTGCGCGCGCGATCCAGCTTGTGGAACCAGCTGCGCACCTTTTCGCGCGAGCGGTTGCTGGCCAGGAAGCCGTTGGCCGGCATCAGCCAGTCGCGACGCGGGTCGGCCTCCTTGCCGGTCAGGATCTCGACGCGGTCGCCGCTGCGCAGGCGGTAGGTCAGCGGCACGATACGGCCATTGACCTTCGCACCACGGCAACGGTGGCCCACCATCGTGTGCACCTGGTAGGCGAAATCGAGCGGCGTGGCCCCCTGCGGCAGGTCCAGCACCTCGTCCTTCGGGCTCAGTGCATAGACCCGGTCCTCGGTCAGCTCGGCATCGAGCGCCCCGGCCAGTTCATTGCCCTGCCCATCCTGCGCCTGCTCCAGCAGTTGGCGCATCCAGGTGATCTTGCGGTCGAAGGACTTTTCCGCGCCCTTGCCGCCTTCCTTGTACTTCCAGTGCGCGGCCACGCCCAGCTCGGCCTGCGAATGCATCTCGTGGGTACGGATCTGCACTTCGATGGTGCGGCCTTCCGGACCGACCACGGCGGTATGCAGCGAACGGTAGTCGTTGGCCTTGGGCCGGGCGATGTAATCGTCGAACTCGCTCGGCACCGGCGCCCACAGCGCGTGCACCACGCCCAGCGCGGCGTAGCAGGCGGCGACATCATCGACCATCACCCGCACCGCGCGGATGTCGTACAGCTGGTCGAACGCCAGCCGCTTCTTCTGCATCTTCCGCCAGATGCTGTAGATGTGCTTCGGGCGGCCACTGACCTCGGCCTTGATGCCCTGCGCGACCAGTTCACGCGACAGCACCTTCTTGACGTTCTCGACGTAGCGCTCGCGGGCGATGCGGGTCTCGTCGACCTCGCGGGCGATGCGCCGATAGGTCTCCGGCTCCAGGTGGCGGAACGCCAGGTCCTCCAGCTCCCATTTCAGCTGCCAGATGCCCAATCGATTGGCCAGCGGTGCATGGATGTCACGGGTCAGCTGCGCCAGCGCGCGACGCTGCTCATCGTCCAGCTTGTCGGCCGCGCGCATCCGGGCCAGCTGCCGGGCCAGCAGGATCGGCACCACGCGCAGGTCGCGGATGATCGCCAGCAGCAGGCGGCGCAGGCCTTCGCTGTTGCGCCCGGCCTCGCGGCCGGCGTGCAGCGCCCACACCGGATCGGCCGCATCCTGGCCATCCAGCAGGCCGATCACCGCGGCCTTGTGGTTGCCCAGCGGCAGTTGCTCCAGGCTGGCGCGCAGGCCGGGCAGATCGAACAGCAGGGCCGCGACCACCGCGCCTTCGTCGGCCGAGAGCATCGCCAGTGCGTCGAGGGTGTCGCCCAGAACCGACCAGCTGGCGCGCATCTGGTGGTCGCACTCCGGCGCTTCCCAATGCTCGCGCAGGGCCTGGCGCAGCGGAGCGGGCAGCACCGCTGCCGAGGGACGGTTCAACAAGGCATCCAGGCCGGGGACGGAAGCGCGGTTCACAGCATCGAGCAGGCAAGACAGAGGCCTCTACACTAGCGCCGGCGCCGTTCAGGGACAATCGCCGCGACTGCATCGCCCGGCATCAGCACATGCCGCTACACTCCGCACAAACCCAGGAGAGTCCCGCCATGCCTTCGATTGCCCTGCCTTTCCCCCCCCGGTTGCTGGCCTGCGCCGCGGTACTGCTGATGCTGTCGGCACCGGCGCTGGCCCAGCGCGTGGTGGAAGGCGACCTGCAGCAGCAGATGTCGCCGGCCGAGTTCAAGGCAGCGGGCCTGGACAAGCTCAACGCCACCGAGTTGGCCGCGCTCAACCGCTGGTTGCAGGGCAAGGTCGAGTCAGCCACCACCCAGGCCGTGGCCGCCGTCCGCGAAGAGGCACGCGAGGAAGGACGCCAGGAAGTGATCGTGAAGAATCGCGGCTTCTTCGATTTCGGCAGCAGCGAGCCGATCACCGGCGTGCTGCAGGGCGAGTTCCGCGGCTTCGGCAAGGGCCGCATTTACGTGCTGGACAACGGCCAGGAATGGGAGCAGACCGACACGTCCACGACCCCTGGGGTGCGCAAGCAGTCGCCAAACGTCAGTATCAAGCCCGGAATGCTCGGTGTCTGGTACATGAAGATCGAAGGCGTGAACGTACAACCGAAGGTACGCCGTACCAAGTAACGGCTTGCCTGTCCTGTGGAGCCTGGCGGATGCTCGGCTGCTTTCCGATGGACCGCGATCGTCCATCGCCAGCAGTCGAGCATCGGCTCGGCTCGGCTCGGCGCTACAGGACAGGATTCACGCCTGGCGCAGTGCGGTCACCCGCTGCGCCAGCTTCTTCGCTGAGATGCCGGTACGTGCGCCGAGCTCCTGCGCGAACAGCGATACCCGCAGCTCTTCCAGGTCCCAGCGCAGGGCCTGCCATTGCGGGCGCTCGCGCAGTCCCTGCTGCTCCCCCGCTTCCAGCGCTTCCAGGAACGGATGCAGTTCCAGCATGCGTGCCTGGTCACGTGGCGGATCACGCTTGGCACGCTCGGTGCGCAGGATCATCGCCTTCAGATAGCGCGGGTACTGCGCCAACGCGTCGGCCGGCGTGTCGCGCAGGAAGCCGGGATGGATCAGCCCGACCAGCTGCGCTTCCATGTCGTCCAGATTGCCGCGTGCCCAGCCCATCAACGGTGCTTCCAGCATCGGCTTCAGTTCCGCCACCAGCGCCAGGATGGTTTCGGCCAGCTTCAGCCGCGACATGGCCTCGCCAAACAGCGCCTTGGCGGCATGCTCACGACGCTGCTCGAAGGCTGCCGCATCGCGGATGTCTTCCAGCCCCTCGGCCAGCACCGCGTTCATCGCCGCATCGACCAGGTCACCACGCAGGCGCTCCTGCGACTCGATCGCCGCATACAACAGGCCGGTCTTGGCACCGACCGGCAGCTGCTTGCGTGCCTGCTTCACCTTCTCGGCCAGGGCAATCTCCAGCAGACGGCGCACGCCCAGCGGATGGGCCTCCAGCGCCTGCTGGCGATCGGCGAAGATGCGCAGCGCCACGCTGTCGCCCTCGTCCAGCAACGCCGGATAGGCCGGCACGCCCGCTTCACCGGGTACCTGCAGAGGAATCGGCGTGGCCGGGAACGTACGCAGGCCATCGACGGCCATCTCGCGGCCGGCGCGTGCAGCGAAGGCATCGCCGGCACGACCACCGAACTTCGCGCGCAGCGTGTCCAGATCACGCGAGGTCGCCAGCACCTTGCCCTGCTCGTCGCGCAGCCGCAGGTTCATGTGCAGGTGCGGCTCGATCGAGCCGGGCTCGAAATCGAGCGCCGTCACCGTTGCGCCGGTCGCACGTGACAGGAAGCGCGCCAGCTCGCCGGTGATGGCATCGGCGCTGGGCTGCGGGAACGCCTCGTAGAACGCGCGACCGAAGTCCGGTGCCGGCACGTAGTTGCGGCGCATCGCCTTGGGCAGGCTGCGGATCAGTGCCGAGGCCTTGTCGGCGACGAAACCCGGCGCCAGCCAGCCCAGTTGCACCGGGTCCAGCGCGTTGAGCAGATGCAGCGGCACGTCCAGGGTGACGCCGTCGTCGTCGGCTCCCGGCTCGAAGCGGTAATGCAGTGGCAGGCGCGCCTGGCCCAGCGGCAGGTACTTCGGATAGCGCTCCTGTTCGCTGCCCTCACCCGGCAACAGATCGACCAGGGACCAGTGCAGGGTCTTGCGCTGTTCCGGCGCCAGCCCCTTCCACCAGGTATCCAGCCCCGCCGCCGAATGGATCTGCGGCGGCACCCTGTCCAGGTACCAGCGCGCCTGCCAGTCCTCGTCGGCGACGATGCCGGCGCGGCGAAGCTTGGCTTCTTCTTCGCGGGCGACCTCCAGCACTTTCTGGTTGTCGGCCACGAAGCTGGCGCGGGTGTTGATCTCACCGGTCACCAGTGCCTGGCGCACGAAGATGTCGTGCGCTTCGCCCGGCGCGATGCGACCGTAGTGCACCGGCTTCTTCGGCGCCAGCACCAGGCCGAACAGGCTGATCTGCTCGGAGGCCAGTACCTGGCCCTGCGCACGCGACCAGTGCGGATCGAAGTGCTTGCGCAGCAGCAGGTGCGGCAGTTCGGCGATCACCCAGTCCGGCTCGATCGCCGCCAGGGTCATGCCCCACACCTTCTGCGTATCCAGCAGGTTGGCCACCAGCAGCCACGGCGGCGGCCGCTTGGACAGCGCCGAACCCGGGAACGGCAGGAAGCGGCGCTGGCGTGGCGCCTGGAAATCGCCCTTCTCGGTGCGGTGGCCGATCTGCGTCGGCAGGCCCGCCACCAGCGCCCGATGCAGGGTCTGGTACGCAGCGGCACGCACGCGTTCGCTGAAACCGCCGCCAACCGGTGCCTGTTCCTTCTGCGCGCGCACGGGCACTGGCGCCGGGGCCGCCTCGGCCTTGCCTTCGCGGGCCAGGCGCGCGGCACGGTGCAGCTGGCCACGGGTGGCCTTCACTGCAGCGGCGTCATCGCGCGCCGGCGCCGGTGCACTGCTGCCAGCCAGCAACGGCGCCATCGAGGCCTCGTTGGCCTCTTCCTTCCAGCCCAGTTCTTCGCACAGCAGGCGCAGCTGTCGATGCAGCTCGCGCCATTCGCGCATGCGCAGGAAACCGAGGAAATGACGGCCGCACCAGTCGCGCAGCTTGGATTGGGTCAGGTCTTCGTGAGCCTGCCGATAGGCATCCCACAGGCGCAGCACACCGACGAATTCGGACCGCCCATCGGCGAACTGCGCATGCGCGCTGTCGGCCGCGCCACGCGCTTCGGGCGGGCGCTCGCGCGGGTCCTGGATGCCCAGGAACGAGGCGATCACCAGCATCGGCCGCAGGCAGCCGGCGGCCTGCGCGGCGACCAGCATGCGCGCCAGCTTCACGTCCACCGGCAGGCGTGCCATCTGCTTGCCGATGGTGGTCATGCGCCGCTCGGCGTCGATCGCGCCCAGTTCGGTCAGCTGTTGCCAGCCATCGGCCACCGCGCGTTCGTCCGGCGCTTCCAGGAACGGGAACTCCTCGATGCGGCCCAGGCCCAGCTGCAGCATGCGCAGGATCACCCCGGCCAGGCTGGAGCGGCGGATTTCCGGATCGGTGAACTCCGGCCGCGCCTGGAAATCGGCCTCGGCATACAGGCGGTAGCAGATGCCCTCGGCGATACGGCCGCAGCGGCCCTTGCGCTGGTTGGCGCTGGCCTGCGAGATCGGCTCGATGTGCAGGCGGTCCAGCTTGTTGCGCGGGCTGTAGCGCTTGACGCGGGCAAAGCCCGGATCGACCACGTAGCGGATGCGCGGCACCGTCAGCGAAGTTTCGGCCACGTTGGTGGCCAGCACGATGCGCCGGTTCGGCCCGGGATTGAACACCCGGTCCTGGTCCTGGTTGGACAGGCGCGCGTACAGTGGCAGCACCTCGGTGTTGCGGTACTTGCGCCGTTCCAGCGACTGGTGCGCATCGCGGATCTCGCGCTCACCCGGCAGGAAGATCAGCACGTCGCCGCGCCCATCCAGGCGGGTGATCTCGTCGATGGCCGACACGATGGCGTCGTTGACGGTGCGCTCGCCCTGCTCTTCGCCCTCGCCTTCCAGCGCGCGGTAACGCACTTCCACCGGATAGGTACGGCCTTCGACGCTGATCACCGGCGCATTGTCGAAATGCTGGGCGAAGCGTTCGGTGTCGATGGTGGCCGAAGTGACGATCAGCTTCAGGTCCGGGCGCTTGCGCAGCAGCTGCTTCAGGTAGCCCAGCAGGAAGTCGATGTTGAGGCTGCGTTCGTGCGCCTCGTCGACGATGATCGTGTCGTAGTTCGACAACCAGCGATCGCTGGCGATTTCCGCCAGCAGGATGCCGTCGGTCATGAACTTGATGCGGCTGTCTTCGCTGACCTTGTCGTTGAAGCGCACCTGGTAGCCGACCAGCTGGCCCAGTTCGCTCTGCAGTTCCTGCGCCACGCGGCTGGCCACCGCACGCGCGGCAAGCCGTCGCGGCTGGGTGCAGCCGATCATGCCGGCCTGGCCACGGCCTGCGGCCAGGCACAGTTTCGGCAGCTGGGTGGTCTTGCCCGAGCCGGTTTCACCGGCGATCACCACGACCTGGTGGTCGCGGATCAGCCCGATGATGGCGTCGGCTTCACGCGCAATCGGCAGCTGCGGGTCCAGAGTAATGGACGGCTGCTGCTGCGCCCGGACCTGCCGGCGCTGCACCGACGCCTGCAAGGCCTGCTCGAAGGTGGCGGCCAGCGCCGCATCCTGTGGCTTGGCCTGGCAACGCGAGAGCATTCCCAGCAAACGGCCCCGGTCGCGGCTCATGGCGCCGTCGATGGCGGCACGCTGTTGGCGCAGGCGGGGCGGCGGATTTTTATCGATAGAGTTCATCAATCGGTTCGTTCAAAACTTTGAAAGCGACCAGTCATCACGACCGGTTTATTGTGAAGGCCAACGATTCCACAAGGAGGAACCCCATGGCGAAGACCAAGAGCACGACCAAGGCCAAGACCGGCAAGCAGAAGCTTGCAGCGGCGGCACCGTCGGCGCCGAACATCGATATCGGGATCACCCAGGGCGACCGCAAGAAGATCGCCGACGGTCTGTCGCGCTTCCAGGCCGATGCGTTCACGCTCTACCTGAAGACGCACAACTTCCACTGGAACGTCACCGGGTCGATGTTCAACTCGCTGCACACCATGTTCGAGACGCAGTACACCGAGCAGTGGGCGGCACTGGACGACGTGGCCGAGCGCATCCGCGCGCTGGGCTTCAATGCCCCGGGCTCCTACCGGGAATTCGCTGCGCTGACCTCGATCGCCGAGGAACCGGGCCTGACCGACAGTGCGGACTGGCGTGAAATGGTACGCCAGTTGGTGGTCGCCAACGAAGCGGTCTGCCGTACGGCACGTGAAGTGCTGGAGGTGGCGGCCAAGGGTGACGACGCGCCGACCGAGGATCTGATGACCCAGCGCCTGCAGACTCACGAGAAGTACGCCTGGATGCTGCGTTCCCTGCTGCAGTAAGGGTTGGGGGCGGCAGGGCTTGCAGCCCTGCACCCGCCGAAGCCTTCAAGCCAGAGCCAGAGCAAAAGCCAGTTTCCTGAAGGTTGGCGGGGTGGGTCCGGTTGAGGGGGACGCCGTAAACCCGTCCATGGGGGCTTGGTCGCGGCATCCATGCCGCTCACACCCCCTCAACCGGACCCACCCCGCCTTCGACAGATTTTCGCGATCTGCCAGGGCATTGCTTGGGGTCAGATCCGTTTTCCGCAGGAAAACGGATCTGACCCCATTTTGTTTGTCGATATCTGACAGATTTCATCCACGCATGGCGTGGATGGATCCACCGTCACCGGGAAACTGTCGGGGGTGGGGCGGTGTGGGCTTGCAGGACCGTTGGCGCCATGGATGGCGCCATCGAGCCCCCAAGGACGGGTTTACGGCGTGTCCTGCAAGCCCACACCGCCCCGCCCAGCCAGAAGACACCCCAGAGCCGGCTGTTGCCTTTGACGTTGCTCTGGCTTGTAGCAGGTGCAGGGCGCAGCCCTGCCGCCGCCTCCGGGAGGTAAACTAGCCGGATGCCTTCCCGTCCCGCGCACGACCTGCTTCAACGCGTCTTTGGTTACGACGATTTCCGTGGTCCGCAGCAGGACATCGTGGAGCATGTGGCTGCCGGTCATGATGCCCTGGTACTGATGCCCACCGGCGGTGGCAAGTCGCTGTGCTACCAGGTCCCGGCCCTGCTGCGTGACGGATGTGGCATCGTCATCTCGCCGCTGATCGCGCTCATGCAGGACCAGGTCGAAGCCCTGCGCCAGCTCGGCGTGCGTGCCGAGTACCTGAATTCAACCCTGGATGCCGAGACCGCCGGCCGCGTCGAGCGCGAACTGCTCGCTGGCGAGCTGGACATGCTCTATGTCGCCCCCGAGCGCCTGCTGACCGGCCGCTTCCTGTCGCTGCTGTCGCGCAGCCGCATCGCCCTGTTTGCCATCGACGAAGCACACTGCGTGTCGCAGTGGGGCCATGATTTCCGCCCGGAATACCGCCAGCTGACCGTGCTGCACGAGCGCTGGCCACAGATCCCGCGGATCGCGCTGACCGCCACCGCCGATCCGCCGACCCAGCGCGAGATCGCCGAGCGCCTCGATCTGCAGGAAGCACGCCACTTCGTCAGCTCCTTCGACCGCCCCAACATCCGCTATACCGTGGTGCAGAAGGACAACGCCCGCAAGCAGCTGACCGATTTCCTGCGCGGCCACCGCGGCGAGGCCGGCATCGTCTACTGCATGTCGCGGCGCAAGGTCGAAGAGACCGCCGAATTCCTCTGCGGCCAGGGCTTCAACGCCCTGCCCTACCATGCCGGCCTGCCACCGGAAGTACGCGCCAGCAACCAGCGCCGCTTCCTGCGCGAGGATGGCATCGTGATGTGCGCCACCATCGCCTTCGGCATGGGCATCGACAAGCCAGACGTGCGCTTCGTCGCGCATACCGACCTGCCCAAGTCGATGGAAGGCTACTACCAGGAAACCGGCCGCGCCGGCCGTGATGGCGAGGCCGCCGAGGCCTGGCTGTGCTACGGCCTGGGTGACGTGGTGCTGCTCAAGCAGATGATCGAGCAGTCCGAAGCCGGCGAAGAGCGCAAGCAGCTGGAGCGGTCCAAGCTGGACCACCTGCTGGGCTACTGCGAGTCGATGCAGTGCCGTCGCCAGGTGCTGCTGGCCGGTTTCGGCGAGACCTATCCCCAGCCCTGCGGCAACTGCGACAACTGCCTGACGCCGCCGGCCTCCTGGGACGCGACCATTCCGGCGCAGAAGGCGCTGAGCTGCGTCTACCGCAGTGGCCAGCGTTTCGGCGTCGGCCACCTGATCGACGTCCTGCGCGGCAGCGAGAACGAGAAGGTCAAGCAGCAGGGCCACGACAAGCTCAGCACCTACGCGATCGGCCGCGACCTCGACGCGCGCACCTGGCGCAGCGTGTTCCGCCAGCTGGTTGCCGCCAGCCTGCTGGAAGTGGACAGCGAGGGCCACGGTGGCCTGCGCCTGACCGACGCCAGCCGCGACGTGCTGACCGGCCGCCGCCAGATCAGCATGCGCCGCGATCCGGCCAGCAGCACCAGCGGCCGCGAGCGCAGCGCGCAGCGCACCGGCCTGTCGGTGCTGCCGCAGGATCTGGCGCTGTTCAACGCGCTGCGCGGCCTGCGTGCCGAACTGGCCCGCGAACAGAACGTGCCGGCCTTCGTGATCTTCCACGACAGCACTCTGCGCAACATCGCCGAACAGCGCCCGACCAGCCTGGACGAACTGGCCCGGGTCGGCGGCATCGGCGGCACCAAGCTGAGCCGCTACGGCCCGCGCCTGGTCGAGATCGTGCGCGAAGAAGGGTAGCGGCGGGCCATGCCCGGCGGCCCGTGGATCGGCCGCGCTTCGCGCTCGCTTGGCATGACCCGGCGCTACTCCTACGCTGCTGCCCTTGTAGAGCCGAGCCCACGCTCGGCTGCTTCTGCGGGGACGACAGCCGAGCATGGGCTCGGCTCTACATACATTGGTGCTGCTCCAACCTTGAACCGGCCATTCAGCCGGAAGTGCATCCGCGCCCGCTTGCAGCTAGATTAGCGCCATGTCCCTGGCCTCGACCCTGCTCCGTGTCGTGCTCATGCTCAGCCTGTTGCTCAACGGGTTGAACGCGGCCATGGCCAGCGGTCACGAGGAAATGGGCCGGATGGCCCACGCCGCAGCCACTGCTGTTGATGGCGACACTGCCGACTGCCACCACCACGCGGGTATGCAGGCCGACGAGGCCCCGCAGGCCAAGGCGCCCGCCCACGACGCCCACTGCCAGATCAAGGACTGCGTGCGCAGTTGTGCCCAGCACCCGCTGCTGATGGTACTGCCGCTGCCGGTCATGGGCGGCCCGGCGCTGTCGCTGGCCCCGCAGCCGATGCCGGCCACTGGCCGTCCGGCGCCGCCGCTGCCGCCGATCTCGCGTCCTCCCATCGGCTGATTCCACACGCACCGTGCGCCCTGCGCACCGTAGCCGGCCGCCTGCCGGCGTCTTTACGTGTCTGGAGTCACCACCATGAATACCCGCATTCCCCCCGGTCCGGGCGCTGTGCCCATGCCGTCGCGCCGCCTGTTCGTGCAGGGCCTGGCCGCCGGCGGCGTGGTTGCCGGCATCGCCGCTGTCGGCGTTCCGCAGCGCGCGCTCGCCGCCGCCACGGCCGCCCCACGGCTGGCCGGCGCCCCCGCCGTGCTCAGCGACACCCGCATCGAACTGGCCATCGGCGAATCGCTGGCCAACTTCACCGGCCGCACCCGCCCGGCGATCACCGTCAACGGCTCGCTGCCGGCACCGATCCTGCGCTGGCGCGAAGGCCAGACTGTGGACCTGTTCGTGCGCAACACGCTGGAACGCCATCCGACCTCGATCCACTGGCACGGCATCCTGCTGCCAGCCAACATGGACGGCGTGCCCGGCCTGAGCTTCAACGGCATCGGCCCCGGTGAGACCTATCACTACCACTTCGAGCTGAAGCAGTCGGGCACCTACTGGTACCACAGCCACTCGATGTTCCAGGAGCAGGCCGGCCTGTACGGTGCACTGATCATCGACCCCGCCGAGCCGGCGCCGTATCGGCACGACCGCGAGCACGTGATCATGCTGTCCGACTGGACCGACATGGACCCGGGCGCGCTGTTCCGCCGCATGAAGAAGCTGGCGGCGTACGACAACTACTACATGCGCACGCTGCCGGATTTCCTGCGCGACGTGAAGCGCGACGGCTGGTCGGCGGCGCTGTCTGACCGCGGCATGTGGGGACGGATGCGGATGACGCCGACCGACCTGTCCGACGTCAACGCCAACACCTACACCTACCTGATGAACGGCACCGCCCCGGCGGGCAACTGGACCGGGCTGTTCCGCAGTGGCGAGAAGGTGCTGCTGCGCTTCATCAATGGCGGGTCGATGACCTACTTCGACGTGCGCATTCCTGGTTTGAAGATGACCGTGGTCGCCGCCGATGGCCAGTACATCCACCCGGTGAGCATCGATGAATTCCGCATCGCCCCGGCCGAGACCTACGACGTGCTGGTGGAACCGAGCGGCCAGGATGCCTACACGATCTTCTGCCAGGACATGGGCCGCACCGGCTACGCCGCCGGCACACTGGCGGTTCGCCACGGCCTGCAGGCGCCGATTCCCGAGCGCGACCCGCGCGTGCTGCTGACCATGGCCGACATGGGCCATGGCATGTCGGGCCATGACATGGGCGGTGGTGGCCACGGCGGCCACGACATGGCCGCGATGAAGGGCATGGAAGGCGGCTGCGGCGCCAGCATGGGCCACGGCGCGCCCGCCGGCGGCGATACCGCCAGCAAGGCACCGAAGCACCCGGCCAGCGAGCGCAACAACCCGCTGGTGGACATGCAGAGTTCGGCTACCGAACCAAAGCTGGACGACCCCGGCATCGGCCTGCGCGACAACGGCCGCCAGGTGCTGACCTATGGCGCGATGCGCAGCCTGTTCGAAGACCCGGATGGCCGCGAGCCGAGCCGTGAGATCGAGCTGCACCTGACCGGCCACATGGAGAAGTTCTCCTGGTCGTTCGATGGCATCCCGTTCGCCAGCGCCGAACCGCTGCGGCTGAACTACGGCGAGCGCATGCGCATCGTGCTGGTCAACGACACCATGATGCAGCACCCGATCCACCTGCACGGCGTGTGGAGCGACTTGGAAAACGCGCAGGGCGAGTTCCAGCTGCGCAAGCACACCATCGACATGCCGCCCGGCACCCGCCGCAGCTACCGCGTGCGCGCCGATGCGCTCGGCCGCTGGGCCTACCACTGCCATCTGCTGTACCACATGGAAGCGGGCATGATGCGCGAAGTGAGGATCGAAGAATGAGCCGCTCACTGCTTTCCCCCAGCCTGCTGGCGCTGGGCCTGGCCGCCGCATTGCCGGTGTTCGCGCAGTCGCACGCTGGCCATGACATGGCCGCGATGGATCCGCCCGCAAAGACCGCGAAGATGCCGGTCGAACAGGTCGATCATTCGAAGATGGATCATTCGAAGATGGATCCGGGCGCGATGGACCACTCCGCGATGGGCCACGGATCGCCTGCACCCACCGAACCGCGCGAGCCGATCCCGGTCCCGACCGACGCCGACCGCGCCGCTGCCTTCCCGCCCATCGCCCACGGTGCGATGGAGCATGCGCCGGAGATCAACAGCCTGCTGCTGATCGACCGGCTTGAGCATTGGGATGGCAAGAGCAGCAACGGCCAGGCCTGGGAGGCCACTGGCTGGATCGGCGGCAACATCAACCGCCTGTGGCTGCGTACCGATGGCGAACGCAGCCGCGGCCGCACCGAATCGTCGTCACTGGAAGCGCTGTATGGCCGCAGTGTGTCGCCGTGGTGGGACGTGCTGGTCGGCGTGCGCCAGGACTTCCGCCCGGCCGACTCGCGCACCTGGGCGGCGGTCGGCATCCAGGGCCTGGCGCCGTACAAGTTCGAGAGCTCGGCCACGCTGTACATGGGCTCAGGTGGCCAGATGCTGGCCAAGGGCGAAGTCGAGTACGACGTACTGCTGACCAACCGCTTGATCCTGCAGCCATTGCTGGGCGCCACGGTGGCGGCCAAGGACGAACCGGAGTACGGCATCGGCCGCGGCCTGAACAAGGTCGAGGCCGGGCTGCGCCTGCGCTATGAGTTCAGCCGCCGCTTCGCGCCGTACATCGGCATCAGCCACGAGCGCACGTTTGGCGACACCGCCGATTACGCCGGTGACCACGCGCGCGACACGCGCTGGGTGGCCGGCGTGCGCATGTGGTTCTGAGCAGCGGATCGTCAGCAATCGCCAGCCCCGGCACCCGCCGGGGCCGGCTACACTGCGCCACGTTCCAATGCAGGCACCACCATGTCGTTGCAGATCCGCCGCGCCACCCTTGCCGATGTCGAAGCGTTGTCGGCGATCGCCATCGCTACCTACACCGAGACCTGGGGCGACTCGTATCCGCCGCAGGAGCTGCACGATTTCCTGCAGGACCACTACAGCAGCAAGCCGCAGCGCATCGAACTGTCCGATCCACGCAGTGCCATCTGGCTGTTGATGGACGGTGAGTCGGTGGTCGGCTATCTGGCCGCCGGTGCCAACACCCTGCCGCATGCCGAGTCACGCGAGGGCGACATCGAACTGAAGCGGTTCTACATCCTGGCCACACACCAGAACGGCGGCCATGGTGCACGCCTGATGGACGCGTTCATGGCGTGGCTGGACCAACCGCAGCGCCGCACCCTGTGGGTGGGCGTGTGGGAAGAAAATTTCGGCGCACAGCGCTTCTATGCGCGTTACGGCTGCAACAAGGTCGGCGAGTACGACTTCATCGTCGGCGACACCCACGACCGCGAGTTCATCCTGCGGCGGCCGTGATCACGCGCCCCCTGTAGAGTCGAGCCATGTTCGACTGCACCTAACCTGTAGAGTCGGGCCATGCTCGACTCTTGGCGGCAACAACCAGTCGAGCATGGCTCGACTCCACAAAGCGCGAAGCGCCTAGAAGTCGAACAGTTCCGACAGGAAACTGTCCTTCTTCTTTTTCTTGTATCCGTGGCCACGGTTGTCCTCGTAGCGCTGGCCGAGGTGGCGGGTATCGCGGTGCATCACCGGTGGCGGCGCGGACGCCGGCTGAGCCTGCACGGGTGCGGGCGGCGGCATGGCGGCACCGGCGCCGGCGCCGGCGCCGGCGCGCTCGATGATCTTGTCCAGTTCACCACGATCCAGCCACACGCCCCGACAGCCGGGGCAATAGTCGATCTCGATGCCATGGCGTTCGGCCATCTGCAGGGTCTGGGTCTTGCACACGGGGCACAGCATCGGCATTGCTCCTGTCGGTCCTGCATCGACTGTACCTGTGCGGTGATGACTGTGCGGCAACGCATGACCGATGGCACAGGGACTTCCGACGCACGCCGATGCGGCGGCAGTCGCACACACTGGGCCCCTGTTCCGCAGGGAGTGCGTACATGACCGCGTTGTCCCGCCTGCCCACCACCGCGCGCCTGCTGCTGGTCCTGCTGGGCGTTGGCCTGGGCCTGAACCTGCGCGATATCGCCGCGGCCGCAGGGACTCCGATTCCTGCCCTGCCCATGCCCTACGGCGGCAGCCTGCTGGACAATGCGCTGGCGGTGCTGGCGGCACTACTGTTGGCCGCGCTGCTGCGGCCCCGTGGCATGGGTCTGTCGGCCAGCCTCGGCCTGCGCGGAAATGGCTGGGGAGGCCCGATGTGGGTGCTGTTGGCCAGCCTGCCGTGCTGGCTGGGCCTGGCGCTGCTCGGTACCCCGAACACGGCGTTGACCACGCTGGATGCCACGATGCTGGGCGTGCTGTTCCCGCTGGCCGAGGAAGTGCTGTTCCGCGGCCTGGGCTTCGTGCTGCTGGTGAAGATCGTGCGTGGTCCGTGGCCGCTGCTCGCGCTGCCGCAGGCATTGCTGTTCGGCATGGTGCACTGGCTCGGCTTCGGCGGCTTCAACGGTGGCGGCATCGCGCTGTTCATTGGCGCGGTAATCGCCCTGGGCGGCTTCATCTTCGCCTGGCTGGACCATCTGGATGGCGACACCCTCTGGTGTGGCCTGGCCCTGCACGTGTCGATGAACCTGGCCTGGAATGTGTTCAGCCTTGATGACGCCGTCGCGCTCGGCTGGCAGGCCACCAGCCTGCGCATCGGCACGGCCCTGCTGGCGGTGCTGGTGCTGGCCTCGCACGTGCGCCGCCAGCGGCGCGGGCGGCTGTAACGCCCACTTAGCTTGCCGTGCACGCCGGGCTCACTACCGGCTTGCGCATACTTGCGCGCCTTTCGCTCCCCCTGTTGTCCGGAGTTGCCGCGTCATGTTGCTGTCCAAGCGCTTTGTGGAACCGCGCGTCCTGCTGATCGAGGACGCCGAGGAAACCCAGGAACTCAGTCGCCTCGCCCTGGAAAGCCAGGCCTGCCAGGTCACCGCTGTCAGCAGCGCCGAGGCCGCACTGGGCCTGCTCAACGCCGGCGAACCATTCGACCTGCTGTTCACCGACGTCTGCCTGGGCGGCATCAGCGGCATCGAAACCGCCAACCGCGTGCGCGAGCACCTGCCGCAGCTGCCGATCCTGGTCACCTCCGGCATGGACCAGCACCGCGTGCTGCCGCAGCTGCGCGCCGGCATCCACTTCCTGCCCAAGCCGTACAGCATGAGCGAACTGCTCGATGCCATCCGCCTGTGTTTCCGCCATGCAGCGGATGCCACGTTGATACCGCCGCCGCAGGCCAGCGCGGCCTGAGGCAATCATCCACGCCATGCGTGGATGCAACCGGCCGTCAACCGCTGCTGTACGGCCCGGTACCCGGGAACACCTTCAACAACGCGCGGGTGATCATGTCCGGGTAGACCGTGAAGTGGTCCTCGTCATCGATCACCATGTTCTCCACTTTCAACGAATGCCCGCTGGCGCGTAGCTGCTCGGCGAATTCGGCGTTGTGGCGCAGCATGTCGTTGCGGGTGAAGTAGCGCGGTTCGGGCTTGACCGTCTCGAAGCTGCCGACTGACAGCACCACCGTGGTCGGCTGCGCAGGCGCCTTGGCCTCGGCCTGCAGGCGCGGTACAAAGTGGTTGTCGAACCACAGCGACGGGCTGGACAGGATGTAGGTCCGGAACATGTCCGGACGCGTGGTCAGCACGTAGGCACCGAACAGGCCGCCATAGGAATGGCCGGCATAGGCACGCCGCGCCGGATCGGTGCGGTAGCGTGCATCGATCATCGGCAGCACGTGCTCGGCGAGGAAATCGCGGTAATGTGCCGCACCGCCGTAGCTGACGTCATCGCTGTAGTCACGCGGATCGGTGCGCGCCGGATTGCTGGGGGTGTAATCACGCGAGCGGCTCTGCTTCGACGTCAGCCCCTCCTGCGGCGGCAAACCGACCAGGATGAAATCCTCGATGTTGACGCCCTTCTGCCCGACCATGTTGCGCACGCTGCGCACCAAGGGGAAGCTGTACAGCGCATCGGTCACGTACAGCACCGGATAGTGCTTTTCAGGGTGCGCGGCATAGTCGGCCGGCAGCGCCACCCAGATCGGATAGTCGCGGCCCACGGGGTCATGTATGCGCAACGCTTCCGTATCCGGCAGCACCACGCCTGGCGCAGCGGCTGCCGCGCTCTCCTTCGCTTCACTCTGCGCTGCCGGCGGCGCCACCGACATCGCACAGCCACTCACGGCCAGGCAGGCCGCCACACTCCATCCACGCACACGCTGCATCCACACGCTCCCGTTGCGGGCGGCGCACCGGATGGCACCGCTACCGCATCCTTGCATGGCATGCGACGCGGTGCCAGTGCGGTCAGGGCGAGGCCGGGGACGGCGCCGGGAACAGCGTGCGCAGCGCCTGCAATGCGGCCGGATGATAGATCGTCGCGTGGGTTTCCTCCGGCAGTGGCAGGTACTTCACCAGCGGCGACGGCGACGCCTGTTGCAGCAACTCGGCCAGTCGTGCAGTGGATGCGGCCAGTTCCGGCTGCCCGCTGCTGGCCAGGAACACCTGCGGCTGCGCGTGCGTCACCGCCGGCAGCTGCTTGGCGGCGCCGGCCAGCGTCGCGCCACGGTTCCACCACAGGCTGGGGTCCAGCGCGATGTAGCTGTTGAACAGGGTCGGTTCCTGCAGCAGCGTCTCGACCACGAACAGGCCGGCCAACGATTCACCGATCAGCGCGCGCTCGTCGGTGGTCGGGTAGCGCTGGCGCACCTGCGGCATCAGTTCATCGCGCAGGAAGCTGCGGTAGGCCGCCGAGCCACCGATGCGCGGCGCGATCTTCTGGTCCTGCGGATCCTTGCTGGGGCCGGTCATGTCGCGGCGGCGCTCGGTGTTCTCGATGCCGACCAGCAGGAACGGGCGCATGCTGCCGTTGCCGGTCAGTACCTGCACAAGCCCGGCCACATGCAGGAAGTCCTCGCCGATGCCACCGTCGGGCATGTACAGCACGGGCAGCGGTGTTTTCGGGTCCAGGCCCCACGGCTGCGGGCGGTAAACGTTGATGCGACGGGTTTCGCCAAGCACCTTCGACTCGATGGTGAAGGTCTCGCCGATCACCAGGGGTGTGGCGGCAGCGGGCGACGTGGTTTCGGCGGCCATCAGCGGCGCGGCGGAGACGACGGACAACAACAGCGACAGCACGATCAGACGCATGGGACGGCCCATCCTGGGAAAGTGCCGAGCATAGCGTCAGGGCCTCGAGCCGGGTGGGTCGCACTGCAATGCGATGGATTCACGCGAAGGCACATCCCTGCCGAACGCTCGATTCTGGTCCATGCGTGCTGGAACCATGATGCGCCCGCCGAGCGACGACGGGCCGGGATGGCGCTATGCTCGAAGCTGGCAGCCCCAACCGCCCTAGCCGACCACTACAAGGAGGTTTCGATGTTGAGTGCATTGATTGCTGTTGCCCTTGCCGCAGGCTCACCGCAACCCACAGGGAGCCAATCCACATCTGCGTCGTATGCGGACTGCCTGCTGGGTCATATCCAGCCGGGGTTGTCCGATCACGCGGTGCAGCTGGTGCAACAGGCCTGTGCCTCGAAGTATCCGGAGAGCTTCGTCGCATCGATGGAACTGGAGCGCAGGATGAGTGCACAGCGCCGGGCCGATTTCGAGGCGGCTCAAGCGGAGGCGGCGCGTTCCGCGAATGCGGCAGCGACGGCTGCGCAGGAAGCTGCCGACGCGGCGGCTGCAAAAGCCAAGGGAATGTGGGCGAAGTAGAGGCCCCGAACGAGTGCAACAAAAAAGGCACCGCTTGGCGGTGCCTTTCTGAATGACCTGGGTCATTGGATGCAATGGTGGGCCGTGAAGGATTCGAACCTTCGACCAAAAGATTAAAAGTCTTCTGCTCTACCGACTGAGCTAACGGCCCATTGCACTGCCCCAGCCTTTCGGCGGGGTGGGCATTCTACCCTACTTTGGCGGGCAGCGCGAAGCCCGGGTGTGCCGAAGGTGCCGGCCAGCGGCCGGCACTACCCGATCTGGTGAGCCCGCTTAAACCTTCCGGGCCGCCGTCGCATCCCATCTGTGATCCTTCCCCGGAGCCATGGATGCGTCTGATCGTCAGCCTGATTGCTGCCTTGTTGCTGCCATGTTCGGTACTGGCCGCCCCTTCCCAGGTCGTCACCGATGATATCGGCCGCTTCTGGGCCACCTATGACGCGGTGCGCGCCGAGCCCGACGTCGAACGCCAGGTGGCACTCGTCCAGCAGCGCTACATCGATCCGGGCAGCCCTGGCCTGCGTGCACTGATGCAGGTGCGCCACTACACCGCCCGCGAGTACGCCGAGGCCATGCGTGCGTGGCCGCGCTTCTGGACGTCGGTACGCCCATTGACCGCCAACGCGCAGCAGGCCAGCGCCACCCTGGAACGGGACCTGGCCGCGTTCCGGGAGCTTTACCCGGCGCTGCGCCCGGCCACCATCACCTACGCGGTCGGTGTGCTGCGCACCGGCGGCACCACGCTGGGTGACAAGGTGCTGATCGGCGCGGAGATGGCGCTGGGCGATGAACGCGTGGACGTGAGCGAGCTGCCGGAGCCGATGCGCAGCCGCCTGCGGATCTTCTACGACAGCCGCCCGGGGGCGAACAACGCGCAGAACAACCTGCACGAGTACGTACATACCCAGCAGCGCGAGACCACCGGCAGCCTGGCCCAGTACGCGGTACGCGAGGGTGTTGCCGAGTATGTGGCCGAGCGACTGAGCGGGCGCCGGCCGGCATTGCCCTTCTACGACTACGGCGCAACACACGAGGCGGAAATCCGCACGCGCTTCATCGCTGAGATGGACGGCGATGACCTGGACAACTGGCTGTACAACAGCGCCCGCAATCCGTTCGGGGTGAGTGATGTGGGCTATTACGCCGGGTATCGCATCGCGCAGGAGTACATGCGACAGCAGGCTGATGAGAAGGCGGGGATCGCGCGGATGATCGAGCTGGACTATGCCGATCCGGAGGCGGTGCGGGCGTTTATTGACGCGTCGGGGTGGTTGCGGCAGAGATAACGCCGGGCCTTGCCTGGCGGACAGTGCCAACCAAGGTTGGCACCCACCATAGTCAGACCTGCCCGGCGGGTCAGGGAGTGCGAACCAAGGTTCGCACCCACCGAGGAGCAGTTCGCGCCCACATCTTGGCATTCACACCCATCAGGGAAGCCGGCCAGCGGCCGGCTCTACCAGACGCGGTCAGGCGTACAGCGTCGGGTCGGCCACGCCGGCTTCGGCAAAGCCCTGCGCGCGCAGGCGGCAGGCATCGCAGTGGCCACAGGCGGCGCCGTTGGCGTCGGCGTTGTAGCAGGACACGGTCAGGCCGAAGTCCACGCCCAGACGCACGCCTTCGCTGACGATCTGGCCCTTGCTGAGGAACTGCAGCGGCGCGTGCACCTTGATGCCCGCGCCTTCCACGCCCGACTTGGTAGCCAGGTTGGCCAGTGCCTGGAACGCGGCCACGAACTCTGGGCGGCAGTCCGGGTAGCCGGAGTAGTCCACGGCGTTGACGCCGCAGAAGATGTCGTTGGCGCCAAGCACTTCGGCCCAGCCCAGCGCCAGCGACAACATGATGGTGTTGCGCGCCGGTACGTAGGTGACCGGGATGCCGGCACCGCCGGCCTCGGGCACGTCGATATCGTCGGTCAGCGCCGAGCCACCAATGCTGCGCAGGTCCACGTCCACGGTCTTGTGCGCGACCACGCCCTGGGCCTTGGCCACGCGGGCGGCGGCATCCAGTTCGGAGGTATGGCGCTGGCCGTAGCGCACGCTCAGGGCATGCACGGCGAAGCCCTGTTCCTGGGCCATGGCGATGACGGCGGCTGAATCCATGCCGCCGGAGAGAAGCACGACTGCCTTCTTCATGGGTAAAACATCCGGTTGGGAGGGGAAAGCCAGCACGCTGTCCCGCGCCGGAGCTACATCAGGGAACGCTGCCTGGGCTCATCGGCCCGGCTCGTCGTTCCACAGGATTTTATGCAACTGCATCTGGAAGCGCACCGGCAGCCGGTCTTCGACGATCCAGTCGGCCAGCTGGCGCGCGGTGATCTCCCCCTTGCTCGGCGAGAAGAACACGGTGCAACGCTTCACCAGATCGTGCTCGGCCACCATCGCCTTGGCCCAGTCGTAATCCTCGCGGTTGCAGATGACGAACTTGATCTGGTCGCGCGCGGTCAGCAGCGGCAGGTTTTCCCAGCGGTTGCGCGCCACTTCGGCCGAACCCGGGGTCTTGATGTCGACCACGCGCGATACCCGGGGGTCCACGGCGCTGACGTCCAGCGCGCCGGAGGTTTCCAGCGAGACGTCCATGCCGGCGTCGCACAGCTTCTGCAGCAGTACCAGGCAGCGCTTCTGTGCCAGCGGCTCGCCACCGGTCACGCAGACGTGGCGCACGCCCTGGGCCAGCACCTCCGTCACGATGTCGTCGATGTCCCACCAGGTGCCGCCGTGGAAGGCATAGGCGGTGTCGCAGTACTGGCAACGCAGCGGGCAGCCGGTCAGGCGCACGAACACGGTCGGCCAGCCGGTGGTATCGGCTTCGCCCTGCAGCGAGGTGAAGATCTCGGTGATCTTCAGGCGTGGCAGCGGCGACTGCACGATCTCACTGGGCGTGGCGGCGGCGCTGGACGGGGTAACGGCGGTCATGGCGGGGACTTCTTGGTGGGACACGTGGCGGGTGGGCTACCGTGGCCGGTAACGAAAGCAGCCGAGCATGGCTCGGCTCTACAACAGCGGCCGGTCGGGTGTGGCCCAGCCGGTAATGCGAGCCGCCGGGCATGGCCCGGCGCTACCGGATCCGGGCGGGTTTGCCGAACCGGAAACGAAAGCAGCCGAGCGTGGGCTCGGCTCTACAGGACACGTATTGTACGCCCGGTCAGCGGATCAGCGGATCTGCTTGCCGAGACGGATCGACTGCAGGCGGTCCTGCGCGGTACGCGCGGCGTCCGAGCCGGGGTACTGTGCCACGACGGTCTCCAGCGTCTGCTGGGCCTGGTCGACCTTGCCCTCGCCGTACTGCGAGAGGCCAACCTTGAGCAGGCCGCCAGCGGCCTTGTCGTGGGTCGGATAGCGCGAGAGCAGTTCACGGAACTGGGTCTCGGCCATCGGGAAATTGCGGGTGGCGTAATAGCTCTCGCCCAGCCAGTACAGCGCGTTCGGCGCATAGACGCCGTTCGGGTACAGCTGCAGGAAGCTCAGGAACAGCTGCGCCGAATCATCGTACTTGCCGGCCTTCAGCGAATCGAAGGCGACGTTGTAGGAAGTGCGCTCGTCGCCGGTGGCGGCAAGGCTGCCGGCATCCCCATGGACGGAAGGCGGCCGCTCGGAAGTGGCCGCCGCTGCGGGTTTTGCCGGGGCCGGGGCGGCCTTCGGCGCGCTCGCCGGAACGGGCGGCAGGGCCGGGGCGGCATTGCCCCCTTCCAACCGGTTCAGGCGGCTGTCCAGATCCAGGTACTGGTCCTGGGCGGACTGCTTGAGCTGGGCGTTGTCGTGCTGCAACTGCTCGATCGAGGCCTGCAGGCTGGTGACCTGCTGCCGCAGCTGATTGATCTGGTTCAACAGGTCCTGGTTGGCACTGTTGTTGTACATCTGCTGCTCGAGCGCGCCGACGCGGTCAGCCAGGCTCTGTCGCTGTGCATGCGCCGGTGCGGCAGCCACGAGGGCTGCCGCAACGACCAGCATCAGTTTGATGCCAATGCGCATGGATTACTGCGCGGTGTAGACGATTTCGACGCGACGGTTCTGCGACCAGCAGGACTCGTTCGACTCGGTGCAGACCGGACGCTCTTCACCGTAGGACACGACGGTCAGCTGCGAAGCCGAGCCACCGTTGGCCTGCAGGGCCGAGTTGACGCCGTTGCCACGACGCTCGCCCAGGGCCTGGTTGTACGCGCGCGAACCGCGCTCGTCGGTGTGGCCCTGCAGGGTGATGCGCGAGGACGGACGGTCACGCAGGTACTTGGCGTGGCACGCCATGATGGCCTGGAATTCCGGCTTCACGTCTTCCTTGTCCAGGTCGAAGTAGACAACGCGCTGGCGCAGGCAAGCGTCGGTGTCCAGGTCGCCCGGGCCGTACAGGCCGGAGGTCGACGGAGCGGTCGGGGTGGTGGTCGAGGTGCCGGTGTCGACCGGGGCTGCCGGCTCTTCCTTCACCTTCTTCGAGCAACCGGCCAGGACGGCCACAGACAGCAGGGAAACAAGCAGAACGCGGGTGGACTTGTTCATGGCGATACCTTTGTGGCTCCTAGGCCGATGAGGGGTTCAAGACAGCGAAAATATTAACACTCTTTTAGCGCTGGGTACGGTATGGGGACCATGCCGGTTCGCGCACATCTCCGTCAGCCAGAACCAACCGCTGGCGCACGCGCGCATCGGCAGAAACGGCGTACAGGACACCACGGCCACCCTCGCGGGCGGCGTACAACACCATGCTTGCGTTGGGCGCAAAGCTCGGAGATTCATCCAGCGAACCCGGGGACAGCGTGCTCCAGCGAGGCGAACCCAGCGAGCTGTCCATCATCGCGATCTTGTAGCTGTTGCCCGAGCCCTGGGCGACGGCGATCTTCTTGCCATCGTAGGACACCGAGGGCTTGGCGTTGTAGTTGCCCTGGAAGGTCACGCGTTCGGCACTGCCGCCGCCCGCACCGACCTTGTAGACCTGCGGACGGCCGCCGCGGTCGGAGGTGAAGTACACCGCGCTGCCGTCCGGCGCCCAGGTCGGCTCGGTATCGATGGCGAAGTGGTTGGTCAGCTGGGTCAGCTGCTTGCTGCCCAGGTCCATCACGTAGATTTCCGGGTTGCCCGAACGCGACAGGGTCAGGGCCAGCTTGCGGCCGTCCGGCGAGAACGCCGGGGCGCTGTTGATGCCACGGAAGCTGGTGACCAGCTCACGCGCGCCGGTGCCGATGTTCTGGATGTAGATCGCCGAGTTGCCACGCTCGAAGCTGACATAGGCCAGCTTGCTGCCATCCGGGCTCCACGACGGCGACAGCAGCGGCTCGGCCGAGCGCACGATGGTCTGCGGATTGAAGCCATCGGAGTCGGCCACCATCAGCGCGTAGCGCATGGCGTCGCCCTTGCCGCTGGCGGTCACGTAGGCGATGCGGGTCCAGAAGGCGCCACGGATGCCGGTGATCTTCTCGTAGATGGCGTCGGCCATCTGGTGGGCGACGTCACGCATGGCGTTGCCACGGGCGGTCATCGCCAGGCCCAGAAGGCGCTCACCCTTGGGCACGTCGAACAGTTCGTACTCGACGCGGTAGGCACCGGCACCGGCGTCGAGCACGCGGCCGACCACGATGTAGTTCTGCTTCAGCGCGCGCCAGGTGGCGAACTGGATGTCGCCGCCACGGACCGGCTTTTCGACGATCTGTGCTTCCGGCAGCGTGCGGAACTGCCCCGAACGCTCGAGGTCGGCGCGGACCACGCCAGCGACGTCGGTCTGCGGTGCGGCGGCCGAACCCTGGTAGGGCATCGGCACGATGGTGATCGGCAACGCGGAGGCATTGCCACCGATGATGTCGATATCCAGTCCCCTCTGCTGCGCAACGGCAGCGAAGGGCAGCAACAGGGCCGCAAACACGGCAAGCCAGCGAGGCATCTTTTTCATGGAGCGCTCAATAGGGGGAAACCGGAACGAGGGATAGCAAAGCGGGAGTGAACCGCTTCGCAATCATGAACCAAGGGTACGTGAATTCCGGGTCAGTTCCAGCCCGTCCTCTCACGCACCGTTAACGTCGTGGCTAACATCGCACCCGCCTGCCCCGATCACGCCACCCGGCCGGGCAGCGTTCGACAGCAGGCTCAGCCTGCCCGGTCGAAACCGGGCCTGCCAGAGGCAAGCGCGACATCCATGGGCGCGGGTGGCTCCCTGGCCACCCTGCCCTGCCCGCCTCAGCGATCCTGGGCGGTAAAGGTGAAGTTGAGCGTGCGCGCGAACACCGACTCGAACCCGCGGTACGGCAGCGGCTGCGCATTGAGCACGGCGGCCTCGATCGAACGCCTGCCGGCCTCGTCGTACGGGCAGTTCGGGCTGACCTTGGCCTGCATCACCGTGCCCCCCGGAATCTGGGTGATGGTGATGGTGCAGCGCTGGCCCAGCGGCACCGTATCCGGGCGCACCCACTGCGACAGCACCTTGGCCTGGATCGCGGCCGCGTACTTGGCCGAAAGATCATCGCTGTTGCCACCGCCACCCGCAGCCGGCTGGGACGCTCCGCTGGCACCGGCGGCCGCACTGCCGGCGGCATTGCGCGCGGCGGCGACCTGGCGCAGCTTCTGCTCGGCCAGCTTGGCTTCCTTCTCGGCCTGCTCGCGGCGGGCGCGGATCTCGGCGATCTTCTTCTGCTTCTCGGCCTCGGCCTTGTCAGCCGCCACGCGCTCCTGCTCGGCCTGCTTCTTCTTTTCGTCCGCTTCCTGCTGCTTGGCCAGGCGCAGCTTCTGCTCCGCTTCTTCCTGGCGCTTGCGTTCGGTCAGGTCGATCTGCTCCTGGCGGCGCTTGGCTTCCTGTTCCTGCTTGGCCTTCTCCTGCGAGATGGCCAGCGCGCTCACCGCTTCCTGGTCCTTGGTGTCCGGCTGCGCGACACGCTCCTGCGCCTGTTGCTGCTGCGGCGTGGGGGCGTCCTGCGGGCGCGGCTCGGGAATCGGCTGCGGTGGCGGGATGGTGTCTTCGGGCACCGGAATCGGCTCGGCGACCGGCGGCGGCAGGTCTTCCAGCTTTTCCGACTGGCGCAGGGCCTGGCGCGCGGCGGACGCCTCGGACGCGGACAGCGCAAGGCTGGCCTCGACCGACGGGTCGCCGGCAGCGGCATCGGTGTTGCGCTCGGGCGACCAGAACCAGGCCACGATGAAGACCAGCGCGACCAGCAGGTGCACCAGCAACGCCAGCGCCAAGGGCAGGCCCCAGCCGGGTTCGCGCTGATGCGAAGGTGGCAGGGCGTCAGCGTGCATCGGTGGCCAGGCCTACCTTGTCTACCTTGGCGCGCTTGATCACATCCATCGCGGCGATGACCTTTTCATAGGCCACGGCGCGGTCGGCGGCAACGATCACGCGCACGCCCTTGTCCTGGGCGGCAATGCCGGCCAGGCGGCCTTCCAGTTCCTCGGCCGACACGGCGGTCGGTTCCTTGGCGTCAGCCAGCTTCAGGCTGAGCTGGCCGTCCTGGCGCACCGAGACGATCACCGGGTCCTGCTTGCTCTCCAGCGCCTTGGCGTTGGACTGCGGCAGGTCGACGTCGAAGCTCAGGGTGAGCAGCGGCGCGGTGACCATGAAGATGATCAGCAGCACCAGCATGACGTCGATGTAGGGAACGACGTTGATTTCCGATTTCAGCTTGCGGCGCTTGCGGCGACCGATGGCAGCGGACATGGCTTGGACTCCCGGGTCAGGCGCTTACTCGTCGCCAGCGCTCTGGCGCTGCAGGATGGAGCTGAACTCTTCGGCGAAGGTCTCGAACCGCACCGACATGCGCTCCACGCGCGTGGTGAAGCGGTTGTAGGCCCACACCGCCGGGATCGCCACGAACAGACCGATGGCGGTGGCGAACAGCGCTTCGGAGATGCCCGGCGCAACGGCGGCGATGCCCGCCTGCGCGCCACTGCTGATCATGTCGTGCATGGTCACCATGATGCCGAACACGGTACCGACCAGACCCACGTACGGCGCGGTCGAGCCGATGTTGGCCAGCAGTTCCAGGTTGCGCTCGAGCTGGTCCACTTCGCGGGTGTAGGTGGTGCGCATGGCACGCTGTGCGCCTTCCAGCTGCGCGCGGCCATCCAGACGGCGCTTGTCGCGCAGGCGGGTGTACTCGCGGAAGCCGGCTTCGAAGATGGCTTCCAGGCCACCGACATTGCGGCTGCGGTCGGTGGCCGAGCTGTACAGCTTGCCCAGGTCCGCACCGGACCAGAAGCGGTTCTCGAACTCGTCGGCTTCACGGGTGGCCTGCTTGAACACGCGGGCCTTGCGGAAAATGATCACCCAGCTGACGAACGAGCCGACCAGCAGCAGCAGCACGATGATCTTCACCGGCAGGCTGGCCTTGGCCATCAGTTCGAGGTAGTTGATGCCGCCGCCGGTGGTGGCCTGGGCAAGGGTCTGTGTCGCGGCGTTGCTGACGTCGGCCGGCAGTGCCTCGGTGACCGTGGCCTGCAGGGCCAGGAGCGTTGCGATCATCCGTTGTTCCTCAGTGTTCGGATTCGGGGTGGAGGTGGGGTTGCAGCACGGCAAGGACGGCCTCGTCCATGCCACGCGGGCGGAAACTGGCCGCTTCCAGTGCGGCGATGCGGACCTGCGCCGACAGCAGCAGTTCGCCGTCGCGCAGGATCTGCTGGTCGAAGACCATGCTGGCCTTCTTCAGCTGGACCAGGCGGGCGCTCACCTGCAGGGTGTCATCCAGCCGTGCCGGCTTGATGAAATCCATCTGCATCGAGCGCACCGCGAAGACCATCCCGTGCTCGGCGCGCATGCGCTCCTGGCCGTAGCCCAGCGCTCGCATCCATTCGGTCCGGGCCCGTTCCATGAAGGCCACGTAGCGGGCGTGGTAGACCACGCCACCTGCGTCGGTATCTTCCCAGTAAATGCGTGTCGGCCAACTGAATCGGGGCTCAACCGGCATCGGGAACCTCCGCGAACAGGTCCTGCGGCGGGTTCTTCGGCTTCAGGCCCATGTGCCGGTAGGCCTTGTGGGTGGCCATGCGGCCACGCGCGGTGCGCACCAGGAAGCCCTGCTGGATCAGGTACGGCTCGACCACGTCTTCCAGCGTGCCACGCTCTTCGGACAGCGCCGCCGCCAGCGATTCGATGCCGACCGGGCCGCCGTCGAAGTAGTCGACCATGGTCTTGAGCAGGCGCCGGTCAAGCTCGTCGAAGCCCTCCGGGTCGACCTTCAGCATCTTCATCGCGGCCTGGGCCACGGCCTCGTCGATGTGGCCGCCGGCCTTGACCTGCGCGTAGTCGCGCACGCGGCGCAGCAGGCGGTTGGCGATACGCGGGGTGCCACGCGCGCGGCGTGCGATCTCGCCGGCGCCATCGGCGGTGCAGTCGATGGCCAGGATGGCTGCCGAGCGGCGCACGATCCGGGTCAGCTCCTCGACGCTGTAGAACTCCAGGCGCTGGACGATGCCGAAGCGATCGCGCAGCGGCGCGGTCAGCAGGCCGGCTCGGGTGGTGGCACCGATCAGGGTGAACGGCGGCAGGTCGATCTTGATCGAGCGGGCGGCGGGGCCCTCGCCGATCATGATGTCGATCTGGAAATCTTCCATCGCCGGATACAACACTTCTTCCACCACCGGCGACAGGCGATGGATCTCGTCGATGAACAGCACATCGTGCGGCTGCAGGTTGGTCAGCAGCGCGGCGAGGTCGCCGGCCTTCTCGATCACCGGGCCGGAGGTCACCCGCAGGGCCACGCCCAGTTCGTTGGCGATGACATGGCTGAGGGTGGTCTTGCCCAGGCCGGGCGGCCCGAAGATCAGCACATGGTCGAGCGCGTCGCCGCGCCCCTTGGCCGCCTGGATGTAGATCTCCATCTGCTCGCGCACCGGCACCTGGCCGAGGTAGTCGGCAAGGCGCTTGGGGCGGATGCTGGCGTCGGCGGCGTCATCCTCGCGGGTGGCGCCGGCGCCGATGATGCGGTCGTCGGTCATGTGCTGATTATGCGGCAAAAGCGCGGGTTTCGGCCGGGCTGCGCCCGGCACCCGCAGAAGCAACTGCAACGGCCAAAGCAACAGCCAAAGCTGAGTTCCTGGGGAATGGCGGGGTGGGTCCGGTTGCGGGGGACGCTGCAAGTACGTCCATGTAAGCTCGGTCGCCGCATCCATGCGGCTCACGCCCGCGCAACCGGACCCACCCCGCCTTCGACAGAGTCCTGCGATCTGTCGGGCTGACATGGGCTGCTCTTGATGGGTGTCGACCTTGGTCGACACGATAGATCCAGGCGTGGAGGAAACTGGAGAGCAGAGTGAGCCAAGCTTCAAGCACGCGGCGCCCACGGTTTGCGCAGCAAATCGTGGGACGTAGCGCAGGTGGAGATTAAATCTCCACCTGCGCGCCCAGTTCCACGAGGCGGTTGCCCGGAATCCGGAAGAAGCCGGTGGCCGGGGCGGCGTTGCGATGCATCAGCGCGAACAGCTTGTCACGCCAGATCGGCATGCCACGGTTGGCGGTGGCGACGATGGTTTCGCGGCTGGCGAAGAAGGTGGTGTCCATCGGGTCGAAGTAGATACCGCCGTGGTCGCAGGAACGCATCAGCGCCAGCGGCACGTCCGGGGTCTCCATGAAACCGAAGCGCACGTAGACGCGGTAGAACTCGTCGCCCACCGATTCGATCTTCAGCCGCTGCCCTTCCATCGCATAGGGAATGGGCAGGGTTTCCACGTGCAGGAACACGTTGCGCTCGTGCAGCACCTTGTTGTGCTTGAGGTTGTGCATCAGCGCGTGCGGGGCCACGGTCGGGTCGGCGGTGAGGAACACCGCGGTGCCCGGCACGCGTACCGGCGGTGCCAGCATCAGGCCCGGCAGGAAGGTGTCCAGGCGGATGCCGTCCTTGCGGATCTCATCACGCAGCAGCTCGCGGCCACGGCGCCAGGTGCGCATCATGGTGAACAGGAAGATGCCCAGCACCACCGGGAACCAGGCGCCCTGCAGCAGCTTGGCACCGTTGGCGATGACGAAGCCCAGGTCGATGATGAAGAACACCACGCACAGCGGCAGGATCCACTTGCGCGCCTTCGGCCACAGCGAGCGCGCCACCAGGGCCAGCAGCAGGGTGTCGATCAGCATGGTGGCCGACACCGAGATGCCGTAGGCCACGGCCAGGTTCGACGAGCTGCGGAAGGCCAGCACCAGGCCGATCACCATCACCGCGATGCCCCAGTTGATGCCCGGGATGTAGATCTGGCCGATGGTGTCGTGCGAGGTGTGCTTGATCCGCATGCGCGGGATGTAACCCAGCTGCATGGCCTGGCGCGAGACCGAGAACGCACCGGTGATGACCGACTGCGACGCGATCACCGCCGCCATCGTGGCCAGGATGATCATCGGGTACAGCGCCCACGGCGGTACTGCCTCGAAGAACGGGTTTTTCAGCGCCTCGGGGTGGTTGAGCACCAGTGCGCCCTGCCCCAGGTAGTTCAGCACCAGGCACGGCAGCACGAAGAAATACCAGGCGTGGCGGATGGGTTTGGCACCGAAGTGGCCCATGTCGGCGTACAGCGCCTCGCCACCGGTCACGGCCAGTACCACCGCACCGAGGATGAAGATACCGTGCCAGCTGTGCTCCATGAAGAAGCGGATCGCCCACCACGGGTTGAAGGCCTTCAACACTTCCGGCGCGTCGACGATGTTGTAGATGCCGATCGCAGCCAACGAGATGAACCAGACCGAGGTGATCGGGCCGAACGCCTTGCCGATCTTCTCGGTGCCGAAGCGCTGCGCGGCGAACACCGCCAGCAGCACGACCACGGTGATCGGCACGATGAAGGCATGCAGGCCGGGCGCGGCCACCTCCAGGCCCTCGACCGCGCCAAGCACGGAGATCGCCGGGGTAATCACGCCATCACCGAAGAACAGCGAGGCACCGAAGATGCCGAGGATGCCGACCACATAGGCCGAGCGCGACCCGTTGCGCAGCGTGCGCTGGGTCAGCGCCATCAGCGCCATGATGCCGCCCTCGCCGTCGTTGTCGGCGCGCATGATGATGGTCACGTACTTCAGGGTGACCACGATGTTCAGCGCCCAGAACGCCAGCGACAGCACGCCCAGCACGGTGTCATGGTCACTATTGAGCCCGTAGTGCGGCGAGAACGCCTCCTTCAGGGTGTACAGCGGGCTGGTACCGATATCGCCGAAGACCACGCCGATCGCACCGATGATCAGCGCCATGCCTCCGGCTGGAGGGGCGTGACCGTGGCCGCCGGGGGCGGCTGTGTGCGGAGTTTGACTGCTGGACATGGGACTCCTGGCGAAGCTCAGGCGGTAGGTTGGGGGAAAGGGACGCGGCTCAGCGCAGCGCGGACTGCAGCGCCTTGCGGATCACGGTGGCCACTTCGTCGCCTTCATTGAAGGCATCGCGGGCCATGCGTGCGGCTTCGGCCGGCTTGTAGCCCAGCTGCTGCAGGGCCACGGTGGCATCGGACAGCGGATCGGCCGGGGCCGGGCCGCTGCCGGTGGGCAGCGCGCCGCCGGCACCGAACTGGGCCGCGCGGTCACGCAGCTCCAGCACCATGCGCTCGGCGGTCTTCTTGCCGATGCCCGGAATGCGGGTCAGCGCGGTGATGTCACCGGCCTGCACCATGCGCGCGAACTCCTCGACAGTGACGCCGGACAGCACGGCCAGCGCGATCTTCGCGCCGATGCCACTGACCTTCTGCACGTCGCGGAACAGGCGCCGCTCACCTTCGCGCAGGAAGCCGTACAGCGAAACGCTGTCTTCCTTCTGCGAGTAATGGGTGTACAGGGTGACCTCGCGGCCAAGCTCGGGCAGGTCGTAGAAGGTGCTCATCGGCGCCTCCAGTTCGTAGCCCACTCCGTTCACGTCCACCACCAGCCACGGCGGCGCCTTGTAGGCGACGATGCCGCGCAGTCGACCGATCATTGCGTGCAGCTCCTCATTTGCGGCCCCACGCCTGGCGGGCACTGAGCCCCAGGCGGTTGGCCGTCGCCCTTACGTGGGCATGGGTGATCGCCACCGCCAACGCGTCGGCCGCGTCGGCCTGCAGCTTGGTTTTCAGGTTGAGCATGAGCCCGACCATGTGTTGAACCTGTTGCTTTTCGGCACCACCGCGCCCGACCACCGCCAGCTTGATCTCGCTGGCGGCGTATTCGTGCACCGGCAGGTCGCGCAGCACCACGGCGGAGATCGCCGCGCCACGGGCCTGGCCCAGCTTCAATGCCGAATCGGGATTGCGCGCCATGAACACCTTTTCGATGGCCACTTCGTTCGGCTGGTATTCCCGGCACAGATCGGCCAGGCCCAGCACCAGCAGCTTCATGCGCTGCGGGAAGTCGTCGGCGCCCAGCAACACCAGTGGCTGGTGGTGCACGTGGCTGACCTTGCCGGTGGCGTCAACATCGATGATGCCGACCCCGGTCCGCTGCGAACCGGGGTCGATGCCGAGAATGCGGGTCATGCTGCACTCCTGGCGGGGAGGAACGGAATGCGCTGGCAGGCGTATGGGCTCATGACTGTCCGCGGTGACCGTTCAACGGCCCGCGCCCAGGCCGTCGAAGACGGCTCAGGCGTAGGCGTCGGCGCCGAGTTCGGCGTTGGAATACACGTCCTGCACGTCGTCCAGGTCTTCAAGCATGTCCAGCAGCTTCTTGACCTGCAGGGCGACCTCGCCCTCGACCTTGATGTCGTTGTCCGCGCGGAAGGTGATCTCGGCGTGGTCGGCGACATGGCCAGCGGCGGCCATCGCATCCTTGACCGCGTTGAACGCGTCAGGGCTGGTGACCACGTCGATCGAACCGTCATCCGGATAGACCACGATGTCATCGGCGCCGGCGTCGATAGCGGCCTCGGTGATGGCTTCCTCATCGGCGCCCGGGGCGAAGCTGAGCACGCCCAGGCGCTTGAACATGAAGGCCACCGAGCCTTCGGTGCCCATGTTGCCACCGCACTTGCTGAACGCATGGCGGACATCGGCCACGGTGCGCACGCGGTTGTCGGTCAGGCAATCGACGATCACGGCCACGCCACCCGGAGCGTAGCCCTCGTAGCGGATTTCCTCGTAGTCGACGCCTTCCAGTTCACCGGTGGCCTTCTTGATGGCGCGCTCGATCACGTCCTTGGACATGTTCACGGCCAGGCCCTTGTCCACGGCCACGCGCAGGCGCGGGTTGTTGTTGGGGTCGCCTCCACCGCCGCGCGCGGCAACGCCGATCTCGCGGATGATCTTGGTGAAAATCTTGCCGCGCTTCGCGTCGGACGCGTTCTTGCGGGCTTCGATGGAGGGGCCTCTACCCATGGGTGCTACCGTCTGGCTGCTTCAGGATCAAGGCGCGGATTCTACCTGATCGGGCGCTGCAACCGTGTCTAGGCCCGTATTGTTGTAGAGCCGAGCCGATGCTCGGCTCAGCGGCGCCTGACCGGACAGCAGCCGAGCGTGGGCTCGACTCTACAGAACGGTCCCACTGCCGGGCCTTACGCAGCGGCGGCGTCGCGGCTGTGGTCGAACTGGCCGTGGCGCAGGAAATGCGCGGTCTGCCGCGCGGCGTCGGGCGACACCACCAGACCGCTGTGGCTGGTACGCACCACGCAATGGTCGGCCAGGCCCGGCAGGCGGGTCTCGGCCAGGGCCACGGTGCCGTCGGAGGCATCGTCGATGGCGCCCAGCAGGCTGCCCAGCCCGTGCGGCACTGAACCGGCGATCAGGCCGACCTCGGCCTTGCCCCGCCAGTCCGGCAGGCCATCCAGCAGCAGCTCGCTGCTGCGCCCCAGCGCCAGGCCCCAGCCGTGATCGGACAACGAGCGCGCGGTACCGCTGCCGCGCAGCGGCGAGCCCAGACAGACCACGCGCTGCACCGGCAGCTGCGGATTGCGGCGCAGCGCTTCCAGCGCCAGCAGGCCTCCCAGGCTGTGGCCGACCAGCGACAACGGCCCGGCATCGGCCAGCCGCTCCAGCAGCTGCGGCACCGCCACGTCGGGGCCACCGAAGACCGAGGAGTAACCGAATGCGTGCACCTGGAAACCGCGCGCGCGCAGACGCCAGGCCAGCGGCCCGACCCAGGCACGGGCATTCCAGATGCCATGCAGCAGCAATACGGGGGGAGTCATGCAAACAGCCTGGCGGTCAGCGGGGCAGGAACGTACGGTGATTGAACACGCGCGCGCAGCAAGCGGCGGTGAACGTCAGGCTGCGCGCGGTGCGCGGCGCAGGATGAATTCAAGATCGTGGGTGTCGCCGACCGGGAACAGGTACTCGCCCGCCTTCTCGAATCCATAGCGGGCGTAGAAGCGCTGTGCGCCGAAGTTCTCCGACCACACGCCCAGCCACAGCGTGCGTGGGCCTTCGTGTTCCAGCCAGGCCAGCGCGGTTTCCAGCAGGCGGCTGCCCCAGCCGCAGCTCTGCTGGGTCTTGACCAGGTACAGGCGCTTGAGTTCGCCGTCACCGGGTTTCACATCCGGATGCGGCAGGCCACAGGGGCCGGCGGCGGCGTGGCCGACCGCCTCCCCATCCAGCTCCAGCAGCCACACCGCGTAATCCGGGTGGGCCAGGATCACGCGCTGGCGCTCGACCGTGTAGGCCTCCTCGAGGAAGGCCTGCAGGTCCTGCGGCGGATACAGATGGCCGAAGGTTTCGGTGAACGTGCGGGCGGCCAGCGCCGACAGGGTCGGCGCGTCGTCCACGGTAGCGCGGCGAATCGAATACATGCAGGAAGTTGACGTCAGGGCGAAGCGCGGGTCAAGCCTTTTCAGACGATTCCGCTTCTTCTTCCTCGTCCTCTTCCTCGTATTCCTCTTCGTCTTCGTCCTCTTCTTCCTCGCCTTCCTCGTCCTCGTCGTACTCTTCCTCTTCGTCGTCTTCGTAATCCTCGACGCCGAAGTCTTCACCGTCCCAACGGCCTTCGCCGTCGGCGACGAAGGTCAGGGCCATCGCCGCCGGGTTGGTACCGACGCGGACCAGCCAACCCCCGAACACGCGTGCACGCTCGGTGACCAGGGTGGCCTCGGAGCCTTCATTGCCCAGCTTTTCCCACTCCAGCGAAAACGCAAACTCGGTCATTGCCTGGATCTCCTGATCAGTTGGTCTTGGGGCGAACCTGGATGTGCACTTCGGCCAGCTGCGCGTCGACGATCGGCGACGGCGCGTCGGTCATCAGATCCTGTGCACCGGTGGTCTTCGGGAACGGGATGACGTCGCGGATCGACTCGGTGCCGGCCATCAGCGCGGCGATGCGGTCGATGCCGAAGGCGATGCCACCGTGCGGCGGCGCGCCGTAGTTCAGCGCGTCGAGCAGGAAGCCGAACTTGGCACGGGCTTCCTCGGCACCGATGCCGAGCAGCTCGAATACCGCGCTCTGCATGTCCGGACGGTGGATACGGATGGAACCGCCGCCGATTTCATTGCCGTTGAGCACCATGTCGTAGCCGCGCGAGACGGCGGTACGGGCGTTGGCGCGCAGGTCGGCGATGTCGTCCACAGCCGGTGCGGTGAAGGGGTGATGCAGGGCGACGTAGCGCTGTTCTTCCTCGTCCCACTCGAACATCGGGAAATCGGTGACCCACAGCGGCGCCCAACCGTCGGCGACCAGGCCGAAGTCCTTGCCGGCCTTCAGGCGCAGGGCGCCCATGAAGTCCGAGACCTTGTTGTAGCCACCGGCGCCGAAGAACACGATGTCGCCGTTACCGGCGCCGACGTGGGCGACCAGCGCAGCGAAGGCGGCTTCGCTGAAGAACTTCTGGATCGGCGAGCTGATCTCGCCGTTGTCGGCGATCTTGATGTAGGCCAGGCCCTTGGCGCCGTACTTGGCGGCATGCGCGGCATATTCGTCGATCTGCTTGCGGCTCAGCGACGCACCGCCCGGGATGCGCAGCGCGGCGACGCGGCCTTCGGCATCATTGGCCGGGCCGGTGAACACCGGGAACTCGCTGTCCTTGACCAGCTCGGCGACGTCGACCAGCTCCAGCGCGATGCGCAGGTCCGGCTTGTCCGAACCGTAGCGACGCATCGCCTCGGCCCAGGTCATGCGCGGGAAGCTGGCGTCCAGCTGGACGTCGACCACTTCCTTGAAGATGGCACGGATCATGTCCTCGACGAAGTCCTGCACGTCGCGCTCGCGGACGAAGGCGAATTCCATGTCCAGCTGGGTGAATTCCAGCTGGCGGTCGGCACGCAGGGCCTCGTCGCGGAAGCAGCGCGCGATCTGGTAGTAGCGGTCGAAGCCGGCCACCATCAGGATCTGCTTGAACAGCTGCGGGCTCTGCGGCAGGGCGTAGAACTCGCCCGGGTGCATGCGCGCCGGCACCAGGAAGTCGCGCGCGCCTTCCGGAGTGGCCTTGGTCAGGATCGGGGTCTCGATGTCCTGGAAGCCCTTTTCGTCCAGATGGCGGCGCAGGGCCTGCACCAGCTTGATGCGGGTGCGCTGCATGCGCTGCATTTCCGGGCGGCGCAGGTCCAGGTAGCGGTACTTCAGGCGGGTTTCCTCGCCCGGATTCTCGTGGGCGTGGAACGGCAGCGGCGCGGCCTTGTTCAGCACGGTGATGGCGGTGGCGATCACTTCCACCTTGCCGGTGCGCATCTTGTCGTTCACCGCGTGGCGGGCACGCACGACGCCTTCCACCTGCAGCACGTCCTCGTAGCCCAGCGACGCGGCCACGGCGAACACGTCGGCGTTGTCGACTTCCACGGTCACCTGCACGATGCCTTCATGATCTCGAAGATCGATGAAGCAGACGCCGCCCTGGTTACGGGCCACGTCGGTCCAGCCGGCGAGGGTGACAGTCTGGCCAATCAGGGTCTCATCGACCAGGCCGCAGAAGTGGGTACGCATGGGGGAAAGCTCCGCTGGAGAACGCCGGCACCGGATGGGGGCCGGAAAGCCTCGTATTCTGCGGCCGAGGCCCCGGCCGGGGCAAATCCGGCCAGTCACACCGGCTTGATCGCCCCCCTCCCTATAGTCGGGCACCTGCCACCGTATGGGATGCCGCCATGAAACCGCTGTCCCTGGCCAGCCTGGCCCTGACCCTCGCCCTGGGTGCACTGGGCACCCTTGCCCTGCCCGCCCCTTCCGCGCATGCGCAGAGCGGGGTGGTCCGCTGTGAAAGCCAGAACAACCGCGAACGGGTCTGCAACACCGGCTGGCGCAATGCGCAGCTGGTCCGCCAGTTGTCCGGCAGCGCCTGCGACGAAGGCCGCACCTGGGGCAGCCGCAATGGCAGCATCTGGGTCACCAATGGCTGCCGCGCCGAATTCGTCGAGGCCCGCGGTGGCTGGGGCGGCGGCAATGGCGGTGGCTGGGGCGGCAACAACGGCCGCCCCGGCGAGACGATCCGCTGCGAGAGCCAGAACAACCGCGAGCGCAGCTGCCCGGTCGGCTGGCGCAATGCCCGCCTGGTCCGCCAGCTGTCCGGCAGCCCCTGCGACGAGGGCCGCACCTGGGGCGTGCGCAATGGCGCGATCTGGGTCAGCGGCGGCTGCCGCGCCGAGTTCGCCGAAACCCGCGGCTGGGGCGGTGGTGGCGGTGGCTGGGGCGGTGGCAACAGCAATTACTCGGTCACCTGCAGCAGCAACAACAACCGCTCGCAGACCTGCGACTGGGATGAGCGCCAGGGCCGCCCGGTGCTGCAGCAGCAGCTGTCCGGCAGTGCCTGCCAGGAAGGCCGCAGCTGGGGCTACTCACGTGGCCAGGTGTGGGTGAGCAACGGCTGCCGCGCGCGCTTCGGCACGCGATGAGTGCAGGGTCGGGGTCAGAGCCCTCCGCAGGAGGGATCCGACCCCGGGATCACGGCGCGGGTGCTGTGTCGTCGCCCCACGGTGCGGGCGGCAGGTCGACCGGCTTGCCCAGGTCGAACTGCACGCGGAAGCGGCGGCCATCCGGGCGGGTCAGCTCGTAGACGAAGGTCTGGTCGGGATCAATCTCCATCGCCCAGGTGTTGTGCGTGGAGGCCAGCATGTCGGCGCGGCGGAACATCGCCACCGAATCGCTGTCGGCCGGGAACTGCTGGCGCTCGGCAGTGCCGGGTGGCGTGCTGTCGCCACCGTACAGGGTGATCGCGTCAGGGCTGCCGTCTTCGTGGCGATGATCGTGCTTCAGGCGCAGGCCGGTTTCCGTGCGGGTCAGCACCCAGGTCCGCGAGTGGTCATCGCCGACATGGAACGGAATGCGCAGCTCGTGCGCCGGATCGGCACAGCCGCGCACGTGCATGACCAGGCGCTGCCCGGCGAACGGATCCTTGCCGGTCGGTGCCGGCGTGTCCTCCACTACCTTGCCGGCATAGGCCTGGCCGCAATGTGCGGCCACGGTAGCCATGAAGGCGTCGGCCGGTGCGGTCGCCAGATCATGGGCGACCGTATCGGAGCGCTGCGAACACGCAGCAAGGCTGAGCAGGAGGGCGGAAGCGGTGACAACGGCAGGCAGTTTCATGCCCCAACCCTAACGGCCATGGCCGACGGGCGCAAACCGCGTGCGGCAACCGCTCAGCGTTCGGCGATGTGCGGTTCCGGCAGCGTCTCGGTGGCCGCCACCGGTGCAGCCGCGCCCTCGCCTGCCGGCTCCTGTTCGACCGGATCGACATCGAACGGCGTGCGGAACACCAGCGAAGGCAGCAGCGTGGTCAGCGCCGCATACAGCAGCAGCGCGCCGAACAGCACCGCCGGAATCTGGAAGCGCTCGCGCATGATCGCGGCCAGCACCAGGGTGAAGATCAGCGTCGGCGCCAGCGCCAGCGAGACCCTCAGGCTGCTGCGGAAGCTCTCGCCGAACATCACCCGGCGCTGCAGCCAGACCACACCGATGCGCAGCGGCAGCACCACCAGAGTGATCACGATGCCCAGCCCCAGCGCCTCGAAACTGAGTGCTTCGCTGGGCACCTTGGTGCCGGCATTGAAGAAATAGAACGGCACGAAGAACGAGGCGAACAGGCGCAGCGCGTGCAGGTTCTCATGCGAGGCCAGCAGCGGCATGCGCTGGTGCAGCAGGCGCGCGACCAGACCGGCGATGAACGCACCGACCAGGTAGTACACGCCCAGCAGATAGGTGATGTAGGCCGCGACCATGCCCACCATCACCAGCAGCGAGAACTCCGAGCCCGGCGCATGCGGCGCCACCCAGCGGCCCAGCGCGATGAACAGCAGCGGCAGGCCGATCATCATCGCCAGCAGCGCCAGGCTGGACAGCGCCATGTGGCCCGGATCACCCGCCTGCAGCACGATGAACAACGCCGCCAGCGCCAGCAGTTCGCCAGCGATGGCCTTGCTGGTCACCCAGAACCGCTCGTCCTCGCTCAGGCCCAGCCGCGACAGCGAATCCATGATGAAGCCGGTGGACGGCGTCAGCAGCGCCAGCGCCAGCAGGCCGGCGGCCTGCCACGGCAGCCCCGCGTAGCGCCAGGCCAGCCAGCCCACACCGAACAGCGTGCCGGTACGGATCACCAGATGCGCCAGCAGCGGCCACATGCCACGGCGCAGCGCCTGCAGGTCCACTTCCAGGCCGGCGAACAGGAACAGCGAGGAAATGCCCAGCGTGGCCAGCAGACCGATCACCGCGTCGTGCGCCTGGTCGCCCAGCCAGAGCATGCCGATGATGCCGAACAGCAGGCAGGTCAGCGGCGCGGGCAGGCTGAAACGCTGCAGCGCGCGCGGGATCACCAGCAGCGCGAAGATCAGCAGCAGGTAGATCAGTTCATGGCTCATGGGGGACTTCCGTGTGGTTCGAACGCGCGCAGGATGCGCGCGCCGAACCGATCCGGCAAGCCGTTTCTGGATGACTCCCGGTTACCTCATCCGATCAGGCGATCGGCAATGCGCCCCACCTGTGCCAGCACGGTAGCGCGTTGCTCGTAGCTGATCGCACCTGCCTGCAGATATGCCGTCAGCACCCACGGTGCGCCGCCGGCCACGGGCCACAGCACGGCGATGTCGTTGCGCGCGTCCTCGCCGTTGCTGCCGGTCTTGTCACCGACGCGCCAGCGCTTGCCCAGGCCTGCGCGCAGGCAGGCGTCGCCGGTTTCGTTGTCGATCAGCCAATCGGCCAGCTGCTGTCGCGAGGCCGGCTGCAGCACCTCGCCCAGCACCACGCGCTGCAGGGTCGCAGCCATCGCCCCCGGCGTAGTGGTGTCGCGCGGATCGCCCTTGGCAAAGCTGTTCAGCTCCGGCTCCAGGCGATCACTGCGACTCACCGCATCACCGCTGGTGCGCAGGAATGCGGTCACCGCGGGCGGGCCACCGACCACGCCGAACAGCAGGTTGGCGGCGGTATTGTCGCTGGTGATGATCGAGGCACGGCACAGATCGCGCACGGTCATGTCCTTGCCGGCGTGGCGGCGGGTGACCGGCGCGTGCGAGAGAAGATCGGCATCGCGCACCGGCACGCGCGTGTCCAGCAACGCGGGCCTGCGCTCGGCCTGGCTGAGCACGGTGGCGGCCAGCACGCTCTTGAAGGTGCTGCACATCGGGAAACGCTCGTCCTGGCGATGACCGATGCGGCGGCCGCTGGCGGTATCAAGCAGGGTCACGCCGAGGCGGCCGGCACAGGCCTTTTCCAGCGTGGCGAAGTCGGTGGCGGCCGTGAGGGCGGCTTCGGTCGGTGCACTGGCGGTGGTCTTGCCCGCCGCACGGGCCAGCAACGGCAGGGCAAGCGAGGAAGCAACAGCGGCACCACTGAACTGCAGGAATCGGCGACGGGCGAGCATGCGGGGTTCTCCTGGGGACCGCCCGATTATTGAAGCCCCCCCCGGAGCCGACCAGCGCGAAATATCAGCGGAAGCCATGAACTTAATTCATGCCTGTCGTAATCAACTCGTTGAGATTTACGAAATTCCTCGCTGAAGGGTAGGATCAGCCATCACCCTGGCTCACGGCTTCCCGATGCTGCACCCGACCCTGCCGCTGAACGCGCTGCGCGCCTTCGAGGCCGCTGCGCGCCACCAGAACTTCACCCGCGCCGCGCTGGAGCTGTGTGTCAGCCAGGCCGCGCTGAGCCACCAGATCCGCGGGCTGGAGGACCGGCTCGGCATCCGTCTGTTCCATCGCCTGCCGCGCGGCGTGGCGCTCACCGAGGAGGGCGCGGCGCTGTATCCGGTGCTCAATGAATCGTTCGAGCGCATCTCGGCCAGCATCGCGCGCTACACCGGTGGCCCGGCCCGTGAAGTACTGACGTTGGGCGTGGTCGGCACCTTCGCCACCGGTTGGCTGCTGCCACGGCTGGCTGCGTTCGAGGCCGCGCACCCGGACATCGAGCTGCGCCTGCAGACCCACAACAACCGCATCGATCTGGCCGGCGAGGGCCTGGACCTGGCGATCCGCTTCGGTGATGGCGACTGGCAGGGCCAGGCCTGCACGGCAATCCTCGACGCGCCGTTCGCGCCACTCTGCGCGCCGGCGCTGGCGCGGCGGCTGAAACAGCCACGTGACCTGGGCACCCTGCCGCTGCTGCGCTCCTACCGCAGCGACGAGTGGCCGCGCTGGCTGCAGGCGGCAGGAGTGAGTGGCGTGGAAGCGCGCGGGCCGGTGTTCGATTCGTCGTTGACGGTGGCGATGGCCGCGGTCGGCGGTGCCGGCGTGGCGCTGCTGCCGCTGCGCATGTTCGAGCAGGAGCTGGCCGAGGGTCGCCTGCTGCAGCCGTTCAGCACCACGCTGGAGCTGGGGCGCTACTGGCTGACGCGGCTGCGCTCGCGGGCCGAGCGTGAGCCTGCCAAACGCTTCCGCGAGTGGCTGCAGGCGCAGGGCGCGTAGGTAGTGCCGGCCGCTGGCCGGCACCCCCTTGATCGTCGTGGGCGCATCGCGCTGCCGGCCAGCGGCCGGCACTACCGGTCAGGACTCCAGCAGTTCCATCCACGCGGCTTCGGCTTTTTCCAGCTGCGCGGCGGCGGTTTCGCGATCGCGGCCAAGCACCGCCATGCGGGTGGCATCGGCGTAGTTGGCCGGGTCGGCCAGCTGGCGGTCCAGTTCGGCCAGGGCGCCTTCCAGCTCGGCCACCTTGGCTTCGGCGGCGGCCAGCTTGTGCGGGTTCACCGGCTTCTTCTGCACCACCTGCGCCACCGGTGCGGTCTTGACCACCACCGGCTCTTCCACCTGCTCCATGCGCGCCTTGGTGCCCTGCGCCTGCGGACGGGTGCGCAGCCACGCCGCGTAGGCGTCGAGGTCGCCGTCGAACGGCTCGACCACACCATCGGCCACGCGCCAGTAGGTATCGCAGACCAGGCCGATCAGGTGGCGGTCATGCGAGACCATCACGATCGCGCCCTCGAAGGTGGCCAGTGCTTCGGCCAGCGCTTCGCGCATTTCCAGGTCAAGGTGGTTGGTCGGTTCGTCCAGCAGCAGCACGTTCGGCTGCTGCCAGGCGATCAGCGCCAGCGCCAGGCGCGCGCGCTCGCCACCGGAGAAACCATCCACCGGCTCGAATGCGCGGTCACCCGGGAAATTCCACTTGCCGAGGAAATCGCGGAACGACTGGTTCGGTGCGTCCGGCGCGATCTCGCGGAAGTGCTCCATCGGCGACTGGCCTTCGTGCAGCGACTCCACCGTGTGCTGGGCGAAGTAGCCGATCTTCAGGTCCGGGTGCGCCATGCGCTCGCCGACGATCGGTGCCAGCTCGCCCACCAGGGTCTTCACCAGGGTGGTCTTACCGGCACCGTTGGGGCCGAGCAGGCCGATGCGCTGGCCCGCTTCCAGGCCGAAGCCGACGTTGTGCAGGATCACCGCGTCCTTGCCGTAGCCGGCCTCGACGTGGTTCAGGCGGATCAGCGAGAACGGCAGCTTGGCCGGCGGCGCGAACTCGATGCGGAACTCGCGCTCGGCACGCACCGCTTCGGTGCCGGCCAGCTTGGCCAGGCGCTTCATGCGGCTCTGCGCCTGCGCGGCCTTGCTGGCCTGCGCCTTGAAGCGGTCGATGAAGCTCTGCAGGTGGGCACGCTCGGCCTGTTCCTTCTCGTGCGCGATCTGCTGCTGGCGCAGCTGTTCGGCGCGCTGGCGCTCGAAGTCGGTGTAGCCGCCCGGATAGAGCTTGGCGCCGCCACCGTGCAGGTGCAGGGTGTGGGTGGCCACGTTGTCGAGGAACTCGCGGTCATGCGAGATCAGCAGCAGGGTGCCGGGATACTTCAGCAGCCACTGCTCCAGCCAGTACACCGCGTCCAGATCCAGGTGGTTGGTCGGTTCGTCCAGCAGCAGCAGGTCGCTTGGCATCATCAGCGCGCGGGCCAGGTTCAGGCGCACGCGCCAGCCGCCGGAGAACGAGGAAACCGCGCGATGGTGGGTCTCGGCCGGGAAGCCCAGGCCATGCAGCAGCTTGCCGGCACGCGCTTCGGCGTCGTAGGCATTGAGCTCGGCCATCTTCGTATGCGCTTCGGCCACCGCTTCCCAGTCTTCGCGGGCGGTCGCCTCGGCCTCGGCAGCCAGCACCGCGGCCACCTCGATGTCGCCGCCGAGCACGAAGCTCAGCGCCGGGTCGGGCAGCGACGGGGTTTCCTGAGCGACGCTGGCGATGCGCACCTTGCCGGGCAGGTCCACATCGCCCTTGTCGGCCTCCAGCTCACCCTTCACTGCCGCGAACAGGCTGGACTTGCCAGCACCGTTGCGGCCGACCACACCCACCCGGTAACCGGCGTGCAGGGTCAGGTCGACATTGGACAACAGCAGCCGCTCGCCGCGGCGCAAGGCGAAATTACGAAGGGAGATCATCGGGGGAGGCGTCCATATAACCGAATGGAATGTGCTGGTGAGCACTGTTCCTGCGACGCAATTCTAGCGTTAACGAATACTTGACGCGTCCCGGGATGCGCGGCGGCCGGCGTTCCTCTCTCCCACGTCCTCGCCGCGCGCGTCCCGGGCTCCCTCCCCCGCCAGTGCCGATCCGGGCTAAATGGTTGCTGCTGCAACGTTTTTTCCGATGACCGGCATTTGACAGGCACTGAATATCCCGTTAATTCCTGCTTTGCGCACCGCAACAACCGCCGTCCGCCTCACCCCCGTGATGTCGATTCCGGTGCCGCCCCGCCAACCGGAGCTCCGTCCCGATGACCCGCAAGACCAGCCTGATCGCCGCCGCCGTCGCTGTCGCACTCGGTGGCTCTCCGTTCGTTGCCGCTGCCCAGCAGGCCGGCACCGCCGCCAACACCCTGGACACGGTGATCGTGACCGGTACCCGCGTGGCCGACCGCACGGTGGCCGAGTCGCAGTCGCCGATCGACATCATCACCCCCGAAGCCCTGCAGTCCACCGGTACCAGTGAGCTGGCCACCGCACTGTCGCGCGCCCTGCCCTCACTGAACTTCCCGCGCCCGGCGCTGACCGACGGCACCAGCGGTGTGCGCCCGGCGCAGCTGCGTGGCCTGTCGCCGGACCAGGTGCTGGTGCTGGTCAACGGCAAGCGCCGCCACACCTCGGCGATGATCAACGTCAACGGCAGCATCGGCCGTGGCTCGTCGGCGGTGGACATCAACGCGATCCCGATCGCTGCCATCGAGCGCGTGGAAGTGCTGCGCGACGGCGCGTCGGCGCAGTACGGCTCGGATGCCATCGCCGGCGTCATCAACATCGTGCTCAAGGGCAGCGGCCGCGGCGGCAGCCTGGCGGTGGACTACGGCCAGTATTCGGCCGGTGACGGCAACAAGTACCAGCTGTCCGGCGACACCGGCGTCGAGTTCGGCAATGGCCGCGGCCGCGTGCACGTGGCCGGCCAGATCAGCCAGCAGGACGAGAGCAACCGCGCCGGCCCGTACCGCGGCACCACCCCCAACACCGGCAATTTCCCCAGCATCGGCCAGACCACCTTCATCGTCGGCGACCCGCGCGTGGATGCCACCGCCGCCTCGGCCAACGCCAGCTTCGACTTCAGCGACCACGTGACCGGCTACGCCAGCGCGCTGCTCAGCAACCGCGACATCACCTCGTTCGCGTTCTACCGCTCGCGCAACCATCTGAACCAGACCGCGCTGCTGGCGCAGACCTACCCGGACGGCTTCGTGCCGGAGATCAACCAGTACTCCAAGGACCGCTCGCTGGTGGCCGGCGTCAAGGGCAACACCGACAACGGCTGGACCTGGGACCTGAGCCTGAACCACGGCGAGAACACCCTCGACTTCCACACCCGCAACAGCATCAACTACAGCCTGGGTGCGACCAGCCCGCGCTCGTTCTACGACGGTACGCTGAAGTACCAGCAGGACATCTTCAATGCCGACCTGACCAAGTCGCTGGACTGGGGCCTGGCCTATCCGGTCACGCTGTCCTTCGGCGGTGAGTACCGCAAGGAGAAGTGGGACCAGAAGCCAGGCGAACTGAACTCGTACACCGGCAGTGGCGCGCAGGGCTTCGGTGGCTTCACCCCGACCAATGAAGTGCATGCCGACCGCCACAACTACGCGGTCTACGCCGGCCTGGAAGCGGACCTGACCGAGAAGTTCTCGGCCGGCATCACCGGCCGCTACGAGGACTACTCGGACTTCGGCGACCGCTTCTCCGGCAAGCTGTCGGCGCGCTACGCATTCACCGACAAGGTCGCGCTGCGGGCCACCGCCTCCAGCGGCTTCCGCGCACCGTCGCTGGCGCAGCAGGGCTACCAGGCGGTCACCAGCCAGTTCACCAACGGCGTGTTCGTCGAGCGCGGCACCTTCCCCACCACCAGCCAGGCCGCACAGGCACTGGGCGCCTCGCCGCTGAAGGCCGAGACCTCTACCTCCTACAGCGTGGGCCTGGTGCTGCAGCCGGTCGACCGCCTGTACATCACTGTCGACGCCTACCAGATCGACATCGATGACCGTATCGCGCTGTCGTCCAGCATCACCACCAATGCCGCCAGCAGCGCGTTGCTGACCAGCCTGGGCCTGCCGCAGGTGACCGCGTTCTCGTACTTCACCAACGGCCTCGATACGCGCACCCGCGGTGTCGATTTCGTGTCCAGCTACACGGTGCCCTTCAGCGCCAGCAGCCTGGAACTGACCGCCGCGTACAGCTACAACGACACCGAAGTACGCCGCGTTGGCGGTACCCCGGCGGTGTTCGGCACGCTGGGCCTGAACCAGTCGCTGATCGGCCGCGATGAGATCGGCCGCATCGAGGACAGCTATCCGCGCGACAAGGCGATCCTGAGCGGCACCTGGCGTTCGGACCACTGGGAACTGGGCCTGGCCGCGACCCGCTACGGCAAGTTCACCGTGCGCAACTCGGCCACCGCACTGCGCGACCAGACCTATGGCGACGCCTGGGTGGTGGATGCCTCGGCCAGCTACAAGCCGAGCAGCAACTGGACCCTGACCGTGGGCGCCGACAACCTGCTGGACAAGTATCCGGACCGCACCGAAGACCTGCAGAACTCGACCTTCGGCATGCTGCCGTACAGCAACTACTCGCCGTTCGGCTTCAACGGCGCGTATGTCTACGGGCGGATCAAGTACACCTGGTAAGCGGTATCGGTAGCGCCGGGCCATGCCCGGCGCCGCTCTGGTAGTGCCGGCCGCTGGCCGGCAATCCCCTGGTGGGGTCAGATCCCTTTTCCTTCGGGAAAAGGGATCTGACCCCAATCGCATTTAAGGTTTGCCGTATCTGGCCTCATCGGTGAAAATCGGGATACCCCCGATTTCCTGCGAGTGCCGATGCACCATGACACCGACCTGATCAACATCGTTGCCGTTGGCCTGGGGCTCGCCTTCATCTTCGGCGCGCTGGCCAACAAGCTCCGCTTGTCTCCCCTGGTCGGTTACCTGGTTGCTGGCATCTGCGTAGGCCCGTTCACTCCCGGCTTCGTTGCCGACCAGGCGCTGGCCAACCAGCTGGCCGAGCTGGGCGTGATGCTGCTGATGTTCGGCGTCGGCCTGCACTTCTCGCTGAAGGACCTGATGGCGGTCAAGGCCATCGCCATCCCCGGTGCCATCGGCCAGATCGCGGTCGCTACCCTGCTCGGCTGGGGCGTAGCCTCGCTGATGGGCTGGCCCGCCATCCATGGCGTCATCTTCGGTTTCTCGCTGGCCACCGCCAGTACCGTGGTACTGCTGCGGGCGATGGAGGAACGCCGCCTGCTGGAAACCATGCGCGGCAAGATCGCGGTCGGCTGGCTGATCGTGGAAGACCTGGCCTGTGTGCTGGCGCTGGTGATGATGCCGGTGATGGCCGGTGTCTTCGGCCCCGACGCGGCCAAGGAATCGCACTCGCTGGGCAGCGTGCTGGCCGACATCGGCTGGACCTTCGTGCAGCTGGGCCTGTTCGTGGCGGTGATGCTGGTGGTCGGGCGCCGGGTCATCCCGTGGATCCTCGAACGTATCGCCGGCACCGGTTCGCGCGAACTGTTCACCCTGTCGGTGCTGGCGATCGCGCTGGGCGTGGCGTTCGGCTCGGCGATGCTGTTCGGCGTCTCGTTCGCGCTGGGCGCGTTCTTCGCCGGCATGCTGCTCAACGAATCGGAGCTGAGCCACAAGGCCGCGCATGATTCACTGCCGCTGCGCGATGCGTTCGCGGTGCTGTTCTTCGTCTCGGTGGGCATGCTGTTCGATCCGAACATCCTCATCCAGCACCCGTGGCAGGTGCTGGCCACGGTGCTGATCATCATGTTCGGCAAGTCGGCGGCGGCGTTCTTCATCGTGCGCGCGTTCGGCCACCCGACCAGCACCGCGCTGACCATCTCGGCCAGCCTGGCGCAGATCGGCGAATTCGCCTTCATCATCGCCGGCCTCGGCGTGGCGCTGCAGATCCTGCCGAAGGAAGGCCAATCGCTGGTACTGGCCGGTGCGCTGGTGTCGATCATGCTCAACCCGCTGGTATTCGGGCTGCTGGACCGTTGGCAGGCCAAGCAGGAACAGCAGCCGCAGCCGGCCGAGCCGGAAGAGGCCATCGGCCCATCGCGTGATCTGAACGGGCACGCGATCGTGATCGGCTACGGCCGGGTCGGCAGCGAGCTGGCACAGGTGCTGCGCGATCGCGGCGTGCCGGTGCTGGTGATCGATGACAACAAGGAACATGTCGAGCAGGCGCACGCCAAGGGCCTGGCGGCGATCCGTGGCAGTGCTGCCGCCGACCGGGTGCTGGCCGAGGCCCATCCGGAGCGCGCGAAGATTGCGGTGCTGGCGATTCCACAGCCGCTGGAGGCCGGTGAGGCGCTGGCCAAGCTGCGGGCGATCAACCCGGAGCTGACGCTGCTGGCGCGTGCACACAGCGATGCGGAGGTGAAGCATCTGCTGGAACACGGTGCGGATGGCACGGTGATGGCCGAGCGTGAGCTGGCGTACTCGCTGGCGGAGATGGTGATGTCCACGCCGCCGTATCGCGGGCTGGGACAGCACAGTATTCCGGTGGTGTGAGGGGTGTGGGTGCGGCAGGGCTTGCAGCCCTGCACCTGCTGAAGCAACGTCAACGACAAAAGCAAAAGCTGGCATTCCGTGGGATGGCGGGGGGGGGCCGGTGGCGGGAGACGCCGTAAACCCTTCCATGGGGGCTTGGCCGCGGCATCCATGCCGCGGACACTCCCGCCACCGGACCCACCCCGCCTTCGACAATTTCCTGCGGCTGTTGGTAGGTGTCGACCTTGGTCGACACGGCGGTGCATGGGGTCAGATCCGTTTTCCGCAGGAAAACGGATCTGACCCGGAAACAAAAGAATCCCCGGTCGACCCGCATCGACCGGGGATCTGGATCGCCACGTTGCCACGCCTTGGAGAGGCAGTTCCACCGTAGCGCATCGCGGCGTGCGTGGTGATCGCCTGTGGCGATGACGACCAAGCGTGCGGCTATCAGGCGCCGGCCAGGGCCTGTTCCAGGTCGGCGCGCAGGTCGCCGATGTGCTCGATGCCGATCGACAGCCGCACCGTGTCTTCGCTGACGCCGGCCTTGGCCAGTTCGGCGGCGTCCAGCTGGCGATGGGTGGTCGAGGCGGGATGGGTGGCCAGTGACTTCGCGTCGCCCAGGTTGACCAGGCGGGTGAACAGCTTCAGTGCATCGAGGAAGCGTGCGCCGGCTTCACGGCCGCCCGGCAGGCCGAAGGTCAGTACGCCCGAGCCGTGCCCGCCCAGGTAGCGCTGCGCGGCGGCGTGCTCGGGGTCGTCGGCCAACCCGGCGTAGCGCACCCAGGCCACCTTGGCATGCGCCTTCAGGAACTGCGCGACGGCCAGTGCGTTGGCGTTGATGCGTTCCATGCGCAGCGCCAGGGTCTCGATGCCCTGCAGGATCAGGAACGCGTTGAACGGTGACAGCGCCGCGCCGGTATTGCGCAGCGGCACCACCCGCGCGCGGCCGATGTAGGCCGCTGGCCCCAGCGCTTCGGTATAGACCACGCCGTGGTAGCTGGGGTCGGGCTGGTTGAGCCGCGCGAAGCGCTGGGGTTGTGCAGCCCAGTCGAAGCGGCCGGAATCGACGATCGCACCGCCCAGGCTGTTGCCGTGGCCGCCGAGGTACTTGGTCAGCGAATGCACCACGATGTCGGCGCCGTGCTCGAACGGGCGCAGCAGGAACGGGGTGGCCACGGTGTTGTCGACGATCAGCGGCACGCCGGCGGCATGCGCGACCTCGGCGATGGCGGCGATGTCGGTGACGTTGCCACGCGGGTTGCCGATCGATTCGACGAACACGGCCTTCGTGCGTTCATCGATCAACGCGGCGAACGCGGACGGATCGGCCGGGTCGGCGAAGCGCGCCTGGATGCCGTACTGCGGCAGGGTGTGCGCCAGCAGGTTGAGGCTGCCGCCATACAGCGCACTGGAGGCGACGATGTTGTCGCCCGCCTCGGCGATGGTCTGGATGGCATAGGTGATGGCCGCCTGCCCCGAGGCCAGCGCCAGCGCACCGATGCCGCCTTCCAGCGCGGCCAGGCGCTGCTCCAGTACGTCGGTGGTGGGGTTCATGATGCGCGTGTAGATGTTGCCCGGCACCTTCAGATCGAACAGGTCGGCACCGTGCTGGGTGTCATCGAAGGCATAGGCCACGGTCTGGTAGATCGGTACCGCCACCGCACGTGTGGTCGGGTCGGGACGGTAGCCGCCGTGCACGGCCAGGGTTTCCAGTTGCCACTGCGGGTCGCTCATTGCACCAGGCTCCATCCGGGGAAACCGCCACCATAGGCCAGCCAGGAGCATCCACTGAGAGCCGCTGGCGATGACGTCCGTACCACCGGTTATCAGGTTGGCCACGATTCAGGCAGCCGTCATGGGCCATTGCTAGGCTTCGCCACCGGGCGCCCCTGCCCGGGCACGGAGGCCCAACGCGCATGCAGCCATCCCCTTGGACACCCACCGCCAGCGGTACGCCGACCCCGGTCCTGCTGGTGGAGGACGACCGCCGCCTGGCAGAGCTGGTCAGCGACTATCTCCACGAACATGGCTTCGCCGTGCAGCATGTGGCCCGTGGCGACCTGGCCGGTGCCGCCTGCCGCCAGCACGCGCCGGAACTGGTGGTGCTGGACCTGATGCTGCCCGGCCTGGGCGGCATCGACGTGTGCCGGCAGATCCGCAGCTTCTCCGATGTGCCGATCCTGATGCTGACGGCCTGCGAGGACGACATCGAGCAGGTGCTCGGCCTGGAATCGGGCGCCGACGACTATGTGCACAAGCCGATCGAGCCGCGCCTGCTGCTGGCTCGCCTGCGCGCCCTGCTGCGCCGCCGCCATGGCAGCAGCAACACCGGCACCCCCTGCCGCCTGATGCACGGCGAGCTGCTGATCGACCGCATGCAGCGCGAGGTGCACCTGCACGGCCAGCCGGTGGACATGGGCACCACCGAATTCGAGATCCTGTGGCTGCTGGCCAGCCAGCCGGGGCAGATCCTCTCGCGTGACCAGATCCTGCAGGCGGTGCGCGGCATCGGCTTCGACGGGCTGGACCGCAGTGTCGATGTCAGCATCGGCAAGCTGCGCCGCAAGCTGGGGGATGACGCGCGCGAACCGCGGCGGATCAAGACGGTGTGGGGCCGCGGCTACCAGTTCAATCCCTCGTCCTGGTCGGCATGAAGCGGCTGTTCCTGCGCCTGTGGCTGGTGGTCGGCGCGAGCTTCCTGATCACCCTGCTGCTGATCAACGTGATCTTCGATCGCATCTACCTGCCGTTCCAGCAGCGTGTATTCGCAGAGCAGGTGCGCGGCCAGTTGTATGCATTGCGGCAGGGGCTGGACGGAAAGGACTCCGCCGCCCAGCAGGACCAGCTGGCGCAATGGCAACCCCACTATGGCATTGCACTGGCACTGCTGCCGTCAGCGCCGGCCCTCGAGGCCGGCGAGCAGGAACAGCTGCGGCGCAACGGGCTCATCTCCCGGCAGAAGTTCGAGATCGTACTGGCGCCGCTTGATCCACTGCATCCCGATGGCCCCTGGCTGCGCCTGTACCTGCCAGGCGAGCCGTCGATGACCCTCTATCTCACCCTGATCGCCTATTCGGTGATGCTGGCCCTGTTCGGGCTGTGCCTGTACGCCTGGGTGCGCCTGCTCTGGCGCGATCTGGACGCTCTGCGCGAGCATGCCGACCGCATCGGCGCCGGCGATCTGCAGGCACGCGCGCAGGTCTCGCCGCGCTCGCAGATCCGGGTCATCGTCGACCATTCCAACCGCATGGCCGCACGCGTGGCCGAGCTGGTGCAGCGCCAGCGCGACCTGACCCATGCGATCTCGCACGAACTGCGTACCCCCATCGCACGCGTGGCCTTCGGCCTGGACCTGATGCAGGACAGCGATGATCGCGATCGCCGCGCACGGCTGGCCCAGGGCCTGCATGGCGACCTGGCCGAACTCAACCGGCTGGTCAGCGAACTGTTGGCCTATAAACGCCTGGAACACCCCAGCGACGGCGAGCCTCTGCAACGCATCGAGGCCAATGACTGGCTGCAGGACTGCCTCGCCGATGCGCGACGCGACGCGGAACGGACCGGACTCGTCGTGCGCGTGCAGCCCAGTGCGTTACCGCGGGTGGATGCCGAACCGCGGCTGCTGCAGCTGGCGCTGAGCAACCTGGTCGGCAACGCACTGCGTCATGCGCATTCGCAGGTCGAAGTCTCACTGGTTGGTGTGGGTGGCCGCGCCTGCCTGCGCGTGGATGATGACGGCCCGGGCATCGCCGAGGCCGACCACGAAAAAGTGATGCGCCCGTTCACCCGCCTGGATGACAGCCGCAGCCGCGATACCGGCGGCTTCGGCCTGGGCCTGGCCATCGTCAACCGCATTGCAGCCCGCCACGGCGGCGAGCTGCGCATCAGCCGCGCCACGCTGGGCGGCGCGCGCCTGGAAATGCACTGGCCGCTGGCTGCCAGCTGAACGCCTACGGGCGCGATTACAGTTGATTACAACTCCCGCACAACTGCGGACGGATCGGTCGCCGGCATATCGCCACGCTGGCGACCCTGCAGCACACGCCGGATGCGCGTGCTGCACTCCTCCCATTGTCGAGAGTGCCCATGTCCCAGCGTCACCGTTCCCCGTCCCTGCTCTGCCTGGCCCTGCTGCCCCTGTTCGCCGCGCCGATCGCCCATGCCAAGGAAGATCACTGGACCTTCGAAGTCGCCGCCGGTGGTGGCGTGACCCCGCGCTACAGCGGCAGCGAGGACTATCGTGCGACGCCATCGCTGTCCTTCGATGTCACCTCGCCGGGGGGATGGTTTCTGGGCACCAGTGGCATCGGCTGGGGCACCTCCATCGGCGAGCACACCCGCGTACGGGCCTACGTCGGCGCCAGCGGCATCCGCAAGGACAAGGACTCCCTGCTCGGCGGTTCGGACTTCCTGCGCGGCATGGGTGATATCGATACCCGTCCCCTGGTCGGCGTCTCGGCTGGTTATACGCTGTGCGAAGCCGTGCTGAGTGGCTCCTGGCAGTTCACCCGCAAGGACGAGGACAAGGCCGAGAACGGCCTGGCCACCCAGCAGATCCACCTGAACCTGACGATGCCGCTGTTCGACCTGGCCGGCGGCGTGGTCAGCGGCAGCGTGTCCACCGACTACGGCAACCGTGGCTACATGCAGACCTGGTACGGCGTCAGCCCGGAACAGGCGGCGCGCACCGGCTTTGCCCAGCACACGCCGAAGGCTGGGCTGGTCAGCGCCGGTCTTGGCCTGAAATGGAGCCACCGCGTGGGCCGCAACGGCAACTGGTACATCTCGGCCGAAGGCACGCGCCTGCTCGGCGATGCGGCCGACAGCCCGATCGTGCAGAAGGCGAACCAGTTCGGCTTGATGAGCGGCTATACGCACCGCTTCTGAGTGAGCGCCGGGCATGGCCCGGCGTACTCCGCAGGAAACGGGGCGCCGCGATCAGGCAGCGCCCCGTGTGAATCACGCCTTGGCGAACACCAGGTGGCCGCCGTCGTTGCCGACTTCAATGGTGTCGCCGTTGACGAAGGCACCGGACAGGATCTTCTGCGCCAGCGGGTTCTCCAGCTGCGCCTGGATCGCACGCTTCAACGGACGTGCGCCGTACACCGGATCGAAACCAACGTTGCCGAGCAGGTCGAACGCTGCATCGGACACCAGCAGCTTCAAACCACGTTCGGCCAGGCGCTTTTCCAGCCCACGCATCTGGATGCGCGCGATCTGCTTGATCTGCTGCTTGTCCAGCGGGTGGAACACCACGATGTCGTCCAGGCGGTTGATGAACTCCGGGCGGAAGTGCGCCTGCACCACGCCCATCACCGCCGCCTTCATCTGCGTGTAAGCCTCCGGGCTGTCATCAGCGCTCATGTCCTGGATCTGGTGCGAACCCAGGTTCGAGGTCATCACGATGACGGTGTTGCGGAAGTCCACGGTGCGGCCCTGGCCATCGGTCAGGCGGCCATCGTCCAGCACCTGCAGCAGGATGTTGAACACATCCGGATGCGCCTTCTCCACTTCGTCCAGCAGGATCAGCGAGTACGGACGGCGACGCACGGCCTCGGTCAGGTAGCCACCCTCCTCGTAACCAACGTAGCCCGGGGGCGCACCGATCAGGCGGGCGACGCTGTGCTTCTCCATGAACTCGCTCATGTCGATGCGGATCATCGCGTCGGCACTGTCGAACAGGAACTCGGCCAGCGACTTGCACAGCTCGGTCTTGCCGACGCCGGTCGGGCCGAGGAACAGGAACGAACCGGCCGGGCGATTCGGATCGGACAGGCCCGCACGCGAACGGCGCACGGCATCGGAGACGACCTTGATCGCTTCCTCCTGGCCGACCACGCGGTTGTGCAGCACCTCTTCCATCCGCAGCAGCTTGTCGCGCTCACCTTCGAGCATCTTGTTGACCGGAATGCCGGTCCAGCGCGACACGACCTCGGCGATCTCCTCGTCGGTGACCCGGTCCTGCACCAGCTTGAAGTCCCTGTGTTCGGCTTCCTGCGCAGCGGCCAGCTGCTTTTCCAGCTGCGGCAGCAGGCCATACTGGATCTCGCTCATCTTGGCGAAATCCTGGCGGCGCTGCGCGGCTTCCAGCTCCAGCTTGGCCTGCTCGACCTGCTCCTTGATCTTGGTCGCACCCTGCAGCGCGGCCTTCTCCGACTTCCAGATTTCATTGAGGTCGGAGAACTCACGCTCCAGCGCATCGATGTCGTTCTCCAGATCGGCCAGGCGCTGCCGCGAGGCTTCGTCCTTTTCCTTCTTCAGCATCTCGCGCTGGATCTTCAGCTGGATCACCCGGCGTTCCAGGCGATCCAGCTCCTCCGGCTTGGAGTCGATTTCCATGCGCAGGCGCGAGGCCGCCTCGTCCATCAGATCGATGGCCTTGTCCGGCAGCTGGCGGTCGGTGATGTAGCGGTTGGACAGCGTCGCAGCGGCGACGATGGCCGGGTCGGTGATCTCCACGCCGTGGTGCACCGCGTACTTTTCCTTCAGCCCGCGCAGGATGGCAATGGTGTCTTCCACCGACGGCTCACCCACGAAGACCTTCTGGAAGCGGCGCTCCAGCGCGGCATCCTTTTCGATGTACTTGCGGTACTCATCCAGCGTGGTGGCACCGACGCAGTGCAGCTCGCCGCGTGCCAGCGCCGGCTTGAGCATGTTGCCGGCATCCATCGCGCCATCGGCCTTACCCGCACCGACCATGGTGTGCAGCTCATCGATGAACAGGATGATCTGCCCTTCGCTCTTGGCCAGGTCGTTGAGCACGCCCTTCAACCGCTCTTCGAACTCACCGCGGAACTTGGCACCGGCAATCAGCGCGCCCATGTCCAGCGACAGCACACGCTTGCCGCGCAGGCCCTCGGGCACTTCGTCGTTGATGATGCGCTGGGCCAGGCCTTCCACGATCGCGGTCTTGCCCACGCCGGGTTCGCCGATCAGCACCGGGTTGTTCTTGGTCCGGCGCTGCAGCACCTGGATGGTGCGGCGGATCTCCTCGTCACGGCCGATCACCGGATCGAGCTTGCCGCTCTCGGCACGCGCGGTCAGGTCGATGGTGTACTTCTCCAGCGCCTGCCGCTGTTCCTCGGCATTCTCCGACTGCACGTTCTCGCCGCCACGCAGCTTGTCGATCGCGGCCTGCAGGCGGGTCTTGTCGGCACCGGCGGCGCGCAGCGCCATGCCCAGCGTGCCACTGTCTTCCAGCGCCGCCAGCACGAACCACTCGCTGGCGATGAAAGCATCGCCGTTCTGCTGGGCCAGCTTGTCGGTCTGGTTCAACAGGCGCCCCAGGTCGTTGCCCATCGAGACGTTGCCGGCCTGGCCGGACACCTTGGGCAGCGCATCCAGCGCCTCGGTCAGGCGCTCGCGCAGGACCGGCACGTTCACCCCCGCCTGGGCCAGCAGCGGGCGCGTGCTGCCGCCCTGCTGGTCCAGCAACGCGCTGAACAGGTGAACCGGTTCGATGATGCTGTTGTCGCGGCCCACGGCCAGCGACTGTGCGTCTGCCAGCGCCTGCTGGAAACGCGAGGTGAGCTTGTCCATCCGCATTGCGAAACCTCATCGGTCATCAGGGCCGGCCCGCGCCGGCGATGCTGGAAAGATGCGGTTGCCCCACCCCGTTTCAAGGGTGACTGCGACTGCACCCCGAGGCCAGTCAGCCTGCGGCCAGCATGCCGGAACGGGTGTGGTCGGCGCGTTGATCCCGATCAGTTCTGCGCGGTGGACGGGCTCAGCGGGTGATCGCGCTGCGGATCGCCCGCAGCTGCTGCTTGACCGCCCTTGCCTGCGCCACATCCATGCGCAGCAGGGCCTTCTGGCCGATGGACCTCGACTGCAGGGTGGGATCGACGAAGCGATAGCGGCCGCGTTCATCGCGTGCCACCTGCGGCGCCTGGGCCAGTTCCGGGGTCTCCAGCAGGTGGTCGATCACCGTGACCAGACGATCGTTGAAGTAGCCCTCGGGCCGACCCAGGTCGACGTAAGCCTGCTGGATCAACGGATAGAAGCGCTTGTAGGTTGTCGCCGTTGCCGCCGGGTCGAGCGCGGCAAATGCCTGCACGTAGGGCGCATAGCGCGCCGCATTGCTGGCGGCGATGCGTTCACCGCCTTCGCCTGGCTCCACCTGCAGGTTGCCCGGCAGCGGCCGCGCGGCGAGCGCGGTCGGCGGCACGCTGGGCTTGTCCAGATTGTCGACCTGGGTGACCAGGCGTTGGATCAGGTGGTCGCGCAACAGCAGGGTCAGCGGCCCTTCGCCCTGGAACAACTGGCTCAGTGCGCCCCAGGCCGCGGCATCGCTGTCAGCCAGCCTGGGCAGCGCCGGGTCGGCCGCAGCCTCGGCATCCAGCGGATGCTTGATCGGGGGTGGTGCTGGCGCGGGCTCTGCGGCCGCCTTCGGTTGTGGTGGTGCACCGGTACTGGCGGGGGTTGATTGCACCGGCACCGAGACACCGTCCGCCAGGCTCTTCAGCTGGTCGCGGAACAGCCAACCGCCCGCGCCACCGACCACCACCACGCCCAATACCCAAGGCCATACCGCCTTTCCACTCTGCATGATGCAGTCCCTCATCGTTTCACCTGCATGGACAAGGTGTGACCCCGCTGATTCCAGCCGGTTCCCCGCTTGTTCCGCTGCCGTTCGGGTTGAGGCACCCGTCTTTCACGCTCACGTCTGCTTTGCACTGCCCGCGCGAGGCTATGTGTCCTTGTCCTGTGGAGACACCGCCATGCAGTACGCGCTGTATTACTGGACCGGCATCCAGGGCCGTGGCGAGTTCGTGCGGCTGGCGCTGGAAGATGCCGGTGCCGACTACATCGACATGGCGCGGGTGCACGGCGATGCAGTGATGCAGGCGTTTCTCGATGGCAGCAGTGAAGGTGCACAGCCCTTCGCGCCGCCGTTCCTGAAGGCCGGTCGCCAGGTCATCGCGCAGGTCGCGGCCATCCTGGATTTCCTGGGCCCGACGCTGGACCTGGTGCCGCAGGCGGCCTCGCGGCGGATGCAGGCGCTGCAACTGCAGCTGACCATCGCTGATCTGGTGGCCGAGGTGCATGACACCCATCATCCGATTGCCGCATCGAAGTACTACGAAGAGCAGAAGACCGAGGCCAAGGCACGTGCTGCGTCGCTGCGCAGCGAACGGCTGCCGAAGTTCCTCGGCTACTTCGAGCAGGTGCTGGCCGCCAACGGTGGCCGTCATGCACTGCGCGAGCACTCGTATGTGGATCTGTCGCTGTTCCAGCTGCTGAGCGGGCTGGACTACATGTTCCCGCGCCGCATGCAGGCACTGGCGCCGACCCTGCCCCTGCTGCGTGCGCTGCAGGAGCGGGTGGCGAAGCGGCCGAACATCGCCGCCTATCTGGGCTCGGAGCGGCGGTTGCCGTTCAACACCAACGGCATCTTCCGCCACTATCCCGAGCTGGATGGGGAGCGGTAGTGCCGGCCGCTGGCCGGCAGCTGCACACTGCGTCCGAGGTCCATGAGGATGCCGGCCAGCGGCCGGCACTACCCTGGGGTCAGCTGTTCTCACCCAGCGGTTTCACCGCCTGCTTCTGCAGCGACAACAGGCCCAGCAGCAGCGCCAATGCCACGTACGCGCCGGCAAACTGCCAGCTGATGATGCGCGCCAGCCCGTCCAGGTCCCACGGCAGGTAGATGCCGCCGCGCGGGTCCACCGAGTGGACCAGGCCGAACAGGGTCAGCACGGCGGCCACCAGCAGGAAGCCGCAGGCGCGGCGCAGGCGTCCATCAACCATGGCCGCCACCGCCGAGATCCACAGCATCGACGTGATGATGAAGCCGTTGCCAAGGGTGAAGATCACCGCCAGCTCGGGCAGGCCGTGGCCGTCGAGCTTGGTCAGCAGCTGCGGCAGCTGATCCGGCGCGATCCAGCCCGGTGCCTTGATCGCCAGCAGGTACGCTACCGACGGCAGGAAACCGAACACCATCGCGCCGGTGTGGTGGCGCGGCGTGGCCTGGAAGGCCTGAGTGGTGATATCGATGGCCACGTACACGATGATCGGTGCCAGCACCGCCAGCGGCAGCCACTGCACCAGCCCGGAGATGATGCCCAGCATGCCGCCGATGCCGACAAACAGGCCGGTCAGCAGCGTGTAGCCGCTGCGCGCGCCCATGTGCTTGTACGCCGGCTGGCCGATGTACGGTGTGGTCTGCGCCACGCCGCCGCAGACACCGGCCACCAGCGTAGCCACCGCTTCCACCAGCAGGATGTCGCGGGTGCGGTAGTCATCACCAGCGGCGCGTGCGCTTTCAGACACGTTGATGCCACCGACCACCATCAGCAGGCCGAACGGCAGCAGCAGCGGCAGGTAGGTCATCGCCGTGGGCAGGCCTTCGAGGAAGCCCAGCGTCGGCAGCGGCAGCACCACCTGCGGCGGCACCCACGCCGGCACATGGAAGCCCGGTGCGCCCAGCCCGGCGATACCGAGGCCGTAATACAGCACGGTGCCGAACACGAAGGCCAGCAGCACGCCGGGGCCACGCACCGGCAGCTTGCCCTTGGCGATCAGCACGTACAACAGCAGGCCCAGGGTGGTGAAGCCGACCAGCGGCGAGCGCAGCGTTTCCAGCAGCGGCAGCAGGCCCATCAGCACCAGCGCGATACCGGCGATGGAACCCAGCAACGCAGCCCGCGGCAGCGCGCGGGTGACCGCCTCGCCGAAGAACGACAGCACGAACTTGAGCACGCCCATGATGACCAGCGCGGCCATGCCCAGCTGCCAGGTGGCGATGCCCGCAGCATGCGGGTCCATGCCCTGCTGCTTGAAGGCGATGAAGGCCGGGCCGAGCACCAGCAGCGCCATGCCGATGCTGGTCGGTGCATCCAGGCCCAGCGGCATGGCGGTGACATCGTCGCGGCCGGTACGCGCAGCCAGCCGGCGCGCCATCAGGGTGTACAGCAGGTTGCCGACCAGCACGCCGAAGGCGGTGCCGGGGAACATGCGGCCGAACACCACGTCGGCGGGGAACTGGAAGATCCCGACCAGGGCCATGGCGATGAAGCCGAGGATGGAGAGGTTGTCGACGACCAGGCCGAAGAAGCCGTTGAAGTCGCCGGCGACGAACCAGCGACGCGGTGCGGCGGAAGCGGGAGCGGACATGGAAGGGGCGGTGGGGGTGGGGACCGCCGATGGTAGGCCCAGCGGGGCCGGCGCGCCAATTCCGTCGTGGAATGATGGGTTCCAGCCAACGGCGGAGCCCCTCGTGGCTGAGTTGGTCGCGGACAGCGATTTCTGGGTAGGGCCGGTCGGGATGGGCTGCGCAGGACACGCCGTAAACCCATCCCTGGGGGCTCGATGGCGCCATCCATGGCGCCAACGGTCCTGCGCAGCCCATCCCGACCGGCCCCTGACAGTTTCCTGCGGGTGCCAACCACGGAAGAGAATCAAAAGTTCAAAAGCAAAGGCAGGCGCTCGTTGTAGAGCCGAACCCATGCTCGGCTGCTGTACGCGAAGCCTCTGAGCCGAGCATGGCTCGGCTCTTATCTCTTCCGACTCTGGCACCTTAGGTGCCGAGAGCCCGGCGCGGACGACCGTTCGGCTCTAGGTCTTTTCGATCGCTCTGTAGCAAGGATCTCCGCGCCGGTTTCTCCCTGATCCGCCCGAACAGTTGATCGAGCTGGCACTCGTACTGATAAGACTGGGCAAGCGGGGGAGCTCTCAGCCCTGTCAGCCTAGCGGAGTTGCCCCATGTTTGGGATTGGGATCGATGTCAGTGGTGAGAATCTGGATGTGGCCGTCCATGAACAGGCCTTCCGTCAGTTCAAGAACAACAAGCGGGGCTGGGCCAGTCTGATCAGATGGTTGCAGCGGTGGCCAGCCAAGCAGGTTGTGCTGGAGGCCAGCGGTGGCTACGAACAGAAGGCGCTGGATGCATTGCACGAAGCCGGCCTGCCGATGGTTCGGATCAACCCCGGCCGTGGCCGCAGCTTCGCCTCGGCCACGGGAAGGCAGGCCAAGACCGATCGCATTGATGCCATGGTTCTGGCTCACATGGCCGACGCCCTCAAGCTGACCCGTTACGTACCCCGGCCGCTTGGCAACGCCGTCTGGGTGAGCTCTGCCAGCGCCGACGCCATCTGGTCCAGATGCGGGTGAGCGAGCATCAGCGCATGCGTGCGTTCAGCGAACCCTGCCTGATTTCAATGCTGAATCAGCACCTGGACGAGATCCAGAAAAGCATCAAGCAGCTCGATGCCACCATCGCAGCACTCCTGGCCGAGCAGGACGGGTGGCGTGACTTTGCCAAGCTCAAAGGCGCCGGTCCGGTACTGATGGCGACCTTGGCCTGTGAGCTACCGGAGCTGGGCAAGCTCAGCGGGAAAGCCATCTCGGCCTTGGTAGGGGTTGCCCCATGAACCGCGAAAGCGGCACCTGGAAGGGGCGACGGAACATCACCTGTGGCCGCGCCGTTGTACGCGAAGCGCTCTACATGGCGGCGCTGACCGCCAAACGCTATGAGCCCCGGCTCAAGGAATTCTTTGAATCCCTCGTCAACCAAGGCAAGCCGGGCAAGGTCGCTTTGGTCGCGGTAATGCGCAAGATGCTGGTGATCCTCAACGCCCGCAAACGGGAAGCGGAGGCCCAGATGGCCTCCGCCTGACAAGACAGTTGCTACAGAAGATCATTTCGATCATTCTTGCGTTATCCACGCATGGCGTGGATCTACCGGCAGATCGCGATGATCTGTCGAAGGCGGGGTGGGTCCGGTTGCGGGGGCGTGAGCCGCATGGATGCGGCGACCGAGCTTACATGGATGTACTTGCAGCGTCCCCCGCAACCGGACCCACCCCGCCATCCCTCAGCAAACCCGCTTCTGCTCTGGCTCCGGCTCGTAGCGGGTGCAGGGCGCAGCCCTGCATCGACCACCCCCCTACTTCTTCAGGAAGTTGTCCACCAGCAGATGCTTCACGTCGTCGAAGCGGCCGTTCAACACCGCCTTGGCTGCGTACAACGCGGTACCGGCCACCTGCTTGGCCTCGATCTGCGGCGGCATCACCAGTTCAGCGCGGCTGGTATGCACATCCAGCAGCGCCGGGCCGCGCTGCGCCAGGAAGTCCTGCACCGCCTCCTCCAGGTCCTCGCTGCGGGTGACCGTGCGGCCGTGGAAGCCGATCACCTCGGCCAGACGGCCGAAGTCCGGGTTCTTCAGGTCGGTGTAGTTGTCCAGAAGGCCTTCCACCTTCTGCTCCAGCTCGACGAAGTTCAGCGAGCCGTTGTTGAACACCACCACCTTGATCGGCAGGTTTTCCTGCACTGCGGTCAGCAGGTCGCCCAGCAGCATCGCCAGGCCGCCATCGCCGGACAGCGAGATCACCTGCCGGCCCGGGAACGCCTTCTGCAGGCCCAGTGCCTGTGGCATCGCATTGGCCATCGTGCCGTGCAGCAGGCTGGTCAGCGTGCGGCGGCGTCCGTTGACGCGGATGTGGCGCAACACCCACACCATCGGCGAGCCACCGTCGGCAGTGAACAGCGCATCATCGGTGGCATGTTTCGACAGCAGCGCGGTCAGGTGCTGCGGGTGGATCAACTCACCTTCGCCAGGCTGTTCTTCCTGCTCGCGCTTCTTCAGCGCCTTGTCACGGCGCTCGACGCATTCGTCCAGGAAGCTGCTGTCCTCGCGCGGCGGCAACATCGGCAGCAAGGCGTCCAGCGTCGGTGCGATATCGCCGACCACGCCGAGGCTCACCGGATGGCGGCGGCCGAGATGACTGCCATCGCGGTCGACCTGGATGATAGTCGCCTTGTCGGGGTAGAACTGGCCCCAGGCGAAGTCGGCGCCGAGCAGCAGCAGCGTGTCGCATTCCATCAGCGTGTGGAAGCCGGATTCGATGCCGAAGATGCCGGTCATGCCCATGTTGTACGGGTTGTCCGGCTCGACGAAGTCCTTGGCACGCGAGGTGTGCGCGATCGGGGCCTGCAGGCGCCGGGCCAGTTCCAGCAGCTGCGTGTGTGCGCCCTGGCAACCAGCACCAGCGTAGACACCAATGCGCCTGCCCTGCCCCAACAGTTCAGCGATGCGCTGCAGCTCGGCCTCCGACGGGCGCAGCACCGGTTGGGTGTAATGCACGGAGAACGGCACATCGTGCTTCACCTCGGTCTGGCTGATATCGGCGGGCAGGATCACCACCGCCACGCCACGGCGGCTGATCGCCGCCTGGCAGGCCAGCGTGACCACACGTCGCGCCTGTTCGGCACTGTGCACCTGCTCGCAGAACACCGAACAACTGGCGTACACCGCCTTGAAGTCCACTTCCTGCGGGAATTCCATGCCCAGCTCACTGGTCACCACCTGGCTGGCGATCAGCACCATCGGCGCGCGGTTGCGGTTGCTCTCGAACACGCCATTGATGAAATGCAGGCTGCCGGGGCCGCAGGAGCCGGCGCAGGCGGTCAGTTCGCCACTGACCAGGGAATCGGCGCCGGCAGCGAACGCTGCCACTTCTTCATGGCGCACATGCACCCATGCGATCTCGCTGCCATGCATCGCATCGGTCACGTGGTTGAGCGTATCGCCCACGATGCCGTAGCAACGGCGGACACCGGCCTGCTGCAGGGCGTCCACCACGATTTCGGCCACGCGCTTGCTCATCGGATACATCCTCGAACGGGGGAACATCCGAGGCTAGACCCGATGAAGTGATGCCACCGCAAAAAAAGGGGACGGAGGGAATTAAGTCGTATGTGCCACAAACGACTTAATTCCCTCCGTCCCCTTTTTCTTCAATCGTTGACGTTGATCCAACCTTCCACCGCGCCCAGCTTCGGATTGCGGTAGCGCAGCTTCATCCAGCCGTCCTGCTCATCCAGCATCTCCACGTGGTCGCCCTGTACCAGGTAACGCTTCGTACTGGATGCGCCGGGCCGATCGAACAGGAACAGGCGCGCTGGCACCACGGTGGCCTGCTGGCCACGTAGCGGCCCGTCGGGCGGTGCGCCCAGGCCATCGGCGATGGCGGTCTCCAGCACGCGACCGGCGGGATCATAGGTGCGCCAGACCGCCAGCGGACCCTGCTCGTCGGTCTGTTCCCATTGCAACGCGGCGTTCACCGTGTCGCCCAGCATCAGCACACTCTCGCTGCGGTAGAGGTAGAGCGTCGCGCCCGAGAACCGGTACTGGTCGGCGTACCACATCGGGCCACTGCGGCAGCTGCTGGTCAGGGTTCGAGTGGCAGCATCCACGCTCAACCCCATCAGGTCACCGCAGCTGTCCTTGCCATGGGTGTCCGCCTGCAGCGCGCGGAACCCGGCACTGGCCGGATCGAAGCGATACACCGCCACCGCCTCGTTGACCATGCCCACCGATGCACGCGCAACCAGTTCCGGGTAGCCATCGAAATCGACGTCTTCCAGCGACCATTGCGAATTGCCATCGGCATCGGCCGCGCCCTCAAGCGTCTGGCGCTTGCCCGACGGTGACAGCTGCACCGCGATGCTGCCGTCCTGCTGGGGATCGGCGTGCGCCTGCACGTGAGCGGCCACCTGGAACCGCAGCGTCTCGCTGTCGTCCCCACGCGCCTGCGCCGTCGGTGCCAGCACGCCGGCCAACACCAGGCCCAGCAGGCATTCCCTGTAGTTCATCACTGCTCCCTGCGGCACCGCGGCGGCACCTTCACCTCAGAACGATACCTCGACCGGCTGCCGCGACCACAGCACCGATTGATGCTTGGTCTGCTGCTTCCACGCCAGGCGGATCGCTTCGATATCAGCACGGCGCTGCGGGGTGTCCTCGTGCAGCACCACCAGCACCTTGGTGCGCAGGCGGTTGGGCGCGGCATCACCGCGGAACAGCCATTGGCCATAGGCATCGAACACGGTCAGGCCATCCGGGAAGCGCGGGGTCACTTCCTTGTCCAGGAAGGTGCGCCACTGCGTCTCGCTGATGGTGTCGGCCTGCGGGCGGTTGCCGGCCCCCTGCTCTTCGCCCACGCCGAAGTACAGCTCGCTGCGCACCCAGCCGTGGCCGGCGGACGGCCGTGCGGCATCGCCCTTCAGTTCGGCGGTGGTGGCCGTGGCATAGGCGCTGGGCGCCTGCGAGGACAGGCTGGCGCAGCCACTGGTGGCCAGCAGCACGGCGAAGACGAGGCCAAGGTGTTTCATCGGTACAGCTCCGGGGAAGGGGGGCAAGGCGAGCCGGCAGCGTACAGCGCCACCGGCCCGGCGTGCTGATGCCAACAGGGCATCAGCTCATGCCGGACCGGCAGGGGCTTGCATCGGCACCGGTCATCACGCGAAGATAATATATCGCTTCATCCGGATAGATGTAAGTGAAACCATCTCCCCCTTCCCCGTCGTCGTAGTTGCTGGAGCCCCCATGTCCGTCCGCCTGCCCGCGTCGCCGCTCGGCCTCGCCATCGCCCTCGCGCTTTCCTCCGCCGCCGTCCCGGCCCTGGCCCAGGACGCCACCAACCTCGACACCGTGATCGTCACCGGCACCCGTGCCGCCGACCGCACCGTGCTCGAATCCACCTCGCCAGTGGATGTGCTGACCGCCGAGGACATCCGCAAGGCCGGCGTGGTCAACGGGGAACTGGGCAGTGCGCTGCAGGCGCTGCTGCCATCGTTCAATTTCCCGCGCCAGTCCAACTCCGGCGGCGCCGACCACGTGCGCGCCGCTCAGCTGCGTGGCCTGTCTCCGGACCAGGTGCTGGTACTGGTCAATGGCAAGCGTCGCCACCACACCGCGCTGGTCAACACCGACAGCAAGATCGGCAAGGGCACCACGCCGGTCGACTTCAATTCGATCCCGGTCAGCGCGATCAAGCGCATCGAAGTGCTGCGCGACGGCGCCGGTGCGCTGTACGGATCGGACGCCGTGGCCGGCGTGATCAACGTGATCCTCGACAACGGCGGTGACGGCGGCGAGATCGAGGCCAGCTACGGTGCCAACCACACCGACCTCAAGCCGATCGGCCGCACCCTCACCGACGGCCAGACCGGCAACATCAGCGCCAAGGTCGGCACCTCGCTGGGCGAGGACGGCGGCTTCCTGCGCGTCGGCCTGGAATACAAGCACCGCAACGGCACCAACCGCGCCGGCTTCGACCAGATTCCGCCGTGGGACCAGACCCCGGGCAACCTGGCGCTGCAGGGCAAGCGCAACTACGTGCTGGGCGATGGCAAGAGCAAGGACATCAACCTGTGGCTGAATACCGAGATTCCGGTGGGCCAGACGTCGACGTTCTACGCGTTCGGCACCTTCAACCAGCGCGATACCGAAGGCGCGAACTACTTCCGCTATCCCGATGGCGATGCCAACTGGAAGCAGGTGTATCCGAACGGTTACCGGCCGATCTCCGAAGGCGAGAACCGCGACGTGCAGGCGGTGGCCGGCGTGCGTGGGCAGTGGGGCGAATGGAGCTACGACGGCAGCCTGGACTACGGCCAGAACGACTTCACCTACCGCCTGCGTGATTCGCTCAACGCCTCGCTGGGCCCGACCAGCCCGACCCGCTTCAAGACCGCTGACTACGAGTACGCGCAGACCGTGGGCAACCTCGACCTGAGTCGTGTGTTCACCCAGAGCGACAGCATCAGCCACACCCTGGGCCTGGGCGTGGAAGCACGGCACGAGCGCTACCAGACCCGTCCCGGCGACCCGGCCAGCTACGCCGCCGGCCCTTACACCGATCGCCCGACCGGCTCGCAGGCCGGTGGCGGCCTGACCCCGCAGGATGCGGCGCGCCTGTCGCGCGACGTGGCCAGCGCCTACGCCAGCCTGTCCAGCCAGTTCGGCGAGAAATTCTCCACCGATCTGGCCGCACGCTACGAGCACAACGACGATTTCGGCGGTGAACTGACCGGCAAGCTCGGACTGCGCTATGAATTCACCCCGGCGTTCGCGTTGCGCGGCGCCATCTCCAACAACTTCCGTGCGCCGTCGCTGGCACAGATCGGCTACGAATCCACTTCCACCGGCTACAACGCTGGCGGCCAGCTGGTGCAGGGCCGCCTGCTGTCGGTCAACAATCCGATCGCACGCGGCCTGGGTGCGCAGAACCTGAAGCCGGAAAAATCGATCAATACCTCGCTGGGCTTCACCAGCCGCATCGGCGAGCACTTCGACCTGTCGCTGGACTTCTTCCAGATCGACATCGACGACCGCATCGCGCTGTCGGAGAGCATCACCGGCGATGCATTGACCGACTACGTGGCCGCCAACTACGGCGTCAGCGGCCTGCAGAGCGCCAGCTTCTTCGTCAATGCCGCCGATACCCGCACCCGCGGCGCCGAGCTGGTCACCAACTGGCGCCAGTCGCTGGGCGATGGCCAGCTGCTGCTGACCGGCACCTATGCGTACACCAAGACCACGCTGAAGAACGTGCTGGCCACGCCGGCGCAGCTGCGCGCGCTGAACCCGGACTACGTGCTGTTCGGCATCGAAGAAACCAACACCCTTACCGATGCCACGCCGCGCACGCGCGGCAGCTTCTCGGCCGCATGGAGCAACGACCACTGGTCGCTGAGCACCCGCGTGAACCGCTATGGCAGCGCCACACGCGTGTTCAACTTTGGTGATGGCTACATCCCGCGCCAGACCTACCAGGCCGAGTGGCAGCTGGATGCGGAAGTCGAGTACCGCATCACGCCGCAGTGGAGCGTGGCCATCGGCGGGCAGAACCTGACCGACAACTATCCGGATCGATCCAACAGCGATATCCACTACTTCGGCAATCTGCCGTACGACGTACTGTCGCCGATCGGCAGCAACGGCGCGTATTACTACGGCCGTGTCCGCTATACGTTCTGATTCACCAGTCCGGTAGTGCCGGCCGCTGGCCGGCAACCTCAGGGTGCATCCATGGACCATGACGTTGCCGGCCAGCGGCCGGCACTACCCTGATTCGTAGCCTGCCCTCGACCCCACGTACACGCCCACGCTGGCAAGCTGGGCGTCATGGCTGAACCGCTCCCCCTGCGTCCGCCACCGCCATTGCTGGATGACGCCTGTGCGTTGTTCCTCGATGTCGACGGCACTCTGATCGAATTCGCTGCACGCCCGGATGCCGTGCAGCTGCTGCCGGATGTGCGTGAAGCCATCGGCCGCATCAGCGACCGCCTGGAAGGTGCCGTGGCACTGGTCAGTGGTCGCCCGCTTGAACAGCTGGATCAACTGTTCGCTCCCCTGCAATTGCCTGCCGCCGGCCTGCACGGCCATGAACTGCGTGGCCAGGATGGTCGTGTACTGCGCGACGAACACGACGACGACACCGCCGAGTGGCTGCACGCGCTGCACCAGCAGGCGATGCGCTTCGCCCACGGCCATCCCGGCGTGCTGGTGGAAGACAAGGGCGTCGGCCTGGCCCTGCATTGGCGAGGCGCGCCGCACGCGGCGAGTGATGTCCGCGCCTTCGCCGACCGCCATGTGCGCGGCCGTGCCAGCTACCGCCTGCAGCCCGGCGACCATGTGGTCGAATTCGTGCCGGTTGGCACCGACAAGGGCCGCGCCGTGCGGCGGATGATGCAGTACCTGCCGTTCCGCGGCCGCCTGCCGGTGTTCCTCGGCGACGACCTCACCGATGAGTTCGGCTTCGACGCCGCCAACAGCCAGCATGGCTGGAGCGTGCTGGTGGGCGAACGGGAACCCAGCAAAGCGGTATTCGCGCTGCCCGACATACGCAGCGTGCACGCCTGGCTGCGTGAGAATGCCTATTGACCCGGCCCCCACGGCCGCAACCGAGATGTACCGCGTGATGACCCAACCCGATCTTGATCTGGGCGTGGTCGGCAACGGCAGCTTCGGCGCCCTGGTCGACAAACGTGCCCGCGTTGTCTGGAGCTGCCTGCCTACCTTCGACGGCGACCCCACCTTCTGTGCCCTGCTCGGCCCCAACCAGCAGACCGGTGGCGACTTCGCCATCGAGCTGGAGGACTTCGCGAGCAGCGAGCAGGAATACCTGACCAACACCGCGATCCTGCGTACCGTGCTGCGCGACGCGCACGGTGGTGAACTGGAAATCCTTGATTTCGCCCCGCGCTGGCGCCAGAACGACCGTTTCTACCGACCGGTCAGCCTGATCCGCCAGGTACGACCCCTGGCCGGCAGCCCACGCATCACCGTGCACGCACGGCCACTGGCCGACTGGGGCGCACGCGTGCCCGAGTCCACCTGGGGCAGCAACCACGTGCGCTGGATCCTGCCCGAACACGTGCTGCGGCTGACCACCGACGTGCCGGTGCGCTTCGTGCGCGATGGCCTGCCGTTCGTGCTCAACCATCCCATCCACCTGATCCTGGGCGTGGATGAATCACTCAACCGCTCGATCAGTGGCTATGTGCAGGAAGCCTTCCAGCGCACCCGCGACTACTGGCGCGAATGGGTGCGCTACCTGTCCATTCCACTGGAATGGCAGGACGCGGTGATCCGCAGTGCGATCACCCTGAAGCTGTGCCAGTACGAGGACAGCGGCGCGATCATCGCGGCAATGACCACCTCCATTCCGGAAGCGCCCGGCAGCGTGCGCAACTGGGACTACCGCTACTGTTGGCTGCGTGATGCCGCGTTCGTGGTGCGTGCGCTGAACCGCCTCGGCGCAACGCGCACGATGGAACAGTTCCTCGGCTATATCTTCAACCTGGCTACCACCGACGGCACGTTGCAGCCGCTGTATGGCATCGGCTTCGAGGCCAAGCTGGACGAGGACGAAGTACCCAGCCTGTCCGGCTACCGTGGCATGGGCCCGGTGCGGCGCGGCAACCTGGCCTGGGTGCAGCGCCAGCACGATGTCTACGGCAGCGTGGTGCTGGCGTCCACGCAGTTGTTCTTCGACCGCCGCCTGCAGGACCCGGGCGATGCGCACACCTTCGCCCGCCTGGAACCCTTGGGTGAACAGGCGTTCGCCCTGCACGACGTGCCTGATGCCGGCCTGTGGGAGTTCCGCGGCCGCACCGAAGTGCACACCTACACCAGCGCGATGTGCTGGGCCGCCTGCGACCGCCTGTGCAAGATCGCCGTACGCCTGAAGCGCGATGATCGTGCCCACTACTGGCGCGAGCGTGCCGACACCATCCACGCGCGCATCATGGCCGAGTCCTGGAGCGAGGCGCTGGGCCACTTCACCGACACCTTCGGTGGTCATCGGCTGGACGCCTCGTTGCTGCTGCTGGCAGACATCGGCTTCATCGATGCGCTGGATGCCCGCTTCGTGGCCACCGTCGACGCCATCGGCCGCGACCTCAAGCATGGCAATTCGCTGTACCGCTATGTCGCACCGGATGACTTCGGTGAGCCGGAAACCAGCTTCACCATCTGCACCTTCTGGTACATCGATGCGCTGGCGGCAATCGGGCGCATGGACGAAGCACGCGGGATGTTCGAGCTGCTGTTGAAGCAGCGCAACCATCTTGGCCTGCTGTCGGAGGATCTGGCCTTCGACAGCGGCGAGGCCTGGGGCAATTTCCCGCAGACCTATTCGCACGTCGGCCTGATCACCGCCGCGATGCGCCTGTCGCGGTCCTGGCAGGAGGCATCGTGAGTCGTCTGGTGGTGGTTTCAAACCGCGTGGCGGTGCCGGGCGAGAACCGCGCCGGTGGGCTGGCGGTGGGCCTGCTGGCCGCGCTGAAGGAACGCGGCGGCATGTGGTTCGGCTGGAGCGGCAAGAGCGTGCGCGACGGCAGCGGCACGCTGCACACACAGAAGGACGGTGACATCGAATTCGTCACCCTCGACCTGAGCAAGCGCGAGGTGGATGGCTACTACAACGGTTTCGCCAATCGCACCCTCTGGCCGTTGCTGCACTTCCGCCTGGATCTGGTCGACTACGACCGGGGCACCCGCGAGACCTACCATAAGGTCAACGCGCTGTTCGCCGACAAGCTCGCGCCGCTGCTGCGCGAGGACGACATCGTCTGGATCCACGACTACCACCTGATCCCGCTTGGTGCGCTGCTGCGCGAGCGTGGCATCGGCTGCCGCATCGGTTTCTTCCTGCACATCCCGATGCCGTCGGCCGACCTGCTGCAGGCCATGCCCGACCACCTTCGGTTGTTCTCCGCGCTGTACGCCTACGATCTGGTCGGCTTCCAGACCCAGCGCGACGCCGATCGCTTCCAGACCTACCTGCGCCTGTTCGGCGGCGGCCGCGTGCTCGACAACGGCGAGCTGGAAGCACCGGGCGGGCGCCGCTTCCGTGCGGCGGCGTTCCCGATCGGCATCGACACCGAGCTGATCGCACGCCAGGCCGGCACCGCTGCCACCAAGGCCGCTGTGAAGAATCTGCGCGCCAGCCTGCGCGACCGCCAGCTGGCCATCGGCGTCGACCGCCTGGATTATTCCAAGGGCCTGCCCGAGCGCTTCCTCGGCTTCGAGCGCTACCTGGAGCGGCATCCGGACCAGCACGGCTCGCTGACCTACCTGCAGATCGCCCCGGTCTCGCGCGGCGATGTCACCGAGTACCGGCAGCTGCGCAGCCAGCTGGAACAGATCGCCGGGCACATCAATGGCGGTCACGCCGCTCCCGACTGGACACCGCTGCGCTACGTCAACCAGAACTTCACCCATGCCACCCTCACCGGTTTCTACCGTGCGGCGGCAGTGGGCCTGGTCACGCCGCTGCGCGATGGCATGAACCTGGTGGCCAAGGAGTACGTGGCCTCGCAGGACCCGGAAGACCCCGGCGTGCTGGTGCTGTCGCTGCTGGCCGGCGCCGCCGACGAGCTGAAGCAGGCGCTGCTGGTGAACCCGCATGATCTGGACGGCGTGGCCGACGCCATCGCCACCGCGGCAACGATGTCACTGCGCCGGCGCAAGGAACGCTGGCACGCGATGATGGAGCACCTGCGCACCTACGACATCAACCACTGGCGACGCAGCTACCTGGACGCGCTGGAGGGTTGACGAGGCCGCGCCTGTAGCGTCGAGCCTGCTCGACTGGCTCTTGTAGAGTCGAGCCATGCTCGACTGCTATCGGCAGGGAAAAAAACCCCAGTCGAGCATGGCTCGACTCTACAGAAGGCCGGCGGTCAATCCAGGAACCGCGCGGCCTGCTCCGGTGCGGGCAGGTAACAGGCGTCATGCCGCCCGAACCAGCGGTAGCGGTTGCGGGCCAGCGCGCGGTACGCGGCATCACGCCAGCTGCGCGGCAGCACGCGCAATGCACCACTCAGACGCCAGGCGCCACCCAGCCCCGCCAGCACCCGCAGGATCGCATCGGTATCGGTCCAGGCCCCTTGCGCGTCCAGCAACAGGAACGACATCGGGTCCTGCGGGTCCAGCCCGTGCGCGCGCAACATCGCGCTGCCCTGCGCACCCTGCATCGCCGCAAAGCGGTAGCGGCCCTTGCGGTCGAAACGCAGCAGGAAGCGCACCCAGCGGTTGCACAGCGCGCACACGCCATCGAACACGATCACCGCGCTGCCGGCCTCGGCGGCGGAATCACTGCGGTTCGAGCCAGCCTTCATAGCGGATCAGGGCTCCGGCCCAGGGCAAGGTCACATCGACCAGGAAAGTGTAGCGCTGGCCGTGCCACGCTTCGCGACATCGCACGCCGCCGAACCAGCGCTTGGGCAGCGGCAGCAGCCCGAACGCCCAGACCCGCCGCACCGACCAGTCGATGCCACCGTCGCGGGCCTGCAGGTCGAACTCGAAGCGCACCGCCCCCAGCTGCTCGCGCAGGTATCCCTCGTGTACCCACAGCCGCGACACCATCGGCCAGCGACCGAATCGTCGTGCCCAGCGTTCGCCCTGCCCGTGCGCGCTGAACGCCACTTCGGTGGGCAGCGCGTCACCGTCCTTCGGCAACCGCGCCAACGCGGCCAGCAGCGGCACCAGCCAGTGCCGCCCTCTCACGATGCGCGCCTGCCCCACGTAGCGGCAAGGCAACGGCGCGGCATGCAGCACCTGCACCGGCGCGGCCAGGGTGGCGAAGGCCGGCCCCAGCACGCGCGCGAACAGCGGCGGGGTCAGGGCGCGATCCAGGCCAGGGTCGCCATGCGCCCGGTGCGACGGTCGCGCCGGTGCGAATACAGGTCCGGATCGGCCATGGTCGACACCGTGCCGCCATACACCTGCGCCGGGTCCATGCCCGCCGCCTGCAGGCGTTGGCGTGCCAGGGCGAACAGGTCCACCTTCCAGTGCCCCGGGCGCGTCGCCGCGAACGCCACCTCGGCCGCCGGATCATGGCCGACGAAAGCGTGGAAGACCTCCTCGCCGATCTCGTAGTCGGCCGGCCCGGCCGCCGGGCCCAGCCACGCGCGCAGCTGCGCAGGCGGGGTCTGCATGGCGGCCACCGTGGCCTCCAGCATGCCATCGGCCAGCCCGCGCCAACCGGCATGGGCCGCGGCCACTTCACTGCCATCGGCTGCGGCAAACACCACCGGTAGGCAGTCGGCGGTCAGGATCGCCAGCACCACGCCCGGCACCGAGGTCACCGCAGCGTCAGCCACCGGTTCGCTGGCGCCTGCCACCGGCGGCGCGGTGAAGCGCAGCACGGTGCTGCTGTGCACCTGGCGCAGCCAGTGCGGTGCCGAGGGCAGTGCCAGCCCCTGCTGCAGCAGCTGGCGGTTGTGCTCCACGTTGGCCGGGGTATCACCATCGGCCGCGTGCCGGTTGCCCAGGTTGAACTGCGCGAACGGCGCCGGCGAGATGCCCGCACCGTGCCGACGCGTGGTCAGCGCATGGACGCCCGGAGGCGCCGGCCAGTCCGCCTGCAGCAATGGCAGCGCGGCGGCCATCACCAGCGGTCCCGCTCGCGCGCGGCGAAGGCTTCGCTGTCCTCGCGCAGCACCTTCATCAGGTGCAGCATGTCGTCCGGCACCGGCGCGGTGTTGCGCACCGGCTCACCGGTAATCGGATGCGTGAACTCCAGGGTCTCGGCGTGCAGGGCCTGGCGCTTGAAGCCGCGCAGCGCGGCCACCAGCTCGTCGCTGGCGCCCTTGGGCAGCTTCAGCGCGCCGCCGTACAGCGGGTCGCCGATGATCGGATGGCGCACGTGCGCCATGTGCACGCGGATCTGGTGGGTACGGCCGGTTTCCAGGCGGCACTCCAGCGCGGTGTGCGCACGGAAGCGCTCGCGCAGGCGGTAATGGGTGATCGCCTCCTTGCCGTCCTCGCGCACGGCCATCTTCAGGCGGTCGCGCGGGTGGCGGTCGATCGGGGCATCGGCGGTACCGCCGGCCACCAGCGCACCCATCACGATGGCCAGGTACTGGCGGTGCACGTCGCGCGCGGCCAGCTGCTCGACCAGCGCGGTCTGCGCTTCCAGGGTCTTGGCCACCACCATCACGCCGCTGGTGTCCTTGTCCAGGCGGTGCACGATGCCGGCGCGCGGCAGCACCGCCACCGAGGGGTCGCGGAACAGCAGGGCATTCACCAGGGTGCCGCTGTGGTTGCCCGCGCCCGGGTGCACCACCAGGCCCACCGGCTTGTTGATCACCAGCAGGTGCTCGTCCTCGAACAGCACGTCCAGCGGGATGTCCTCCGGCTGGGCGTCGGTCTGGGTCTCGAGCACCACATTGAGGGTCACGAGCTCGCCGCCGCGCAGCGGATCGCGCGGGCGCGCCTGGGCGCCGTCCAGCAGCACCTCACCGGCCTTGATCCACTCGGTCAGGCGCGAACGCGAGTATTCGGGGAACAATTCGGCCACCACGGCGTCGAAACGACGGCCGGCAGCGGTGTCGGGGACGATGGCCTGGCGGGCCGATTCAGAGGGTTGTTCAGACATGGCAGGGGGCATTCTTTGAAATTTTGGGGTCCCGGCGGCCGGTTTCAGTCGCTGGACAGGACACTAGGCTATCATCGACCCTTCGTATTCCAGCCGCGTCCCGCCTCGACCTCATGATCCGACGCTCCGCCATGCTCTCCGCGCCCGTCCGCCTCACCGCCCTGCTGCTGGTGCTGGTCATCGCCGCCACCGGCTGCCACCGTGGTGCCAAGAAGGGTGATCGCCCCGATGAAGGGACGCCGGTCGAACAGTTGTACGAGAAGAGCCACAAGCTGATGCAGGGTGGCAACTGGAGCGGCGCTGAAACCAGCTTCCGCCGTCTGGTGGCCCAGTATCCGTACGGTCCGTACACCGAACAGGCGATGATCGAAACCGCCTACGCGCAGTACAAGGCCGGCAAGCACGATGACGCGGTGTCCAGCATCGACCGCTTCATCCGTACCTACCCGACCCATCGCAACATCGCGTACCTGTACTACCTGCGCGGCCTGGCCAACTCCAACCGCAGTACGGTTTTCCTGCGCCGCGTATGGTCGCTGGATGCCAGCCGCCGCGACCTGTCCACGCCGCACCAGGCGTATTCGGACTTCAACATCGTGGTCGACCGCTACCCGAACAGCCGCTACGCCGCCGATGCGCGCCAGCGCATGCTGGAGCTGCGTGACGTGTTCGCCCAGCACGAGCTGGACAACGCCCTGTACTACATGCGCCGCGGCGCCTGGGTCTCGGCTGCCGGCCGCGCCAACTACCTGCTGGAAACCTACCCGCAGAGCGCATTCCAGTACGACGCCGTGGCTGTGCTGGCCGATTCCTACACCCACCTGGGCAACAAGACCCTGGCCGACGACGCCCGCCGCGTCCTGCAGCTGAACCAGCCGGACCACCCGTGGCTGGAAGGCAAGTGGCCGAAGTACCCGTGGATGATCCGCAAGCTGAACCCGTTCGCCGGCGAGAAGTCCGCCAGCACCGGCCAGCGCAACGCGCGACTGGAAAAGAAATAAGAAAAAGGCCCCGAAAGGGGCCTTTCTTCTTTCTGCAGAGTCGAGCCATGCTCGACTGCTTCCTGCAGGACGCTCAGCGCGCGGCGGCGTCCCGGAGCCCACCTAGGAATCCTACGAATCCCCAAGGGTTGCGACGCTGGTCCCAATCGGCGCGGACGAGCCCCTCCACACTGCGGCGCAACGGCCATCCCGGCCGTCAAGGAGCGCCCATGTCCCCACTGCCCCGTCGTTTCCGGCCCCTCTCGTGCGTCATCGCCACGGCCCTGCTGGCCCTGTCGTCCAGTCCCCTGAGCGCCGCGCCGGCCGCGCCGGGTGATCTGCTGTCCGCCGCGCCCTATCGCGCGTCATGGGTGCCCTCCAAGGCCACGCAAGCGTACAAGCTGCACTACCGCACCCCCGACCACCGCGGCCAGCTGGCCGAAGGCACCGGCCTGCTGTATCTCCCCGCGGGCGCGGCGCCCATCGGGGGTTGGCCGGTGGTGTCGTGGGCACATGGCACCCAGGGCATCGCCGATCGCTGCGCGCCCTCGGTCTCGGGCCCCTACCAGCCCGAGCGCGACGGGCGTTTCCTCGACCAGTTCCTGGCCCAGGGCTATGCCGTGGTCACTGCCGACTACCAGGGGCTCGGCAGCCCCGGCAACCACGCCTACCTGCACGTCCGCACGGCGGCCCGCAACGCCATCGATCTGGTCAAGGCCAGCCGCCAGTATCTGGGCGCATCAGCGCTGTCGCCGCGCTGGGTCTCGGTTGGTCATTCGCAGGGTGGTGCCGCTGCGCTCACGGCCGGGCATCTGGCGCCCACCTATGGTGGTCCTTCCCTGCACTACCGTGGCAGCTTCACCACCGGCACGCCTACCGCAGTCGAGCTGACCGCGCTGGTGATGAAGCCCGACAACCGCACCGCCAATCCTGGCGCGCTCAACGCCTATCACGCGTACCTGCTTGATGGCCTGCTGCAGGTCGCGCCGCAGATCGACCGCGTCCTCAGCGACACCGGCCGCGCCCGCGTGGCAGTGGCACGCGAGCAGTGCCTGGGCGAACTGGCCGCCACGCTGGACGGCGCGGATACCGGCAGCATGTTCACTGCACCGCTGACCAGCGTGCCGGGCATCTGGGCAGTGCTGTACGACTATCTCGGCGTACCGCGCCGCGGTTTCAGCCAGCCGCTGATGCTGGGCCATGGCAGTGAGGACCGCGACGTGCCCTACCTGACCACCCTGCTGTATGCCGCAGGCCTGGCCCTGCGTGGCGAGCCGGTCGCGTTCCGGCGCTACCCGGTCGACCATCGCGGCACGCTGGACGCGGCCGCTGCGGAGGGTCTGGCGTTCGTGCGGGCACGGCTGGGGGACGGCCACTTCGACGATGTTTCCGAAACCGCCGGCTTCGAACAGCTGCTTGACGAAGTCCGGTAGATCCACGCCAAGCGTGGATGGTCTTCGACCATTGTGCGGACCAAGGTCCGCACCCACCGGAGAGGGGCCAACGGGTTGCCGGCCAGCGGCCGGCACTACCCGCCAACCGCTGCTTCAGCCCTTGTAGCCGTTGCTGATCGGGTAACGACGTTCGCGGCCGAAGGCGCGGCGCGAGACCTTCGGCCCCGGCGCGGCCTGGTGCCGCTTCCACTCGCTGATGCGCACCAGGCGCAGCACGCGGTCGACCACGGCCGCGTCGTAGCCGGCGGCCACGATCTCCGTGCGCGACTGCTCCTGGTCAATGTAGCGGTACAGGATGCCGTCCAGCACGTCATAGGCCGGCAGCGAATCCTGGTCCAGCTGGTTCTCGCGCAGCTCGGCCGACGGCGGGCGGCTGATCACGGCCGGCGGGATCACCGGCGCGCCGCCCACGGTGTTGCGCCACTTGGAAAGACCGAACACCTCCGTCTTGTACAGGTCCTTCAGTGGCGCGTAGCCACCGCACATGTCGCCGTAGATGGTGGCGTAGCCGACCGCGTACTCGCTCTTGTTGCCGGTGGTCAGCAGCAGGCCACCGAACTTGTTGGCCAGCGCCATCAGGATCACGCCACGGCTGCGCGACTGCAGGTTCTCTTCGGTCACGTCCGGGGTCGTGCCCTCGAACATCGGCGCCAGCGATTCCATCAGGCCCTTGAACGCCGGTTCGATCGAGACCGCCTCCAGCTTCACGCCCAGTGCCTGGCACTGTTCGGCGGCCAGGTCGTTGGAAAGGCCTGCGGTGTAGCGCGAGGGCAGGCGCACCGCGGTGACGTTCTCGGCGCCCATCGCGTCCACGGCCATGGCCAGCACGATCGCCGAGTCGATGCCGCCGGACAGGCCCAGCCACACCTTCTTGAAGCCGTTCTTGCGGCAGTAGTCCTGGATGCCACGGGTCACCGCGCGCCAGGCCAGCGCGTCCATGCTCTCGTCGCCGTCGTCCATCCACACGTGCGGCATGAAGCGGCGGGTCTCACCGTCGTACTCCACCACCAGCCACTGGTCGACGAAGGCGGCGGCGGCCGGGTGCACCGTGCCGTCACCATCAGCCACTACCGAGGCGCCGTCGAACACCAGCGCGTCCTGGCCACCGACCACGTTGAGGTAGGCAATCGCCGCGCCGCTTTCGCGGGTGCGCGCCGCCAGCACGGCATCGCGCTGGGCGTGCTTGCCACGCTCGTACGGCGAAGCATTGGGCACCACCACCAGCTGCGCACCGGCGCGCATGGTGTCGGCCAGCGGTTCGGCGAACCACAGGTCCTCGCAGATCAGCAGGCCCACCGGAATGCCGTTGACCTCGAACACGCAGCTGCCGCCATCCGGATCGACATCGAAGTAGCGGCGCTCATCGAACACCGCGTAGTTGGGCAGCTCGCGCTTGCGGTAGGTCTGTTCGACCAGGCCGTCACGCAGCACGCTGGCGGCGTTGTAGACCACCGCGCCAGCCGCCTGCGGCCAGCCGACCACGGCGGTGATGCCACGGCAGGCAGCAGCGATACGGCCCATCGCCTGCTCGCATTCGTACAGGAAGCCGGGACGCAGCAGCAGGTCCTCCGGCGGATAACCGCTCACCGCCAGCTCGGGGAACATCACCAGCTCGGCGCCATACTCGTCGCGCGCCTGGCCGATCATCTCGATGATGCGCTCGGTGTTGCCGGCGACATCGCCGACCGGGAAATCGAACTGCGCCATCGCGATGCGGATCGAAGCCATGGGAATCCAGCCTGTGGTTGCAATTGCACCATTCTAGGCCTTTGGACACGGACCGGTCAGGCCCGATGCATGCGATCGGTCCGCCCCGCGTCGCGCAGACCAGGACCACGTTTCCCTGCCGGCCAAGCACTGCCATCGCCTCCTCGAATGTCCGTCCTGGGGCTATTGATTTTCGCCTTCATCAGTAGCACTCTCCCATTCACGAAAAATTCATGGTGATCACCTTCGACGGCTCAGATCACCGCGCAAGCTGGTTCAAAAAGGAATTTGGACGTTGTGTCCAGATTGGCCGGCCAATTCGGTCCGGCTATTGATCGCTGTATCCAATTGGAATGGAGAATCAGGATGAGTTCTATGGCATTGGATGTCGCAGGCTTTGAAGCTGGGATGCTGCAGAGGGCCGAAGACGCAACGTCGATTGGCACCGCATTTGAAGTGGTGAGGAATGGTGCGGTAGCACTGTTCTGCTCGGACTGTTGCGGCAGCAACGGCAATGACTGCGTGCCGGAAATCGACCCGGGCATCAACTGACGCAGATCGAGGGCGAAGGCGGTTGCCTTCGCCCTCTTCATTATCGAGAGCACATTCCATGGATGGATTCAACGCACCGGAGGAGTTCGAGCGGAGCCTCCATGCCTATGCAGGCAGCGACCACGCTGGCACCAACGCGCTTGCGCTGGTCCTGCCATCCACGCGTGCAATCTTGACCAGAAGCAGACAGCTCGCAGATGCAGGGCGCCTACGCGTTGTGTGTAACGAGAACAGCCCTGGGTTGAGCGCAAGCGGCATGGTTCGGCTGGCGCAGTCCGGCCAGCGACCAGCACTCGTCATTTTCTCGGACCAGCTTGTCTCAGCACACGAAGCAACCCTGCTGATTCGGACCTCGCGCGAGGACATCTACGTCTCGCCGCTCGAAATGATCCTCAATCAGCGCTACGGCTATGCACTGTCGTTCTGGGGCATACAGGGCAATTCCACGATCGAGGCCCATTCGGCCGACAGCAGCGCGATCCTGCACGGGATCATCGACCATCTTCACCAGTGCAGCAGCCTGGGGGATCAATGGTTGCTGCGCGAACAACAGTCACTGCGCAGGCCGGCGATCAGGACATACAACGCGCGCAGAAAGATCAGGATGTTCCGATCCGCACTGCTGGCACAGTACCAACCCGACAGTATCGATGCCGAACTCGACGCCTTGATGGAAGCGATCGATACGCTTGAAGGCGATGTCGTTGATCGACAGGGAAGGCTTGCATGCTGATTCCGCAATTGTTGACTCAACTTGCCCGTCCCTTGCGCCGCCTTGATCGGCGGATTGCCTGGATCGAGTCGATCATCAAGACCCCTCTGACCGACGACGACGAGCACTACCTGCGTGTTGCCTGCGCCGAATCGGGAAACACGAGATTTGGCGAATACTACTACTGGTACCTGCAGAAGCTGTTCGTTGCAAACGTTCTGCGGCGTGGGAACCGGACCGAGTTCCTGTCCCTGCTCAGTCGCGCCGACCGAACGGACTACAGCGCATTCGATGAACTGGCACGCACGCCACGCGGGCTTCTGATCGCAGTGCCGCACCATGCCCACTACATTCTGTCGATCATCATGCTGGCGGAGCGTTTACGGCACGAGCGGAAAACCTTCCTGTTCTATGGAAACCCGGAAACCCATCCAGGCAACGAAATCTTCGACAGGCTCAACGGCTGGTTCTGGAACGAGGACAACGGTGTTGGTTTCGTCCATGACACCCGCAAAGGCCTGGCAACAGCCATCCGTGAACTGAGGGCAGGCGCAGCCGTCTTCATCCTGCCGGACGTTTTCAAGGACGAGAACGCCACGTACCCCATCAGCTTCTGCAAGCGCTCGATGAGCATCATGCTCGGTACCGCCGCATTGTCCCGCAGAACCGATGCGCTGATCGTCCCGATGATCTCCACCCCCGTCGCGTCGGGCCTGGGCTTCAGGAGCGTTTTCGCACCGCCGTGCGCTGAGCCGGCACCTGCAGCACAGGGCCAGTCCGAACGCAGGCTGCTTGCAGACGACTACCGCGTCATGCGCGGGCTCTTCGCCTTCTATGAACACCACATGCAGCACCAGCTGATCTACTGGCAGAACGTACGGCAACACATCGCCCAGAACGGCCCTCATCTTGAGGTGCCGAGGTCCGATGTGGCGCGCGTGGCCGGGCTGCTGGCCCGCGACCCCGACATGCTCGCCCCTACCGCAGTAATTGACCTGAGAAGAGACGCAACGGCACCCACATGCTGAAACAGAAATCACGTCTTGTGCTCCTCATTGCATTGGCGCTTTCCCCGGCGGGCATCAACTGCGCCGCCGCAGCAGATGCCACCGAGCCCCCATTGCGCACCCTTGATACCGTCGTGGTGTCTGGGGTTGCGCCGGGTCCCGGACTCTGGAGAGTCTCGCGTGGCGAGCACACACTCTGGATCCTGGGCACGCTCAAGCCGGTGCCATCCTCGATCACATGGGATTCGGCAGCGGTGCGAGAGGTGATTGCCGAGGCTCAGGCCGTGCTGTGGGAGCCATCCTTCACCGTAGACGTCGACACCGGCTGGCTCGGCAAGCTGTCGCTTGGCTACAGCTACATGAAGGCACAGAACAATCCTGGCAATGCGCAACTCAAAGACATCCTGGCACCGGATGTATACGCGCGCTGGCAGAATCTGCGCGACACGTACCTCGCTGGCCGCAGCAACCTCGAAGGCAAGCGCCCGCTTGCCGCGGCGGACGAGCTGATGTCGGCGGTGATGGCCCAGCGTGGCCTGAGCAGCAAGGGGGTGGTCGCTCCCGTCATCGTCGCCGAAGTGAAGGCGCGCGGCATCGGACTGCACACACCTCGATATACGCTCAAGCTCTCGCGCCAGAACGCCGCGCAGATGCTCAAGGCAGTCAGGTCAACGTCGATCGACGACAGCGCCTGCCTGGTGGCAACCATGGATCTTGTCGAATCCGGCATGGATCGCCTGGTAACCAACGCAAATGCATGGTCTACGGGCGAGACCGCCCGGATCGACGTATCCCTGACCTCGAAACGGGATGAACTTTGCACGGACTCGCTCAGCAACGCGCCCGCAGCCCGTGCTTTTGGCATGCCCGACATCCGCACGGTCGTAAGGGAGAAATGGCTTGCGGCCGCAGACAAGGCACTGCAGACCAACACGACGACGCTCGCGGTGCTTCCCATCGCCGACCTGTCCGGCAACGACGGATACATCGATGCGCTGCGCCAGCGCGGATACGAGGTCGAGTCACCTTGAACGCCCTCCCGCAGTGACCGACCGATGTCGCCTCGAGTGGATCGACTATCGGCGCTTTTCCTGGCATCGGCAGCACAACTGGCCTTGCTGATCCTGCTGTGCCAGGTCGCCGGCAAGTCACCTGTAAACGTCGGGGATGATGAAACGAGGGTATCGCTCGTGTTCATCGAGCGCCCTCTCGCGCGGGCGCCCGTTCCCGCTGCCATGCCCCGGGCATTGGGAGGGCCCGGCAGGACTGCTGGCCCGGCGCTGCCAGTTGCATCTGCGGCACCCCGCAGGCCCACGCTGGACGTGGTCGATGAAGCACCTGGACCTGCGATGGCTGTTGCCCCCGCACCGCTCGACCTTGCCATTCGTCCAGATGATATCTCGTTCAAGCGCCCCTCCCTGACAAGACCGGCCCAGGCCGCCTTTCCGGCGCGCGAGCCCACATTGCAGGTGAGCGTCGAAGACAACTCATGGATGGGAAGGTATGCACGCATGGGGCGGAGGATGGCGTGCGCAGAACTGCGGCAGGCGCTTGCATCAAACCCCGGCAGTGCCGAGGCCATCATCAGGACGATGGAGCAGCGCAAGTGCATGAACTAGCTATCGCCATGGTGCTTGCTCCAGCAACTGGAACTGACAGGAGCGCCGGGTGTGAATAAAGCCCTCGAGAAGGCCATGCCGGTGGCACGTACCCTCCGGCTGCTGGCGAGTCTTTCGCGCAACCACCTGCCACTCCTGGCGGGTGCACTGACCAGCATCGTGGTTGCAACCACGTTCGCCCTTGCCGTTCCCATCGCCGCAAGGGGCAACCGCGGCCTGGACCTGAACAGCCTGGAGAAGATCGACAACATCTTCCTGACACTTGCCTTGATCTCAGTGGCGATTGGCGTGGCCACGGCAATGCGGGTCTACTTCATCAATCGCCTCGCTGACGAAGTCACCAATGACCTGCGGGGGCAGCTGTTCTCACGATTGCTCGTCCAGCCGCTGGAATTCCATCAGCAGCAGCCATCAACGGAACTGCTTTCACGATTGACCTCGGATATCGAGCACCTGCGGATAGCCATCGGGGTCAGCTTCTCTGTGGCAATACGCAGCGGAATCATGCTGGCCGGTGCGGTCACCATGTTGTTCATTACCGACCCTGGCCTGGCGCTGCTGACGATCGCCGCCATCCCGTTTGCATCGGTTCCCATCGCCGTGGGCTCCAAGCACCTGCGGGCCAGCGCGCGCGACTACAATGATCTGCTTGCGCAATCGCGCGTCGTTGCGGCGGAAGCGCTGGGCCATATCAGGGCGGTCAAGGATTTCGCCCGCGAACCCTTCGAGACAGAGCGCCATGCGGCGACGCTCGATGCCAGCGTCAGCGGAGCTCGTCGGCGCACGACCTGGCAGTCTGTGCTGACGGCATTGTCATTGATCGTCATGCTGCTGGGCATCACCGCTGTGTTATGGACAGGCACCCACAAGGTCATGGACCGGACGCTCTCGGCGGGCCAGCTGGGACAGTTCGCCATGTATGCCGTGATGTGCGGCATGGCCGCCGCCGCGCTTCTGGACACATGGGGCGCGCTGCAGCGCTCCGCCGGAGCGACTGATCGCATCACCGCATTTGGTGACCTGCCATACCATGAGGCGCAGGAAACCAGGCTGGTGCAGGCTCTGCAGGGATGCATCCGATTCGAGAATGTCGATTTCTGGTATGCCGCTGCGCCCGACAGGCCCGTCCTGCGACGCTTGAACCTGGACATTGCGAAGGGGGAAAAGGTCGCCATCGTGGGCGCATCCGGCGCGGGCAAGAGTACGCTGCTGTCGCTGCTTCTGCGCCTGCATCCCGTGCGGGCGGGCGCCATCTTCATCGACGGCCACGATATCTCCACGTTCCAGCCTGCAAGCATCCGCAACGCTATCGGGACGATCTCGCAGGCGCCGGCGATTTTCGGCCGATCCGTGCTTGAGAACATCCGATACGGCAAGCTCGACGCTACCGACGAGGATGTCAGGAACGCAGCAGTGTCTTCAGGCGCAGATGCCTTCATCAATGAATTGCCCGCTGGCTACGATGAGCCCTTGGGCGAACGCGGAGCCCGATTGTCAGGCGGCCAGCAGCAACGGGTAGCCACTGCGCGCGCACTGTTGAAGCGGGCCGATATCCTGCTGCTCGACGAGCCGACATCGGCGCTCGATTCACACGCCGAACAGGCGGTACATGACCATGTTTTCGGAACGGGCACGGGGCCGACCACGCTCATCGTCGCACACCGGTTGCAGACCATTCTTGCCGCCGATCGAATCGTACTCATCGATGAAGGTGCGGTCGCCGCCACCGGGTCGCACGAAGAACTGCTGATCCGCAGCGCTCGATATCGCGACCTGATCAGGCCGCAGATGCAGGCCATGGTCGAATAATGGCCACCATAGCGTGCCACCCGCAGAACAGGAAAGGCCGCCCGGAGGCGGCCTTTCTGTTTCAAGCAGCCGGCCAGCGGCCGGCTCTACAGAATCGTCTGCCGGAGGCAGTCGATCTTATTTCACCAGCTTGGCGATGGCAGCGCCCAGATCGCCCGGCGAGCGGACGGTGACAACACCGGCAGCTTCCATCGCGGCGAACTTGCCTTCAGCAGTGCCCTTGCCGCCCGAGGCGATCGCACCGGCGTGGCCCATGCGCTTGCCGGCCGGAGCCGACGCACCGGCGATGAAACCGACGACCGGCTTCTTCACGTGGTTCTTGATGTACTCGGCGCCGGCTTCTTCAGCGTCGCCGCCGATTTCGCCAACCATGATGATGCCTTCGGTCTGCGGGTCTTCGTTGAACAGCTTCAGGCAGTCGACGAAGTTCAGGCCGTTGATCGGGTCACCACCGATGCCGATGCAGGTGGACTGGCCCAGGCCGACTTCAGTGGTCTGCTTGACCGCTTCATAGGTCAGGGTGCCCGAACGCGACACGATGCCGATCTTGCCCGGCTGGTGGATGTGGCCCGGCATGATGCCGATCTTGCACTCACCCGGGGTGATGACGCCCGGGCAGTTCGGCCCGATCAGCACGGTGTCCGGATGCGAACGGGTCAGCACGTTCTTGACGCGCAGCATGTCCAGCACCGGGATGCCTTCGGTGATGCAGACGATGACCTTGATGCCGGCAGCAGCGGCTTCCAGGATCGCGTCGGCCGCGTACGGCGGCGGCACGTAGATGACCGAAGCGTTGGCGCCGGTGCTCTGCACGGCGTCGGCAACGGTGTTGAAGACCGGCAGGTCGATATGGGTGGTGCCACCCTTGCCCGGGGTCACGCCGCCAACAACCTGGGTGCCGTACTCGATCATCTGAGTGGCGTGGAAGGTGCCCTGCTGGCCGGTGAAGCCCTGCACGATCACCTTGGTGTTCTTGTTAATCAAAACAGACATGGGAATTCCTTGGTGTCGGATCAGGCAGCGTTCTTGACAGCTTCAACGATCTTCTTGGCGCCATCGTTGATGTTGTCAGCCGGGATGATGGCCATGCCACTGTCGCGCAGCAGCTGCTTGCCTTCTTCCACGTTGGTGCCTTCCAGGCGCACCACGACCGGAACCTTGACGCCCACTTCCTTCACGGCGGCAATGATGCCTTCGGCAATCATGTCGCAGCGGACGATGCCGCCGAAGATGTTGACGAAGATGCCTTCAACCTTGTCCGAGGACAGGATCAGCTTGAACGCTTCGATGACGCGCTGCTTGTTGGCGCCGCCACCCACGTCCAGGAAGTTCGCCGGCTCGCCGCCGTTGAGCTTGATGACGTCCATGGTGGCCATGGCCAGACCGGCGCCGTTCACCATGCAGCCGATGTTGCCGTCCATGGTGACGTAGTTGATGTCCAGTTCCGAAGCGATCACTTCGGTCGGATCTTCCTGGGTCTTGTCGCGCATGGCGACCAGGGCCTTCTGGCGGAACGCGGCGTTGTCGTCGCTGTCGAACTTGCCGTCCAGCGCGTACAGGTTGCCGTCATCCAGGATGGCCAGCGGGTTGATTTCAACCAGCGCCAGGTCCTTTTCGTTGAACAGGCGGTACAGGTTCACCATGATGCTGGCGAACTGGCCGGCCTGCTTGGCGGTCAGGCCCAGCTTGAAGCCGAAATCACGGCCGTGGTAACCCTGCACGCCTTCGACGAAGTCGACATTCAGCGAGTGGATCAGCTCCGGGGTTTCAGCCGCGACCTGCTCGATTTCCACGCCGCCTTCCGAAGAGGCGATGTAGGTGATGGTCTTGGTGCCACGGTCGACCAGCACCGACAGGTACAGTTCCTTGACGATTTCACCGGCAGTGGTCACCAGCACCAGGTTGACCGGCAGTTCAACGCCAGCGGTCTGGTAGGTGGCCATCTTGGTGCCGAGCATCTTGGCCGCAGCGGCCTTCACGTCGTCGGTGGTCTTGCAGAACTTGACGCCGCCAGCCTTGCCGCGGCCGCCAGCGTGGATCTGCGCCTTGACCATCCAGGGGCCCTGGCCCAGGGAGTTGGCAGCGGCAACAGCTTCGTCCGGGGTCGCAGCGACCTTGCCGGCCGGGACCGGGATGCCGTACTCGGCAAGCAGTTGTTTTGACTGGTATTCGTGGAAATTCATGCGTCACCGTGGGAATAGGAACGACCGCACGCAATTCCTCAGGGCCCCGGCGGGGCGCCGGCATGGACCGCGGCGGGCCCACTATTGTGGCCGAGCCGGCGCCGGGGCGCAAAGAAGTCTGTACAAAACGCCAGACCCGGCCAGATTTCCACCGTCATTCAGGTAGTTGCGCCGGGGCCGCCGTTGCCCACCGGTATCCATGGCGGGCCAAATGCGCGATCCAGGGCGCTCCGGCGGCACCTGTGCGGGGGCCCTATACTGGTCAACCAGGGTGTGTAGAGTCGGGGGTGCTCGACGGCTTCCACCGCAGGCCACATCGAAGCGACATGCCCGCCCGGCTTCAGGGGACGCCGGGCAGGCCTGTCGCAGATTCCAGACCCAGGCAGCCAGAAGGGGAGTTCCGGCGTGTCACCCAGTGCTTCATTGATCGACCGCATCGAATCGATCCCGCGGCGTGAGCTGTACTTCTTCGCGCTGTACCGGGTGCTGATCGCCTCGGTCATCGCCGCCCTGCTCTACAGCCCCTTGTCGGCCATGGTCGGCGAAGCCCACCACCCACGTCTGGCCGATGTGGTTGCGGTCATCTATCTGGCGTTGTCGCTGCTGGCCCTGGTGATCGGCCGCAACGAACGCTGGCTGCGCCCGATCGTGGTCACCGGGGTGATGGTGGACATCGTCGCCGCCACCCTGCTGTCACACGCGCTGCCCGGTGCCAGTGCCGGCATCTCGATGTCGCTGCTGTTCAACATCGCCGCTGCCGCCACCCTGCTGCCGCTCAGCCTGGGCCTGGGCCTGGCGTTGGCCGCCAGCCTCGCCACGGGTGTCGAGTACACCTGGAAGCTGCTGGAAGGCGGCGACCCCACCCGTACCCTGGCCGAACTGGCCATGTTCGCCACCAGCTACCTGGCACTGGCCTTCATCAGCTACCAGGTGGGCAGCCGCGCCCGTCGCAACCAGCAGCTGGCCAACCAGCGCGGCGACGAAGTGGCCAACCTGTTCCAGATCAACGAACTGATCATCCGGCGCATGCGTACCGGCGTGCTGGTGGTGGACGCCGACAACCGCATCACCCTGGCCAACGAAGCCGCGTCGATGCTGCTCGGCGACAACGACGGCATCGGTGAGACGGGACGCCTGGACCTGGTCAGCGCCGCGCCGGAACTGGCGCGCCGCCTGCAGCGCTGGCGCAACGGCTGGGCCCAGGACGAACTGCCGCTGCAGCTCAACCCCGACCAACCGGAAGTGCAGCCGCGCTTCGCCCGCCTGCTGGCCGGCAGCGAGCTCTCGCTGGTGTTCCTGGACGATTCCAGCGTGGTCTCACGCCGCGCCGAATCGCTCACCCTGTCGGCGATGGGCCGCTTCTCGGCCAGCCTCGCCCACGAGATCCGCAACCCGCTGGCGGCGATCAACTACGCCGTGCAGCTGCTCGAGGAAGGCACCGGTTTCAACGAGAGCGACCGCCGCCTGCTGCAGATCATCCGCCAGCAGTGCCAGCGCACCAACGGCATCGTCGAGAGCGTGCTGGGCCTGGCCCGTCGCGAACGCGCCACGCCCGAGAACGTGGACCTGGTCGCCTTCGTGCGCCGCTTCGTGCTGGAGTACAAGCAGGGCCAGACGCTGGAGACCGACAGCATCGAACCGATCATCAGCGAGATCTCGGTGATGGCCCAGGTCGACACGAAACACCTCTACCAGGTGCTGACCGTACTGGTGCACAACGCCCTGAAATACGGCCGCATCGGCCAGCAGCCGGCCCGCGTGCGCCTGCGCGTGGCGCAGCACGAACGCAGCGCAGTGATTGACGTGATGGATCGCGGCCCCGGTATTCCCGAGACCGTGGCGGCGCAGTTGTTCCGCCCGTTCTTCACCACGTCCGAGCACGGCACCGGGCTGGGCCTGTACATCGCCCGCGAGCTGTGCCGGGCCAACCAGGCGCGGCTCGACTACATCCCGGTGCCCGCCGGCGGCTCCTGCTTCCGCCTGGTGCTGCCCGGCCCGCACACCCTGTTGCCCACCTGATTCCCATTCTGTGCGTCAAACATTTGTCGCTTCCAGCCCCCTCGTTTATCTTTCACGCCCATGAACGAAACCCGCAGCGCCCTCGTCGTCGACGATGAACGCGACATCCGCGAACTGCTGGTACTGACCCTCGGCCGCATGGGGCTGCGCATCAGTACCGCCGCCAACCTGGCCGAAGCGCGCGAGCTGCTGGCCAGCAATCCGTACGACCTGTGCATCACCGACATGCGGCTGCCGGATGGCAACGGTATCGAGCTGGTCAGCGAGATCGCCCAGCACTACCCGCGCACGCCGGTGGCGATGATCACCGCGTTCGGCAGCATGGACCTGGCAGTGGAGGCGCTGAAAGCCGGCGCCTTCGACTTCGTCAGCAAGCCGGTGGACATCTCGGTGCTGCGCGGCCTGGTCAAGCACGCACTGGAACTCAACAACGCCGAACGCCCCGCGCCCGGCCCTGCTGCCGAACAAGGCGCACGCCTGCTGGGTGCTTCGCCGGCCATGGACGTGCTGCGCACCACCATCGGCAAGGTCGCGCGCAGCCAGGCACCGGTCTACATCCTCGGCGAATCGGGCGTGGGCAAGGAACTGGTGGCACGCACCATCCACGCCCAGGGCGCACGTGCGGCCGGCCCGTTCGTGCCGGTCAACTGCGGTGCCATTCCCGGCGAGCTGATGGAGAGCGAATTCTTCGGCCACCGCAAGGGCAGCTTCAGCGGTGCGCATGCCGACAAGCCCGGCCTGTTCCAGGCTGCGCACGGCGGCACCCTGTTCCTGGATGAAGTGGCCGAGCTGCCGCTGCAGATGCAGGTGAAGCTGCTGCGCGCGATCCAGGAAAAGTCGGTGCGTGCGGTCGGTGCGGCGAATGAGGAGCCGGTGGACGTGCGCATCCTCTCGGCCACCCACAAGGATCTGGCCGAGCTGGTCGAGGACGGGCGCTTCCGCCACGACCTGTACTACCGCATCAACGTAATTGAACTGAAGGTGCCGCCGTTGCGCGAGCGCCGCCAGGACCTGCCGGAACTGGCCGCCGCGGTACTGGCACGCCTGGCCCGCAGCCACGGCCGCGCCACCCCGCTGCTGGCACCCTCGGCACTGGAGGCGCTGGCGCAGTACGCCTTCCCCGGCAACGTGCGCGAACTGGAGAACATCCTGGAGCGTGCGCTGGCCCTGGCCGAGGAAGACTGCATCGGCGCCGACGACCTGCGCCTGCCGCAGCACGCCCCGCGCGCGCCCGGCAGCGCAGCGCACGCCGAAGCGGTGGTGGACCTGCAGCCTGGCAGCGCCGCCCTGCCCTCGTATATCGAGCAGCTGGAACGCAGTGCCATCCAGCGCGCATTGGAAGAGAACCGCTGGAACAAGACCCGCACCGCCGCGCAGCTGGGAATTACCTTCCGTGCGCTGCGCTACAAGCTGAAGAAGCTGGGGATGGAGTAAGGGCCGGGTCGGATCCCTTTCCAAAGGAAAGGGCTCTGACCCGACGCGGCCCCACCAACGTGGTAGTGCCGGCCGCTGGCCGGCAACCTCATGCATCGCGTCATCCACGCATGGCGTGGATCTACCTCAATCCTTGGTAACGCGATTGATCTCGGCCAGGCTGGTGATGCCCGCCGCCGCCTTCTTCAGCGCGGATTGGCGCAGATCATTCACCCCGATCTGCTGCGCTGCCTCGGCAATCTGCAGCGCATTACCGCCAGCCAGCACGATGGTGGCGATCTCATCGGTCATCGGCATCACCTGGTAAAGGCCGGTACGGCCCTTGTAGCCTTCGGTGCACTCGTCGCAGCCCACCGCCTCGTACAACTGCACGCCTGCATCCAACTGCGCCTGGGTGAAGCCCTCGGCCAGCAACGCGTGCGCGGGAAGATCGGAAGGCTTCTTGCAGTTGCCGCACAGCCGGCGCGCCAGGCGCTGGGCGATCACCAGCGTCACCGAGCTGGTGATGTTGTAGGGCGCAATACCCATGTTCATCAGTCGCGCGATGGTCTGCGGCGCATCGTTGGTATGCAGGGTGGACAGCACCATGTGGCCGGTCTGCGCCGCCTTGATCGCAATCTCGGCCGTCTCCAGATCGCGGATTTCGCCGACCATGATGATGTCCGGATCCTGTCGCAGGAACGAGCGCAACGCTGCGGCGAAGGTCATGCCGCGCTTGTTGTTCTGCTGCACCTGGTTGACGCCGGGCAGACGGATTTCCACCGGGTCTTCGGCGGTGGAGATGTTGCGCGTCTCGTCGTTGAGGATGCCCAGCGCCGTGTACAGCGACACCGTCTTGCCCGAACCGGTCGGGCCGGTCACCAGCACCATGCCGTAGGGCTTGTGGATGGCTTCCAGGAACAGTTTCTGCTGGTCCGGCTCGTAGCCCAGCTTGTCGATGCCCAGCTTGGCCGCGCTGCCATCGAGGATACGCAGCACCACCTTCTCGCCGAACAGGGTCGGCAGCGTGCTGACGCGGAAGTCGATCTGCTTGGACTTGGACAGGTTCAACTTGATGCGACCGTCCTGCGGCACGCGCTTCTCGGCGATATCCAGCTGCGCCATCACCTTCAGGCGCGCGGCAATGCGCTGGTTCAATTTCACCGGCGCGCGCGCCACCATCTTCAGCAGGCCGTCGATGCGCAGGCGCACCCGGTAATCGTCTTCGTAGGGTTCGAAGTGGATGTCCGAAGCGCCCTTGCGGATCGCATCCACCAGCACCTTGTTGACGAACTTCACCACCGGGGTGTCGTCACCCTTGGCGTCGATGCCGGAGTCGCCACCGGCCCCCAGGTCCTCGTCGCCAGCCGCGACTTCCAGGTTTCCCATGCCCTCGTCGTCGCCACCCAGGGCGTCACCGAGGGTGTCATGGCTGGCGTGCCACTGCTCCAACGTCCGGCGGATCTGGTCCTCATCGACGATGATCGGCTCCACCACCAGGTTGGTGTGGAACTTGATCTCATCCAGCGAGTGGGTCGGGTTGCTGGTGCCGACGAACAGCTTGCCGCCGCGCTTGAACAGCGGCAGCACATTGTGTTTCCGCAGCAGCTCCTCACTGACCAGGCTCATGGCGTTCTGGCTGGCGTCGAACGTGGACACGTCGAACAGCGGCATGCCGAACTCGACCGCGTTGGCGGCTGCCAGCTGGGCCGCCCCAACCACCTTGTTCTGCGCGAACCAGGTCGGCAGCGGCTGCCGGGCGGCGGCAGCCTTGGCCATGGCATCGCGGGCGGAAGCCTCGTCCAGCGCACCATCCTGGACCAGGCGACGGGCCAGGCCGGTGATGCCGACGAGATTGGCGGTGGTTACGGTATTCATTCCAAGCTCCTACTCCCCCTGCTCAAGACTACCTTACGCCTCGGCGTTGGAACACAGCAGGGTGTACGCTCCGCCTTCCCAAGTCCCTTCACCAGCAAGAAGGTAGCCATCAAGCTGGCCACCATGGAAGACCACAGGTGTACAAGCTTCAATCCATAGAAGATTGCCCTGGCCAGAATCTCAACGCATTAGCCAGCCCGCCGATCTCCGTAGTCCATTAAAACGAAATCAGGCAGCCCAATGAGCTGCCTGATTCGTTCAGAACGGTAACGATCAGTACTTAGCGGAAGTTGGCCGGCACGTACTTTGCGTCGCAACCACTGTGGCTGCCAGTCCAAGCAGTGATCTCACCGGCGGTCACAGTCGGGGTCAGAGTCAGGGTGCATTCGGCAGCCTTCGCACCGGTTGCCTTCGTCTCTACAGAGATAGCGCCAGCGTCGCCCAGCGAAAGCTTGTTAACGTACTGGCTGATGTTAGCCGCCGCTTCGTTGCAACCTGCTTCGGCCAGAGTGGTCGGGAGTGCGTTCTTCGAGGAGAAGAATTCAGTCGCCGACGTCTTGCACGCACTCAGCGCCATCACAGATTCGCTGACTTTGGCACGAACCGTATAGTCACGGTAAGCCGGCAGCGCGATTGCGGCCAGGATAGCAATGATCGCAACGACGATCATCAGTTCGATAAGGGTGAAGCCCTTCTGGTTCTTCATTTGGTACATCCCCAAGATAAGTGGTGGTTGATTTCAGAAGACAGGATCGGTCTGGCCAGAGGCCAGCTGAGCTGGTCCTGCCCCTGCGGGTGGATCAACGCAGGTTGCGTGCCAACCCCGGCACGCCTCCCCCTGGATTTCCCCGCGCCCATGATGGCAGCTATTTCACAGATGGGAACCCCCCCGATGCGAATCTGCGATGCACGCGGCAATGTGACGCAGTGCGTCACCTTTGGTCGGCCCCCGCCACGAATTCGCACACCGGGCCATCCGCCAACTGCCCAGATGGCCCTGAACCGGCTACCATCAGCCGCTAGTTGCCCGCCTGGGGATGGCGGGTCTTGGGGAGCCAACATGTCTGTCAGTCGCAGTGCGATCAAGAAAGAGCCCGTGGCCCGCGCCACGATGGAGCTGCAGCCGTTTGTCTGGGAGGGGACCGACAAGCGGGGAGTCAAGATGAAGGGTGAACAGTTGGCCAAGAACGCCAACTTGCTTCGCGCCGAGCTCCGCCGTCAAGGCATCAATCCCGGCCAGGTCAAGGTAAAGCCCAAACCGATCTTCGGAGCGGCAGGGAAAGCGATAACCGCGAAGGACATCGCGTTTTTCAGCCGACAGATGGCCACCATGATGAAGTCCGGCGTACCGATCGTGTCGGCGCTGGAGATCATTGGCAGCGGGCACAAGAACCCTCGCATGAAAAAGATGGTCGATACCATTCGGGGGGACATCGAAGGCGGATCATCACTGCATGAGTCAATCAGCCGCCACCCCGTACAGTTCGACGAACTCTATCGCAACCTGGTAAAGGCTGGCGAAGGTGCGGGCGTATTGGAAACGGTGCTAGATACAATTGCCTCCTACAAGGAGAACATCGAAGCACTGAAGGGCAAGATCAAAAAGGCCATGTTCTACCCGGCCATGGTGCTTGTCGTGGCCCTTCTCGTAAGTGCAATTCTTCTCATCTGGGTGGTTCCTCAATTTGAAGAGGTCTTCAAGAGCTTTGGCGCGGACCTGCCTGCCTTTACCCTGATGGTCGTGGCTCTTTCCAGATTCATGGTGTCTTGGTGGTGGCTGATCCTCATTGCAATCGTTGGGAGCGCCGTCGCTGCGATAATGATCTACAAGCGCTCTCCTAAGATGCAGCACGCGCTGGACAGAGCCATTCTGAAGGTTCCGGTACTTGGTCAGATCATGCACAACAGCTCAATCGCCCGCTTCGCCCGCACTACGGCGGTGACCTTCAAGGCCGGTGTTCCCTTGGTGGAGGCGCTGGGCATCGTCGCTGGTGCCACCGGAAACAAGGTCTACGAGGAAGGCGTGCTACGCATACGCGACGACGTCTCGGTGGGCTACCCGGTCAATATGGCCATGAAACAGATCAACCTGTTCCCGCACATGGTCATCCAGATGACCGGCATCGGCGAGGAGGCCGGCGCACTGGATGCCATGCTGTTCAAGGTGGCTGAATACTACGAGCAGGAAGTGAACAACGCCGTGGATGCCTTGAGCAGCCTGCTGGAACCGATGATCATGGTGTTCATTGGTACCATTGTCGGTGGCTTGGTCATCGCGATGTACCTGCCCATCTTCAAACTCGGCGCCGTCGTCGGCTAAAGGTATCAATGGCATTTCTCGACCAGCACCCCGGCCTCGGCTACCCCGCCGCGGCCGCCCTGGGACTGCTGCTGGGCAGTTTCCTGAACGTCGTCATCCTGCGCCTGCCCAAGCGGCTGGAGTGGCAGTGGAAGCGCGATGCGCGCGAAGTCCTGGAGGAACCGGACTTCTATGAACCGCCCCCACCGGGGATCGTGGTTGAGCCGTCGCACTGCCCGCACTGCAAGCACAAGCTGAGCTGGTACGAGAACATCCCGCTGTTCAGCTGGATCATCCAGGGCGGCAAGTGCCGCCACTGCAAGGCGCCGATCTCGCTGCAGTACCCGCTGGTGGAGGCCCTGACCTCGGTGCTGGTGCTGGCCTGCGTCTGGCAGTTCGGCTTCGGCTGGCAGGGCTTCGGCGCCATCGTGCTGACCTGCTTCCTGATCGCGTTGTCCGGCATCGACCTGCGCACGCAGCTGCTACCCGACCAGTTGACCCTGCCGCTGATGTGGCTGGGTCTGATAGGCAACATCGACAACCTGTACATGCCGGCCAAGCCCGCCCTGGTGGGCGCGGCGGTGGGTTACCTGTCGCTGTGGATGGTCTGGTGGCTGTTCAAGCAGCTGACCGGCAAGGAAGGCATGGGCCACGGCGACTTCAAGCTGCTGGCGGCACTCGGCGCCTGGTGTGGCCTGAAGGGCATCCTGCCGATCATCCTGCTGTCGTCGGTGCTGGGCGCCATCATCGGCTCGATCTGGCTGTACAGCCGGGGCCGTGACCGCGCCACGCCCATCCCGTTTGGGCCGTACCTGGCCGTTGCCGGCTGGCTGTACTTCATGTGGGGTGCGCCACTGGTGGAGCAGTATCTGGTGATGAGCGGGCTGCGCTGAGGGGAGTCCCCATGAGCCGCTATGTGGTTGGCCTGACCGGTGGCATCGCCTCCGGCAAGAGTGAGGTGACCCGGCGCTTCGAGGCGCTGGGCATCGTGGTGGCCGATGCCGACCTGGCTGCCCGCGCCGTGGTGGCCGCCGGCAGCCCGGCGCTGGCCCGCATTGCCGAGCGCTTCGGCGCCGACATGCTGCTGGCCGATGGCAGCCTGGACCGGGCCCGCCTGCGCGCCCACGTGTTCGCCGACCCGGCGGAGCGGACAGCATTGGAAGCCATCACCCACCCGGCCATCCGCCTGCTGATGCAACAGCAGTGCGAGCAGGCCACCAGCGCCTATGCGATTGCCGCCATTCCGCTGCTGACCGAGGTCGGTGGGCGAAAGGCTTACCCTTGGCTGGACCGAGTGCTGCTGGTGGATGCGCCCGAGGCCGTGCAGCATGCCCGGCTGATGCAACGCGACGGCATCGACGCCGCGCTGGCCGACCGGATGATTGCTGCGCAGGCCAGCCGGGCGCAGCGGCTGGCACTGGCGGATGACGTGGTGGTCAATGATGGGCAGCCGGAAGATCTGCAGGCGCAGGTGGAACAGCTGCATGCGCGGTACCTGGGGTTGGCTGCGGGCTGAGGCCGGGTTGCCGGCCAGCGGCCGGCACTACCAAAGCGTATCCACGCGCGGCCGGGATCTGGAGATCTGCTGTAGAGCCGAGCCCATGCTCGGCTGCGATCACAGATGGCATTCCGCATATGTACGGACCTACCCCACCTGTTGACGCGCGTGGCGGACCAGCTCTCGGGCGCCCAGCAGCAGACCATCGACCACATCCGGGCTGAGCTGCTGGTGGGCGCCGCCCTGTTCACGCGCGGCGGCGGCAGCGTGCAGTACCTGGACCAGCACGTCCAGACCCGCCAGCGTACGGTCGAGCCCGGCCCGGGCTGCGGCCTGCGCCGGGCTGAGCCCCTGTGCCTCCAGCCGCTGGCCATCGGCACCGTCGCGGCCATCCATGCGGGCCAGCAGGGTGGGCAGCAGATCTTCGGGGTCATCGAGCAGGGTTTCGAGCCGCTCGGCCGCTTCGGCGGGCAGCCGGTTGACGGCGTCGCCAATCAGGGCGGAAAGATGGGGAAACACGGGGTGTGCGGACATGAGGTTCCTCGCAGACGGCGAGCCACCCGCAAAGGCGAGGTGGCGGACGGTGCGGGTTGGCGTACCGGACAACTCCCGACAGGTGGAAACTCCGGCGGATTCCCAGGAATCCCCACGCACCGTCCGCCGCAGGCGAGCCACGGTGCATTGTCCTCGATGCGCAACACAACATCGGAGACTTCCTGTCGAAGAGTTGATTTCAGGACGCCAATCCCGGCCAGGGCACCCGCCCCGGCTCAGCCATCAGGCCACCCGAAGAAACCCAGTTCTGTAGGGGAAATCCCAAGCGGCGCGCGGGCGTGCCGATTCGTGCGGCACAGCACGGCCATGCCGCGGCATGCGTCACGCAGGTGTCGCTATGGGCCGCGATGCTGGGCCGTCACGGCGGTCAACTACGCGCCGGTTACGACAATCCGCGCGATGGCTATGCGGCAGCATCCTTTACGCCCTGCCCCCTGCGCGCCGACGCCTCCGCAATCGCCACACCGGGTGGATTGAGATAACAGGTGCGCCAGCGCAGATAGCCCCACTGCCAGTAATACTCGCGACCAGTCAGCTGCAGTACTTCCTCATAGTTCTCCGGATGCTCGCGCCAGGCTGTCAGCTCCTCCAGTTCCTGTACCGACATCGCCAGCGGCACCCGTGGCTGGAACAGCTGCCCGGCCCGTTGCATGCGCTCCCGCTCCTGCCGGTGGGCCAGCTCGATCGCATCCAACTCCTGCATCCGCTGCCGGTAGGAATCGCGTTCCCGCTGCTGCACATGCAGCCACTCGTCATCGTCCAACCCGAACGGCTTGAACCAAGCCCGCGAGTCGTGCACATAGCCATCCAGAAACGTTGCCACAGCCTGCGGTGGTGCCTGCTGCGATTCCCAGATCTGCTCGATATGCCCATCCAGCCACTGCTGTTCCTTCTGGCCACGCAGCTTTGCCTGCACGAAATCAAACGCCGGAATGCTGTTGTACGGGGGCGGCGTAGCCATGCCGTGGTGCGAGGTGACAACGGTGCTGCGCACTCGCCGCGTTGCGTTGTTGTAGCGCATGCCCCATACCTCCTGGGCCAGCTCGGTGTTGCCACCACGCAGGTCCGCGCGGTCCTGCGCCGACGCGCGCTGGAAACCCGGCAGCGCGGCGAAGTCGTCCAGATGCTGGCGCCGCCACAACAGATACTGGCGGTAGTGCGCATACATCAGCGCCGCCGTGCGATTGGCTCTGGATGCGGGATTCACAGCCGGCAGGAATGGCGCCATCGCCTGCAGATAGGCGTTGTAGTGCTGGCGCAGTTTCGGGGAAATCTCGAACTGGCTCTGCAATTCCACTCGTGCCTTCTCGATGGGCAACAGCGGCACGCCTGCCGCCAGCGCATGCCGATACATGTCGCACAGCGGAATCTGTGAAAGCTTGTCGGCGTCCTTCGGCGAACGCCCCTGCTCACCGGGCGTGTAGCCGCCGCCCACATCCGAATGCACCCCGGGGTAGATGATCTGCTCGCAGTTCGCGCCATCCACCAGATCCACCGGGAACGAGCCGCGTACTTCATGCGCGGCCACCATATGCACGCAGCGGCGCACATCGGCGGGAATGCGCAGGTCTTCGGCCGACGCCCAACCACCGTGGCCGTCGAACACCGACTCAAAGAAGCTCTGCGCGGCACCTACCGAAGCGACCGTATCGAACAAGCCCACAAAATCGATCTGCACCGGAATGCCACACAGACGCAGCGGCCCGGGACCGGGGTCGCAGGCATCGCCGAGCCAGTTGCAGAATACGCGCGCCTCGGTAGCGCCACGCGAGAAGCCGAATACCGATATACGGATGCGGTCTACCCGGGGATTCTGCTTCTGGAACGGCGCCACCTTCTTTCCCAGAAAGGCGCGCCGTTCCTGCAAGACCGCGCGGCGGGAAGTATGGTCGGCGACTGCCAGATGAGTTCCGCGCACCCGTTGCAACGCGCCGACCATATTCCAGAAGCCGCCGCTGAGCGAGTTGCGCAGGTCGAGCTCTTTCTCGCCCTGGTTGACAGCCAGATAGTTGGAAAGCGGCATTCGTGCTGCCTGCGCCAGACGCTCCACGTCCTGAAGGCTCAGGCGGAGATCGGCGCTCATTTTCCGCGCGACAGGGACGGCAGAGTCGAAGCCCATCGCCTTTGTCACCGTAGATTCTGCGAAATGAGTCAGAAGATGGTCCTGGACCTGCATCAGCATCCAGTTCACGCGTCCCTCGCCGCCCCAGCCGGCTGCCGCGCCAGCACGAGCGTGCCAGCCAGTGCCGGTGTCGCCAATCTCCTTTAGCGCCTCAGTGCCTACGCCCTGAATGTAGCTAGAAAACTGGCTGCGGCGAACTCCTGTGCCCGGCAAAATCCCTCGATCAAATACATCGAATAAACGTGAAACATTGGACTGAGTGAAGTCGCCGCGCCTTAACGAGTCCAAACGGTGGTTACGCGTGCCGTCGAAGAAGCAGCCGATAAAGATATCAATGCCACATGGTGAAATCATGCCAACCGATGATCCAGCACATCGAGCCTTCTCACGCACACTAAGACCTATTGAATCCTCGCCCAACGGCGCCGAAGAACTTACTCTCATTATTGCTATTCCTCTCCATCCGACTCAATGAGAAATCGAGAAATCCTTTCAGGATCACGCTCAAGCTCCGCGTGATCAATGTCGTAGGCAAACTTTGGATAGCCTGGAAAATAGGGTGTTGCAACCACCCTAACTTGATCGTTCGGGAAGTACATGAAATAGATGAAGCCATCAAGAAAAGGTCGATACCGTGCCACAGGAACATCCCGCTCAACATAGCTACGGGGATCCTTGATAAACATGCTGCTAGTGCGGTAGGCCACCGTCACCTTCAGTCCAGGATGCCAGAGACGAGGCAGAGTCACGCAGCAGGTTGCAGCATTCCCACTCGCTCGTGGCTCCATTCCACCCGCCCAAGCGTTGTTGATGTAAACCGTCCCCAACCCGTCATCCGAGTAGTTTGACACGCCAATTGTCAATGACATCTCCGGTGGAGCATCAGTAATGTCATGACCAGTGTCGGGCTCAATAATGCGTTGCTTCGGAGGACCGGGCGGTGGTGGGCCAATTCTGAAATTCATGAATTTGAGCACCAGGCCAGCAAAGGCACATAACGCCAGCCCGATCAGAGCAATCCTGACAAAAACCTTCTTCACCACCGCCATTCGCTCAACGCCCTTCATTCAAATGCCCCCTTGGCTACGGCTGTGGTAGATGATCTGCCCGCAGTTCCCGCCATCCACCAGGTCCACCGGGAACGAGTCACGCACATCATGTGCGGCGACCATATGGACACAGCGGCGCACATCGGCGGGGTTGCGCAGGTCTTCGGCTTCCGCGCAGCCGCCGTGACCATCGAATACCAACTCAAAGAAGCTGTGCGCAGCACCGACCGACGCCACCGTATCGAACAGCCCCATGAAATCGATCTGCACCGGAATGCCACACAGCCGCAGCGGTCCGGGACCGGGGTCACAGGCGTCGCCGAGCCAGTTACAGAATACGCGCGCCTCGGTGGCGCCTCGCGAGAAGCCAAACACCGAAATGCGGATGCGGTCCACCCGGGGATTCTGCTTCTGGAATGGAGCCACCTTCTTTTCCAGAAAGGCGCGCCGTTCCTGCAACACCGCACGGCGCGCCGTGTGATCGGCGCGCGCGAGATGGGTGCCACGCACCCGCTGCAACGCGCCGACCATATTCCAGAAGCCGCCGCTGAGCGAGTTGCGCAGGTCGAGCTCTTTCTCGCCCTGGTTGACAGCCAGATAGTTGGACAGCGGCATTCGTGCTGCCTGCGCCAGACGCTCCACGTCCTGAAGGCTCAGGCGGAGATCGGCGCTCATTTTCCGCGCGACAGGGGCAGTGGAATCGAAGCCCATGGCGGTGGTGACTGTGGTCTCCGCGAAATGGGTCAAGAGGTGGTCCTGGACCTTCAGCAGCATCCAGTTCACCCGACCCTCGCCACCCCAGCCGGCTGCCGCGCCGGCACGAGCATGCCAGCCGGTGCCGGTATCGCCGATTTCTTTAAGTGCCTCAGTTCCTACGCCTTGGATATAGCTCGCAAAGCGAGCTGCTCGCGCACCGGGACTTGAACCCTGATCGCGATCATAGACATCAAAAAGTCGTGCGATGTTTGATTCCGTCTTATCTTGTCGACGGTGAGAGTCCAACTTGTGGTTTCGCGTTCCATCGAAAAAGCAGCCAAGAAAGACATCGGTACCACAATCTGAGGGTGAGCCGGAGCTCGCTCCAGCATTGCGAGCTGCTTCGCGATCATTCAACCTGGTCAAATGCTCAGAAGCTGGAGAAGATACCGCCACCCTCATTGGTCCACCTCATTGGGCAAAGTCTGCAATAGGAACTGCGTGACTCTCTCTTCGTCGCGCTCACGGCTAGCGAACTCTATGTCGTATTGGAATTTCGGATAGCCAGGAAAATACGGCGTCGCGACCACTCGCACCTGGTCATCCGGGAAGTACATGAAATAGATGAACCCATCAAGAAACGGCTTATAGCGCGCAACGAGGACGTCTTTCTCAACATAGCTTTGAGGATCCTTGAGAAACATGCTGCTGGTACGGTAGGCCACCGTCACCTTCAACCCCGGATGCCAGAGGCGTGGCAACGTCACACAGCAGGTGGCAGCATTACCACTCGATCGCGGCTCCATCCCCCCCGCCCAAGCATCGTTGATGTAGACCCTACCCAACCCATCATCCGAGTAGTTCGCCACACCAATCATCAGATGCATCTCTGGCGGCGCATCGGTAATGTCGTGGCCGGACGCGTAGTCAATGATGCGCGGCTTCGGGGGAGCTGGCGGTGGTGGACCAATCCTGAAGTCCATGACCTTCAGCACCAAGCCAGTCAAGGCAAACAGCGCCAGCCCGATCAGAGCAGTCCTGACAAACACCTTCTTCAGCAGAGCCATTCGCTCGACACCGTTCATTCAAACGCACCCTCGAATGCGGGACATTCTGGGGTAGATGATCTGCTCACAGTTCGCGCCGTCCACCAGGTCCACCGGGAACGAACCACGCACCTCATGTGCGGCCACCATGTGCACGCAGCGGCGCACATCGGCGGGAATGCGCAGGTCTTCGGCTGCCACCCGGCTCCGTTCATGGCATCTCATCATCGCCATGGCGGGCGCTCCAGCAGGCAACGGCCTTGATCGTCATCCGATGTGCCAGCGCAGGATGGTCGATGCCTCGGCGTGCCAGACGTCCCAGCACGTGCTCCGCACAGCGATGCACCTGCGAGGGCGGCATGTCCTCCGGCCGCAGCGCGGGCCGCTGCAGAATGAAGCGCGTGATGGCATCGGCCTGGCTTCCGCTCCGTAATGCGGTTTCCTGAGCCGCAGTGAACGTCAGTGGTCTTGCGTCCGCATCGAACTGCGTCTCGCCCTTGCCGGTCACGCACATCCAATCTCCGATGCGGGTAGGCAGGTGCCAGTCGTGCAGACCAGCCAGCACGCGTATCCGCTGTGCTTCGTCCAACGCATCCAGCAGGCGGGAGGCGGTGCGCCCATCGGCCCAGCGCAACAACCACGGCTGGCCGGTGCTGGAACAGCCCTCCCAGATCCGCCGTAGATGCTCGGCCAATGCGTTCGGGTTGGCGGTGCTGCGCAGCACCGACAGCATCGGCGCGCCGCGGCTCAGGTCCAGCAGCGCCTGCCAAAACCGTTCGCGTGCTCCGGCTTTGTCCGGCAGGGCAACCAGGCACGGCGACAACCGGTCCAATCCATTGCCGGCATAGCGATGCGTGAACAGCGGCTCCATTTCTGCGGTCAGCACGCGCAGCTGCGTCCAGGCATCTGGCGCGAATGCCATGTCCAGCAGCGCACAGGCGGGCCGCGCGTCCGCGCGCCGATCGCCGGGGTTCTGCCACGGCAACCGGGAATGCCGCCACGGATCGATCCACGGGACGTCAGCCATTCTTCGCAGACCAGGGCAGACCTGCCTGCATGGCTTTCTGCAGGCACTCCACGCAGACCGTCTGCGCGAACTGCGGCAGCGGAAACAGCTCCTGCACTGGGCCAGTGAAGTGCCGTTCGCCGGTCTTGAAGGTCAGCGTGCCCGGGCAGCTCACGTGCAGGTTGCCGTCCTTCAAGGTAATTGCCGCGCCGCCCCCCGTCGCAATGTGCAGGGTGCCTCCCGCGGCCAGCTGCACCTCCCCTTGGCGACTGGCCGCCACCAGCCCGGCCCGCGCCTGCAGGTGCGCAGCGTCTGCCTGCGCCTGCATATCAAGCACCTGTTCGCCAGCCACCACACTCAACCCGGCACTCCCCGGATTGCGTGTCGCGCCAGCCAGCACGCCGATGGCCTGGCGGCACTGCCAACGCACGTGGCCGCCTGCGATCGCGCCCGAACTGGCGCCGCTGGCCAGCAGCGTGCTGTGCCCTGCCGCCAGCTGGATCGCCTGCCCGGCCACCTGGCAGATGCCTGATGGTGCCGACAGTCCCAGCACCGCAGACCCGGTTGCGGGGATGTCTTCGTCAGTACCCTGCAGCCGCTGCGATGCCGCCACGCTGTCGGCCAGGGTCTGCAGCACGCTCGCGCCATCGCCCTCGATGGCAGGGCCACGCAGCCGCACTATGCGCTGCTGCCGTGCAGCTTCGTCAAAGGTCTGCGCCAGCACGATGGTCTGCCGCAGCAGGGCCACCGGCGCAGCGCGCAAACCGGCCGGGGCGGACGCGGCGCGCTGCGTGCTGTCCAGCCAGAGGCCTGCCGTTGCACGCACGGCGCCCCACGCATCGCTGCGCAGTTCGAACCCACTTCCGCGCAGGCTGCCGCGGAAGTTGTGCTGCCGGTAACGCAGATGTCCCATGCTGAGTGCGCTGTGGCACTGCGTTGTGGCGAGTCGCACCTGCAGTTGGTCGTCGCTGTCATCAAACGCCAGACTGTTGCCGCCATCGCCGTCCCAACTCTGCGAGCTGATGCCCCACACGGCGCCTGCATTGCGCTGGGCCGGTTCGCCCGCGCCTACGGCATGCCAGCGCGGGGCGTTGCCACCGGCAAGGTTGTTCTGGGCGCTGCTGCCGGTATCACTGGACTGCGCGAGCGCTTCAGCGCGCGCCTCGCCACGGCCGTTGTAGAGCGCGCCAATCACGATGGGGCGGCAGAGGTCGCCGTTGATGAAATCCACCACCACCTCCTGGCCGACGCGGGGCAGGAACTGACTGCCCACGCCAGGGCCGGCGAAGGTCTGGGCAACCCGCAGCCAGCCGCTGTCAGCCCTGCTGTCGGTGGCAAAGCCGAACCGCACGCGGATGCGCCCGTTGCTGTCCATGTACAGCGGTGCACCGTCATCACCGCCGAGCACGGTGGCCAGTTGTGGCCCGGGGGCCATCGACCGCTCTGCCCTGCCCTCCGGCGAACGTCGCCATCGACGGTCGAACGGCATGGCCTCGAAGCGGTTGGCATAGCCCAGCTTCAGCGCGCGGTCTGCGGGCACGATGTCGGGCAAAGCGTGCAGCGGCAGGTGCTGCTGCAGTTCGACAACGGCAGGCAGTTGATTGACCGCCGCGTGTTGCACCGCCGTAAGCAGCAACGCAGGCACCGCCCGCTGCCCGGGTTCTGGCAGCACCTCGAACGCGTAGCCGGGCTGGAAGTCCGGTTCGGTCCCCTCACCGGCCCAGCGCCGCTGCTCACACAGCGCTGCTTCGGTGTCGCGCATCACCTCGGCCAAGGCGTCGTGCGAGGTCTCCCACGCCGCGTGGCGGGCCGGCGAATAGTCCTCCAAGGGGCCACGGGCCACTGTGCGAACAGGCAGGCTGGCCGAAACCACCCGCAACGGATCGTCCAGGTCCGTCACGCGGGTCATGTGGGTCGGCACTACCCGCCAGGCTTCATGCAACAGTGCGATGCCCCCGCCATCCAGCACGCGCTGGCTCTGGTGAAGGCGCCGCGGCGGTGACAGCAGCGAGCATCGCGTGCTGTCGCCGAAGATCATCAGCGTGTGCCCGCCCGGTGCCTCGGGCAGCGTGCGGATGCACCAGCCCAGGCCTTCATCGGCCATCAACTGCTGCAGGAATGCCATGTCCGATTGGCGATACTGCACGCGGTAGCCCCGGCACCGACGCTCCAGCGCATGGGCACTTCCGAGGTGCCAGGACCAATGCGCCAGGGGCGCATGCACCGAAAGTACCGTGTGGATGATGCTGGCCACATCCTCATCCTGGAAGACGCGGCTGTGGCGACTGTCATGCAGCCAAGCGGTCCAGTCGGCCAGGTGAACGCGGTACCGCACCAGACGGCCTGCGTAACCCAGGCGCTCGACGCTGCGGATCAGCCCGGCGCGGACAACCTCGGCGCCGTCCGGCTGGCGCGTGGTGATGCTTGCCGGTCGGGTCAGCCAGTCATCCAGGCTGTGCCCGCATGCCTCGCCCAGCAGATCAATCTGGCAGCGCAGGCCTTCGGACAACGACTCGCTGCCGTGCCAGCGCTCCACGATCAACCGCAGGGCGGTAGGACCGCAGAATCGATGGACGCGCGACGACGCCTCGTAGGCGGCAACAAACGATGATGGGTGATCCATGGCAGTTCCTCGACGAACACGGCACGCGAGGGCGCGCTTGTCTGTAGTCCAAGCCTTGGCGGATCAATGCGGAGGACGCAATCTGAAAAGTGTCTGAAAAGCGTCGAGGATCAATTTCTGCCCGGCACGACAGGCCTCAACGGCATCAACGTCAGGGCGTGCAGGCAATGCCTGACAGCCAGGGAGGCGGAATGCGACAAAGGATGCGCTGACCCACGACGACTACTGCAGCGTTGCTCCGCCCCGGATCTTCTCAGCCCGCAACTGCTGTTGCGCGTGGCAGGTCAGCTCGCGTGCAGCCAGCAGCAGGCCTTCCATCGCATCCGAAGGTACGACCTGCAACGGACCTCCGCGGGTACGCGCGATATGCACGGCGTACATCATCCGGGTCAGGATGGTGATACCTGCGACGGTATGCCTGATGCCGACCAGCGTGCCGGCCTCCGACGCTTTCAACCCGGCGCGTTGCGCAGCCTCTCCGGTGATGCGGTCGACGTCCATCTGGACCTTCAGGAGCGGCATCAGGCCATCGGGCCGGGACAGCGTGTCCTCGACACGCTGGGCGATATCGGCGGACAGCTGGCTGATCGATTCGCCGACCAGTTGATACAGATTCGGGTAGCGAGTGCGGTGTGACATGGCGGGCCTCCTGGCGGACGGCGGGTGATTCCGGCGCAGGCATCTGGCCATCTGCACGTCAGTCTGTCAGGAGGCAAATGCGGCAATGGCAGCGGGGATCACCGGAACCGTGAGCCGCGACACGCCCCCACAATCACGCGGCTCCCAGCCCGAACTGGCAGGAAGAGGCACTTCCGTGCTCCTTGCGACATTGAATCCACCCGAAGCCTCGCGGATGCAGTGCCGACCAAGGTCGGCGCCTACCGAAGCGGGTGTGTCGGCCGTCCGCGCTTACAACGGCTTCGGCGAGAACGTCAGGGTGGCGATCACGCCACGCTCGCCACCGGGGCGCACGCTCACCTGCCAGCCGTACAGATCGCACAGGCGGCTGACGATCGACAGGCCGATGCCACCGCCCTGCGAATGGCCGGCGTGGGTGCCGCGATAACCGCGCTGGAACAGCTTGGCGGCGTCTTCCTCGCTCAGGCCTGGCCCACTGTCGGTCACCGACACCGAATTGGTGCCGACGAACACGCGCACTTCGCCATCCTGCGAGTACTTCACCGCGTTGCCGATCAGGTTGCCCAGCGCCACCGACAGCGCCGCCTCGGGCGCGTCGATCACCAGGTTGCGCTCGCCTTCCAGCGCCAGCTCCAGTGGCTTGCCACCCAGCTGGGCGCGATGCGCGTCCAGCAACTGTTCGGCCACGCGCGCGACGTTGCTGGTGCCCTGCCCGCGCTCGTTGCGCGACAGCAGCAGCAGCGCGCCGATCAGATCGCTGCATTGCTGTTCCGCACGCTGGATACGCTGCAGGCGCTGCAGCACCTTCTCATCCAGGCCGGGCCGGGTCAGCAACAGCTCGGTGGCGCCACGGATCACCGCCAGCGGCGTGCGCAGCTCGTGGCTGACGTCTGCATTGAATTCGCGGTCGCGCTGCACCACTTCGGTCAACCGCGAGGAATAGTCGTCCAGTGCCTGGGCCAGCTGCCCCACTTCGTCATCGGGGAAGCGTGGTGCCAGCGGCTCAGGGTCACTGGTGCCGCCGCGATAGGCGCGCAGCCGCGCGGCCAGGTCCGAGACCGGCTTCATCACCTTCGATGCCGACCACCAGCCCAGCACCAGCGACAGCAGGCTGAACACCAGTACCGACAGCACCAGCGCGCGGTTGAGCTGCTGCCCCCCCCGCACGCTGTCGGTCATGTCATAGGCCAGGAACGCCCAGGCGTCGGGCGTCTTGCGCACGGCCAGCTTGTAGGCGTACGGCTGACCACGTTCGTCGGTACCGGAAATGTTGTGGTTGCCATCAGGCAACGCTGCCCAATCCGGCTCTTCCTCGCGCAATGCCTCGAACTTGTCGGGTTTCACCAGGCGCGCGCGCATCTGCTGCACGGGCAGGTCGGGGTTTCGATCCGGGCTCTCGTAGAACCGACGCACGTACTCGTTGATGTTGCGGTTCATCACGTCTTCCACCAACTGGTTTTCCACGCGCATGCGGGCCCAGTTGGTGGCGAACGCGAACAGTGTTGTCAGGCAGAAGCCCAACAACACGAACGAGACGATGATGCGGCTGCGCAGGCGCCGCCGATAGGGCGTGCGTCGGCGCTCCCCCTTGGTTGCCACGGAATCAGGCTTCCGGGGTGGCGATGCGGTATCCGATGCCATGGCGGGTCTGGATCAGCGGCACTTCAAACGGCTTGTCGACCACCGCACGCAGGCCATGGATGTGCACGCGCAGCGAGTCCGAGTCGGGCAGTTCCTCACCCCACACGCGGGTTTCCAGTTCCTGGCGGGTCACCACGGCCGGCGCCGCTTCCATCAGCGCCTGCAGAATCTTCAGCGCGGTCGGGTTGAGCTGCAGCAGCTTGCCCTGGCGGCGCACTTCCAGCGTGTCCAGGTTGTATTCCAGGTCGCCGGTTTCCAGCACGCGGGTCTGCACGCCCTTGCCGCGACGCGACAGGGCATTCAGGCGCACTTCCACTTCCTGCAGCGCGAACGGCTTGATCAGGTAGTCGTCGGCGCCGGAATCGAAACCGGCCAGCTTGTTGTCCAGCGAATCGCGGGCGGTCAGCATCAGCACCGGGGTCTGCTTGCGCGCTTCGTTGCGCAGCTTGCGGCACACTTCGATGCCATCCATGCCGGGCAGATTGAGATCCAGCACGATCGCGTCGAACTCGTGCACCACAGCCAGGTGCAGGCCGGTAACCCCATCAGCTGCGAAGTCCACGGTGTGTCCCCGGTCCTCCAGGTAGTCGCCGAGGTTGGCCGCAATGTCGCTGTTGTCTTCGATTACCAGGATTCTCACTGTCACCTCTAATTAAAAATCAGTTGTATCCATACGTGTACCGAGACGTTGGACCCGCTGCAGCTCGTTGCCGCCTTCTTCTCTCTTGCGATTCCGTTCCGCCACGGTCATGCAACTCGTCTGCTGGCGATTGGAACCCACAGTTCGTTCGCGCCTGCATATTAGACGACTATCTTCACGCGCCTGTGTCAAAACGGTGTTCACGATCTGCTGGTCATTGAACACTTGAGTTCGTGCCGATTCAGGCATGGCCGATGCGTCCGGGAAGCGTTCCGAAGCGGATCGCAGGCGGCCCAGCACCTCGCGCACGCGGCTGCGATCATCGGGTTTGAGCTCCGAATAGGTCTTGCCATCATTTAGATCGGTTTCGATCCGTTCGACTTCGGCCAGCAGGGGCTGGCCCGGTCGGATCACCTCAGTCTTGTCCTTCGCCGCCAATGCAATGGGAGGAAGAACCGCGCAGGAAAGCAGGCAAGTCATGAGCAGTGCGCGTTTCATGGCAAACGTATCCTTGTCCGAAGGTGAATGCAGACTGTATTGACGTCCCTTCACATGAGCAAGTGCCACTCGGGAGTGGTGAGCAGGAGGGGCTCCAGACACAAGCGAAGCTGGATCGCCATAAAAAAGACCCAGGCGGTGCCCCCGCCTGGGTCTGAAGTTGTATCCCGATACCGATCCTGCTGAGAGGCAGAGCTGCGGTTCGCTGAAGGCTACGCCGGGGCCGATTAAAGGCATGTTAAACCCGGCCTCATTCACTCATGAGAATTTCAAGCCACTGAATAATCAGGGCTTTTTGAGCTTCTCAACATGCTCGATGATGCGTGTGGCCACATCCACCCCGCATGCGGCTTCGATCCCCTCCAGCCCCGGCGTGGAGTTGACCTCCAGCACCAGCGGCCCACGCGCGGAGCGGATCAGGTCCACCCCGCATACCGACAGGCCCAGCGCTTTCGCCGAGCGCACCGCTACCTGCTGCTCGGCACGGCTGGCCTTGGCTGCCACCGCGGTGCCACCGGCATGCAGATTGGAGCGGAAGTCGCCTTCCGGGGCCTGCCGTTGCATCGAGGCCACCACCTGGTCGCCAACCACGAAGCAGCGCAGGTCGGCGCCCTTGGCCTCGCCGATGAACTCCTGCATCAGGAAGTTGGCATACAGCCCGCGCAGGGCCTCGACGATGCCGCGCGAGGCACTGGCCTTCTCGGTGAGGATCACGCCCCGCCCCTGGGTGCCCTCGTTGAGCTTCACCACATGCGGCGGCGGGCCGAGCATGGACAACAGATCGACAGTGTCGTCGGGGTTGTCGCCGAACACGGTGACCGGCATGTCGATGCCCTTGGCCGCCAGCAACTGGTGCGCACGCAGCTTGTCGCGCGAACGCAGGATCGCGTCGGACGGATTGGGCGTGCGCGCGCCCATCAGCTCGAACTGGCGCAGCACGGCGGTGCCATAGCGGGTGATGGAGGCACCGATGCGCGGGATGACCATGTCCACCCCGGTCATCGGCCTGCCCTTGTAATGCATCGAGAAACCATCGGCGGCGATGCGCATGTAGCAGCGCAGCGGATCGAGGATGCGCACGGTGTGGCCGCGCGCGCGGGCCGCCTCGACCAGCCGGCGGGTGGAGTACAGGGAGCTGTTGCGGGACAGGAGGGCGAGCTTCATCGCGGCAGGATCGGGCGGCAGGCGCGCAGCATAGCGCGGGCGTGTGGCGGGTGGATGATGCTCTGCGGCGTGGCCTGGCCGGAAACGGACGGCACACTGCCAGGATCTGGACAGCCCGGAAAGAAGCCCATGTCGATCACCGTGTTCCCACGCTTTTCCGAGGTGGACGTGCTTGGCCACGTCACCAACACCGCCCTGCCCGTCTGGTTCGAGGAGGGCCGCCAGGAGATCTTCCGGTACTTCAGCCGCGAGGCCGGCATGCGCGACCTGACGCTGATCCTGCGCCGCTACGAAATCGACTTCCTGCAGCAGATCCAGCCGGGACACGACGTGCGCATCGAGACCCGCATCGAGAGCATCGGCCGCTCTTCGCTGACGATCGTGCAGCAGGCGTTCCAGTTCGAGGCCCTGGTGGCCAGCGGGCGCTGCGTGATGGTGCATTTCGACTACACGACCAACGCCTCGCGCGAGATCGATGCGGGGCAGCGCCGGGCGTTGTCGGGGCTGTTTACCGAGGAGTATGCGCAGTCGCTGCGGGAAACGCGCGAGCGCGCCGCCGAGGCCTGATCAGGGCGAAGGGATGCGAAGGCTGAAGCGTCCATTGCGAGCACGCAGTGCCAACGCAGTGTCCCGCCACTCCACGGGAAGCGCCAGCGACGTGTGTACTGTCGGGCAACGCGTGATGTCATCAAACTCCCAGCGTTCCTCGTAGGCCTCGCATCGGAGCGTGCCGTCATCGCCGGCCTCGATCACATCGATCCAGGCCCCACTCCGGGTCTTGCCGCTGCCGCCCATCGCACGGCGGCCAATGGCTTGCCAACGCCCCTGCCAGTGGACGAGCCATACGCCCTCGATGGGACGCAGCTCCCCATCGAGCACGCTGCCCGCCACCACCACGCATCGACCGGACGGGCTGGCAATGACCGTCTCCAGATCGCAGGCGTGACGGTCACTGGGCTCGCCATCAAGACAGAGCGCGTACGGGCAGATGCGCGCGAACAAGGTCGGATGCGCAGTCAGGCGCAGGTCGTCGGGAAGCAGCGGGATGGCCTGCAGCACCCGGGCATCAGGCAGGACATGCCGCAACGCCTTCGGCACTCCAGCGCTCAGCGCCGGGTGCGCCTGGTGCAGCCACAGACCGCGACAGGGATACAGCTGGCGCGCGCTGGGCAGGCTGCGCAGCCACGACACGGCGCCAGCGTCTCCTTCGGATTGCCGCTGCGCATTCAGTTGCTGCCAGAACTGCCAGCCAGGCATCGCCAGCACATACACCACCTTGTGATGCTCGTCGTAGACGATGACGGCCTCGCACCGGTCAACATAGCAGGAGGCCCAGCGCAGTGCGCTTCCCGGAACGTCCTTCCATCCGCAACTGGCATCACGACCACCTGCAATGGCGATGTCTTCGACGATGGCACCATCACGCAGCATCTGGGTGCTGTAGACGGGCCCTCCCATGCCCAGCTCGCCCCATTCCAGCTGCACATCGTGGGCAGGCGGCCGGTTGGCAAAGCGCCCTGGTGTTCGCGAGCGCAACCGTTCACCGCCTACTGCATCGCCGATCAGATCGAAGCGCTGCAGCACGCCCCCCAGCGCAAGACACGCAGCCAAGCCGGCGATCACTCCCAGAGGTGACCACCACGCCACACCGATGACAACCCAGACCAGAATGGGCAGCCATTGGGTGTAACGGCGAAGCGTGCTTGGATTCAAAGCCATGCAGATCAGGCAGAGTGTTCGTTGTGATCCATCACGTCGACCTCCAGAATGTGCGCTCACAGCGCTAAGAGAAGCCAAGCGCGATATCCAGCGGTGCTGCCCCCAGCAACGGAGGAGAACACGTTCTCCTCGCAGGTGCTCAGTGACGTTGAAAAGCTGACGAAAATGCCGGCTGGCAGTTCCCGGCAGGAGCGCCTCAAGGAACATCTTTCCGTGATCAAAGCGCTTTCAGCCGAAGCGGATCGGCTGGGTGGCCTGCTCGATCAGGAGTGATCGAGAGGCGGGATGGAGCGGGCGATGGGAATCGAACCCACGTCAGTAGCTTGGGAAGCTACAGCTCTACCATTGAGCTACGCCCGCAGCGCGGATGAAAGTCTATGCGGAGGGACCGGTACAGCGCAATGGTGGCCACCGCATCCGCGAGGGGTCAGAGCCCTCTCCTTGCGGAAAGGGATCCGACCCCCGCGGTTGCTGCTTAGAACGTGCCGCTGAAGTTGGCGAACAGCGTCGCGTCCTGGGCACGCTTCTGCCCGGCCGATGCGCTCAGGCCGAAGTTGCTCTGCAGCCCGAACAGCTCGGTACGGGCACCCAGCACCACGGTGGCGTAGTTCTTGTCGAAGTTCAGGCCCGGCACGCGGTAGCTGCCCAGTTCCGGCAGGGTCTGCAGCCAGGCACTGGCCTGCTTGGTGTCTTCGAACTCGTGGTCGTAGGTCACCTGCGCGTACGGCTTGACGGTGCCGCCATCGAAGCGGGCCTGCCAACCGATGCGGCCGACGGTCGAGTCGACGTTCTGGCGGTCATAGCCCAGTGCGGTGGCCAGGGTGCCGGCCGCAGCACTTTCGGTGTAACCGTCGATCTTCACCTTCTGCCAGATCACCGAAGCGATCGGGCCGTGGCGGAAACCGCCCTCGGTGCCGAACTCGTAACCAGCGTTCAGGGCAGCGGTCAGGTTGCTGCCGTCCGGCGAACCACCGTGCTCGCGGGTGGCCGGGCCCAGCTGGACCTTGCGGTTCACGTCATAGGACAACCAGGTGTAGCTGACCTGGCCATTGACCCAGATGCGGTCGTGGTACCAGCCCGCGAACAGACCGGCGGTGGTGTCCTTCTGGGTGAAGTCACCACGGCTGTTGCCGAAGTCGGCATTGAGGCGGCCAAAGCCGGCGAAGCCGCCGAACACCATGCCGTCGCGCGCCCAGTCGATACCGAACAGGCCGGCCGGCGCCAGGCCGTCGTACAGGTCGGCGTGGTCATAGCGCTGCAGGTCACCGCGCACGCCGCCCCACCAGGACAGGCCGTCGGCCGGACGACCCCCCAAATGCATGCTGACCTGGTCGGCGCGCGAGCGGCCGATGGTCTGCGCCGAGTGGCTCAGCACCTGCTGCAGACGCGGGCCTTCCAGCACCGAAACCGCGTACTGGCCCAGCAGCTGGTGGCCGGCGGTGGTCGGATGCACGCCGTCGGCGAACAGGTAGGTGTTGGCCGCATCCGGGCTGACGTAGCTGGTCGGGTTGCAGGTCAGGATGCTCTGCGTCGAGTTGGCCGGGTCGATCTTGCAGGCGGTGCTGGTGACGTTGGTGAAACCGTACATGCCCGGGTTGGCAGCCACTTCGCCCAGCACGGTGAAGGTATCGAGCGGGATGAACTCGATGCCGGCCTGCTTCAGGCCGCCGTACAGGGCCTTGTTGTAACCGGCCGACAGCGCGGTGGCGGCTGCGGCATTCGGGCCACGGAAGGCCGGGGTCAGGCCCACGTTCGGCAGGTTCGGCACCAGCACGTACTGCGCTCCAGCCTGCTTCAGCGCGCCGACCAGGGCGATCTGGTCGGTGACGGCCGCACCAATGATGGCCTGCGCCTGCGCCGGCGCAGCGGCGGCGGCGAACAGGTCGTTGGCACCGCCCCACACCGTATACAGGACATTGGCGTCAGCCTTGCCGCCGTTCGCGGCCAGGTAGCGGGCCGCCTGCGACTTCAGCGACGGGATGGTTCCCATCGCGCTCGGAACGTCCACGCCGACGCGGGCACCACCCACCGCATAGTTGTCGCCGCTCTGGCCGTTGCCGTTGGCGGCGCCGTTGAGACCGTAGTAGTTGGCCACCTGCTGCGACCACACCCAGCCCGGGTTGGTGGTGAACTGGCCGGTGACCGGCTGCACGCCAGGCGGCAGCAACGGCCGGAAGTAGCCGGCATCGGTGAGGCTGTCACCGAAGAACACGGCCTTGGAATACGGGGATTCGCCTGCCATGGCCGGAAGCGCGGCCAGCGCGATCGCGGCCGCCATCAGGGAGCGGATCGGGCGTTTGCTGAGCAGCATGTAAAGAACTCCTGTGGGGATATCGTTGAGGACCCGGCGGACGTACGCCGGCGCACGGTGAATGGTTTCACTGCGCCGCCGTTTGCTCACGCTGCGCCGCCGCATGGATTGTCGCCTGACCGCGTGAAAACCCGTTGTGCCGGAGCTGGCGCCCGGTTCAATTTGCAAACGTTCCGATCCCACCGGGCTATCGGCGACAATGCGCGGATGAACATCCAGCTCAACGGCGAACCCCGTACCCTGCCCGCTCTGGCGACCCTCCACGACCTGCTCGAAGCCGAGCAGCTGCTGCAGCGCCGGGTGGCGGTGGAGGTCAATGGCGAGATCGTCAGCCGCAGCCGCCATGGCGAGCATGTCCTTGCCGAAGGCGACGTGGTGGAGATCGTGCACGCGCTGGGCGGGGGCTGAGGCTGCTCGGGTTTTCAGGGGTCAGATCCCTTTGCCACAGGCAAAGGGATCTGACCCCACGCTCGACCCCGCCCGCTGCGTGACCCCATCTTCAGGCGGATAAGCGATAATCGCGCCATGAACGTTCATGTCTCCCCCGATTCGCTGGTGATCGCCGGCAAGACCTATGGCTCGCGGCTGCTGACCGGCACCGGCAAGTTCAAGGATCTGGAAGAAACCCGCCTGGCCACCGAGGCTGCAGGCGCCCAGATCGTCACCGTGGCCATCCGCCGCACCAACATCGGGCAGAACCCGGGCGAGCCGAACCTGCTCGACGTGCTGCCGCCGGAGCGCTACACCATCCTGCCCAACACTGCGGGCTGCTACACCGCCGAAGACGCGGTGCGTACCTGCCGGCTGGCCCGTGAGCTGCTGGACGGCCACAACCTGACCAAGCTGGAAGTGCTGGGCGACCAGAAGTCGCTGTACCCGGACGTGGTGCAGACCCTCAAGGCCGCCGAACAGCTGGTCAAGGACGGCTTCGAAGTGATGGTCTACACCTCCGACGACCCGATCCTGGCCAAGCGCCTGGAAGAAATCGGCTGCGCTGCGGTGATGCCGCTGGCCGCGCCGATCGGCTCGGGCCTGGGCATCCAGAACAAGTACAACCTGCTGCAGATCATCGAAGACGCCAAGGTGCCGATCATCGTCGACGCCGGCGTGGGCACCGCGTCGGATGCGGCGATCGCGATGGAGCTGGGCTGCGACGGCGTGCTGATGAACACCGCCATTGCAGGTGCACGCAGCCCGGTGCTGATGGCCAGTGCCATGCGCAAGGCCGTCGAAGCCGGCCGCGAGGCCTTCCTGGCCGGGCGCATCCCGCGCAAGCGCTACGCCAGCGCCTCCTCCCCGGTGGATGGGTTGATCGGCTGATGACCAATCCCTTCGACAGCGCCGGTTCCAAGGCTCCGCCCAAGCCCTTCACCGTGAGCGAGGGCCGCCGCGAGGTGCGCAGCTTCGTATTGCGCCAGGGCCGCTTCACGCCTGCCCAGCAGCGCGCGTTCGACGAACGCTGGCCGCGCTTCGGCATCGACTACAACGGCCAGCCGCGTGACCTGGACGCCACCTTCGGGCGCCCGGCGCACAAGGTGCTGGAAATCGGCTTCGGCAATGGTGCCGCGCTGCGCTTCGCTGCCCAGCACGACCCGTCGCGCGACTACATCGGCATCGAGGTGCACGCCCCCGGCGTGGGTCGCCTGCTGAACGCGCTGGCCGACGACAACGCCGACCATGTGCGCCTGTACCACCACGATGCCGTGGAAGTGCTGCAGAACGAGATTGCCGATGGCGCGCTGGATGAAGTGCGCATCTACTTCCCGGACCCGTGGCACAAGAAGCGCCACAACAAGCGCCGCCTGCTGCAGCCTGCATTTGCCGAGCTGCTGGTGCGCAAGCTGCGCCCGGGTGGCCGCCTGCACTGCGCCACCGACTGGGAGGACTACGCCGAGCAGATGTGGGACGTGCTCGATGCCACCGCCGGCCTGGTCAACCGCGCCGGCCCGCGTGGCAGCGTGCCGCGCCCGGACTGGCGCCCGCAGACCCACTTCGAGACCCGCGGCCAGAAGCTCGGCCATGGCGTCTGGGACCTGCTGTACGACCGCACCTGACGATCGCCTGAGGACACCGCTCCCCACATGGATACCGCGCTGACGCTGACCAACGACATGAAGCTCGTGCTCGGGCTGGTCGGCTTCACGATGGCGATGTTCCTGTTCGAACGCATCCGCGCCGACGTGGTCGCGCTGGTGGTCCTGGTGGTTCTCGGTGTCACCGGCCTGATCGCGCCGGAGGAGATCTTCGGCGGTTTCTCCGGTAACGCGGTGATGAGCATCATCGCCACCACCATCCTCGGTGCGGGCCTGGACCGCACCGGGGCGCTGAACCGGCTGGCCGCGTGGCTGCTGCGGCGTGGCCATGGCGTCGAGCAGCGGCTGTTGATGATGACCACGGCCATTGCCGGCCTGAATTCCTCTTTCATGCAGAACCCGTCGGTGATGGCGCTGTACCTGCCGGTCGCCTCGCGACTGGCCGCGCGCACCGGGTTGACCCTGCAGCGCCTGCTGCTGCCCATTTCGGCGGCAATCGTGATGGGTGGTGCGCTGACCATGGTCGGCAATTCACCGCTGATCCTGCTGAACGATCTGCTGGCCTCGGCCAACAACAACCTGCCTTCCGGCCTGGCCACCATCGAGCCGCTGCGCATGTTCGCGCCACTGCCGATCGGCGTGGCACTGCTGATCGCCTCGCTGCTGTACTTCCGCTATTACGGCGACCGCAAGCTGGTGGAAGAGGAAAGCCTGGTCAACGACGGGGTCACCCCGGCACGCACCGAGAGTTACTTCGCCAAGACCTACGGCATCGAAGGCGATGTGTTCGAGCTGGTGGTCAGTGCCGAAAGCCCGCTGGTCGGCATGACCCTGGGCGAGGCGGAGAACCTGCACGATGCCCCGCTGCTGCTTGCCTTGAAGACCGGCAACGACACCCGCCTGGCACCGCCGGCGGAGATGCGCATCTGGGTCGGCAGCGTGCTCGGCGCGATGGGCCCGCGCGAGCAGATCAGCGACTTCGCGCAGAACCAGTTCCTGCGCATGTCCTCTCGCCTGAAGCATCTGGGCGACCTGTTCAACCCCAGCCGCGCCGGCATTTCCGAGGCCGTGGTGCCGCCGACCTCGAACGTGATCGGCAAGAGCGCGGCCGACCTGCGCCTGCGCAAGGAGCGCGGTATCAGCCTGCTGGCGATCAACCGCGACAAGCAGGTGATCCGCGAGGACGTGCGCGACGTGCAGCTGCGCGCCGGCGACATGCTGGTGTTCCACAGCATCTGGACCGACCTGGCGCAGGCCGCCCGCAGCCGCGACTTCGTGGTGGTGACCGACTACCCGACCGGCGAGCAGCGCCCGCACAAGTTCAAGATCGCGATGGCGATCTTCGCGCTGACCATCCTGATCGCGCTGACCAGCAAGCTGCCGGTGGCGCTGACGCTGATGACCGGCGTGGCCGGCATGCTGCTGACCGGCGTGCTGCGCATGGACGAGGCCTATGCCTCGATCAACTGGAAGACGGTGTTCATGATGGCCGGGCTGATTCCGCTCGGCTGGGCGATGGATTCCAGTGGCGCGGCGGCCTGGGTGGCCGGCCATACCATCGACAAGCTGCCCACCGGCATACCGGTGTGGGTACTGGAGGTGGCGCTGGCGCTGCTGACCACGGCGTTCTCGCTGGTGATCAGCCATGTGGGCGCGACCATCGTGATGGTGCCCATTGCAGTGAACCTGGCGTTGGCGGCGGGCGGCAATCCGACGGCGTTCGCGCTGATCGTGGCGCTGTCGGCGTCCAATAACCTGATGACGGCCTCCAATCCGGTGATCTCGATGATCACGGGGCCGGCCAACTACACACCGCGTGAGATGTGGCGGGTCGGCGGCCCGCTGTCGCTGATCTACACGCTGGTGGTGGTGTTGATGATCAACCTGATGTTCTGAGGTTGGGGTTTGTTGGCAGGGCTGCGCCCTGCACCCCGGTAGTGCCGGCCGCTGGCCGGCAACCTCAACAGCAGAAGCGTGCATTTCGTGGGATGGCGGGGTGGGTCCGGTTGCGGGGGACGCCGTAAACCCGTCCCTGGGGGCTTGGCCGCGGCATCCATGCCGCGGACACCCCCGCAACCGGACCCACCCCGCCTTCGACAGATTCATGCGAGCTGTCGAAACGGCATTCCGTGCTGCTGTTGGTAGGTGTCGACCTTGGTCGACACAGTAGATCCACGCCATGCGTGGATGCTCTTGTAGAGTCGAGCCATGCTCGACTGCTCCTGGCTTGATGGGGTCAGAGCCGCTTTCCTGCGGAAAACGGATCCGACCCCTGGCCTGGACTCAGGCGAGATAAACCTGCCCGTCGCGCACGTCCACCGGCACCGCGCGCAGGCGGTCGCCCTTGCAGGGGCCAGCGATGCAGTCGCCGCTGTCCAGCGCGAACGAGGCACCGTGGGCGGCACACACCAGGTGGCCCTCGCGGCTCTTCAGGAACTGGCCCGGGGCCCAGTCCAGGCGACGGCCCGCGTGCGGGCAGATGTTCAGGAACGCACGCACCTGCGCGCCATCGCGGTACAGCACCAGCGATTCGGCATCGCCATCGACCACCGCTTCGACCTCGGCAAACGCGCCATCGGCAATGGCATCAAGGGCGATCAGGGCAGCGGCGGCAGTCATGGCGAAGGCTCGGACAGTAAACCTGCATTGTCGCACGCCCACTCAGGTGACTGGCTGCGACATGAACACAAGTCATTGATCCGTAATAAGCACAGGCTATATTTAACGAGTTTTTCACTCAATGACAGTGGCGCGTCCCGATACTCTGGTTTCGCTGATCCCAGCCTATCGAGCCGCCATGTTCAATCGCGCATCCGCCTTCAACCAGTTCCGCACCCTGTTCGCGCCGCGCAAGCCGCGTCACCCGTTGGTGCGCGTTGCCGTGGGCCTGCTCGGCCTGGCGATCCTGGCCGCGATGGTGTTCATCGGCGTGTTCGTCGGTGCGGCGATGATCCTGGTCGGCCTGGCGTGGAAGCTGCTGGCCTCGCGCAAGCCGGGCGTTGCCCGTCCGGTCGATCCGACCGTGGTCGAAGGCGAGTACCGCGTGGTGCGCAAGCCGGTGCTGCCGGCCTCGCGTTGATCCACGCCCTCCGCGCCCGCTGACGGCGGGCGCCATGCGTTCTAGACTGCGGGCACGCCCTTCCTGGATGCCCGCATGTCCGATGTCTCCGATGTGATCCCTGCCGTAGCCCTGCCGCGTGTGCCGGTAGCCGGTGGCGGCAGCTTCCCCGTGCACCGTATCTACTGCGTCGGCCGCAACTTCGCCGACCATGCCCGCGAAATGGGCGCAGCAGTGCCGGCGACCGACGATCGCGGCCGTCCGATGTTCTTCAGCAAGCCGGCCGATGCGATCGTGGTCGGCCACGACGATGCCATTCCCTATCCCCCGGCAACCGCCAACCTGCACCACGAAGTGGAGCTGGTGGTGGCGATCGGCCGTGATGCGCCAGCCGGCGAACTGGCCGTGGCCGATGCCGACGCTCTGGTCTACGGCTATGCCGTCGGACTGGACCTGACCCGCCGCGACCTGCAGGCCGCCGCCAAGGACAAGGGCCACCCGTGGGATGCGGCCAAGGGCTTCGATGCCTCTGCGCCGATCAGCGAGATCGTGCATGCCGCTGAAGTGGGCGACCTCGCCGCGCTGAACCTGTCGCTGGAGGTCAACGGCGAGGTACGCCAACAGGCGCTGCTGGACCAGATGATCTGGAACGTGCCGGAGATCCTGCACGAGCTGTCCAAGCTGTGGCAGCTGCGTGCCGGCGACCTGGTGTTCATGGGCACCCCGTCCGGGGTGGCTGCGCTGAAACCCGGCGACCGCTTCAGTGCCCGACTGGAAAACGTGGCCGAGCGCCACGGCGTGATCGCCGGCTGACATCACCTGCGCTACCCTGCGCGCTGTCCACTTCCCCCACCGGAGAAAAACAACAATGGGAATGCTCACCGAGTTCAAGGAATTCGCGATGCGCGGCAACGTCATCGACCTCGCCGTCGGCGTGGTGATCGGCGCGGCCTTCGGCAAGATCGTGACCGCCCTGGTCGAGAAGATCATCATGCCGCCGCTGGGCATGCTGATCGGCAAGGTGGATTTCTCGCAGCTGGCCTGGACGTTGTCACCGGCCAGCATCGGCGCCGATGGCAAGGAGATCCCGGCCGTGGTGATCGGCTACGGTGACTTCATCAATACGCTGATCCAGTTCGTGATCGTGGCCTTCGCCATCTTCCTGGTGGTCAAGACGATCAACCGCCTGTCGCGCAAGCAGGAAGCCGCACCGGCCGCACCGGCCGAGGAAGTGGTGCTGCTGCGCGAGATCCGCGACAGCCTGAAGAAGTAAGGCCGCCTACCGGTAGTGCCGGCCGCTGGCCGGCAAGGTCGGAACAACCGTGGTGCCGGCCGGCGGCCGGCACTACCGCGGCTGCACGAAAGCCCCGCCCCGGCGGGGCTTTCGCTTTGCCGGACGTGGCGGAAAACAGCGTTCGCGGCAGCCATGACCTCCCGCCCATGCGCCGGGCTGAACGACTGTTAAGCTCCAAGGCTTAGGTCCCTTCCCGGAGTTGTCCATGCGTCGCCGCGTCCTTGCCATCGCATCCTCCCTCGCCCTGCTGGCCGCCCCGGCCTTCGCGGCGCCGCGTACCACCACCCTGCCCCCGGCGTCGCTGGCCACCGCCGCACAGCTGCGCGACCAGGCGCTGGCCGATGACACCGGCTGGAAGGTGGTCGAATCGCTCACCACCGAGATCGGTCCGCGCATCGCCGGCAGCGAGGCCGACGCCCGCGCCGTGGCCTGGGCCGAAGCCAAGTTCAAGGCCCTCGGCTTCGACAAGGTGTGGAAGGAACCGGTGACGTTCCCGAAGTGGGAGCGCCGCAGTGAACACGCCGCGGTGACCGGCAGGAACCCGCAGCCGCTGCAGATCACCGCGCTGGGCGGCAGCCCGGGCGGCACCGTTGAAGCCGAAGTGGTCCGCTTCGCCGACCTGGCCGCGCTGCAGGCGGCACCGGCCGGTTCGCTGAAGGGCAAGATCGCCTTCGTTGATTACCAGATGCTGCCGTTCCGCGATGGCCGCGACTACGGCCGTGGCGGCGCGATCCGCAGCAAGGGCCCGTCCGAAGCAATCCGCAAGGGCGCGGTCGGCTTCCTGATGCGCTCGGCCGGTACCGACTCGCACCGCGTGCCGCACACCGGCATCACCCGTTTCGATGAAGGCCTGACCCCGGTGCCGTCGGCGGCGCTGTCGGTGCCCGATGCCGACCAGCTGGCGCGCCTGCTGGCACGTGGCAGCACCACGGTGAAGGTGGCGCTGGACTGCGGTTGGGATGGCACCGCCACCTCGTACAACGTGATCGGTGAGATCACCGGCCGCAGCCTGCCGAAGGAAGTGGTGGTGATCGGTGGTCATCTGGATTCGTGGGACCTGGGCACCGGCGCGGTGGATGACGGCGCAGGCGTGGGCATCACCATGGCCGCCGGCCACCTGATCGGCCAGCTCAAGCAGGCGCCGAAGCGCACCATCCGCGTGATCGCGTTCGCCAACGAGGAACAGGGGCTGTACGGCGGCAAGGCCTACGCCGAAGCGCACGCCAAGGATGTGGCCCTGCACCAGCTGGCTGCCGAGAGTGACTTCGGTGCCGGCCGCATCTATGCCTTCAATACCGGTTCGCCGAACCCGGAAGGCTCGCGCGAAGCGACGAAGCAGATTGCCGAGGTGATGAAGCCGCTGGGCATCGAGTACCAGGCCGACAAGGGTGGCCCGGGCCCGGACGTCGGTCCGCTGGCTGCCAAGGGCGGTGCGTGGGCATGGCTGGCGCAGGACGGCTCGGATTACTTCCACCTGCACCACACCGCCGACGACACACTGGACAAGATCGACCCGAAGGCGCTGGCGCAGAACGTGGCTGCCTACACCGTGTTCGCGTACCTGGCGGCGGAAGCCGATGGCAGCTTCGGCAGCGAGGCCAAGGCGACCACGCCGCCGAACGAGTGATGCGGTAGTGCCGGGCCATGCCCGGCGAGCGCAACTGGAAGCGCGGTGCGAACCAAGGTTCGCACCCACCGGCAATGGCGCACCCACCGGGCAATGGCGTGCGGTCAGAGCCCTCGCCTTGGCGAGGGATCTGACCCCGGTCCTGTCAGCCCTCCCACACGCTGGTGTTGCGTACACCCAGCAGCTTCGGATTGAACAGCGGATCCTTGCCCGCCTGGCGATGCTGTTCGTAGTCGCGCAGCGCCGCCAGCGCCGGCTTCTGCAGCAGCAGGATGGCGATGATGTTCAACCAGCTCATCAGGCCGACGCCGATGTCGCCCAGCGACCACGCGATCGTTGCACTGTTCACCGCCGAGTAGCCGGTCGCGGCCAGGAACAGCAGCTGGAACCCGCCCATCACCCACGGCGCGGGACGATCACGGCACAGGTAGCTGATGTTGGTCTCGGCCATGTAGTACAGCGCCAGGATGGTGGTGAACGCGAACGGCAGGATCGCCAGCGCCACGAACGAGCGGCCGAATCCCGGCAACGCGGATTCCACCGCATGCTGCACGAAGCGCGGCCCGGCCTCGACGCCGGGCAGATTGCCCAGCAGCAGGCGCGCCTCATCCGGAATGCCATTCACTGCCGGGTCGTAGACGTTGTACAGACCCGTGGACAGGATCAGGAACGCGGTGGCACTGCACACCACCATCGTGTCGATGTAGACCGAGAACGACTGCACCAGGCCCTGCTTGACCGGATGCGAAACTTCGGCGGCAGCGGCCGGATGCGCACCGCTGCCCATGCCGGCCTCGTTGGACAGCACGCCACGGCGCACGCCCCACTGGATGGCGGTGCCGATCATTGCACCGAACGCGGCATCCACACCGAATGCGCTGCGCAGCACCAGCATGATCACCTCCGGTACTTTCTCTGCATTGAGCACCATCACCAGCGCCGCCACCAGCAGATACGCCACCGCCATCAGCGGCACCACCCATTCGGCGACCCGCGCGATGCGGCGCACGCCGCCGATCAGGATCGCGCCCAGCACCACCAGCAGTACCGCCGTGGTGGTCATCACCGGCACGTTCCAGGCTTCGTTCACTGCACTGGTGATGGCGTTGGACTGGGTGCCGGCCAGCATCGCGCCCGCCAGTACGGTCACCAGTGCGAACAGCACCGCGTACCAGCGCTGGCCCAGGCCTTTTTCGATGTAGTAGGCGGGCCCACCGCGATACTGGCCCTTGGCATCGCGGTCCTTGTAGATCTGCGCCAGCGTGGATTCGATGAAGGCACTGGACGCACCGAGGAAGGCCACGATCCACATCCAGAAGATCGCGCCCGGGCCGCCAAAGGCGATCGCCATCGCCACGCCGGCGATGTTGCCGACCCCGACCCGGCTGGACAACGACAGCGACAGGGCCTGGAACGGTGACACGCCGGATTCGGAGCGCTCATGACGGAGCATCAGGCGCAGCATGTCCGGCAGCGCACGCAACTGGATGAAGCGGGTGCGCACGCTGAAGTACAGGCCAGCGAGCAGGCACAGCACCACCAGGTACGGGCTCCAGACGACGCCGAGGATCGTGTTGACGATGGATTCGATGTTCATCGGCCGCCCCTCAGAAGAACATGCCCAGGGCGACCTGGGGGCTGATGATGCGGCCGGCGTTGCGCCCGGCCACGGTGAATTCGACGCCGGCGATCAGGCCCAGTGACGGACTGAAGTGGTACTCCACGGCCGGCGCCAGGCTGACGTTGCGGCTGGCCGGACGGTGCTCTTCAATCCGTTCGATCACACCACTGCTGTTGCGTGCGAAGCCGCTCAGGCGCTGGCCGGTCTCGCGGCTTGCGGCCATTTCCATCACGCCCACCCAGCGTGGGTTGAAGCTGTACTCGGCGCCCACCGGCAGACCCAGTACCGAGCCGCGCGAAATGTGCCCCTGGAAGCTGTCGTCGGTGCCATACACGCTGGTGCCGGAAATGGCGGTGCGCGATGGGGCAGGACCGGCGCTGAGCTGGGCGCGCCAGCGCAGCGGGCGATCGTTGCCCAGCCACACCACCTGCTGCACGCCCAGCGCCGCAGTGGTGCGCTGCACGCCATCGCCTTGCGCATCCAGCGGATTGCCGGTGATGCGGTCGTGGCTGCCGGTGCTGAAGCGCTGCACCAGCGCGACCGAGATGGCCGGACGGGTGCCATCGGCATTCGGCGCCTGCAGCAGGTACTGCAGGCGTGCCGTGGTGTCGCCGGCACGGAAGCCGCTGCTGCGCGCACTGCCGGATTCCGAGCGTGAGGCGCTGAGATTGACCTGGCCCATCACCCGGTCGCTGAAGCCGTAGATGATCGGCACCACGGTTGCCCACGCACCACTGCGCTCGGCGCTGCGGCGGCGATCCCCGTTGTTGTCGTAGTGATCGCGGCTGTCGACCCGCACCAGATAGGGTTCGATGTACCAGTTGCCCTGCGGCAGGCCGGCCGGATTCGGCGTGATCAACGGGCCGGTGAAATTGACCCCGTCCAGGCTGCGCTCTCCGGCCTGCACCGCGGGTGACGCAAGCGCAGCGAGTGCCAGCACCAGGCAAGTGCGGCGTGTGCGGCGTTGGATTCGATGCATGGAACCACTCCTGTACGACGTTGGAAGGATCTCCACCGTGCGGCGCGGGAAACGGCCCAGCAATGAGATAAGTTCTAAAATTGCCTGTCGTTCGGTCAAGCGTGCTTGAAACAACGTGAGCTGACGCAGATGACCCAATTCTCCTGGCATGCACCGCTTGCGCTCTTGCACCGCGCAAAAGAAAACCCGGCCACAAGGGCCGGGTCCTGGCATCAGCACGGCATTGAAACCGCGCGATCAGCCGTTGCGTCGGCTCGCCCACTGCGCCAGCAGCACCGCCGTGGCTGAGGCCACGTTCAGGCTCTCCACCGCGCCACTGCCGGGAATCGAGACCTGAAGGTCGCACTGGCCGGCCAGGCTGCGGTCCATGCCCTCGCCCTCTGCGCCCATCACGTACACCAACCGTTCCGGCAGCGATGCGCGGAATACGTCGTCACCGCCATCGACCAGGGTTGCCGCCAGGCCAAAACCGGCCGCACGCAGCTGCGACATTGCCTGCGCGGTCTCCGGCAGCTGTACCAGCGGGACGGCTTCGGCACCGCCCTCAGCCACACGTGCGGCGGCACCGGACAACGCCAGCGTGCTGGCGGCCGGCAGCAGCAGTGCCTTGGCACCGAAGTGCGCGGCCGAGCGCAGGATCGCGCCCAGGTTGTGCGGGTTGCCCACGCCATCCAGCCACAGCGCCAGCGCCGGGCCGTCGCCGACCTGCTCCAGCCACTGCGCCAGTGGCAGTGCCGGTGCACGCAACACATCGGCCACCACGCCTTCGTGATGGGTGGTGCCGGCGAGCTTGTTCAGATCGCCGTCTTCAACCACGCGGTACCCCACGCGGTTGGCCACGCACCACTTCAGCAGCGGCTGCAGGCGCGCAATGCGTGCCTCCAGCAGGTACAGCTTGCGCAGCGCCTGCGGTCGCGCCTCGAACGCGGCCAGCACGGCATTCAGGCCGTACAGGCGCAGCTCCTCGCTGCCACCGCGCCCGCCACCGCCCGTGGCCGGCACCTCCGGGCGCGGCAACGGCGTTGCGCGCGGCGGACGGGCGGACGGGCGGCGGTTGTTCCAAGGGTTGTTCACTTACACACTCTCCTGCTTGCGCTGGCGCCAGAAATCAGCGTTCTTGATGCCCAGGGCATCAGGGTCGAACACCGGATCCAGGCCGAGCTTCTTCTGTCGTTCGTAGTCACGCAGGGCCAGCATTGCCGGCTTCTGGATGATGAGGATGGCAATGATGTTCAGCCAGGCCATCAGGCCCACGCCGATGTCACCCAGCGCCCAGGCCAGGGTTGCATTATGGAACGCGCCGAACACCACCATGGCGATGATGCCCAGGCGCAGCACCAGCACGGTCAGCGGGCGCTTCTTGTTGTGGTTCACATAGCTGAGATTGGTCTCGGCCATGTAGTAGTACGCCATGATGGTGGTGAAGGCGAAGAAGAAGATGGCGATGGACACGAACGCCGAACCCCAGCCCGGCAGCACCGCTTCCACGCCGGCCTGGGCGTAGCCCGCGCCTTCCGGAATGCCGGCCAGGCCCTGGAAGATCGGCGGGGCGCCGGCACCTGCTGGCGAATACACGTTGTAGGTGCCGCTGGCCAGGATCAGGAACGCGGTGGCGGTGCACACCATCATGGTGTCGAAGTAGATGGCGAAGGCCTGCACGTAACCCTGCTTGGCCGGGTGCGAGACTTCCGAGGCCGCTGCCGCGTGCGGGCCCGAGCCCTGGCCGGCCTCGTTGGCATAGATGCCGCGCTTGATGCCCCACTCCACCGCCAGGCCCATCATCGCGCCGAACGCGGCGTGGGTGCCGAAGGCGCTGCTGAAGATGATGTTGAACATCTCCGGCACGCGGTCGTAGTTGATGATCATGATGACGATGGCCATCAGGATGAAGCCGGCGGCCATGAACGGCACCACCACTTCGGCGAAGTTGGCGATGCGCTTGACGCCACCGAAGATCACCACGCCCAGCAGCAGCGCGACCACGATGCCGATGCCCAGCTTCAGCGCCTGCACCGATTCCAGGCCGAAGGCCTGGCCATCGAGCGGACCGCACAGCGCAGTGCCGCGGCAGGCGTTGATGATGCTGTCGGCGATGGCGTTGGCCTGCACACCGGGCATCAGGAAACCGGCGGCAATGATCGTGGCGATGGCAAAGGCCAGCGCGTACCACTTCAGGCCCATGGCCTTTTCGATGTAGTACGCCGGGCCACCGCGATAACGGCCTTCGGCATCCTTGGTCTTGTAGATCTGCGCCAGGGTGCATTCCACGTACGAGGTGGACGCGCCGAGGAAGCCCATCACCCACATCCAGAAGATGGCGCCGGGGCCGCCGAAGGCGATGGCGGTAGCCACGCCGGCGATGTTACCGATGCCCATGCGGCCGGCCATCGACATGGCCAGGGCCTGGAAGGACGACACGCCAGCGTCGGATTTCTCACCCCTGACGGTGAGGCGGCACATCTCGAGGAAGCCGCGGATCTGCATGAAGCGCGTGCGCAGGCTGAAGAACAGGCCGGCGCCCAGGCACACGAAGATCAGTGCCTTGCTCCAGATGATGCTGTTGATGAAATGTACGGTAGCTTCCACGCGCGCTCTCTCCAGTCGGCGGGTTGTAAGGACGTCCCGTCGGCTGGAGGGGACCGGTCGATTCTCCCTGATCGAAGGCCGCTGCGGTAGCGCCAGAAGGATGCGGTCGGATCCCTTGCGCAGCGCGCAGGGGCTCTGACCCCGGTTCTACCGTTTAGCGGGTTGGGGGTCAGAGCCCTTTTCTGCGAAAAGGGATCTGACCCCGGGCCATTCAGGGCAGCTGCGTGCGCACCCGGGCAAAGCGGCGCAGGTCGTGCAGCACGCCGCGCTTGTAGACCGCGCAGCGGTCCACGCCTTCTTCCTGGAAACCGTTCTTTTCCAGCACACGGGCCGAGCCGAGGTTGAAGTCGACCACCCCGGCCTGCAGCCTGAACAGGCGAAGTTCGTCCATCACCCAGGGGGCGAACAGGCCGACCACCCGGGTCATCACTCCTTGGCCCCAGTAGGCCTGGCCCAACCAGTAGCCCAGCTCGGCCATGTGCCCGCGCTCGGCACTGCCCTGCTGGGCCCCGACGCTGCCGCAGGCCTGGCCGTCGATCTCGATGGCCAGGTTCAGGGTACCGGGGGCCAGCACGCGGCCGGCGAGGAAAGCTTCGCCATCCTCGCGCGTGTACGGGTACGGGAAGCGGTCGCGCAGGCCCCGCGACACCTCGGCGTCGTTGGCGTGGCGCAGCAGGGATTCGAGGTCTTCATTGCGCCAGGGGCGCAGCAGGAAGCCCTCGCCCTGCAGGTGTGGGGGCAGAGCCCTTTCCCCTTGGGAAAGGGATCCGACCCCGCCTGCCGTCCCGTTGGCGGTTGGATCAGGCATGGCCACCCACCACGGGCGATTCCGCTTCCTGCTTCTCCAGCTCGCGCTTCACCGCTTCCGGCGAGCGGGTGTACGGGGCCAGCCGCGCGTAGAACGCCGGCACCACGAACAGCGACAGGAAGGTCGAGAGGGTCACGCCGAAGATGATCACGATGCCGATCGTGCCACGGCTGGCCGAACCAGGGCCACCGGCCACCACCAGCGGAATCGCGCCGACCACGGTGGCGATCGAGGTCATCAGGATCGGGCGCAGGCGCACCATCGCCGATTCGATGATCGCCTCGCGCACGGTTCTTCCGTCGTCACGCAGCTGGTTGGCGAATTCGACGATGAGGATGCCGTTCTTCGCGGCCAGGCCGACCAGCATGACGATGCCGATCTGGCTGAACAGGTTCACCGTGCCGCCGCTCACCCACAACCCGACCAGCGCGCCGAGCACGCCCAGCGGCACGGTCAGCATGATGGTGAGCGGGTGGATGAAGCTCTCGAACTGCGCGGCCAGCACCAGGTAGACCACCAGCAGGGCCATCGCGAAGGTCAGCAGCACGGCACCACCGGCGCTCTGGTACTCACGCGATTCGCCCTTCCAGTTCACCTGTGCATACTGCGGCAGCTCCTCGCGAGCCACGTTCTGCGCCCAGGCAATGGCCTCGCCCAGCGGATAGCCAGGCGCCAGGCCGGCGTTGATGGTGATCGAGCGCAGGCGGTTGAAGCGGTTCAGGGTGCCGGCCTCGGCCACTTCACTCAGCGTGACCAGGTTGGAGAGCGGCACCAGTTCGCCGGAAGTCGCGCGCACGCGGATCGCCGCCAGGTCGGCTGGGCTGGCACGGCCATCGCGGCCGGCCTGCACCAGCACGTCGTACTCCTCGCCGTTGTCGACGAAGGTGGTGACGCGGCGCGAACCCATCATGGTTTCCAGCGCCGAACCGATCGCGGTGACCGGCACGCCGAGGTCGGCCGCACGCTGGCGGTCGATGTTGACCCGCATCTGCGGCCGGGTCTCCTTGTAGTCCGAGTCGGGGCCGACCAGGCCGGGATTGTCGGCCATGCGCAGCAGGATGCGGTCGCGCCACTGCGCGATCTCGGCATATTCCGGACCACCCAGCACGATCTGGAACGGCTGGCCGCCGCTGCGCACCAGGCCACCGCCCACCTGCGTGCGTACGCGCACGCCACGGATGGTATCCAGCTCCTTCTGCAGTTCGTTGGCTACTTCCGGCGTGCCCTCGCTGCGCTGGCGCCACGGCTGCAGGAAGATGCTGACGCGGCCGGTGTGCATTTCCTCGCTGGCGCCCCAGCCACCCGGCACGCGCGGGTTGGCGCGCACGATTGGCTTGTCCGGGCCGACATGCGGTGCCAGCATCGCTTCCACCTGCTGCACCTGCTGCACGGTGTAGTCGTAGCCGGCGCCTTCCGGGCCGTCGATCATGATCTGGAACGAACCGCGGTCTTCGGCGGGCGCCAGTTCCGACGGCAGCAGCTTGAGCAGGCCCCAGCTGGCGGCCAGTGCAGCCACCATCACCAGCAGGTAGATCCAGGTGCGGTCCACGTGGTGGTCGAGCACCCGCCCATAGGCCCCTGCCAGGCGCTCCAGGTTGCGGTTGACGAAGCCATGCAGGCCACGCGGCGCGTGCCCGGTGTGCGGCTTGAGCAGCTTGGAGGCCATCATCGGCGTCAGCGTCAGCGCCACGAAGGCGGACAATGCCACCGCGGCGGCCAGCGCCACCGCCAGCTCGCGGAACAGGCGCCCGGTGTTGCCTTCCAGGAAACCGACCGGCAGGAACACCGCCACCAGCACCGCGGTGGTAGCAATCACCGCGAAGGCGACCTGCGCGGTGCCGCGCTTTGACGCCACCAGCGGCGGTTCGCCCAGATCGATGCGGCGCTGCACGTTCTCCACCACCACGATCGCATCGTCCACCACCAGGCCGATGCACAGCACCAGCGCCAACAGGGTCAGCAGGTTGATCGAGAAATCAAACGCATACAGTGCGATGAACGCCGCGACCAGGCAGACCGGCACGGTCACCGCCGGAATCAGCGCGGCGCGGAAGCTGCCGAGGAACAGCCAGATCACCGCCAGCACCAGGATCATCGCCTCCACCAGCGTGGCGTAGACGCGGTCCACCGCGGCTTCGATGAAGGTGGTGTTGTCGAAGGCAACGAAGATCTGCGTGCCCTTCGGCAGGGTCAGTGCGACCCGCTCCGCCTCGGCACGCGCGACACGGGCCACGTCCAGCGAGTTGGCGGTGGAGGTCTTGACGATGCCCAGGCCGATGCCCGGCTCGCCGTTGCTGCGGTAGTACGCGCGGCGCTCGGCCGAGGCCAGCTCGATCTTCGCCACGTCGCCCATGCGCACCACGTAGCCATCGCGTCCCTTGCCCAGCGGGATGGTCGCGAAGTCTTCCGGCTTGATGTAGTTGCGCTCCACGCGCAGGGTGAAATCGCGGTCGGTCGACTCGATGCGGCCGGCCGGCAGTTCCACGTTCTCGTTGCGCAGCGCGGTTTCGACGTCGCCGGTGGTCAGCCCGCGCGCCGCCAGCTGGTCGCGGTCCAGCCAGATCCGCATCGCGTAACGCTGGCGGCCGCCGATGCGGACCTGGGCCACGCCGTCGAGGCTGGAGAAACGATCGACCACGTAGCGGTCGGCGTAGTCGCTCAGCTCCAGCGTGTCCATGGTCGAGGAGACCATGTTGAACCAGATGATCGGGTCGGCATCGCTCTCGACCTTGGCGATCTCCGGCGGACGCGCTTCCTCCGGCATGCGGTCGGCGACGCGGCTGACCGCATCGCGCACGTCATTGGCCGCCGCTTCGATATCACGGTTGGAGGTGAATTCGATGCTGACCTGCGAGCGGCCGTTGTTGCTGCGCGCATTGATCGTATCGATGCCTTCGATGCCGGCCAGCGCGTCTTCCAGTACCTGGGTGATGCGGCTTTCGATGACCGCGGCCGAGGCGCCGGTGTAGTCCACCGACACCGAGACGATCGGCGGATCGATGGCCGGCAGCTCACGCAGGGTCAGGCGGGTGAAGGACATCACGCCCAGCACCAGCAGCAACAGGCTCATCACCACGGCAAACACCGGCCGCTGGATGGAGATGTCGGACAGCTTCATCCGCCGTGGCCCTCGGCCGCGACCGGCGCTGCAGCGTCAGCGGGCTTCGCACCGCTGGCCGGGGCCGCGTCCTTGGCCGCGACCTTCAGGCCCGGGCGCAGCTTGCCGGTGCCATCGACCACGATGCGCTGGCCCGCTTCCAGGCCCTGCCTGATCTCGACCACGCCGGCACGGCGCGCGCCGGTGACCACGTCCACGCGCTCGACGCTGTCGTCGGCCTTGATGCGGTACATGAAGGTATCGCGGCCGACCTGCACCACGGCGATCTCCGGCACCACCAGCGCCGGGCGCTCGGGCCGGAACAGGCGCACGTCCAGCAACATGCCCGGACGCAGCGCATGGTCGCCGTTGGCGAAATCGGCGCGCACGGTCACCGCACGCGTGGCCGGGTCGATGCGCGCATCGATGGTGCTGACCACACCCTCGAAGGTGCGGCCGGGCCACGCCACGCTGGTGGCACTGACCTTGTCACCGACGCCCAGTGCGGCCAGTTCCACTTCCGGCACCTGGAAATCGATGTGCATGTGCTCGATGTCGTCGAGCGTGGCGATCACCGTTGTCGGCGTCAGCAGCGTGCCCGGGCTGACCTGGCGGATACCCAGGACGCCAGCGAACGGCGCACGCACGCGACGGTCGCCGATATCCGACTGCATCTGCGCCACACGCGCCTCGGCGGCATCGCGGATCGACTTCTGCGTATCCAGCGTGGCGCTGGACACCAGCCGCTGGGTGGCCAGCTCGCGCTGGCGCTTGTACAGCTGGTCGGCCTCGTGGAAGGTGGCCTGCGCCTGCACCAGCGCAGCCTCCTGGGCCTGGCCGCGCAGGGTCACGATCGGCGCCCCGGCAGCGACGTGCTGGCCGCTTTCGAAATGCACTTTCTCGACGATCTCGCTGACCTTGGCGGTCACGCTGATGGATTCGCGTGCCTTGGCCGTGCCCAGTGCCTGCAGGGTGTCGTTCCACTGCGTGGACTGCACGACCTGCGCGGTGACCGGCACCGCTTCTCCCTGCCGACGGGCGGCGGCCTCCTGTTTGCCTGCGCACCCGGCCAGCACGGCCAGGCTGAGGCCAAGGGCCAGGGTCGAAGCGATACGAGCCAACATGAACGGTCCTGAGTGATCCACGGCCGCCGAGTGTAGGCAAGGGCCCGCAAAAGCGGTATGTGCCAAGCGTTTACCGGCGTGGAACCAGGGCTGCGATAGCGCCTTGAACCCGTTCCGTGCAAGGCTGATATCAGCGGTGTCGGCGTGTGTCGAGGTGTATCCAGCCGCCCACTGTGGCCGCTGCCATCGTAGAGTCGAAGCTGCCCGACGGAGGGCGTCGGGCGGGGACGGATCCTGGCGGGGATCCGGCCCCGTTTTTTTGCATCCGACGGATCAATACCGGTAGTTCACCTTCATCCACAAGCTGCGGCCCGGCTCGTTGATGCGCACCGGATCGGCCGGGAAGCCGAAGTCGGCGCTGCCGGCAAGGTTCAGGTGCTCGCTGTAGGCACGGTCGAACAGGTTGTCGACGCCCGCGCTGAGCTGCAGCTGCGAACTGAAGCGGTACGCCGCGTTGAGCGCGAAAGTGGCGAAGCCGGCACTCGGCCCAAGATCCTGGGCGACGACGTTGCCTTGGCCATCTGCGACACGATGCTGGTGGGTCACCGCGCGCAGCAGCGCACCGGCACTCCAGCGCTGGCCCTCCCAGTTCGCGCTCAGGCGTGCTTCCAGCGGTGGCATCTGCGGCAACGGGCGATGCTGGTCGCGGTTCTCGCCCCAGGCATAGGCCAGCGTGCCGCCCAGCGTCCATTGTTCGGCCACGCTCACTTCCAGGCCCGCCTCGGCACCAGCGATACGCGCATCAATGTTGCTGGCCTGGCTCATGCCCATCATGCCGCTGCCGTGGTAGGTGAACAGGATGTAGTCCTGGATCTGCCCGGCGTACGCCGAAACCCAGGCCTGCACGCGCGGTCCCTTGTACTGCAGGCCGACATCGAGCTGGGTGGTGCGCTCCGGCTGGATACCGGCAAACGCGTTCACTGCACCGGCCGGGCCGTGGTTGGGCGAGAACAGCTCCCAGTAGTCGGGCATGCGTTCACTGTGGCCGAGGCCGGCATACCAGGTCAGGCCGTCGGCCAGGTCCTGCTCGTAGCGCAGGAAGCCACTGCCGAGCCATTCCTTGCGGCGTTGGCCCGCAGTCGGATTGGGCATGTTGCCCATCATTCCGCGGATCGACTGCCGCTCGTCGCGCACGCTGGCACGGTCGATGCGCAGTCCGCTGATCCAGCGCTGATCGGTGCCGGCACCGAGGGTCAACTCGGTGAACACACCATAGCGCCGGAAGTTGGCATCGGTCTCCCACGCCGCCTGCCGGTAGGTGTCGCGGCCCATGCCCATGCGCCCGCGATGGCGGCTGTCTTCGCCATCCACACCCGCCACCAGCTGCACGTCCTGCCAGCGCCACTCGGAACTGACCCGACCGCCCTGGGTTCGGCGATCCACGTTCGATGCCATCGGCATCGGCATCATGCTGTGCGGGTTCGGCGTGCGCAGCGTGTAGTTGTCCATCACGTGGTCGGCGTTGTTGTAGTACACGTTGGCCTGCAACGTGTCCCATGCCCCCGGCAGGTTGCGCTTCTCGAAACGCGCGGCGTAGCTGGTGCGTTCGAACGCGGCACCGTCCATGCCACGGCCCGCGTAGCGTGCGATGGCATCACCGGCACCGGCGGAAATCTCCAGCAGCGTGTCGGCATCCGGCGTCCAGCCGATGGCCACGTCACCGTTCCACTTGCGCCACTTCGACGGCACCACGTCACCGTTGCCATCCTTGTAGTCATCGGCTTCGGAACGGTTGCCACTGGCGCGCACGTAGCCGGTCGGGTTGCCCAGGGTCAGGTCCAGCACCTGGTCGTTGCGGTTGCGCGAACCGACCAGCGCACTGGCATCGGCACGCACGCCCGGTTCCTCGAAACGCGGGGTATCGCGCTCGAAACGCACGGTGCCGGCCGACGCCCCGGCCCCCCAGCGCACGCTCTGCGGGCCCTTGATGATGGTCAGCCGGTCGAAGCTTTCCGGTGCGATGTAGGACAGCGGATTGTCCATGCGCGATGGGCAGGCGCCGATCAGGTTGCCGTCATTGCTGAGGATGTTCAGGCGCGAACCGAACATGCCGCGCAGCACCGGGTCGCCGTTGGTGCCGCCGTTGCGGATGGCGGAGAAGCCGGGGACGGTCTTCAGGTAATCAGCGCCATCACTGGCAGGCACGGGCTGCCGCGGCAGGCGCGGATCGGTCACCCAGTGCAACGGGGACGACGGCGCGGCGGCGGTGACCACCATCGTGTCGAGGGTACGCGCCTCTTCGGCAGGCGCAGCGTGGGCCAGTGACGCGGCCACGGCCAGGCCAAGGGCAACCGGCAGGCGCGCGCAGGCGCCCGCGGGGCGGGAAGTCATTTTCATCGGAACAGCTCCAAAGTACGCACGCGCGCACGGCGCCCGGTCAGGCGTCGTGCGGCAGATTCGATAGGGACATCAGCGAACGATGGAGAAACGCGGCGGCCCGCGCGCGGCATGTGCCGGCCAGCGCAGCGCGGGCAGCACCTGCTGCGACCACGGGAACACCAGCCGCGGGCGCCACAGCAGCGGCAACAGCAGCACCAGCACCGCCAGCCACGGCAGCAGGCGCATCGCCAGCACGCAGTATTCGCAGGCTTCGCCGTGCATGGCGTGGGGGTCGGGCGGACGGCTGGGCGCGGCCGGCGCGGCGCCGTGCTGATCGTGCCCGGGCATGGCCATGGCGTGCATGTCATGGCCCATCGCGGCATGGTCCATGCCCGCCATCGCCGCGTGCTCCATCGGCGATGCCTGCAGCGCGCGGCTGACCAGCGGCGCGAGCACCATCAGCAGCGTCGCCAGGACGGCGAGCTGGAGCAGGAGACGCTGCGGGCGGGACAGGCGGGTCACCCCGCTAGTGTAGAGCCGGGTCCAGAATTACCCGTGCGACGAACCGTCGCAGGCATTTACGACACCCCGTCGCGGGGGTGTTCGGCAGGGCTGCGCCCTGCACCTGCCGAATCAACGTCAACGTCAAAAGCGGGCAATCCGTGGGATGGCGGGGCGGGTCCGGTTGCGGGAGACGCCGTAAACCCGTCCCTGGGGGCTTGGCCGCGGCATCCATGCCGCGGACACTCCCGCAACCGGACCCACCCCGCCTTCGACAGTTTTCCGCGGTCTGATGGAACGGCTCTTGGGGTCAGATCCGTTTTCCGCAGGAAAACGGATCTGACCCCAGATGTATTTCGATATCTGACAGATTTCATCCACGCATGGCGTGGATCTACCGTGTCGACCAAGGTCGACACCTACCAACAGCCATCGGAATCTGTCAGAGGTGGGGCGGTGTCGGAGTGCGGGGTGTCCGCGGCATGGATGCCGCGGCCAAGCCCCCATGGAGGGGTTCACGGCGTCCCCGCACTCCGACACCGCCCCGCCATCCCACGGAATCCCGCTTCTGCTGTTGCTGTTGCTGTTGAGGTTGCCGGCCAGCGGCCGGCACTACCGCAGGTGCAGGGCTGCAAGCCCTGCTCGACCCACCTCACACCGTGATGGTCTGGGTCAGTGACTCCCAGGTCGGTGGCACCGGCCACGCCGCCGCCTGGTTGCCATCCAGCACCCTTCGCAGGTCGCGCGGATCAATCTGCGGTGCCAGCACGTGCACCAGCTCCAGCGCGTAATCACGCAGCACGCGGTCGCGCGGCAGCACCGCCCACGCGATGCATTCGCTGATCGGGTCCGGCGCCGGCCACGATCTCAGGTCTTCGTCGTTGGAACTGACCGCCATCTCCGCCAGCAGGCCCACGCCCAGCCCGGTACGCACATAGGTCTTGATCAGGTCCGCATCAAGCGCGGTCAGCGCCAGGTCCGGCACCAGGCCGTTCGCAGCGAAGGCGCGCTGCAACGAGGAATTCGGCCGGGTCGAGGATTCGTAGCTGATCAGCGGTTGCCGGGCCAACGCGGCCAGGTCCGGTGCGCGGCCCGCGCGGTCCAGCGGGTGGCCCTTCGGTACCACCACCAGACGTCGCCAGCGGAACAGCGGCACCGCGATGCCATCGGTGGGCTCACCGCCGGCGGTGCTGATGATGGCGATATCGGCATCACCCTGGTTCAAGCGGTCCAGCGCGTCGGCTTCACCGGCCTGCTGCAGGTGCACGCTCACCTGCGGGTAGGCCTGCTTGATCGCCGCCACGGCCGGCGGCAGCACGAAGCGCGCCTGGGTGTGGGTGGTGGTCAGGATCAGCTGCCCCTGGCTCTCGCGGCGCTGGTTGGCCGCGTAGGTGCGGATGTTGTTGGCCTCGGCCAGCACCGCGCGGGCACGGGCGATGACCTCGGTGCCGGCCGGGGTGACCGACTCCAGGCTGCGGCCCTTGCGCACGAACAACAGGAAACCCAGCTCGTCCTCCAGCTGCTTGAGCTGCTTGGACAGACCGGGCTGGGTGGCGTGCACGCGCGAGGCGGCCAGCGTGATGTTCAGCTCGGCGTCGGCGATGGCAACCAGGTAGCGCAGCTGGGTCAGCGTCATGGGAGGCAGGCGGCGTGGGGCGGAGGTCCACTCTAGGGTCAATTGCCGTCACCAGCTTATAACCAAAGGTTGTTTAAGAAAGGTATCTGGTCATTTCCGGGCGTCATATGCCGGCGCTACGGTCAGCCGGCAGCCGCTGGCCTGAACAGCCAGCCCTCCCCCTTCGCCCGCCGAAGCCCGGCGCGGCCCCGTTTCCGGAGCGCTTCCATGGCCCTGTACGACTCCATCCTCGATACCGTCGGCAACACCCCCATCGTCAGGCTGCAGCGCCTGGCGCCCCCGCAGGTCAGCGTCTACGCCAAGGTCGAGTCGTTCAACCCGGGCGGCTCGGTGAAGGACCGTCTGGCGCTGGCGATCATCCTCGACGCCGAGGCACGCGGCCTGCTCAAGCCGGGCGACACCATCGTCGAAGCCACTTCAGGCAACACCGGCGTGGCACTGGCGATGGTCGCCGCCGCGCGCGGCTACAAGTTCGTGGCCACCATGGTCGAGACCTTCTCGGTCGAGCGCCGCAAGCTGATGCGTGCCTATGGTGCCAAGGTGATCCTGACCCCGGCCGCCGAGCGCGGCAGCGGCATGGTGCGCAAGGCGGCCGAACTGGCCGAGCAGCACGGCTGGTTCCTGGCCAGCCAGTTCGCCAACCCGGCCAACCCGGCGTATCACCGCAACACCACCGCCGCGGAAATCCTGCGCGACTTCGCCGGCAAGCGGCTGGACTATTTCGTCAGCGGCTGGGGCACCGGCGGCACGCTCACCGGTGTTGGCGAAGTGCTGAAGGTGGCACGCCCGCAGACCCGCATCATCGCCACCGAGCCAGCCGGCGCCGCACTGCTCAAGGGCGATGACTGGAAGCCGCACAAGATCCAGGGCTGGACCCCGGACTTCGTGCCGGACGTGCTCAACCGCGATGTGGTGGACGAACTGGTCTCGGTCGAAGATGACCGCGCCATCACCACCGCGCGTCGCCTGGCTGCCGAGGAAGGCATCTTCGTCGGCATCTCCGCCGGCGCCACCGTCGCCAGTGCGCTTGACGTGGCCGCGCGCGCTGAACCGGGCTCGGTGATCCTGGCGATGCTGCCGGACACCGGTGAACGCTATTTCTCCACACCGCTGTTCGCCGATGTGAATGAAGGGTCCGACGACGAGTGGTTGGCCGGCCTGCCGTGACACCCGGGGTCAGAGCCTTTTCCGTTCGGAAAAGGATCCGACCCCATCCTGCTGGATGCCCGGGGTCGGATCCCTTTTCCGCAGGCAAAGGGCTCTGACCCCCTTCTGCTTCAGCCTGCGTGAAGGCGCCGCCCGCCATCGTGCGTGAAGGCCGTCGGATCGCAGCGCGTGAGACGGTCATGACGCAATATCGATGCCCTGTCCCCTACCGTGGGAACAGCCGGCGCAGATGCTGCGCGGATCACCTCACAGGCAGGAGACGGACGCATGAAGATCGAGGTTTGGCAGGGCGACATCACGACCCTGGCGGTGGATGCGATCGTCAACGCGGCCAATGAAACACTGCTCGGTGGCGGTGGTGTCGACGGCGCGATCCATCGCGCAGCCGGCCCCGCACTGCTGGCCGAGTGCGAGCAGTTGCCGGAGCTGCGTCCGGGCGTGCGTTGTCCGACCGGCGAAGTGCGCGCCACCGGCGCCCATGCGTTGCCAGCGCGCCACGTACTGCACACGGTGGGCCCGGTCTGGCATGACGGCCAGCGCGACGAACCGGCGCTGCTGGCCAACTGTTACTGGAAATCGCTGCAGCTGGCCGAATCACTGGGCGTGCAGTCGATCGCGTTCCCGGCGATCAGCTGCGGCGTGTATGGCTATCCGCTGTACCAGGCCGCGCAGATCGCGGTGACGGAAACGCTGGCCTGGCAGCGCAGCCACGCGCAGCCGATGCGCATCGTGCTGGTGGCATTCAATACGGCCACGGCCAAGGCGTACCAGCAGGCGCTGGCTGCCGCCGGCCAGAACACGGACAGTGAACCGCGCACTTCGATGTTGCCGCCGCTGGGCGATGCAGGCTTCGCTGCAGCGCATTGATCCGCAGCGCTGCAGGCAAGAGAAAAGGCCGGGCATTGCCCGGCCTTCTGCATCACACCGTTGTTTTCATCCACGCATGCGTGGATCACGCTCAACGGCTGGCGGCTTCCACCGCAGCAGCATCATCAGCCACCGCCGCCGCAGCGTCGGCCGCAGCACGTGCAGCCGAGGCCGCAGCACCATCGGCGCTGGCACCCTCCACCTGCACGCGCACTTCCACCAGGCCCGCGCCATTGTTCAGGCCGGACACGTCCACGGTGTAGTGACCGGCCGGCAGCGTCTCTTCCAGGCGCGCGTTGGTGCCGTTGCCACCATCATCGTCGGCCAGCTCGACATCGCCGCCCACCACGCGCAGCACGGTATCGACCTGGCTGGAGATCGCATCCAGGCGTACATCGGCCGGGCGGTCCAGGGACAGCAGGAAGCGGCGGCGGCCATCATTGTCGAGCATGGTGTACACGCTGCCCGACTTCGGCAGGGCGCTGCCATCGCGCTCGACCAGGTTGCCCGGCAGTTCGATGCGGGTGGCCGACAGAGTGAACATGCCACTGACGCCGTCGCCCAGGCCACGCGCGGTCAGGGTGTACTTGCCCGGCTTCAGCGACAGGGTCAGGCGCGAGTTGGTGCTGTCGCCACCATCGTCATTCTCCGCATCAACCCCCTGGCCCGACAGCTTCAGCACCGGATCGAAGACATCCGAGACCAGGCGGATCTCATACAGGCCTGCCTTGTCCACCTGCAGGGTGTAGTCCTGCGAACCGCCGGCCAGCATGTCGACGATCTCGCCACTGCCCGCCAACGGCTTGCCGTCGTACGGCACCAGCTTCTCGGCGCGCAGGCGGTACGGGCCGTAATCGGTCGAGCCATTGGCGTTGACCGCCACCTGGTAGGTGCCGCCACCGTTGGCACGGAAGGCCAGCGAGACGTCGCCTTCGCGCTCGTAACCGGTGTTGCTGCTGGCCACCAGGCTGCCGTTGCTGAATACCGCGATCGAGCCACTCAGCGATCCGGTCAGCTTCAGCCCAACCAGCTGCTTGTCTTCCAGCTTGATCTGGTAGAGCTGGTGGTGGCTGCCGTCATTGAAGTTGATGCCGCTGCGCGAGGTGATCTCGCCGGACACCGGCTTGTCGAAATCGAGCGACGCGGCCTTGCCTGCCTCTGCACCGCCGCCACCGATGCGGTTGCACCCGCCGGCGACCAGGACCGTGGCTACGGCCAGTGTGATTGCTGCCAAACGCATGTTGTTTCTCCTTGGCCTTCCATGTGGTTCCCGCGTACCGGCCGGGCACGCGGGGGCGGAAAAGATACCCGCAAAAGCAAACGCCGGCGTGATGCCGGCGCTGCCTTGTTCATCCAGCGATGGGACGGATCAACCGTTCCACTTGCCCAGCGCAGCCAGGCCGTTGTCCTTGGCACGCTCGTACACGGTCTTCTGGGCAGCGGCGTAGTTGCCCTTCATGTCCTTGGCCCACAGCTTCAGCGCGGCCTGCTGCATGGCGCGGCCGTAGGAGAAGCTCAGCGGCCACGGCAGGTTGCCCAGCTGGTTCATCGCGTTCAGGTGCTCGGTGGACTGCTCATCGCTCTGGCCACCGGACAGGAACACCACGCCCGGCAGGATCGCCGGCACGGTGCTCTTCAGGCACATCACGGTAGATTCGGCCACTTCCTCGACGTCGGCCTGCTCATCGCAGCCCTTGCCGGAGATGACCATCGAGGCCTTCAGGATGGTGCCTTCCAGCAGCACGTTCTGCTGGTAGAGCGCGTCGAACAGCGAACGCAGGGTGGCTTCGGTGACTTCGTAGCAGGTCTCGATGTCGTGGTCGCCGTCCATGATCACTTCCGGCTCGACCATCGGCACCAGGCCACATTCCTGGCACAGGGCGGCATAGCGGGCCAGCGCGTGGGCGTTGGACTCGATGCAGGTGCCCGACGGAATGCTCTCGCCGATGTTGATCACCGCACGCCACTTGGCGAAGCGCGCACCCAGCTTGTAGTACTCCTGCAGGCGCTCGCGCAGGCCGTCCAGGCCTTCGGTCACCAGCTCGCCCGGGCAGCCGGCCAGCGGGTGCGCACCCTTGTCCACCTTGATGCCCGGAATCATGCCGTGGTCGGCCATGTACTTGGCGAACGGCACGCCGTCCTTGGTCGACTGACGGATGGTTTCGTCAAACAGGATGGCGCCGGAAATGTGCTCGTTGAGCTTCGGCGTGGTCAGCAGCAGCTCGCGGTAGGCGCGACGGTTCTCCTCGGTGTTCTCGATGCCGACGCCAGCGAAACGCTTGGCGATGGTAGCGGTGGATTCGTCGATCGCGATGATGCCCTTGCCCGGGGCAACCATGGCCTGGGCGGTTTCAGCCAGCTGTTCGATGCTCATGTACTTCCTGTGGCGGGTGCGGGAAAAACGTAAGTATAGCCCCGCTGCCCGTTGCCCCGACGTGGAGGCCAGTCTGGAAACGATTCCAATGTCCGCACCGGACAAGGGATGTCCTGCGGCGTGGGGTCAGAACCCCTTCGGGAATCTGACCCCGGGTCGGACCCGCGCCGCGGCTCCGACCCAGGACCGACTGGGTTTACAGATCGCCCAGGCCGATCGCGCGGCCGTCGTCGCCCACTTCCAGCAGGCGCAGGGTGTTGGTTGCGCCCAGGGTTTCCATGTGCTCGCCGCTGGTAAACACCACGCGGTCACCGGCCTGCAGCAGTTCGGCTTCCACCAGCAGGCGGATGCTGCCGCGTGCGGCTTCGCGCGGGGTCAGGCCACGGCTGTCGAAGTTGATCGGATAGACATCGCGCATCAGCGCCATCTGGCGACGTGCGCCGTCGTGGCGGGTCACCGCGAACACCGGTGCCTTGGCGCGGAAACGCGACAGATAGCGGGCGGTACCACCGGATTCGGTCATGGCCACGATCGCGCGCACACCCACGTGCTGCGACAGGAACATGGTGGCCATGGCGATGGCCTGGTCAGCACGCTCGAGGTTGCGCGGCGAGGCGTTGAAGTCGGTCTCGGTCTGGAACTGGCGCTCGGCCCCCAGGCAGATGCGCGCCATTGCTTCCACAGCCTTGACCGGCCAGGCACCGGCAGCGGTCTCGGCCGACAGCATCACCGCGTCCGTGCCATCGATGACCGAGTTGGCCACGTCCAGCACTTCGGCACGGGTCGGGATCGGGCTTTCGACCATCGACTGCAGCATCTGCGTGGCGGTGATCACCACCTTGTTCTGCGCCAGCGAGGCCTTGATGATCTTCTTCTGCAGGCCCGGCAGTTCGGCATCGCCGATCTCCACGCCGAGGTCGCCACGGGCCACCATCACCACGTCGCTGGCCTCGACGATTTCTTCCAGGTTCTCGATCGCCTCGGTGCGCTCGATCTTCGACACCAGCGCGGCATCGCAGCCGTGCGAGCGGGCGATCTCACGCGCGTCGTTCATATCCTGCGCGTTGCGGCAGAACGACACGGCGATGAAGTCGACACCGATCTTGGCGACAATGCCGATCAGCTCCTTGTCACGCTCGGTCAGCGCGCCCAGCGACAGGCCGCCGCCCTGCTTGTTCAGGCCCTTGCGGTCGGACAACACACCGTCGTTGAGCACGGTGTTGATGATGCGTTCGCCCTGCACCTCCACCACCTGCAGCTGCATCAGGCCGTCGTCGAGCAGCAGCACATCGCCCGGACCCACGTCCTGCGGCAGGCCGAGGTAGCTCACGCCCACCTGGGTCGCATCGCCGGGGCCGGCGTTGGTGCTGGCGATCAGGTCGAAGCGGTTGCCCGCCTTCAGCTGCACCTTGCCTTCAGCGAAGCGCTCGATGCGGATCTTCGGGCCCGGCAGGTCAGCCAGGATGCCGACTTCCACGCCGACGCGGGCGGCGGCGGCGCGCACTTCGGCGGCGCGCTTGGCCTGGCCGGAGGGATCGCCGTGGCTGAAGTTCAGGCGCACCACGTTGACGCCGGCGCGGAACAGATCCTCCAGCACGCCCGGCGGATCAGTGGCCGGACCGAGGGTGGCAAGGATCTTGGTGCGACGCTGACGCTCGAACATGGTGAATGGGCCTCTCCCGATAAAGAACGGAAATTAGCACATCCTTCACGCCGCATGTATACGGTTACAGCCTTGCGCTGCCTGACTTCGCGGGTCATGGAACGGACATCGTCCGGACATACGCTGGCGCAGGGAGTTCTGCAGAGCCGAGCATGGGCTCGGCTCTGCAGGGGACTAGGCCAGCAGCGTTTCCAACTGCGACGGCGCGTGCGCCAACTGCCCGGCACCGGCTTCGATGAGCTCGGCCTCACCGCCAAAGCCCCACAGCACACCGACACTGCGCAGGCCGTGGTGGCGTGCGCCTTCGATGTCCATGCGGCGATCGCCGATCATCCAGCACTGCGCCGGCTGCACTTGAAGGCGGCGCAATGCCTCGCCCACCAGTTCCGGCTTGTGGCTGCGCGAGCCGTCCAGGGTCGAACCGACGATTTCCTCGAACAGTCCGCCGAACGGCAGGTGGGCCAGGATGCGGCGCGCATGCGGCTCGTTCTTGGCGGTGACCACCGCCAGGCGGTGGCCACGCCCATGCAGCGTGCGCAGGGTGTCTTCCACCTGCGGGTACACCGTGTGCTCGCGCCAGCCCTCGGCGTCGAAGCGTTCACGGTAGTAGCCCACCGCCTGTTCCACCCGCGCCGGTTCAATGAACAGCGGCGCGAAGGTGGTGCGCAGCGACGGACCGATCCAGCCCAGCAGCGTCTCCTGCGGCGGCACCGGATGGTCCATCTTCTGCAGCGCGTAGGCGATGCAGGCGGTGATGCCCACCTGCGAATCGATCAGCGTGCCATCGAGGTCGAAGAACAGGACATCCTTGCTGCGCTCGGCACTCATGCGCCGCGCGCGTCGAGTGCGGCCACCGCCGGCAGGGTCTTGCCTTCCAGGAATTCCAGGAACGCACCACCGCCGGTGGAGATGTAGCTGACCTGTTTGGCGATGTCGAACTTGTCGACCGCCGCCAGCGTGTCACCGCCACCGGCGATGGAGAACGCCTTGGAGCTGGCGATGGCGCGGGCCAGCGCTTCGGTGCCCTTGCTGAAGGCTTCGAACTCGAACACACCGACCGGGCCGTTCCAGACCACGGTGCCAGCCTTCTCGATCAGCTGCGCGTACTGCGCTGCGGTCTGCGGGCCGATGTCCAGGATCAGATCGTCTTCGGCAACGGCGTCGACCGCCTTCACCTCGGCGACCGCATCCGGCATGAACTGCTTGGCGGTGACCACGTCGACCGGCAGCGGGATGTCGGCGCCGCGCGCCTTGGCATCGGCCACGATCTTCTTCGCGGTGTCCAGCAGGTCCGGCTCGTACAGCGACTTGCCGACGTTGTAGCCGGCGGCAGCGATGAAGGTGTTGGCGATGCCGCCACCGACGATCAGCTGGTCGACCTTGCCGACCAGGTTGGCCAGCAGTTCCAGCTTGGTGCTGACCTTGCTGCCGGCGACGATGGCCAGCAGCGGCGTGGCCGGTGCATCCAGCGCCTGCGCCAGCGCATCCAGTTCGGCCATCAGCAGCGGGCCACCGGCAGCGACCGGGGCGAAGCGGATGACACCATGGGTGGAGGCCTGTGCACGGTGTGCGGTGCCGAAGGCATCCATCACGAACACATCGCACAGCGCGGCGTACTTCTTCGACAGGGCTTCATCGTCCTTGCCCTCGCCGACGTTCATGCGGCAGTTTTCCAGCAGCACCAGCTGGCCCGGCTGCACGTCGACGCCGTCGACCCAGTCGCGCACCAGCGGAACCTCGCGGCCGAGCAGCTCGGACAGGCGCTGGGCGACCGGCGCCAGCGAATCGGCTTCGCTCCACACACCTTCCTTCGGGCGCCCCAGGTGCGAGGTGACCATCACCGCCGCGCCCTGCTCCAGCGCGCGCTTGAGCGTCGGCAGCGAAGCCGTGATGCGCTGTTCGGAGGTGATGCGGCCATTCTCGATCGGCACGTTCAGATCCTGGCGGATCAGCACGCGCTTGCCGGAGAGGTCGAGGTCGGTCATGCGGACGATGGACATGGGCAACTCTTTGGCTCAGGGACGGGATGCCGGGGTACGGCAGACGGACATTGTATCGGGTGCGGGTGGTGGGAGGGCCGATGCCTGCGGCAGGCAGAGGCGCAACTGCAACTGCGAGAGCCAAAGCGCTGGCGCCTTGTGATGCTGTGGGTGGGCCGGGGCGGTGTGGGCTGGCAGGGGACGCCGTAAACCCGTCCTTGGGGGCTTGGCCGCGGCATCCATGCCGCGGACACCCCTGCCAGCCCACACCACCCCGGCCTCGACAGGTTCATGAGGTGATGCGGATGTCAAAGGCAAAAGCAGTTTCTGATGTCGGATGGAGAAAGAAGGGGTCAGATCCGTTTTCCTTCGGAAAACGGATCTGACCCCGATGGCCGTCTCCGCGAACAGCTGCCGAGCGTGGGCTCGGCTCTACAAGAAGCGCACAGCCAAGCTGCTTTTGCTTTTGCTCTTCTTTTTTCTTCCGTGGGTGGACGCACCCGGAAATTGTCAGAGGCCTGGCGGGTGGGCTGGGCAGGGGTATCCGCGCCATGGATGGCGCGGCTAAGCCCCAGGGACGGATTCACGGCGTCCCCTGCCCAGCCCACCCGCCCGGCCAAGCGCGGCTTCTGCTTTTGCTTTACACGACCACCCCACCCACGAGGGGCTGCGCCGTTCGCCGGAACCTACGCCGAAGGCGCCGGCTTCTGCCGAAGCAGACTGACCGCCAGGCCGCCAACAACCAACACCCCCAGCCCCAGCAACGCCCACAGCAACCACGACTTCCAATCGCGCTGCGGCTTCAGCGCCGCGTCGCCGGCCAGCGGCTCCGGGCTGCCCTCCAGGCGCGCCAGCGTCGGCTGCCACGACGGGTCATTGCGCTGCCGCAGTTCCTCGATCAGCACACCAATCGGCGCTTCCATGCGGCGCGCGGTCGCACTGCCCACTGCCAGTGCATACGGCGCGGCCCCCTGGCTCAGGAACACCAGCACCTCCGGCTGGTAGCCCAGGCGCAGGGTCGGTGCGGTCGCCGTTTCCGCCGGGTTCGCCACCAGCTTCCAATAGCGGTCACGATGCACGCTACCCAGCGGCTGGGCCGCTGATTGCTGGCGCTGGCCCAGCGTGCCCTGCTGCAGCTGGTACGCAATCCACGGCGCACTGCGGCGCTGCCACTCGGCACTCTCGTCATCGCGGCTGAACAACGTCCACTGCACCAGGCTGTTGTCGGTGCTGGCCACATCGGCGCGTGCTACCGGGAAACGACCATCGAGTTCGAAGGTGTATTCGCCCTTGCCCTTCGAGACCGGCTCCAGCGACAGCCATTCCCACGGCAGCGTGGCCGGTGCCGGCGGCAGTTCGGCCAGCACGCTGCGCAGCGTCGGCAGGCGCGCATCGCCCTGTGCCAGCACACGCAGGTAACGTGCTTCGCCATTCACCTGCAGGCGACGCTGCAGCAGGCGCTTGCCAGCGCGCTGCAGATCCACCAGCGGAACGTCACGCCCGACCGCACGCCAGTGCTGCAGATCGTCGCTGGCATCCAGCTGCACCTGCGCCTGCAGCGGCTGTCCGCTGTCGGCCCAATCCAGCACCAGCGCCGCCAATGGTTGCTGGCCGAGCACGCTGGCATCGATCAGCCAACCGCCCTGCCCATTCGCCACCGCACCACCACTCACGCGCGCCTCGACCCGGCGTACGCGCCCATCGGTATCGCGTTCGGTCAGCAGCTGCAGATCATTGCGCTGTGCCTCGGCCAACGGCGGCAGCGCGAACCACGGCAGTTCACGCTGCACCGGCGGCTGCGCCAGCGGTTGGTCCGGCGCCAGCAGCGCCGATGGCAACGACTGGCCAGCGGCATTGAACACCTGCAGATCGCCGAGATCGGCGGCACCTGCACGGCGATAGATCGCCGGCTCCAGAACAACCCTGTACGCACCGGACTGTGCGCTGGACAGCGTCAGCGGCCACTGTTCGGCGTACTGCGTGCGGTAATCGGCGGCCTGCACCACGACGGCGGCCAGCATGCCGAACATCGCCGGCAGCAGCGCCCTGCTCCACTTCCTCATTGCTTCTCCTCCACGGACGGCGCCGCGCTGGGCGGTGCCGGTGCCAGATAACCCACGACCGTGCACAGCAGGCCGTAGGCGATGAACGATGCGATGCCCAGCAGGTTGCCCAGGTGCTGGCGATCGACGATGACCAGCTTGGCCAGCACCACGCCCATCAGCACGGCACCGACCATCCACAACACGCGCTGGCCACGGCGCGATCCCCACACCCAGGCAATCACGCCGAGCACGCTCCACAGCACGGTCAGGCTGGTCTGCGCCAGGCTGAAGCGCATCATCGACGCGTTCCACGACAGGCCGCCCCACTGATGCACGCCATGCAGCACAACGCTGGTCAGCGCGACGAAGGTTGCCAGTGACAGCAGCGGCATGCGGATACCCAGCAGCGCCTGCGGCGCCTGATCGCTGTACAGCCAACGCGCCAGCAGCAGCAGGCTCAGCCACTGCCCGAGCTCCGCCGGATTCAGCACCGGCAGCCACAGCAGCGGCGCAGCATCGCCCGGCAGCAGCTGGCCGGACAGCCAGCCGATCGACAACAGGCCGAACAGCACGCACTGCAGCGGCTGACGCACGCGGTCGAACGCTGCACCCAGCGGCCAGCGCAGCGCATTCCAGCGCCACAGCGACAACGCCGCCATCAGCAGCCACGGCAGGGTCACCAGCAGCGTCGTCCAGCCCTGTGCCAGATCGGCCTCGCCACCGCCCCACAAGGCCAGCAGCGAAAGCAGCGACGGCCACAGCAGCCACCACAGGAACTGCGCGATGCGCGCCACGGTGTCGCCCCCCTGGCGCAGGCACAGCAGCGTGCGCACGCCCAGCACCGCGAACACCGCCCAGGCCAGCGCGCCGTAGCCGGCGAACGGCTGATGGTGCGCGTCGCTCTGCAACAGCGCCAGCGGGAAGCCCAGCGCCAGCATCGCCAGTGCGGTCACCCCCAGCGCACGCGCCGGCTGGCGCCGCTGTACTTCGGCGGCCAGCCATGCGGTGACGGCAGCCAGCACCAGCAATGCATCCACTTCGGTGCGGTACGGGAAGAAACGGGTGATCTCATGCACCAGGCCACCCAGCCACCACAGCAGGCCCCACAGGTAGTAGACCAGGGCAATCTCGTGGCGGGACCTGCGCTGGTAGCTCCAGGCCGACGCGAAGCCGGCCAGGGCCAGCAGCAGCGCCCCGATGGCGGTCGGATTGATCAGGAAGCGCAGGTCCTCATGCCAGTGATCGCCACCGGCCACGAAGGCGAACGCAGCGCCCATCTGCAGCAGCGCGCCGGACACCTGCGGCAGCCAGCGTTTCTGGCGCAGGCCCAACCAGGCCAGGCCAGCGCCTTCCAGCGCAAAGACCGCGCCGGTGGCACGCGCCGACAAGGCCAGCGGCACCGACAGCGTGGCGAAGCCCACCGCCAGCACCGCGTGCGACTGTGCCAGCACGGTGTACGACGCACGCGCGATCAGCGCACGTGCCAGCACCGCGTAGATCGCCGCCAGGGCCAGCGCGCACAGCGCCAGCGTCATCGGCTGCTGGTACAGCATGCCCGCCTGCAACGAGAACGCGACCAATGGCGTACCGAACACCAGGCTGCCATCGATCAGGTCACGCCGCCCGGCGGGCTGCCGGCGTGCATACAGCAACGGGATCAGCAGGTAGAAGGCAAAGAACAGCAGCAGGAACGGCTCGGTGCTGCTGAACTTGTCAGGCGCGTACTGCAGCACGCCCCAGAACGTACCGATACCGAAGGTGAAGGCGAAGCCCAGCAGGTTCAGCGCGCGCCACGGTCGGAACCAGGCAATGGCGAAGATGCCGGCGTTGAGCACCGCGTAGTAGCTGAACAAGCCCACGTGGTTGCCGCTGCCGGTGGACAGCCACAGCGGTGCCATGAAGCCGGCGAGGATGCCCAGCACCGCCAGCGTGCGCGAGTTCTGCACCACCGCCAGCACGCACAGCCCGGCCACCAGTGCAATGGAGCTGACGAACGCGAAGCCCGGGGGAATCAGGTCGAAGCGCTTGAAGGCCGCGAAGATCGTCAGCAGCAGCACCCCGATGGCGCCGCCCTGCAGGGCCAGCGCGAACAGGCGCCTGCGCTCGCGCTGGTGCCAGCCGAACGCCAGCAGGCCGAGTGCGCCGACGGTGACGCCGGCCAGGCGCAGCTCGATCGGCAGCACCAGCCAGCCCTGGTCACTGACGTACTTCAGCAGTGCGGCGACACCGGCCAGCAGCACCAGCATGCCGATCTTGACTGGCACGTTGCCCTCGGTGAACCAGCGCTTGACCGCACCGACGCCGCGCTCGATGAAATTCGGCAGCACCGGTTCTGGCGGCAACGGCGGCTGCACCGGCGCCGGCGGTACCGGCGGTGGCGCAGCAGGACGGGGGGGCGGCGCCTCGGTGGGCGGGGCCTCTCGCACCGGCGGTTGTGGGGGTTGCGGCGCAGCCGCAGCGACCGGGCGCAGGAACGGTGGATCGGCACTGGCCGCGGGCGTGACCATCGGCCGTTCAGGCGCAGGCGTGACGGCCGCCGGCTTGGCAGCGGCAGGCGCGGCGGCCATGGCGCTTTCCAGCGCGGCGACACGGCGGCGCAGGCCGGCAATCATCACCAGCGCCACCACCAGCAGCAGCGGGATGGCCAGCAGGACCAGTACGACCAGGGCTATCAGTGCTTCCATTGCGTGCTTCCATTGCGTTCCCGCGCCCCAGCGGCAGCGGTCGACCGCCCCATGCTACGACAGGGCCGGCCCCATAAACGACGAACCCCGGCCAGGCCGGGGTCCGTCTGCGATCTACGCCGGCCTTACTTGGCGGCGATGACCTTGGCCATTTCCAGGCACTTGTTCGAGTAGCCCCACTCGTTGTCGTACCAGGTCACCAGCTTGACGAAGGTGCCGTCCAGGGCGATGCCAGCGTCGGCGTCGAACACCGAGGTGCAGGTTTCGCCGCGGAAATCGGTGGCCACGACCTTGTCTTCGGTGTAGCCCAGGATGCCCTTCAGCGGGCCTTCGCTCTGTGCCTTCACTTCCGCGCAGATCTCGGCGTAGGTGGCTTCCTTCTCCAGCTCGACGGTCAGGTCGACCACCGACACGTCCGAGGTCGGGACGCGGAAGCTCATGCCGGTCAGCTTCTTGTTCAGTTCCGGGATGACCACACCGACGGCCTTGGCCGCACCGGTGGACGACGGAATGATGTTTTCCAGGATGCCACGGCCGCCGCGCCAGTCCTTGTTGGACGGGCCATCGACGGTCTTCTGGGTGGCGGTGGCCGCATGCACGGTGGTCATCAGGCCGCGCTTGATGCCCCACTTGTCGTTGATGACCTTGGCCAGCGGCGCCAGGCAGTTGGTGGTGCACGATGCGTTGGAGATGATCGCCTGGCCGGCGTAGGTCTTGTCGTTCACGCCGTACACGAACATCGGCGTGTCGTCCTTCGACGGGGCCGACATGATGACCTTCTTGGCGCCGGCATCGATGTGCTTCTGCGCGGTTTCCTTGGTCAGGAACAGGCCGGTGGCTTCCAGCACCACGTCAGCGCCCACTTCGTCCCACTTCAGGTTGGCCGGGTCGCGTTCCTGGGTCAGGCGGATCTTCTTGCCGTTGACCAGCAGGTCGTTGCCCTGCACCGCCACGTCGGCCTTGAAACGGCCGTGCACGGAGTCGTACTTGAGCATGTAAGCCAGATAGTCCGGCTCCAGCAGATCGTTGATGGCCACGATTTCGATGTCGTCGCCGAAGTTCAGCACCGCCGAGCGCAGGACGTTACGCCCGATGCGACCGAAACCGTTGATACCAACCTTGATTGCCATGTTCTCAAGCTCCTGCAGCCGCGACGGGTGCGGCGGGATGGATAGGGCCCACAAGTCTAGCAAACCGGGGCTGGCCACCGTGGGCCGGCCGGGGCCCGCAGCGGGCTGGCGGACAGGATTTGATCCGGATCAAAGCGTTAGCGCGGCGTGAGGCCGAGACTGTCGCCATCCACCCAGCAACGAGAACACCCCCATGCGCAAGATGTCCCCCCTGATCGTGGCCAGCCTGGCCGCCGCCCTGTCCCTCGCCGCCGCCCCGGCCATGGCCCAGTCCAAGGGCGACTGGACGCTCTCCGCCGGCATCCACCAGGTGGCGCCGAAGTCGAACAACGGCTGGCTGGCCAACCACACCCTGAAGGTCGACGTCGACAACGACGTCAAGCCGACCATCACCGGTGAGTACTTCATCGCCGACAACCTGGGCATCGAAGTGCTGGCCGCGCTGCCGTTCAAGCACGACATCAACATCAATGGCCTGGGCCGCGTGGGCAGCACCAAGCAGCTGCCGCCGGTGGTGACCGTGCAGTACCACTTCAACAGCAAGGGCAAGGTGTCGCCGTTCATCGGTGCGGGCGTGAACTACACGACCTTCTTCAGCGAAGACACCACCGGTGCGCTGAAGGACAGCCGCCTGAAGCTGCAGGATTCGTGGGGCCTGGCCGCGCATGCGGGCGTGGACTTCGCGATCGGCGAGAAGGGCGCGCTGCGCGTGGACATGCGCTGGATCGACATCGACAGCAAGGTGAAGTTGAACGGCGAGAAGATCGGCACGGTCAACATCGATCCGCTGGTCTACGGCGCGTCGTACGTCTTCAAGTTCTAAGCGGTGTGTTGAGCGCGGGGGCTTCGCCCCCGCTCCCCCGCTACCAGCAAAACCCTCGCAGCATGTTGCCCCGGTGATTGCCGGGGCTTTTTTGTTTGCGCGAAAGGCACCGGCATCTGGAATTGGGTGGAGAGGGTGGGGTGATCGGGACACGCCGTAAATACGTCCCTGTAGCAACTGTGTTGCCGGAGGGGCTCAGGCTCCTCCGGCAGACAGGCACGGTAGTGCCGGCCGCTGGCCGGCAGCCTCTTGGAACGCGCGCAGGCTGGCTTCAGGCGGGGATCGATCCGCCTTGAGCGTCGCGCACCCGGGCGTTGAGAATCACCAGCATCTTCCGCATCACCGCCACGATGGCTACTTTTCCTTCCTTGCCTCGGGCTCGCAGCGACTGGTAGAAATCGCGCAGTCGAGGTTCATGCCGCATGGCCGACATACTGGCCATGTAAAGCACCTGACGGATCTCGGCCCTGCCGCCATGGATGCTTCGTTTGCCACGCATGGTTCCGCTGTCGTGGGACATCGGGGCCACCCCGACCAAGCTGGCGATGCGCTTGCCACTGATCCTGCCAAGCTCTGGCAGATAGCTGGCCAGTACCGCCTGCAAGCCCGGGCCGACGCCCTTCATCGACTTCAGGACAGCCAGTTGAGGCTGCTGCGCAACCTGCTCGGCAATCTGCTTTCCCAGGCGCCCAACTATCCCCTGCAGGCGGCTGATGTTGGCTTGCAGCAGTCGGCGCAACTCACGATCGGTCACCATCTCCTGCTGCTGGCGCGCTACGGTCAGGGCTTCCATCGTCTGTCGACGTGCCCGTACGAATTCCCGCATTTTCTGCTGCCAAGGCTCCAGCGGTTGGTAGGTGGGCAGTTTGACCAGGGCCGCCATCTGCGCCAATGCACAGGCATCCAACCGGTCGGTCTTGGCCAGCTGACCCAACCCCTGGGCCAGCCTACGGGCCCGCAGGGCATTGGCGCGGACCACCGGATGACCGGCGTTGTGCAGGAAGTTCAGTACTGACTGTTCGTAGCCACCGGTGGCTTCCAGCACAATCTGGCTCGCCGGATGTTTCCTCAACCAGAGATCCAATTCAGCAAAACCCGAAGCGCTATTGCTGACCTGCAGGATCTCGCCGTTCGTCGTGCCGACATCCAGTTGGCGCTTGCTGACATCAATCCCGATCCCGTTCATCACCGGACTCCGTATAGTCTGGAAGGGTCGAGAGCTCCCCCGCTTGCCCAGTCTTATCACTGCGAGTGTCAGCTCCAGCAACTGTTCGGGCGGATCAAGGGAGATTCCGGCGTGGGCGCCAAGCTACAGGGCGATCGTCGAGATCCAGGCTTACACGGCGGCCCACGCCGGCTCTCGGCACCTACGCTGCCAGATTCCGATCAGATAAGGCTCGATCGCCGCATCCATGCGGCGAACGGTCCCGATCACCCCACCCTCTCCACCCTTCCCATCTGCGCGCGCCAGCTCAAGCAAAGGCGAGGACAAGCCGCGTACTTCCAAGGGGTAGTGGGTGTCTGCAGTTGCGAGCGGCAGGTTTTGATCCTGCATCTGCTTTTGATGTTGCCTTTGACGTTTGCATCCGCCTTCGCTGCCATGTTGGATAGGGGCTGCAGGGGCAGGCGCTGCAGCCCGCCCCAGCAGACAGGAACGCGCCGCTCTTCAATCCACCTACCCCGCTAGAATGTGCGCATGAAAGCCCTGCACTCCCTCTTCCTCGCCGCCGCCCTGGCGCCGGCCCTGCTGTCCCTCTCCGCCCCCGCCCATGCCTGGGGCGCGCAAGGCCACCGTCTGGTCGCCGAAGTCGCCGACGCCCGCCTCACCCCCACCGCCCGCGCTGAAGTGGACCGCCTGCTGGCCATCGAACCGGATGCCACCCTGGCCAGCATCGCGCCGTGGGCCGACCAGCTGCGTGCCAAGGACCCGGGCCTGGGCCGTCGCTCGGCCGGCTGGCACTACGTCAACATCGCCGAGGACAACTGCCATTACGAAGCACCGAAGCATTGCAAGAACGGCAACTGCATCGTCGAGGCCCTGAAGGCCCAGAGCGCCATCCTCGGCGACCGCAGCCTGACCGACGGCGAGCGCCTGCAGGCACTGAAGTTCGTCGTGCACCTGGTCGGCGACATCCACCAGCCGATGCACGCCGGTTACGCCCACGACAAGGGCGGCAACGATTTCCAGCTGCAGTTCGGCAACCGCGGTACCAACCTGCACTCGCTGTGGGACAGCGGCATGCTCAACACCCGCAAGCTGGATGACGCAGGCTATCTGCCGCTGCTGCAGAGCCAGCGCGCGCCGAAGCTGGCGCGCCAGTCCAACCCGCAGCGCGACCCGCAGACGTGGGCCGAGGCCAGCTGCCGCATCTCCATGCAAGCTGGCGTTTATCCGGCCACGCGTAAAATCGGTGACGAGTACACCGAGCGCTACCGGCCGCTGGCCGAAGCGCAGCTGCGACTGGCCGGTGAGAACCTGGCGCAGTTGCTGAACCGCGTGCTCGGCGCGCGCTGAGGAGAGTTCCGATGTCGGTCCAGGTGCAGTCGTTCTTCCACCGTGACAGCAACACCTTCAGCTACCTGGTCAGCGACCCGGCCAGCGGCGAGGCAGCGCTGATCGACCCGGTCCTGGACTACGACCCGGATACCGACGCCAGCAGTGAAGCGCCGCTGCATGCCGCGTTGCAGGCCATCGAGCAACAAGGCCTGCAGCTGCGCTGGCTGCTGGAAACCCATGCCCACGCTGACCATGTGTCGGCCGGGCGCCGCCTGAAGCATCGTTTCCCGCAGGCCACGCTGGCCATCGGCGAAGGCATCCGCTCGGTGCAGGCCACGTTCGCACCGCGCTATGGCCTGCAGCTTCCGGCGTCCGATGAGATCTTCGACCACCTGTTCAGCGATGGCGAGACCTTCGCCCTCGGCGAACTGCGCGGCCAGGTGATCGCCGTGCCCGGGCACACCAGCGACAGCATCGCCTACCTGATCGGCGACGCGCTGTTCACCGGCGACTCGCTGTTCATGCCTGACGGCGGCACCGCACGCTGCGACTTCCCGGGTGGCGATGCAGCGCAGCTGTACCGCTCGATCCAGCGACTGCTGGCCCTGCCCGAGGCCACCCGCGTGTTCGTCTGCCACGACTACGGCCCGGGCGGCCGCGACTTTGCCAACGAGACCACCATCGGCGAACAGCGCGCGCACAACATCCACGTGCATGACGGCGTAGCCGAGGCGGAGTTCGTCAGCGTGCGACAGGCCCGCGATGCCACGCTGGAAGAACCGAAACTGATGCAGCCCGCAGTGAAGGCCAACATCCAGGGCGGGGCCTGATCGACGCCGCTGTATTGGCCGGGCATGGCCCGGCGCCACCCGGCATCACGCGCGATCATTTTCCCTGCGTGCGGACCGTCTGCCGGCCCTTCACGACCTCGAAGGTGAAGGCGTACTGCAGGGTGACGGCCACCGGTTCGACCCGCTCGGCACTGCGGCAGTCGCCGCGATCAGCCGGCACTTTGCCTGCCGCGAAGTGACAGACTGCGGCGGAGGAGTACTTCCACATGGCAACCGCCTCCTGCGCTGCCTGCAGCAAGGGCGCATTCTCCGGTGCCTCACCCGCACTGCATTCGCTGCGGTCGGTCAGCGGGATGCTGCGCTCAACGCTGCCCTGCGCATCCACCACCACCTGCAGGCAGACCGTAGTCGGCGGCAGCGAGGTGCGTGGATCACGCTCGCCCACTACCGGGTCCGGTGCCGTATGCAGTTGTGGCATGCGGTAGCCTTCGCTGGCGGCCAGTGCGTAGGGCTGGATCTGACCGGTCCCTCCCCCCGCATCGGGTCGCAGACGCTGGTGACCGACATTCTCGCTGCGGGTATCGGCCGTGGTCAGGCGATCCTGGGTTGCACATGCCGCCAGCAGCACCGCCATCATCAGCAGCGGCGCTCGCTTCACTTCGTGTCCTCGGTGTCATCCATGGCGTAGGTAATCGGGACGCGCACGGCACCGGCCACCGGCTTGCCGTTCTTCACTGCGGGCCGATAGGTCCAGCTGCGCGCCGCAGCAATCGAGACAGCATCGAACACCCCCGGATTGGTGGCGCTGAGCACCTGGACGTCGGTGGGATGGCCTTGGGCATCCACTTCCACGCGCAGGTTCACCACGCCCACCTGGCGCTGCTCGACCGCAGATTTCGGATAGGACGGTGGCGGCATCTTGTCGACCTGGATCTCCCGGTCCATGACGGACCCTGCGGCGCCTCCCGCGCCTCCCGCGCCTCCGCCCTGGCTGGCCCACGCCACCGCTCCCATTCCCAGGCACACCCCGACCACCAGTACCTGTCCCGACACCCACGGCAATGCCTTCCGCTTGGACTGCTTCAACATGGCGATGCGCTCCTTCAACACGGGTTGGCTGCGCCAATGGCAGACCGCGGGCGCAACCGGGTGGACCAGCTGCGCCTTCAGCAGCGTGCTGGCGTAGAGGCCGCGCAGCGCAGGCTGCGGGCCGATGGTGCGGGCATCGCAGGCCAGTTCCTGGTCGCGCAGGAAGCGGCGTGCGGCCCAGGGCAGCAACGGGTGGAACCAGAACAGCGCGCGCACCAGCAGCAGCGCGCCGTTGGCCCAGTGGTCGCCATTGCGACGGTGGCTGCGCTCGTGCTGCAGGATCAGGCCCTGTTCCTGTGCGGTGAACTGCTGGTCGAAGTCCGGGCCTACCACGATGCGCGGACGCCACAGGCCGACCAGCGCGGGCAGCCCGGGATCAGCGCTGGCCTGCCAGCTGCCATCTGCGCGTGCACACAGTTGGCCCATGCCACGTTCAAAGCGCCGCTGCGCACGTAGATCGCGTAGCAGACAAAGGACCGCCCCCAGCGTCCATGCCAGCAGCAACAGCCCGGCCCACGGCAGCGACTGCCCCGCCATGCCTTCGACGGCGCCGGGTACCACTTTCAGCGGCAACGTCGGCACATGCTCCAGAAGTGCCACCTGCGGCAACGGCAGCATCAGTGCCAGCAGCAGCATCGGCAGCAGCCACCAGCTGCGATAGGCCAGCGCAACGCCCCCCAATCGCACCAGCAGCGGCCGCATCACCGCCAGCAGGACCACGCCCACCGCCAACCACAGGCTGGCCTGCCACACTCCGTTGAGCAGCTCAGTCATGGTCCAGCTCCTGGATCAGTTTCTTCAGTTCGGCGATATCCTGCGCACTCAACTGGCCGCGTTCGCTGAAGTGCGCGACCAACGGCGCAACGCGCCCTTCGAAGACACGGCCGATGAAGTCCTGGCTCTGCGCCTCCACCCACGCCTGGCGCTGCAGCAACGGCCGGTACAGGTAGCGCCGGCCATCACGCTCGGCAGCAATCGCGCCCTTGGTCAGCAGGCGATTGAGCAGGGTCTTGATGGTCGGCTCGGCCCAGTCACGGTGGGCCAGCGCGGCCACCACGTCGTCGGCGCTGCGCGGTGCCTGCTGCCAGAGCACCTCCATCACAACGGCTTCGGCTTCGCTGATCGGGGTCATGATTTACATCCGTAATCGACGATTTGATTACGCGCGTAATCGAAAGCCTTGTCAACCCCCTCGACTCCAGGTTCATCGCACCTGCGCCAGCATCGATGCCTCCCGCCCCAGGCCCCGGATGAAAGCGCTGCCCAAGAAGGACGTCCCGGTCGAGCACGCCCGCCGCTTCCTCGAACCCGGCCCGATCGTGCTGGTCAGCACGGCGTGGCGTGGCCAGCACAACCTGATGACGATGGGCTGGCACATGGTGATGGGCATGTCGCCTTCGCTGGTCGCCACCTACCTGTGGCACGAAAACCACAGCCACGCATTGGCGCGCGGCAGCGGCGAATGCGTTATCAACGTGCCGGGGGTTGAACTGCTCGATACCGTCGTGGACATCGGCAACTGCAGCGGCCGCGAGGTCGACAAATTCGCCCGTTTCGGGCTCGATGCGCTGCCCGCGCGCGAGGTTGGCGCACCGCTGGTCGGGCAGTGTCATTCCTGCTTCGAATGCCGCCTCTACGACGACAGCCAGGTCGCAGCGAACAACCTGTTCATCTGGGAAGTCGTGCGCGCCCACGTGTCGCCACGGCCGAAGCTGCCACGCACGGTGCATTACCGCGGCGATGGGCAGTTCATGGTGTCCGGTGCGGAAGTCTCGCGTCGACGGCGGTTCAAGCCCGACATGCTGTAATGCCCGCACTCCCCCACACGCAGGACCACCGCGCATGACCGAACACCTCACCGACCTGGACGCCGCCGTCGATTGGTTGTTTGCGCGCGTGGACGGGCCGCTGCGGATCGGGGCACCGCTGGCACTGGGCAAGCCGCATCGGCTGCTCAATGCCCTCTACGCACGCGTCGAACACGATCCTTCGCGGCCGCTGCAGCTGTATACCGCGCTGTCGTTGAACCCGCCGAAGGCGCGCGGCAACGGCCTGGAAGCGCGCTTCATGGCACCGTTCGCGCAGCGTCACTTCGGCGACGATTTCCCGCGCCTGGCCTATGCCGATGCGATCGCGCGCGACGCGTTGCCGGCACATGTGCAGGTGGAGGAGTTCTACATGCAGTCCGGCGCCCTGCTCGGTTCGCGCCAAGCGCAGTCCAGCTATACCAGCCTGAACTACACCCACGCCGCCGATGCCGTAGCGCAGCGCGCGCCGCAGGTGATCGTGCAGAAGGTGGCGATGCGCCCGGATGACCGCCGGCTCTCGCTGTCGTGCAACAACGACATCACCCAGGACACGCTGGATGCGATGACCGCGCGCGGCCTGCCGCGCCCATTGATGATCGCCGAGATCGATCCCCAGCTGCCCTATCTGGGGGGCTCGGCGACGGTCGATGTGTCGTTCTTCGATCTGGTGATCACCCCACCGCCGCCGTACCCGGCGCTGTTCGGGCTGCCGCGGCAGCCGGTCGGCGATGCCGACTACGCCATTGGCCTGTACGCCAGCACACTGGTGCGCGACGGCGGCACCCTGCAGATCGGCATCGGCACGCTGGCCGACGCGCTCAGCCATGCGCTGGTGCTGCGCCACACCGACAACGCGCGCTACCGCCGCGTGCTGCATGCGCTGGATCCACAGCTGGCCAGCCACCCGCTGGTGCAGGAGATCGGCGGACTGGATCCGTTCGAGGTCGGCCTGTATGGCTGCAGCGAGATGCTCAACGAGGGCTTCCGCCGGCTGGTGCAGACCGGCGTGATCAAGCGCAAGGTGCACGACGACCTGGCGCTGATGCAGCGCATCGAGAATGGCAGCACGCTGTCCATCGACCACGCCACCCTGGCCGCCGAAGGCGAGTACCTGCATGGCGCCTTCTACCTGGGTTCGCCGGAATTCTACGAGTGGTTGCGCACGCTACCGGAAGACGAATGCCGTGCGATCGGCATGCGCCGCATCAGCGAGATCAACCAGCTCTACGGCGGCAACGAGACGCTGGAGCGCCTGCAACGCCGCCATGCGCGCTTCTTCAACTCCTGCATGATGGCCACTGCACTGGGCGCGGCCGTGTCGGATGCGCTGGACGACGGACGTGTGGTGTCCGGCGTGGGTGGCCAGTACAACTTCGTGGCGATGGCACATGCCCTGCCGGAAGCGCGCAGCGTCCTGATGTTCCGCGCGGCGCGCGATGACAAGGGCCGGCGCGAATCCAACGTGCGCTGGAACTACGGGCACACCACCATCCCGCGCCACCTGCGCGACATCTACCTCAACGAGTACGGCATCGCCGACCTGCGTGGACTGACCGACGAGGACTGCGTGCATGCGATGACGGCGATCACCGAAGCCCCGTTCCAGGGAGGCCTGCTGCAGCAGGCACACGCCTCGCGCAAGCTGCTGGCGGCCACGCAGCCGGATCCACAGCATCAGCAACGCAACACGCCGCAGGCACTGGCTGCGGCACTGGCCCCATTCCGCACCGATGGCAGCCTGCCCGACTATCCGTTGGGCAGCGACTTCAACGAGATCGAGCAGGTGCTGGTGAAGGCGCTGGGTTGGCTGAAGGCCAACACGCAGACCCGTGGCGACAAGCTGCGTACCGTCTGGTCAGCGCTGCGCCAACCGGCTGGCGACGGCGATGCGGTGTACCTGCAGCGCATGGGCCTGCAGGCCCCGAAGGATTTCGCCGAACGCCTGGACGCGCGACTGCTGCGCCTCGCACTGGCACGCACCGCCTGAAAAAAGGGGACGGAGGGGATTAAGTCGTTTGTGCACATGCGACTTAATCCCCTCCGTCCCCTTTTTCTCATCCACGCATGGCGTGGATCTACCGCTCTATCCTCACTGCATCCTCAAGATACAGACGGGCAATCGGTGGATGCGCTCGATGCTCGACCTGCCACAGGTCATATGCCGCCTGCATCGCCAGCCACATGCGGGCATTGCCCAGACCTGCAAGCTCAAGGCGGAATGCAAGTTCCGCGGAGATGCCCGCGTGCCCGTTGATGATTGTCGACAGCTGTCCGCGCGAATAGCCAAGATGCTGCGCCAGCGCACTGATCGACATACTGATCGCTGGCAGGATGTCTTCGCGCAGCGATTCCCCGGGATGCGGCGGATCATGCAACGGCATCGAGCAGACTCCTAGTGGTAATCAAGGTAATCGACCAGTTCGACGTCGAGCCCACGAAAGCGGAACACCAATCGCCAACTCGCCGAGACACTTACAGCCCAGTAGCCGCTATAGCTCCCGCGCAGGGGATGCAGGCGATTTCCGGGCAGCCCCATGTCCCCAGGCACGCGGGCCTGATCCAGCTGCAGAAGCAAACGCCGCAACCGGGCCACATGATCGGCACGGACTCCGGAAATGTCGCCCCGCTCATAGAGCGCTTTCAGGCCCTTGTGCCTGAAGCTGACGATCATGCGGCGCCAGTGTAAGGCATCACCTTACACCCCGCAAATCCACCATGGGTTTCTGCGCCGATCTTCTTGTCCATGACCACTTCTGAGGGTGCCTCGGCAGGTCCTCCTTTTCGCAAGGAATGCAGGTCAGATGAAGAGGCCAACGCGACACTGGTGCCGCGGGGGGCAACATGCCGGACGAAAAAAGGGACGGAGGGGATTAAGTCGTTTGTGCAAAAACGACTTAATCCCCTCCGTCCCCTTTTTCTTCCGGCAACGAGAAAGGCCGGCTTGCGCCGGCCTTTCCCTTCCTGCTTCGCGAGGCTGCTTACAGCGCCTTGGCGGCTTCCACCACGTGGGCAGTGGTGATGCCGAAGTGCTTGTACAGCTGGTCGGCCGGGGCCGAGGCACCGAAGGTGTCGATACCGATCACGGCACCGTCCAGGCCGACGAACTGGCGCCAGAAACCGGTGACGCCGGCTTCCACGGCCACGCGCTTGCGCACGGCGTTCGGCAGTACCGATTCACGGTAGGCCGCATCCTGGCGCAGGAACACGTCGGTGGACGGCATCGAGACCACGCGGGTCTTGAGGCCGGCCGCATCCAGCTGGGCCTTGGCTTCGGTGGCCAGCGAAACTTCCGAACCGGTGGCGATCAGGATCACGTCCGGGGTACCGGCGGCATCGGCCAGCACGTAGCCACCGCGCTCGATCTGGGCGATCTGCTCGGCGTTGCGCGGCTGGTGCGGCAGGTTCTGGCGGCTGAACACCAGGCAGCTCGGGCCGTCCTGGCGGGTGATCGCAGCCTTCCAGCTCACCGCCGACTCGACCGCATCGCACGGACGCCACACGTCGTTGTTCGGGATGTAGCGCAGCGAGGCCAGGTGCTCCACCGGCTGGTGGGTCGGGCCGTCTTCGCCCAGGCCGATCGAGTCGTGGGTGTAGACATGGATGGCGTGCGCCGGAATCAGTGCGCTCATGCGCACGCCGTTGCGGGCGTAGTCGCTGAACACCAGGAAGGTGGCGTCGAACGGAATGAAGCCGCCGTGCAGGGCCAGGCCGTTGGCAATGGCGGTCATGCCGAACTCGCGCACGCCGTAGTACACGTAGTTGGCGTTGGCGTCGTCGCTGGCAACCGACTTGCTGCCCTTCCACAGGGTCAGGTTGGAGTGCGCCAGGTCGGCCGAGCCACCGACGATTTCCGGCAGCAGCGGGGCGTAGGCTTCGATGGCCAGCTGCGAGGCCTTGCGCGAAGCGATCGTCGGGCCTTCAGCAGCCACCTGGGCGATGTAGGCATCGGCCTTGGCAACGAAGTCGGCCGGCAGCTCGCCGTGCGAACGGCGGGTCAGCTCGGACGCTTCAGCCGGGTACTGGCTGGCGTACTTGTCGAACAGCTGTTCCCACTCGGCCTGGCGCAGGGTGCCAGCGCCATTGGCGCGCCAGCCGTCGTAGATCGCCTGCGGGATCTCGAACGGACCGTATTCCCAGCCCAGCTGCTTGCGGGTGGCTTCCAGCTCGTCCTTGCCCAGCGGAGCGCCGTGGCTGGATTCCTTGCCCGCCTTGTTCGGCGAACCGAAACCAATGGTGGTGCGGCAGCAGATCAGGGTCGGCTTGTCGCTCTGCGACAGCGCGGCCTCGATGCCGGCCTTGATGCTTTCCGGGTCGTGGCCATCGACATCGCGCACGACGTTCCAGCCATAGGCCTCGAAACGCTCCGGGGTATTGTCGGTGAACCAGCCCTCGACGTTGCCGTCGATGGAGATGTGGTTGTTGTCCCAGAAGCAGACCAGCTTGTGCAGGCCCCAGGTACCGGCCAGCGAAGCGGCTTCATGCGACACGCCTTCCATCAGGCAGCCATCGCCCATGAACACCCAGGTGCGGTGGTCGACCACTTCCAGTTCCGGGCGGTTGAAGCGCTGTGCCAGCAGCTTCTCGGCCAGGGCGAAGCCCACGGCATTGGCGAAACCCTGGCCCAGCGGGCCGGTGGTGGTTTCCACGCCCGGGGTCTCGTGGCGTTCCGGGTGGCCGGCGGTGTGGCTGCCCAGCTGGCGGAACAGCTTCAGCTGCTCGATCGGCAGGTCGTAACCGCTCAGGTGCAGCAGCGCGTACTGCAGCATCGAACCGTGGCCGTTGGACAGCACGAAACGGTCGCGGTTGAACCAGTGCGGGTTGCTCGGGTTATGGCGGAGGTAGTCGTTCCAGAGGACTTCGGCGATGTCGGCCATGCCCATGGGCATGCCGGGGTGGCCGGACTTTGCGGTTTCAACCGCATCGGCGGCAAGGAAGCGGATGGCGTTGGCCAACTGGCGACGGGTAGGCTGCGTCATGGTTCTGTCGGAATCGGGAGGCGGCCGCGGACGTGCGGGCGGCCTATTGTCCCATAGTCGCCGGGCGGGGGGTCGGTTCACCTTGCCCGGTCGTGCCGGCCGCTGGCCGGCAACGTCGTCACCTCCGCCGGATTCCGCATGTGAAACGGGGTCGGAGCCCTTTCCCTGCGGAAAGGAATCCGACCCCGATCAGGTCGCCAGCAGTGGCGTTGGACTCAGTCCTGCTGCGGGCCCAGCGCCGGGCCGTCGTGCGATTCGCCCTTGGCCACCAGGGTGGTCAGGGCCAGGTCGCCGGTCACGTTCAGGGCGGTGCGGCACATGTCCAGGAAGTGGTTCACGCCCAGGATCAGGCCGATGCCCAGCGGGTTCACGCCCACCATCGCGCAGATCATCGCCACCACCGGCAGCGAGCCCGACGGCACGCCGGCCGTGCCGATGCCACCGAGGATGCAGACCGCCATCACCATGATCTGCTGGCCGATGCTCAGGTCCACGCCGAAGAACTGGGCCAGGAAGATCACCGTCACGCCCTCGAACAGCGCGGTGCCGTTCTGGTTGGCGGTGGCGCCCACGGTCAGCACGAAGCGCGACACGCGCTGCGGCAGGCCCATCTGGTCGGCCACGCGCAGCGCGGTCGGCAGTGTAGCGTTGCTGGACGCGGTGGAGAACGCCATCACCGTCGCTTCCTGGGTATCGCGGAAGAACGACAGCGGCGAACGTCCGGACAGCCACACCGCGGTACCGTAGGTCACGATCATGTGCAGGCCCAGCGCCAGCACCACCACGCCCACGTAGGCACCAAGGCGGATGATCAGCTCGAAGCCGAACAGTGCGGCCAGGTTGAACATGAAGCAGGCCACCGCATACGGGGCCAGGCGGATGACCAGGTTGATCAGGGTCATCGAGATTTCGAACACGCCTTCGATGGCGCGGCGCAGCGGGGCGACCTTCTCGTTGTCGGTCAGCACCATGCCGATGCCGAACATCAGCGCGAAGAACATCAGCGACAGGATCGCGCCGTTGTCCGACGCCGCCTGCAGCACGTTGCTCGGCACGATCGACAGCAGCATGTCCATGCCCTTCGGCGTGCCATGGATGCCCGCGACGATTTCCTTGCTGCGCTCGGCGTTCTCAGACAGCATCATCGCGGCGACCTGCGGGTCGACGCCTGCACCCGGCTTGAGCAGGTTGACCAGCACCAGGCCGATGCCCACGGCGATGCCGGACAGCAGCACGGTGTAGGCCAGGGTCTTCCAGCCGATGCGGCCGAGGGCGCGGATGTCGCCCATCTCCGACACGCCCATGATCAGCGCCGAGAAGATCAACGGCACGATCAGCATGAAGATCAGATTGAGGAACAGGCCCGACGCCGGGGTGGTGACGTAGTCCATTACCCACTTGGCACCGGCCTGCAGACCATCGACGCTGCCGCCCAGGGCGTGCACGATCAGTCCCAGGACCAGGCCGATCGCAAAGCCGATGCCCATCTTCCAATGCAGGGGCAACTTCTTCTTGTCGGCAGCAGCTGCTGTCATACGCGGGTTTCCTCGAAAAATGAATGCACTCTAACAAAGCGCGCAAGCGGCGCCGGTTCAGGTTCGCCGTGGCGGATACAGCGGCGCCAGGCCAGTGTCGGCGGTACCCGTAGCCGCCGACCAGTGCGGTCCGTCACGGAAGACCTCGCGCAGGCGCGCACGCAGCGGCGCCAGATCACCCTGCCCGCCCCAGCGCGCCTGCTGCAGGTCCTGCAGCACCTGGCGCTGGGCAGCATCCTCAAGCCGCGCGATGACCTGCTCGATGCGTTCAACGCCGGCCATCGCACACAGCTGTGCTTCCACCTGGTCGAAGCCTTCGCCATCCAGCGCGCGGCGCAGTTCGGCCAGGCCGGCACGCCCGCTCGCCATAGTCGGCACAGCGGGCTTGCCCGCCACAGGCGCCACTGCACGCGGGCGCCGGCCACGCTGCCAGCCCCACAGCAGGGTCAACAGCCATAGCAATGCCAGGCCGATGGCGGCGCCCATCCATGGCCACGGACGTTCGGCCAGGCCACTAGCGCGTGGATCGGCCGCCGCGATGCGGCTGTCCTGGCCATCGGCACCGGGCAGCGCCGCATCGGTGTCGATCGGCGGCAACGGTGCCGGTGTGGCCGTGCCACCCCCATTACCCGCGGCGACGACCAACGTCAGGTCCGGCAGCTTCGCTTCCTGTGCCTTGCCGTTGCGCACATCCCACCACGGCAGGCGCGGCCCCGGCACCACCAGCGAACCCGGCTGGCGCGGCACGATCGAATAGCGGCGAGTGATCTTCAGCCGCGGCGTACTGCCGTTGAAGGTCTCTTCGTACTGCGCAGGTTCGGCGAACACCTGCGCAGCGTTGCCGACGTCCGGCACCGGCAGGTCGGTGAACTGCGCGCGGGTCGCGCCTTCGGCAATCGCCTCCACCACCACGTTGGCGGCCTCACCGCTGCGGGCGCTGGTCGGCGCGCTGGTGTAGCGCAGCTGCAGGCTCTGCAGCGGCAGCCATGGCTGCGGCGCCTGTGCCGGTTGTGCCTGCACCTGCAGCGTGCGGTCCGCACCGGTGGCATTCATGCGGCCGTCGCCGCCACCGAAGAAGTCATCGAAGAAACCGCCAGCGCTGCGCCCGTTGAAGCGGGCACCGGCGAGGCGCAACGCACCACTGCGCTCCGGAATCAGCAGGAAGCGGCGTTCGACCATGTTGTAGCGGCGGCCGTTGACCTGGCGCACATCGGTGCGGTCGTCACCTACCCGCTGCAGCGACGCACCCGCCGGGGTATCCAGCACCAGTTCGCCCGACGCCAACTGCGACGCGAAGTACAGACGCACGACCACGCCCACGCTCTGTTGCACGTAAGGCGTCTCGTCATCGACCACGGTCTCGATGAACGCCATCGCATTGCTGTCCGGACCGGCCACGACGGCCGCATCCACCTGCAGGGTCAGCGGCGCGGTGCGCGTGCTACCCACCTGCAGGCCCGGAACCACCAGCGCGCCGCTGCGCCGTGGCGTCAGCGCCACGCCATACAGGTTGCGCTGCTGCATGCTGCCGTTGCTCCACTCCACCTGGCGGCTGCTGGTCTGCCCGCTGAGATCGAAGTCGGTACGCAGCGGTGTGAAGTCTGGCGCGCCTTGATCACTCTCGACATTGAGAGTGACCGTGTCGCCCATCGCGATGCGGTCGCGGTCCAGCCAGGCACGCGGCTGCGCCCAGGCCAGCAGCGGCAGCCACAGCAGCAGTGCCGCCAGTACCTGCAATGGCCAGCGCCCGTGCATGTTGATCGCCCGCGTCATCGCCCTTCCCTCTTCCTGCGTTCGTTTTCCAGCTGGAACTTGGCCCGCAACAGCGCACCCGGATCATCCGGTACACGCCGCATCCACGCCTCCACCGCCTGTTGCTCCTCGCGCTGGCGCGGGGTGCTGCCCTCACTGCCCGGCACCGGCTTGCCGTCCTTGTCAGCCTTGCCCTCGCGCGCCTGCTGCATTGCCTGCTGCATGCGCTGGCGCTGCTGTTGGTCGGCCTGCGCCTGTGCCTTGGCATCTTCCACCTGCGGCGGTGCCTGCTGGCCATCGCGGCCACGCTCGCCGGGCTGCGGGCTCGACTGGGATGTGTCGTCACCCGCCTTGGGCTGCCCCTGCTGGCCCGACCGCGGCTGCCCTTGGCCGGGATCCTGCTGGCCCTGCTGCGGTTGCTGGCCCTGCGGGTTCTGCTTGCCGCGCGAATCGTCCTGCTGCTTCTGCTGGCCGTTCTGCGGCGGCTTCTGCTGATCCTGGCCCTGCCCCCCCGACTGCTTGCGCTTGCGCGCGGCATCGACCACGGCACGGTTGGCCACCGCATCGGCCATGCCGGGATGCAGTGCCAGCGCGCGGTCGTAGGCGGCGATGGCCTCATCGTAGTTGCCCTGGCGTGCCAGCGCGTTGGCCAGGTTGTACCAGCCTGCATCGCTGTCGATGCCTTCGAACTGCTTGCGTGCACTGGCAAAGTCGCCATTGCGGTAGGCCTGTACGCCTTCGGCCAGGCGCTGGTGCTGCAGTTGGTCGGCGCGCTTCCACAGGGTGCCCTGCACGGGCGGCGAAGACGGTGCAGCAGGCGTCTGTGCCTGTACATCCGTCATCCACGGCAACAGGCCAACCGCCAGCACGGCGGCCAGCACCGCGCGGCGACGGAAGGCCAGCAGCGCCAGCAGCATCACCGGCGGCAGCAGCCAGAAGCCCTCGTCACGCCATTGCTTGCCTTCGCCCGGCCGTTGCGCTGCCGTACCCTCGCGCGCATCCAGCACGCCCAGTGCGCGCAGGTCACTGTCATCGGCCGCGATGCGCGCATAGCGCCCACCGCCTGCCGTGGCCAGCGCGCGCAGGCTGCCTTCATCCAGCGCGGTCTGGCGGATCTGGCCACTGCTGTCGCGATAGGCGGCACCGACTGGCGTGCCCAGGCCCAGCACCGACACCTGCATGCCGAGACTGCGCGCCTGCGTGGCCGCCAGCGTCGCTTCACCGTCGGCCTGATCGGTGACCAGCAGGATCTGCCCCTGCGGCGCAGCAATCTGTCGCATCAACCGGGTGGCCCAGTCGATGCCGCGGTCGGCGCGCTGGCCCTCGCGCGGCATCACATCGGGCGACAAGGCATCCAGATACAACGCAACATTGCTGCCGTCGTCGGTCAGCGGCGCGACGGTATAGGCATCGTCGGCATACACCACCAGGCCGACCTGTCCGCCCTGGCGTGCGCGCAGCAGTTCACCCACCTTGGCCCGCGCCTGCAGCAGGCGCGAGGGCGGCAGATCGGTGGCGGTGATCCGGCTGGACAGGTCCAGCACCACCAGCAACGGCGCGCTGGCCTGGAACATCGGTTGCGCCTGCTGGCGCCAGCTCGGTCCGGCCATCGCCAGCGAGGCCAGCGTCCAGCCCAGCAGCAGTGCCCACGGCAGGCGCGCACGACGGCGCGTTCCGGCAGCCAGCAGATGCGGCAACAGGTGTGCATCCACCGCCTGTCGCCACACATCGCTGCGTCGCTGCCGGTACAGCGCAAGCACCAGGATCACTGGCAACGCGAGCAAGGCCCACAGCCATTCCGGGCGCAGGAAGTGCAGCGCGTTCCAGTCAGGAAGATTCGACGCCAATGCGATCATCGGCGTCGCTCCGGCCACAGCCAGGCCAATGCGCCCAGCAGCAACGCCAGGCCCAACGGCCATGCATAGCGTTCTTCCCGCGGGCGCAGGCTCGGCCCCTTCGCCGCGATCGGCTCCAGCCGATCCAGTTCGGCATAGATGCCGGCCAGCTGCACGGTATCGCGGGCGCGGAAGAACTGGCCACCGGTCATGCTCGCGATCTTCTTCAAGGTGGCCTCGTCAACCGGGTCCTGATCGGCGGAAATGGGAATGCCGAACAGGCGCATGCTGCCATCGCCACCAAACGCAACGGTGTGGATGCGTACGCCCTCGGCACGCGCGACTTCGGCGGCACGCAGGGGTTCCAGCACGCCGGCATTGCTGACGCCGTCGGTCAGCAGGATCAGCACGCGCTGGCCTTCGGGCTGGCTGCGCAGGCGTTTCACCGCCAGGCCGATGGCATCACCGATGGCGGTCTCGCGCCCGGCCAGACCAACCACGCTGTCGCGCAACTGGTCGCGCACGCTGGCCAGATCGGCAGTCAGCGGCGTGAGTGTGTAAGCGCGGTCGCCGAACACCAGCAGGCCGATGCGGTCACCGGCACGGCGGTCGAGGAAATCGGCCAGCACGGCCTTGGCGGCGGTGAGGCGATCGACCGCCTGCCCGCCCAGCACCATGTCGCCCTCGCCCATGCTGCCGGACACGTCCATCGCCAGCATCATCTGCCGGCCCTCCTGCGGTGGCGTGACTGCCTCACCCAACTGCTGCGGACGGGTCAGCGCGATGCACAGCGCGCACCAGCCCAGCCACAGCAGCAGCGTACGCAGCCACGACACATCAACGCGTCCACCACCGGCCAACGCTTCCAGTTCGGTGGCCGCATATGGCACGCGCAGCGCAGCGCCCGGATCGGCACGACGTTTCCACCAATGCATCAGCAACGGCAACGGCAACGCCAGCAGCGCCAGCGGCCACGCCAGCTGCAGGTCCGGCCACGGCCAGTAGCTCGCCAGCAGGTTCATCGACGGCGCTCCAGCAGCATGGCCAGATAGCGCTCACGCGCCCAACTGCGCACGGCGGCCACTTCGCTGGCGTCAACGCGTGGACGGTAGGCCCCTTCGGCCAGCAGGCTGCGGCGGGCATCGGGCAACGTGCCCTGCGGATCCACCCGCCGCCACCAGGCATCATCGCGCAGGGATTCACTGCCAGGCCGTGCCTGACGTGCGGCGCGACGCAGCAATCCTGCGATCGCCGCCAGTTCCGCAGCAGCATCGGCGGTCGATGCCAGCTCCCGGTCGAACAGCTGCAACCAGCGTTGGCGGCGACGGCGACGCTGCCAGCCGAAGAATGCGACCACCAGCAGCACCAGCAGGACCGCACCTGCGATCATCAGATAGCCCGGTGCCGGCGGCCACCATGAGGGCGCGGGCGGCAGCTGCACGTCGCGCAGCGGCAGGCTCGCGCTCATGCCGGCACCTCGGTCGGTGACGGCGCCAGCCAGGCGTCGCTGGCTGCATCGGTGGACAGTACCTGCACGTCGACGCGGCGTGCGCCGAGCTGGCGCCGCAGCGCCTGCAACGGTTCGACGAAGTGCGCCTGCCAATGTGCCTGCACCTCGCTGCGGCGCAGGTCGAGACCGATGCGCTGCTGCGCGGTCTGGAACTGCAGCGCGGCCGAGGGCGGCTGCATCTCCAACGGATCGACCAGCAGCACCAGGCTGAGGTCATGGTGCTGGGCCAGCGCGCCCCAGCGCGCCGGTGGAATGCGGATGGCCTGCTGCGGATCGGCCAGCACCAGCATGCGCGCACCCGGGCGCAGCACGCGGGCGGCGTGGTCCAGCGCGCGCTCCAGGCCGAGGTCATCGGCAGGCGGCTGTGCATACCAGCGGGTGAGTGCATCGAGCACGCGCAACACGCCACGGGGGCCGCCGGCGGGTGCGATGGGCGGCTCACGATCACTGCCGCGCAATGCACCGATGCGGTCGCCCCGACGCTGCGCCGACCATGCGGCGACGGCGCCCGCGCGCGCGGCCTGCACCGACTTGAAGCGCACGCGGGTGCCGAAATACAGGGCCGGCGACGTATCGGCCACGATCAGGCTGACCCGCTCGCGCTCGGCCTGGAACAGCTTGGTGTGGGCACGGCCGGTCCGCGCGGTCACCCGCCAGTCGATATGCCGCGCATCATCACCGGCCACGTACTCGCGTGACTCGGCGTATTCCATGCCGCGCCCACGCAGCGGCGACGGCGCCTGCCCGGCGTTGCCCGCACGGCCACGGCGCGGCGGTGGCGGCCGCTGTGCAAGGCGGCGCAGCGCCACCAGTTCGGACAGCTGCGGGCGCAGCCCGTCGCCATCACTGGCGTTGGATGCAGGTTCCAGGGACGGATCGGTCATGCGCAGGCTCAGGGTGCCGGCACCCGGGCCAGCAGTTCCTGCACCAGGCGCTCACCATCCCAGCCTTCGGCGGTGGCCTCGTAGCTGGGCAGCACGCGATGGCGCAGCACGTCGGCAGCGACCGCACGCACGTCATCAGGGGTGACGAAATCGCGGCCGGCCAGCCAGGCGCGCGCACGTGCGCAGCGTTCCAGCGCGATCGATCCACGCGGGCTTGCACCCCAGGCGATGCGGCGGCCGAGACCGGCGTCATAGCGCGATGGATCGCGCGAGGCCAGCACCAGTTCGATCAGGTAGCGCTCCAGCGCCGGCGCCATGTGCAGGTCCAGTACTTCGCGGCGGGCGTCGAACACATCCTGCATCGGCAGCTTCTCCGGTGCCGGTGCCGCCTCGCCCAGCGCGCCGCGGGCACGCTCGCGGGCCAGCCGCAGGATCTCCGATTCGGCGGCCTGGTCCGGGTAGCTGATGCGCACATGCATCAGGAAACGGTCCAGCTGCGCTTCGGGCAGCGGGAAGGTGCCTTCCTGCTCGATCGGGTTCTGCGTGGCCATCACCAGGAACAGCGACGGCAGTGCGTAGGTGTGGCGACCCACGGTGACCTGGCGCTCGCCCATCGCTTCCAGCAGCGCCGACTGCACCTTGGCCGGTGCGCGGTTGATTTCGTCGGCCAGCAGGATCGGATGGAAGATCGGACCGGGCACGAATTCGAAGCGGCCTTCCTGCGGGCGCCAGATCTCGGTGCCGGTCAGATCGGCCGGCAGCAGGTCGGGGGTGAACTGCACACGGGCGAAATCGGCCTCCAGGCGCGCGGCCAGCGCGCGGATGGCGGTGGTCTTGGCCAGGCCCGGGGCACCTTCCACCAGCAGATGGCCGTCGGCCAGCAGGGCAATCAACAGACGTTCGACCAGTGCGGCCTGGCCCACGATCTCCGCTGACAGCGCGTCGCGCAGCTGGGTGAAGGCGGCATGCAGGCGGGAGGTGGCCGGCGCAGGCGGCGGCGAGGCGGTTTCGGGCATCGGCGGTGGCAGGTTCATGGGGGCCTTTGACCGGCGCGGGACGGCACGGGTTCCCGACATCATCGCAGGGTGCCCTGCGATTGGCATCAAGAACGGCTGAACGGCCCATCCGCGCATGGCGTGGATCTACCGGCGGAAACGAAGAAGGGCCGCACGCGGCGGCCCTTCTTCGCATCGTGGGTTGCGCGGGCTTAGTTCTGCTTGGCCACGCGCAGCACCTTCGGGGTGACGAACACCAGCAGCTCGGCCTTGTCCTTGTTGCGGCCACGCTTCTTGAACAGGTTGCCGAGGAACGGCACGTCGCCGAGGAACGGCACCTTGTTGATGCTGCTGCGGTCGGTGAACTCATATACGCCACCGATGACCACGGTCTGCCCATCCTCGACCAGTACCGCGGTGTTGACCTCGCGGCGGTTGATCGACGGCACCGTGCCGTAACCGTCCAGCTGGATGAGCTGGTCCACTTCGTCCTTCTTCACCTGCATGTTGAGGAAGACGCGGTTGTCGTTGGTGATGGTCGGGGTGACCTTCAGCTCCAGCACCACTTCCTTGAACTGCACGTTCGGCGTGGCAATGCCGCCGGCACCACCACCGCTGATGGTGACGTAGCCGATTTCCTTGCCCTGCTTGATCAGCGCTTCGCGCTGGTTGGTGGTGACCACGCGCGGGTTGGAGATCACTTCGCCACGGGACTCTTCCTGCATGGCCGACAGCTCCACATCCAGCAGGTAGCCGGCGTTGAGGATCGACAGGGCCAGCGAACCCGGATTGCTGGCCGTCGCGACCGGCAGGCTCCAGTTCAGGCCACGGGTGATGGTCGAGCCCGTCGGCACCGGCGGGGGACCGACGCGGCCGCCAGCAATCCAGTCACGCTCGGCCTTGGCATTGTCCTGCGCCGTCTTGACCTGCGATTCGCGGGTCAGGCGATTGGATTCCAGATTGCCGCTGAAGTACACATTGTCACGGCTGCCACTGATGCCGAACTTCGCACCCAGCTCGCGGGCGAAGGTATCGGTGGCGATGACGATGCGGCTTTCGATCAGCACCTGGTCGACCGGGCGATCAATCACCCCGATCAGCTCGCGCATGCGCGCGATCTTCTTCGGAATGTCGCTGATCATCAGCGTGTTGGTGCGCTCGTCGGCGACGATGCGGCCACGCGAGGACAGGAAGCCGCTGTCTTCCTGCGACGGCGAGCCCGAGCCACCTGCACCACCGCTTCCGCTGCCGCCGATACCCTTGGCTTCGGTCAGCGCTTTGAAGATCTGGGTGGCGCTGTGGTAGTTGATCTGGACGTAATCGGTAACCAGGTCCTCGCGGTTCTCGATGGCGATGCGCGCGTCTTCCTTCTCCTGCTCGAACTTGGCCAGTTCAGCCTGCGGAGCGACCCAGATCACGCTGCCGTCGCGGCGCTTGTCCAGGCCCTTGGCACGCAGCACGATGTCCAGCGCCTGGTCCCACGGCACATTGACCAGGCGCAGGGTCACATTGCCCTGTACCGAATCGGACGCCACCACGTTGAGATTGGATTCTTCAGCGATCAACTGCAGCACGGTGCGCACCGGCACGTCCTGGAAGTTGAAGGTCACCGGCTTGCCGGTGAAACCGCGCTGGCCGACAGCCTTGGCGGCCTGGGTGACGCTGCCGGCAGTGACCGCACCAACGGCGGCCGGAGCCTGCCGCGGGCTGATCTCCACCACGTACTCGTTGCCGCTCTGGTAGGCCAGCGATTCCACGGCGCCACCGGTGCTCAGCACCAGCTGGGTGCCGGCACCGGACGGCTTGGCGTCGATGCGCTGCACCGGCGTGGCGAAGTCGGTGACGTTCATCGGCTTCTGCAGGTTGGCCGGCAGCCGGGCGTTGCCGACGTCGACCACCACGCTGTTGCCCTGCGTGCGCAGGTCCGGGATCGCACCATGGCCGTCGAACTGGACGATCAGGCGCCCGGCGCCGTCATCGCCACGCTTGAAATCGATCTTGGCCACCGACAGGCCGGCCGGCGCGGTCGCCGGGGCCACGGTAGCGCCCACCGGCTTTTCCGCCGGTGCGGCGGCCAGCGCCGGAGCGCAGGCCAGCATCAGCGCGACTCCCAACGCGCTGACACGGTTCAAGGTAGAGCGCCGGATGGGACGCAGCCCCTTGGCTTGGTGAAAGGTCATCGTGCTATCCCCAGTAAACGATCATTGATCTTCAAGCGAGAGCGTTGCCGGCCGTTCCAGCCAGCCGCCCGCGCCATCCGGCACCAGTTCGATCAGCTCCACGCGGTCTTCGAAGACCGCCGTGACCCGCCCGTCGCTCTGCCCGAGGTAACCGCCCGGGCGCACCCGGTAGGTCACCTTGTCCGGCCCCATCACCAGCGCGACGGTGCCTGCACCGGTGCCGATGGTACCGACCATGTCCAGTGCATCCAGCGGGAAGCCTTCCAACGGCTCCTTGCGCCGGTTCGGATCCGGACGCATTCCGCCATTCCCCTGCTGCGGATTGGTCCAGGCATCGGTGAACGGGTCGCGCATGCCCTGCGCGGAGTACTCGAAGGTCTCGAACTGCTGCATCACCGGCAGCGGCTCCAGCGGCTGTGCCGGTCGTGCACGCTCGCCCTCCACCCACTTTTCAAGATTCGGCGCATCACCCGGCGTGCTGGTCACGCCGCGGCCGCATGCGGCCAGCAGCAGCACGGCAGCCACCATTCCACAACGTGCAAAGAAGGAACGGATCACTTCTTGTCCTCCTTGCCGGCTTCAGCCTTCTGCTGTTCCTGCACCTCGGTCTCGTCCAGGTAGCGATAGGTCTTGACCGTGCCGGACAGTTCCAGCGCACCACTGCGGACGTTGCCGCTGGTCTTGTCCTTGGGCTTGAGGTTGATGTCGTGCATGGTCAGGATCACCACCCGCGGCAGCGAGGCCACGCCGCTGACGAACGCGCCGAACTGGTGGTAGCTGCCCACCATCCGCAGCTTGATCGGCTTCTCGGCGTAGAACTCCTTGACCTGCTCCTGCTCGGGCTCGAACAGCTCGTTGGTCAGGCCGCTGGACAGCGCGGTCTGCGAAATGTCGATGATCAGGTCCGGCATTTCGGTCTTGCTGGGCAGCTGCCGCAGCATCTGCTGCAGCACCTGCTCCATCTGCGCCAGCTGCTGCTTCAGCGGCGCCAGGTTCACCGCGCGTTCCTGCTGCTTGGTGAACTCCGAACGCAGCTCGGTTTCCTTCGATTCCAGGCCGGCCAGTTCCTCGCGCTTGCCGCTGATCAGCAGCATCCACGCCAGGAACATGATCACCAGTGCCAGCAGCGAGCAGAAGACGATCTTGGCCTTCTGCGGCCAGTTGCCGATGTCGTTGAAATCCAGGTTCTTCAGATCGATCTTCTGGCTCATGCGCGGTCCCCCTGCAGCGGGGCATTGAAGGCCTGCGGCGGCTGCGCCAGGCGGCTGCCCTCAGGCTTCGGGGCAGGCTGGGCAGCCGGTGCGGCCGGTTGGTTCGGCTTGGCCGGAGCAGCGGCCGGCGCACTTGCCGGCGCGGCAGCAGGTGCCGCCGGCGTCGGTGCAGCCGGGTTCGCTGCAGGACCTGCAGCCGGAGCCGCAGGCGTGGCCGCATCCGGGCCAGCGGCGAGCAGTGCCACCGGCGCCGGCGCAGCCGTCGCCACCGAACCGTCGGCGTTCAGGCCCGGCGTCGCCGCCACTTCCTCGCTCTGTGCCGGCAGTTTCACCTTGACCACGAACACGTACGGCAGCGCCTTGATATCCGCAACCGGGCCCGTCTTGCCGTCCTTGTCCTTCTCGGGGTCACGCGCTTCGATGATCGACAGCTCCGGGTTGGTCATCCAACCGGAGGTCTCCAGGTTGCGCATGTAGGCCGAAACACGGGCATTGGACTGGGTACGGCCTTCCAGGGTCAGCACATCGCCTTCCTGCTTCAGCGCGGTCAGCACCAGGCCATCGGGGATCGTGCGCACCAGCGCATCGAACAGGTGCACCATCTGCGAGCGCTTGGCCTGCAGTTCCTCGATCACCTTCTTGCGGGCCAGCAGGCGGTCCTTCTGGGCGTCGAGGCGATCGATCTCCTTGTTCTGTTCCTTGACCTTCTCGATCTCGGCTTCCAGATAGGCGTTGCGGTCCATCTGGCCGCTCACCTGGCGGTCGTAGTAGAACCAGATCAGCAGCGACAGCAGCAGGCCACCGATCGCGGCCATGCCCAGCATTGCGTAGAACTCGCGCTGGCGTTGCTTGCGCCGTTCGGCGCGCCAGGGCAATAGATTGATGCGTGCCATCAGTCGAAGCTCCTCAGCGCCAGACCGGTGGCGATCATCAGCGCGGGGGCATCCTGGGCCAGCGCATGCGCGTTCACCTTCGGGCCCAGGGTCATCTGTGCCAGCGGGTTGGCGACCACGGTCGGCACGCCCAGCTGTTCCTCGACCATTTCCGGCAGACCGCCGAGCACGGCGCAGCCGCCGGCCAGCACGATGTGGTCGACGCGGTTGAACTCACTGCCCGCATAGAAGAACTGCAGCAGGCGGCTGATCTGCTGGACCGTGGCTTCCTTGAACGGCTCCAGCACTTCCATCTCGTAGCTTTCCGGCAGCCCGCCCTGGCGCTTGGCCAGTCCGGCTTCCTCGTAGCTCAGGCCGTAGCGGCGCATGATCTCGTCGGTCAGCTGCTTGCCACCGAACACCTGTTCGCGGCTGTACAGGCTGCGGCCGCCGCGCAGGACATTGAGGGTGGTCATGGTGGCGCCGATGTCGACCAGCGCGACCACGCCCTCGATGGATACCGGCAGCTCGCTGGCGACAAGGGCATAGGCGTTCTCGACCGCGAAGGCCTCCACGTCCATCACCTTGGCCTGCAGGCCACCCAGCTCCAGCGCCGACTGGCGCAGTTCCACGTTCTCCGAACGCGACGCGGCCAGCAGCACCTGGACCATCTCCGGGTTGTTCGGGATCGCCCCGATCACCTCGAAGTCCAGGTTCACTTCCTCGATCGGGTACGGAATGTAGTTGACCGCTTCCAGCTCGATCTGGGCTTCCATGTCGTTTTCGTCGAGCTCGGCCGGCATCGGGATCACCTTGGTGATCACCGCCGACCCGGCGACGGCGGCAGCGGCCAGCTTGGCCTTGCTCCCCGAGCGGTTCATCGCGCGGCGGATAGCCTCACCCACGGCCTCCACTTCCACGATGTTCTTCTCCACCACCGCATTCGGCGGAAGAGGTTCCACAGCGTAATGTTCCACACGAAAACGGTTGCCACTGCGGGACAGCTGCAAAAGCTTTACCGCAGTCGAACTGATGTCGACGCCCACAAGCGGCGACTGACTTTTTGGGATGAGCCCCACGGTTTCTCCCCTGCCGACGGGCACTTGGACGCAAGACCTGCGCCCGAGCATTAATAACGTATTCTTAGCAAATGGCAACGGCCCTGCTGTGAAGTCCCTCACGGATTCACCATGCAGCCCCTGACTGTTCCCTTTGCGCTCCCCGGCGACGACCCCAGCCGCCACCTTGCGTAATCTATACTCTGCGACCACGAAATTCGCAATCGGAATCTGAACCCGATGACTCGACTCCGCCGCTGGCTGCGCTGGATCTTCCTGATTGTCCTGGTCCTGGCGCTGATCGGCGCGGCCGCCGTGGGCGGTCTGTACTACGCTGTGTCCTCCAAGCTGCCCGACGTGCAGACCCTGCGCGACGTTGAAATGCAGGAGCCGATGTACGTCTACGCTGCCGACGGCAAGCTGATGGCCGTGTTCGGCGAGACCCGGCGTACCCCGATCACCATGAAGGACGTGCCGGAGAAGCTGAAGCAGGCGTTCCTGGCCACCGAGGATGCCCGCTTCTACGAGCATGGCGGCGTGGACTACATGGGTATCGGCCGCGCGGTGTGGCTGCTGGCCACCACCAACGACAAGCGCGTGCCGGGTGGCTCCACCATCACCCAGCAGGTGGCCCGTCAGTTCTTCCTCAGCTCCGAGTACAGCTACACCCGCAAGCTGGCCGAGATCCTGCTGGCGCGGAAGATCGAGTCCGAGCTGAGCAAGGACGAGATCTTCGAGCTGTACCTGAACAAGAGTTTCTTCGGCAACCGTGCCTACGGCGTGGCCGCCGCTGCCGAGTTCTACTACGGCAAGAAGCTGAACGAGCTGGACCTGGACGAGATGGCCTCGCTGGCCGGCATCCCCAAGTTCCCGTCCTCGGGCAACCCGATCTCCAACCCGGAGCGTGCCCGCCAGCGCCGCGACAACTATGTGCTGCAGCGCATGGCCGACCTGAAGTTCGTCAGCCAGGCCGAGGCCGACGCGGCCAAGGCGGTGCCGATGCACGCCACCGCGCATGAGCCGCCGGTGCAGGTCGATGCCCCGTACGTGGCCGAGCTGGTGCGCCAGGAAATGATCGCCCGCTTCGGCGGCGATGTGGTCAACAAGGGTTACCACGTCACCACCACCATCGACTCGACCCTGCAGACCGCCGCCAACCTGGCTGTCCGCGATGGCCTGCTGCTGTACGACCACCGCCACGGCTGGCACGGCGTGGAGAAGCAGGTCCAGGTGGGTGCCGGCGAAGACGCCGCCGCCCTGGCCGAGCACCTGCGCGGCATGTTCGGCCAGGCCGGGCTGCTGCCGGCCATCGTCGCCAGCACCGGCGCCGATGGCAGCGCTACCGTGGTGCTGGCCAACCGCAGCGAGATCGTGCTGCCGGCCGGTGCCGCCAAGTGGACCAACAAGAGCCCGGGCAAGCTGGTGCAGCGCGGCGACATCGTGCGCGTACGCGCCGGTGCCAAGGACGGTGAGTGGCTGCTGGACCAGCTGCCGCGCGGCCAGTCCGCGCTGGTCTCGCTGGATGCCCACAACGGCGCGCTGAAAGCGCTGGTGGGTGGCTTCAGCTTCTCCGGCAACAAATTCAACCGCGCCACTCAGGCCCGTCGCCAGCCGGGTTCGAGCTTCAAGCCGTTCGTCTACGCGGCTGCCTTCGACAAGGGCTACAACCCGGCCTCGATCGTGCTCGACGCCCCGGTCGTGTTCCGCGACCGCCGCGGCAAGACCTGGGCCCCGCAGAACGACGGCGGCGGCTTCCGCGGCCCGATGCGCCTGCGTGAAGCGCTGGTGCAGTCGCGCAACCTGGTCTCGGTACGCCTGCTCGATGGCATGGGCGTGGACTACGCGCGCAAGTACATCAGCGAGTTTGGCTTCGCCGAATCGGAACTGCCGCCGAACCTGTCGATGTCACTGGGTACTGCCTCGCTGACCCCGCTGTCGGTGGCCCGTGGCTACGCCGTGTTCGCCAACGGCGGCTCGCGCGTGGATACGTGGCTGATCGACCAGGTGAACGACCGCGACGGCAACCTGGTGTTCAAGGAAAACCCGGCACTGGCCTGCCGCGACTGCGCTGGCAGCAGCGACCAGCCGGTCAACCAGGTGGTGGACGGCTTCAACTTCGGTGCCCCGGCCCCGAAGGTGGACCCGGCCGCTGCGGCCAAGGCCGAAGCCAAGACCGAAACCCCGGCGGCACCGGCCAACCCGGATGCCCGCACCGCCCCGCGCGCGATCGACGCCCGCACCGCCTACCAGCTGGTGTCGATGATGCGCGACGTGGTCCAGCGCGGTACCGGTGCCCAGGCCAAGGTGCTCGGCCGAGAGGACGTGGGCGGCAAGACCGGCTCCACCAACGACCACCGCGACGCCTGGTTCTCCGGCTTCGGCGGCCCGTACGTGACCACCGTGTGGGTGGGCCGCGACGACTTCCGCTCGCTGGGTTACCGCGAATACGGTGGCAAGGCCGCGCTGCCGATCTGGATCGACTACATGCGCACCGCGCTGAAGGACACCCCGATCGCGCAGAACGACCCGCCCAGCGGCATGGTCCAGGCCACCCTCAACGGCGCCACCGAGTGGGTGAAGGTGGAAGACATGGACCGCCTGACCGACTACGACCTGAACCTCAATACGCCGCAGGCCGACGCCGCCGCGTTCGATATCTTCTGAGGAAGGGTGCGGTGGGTGCCGCCCTGGTAGATGCCAACCTTGGTTGGCGCCCCGTGCCGACCAAGGTCGGCACCTACCAGAGCGTTGGTGGGTGCCAATCGTTGGTTGGCGCCGATGCGGCTCTGGTGGGTGCCAACCTTGGTTGGCACTGATGCTGCCCTGGTAGACGCCAACCTTGGTTGGCGCCTCGTGCCGACCAAGGTCGGCACCCACCAGAGCGGTTGCATCCGCCATACCCACGCAGATGTCACATCCGTGCGCTAGTCTGTAGCCAGGTCGCAACAGGAGTCATCGCATGCATCGCGCCCGTCAGCATGCTGCCAGCCAGACCCGCGAGCGGCGCCACCGCCTCGCCCACGAAGCCGCCCGCCTGATGGCCGAAGGCGGCATCCGCGACTACCACCAGGCCAAGTTGAAGGCCGCCAGCCGGCTCGGCATCCACGACGATGCCTCCCTTCCCCGCAATACCGAGATCGAAGACGCCCTGCGCGAGTACCAGCGGCTGTTCTCCGGGCCCCAGCACGGCAACGAACTGCAGCGCCGCCGCGAAGCCGCCATGCGCGCGCTGGAGTTCCTGCACGGCTTCTCCCCGCGCCTGGCCGGTCCCGTACTGGACGGCACCGCCGACGCTAACAGTCCCGTGCAGCTGCACCTGCACAGTGACGACCCGGAAGCCGTGCACCGCTTCCTGGACGAACACGGCATCCCCGCCGAATCGCGGACACGCCGCCTGCGCATGGACCGCGAGCGCTGCCTGGACGTGCCCGTGTGGGTCTTCAGTGCGGAGGAGCTGACCTTCGACCTGGCGGTGCTGCCGTACGACGCCCTGCGTCAGGCGCCGCTGTCACCGGTGGATGAGAAGCCGATGCGGCGCGCGTCTGTGGCGCAGTTGCGGCAGGTGCTGGCCGAGGCGGAGATCACCGCGTACATCGGCGGTTGACGGTAGCGCCGGTCCTGGTGGGTGCGGACCGGTGGTCCGCACTGTGCTTCAGGCGTCCGGATGTCTGACCGAAGAGCAGTCGAGCGCGAATCCTGCCCTCGGCCCAACGGCATTCCGCGCGCATGGCGATGCGTTCATCTGGAGGGCGCCTACAGATCCTTCGGCGCGGCACAACTCTACAGAAGGCAACGGCCGTCGCGTTACGGCGGCATTCCGCTGCCGGTTGAGGACTCCGTGCCCATCATCCACTCCGGCAGCCACGGCGCCGGGGCGCGCCTGGGGTACTCCGCCATCATCCGTGCGTGCATGCTCTGCAGATCGTTCAACAACCATGTCTGGTAGTAGATGTCGTCGAACGAATCCGACCAGCCGCTCTTCACCCGCTGGCGGTCACCACGTTCCAGGCTCGGCATCAGATCGCTCGGCCCGTCCAGAATCCGCTGCAAGGTCTGGTTGATACCCGCATTCTGCACCGCCGCCTCGCGCAACAGTAGGAGGCGGGCCTGCACCTGAGCGCACGGGTAAGGCACACATCCTCCGGTAACCTCGATGTAGTCCGCGATGTCCGCCAGCAGATTCGCCTTCAGGCGCCATGCCACTTCCCCGTCCAGCACCTGTCGCACCCGCATCGTGCGCACCGTACTGGCGCGAACCTCCTGCGGCGTGGTGAACTCCTGGCCCGGCGTGCTGCCGCCATGGCGCACCAGCACGATGCGGTGGATCGCCTCGTTGGTGATGCCTTCCACCCGCAAGGCTGCGGCCTGTGGGTGCATCCGCGGCGGCGGCACGTTGGTGTACCGCCAGTAGTACCAGAGCAGCAGGACCACACCCGCCAGGCACAGCGCACTGACCACGATCCTGCCATTCAAGTGGCGCGTGTAGTACCGGTAGCGCGCACGCCACACATAGAAGGTGCGGTAGCTCATGAACCGGCTTACCCAACCATACATTGCCATCTCCTCGGCAAGGACCCCGGCGCGACGGGGGGGATTACGCGCGTCACGCCGGGGCTGCATGGCTTACCAGCCGATGCCCACACCCACGCCCATGCTGCGCTCACCGCTGTTGGTGAACGCCCCATTGAGGCTGAAGGTGGCAGAGCCCTTCTCGTTGAGTACGCGCTGGTAACCCACCGCCATGGCGGACTCACCCTCGCTGTAGCCCACGCCCGCACCAAGGCGGTTGTAGGTGGCCAGGCCGGCAGTGTTCATCGCCATCGCCGTCTGCGCGCTGCTCATCGCCGCCATGCGGTTGAAGCGCTTGTCCATCTTGTCCAGGCGGCGCTCGAAGTTGCTGATCGCCCCATCGGTGTACTCGTTGGCGCGGGCCAGCATCTTCTCCAGCTCAGCGGTGTCCACCTGCGGCTTCGGCGATTCGTCCTTGTTGGCCTTCGGCTGTGGTGTGGGCTTGTCGCCCTCGCCTACCGAGGCGACCTGCTGGGAGTCCTTGCCTTCCGGCACCACAGAAGTTTCCTCGGCCTGCGGCTTCGGCACCGAGGACGTCGCCAGCGCACGCGGTACCGGGGCATCGTCGATGCGCTGCTCCAGACCATCCATGCGGCCGTTGAGCTGCTGCTGCATCGAATGCAGCTGGCCACCGTTGACCGCATCACGGCTGCCGGCCGCGATCAGGCCGTTGGCCACGTTGGAGATGACCATGCCGTTGGCCCCGGCCAGGGTGAGCTGGTTGACGCCGTCGGCGCGGACCGAGGGGGTGTCCTGGAACACGGAGCGGAGCTGGGTTTCGACCTTGTCCACGCGCGAGGTGTTGGTGACGACCGCGCCATCCAGTGCTTCAAGTGCGCCATTCAAGGTGGACTGCGCCTGGCCCTGGACGTTGAAGCGCGGGGCGACGATGTTGCCGTTGGCATCCACCTCGCCACCGAGCGCGGAGAGCGCACCGCGCAGCTGGCCGACGGTGGCGGCGTTGTGGTTGGCGGTGCCGTTGGCGATGTTTACCAAGCGGCGCTTCATACCGACACCCCCAAATGACACAACTCCTTCTTCATCTACTAGAGAGCTATTTCCAAGTGCCAGCGAGCCGTGAGCCCCGCTTCCAACTCTTGCGCCAGCACCAATCGCGATACCCTCATTCGCACCGCCCGCGCCTCCACCGACCTGTGCACCGACTCCCATTGCGAATCCATTCTCGGAATCCACAGAGACACTCGCCGCTCTACCGATTGCGGTGGAGTTCCTTCCCATCGCCTCCGCAAACGTGCCCACCGCGGTTCCTCCTTCTAGTCCAGTCTTTGCTGAATTTCCGACCGCAACGCCTGCCACACCGGCTGCAGCACGCTCACTGAAGGGGGCTGAGCCGATACTCATGAACTGCGCGTCGCCCTCAAGTTCCAAAATGCGGCTATTGGTCTCATAGAGCTGACTGCCGCGCACAACGTCCGAGCTATCAGCCGAAAGCTTCGCCTCGGCCACGCCAGTCAAACGCGCACCACCGTAGTCGATGACGCTCGCATCCAACTCCCGCATTGCCTGCTGCCCCATCTCCCGCTCCTTGCGCATCGCGTCCAGATCATTCCGATTCTGCGAGATCTTCTGCTCTGCGGCGTACAGCTGGTTGCCCGTTACGGCATCGCGGCTTCCTGGTGCCACCCGGCCGTCGGCAAGATTGGTCAGCACCATGCCGTTAACGCCATTCAGCGCGATCTGGCTCATGCCGTCGGCACGGGCGGAAGGTGAATCCTGGAAAATCGAATTGAGCTGACCTTCCACCTTGTCCGCGCGACGTCCGGCGGTGATGACGGCGCCATCGAGTGCCATCAACGCATCCTCGACGTTGTTCTGCGTCTCGCCCTGCACCGTGTAGGTCGGGGCGATGATGTTGCCATTGGCATCCATGCCTGCGGCGCCGCCGAGCGTGGCGAGGGAGTCCTTAAGCTGGGAGACGGTGGTGGCGTTGTGGTCGGCGGTGCCGCGGGCGATGTTCACCAAGCGGCGCTGGCCAACGGAGTTTCCGAATGACACGGTACTGGCTTCCGTCGCCTCGGATGCCGCACCAATCGCAACGGCATTCGTTGCACCTATTGCAATCTTGCTGCTTGCACCAATAGCCACCCCTCCCACATCTTCAACTCGAGCGGCGGCGCCAAGTGCAAATCCATTCTCGGAGCTCGTCGTTACAACAGATCCGCGCCCGACAGCCACCGAGTTCCTTCCAAGTGAGTTGGCGAATGCTCCGACCGCAGTCCCCCCTTCACCTCCAGGACTAGCCTTTGCCGAATCACCGATTGCCACACCGAAGCTGCCAGTCTCTGCTCCTTCACTAAGCTCATCCGTGCCAAAGCTGACGAACTGATACTCCCTTTCGAGAGCAGACACACGGCCATTGGTCGCATAAAGCTGTCGACCTGATACTGCCTCAGTGCTGGCATCATCCAAGGCTCCATCCGCAACACCACTGATCTTCCGATTGGCATTGATGCTATTGCGCACATCCAAGGTCGTTCCGCTGTTCTTCTCACCCAGGCGCACATTGCCAGACTCAGACACCTGCGCAACAAGGCCGCCCAGTGCCGCTGCCTCGATCAGCGCCCTGGCTGCATCTGTCTTTGCCGCAGCAGCCTCCGTGCCCGCAGACCTGGCAACGCCCTCCACCGTCGCCACCTTGTCATTGATCGCGTTGAGCTGCCTGCCGTTGACGGCCTCATAGCTGCTGGCGCTGACCACTCCATCAGCCACACCGGTCAGCTTTCGATTCACGCTTGCGCTGTTGCGCACATCCAAAACGGTGCCGCTGTTCTTCTCACCGATACGGACATTACTGCTGGCACTGGCCTGGCTGAGCAGCCCGTTGAGCGTTCCTACCTGGGTCAGAGCGGTGTTTGCGCTGGTCTTGGCCGCGCTGGCATCACTCAGTGCGGTGCTGACGTTGCTATTGGTGGCGTTGAGCTGCCGGCCAGTCACCGCATCGGTGCTGGTAGAGGACAATGCTGCATCGGCAACACCGGTGATCTTGCGGCTCGCGTTGGTGCTGTTCCGCACGTCCAGCACAGTGCCGCTGTTGCTTTCGCCCACACGGACGTTGCCCGATGCGGACGCCTGACTCAGCAGTCCAGAGAGCGTGTTCGCTTTCGACAACGCACTATCCGCATTGGTCTTCGCGGAGTCAGCGACAGATCGAGCGGCCGTGACGTTGCTGTTGGTGGCATTGAGCTGCTTGCCAGATACGGCCTCAGTGCTTGTTGTACTGAGCGTGGCGTCTGCCACGCCCGTGATCTTGCGGCTGGCGCTTGCGCTGTTGCGGACGTCCAGCACAGTGCCGCTGTTGCTTTCGCCTACTCGGACATTGCCCGAAGCTGAGGTCTGGCTCAGCAGCCCTGAGAGCGCATTGGCTTTCGACAACGCGCTATCGGCATTGGACTTCGCGGTGTCCGCAGCTGTCTGCGCCTTCGATACGGCCTGATGGGTAGCATGCAACTGATTGCCAGTGACTGCATCGGTACTACCGGCACTGACCGCACCATCTGCGATGTACTGGATCTTGCGCTTCTTGCTGGAGCTACCAACGGACACGGAATCGACCGAAGCCGTGACTGAGCCAGCGCCCAAAGCCACTGCATTGTCATGCTTGGCTTGTGCACGGTCGCCCAATGCCACCGCACTGATGGTGGTCGCCTTGGCCAGATTGCCCAGCGCGCTGGCGAACTGCGCCGTCGCCTCGCTGCCACGCCCCAGCGCGGTGGTCTGGCTGGCACTGGCCTTGCTCAAGTAACCCGCAGCAGTACTATGCTCCGCTTCTGCCTTGGCATCCGTGCCAACGGCAATGGAGAAATTCCCACTCGCGTTCGCACGGAAACCCGTCGCCACACCGCCATTGGCACTGCGTGTGCCTGCGCCAATGGAGATGCCTGCATTCTGGCCCGAGACCTTGTTGCCCTCCGCATCCACGCCAGCACGTGCGTCGTCACCCAGTGCCACACTGCGCCCGTTGTAGGCCTTGGCATTGTTACCGAGTGCCGTACTGATGCCGTAGCTGCCATTTTCGGCGGTGGCTCCTCTCCCGAGTGCCAGGGTGGTTGCGTCAATACGATTGCTCGCCGCCTGGGCAATGCCTCGGACGGCGGCGGCCTCCGATTTGGCCGCATCGGCCGTCTTCTCGATCACGGCCAGTTTCGTGTTGGTCGCATACAACTGCTTGCCGGTCACCGCATCCGTGCTGGCCGCGGTGAGGCGGGCATCCGTAACATTCACGATCCTCCGGGTCAGCTTGGTACTGCTGTTCCCAACCGAGACACTGTCCACCTCCGTTGCACGGGAGTCGGCGCCAAGTGCAATTGCATTGTCTGCCGAGGAGCGCGCACCACTACCAATTGCAATCGCATTGAACTTCTCGGCCAGTGCGCTGTTTCCCAGCGAGGTGGCCCCCAGTCCCTTGGCCTTCGCACGGGTGCCTACAGCAACGGCGTGTCCGCTGCCCTCTGTTTTGGCGTGAAACCCCAATGCAACGCTGTCAACACCCGATGTCTCGGCAAAAAAACCGACGGCAGTGCTGTACTGACTGTGTGTGGCGGCTGCACTGCCCAAGGCCGTGCTCCTGTCCCCGAACGCCTTCGCGTCCTTGCCCACTGCAGTGGAGTGGCTGTATGGCGCCTCAGCGGCAAGTCCGATGGCCACCGCTGACTGATCAAGCATCTTGGCGCCTTCACCGAGTATCGCGACGCCTTTTCCCGTGTAGTACAGATCGGCGCGGCCCGAGAAGGCGGCGCTACTGACGCCCGGAGCACCGCTCGCGAACCAGGCACATTCCGGCTCCCACTCCTGGCCATCCGGCTCGCACGGGAAGTACGGCACCTCTTGATTTTCGGCAGCGTAGACGGTGGCAATGCTGAACATGGCACTGGTCAGCAGCAGGATACGCAGCGGTGCCGACGACGAAGTCTTGCCGGCGTTGCGGGAGCGCACGCCTGCAAGTTCGCTGGCCACCACCCAGCACTGTTTGGCCGTGCTCCAGATGCGGCAATAGATGTGATTCATGGACTCTCCTTAACAGGACAAGGGAAATGAAGCCCCGCGCGTGCGCGGGGCGTTAGAAGGTCAGGCGCTCGGCGCCAGGGTCGTTACGTGATCGCGATAGCTGTCGTTCGACAGTCGGTACTGCAGCTGCAGGGTGCTGCCCGGCTGGAGTTGGAACGGCAAGGTCAGCGCAGCGTCGGGGTAGAGACTTCTGGACAGCTCAAGCGGCGTGCACACGCCACCGGCGCTGCACTCGGCAGCACCGGTGATGCCCACACGCAGCGTGCCGGTGTTGCGCAGGGTGCTGCCCTGCAGTTGTAGATCCACGCTACCCTTGGCGGGCACCACGTTCACCAGCGCGCCCCAGACCAGGCTGACGCCGACGTTGGCCTGCGCCGCCTGCTCATCGCCTTCCAGGATGGTGCCGTCGGGGCCCTTCACGCCCTCGAAGTAGATGCGATAGGCCGCCTCTTTTTCGACGGTCTGCAGCGGAATCACCCGGATCAGGCGATTACCACCACCACTGAGTGCGAACTTGCCAGGGGTGATGGCAATCGCCGCATCGGCCGCTTCCACTTCGATCTCTTCTTCACCCACCTGTGCTGGGTTGGTGATGCGCAGCAGGCGTGCCTGCACGTACTGCGGCTGGGTGGATTGCGAGTACACGCGGATCTTCGTGCCATGCTTTGCATCCACCGTTGCGCGCATCGGATGAATGGACAGATTGGCCTGTGCCGGTGGGGCCAGCAGTGCGCTCAACGGCAACAGGCAGAACAGCAGCTTCTTCATGATGAGCCTCCATGGGGATCAGGGTTTGGCGGTCGGCACGCGCAGCTCTACCGTCAGTTCGCCGTCGTAGAGACCGGGGCGTTTGCTGGCGATGGGCGTGGGCGGTGTTTCCAGCGTCAGCGGCGTGGGCACGCAGTACACGGGTTGGCTGATGCCCGGCAGCAGCACCATGCGTAGTTGCGCGCTGTCGATGCCACGCAGCAGCTGTTCCTCGCCGTGCTTCATGGCCAGCAGATTGCCGCCGTAGTTCAGGCCGACCTGGTAGTCGAGGCGCTGGGTATCGTCGCTGCCGCCGTCCTGATGCCAGACCGCAAAGTCGCGCCCCGGCGGTGGTCGCGGCCCGCTGTCGCGCACAGTGACGCCGAGGAATTCGCTCTGCGAGCCCACGCCGTCGTAGAGGCACATGTCCACCTCCTTGCGCCCGGCGACGACCTTGCGGATGGGGTCGTAGCGCAGGTCCATGTTGACCAGGGGGGCGACACCGTCGAAGCCCGGGAAGTAGATCGAGATCGCGTCGTAGTCGGTGACGGTGAAGTCGAAATTGAAGGTGGCTGTTGCAACCGGTGCGGCGGCTGGGTCGGCTTTGATGTTCAGACGCATCGTGGCCTTCCAGTGGCCGGCCACGAGCCTCTTGAGCTCCTCCGCCGGCATGGTCAACCGGACTCCAGTGCCGAGCGATTCACCTGTTCCGCATAGATCGAGCCTCGCTGCGAATAGCGGCCTGAGTATTGGTTGCCAGAAGTCACCAAGGCAGCTGCGATCGGAATTGACCCTCTCCAGGTGCCCCACCGAGCGGATCTCTGCCCAAAGTCCAGTTCTCTGCTCCACGGCCCGAACGACAACCTCTGATGTTCCTTCTGCCTCGCCAATCAAAGGATCGGTTCGGCATCGGCCCAATGCAGGGTCCGAATTCGATTCGCACAGAGCGTGAATCTGCCCATACCGCAGCAGGCGATCGTGACTAAATCCCAGTACGGTACGCCTCGCCCACAGCTCCACATCACCCGGCACGGCCGAGCGATCCCAGGTCATCACAATGTCCCTGCTCTGATCCGTCGGATGCGTCTCCGGCGGCCACTGCGCCCACGCCCTCGGCGCCAGCACCACCAGCGCACATACCAGCATCAACACCAACAGCACACGCCGGTTCATGGCGTTCCTCCTGCAGCAGCGGTCTGGGGCGTGGCGGCAATCAACGCGCGTTCCTGCAGCAGGCGGGTCACCCGGGCCTGCTGGCGGATCTCGGCCGGCAGCTGGGCCACGGCCAGCGGCTCGCAATGCACGGCGCCCACCAGCAGCACCACCTGGCGGCGCTCGCGCACCTGCAGCGGGCAGTGCAGCAGGCGGTCGTCCTGCAGCAGGTACAGCGTTGTCTCGCGACGCGGGAAGTCGGCGACGAAGCCGCCGTTGGCGCTGGTGCCGGGCACCGGCGCGTTGAGGATGCGGGCGCCACCCAGCGGCGCTCCGGCAAGATCCTTGGCGTTGCCGATGAAGGTGTAGGTCACCTCGATCGGCACCGGCATGCGCATCAGCCGCCCGGGGCTGAGGAACATCGGCCGCGCGCCACCCACGCCGGTCACGCGGATGGCAGCGATGCTGTCCAGCGTGCTGGCGTCCTGCACTTCGGCGCGGTGCGACTGATACGACGACAGCGGCAGCAACCGGCGCTCACCGATCTGCAGGCGCTGTCGGCGCAGGCCGCCCACCTGCAGTTCGGCAGCGACACCACGCAGGTCGATGTCATCGGTGTCGGCCACCTGCACGGCCAGGCCGGCATCGGCGCCGTTGCTGCCGCTCCAGTAGAAACCGCGCTTGCCCAGTGCGAAGCCGGAGCTGTGCATGCCGCTGTAGGCGGTCTCGCTGCGGCCGCGCTGCTGGTAGTGCGCCAGCGTGGCGCCGCTCTGGCCCAGGCTGTTCTGCAGCTGGCCGCTGAGCGTGGCGCTGTAACGGTCGCTGTTGTTGGCGCGCAGTTCGGCCGACAGCTCGCGGTACTGCGCATCGACGTCCTGGCGCAGGCTGTGGCCGACGCTGTAGTTGATGTCCGGGCGCTGATGCTGCGGCTGGCGCACGTCCACGCTATAGCGGCGCTGGCCACTACCAGTGGTGCCGCGCAGCAGGCGGGTCAGGCTCAGGTTGAAGTAGATGCCGCGGTCGCGCTGATCGCTGCCGCGCAGGCTGTCGCTGGCACGCTGCTGCCACACACCCACGCGGGTGGAGACGCTGAAATCCTGCCAGCGATGGCTGCGGCTGAAGCTGGCCTGCCAGGTGCGGCTGAGCTGCGGTTCGCGTCGTGGTTGCCACGGCGGTGGCGGTGGCAGCAACGGGTCCAGCCCGACCAGCGGATCGTCTTCCGCACCCGGCAGGATGCGTCCTGCGCGCCAGGTCTGGCGCCGCGTGTAGCCCACATAGGCACTGCCACCAGCCAGCGGCAGCGCCATCGAAGCGCTGAGCGAATTGGTGCAACCCAGCTGGTCGCGCGCGTCGGCCTCGAACTGGCAGGCCTTGCCGCGCATGCGCTGCTGGTAGATGTTCCAGGACGCGGTGCGGCGGTACGACAGCTGGTGCTGCTGGCCGGTGCTGCCATCGTTGCCGCGCATGCCGCCAAAGCTGGCGCGCAGTTCCTGGGTGGCGTACAGGCGGCGCAGGTCCACGCGCAGCTCTCCGTAGCGGAAGCCGCCGAGGTCGGCGGCGCCGGCCACCATCGCCACGTCGCGGCCCAGCGGCACGCGCATGCCGGCCACCGCCACGCGTTCGCCATCGAAGCGATCACTGCGGCGCTCGTTGCGCTTGCCGCCCTGCACGAACCACTGCCACTGGCTGTTGGTCCAGTCGCCGCCTTTGTCGAACGGCGCGTCTTCGCTGCGCACCAGCACGCCGTCTTCGTAGATGCGCAGGGTGATGGTGTAGTTGCCGAACGGGAAGTTGCGGGTGTCGATCTGGTTGATGCCGGCCTGCAGGTAGGAGGTCTGTAGCAGGCGCGTGCCGTCGTAGGCATCCACGCGTGCGTCGCGCGCCAGCAGCACGGTCAGCGGCGTTGCCTGCACGGCGGCATCGGCATCCACATAGGCCTGGGTGGTGCCCACGCGCAGGCCCTGGAAGCGGTCCAGCGGCAACATGCTGAAACTGAAAGTGCCGCCCTGCGGGCTGGACAGGTTGCGGCGGTCCAGGCGCCCGGCCTGCAGGTAGTGCGCCTGCCCCAGGTCGTGGCGGTAGTAGACGTTGTCGAACTGGAACGCGCTGTCACTGCCACGGCTGCGGTAGCGCTGCTGGTTGAAGTTCCATTCGGCGGAGACATGCCCGTGATCGAACAGGCCCAGCACGCCGGTGCCACGCGCGGACAGCGTCTGGTAGTCGCGGCTGCCACTCACATTGATCACCTGCTGGTGCAGGAAGGCGTTTTCGGCGTTGGCGCTGACGGTGTGGAAGCGTTCGGCAGCCGGCTTGCCCGGAATCCACTGGCGGGCGACGAACAGGCGCACCGCGCCCTCGCCCTCGTCGTACAACGCGCGCACGGCGGCGGGGTCTTCCGGTGGATCGAGATAGCCGCAACCAGCAGTGGCGCCACCGAAGCGGCAGGCCAGGTGGCTGTTGCGCGGCATGGGCTGCGACAACGCGGGCAGCAGCGCGGCCTGCGCCTCGGCGGGCAGGTCGAGCGCCTGCAGCACGCTTGCGGGGTCTTCCAGCTGCACGTGTTCCAGGGTCACGCGCACCGGCGACAGCCCGGCCGAGCGGCCGAACAGTTGGATGTCGAGTTGTTCGGTCTGGCCTTCGACCAGATCCTCGAAGCCGGGCGGGACGCCGCGCGCCGCCACCAGCGGCGTTGCCAGCGCCAGGGCGAGCGCGACCGCCAGCCGGGTAATGGCGGGGGCGTGTGGGGTCATGGGGGTACCGCTGGAAAGGCAGCCGGCCCGGCGTGCGGGCCGGCGCGGGGATTACGGCGTGGTGGCCTTCTGGTTCAGCACGATGTTGACGATGCCGGTGTAGGCACCCTTGGTGGCGATCGGGGCCGGCGTGGTCTGGGCGATGACCAGCGGCATCGAGATCGACGCGCCCGGGGTGGAGCCGGCACCGGTGAATAGATCGGCGGCCTTGAACTCGACCGGAGTCACTGCCAGCGCGCGGTTGTTGAGGCTGACCGTCATCGGCACAGTAACCTTGCCATCACCATTGGCGAGCACGAAGGCGCTACCAATCTTGGCCTCGATATCGGCGCTTTCATCATTGGAGTGGATGCGCACATGCTGGGTGCTCGGCACCAGGCCACGCAGCGGATCGTGGGTCAGGGTGACGGCGTCCGGCAGTGCGCTGCCGTCATCACGCAGCAGGGCCAGGGTCGGGTCGACGTCGGCGTAGACGGAGATCTTGGTTTCCACGGCGTGCGCGGACAGCGAAGCCGTGGCCAGCGCTGCAGCGAGCGCGGCCTTCTTGAGAATGGCGTGCATGGGTGTCTCTCTCGGACAAGGGGGAATATGAAAGCCCCCCTCCCCTAAGGAGAAAGGGAGGGAGGCGCCGCCCGCAGAGGTGGTTGCGGGCGACGGAGAGAATGTTAGAAATCCCTTGTCCTGCCGGCCATTCAAGCATTCCTAAAACATTGAATGCTAAGGAAGATTCTTGAAGGCGCTCAATGTTTGAGGGTTATGCAATTTCCCTCATTCGGTAAATGCAAAAAACCTCATTGCCTTGCTTTTGTAGAGTCGAGCCATGCTCGACTGCTGTTCGCGCCGCTCGCGCTATGCGTGCGAGTCGAGCATGGCTCGACTCTACAGTGGTTCATCCACGCATGGCGTGTATCTACAGACAAGGTTACGCACCTTCCCTCACGCGTTGAGTACAACAAACCCCATTGCCTCGCCTTTGTAGAGTCGAGCCATGCTCGACTGCTGTTCGCGCTGTGCGTGCGAGTCGAGCATGGCTCGACTCTACATGTCGCAATCGTGACCGAGCCTCAGCCTGCGGGCACCACGGTGGCCCGATCAACAACGATGTCGGTCGGCTTGAACCGATACGTGTCGACCTCGCCATGCGGTTCCACCACCGTACCCATCCGATGGCCTCCGTCGGCAGATCGTCGTCGATCTCCTATTCGATCAAGGCAATGACAACAGAAAGGACTCCATGGCCCCCACCAGGGCCAAGGGTGTCTCATTCATCGGGTAGTGCCCTGCATCCTCCAGAACCTCCAGCGTGGCCTGCCGGTAGCGGCGCAGATAGGTGCGCTCCATCAGTGATCGGTTGAAAGTGGGATCATTCCCACCCACCACCACCTTCAACCGGTGCTCGCCGACGATCTCGTCGCTGAAATCCGTATCTGCCCACGCGGCTAGATAGGCAGCAAACGCGTCGGGCGCTGAGTGCTGCATTGAATAACGGGCCTTCCAATCCAGCCAGGCTGCGGGCAGTCTGCCGCCAGTACTGCGATCGATGATGGCCCTTCGGCTGGCCACGCTGCCGGAAGCGCTCTCCAGAAGTCCTCGCGTGAGTGCGTCATAGGCCATGCCGCCGCAGGGAACGGGCGCGATGGCCAGCATGGACCGCACCCGCTGGGGGGCGAGCACGGCGATGCGCTCGATCGCCATGCCTCCCATGGAATGCCCCGCTACGCTGAACGTTTCCAGCTGAAGTGCATCGGCGAGCGAGAGTGCGTCACGGGCGATTTCGTCGATGCTGTACTGCCCCACCACATCGCGCATGCCGCCGTATCCACGGCAGTCCATGAAGATGTAGCTGAAGTGGTCGCGTGACAGCCACGGCTCGATCGGTTCGAACGCGTGTGCGTCGCCGAACCAGCCATGCAGGACCAGGACGGAGTGAGGCCCCTGCCCCACGCGATGAAAAGTGTTGGCCATGAAGAATTGCCGCAATGAGGAGGAGTGTTGATGCTAGGCAGCGCAGGCCCGGCCCACCGTCGATGACAGGTCAACCGCTATAGAATCCGGGCCATGCGCAATTCGCTGCTCGATCCCTATGAAGACCTGCCGCGCGATGTCGTGGTCACCTCGAACGACTACGCAGCGTCGTCCACCTTTCCGCGCCATGCCCATCGACGCGGACAGTTCGCGTTCGCCGCGCGCGGCACCATCAGCGTGACGACACCGCAGGGGCGCTGGCTGGTGCCGCCACAGCGCGCCTGCTGGGTTCCCGCCGGGCTGGCCCACGAGATGACGATGCGCGGGCCGGTGACGATGCTCAACGCCTTCCTTTCCATCGAGGCCGCTGCTGCGGTGACGATGCCGGCGCAGTGCCACGTGTATGCCGTTTCGCCGCTGCTGCGGCAGCTGCTGGAAGGCGCAGTGGACCTACCTGCGCTGTACGACGAGGACGGGCGTGCGGGCAAGCTGATGCAGTTGCTGGTCGCGGAGATCGCGTCGATGCCGATGCTTTCCCTGCATGCGCCGTTGCCTGCCGATGCACGCCTGGCACACGTCTGCCGGGCGCTGTTCGATGCGCCCTCACTCGCCATCGGGCTTGATGAGGTGGCTGCGGATGCAGGCATGAGCCGGCGCACCTTCACGCGGACGTTCCGCGCGGATACCGGGGTGAGTTTCGCCGAGTGGCGGCAGCAGGTGTGCCTGCTGGCGGCCATCGAACGGCTGGGCCAGGGGCAGGCGGTGACACGCGTGGCCCTGGACCTGGGGTATGCGAGTCCCAGTGCGTTTTCCGCCGCGTTCCGGCGCGAACTGGGGTGTTCGCCGAGCCAGTATTCAGAGGTGTAGTGCTCTGCTTTTGTAGAGTCGAGCCATGCTCGACTCAGCAAGAGCAGTCGAGCATGGCTCGACTCTACAAAAGCGTGCCGACCAAGGTTGGCACCCACCAGGACGGCAAAAAAAACGCCCCGCGGATGCGGGGCGTTCTCGGCACAACCTACGCGGGCGATCAGCCCTGGTAGTCGCGCACGTCGCTGCCGGTGTAGACCTGGCGCGGACGGCCGATCTTCATTTCCGGGTCAACCTGCTGTTCGAGCCAATGCGAGACCCAGCCGGAGGTACGGCCCAGGGCGAACATGACGGTGAACATTTCGGTCGGGATCTGCAGCGCCTTGTAGATGATGCCGCTGTAGAAATCGACGTTCGGGTACAGCTTGCGGGCGACGAAGTACTCGTCCTGCAGCGCGGCCTGTTCCAGCTTCACGGCCACGTCCAGCAGCGGATCCTGCACGCCCAGCTGCTTGAGCACCTTGCTGGTCATCTCGCCGATGACCTTGGCGCGCGGATCGAAGTTCTTGTAGACGCGGTGGCCGAAGCCCATCAGGCGGAAGCCGGAGGTCTTGTCCTTGGCCTTGACCACGGCGGACTCGACGTTGTCGGCGCTGCCGATCTCTTCCAGCATCTTCAGCACGGCTTCGTTGGCACCGCCGTGGGCCGGACCCCACAGCGCGGTGACGCCAGCGGCGACCGACGCGTACGGGTTGGCACCGGTCGAGCCGACCAGGCGCACGGTCGAGGTCGAGGCGTTCTGCTCGTGGTCGGCGTGCAGGATGAACAGCAGGTCCAGCGCCTTGACCACGTCCGGGTTCAGGTCGTACTGGCCATCAGCCGACTCGAAGGTCTGCTTCAGGAAGCGGCTGACGTAGTCCAGCGAGGTATCCGGCTTGTTGGCCGGCAGGCCCTTGCCATGGCGGTAGATCAGCGCCGACAGGGTCGGCACCTTGGCGATCAGGCGCACGGCGGCCTGGCGGCGCTGTTCGGCGTCGGACAGGTCCAGCGAGTCGTGGTAGATGGCCGACAGCTGCGCGATCGCGGCAGCCAGGATGGCCATCGGGTGGGCGTCCTTGGCGAAGCTGCCGATCAGGGTGTTGATCGACGCATCGACGTTGGCTTCGGCGGTCAGCTCATCGGTGAAGGCCTTCAGCTGCTCGGCGCTCGGGCGCTCGCCGTTGATCAGCAGGTAGGCCACTTCGACGTAGCTCGACTTTTCCGACAGCTGTTCGATCGGGTAGCCGCGGTACAGCAGCACGCCCTTGTCGCCGTCGATGTAAGTGATGGCGGACTTGCAGCTGGCCGTCGCGGTGAAGCCGGAATCGTAGGTGAAGAACCCCGTTTCCTTGGTCAGCTTCGCGATGTCGACGCAGTCGTTGCCAAGGGTGGGTTTGATGACGGGCAGAACGACGGACTTATCGCCGGCGTTGAGCGTGACCTGATCAAGATCGGACACTGTGTGCGCTCCTTCATGGGAAGGCGCCTGCCCAAGCGCATTGGTCAGGCACGTGAATGACGTCCTCGGCCTGTGCCGGGGATCACGCCATTATCGCACAGCAGCATTTGCCCGGCGCTAGACAGAAGTCGTATACGACAGGCGGCCAGACGCCGGCCGTTGAGCGGCCCGGATCGGCAAAAGCGTTGTCACACGAACGCAGTGTTCCGTCCATCCAAACGCCCGTTGGGTTGGCGTTGGGGAAAAACAAACGGCCGCGCAGAGCGCGGCCGTCGGTTCGAAGCTGGATCGACAGATCAGCGCGCGTAGCGCTTCTGGAACTTGTCGATACGGCCCGAGGTGTCGATGACCTTGTGCTTGCCCGTGTAGAACGGGTGCGAAGCCGAGGAAATTTCAACCTTCACCAGCGGGTAGTCGTTGCCGTCTTCCCACTTGATGGTTTCCTTCGTCGCCATGGTCGAGCGGGTCAGGATCTTGAAATCGGAGGTGACGTCATGGAAGACGACGTCGCGGTAGTTCGGATGGATATCGGCCTTCATGGGCTCACACCGTAAATGGGCTGGTGGTCAAGAGCGGCATTATAAGCACCGGTTGCCGCTCGGGGCAACCGGTGCCGGTCAATCAACTTCAGTCCGCGCCCAGGGCCTGGCGCACCAGGGCCTCGAAACGCTGCTGGTCGTAGGCCATCAGCAGATCGCAGTTGTCCGGCTGGCCGGTCTGGCGGTTCCAGTCGACGATGGTGGCGCCGCGGCTGAACGTGCCGTTCAGCTCCACGTTCAGCGGACGCGATTCGACCTGCAGCTGCCCTTCCGGGTTCAGTGCCCAGGCCATGGCCACCGCATCGGCGGTGTACCAGCGCCCGCCCTTGCTGTCTTCGGACAGGCCACGGGTCTTGCGCGAGATCAGCTCGTAGAAGCGGGCGCGATCGGAATCGGCCTGCAGCCACTTCTCGGCGTCCTGCAGCGGCAGGCCATGGGCGACGGTGGCCTCCCAGTCCGACACCAGCAGGTGCTTGAACGAAGTGAACACCACGTGCGCCGCTTCCGGATCGAACGCAATGTTGAATTCGGCCGCCGGGGTGATGTTGCCGTGGCAGGTGACCGCGCCACCCATGACCACGATGCGCTTGATGCGCTCGGGCAGGGTCGGGTCCAGCTTCAGTGCCAGCGCGAGGTTGGTCAGCGGGCCAAGCATCACCAGCATCAGTTCGCCGGCGTGCTCGTGCGACAGGCGCAGGATGGCCAGCGCGGCATGCTCGGCCTCGGCCTGGCGGCTCGGCGGCGGCAGGTCCACGTCGCCGTAGCCGTCACGGCCATGCACGTGGGCGGCGTCAACGGAGGGATGCAGCAGCGGATCCGGGCTGCCGGCAAACACCGGCACGTCGGCGCGGCCGACGATGTCGCAGAGCTTGAGGGCGTTGCGGACGGTGTACTGCAGGCCGACATTGCCGGCGGCGATGGTCAGGGCGACCACGTCATGCCGTTCGTCGGCAAAGGCCATCAGCAGGGCCAGGGCGTCGTCCACACCAGGGTCGGTGTCGATCAACAGGGGGATCTTGTGGGTCATCGTTGCCGTCTTCAGATCGGCAACGAAGTGTGGACCGGGATGATGACCGTTGCAAGTACGGGGGGTTGGGGTTCGGCAGGGCTGCGCCCTGCACCCGCAGAGGCAGGAGCAACGGCAACAGCAACGGCAACGTCAGAAGCTGGTTTTCTGGAGGATGGCGGGATGGGTCCGGTGGCAGGGGCCGCCGTGAACCCGTCCATGGGGGCTTGGTCGCGGCATCCATGCCGCTCACACCCCTGCCACCGGACCCATCCCGCCTTCGACAGATTTCCGCGATCTGTCGGAACGGCGTTCTGCTCTGGTGGGTGTCGACCTCGGTCCACACATCCACGCAATGCGTGGAGGAACATGTAAATGATCGAATTGGCTCTCTGTAGAGTCGAGCCATGCTCGACTCCCGCGCGCAGCGCGAAAAGCAGCCGAGCGTGGGCTCGGCTCTACAGTAGATCCACGCCATGCGTGGATGAGCGTCCCGGGGATGGGGTCAGAGCCCTTTGCTGTGCAAAGGGGTCTGACCCCGCCACTTACGCCGAGGCGTAACGCACGGCGGTGCCGATCCAGCGCTGCACCACGCGATCGGCCAGCGCGGGTTGCTGGGCCAGCAGGCGTTCGGCAAGATCGTGCACGCCGGGCAGCAGGCCGGCGTCGCGGGCCAGGTCGGCAATGCGGAAGCCGGCCAGGCCGGTCTGCCGGGTACCCAGCAGTTCGCCGGGGCCGCGCAGTTCCAGATCCTTTTCGGCGATGACGAAGCCATCGTTGGTTTCGCGCATGGTCTGCAAACGCTCGCGCGCCATCTGCGAAAGCGGCGCCTGGTACAGCAGCACGCAGCGCGATACCGCCGAACCACGACCCACGCGGCCGCGCAACTGGTGCAGCTGGGCCAAGCCCAGCCGTTCGGCATTCTCGATCACCATCAGCGAGGCATTCGGTACGTCCACGCCCACTTCAATCACGGTGGTCGCCACCAGCAGGTCGATCTCACCGGCCTTGAACGCCACCATCGTCGCCAGCTTCTCGGCGGCCTTCAGGCGGCCATGCACCAGCCCGACGCGCACGCCCGGCAGCAGCGCCTGCAGCGACTCGTAGGTGGCCTGCGCCGGCGTCGCATCCAGCTCCTCGCTTTCCTCGATGAGCGTGCACACCCAGTACACCTGCCGCCCTTCCTGGCAGGCCAGCGCGATGCGCTCGATCAGTTCGGGACGGCGATCGTTGTTGAGTGCCACGGTCTGCACCGGTGTGCGGCCGGGAGGCAGTTCGTCAATGGCCGACACATCCAGATCCGCGTATTCGGACATCGCCAGCGTGCGCGGAATCGGCGTGGCGGTCATCACCAGCTGGTGCGGCACGCTGTTGCCACCCGCGCCCTTGTCGCGCAGGGCCAGCCGCTGGTGCACGCCGAAGCGGTGCTGTTCGTCGACGATGGCCAGAGCCAGATCCTGGAATACCACCGCCTCCTGCATCAGTGCATGGGTACCGACCACCACCTGCGCTTCGCCGTTGGCGACCTGCTCCATCACCTTGGCGCGCGCCTTGCCGGTGACCTTGCCGGCCAGCCAGGCGATACGCACGCCCAGCGGTTCCAGCCAGCCGCGCAGGTTGTTGAGATGCTGCTCGGCCAGCAGTTCGGTGGGCGCTGCCAATGCGACCTGCTTACCCTGCTCGACTGCCAGCATCGCGGCCAGTGCGGCGACCACGGTCTTGCCGGAGCCAACGTCGCCCTGCACAAGCCGCAGCATCGGGCTGGGCCGTGCGAGGTCTTCGCGAATCTGCTTGAACACACGCGCCTGTGCACCCGTCAGCGCGAACGGCAGCTGTTTCAGCAGCGCCTTGGCCAGCTTGCCGGGGCCGGCCAGCGGCGGCGCATGGTGCGCCTGCAAGGCAATACGCTGGCGGCGCAGGCTAAGGTGATGGGCCAGCAGCTCTTCCATTGCCAGACGACGCTGCGCCGGGTGGGTGCCTGCTGCCAAGGCGGCCAGATCGGCATCCGGCGGCGGCCGATGCACGGTCAGCAGCGCACTGCGCAGCGACGGCAGGCCGAGGCCATCCAGCCAGCCGCTGGGCAGTAGTTCCAGCGTGCTTTCCTCGGGCAGGCGATCCAGCGCCTGACCGATCAGCTTGCGCATGGTCATCGGGCCGACGCCTTCGACGGTGGGATACACCGGGTCGAGGCGGTCGCCGAGTTCGGGATCGTCGTTGCGGCCCAGCAGCTGGTAGCTGGGATGGACGATTTCCAGGCCGAGGTGGCCGGGTTTGGGCGTGCCGAAGCAGCGCAGCCGGTTGCCGACCGCGAACTGGCCGACCTGCTGCTGGCGGAAATGGAAGAAGCGCAGCACCAGGGTGCCCTGCCCCTCATCCTCCACCGCCACTTTCAGCATCGGCCGGTAGCGCATGCCGCGCTCGACCGCGACCACCCGCACTTCCACCTGCGCCGGCACGCCATTGCGCAGGTCTTCGATGCGGGTCAGCCGGGTCCGGTCTTCATAGCGCAGCGGCAGATGAAGCCAGAGATCCTGCAGGGTGGCCAGGCCACGCGCCTGCAGTTTGGCGGCCACGGCCGGGCCCACGCCCGCGAGCATCGCCAGGGATGCTTCGCCGGACGGTGACAGGACCGGGGTGACCGCCGCCTTGCGTGCCACGTGGCGGTCAGTCGATGACCATCACCGCGTCGACCTCGAAGTTGGCGCCCTTCGGCAGGCCGGAGACTTCGATGGTGGAACGGGCCGGGTACGGGGCCTGGAAGTAGTCCTGCATGACCGCGTTGACCTTGGCGAACTCGCCCAGGTCGGTCAGGTACAGGCCCAGGCGCACGACCTTGTCCAGCGAGCCGCCAGCGGCTTCGGCCACGGCCTTGAGGTTGTCGAAGGCGCGGCGGGCCTGCGCTTCAACGTCACCGGCGCCGACGATGTCGCCGGTGACCGGGTCGAGCGGGATCTGGCCGGAGAAATACACGGTGTTGCCGGCGCGCACGGCCTGCGAGTACGGGCCGATGGCGGCGGGGGCCTTTTCGGTGTTGATGATCTGGCGGGACATGGGTCGCTCCGGTGCTTGGGGGAAAACAGAGCGGTGATTGTACCGGGTGGGGGCGCGCGTCGGCTGGGGTCGGATCCGTTTCCCGGCGGGAAACGGCTCTGACCCTGCACGGTGATGGTAGTGCCGGCCGCTGGCCGGCAACTCCATGAACGTTTGCCGGCATCGCAAGGTTGCCGGTCAGCGGCCGGCACAACCGGGAATATCCACGCATGGCTTGGATCTACTGCGATACAACCGGTAGCGTCGGGCCATTCCCGGCGAGCGCGCGATCATCCACGCATTGTGTGGACCTACGGGGGGATTCAATGGGGTCAGAGCCCTCTCCGCAGGAGAGGGATCCGACCCCCGGGTTCGCGTTACTGGCGGCGTACCGATTGCACGACCGACAGGCGGCGCAGGCGGCGCATCACTTCGGCCAGGTGGTTGCGGTCGCGCACCTGGATGTTGAACGCCAGCACGGCAGCGTTGAAGTCACGGTCCAGGTAGTCCACCCGTTCGATGTTGGAGTGGCTCTGGGCGATGGCGGCGGCCAGCTGCGCCAGCACGCCGGTGCCGTTCTCCACTTCCACCACCAGCGATGTGTCGTAGTCGCCGGAAACGGTGGTGTCCCAGCCGATCGGCACCCAGCGCTCGGGCGACTTGCGCAGCTCGGCCAGGTTCGGGCAGTCCATGCGGTGCACCACGATGCCCTTGCCGGCGGTGTGGTAGCCCATGATCTCGTCGCCGGGAATCGGCTGGCAGCAACCGGCGAAGGTGACCACGCCGCGCTCGCTGCCGTTGATCAGGATCTTTTCCTGCGAGTGGTGGCGCGAATGCGGGCCGCCACGCAGTTCGGCATAGGCCATCAGCGCCTGCGCGGCCTGGGTCGGCATCCAGTTGCCCAGTGCGACCTCGGCCAACAGTGCCTCCAGGCGCGGGAAGCGGTGCTCGGTCAGGAACGCATCCAGGCGCCCCTTCGGCAGCCGCTCCAGCGACGAATCCATCGCCTCCAGCGCACGGTCGAGCATGCGGTGGCCGAGCTGCACGGCGTCTTCGTGCTCCAGCTGCTTGAGCTGGTGGCGGATGGCGGTGCGCGCCTTGCTGGTGACCACGAATTCCAGCCACTGCGGCTTCGGCGTGGCCGAACGGGCGGTGATGATCTCCACCGACTGCCCGGACACCAGCTTGGTGCGCAGTGGCACCAGCTTCTTGTCCACGCGCGAGGCCACGGCCATGTTGCCGACGTCGGTATGCACGGCGTAGGCGAAGTCCAGCGCGGTGGAATTGCGCGGCAGGGCCAGGATCTTGCCCTTCGGGGTGAACAGGTAGACCTCGTCCGGGAACAGGTCGACCTTGACGTTGTCGAGGAACTCCAGCGAGGACCCGGCGGCGCGCTGCGAGTCGATCAGCTCGACGATCCAGGCGTGCGCGCGGCTCTGTGCGCTGTTGGGCGAATCACCACCGAACTTGTAGGTCCAGTGCGCGGCCACGCCGCGTTCGGCAATCAGGTCCATTTCCTCGGTGCGGATCTGCACCTCGATCGGCGAGCCATAAGGCCCGAACAGCACGGTGTGCAGCGACTGGTAACCGTTGGCCTTGGGAATGGCGATGAAGTCGCGGAAGCGGCCATCCAGCGGCTTGAAGGTGGCATGCACCGAACCCAGCGCGTGGTAGCAGCTGGGCACGCTGCGCACGACCAGGCGGAAGCCGAACACGTCCATCACCTGGTCGAAGGATTTGTTCTCGTCGCGCATCTTGTTGTAGATGCTCCACGGGGTCTTGATGCGGCTGACCAGGCGGTGCTCGATACCTTCTTTGGCCAGGCGCTGCGACAGCTGCACTTCCACCTGCGCCATCGCCTCGCGGCGCACTACCGGCTGACTGCGGATGTGTTTCTCGATGATGGCGTGGCGCCACGGGTACAGCGCCTTGAAACCGAGGTTCTGCAGCTCGCTCTTGACCAGGCTCATGCCCAGGCGCTGGGCGATGGGCGCGTAGATCTCCAGCGTTTCGCGGGCAATGCGGCCGCGTGCTTCGCGGCTCTGCGCGCCCAGCGTGCGCATGTTGTGCAGGCGGTCGGCAAGCTTGATCATGATCACGCGCAGGTCGCGCGACATCGCCAGCAGCATCTTGCGGAAGCTCTCGGCGGCCGCTTCCTGGCGGTCGCGGAACTTCAGCTTGTCCAGCTTGGTGACGCCGTCGACCAGTTCGGCCACGGCTTCGCCGAACTCGGCGGCCAGCGCCTCACGGGTCAGCGGGGTGTCTTCGATGGTGTCGTGCAGGATCGCGGCGATCAGCGCTTCCACGTCCAGGCCGAGCTCGGCCAGCACCTGGGCCACGGCCACTGGATGGGTGATATAGGGCTCGCCCGACTTGCGCGTCTGCCCAGCGTGCGCGGCGGCGCCGACTTCCCAGGCACGGCGCAACAGCGGCAGCTGTTCCGGCGGCAGGTAATGGGCGGCGCGTTCAAGCTGGAGGACGTAGTCGGGTACGGCGGCAGCGGGGGCTGCGGCGACCTTGGCAGTGGGGCCTGGGTTCATGCCCGAAGCCTATTCCAGCGCGACGTTTACGGCAAATCCTGAATGCGAAACAGCCCGCACGGGGCGGGCTGTTCGGCACATCCAACGATTACGTTGATCGATGCGATCAATCGTCGTTCTTGGACATGTCTTCGTCGGCGACCACTTCCGCGGCAGCCCACTCCAGCGCTTCGCGCTCGGCGCGCTCACGCTCGGCCTTCTCGACTTCGTCGATCAGCGCGTTGTCGATCTTGCGGGCAGCGATTTCGCGCAGCGCCAGCACGGTCGGCTTGTCCTCGGTCTCGCTGTTGTCCAGCGTGGCCTGCACGCCGTTGGCGAGCTGGCGGGCACGCTTGGAAGCCATCATGACCAGTTCGAAACGGTTGTTAACGACTTCCAGGCAATCTTCTACGGTGATGCGGGCCATACGGGCTCCCGGCGACCGGTCGGCCGCTCAGTCGAATGAGGGAAAGGGGACGGAGTGTACTGGCAGGGGCTGGACAAAATCAAGCCAACCCCTACCCGATTCTTTTGGAATCAGTCAGTTGCGCCCGGATCGGGGGTCAACAGGGCCTGGATCAGGCCAGCGTGGCGGACCTTCTGGGCCTCCCGGCGCAGCCGGCTGGCGGTGAAGATGGCGCACAGCTCGTCCACGGCGGTGTCGAACACCTCGTTGACGATCACGTAGTCGAACTCGTTGAAGTGCAGCATCTCGTCACGGGCCGCGCCCAGGCGCTGGGCGATGACCGCCTCGCTGTCCTGGCCGCGCTTGCGCATGCGGTCCTGCAGGGCCTGCTTGGACGGCGGCAGGATGAACACGGTGACCGTGCCCGGCACCAGCTGGCGCACCTGCTGCGCGCCCTGCCAGTCGATCTCCAGCAGCACGTCCTGGCCGGCGGCCAGCTGCGGTTCCACCGACTGGCGGGCGGTGCCCTTCCAGTCACCGTGCACCCAGGCATGCTCGAAGAAGTCGCCGGCGGCGATCATCTGTTCGAACTTCTCGGCGCTGACGAAGTGGTAGTGCTGGCCGTTCACTTCACCGGGGCGCATCGCGCGCGAGGTGAAGGAGATCGACAGGGCGATCTGCGGGTCACGCGCCAGGGTGGCGTTGACGATGCTGCTCTTGCCGGCGCCGGAGGGCGCCGCAACGATGTACAGCGTGCCGCGCGCGACGGCGTCCGACGGAGTAGACGGGGCGCTCATGCACGGAACCCAACTGGTTGATTTCGCAAAATTTTTCCTCGATGTTCCAGATCCGGCGCGGAGGATCGCGCCAGGACGGCGGGGGCTGCGCGGAACATCCTGGAACCAGGCCCGGCAGACGACTCCCCGGGGTGCGGGCACGCAACTTTACCAGAGCCGCCCCTTGCCGCGCCCGCCCGGCAGGCGCCGGGCCTTGTGCCACATGGGCATGCGGGGGCCTGTGCTATAACCGGGCCGTACCCAACGACAGCCCGGAGGCCCGTGCCTCCCCGCCATCCCAGGAGAACGGCATGTCCTCGATGAGCCGCCGCCAGTTCCTGAAAGTGACCGGGACAACCCTGGTCGGCTCCAGCCTGGCACTGATGGGCTTCGCGCCCGGCATCGCGCTCGCGGAGGTTCGGCAATACAAGCTGACCCGCGCGACCGAGACCCGCAACACCTGTACATACTGTTCGGTGGCCTGCGGCATCCTGATGTACAGCCTCGGCGACGGCGCCAAGAACGCCGAGCCGAGCATCTTCCATATCGAGGGCGACCCGGACCATCCGGTCAACCGCGGCACGCTGTGCCCGAAGGGTGCCGGCCTGGCCGACATCATCCACAGCAAGTCGCGCCTGCTCTACCCCGAGTACCGCGCACCGGGCTCGAACGAGTGGAAGCGGCTGAGCTGGGACGATGCGCTGGACCGCATCGCGCGGCTGATGAAGGAAGACCGCGATGCCAACTTCGTGCAGAAGAACGAAGCCGGGCAGACGGTCAACCGCTGGCTGACCACCGGCATGCTGGCCGCCTCGGCCACCAGCAATGAAACCGCGGTGCTGACCCACAAGGTCGTCCGCTCCCTTGGCATGTTGGCATTCGACAACCAGGCACGTGTCTGACACGGCCCGACGGTGGCAGGTCTTGCCCCGACGCTAGGCCGTGGTGCGATGACGAATCACTGGGTCGACATCAAGAATGCCGACCTGATCCTGATCATGGGTGGCAATGCCGCCGAGGCACACCCGTGCGGGTTCAAATGGGTGACCGAGGCGAAGGCACACAACAAGGCCCGACTGATCGTGGTCGATCCGCGCTTCAACCGCTCGGCCGCGGTGGCCGACGTGTATGCGCCGATCCGTACCGGCACCGACATCGTGTTCCTGGGCGGCCTGATCAACTACCTGTTGACCGAGGACCGCATCCAGCACGAGTACGTGCTGAACTACACCGACATGTCGTTCCTGGTGAAGGACGAGTTCGCCTTCAAGGACGGCCTGTATTCGGGCTACAACGAAGATAAGCGCAGCTACGACCGCTCCAGCTGGGACTACGCCTACGGTGGCGATGGCTTCGTGCGCAGCGACCCGACGCTGAAGGACCCGCGCTGCGTCTACACCCTGCTCAAGCAGCACTACGCGCGCTACACCGTGGAGATGGTCGAACGCATCTGCGGCACGCCCGCCGACAGCATCCGCCAGGTCTGGGATATGATCGCGTCCACCGCCGGCAAGGACAAGGCGATGACCATCCTGTACGCGCTGGGTTGGACGCAGCACTCGATCGGCGCGCAGAACGTGCGCGCCGGCACCATGGTGCAGCTGCTGCTGGGCAACATCGGCGTGGCCGGCGGCGGCATGAACGCGCTGCGCGGGCATTCCAACATCCAGGGCCTGACCGACATCGGCTTGATGTCCGACCTGCTGCCCGGCTACCTGACGCTGCCGAAACAGGACGAGCAGGACTACGACGCTTACATCGCCAAGCGCACGCAGAAGCCACTGCGCGCCAACCAGATGTCGTTCTGGCAGAACTACCCGAAGTTCCACGTCAGCCTGATGAAGTCGTGGTGGGGCGACGCCGCTACCGCCGACAACAACTGGTGCTTCGACCATCTGCCCAAGCTCGACAAGCCGTACGACATGCTGCAGGCGTACGAGCTGATGAACGAGGGCAAGATCCACGGCTACATCTGCCAGGGTTTCAACCCGCTGGCTTCGGCGCCGAACAAGGGCAAACTGATCAGTGCGTTCTCCAAGCTGAAGTTCATGGTCAGCATGGACCCGCTGGAAACCGAGACCATTGCCTTCTGGCAGAACCATGGTGCGTTGAACGACGTCGATCCGGGCACGATCCAGACCGAAGTATTCCGCCTGCCGACCACCTCCTTCGCCGAGGAGAACGGCGCGGTGGTGAACTCCTCGCGTTGGCTGCAGTGGCACTGGAAGGGTGCCAATCCGCCGGGCGAAGCACGCAGCGACATCGAGATCATGTCCGAGCTGTTCCATCGCATCAAAGCGATGTACGAGAAGGACGGCGGTGCGTGGTGGGAGCCGGTGCGCGACCTGGCCTGGAAGTACTCCAACCCGGAACTGCCGACGCCGGAAGAACTGGCGATGGAATACAACGGCAAGGCGCTGGCCGACGTGTTCGATCCGAAGGACCCGACCAAGCTGGTGCGCAAGGCCGGCGAGCAGCTGGCCGCGTTCGGCGACCTGCGCGACGACGGCAGCACATCCTCCGGCTGCTGGATCTACATCGGTGCCTGGGGCCCGACCGGCAACATGATGGCGCGGCGTGACAACAGTGACCCTACGGGCATCGGCAACACGCTGGGCTGGGCATGGGCATGGCCGGCCAACCGCCGCGTGATGTACAACCGCGCGTCGTGCGACGTGGCTGGCCAACCATTCGATCCGCGCCGCACGCTGCTGGCCTGGAACGGCAAGAACTGGGGCAGCGTGGACGTGCCGGACTTCAAGGCCGACGAAGATCCCGCCGGCGGCATGGGCCCGTTCATCATGAATCCGGAAGGCATCGCCCGCTTCTTCGCAAAGGCTGGCATGGCCGAGGGCCCGTTCCCGGAGCACTACGAACCGTTCGACACCCCGCTGCGCAGCAACCCGCTCAGCCCGGGGCAGGCACTGACGCTGAACAACCCGGCGGCCCGCGTGTTCGCCAGCGATCGCGCACAGATCGGTTCGCCGGACGAGTTCCCGCATGTAGCCACAACCTACCGCCTGACCGAGCATTTCCACTTCTGGACCAAGCACGGCAAGTTGAACGCCATCATCCAGCCCGAGCAGTTCGTCGAGATCGGCGCGGCGTTGGCCGATGAGCTGGGCATCAACAACGGCAGCCGCGTGCGGGTCAGTTCCAAGCGCGGGCATATCGAAGCGGTGGCGATGGTGACCAAGCGCATCAAGGCCCTGCAGATTGATGGCAGAACCGTGCACCAGGTGGGCGTGCCGATCCACTGGGGCTTCCTCGGTGCGGCCAAGCCCGGATACATCGCCAATACGCTGACCAACGCCATCGGTGACGGCAACTCGCAGACGCCCGAATCGAAGTGCATCCTGGTCAAGGTCGAGAAGGTGTAGGAGACACGCCATGTCACTGCAATCCCTGGACATCATCCGCCGCTCGGCCACGACCACGCCCTCGCCGGAGGCGCGCGGTGCGCACACCGGCCAGGTCGCCAAGCTGATCGATGTGAGCAAGTGCATCGGCTGCAAGGCCTGCCAGGTCGCCTGCATGGAGTGGAACGACCTGCGCGACGAGGTCGGCAGCTGCGTTGGCAGCTACGACAACCCACCCGACCTGAGCGAACAGTCGTGGACGGTGATGAAGTTCCGCGAGTACGAGGACGAGAAGGGCAAGCTGGAGTGGCTGATCCGCAAGGAAGGCTGCATGCACTGCAGCGACCCGGGCTGCCTGAAGGCCTGCCCGTCGCCGGGCGCGATCATCCAGTACGCCAACGGCATCGTCGACTTCCAGGAAGAGAACTGCATCGGCTGCGGCTACTGCGTGACCGGTTGCCCGTTCGACGTACCGCGCATTTCCAAGAAGGACCACAAGGCCTACAAGTGCACGCTGTGTTCGGACCGGGTGGCGGTGGGCCAGGAACCGGCCTGCGTGAAGACCTGCCCGACCGGTGCGATCACCTTCGGCAGCAAGCAGGCGATGACCGAGCATGCCGCCGGCCGCGTGGAGGACCTGAAATCGCGTGGCTACGAGAACGCCGGCCTGTACGACCCGCAAGGCGTCGGCGGCACCCATGTGATGTACGTGCTGCAGCACGTGGACAAGCCGGAACTGTATGCCGACCTGCCGAAGGACCCGCGCATCAGCCCGATGGTGGAGGTGTGGAAGGGCGTGGCCAAGCCGCTGGGCGTGCTGGCGATTGCCGCTACCGCCTTCGCCGGCTTCCTGCATTACATCGGCATCGGCCGCAACACGGTCAATGACGAGGAAGAAGAGGAAGCCGAGCACGAGGCGAAGAAGATCGAAGAGGAGCAGCGGCCATGAAGTACGCCCCGCACCCGCGGCAGATCATCCGCTACCGCGCGCCGACCCGCATCAATCACTGGATTGTGGCGATCTGCTTCGTGTTGACCGCGCTGTCCGGGCTGGCGTTGTTCCACCCTGCCCTGTTCCCGCTGACCCAGTTGTTCGGTGGCGGGCCGTGGACGCGCATCCTGCATCCGTTCATCGGCCTGGCCATGGTGATCGGCTTTGCGCTGCTGGCGCTGCGGATGTGGCGTGACAACTTCCTCAGCGCCGATGACCGCGCGTGGATGCGCGGCATGCGCGATGTACTGCGCAACGAGGATGAGAAGCTGCCGCCGGTGGGCCGCTTCAATGCCGGCCAGAAGCTGCTGTTCTGGGCCATCATCGGTTGCCTGTCGGCGCTGCTGCTGACCGGCTTCGTGATCTGGCGGCAGTACTTCAGCCACTTCTTCCCGATCGGGGTGATCCGCTTCTCGGTGCTTGCCCATGCGCTGTTCGGCTGGGTACTGGTCTGCGCGATCGTGGTGCACATCTATGCAGCGATCTGGATCAAGGGCTCGGTGCGGGCGATGACCCAGGGCAAGGTGACCTACGGGTGGGCGTACAAGCATCACCGGCAGTGGTTCCGGGACATCCTGCGCGGGCGGCGGGAACAGGGTTAGCGGCAGGGCCTGCGGCCCTGCACCCGCTTCAAGCCAAGGCAACAGCAACAGCGGCTATCCGTGGGATGGCGGGGTGGGTCCGGTTGCGGGGGACGCCGTAAACCCTTCCATGGGGGCTTGGCCGCGGCATCCATGCCGCGGACACCCCCGCAACCGGACCCACCCCGCCTTCGACAGGTTCCTGCGATCTGTCGGGACGGCGTTCTGCGTTGCTGTTGGTGGGTGTCGACCTTGGTCGACACAATGAACACGGTAACAACCGATGGGGTCAGATCCGTTTTCCTATGGAAAACGGATCTGACCCCAAACATTTCAAATGGCCCGCAGTGCGCTGGACGCCAGCGCTGACAACGGCGAGGATGGAGGCTGGTTCTTCTGGCTGGCCCTGCATGGCGCAACGCATCCTTGAACCCGGTGAGATCGAGACGCTGGCCTCGCGCGATGTTCCGCGCATCATCCTGCCCGATACCGCGTCGCTGTTTGCCGGACGTGCGGACCGCCTGCGCAGTCTGGCGGGACACAGTGCCATCGGTGGTTACCTGCAGCTTCTGGCGGCGCTGGCTGATGCGCAGCAGGCGCTGCTGGAGGATCTGACACCGCCGCAACGCGAGGAGCTTCAGGCACAGGCGCGTGCACAGCAGTCGAGTGCGGCGGCCGGCGCCGGGATGCCGTTGCGGCCGGCCAACACGCTTCAGCTGGATGGACGTTGGCGCGACTGGCTGCGCACGCTATGCCAGCACTGCGCTGAAGAAGCCGGGCTGCCGGCGGAAACCCGGCTGGAACTGCAGCGCGTTGCCGCTGCCGATGACGCGTGGCTGGATGCACAAGCGCATGCGGTGCTGGAACGTGATGACGCGCCGTCGGTGGATGCGGTGGCTGCGCTGCTGGTGATGAACGCGCTGCAGGTCTACTGGGCGGTACTGGCGGACAGCTTCCGCCCCACCGACCTGAAGCCGCTGGCCGATGCACCGGGGCTGTGCCCGCTGTGCGGCACCCTGCCGGTGGTCAGCGTGGTGCAGGCGCGGCCGCCCTATGCCTCCTACCGCTACCTGTCGTGCTCGCTGTGTGCCTGCCAGTGGCACTACGTACGCGTGCAGTGCAGCCAGTGTGGTGCCGCCGGCAAGGACATCGCCTATCGCGCCCTGGCCGATGTGGACGGCGACAGCGGCGAGGCGGTGCGCGAGAGCGCGGTCCGTGCCGAGACCTGCGACCACTGCCACAGCTACCGCAAGATCCTGTATCTGGAGAAAGACCCGTCGCTGGAGCCGTTGGCCGACGACCTCGGCACGCTGGCGCTGGACCTGCTGCTGGGCGAGGAAGGGTATGCGCGCGCCAGCCAGAATCCGCTGCTGTGGCAATCCGACGGCGAGTGAGGCGATGACAGCCACGCCCCCCCCCACCCCGGCATCGGCCGCTGCCCTGCCCTCGCTGGACCGGTTGCTGCGTCTGCCTGCCTTGGCAGCACTGATCGAGGGCCACGGCCGCAGCCGTATCACCCAGCTGCTGCGTTCGCACCTGCAGGTGCTGCGCGACCGTATCAGCGCCGGCCAGCTCTCGGCCACGCAGCTGCAGGAAGCGGTTGACGGCCCGGCGCTGGTGGCAGCAGTCGAGGTCGCACTGGCCGCTGACGCACGGCTGGATCTGCAGCCGATGTTCAATCTGACCGGCACCGTGCTGCACACCAATCTCGGCCGCGCCTTGCTGCCGGATGCCGCCGTGCACGCGGTCACCCGCGCGATGACCGCGCCGGTGGATCTTGAATTCGACATCAGCCGCGGCCGTCGCGGCGACCGCGATGCACGGGTGCAGGCATTGATCTGCGAACTGACCGGCGCTGAAGCCGCCACTGTGGTCAACAACAATGCGGCGGCGGTCCTGCTGCTGCTCAACAGCCTGGCCAACCGTCGCGACGTGGTGGTGTCACGCGGCGAGCTGGTGGAGATCGGTGGCGCCTTCCGCATTCCCGATGTGATGCGCAGTGCCGGCGCGCGGCTGCTGGAAGTGGGCACCACCAACCGCACCCACCCCGCCGACTTCGCCAATGCCATCGGCGCGCGCACCGCGCTGCTGATGGAGGTGCACGCCAGCAACTACGCGATCACCGGCTTCACCGCCAAGGTCGACACCGCAGCGATGGCAGCGATCGCGCACGAGCACGGCCTGCCGCTGGTGGTGGACCTGGGCAGTGGCAGCCTGTGCGATCTGGCGGCCTTCGGCCTGCCGCACGAGCCCACCGTGCAGGAAACGCTGGCGGCCGGCGCCGATCTGGTGTCGTTCAGTGGCGACAAGCTGCTGGGTGGTCCGCAGGCCGGCATCATCGCCGGCCGCGCCGACCTGATCGCGCGGATCAACCGCAACCCGCTGAAGCGGGCACTGCGCATGGACAAGATGGGCCTGGCCGCACTGGAAGCGGTGCTGGCCCTGTACCGCGAGCCGGAGCTGCTGGCACAGCGACTGCCGACCCTGCGCACCCTGTCACGCACGCAGGAGGACCTCGACGTGCAGGCTCAGCGCCTGCTGCAGCCGATGCGTTCCGTGCTCGCGGCCGACTACGATCTTGAACGGTCACCAATGCAGAGCCAGATCGGCAGCGGCGCCCAGCCACAGGCGCAGCTGGCCAGCGCCGGACTGCGCATTACCAGCGCGCGCCGTGGCGGACTGGATCGCCTGGCCAAGCGCTTGCGTCAGCTGCCGCGGCCCGTGCTGGGCCGCATTGCCGATGACGCGCTGTGGCTGGACCTGCGCTGCCTGGAACCGGCCGACGAAGCCGACTTCCTCGCCCAGTGGAGCGCGCTGCAGGCATGATCGTCGGCACCGCCGGGCATATCGACCATGGCAAGACCCGCCTGGTGCGCGCGCTGACCGGCATCGAAACCGATCGCCTGCAGGAAGAGCGAACGCGCGGTATATCGATCGAACTGGGCTACGCCTATGTCCCGGTGGAAAGCAGGGACGTCGAAGGCCCCGCCGCGACGCTGGGCTTCGTCGACGTGCCAGGCCATGAGCGCTTCGTGCACACGATGGTGGCCGGCGCCACGGGTATCGATGTCGCACTGCTGGTGATCGCTGCCGACGACGGCGTGATGCCACAGACCCGCGAGCATCTGGCCATCCTGCAGCTGCTGGGCGTGGATCGCGGCGCGGTGGCCCTGACCAAGATCGACCGTGTGGATGCGGCGCGCCTCGCCCGGGTCGAGATCGAGATTGCCGCGCTGCTGGCCGCGACACCGCTGCAGGATTCTCCTCTGTTCGCCTGCAACAGCACCGCAGCCGACGATGCCGGCATCAGCGCACTGCGTACCCAGCTGCACGCATGGGCGGCGGACGATGCCAGCACACGCCAGGCCGAGCTGCGCAGCGAACTGTTCCGCATGCCGGTGGACCGCGTGTTCTCGCTGGCCGGCCACGGCACACTGGTAACCGGCGCGGTGCATGGCGGCATCGCCGCGGTGGGTGAGCATCTGCAGCTGATGCCAGCCGCCACCGACGTGCGCGTGCGCAGCATCCATGCGCAGAACCAGGCCAGCGGGCACGCGATGGCTGGGCAACGCTGCGCGTTGAACCTGGCCGCCATCGCCCGCGACGACATCCGCCGTGGCGACTGGATTGCCGATCCACGCGCGCTGCTGGCCACTACCCGCGTCGACGTGCGCCTGCGGCTGTCCGCGTTGGCCGCACCGTTGCGCGACTGGGCACCGCTGCATATTCACTGGGGCACGACGCACCGGCAGGCCCATGTAGTACTGCTGGAAGACCACGACCACGGCGATGGTCAGTTGGTGCAGCTGGTGTTCGATGCACCGGTCTGCGCGATGTGTGGCGATCGTTTCATCGCCCGTGATTCAGCAGCCACCCACACACTGGGCGGTGGCGTCGTGCTCGATCCGGATCCTCCGCAGCGGCGTCGGCGCAGTCCTGCGCGGCTGGCCTGGCTGGGGGCACTGGAGCAGCTGGCGGCCGGTGCCGGTGTTGTCCCGCTGCTGCAGCAGGCACCTGCCGGCATTCCCCTCACCGCGCTGCAACGCTATTGCCGACGCGCCGCCGACCGCATCGACCTGCCCGAGGACGCGCGACGCATCGCGACCCGCGATGACACAGTGATCATCCTCGCACCGCACTGGCAGGCACTGCGCGAGCAGGTGATCACCTCGCTGCGCGGCTGGCACGAGCGACGCCCGGACGAACCCGGTGTCGACAGCGGGCGCCTGCAGCGCAGTACCCTGCCCTCGCTTGCAGCGAGCCTCTGGAATGCGCTGCTGCAGAACCTGCTGGCCGATGGCACGCTGCAGCGTGTGGGCGCGTGGTGGCGCCTGCCCGGCCATGACCATGCGCCACCGGAACGCGAACGTCTCCTGCTGGAACGCGTGCTGCCGCAACTGCATGCCGGTGGCTTCGATCCACCGTGGGTGCGCACCCTGGCCGCCGACGTCGGTCTGGCCGAAGATGAGGTCCGCGCGGTCCTGCGCCGCGCCGCCGCACGTGGTGAACTGTTCCAGGTGGTGCCCGACCTGTTCTATGCGCCGGCCCGCATCGCCGAGCTGGCCGCGATCGTCGCGCAGCTGTCACAGGCCACCGGCACGGTGGATGCGGCGGCCTTCCGCGATGCCATCGGCCTGGGCCGCAAACGCAGCATCCAGATCTTGGAGTTCTTCAATCGCGTTGGCTACACTCGACGCGTCGGTGACCAGCATCGGCCGCGCGGCGACCTGCAGTGGAACGCAGCCCGCGACTGAGCCCACCGGTACCGCCGTACTTTCGGAAGGCATGCGCATCCGGGCATGCGGCTGGGCTTCAAACCCAGTAGGGGGCGTCGATCGTTCCCTGGTAGGTTCGACTCCTGCTGCCTTCCGCCATTCGTGTTTCCGCAGGAGATGTCGGCATGGCCACGCACGCGCAGTCCCCCGCTCCTTCAACGGCCGATGCCCCGCAACGACTGACGTCTCTCGCGCATGGCGGTGGCTGCGGCTGCAAGATCGCGCCCGGCGTGCTGACCGAACTGCTGCGTGGCGTTCCAGCGCTTCCGGCACCGGCCGAGCTGCTGGTCGGCCGCGAGACCAGCGACGACGCCGCGGTGTATCGCCTCGATGACCGGCAGGCAATCGTCGCCACCACCGACTTCTTCATGCCGATTGTCGACGACCCGTTCGACTTCGGCCGCATCGCCGCCACCAATGCGCTGTCGGACCTGTACGCGATGGGCGCGCGGCCATTGTTCGCGCTGGCCATCGTCGGCATGCCGATCAACACGCTGCCGCAGGACACCATCCGCGGCATCCTGCAGGGCGGCGAACGCGCCTGCGCTGATGCCGGCATCGTGGTGGCTGGTGGCCACAGCATCGATTCGGTGGAACCCATCTACGGCCTGGCCGCGATCGGCGTGCTCGATCCGCAGCGGCTCAAGCGCAATGCCGATGCCCGCGCAGGCGATGTGCTGGTGCTGGGCAAGCCGTTGGGCGTGGGCGTGTATTCGTCGGCGCTGAAGAAAGAAGTGCTGGATGCCGAGGGCTACCGGCAGATGATCGAGTCGACCACCCGCCTGAACAGCGTGGGCGTGCCGCTGGCCGCGCTGGACGGTGTGCACGCGATGACCGACGTCACCGGCTTCGGCCTGCTTGGCCACCTGCTGGAAGTGTGCCGCGCCAGTGGTGTGGCTGCCGAGGTGGACAGTGCACGGGTGCCGCTGCTGCCGCAGGCGCTGGAGCTGCTGCAGCGTGGCTGCGTGACCGGCGCCTCCAACCGCAACTGGGCCTCGTATGGCGCCGAGGTGCGCTTCGCCGAGGGCTTGGCCGCCCACTGGCAGCCACTGCTGACCGACCCGCAGACCAGTGGCGGGCTGTTGGTGTCCTGCGCCCCGGAGGCAGTGGATGCAGTGCTGGCCTGCTTCCATGATGCCGGATTCGGCCAAGCGGCCGTGGTGGGGCATTTGGGCGAGGGAGCGGCGGGCGTCAGCGTGGTTTGAGACGTGAAGGTTTGCCAACGTGCCGCTTCCGGGCTCTTGAATTATGTCCAAAATATTGGACACTACCACCATGAACCTGATCGACATCGGCAAGGCGGTTCGTGCCCGCCGTGAGCAGCTTGGCCTGTCGCAAGGCCAACTGGCTCATCTCAGCGGCCTTTCCCGGCAGACCGTGGTCGGTCTGGAAGGGGGCATCCTGAGCGACCTGGGTGTCAATCGTGTGGGCCAGTTGTTGTCCGTGCTCGGCCTGGATGTTCCGGCACCCACCACCGAAAGCCGGCTGCGCAAGCAAGGCCTGAAAATGGCCGCACGCACCGCGAACGTGAGCTACGCGAGCGAACTGACGGCTGGCGAGTTGGCGCGCGTACTGGTCAGTGGGGAAGTTCCTGCCACCTACGCGGCGCAGATGGCGCACCTGCTGGATGAAGCCCCTCCCGCCATGATGGTGATGGCAGTCGAGGAAGCTGCAATCGGCGCGCAGATGCCACCACGGCGCATCTGGCGCAACGTGGCGAAGATGGCCGACACACTTTCTGCCCATCGCAAGGACCTGTGGATGTGAATCGCGAATTGCCTGCCGGCGCCTGGCAGGCGCTGCTGCCCCGGGCGCTTGTCCTCATCGGGGAGACCCGGCGCCACGGCGGCATCACCGATCCTTTCTGGACGTTGGGCGGCGGAACGGTACTGATGTTTCGACATCGGCACCGACTCAGCAAGGACATCGACATCTTCGTGCCGAATCCCCAGTACCTGGGGTTCGTTACTCCCCGCTAAGGACTTTGATCCTCCCAGGCGATTGCGCAGAAAATCACTCGATGTTCTGCAGGCGCTGACTGACAGCGGCCACAACCATTTGATTTAGCAAGGGTTTGATTCCCGATTCCTCACCATCCCCCACACATTCCCCCACCGGAGTTCCGGGCTGGAACGGGACGAGATGGCTTCGCGTGAGCCCCACGGCGGGGCGCACGCTCAGTCTAACAAAGCCACCCACAGGTCAAGGCTGAGGCGGCACGCCCGCGCGGATGCGCACCGCCACCGCCCCCCGCCTACTTCGACGCTCCCTTCCGGGCCGTCATCTTCTTGCCCGTGGATTTCTTGTCCGAAGGCTTTTTACTGCTCGGCGCGCTGTTGGCCGCTGAAGTACTGGCAGTCTTCTTGCCAGCTGCCGAGACAGGCGGGAACTTCTCACCCGGATGGGACTTGAGCCATGCCTTGCCCTCGGCGCCTGATGCCCACGCCACAAAGGTCCGCGGCGTATGTCCGCAACCGGACCAGGTCTCACCGGTTGGTAGGCGGTACTTGGGCGCCTGCGTGCCCAGCACCTTGCCCTTGTTGGGGTGTGGGCGCTTGCCAGACGGGGTCGGTGCCGATGCGGCGACATCCTCACCAACCAGTTGGACCACCCGGCGGCGCTGAGCCGCCGTCAGCACCTCCGCATACTTCTGCAGCGCGGCCAGCGCCTGGTCGACCTCCTCATCGCGCGCTTCAACCAACCGCTTGCGCGCCATAAGTTGCTGTATCTGCACGTCAATGGATTGCACGCTCGTCAGCGACATCGTCCACTCCTAGATGCCAAACAGCCGCCTTTATAGCGCAACGCGAAAATGACACAACTGCAATGGACCTTTCCGCCGTCAGATGACACGACTGAGTACTCGCCATTCACGGGCACCTGCACGTCTGCCGCCGAGGCAGTTCACGCGGCGAGCGCGGCGTCTGCAGCCGCGGACGTCGCTGCGGCAGGCAGTTGCCCCATGGAAGAGTTGCTGAAAAGTGTGGACGGTCCGCGCACGGATGTGGTCGATACTGTTACCTATGCCTACTATCCGGCGGAGGACGCAGGGTGCGCGACCAATGGTGCATGTGGCCACCTGAAGAGTGACCTGTACAGCGCGACCAATCCGCTAGGCCAGACGGTCGAAACCCTGGCCTACGACGCGTTCGGGCGGCCGTTGTCGGTCAAGGACGCCAATGGCGTCGTCACCGATTACACCTACCATGCCCGCGGCTGGCCCACCTCGATCACCATGCGCGGCGCGACCATTGCCGAGAACCGCGTTACCCAGCTGAGCTATTGGCCGACAGGTCAGGCGCAGCAGGTCACCGAGCCGGATGGCAGCAGCGTCACCTACGTCTACGATGCCGCGCTGCGCCTGACCGATATCGAAGACAACGCAGGCAACACGATTCACTACAGGCTGGACAACGCCGGCAATCGCCTCAAGGAGGACATGCTAGATACCGGCGGCACCCTGCGCCGTACCCTGGCACGGACGTGCAATACGCTCGGCCAGCTGACCACACTGAAGGATGCGAGCAATCACGCCACCGGCTTTGCCAACGACGCCAACGGCGGCCCGCAGACGGTGACCGACGCACCACAGCGCGTGACACTGCTCCAGGCATTTTTGGCTGCTGGCCGGGCACATGGAAAAGATCCGCCATCGACAGGATCTAGGTGTTTAGAATCCTTCATCGGTCCTTCCACATTTTCGCGGAACGACACGTTGGATTAGGGCGTTTCGGCCCCAGTCGACTGTTTAAGGTGCATAGGAAGACGTGCACAGCCCCAAGGCCCATCGCAAAGGAAGATGTGACGTGTTGACAAGAGCTGGCTCTCACTCAGGTCGAGGATTCCGATACCAGGACGCGGTGGCAGTTTACTTCTGTGCCCAGGAATATTCGGGCCAGGTCCACCACGGCTCGGTTTTCCCGGAGGGAGGCGACGACCTCGAGTTGAGATCTCCCGCTAGAACGCTGGTGCAAGTCAAGTCACGCCGTGACCACCTCGGTCCCTTCTCGCCTCGGGCAGCCGCCTCCTTCATCCGAAAGATGTGGGATTTCCGTGACCTGGGGGACAGTGACCGGTTCCTGCTGGTGTTAGAAAGCGACGTCGGTGAGCACCGCAGCGCAGAAGAAGGGCTTCTCGATTTGTCTTCGTATTCGCGCATCGTCTCGGAACTGGGAAAGAGCAGCGCAGCGGTTTCATTGATCGCAAGAACCCAAGTACTCGTCCTGCCCAATCCGCGTTCTGGCGCGATAGACCTCATCGCAGCCACGCAGGGCTGCACACCCCTTGAGGCCGAGATCTACTTCTCGGATCTTCTCGGCCTGGTTGGACGAGTGTCCGATGAAAATGGTCTACGCTCAACTGGCAATTTCATCGGCATTGCCGTCTCTGACGTCCAACATCGCCTGGATGTACTGCAACCGCTGTTGACCTCAGTCGTCCTCGAGGAGGCACTAACGCTTGGCTATTGCGATACAGTCGATTTCCTGTGCCAGGATGCAGACCCCCTCTTCTACTTGGGCGTGGACGTGCAGGCATCGCATGTGGCGGCGGGCCTCGTGGTGGAGCGCCCTGAGCTTCGTGCAGCCGTTCTCTCTGGTCTGGAGTCCAGAAGAAACGCTCTAATCTACGGGGCTTCGGGATCAGGAAAGTCTGCACTTCTGTGGGAGGCGGCTCACGCTAGTCGCCACTCGGTTCGCTGGTTCCAGATCCGCAGCCTGTCGCCGTCCGCCGTACCATCGCTGATCCAGTTGGCCCGAGCCCGGCGTGCCTCCCCTGAAGCGCCGGTAGGCTTCATCATCGACGACGTCGGTCGAGGGTTCACGGAAGGCTGGACCACACTGGCTTCAGAAATTGACCGGACCCCTGGACTTCTGCTTTTGGCGTCCGTGCGAGAAGAAGACCGCTATCCGCTGGCGGACGTTCGCCGCGCCTCGCAGATCAAAGTCGTGGGAGACGAAACGCTCGCCGAACGCGTCTGGCTGGAACTTCGCGAACGACGGCAAACTAGCTGGCAGGGGTGGAAAGAGCCATGGGAACTTGCCGCGGGACATCTGCTGGAATACACCCACGTGCTCACCCAAGGGCAACGCTTGAGCGAGACACTACACGCGCAAGTCGCTAATCGAATGAACGATCCGCTGCGGCACAGCGAGCTGGACCTGCTCAGGGTCGTCAGTTGCGCGAACGCTGCTGGATGTGGAGCGAGCATCTCAGAGGTCCCCAAGCGGTTGGGCGTTCCTCCCTCTACCGTGTCCCGCGCCCTTACCCGCCTTAAGGGCGAGCATCTGGTCCAGAACACCGGGGATGGGCTGATCGTAGGGCTTCACGAAGTTCGTTCACAAGAGCTGCTGCGGCTATGCCATGAATACCCGCCGCCCCTCCTTGCCGAGACGGCGGCCATGGCAGTCTGGCTCATTCCCGCCAATGACCTCACTCGCTTCTTGGAGCGTACCCTCTCCCGACACGCAGAGTGCGACGATGCAGTTCTCGAAGCGCTGGCGCTTCGACTGGAGGATGCCCCGAGCCCAGCGCTTTTCAGTGCCATTCTGACTGGCCTGGACCGTGCCAACGCGCATCGAATTGGCCGGGCGTGGCTGGACACGCCTGAGGCCAAGGCGGTGCCGAGGTCATTGCTGGACACGCCCGCCGGGCTCGCGATAGCGAATGTCGATCCTCCCGATATCGGGCCGTTGGTCCCGGCGTGTCGACGCTTCAGTGAGATCCGGGCGGAAGTGGTGACTTCCGGCCTGACCGCACGCCTTCTAGCACGGCTACCCGCCGTGCAACTGCGGCGCGCGCTTGAATCTGCCGTTCAACTATCCGAGCTCACAGAGTGCCTCGCCGCGCTCTTGGGTCAAGCCGTGCCAGCAGCCCACCTACTCGAGTTCAAGCAGCTGTGTCCGCCACTCCTTACGGCAGACTTTGAGCACGTGACATCCCTGCTTGACGTTGCGGCACGTGTCGACCGATCTCTGGCGATCGAATGGGTCAACGATGTCGACCAATCCTTGCTCCATCGACGCTTCAACGAGCGCGTTTCCTGGGCCGACATCCCCACTCTGCAGACCTGCGAAGAAGGCTGGATGGTCCAGTCAAACATCTGGATTGTCGCCTCATTCGACCAGCAGAACGTTCACGAAGCAGTGGTGCGAGCGTGCGATGTTCTGTTGGCTCTGACACCGATCGCCGATGTAGTGGCGAGTACAGCATTGGCCCCAGACGGGTCTGGGGTGATGCTGCCAGGCACGGATCAATTCCTTGTGCGAAAGCGCATACCCAGGGCCAGCTTCTTCGCTGAACCGGAGGTGGCCCGAAACCGAGCTTGGATGGCCATCTTGAATGCGCAGCTTGCGATCGACAGCTATACGTCCTATCTAGCCAAATGCCTTGAATTTATTCGAAGCCTGAACCTGAATATCAAGAAGCTGCTGGATGAGGCTTTCAGAGGAAAGAAGAATCCTTCTGCAGGAAATGCGCTTGGACAAATCCATGTGCAGAGCTCTACCCTGGTTGTACCCCAACAGAAGTTTTCTGCCGCTCCCAAGATCCACTCAAGGCTTCAGGGAATCATCTCGAGCTGCTCCTCCGATTTAATCGTCCGGTTCTACAAGCTGCCAGCGGATGCTCCCGCCTACTTGGGCTGGCTGAATGACCTTCTGAAGAGTCTCTCATCGGCAGAAGCTGACGAACCTTGGGAAATCCTATCGCCAGTGCATCCGACGGATCTGAGTGAACTGCGTTCACTCATCGAGGGTATGCAGACGCTGGCGGGAGAAGCGCACGCAAGGAATCGCTCGCCATTCATCACGCATCGCAGGGTAGCGATGCCCAGAGGTAAGGGCCTTGAAACCGCCGTCAAAGGCTCCGCCCGGCACCGCGACTCGGAACTGAGAGCGCTCGAGAGCGCGGTCAGGTTACAACTCCCCCACGGAGAAGGACGCCTTGGAGTACACCTACTACCCGACAAAGCGATCCCATCCGTTTGGCCACCAGCAGACATTCTGGTCACCGCAGAGCTCGATGGTGCCGGAACTGACATCACGTTGGAAAGCATCTCTGCGGCTCTTCACGCGCTCGCCGAGGCCGGGCGAAAGGTATGCCTGTTGCCGGTCATGCGTGGGCGGGGGCTGACCAATCTTGCTTCTGCCGGCTACAGCACGCTGCTCCCCGTGACCAGCGAGGAAGCACACACCTGGTGCCATCAGGCTGGAGTGGAGATAGCCCCTCTACCCCGGGCGAATGCCTTCATGCGAATCACTAGTTGCTTAGGAGATATCCTTGCGATCGAGGCGTACTGGGAGCATAAGCAACACCGAACAAGCTCTGAGCAGGACACATACCAAGCCATTCTGGGAGCCTTGGAAGAATCCCTATCCCACTGGAATTCGCTTGATATCTCCGTTGAGCTTAGGTCCGAAGGAGCGGCGTTGATTGAAGGATCTCTGAGCGGCGAATTCCCTCTGATCGCTGGCTCATTAGAGGTTCTCCGAGGAACTGAAACTTTTGCGATGGCGCCCCTGAAGGAACTCTTAGCCCAGCTGACCATCTTTGACTGCCTAAATGCTGAGCTTCCATACGGGCCTGGGATCGACATTGCCTAGCTCTTCTTCGAACGATCGGCCGGAGCTTTTTGCCAAGCGTCAACATGCCTACAGCTTCACCGGCTGCATCAGTAGCTGTTTCTAATGCTCGAACCAGACAACGGCTCTGGGGGTCTCAACGCCTGGCTCTACGGGACCGAATTCCATGGAGCGGAGTACCGTCAACCAAACCGCTCCATTCGCCCCCCCCCGACCAGATAGCAGGTCGTGTTCTGGGCAGTGCTTCTCCCAAACTTGAGGACGGGGCATAGTGCACTGGCTTCTCGTAGGCATCGTGCCCAGAGATCAAGCCCCCGAATTAGCTTGCCCATGTCCCCACGTACCCCCTCAGGCTAGGCCCGGCGAAGGACGCTGTGCTGCCACAGCCTTCGAGGGATCAGGGACTGCTAAAATGGAAGTAGGTCAAACCACTTCGCCGCATGCCCACCATTTCCTCATCCATTGTGCCCCCACCGAGATCCTGGGAAGAGCTTGAGGACATCTCACTTTCCGCAGCCAAGCTGCGCTGGAACTCGACGGACTTCTTCCGGAACGGGCGGCAGGGGCAAGCGCAAGACGGCGTAGACATTTGGGGGCAAGATGACGACGATCGATATATCGGCGTGCAGTGCAAGAACACCGTCGCGGGGATCACGCTGGCCATTGTTGAGTCGGAGATTGAGAAGGCAGAGAGTTTTGCTCCAAAGCTGGATCGACTCTACATTGCGACTACCGGCCCCAGAGATGCGCCGCTCCAGCGGGCAGTGAGGGAAATTGCTCGGTCTCGAGGACTCGAAGGGAAGTTCAAGGTGGACGTTCTCTTCTGGGACGATCTATGCCAAGACTTGGCCAAAGATGAATCCGTCTTCTTCTCGTATTACCCACAATTCAAGGCTGGCGATGATCCAGCGGATAAGAACGACCAAGCGTTGTGGAAGGAGATAACGACCCTACTCCACTCAGATGGAGTCATCGGATTTCTGGATCAGACAAGCATGGCCGGGTCGTCCTTCGAGCTCGCAAGGTTGATCCCGCTGTGGGATTTCCAGCACAAAGGTAGATTTCCTGAATGGGAGTTCATTTCGCCTGAGCTTGACACATTGAGAAAGGATCTTTGGACCGAAGTAGACGGTTACCTAAATCTACTAGCCTTCGAAACTTTCCCAACGCGCAACCCGGGATGGAACAGCGTTCCTGCCGAATGGGAGATTGAAAAGCCGGAGCGGTTCTGGCGTACGGTTGAGGGTTTGCACGCGCGTGCCGAGAAGATCGTCAGCCTGCACGCGTCCTTCGTCCGCGCGGGTCGAGGCAAAGGGTACAGCCGCTAGCACCAGGTGAGCTGGTGAGATCGCTTCGGCGGTGCGTCCCGACGAATGACCTCACACAGCAATTGGGCTTAACTTCCCGCACCCCACACAGCGCCAGCGCTTCGCGGCCTCCAGCGTCGGGCAACGGGAAGTCCACCTCAGCATCTGGAGATGGAAGCGGCATCACCAGCCGCTTCCGGCGACTGTCTTTACCCCAAGATCTTCCAATTCCTCGACGACGAAGGCAACGCTAAACCGGGCCCGCGTCACAGCGACGTAGAGCCGTTCCGGTGCCTTCAGCGCGGACGGATCTCGCCTTTTGAGGTAGTCAACCATCGGCTTGGTCGGAAAGATCATGACGCGGTCGAATGTGCTTCCTTTCGACACACCAATGTTCATGGCCGGAACGCCCAACGTGTTGACCCTTCGATCGTGTCGAAGCACGGTCACATTGCCATGCTCGCCCAAGTATTCTTCAACCCGTTGCGGCGAAATGAAGAAGATGCCATCGTGCCCTGTCTTGTCGACGCCAAAAGAGCTTGTCTTGGGCATGTTAGGGTAGATGGCATCGGCAAAATCGCAGATCGACTGATTGCATCGGTGGCTGACGTCGCGGGATTGAAGCTGACAGACCTCGGCTCGCTCTTCGAACCAATCCTTGATGCCTGGCCCTCGGTACTTCTTGTTCCTGGGACCCGTATTGGTCGACAGCGTGTGCTGCCTCGGGTCGCCCACCATCGTCAGCCTGATAGTCGAAGCTATGAGCATGTCCAGCACATCCAGGTCATACCCGACGAGGTCCTGAACCTCGTCGATGAAAATGTGCGTATAGATCTTTTCTAGCCTCTTTACGACTGCACCGTGGGTATCGCCGTTGATGGCAACGACCAGGTCCGACACTCCGTCCCGGTAGAGGTCATTGTTGCCGTCCAGGAAGTATCGACGATCGGACTTCTTGGCGAACTTGTTCCTGCTTCCTATGAAGTTGAGGCTGTTGATCACCAAGGCATCACCCAATCGCGCCCGCTGGTAAGGCTTTGCACACTGCGCAATCAGGAAGGAAAACCACCCCAGGACCGAAATGTGCGGCGGCACCGATCCAGTCTTCTGCTCGATACGCTGAATAATCTGCCGTTGATTCTCGTTGGTGTACGTCGTGATCAGGACGTTCCCGTCCGTCACGGCCAAGGCGGAATCCACCACGTACTCCGTCTTGCGAGAGCCCGCGGCCGCCAAGATGGCGAGGTTACTTGGCATCGATGACATTGGCCAAGTACTCCGGCATCTTGATGGTCGTGGGGGATTCGAAGATCGCTAGTGCAGAACCCGTCTTGTCCTCGAGCATCGCCTCCACTGCCAGCTCCTTGCTCAGGTGAGAGGCTCCAAGCGCAGCATTGAGCGTCGCCAGATCATTAGCCGCTGCCAGCTGCGGCTCCAGCGTCCGGAGGCTAGGATCGCTTCCGGTATGAATCGAGATGAACCCATACCCCGTGTAGTCACCGAAACGCTTGGAGACCTGCTCGGCGGACTTGCCGTCATTATCGGTGACGACCCACACCCGGCGTTTGAGCCGGACGGCCAAGTCCAGAAATCGCTTGTGCGAAAGACCAACACTGATGACATCAATTCCGTCGTCGATCGGCAAATTGCCCCGAACGTCCCAGTATCCGCGTTGAACGATCAGCTCGTCGGAAGGTCCTTCAACCAGAATGGCGCCTTTTGCGAGCACCAGTCGAAGCGTGTCGAATCCAGCTAGCTTTTTGAAGTAGTCGACCGTCGACTCAGGGACGTCGGTGATACGCGTGTGCGCGCCGTCTTCTCCGAACAGAATCATGTTCTCCAACCCAAGCTTATTCAGAACGAAGGTGCTGTGAGTGGCAACAATGACCTGTTTCCCTTCGCACTGCGCCTCGATCCGCTTCATCAAGGCCCTGAGGTGCGCGAACGATAGGTGTGCCTCAGGCTCCTCGATGAGAACGATCTGCGCGCCTTCGGCCTTTTTTCCTACAGCCAGGATAGTCTTCAGGGCGCTTTGCTCGCCCTTACTGACAAACGGGAATGGAAGGTCATCGAGGTGGGCGATCAAGCCGCTTTCCCAGGCGTGACGTTGGGAAATGTCGATCGCCAAGCTTAGGGAGCGCTGAGTCAGCGATTCACTGCTTCCCTCCAGCTTCTTGTTGATTCCTTTCACGGCCTCCTTCTCACTGAACGCCTCGCGCAAACTCCGGTACTGTCGCGTCAGTTCTACGCGATCTTTTGCAGAGAGATAGGTTCGGATGATCTGCTGCATGTGGTAGTCGACGCCAGACTGGAGCCGGACCGAGGCCGGATCGACGACCGATGCAGTGGCCGGAATACTTCGAGCAGTCACGCTATTGCCGGAGAACCCTAGCCAGTCCACTCGATAGTATTCCGTAGGGACAAGTCGGATGCTGCTCGGGTCGGCCACGAAGCTGCGATACTCCTCCTCGAAATCCGGCGATAACTTGGCTTGGATGCGTATGCCGCACGCGTCCTCGCCCAGGAGGTTATTGGTGCCACGCAAGATTTCAGCCTCACCCGCATCGTCGAGGTAGACCTCCACAATGACCGTGGGTGGGATGGCCTTGGGATTGGCTTGGAGCGCTTGGACGTATTCCCCAGTCGCCTCCAAGTTGATGTAGTAAGGGGAAAGCTCCTGCGCTAGCAGTTTACCGTTGACCCTACCGGTCAACGCCAGATTGACCGCCTCGATTAGAGTGGACTTTCCACTGTCATTGCTACCGACCAGCACGTTGGTTCCGGGCAACAGGTCTACGTTGAGTGCGCGAAACTTGCGATAGTTCCGAATGACGACCCTGCGAATCACTCCGCTCCCCTTTGGGATCATTCCCTGATTTTCTTTCACCTGAACGACGGCATTGGTCGATCACTTCCAGTCCTCGACCCGCCCCCCCCCTTCAGCTATAGCTGGACTGTCGGGCCATGCTGGCATCTAGGTCAGCTGTGACCAGCTTACCGCCAAAACGCGGGTGCTGATTCCTAGGGGACTTCTACGACTTGCCCAGACGTAGGTAGCTACCCATTGGGTGCCACCCGCCATTGCTCTGAGCCGCTCCGGGCATGTCGCATCCGGCTTGGATTGACGGAGACTAGAGCGCCCTTGGTCCGCAACCCGAGAGCGATACGCATGACGGGCTACTGAACTCAGGCATTCTTCACCCCGCCACCTAAGGCATCTCGAAGAAATAGCGCGACGCGCTCGCACACAAACTGGTTCACGCCCATTGCGGCCATGTGGGTGCGCGCGGTGCGGCGCAGATCGTGCACGGTGAAGTGCACGACCTGGTCCATGTCCAAGCGCCTCAGGGCCACGTTCAGGGTGTCGGGACTGACGTGCGGGAAGCGGTTCTGGCGCGACACGCCCTTGCGTCGGCGCACGCGCCGGCGCAGCGGAAAGACGTACGGGCTGCCGACAGCAAAGATCTTCAACTCCTGCAGCCAGGCCATCACCTGGGCGGTGAGGGGCACTTCGATCTGGGCCCCGGTCTTGGTGCGCCCCCCGCGCAGGAACCAGACCCCGCGGGTGAAATCGAATTCGCTCCAGCGGGCCGAGAGCAGCTCCATCTTGCGCACGCACAGCGCCAGCAACAGCCACGTGGCCAGCTCGTTCTCCCGCCCAAACCGCTCGCAGCTGCGCATCGCACGCCCCAGGCTGATCAACTCATGCAGGGCCAGCCAGCGCGTGCGCGCGTGCTCGCGACCGCCTGCATCGCGCAGGCCAAAGCTGGCGGCCGGATTGCCGCTGGCCCAGCCCAGGATCAGCGCGTACTTGAACAGGCGCACCAGGTAGCGCAGCAGGTCGTTGGCCACGGTGGGCGCGCCGCGTGCCACGGTGGCCACCAGCAGGCGATCCACGTCCAGCGGCACGACATCACGGACGCGGGTGGTGCCCAGCGTGGGGTAGAGGTGCCGTTCCAGCACCGCCCGGATGCGATCGGGCTGCTTGTAACGGGGGGTGATATAGCGGTCCAGCCAGGCCTGCCCGAGCTGGCCGACGGTGGCCTGGGCCGGATCGATGGCCTGCACATCCAGCGGCGTGTTCGGTGCGACGGACTTCTGTCGGGGCGCGGTCTTGGCGCGGTGCGCACGCCGCGCGTCCAGTTGGGCCAGCCGCTTGGCCGCGGCCACATCGATGCCCTGCTGGATCAGGGCGCGATTGCTGCGCGCCTTCTCCCGGGCCTGGGCCAAGGACAGATCCGGATAGCGGCCCAGGACCTTTCCTTTGGCCGCGCCGGCAAAGCGGAAGCGCAGCACCCAGGAGGCCTTGCCGGCGGCGGCGCCGCGGGCGCTGGCCACGAAGGTCAGGCCATCGCCGATGCCGCGATCCACAGGACCGGCACGCAACCACGCGCGCAGGGTTTTATCGGTAACCAGTTCGGAGCGGTGTGAGGATTCCATTGCGATCTCCACGGGGTGTGCGGGGATCTGTGGGGGATGAAATTGGGGAAGGGCCCGGATGGGCAAAAACCCCCACACAATCCCCCACAGACAGCCTGCGCTACCGTGGGATCACCTGGGATGCGGTGACCGCAACCGCTTGCCTAACTGCCTGATTTTTCACACCGAAAGCGACGGCACGGCACGGTGTGGAAAATCACTCGATGTTCTGCACCTGTTCGCGGATCTGGTCGATCAGCACCTTCAGTTCCACTGCAGCATTGGACGTACGGCTGTCCACCGACTTCGAGCCCAGCGTGTTGGCTTCGCGATTGAACTCCTGCAGCAGGAAGTCCAGGCGACGGCCGACCGGCTCGCGCTGCTTGAGCACGCGGCGGATCTCGACGATATGGCTGCCAAGACGGTCCAGTTCTTCATCCACGTCCAGCTTCTGCAGCCACAGCACCAGTTCCTGCTCGGCGCGGCCGGGGTCGACCGGGTGCGGCAGGTCGGCCAGGCGTGCGGCCAGCTTGGCGCGCTGGCCGTCGCGAATGGCCGGAATCAGCGTGCGGACTTCGGTGGCGATACGCTCGATGCCGTCCACGCGCTCGCTGATGGCCGCGGACAACTTGCCGCCTTCGCGCTCACGGGCCTCGACGAAGCCGTCCAGCACCTGGTCCAGCAGGACCAGTGCCTCGACCTGCAGGGCGGCGGCATCGGTGGCCTCGCCGCGGGTCACGCCCGGCAGCTGCAGCAGGTCGGTGAAACTGACCTGCAGGTTGGGGAAATCGGAGGTCAGACGGTGCGCCAGGCGGCCCAGCTGGCCCAGCAGGGCCTCGTCCACCTGCAGGTTGGCGGCCGCTTCCGGCGCGCGCAGGCGCATCACCAGATCCAGCTTGCCGCGGCTCAGGCGCGCGGCGATACGCTCGCGCAGCTGCGGCTCGAGCGCCCGCAGTTCCTCGGGCAGGCGGGTGCCGACCTCCAGGAAGCGGTGGTTGACCGAGCGCAGCTCGCAGCCCAGCGTGCCCCACGGGGTGACCCGCTCGCCGCCGGCGTAGGCGGTCATGCTTCGAATCATGGATTGTGTCCGGTGCGTGCAAAGGGGGAATGGTACCCTAGCGCCCTCACCAGAGCCCCCTTGCCCGCCCCGTGAAGGCCGCGGGCGTGGCGGCGTACTCCCACGCCATTACGGAACCCGCACCATGTCCGATTCCCGCCCCAGCGGCCGCCAGCCCGACCAGCTCCGCCCGGTCGTCATCCAACGCGGCTTCACCCGCCACGCCGAAGGTTCGGTGCTGGTGTGCTTCGGTGAAACCCGTGTGCTGTGCACCGCCAGCGTCGAGAACCGCGTGCCGGGCTTCCTGCGCGGCAAGGGCGAAGGCTGGGTGACCGCCGAATACGGCATGCTGCCGCGCGCCACCCACACCCGCAGCGACCGTGAAGCCGCCCGTGGCAAGCAGGGTGGCCGCACGCTGGAGATCCAGCGCCTGATCGGCCGCAGCCTGCGTGCCTGCGTGGACCGCAACGCGCTGGGCGAACGCACCATCACCCTCGACTGCGACGTGCTGCAGGCCGACGGCGGCACCCGCACCGCCGCCATCACCGGCGCCTACGTGGCGCTGGTCGATGCGGTGAACGTGCTGATGAAGCGCGGCGACATCAAGCGCAACCCGATCCTGGGCGCGGTGGCAGCGGTGTCGGTGGGCGTGTACCGCGGCACCCCGGTGCTGGACCTGGACTACGCCGAAGACAGCGACTGCGACACCGACATGAACGTGGTGATGAACGACGGCGGTGGCTTCATCGAGCTGCAGGGCACCGCCGAAGGCCATGCCTTCCGTCGCGACGAACTGGATGCGCTGCTGGGCCTGGCCGAAAAGGGCGTGGCCGAACTGCTGGCCGCACAGCAGGCAGCGCTGTCGGCATGAACCGGCGCATCGCCCTGACCACCCTGGTGGTGGCCGACTACGACGAAGCCATTGCCTGGTACACCGGCAAGCTCGGCTTCGCGCTGCTGGAGGACATCGACCAGGGCCACAAGCGCTGGGTGGTGGTGGGGCCGACCGACGGCAGCGCTCCCGCCCTGCTGCTGGCTCGTGCCAGCGACGAGGAACAGCGCAGCCGCATCGGCAACCAGACCGGTGGCCGCGTCGCCTTCTTCCTCAACACCGATGACTTCCACCGCGACCACACGGCGATGCTGGCCGCCGGGGTCGAGTTCCTGGAAGCGCCGCGCGAAGAACCCTATGCAACGGTCGCGGTGTTCCGCGATCTGTATGGCAACACCTGGGACCTGCTGGAGCCCCGTCAATGAAGAAACTGGTACTGGCCAGCCACAACGCCGGCAAGCTGGTGGAGATGCAGGAGATCCTCGCCGACCTGCCGCTGCAGATCACCTCGGCCGCCGAGCTGGGCCTGGGCGACGTGGAAGAGACCGGCCTGACCTTCGTCGAGAACGCGCTGCTGAAGGCGCGCGCGGCCTGCGAAGCGACCGGCCTGCCGGCGCTGGCCGATGATTCCGGCCTGATCGTCGATGCCCTCGGCGGCGCACCCGGCCTGTACAGCGCGCGCTATGCCGGCCACCCGACCAACGCCGCGGCCAACAACGCCAAGCTGCTGGAGGCGATGGCCGACATTCCCGATGGCCAGCGCGGCGCCCGCTTCTATGCGGTGATCGTGCTGCTGCGCCACGCCACCGACCCGCAGCCACTGATCTGCGAAGGTCGCTGGGAAGGGCAGATCATCCGTGAACTGCGCGGCACGAATGGTTTCGGCTACAACCCGGTGTTCCTGGACACCACCCACGGCCTGACTGCCGCGGAGATGGAGCCGGCCCTGAAAAACGCCATCAGCCACCGTGCCATTGCCCTGCAACAGCTCAAGCAGCAGCTGGCGACGCTGTACTGACGCCACCCGATCGAACCAGGGAAGCCGGCCAGCGGCCGGCACTACCGAAGAAGCCCATGCCGCACGCCCACGACCACTGCAACCACCTGCCCGGCGAAGCCTGCTCCGCTGACCACGACAGCCCGCCGCGACTGGTGCCACCACCGCTGTCGCTGTACGTGCACCTGCCGTGGTGCGTGCGCAAGTGCCCGTACTGCGATTTCAATTCGCACCAGGCCAAGGGCGAACTGCCGTTCGACGCCTACATCGATGCGCTGCTGCGCGATCTCGACCAGGACCTGCCGCTGGTCTGGGGCCGGGTGGTGCACAGCGTGTTCTTCGGTGGCGGCACACCCAGCCTGTTCCCGCCGGAAGCAATCGACCGTTTCCTGCAACAGGCCAGCGCACGCCTGCGCTTCGCACCCAACGCCGAAATCACCCTGGAAACCAACCCGGGCACGGCCGAGCATGGCCGTTTCGACCGCTACCGCGCGGCCGGCGTGAACCGCCTCAGCTTCGGCATCCAGAGTTTCGACGATGCGATGCTCAAGCGCCTGGGCCGCATCCACGACAGTGGCGAAGCCGAGCGCGCGGTGAAGATGGCGCAGGACGCGGGCTACGACAACTTCAACATCGACCTGATGTACGCGCTGCCGGAACAGACCCTGGCCGGCGCCGAGGCCGATCTGGAGCGCGCGTTCGCACTGCAGCCGGCGCATATCTCGCACTACCAGCTGACCCTGGAACCGAACACGGTGTTCTTCGCGCGGCCGCCGCAGGGCATTCCCGATGAAGACAATGCCTGGGACATGCAGGAACACTGCCAGGCCCTGCTGGCGCAGGCCGGTTTCGGCCAGTACGAGGTGAGCGCCTACGCACGCCCTGGCCGGCAGAGCGCGCACAACCTGAACTACTGGCGTTTCGGCGACTACCTGGGCATCGGTGCCGGCGCGCACGGCAAGATCAGTTCGGGTGCCGAGGAACACGTGCTGCGACGCTGGAAGCTGAAGCATCCGCAGGCTTATCTGGACAGCGCGGGTACCCCGGCCTCGTTCGGCGGTGACGATGTGATCGCAGCCGAGCGCCTGCCCTTCGAGTACATGCTGAATCTGCTGCGCCTGCATGAAGGCTTCGGCCTGCGCGATTTCGAGTCGCGCACCGGGCTGCCGCGCCGCGTGCTCGATGCACCGCTGGCCGAGGCCGTGCAGCGCGGCTGGCTGGAGGTGACGGATGGCCATGTGCAGCCGACCGAGCTGGGCCGCCGATTCACCAACGATGTGGTGAGCCTGTTCCTGGAGGAGTGATCCTCGCCTGACAGGGGGTAGTGCCGGCCGCTGGCCGGCAGCTCGATCGGCGCGGATTGCCGGCCAGCGGCCGGCACTACCGTTCATCGGTCGGGCCATGCCTGGCGAATGGGATGCACATTCACCCTAAAGTAGCGCCGACTGCGGCCGACACGGTAGATTCACAAGATCGATCCGCGGGAATCCGGGTACCGCCTGCCGATGTCAGCTGTCTTCTCCATTACCTCTGCCGACAAAGCCCGCCTGGCTGCCAGCAACCTGCCACCGCGGGTGCGTGAGCTGCTGGGCGCCTTGATCGGCCTGTGCCGGCAGACGCTGGCCGCCCCTCTGATCCTGACCGTCGAAGCGCTGGAACAGACGCTGCTGCACGACGCCGATCGCGCGCGCAATCCACAGCTGCAGGCCGAACTGATGGCCCAGCGCGGCCAACTGCATGCCTTTTCCGGCCATTTCGCCGACCGCATACTCAATGCCGTGGCCGATGCACTGATACGGCTGCGCGAACCCGCCACCGGCGCCAGCGTCGGTGCCACGCCCCCGCCGTTGCCCGGCATGCTCGGGCTGTCGCTGGTCGATGAACATGAAGTGGACCGCGACCTGCTGCTGACCGAGATGATCCGGCGCGAGACGCTGCGCTCGACCAACACACTGAACCTGCTGGGCCAACGCCTGGGCGTGCTGGCCGCGGCACCGGCCTTCGAGGCCGATACCCTGCCACTGGCACCGCAGGCACTGTGCGCGATGCTGCGCCGGATCGCCGAACAGGATGCGCTCAGCGTCGAAGTCCAGTTGGCGCTGTATCGCAGCTTCGAACGCCAGGTGCTGGAACGCCTGGGCGACATCCTCGACCGCGCCAATGCCCTGCTGGCCCAGCACGGCGTGCTGCCCGGCCTGGTCTACACCCCCTACCTGGCGCGCTCGTCGAGCACGCGGCGGATCATCACCCAGTCGGTGGGCGGTGGACGTGCCACCCAGCCGGCAAAGCGCGCTGCGGCGCCACTGACCGGCTGGAACGGATCGGCACCCGCCGGTTCCTGGTCGAGCCTGGTGCAGGACGCCTTCCAGGATGGCGGCGCAACCGGCGCGGCCCTGCCGGGCCTGACCACCGCCACCGGCAGCGCGCTGCATGAGCTGCTGCAGCAGGCACGCCATGCCAGCGCAGCCCCTGCGGACCGCGATGCCGTGCCGAGCGCGGCAGTGGATGCGGTGCTCGCACGCCTGCAGGCCCAGTCCAGCTCGGCCACCGGCGTTGCCGACCTGCAGGCCGCCGTCGTGGCGCAGCTGCGCAGCGAGCACGGTACGCAGGCGCAGCTGGGCAGCCACGACCGTGACAACCTCGACCTGCTGCGCATGCTGATGCAGCAGGTGCAGCAGCAACAGCGCCCCGACCCGGTGCCGGCCGCCCTGCTGGCGCGCCTGCAGGTGCCCTTGGCACGCGCGGCAATGGCCGATCCGGGCTTCTTCGTACGCGACGAGCACCCGGCGCGCGAGCTGCTCAACCAGATTGCCGAAGTCGGCGCCAACTGGCTGGGCGACGATGACGTCGACCCACAGCTGCTGCAGCGCATGGCGCAGAGCGTGCAGGGCCTGCTGGGCCAGGACGCACGGACGCCGGAGGCTTTCGCCACCGCCAATGAAGACGTGCAGCAGCACCAGCGTGCCGCGGCGCATCGCGCCGAGCTGGCCGAGCGCCGCCATGTCGAAGCTGCGCGCGGCAAGGAGCGGCTGGAACTGGCCCGGCGCCAGGCCAGCGCACAGATCGACCAGTGCTGCGACACGCAGGAACCGCCGCGCTTCGTGCAGACCCTGCTGCGCCAGGCCTGGGCCGACGCCCTGACCCTCACCCGCCTGCGCCATGGCGACGACTCACCGCAATGGCAGGAACGCCTGCAGCAGACCCAGCGCATCGCTGCCATCACCGCGCAGGCCGTCGATGCCCCCGGTGGCACCGATGCCGCGCTTGCTGCCGATGTCGAGGCCGCCCTGCTGCAGGTCGGCTACCACGCCGAGGAAGCCGCCGCCGTCGCGCGCAGGCTGGCTACGCCCGGCGGCGAGGACGAAAGCACCTCGCGTACCGAACTCAGTGCCCGCCTGAAGGCGCGTGCACGCCTGGGCGAACACGCCGGCACGCCCACCGGCACGGCGCCTGCAACACCCCGCAGCAGTGCCGAAGAAGCCGCCTACCAGCAGCTGTCAACGCTGCCGTTCGGCAGCTGGTTCGACATCGATACCGGTGATGGCACGCTGCGCCGCCAGCGCCTGTCCTGGTACAGCCTGCTGACCGGCCACGCCCTGTTCGTCAATCCGCGCGGGCAGAAGATCGCCGAGACCGACCTGGATACGCTGGCCCGGCAGATCAGCGCCGGCCGTGCGCAGCTGGTCACCGAAGACAAGGCCCGGCTGGTCGACCGCGCCTGGGAAGCCAGCCTTGGCGCATTGCGTGCGCTGGCGGCCGGCCACACGCAGGAGACCTCCGCATGAACACCCAGCCGCCACAGGACACCCGTCGCGCACCGCGCCGCCAGGTCTCGGACCTGGTCCCGGTCACCGACCAGATGCGCGAATGCGTGGTCGGCCGTCTCGGCAATGTTTCCGAAACCGGCATGCTGATGCTGGCCAGTGCGCCGCTGCGTGAGGACGCGCTGTACCAGCTGCGCTTCCCGCTGCCACTGGGTGATGGCCGCCAGCAGGACATCGATGTGGGCGTGCACCTGCTGTGGAGCGAGCCCGCACATGCACCCGGCCAGAGTTGGACCGGCTTCCGATTCCTCACCCTGTCGCGCGAACATCGGCAGCTGCTGCGCCAGTGGGTGGGCGAGGACAGCGACGAGGGACCGGTTTCGACGGCCTGAGTGCCGGTTCCGGCACAGCGGTTTTTCGCGGTATGCGGCAGAATCTAGGGCCGTTTTCCGTGTCGAGCCACCGCAATGATCCAGCAAGACCCCGGCGCCCTGTATTCCGACCACCTGGCCGTGCTGTGCCGACGCGCCGAACAGGCGCTGGCCCGCGGCGGCTTCGATCACCTGGTGGTGCCCAGCGGCACCCTGCACTACCAGGTGTTCGACGATCGCGACTACCCGTATGCGGTGAATCCGCAGTTCAAGGCCTGGCTGCCGCTGACCCGCGTGCCCAACAGCTGGATCGTGTTCACCCCCGGCAAGCGTCCGGCGGTGATCTTCCACCAGCCCTTCGATTACTGGCACGTGGTACCGGACGCCCCCAGCGGCTGGTGGGTGGAGCACTTCGACATCCACATCATCCGCAAGCCCGAAGAGGCGCTGGCGCTGCTGCCGGCCGACCCGTCGCGCTGCGCCATCCTCGGCGAGCCGCAGAGCGCGCTGGGCAACTACGTGCCGAACAACCCGGCACCGGTGGTGAACTACCTGGAGTGGCACCGCGGCAGCAAGACGCCGTATGAAATCGCGCTGATGCGCCAGGCGCAGGTGCTGGGCGTGCGCGGCCACCGCGCCGCCGAGGCCGCGTTCCGCAACGGCGCCGACGAGTTCAGCATCCACATGGCCTACTGCCAGGCCGTTGGCCAGGACGCCAACGAGTTGCCCTACGGCAACATCGTGGCGCTGAACGAACATGCCGCCGTGCTGCATTACACCGAGCTGGGCCGCAAGGCACCGCAGCCGCTGCGCAGCTTCCTGATCGATGCCGGTGCCAGCGCACACGGCTACGCCAGCGACATCACCCGCACCTACGCCGCGCAAGGCCACGACGAGTTCGCCGCGATGATCGCCGCCGTCGATGCGGCCCAGCAGCAGATGTGCGCAGCGGTGCGCCCGGGCTTTGACTACAAGCAGCTGCACGTGGATGCACATCTTTCACTGATGGGCGTGCTGAAGGACTTCGGCGTGATCAAGGTCTCGCCACAGACTGCAGTGGAAACCGGCGTCAGCGCCGCGTTCTTCCCGCATGGCATCGGCCACCTGATCGGCCTGCAGGTGCACGACGTGGCCGGTTTCGCGGCCAGCGACGAGGGTGGCCGCATCGAGCGCCCGGCGGGCCACCCGTACCTGCGCCTGACCCGCGTACTGGAACCGGGCATGGTGGTGACCATCGAACCGGGCCTGTACTTCATCGACATGTTGTTGAATGAAGTGAAGGATGCCGGCCATGGCGATGCGATCAACTGGGACCGCGTGGATTTCTTCCGTCCGTATGGCGGCATCCGCATCGAAGACGAAGTGCTGTGCACCGAGGGCGAAGCGGACAACCTGACGCGGCCGGAGTTTGCGGCGGCGAACGGCTGAGTCGCTCGTGGTTGGATGCTGAAGTCAAAAGCCGCGCTTGGCGGGGCGGGTGGGCCATGCAGGGGACGCTGCAAGTACGTCCCTGTAAGCTCGATGGCGCCATCCATGGCGCCAACGCCCCTGCATGGCCCACCCGCCCCACCTCTGACAGTTTTCTGCGCGCGTCCAACCACGGAAAAGAACAAAGAAAAGCAAAAGCGGGTCACTCGCTGCGCTCGCTCTGTGTCGACCAAGGTCGACACCTACCAATCGTCGTTCGTTCCAACAACCGCCGTTACCAACAGCCGCGTGAACCTGTCGAAGGCGGGGCACTGTGGGCTTGCGGGGTGTGAGCGGCATGGATGCCGCGACCAAGCCCCCATGGATGGGTTCACGGCGTCCCCGCAAACCCACAGTGCCCCGCCATCCCACGGAATGCCGCTCTGGCTTTGGCAGTTGCCGTTGATTGCAGCAGGTGCAGGGCTGCAAGCCCTGCCGAAACCCCTTACCCCGCCATCACCGCTTCAATTTCGTCGGCGCTGCGCGCCAGGCCTTCGGTCAGCACGCGATGGCCGTCATCGGTGATCAGCACATCGTCTTCGGTGCGGATACCAATACCGCGCCAGCGCGGTTCCACCGTCGTGTCGTCCACGCCGACATACAGCCCCGGCTCGATGGTGAACGCCATGCCCGGCTCCAGCAGGCGCGAATCGCCCGCCAGGCGGTAATCACCCACGTCGTGCACGTCCAGCCCGATCCAGTGCCCGGTCTTGTGCCGGTAGAAGCGCTGGTACAGGCCCTCGGACAGGTTCTTTTCCAGCGTGCCCTTCAGCAGCCCCAGCCGCAGCAGGCCTTCGGTCAGGGTCTGCACCGCAGCCAGGTGGCCGGCCTCGTACGGTACGCCCGGCTTGGCCTGGGCCAGTGCCGCGGCCTGCGCGTCACCGACCAGGTCATGCAGCGCGCGCTGCTCGGCGCTGAAGCGGCCATTCACCGGGAACGTGCGGGTGATGTCACTGGCATAGCCGCGGTATTCGGCGCCGGCGTCGATCAGCACCAGCTCGCCATCACGTGAACGCGCGTTGTTGTCGCGGTAATGCAGGATGCAGCCGTTGCGGCCGGCACCGACGATGCTGCAGTAGGCCGGCACGGCATCGTTGGCGCGGAACACGCGTTCCAGTTCGGCCTGCAGTTCGTATTCGTGGATGCCGGCCTTCGCCGCTTTCATCGCCGCCAGATGTGCACGCACGCTGATCTGCGCGGCGTGGTGCATCAGCGCCACTTCAGCACCGGACTTGAACAGGCGCTGCTCGTGCAGCAGGTGACCCAGCTCCAGGAACTCATGCGGCGGCTGCGCGCCGTGGCGCACCTGCGAACGCACGCGGTTGACCCAGCCGATCAGCTTCAGGTCGAAATCGGCGTCGCGGCCGAAGTGGTAGTAGACGCGCGAACGACCTTCCAGCAGGCCTGGCAGGATGTCGTCCAGATCGTCGATCGGGTACGCATCGTCCATCCCGTACTGCGCCACCGCACCTTCCTGGCCGGCGCGGCTGCCATCCCAGGCCTCGCGTTCGGCATCGCGCTCGCGGCAGAACAGGATGGCCTCGCCGTGGCGGCGGCCCGGAATCAGCACCAGCACCGCCTCCGGTTCCGGGAAGCCGCTCAGGTACTGGAAGTCCGAATCCTGCCGGAACGGGTAGTGGGTATCGAGGCTGCGCACCTTCTCGGCGGCGGCGGGAAGCACCAGGATCGCGTCTTCGCCGGCCATGTCCATCAGCTGGCGGCGGCGACGCTTGTATTCGCCGGCCGCGATGCCGGTGCGCTGCTTGATGTCCATCAGTTCAGGCGCTGCCGATGGCGCGAGGCCAGCACCACGTCACCGTGCAGCAGCAGTACCGCCACGCGGATGAATTCCTCGATCTCCGACAGGGCTTCGTCGTCATCGTCACCACCGGCCTCGAAATCCTCGCTGGAGGCACGCGCCAGGCTGGCCATGTCGGTCAGCGCTTCTTCGCCCTCTTCGGACAGGGTCGGGCGGCGGCCGCCGCTGCCCAGGCCGAAGCCGCCCAGGAAGGAACGGGTCCAGCTGAACATGGCATCGGCCTGCGCGGACACGTCGTCGCCGTCGGTCAGCAGCAGTTCGAAGGCGAAATCGCGGTCTTCCAGTTGCTTGATGGTGACCTGCAGCAGCTGCCCCAGCACGCTGTCGGCGGCCACCGGCGGCAGGTTGTCGTCGGCCAGCACACGCGCCGGCCAATCATTGCCGGGGGCACCGCCGGCGGCCAGCCAGCCGCACAGTGCGCCGTGCAGCTCGGCAGCGGTGGCGCCCAGGCCCAGTTCCTGGCTGGCGCGGGTAACGTCGTCGACGGAGGGAAGTTCGGTCATCGTGCGGCTCGTTCGGAAAGGAAACCCGGGGCGCGCGCGCGCGCCCGTGAGACCCGGTAGTGTAGCAACCCGACGGCATCCTCTCTGCGACCGTCAGGCCTTGCTGCGACAACGCTTGACCGCCCTTACCCGGCTTGCCTATCGTGCCCGCATGGAACCCGCCGATCCCCTTGCCCAGCTGCAGGACTTCGCTGCCCGCGTGGAAGCGTTGCTTGAACGCAACCAGCGCCTGGCCGAGGAGAACCGCAGCCTGCGCCACCAGCAGGAACAGCTGGTGGCCGAGCGTTCCACGCTGCTGGCCAAGAACGAGCAGGCACGCTCGCGGGTGGAAGCAATGATCAGCCGGCTCAAATCCCTGGAGCAGCACACATGAGCGCCGAACCGGTCAGTGTCCGCATCCTCGATCGTGAATACACCGTGGGTGTCGGCGGCGATGAACGCGACAGCCTGATGGCGGCCGCGCGCCTGCTCGATGCGCGCATGCGCGAAATCCGCGGCAGCAACCGCATGGCCGCGGTCGACCGCGTCGCCGTGCTGGCGGCGTTGAACCTGGCCCACGAACTGCAGTTGCTGCGCGATGAGAACGCCCGCCAGGCGGTGGCGCTGCAGCAGACGCTGGCTGACCTGAACCGGCGCCTGGACCGCGCGATCGACGGCACCCCGTAGAAGAGGGGACGGAGGGAATCAAGGCGCATTCGCCCCTTCCGTGCTGGAAACGTCTTAATCCCCTCCGTCCCCTTTTCTCATATCTGAATTGGCACGGACTGTTGCCGACGAACGGCCTATCCAGATCCTGCGTGCTGGCTATAATGGCCACGCGTTCTCTGCGGTACTCGACGGCATGTGCAAACATTCGCCTTGTCCCTTAAGAACGACACCGGGAGCGCGACAGCGCCGGGAGTGCAGGTCCGCCTTGTAGCGGGAAGCCCGATGGTTCTCCAGCGTTCCCACTTGAGCCCCCGGGTTCAAGGTCGTTTCGCATGCATCGACATTGCGGAGAATGCAATATTCCAGCAAGGGCGGCGTCTTCGGGCGTCGCCCTTGTTCTTTCCGGCACAATGGCGGCTGATCCTTGCCGCACGCTGCCATGACCGACCCGCGCCAGGCCCTGCGCCACGACCTGCGGCAACGCCGCCGCGACCTTTCCGCCGCTGAGCGCATCGCCGCCGCTGAATCGCTTGCCGATGCCCTGCTGGCCCTCCCATTCGCCCCGCGCGAAGGCGCCGTGGCCGGCTACTGGGCGCTGGATGGCGAAATCGCCCTGCACCGCTGGCAGCTGCAACTGCCCGAAGGACTCACCTACTGCCTGCCAGTGCTGGCTGGCGAGGTGCTGCGCTTCGCGCCGTGGCGGCCCGGGCAGCCGCTGACCAGCAACCGCTATGGCATTCCCGAGCCGGACGTAGCCGTGGAAGACACCCTGGAACCGGCGCAGATGGCGTTGGTCGTGACCCCGCTGGTGGGCTTCGACACACAGTGCCGGCGGCTGGGCATGGGGGGCGGCTGGTATGATCGCAGCTTCGCCTTCCGCCACGACCGGCCGGCGCCGCCCTGGCTGGTCGGTGCTGCATTCGCGGTGCAGCAGGTCGAGTCCTTGCCGGTGGCGTCGTGGGACGTACCGGTGGATGCGATCTGCACCGAAGACGGCACCCTGCTCCCCTCCGCTGCCCCCGTGAACGCATGACCGCCCGCAAGCGCTACTGGCTGATGAAGTCCGAACCGGACGCCTTCTCCATCGATGACCTGGCCAAGGTCAAGGTCGAACCCTGGAACGGGGTGCGCAACTACCAGGCGCGCAATTTCATGCGCGATGGCATGCAGGTGGGCGACGGCATCCTGTTCTACCACTCCAATACCAAGGTGCCCGGCATCGTCGGCCTGGCCACGGTGGCCAGCCCGGCCTATCCGGACGACACCCAGTTCGACCCCAGATCCGACTACCACGACCCCAAGAGCACGCGCGAGAACCCGCGCTGGATGCTGGTGGACGTGGCCTTCGACCGCAAGCTCAAGCAGGTGATCGCGCTGGACGAGATCAAGCTGCACGCCGAAGAACTCGGCGAGGGCTTCCCGCTGGTTGCCAAGGGCAACCGCCTGTCGGTGTTCCCGGTGACGGCTGCGCAGTGGAAGCTGCTGCTGTCGCTGGAAAAGAAATCCTGATTCCCTGCCTGAGAGTTCTCCCATGTCCGAAGCCAAGCGCCTGGCCGCCGAGAAAGCCATCGAGTACGTAGAAGACGGCATGATCGTCGGTGTCGGCACCGGTTCCACCGTCGCCTATTTCATCGATGCCCTGGCCCGCATCCAGCACCGCATCAAGGGTGCCGTGTCCAGCTCCGAGCAGAGCACCGCGCGCCTGAAGCAGCACGGCATCGATGTGATCGAGCTGAACCACAGCGGCAACCTGTCGCTGTACGTGGACGGCGCCGATGAGTGCGACGCCAACAAGTGCCTGATCAAGGGCGGCGGCGCCGCGCTGACCCGCGAGAAGATCATCGCCGAGGCCAGCGAGCGCTTCATCTGCATCGTCGACCCGAGCAAGCAGGTGCCGGTGCTGGGCAAGTTCCCGCTGCCGGTGGAGGTGATCCCGATGGCGCGCAGCCTGGTCGCCCGCCAGATCCGCGACATGACCGGCGGCCAGCCGACCTGGCGCGAAGGCGTGGTCACCGACAACGGCAACCAGATCCTGGACATCCACAACCTGCAGATCACCGATCCGGAAAAGCTGGAGCGCGAGCTCAACCAGCTGCCGGGCGTGGTCTGCGTCGGCCTGTTCGCGCGCCGTCGCGCCGATGTGGTGATCGTCGGCGGCGAGCCGCCGGTCGTGCTCTGACCCTTTCGAAGGATGCTGACGATGTCGCTGTTGCGTTCGCTGCTGATGCTTCCGCTGCTGGCCCTGACCGGCTGCGCCACCGACGCGGCCCGCCATTGGGTCGAGCTGGATGGCGCCCGCTACCAGGTCGAGCTGGCCACCAACGATGAAACCCGCGCGCGCGGGCTGATGTTCCGCGACCAGATGTCGGCCGACCACGGCATGCTGTTCATCCACGACCGCGAAGAAATGCAGGCGTACTGGATGAAGAACACCAAGATCGCACTGGACATCCTGTACTTCGACAGCCAGCGCAAGCTGGTCAGCCAGCAGCGCGATGTGCCGCCGTGCTCGGCCGGCGACATGTGCCCGCCCTACCCCAGCGGCGGCCCGGCGCGCTATGTGCTGGAGCTCAACGCCGGCCAGGCCGAGAAGCTCAAGCTGAAGGACGGCACCCAGCTGACCTTCGGCCCGGGCATCGAGAAGTAAACGATGCGACCGGCCAGCGGCCGGCACCCGCGGTAGTGCCGGCCGCTGGCCGGCACCCCTGCAGGGGTCAGGTCCCTTTCGCACGCGAAAGGGATCTGACCCCTGACTTTTTCACGCGGCACCGCTTGAAACCGCCTGCGAATGACGCCAGTCTGTGGTCATGCAGGACCAGATCTCACTCCCCGACTGGGATGCACTGGCCGACCTCGAAGACGAGGCGCTGCCACTGTTGCCGACCGCGCTGCTGATCGCGCGCGATGAATACCCCGATCTGCAGCCGTCCACCTACGACGCGTTGATCCAGAGCCATGTCGACCACCTCCGCTCGGAAGTGGACAGCATCGACAACAGCCCCTTGAAGATGGCGGCGATCAACCGCCACCTGTTCGACGAGCTGGGCTACAGCGGCGACCACGACGAGTACTACGACCCGCGCAACAGCTACCTCAACCAGGTATTCGAGCGCCGCCTGGGCAACCCGATCTCGCTGGCACTGGTGCAGATGGAAGTTGCGCGCCGGCTGGGCATTCCGCTCGACGGCGTGTCCTTCCCCGGCCACTTCCTGGTGCGCCTGCCGGTGGACGACGGCGTGCTGGTGATGGACCCGTTCAATGGCGGCCGCCCGCTGGACGTGGACGAACTGCGCGAGCGGGCCAAGTCACACCTGGGCGGGCAGATGCCCGACGACCAGGTGCTGGCGCAGATCCTCGACCCGGCGCCAGCGCGCGCGATCCTGATGCGCATGCTGCGCAACCTGCACGGCGTGTATGCCGAAGCCGGCGAATGGGACCGCGCTGCACGCAGTGCCGACCGCCTGCTGAAACTGGCCCCGGAGCAGGACGACGCGCTGCGCGACCGCGGCCTGGCCTACCTGCAGCTGGAGTACCTGGCCGGCGCCCGCCACGACCTGGGGCAGTACCTGAAGCGCAATCCCGAGGCCAGCGATGCGCAGTGGCTGCGCGAGAAGCTGATCGACCTCGGCGGGCCGATGCCGCGGCTGCATTGAGGGTGTCGGTGTGTGGACCAACGGTCCACACCCACCGGATGGGCCGGGTGGCCCACCCGTCAATCGACCTCGACCATCTCGAAATCGGCCTTGGTCACCCCGCAGTCCGGGCAGGTCCAGGTCTCGGGGATCTCCTCCCAGCGCGTCCCCGGCGCGATGCCCTCCTCCGGCAAGCCTTCCGCTTCGCTGTAAAGGAAGCCGCAGACCACGCACATCCAGGTGCGCAAGGTGGTGGGGGTGGCATCGCTCATCGGATAATCAGGGCTGGATTCACGGGCCGCCATTGTCCCATCGCGGTCCACTCACCGGTAGCCATCGATGACTTCTGCTTCCCCGGCGCCCCGCGGCGTCTACCTGATCACCCCGGACGAGCCCGATACCGCACGCCTGCTGGCCCGCACCGCGCCGCTGCTGGCCGCCGGCGCCACCTGGCTGCAGTACCGCAACAAGACCGCCAGCGGCGCGCTGCGGCGGGAGCAGGCCACCGCCCTGCAGGCGCTGTGCGCGGAACACCGCGTGCCGCTGATCGTCAACGACGACCCGGCGCTGGCCAAGACGGTCGGCGCCGCCGGCGTGCATCTGGGCGGCACCGACGGTGACATTCCCAGCGCGCGCGCGCTGCTTGGTGCCGAGGCCATCATCGGCGCCTCCTGCTACGACCAGCTGGCCAATGCCGAGCAGGCCGTGGCCGCAGGCGCCAGCTACGTGGCCTTCGGCGCGTTCTTCCCGACCACCACCAAGGTCACCAACAGCCGCGCCCATACCGACCTGCTGCGGCAAAGCGCCGCACTGGGCGTGCCGCGGGTGGCGATCGGCGGCCTGACGCCGGACAATGTCGGTCCCATCATCGACGCCGGCGCCGATCTGGTCGCCGTGGTCAGCAGCGTGTTCGCCGCCGAAGACCCGGTTGCGGTCCAGCGCGCCTTCCTCGCCCAGTTCGCGTAATGCCCAGGAAATCCGCATGAACCACGACCAGTCCCACGCCCTGTTCTCCCGCGCCCAGCAGCTGCTGCCGGGCGGCGTCAATTCGCCGGTACGCGCGTTCAAGTCGGTCGGTGGCGAACCGTTCTTCGTCGAGCGTGCCGACGGCGCCTACCTGTACGACGTCGACGGCAACCGCTACATCGACTATGTCGGTTCCTGGGGCCCGATGATCGTCGGCCACAACCATCCGGCCGTGCGCCAGGCGGTGAAGAAGGCGATCGACAACGGCCTGTCCTTCGGTGCGCCGTGCGCGGCCGAAGTGACCATGGCCGAGACCATCACCCGACTGGTGCCGTCGTGCGAGATGGTGCGCATGGTCAACTCCGGCACTGAAGCCACGCTGTCGGCGATCCGCCTGGCGCGTGGTGCCACCGGCCGCAACCGCATCGTCAAGTTCGAAGGCTGCTACCACGGCCATGGCGACTCGTTCCTGGTGAAGGCCGGCAGCGGCATGCTGACCCTGGGCGTGCCGACCTCGCCGGGCGTGCCGGCCGGCCTGAGCGAACTGACCCTGACCCTGCCCTACAACGACTTCGAAGCGGCTACTGCCCTGTTCGAACAGCAGGGCGACGACATCGCCGGCCTGATCATCGAACCCGTGGTCGGCAACGCCAACTGCATTCCGCCACGCGAAGGCTACCTGCAGCACCTGCGCGAACTGTGCACGAAGCATGGCGCGCTGCTGATCTTCGACGAAGTGATGACCGGTTTCCGCGTTGCCCTTGGCGGTGCACAGGCGCACTACGGCATCACCCCGGACCTGACCACCTTCGGCAAGATCATCGGCGGCGGCATGCCGGTGGGTGCCTACGGCGGCCGCCGCGAGCTGATGCAGCAGATCGCCCCGGCCGGCCCGATCTATCAAGCCGGCACGCTGAGCGGCAATCCGGTGGCGATGGCCGCCGGCTTGGCGATGCTGGAACTGATCCAGCAGCCGGGTTTCCACGCCGATCTGGCCGAGCGCACCGCGCGCCTGTGTGCCGGCCTGGAAGCGGCCGCCGCCGACGCCGGCGTGGCGGTGACCACCACCCACGTGGGCGCGATGTTCGGCCTGTTCTTCACCAGCGAGAAGGTGGAGACCTATGCGCAGGCCACCGCCTGTGACATTCCGGCGTTCAATCGCTTCTTCCACGCGATGCTGGAGCAGGGCGTGTTCCTGGCACCGTCGGCGTACGAAGCCGGCTTCCTGTCCAGCGCGCACGACGATGCGGTGATCGAGGCCACCCTCGCCGCCGCACGCGTGGCGTTCAAGGCCGCCAAGGGCTGATCCCGCTCTGGTGGGTGCCAACCTTGGTTGGCACTGCCGCATCTGGTAGGTGCCAACCTTGGTTGGCACTGTTGCATCTGGTAGGTGCCAACCTTGGTTGGCACGGAGCAGTCGAGCATGGCTCGACTCTACAGACGGCATCAACCGAAGACGAATTTGCCCTTCATCATCGCGAAGTGGCCGGGGAACGAGCAGAAGAAGGTGTAGTCGCCACCCTTCTGCAGGCCCTGGGTGGAAAAGCGCACGCGCGTGGTCTCGCCGCCGCCGATCACCTTGGTGTGCGCCAGCACGCGCTTGTCGGCCTTCGGCAGGTAGCTGTCGGCCAGGGTCATGCGCATGCCGGCCATCGCTACCGGCTGGTAATCAGCGCTGCGGGTCAGTACCCAGTTGTGGCCCATCGCGGTGACAGCCAGCTTGCCGGTATGGCGCAGGGTCAGATCCACGGCGGTGCAGTCGGCCGCCACCTTGATCTCGCGGCTGCTGAAGCTCATCTGGTCGGTGCTGTCGATGCTGACCGCACATACCCGCGCCATCGCCGACGGCGCAAGCATCAGCGCGCCCAGTCCCACTGCCACCATCCAAGCCTTCATCGTTGCATCTCCTGCGGATCTAGGCGCCATTCTAGGCAGGCCCCTGCGGCGCCGTCTGCGACCGTCTGTCGCATGCCCACTCCAGGGTTTCCCGCGTGTTCACTGCAATGGCATGCTCGACCAATGCGGATCGACCTGTTACTGCTGGATGTGGATGGCGTTCTGGTGCAGTACCAGCGCGCGCAGCGCGTGCTGCACCTGGCGGAGGCGCTGGATGTCGCGCCGGAAACCGTGCAGGCCGCGCTGTACGACAGCGGGCTGGAAGCGGCGCATGACAATGGCACGCTGGATGGCCCGGCCTATCTGGCGCAGCTGAGCAAACAGCTGGGCCGCACCGTTGATGTGCACACCTGGATCGCGGCGCGACAGGCCGCCAGCCATCCACAGCCGGCCGTGCTGCAGCGGCTGCAGACACTGCAGCTGCCGATGGCGGTGCTGACCAACAATGGCGCACTGATGCAGCAGGCCTTGCCCACCCTGCTACCGGAACTGTTCCCTGCCCTGCAGGGCCGCGTGTTCTGCAGCGCGGATTTCGGCCTGCGCAAACCGGCGCCTGCGGTATTCCTGCGTACGCTGGAAGCGCTCGGCGTGGCACCTGCGCGCACGCTGTTCGTCGATGACCTGTTCGCCAACGTGCGCGGCGCACGCGCCGCCGGCCTGCACGCGGAAACCGTGCGCGATGGCCGGGGATTGGGCAAGGTGTTGAAGCGTTACGCGGTGAGCTGATCGGGGTCAGAGCCCTCTCCGCAGGAGAGGGATCCGACCCCAGCGCCGGGGCTTCAGCGCGCGGCGATGAACGCGGCAATCGCCGCGCGCAGGCGCTTCAGGCCTTCGGCCACTTCTTCGTCGGTGATGTTCAGCGACGGCACGAAGCGCAGTACATCCGGGCCGGCCTGCAGGGTCAGCAGGCCCTGCTCGGCGGCATGGTCGAGGATCGCCCCGGCCTGGCCGGCGAAGTCCTTGCTCAGCACCGCGCCCAGCATCAGGCCACGGCCGCGCACGTCGCTGAACACGCCGAACTCGTCATTGATGCGGGCAAAGCCATCGCGCAGTGCCTTCGACTGGCGGCTGACGTTGGCGGCGATCTCCGCCGAGGCCAGCTTGCGCAGTGCCACGCGGGCCACTGCGGCAGCCAGCGGGTTGCCGCCGAAGGTGGTGCCATGCGCGCCAAACTGCATGGTCTCGGCCACCTTCGGGCCGGCCAGCATCGCACCGATCGGGAAGCCGCCACCGAGTGCCTTGGCCAGGGTGACCATGTCCGGCACCACGTCGTCCTGCCAGTGCGCGAACAGCGTGCCGGTGCGGCCCATGCCGGCCTGGATCTCGTCCAGCACCAGCAGCGCGTTGTGCTGGTCGCACAGTTCGCGCACGCGCTTGAGGAAGCCGGACTTGGCCGGCATCACGCCGCCCTCGCCCTGGATCGGCTCCAGCATCACTGCAGCCACGTCGCCGGCGGCCATCGCGGTTTCCAGCTGCACCTCATCGTTGAAATCGATGTAGCGGAAGCCACCGGGCAGCGGCTCGTAGCCTTCCTGGTACTTCGGCTGAGCGGTGGCGGTCACCGCGCCCATGGTGCGGCCGTGGAAGCTGCCGCGGAAGGTGATGATCACCCGCTTGTCGGCCGGACGCCCCTGGCTGGAGGCCCACTTGCGGACCATCTTGATCGCCACTTCATTGGCTTCGGCGCCGGAATTGCACAGGAACACGCGCTCGGCGAAGCGGCTGGCCTTCACCAGCTCCTCGGCCAGGTGCAGCGGCGGCGCGCTGTAGAACACGTTGCTGGTGTGCCAGAGCTTGCCGGCCTGCTCGACCAGCGCGGCCACCAGGTCCGGGTCGTTGTGGCCCAGGCCGCACACGGCGATGCCGGCAGCCAGGTCGATGAACTCACGGCCCTGGCTGTCCCACACGCGGGCGCCCTGGCCTCGCTCCAGTACCACCTGGCGGGGCTTGTAGACCGGCAGGTAATAGTGCGAAAGGGAGATCAGCGGATCGGTAGCGGCGGTCATGGCAGTCGACAGGGTTCAGGAATCCCCATTCTCGCGCCGGAACCCCTGCGGCACAATGCGCCCATGCGACCGTTTTCCGCCCCCCAGCTGAACCCCGCCACCGAGACCGGCTGGCGCCGTCGGTGGTTCGACATCATCTACCGCCATGACTCGCGGCCCTCGCGCAATTTCGACCTGATCCTGGTGGTGGCGATCATCGCCAGCATCCTGGTGGTGATGATCGACAGCGTGCAGCACCTGCATGCCGAATGGTCCACCGGCCTGTACATCCTGGAATGGGGCTTCACGATCATCTTCACCGCCGAGTACCTGCTGCGGCTGGCGGTGGTCAAGCGCCCGCTGCGTTACGCGGTGAGCATCTGGGGCATCATCGACCTGCTGTCGATCCTGCCCGCCTACCTGTCGATGTTCATCCCCGGCGCGCAGAGCCTGCTGGTGGTGCGCGCGCTGCGCATCCTGCGCGTGTTCCGCATCCTCAAGCTGACCCGCTACATCGAGGAAAGCGGCGTGTTGATGACGTCGCTGTGGCGCAGCCGGCGCAAGGTGCTGGTGTTCCTGTTCACGGTGATCACCATCACCATCATCGCCGGCGCACTGATGTACGTGATCGAGGGCCCCGAACACGGCTTCACCAACATCCCGGCCAGCATGTACTGGGCGGTGGTGACCATGGCCACGGTCGGCTTTGGCGACATCGTGCCGCAGACCGTGCTCGGCCGCTTCGTCACCTCGGTACTGATCCTGATCGGCTACAGCATCATCGCCGTGCCCACCGGCATCTACACCGCCGAACTGGCCAGCACCATGCGCGAAGCCGAGCTGGCCGCGCGTCGTGATGCACGTGGCTGCCCGGAGTGTGGACTGGAAGGGCACGAGCCGGATGCGCGGCACTGCCGCAAGTGTGGTGGCCAGCTGCCGGATGCGTTCAGTCATTGATGCGGGCGCCGGCGATGTACACCGGCGCTCGCTGATCACGCGATGAGCGGGAGCGCTACTGGCGGTTGCTCTGGAAAACGAGCGTGTTGTATTCCTGCATCAGCTTGTTGGCAGAGCCACGCGGCGCCATCGACGGCGAATCAAGCATGCGTCGTTCGAAATCGGTGTAAGGCTTCTTCTCGCTGACGCGCTGCAGCCGCTCCTTGCCTTCGCGCCGGAAATTCTCGGCCCCTCGTTCGAAGCCTTCCCAGTCCGACTTGCCCGGTTCCTGGTCGGCAACCTTGGCGTGCGCTTCATCGGAAATGCGGTTGAAGGCATCCAGGCGTTCGCGGGCCTTGGCCTGATCGAAATCATCCTCGCTCATCAGATCCATGATGGCCTTGGCTTCCAGCATCATCGCCAGACGGTAGTACTCGCGCGTGCGCCCCTCGGCCTGCTCCAGAACCTTGAGCTGCTCGCGTTGGGCAGCATCGTTCTGGCGCTCCAGCTCGGCATTGAACGTTTCGCTGGCAGCCACGAAATCCTTGAAAGCGGCCATCAAGGGCGCGTGCAGCTGCTTGCCCTTGGCGAACTGGTCGTCTTCGTAGTCCTGGCGATCGTAGTAGTCATGCGCGTCCTTGCTGAGCGGCACCAGCGCCTTCAGCGCCTGCTGGTAATGGCCTGCAGCGGCATCCAGATCGGCCAGCGCCGGCTTGGCAGCAATCGCCTCGGTCACCGGAGCGCCGCACTGCTTCATGTCGTAGCCGCTGATCTCGAACGGGCCGTACACGTGCGTCTCGCGTCCGGTCGGGCCAGCGTCGACATCCTTGATCCAGCGCGTGTAGGACTGGATGCTGCCGTGGGTTTTCGAATCCAGCGCGTTGAAGCAGCCGATGTAGGCGTTGAGCTTGGCGGTCAACTGCTGCTGTGTATCGGACGGGGCCGTGCTGGCGTCCGGCGTGCCGGAGGCAGCGGCGCCGCCTGCAGCTGCGGGGGCCTTGCCACCGCAGGCGGTCAGGATCAACGACAGCGAAGCGGCCAGCGCCGCGACGGAAAGAGTGCGTGACATGTGCTCACATCCTTGTTGAAAACGATTACAGCCACACATTCTAGCGCAGCAGGCCGAGGGTCGCAGCCCTCGGCCTCTTCCGGCGACGCGCGGTCAATCCAGGAACAGGTCCGGCAACAACGCGCGCGACGGATCCACTGCATAGCCGGAAAGATCGGTGACACCGGCCTGCGCCAGCACTTCATCGTCGATCAGGAACTGGCCGTGGAAACCGGCCGCTTCGCGCACCAGCACCGCATGGGAGGCATCGGCCATGATCTGTGGCGTGCGGCAGCCGGCCGCATCCACGCCCGGAATCATGTTGATCGCATCGGTGGCGATCACCGTGCGCGGCCACAGCGCATTCACCGCCACGCCCTGCGGACCGAATTCTGCGGCCAGGCCCAGGGTGACGAAGCTCATGCCCATCTTCGCCAGCGTGTAGCCGGTGTGCGGTGCCCACCACTTCGGCGCCAGGCTCGGCGGCGGCGCCAGGGTGAGGATGTGCGGGTTCGGCGCCTGCAGCAGGTACGGCAGGCAGGCCTGCGCGCACAGGAAGCTGCCGCGTGAGTTGACCTGCTGCATCAGGTCGAAACGCTTCATCGGCGTATCCAGCGTGCCGCGCAACCAGATCGCGCTGGCGTTGTTGATCAGGATGTCGATGCCACCAAAGGTATCGACCGTGGCCGCCACCGCCGCCTGCACCTGCTCTTCCTCGCGGATGTCGCACTTCAGGGCCAGGCCCTGGCCGCCGGCCGCCGTTACCGCTTCGGCAGCGCTGTGGATGGTGCCCGGCAGCTTCGGATTCGGCACCGACGACTTGGCCGCGATGGCCACGTTGGCGCCGTCGCGCGCGGCACGCAGTGCGATGGCCAGGCCGATGCCACGCGAGGCACCGGTGATGAAAAGGGTTTTGCCCTGCAGACTGCCCACGTTCCACACTCCAGCGTATGCAATGAGCCGCTAGTATGCCGCGCCGACGCGGAGTTCACCCGGCCTTGACGATACTCAGGCCTCCAGACAACGCACGAGGTCCACGCCATGCGCCGTTCCCGCCTGTTGCTGCCTGCCCTGGGGCTTGCCCTGCTGACTGCCTGCCAGGGCCGTTCGCCGGAACCCGGCAAGGAGCCACCCGCCGGTGACGCGCCCAGCGCGGAGAAGGCCGCCGCCGACGGCAAGATGCGCTGGAGCGAGGCGGTGGTCTGGGATGGCGACCTCAACGCCTGCCGCCAGGGCGAGAATGCGGCCACCCGTGATTGCCTGCGCGATGCGATGCGCGCGGGTGGCGCAAGTGCCGATGCCGTTACCGCGGCCGAGCAGTTGTCCAGCGGCGGTGAGCTGGCCTATGTGACCGCCTGGCACGAGAACGAAGGGCTGGGCATTGCCACGGTCGAGTATCCCTTCCGCGCCAATACCAACGAGGGCACGCGACTGGTCGATGCCAGCGGCAAGCGCATCGACGTGGATGCCGTGCAGTTGGACGACACCCTGCGTGCCGACCCGACCGTGCAGGAACTGCTGAAAGCCAGCCCGCAGGCCACGCCGTTCGCGCCGGCACAGTCGGCCGGCGCTTCGCCATTGGATAACGGCGGCATCCGCCTGCTGTACCGCACGCCGCTGCGCGACTGCCACGCCTGCCCGGACGTGGGGCAGCTGCAGATCGCCTATGACTTCGATGCCAAGCGCAACTTCATTGGCCAACAGGTGGTGCCGGCGGCACCGTAAGGCCACCGACCTTTGTAGAGCCGAGCCATGCTCGGCTCATTGAATGCAGCCGAGCATGGCTCGGCTCTACAACGCGATTCTGCCCGGCGCTTCCACGCATGGCGTGGATCTACCGGTACAACCGCACCTGCTTCTCCAGCAGATGCGGCACGATCAGCCGATGCACGGGTGCGACCGGCAGCATGTACACACGCCCGAACGTGTTGTGCGTATGCACCACGGTCGCCACTTCCAGCACGTCGCCCTGCCACTGCAGCGCCAGCTGCACGCGCAGGTGGCGGTCGTCGTCTTCCAGCACGATGGCATCGTCGTCCAGCGACCGCAGGGTGAAGATGCCCAGCCGCTGGCCGGGTTGAGGATCCTCAACATCCTGCACCGCACGCAACGAGCCCAGGTGCTTCATGCCGAGCAGGCGCATGCCGCGATTGCGCAGCGCCATCAGCCCATCGAACCAGCCGGGAATGGTCGCCGCCATATCGCGGTAGGCCTGCAGGGCCGAGCGCCCATCGCGACGAGTCGTCGCCTGGCAGGCGTGCACGAAGTCGGCACCGGGCAACTGCGCACGCAGCACACTGCAGGCAGTTGGCGGCCTGCTCACGACGGACGCACTGCTCACGGCTTCGGCCCCTGCCCTTCGTTGTCTTCCCAATGCAGGATGCGGCGGGTGACGAAGCGATAGACCGGCTTGCCGGTAGCAAACCACAGTTCGCGCACCCACGAGGTGCGCTTGAGCAACCGCTTCTCCACCGGGGTGAGCGACTCGCGGCAATACATGCGCTTGTGCTTGAGCAGGTGGCGCAGGTCCTCGCGGGCCAGCAGCCGCATCCAGCGCGAGCGCGGGTTGCCTATCACCGCCAGCTGGAAGTCGATCAGCGCTGGACGACCGTCTTCGGTGACCAGCCAGTTGGCTTCCTTGGCCAGATCGTTGTGGGCCACGCCATTGCGGTGCAGCTGCTGCAGCAGCCGACGCGCCGAGCGGAACCAGGCCAGGTCACCGCGTGGTGGACGCTGGTACATGGCATCGCCGGCCATGAAGCTGCGGTCGAGATGACGGCCATCCCACGCCAGCAGCTGCGGCACATCGGCCATGCCGTGGATGTGGCGCAGCGCGCGTGCTTCGCGGCGGGCCAGCCACCAGGCCGGCAGCCGCAGCCACAGCGGCGTGGCGCCCAGATCACGGCGCACGAAGGGGCCATCGGGCCCTTTCACAAGAAGGATCTGGCCGAAGCTGTCGGCCTTCAATGCGTGCGGTGGAGCGTCTGGCGAATGCGGCATGGGCCCATTCTAGGCGATGGCGACGGTTGCAAACGGTCACGAAGCGGCTGGGAACCAGTCACCTTCACGCCCCTATAATCGGGCAATGGACTCTTCATGGATCGACGCCACGCTCGCGTGGATTGCCGCTCACCCCGTGCTGGCGGGTGCCGTTATCTTCCTCATCGCCTTCTGCGATGCGGTGATCATTCTTGGCGCCATCGTGCCGGCGCTGCCGCTGCTGTTCGCGGTGGGCGTGTTCATCGGCCTGGGCCAGATCTCCGGGCCGTACGCGGTGGCGGCAGCGGCACTGGGCGCGTTCGCCGGTGATGGCATCAGCTACTGGATCGGCCGCCGCTGGGGTGACCGCCTGCGCGGCGTGTGGCCGTTCAGCCGCTACCCGCAGCTGCTCGACCGCGGTGAGAACCTGTTCCGCCGCAATGCCTTCAAGAGCATCCTGATCGCACGCTACGTGGGCGCGATCCGACCGTTCGTGCCGGCCATCGCCGGCATGATGAAGATGCCCGCCAGCCGTTACGTGCAGGCCAGCGGCATCGCCAGCATCTCCTGGGCGGTGCTGTTCCTGGCGCCGGGCTGGATTCTTGGCGAAGCTTACGACGCAGTCGCGGCGGTGGCCGGGCGTCTGGTGGTGGTGGTCGGCCTGCTGGCGGTGATCCTCGGCCTGGTCTGGGCCATCGTGCTGTACGGCTATCGCTGGTCGGCCGCGCGCATGGACAACTGGCTGGCGCGCCTGCTGGATTGGTCCAATCGTCACCCGACGCTGGGCCGCTACACCGTCGGCGTGCTTGATCCCAAGCGCCGCGAATCGGTGCCGCTGGCGATGCTGGCGTTGATGCTGCTGGTACTGGGCTGGGGCTGGTTCGCGCTGCTGACCGTGGTGGTCGCACACGGCGAGCCGCTGGCGATCGACCTGCTGGTGCACCAGGCCATGCTGGCACTGCGCAACCCGCTGGCCGACTACCCGATGGCCGCGCTGGCGTCGCTGGGTGCCTGGCAGGTACTGCTGCCGGCCACGGCGGCGGCGATGGGCTACCTGATCTGGCGCCGGCGCTGGATGGCCGCCGCGCACTGGCTGGCCGCGCTTGCCTTCGGCCTGGCGCTGACCATGCTGCTCGGTGCCACCGTGGATGTGGTGCGCCCGGTCGACGCCAGCAGCGGCTTCGGCTTCCCGTCGGTGTCGGTGACCATGGCCACCATCACCTTCGGCTTCTTCGCAGTGCTGATCGCCCGCGAGATGCCCGGCCGCACCCGCGTCTGGCCGTACCTGGTGTCCGGCATCGTGGTCAGCCTGATCGGCTTCTCACGCCTGTACCTGGGCGCGCATTGGCTGAGCGATGTGATCGGCGGCATGCTGTTCGGCACGTTCTGGCTGCTGGTGCTGGGCATCGCCTACCGCCGCCGCTTCAACCGCTCGTTCTGGGTGAAGCCGGTGGCCTGGCTGTTCTACGGCGTCTTCGCCGTGGCGGCGATGTGGTACGCACCGCGCCATATCCCGGTGAAGCTGAAACGCTTCGAGCCGACCCTGCCGGCACCGCAGGCGATGGACATGCAGGCGTGGTGGCAGCACGACTGGGCCACGCTGCCGGCGCGCCGCAACGAGTTCGACGACGACCAGCGCTGGCCGCTGGACGTGCAGGTGGCGGGCCCGCTGGCGCCGCTGCAGGCGCAGCTGGAAGCCCGTGGCTGGAAGCGGCAGGAGCAGGCCGGCTGGCAGCAGGCGCTGCTGATGCTGGACAAGAACACCGGCGCCGACGAGCTGCCGGTGTTGCCGGCAACGCTGGACACCCGCGTGGAAGCATTGCTGATGGTGCGCCAGGGCGCGCAGCCGGATGAGCGCTACGTGCTGCGCCTGTGGCCGGCGCCTGCGCAGCTGCAGCCGGGCAACACGCCGTTGTGGCTGGGCAGCGCACAGACCCTGCGCTACGAGCGCCACTTCGAATGGATCGGCATGTGGCACCCGCTGCGTGGCGTCGACCCGGCCATGAATGCCGTGAAGGAAGCCGTACAGGGCTTGCCGCAGCACGAGGATGTGCACAGCGAAACCGGATTGCCGGTGCTGCGGTTGAAGACCACCGCGCCCTGACCGGCACCGGTGCGCGATCACCCACTGTAGAGCCGAGCCCATGCTCGGCTGCTCTTCGCGGGATCCATCAAGCCGAGCATAGGCTCGGCTCTACAGCAGATCCACGCCATGCGTGGATGGCTGCTACGGCATCCAGCCCAGCAACTGCTGCAGGCGCTGGTGCGGGTCGTCCATCTGCAGCAGCTGCAGGCGCTGCTGCTCGCTCAGTGGCAGCAGTTCGGCCAACCGCCAGCCGACCCAGCTGGCCTGGTCCAGCAGTGCCGGGTTGGCCGGCGCATAGGCCTCGCCAGCCTGTTCGATGATGTGCCCCAGCAGCGTGGCCAGCAGCGCGTGCTGCGGCCGCAGTTCATCGTCCGGGTCTTCCTCGCACCAGCGCACGTCGGCCACCACCAGGCCGTTGTCGCGCACGCGGGTGCGCTCGACGTGGAAGCGGCGGGTGCCGCGCAGGCGCAATTGCAGCACGCCGTCGGCGCCGACATCGAAGTCTTCGATACGCACCTGCACGCCATAGGCGGCCGGCGTCGCTGGTGCACCGACCTCCTGGCCATCGAGGATCAGGCAGACGCCAAACCCCTCACCACTGCGGCCGCTGTCGCGGACCAGGTCCAGGTAGCGGCGCTCGAATACGCGCAGGCCCACCGCCGCACCCGGTACCAGCGTGGTGTGCAGCGGAAACAGCGGCAGCGAATCGTCGACGCTCATCGGGCCTGCAGGGCGGCGAGGAAGCGACGCGGCGCGCCGTCGAAGCCACCGTTGGACATGAACACCACGTGGTCGCCGCTGCGCGCGCTGGCCTGCAGTTGCGCCAGCAACGCGTCGGTATCCGGTACCGCGTGTGCTTCGCCGCGCACCGCGGCGATCACCGCAGCGGCATCCCAGACCAGTTCCGGGCGATGCAGGAACACCACTTCATCGGCCAGCGCCAGCGAGGGTGCCAGGGCCTGCGCATGTGCGCCCAGTCGCATCGAGTTGCTGCGCGGTTCCATCGCGACCACGATGCGCGCATCGCCGACCTTGGCACGCAGGCCTTCCAGCGTGGTGGCGATCGCGGTCGGGTGATGGGCGAAGTCGTCGTAGACGGTGATGCCGTCATGGCTGCCGATCACTTCCATGCGGCGCTTGACGCTGCGGAAGCGCGCCAGTGCCGGAATCACGTCGGCCGGTGCCACGCCCACCGCATGCGCGGCGGCCAGCGCGGCCAGGCCGTTGAGCACGTTGTGGCGGCCCAGCAGCGACCACTGCACATCACCCAGTGCCTGGCCGCGATGGTGCACGCGGAAGGCACTGCCATCGGCGGCCAGCAGTTCGGCGTGCCATTCCAGCGACGGATCGAATCCGAAGCGCTCGACCGGGGTCCAGCAGCCCATCGCCAGCACTTCGGCCAGATGCGGGTCCTCGCCGTTGACGATCAGTCGGCCACGCGCCGGCACCGTGCGCACCAGATGGTGGAACTGGCGCTGGATCGCGGCCACATCCGGGAAGATATCGGCGTGGTCGTATTCAAGGTTGTTGAGGATGGCCACCAGCGGCCGGTAGTGCACGAACTTGCTACGCTTGTCGAAGAACGCGGTGTCGTACTCGTCGGCCTCGACCACGAACTCGCGGCCCTGGCCCAGGCGGGCGGAGACGCCGAAATCCTCGGCAACGCCGCCGATCAGGAAGCCCGGCGATCGCCCGGCGCTTTCCAGCAGCCAGGTGAGGATGGTGGTGGTAGTGGTCTTGCCGTGGGTGCCGGCCACGGCCAGCGTGTCGCGGCCCGGCAGCACCTGCTCGGACAGCCACTGCGCGCCCGAAATGTAACGCTGGCCAGCATCGAGCACGGCTTCCACGGCTGCGTTGCCGCGCGAGAGCGCGTTGCCGATCACCACTTCGTCCGTCCCGGCCGGCACGCTGTCGGCGCGGTAGCCCTGGTCCAGGGTGATGCCCAGCTGCTCGAGCTGGGTCGACATCGGCGGATAGATGGCCTGGTCGCTGCCGCTGACCGAATGGCCCAGTTCCCGCGCCAGGGCGGCCACGCCGCCCATGAAGGTGCCGGCGATTGCAAGGATATGTACGCTGCTCATGACCGAGGATTGTGACCGATGACGGCTGTATAGGGCCAATGTCCGCTCCCGGGTAAGACAAGTCCTACACGGGATGTGAGAAAACTCCAATCTTCTGTCAGGGAATTCCCGATAGCGATGTTCTGTGAACCCGGACACAATTCGAACTGCCAGCCGCAGTACCCGAACCGGTCCTACTCCCCAAGAGGCCATCCCCAAGGGAGCTCATGCTGCGGGGCCCTGAGCAAGCCCTCTGCTGGCGCCTATCAAACGACACAGGCCTGATCCTCGCGGACCAGGCCTGTGTTTTTTTGCGCCCGAGGGGCCGGCAGCTCGCGCCGGCCCGGCCGGATCAGGCCTTGATCGCCGCCAGGATGCGGGCTTCGATCTCGTCCAGCTCACCGACGCCGTCGACGCGGGCCAGGGTGCCACGGCCGGCGTAGAAGTCGACCACCGGAGCGGTCTGGTCGTTGTAGACCTGCAGGCGCTGACGCACCGCTTCCGGATTGTCATCGGCGCGACCCTGCTCCTTGGCACGACCGGCAATACGGTCGACCAGCAGCTCGGTGGCCACGTCCAGCTGCACCACGGCATCCAGCGGCTGGCCGATCTTGGCCAGCAGGCCGTCCATCGCATTCGCCTGGGCCACATTGCGCGGGTAGCCATCGAGGATGAAGCCCTTGGCGACATCAGCCTGGGTCAGGCGCGACTCCAGCATGCCCAGCAGGATGTCGTCCGACACCAGGTTGCCGGCATCCATCACCGTCTTGGCCTGCTTGCCCAGGTCCGTGCCGGCGGCGATTTCCGCGCGCAGCATGTCACCGGTCGAAATGTGGGCGATCCCCAGCTTTTCCTTCAGGCGCGTCGCCTGTGTCCCCTTGCCCGAACCGGGCGGTCCCAACAGAACCAATCGCATTGACCTGACTCCAACGTGTTGAAAACAAAGAAGGTTCGCGTCCCGGACGGACCGGTATCGCTGCACCGCAATAGCGCCACTTTACCGCATCCGGGTAATGTCCCTGCAATGTCCCCTCCCCCGAGCAGGTAGAAGCATGCGCAACGGTACTCTCCTCTACGCCCAGTCCGGCGGCGTCACCGCGGTCATCAACGCCACGGCGGCAGCGGTGATCGAGCAGGCCCGGGCCAAGGGCATCAAGGTCCTGGCCGCCCGCAACGGCATCCTCGGCGCCCTGCGCGAGGAGCTGATCGACACCAGCAAGGAGAGCGCTGCGGCCATCCGCGCGCTGGCCCATACCCCGGGCGGCGCCTTCGGCTCGTGCCGGGTCAAGCTGAAATCGCTGGACGCCGACCGTGCCCGCTACGACCGACTGCTGGAGGTCCTGCAGGCCCACGACGTGCGCTGGTTCCTCTACAACGGCGGCAACGACTCGGCCGATACCGCGCTGAAAGTCTCGCAGCTGGCCAAGGCGTCCGGCTACGACCTGACCTGCATCGGCGTGCCCAAGACCATCGACAACGACCTGGCGGTGACCGACACCTGCCCCGGCTTCGGCTCGGCCGCCAAGTACACCGCAGTGTCGGTGCGCGAGGCGGCGCTGGACGTGGCGGCGATGGCCGAGACCTCCACCCGCGTCTTCATCTACGAGGCGATGGGCCGCCACGCCGGCTGGCTGGCCGCGGCCGCCGGCCTGGCTGGCAACGGTGATGACGAAGCGCCGCACATCATCCTGCTGCCCGAGCGCGCCTACGACGAGGCCGCGTTCCTGGCCAAGGTCAAGGCCGTGGTCGAGCGCGTCGGCTACTGCGTGGTGGTGGCCTCGGAAGGTATCGCCACCGCCGATGGCCGCTTCGTCGCCGACGCTGGTGGCGGCAAGGACTCGTTCGGTCATTCGCAGCTGGGTGGCGTGGCGGCCCACCTTGCGGGACGGGTCAAGGACCAGCTCGGCCTGAAGGTGCATTGGGCGCTGCCCGATTACCTGCAGCGCTCGGCCCGCCACCTGGCCAGCAGGACCGACTGGGAGCAGGCGCAGGCGGTGGGCAAGGCCGCCGTGCAGCTGGCACTGAAGGGACAGAACGGCGTGATGCCGGTGATCGTGCGCAGCAGCGATGCGCCGTACCGCTGGAAGATCGAAGCCGCGCCGCTGTCGAAGATCGCCAACCACGAGAAGAAGATGCCGGCAGGCTTCATCCGCCGCGATGGCTTCGGCATCACCGCCAAGGCACGCGCCTACCTGTCGCCGCTGATCAAGGGCGAAGCACCACTGCCGTACGGCAGCGACGGCCTGCCGAAGTACGTCACCCTGAAGAACGTGGCGGTGAAGCAGAAGCTGCCAGCCTTCGAGGGCTGAGCCGAAAAAGGGGACGGAGGGGATTAAGTCGCATCTGCCCCTCCGTCATCTCCTACAGCGTCAGCAGTGGGTCGGATACGACTTAATCCCCTCCGTCCCCTTTTTAGTGGAGGCACACCTTGGCACTGCGAGTTGTTCGACTGGGTACGCCGCGCGCTCCCGGCGAGGGCCTGCGTATCGGTACCGTGCGACGACCACCGCGCGGCGTGCCACGCAGCGAATTCGCGACACAGGACTGGTACGACGTCTGGTTCCCGACCCTGTCACCCAGCGCGGAACTGGTGAAGCAGGCGCACGAGGCAAAAACCGCGGCCGACTGGAATGCGTTCTTCCGCCACTACAGGGCCGAGATGAAGGCGCCCGATGCGGCCCACGCGCTGGACCTGCTGGCCGCGATGTCACAACACAGCGACATCAGCGTGGGGTGCTACTGCGAGGATGAAGCGCATTGCCATCGCAGGGCCCTGCGCGAGCTGCTGGTGGCGCGCGGGGCGACGCTGGCGGAGTGAAGATCGCAGGGTTGCCGGCCAGCGGCCGGCACTATGCGTGGATGACCGCGTGGGTACACCGCCCACGCAATTTCAATTGCAGGCCTTGCCTTCCATCTGCAGCTGCGCGGCGAACATCGTCACCTGCGGAATCTGGCCGGCGGCGGCCTGCTTCTTGGCCTCTTCCAGATAGATGCGCGACTGGCCCTGCCCGTCCAGCTCGACCTTGTTGCTCGACGGCAGGCGCCATACCCGCACCACGGCCTGCTGTGCCGGGCAGGCGGCGCTGGGAACGCGGATCACATCATTGAGCTTCCAGCCCTCGTCGGCGCTTGGCTGCGCCTTGGCGTAGTCGACGAAGCGCGCGCGCGGCTGGCACTGCTCGCTGGTACGCACGGCGGAGAAGCGATACGGCTCGGCCGCCTGACCGGTGAAGGCACCTTCCAGGCGCGCGCAGGCCTCGGGAATCTGCCGCAGGGTGTGCACCGCGCCCACGGCCTGGGGGGCACCCACGGCGCGCTGCAGCTCCGGGGTTTCCGCGGCGAGTGCCGGTACGGCCGGGACCAGGGCGGCAAGCATCAACAGGGACAGGCGCATGGGGGATCTCCTTCAGGACTCCGCGCAGGCTTGCAGAGGCTGGCTTAACGGGGTGCAAAGGCCTGCAGCTTTCGAATCATGCCCATGGACTGGCGGCATGCGCCGCGGTTCGCAGGAGCCAGTCGAGCACGGCTCGACTCTACAGTGCGCGGCACGCATACTGCGGGCACCAGGGAATGCTGAACACCGCCATACGTCGGACGACCACCAAGGTCGGTACGGGTTGGTTCCAGGCTGCAGCCCGTCGTCCCCCTCGTGGTGCCGTTCATCGCCACTGGATGCCTACATCCATTCTGCGGAGGGGTCTAATGCTGGAACGTCACGGGCTGTCATTGGCGCTGGGCTGCGCCATTCTCGCGATCCTGTTCGGAATCGTCTCGGCGCGCTGGATCCTGCGCCAACCCACCGGCAATGAACGCATGATCGCGATCGCCACCGCGATCCAGGAAGGTGCGCGTGCCTACCTCAACCGCCAGTACCTGACCATCGGCGTCGCCGGCGTGGTGCTGTTCGTGCTGGTCGGCATCTTCCTCAGCTGGTACACCGCGATTGGTTTCGCGGTCGGCGCGGTGCTGTCCGGCGCCGCCGGCTACATCGGCATGAACGTGTCGGTACGCGCCAACGTGCGCACTGCCGAAGCTGCACGCCACGGCATCAGCGCCGCAATGGACGTCGCCTTCCGCGGCGGTGCGATCACCGGCATGCTGGTGGTCGGACTCGGCCTGCTGGGCGTGGCCGGCTACTACGCACTGCTGCTGCGCATGGGCCTGCCGATGGAACAGGCGCTGCATGCCCTGGTCGGCCTGGCCTTCGGCTCCTCGCTGATCTCGATCTTCGCGCGGTTGGGCGGTGGCATCTTCACCAAAGGCGCCGACGTCGGTGCCGACCTGGTCGGCAAGGTCGAAGCCGGCATTCCCGAGGACGACCCGCGCAACCCGGCGGTGATCGCCGACAACGTCGGTGACAACGTCGGCGACTGCGCCGGCATGGCCGCCGACCTGTTCGAGACCTATGCGGTGACTGTCATCGCCACCATGCTGCTGGGCAGCCTGATGCTGGCCGAGGCCGGCGCCAACGCGGTGCTGTATCCGCTGGTGCTGGGCGGCGTGTCGATCATCGCCTCGATCATTGGCGCGCTGTTCGTCAAGGTGAAGCCGGGCGGTTCGATCATGGGTGCGCTGTACAAGGGCGTGATCGTCTCCGGCGTGCTGGCTGCGATCGCGTTCTACCCGATCACCACCGGGTTGATGAGTGACAACGTGCATGGGCCGATGGCGCTGTATGGCTGCGCGTTGATCGGGCTGGTGCTGACCGGCCTGATCGTGTGGATCACCGAGTACTACACCGGCACCCAGTACAAGCCGGTACAGCACGTGGCGCAGGCCTCGACCACCGGGCATGGCACCAACATCATCGCCGGCCTCGGCATCTCGATGAAGTCCACCGCACTGCCGGTGGTGGCAGTGTGTGCGGCAATCTGGGGCGCGTTCGCGCTGGGCGGCCTGTACGGCATCGCCATCGCCGCCACCGCGATGCTGTCGATGGCCGGCATGATCGTCGCCCTCGATGCCTACGGACCGATCACCGACAACGCCGGCGGCATCGCCGAAATGGCCGAGCTGCCCTCGGAGATCCGCGACATCACCGATCCGCTGGATGCAGTTGGCAACACCACCAAGGCGGTGACCAAGGGCTACGCGATCGGATCGGCGGCGCTGGCGGCACTGGTGCTGTTCGCCGACTACACCCACAACCTGCAGGCCGCGCATCCCGGGCAGGAATTCCGCTTCGACCTCAGCGACCACACGGTGATCATCGGCCTGCTGATCGGCGGCCTGATTCCCTACCTGTTCGGTGCGATGGCGATGGAAGCGGTCGGCCGCGCCGCCGGTGCGGTGGTGGAAGAGGTTCGCCGCCAGTTCCGCGAGATCCCGGGCATCATGCAGGGCACCGGCAAGCCGCAGTACGACAAGGCGGTGGACATGCTGACCCGCTCGGCGATCCGCGAAATGATCGTGCCGTCATTGCTGCCGGTGGCGGTGCCGGTGGTGGTCGGCCTGCTGCTGGGGCCGCGCGCCCTGGGCGGCCTGCTGATCGGCACGATCGTGACCGGCCTGTTCGTGGCCATCTCGATGACCACTGGCGGCGGTGCCTGGGACAACGCCAAGAAGTACATCGAGGACGGCCACTTTGGCGGCAAGGGCAGCGAAGCGCACAAGGCCGCGGTGACCGGCGATACCGTCGGTGACCCGTACAAGGACACGGCCGGCCCGGCGATCAATCCGCTGATCAAGATCATCAACATCGTGGCGCTGCTGCTGGTGCCGCTGCTGTAGATCCACGCCATGCGTGGATGAGATGCCCGATGGGGTCAGAGCCCTTTCCTCCGGGAAGGGATCCGACCCCATCGTCAATCACCGCCCGCGCAGGAAGAACGACACCGGCACCATCACTTCCACCGGGTCGCCGGCCACGTCGGCCGGCGGCGCCGGTACCGGGCTGGCGCGCTGCACGGTGTCCAGCGTCTCCTGGTCAAGCAGCGCGAAGCCACTGCTGCGGCCCAGTTTCAACCCCGAGACCGCGCCATCGCGGGCCACGGCAAAGCGCACGTAGACCACGCCCTGCTGGCGCAGCCGCTCGGCCTGGCGCGGATAGCGCCGATGCCTCTGCAGATGCCCGAGCAGGCGTCCTTCCCAGGTCGCCTCGGCACGACTGCGCTCACCCGCCGTGGTCTGCGGTGCGGTGTAGCGTGTAGCCGCGTCAGCCGCCACCTGCGGCGGTGCGCTGGTCTGCGCGACGTTGGCGTCAGCGGTGTCCGGCGACGGCGTCGGCTCCGGTGTACGCGGCGGTGGCAGGTCGCCCTGCGGCTGCACCGGCGCCTTGGGCTGTTCACGCAGGGCCGGCGTCGGCGCCTGCCGCTGCTGTTGCTGCTGCAGCGGCCCGGTGGCGACCTCGCGCGGCGGCACCGGCGGTGCCTGCGCCATCGGCGCCAGTTCCAGCATCAGTGCCGCGGGCGGCGCCGTTGCAGCCAGTGCTGGCGCACGGGCCGCCCACCAGCAGGCCGCGCCGATCAACAGCGCATGCACCAGCAGCACGATCGCCAGGCTGGTCGCCCAGCGCCGCAGTCCACTCATCGTGCGCCCTGCTCCAGGCCGACCAGCGCCACCTTCAGGTAGCCGGCCGCGCGCAGCGCATCCAGCGTGGCCATCAGTTCGCCATAGGGCACACGGGTATCGGCACGCAGGAAGATGCGCTGTGCGGTGTCTTCGTGGGTGGCGGCCTTCAATGCGGCAGCGAGTCCCTCGCGCGCCACCGGCTGCTCGCCAACGCGCACCGACAGATCGGCCTGCACGGTCACGTACACCGGCGCCTGTTCCGGCGGCGTGGCGCTGGCATTGCTGGCCGGCAGCTGGACCGGCACCGACACGGTGGCCAGCGGTGCGGCCACCATGAAGATGATCAGCAGTACCAGCATCACGTCGATGAAGGGCGTGACGTTGATCTCGTGCGCTTCTTCCGGTGCATCGTCACGGCCGGACGCGGTCCTGATCGCCATCGTCGTGCCTCAGTGCACCGCACGCAGCGGTGCCGCTGCGGTACGCAGCACGGCACGATCGAGATCGCGCGAGACCAGCTGCTGCACGGCCGCCGACAGATCGCCGAGCAGACCCCGCAGGCCGGCCAGCACACGGCTGAAGTGGTTGTAGACCAGCACGGCGGGAATCGCTGCGACCAGACCCAGCGCGGTCGCCAGCAGGGCCTCGGCGATGCCGGGCGCAACCACCGCCAGGTTGGTGGTGTTGCTCTGGGCGATGCCGATGAAACTGTTCATGATGCCCCACACCGTACCGAACAGGCCGACGAACGGCGCCACCGCGCCGATGCTGGCGAGCACGCCGATGCCACGTCGCTGCACGCGCGCGGTTTCCAGTTCAATGCGGTCCAGGCGCGAGGCGACGCGTTCCTTGATGCCGTCGCGGCTGTCCAGTTCCTGCGACAGGCGCAGCTCGGTGCGGACAGCGTCCAGCATGGCGAGTGCGGTGCCCTGCTGCAGGCAGGCCTCGGCGCTCTCGCCGGACAGGCTCGGCGCCTGCAGCAACAGCGTGCGCGCTGCGCGCAGCTGCCGGCCCTGGCGAGCCAGCTCCCAGCCCTTGGCCAGCAGCACGGTCCAGGTGGCCAGCGACGCCAGTGCCAGCGCGATCATCACCGTCTTCACCACCACGTCGGCGGCCAGGTACATGCCCCACGGGGTCAATGCGTGGGCGGCCACGGGGGCCAGGTCAGCAGGCAGCATCGTCTCGGTTTCCATCAGCATCAGGTGTCGCTGCGCGGCGGCGGGCCGCGCGCGGATCATTGGCGTCGTCCACTTCCACGACCGGATTGGGCTCCAGCCGCGGTGCGGGCCGACTGAGCACGTAGCCGGCGCTGACCGCGAAGAACAGGCCTACGCCCAGCAGCAGGCGCCAGGACGGGTGCGCACCCCAGCAGAACAGTGCGAAGCCCACCGCCATGCCGGCGCTGGCGAACGCCTTGCCCTTGCGTGACACCGCGCCTTGTTCGCGCCACAGCCGCAATGACGGGCCGTAGCGCGGATGCGCCAGCAGGCGCTGTTCGAACTTTGGTGAACTGCGCGCGAAGCAGCCCACGGCCAGGATCAGGAAGATGGTGGTCGGCATCACCGGCAGCAGCGCGCCGATCACTCCGAGGCCGACCATCAGCCAGCCCAGCGCGAACCAGAGCCAGCGCATCAGCGTTGCGCCGATAGGCGGGAGGCGTGCATCAGGCGAATTCCACTTCAACGTGGCCGTGCACGCTGCGGAACGCAGCATCGGCCGCATCGATCACCTGCTGCTCCTGCTCGGCGCTCAGCGGCACCGCGTCCAGCGCAGCAGTGAATTCACGCCAGTGGCGCGCAGCACCATCCGGATGCGCGGCCAGGTGGCGGGCGCCGAAATCGCGGTCCAGGCCCAGCTTGGCGGCCATCTTGTACAGCACCGTGCCGCCCAGGTTGGAGCCCTCGGCCACATACAGCCACCCCAACGCGGCGGGCAGTTCCAGATCAGACGGCAACGCCGCGATGTCGGCCCCCGGCAGGGTCTGCTCCAGATCCTGCAGGTCGCGCGCGACCTGGGTCAGGCGGCGGCGCTCGCCCAGGTCCGGCAGCAGTGCGTCCAGCGCAGGATTGGCATACAACGCATCGATGCTGCGGTGGAAGCGGTACTGCACGCGCAGGAAACGGGCGAAGTTGCTGCGGTCGGCGAAGATGTCGCCGGCCATGATGCGCTTGTCCAGCGCGCCATGGCTGTCGCGGGTGGCGGCCTTGAGCCGCAGGCTGCGGCTGTCTTCAGGGGCGATGTGTGCGTTCATGGGGATGCCAAAGGGGTCGTCCTGCTGTAGACGTTCGCCACGGGGCTTTCCCCAAGGCCATGTGCACCGATAATGGCGCATCCCTTCTTCCCGCAGGAACCGACGATGATCACCACCGAACCGCGCATGACCAACCTGTTCCTGCAGCTGGGCCTGGATGCCAGCGCCGAGGGCATCGCCCGCTTCATCCGCGAACACCAGCTGGCCACCGACGTGGAAGTGGTCGAAGCACCGTACTGGAACGATGCCCAGCGCCAGTTCCTGTCCGAGTCGCTGCAGGCCGATGCTGCATGGAGCACAGTGGTGGATGAGCTGAACGAGTCGCTGCACGAAGATGCGGTGAAGGCGGCGACCGGGCTGTAAGCGGGCTACGCAGGCTCGCTGGGGTCAGAGCCCTTTCCGCAGGAAAGGGATCCGACCCCACCACTCATCCGCGACCGATCAGTACTTCCAGGTCAACGCCAACCGCGCGGTACGGCCCGGGGCCGGCATCACGCCCAGGGCAAGCGGGTCCAGGTAGTAGCGGTCGGTCAGGTTGTCCACGCCGGCTTCCACCGACAGCTGGTCGTTGAAGCTCCAGCTGGCGAACAGGTCGACCAGGGTGGTCGGCCGGTACAGCTGCTGGATCGCCGACAGGCCCACGTTCCAGTCCTTGTCCAGCTTGCTGATCGGGCCGGCGTTGTGGACCACGCGGGTGCCGAAGGTCAGGCGCTCGTCAAACAGGCGCGAGCCCAGGGTCAGGTTGACCATGTAGCGCGGCGGGTTCTGGGTATTGGTGTACGAACCCTCGAAGCCGCCGTCCACGCAGTTGGGCGTGTTGGCCAGCTCATCGTTCCTGCGCTGCGCACCATAGGCACGGCGCTCGGCGGCGATGTCCGGCGCGCAGGTCTTGGCCTTGAAGTAGTAGTGCGCGGACAGGTCGGCGAAAACCTTGCCGCTGTCATAGCTGGACTGGAACTCCATGCCCGAGACCTTGAACTGGTCGACGTTGCGGATCAGGCCAGCCGACAGCGTGCGGTAGTCGCGGGTGATCAGGTCGTCGATGCGGGTATCGAAGTACGCCAGCTTCAGCGCCAGGCGGTCGCCGGCGGTGAACAGGTCATAGCGGATGGTGCTGGCACCGATCTCCCAGCTGCGCGCACGCTCCGGCTTCAGCTCGCCCACCGGCTTGGCGGCGGTGAACAGACCCAGCGTGGTCTCGAACAGGCTCGGCAGCTTGGTGCCTTCGGCGTACTTCACGTAGACCATGGTGTCTTCGCTGAAGCGGTAGGCCACGCTGGCGGTCGGCGAGAACGCGGTGTCGCGGCGACGGATCGGCTGCGACCAGGTCCAGCTGACCGGCACTTCCAGGTCCTGCGCCTTGCCGGCGTCGTAGAAGTTCCAGCCACCGATGTCGCCCACCGTGCCCTTCTTGTACGGTGAAGCCAGCAGCGATTCCTGGGTGAAGTTGCCGTTGGCGTCCGGATACCAGTTCAGCAGCGCGATGCGCTTGGCCCGCCACGACGGCAGCGCCGGGTTGCCATTGAGCAGCTCGGTGTAGCGGTACTGGCCCTGCACCTCGTAGGCATCGGGCGTGGCCAGGCGGTTGCGGTCGTGCACGTCCACGCGGTTCCAGCGGCCGCCGGCCAGCAGTTCCCAGTGCTCATCGGGCTGCCACTTCAGCGAGGCCACGGCGCTGTATTCCTTGCGCTCGGCGTTGCGCAGGAAGCGGTTGTTGATCAGGTCATCGTGCATGACCGGCCCCGAGCTGCCCGGTGCGATGTCCTCATCGCTGTAGGACAGGCCGTAGTCGAGGGTGAATGCACCGGCGCGGGTATCGAACTTCGAGGTATTGCTGGCATCCAGGCCGAAGCGCTTCTGCCGCAGCGGATTGCGGTAGGCATCCTTGTAACCGGGGTCGCCACTGAAGCTGGGCGCGTCGTACCACTCGGTACGACGATCGAAATACCACGGGGTGATGCCGGTCAGGCTGTTGTACATCACGCTGTCGGTGTCGGTGTACGCGGCATTGACGCGCAGGTCGACCAGCTCGCTGTCCGGGTTGAAGCGATAGCGCAGGGTGTAGCTGTCCATGTCGACGTGGCCCGGATCCCATTGCGGAATGCGGTCACGATCGACGCGGATGATCTGCGAGGCCATGATCTCGCCGGCGGTGCCCTCGTAGCGGCGGTAGCCCGCTTCCAGGGTCTGTGCATCGTCGATGCGCCAGGTGCCCTTGAGCAGCGCCGACTTCGAGCGGGCCGAGGTATTGAAGACCTCGGTACGCGGCGGGTTCAGCGGCGCCAGTGTGCGCCGGGTCTGCGGGAAGTCGTCGTAGCCGTGCTTGCCGGAGAAGTAGTTGCCATTGTCGCGGTAGGCGTAGGCGGCGACCAGATCGAAGCGATCCCAGTGTCCCGCAGCGGCGACGTTGAAGAACTGGCTGCCGGTGGCGCTGCGATCGTTGCGCGGCGCGGCACTGTAGGAAGGCAGGTTGTTGGCGCTGTTGTTGGCCAGGCCGCCACGCACGCGCACGCCGAAATCCCGGCCTTCGCGCAGCACGTCACCGATCTTCAGCGTCTCCATCTCGACCACGCCGCCGATGCCACCGGAGGCGTTGGCCTGCAGGCTCGGGCCTTTGGTGATGGTCAGGCTGGAGATCAGGTCCGGGTCGAGGTAGGTGCGCTGCGACTGGCCGGCATAACCACGGTAGGTATCGATGCTGGACTGGCCACCGTCGATGATCACCGGCACGCGGCCCTGGCCCTGGATGCCACGGATGTTGACGTCGAAGCCGTTGCCCACGCGCGGATCACCGGCGGTGACGCCAGCCACGCCCTTGACGATGTCGCCGTTGGACGTACCGCGGAATCGCTCCAGGTGCGTGCGGTTGAGCCTGGTGGTGGAGCCGACGCTGCGATAGCCGTCGAGCAGCCGCGCCTCGTCGCTGGTTGCGCCGCTGTCGATACGGTCGCCGGCCACGCTCAGCGTATCGGTGACGATCACACCGCTGTCGGCCTGCGCCGATGCTGCTGCTTCCAGGGTCACCGCATCGGCACTGACCCGGCGCACCGCCAGGCCACTGCCCTGCAGCAGGTGCTGCAACGCCTCGCTGGCCGACAGGCTGCCGCTGACCGCACGCGAGGTCACACCCCGGGCCAGGGTGGCCGGGTACACGACCTGCACGCCGGACTGGCGCATGTAGCTGCGCAGCGCCTCGTCCAGTGGCTGCGCGGGGATATCGAAGCGCTGCACGGCAGCGTGGTCACCGCTTGCATCCTGCGCGAGTACGGACGGCGCGGCGCTGGCCAGGCCGGCCGCCAGCAGGGCGATGCACAGGCGGGACGGGCGCGGCATGCGGCCCGGACGATGGAGATCGAACATGGGGGAACCTGTCAGGTAATCGGTGCCGCGGGCGCGGCGACATCCGCAACACGGGCGGACACGGCGACGTACTGGCGGCGGCGGGTACGTTCACGGAGTAAGACGGATGACAGCGTGGCAACCCCAAGAGCGATTTGCGGCCGCGGCAGGTGCCGACCGCTGGGCGGCACAGGGACGGTCATCCACGCATGGCGTGGATCTACTGCACGATGGCGACGCCGAATGGCAGACGAGTAACCCGAAGACCTGCTGTTGCCGCCAACGCATCCAGCGCCTGCTCCGGGCGATCAATGCGCAACGCCGCACTGACAGCCGGCAGCTGCGACAGATCGCCACGCACGAAGGTCGGGCCAGCGCGATAGCGCCCGACCCACTGCACGGCGTCGGCGACGCTGGCCTGCTCCAGCAGCAGTTCGCCCTGCCGCCACGCGCCGACACTGTCGGCCACCACATCCTGCAGACGCGTCACGCCGCTGTGCTCGCCATAGACCGCACGCTGTCCCACCTGCAGGTAGGTCCAGCCACCGTCGACCGGGCTGGCCACACGCACCCTGCCCTGCCCGACCTGGGTTTCCACCCGGCCATCGCTGCGTGCCACGCTGAAGGCAGTGGAAATGTCTTCGACCAGGCCATTGCCAGCGCGCACGCTGAAACGTCGCTGCGCATCCGGGCTGACCTCGAACCAGGCCCGCCCGCGCAGCAGCTCGATCTCGCGCGCATGTGCATCGAAACGCACAGCAATCGCACTGTCCGCATCCAGCACGGCGCGACTGCCATCGGGCAGATTCACGCTCTGCACGACATGCGTACTGCGATGGTCAGCCTGCAGCCGCAACCAGGCCTCCGGCCATGCCACCAGCATCGCCAACGCAGCTGCAGCGGCCATTGCCCAGCGCATTCGATGCGGGCGCCGGCGTTCGACGGGCTGGGCCTGCGGGCGTGGTCCGACGCTGCGCCACAGCGCGCGCTCGTGCTCGAAGGCGCGGCGGTGCCCCGGCTGTGCCAGCCAGTGCTCGAACTCGTGCATGCGCCCCTCGCCGATGTCACCCGAGGCCAGCCACGCGATCCAGCTCCGGGCCTGTTCGGCCAGGGCATCGTCATTGGCGGCGGGCAGCGTGTTCGGCGGGCTCATCGGCTGGCGGACAGGCGCATTCAAGCGCGGGCGGAGGAACTAGACCGCATCCACGGTCCAGTGATCAAGACGTTTCAGCGAGGGCCAGCCCCAAGCCGGGGCGTTCATCGGCCGCTGCGCGCCCAGGCCAGGCGTTGCAGCGCGGTGCGCACATGGTTCTCGACGGTAGTCACCGACACACCCAGACGGCGTGCGATCTCGGCCTGGGTCAGGCCCTGCAGGCGGTTGAGCCGGAAGATGGTGCGGGTCGGCTCCGGCAGGTGTCCCGCCGCGTCGAGCACCCGCTGCAGCTCGTCCTGTGCCATCGCCTGCTCCTCGGTCGAGATCACCTCGTCCGGCCCCCACAGGTAGTGGTCGGCCAGCAGACGGTTGCGCCGGGTCGATTCGCGGCCATGGTCGGTGGCCAGGTTGGCGGCCAGCCGGTACAGATAGGCGCGCGGGTTGTCGATGGCCTGGCTGTCGTCGACCCCGCGCGCCTTGAACCACACCGCCTGGATCACGTCTTCGGCGCCGTTGTCGCCCCCCAGGATGCGTTGCACCCGGCGCAGCAGCGCGGGCCGCTCGCGGATCAGCAGTTCGGTGAGGGAGGCGGCATTGGAGGACATGCGCGGAACCGGGACGACAGACGGAAGGCGCCGCGCATGCTACTCCGTTAATGAGAATCAGTCACGTTCGCATCAATGGATGCACCCGGTCAGTCCGTCATAGACGCTCTGCGAGGTCCCCGGCAGCGGGTCATGCAGGGGATTGCGCGCGACCAGCGCGGCATGGAAGGCTTCCACCGGGGTTCCCGTCACCAGCGGCAAGCGGCACAGCCAGGTCGGTTGCCGGGCCACGATCGCGCCATCGCTGCGGGACACCTCCAGATCGCTGGCGGCGAATGCCCACAGGCACTCATGGATGGTTCCCCGCACCGCATCCACCGAACAGCGCAGGCGCAGCGCCCGGATGTCGCTGTATTCGCCCTCGCAGAAGGTGTCGCCACAGATCGCGTCGAAGCCATGCTGCAAACGGCCTTCCAGAGCAAAAAAGCGGTCCCAGTTGGCCTCCTGGTGCGGGTAGTCGATCAGGTCGACATAGGGGAATGCCTGTACCGGCGGCGCCATCAGCAGCGCGCAGGTCAGGCCGATCGGCAGGGCAGATGCTTTCATGCGGGAGCTCCTTGGGATGAGGGTTCCAGCCTGCACCCGGCGTCTCGACGTCCCCATCGGGCAACCCCACCAGCACGTGTGGGCGGCCGCCGTGCCGTACTGTCGGCCCCCGCCCCTGCACAGCGCCCGGCAAAGGCATAAAATGGGGGGCTATCCGTCTACATCCCCCACCTGGAGCACGACCATGGGTCTGGAACTCGTCTCGCCCGGCAAGAACCCGCCGGAAGAAATCAACGTCATCATCGAGATCCCGAAGGACTCGGAGCCGGTGAAGTACGAAGTGGACAAGGAAACCGGCGCGATCTTCGTCGACCGCATCCTGTCCACCCCGATGCGCTACCCCTGCAACTACGGCTACGTGCCGAGCACCCTGTGCGGCGACGGCGATCCGGCCGACGTGCTGGTGGTGCTGCCGCTGCCGCTGGTGCCGGGCTCGGTCGTGCGCTGCCGTCCGGTCGGCGTGCTGAAGATGAGCGATGAGGCAGGCAGCGACGAGAAGATCCTGGCCGTGCCGGTCTCGAAGATCTTCAGTGGCTATGCCCACGTCGAAGACATCGCCCAGGTGTCCAGCCACTGGCTGGAGCGCATCGGCCACTTCTTCGAGCACTACAAGGACCTGGAGAAGGGCAAGTGGGTCAAGCTGGACGGTTGGGGCGGCGCCGCTGAGGCCAAGCAGATCCTGATCGAGGCGCACCAGCGCCATCTCGACAGCAAGGCCTGAGCCTGAACCGGATTGCTCCGGCAGGCCCTGCCGGAGCGATGCGGGTCACGTTTCACGACGACGGCACATCACACGTGCCGCCGTATTAGGTAAATTGCGTCACTTCACACGTCATCGACATCCATCGTCGAGACAGCCAGGGGAATGTGTCGTGCGTATTCTGCTTGTTGGGGATGCAGCCAGCCTGCCGGCCGAGCTGACCGAATTCATTGCCGATCTTGGGGAAGACTGGCAGCCGCTGACCGCCACTGATGGCCAGACCGCGATGACCGCGGTGGCTACGCAGGGTGTGGATGCGGTGATCGTCTGCCCGCAGCTGCCGGACCTCAATGCCACCACGCTGCTGGGCCAGATCCGGACGTTGCGCCCGGAAACCATCCGCATTGCGCTGGTGGATGCCCAGCATGGCAACCGGCCGCCGCCGGCACGCCTGATCGGTGTCGCTCACCGTTTCCTGCCGTTGCCACTGGCACCGGAAGTGCTGCTGGAAGCGCTGACCAGCCTGGAAGAGCTGCGCGAAGTACTGGACAGCCCACGCCTGCGCGATGCCATCGGCCGTATCGAGAAACTGCCTTCGCCGCCGCACCTGTACCTGAGCCTGACCCAGGCACTGGAGCATGACGACGACGCCGACAGCGCCGACGTGGCCAAGCTGGTGGCGGCCGATCCGGCCATTGCCGCGAAGGTGCTGCAGCTGTCGAACTCGGCGTTCTTCAGCCAGGGACGCACCATCGCTGACCTGCGCACGGCAGTGACCCGCCTGGGCCTGTCGACGCTGCGCGACCTGGTGCTGGCCAGCGAGGTGTTTTCCGCACCCACGCTGTCCACCGCCGAACGCAATTCGCTGCAGCAGCGCGCCCTGCTCGCTTCGCGCCTGGCCGCGCGCCTGCTGCCCGAATCCAGTGCCGAACTGGGCGCGACCGCCGCACTGCTGGCCGACATCGGCCTGCTGCTGCCCGGCGTACGCAACGAACGCAGCGAGCCGACGCTGGCCGGTGACACGCGCCCGGGCCACGCGGAAGCCGGCGCTTATCTTCTCGGCCTGTGGGGCCTGCCGATGCCCATCATCGAAGCGGTGGCGTTCCACCTGCAGCCGCAACGCGCCAATACGCGCAGCTTCTGGGTGACCGGAGCGGTGCATGTGGCGCTGGCGCTGGTCAACGGCGATCCGGTGGATGAGGACTACCTGCAACGCGCGGGTGTACTCAACAGGCTGCCGCAGTGGCGGGAGCATGCCAATGCGTTGATGGGACTGGTACCCAGCGACGCCTGAGCCCCCTGCATGCCAGGAAGACTCAAGGGGCGCGCCTGACGGCGCGCCCTTTTTTGCATCAGCGCGCGCCGCAGGCGTCCTGCACGCAGTGACGATACTGCAGATCGCACAGAACCTTCGACTTGCCTGCGGCCAGGCATTCCTGACGCAGCTCCTCGCAGTACAGCCCGCCCCCACAGACGCCCCCGGTCTGGGCAAACACCGCACCGACCAGCGTCGCATAGATCAGTGCAGCGGCAGACAGCTTGTGCAACAGCGTGCTCTTCATCTCTCTCTCCATGTGCAGGCGTCCGTGAGTGGACCCGTCAACTGTGTTGAATACGACATGACAGGAATGAGACTCCACTCACCTTCCAACATGTTTCGGAATTTCCCTACAAAAAAAGAGGGCGGACCTTTCGGTCCGCCCTCCCGGTACTGCTATCGCACTTCGAACGATCAGAAGCGCTGGGTGTACTTCATGTACAGGAAGCGACCGACGTCGAAGCCGCCGTAATAGGCGAAGCTCGAGTTCGGCTGGGTGAACATGATCGGACCCTTGTGGTCGAACACGTTGTTGGCACCCAGGGCGATCGTGGCATCCCACGGCGCCTTCCAGCTGACCTGCAGGTCGTGGAAGGTGTTCGAGCCCGTCTTGCGCAGCGGCGACTTCTCGCCGTTCTGATAACGGTCGGCGACGTCGCAGGGACGGTTGGCCACGCAGGCTTCGTTCATGCCCGAGTAGTAACGCGCCATGTAGGACACACCGAAGTCACCCTTCGACCAGGTAACACCGACGTTCGAGCGCAGACGGAACAGGCCGGCTTCGCCGACACGGCCGATGGTGATGTTGTTGCCATCAGCATTCTGGCCCTGCTCGTCGTACTTGGACAGATAGCTGGTCTGCCAATCGATGTTGAACTGGCCGATCGCCAGTTCCGGCAGGCGGTACTTGATACCCAGATCGTAGCCTTGGGTCTCCATCTGGCCCAGGTTGGCCAAACCATAGGTCATCGCGGAGATGTGGCCATCGCCAGCACGGGTGTGACCGGCGCAACGGGCCGAATCACCCAGCACGTAGCAGTCGCGCAGGATACGATCGACGCTGTCGGCGATGATCATGTCGCTGATTTCGTACTTGTACCAGTCCAGCGAGATGTCCAGACCCTGCACCCAACGCGGGCTCCACACCACACCCACGGTGGTGCTCTTGGAGGTTTCCGGCTTCAGTGCGGAGTTGGAACCGGAAATGAACTGGTCCGGGGTAGCGCACGGGGTCGAGGTGCAGGGAACAAGGCCCTGACCCAACTGCGTGTAACCCACCGGCACACCACGCGAGGAACAAGCGCCGTTGCCATTGACCGAGCCCGGAGCGGTGACGCCGCAGGGATCGGTGTAGGACTCGAAGCTGCTGCTCAGGCCACCGTACAGATCATCGATGGTCGGGGCGCGGAAGCCTTCAGCCCAGGTGCCACGGACCAGCAGCTCGTCCAGCGGGCGCCAGGTGAAGCCGAACTTGGAATTCAGGGTGTTGCCGAAGTTGCTGTAATCCGAGTAACGGGTCGCAGCATTCAGGGTCAGCTCCTTGGCGAACGGCATGTCGGCGAGGACCGGCACGTTCAGCTCCAGGTAGACTTCATCCAGCGAGTAGTCACCCTGGGTGGTCTGCTTGCCCAGACCGGTGGACTCACCCGACTGTGCGAAGGCGTCCGGCGAGAAGCGGCCTTCTTCCTTGCGGTGCTCCACGCCCACGGCGAAGCCCAGATCACCGGCCGGCAGGGTCACGATCGAACCGGACAGGTTGGCGGTGAAGCTGGTGGTCTTGGTCAAACCGGTGTCGGTGAAGTACGGGAACAGGAACGACTGGGCAGCCGGGTCAGCCAGCGAGCCATTGCCTGCCACGCCGTACGGCAGCAGCGGGTTCCACGGACGGCAATTGCTGGTGGCCAGCGGGTCAGCCATGCTGGTGCCGCAACGGGCCACGCCGTCCGGACCAACGAACGAAGCACCCAGCGCCTGGCGCGAGGCGATCAGGCTCATGTCGCCGTGACCGGTCTTGGTCGATTCGTTGCGGTTCCACAGCGCACCGACGTCCCAGTCGAAAGTCCTGCCGGCGAACTCGAAGAAGCCGCTGACGCTCGGCGCAAAGCGCAGGGTCTTCAGCTTGCTTTCGGTGGTACGCGGCATTTCCCACAGACGGCGACGGAAGGTGAGGTCCTGATCGGTCGGGTTGAACGCGCTGTCCTTCGACAGCGGGGTATCGAACGAAGCCGACTGGTACGGGTAACCGGCGATCTGCTGGTTGGTGGTGCGCTCGTTGTAGATCACGTCCGCATTGAACGCGATCGAGTCGGTGAAGTCGTAGTTGCCGTTGACGTACAGCGACTTACGCTCGATGCCGGTCTGCACCATCATCTGCTCGTTGGCATTGACGGCGTCAGCACTGGTTTCCAGACGGTAGTCCGAACGCTTGGTCGGGTCGCCGCCATCGCGCAGGGTGTACCAGCGCTGGTCGTTCGGACCGATGTAGCCGGGCTCACCCTTCTTCAGGTCGGGGGTCACGCACGGGTCGCAGAAGCCACCCTTCTGGTTGATCGGGCTGGCACCCGAACCCGGGTAGTTCGGGCCGGCGTTGCCGTCACGGCTGAACCAGCGGTCCTTGGCCCACACCGGGTCCTGCTTGGAGTACTCGGCGGCCAGCGTCACACCACCGCGCTCGCCTTCGCTGCCGAGGGTGAACGAATAGGTGGTGGTGTCGCCGTCGCCCTTGCCGTACTGGCCGACATAGACACTGGCTTCAGCACCGTCAAAGCGCTTGCGGGTGATCACGTTGACCACGGCGGCGATCGCGTCCGAACCGTAGATGGCGGAGGCGCCATCCTTCAGGATTTCGATGCGCTCGATGGCCGACATCGGGATCTGGCTCAGATCCTGGTAACCCGAAGTGGTCGCGCCCAGGCGCTTGCCATTCATCAGCACCAGAGTGCGCTGGGCGCCCAGGTTGCGGATGTCGACGTAGTAGCCGCCGACGTTTTCGCCGGAAGCCAGCGATTCCGAACGCGAGATGGCCGGGGAACCGGCCGAGGTCAGGTTCTGCAGGACGTCGGCAACCGAGGTGTAGCCCTGCTTTTCCAGGTTCTCACGGCTGAGGGTAACGACCGGCTGCTGGGTTTCGACTGCAGCGCCGCGGATACGCGAGCCGGTGACCGAAATGCGGTCCAGGTCGGTGGTGCCCTTTGCTTCCTGAGCCGAAGCAAAGGCCGGCGCCAGCGCCAGCGCGATGCCGGCCGGCAGCAAGCCGAACCGCACTGCGGGATTACGAACGTTCATCAATCTCTCCAAGGTACGTGTTAGCAGCGTGTTAAAACACCCCAGCACGTTACGATTGCGTTGCAGCGCTGTATTTGCGCGAACCAACCGGAGACTTTGCAGATTGTGGCGGCAGCAAGCCGCCGTTCTCCCTGAAGCGCGAGGCCGACTGGCCGTAGCGGGCACGGAACGCACGCGCGAAGCTGCAGCAGTTGTCGAAACCACTGGCCGCAGCGACCTCGCCGACCATCATGTCGGTGTCACGCAGCAGGTCGGCGGCGCGCTCAAGGCGCAGGCGTGCGGAGAGCGACTGCGGGCTTTCTTCGTAGAGGCTCTGGAAGGTCTTGGAGAGATACCAGCTGGAGAAATTGGTCAGCTCGGCCAGTTCACCGATGCGCACCACGCGGTGGCTGTTGCCTTCCAGGTACAGGCGGGCACGCTGCATGCGGCCGAACACCTGGCGCTTGCGGCTGCGCGAACGGCCCGGGCAACGCTGTACGTTGTCGGCCAGCCCACGCTGCAGGCCTGCCAGGTGCAACAGCAACGGCCGCAGGGCCTGTGCCGGCTGCCCGCTGGCCAGCGCGTCGCGCCACAGGCGCAACGCAACGCGGGCATCGCCACGGTTCATGCGGCCACGACCTGCATACAGGCCACAGTCGGCCATCTCGGCCAGCACGCGCAGCGCTTCGGCGTTCAGGTTCAGGCCGACGCACAGCCCGTTTCGGCCGGCCTGCACCAGCGGCCGCGATTCCTTCTCGAAGGCGATCCACTCGCCCTGGCGCAAGCGGAAGCGTCCTTCCTTGGCTTCCACCCAGGAGCTTCCACGCACCTGCATCCAGACAGTGAAGCTGCTGCCGGCGGTCTGCAGGCTGCCCAGCCGGGCCACGCCCAGGCAAGTCGGCGCAGCATCATCGAGCGACCGGTCCAGAGAGACGGATTGGCCGCGATCGGCCAGCGAGAGTTGACGCATGGGGGCACCACGGATTTGCCTAGTACAGGACTCCGTTTTGCCAAATCAGGCGGCACCGCGTCAGGAAAGTCAGACGAGATCGCCACGAATTCGCGACGAGGTCCAGACGAAAAACTTACGAAGGCCCATTTCCTTTGAACAACAACAACTTGGAGAATGCCGGCAGCAGCGCTGGCGAGCGTTCGGGCAAGCGCATCACACCAATGTCGGCACCGTCGCTGACCGCCATCGCGACAAACAGCGAGCGCCCATCGGCGCTGGCGCTCAGCCCATTGCCAGCGCTGAGCCGTTCCGCGTCCAGGCAGCGTTCCGGCTCCTCGCGTCCGGCCTGGATCCGCACCAGCGTGGTGCCACAGGTGGTGGACGTGCCGAGGTAACCAATCGCGCTGTTGCCGGCCACGGTCCAGGCCCGGTACCGCCAACGGCTGGGTCGGTCATCACTGATCTGCTGCACGCTGTCCGCGGCCAACCCGGCGTCCACCGACCACAGTCCTCCGGCCGCCAACCGCGTGAACAGGACCCGTCCGCTGCTGCGGTCGAACCGGGCCTGCGACACGCCATCGATGCTGGCCAGCCGACGCCACGGCTGAACGCTGCGATCGAACAGGCTCAGCCGGGTCTGTTGCTGGTCATCGCGTTCGACCACCAGCAACTGGTCGGGCGTTGCTCCGTACAGCGCCTGCAGGGGCTGCTCCGAAGGCACGGGCAGTGGCTGCAGGCGTTCATCACGCGGCGCGATCTCGTAGACCACCGTGCGCCCATGCTCGTCGCGCCCCACCACCAGCAATCGCCGGCTGTCGGCTGACCAGTCCGGGGCCTGGCGCGCCTCCGGCCGCAATCCCTCGATCGGTCGCAGCGAGTCGGGACGATCCATGTCCGCCCACCACAGCGCGAAGCTGCCTGAACGATCAGACGTGAACACCAGTTGCCGTCCATCCGGCGCCGCCATGGGTTGACCATCGCGGCCACTGGAAGCGAACAGGCGGACGGGCGGCGAGTGGCCCTCCACCGGTACCTTGAAGATGCCGAACTGCGCGCGCCGGTGGACGAACGCCAACATGCCACCGCGACGCGATGTCGCCGGCCATTGCGCGTCGTCCAGCCCGGCGTCGCGCAGCGTGCGGCTTTCAACATCCAGGTAGTAGAGACGCACTTCACTGTCGACACGCCGCCCGAACACGATCGTGCGGCCATCATGCAGCCAGGCCCAACCGCGCAACTCCGCCGCCTCGTTGGTCAATTGCTCGGGCGTTCCCCCCGTGGCCGGCATGCGCCACAGGTCGCCCAGCTGTGGGTTGCGTACGAACACCAGCCAGTTGCCATCGGGCGAGTAGCGGGGCGCATAGTCGAAGTCATCCGCATCGACAGCGTAGTCCAGTGCCTGCCATTGGCCGCTGGCCAGATCAAGCGTCCGGATCCCGCGATGGGCATAGCGGCCCACCATGCTGCCGAACACCAGGCCGCGACCATCCGGCGTCCAGTCGAAACTGAGCAGTTCGGTGCCATCGCAACGCGTGGCCTGGCGCAGTGCGCCGCCGGTCGCGCTGGCAATCAGCACCTGGCAGCTGCCATTGTCACCGAAGCGTGCAAAAGCAATCTCGCGTCCATCCGGCGACCAGCTCGGGAAGCGATCAACCGAACCCGCTGGCGGAGCCAGCAATTGCCGCGCCGGCGCATTGCCGGAAGTCTGCACCTTGATGGCACCACCCCCCAACCCATCCTCGTTGGCACCTTCATAGGCCACCAGCGAACCATCGGGCGAGAGCGTGGGATAGGTTTCGAAACCGCTGGTCGCAGTGATCAGTCGATAGGGACGCTGCGGACTGCCGATCACACGCGTGCCGTTCTCAACGGCCGCATCCACGGGCGAGCTGCCAGCCGGTGTCCGGCGCAGCAACAGCGCGGCCAGCACCACCACGGTAGCGAGGAGCAGCACGCCCACTGCCAGCAGCGCACGCCGGCGAACATGGCGCCAACGGTGGCGTGAGGGCTGCCCAGGCACTGCGGGTGCCACTCCGACGGCCAGCGCGGGTTGCACATCCACAGCGTGGTCGTCGGACGATCCTGTCGGTGTCGACTCGACATCGTCCAGCACCTGTACCGGTACCAGCAGGCGATAGCCGGTCTTGGCGATGGTTTCGATGTAGGCCTGGCCGTTGTCATCGTCGTTGCTGAACGCCTTGCGCAGCTGGGTGACGGCCTGGGTCAGCACATCATTGGTCGGCAGCGTGTCCGGCCAGACTTCCGCGAACAGTTCGTCGCGGGTGACAACACGCCCCGGCTGGCGCAGCAGTACACGCAGCACGCCCAGCGCCTTCGGCGTCAGCCGACGCGGGCGACGCGCACCGACGACCTCGACTTCGCGCGAGGACAGAGTGACAGTGCACTCTCCTATCCGGATCCGATCGAATCCGGGGGGCTGGTTTTCACTGCTGTTCATTTTCCGCTACACAGTAGAGACAGGTCCGGGGCAGCGTTTGCCTTCGATACCCTCCCGTCCTGGGAACAGCAAAAAGCCAGACTCCGCACAAAGCATCGGCGCATACCGCAAAAACAATGAAGCGGGCGAATACTAGCCTATGCGGGTTACCTCGCCTATCGCGTGGTCGACATCCAGGCTCTCTCTCGCCGACGAATTCACATAATCTGCAGCACCATTCGCGCCCTTCGGGGCGCGAAATTTTTATCTGGCGTTCATTTTCACATGCGCCTCAACATGGTCAGTCCGACCAGTCGCGAAACCACCAAAGCTACGTACATCACGCCGGAAAACTGCTCCAGCATGACCAGTGCACGCGCCTGCGGATGCAGTGGTACAACGTCGCTCAATCCCACCCCGGACAGCAAGCTGAAGCTCAGATAAAGCAGCTCCATCCAGCTGCGCTGATCGCCACCGCCGGTGCCGTGGAAACTGCCCGGATACCACTGCTGGCACACGGCGAACGCAAATGCGAACGCCCAGGCCAGCAATGTGAAGGTCGCGCCCGCAGCGAACAATTCGTCGCGGGTGACCTTATGGTCCTGCAGCATGTAGGCGATCAACGCCCCCGCCGTATAGAAATACAGCAGGCTCTCCAGCAGCTGCGCCGTGGTGAGCAGGCCGGTGCGGTCCAACAGCGCGCCGGCCAGCGAGAACACCACCGAGGGGATGGCCAGCAGCAGCGCCAGCCACGTACCCAGCGGACTGCGCTGGACCACCCACAGCGCCAGGCCGAGCACCGCCATGCCGAACATGCCCAGCGCCGCACGGCCGCCAGCGGTGTCATCGAGTGCGGGATACAGCAGCACCGCGATCAACTGGGCCGCGAGCAGCCAGGCCGAAGGATGGCGGCGGGCGATGGCCAGCCAACGGGTGGTCATGGCAACGGGCATGGCGTCCTTTCCCCTGGGCAATGGGCGGAGCATAGCCGGGCGCGGCGTGATGAGCGGTAGTGCCGGCCGCTGGCCGGCACCCCCGTTTCCGCATCATCCCTGGTGGTAGACCTCGGCCCCCGCAGCGCGGAACTCCTCCGACTTCTCCTTCATGCCGGCCTCGGCGTAGTCGCGCACGTCCTGGGTGATCTTCATCGAACAGAAATGCGGGCCGCACATCGAACAGAAGTGCGCCAGCTTGTGCGCATCCTTCGGCAAGGTCTCGTCATGGAACTCCTTGGCCTTCTCCGGATCCAGGCCAAGGTGGAACTGGTCTTCCCAGCGGAACTCGAAGCGCGCCTTGCTCAGCGCGTTGTCGCGTACCTGCGCACCGGGGTGGCCCTTGGCCAGGTCGGCCGCATGCGCAGCGATGCGGTAGGCCATGATGCCGTCGCGCACGTCCTGGCGGTTGGGCAGGCCGAGGTGCTCCTTCGGCGTCACATAGCAGAGCATGGCCGTACCGAACCAACCGATCATCGCCGCACCGATCGCACTGGTGATGTGGTCGTAGCCCGGTGCGATGTCGGTGGTCAGCGGCCCCAGCGTATAGAACGGCGCTTCGCCGCACTCGCGCAACTGCTTGTCCATGTTTTCCTTGATCAGCTGCATCGGCACGTGGCCAGGGCCTTCGATCATGGTCTGCACATCGTGTTTCCAGGCGATCTTCGTCAGTTCACCCAGCGTTTCCAGCTCGCCGAACTGCGCCGCGTCGTTGGCATCGGCGATGCAGCCCGGGCGCAGGCCATCCCCCAGCGAGAAGGTCACGTCGTAGGCCTTCATGATCTCGCAGATCTCTTCGAAATGCGTGTAGAGGAAGTTCTCCTTGTGGTGCGCCAGGCACCACTTGGCCATGATCGAGCCACCGCGGCTGACGATGCCGGTGACCCGCTTGGCGGTGAGCGGCACATAGCGCAGCAGCACGCCGGCGTGGATGGTGAAGTAGTCCACGCCCTGTTCGGCCTGCTCGATCAGCGTGTCGCGGAAGATCTCCCAGGTGAGTGCTTCGGCACGGCCATCGACCTTCTCCAGCGCCTGGTAGATCGGCACGGTACCGATCGCCACCGGCGAATTGCGGATGATCCACTCGCGGGTTTCGTGGATGTGCTTGCCGGTGGACAGGTCCATCACCGTGTCACCGCCCCAGCGGATCGCCCACACCAGCTTCTCCACTTCCTCGGCAATACCCGAAGACACGGCGCTGTTGCCGATGTTGGCGTTGATCTTGGTCAGGAAGTTGCGGCCGATGATCATCGGCTCGCTTTCCGGGTGGTTGATGTTGTTGGGCAGCACCGCGCGGCCGCGGGCAATTTCGTCGCGCACGAATTCCGGGGTGATGATCTTCTGGATCGAGGCACCGAACGCCTCGCCCGGGTGCTGCTGCAGAAGGCCTGCATCGCGGATCGCGTCCAGTCGCTGGTTTTCGCGGATGGCGACGAATTCCATTTCCGGCGTGATGATGCCGCGGCGCGCGTAGTGCATCTGGGTGACGTTCGCGCCTGCGCGTGCACGCCGTGGCAGGCTGCGCGCGGGGAAGCGTACTGCATCAAGCTTTGGATCATGCTCACGGTCGCGGCCGAACCACGAGCTGAGGCCGTCGAGCTGTTCGGTATCACCGCGTTCCTCCACCCAACCACGACGCAGCGTCGGCAGGCCGACGGACAGATCGATACGCACGTCCGGATCGGTATACGGGCCCGACGTGTCGTAGACCGTGACCGGTGCATTCTCTTCACCGCCGAACAGCGTCGGCGTGCGGGTCAGCGCGATCTCGCGCATCGGCACCTGAAGATCCGGGCGTGAACCGGGCACATGGATCTTGCGCGAACCGGGTATCGGCCGGGTCACGGATTCGGAGAGTTGCTGGGCCTGTTGCTGCAGGGCGGAGAGCTGTGCGTTCATCGGGCATCGTCCAGGAAGGTCAGGGACGAAGCGGCGGCGCACTGCGACCGCGCACGAACGGTCCTTGGGCGGAGTCCGGGCACGGCTGCATTGCAAAGCTTCCCTACGCCGGTATGAGCCGGATCAGGTTCCAAGGGACTGTCTCAACCGTGGCCACATGGCCGCGGTACCCCCGCTTCTTGGCGTGCATTAGAGCATAGAAAGCACTGCAGCTCATGGCCGTTCATCCATGCATGGCGTGGCGCTGCTCCATCGGCATTAACAGAACCGTGACATCGCGTTCAGTAACGTGCACGCGCATCGTGCCGCTGCGGCCGGTGTTTTCCTCGCCGCCTTCGCGGCCCCTGCCCGGTCTGTGCTGCATGTCGCCGGCCCCTCGCAGCAAGCTCTGCTCGCTCCCCTCAATCCCTTGATCGGAGAAGCTCCTTCATGGTGTTTCGCGTTTCCATCGCACTGGTTCTGCTTCTGGTGCTGCTTGCCGGTGTTGCACCGGGCCCCTTCAATGCCGTGGTGCAGAGCATCCTCGGTGAACTCATCCGCGGCATCGGCTGGCTGTACCTGCTGGTCGTGTTCCTCGCGCTGGTGTTCCTGATGTATCTGGCCTTCGGTCGTTTCGGCAACCTGCGCATCGGTGGCGAAGACGCTGAACCGGAATTCTCGCGCGCCAGCTGGATGTCGATGCTGTTCGCCGCCGGCATGGGCATCGGCCTGGTGTTCTGGGGTGCCGCCGAACCCATCTCGCACTTCAGCAAGCCACCGGAAGGGCTGGCACCTGAAAGCATGGATGCCGCGCGCGCCTCAATGCGCTATGCGTTCTTCCACTGGGGCCTGCACCCGTGGGCCATCTATGCGCTGATCGGCCTGGCAATGGCCTGGTTCCAGTTCAACCGCAACGGCCGCGGCCTGGTCAGCGACATGCTGCAGCCGATCATCGGCCGCCATCACCGCGGCTGGATCGGGCGCGTGGTCAACATCGCCGCCGTCGTCGCCACCGCGATTGGCGTTGCCACCACGCTGGGCTTCGGCACCATCCAGATCGCGGCCGGCATGGAGCGTGTGTTCGGCCTGCACGCAGGCGTTCCGCTGCAACTGACCGTCATCGCAGTCGCGTTCGTGCTGTACATGGCCTCCACGCTCAGTGGTGTCGAGCGTGGCGTGAAGTGGCTGTCGAATTTCAACCTGGCGCTGGCCGCTCTGCTGCTGGCGCTGGTGCTGGTGCTGGGCCCCACCGGCGCGATCTTCAACACCTTTACCACCACGCTGGGCTCGTATCTGAACCAGCTGGTGACGATGAGCCTGCGCATGTCACCGTTCTCGTCCAGCACCTGGGTGGCCGACTGGACGATCTTCTACTGGGCCTGGTGGATTTCCTGGGCACCGTTCGTCGGTTCGTTCATCGCCCGCATCTCGCGCGGGCGCAGCGTGCGCGAGTTCGTCATCGGCGTGGTGCTGGCGCCAACGCTGCTCGGCTTCTTCTGGTTCTCGGTGTTCGGCGGCACGGCGATCTGGATGCAGATCTTCGGCCAGGCCGATCTACTGCAGGCACTGGGTAATGGCTATGAAACGGTGCTGTTCACCATGTTCGACAGCATGCCGCTGCCGTTGCTGCTGTCGTGCATCGCGCTGGTGCTTCTGATGATTTTCTTCGTGACCTCGGCTGATTCCGCAGTGTTGGTACTGGCGAGCATGTCCACCGATGAAGCCGGCGATCCGCCGCCCAAGCGCAAGCTGGCCTGGGGCGTGGGGGTTGCGTTGATCGCCGGTGCGCTGCTGCTGGCCGGTGGCCTGGACGCGCTGCAGGGGGTCATCACCATCGCGGCGTTGCCATTCGCGCTGCTGATGGTGCTGGTGATGGTGTCGCTGTACCGGGTGCTGGACCAGGAGTACACGCGCGAGCGGCGGCAAGCGCAGCGCCAGCGGCACATGATCGATGCATGGATCGCACGCGAGATGGCGGCGCAGGAGGAGACCCAGGCGGAGGCGGCGCGCGCGCACGATCAGGATTGAGGGAGTTTTGCAGCCTGCGGCTGCACCGCTTTTCTTTCAAGCAAGAGCACGTTCAAAAGCCAGAGCGGCTCTGGGTTACTACTTGCTTGGCGGGGAGGGGGCCGATGGCGGGACACGCCGCAAGTACGTCCCTGTAGGCTCGGCCACGGCATCCATGCCGTGGACGGTCCCGCCATCGGCCCCCTCCCCGCCTCCGACAATTTCCCGGTGACGGTGGGTTTTCCACGCTATGCGTGGATGAGGTGTATCGGAAAACAGGAAGGGGTCGGATCCGTTTTCCTGTGGAAAACGGATCCGACCCCAACCCACAGCACGCGGCTGTTGCTGTTGCTGTTGCTGTTGCCTTTGCTCTTGCTCTTCTTTTTTCTTTTCCTGCGGTGACGGACACGGAAACTGTCCGTGGCCGGGCGGGTGGGTTGGCTGGGGGCGTGAGCCGCATGGATGCGGCGACCGAGCCTACAGGGACGTATTCACGGCGTCCCCCAGACAATCCACCCGCCCGGCCAAGCCAAGCATCGCTGAACCATCACCGCAGAGGGGGCTCAGCCCGGTGGCCGGGAAACCTCAATACCCCGCCGCCTGCCCATCCTTGCGGCTCTCCGACGCACCGTAATACACCCCGGTCTCGGGATCACGCATGATCGCCTGGTACCCACCATACGGACCATCGGCGAACACGATGCGATGCCCCTTGCGCATCAACGCACGCACCGTTTCATACGGGAAGCCGGTTTCCAGATTCACTTCGCCGCCATCGGTCATCGCCGTGGCCTGACCCGTCGGTTCAGTCGACCCTTCGTGCTGGATGCGCGGCGCATCACCGGCTTCCTGCAGGTTCATCCCGAAATCCACCAGGTTCATCACGATCTGTGCGTGGCCCTGCGGCTGCATCGCGCCACCCATCACGCCGAAGCTGGCATACGGCTTGCCGCCCTTGGTGATGAACGCCGGGATGATCGTCTGGAACGGACGCTTGCCCGGTGCATAGCCGTTGGGATGGTTCTTCTGCAGCACGAACATCTCGCCACGATCCTGCAGGATGAAGCCCAGCCCCGGCGGTGCCATGCCGCTGCCCATGCCGCGGTAGTTGGACTGGATCAGCGACACCATCATGCCGTCGGCGTCGGCCACGGTCATGTAGATCGTGTCGCCCTCCTCCAGCTGCTTCGGCGTGCCCGGCTGCACTTCCTTCAACGCCTTGTCCATCGAGATCAGTGCACGGCGCTGCGCGGCGTACTCCTTGGAAATCAGCTTCTGCACCGGCGCCGGCTGGAACGCCATGTCGGCATAGAAGCGCGCGCGATCGGCGAAGGCCAGCTTCTTCGCTTCAACGAACAGGTGCACATGCTCCGGTGAACCGAACGGAATCTTCGAGAAGTCGTAGCCTTCCAGCACGTTGAGGATCTGCAATGCAGCGATACCCTGGCTGTTCGGCGGCAGCTCCCACACATCGTAGCCGCGATAGTTGCTGCTGACCGGTTCAACCCACTCACCGTGGTGGTCGGCCATGTCCTGGTAGCTCAGGTAGCCACCGTTGGCCTTGAAGTAGTCGCCGATGGTATGGGCAATGGCGCCCTTGTAGAAGGCATCGCGCCCGCCGTCGGCGATCTTCTGCAGGGTGCTGGCCAGGTTCGGGTTCTTCCACATCTCGCCTTTGCGCGGGGCGTGGCCGTTGATCGTGAACTGTTCCTTGAAGCCCGGGTACTGCGACAGCTTGGGCACCGAACGGTCCCAGTAATAGGCGATCACCTCGGCCACTGGATGGCCCTCGCGGGCGTAACGGATCGCCGGCGCCAGGTTGTCGGCCATCGGCTTGCGGCCGAAGCGGTCGTGCAGCGCGAACCAGCCATCGACCGCGCCGGGTACCGAGACCGGCAGCGGGCCGGTGGCCGGGATGTCCTTCAGGCCACGACGCTGGAATTCGGCCAGGGTCAGCGACTTCGGCGAACGGCCCGAACCGTTGTAGCCATAGAGCTTCTGCGTCTTCGGGTCCCAGACGATGGCGAACAGGTCGCCGCCGATGCCGTTGCCGGTCGGCTCCATCAAGCCAAGCGCGGCGTTGGCGGCGATCGCCGCGTCCACCGCCGAGCCACCGCCCTTCATCACGTCCAGCGCGATCTGGGTGGCCAGTGGCTGCGAGGTGGCGGCCATCGCATGCGGGGCGATCACCTCCGAACGGGTAGCGAAGGCGTGGCCGGTGATGCGGTCGGCGGCAAAGGACAGCGCGGGCACGGCAGCCAGCACGGCGGCAGCGAGCAGGGAACGGGCAAGGCGTCGGGACACGGTCGGGTTCCGATGGAAGGGTGGTCCCCGATCTTCGCCGCTGCGGCCTTCACGCGGTATCGGGCAGAGGTCATGGACGTTGATCCTGGGGTGGGTGCGGAGGTCCGCACCCAACAAGGCGAAAATCCGCTGGATTCCGCGCAGAAGCCGACCTGAAAGGAGTGAATTCGGGTTCACTGAAACACTTTCAGCGGCAACTATCCTTGTGCCGCAAGCGATTGCGCTGGATGCACTGGAAACCGATAAAAAATCCGTCGCCAGGGTTGACATTGCCAAAACGGCTGTGTTTCTCTCGATCACATGTTGCATCACAACACGCCACCGCGAATCTACATCGAAGCCGCCGACACCGGCGCCGCCTCGCTGCGTTCGATTCTTGTGCTCGTACTTATTACCCAACCAACAGGTGCGGGACGAGCCAGCGTGTAAGCAACAAACACACCGGAACTCTTCAAAAACCCGCACCCGCCCCGGTGCGGGTTTTTTCATTTCAGGACCTGGTTTCAGACGCAACCACCATGACCAACGCCGATCGCACAACCCGGACCTGCACCACCGCGACGCCTCGTGGTGGCTGTGCCTGTGCGATGCGCGGCGCCTCCTCCACCGCTTTCCCCTGACCGGCCGGCACGTCACCTCGACGACCGGCCGTTCTTTTTTCTTCCCACCGCAAGGAACCTCCCCCATGAGCACCAACGACCTGCCCCAGACCAAGATCGCCGTCATCGGCTACGGCAGCCAGGGCCGCGCCCACGCACTGAACCTGCGCGAATCCGGCTTCGACGTGGTGGTAGGCCTGCGTCCGGGCGGCCCGACCGAAGCCAAGGCCCAGGCCGATGGCTTCACCGTGATCGCGCCCGCCGATGCGGTGAAGGATGCCGACCTGGTCGCCGTGCTGACCCCGGACATGGTGCAGAAGAAGCTCTACAACGACGTGCTGGCGCCGAACATGAAGCAGGGCGCCTGCCTGCTGTTCGCGCATGGCCTGAACGTGCACTACGGCATGATCGAGCCGCGCGCCGACCTGGACGTGGTGCTGGTTGCGCCGAAGGGCCCGGGTGCGCTGGTGCGTCGTGAGTACGAGATCGGGCGCGGCGTACCGTGCATCTGGGCGGTCTACCAGGATGTCAGCGGCAAGGCCGCGCAGCACGCGCAGGCCTACGCGGCCGGCCTCGGCGGCGCCCGCGCCAACCTGATCCAGACCACCTTCAAGGAAGAGACCGAGACCGACCTGTTCGGCGAACAGGCCGTGCTGTGCGGTGGCGCCTCGGCGCTGGTGCAGGCCGGTTTCGAGACCCTGGTCGAAGCCGGCTACCAGCCGGAGATCGCCTATTACGAAGTGCTGCACGAACTGAAGCTGATCGTGGACCTGTTCTACGAAGGCGGCATCTCGCGCATGTTGGAGTTCATCTCCGAGACCGCGCAGTACGGCGACTACGTCAGCGGCCCGCGGGTGATCGACGCCGGCACCAAGGCGCGCATGAAGGAAGTGCTGAAGGACATCCAGGACGGCACCTTCACCAAGAACTGGGTGGCCGAGTACGAAGCGGGCCTGCCGAACTACAACAGGTTCAAGCAGGCCGACCTGGAGCACCCGATCGAGAAGGTGGGCAAGGAACTGCGCGCCAAGATGGTCTGGTTGCAAGGACAGGCCGCGTAACCACGCGGCCCTCCCCCACCCGCTTTGCAAGGTTCCCCCATGAACTCTTCCACACATCGCAGCGCGCCGCCCAACGGCGCGCGCTGGCTGACCCAGGCGCTGGAGGCCGAGGGCGTCCGCACGCTGTTCGGCTATCCCGGCGGCACCATCATGCCGTTCTACGACGCGCTGGTGGATTCGTCGCTGAAGCACATCCTGGTCCGCCATGAGCAGGGCGCGGCACTGGCCGCCAACGGCTTCGCCCGCGCCAGCAACCAGGTGGGCGTCTGCGTGGCCACCTCCGGCCCGGGCGCCTCCAACCTGGTCACCGGCATCGCCGACGCGATGCTGGATTCGGTGCCGATGGTCTGCATCACCGGCCAGGTCGCCACGCCGCTGCTGGGCACCGACGCCTTCCAGGAACTGGATGTGTTCGGCCTGACCCTGCCGATCGTCAAGCACAGCTGGCTGGTGCGCAGCGTCGATGACCTGCCGCGCGTGGTCGCCGATGCGTTCCGCATCGCCCGCGAAGGCCGGCCCGGCCCGGTGCTGATCGACCTGCCCAAGGACGTGCAGCTGGCCGATGCCAGTCATCTGCCGGCGCACGTGCCAAGCAGCGTCGAGCCGCCGCCTGCCCCGGCCGAAGCCGCCATCGCCGAGGCCATCGCCGCACTGGCAGCCGCCGAAAAGCCGGTGGTCTACGCCGGTGGCGGCATCGCGCTGGGCGATGCGGTGCAGGACCTGCGCGACTTCGTCGAGGCCAGTGCCATCCCCACCGTGATGACCCTGCGTGGGCTGGGCGCGCTGCCGGCCAACCACCCGCAGTCGCTGGGCATGCTGGGCATGCACGGCACCCGCGCGGCCAACATGGCGGTGCAGGAAAGCGACCTGCTGCTGGTGCTGGGGGCGCGTTTCGATGACCGCGCCACCGGCAAGCTGGCCGAGTTCGCACCGTTCGCCCGCGTCGTCCACATCGATGCGGACGCGTATGAGATCTCCAAGCTGCGCAGCGCCGATGTCGCCGTGGCTGGCAATGTCGGCCATGCCATCCGCGCCCTGCGTGCGGCCTTCCCCTCCCCCAAGGCCCACCAGGACGCATGGCGCAAGCGTTGCGCGCAGCATCGCGATCGCTTCGCCGCACGCTACGACGCGCCGGGCCAGCACATCTACGCACCGGCCATGCTGAAGCGCCTGAGCGAACTGGCACCGGCCGATGCGGTGATCGCCTGCGATGTCGGCCAGCATCAGATGTGGGTGGCACAGCACTGCCGCTTCAACCACCCGCGCAACCACCTGACCAGTGGCGCGCTGGGCACCATGGGCTTCGGCCTGCCGGCCGCGATGGGTGCGCAGTTCGCCTGCCCCGATCGCACCGTGGTGCTGGTCTCCGGCGACGGCAGCTTCATGATGAACGTGCAGGAGCTGGCCACCATCGCGCGTTGCCGCCTGCCGGTGAAGATCGTGCTGCTGGACAACAGTTCGCTGGGCATGGTGCGGCAGTGGCAGGAGCTGTTCTTCGCCGAGCGTTACAGCGAGATCGACCTGTCCGACAACCCGGACTTCGTGGCGCTGGCGCAGGTGTTCGGCATCGCCGCGACCCGCATCGACGCACGTGATGACGTCGAAGGCGGGCTGGCCGCGCTGCTGGCCGAACCGGGACCGGCACTGCTGCACGTGGCCATCGATGCGCGCGCCAACGTGTGGCCGCTGGTGCCGCCGAACACCGCCAACAGCACGATGCTGGAAAGCAATCCCGCCCACGCCCGCCAGGAGACCCCCAATGCAATACCGGCTTGACCTGGTGCTGCACCCGGCCGAAGGCGCGCTGCTGCGCGTGATCGGCATGGCCGAACGCCGTGGCTTCGCGCCGCGCGCGATCAGCGGTGCGCCAGTGGCCGCCGACGATGGCCGCTGGCACCTGCAGCTGGTGGTGGATGGCCAGCGTCCGGCGGAAACGCTGTGCCGGCAGATCGAGAAGATCTACGACTGCGTGTCCGTGCAGGTCACCGCCGTGGAAGGAGCATCCGTATGAACACCCGTACCGTAGCGACCACGGTGCCGGTACGGAGGCGTCTTCTTCGCCGCCCGTGCCCGCATGCGGCGGTCTTCTGCACTGCGCTGGTGGCCCATGCCGGTCGCTGACACCAGCCAGGAAAGCGATGTCGGCGACGTAAGCGTCGCCGACGTACTGGCGGCGCAGGCTCGTCTGCGCCGCTTCCTGCCGCCCACCCCGCTGCACCATGCCGAGCGCTTCGGCACCTGGCTGAAGCTGGAGAACCTGCAGCGCACCGGGTCCTACAAGGTGCGCGGCGCGTTGAACGCGCTGCTGGCCGGCCGCGAGCGCGGCGATACCCGGCCGGTGATCTGCGCCTCGGCCGGCAATCATGCCCAGGGCGTGGCGTGGGCGGCCTATCGCCTGGACGTGCCGGCCATCACCGTGATGCCGCACGGCGCGCCGGCCACCAAGATCGCCGGCGTCGCCCACTGGGGCGCGACCGTGCGCCAGCACGGCACCAGCTATGACGAGGCCTACGCCTTCGCGGTCGAACTGGCACAACGCCACGGCTACCGCTTCCTGTCCGCGTTCGACGATGCCGACGTGATCGCCGGCCAGGGCACGGTCGGCATCGAGCTGGCCGCGCACGCGCCGGACGTGGTGATCGTGCCGATCGGCGGCGGCGGCCTGGCCTCCGGCGTTGCGCTGGCGCTGAAATCGCAGGGCGTCCGCGTCGTTGGCGCGCAGGTGGAAGGTGTCGATTCGATGGCGCGTGCGATCCGTGGCGACGTGCGCGAGATTGCCCCCGTTGCCTCGCTGGCCGACGGCGTGCGGGTGAAGATTCCCGGCTTCCTGACCCGCCGCCTGTGCACCTCGCTGCTGGACGATGTGGTGATCGTGCGCGAAGCCGAACTGCGCGAAACCCTGGTGCGGCTGGCACTGGAAGAACACATCATCGCCGAGGGCGCTGGTGCGCTGGCGCTGGCGGCCGGCCGCCGCGTCGCCGGCCGCCGCAAGTGTGCGGTGGTCTCCGGCGGCAACATCGATGCCGGCGTCCTGGCCGGCCTGCTCACCGACATCCGCCCGCGCCCGCCACGCAAACCGCGGCGACGGCGCAGCGAAACCCCGCGCTCGCCCGCCAGGGCCAGCGCCACCGCTTCCCCCACCTCTTCCCCTTCCCCCCTGCAAGCCGTCGCACCCGCTGTCGAGGAGATTTCCCTGTGACCACCATCGAACGAATTACCACCCCGCGCATCCGCATCTTCGACACCACCCTGCGTGACGGCGAGCAGTCCCCCGGCTGCAGCATGAGCCCGCCGCAGAAACTGGTGATGGCGCGTGCGCTGGACGAACTGGGCGTGGACATCATCGAGACCGGCTTCCCGGCCAGCTCGCAGTCCGACCGCGAGGCGATGGCACTGATCGGCCGCGAACTGCGCCGTCCGAGCCTGACCCTGGCGGTGCTGTCGCGCTGCCTGCAGGCCGACATCGAAACCTCGGCACGTGCGCTGGAGGCCGCTGCCAACCCGCGCCTGCACGTGTTCCTGTCGACCAGCCCGCTGCACCGCGAGCACAAGCTGCGGATGGCCCGTGAGCAGGTACTGGAGTCGGTACGCAAGCACGTCTCGCTGGCCCGCTCCTACATCGACGATGTCGAATTCTCGGCCGAAGATGCCACCCGCACCGAGCTGGACTACCTGATCGAAGTCGCGCGCGTGGCCATTGCTGCCGGCGCCACCACCATCAACCTGCCCGACACCGTCGGCTTCACCACGCCGGAAGAGATCCGCGCGATGTTCCAGCAGGTCATCGCCGGCGTCGCCGACGTGCCGAATTCCGCCAACGTGATCTTCAGCGCGCATTGCCACAACGACCTGGGCCTGGCCGTGGCCAACTCGCTGGCCGCCATCGAAGGCGGCGCGCGCCAGGTCGAATGCACCATCAACGGCATCGGCGAGCGCGCCGGCAACTGCTCGCTGGAAGAGATCGCGATGGTGCTGAAGGTGCGCCAGGCCTTCTACGAGCAGGACAGTTCGATCAACACCCCGCGCATCGTCGGCACCTCGCAGCTGCTGCAGCGCCTGGTCGGCATGCCGGTACAGCGCAACAAGGCCATCGTCGGCGCCAATGCCTTCGCCCACGAATCGGGCATCCACCAGCACGGCATGCTGCGCCACCGCGGCACCTACGAAATCATGCGTCCGGAAGACGTGGGCTGGGAAGATTCGCAGATGGTGCTGGGCCGCCACAGTGGCCGCGCCGCCGTCGAAGCCCGCTTGCGTGCGCTGGGCTTCTGGCTGGACGAAGACGAACTGAAGCTGGTGTTCGAGCAGTTCAAGGGTCTGTGCGAACAGCAGCGCGTGGTCACCGATGCCGACCTGCAAACCTTGATGCAGGGCGGTTCCAACGCGCAGGGCTACCGCCTGGCGTCGATGACCATCAGCGATGTCGGCAGCCGCGCCAATGCGCTGGTGGAACTGTCCGACCCGGACGGCAACCGCGTGGCCGAGACCGCGCAGGGCGATGGCCCGGTCGATGCGCTGTTCGGCGCGCTGTCGGCCGCTACCGGCGTGCAGCTGATGCTGGACAGCTACCACGTGCACAGCGTCGGCATCGGCGCCGACGCGCGCGGCGAAGCCAATCTGAGCGTGCGCCACGAGGGCGTGGAGTACGACGGCACCGGCACCAGCAAGGACATCATCGAAGCCTCCGCACTGGCCTGGCTGGATGTTGCCAACCGCCTGCTGCGCCAGCGCCAGGCTGCCGCCCACAGCAACACCGACGTTGCCACCCCCGCCACCGCCTGAGGACCCCGCCATGAGCGCCTTCGACACCCCCACCCCGACCAGCGCCGCTGGCCAGCAGTGGAACGCCCAGGATTATGCGATCGACGCCGGCTTCGTGCCGCTGCTCGGCGGCGCTGTATCGCGCCTGCTCGACCCGCGCGCCGGTGAACGCATCCTCGACCTGGGCTGTGGCGATGGCGTGCTCAGCACCGAGCTGGCGCTGAGCGGCGCGCACATCCACGGTGTGGATGCCTCACCGGAACTGGTGATCGCCGCGCGTGCGCGCGGCGTCGATGCGCAGGTGATGGATGGCCACGCACTGACCTTCAACGCCGAGTTCGATGCGGTGTTCAGCAATGCGGCGCTGCACTGGATGGGCACCCCGGACCGCGTGCTGGAAGGTGTGCGCCGCGCCCTGCGCCCCGGTGGCCGCTTCGTCGCCGAATTCGGCGGCCATGGCAACGTGGCCACCATCATCGCGGCGGTGCAGGCCGCGCGCGCGGCCCACGGCCACGGCGCCAGTGCCTTCCAGTGGTACTTCCCCACTGCCGATGCCTATGCCGACCGCCTGCGCCAGCATGGCTTCCAGGTGCAACTGATCGAGTGCACACCGCGCCCGACCGCACTGCCGACCGGCGTGGCCGGCTGGCTGCGGGTATTCGCTGCGCCGCTGCTGGACGACCTGCCGGCCGAGGCACGCGCCACCGTGCGCGAGGCCGCCACCGCATTGCTGGCCGAGCTGCCGCGCAATGCCGCCGGCCAGCCGCTGGCCGACTACGTGCGGCTGCGGGTGCTCGCCCGCCGTCGCTGACATGACCTTTTCGCTATCTTTCCTGATGTCCGCTATTTCGTACTTCTGCCAGGCATACGCATGACTTCCGCACCCCGCACCCTGTACGACAAACTGTGGGACGCCCACGTGGTGGTTCCCGAATCCGACAGCGCGCCCGCCGTGCTGTACATCGACCTGCACCTGATCCACGAGGTCACTTCGCCGCAGGCGTTCACCGAACTGCGCGAGCGCGGCCTGTCGCCGCGCCGCCCGGATCGCACCAAGGCGACGATGGACCACTCCACGCCGACCCTGCCGGCCGCCGCCGATGGCACGCTGCCCTATGCCAGCGCCGCCTCCGAAGCCCAGGTCGCCACGCTGGCACGCAACTGCGCCGAGCACGGCATCGAGCTGTTCGACATGGCCTCGGACAATCGCGGCATCGTCCACGTGATCGCGCCGGAACAAGGCTTCACCCAGCCGGGCATGACCATCGTCTGTGGCGACAGCCACACCTCCACCCATGGTGCGTTCGGTTCGCTGGCGTTCGGCATTGGTACCAGCGAGGTCGGCCACGTGCTGGCCACGCAATGCCTGCTGCAGCGCAAGGCGAAGACGTTCGCGATCACCGTTGACGGCGCGCTGGCGCCGGGCGTCGGTGCCAAGGACGTGGTCCTGCACATCATCGGCGTGATCGGCGTCAATGGTGGCACTGGCCACGTGATCGAGTTCCGTGGCAGCACCATCGAAGCAATGGACATGGAACAGCGCATGACCCTGTGCAACATGTCGATCGAGGCCGGCGCACGCGCCGGTATGGTGGCGCCGGACCAGGTCACCTTCGACTTCGTCGCCGCGACCCCACGTGGTCCCAAGGGCGCCGACTTCGACGCTGCCGTGGCGCGCTGGCAGCAGCTGCGCAGCGATGAGGGCGCGCGTTTCGACAGTGAAGTGCACATCGACGCTGCCGATATCCGCCCGACCCTGACCTGGGGCACCCATCCGGGCACCGCCATCGCAGTGGATGCGCCGATTCCGGCGGCCAACGATGCTGCCGCACAGAAAGGCCTGGACTACATGCATTTCCAGGCCGGCAAGGCGCTGGCCGGAACACCGGTGGACGTGGTGTTCGTCGGCTCGTGCACCAACGGCCGCCTGAGCGACATGCGCGAAGTGGCGCAGGTGCTGCGCGGTCGCCGCGTCGCCGAGCGGGTGCGCATGCTGGTGGTGCCAGGCTCGGAGATCGTCAAGCGCGAAGCCGAAGCCGAAGGCATCCATGAGATCGTGCGCGCGGCCGGTGCCGAATGGCGCGAGCCGGGCTGTTCGATGTGCATTGCCATGAATGGCGATCTGGTCGCACCCGGCCAGCTGGCCGTGAGCACCAGCAACCGCAATTTCGAGGGGCGCCAGGGCCCCGGTTCGCGCACGCTGCTGGCCTCGCCGATGAGCGCGGCGTGGGCCGCGGTGAACGGGCACGTCGCCGATACCCGCGAACTGTTCGCACAGGAGGTGGCGTGATGGCCGGTTTCCGTACCCTGACCTCGGCCAGCGTGGTGCTGCGCCAGACCAACATCGACACCGACCAGATCATCCCGGCGCGGTTCCTGTCCACCACCGAGCGCGCCGGCCTGGGCCGCAACGCGTTCAATGACTGGCGCTGGCAGGCCGATGGTTCGCCGGTGGCCGACTTCGCCTTCAACCAGCCGCACAACGCCGGCCGCAGCATCCTGCTGGCCGGCCGCAACTTCGGCTGCGGTTCCTCGCGCGAGCATGCACCGTGGGCGCTGACCGACCTCGGCCTGCGCGCCATCGTCAGCAGCGAGATCGCCGACATCTTCCGCGGCAACTCGCTGAAGAACGGCCTGCTGCCGATCGTGCTGGACGAGGCCGATGTACAGGCGCTGATGCAGCGCCCGGACGACGAGCTGACCATCGACGTGGCCGCGCGCGAACTGCGCACGCCCGATGGTCGCGTCTATTCCTTCCCGCTGGATGGCTTCTCGCAGACCTGCCTGCTGGAAGGTGTCGACCAGTTGGGGTATCTGTTGGGCCGTGTCCCTGAAATTGAACGTTACGAGAGTGAGCATGCACGCTGAAATTGTTGTCCTGCCCGGTGATGGCATCGGCCCGGAAGTCGCCGCCGCCGCGGTTGCGGTCCTGAAGACCGTCGCCGAACGCTTCAACCACACCTTCACCTTCAGCGAGCACGACATCGGTGGCATCGCCATCGACCGCCACGGTGAACCGCTGCCGGCGTCGACCCTGGCGGCCTGCCAGGCCGCGAACGCGGTGCTGCTGGGCGCGGTCGGTGGCCCGAAGTGGTCCGACCCGAACGCCAAGGTGCGCCCGGAGCAGGGCCTGCTGGCGATCCGCAAGGCGCTGGGGCTGTATGCCAACCTGCGCCCGGTGCGTACCCATGAAGCCGCCCTGCACGCCTCGCCGATCAAGGCCGAGCTGCTGCAGGGGGTGGACTTCGTGGTGGTGCGTGAACTGACCGGCGGCATCTACTTCGGCGACAAGACCCGCGATGCCGACAGCGCCAGCGACCTGTGCCGCTATACCGTGGCCGAGATCGAACGCGTGCTGCGCAGTGCGTTCCGCCTGGCGCAACAGCGTCGCGGCAAGGTCACCTCGGTGGACAAGGCCAACGTGCTGGAAACCTCGCGCCTGTGGCGTGACGTGGCCGCGCGCATCGGCCGCGAGGAGTTCCCGGACGTGGCGCTGGAACACCAGCTGGTCGATTCGATGGCGATGCACCTGCTGGCCAAGCCGCGCGAGTACGACGTGATCGTCACCGAGAACATGTTCGGTGACATCCTCACCGACGAAGCCTCGATGCTGGCCGGCTCGCTCGGCCTGCTGCCGTCGGCCTCGCTGGGCGAGCCCGGTGCGGTCGGCATCTACGAGCCGATCCACGGTTCGGCCCCGGACATCGCCGGCAAGGGCATCGCCAATCCCTACGCAACGATCTTCAGTGCGGCGATGCTGCTGCGCCATTCGCTGGGGCTGGAAGCCGAAGCCGCCGCGGTGGAAGCCGCCGTGCACGCCGTGCTGGACGACGGCGTGTTCACCGCCGACCTCGCGGCGAAGGGAACGGCAGTGAGTACCGCAGCCGCCACGGATGCGGTGCTGGCGAAGCTGGGCTGACCTATCCGGCAACACTTGTAGAGTCGAGCCATGCTCGACTGCTGTTGCCTGAGTCGAGCATGGCTCGACTCTACAGGGACCTCGCGGCCACGCCCTGCGTGGCTGCGTTACTTGGTGGTGTACCCACCATTGACCAGAATCGTCTGCCCGGTCATCCACCAGCCGTCGGTGACCAGGAAGCGGATCCACGGCACGATGTCGGCGATGTCGGTCAGTCCGGTACGGGTGAACGCCGACAGTGCGGCCGCGGTCTTGTGATACGCCTGCGCATCGGCACTCTCGGCGGGATAGAAGAACGGCGTGTCCATCGGACCCGGGCCGATCGCGGTCACCGAGATGCCACGCTCACCGAACTCCTTGGACGCCGCGCGGGTGAAATGCTCGACCGGTGCCTTGGTGCCTGCATAGCTGGAATAGAACGGGGTGAACGCCCCCAGCAGCGAGGTGACCAGCGTGCAGATGCGGCCACCGTCGTTGACGTGGCGGCCGGCCTCCTTCAGGAAGAAGAACGCAGCCTTGGCATTGACCGCACTCATCTCGTCGTACTCGGCTTCACTGATCTCAAGCAGCGGCTTCTTCAACACCTTGCCGACCGTATTGATGGCGATATCGGGGCGGCCAACTGCGGCCACGGCTCCAGCGAACAAGCGCTCCATCGCTGCCGCCGACGTCAGGTCGCCCTGCAGCGCCACCGCCGTGCTGCCAGCGGCCTGCACGGCGGCGACGGTGGCCTCTGCATCGGCCTGGGTGGCGGCGCTGTTGTAGTGGATGACGATGGCTTTGGCGCCCTGGCTGGCGAAGTCGCGGGCCAGCAGGCCGCCCAGGTTCTTGGCGCCACCGGCGATCAGCACGGTCTTGCCCTTGAGGGAATGGTCGGTCATGGCGTCTGTCTCGGGAGGGGGCTGCCCGGGGTGGCAACCCTGCCCTGACGACGATATCGTGCAGAAAATGCGGATAAAGCCCGCCACATTGACTTAACTTTCCAGAGCCAACGAACAATGGACCGGATCGATCGCTTCCGCATCTTCACTCGGGTGGTGGAGTGCGCCAGCTTCACCCGCGCCGCCGACCAGCTCGGCCTGCCCCGCTCCACTGTCTCGGCGGCCATTGCGGAGCTGGAGCAGCGGCTTGGCACCCGCCTGCTGCAGCGCTCGACCCGGCGGGTCTCCACCACCCACGACGGCGACGTGTTCCATGCCCGCTGCCTGCGCCTGATCGCAGAGGTTGAAGACGCCGAATCGTTGTTCCGACAGGATGACGCACAGCCGGTGGGCCTGCTGAAGATCGACGTGCCCAGCCGCATCGGCCGCCGCATCCTCGCCCCTGCGCTGCCGGATTTCTTCGCTCGCCATCCACAGGTGGAAGTGGACCTGGGCATGACCGACCGCGCGGTGAACCTGATCGAAGACGGCTGTGATGCGGTACTGCGGGTCGGGCAGCTGGGTGACTCCAGCCTGGTCGCGCGCACGCTGGGACAGCTCGACTTCGTCAACGTCGCCGCGCCGGCCTACCTGCGCGAGCACGGCATGCCGCAGCATCCTGCCGACCTGCAGCAGCACCGCGCGGTGAACTATGCATCGCCGACGACAGCGCGGGTGGAAGCGTGGGAGTGGCAGGACGGCAGCCAGCTGCGCACGTTGCCGATGCCCGGCTGGGTGCGGGTCAACAGTGCCGAGGCCTCGATCGCCTGCTGCGTGGCCGGACTGGGGCTGCTGCAGATTCCGCGCTACGACGTACAGGCTGAACTGCAGTCAGGCGCATTGGTGGAGGTAATGCCGCAGTACGTGGCGCAGCCGTTACCGGTGACCCTGCTGCAGCCGCACCGGCAACACCGCGCGCAACGCGTGCAGGTGTTCATCGAATGGCTGCTGCCGGTGCTGCGGACCGGCCTGCAGCTGCAGTAGATCAACGCCATGCGTGGATGCGTGCATCAGTGCCAACCAAGGTTGGCACCTACCAGGGCGAAGACCCGCTGCGGTAAATCCGCGCCATGCGTGGATGCACGCATCAGTGCCAACCAAGGTTGGCACCTACCAGGGCGAAGACCCGCTGCGGTAAATCCGCGCCATGCGTGGATGCGTGCATCAGTGCCGACCAAGGTTGGCACCCACCAGACCCACCGCAGTTGATCCACGCCATGCGTGGATGTGCACAACGTGGATGGGGTCAGAGCCCATTCCCAGCGGGAAAGGTATCCGACCCCGGCCGCAGAAGCCGGGGCATCACGCCCCGGATTCGTCCGGCTTCACCCGGAACCATGCCGCGTACAACGCCGGCAGGAACACCAGGGTCAGCACCGTGCCCACGATCAGGCCACCCATGATCGAGATCGCCATCGAGCCATAGAACGCGCTGCGCGACAGCGGAATCATCGCCAGCACCGCCGCCAGCGCGGTCAGCACGATCGGGCGGAAACGGCGCACCGTGGCATCGATGATCGAATGCCAGCGGTCATGCCCGGCATCGATGTCCTGCTGGATCTGGTCGATCAGGATCACCGAGTTACGCATGATCATGCCCGCCAGCGCGATCGTGCCCAGCAGCGCCACGAAGCCGAACGGCGCGCGGAACAGCAGCAGGAACAGGGTCGCACCGATGATGCCCAGCGGCGCGGTCACCAGCACCATCGCCGCACGCGAGAAGCTGCGCAGCTGCAGCATCAGCAGCGTGGCCACCACCACCAGGAACAGTGGCATGCCGGCCTTGATCGAGTTCTGGCCACGTGCCGAATCTTCCACGGTACCGCCGGTTTCCAGCAGGTAGCCGCTGGGCAGCTCGGCGCGGATGCCGTCGAGCGTCGGCAGGATCTGGTGCACCACGTCCAGCGGCTGCATGCCATCACTGATGTCGGCGCGCACGGTCACCGTCGGCAGGCGGTTGCGGTGCCAGATGATGCCGTCCTCGAAGCCGTACTCCATCGTCGCCACCTGCGACAGCGTGATGCTGCCGCCGTTGGCGGTCGGCATCGACAGGCTCGACAGCAGCTCCAGCTGGTTGCGTTCATCGGCCGGTCCACGCAGCAGCATCTCGATCTGGCGGTTGCCTTCGCGATACACACTCACCGACTGCCCGGCCAGCGAGCTGGACAGGAACTGGCTGACCTGGGCACTGCTCACGCCCAGCGCGCGGGCACGCTCCTGGTCGATCACCAGCCGCACCACCTTGCTCGGCTCGCTCCAGTCCAGGTTGACGTTCATCACGTGCGGGTTTTCACGCACCTTGGCCTCGACCTGGTGTGCGATCGCCTGCACCTTCTCGATGTGCTCGCCGGAGATGCGCATCTGCACCGGGTAACCGACCGGCGGACCATTCTCCAGGCGGGTCACGCGCATCTGCACGTCCGGGAACTTCGGGATCACCTCATGCAGCAGCCAGTCACGGGTGCTTTCGCGCGACTTGATGTCCTTGGCCAGCACCACGAACTGGGCGAAGTTGGTGGCCGGCAGCTGCTGGTCCAGCGGCAGGTAGAAGCGCGGCGAACCGGTGCCCACGTAGGACACATAGTTGGCGATGCCCTCGCGGTTGGACAGCAGCTTCTCCAGCTTCTCGGCCTGGGCCTGGGTCGAGCGCAGCGACGCGCCCTCGGCCAGCTCGATGTCCACCATCAGTTCCGGCCGGGTCGAATCCGGGAAGAACTGCTGCGGCACGAAGCGGAACATCATCAGCGAGAACACGAACAGGCCGATGGTCGCGGCGATCACCCACCAGCGATGACGCAGGCAGGCATCCAGGAAGCGGCGGAAGCTGCGGTAGAACGGGCGCTGGTACGGATCATGGTCGTGCCCGTGCTGTGGCGGTGCGATCAGGTTGGCCAGCGCCGGATAGCGGTCGGCCCACTGCTGGCGCTTGGCCAGCCAGCGCGCGGACAGGCTGCCCGGCTTCGGCGGCTGCGGATTGAAGAGGTCCGGCAGCATCTTGTCGCCCAGATACGGGATGAACAGCACTGCGGCAATCCACGACACCACCAGTGCGATGGTCACCACCTGGAACAGCGAGCGGGTGTATTCACCGGTGCTCGATGCGGCCGTGGCGATCGGCAGGAAGCCGGCCGCCGTGATCAGGGTGCCGGTCAGCATCGGGAACGCGGTCGATTCCCAGGCGAAACTGGCCGCACGCAGGCGGTCGTAGCCCTGTTCCATCTTGGTGGCCATCATCTCCACCGCGATGATCGCATCGTCCACCAGCAGGCCCAGCGCCAGCACCAGCGCGCCCAGCGAGATCTTGTGCAGGCCGATGTCGAAGTAGTGCATGACGAAGAAGGTCATCGCCAGCACCAGCGGAATGGTCACGCCCACCACCAGGCCGGTGCGCAGGCCCAGCGAGAAGAAGCTGACCAGCAGCACGATCACCACCGCTTCGGTCAGCACCTGCACGAACTCGCCGACCGACTCCTCCACCGATTGCGGCTGGTCGGACACCTTGCGCAGCTGCATGCCGGCCGGCAGGGTCTTCTGCAGGCGTTCGAACTCGGCATCAAGGTTGGCGCCAAGCTTGAGAATGTCACCGCCGTCCTTCATTGCCACGGCCAGGCCGATCGCCTCCTCGCCCATGAAGCGCATCTTCGGCGACGCCGGGTCGGCGAAGCCGCGCTTGACCTCGGCGATGTCGCCCAGGTGCACGGTGCGGTCGCCAGCGCGGATCGGGAACTGGCGGATGGCGTCGATGTCATTGAACTGGCCGGTCACGCGCAGCTGCACGCGATCGGTGGCGGTCTCGAAGAAGCTGGTACCGGTGACCGCGTTCTGGTCGGCCAGTGCCTGCTGCACCTGCTGCATCGACACGCCCAGCGTGGCCAGGCGGGTGTTGGACAGCTCGATCCACACCTTCTCATCCTGCAGGCCGACCAGGTCGATCTTGCCGACGTCGGGCACGCGCTGCAGCTCCAGCTGGATGCGGTCGGCGTAATCACGCATCACCGCGTAGTCGAAGCCCTTGCCGGTCAGCGCATAGATGTTGCCGTAGGTGTCGCCGAACTCATCGTTGAAGAACGGGCCGACGATCTCGCGCGGCAGCGTCGGCCGGATGTCGCCCACGCGCTTGCGCACCTGGTACCACAGATCCGGAATCTGCTTGGAGCGCAGGCTGTCGCGCGCCATGAAGATGACCTGCGATTCACCCGGGCGCGAATACGAGCGGATGAACTCGTACTCGCCGGTGTTCATCAGCGCCTTCTCGATCGGCTCGGTCACCTGCCGCGAGACCTGCTCGGCGGTAGCACCCGGCCACAGCGTACGCACCACCATCGCCTTGAAGGTGAACGGTGGATCCTCGGACTGGCCCAGATGCTTGTACGACCACGCGCCGATCAAGGCGAAGGCGAGCATCGCGAACAGCACCAGTGGACGATTGGCCAGCGCCCACTCGGAAAGATTGAAGCGGCGCACCGGCTTACTCCTTGGCCTTGGCGGCAGCGGCCGGCGCGGCCGGCTTCAGCACCGGGCGGTTCTGCCGGTCCACGGCAATCACCGGCTGGCCGGCACGCAGCAGATGGCCACCCGCGGCGACCACCCAGTCACCCGCGCCCACACCGGACAGCACCGGCACCGTTTCGCTGCCGTAAGCCCCGGTGGTGATCGCTGCGGACTTCAGCGTGCTGTTGGCCGGATCGACCACCCACACGCTGGCGGCCCCATTGGCGCCACGCTGCAGCGCGCCCAACGGCAGCTGCAGGGTGCCGTGGCGACCGGCACTGCTGTAGACGCGCGCGCTCTGGCCCAGTTCGACATCGGCCAGCGCATCGGCGGCCAGACTGACCCGGGTCGCATAGGTGCGCGCCTGCGGATCGGCGGCGGCAGCGATCTCGCGGATCGTGCCCGGCAGGCGCTGGCCCGGGCGGTTCCACAGCTCCACCTCGACCGGCTGGCCGACCGCGTAGTCGCGGATGGTGGCCTCGGGCAGGTCGATCAGCACTTCGCGCCCGCCATCGGCAGCCAGGTTGAAGATGGTCTGGCCGGCGGACACCACCTGCCCGGCTTCGGCCTCGCGGCTGGCGATCACGCCGTCGGCCGGCGCGCGCAGCTGCGCGTAGTCGGCCTGGTTGCGCAGCACATCGAGGTTGGCGCGGGCGGCGTTGGCCTGGCCCTGTGCCGCTTTGAACGCGGCCGACTGCTGGTCCAGCTGCGAACGGCTGACCAGTTGCTGGTCGGCCAGCACCTGGTAGCGCTTGAGGTCATCGCGGGCACGCACCAGGTCGGCTTCAGCTGCGGCCAGCTGCGCCTGCGAAGCGCGGGCCTGCAATGCGAAGTCGGCTGCATCCAGCTCGGCCAGCACATCGCCCTTCTTCACCCGTTGCCCGGCATCGACATGGCGCTTGACCAGGTTGCCACCGACGCGGAACGACAGCGGGCTTTCCTGCCGGGCACGCACCGTGCCCGGGAACGCCGCCGGGGCCTGCCCGGCCTGTTCGCCGGGGTGAACCACCAGTACCGGTACGGCCGCCTGTGGCGCCTGTTCCTGTCCCGAACAGGCTGCCAGCGCAGCCACCCACACCATACCGCCCATCCAGCGCACGATCTTCATCGGTCAACGTCCTGAAAACGCAGGGTTGCAACTAAGGGGGGAGCCGCGACTGCCGGCCCAATTTAATAAACCGGCCGGTATAGTATAAATATCGAACCGCTTGGTCTAGTATTGTTGCGATGAGTTCTCCCACTTCCCGAAAGCCGTCGGCCAAGCCCGCTGCCAAGGCCGCCGGACCCGGGCGCCCCAAGGACCTCGGCAAGCGCGCGGCGATCCTTGAAGCAGCCAAGGCACTGTTCATCGAACAGGGCTATACCGGCGTGAGCATGGATGCCATCGCCGCTCAGGCCGGCGTCTCGAAGCTGACCGTGTACAGCCACTTCGGCGACAAGGAGACCCTGTTCTCCGAGGCCGTGCAGTCCAAATGCATTGAAATGCTGCCCGATGCCCTGTTCGTGGCCGACGCGGACGGTCCGCTGCGCGACCAGCTGATCGGCATCGGCCTGGCCTTCTTCGAGCTGATCACCTCCGATGCGGCGATCTCGATCCAGCGCATGATGATGGCGCCGGAGACCGATGAGCGCCTGCGCGAGCTGTTCTGGCAGGCCGGCCCCGAGCGCACCTGCGAGGCCCTGGCCGACTTCCTGCGCGCCCGCGGCGAACGCGGCGAGCTGGAGATCCCCGACTATTACCTGGCCGGCCAGCAGTTCCTGACCCTGGTCAAGGGCGAAGTGCACATGCATATGATGTGCGGCATGCCACTGTCACCGGTGGAGTGCGACCCTCTCACCCACGTGACCGCCAGCATCGACTTCTTCCTGCGCGCCTATGCGCCGCGAGGGGCCGGAACCGGCTGAAACGGCAAACCTGAATGAACCGGAGGTCGCGATGACTTCCGGCACTGCGACCCCGGCCACCCTGCAGCTGATGCTCTGGGCGCGCCGCCGGCCTCCGGCACCGGTAAAATGGCCGGCCCACTGCGCTGGATTTGAACCTCATGACGATTGATTACGCCCACGCCCGCGAACTGATGGTGGAACAGCAGATCCGTCCCTGGGACGTGCTGGACATCAAGGTGCTCGACGTCCTAGCCCGCCTGCCGCGCGAGGCCTTTGTCGCCGACGCGCACCGGGCACTGGCCTACGCCGATGTCGAACTGCCGATCGGCCATGGCCAGAAGATGATGAAGCCGGTCATCGAGGGCCGTACCCTGCAGGCACTGGATCTGCAGCCGGGTGACGAAGTGCTGGAAATCGGCACCGGCAGCGGCTTCCTTTCGGCCTGCATCGGCGCGCTGGCGCGCGACGTGCTGAGCCTGGAGATCGACCCGGAACTGGCCGCCGCCGCGCGTGCCCGCCTGGACGCCTCCGGCCTGGGCACCAACGTCCGCGTGGAAGTGGCCGATGCCCTGTCCTGGCAGACCGAACGCCGCTTTGACGTGATCTGTGTCACTGGTGCGGTCGACGTGGTGCCGTCACAGTTCGCCTCGTGGCTGCGTCCGGGTGGTCGCCTGTTCGTGATCCACGGCCGCTCGCCGGCGATGGAGGCCCTGCTGGTCAAGGCCGACGGCAGCACCGAGTCCCTGTTCGAGACCGATATCGATTACCTGCGTGGTGCCGCCCCGGCCCCCCAGTTCCACCTCTGAGTCCAAGGAAGCCGCAATGATCCGCCGATCCCTCGCTGTTGCGCTGGCCACTGCCCTGCTGCCGTTGTCCGCCCATGCCGCCGACCTGCTGCAGGTCTACGAAATGGCGCGCAATGGCGATCCGCAGCTGTCCGCCGCCGAATCCACCCGGCTGTACGACAAGGAAGGCGCCGTGCAGGCCCGCGCTGCCCTGCTGCCGCAGATCAACGGCCAGGCCACGCTGAACCGCTCGCGCAGCGAGGCGGACCATGACGCCAACTCCGGCACCGTGACCAGCAAGCGCCGCAACTACACGATCGAAGGGAGCCAGACGCTGTTCAACTGGACCCAGATCAACAACCTGCGTTCGCAGCGCGAGCTGAGCAAGGCGGCGGACTTCACCCTCGATTCGGCCAACGACAGCCTGATCGTGCGCACCTCGGCGGCCTACTTCAACGTGCTGGTGGCAATCGAATCGCTGAACGCCGCACAGACCAATGAAGCGGCTGCGAAGAAGCAGTTCGACTTCGCCGACAAGCGCCTGGAAGTGGGCCTGGCGCCGATCACCGACGTGCACGAAGCACGCGCCCAGTACGACCAGGCGCGCGCCAACACCATCGTTGCGCAGAACACCCTGGCCGATAACTACCAGGCCCTGACCGAACTGACCGGCCAGCCGGTGACCAACCTGCGTGGGCTGCCGGCCGACTTCCGCCCGGAAGTGCCGGCCAACCGTGGCAACATCGACGAGCTGGTGCACCAGGCCACCAACCAGAATCCGGCGCTGAAGGCCCAGGAACTGAAGGTCAGCGCCGCCGAGGCTGGCGTGCAGGCCGCTCGTGGCGGCCATTACCCGACCCTGTCGCTGGGCGGCAGCTGGGGCAAGAGCGCAACCTGGGGTGACAGCACCGGTGCCGGCTCGTTGTCGCCGGATGCACGCACCAACAGCATCGGGCTGACCCTGAGCGTGCCGATCTTCGCCGGTGGCGCCACCCAGTCCGGCGTCCGCCAGGCACTGGCCCAGCGTGACATCGCCCAGGACGGCTACGAGCAGCAGAAGCGTGCCCTCGACCGCAACACCCGCAATGCCTACCAGACCCTGGTGCAGGGCATCAGCGAAGTGGAAGCCCGCCGCCTGGCGGTGGTCTCGGCGCAGAGCGCGTACGACGCCTCGCAGGTCGGCCTGGAAGTCGGTACCCGCACCGTGCTGGACGTGATCCAGAACCAGCGCATCCTGTTCTCGGCGCAGCTGGACTACGCCCAGGCCCGCTACACCTTCCTGCAGAACCGCCTGCTGCTGAGCCAGTCGCTGGGTGCGCTGGACGTGGCCGAGCTGCAGGACGTCAACCGCCTGCTGACCCAGGACGCGGGCAACCCGGCAACGACCACGCACTGAGTCGTCGCCCTGCCGGCAATGAAGAAGCCACCCGCGAGGGTGGCTTTTTTGTTGCCTTTGCACGGCCGTCAGCCAGGCCAGGCGCGCATCCGCTCCACTGCGGCCAACAGGCACAGTACGGCGGCCATGGGCGCAAGCACCGGCAGGACGCGCGAGGGTGGCACCTGCACGTGAAGCACGGCCAGGCACAAGGCCGCCATCACCAGCAGGGTGGCCGGACCCGGCAGCACCGGCAGCGCACCGATGGGTGCCAGCAGCGCCAGCAGTGCCGCCGACAGGACCACCGCGACCCACGTCAGTCGCACCTGGAAGCCGGGCGCTGCAGGGCCGGCCGCAGACCGCAGCTGCGTCGCCAGGCGCGCGGCCAACATCATCAGTACCAGCAGCAGCGCCGCCAACCCGGCCGCGCCGGCCAGTGGCAGCAACGGCATCATCCAGTGCAGCTGCGGGTGCTGCTGCAGCGCCACCGACAACGGTCGCGTGCTGGCCAATGCCGGGAACTCCACCAGGCCCGCCTGCAGCGCAGCAAGTACGATCAACAGCAGCATGGCCAACAGCAGCATCCCCGCCAGCAGCAGCGGCTGTCGTGCCCTCGCCTGCCGGCCCATGCCGGGAATTCCCAGCGCAAGGCCGACGCTGGCGAACACGCCGAGCAGCGGCACGCTCGCCGCCAGTACCCCACCCAGCCCGTAGCGATACGGCGCCGTGGCTTCCGGCAACCATGGAATCCAAAGTGCGTAGTGCACGTAACGGGCCGCCAGTGCCAGCAGCAGCAGGCCAATGCCGATCTTCACCGTCAGCAGCGCACAGACAATCAATGCGACGTGACGTGGCGGCAGCAGCCCGACCATGCCAAGCAGCCATAGACCGGTGGCGGCCAGCAGCTGAACCGGCATCCCGTTTCCGGCCTCGATACCGCAGTGGGCCAGCAGCACCTGCAGGTGGCCGGCGATGGACTGCGCCACGCCCGCACTGGTCACCACCAGTTCCAGCAGCAACACGCCGCTGAGTACGCCCGCTCCCACCCTGCCCCAGCTGGCCTGCAGCACGCCATGCAGGCCCCCGCCGGCGGGTCGCTGCTGGTTCAGGACATGCAGGCAATACAGCACCGGCGCAGTACCCAGCGCGGCCAATACCAGGCTCAGTACGATGGCCGGCCCCGCCCGCGCGGCGGTGTGCTGGCCGACCAGGGCGATCACGCTGCCCCCCAGCAGCAGCGCCAGTGCCAGCGCCGCGACATGATCCATGCCAAGGCAGGCATCCCGGTCGCGGCCGTTGTCGCTGTCCATCGCAAGTCCCCTTGATATCCGCCCAAGTGCGGTCGACAGCAGGCTGGCAGCCTGCGCCGAGGGGCGGTATCAGAAACCGTACCGGGGGCGCTGCGATGTGATCGAAGACACGATGAAAGGCCCGTACCCGGTCCTGCTGCGACAGGATTCCGATCGCTAAGCAGAATTGATGCAGTCGATCACGTCAGTCGACGCGCCGGCTGCCGGCGCCCGTCTCAGCTGCGCGGTGGCGGCAGATGCGGCGCGACCAGCGCCAGCGTGCGCTGCAGGGCGCCGCGGCCATTGCTCACCAGCGTGCAGCCAGCGCGCGCCATGTCTTCGCGTGCCTGTGCATCGTCGAGCAGGTGCTGCAACAGGTCACCGACCGCCTGCACGTCCTCACCGATCAGCAGTGCACCCGCCTCACGCATGCGGCGCGAGATCTCGGCGAAGTTGTGCAGGTGCGGGCCGGTCACGGCAGCGGTGCCCATCGCTGCCGGTTCCAGCAGGTTGTGGCCACCGATCGGCTGCAGGCTGCCGCCGACAAAGGCGACCTGGGCACAGGCGTAGAACGGCATCAGTTCACCGAGGGTGTCGATGACGAACACGTCGGTGCCCGCTTCCGGCCACTGCTTCGCGCGCCGGGTGGCCACGTTCCAGCCCTGCTCGCGCGCCAGCGCCTCCACCTTCGGGAAGCGCTCGGGATGCCGCGGCGCCCACAGCAGCAGCAGGTCGGGATGCTGCTGGCGCAGGCGGCGGTGCAGGTCGACCACTGCCTGTTCTTCGCCATCGTGGGTACTGGCGGCGATCCACACCGGACGCCCGGCTGGCACCCGGGCATGAAACTGCTCGACGAAGCCCTGCACCTCCGGCGTGGTGATGTCGAACTTCAGGTTGCCCAGCGCCTGCACCTGCTCCGGGGCAGCGCCGAGCTGCACGAAGCGGTCCGCATCGTCCTGCGACTGCGCGGCCACGCAGGTGACGGTGCGCAGAGCGCGCCGGATCAGCGCCGCCAGCAGCCGGTAGCCGCGCAGCGAACGTGCCGACAGGCGCGCATTGAGGATGTAGACCGGAATCCCACGGTCACGGCAGCCGAACAGCATGTTCGGCCAAAGCTCGGTTTCCAGGATCAGTGCCAGGCTGGGCCGGAAATGGCCGAGGAAGCGGTTGACGCTGCCCGGCACGTCGTACGGCAGGTAGACGTGGTCCAGCGCATCGCCCCACAGCGCGCGCACGCGCTCCGAACCGGTCGGGGTGATGGTGGTGATCACCCAGCGGATGTCCGGGCGCTGCTCGCGCAGGGCGTTCACCAGTGGTGCGGCGGCATTGACCTCGCCCACCGACACCGCGTGCAGCCAGACCCGTGGCTGGCCGGTCGGCTGTGGATAGGAGGCGTAGCGCTCGTCCCAGCGCCGGAAATACTCGCGAACCCGGAAGCCGCGCCAGACCAGGTGGTACACGGTGATCGGCAGCAGGATGTAGAGCACAGCCGAGTACAGGCCGCGCAGGATCCATTCGACAGGGTCTTTACGCATGCGGCAAGGATACGGGAGCCCCCCGGGAAAGACACGCGGCCGCCTTGGTAGAATGGCCCCATGTCAGATGCCTCCACCGCCGTCCGCCCGTCGCTGCGCGATCCGCGCAACTGGCCGATGTTCGCCGCCATGTTCGGCGCCTTCGCCATCGCCCGCCTGCCGTGGATGCTGCAGCGCGCGCTGGGCCGGGGCGTCGGCTGGATCACCTGGCGCCTGCTCGGCAGCCGCCGCCGCGCCGCCGAGGTCAACCTGCAACTGTGCTTCCCCGAGAAGGACGAAGCCTGGCGCCAGCGCCTGGTGCGCGACAGCTTCGATGCGCTGGGCGTGGGCGTGTTCGAGTGCATCCGCGCCTGGTGGGGCAGCATCGACAGCATCCGCCCGCAGGTGCGGATCGAAGGCCTGGAACACCTGCGGCAGATGCAGGCCGAAGGACGTGGCGTGCTGCTGGTCTCCGGCCACTTCATGACCTTGGAGATGTGCGGCCGCCTGCTGTGCGACTACGTCGACCTGTCCGGCATGTACCGCAAGCACAAGAACCCGGTATACGAGTGGGCGGTGAAGTTCGGCCGCCTGCGCTATGCCAAGGCGATGTTCGCCAACGAGGACATCCGCGCCACCGTGCGCCACCTGAAGAAGGGCGGCTTCCTCTGGTATGCGCCGGACCAGGACATGCGTGGCAAGGACACCGTGTTCGTGCCGTTCTTCGGCCACACCGCTTCCACCATCACCGCCACCCACCAGCTGGCGCGGATGACCGGTTGCGCGGTGATCCCCTATTTCCACCGCCGCGAAGGTGGGAAGTACATCCTGAAGATTGGTGCACCGCTGGAGAATTTCCCCAGCGAGGATGTGGAAGCCGATACCACGCGGGTCAACCAGGCCATCGAGGAAATGGTGCGCGAGGCGCCCGACCAGTACCTGTGGATCCACCGCCGTTTCAAGCGCCAGCCCGGCGGCCGGAGCGATTTCTACAAATAACCGGATGCGGTGGAAGGGCCGGCGTGCACGTGGTAGTCGCCAACCTTGGTTGGCGCCGATGAACCGAGGCCGGTCCCGGGGAGCCAACCAAGGTTGGCAGCTACTGCATCGGCGGGGAATCGTCTGCGTCGCGGGCCAGCAGGCTGCCGGCGAACAGGGCCGCCAGCAGCACGGTCAGACCACCCCAGAACGCGGAATAGAACGCCAGGTGCGTGTTGAGCGGGAACACCGTGACTGCCAGCGCCAGCATCGCCGGCCGCGCACGCTCACGGGCGGCGGCCGGCGCGTAGCGCCATGCCCGCCAGGCCTGGGCGACCGCCGCCAGCCACAGCAGCAGGCCGAGCACACCGGTCTCCGCCAGGATCTCCAACACGATCTGATGGGCGTGCAATGCCGGCGCACTGCCCCACACCGCCGGGTCTTCATCGGCCACGCAGGCCGGATAGGCATCGCGGAAGCCACGCGCGCCGACACCGTTGATCGGGTGCTCCTCGATCATGCAGACAGCCGCTTCCCAGATCCTCGCACGGCCGGACAGCGCCTCGTCGACACCACGGTCGCCGCCCTCCCAGGCCATCGCCGTACGTGCGAAGCGCTCACGCAGCTGCGGCACGCTGGCGGTCAGCACGCCAGCTCCGAGAACGGCCACCAGTGCCAGCACCGCCAACCGCTTCCAGCCGAACTGGCGCACGCCGCTGTAGGCCAGCACCAGTGCGAAGGTGATCCACGAGGCGCGCGAGCCGGCCAGCAGCAGCACACTTCCCAGCGTGGCGGCCGCCAGCAGCCAGCCCGGATTACCGAAGCGGCGCGCCACCGGCAGCAACAGGAACGGCGACAGGCTGGCCAGCACCTGGCCGAATTTCAGGTTGCACGGCCCCAGGGCGCCACTGAGCCGGTCGGCCAATGCGGCCTCATCTGCCGGGCACAGTGCACGACCGCTCACCGCAAGCTTCAGGTGTTCCAGCGACCAGAACCACGGGCTGGTACCCGCTGCCGCCTGCACCAGCGCATCCAGCGTCCACGCAGCGGTGATCAACGCAAGGCCAACGAAGGTCAGGCGTCGCCGTTCCGGCGTGGCCACCGCAATCGCCACCAGCCACATGAAGGGCAGGTAGCGCAGACCCGCAGCGGCCTTGGTCCAGGACGCCGCCGGATCAATGGCATCGATGGCCGAGAACGCCTGCGGCAGCCAGTAGCCGAGGAACAGGATCGAGGTCAGTGCCCAGGCTGCCGTGCTCAGCAGGTGCGGGCGGCGCTGCAGCCGGCGCATGACCATGCGCGCGGCGGCGTACAGCGCGCCAAGCCCGAGCACGGTTTCAGCGATGCCCGGCAGCGGCCACAGCGCCACGTACGCCAGCACCCACCAGGGCGCCCAGCGCCCGGCGCGGTCGTCGCGCAGGATGACGGCGGGATCAGCCGGCGAGATCGGCATAGAGGCGGAGGGTATCGCGCTGCATGGCCTGCAGGGTAAACGGGATGCGGGTCGGCAACGACGGTGGCTGCGCCAGCAGGGCCAGCGCACGTTCACCCAGCGCGCGTGCATCACCGAGCGGCACCGCGCCGCTGGGTTGCAGCTGCCGAAGCAGTTCGCCGACGCCACCATGGTCCCAGCCCAGCACCGGGCGGCCGACCGACAGCGCCTCGACCACGGTGCGGCCGAACGCTTCGGGCTTGTCCGACAGCTGCAGCACCAGGTCGCTGGCCGCATAGGCCTGGGCGATGCGCGCGGTCGGCGAGCTGATCTGCACGGCATCGGTCACGCCCAAAGCAGCGGCCTGCCGGCGCAGGTCGGCCACGTAGGCTTCACGGCCGGGTTCATCGGTGCCCAGCATCCACAGCTGTGCCGGCACGCCGGCGGCACGCACATCCGCCAGCAGCTGCAATGCATGTGCGTGGCCCTTCAGCCGGGTGCCGCGCCCCGGCAGCAGCAGCAGCGGGCCTTCAACCTGCGCCAGCCATGGGTAATCGGCCGCAAGCGCCAGCCGCGGACGGCGATCGGCACGCGCCACGCGTGGGAACTGGCCGACATCGACGCCACGCGGAATCACCTGCAGGGTCGCTTCGGGAACGGTCGGGTAATGCCGCTGCACGTAGTCGCGTACGGTATTGGATACGCAGATCACGCGTTCACCGCTGGTCATCACCGCGCTGTAGCGGCTGGGCGAGTTCAACCCGTGCACGGTAGTCACCCAATGCGGGCGCTGCGCGGCGGGCATCGCACGGATCGCGTACAGGCCCAGCCAGGCTGGCAGCCGCGAACGGGCATGCACGATGTCGGCGCCAACCTCGGCGAACAGGCGGCGCAGGGTCGGCAGGTGGCGCAGGGTCAGCAGCGACTTGCGGCCGATGTCGAGCGTGAGATGCTCGGCACCGCTGTCGAGCAGTGGCTGCACCAGGCGGCCACCGGCAGAGACCACCAGCGCACGATGGCCGGCGGCGACCAGGGCCGCAGCAATTTCCAGGGTCGAGCGCTCGACACCGCCGGAGTGCAGCGCCGGCAGCAACTGCACCACGGTCAATCGGCGCATCGAAGGGGCGGCCGCTTAGTCGGCCAGCACGAACACGGAACCGCAGTACGGGCACTGCGCTTCGCCGTTGGGCTCGTCTTCGATCGGCAGGTACACGCGCGGATGCGAGTTCCACAGCGCCATTTCCGGGGTCGGGCAGCTCAGCGGCAGATCGCTGCGGTGCACGGTGTAGCGCTTCTCGGCGTTGGCGGGCGCGGTGGCGGTATGGCTCATGGCGGATGTCGATGAACGGGTTGCGAGGCCTGTGATTCTAGCATCCGGGCCGCCTCGACATTGCGCCGCAACAGGCCTTTGCGTGCCGCCGGGCATTTCCTCGCAGCGATGCATGGCAGATCCAAGGCCGGGCACGGGCGGAAATTCTCCCATCGATCCTGCAGGTTCCCCCCGAAAACCTCTCGACCACGATATTTCCCGCATTTGGATCGAACTAAATGGCACTTGTCAGGCCGCTGCGGCTGTTGCAGGATCGGGCCAGGTCGCAGCCCGACCTGCCCAATCCGACCCGATCGCATGGCCCGCCCCCACCGGACCAGCATCGCCTCTTCCACTGCCATCCAGGCGGGCGGAGCGATGCTGCCCGTGGTGTCTGCCGATGCGGGTTCTGCCCGCCGCCTGCCCTCCCGGGAGACCCTTGCATGACCCTGTCCGATCCACGCCGCGCCCTGCTTCCGCTCGCCCTGGCCCTTGCCTGTGCGACCACTGCGATGCCGGTACTGGCACAGGGTCTGCAGACCTCGTTCGAACCGGGCCAGCCGGCTCCGGCACCGGCCACAGGCGCATTGCAGGTCACGATCGGCAACGGCCCCGCGGCGCCCTACGCCGCCAAGCGCAATGCCGGCTACAGCGGCCTGCACGCACTGCGCTACAGCAGCGAAGGCGGCAGCGCGCGGCGCGAGCTGTTCAAGGCGGACATGACCATCGAGGCCGATACCACCCTGTCGTGGCTGGTGCTGCCGGAGATCGTCGGCAAGGACACCGTGGCCTCGACCTATGTGTCACTGGACCTGCTGCTGGACGATGGCAGTCGGGTTTCGGCCGGCACTGCACGCGACCAGCACGGCGTAGCCATCGGCGCACGCGCGCAGGGCGACTCGAAGACGCTGTACCCGCAGCAATGGGCACGCAAGGCGGTGCGGCTGGGCGATGTGCCCGCGCTGAAGGGCCGCCGCGTGGTGGCGATCGAACTGGAGGTGGCCAGTGCCGACGGCGCACCGGTCTCCGGCTGGATTGATGACGTGCGCCTGGGCACAGTGCCACGTCAGCAGCCAGCGCGCGTCTCCGACTGGGTGCTGACCACCCGCGGCACCCAGGCCAACGGCACCTTCTCGCGCGGCAACAATTTCCCGGCCACGGCGGTGCCGCACGGGTTCAACTTCTGGACCCCGGTCACCGATGCCGGTGCGCTGAACTGGCTGTACCGCTGGAACGAGCAGAACGACGCGCAGAACCGCCCGCAGCTGCAGGCGCTTGCGCTGAGCCATCAGCCCAGCCCGTGGATGGGCGACCGCCAGACCTTCCAGGTGATGCCCTCGGCCAGCCGTGGCGTGCCGGAGGCCGACCGCCGCAAGCGCGCGCTGTCGTTCGACCGCAGCCATGAAAGCGCGCGCCCGTATCGCTACGACGTTCGCTTCGACAACGGCATCGCGGCCGCCATCGCGCCGACCGATCATGCCGCGCTGTTCCGCTTTGATTTCCCCGAAGGCGGCGACGCCAACCTGCTGTTCGACAATGTCGATGCACGCGGTGGCCTGACCCTGGACGCTGCCACGCAGACACTGTCCGGCTACACCGATACGCGCAGCGGGCTGTCCAACGGCGCCAGCCGCATGTACGTGGCAGCCAGCTTCGACAGGCCGTGGCGCAGCAGTGGGCGCCTCAACACCGGCCGACCGACCGGTTACATCAAGTTCGATGCCGGCAGCGACCGGCGGGTGACCATGCGCATCGCCACCTCGCTGATCTCGGTGGAGCAGGCACGGCACAACCTGGCCCTGGAAATCGCCGCAGTCGATACGCTGGAAAGCGTGGCCGGCCGTGCGCAGGATGCATGGGATGCGCGCCTGGCCCGTTTCGACATCGGCGATGCCAGCGACGACCAGAAGACCACGCTGTATTCCAGCCTGTATCGGCTGTTCCTGTACCCCAATTCCGGCCACGAGAACGTGGGCAGCGCCGCCGCACCTGAGTGGCGCTACGCCAACCAGGCCAGCGCCAGCGATGACAACACCGAGGGCAGCGCGACCCGCAGCTATGCCGCCGTGCGCGACGGCAAGGTATTCGTCAACAACGGCTTCTGGGACACCTTCCGCACCACCTGGCCGGCCTATGCGCTGTTCACTCCGGAGGATGCCGGGCAGCTGGTACAGGGCTTCATCGAGCAGTACCGTGCCGGCGGCTGGATCGCGCGCTGGTCGTCGCCGGGCTACGCCGACCTGATGGTCGGCACCAGCTCTGACGTGGCGTTCGCCGATGCCTGGCTGAAGGGCATCGGCGGTTTCGATCCGGCCGAGGCCTATGCCGCCGCGCTGAAGAACGCGACCGTGGTACCACCCGACCGCCATGTCGGCCGCAAGGGCATGGACCGTTCGACCTTCCGGGGCTACGCCAGCGCCGACGTGCATGAGGGCATGTCGTGGACGATGGAAGGCGCACTCAATGACTTCGGCATCGCCAACATGGCCGATGCCCTGGCCAAGCGCGCGACCGCACCTGCCGCACGCGAGCGCTACAGCACCGAGGCCGACTACTTCCGCCACCGCGCCGCCAGCTACGCGACGATGTTCGACCCTGCCGCCGGCTTCTTCCAGGGCCGCAAGGCCGATGGCCGCTGGCGCGTGGACGCCAAGGACTACGACCCGCGCGTGTGGGGCCACGATTACACCGAATCCAACGGCTGGACCTTCGCCTTCACTGCCGCCCATGACGGCGAAGGCCTGGCCGCGCTGTACGGTGGCCGCGAAAAGCTGGCGGCGAAGCTGGATACCTTCTTCGCCACGCCGGAAACCGCGGATCCGGCACTTGCGGGCTCCTACGGCGGCACCATCCACGAGATGACCGAAGCACGCGACGTGCGCATGGGCATGTACGCGCACAGCAACCAGCCTGCGCACCACATCCCGTGGATGTACCTGTATGCCGGGCAGCCGTGGAAGACCCAGCAACACGTGCGCGAGATCCTGTCGCGGCTGTACGTCGGCAGCGAGATCGGCCAGGGCTATCCGGGCGATGAGGACAACGGCGAAACCTCGGCATGGTACGTGCTGGCCTCGCTGGGCCTGTACCCGCTGCGCATGGGCGCCCCGGAGTACGTGATCGGCTCGCCGGCATTCGAGCACGCACGGGTGGAGCTGCAGGGTGGCGCGGTGCTGACCGTGAACGCGGCCAACAACTCGCGCGAGAACGTCTACGTGCAGTCGCTGAAGATCAACGGTACGCCGTGGACGAAGACCTGGGTGCCGCACGACCTGATCGCCAAGGGCGCGACCCTCGACTTCGTGATGGGACCCCGTCCCTCGCGCTGGGGCAGCGGCGTGGACGATGTGCCGCGCTCGTTGACCGCGCGCGGCCAGCGCCCGCAGCTGCTGCACGACCTGCTCGGCAGCGGCGCGAAGGCGACGCTGGCCGATGGCCGTGCCCTGCCCGCACTGGTCGATGACGATGCGAGCACCACCGTGGGCCTGGGCGGCGGCGCAACCATCGCGCTGACCGGACTGAGCGACGGCACGCCGACGATGTACACGCTCACCAGCGGTGACGGCCGCATCCAGGGCGGTGAGTGGACGTTGGAGGCACGCTACGGCGGCGGCAGCTGGACCGTGCTCGACCAGCGCAGCGGCGAAGACTTCGAATCCGCCCGCCAGACCCGTCCGTTCCGCATCGCCAAACCCGGCCGCTACAGCGAATACCGACTGCGCTTGGTCGCACCGGGCCGGATGCCGCTGGCGGAGATCGAGCTGCTGGCGCCGAGCACGGCGCAGTAAGCCGCGTGCACGATGGGCACGGATGCCCGACGTGCCGTGGCGGCTGGCGGCCTCAGCGCGACCGCACGAAACCGGCGTAGAGCGCGAACAGCTGCTGGAAGTACCGCCGGGTCACTCGATTGCGCATGACACTTTCGCCGATGGGGAGATGGTCGGGCCCAGGGTGGGAAGGCCGGTCCGGTCCCTTCCCACGGCCGGGCCGCGTGGGCGTATTGGGCCGCAATGGCGTTGCAGGGAAATGACCGGGCTGCGTAGCGCGTGTGGCACGGACCGGGGTAGAGCCGGCCGCTGGCCGGCCGTCGCGGCGTGTCCGAGCCCGGTTGTAGTTGCCCTACGGTAGAGCCGGCCGCTGGCCGGCTGTCGTCGTACCTGGACATCATTGTGGTTGCCGGCCAGCGGCCGGCTCTACCCGTTTCCGCTTCGCGGAAACAGAAACGCGCCCCATGGGGCGCGTTTCTGCAGCTGTCGCTGGAAAGAAGGCTTACGCCTTCTTTTCCGCTTCCAGCTGTTTCCTGATCTGCGCATCGACCGCAGCGATCGCGGTCATGTTCAGGATCCGGCGCGAGGTCGCGCTGGTGGTCAGGATGTGCACCGGCTTGTTCACACCCATCAGGATCGGGCCGATCGCCACGCCGTCGGTGAACACGCGCACCAGGTTGTAGGCGATGTTGGCCGCTTCCAGGTTCGGCAGCACGAACAGGTTGGCGCGGCCCTGCAGGGTCGAGCCCGGCAGCAGCTTCTGGCGCAGCGCTTCATCCCACGCGGTGTCGCCCTGCATTTCGCCATCCACGTTCAGACGCGGGTTGCGCTTGAGCAGCAGCTCGCGCACCTGGCGCATCTTCAGCGCGTCCTTCGAATCATGGCTGCCAAAGTTGGAGTGCGACAGCAGCGCGACCTTCGGCTCGATGCCGAACAGCTTCATGCGGTAGGCCGCCTGCAGGGTCGCTTCGCACAGCTGCTCGGCGGTCGGGTCTTCCTGCACGTGGGTATCGACGAAGAAGAACACGCCCTGCTGGTTGATCACGCCGGTCATCGCCGAGGTCGAGGTGACCTTCGGCTCCAGCGGCAGCACGCTGCGCACGTAGCCCAGCTTCTTGTGGAAGCGGCCGACGATGCCGGTCAGCATCGCATCGGCTTCGCCACGCGCCACCATCACTGCGGCGATCAGGGTCGGGCGCGAACGCATCAGGTTCTTCGCCGCGGCCACGGTCACGCCACGACGGCCGGTCAGGCCGTGGTAGTACTGCCAGTACTCGTTGAAGCGCGGGTCGTCGTTGATGTTGGTGACTTCAACGTTCTCGCCGATCTTCAGGCGCAGGCCGAGGCGCTCGATGCGCGATTCGATCACTTCCGGGCGACCGATCAGGATCGGGTGCGCCAGGCCGTCATCGACCACGTTCTGCACCGCCTGCAGCACCACTTCCTCTTCGCCTTCGGCGTACACCACGCGCTGCTTGTCGCTGCGCGCGCGGTCGTAGACCGGCTTCATCATCAGGCTGGTGCGGTAGACGAACTGGGCCAGCTTGTCGCGGTAGGCGCCCATGTCGTCGATCGGGCGCGAGGCCACGCCCGAGTCCATCGCGGCCTGGGCCACGGCGGCCGACAGCTCCACCAGCAGGCGGCGGTCGAACGGACGCGGGATCAGGTATTCACGGCCGAAGCTCGGGGTGTCGCCGCCGTAGGCCGAGCCCATGTCGGTGGCGGCGCGGCGGGCCAGTGCAGCGATGGCACGCACGCAGGCGATCTTCATTTCCTCGTTGATCGCGGTGGCGCCCACGTCCAGCGCACCACGGAACAGGTACGGGAAGCACAGCACGTTGTTGACCTGGTTCGGGTAGTCCGAACGGCCGGTGCCGATGATCGCGTCCGGACGCGCGGCGCGCGCCAGTTCCGGCATGATTTCCGGGGTCGGGTTGGCCAGCGCGAAGATCACCGGATCCGGCGCCATGGTCTTGACCATGTCGGCGGTCAGGATGCCCGGTGCCGACAGGCCCAGGAAGATGTCCGCGCCGTCGACGATCTCGGCCAGGGTGCGCTTGTCGGTGTCGCGCGCATAGCGCTGCTTTTCCGGGTCCAGGTCGGTACGACCGGTGTGGATCACGCCCTCGCGGTCGAAGGCCAGGATGTTCTCCGGCTTCAGGCCCAGCTGCACCAGCATGTTCACGCAGGAAATGCCGGCCGCGCCCATGCCCGTGGTCGCCAGCTTCACTTCCTCGATCTTCTTGCCGGTGATCGCCATGGCGTTGAGCACCGCCGCGCCGACGATGATCGCCGTGCCGTGCTGGTCGTCATGGAACACCGGGATCTTCATGCGCTCGCGCAGCTTGCGCTCGACCACGAAGCATTCCGGCGCCTTGATGTCTTCCAGGTTGATGCCGCCGAAGGTCGGCTCCAGCGAGGCGATGATGTCGACCAGCTTGTCCGGGTCGGTCTCATCGACTTCGATGTCGAACACATCGATGCCGGCGAACTTCTGGAACAGCACGCCCTTGCCTTCCATCACCGGCTTGCCGGCCAGCGCGCCGATGTTGCCCAGGCCCAGCACCGCGGTGCCGTTGGAGATCACCGCCACCAGGTTGCCGCGAGCGGTCAGCTCGCTGGCCTGCTGCGGGTCGGCCTTGATCGCTTCACAGGCGTACGCCACGCCCGGCGAATACGCCAGCGACAGGTCGCGCTGGGTCAGCATGGGCTTGGTAGCGGAAACCTTGATCTTTCCCGGCGGGGACATCCGGTGGTAATCGAGGGCGGCCTGTTTGAAATCTTCGTTGGACATCGATGTGGGTTACATGAATGGGCAGAAGGGACAGGGGATGATACCCCCGTTGGAGCGTCTGGACCTGTCGCTATCCTGTCGCAAGCATGCTGCGACCGCACAATTCCGTGCCGTATGCGACGGTACCGCGAGACCAGCTTCGGCGCTCCGCATGACAGCCATGGGTCGCCTTGAAACGCCGCGGGGCCGTACCACTGTCGTGATCGGCCCCGCGGTACCACACACCTGGATCAGCCCTTGGCCGGCAGCGCCTCGGGCAGCGCATCGACCGGCGGCGGCAGTTCGCTCTCGCGGCCATCCAGCGCCAGCTGCAGGCGGTTGCGGTCCAGTGCGCCTTCCCAGCGCGAGACCACCACGGTAGCGACCGCATTGCCGATGAAGTTGGTCAACGAGCGGCATTCGCTCATGAAGCGGTCCACGCCCAGGATCAGCGCCATGCCGGCCACCGGCACTTCCGGCACCACGGCCAGGGTAGCAGCCAGGGTGATGAAGCCGGCGCCGGTGACGCCGGCCGCGCCCTTGGAGCTGAGCATGGCAACCAGCAGCAGGGCGATCTGGTGGCCCAGGGTCAGTTCGGTGTTGGTGGCCTGGGCGATGAACAGCGCGGCCAGCGTCATGTAGATGTTGGTGCCGTCCAGGTTGAACGAGTAGCCGGTCGGAACCACCAGGCCGACCACCGACTTGCTGCAGCCGGCACGCTCCATCTTCTCCATCAGCGACGGCAGCGCCGACTCCGACGACGACGTGCCCAGCACCAGCAGCAGTTCGGCCTTCAGGTAGCGTGCCAGCTTGAACACCGAGAACCCGCACAGGCGGCAGACCACACCCAGGATCACCGCCACGAACAGGAACGCGGTGAGGTAGAACGAGCCCACCAGCCAGGCCAGGTTGACCAGCGAACCGACGCCATACTTGCCGATGGTGAAGGCGATCGCGCCGAAGGCACCAATCGGGGCAGCCTTCATCAGGATGTGCACCAGCTTGAACACCGGGGCGACCAGCGCCTCCAGGAAATTCAGGATCGGCTTGCCCTTCTCACCCACCGATGCCAGCGCGATGCCGAACAGCACCGCGATGAACAGCACCTGCAGGATGTTGCCGTCGACGAAGGCGCTCACCAGCGTCTTCGGAATGATGTCCATCAGGAAGCCGACCAGGGTCAGGTCGTGCGACTTCTCGACGTAGCTGTGCACCGCGGTCTGGTCCAGCTCGGCCGGGTTGATGTTCATGCCGGCGCCGGGCTGCACCACGTGCGCCACGACCATGCCGACGATCAGCGCCAGCGTGGAGAAGAACAGGAAGTACGCCATCGCCTTGGCGAACACGCGGCCCACCGTGCGCAGGTGGGTCATGCTGGCGATGCCGGTGACGATGGTCAGGAAGATCACCGGCGCGATGATCATCTTCACCAGGTTGATGAAGGCATCGCCGAGCGGTTTCATCTTCTCGCCAACCAGCGGCTCGTAGTGGCCGAGGATGGCGCCCAGGACGATCGCCACGATCACCTGGAAGTACAGCTGACGATAGATCGGCAACGGCTTTGCAGGCGCCGGGGCTGCGGTCGGGATGTGCATGGCGTACTCCGGAAGGGGCGTTTTCAGGCACGTACGGCCCCGGGACAGCGCGGGAACCGTTACCGTGGAAACTGCTCGCAGGCCCTGTGCAGCACGCGCAGGGGGTGCGACCAATGGACGCCTTTGTACGCGCCGGGCACGCCGGCGCAGATAACCTATTGGTACTAGCCCCCCGGTTCAGGTGGCCACGGTGCCTACACTGGCGCCGCACCGCCCGATCCTGGGGAGGCCGGTGGCCCGAGCTGAACGGCCGGGCGCGTCTTTGCGAAAGTTCCGGCCCTTGCGGCCGTTGTTGTCCTGTCCACACGCAATCTGAGAGAGCCGCACCCAACATGCGCCCGACTCCCACCTTGCTGGCCCTGTCGCTGGCCGCCCTTCCCGCCTTCGCCTCGGCTGCCGATTTCGACAACTGGCCGACCAAGTACACCTTCGGCGATGGCACCGAGCTGGCGGCCACCGCCAACATCGCCTACGACTACAACGACTTCTCTTCGGCCAGTGGCCTCGAGGACGACGATGCCGTGCGCCGCAAGGAATTCGGCGCGACGCTGAAGAAGAAGGGCGTCTACGATGCAATGGTCTACTACGACTTCCAGGCTGACACCTGGCTGGACGTATTCGTGCGCTTCGAGAGCAAGGCGTTCTTCGGCCGCGACGTCGGCCGTTTCCGCTTCGGCTACATGAAGACCCCGGTCGGCCTGGATGCGAATACCTCTTCGCGTGCCGGCAGCTTCCTTGAAACCTCCTTGCCGGTGCAGGCCTTCTACGAGGGCCGCCGTACCGGTGTGGAATGGGTGCTGGAGCGTCCGCAGTACCTGCTGCAGGCCGGCGCCTATGGCGGCAAGGACCTGCAGGGCGACAACCCCGGCACCACCCAGGCTGTGCGTGCGGTATGGACGCCGGTGAAGGCGCCGGGTGATGTGATCCACCTGGGCCTGGCCTACTCGCAGGAAAACCCGCGTGGCTACAGTGATGGCCGCGACGTGCACCACGAGGCCAGCGCCCGCCTGCGCGCGCGCCCGGAAGCCGGCCTGACCGACATCCGCTACGTCGATTCCGGCGTGCTGGTCACTGCCGACCAGATCCGTCGCACCGGTCTGGAAGGCATCTGGATCCGCGGCCCGTTCTCGCTGCAGGCCGAAGCGCTGCGCGCCACGGTCACCCGCCATGACGGCAAGCCCGACTACACCGGCAGCGGCCAGTACGCGATGGCCAGCTGGGTACTGACCGGCGAATCGCGCCCGTACAACGCCGGCGCGGTGGCCAACATCAAGCCGGCGCACAACTACGGTGCGGTGGAACTGGTGGCCCGCTACAGCCGCCTGGATCTCGATGACGGCGACATCCTCGGTGGCCGCCAGCATGACCTCACCCTGGGTGCGAACTGGTACCTGACCAGCCACTTCAAGTTCCAGGCCAACTACGTGAAGGTCGACGCCAGCCGTCGTGGCGTGCACAGCACGCCGGAGATCTTCGAGCTGCGCGCGCAGATGCACTTCTGACCCCTTCCACGTCAGACCCCGGCGGGCGTGCACGCCACGCCCGCCGGCCCTGCGTAGACTGCCGCCATGTACTGGCTCAGCCGACATCGGATGCTGTTGCTGACCCTGCTGGTGATGGTCGGCGGTACCGCGCTGTGCGCGGTCGCGGCAGGCCACTACGCCTGGCGCCGCGCGCTCGGCGAGGAAAGCAGCCAGGTGCAGCGCCAGCTGCAGCTGTACGGCCAGGGCCTGCAGCAGCGCATCGACCGCTTCGGTACGTTGCCGCAGGTGCTGGCGCTTGACCCGGACCTTCTGCACGCACTGCGCGTGCCGCCCTCCCCTGTTGAACGGCAGCGGCTGAACCTCAAGCTGCAACGCGCCAACGAAGTCACCCGCACTTCCACCCTGACCCTGGTCGGTCACGATGGCGTGGCGGTGGCGGCGAGCAACTGGAACCAGCCGACCACCAATGTCGGCGAGAACTACAGCTATCGCCCCTATTACCGCCAGGCGCTGGCGCAGGGCCGCGGCCGCTTCTACGGCATCGGCATGACCACCGGCGTTCCCGGTTACTACCTGTCGCAGGCCATCGAGGAAGACGGCAAGCGGCTCGGCGTGGTGGTGATCAAGGTCGAGCTGTCGGCACTGGAGCAGGAGTGGCTGAGCAGCCCGGATGTGGTGCTCGCCAGTGACGACCACGATGTGGTGTTCCTGGCCAACCGTGACAGCTGGCGCTACCGCCTGCTGCGCCCACTGGGCGCCGATGAGCGCCGCGAAATGCTGGACGCCCGCCAGTACGCCGACCGCACCCTGCAGCCACTGCGCGCACGCACCGAGGATGTACTGGCCGACGGCGGCCGCATGGTACGCCTGCTGGATCCGGCGTTGCCGCAGCCGATGCTGTGGCAGAGTCTGCCGCTGCCCGCTGAGGGCTGGAACCTGCACCTGCTGCACGACGCCAGTGCGGCCACCACTGCCGGCCGTGCGGCCGCACTCACCGGCGGTGCCGCGTGGCTGGCGCTGGGCTTCCTGGTGCTGTTCGTACAGCAGCGCCGGCGCCTGGCCAAGCATCGCCTGCGCAGCCGCCGCGAGCTGGAAACCCTGCTCAAGCAGCATGCACAGGAACTGCGCACCGCGCAGGATGGCCTGCTGCAGGCCGCTACCGATGCCGACAGCGGCCTCAGCCGCAGCCTCGAACACCTACCGCAGGGCGTGGTGGTGATCGACCGCGAACTGCGTCTGGTCGCGTGGAATTCGCGCTACCTGGAGCTGTTCCGCTTCCCGGTGGACCTGGTACGCGTGGGCCGGCCGATCGAAGAACTGTTCCGCTTCAACGCACGCCGTGGCCTGCTCGGTCCCGGCCCGGTGGACGAGGCCATCGAGCGCCGCCTGAACCACCTGCGCAGCGGCCGCCCGCACATGCGCGAGAGTGAGAAGGACGACGGTACGGTGCTGGAAATCCGCGGCAATCCCCTGCCCGATGGTGGCTTCGTCACCAGCTACGCCGACATCACCAGCTACAAGAACGCCGCGCGCGAACTGCGCTCGCTGGCCGATGCACTGGAACACCGTATTGCCGAACGCACCCACGACCTGGACGAAGCACGCCGCGAAGCCGAACAGGCCAACCGCTACAAGAGCCGCTTCGTGGCCTCGGCCGTGCACGACCTGCTGCAACCGCTCAATGCCGCGCGCATGTTCGTCTCGGTGCTGCGCGGCAAGCTGAGCGACCCTGCGCAGCAGCAGACCAGCGATCACATCGACGCTGCATTGGCCGCGCAGGATGCGATTCTCAACAGCCTGCTGGATATCTCGCGGTTGGAATCAGGATCGTTGCAGCTACGCGTGCGCGCTTTCGCGATTTCGCCGCTACTGGAGACTCTGGCGCGTGAGTTCGGCATCGCCGCGCAGAGCCGCAGCCTGCAGCTTGATTGGGTGGACACCCACGCGGTGGTGGTCAGTGATGAAGCGCTGCTGCGCCGTATCCTGCAGAATTTCCTGTCCAACGCGCTGCGTTACACACCACAGGGACGCGTGCTGATCGGCTGTCGGCGTGCGGGCGACCAGCTGCGCATTGAGGTGCATGACCAGGGCCCGGGCATTCCGGAAAGCCTGCAGGGTGAGATCTTCGAAGAGTTCCGTCGCCTGAACGATGGTGTGGAGCAGGAACGTGGCGCCGGCCTGGGCCTGGCCATCGTCGAACGCATCGGCCGCCTGCTCGGCCACCGCATCAGCCTGCGCTCCACACTGGGCAAGGGCAGCGTATTCGCTGTGAGCGTGGCACTCGGGCGCGCCGACGATGTGATCGCACCTGCCGCAGCGCCTGTCATCGCGAGCGAACCCTCCGATGACAGCCCACTGCGACAATGCCGAGTGTGGAGCATCGACGATGATCCCCACGTCTGTGCGGCGACCCGCGCGCTGCTGGAACGCTGGGGCTGCCAGGTGGAACTTGCCGACGGTCCGCAGGGTGCACTGGAAATCGCCAGTGCGCTGAACGTACCGCAGTTGCTGCTGCTGGACGTGCGCATGGGGCAATGGCACGGACCGGACCTGTATGAAGCGCTTTGCACGCTGTGGAAGGCGCGACCGCCGGTGATCCTGGTGACCGCCGAGCGTGATGATGCACTGAAGGCGCATGCCGCCGAGAACGGCTGGGGCTTCCTGCTCAAGCCGGTGCGACCGCCCGCGTTGCGGGCATTGATGACGCAGATGTTGTTGCGGCATCGGGGGTGACAGCAGCCGCGCATGGCTCGGCTCTACAGAAGTGGACGTTCGCCTCTGCGGCTAGTTGACCTCTGAATCTCGTAGCGGCAGGTCCAATTCGGGTCTGGCCAGATTCCAGCCCAGGTCGTACTCCATCTGGAACTGCCACGCCCGCACCGGCTCGGACGTGGCAAGCAGGTGCTGCAAGCCATCATTCGCCTGCTCGGGATCATGCACGCGGTACAACAGCACGCGCTCGCCACGAACAGTGATGCGCGCGAGGAAAACCGCATTGCCATCCACTTCAACGGCCGCTTCCAGGCACTCTCCCAGACGGGTGATCACCGCCACTTCTTCCGGGTTGGGCATACCCTTCTCCCCCAACCCCCTGCAGGCGATAACGATCCGCAGGTGCCAGGGAAATGCATCTCGCCCGTCGAAGGTCCGCAGCGCCGTGTTGACCACAACCACGGCGGGATCCCCATCGAGGGTCGTGTTGATGAGGGAGTAGAACGGCGCCGGAGTCCCCCGCATCGGTCAGATCCCGCCTGGGTCGCCTTCCGGCTCCAGCGCCTTCACCAGCACCGCCGCCTGCGTGCGGCTATGGCATTCGAGCTTCTTCAGGATCGCCGTAACATGCACCTTCACCGTGTTCTCTGCCAGGCCCAGCTCGTAGGCGATCTGTTTGTTGAGCAGGCCATCGGCCAGACACAGCAGCACGCGGAACTGCTGCGGGGTCAGCTGGGCCAGGCGGCTGGCCAGCAGTGCGTCGGCCTCCGAACGCTCGGCGGCCATCGCCGGGAACCACAGGCCACCATCCAGCACCGCCTGCACGGCCTCGCCGATGGTCTCGGCCGGGGCCGACTTCGGGATGAAACCGGCGGCGCCGAACTGCTGCGCGCGGCGGATCACCCGCGGATGGTCATTGGACGAGAGGATCACCACCGGGATGTCCGGATGCGAGCCACGCACGTGCAGCAGCGCGGAGAAACCGTGCGCGCCAGGCATGGTCAGGTCGAGCAGCACCAGGTCCACATCCGGGTGCGCGTCGAGGGCCTCGGCCAGCGCATCAGCGCTGGCGACCTCGCGCACCTGCGCCAGCGGCAGGCTCTGCCGCAATGACTGCACCACCGCCGAACGCAGCAGCGGATGGTCATCGGCGATCAGGATGGTGTATTCGCTCATGCCGCCATTGTACGGGCAGGCCGCCGCGTCAGCGCCCTGCCGGCTCCACGCTGCTGCGCCAGGCATCGAGGAACTGGCGGCGCTTGAGCGCGTCCAGGTACACCAGCAGGCCCGGGCCAAGCTGGATCGGACGGCGGCTGCGGCCGGGCGCATCGTCGCCACGTGCGTTGCCGGTCACGATCGGCATCAGACGCGCTTCGCGCGACAGCACCTGCTGGCCTCGCGGCGACAGCAGGTAGTCGAGGAAACGCCGTGCCTCCTCCGGATGCGGGCCGGTACGCGGAATCACCGCGGTACGCAGCACCACCAGCGTGTAATCCTCGGGTTCGACGATGGCCAGCGGCGCGCCGGCATCGACACGTGCCTGCGCATAGGAGCCAAGTACGTTGTAGACCAGCGACAGCTGGCCACTGGCCAGCTGGTCCAGCAGCACGCCAGTGCGCTCCTCACGCACCACGTCGTTGTCGCCGAGCGCGCCCAGCAATGCGCCGGCGATGCTGCCACGCTGCGCATCCTGGGTCGCCAGCAGGTAGCCGACACTGCTGCGCTCGATGTCATAGGTGCCGACCTTTCCGCGTAGCGGTGCGCCCTCCGCACGCAGCCGGTCCAGCAGCTGGCGGCGCGTGTGCGGCACCTTCGCCGACGGCAGTGCGCGGGTGTTGTAGACCATCACCACCGGCTCATAGCTGATGCCGAATGCCTCGTTGCGCCACTGCGCCCAGGCCGGCAGCGCGGCGGTCTGTGCCGAACGGTGTGGCAGCGCATGGCCATCGTTGACCAGCTTGGTCTGCAGGTCCATGCCACTGGAGATCAGCAGGTCCGGCGATGCCGGCCCGCCGCGGTCGTGCAGGTACCGCGCGTACAGGTCCTGGGTGATGATGTCCTCGTACACCACTTCGGTGCCCGGGTGCAGGCGCTGGTAGTCGGCGATGACCACGGCGAACACTTCGATGTCGGTGGTGCCGTGGATGCGCAGCTGTGCCATGGCGGCTCCCTGCGCAGGGAAACGGCGCACATCGCCCGGTGCGGCCAGCACCGGCAGGGCCAACAGCAGGGCAACGGCGGTGGCGAACAGGCGGATCATGAACTGCTCCGGGGCAGGCGGATGGTAGCGATCAAACCACCCTGCGGACGGTTGCTGAGATCGATGCGGCCGCCATGGCTGTCGACCACGCGCTTGACGATGGCAAGGCCAAGCCCGGCGCCGCCGGACGGCGCGCCCTCGCCACGGGCGAAGCGCTCGAACACGCGTTCGGCATCGCCAGGCGCGATGCCCGCACCGTGATCGGCGATGGTCAGCACCGCCTGCCCACCTTCCACGGTCAAGGCAATCTGCAACGGGCCATCACCACCGTACTTCAACGCGTTGTCGACCAGGTTCTTGATCGCCTCGCGCAGCAGCAGCGCATCGCCATGCACCTGTACCGGCTCGGCGGTCATCGCCAGCTGCACGCGCGGCGCAGGGCCGGCCTGCGGCAGCGCTTCATGCAGGGCCTGGTGCACGGTCTCGGCCAGATCCACTGCAGCAAAGCGCTGCAGGTGCGAACGATGGATCACGCTGGCATCGCTGAGCAGCTGGTTGAGCAGGCGGCTCATGTGGGTGGCGTTGCGCTCGATCGCCTGCAGGCTGCGCCGCATGTCCTCCGGATCGTCATCGTCCAGCGCCAGCTGCGCCTGCGCACGCAATGCCGCCAGCGGCGTGCGCATCTGGTGCGCGGCCTCGGCCATGAACGCGCGCAGCGTCTCGTTGCTGCTGGACAGGCGATCCATGAAGCGGTTCAACGCTGCCACCATCTGGTCCATCTCGCGCGGCACGCGGGCATCGAGCGGCTTCAGGTCGGACGGTTCCCGTCGCGACAGCTCGCGCTCCACCCGCACCAGCGGACGGAATGCGCGATGCACGCCGAAGGCCACCAGCGCCAGCAGCAGGCCGGACAACACGCCGATCGCCAACAGCGCGCGATTGACCATGTCCTGCGCGACGGCTTCCCGTGCACGCCGGGTCTGGCCCACCTGGACCTGCACCTCGCCCTGCGCCGACGCGGCGGCAAAACTGCGGCCGACCACCACGAAGCGCACGGTCTCGTCGCTGTAGGGGGCATCGAACAGCTGCGGTTGCGTACCGGGCCGTCGCGGCGGCGCGGGCAGATCGCCGTAGCCGGTAATCAGGTTGCCGCGGCTGTCGGCCACCCGATAGAACACGCGGTCTTCCGGCGCCATCGCCAGCAGGTCCAGCGCTGCATAAGGCAGATCCACCTGCCACTGGCCATCAACCAGCGCCACCGAATCGGCGATGGACAGCGCCGAAGAGACCAGCAAGTGATCGTAGGAACGGTTGGCGGCGCGCTGGCCGTAGTCACGTGCAGCAAACAGCAGGGCCACTGCGAACACCGCCAGCAGTGCCCCGAGATAGAGCAACAGCGTGCGCCGCAGCGAGCCCGGTGCGGCGTTCGCAGCGCGGGCGTCAGCCATCGGCATCGGTGTTGCCGTCACTGGCTTCCAGCAGGTAGCCGACGCCGCGCACCGTGGTGATGCGCAGCGGCGCGGCGGCCAGCTTCTTTCTCAGACGCCCCACATACAGTTCGATGGCATTCGGACCGGCCTCATCATCGAAGCCGAACAGCCCGTTGCCGATCTCATCCTTGCCGACCACCTGGCCGAGACGACCGACCAGGATCTCCAGCAGCCGGTACTCGCGGTTCGGCAGTTCGATCGGTTCGCCGTCGAGGCTGACCCGGTGCGCGGCATTGTCGAACTGGAAGCCGCCGATCTGCACCACTTCGCTGGCCTGGCCGCGCGCGCGTCGCAGCAGCACGCGGCAGCGCGCTTCGAACTCGCGGAAATCGAACGGCTTGCCCAGGTAGTCGTCGGCACCCACGTCCAGCGCCTGCACGCGATCTTCGATGCCATCACGCGCGGTCAGCATCAGCACCGGTGTGCTGTCACCGCGCTCGCGCATGCCGGCCAGCACGCGCAGGCCATCAAGCTTGGGCAACCCGATATCCAGCACCACCAGGTCGAAGCTCTGGTAGCGCAGCACGCTGGCGGCGGCCAGGCCATCGGCCTGCCAGTCCACGGCGTGGCCGCTGCGACGCATGCGACGGATGATCGCATCGGCCAGATCCGGGTTGTCTTCGACCAGCAGCAGGCGCATGGGCACACGGGTGGGAGGGGAAACGAATGCTACCGCATGCCGCCGCCGCGCTTGCCGGGCGTGGCCCAGTGAGCGCAGCGGCCGGTTTTACGCTGCACCGCACAAACCGTTGACAGGACGATGACAGCTTGCCCGACCCAGACTGCGGCCGCGCACCGTCCGGTGCCCACGATTGCCGCGCGCCTGGCGCGCACCTGGGAGGGTTTGTGGAATTCACGTTTGCCTGGCGGCGTCCTGCCGCCATGATGGCTCTGGCTGCCCTGTCGGCGCCGGCCTTCGCCGCCGAAGACGACCGCCCGGTCACCGCCACCCTCGGTGGCCGCCTGCACCTGGACTTCGCCACCTTCGACAACGACAACCGCGGTACGCCGAACAAGGACGACACCGAGATCCGTCGCGCCTGGCTGGACGTGTCCGGCAAGTTCTTCGTGGTCGACTACAAGCTGGAAGCTGACTTCTCCGGCGACCGCGTCGAGGCCAAGGACGTGTACCTGGCACGCAGCTTCGGCAAGGCCGGCAAGCTGACCGTGGGCCAGTTCAAGCAGTACTTCTCGCTGGATGACCGCACCAGCTCCAACTACGGCAGCTTCCTGGAGCGCGGCAACGCCGGCACCACGCTGGCGCCGCTGTACCGCCTGGGTGCGTCGTGGCAGGCCAACCCCGGTGACTTCACCTGGGCGGCCAGCATCTACAGCCTGGAAAGCATCGACGCCTGGCAGGTGAAGGGCCGCGCCGCGGGTGGCCGCGTCACCTGGGCACCTTCGCCCAGCGAGGGCGACGTGATGCACCTGGGCCTGTCGCTGGCCCGCGAGGCCTACGACAACCCCGGCGCCAACGGCACCCCGGGCCTGAGCATCCGCCCTCGCCCGGCCGGCCATCTGTCCGATGAAAGCCGCCTGACCCTGGTCAACTTCTCCGCCGGCCGCGATACCGACGTCAACAAGTGGTCGCTGGAATACGCGCAGGTGCGCGGCCCGCTGTCGTGGCAGGGCGAATTCAGTGGCGCCACCTTCGACGACGGCGCGCAGCGCGGTGACGTGATGGCCGCCTACGGCATGCTCAGCTGGTTCGTCACCGGCGAAAGCCGCGCCTACGACCGCAAGACCGGCCGCTTCGCGCGGGTGAAGGATATCCGCCACAAGGCCGGTGCCTTCGAAGTGGCGCTGCGCTACGACCAGATGTGGGGCGCACAGCACCTCGACGGTGCACCCGACCTGCGCCGCGGCAGCACCGAAGCGTGGACGCTGGGTGGCAACTGGTACCTGCGCGACAACCTGCGCTTCATGCTCAACGTGATCGAAAGCCGCAACCGCGACCGCCTGGCCGGGGTCACGGTGGACCGCACGCGCGCGGTCACCGGCCGCCTGCAGTACGACTTCTAAGCCCGGCATCCCGGGCACGCCGCCCGGGCCTTTTCCACTCCCCCACGTCCTGTTTTCGCAAGGAGTCCGCAGATGATGCTGAGCATCCTCGGCTTTGGCATGGTCATTACGTTCATGTACTTGATCATGAGCAAACGCCTGTCGCCGCTCGTCGCCCTGATCACCATCCCCATCCTGTTCGCGCTGATCGGCGGCTTCGGCGCCGGCATCGACGAGATGATGCTGGAGGGCATCAAGAAGATCGCGCCGACCGGCGTGATGCTGATGTTCGCCATCCTCTACTTCGGCGTGATGATCGACGCCGGCCTGTTCGATCCGCTGGTGCGGGTGATCCTGCGCTTCGTCAAGGGCGATCCGATGAAGATCGTGCTCGGCACCGCGGTGCTGGCGATGCTGATCTCGCTCGACGGTGACGGCTCGACCACCTACATGATCACCGTCTCGGCGATGCTGCCGCTGTACCAGCGGCTGGGCATGAACGCGCTGAACATGACCTGCGTGACCATCCTCGCCGGCGGCGTGATGAACCTGACCCCGTGGGGTGGCCCGACCGCCCGCGCGGCCACCGCGCTGCACGTTGACCCGGCCGATGTGTTCGTGCCGCTGATCCCGTCGATGGTGATCGCCTGTGCCGGCGTGCTGCTGCTGGCCTGGTACCTGGGCCTGAAGGAACGCCGTCGCCTGGGCGTGGTGACCCTGCCCAAGGGCGGCAGCTGGATGGACAGCAGCGTGTCCGACGACAGCAATCCGCTGCCGACGGTGGAAGACGCCGAGGACATCAAGCGTCCGAAGCTGCTGTGGGTCAACCTGGCCCTGACCGTGGCGCTGATGACCGCGCTGATCATCGGCGTGCTGCCGATGCCGGTGCTGTTCATGGTCGGCTTCGCCATCGCCCTGGTGATCAACTATCCGAACCTGGCCGAGCAGCGCCGCCGCGTGGTCAACCACGCCGGCAACGTGCTGTCGGTGGTGTCGCTGATCTTCGCCGCTGGCATCTTCACCGGCATCCTCAACAACACCGGCATGGTCGAAGCGATGTCGCACAGCTTCCTGGCGGTGATTCCGGAATCGTGGGGCCCGTACCTGGCGGTGATCACGGCGGTGGCGTCGATGCCGTTCACCTTCTTCATGTCCAACGACGCGTTCTACTTCGGCGTGCTGCCGATCCTGTCCGAGGCCGCCGGCAACTACGGCATCACCCCGGTGGAAATGGCGCGTGCCTCGCTGGCCGGCCAACCGGTGCACCTGCTCAGCCCGCTGGTGCCGTCCACCTACCTGCTGGTGGGCCTGGCCAAGGTCGAGTTCGCCGACCACCAGAAGTTCACCCTGAAGTGGGCCATCGCCATCTCGATGCTGCTGATGGTCGGCAGCCTGCTGTTCGGCCTGTACCCGCTCGCGGCCTGATCCCTTACCAAAGGAGCCTTCTGCAATGACGCTTCGAATCGCTTACGTCACCAGCGGCATGGGCAGTGTCGGTACTGCCATCTGCCAGAGCCTGGCCCGCAGCGGCCACACCGTGGTTGCCGGCTGCGCGCCGAACTCGCCGCGCAAGGCCAACTGGCTGCGCGAGCAGCGCGAACAGGGCTTTGACTTCATCGCCTCCGAAGGCAACGCGACCGACTGGGCCTCGACCAGCGCGGCGTTCGCCAAGGTCCGCGCCGAAGTCGGCGAGGTGGATGTACTGGTCAACAATTCCGGCGGCAGCCGCGACCTGCTGTTCCGGCAGATGACGGTGGAAGACTGGAACGCGGTGATCGCCTCCAACCTCAATGCGCTGTTCAACCTGACCAAGCAGGTGGTCGATGGGATGGCCACGCGTGGCTGGGGCCGCATCATCAACATCGGCTCGGTCAGCGCCCACAAGGGCCAGATCGGCCAGGTGAACTACGCCACCGCCAAGGCCGCGATGCATGGTTTCAGCCGTGCGCTGGCCGCGGAAGTAGCCTCGCGCGGGGTGACCGTCAACACGCTGTCGCCGGGCTACATCGCCAGCCAGGCAATCAGCAGCTTCCCGCCGGATGTACTGGACCGGCTCGCCGCCTCGGTACCGGTGCGCCGCCTGGGTCGCCCCGAGGAAGTAGCCGGCCTGTGCGCCTGGCTGGCCTCGGACGAAGCCTCGTACGTGACCGGCGCCGACTATCCGGTCAACGGTGGCCTGTACATGGGTTGAGCCCTCCTCCACGCAGTGCGTGGACCGCCTCCCCCACGGAGTGCGCGGGGCCGGTGAACCTTCGTTCGCGAGGGGGATCCGGCCCCTTTTTGTTTCTGCATTTCTGAGACGCACTTCCCGATACATCGGCAGAACCGGTGCTATACCTGCCAGCGCTCGCTGAGCCCGATGGATGAACGGCTGGAATCGCGGATCAAGGAGGTTGGCATGCGTGCATTGCTGATTGCGCTTCTCGTGGTCGCCACTACGCTGCTGGCGACACCGGCCCGCGCGGAGCCCCCGCCCATGCGGGTGATCACGGGTCTGGGCTGCCCCGACTGGCTGATCCCAGGCGCGCCCACGCTCGACGCGCAGATCACCGGCCATCCGGAGTGGACCTTCGCCTGGGCTCCCGCGTCCTATACCAATCGCAATCCCATCCGGATCTACATCCAGTCCTTCGACTGCGATTCCTCCGACATTGCAGGCTATTACTTCCGGATCGCAGCCATTGCCCATGAAGTGGGACACGCACTGTACTTCGAAGGTATCGCCTTGAGCACCCGAGGTGCGTTCATCCAGCACTTCTGCACCATGGAGGGGAAAGCGGTACTCAACAACCTCACCGCGCGCAGTGAGCTTCTGGTGACCAGCCTGGGGTACTACGACATCGGCGTAGCTGCATCCAACGGTCCTGGCCTCATCGCACAGGCCGATGCCGGCGGTGAAGACCTGGACCGGCGGGTAGGTAAGCTGTTCTGCGACAACAACGTAACTTCAACCACCGGCGAGAACTACAACGACTTCTACGGAAGAATCTACGATGAAGCGATCGCAGCCCGTCCCTGAACTTCTTCTGCTCCTGAGCCTGTTGGTTGCCGGTTCTGCAGCTGCAGCCACGTCCGCTGCCACTGCGGAAGAGGCGGACGCAACCTGGCGGCTCGTGGAGCGCTGGTCCTTGCAACTGGCACGCTCTGACCTTGTCGCGCAGCTGTCACCCCTGGCTCCGGCCGGCTCGCGTTCGGAAGCAAGAAGGGGCCGGGGCGACAGCGCCACCATCGATCTGGCGCCATTCGTGGTCGCTGGGAGGATCAAGGGGCCTTCTGGCCAGATCTACACCGATGCGTCGGGGCGAATCATCAAAGGCATTACGCTGTCGCTGGGCGGCGCCTGCATCTCGCGAAAGCAGATGGGTCGTCGCTACCCCGACTTCAACGTCCTTTCCGTCCCGTCAGGGCATAGCCTCGACGAGTCCACGGTGTTCGGTACGGTAGTGAACGGCATCCAGATCGGGTTCTCATTCTCCGAACATGACCGTGACTGCATGGACCAGCTCAAATTGAGCTGGCCAGGGGAGCGCTTCTGATTCCCACCGACATACCACCATGACGAACAGGTTGCAGGACGCACACCACTGCCCTGCATCGTTCGTTGGTTTTTCGTAAAGAAGGTTTCATGTTCCGTTCGCATAGTGGCCATGCACCGCGCACGCGTGCCGGTGACCACCCCCAATGCAACGGACCACCATGCAGACCCGACACCTGACGATCGCCGTGGCGATCGCGCTCTCCGCCGCCGCCAGCGCCCATGCCGCCACCGCCGCCGATACCGGCGCCAGCACCGAGGCCGCGCTGAGCGCGCAGACGCTGGATACCGTCTCCGTGATCGGCCAGGGCGAGACCCGCCAGGTGCAGCGCATCACCACCGTCGACAAGCAGGTGCTGCCGCCGGGCACCAGCGGCCAGAAGATCCTCGACCGCCTGCCGGGCGTGTCGGTGCAGTCCAACGACGCCTTCGGTGCCAACGAGGAATCGCAGACCATCAGCCTGCGTGGCTTCGACAAGAGCCGCCTGGGCTACACGCTGGACGGCATCCCGCTGGGCGACAACAGCTACGGCAACTACAACGGCCTGAGCATCGCCCGCGCGATCATCGCCGAGAACCTGGCCGGTGCCGAGCTGTCGCAGGGCATCGGTTCGCTGGGCGTGGCCTCGACCAGCAACCTGGGCGGCACCATCCAGTATTTCTCGATGGACCCGTCCACCGAATTCGGTGGCCGCGCCAGCGTCACCGTCGGCGACAACAGCCAGCGCCGTGGCTACCTGCGCGTGGATACCGGCGACATCAACGGCTTCTCGGCCTATGTGTCCGGCGTGCACCAGGACCAGGACATGTGGGCCGCGCCGTACCAGAACCAGACCACCCGCCAGTTCAATGCCAAGGCGGTGTGGAATGTCGGCGACCACCGCTTCGGTGCGTTCGTGGCCACCTCGCGCGCCAGCCAGGCCAACTACGCCTACCTGTCCAAGGACATGCTGGCCCGCGGCCTGGGCTATGACTGGAACATCTATGCACCGGACTGGGATCGCGCCGTCGCCGCCGCGTACTGCGCGCCGGGCACCTACAACAAGGCGCGCTGCGCATTCAGCGGCGGCGTCAACAGCATCGACGATGCGTACTACCAGAGCCGTGCGCTGCGCGACGACAACCTGTATTCGGTGGAAGCCGACCTGCGCCTGGGCGAGCAGGGCCGCCTGAAGCTGCTGGCCTATCACCACGACAACCGTGGCCAGGGCCACTGGTGGGCACCGGGCCAGCCGTCCTACCCGGGTACCGACAGGATGCTGCCGATCTCGATCCGCAGCACCAACTACACGATCAACCGCGATGGCCTGACCGCCGCGCTGTCGTGGACGGTGGGCATCCACGAACTGGAAGCCGGCCTGTGGTACGAGCAGAACGACCATAACGTGTCGCGCAACTTCTACTACATCAGCGGTCCGTTCCTGGACGACCTGTACCTGAAGAACCCGGACCGCCTGTTGTTCAACCAGGACTTCGACATCCGCACCCGCCAGTTCTACGTACAGGACCGCATGCGCTTCCTGGACCAGCGCCTGACCGTGGATGTCGGCATCAAGAGCCCCAACACCCGCATGCGCGCCACCGCCCAGCCGGGCGTGGAAACCAGCATTGCCTCGGGCACGCTGACCGCCAAGAAGTCGGTACTGCCGCAGGTGGGCCTGGGCTTCAAGCTCAATGCCAACAACGAGCTGTTCGCCTCCTACGCCGAGAACATCGCCGCCTTCGTCGGTGGTGGCAGCGGCGGCCCGCTGCAGGTGTCGCCGGAATCGTTCGCGGCCAGTGCCGGGCTGGAGCCGGAGAAGTCCAAGAGCCTGGAAGCCGGCTTCCGTACCTTCGGCGAGAAGTACCAGGCGTCGATCGCGGCCTACAACGTGAAGTTCGACAACCGCCTGCTGTCGCTGAACCCGTGCTCGAGCATCGAAGTCGGCACGCGTCCGGAGTGCGTGACGCGCTTCATCAACGTCGGTTCGGTGAAGAGCCACGGTGCGGAGCTGACCTTCATCCTCAAGCCGATCGACGGCCTGCAGTGGTACAACGCGCTGTCCTGGAACAAGACCACCTACGAGGACGACTACCTGTCCGGCGGTGCGGTGGTGCCGGTGGCCGGCAAGATCACCGTGGATACGCCGCAGCGCATGGCCTCCAGTGAAATCAGCTGGAACCGCGATGGCTTCTTCGCCAGCCTGCGTGCCAAGTACACCGGCAAGCGCTACTACACCTACACCAACGACCAGTCGGTGCCGGGCGTGACCACCTTCGACGCTGGTGCGGGCTACGATTTCGGCCCGGGCCTGGGCCTGCGCAACGTTCGGGTGTCGTTGAACGCGACCAACCTGACCAACAAGCGCTACGCCGGCCAGCTGAGCTCGTTCGCACCGACCGATCCGAAGGGCACGCGGTATGCGATCCATGCGAGCGCACCGCGGCAGTTGTTCATGACGGTGGCGGCGGAGTTCTAAGTCAGAAGCGTTGCCCCGCGGCGTCTTGATTGTCGTCGCGGGGCAGGGCCGGATGGGCCGGCGCAGGACACGCCGTAAACCCATCCTTGGGGGCTCGATGGCGCCATCCATGGCGCCAACGGTCCTGCGCCGGCCCATCCAACCCTGCTCGAAGGTTTCCCGCGCCACGGTGCGGAAGGCAAAGAGGAGCAAAATCAAAGAGCCGGGCATTGCCCGGCTCTTTGATTTTCAAGCGCAATCCCTCTGGTGGACCTGCTACCGCGCCCGCGGAAAACTGTCTGGAGGAGGCGGGGCACCCTGGCCAGCGATATCAATCGAGGCGCCAGCGCATCATCCCGCCAACGCATTTCATTCCGGCGCCAGCTGGTCCATCCGTATCCGGTTGGCGAACAGCGAGAACGCCAGCATGCCGGCCAGGCCGTTCGCCCGGCTCACCCAATGCGGCAGCCAGCGCGGCGGCTTCAGCACCCCCGCCTCGAACAACGGCGCGAACGCGATCGCATCGGTCAGGCTCATCTTGCCGGCGAACAACCAGCGGCAGACCTGCAGGCGGTCCTCGGCCAGCATGTGGCGGAAAAAGGTATGCACCGACACCAGGCCGCGCAGGTACACCGTGTCCTTGGTGAAGGCCAGACCGCCACTTGGCGGCACGCCGCGGAACACGCGCTGCGCCGAAGCGAAACTCTCTTCCGCGTTCTGCCCGGCATCACAGAAATAGCGGAACACTTCGATGAAATCGGCGCCTTCGCGCGCCATCGCAATCGCTTCGGTACGCAGGCTGATGCGCTTGAGGCGCTCGATGTCGATGCTGCCGGTGATCTGCTCGGCGAAGGTGGCCAGCCCTTCCTGGGTCGCGGTCACCCGCGGCGAGGACAGTGCCAGGCTCGGCAGCACCGGCTGCTCGCGGCCGTTCAGGGCGGTCAGCGAATGCACCAGCGCTTCATGGTGGAACAGCTGCGCGCGGTCGTAGGCACTGAAGCGCGCACTGGTGCGCAGGCGGATGCGGGTCGGGCCTGCAGCCGCCTTGGACACCAGTTCCGGATCCAGCTGCACCTGGATGATGCGCGATTCGAAGAAGGCGTCCAGATCGTTCTGCAGCTGCAGTTGCAGCGCGATGGCCGAAACCGGCACCTGCTCTTCCGGTGCCAGCAGTTCGTGGTCCAGCTCGGCGGCAATCTGGATGAAGTGGCGCGCCGCTTCGCGCGTGCTCGGGCCATTGCCCGGCAGCGGCTGCTCGGGGGCGCCGAACAGCTGCACCGAACAGGAGTCGACGGCAGCAGTGCCCAGCCCTTCCAGCAGCTGTGCAGCCAGGTCCCAGCTCTGCGCCGACTGCCGCACGTAGTGACCCAACGGATGGCTGTCGTCGCAGTCGGCGGCGATCGCGGCCAGTGCGCGGCGTTCTTCGCTGAAGTCCAGCTTCGGGTAATCCACCTTCGGCAGTACCGGCTGGCCACGCGCCACGCTGGCCAGGAACGGTGCCTGCACCGTTGCTGGCCAGCTGGTCAGGCCCAGCAGGCGGATGCCTCCCACGGCCTCGACCAGACGCGCATCGAGCGCTGCATGGTGGGCCACGTCACGGTCCAGCGTCGCGATCGGTTCCATGCGCGGACTATAGCGCTCTGCCCGCACGTTGGTAGGTGCCAACCTGGGTTGGCATCCGCCGAGGGCGGGCTGCGGACAGATTCGTGCCAACCAAGGTTGGCACCTACCAGGAGCGTGCAAAACCGGGCTTGGAATGCGTCCTTTGTAGAGCCGAGCCCATGCTCGGCTGTCTTGTTAACGCCGACGCGGCTTGCCTGCCGGGCGGAACTGCTGGCCCTTGCCCTTCTTGCCACCGCGTTCCTGCGCGGTCTCGGCCTGGCGCACCGCCAGCTTGGCGGCGGCGGCGGCGACTTCTTCCTTCAGCTTGAAGTAGTTCAGCAGCCGGCTCTCTTCAATCTCGCCGGCCTCGATCGCTGCACGCACGGCACAGCCCGGTTCCTGCTGGTGCTTGCAGTCGTTGAAGCGGCACTGTGCGGCCAGCGCTTCGATGTCGGCGAAGCCACCTTCGGACAGCGTCTCTTCACCGGTCGGCTTCAACTCGCGCATGCCCGGGGTGTCGATCAGACAGGCGCCCATCGGCAACGGCATCAGCGCGCGGTGCGTGGTGGTATGGCGGCCACGTGAATCGTTGGCGCGCACTGCGTTGGTCTTCATCCGCTGCTCGCCGAGCAGGGTGTTGGTCAGCGTGGACTTGCCGGCACCGGAGGAACCGACCAGCACCACCGTGCGGCCCGGGCCCAGCCACGGCTGCAGCACCGCCACGCTGTCGGCATCCAGGCCGTTGATCGCATGCAGCGCGATGCCCTGCATCTCCAGCTCTTCCAGCACCGCCAGCGCATCCTCGCTGTACTCGGTCTGGTCGGCCTTGGTCAGCACCACTACCGGTTCGGCACCACCACCACCGACCAGCAGCAGGTAGCGCTCGATGCGGCGCGGATTGAAGTCGGCATCCAGGCCACAGACGATGAACACCGTATCGATGTTGGCGGCGATCACCTGCTGATGATAGTGCTCGCCGGCCGCACCGCGCTTGATCGCGGTACGCCGCGGCAGCAGCGCGACGATGCGGATGCCGTCGAGCAATACCCAGTCACCTACCGCCGGCCGTTCATGGCTGGGGAAGCGCGGGCGCTGCCATTCCGGCAGCGACTCGGCCTTGATCGACGCATCCGGGCCATCGGCCACCACATAGTGGGTGCGGTGCTGTTCGATCACCCGCGCCGGGCGGGCCTGCGGGTGAGCGGCCATGGCGGCCTGCCAGTCGGCCTGCTGCGCCGGGCCCGGCCAGGGCCAGCCGATGGTCTGCAGGGCGATGAAATCGGGGGTCTGGGTCATCACTGCCATTCTACCTGTGCCGGCGCCCTGCCAGCCCAGCATTGACGGGGCCCGAGCCCTTGCCATGCATTGCAGCAATTCCGGTAGGATGGAAGCCCCATGCCTTTTGACGGCCCAGCTCCCATGTCCACCAACTCGCCCAAGCCCCTGGCCATCCGCGAGCGCCTTTCCGAAGTGCGCTACGAAATCCGCGGAGAACTGGCGCGGCGAGCCCGGGAGCTGGAGGCGCAGGGCCGCAAGCTGATCAAGCTCAACATCGGCAACCCCGGCGCCTTCGGCTTCCGTGCGCCTGAGCACCTGCAGCGCGCGATCGCCGATGACATGGGCCGCACCGACCCGTACACCCACCAGCAGGGCCTGCCGGTGGCACGTGAAGCCATCGCGGCGTACTACGCCCGCCGTGGCGCGCCCGATGCCCATCCGGACCGCGTCTTCCTCGGCAATGGCGTCAGCGAACTGATCGACCTGTCGCTGCGTGCGCTGCTCAATCCCGGCGACGAAGTGCTGGTGCCCTCGCCGGACTATCCGCTGTGGTCGGCCTCGACCATCCTCAACGATGGCCGCCCGGTGTACTACCGCTGCGCACCGGAGAACGGCTTCCAGCCGGACCCGAGCGAGATCGAGACGCTGGTGTCCTCGCGCACCCGCGCCATCGTGCTGATCAACCCGAACAACCCCAGCGGCGCCAGCTATCCGCGCGAACTGCTGGAGCGCGTGGTGGAGATCGCGCGCCGCCACAACCTGTTGCTGCTGGTCGACGAGATCTACGACCAGATCCTGTACGACGACGCGGTGTTCCAGCCGGTCGCACCGCTGGCCGGTGATCATCCGTGCCTGACCTTCAGCGGCCTGAGCAAGGTGCACCGCGCCTGCGGCTGGCGCGTGGGCTGGGCCCACCTCAGCGGCGATGATGCCCGCCTGGGTGACTTCCGCGCGGCGCTGGACCTGCTCGGTGCGCTGCGCCTGTGCGCCAATGTGCCGGGCCAGTACGCCATCGAGGCCGCGGTGAACGGCCCGGACACCATTTCCGAGCTGTGCACGCCGGGCGGTCGCCTGTATGAAACCCGACGCGCGGTGATCGAGGCCTGCGAAGCCAGCGAGCACCTGTCGCTGGTCGCTCCCGCCGGTGCGCTGTACGCGTTCCCGGCCGTGGTCGGCGCTGCGGCGAAGGGCTTCGACGACCACAACTTCGCGCTGGACCTGATGAACAACGAGGGCGTGCTGGTGGTGCCGGGCTCGAGCTTCAACGTGCCCTACCGCCACCATTTCCGCGTGACCCTGATGCCGGAAGCCTCGGTGATGCGCGATGTATTCGCGCGCATTGACCGTGCCCTGGCCCGCCGTGCCGAGGACGCGACCAAGGTCGTGCCGCTGAAGCCGCGCCGTTCGGTGGCCTGAGTGGTGACCCTGTCCTACCTGGCGCTGGGCGATTCGTACACCATCGGTGAAGCGGTTGCAGTCGAAGGCCGCTGGCCGCACCAGCTGGCTGCCGCGCTGCGTGCACAGGGCACTGAGCTGTCCGATCCGCAGACCATTGCGACCACCGGCTGGACCACCGACGAACTCGATGCGGGCATCGATGCGGCCGCGCCGCAGGGGTCGTTCGATTTCGTCAGCCTGCTGATCGGCGTCAACAACCAGTACCGCGGGCGTCCGCTGGACGAATACCGCAGCCAGTTCCAGGCCCTGCTGCAGCGGGCGATCGGCTTCGCTGGCGGTGACGCCGGCCGCGTGCTGGTGCTGTCCTTCCCCGATTGGGGTGCGACCCCGTTCGGCGCCGGCAGTGGCCGCGACCTGGCCGCCATCGAGATCGAGACCGACGAGTTCAACGCGGCTGCCGAGGTGATCAGCACCCAGCAGGGCGTGGCCTTCGTCGACATCACCGATATCAGCCGTGACCACGGTGACGACCCGGCGATGATTGCCGAGGACGGCCTGCACCCTTCGGCGCGGATGTACGCGCTGTGGAGCGCGCGCGCCCTGCCGGTGGCCGCGCACCTGCTTGGCGGCACGGACTGAGGCGATGGACGGCACGCCACGGACTGGCACGCCCCTGCCCTGCACTCCCCTGGCGGCCCCGCAAGCCCGCTTGATCGCCGACGCATTCCGGCCGGCGCAGGTCTGGGGCAGCCGCCGCGACTACTACTACACCCGCGGCAAGCTCGGCAGCGATCCGCTGTACGACGGCGTGCTGCAGCATCTGCCTGACGATGGGCAGCCGGTGCTGGACCTGGGCTGCGGGCTGGGCCTGTTCGCCCATGTGCTGCGCCAGCGCGGCGGTACCCAGCATTACCTGGGCGTGGACGTGGATGCCGGCAAGATCACCCGCGCGCAACGTGCTGCCGCCGACCTGCAGGACGTGCGCTTCGACTGCGTGGATGTGCAGGCGCCGCTGCCGGCGCACGCCGGGCACGTCCTGCTGCTGGACGTGCTTCAGTATCTGGACGCGGGCCCACAGCAGGCCCTGCTGCGCGCGGCCAGCGCGCAGGTGGCCCACGGCGGCTGCCTGTTGCTGCGTACACCGCTGGCCACCGGCGATGGCCGCGACCGCACCACGCGGGTGGCCGACCGGCTGGCCTGGCTGATCGGCTGGATGGGCACACGACCGCGCCACTATCCCGATCCGCAGGTGTTGCAGGCGACATTGATCGAGGCCGGATTGCAGGTGACGTCGCCCCGGCCGCTGCACGGGCGTACCCCGTTCAACAGCTGGCTGCTGGTGGCGCACCGCATCCGGTAGCGCGGGGCCATGCCCGGCGGATTCCATCCATGCCGCTGCGCTCGCCGGGCGTGGCCCGGCGCTACCGGTTATCCGGCCGGCAGCTGCGCCTTCAGCCCGCGCTCGTGCAGCGCCTGCAGCACGCGCTCGATGATCACCAGGTTGTGCCCATGGGCGGCACCTTCGTGCAGCAGCACGATCGCGCCCGGGCGCAGGTCAGGCAGCAGCCGTGCCAGCACGCCATCCGGCGTGCAGCCGACGCCGTCGTAGCCGCGCGCGCTCCAGCCTACCCGGACCAGCCCCAACCGCTGCAGCACCGGCGCCACGAACGGATTGGTCATGCCCACCACCGAGCGGTACCAGCGCACCGGCTGGCCGCTTACCGCCTGCAGGGCATGCTGGCAGCCCTCGATCTCGGCGCGCATCGCGGCCGGGCCCAGCCGCCAGAAGCGTGCCTGCGGATGGGTGTGGCTGTGATTGCCGAGGTCGTGGCCACGGCGCAGGATCTCGGCTACCAGTTCCGGCTGCGCCAGCGCACGTTCGCCCACCAGGAAGAAGGTGGCGCGCGCCTGGTGGCGGTCCAGCAGGTCGAGCACGGCGCGGGTTTCCGGGCCGGGGCCGTCATCGATCGTCAGCCATACCGTGTTGCCGGCCTCCGGCAGCCGGCTCAGCACCGGCGCATAGAAGCGGCTGTTGGGCAGGAACACCGGCACCATGAACAGCGCATGGCTGGCCACCATCAGTGGCAGCCCCCAGTGCCAGCCGGCCAGGGCCCAGACCAGGATCACGGCCAGCTGCGACGCCACCAGCCAGGGCAGCCAGCGCCAGGGGCGGGCCGGGATGCGATGCAATGTTCCTGCGTTGCTCATCCCCCATGATGCCATGGGGGTTAGAATTGATGATTCGAATTCCCGGAACCCCGACGTCCATGTCCCTCGATCCCGCCCTGCGTTCGCGCATCGAATCCATCCTCAACGCCAACCGCGTCGTGCTGTTCATGAAGGGCCAGCCGTCGATGCCGCAGTGCGGCTTCTCGGCCAAGGCCGTGGGCGCCCTGCAGGACCTCGGCGTCGAGTTCGCCCACGTCAACGTGCTGGCCGACCAGGAAATCCGTGAAGGCATCAAGGCCTATGGCGACTGGCCGACCATCCCGCAGCTGTACATCGACGGCGAACTGGTCGGCGGCAGCGACATCGTGCTGCAGATGGCCGCCAGCGGCGAGCTGAGCAGCGTGCTGGGCCTGGCTGCGCCGGACCGTACCCCGCCGAGCATCACCGTCACCCCGGCCGCCGTGGAAATGCTCAAGGGCGCGCTGGCCGATGCTCCGGGCGCTGCCCTGCAGCTGTCCATCGACGCCGGTTTCCAGCCGAACTTCCAGCTGGCCCCGCACGACGAAGGCGCGATTGCCGCCGAGTCCAACGGCCTGCGCGTGCAGTTCGACCTGGCCAGCGCGCGTCGCGCCAACGGCATCACCATCGACTGGGTGGACGACATCCGCGGCAAGGGCCTGGCCATCGACAACCCGAACGCGCCCAAGCCGGTGCAGGAAATCAGCGTGCGCGACGCCGACGACCTGGTGCGTGCCGGCAACATCACCCTGGTGGACGTGCGCCCGGCCGACGAGCGCGCCATCGCAGCCGTCGGCGTGCCGTTCAAGAGCTTCGACGGCAACGGCCGCGCCGCGCTGGAAGCCCTGCCGAAGGACACCGCACTGGCCTTCATGTGCCACCACGGTGGCCGCAGCGCGCAGGCCGCCGAGCAGTTCCGCGCCCTGGGCTTCACCAAGGTGTTCAACGTCACCGGCGGCATCAACGCCTGGTCGGAAGACGTCGACAACGGCGTGCCGAAGTACTGATCGGCACTGAAAAAGGGGACGGAGGGGATTAAGTCGTTTTTGCCACAAACGACTTAATCCCCTCCGTCCCCTTTTTCTTAGCCGGCGAAACCGCCTTCGGCCAGGTAATCCAGTTCTTCCGGCGAGGGAATGCGACCCAGCACGGCGTTGCGATGCGGGAAACGGCCGAAGCGGCGGATGATGTCGCGATGCAGTTCGGCGTACTGCAGGTATTCCTTGTCACCCAGCACATCGAACATCGCCACCGAGCGGTCCTGGTCCAACGGGTCCTCGGAGTGCTCGAACGGCAGGTAGATGAAGGCGCGCAGCTTCGGCACCAGCTGCAGGTCCAGGCCTTCCTCGATGGCGCGCATGGCGTAATGCCGGGCCAGGCCATCGGTGGCGTAGGAATGGGCGGTACCGCGGAAGCAGTTGCGCGGAAACTGGTCCAGCAGCAGCATCAAGGCGAGTGCGCCCTCGGCGCTGCCCAGCCAATGCTCGCGCGCGCGCGACGCCGCAGCGAAATGCTCGTCCAGAAACAACTGGCGGAACTGCGCGTCGAATGCATCGTCGCGGGCGAACCACTTCGCCGGGCCCGCCTCCTTCCAGAAATCCACCACTTGCGCGGCAACGTCCATCACCTACTCCCCAGGGCCGGCGCGCTGCGCGCGGCCATCATCATCATTCGTCGAAGCGCAGGTGGCGGACCGACTTGCCGTTGCGCCGGATAAGCTTAAGCGCCTCGATACCGATCTGGATATGATTTTCCACGAACTGGGAGCTGACCTTGGCATCGGAGGCCTCGGTCTTGACCCCGTCGGGGATCATCGGCTGGTCCGAGACCAGCAGCAGCGCGCCACTGGGGATGTGGTTGGCGAAGCCGGCGGCGAACACCGTGGCCGTTTCCATGTCGATGGCCATGCAGCGCATCGCCCGCAGGCGCTCCTTGAAGGCCTCGTCGTGCTCCCAGACCCGGCGGTTGGTGGTGTAGACGGTGCCGGTCCAGTAATCGTGGCCGAGGTCGCGGATCATGGTCGAGACCGCACGCTGCAGCGCGAAGGCCGGCAGCGCTGGCACTTCCGGCGGCAGGTAGTCACCCGAGGTGCCCTCGCCGCGGATCGCCGCGATCGGCAGCACCAGGTCGCCCAGCTGGTTCTTGCGTTTGAGACCACCGCACTTGCCCAGGAACAACACGGCCTTGGGCATCACCGCCGACAGCAGGTCCATGATGATCGCGGCATTGGGGCTGCCCATGCCGAAGTTGATCATGGTGATGCCATCGATGGTGGCACTGGCCATCGGCCGGTCCAGGCCGATGACGGGCGCGCCGGTCAGCTCCGAAAAGGTATGCAGGTAGCCGCCGAAGTTGGTCAGCAGGATGTGCTGGCCGAACTGGTCGAGGGGCACGCCGGTATAGCGTGGCAGCCAGTTGTCGACAATTTCCTGCTTGCTCTTCATGGCGGGGAACCGGTACGGCGGGGGGACCGGCTATTTTCGGTCAGCGGGGCGGTGCCGTCGAGCCGCCGTCGGCCAGCCTGTGAAGAAGGTCACTTGGCAACGCCCCGCCGCCCGGCTAGCGTCGGCGGCTGGATCACGCTGCAAGGGGAACTGCATGGCATCGACGTTGTTGCGCGCCGGGGTGGCACTGGCGCTGCTTTCATTGAGCACGGCACCGGCGGTGGGCGCCTCGCGCTTCGTCGCCGATCCCTACCCAAGCACCTACCAGGCGCATCCCGATGCGCCGGTGCTGATCCAGAACGCCACCGTGCTGACCGGCACCGGCCAGCGCCTGGACAATGCCGACGTGCTGCTGCGCGACGGTCGCATCGTCGCCGTCGGCCGCCAGCTGCAGACCGACGCCGGTGTCACCCGCATCGATGCGCAGGGCAAGTGGGTCACGCCGGGCCTGATCGACGTGCACTCGCACCTGGGCGTGTACCCCAGCCCCGGCGTTGGCGCGCACAGCGACGGCAACGAGATGACCGCACCGGTCACCGCCAACGTCTGGGCCGAGCACTCGGTGTGGCCGCAGGACCCGGGCTTCGCCACCGCGCTGGCCGGCGGCGTGACCAGCATGCAGGTGCTGCCGGGCTCGGCCAACCTGGTGGGTGGCCGCGGCGTGACCCTCAAGAACGTACCCGCGGTGACCTACCAGGCGATGAAGTTCCCCGGTGCACCGTGGGGCCTGAAGATGGCCTGCGGCGAGAACCCCAAGCGCGTCTATGGCGAAGGCAAGGGCGTTGCACCCGCCACGCGCATGGGCAACGTGGCCGGCTACCGCGCCGCCTTCATCGATGCCGCCGACTACATCGCCAAGAACAAGCCGAAGCCAGCCAAGCGCAAGGGCTGGTTCGGCAGTGACAAGGGTGACAGCGCCGGTGATGCCGGCGGCAAGCGCGATCTCAAGCTGGACACGCTGGCCGGCGCGATCGAAGGCGACATCCGCGTGCACATCCACTGCTACCGCGCCGACGAGATGGCCACCATGCTCGACCTGGCCAAGGAGTTCGGTTTCAAGGTCGCTGCGTTCCACCACGGCGTGGAGGCCTACAAGCTGGCCGACCGGCTGGCCGCCGACGGCGTCTGCGGTGCGCTGTGGGCCGACTGGTGGGGCTTCAAGATGGAAGCCTTCGACGGCATCCCGGAGAACATCGCGCTGGTCGACCGGCCGAAGAACAGCTGCGCCATCGTCCACTCCGATTCACCCGAGGGCATCCAGCGCCTGAACCAGGAAGCGGCCAAGGTGGTGGCGTCCGCGCGCCGCGCGCGCATGCCGGAGATCACGCCCGAGCACGCCATCACCTGGATGACCGCCAACGCCGCCAAGGCGCTGGGCATTGAAGGCCAGACCGGCACCCTGGAAGCCGGCAAGATGGCCGATGTGGTGGTTTGGAACGGCAATCCCTTCAGTTCGTATGCGCTGGCCGAGCAGGTCTTCATTGATGGCCGCAGGTTGTACGACCGCAGTGCACCGGCAGCGACGCCGCGTTCCGATTTCCAGCTTGGCCAGGAGGTGCGCTGATGGTGGTGCTCAAGCAATTGGCGCAGTCTGCCGCGAAGGGCAGCCGAGCATGGCTCGGCGCTACTGCCGTCGTGCTGGCCTGCATCTCCACATCCGCACAGGCACAGGACCTGCTGGTGCGCAACGCTACGGTGCACACCGCCAGCGCACGTGGCAGCCTGCAGAACGCGGACGTGCTGGTGCAGGGCGGCATCATCCGTGCGGTGGGCAATGGCCTGGCGGCGCCGGCCGGCGCCAGCGTGGTCGAGGCCAATGGCCGTCCCCTGACACCGGCGCTGTTTGGTGGCATCACCGAAACCGGTATCGAAGAGGTCTCGGGTGAATCAAGCACGGTGGACAGTTCGTTGAAGCTCGGTGAGCAGCCACTGCGCCCGGAATTCGACGTCACGCTCGCCTACAACCCGGCCTCGGTGCTGATTCCGGTCACGCGCCTGGAAGGCATCGGCTTCACTGCGCTGGGCGCTGCCACCGGCGGTGGTTTCGTCGCCGGCCAGGGCGGCGTGATGCGGCTCGATGGCAGCACCGATCCGATCGGCCCGCGTGCCCTGTTCCTGCGCATCGGCGCGGCAGCCTCCGAACTGACCGGGCATTCGCGCGCCGCGCAATGGATGCTTCTACAGCAGATGATCGACGAAGCCCGCGGCCAGGTGGCTGCGGACTCGCCGCACGCGCTGCTGACGCCGGCTGGACGCCGCACGCTCAGTCGCTACCTGGCCGGCCAGGGCCGCATCGTGGTGGAGGTTGATCGCGCCGCCGACATCCGCCAGCTGCTGCGCTGGGCCACCCGCGAAAAGGTGAAGATCGCCATCGCCGGTGCCAGCGAAGCCTGGCAGGTGGCCCCGGAGCTGGCCGCCGCGCACGTGCCGGTGTTCGTCGACGTGCTGGCCAACCTGCCGGCGAGCTTCGACCAGCTCGGCGCCACCCTGGAAAACGCCGCGCGCCTGCAGCGTGCCGGCGTGGCGGTTTCCTTCGTGCAGCGCGGTGACGCCACCCACAACGCGCGCAAGATGCGCCAGCTGGCCGGCAACGCGGTGGCCAACGGTCTGCCGTGGGCCGATGGCCTGGCTGGGCTGACCCGGGTGCCTGCACAGGCATTCGGGGTGGCCGACCAGATCGGCAGCATCGAGCCGGGCAAGCGCGCCGACCTGGTGCTGTGGGAGGGCGATCCGCTGGACGTGGCGCACTATGCCGAGCAGGTCTGGCTGGGCGGCCGTGCGATGCCGATGCGCTCGCGCCAGACCGAACTGCGTGACCGCTACCTGCAGCGCAACGCGCAGCCCTGACCGCACACGAGGACACACCGATGGCGACGCTGCGCTGGTACTTCGACTTCATCTCTCCGTACTCCTACCTGCACTGGCAGAAGCTGAAGCGGCTGCCGCAGTTCGCGCAGATCCAGACCGTACCGATCGCCTTCGGTGCGGTGCTGCACCACCTGGGCAACCTGGGGCCAGCCGAGATTCCGGCCAAGCGCCGCTTCATCTACCGCCAGCTGCTGTGGACCGCACAGGCCGAGGGCACACCGCTGCGGTTCCCACCGGGCCATCCGTTCAACCCGTTGTCCGCCCTGCGCCTGTGCCTGGCCGCCGGTGCCAGCGTGCAGGCGGTGGACGTCCTGTTCGACTGGATCTGGCGCGACGGCAACGCGGCCGACAGCCCTGACGCCCTGCGCGAACCTGCTGCGCAGCTGGGTATCGAGGATGTCGCCAGCGCCATCGCCGACCCGGCGGTGAAGGAGCAGCTGCGCCGCAACACCGAGGCCGCGATCAGCGCCGGCGTGTTCGGTGTGCCGACCCTGGCGATCGACGATGAACTGTTCTGGGGCAACGATGCGCACCCGCTGATGGCTGCCGTTCTGGCCGATCCTGACCTGCTGCAGCAGCCCGAATGGCAACGGCTGGCCACCCTGCCAGTGGCGGTGCAGCGCAATCGCTGAACAGGGCGTGGCGCGTTTCCCTCGCGCGCCACGCCGGGTTTTGAGATAGATTTCACGTTTCCGAACCTACAACCGCCCTGGAGGGGGAGCCGCGGATGCGCATCGGAATCGTCGTCGACTCGGCCTGCGACCTGCCACAGGACTTCATCGCCGAGCACAACATCGTGCTGCTGCCGATCACCGTACGCATCGGCGAAGCCGTGCTGGCCGATCACCGCGATGAGCAGGCTACCCTCAGCTTCCTGCACGCGCACGTGGCCGAGCACGGCGCTGAAGCGGAGACCATCCCCTTCAGCGTCAACCAGATCCGCGACCTGTTCCTGCAGCAGCTGGTGATCGATTACGACCACGTGTTCTGCATGACCATCACCAAGACCCGCAGCCCGATCCATGACAACGCGCTGCAGGCCAGCTTCGCCATCCTCAACGACTACAAGCCGGTTCGGCAGGCGGCGGGCTACAACTCGCCATTCGCGCTGCGCGTGCTCGACACCCAGAACCTGTTCGCCGCGCAGGCGGTGACCGCGGTGGAAGCGGTGCGCCTGCGCAACAGCAATGCCAGCGTGCAGCAGATCCGCGAACGGCTGGAAGAACTGGCCAGCAACGTGCACGGCTACATGGTCACCCGCGACCTGTACTACATGCGCGCGCGTGCACGGCACAAGGGCGACCGCAGCGTCGGCCTGCTCAGCGCCGCGCTGGGCAGTGCCCTGGACATCAAGCCGGTGCTGCATGGGTACCGCGGCGAGACCGGACCGGTGGCCAAGATCAAGGGTTTCGACAACGCCGTGCAGAAACTGTTTTCGGTGGTCGGCCAGCGCGTGCGTGCCGGGCTGATGACACCGACGGTGTGCGTCAGCTACGGCGGTGAGCTGGACGAATTGCGCAGCCTTCCCGGCTATCCACAGCTGAAAGAGGTCTGCGCCAGCCATGGTGTGACCGTGTACGAATCGGTGATGAGCCTGACCGGCATGGTCAACGTCGGCAAGGGCGCGGTCACCGTGGGCTTCGCCGATGGGCCACATCGGTTTGAATGAAAACCGACGGCGGCGGGAATCTGCACATCGATTCCACCGCGTTTGTGCCAGCCTTGCCGCACTTCAAGGAGAACTCCATGCCTGCGCAGTACCACATCAGCCTGCCCGATCCCTCCAAGGCCCGCGGCAACGACCCTGACCTGTCCTTCCATTCGCAGGGCGCCGCCGGTTTTGCCGAAGAGCTGCAGGACGCCCTGCGCAGCGGCACGCTGTTCGAGCGCTGGAAGGCCAAGCAGCCCGACCCGGATGCGGTGGAACCGCAGTGGGGCGTGACCGATCCGGATGCCACCGTGACCGGCGAACAGAAGGACCTGCGCATCAACCTTGTGGCCACCACGCGCATCGACAGCGATGTGTTCAAGCAGCGCCTGCGCCTGCTGGCCGGCAGCCACTGGGAGCTGCGCGACGTGCGCTGAGGCCATGCCCTGGTAGTGCCGGCCGCTGGCCGGCACCTCCATGGATGTTGTCGCTGCCGGCCAGCGGCCGGCACTACCCCGACGATTTCCTACCAGCCGCCGCGCAAGGCCGTGCTCTGGTAGACGCCAACCTTGGTTGGCGCTTCCGGGAAAGTCGCCAACCAAGGTTGGCAACTACAGACGAGCCGCCGGGCGTGGCCCGGCGTTTCCATTTCCCTACCAGCCACCGCCCAGCGCGCGGTACAGCTCCACCCGCGCGATCGCAGCCGTGGCCTGGCTGTTGGCCAGCGCGGCCTGGTTGTCCAGCGCGATGCGCTGGGTGGTCAGCACATCCAGCATGTCGACCACGCCAGCCTGGTACTGCCGGCGCGCCGCGCCCAGTGCGCTCTCGCTCTCGTCCACCGCCACATGCAGCTGCACCGTGCGCTGCTGCTCGGCGGCATAGCCATCGATGGCGTCGTCCACTTCATGCCAGGCCTGCAGCACGGTACGGCGGAACTGCAGGGCCGACTGTTGCTGCTGCAGCCTGCTCAGCGCCAGGTTGGCCTTCAGCCGCCCGCCCTGGAAGATCGGCACGCTGATCGACGGCCCGATGCTGAAGCGGTGCGCGTTCCAGCCATCCAGATCATCCAGCTGCTTGGCCTGGAAACCAGCGTCGCCATTCAAGGTGATGCGCGGCAGGAAACTGGCCTTGGCCACGCCGATGCCGGCGGTTGCCGCATGCAGTGCCGCTTCGGCACGACGGATGTCCGGGCGACGCTCGGCCAGTTCACTGGGCAGCCCCACCGCCACCGCCGGCAACGCCGGCCAGTCACGGCGTGCATCCTGCAGCTGCGCGTCCAGCGCCTGCGGCGGCTGCGCCAGCAGGAACGCCAGCGCATTGCGCAGCTGCGATTCACGATGCCGCAGCGGCGCGATGCGGGCCTGCAGCGATGCCACCTGCGCGGACGCGCTGGACACCTGCAGCGTGCTGGCCACGCCCTGCTGCTGGCGTGCCTCGGTCAGGCGCTTCATGTCGAGGGCAATGCTGAGGTTGTCCTCGGTGATCGCCAGCAGCTGCCGCGTCGCACGCAGCTGCAGGTAATCACGCGCGGTTTCCGCCAGCAGCGCGATGCGCACCGCATGTGCATCCTCCTCGGCCATCTGCACGCGTGCGTCGGCCGCTTCCACCTGGCGGCGCACACGCCCCCACAGGTCCAGCTCCCAGCTCAGCCCGATGCCGGCCTGGAACAGCCCGTAGTCATCACGGCCGCCGTTGCCGGACGGATCATTCAGGCCCACCTCGCTGTTGCGTGCGCGCACGCCACTGGCGCTCGCGCTGACGCTGGGCAGGCGATCGGCGGCGGTGATGCCACGTGCGGCGCGGCTCTGCTGCACGCGGTTGGCGGCCAGCTGCAGGTCCAGGTTGGCCGCGAGCACCTGGCCGGCAAGCTGCCCCAGCAGTGGATCGTCGAAGCCGGCCCACCAGGCCGCGTCCTGGTCGATGGCGTTGCCAGCGACCGCCTCACCCTGCCAGTGGCTGGGCAGTTCCGCCTGCGGGCGTACGAAGTCCGGACCCATCGTGCAGGCAGCCAGGGCCGTGCACAGGGTGGCCGCAACGAAGGTGCGGAACACGGTGGCTGCGCTCATGCATCCTCCCCGCTCTTGTGGCCCGGGCTGTGCTGCACGCTCTGCGCGCGGGCGCGGCTGCCCAGGTCAACACTGGCTTCCACCGACATGCCGGCACGCAGCTGGTCCAGCAGTGGCTGGCCGGGTTCCAGCACGATCTTGACCGGAATGCGCTGCACCACCTTGGTAAAGTTGCCGGTGGCGTTTTCCGGTGCGACGGCGGCGAAGGTGGCGCCGGTGGCCGGTGCGATGCTGTCGATGTGCCCGCGCAGCGGCTTGCCCGGGAACACGTCCACCTTCAGCTCGACCTGCTGGCCGGCCTGCATGCGGGTCATCTGCGTTTCCTGGAAGTTGGCGACCACGAAGGCGCGCTTCAGCGGTACCACCGCAGCCACCGGCGTACCCGGGGTCAGGTAGGCGCCCACGCGTACCGCACGACGGCCGACCATGCCGTCGATCGGCGCGCGCAGCACGGTGTGCGACAGGTCCAGTTCGGCACGCGCCTGCGCCGCTTCTGCACGCTGTACCGCCGCCTGTGCGGCCTGCACGCCAGCGCTGAGGATGTCGGTGCGCTGGCGTGCGGTCGACAGCGCGGCCTGGCCCTGCTGCAGATGCGCACTGGCCACGGCCTGCTTCGACTGCGCCTGCTGCGCGTTCTGCACGGTACCGGCGCCATCACGGGCAAGCTCGCGGTAACGCTGCTGGTCGGCGCTGGCCAGGGTCAGTTCGGAACGGCTGACATCGACACTGGCCCTGGCCTGTTCGATCAACGAGTCCTGCTGGGCCAGTGCGGCCTGCGCGTTGGCCAGCTGTGCACGGGCGTTGGCGAGGTCGGCACGGGCCGCCTGCAGGGCCACCTGGTAGTCGCGGTCGTCGATGCGGGCAAGCACGTCGCCCGCCTTCACCGACTGGTTGTCCTCTACTTCCACGGCACTGACGAAGCCGGGAATCTTCGGCGCAACCAGCGTGTAGTCGGCAACGACATAGGCATTGTTGGTGGTCTGGTGACCGCCGTCGCGCAGCAGCAGCCAGGCACCGATGGCCAGGGCCAGCACGCCCAGGCCCAGGCCGGTATTGAGAGTGGTTCGATTGATCGTCATGAGGGGGTTCCTGCGAAAGGTTCAGGCCACGGCACGTGGCGGATGGATGCGGGTGGGCATCCAGGCAATGAGGGGAATGAAGGCCAGCGCCACCAGCGCGACCACCCAGTACAGGTCGGCCGAGGTCAGCGCCTGCACCTGTGCATGCAGGCGCGCACCCAGCTGCGGGCCCTCGGCCAGCCACGGCTGCTCGCCGAGGCGGTCGACCAGTACGGTGGAATGGAAATGACGGCGGCCCTGGGCGACGGCATCCAGCACGCCGCTGGCGAGCACGGCAGCAAAGCCCTTGACCGTGTTGAACCACGCCGAGGCGAACGGACCGTCCTGCGGTGCCAGCCCGCCAGTGGCCAGCATCAGCAGCGGCAACACCGCCATCGGCTGGGCGAATACCTGCAGCAGCTGTACCCACAGGAAGTTGTCGCGGATCCAGGCCACATCCAGGTGCGAGCCCAGCCAGCAGGCCAGCGCCAGCATCGCCAGGCCGGTGGCCTGCACCCAGCGGCAATCCACTGCGCGGATGTTCAACAACGCCGCCACCAACGGCAGTGCGATCACCTGTGGCAGCGCCACCCACAGCAGCATCGGTGCGGTCTGCAATGGCCGGTAGCCCTGCACGCTGGCCAGGAATCCGGAGGGAATCGAGATCACCGCCAGCAGCACGAACAGCACGCCGCCCAGGGTCACCAGCGAGTAGCTGAGGTTGCGGTTGGCCAGCAGCTGCAGCTTGAAGAACGGCAGCGGGTGGAACCATTCATTGATCATGAACAGCACCATCAGGCCGGCGCCGCCACCGATCATCAGGGTGATCATCGGCGAGTCGAACCAGTTCAGGCGCGGGCCCTGCACCAGGCCCAGCACCAGCAGCACCAGCGCCGGCAGGCCCAGCGCCAGGCCCACACCATCGAACTGGGCAAAACGCTCCAGCCGCAGCGGGTCCTGCGGCAGGCCCCAGCTGACCATCGCCATGGCAGCCAGGCAGTACGGCACGATCTGCCAGAACGCCCAGTGCCAGCCCACCTGCTCGACCCAGAACGCGGCCAGCGGCGTGCCCATGCTCGGGCCGAAGGTAGCGGTCAACGCGTAACCCGCCAGGCCATACAGCTTGATGCCCGGCGGCAGGAAGCGCAGTGCCACGCTCATCAGCAGCGGCGGCAGCGCACCACCACACAGCCCCTGCAGCGCGCGCAGCAGCAGGAACACCTGCAGGTTCGGGGCCAGCGGGCAGAGCACGCCCAGCACCATGAAGCCACCGATCATCGCCAGCGCGAAGCGGCGCAGCGAGAAGGTGGCGGCACACCAGGGCGCGAAGGCCATCGCGCTGACCGACATCGCGCTGTAGAGGGCGACGATCCAGCTGCCGTCATCGACGCTGAAACCCATCGCACCGCGGATGTCGGCCAGGGCGACCTTGGTGATGTTCTCGTTGAAGCCCGACACCAGCACCGCCAGCAGCACGCCACACAGGCCGACCAGGACGCGGCGGTCGAGCCCGGGGGCGGCGGCAGGACGGGGCGCTGCAGCGGCCGGGACAGCGGCGGCCGGCGTATTCATCGCCGGGCACCAATCCGTGCAGTGCACGGCATGTTGGGGGTCATTGGAATGCGCTCAGTGAAACTCCGGGGAGCGCAGTCTAGGGAGCCGGTACCCTGCGAAAAATGGTGCCATCGGCATCCCAGGCGTGCGTCGGGCGCACGCCTGCAGGTGTCACCGGTGGGTGTCCTCGACGCGCTCGCACATGGTCTTGATCGAGCGGCGCAGCCACTGGTGCGCAGCATCGTTGTCCAGCCGCGGGTGCCAGGCCTGGACGATGGCGGCGGTGCGCACCGGGATCGGCAGCGGGAACAGGCGCAGCGGCAGGCGCATGCTGACGATCCGCTCCAGCATCACGCTCGGCATCTGCGGCAGGATCAGGTCCGACTCGGCGGCAGCGAAGATCGCGCCGTGGAAGGTCGGGCTGATCAGCGCCACCCGCCGCTGCAGGCCCAGCGTGGCCAGGTCGTCATCGATCGGGCCACGCGGCAGCCCCCGCCGCGACACCGCGATGTGATCGCAGGCAGCAAAACGCTCGGCGCTGATCTCCTCATCGAACAGCGGATGATCTTCGCGCGCAGCGCCCATGAACGAGGTACTGAACAGGTTCTGCACCTTGGTGTCGGGCGCATGCTTGCCGGCGGTGCTGATGTACAGGTCGATCCGGCCCTGCGCCATCGCGTCGTCGTCGGTATCGCCCTCGGGCACGAAGCGCAGCACCGCGCGCGGCGCCTGCTGGCGGAACAGTTCACGCAGGCGTCCGCCGAATCCACCGATGAAGACATCATTGGCGCGGACATTGAAGGTGCGCTCCAGGGTGCGCAGGTCGATCTCGCGACCGGCGTTGAACACACGATGGGCCTGCTCGATCACATCGCGGACCTGCTCACGCAGCTGCAGCGCACGCGGCGTGGGCGCCAGCCCGCGGCCGGCACGCACCAGCACCGGATCGCCCAGGGCGGTGCGGATCCGGCCAAGGGTACGGCTCATCGCCGGCGCGCTCAGGTTCATCCGCCGCGCGGCGGCGGCCACGCTGCATTCGTCGATCAGCACGTCCAGTGCCAGCAACAGGTTCAGGTCCGGCAGGGGCATGGCAGTCTCCAGTGGAACATTTTCCAGTAATCCGGATGACTCTACGGCACGCGTGGCCCCCATGGATTGCGCCTGGCGCATTCATTGACTGCCGCGCACGGCATGGGTGCGCGCGGTGACATCGGCGACCATCCCCGGCCTGCCAAGGAGACATCCATGTTCACTACCCTGCTGGTCGCCCTGGACGGCGGCCCCCAGCACGCTCGCGTGCTGGACCTGGCCGCCGCCATTGCCGGCCCCCGCAGCCGCCTGCACCTGCTGTGCGTGCTCGACCCCGAATTCGCGCTGGCGGCCGATGCCAGCGACGCCGACCGCATCGAGTACCCGGAAGCCGCCCGCCAGCGCTCGCGGGCCGAAGCGGTGCTGGCCGAAGCCCTGGCCGAGCTGCGCGAGCGCGGCGTCGACGCCATCGCGCAGATTCCCTCCGGTGACCCGGGCGAAGTGATCAGCGAGCAGGCCCGGCGCCTGAAGTGCGACCTGATCGTGATCGGCCACCGCCACCTGTCCCGCCTGGAACGCCTGTTCGAACCCTCGATCGGGCAATGGACCATCGACCACGCGCCGTGTCCCGTGCTGGTGGAAACCCGCGACCCACAACCCTAGCTGCCATGGCCTCCCGTTCCCCCTTGTTTCCTACCCGCGTCAACTACCGGGCATTCGGCCGCCAGTTTGGTCGAGGCGAGCAGGCACTGCTCGCCGCGATACGCCAGCTCCGTGATCCTACGCTGCAGGCCGAAGGGCTGGCGGGTTTGAGCCACCTTGGCCTGGACCGCGAGGGCTGCGATGCGTTCGTCGCCCTGCTGCCATTGCTGGCCGCGCCCGCCGCCCCGATCGACCTGCTGCCCGCAGGCTCTCCCTTCATTGCCGCCAGCGAACTGGACCTGCTGGTCTGCCTGCTGCGCATTGCCCAGTGGCGACATGCGCGCCCCCGCGAAGATGACACGCTGGCACCGTTGCGCCAGCAACTGGCGCGCTGCGCATTTGCTGTCCACGCGGCGAATCTGCCATTGCGACAGCGCTCGCTGTCACCGGTCGGGCTGAGGTTGCTGGACCCGGCCGGCTGGCTGCGCCAGCGCTGAACCATCCACGGGCGGACGCGGCCGCATGGCATTCAGCAGTCGATCGTTCCATGTGCGCTGTCTTCGTCGTCAAGCACCTGCGCATGCAGTACCACCCGGTTGCGGCCGGCACGCTTGGCGGCGTACAGGCCGGCGTCGGCATCGGCCAGCAGCTGGCCTGCGCTGGCCAGCGCAGGCGGATGCAGGTAGCCCACGCCAATGCTGATGCTGACCCGCCCCTCCGGCAGCGGCAGCCCTTCCACCGCCTCGCGCAGGCGTTCGGCCAGTGCCAGCACGCCCGACAACGGGCTTGCCGGCACGATCACCGCGAATTCTTCGCCGCCGTAACGCGCAACACTGTCGCCGCCGCGACCGGCAATGACCTTCAGCACCGCGGCCACGGCCTGCAGGCAGCGGTCCCCGGCGGGATGCCCGTGCTGGTCGTTGAACGCCTTGAAGTGATCGATGTCGACCAGCAGCAGCGCCAGCTCGGTGCCACTGCGACGCGCCCGGTTCCACTCCGCCAGCAGCAGTGCATCGAACTCGCGCCGATTGGCCACGCCAGTCAGGCCATCCTGCCGTGCCAGCTGGTCCAGCGATGCCTGCCGTTCCATCAGGTCCACCTGCAGCAGGATGCTGCGCACGCCGAAGCCCAGCGTGGCCACCACGAACCCACTGACCGCCAGTGGCCGTGCATGGTCGACCACCAGCGTACCCACCACCAGCAGCAGCAACGGCAGGATCATCGGCCCGGCCGCCTGCACCGTGCGTGCCAACCGCGGATGCGGCAGGGCAGCCGGCAGCGGCGTGTGGCTCAGTGCCAGCAGCGCCAGCAACAGGAACGGAAGATCGATCAACAGATCGTTGTAGGCGCCAAAGGAATCTTCCGAGGTGTAATGGTTGATGTAGTACACCACCAGCAGGTAAGCCAGCGCGTAGAGCGCCAGCGCGCGGAAGAAGCTGCGCCGCTCGGGTACATCAACGGCCAGCCAGCGCACCACCGCGAACCCGGCGATGCACAGGTTCTGGATATCGAACATGCGCTGCATGCTGACCAGCGCCAGGGGATCGATCTCGACCCGGTCGGCGAACGACCGCGTATGTACGAAGAACAGCACGCCCAGCAGTGCCGCCATCGCCGCATCGATCAGGCTGATGCTCATTCGTTCGCGGCGCGCGCGGGCCAGGATGAACACCAGCGGGACGCCATACAGCACGTACAGGAACAGGCTTGCCTGCGGGGTGATATCGGCGCGGCCAGCCCCCAGCGCATCGACCATGTTGGAGGCCATGCCGCCCGCCCACAGCAGCAGCGCAAGCGCGGTGGCGCGCCAGCCCAAGGCCGCCCGGTCGCGGCGCGCCCGCCACAGGCAGGCGCCCGCCGCCAGCAACGGTGCGCCGGTGAGGAACACGAACGATCCCACCCCGGCGGGGCCCGGCCACAGGGTCAGCACCAGGCCATGGCACAGCACATACAGCAGCGCCAGCACTACCGGCATGCATCCCCCGATCCGCAAGGCCGTACGCGCGCACGATAGTCCTGCCCGCGCCACAGCGGCGTGATCCACTACGGCAAGACGACACGCCGCGTGCCCGCCATGGCAGTGCCGGCCGCTGGCCGGCAATCCCGGGGAATCACTGGGCTGCAGGTTGCCGGCCAGCGGCCGGCACTACCGGAAAGCCGTCAGCCGTGCAGTGCCCGAGCGTGGTGGGCGATGTGCTCGCCGATGAAGCTGGCGATGAAGTAGTAGCTATGGTCGTAGCCCGGCTGCAGGCGCAGGGTCAGCGGGTGGTTGGCCGCATCGCAGGCCTGCTGCAGGCGCTGCGGCTGCAGCTGGGTCTGCAGGAACTCGTCCGCCTCGCCCTGGTCGACCAGCAGCGGCAGGCGCTCGTCAGCCACAGCGATCAGCTCGCAGGCATCCCACTGTGCCCAGTCGGCCGGGTTGTCGCCCAGGTAGGCATGGAAGGCCTTCTGCCCCCACGGCACGTGGCTGGGCGCGACGATCGGCGAAAACGCCGACACGCTGCGGTAGCGCCCGGGGTTGCGCAGCGCGATCACCAGCGCGCCATGGCCGCCCATCGAATGGCCACTGATCGCGCGCGCGTCGGTCACCGCGAAGTTCGCCTCGATCAGCGCCGGCAGTTCCTGCGCCACATAGTCGTGCATGCGGTAGTGCTTCGCCCACGGTGCGCGGGTGGCATTGAGGTAGAAGCCTGCCCCCTTGCCCAGGTCGTAGCCCTCGGCATCGGCCACGTCATCACCGCGCGGGCTGGTGTCGGGCGCGACGATGATCACACCGTGCTCGGCCGCATAGCGCTGCGCGCCGGCCTTGGTGATGAAGTTCTGCTCGGTGCAGGTCAGGCCGCTCAGCCAGTACAGCACCGGCAGCTTCTGTGTTTCCGCCTGCGGTGGCAGGTACACGGCGAACTGCATGTCGCAGCCCAGCGTGGTCGAATGATGGCGGTAGATGTCCTGCCAGCCGCCAAAACAGGCGCGGTGTTCAATACGCTCCATGGTGCTCTCCTGCGCGGCGCGTCAGCGCACGCGTGCTTCTGGTAGATGCCGACCTTGGTCGGCTTATCCACGCGCGGCGTGGATGCCTTTGTTGATCCGTTCATCCAGCTGTGCCAACAGGCGCAGCAAGGGCTCGACACCGGGCTGGCCGTCCAGGTTGCGATACGCCGCCACCGCCACGTTGCTGTGCGGTGGCCATTGGCCATCGGCGCGGGCTTCGTGCAGGCGCGGCAGGAACACCTGCGCCAGCCAGTGCTCGAACGGCATCTCGTCGATGCCGAAGGCGGAATCCACCGCGCGAGGCGGCCCGACCACACCCTCGACCCAGCCCAGTGCACGCAGGGCCTGCTCGATCGGATCGACCAAAGCCGCGCGCGGATCGTCCGCACGCGGCCTGCGCAGGGCATCGAACCAGCCCATGCCGCGCCTCAGTAATGGACCACCGACCGGATCGACTTGCCTTCATGCATCAGGTCGAAGGCTTCGTTGATCTTGTCCAGGTCCATGGTATGGGTGACGAACGGTGCCAGTTCGATATCGCCCTTCATCGCGTCCTCGACCATGCCCGGCAGCTGGCTGCGGCCCTTCACGCCACCGAAGGCGGTGCCCATCCACTTGCGGCCGGTCACCAGCTGGAACGGACGGGTGGAGATTTCCTGGCCCGAACCGGCCACGCCGATCACCACGCTCTGGCCCCAGCCACGGTGCGCGCATTCCAGCGCCGCGCGCATCACGTTGACGTTGCCGATGCATTCGAAGCTGTGGTCCACGCCCCAGGTGGTCATCTCGACGATGACCTGCTGGATGGGCTTGTCGTGGTCTTTCGGGTTGATGCAGTCGGTGGCGCCGAATTCGCGGGCCAGCTCGAACTTGGACGGATTGGTGTCCACCGCGATGATGCGGCCGGCCTTGGCCTGGCGCGCGCCCTGGATCACCGCCAGGCCGATGCCACCCAGGCCGAACACCGCCACGCTGTCGCCTTCCTGCACCTTGGCGGTGTTGTGTACCGCGCCGATGCCGGTGGTGACGCCGCAGCCGAGCAGGCAGACGTGCTCCGGGTTCGCGTCCGGATTGATCTTCGCCAGTGAGACTTCGGCCACCACGGTGTACTCGCTGAAGGTCGAGCAACCCATGTAGTGGTACAGCGGCTCGCCGTTGTAGCTGAAGCGGCTGGTGCCGTCAGGCATCACGCCCTTGCCCTGGGTGGCACGGACCGACACGCACAGGTTGGTCTTGCCGCTCTTGCAGAACAGGCACTCGCCGCACTCGGCGGTGTACAGCGGAATCACGTGGTCGCCCGGCTTGACGCTGGTCACGCCCTCGCCCACTTCCACCACGATGCCGGCGCCTTCATGGCCCAGCACCACCGGGAACAGGCCTTCCGGATCATCGCCGGACAGGGTGAACGCATCGGTGTGGCAGACACCGGTATGGGTGATCTTCACCAGCACTTCGCCCTTCTTCGGCGGGGCGACGTCGATCTCGACGATCTGCAGCGGCTGGCCGGGACCAAAGGCGACGGCGGCACGGGACTTCATGGTGGTTTCTCCAAAAACAGGCAATGACAGGATGGGCGGCGCCATGTTGCGCCATCGTTTATTTCAGGTACGAGCGGATCAACGCGCTCATGTCGCGCACGCGCTCGGCGCGTTGTTCGTCAGAGGCTGCGGGCTGGCCGAACTCCTCGCGCAGATGGGCCTCCATCACCTCGGACATCAGGCCATTGACCGCGCCACGGATGGCGGCGATCTGCTGCAGCACCGGCCCGCAGTCGGCACCGGCTTCCAGCGCGCGGTCCAGCGCATCGCACTGGCCACGGATGCGGCGCACGCGGGCCAGGACCTTCTTCTTCTCTTCGGGGGAGTGCGGCATGGCGGGGCCACCTCGGAACTATACTGGGGGATAGTATACACAGCTGCACGAATGTGGCCACGCCGCGCCCAGCGCCGGCTGTTCCGCAGCAGGCCGGCGCGGCAAAATGAATGCACCATGAATAGATTCAATTGTTACTTTTTCATGGCGTAGGGTGCCTGCCCTCCGCCTGCGTTTATCCCCGAGTCACATTGGCGTGACCAGGGAGAAATCATGTACCGACCGTTGTTCGCCCGCAGTCGCTTGTCTGTCGCGCTGGGTTCGGCATTGATGCTGGTGGCCGCCGCACCGGCCATGGCGCAGCAGGCCGCCACGCAGGAACAGAAAGCCGAGCCCGCCAGCAGCAAGACCCCCGTGCAGCTGGACCGGATGACCGTCACCGGCTCGCGCATTTACCGCGCCGGCTTCGATACGCTGGAGCCCGCCGCGGTGGTCAGCCGTGAATCGATCGAGAACTATGGCGACACCAACCTCATCGACGCAGTGACCCGGATTCCCGGCGTCAGTGCTGGCGTGAGTTCACGTGGCGACCAGGCCGGGTTCGGCGCCGGCGTCAACTTCGCCAGCAAGTTCGGCCTGGGCAGCAATCGCCTGCTGACCCTGGTCAATGGACGCCGCTTCGTCACCTCCACACCGCCCACCATCTTCGGTGCCGGCGGCGGCTCGGGCATCCAGGTCGACATGAACGCCATTCCCAGCGTCATGGTGCAACGCATTGAAAGCCTGAGCGTTGGCGGTGCACCCACCTATGGCTCGGATGCGATCTCCGGCGTCAACAACATCATCCTGCGCGACCGGTTCGAGGGTGCCGAAGTCGAACTGGGCTATGGCAGAACCAGCAAGAACGACAACGAGCGCTACTCCTGGTCGGCCATCTTCGGTACCGGATTCGCCGATGGGCGTGGTCACATCGTGGTGGCGGCGGAACTGGACAATGCCGATGGCGTGAACGCGCTGCAGCGCGATTTCTACCGCCAGGGCTACAGCCTGCAGGCCAATCCCACGGCGGCCAACGCCACTGCCCAGCCCCTGCGCCGGCCAACCAATGATGGCCGCATCGACGGCAGCATTCCGTTCAATACCGGGCCGGCCGACGGCATCCCCGACCAGGTCTGGATCCGCAACCGGCGCATTGCCAGCATGACCTTCGGTGGCCTGGTGATGCCGGCGACCGGCAGCTACACGCGCAACGGCCTGGGCGACATCCTTGGCTTCGGCCCGAACAAAGACAAACTGTGGCAGTTCAACAACGAGGGCAAGCTGGTCGAGTTCAACCCCGGCATCAGCTACGCGGGCGGCAACGCCTCGGGCGGGGACGGCCTGAACCTGTTCGAGACGGTGCCGCTGATCGCCGACCTCGAACGACGCTCGGTGTTCTCCACAGGCAGCTCCGACTTCACCGACAACGTGCGCGGCTTCTTCGAGCTTTCGCGATACGAAGCGACCGCCCGCGAAACCCTGGACCAGAACGTCTACAACGCCGTGTCCTTCGGCAATGCGCGCCTGGACGGCGGCGGTGCCGCCAGCGGTGCACTGACCTTCAGCGCCAGCAATCCGTTCCTGAGTGCGGAAACCCGCAAGATCCTCGCGGACAACGGCATCACCTCGTTCCGCCTGTCGCGTTCTTCTCGAGACCTGTCGATGAACAACGCCAGCACCGAGACCCGCCTGACCCGCGCGGTGCTCGGCCTGAACGGCTTCTTCGAGGTCGGAAAGCGCAGCTTCAACTGGGAAGCCAGCGTCACCCACGGCCGCGGTGACTTCGACTACCTCGGCACCGGCCTGATCCAGCAGAACTTCATCAATGCAATCAACGTCACCACCGACGCCAGCGGGCGCATCATCTGTGATGCCACCCGTCCGGGCACCACGGCCGATGCGAACTGCCGCCCGCTGAATCTGTTCGGCGAGAACCAGGCGTCGCGCGAAGCCCTGGACTATGTCTCCACCCGGACCGTGGCCAAGGCGCAGACCCGCCAGACCGTCATCAATGCATCGGTATCCGGCGGCCTGTTCGATCTTCCCGGCGGCGAGCTGTCCGCGGCGGCCGGCTTCGAACACCGCCGCGAAGAAGGCTCCTTCACCCCCAGCGAGTACCAGCGCCTGGGCCAGGGCCGTTCGGTGCCGACCCAGGCGGCGGAAGGCAAATACCACACCAATGAAGTGTTCGCCGAAGTGCTGGCACCGCTGTTCAATCCCGACTGGGATATCCCGGGCCTGCATCGCCTGGACCTGACCGCCAAGTTCCGCCGCGTCGACAATTCCGTCGCCGGCGCGTTCAATGCGTTCACCTACGGCATCCAGTACGAACCGATCGCCGGCCTGCAGCTGCGCGGCAACAAGACCCAGTCACTGCGCGCGCCGTCCATCGCCGAGCTCTACACCACCCAGCAGCCGGCCTACTACAACATCCCGGAAGTGTGCTCGCTGGACAACATCAGCGGCGGCTCCAATCCGGCGGTGCGTCGCCGCAACTGCCAGGCATTCTTCGCCGCTTACCCGGGCGCCGATCCGAATACCTTCCGCCAGCAACCGACCAATACGCTGGGCTCGACCAACGGCAGCACCCGCCTGCAGAACGAAACGGCAAAGTCGTGGACGGCCGGCATCGTGTTCGCGCCGGAATGGATCCCGGGCCTGCGCGTCGCCGCCGACTGGTATGACATCAAGATCAACAACGTGATCACGTCGCTGAGTGCCAACGACATCATCACCGGTTGCTTCGACACTGCCGACTTCAACGCCGCCAACGTGCCCAACGCCAACCGCTTCTGCAGCTTGGTGACGCGTGATCCGAACACCGGCGTGGCTACCGACATCAAGACCGAGTATGGCAACGGCCCGGTGCTGATGTTCCGCGGCTGGACCGCCGAAGTCGGCTACCGTTGGGACCTGTCGCGCTTCGGCGTGCTGGACCTGGACTTCTACGGCTACATGCCGAAGAACCGTGGCCAGGCCGCGAACCGGGACGTGCCGTTCGTCGAACAGGCGGGCAGCTTCAACGAGCCCAAGCGCCAGTTCCGTTGGACGGCCCAGCATCGCATCGGCAACTGGAACTACGGCGTGGCCTCCAACTACACCAGCCGCGCCCAGTACACGATGACCGATACCCCGGAAAGCCGTCAGTACTTCTACCGCGACAGCTGGACCACCTGGGACGCCAACGTCACCTACCGCATCACCGACGCCGCGCGCGTGACGTTGTCGGTGATCAACGTGGGCGATGACATCGGGCCGTTCCCGTATGTACTGGATGCACTGGGCCGTCGCTACATGGCCAGCCTGCGCTACAACTTCAAGTAGGCCTGGCGCAGCGGTTCCACAGGCGGGGCCCGGTTTCCGGGCCCCGCTCAATCAAACAGACCTTCTTCCGCCAACCGGGTCAGTTCATCCACCACGTAGCGCACCTTCGGCCGCAGGTGACGCGTCGGTGGCCACAGCGCATGGATGTCGATGTGCCGCTGCATGTGTTCGTCCAGCACCGATTGCAGCACGCCGGAATCGAGATGGCGGCGCACCAGTGAAATGGGCATCTGGCAGATGCCGAGGCCGGCGATTGCCGCTTCGATCACCGCATCGCCATCATTAAGTTGATAGGGCGCACTGGGAATGAACGTTCCCTCGTCCTCCTCGCTGCCGATCCGCCACCAGATCGGCTGGCCATGGCGGAAGCCGACGATGCTGCGGTGCTGCGCCAGTTCCTCCACCGTGCGCGGCACGCCATGCGCCCGCAGGTACTCCGGCGATGCGCAGGTGACCAGGCGTTGGCGCCCCAACCGGCGCGCGACCAGGTGCTCGGCCTGGTGCAGCCCACCGAAGCGGATCAGCAGGTCGATGCCCTCTTCGACTGGATCGACGAAGTGATCGGTGAAGGTCATCGTCAACTGCAGGTCCGGATACTGCCGGCACAACCGCAGCAGCACCGGCAGCACCACCAGCCGCCCGAACGAGGACGGCATGTCGATGCGCAGCCGCCCGCTGGGCAGGCCCGCCGAACCCAGACAGGCCTCGGCCGCGGAGATTTCTTCCAGCGCCGCCGCACAGGAGGCGTAGTACGCCTCGCCATCAGTGGTCAGTGCGATGCGCCGCGTAGTGCGATGGAACAGGCGCACACCCAGCCGCGTTTCCAGCCGGGCGATGGCCTTGCCCACCGCCGAGCGCGAGATGCCCAGCGCGTCTGCCGCCTCGGTGAAGCTGCCCGAGCGTGCGGTCGTGACGAACGTCACCAGGCCATTCAAGGATTCCAGCGGCAGCATCGTTCGCACTCCATTGGGGACAAATAGTCCCGCCCCAAGGGAGATCGAAGCGCTTTATGCACCCGCATGTCAACTCCATCCTGTGTGCATCGCGCCGCTGGCGCCTCTCCCCCGCACCGAGATGACCGACATGACCACCGCCCTCTTCCGCCCGTTCGACCTGTCAGGAACCGCCCTGCGCAACCGCATCGCAATGGCGCCGATGACCCGCGCCCGCAATCCCGGCGCGATCGCCAACGCGCTCACCGCGCAGTACTACCGGCAGCGCGCCAGCGCCGGCCTGATCATCAGCGAAGGCACGCCGGTCTCGCCGCAGGGCCAAGGCTACATCGATGTGCCGGGCATCTGGTCGGCCGAGCAGGTGGCCGGCTGGAAGCTGGTCACCGAGGCCGTACATGCCGAGCAGGGCAGGATCTTCGCCCAGCTCTGGCATGTGGGCCGCATGTCGCATGCCTCGCTGCAGCCCGGGGGCGGTCAACCGGTCAGCGCGGGTACGCGCCCGGTGGCCAGCGCACCGAAGAACACCTCGTTCGTGTACCTGGACGATGGTAGTCGTGGCCACGCCGATCCCACTCCGGCACGTGCGCTGCAGACCGCGGAGATGCCCGGCATCATCGACGACTTCATACGCGGGGCGGACAACGCCATTGCGGCCGGCTTCGACGGTATCGAGCTGCATGCCGCCAACGGTTACCTGTTCGAGCAGTTCCTCAACCCGCTCATCAACCAGCGCGAGGACCGCTACGGCGGCTCATTGCCGAACCGTGCGCGGTTGATCCTGGAGACGGTCGATGCGATGGCCGAGCGCATCGGCGCGCATCGCATCGGCGTGCGCCTGGCACCGAACAACCTCACCTTCGACATGCCGTTCTACCCCGACAACGAAGCCACCTATCTGTACCTAGCCGAGGAGCTGGGCAAGCGCGGGCTGGCCTATGTGCATCTCAACGACAACCTGCAGGCGGGGCAGTCGGTGCTGGGCGAGGCCTTCCTGCGGCAGTTCAAGCAGGCCTACGGTGGCACCGTGATCCTGGCCGGTGGCATGACCCGCGAGCGTGCCCTGCAGCTGGTCGAGGCCGGAACCATCGACCTGGCCGCATTCGGCCAGCCGTTCATCGCCAACCCGGATCTGGTCGAGCGCCTGCAGCACGACGTCGCGCTGGCCACGCCCGACCGCAACACCTATTACGGTGGTGGCGAAGCAGGCTACCTCGACTACCCGCGCGCGCCGTAGAGCCACGCGATGCGTGGATGCGACGCGCCACTCGCCACAGGACACATCACGGCGCCTTCTCCACCTTGGTCGAGTCCGAATCAAAGGTCAGCACACGGTGCTGATTTCGCCCTTGGCCGAGTCCTTGCGACTCAGCTCAAGCCGCCCCTGGTTGCCCTGCGCCACCAGGCTGGCGGCAAAGCTGCCCTCGTTGGACAGTGCCGTGATCACGGCGGAGCCATCGGCAGCGACCCTCATGCCCGCCCGATCGCGAACCTTGTAACCCACGCCAACCGGTGCATCCAACGCCATCACTGCGCTGCCGTTGGCCATGGTGCCGATGCCACCGCGCTCATCGCCCTTCGCATCGTAGATGGTCATGCCCGTTGCGCGTGAGTTGCGGGCAATGTCACTGGCATCCTCGGCAATCTGCACGCGCGTGCGCCCTTCACTGTCGAGCACGGTCAGCTTGTAGGTACGGATCTCCGGCACCACGCCGGCATCAGGTGTGGCCACGCTGGTTCCGATCAGGGCCAACGATGCGCCCAGCGCGAACATCGAGGCAGCCAGCAGATTCCTGCGGCGCAGCCCGTGTTCCAGGCGTTCCAAGCGTAGGGCTATATCCTGCTCATGCATGTTGTGCTCCCTGGTTGAGCCTGTTGTTGTTCCGTCACCTGCCATCAGCCTCCACGTGAACCACACGGGTGGATGCTCCGCCTTCGGCGGAATCCACGCGGCTCAGCTCCAGCTGTCCTTCCGCCCCCTGCGCGACCAGCCTGGCGGCAAAGCCCCCGGCGTTGGACAGGACTCCGATGAGCGCCGAGCCGTCCGCGCCCACTTTCATTCCGGCCCGATCTGACACGCGATAGCCAACGCCACGCGGGGCATCCAGGGCAACCGTGGCGCTGCCATCGTCGGCGGTGACCATGCCGCCGCGTTCCTGTTCATTGCCATCGAAGATAATCAACCCCGCCACCCGCGCATTGCGCTTGATATGCAGGTCCGGCGCGTCCTCGCCGATCTCCACCCGCTTGCGCCCTTCCTGATCAAGCACGATCAGGCGCTGGGTGCGGATCTCCGGAACAATGCCGGCCTCCGGCCTGGCAAAACCGCGACCGGCCAGCACGATCGACATCATCAGCACGGGCGCTGCCACCAGCAGCCAGCGCCATCGGGCTGCCCGTTGCTCCAGCGTGCGTAGTCGCGCTTCCACTTCCAGATCCCGCATGGAATCCTCCCTGGCAACGAGGCCACCAGTCGCAACGATCGGGCACTCCGATCCTGAACTACAGTGCGATCCTAGACCGCCCATCCGTGCCCAACAACATGACGAAAGTCCCCATGAACTCCGTCACTACTTCGTTCATCGTCAACCTCGACGTGCCCGATCTTGCTGCCGCTGAAACCTTCTACACCGAAGCCTTCGGCCTGCGCATCGGCCGCCGTCTCGGGCCGGAGGCCGTGGAACTGCTCGGCGGGCCAACACCGTTGTACCTGCTGCAGAACGAAGCTGGCAGCGTCGCTACTGAAGACGGCGACGTGCGCGACTACGAGCGACATTGGACGCCGCTGCACCTGGATTGGGTGGTGGATGACATCGAAGCTGCAGTGGTACGTGCGGTTGCGGCCGGGGCGACACTTGAGCAGTCCGTGCGCGAGCGTCGCTGGGGGCGCATCGCCGTGCTGGCCGATCCATTCGGCCATGGCTTCTGTCTGATCCAGTTCAGTGGCGAAGGCTACGACGTGCTGGTCGAATGACCGGCGCATCGTTCACCACGGCAACGGCACCGCTTCGCCGTTGGCACGCTCGCCGTAGTACAGCGACGGCAGCAGGCGCGAGAGGAAACTGAACTCCGTATAGCAGTGCTTGAGCAGGCCCAGGCCGACCGCATCGCCGGCATCGCGGTGCGGATCGGTGCTGTCCAGGCCGAGTACGAAGCGGCTGCGCAGCACGCAGCCAAACGGCGTATCGCGCGCAACGTGCAGCATCTGCCCGTCGCAGGGATCACCGTTTGCATCCAGGCGTACGTGGTCACCGAAGCCGATGCGCGCGGCGATCACCGCCGATACATCGCCTGCATCCTGTGCCACCTGCAGGCGCTCGGGCACCAGCAACGTGCGCGGGTCATGGAACTTCAGGCGCGCCGCCACCGGCGGAATTTCAGCCAGCGATTCCACGGCATGGATGCTGGCACCGTGGTAGCTGCGTCCACGCTGCCAGGCCGCGTCCCAGCCGCGATGCTCGACATGGTCGACCGGATGCCACCAGCGGATGTGCTGGGTGGTCTCGAAGAAGGTGAACCACCAGTCCAGCATGCGGCCCTTGCAGCCGTGCAGATCGGTACGCACCGCCACCAGCAGGGTGCCGTCTTCGCGGCGCTGGATGCCGGTTTCCAGATGCATCGGTGCCGGGTCCAGCAGGTCGTGGTGGTCCAGCCAGGCGCGAGCGTTCACAGCGGTATCCATCGGGGGTCTCCTGCGGGGTTGGGAGGCCCGACAATACGGAAACGCATTTCGTTTCGCAATTATCCGAATGCGGTAAGATGGGCGTAATGAACAGCACCATCCTGCCCGAGCCCACAACGCCGACCCGCCGCCGCGGCCGCCCCGCGCGACCGGAAACCGAAGTCCGCCACGCGGTGCTGCAGGCCACCCTGGAACTGCTGCTGGCACAGGGTTACGAGGCCACCACCATCGAAGCGGTGGCGGCGCACGCTGGGGTGGCGAAGAAAACCGTGTACCGCCACGCCAGCAACCGCGAGGAACTGGTCGGGTTGGCAGTGCGCGAGTGGACCGACGGCTTCGCGCCGCAGTTGCAGCGCGATGCGCGCAATGCCGACGAGGTGCTGCCGTTGCTGCAGGACATCCTGCAGGCGGTCTGCGCGCAGGCACTGTCGGCGCAGGCGGTGCAGGTATTCCGGCTGCTGGCCACCGACTTTCCTGGCAAGGACGCGCTGCTGCACGCCTACCTGGACAACGGCATCGAACGCGGCCGTGCGCTGCTGGCCGACTGGCTGGCGCGGCAGCAGCAGCGCGGGCTGCTGCGCGAGGGAGATGCCGCGTGCATGGCGCGACTGATCCTGGCGATGGCCGTGGCCGAGCCGCTGCGCGAACGTGTGATCGGCGTGGTGGACGCAGATGCCCCCGTAGAGATGCATCTGCGTGATTGCCTGGAATTGTTGGCACCCGTACTGCAGGTACCGTAGCCGGCCGCATCCACGCATGGCGTGGATCTACCGGCAACGCTTCGGATCAGGTCACGACTGCACGTAGGGCATTTCGCTGTCGATACCATCGAACGCGATCAGCTGCAGCAGCGGCTGCACGTCCTCGTCACTGATCTCACCCGCAGTGATGTCCTCAACGCGTGCATACAACGCCTGCAGCGCAGCTGCCTGGTCCCCTCGCAGCCAGCCACGATGGGTACCGAGCCAAGCCTGCAGATTGGTTCCGATATCGCCCTCCGAAAGCAGCGAATCCTCTTCCTCCAGCTCCACCACCGCTTCGGCCATCTTGCGGAACAGGAAGTCCTGGAAGCTCGCGGCCAGCAGATCGGCGCGATCATCGTCATGCCAGACCAGCAGCACCGGCGACTCACTGGAGCCCGGTGCATTGGTCCAGAAACAGTAGTGATCACCCGCGCCAGTGCGCGCGAACGGCAGCAGTTTCAGGTCATCGCGCAGCGGGTTGTAATGATCTTCGGCAGTCAGATCTTCCCAGGCTGCGCGCAGTTCGCTCGGCTCGATCGGTTCATAGTCGTTGGCATACAACAGTACCGGCGGCTGCGGCTGCACCTGCGGGAACACCGTGCGGTACCAGTTCGGGCCCTGCTCGCCCCAGCTGAAACGGTTGCCTTCCACCAGCTGGCGGAACAACGGCGGGAAGGTCTGGCCGGAAGCCTGTTCGAGATCGGCGAGCATGCTCAATGACGTCCTTTTGTTGAGAAGACTCACTCTAGCGGGTGAACGCCATCCCCGCATGGCGCGGATCTACTCGGAAACCTCTCGTTGGAGCCGGTCATTGGACGGCTCTGCGCCATCCGCTGCGATTCACTCGCGCAGCATATCCACGAACGCACGCAGTGCGGCAGGCATCTGCCGCTGCTTCGGGTAGTACAGCGCGAAACCGGCGAACGGTTCGCTCCAGTCTTCCAGCACCGCCACCATCTGCCCCGAGTCGATGTACGGCCGCGCGGTGTCTTCCAGCACATAGGCCAGGCCGATGCCATCGAGCACCGCACTGACCACGGTGCCCTGCTCGCCCAGCGTCAGCCGCCCCGGCACATCGATCTCCAACGCCCGTCCCTCGCGTTCGAACTGCCACTTGTACAGATGGCCACTGGCGAAGCGGAAGCGGATGCATTCGTGCGCGGCCAGGTCGCGCGGGTGCTGCGGCGCCGGGTGCCGGCGCAGGTAGTCCGGCGAGCCGACGATCAGCCCGCGCAGCGGTGGCCCCATCGGCACCGCCACCATGTCCTCCGGCACGAACTCATGCAGGCGCACGCCGGCGTCGTAGCCCTCGGCGACGATGTCGACCAGGCCATCGTTCTCGGTCAGTTCCACCCGGATGTCCGGATGCGCGTGCAGGAAACGCGCCAGCCGCGGCCGCAACTGGGTCGGCACCGCCGCGCGGGTGGCGTTGATGCGCAGCAGGCCGGCCGGGACGGCCCGGAACTGGTTCATCTCTTCCAGCGCGTCATGCACCTGCCCCAAGGCCGGCTGCAGGCGCTCGAGCAGGCGCTGCCCGGCCTCGGTCAGGGCCACGCTGCGGGTGGTGCGATGGAACAGGCCCACGCCCAAGCGTTCTTCCAGCGCGCGGATCGCATAGCTCACCGCCGAGGTCGACAGCGCCAGCTCGGCGCCGGCGCGGCGGAAGCTGCGGTGGCGGGCGACCGCCGCGAACGCGGCCAGGTGCGAGAGGTTGTCAGTGGCCATGATTGTGCAGTTCCACTTGATGAATCATGCCGATATCCGCGCTTCTTGCCGCTGGGTACGGGGCGTATTGTAAAACGCCTTTCGACAAACCCTGCCAAGGATTCCCCATGTCCCTCGCCCGTGGTTACGCCGCCCATTCACATACCGACCCGCTGATCCCGTACGAGTTCGAACGCCGCGCGGTCGGCCCGGACGATGTGCGCATCGAGATCCTCTACAGCGGCATCTGCCACTCCGACCTGCACCAGGCCCGCGACGACTGGGGTGGCTCGATCTACCCGATGGTGCCGGGCCACGAGATCATCGGCCGCGTCACCGAGGTCGGCAGCAACGTCACCCGCTTCAAGGTCGGCGACCACGCCGGCGTGGGCTGCATGGTCGACTCGTGCCGCCACTGCGACGCCTGCGAGCACGACCTGGAGCAGTACTGCGCCGAAGGCGCGACCTGGACCTACAACGGCCGTGAACGCGAAAGCGGTGCGCCGACCTACGGCGGCTATTCCGACCACGTGGTGGTCGAGCAGCGCTTCGTGGTGAAGGTATCCGACACCCTCGACCTGAAGGCGGCCGCGCCGCTGCTGTGCGCCGGCATCACCACCTGGTCGCCGCTGCGCCACTGGAAGGTCGGCCCGGGCCAGAAGGTCGGCGTGATCGGCCTCGGTGGCCTCGGCCACATGGGCGTGAAGTTCGCCAAGGCACTCGGCGCGCATGTGGTGATGATCACCACCACGCCGGAAAAGGGCGCCGACGCCAAGCGCCTGGGCGCCGACGAAGTGCTGGTCTCGCGCGACGCCGCGCAGATGAAGGCGCACGCCGGCAGCTTCGACTTCCTGCTCAACACCATTCCGGTTGGCCATGACACCAACCCGTACATGGGCCTGCTCAAGCGCGAGGCCACCATGTGCCTGGTCGGCGTGCTGACCGAGCTGGATCCGCCGCTGACCGGCGGCAGCGTGATCTTCGGCCGCAAGCACCTGACCGGCTCGGCGATCGGCGGCATGGCCGAAACCCAGGAAATGATGGACTTCTGTGCCGAGCACGGCATCGTCAGCGACGTCGAGATGATCGATATCAAGAACGTCAACGAAGCCTGGGAACGCATGGCGAAGAACGATGTGCGCTACCGCTTCGTGATCGACATGGCGACGATGAAGAACGCCGCCTGATCGATCGGCGACTGTGAACGAAGAACCCCGGCACTGCCGGGGTTTCTTTCTGGTCGTGCCGGCCGCTGGCTGGCACCATCCATACGTTGGCATGACGAAGGTCAAGGCAGCGGCCGCCCCCTCCGGCGCAGACTCGCTGCATGGCCCGCCTGCCCTCCCCTGCGATGCTGATGCGCGCGCCGCACCGGCTGCTGTTCTTCATCGGCGCCAGCAACCTGCTGCTGGCAATGCTGTGGTGGGCGTTGTGGCTGGGCGCACTACGTGGGCTTTGGACGCCGCAGCCATCGCCGCTGCCTCCGGCCTGGCTGCACGCGCTGCTGATGCAGTACCTGGTGCTGCCCAGTTTCATCTTCGGCTTCCTGCTCACCGTGTTCCCGCGCTGGATGGCACAGCCGGAGCTGCCACGCAGCCGCTATGCGCCGGTCGGCATCGGCCTGTTTGGTGGGCAGGCGCTGCTGATTGCCGCCGCCTGCGGCTGGACACCCGGGCTGTGGCCCGGCCTGCTGCTGGCACTGGCCGGCTGGAGCGCCGGACTGATCGTGCTGGGACGCGTGCTCACGGCCGCCGGCCCCAACCGCAACTGGCATGCGCGCGCCTGCTATGCCGCACTGCTGCTGGGCTGGCTGGGGCTGCTGCTGTTCATGGCAGTGGTGCACGGCCACGCCACCCTGATGCCGGTCACGGTGGCACTCGGCACCTTCGGCCTGCTGCTGCCGGTCTACCTCACCGTCGCGCACCGGATGATCCCGTTCTTCGCCAACAACGTGGTGAACGGCTACGTGCCGTGGCGACCGCTGCGCTGGTTGGCCGCGATGTGGGCGCTTCTGATGCTGCGCCTGCTGTTGAGCGCGTTGCAGATCGACCACCTGCTGTGGCTGGCCGATGCGCCGCTGCTGATGTTGTCGCTGCAGGCGCTATGGCACTGGTGGCCACGCGGGCCGATGCCGGGCCTGCTCGCGGCCCTGTTCCTGGCGCTGGCGTGGCTGCCGATCAGCTTCGCGTTGTATCTGCTGCAGGACATCGGCCAGATGCTGGGCCATCTGCAACTGCTCGGCCGCGCGCCGCTGCATGCCCTCGCCGTGGGCCTGTTCGGCAGCCTGCTGGTGGCGATGGTGACCCGGGTCACCCAGGGGCATTCCGGGCGACCGCTGGTGATGCCGGCAGTGGCCTGGTTTGCGTTCGTCGCGCTGCAGGCGGTGGCGATCATGCGCATCGTCGCCGAACTGATGCCCGACGCCTATGCGTGGCATTTCGCCGCAGCCATCGGCTGGTTGCTGGCGCTTGCACCATGGGTGGCACGTCTGGGCTGGATCTACCTGAGCCCACGTCGCGACGGCAAGCCGGGCTGACATCACCGCCGGGCATGGCACCATGGTGGGCATGTCCGATATCCCGTTCGATCACACCGCAATCACTACCTTCGCCGATGGCGACCCTGACGAGAATCCCTGGGTTCTCGGCGCGCCGCAGCCGGAAGCGCTGCAGGTGGTGCCCTGGTCCACGCTGTGGGCCGATCAGTTCGAGCAGCAGCGCACGCAGCTGCAGGCGGCACTCGGCAACATCGCGCTGGGCATTGAACACGTCGGCTCCACCGCGGTGCAGGGCCTGCCGGCCAAACCGGTACTGGACATCGACCTGCTGGTTGCCGATCCCGCCGACGAAGCGGCCTGGCTGCCACAGCTGCTGGCACTGGGCTACGTGCTTACCATCCGCGAACCCTCGTGGTACCAGCACCGCATGCTGCGGCTGGACGTGCCGCGCGTGAACCTGCACGTGTTCGCACCTGGTTGCGCCGAGCACCTCCGCCACTGCTTGTTCCGCGATTGGCTGCGCAGCCATGAAGACGACCGCAGGCGCTATGCACAGGCCAAGCAGGCAGCACTGCAGGGCAATGCCAACGTGCAGGCCTACAACCGCAGCAAGCAGGATGTGGTTCGCGGCATCTACGCGCGCCTGTTCGCAGCGCGCGGGTGGTGACGCAACGGCAGGTGCCGGCCCCGGTTGGCACCTGCCGGAACAGTGTCAGTACGCGAACTCGCGGAACACCGGATCGACGTCGCCGTGCCAGCGGCCATGGAACAGCGCCAGCTTGCGTTCGGCCGGGGTCAGGCCGGACTCGACGATCTCCTGCAGCACGTCCAGGAACTTGCTCTCGTCCTGGCCGTCGGCATTGCGCGCCGCGCGGCGCTTGAGGCCTTCGACGGAAATCTTCACCGCTTCACGGGCCAGGTCGCGCACGCTGCCAGTGCGGAAGGGCAGGTTCATCGCATGCTTCGGCACGCCGTCGCGCAGTGCATGGCGCTCGGCCAGGGTGAAATCACGCACCAGGTCCCAGGCCGCATCCAGTGCGGTGTCGTCGTACAACAGGCCCACCCAGAATGCCGGCAGCGCACACAGGCGGCTCCACGGGCCACCGTCGGCACCGCGCATTTCCAGATACTTCTTCAGGCGCACTTCCGGGAACGCGGTGGTCATGTGGTCCGACCAGTCGCGCAGCGTCGGCAGCGCGCCCGGCAGCACCGGCAGCTTGGCCTGCATGAAATCGCGGAAGCTCTGCCCGCTGGCGTCGTGGTAGATGCTATCGCGGTAGGAGAAATACATCGGCACGTCGAGCAGGTAATCGACATAGCGCTCGTAACCGAAGCCATCCTCGAACACGAAGTCGAGCATGCCGGTGCGGTCGGCGTCGGTGTCGGTCCAGATGTGCGAGCGGTAGCTCAGGTAGCCGTTCGGCTTGCCTTCGGTGAACGGCGAATCGGCAAACAGCGCGGTGGCGATCGGCTGCAGCGCCAGCGACACGCGGAACTTCTTCACCATGTCCGCTTCGGTGGCGTAGTCCAGGTTCACCTGCACCGTGCAGGTGCGGGTCATCATGTCCAGGCCCAGTGAGCCGACCTTGGGCATGTACGCGCGCATGATCTTGTAGCGGCCCTTCGGCATCCACGGCATCTCATCGCGCTTCCACTTCGGCTGGAAGCCCATGCCGAGGAAGCCCAGCTGCAGCTCACCGGCCACCTGTGCCACCTCGTTGAGGTGGGTGCCGGTCTCCACGCAGGTCTGGTGGATGGTCTCCAGCGCCGCGCCGGACAGTTCCAACTGGCCCGCCGGTTCCAGCGTGACCGAGGCGCCATCGCGCAGCAGGGCGATGGTGTTGCCGTTCTCCTGCACCGGCTCCCAGCCGAAGCGGACCAGGCCGTTGAGCAGTGCCTCAATGCCACGCTCGCCCTCGAAGGTTGGCGGTCGCAGGTCATCCAGGCGGAATCCAAACTTCTCGTGCTCGGTACCGATGCGCCACTGCGCGCGGGGCTTCTCGCCGGAGGCGATCACCTCCACCAGCTGCGAGCGGTCGGTAATGGGGGTATCGGCGACGTGGCTGGGGCTCGACAAGGGGAAGGCTCGCTGGACAGTGGCAGGGGATGTGGGGCCCGGGGCCTTCCATCGCAAGGGCGCACTATAGCGTGGCACCCCGTTGCGTCATGCGACGGTGACGGGTTTCAGCATCCTACGGACGCCCTCTTGACCCTCGTACACTCAAGCCATGAGCCGCCATTCACGACACCCCGAACTGCACCGCTCCGAGCGCGTCGGCTGGCTGCGTGCCGCCGTGCTGGGGGCCAACGATGGCATCGTCTCGGTGGCCGGCCTGGTGGTCGGCGTGGCCGCCAGCGGCGCCTCCGCAGCGACCATCCTGGCCACCGGCGTGGCTGGCACCGTGGCCGGCGCGATGTCGATGGCTGCTGGCGAGTATGTCTCCGTGCAGACCCAGGCCGACACCGAAGACGCCGACCTGGCGATGGAAAAACGCGAACTGCACGAAGACCCGCACAGCGAGCTGGAAGAGCTGGCCGCGATCTACCGCCACCGCGGACTGGACCCGGCGCTGGCACGGCAGGTGGCCGAGCAGCTCACCGCGCACGATGCCTTGGGTGCCCATGCACGCGACGAGCTGGGCATCACCGATACCCTGCGCGCGCGCCCGCTGCAGGCGGCGCTGGCCTCGGCCGGGGCGTTCACCTGCGGCGCCGCATTGCCGGTGCTGACATCGCTGCTCGCCCCGGTGGACAAGGTTGCAATGATCACCACCGGCAGCACCCTGCTGGGCCTGTGCCTGACCGGCGCGATGGCGGCCCGGGCCGGCGGCGCACCGCCGGTGCGTGGCGCGATCCGGGTGATGTTCTGGGGCGCGCTGGCAATGGCCGCCGCTGCAGGCGTCGGACGTCTGTTCGGCGCCCACGTGGCATGACCACCATGCTGCCCCCGGCCACCGTATTACTGGCCGAGATGGCCAGCCTGGCCGGCTGCGCACGCGCCGAAGGCTATGCATGCATCACCGCTCGCCAAGAGCATGGCGCCAGCTCGGTGGAGATTCCGCAACCACAGTTCGCGATCCTGCTGGAAGGCCGCAAGCAGGTGCGTACCGCGCACCAGTCGCTGGAATTCATCCCTGGCGACATCCTGCTGTTGACCCAGCGCTGCCGTATCGACGTGGTCAACAGCCCCGATCCGCGCAGTGGCCGCTACCTCAGCGCCATCGTGCCGCTGTGTACCGAAGTGCTGGCGGCCGCACGCACGCTGTGGAGCGAGGACCTTCCCGCCCCGGGCCAGGCGATGGCGCGACTGTCGTTGATCGACCATGGCACGGTGCTGCGCCAGTGGCGGCAATCGCTGCAGGACGGCCGTTACAGCGAAGCCCGGCTGGCCCTGGCCTCACTGGTATTGACCCTGTGCCGGCAGGGCCACGGCAACCTCTTGCTGCCACAGGCACCGAGCCTGGGCGAACAGATCCGCGACCGCATCGCCGCCGAACCGGCTCGCGACTGGCAATCGCGTGATGTGGAAGAACAGTTCGCGCTGAGCGGTGCGACCCTGCGCCGTCGCCTTGCGGCCGAGGACACCAGCCTGCGCCAGCTGCTCACCGAGGCGCGCCTGGCTCACGGGATGCAGCTGCTTTACACCACCGACCTGCCGTTGAAGACCGTCGCCGCACGCGCGGGCTACCGGTCTGCGGCGAGTTTCAGCAAGCGCTTCGCCGAGCAGTACGGACTGGCTCCCACAGACATTTGAGGGGGTTCGGCAGGGCTGCGCCCTGCACCTGCCGAGGCGACAGCAAGAGCCGAAGCAACAGCAACAGCGGGCTATCCGTGGGATGGCGGGGCGGTGTCGGAGTGCGGGGACGCTGCAAGTACGTCCCTGTAAGCTTGGCAGCCGCATCCATGCGGCTGACACCCCGCACTCCGACACCGCCCCACCTTCGACGGGTTCACTCGGCTGTTGGTAGGTGTCGACCTTGGTCGACACGATTTTTCTGTCAGATATCGAAATCGATCTGGGGTCAGATCCGTTTTCCTACGGAAAACGGATCTGACCCCACGAGCTGTTCCAACAGATCACAGAAAACTGTCGAAGGCGGGGTGGGTCCGGTTGCGGGAGTGTCCGCGGCATGGATGCCGCGGCCAAGCCCCCATGGATGGGTTTACGGCGTCTCCCGCAACCGGACCCACCCCGCCATCCCACGGATAGCCGCTGTTGCTTCGGCTGTTGCTCTGGCTCGTAGCGGGTGCAGGGCGCAGCCCTGCAGACAACACCCCTCCCTGAGCATTCCGCGCAGTGGTTTGAGCGCCGTGCACACGCCGGCCACGGCACGCTGGGCGCAACGGAACCGCCCGTCATCCACCGAGAACCGCCATGACCCTGCGTCCCTTGCCGCTACGCGGCGCCCTGCTGCTGGCCCTGTCGTCCCTGCCGCTGGCCGCGCTGGCCGAAGCCACTTCGCCCGCCCCCACCCAGCAGGTCCCCGGCGTCTACCACCAGCGCATCGGAGCGCTGCAGGTCACCGCCCTGTTCGACGGCGTGGTCGCACTGGGCCGGCAGGAAGTGGTCGACGTGCCGCCAACGCTGGTCAGCCGCCTGCTGGAGGGCCGCTACGTGCCTGAAGACAAGAAGGGCCTGCAGACCGCGATCAACGCCTTCCTGGTGCGCCAGGGCAACCACCTGACCCTGGTCGATACCGGCACCGCGCAGTGCTTCGGCCCCGGCCTGGGCCAGGTGCTGGGCAACCTGCGCGCCTCCGGCGTGGACCCGGCCGAGGTGGATGAGGTGCTGCTGACCCACGCCCATCCGGACCATCTGTGCGGCGTGCTCGACGCGCAGGGCAAGCCGGCCTACCCGAATGCCACGGTGTGGCTGTCCAAGGCCGATGCCGATTACTGGCTCAATCCGGCCAGCGAGGCCACCGCGCCGAAGGGGGTGCGCTTCGCCTTCCCGCTGGCGCGCAACGCGGTGGCGCCGTACCAGACCAGCGGCCACCTGCGCACGTTCAGCCCCGGCGATGCCCTGCCCGGTGGCGCGGTGGCGATGGATACCCATGGCCACACGCCCGGCCATGTCTCCTACCGGTTCGACAGCCAGGGCCAGTCGCTGCTGGTGTGGGGCGATGTGCTGCACTTCCATGCGGTGCAGTTCGCCCACCCGGAAGCCGCGTTCGAGGCCGATTCGGACCGCAAGGCGGCCACCGCCAGCCGTCGCAGCCTGCTGCAGCAGGCCACCGCCCACGGTTGGTGGGTGGCCGGTGCACACCTGCCGTTCCCCGGCCTGGGCCATGTGCGCAGCGAAGGCCAGGCCTATGCCTGGGTGCCGGCGGAGTATTCGCCGTTGTGAGGGTGTGCCGACCAAGGTCGGCACCCACCCGATCCGGTAGCGCCCGGCTGCCAGCCGGGCGACGGGGGAGCGCTTACTCCAACCCCAGCCAGCCGCCGATCACGCCGCGGGCTTCATCCACGCCGGTGCGGTCTTCGCCGGAGAACACCTGCACGCTGACGCTGTCGCCGTAGGCCGAGTGCAGTTCCTTGCGCACTTTCTGCAGGGTCTGCATCTGCTGGCTGCGGCTGAGCTTGTCGGCCTTGGTCAGCAGCGCGTGCGCCGGCAAACCGCGCTGCACGGCATAGGACAGCATCTGCCGGTCGTAGTCCTTCAGCGGATGGCGGATGTCCATCACCACCACCAGCCCCTTCAGGGCCTCGCGGGTGCGGAAATACTTGTCGATGAAGGCCTGCCAGTGCGCCTGCAGGTCCAGCGGCACCTTGGCGTAGCCGTAACCGGGCAGATCGACCAGATGGGCTTCCGGGGTGATCTGGAAGAACACCAGCTGCTGGGTGCGGCCGGGGGTCTTGGAGACACGGGCCAGCGCGTTCTGGCGGGTCAGCGCGTTGAGCGCACTGGACTTGCCGGCGTTGGAGCGGCCGGCGAAGGCCACTTCGGCCCCTTCGTCGGGCGGCAGCTGCCGCACGTTGTGGGCCGAAAGGTGGTAACGGGCGCGTTCGATGAGCAATGACATGCGCCTAGGATCGCATGTTGCGGCGCCGCGCGCCCGTGCCGGCGGCCTTTGCGGGCATTTTGCTGCACTGCTGCGTTGACCGTGCGCGGAAACGGCGTTGATAATCCGGGCGATGCCGGCGGCCGCCGCCCGGCCCGGTCCATACGGAGCTTTAGCATGCGCCACGCTCGCGTTCTTGCCGTATCCGCCCTTGCCACTGCTGTAGTCGTTGCCGCTGCTGCGTTCGCGCAGACCACGTTGACCCCGCTGCCCGACAACGGGCCGATCAACACCGCCTCGCTGGAGGTGGATTTCAGCAAGACCCACTGGGGCGATGCCAAGGCCGGCCAGACCAAGGCCTCGGCCTGCGCGGCCTGCCATGGCGCCGACGGCAATTCCACGGTGGAGATGTACCCGTCCATCGCCGGCCAGAGCGAACGTTACGTGGCCCAGCAGATGGCCCTGATCGCCAATGGCCAGCGCAGCTCCGGTGCGGCGGTGGCGATGGTGCCGTTCGTGCAGAACCTCACCCCGCAGGACATGCGCGACATCGGCGCGTTCTTCGCCACGCAGAAGGCCACCGCCGGCATCGCCGACGACACCCTGGTTGCCGACGGCCCCTACAAGGGCATGAAGTTCTACGAGATCGGCCAGCAGCTGTACCGCGGTGGCGACGCCAAGCGCGGCCTGCCGGCCTGCATGGCCTGCCACGGCCCCAGTGGCGCCGGCAATCCGGGCCCGGCCTATCCGCACATCGGTGGCCAGCACGCCAACTATGTCGCGCGGCGCCTGCAGGAATACCAGGCCGGGCAGACCCACGAGACCGACAAGGCGCACTTCCAGATCATGGCCACGGTCGCGCAGAAGCTCAGCGAGCAGGAGGTGCAGGCGCTGTCGAGCTACCTGCAGGGCCTGCACAACAAGGCCGACGACGTTGCCGTGACGACCACGCCGGCACAACCGGCTGCCGCGCCCTGACCACCGCTGGTCGGCCCGGGCCGCCACTGCGGCCCTCGCCTGCGGTATGTTTCCTTCACGCCGGCGACCGCGCCGGCGTTGCTTTTTTCAACGGAGATGCGTGTCGATGAGGTTGATTTCCCGCCTGCTGTTGTCCGTGCTGGTGCTGCTGCCGCTGGTAGCCTGCGCCGCCACTCCCGCCAATGCCCCGCTGGTCGAGGGCAAAGACTACGAGCGCATCGCCCAGCCGGGTCCGTTCCAGCCGCTGGCCGGCAAGATCGAGGTGGTCGAAGTCTTCGGTTACACCTGCCCGCACTGCGCCCACTTCGAACCGCAGCTGGAAGCCTGGGCGGCCAAGCTGCCGGCCGACGTGCGCTTCACCCCGGTCCCGGCCGCCTTCGGTGGTGCCTGGGATGCCTGGGCGCTGGCCTATTACGCCGCTGACGAAGTCGGCGTGGCCAAGCGCAGCCACGCCGCCGTGTTCAAGGCCCTGCACGAACAGGGTTCGCTGCCGATGCAGAACGTCTCGGCCGATGAGCTCGCCACCTTCTACAAGGCCTATGGCGTCACTCCGGACCGCTACATCCAGGCCCTGCGCGGCGAGGCCGTGCAGAAGAAGGTCGATGCCGCCCGCGCGTTCGCCCAGCGCACCAAGGTGCCGGGCACCCCGGCCATCATCATCAATGGCCAGTACCTGGTGCGCGGCAACAGCTTCGACGACCAGCTGCGCATCGCCTCGGCCTTGATCGCCCAGGCCCGCGCCGCCCGCGGCCGCTGAACCAACGCCCACCACCGACACGGCGCTGTCGCCGCCGCATGTCATCATTTCCCTCTGGCCGGCGCCTGACGCCGGCCCCACCTTTCCAGATGCTGGAGACGTTTCCATGAAGATCCGTTACGCCCTCGCACTCGCAGCGCTGCTGCCGATCCTGGCGGCCTGCAAGGCCGACGACGGCAGCACCAACACCACCGCGGCCCCGGCCGAACCGGCGACCGCTCCGGCCACCACCGAGCCCGCCGCTGCACCGGCCGCGGGCAGCGAAGGCACCGCTCCGGCTGCCGCCGAAGGCGAGAAGGCCCCAGCCGAAGCCGCACCGGCTGCCGCACCGGCTCCGAGCACCGCCGCGCTGACCGGCCCGGCTCCGGTGGAAGGCGCCGATTACCAGGTCATCCCGAACGGCCAGCCGTTCCAGCCGGCCGCCGGCAAGATCGAAGTGACCGAGATCTTCGGCTATGTCTGCCCGGCCTGCGCCGCATTCCAGCCGCTGGTCGGCCCGTGGAAGGCCGGCCTGCCGAGCGACGTGAACTTCGTCTACGTGCCGGCCATGTTCGGCGGCACCTGGGATGACTACGCCCGTGCCTTCTACGCCGCGCAGACCCTGGGCGTGCAGGAGAAGACCCACGAAGCGCTGTACGCCGCCATCCACTCGCAGAAGACCCTGAAGGGCGAGCGTGGCCGTGATTCGGTGGACGACATTGCCAAGTTCTACGGTGCCTACGGCGTGGATCCGAAGCAGTTCGCCGCCACCATGGGCAGCTTCGCGGTGAACGCCAAGACCAACTCGGCCAAGCAGTTCGCCCAGCGCAGCCAGATCAGCGGCACCCCGTCGATCATCGTCAACGGCAAGTACCTGGTGAAGGGCAAGAGCTTCCCGGACATGCTGCGCATTGCCGACCACCTGATCGCCCGCGAACGCGGTGCGGCCCAGGCTCACTGAGCCAAGAGAAGCGTTTCCCGGCCGTGAATTCCCCCCGTACACGGACCCTGCGCTTGCTGACGGCCAACATCCAGGCCGGCTCAAGTACCCGCCGCTACAGCGACTATGTGACCCGCAGCTGGTCACATGCGCTGCCGGCGGGCCGCAAGCGCAGCAGCCTGGACGCGATCGCCACCCTGGCGCGTGAACATGACATCGTCGGCCTGCAGGAGGCCGACCCGGGCAGCCTGCGCTCGGGCTTCACCAACCAGACCCACTACCTGGCCCAGCGTGCCGGCTTCAACTACTGGAGCCACCAGCCGAACCGGCGCATGGGCGGGGTCGCCTCCAGCGCCAACGGCCTGCTGAGCAAGCTGGAACCGGTGGAAGTGCAGGACCACGCCCTGCCCGGCCGCATCGGCGGGCGCGGCGTGCTGCTGGCCAAGTTCGGCGACGGCGCCGATGGCCTGGCGGTAGCGGTGGCCCATCTGTCGCTGGGCGCGGGTTCGCGGATGTCGCAGCTGGGCTTCATTGCCGAGCTGCTGTCCGACCATCCCAACGCCGTGTTGATGGGCGACTTCAACTGCCTGGCCGAACGCCCGGAAATGCAGGTCCTGTACCAGAAGACCCGGCTGCAGCCTCCCGGCTGCATCGTGCCGACCTTCCCCAGCTGGCGCCCCGACCGCGCCATTGACCATATCCTGGTCAGCAGTGGCCTGCAGACCCGCACCGTGGAAGCCGTACCGGCCGCATTCTCCGATCACCTCGCCCTGGCGATGGCGATCGACGTCCCGGCCGACGCCCTGCGCTGAAAAAAGGGGACGGAGGGGATTAAGTCGTTTGTGCCACAAACGACTTAATCCCCTCCGTCCCCTTTTTTCATGCGGTGACCGGCACCTTCAGCCGCCGCGCGGTCATCGTGCTGCCCACCGAGGCCAGCACCGTGCAGCCGATCGCCAGCCACTGCAGCCCGTGCAGGTGCTCGTGCAGCAGCAGCATCGCCCACAGCGCGGCCACCGCCGGCTCCATGCTGATCAGGATCCCGAAGGTCTCCTTGGGCAGGCGCTTGAGCGCCATCATCTCCAGCGACATCGGAATCGCGCTGGAGACCAGCGCTACCAGCAGGCCGGCCGCCAGGATCTTCGGATCGAGCAGTGCGGCGCCGGCATGCACCACGCCCACCGGTACCACCACCAGCGACGCCGCCAGCAGCCCCAGCGACACCGAATGCCCGGCGTGCAGGTGGCCGGCACGCTTGCCGAACACGATGTACAGGCCCCAGCACGCCGCCGCACCCATGGCATACAGCACCCCGGCCGGATCCAGCGCCGGGCCGCCACCGATCGGCAACAGCAACAGCAGCCCCACCGCCGCGCAGCCCACCCACAGGAAGTCGATCGGTCGTCGTGATGACAGCATCGCCACCGTCAGTGGCCCTGTGAACTCGATGGCGACCGCGATGCCGAAGGGAATCGTGCGCAGGGCCATGTAGAACAGCAGGTTCATCAGGCCCAGGGTGAGCCCGTAGCGCAGGATGGTGATCGCATCCACGCGGCTGGTCTTCCAGCGCCATGGCCGCCAGAACAGCAGCAGCAACAGCGCCGAGAAGCCCACGCGCAGCGCGCTGGTGCCCTGCGCGCCGATCAGCGGGAACAGGTTTTTTGCGTAGGAGGTGCCGATGGCCAGCGAGGTGACCGAGCCGAGCACCGCCAGCGCCGGCAACATCGGCGCGAGTCGTGAGGTCTGCATGCGCAAAGTCTATTGCGCCGGCGCCGAGCACTTGGCTCAATTGACAGCCCGTTCGTGCAACTTCTGCTCGCCATGGCCACCGCCCCCGTGCTCGACAGTTTCGACCGCGCCATCCTCGACCTGCTGCAGCGGGACAACACCCTGCCGCAGCGCGAAATCGCCGAGGCCGTGCACCTGTCCCCCCCGGCCGTGCAGCGCCGCATCAAGCGCCTGCAGGACAGCGGCGTGATCGCGGCCAATGTAGCGGTGGTCGCCTCCGCCAAGGTCGGGCGGCCGCTGACCATCATCGTCGAGGTGCGCGTGGTCAGCGAGCAGCGCGAGCGGGTGGCGCCGTTCAAGCGCCGCGTACAGGACGACCCGGCCGTGCAGCAGTGCTACTCGATCACCGGCGATGGCGATTTCCTGCTGTTGCTTTCGGCGGCGTCGATGGAGGAGTACGAGGCGATCACCGAGCGCTTGTTCGGTGGCGATGACAACATCGAGCGCTTCCGTACCTCGGTGGCACTGGGCACCTTGAAGCGGAGTTTCGAGGTCCCGCTGGCACCGGTTCTGTAGCGTCGAGCCATGCTCGACTGCGCCTTTACCGCAGAGCAACAGCCGTCGAGCATGGCTCGACGCTACAGTCGGAGACCATGAGCACTCCGTCCTCTCCTGCCGGTCGCCTGCGCCGCTGGCTGCTGCGCGGTCTGTGGCTGGCCATTGCCGTCGTTGCGATGATGGCGTTGTGGAACAGTCCCTGGGCCGCCGCACCAAAGATGCTGTGGACACTCGCGCAGATGCCGCCGGCCACCGAACTCCCGGTGCCGGTGGAGGGTGTGCGCCCCCGCCAGATCGCCGATACCTTCGGCGCGCCGCGCGGCCGCGACCGCTCCCACGCCGGCATCGACATCTTCGCCCAGCGCGGCACGCCGGTGCGCAGCGTCACTGCCGGCGTCATCGCGGATGTCAGCGAACGCGGCCTCGGTGGTCGCCAGGTCTGGGTGATCGGGCCCGGGCGGGAACGCTACTACTACGCGCATCTGGAAGGCTGGGCCGAGGGCCTGGCGCGCGGCCAAGTGGTGCGGGCCGGTGACCTGCTCGGCCATGTGGGCGACAGCGGCAATGCCAAGGGCACACCGCCGCATCTGCACTGGGGCATCTACGGCTCGAACGGCCCTCGCGACCCGTTGCCGCTGCTGCGCTGAACGCTGTTGCGCACCCGCGGACCGATCTGTTCATGATTTGTAAATAGGAATAGTTCGTATTACCATTTCTTTCGTTTCCGGTGGTGCCAGGACGGCCTGCCCGCCCTTCCCCTACCCGTAGCGCATCGCCTCCTGGATGACGGTCGAACGCGCGTGCTCGTCCAGGACTCCCATGACCCGTCCCGCCTTCCGTACCCTGCAGCCGCAGCGGCTGTCCGTTGCCGTGCTTGCTGTTCTCTGTGCCGTGGCCCCGGCCGCCTTCGCCGACACTGCCGCCGACCCGACCACGCTGGACAAGGTGGTGGTCAAGGGCGAGCGCGCCGAAGGCTATTCGGTTCGCCGTACCTCGGCCGGTACCCGCTTCGACCTGGCGCCGCGCGAGATCCCGCAGTCGGTCAGTATCATCAGCCACCAGCGCATCGAAGATCAGAAGCTGGACGACATCATCGACGTGCTGGCCAACACCACCGGCGTGACCAGCACCCAGTCCGACAGCGAGCGCACCGAGTTCTACGCGCGTGGCTTCTACATCGATGCCTACCAGTTCGATGGCCTGCCGACGCAGATGGTGCAGAACTGGAGCTACGGCGATTCCGGCCTCGATCTTGCGCTGTACGACCGCGTGGAAGTGGTACGCGGCGCTACCGGCCTGCTCAGCGGTGCTGGCAATCCGTCCGCCTCGGTGAACCTCATCCGCAAACACGCCGACAGCGCAGAACTGACCGGCAGCATCTCGGTGAACGTCGGCAGTTGGGGCCGCACACGCACCACCGTGGACGTGGGCACCGCGCTGAACGCCAGTGGCACGGTGCGCGGCCGGGTGATCGGCAGCTACCTGGACACCGATGGTCAGATGGACCGCTACAACCAGCGCAAGACGCTGGGTTATGCCGTCATCGACGCCGACCTGACCCCGGACACGCAGCTCAGCGTGGGCTACGACTACCAGCAGAAGCGCGCCAACGGCGCGACCTGGGGCGGCTTCCCGATGTGGTACGCCGATGGCAGCCCGACCAACTATCCGACCTCGTTCAATCCGTCGCCGGACTGGACCTACTGGGACACCACCAGCAAGCGTGCGTTCGCCACCCTGCAGCATGCCTTCAGCAACGGCTGGAAGTTCAAGATCGGCGCCACCCACGACCGCACCAAGGCCGACGACAAGCTGTTCTATCCGGCCTACACCGCGTTCAACAAGACCACGGGCGCCGGCATCACGCCGATGGCCGGCTTCTACAACACCGAGCGCAAGGTTGATGGCATCGATGGCTACATCGATGGGCCGTTCCAGCTGTTCGGCCGCGAGCACCAGTTCATGGCCGGCCTGAGCTACAACAAGCGTGAGTTCGCCAACTATGGTGATTTCCAGCCTGACTTCAACGATCCGAATGCACAGTACCTGCCGCTGGCCAGCTACTTCGGCTGGACCGGTGATTTCCCGCAGCCGAACTGGCGACCGCTGAAGCTTGCCAGCCAGGGCACCATCACCCAGAAGGCCGGCTATGCCGCCGCACGCCTGTCGCTGGCTGATCCACTGAAGCTGATCATCGGTGCGCGCTACACCGACTGGAAGAGCGAAGACGAAGGCAACGACCGCTCGCACAAAGTGACCACGCCGTATGCCGGCCTGGTCTACGACATCAACGATACCTACTCCGCCTACGCCAGCTATACCGAGATCTTCCAGCCGCAGACGCTGCGCAACAAGCAGGGCAGCTACCTCGATCCGGTCGATGGCAAGAGCTACGAAGTCGGCGTCAAGGGCGCGTGGTTCGACAACCGGCTGAATGCATCCGTGGCGGTGTTCCGCATCGAGCAGGACAACGTTGGCCAGGAAACCATGGACAAGGTCGACGGGCAAATGAACGAGACCGCCTACATCGCTGCACGTGGCACCGTCAGCCGCGGCTTCGAGTTCGAAGTGAACGGCGAACTGGCACCGGGCTGGAACGCGACCTTCGGTGCTTCACGTTACGTGGCCAAGGACATCAACGGCGCCGACATCAACACCAACCTGCCGCAGACCGCGCTGAAGCTGTTCACCAGCTACACCCCGCAATCGCTGCAGGAACTGACCGTCGGCGGCGGTGCCAACTGGCAGAACCGCATCTACTACGCTGCGCCGGTAGTGGGCCGCTTCGAACAGGAAGGCTACGCGCTGGTCAGTGCCTTCGTGCGCTACCGCATCTCGCCGGAGTTCAGCGTGCAGGCCAACCTCAACAACCTGCTGGACAAGAAGTACTACTCGCAGATCACCGGCTACGGTGCCTACGGCGACGGCCGCAATGGCTCGCTGACGTTCACCTGGGCGTTCTGATCCAACCGGCCTTGTAGCGTCGAGCCATGCTCGACTCGATCACACGGGGTCGTCGAGCACGGCTCGACACCACAACGGGGGCGCCCAGCGCCCCCGTTGCCGCGCTGCCCTTGCAGGTGTAGCGTCGCGCAGACGGATACCTCGCGCCTTCCCCCTCAAGGACGACCGGCCATGCGCACCCGCACGAAACTCGGTCTATCGCTCGTGGCCCTGTTCTCTTCGCTGCCGCTGATGGTCGCTACAGGCAATGGCTACTTCATCCTGCTTCTGCTGATCGGCCTGCCCGCAGCGATCCTGTTCTGGTTCGATCTGGGCCGTGAACTGCGCGCCATCCCCATCCCCACCCGCTCCGAGCGCGCGCTGGGATTGGCAATGGGCATTCCACAGGTGCTGTTCGGACTGTTGTGCGCGGGGATCGGCCTGATCCTGGTGGCCTGGATCCTGTACAACCTGCTGGTCCAAACGCTGCCACAGTTCCGCATTCCCTCACTGCCCGCCTTCGCGGTCGGGCCGATGATGATCGTGGCCGGACTGGGATGGGCACGCACCGCGTTCCGCCGTGCCAGCCTTGAACAGGATGACCCGGAACAGGACATTCCGGATTGACCACCTTCATGGAGTCGAGCATGGCTCGACGCTGCAACGGCGCCGGGCTGAGCCCGGCGCCGTCCCTTCATCAGAACCGCAGATCCGCGCGCAGGTACCAGTAACGGCCACGCGGAATGTCGTAGGTCGAAGCGTCGTAGCCGTTCAACGAGCACGACAGGCAGATCGGCGGATCCTTGTCGAACACGTTGTTCAGGCCAGCGGTCAGCTGCAGCCCCTTCATCCAGTCGATCTTGTAGCCCACCTGCATGTCGTGGAAGGTGGTGGCCGACAGTGTGTTGGTGCCTGCGGCCTGGTTGCTGCACACCGGGAAGGCAGCGGCATCACCGCAGTTTTCGGTCAGCTCGGAGATATGCCGTACGGTCCAGTTGGCACTCCAGCGGTCCATCGTCCAGCCGATGCTGGCATTGCTGGTCCATTCCGGAATCGAACTGTCGGCTACTTCCACGCCTGGCTTCTGCGGCTGCTTCTGGCCGGCCGCGCCGGTGGCCTCGTAACGGCCGACGAAGGTGTTCTTCCAGCCCAGCTTGAACTGGCCGATGGAGGTCTGCGGCAAGGTCCAGAACAGATCCACGTCCCAACCATCGGTCTTGATCGAGCCGAGATTGGTCAGGCGGTTGTTGAAGCTGCTCACTGCACCGGTATTGGCGCGGGTGATGCCATCGCAGTAGATCGGATCCAGCGTTTCCACGCACAGGTCCAGCTGGGTCTGCGCGTTGATTGCCTGGATCGCGCCATCGATGGCATGGCGATAGAAGGTCACCTCCACGTCGAAGCGCTCGGACCACGAGGTGTTGTTGCCAAACCACGGGCTCCACACGAAACCGGCACTGAAACTGCGCGAGCGCTCCGGATCCAGCTCGCGGTTGCCGCCGGTGGTCACCGAGATCTGCGAGTTGGCCTGCTGGAAGCCGGCCGGCACGCCCAGCGCGGCACAGTTGGCGGCGCTGCCGCGCGGCGGCGTACCGCCCAGGCCCACCGAGCATGGATCGAACAACTGCAGGTCGGCACGCGCGGCCGAACCGTACAACTCACCAATCGACGGTGCACGGAAGCCCTCGGCATAGGTCGTGCGCAGCACGAAATCGTCGGTCACCTGCCAACGCAGGCCGTACTTGGGCGTGAACTCGCCACCGAAGGTCGAGTAGTCCGAATAGCGCCCGGCCAGGCTCAGGTCCAGCTTCTTGCCGAATGAAGAGTCGGCGAAGATCGGCACGCTCAACTCCAGGTAGGCCTCGTTGACGTCATACGAGCCGGATGTCGGCTGCGAAGGCACGCCGTTGTAGTGGCCCGCCACCGTCAGCGGATCGGGCTGGTACGAACCCTCGTACTTGCGATACTCGAAGCCGGTAGCGAACGACACCGGGCCGGCCGGCAGCGTGAACAGGTCGCTGGACAGGTTGGCGGTGAACAGGCTCAGTTCGTTCTGGCTGCGGTCACGCACCACCGGCTGGATCCACTTCAGCATGTCCGGCGTGATCGAGCCCACACCACCGAAGATGTTCAGCGGCACGCACCCTGGCGTGGCGGCGCAGATGGCAGGATCGCCCAGCGCCATGTTGACGTTGTAGATGTTGTAGCTGCCGTAGTTGGTCTGTTCGGCCTTGTTCTTGCTGTACATGCCGTTGACGTCCCAGTACCAGTTGCGGTCAGCCGCCTGGAAGTTGCCGACCAGGCCGGTGGCGAAGTACGTGGTGTCCACCTTCTGCTTGAACACGCGCGCACCGCCCTCCACCGGACGGCGACCGATCAGGCTCAGGTTGTCACCCGAGACCAGGTCGAAGCCGAACGGGTTGTACGGGTTGAGCGCAGACACGGTGATGTTGTCGGCCAACGGATTACCGGTGGCGCCATCGGGACCGAAGAACAGCGGCTCCGGACCGGCCTGGTTGGTCGACTCGCGGCGGTTGCCCAGTGCCTTGACGTACCACTGCACGTTGTCGGTGATGTCGAAGCGGAACTGGCCGAACAGGCCCTTACGCTCCGAGGGTGTCAGCACCATGTTGTATTCGGCGAAATTGAACCGATCAGCACTGGTGAAGCAGTGATAGTCATCGGTGCGCGTGCAGCCGGCACTGCCGTCGTAACGCGGGTTGCTCACACCGGTATTGGGCACGATGTTCTGCACCGCACCGGTGTTCGGATCGGTGAACATGAAACGGCCCTGCGGAATGCCACCACTGCCGAAGGCCAGGCCGGTGCCGGGAATCGGGAAGCGCGACTGTTCGCGGTCCTTGGCAAACACCGGATCCTGCTTGGTCCAGCTCGCGCCCAGGAACAGGCTGTAGCGGTCACCGCTCTTGCCCCAGGCCAGGTCCACGCCCTTCTGCGTACCATCGCCCTTGCTGTACTCGCCGTAGTTCAGGGTCACCTGGCCGCCATCGAAGTCGCGGCGGGTGATGATGTTGACCACACCGGCAATGGCATCGGAGCCGTACAGCGACGACGCGCCATCTTCCAGCACTTCGATGCGCTCGACGATAGCCAGCGGAATGGTGTTGAGGTCGGTGGCCGAGCCCACACCGGAGGCGGACGACTCATTGACCCAGCGGATGCCGTCAACCAGCACCAGCACGCGCTTGGCGCCCAGATGGCGCAGGTCCACCTGCGCCGAGCCAGCACCTACACCACTGCCATCGGGCGGGAAGCCGAAGTTGCCGGACGAATTGAACTTGGCATTGAGCGCGGAACCGGAACCGGTGAGCTGCTGCAGCACTTCGCCGATCGAGGTCAGGCCGGTGCGTTCGATATCACCGCGGGTCAGCGTCTGGATCGGCACCTGGCCTTCGACTTCAGCGCGCTTGATGCGGGTACCGGTGACTTCCACCGCATCGAGGTTGGTGGTGGATTGTGCAGCGGCACCCAACGGTGCCAGGGTCATCACGCACAGCGCAACGGCAACCGCCAACGGGCGGTGGTGCAGGTGATTCATTCGCTCTCTCTCCAAAGGAATGTCGGGACATGGGCTGCCGCACTCCCTCCCTGCATGGCGGCGCCGTCTCCTTTGTAAACAAGTGGTAAAAATCGCGGCGTGATGATCGACACTCTTTCACGCGGAATTGACGCAATTGCAGGCCGATTGCGTCAGATGGCTGCAGGTTATGACCGGACGATATTGTTCACGACAGGCAGCCTTGATGCCGGCTGCGACAGCGCGCGCCGGGGGCTGCCACATTCATGGAAAAGGTCTTTGCCGGACCGTTTCAGGAATAGTTTGAAATTCCCTCTTTCAGAAGGCGCCGCTAGTCGATCCAGCGCAGACTCGCACCTCCAGCCATTCGCGGGAGGGTCGATCATGAAAGCGGTGAGTGCGGTGCTGGGTGTCACGACGGTGATGACGCTGCTTTTTTCCCTGGCGGGCGAATCGAGAGCAGGCGGCGTGATCGAGTGCAACAACTGCCCCTCTCCCAGCGATGCGGCCTTGGCCTCGGGAGAGGGATTGACGGTTGTGGTGGATTTCGAGAGAGCCGAGTTGACTGCTTTCGACGTTGAACGTGCCCCTGGGACCGGAAGGTGGCGAGCACATCCAACCCCGGTTCCAGCGCAGATTGAAATGGCCTTTCTGCGGATCCTGGATGCGACGCTGTCAGCAGGGGAAGCGCCGCTCATGCAGCAATCACCGCATGAGCGGCAGTGAGACATCGCACTACCGCACGAACGCAATGCGCTCCATGCCGGTCGCCTCGGCTGCGGCCAGAATCCTCGCCATGCCTTCGTACTCGGCCGCCGGGTCGGTGGCGATGCGCAGCTCCGGCAGGTTGCCGGCATGCACGCCGGCCTGCGCCTGCAGGCGTGCCTGCAGATCGCCGATGGCCATCGGCTGGCCATCCCAGCTCAACTGGTTCGACGCATCCAGGCGCAGTTCGATCGGCGGCGGCGGTTCGGGGCGATCGATCGTGCGATCGGTGGCCTGTGGCAACTGCACAGCAATCGGCCGGGCCACGATCGGCGCGGTCACGATGAAGATGATCAACAGCACCAGCATCACATCCACCAGTGGCGTGACATTGATGTCCGCCAGCGGGCCGCTTCTTCCTGCGCTACTGAACGCCATGTGCCGCTCCCTGCAGCCGGGCCGTTCGCCCAAGGTCGACACTACGTCGCCCGCAGGCCTGCCAGGCAGTGCACACTGCAGTGGCGTTCAGCTGCCGTTGCCGGCCAACAACGTGCACGCGCTGCGAAACTGAATTCAGCCAGCCCCCGCTATGCTGGGCGCCATGACCCGACGCTCTTCGACCGCCCTGTCCCTGCTGCCCTTGGCCACCACGCTGCTGATCGGTTGCGCCAATGCCCAGTCCCTCGACGCCCAGAACGCGCAGCTGAAGGCCGCGATCGCTGCCGCCGAACGCGGCCAGTTCGATCCCGGCCAGGCCGCCGCACTCAGCCGCCATCCGGCATACGGCTGGCTGGAGTACGCCAACCTGCGCCGCAACATCGACACCGTCGATACCGCGCAGGCGCAGGCCTTCCTCAAGCGCTATGACGGCCAAGCCGTGGCCAGCACGTTCCGCAGCGTATGGCTGCCCTCGGTCGCACGCCGCCAGGACTGGCCCACCCTGCTCGCCAACTGGGCGCCCACCGACAACGCCGGCCTGCGCTGTGCGCAGCTGACCGCGCGCCAGGTGACCGGCAAGGTCGATCCGCAGTGGATCAGCGAAGCGCAGGACCTGTGGCGCAAGAACGGCAAGTCGCTGCCGGACGGCTGTGATGCCGTTTTCGCCGTGCTGCAGGCGCAGGGCGGGCTGAGCGACGCATTGCGCTGGGAACGCATCGACGCTGCCGCCGACGCTCAGCAACCGGCCGTGATGCGCAGCGCCGCACGCGGCCTGCCTGCCACCGACCTGGCGCTGGCCAGCAATTACGCTGCCTTTGTCGACAAGCCCAACGCCAGCGCGTTGAACTGGCCGCGCAACGAGCGCAGCCGGCGCATCGCCACCGATGGCCTGGCCAAGCTGGCCAAGGCCGATCCCGGCGCCACCGAACAGCAGCTGCCGCAGTATGCGCAGGCACTGGGCCTGAGTGCCGACCAGCAAGGCCAGGTGCTGTACCAGATCGCACTGTGGACGGTGGCGTCCTACCTGCCCGATTCGGCGCGCCGCCTCAACGCGGTTCCGGAATCGGCGTATGACGAGCGCCTGCACGAGTGGCGCGTGCGCGAAGCCATGTCGCGCGGCGACTGGCCGGCGGCGCTGACCGCGATCCGCAAGATGGGCAGCAAGCAGCGCAGCGACCCGCGCTGGCGCTACTTCGAAGGCCGCATGCTGGAGAAGACCGGCCAGGCCCAACAGGCGCAGCCGTTGTTCCGCGAGGCAGCGCGCGCACCGACCTTCCACGGTTTCCTGGCCGCCGACAAGCTGCAGCAGGGCTATACCCTGTGCCCCTGGAAGCCGAATGACAGCGCGCAGGCGCAGGCGGTGATCGCGCGCGATCCGGCGATCCAGCGCGCGATGGCGCTGTACCAGATCGATCGCGCCGGTTGGGCCGTGGCCGAATGGAACAGCGCGCTGTCGCGCTTCGATGACACCCAGCGCCGCCTCGCCGTACGCGTGGCGCAGGACAACGGCTGGTTCGACCGCGCCGTGTTCGCGCTCGGCAAGCAGCCGCAGGAACAGCGCCTGTACGACCTGCGCTTCCCGCTGCACCACGACGCCACCATCCGTCGCGAATCGGCGCGCAACGCGATCGATCCGGCCTGGGTGGCGGCGGAGATCCGCGCCGAGAGCACCTTCACCCCGCGCGCGCGCTCGCCTGCCAACGCCATGGGCCTGATGCAGGTGCTGCCGGCCACCGGTGCCGGCGTGGCCAAGTCGATCGGCCTGACCGGCTACGGCGGTGCCGACAGCCTGTACGACCCTGACACCAACATCGCCATCGGTACCGCCTACCTGCGCCAGCTGATGAACAAGTACGACGGCCTGCCGTACGTGACCATCGCCGCCTACAACGCCGGCCCGACCCCGACCGCGCGTTGGCAGGGCCAGCGCCCGGGCTTTGATCCGGACCTGTGGATCGAGACCATCAGCTACAAGGAAACCCGCGAGTACGTCGCCCGCGTGCTGGCCTTCAGCGTGATCTACGACTGGCGCCTCAACGGCGATGCGCTGCCGCTGAGCGACCGCCTGATGGGCCGCCTGGTGGACAAGCGCAAGAGCTTCAGCTGCGCCGCCAACGCTGACCAGGGCGGCGATTGATCGCACCACGGTCGTGCCGGCCGCTGGCCGGCTTCGGCCATTATCCAAGGGTTGCCGGCCAGCGGCCGGCACTACCCGGCATCCATTTCCCGGGGAGGGGAAAGCGATGAGCCTGCTGGCCTGGATCGGGATGTTCGCCGCCTGGAGCCTGTTCGCCACCTGGGTGCTGCGCTGGGGTGGCGCGGCCTGGATGGAAGGCTGGAAGTCGCTGGCCTTCGTCGACAGCTGGGGCAGCCTGTGGGACGAAGCGCAGATCAAGCTCTATTTCCTCTGCCTGTGGATCGTTTACGGCCTGTGGTTCCTGGCCGGCCTGTTCGTACCGGAGTGGCGCGGTTTGCCGTGATGCCTCTGCGTCGGTAGTGCCGGCCGCTGGCCGGCAACCGCTATTTGCCCAGGGGTTGCCGGCCAGCGGCCGGCACTACCAGTGCATATGCGCCGGGCATGCGATCATCCCCCCATGAAGATCTATCTTGTCGGCGGCGCCGTACGCGACCGCCTGCTGCAGCGCCCTGCCGGCGACCGTGACTGGGTGGTGGTCGGTGCCACGCCCGCGCAGATGGAAGCGCAGGGCTACACCGCCGTCGGCCGTGATTTCCCGGTGTTCCTGCACCCGAAGACCGGCGAGGAATACGCGCTGGCGCGCACCGAGCGTAAATCCGGCCGTGGCTATCGCGGCTTCGTGGTCGATGCCGATCCAGCGGTGACGCTGGAAGAAGATCTGCAGCGGCGCGACTTCACCATCAACGCGATCGCCTGCGATGAGGAGACCGGCACGCTGGTCGATCCTTACGGTGGCGTTCGCGATCTTGAGCTGCGCGTGCTGCGCCACGTCGGCCCTGCGTTCGTGGAAGACCCGCTGCGCGTGCTGCGCGCGGCGCGCTTCATGGCGCGCTTCGCGCCACTGGGCTTCACCGTCGCCGAAGAGACCATGGCGCTGATGCGCGAGGTCGCCGCCAGTGGCGAGCTGGACGCGCTGGTGCCGGAACGCGTCTGGCAGGAACTGCGCAAGGCGCTGGTCAGTGAACGGCCCTCCGCCTTCCTGCGCACGCTGCACGCTGCGCATGCGTTGGGCCCGATCCTGCCCGAGCTGGAAGCGCTGTATGGCGTGCCGCAGCGTGCCGAATTCCATCCGGAAGTCGACACCGGCATCCACCAGGAAATGGTCAGCGACATGGCCGCGAAACTGGCACCGGGTGATGACCTGGTCGGCTTCGCTGCCCTCACCCACGACCTCGGCAAGGGCCTGACCCCGCCGGAGGAATGGCCACGCCACATCATGCACGAGCAGCGCGGCATCAAACCGCTGAAGGCATTGTGCGCGCGGTTGAAGATTCCCACCGAGCACCAGCAACTGGCCGAAGCGGTCTGCCGCGAGCACTTGAATGTGCACCGCATCGGCGAACTGCGCGATGCCACCGTGCTGGAACTGCTGGGCCGCTGCGATGCACTACGCCGGCCGGAACGCGTGGCCCGCATCGCACTGTGCTGCGAGGCCGACAAGCGCGGCCGGCTCGGTTTCGAGGATGCCGACTACCCACAGGGCGAAACGCTCAAGCGCCTGCACCAGGCGGCGCTGTCAGTGCAGGCGCGGGATCTGGATACCACGCATCTGAAGGGTCCCGCCATCGGCGAAGCACTGGCCAAGGCGCGGGTGAAAGCCATCGCCGCCGCCCGCTGAAGCACCGGGTAGTGCCGGTCGCTGGCCGGCACCTTCACATCTCCCGTCTATCGACGACGCTTGCGCGAAAAATGGTCGACAGCATGAGCACCCAACAAGATGGGTTGCATCAAGAGGAACAGCCATCCACCCAACCGGAGCGTCTCCACCGGATTGAACCGGGTGATGAACGCAGCTGCCAGTGTCGAACCCGCAAGAAGGCCGATTTCATAGACCCATAGCGATCGGTTAGAACGCTTGCCCACGATGCTCCTCTCCATTGAGCAGGACGCACTTGCAAGCCATCGCTGTCGTCCGGCATCACGGGTAGTGCCGGCCGCTGGCCGGCAACCAGACAATCCCTGGATTCAGTGCGCCATGCCGCGGGTGATCGCCGCCGCACGCTGCTTCAGCTGGGCCACGGCATCGGGAATCATTTCCATGCCCACGTCCAGGCCCGGGTTCAGCACCAGGCCGACGCCGTCGCCGATACCGGCCAACAGCGCGTGCACCGCAATCGGCATGGCATGGGCGAACTGCGGCAGCTGCTCGTGCCACAGGCCAGCACGCTCGGGCGCGGTGAACACCGCGAACATCGGCTCGCCGCTCTCGCTGGTCAGCACCAGCGGTGAGATGCTTTCGTCCCAGGCGCCGTCTTCGCCGATGGCCTTGTCCAGCAGCACGAACGCCGTCGAGGTCAGCAGGCCGTCGAGGAACTGCGCTGCGGTCAGCGTGCCGTCCTGGGCCTGCAGCAGGCGCACCTCGAGGTCGTTGAGGGGTTCGAACGGGGTGTCGTGGTCCATGGTCGGTTCCGGTACGTGATTGCAGGACAGACTTTAACAGCCCCGGCCCTCAACCGATGAATCCGTGCCGCCACAGCCAGCCCAGCGCGGCCAGCCCGGCCACCGCCACCAGCATCAGCGGCAGGCCGAAGCGGTGCCGCCACGGGATCGGTACCCCGCCCAGCTGCTGGTCCATGGTCTCGGTATCCAACACCCAGCCGTGCGCGCACCGGGTGCAGGCCAGCTCGTAGCGGCGCTGGTAGGTTAGGCCGAACAGCAGGTCGATGCGCGCCATCCTGTAGCGCAGCTGGGGCGCGAACTCGGTTTCCGTCTGGCAGCGCAGGCAGTGATGCGCTTCGGTGGGGCCGACAACCACCACCCGTTCCTGCTGGCCGATCAGGATCATGGATCAGCGGCCCTGGCAGGCGGGTTGGGCCAGCAGCCAGGCTTGGGCGGCGGCCAAAGTGGCGGCATCACCCTCGATGCGCTGGTCGGGCTCGATCTTCAACCCATCACCACGATCATTGCGGTCGCGCATCACGGTGGTGGTCAACAACAGGCGGCTGCCATCGGCCAGTGTGCGCATGTTGTTGCCAGTCGAGACCCCTGCCGTCGGCTGGCCGAAGCTGCGCGTCTGCGCACGGCCACGCCACGCCAGCGCCGAGGCCTCGCCCGAACTGCCGGTACGCTGTCCGAACAGCACCGCCACCGGCGCGCCAGGCTGCCGCAGCACATAGCCGGTCTGGCCGAAGTCCAGCACCGGCTTGCCTGCACGCTGCACGGCGGTCGCGGTCAACGTCCAGCGCTCCGGCCCCTGTGCGGTTTCGAACGACCCCACATCTTCGTTATTCACCACCGAGGTGCGCAGCAGCGGTGCCATGCCCAGCAGCATCGGCCACATGTTGCCACCGCTGTTGTCACGCAGGTCGACGATCCAGCCACAGCGCATGCCGTCGTCCTTGCTGCGGATGACCTGCTGCCACCGCGCGGCGCGCTGGATGTTCTGGCGGAACGCTTCCTGTGGCGTCGCGCCGGGCGTGGAGGCATATCCCTCGATGACCAACCAGCCGATGCGCGCATCCACCGCATCGGCGGCCTTGGCCCTTTCCACGGCGGCGGCGCCGACCTGCTGCGCGCGCGCAAGGGATTCGCTCTGGCGCTGGGTCGTCGTCCATACGCCATGATTGCCCGTGCTGACCGCAATGGCTTCGCGCAGCAACGCCAGCCGCTTCACGGGGTCACCCTGCACCGATTGCAGTCGTGTGCGGGTGCCAGGCCAGTCCACCCGGTCGCGATACAGCGCCTGCCGTTCAAGCAGGTTGAGGATCTCGGCCTCCGCCTCCGGCGAGGGCACCTCGATTGCCTTGGGCGTATCGGCCATGGCGTTGGCAGCCACCAGCGCGATCACCAGCGCACCAATGCGACGCACTCCCTTGCGAACCTGCATGTGACGTTTCCTTGTCGTTGAGGCAGGCGCACAGCATAGCCCGCAGGTGATGGCTTTCGCCATGCGCGGACTGTCGTATCTGGCCCCGCCGCGGATTGCAGCAAGACAGCTTGCACGCGATCAGTAGATTGCAACTTTGCCCATGTCATCGCCACGTAGAACGCGAGAAGGTTGCCTCCGTCGGCGCCTCCTGCGCTGGCCGGGATTGGCGTCCTGAATGAAGCTACCTGAAGTCGGGCTTGCGACCATGTCGCGGGCTCGAATAATGCACCGTCCGTCGTCCTGCGGCGGGCGGTGCGTGGGGATCCTTCCGATCCGCCGGCTTCGTTTCCTTTGGGTAGCTTCACCGGCACGCCAACCCGCACCGCCCGCCACCTCGCATCCCGCAGGTGGCCTTGCCTTGTGAGGTTGCCGTCATGAACACGTCCCACCCCACCTATCCACGCCTGCAGGCACTGCTCGGCGCTGCACTGCCCGGCCTGCAGCTGTCCACTACCGCAGCAGAAGCGTTGGAAGATGCGCTCACCGAAGTCCACGAACAGGCGCCGCCCTCCGCGTTCTTCGCGCGGTTGCGCGGCATCGCGCACAGCCACGCGGTCGATGGGCAGTCGTGGCGCGAGCGGCAACTCAGCGAGGCGCGCGGCCGGGAACTGGCCGAGGCGACGCGCTGTCTGGCGGCAGTGTCTGCGTGTGGGGGCGTGTTGCTGGCCGCGCAGTCGGCGCGCGAGATGGACGATGCGACGGCGCAGTGTCCGCCGCAGGTGGAGGAAGGCCTGCTGCACGCGGTGGTGGTGCTGGCCGATCATGCCGGGGCGTTGGTGGAGCCCGATACACACGCCAGTGTGTTGTAGAGCCGAGCCTATGCTCGGCTTTGTGGAATTACGACCGAAGCAGCCGAGCATGGCTCGCCTCTACAGGGTCATGGCAGCGGCAGGGTTCGTGTCGACCAAGGTCGACACCTACCAGAGCGGAGCATGGCGGTGACGGGATGAGTGCCGACCCAGGTCGGCACCTACCCAAGCCTGCGGGGGTCACCAATCCGCGCGCAGGCCGATGTTGCCTTCGATGATGCGGCGCTTCTCGTTGCGATCGCCACCTAGCTCGCGCGTGTAATCGGCCACGGCATAGGCGCTGATGGTGCGGTTGAAGCGCCCGATCACACCCACGCCGGCCTCCAGTGCACGCGAGCGCTGCGAATTGATGATCACGTCATCGTCGAAGCCGATGCGATCCTCGCCGGAACGGCCATGCCAGTAATTGAGCTTGAAATACGGCTGCCAGCCGTTGTCGGCCAACTGGTAATCGCCAGCCAGGCGCAGGCCGATGCGGCCGGTCCAGGCGTTGTCGTTGTCGAAACGCACGCTCGATACCACATCGCGGCGGTCGTCCAGCGCGGTGCGCTGCCAGATTACCTGTACCTGCGGTTCCAGCCACCATGCGGACTGACCGACGTGCAGCAGCGGCTTGCCGGCTTCCACCGATACGCTGGTGCCATCGCCCTTGATCCCGAAGCCAAGCCCGCGCGAGGAACGTACGCGGCCGTCGTAGCGGCTCTGCATCGCCACGGCGTCGATGTAGCCGCCGCTGCTGTCGGTGAACGTCCAGTACAGGCCCACGTGCTTGTCGTCCAGGCGGTTCTGGCCCACCTGTACGTTCTCCCAACCCAGCGCCAGGCCGGTGGTCTTGCCCTGCGCGCGGGTGCGGCCGACGAACACGCCGATCTGGTTGCGATGGTTGTCAGAGGCCGCGGCCCACACATCGAGGCCGGCCTGCAGGCCCATCACATCGCCATCGAAGCCGGGCTGCGCATCACCCTTCCAGTGGATCTCGCTGCTCTGCCCCACCAGACGGCCCCAGGCAGTGCGGAATGCGCCCTGGTTGTACAGCAGGCGCTGCTCGCCCTGCCGCTCGTGGAACGTGCCGAGGCTGGCCAGCGAGGTCTCGCGCAGCAGCGGCGGCACCACGGCGTAGGCGGCGGTCTCCACGCGGTACAGCGGCACCACCGCGCCCTCGGCGGGGCGTGCACCCGGCGTCGGCGGCGCACCGGTACCGGGCAGGCTGCCACCCGCCACCGGCACGTCCGGCACCGCCGGGTCGCTGGGCGGCGCCACCGGAGCGGGTTCCGGTGGCGGCGGTGGCGGCGCGGTCTCGCCGGCAGTCAGGTCCGGATCGGTAGCGCCTTCAGGCGGCGGTGGCGGTGCCGGGGTGATCGGCGGCGGCGGAGCGACCGGCGGCGTCAGTGGCGGTGGCGTGGCACTGCCGCCGCCGTTGGGTGCTGGCGTCGGCCCGGTCACCAGCGTCGAGCGCAGGTACCAGTTTTCGCTGGTACCAGCACTGACACCGCCCTTGAACAGGAAGTACTCGTAGGCACCGGCCGCGACCGGTGCGAACAACGAGAACGCGCCCGGCGCGGTACGGCCACCATTCAAGGCCTGCACCACCAGAATGCCATCGGCCAGCGTGGCCGCGCCGCTGCCGCCGGCATTGAGCACACCGATGCCGGTGGTGCCGGTGGCAGTACCGCCATCGATCACCAGGCGGTCGCTGGTGGAATTGTCCGCGCCCAGCACGGTACGCAGGTACAGCCCACCGCCGTCACCGCGGTAGTTGCCACGCACGGTGAACACGTCGCCAGCGCCGGTACCGGTCAGGTCGATGCGCCCGGCATTGACCATCTCCACCAGTGCGCCACTGTTGAACGGCCGGATGGCATGACCGCCACTGCCCGCGTAGACGGTACTGGTGTCATCCACCGTGAGCGTACCGGTACCGGTCCCGCTGTCGCCCAGCACCAGATCCCCATCGAAGCTCAGCTCGGTGCTGTTGGCCAGGCTGATCGCCTCCCAGTTCTGGAAACGGCCTACGCCGGCGGTCTTGACGTTGCTGAGGTTGAGCTGGTCGACGCCACTGCCACCGTCGAACAGCGGTACCGCACCGAGGTTGGCCTGGTTGAGATTGCTGAGGTTGGCCACGTCGTTGTCCGGCCCCATGTCGATCGCGCCGTAGACGATGCCGCCGCCGTTCCAGTTGAAGGTGTCGTTGCCGGTACTGAGCAGCACCTGGCCACGCACGGTGCCATCGGTGATGGTCACGCTGTCATTGCCGCCGCTGACGCTGATGTTGCCGCCGATGTAGGCCGTACCCGAGATGATGATGGTGTCGGTGTCGAAGCCGGTCACCACGTTGCCGTCCACGGTGCCGCCGGACTGGTCCCACAGGTTCTTGTCCAGCTTCATGTTGACCCGGCCGATGCGGCCACCGGTCATCCACGCCTGGTCGCCATCCTCGAACGCGCCGATGATGCGGCCACCGCTCATGCGGAACGTATCGATGTTGTCGCCCTGCTGCAGCGCGCCGATCGTGCCGCCACTCATGACGAAATCGTCGCGGCCGCTGCCCTGCGCCACCACGCCGGTGACGGTGCCGCCAGTGACGGTCATCTGGTCATCGCCGCTGCCCTGGTCGACGCTGTCGATGGTGCCATTGCTCAGCAGCAGCACATCGTTGCCATCCCCCTGCAGGACACCACCAGTGATGCTGCCGGCCTGCATTTCCAGGCGATCATTGCCGACGCCGAACTGCACGCCGGTGCGCCCGCTGATCGTTCCGCGGTTGACCAGCACGCTGTCGCCGGCGCCAACGAACTGCAGGGCAGTGTTGTTGCCGGTGCTGATGCTGCCGGCATTTTCGACGCGGCTGCCACCGCCAAGCTGGACCGCCACGCCCCCCACCGAACTGATCGTGCCGAGGTTGGACAGCAGGTGCCCCCCGGCCCCGACCAGCGAAATCGCGCTGCCACCACCGCTCTGCTGCAGTTGTGCCGTGTTGGCGACATTGACGGTGATACCGGCCGCGCCAGTGGCGGTGACGGGAACGGTCTGTGGATTCGGCGCGTTGGCATCGCAGGTGACCGTCTGGCCCGCAGTCGGGGTGGCATTGTCACAGCCGGCCCAGGCGACACTGGCGGTCAACAGCAGGACGGACGGGACAGCCAGGGCCTGAAGCACGGAAACGGTGAGGCGGCGCGGACGGAACGCGCGCGGGACGGCACGGGACATACAGCACTCCTGGACAGGGGATCAGGAACTGCGGATATGCGGTACTGCGAAGGCAGTCTGCCGTGTGGTGAATGGTTTCGATAGGTGAAATTGAGTGCCCGTTATCACGGTTCAGATGCGAACTTGATCAGGCATCACCTCGCCTCTACGTGGCTGAAACCGTTCATCAAGGCGGCGATCGCAAGCCACGCGGAGAGCATCCACGCATGGCGTGGATCTACTGACCATTCCGCCTGCATCGCGTTCGCCTCTCGCCCGGTAGATCCACGCCATGCGTGGATATGGCGCGCCGCCGGGGGTCAGATCTTCAGATAGATCTTCCGCCGGTCCAGCCACCACGCCACGCCCCACCACAGCGCGACAAACACCAGTGCCTGCAGCATCGACGCCAGTTCCAGCGACTGCGGCATCGCGCTGGCCAGCTGCTGCCAGATCCAGCCCCAGGCGCCGGTCGCCATCAGCACCACCGACATCACCGATGCCCCCAGGTACGCGGTGATCGCGTTGACACCGAAGCGCCGGCCCAGCGCCGGCCAGCCCTTCTGGTCGATCAGCATGTGGCCCAGCCACAGCGCCAGCGCGGCCAGGCCGCCGGTCCACAGCACGTAGCTGGGCGTCCACAGTTGCTTGTTCAGCGGCAGCACGATGGCCAGCAACAGGCCGAGCACAGCGGTCGCCACGCCCAGCCCAGCCAATGCCCCCGAACGCCCGTTGCGCAGCAGGCCACCGGCAAGCAGGCCGAGCACCGTGCTGGCAAGCGCGCCCAGCGTACTCAGCAATCCTTCCGGGTCATGTCCGAGCCCGGTATCGGCATGCCACTGGTAGATCCACGGTGCGAACAGCGTGGTATCCAGACGACTGGCCGGATTGGTCCACGGCGCCAGATCGCCGACGCCCAGCAGCAGCACGGTATACCCCACCAGCAGACTGACCAGTACGGCCGCCTGTGCGCGCGGACGCGCATACACCGCCAGTACGCCCACCAGCGCCGCGCATACCGCGATCCGCTGCAGCACGCCCCAGATGCGGAAGTGAGGGGTATGCAACGCCCACCAGATCAGCAGGTGCAGCAACGCACCGGCCACCAGGATGCGCAGTGCGCGTTCCAGAACGCCGCGCGCCAACGCAGGGCGCGCCGCCGTGTCCAGCGCGCGTGGCGCCACGCTGAAGGCCATCGACACGCCCACCAGGAACAGGAAGAACGGGAACACCAGATCGGTGGGCGTGCAGCCATGCCATTCCGAATGGCGCAGCGGCGCGAACACCGCGCTCCAGTCACCCGGGTTGTTGACCAGCAGCATTGCCGCCACGGTGATGCCGCGCAGGGCATCGATCGAGCCCAGGCGGCGCGGCGGCATACTGTTCATCAGGCAGCCTCGTACTGTCCGGCAATCCAGGTGCCACGCACCTGCAGGGTGTCATCCAGCAGCACCAGGTCGGCCTGGTAACCCTCGGCGATGTGGCCGAGGCGGTCGTCGACGTTGAGGAACTGCGCCGGATAGGTCGAGGCCATGCGTGCGGCTTCGGCCAGCGGTTGGCCGAGTAGCTGCACGGTATTGCGCACGGCGGTAGCCATGTCCAGCGCTGAACCCGCCAGCGAACCGGCAGCGTTGCGCACCACACCGTCGATGGCGGTAATGGTTTCGCCATACAGCACGTAGCTGGGATCGTCGGCACCGACCGGTGGCATCGCATCGGTCACCAGCAGCAGACGGCCGCGCGGCTTGGCCGCCAACGCCACGCGCAGGCTGGCCGGATGCACATGCACGCCATCGACGATGATGCCGATCCAGCTGTCGCGGTCTTCCAGCGCAGCGCCCACCGCGCCGGGCTCACGCCCCTGCAGCGGCGACATCGCGTTGTACAGGTGGGTGAAGCCGCGCACGCCGGCATCCAGACCCTCGCGGATCTCCTCGTAGGTGCCTGCCGTGTGGCCGGCGGCAACGATCACGCCGCGCTCGACCAGCGCACGGATCGTCTCCAGCGGCACGCGCTCCGGTGCCAGGGTCAGCAGGGTCACGCCGTTGTCGAGCGATGCGGCCAGCGCGATCTCCTCTTCGTCGGGCACACGGAACTTGCTGGCATCGTGCGTGCCCTTGCGCGCCGGCGCGATGTACGGTCCTTCCAGATGGATGCCGATCACGCCTGGCACACCCTGCGCGATCGCCTCGCGCATCGCACCGATGGCTTCACGCATCACCGCCACGTCATCGCTGATCAGCGTTGGCAGCATTGCGGTGGTGCCGAAGCGACGGTGCGCCTGCGCGATGGTGCGCAGTGCCGCCACGTCCGGCGTGTTGTTGAACAGCGCACCGCCACCACCGTTGACCTGCACATCGATGAAACCGGGCAGCAGCCAGCCACCGCCCAGGTCCACCTGCTCGGCGGCCTGGCCGAGCTGCGGTGCAGCGTCAGGCAGCAGCGCGCTGATGCGACCGCCCTCGATCACCACCGCCAGATCGTCTCGGAATTCATCGCCGGCAAGGATGCGGGCGTTGCGCAGGACCGTTGCCATCACACCGTCTCCGTAACCTTGTTCAGGTGCGGCGGCAGGTCCGGATTGAAGCCACGACGCAGCGCCAACGCGTTGATCGCGCGGTAGAAGCTCTGCACGGTCAGCAGCGGTGCGCACAGCGGATGCGGCGCGGCGGCCACCGGCAGATTGCCACCGGCACCGGCCATCCACACCTGCGCGCCACGTGCGGTGAACTCATCGACCACCGCGCGGGTACCGGCGCCGGTCTCATCCGGCTGGGCGAAGGCCAGCACCGGGAAACCACGATCAACCAGCGCCATCGGGCCATGCTTGACCTCGGCCGAGCTGTAGGCCTCAGCGTGCAGGCTGCAGGTTTCCTTGAACTTCAGCGCAGCTTCCTGCGCCGCGCCCAGGCCCAGGCCGCGGCCGAGCACGAACAGGTTGGTGGCATCGACCAGGCCCTCGGTCACCGACGTCCAGTCGCACTGCCAGGCCTCACGCATCGCGTCCGGCAGCAGGTCCAGCGCGGCACGCAGGCTGCTGTCCTGCTTCCAATAGGCAGCCAGCTGTAGCAGCGCGGCCAGCGACGCCAGGTAGCTCTTGGTCGCGGCCACGCTCTTTTCGGCACCGGCATGCAGCGGAATGACCGTGTCGGCCAGCTGCGCCAGCGGCGAATCCTCGACGTTGACCAGCGCGATCACGCGCGCGCCGGCGGCCTTGGCAGCTTCCGCGTTGCGCAGCAGGTCCGGGCTCTTGCCCGACTGCGAGATGACGATGAACAGCGCGCCACGCAGCTGCAGCGGTGCGGCATAGACCGACCCCACCGACGGCGAGGCCGATGCGACCACCAGGCCCAGCTGGGTTTCCAGCAGGTACTTGCCATAGGTGGCGGCATGGTCGGAGCTGCCGCGTGCGCAGGTGACCACGAACGGCGGCGGCGCCGCACGCAGGCTGGCGGCCAGGGTTTCCATGGTGGCGTGGTTGCGCGAGAACTGGCGCGCGACCACGTCGGCCGCTTCAGCGGCCTCGGCGAACATCAGGGTGGACGTGGGGTCTGACAGCGACATGGCAGGCTCAGGCGGGATCGGAAGGAAGGGGGCGTGCGCCGGCCGGGCGCATCGGCGCGGTCGAACCGCGCACCACCAGCTGCGGCACGAAGCCCTGGTTGTGCAGCGGTGCCGGCGCATCGTCATAGGCGTCGCTGCGCAGCTGTGCGATCAGCAGGCGCGCGGCGTGGCGGGCGATGTCTTCGGTGGCCTGCTTGGCGGTGGTCAGCGGCGGCCACGACTGGCGCGAGAACGGGCTGTCCTCGAAACCGGCGATGGACAGGTCGTACGGCACGTTCATGCCCGCCGACTTCGCGGCGGCCAGCACACCGGCGGCGATTTCGTCGTTGGATCCGAAGATGGCGGTGGGCGGCTCGCGCAGCGCCAGCAGGCGGCGCGCGCCACGGAAACCATCGTCGAAGGTGTAGTCGCCCTGCACCACCAGGTGCTTGTCCACGGTCATGCCGTAGTCCTTCAGCGCAGCTTCGTAACCGGCATAACGCTCGCCCGAGGAGCGGTGCGAGATGCCGCCCCAGAGGAAGCCGATGCGCTGGTGACCCAGCTGGATCAGGTGCTCGGTGATCTCGTAGGCGGCCTCGCGGTCGTCGACGAACACGCAGGCACCGTCGGCCGGGTCTTCGGTGGCGGCAATGATGCGCACCAGCTTGATGCCGCGCGCGGTCAGTGCCTGGATCAGGTCGCGGCGTTCGGACATCGGCGCGGTCAGCACCAGCCCGGCCAGGCGCGAACGCTGCACCCAGTCGGCCAGTTCATCGGCCAGCAGCGGCGAGCTGGAATCGCAGGGATGGATCTGCAGGCCGAAGCCGGTCTCGCGGCAGGCAGCGAGCACGCCGTTCTGCACGCCGATGATGTGGTACGGGTTCGGGTTGTCGTAGACCAGCCCGATCACGAAGGTGGTGCCGCTGCGCAGGTTGCGCGCGGACGGATCGGGCTCGTAATCGAGTTCGGCGATGGCACGCAGCACCCGCGCACGGGTGGCCTGCATCACCGAAGGCTCGTTGTTGATCACCCGCGAGACCGTCTTCAGCGAGACCTTGGCCTTTTCCGCAACGTCCTTGATGGTCGCTCTGCGCATGGGTTTTCCCTGGGGTTGGCTGCCGTCCATCATCGCCGATCAGCGCTCCTGCGGCAGGCCGGCGCGGTGGCCGATCACCGAGTAGAACAGGATGTACAGGTAGCACGGCACCATCAGCAGCACGAACACCAGCTGGAAGTCGATGTGCTGCTTGAGCACGGCGAACAGCTGCGGAATGATCGCGCCACCGGCAATACCCATCACCAGCAAGGCCGAGCCGGTCTCGGTGAAGCGGCCCAGGCCGCGGATCGCCAGCGGGAAGATCGCCGGCCACATCATCGCGTTGGCGAAGCCCAGCAGGGCCACGAAGGCCACCGATACATAGCCGTGGGTGGCCCAGGCGCCGAGGCAGAACACCACGCCCAGCACCGCTGAAATGGTCAGGTAGCGCGACTGCGAGACCACCTTGGGAATCAGCAGCAGGCCGACCACATAGCCGACCAGCATCGCGCCCAGCGTGAGCGAGGTGAACATCTTGGTCTGGTCCAGCGGCAGGTCGAAACCATGGCCGTAGGTACCGATCGCATCACCGGCCATCACCTCCACGCCCACGTAGACGAACAGGCACAACACGCCCAGCCACAGGTGCGGGAACTGGAAGATGCTGCGGCGTTCGGCGGCACCGGCCGCCACCGGCGTAGCGTTGGCTTCGGACGACTTGATTTCCGGCAGCGGCGAGAACAGCACGGCCACCGCCAGCAGCACCAGCAGGCCGGCCATCGCCAGGTACGGCGCATGGATCTTGGCGGCGAATTCGTTCAACAACTGCGCCTTGGTGGCTTCATCGGCAGCGGCCACCGTGGCCGACAGATCACCGATGCCATGCAGCACCACGGTACCGATCAGCACCGGGGCGAGCATGCCGGCGATCTTGTTGCAGATGCCCATCAGCGCGATGCGGCGTGCCGCCGTCTCGATCGGGCCGAGGATGGAGATGTAGGGGTTGATCGCGGTCTGCAGCAGGGCCAGGCCACTGCCGATCACGAACAGGCCGCCAAGCGCGCCCGGGTACCAGCGCTGGGTGGCGAACTCACCGAACAACGCAGCACCACCGGCCATCACCAGCAGGCTCAGGCTCAGGCCCTTCTTCATGCCGGTGCGGCGCAGGATCCACGATGCCGGCAGGGCCAGGAAGAAGTAGGACAGGTAGAACACCATCAGCACCAGGAAGGCACCCACCTCGCTGAGTTCGAAGGCGAGCTTGACGAAGGTGATCAGCGGGCCGTTGAGCCAGGTGAAGAAGCCGATCAGGAAGAACAACACGCCAACGATGGCGATGGAGGTGGCCACGTTCGGGCGCGCGCTTGCAGCGGGGACGGCGGACATCAGGAGGGCTCCTGCGGCGACGGCCGCAGAACGCGGCGTCGGAGAGTGGCTGGGAACAACGTTGTCACATTCTTTCGATGGACAACCGCGGTTTGTCAACTTCCATGCGCAGCCCCGTGAACCTCGTGCTGCACTGCGCAACCCGATCACAGCGCCGTGTGCTGAATGCGCCACAGCCCTTGAGCCCCTTGCAGCAACGGTTCCCGCGTGAAACCCATGCTCACGCCATGTAAACGTTTACTGCATGTCGCATTCGTTGCGACGCAGCAACGAAAGTGTCACGAACTCGTTGACATCGTTGTCAGCGGGGTTACAGACTCCGCCCCAATCGCCGCCCCCGATCCCGGGTCCGGCCCCACCTGCAGCAGGAGCCCGCGTGACCGCCAGCCACCCCGCCCCGGCCCATGTCCTGTCCCGAGTCGCGCCCTCGTTCCTGGCCGCCGACGTCGGTGGCACCCATGTGCGCGTGGCCCGGGTCCAGGCCAGCGGTGATGCCGCCCACCCGGTGCAGGTGCTGGAGTACCGCAAGTACCGCAATGCCGACCATGCCGGCCTCAGCGCGATCCTGTCCGACTTCCTTGGCGAAGGCCCGCGGCCCACGCATTGCGTGGTTGCCAGCGCCGGCTACGCCCGCGAGGACGGCACGGTGATCACCGCCAACCTGCCGTGGCCGCTGTCGGCGCGCCAGGTGGAAGCAGACGTCGGCCTGCAGCGGGTCTACATCGTCAATGACTTCGAAGCGGTGGCCTATGCCGCCGCGCAGGTGGACGCCAGCGGCGTGCTGCACCTGTGCGGGCCGGAGACCGCTGCGCGTGGCCCGACCCTGGTGGTCGGCCCCGGCACCGGCCTCGGCGCCGCGCTGTGGATTCCCACCGCGCACGGCCCGGTGGTCCTGCCGACCGAAGCCGGCCAGCCGACCCTGGCGGCCAGCACCGAACTGGAAATGGCCATCGTCCGCCACATGCAGCGCGACCGCGCCCACGTGTCGATCGAGCATGCGATCTCCGGCCCGGGCCTGATGAACCTGTACCGCGCGGTGTGTGCGCTGCAGGGGCAGGCACCGACCCTGACCAGCCCCGATGCTGTCACCGCTGCGGCCATGGTCGATACCGACGTGCACGCGCGCCAGGCGCTGGATGTGTTCTGTGGCCTGCTCGGCAGCACCATCGGCGACATGGCGCTGTTCTACGGCGCCCACGGTGGCGTCTACCTGGCCGGCGGCATCCTGCCGCAGATCCGCGAATACCTGCACGCCAGCACCTTCGTCGAACGCTACCTGCAGAAGGGGCCGATGGGCGAAGCGCTGGCACGCATCCCGGTGAAGGTCGTCGAACACGGCCAGCTGGGCGTGGTCGGCGCTGCCAGCTGGTACCTGCAGCAGCAGTCGGCCGCCTGACACCGCAACAGGCTTCAACGCAATCGCAGCACGCAGTACGTGGCACGCCAACGCACGGGACTTCGCCGCCGCCCCGCGCATGTCTTCGCAACCGTAATCGAACACCGCCGCCGGCATCCAATCGAGTGATGAGGAGAGACATCATGAACACCCGCAAGACCCTGCTTTCGGCCGCCATCGTCAGCTGCATCGCCTTCAGTGCGCACGCGCAGCAGGCCTCCCAGACCGCCACCGACCTGGACACCGTGCAGGTCACCGGCATCCGTGGTTCGATGGAAAAATCGCTGGACACCAAGCGCGAAGCGAACGCACGCGTGGAAGTGGTCACCGCCGAAGACGTGGGCAAGCTGCCCGCGCACAACGTCGCCGACACCCTGCAGCGCCTGCCGGGCGTCAACATCAGCTCGTCCAGCGCCGACGAAGGCGGCTTCGATGAAGCCGACCGTGTCAGCCTGCGCGGCACCAGCCCGAGCCTGACCCAGACCCTGATCAACGGCCACACCGTCGGCTCGGCCGACTGGTTCGTGCTCAGCCAGGGCAACAACGTCGGCCGCAGCGTCAGCTACGCCCTGCTGCCGTCGGAACTGGTTCGCTCGGTGGAAGTGAACAAGTCCTCGCAGGCCAAGCTGCAGGACGGCGGCACCACCGGTACCGTCAACATCCTCACCCGCAAGCCGCTGGAGTTCTCCAAGCAGATCTCGGCTGAGGCCTCGATCGGTGCGGTGCGTTCGGACCAGGCGAAGTCGAATGACCCGCAGCTGTCGGCGTTGTTCAACTACAAGAACGACGACAACACCTTCGGCGTGATGGTGCAGGCCTTCAGCCAGAAGCGCGAGCTGCGCCGCGAAGCGCAGGAAATCCCGGGTGGCTTCTTCAAGATCGATCCGACCGGCACGGTGGCCCAGTCCAATCCGGATCTGGCCGGCGTGTACGCGCCGGGCCTGCTCGGCTCGACGCTGTTCGAACAGACCCGCGAGCGCAAGGGCGGCCTGATCTCGCTGCAGTTCAAGCCTATGGACAACCTGACCCTGGGCCTGGAAGGCTTCAGCTCGGAACTGAAGGCGAACAACTACAACCGCAATTTCATGCTGTGGGGCGGCCGCATCCTCAACGACCGCACCGTTGAAGATGCCAATGGCAACAAGATCCTGATTCCGGGCCAGGCCCCGAACCCGGGCTATGTGGTCAAGGATGGCGTGCTGACCAACGCCACCTTCGCTGGCCAGGCCGACCGCGATTACGCGGTGTACGACATGATCTACCGCGAGTCGAAGGCCAAGACCAACTACATCACCTTCGATGCCGACTGGCAGATCAATGACAACCTGGGCATGAAGTTCCAGGCTGGCAGCACCAAGGGTACCGGCGATACACCGCGCCAGTACATCGCCGAGGTCAACCTCGCCCGCGGTGGTGGTGCAACCTGGGCCACCCACGGCAATGGTTCGCCGATCGACTGGAATGTCGGTGGCAACATCAGCCCGGGCGGCGTGACCGAATTCGGCACCTGGGGCAACCAGCAGGTGACCGCGATCGATAAGGAAAAGTGGGTCAACGTTGACTTCAACCAGTACTTCAGCGATGCCGGCGCACTGAACTCGATCGACTTCGGTGCCCGTTTCGCCGACCACAAGCGCGAATCCAAGTCGCCGGAAGGCGCAACCCCGGGCGCGATCTGGGATGCACTGAAGAACGGTGCGACCGCAGGCTTCCCGGGTGGTTTCGCCAGCAGCATCGGTGGCAGCTTCCCGCGCGACCTGTGGTATTTCACCCCGGGCGCGCTGAAGGATGCGGTGACCAACAACTCCACCTGGCTGTCCGGCAATGACGGCCCGACCGGCCGCCACAACTACGGTGCCGAGTGGAAGGTTGCCGAGAAGAACTTCGCCGCCTATGTGCAGGGCAACTTCAGCGGCGACCGCTGGAGCGGCAACGTCGGCCTGCGCTATGTCAACATCAAGCAGGACATCGACACCTACCAGGCCGTCACCGACGTGGCCAACGCCGACGTCCGCAGCCTGTTCGGCATGTGGAAGTCACTGTCGTTCGACAACAAGCACGACCGCATCCTGCCCAGCGCGAACCTGAAGTTCGATCTGGCCGATGACCTGGTGTTCCGCTTCGCCGCGTCGCAGACCCAGACCCTGCCGGACTTCTCGGCGCTGGGTGCTTCGACCTGGGGCTCGGATCTGAACAAGACCGGTGGCGGCGGCAATCCGAAGCTGAAGCCGGTGCTGTCGACCAACTTCGACGCCAACGTCGAGTGGTACTTCATGCCGCGCGGCCTGCTGTCGGTGGGTGCGTACTCGATGAACCTGAAGGACTACGTGGCCTTCGGCACCCAGACCCAGATGCTGTTCAGCGAACTGACCCACCAGCTGGAGGCCTACCAGGTCTCGGTGCCGGTCAACGCCGACGGCAAGGTCACCGGCATGGAAGTGGCGTACGAGCAGCCGATCGGTGAGTACTTCGGCGTCAACGCCAACTACACCTACGCCGATGGCAGCACCTCGCACACCTGGGCCGACGGCAGCCACAACCTGCTGGGCACCTCGAAGAACACCTACAACGTGGGTGCCTACTTCGAGAACGATACCTTCGGCGCACGCGTCAGCTACACCCGCCGCTCGTCGTTCCTGATCGGCCTGTCCGGTGCCAACCCCTACTACCAGGACGCGTTCGGCACCCTGTCGGTATCGCTGAGCTACAAGGCCACCGACTGGATGAGCATCAGCTTCGATGCGCTGAACCTCAACAACCCGACCTACAAGTACTACCAGAGCGCGGCCACCCCGACCTCGTTCTACAGCAACGGTCGCCAGTACTACCTCAACTTCCGCTTCAAGTACTGATCCAGCGGCGGCAACATCGCCGAGTCGTGCACGCACGCCGGGCCTGGGTCATTCCGGGCCCGGCGTTTTTCATGTATAGCGTTCATCGCACCGTTCCAAGGAGTCGTTCCGATGGTCAAGCCTTCCCGCGCCCGGATGCGCAGCGCAGTGCTGCTGGGCAGCCTGCTCGCCCTGCTGCCGGCAATGCCGGCGCTCGCCGCCGATCCCACGCCCGCCGCCGAAGCGCCCGGCCCGCAGCTGCGTGCTGGCAGCCTGATGCTGATCCCCGCCCCGGCCACTGTGCAACGTGGCCAGGGCAGCGGCATCACCGTGCGCGCCGATACCGTGCTGCAGGCCGAAGGCGAAGCCGCACAGCGCGTCGCTGCCCAGTTCGCGGACCTGCTGGCCCGCAGTGGTGGGCCGCGCCTGGTCCTGGCCAAGGGCAAGGCTGCAGCCAGGGCCGGCAGCATCCGCTTCCAGATCGTGCCCACCTTCCGCGACAGCGGCGAAAGCTACACGCTGGAGAGCACCGCGCAGGGCGTGGTGATCCAGGCCGGCAACGAAACCGGCCTGTTCTATGGCGCGACCACGCTCGCCCAGCTCGCCACCGGCGGCAGCAATGGGGTGCTGCCAGCGGTGCAGATCCAGGATGCGCCGCGCTTCAGCTGGCGCGGTTTCATGCTCGACTCGGCACGGCATTTCCAGAGCCTGGACGAGATCAAGCGCGTGCTCGACGCAATGGCTGCGCACAAGCTCAACACCTTCCACTGGCACCTCACCGATGACCAGGGCTGGCGCATGGAGATCAAGCGCTACCCGAAGCTGACCGAAGTGGGCAGCTGCCGCCTGCCGGCCGGCGATGGCGGCATCGATCCGGCCAGCGGCCAGGAACACCCGTACTGCGGCTTCTACACGCAGGACCAAATCCGCGAAGTGATCGCCTATGCCGCGAAGCTGCATATCCAGGTGATTCCGGAAATCGATGTGCCGGGGCACGCGACCGCAGCGATCGCCGCGTATCCGGAACTGGGTTCGATCAATACCCCGCTGAAGCCGATCAGCGAATGGGGCGTGTTCCCGAACCTGTTCAACGTGGAAGACAGCACCGTCACCTTCCTCGAGAACGTCCTGGAGGAAGTGATCGAACTGTTCCCGGCCAAGTACGTGCACGTGGGTGGCGACGAGGCAGTGAAGGACCAGTGGGAAGCCTCCAGGCAGGTGCAGCAGCGCATGCGTGCACTGGGTATCAAGGATGAGATGGCCATGCAGAGCCACATCATCAAGCGCCTGGAGACGTTCCTGGAGGAACACGACCGGCGCCTGATCGGCTGGGATGAGATCCTCGAAGGCGGTCTGCCGCCGCAGGCCACCGTGATGTCGTGGCAGGGCACCGAAGGTGGCCTCGCTGCGGCCAGTGCCGGGCATGACGTGATCATGTCGCCCGTCGGCTACCTGTACCTGGACTACCTGCAGACGGCCTCACCGAACGAACCGCCGGGCCGCCCGACCCAGGTCAACCTTGGCAAGCTCTACAACTTCGAGCCGGTGCCGGCCGAACTGGCCGCCGACAAGCGCGGGCACATCCTCGGCCTGCAGGCCAACATGTTCACCGAACACACGCGCAGCTATGCACGCCTGCAGCACAACCTGTTCCCGCGCCTGGCCGCCGTGGCCGAGACCGGCTGGAGCATGCCGGAACATCGCGACTTCCGCGATTTCCTCGCACGCCTGCCGGCGCAGCTGCAGCGCTACCGTGCCTGGGGCCTGGCCTATGCGCAGACTCCGTTCGAAGTAGGCGTGGACTACACCGATGATCGCGCGAAGAACACGGTGACCGTGTCGCTGGCCAATCCGCTGGGCTATGAGGTGCGCTACAGCACCGACGGACAGCCGGTGACCGCACAGTCACCGTTGTATCAGCAGCCGCTGACCGAAACGCTGCCCGCCAACGTGCAGGCGGCCGCGTTCTACCAGGGCCAGATGCTGGCCGCGAAGCCGACGGTCGCGAACTTCAGCGCACAATCGCTGCTCAGCCGCCGCAGCGATGAACTGCTCAGCTGCGTGGGCAAGAAGGGGCTGGTGCTGCGCCTGGAAGACGATGGCCCACGCGAGGGCCCCCGTGCGGTGTTCAACGTGGACATCTTCCAGCCGTGCTGGCGCTGGCCGCAGGCGCAGCTGGACGGCATCGGCAGCGTGGAAGTGCGTGCAGGTCGCATCCCGTACTACTTCCAGCTGGCCCACGACGAACCCAAGCGCCGTTTCGAGAAGGCCAAGCGCGCGCGCGGCGAGATGCAGGTGCGTCGTGGCGACTGCAGCGGCAAGGTGCTGGCTGAAGTAGCGTTGCCGGCCAAGCCCGATGCCGATGGCTTCGTGACGCTGAAGGCCACGCTGCCGAAGGACACCCAGGGCACGGGTGACCTGTGCATCAACTTCACCGGCGATACGCGCCCGGCGATGTGGGTGCTGGATGAGGTCACGCTGGGGAGGTAATGACAGGTCTGTCATGGTGGGTGCCGAACTTGGTCGGCACCCCGGGCAGCTCATCCACGCATGGCGTGGATCTACTGATTCCATCCACGCATGGCGTGGATCTACGGATGGGTGCCAACCTTGGTTGGTACGCCGTTACCCGCGCCAGCGCAGCAGCAGATCGCGCAGCGGGGTCAGTGCCGTGGCCATGCCGGCCAGCACGCCGATCGTGTTGGCGATCGCATCCATCGGATCCGCCGTGCGGTTACTGGTCAGCGCGCCCTGCGCGAACTCGATGCCGATCCCCATCAGCACCAGACCCACGCCGACCCACAGCAGCGGACGTCCGCGCCGGAACAGCTGCACCGCGCTGCCCGCCAGGATGAAGTAGGCGAGGAAGTGCTCGCCCTTGTCGCTGTTTTCCGGCAGCGGAATCGGCGGCGGCGGAATCAGGCAGACCACGATCACCAGCAGCACCGCCGTCGCCCACAGTACGGTCCACAACCGTGGCCGACGCAGCGGCTTGATCACCGGCAACGCCGCGCTCACAGGCGCCAGCTCAGGTCACCCAGCTCGAAGGCCGGTTCGAAGTCGACGCCGCGCTGCAGGCCGATGGCCTGGAAGCGCTCGCCCATTTCGGTCGGCAGGGTCAGCTTCTTCACCTGGTCGCGCAGCTGGATGCGGCCCACTTCATCGGTGCGTTCCTCGGCCAGCAGCAGTACCTGGTCCAGCCCATTTCCAAGCAGGAAGCTGGCCTGGCTGCAGTAGCCGGCCAGCTCGAAGCCACCGTGCATGCCAGCCTCGGCCATGGCGGTGAAATCCACCGACGCCGTGATGTCCTGCAGGCCCGGCCAACGATGCACGTCGTTATGCACGTGATGGCGGTAGAAGGCGCGCACGGTGCCATCGTCGCGGTCGTGCTGGTAGAACTCGCCGCGGTTGTAGCCGTAATCGACGAACAGCATCGCGCCGCGCTGCAGGCCGCCGGCCACCGCCTGCAGCCAGTACGGCAGCTGCGGCAGCACCTCGGAGCGGTAGCCCTCGGCGAAGGGTTTTTCCAGGTAGCGCTCGATATGGCGCACTGCGCCGTTGAGCAGGATGTCGGCCGGCTGCGCGCCGCGGATGAAGTTGCCTTCGGCATCCAGCTCCACGGTTTCCTCGTAGACCTCGCCATCCCGGATCAGGAAGCGCGGGGTCGGCAATGCGTCGATCACCTCGTTGGCGAACACCACGCCCTCCCAGTCCTCTTCGAACGGGCGGTCGACCCAGTCCACGCGTGCGGCCAGCTCGGCCGGCAGGTTCTGCTGCAGGCGCTGCTGCTGGCGCTCACGCAGGTCGGCGCTGGGTTCGAGGATCGCGTAGCGCGACGGCAGTGCGTCGAGCTCGGCCAGGCGCAGCAGCACCGCCTCGGCGAAGGCGCCGGTCCCGCCGCCCAGTTCCAGCATCCGCGCCTGCGCACCCAACTGGGCGAACACCGGGGCCAGCGCATTGGCCACGCTGCCGGCGAACAGGCTGCCGAGCTCGGGTGCGGTGGTGAAGTCACCGCTGCCACCAAACTTGCTGGCGCCGGCGCTGTAATAGCCCCAGCCGGGGGTGTACAGGCACAGCTCCATGAAGCGGGAGAACGGCATCGCCCCGCCCTGCGCAAGGATTTCGGCGCGCAGGGCGGCGGCCAGCTGGTCGCTGTGGGCCAGGGCATCGGCTTCGGGCAGGGGGAAGGTGGGCTGCATGGCGTCTTCGAATGCGGTGACAATGGTGCACAGGATAGCCGAGCCTTGGAGGACCCTCGATGAGCGACACCCACCCCGTGGTCCTGATCACCGGCAGCGCGCGCCGGATCGGTGCGGCCATCGCCCGCCAGTTCCATGCCTGTGGCTGGTCGGTGGTGCTGCACGCCAACACCTCCAGCGCCGAGCTGCAGCAGGCCGCGTTCGATTTCGACAACGTGCGCCCCGGCAGCGTGCTGGCCCTGCAGGCCGACCTGCGTGACGCCGACGCCCTGGCCGACCTGGTGGAACAGGCCGTCACCCACTTCGGCCGGCTGGATGCGCTGGTCAACAACGCCTCCAACTTCTTCCCCACCCCGCTCGGCCAGGTCACCGCCGAGGCGATGGACGAGCTGTATGCGGTCAATGCACGCGCGCCGCTGCTGCTGTCACAGGCGGCGGCGCCCTACCTGCGCCGCCAGCAGGGCTGCATCGTCAACCTGACCGACCTGCACGGCACCGACCCGATGCGCGACCACATCGCCTACACCATGGCCAAGGCCGCGCTGGAGATGGCCACCCGCTCGCTGGCGCTGGAGCTGGCGCCGAAGGTGCGGGTCAATGCGGTAGCGCCGGGGGCGATCCTGTGGCCGGAACAGGGCAAGGACGATTTCGCCCGCGAAGCACTGCTGGCACGCACGCCGCTGGCGCGGATCGGCACCGTCGAGGAGATCGCCGAGGCGGTGTACTGGCTGGTGGCCGAAGCAAGTTTCGTCACTGGCCACACCCTGCGCGTGGATGGTGGGCGTACGGTCAGCTGAAATGTTGCCGGCCAGCGGCCGGCACTACCGGTAGTGCCGGCCGCTGGCCGGCAACCACCCTCATTCCAGGTCCACGACCTCGAACGTCTCGCCAAACTGTCTGTGCGCACGCCACAACGTGGCCAGGTCCTGCCCGCTGACCGGGTCGATGAAGCCCGGCGCGATGTCGGCCAGCGGCTTCAGCACGAAGGCATGCTTCAGCTCCGGGCGCGGAATGCGCAGGTGGCCGGGACCTTCCACCACCAGATCCCCGTAGAACACCACGTCGATGTCCAGGGTCCGGTCGGAGAAGCGCGGCCCGCTACGGTCGCGGCCGTGTGCGTCTTCCAGCGCATGCAGCCAGTCGTCCAGTTCCTGCAGCGGCAGGTCGGTTTCGATCGCCACCGCATTGTTGAGGAAGGCCGGGCCATCGAAGCCGACCGCGGCGGTACGGTAGGCGGGCGACACCTGCAGCGCGCCGAAGCGCTCGCGCAGGGCCGCCACCGCGGCGTGGAGGTAGCGACGGGGCTGGACGTTGCTGCCCAGGCTCAGGAGCACGGTGGTCATGCGGTTCAGGTGACGGCACTTGGGGGGCGTGGACATGCCGTCGTCACGGCGGCATGCCTACAATCCGGGACGCACATGATAGGGCACCGACATGACCTATTGCGTTGGAATCGAGGTGGACGAAGGCCTGGTCTTCGCTGCCGACACCCGGACCAATGCCTCGCTGGACGATGTGCGCGTGCACCGCAAGCTGCACGTGTTCGAGTACCCCGGCCAGGCAGCCTACGTGCTGATGGCGGCTGGCAACCTGGCCACCACCCAGCTGCTGGTGTCGCGCCTGGGGCGCGATGCCGACGAAGGGCGCGCGCCCAACCTGCGCGACATAACCCACCTGTTCGAAGCCGCCGAGTACGTCGGCCAGCTGCTGGTGGACAGCCAGGTGCACAGCAACCACAGCGAACATGGCCACGATGGGGTCAATACCCAGGCCACGCTGATCTTCGGCGGCCAGATCGCCGGCGAGCGCCCCGGGCTGTACATGATCTATCCGCTCGGCAACGCCATCGCCGCCTCGCCGGAGACGCCGTACCTGCAGATCGGTGAATCCAAGTACGGCAAGCCGATCCTCGACCGCATCCTCAGCCCGGCCACACACCTGGAGGATGCCGCGCGCACGGCCATCGTCTCGCTGGACTCCACCATCCGTTCCAACCTGTCGGTGGGCCTGCCGATCGACCTGGCGCTGCTGCGCGACGGCGAGTTGCGCATCGGCCAGCAGCTGCGGCTGGGCGCGGATTCAGCGCTGTATGCAGACATCCACCAGAACTGGTCGCGGCGGTTGGAACAGGCGGTGGATGCGCTGCCACGGTTCCCCTGGGAAACCCTGGACCGGTAGTGCCGGCCGCTGGCCGGCAACCGCAGTGATCCCACCGCACGCGGATGCCGGCCAGCGGCCGGCACTACCGCGGCATCAGCCCAGCGCTTCGGCCACCGCGCGGAACACCTGCTGCATCGGCAGCGGCCAACACCAGCCACGCATCTCCAGGGAAACCGGGGACTGGTAGTGCCGGCCGCTGGCCGGCAACCGCAGTGATCCCACCGCACGCGGATGCCGGCCAGCGGCCGGCACTACCGCAGCATCAGCCCAGCGCTTCGGCCACCGCGCGGAACACCTGCTGCATCTGCAGCGGCTTGTGCAGCACATGCACCTCGACACCCGCAGGGAACGCATCGGCCGGTACCGTCACTGCCGCATCCTCCAGCACCAGCGCGGGGCCGCGATAGCCCAACGTCGCCATCTCGCCCAGCAGCTGGCTGGCCGGCAGCAACTTCGAGCCGGCATCGGCAATCACCAGCGCCGGCATCGCCTCCTGCTGCATCCAGCGCAGCGCCGCCGGGCCATCGGAGGCCAGCTGCAACTGGTAGCCCTGGCTGGACAGCGCGTTGCCGAGCAGCGACAGGCGCGTGGCTTCGCCATCGACCACCAGGATCGACTGGCCGCTGCCCAGCGCCACCAGCTGCTCGATCGGCTCGCTGCCATCGATGGCCTCGTGCATCGGCAGCCGCAGTTCGAAGCAGGTGCCCTGCCCCGGCTGGCTGCTGACGTGGATGCTGCCGCCGGCGCCTTCAACGATGCGCTTGCAGGAAATCAGGCCCAGGCCCGTGCCATCGGCCTTGGTGGTGAAGAACGGATTGAACAGGTGCGACAGCGTGTCCGCATCCATGCCGATGCCTTCGTCGGCGACCCGGATGTGCATCCAGTCCACGCCATCGCGCTGGCCGGCATGGCTGGCGGTCAGGCTCAGGCGGCCGCCATTGGGCATCGCCTGGATCGCGTTGAGCGCCAGGTTCAGCATCACCTGCTGCAGCTCGGTGTAGTTGGCATCGACCACCAGGCCTTCGTCCTGCACCTGCAGTTCCAGGCGCACGGCATCGGGCACGTTGCTGCGCAACAGCAGTGCCACCGCATCGAACAGGCCATCGATCTCGATGCGCTCGCTCGGCTTGCGCGAACCGCGCACGAACGACAGCATCGATTCGGCCATCTCGTGGCCACGCCGGCCGCACTCGGCGATGACATCGGCCAGATGGTGCAGCTGCGGATCCTCGGTACGCGCCTTCAGCAGGTCCGGCATGATCAGCAACGGCTGCAGGATGTTGCGCAGGTCATGGCTGAGGCCGGCGGCAAGCAGCGACAGGCTTTCCAGGCGCTGGGCGCGCATCAGTTCGGTTTCCACCCGTGCACGCTCCACCGCGCTGCGTGCATCGCGGATCGCACGCGCCACCGCCGACGGCAGGCGCGCCGGCAGGTGCTTGATGATGTAATCGTTGGCGCCCTTCTGCAGCGCCGCCACTGCGTTCTCCTCACCCATGGTGCCGGAGACGAAGATGAAGGGCACTTCCGGCGAGGTCTCGCGCACGATGCGCAGCGCGTCATCACCGGAGAACCCCGGCATGCTCAGGTCGGACAGCACGATGTCCGGCTGGAACCTGGCCAGTGCCTGGCGTAGTTCGGCCTCGCTCTCGACACGCTCGAAGCGGGCTTCCAGGCCCGCGTCGAGCATCTGTTCAGACATCAGCTCGGCATCTTCCGGTGAGTCTTCCACCAGCAGGATGCGCAGCGCCCCCAGGGCGGGACCGGTCAGGGGCATGGGCTCACTCGAGTTCCGGTGCCTGGTTGATCAACGCCCAGAACTTGCCCAGGGTCTGCACCGCGCCGAAGAACTGGTCCACGTCGACCGGCTTGACCACATAGGCGTTCACGCCCATGTCCCAGCTGCGGGCCAGGTCGCTTTCCTCCCGTGAGGACGACAGGATCACCACCGGCAGGCGCTTGAGTTCTTCGTGCTCGCGGATCTGCCGCAGCACTTCCAGCCCATCCATGCGCGGCATCTTGATGTCCAGCAACAGCACCGCCGGCAGGCCTTCCTCGCGATTGGCGAAGGCACCACGGCGCAACAGGTAGTCCATCACTTCCACGCCGTCTTCGACGTGCACGATGGGATTGGCCAGACGCGCCTCTTCCAGGGCGTCGATCGCCATTTCGGCATCAGCCGGGCTGTCTTCGGCGAGAAGAATGGTGCGCAGAGTGGTCATGCAGAAGGCCCTTGTTTGTCCGCATCGATCGCGGGAGGCAGGTAGAAGTGGAAGGTGGCGCCGACGTCCGGTTCGGCCTCGGCCCAGATACGGCCGCCATGGCGGGTCAGCACGCGGCGCACGCTGGCCAGGCCGATGCCGGTACCCGGGTAGTCACTGGCCTTGTGCAGGCGCTGGAACACACCAAACAGCTTGCCGGCGTAGGCCATGTCAAAGCCTGCACCATTGTCGCTGACCGTGAACTGATGACCGCCATCGGGCTGCGGCTGGTAATCCACGCGGATCTTCGCCGGCTCGCGGTTGCCCGAGTACTTCACCGCATTGCCGAGCAGGTTCAGCCAGACCTGGCGGATCATGTTCTCGTCCGCCACCACGATCGGCAGCGGCGCGATGCTCCACTCCACCTGGTGCGCGTGGCCGCTGCTTTCGGCCTCCGCCTGCAGGTTGGAATCGAGCATCGCACGGGTATCGGCCACCAGCGACTGCATGTCCACCGCCTGCTGGCGCATCGCCGCGCGGCCCAGCCGCGAGTAGACCAGCAGGTCGTCGATCAGTGCCGCCATGCGACGGGCCGAACTGGAGATCACTTCCAGGTAATGGCGGCTCTTGTCGTCGGCAGCGTCGCCGAGGTGGCGCGACAGCTTGTCGGAGAAACCGGCCACGTGGCGCAGCGGTGCGCGCAGGTCGTGCGACACCGAGTAGCTGAAGGCCTCCAGCTCACGGTTGACCTCGGACACCTGGGCCACCTTGCCTTCCAGCTGGCGATTCAGCTCTTCCACGCGCAGCTGAACCGCACGTTGCATGGTCACGTCACTGACCGTCAGCAGCACCACTTCATCATCGGTATCCGGCAGCGGCATGCGCCGCGCATTGAGCAGCATGTAACGCGCCATGCCATCGGCAGTGCGCTGCTCGTGCTCGAAGTCCCACAGCTCCCGACCACGCGAGAGCACGTCGGACAGGCGCTGACGCACCACCGTGTCCTTCCACGCGCCATCACCGACGGATTCCAGCAGCAGGCCATCGGCACGTTCGTCCTGCAGCCCGTACAGCTCGGCGAAGGCAGGGTTGTGCAGCTGTACACGCAGGTCACGGTCAAGCAGCACGATCGGTTCGCGCACCGTCTGCAGTACCGACGCGGCACGTGCCGCCGCGCGCAGTGATTGCCGTTCGGCATGCAGGCGACGGCCGATCTGCCGCTGCAGCAGCCACAACACCAGGCCGAGCAGCGCCAGCTGGATCACCAGCGAACTCCACGACACCAGCTCGGTCTGCTTGCGCTGGCGCGCAGCCTGCTCCGCACGCAGGGTCAGCAGTTTCTGCTCACTGGCCTGCAGTTCTTCAACCAGGCCGCGAATCGGATAGCGCGTGCTCAGGTCCTTCACCAGCCCGCGCTGATCACTGTTGGGCTCAGACTTGGCCAGCTCACGGGCAAGCGCCATGCGCCCTTCCAGCATCGACTCGATACGGCCGATGCGGATCAGCTGGTCAGGATTGTCGCGGGTCATCCGGCCCAGTTCGGCCAGGCGCCCGGGAATGTCGTTGGCCTTGGCCATGCGCTCGCGCAGCCCCGGCGCGTCCACACCCTTGGACAGCGTCAGCGCCGCCGACTCGACATCGCGTACGTCCGCCTGCAGCTGCTGCAAGGCTACGCCGACGGCCTGGGTGTGATTGACCCAGGCCATCGCCTGTTCGTTGTCCTGCTGCAGTTTGCGCAGGGTCAACCACGGCACCACGATGATCGCGGCGGCGGCCAGCGCCAAGGCTGGCAATCGCCAACGGTCCCAGATGTCGTCACTGAAAACCAGCGCCATAGTTCCTCGTCAGCACAGCCGCGAAGCGTTTTCCGGGACGAGCCCGGTTGCGGCGGAACCGGCAATATAGCGCAGGCGGTCACAAGTCTGGGGTTTCCAGCGCGGTTGCCTGAACGGGTTACGACATTTCCTGTGGAGCCGAGCATGGCTCGGCTCCACAGGGGGTGGGCGCCCCGCCTGGGGCGCCCACCGGGGTCAGCGCTTGGCAGCTGCGCTGACCTTCAATGCAGCGGCATCGACGCGGGTCACGCCCTTGATGCCCTTGGCGGTGGTCACCGCCTTGTCCTTTTCAGCCTGGGTGGCCACGGCACCGCTCAGGCTGACCACGCCGTTCACGGTTTCCACCTTGATTTCAGTGCCCGGAACGTTGCTGCTGGCCAGCAGATCGGCCTTCACCTTGGTGGTGATCCAGGTATCGGTCACCGGCTCGTTGGAGTCATGGCGATCGGCATGGGTTGCCGGATGGGTGCTGGTCGGCGGGCTCTTCGCGGCCGGGTCCTTGGCGAATGCAGCCGAGGAGGACAGCGCCAGGCCCAGGGTCAGGGCGGAAGCAATCAGCGTGCGGGTGGTATTGCTCATCGTGTCGTACTCCTTCGGGATGTGCTGCCAGTCTGGACAAGCCTCCGTAGAGCAGGCGTGGCGTTGCGGTCATGCCGCTGTGAATCGAGGCGATTCCAACGGCAACGGTTCAGTTTTGGCCTGTACGCAGGTGTCGTTTACCCTGCCCTTCCCATTGCCGGAGCCGTCTCATGCGCCCCGACCTGCAACTGGCCCTGATCGGCTACGGCCTCGCCGGCCGCGTCTTCCATGCGCCGCTGATCCAGCACACGCCCGGGCTGGTGCTGCACAGCATCGTCAGTTCGCAGCGCGACACGTTGCTGCGCGCGTTCAGCGACGTGCACGTGCGCGCCACGCCGCAGGAGGTGTTCGACGACCCGGCGGTGGACGCGGTGGTGATCGCCACTCCGAACGCACAACACGCACCGCTGGCAATCGCGGCGTTGGCCGCGGGCAAGCATGTGCTGGTCGACAAGCCGTTCGCGCTGGATGTCGCTGAAGCCGAAGCGGTGCTGGCTGCGGCACGTGATGCCGGACGCATCGCGACCGTGTTCCAGAACCGGCGCTTCGATGCCGACTTCCTCACCCTGCAGGCGCTGCTGGCCGAAGGCGCGCTCGGTGACGTGGCCGAGTGCCATGCGCACTTCGACCGCTACCGGCCGCAGGTGCGCGACCGCTGGCGCGAGCAGGACGGACCGGGCAGCGGCCTGTGGTACGACCTCGGACCGCACCTGCTGGACCAGATGCTGGTGCTGTTCGGCTGGCCCGAGGCCATCGATGCCGATCTGGCCGTGCAACGCGAAGGTGGCAGCGGCATCGATTACTTCCACGCGGTACTGCACTACCCGAGGCATCGCGCGATCGTGCATGCCGGTTCGCTGGTGGCGGCCCCCACGCCGCACTTCAGTGTGCATGGCAGTCGTGGCAGCTGGATCAAGCATGGGCTGGACGTGCAGGAGGCACAGCTGCGGCGCGGTGTTGCGCCAGGGGCGCCGGGCTGGGGCATCGACCCACGGCACGGCGAGTTGGTGCGCTGCGATGCCGAGGACAATGTGCAGCGCAGTACCGTGGACAACCTGCCGGGCGACTACCGGCGGCTGTATTCGCAGTTTGCGGCGGCGATGCACGGCGATGGCGAAGCCACGGTCAGTCCGGTGCAGGCACTGCAGTTGATGCGGTTGCTGCAGGCCGGCATGGACAGCGCGCGCGAAGGGCGGCGAATCGCGTTGGGGTGATCGGCAGGGCTGCGCCCTGCACCTACAGAATCAACGGCAACGTCAACGTCAAAAGCGGGCATTCCGTGGATGGCGGGGTGGGTCCGATGGTAGGTGTCGACCTTGGTCGACACATCGACGTGGAAACCATCGGAAACGGCTTTTCTAGAGTCGAACCATGCTCGACTGGCTGCATGGGGTCAGAGCCCTTTCCTGCGGAAAGGGATCCGACCCCGATCTGCTTGGGGTCGGGGCCCTTCGGCAACGCCGAAGGGCCCCGACCCCACCGCGGTGCTTACGATTTCTTGATGGCGTGACCGCCGAATTCATTGCGCATCGCCGACAACAGGCGGTCGGTGAACGAATTCGATTCGCGCGAGCGCAGGCGTTCCAGCAGCGACAGGGTGATCACCGGTGCCGGCACATCGAGCGCGATCGCTTCGGCCACGGTCCAGCGGCCTTCGCCGGAATCCTCCACGTACGGGGCGATGCCATCCAGCGACGGATTGCGCTTGAGGGCTTCAGTGCTCAGGTCCAGCAGCCACGAACGCACCACGCTGCCGTGGCGCCAGACGTCGGCGACCTGGGCCAGGTCCAGTTCCATTTCCTGCTTGCGCTCCATCAGCGCGAAGCCTTCGGCGTAGGCCTGCATCATTCCGTATTCGATGCCGTTGTGGACCATCTTGGTGAAGTGGCCAGCGCCGGACGGGCCGACACGCCCCCAGCCACGATCTTCGGCCGGTGCCAGCGTGCGCAGCAGCGGTGCGATCTGCTCCACCACCGACGCTTCGCCACCGACCATCAGGCTGTAGCCCTCCTGCAGGCCCCACACGCCACCACTGGTGCCGCAGTCGACGTAGCCCAGATCGTCTTCGGCCAGTGCCTTGGCGCGACGGATCGAGTCCTGGTAGTTGGAGTTGCCGCCGTCGATGACGATGTCACCTTCGGCCAGGTGCGGGGTCAGCTGGCCCAGGGTCTGGTCGACGGTTTCGCCGGCCGGCACCATCAGCCACACCACGCGCGGAACCGGCAGCGCGGCAACCGCGGCGGCCAGCGAATCAACCACTTCCAGGCCGGCCTCGGCAGCGCGCTGGCGGGCACCCTCGCCCGGGTCGTAGCCAACCACGCGGTGGCCGCCGCGATGCAGGCGCTGGGCCATGTTGGCGCCCATGCGGCCGAGGCCGATCATTGCAATATCCATTGTTTCACCTTCAGTTGGGGTCTAGGGTCAGGCTGCCTGGCCTGCCGGTAGCCGCGCAGTGGCGCAGCTGCGCCTCGCGCCAACGCCGGTAGAGCGTGGTATGCAGATTGTGCACCGCCAGGTCGATCGAAAACGGCGTTCGCGGGTTGCGATCGAGCAGGCGGGCGATGTGGTAGCCGATGGGACGTATACCGCGTGGATGCACATAGATCACGAACTGCTGGTAGAACGGATCGTCCAGCAGCTGGTCCATGCGTGCCAGCGTGTCGTGGTAGCGCGGTTCCAGCCGTGCACGAAGGTTGGGATCACGCTCGAACAACAGGCGCTCGAAGTAGCGCTGGCCGATGCGCGGGATGCCCTGCGCGAGTTTCCAGAGTTCGACATTGCGCTGGTCGTACCAGGCCAGCCCACCGTGCATCGCCAGTGCCTGCGCAGCGTCTGCACCCACATCGACCACCACGAAGTTCTCGGCCTGGTTGCTCAGATCGTCCAGCGTGCTCTTGTCGTACACATGTTCGATGAAACCGGGCACGCCGACGAAGGCCTGCCGTCCCATCGCCGAGGTGCGCACCGCTTTGCCATCGGCGAAGAAGTCGCCTGCATGTGCGCCGAGCAGGATGCTGTCGGTGTCATGCAGGGCGAGGAAGGTGCCGATCGACAGTTCATCCGCTGCGAACTCCGTATCGAACGCGGCATCGCCATACAGCTCTCGTTGCGTGGCCAACTGCGCGACCTGGCGGCCGACCCCGCATTCGGCACGCACGGCACCGCTGTAGAACGCCTCCAGTGCATGACTGTTGCCCGCGCTCGGCACGAAGCCACGACCGAAACTGCGCGTGCGCTGCCAGCCTTGCGCGCGTGGGCCCTGTAGGCCGAAGCCGATCCAGCCCAGCTGCGGGCCGGAGAAGCGGAAGGTGGGATTGTCCTGCAGTGCCGAGGCCGCACGTTGCGTGGCTGCGCCCAGCTGGAACGCATAGGCACAGACCGTGGCCGGATCGTCCAGCAATTGTTGCAGCAACGCCTGGCGTGCTGCAGCGGACATTCCGGCCGGCCACCCCACGCGCAGATCGCCTGCCGCCTGTGCTTCAGCCAGCGAGGCACGTGTACACACCGGGCCGCCGTGCACCTGTGGTGCACCGGCCGTGACCTCGTCAAAGCGCCATCCCAGCCGCTGCAGCAGGCCCTGCGTGCAGTCCGGCGTTGCGGACGCAATGCCCAGCGCGGGCATCAGCAGGAGTGCCACGCCCATCAACCTGCCGCGCACGATCACCCTTGATCCGTGCTGCGGGCCGGTGCGGGCTCGGACGATGCAGGCTCGGACGATGCAGGCTCGGGCGGCGCGGGTTTGCCGGCATCCGCCGGCAGATACTGTTGCAGGCGCTGGAAGAAGCGCTGATAGAACCCGGCATCGGTGACGGTGCTGCTGGCCACTTTCACCAGCGAATCGTCATTGCTGCCGAACGGCAGCGACACCGAGCCCAATGCACCCACGCCCACGCTGGCCGACGTCGGGCTCTTCTTCAGCGCGTAGCGGTCCTGCACCGCGCTGACGAACACCAGCGTCTGGCTGCCACGCGGCGCGCAGGAGATGCGCAGCACCAGCTGCTCGTGGTCGTCCTCGCGTGGCTGGAAATTCTTGTTTCCCTCCACCTGTGCCTCGTCGGAGCGGGCGATGGCGTAGCCCTGGCTGAGCAGGGTGCGCCGTGCGGCCTCGCAGGCGTCACCGGGACGGCCATCGACGGTACGCGAGAAGGTGTCGCCGGAATCAAAGGATTCGCGCAGCAACGTGCTGTCGGCGGCGCGGCCACCACAGGCCGACAGGATCAGGGCGCTGGCGAGCGCCACGGCAGCACTGGAAAGACGGGAGGCCCGCATGGGTACTCCTGCGAGGACGGTACCGCCAAGGGTAGCCCTGCGGCCGTGTGCGGCAGGTCGAAACCGGCGTGACCGAGCCACCCCGTTGCTGCCGGTTCATGCACAGAAAAGGGGACGGAGGGGATTAAGTCGTTTGTGCCACAAACGACTTAATCCCCTCCGTCCCCTTTTACGCAGAAGGGCCGGCAATGCCGGCCCCTCGGGTATCACATGCCGTCGCCGGCTCAGTCGGCCCAGCGACCAGCGCCGGTCGACTGCGGCAGCACCTGCGCCGACAGCGGGCGGTCGTTGGCCAGCAGGTTCACCGCATCGGCCAGGATCGAGGCCGACTCGCGCAGCAGCGGGTCCGGACGCTTCTCGGCAGCCTTCTCGCGCGCTGCATCCTTGACGATGTCGCGCTCGTTGCCAGTCAGGCCGTCGTCGTTGCTGTCATCGGCCAGCGGGTCCAGGGCCAGGCCCAGTTCCTTGCGCATCGCCTGGCGCTCCTTGCGCTGGGTGTCCTGGCGCTCACGCTCGGCGCGGCGGGTGGCCTCGTTGAGCGAGATGTACTTCTTCGCGGCCTCGGTGCGGAACTGCTGCACGTCCTCGTTCCACCACTGGAATTCCTTGTCGGCGGCGATGCGCGCGTCATGGCGGGTTTCCAGCTTCGGCAGCAGCGGCGCGAAGTTGCCGTACTGGGTGTGCGGCACGGCAGCGATGCGGGTCCACGGCAGCGCGTTGTCGTAGGTGCTCTCGCCGAACTCGGTGGCATCGACACTGGCCGGGAAGGCCAGGTCCGGCACCACACCCTTGTGCTGGGTGCTGCTGCCGCTGATGCGGAAGAACTGGGCGATGGTCAGCTTCACCTGGCCGAAGCGCTGGGTCTCGCCACTCGGCCAACGGTCCAGGTCGACGATGTTCTGCACGGTGCCCTTGCCGAAGCTGGTCTCACCGATCACCAGGCCACGGCCGTAATCCTGGATGGCACCGGCAAAGATTTCCGAAGCCGAAGCCGAACCGCGGTTGATCAGCACTGCCAGCGGGCCATCCCATGCCACGCCCTGGTTGCGGTCGCTGTTGACGGTGACGCGGCCACCGGACTCGCGCACCTGCACCACCGGGCCCTGCTCGATGAACAGACCGGTCAGTTCAATGGCTTCATCCAGCGAACCACCACCGTTGTTGCGCAGGTCCAGCACCACGCCGTCCAGCTTGTCGTTCTTGAAACCAGCCAGCAGCTTGGCCACGTCGCGGGTAGCCGAGGCATAGTCGGCGGCATTGCGGCGACGGCCTTCGAAGTCCTGGTAGAAGGTCGGCAGCTTGATCACGCCGATCTTCCGTGCCGGCTCGCCGTTGGCGGCCGGAATGGTCATGGTCTCGCCCTTGGCGGCCTGTTCGGCCAGGCGCACCTTCTGCCGGGTCAGCACCAGGGTGTGGTGCTTGCCGTCGGCACCTTCGGCGGCCGGAATGAATTCCAGCTTGACCTGGGTGTCCTTGGCGCCGCGGATCTTGGCCACGACATCGTCGATGCGCCAGCCGATCACGTCCTCGACCAGACCGGACTTGCCCTGGCCAACGCCGACGATGCGGTCACCCGGCTTCAGCGTGCCATCCACGGCGGCCGGACCACCGGCGATGATCTCGCGGATCACCACCACGTCGTCCTGGCGCTGCAGCTGCGCACCGATGCCTTCCAGCGACAGCGACATCGCCTGGTTGAAGTTCTCGGCGGTGCGCGGGGTGAAGTAATCGGTGTGCGGATCAACCGCGCTGGTGTACGAGTTCATGAAGAACTGGAAGACGTCTTCGCCCTTCAGCTCGTTGACCGACTTCTCCAGCGTCGCGTAGCGCTTGTCCAGCGTCTTGCGGATGTCATCCGGCTTCTTGCCAGCCAGCTTCAGGCGCAGCCAGTCGTTCTTCACCGACTTGCGCCACAGCTCGTCCAGCTCTGCACTGCTGGCCGCCCACGGCACCTTCTTGCGGTCGTATTCGAAGCGCTCGTCGGTGGTGAAATCCGGCTCCTGCTTGAGCAGCTTGCGCGCGTAGGCCACGCGTTCGCCGACGCGCTGCTTGTAGACCGCGAACACCTGGAACGCCGGCTCCAGCTCGCCGCCACGGATGGCCGAGGAAATGTTGGCTTCAAACGGCGCGAAGCGCGCCACGTCGGCCTGGGTGAAGTACTGCTTGCCGCCGTCCAGCGTCTCCAGGTAGCGCTTGAACACGTCCTTGGAGGTGGCCTCGTCCAGCGCACGCGGGCGATAGGCGTAACGGCTGTCGGACAGCAGGCCGTACACCAGCTTGGAGGTGGTCACCTGATCGGCGGTTGCCGCAGCGGGCAATGCCGGCGAATCGGCCTTGGCCGCCAGCGCCAGCGGCGCGACCAGCGCCAGGGCCATCAGGAATGCGGGGGCTTTGAATTTCATTGACGTGCTCGAAGGCGCCTTGCCAAGGGGGAGACTGCGGGGTGTTAAGACACCACGACAGTGCCGAAAGTTGCCGGGTTTGTCACCCGGCCGCGCTCGGTGGAAAACCAGCCTAGCGGGGCCGGTGTAGCAAATTGTGAATGCAGGCGAAGGCACGGCAGAGCCCTTGCTCGGCAGGCCGCCAGCAAGCAAGCCGAGCATGGGCTCGGCTCTACAGCAGGCAAAGGCGTGCGAACCAAGGTTCGCACCCACCGGCAGAGTGGTTCGCACCCACCGAAGGTGGCGGGCCGCGCCCGCCTGGGGCGTCAGGAGACCCCGGCGCCCTTGGCCTGCACGTCGGCGTGGTACGACGAGCGCACCATCGGGCCGGAGGCCACGTGGCTGAAGCCCAGCTCGTAGCCGTAGTCTTCCAGCGCCTTGTAGTCCTCGGGGGTCCAGTACTTCAGCACCGGGTGGTGGTGCGCGGTCGGCTGCAGGTACTGGCCGATGGTGATCATGTCCACGTCGTGCGCGCGCAGGTCGCGCAGGGTGGCCTTGATCTGTTCGAAGTCTTCGCCCAGGCCCAGCATGATGCCGCTCTTGGTCGGCACGTCCGGGTGCTGCGCCTTGAAGTTCTTCAACAGGTTCAGCGACCACTGGTAGTCCGCACCCGGGCGCACGTTGCGGTACAGGTCCGGCACGGTCTCGATGTTGTGGTTGAACACATCCGGCGGGTTCTGCGCCAGGATCTCCAGCGCGCGCTCCATGCGGCCCTTGCCGCGGAAGTCCGGGGTCAGCACTTCGATGCGGGTGCCCGGCGACTTCTCGCGGATGGCGCTGATGCAGTCGACGAAGTGCTGGGCACCGCCGTCGCGCAGGTCGTCGCGGTCGACGCTGGTCACCACCACGTACTTCAGCCCCATGTCGGCCACGGTCTGGCCGAGGCTGGCCGGTTCGTTGGCATCCGGCGGCTTCGGGCGGCCGTGGGCCACGTCGCAGAACGAGCAGCGGCGGGTGCAGACTTCGCCGAGGATCATGAACGTTGCCGTGCCGTGGCCGAAGCACTCGTGGATGTTCGGGCAGCTGGCTTCCTCGCACACCGTCACCAGGCGGTTCTCGCGCAGCTTGGCCTTCAGGTTCTGCACGGCATTGCCCGAAGGAATGCGCACGCGGATCCAGGACGGCTTGCGCAGCACCGGCGCATCGGCGAACTGCACCGGCGAGCGGTTGATCTTGTCACCGCCCAGCTGCTTGACCCCGGCCTGCAACGGCGCGGCGGACGGAGAATCACCCTGCACGATCTGCAGGGGAATGGAACGGGCGGTGGTTTCAGTCATGGCAGTTCCGGGGGGCGGTCAGGCGGCCGCAGAAAGATCGGGCAGTTCCGGCGTGTGCTGCAGCAGCAGGCCGAACTGGCGGGCCAGGTGGTCCAGCAGCACCGGCTTGACGGCATCCATCCCGGAGGGGCCGCCCAAGTCTACCACCGAGGTCACCTGCAACCCCTGATAGCCACAGGGGTTGATACGGTGGAAAGGTTCCAGGTCCATGGACACGTTGAAGGCCAGTCCGTGGAAGGTGCAGCCGCGGCGCACGCGGATGCCGAGTGCGGCGATCTTGGCGCCACCGACGTAGACGCCCGGGGCACCCTCGCGGCGTTCGGCGCCGATGTTCCACTCGGCCAGCGTGTCGATGATGGCCTGCTCGATGCGGCACACGTAATCGCGCACACCGATGCCCAAACGCGGCAGGCGCAGCAGCGGATAGACCACGATCTGGCCGGGGCCGTGATAGGTCACCTGGCCGCCGCGGTCCACGTGCAGCACCGGGATCTCGCCCGGCGCCAGCACGTGCTCGTCCTTGCCGGCCTGGCCCAGGGTGAATACCGGGTCATGCTCGACCACCCACAGCTCATCGGCATCGGCGTCGCTGCGCTGGTCGGTGAAGCGCTGCATGGCGCGCCACACCGGTTCATAGGCCTGGCGGCCGAGGTCACGGACCACCGCCGGACGCGGCGCGCGGTCTTCCGGGGCGGCTTCGGCCGGGCAGCTGTCGGCTACAGCGTCCACTTCACTTCCGGGTGGTCGCGCAGTGCCTGGTGCGCCAGGTCGTACTGTTCGCGGCTCTCGGCCTTGAACACGATGCGCACGGACACGTACTTGCCGTTGGAGGAATGCTTCCAGCTGATGCGTTCGTTGACGACATCGATGCCGGCAGCCAGCAGCAGGCGGGGGAGCTCATGTTCCAGGCCGCGGTTGGCCGGGCCCATGGCGCTGAGCTCGAACTGGCCGGGGAACTGGAAGCCGTGGTCGGGGTTGTCGGACTTGATTTCCATGGACCCATTATCGGGCCGCAGGCCAACAAACCCAAGAGTATTCATCAACGTCAAACAGTGCACCGGTGAGTCGCTGCGTTGCAGCTGAACGGCCGTTCAGCATTGGCCGTTGCCCCTTGGGGCGCCGCAGGACAGTGCAGGATTGTCTTCACGAGACAATGTCGTTTTCGGAACAGACAAGTGATTCGAACGCGCTCGTTCCATCACGCCCGCACGAGTACCGTGTCGCGGCATATAACGACAGACAGAAAAAACCTCCACATGAGCCCCCCTTCCCAACGCCGCCTTGCAGCCCTCGGGCTGTCCGGCCTGCTGGCTGCTGCCCTCCCCCTCGCCGCCCAGGCGGCCGAACAATGTGGCCCGGACGCGATGCGCGACCACCCTCCGCAGGTCAATTTCCGCGTTGACAACGACCTGTTCGGCGGCCGCCACCAGGACCAGGGCTATACCAATGGTGCACTGTTGACCCTGGTCTCGCCCAATCTGGTCGATTACACCGACGACCCCTGCCTGCCACGCATGGCCCGCTGGGTGAACCAGTACCTGGAAGGGCTGCATCCGGGCAAGTTCGAACAGCAGAACATGATCTTCAGCATCGGCCAGGGCATCTTCACCCCGACCGATTTCAGCCGCAGGGACCTGATCGAGGACGACCGCCCTTACGCCGGCGTACTGATCGCAAACTTCGGTTTCAATGCGCGCAGCGGCGACCGCCTGCAGACCACCCAGCTGACGCTGGGCGTGGTTGGCCCGTGGGCACAGGGCAAGCAAGTGCAGAATGCCGTGCACGAAGTGCTGGGCGACGAGAAATTCAAGGGCTGGGACAACCAGCTGCACAACGAGCCCCTGTTCATGCTGACCCATGAGCGCATGCGCCGCTGGCCGGGCGATGCCAGCGTCAATGCCGACGGCTGGGGTTGGGACGCGATCAGCCACTACGGCGGATCGATCGGCAACCTGGAAACCAAGGCCAACCTTGGCGGTGAAGTGCGCTTCGGCTGGAAGCTGCCGGACGACTTCGGCAGCACGCCGTTGCGCCCGGCCGGTGAGAACACTGCGCCGACCCGCGGCGGCCGTCCCAATGGCTGGTCCTGGCACCTGTTCGCGACCTCGGACGCCGCCTGGGTGATCCGTGACATCACGCTGGATGGCAACACGTTCCGCAACAGTCACAGTGTGGACAAGCGCCATGTGGTGGCCTACGGCGGCTATGGCGTGGCGGTGATGTACGGACGCTGGAAGTTCGCTGCGGCGCGTTACCACAGCACGCGCGAGTTCAACGGCCAGCGCGAAGCGCCGGTGTTCGGCAGCTTCACCATCAGCCGCTCGCTGTAAGCGAGGGGCTGAGGGTAGTGCCGGCCGCTGGCCGGCTGCCGGCATGTCCGGATGGGTTCATGAGGAGCCGGCCAGCGGCCGGCACTACCCACATCCGGGCCGAACCGGCATCCCGAAAACGGAAAAAGCCGGCTTTCGCCGGCCTTTTCCTTCACCACGCGGGGGCGTGGATCATTCCGATTCCCACCACATCCAGAAGCTGTCCCACAGGCGCTTGAAGAAGCCGGCCTGCTCGACCGCGGCCACGGCCACCAGCGGTGCCTCGGCGATGACCTTGCCATCCAGGGTGACCTTCACGGTACCGATCTGCTGCCCGGCGGTGAACGGTGCTTCCAGGGTCTTGGGCACGTCGATGCTCGGCTTCAGGTCGTTGTAGCGGCCGCGCGGCACGCTCACCAGCATCGGCTGGGCCACGCCCAGCTGCACCTTGTCGGTGGTGCCCTTCCAGACCTTGTGCTCGGCCACGGCCTTGCCCGGCTCGTACAGGCGGTGGGTCTCGAAGAAGCGGAAGCCCCAGTTCAGCAGGGCCAGGCTGTCATCGGCACGCTGCTTTTCCGACGCACCGCCCAGCACCACGGCGATCAGGCGCTGGTCGCCACGCTGGGCCGAGCTCATCAGGCAGTAGCCGGCTTCGGAGGTGTGGCCGGTCTTGATGCCGTCCACGCTGCCATCGCGCCACAGCAGCAGGTTGCGGTTCGGCTGCTTGATGTTGCCGACCTGGAATTCCTTGATCTTGTTGTACGCGTAGGTTTCCGGGTAATCGCGCACCATCGCGCGGCCCAGCAGTGCCAGATCGTAGGCGGTGCTGTGGTGACCCTGCGCGGTCAGGCCGTGGGCGTTGACGAAGTGCGAGTCCTTCATCCCGATCTTGGCGGCGTAGCTGTTCATCAGCGACGCAAAGGCTTCTTCGCTGCCAGCCACGTGCTCGGCCAGGGCGATCGCGGCGTCATTGCCGGACTGGATCGCCATGCCCTTTTCCATGTCTTCCAGGCGTGCGGTCTGGTTGACCGGGAAGCCGCTGTAGCTGCCGTCGGTACCGGCGCCACCTTCGCGCCAGGCGCGCTCGCTCATCATCACCTGGTCATCCGCACGGACCTTGCCGTTCTTGACCTCGGCAGCGATCACGTAGGACGTCATCACCTTGGTGATGCTGGCCGGGGCCAGCTGTTCGTGGACGTTCTCGCCGGCCAGCACCTGGCCGGTGGCGTAATCCATCAGGACCCAGGCTTTGGACACGCTCGGCGCCGGGGCCGGCGGAGTGGCAACGGTAGCCGGGGCAGCAGCGGCGGCGGCGGGCGCCGGCGTAGCCGGGGTCGGCAGCGGCGTCTGGGCGGAAGCCAGGCCGACCACCAGGGTGGCGGCCAGGGCGGTGGCGGCGGAACGGAAATTCATTGGACAGCAGGCTCCAGGGGACGGCCGGGAATGGAGGGTGGAACGTAGCGGCCATTGTAAGGCCGGGGCAGCATGGGCCGGCAGCACCGGTCCGGGTGGATCAATCCTTGACGATCTGCGGCGAACCCAGGCCCAGACCGGCGATGCGGCCGACAAGTTCCGCGGCACTGGCATGGTCGCTGGCGGGAACGCGCAGGCGGAACAGGGTACGGCCACCGGCGGCGATGTCGCTGATGGTTGCACCGACGATACCGGCGGCATTGAGCTGGCCCATCGCGCGGTTGGCGTTGTCACGGTTGGAGAAGCTGGCGACCTGCACCATGACCGCGCCCACCACCTGCTGCGACAGGCTGGGTGCCGCCGGCGTAGCGGCGCCGGTGCGCACCGGCGCCGGCGCAACGGCGCGCGGCGTGGTGCTGGCAACGACCGCCGGAGCCGGCGCGTATGCGGTGCTGCGCACCGGCGGAGCACTCGGCGGCAGGCTGCTGACCGCCACGTCCGGCACGGTGCTGGCCACGCCCTGGGTGGTGGCCGGCTGGCCACGCGCCGGCATGCCATCGGCCGGCAGCCCCTTGACCAGGCGATCGATGTCGCTGTCGGCGGCAGCACGTGCGGTCGGTGCCGGGCGCGCACTGGCCACCGCGGCTGCCGCTTCGGCGGCACGACGCTCGCGGCGCGACGGCTTCTGCGCCAGCAGGTTGCTCTCGCCCGGCTGCAGCGCGCGCACTTCGACGTTGCCGGTACCGCGCTGGGTGATGCCCAGTCGCACCGCGGCGGCATAACTGAGATCGACCACACGACCATCGTGGAACGGGCCACGGTCGTTGACGCGCACGATCACCGACTCACCGTTGTCGAGGTTGGTCACGCGGGCGAAGCTGGGCAGCGGCAGCGTCTTGTGCGCAGCGGTGAACTGGTACATGTCGTAGACCTCGCGGTTGGAGGTCAGGCGCCCATGGAACTTGGCACCGTAGTACGACGCAGTGCCACGCTCGACATAGTTGCGGGTGTCGTCGAGCACTTTGTACGACTTGCCCAGCACCACGTACGGCGTCTTGTTGCCGATCGCCGACCGCTCTTCCGCGGTCACTTCCGGTTCGGGGATGCAGGCCACGTTCGGAATGTAGTCCGGGGTGCTGTCGCGCACGCCCGGCTTGTACAGGCCACCGGCGGTGTAGTTGCCGCGGGTGCTCAGGTCTTCCTTGGCCGCCGCGTACGGCGAGCCTTCCGGGCAATGTGCCGGGCGCGAGCCACGGCCCTGCACCAGGGTGCCGCCCGACTTGCCACCATGGCCGGCCGTGGCCGGCTTCTTCGGCGCGCTGCTGCAGGCAGCCAGCGCGAGGACGATCAAGCCTGGGACCAGCCATCTGATGTTCATGCCGGGGGCAGCTCCTGTCCGGCGATGGCCTGGGACAACTGGAACACGGCCATCGCGTACATCTTCGAGAGGTTGTAGCGGGTGATCGCGTAGTAGTTCTGGAAGCCCAGCCAGTACTGCTTGCCGGCGCTGCCTTCAAGCGTGATCGGGGTGGCGGTGGCGCCCGGCTGCACCGCTGCGCTGGGCTGGTAGCCGCGCTGCGCCAGGTCGGCCAGCGACCAGGTCGGCATCCATTCGGTCGGATTGAACTCCTCGCGGCCCGGCGCCAGCGTGGCCGGCACGGCCACCTGCCCGCCACGCACCCAGCCGCCCTTCTTCACGAAGTAGTTGGCGATGGACGAGAACACGTCGTCGTAGCTGGTGAACAGGTCGCGACGGCCATCGCCATTACCGTCCACGGCGTAATCGAGGTAGCTGGACGGCATGAACTGGCCCATGCCCATCGCGCCGGCATAGCTGCCCTTGAGCGTGGTGATGTCCAGGTTTTCTTCGCGGCCCAGCTCGAACAGCTTGGCCAGCTCATCGCGGAAGAACAGCTCGCGGCGCACTTCGCGCTCCAGCTTGGCCGGGTCGCCACTGCGCGGGTAATAGAACGCCAGCGTGTACAGCGCATCGAGCACGCGATGGCTGCCGGCATTCTTTCCGTAGCTGGTTTCCACGCCAATGATCGCCACGATCACCTCGGCCGGCACGCCGGTGCGCTGCTGCACACGATCCAGTTCGGCACGGTGCTGGGCCAGGAACGCGCGGCCGCCATCGATGCGTGCCTTGCTGATGAACATCGGCCGGTATTCGTTCCACGGCTTCACCCGTTCGGCGGGGCGCGACATCGCGGCGATGATCGGTTGGCGCACCTGCGCCTGGTCGAGCACGCTGCTGATCTGCTCCGGCTTCAGGCCATAGCGCTTGGCGGTATCGGCAATGAAGCGGGCCCGCGCGACTTCGAACGGTACCGGGGTGAGATCGACCGGCGGCGCAGTGGCGGCGGTGGCTTCGGGCGCCGCCTCTGCCGGGCCATGGGCCTTGGCGGCGGGCTGGCGCGGCGTACTGCTGGCCTGGGGCGAAGACGGTGGGGACTTCGGCTGGGTCGCGCAGGCGACCAGGCCGAGGGTGAGCATGCAGGCCAGAGTGCGTCGAATCATCGTCGCAGGTTAGCAGGTCATGGATGAATTAAAACCCCTAACACCATGAATCACAACGATTTGCCTGCAAGCAGCGGGAAATGTGAAGACGTCGTGATCACCCTTCCCCATTCAGATAGAGGTTGCCGGTTGCGTCCCCATCCCCGCAGACGCAACCGGCGACCGGATCCGGTCGGTACCTGCACGGCTGCCGCTCCCCAGTGGCAGTGCTCCGCGCTCCCTGTACCCGTTGGATCAGTACTGCTTCCCGCCCGACGCCCCCTCGCGCTGCATCGATTGACGGCGCGCCGTGCCGAACGGGCCGCCATTGTGCAGGCCGATTACGACAAGTCCATTGATCAAGATCAACGCGCTGTAAAAGTGTGAACCAGCTAACGTTTTTTGCGGACTTTGGTCAGTGGGTGTGCTGCCATGCATCGTTGTGAGAACGCTTCCACAACGGGCGTTGCGCAGAGTCAGGAAGGTTCCAGCCAACGGCGCAGCCCCTCGTGGGTGGAATTGGTCGCTGAAAGCCGGATTGCTGAGGGCTGGCCGGGTGGGTGGGCACTGCGGGGACGCCGTGAACCCATCCATGGGGGCTTGGCCGCGGCATCCATGCCGAGGACACCCCGCACTGCCCACCCACCCGGCCGCTGGCAGATTCCGTGTTCGTCCACCCACGGATAAGAAAGAGAAGATCAAAAGCAAAACCAGCTTGGCCGCCCGCTTCATTGCTTCCTGTAGAGCCGAAGGCTGCGGCAGGAGCCGCTGCCAACGTCGCCCATGGCGACGGCCCGAAGGGTGCCGGTCAGGACGACCGGCATAGCCTTGCTCGGCTCACGAGCCAGCGCAGCGCCGCGACCCGCTTTTGATCTTCTCTTTCTTATCCGTGGGTAGACGCGCACGGAACCTGTCCGTGGCCCGGTAGATGGGCTGCGCAGGGGCGTGAGCCGCATGGGCCCGAGGCATGCCTAGGGCGGGTTGGGCAGGACGCCCAACCCGGGTCTTGCCGTGTGCGCAGGACAGCGCACACGAGCAAGCGGCGACCGAGCTTACATGGACGTACTTGCAGCGTCCCCTGCGCAGCCCATCTACCCGGCCCCACCCATGAACTGCTTTGCGCGACCAACCACGAGGGGCTGCGCCGTTGGCTGGAAACCCTATCCCACGTGCACGGGCCGGTGCCCACGCACCGCCATCACCAGTCCGATGCCGGCCAGCAGCGAGACCGCCGATGTCCCGCCGTAGCTGATCAGCGGCATCGGAATCCCCACCACCGGCAGCAGGCCAGAGATCATTCCGCCATTCACCAGCACATAGACGAAGAACGCCAGCCCCAGGCTGCCGGCCAGCAACCGCGCATGCGTGTCGCGCGCGTGCACTGCGATCCACAGGCAACGCCCGACCACGAACAGGTACAGCGCGAACAGCGTCGCCACGCCGATCCAGCCGAACTCCTCGGCCAGCACCGAAAACGCGAAGTCGGTGGTGTACTCGGGCAGGAAATCCAGCGTGGCCTGCGTGCCCTGCCCCCAGCCACGCCCCTCCCAACCACCGGAACCGATCGCGATGCGCGACTGCAGGATGTTCCAGCCGGTGCCAAGCGGGTCTGCTGCCGGGTCGAGGAAGGTCAGTACGCGATCCTTCTGGTACTGCCGCAACAGGCCGAACCAGGCCAGTGGCGCGGCCACCGCCAGCCCTGCCGCGCCGGTGGCCACCCAGCCCCAGTGCAGGCCCGCCAGCAACAACGCGAACACGCCGCTGGCGGTGACCAGCGTGGCGGTGCCGAGGTTGGGCTGCATCAGGATCAGCACGGCGGGAACGCCGATCAGCACTGCGGCCGTCAGTACCGTGCGTGGCGACGGTGGCAGCGGTTGCCGATGCAGGTACCAGGCCATCATCAGCGGCAGGCTGAGCTTGAGCAGCTCGGAGGGCTGCAGGTAGAACACCCCCAGGTTGAGCCAGCGCTGCCCGTACTTGCCGGTGCCGATCACGTACACCGCCATCAGCGGCAGCATCGACAGCGCGTACAGCGCCGGTGTCCATGCGCGCAGGCGCAGCAGCGACACCCTCGACAGCAGCCACATCGCCAGCAGCCCACCGGCAAAGCGCGCTGCCTGGCCACCCACCGGCCCGGACACGCTGTGCAGCACCGCCAGGCCCGCGCCCATCAGGATCAACAAGGCAGCCAGCAACGGCAGATCGATCGTGCGCACCGCCTCACGGCAGCCGCCAAACATTCGTTTCCAGTCCACGCGCAGCACGGTAACAACGGGCGCTTGCGTGAAGCTGTCAGGGTGCTCCTGCTCTCCGTCGCCGAGCTCTGGGGTCAGATCCCTTTTTCCTGTGGAAAAAGGGATCTGACCCCGACGCCGGACTCAACCGTAACCGCCATGCACCGGGTTGTGGCTGCGCACCGCCATCACCAACCCGAAGCCGGCCAGCAGCGAGACCGCCGAAGTGCCGCCATAGCTGATCAGCGGCATCGGTACGCCCACCACCGGCAGCAGGCCGGAAATCATCCCGCCGTTCACCAGCACATAGACGAAGAACGCCAGGCCGGTGGCGCCGGCCAGCAGCCGCGAATAGGAATCACGCGACTGGCTGGCGATCCACAGGCAGCGCCCGATCACCACCAGGTACAGCGCCAGCACGGTCGCTACGCCGATCCAACCGAATTCCTCGCTCAGCACCGAGAACGCGAAGTCGGTGGTCTGTTCGGGAATGAAGTTCAGGTGCGACTGCGAGCCCTCGCCCCAGCCCTTGCCATCGAAGCCGCCGGAACCGATCGCGATCTTCGACTGGATGATGTTCCAGCCGGCCCCCAGCGCATCCATCTCGGGGTCCAGGAACATCATGATGCGGTCCTTCTGGTACGGCCGCAGCAGCCAGAACCAGGCCACCGGCGCGACCGCGGCCACGCCGCCCACGCCCAGACCGACCCACCACCACGGCAGGCCCGCCAGCAACAGCACGAACACACCACTGGCGGCGATCAGCACACCGGTACCGAAGTCCGGCTGCAGCATCACCAGGCCGGTTGGCACACCGATGATGACCAGCGCCACGAGCACGGTGTTGAAGCGCGGCGGCAACGGCATCTTGTGCAGGTACCAGGCCACCATCATCGGCAGACTGACCTTCAGCAGCTCGGCCGGCTGCAGGTAGAAGAATTTCAGGTCCAGCCACTGCCGGCCGTACTTGCCGGTGCCGAGCACGAACACCGCCAGCAACGGAATCATCGAGATCGCGTAGATCATCGGCGTGGCCGAGCGGATGCGCAGGATCGGTACCCGTGAGATGCCCCACAGCGCCGCCATGCCCACTGCGAAGCGCGCGCCCTGGGCCATCACCAGACCATCGCCACCGGCGCTCTTCAAGGTGGCCAGGCCGATCACCATCAGCGCGCCGAGGGCCAGGCACAACACCCAGTCCAGCGTGCTGAAGAAGCGGCGCAGCATGTCGCCGGCCCAGCGCAGGAACACTCTCATCGTGCGGGCTCCGCGACGGTCGGGCGCGGCGTGGCCGGCAGCGCGGCGGCGGCCGGCGTCCCCGGCTGCGGTGCGGGTTGCGGTTCCGGCGCAGGCATGCCGACCAGCACCGGATGTTCTCCCAGCTGCGCCGCGGCGAGATCGCCCGCCTGGCGCGCGCCGGCGTCTTCGTTGTCGAACGCGGTAGCGCCGATGGCGGTGGTGCCGCGCTCGCTGTCCAGCGGCTGCATGCCTTCGGGCATCTTGCCCAGCAGGTAGGCGTCGAACACCTTGCGCGCGATCGGCGCGGCCGCCGAACCGCCGTAACCGCCGCCTTCCACGGCCACCGCAATCGCGATCACCGGGTTCTCGACCGGTGCGAAGCCGACGAACAGCGCGCGGTGGCGCAGGTGCATCGGCAGGCTCTTTGGATTCACCGCCGCCGTGCCCTTGCGACTGATGACCTGCGCGGTACCGGTCTTGCCGGCCATCACGTACGGTGCACCCACCGCCACGCGCCAACCGCTGCCGCCAGGCCGCATGGTCGCCATCATGCCCTCGCGCACAGCCTGCACGTTGTTGGGGTTGGGGCTGACCGGCTTGCTCTCGCCTGCCGGCATCGCCGACCAGTCGCTGTCGAATCCGTCGCGCTGCTGGATCACCAGGTGCGGGGTGCGCAGCTGGCCGTCGGCCAGACCGCTGACGCCGCGCGCCAGCTGCAGCGGGGTGACCTTCCAGTCGCCCTGGCCGATGCTGATGTTGACCGTATCACCGGGATACCAGGCTTCCTTGCGGCTCTTCCGCTTGTAGGCCGGCGACGGCAGGATGCCGCCGATCTCACCGGTCAGGTCGATGCCGGTCGGCTGGCCGAAGCCGTAGTACTCCATGTAGTGGTCGAAGCGCTCGATGCCCAGGTCCAGCGCCAGCTTGTAGTAGTAGGTGTTGACCGATTCGGCGATGGACTTGCGCAGGTCGGTCCAGCCGTGGCCGCCACGATGGGCGTCACCCCAGCCGCGCGAGGTCCCCGGCAGGTAGAACATGCCGGTGGACAGCACCTTGTCCTCCGGGCGGCGCACGCCGGAATCCAGGCCGGCCAGGCCGATCAGCGGCTTCAGCGTGGAACCGGGCGCGACACCACCAAGCACCAGGCGGTTGAACTGCGGCCGCGACGGATTTTCGTTCAGCGCCTTGAAGTCGGCATGCGAAATGCCGTTGACGAACAGGTTGGGGTCGTAGGACGGCAGGCTGACCATCGCCAACACCTCGCCGCTACGCGGGTCCATCGCCACTGCCGAGCCTTCCTGGTCGCCAAAGGCCGCCACCATGGCGCGCTGCAGGTCGGCGTCGATCGACAGCCGCAGGTCGGCACCGGACTGCGCGGCGACGCGACCGATAGTGCGGATCGCACGCCCCTGCACGTTGGTCTCGACCTGCTCGTAGCCGACCTTGCCGCGCAGCTGCTGCTCGTAATAGCGCTCCAGGCCGGATTTGCCGATGTGGGTCAGCGCGGCATTGCCCTCGCCGAGGATTTCCAGATCCTTGTCATCGACACGGCCGACGTAGCCGATGATGTGCGCGAACAGATCGCCGTACGGGTAGCGGCGGGTCAGGTAGGGCTCCAGCTCGACGCCAGGGAAACGCCAGCGGTCGACGGCGAAGCGCGCCATCTCCTCGTCGCTCATGCGCAGCTTCAGCGTGACCGGCAGGAACTTGCGACGCGCCTTTCGCGACTTGTTGAACGCTTCCAGCTCTTCCGGGCTGATGCTGATGATCTTCGCCAGCCCCTCGAGGGTGGCATCCATGTCCTTGACCTTGTCCGGGGTCACGTCCAGGCGGAAGGCCGGCACATTCTCGGCCAGCAGGCGGCCATTGCGGTCGTAGATCATGCCGCGCCCGGGCACCACCGGCCGCGGCTTGATGCGGTTGGCTTCCGAGCGCGTGGCGTAGACGTCGTGGTCCAGCACCTGCAGCTTGAAGTACCAGCCGCCCAGGCCCAGCAGGCAGACCAGCACGCCCAGGAAGCCCAGCGCCGCACGACGGCGGAACTGTTCGGCTTCGGCATGCGGATTCTTGACCTGGCGGCGCGGGATCATGGCTCAGCGCCCGCGCTTGCCGAAACGCACCGCGTCCAGCAGCACGAATACCAGCGGCCACAGGCCCATGCCCAGCAGCGGTGCCCACCAGTACGACCACGGCAGGGTCGGCTCATCCACCACGATGTGGACCAGCGCGCTGACGATGCGGTCGTTGAACAACAGGCCACCGATGGCCAGCATCTGCTGCGACATCGGGAAGAAACGGATACGGGCACGGAAGCGCTGCAGGATGAAGGCCAGCATCACCAGCCGCAGCGACTGTTCACCGAGTACCCCGCCGTACAGCAGATCGGCGATGACGCCGCTGGCGAAGGCAATGCCCAGGCCAACACGCTCCGGCGCTTCGATCACCCAGTACGCGAGCACCAGCGCCAGCCAGTACGGACGCAGCGGCTGCAACAGCGCCGGCAACGGCAGCAGGCCCAGCAGCAATGCCACCACCAGGCTGGCCGGCAGCACCCACGGATTGTCGCGCAAGCGGCTCATCGCTGGGCCTCCGGCGTGGTCGGCACTACCGTAGCGCCGGCTGGGGTGGAGCCCCCTTGTTGTTCAAGGGGGCGCGCCAACGGCGCGGGGTTAAGGGAGGATGCGCGGGCCGGTTGCACCGAAGGTGCAGTCGGCTGCAATTCGCTGGCCGCAGGCAAGCGAATTGCCGCACCCGGGCGCAGCAGCAACACGTCGCGGCCGCGGTCGAGCTGGGCCGCCGGCTTCAGCTCGCCAACCAGGAAGGCATGGGTATCGTCCGGACGCAGGCCGGTGATGGTGCCTACCGGGAAGCCGGCCGGGAAGCGGCCGCCGAGGCCGGAGGTGACGATCTCATCGCCCACTTCCACGCCAGCGCTGAGCGGAATGTCGCGCAGTTCCAGTTTGTCACCGCGGCCGTACACGATCAGGCGCACGCCGTTGCGGGCCACGGTCACCGGCACCGCGTGGTCGGGGTCGGTCAGCAGCAGCACGGTGGAGGTGCCGCCGGTGACGCTGATCACCTGACCCATCAGGCCGCCGGCATCGATCACCGCCTGGCCGACATGCACACCTTCACGACTGCCAGCGTCGAGCACCAGACGCTGCTTCACCGGGTCCAGGTCAATGTCCAGGATCGGTGCCAGCTGCACGTCCAGGCCGCTGCGCTCGGCCACGTTCAGCAGCTCGCGCAGCTGGGCATTGTCCAGCGCGGCGGTCTGCAGGCGGGTCAGGCGCGCGTTGGCCAGCAGCAGCTGGTTGCGCAGTTCGCGGTTCTCGGTGACCAGCTGGGTGTGGCTGGCAGCGGAATCCTTGACCTGGTTGCCGAGCTTGCCGGGCAGGCCAGCCAGTGCCCATACCGGCTGCACCAGGCTGTTGGCCTGCCCGCGCAGCTGCGCAAGCCAGCCGGCCTGGTCGTCGAGGACGATCAGGGTGATGGCCAGTGCGAGATAAGCCAGCAGACGCAGCGGGCTGGCGGCATCACCGGATCGGGAAGCAACGGGAGGTCCGGCGTAGGGCGGCACGGCGACGATTCAACTGGCAGAAGGCGGAAGGGAAACACGCGGACGCCCCGCCGGTGCCGGCCTACCCTCATGGTGGGCCGCACCCCGGAGGGGCGCTGCGGGCGCAGGCAGCCGGGACGGCTTATTCCGGCGCAAAGAACTCGTTGCCGTGCATGTCCACCAGCTCCAGCGCACGACCGCCACCGCGGGCCACGCAGGTCAGCGGATCGTCGGCCACCTGCACGTGCAGGCCGGTTTCCTCGGAGATCAGGCGGTCCAGGTCGCGCAGCAGGGCGCCACCACCGGTCAGCACGATGCCGCGCTCGGCGACGTCGGCGCACAGTTCCGGCGGGGTCTGCTCCAGCGCCAGCTTGACCGCGCTGACAATGCCCGACAGCGGTTCGTGCAGGGCCTCGAGCACCTCGTTGGAGCTGATCTTGATCATCTTCGGCACGCCCTCGGCGAGGTTGCGGCCGGAGATTTCCATCTCGATCACTTCCGCCTGCGGGTAGGCACAGCCCAGCTCGACCTTGATGCGCTCGGCGGTGGCTTCACCGATCAGCATGCCGTGGTTGCGGCGCACGTAGTTGGTGATCGACTCGTCGAAGCGGTCGCCGCCGATGCGGACCGAGGCCGAATAGACGATGCCGTTGAGCGAAATCACCGCAACTTCGGTGGTGCCGCCGCCGATGTCGATGACCATCGAGCCACGGGCTTCGGTGACCGGCATGCCGGCGCCGATCGCGGCGGCCATCGGTTCTTCGATCAGGAACACGTCACGGGCACCGGCTTCCTCGGCCGATTCCTTGATCGCGCGGCGCTCGACCTGGGTCGAGCCGGCCGGCACGCAGACCAGCACGCGCGGGCTCGGGCGCAGCACGCGCGACTTGTGCACCTTCTTGATGAAGTGCTTGAGCATCGCCTCGGTGTAGGTGAAGTCGGCGATGACGCCGTCCTTCATCGGGCGGATGGTGGTGATGTGGCCCGGGGTACGGCCCAGCATCTGCTTGGCTTCGGCGCCCACGGCTGCCACCGAGCGGGTACCACCGATGGCACGGTCCTGGCGCACGGCCACGACCGACGGCTCGTTCAGCACGATCCCCTGCCCGCGCACGTAGATGAGGGTGTTGGCCGTGCCCAGGTCGATGGACAGGTCATTGGAGAACATGCCACGGAGTTTCTTGAACATCTGAGGAAGGAGTCCTGAGGGGTGTCGTGCCCGCCGCGGGATGGCGAAAAAATGGGCAGAAATCGAGGCCGACAAGCCTAGCAACCCGCCTGCCGCCGAGCAAGGAAAAAACTAGCTGAACCCGCGTCTTCACAGGCTTTCGGCCTGATCGGGTCTCACCCGGTTCTGGCCCTGAGCGGCACCAGCGGGTAACCTTTGCGCCGTCGGGCGCCCAAGGGCGCCGTTTGCTTGCCCGCTGAACCGGGCCGGCCCACCCCAAAATTCACCGCATAGGCTTACATCGATGTCCGCTCTGATCTGTGGTTCTCTTGCCTTCGACACCATCATGGTGTTCCCGGACCAGTTCAAGAATCACATCCTGCCGGACAAGGTGCACATCCTGAACGTGTCCTTCCTGGTGCCGCGCATGCGCCGCGAGTTCGGCGGCTGCGCCGGCAACATCGCCTACAACCTGCACCTGCTGGGCGGCCAGCCGATCCCGATGGGCACCGTGGGTTCGGACTTCGGCCCGTACCGCGAGTACTTCGAAGGCTTGGGCATCGACCTGACGCGCGTGCGCGTGATCGATGAGCTGTTCACCCCGCAGGCGTTCATCACCACCGACCACGACAACAACCAGATCACCGCCTTCCACCCGGGCGCGATGATGCGTTCCTACGAGAACCACGTGCGTGGCGTGCCGGGCGTGACCCTGGGCCTGGTCGGCCCGGACGGCCGCGAAGGCATGATCCAGAACGCGCAGGAATTCCACGAAGACGGTATTCCGTTCATCTTCGACCCGGGCCAGGCCATGCCGCTGTTCAACGGCCCGGAGCTGCGCGAGTTCATCGAGCAGGCCGACTACGTGGTGGTCAACGACTACGAGTCGAACCTGCTGCAGGAACGCACCGGTTGGGACGAGAAGGAGATCGTCAGCCGGGTCAAGGCCTACATCACCACCCGCGGCCCGAAGGGCGCGGTCATCCACACCCCGGAAAAGAGCTACGACATCCCGCCGGCGCACGAGCGCCGCGTGGTCGACCCGACCGGCTGTGGCGACGCCTTCCGTGCGGGCCTGATCTACGGCATCCAGAAGGGCTACGACTGGCTGACCATCGGCCGCATGGGCAACCTGATGGGCGCACTGAAGGTCGAGCACCCGGGCACGCAGAACCAGCGCTTCACCTTTGACGAGTTCAACGAGCAGTTCAAGCAGCAGTTCGGTTACGCGCTGGGCGCGTAAACGAACTGCCCGCGCACCCGCTCGGTGGGTGTCGACCTTGGTCGACACGCTGTGCCCTGGTAGGTGTCGACCTTGGTCGACACTGCCGGCCAGCGGCCGGCACTACCCCTTCTGCTGCCAGGCCGCCAACAGTGCACGGCAATCAGCGAAATGCCAGTCGGCACTGCCCGGCCACGGGTTCTCCGGCAGGTTGACCAGCACGGTATGGGCGCCCGCGGCGCGCCCGCACTCCAGGTCATAGGCGTGGTCACCGACCATCACCGCCTCCGACGCTGCGATGCCCCAATGCCGCAGGTGCTGCTGCAGCCCATCCGGTGAGGGCTTGGGCACCGCTTCATCGCGACCAATGATGTCGGCATCGTCGAACAGCTCCCCGACCCCGATCGCGTCCAGGGTCAGCTTCGCCAGCGCATGGTCGTTGCGGGTCAGGATGCCCAGCCGGCAGCCAGCCGCCGCCAGCGCGCGCAGCAGCTTCACCGCGCCCGGTGCCGGCAGCGCGTCCTCGGCCAGCGTGCGCTCGTGTTCCAGCAGCCACTCACGCTTGGCCTGCGCCGATGCGTCCGGCAGCGCCGCGATGTGGTCGAGGATGTCTTCCTCCGCGGCGATCTCCAGCGCGCGGCGGATCGCGGCGAAGTCATGCACGGCCACCGTCAGTGTGCCGTCCATGTCGAACACCCAGTGCCGGATCGCGGACAACGCGTGCACTGCGCTGCCCGCCGCGATCATCACTGCCACCACTGCGGCATGCGGCTGGCGTCGACACCACCGGTTTCGAACACGGCAGTACGCGTGCCGCCGGCCTTGACCGGGAACTCGATGCTGATCGACTTGCCCTTGCGCGCCAGCTTCCACAGCGCCTTCTGGTCGGTGATGAACAGCGCGATGGCTTCATCGGTCTTCGGGCGCCAGGCTGCCATCGACACCGGCTTGCCGTCGTCCACGGTCACCTTCACCGTGCACTGCGGGCAGCGGAAGTCGCCGGCCTGCAGCACCAGGTAGGCATGCCGCTTCCACTCCGGGTGATCGCGGAACACCAGCTGCACCGGCTTGGCGCCGCTGCCGTCCACGTCCACCCGTTCCTTGCTGTAGATCTGCGCCGAAACCTGGTTGCCCTTGTTGCCCACCGGGATCTGGTTGTACTGCCACAGCGCCTGCATGCGGCGCAGGTCGCGCGCGGCATCGCCCTTGGCCTTGACCTCGTCGAAGCCTGCGGCGATGCGCTCGGCGGCGGCGGTGTCCTTGTACTGGTCCAGCAGCGAGGCGCCATGCAGGCGCGCACGCTCCCAGTCCTGCGCGGCCACGGCCATGTCGTACTGCTTGGCCACGTCTTCGGCCTTGGCTTCCTTCTGCGCCTGCACGGCGGCTGCGGCGGCTTCCTGCGCCTTGCGTTCTTCCTCGGGGTTGCTGCAGGCAGCCAGGGCCAGGGTGCAGGCGGTGAGCAGGATCAGTCGTTTCATGGCGGAGGTCCTTGGTGTTTTCGTATTCTTGTAGAGTCGAGCCATGCTCGACTGCTGTTGAAGAGCCAGTCGAGCATGGCTCGACTCTACAAAGAAAAGCGCCGGGGGATACCCGGCGCGTCTTCTTACTTGGCTTCGGCCTTGGCCAGCATGTCCTGGACCGAGGCGGTAGTGATCGGGTGGTAGCCCGGCTTGGCCTTTTCGAAGGCCTGCTTGGCCAGCTCCAGACCCTTCGGCGTCTTCACCAGTTCGGCGTAGATCGGCAGGATCAGCTTGCGACGGCCGACGCGCTCGATGAACGCGGCTGCGCCTTCATTGGCCTGCTCGTAGCCGCTGCGGATCGCCAGCGGGTACCAGCGCATGGCGATCTCGCCATTCGGGGTGCCGGTGAAGTGGAAGGCCTTGTCCAGCGTGGCCAGCTTGTCCAGCGGCTGGGTCGCGCCCAGGCCGTCGATGAAGCGCACCCATTCCTGGGTGCTCCAGTCGGCGATGACCTGGCTGCTCGGCACGGTGCCGGCGCTGGCGAAGGCGATACGCGCGGTATCGACGCTACTGAAGTTGCGCGACTGCGCCTTGGCCGCGAACGCCGGAATGCCCGGCTCGTCCAGCCACGCCTTCAGTTCGGCTTCCGTCACTGCAGACGGGTTCTTCGGCAGCAGCTTTTCCTTCATGTAGGCAACGAACTGATCAGTGTTCGCGCTCTGGAAGGCGTGGTCATCGAACCAGCCACGCAGGAACGGATCGAAGGTTTCGCGGCCGAAGCGCTGTTCCAGGAACTCCAGGAACCACGAACCCTTGACGTAGGCGACCTGGCTCAGGGCTTCGTCGGGGTCACGCTCGTTCAGCGGCGGCAGCGCCAGCGCCTGGTCGGCCGGGCTCATATCCTTCACTTCGGCCAGCAGATCGGTCTGGTCGATCTGCTTCTCCATCTCGGCCATTTCCTTGCCGTACAGGGCTTCGGTGATGCGGCCCTGGACGTAGGTGGTGAAGCCTTCATTGAGCCAGATGTCCTTCCAGCTGGCGTTGGTCACCAGGTTGCCCGACCAGCTGTGCGCCAGTTCGTGGGCCACCAGCGAGACCAGCGACTTGTCGCCGACGATCACGGTCGGGGTAGCGAAGGTCAGGCGCGGGTTCTCCATGCCGCCGAACGGGAACGACGGCGGCAGCACCAGCATGTCGTAGCGGCCCCAGCGGTATTCGCCGTACAGCTTCTCGGCGGCACCGATCATCTTCTCGGTGTCTTCGAATTCCTTGGCGGCCTTGTTGACCATGGTCGGCTCGGCCCAGACGCCGGAGCGGCCGGAGATCGGCTCGAACACCAGGTCGCCGGCGGCGATGGCCAGCAGGTACGACGGAATCGGCTGCGGCATCTTGAAGGTGTAGTCACCGTCACGCGCCGCCTTCGGATCGTTGTCGGCGCTCATCAGCACCATCACGTCCGGGCGCGAGACCACGTGCGCGCTGTAGGTGAAGCGCACGCTCGGGGTGTCCTGCAGCGGCACCCAGGAACGGGCGTGGATGGCCTGCGACTGGCTGAACATGAAGGGCAGCTTCTTGCCTTCGGTCATCGACGGCGCCAGCCACTGCAGCCCCGAAGCGGTCGGTGCTGTGTGGTAGGTCACTTCCACCTTGGCCGGCTGTTCCGGGGTCTCGATGGTCAGCTTGCTGCCGAACACTTTGTCGGCCGGGGCCAGCGCGAACTGCAGCGGGCTGCGCGCGCCATCGGCGGCAACGGCCTCGACCTTGGACACGGTCAGCTCGCGGGTGTCGAGCACCAGCTGCTTGGCGTCCTTCTGCTTCCATTCCAGGGAGTAGGTGGCGGTGCCGCCGATCTGCTTCTGGTCGAAGTCCAGCTTCAGATCCAGCGCGATGTCCTTGATGACGACCTTGTCCGGCTCGGCGTACGAGCTTTCGTCGTGGCTGCGGTTCTCGGCGTTCACGGGGGCGGCGGGGGCCTTGGCGGCAGTCGGGGCGGCGGCGGGCGCGGCCGCCTCCTGGGAGCAGCCGGCGGCCAGGGCCACGGCCAGCGGAAGGAGCATCAGCGGATTACGCATGAATCGGGACCGTTACGGGGATCAGACCCCCAATGGTAACTCCCTCCGGCCCCGCAGGCGTTGCGCGGTGCGGGGTAATGGCGGGCGGGGCCGATCCTGCGCCTGCGGCGCATGCCAACCAAGGTTGGCACCTACCAGAACAGGTAGCGCCGGGCCATGCCCGGCGGCCCCACACGCTTTACAGCTTGTAGCCGGAGTGGATCGAAACGATGCCGCCGGTCAGGTTCTTGTAGTGGCAGCGCTCGAAGCCGGCCTGCCCCATCATCGCCTTCAGCTCATCCTGCGGCGGGTGCTTGCGGATGCTCTCGGCCAGGTACTGGTAGCTGTCCGAATCGTTGGCGAACAGCTTGCCCAGCTTGGGCAGGATCTTGAACGAGTGGAAGTCGTAGATCGGCTTGAACCAGTCGGCGGTGACTTCCGAGAATTCCAGCACGCGGGCCTGGCCGCCGACCTTCAGCACGCGGTACATCTCGCGCAGGCCGGCGTCCTTGTCGGTCACGTTGCGCAGGCCGAAGGCGATGGTGACCAGATCGAAGCTGTTGTCCGGGAACGGCAGGGCTTCGGCGTTGCACTGCACGTAGTCCAGGCCGAGCACCAGGCCGCGATTGGTCAGGCGGTCACGGCCGACGGACAGCATGCCGGCGTTGATGTCGCCCAGCACCACCGAGCCCTCGGCGCCAACACGCTCCTTCAGCAGGGCGGCGATATCGCCGGTGCCGCCGGCCAGGTCGAGCACGCGGTCGCCCGGCTTCACCTGCGCGGTGGCCACGTAGTAGCGCTTCCACGCCCGGTGCACACCCAGGCTCATCAGGTCGTTCATCAGGTCGTAGTTGCGCGCGACCGAGGTGAACACCTGGCCGACCAGCTTCTGCTTGTCCTTGGCGGCGACGTCGCGGAACCCGAAATGGGTGGTACCGGCTTTGTAGGGGGATTCGCTCATGGCGCCGATTATCGCACCGCCGGGGGCCAGCGGCACCCCCTGCCCGTATCATGGCGGGCCACGACTTACCGGAGCCCCCGCATGATCACCACGCCCGACTACCAGGCCCTGCTGCAGACCGCCATCGCCGAAGCCCGCCAGGGCCTGGCCGAGGGCGGCGTGCCGATCGGCGCGGCGCTGTACCACAACGATGGCCGCCTGCTCGGCTGCGGCCACAACCGCCGGGTGCAGGAAGGCGACCCCTCCGTGCACGGCGAAACCGACGCCTTCCGCAAGGCCGGCCGCCAGCGCCGCTACCAGGACACCATCATGGTCACCACGCTGGCGCCTTGCTGGTACTGCTCGGGCCTGGTGCGCCAGTTCAACATCGGCACCGTGGTGGTGGGCGAATCGCGCACATTCCAGGGCGGCATCGACTGGTTGCGCGAAAACGGCGTCAACGTGATCGACCTCGACAACCAGGAATGCGTCGATCTGCTCGGCGGCTTCATTGCGCAGCATCCCGAGATCTGGAACGAAGACATCGGTGAATGAGCACCACGCAGTGTGCTGTTGAACCCGCTTAATGAACGCTTCAGTGCCGGCACGCCCTAGTGCCGGCAGCGTTTGCGGCGCCAGCCGTGAACCCGTGCACAGTCAGCCGTGCCCCGTGCACACGCTGCGGTAACACCCCGCCCCAGCGTCGCGCCTAGGGTGGGGCTACCGGGACCTTCCTTCCCCGGCGGAGCCAGCCATGTGCGCGCACGCCGTACGCCCCACGCCCGACCCGATCCTTGACGCCATCCGCAAGCGCCTGCAGCAGCAGTTCGCGCTGCATCAGCGTGGCGCCCGGTTCTGGACCGCTTACCAGGGCCTGCAGCTGGAACTGGTGCGCGGCCATCCGCTCGAACACGAACGCCTCTGCAATGCCATGGCCGACATGGCCGAAGAGATGGGCGCGGTCGAGCATGCGCAACTGATAGGCAATCGCAACGCCGGCTGCACATCTCCCTGACGCGGTATCCACCGGGGTCCGGGCCACACTGCGATGAACCCCCACTCCCATCCACTTCAACCGATTGGATCGACATGCACGCCGAAGTCCCCACCATTCCCCCGGTCATCAATGTTGACGCTGAGCTTGACCACTGGCGCCGCCAGCATGCCGACGGTGCATTGGCGCACAACTCGTTCGGCTCGTACGTACCGTGGATCAAGTTCGCCTGCGATTCGCTGATCACCCAGCCGCGCGCCAGCAATGCGCAGCGCGACGAGATGTTCCAGACCCAGTACGCGCTGCAGATCATGCCGCGCCTGAGCGAAGCCCAGGCCCGCGAATTCGTCGACCGCTGCTGGCAGCACGTCTACCAGACCAGCCCGATACGGCTGCAGGACGCCCCGCGCCTGCGCGCCTGAGCTGCACAGCCCCTGCACGAGCCGCTGCCGATCATCCTCGTCACCTGAGTGGGACGACGACGATGAAAGCACGCAACCTGTTCAATACGATCGCCAAGAAGGCCGCGGCCGCCACCGGCTCGCCGTGGACCTTCCTGGCCGCGGTAGCGATCGTGGTGATCTGGGGCATCAGTGGCCCGGTATTCGGTTTCAACGACACCTGGCAGCTGGTGATCAACACCGGTACCACCATCATCACCTTCCTGATGGTGTTCCTGATCCAGCACACGCAGAACGCAGATACCGCCGCGATGCAGATCAAGCTGGACGAGCTGATCCGCGCGACGGCCGAAGCCAACAACGAACTGTTGGATCTGGAAGAACTGGACGAGGAGCGGCTGGAAGAGATCCGTCGCGAGTACGAGCAGATGGCGCGCGAAGCTGGCGACGCGCTGGCGCGTGTGCGCGCCTGCCATGCAGCGCGGCGCGACGATGAAGCGGTGTAGCGCACACGCTCTGGAATGACAATGCCGGCCCGCGGCCGGCATTACCCTCGATCTCCAGGTAGGTGCCAACCTTGGTTGGCACAGGGCCAGCCGCCTGCGCTGACGCATCCGTGCCAACCAAGGTTGGCACCTACCAGAAGCACTGCTTACCCGCGCTCGTGCCAGCCGCCGCCCAGCACCTTGTAAAGGGTGATGCGGTTGGCCTGCTGGGCCAGCTGCGCCTGCAGCTGGGTCTGCTGCGCGTTGTAGGCGGTACGGCGCGCATCAAGCAGGGTGACGAAGCTGTCCAGGCCAGCGTCGTAGCGTGCCTGCGACAGGCGGTTGGCCTGTTCGGCCGCTTCCACCAACCGCTGCTGTGAACTCACCTGCTCATCCAGGCTGACATTCAACGCCAGCGCATCGGCGGTTTCGCGGAAGCCCACCTGGATCGACTTCTCGTACTGCGCCAGCGCGATGTCACGGTCCGCGTTGGCGATGGCCAGGTTGGCGCGCAGCTTGCCACCCTGGAAGATCGGCAGCGTGATCTTCGGCAGGAAGCTCCACACGCGGGTGCCGCTGTCGAACAGGTTGGACAGTTCGCTCGAACCACTACCGATGCTGCCGGTCAGCGAGATGCTCGGGAAGAACGCCGCGCGTGCCGCACCGATGTTGGCGTTGGCCGCCAGCAGCTGGTGTTCGGCGGCCATGATGTCCGGGCGCTGCAGCAGCACGTCGCTGGGCAGACCGGCCGGCGGCGGTGCCAGTGCCAGCAGCTGCGGTTCGATGCTGTCCGGCAGCAGTGCCGGATCCAGCTGGCCACCAGCCAGCAGCGCCAGAGCGTTGCGGTCCTGGGCCAACTGCCCACGCAGGCGCGCGGCATCGGTGCGCGCGGTCTCGACCAGGGTACGGGTCTGGGTCAGCTCCAGCGCCGAACTGCCACCACGCTCGTGGCGGGCCTCGGCCAGACGCAGCGAATCCTCGTAGGTCTTCAGCGTGGCATCGGCGATCTTCAGCCGCTGCGCATCAGCCCCATAGGTCAGCCACGCGGTGGCGGTCTCGGCCACCAGGCTCAGCTGCGCGTTGCGGCGGTTGGCGGCCACGGCGAAGTACTGCTGCAGCGCCGCTTCACTGAGATTGCGCACGCGGCCGAACAGGTCCAGCTCGAACTCGGCTACGCCGACACCGGCGGTGAACTGCTCGGTGACACCGGCGTCGGTACCACGGCGGTCCATCTGGCCGGTAACGGCCACGCCGGGCACACGGTCGGCGCGCTGTACGCGGTACTGGCCGCGCGCGCGTTCAACGTTGAGTACGGCCACGCGCAGGTCGCGGTTGTTCTGCAGCGACTGGTCAATCACCTGCTGCAGGCGCGCATCGGTGAAGAAGTCGCGCCAGCCGACGGCAGCAACATCGGCCACCTGACCCTGCGTGGCCTCGGCCGGCCACTGCGCCGGAATGGCCGGAGCAACGGCGGTGTTCTTCGGCACCAGGGTGGAGCAGCCGGCCAGCGCGAGCGCGGCGGCAATGGAAAGGAACAGGGATGCACTTTTCATGGGAATGACTTCCATCGGTACTGCCGGATGGCAGGAGGTAGTGCCGGCCGCTGGCCGGCAACCTCGTTGGATTCACATCACGCGGGCAGTAGGTGCCGGCCAGCGGCCGGCACTACCGTTTCAGGTCACGTCGTGGACTTGCGCTTGAACACGCGCTGCACCACCACGAAGAACAGCGGCACGAAGAACACGCCGAGCACGGTGCCGACGATCATGCCGCCGAGCACGCCGGTGCCGATCGCCTGCTTGGCACCGGAGCCGGCACCGGTGGAGATCGCCAGCGGCACCACGCCCATGCCGAAGGCCAGCGAAGTCATCACGATCGGGCGCAAACGGTCGCGCACGGCGTGCATGATCGATTCGATCAGGCTGGCCCCCTTCTCCAGGTTTTCCTTGGCGAACTCGACGATCAGGATCGCGTTCTTGCTGGTCAGGCCCACCGTGGTCAGCATCGCCACCTGGAAGTAGATGTCGCGTTCCAGGCCCTTGAAGGTATTGGCCAGCACCGCGCCGAGGATACCCAGCGGGGCCGCCAGCAGCACCGCGGTCGGCACGCTCCAGCTTTCATACATCGCGGCCAGGCACAGGAACACGATCATCAGCGACAGCGTGTACAGCAGCGGCGTCTGCGAGCCGGCCTGGCGTTCCTGGTAGGACATCGCCGTCCACTCGATGCCGAAGCCCGCCGGCAGCTGCTTGGCCAGCTGTTCGATCTCGGCCATGGCGTCACCGGACGCGACACCCGGTGCCGGTTCGCCCTGGATTTCCATCGCCGACACACCGTTGTAGCGTTCCAGGCGCGGCGAACCGTAATCCCAGTGCTTGGTGGCGAAGGCACTGAACGGCACCATCTCCCCCTTGTCGTTCTTCACGGACCAGAGATCGAAGTCCTCCGGCACCATGCGGAACGGCTGGTCGGCCTGCACGAACACGCGCTTGACGCGGCCACGATCGACGAAGTCGTCGATGTACGAGCTACCCCATGCGGCGGCCAAGGTACCGTTGATCTGGTCGATCGACAGCCCCAGCGAGGTCGCCTTGGCCGCATCGATGTCGATGCGGAACTGCGGCGTGTCTTCCTGGCCGTTCGGGCGCACGTTGGCCAGCTTCTTGCTGCCGGCGGCGAGGCCCAGCAGCTGGTTGCGCGCGGCCACCAGTGCCTCGTGGCCCTGGCCGCTGTTGTCCTTCAGGAAGAAGGTGTAGCCCGAGGCGGTACCCAGTTCCGGAATGGCCGGCGGCGGGAAGGCGAAGATGAAGGCATCCTTGATCTGGCCCAGCGCTGCCATGGCGCGACCGGTGATCGGCATCACGCCATTGTTGGCGTCACGCTCGCTCCAGTCCTTCAGCTTGACGAATGCCATGCCCGCGTTCTGGCCCATGCCGGCGAAGCTGAAGCCCTGCACCGAGAACACCGAGTCCACCGCATCCTTCTCGTTCTGCAGGAAGTGGTTTTCCAGTGCCGCGATCGATTCCAGCGTACGTTCCTGGGTGGCACCGACCGGCGCCTGCACCAGCGCCATCAGCACGCCCTGGTCTTCGTTGGGCAGGAACGAGCTGGGCAGGCGCACGAACAGCACGCCCATCAGCACGAACAGTGCCGCCACGATGCCCATGAAGCGCCACGGACGGTGGATGATGCCGCGCACGCCGCGCTGGTAGCTTTCGCTGGTGCGGTCGAAGCCGCGGTTGAAACCGTTGAAGAAACGACCGGACCAGCCCTTGTGTGCGACGTGGTGCTCACCCTTCTTCAGCGGCTTGAGCATGGTCGCGCACAGCGCCGGGGTCAGTACGATCGCGACCAGCACCGACAGCGCCATCGCCGAAACGATCGTGGCCGAGAACTGGCGATAGATCACGCCGGTGGAACCGCTCATGAAGGCCATCGGCACGAACACGGCCGACAGCACCAGGCCGATACCCACCAGCGCGCCGGTGATCTGGCCCATCGACTTGCGGGTGGCCTCGAGCGGCGACAGTCCTTCCTCGGACATGATGCGCTCGACGTTCTCCACCACCACGATGGCATCGTCCACCAGCAGGCCGATCGCCAGCACCATCGCGAACATGGTCAGCATGTTCACCGAGAAGCCCAGCATCGCCAGCACGCCGAAGGTACCCAGCAGCACCACCGGCACGGCGATGGTCGGGATCAGGGTGGCGCGGAAGTTCTGCAGGAACAGGTACATCACCACGAACACCAGCACGATCGCTTCGATCAGGGTCTGCACCACGCCCTTGATCGACACGCGCACGAACGGGGTCGTGTCGTACGGGATCTCGGCCTTCAGGCCGGCCGGGAAGAAGCTCTTCATGTCCTGCAGCGCGGCATCCACGCCGGCCGCAGTATCCAGCGCGTTGGCGCCGGTGGCCAGGGTGACCGCCAGGCCGCTGGCCGGCTGGCCGTTGTAGCGGGTGACGAAGTCGTAGGACTCTGCACCCAGTTCGACACGGGCGACATCGCCCAGGCGCAGCTCGGCACCGTCCTGCGCACCGCGCACGATGATGTTGCGGAACTGTTCCGGGGTCTGCAGGCGCGACTGCGCATTGATGGTGGCGTTGAGCTGCTGGCCCTTGATCGACGGCGCGCCGCCGAGCTGGCCGATGGCCACCTGGGCGTTCTGTGCCTTGATCGCTGCGGTCACTTCCGCAACGGACAGGCCGTAGGTGTGCAGCTTGTTCGGGTCCAGCCAGATACGCATGGCGTACTTGCCACCGAACACCTGGATGTTGCCCACGCCCGGCACGCGGCTCAGACGGTCGACGACATTGGAACCGACGTAGTCGGCGATGTCGTTGGCGTCCATGCTGCCGTTCTCGGACACGAACGCGATGACGTTCAGGAAGCCCGAGCTGGACTTGGCCACGTTGATGCCCTGCCGCTGTACTTCCTGCGGCAGCAGCGGCATGGCCAGCTGCAGCTTGTTCTGCACCTGCACCTGGGCGATGTCCGGGTTGGTGCCGCTCTCGAAGGTCAGGGTGATGGTGGCCTGGCCATTGGACGAGCTGTTGGAGGAGAAATAGATCAGGCCATCAAGGCCCTTCATGTTCTGCTCGATGATCTGCGTCACCGAGTCCTCGACCACCTTGGCCGATGCACCCGGGTAGGTGGCGCTGATTTCCACCGCCGGCGGTGCGACGTTGGGGTACATCGAGACCGGCAGCTTGAACAGGGCCAGGCCGCCGGCGAGCATGATGATGATGGCGATCACCCACGCGAAGATGGGTCGATCGATGAAAAAGCGTGCCATGGGGTTCTCCGCTTACTTCGCGTCGCCGGCCGGAGCGGCAGGCTGGGCGGCCGCTGCCGGCTTGGCCGGAGCAGCGCCCTTCTCGGTGGCCTTGACCGGCATGCCGGGGCCGATCTTCTGCAGGCCTTCGACGATGACCTTGTCGCCGGCCTTCAGACCGTCCTCGACCAGCCACTTGTCGCCGACCGTGCGGCTGACCTTGACCGGGCGCACTTCGACCTTGTTGTCCTTGTCGACCACCATCGCCGAGGTGTCACCCTTCGGATCGCGGGCGATGCCGGCCATCGGCACCAGCACCGCATCGCTGCGCACGCCGCCGCCGATCACCGCGCGCACGTACGTGCCCGGCATCAGCAGGCCGTCCGGATTGTCCACCTTCACGCGCAGGCCGAAGCTGCCAGTGGCCGGGTCGACGCTGACTTCGGAGAATTCCAGCGTACCCTTGTGCTCGAAGGTGCTGCCGTCTTCCATTAGGATGCTGACCGGCAGCGTCTGGTTGTCCTGCAGGCGGCCAGCGGCCAGTTCGCGGCGCAGCTGCAGCAGCTCGGCCGAGGACTGGGTCAGGTCGACATAGATCGGGTCCAGCTGCTGCACGGTGGCCAGTGCATTGGCCTGGCCGGCGCTGACCAGCGCACCCTGGGTGACGCTGGACTTGCCGATGCGGCCGCTGATCGGGGCGGTGATGCGGGCGTAGCCCAGAGTGACGTTGGCCGCATCCAGCGAGGCCTTGGCGGCGCCGACGTCAGCCTCGGCCTGCTTCTGCGCGGCCACCGCGTTTTCCAGGTCCTGCTGGCTGACCGCATCAACCTTGGCCAGCTCGGTGATGCGCTTGGCGCTCAGGCGCGCGGCGTTGGCGGTGGCCTCGGCACGCGCCAGCTGGGCACGGGCACTGTTGGCCTGCGCGCGGTAGCTCGCGTCCTCGATCTGGTACAGCGGCTCGCCGGCCTTGACCATGCCGCCCTCGGTGAACAGGCGCTTGGCGACGATGCCGTTGACCTGCGGACGCACTTCGGCGACCAGGAAGGCGTTGGTACGGCCCGGCAGCTCGCGGGTCAGGCCCACGGTCTCGGACTTCAGCGTGACCACGGTGACGTCACCCGGGCCCTGTTCGGGGGCCTGGGGTTGGCCGCCGCAGGCAGCCACGGTCGCGGCGATTGCCAGCGACAGTGCAAAGGGTCGGATTCGGCTCAGCAACATGACGGAAAGGCTCTTGGAGGAAAGGGTCTCAGCCAGCGCTGATACGGCGGACCCTCCACCAGCAAAGGTGAAGACCGTGCGAACAGCGCCCACCCGGGTGGAGTGGGAGCCGGACGGGCCTGCCACGCACACGACGGGAATGATGGGTGCGAAATATACATACATGGTTGTTTGTTTGTAAACCGGTACAATTCAGCCACGTTTCACCCGCACTCGTACCCTACCCATGGCCCGCAAGACCAAAGAGGACACCCAGGCAACCCGGGAAGGCATCCTTGACGCCGCCGAAGCCTGCTTCCATGAACACGGCGTGGCCCGTACCACGCTGGAGATGATCGGCGCCCGCGCCGGCTATACCCGTGGCGCGGTGTACTGGCACTTCAAGAACAAGAGCGAGGTGCTGGCCGCGATCGTCGAGCGCGTGCACCTGCCCTTCATGCAGGAACTGGAGCGTACCTCCACCGACCAGCGCGACACCCCGGTGCACGACCTGCGCGCGGTGATGATCCACTCGTTCATCGAGCTGTCCGAGGACGAGCGCCTGCGCAAGACCATGGAGATCATGCTCCGCAGCGACGCCTCGGCCGATACCAAGGTGCTGACCGAGATGCAGCAAACCGGCTTCCGCGATGCGCTGGACCGGATGGAGCGCGCCCTGCGCCGCGCCCGCGATCTGGGCCAGCTGCGCGAAGGCGCCGACCCCAAGATCGCCGCGCGCATGCTGCACGCCACCGTGCTGGGCGTGCTGCACGGCGCGATGGTCGAACCGGAACTGATGGACCTCAAGCGCGATGGCATGCTCGCGCTGGACATGACCCTGGCCGCCTACGTGAAAGAAGGCGTGTTCGTGCCCGGAACGGTGCCCGAGCCGCTGCCGGAAGCATGAGCGGCATTGCTGCCGCCACTGCGGCACTGCACGATCTCTACCTGCCCGCAGGGCTGCAGTTGACCGGACCGATCGTGGCGGAAGCGGAAAGCGCGGAGTACGGTGCCTGCCGCTTTGCCCTTGAGGGTCACAGCATCGTGTTCCGCGTCGCGAAGATCACCCCCACCAAGACCGGCCAGTTCGTAACCCTGTGGAAGCGCCCCGCCCCCGGTTCTGATATCGCTCCATTGGATGCAGCCGATGCTGTGCACTTCGTGGTGATCGCGGTCTTCGACGGAACACAGCGCGGGCAGTTCATCTTCAGTCGTGACCTGCTGATCGAGCGCGGCGTGATGTCGCGCGATGGCGAGGGCGGAAAGCGCGCCCTCCGTGTCTATCCGCCGTGGAGCACGCCGACCGCAAAGGACGCGATCCGGACCCGGCAGTGGCAGCTTCGTTGCTTCCTGCCCACCGGTGCCGATGTCTCCGCCTCCGCCGGTGATCGACTACGCTCACTGTTGGGTTGAACCCGGCGGACCTTCCCTTTTCTGGACGCATCGTGATGATCCTGGACAACGTGGTGTGGGGCTTCATCGGCTGTGGCAGCGTCACCGAGAAGAAGAGCGGGCCGGCCCTGGCCAACACGCCGGGCTCACGGGTGGCCGCGGTCATGCGCCGCAATGCGGCATTGGCCGAGGATTATGCGCGGCGCCATGCGATTCCCCGCTGGTACGCGGACGCCGATGCACTCATCGCCGACCCGGAAGTGAACGCGATCTACGTTGCGACGCCGCCCTCCACGCACATGCACTACGCATTGCAGGCGATTGCCGCGGGCAAGCCGGTCTACATCGAAAAACCGATGGCCATGGACCACGGCGAGTGCCAGCGCATCATTGAAGCCAGCGCCCGCAGCGGCGTGCCGGTGTTCGTGGCCTACTACCGCCGCGCCCTGCCCCGCTTCGCGCAGGTGAAGCAGCTGCTGGACAGCGGCGCGATCGGCACACCGCGCAGCGTGCGCGCCACCCTGCACCGGCCGCATTCGGCGAACGCTGCATCGCCGGACTTCTGGCGGACCAACCCGGCGATCGCTGGCGGCGGGCTGTTCGTCGATCTGGGCTCGCACACCCTGGACCTGCTGGATCATCTGCTGGGGCCGCTGAGCGATGTGCGTGGCCTGGCCAGCTCGTTGACCGGCGCCTACGCCGCCGAGGACAGCGTCTCGATGTGCTTCCGCACCGGGACGGGGGTGCACGGCATCGCGCAATGGAGCTTCTGCGCGTTCCGCCGCCAGGATGAGATCGAGATCACCGGCGATCGCGGACAACTGCGCTTTGCCACCTTCGAGGATGTTCCAGTGGTACTGGAAACCGAAGCCGGTATGCAGACGTTCGATATCCCGAACCCGCCGTCGATCCAGCAGCCGTTGATCGCTACCATGGTCGATGAGTTGCGTGGCTGGGGTCACTCGCCGTCGAACGGCATCAGCGCCGCCCGCACCAGTGCGGTGATCGACCAGGTGCTGCAGGCCTACCGCGTCAGACATCCGCACTGACCACCAACAAGAAGGCCGCCTTTCGGCGGCCTCATGCTTTGCAGCGTCAGGCATTACAGGATGTAGCGGCTCAGGTCCGGATCCTGCACCAGCTCACCCAGATGCGCATCGACATAAGCACTGTCGATGGCCAGGGTCTCGCCGTCGCGGTCCGGTGCCTCGTAGCTGAGCGAATCCAACAGGCGCTCCAGTACGGTGTGCAGGCGACGGGCACCGATGTTCTCCTGGCGCTCGTTCACCTGGAAGGCGATCTCGGCCAGGCGGTCGATGGCGTCGGCGGTGAAGCTGACCTTGACGCCCTCGGTGGCCAGCAGTGCTTCGTACTGCTTGGTCAGCGCGGCCTTCGGCTCGGTCAGGATGCGCACGAAATCACCCTTGCTCAGCGCACCCAGTTCAACGCGGATCGGGAAGCGGCCCTGCAGCTCCGGAATCAGATCGCTCGGCTTGGCCAGGTGGAACGCACCCGAAGCAATGAACAGGATGTGGTCGGTCTTGATCGTGCCGTACTTGGTCGACACGTTGGAGCCTTCCACCAGCGGCAGCAGGTCGCGCTGCACGCCTTCGCGCGAAACATCGCCTCCACCCACGTTGTCACCACGCTTGGCGACCTTGTCGATCTCGTCGATGAAGACGATGCCGTGCTGCTCGCAGGCCTCGATCGCCGCGGTGCGGATGTCGTCCTCGTTGACCAGCTTGCCGGCCTCTTCCTCGATCAGCAGCGGACGCGCGGCCTTGATGGTCAGCGTGCGCTTGTGCGCCTTGGCGCCGCCGCCGAGGTTGGCGAACATCGACTTCAGCTGCTGGCCCATTTCCTCCATGCCCGGCGGGGTCATGATGTCCATGCTGACATTGGCGGCCAGGTCGAGTTCGATCTCGCGCTCGTCCAGCTCACCGTTGCGCAGCATCTTGCGGAACTTGATGCGGGTCTCGTTGTCCTGCGCCGACGGTTCGTTGCGGGCGACTTCCGGATCGAAGCCGATGCCACCGCTGCGGCGCGGCAGCAGCGCATCGAGGATGCGGTCTTCGGCGCGTTCTTCGGCCTGGGTACGCACGCGCACCTTGGCCTGCTCGCGATAGAGCTTCACAGCGGTATCGGCCAGGTCGCGGATGATCTGCTCGACGTCCTTGCCGACGTAGCCGACTTCGGTGAAGCGGGTGGCTTCAACCTTCACGAACGGTGCGTTGGCCAGGGTGGCCAGGCGACGCGCGATCTCGGTCTTGCCGACGCCGGTCGGGCCGATCATCAGGATGTTCTTCGGCATCACTTCATTGCGCAGCTCGGGCACCAGCTGCATGCGGCGCCAGCGGTTGCGCAGCGCAATGGCCACGGCGCGCTTGGCGTCGTGCTGGCCCACGATATGCCGGTCCAGTTCCTGCACGATCTCGCGCGGGGTCATGGTGGCGGAGGAAACTTCGATCTTCGACATGGATGTGCTCACGGATTCAGTGTCGGTAGTGCCGGCCGCTGGCCGGCAACCAGGCACGCGTGGGGGGGGGGCATGAGGTTGCCGGCCAGCGGCCGGCACGACCCTCACAGCTCCTCGACCACCACGTTGCGGTTGGTGTAGATGCAGATGTCGCCGGCAATGCCGATCGCTTCGCTGGCAATGGTGCGCGCATCCAGTTCGGTGTGCGCCATCAGTGCGCGCGCGGCCGACAGTGCATAGGAACCACCGGAACCGATGGCGATGATGCCGTCCTCCGGCTCGATCACATCACCGGTGCCGCTGATGATCAGCGAGGTTTCCTTGTCGGCCACCGCCAGCAGGGCTTCGAGCTTGCCGAGGCGGCGCTCGGTGCGCCAATCCTTGGCCAGCTCGACCGCAGCGCGCTGCAGCTGGCCGTGCTTTTCCAGCTTGGCCTCGAACAGCTCGAACAGGGTGAAGGCATCGGCGGCGGCACCGGCGAAGCCGGCCAGCACCTGGCCGTCACGACCGAGGCGGCGCACCTTGCGCGCATTGCCCTTCATCACGGTGTGGCCCAGCGTGACCTGGCCGTCGCCGGCAATGGCCACGTGCTCGCCGCGACGGACGCAGACGATGGTGGTGGCGTGGAAAACGTTGGGATTCTGACTGGGGTCCATGCGGCCTCCGATAGCTGTTCCCGGGACATGGGGACAGCGCCGGGTACGATCAAGCCTGTGCGGATGGCTGCCGTTCAGCGCTTGGTGGCGCCCCATGGGAAGAGGGCGCCCTTCTAACGAGCGCATCGCAATGCGCGCGGACCCCGCCGCCCGAACGTGGAACGCCTGCCGTTCAGCGCTTGGCCTGCGAAGGCCGATCCGGATTCGGCTCGATGCCCCAGGCGAGGTACCAGTCTTCGCCCTGCGTCTCGATCGGGTGCTGGGTGCGGCCGGAACCATTGCCGCAGGCCAGGGCGTCAGCCGCGCAGTAGCGGTCGCAGCCCCAGCAGATGCGCTCGGGGTGTTTGGGGTGCAGCGGAATGGGCTTCGCCATGGCAGCGGTGTCCTCGTGGACTGCGGCCACGGTGCGCCGGTAGCGCCCGACCTGCCCTGATCCAGATCAAGGGCGGGCTATTCAGCCTTGTCGTCCCTGCTGCGGCGCTTGGCGCGCGGATGCGCGGCGTCGTAGACCTTGGCCAGGTGCTGGAAATCGAGGTGGGTGTAGATCTGCGTGGTGGCGATGTCGGCGTGGCCCAGCAGCTCCTGCACACCGCGCAGGTCGCCGGAGGATTCCAGGATGTGGCTGGCGAAACTGTGCCGCAGCATGTGCGGGTGCACGTGCTTGAACAGGCCCTGGCGCTGCGCCAGCTGGCGGATGCGGATCTGCACCGCGCGCTGGCTGATCGGCCCGTTGCGGCCGGGAAACACCGGTGAGGCCGGGCCGCCGCCACTTTCCGCACGCCACGCCTGCAGCGCTTCGCGTGCGGGCCGGCCGAACGGCACGCGGCGCTGGCGGTTGCCCTTGCCCAGCACGTTGACCAGGCCGCTGTCGAAATCCAGGTCGCGCCAGGTCAACGCGCAGACTTCGCTCAGGCGCAGGCCGGAGGAATAGAACAGTTCCAGCAGCGCGCGATCACGGCGGCCGAGTTCACCTTCCGGTTCCAGCTCGACCAGCTGCACGGCTTCGTCGGCGTCAAGCACCTGCGGCAAGCGGCGCGGCGCACGCGGCGCCTTCAGCGTCGCCGCCGGGCTGACCTCGATGCGTCCATGCTTCAACAGCCAGGCGTAGAAGCTGCGGCACGCCGACAAGCGGCGTTGCAGGCTCTTGGCTGACAGGCCTCTGCGGTGCTCATCGGCAACGAACTGGCGCAGCGCCTCGGCATCGAGTGCGTCCACCGCAACACCGCGCGGCTCGGCCCAGGCCGACAGCGCGTCCAGGTCACGGCGGTAGGCGTCGAGCGTATGTGCCGACATCCGCCGCTCTACCTGCAGATGCTGCAGGAAGGCCTGTACCGCGCTCATCGTCGTGTCCTGCTCAGCCCGGGAAGCGCTTCAGGCCGGTGGCCAACGCATCGCCCATCATGCGCAGGAACAGCGTGCCCATGCCCGGGTAGAAGCGGTTCGGGTCGTGGCTGCCCACAGCAATCAGGCCCACGCCCGGCAACGGCAGCAGCGCGGTGGTCTGCACTTCTTCGCTGCGCACGCCGTACAGCACGGCATTCTTTTCCGGCTGCAGGCGCCCGCAGATCGGCTCGCCGTCCTTCAGGCAGTCGCGGAACGGGCCCAGCTGCGCATCATCGGCGGCGATCACCTGCAGCCAGTCGGCCTGTTCCAGCCCGGCCACCGGTGTGTGCACCACCAATCGCACCAGGTCGCCGGCGAAATCTTCCTGCAGCGAGGCAGCCATCGCACGCAGGGTGTCGGCGGCGTTGTCCTGCTTCATCAGCGCCAGGGTCAGCTGATGCGTGCGCACTGCCAGGCGTTCATTGACCTGGGCGGTGGCACCCAGATCGGCCAACCGTCGTGCCAGCTCGCGGTTCTTCTCGCGCAGCACTTCCAGCTGGTAGCTGGCCAGCGACGCGGTCGGGCCGTCGTCGCGTGGCACCACCAGGGTCAGGGCCAGGTCCGGGAACTGCTTGAGGAAGCCCGGATGCCGCCGCAACCAGGCAGCGACTTCATGGGCCCCGAGCTTGTCGACGGTTTCGGTCATGCGATCCACTCCCCTTCGAAGACGAATGCGGTCGGGCCGGCCATCACCACCGGCTGGCCATCGCCCGGCCACTGGATGCGCAGGTCACCCCCGGGCAGGCTGATGCGCGCATCGCGCTGCAGGCGGCCACGCTGCATCAGGGTCACCGCAGCGGCGCAGGCGCCGCTGCCGCAGGCCAGGGTTTCGCCGACGCCACGTTCATTCACACGCAGACGTGCATGCGCCGGGCCCATCACCTGGGCAAAACCCACGTTCACCGAGCGCGGGAACGAGGCATGCTGCTGCAGCAGCGAACCGACGCGCTCGACCGGTGCTGCATCGATCAGGCCCACTTCGATCACCGCATGCGGATTGCCCATCGACACCGCGGCGAAGCGTATGCTCTCGCCCTGCAACGGCAGCAGGTACTCCTCGCGTGCATGGGCGAAGCCCACCAGCGGCACGTTGACCGGCTCGAACGCAGGCACGCCCATGGTCACCGCGAACTGGCCATCGCCCAGGGCCTTCACCTCATGACTGGCCAGCGGGCTGTCGATGACGAACTGATCCCCCTGCGCACTGCCCTCACGCACCAGCCAGGCCGCGATGCAGCGCGCGCCGTTGCCGCACTGCTCGGAGTTGGAACCGTCGGCATTCCAGATGCGGTACGACGCCACCGAGCCTTCCGCGCGCGGCGCTTCGATAGTCAGGATCTGATCGCAGCCGACGCCGGTGTGGCGGTCGGCCAGGCGCGCGGCCAGTTCAGGCGTGGGCGGCGCAGTGCCGTCACGCAGGTCGATCACTACGAAATCATTGCCCGCGCCATGCATCTTGCTGAAGCGCAGCGCCTTGGAACCGGCCTTACTCATTCCCGCCGCCCACCTTCTTCGCAGGCGCAGGCGCCGGTTGCGTGGTCGGTGCAGCCGGCTCCACGGTCGTGGCCGGGGTGCCGCTGCCTTCGGTCTGCGCCGGGGTCGCTTCGGTAGCGGGCTCGGCAACCGGTTCGACGGTTTCTTCCACCGGCACCGGCTTCTGCGGCAGTACCAGCGGGCCCTTGTTGCCGCAGGCGGCGAGGAGCAGCAGCGAGGCCGCTGCCAGCGGAATCAGGATGGCGTTTCGATGGGGGATCTTCATGCCCCGAGTATAGCCATTGGCGGCTGAGCGGTTGGTGCAGGGGATCGGGTTGCCGGCCAGCGGCCGGCACCACCGCAGGCGCTCAATCTGCAGGCGGCGGCAGCGGCCGGGTCCACAGCCAGATCGCCACCACGGTCATGCTGCCGATCGAGAACCACTTCACCCAGGCGATCGGCACGCACCACAGCATGATGCCGGCGCACACTGCCATGGTGATCGTGGCCATCCACTTGCCGTAGCGGCTGACCGCCCCGTGTGCCTGCCAGTTGGCAATGGCCGGGCCGAAGCGCGGGTGCTGCAGCAGCCAGTTGTGCAGGCGCTCGGAACCACGCGAGGCAGCCCAGGCCGAGATCAGGATGAATACGGTGGTGGGAAGGCCCGGCACGAAGATGCCGACGATACCGGTGCCCAGGCTGACGTAGGCCAGCAGCCACCACGCCCAGCGGAAACGCACCACGCGCGGTGGCGTGGCAGCATCGCGGGATGCGGAGGGGTCGGGCTGGCTCATGGCCGCAAGGATACCGGTTCGGGATGCCAGGCAACGCCCGGCACCCCTGCATCATTACGGCTGGGCGATGCCCAGCTGCTGCAGCACGAACGCGTACGACTCGGACAGTTCACGGTAGCGCTGGAAGCGCCCCGACTTGCCGCCGTGGCCGGCTTCCATGTTGGTGCGGAACAGGATCGGGTAATGGCCGGTGTTGTCGTCACGCAGCTTGGCCACCCACTTGGCCGGCTCCCAGTACTGCACCTGCGAATCCCACAGACCGGTGCCCACGAACAGCGCCGGGTACGCCTGCTGCTTCACGTTGTCGTAGGGCGAGTAGGACAGCATGTAGTCGTAATACTGCTTCTGCTCGGGGTTGCCCCACTCGTCGTATTCGTTGGTGGTCAGCGGAATGGTCGGGTCGAGCATGGTGGTGACCACGTCGACAAACGGTACCTGCGCCACCATCACCCGGTAGTCCTGCGGCGCCTGGTTGGCCACGGCGCCCATCAGCAGGCCACCGGCGCTGCCGCCGGACGCGGCGACGCGATCCTTCGCCGCCCAGCCCTGTGCGACCAGGCCGCGGGTGACGTCGATGAAGTCGTTGAAGGTGTTCTGCTTGTGCAGCAGTTTGCCGTTCTCGTACCAGTCGCGGCCCATCTCCTGGCCGCCACGGATATGGGCGATGGCATACACCACGCCACGATCGAGCAGGCTCACCGTGGTCTGGTTGAAGTACGGATCCATCGACATGCCGTAGCTGCCATAGGCGTACTGGAACAGCGCGCCCTTGCCGTCCTTCTGGTAGCCCTTGCGGTAGACCAGCGACACCGGCACCTTCACGCCATCGCGTGCGGTGATCCAGACACGATCGGTTTCGTACTTCGACGCGTCATAGCCGATCACCGGCTGCACCTTCAGCTGGCGACGCTCGCCGGTGGCGGTGTTCAGCTCGAACACGGTGGTGGGGGTGGTCATCGAGGTGTAGACGTAGCGCAGCCACGGCGTATCGGCCTCGGTGTTGTCGCCCAGGCCCATCGAGTACGCCGGCTCATCGGCCTTCACGTAGTCGCTGCGGCCATCCTTGAACAGCAGGCGGATGCGTTCCAGGCCCTCGGAACGTTCGGCGATGGCGGTGTACGCATCGAACAGCTCGAAGCCTTCGATGAACACCGCATCGTCATGCGCGATCCAGTCCTTCCACTGTGCGCGCGAGGTCGCATCGGTCGGTGCGGTGACCAGCTTGAAGTTCTTCGCACCGTCGTTGGTGCGGATCACCCAGCGGCCGTCGTAGTGGTCAGCGTCGTACTCCACATCGCGCTGGCGCGGCGCCAGTACGGTGAACGTGGTCGGGTCGCTGGCCGGCGCGTAGCGCTCTTCCGAGGACACAGTGCTGTGCACGCCGATGGTGATGAAGCGATCGTCGCGGGTGCGGCCGATGCCCATGTAGAAGCTGTCGTCCTTCTCTTCGTAGACGACGGTGTCGGCACTGGCCGGGGTGCCCAGCACGTGCTTCTTCACGCGTACGGTCAGCAGCGTTTCCGGATCGTTCTCGACATACAGCACGGTGCGGTTGTCGTCGGCCCAGACCAGGTCGCCGGAGCTGCCGGTGATCACATCGGGCAGCACCTTGCCGGTAGCCAGGTCCTTGAAGCGGATGGTGTACTGGCGGCGACCGACATCGTCATCGGCCCAGGCCAGCAGCTGGTTGTCCTGGCTGACTTCCATCGAGCCGACGCTGAAGTAGCCCTTGCCGGCGGCCATCGTGTTGACGTCCAGCAGGATTTCCTCGGCGGCATCCATGCCGCCCTTGCGGCGTGCGTGGATCGGGTAGTCCTGGCCGGTCTCGAAGCGGCTGTAGTACCAGTAGCCACGCTCGCGCGCCGGCACGCTGGAATCGTCCTGCTTGATGCGGCCGACGATCTCCTTGTACAGGGTGTCTTCCAGCGGCTTCAACGGCGCCAGCAACTGGTCGGCATAGGCATTCTCGGCCTGCAGGTAGGCCAGCATGTCCTTGTTCTCGCGCTTGTCGTCGCGCAGCCAGTAATAGTCGTCGTTGCGGGTCGCGCCGAACGGCGCCTTGACCACATGCGGATGCTTGGCGGCATCCGGCGGAACGGGCGGCGTGGCGGCGGTAGCAGTGGTGGTCATCAGGCTGGCAAGCAACAGGCAGAGGGTGGATTTCATGAGATAAGGCTCCAGGCGCATCAATGCAATGGTCTTCGGCGGGGTCAGATCCCTTTTCCCGAAAAGGGATCTGACCCCAATCCCGGCAATGCGGCAACCCTGCGGATCGTCATGGGTCGTGCCGGCCGGCGTACCATGGGCACATGAGTACCCTGCCCCACACGCCGGGCTACAGCCGGCGCAGCCATGAAATCGCTCCGTTCCACGTGATGTCCCTGCTGGCCCGCGCGCAGGCGCTGGAACAGGCGGGCCACGATGTGATCCATCTGGAAATCGGCGAACCGGACTTCACCACGGCCGAACCGGTCGTGCGTGCCGGCCAGGCCGCATTGGCCGCCGGCCATACCCGCTACACCGCCGCACGTGGCCTGCCGGCCCTGCGCCAGGCGATCAGTGGCTTCTATCGCAGCCACTACGGGCTGGATATCGATCCCGAACGCATCCTGGTCACTCCCGGCGGCTCCGGTGCGCTGCTGCTGGCCAGCAGCCTGCTGGTCGACCCCGGCCGCCACTGGCTGCTGGCCGACCCCGGCTACCCCTGCAACCGCCATTTCCTGCGCCTGGTGGAAGGCGGTGCACAGCTGGTTCCGGTCGGCCCGGACACCGCCTACCAGCTCACACCGTCGCTGGTGGAACAGCACTGGAATGCCGACAGCGTCGGCGCACTGGTGGCCTCCCCCGCCAATCCGACCGGCACCGTGCTGTCCGCCGACGAACTGGCAGCACTGTCGCAGGCCCTTCACGCGCGTGGCGGCCATCTGGTAGTGGACGAGATCTACCACGGCCTGACCTACGGCCTGGATGCATCCAGCGTGCTGCAGGTGGATGACAGCGCGTTCGTGCTGAACAGCTTCTCCAAATATTTCGGCATGACCGGCTGGCGGCTGGGTTGGCTGGTGGCGCCGCCGGCGGCGGTGCCGGACCTGGAGAAGCTGGCACAGAACCTGTACATCAGCGCATCGAGCATCGCCCAGCATGCCGCACTCGCCTGCTTCAGCGAGGAATCGATGGCGATCTTCGAACAGCGCCGTGATGCGTTCCGCCAGCGCCGTGATTTCCTGCTGCCCGCGTTGCGCGAGCTGGGTTTCCGCATCGAGGTCGAGCCACAGGGCGCGTTCTACCTGTACGCCGATGTCAGCGCGTTCACTGACGACGCGCAGGCGTTCTGCGCGCACTTCCTGGAAACCGAGCACGTGGCGTTCACCCCGGGGCTGGATTTCGGTTTCCATCGCGCCAACCAGCATGTGCGCCTGGCCTATACCCAGGAAGTGCCGCGGCTGCAGGAGGCGGTGGCGCGGATTGCACGCGGGTTGAAGAGCTGGGGCGCCTGATCGATCTGCGCGAACGGCATCCACGCATGGCGTGGATCTACTGACCCAGCGCACGATACGTAGGTAGATCCACGCCATGCGTGGATACGTGAACCCAACGAAAAACGCCGCCCTGGGGCGGCGTTTTCCGTTCTGCTTACTTGCCGCCCAACCGCTCCCACAGGAAGCTGTAGGCCAGTGCGGACATGTGTGCTGCCTGCGCGTTGTTGGCTGCGCCGCCGTGGCCACCTTCGATGTTCTCGTAGTAGGTCACGTCCTTGCCGGCGTCGATCATCTTCGCCGCCATCTTGCGGGCATGACCCGGGTGCACGCGGTCATCGCGGGTGGAGGTGGTGAACAGCACCGGCGGGTAGTTCTTCTTCTCGTTGAACAGATGATACGGCGAGAAGGTCTTGATGAACTCCCAGTCGCTGGTATCCGGGTTGCCGTACTCGGCCATCCACGAGGCACCGGCCAACAGGTGGCTGTAGCGCTTCATGTCCAGCAGCGGCACCTGCACCACCACTGCACCGAACAGCTCCGGGTACTGGGTCAGCATGTTGCCGGTCAGCAGGCCACCGTTGCTGCCACCTTGGACGCCCAGGTGCTTGGCACTGGTGATCTTGCGCTTGACCAGATCGCGCGCCACCGCAGCCATGTCTTCATAGGCCTTGTGACGGTTCTGCTTCAGCGCTGCCTGGTGCCAGCGCGGGCCGTACTCGCCACCACCACGGATGTTGGCGACCACGTACACACCGCCCTTCTCCAGCCAGGCGCGGCCCATGCCACCGGAGTAATTCGGGGTCAGCGAGATCTCGAAGCCACCATAGCCGTACAGCAGGGTCGGGTTGGCGCCGTCCAGCTTCATCGCCTTGTCGTGCACCACGAAGTACGGCACGCGGGTGCCGTCCTTGCTGGTGGCGAAGTGCTGCTCGATCACCTTGCCCTTGGCATCGAAGAAGGCCGGCATGGTCTTCAACGTTTCCGGCGCCTGGCCGATCTCGGCCAGAGCCAGCGTGGTCGGGGTCAGGTAGTCGGTGGCGGTCAGCCACACCGCATCGCTGTCGTTGCTGTCCACTGCGCCCACCGCCAGCGTGCCAAAGGCCGGCGCGCCGACGAAGCGGCTGGTCTGCCAGCCATCGGCGCCCGGGGTCAGCACCGACAGGCGGTTCTTGACGTCATCCAGCACGTTCAGCACCAGGTGGCTCTTGGTCCAGGTGACGCCGGCCAGCGAGGTGGTCGCGGTCGGGGTGAACAGCACCTCGAAGTCGCGCTTGCCGGCCAGGAAGTCGTCCAGCTTCGTCGCCAGCAGCGAACCGGACGCGTAGGTCTTGCCGCCCACGGTCCACGGATCGCGCAGTTCCAGGGTCAGCCACTGTTTGTGCAGGCCCTTCTCGGCCGAGTTCGGCGCGTCGATCTTGGTCAGCGTGCCATCGTCGCCACGCAGGTAGAGCTCGTTGTTGTAGAACGCCAGCGTGCGGCTGACCAGGTTGCGCTCGAAGCCCGGGGTGTCATCGTGCATCGCCGCGATGTACATGTCTTCCGGCTTGCCTTCGTACACCACGGTGGCCGAGGTCATCGGCGTGCCGCGCTTCCACAGCTTGGCCACGCGCGGGTAGCCGGAGGTGGTCATCGAGCCCGCACCGAAGTCGGTGTAGACGAACACGGTGTCGCGGTCGACCCAGTTGAGGCCGCCCTTGGACTCGGGACGGAAGAAGCCGTCCTTGATCCAGGTCTTGTTGGCCAGGTCGAACTCACGGGTGACGTCGGCGTCGGCGCCGCCGCGCGACAGCGCGATCAGGCAGCGGCTGTAATCCGGGCGCAGGCAATCGGCGCCATGCCAGACCCAGTTCTCACCCTCGGCCTTGTTCAGCGCATCCAGGTCGAGCACGGTTTCCCACTGCGGCGAGGCCTTGCGGTACTCGGCCAGGGTGGTGCGCCGCCACAGGCCGCGCTCGTGCTGCTGGTCCTTCCAGAAGTTGTAATAGTAGTCGCCGATCTTCTGCACGCCGGGGATCTTGGCATCGGAGTCGAGCACCTCGCGGATGCTGGTCTCCATCTGCTTGAAGGCCGGGGTCTGCGCCAGGCGCGCCTCGGACTTGGCGTTCTGTTCCTTGACCCAGGTCAGCGGCTTGTCGCCGGTGACGTCTTCGAGCCAGGCGTAGCGATCGGTGTCTTCAGCGGCCACGGCGGTCCCCACCGAGGCAGCGGTCATCATGCCGGCCAGCAGGCAGGCGGAAGCGAGTCGAGACATTGCAGCTCCAGGCAGTCATAAGCCGTGGAACGCTAGCATGGATCGCCGCGGCCGCCCCCGTGTCGAAGGTCAGGCCGCGGCGGTCGAGCCGCGACGGCCTCGCACCGCCCCGCCGCTACGGCGACGCGCCTGTCCACCGGTACGACGCGCCAGCCGCAGCCACGACAGGCGCGGCAACGGGAAGCGCAGCAACGCCCACCAGGCCACCAGCGGCATGCCCACCAGCCACATCGGCAGCCAACCCAGCCAGGCACTGCTGCCGCGCGCGGCCGGCCAGACCAGTACCAGTGCCACGCCGGCCAGGGCCAGCTGCTGCACGCTGCGCAGCAGGCGGGGGTCGGCACGCTCGAGAATGACGCGTTCAGTTGCAGGGCGGCGGACGGAACGTGCGTTCATGGGGCTTCTCCGATGGACAATGCAACACAGCATGGGCAAGGCCCTTCTCACAGGTTGCGACACCATTGACGGATCGCGTGCACACAGTCGACCATGCGCGTGCAAGCCCACTGGAGCCCGCTCCCGCATGACTTCGATCCGCCCGCTCTGCGCCGTGCTGCTGGCCCTGTCCCTGGCGGGCCCCGCCATGGCCGCCAGTGAGCCGCCGTCGCCCCGTGCCAGCGCTCCGCGCGCCGCCGACCCGGATGCGCCGATCGACCTGAAGCGTTTCATGGGCACCTGGTACGTGATCGGCCGCGTGCCGAACTTCATCGAACGGGGCCATGTGGCCAGCGTCAACGAGTATGAGCTCCGCGACGCGCACAAGGTCGGCATCACCTACCGCTACCGCGATGGCTTCGGCGAACCGCTGCAGGAAGTCCGCGCGCGTGCCAGCGTCGACCCGGACAGCGGCAACCACGGCTGGCGCACCTGGTTCTACCGCGTGGTGCCCACCCATTCGCGGGTACTGGAAGTGGCACCGGACTATTCGTGGGCGCTGATCGGCTATCCCGGCCGTGAAATGGCCTGGATCTTCTCTCGTACGCCGGACATGGACAAAGCCCTGTACAAGGAGCTCGCAGAGCGACTGCGCGACGAGTACGGCGTGAACACCGACAAGCTCAAGCGCGTGCCGCAGCACCCGGAGCAGGTCGGCAAGCTGGGCTACGAAGTACCGAACGTGCGTTGATTGCAGGTGGGATTGCCGGCCAGCGGCCGGCACTACCATTTCCAGGCAATGGGGTAGAGCCGGCCGCTGGCCGGCTGCCGCGATGCACCGGGCGACGCCGGGGCAGCGCCCCGGCGCCTCGTCATTTGCGGCTGTAATGCGCGACCAGGCGGTCGCCGAGCATCTGCAGCAGCTGCACCAGGACCAACAGCAGGACCACGGTAACCAGGGCCACGTCGGTGTGCGAACGCTGGTAGCCATCGCGGAACGCCAGGTCACCAAGGCCGCCGGAACCAATCGCGCCGCCCATCGCGGTGAAGCCGATCAGGGCCACGGTGGTGACCGTCGCACCGGCGATCAAGCCAGGACGCGCTTCCGGCAGCAGCACGCGGGTGACCAGCTGCCAGGTGGTGGCGCCCATCGCCTGGGTGGCCTCGATCACGCCACGGTCCACTTCGCGCAGCGCGGTCTCGACCAGGCGCGCGTAGAACGGCGCTGCGCCGATCACCAGTGGCACGATCGCACCACGCACGCCCAGCGACGTCCCCATCAGGAACAGGGTGACCGGAATCAGCACGATCATCAGGATGATGAAAGGCACCGAGCGCAGCAGGTTCACCACCAGCGCCAGCACGCCATAGGCGAACGGACGGCGCTTCATCTGCGGTGCGCCGAACAGGTACAGCAGCACGCCCAGCGGCAGGCCGATGGCCAGGGTCAGCGGCAGCGAACCGAGCAGCATCAGCAGGGTGTCGATGGTGGCCTGGCCGATGTCGGCCCACTTGCCCGCATCCAGGTGGCGGAAGAAACCGCCGGCAGTGGCGATGATCATCGACGCAGTTCCTCAACGTGCACGCCGGCGGCCACGAACGCGGCCTGCGCGGCGGATTGGTCACCACCCACCAGGGCGACAACCAGCTGGCCATACGGGGTGTCCTTGATCCGGTCGATACGGCCGGACAGGATGTTGTAATCGACACCGGTCTCCCGCGCGACGCTGCCGAGGAGGGGTTCGTAGGTGTCTCCGCCGAGGAAGGTCAGGCGCACGATGCGGCCACCGACGGCATCGAAATCACGGTGCAGCGCGCCTTCATCCACGTGCTCCGATTCGCTGACGAAACGGCGCGTGGTCGGGTGCTGCGGGTGCAGGAACACCCGGGTGACCGGCCCGGTCTCGACCATCTGGCCGGCATCGAGGACGGCGACGCGGTCGCAGACGCGGCGGATCACGTCCATCTCGTGGGTGATCAGCACGATCGTCAGGCCGAGCTCGCGATTGATCTTCGACAACAGCGACAACACCGAGGCGGTGGTCTGCGGGTCCAGCGCACTGGTGGCCTCGTCGCACAACAGGATCTGCGGGCGTGTCGCCAGCGCACGGGCGATGCCGACGCGCTGCTTCTGGCCACCGGAAAGCTGTGCGGGGTACTTCTGCGCATGCGCCTCCAGGCCCACGGTCTGCAGCAATTCGGCCACGCGCGCGTCGATCTCCGCCTTCGGCGTGCCGGCCAGCTCCAGCGGGAAGGCGACATTGCCGGCCACCGTGCGCGACGACAGCAGGTTGAAGTGCTGGAAGATCATGCCGATTCGCCGGCGCAACGCGCGCAGGCCATCCGCGTCCAGTGCGGTGACATCCTCGCCACCGATCAGCAGCCGGCCACCGCTGGGTTCTTCCAGACGGTTGATCATGCGGATCAGGGTCGACTTGCCGGCGCCGGAGTGGCCGATGATGCCGAATACCTCACCGGCCTCGATGGTCAGGTCCAGCGGCTGCAGCGCGCTGACTTCGCGGCCGGCAACGGCATAGGATTTGTGCAGGCGCTGGAACTCGATCACGGGCGTGGCTCACCGGCTGGGTGACGGAAGGGGGCGTGCAGCCTACCAGCGCAGGCGGTCGCGCGCCCGCGCCATGGGCCAGAATGTTATTCCTTTTGGTTCTAAGTCGCCCGCACCGACGCGTTGGCTGGGGTCAGAGCCCCTGCGGGGATCCGCCCCCGGGGTCGGATCCCCGCAGGGGCTCTGACCCCATTCCCCGGCCAAACCGACTCAGGGATGGTCCAGCGGCTTCGGCGGCTCCTGCCGGTTCACCCGCTCACGGTGCAGCAGGTACAGCCCCGAGGCGACGATGATCGCCGCACCCACCCAGGTATAGCTGTCTGGCAGCTGGCCCCAGAAGGCCAGATCCCAGCCGATCACCCAGACCAGGCCGCTGTACTCCAGCGGCGCGATCATCGAGGCCTCGCCCAGCTGGAACGCCTTGGTCAGGGCGATCTGGCCGAGCGCGCCGGCCAGGCCCATGCCGGCGATCAGCGGCGCATGCGCCAGCTGCAGCGGCACCCAGCCGGGAAGGGCCAGCAGGCCGGCGCCGATGGCCATGATCACCAGGAACCAGACCACCATCGACTGCGAGGTATCGGTGCGGGTGAGCAGGCTGACCGTGATCGCCGCCACGGCATAGGCGGTGGCGGCGGCCAGCACCATCAGGCCGGGCACCGAGATGAAACCGTCCACGCCCGGCCGCAGCACCACCAGCACGCCGACCAGGCCGATGCCGATGGCCACCCAGCGCCGCGGCCCGACCCGCTCGCCCAGCAGCGGCACCGACAATGCGGCGATCAGCAGCGGGGCGACGAAATAGATGGTGTAGGCGGTGGACAGCGGCAGGTCGCGCAGGGCGAACACGAAGCAGCCGATCATCGCCATGCCCAGCGCGCCACGCAGCAGGTGCAGCCCCCAGCGACGCGGGATCAGCGAGCGCGGCCCGGCGCTGGCCAGCACCCAGACCAGCACGAACGGCAACGAGGCCGCGCCGCGCAGGAAGGTCACTTCCAGGGTCGGATAGCTGGCCGACAGCTGCTTCATGCCAGCGTCCATCAGCGAGAAACAGGCGACCGCAGCGACCATCCAGGCCACCGCACGCGAAGGGGAGCGTTGCACGTTCATGGCCCATTATCGCCGACCGCACCGGATTGTAGAGTCGAGCTTGCTCGACTGCCGCCCTTCTGTAGAGTCGAGCCATGCTCGACTGCCTTGTGAAGAGCAGTCGAGCATGGCTCGACTCTACAGAAAGCGGGCATGCGGGCCGGCGCGATAGAATGGCCACCACTGAATCCTGCGGAGCATCGCCCATGCCTTCCTTCGACGTCGTGTCCGAAGTCGACACCCACGAGCTGACCAACGCCATCGACCAGGCTAACCGCGAACTGGCCACCCGCTTCGACTTCAAGGGCGTGGACGCCAAGTTCGAGCGCGATGGCGATGTGATCAACCAGACGGCGCCGACCGAGTTCCAGCTCAAGCAGATGAACGACATCCTGCGCGCCCGCCTGGCCGCGCGCGGCATCGACGTGCTCAGCCTGGAGTTCGGCGACATCGAAACCAACCTGGCCCAGGCCCGGCAGAAAATCACCGTCAAGCAGGGCATCGAGCAGAAGATCGCCAAGAAGATCGCGGCGGCACTGAAGGACGCCAAGCTGAAGGTGGAAAGCCAGATCAACGGCGACAAGCTGCGCGTGCAGGGCAAGAAGCGCGATGACCTGCAGGACGCCATCGCCGTGCTCAAGGCCGGCAAGTTCGAGCTGCCGCTGCAGTTCAACAACTTCCGCGACTGATGCCCCCGCCGGGCCCTGCCCGGTGGACTACGCGGTCAATCGCGCAGCAGCTTGTACAGCGTGGTGCGCGAGATTCCCAACTGGCGTGCGGCCAGGCTGAGGTTGCCGTCAGCGGCCTGGGCCGCGCGGCGCGCGGCCTCACGCTGCTGGTCACGCAGCCGCGGCGCGCCTGGATCTGCCGGGGTGCTCCGCACAGTAGACCGGTGCGCCGCCCCCCGCGGCCCCTGCAGACGCTGCAGGTAGACCGCACTGCCCTCGCCCAGCCGGACCCGATGCGCTGCGCCCGGTTGCAGCAGCCGACGCCGTTGCGCCGCACTGGCACCAGCAAACAGCGCTTCCAGACCCAGCAGCGGCAACGGCCCGCGCCGTGGCAGGCCCAGCAGGCGCCGTGCAACGCGGTTGGCTGCACGCAGCTGGCCATCCTCCTGCACCGCCAGCAGCCCCTGCAGCGGTGACGCCAGCCAGCGCGGATCATGTTGCACGGCCAGCAGGTGCACGTCGGTAAGGCTGTGGAACAAGCGGTTTTCGCTGGCCAGCGCAGCCTGCCGGAAATAGCCCTGCAGCAGGGCGGGATCGCGCTCGCCAAGACCGGTGATGTCGATCACTCCGCAGACCCGACCGTCGAGATCGTGCAGTGGCTCGCTCAGGCAGAACACCGGCGCGAACCGCTGCAGGTAATGTTCGTTGCCGCGCACCAGTGCCGGCACATCATCGGCCAGGCTGACCGCTGGCGCGGTGGTGCCGATCTCGGTCTCGCCCAGCTGTCGCCCGACCTGGATCGGCCGCAGCAAGGGAGCATCTTCCAGCCCGTGGGCCTGCTGCGCGATCACCATGCCATCGCGGTTGGCGCAGAACATCGTCCAGCCACGCCCACCGAAGGCCGCCCAAAGCTGTTCCAGCTCCGGCTGCACGCAACGCGCCAGGCGCCGGTCATCGGGATGGGACAGATGGCGGCCATCGCCCAGCAGCGGCCGATAGTCCGGCTCCTGCCCCGGCTGCAGGCCCGCCGCGCGCGAACGCAGCCATGACTGCTGCAGCGGCAGCGGCAACACGCCCAATGAGCGCACATCGCCGTCGGCGAAAGCGGCACGTGCCGCCACCAGTTGTTGCTGCCCGACTGTCGTGGCCATCATGGAAGCAGCCTACACCCGCCAGCGGCAACGCCATGTTACGTCTCGGCAACGGAGCGTTTCCGTTTCAAGACGCGTTCAAACAAAGGGGCAGAGCCATTATCTTCTGGAAACGGATCTGCCCCATGCCGGCCAGCGACCGGCACTACCAACAGGGGAAACTACGCCGAGATGCGCAGCACCGGCTTCAGGGTAATGCCACGGGTACTGTCTTCTGCGGCCTGGTTGATCTGTTCCAGCGGATAGAACTTCACCAGCTTGTCGAACGGGAAGCGTCCCTGCTGGAACAGGGTCACCAGCTGCGGAATGAACACCTGCGGCACACTGTCGCCCTCGACGATGCCGCGGATGCTGCGACCGCCGAGCAGCAGGTTGTTCACATCGAAGCTGGCCGTCGTGCCCAGTTTCGGCGCGCCCACCACGCCCATCATGCCCAGCCCACCCAGCGCCTCGACGCCAGCGGACAGCACGTCCGGACGACCGGTCGATTCCAGCGCGAAGTCAGCACCCCCACCCGTGATCGCACGCACCGCCTCGACCACATCGGTCTCCCGGCTGTTGACCACGTGGGTGGCCCCCAGCTCCAGAGCAAGCTCCAGGCGCGAAGGCACCACGTCGATGGCAATGATGGTGGTGGCCCCGGCCACCTTGGCCGCCATCACCGCGCTCAGGCCCACCGCACCGGCACCATAGCTCGCAAAGCTGCTGCCCGACCGCACCTGCAGCGAGTTGAGCACCGCACCGGCACCGGTCTGGATGCCGCACCCCAGCGGGCCCAGCAGTTCCAGTGGTGCGTCATCAGGCACCTTGATCGCATTGATCTCGCGGGCCAGCGCGTAGGTGGCAAACGAGGACTGGGCGAAGAAATGATCGTGCAGCGGCTGGCCCTGCGCATCGGTGATCGCGGTACGTCCGTGGCCATCATCGCCACCGAAGTTCAGGGCGAAGAAATCCCTGCAGTAGGCACCGTGTCCACCCCGGCAGGGATTGCAGTGACCACAGGCGCCGTAGGTCAGCACCACGTGATCCCCCGCCTTGAGGTCGCGCACGTTCGGGCCAACCGCTTCGACGATGCCCGCCCCCTCATGGCCCAGCACCGCCGGCAGCGGCACCGGATAGTACTGATCGCGCACGATCAGGTCGGTATGGCACAGGCCGGTAGCCACCACCTTCACCAGCACCTCGTCGTCCTGCGGACCGCGCAGCGTCGCCTGCTCGATGACGAAGGGCTGCTCCTTGCCGCGTACCACGGCGGCGGTGATCTCACGCGTTGCGTTGTTGTCGTTCATCGTGATGACTCCTTCGATCAGATCGGGTATGCGGGCGCTTCGCCCTTGACGGTCAACCACTGCCACTGGGTGAACTCCTCGCCATTGGCCGGGCCACCGATGCTGGTGCCGTTGCCGGACGCGCCGACGCCGCCGAAGGGGTTGATCACCTCGTCATTCACGGTCTGGTCGTTGATGTGCAGCAGACCGGTACGCAGGCGCTCGCCGATCTTCAGCGCGCGGCCGACGTTGCTGGACACGATCGCCATCGACAGCCCGTACTCGCTGTCGTTGGCCAGGCGCACGGCTTCGTCGTCATCGTCGAACGGCACCACCACCGCCACCGGCGCGAAGATCTCCTCGCTGAAGGCCGGATTGTCGGCCGCAACGTTGCCGAGCACGGTGGGTGCGAAGAACAGCTCCCGGTGCGTGCCGCCCGCTTCCAGCGTGGCACCGGCCTGCACCGCCTGCTCGACCACGCGTGCGGCATGGTCGCGCTGGCCGGCATTGATCAGCGGGCCGATCGCCACGTCCTCACGTGCCGGGTCGCCTACCTTCAGCGCGTTGGCCTTGGCCACCAGTTTCTGCAGGAACGTGTCGTGGATCTTCCGGTGCACCAGCACGCGCCCGGTCGCCATGCAGATCTGGCCCTGGTGCAGGTAGACGCCCCACGCGGTGTTGGCCACCGCCAGGTCCAGGTCCGCATCGTCCAGGATGATCAACGAATTCTTGCCACCCAGCTCCAGCGAAACCTTTTTCAGGTGCTTGCCCGCCGCTTCGCCGACCTTGCGCCCGGCGGCGGTGGAACCGGTGAACTGGATCATCGCCACGTGCGGGTCACTGGTCAGTGTAGCTCCGGCCGCGCCATCGCCGGGCAGCATGTGCAGCACGCCTGCCGGCAGGCCCGCCTGCTCGAACAGGCGTGCGATCACCGCGCCACCACACACTGCCGTACGCGGGTCCGGCTTGAGGACCACAGCGTTGCCCAGCGCGATCGCCGGGGCCACCGCGCGCATCGCCAGGTAGAGCGGGAAGTTGAACGGCGAGATGACCCCGACCACGCCCAGCGGCCTGCGCCGTGCCAGGTTCAGCCGGCCCGGTTCGGAGGGCAGGATCTCGCCCACGCTGCGCGACGGCAGTGCGGCGGCTTCATGCAGCGCCTTGATCGTCACCTTGGCCTCGAAGCCGGCCTTGAGGCGGGTCGAGCCGCTTTCGCGGACCAACCAGTCGATGAGGGTGTCGATGTTCTCCTCGGCCAGCCGCGCAGCCTTGCGCAGCACCTCGGCGCGCTGTTCGTAGGGCGCCGCCGCCCACGCCTGCTGCGCCTGTGCCGCGGCGGCCGCCGAACGCGCGATCTGCGCCGGGTCGGCCAGGCCGATCTCGCCCAGCTCCTGGCCGGTGGCCGGTTCAATCACCGGGTGCCGTTGCGGGGCAGCCTGCCAGTGGCCATCAAAGAAGGCGCCGGCCCAGAGGGCGTCCGGCAGCCACGGGGAAGATGCAGTCATGGGTGTCCTCCTGTGTCGTGCATCCATTCCACGCCCGTCGCCCCGGGCTGGCAATCGGCCATCCATCGGTAGCGCGCAACAGTTTGAATCTTCGGGGATTTCCAGCTTCGCCTCTGTCCAGTTCCTGCACAGTGGACAGCGCAGCACCGGCACACTGCCTACAATGGCGGCCCCGCCAGCCGACGTGCCCGCCATGACCGATTCCCACCTGCCCACCGATGACCCGATCGCCGCCACCCGCCTGTGGCTGGAGCGCATCGTCATCGGTCTGAACCTGTGCCCGTTCGCCAAGGCGGTGTACGTGAAGGACCAGGTCCGCATCGTGCTCAGTGATGCGACCACGCCGGAAGCCCTGGTTGAACAGCTGGCCGAGGAACTGGTGCTGCTGCGTGACACGCCCGCCGAGCAGATCGACACCACCCTGATCGTGCACCCACAGGTGCTGACCGACTTCCTCGACTACAACGATTTCCTCGACAACGCCGATGCGGCGATCGAGGCGCTGGACCTGCAGGGCATCCTGCAGGTGGCCAGCTTCCATCCGGACTACCAGTTCGACGGCGTGGCCGCGGACGACGCCAGCAACTACACCAATCGCGCGCCCTTCCCCACCCTGCACCTGCTGCGCGAAGACAGCGTGGCGCGCGCGGTGGATGTCTATCCGGACCCGGACGTGATCGTCGAGCGCAACATCCAGACGCTGGACCGCATCGGTGTGGACGGCTGGCATCGCCGCCTGCGTGGCGAAGACCTGACGTGAGCACGGTGCCGCCGATTGCCACATGGCCGGCCGCGCCGCTGTCGGGCAAGGCGGTGCTGGTCACCGGCGGCGCCAACGGCATCGGTCGCGGCATCGCCCAGGCCGTGCTCGGTGCCGGCGGACGCGTGCTGATCGGCGACCTGGATGAGGAGGCCGGCGAGGCGTGTCTGGCGGAATGGCAGCGTGGCGAGGATGCCGCGTTCCAGCGCCTGGACATCACCGACGAAGCCAGCGTGCGCGATTTCATCGCCGTGGCCCAGCAGCGTTTCGGCCGCATCGACGGGCTGGTCAACAACGCGGGGATCGCCGGCCCGCACGGCACGCTGCTGCAGGACATGGACTGGGACGAGTGGCAGCGCCGGCTGTCTTCGCTGCACGGCGCCTTCCTGTGCAGCAAGCACGCGTTGCCCGCGCTGACTAACAGCGACGCTGGTGCGATCATCAACATCGCCTCCACCCGCGCCTGGCAATCCGAAGCACACAGTGAAGCCTATGCCGCGGCCAAGGGTGGGCTGGTGGCCTTCACCCATGCACTGGCGATCAGCGCCGGCCCGGCGGTGCGGGTGAACAGCATCAGTCCCGGCTGGATCGGCACCACTGCGTGGCAGGCACCCTCACGGCGCCTTGAGCCGGAGTACTCGGCCATCGACCAGGCGCAACACCCGGTCGGCCGGGTCGGTCACCCCGAAGACATCGGTGCACTGGCGGTGTACCTGCTGTCGTCACTGTCCGGTTTCACCACCGGCCAGGACTTCATCGTCGACGGCGGCATGACCCGGAAGATGATCTACGCTGAATGACCCCAAGGCGCGACGCCTGGTAGAGGCCAACCTTGGTTGGCCTGGGCTTCTCGCCAACCAAGGTTGGCACCTACCAAACACCTTACGCCATGCCCGAGTGGCGCAGCAGCGCGTCAATCTGCGGCGCGCGGCCGCGGAAGGCCTTGAAGTTCTCCGCCGCCGGGCGGCTGCCACCACGCGACAGGATCTCATCGCGGAAGCGTGCACCGGTTTCAGCCAGTGCCTGCGGCGCTTCCTCGAATGCGGCGTAGGCATCGGCGCTGAGCACCTCGGCCCACTTGTAGCTGTAGTAGCCCGCGGCGTAACCGCCGGCGAAGATATGGCTGAACTGGTGCGGGAAGCGGTTCCAGACCGGCGGGTGGTTCACTGCCACTTCCGCACGCACGCGGTCGAGCAGTGCCAGCACGCTGTCCTGCGCCGGTTCGAACTGGCTGTGCAGCAGCATGTCGAACAGGCCGAACTCCAGCTGGCGCACCGTGGCCATGCCGCTGTGGAAATTGCGCGCGGCCAGCATGCGCTCGTACAGCGCGCGCGGCAGTGGCTCACCCGTTTCAACATGCGCGGTCATGCCCTGCAGGTGGTCCCATTCCCAGCAGAAGTTCTCCATGAACTGGCTGGGCAGCTCCACCGCGTCCCATTCCACGCCGTTGATGCCGGCCACACCCAGTTCGCCGATGCGGGTCAGCAGCTGGTGCAGGCCGTGGCCCATCTCATGGAACAACGTGGTTACTTCGTTGTGGCTGAAGGTCGCCGGCTTGCCGTTGGCACCACGGCCGAAGTTGCACACCAGGTAGACCAGCGGCGTCTGCACGCTGCCATCGGCACGCACGCGACGGTTACGGCAATCATCCATCCACGCGCCACCGCGCTTGCCTTCGCGCGCGTACAAGTCCAGGTAGAACTGGCCAACCAGCGCGCCCTGCGCATCGACCAGGCGGAAGAAGCGCACATCTTCGTGCCACACCGGCGCGCTGTCCTCCTGCACGCGCAGGCCGTACAGCTGCTCGATCACCGAGAACAGGCCGCCCAGCACCTTCGGTTCGGTGAAGTACTGCTTCACCTCCTGCTCGGAGTAGCTGTAGCGCGCCTGCTTCAGGCGATCGGCGGCGAACGCCAGGTCCCAGGCCTGCAGGCTGTCGATGCCGAGCTGTTCGCGTGCAAACTGCTCCAGCTCGGCGCGGTCCTTGGCCGCAAACGGCTTGGCGCGCGAGGCCAGGTCGCGCAGGAAGCCGAGCACCTCGGCCGGGTCCTGCGCCATCTTGGTGGCCACCGAATAGTCACCATACGAACCGAAGCCGAGCAGTGCGGCCAGCTCCGCGCGAAGGGCGAGGATGCGGTCGATGTTGCCGCTGTTGTCCAGTGCGTCATCGCCGAATTCCGATGCACGCTGCGCGCTGGCGCGGTACAGGATCTCGCGCAGGTCGCGGTCTTCGGCCCAGGTCTGCACCGGCAGGTAGCACGGCATCTGCAGGGTCAGCTTCCAGCCGGACTTGCCCTCCTTTTCCGCCGCAGCGTGCGCGGCAGCCTTCACGTCCTCCGGCAGGCCGTTCAGTCGCGCTTCGTCCTCGATGATCAGCGACCACGCGTCGGTAGCGTCGAGCACGTTCTGCGAGAACTTCGCCGACAGTGCCGACAGCTCCTCCTTGATCGCCGCGAAGCGCTGCTGTGCCTCGGGCGCCAGCTCGGCACCGCCAAGGCGGAAGTCACGCAGCGTGTTGTCCAGCACCTTGCGCTGGGCCTCGTCGAAGCCCGCGGCCTCCGCGCTGGCGGCCAGTGCCTGGTACTGGCGGTACAGCGCCAGGTTCTGGCCCAGCGCACTGGCGAAGCGGGTCACCCGTGGCAGGTTGCTGTTGTAGGCCTCACGCAGTTCCGGGGTGTTGACCACGCCCTGCAGGTGGCCGACCAGGCCCCAGGCGCGCCACAGGCGCTCGGTGGCGTCATCCAGCGGGGCCACGAAGGTCTCCCAGCGCACCGGCTGCACCTGCTCGGCCGCGCTGACGGCGGCTTCGGCCTCGGCCAGCAGCACGTCCAACGCCGGTGCCACGTGCTCGGGGCGGATGGCCTCGAAGCGCGGCAGGCCGGAAAAATCGAGCAGGGGGTTGGCAACGGTCACGGCAGATCTCCAGGGAACGGGCCCGGCGGGCGGGCAGCCCAGTAGATATGGCGCTGGCAGGCGTGGCTGACAAGGGGGCGCGGCATTCACATCGGCCTTACGGTCACGCATCGAAGCTCTGGCTGCGGGGGAGTCCGCAGCGGTAGGTACTGAACGAGGCCCCACATGGAAGGTCTGGCTGCAGTTGCATCCGCCCCACCGGCGCGGTCGTTGGCGTTGTCCGCCAGCCCGGCCGAACTGACCTGGATCGCCGCGCTGTGCGATGCCGGCGATGACGCCCCGCGCCATCTGCAGCAACTGCAGGCGGTGCTACAGCAGGGCGGCACCTTCAACGACGCCCAGGAGTGGTACCCGTTCGAGGTGATCGAGCGCGGCGCCAGCCAACTGCGGCTGGGCCATGAGCGCGAGTTCGTGATCTGCGTGCTGCTGTGGCTGCAGGCGCTGGCCCAGGGCCGTGCCAGCAGCCTGGACCCGAGCCTGCATCTGGATGACCGCGCGATGGACATCGAGGCATTGCCCGATGCACTGCGCGATGCGGTGCTGGATGCGTTCACTGCGGCGGGGTATTGAATCTGTAGCGTCGAGCCATGCTCGACGGCTCTTTCCCGGAGTGTCGATCACGGCTCGGCTCTACGAGGACGCTACAGCGCTTCCAGGCTGCACCACGGCAGTTCGGGCAGTCCCTGCCCAGCCACCGCCGCTGCCAGCTGTGCATCGGCACCGTCGACATCGATGCCCTGGCGCACGTACCACGCCTGGTCGTAATAACTCTGCGCATAGCGCTCGCCGCTGTCGCACAGGATGCTGACAATGCTGCCCTGGTGGCCCGCCTCACGCATCCACTGCGCGGCCTGCAGCACACCGATGAAGTTGGTGCCGGTGGAGCCACCCACGCGTCGACCGAGCTGGCGGCTGACATGGCGCATCGCGGCCAGGCTCAGTGCATCGGGCACCTTCACCATTGCATCGACGCTGGTCGGGATGAAGCTCGGCTCCACCCGCGGCCGGCCGATGCCTTCCACGCGCGAACCACCGCTGCAGGTCAGGCCCCGCCAGTCCTGCTCGCCGGCCACGGCAGCCTGGTAGCCATCGAAGAACACCGACACTTCCGGGTCCGCGCACAGGATGCGGGTGTCATGCCGGCGGTAGCTGACATAGCGGCCCAGCGTCGCTGCGGTACCGCCGGTACCGGGGCTGCACACGATCCACTCCGGAACCGGGCTGGGCTCCTCGGCCATCTGCTTGAAGATGGATTCGGCGATGTTGTTGTTGGCGCGCCAGTCGGTAGCGCGCTCGGCATAGGTGAACTGGTCCATGAAGTGGCCGCCGGTTTCGCGGGCCAGCTTCTCCGATTCACCGTTGAGTTCGCAGGCACGCTCGACCAGGTGGCAGCGGCCCCCGTGGAACTCGATCGCGGCGATCTTTTCCGGCGAAGTGGTCGCCGGGATCACCGCAATGAACGGCAGGCCCAGCAGGCGCGCGAAATAGGCTTCGGAGACGGCGGTCGAGCCGCTGGAGGCCTCGATCACCGGCCGGCCTTCGCGCAACCAACCGTTGGTCAACGCATACAGGAACAGCGAGCGCGCCAGCCGGTGCTTGAGACTGCCGGTGGGATGGCTCGACTCGTCCTTCAGGTACACATCGATGCCCTCGAACCCGGGCAGCGCCAGCGGGATCAGGTGGGTATCGGCGGAACGGTTGAAATCGGCTTCGATCTTGCGGATGGCGGCGGCCACCCATTCACGCTGCGACATGGCGGGCAATCGTTATCAGGACGGAACGGTGCGATCCGGCCATTGTACGTCGCGGTGCCGTCAGGTGCGGGCCGGTAGAATGAAGCCATCCGGCCGGCAACGGCCCCGTCTGAAGGACCTCCCCCATGACCATTCCCGCCCTGCGCGATGTCCCCGGCGTCGCCGCCCAGGCCCCGGCCGAAACCAGCGGCTTCGTGTTCAACCACACCATGCTGCGGGTGAAGGACATCACCGCCTCGCTGGACTTCTACACCCGCGTGCTCGGCTACCAGCTGATCGACAAGCGCGACTTCCCGGAGGCCCAGTTCAGCCTGTACTTCCTGGCCTACGTGCCGGCCGGCGCGGTGGTGCCGGAAGACGATGCCCAGCGCCGCGTGTGGATGGCCGGCCTGCCGGGCGTGCTGGAACTGACCCACAACCACGGCACCGAGACCCAGGACGGCGCGGTCTACCACGATGGCAACAGCGACCCGCGCGGCTTCGGCCACATCTGCGTGTCGGTGCCGGACATCGAGACCGCCTGCCAGCGATTTGAAGACCTGGGCGTGACCTTCCAGAAGCGCCTGACCGACGGCCGCATGAAGAACCTGGCCTTCATCAAGGACCCGGACGGCTACTGGGTCGAGATCATCTCCAACGTCTGACCCAAAAAGGGGACGGAGGGGATTAAGTCGTTTCTGGCACTATTGGCTGGAAGCGACTTAATCCCCTCCGTCCCCTTTTTTGCGAGGTTCGTATGGAAACGATGGAACTGCACCGCGGCCGCTTGATCGACCATCTGCAGCTGGTGGTGCGTGACCTGGCCGCCAGCCGCCGCTTCTACCAGGCGGTGTTCGACACCATCGGCGTGCCGCTGGGCGGCGAAGGGCCGGACTTCTTCTGGGCCGATGAGCTGTTCATTTCCAGCGCCAGCAGCGAGGCCGCCGCCGGCCAGCTGACCGGGCGCCACCATCTGGCCTTCCAGGCCCGCGACAGCGCCACCGTCGATGCCTTCCATACCGCCGCGATCGCCGCCGGCGGCACCGATAACGGCGCGCCGGGCGAACGCCCTTACCACCCGGGCTACTACGGCGCGTTCGTGCTCGACCCAGATGGCAACAACATCGAAGTGGTCTACCACGGCCCAGCCAACTACAGCGCCGATTCGGTGAAGGTCACTTTCTGATTTCACCGGTGCCGTGAACGAAGAAGCCGGGCAATGCCCGGCTTCTCTGCTCCCAGCGCTGCAGCCCTCAGTGGGCGGCCATGTAGATGTCCTGCAACACGGCTTTTTCCAGCTCCAGCTCGCCCAGCAGGTTCTTCACGATGTCGCCCAAGCTGAGGATGCCGACCAGGCGGGTGCCGTCGGTGACCATCAGATGACGGCGCCGCGAATACGTCATCAACGACATGGCCTGCTTCAGGGTGGCTTCCGGCGCGATGCCTTCCAGACCGGTGGACGGCAGGCTGGAGATCACCCGGCGGCCGGCCTGCGGGCCGTCGTCGGCCAGGGTGCGCACGATGTCCTTCTCGGAAATGATGCCGACCGGGGCATCGTCCTTCATCACCACCAGCGCAGCGATCTTGTTCGCGCTCATCTTGTGGGCGGCGGCACCGATGGTGTCTTCGGCGTCGATGGTGATGACAGCTTCTTTCTTGGATTGCAGGAGTTCGCGGACGTTCATTCTTGTTTCCTGGTGCAGGTCACTAAGTCAAAAAGTGTGCTCTTCCGATACGCCCCCTCCCCGGGAACAGACCTTTCAGCGCACGTCTGGCGCACCCGACTGCCGCGTGGAATGAAGCGGCAAACGATGTGCTGCAACGCGAACGAGGGGGTTCAACCGCTCAACCCTAACCTCGGTCAAATCGATTCTACGACTGCGACCATCGGTCACTACCGGCATCGATAGGACAGTTCGTCGTGGGAACCAACTGACGATCCAGAGAATGGCACCGCGGCTGAAACCGCCGCTGAATACAGGCCATGTGGCGCACTAAAGATTGGTTGCCTGCTGCCGACGGCGGACAGAACACCCGGCGGCCGTCCCACTTGGCATTGCCAGCGACGCAAACGAAAGGGGCCCTCGTGTGGCCCCTTCGCATGCAGCATCCAATGGATCCGGCGGGGTTACTCCACCGTCACGCTCTTGGCCAGGTTGCGCGGCTTGTCCACGTCGGTGCCACGCGCCAGTGCGGTGTGATACGCCAGCAACTGCACCGGGATGGTGTGCACGATCGGGCTGAGCACGCCGGCATGGCGCGGCGTGCGGATCACGTGCACGCCTTCGGACTCGTTGAAGTTGCTGTCCTGGTCAGCGAACACGAACAGCTCGCCGCCACGCGCGCGCACTTCCTGCATGTTCGACTTCACCTTCTCCAGCAGGCTGTCGTTGGGCGCGATCACCACCACCGGCATGTCCTCGTCCACCAGCGCCAACGGGCCGTGCTTCAGTTCGCCCGCCGGATAGGCCTCAGCGTGGATGTAGGAGATTTCCTTGAGCTTGAGCGAGCCTTCCAGCGCGATCGGGTAATGCAGGCCACGGCCGAGGAACAGTGCGCTGCTCTTGCGCGCGAAACGTTCCGCCCAGGCGGCGATCTGCGGCTCCATGTTCAGTGCATGCTGCACGCTGCCCGGCAGGAAGCGCAGCTGCTCCAGGTAGTCCGCTTCCTGCGCCGCGTCGATGCGGCCATGCAGCTTGCCCAGCACCACGGTCAGCTGGAACAGTGCGGCCAGTTGGGTGGTGAAGGCCTTGGTCGAGGCCACGCCGATCTCGGCACCGGCGCGGGTGTAGCAGACCAGTTCGCTGGCGCGCGGAATCGCACTTTCCGGCACGTTGCAGATCGACAGCGTGTGCTTGTGGCCGAGCGACTTGGCGTACTTCAGCGCTTCCATCGTATCCAGCGTTTCGCCGGACTGGGAGATGGTGACGATCAGGTGCTTCGGGTTCGCATAGGCGGCGCGGTAGCGGTACTCGCTGGCGATCTCCACGCTGCACGGCAGGCCGGCGATGGCTTCGATCCAGTAGCGTGCGGTCAGGCCGGAGTAATAGCTGGTACCACAGGCGATGATCTGCACGCCTTCGATGCCGGACAGCACCGCTTCGGCGTTCTTGCCGAACAGCTCGGCCGGGAAGCCACCGGCGTCGATCGCCGCCTCGATGGTATCGCCCAGCGCGCGCGGCTGCTCGTGGATTTCCTTCTGCATGAAGTGGCGGTACGGGCCCAGCTCCAGCGATGCCAGCGATACATCGGACAGGTGCACGTCGCGCTCGATCGGCTGGTCGTGCTCATCGAAGATGCGCACGCCATCGCGGCGGATCTCGGCGGTGTCGCCCTCTTCCAGGAAGATCACCTTGCGGGTGGCCGAGATCACCGCCGAGACGTCGGAGGCGACGAAGTTTTCGCCCTCGCCCAGGCCGATCAGCAGCGGGCAGCCCATGCGCGCGCAGACGAAGCGCTCCGGCTCGGCGCGGCTGACCACGGCCAGCGCATAGGCACCGGTCAGCTCCTTCACCGTGTGCTGCAACGCCACCAGCAGGTCGTCGCCGCCCTTCAGGTGATGGTGGATCAGGTGCGCGATGACTTCGGTATCGGTCTGCGACTCGAACGTGTAGCCCATCGCGCGCAGCTTCTCGCGCTGCTCTTCGTGGTTCTCGATGATGCCGTTGTGCACCAGCGCCACGCCCTGGCTGATGTGCGGATGCGCGTTGGCCTCGGTGACACCCCCATGGGTGGCCCAGCGGGTGTGGCCGATGCCCAGCACTGCATTGAAGCCTTCGGCTTCGGCTGCCGTGGCCATTTCCGACACGCGGCCGGTACGACGGACGCGACGTACTTCGGGGCGCTCGGCATGGTCGATCACCGCAATGCCCGAGGAGTCGTAACCACGGTACTCAAGCCGCTTCAGGCCCTCGATCAGCACCGGCACTACGTCGCGATCGGCGATTGCACCCACGATTCCACACATGTCACGCGTTTCCTTGAAGACGATCGGCGCATTCTAGCCCGCATGTCCGGCTTCCCCCTCCTGTCCGCTTAATGAAAGTGTCCGGAAAGGTGTCCGCGGACACCCGGACACTTCAAACCTCTCTCCAACCCATTGATCTGAAATGAAATAAAGTTGGCACGCTACGTGCTTGGTATTGGCTACCACCGTCAGGCACGCACCCGATGATCCGCGACACTTCCGCACAGGACCAGATCGTTTCCTCCGCCCCGGCCAGCACCACCCGCGCCAGCTGGCAGCGCTACCGCTGGCCGGCGTTGGGCGCCATCGCGCTGCTCGCCGGCATCGGCTGGGCCGTGCACGCCTGGTCCAATGCCAGTCGCTCCTACGACAGCAGCCGCGTGCGCATTGCCGAAGTGAAGCGCGGCGACCTGGTCCGTGACATCGCCGCCGACGGCCGGGTGATCGCCGCCAACAGCCCGATCCTGTACGCCATCTCGGCCGGTACCGTGGACCTGAAGGTGGTTGCCGGTGACGTGGTCAAGAAGGGCCAGGAACTGGCGGTCATCGACAGCCCGGAACTGCGCAGCAAGCTGGCCCAGGAGCAGGCCACCCTGGCCGGCCTGGAAGCCGAGGCCAGCCGCGCCGCGCTGGACGCCACCCTGGCCCGCGCCAAGTCGCGCAAGGAAACCGACCAGGCCACCATCGAGCGGCAGGCGGCCGACCGCGACCTGCAGCGCTACCAGCGTGGCTACGACGGCGGCGCAGTCCCGCAGATCGATCTTGCCAAGGCCAAGGACTCGCTGAAGAAGGCCGACATCACCCTGGCCAACGCCACCACCGATGCCCGCCTGCAGAGCCAGGGCGCGGACCTGGACGCCCGCAACAAGCGCCTGCTGGCCGACCGCCAGAAGGCCGTGGTGGCCGAGGTGCAGCGCCAGGTCGATGCACTGACCCTGCGTGCACCGTTCGACGGCCAGGTCGGCCAGGTGCAGGCCATCCAGTCCACCAACCTGGCGGCCAACGCACCGGTACTGGGCGTGGTCGACCTGTCCAAGTTCGAGGTCGAGATCAAGGTGCCGGAAAGCTTCGCCCGCGACCTGGCGATCGGCATGCCGGCACAGTTGACCGGCGGCAATGGCAAACCGTTCCCGGGCGAGATCAGCGCGGTGTCGCCGGAAGTGGTCAACGGCGAAGTCAACGCCCGCGTGCGCTTCGCCAGCGCGCAACCGGAAGGTCTGCGCCAGAGCCAGCGGATGTCGGTGCGCGTGCTGCTCGATACCCGCAAGGACGTACTCAAGGTCGAGCGCGGCCCGTTCGTCGAACAGGGCAACGGCATCGCCTACGTAATGGACGGCCGCACCGCGGTGCGGCGTCCGGTGGAACTGGGCGTCAGCAGCCTGGGCGAAGTGGAAATCAAGTCGGGTGTGCAGCCAGGCGACCGCATCGTGGTCTCTGGCAGCGACCTGTTCAAGGACGCCGAACGCGTCTCCGTCAACTGATACCTGATACCTGAATCCTGGAGAGAGGACACCCCATGTACATGCTCGAAATGCGTTCGGTCGCCAAGGTCTTCCGCACCGAACAGGTGGAAACCCACGCACTGCGCTCGCTGGAACTGCAGGTCAAGGAAGGCGAGTTCGTCGCCGTCACCGGCCCGTCCGGCTCCGGCAAGACCACCTTCCTCAACATCGCCGGCCTGCTGGAAACCTTCACCAGCGGCACCTACATGCTGGACGGCCAGGACGTGAGCACGCTGGGCGATGACGCCCGCAGCCGCCTGCGCAACCAGAAGATCGGTTTCATCTTCCAGGGCTTCAATCTGATTCCCGACCTGAACCTGTTCGACAACGTCGACGTGCCGCTGCGCTACCGGAAGATGAGCGCCAACGAGCGCCGCGAACGCATCGAAAAGGCGCTGACCCAGGTCGGCCTGGGCTCGCGCATGAAGCACTATCCGAATGAACTTTCCGGTGGCCAGCAGCAGCGTGCGGCGATCGCGCGTGCCCTGGCCGGCAGCCCGCGCCTGCTGCTGGCCGACGAACCGACCGGCAACCTGGACACGCAGATGGCCCGCGGCGTGATGGAACTGCTGGAGGAGATCAATGCCGCCGGCACCACCATCGTGATGGTTACCCACGATCCGGAGCTGGCCGCGCGCGCGCAGCGCAACGTGCACATCGTCGATGGCCAGGTGACCGACCTGGTCCGCGAGCCGGTGCTGGCCACCCCGCCGCGCCACATCGTCGCCGTCAACGAGTGAGGGCCCGACCATGTTCGCCTACTACGCCCGATTGGCGGCGCGCAGCTTCCGCCGCAACAAGATACTGACCGCGCTGATGGTGGTCGCCATCGCGCTCGGCATCGGTGCCTCGATGACCACGCTGACCGTGTTCCACGTGCTCTCCGGCGATCCGATTCCCGGCAAGAGCGACCGTCTGTTCTACGTCCAGCTCGACCCCGGCGGACGCGGTGGCTATGTGCCGGGCGAAGAGCCGGAGACCCAGCTGACGCGGTTCGACGGTGAAGCGCTGCTGCGCGAAGCCAAGGGCGAGCGCCAGGCACTGATGAGCGGCGGCGGCGGCACCATCGAACCGACCAGCGCCACGCTCAAGCCGTTCACCATCGATACCCGATGGACCTCGGCTGACTTCTTCCCGATGTTCGAAGTGCCGATGCAGTACGGGCGTCCGTGGACGCGTGAGGACGACACCGCCCGCGCCCGGGTCGTGGTCATCTCCAAGGCGCTCAACGACAAGCTGTTCCAGGGCGCCAACAGCGTGGGCCGTGACATCCGCATGGAAGGCCAGTCCTACCGCATCGTCGGTGTGATGAAGGAGTGGAGCCCGGAACCGCACTTCTACGACCTGACCACCGGCAGCTACGGCAAGGATGAAGACCTGCTGCTGCCGATCACCACTTCGTTCGACCTGAAGCTCGGCAACAACGGCAACATGAACTGCTTCGGCGAGAACCCGGACGACAACAGCCATTCACTCAATGCGCCGTGCGCGTGGCTGCAGTACTGGGTAGAGATGGATCCGGCCAAGGCCGGCGACTATCGCCGCTACCTGGAGAATTACTCCAACCAGCAGCGCGAAGCCGGTCGCTTCCAGCGTCCGCCGAACGTGCGCCTGCGCAACGTGATGGAGTGGCTCGACTTCAACGGCGCAGTACCCAGCGATGTGCGCCTGCAGCTGTGGCTGGCACTGGGCTTCCTCGGCGTCTGCCTGGTCAACACGGTCGGCCTGCTGCTGGCCAAGTTCCTGCGCCGCAGCGGCGAAATCGGCGTGCGCCGCGCACTGGGTGCCAGCCGTGGGCAGATCTTCCTGCAATGCCTGGTGGAAGCCGGTGCAGTCGGCGTGGTCGGTGGCGTGCTCGGTATCGGCCTGGCCCTGCTTGGCCTGTATGCGGTGCGCCAGCAACCTGTCGACTACGCGAAGCTGGCCCACCTGGACGGCAGCATGCTGCTGCTCGCACTGGGCCTGACCCTGCTCGCCAGTCTTGCCGCGGGTTTCCTGCCCGCCTGGCGCGCGATGCAGGTCACTCCGGCCATCCAGCTCAAGTCGCAGTAAGCACGAGAACGAGGACTCCCATGGACATCCGCCCCATCCTCAGCACCCTGCGCCGGCACAAGACCGCCGCCGCCCTGATCGTGCTGGAAGTCGCACTGACCTGTGCCATCGTCTGCAACGCGTTGTTCCTGGTCAGCCAGCGCATCGAGAAGATCAGCATGCCCAGCGGCATCGCCGAGAACGAACTGGTGATGCTGCGTGTCAGCGGCATCGGCGAGCAGACCAACGCCATGGCCCGTACCCGCGAAGACCTGGCCTCGCTGCGCGCCATTCCCGGCGTCACCAGCGCCACCATCATCAACCAGGTTCCATTCCGCAATGGCTCCTCCAGCAGCAGCATCTCGCGCGTGCTCGACCAGGAGCGCCCGACCACGAATGCCTCGATGTACACCCTGTCCGAGGGTGGCTTGGGCACCATGGGCATCAACCTGATCGCCGGCCGTGATTTCCTGCCCAGCGAATACAAGGACATCAAGGAAGCCACCAAGGGCGGCGCCAAGGAACAGGCGATCCCGGTGATCCTCACCCAGAGTACCGCTGCCAAGATGGAACCCAACGGCAGCGCCTTGAACAAGACCTACTACATGGGCAAGCAGCCCCTGAACGTGGTCGGCATCGTCGACACGCTCAGCACGCCCAACGGCTGGAGTGACAACTGGACCAACTCGATGCTGCTGCCGTTGCGGCGCACCTTCGATGACGGTGGCACCTACGTGCTGCGCACCGATCCGGCGCGCCGCGAGGAAGTGCTCAATGCCGCCGCTGCCGCCCTGGAGCGCAACGATCCCAACCGGCTGATGCGCGACAAACTGAGCTACGAAGACCAGCGCAAGGATTTCTTCAAGAACGACCGCGCAATGGTCGGCCTGCTGATCACGGTCAGCGTCTCGTTGCTGGTGGTCACCGCCCTGGGCATCATCGGCCTGGCCAGCTTCTGGGTGCAGCAGCGCAGCAAGCAGATCGGCATCCGCCGCGCGCTCGGCGCGACGCGTGGGCAGATCCTGCGCTACTTCCAGACCGAGAACTTCCTGCTGGCAACGCTGGGCATCGTGCTCGGCATGCTCGCGGCCTATGCAATCAACCTCGCACTGATGAACATGTACGAGCTGCCGCGCATGCCCTTGTTCTACCTGCCACTGGGTGCGCTGCTGCTGTGGGTACTGGGCCAGATCGCGGTGTTCGGGCCGGCCCGGCGCGCTGCAGCGGTACCGCCCGCGGTCGCCACGCGGGGCGCATGAGATGCGTGCGCGCTGGTTGCTGTTGATGATGCTCCTGCCACTGCCGGCTTTGGCCGGCGGTGGCAGCTCGCAGACACTGGAATGGCGCCAGAACGATGCACGGCTGGCGCTGCGCTCGACCGAGGGCCAGGTGCGCGTGGACGCGGCCAGTCCGGAAGCCCGCTTCGGCGTGCGCAGCGGCGATCGCATCCTGCGGGTGGACGACACCGCCGTACGGCGGATCGAGCACCTGGCCGACGCCCTGCGTCACTCCAACGCTTCGACTGCGTATCTTCTGCTGCGCCGCGACAGACGCGAGTTCACGGTCTCGGTGGATGCTGCCGCCTGGCGACTGGCGCTGGTCGCTCCACCGCCACCGGCACCACCGCCTCCCCCACCGCGGCGCTGAGGCCGGCCCGCCCCCTGCGGCCACAGGTTTGGCTATGCTTGATGGGTGGCGCCGGACTCTCCCGGTGCGTGGACACGAACGGCTCCATCGGCGCCGCCCATCCCTTTCCGCAGAACTGCTTGATGCCTTCGATCCTGATCATCGACGACAACGCCAGTGTGGGCACCGCACTGGACGTGCTGTTCTCCCTGCACGACATCGATACCCTGCAGGCGCAGAGCCCGGCCGAAGGGCTGGCCCTGCTCGAATCGCAGCCGGTCGACCTGGTGATCCAGGACATGAATTTCAGCGAGGACACGACTTCCGGCGAAGAAGGCGAAGACCTGTTCGCACAGATCCGCGCACGCCACCCGGACCTGCCGGTGATCCTGCTCACCGCATGGACCCACCTGAGCAGCGCGGTGGACCTGGTCAAGGCCGGTGCCGCCGACTACCTGGCCAAGCCCTGGGACGACCGCAAACTGATGACCACGGTCAACAACCTGCTGGAACTGTCCGAGGCGCGCCGCGAACTGGATCGGCGCCGCAGCCGTGAACTGCGCCAGCGCAACGCGCTGGAAGAGAAGTACGACCTGTGCGGCGCGGTCTTCGCCGATCCGGCCAGCGAGCGCGTCATCGCCCTGGCCTGCCAGGTCGCGCGCTCGGAACTGCCGGTACTGATCACCGGCCCCAATGGTGCCGGCAAGGAAAAGATCGCGCAGATCATCCAGGCCAATTCGCTGGTGGCCAAGGGCCCGTTCATCACGGTCAACTGCGGTGCACTGCCGTCGGAGCTGATCGAGGCCGAACTGTTCGGTGCCGAGGCCGGCGCCTACACCGGTGCCAACAAGGCACGCGAAGGCAAGTTCGAAGCCGCCGACGGAGGCACCCTGTTCCTGGATGAGATCGGCAACCTGTCGCTGGGCGGGCAGATGAAGCTGCTGCGTGTGCTGGAAACCGGCCGCTTCGAGCGCCTGGGCTCCAACCGGGAGCGCCAGGTCAAGGTGCGCGTGGTCAGCGCCACCAACGCCGACCTGCCGGCCATGATCCGCGACGGCACCTTCCGCGAAGACCTCTATTACCGCCTCAATACGGTGGAACTGGTGCTGCCCCCGTTGGCCGAGCGCGCGGGCGACATCGTGCCACTGGCCGAGCGCTTCCTGGCGGCCGGCAAGCCATTGTCCAGTGCTGCCAGCGCCGCCCTGCAACGGCACCCGTGGCCGGGCAACGTCCGCGAACTGCGCAACGTGATCCAGCGTGCCGAACTGCTGGCGACCGGCAACCGCATCGAAGTGGCCGATCTCAATCTGCCACGCGCCGCCCCGGCGCCGCGCCCGGCACCGAGTGCCGGCCATGATCCCGACCGCGCGCGCATCGAGGACGTGCTGGCACGCAACCACGGTGTCATCGCCCAGGCCGCCGCCGAACTCGGCCTGAGCCGCCAGGCGCTGTACCGGCGCATGGACAGGCACGGCATCCCACGCGAATGAAACGGCGTTCGTTCACCTTCCGCCTGTTCCTGCGCCTGCTGCCCGTGCTGGCGCTGGCCGCGGCATTGCCGTGGCTGCTGGCGTACTGGATGAACCATGGCTGGGTGGTGACCACGGTGTCGACCATGATCCTGCTGGCGCTGATGTGGTGGACCCTGCGCCGTGCCACCGCACCGGTGCGCTCGCTGATGCGTGCACTGTCCGGCACCACCAGCAGCTACCGCGACGGCGAGTACAACTTCGGTGTGTACTGGCCAGGCAACGACGAACTGGGCGATCTGGTGCAGGCGCACCGCGAGCTGGGGGACGTGCTGCGCGAGCAGCGGCAAGGCCTGGTGCAGCGCGAACTGCTGCTGGACACCATGGTGCAGAACACACCGGTGGCGATGCTGCTGATTGCCTCCGGCGGTGATGGCATCGCCCGCGTGGTGTTCTCCAACCTGGCCGCGCGCAAGCTGCTGCACGGCGGCTGGAAGCTGGAAGGCCAGCGCCTGGAAGACGTGCTGGAACAGGTGCCGGTGGAACTGCGCGATGCCATCGCCCGTGGCGGTGACAGCCTGTTCGCGGTGCACGCCGAGGGGGAGGACGGCGATGAGGATGACGAGCAGGTCTATCACCTGTCGCGGCGTGCGTTCCAGCTCAACGGCCGCCCACACGACCTGCTGCTGGTGCGCCTGTTGACCGCCGAGCTGCGCCGCCAGGAAGTGCAGACCTGGAAGAAGGTGATCCGGGTGATCAGCCACGAGCTCAACAACTCACTGGCGCCGATTGCTTCGCTCGCCCATTCCGGCGGTGTGCTGGTGCAGCGCGAGCGCTTTGACCGGCTGCCGGAGATCTTCACCACCATCGAGGACCGCGCGCGCCATCTGGAAGGCTTCATCCGTGGCTATGCACGCTTCGCCAAGCTGCCGCAGCCACAGTTGCAGACCGTGCACTGGGCGCCGTTCCTGTCCAGCCTGCGCCAGCAGATCCCGTTCACCATGGAACGCGAGCCGGACGAGGAACTGAGCAGCCGCATCGACATCGCGCAGTTCGGGCAGGCACTGTTGAATCTTCTGAAGAACGCGCATGAAGCCTGTGCCGAAGCTGATCCGCCCAACGATGATGTACAGGTGCAACTCACGCGGCTGCCGCAGTGGCTGCGCCTGGACGTACTGGACCGCGGCAAGGGCATGAACGAGCAGGTGCTGCAGAACGCACTGATGCCCTTCTATTCGACCAAGCGCAATGGCACCGGGCTGGGGCTGGCGCTGACCCGCGAGATCGTGGAAGCGCACGGTGGACGGGTGTCGCTGCAGAACCGCGGTGATGGAGGGTTGTGCGTATCGATCCTGCTGCCGGTGGGTTGAGTGGCCGATCGGGTAGATCCACGCCATACGTGGATGTGCCGACCAGGGTCCGCGCCTACCAGACCCGCCGCATCGCCACCCGCAGCTGCATCGGAAACCCGAGCGCAGCCTCTTCGGCCATGACTGCGCGCAGACCGTCGTTCCACTCAGCCTCAGGCACTACATCGAAGCCTTCGCTGGCATAGAAGGCTGCGTTCCACGGCACATCGCTCAACGTGGTCAGCACCGCTGCAGCGAAGCCGGCGGCCCTGGCCTGCGCCAAGGCATGCCGCAGCAACGCTCGGCCATGGCCGCGACGCGCATGTGCCGGGTCCACGTCCATCTGCAGGACATGGAACTCACCGCACAGCTCGCCCGCCAGCAGGTAACCCGCAATACCGCCCTCGGCGGCATCGACTACCCACAGCCGCTCACGCAGGAGGCCGTCCTGCAATGCCGGCAGGTCCAGGCCGTGCCCGGCAAACACCGGATACGCCTCGTGGCCCTTCAACAGCTCGCCGGCACGCTGCTCGATCGCCGGCAGCACACCGAGTTCGTCGGCGTGCGGGATGCGGGGCTCAGGACTTCTTGACCGGGCGCTTCCAGCCATCGATGGTTTCCTGTCGTGCACGTGCCAGTGTCAGCTTGCCGTCCGGGGCGGTGCGGGTGATGACCGAGCCGGCGGCGATGGTCGCGCCCTCGCCGATCGTCAGCGGCGCCACCAGCGAACTGTTGGAACCGATGAACGCGTTGTCGCCGATGGTGGTGGTCGACTTGTTCACGCCGTCGTAATTGCAGGTGATGGTGCCGGCACCGATGTTCACCCTGCTGCCGATCACCGCATCACCCAGGTAGGTGAGGTGGTTGGCCTTGCTGCCAACGCCGAGGGTCACCTTCTTGGTCTCGACGAAGTTGCCCACGTGCACGCCATCGGCCAGCACGGTACCCGGCCGCAGGCGCGCGAACGGACCGACCAGTGCTGCGCCTTCGGTGACCACGCCTTCCAGATCACAGTGCGCACGTACTTCGGTGCCCGGACCGAGAGCAACGTCCTTCAGGCGGTTGAATGGACCGATGGTCACGCCATCGCCCAGCACGATATTGCCTTCGAGAACGACATCGACATCGATCAGCACGTCACTGCCCACGGTGACAGTGCCACGGATATCGAGACGTGCCGGATCGCGTACGCGCGCGCCCTGCGCGCACAGCGCTCGCACCGCGCGGCGCTGCCAGGCACGCTCCAGCTGCGAAAGCTGCCAGGGATCGTTTGCCCCCTCCGCTTCCTGCGCGTCGGCCACCAGCGCCATCTCGGCCGGGGTGTACTCGTGCGCGGCAAAGGCGAACACGTCGGTCAGGTAGTACTCGCCCTGTGCATTGCTGTTGGACAGCTGCGACAACCAGCGCCGCAACGCGGTCGACTCGGCGGCAATGATGCCGGTGTTGATCGTGCGCACGCGCAGCTGATCGTCATTGGCATCCTTCTGCTCGACGATCGAACCCACCTTGCCTTCGGCATCGCGCAGCACGCGGCCGTAACCGGTCGGATCGTCAACATCGGCGACCAGAACGGCCAGCCGCCCCGGCTGCGCCAGCAGGTCGCGCAGGGTCTGCGCGCGGATCAGCGGCACGTCGCCGTACAGCACCAGCACCTGCGCGGCATCCGGCACCTGCGGCATCGCCTGCGCCACTGCGTGGCCAGTACCCAGCTGCTGCGCCTGTTCGGCCCATTGCAGATCGGGCTGGTCGGCGAAGTACTGCCGCACCGCTTCACCACCATGGCCATGGACCACATGAATGGCCGCCGGCTGCAGCTCGCGGGCCGCGTCGATCACGTGCGCCAGCATCGGTTGGCCGGCGATCGGCTGCAGCACCTTCGGCAGCACCGACTTCATGCGCTTGCCCGCGCCGGCGGCGAGGATGATGACGTGCAGGGCTTGGGTCATGGGAACGGCAGTCCGTGGTTCGTTGCCGGTGATTCTAGAGCGTGGGCCGTTAACATGGGCATCCTTCCTCCTTCACCATGCCGATGGGCCTCGTCCGCCAGGGAAGCACCTATCTCATCATCGGGCTCGTGCAGCTGCTGCTCGACTGGCTGGTGTTCGTCGCCGCCACCGCGCTGGGCATGCCGGTGGCGCCGGCCAACGTCGCCGGACGCCTGGCCGGGATGCTGCTGGGCTTCTGGCTCAACGGCCGATACACCTTCGCCCATGCGGATGGTGCACGCCTCGGCTGGCGTCGATTCACACGTTTCTTCGGGGTGTGGGCTGCACTTACCGCTGCCAGCACGGTGCTGGTGGCTTTGACCAGCCGCCATCTTGGATTGGATTGGGCCTGGCTGGCCAAGCCGCTGATCGAAGGTGGGATCGCCCTGATCTCCTTCCTGCTGCTGCGACATGTGGTATTCCGCTGAGCCGCTCAGTTGACCGCATCCGCCGCGAAGCGCTGCCACAGGCCGTCCCGCCACAGCTGAAGCGGGCTGTACCCGAGCTCCACGCTGTGCCGCCCCGCAGGTACACACACCGCATGGAACAGCCCATTGGCTCGCAGCAGCGGCAGAGACACGCCGCCATTCAGCCGGGCCTGCCAGCCGCGAGCGGTCACCTCATTGATCACCAGCCATGCCGGCTGCTCAGCCTCCACCTCAAGCACGATACTGCCCGGCTTGTAGGCCTGCGACAGCAACCGCAGTCGGCCTGCTTCGTGCTCTGGGCACTCCGCGTGCTGCCCGCCAGGCAGCCAGACCACCTGGCTGAAGTCGGTCTGGTTGAACTCAGCGGCCGGTGGCAGGCGTTCACTGTGCCGCCGCACCCGTTGCGGGTTGAGCGTACGCGGCAGCACACTTCCGCGTAGCGCCAGCTGCACGTCGCTGCCTTGGTCATCGGACCCTGCAAACGGCTCCGGTGACAGCAACCAGCGGACCCCCAGCAGGTCGTACACGGGTGCGTCCATGTCCGCAGCCCAAGGGGTCGTCGCCTTCTGCTGGAAGGCAGCCACGGGCTCCGTCGGCATGCCCACCATCTGCTGGTAGTCACTGGACAACAGTGGGTTGTATCCATTGGCTAGCGGAATCGCATGCACCGCTGCGCCATTGGTCAGTACGCCGATGCCGAAGATGATGGCGCGTTCCGGGAGGCCAGCCCCCCGCTCGGCGGCAAGCAGGGCATACGCGCGCTGCGTGGCGCCATTGCGGTCCGCGGTCATTACCGGCGGACGGGCGCCGGACGTGTTGAAGCGCGCTCCCACGTTGAACAGCAGCATGTCGAACATGACCAGTGCGATCAGCCAGCGCACCGGAGCCGGATGCCGGCGCAGCAGCTGCACCGCGGCGATACCGATGCCGCCGCTGGCCACCAGCCACGCAAAGGCTTCCAGGTGCCCGTGGCTCATGGCCAACCATGAGGCAACGAACATCAGGACGACGGCCAGCCCCAAGGACACCCGATGCGGGCACAGGGTGCGATCCTGCAGCGCGGACTGCAGCGACTGCGCGCCCAGCCAGGCAGCTGCCGGCACGCCAAGGAACAGTGCATCGGAGGGCCGTCTGAACAGGTCAAGGCCCGGCAACCAGCTGAAGAGCCAGGCGAACAGGGGGGTAGCTCCTCCCAGTGCGACCAGCGTGGTGAAAAGCAGTACTGCCAGCGCCAGCCGGGTTGCGCCCGGTTGCCTGCGCATCACGCCCCCCCCCCACGCCAGCCACAGCGCCAGTGGCACCGAGCCGAAGTAGAGGTAATCGGTGCTGATATCGCCGAAGGACCAGCTGACCCCACGTCCCTGCGAGAACAGGTTTCCAGAGAGCAGTGTCGCCAGCCCCTGCCAGTGCATCGCGCCGCGCAGTGCCGTCTCCAGGGTCATGCCGTCGCGATTGGTGTCCCCCAGCCATGCCAGCGTGGAAAGCCATTGGGGGGCACACGCCACGGCGGCGATCAATGCCACCGCTGCCAGCTGTGATGCAAGGCGGAGGCGGTTGCCGGGCGCCAACAGTACGGCGCCCATTGCGTACAACGCAGAGGCCAGGATGATGAAGTAGGTCACCTGGGTCAGCTGCAGCGCACACAGGCCACCTGCCGTTCCCGCCAGCAGCACGTCGCGCGCGCGGCCTTGGCGCCGGACCCTCGACAAGCCCAGCCACAGCCAGGGAAGCAGGCTGTAGCTGACAATCATCGGGGTGTGCTGCAGGCGGGAGGCGGCCACTCCACCGAACATCAGCACCATTGCGAAGAGCCATTGTGCAGGAGCTGAAAGACCGAACGAACGCGCCAGGCGCAACGCGCCGAGGCCGCCGATCAGCACATGCAGCAACACCACCACGGTGAACAGATGCAGCGAGGCAGGTGCCAGCATCATTGGCAGGACCATGGTCGGCTGCAGGGTCATCATCTGCGGGTCGGCGACCTGCGGATAGCCGCCGAACAGATAAGGGTTCCACCAGGGCGCCTGCAGGTGCCGAAGCTGCTCGGCACTGAAACTGACCGCCGGGAAGAACTGCTGCACGGCGTCGTAGGGGATGACCTTGGTACCGATCAGCCACGGCAGGCACAGCAACAACCAGCTTGCCAGCCACAGGGTCTCAGGCCGAGTCCAGGGCGAACGGGTTGAATCCACCGCGTGGATGCTCGTCGTCGATGCGTACTGCATTCCGTGCATGCCTCCCTTCTCCTGAACGAAAATCGCCGGCACTGAGCCGGCGATCTTCCATCACTACCGGCATTGCTGCCGATGGCCTCCGAGCACGTTTCAGTGCTTGAGGGTCTTGCGCAGGCGCTCCAGCGCCTGCAGCTGGACGACGGCTTCAGCCAGCTTCTGCTGGGCTTCGGCCACTTCCATCGCTTCGCCGCGGTTGGCCAGGATGCGCTCGGCTTCTTCCTTGGCCTTGCGGACCGAGGCTTCGTCGATGTCCTGCGCGCGGATCGCGGTGTCGGCCAGCACGGTCACCACCTGCGGCTGCACTTCCAGGATGCCGCCGGAAATGGCGAAATCCAGCTGCTCGCCGTTCGGCGTGGTCACCACCACCTTGCCCGGCTTCAGGCGGGTGATCAGCGGCGCGTGCTTGGGCGCGATGCCCAGTTCGCCCAGCTCACCGGTGGCCACGACCAGGGTCGCTTCGCCACGGAAGATTTCCTGCTCGGCGCTGACGATGTCGCAACGGATCGTGCTCATGCAAATCTCTTCGCTGTTCGCGGCGGCGCAATGCCACCGTGGGAGTCCACCGGCGCGGGCGGTTGCCCGGCGCCGGCGTCAGGTCGGGCAGGATCGCTCCCGCCCGTCCCGGATCAGGCCTTCTCGGCCATCTTCTTGGCCTTCTCGACCGCTTCTTCGATGCCGCCGACCATGTAGAACGCCTGCTCCGGCAGGTGGTCGTACTCGCCATCGACGATGGCCTTGAAGCCACGGATGGTGTCCTTCAGCGGCACGTACTTGCCCGGCGAACCGGTGAACACTTCGGCCACGTGGAACGGCTGGCTGAAGAAGCGCTCGATCTTACGGGCGCGCGACACGGCCTGCTTGTCCTCTTCGGACAGCTCGTCCATGCCCAGGATCGCGATGATGTCCTTCAGTTCCTTGTACTTCTGCAGGGTCTGCTGGACGCGCTGGGCGGTGTCGTAGTGCTCGTGGCCGATGACCAGCGGATCCATCTGGCGGCTGGTGGAGTCCAGCGGATCGACGGCCGGGTAGATACCCAGCGAGGCGATCGAACGCGACAGGGTAACGGTCGAGTCCAGGTGGGCGAAGGTGGTCGCCGGCGACGGGTCGGTCAGGTCGTCCGCGGGAACGTAGACGGCCTGGATCGAGGTGATCGAACCGTTCTTGGTCGAGGTGATGCGTTCCTGCAGGACGCCCATTTCCTCGGCCAGGGTCGGCTGGTAACCCACGGCGGACGGCATACGGCCCAGCAGTGCCGACACTTCGGTACCGGCCAGGGTGTAGCGGTAGATGTTGTCAACGAACAGCAGGACGTCCTTGCCCTTGCCGTTTTCGTCCTTCTCGTCGCGGAAGTACTCGGCCATGGTCAGGCCGGTCAGGGCGACGCGCAGACGGTTGCCCGGCGGCTCGTTCATCTGGCCGTACACCATCGCCACCTTGTCGAGGACGTTGGAGTCCTTCATTTCGTGGTAGAAGTCGTTGCCCTCACGGGTACGCTCACCCACGCCGGCGAACACGGACAGACCGCTGTGCGCCTTGGCGATGTTGTTGATCAGTTCCATCATGTTGACGGTCTTGCCGACGCCGGCGCCGCCGAACAGGCCGACCTTGCCGCCCTTGGCGAACGGGCACATCAGGTCGATGACCTTGATGCCGGTTTCCAGCAGCTCGGTGGCCGGGGACTGGTCTTCGTACGACGGGGCCGCACGGTGGATTTCCCAGCTGTCGCTGGCGGCCACCGGGCCGGCTTCGTCGATCGGACGGCCGAGCACGTCCATGATGCGGCCCAGGGTGCCAGCACCGACCGGCACGGAGATGCCGCGGTTGGTGTTGGTGGCGACCAGGTTGCGCTTCAGGCCGTCGGTGGAACCGAGGGCGATGGTACGCACCACGCCGTCGCCCAGCTGCTGCTGGACTTCGAGGGTGATTTCGGTGTTGTCGACCTTCAGTGCGTCGTACACCTTCGGCACCGACTCACGCGGGAATTCGACGTCGACGACCGCGCCGATGATCTGAACGATCTTGCCCTGACTCATTGCTGCATCCTCTAAATGTGTGCTTTGAACGAACGCGGTCAGACTGCTGCCGCGCCGCCGACGATTTCGGAGATTTCCTGGGTGATCGCTGCCTGGCGCGCCTTGTTGTAGACGAGCTGCAGGGTGCCGATCAGCTTGTTGGCGTTGTCGCTCGCCGCCTTCATCGCAACCATGCGTGCCGCATGCTCGGAGGCGACGTTTTCCAGCAGGGCCTGGTACACCAGCGACTCGATGTAACGCGTCATCACGTGCTCGAGCACGGTCGCGGCATCGGGTTCGTACAGGTAGTCCCAGTCGTGGTGAGCGACCTGCTTCTCAGCCGGCGGCAGCGGCAGCAGCTGATCGAAGCTGGCCTTCTGCGTCATGGTGTTCACGAAGCGGTTGTAGACCAGGTACACGCGGTCGACCTTGCCTTCGGTGAAGGCGTCGAGCATGACCTTGATCACACCGATCAGCGACTCCAGCTTCGGCACGTCGCCGATGTGGGTCACGCTGCCGACCATGTTGACCTTCACGCGGCGGAAGAAGGTCGATGCCTTCTGGCCGATGGTCACCAGGTCCACTTCCGCACCCTTGTCCTGCCATGCCTTGGCTTCGCCCAGCATCTTGCGGAACAGGTTGTTGTTCAGGCCGCCGGCCAGGCCGCGATCGGAGGAGATCACGATGAAGCCGACCCGCTTGACCTGCTCGCGCTCGACCAGGAACGGATGCTGGTAGTCGGTGCTGGCCTGGGCCAGATGACCGATCACCTGCTTCATCGCCTGCGCGTACGGACGCGAGGTCTTCATCCGATCCTGCGCCTTGCGGATCTTGGAGGCCGAGACCATCTCCAGGGCGCGCGTCACCTTGCGGGTGTTCTGCACGCTCTTGATCTTGGTTTTGATTTCGCGTCCGCTTGCCATCTCTTGTTTCCCGTGGCGCGGGGCTGTTGCCCCGCGTTGTTCAACCGTTTGTCATCTGGTCCAGCGGAGCCAGCGGCTCCGCTCTACAGGACCGCGATTACCAGCTGCCGGTGGTCTTGAACTCGGCGATGCCCTTCTTGAAGGCACCTTCGATGTCGTTGTCCCAACCGCCGGTGGCGTTGACCTTGCTGACCAGTTCGCCCTGGGTGTTGGCGAAGTGGGCGTGCAGGCCTTCTTCGAACGCCAGCAGCTTGTTGACCGGCACGTCGTCGAGGTAACCCTCGTTGACGGCGTAGATCGACAGCGCCTGGTTGGCGATCGACATCGGCGCGTACTGCTTCTGCTTCATCAGCTCGGTGACGCGCTGGCCGCGCTCCAGCTGCTTGCGGGTCGCTTCGTCCAGGTCCGAGGCGAACTGCGCGAACGCAGCCAGCTCACGGTACTGGGCCAGCGAGATACGGATGCCGCCCGACAGCTTCTTGATGATCTTGGTCTGGGCCGAGCCACCGACGCGCGACACCGAGATACCGGCGTTCACGGCCGGGCGGATGCCGGCGTTGAACAGGTCGGTTTCCAGGAAGATCTGGCCGTCGGTGATCGAGATCACGTTGGTCGGAACGAAGGCGGACACGTCGCCGGCCTGGGTTTCGATGATCGGCAGCGCGGTCAGCGAACCGGTCTTGCCGGTGACCTTGCCTTCGGTGAACTTCTCGACGTATTCCTCGGACACGCGGGCAGCGCGTTCCAGCAGGCGCGAGTGCAGGTAGAACACGTCACCCGGGTAGGCTTCACGGCCCGGCGGGCGCTTCAGCAGCAGCGAGATCTGGCGGTAGGCAACGGCCTGCTTGGACAGATCGTCGTACACGATCAGCGCGTCTTCGCCGCGGTCCATGAAGTACTCACCCATGGTGCAGCCCGAGTAGGCGCTGATGTACTGCATGGCAGCCGATTCGGAAGCGGTCGCGGCCACCACGATGGTGTGGGCCAGCGCGCCGTTCTCTTCCAGCTTGCGCACGATGTTGGCGATGGTCGAAGCCTTCTGGCCGATCGCAACGTACACGCACTTGATGCCGGTGCCCTTCTGGTTGATCACCGCGTCGATCGCCATCGCGGTCTTGCCGGTCTGGCGGTCACCGATGATCAGCTCGCGCTGGCCACGGCCGATCGGGATCATGGCGTCGACCGACTTGTAACCGGTCTGCACCGGCTGGTCGACCGACTTGCGCCAGATCACGCCCGGAGCAACGCGCTCCACCGGAGCGGTCAGGTCGGTGCCCAGCGGGCCCTTGCCGTCGATCGGCTCGCCCAGCGCGTTCACGACGCGGCCCAGCAGTTCCGGACCGACCGGCACTTCCAGGATGCGGCCGGTGGTCTTGGCGACGTCGCCTTCGCGCAGGTGCTCGTAGTCACCCAGGACCACGGCGCCGACCGAGTCGCGCTCCAGGTTCAGGGCCAGGGCGAAGGTGTTGTTCGGCAGTTCGATCATTTCGCCCTGCATCACGTCGGCCAGACCGAAGATGCGCACGATGCCGTCGGACACGCTGGTCACGGTGCCTTCGTTGCGCGATTCCGCGGCCAGCTTGACCTTCTCGATGCGGTTCTTGATCAGTTCGCTGATTTCGGAGGGGTTGAGCGTGGTTGCCATCGTCAAGTCCTAGTGCCGGCAGCGGGGCCGGACGTTAAATGAATTCAGTTAGCGAGCGCGGTCTGCAGACGGGCCAGCTTGCCCTTCAGCGAACCATCGATGACCACGTCGCCGGCGTCGATCACGGCGCCGCCGATCAGCGAGGCATCCACCGCGGTGGTCACGTCGACCTCGCGGTTGAAGCGCTTGCGCAGCGCGACCTTGATCGCATCCAGCTCGCCGGCCGACAGTTCGGCCGCCGAGGTCACCGTGGCCTTGACCACGTGCTCGGCTTCGGCGCGCAGGGCGTCGAACATGCCGGAGATTTCCGGCAGCAGCGGCAGACGATGCGAGTCGGCCAGGATGGCCAGGAAGCGCGAGTAGGTCTCGCCGTGGGACACCGGCGCCAGCAGGGCGACGGCGTCGTCACGACCCAGCTCCGGGTTGGCGAGCAGGGCCGCCACGCGCGGGTCGGCGGCGACGTGGGCGGAGAACGCCAGGGCGTCCGACCACGGCGCGAACGCGCCTTCGTCGCGCGCGGTCGCGAACGCGGCGCGGGCGTACGGGCGGGCAAGCGTGAGGGCCTGGCTCATCCTTAGATCTCCGAGGCCAGCTCGTCGAGCAGCGCCTTGTGGGCGTTGGCGTCGATTTCGCGCTTGAGCAGCTTTTCGGCACCGGTCACGGCCAGCGCGGACACCTGCTTGCGCAGATCTTCACGGGCACGGTTGGCGGCGGCGTCGATTTCAGCCTGGGCCAGTTCCTTCTGACGGGTGGCTTCGGTGATCGCTTCGTTACGGGCAGCATCAACGATCTGGTTGGCACGCGCGTGGGCCTGATCGATGATCTCGTTGGCCTTGGTGCGGGCTTCCTTCAGCGCTTCGTTGACCTTCTCCTGCGCCTGGGCCAGATCTTTCTGGCTGCGGTCGGCAGCAGCGAGGCCTTCAGCAATCTTCTGCTGGCGCTCTTCGATCGCGTTCATCAGCGGCGGCCAGATCTTGGTCGCGATGATCCAGATCAGACCAGCGAAGGCCAGCGCCTGCGCAAGAAGGGTGAAATTGATATTCATGGTTAGCTCGATCGCTGGTTTCGGGGTGGACGCGCCGCCGTAGCGGCGCATCCGGCCTTCATCCGAAACCGGGTGCATCAGCACCCGGTCGTCTCAAACCGCTGTATCAGCCGGCCAGAGCCTTGGTGACGGCGCCAGCAAAGGCAGCCGACAGCGGGTTGGCGAAGGCCAGCAGCAGGCCAACGGCGACCGAGATGATGAACGCGGCGTCGATCAGGCCGGCGGTGATGAACATGCGGACCTGCAGGACCGGGATCAGTTCCGGCTGGCGGGCGGCCGACTCCAGGAACTTACCAGCCATGATGGCCAGACCCAGACCGGCGCCCAGCGCGGCCAGGCCGATCATGATGCCGACGGCAAGGGCGGTGGAGCTCTGAATCTGCGCGAAGTTGGTCAGGACGGCGAAGTACATGGTTATCTCCAGGAACTTAAGTTGCTAAGGGTGATGAAACGGATGAAGGTTGAAACGCGTTGAAGCTTGAAACTCAGTGAGCGTCTTCCGACAGGCTCAGGTACACGATCGACAGCATCATGAAGATGAAGGCCTGCAGCGGGATCACCAGCAGGTGGAACAGCATCCAGCCGAGGCCGAACGCACCACCGGCAATGGCACCGAAGAAACCGGCACCACCCAGCACCCAGATCAGCAGGAACACGATTTCGCCGCCGAACATGTTGCCGAACAGTCGCATCGCCAGCGAGATCGGCTTGCTCAGCCACTCGACGATGTTGAGGATCAGGTTGAACGGCATCATCCACTTGCCGAACGGCGCCGTCAGGAATTCCTTGATGAAGCCAAGCAGGCCCTTGGACTTCAGCGCGAAGAACAGCATCAGGAAGAACACGCTGATGGCCATGCCCAGGGTGGCGTTGACGTCGGCGGTCGGCACCGGCTTCCAGTAGTGGATGCCCGCCCATTCCAGCGGCTTGGCGATGAAATCGGCCGGGATCATCTTGATCAGGTTCATCATCAGGATCCAGAAGAAGATCGTGATGGCGATCGGCGTGACCAGCTTGCTCTTGCCGTGGTAGGTATCCTTGGCCTGGCGGTCGACGAACTCCAGGCAGATCTCGACGAAGGCCTGCCACTTGCCCGGCACGCCGGCGGTGGCCTTGCGGGTCCCCAGCCAGAACGCGACCACGATCACCAGGCCCATCAGGACCGCGGTGAGGAAGGTATCGACGTGGATATGCCAGAACATACCCTCACCCTTGCCGACCGGCGCGGTCAGGTTGTGCAGGTGATGCTGGATGTAGCTGGTAGGGGTTAGAGCCTCGCCCGCCATGTGTCCGGAACCTTCAGTTAATTGAATTCTGTCAACGCCTGGCCATGGCCAGGACCTGGAACATCAAGCCGACGGCGATACCGGCCAACAGCGCCAATGCAGGCAGCTTGAAGACCAGGAACCCCACCAGCAGGACGCCGAAAACCACCACCCACTTGGCCACGATCGCAATGATCAGGCGAGCCATCGCCGATCCTGCGGCCAGTGCCCCACCGCCCAGTGCCATCCGTGCCGCCACCCAGCCACCGGCCGAAATGGCCACACCGGACGCCAGCGCGCCGAGGGCATATTTCGGACCTACCAGCAGGAAGGCCAGGGCCAGGACAGCCACTGCGGCCAGCGGGTAGACCGCGGCGCGCAGCATCAGTCGCCGACCCGCATCAACGGAGTTCAGCACAGGACGTCCCGCGTGGTTGCAAGTGGAGGGCTGAGGCGACTACATCAGGGGGGCCTCATCGAGCCGCCAAATTATAGCAATGGGACAATTTGCGAGACAACCGCTCCCTGTTCATCCCAGGAGGCCGCAAGTTGCGGTAACGGTTACATTTTTGCGTGCCACCCTGGGGACAATGACGTCCGTATGATGTTGCAGTGCAGTATTGAACTTTGGTCGCAGGCTGCGGAACTTTCGCCGAATGCGCTGGTCCGATCTTTCGACCTGCCTGCAGCAACCTCGTCGACGCTCCGCCCCGCAGGTCCCACGATGGCCCCGAAGCCCGGCTCCGGGGCCATCTTTTTGCATCGTCGCGACAGCGCTGAACCGTGCACACCTCGTGGACCATACGTTCACGGATGGTGGACGGGCCTGTCCGGCACAGTGGTTTTCATTCTGATGAACCACTGCAAGGACTCTTCGATGCGCTCCGTACCCACCCTGCTCGCCCTCTCCCTGCTCGCCGCCGGTGCTTCGTTCGCCACTGCCGCCCATGCCGCCGAAGGCGATGACCGCTTCGCCATCCGCCTGGGTGCGATGAACATCGACTCGGACAACACGATCCGCGGCAAGACCAACGTGGCTGGCCAGGATGTCTCCCTGAACCAGGACTTCAAGCTGGGGGGCAAGGAATGGGAACCGCGCATCGATGGCATGTTCCGCATCAGCAATCGCCAGCGCCTGCTGTTCAACTACTTCAAGTACGACAAGGACCGCCGCGAGACCCTCGACCAGGGCATTTCCTTCGGCGGTGAGAACGTGCCGGCCGGCAGCTTCGTGAAGGGTGAACTGAAGTACCAGGTGGCCAGCCTGGTCTACGACTACTCGGTCGTCGATACCGACACCTTCGACCTCGGCCTGCAGATCGGTGGCGAGTACGCCAAGGTCAGCACGAAGGGCTACGCCGACCTGGGCACCGTGTACGACGGTCAGTTCCTCAACGAGAAGGCTGACGGCATCGCGCCGGTGGTGGGTGCGCGCATGACCTTCACGCCGTCCGAGCGCTGGATGATCACGCTGCAGGGCCAGTATCTCAACACGCGCTGGGGCAGCTTTGATGACTACAAGGGCGACCTGAGCCGCGCCAACGCCATCGTCGATTACCGCTTCACGAAGAACTTCGGTGTGTTCGCCGGCTACGACTGGTTCAAGCTGGACGTGGACAAGAAGGGCAGCGATGGCACTGTCGGCCTGAAGCAGGAATTCAAGGGTCCGGTGGCCGGCGTCAGCTTCGTGTTCTGATCCCCCGCCCCTTCCACGGCACTCGCTCTCCTGGCGCGGCCTCCGGAACATCGGGGCCGCGCTTTTTTGTGGGTTCCTGTCAGAAAAGCAGAAGCGGATTGGTCGAGCGCTTGAGGGAGCGGGGGCTGGGTGCGAATGTCCCCCGGCGCCGGCCTGCGGCCGTCACCTCCTCCTTTACTCCGCACCCAGCCCCCGCTCCCTCCGCGTGTCAGGCGTCCAGACGGCCTGGGCAGTGGCTCTCGACTGTCCGCAAGCCGAGCCGCTGCGCGGGTGGCAGGCGTTTGGACAAAGTAAAGGAGGAGGCGACCGCCGCAGGCGGGCGACGGGGGACATTTGTCCAAACGCCTGCCACCCGCGCAGTGGCCCCACCGCTCGCAAAAATCCGGAGCGGAGAAACAAAAAACCCCGGCAGAGGCCGGGGCTTTTCGTTCGGAACGGCGCGGACGCCTTACTTCTTCTTCGGCATGTACAGATCGGTGATCGTGCCGTCGTAGATTTCCGAGGCCATCGCCACCGACTCGCTCAGCGTCGGGTGGGCATGGATGGTGTGGCCGATGTCTTCCGCCTCCGCACCCATCTCGATGGCCAGGCCGATCTCGGCCAGCAGGTCACCGGCGTGCACGCCGACGATCGCACCACCGATGATGCGGTGGGTCTCTTCGTCGAAGATCAGCTTGGTGAAGCCCTCGGTGCGGCCGATGCCGATCGCACGGCCACTGGCGGCCCACGGGAACTTGGCCACGCCGACCTTCAGGCCCTTGGCCTTGGCTTCGGTCTCGGTCACACCGACCCAGGCGATTTCCGGGTTGGTATAGGCCACCGACGGAATCACGCGGGCCACCCACTCCTTCTTGTGGCCAGCAGCCACTTCGGCGGCAAGCTTGCCCTCATGCGTGGCCTTGTGGGCCAGCATCGGGTTACCGACGATGTCGCCGATGGCAAAGATGTGCGGCACGTTGGTGCGCATCTGGCGATCGACCGGGATGAAGCCACGGTCGGTGACCTGCACGCCGGCCTTCTCGGCATCGATCTTCTTGCCGTTCGGCGAACGACCCACGGCCACCAGCACGCGGTCGAAGGTGCCCTGCGCCAGCGCAGGCGCCTGGCCTTCCTCGGCGGCGTCGAAGGTCACGGTGATGCCCTTGGCATCGGCGGTGACGCCCGAAGCCTTGGTCTTCAGGTGGACTTCGATGCCCTGCTTCTTCAGGCGGTCGGCCAGCGGCTTGACCAGGTCCTTGTCGGCGCCCGGCATCAGCTGGTCCATGAACTCGACCACGGTGACCTTGCTGCCCAGCGCGCTGTACACGGTGGCCATTTCCAGGCCGATGATGCCGCCGCCGACGACCAGCAGCGAGCCCGGCACTTCGGCCAGCTCCAGCGCGTCGGTGGAGTCCATCACGCGCTTGTCGTCCCACGGGAAGTTCGGCAGCTTCACCGCCTGCGAACCGGCGGCGATGATGCACTTCTGGAAGCGCAGCAGCTGGGTGCTGCCATCAGCGGCGGTGATTTCCAGCTCGTTGGCCGAAACGAATTTGCCGACGCCCTGCACGCTGCGGACCTTGCGCTGCTTGGCCATGCCGGCTAGGCCCTTGGTCAGCTGGTTGACGACCTTTTCCTTGTACTCGCGCAGCTTGTCCAGGGTGATGGTCGGCTTGCCGAACTCGACGCCGAAATCACCGGCATGGGCCACTTCGTCGATCACCGCTGCGGCGTGCAGCAGCGCCTTGGACGGAATGCAGCCCACGTTGAGGCAGACGCCACCGAGGCTGGCGTAACGCTCGACCAGCACCGTATCCAGGCCGACGTCGGCGGCGCGGAAGGCGGCGGTATAGCCGCCCGGGCCCGAGCCCAGCACGACCATTTCGCATTCGATGTCGGCCGGCTTGCCGCTGGACAGCGCCGGCTTCGGCACAGCCGGTTCGGCCGGGGCGCGGTGCGACGGGGTCACCGGCGGCTTGCTGGCCGGGGCGGCCGGAGCCGGCGCGGCGGCCTTGGCCGGGGCTTCGGCGGCGCCTTCGGCGTCCAGCACCACGACCACAGCGCCTTCGGACAGGGTGTCGCCCAGCTTGACCTTGATTTCCTTGACCACACCGGCTGCCGAGGACGGCACTTCCAGGGTGGCCTTGTCCGACTCCAGGGTCACCAGACCCTGATCCTTCTTCACCGTGTCGCCGACGGCGACCAACACTTCGATCACCGGCACATCGCTGTAATCGCCGATGTCGGGAACCTTGACTTCAATCGTGGCCATGGTGGGTTTTCCTCAAGCCCGCCCGGCGTGGCCGGCGGGCTGTCACTGCGTTTCGACAGGCGGCCGCGCCAGGGGCAGCGGCCGCACGATGGGGCGAAGCGGATGCCTTACAGCAACACGCGGCGCATGTCGGCCAGTACCTGCGACAGGTACGTGGTGAAGCGTGCGGCCAGGGCGCCATCGATGACGCGGTGGTCGTAGCTCAGCGACAGCGGCAGCATCAGCTTCGGTGCGAACTCCTTGCCATTCCAGACCGGCTGGATGGACGACTTGGAGACGCCGAGGATGGCCACTTCCGGTGCATTGACGATCGGGGTGAACGCGGTGCCGCCGATGCCGCCCAGCGAGCTGATCGAGAAGCAGCCGCCGCTCATGTCGGCCGGGCCCAGCTTACCGTCGCGCGCCTTCTTGGCCAGTTCGCCGGTTTCCTGCGCGATCTGCACCACGCCCTTCTTGTCCACGTCGCGGATGACCGGCACGACCAGGCCGTTCGGCGTGTCGGCGGCAAAGCCGATGTGGAAGTACTTCTTCAGGGTCAGGTTTTCACCGCTGGCATCGAGCGAGGCGTTGAACTCCGGGAACTTCTTCAGCGCCGCGGCGCTGGCCTTGATCAGGAAGGCGAGCATGGTCAGCTTGATGCCGGCCTTCTCGTTCTCCTTGTTCAGCGCCACGCGCAGGCCTTCCAGGTCGGTGATGTCGGCCTGTTCGAACTGGGTGACGTGCGGGATCATGGCCCAGTTGCGGGCCAGGTTCGCACCCGAGATCTTCTTGATGCGCGACAGCGGCTGGACTTCAGTCTCGCCGAACTTGCTGAAATCGACCTTCGGCCACGGCAGCAGGTTCAGGCCACCACCGCCAGCCACGGCGCCGCCGGCAGCCGCCGGCACACCACCGCTGAGTGCGGCCTTGACGAACTTCTGCACGTCACCCTTGGTGATGCGGCCGCCCTTCTCGGTGCCGCTGATCTGCAGCAGGTCCACACCCAGCTCGCGGGCGAACACGCGCACCGCCGGGGTGGCGTACGGCACCTTGGCCGGCAGCACGCCATCGGCATTGAACTGCACCGGCGGGCTGGAGGGAGCGCCGGCCGACGGTGCGGCGGCTGCCGGAGCAGGTGCCGCAACCGGTGCGGCAACCTGAGGAGCCGACGGCGCAGCCGCCGGAGCCGGAGCAGCGGCCTTGGCCGGTGCCGGTGCAGCAGCGCCCTCGGCCTCGATGATGGCGACCACGTTGCCCTGCGACAGATTGTCGCCGACCTTGACCTTGATCTCCTTGACCACACCGGCCACTGAAGACGGCACTTCCATGGTGGCCTTGTCGCTTTCCAGCGTGACCAGGCCCTGATCCTTCTTGACCGTGTCGCCGACGGCGACCAGCACTTCGATGACCGGAATGTCGGAATAGTCGCCGATATCAGGCACCAGCGCTTCAACCGCACCACCGCTGGCAGCCGGAGCGGCCGGCGCAGCTGCGGCCGGGGCCGGCGCGCTCTGGGTGGCGGCAGCCGGGGCAGCGGCCTTGGCCGGTGCCGGGGCGGCAGCCGCCGGCTTGGCGGCTTCGGCTTCACCTTCGGCCACTTCGATCAGGGCCACGACCTTGCCTTCGGACAGGCTGTCGCCAACCTTGACCTTCAGTTCCTTGACCACGCCCGCCACCGAGGACGGCACTTCCATGGTCGCCTTGTCGCTTTCCAGCGTCACCAGGCCCTGGTCCTTCTTGACCGTGTCGCCGACGGCGACAAGCACCTCGATTACCGGGATATCGCTGTAGTCACCGATATCGGGGACAAGTGCTTCCTTGATTTCGGCCATGGGGATAACTCCGGCAATCTGGTGTAGGGAAACGTCTATTGTGCGGCCAGCGGGGTCCAGCGCCAACCGTTACAGGTGTTTTCAGTACGCACGCAGCCGGGACACGCTGTTGCTCATGGGTTGCGGCCATGACCAGTCGGTAGCGTATTGTCCGGACGATGTCCGCTTGATGTCGCCAGTGCGTCGGCCACCGGCTGCCAGGCCTGGCGCAGGCGCGGCAGCGACCACGCCGCATTGGCCGGGCTGGTGGACGGCAGTGCCAGCAGCCTGGGCGGGGCCTCCAGCCGTGGCAGCACCCAGCGCTGGAACGCCTGCAGTGACGCAGCACCATTGCAGCCGATCAGCTCCAGCTCAGGGAGGGTGGCGATCAGTTCGGGCAGCGCATTGGTCACTTCCGTGCCACGCACGATGTCCGCATCCAGGCTGCCACGCCGCTCGCACTGACCGATCACATCCCACAGACCGATACCTGCGGCGTTCAACGCCTGCAGCCGCTGTGCATAGGCCAGATCCGCATCGAAACCGCAGATATCCGCCATCAGCGGCCAGAAGCGGTTGCGCGGATGGGCGTAGTAGCGCTGCTCCTGCAGCGACGCCACGCCCGGCATCGAGCCCAGCAGCAGCACCCTGCAATCCACGTTCACCTGCGCTTGCAGGCCGATGCACATCGTCGCCGCGCTCACATCTTCTCCAACTGAATGAATGCCACTGATGGCCGAAAACCCCATGAATACAGGCTTTTCGAGCTGATCGCTGAACAAGGAAAACTATTTTTTAACGTGCGTCGGATTCGATTCATGTTGGGGCGACTACGGTGTGCTCGCCCCGCAACCGGGGGCCCAAAACAAGAAACATTAGGAGATACCCCCATGCGCTCCATCCGTATCCTGAGTCTCGCCCTGCTGACCTCCGCCGCCTTCGCACCGGCCGCTTTCGCCCAGGACAGCAGCAGCACCGACACCGCTTCGGGCAAGCATTTTGCCGTTGTTGGCGGCATCTCGCTGCTGCAGCCGAAGAACGACCCGATCACCGGCGTGAAGAAGACCGATGGCGGCCCGGCGCCGACCGTCAGCTTCAGCTACTACATCAACGACAACTGGGCCGTTGAACTGTGGGGCGCCGCCGACAAGTTCGACAACAAGTTCAAGGGCCCGAACAACGCCCGCCTGGGCTCGGTCGAGCAGCAGCCGGTCGCGCTGAGCGGCCAGTACCACTTCGGCCAGGCTGACAACGTGTTCCGTCCGTTCGTGGGCGTGGGCTACTACCAGTCGAGCTTCAGCAACGAGAAGCTGGGCAACGGCGCTGACACCGACATCCGCTTCAAGGATGCCAAGGGCGTGATCGGCACCGTCGGCGTCGACATGAACATCAACTCCACCTGGTTCGCCCGTGCTGACGCCCGCTACATGCGCGCCCGCCCGGACGTGAAGGTTGGCGGCGAGAAGATCGGCGAAGCCAAGATGGACCCGTGGACCGTCGGCTTCGGCATCGGCGCCCGCTTCTGATCCAGGCTGCACCTGCTTCACTGATGCAACGCGACGGGCCCTTCGGGGCCCGTCGTCGTTTCCGTCACCTGCTGTCTGTAGAGTCGACTGTCAGTCGACTGCTCTTGTAGAGCCGAGCCCATGCTCGGCTATCGAAAAAGCAGTCGACTGACAGTCGACTCTACACACACAGGAGGCGGAGGCACGATGGACGACGTCGACCTGCTGGTGATCGGTGGCGGCATCAATGGCACCGGCATCGCCCGTGACGCCAGCGGCCGCGGCCTGCGCGTGCTGCTGTGCGAACAGCACGACCTGGCCGCGCACACCTCCAGTGCCAGCAGCAAACTGATCCATGGCGGCCTGCGCTACCTGGAACAGGGCGAACTCGGCCTGGTGCGCAAAGCGCTGGGCGAACGTGAGGTGGTACGCCGGCAGGCCCCCCATCTGGTCCATCCGCTTCGCTTCGTCCTGCCCTGGGAACCGCATCTGCGCCCGCGCTGGATGCTGCGCGTGGGCCTGTGGCTGTACGACCACCTCGGCCGGCGCAGCCCGGCATTTCCCGCCTCGCGCGCCCTGGACCTTCAGCGTGATCCGCTCGGCCCCTGGCTCTCCCCGGATCTGCGGCAGGCCTTCAGCTACGCCGATGCGCAGGTCGATGATGCGCGCCTGGTAGTGCTCAACGCATTGGACGCCGCGCAGCGCGGCGCGCAGGTCCACGTGCGCAGCCGCTGCATCGAACTGCGCCCTGTGCAGGGCCGTTGGCAGGCCGTGCTGGAATCCTCCGATGGCCAGCGGCATGTGACCGCGCGCGCCATCGCCAATGCGGCGGGCCCATGGGCCGGCGGTCTGCTGGAGCAGATGGAGGCACGCAGCGGCGGCCCCGCGCTGCGGCTGGTGCAGGGCAGCCACATCGTGCTGCGCCGTTCCTGGCCCGATGACAGTGCCTGCCTGCTGCAGCAGCCCGATGGCCGCGTGGTGTTCCTGCTCCCGTTCGCCCACGATCACCTGCTGGTCGGCACCACCGACACCGACTACCGCGGTGACCCGGCGCGCTGCAGCGTACTGCCTTCCGAGGTGAGCTACCTGTGCGCGGCCGCCAACCGCTATCTGCGCGAACCGATCACTCCGCAGGACGTGGTCTGGCAGTTCGCCGGTGTACGTCCCCTGCTGGCCGACCCGGACCCACGTGCGGCGAAGCTGAGCCGCGACTACCGCCTTCAGCTGCAGTCCGATCCGGCGCCGGCGCTGCATGTGCTGGGCGGCAAGCTGACCACCTACCGCGTGCTGGCCGAGGAAGCGCTGGACCTGCTGCGCCCTGCCCTGCCACAGATGGGGCCGGCCTGGACCGCAGGCGGAGACCCGCTGCAGGGCAGCGACTGGGGCGACGCCGCGCAGGCGCGCTCCCGTCTGCAGGCGCTGGCACCGTGGTTGCCCGTGGAGATCGCACAGCGTTGGGCCGAAGCCTACGGCAGCCGCAGCGCCGCCCTTCTGCGAGGTGTGCGGGGCATGGACGATCTTGGAGAGGACTTCGGCGGCGGCCTGCATGCGCGTGAAGTGGCTTTCCTGCGCGACCACGAATGGGCCTGGGACGCCGAGGACGTTCTGTGGCGGCGGAGCAAGCTGGGGTTGCGGCTGGATGCTGCGCAGGTGGCGCGGCTGCAGGCGTGGATGCGGGATCGAATCTCTTTCCCATGGAATGGGCTCTGACCCCGGTGTTTCCAGGTGTGCCAACCAAGGTTGGCAGCTACCAGGGCGGCCGCGCGCGACGCGACCGATGCATTAGGATTTCCCCATCGCTACCGGAGACGCTGCATGACGCCCCGCTACGTGCTGGCCATCGACCAGGGCACCACCAGTTCGCGCGCGATCCTGTTTGACCGTGCCGGCGACATCGTCGGCAGCGCGCAGCGCGAATTCGCGCAGATCTTCCCGCACCCCGGCTGGGTCGAGCATGACCCGCGCGAAATTCTCACCAGCGTCTATGCCACGCTGACCGAACTGCTCAGCCGCGGGCAGATCGACCCGCGCCATATTGCGGCACTGGGCATCACCAACCAGCGTGAAACCACCGTGGTCTGGGACCGTGCCACCGGCCAGCCGATCCACAACGCCATCGTCTGGCAGTCGCGGCAGAGCCACGCCATCTGCGAGCGGCTGAAGTCCGAAGGGCATGAGGCGCTGATCCGCGAGCGCACCGGCCTGCTGATCGACGCCTATTTCTCCGCCACCAAGGTGCGCTGGATCCTCGACCACGTGGAGGGCGCGCAGCAGCGCGCCGAACGTGGCGAGCTGCTGTTCGGCACCATCGACAGCTGGCTGGTCTGGAACCTCAGCGGCGGCCAGGCGCACGTGACCGACTACAGCAACGCGGCGCGCACGCTGCTGTTCAACATCCACACGCTGGACTGGGATGACGACCTGCTGGCGCTGCTGGACATCCCGCGCGCGATGCTGCCGCAGGTGCGCGATTCCAGCGCGGTGTACGCGCATACCCGGCCGCAGTTCTTCTTCGATCACCCGATTCCGATCGCCGGCATCGCCGGTGACCAGCAGGCGGCGCTGTTCGGCCAGGCCTGCTTCCAGCCGGGCATGGTCAAGAACACCTATGGCACCGGCTGTTTCATGCTGATGCACACCGGTGCGCAGGCGGTGCGTTCGCGCAATGGCCTGCTGACCACCATCGCCTGGGGCCTGGACGGGCGCGTGGAATATGCGCTGGAAGGCTCGATCTTCATCGCCGGCTCGGTGGTGCAGTGGCTGCGCGACGGTCTGCGCATGATCGAACGCGCCAGCGACAGCCAGGCGCTGGCCGCGCAGGTGCCCGACAGTGGCGGTGCTTACCTGGTACCAGCATTTGTCGGCCTCGGTGCGCCCTATTGGCGCAGTGATGTGCGCGGCGCGATGTTCGGCCTGACCCGTGGCACCCGCAAGGCGCACTTCGTGCGTGCCGCGCTGGAGGCGATGGCCTACCAGACCCGCGACGTGCTTGATGCGATGCAGTCCGATGCGGGTATCGCGCTGACCGAGCTGCGCGCCGATGGCGGTGCGATCGGCAACGACTTCCTGGCCGGTTTCCAGGCCGACATCCTCGGCGTGCCGCTGCTGCGGCCGCGACTGACCGAGACCACCGCACTGGGTGCGGCCTACCTGGCCGGCCTGGCGGTGGGGTTCTGGACCAGCCGCGAACAGATCGCCGCGCAATGGGGCCTGGACCGGCGCTTCGAGCCACAGATGGAGGTGGCGCGGCGCGAGAAGCTGTATGCGGGATGGCAACAGGCCGTGGCGGCCACCCTCGCCTTCCACGTCGACTGACGGTAGTGCCGGCCGCTGGCCGGCAACCCCATGATCCTTGGCGGCGTCTGCAGATCGCCGGCCAGCGGCCGGCACTACCGCATGGCCAGAGCGTCCGTAGCGCCGGTCAGAATGCCGGCAGCACCGCGCCCTTGTACTTGGTCTCGATGAAGGCCTTCACCTGCGGGCTGGTCAGGGCCTTGGCCAGCTTCTGCACGCGGGCGTCGTCCTTGTTGTCCGGGCGCGCGACCAGGAAGTTCACGTACGGCGAATCCTTGCTTTCGATCGCCAGTGCGTCCTTGGTCGGGTTGAGGCCAGCGTCCAGCGCATAGTTGGTGTTGATCAGGGCCAGGTCGACCTGGTCCAGCACGCGCGGCAGCATCGCCGAGTCCAGCTCGCGGAACTTCAGGTTCTTCGGGTTGGCAGTGATGTCGCGCTGGGTCGACAGCGCGTTGGTCGGATCCTTCAGCTCGATCACACCGGCCTTGTGCAGCAGGATCAGCGCGCGGCTGTTGTTGCTCGGGTCGTTCGGGATCACCACGTCGGCGCCTTCGCGCAGTTCGGCCAGCGACTTGATCTTGCGCGAGTACGCACCGAACGGCTCGATGTGCACGCCGATCACCTTCACCAGGTCGGTCTTGCGGTCGCGGTTGTAGGCATCCAGGTACGGCTCGGTCTGGAAGTAGTTGGCGTCCACCTGCTTCTGCACCAGCTGGTCGTTGGGCTGCACATAGTCGTTGAACACGCGCACGTCCAGGTCCACGCCTTCCTGCTTGAGGATCGGCTTGACCACCTCGAGGATCTCGGCATGCGGCACGGCCGTGGCGGCCACCACCAGCTTCTGCGAGGGCTCGCCGGACTTGCCGCAGGCGGTCAGGGCCAGCGCAGCGGCGAGCAGGGGCAGCAACAGGGTCTTTTTCATGGGCGGAAGGGTTCTCGGGGGGAGTGTCAGGAGTTGTCGTAGTTGCTCAGGGCGAGCTCGAGCAGCGCCTTGGCCTGCTCACGCAGCATCACCGGCTCGATGATCTCGGCATCCGAGCCGTAGTGCAGCACGTCCATCAGCAGCTCGCGCGAGACGCTGTACGGCACCTTCAGTTCATAGCGGCCATCGGCCAGGAAGCGGCCCTGCTGCTTGGAATGCCAGTGCTCGTCGGCCACCCAGCGCGCGGCCTTGGCGCTGAACAGGATGGTCGCCCAGCCCTTCGGCGCACCGGAGAAGATGCCGTAGCTGGCGCCCAGCTGCTCGTCCAGCTCGCTGTCGGCCACGTCACGGGCGGTACTGTCGATCACCCGCGCCTTGTGGATGCGATCCACGGCAAAGCTGCGCAGGGCCTCGCGGTCATGGTCCCAGGCATCCAGGTACCAGTTGTCGCGGTAGTGGGTCAGGCGCTGCGGCGAGACCGTGCGCCGGGTCGGCTCATCGGTGGAACGCGCACGGTACTCGAACGCCAGCTGGCGGCGCTCAAGCACGGCGGAGGCGACGCTGCGGAAGCTGCCTTCGTCGAACTTGCGGCCACGGTGCGGAATCACCCGCACGCGGTCGACCGGCCAGCTGGAGACGCCGGCCTGGGCCGCCAGCAGGCTCTCGATGCGCTGCTGCAGCGGTGCCAGCACCGACGACAGCACGCCGCCGCCGGTCCGCGCCAGCAGGTGCTGCGAGGCCAGCAGGGCATGCAGTTCCTCCGAACTCAGCCACAGGCCGGGCAGCTCGAAGCGGTCGCTCTCGTCAGCCTGGTAGCGGAAGCCCGCCTCGCCGTCGCCCTCGATCGGTGCCATCAGCGCATCGCGCAGGAAGGCCAGGTCGCGGTAGACGGTGGCGCGGGAACAACCGAGCTTGTCCTGCAGGGTCGCCACCGTCACCGGATAGCGCGCGGACTTGAGCAGACGATGCAGGGCGGTGATGCGTTCGTATCGGTCCATACCCCCGATTATGTCCGAGTCGCGGGTCTTGTGTGGGACGTTTGGGCTATCGTGTTCGCCCCCACCCCTCTGGAACACCCGATGCGCCGGTTGCCTGCCCTGTCCCTGCTGGCCTGCCTGCTGCTGGCCGCCTGCGATCGCACACCGGCACCGGCCAGTACCGAAGCCCCGGTACCGGCCGCGGACCCGGCGCAGGCGGTCCTGGGCGCCAGCCAGCGCTTCGCAGCCCTGCGCAGCTTCCACGCCGAGCTGGAGGTGCTGGGCGCGCCACAGCCGGTGCGCAGCGCCATGGACTTCGTCGCCCCCGATCGTTTCCGGGTGCAGACACCGGCCGGGCCGCAGACCATCATCGGTGACACCATGTTCCTGCAGGCCGACGGTGCGGTCCGCCAGGTGCCAACCCCGCCGGGCCTGCTCGAGCAGTGGCGCAACCCGTTGCCGGCCGACGCCCTGCCCGCCGACCTGCAGGCCGAGGATCTGGGCAGCCAGTCGCTGGATGGAGTCGAAACCCGTCACTATCGGCTGCGCGGCGCCCAGCCCGGCGAACGCCTGGAATACTGGGTGGATGCGCAGGGCCTGCCGCGCCAGATCGTGCGCAGCGGCAGCAGCAATGGCCGCAGTTTCCAGCTGCGCCTGCGCTATTCGCGCTTCAACGACCCGGCATTGCGCGTCGATCTGCCCTGAATAGGCAATCGTGGCAACGTTCGCTGAAGCGCGCATTGGATCGATTCGGACCGCCATCACGCTTCCAGTATCATCACCGGCTGTCAATCGCTTCGGAGAAGCCCCGATGTCCCTGCGCGTGTCCCTGCTGATCCCCCTGCTGCTGTGCGCGCCTCTCGCGTATGCGCAGGATGCCTCCGAGCTGGCGGCGATGTCCTCGCCGTGGAGCGGCAGTGGCGGCGAGCTCGGTTTCGCCTCGGCACGTGGCAACAGCAGCACCGAGAGCTTCAACGGCCGCCTCCGCCTGCGTTACACCGACGGCGACTGGGTGCACAGCATGGACCTGTTCGGCCTGCGCTCCAGCTCCAAGGTGACCGAGACCAACGACGACGGCACCACCACCCGCCGCAACAACACCACCGCCAACCGCTACACCGGCAGTGCCGGCAGCGCGCTGCAGCTGGGCGAGCACCGCCAGCTGACCGCGACGGTACGTACCGAACGCGATGACTTCGCCACCTACGACCGCCAGAGTTCGTTCGGTCTGGGTTACGGCACCCGCCTGTGGAACACCGAGCGCTTCTCGTTCGACGCGCAGATCGGCCCCGGTGTGCGTCGTACCCACAGCACCGAGGACGACCGCACCCGTACCGGCATGATCGGCCGCGGCCTGTTCGACATGAAGTACTCGCTGACCGACAACACCGACCTGGTCAACACGCTGCTGGTCGAATCCGGTTCGTACAACACCTTCGGCCAGAACGACTTCGGCGTTTCGGTGAGCATGAACGAACATCTGGCGCTGAAGGCCGGCTGGCAGGCGCGTTACAACAGTGACGTGGCCGAGGACAAGCGCAAGACCGATACGCTGACCACGATGAACGTGGTCTACAAATTCAAATAAGAAACGGGCGCCAAAGGCGCCCGTTCTTCTTCCGGTAGTGCCGGCCGCTGGCCGGCAACTGCATTCAATCGGAGCACGAGGTTGCCGGCCAGCGGCCGGCACTACCTGCGATGGCTCAGACGTTCAGCAGTTCGCCGGCACCGGCATCCAGCAGCATCTTCGCCACGCGCTGGCCCAGTGCTTCCGGGTCACTGGCCGGGCCGATCGCCTCGGCGCGCACCGCACGACCATCGCTGGCACTGCCGACCAGGCCCTGCAGGTGCAGGTCGGTGCCCTGCCACTGCGCGATCGCCGCCACCGGCACGTGGCAGCTGCCATGCAACGCACGGTTCATCGCTCGCTCGGCTTCCACGCAGGCACGGGTTTCCGCGTCATCCAGGCCCGCGAACAGCGCCATCAGGCGCGCATTGCCACCGTCGCACTCCACCGCCACCGCGCCCTGCGCCGGGGCCGGCAGCCACTGCGGCGGTTGCAGGCGCGCGACGATGCGCGCGCCCAGGCCCAGACGCTCCAGGCCGGCCACGGCCAGCACGATGGCGTCGTAGCCACCGTTGTCGAGCTTGGCCAGGCGGGTGTTGACGTTGCCGCGCAGGTCCAGCAGTTCCAGGTCCGGGCGCAGCGCGCGCAGCTGGGCCTGGCGGCGCAGCGACGAGGTGCCAACCCGCGCGCCGATCGGCAGCGCATCCAGCGAGGCGTACAGGTTGGAGACGAAACCATCGGCCGGATCGTGGCGGGTCAGCATCGCCGGCAGCGCGAAGGGTTCATCCAGTTCCATTGGCACATCCTTCAGCGAGTGCACGGCGCAGTCGGCCTCGCCACGCAGCATGGCCAACTCCAGCTCCTTCAGGAACAGGCCCTTGCCACCGATGGCGGCCAGCGAGCGGTCGAGCACCTCGTCGCCGCGGGTGCTCATCGGCACCAGTTCCACATGCAGGCCGGGATGGGCCTGGCGCAGGCGGTCGGCGACGTGTTCGCTCTGCCAGAGGGCGAGCGGGCTCTTGCGGGTGGCGATGCGGACGGTTTCCATCCGGTCATTATCGCGCCTTCGGCGCGGATACGGCCAACGGCGGAGCCCCTCGTGGCTGCTGCATCGGCTGAATCTATGGCGCTTGGCCGGGGCGGTGGGGTCATGCGGGGGCGCCGTAAACCCGTCCTTGGGGGCTTGGCCGCGGCATCCATGCCGCGGACACCCCGCCTGCCCCCACCGCCCCGGCCTCTGACAGTTTCCGTGCGCGTCAGCCACGGAAGATCAAAAGAAAAAAAAGCAGAAGCAAAAGCAACAGCCGACGGCTTCCGGGGTCAGATCCCTTTTCCGCAGGAAAAGGGATCTGACCCCTCTTTCCCAGCCGATAACACCAATGCTCTTGCCGTCCGTCACCGGGAAGTTCGTGAGGGTGAGGCGGGATGGGCGGGCGGGACCGTTGGCGCCATGGATGGCGCCATCGAGCCCCCATGGATGGGTTTACGGCGTGTCCCGCCCGCCCATCCCGCCTCACCCAACACGCAACAACACAGAGCCGACAATTTGCTGTTGCTGTTGCTTCGGACGTTGCTCGTAAGCAGTCGCGGCCGCAGGCCGCGCGGAACACTCACAGATGCCGCAGTTCCTGCTTCAGCGTCGCCACGCAGCGGCGGCTGACTTCCAGCGGCTGCTTGCCATGCCGCAGCACCGCCTGCACCTGCCCGCCCGAGCCGCGGCGCAGTTCCACCAGCTCGTGACGCGCCACCAGGCAGTTGCGATGGATGCGGATGAAACGGCTGGCGAACTCTTCCTCCAGCGACTTCAATGATTCCTCGATCAGGTCCTCGCCGCGTGCGTGGTGCACCACCACGTACTTTTCCTCGGCCTGCAGGTAGTGGATATCGTCCAGCGGAATCAACCGCAGGCTGCCGCGCAGGCGTGCGCACAGCACGCTGCGTGCCTGCTGCCCGCTGTGTTCCTGCGGCTGGCCGTCGCGGCCGGCCAGGAACGTGCGCGCGCGTGCGATCGCCGCCGCCAGCCGCTCTGCGCGTACCGGCTTCATCAGGTAATCGATCGCTGCGGCCTCGAACGCCGACAGCGCATGCGCATCGTAGGCGGTGCAGAACACCACGGCCGGCCGCGGCTCGAAGCTGGCCAGATGGCGGGCGGCTTCCAGGCCATCCAGCCCGGGCATCGCGATATCCAACAGGACCAGGTCCGGCTGCAGCTCCGCGCACGCGTGCAGGGCCTGCTCGCCGTTGCCGGCCTCGGCCACCACATCCACGCCGTCCTGCGCGGCCAGCAGGCTGCGCAGGCGCTCACGTGCCAGCGGTTCGTCATCAGCGATGACTACCCTCACGATCATCCCCTCACTGGATCGGCACTGTCACCTGGCAGGCATAGTAGCCCTCGCTCCAGCCAGCCGTCATCCGCGCGGCGCTGCCGAAGCGCCAGGCCAGCCGATGGCCGATGCTGTGCTGGGCATGGCCGGCACCACGTGCCAGCGCCAATCCCGGGGCCTGTGGATCGGGCGCGGGATTGCGCACGCGGATCTGCAGCTCGTTGCCCGCACGCAGCACCTGCAGCTCGATGGTGCCGCCTTCGGGCAAGCGCGAGATGCCGTGCAGCACCGCGTTTTCCACCAGTGGCTGCAGTACCAGCCTCGGCAATGGCAGGTCCCACGGCAGCGGTTCATCGCGTTGCCAGCGCACCTGCAGGCGTTCTCCAAGGCGCAGGGATTCGATCGACAGATAGCGCTCGGCCAGCTCGCATTCGTCGCGCAGGGTGGAATCACCCTCGCCTGCCCCAAGCGCTGCACGGAACAGATCGGACAGATCGAGCACCGCACGTTCGGCCACCGCCGGGTCGCGATGCAGCAGGCTGGCGATCAGGTTCATGCTGTTGAACAGGAAATGCGGGCGGATCCGCGCCTGCAGGGCGTCGGCCTGCGCCCGGGCATTGGCCTGCACCTGTGCGGCCCAGCGGTCACTCACGTAGAAATAGCGCAGGGCCAGCGCGGTGATCAGCGCAGTGGTGGCCGCGCTGCCCAGGGTAAAGCGCCAGAAGCTGATTCCCCGGGCAAAGTTGTCCCCCAGCACCGCGTACAGCGCATGCACGATGCCGGCGCAGATCACCGCGATCAGGGTCGCCAGCGTGATCGCCGCGACGGCCCCCAGCAGCTGCGGCAGCCTCGACAGCGTCTGCCGCAGCAGGCACAGGCTGGCGGTCACCGCCAGCGCCAGCCACAACGCGAAGCCACTGGCCGACAGCAGTTCGCCGAAGGTCCAGTGACGGCTACCGTCGGGCGCAAGCGCCAGCACCACCACCACCAGCTCGGCCAGGCCGAGCATCGCCGCCAGCCGCGGCAGGCGGCACAGTTCCGGCATCCACGGCGGTGTGCTGGCCGGGGCCATGGCTCAGGCAGCGCCCAGCCGTTCCTGCAACCAGTCACCCAGCGCCTGGATCTCTTCGGCGCAAACCTGGTGGGCCATCGGGTAGCTGTGCCATTCCACTTCCAGGCCCAGCGCCTGCAGAGCCTGTGCGCTGTGTACGGCCACCGCCTGCGGAATCACCGGATCGCTGCTGCCATGGGCCATGAACACCGGCACCTGCACGGCCCCCTCAATGCGCTTGGCGCTTTCAGCTTCGGGCAGGTAGGTGGACAGCGCGATCAGGCCGGCCAGCGGCGCGGTGCGCGACAGCGCGGCGGTAAGAATGATCGCGCCCCCCTGCGAAAAGCCTGCCAGGAAGATCTTCCCGGGCGCGATGCCGCGGTCGATCTCGCGCGCGATCAGCGCGTCCAGCTGCACCACCGATTCCTGCACGCCCACCATGTCGGCGCGCGAACGGAAATCCATGCCGACGATGTCGTACCAGCCGCGCATCGGCACACCGTTGTTGATCGTGATCGGCCGCACCGGCGCATGCGGGAACACGAAGCGCAGGGCCGGCCAGTGCGGGCGCACCAGTTCCGGCACGATCGGCGCGAAGTCATGGCCATCGGCCCCGAGGCCGTGCAGCCAGATCACCGACCATTGCGGCGAGGCGCCGGTTTCCTGTTCCACCGTTTGCAGCATGATGCGGCTCCTTCAAGTTCGAGCCGCATTATGCCGCTGGCGCAGGGGGATCAGTACAGCGGCGGCTGCTCGGCCGCTTCCCGGCGCAGTTGTGCCGCACGCACAAGCACCGGTGGCGGAATGTTCTCTTCGGGAATATCGAGCAGGCCAAGGCGGTGCAGGAAGGCACCCGGGCCGCGTGAAGAGGTCAGCGCCACCACCGGCACCGCCAGCACCATGCCGATCACCACCGGTGCCATCCACGCGGCCAGCGACGGCGAAACCGCCCAGGCCAGCACGCCCATGAAGGCACCGAAGACACCCAGGCCGCCATAGCCGCGGATCAGCGCCAGCCACGAGATGCCGCCATCGTCACGCTGCTGCGCGTCCCAGCCCGAGTCGCGCCCGGACAGTACTTCGGCGACGCCGCGCGACTGCACGTACATCACCACCGGCGCCATCAGTGCGGCCAGCACCGTTTCCACCAGCATCGACACGAAGGCGCGGATCGCACCGCCACAGCCACGGCGGTCGACCGGGTCCAGCAGCATCGCCAGATAGCCCAGCACCTTGGGCAACAGCAGCACCGCCATGGTGGCCGCGAACAGGCGCACCACCTGCTCTTCGTCCTGGGCGCGCCAGTACACGCTGGGCGACAGGTGCAGCAGGGCGTTGAAATCGATGCCCTCCTGGAACAGCGGGATGGCGATGCCGATCAGCATCAGCATCGCCCACATCGGCGCGGTGAAATAGTGGCCGATGCCGATCAGCATGTGCGTGCGGCTGATCCAGTGCAGCCCGCGGCTGCCGACCACCTTGCCGTGCTGCAGGTTGCCCTGGCACCAGCGGCGGTCACGCACCAGCAGGTCGGTAAGGGTCGGCGGGCCTTCCTCGTAGCTGCCGCCCAGGTACGGCACCATGTGCGCAGCCCAGCCGCCACGGCGCATCAGCGCTGCCTCAACGAAATCATGGCTGAGCACGTGGCCGCCGAAGGGCTTGCGTCCCGGCAGCGCCGGCAGGCCGGCGTGGTCGGCGAAAGCGCGGGTGCGGATGATCGCGTTGTGGCCCCAGTAATTGCTCTCGGCACCATGCCACCAGGCCACGCCGCGCGCGATCACCGGGCCGTACACGCGGCCACCGAACTGCTGCATGCGGGCGAACAGGGTGCGGCCGCCGATCACCGACGGCAGGGTCTGGATCAGACCGACGTCGGCGTTGTGCTCCATGCCAGCCACCAGGCGTACGATGCTGTCGCCGGTCATCAGGCTGTCGGCATCGAGGATCAGCATCTGCGGGTAGGCACCGCCGAAGCGGCGGACCCAATCGGCGATGTTGCCTGCCTTGCGTCCGCTGTTGTCGCCGCGGCGACGGTAGAACAGGCGCGTTCGGCCATCCGGCACACGCTCGCGCAGCTCGGCGAACACCTGTTCCTCGGCGCGTGCGATGTCCTCGCGGCGGGTGTCGCTGAGCACGAAGAAGTCGAAGCGCTCCAGCTGGCCGGTGGCGGCCACTGATTCGTAGATGGCCTGCAGGCCTGCCAGCAGGCGCCGCGGGTCTTCGTTGTAGGTCGGCATCAGCAGCGCGGTGCGGCTGTGCACGGTCGGCAGCGGTTTGTCCGGATCGATGCCGAGGCGGTAGCCACGATCGAACACGGCGGTCAGGAAGCCGGCCAGGGCACTGGCGAAGGACAGTGCGATCCAGGCGAACAGGCCGACGAACAGCACCAGCAGGCACGCTTCGAGCACGCTGATGCCATTGGCCGACAGCACTCGCCACATCATGCGGGTGGCGATGGCGGTCATGCCCAGGGTGCCACCGAAGATATACAGCCGGCGCAGGCCGATCAGGCGCGGCGAGGTGCGGTGGCGGCGGACCTTGAGCTCGCCTTCGCGCAGGGTCTGCTCGGGCATCTGCAGCGGCGACTCGGCCGGCAGCAGCGCCCAGCCGGCGTCGAGCCGGGGTGCATCCGCTTCCGCGTGGATGGTTTGACCCCCCATCACCGCTTACTCCCCACGGTCGGCATGGCTGGCCGTCCCGGCCGGGCTGCATGCACGAAGGTTCCCGGCGCGCCTTCCCGGCGCCCGCACTTGTCCTGGCTGTGCCGGCGCTTGGCCGCACAGTCGATGTCTGTCACTACCGGAACCCACACGATCTCCAACGGGGCGGAATCGAAAATGCGGCTCAGTCTAGGGCGCCGGATGTAAGCCGCGTGCGAAGGTCTACGCCCGCATTTATCCCCATTCAGCAAACAGCAGGCGTGCCGTGACGGTGCGGCAGGTTGTCGCTTTGTCACCGGGGGTACTGGATCGCAACAAACGCGAACGGTTATCATTTCATTAACCAGGCAGGTTGCCGTCTTCCGCACGGCTGAGACCCACCCAGCTGCGCCGGTCCACACCGCGCGCCGACGACCCATGGAAGGGGCTGCCTGCGGTCCGCCTGCGCCTGCCGTTTCCACCGGGTCCCTACTCTCTCCGATGGAAGCCGTCATGTCCCTGCCGTCCCGTTCCCGTTCCCCGCGCCTGCCGCGCACCCACCTGGCCACCGCCCTGGCCACCGCCTGCCTGCTGGCCCTGCCCGGCCTGGCCGCCGCCGAAGCCAGCGCAGATGCCTCCACCAAGGACCTGGATACCGTGGTGGTCACCGCCTCGGGCAACCAGCAATGGATCAAGGATGCCCCGGCCAGCATCAGCGTGATCAGCCGCGAGGACATCGAGCGCCAGCCGGTGCACGACCTGGCCACCCTGCTCAGCCGCGTGCCGGGCGTAACCGGCGGCCTCAGCGCGGCGGGCGAGCAGTCCAAGATCAAGCTGCGCGGCATGCCCTCCAACTACACGCTGGTGCTGGTGGACGGCAAGCGCATGGGCAGCTCGGCCTCGACCAATTACCGCCCCGACCTCGGCCGCCAGGATCTGAACTGGATCTCGCCCGACCAGATCGAACGCATCGAGGTGGTGCGCGGACCGATGTCGTCGCTGTACGGCTCCGACGCCATGGGCGGCGTGATCAACATCATCACCAAGCGCATCGGCGATGACTGGAACGGCAGCGCCACCCACAGCTATACCCGCCCGGGCGATGGCAAGCGCGGCGATACCCAGCAGATCGGCGCGACGTTCTCCGGCCCGCTTGGTGAACGCTTCGGCCTGCGCATCGGCGCCAACAGCATGCGCCGCGACTCGGACCGCTCCAACGGCGGCGTCTACGGCAATGCCTACGCCGGTGAGAAGGACCGCAATGTTGACGCCCTGCTGCAATGGAAGCTCAGCGACGCCCAGGAGCTGTCGCTGGAAGCTGGTCATGGCGTGCAGCAGGCCTTCATCGATGCCTCGTTGGAAAAACAGGACGAAGGCGCCTGGGGCGCCAGTGAACTCAAGCGCAGCTCGCTGGCCCTCAATCACGATGGCAAGTGGAGCTTCGGCAACTCGAAGCTCAGCGCCTACTGGACCGAGTACAAGAACGACATCGGTGCCACCGGCCGCTCCGAGGCCACCGATACGATCATCGAAGGCAGCCTGACCACGCCGTTCACCCTGGGGGTTGAACACCAGTTTGCCGTGGGCGGCCAGTGGAAGCGCCAGGAACTGACCAACACCGATACCATCGGCCGTGCGCCGATCGACTATGCCGGCAATGCCGTCAGCGGCTCCAACCTGGAAGTGGACACCTGGGCGCTGTTCGTCGAGGACGAACTGAAGCTGCACCGCACCCTGGCGCTGACCCTGGGCGCACGCCTGGACCACCATGAGAAGTTCGGCAGCCACGTCAGCCCGCGTGCCTACCTGGTCTGGCATCCGGCCGAGCAGTGGACGATCCGAGGCGGCGTTTCCAAAGGCTTCCGCGCGCCCAGCCTGACCGAGAATTCGGCCACCGCCGCCACCCAGTCCGGTGGTCGTGGCTGCACCTCGCTGATTCCGCTGGGCTATACCCGTGGCGGCTGCTACATGGCCGGCAACCCGGACCTGGATCCGGAAACCAGCACCAACCGTGAGATCGGCATCAGCTTCGACAACGATCTGGTGGATGCCGGCCTGACCTACTTCCATACCGACTTCAGGAACAAGATCGAGTACGCCCCACTGGGCCAGTTCAACGGCATCTGGTGGACGCGCATGAGCAACGTGCAGCGGGCGCGCACCAGCGGCATGGAAGGCAACCTCAACTTCCGCTTCGGTGAGCACTGGCGCTGGCGTACCTCGGCCACCTGGATGAAGGAGGCCAAGAACCTGACCACCGGCAGGAACCTGATCGATACACCGGAATTCTCCGGCTACTCGTCGCTGGACTGGACGCCCGGTACGGTGTTCTCCAGCAGCCTGTCGGCGCAGTACACCGGCAAGCAGACCGGCACGGCGACGACCTTCCTCAAGGCCTACACCCTGTATGACCTGACCGCAGCGTGGAACGTCAACGAGGTGCTGACCCTCCGCGGCGGCGTCAGCAACCTGGCCGACAAGAAGCTGTATGCCGAAGGCTCCACCGACTACTTCGTGGCCGGACGCAGCTATTTCCTGAGCATGACCGCGCGGTTCTGACCGGCGGCGCGCGCCGCGATCGCGCTGGCGACAGGCCAGCGCGATCGGCGGTGTTGCGGATCACTCGCTTTCCAGGGCGGCCTGGGCCGCATCCTGCGTGGCAGCCGTGCGCGCACGGTCCATTGCCACCGCCAGTTGCTGGCGTGCGAGCAGTTGTTGTGCCTGCACCACTTCAGGTGTCGGCAGGAGCACCGGTCCCGGTGCGTTTTCCGGTGTAGCAGGTGTGGTCATGCAACCTCCATGGACATCCCGCCGCCGCACGGATTCAGCTGGGGCGGCAGCGGAACTGCGCACCCTATCCTAAAAACAAGGCGGATGGGTGACGGTGCGGCGCACAGCCGCAGCTTCACACGGCAAAGAACGTCACATTTTTGACGCCGGAGGGTAGTTTCCTGAATTCGCGACATCTATCATGGAACCGTTTTCCTACAAGGACGTATACGTCAATGAACACAGTCGACCTCTCCCGCTTCAGCCCGAAGTGGCAGTTCCGCTTCAACTTCTTCCAGCAGCACGGCGCGCCCAAGGAGCCGGGTTTCAAGCAGGCCTGGAAGGCGTTGTCCTTCGGCGACCGGCTGAAGGTCAACATCAATTTCTTCGCCTTCTTCTTCGGCTTCATCTACCTGCTCATCCTGGGCATGTGGCGCAAGGCGCTGGTCGTGCTCGGCATCAACATCGTGCTGACCCTCGTCGCCCTGTTCCTGCCGGACATCGTCGCCCGTGCGCTGTTCATCGCCATGAACTTCCTGGTCGCCTCCAGCACCAACTACAGCTACTACCTGGAACAGGTGAAGGGCAGGGCCAGCTGGAACCCCTTCGAAGGGATGTTCTGAGCCATTGCAGCTGCCGGACCTGATTCCGGCACACCGGCGAGCAGAAACGACGACGCCCGGCTTTGGCCGGGCGTCTTCTTTTGCGCATGCCGGGACTCAGGCCGCGTGGCGTGCCACGGCGACCGGCTCGGCCTGCAGGCGGAAACGCGAGACCGCCACCGCCAGCTGCTCGGCCTGTTCTTCCATCGCCCGCGCGGCGGCGCTGGCTTCTTCCACCAGCGCGGCGTTCTGCTGGGTGGTCTCGTCCATCTGCACCACGGTCTGGTTGACCTGCTCGATGCCCGCCGACTGCTCGCGCGAGGCCGCCGAGATCTCGGCCATGATCTCGTTGACCCGGCCGACCTGGCCGACGATTTCCTGCATGGTACGGCCCGCGCCGTGCACCAGCTGCGCACCGGCACCGACCTGCGCCACCGAGGCGTCGATCAGCTCCTTGATCTCCTTGGCCGCACCCGCCGATCGCTGTGCCAGCGCACGCACTTCGCTGGCGACCACGGCGAAGCCACGGCCCTGCTCGCCGGCACGCGCCGCTTCCACCGCCGCATTCAGCGCCAGGATGTTGGTCTGGAAGGCGATCCCATCGATCACCGAAATGATCTCGGCAATGCGCTGCGAGGAGGCTTCGATCTGCTCCATCGTCTGCACCACCTGGCTGACCACCTGCCCGCCTTCGCTGGCAACGCCGGCCGCGGAACCGGCCAGGGTATTGGCCTGCAGCGCGTGGTCGGCGTTCTGGCGCACGGTGGAGGTCAATTCCTCCATCGAGGCCGCCGTTTCTTCCAGGTTGGCGGCCTGCTGCTCGGTACGCCGCGACAGGTCGCTGTTGCCCGCGGCAATTTCACCCGCGGCCAGGCGGATGCTGGCCGCCGACTGCTGGATCTGGCCGACGATCCGGGTCAGCTGCTGCACGGTGCTGTTGGCATCGTCGCGCATCACCGCGAACACGCCGTGGAAGTCGCCCTGCATGCGCGCGCTGAGGTCGCCTGCGGCGATCGCGCGCAGCAGTGTCGACAGCTCGGCCAGGTTGTGGTCGCTCACCTGCATCATGGTATTGAGGGTTTCCACCATGCGGCGGAAGTCGTGGTCGAAGCACAGGGCATCGCCACGCACCGCGAAGTCACCGGCAGCGGCCGCAGCAGCCAGCTGCTGGATCTGTTCATTGATCGCGGCCAGGTTCCGCTTGGTGGTGGCCATCGCGGCGGTGAACACCGCCTTCTCGCCCGGCAGCGCTTCCATGTCCTGACTGAGGTCGCCAACGGCGTAGCGCTGCATCACTTCAACCAGGCGCTGGGTGACCGCGTTGCTGGAGGCCACCAGCTGGTTGCTGTCGGCCACCATGCGGCCGTACTCGCCCGGGAACGCCGCGGCGTCCATGCGGTAACTGAGCTCGCCGGCATCGTGGCGGCGCGCCATTTCCGCCTGCGCCGCCATCACCGCCTGCAGCTGGCCGCGCATGCCCTGCATCGCGTCCAGCAGGCGCCCCACTTCGTCATTGCTGCGTGCCGGCAGGGTGCTGTCCAGCTTGCCAGCGGCGACATCACCGGCCACGCGCACAGCTTCGGCCAACGGACGGATTGCCAACCGGCGCAGCAGAACATAGACACCCGCACTGAGGGTCAATGCTGCCACCACACCGACCAGCAGGGTCAGCCACAGCAACTGACGTGCCTCTGCGACGATCACCGAATGCGGCATCACCACGCCCAGCGCGAAGCGCTGCGGGGCGTCGCCCACGCGCAGCGGCACGTACACGCGCACGTTGCCGGCCGCATCGGGGCTGAAAGCCTCGAACGGACGGTCGGCAGCGATGTCGGCCAGCATGCTGCGGGTCAGCGCGTCGCTGCGTGGCTTGCCGATCTCAGCGGCATTGGCCGAGGCCAGCACCACGCCCTTCGGCGACAGCAGTTCGACGCTGCCAGCCCCCATCGGCTTCAACGTCGCCAGGTGCTTCTGCAGCGCCGCCAGCGAGAAATCGACGGTGAACACGCCGAGGAACCTGCCATTCTCGACAATGGGCGTGCTCAGCGTGCTCATCAGCACCTGCTGGCCGGCGATGTCATAGGCATAGGGCTCGCTGACCTTGGGCAGCTGGTCGCGGCTGGGCACCATGTACCAGTCACCGGAACCGCTGGCGGTCTCGGTGTAGTCGGTCATCTGCGACTGCTGCGGCTTGCCGTCGTGCCAGGCCCAGTAGCTCATGTAGCGACCGGTGGCGTCGTGCGCTTCAGTGTTGACGAACTCGGCATCCTTGCCGTCGAAGGCATCGGCCTCCCACATGGTGCTCTTGCCCAGCCACTCCGGGTGGGTACGCAGCTGTTCGCCGAGTACTGCCGCCAGGCTGGCGCGATCGGGCACGTCACCGCGCGCACGCTGGGCGAGCACGGTTTCGACCATGGCATCGTTGCTGGCGAAAGCGGTGCCCAGGTCAGCCGAGACCTGGCGCGCTTCGGCGGTGGCTTCGCTGGACAGGGTCTGGCGCGAGGCGTTGATCAGGCTGGCGCTGGCCTGGCGGTAGATCAGGAACGCGGTCAGGCCGAAGCACAGCAGTGCGATCACAGCGGTGCCCAGCATCAGCTTGTGGGCAATGCTGCCCGGGCGGCGGGCAGCGGCGGAGCGGGAAGGAGGCATGGAAAGGTCCGCAAGGCAGTTCAGGACGACCGGCGCCGCGAGGGCACCGCGCAGGCGCGCGATCCATCGCGCAGGCCACCGGCCGCCGGGGCATGCCCGGCACTGGAAGCGCACCGGGTTAGCGGCCGCCTGCCAACGAGGTTGAGGCGGCCGGCCTGCACATTCCTGAACCTGCTCAGGGTCGGGTCAGGAACCCGCCCCGCGGCCGCCCTATTCGGCCACGCGGTCCTTGATCCATTCCGCCCGCGGCAGCACTTCGATGCTGCCAGCGGCGTACTGCTGGAGCACATCGTCCGGACCGAAGCGCGGCTGCCAGCCGAGTTCGCTGCGCATGAGCGCACTGTCGTAGACGCGGTCGATGCTCAGCGGCAGCGGCCAGCCACGGCGCTCGAACTCGGCCAGCAACTGCGGGGCGCGGCGGGCCAGCACCCCGCGTGGTTGGGTCGCCAGTTCCAGGCAATCCTCGCGCCGGAACGGCGTCGGTGCGCAGGCAATGTAGCGGGCGAAGGCAGCGCCCTCATCGTGCAGCAGCGCGGCATGTGCGCTGGCCACGTCCCGCGCGTCGATGCCACGGTGCAGGCGGAACATCGCCATGCGCTCGGGCGGTTCCGGGAAGCAGCGGCCCATGCGCAGCACGCGCACACTGAAACCGGGCGCGGTTGCGGCTTCGGCCAGAGCCTCGGCCTGCAGCTTGGTGCGATGGTAGATGGTGCGCGGCAGAGGCTCGGTGTCCTCGTCGATCCAGCGGCAGCCGCCGGCCACCACCGCGTGACCGTAGAGGGCGGTGGTGCTGGTCAGCACGAAGCGCCGTGCACCGGCCTCGCGTGCCGCCTGCAGCAGGTGCGCGGTGGCGTCCACATTGATCTGCTGGAACACCGCATCCGGCACCAGCCCGACGTGCGGGGCATGCAACGCTGCGGTATGGATGACCGCGTCGACACCCTGCACCGCCCGCGTGACCGCCTGACGATCAGTGACATCGGCAATGATGCGCGTCGTGGCGAACGGGCTGCGATCCAGCCCCACCACTTCATGGGCCGCCGCCAACGCGCCGAAGATCGCCCGCCCGATCCGCCCGGAACTGCCGGTCAACAGAATCTTCATTGAGTCCATTCACTCGAAGCGCCCGGGAACTACCGGGATGCTTCGATTCTAGGCATGCAGCCGCGCATCCGCGATAGGACGGCGTTGCAGATATGCGTTCATCCTGACGACTTCATCGGGGCCAGCAGCTGCCGTGCGATGAACAACGGATCATCACCTCCCGGCGTATCAGGCATGACGCCGCGCTTCTCCCAGTTGCCGCCGGTGCGCAGATTGATCGGCTGCCGGTCCGGAATGCTGATCTGATAGCCATCCGGCAGCAGCACAGGATCATCGAACATATGCGCGGCGCCGCCGCTGCGACTGCCGACGATCTGCGCTCGTCCCAGCGCCTGCAGCGAGTACGCCACGAACTCGGCGGCCGAACCGGTACGGCGGTCGATCAGCACCACCAGCGGCTTCAGGTACAAAGGCAGGCTCGCTGGCGGCAGCAGTACGGGGGTACGCCTGCCACGCTGCTCAAGCGCCTGCACTGCGGTGACACCTGGCTCCAGCAGCGTGCGCACCAGCAGGTCCGCGCTGCCATCATCACCGCCCCCGTTCTGGCGCAGGTCCAGCACCAGGCCATCGGTGTCGGCCAGCAGGCTGAACGCCGCCGCCAGCTTGGGCCGGGCCAGATCCAGCGGATAGAAGGTGCTCAGGCGCAGGTAACCGATGTTGCCCTCCAGCACCCGCACTTCGCGCACGCCCGCAGCATTGCCACGCGCATCCGCGCGCCAGGCCATCAGCCAATCGTCCTGCCCGGCGCGGGCATCCACCCGTTCCACATGGAAGTGGCCGTCGAACACGTCCAGGTCCTGGTTCAGGCGCGCACTGAAGACCTTCGGGTCCGCGCAGCTGTCCACATAGCGCTGCTGGCTGGACCAGCCGCGCACGGCCCCGGCAATGCGCGCGCCCTCGGCCACGTCCAGGTAGTGCGCCTGTATCGCCGTGGCCGCCGCCTGCAGCACCGCGTCCTGGGCCGGGCAGGACGCCGCCAGCACCGCGCCCAGCATCCACGAAACCGCCATGACCGCACCCCACGTTGATGATATGTAAGTGCTTATATATCATCGCGCCCATGGATCTCCAACACGCCACCCTGGGCACCCTGCTGCGCGCCCTGCTTGATCAGCTCGATCCGGCGGTCGAACAGGCCTATCGCGACCTGCAGCTGGACTACCGGCCGCGCTACACCCCGGTGCTGCGCACGTTGATGGCGCAGGGCCCCTGCCGCATCAAGGACCTGGCACTGGCCTGCGGGCTCAGCCATTCGGCGCTCAGCCAGACGGTTTCAGCGATGGTGCACGACGGCTGGCTGCATACCGCCATCGGCGAGGACAGCCGCGAGCGCATCCTGCAGCTCAGCCCGCAGGCGCTGCAGGTCCTGCCGGCGCTGCAGGCACAGTGGCAGGCTACGGCGCGCGCGGCGCGCAGCCTGGATACCGATCTCGGGCAGTCACTGGAGCAGGTGCTGCGCGACGCACTGCAGGCGCTTGAACAGCGGCCATTCGCACAGCGGCTGCACGACGCACGCCAACGCTGACATCGCTACTGCTCGGCCGCGATCTCGATCTCGCTGAGGAAGGTCCAGTTGCCATTGGCCAGCCGCAGCTCCAGTGTACGGCACTGCGCAGCCAGGGGCGCCGCGTTGCCCAGCACGTATTCCTCCTCGGTCGATCCACTGAGTCCGGCCTGGGTGAACGGCGCTGACAACATGCCGATGCTGGTTGCTGCAGTACCCGGCTCAGTGCACATCACCTCCACCGACGTCGGCGTGACGATGCCCCATCCGGGGCGAGTCATCGTGTGCAGGCCGATCCAGTCCACCCGCCGACGCTGGCCGAGGTCGATGGTGATGCTGACGTTGCCGTGCACGCCCACCCAGCCGGCATCCATCGGATTGCGCGGGTCCCCCACCCGACGATCGAACAGCTCGTGGCCACTGCTGTCCGGATAGTTCGCATCCGGTGCCAGGCTGTAGCTGTACGCGGTCTGCACCGGATCGACGAGGTAGGACGCGCCGAGCCCATACAGCCCGCGATAGGTGTTCATCATCCGCGGCGATTCGGCATAGCCCTGGCCGGGACCGACCACCTCGGACATGTGGTACTGGTTGAGCCAGGCAACGCGCTTGCCGGCCGAACGCGCACTCCACAACTGCTGGTTGATGCGCTGCACCGAAGCGGAGCGGTAGGCGCCGGACAACCCGTTGCCGGTCTCCAGGAACAACGGACTGCCATGGTTGAACAGTTCGATATCGGCCCACAGGCCGCTGGCACCCAACGCCGCCGACAGCGCCTCGTAATACGCCTCGGTGGAATGACCCGGGCGATCCCACTGGAACAAGCGCGCATGCGAGGCGGCGCCGATGCCGTCCTGCCAGATCTGCACATCCACCCCGGTAGCCGTGCGGAACTGCGCCGCCGCACGCGCGACACTTGCCGGATCCACGCTGGATGACGCCAGGTAGGGGGCGACCATCACCGGCCTGGACGGGGTACTGCCCTTCAGCGCGGTCACGATCGCACGATAGAAGGGCGCACGGTCAGCCGGTACCTGTGCCGGCTCGTCGGAGATGTACCAGCCGGCGAAGGCCGGATGCGATCCGTACTGCTGGCCAAGCTGGGCCAGCGACTGCGCGGCGTCCTGCGCCACGGCCGTTGCGTTCTGGCCTTGCCAGAAGGTGCCGCACTGTCCCGAACTGTAGGTGGTACCGACCACGACCTTCATGCCGCGCGCGGCCGCCGCATCGAGGACGGTGCCCAGCTTGCCGGGGAAACCGGCGATCCATTCGAAATCCTGCACACCGCTGGCGCACCCCACACCCGCACGCGTGGCACGCACCTGACCGAGGATGAGGGTGTCGTTGCCCAGGTCCTGCAGTTCATCCAGGAACAGCGGCAACTGCGTGGCCGGTAGTTGTTCGTCGGTAGCCGAATAGCCGACGTGGACAAAGCTGCCGGACAACAGGGGACTGGCCGCATGGACGGGGGCGGTACAGGCCAGCAATGCGATCAATCCAATCCTGTTCATGTTCTACGTCCCTGTCGTGGCCAGGCGAGTGGCGTTGTTGCGCATCCTATCAACAGCGGCGGTGGCCCCATCATGATCATCGGTGGATGCGCGTGTGCTTCTACGCAACACTCCATCCTCACTGTGTTCCTGCGGCCCTGCTGCCGCAGTTGAGCGAGATCGCGGCAGCGAAGGCGGCGCCCGCCTGAATGGCTGCGTCTTCAGCCCCGTGCGCAGGGCGCGTGAAAGCCATGGCGAAGATGGCGACCTGGACTTAGCGTGCGATGGCCAAGCATGGGTGCCGTCGTCTACGAAGGCGGCGCCCACACCGCAGGAGATTTCACATGACTGAGCAGAACCCGCGCAGCTCCAACCGGGGTTTCGCATCAATGGACCAGGAAAAGCAGCGCGCCATCGCTGCCAAGGGCGGGCGTGCCGCACATGCCTCTGGCAACGCGCATGAATTCAGTCCAGCCGAAGCACGTGTCGCTGGCCGCAAGGGCGGCGAGGCGATCAGCCGCAACCGCCAGCACATGGCCGCGATCGGTCGTGAAGGTGGACACGCTCGCCACGCCAATGCGCGCCAGCAGCAACAACAGCCTCAGGAGATCGAACGCACCGCAGAGGGCCGGCAACGCCAGCAGGGCTGAATGCTGCGCGTCAGGCCGGTGCGCGCTGCCGATGCAGGCCGAAGGCTGCAAGCAGGGTCAGCGCGCCGGCCACGGCCATGGCCCAGCCGAAGCCGCTGGCCATCGCACTGCGATACCACGCCAGCAGTGGTGGTGCCGCCTGCAGCGGGGTAGGCTGCAGGATCAGTTCGCGCGCGTGTGCGGCCAACCCCGGCTGCCCTGCGGCCTGCGCGGATGCAGCGAAATGCCACACGGCACGCAGGCTCATCAGGCTGCCCAGCAGCGCGATGCCCAGGCTCATGCCGGCCTGGCGCAATGCGTTCATGGTGGCTGAAGCGATACCTGCGCGCTCGGCCGGCACGCTGGCCATGACCGCCATGCCGGTCGCGGGAACCGCCAGCCCCATTCCAATGCCGAGCAGCATCAGCAAGCCGCTGGCATATCCGCGCGAGGTCAGCGGCTCGAACGCGGCCATCGCACAGAGCGCCACGCCGGCCAACGCATAGCCCGAGACCAGCGCAGCCTGCAGCCCCACGCGCACGACCAAGCGCCCGAACAGCAACGAGACCACACCCATCAACAGGAACTGCGGTGCCAACTGTGCGCCTGCCAGTGCTGCGCTGTGCCCCTGCGCCTGCTGGAAGAACAGTGACAGGAAGAACAGGCTCGCGTAGGCGGTGAAGCCCAGCACGAGCGATGCCAGATTGAGCATGCCGAAACGGCGATCGGCAAACAGGTCCAACGGCAGCAGTGGGCGTGCCACCCGGCGTTCGACGATGCCGAACAGGATCAGGCCAGCGCCCGCGATGCTCATGGCCGACAGGGTCAGTGGCGCCAGCAGGCCGTGCTCGCCGATCGCGATCAGGCCGTAACTCAGCGCACCCAGCGCGACCATGCTGAGCAGCTGCCCGGCAGGATCCAGCGCGGCATGCTCTGGATGCCGCCGCTCGGGAATCCCCCAGGCACCGAGCATGAGCGCCAGCAGGCCCAGTGGCAGGTTGATCAGGAAGATGCTCGGCCACCCAGCGCGCTGTACCAGCACCCCGCCCAGCAACGGCCCAAGCACCAGGGCCAACGCACTGAACGCCGACCAGCCACCGATCGCCCGCGCGCGCTGGCGCGGATCAGGGAATGCATGACTGAGAATCGGCATCGCGCTGGGAATCAGCAGCGCGCCCGCGATGCCCTGCACCGCGCGTCCAGCCACCAGCGTCGCAAGATTGCCGGCACAGGCACAGAGCAACGAGCCAAGAGTGAAGGTGGCGACACTGAGCAACCACATCCGCCGATGGCCGTAACGATCCCCGAGCGGGCCCGCCGACAGCATCAGCGCCGACAACGCGATCGCATACGCATTGATCACCCACTGCAGGCCGGCCATGTCGGTATTCAACGCCTGCTGCAGGGTCGGCAGTGCGACGTTGACGATGCTGATGTCCAGCGAGGCGAGGAACGTGCCGAGGTAGGCGGCCAGCACCAGGGCCGGACGTTGGAAGCGCTGCATGTGCGGATCCCGGGGGAGGATGTGCGCATCGTAGTCATTGACTGACCGTCGGTCAATGACTGGCGGTCAGTCAATACCGAAGGGCAGCTAGAATGGCGGCCGTCGCACCCGGACCTTGCCCACCATGCAGACCCCAGCTGTTGCCAGGCCTCGCACCAAGCCCGCGGAAACCCGCCAGGAAGAACTGATGGATGCCGCGCAGGCGCTGTTCCTGTCGCAGGGCGTGGACGCCACCACCATCAGCGACATCGTTGCTGCGGCCGACGTGGCCAAGGGCACCTTCTATACCTATTTCGCCTCACGCACCGAGATCCTGCAGGCACTGGCGCAGCGCTATACCCAGCGTTTCATGCAAGACGTCGACCGCGCCGTGCAGCAGTACCCTGCCAGCGATGGCGTGGCGCGCCTGCGTGCCTGGATCCGCGCCAACATCGAGCTCTACGTACGCACCCATGCGCTGCACGATGTGGTGTACGCCAACCATCACCACCACCAGCGTGGCAACGCCGAACGCAACGCAATCCAGCAGCAACTGTTGGCCATCCTCGTCGCCGGCATCACCGATGGCCTTTGGCAGTTGCCCGCGCCGCAGGTCACCGCCTCACTGATCTATGCCGGCGTGCACGGCGCCACCGACGACCTGATCGCCGCACCAGCGCAGGATGCCGATGCCTTCATCGGCGCCGTGGTGGACGATTGCCTGCGCATGGTCGGCGTGTCGCCAGCCCCGAAGCGAGGCGGCACGCGCCGCTGAAGTCCTCGCCGCTGCTCAGGAATGGGCGAGGATGTTCAACAACCGGCCGAACGGATCGCGGACGAAGAAGCGGCGCACACCCCAGGGTTCGTCGACCGGGCCGTACTCCAGCGCAACGCCTGCCGCGCGCAGGCGGTCCAGCACCTCCTGCAGATTGTCCACTTCGATCGACAGGTCCGGCACTGCGGTGCCCGAACCCCCTTCGCTGGCGAAGCTGACCTGCGCCAGCGCGCTGCCCTGCCCGCCATGAGTGACGATCCAGCCGTGGTCCATCACCACCGGCATGCCGAGCAGCTCGCCGTAGAAGGCAGCAGCCCGTTGCGGCTCCGCCGTGGCAATGTTGGCGACAACACGTTTGACGGCCATGGCACTCCTCTGTCCATGAAGACATGCCGAGACTACCGTATCGCTGACGGCATCCTCGATTGAAACAGAAGAGCCCCGTCGATGACGGGGCTCCACGGAACGCAACGCTCAAACGGCGCGACTCACACGCCCATGCACAGATCGACCACGCAGGTGTTGTACGCCTGCTGGCATTCACCGGCATCGGCACCACTGGCCAGGCACATCTGGTAAGCCCGCCAGCACGGCTTGTCGCAGGGCTCGACCGGCCCTGCCACCGCCACCGAACCGGTACATGCCAGCGCGAACACACCGCCTGCGATCACTTTCCTGAAAACGCGCATTGCATCACTCCCTGATACGCCTGGTGAGCCCAGGCCGGGTCACGGTAGCGGGACCGCCGGGAGACGAAGTGAATGCCCATGTCACGAAACCTTAACTCGTTCATTAAATTTTCTTCACACTACTGGGGGTGATCGGCGCGCTGCGGGGTTAACGGCCTTTGATGTCCGTCAATCAAGGAAGTTGTCCGATGAATCACCCGCTGTACGGCCGTTCGTCCCGCTCCCTGTCGCACCGCCCGCTGGCGCTTGCCGTCGCCAGCTCGCTGTTGCTGGTCACCGCACTCCCGACCATGGCCAGCGAATCACTCGATGCCTGGCAGCAGCAGCGCCAGCTACAGGCTGCGTGGGCGCAGCCCGCTTCCAGCACGGCACCTGCAGCCACGGCCACTGCACCTGCCGCCAGTAGCACCGCCGTTCTCGGCAACCCAGGCGATCCGGCCAGCTGGCGCAGCGATGAATTCAACGCCGATTGGGGCCTGGGTGCGATGGGCGCCGACTACGCCTATGCACGCGGTCTGACCGGCAAGGGCGTACGCCTTGCGCTGTTCGACTCGGGCTCCGCGCTGGCGCATCCGGAGTTTGCAGGACGCAATACCTCCAGCATCACCATCGGTGCCGACTGCGCGACGCCGGGTGTCGTCGCAGGTACCGGTGCCTGCGGGCAGACCCGCGGCGAACAGCCCGGCTACAACTACTACGGACTCGGCGCCGGCGTTCCGGCCTCACTGGCGGCACGCCTGATCGCCGCCGGCCAGCCCTATGGCTTCAGCTATGCCGATCACGGAACACATGTGCTTGGCACCATCGGCGCCAACCGCAATGGCACCGGCATGCATGGCGTGGCCTTTGGTGCGGATCTCACCGCCGCCCGCGTGTTCGGTGACACCTACTACGAGTGGCGCCTGGACCCCGACAATTTCTATCGGCCGCGCGCGGTGTACCGCACCGATCCGGATGATGCCGCCACGCTGGACATGTATGCGCAGATCCAGGCGCAGGGTGTCCGCGCCATCAACCACAGCTGGGGCATTTCCACCCGCAACATGACCGCCACCGCGCTGGACCAGCAGTACGCCAGCATCGGTGCCGACTACGGCGTGTACGGCAGCATCTACGCCAGCAACGGCGATACACCCAGCTCCACCCTCATCCAGGTGTGGTCGGCCGGCAACGGCAGCGGCGCGGTTGCCGGCATCACCGCCTCGATGCCGCGCTGGAAGCCCGAACTGGAACCGTACTGGCTGGCGGTCGCCAATGTCCGCCGGCCCAACGCCGCCGCAGGTGAAACCGACTACGTGATCGATGGCAGTTCCAGCATCTGCGGCGTTGCCGCCAACTGGTGCATCTCGGCCCCCGGCACCGACATCCTCAGCACCATCGTCTCCGGTGATATCCAGGGCCGCATCGAGAACACCTCCGCCTACGTGCGGCTGATCATCGATAGCGAGAACACCAATTACGTCTATGGCACCAAAACCGGCACGTCGATGGCCGCGCCGCACATCACGGGCGCTCTTGGCCTGCTGATGGAGCGCTTCCCGTATCTGGACAACGCACAGGTCCGCGACGTGCTGCTGACCACCGCCCGCGACCTGGGCGATCCGGGCATTGATGAGATCTACGGCTGGGGCATGGTCGACCTGCGCAAGGCCATCGAAGGCTACGGTTCGCTGCGTGTGGACACCAACGTGGCAATGAACCAGAAGGCCGGCGGCCTGAAGGTCTGGGAAGGCGACGCCTGGGATGACTGGACCAACGACATCGGCGGCCCCGGCAAGCTGACCAAGTCCGGCATCGGCTGGCTGCGCCTGAGCGGCAACAACACCTTCAACGGCGCAATGCTGCAGGACGGCACGCTGGAATTGAACGGTGCCAACACGCTCACGTCAGCGATCGAGGTCCAGGGTGGCCAGTTCCTGCTCAACGGCAGCCTGGTCTCCACCGCGCTGAACACCACCGGTGGCGTAAGCACGGTCAGCGCCAGCGGCCTGCTGAAGGACAGCAACCTGACCGTCAACGGTGGCGTGGTGTCCTTCAACGGCACGCAGACTGGCGGCACCACCACGGTCGGTGTCAACGGCCTGCTGAAGGGTGTCGGTACGCTGGGCACCACCCGTGTGGACGGCATCATCGCGCCCGGAAACTCGATCGGCACGCTGACCATCAACGGCGACTACGTGCAGGGCGCAACCGGCATCTATGCGGCCGAGCTCGCGCCGGGCGGGCGCAGTGACCAGCTGCGCGTGACCGGCACCGCCACCCTCGGCGGCACCCTGGTCGCACTGCCGGAGCCGGGCACCTACTACCTCGGCGAACAGTTCAACTTCATCCGTGCCGACGGCGGCGTCAACGGACAGTTCGCCAGCACCGACTTCAGTGCGTTCTCTCCGTTCCTGAAGTTCAGCCTCGCCTACGGCGCCAACGGCACTCGCATCGACGTGGCGCGCGGTGCCTCGCTGGCCAGCGCCGCCAACACGCGCAACCAACGTGCAGTGGCGACCGCTGCCGACCTGTTGGCGATCAACCAGGGCCTGCCCAAGCCGCTGACCCAGCTGTTCCCGCAGCAGGTCGGCAGCGTGCTCGACGGCCTCAGCGGCGAGCTGCATGCGGCCACCGCGCTGGCGCTGGTCGAAGGCAGCCGCTATGTACGCGACGCCGCACTGTCACGTCGTCCCGGTACAGCGGCGCCAGGTGCCGACACGGCCGACGCCACCGGCGCATGGGTGCAGGCGATCGGTGGCAACAGCAAGCTGGACGGCGACGTCAACACCGCACGTACCGAAGCCAACAGTAACGGCCTGCTGATCGGCATCGACCGCGAGTTCTCCGGCTGGCAGGTCGGCGTGCTGGCCGGCGCCGGCCGAACCGACGTGAAGCAGCAGGAGCGTCGAGCCAAGTCGAAGATCGACAACACCCATTTCGGTGCCTATGCGGGCCACAACTGGGGTGGTTTCGGCCTGCGCGGTGGCGTGGCCTGGAGCAAGCACAAGGTGAAGAGCACGCGTGATGTCGACTTCGCTGGCTTCAGCGACAGCCTGAGCGCGCGCTACAACGCGCATACCCGCCAGGCCTTCATCGAAGCCGGCTATCGCTTTGGTGGTCCAGAGGCCGGACTGGAGCCGTACCTGCAGGTCGCACGCGTGGAGGTCGACCTGAAGCAGATCAACGAACGCGGCGGTGCGGCTGCCCTGCACGGCAAGGTGGACGACACCGGCACCACGATCGCCACGGCGGGCGTGCGCTTCGACAAGGGCCTGAAGGCATCGTTCCAGCAGGACAGCTGGCTGCACCTGCGTGGCGGAGTCGGCTATCGCCGTGCCTCCGGCGACCGCAGCCAGGTCGGCAACCTCGCCTTCGCCAACAGCAGCACCACCTTCGTGGTCGAGGGCGCTCCGATTGCAGACAACGCCGTAGTGGCCGAGCTGGGCCTGGCGGCGTGGCTGACGCCGCGCCAGCAGCTGGAGCTGGGCTACAGCGGCCAGTACGGCAGCGAGAGCCGCGATCACAGTGCGAATGTGCGCTGGTCGGTGCGCTTCTAGTTCCAGGCACGTGTTCTCTTGACGGGTTGGGGCGGCCTCAGGGCCGCCCCCTTTTTCATCCACCGCCCAAGGCTATGCGCGGCATGGCCACGCCGCGACAGCGATCAGGCTGGCCAGTGGCAGCAGCAGGCCATAGGCCACCAACGGCCACACCGTATCCCCCGGCAGCAGCACGGTAGCCAATGTCCCGAAGCCGGCCACGATCACGCTCTGTACGGCGTAATACAGCGCCACCGCCATGCCGGACACATCGGCGAAGTCTCGCAGCGCGCCGTTGGCGGCCACCGAGACCACCATCACCAGCCCTACGGCAATGCCCCACATGGGCAGCACGACAGTGGCGAATGAGAATGGCAACGCCGTACCGAGTGCCAGCAGCAGCCCACCTGCCACCATCACGCACAGGCCACGCACGAAGGTTCCGCGCGTATTCCAGCGTGCGATGAAGACGTTCGCCATGCGCGAGGTGATGATCATCATCAGCGCCACCGTTGCGAATGCCAGGCTGAACGCGATCGACGAGTACTGCATGCGCCCGACCAGCACGCGCGGTGCGATCGAGAAGAACACAAAGAACGTCCCCATCGCGGCACTGAACCCCAGCGTGTATGTCCAGAAGGCGCCACTGCCAAGCATCCTCCGCAGTGCCGGACGCGCCTCTCTGCTGCCTGCTGGTCGGGTTTCCTGCCACTGGCGCTGCGCGCGCAGCCAGGCGATCAGGCCAAGCACACCCAGCAACACGAAGATCGCACGCCAGCCCGCTGCCGTGGCCACCAGCGCACCCAGCATCGGCCCCAGCGCCGGCACGAAGGCCAGCATCGAGGCGAACAGCCCATACAGCGACGCGCCTTCGCGTGTATCGGCATACACATCACGCACCGTGGCAAAGGTCGCCACCAGTGCCGCCGACGCCCCCACCGCCTGCACGGTGCGCCAGGCCAGGAATGCCCCGCCACTGCTGGACAGCGCCAACGCAATCGACGCGACGATGAACAGCAATGCACCCAGCAGCAGCACCGGCCGCCGCCCGATGCGATCGGACAACGGGCCGAACAGCAACTGGCCCAAGCCGAGCACCAGCAGGTAGATGCTCAGCGTGAGCTGCACCACCGCTGGTGATGTCTGCAATGCCTGCGGCATCACCGGTACCACGGGAAGATAGATATCCATGGCCAGCGAGGCCAGGAGGTCGAACGGCGCCATCAGCGCAATGGCCGATGGCAGGGTATGGGCCCAACGCGGGGTCTGACGATTGAACATGGGGAATCTCCGCCCAGAGTGAATCCGGCGGTGATCCATCCACCTCGCGTGCATCGCAGGGGCGATCACCGCAACAACGTCTGCATCGTTGTTGCGGCTCAGCGAACTGTCTGCGGACCGTTCCCGTTGTTCATGGTGTCCATCGAATGCGAATGCAGGTGGCGCAAGTGTAGCAATCGTCCAGCTGCCGGGCGGAGCTCAGGCCAGGGGCAACATGTCGATGCGCCTGCACGGCGTTTCCTTCACCTGCTCGATCAGCCGTCGCACCACGGGCGAGGTCTCCCCACGCCGGTACTGCACAGCGATGGTCGAGACGATGGTGGGACCGGCCAGTGGCAGGTAGATCATCCCGGGCAGCACCAGCTTGCGTTGCAGCACCGATGGCACGATCGCCACCGAACCGACGCCGACCGATACCTCGGCCAACACCGCCGCGAGATGCCCGGGCTGGGAACGGATACGAGGAATGAAACCGCCGCGACGCCCGACTTCCATTGCACCCACCGGCTGCTCCGGCATGACGAAGCCCTCCCGGGCCAAAGATGCCGGCTGTACCGGCGCCCTGGCCCGCGCCAGCGGATGGGTTTCCGGCAGCGCCACGCAGAACTGGTCTTCGACCAGGGTGTGTTCGCCGAAACTGTCGGGTACATCCATCGGAGGCCGGCAGAACACCACATCGACCCGTCCTTCCTGCAGCAGCTGCGGGAGCTCGCCCATCGGCCATTCGCTCACCTGCAGTTCCACGCCCGGGTAGCGGCTGCGGAACCGGCTGAGCTGATCCTGCAACGCGCCGGCATACAGCGCCGAGCCGACGTAGCCAATCTCGATCTTGCCGATCTCCCCCCGCCCGGCGCGCCGGCCCATGGTTTCGGCCTGTTCGAACCGGCGCAGCACATCACGGGCTTCCACCAGGAACACCTCGCCTGCGGAGGTCAGCAGCACCTCCCGCCGGCCGCGGTCGAACAGGCGCGTGCCGAGGCGACGCTCGATGTCCTGGATCTGCACGCTCAGCGTTGGAGTAGCAATTCCCAGGCGCAGGGCAGCGCGACCGAAGTGCAGCTCCTCGGCCAGGGTGACGAAGTACTCCAGGTGACGGCGTTCCATGGGCGGCATTTCGTTAGGTTCAAGCTAACGTAACCAGAAAACACCGAGAATGAAACAAACACCGATCATTGATGGAATGGCCGTCCTCCCCTTCCTGCGAGTGACCGGTGCCGCCCTCTCCTCCCCCTTCGCCTGCACGGCACACGCTGCCTGACGCCGTCCTGCTGGTGGCCTCGCTGGGCTGTACGATGACCGTGCTGGAGACCAATGCCGTCGCGGTCGCATTGCCCAGCATCGCGCGTGACCTGCACGCCGGATTCGCCGATATCGAGTGGGTGATCAGTGCCTACATCCTGTCCTTCACCTCACTGCTGCTGCCCGCCGGCGCTGTCGCCGACCGCTACGGCCGCCGCCGGGTGCTGCTGATCGGCATCAGCCTGTTCGCCCTCACCTCTCTGCTCTGTGCACTGGCGCCCGGTGCCACCCTGCTCTACCTGGCGCGGGCACTGCAGGGCATTGGTGCTGCCTTTCTGCTGGCACCCTCGCTGTCGATCATCGGCCACACGTACCACGAGGGGGCTGCCAAGGACACCGCATGGGCGTTCTGGGGCACAGCCATGGGCGTGATGATGGTACTCTCACCGCTGATCGGCGGCCTGTTGTCCGCGCTCTGGGGCTGGCGCGCGGTGTTCATCGCGATCCTGCCGTTCCTGGCCCTGCTCGGCTACGGCACGCTGCGCTGGATACCCGAGTCGTCCGACAGCGTGGTCCGCCCGCTCGATCCGCCCGGCATCATCACGTTCAGCGTTGCCATCTTCGGCATCGTGTTCTTCCTGGTGGAAGGACTGGCAGAAGGATGGTCATCGGCCCCGGCGCTGAGCGGGCTGGGCCTGGCCATCATCATGGCTGTTGCCTTCGTCATCGTTGAACGGGCACGGTCACATCCCATGGTCGATCTCGGGCTGCTGGCCAGTCCGCGTTTCGTCGGCGCACTCATTGCCATGGTCGGCTATTCGGTCAGCGCACAGGTGATGGCATCGATGCTGCCGCAGTATCTGCAGAACGGCATCGGCCTGAGCGTACTGGCTGCCGGTGCTGGCATGCTTCCGTTCGCTGCGGCGATGCTGCTGTTTCCCAGCGTGGGCCGGCGGCTCGGTCGTCATCTGACCAGTCCGGCGGTGCTGGCGATCGGGCTGTCGGTCACCGCCGCGGGCAACGCCGTGGCCGGACTGGCTGCGTGGCAGCATCTGCCGCGGCTGGCACTCGTGGCAATGGTGGTGATCGGCGCCGGCGGCGGCATCCTCAATGGCGAGACGTCCAAGGCCATCATCGGCGCGGCACCACGCGAGCGGGCCGGCATGGCCTCCGGCATCAGCGCGACCACGCGCTTTGTCGGCATCCTGCTCGGTTTCACCGTGCTGTCCAGTGCCTTGAGCCTGGGCATCCGCAGCGCACTGTCCGCGGCGGTTCCCGCGCGCGACGTACTGCCCATGGCCGATGCGATCGCTACCGGAACCTTCGCCGATGCACGCGCCGCCACCTTCGCACAGGCGATCTACAGCCATGGATTCGCCAGTGCACTGTGGACGTCGGCGATGGCCGCGGTGCTGGCCGGCCTTGCGGTGTTGCTGCTGGGCCGTAGCACCACGCAGCGATGATGTTGGAGCGCTGGTTGCAAAGATGGCCGGGGCAGCCACGCTGCCCCGACCGTGGCGGCCCCGGGGAGAAGGCCGCCGATGATCGTCAGGCCGCCTTCATGGCGTGCTTGCGCGCACGCATCACGTTGTGGCACTCCTGCACTTCAGGCAGCAACTGGGTGACTTCCTGGCGCACGGCCGGCGGCAGTTCGTTGTCCTTCAGCACGTCCTTGAACGCGCCAAGCAGCCGGTCTTCGGACTCTTCCAGCTCGGCCACGTAACCATAGTTGGTGTCGCCGAATGCGGCGCGGACCTTGCCATAGAACTGCTGCATCGAACCGACCACGGTGCCGTGCTCGGCCGGCTTGCCACCGCTGGCAGCAACCGAGCCGCTCAGTGCGGCGACGATGCGGCCCTTGACGCCGGCAATGCGGGTGAACAGGGCCGACAGCTCGGCGTCCTTTACCTTGGTCGCCGCTTCTTCATAGAACGACTTGCCATCACGGGCAATCTCGATCAGGTCGTTGAGGCGGTGTTCGATGGTGGACTGGGTGCTCATGGAATCGCTCCTGTGTGCTCGATGGTCTATGGAGAATGACAGCGCGAGTGCGTTGCCTTCGGGACCACTGTGGAGGTTTGAATGTGCCGATTGGGTGAGTACGAATTGATGCATGCATCACCACCCTCAACGCGCCCTGACTCCTTCATCCCGTCACATTTCCGCGTTCACGGCACCTGAGCAGAACGCCGACGATTCACCATGGCGCGATGACGATGATCAGCATCACCAGCAGTGCGATGGCAAGCACCAGCAACAGCACATGCCACTGCTTCCACGTGGGTCTTGGTTTGCCGGGTGTATTCATCGGATGTCTCCTGGAGTCTGTCATCAGCATGCAGCCAGACTGAAGCAGAGCGCCCTTGGTGCGCGTCGCGGTTTCGTGCATGGCCTGTGCATGAACGTTGTATCCGGCGCGCGACGATAACGCGTCCATAACGTAATCGAGTTGTAAACGGAGTGTTAGGTTCCTTCCGATTCCGCACAGCGGGATTTCAGATCGGTTTCCACGCAGCGATGCGGAAACCCATTCAACTGGATTTGGAGAGAGCCAAATGCACCACAAGTACACCCTGCTTTCCCTGGCGGTGGGCACAGCCCTGGCCGCCGCCTGGTCGCCGGCTGCGCATGCGCAGAATGACGGCGACAAGACACCGAAGAACCTGGATCGGATCCAGGTGACCGGCTCGGCCATCCGCAGCGTGGATATCGAAACGCAGCAGCCGATCGTCGCCATCACCCGCGCGATGATCGAACAGCAGGGCTTCACCACCATCGCCGACCTGCTGCAGAACCTGACCTCCACCGGCGCGCCGACCATCTCGCGTGCGCGCGCGTTGGCGTCCGGCGAGAACGTTGGCGGCTACTACGTCAACATCCGCAATCTGGGTGCCACGCGCACCCTGGTGCTGGTCAACGGCAAGCGGCTCGGCGCCACCACCAGCGGCCTGCAGGATCTCAGCCAGATTCCGATGAGCGCGGTGGAACGCATCGACGTGCTGAAGGACGGCGCCTCCTCGCTGTACGGCTCGGATGCAATCGCTGGCGTGGTCAACATCATCACCCGCAAGAACTACGAAGGCCTGGAAGTGTCCATGCAGCACGGACAGTTCAGCCAGGGCGATGGCAAGGACAGCACGTTCTCGCTGGTCACCGGCGCCCGTGGGGAGCGTGGCGGATACACCCTCGCACTGGAATACCAGAAGTCAGACCCGGTGTTTGCCCGCGACCGCGAGTTCTCCCGGTACGGCGGCGCCGGCCCCAACTATCCGGGCGCGGACTGGAGCAACATCAGCCAGAACGGTTCGTGGTGCGACCCGGCGCTCTACAAGTGCAATACCGGTGACGCCGTATTCAAGACCCTCAATCGTGGTGGCGATCCAAAGAACCCGAACGACTACCACCCGATAACGCCGGCCGAGTTCGCCAACGGCAACGAGCAGATGCACCTGCAGACCGGCATCGAGCGCCGCTCGCTGTTCCTCAGCACCGACTACGCGCTGACCGACCAGATCAAGTTCACTGCCGACATCGGTTACAACGAGCGCACCACCGACCAGCAGATCGCGGGCTACCCGTACCAGTCGACCAAGTTCGGCACGCCGCTGGATGCGGCCAGCGTGTTCAACCCGGTCGACCACAGCATTGCGTTCAATCGCCGCCTGTGGGAGGTGCCACGCACCACCGAGAGCAAGCTGAAGTCGCTGCGGGTTGCACCCAGTCTGTCCGGCTACTTCGAGCTGGGCACCAAGACATACGACTGGGAAGTCGGCGCGTTGTTCAACCGCAATGAAGTTACAAAAACAGGCCGTGGCGACATGAGCCTGATCGCTTCCCGGCAGGCATTGGGGCCCTCCTACCTCGATGCCAACGGTGTGGCCCGGTGTGGCACGGCGGCATCGCCGGTCTCGGGTTGCCTGGCCTGGAATCCTTTGCTGCCGTTCGGAGTCGCGGGGGCTGGCTCTCTCTCCGATCCCGAACTGCAGCGCTTCTTGTTCCCGACGTTCAACGATACCGGCATCACCAAGACCCGCAGTTACTTCGCCAACATCTCCGGCCCGGTGATCGAACTGCCCGCCGGTGACCTGTCCGTCGCGCTAGGCTACCAGTACCGCAAGGAAGAAGGCCGCTTCGTGCCTGATGCCTTCGCCCAGTCGCGCCAGAGCACTGCACTGGGCGCCTCCACCACCGCCGGTGACTACAGCCTCAACGAGTTCTTCGCTGAAGTGAACGTGCCGATCCTGCGCGACCTGCCGTTCGCCAAGGAACTGACCGTGAACCTGGCTACGCGCTACTCCGACTACAGCAACTTCGGCAGCACCACCAATTCCAAGGCGAGCTTCGCCTGGCGTCCGATCGAAGAGCTCATGATCCGCGGCACCTTCGCCGAAGGCTTCCGCGCACCGAGCATCTCCGATCTGTATGGCGGCCTGGGCACCAGCTTCGAAACCTATGTCGACCCGTGCGGCATCGGCGCCACCAACAGCGTCAACGGCAACGCTGCCTGCAACGCTGCCGGCGTCCCGCTGGGCTACCAGCAGCTGAACCAGAGCCTGAAGCCCTGCGCCAGCTATCCGTGCGCCACGCCTGACGAGTTCACCACCGGCTCCGATCCGAAGCTGCGCCCGGAAGAGTCCAAGAGCAAGACCGTGGGCGTGGTCTGGAGCCCGCGCTGGGTCGACGGGCTGGACATCAACCTCGACTGGTACAGCTACAAGATCACCAACATGATCATCCAGGACAGCGTCGACCGTATCCTGCGTGACTGCTACGTGCTCGGCAACGCGTCGCGCTGCGGCAGCGTCAAGCGCGCTGGCGATGGCCACATCACCAGCATGTTCTACGGCCTGGCCAATCTGGGCTCGATGGAAACCGAAGGCTGGGACCTGGGCATCCGCTACCGCCTGCCCGAGTTCTCGTTCGGCCGCTTCACCATTGACCTGCAGAACAGCTATGTCTCCAAGTACGACGAGCAGAACCAGAATTCGGCCGGCGATACGATCATGATGGGCCGGATCGGCCAGCCGGGTATTTCCCGCCTGCGCTCGAACCTGGGCGTGAACTGGCAGCTCGGCAACTTCAGCACGCAGTACACCGTGCGCTACTACTCCGGCATGGTGGAAAACTGCGTACCGAACCGTCCTTGCACCCTGCCCGACCGCTACGCCTACGGTGAACCGGATGCCCTGCGCAAGGTCGGTTCGAATGCCTTCCACGACATCCAGGTCAGCTACAAGCTGCCGTGGGATGGCACCGTGGCGCTGGGTTCGAACAACGTGTTCAACCACCAGGGCCCGATCATGTTCTCCAAGCCGTCCAGCTCCTTCCCCTACTACGGTGGCTTCGATATCGGCCGCACCGTGTACGTGAAGTACTCGCAGCGCTTCTGACGGGCATGTCCGTGCTCGTGGCCGGCGGAAGGGGAGTCCGCCGGCCACGATGCACACCGCCTCCACCCAATCTCCATTGTTCTTCGACGGAATCTCCAAGGTTCCCGGCAACACTGATGTCATGACGGCTGAGGAGCAGGACCGCATGGATTGCCACGCGCCCCGACACTGCACGTCCGTCTCCAGGTTCACCACTGAATGTGAAGGTGCGGCCGGGTTCCGATGTTCCGGTCGTACCGCCGCAAGGGAAGTACGAGATGACGACGGCAGTTCGCACCGGCCTGACCGACCTGGTCGCTGACGCGCAGCGGTACCTGCGCAGGATTCTCCCGGGGCTTGCCTCGGCGGTGCATCCACTTGCTTCATCGCATGCCATTCCACACGCCATGGCATCGCGTTACCACCTCGCCGGGCTGATGCTTTACGGGGAAACCCCCGCCATGCTCGCCGTGGCCCGCGAACCGGGCGAATCCAGCACCCGCGTTATCCAGGATGTGCGCTGCCTGCGCTCTGCAGCGAATGCACTGGTGCTGTACGTCTCGCCCTATCTCACGCCGACCCAGCGCCGCTTCCTGGTCGAGAACCACATCGACTTCGTGGTCCCGCACACTCAGTTGTTCGCGCCCAGCCTGGCCATTGAGTTCCGCGACGACCCCGATCATGAGAAGAAGGCCATCTCGCTGCTGCCTTCGGCGCAGGCCGTGCTGATCCATGTGCTGCTGAGCGGCCAGTCGCGCTGGTGGTCACCGCGCGAGATCAGTGCCGTCGCCGGCTACACCTCGATGACGGCGTCGCGCCTGTCTGCCGAACTGGTCGGTCGCGGCCTGGTCGAGCGCTCCACCGGTGGCCGCGAGCGCTTCCTGAAGCTGGCCGGCAACCGCGACGAGGTCTGGGCCAGGGCACAGCCGTTCCTGCGTTCCCCCATCCTGAAGGAAGTGGATGTCTGCTGGGGCCCGACCGCCGAGGCACTCCGCGATGCGGGGCATCCGGCGCCGACGGCAGGCCTCGACGCGCTTGCTGAAACGTCACCGCCCCCGATCGGTGGCACCCGCGCACTGCACATCGATGCGTGGCGCCTGCTGGGCGCACTTCCCCTGCCCGGTCCGGACTGCCTCCAGAGCGCACGGCTGCAGATCTGGGCCTATCCGCCGGCATTCACCAGTATTGGCGATGTGGTGGACCCTCTTTCGCTGTATCTCAGCCTGCAGGGCAAACGCGGCCATGATGCAGACGCGCTGCAACAGCGGGTGGAACAGGCGCTGAGCGGAGACACGTATCCCGCATGACCGAAGCCCTATGCGGGCTGCTCGCTCGGCACTGCAGCAGCGCGCCTGGCGCTGTACTCGGCGAACACCACGCCGGACACCGCCAGCAGGCCACCGCCCAGTACCCAGCCACTGAGCGATTCTCCCAGCAGCAGTACAGCCAGTGCGGCGGTCACGATCGGCACCAGGTTGAAGAAGCCAGAGACGCGCGCAGCGCCCAGGCGTGACAGTCCGGTCATCCAGGTCAGCGGCGCCAGGATCGAAGCGCACACGGCGGCGAAGCCGATGCAGCCGACCGCCGTGAGGTTATTCACCCCGGTGCCGACCAGCAGCTGTACCGGCAACAGGATCAGCGATGCAGCGGTGGCCTGCAGGAACAGCGACTCCAGCACCGACAGCGGAATCTTCCAGCGCTGCATCAGCACGTTGTAGGCGGCGAACGCCAATGCACCGATCAGCATGATCGCGTCGCCGCGGTTCAGGCCCTGCGCTGCCAAGCGCGCCAGGTCGCCCTGCGAGACCACCGCCACCACACCGGCAGTGGAGATCACCGCGCCAAGAATGGAAGTGCCTCGCACCGGATGGCCCATGAACACGCGCGACAGCGCCAGCGCGATCAACGGAATCAGCGCCTGGATCACCCCCATGTTGGTGGCCGAGGTGAAGTGCGCCGCATAGTAGGCCAGGCACTGGTACATCACCCCACCCAGGCAGCCCAGCACCAGGAAGCGCCCGAGATTGGCGCGCACGGTCGGCAGGTTTTCGCGCAGACGTGGCAGCGCGAACGGCAGCAGGACCACCGCCGCGACCAGCCAGCGGAAGAAGCCGATGTCGATGGGGCCGACCGAGCCCGAGGCGAGCTTGGTGACAATGGTGTTCGCGCCCCACAGCAGGCAGGCGAGGATCGGGAAAAGATAGTTCACGGAACGCGGGTGTACGTGGGGGATTGCCCAGCGTACGCTTGGCGTATATCGAGGACATCCTGAAAATGCGCCACTCCGACCCCGGCTTGCGGCAACCGATGGAGCCGATCCCCACCTTCCGCGAACTGCCTGGCCCGATCTACTTCCGGCAGGGTGCGATGGAACCCACAGACTGGGGGACGCACAGCCATCCGTGGGGCCAGTTCAACTTTGTCGCACAGGGTGTGATGGAGATGAAGATCGACGGCGAGTGGATGGTGTCCCCGCCGCACTACGCGATCTGGATTCCACCGGGGATGGCCCACTACTCGCGCAACCGCTCGCAGCTGGCCTATCGCTCGGCCTATCTGTCGCCGGCCTTGTCACGCCGGTTGCCTGATCGCTGCCGTGCACTGGAAGTCAGCCCGCTGCTGCGCGAGCTGCTGCACGAACTGGCACGGCAGGGCGTGACCGATCCGCGGACGCCGGCCCATCGGCGCATGGCCACCGTGGTCATCGACCAGATCGTCAATGCGGCCGTACTGCCCAGCTTCCTGCCGATCGCCAGCAGCGATGCACTGAAGCAGGTGATGGCGTACATGGAGAAACACCTGTCGGTGGCCGAATCGGTTGCCGAAATCGCGCAGCGGCACCACATGAGCGTGCGCAAGCTGGAGCGCATGGCACGTAGCGAGCTGGGCATGTCGCTCGGTGACTGGCGTGGACGGGTGAAGTTCGTGCGCGCCACCGAGGCGCTGTGCACCCGCCGGCCGATCAGCCGGATCGCCGAGGAGCTGGGCTATTCCGGCGTCAGCGCCTTCGCTGAGATGTTCAAGCGGCACGCGCAGTGCACACCGGATCAGTACCGGAAGCTGCATCGGGCGGGGTGAGGGCGGCCTAGAGAGCGATCAGCAGGTCCGCAAGCAGCCTCGGCAGGAACAAGGCGGCCAGAACGCAGGCGAACAGGATGAGAATGACCTTTGCCGTCAATGGGCGACGGCGGGGATTGCTGAAATAGAGGTGCAGATCGCGCAGTTCATCTTCCAGTCCCCTCCGCACGCCTGCGTTCTGTGTACCGGGTTCGAGCAGCTGGCGCTCAAGCGCCTTCAGGCGCTTCATCAGTTCACGCGGTGGTGTAGCCCGCAGGATCAGCTGATTGAGCTCCTGAAGCCGGCGCGACTGCGGCATCAGCGCTGCCACGAGATCATCCGGCGGAAGCTGTGAGACCCATCGCTGGGCGTCCGCATCCATCTCAGCCTGCAGCACATCGCGTTGCTGCTGCAGTTCGGCCAGGGAAGTGCGGCGCTGCCACATGAGGAGGCACAGGAGTGGTGGGTGGGGGGCAGTGTATCGCCCGCCGTCCCGGGAAGGGTGTCGATTTCCCGCCCCGTCGTTCGTCGGAACAGGAAAGGCAGGCCCTTCGACCTGCAGGAGTGCCACGATGTGCCCGATCCTCACCGCCTTCGCTACTTCCCCGGACCGCGGCCAGGGCCTGGCCCGTGACATGCGCGTGCGCTGGGCGCTGGAGGAGCTGGGCGTGCCCTACAACGTGCAGCTGCTCGGCTTTGCCGAGCTGAAGCAGCCCGCGCACCTGGCCCGCAACCCCTTCGGGCAGATCCCCACCTGGCAGGACGGCGGCCAGGTCCTGTTCGAATCCGGCGCGATCGTGCTGTACCTGGCCGAGCAGCATGCCGGCCTGCTTCCTGCTGATCCAGATGCACGCATGCGCGCGATCATGTGGGTGTTCGCTGCATTGAATACGGTGGAGCCGCCCATCGTCGAGCGCTCGATGGCCTGGGTGCTGGAGCGCGAACAGCCCTGGTATGCGCAGCGCCTGCCGATGCTCGATGAGCGTGTGCGTATGCGGCTGGCGCAGCTGTCCGCCTGGTTGGGATCGGCGTTGTGGCTGGAGGGCGAGTTCAGCGCCGGCGACCTGATGATGGTTTCGGTGCTGCTGCGCCTGAAGAGCAGCGGCCTCCTCGATGAGTACCCGCAGGTGGTGGCCTATGTGGGCCGTGCAACGCAGCGCCCCGCCTACCAGCGTGCGTTTGCTGCGCAGCTGGCGGTGTTCCAGAACGCCTGACGCTACGCCCTTGGGCAGGCTTCAGTGCAGACTACGCCGACATGCGGCCTGCACCAGCATCAGCTGCGCCACCAGGATCAGCATCGCGCAACCTGACAGCAGCCACGGGTCGATATACCACTGCGCGTTGAAGCTGAAATCTCCGGCGGAAATGCGCTTCCAGCCGTTGAAGTGCTGCATCGCCGCGACCATGAACGCGAAGCCACCCGCGGTGTACGACAACCACGGCACGATGAGGCCGCCCGGTCGCGCGAACAGCGTCAGCACACCCAGCACGCCGATGACCGTGCGCTGCACGCGGCAGTACGGGCAGACATAGGCCATCCCGCTCCATTCCACCGCCCAGGCCAGCAGGCTGACCAGCACGGCCGCGCCTGCGGCTGTGTACAGGACTTTCGGCGTGATCGTCATGCCACCCTCGTGTGCCATCCCGTGCTCCTTGGTTGAAAGACCCGGGCAGGGTAGCAGTGCCGCAGCCTCATCCCTTCTTGGCCGCAGCCTCATCCCTTCTTGATGACGGTCCGCTTGCCGATGGTGCTGGTCTTGCCAGCGGTCGGCCTGGCCAAGCCAGGAATCAGGAAATCGGTCGCCTTGTGGCCCATCGACACCTTGGACGCCAACCAGCGCGGCATGCGTCCGCGACCGGTCCAGGTCAGGCGCTTGTATTCCGGGTCGCGATACTTGGGCGCGACTTTGCCGGATTTCCGGCGGGCGGGCTTGCGGGCGGGCGCAGGTGTTTCCGAGGCTTCGCCACCGAAGAGTTCTTCGAGGGTGTAACCGGCCTCCGCCGCGGCGGCCTTCAACATCCGCCGCACCGCGCTGGCCGGGCGGCGGCTGGAAATGAGCTGTTTCCGCTGTTCAGCGGCAACCACCAAGGCGCCCAGCTCCCGAAGGCTGAGCGATTCAATATCGATCGTCATGGTGGAAAGGTCTCCTGCGGGCGGCCAGCTGTCAAGGCGCCTTGCCCGGTACGTAGACACGGGCTTCACTGCCGGTGGGCTCCGATCGCCTTCGCCAGCCATCTCCGAGGAACCCGACGTGAGCAACTCACCGCATTCGCTCGCCTACCTGCTTGCGCGCATACTGCTGATGGCACTGTTCCTGGTATCCGGCATCGGCAAGCTCGGCGACCTCAACGGTACCCAGGGCTACATGGAAGCCATGGGGGTACCCGGCATCCTGCTGTGGCCCACCATCGCCTTCGAGATCGGCAGCGGCCTGTGCATCCTGCTGGGCTTCCAGACCCGGCTGGTGTCGGTCGTGCTGGCAGGCTTCAGCCTGGTCACCGCCTTCATCTTCCACCACAACGTTGCCGACCCGACCCAGCAGATCATGTTCCTGAAGAATCTGGGGTTGGCCGGTGGGTTCCTGCTGCTGGCCTGCACCGGGGCCGGGCGGTACAGCATTGATGGGCGCGGGCGGCGTGGGTGATGTTCATCACTGTGCGCGCCGCCTGATCCGGAAATGATCCCGGTAGGCCGAAGGGGACATGCCAACGACGCTCTGGAATGCCTTGCGGAATGCGCTCACATCGTCGTATCCCAATGTCGAGGCCAGTTGTGCAACAGGGATATCGCCGAGCTGCAGCGCGTCCCTGGCCTTGGCCATCCTGACCTGCCGGATGTAGTCAGCCGGATTGAGTCCCGTGGCCTTCTGGAATCGCCGGATGAATGTTCTTTCGGTCAGGTGGGCACGCTCAGCCAGGGTACTGACCGTGTGGCGCAATCCGGGTTCGGCAAGGATGGATCGCTGGACAGCCAGCAGCGCTGCGTCATCGTGATCCAGCTTTGGCAGGAATCCCTGCAGTGGCCGCTGGTCCTGCCGGATTCCGTCACTGAGCATGAAGCGTGCCGTTGCCAACATCACGCTGGAGCCCATCGTGCGATCGACGATCAACAGGCCCAGATCATTCCACGCAAGGATCGCGCCTGACGTAATGACGTCGCCATCATCGATGACGACGTTCTCGGTGGTCACCTGGACGTCGGTGTAGGTGCCGGCAAGCAGGCCCGCGAACGCCCAGTGCGTCGTGACCCGTCGCCGTGCAAGCAGGCCGGTCTGGGCAAGCACGAAAGCACCCGCGCAGACGGAGCACATGATCGTGCCGCCTGAATGGAGCGTTTTTAGCCACTGCGCCTCGTTTGGCATCGCGGACATGCGCTCAGGCATCGCCACGCTCGGCGGCGAGATCACGAAGCCAGGGGCGTTCACATCGCCGGGATCGCTGTCCCAGCAACATTCCATGCGGCCCGATTGCGGGTTCCATTGCCAATGCGTCACCCGGATGAAGCACCGCCGGTCATCCTCGTGAGGATACGCAGCCCATTCATTCGCGATCCGGAACAGATCGGTCAGGCCATGGATGGCCGCCATCTGGCAATCCGGGTAGATCAGCAGAGCGACTTCGATCCGCTTGTCAGTTTCGATACGCATGAATGTCACCTCCGCCAATTTCAATTGATAGAGCGCTACCTAGAATGGATTCGGGCGGAGTGATGGCTGCCTCAGCATAGAAGGAATCGCATGCCTGGGGCCACTCCCGCGAGATTCACCGTCAGCGTCCCTGCTCCTGCACCGATGCAGGCCGCCGCGACGCAGGACGTTCTCCAAACCCAACAGCGAGGAACCCCGAAATGGCTACGGTTACCACCAAAGACGGCGTCGAGATCTTCTACAAGGACTGGGGTCCGCGCGACGCCAAGGTCATCCATTTCCATCATGGCTGGCCGCTCACCGCCGACGATTGGGACGCGCAGATGCTGTTCTTCGTCAACAAGGGCTATCGCGTGGTCGCGCACGATCGCCGCGGACACGGCCGCTCCAGCCAGGTATGGGACGGGCATGACATGGACCACTATGCCGACGATGTTGCTGCAGTGGTCGAAAAGCTGGGCACCCAGGGTGCCATGCATGTGGGCCATTCCACCGGCGGCGGCCAGGTGGTGCGCTACATCGCGCGCCATGGCGAGAAGAACGTGTCCAAGGCGGTATTGATCAGCTCGGTGCCGCCGTTGATGGTCAAGACCGCAGCCAACCCACAGGGCACGCCCAAGGAGGTCTTCGACGATTTCCAGGCACAGCTGGCCGCCAATCGTGCGCAGTTCTACCATGACGTACCGGCCGGACCGTTCTACGGCTACAACCGCCCCGGCGCGAAGCCGTCGGACGCGGTGATCTGGAACTGGTGGCGGCAGGGCATGCAAGGCTCGGCCAAGGCGCACTACGACGGCATCGTTGCCTTCTCGCAGACCGATTTCACCGAAGATCTGAAGGGCATTTCCATTCCGGTGCTGGTGATCCACGGCGATGACGACCAGGTGGTGCCGTATGCCGACTCCGGCGTCCTTTCCGCGAAGCTGGTAAAGAACGGCACGCTGATCACCTACGAGGGTGCACCGCACGGCATTCCGACCACGCACGCCGACCGGATCAACGCCGACCTGCTGGCGTTCCTGGAGAGCTGATCGTGAAGGATCCGGGAAGTGCTTCAGGCACTTCCCGGACCATCCGGCAGGCGGATTCCATTCGCGGCAACGAAAGCGCGCGACGCATGCCAATAGGCCTGTGGTGGCGTGTGCAGCTCCGGCTGCGACCAGTAGTCATCGAGGTGCAGCGCACCCATCACGCCGCCCCATGCAGCACGCGCATCGTGGACGCGCATCCGCCAACGATGATGCGGCGGAAAGTAGGCGTAGTGTTCGAGCGCCTGCTGCTGCGCCTGCTCTTCGGCAATGCCTGCCTGATGGATCAGCGTCCACGCATGCATATGGCGGGCATGGGCAAGCGCACCGAGATACTCGTCCTCATCCAGCAAGGGAACCGACTCACCGCGAGCCAGGCACAACGCATCCGACTCGGTGTCGTACGCCAGCGACGGCTGCGCCAGTTCCGGGTTCTGGTGCCAGTACCCTTCACCCAACACGTGCAGCATCGCCCAGTGCCAGGGCTCGTCGTGGAAGATCAGTGCGTGCTCGTACTCGCAGCCAGGGGCCTGGTCGGGATAGCGTTGGCGTGCGTGTTCGATTGCCAGCGCTTCGGGAATCTGGCCGTAGCGCACCAGGCACCAGGCGAACAGATGCCGGCTGTCTTCGATTTCAGTGGTGAAGTCTTCCACGGACGTATCGATGTTGGGCATGGTCGATCCCTGCATGCGAGCCACCCACCATCGGGCCCGACAAGTGTGCCGGAATGCACCAGCGAGCAGATCATCTTCGAAGTCAGCTGACGGACCAGACCACAGCAACGTAAACGAAAACTGAATCCGGACCACGGGTGACTGGGGGAGGGTGCACCACTTCTCCGTTGTATGCAGGCGATCCAGATATGCGCAATACGAATTCAACGCAAGGAACCTGTCCCGGCATCATGGAAAACCGAAGTTCATCGCAGAAATTCGCTGCAGCACTCATCATTGCCGTACTCGCCACGGGAGCAGTAGCGGCCTTTCTCCTCCTTCGCCCCACGCCACAGCCCTCGCAAACAGCACCGGATGTTGAACAGGCGGGCGGGCAGCGCAGCGATCCAGCCACCTCACCATCCCTAGTGGCATCGACCGCGTCACGGCCTGCAAGCAGCACGAGCATGCTGTTTCCTGGTGTTCCGCAGAATCGCGATGCCATGGAGCCCAAGGACGATGATCCATTTGATGGGCGTAGCCGCGAAGAGCAACGCTGGCTGGACGAACACGGCTATCCGAATACCGCACAGTGGGCTTCCTATTCCAGCGCGCCCGATGCGTTGCTGGAACAGGCCGCCAGTAACGGCGACAAGCTTGCCCGCACGATGCTGGACTCGCGAAGGCTCCCCGATCGAGCGGCCCTGGACCAGATGATGTCGTCCGCAGTGGACGGCAACTACTTTGCGCTGCAGTTGCTTGCGACACATTTCGCATCCACCGGTCGAGCGGGAAACATCAACGCATACGCGGTTTCGCGTGTCCTGGAGATGCGCGCAGACCCTTCCGCCGCGCTTGGCAGGGAAATCATGTTCTCTGCGCCACTCACTATCGAGGAGCGGATGCAGGGGGAGGCCGAAGCACTTCGTCTGAACGCTACTTTCAACCAGCTTTACCAGGGAAGAACCGGCAACGCGTTCGTTCCCGATTACCGCCCGTTCCCCGTTGACAACTCGCAAGGATGGCAATGAAACCTGTAAGTAAATTCGTCCTGGCCACCGCAGCTTTCACCGTTACCGGTGTTGCTCTGGCCTGCACCGTTCTTCCAATGCTCCCGTTCTCGATATCGGTCGACCTGAAAGATATCGCGGCAGCCAAGCAAGCCGGCGCCTCCTCTGCAGAGGCACCCAACAAGGCATTCCTCAAGAAACTGGATGAGACCGCTGAAAGGACCTTCGGTGCGGATGCATGGCGCAACACGTCTTTCGTCGGCAACGTCATGTACAAGACAAAAATCATGATGATGACCGGCTCAAGCATGATCACCGTCAGCAAGCCGTGCGGGAAGTCGGCAGAAGAGTCAGGCGGCACTGAAGACAGCTTCGCCTCGACACCCCCGTCTGGCGGCGGCGGAGGTGGTGGCAGCACTGGCGGTGGTGGCGGGATCGGCGGCTGGTTCCCCGGTGGTGGTGGGTGCTTCGGCAACTGTCAGCCGCCCCCGCCCGGTCGCGTGGGTCCGATCGAGAATCTTCCGCGATCCTGAGGGCACTTCAATGAAAGGGCATCGCCGCAAGGTGCTGCCCTTGGCGCCCCCCCTGATGCATCAGCCAGAAGCCATCAGGGCGTCGTCACTGGACTTCGTCGGACGTTGATGTGGTGTCCACCAGCACCCACAAAATCCTCGAAAATGATTGATTTTATTAAAAATCAGTCTAATTCAATCTACTTTTGAATCACTAATCGACTCACACATCGCTCTACTGCTCGCGGCATCCGTTCTGCCGTGAACAGACCTGGGGACGTATAGGACCCCAGATCCATTCAGCCGAATAGCCATCCTCAGCCACCAGAATCAGAGCGGGAGTAGCTTCGCTTTATCCAAGCCTCGTAGATGCTGCCGGCCTCTGCCCAATCGTCATAGGGTGAACCCGCGTCGGTTGTCTCCTTGAGAATTCGGCCTGTGTACGCTTGCTGCAGCTCCCTTTTTCGCCCGGCCGCCAGCGAGTCGATATTCTCTGGCCGTTCTCCAATGTCATAGCCCACCCACCAAGCACGGTTGTATCCGTTCGGCGTGGCAGCCAGTACCGCGAAGCCGGTGGCGGTGTGATCCGTGTTGGGTTCGGGATTCAATGCAACGTCATAGTCCGGAGCGTTCACGTACGGCCTCGCATTCGTTGATGCCGCCTTATGCTCGTCCAAGATAGCTTTGAGTGTTTGGCAGACATCCTCCCAGCCAAGGTAGCTGGTCGAGCCATCAATAGCGCTGATTGGTGCGCTGTTGATTCTCAGCCCATCCAGCGAGCCATCTGGTAGCCGCAAGAAGTAGCTTGTCGTATTCCCACAGTCGCATCCGGTAATGGGGCGGCCATTGAACCAGTTCACCCCCCAAATCAGCGGATTTGGTCCAGTAGCCAAGCGACAAGACTCCAATGCTCCCTGCTCTCGTGCACTCCACCATCCAGGAACCGGTCCGCCCCCTGCATCGCCAGCCGTGAGGTAAATAAAGACCACTCTGGCGCCCGATTGAATATCGAGATATGCCTGCTCCCCACGGAACAGCTGCCAGTCATCCTGATGCGGCCCAACGTAGAAGGTCACATTCGTCATCTGAGACTCCCAAGCTTCACCCCTAATGGGCTCTGCCAGCTTAGGTCGCGCGACGCTCATAGACTGAGACGCGGCGCTCCCAACTTCCAACATCTACTAGGCATGCTCATGGCTGACATTGATATCAGCTGGGTCCAACCAGCTCTCCAGAATCTGTCCACAGAAATTGAGGGTCTGAGATCTCAGCTATCGATCATGCGCGTCGATCTCTCAGGCAAGGACTGGCGTACTGCAGACGAGGCCGCCCACTACCCCGGCGTGTCGTCCCGTCAGTTTCGAAGGAACGCCCCTGATCTGGGCCTTGTGCCCAGAAGCTTCATGGGCAAGCAGCTCTATGCGAAGAACGAGCTGTACAGAGCAACCGAAAACTCCCGCAACTGGAAATCTCGAGGGAACACCTGGCGCCTCCCTGGTTCCTACCTCGCCCCAGATGGAGGAAGCGCTGGCTCGGCTGCGGCACCATGACGAGCGCAAGGGGAAACCCTAGTGGCTCCTTCCGACAAGCTAATGACCGTTGCAGAAGCGGCAGAACAAAGCACGTGCTCTGCCAAGACGATACGCAGAGCTATTGATAGCGGGCGACTGACCGCTGTAAGACTCAGGCAGAGAGCCAAGTCGGATCGTATCCATCGAGAAGACTTGGAGGCTTGGTGGAGGCAGTGCCGCCTGCGACCCGCAGCAGTCCCAATAGACCCATACGTGACATCACCCCATCGCTCGATACGGCGAAGGCAAGGGGTCGAGAGAAGGCCGGGAATCAGTGCCAAGGGCAACACGCGCTGCCAGCGCTCTTGCCTTGGACAAGGCTGGCCGCCCATTCGTCCTTGGTCTGCCACATCTTCTGGACACCGATGTGCACACGCCCCCCGCGTTCCTTGGCTGGGGAAACTTGGGCGATCTGCCGACCGCTCCACCTCAGCACCCAGTTGTCACTCAGCTGGCCCCAGCCAGAGGGGACGGGAGCGGTGCGGAAACCCTGGTAGCCGTGCATGGGAAGCATGACCAGAAGGATATTGCCGAGCGTCTCAGCCGCTGCGATTCGCTCAACCGCAAGTTTTAACCGCTCAGGAAGCCCTGCCCCCCCCCCTACCACTGCTGCCTCGTAGGCGTTTCCCTATATGTCGGCGAGTGATTTTCCTATTGCGAATATCCAAGTCCGTTGAGACCTTCCAGCTGCCCATCGGGCATTCATCAACTTGACAGTGGAGTGATCATGAAGATCCAAAATGTCTTGCTTGGTTTGATCGTTGCTGCCGCTGCAGCGGCCGGGACCGTAGGCGTTGTGCCCACCGCCAATGCCGCTTCCTTCCACACTTCGTGCGTCCCCGCCGGCGGCGGCATGGCTCGCTGCACCCAAACCTTCTGTCATGAAGGAGCGTGCGTAGTCACTGATACCTGGACGCAACCGATGCGCGAGGTCATCGAGTTCCAGTGACACCCAGGCGCAGCGGTATATGCCGCTGCGCTATTCAACGGAGTGCGGCATCCAGTATGCGGCCCATGTCAGAGAGCCCCAAGATCTTTCACCACCGACTGCCCCTGCTGAAGGAACCCGATCAGCAGACGGCCGCCGGCGACTTGCCGACCCATCTGCTCATTGAGGTAATTGGCCTGGAGCCGTCCCGCCGTCATCAGGTCGGCGTGCACATGCTGGGCATCACGGCCTTGAGTGGATCACCTGGTGACGCGAACTGGCCGCCGATGGGCAGCACTGACGTAGCCTGCCGGCTGTCGATCTTGGCGTAAACCGTGGCCATCGTCCTGCCGCCTCTGATGGTACTAATTTGAAAATCGCTACATCCAAAAGGAAATTGAAATGAAGCGTCTTCGTATTGCCGGAATTGCTGCAGCTGCGCTGTTTTCGTTCTACTCCAGCCATGCGCTGTGTTCTTCAGAGTTTGAGACCGAGGACAACAGCACCCCAATAGCTACATACTCAAGGATGTTCGGGGTATCCAAGATTGAAGCTCAGGCGCGATTCCTCGTCATGGCGGAATCGACCAAAGTACAAGAGATCCTTCGAACCAAGTATCCAACGACATTCGGCGGACTGTATGTGGAGCACCAGCCCCAATTCCGTGTTGTTGTACGTTTCACAGAGTCCCCGGTAGAAAGTCTGCGCTCAGTGACCGCGGACCCCGCCTTCGTTGCTCTGCCAGCATCCCATTCGTTGGTTGAACTTGGTGCGGCTCAACAAGCCGTTGGTGAGGAGCTCCATCGAAATGGGATCAATTTCCTCTCACGCCTGGACTTGGAGCATTCAACCGTTGAATTTTCTGTTGAAGATCCGCAGCTGGTGGAACAGCCCATGCGTTCCCTACGCTCGGAAATTCCGTTCATTCGATTTAAGAGAACCACTGGCTTCTTGCAGCCCACGCTACTGGAAATATCGCTGAGCTCTGCCCAGAAGCTCAAGGAGCCACCGGGATCCTACTGCACCAGCGGGTTTGGCGTTAAGAGCGGCACGACTCGCGGCATCACTACAGCGGGGCACTGCGATAACACGTTGACGCATAGTGGAAATCCCTTGACCTTTCAGGCCGAAAAAAAATCCGGCTCAGAGGACATTCAATGGCATACCTATCCAGACACGAGCCGGTATCACTACGTTCCCTCCCACCGCGTCGAGGCAGGATCTCAGAGCCGTCTTATGGTCGCCGTAAGGCCGCGCTCAGAGATGAAGGTGGGGGACATTGTCTGTAAGTACGGAAAATCAACGTATGAGACGTGCGGCCTCATCACCGATCTTAAATTTCAAGCAACCTTTGAAAACGCTATCGGCGAATTCGTTCGGGTGGTTAGCCCGGAAGGCCGCACCATGACGGATTTTGGCGATAGCGGTGGCCCTGTCTATGGGACGCAGAAGCCTGATGGGCGCTTCTACGACACCGCGTATGGCATGGTTCATGGGCGGGGCAATTCAGGGACAGAGTTCTATAAAGATCTCTTCTTCATGCCTACCGACTATTTCGCCAGCTTGGGCCTGCAGATCCTTACCACTGCGGATGATCCGTAACTCACAGAGGAACCCCCGGCTCGCCGGGGGTTCATTTCCCGCACTCCGCCGATGCAGTCGTCTATTGGCCAAGAGCACCTAGGTCCACGTCACCGTCCCGCTAAAACGGCATTTTCCAATTAGCCGGTCGCCACGATTGTCGGTCAAATCCACCTAGAACCAAGTCAATCCATCGCCTGTTGCTGAAAATGTCCAGCTGGAGATCACCAGAGGTCGTCCTCTGGATCACATCGTCATTGACAACCGGCGGGTTACGACTCGAGCCCAAGTCTAAGGGGAAAGATTTTCAGGCAATTGATGAATGCACATCAGCATGAGTTGGCCATCCCGGCCAACTTATGCCTACGCCCACAACTCTGGACTTCGCTGGACGTTGATGTGGTGGGCCCATCAGGATTCGAACCTGAAACCAAGGGATTATGAGTCCCCTGCTCTAACCGTTGAGCTATAGGCCCTGCGCAGCGTCACAGTGTAGTGGAGGCCGCGCACGATCGGCTACCCGGCAGCAGCAAGAACCTCAGCAACGTGCCCCAACCGCTTCTCCGCCGCTTCCGCGAACCACGCCTGCCGCCGCAGGTGGGCGTGGAACAGCGCCACCGTCCTCCTGGCCTCTTCCAGCCCAATCTGGTTGCCGCCGCCGAAGCCAGCAAGCAATCCGGCACCCGACTGTGTCAGCAATGCCAACGTCGCTCGTCGGGCGAACCCCAGTGGATCCTCGCGCTCATCACGCAGCACATCGTCCCAGTCCAACAACGGGGGGAAGTCGCAGCCACGCGTATCCGAGCCACCCCAGCCGCACCCACCGTCAATCTCCGTCAGCCCCATATTCACTCTCCTACGATTCGTCGAACCTCTTCCGCCTCCTGTTGAGAGAGGCGACCGGGTGCTTCAACACGGTCGTAGGGCCGCCCGCAGCTTTCCCCTTGCAGGGTCTTGTATGGCTGCGCGCCACCCGGCCAGAAACCCTTGGGCTCACCGGAATGGCGAGAGTTGCGGTTTGGCCTTGGATTGCCTGCTGTTGCGGCAGACAGTCCGCCTACGACGGTGTGTTGAGCACCTGCGGAGGACTGTGTGGAAGGAAGGCTAGAGGCTTCAATTGGTGAATGCGACATTGCGTGCGCTTGTCACTCCCATCCGACTACTCATTTCATTGAGGCACTTGGGGTTTCGGCTGAATGACCACTTCCCCCGGCAGCGAATCGCGGCGAAGGCCTCAACAATTCTCAAGCCAGTTGCGTCACAAGGCTCAGCAATGAGGCCTGTGTGCGTTCACGTGCGTAGCCGGATACGTCACCGCGAACAGCAGCCGAGCATGGCTCGGCTCTACAGGAGAGAGCAGGCAAAGCACACGCCATCCCAAAAAGAAAAACCCCGCACCAGGCGGGGTTTTTCTCAACGCTTCAACAGCCGCCGGATATCAATCGATATCCAGGAAGCTGCGCAGCTGTTCCGAACGGCTCGGGTGACGCAGCTTGCGCAAGGCCTTCGCTTCGATCTGGCGGATGCGCTCGCGGGTCACGTCGAACTGCTTGCCGACCTCTTCCAGCGTGTGGTCGGTGTTCATGTCGATACCGAAGCGCATGCGCAGCACCTTGGCTTCCCTCGGGGTGAGGCCGGCCAGCACGTCGCGCACGGTTTCAGACAGATTGATGTTGGTGGTGTTCTCGATCGGGGACTCCACGTTGGTGTCCTCGATGAAGTCGCCCAGATGGGAATCCTCGTCGTCGCCGATCGGGGTTTCCATCGAGATCGGCTCCTTGGCGATCTTCATCACCTTGCGGATCTTGTCTTCCGGCATGTCCATTTCCTTGGCCAGCTCCTCCGGCGTAGCCTCGCGGCCGTACTGCTGGAGCATCTGGCGGGAAATGCGGTTCAACTTGTTGATCGTCTCGATCATGTGCACCGGAATACGGATGGTGCGCGCCTGGTCGGCGATCGAGCGGGTGATCGCCTGGCGGATCCACCAGGTGGCGTAGGTCGAGAACTTGTAACCGCGGCGGTACTCGAACTTGTCCACGGCCTTCATCAGGCCGATGTTGCCTTCCTGGATCAGGTCGAGGAACTGCAGGCCGCGGTTGGTGTACTTCTTGGCGATCGAGATCACCAGGCGCAGGTTGGCCTCGACCATTTCCTTCTTGGCCTTGCGCGCCTTGGCTTCACCGTAGGCCATGGCACGGCTGATTTCCTTCAGCTCTTCCAGGTCCAGCTGGGTCAGCTTCTCGATGTCGATCGTCGCCTGCTGTTCGGCGATGATCTGGTCCTTCACTTCACGCAGGGCCGAAGACCACTTCTGCTTGCGCTTCAGTGCGTCTTCCACCCACTCCAGGTTGGTCTGGTTGCCTTCCCAGGAGCGGATGAAGTCCTTGCGCGGCATGCGGGCGGTGACAGTGGCCAGGTTCAGCACGCGGCGCTCGTGGGCCTTGATCGACGCCATGGTGTCGCGCAGCTGCTTGGTCAGCACGTCGGTCAGCGGCAGCGGCAGCTTCAGGGTGACGAACACCGCCGACATCTCTTCGCGCAGGCGCGGCAGGTTCTTCTTGTCGCCCTTGGTCGCCGCCTTCTTGAAGGCGTTGAAGGCATCGCTCAGCGCCTGCATGCGCGCAGCGACTTCCTCCGGATCCGGACCGGTCGGTGCGGCTTCTTCCTCGCCACCCTCGACATCATCGTCCTCGTCCTCGTCGCCTTCGGCGTCGGCATCGCTGCTGTCATCGGCAGCAGCCGCCGGCGGCGCCGGCTCTTCGTCGGCCAGGTCGTTGAAGCCAACGATCACTTCGGCCAGGCGCTTCTTGCCTTCCTTGTGGGCTTCGTAGTCGGTCAGCAGCGACTCGACCGAGACCGGGAACTGGCCCAGGGCGGCCTGGACCTGCGAAAGGCCTTCCTCGATGCGCTTGGCGATGGCGATTTCGCCTTCGCGGGTCAGCAGCTCGACCGTGCCCATTTCGCGCATGTACATGCGCACCGGGTCGGTGGTACGGCCACCTTCGGTGTCGAGCGCGCTCAGCGCGGCGGCGGCTTCTTCGGCCGCGGTGTCATCGACTTCGCGGTTACCGGTGTTGCCATCGTTGAGAAGCAGGGTTTCCACATCCGGCGCAACTTCATGGACATCAATGCCCATGCCGTTGATCATGCCGATGATGTCTTCGATCTGTTCCGGGTCGACCATGTCGTCCGGCAGATGGTCATTGACTTCGGCGTAGGTCAGGTAGCCCTGTTCCAGGCCCTTGCTGATCAGTTGCTTGATTTCGGATTGGGCAGGACGTTCGTTGGCCATGTAGTGCTCGCGCCACCGGCTAGGGAGAAATAGGGAACGTAGCATTATACCAGCCCGGGGCCCCGCCTGCCGGGCGGTGGTCCCGCAGGCTCAGGGCCTGAGAAGGAAGGTCACGGGACCGTCATTGACCAGGCTGACGACCATATGGGCACCAAATCGGCCCGTTTCCACCCCTGGCGCGTGATTTTCACGACAGATCTCGACAAATCGATTGAACCCGCGTTCAGCCTCGTCCGGCGCTGCAGCGCTGGTGAAGCTGGGCCGCATGCCCGAACGGGTATCGGCCGCCAGGGTGAACTGGCTGACCAGCAGCAGGCCGCCGCCGGTGTCGCGCAGCGACCGGTTCATCTTCCCGGCCTCGTCGGCGAACACCCGGTAGCCCAGCAGGCGCTCGGCCATGCGCCGCAGCTGGGCCTCGGTATCGCCCGGCTCCATGCCGACCAGGGCCAGCAGGCCCGGGCCAATCTGCCCCACCGCTTCGTCATCGACATGGACGGCGGCCTGGCTGACACGTTGGATCAGGACGAGCATCGTGGGCTTCCAATGAACGGGGCCGGCCACGATAGCAGCGGCCTTGGCTAAACTGGCACCGATGAATCCGCAACGCAAAGCCCGGCTGGTCTACCGCGCCACCACCCTGTTCGCCCGCCTGCCCTGGCCAGTACTGCGGGGATTCGCGCGCGCGCTGGCGTGGGCCTGGATCAATCTCAACGCCCGTGAGAGCCGCGTCACCCGGCGCAACCTGGAACTGGCCTACCCGGAGCTGGACGGCGCCGCACGCGATCGCCTGCACCGCGATCTGCTGCGCTCCACCGCGCTGCAGGCCATCGAGACCCTGCGCCTGTGGAGCCAGGCGCCGGCCGACAACCTGCGCCTGCACCTGAAGCAGCGCCACGGCGAGGCCCTGTACGACGCGGCCCTGGCCAGCGGCAAGGGCGTGATCGTGGCCGCACCGCACTTCGGCAACTGGGAGCTGCTGAACCAGTGGCTGGCCTCGCGCGGGCAGATCGCCATCGTCTACAAGCCGCCGGAGGACGAAGCCAGCGATGCCTTCCTGCAGCTGGTGCGGGGCGGCCAGAACGTACAGCAGGTGCGCGCTGAAGGCCCGGCCGTGCGCCAGCTGTTCAAGGTGCTCAAGGACGGCGGTGCCACCGGCATCCTGCCCGACCAGCAGCCCAAGGCAGGCGACGGCGTGTTCGTGCCGTTCTTCGGGGTGCAGGCGCTGACCATGACCCTGGTCAACCGGCTGGCCGAGCGCACCGGCGCCACCGTGCTGTACGGCTGGTGCGAGCGCATCGGGCCGGACATGGAATTTGCCCTGCACATCGAGCCGACCGACCCGGCCGTGGCCGACCCGGACCCGCAGGTGGCCGCCACCGCGCTCAATGCCGGCATCGAGCGCATTGCGCGCCGCGATCCGACGCAGTACCAGTGGACCTACAAGCGCTATACGCTGCGGCCACCGGGCAGCGGCGAGGAAGACCCGTACGCGACCGAAGAGCATCCGCACTGACGGCTGCCGTACTCAGGCCACCTGGCACCTGCGACCGGCGGCCGCACCACGTTGAATACGACGCCGGCGCCCCCATAGAGACTGCGATGTCCGCCTCCCCCGGTCCTGCCATGCCTGCTGCCTCTTCCCTGTTCGGCGATCCCGCCGCGATCCGCTGCGAACGCGCGGTGGCCGAACTGCGCGCCGGTCGCCCGGTGCTGCTCCACGATGGTCAGGGCCAGCGCCTGGCGGTGATCGCACTGGACAGCGCCACCGCCAGCAGCTTCGCCACGTTCGCCAGCGCCGCGCGCGAGCGCCACTACCTGTTCCTGACCGCCACCCGCGCCCGCGTGCTCGGCGTGGAGGCCCCGGAAGGCGCGCGCCTGCCGCTGGCCGGTGTTGCCTTCGATGCCCTGCCCTCGCTGGGCTACCTGCGCGAGCCGGGCCCGATGCCGGACGGCTGGAGCGCGGGTGACGCCTTCGATGCCGGCGCGGTGGAACTGGCCCGCCTCGGCCTGCTGCTGCCGGCAATGGTGGCGGTGCGCCTGGACGCCGAAGATCGCACCTTCGATGGCGCGGCCGAGGTTGCGCTGTGCGACCTGGCCGAAGGCGCTGCCCATGCGGCCCACGATTACGAACTGGTGGCACGTTCGCCGGTACCGCTGCGCGATGTCGGCATGACCACCTTCGCGGTGTTCCGTGGCGGCGTGGCCCAGCGCGACCAGGTCGCGATCATCGTCGGCGAACCGGATCTGTCGGCAGTGGTGCCTGTGCGCGTGCACTCCTCGTGCCTGACCGGCGACCTGTTCGGTTCGCTGAAGTGCGACTGCGGCGACCAGCTGCGGCGTGGCCTGCGCAAGCTGAAGGAACTGGGCGGCGGCGTGCTGCTGTACCTGGACCAGGAAGGACGCGGCACCGGCATCGCGGCCAAGATGCGTGCCTACGGCTACCAGCATGACGGCCTGGACACCATCGATGCCGACGCACAGCTGGGCTTCGGCGCCGACGAACGGCGCTACGGCAGCGCGGTGGCGATGCTGCGTGGCCTGGGCATTTCGCGCGTGGCCCTGCTCAGCAACAACCCGACCAAGGCACAGCGCCTGCGCAACGCTGGCATCGAGGTGCTGGACTGCATTCCGGTCACCGGCGAGATCACCGCCGAGAACGAGCATTACCTGCGCACCAAGGCTGATCGCGCAGGCCACATGCTGGATGTGGATGCGCTGATCCAGGCTGCCCAGTAACACAGCCGACCTGCTACCGTCTGCGCGGTGCGGTCTCGGCCGCCATCGCCCGCCCTGCCGCCTGACGGAGCCCGCGTGACCGACGTCCCCCTGCCCTCCCCGCCCACCGATGCCTGGCAGTCGCTGCCGCAACGCGCTGCCCGCCTCGCTGCACTGGAAGGCGCCTTCGGCGGCCTGTTCGTGCCGGGCCTGCCGCTGGCCGCAGCCGCGTGGTTCTTCGACCTGCCCGGCGGCCTGTGGACGGCCGCCCTTGGGCTGCTGATCGGCATCGTCTTCGGCGCCTGGCTCGGCCGCCGGCGCTTGACCCGCACCCGCTGGCGGCTGGATGCCCAAGGGCTGGGCCTGCGCCGCGACCTGATGTGGCAGCTGGAAACGCGCGTCCCCATTTCGCGCGTACAGCACCTGGACCTGCGCCGGGGCCCGCTGGAACGCCGTGCCGGGCTGGCCACGCTGATCGTGCACACCGCCGGTACCCGCATGAGCGCGGTGACCGTCAGCGGCCTGGACGAGGCCGATGCCGAGCGCCTGCGTGACACCCTGTCGCACCAGCTCGACCAGGACGCCGACGCCCTGTGAGCCTGCCGCCGCCCCTGCCCGCATCGCTGCCTGCCGGTGGCGAGGACCATCGCCTGCATCCGTGGTCGTGGCTGTTCGTGCTGCTGATGCAGCTGCGCCACTACTTCCTGCCGCTGGTGGCGTTGCTGGTATTCGGCCAGCGCGGCGACCGCGATCCAATGTGGGCGCAGCTGATCCCACTGGCAGCGATTGTGGCGCTGGTGCTGGTGTCGGTGCTGCAGTACCTCAGCTACCGCTACCGCATCGGCAGCGATGCGATCACCGTGCGCAGCGGCCTGCTGGCGCGCAACCGCCGCGAGATCCCGTTCGCGCGCATCCACAACGTGGAAGTGCGGCAGAACCCGCTGCATCGCCTGTTCGGCGTGGCCGAACTGCGCCTGGAATCGGCCGGTGGCGTGCGTCCGGAAGCCGAGATGCGGGTGCTGAAGCTGGACCAGGCGCTGGCGCTGGAGCAATTGGTACGCCAGCGTGGACAGGCGCCACAGGCCGTTGACGCCGTTGATGCGCCGCCCATTGCCGAGGTCGACAGCGAACACGTGCTGCTGCGCCTGTCGAGCTGGGACGTGGTGCGCATGGGCCTGCTCTCCAACCGTGGCTGGGCACTGGCGCTGGCCGCGTTCGGCGTGCTGTTCCAGACCGTGCCGCGGCCGGTGATGGACGATGCCATCCAGCGTGGTGGCCGCTAGGCCTTCGGCTATGCCAGCCACCTGCATCCCGGCGTAACCGGCGCGTTCCTGCTCTTGGCTGCCGCGCTGCTGCTGGGCTGGCTGGGGCTGCGCCTGCTGTCGGTGGTGCTGACCGTGCTGCGCTACCACGGCTTTACGCTCAGCGAGCAGGATCGCCGCTTGACCGTTTCGGCCGGCCTGCTCAGCCGCACCCGCAGCAGCGTGGCGCGTCGTCGCATCCAGGCCTGGACGCTGCGCGAAGGCACTCTGCCGCGCTGGTTCGGGCTGCGCCAGCTGCGTATCGACAGCGCCGCCGGTGGCCCCTCGCGCGAAGAGGACCGCGCCCTGCGCGAACTCGCGCCACTGGCGTCGAGCGAGCGCTGCACGGAGCTGGTGCAGCATCTGCTGCCACAGCTGCAATGGCCACCGGCGCAGTGGCAGTCCGTTCCGCAGCGCGGCTGGTGGCGGCTGTGCCTGGGCGCGCTGGTGCTGGTGCCGCTGCTGGCGGCGGCCGCGTACTGGCGCTGGGGATCGTGGGGGCTGCTGGTGCTGGCGTGGCTGCCGGTGGCGCTGCTGGTCGCGCACCGGCAGATGGCACGCATGGGCTGGTATCTGGACGACCACTATGTGGCGGTGCGGGGCGGCTGGTGGAAGCGCTGGTGGCGCTGGGCCGAACTGGACAAGGTGCAGGGACTGCGCCTGCAGCGCTCGCCGCTGGACAAGCTGCTCGGCACCAGCAGCCTGCAGCTGGATACCGCCGGCGCGCACGGCGATGTGGCGCTGACCCTGCACCATCTGCCGCGGGCACAGGCCCAGCAGGTGATGGAACAGCTGGCCGCGGCACTGGCTCGGCGCAAGCTGCGCTGGTGATGGAGCACCGCGCACCCCGGCCTTGAAACAGGTAGTGCCGGCCGCTGGCCGGCATCCGCCGACATTACCGAGATTGCCGGCCAGCGGCCGGCACTACCGCGAGCGGGGTCAGCGAGGCTTCAGCGCTGCGACGGGCCCCAATACCCCAGGTCCTTGCGGATCTGCAGATCGCGCACCCAGCTGCCGAACGGCTTGCGCCGCAACGCACCCATTTCACCGGACAGGAAATCCTCGGTGGCCGCGATCACCCGTTCGCTGGAGCGGCCATCGCGGTAAGGGTGGATGGCGTCGGCGTAGCGCACGATCTCCGCCTGCAGCACGGCGTCCGGGTGCAGCGCGCGCTGCAGCATCGCCGGCAGCTGCGCAGGATCATCGAAGTCGATCATGTGCGGCTTGGGCACGCGGTTGCGGAAGGTCACCACCGGCTTGTGCTGGACGATGAACTCCGAAACGATCGACGAGGTATCCGAGACCAGCACGTCGGCGGCACGCTGCGCGGCCATCACCTGTTCCGGCTCGATGAAGCGGGCATTGGCACCGGCCAGCGCGCGGTAGCGTTCGAACAGTTCCGGCGGGCACTTCGGGTGCAGGGTCAGCAGCCAGTAGTGGTCGCCGGCGGCGATATCAGCGGCGATCTGCGCATGCAGGTGTGGCGCTGCGCTCAACCGTTCAGTGAAGGTCGAGCCGAACAGGATCACCGGGCGGTCTCCGGCCGGTGCGCGCAGCGCGGAACTCTCGCCACCGTCATCGCGGAACAGCGGGTCCAGCTTCGGCCAGCCGGTCTCGGCCACCGCGAAGTGGCCCTGCAAGGCGGCGATCTCGCGGAATGGTGCGGTGGTGGCCGGACCCTGCGTGCAGTACAGGTCGAACATGCCGCGCACCCGGAAGTGGCCGCGCGCGCTGTCCCGCTTCTCCACGTTGAAGCCATGGAACAGCTGCACCTTGGCCCCGGACAGGAATGTCGGCACCCAGTTGGCCGCGCTGAACACCGCCCGCGGACGCATCGCCAGGGCCTGCTTGAGGCCGATGTTGGGCACCCCCGGCAGGCTGCTGCCAGCCGCGCCGCCTTCGAACCAGGCCGCCACCTCCTGCCCGGAGGCGTGCAAGGCCTGCGCCAACGGGGCGAGAATAGGCAGCGCATAACGCTCCGTCGCAAACAACAGGTACCCGGCCATCATGTCCTCCACGACCGCTCCCATCGAACGGCCTCGCATCTCGGCGTGCATTATCGCGTTCAACGAAGCCGGGCGCATCGGCGACTGCCTGGCCTCGCTGGCCTTCTGCGATGAGATCGTGGTGGTGGACTCGTATTCCACCGATGCCACCGTAGCCATCGCCGAGGCCGCCGGTGCCCGCGTGCTGCAGCGCCCGTTCGACGGCTTCCGCAGCCAGAAGGCGTTCTGCGTCGAGCAGGCCCGCCACGACTGGGTGCTGTGCCTGGATGCCGACGAACGGATCAGCCCGGCGCTGCGCACGGCCATCGAACAGGTCCGTGACGGCGGCTTCGCCGGCCATGCCGGCTATCGCTTCGCACGCCTGTCGGAGTACTTCGGCAAGTTCCTGCGCCATGGCAATGCCTATCCGGACCGGGTGATGCGCCTGTTCGACCGCCGCCGCGGGGGCTGGCGCGGCAAGCGCGAGATCCACGAGGCCGCCAGCGTCGACGGCAGCGTGGGCACCCTGCACGGCGATCTGATCCACTACCCGTACCGGTCTTTGCAGCAGCAGTTGGCCAAGACCGAGAAGTACGCGCGGATGATGGCCGAGCACGAGTTCGCGCGCGGCAAGCGGGCCACGCTGGGCAAGCTGGTGCTGGCCCCGGCCTGGCGGTTCTGGCGCGGATTCCTGTTCCGCGGCGGCTTCCGCGATGGCTGGCACGGTCTGGTCTACGCCTATGTACGGGCCAACTACGTGCGGCAGAAGACCATCATGTTGTGGATGCTGGGCAATGGACAGGCGGTGGCCGACCCGGCGCCTTCCGCGGACCGGCCTTGACCACGCTGTGTCACACTGCGCGGGCGTTGCCTGAAGACCCCCCATGAAAATCCTGTACACCAACTTCCACTACGGCGACGGTGGCGGTCACACCACGTACATCGTCTCGCTGGCGCGGGCCCTGCATGGCCAGCACACGCTCCATGTCGCCGCACCGGCCGACAGCCGCCTGCTGCGGACCATGGCCGATGAAGGCATCGCCCGCACACTGCCGATTGCGTTCGGCAGCGGCCTGCCAACGCTGCCCCGGCAGCTGGCCGAACAGCGCGCGCTGCGCAGGCTGGTGCGCGAAGAAGGCATCGACCTGATCCACGTCAACGGTGCACGTGACCACCGCTTCGTGATGCAGGGCCTGCTCGGCATGCGCCGCCCGCCGATCATCCTCACCAAGCACAACAGCAAGCCGACCAACACCCTGGGCAACGCCTTCCGTGCCCGCCTGGCCACCGACCGCGTGATCGCAGTATCGGCCGACACCAAGCGCCTGCTGGAACAGGGCCCGTACCGTCGCTGCCCGATCGACGTCGTCCGCAACGGCGTGGACCTCGAGCGTTACTCGCCACAGCCGGCCGGCACCGGTTGCGCGCTGCGCCAGCAATGGACGCAGGATCCACAGGCGCTGGTGCTGGTCAGCAACGCCGGCACCGACGATTACAAAGGCTGGATCGACCTGGCCAAGGCCATCGCGCGGCTACCCGATGCGGTGCGTCCGCACGTGCACATGGCCGTGGCCGGCCACCTGCCCAGCGCGCAGCAGCGCGAACAGGTGCAGGCGCTGGGCGAGGTCGCCGCACAGGTGCACTTCACCGGCCTGCTGGCCGATACCCGCGTGCTGATCGCTGCCGGCGACGCTGGCTTCGTACTGTCCCATGACGTCGAGACGATCTCCTTCGCCTGCCGCGAAATGATGGCCAGCGGCAAGCCGATGCTGGTCAGCGACTATGCGGGCCTGCCGGAGAACATCGAACCAGGTGTCGATGGCTGGGTGGTTGCCACCCGCGACATCGACGCCATCGCCGCACAGGTTCAGGCGCTGTACGCACAGCGCGATGCGCTGCCGGAACACGGACGTGCAGCACGCCGCCATGCACAGCGGGAGTTCGGCCTGCAGACATTCGCCGACGCCACGCTGGCCAGCTACCACGCCGCCCTGGCCAGCACCTGAGCCGCGTTGCCCGAACGCTCAATCGGCGATCCCGGGCCCCTGCAGGCGGCGCTCGTGCTCGAGTTCCGCCGCCGACGGCCGGCAGGTGCCTGCAACCGCGTCGGCAGGCACCAGCCACCAGCGGCGACGATTGGAAATGCCCGCCATCTCGGCCCGCGCACGATCAATGCAGGCCTGCATCGCATCCTCGTTCACCAGCAGCCAGCGCTGCTGCGGAACCAGCCGCTGCCAGCGCACGGCCGCCTGCAGCTGTTCATGCCAACGCGCTTCGAATCCAAAGGTGGCCGCCGGGCGATCGGCCATCAGCAGGTTCTGCTCTTTCCATGCCACCAGTCCCAGCTCGGCCTGCGGGCCGATGCGTGCGCTGACTTCACGCATCAGGCCACGGGCCGAGCTGGAATCGTTCAACACCGGATAACCGACCAGGCTGTACAGCACCCAGACCCCGGCCAGGCTGGAAACCAGGGCCACGTGCCGACGCCGGCGCCCGCACACCCCTAGGCTCAGGGCCGCCCAGATCGCCATCGCCAGCGCCGCCCAGGCCAGCGCATCGGTGGCGCCGGGAAGCAGCCCGCGGCCATGGGTGAGGCGCACTTCGAAACCGGGATCACCCAGCAGCGCCAGCGCACCGACCAGGCCCAGCGCCAATGCCAGCACCATGGTGAAAGCGCCCAGCACGCGCTGCACGTCGCGCCGCCTCAGCAGCCCGGGCAGCAACGGCGCCAACGCCAGGCAGAACATCGGCAATGCCGGCAGGATGTAGACGTCGCGCTTGCCGTGCGGAATGGAGAAGAACAGCACGACCAGCAGCCACCAGGCCAACGGCAGCAGGTAGCGCGCATCGCGCCGACGCAGCCGCCGGAACCAGGCCGGAACTGCCCACGGCAGCAGCAGGAACGCGGGAATCCACATCGACGGCATGATCGCCAGGAAATACCACCACGGCTGGTGATGGTCCCAGGACTGCGTATAGCGCCGCGCAGTCTGCCGGAACAGGATGTCGTCCATGTAGGCGCGGTACGGCTCCGAGCCGGTGGCCAGGCCGGCCAGCAGCATCGGCGCCAGCCACAACGACACCGCCAGCAGGAAGACGAGCGGTGCCAGCCAGAAACGCAGGTCGCGCACATGCAGGCGCACCCGCGGCCAATGCAGCATGGATGCGATTGCGGCCGGCGCGATCATCATCAGCGCCAGCACGCCTACGCCCTTGGTGATCACCCCGATGCCGGCGAAGAACCAGCCGAGCCACCACCAGCGCCAGGCCGGACCCAGCAGCAGATGGCGCAGCAGGCCGTAGTTGGCCAGGGTGATGAACAGCACCACCAGCGGATCGATCTGCGCCTTCTTCGCCTGGAAGGTGAAGTGCAGCGCGAACAGCAGTGCCCAGCCCGCGTACAGCCCCACCTGCCGCGTCCACAGGCGGCGGCCGAGGTCGACCACGCACCACAGCGTGCCCAGCGCAGCCAGCAAGGAGGGCAGCAGGAACGCCACCCGCCAGTGGCCGACCAGGCTGTACAGCGTGGCCTGCCACCACATCAGCATCGGCGGCTTGTCCGAATACAGTTCGGGGCCGCGATGCGGGAACAACCAGTAACCGCTGTCGACCATCTGCTTGGCCACCAGCGCGAAACGTGGCTCATCCGAGGGCCACGGATCACGGAGGCCCAGACCGGCCCCCAGCACCAGCAGGGCCATCAGCACGAACAACCACGTCTGGCGCGACGCGTGGGTTTTCAGCATGGGACTCGAAACGGCAGCGGGGGTCAGGCTGCTTTTATCAGACGCGCGTAGAAGAAACCGTCAGCATCGTTGTCACCCGGCAGTCGCTGGCGTGCCACGCCTTCGCAATCCACGCCGAACTCGTCACCCAACGGCTGCGCCACGGCGTCCGGATGCCACTTCAGGAACGCGCGCACCTGATCGATGTTCTCGGCACGCAGGATCGAACAGGTGGCATACAGCAGCACGCCACCCGGCCGCAGCATCGACCAGCAGGCTTCCAGCAGGCGCGCCTGCACGCCGACCAGCGCGTCGATGTCTTCCGCACGGCGATGGAACATCACGTCCGGCTGGCGACGGATCACACCGGTGGCTGAACACGGTGCATCCAGCAGGATCGCGTCGAACGGCACGCCGTCCCACCACGAACCGGGATCACTGGCATCGGCAACCAGCGTCTGTGCATGCTCGCCCACCCCGGTGCGGGTGTAGGTGTCGCGTGCACGGGCCAGCCGGCGCGCATCGATATCCAGCGCCAGCAGGCGCAGGCTGGGGTCACGCTCCAGCAGGTGTGCCGACTTGCCGCCCGGTGCCGCACAGGCATCCAGCACGCGCGCACCGGCCACCGGCGCCAGCGCGTCGGCCGCGCATTGCGCCGACAGGTCCTGCACCGACAGCGCACCGTCTGCGAAGCCAGGCAACTGGTTCACGGCAACGGGGGCCGCCAGGCGCAATGCGTCGGTGCAGAGCGCACTGGCTTCGGCGCCGATGCCGGCGTCGGACAGCGTGGCCAGCGCCTTGTCGCGACCACCATGCTGGCGGTTGGCGCGCAGCCACAGCGGTGCCGGCTGCAGGCTGGCGTTGAAGATCGCCTCGGCCTGCGCCGGCCAATCGCGCTCGATCGCATCGGCCAGCCAGTCCGGGAAGGCGTCGCGTGCAGGCTGCTCCGGGAAACCCTCGCGCTGCGCGCGGCGCAGGATCGCATTGACCAGGCCCGCCTGGCGCTCGCGACCCAGCGCGCGTGCCGCATCGACGGTGGCCGACAGCGCCGCGTGTGCCGGCAGCTCCAGCACGTCCAGCTGGGCGAAGCCGACCATCAGCAGCGTGCGCAGATCGGCGTCACGCGCCGACAGCGGCTTCTGCATCCATGCCTGCAAGGCAGCGTCATAGGTGCTGCGGCGACGCAGGACAGCGAAACACAGTGCTTCCAGCAGCGCGCGGTCGCGGCTGTCGGCCAGCTTCGGCAATGCCCAGGCCAGTTCGGCCTTCAACGAACGGCCACGGGTGAACACCTGGGCCAGCACGCGTGCGGCCAGCATACGCGTCGCCGCGCCCGGCGCCGCCTTGGCGATGGAAAAATCGTTCTGCTTCGACACCGCTTACGCTCCCACGCGCAGGTCGCGGCGAGCGTTGAGGTAGTCGGCGGCGGTGATCGCCTTGCCGCCTTCACGCTGCAGCACGCGCAGGCGCAGAGCGCCCTGGCCACAGGCGATGTCGATGCCATCGCGGCCGGCGGCCAGCACCGTACCCGGTGCCTGGCCGTGGTCCGCCTCCAGCGCCACCGCGCCATGGATGCGCACGCGTTCGCCGGCCAGCGTCGCCTCGGCGATCGGCCACGGATTGAACGCGCGCACGGTGCGCGCCAGCGCGCCCGCATCCTGCGCCCAGTCCAGCTTCGCTTCGGCCTTGTCCAGCTTGTGTGCGTAGGTCACGCCCTGTTCCGGCTGCGGTCGCGCGATCGGCTTGATGCCGGCGCGCAGCAGGCCCAGGCCGTCGGAGAGCACCTGTGCGCCCAGCTCGGCCAGCTTGTCGTGCAGCTGGCCACCGGTATCGGTGGCGGCGATCGGCAGCTCCTGGTGCAGCAGCACCGGGCCGGTATCCAGGCCGGCCTCCATCTGCATCAGGCACACACCGGTCTTTGCGTCACCGGCCTGGATCGCACGCTGGATCGGCGCGGCACCGCGCCAGCGCGGCAGCAGCGAGGCATGCACGTTCCAGCAGCCATGGGTCGGAATGGCCAGCACCGCCTTGGGCAGGATCAGGCCATAGGCCACCACCACCATCAGGTCCGGCTGCAGGTCGCGCAGCTGCTGCTGGGCGGCCGCGTCCTTCAGCGACTCCGGCTGGTAGACCGGAATGCCACGGGCCACGGCTTCGAGCTTGACCGGCGAAGGCGCCAGGCCACGGCCACGGCCGGCCGGGCGATCAGGCTGGGTATAGACGGCCACGACCTCATGGTGGCGCGCAGCCGCGCGCAGCGACGACACCGCGAATTCCGGCGTACCGGCAAAGACAATCCTCATGGCTACCCCACTTGCAGGATGGATTCGTGCAGGAAAGAAAACGGCGCCGTCGGCCGGCGCCGTACAGCCCGCGCGAGCCGCGCAGGCACGGGCCACCCGAAGGGCGGCCCGGATTGGCGATCACGCCACGTGCTTGCGCTGCTTGGCCAGCTTCTTGCGCACCATCTCGCGCTTGAGCGGCGACAGATAGTCGATGAACAGCTTGCCGTCCAGGTGATCCATCTCGTGCTGGATGCAGGTGGCCAGCACTTCGCCGGCTTCCAGCTCCTGCTGCTGGCCATTGCGGTCCAGGTACTTCACGGTGATGGTGTCGGCGCGGGTCACGTCGGCGAAGATGCCGGGGACCGACAGGCAGCCCTCCTGGTACACCCGGCCTCCGTCCTTGGCGACGATTTCCGGGTTGATGAACACATGCGGTTCATTCTTTTCTTCGCTGACATCGATGACCATGAAGCGCTTGTGCACGTCCACCTGGGTAGCGGCCAGGCCAATGCCCGGGGCGTCGTACATGGTCTGGAACATGTTGTCGATCAGTTCCTGGAAGGCCGGCGTGGTGACTTCGGCGGCTTCGATCAACGCGGCCTTGGTGCGCAGGCGCGGATCGGGGAACTCGAGAATGGGGAGAAGGGCCATGGCTGTTTCCGGATAGGGGGCCGGCACGCCGGCATACGTCGCAGATTCTAGCTCCAACGCTTGCCTTGCGCCCCGGTTTCTGGACTATAGTGCGCGGACCTGTTGGGGAATCAGGGCTTCACACCTATGTTGCTTCGTTTTCGTACGGTCGTCGCCGCGGCGATGCTGACCGTGGCTGCCTATGCTACCGCCGTGGAAGTGAATGGCGGGCACCCGGACACCTATGTGGTCCGAAAAGGGGACACGTTGTGGGATATCGCCGCACGTTTCCTGCAGAAGCCGTGGCTGTGGCCGGAGATCTGGCAGGCCAATCCGCAGATCGCCAATCCGCACCTGATCTATCCCGGTGACGTGCTCAGCCTGGCCTATCTGGACCGGGTGACCGTGGCGGCGCGGCCCGGCCCGCGCCAGGAGGCCCCGATCGACGCCATTCCGCTTGCCCAGGTCGAGCCGTTCCTGAAGCAGCTGAGCGTGGTCGACAGTGTCAAGCAGCTGCCCTACGTGGTCGGCCTGGAGGACAGCCGCCTGCGCGTGTCCGGTGGCGACACCGTCTACGTGCGCCTGGCCGATGCCCAGGTGGGCCAGCGCTGGGCCGTGGTACGCCCGACCGTGCGCTACGCCCAGCCCAAGCCGACCGAGGACCTGACCGCCAATGGCGACGTCACCCCCGGCAGCGGCAACCTGTGGAAGGCCTACAACGCGCCCAACGCACGGCGTGGCGTGCTCGGCTACGAGCTGGCCCAGGTCGCCACCGGCACCATCACCCAGATCGCCGGCGGCAAGGTCGAGGCCTCCACGCTGGTGCTGGACAAGAACGTCGGTGGCCGCGAAGTGCGCGCCGGCGACCGCCTGGTGCCGGTCGAAGCCAAGCCGTACGACCTGCAGTTCGTGCCCCACGTGCCCGCCGCGGGTGTCGAGGGCGTGGACGTGCGCGTACTGGCGGTGACCGACATGTTCACCGCCGGTGGCCCGCGCGACGTGATCGCGATTTCCGCAGGTCGCGCCCAGGGTGTGGACAACGGCACCGTGTTCTCGCTGTGGCGCCCCGGCCGCCACGTGGCGCACCGCATGAAGTACCCGACCTCGTCGCGCATGGACGACTCGCTCAGCACCGGCGCGGGCCGGGTCTCGCTGCCGGACGAATATGCCGCGCACGCGATGGTGTTCCGCACCTTCGACAACGTCAGCTACGCGCTGGTGATGCAGGGCGTGAAGCCGGTGCGGGTGGGCTACAACGCGCTGCACCCGGACGCGAAGTAGCGGTTGCCGGGCTGCCCCGGCCACCGCAGGGAGTGCCAGCCGCCGGCCGGCAGGCACCTCCGGCAAAACCTGACAGCCACATGCGAAGGCGCCCTAGGGCGCCTTTGTTGTGTGCGGCCGATAGTGGGGAATGACCACGCATGCATATGAGGCGCTGCTGCGCCTGCTGATGGCGGGAGGCGCACTGGCGCCCCGACGGGCCCTGCTGCAGGCCGCGGGCGGTGCGGAAGCCGCTATCGCGCAAGGCACTGCGACCTGGCGCGCACACGGTTGCACGCCGGAGCAGTGCGCCGCGCTGGAACACCCCGATATCCGGGCATGGACAGCCGCACGGCGCTGGCTGGAAGACGACAACCACCACCTGTTGGCCTTCACCGATCCGGGATTCCCTCCCCCCCTGCTGGATGTGCCCAACCCGCCTCTGGCGCTGTTCATCGCCGGCGACCCCAGCCTTGCCTGGCGCCCCTCGGTGGCGCTGGTCGGCAGCCGCTCGCCGACGCCTGGCGGACGCGCGCTGGCCGCCCGGTTTGCTGGCTGCTTCGTCGAAGCGGGCCTGGCGGTCACCAGCGGACTGGCGGCAGGCATCGACGCGGCCGCTCACCAGGCCACGCTGGACGCCGGTGGCTGCACCGTGGCGGTGATCGGCACCGGCCCGGACCGGACCTATCCGGACAACCATGCCCGGCTGCAGGCCCGCATCGCCGCCGAAGGCGCGGTGCTCAGCGAGTACCTGCCGGGCACACCGGCACGCCCCGGTCACTTTCCAGCCCGCAACCGCCTGGTGGCCGGGCTGGCGCTGGCGACGGTGGTGGTCGAGGCCGCCCAGCGCTCCGGCGCATTGATCACCGCGCGCCTGGCCGCCGAGGCCGGCCGCGAGGTCTGCGCCCTGCCCGGTTCGGTACTCAACCCACGCGCGGCGGGCTGCCACCGGTTGATCCGCGAGGGTGCGGCACTGGTCGAGCGTCCGGAGGAGGTCCTTGAACTGCTGGCCCCCGCCCTTCGCCAGCAGCTGCCGGGCTTGCAATCACGGCTCGCCACCCCCACTGAACAGGCACCGCCGGCGCTCCTGCCGGCGCGCTGGGCCGACGACCCTGACTACCAGTGCTTGTGGCGGGCCCTGGACCACAACCCAAGCGGTATGGATTCACTGATCACGCGCTGTGGATTGACGGCGCCCCAGGTGTCCTCCATGCTGCTGGCCATGGAACTGGCGGGAATCGTGGTGTGCGTACACGGCCGCTACTGTCGAACTCCCTAGTTTCTTCACCTCCACAGCGTCGCGCGACGCAGGCCGAGGGGCAATGAAAGAGAGCATCCTGGACGTACTGCTGTACCTGTTTGAACACTATTTCAGCGAAGATGCGGACCTGATCCGTGACCGCGATTCGCTTCAGAACGGCCTGATCCAGGCCGGTTTCAGCCCAACCGAGATCAACAAGGCGTTCGACTGGCTCGATGCCCTGGCCGCGCAGCGGCCGAGCGTGGCCCAGGCGCGGGTCGATGGCCCCGTGCGCGTCTACCAGGGCCCCGAGCTGGACAAGCTGGACGTGGAATGCCGTGGTTTCCTGCTGTACCTGGAACAGCACGGCATCCTCGACGCCGACCAGCGCGAGCTGGTGCTGGACCGGGCCATGGCCCTGGACCAGGACGAACTGGACCTGGACGACCTGAAGTGGGTCGTGCTGATGGTGCTGTTCAACCAGCCCGGCTCCGAAGCGGCGTACGCCTGGATGGAGACGCAGATGTTCATGGACGAGCCAGAACCCCTGCACTGACCGTACACTTGGGGGCATAGCGCATTCAGGAGCGTCCCCGTGAGCGAGTGGTTCCATGCAGAAGGCAACCGGCAGCAGGGTCCGCTGCCGGCGGAACAGTTGGTCGAGTTGTTCCGCAACAACCAGATCTCCCTGGACACCCTGGTCTGGCGCGACGGCCTGCCGCAATGGCAGCCGTTGCGCACCGTGGTGGACGAACTCGGCCTGATCGTGCCGGCACTCGACGCTTCCGCACCGACCATCGAGCCCGAACCGGAACAGGCACCGGCGGCACCGCCTCCGCCGCAGCCGCCGGTGCTGCCGCCGTCCACGCCGTATGCCGCCACCCCGCCGGCCGGCGTGTTGCCGCCACCGAAGAAGAAGCTGTCCGGCTGCGCCCTCACTGCGATCATCGGCGGCGGCCTGCTGCTGGTGCTGGTACCGATCCTCGCCATCCTGGCCGCCATCGCCCTGCCCGCCTACAAGGACTACACCGTGCGCGCCAAGGTTGCCGGCGCAGTGTCCGCGCTGCAGCCGTTGAAGGACCAGGTGCAGCATTTCGCCGATGACGAAGGCCGTTGCCCCGGTGCCAACGACGCCGGCTTCCCGGCCCCTGGCGACTTCACCCAGGTCGGTCTCTCGGCAGTGAACATCGGCCGCTTCAACAACGGCCACTGCGGCATCGAGGCCACCCTGGCGCTGCCCGGCAAGAGCCTCGATGGCGATCTGCTGTGGCTGGAATACGATCGCGACAGTGGCCGCTGGGAATGCAGCGGCGAAAGCGACGACAAGTACCTGCCGCCGTCGTGCCGCGGCTGAACCGCGCACACACCGGCACCTCCAAGGACGATCCAACAGGGAACATGCAATGACTGAGTGGTATTACGCAGAAGGACAGCAACGCCAGGGGCCCTTGCCGGTCGAGGAGATCCGTCAGCGCTTCCAGCGCGGCCAACTGAACCTGGACACCCTGGTCTGGCGCGAAGGCATGGCGCAGTGGGCTGCGCTGCGCCAGGTGGTCGACGAACTCGGACTGCAGACACTGGCTGACGCCAGCACGGCCACCGCCAGCGGTGGCTTCGACCTGCGTGGCGACTATGCCGCCATCGACAACGGTACGGCGCCACTGCCGGGCACCGGCGCCCTAAGCAGTTCGCCCTACAGCGCCCCTGCGGCGCTCGGCGGCGGCGGCCATGCCCAGCCGGTGATGGGGGGCGAGGTGGTCTATGCCGGCTTCTGGAAGCGCGTAGCGGCCTACATGATCGACTACTTCGTGCTGGTCATCCCGGGCAGCATCATCGGCGCCATCCTCGGCGTGGTGCTCGGCGCCAGCATGGGCGCGGTGGGCAGTGGCGAATCGGCCATCGAAGTGGTCGCCCAGCTGTCCAGCGCACTGATCAACTTCGCCATCGGCATGGCGTACTACACCTGGTTCCATGCCTCGAAGGGTGGCGCCACGCTGGGCAAGATGGCGGTCGGCATCAAGGTCGTGCGCAGCAATGGCGAACGCCTGACCAAGGGCCGCGCATTTGGTCGCTACTGGGCCATGCTGCTGAGCAGCTTCACCCTCGGCATCGGCTTCCTGATGGCGGCGTTCACCGAGCGCAAGCAGGGCCTGCACGACATGATCTGCGACACCCTGGTGGTCGACCGCTGGGCCTACACCGACCAGCCGCAGCTGCAGCGCCGGGAGCTGGGAACGGTCACCGTGCTGGTACTGGTGCTGACCGGCCTGCTGTCGCTGGTGGGCCTGGCCCTGCTGGTATTCGCGGTCGGCTTCATCGCCAAGATGGCCTCCTGAACGGCCATCCTCACGACTGGCTGCTTGACAGGGGCTGGCCGGGCGTGATTCCTCTAACAAGGTGAAACCTGAACGCCCGGCACATTACCGGGCGTTCAGTTTATGGATTTGCCCGTGGCCGCTTCACTAATGCGGCCGTTTGCTCCACCCTAGCGGCCCCTTCCCCACGGTTCGCCCCACAGACCCTGCTGCCATGCCCAAGCACCTGCTCATCGTCGAATCGCCGGCCAAGGCCAAGACGATCAACAAATACCTCGGCAAGGACTACACGGTCCTGGCCTCGTATGGGCATGTGCGTGACCTGATTCCGAAGGAAGGCGCAGTCGACCCGGACAACGGGTTCGCCATGCACTACGACGTCATCGACAAGAACGAGAAGCACGTCGATGCAATCGCCAAGGCCGCCAAGGGCGCCGACGACATCCTGCTGGCGACCGACCCGGACCGCGAGGGTGAAGCGATCAGCTGGCACATCGCCGAGATCCTGAAGGAACGCGGGCTGGTCAAGGACAAGCCGATGCAGCGCGTGGTGTTCACCGAGATCACCCCGCGCGCCATCAAGGAAGCCATCAGCCAGCCGCGCGCGATCGCCAGCGACCTGGTCGACGCCCAGCAGGCGCGCCGCGCGCTGGACTACCTCGTCGGTTTCAACCTGTCGCCGGTGCTGTGGCGCAAGGTCCAGCGCGGCCTGTCCGCCGGCCGCGTGCAGAGCCCGGCGCTGCGCATGATCGTCGAGCGCGAGGAAGAGATCGAAGCCTTCATCGCCCGCGAGTACTGGTCGATCGCCGCCGAGTGCGCGCACCCGTCGCAGCACTTCAACGCCAAGCTGATCAAGCTGGACGGGCAGAAGTTCGAACAGTTCACCATCACCGACGGCGACACCGCCGAGGCCGCCCGCCTGCGCATCCAGCAGGCCGCGCAGGGCTCGCTGCATGTCACCGACGTGGCCAGCAAGGAGCGCAAGCGCCGCCCGGCACCGCCGTTCACCACCTCCACCCTGCAGCAGGAAGCCTCGCGCAAGCTCGGCTTCACCACCCGCAAGACCATGCAGGTGGCGCAGAAGCTGTATGAAGGCGTGGCCATCGGCGACGAGGGCACCGTCGGCCTGATCTCGTACATGCGTACCGACTCGGTGAACCTGTCGCAGGACGCACTGGCCGAGATCCGCGACGTGATCGCCCGCGACTACGGCATCGCCTCGCTGCCGGACCAGCCGAACACCTACCAGACCAAGTCGAAGAACGCCCAGGAAGCGCACGAAGCGGTGCGCCCGACCTCGGCCCTGCGTACCCCGGCCCAGGTGGCACGCTTCCTCACCGACGACGAGCGCCGCCTGTATGAGCTGATCTGGAAGCGTGCAGTGGCCTGCCAGATGATTCCGGCCACCCTCAACACCGTCAGCGTCGATCTGTCCGCCGGCAGCGAACACGTGTTCCGCGCCAGCGGCACCACCGTGGTGGTGCCCGGCTTCCTGGCCGTGTACGAGGAAGGCAAGGACAGCAAGAGCGCCGAGGACGAGGACGAAGGCCGCAAGCTGCCGGCGATGAAGCCCGGTGACCGCATCCCGCTGGAACGCATCCAGGCCGAACAGCATTTCACCCAGCCGCCGCCGCGCTACACCGAAGCGGCGCTGGTGAAGGCGCTGGAAGAGTACGGCATCGGCCGTCCCTCGACCTACGCCTCGATCATCCAGACCCTGCTGTTCCGCAAGTACGTGGAAATGGAAGGCCGCAGCTTCCGCCCGTCCGACGTCGGCCGTGCGGTGTCCAAGTTCCTGTCCAGCCATTTCACCCGGTACGTGGACTACGACTTCACCGCCAAACTCGAAGACGAGCTCGACGCCGTCTCGCGTGGCGAAGAAGAATGGATCCCGCTGATGGCCCGCTTCTGGGAGCCGTTCAAGGAACTGGTCGAGGACAAGAAGGAATCGGTTGATCGCGCTGAAGCCAGTGGCGCGCGCGAGCTCGGCACCGACCCCAAGACCGGCAAGCCGGTCAGCGTACGCCTCGGCCGCTTCGGGCCCTACGCAGCCATCGGCAGCACCGCCGAGGACGCCGAGGAGAAGCCGAAGTTCGCCTCGCTGCGCCCCGGCCAGTCGATGCACACCATCTCGCTGGAAGACGCGCTGGAACTGTTCCTGATGCCGCGCGCGCTGGGTGAGGACAAGGGCGAGCCGGTCAGCGTCGGCATCGGCCGCTTCGGTCCGTTCGCCAAGCGTGGCAGCACCTATGCCTCGCTGAAGAAGGAAGACGACCCGTACACCATCGACCTGGCCCGCGCCGTGTTCCTGATCGAAGAGAAGGAAGAGATCGCGCGCAACCGGATCATCAAGGAGTTCGAGGGCAGCGACATCCAGGTGCTGAACGGCCGTTTCGGCCCGTACATCAGCGACGGCAAGATGAACGGCAAGATCCCCAAGGATCGCGAGCCGGCATCGCTGACCCTGGCCGAAGTGCAGCAGCTGATGGAAGAAACCGGCAAGCCGGTGCGCAAGGGCTTCGGCGCCAAGAAGGCCGCCGCGAAGAAGGCCCCGGCAAAGAAGGCGGCGGTGAAGAAGGAAGCGGCGCCGAAAAAGGCCGCTGCCAAGAAGGCCCCGGCAAAGAAGGCGGTGAAGAAGGCTGCCGCGAAGAAGGCCCCGGCCAAGAAGGCCGTCAAGAAGGCCGCCAAGAAGTAGGTCCACGCCATGCGTGGATGAGGGGGCAGTGCCGGCCGCTGGCCGGCACCCTCCATAAGCATCAGATGCCGGCCAGCGACCGGCACTACCGGGTGCCAGGGTCCACCCCATCTGCACGCAGCGGGGGGATAATGAAGGCCCACGCCGGGCCGGTCGCCGCCATGAAAGAACTCACCCTCGACTCTGCTGTCGCCACGCTCCGCGCGGGCGGCGTGATCGCCTACCCCACCGAAGCGGTCTGGGGCCTGGGCTGCGATCCTTCGCACGAAGCCGCCGTGCACATGGTGCTGCGGCTGAAGCAACGCCCGATCGAGAAGGGCATGATCCTGGTCGCCGCCGAGTTGGCGCAGCTGGAAGGCTGGGTGCGCCTGCAGGCGCTGCCCGACGCCCGCCAGCGCGCGGTGCTGGCCAGCTGGCCCGGTGCCAATACCTGGATCCTGCCTGCCGGCCCGCGTGCGCAACCCTGGGTCACCGGCGAACACAGCGGTATCGCGGTGCGCATCAGCGCGCACCCGCTGGTGGCCGAACTCTGCCGCGCCTGGGGCGGCCCGCTGGTCTCCACCAGCGCCAACCTGGCCGGCGAGCCACCGGCCCGCAGCCGCGAAGAGCTGGATCCGCGCCTGCTGCGCCTGCTCGATGGCATCCTCGATGGACAGACCGGCGGCCTGGCCCAGCCCACCCCGATCCGCGACGCGCTCAGCGGCAACGTGCTGCGCTCCTGAGCCGGCGATTGCGCTGCTGCGGACAATCACGCACCCTGCCGCCATGACCCTGCTGCGCGCCACCCTCAGCCTGTGCCTGCTGCTGCCGTGGACGGCACCCGCCGCCGAGGCCGAGGACGTGCGTGTCTACCGCTGCGTTGCCAGCAACGGTGCCGTCGCCCTGCAGGACAGGCCGTGCAACAGTGGCCACCAGGAAGTACGCGACCTGCAGCGCCCGCGCGCTCCCGCCCCGCGCGTGGTGCGCAGTGATGCCACGCCTCCGCCGCCCAGCGAAACGCCGGTCATCCGCGAGCGCGAAGTCCGCCACGTCTACATCCAGCCGCCGCAGCCGATGTACGAATGCGTGAGCGAGGACGGCCGGCGCTATACCAGCGACAACAACGAAGGCAATCCGCGCTGGGTGCCGCTGTGGACCAGTGTCTGGCTGCCACACGGCCATCGTGGTCCAGCCTACCCCGGACCACGCCCGGCCATCGGCACGCCGATCGGCACCCCCATCGGCGAAGGTGCGGGCTATCGCCCGCCGTCGGTGGGCGTGGGTGTGCAGGTTCCAGCCGGCAGCGTGCTGGTCCGCGACAGCTGCCATGCATTGCCGCCGCAGGAAGTCTGTGCACGCCTGCGCGACCGCCGCTGGGAACTGGACCGGCGCTACAACAGCGCACTGCAGAGCGAACGCACGGCCATCAGCAACGAACAGCGCGGCATCGACGCACGCCTGTCGCGCGACTGCGAGCGCTGAGCGCAGCGCTCCGTCGCAGGCTGTACGCTGTGCGCATGAACAGAGTGATCTGGCTGCTCCTGGTGCTGCTGCCCGGAAGCGCATTGGCCGAAGAGGGTGTGATCTACCGCTGTACCTCCAGCAGTAGTGACGTCCCTACCCTGCAGCGCACGCCGTGCCCGTCCGGCAGCAAGCAACAGGTGCTGCGCGTGCCCGCCCCGTCCAGTCCGCAACCTGCCGCGGTCGAGCCCTCATCAGCGCCGGCTCCTGTTTCCCCTCGGGTTCCGGCAGTGACCGAACCCGCGCCCGGCACGGCGGCCACATCGGCGCCACGGCGCGCGGACCAAGGGCGCACGATCATGGAAGCAGGCATGGTTGAACGCGAGGGCGAGAATCAGATCCTCGACAGCGCGACGCTGCGGCGCGATGCCGACGCCCGCGCCGCCGCCGGCGACGGACCACCGAAGCCGCCACTGCCGCCGATCTTCCAGTGCACCGACAGCCAGGGCAGTGACTACCTGCACGAATACGAGCCTGCACCCGGCCGCTGCGAACTGATGACGGTGCAGGGTCTGGGCGGCGTCACGCCGGTGAATGCGGCCAGCTGCGAGGTGGTACGCGACCGCTGCGAGGAACTGCCCGAAACGCAGCGCTGCGGCAGCTGGCAGCAGCGCTTCCGCGATGCACGCGGCCGTGAGCGCTTCGCCGCCCCGGAGAACCGCGATGCCGCACGCAGTGAACGCGAGCGGCTGCAGGGCGTGCTGGAGGCCAGCAACTGCCCGGTGCCGGGGTGACGGCCACCCGGTAGTGCCGGCCGCTGGCCGGCAACCACAGGATCTTCAGATGAGTGCAGTTGCCGGCCAGCGGCCGGCACTACCTGCTGAAAGATCAGAACCCGTAGCGCAGGAAACCACCATCCACCGCGATGCACTCGCCGGTCACATAGCCGGCCGCCGGCAGGCACAGGAAGCCCACGGCTGCGGCCACTTCCTCCGGCTCGCCGATGCGGCGCATCGGCGTGCGGTTGATCACTTCCTCGTAGTAATCCGGGTCCGACAGCGGACCGGACGTGCGCCGCGTCCGGATGTACCAGGGCGCCACCGCGTTGACCCGGATGCCATCCTCGGCCCACTCGACGGCCAGGTTGCGGGTCATCTGGTGCATCGCGGCCTTGGTCATGCCGTAGACCACGCCGCTGCGCACATGGGTCAACCCCGACACGCTGCCGACATTGACGATCGACGACGAGGCGTGCCGGGCCAGCAGCGGATGCGCGTAGCGCGACAGCTCGAAGGCCGAGAACAGGTTGGTCTCGAAGATCCTGCGCCATTCATCCTCGGAGTATTCCGTCGCCGCCTTGGTGACATTGCCACCCGCGTTGTTGACCAGGATGTGCAGGCCATCACTATGATCCTCCACCCAGTCCAGGATCTGGCGGCGGTCCTCGTCGTCTGAGACATCGGCGGCCAGCGCATGCACCTGCATCTGCGGATACACGTCCAGCAGTTCGTCGCGCGCGGTCTCCAGCATGTCGATATCACGGCCGACGATCATCAGATCGGCGCCGAAGCCAGCCAGTTCATGCGCGATGGCCAGGCCAATGCCGGCGCTGGCGCCGGTGATCAGGGCGGTCTGGCCGTCCAGGCGCCACCGTTGCTGGGTCATGTGTTCTCCCGGGCCGCGCCCGCTGTGTTTCGATGCGGCAAGGATACGCGCTCACGGCCACACCCTGCCGGGGATGCGACACTGCCGGTACGCCCACTGCGGAGAGCCGCCATGCGCATCCTGATCCTGTCCATGCCCCTGCTGGCCAGCGTGCTGCTGGCGGGCTGCCAGCGGCCGCCGACACCGAACCCGGAGAAGCCACCAGCACCACAGGCGATGGCGCGCGCGATGCATGAGCCGCTGGACCGCGCCAAGGACGTGCAGAAAACCGTGGACGATGCTGCCGCGCGTGAGCGCAAGGCAGAGGCCGACGCAACGCAGTGACCTGTGGGGTCAGAGCCCTTTGCGGGGCAGAGGGATCCGACCCCACCAACGAAAACGCCCGGCCAGGGCCGGGCGTTTTCATTCGTCACCGTTGCCGATCAGAACCCGCAGAAGCAGTACGCCAGCGCCTTCACCGGCGCGCCGTTGCCCTTCTCGCGGGCCGCGTTCTCGACGAAACGCAGCTGCGTATCCACTTCCGGCATCGTGCGTGCCAGCATCATCCGCGCCATGCCCGAGTCGGACAGCATCCAGGCACCGGCGCGGCTGCCGGCGAAACCGCTGACGAACTGCGCGAACGGCGTCGCCGCCTTCTCGATGTAACGCACACGGTAGGCATCGGCCTTGCCCAGCTTGGCGCGGCTGGCGGCGTCGGCCACGGCATCCTTCAGGCCACCGAAGGCGTCGACCAGGCCGCGTTCCTTGGCCTGTGCACCGCTCCACACGCGGCCGCGGGCCACCTCGTCCACCGCCTCGACCGGCTTCTTGCGGGCGTCGGCGACGCGACCGGTGAAGTCGGCGTAACCCTTGTTGATCACCGTCTGGATGACCTGGCCCACGGCCGGATCCATCGGGCGGGTGACATCGAAGGCACCGGCGAAGCGGGTGGTACCGACACCGTCGGTATGCACACCGATCTTGTCCAGCGCGCGGCTGAAGTTCGGGACCATGCCGAAGATGCCGATCGAACCGGTGATGGTCGACGGATCGGCGTAGATGCGATCGGCGTTCATGCTGATCCAGTAGCCACCGGAAGCGGCCAGATCGCCCATCGACACCACCACCGGCTTGCCGGCGGCCTGCAGGGCCACCACTTCGCGGCGGATCTGCTCGGAGGCGAACACTTCACCCCCCGGCGAATCGACGCGCAGCACCACCGCCTTCACGTTCTCGTCGTCGCGCGCGGCACGCAGCAGTGCCGAGGTCGACTCGCCACCGATGCGGCCGGCCGGCAGGTCGCCGCCGCTGATCTCGCCTTCCGCCACCACCACGGCCACCTGCGGACGCGAGTCCACCGGGTTGCGGCGCGCATCGAGCTGGCCCAGATAGGTGCCGAAGTCGACGTTGCGGAAACCACCGTCGGCATCGTCGTCGGCCACGCCGCGCTCGATCATCAGATCCTCGAATTCCTCGCGGGTCTTCAGCGCGGTCACCAGCTTCTGCTGCAGCGCGAACTTGGCCAGGTCGCCACCGGCGGCGGCGATGCCTTCCGGCAGCGTGTCGATGCCGGCGGCCAGCTGTGCCGGGTCCAGGCGACGCGCCTTGGCGATGTCCGCCAGGTAGCGCTGCCACACGTCGTTCATCCAGAACAGGTCGGCTTCCTTGGAGGCCGGCGAGGCGGCGTCGAGCACGTACGGCTCGGCCGCGGACTTGTACTCGCCCACCTTGAACAGGTGCACGTCCACGCCCAGCTTGTCCTGCAGGCCGGTGCGGAAGTACTGGCGGTAGCGGCCCAGGCCCTCGAGCACCACCGACCCCATCGGGTCCAGGTAGACCTCGTCGGCCTGTGCGGCCAGCAGGTACTGCGACTGGCCCATGCTCTCGCTGTAGGCCACCAGCTGCTTGCCGGAGGCGCGCAGGTCCTGGAGTGCGGCGGCCACTTCACGCAGCGAGGCGAAGCCGGACGGCTGCAGCTTGTCCAGCTCCAGCACCACGCGCTCGATCTTCTTGTCTTCCTTGGCCGACTCGATCACCCGCAGCAGGTCGCGCAGCTGGATCTCCTCGGCGCCGTTGTCGCCCACCGCCTTGGCCAGCGCGCGGCTGACCGGATCGGCGCTGAACTGCTCGACCAGGCGGCCCTCCGGCGCGATCACCAGGGTGGTGCGGTCCTGCAGCGACTTGCTGGCACCGGCGCCCATGCCGGCGGCGATGACGAACATCACCAGCAGCAGGAACAGCAGGCCGAAGAACACCAGGTTGAGGATCAACCGGCGGGTGAAGTTCATGACGTCCCACAGCCCGATGAAGAAACTGGCGACGGGGTTGCGACGCGCCGGGGGCAGCGGGGGCACGGGTTGATTCATGGAACGCTCCGGATGGCTTCTTGCCGTGGTGCCAGCATAGCCGGTGCCGCGTGATGCGGCATCGGACACAAGTCAGGGGATCGCCCGCCACGGATCATCGTGGCGGGCGGGAGGTCAGGACAGCGCGGACTGGCCGATGCGCAGGCTGCTGCGGCGCAGGCGCCAGCCCATCAGGATGGCGGCGGCGGTCAGGCCGACGATCAGGCCGATCCACATGCCCTGCGGCCCCATGCCCAACCCCAGACCGAGCCCGGCGCCGAGCGGCATGCCCAGGCCCCAGTACGCGAACATGGCGATGAACATCGGCACGCGGGTGTCCTTCAGGCCGCGCAGCGCGCCGGCCGACAGTACCTGGATGCCATCCGGGAACTGGAAGGTGGCCGCGTACAGCAGCAGGGTCGAGGCCAGGCCGGCCACCGCCAGGTCGTTGGTGTAGACGCCGACGATGGCATCGTGGCCGAACAGCAGCACTGCCGCCGACAGCGTCTGCGTACCCATGATGATCGCGTAGCCGGCCCAGGCCGCACGCCGTACGCCGAAGCCATCGCCACGGCCGACCGCATGGCCGACGCGCACGGTGGTGGCCTCGGCCACGCCCATCGGGATCATGAAGCACAGCTGGGCGACGTTGATCGCGATCTGGTGCGCGGCCGCTTCATTGGCACCGAGGCGGCCGATCAGCAGCGCGGTGACGATGAACAGGCCGCCTTCCATCAGCACGGTGATGCCGATCGGCAGGCCGGTGCGCAGCAGGTCCCAGATCGCCTTCCAGCGCGGTCCTTCGAAGTGCGAGAACAGCTGCAGGTGGGCGAAGCGCTTGGTGAACCACAGGTAGGTGGCGAACGCGATCGCCTGCAGCCACATCATCACCGCCGAAGCGATGCCCAGGCCTTCGGCGCCCATTTCCGGGAAGCCGAGCTTGCCGTTGGCCAGCACATAGCCCATCGGTGCCAGCACCAGCAGGCCGCCGAAGCCGAGCAGCATGGTCGGCAGCGTCCAGTGCATGCCCTCGCTGAGATAGCGCATGCAGAAATACAGGGTCAGCGCCGGGCCGCCCCAGCGCACCGCGTGCAGGAACGCGGTGGCCCCCGGCACGATGTCCGGCGCGATGCCGAAGGCCGGCAGCAGCGGCGGCACCACGGTGAGGAAGGTGAACATGATCAGGCCCAAGCCCAGCGCCAGCCACAGTGCCTGGCGGAACAGCGGACCGATCTCGCGCTCGCGGCCGGCGCCATGCAGCTGCGACACCGAGGCGGTGAGCGAGATCAGGGTGCCGATCGGGATCAGCATCGGCAGCCACAGCAGGGCGGTGCCGATGGTCACCGCGGCCAGGGTCGCCGTGGCGTGGTGGCCGGCAATCACGTTGTCGACGAAGGAGATCAGACCGGTGGACACATGCCCGAGCACAAGCGGCAGGGCGAGCAGACCGGTAGCGCCGACTTCCTTGCTGAAGCGCGGCGTGGAGGTTGCAGTAGACATAAGGTGCTTGACGCGAACTACGGTTGCGCGCGAAGGGCACAGGCACCGGGTTGCGGGCCGCCATCTTACGCGTGCGGCGTGCGCATTCCCATGACATGGCGTGAATGCTGGGTTTCAGCAGGCCCCGGCATCACGCGTTGCGATCACGTTACGAACAGAAAAAGGGGACGGAGGGGATTAAGTCGTTTCAAGCCCGACTGTGCCGAGTACGACTTAATCCCCTCCGTCCCCTTTGTTTACTGACCCGCCTGGCGCTTGAGCCAGGTGTCGCGCTCGGCGGGTGGCACCGCGAGGAACGCGCCGCGTACTTTGTCGCGCTCCTGCGGCGGGGTGCGCTGCGCGACCAGGGTGAGCTGGGCCAGCTGCGCCGGGCTGAGCTGGCGCAGCACGGCCAGCGCGGCCTCGCGCTGTTCCGGCGGCACGAACCCGAACAGGCCGTGCAGCTTGGGGAATTCCAGGCCCAGCTGCGGGCCCAGCCGCCAGCCTTCGCGGAACGCCTGGTCCTGCGCCTCGAACTGCTGGCGCATACGTTGCTGTTGATCAGCCGGCAGCGCATTGAAGCGCGCCGCGGCCTGGCGGATGCGCTCACGCTCGCCTTCCGGCAATGCCCGCCATGCGGCGTAGTCGGCGCGGCGCTGGCGCTGCTGCTGGGCATCGAGCTGGCTAAACGCAGCGGGCGTCGTACTTGTGATGGCCGGGGCCGGGACCGCCGATGAACTGCCCGGCACTGGCGGCGGCAGCGGTACGTTCAAGGTCTGCGGCGCGGCGGACAGCGACAACGGCAAGGCCAGCAGCAGGCTGGCGAATACGGTCTTATTCATCGGCAGCAGCGGTCTCCAGCGTGGCGCTGGCCGGCTCCGGCCGGCTCGGCTTGGATTGCGACTCGTCCACCGGCAGCGGGCCGCCCGCGGCGGTCCACGCATACAGATCGGCATCGGCCACCAGCGGGTAGTCGCGGTCGGCCAGCATCACAGCGTCGTCCGTGGCCTGGGCCGGGGCCGCATCCGGCGTAGCGCTGACCGTGCTCGGCGGCAGTGCTTCCACCGTGACCGGACCCGCTTCACCGACCACGCCTTCCGGCAGCGGAGCGTCGCTGCCGAACGAATGCCCCTGCCAATAGCGCCAGCCCAGCGCCGCGGCCAACAGCACCGCCACCGTCACCAGCAGGATCAGCGGACCGCGCCAGCGTGGCTTGGCATTCGTACGGCGGCGCTTGCCGCTGGCAGCCGCACGCTCGTCCCGCTGCGGTGCACGCCAGCTGGAGGTCGGGGGTTCATTGTTGGCGGCCGGGGCAGCCGGTTGCTGCAGCTGCTGCAGGCGCTTGGCCGGCAGATCGCGGATGCGCAGCTGCACCTGCTCGGCAAGCTGGCGCCAGGCCGATGCATCGGGCTGGCCGTGCGCATCGCGCGGGCAGGCATCGGCCAACAAGCGCTGGTAGCTGGCCTCGTCCTGGTCGAGCACGCGCATGGCGATGCCTTCGTCCAGGCTGCCGCCCACCCGCAGCAACAGCGCCAGGCGCGGCATCGATCCCATCTCGCCCAGCGCAGCCAACGGCGGCGCCCATTGGCCGCCCACCGGTTCGCGCAGTACCTGGCGCTGGCCCAGCAGGGTCCAGAAGCGGGTCGGCCACTGCGCCATCGGCAGGTCGCTGGCGACCGCCGCAAACGCGCGCATCACCGCCACCAGGGTCTGTTCGGCACGGGCGGCATCACCGCACTGCAGTTCAGCCACCACCAGGGCACGGCGCTCGACGCCACGCAGGAACGCCGACAGCGCGCCGGCCGCGGTCGAGGAAACAGGGGCGGGCACAGCCGTCATCGGTCACTCCAAAGGTCTGCCGGCATGATAGCGGCAGGCCATCGGCGCCCGTAGGACTTGCGCCCGCAGGCACTTCGTGCTGCAGGTTGTGCACAGCACCAAGGCCCCGCTGCGGAAAACTGGGGCATCCAGCTGAATTCACTCTGTTTCAGCATTGTTTCACACTTAAGTTGTTGATTTTGAATGTTTTTACTATGTGGCGATTTTTTGACCAACCCGAGTGTGAGGCCGTCGCCATCGGCCTTCTGCGTTTCCGCTGCCGGTTAACGCACAACGTTATCCACAGAACATGTGGATAAGACTGAATCTCCAATGGACACCGATATTTAGGTGACATTTATGATTCAACGGGCGTCGCCCGGCTACACCCGCGCCCGCCATTCGCGCCCGCATGGGCCGTTACACTGGCCCGATGCTTTCACCGATTCCGACCCTGCAGGTCGCCCTGCCCGTCCCCCTGCCCCGCCTGTTCGACTACCTGTCGCCGGAGGGCGAGGCCCCCACGGTTGCGGTCGGCTGCCGTGTGAAGGTGCCGTTCGGCAACCGCGAGCTGGTCGGCGTGGTGGTCGGCCTCGGCCAGACCGACGACGGCCAGGGACTGCGCCAGGCCCTGGCCTGGTGCGACCCGCAACCGCTGCTGCAGGGTGAACTGTGGCAGAGCCTGCAGTGGCTGGCGCGCTATACCCACGCCCCCCTGGGCGAAGTACTGAGTACCGCCCTGCCCGGTCCACTGCGCCATGGCGACGCCCTGCCCGACACCCATCACTGGGGCTGGCAGCTGACTGCGGAGGGCCATGCCCAGCGCGGGACGCTGCGCGCCGGCAGCCGCCCGCGGCAGTTGGCCGAACTGCTGGCCGACGCCGTGGTGGATGAGGATGTACTGGGCGAACGCATGGAGGACTGGCGCACCGCCGCGCGCAGTCTGGCCAAGCGCGCGCTGGCCGAGCGCGTGGCGATGACGGTGGCACCGCAGCATGCGCAGCCGCTGCCCGGCCCCGCGCTCAACCCGGACCAGGCCGAGGCGGTGGCCGCGATCAACGCCGCCGACGGCTTCCAGCCCTTCCTGCTGGATGGCGTGACCGGCAGCGGCAAGACCGAGGTCTACCTGCAGGCGATCATCCATTGCCTGGCGCAGGGCAGGCAGGCGTTGGTGCTGGTGCCGGAAATCGGCCTGACCCCGCAGACCCTGGCGCGCTTCCGCGGCCGCCTCGGCATCGCCGTGCACGCGCTGCACTCCGGGTTGAACGACAACGAGCGCGCGCGCGTCTGGGCGGCGGCTTCGCGTGGCGAGGCACGGGTCATCGTCGGCACCCGCTCGGCGGTGTTCACGCCCCTTCCCCAGGCCGGCCTGCTGATCGTCGACGAGGAACACGACGGCAGCTACAAGCAGCAGGACGGCATCCGTTACCACGCGCGCGATTTCGCCCTGGTCCGGGCCAAGGCGCTCGGCATTCCGGTGCTGCTCGGCAGTGCCACGCCCTCGCTGGAAACCCTGCACAACGCCTACGCCGGGCGCTACACGCACCTGCGGCTGAAGCAGCGCGCCGGCGATGCACGACCGCCGCGCGTGCGCATCCTCGATGTGCGCAAGCGGCCATTGCATGACGGCCTCTCGGCCGATGTGCTGGCCGGCATCGGCGAGCACCTGCAGCGGGGCCAGCAGGTGCTGGTGTTCAAGAACCGCCGTGGCTACGCACCAGTGCTGCTGTGCCACGACTGCGGCTGGACCGCGCCGTGCCAGCGCTGCGATGCGCCGATGACCGTGCATGGCGGCGGCCGTCGCCTGCAGTGCCATCACTGCGGCGCGCGGCAACCGGCGCCGCTGGCGTGCCCCGCGTGCGGGAGCCTGGCGCTGCAACCGCAGGGCATCGGCACCGAACGCCTGGAAGAGCACCTCACCGCCGCCTTCGCCGACTTTCCGGTGGTGCGCATCGATCGCGGCACCACCTCGCGCCGCGATGCACTGGAACAACAGCTCGCCAAGCTGGGTGACCAGCCCGGCATCCTGGTGGGCACACAGATCCTGGCCAAGGGCCACGACCTGCCCAAGCTGACCCTGGTGGTGGTGGTGGGCATCGACGAAGGTCTGTTCTCCGCCGACTTCCGCGCCAGCGAGAAACTGGCGCAGCAGCTGATCCAGGTCGCAGGACGCGCGGGACGTGCGCGTGATCCTGGCGAGGTCTGGCTGCAGACCCATCACCCCGGGCACCCGCTGCTGGAAACCCTGGTAAGCGGTGGCTACCACCCATTCGCCCAGGCCGAATTGAACCAGCGCCAGGCCGCCGGATTCCCGCCGTTCGCGCATCTGGCGCTGATGCGTGCCGAAGCGCAGCAGGTGGAGCATGCCAATGCATTCCTGCTGGCCGCGCGGCAACTGCTGGGGGAACAGAATGTGGTCGAGGCCTACGGGCCGATGCCGGCGCCGATGCCTCGGCGTGCCGGCTACCAGCGCACGCAGCTGCTGCTGTCTGCCCTGCAGCGGCCGCCGTTGCATGGGGTGCTTTCGCAATTGGTGCCGCAGCTGTACGCGCTGCCGGAAGCCCGCAAGGTGCGCTGGTCGCTGGATGTGGATCCGACGGATCTGTATTGAGGGGTCGGATCCCTTTTCGCAGAAAAGGGCTCTGACCCCGACCGCCACCGCTTACGTCAGTGGCGACATCACGCCGCGCTGGTACGCCGGCCGCTCGCGCAGGCGCGCATACCAATCGGCCAGGTGCGGCAGTTCCGGGCGCTGGATCGGCAGTTCGAACCAGGCGTAGATCAGCGAGCCCAGCGGAATGTCACCCATCGCGAACGCCTCGCCCGACAGCCACGGCTGTCGGGACAGGGTGGCATCGGCCATCGCCAGGTAGTCACCGGCGCGGACGATGGCGGCATTGATGCGCGCTTCGTCACGGTCGGCCGGGGCGGTGCGCATGATGCCCCAGATCAGGTCACTGTAGATCGGTGCCATCCGCGAGGTGCTCCAGTCCATCCACTTCTCGGCCTGGGCGCGTTCCATCGGGTCTTCAGCGTACAGCGTGCCCAGCGCGTAGCGCGCGCTCAGGTAGCGCACGATGGCGTTCGATTCCCACAGCGGCAGGCCATGGTCTTCGATCACCGGCACCAGGCTGTTGGGATTCATCGCCAGGTACTCCGGCGTCTGCGTGCCGCCGTGGCTGCCACCGACTTCGATGGACTCATACGGCAGGCCGATCTCCTCGGCGCACCACAGTACCTTGCGGACGTTGCTGGAATTGCGGCGGCCCCAGATCTTCAACATGCGGGTTTTCCTTGCTGGCAATGCGAGCGGCAACGATACGCCTGATCGGAGTGGAGATGTGCGTGCCGGATGCGGGATCTGGCATCTGGGGCTTGCCGGCCAGCGGCCGGCACTACCGGTTCTTTTTTGGCCAGCGGCCGGAACTACCTGTTCTTTTTTGGCAGCGCGCGGACGTAGGACGACTTGCCGTCCTTCTTCAGCTCGAACAGCCCGATCGCTGCCAGCAGATCGCTGAGCTTGCCGTAGCCGTAGTTGCGCGGGTCGAACGAGGCCTGGTTGCCGATCTGGCTGCCGACGGGGCCCAGGTGCGACCAGCCATCCTCGCCCTCGGCCGAGGACACCGCACGGCGCAGCATCTTCACCAGCCGCGTATCGCTGCGCATTTCCGCACCGCTCTTGCGCGGCCGCGCATCATCATTGGCGACGGGTTCGTTCGATGCCTGCTCACTCGATGCCTGTTCGGCATCCGGCACGCTGGCGTGGGTCTGCCCCAGCGCTTCCAGATAAGTGAATTTCGAGCACGCGTTGACGAACGGTTCCGGCGTCTTCTTCTCGCCGAAGCCATACACCTTCACGCCGTCGGTCAGCAGGCGCATCACCATCGGGGTGAAATCGGCATCGCTGGAGACGATGGCGAAGCCATCAAGGTTACGCGCGTACAGCAGGTCCATGGCGTCGATCACCATCGCCATGTCCGAAGCATTCTTGCCCTTGCTGTAGGCGAACTGCTGGATCGGGCGGATCGCGTATTCGTGCAGCACCGCTTCCCAGCCCTTCAGCCGCGGGCTCTTCCAGTTGCCATAGGCGCGGCGTACGTTGGCCACGCCGTAGCGGGCGACTTCGGCCAGGACCTCGTCGATCTTCGAGGCCGGCGCGTTGTCGGCGTCGATCAACAGGGCGATGCGCTTTTCCGGTTCGCTCATGGGCTCCTCACGGGCCGTTGCCTGAACCCGAGTATCGCCGATCCACGCAGGCGCTGACGTGACAGGCAGCCGCCGTGCGAAGATGCCAGGCGCTTCCCCCAATGCCCCCACTGGAGTGAGTCGATGAGTCGCGAGCGCGTTCCCCACCTGGTTGTTGTCGGCGGTGGTTTTGCCGGCCTCTGGGCCACCCGTGCCCTGGCCCGCGAGCGCATACGCATCACCCTGGTCGATCGCCGCAACCACCACCTGTTCCAGCCGCTGCTGTACCAGGTGGCCACCGCCGGCCTGTCCGCGCCGGACATCGCCGCGCCGCTGCGCCACATCCTCGGCCACCAGCGCAATGTAGAAGTCCGCCTCGGCGAAGTGGTGGCCATCGACAAGCAGGCCCGGCAGATCCGCATGGCCGATGGCAGCACGCTGGACTACGACAGCCTGCTGCTGGCCACCGGCGCCACCCACGCCTACTTCGGCAACGACCAGTGGGCTGATGATGCCCCCGGCCTGAAGACGCTGGACGATGCCATCGCACTGCGCCGCAAGCTGCTGCTGGCGTTCGAGCGCGCCGAGGCCGAACCGGACCCGGCGAAGAAGGCGGCATGGCTGAGCTTCGCGGTGGTTGGCGGCGGTCCCACCGGTGTTGAACTGGCCGGCACCCTGGCCGAGATCGCGCGGCATACGCTACGCAACGAATTCCGCCACATCGATCCGGCCAGCGCCAAGGTGCGGCTGGTCGAGGCTGGCCCGCGCGTGCTGTCCTCGTTCCCGGAAGTGCTTTCGCTGAAAGCACGCCGGCAGCTGGAAAAGCTGGGCGTGGAAGTGCTGACCGGTACCCCGGTGAGCGACATCGACAGCCAGGGCTTCAAGCTCGGTGAGCAGTTCGTGCCGGCCCGCACCGTGGTCTGGGCCGCCGGCGTGGCCGCATCGCCGCTGGCGCGCACGCTGGACGTGCCGCTGGATCGCGCCGGCCGCGTGCAGGTGCAACCGGACCTGACCCTGCCCGATCACCCGGAGCTGTTCGTGGCCGGTGACCTGGCCGCACTGAGCCAGGCCGACGGCAAGCCGGTACCCGGCGTGGCACCCGCTGCCAAGCAGATGGGCAAGTACGTGGCCGGGGTGATCCGCGCACGCCTGCACGGCAAGCCCGAGCCCGGCCCGTTCAAGTACGCCGACTACGGCAATCTCGCCACCATCGGCCGCATGGCCGCGATCGTGCACCTGGGCCGGCTGCAGTTGTCGGGCATCCTGGCCTGGTGGTTCTGGCTGGCCGCGCACGTGTTCTTCCTGATCGGCTTCCGCAACCGCATCGTGGTGCTGCTGAACTGGGCGGTCGCGTACTGGAGCTACCAGCGCAGCGCGCGCATCATCTTCGGGGATGATCAGGATGATCGGCGGCGAAAGTAGATCCACGCCATGCGTGGATGTTTGAACCCTGTCTCCAACCACCACTCAAAGGACTGCCATGACCACCTCCACCACCCAACAGAAGCGTGCGCGCACCGCCCTTGAACAGTTGCTGGGCACCGAAGAAGGCGACGACAGCGTCGACCTGTTCGTCCAGCATCATCTGGATGAGATCGAAGCCGACTACTGGATCGCGCACCTGGGCACGCCCACGCCGGCGGCCAGTGCGGTGCTGGGCCTGCTGCAGCCGCGCGAACCGTGGGGAGACGATGGATCGGTGCACATCGATTTTTCGCTGCCGGGCGATGTCTCGCAGTATGTGCTGAGTGTCGAGCTCGATGAGGACGACGAAGTGATTGGCGTTTCAATGGACAGTTGAGCGCGGTGGCGTCATCCACGCATGGCGCGGATCCACGGCATCAAGCCCATTTCTCCCGCACCCAACTGCATGCACATGGATGATCGCTACGACCGGCGACCGAAGCGATCTTCGCGGCACGCGTCGCTCACGGTGCCTTCGGTTTCGGGTACCACAGCGCGTTGACGATGACCCAGCGCTGGTCGAAGCGGCCCATGTGGAAGTAGTCGACGAACCACGGGGTTTCCAGTCGCACCGAGGCCGCGTTGCCGGTCACGTCCAGCACCGTGCAGCGGCGCTCCCATTGATCCTTCGGGGTCTTCAATGCGCCCTGTTTCGTCAACGAGACCAGCTCTTCCTTCGACATGCGGCGCAGGCCCAGGCGTTCGTCCGGCGTATCGCCAAGGACCGCGCGCTTGGCCAGGTCCGGGTGCAGGGAGCGGGCGACGCGCTGTGGATCGGCTTCCAGTTGGCCGTCGACGTAGTCATGGCAGGTGGCTTCGATGGCTGCGAGGGTGGCCGGATCGGCAGTGGGGCTCGTTGCTGCGGAGAGAGCAAACAGCAGGGCAATCGTGGACATCCGGGTCTCCAGCTCTGGGCGCGGGGCGATCATCGCATGGGCCGGGTAGCCCTTCCACGCATGGCGTGGATCTACTGTAGAGCCGAGCCCATGCTCGGCCGATCCTCGTCGCCAATCCAGCAGCCGAGCATGGGCTCGGCTCTACAGAACAGCCTCGGCAGGCGCCTGCAGCCAGGCCAGCTTGCGTTCGCGCGGCTGCTGCTTGAGCTGCCATTCGGCGCGGGAGGCGGCCGCCCGGTCCGGGTACTCGCGCACGGCCAGCACCCGCAGCGGCGGCCGGGCCCGGGTGTAGCGCGCGCCCTTGCCAGCCTGGTGGGCGGCGAAACGCGCGTCCACGTCGGTGCTGATGCCGGCGTAATAGCTGCCATCGCGGCATTCGAGCAGGTACAGGAACCACGGGCGGACGGACGGGGCCATGCCCGGATTATGCCGTGCTGCACTGCAGCGGATATACTGGCGCCCGAATGCAGGAGAGAGGCGCCGCGCTGGCGCCCGCCGAAGGCGCAGGCTCCCATGATCGCTCAGGCCGGTGGGCTGGAATCCCACCAACCATGCATTCGACTCGCCGAGCTGGAGAGAGGTCACCGGGCACGCCCGGGACGATCCGCCGAAGGGGCACGCGGCCCATGCCGCTGAACTCTCAGGCAAAAGGACAGCGGGAGCGGCACCGGTCATCGTCATCCCGTCATTGCGCAGGCAGTGGCGGTAGTCGCGCATGGCCGGCCCCACCGCGCCCGGAGCCTGTCCCATGCTGCTGTCCATCATCTACCTGATCGCCATTTCCGCCGAAGCCATGACCGGCGCGCTGTCCGCCGGCCGTCGCCGCATGGACCTGTTCGGGGTGGTCATGATCGCCTGCGTCACCGCCCTCGGGGGCGGTTCGCTGCGCGACATCCTGCTCGGCCACTACCCGTTGGGCTGGGTGAAGCATCCCGAGTACCTGGGCTTCACCGTATGCGCGGCGCTGATCGCCACCTGGGTGGCGCGCTGGATGCACCACTTCCGTCGCACCTTCCTGGTGCTCGATGGCCTGGGCCTGATCGCCTTCACCCTGATTGGCTGCTCGATCGCGCGCGAGGCCGGCCATGCGATGCCGATCGTGCTGATCGCCGGCATGCTGACCGGTGCCTTCGGTGGCGTGCTGCGCGACATTCTCTGCAACGAGGTGCCGCTGATCTTCCAGAAGGAGCTGTACGCGATCATCGCGCTGCTGACCGGCGCGGCGTATCTGCTGCTGCTGCACTGGGGCGTGGCCGATGCCACCGCGATCCTGTGCTGCCTCGGCGGCGGCTTCGCGCTGCGCCTGCTGGCGATCCACTACCGCTGGGAAATGCCGAAGTTCGTCTATCACGACGAAGTGCATTGAGCCTCTTCGTTGCGTCGAGCCATGCTCGACTGCGCTTTGCAGGAAACCAACGCGCTTCGCGCGCACGTCGAGCATGGCCCGGCGCTACAGAAACCGGCATCACCACCCCGGCGATGTACCTGGCGCTGTCGCTCATGCGCAGCGCCAGGCGCATCGCCGGTGCAGATGGGCCGGTCTCCAACTCCGACCGGCCCTGATCGCGGCCGCACCCCCGCAGGCGCTGGCCGCCATCCACACACGTGCCGCACTCAGGCGGCTTCCATCAAGCTGCTTCGGACACCTTCACGTCGCGACGGGCGCGCACGGCCGCAGCCAGTCGCTCCAGCACCGTCACGGTGGTGTCCCAGTCGATGCAGCCATCGGTGATGCTCTGCCCATAGACCAGCGGCTGGCCTTCCACCAGTTCCTGGCGACCACCGACCAGATGGCTCTCGATCATCACGCCGACGATGCGCTGTTCGCCGTCTTCCAGCTGAACGGCGATGTCGTCGATCACCTTCGGCTGGTTCTCCGGGTTCTTCAGGCTGTTGGCATGGCTGGCGTCGATCATCAGACGCGTCGGCAGCTTGGCCTTGGCCAGCACCTGGCAGGCCTCGGCAACACTGCCTGCGTCGTAGTTCGGCTGCTTGCCGCCGCGCAGGATCACATGGCAATCCGGGTTGCCGGTGGTCGACACGATGGCGGTACCGCCCTGCTTGGTGACCGACAGGAAGTGATGAGGATTGGACGCGGCACCCACCGCGTCAGCGGCGATCTTCACGTTGCCATCGGTGCCGTTCTTGAAGCCGACCGGGCACGACAGCCCCGACGCCAGCTCGCGATGCACCTGGCTTTCGGTGGTGCGTGCGCCGATCGCGCCCCATGCCACCAGGTCGGCGATGTACTGCGGCGAGATCACGTCGAGGAATTCGACACCGGCCGGCAGGCCGAGCTTGTTGATGTCGCGCAGCAGGCCGCGGGCGATGCGCAGGCCCTTGTCGATCTTGAAGCTGCCGTCCAGGTCCGGGTCGTTGATCAGGCCCTTCCAGCCCACCGTGGTGCGCGGCTTCTCGAAGTACACGCGCATGACGATTTCCAGTTCGCCGGCCAGCGCGTCACGCAGCGGCTTCAGGCGCTGGGCGTACTCGATGGCGGCCTTCGGGTCGTGGATCGAGCATGGGCCCACCACCACTGCCAGGCGGTCGTCACGGCCGTGCAGGATCTGGTGCAGGGCCGCGCGCGAGGCGCTGACGGTGTCGGAGGCTTCATCGTCACAGGGCAGCATCGCCAGCAGCTGGGCAGGCGGTGTCAGCGGTTCGATGGTGCGGATACGCAGGTCGTCGGTGTGCGGGGGCATTGCGGGAGATCTCCGGAACGTTGGGGGTCCCCAGCGTGGCGGCATGAAAAAAGCCGCCAGGTTCGCTGGCGGCTTTCGGGAATGCGTCTGAAGCTTTCTTCAGGGTGAGCGCAGTCCTTCCTCCGCCAGTGGCTTCGGAAAGTAATACCAGTAAAAGCGGGTGGCGGCTGCGTTCATGGGATCTATTGATAGCACAGCTTTTGCGCAGTGCAAAATGTTTCATCCGCAACTGGGGACGCGGTTCAGGCACAGGGGACAGCCACACGTACAGTCGTTCAGCCCTCACCCTTCACTGGACTGCCTCCCGCCAAGATGCGCTCGTCATAGCCGTCCGGGTACCAGTACTGATACGGCCGCCCCTCATCGTCCTCTCCGTGATGCTGCTTGATCAGTCGAGGATCCACCCAGAGAGGCAAACGATCTCGATCCGAGCGGAGTGCAAAGTTAGGGCAGCGTACCTCACCATCTACTTCGATCTCATTTTGCACCGTCGCCAGGTAGCTCGCTTCGAAGTTCCCCGCAACATGCACGTACTGGCCTGTCTCAAGAAGAGTATCAACCTGCACGTTGCCCCCAACAAAGAGGCCGCCATCATTGAGTGAAGATGCGTATATGTGCTTGCAGGTCAAATTGTCACGGACGAAAACCCAACCACCACAGATGAAATTTTCAGTGGTCACGCTTCCAAGTACGACTACACACCTGAGCTCGTCCAGATCATTGAGATGCAACGTACCTCCCACGTTCAGATCGCCTTCAATAATTAGGCAATCGGTGTCCCAATCCGAACGCACATCCTCATCAAATGTGAAGCCGTCCATCGTACTGAATGCCAACGGTGGTTCCGGCACTGGATCTGTTGTGGATGCGAGTATCCGTTCTCGGATGCGCCGCAATGCTATTGCACCTTCCGAGTCCCCAGCTGTCTCGACGATCTCCTCAAGCATCCGTGCTGTTGTTCTATCTTCAGCCGGATCTGGCTCGAAGTTTGTTTCAATGGTCTCAATGGCCATTAGCGCAATACGACTTCCATCGCGCTCGAGAATAGCCCGGGCGTCGACGACCGAAATGGCGTTCGAATTCAGCAGGCGAATCCTGCTGTCTGGAAACATTTGCATGGTGTGAATCGCTAAAGACTGACTTGACATGATCGGCTGTCGAGAGTCTGCCCATCCATGCAATGAATCCGAAAAAGCGTGCGCATCTCCCCCGCGATCCATGCTGCGACGCATCAGGACCGTTGCTGCACGGCCTAGTTGGCTTTGTCTGCCCCACCCCCAAGCGGCTCAACGTCACAGAGCCCTCTACCTGCCATGCACTTCCACGTCCAGCAGCAGGCCTTCATGGATGTCCGCCCAGCGCTCCAGCACGCGGTCCAGCTCCTGCCTGGCTTCGTCCAGCTGCTCGGGGTTGAGCAGGGAGCGCGCGGTGTAGAGATCGGAGACCAGCTGCCGCAGGGTCGCTTCCGGAATGGCCACCGACGGCCCCTCCTGCCCCGGCAACTGCAATGCCGGGCTGTCGCCAAGAGGGCCGAACAGCGTGACCTGGAGCGTGCTCTGCATGATCGACTTCCCTGCGGATGGACATGGGCAATGTCCTGTTTACCGTGTCTGGGTGACAGGCGCATGTGCCACTCATGCCGAAGCCCGGGATCTGCCGGCGTCTGCCACGCCGCTACAACCCCGCCAGGTCGGCCAGATGCTGGTCCATGCTGTCCACCGCGCCTATCGCATGGGTAGTGGTGAAGTACGCATGCCAGCCGGTCGCGGCAATGCCGGCGACCAGCGCATCGACCTCCTCGCGGCTGGCGCAGCGCCAGACCGCATAGAACTGCTCATCGCTTCCGTGCGGTACGTCCGTGGCAATGCGGCCCATCGCCAGCGGCGTGATGCGGGCTGGATCGAACTGCTGCATGCCGGCTCCGATACGAGCGAAGAAGGCATTCCGCTGCTCGGGCGGGAGTGCGGTCCAGGCAGGTGTGGCGGTGTAGAGCTCGATGAAGGTGTGCGACATGGTGGTTCTTCCTTGAGGTTGACGAGGTTGCGGGGTTGCCGGCCAGCGGCCGGCACTACCGGAGCGAGCGCAGTGCGTGTTTGCGGATGTAGGCGTTGGCGTCGCTGCGGCGCTCGTGCTGCCAACGCGTGCACAGCTCACGCAGCCACTGCGGCCGAGTCTTGCCGGCGTCATTGAGCCAGTTGCCGACCGAGTCCTGCACGTAGCGTTCCGGGTCGTCAGCCAGTGCTTCCAGCAGCGCGGAAGCATGCTCCGGGTGCTGCTTGAACAGCGCGATATGCGTGGCCCAGACACCGCGCGGACGCAGTGCTTCACAGGCGAAGCGGCGCAGGTACGGCGATGTTTCCTGTGTCCATGGTTGCAGGTACTCAAGCGCCTGCATCGGCGCGGCAACGATGTCCGTGCGTAGCGCCAGCCACGCCCATTCGCGCACACCGAAGTGTGGGTCATCGGCCAGCGTGCGCATCTGCTGCAGCTTCTCTGCCAACGTTGCGCGGGCATCGCTGCCGATCAGGTAGCAGGCCCAGCCGCGCACGGTATCGGAGCGGTGATGCTGCCAGAGCAGAGGCGCGCCCTGCCCCGCCTCACGCAGCAGTTGCGCGGCCAAGGCCATGCGCAGCGTGATGCCCTTGCCTGAGGCATCCCGCATGCGCTGCAGCGCTTCCGGTGCAAGCGCAGTCGCCACCACCTGCAGCAGTGCGGCGAAATCCACTGCCAGGCATTCGCCCAGATGGGTGGCGGGGACGTTGCCGGTGTTGAGTTCATGCAGCCGTTCCGCCGCAATCGCCGGGCTCATGCTGCGGGCTCTCGTCCAGCATCGGTGTGCTGCCAGACCTTGTGCAGCAACCGCGACAGCTGCTGCTGTTCATCGGTGTCCAGACCATTGAACAGGCCACCGATCCACTGCGTGTGCTGATCGAACAGCGTCTCGGCCAAGCGTTTTCCCTGTGCGGTCAACACGATCTGGAGACGACGGCCATCTTCGGGATCGCTGCGCCGCTGCAGCTGGCCTTCGCGCTGCAGGCCATCGAGGAGGCCGCTGATGGTGGCGCGGGTGACGCCAGCGCGCTCGGCAAGCTCATGGGGCGGCAGCGTGCCACCGGCGCCGTGCAGCAGGAACAGCACGATGAAGCGCCCTTCGCTGAGCCCATGTGGCGCCAGCCGGGTGGCGCAATCGTGGTCGATGGACGACGACAACGACAGCAGCTGGAAGCACAGGCGCAGCTGCGCGACATTGGCATGGCCGCGTCGCAGCGCCTCTTCCAGCAGGGCATTGTGCTTGGCTTCGATCATCATCCATACCGATATGATTAGGCACCTAATCATAGATCGAAAGGGCGGGGCCGCGTCAATCCGTACGTGCTGTCAGGGAGCTGTCCCCAGCAGCAGGCGGGCGATCAATCCACCGCCATCACGTTGCAGCAGCTGCAGTTCGCCTGCATGCCGCCGTGCCACGTTGGCCGCCACTGCCAGCCCAAGTCCCGCTCCGCCGGTGGCGCGACTGCGCGAACTCTCGCTGCGCTGGAACGGTTGCAGCAGGCGTACACGGTCGCCCTCGGCGATGCCCGGTCCGCGGTCCATCACATCCAGCTGCCCCCTGCGCCCCACCACCGCGACCCGCAGTTCCACTGCGCCGGCATAGCGAGCGGCGTTGTCGATGAGGTTGTCGATCGCCCGCCGCAGCAGGAGCGCATCGCCCTGCCAAGGCAGCACGTCCGGTCCTTCGGCGGAGATTTCGATGCCGCGCAGCAGAGCACTCTGCACGCACTCTTCCAGCAACGCCGCCAGGTCAAGCCGCCGCAACTCCAGCGGTTGCAGTTCGCCGCGTGCGTAGTCGAGCACCTGCTCGATCATCGTATCCATGCGTTCGATGTCGGCCACCATCCGTGCGGCCTGTGCCGGTGGTGCGAACTCCGCACGCAGGCGCAGGCCGGTCAGCGGCGTGCGCAGGTCGTGCGCTACAGCAGCCAGCATGCGGGTCATGTCCTGTGCCTGTTCGCGCAGCCGCCCACGACCCGCGCTGATCGCCGCAGCCAGCACCTGCACTTCGCGCGGGCCGTCATCCGGCAAGGGTGTGTCGGCCTGCAGATCCACACGTGCACTTGCTTCGGCCAAGCGTCGCAACGGGCGCCCCAGGCGGATTGACGCCCATGCTGCCAACGGCGCCAGCAGTACGGCACCGCCCAGCAGGGCAAGCACCACCTGGCGGCGCCAGGCCGCCAGATCGCTGTGATCGCTGCCCACCACCCGCCAACGGCCATCGGCCTGGCGCACGCCCAGTTCGAACGGCGGCCATTGCATGGCGGTCAGCACTGCTGACTGCGCCTTCAGTACGCCGGCCCGCGCCGTGGCATCCAGCACCGCGCCACCTTCGATGATCTGCACATCGGGCGCCTTGCCTTGTCCACTCCATACCAGCCGAACATCCTCCACCGGCGAGCCCAGCTGCAGCGCCGCCAGCTGCGTAAGCCAGTCGCTGGCGCTGCCTTGCGGCGGCGCTGCCTGCGTCGCCAGATGCAGGCCCAGCGACGCCGGCGCCTGTTCTCCCCGCAGCACCTGCGTGGCCTGGTCCAACCGCATCGGCGGCGGCGCGGGGCGTGGCATCCAGCCCACCACCGCGACGCTGACCAGGGTGGCCAGCAACAGGCTGGCCAGGGCCAGCACCGCGATCCAGCGCGCAGTGGACCAGCGCGTATTCACAGCACCTGGACCTCGGTACCGAAGCGATAGCCTTCCCCGCGCAGTGTCTGCACCAGGGTTTCAGCGCCGGGCACAGCGTGTCCCAGCTTGCGGCGCAACCGGCTGATCGCCAGATCGATGGCACGATCGACGCTGTCGCTGGGTTCGCCGTGCATCAGCTGCAGCAACTGCTCGCGGCCGAGCACCCGCCCGGGGCGCTCTGCCAGCACCAGCAGCAGGGAGAATTCACCACGGCTCAAGGCCAGCTCAGCGCCATCCGGCGTGATCAGGCGGCGCTGCCCAGGAAGCAACCGCCATCCAGAAAAGCGCAGCTCGCCGGCCACCTGCTCACGCAGCTTGTGCTGGCGACGCAACAGCGCACGCACCCGTGCCAGCAACTCACGCGGATCAAACGGTTTGGCCAGGTAGTCGTCTGCCCCCATCTCCAGACCGATCACCCGGTCCGGCGCGCTGCCCATCGCCGACAGCATCAGGATCGGGATCGCCCGCGCCTGCAGCCGGCGGCAGACCGACAGGCCATCCTCGCCGGGCATCATCCAGTCGAGGATGATCACGTCCGGGCGCTCGGCCTGCAGCAGCACATCCAACGCCGCCGCACCGCCCGCCACCCGCACATCGTAGCCATGCAGCTGCAGGCAGTCGGCGATGGCATCACGGATGCTGGCGTCGTCATCGACAACGATGACCCGGGCGGGAGCGTTCATGGGCTCAGTATCGGGCCGTTGTGTATCAGGACGGTATCAGCGCCGATGTTCCCGCGATACGCCAGCGCGCGCCAATGGTCGTCATCGATCACAACGGAGATGCCCCTTGCGCCTCACCCTGCTTCCCCTGCTTGCCCTCCCGCTGCCTGCGCTGGCAGGCGATGCCCCCGAACACGTGCTGCCGATGTGGATGCAGGGCGGGCATCCGGCCGTGGCCGTCTCGCTGGACGGGCGTGCGGAGCCGTTGCGCTTCGTGGTCGACAGTGCAGCCGGTGCGACCCTGGTGGATGACCGCGTGACCCGGCGCTATGGTCTGGAGGACGCCGATGCAGCGGTGTCGCATGCGCAGGGTGCCAGTGCGAAGACGGCCCAGCTGCGACGGATGCGTACCACGTCCTGGCGGCTGGGCAGCTGGCAGCTGCAGGCCAGTGGCGTTCAGGCCGATCTGTCCTCTTTGGCGAAGGATGATGAGGCGGTCATTGATGGCCTGGTTGGCAATGACCTGACCGGACGCTGGGATACCCGCTGGGACTTCGGCCGCCAAGAGCTCGCGCTGTGGACCCCGGGCCGGCTCGCGCTGGATGGAAACGGGTGCCAGGCCAACGCGCTGCCGGATCGCAAGGCTGGATTGCGCCACTTCGGTTTCATCACGGTGGCACTGGGTGATGCCGGTGTGGAAGCCATCGCCGTAGTCGATACCGGCGCGGCGCAGACCGTGCTCAATGCCGAAGCCGCACGCGCATTGGGCGTGCATACCGACGGCAGCGACCAGCGCGTGCGTGTTCGCGGGAAAGGCACTGAAGGCCTGGGTGGCGGAAGCCAGGCCACCTGGTTGTACACCCTGCCCAGCATGGCCAGCGCTGGCTGGCGACATCCCCCGATGGAAGTACGGATCAGCGAGCTGCCGGTATTCAAGGCCATTGGCCTGGAGGCACGGCCGGCGCTGATCCTCGGTGCCGACGCAATGCGCGGCGGCCAGGTGGACATCGGTGCCGGCGCCGCACGGATCTGCCTGCGTCGGCCGGCCAACTGAGCAGCGGCCGGCGCCTGCGAACGTGCTACCAGTCCATCACCTGCGGCGCCGGCCCCGGGTGCGACGGGAACAAGGGCAGCACTTCTTCAGCCAGCTCCTGCAGCACCTCGCCGGCAGGCCGCTCGGCGAACTGGATGCCCAGCGCGGCATGGTTGACGCCGGCCCGCTGCCAGGCCTGCAGCAGATCGATCAGGCCCTTGCGGCCGGTGCGCAGGGTGAAGCCACCCCGCAGCGGCATGCGTGGATGATCCGGATCGTCCACCAGGTCGATCCATTCGTTGGTCATGTGCGGACGGAAGCCGCCATCCGGAATCAGCGCGCGCCAGGCGCCGATCTTCGCGGCCAGCCGCTGCGGACCGGCGTTGTCATGGGTGGCCTCTGGATAGGTCAGCCACCCATCGGCATGCTGGCCGATCCACTCCAGTGGCTGACGTGCGCCACCGGTGACAACCAGCGGAACGCGGCCACTGACCGTGGGCGGCAGCAACTGCACGCCCTGCTCGGCACCGGCATGTGTCATCTCCGCCCATCCGTGCCCGGCTGCAGCCAACGGCGCATCTCATTCATGGCGGTGGCGAAACGCTCTCCGCGCGCCGCGTGCTCGACCCCATAGGCCGGGAACTCCAGCGGTCGATCACCGGACGCCACACCCATCACCAGCCGCCCACCGGACAACTGATCGAGCGACGCCGCCGCCTTGGCCAGATCGATCGGGTGGCGCAGCGGCAGCACCACGCTGCCGGTGGCCAGGGCCACGCGCTGCGTGCGCGCTGCCAGCCACGCAAGGTAGGTGAATGGATCGAACAGCTGGCCTGCATCACCGAACAGCGGATCGAACAGCGGCACGTCGCGCACCCATACCGCGGCAAAGTCGTGGCGGTCGATCTCCTCCACCAGCCGCGCCTGGCCCTGCAGCACGGCCATGTCGCCCTGGTAGAAGCGCAGCGGCAGGTAGATGCCCAGGGTCAGCGCGTCGGCGCGGAACATGCGCTGGTAGCCCGGGTGCGTGGCAAAGGCCGGCGCCGACGCGCCCGGCACTGCAATGGAATCGTTCATGTGCATCGCCTCCTTACGGGCCGGTGGCCGGTTCGGGCAGCTGCACGCCGCGCTGTACCGCAGGGCGTGCTGCAACCCGCGCGTACCACGCATCCAGATGGCGATGCCGCGAGAAATCGATGTCGATGATGCGGGCGATGTGCAGCCAGCCGAAGTGGGCGATGTCGGCAATCGAGTAGTGATCGCCAGCCAACCACTCGCGTCCCTGCAGACGCTGGTCGAGTACCGCGAACAGGTCGTCGCTCAGGCGGCGGTAGCGTTCGATTGCCGCGGAATCGGGCTGTTGTGCAAAGTGCTCGAAGTGCACGCGCTGGCCGAGGATCGGGCCGACGCTGGCGGCATGGAACATCAGCCAGGTCAGCGTCTCCCAGCGCGCAGCCGGTTCGGAAGGCAGCAACGCATTGCCCTGTTCGGCCAGGTACATCAGGATCGCCGCCGATTCGAAGACAACGAGGCCGCGCGCGCGATCTTCCAGCACCGGAATGCGCCCATGCGGATTGAGCCGCAGGAAGTCGGGATGGCGATGTTCGCCATCGGCGATGTGGACGTGGTGAAGGCGATACGGCAGGCCAAGCTCTTCCAGTGCGATGGTGGCCTTGAAGCCATTGGGCGAGCTGTCGGTATACAGGTGCAGCGATGGTTCGTTCACGAGGATTCCTGGACGGCAGGGAGCAACGGCACGCACCGGCCTTCGATGGACGAGGCCAGGCGATGCGGAAACGGGCGCTGCAGCAGCCGTGCGGGCAGTCTAGGAAAGACCTGCATCATGGGGAAACGATGTCTCCTGCACGGGAAGTTGAGCGGGGCTCAACGTGCGCGACGCGCGCGCGACAGCCTGCAGTGCGGTCGATATGCTGTCGTCGCTCGGCGGGTGCCGACGCGGTTACAGGAGAGTGGAGATGGGTGCGGTGCTGCCGCTGCTGGGCCTGCGGGCCTTCGTTGAAACCGGCCGCCATGGCAGCCTGACCGCCGCCGCCGATGCGATGGGGGTGACACCTGGTGCGATCAGCCAGCAGCTGCGACAGCTGCAGGAACGGCTGGGCGTGAGCCTGTTCGACCGCACCCGGCATGGCGTGGTGCTCAGTGCAGCCGGCGCGCGCGTGTATCCGGAGCTGCTGCAGGCCTTCGACCAGATCGCACAGAGCCTGCAGACACTCGAACGCTGGGAAACGCGGTGCACGCTACGCATCAGCGCGGCACCGAGCTTCGCCGCACAGTGGTTGGCGCCGCGACTGGGCGGATTCAGTGCGCTGCATCCGCAGGTGGACGTGCAGCTGGACTCGAGCGCGGCGCTGGTCGACCTACGCCGCCAGGGGGTGGACATCGCCATTCGCCACGGCCTCGGGCGCTACCCGGGGCTGCATGCTGAGCACCTGATGGCACCGGTGCTGCTGCCGGTGGCCAGTCCAGCATTGTTGGCCGGCGCACCGACGGTCAGCTCGGTACAGGATTGCCTGCAGCTGCCGCTGCTGCAGGACGCCGACCGCAGCGACTGGCGGCTGTGGTTCCAGGCACTGGATCTGCCCGTCGATGAACGACTGGAGCGCGGCCCTGCGTTCGATGACGACCTGTTGCTGATCCGCGCGGCGGTGGCCGGGCAAGGCATCGCCCTGGTGCGCGACATCCATGCGGCCGAAGAACTCGCCAATGGCCGGCTGCAGGTGGTGATTGACCAGCCCTGGCCACAGGCCTTTGCCTACTACGCCGTGACGCGTGCGGACGGCGAGGCCAACGCTGCGATACCTCCTTTCATGACCTGGTTGCATGCAGCACTGATGACGCCGCAGGAAGCAGGCACACACCCCCTGCAGGACGCAGGATGAGCCGCTCGGAAAGCGATGCCATTGCAGCCGGCCACAAAAAAACCCCGCCTTGCGGCGGGGTTTTTCATTGCGGGGCGAACGTGGGGACTTAGAAGTCCATGCCGCCCATGCCACCCATGCCGCCCATGCCACCGGCGCCACCCATGGCCGGCTCGTCCTTCTTCGGAGCTTCGGCAACCATGGCTTCGGTGGTGATCATCAGGCCAGCGATCGAGGCCGCGTTCTGCAGCGCCGAACGGGTCACCTTGGTCGGGTCCAGGATGCCGAACTGCAGCATGTCGCCGAACTCGCCGGTGGCGGCGTTGTAGCCGAAGCTGCCGGTGCCTTCCTTGACCTTGTTGATGATGACCGACGGTTCTTCACCGGCGTTGGCCACGATTTCGCGCAGCGGGGCTTCCATCGCGCGCAGGGCGATCTGGATGCCGTGGTTCTGGTCTTCGTTGGCACCCTTCAGGCCGGCCAGTGCGGTGACCGCACGGACCAGGGCCACGCCGCCGCCCGGGACCACGCCTTCTTCAACGGCTGCACGGGTAGCGTGCAGGGCGTCGTCGACGCGATCCTTCTTTTCCTTCATTTCGATTTCGGTCGAAGCACCGACCTTGATCACGGCAACGCCGCCGGCCAGCTTGGCCACGCGTTCCTGCAGCTTCTCGCGGTCGTAATCCGAGGAGGTGTCCTGGATCTGGGTCTTGATCTGGCCGACGCGTGCGTCGACGGCAGCCTTGTCACCCACGCCATCGATGATGGTGGTGTTCTCCTTGGAGACCTGCACCTTCTTGGCGCGGCCCAGGTCCTTGATGGTGGCCTTTTCCAGCGACAGGCCAACTTCTTCGGAGATCACGGTGCCGCCGGTCAGCACGGCCATGTCTTCCAGCATCGCCTTGCGACGGTCGCCGAAGCCCGGAGCCTTGACGGCCACGACCTTGACGATGCCACGGATGGTGTTGACGACCAGGGTGGCCAGCGCTTCGCCTTCGACTTCTTCGGCAACGATCAGCAGCGGCTTGCCGGCCTTGGCGACGCCTTCCAGCACCGGCAGCAGGTCACGGACGTTGGAGATCTTCTTGTCGTGCAGCAGGATGAACGGGTCATCCAGGTCAGCGGTCTGCGACTGCTGGTTGTTGATGAAGTACGGGGACAGGTAGCCGCGGTCGAACTGCATGCCCTTGACCACGTCCAGCTCGTTGTCCAGGCCCGAGCCTTCTTCAACGGTGATCACGCCTTCCTTGCCGACTTCCTTCATCGCGTCAGCGATGATCTGGCCGATCGACTCGTCCGAATTGGCCGAGATGGTACCGACCTGGGCGATCGCCTTGTCGTCGGCGGTCGGCTTGGAGATGTTCTTCAGCTCGGAGACGGCGGCCACGACGGCCTTGTCGATACCGCGCTTCAGGTCCATCGGGTTCATGCCGGCGGCCACGGCCTTGGCACCTTCGCGGATCAGGGCCTGGGCCAGCACGGTGGCGGTGGTGGTGCCGTCGCCAGCGTCGTCGTTGGTGCGGGAAGCGACTTCCTTCACCATCTGCGCGCCCATGTTCTCGAACTTGTCAGCCAGTTCGATTTCCTTGGCGACGGAAACGCCGTCCTTGGTGATGGTCGGAGCACCGAAGCTCTTTTCCAGCACGACGTTGCGGCCCTTCGGGCCCAGGGTGGCCTTGACGGCATTGGCGAGAACGTTGACGCCGCGCACCATGCGCGAACGGGCGTCTTCACCGAAACGAATATCCTTGGCAGCCATTGCAATTACCTCATTGGTAGCGCCGGACCGGGTCCGGCGGCTGGGATTTGGGGATCAGGTTGAAGCAGGTCGCGCCGGGGCTCAGCCGATGACGGCGAGCACGTCGTCTTCGCGCAGGACCTTGTACTCGACGCCTTCGCTCTTGTACGAGCTGCCGGCGTACTGGCCGTAGATGACCTTGTCGCCGACCTTCAGCGACGGAGCGCGCACGCTGCCGTTGTCCAGCGGCTTGCCCGGGCCGACGGCCACGACTTCACCCTTGGTGGACTTTTCCTTGGCCGAATCCGGAATGACGATGCCACCGGCGGAGATTTCGTCGGCTTCGATCGGCTTGACCACAACGCGGTCGTGCAGCGGCTTGATGCTCATGAGAGACCTCTTAAGTTATTGATTGGTCTGAAAAAGTCTGGCGATGTTAGCACTCACCCCAGGTGACTGCCAGCATTGCTCGCGAAAAAGCCCGATGAATCGGGAGCAGGACAGAGATGGAGCTGGCCCCGGACCTTTCAAGGCCGCTCGCGGAAAAAATTTCACTGCCCCGGGCCCGCTCGATCCGCGCCGGTGTGAAGGCCTGGAGGCCGGTGCAACGCGGCAACCCTGTCGCTGGAACCCTCGACTTTTGGTGACTGGCGTCGCACTGTCAGATATCTGACGTTCATTTACGACAAAGTGTCACTGGATCGGCCTTAGGCTCGGCCGCGCATTCCCAATCACAAGGAGTAGTCGATGCGATTGCTGTCCCCGCTTGCCGCCGCCTGCCTGCTGGCGCTGGCCGCCGCGCCGGCCCAGGCCGAGGTCTTCATCAACGAACTGCACTACGACGACAGCACCGCCGCCGGTGACGTCGGCGAAGCGATCGAGGTCGTGGCCACTGCCGGTGAGGACCTGTCCGGCTACCGCCTGTATCTGTACAACGGCGCCAACGCCTCGGCCGCGGTGGTCTACGCCAACAACCCGGTCCCGGCAGGCACCGCCGCCGGCTGCGGCAGCGCCACCATCGCCGTGGTCAGTTACCCGACCAACGGCATCCAGAACGGCCCCAACGACGGCATCGCCCTGGTCGATGCCAGCGGCAAGGTGGTGCAGTTCCTCAGCTACGAGGGCGCCATCACCGCCTCCGGTGGCCCCGCCGCCGGCATGACCAGCCAGAACATTCCGGTAGCCGAGACCAACAGCACGGCGCCGGGCACCTCGCTGCAGCTGACCGGCAGCGGCAGCCAGTACGCCCACTTCACCTGGGCCGAGTCGGCCAAACAGACATTCGGCAGCTGCAACAGCGGCCAGACCTTCAGCGGTGGCGGCACCCCAGGCCCGAACACGCCGCCGTCAGTGTCCACCACCACCCCAGCGCAGGGCAGCAGCACCTTCCCGGCCGCGGCCGATCTGGAAGTGGTGTTCAGCGAAACGGTGAACCTGGCCAGTGGTGCGTTCGCACTGAGCTGCGGCACCTCCGGCAGCGTACCGCTGACCTACCCGGCCAGCGGCCGCAGCGTGAAACTGTCCACCAACACCGCGCTGGTGGCCGGTGAAGCCTGCCGCTTCGACATCCGCGCCGCGCGCATCACCGACCTGCAGGGCGCACACCCCGCCGCCGACAGCCGCATCGCCTTCACCGTGGCCAGCACCGGCGGCAATCCGGACCCCGGCAACCCGGGCGTGCCGGCCGGGTACTACTCCAAGGTCAATACCAGCAGCCCCAGCCAGCTGCGCTGCTCGCTGCACGCGACCATCAAGGGCCACACCGCCTACCCGTACAGCGGCTCGGGCACCAGCACCTGGACCATCCTGGAAATCGCCGACGAGGATCCGAACAACAGCGGCAGGATCCTGGATGCGTACCGCAACCGCAGCTACGCCAAGGTGACCGATCGCGCCGGCAGTGGCAGTGGCCTGAAGTACAACCGCGAGCACACCTGGCCGAACTCGCTGGGCTTTGCCAGCACCACCGGCGACAAGGGCCTGCCGTACGCGCCGTACACCGACACCCACATGCTGTACCTGACCGACGCGCAGTGGAACGCCGACCGTGGCAACAAGCCGTTCGGCAAGTGCGATGCGAGCTGCGGCGAACGCGCCACCGAGGCCAACAACGGCCAGGGCGGCGGCAGCGGCGGCTACCCGGGCAACTCCAACTGGGTGCGCACGCCGGACGGCAACACCGGTACCTTCGAGGTGTGGGGCAAGCGCAAGGGCGACATGGCGCGTGCGGTGATGTACATGGCGATCCGCTACGAGGGCGGCAAGGATGCGGCCACCGGCCAGTCCGAGCCGGACCTGGAGCTGACCGACGACCGCAGCAGGATCGTCAAGACCAGCAGTTCGCCGGCCTACATGGGCCTGCTGTCGACGCTGATCGACTGGCACCTGTCCGATCCGCCGGATGATGCCGAGCGCGCGCGCAATGACGTGGTCTACAGCTTCCAGGGCAACCGCAACCCGTTCATCGACCACCCCGAGTGGGCGACCCCGGCCCTGTTCACCTCGGCCAAGCCGGCCACCTGCCAGCTGGCCAACTGACCGCGCAACGCAGCGGTCCACTGCCGCCGCCGGGCCCTGACCCGGCGGCGGCCCTATACTCGACGGTCATGTCGACCGTCGATCCCGTCCTGCTGCTGTTGACCACCTGCCCGGACCGGGCCAGTGCCGAGCGCATCGCGCACGCGCTGGTCGGCGAGCGCCTGGCCGCGTGCGTGACCCGCCTCGATGGCGCGCAGTCGACCTACCGCTGGCAGGGCGAGGTGACCACCGACGCCGAGCTGCAGCTGCTGGTGAAAACCACCGCGAGTCGCGTCGATGACGCGATTTCCCGGATCGTCGAACTGCATCCGTATGAACTCCCGGAGTGCATTGCGGTCGAAACCCGGGCCGGCCTGCCGGCGTATCTGGACTGGATCCGGGCACAGACCCGGGAGGACACTGATTGAAGACTCTGTTTGCGCGTGGCGCCGCCCTGTGCGCCCTGTTGTGGCTCTCGCTGCCTGCGTTCGCCCTGGATGAGAAAGACCTGCTGCCGGTGGACCAGGCGTTCGCACTGACCGCGACCGCCGCCGAGCGTGGCCAGGTGCAACTGCAGTTCAAGATCGCACCGGGCTATTACCTGTATCGCCACCGCACCAGCGTCAAGGCGGATCCGGCCTTCAATGCCGGCGCGCTGCAGATGCCCAAGGGCGACAAGCACCACGACGATTTCTTCGGCGAAGTCGAAACCTATCGCGAACGCCTGCAGGCCACCCTGCCCGGCACGCCGACCGACGCCGCCGGCACCATCAGCCTGGAAGTGCGTTACCAGGGCTGCGCCGATGCCGGTGTCTGCTACCCGCCGCAGAAGCGCGTGGTGCAGGTCACCCTGCCCGGTGCCGGTGCACAGGCCAACGCCCCGGCTGCACGCACCGGTGCGGCCAGCCCGTTCAACAACCCGCTGGCCGGTGCCGGCAACAGCGGCGGCCTGCGCCTGCCGGGGGCGGCCAGCAACAGCCAGGCGCTGCCGCTGCCGTCGGAGCAGGCGTTCGGCTTCGACGCCATCGCCAGCGACGGCAATACCCTGCTGCTGCGCTTCAGCCCGGCGCCGGGCTACTACCTGTATCGCGACCGCACCTCGCTGAAGCTGGAAGGCAGCACCGGTGTGCTGGCCGACAAGCCGCGCTGGCCGGCCGCGCAGTCGCATCGCGACGAGCACTTCGGCGATGTCTCGGTCTACTTCAACCAGGTGGAAGTGCCGCTGCCGCTGCGCCGCTCCGTCGCCGATGCGGTCGACAGCACCCTGGTGGTGACCTTCCAGGGCTGCCAGACCGATGGCATCTGCTACCCGCCGATGACCCGCCGGGTGAAGCTGTCGATCCCTGCCGGCAAGATCAGCGCCAGTGCCGACCAGGCGCCACCGCGCAATGAAGTGATCAGCCCGCTGCCCGCTGCCAACGGCGCACCACGCGAAGCCGCCAACGGCGCACCGCTGCGCCTGCTGCCAACCGTGCCCAATACGGATGCAACGACCCCTGCTGCAGGTGACGGCACCGCCAGCAGTGAGTTCGCCGCCGATGCACAGGGTGACAACGCGCTGCGCACGCGACCGCCGGTGACCACGCCGAATCCGGACCGCTCGTTCGTCTGGGTGCTGCTGCTGGCGCTGGCCGGTGGCCTGGTGTTGAACCTGATGCCCTGCGTGCTGCCGATCCTCTCGCTGAAGGTCCTGAGCCTGGCGCAGAGTGGCGAAAGCCCGCAGCGCGCGCGCAGCCACGCCCTCTGGTACACGCTGGGCGTGCTGGTCGCATTCGCGGTGATCGGTGCGTTGATGGTTGGCCTGCGCGCGATCGGCAACGCCGTCGGCATCGGCTTCCAGCTGCAGCACCCGGGCGTGGTGGCGGCGCTGGCCTACATCATGTTCGCGGTGGGCCTGAGTCTGTCCGGCGTGTTCACCCTCGGCGGCGGCATCGGCAACCTCGGCCAGTCGCTGGCCAGCCGCAGTGGCCCGGCCGGTGATTTCTTCACCGGTGCGTTGGCCTGCGTGGTCGGCAGTGCCTGCGTCGGCCCGTTCATGGGCGGCGCGATTGCCTACGCGTTCATTGCCCCGCCGCTGAAGGCGATGACCGTGTTCCTGTTCCTCGGCCTGGGCCTGGCGCTGCCGTTCCTGCTGATCGGCTTCGTGCCGGCGCTGGCACGCCGCCTGCCCAAGCCGGGCCCGTGGATGGAAACGCTCAAGCACGTGCTGGCCTTCCCGATGTATGCCACCGTGCTGTGGCTGCTGTGGGTGCTGGGCAAGCAGCGCGGCGTGGACGGCATGGCGCTGGTACTGGGTGGCCTGCTGCTGCTGGCCTTCGGCCTGTGGCTGTTTGAACGCAACCGCTGGACCGGCTCGCGCGCCGTCACCCTGCTCGGCGTACTGCTGGCGATCGGTGCACTGGTCCCCGCCTGGGGCGTGACCCAGCTGGCAGCGCCGGCGCGTGCCGCACAGGCCGCCAGCGACAACGTGGTGGAGTATTCGCCGCAGTTGCTGGACCGCCTGCGTGCCGACAACCGCGTGGTGTTCGTGAACATGACCGCCGACTGGTGCGTGAGCTGCAAGGCCAACGAGCGCGCCGTGCTGTCGCGGCCGGAGTTCAAGGAACTGCTGAAGCGCACCAACGCGGTGTACATGCGCGGTGACTACACCAATGTGGACCCGCAGATCACCACGTTCCTGGAAGAGCACAAGGCCGTGGGCGTGCCGCTGTACGTGGTGTACGGCCCCGGCGCACCGCCGACCGTGCTGCCGACCCTGCTGACCCAGGCGGTGGTCGAGGAAGCGCTGCTGCGCACCGCACGATGAAGTGGCAACGGCCAGCGCTGCTGTGGACAGCGGTGCTGGCCGCCGGCCTCGGCCTGTGGGCCGGGCATCGGCTGGCACCAGCGCCAGCGGCATCCGACACACCGCCTGCCGCGTCCCCTGCTGCCGCCGCGACGCCTGCGCTGCAGGTAGACGACCTGCTGCCGGCGCTGACGCTGCCGGATCTCGATGACCGACCGCTGGACCTGCGCCAGCGCTTCGCCGGCCGCCCCCTGCTGATCAACGTCTGGGCCAGCTGGTGCGCGCCCTGCGTGGAAGAAATGCCCGAGCTGGCCCGCTTCGCCCGCGGCCAGGGCGACAATGGTGTGCAGGTTCTTGGCCTGGCGCTGGATACCCCGGAGGACGTGCGTGGCTTCCTGCAACGGGTGCCGGTGGGCTACCCGATCGTGATCGAGACACCCGGGCCGCGCGATGCCAGCGTGCAGCTGGGCAATACCCAGGGCCTGCTGCCCTACAGCGTGCTGTTCGATGCACAGGGGCGGCTGGTGAAGGCGAAGCTGGGACCGTTCGCCCACGGCGAGATCGACCGCTGGGTGAAGTGAGGGTGTTTTTTGCAGGGCTTGCAGCCCTGCACCCTGCTCAATGCAACGGCAACGGCAACGGCAACAACCAAAGCCAAAGCGGGCATTCCGTGGGATGGCGGGGCACTGTGGGTGGTCAGGACACGCCGTAAACCCGTCCATGGGGGCTCGATGGCGCCATCCATGGCGCCAACGGTCCTGACCACCCACACCGCCCCACCTCTGACAGATCTTCGCGGCTGTTGGTAGGTGTCGACCTTGGTCGACACATCTGTCAGATATCGATATTCAGAACGGAATCAGACCCCGTGCCGACCAACGGTCGGCACCCACCAAAGCAGAACGCCGTTCCGACAGATCGCAGGAAACTGTCGAAGGCGGGGTGGGTCCGGTTGAGGGGGCGTGAGCGCCATGGATGGCGCGACCGAGGCTACATGGACGTATTCACGCCGCCCCCCGCAACCGGACCCACCCCGCCATCCACCGATAGCCCGCTTTTGACGTTGACGTTGCCTCGGCGGGTGCCGGGCGCCGCCCGGCCGGTAACCCCCTGCTTGACCGCAGCCGGAGCGCCACGGAGAATTCCGCGACTAATTCTCATTTGCTGTTGCGCAGGATGCGGGCGGCAGCCTTCCAGGCCCTCCTTCTTCGATGTTCAAGAACGTCCTGTTCCAACTGCACTGGCTGCTGGGCATCACCGCCGGTGCCGTGCTGGCCGTGATGGGCCTCAGCGGCGCCGTGCTGTCCTTCGAGGATGAACTGCTGCGGGCGGCCAATCCCGGCTTCGCCGAGATCGCCGAGCACCATGCCGACGGCCAGCTTCCGCTTGAACTCAGCGAACTGGTGCCGCTGCTGCAGGCCGGCAGTGATCGCCCCCTGCAACGCCTGCGCGTGGATGCCACCGGGCAACGGCCGTCGGTGGCGCGCTTCGCCGGCGGCAAGGAACACTGGGTCTACTTCGATCCGTACAGCGGCGAGCGCTTCAGCGCCCTGCGCGGGCAGGCGTTGTTCGATTTCGTCGAGGATCTGCATCGCCACCTCGCCGCCGGCGAGCGCGGCAAATGGATCACCGGCAGTTGTGCCATCGCGCTGCTGTTCTTCACCCTGTCCGGGCTCTACCTGCGCTGGCCGCGGCGCTGGTGGCACTGGCGCAGCTGGCTGGCGGTGGAATGGACGCGCAGCGGCCGTGGCTTCCTGTGGAGCCTGCACTCGGTGGTCGGCACCTGGGTGCTGTTGATCTACCTGATGAGTGCGCTGACCGGCCTGTGGTGGTCGTTCGACTGGTATCGCAGTGCCGCCAACACCCTGCTGGGCGTCGCACCGGCCGCCAGGCACAAGGTCGCCACCGACGCCGCCCTGAACCTGGAACGCATCGAAGCCACGCTGTACGCACTGCCCGGCGTGCGCACCGGCTACATCGACCTGCGCCTGCCGGAGAAGCCGGGGCAGGCACTGAACGTGCGGGTGATGGCCGGTGATCCGTCGCAGCGCGGCGGCCAGCATGACCGCGCGCATGATCTGCTGCAGCTGGACCCAGGCACGGGGGCCACGCTCGATGCCCGCCCCTATGCGCGCCAGGGCGCCGGCGCGCAGCTGGCCACCAGCGTGTTCGCGCTGCATTCGGGCAGCTACTTCGGTGTGCCCGGGCGCGTGGTGGTGATGCTCAGCAGCCTGGGCATGAGCCTGTTCTTCATCACCGGCTGGATGCTGTACCTGGACCGCCGACGCAGCCAGCGTGCGGCGCGAGGGCTGCGCCGCTCGCTGCCCACGACGCCTGCCGAGGGTGCCGGCGCGCCGTGGCTGGTGGTGCACGCCAGCCAGAGCGGCCTGGCCGAACAGCTGGCGTGGCGTGCGGCCGCACAGCTGCAGGCCGCCGGTCATGCGGTGCAGGTGCTGCCGCTGGCCCGCGCCGATGCCGCGAAGCTGCAGGCCACCTCCCAGGCACTGTTCGTGCTGAGCACCTTCGGCGACGGCGAGCCACCGGATGCAGCGCGGCGCGCTGCACGGCTGCTGCTCGCGCAGCGCCTGGACCTGTCGCGCCTGCAGTTCGGCCTGCTCGCACTGGGTGACCGCCAGTACCCGCGGTACTGCGGCTTCGGCCGCCAGTTCGATGGCTGGTTGATCGGCAACGGCGCGCGGCCGCTGTTCGAGCGCATCGATGTCGATGCCGCCTCGGTGCCGACCCTGCGCCAGTGGCAGCAACAGTTGGGTGCACTGACCGGCATCACCACCGATGACAGCGTGCTGCCTGCGGCGACGCAGATGCATGACTGGCGCCTGCTCGGCCGTGACCGTCTCAACCCGGGCAGCATCGGTGGCGCGATCTGGCGTATCCGCCTTGCCACGCCGGCCGATGTGCAGTGGCAGGCAGGTGACATCCTGCACATCGCGCCGCGCCACAACGCGCGGCATGCCAGCGCGGTGTTGAAGGCGCATGGATTGGATCCGCTGCAGCCGCTGCTGGTCGACGGCCATCCGCGCACACTGCTGGCGCTGGCCAGTGAACGCGAGCTGCCCGATGCCGATGCCGCGCTGGCGGTGCAGGACGCCTGCCTGTGGCTGGCAGCGCTGCCGCTGCTGCCTGGCCGCGAGTACTCGATCGCCTCCTGCACGGATGATGGCATGGTGGAGCTGGTGGTGCGGCTGGTGCAGGACGCCTCAGGGCGGGCAGGGCTGGGTTCGGGCTGGCTGTCGCTGCATGCGCCGATTGGTGCCAGCATCGTCGCCCGTGTGCACCACAATCCTGGATTCCATCGTGTCGGCACTGCCCCGATGGTGCTGATCGGCAACGGCACCGGCATTGCCGGCCTGCGCAGCCTGTTGCGCGAAGCTGCCCACGCAGGCGAGCACGGGCACTGGCTGCTGTTCGGTGAGCGCCAGCGCGCACACGACTTCCTGTTCGCCGACGAGATCGAGGCCTGGCAGGCCGACGGCCATCTTGCACGGGTGGACCTGGCGTTCTCGCGCGATGGTGAGGGTGGCTACGTACAGGATCGCCTGGGTGCGGCCGTCGATGCGCTGCGCGAGTGGATGCAGCGCGGTGCGGTGATCCATGTCTGCGGCTCGCTGCAGGGCATGGCCGAAGGCGTGGACCAGGTGCTGCGCGCCGCGCTGGGTGATGACGCGGTGGAAACGCTGCTGGAGACCGGGCGCTACCGCCGCGACGTGTATTGAGCCACAAGGGTAGTGCCGGCCGGCGGCCGGCACTACCGGAACAGAATCAGGCCGCAGCGCGCGCCCGTGGCATTGGCTGCAAACGGAACGCGCCCACGGCTTCTGCCAGGGCATGCACCTGCGCCTGCATCTGCGCAGTCGAGGCTCCCGCCTCTTCCACCAGACTGGCGTTGCGCTGGGTACTGGCCTCCATCTGCACGATGGTCTGGTTCACCTGTGCGATGCCGGCATGCTGGTCCTGCGACGCGCTGCGGATCCCGGCCAGCAGATCCGCCAGCTGCTGCACGCTGCCGACAATTTCGCCCATCGTGGTGCCAGCCTGCTCGGCCTGCTGGTTGCCCTGCCCGACACGCGTCACCGAATCCTCGATCAATCCCTTGATCTGCTTGGCCGCCTCGGCACTGCGCTGTGCCAGCAGGCGCACTTCGGCAGCCACGACAGCGAAGCTGCGGCCCTGCTCTCCGGCACGTGCCGCTTCCACCGCCGCGTTGAGCGCGAGGATGTTGGTCTGGAAGGCGATGCCATCAATCAGCTGGGTGATGTCACCGATCCGCCGTGAGGCTTCGCTGATGCCATGCATGGTTGCCACCACCTGGCCGACCGCCTCACCGCCGCGCTGGGCCACTGCCGCCGCGCCCTTGACCAGCGCGTCCGCGCGGCCAGCGGCGTCAGCATTGCGGCCCACGGTATCGGTCAGCTCATGCATCGACGCTGCGGTCTCTTCCAGGTTGGCGGCCTGCTGCTCGGTGCGCTGTGACAGGTCGTGGTGACCGGCGACGATCTCGCCAACGCCGGTATCGAGGCTGGACGTGGCCTGCTGGATCCGGGTGACGATGCGACCCAGTTGCGCGACGGTGGCGTTGGCATCATCGCGCATGCGCGCGAACACGCCCTGCAGTTCACCCTCCATGCGTACGCTGAGATCACCACGGGCGAGCGCAGCCAACAGCGCCTGCAGATCGCCGAGGTTGGCCTCGAAGGTGGCCAGCAAGCGGTTGATGCTGGTGGACAATGTACGTACGAAGCCCTGCTTGCCCTCCAGCGCGATGCGCCCGTGCAGGTCACCGTGCGCGGCCGCGTCGACCAGGGCCGCCACTTCGGTTTCCAGCAGGGTTTCCAGCGCGCGGCTGCGCCATTCCACCGCCACGCCGAGGAAATGCTCCTCGTCGACAATGGGATTGGCGACCAGCTGATAGCGCACACCGGAATGGCCGATCTCGCGTTCTTCGCGTTGTCGCACGCCAGCCAGGCTGGCCAGCGCCGGATGCAGGCCTACTGCATCGCTGCCCACCAGCTCATCGCCCTGGCGTTCCAGCTGCAGCAGCAGCGCCGGGTTGGCATAGGCCACCTGGCCTTCGGCATCGACCACCATCAGCCCGGTCTGCGCACTGTCCAGCGCCTGGCGCACGCGGGTGTTGCCGCGCGCCACAGCACGTTCGGTCTCGATGCGCGCGCGCAGGCGCTGCTGCATGTCGACCAGGCGCTGGGCAAGCTGACCGATCTCATCGTTGGCGTTGTACACACGCAACGTCGTGTCCAAGCGGTCGTCGGCGATATCGCTGGCGAAGCGCAGGGTGTCCTGGATCGGCTGGCGCACCGCGCGCAGCACCAGCACCAGGCTGGTGATCAGCACGCCAGCGACCAGCAGCAGGGTCAGTACGAACAGCACGCTCATGGTGCGTGCGCCGGCCTGCTGGCGCGCCTGCGCCCTGGCCAGCGCCGCCACCTGGGCCTGCTGGAAGGCGGCCAGCGCCGGTGCCACGCCGGCAGCGGTATCCAGCAGCGACTGCGCCTCCACATCCAGGCCGACGCGGGCCGCGGTGTAACCCAGCAGGGCAACCTGGTAGCCCTCCATTCCGCTGCGCAGGGCATCCTGCACGTCGGTGGACAGGCCCGCCAGCGCGAGATCGAACGGCAGCTTCTCCTCGCTGGCGCGGTCGGCATGGACGGAGTCACCATCCAGCAGCAGCAACGCCTCCTGGCGGCGCATCTTCTGCAGGGACAGCGCCAGCGCGGGCCGCTGCTGCGCATCCACCTGCGCCTGCAGCGTGTCTGCAGCCTGTTGCAGTTGCGCAGCGAGGCCGGCCTCACCGCGGCCCATCTCGTCGACCCGTTCGAACAGGGCCGCCACGCCCTGCGAGAAGGCGTCGGCGGCTTCGGTCAGCGCCTGCAGCGCCTTGCGCCGGCCGGCATCCATCGGCATCGCGCGCAGCGCCTGCAGGTCGGCCTGCAGCGCCTTCTGCATGGCCAGCAGCTGGCTGCGGTCAGCATCATCGAAACTGCGTGCATACTGGGTCTGCAGGCGACGCGCTTCCGCCACGCGGGTGGCCAGGCTGGCGGCCAGGTCACTACCGCGCTGGTAGCTGGCCTGGGTGCGTGCGGCCTGCGCACTGCCATGTCCAGTCCAGGCGTGGACGGCGGCGATCGCCACCAGCCCCAGGCCACAGACCCACAGGGTCGCCTTGAGCTTGTTGGCTACGCTGAGCCGGTGTGGTTGCAGCCACAGCAGCAGGCCGGGGGACACCGAACGCAACGTGGCAAGACGCGTGCGCAGGGACCGGAGGTGGGGAACAACGGCCGACATGACAGACTCCAGGCGGAAGGACGCACCTGTATCGGCTGGATATGGAGCAACTTTAGGGGTTTTTTTGGTTCAGTCGCACCGACTGCTGGCGGACGCCGCCTTTGTACCCGGCACACGCGACGGGGCGATGACACCAGCACGGTGCTTGACCTCAACCCCGGTTGGGGGAGCACAGTGGACCTCCCTTCCCCGCCCGGTGCCCCCATGACGACGCTCGATGTTCCCCGCTACCTGCAGCGCCTGCAGCTGGATGCGCCGCCGCCGCTGACGCTGGCCGGCCTGACCCTGCTGCAGCAGCGCCACAACGCGCTGCTGCCGTTCGAGACCCTCAGCTGCCTGCTGCGCGATGCGGTACCGATCGACCTGGACAGCGTGCAGCGCAAGCTGCTTGACGACCGCCGTGGCGGTTACTGCTTCGAGCTCAACGGCGGCCTGCTGGCGCTGCTGCAGGCGCTGGGCTTCGATGCGCAACCGTTGAGCGCGCGCGTGCTGCTGGCCGCCCAGGACGGCCAGCTGACGGCGCGTACCCACCTGCTGCTGCGCGTGCACGTGGACGGTGATGACTGGCTGGTGGACGCCGGTTTCGGCAGCCTGACCCCGACCGTACCGCTGCGCCTGCATGACCCGCAGCCGCAGGCCACGCCGCACGAACGCTACCTGTTGCAGCGGTTGGAAGACGGTGGTGATTTCGTGCTGTCGGCCGAATCCAGCGAGGGCTGGCGGGCGATGTACCGCTTCGATCTGCAGGCGCCGGCGCCGATCGACAACGTGGTGGGCAACTGGTACGTGTGCACCCATCCCGACTCCAGTTTCCCCGGCCAGCTGCGCGCATCGCTGACCGGCCCGGACTGGCGCCGCACCATCGGCAGCGGCAACTACACCGAGTATCGCCTCGGGCAGGCGCCGGACAAGCGCCCGCTGCATGACGTCGGAGACGTGCGCGACGTGCTGGAGCAGCGCTTCGGCATCCAGCTTCCGGACGACCCGCGGCTGGATCCCGCGATCAACGACTGGCTGCAGCGCTCACGCGCCGCGACGGTGTAGAGCCGAGCCGATGCTCGGCTGAGCGTTGGCAGCTGGGTCAACAGCAGCCGAGCATCGGCTCGGCTCTACAGAACCGCGCGCGCCTGCAATGCAATCCGGTTGCCTTCGCTGTCGCGGATCTCGGCCACGCGCCAGTCGCCGGCATCTGCCGGGCCGAAGCGCAGCTCGGCCCCGGCCTGCAGCGCACGCTCGAGGCTGGCATCCAGGTCATCGACACCGATATAGATGCGCGTGCCCTGCTCGGAGGGCCGGTAGTCCGCTCCCTGCACCAGCGACATGCTGGCGCCGGCGGCCTCATCGGCAAACGGCAGGTACGCCATCCTGCAGTCGTGCAGCAGGACCGGCTCATCCACCACCACCTGCAGCCACTGCTGGTAGAAGGCGATCGCACGGGCCAGGTCAGTGGCCGGGATCTCGACATGCAGGATCGGGTTCATTGGCGCTCCTTGCGCGGCTGACTCAGATGATGCGCAGGGTAATCGCCTTCAGGACCGCGCGGGTACGGTCGCGGGTGCCGAGCTTGTCCAGGATGGCGGACACGTAGTTCTTCACCGTGCCCTCGGCCAGGAACAGGCTGCGCGCGATCTCCTTGTTGCTGTAGCCCCCGGCCAGCAGGCGCAGGATTGCCACTTCACGTTCGCCGAAGGTATCGGTGGGCGGCGCTTCATCGTGGAAGCGGTAACGCGCGCGCACCGGATCGGTACTGACCGGCAGCAGCAGGGTCTCGCCAGCAGCAACGCGTTCGATGGCCTCGCGCAGGTCGGCCGGCGCGGCATCCTTGAGCAGGAAGCCCTGCGCACCGGCCTCGCTGGCGCGCAGCAGCAGATCACTTTCATCGAAGGTGGTCAGCAGCAGCCACGGCGTGGCATCGCCGCGCGCGCGCAGCTGGCGCAGTGCCTCGATCCCATCCAGCCCGGGCATGCGGATGTCACTGAGCACCACGTCCACGCGCTGCGTATTCAGCGCATCCAGCAGGGCCTGGCCATCCTCGGCCTCCAGCACCACGTCCACCCCCAGGCCCTGCAGCAGCGCACGCAGGCCTGCACGCACCAATGCCTGGTCGTCGGCCAGCGCTACGCGGATTGCCGCCGGGCTCATGCCGGCAACCGCGCGGTCAGATGCATGCCGCCCTGCGCGGTTCGGGCCAACTCCAGCCGCCCCTGCACAGCCGCCAGGCGCTCGCGCATGCCGGCGATGCCATTGCCCTCGCGGATGCGTTCGGCGCGCTGGCCATCATCGCGGATATCGATACGCAACTGGGATTCCTCTTCATTGATCGTCAACCACACGGTGTCTGCATTGCCGTGCCGGGCGGCATTGGTCAGGGCTTCCTGTACCAGCCGCAGCACGGTCTCGGCCATCAACGGGTCAGCCACGCGCACCCCGTCGCCGATCTGCAGCTGCAGCTTCGGTCGTGGGAAGGGTGCGGCCAGCGCATGCAGCGCGGTGGCCAGATCGAGGCCGCGATCATCGCGCATCGATTGCACTACCTGGCGGATGTCGGCCAGCAACTCGCCGGACAACTGTTCGGCCAGCACCAGCCCTTCGCGACCGGCCAGCGCAGGGTCAGCGGCCAGGGCGCGCAGGTTGAGCCGCATCGCGGTGAGCTTGTGCCCGGCCACATCATGCAGTTCGCGGGCCAGGCGCAGGCGCTCGGCATCGCGTGCACTGTCAGCCAGCAGCGCGCGGGTGGCCAGCAGGTCGGCGTTGACCCGGGCCAGGTCATCGCGGGCCAGCGCCGTGCTGCGGGCATAGTGCGCGGTCAGCGCGGCAAAGGCCTGGAAACCGCCATACAGCAGCACCACCAGCAGGGGCTGGCTGAAGCCGCTGTGGCGCAGCACGGCATACACCGCCAGGTTGGCCAGCAGCGCAACACCCAGCACAAAGCGCGGCGGCCAGTGCTCGGCCAGCTGTGCAACCAGCACCACCAGCAGCACCGGGGCGGTGCCGGTACGCGGCTGCAGCGCAACCAGCACAACCGCCAACAGCGCCTGCAACACCGCAGCGACGGCGCGCACGCGGGATGGCATCGACGCCCAGCCGTGCACCACGAACAGCAGCAGGAACACAGCAAGCAGCAGCAGGCTCAGCCCGGCGCCGCTGCGCTGCACTGCGAACGACAGGCCGACCACCAGCACGGTGACCAGGCCGGCGAGGCTGAGCGGACGCAACAGATGGCGGAACAGGCTGGGCATGGCCAGATGCTGACGGCCGCGCACGCCGGCGGCAATGGGTCCGGCGCAGAAAGTGACTTCTGGCACGTCGAATCGATGACCACTGGCCCTGAACCCGGTGCACCGCCCCACGCAGACTGGCTCCACACCGCCTCACCCACTTCCGGAGCCACCGCCATGATCCGCACCGCCCTGCTCAGCACCGCCCTGACTGCCCTGGCCCTGGCCGGCAGTGCCCACGCCGCCGACCTGGCCGTGACCGTGCACGACGTCCGCGTGCAGACCGGCACCCTGCGTGCTGCCCTGGTTGACAGCGCGGCCGCCTGGGACGGCAAGGCCAGGCCCGTGCAGGCCCAGCAGGCGGCGCCCAGCGGTGACAGCGCCCGCTTCGTGTTCAAGAACCTGCCGGCCGGCACCTATGCCGTACTGCTCACCCACGACGAGAACGACAACGGCAAGCTCGACACCAACCTGGTCGGCATGCCGGTGGAAGGCTACGGCTTCAGCAACAACCCGCAGGTGATGCGCAAGCCGACCTTCGACGAGGCGCGCGTCGACGTGCCGGCGGCTGGCACCGCCATCGACATCACCCTGCGCTGATTCCCGCATCCAGACCCGAGGCCACCATGGACCGTCGCCGCTTCCTTCGTACCCTGCTCAGCAGCAGTGCCTGCCTGGCCCTGGGCGCCACCGCGCTGCGCAGCGCTCCCGCCTACGCCGGCGACCCGGCGCGGTTCGCGCAGGGCATGCAGGAACACCCGTGGCTGCTCGGCTGGCGCAGCGTCGGCAGCGAAAGCCTCGGCCCGGCCACCGTGCAACTGCAGGGAAAGCTGCCAGCGGGCCTGGCCGGCACGCTGTACCGCAACGGCCCGGCCTGGACCGAGCGCGATGGCTTCCGCTACGACCACTGGTTCGACGGTGACGGCATGGTGCATGGCTGGCGCTTCAATGGTGACGGCAGCCTGACCCATCACGGGCGCATGGTCGCCACGCCGAAATTCACCCGTGAACAGAAGGCCGGCCGCTTCCAGTATCCAGCTGCCGGCACCAGCGTTCCCGGTGCGCTGGCAGTTCGAAACAACGACGATGCCAACGTGGCCAATACCTCGGTAACCATGATCAATGGCCGCCTGTTCGCGCTGTGCGAGTCCGGCTCGGCATTCGAAGTAGACCCCGATTCCCTGCAGACGCTGGGTCCGGTGACCTGGCGTCCGGACCTCGCCGCACTGCCGTTCTCGGCGCACCCGCTGCGCGACCGCGACGGCAGCGTCTGGAACTTCGGCTCGATCAGCCTGATGGGTGGCCATGGCCTGCTGGTCTGGCACATCGGTGCGAACGGCCAGCTGCGCAGCGCCAATGTGATCGAAACACCCGAGCATGGCTACCTGCATGCCTTCGCGATGACCGACCAGCACCTGGTGTTCGTGATGATGCCGTTCGATTTCACCGGCACAGGCGGCAGCTTCTTCGAGCGCATGCAGTTCGCACCGCAGCGCCCCGTGCGCATCGCGGTGGTCGCCAAGGATGCGCCGGACAAGACGCAGTGGTTCGAAGCCCCGTTCGCGGCGATCTACCACTTCGGCGATGCGTTCACCCGCGATGGCGGCATCGTGCTGCGTGCAGTGCGCCACGATGACATCAATGAGGCGCGCTCGCCGATGAAGGAAGCGATGGCCGGTGATGGCGCACACGCCGCCAACAGTGGCGCCAGCCTGGTCGAGCTGCATCTGGACCTGCGTCGTGGCCAGGCCCGCTGGCAGCCGCTGGGCATCAGCGCGGTGGAGTTCCCGCTGTTCGACCCCCGTTCCGCCGATACCCGCGGTGCGCGCCTGTACGCGCCGACCATCGACGGCCCGGCCACCGCACCGTACTTCAATGCGGTGGCCGCGTTCGACATCGAGCGCGGGCGCCGCCAGCTCTGGAACTATGGACCGGACATCATGGCCGAAGAGCATGTGTTCGTACCGCGCCCGGGCAGCCGCAACGCCGATGATGGCTGGCTGATCGGCACCCTGCTCGATCCGGTGAACAAGCGCAGCGGCCTGGCGGTGCTCGATGCCCGTCACCTGGACGACGGTCCGCTGGCACAGGCCTGGCTGCCCTATGCGGTACCACTGGGCTTCCACGGCACCTTCGCCGCGCGCGGCTGATTCCACGCCACGCGGACACCGTTGTTGGCATGCTGGGTCTCCCCTGCCCCGTGGAGTTCTGCATGTCCCTGGCCGACCACCGACGTACGCTGGCACCGCACGGTTTCCTGCGCGTGGCGATCAACCTGGGCAACCCGGTGCTGGCACAGGGCGATGCGCGCTCACCGCGCGGCCCCTCGCTGGAACTGGCCACAGCGTTGGCGCAACGGATGGGGGTGCAGGCACGCTTCACCTGCCACGATGCCGCAGCCTCGGTGGTCGCCGCAGCAGGCGAAGACGGTTGGGACCTGGCCTTCCTGGCCATCGATCCTGCACGCGCCGACCGCATTGCCTTCAGTGCCCCGTACGTGGAGATCGAAGGTACCTATCTGGTTCGCGCGGACAGCCCTGCGCAGCAGGTAGCCGACCTGGACCGCGACGGACTGCGCATCGCGGTCGGCCGCGGTGCGGCCTACGACCTGTTTCTCAGCCGTGAACTGCGCCACGCCACGATCGAGCGGGCGGAGACCTCGGCGGCGGCCATCACGCTGTTCGATCAGCAGCGCCTGGATGCCGCCGCCGGTGTACGCCAGCCGCTGGAAGCATGGGCGCAGGCGCATCCCGGCCACCGTGTGCTGGCCGGCCGTTTCACCGCGATCCAGCAGGCGGTGGCGGCACCGGCCTCACGCCCGGCCGATGCATTGCGGGCGTTGTTCGAGGAAGTGGAGGCGATCAAGGCCGGCCCGTTGCTTGAGGAAGCGTTCGCGCGTGCCGGGCAGGCGGTCACGCTGGTTCGGTGACTGTAGAGCACCAGCAGTCGAGCATGGCTCGACGCTACAGATGTGCGTCTGCCATGTGCCGCACGTGCTCGGCGGCCTGCGCATGCAGCCAGTCGCGGAACGCGAGGAAGCCACGATGGCTGGCCGAGCGCTGCGGGTACACCAGCCAATGCGGCCAGGCGGTTTTCAGGCGCAGGCTGGACAGCGCGACCAGCTGACCGGATTCCAGCAGCAAGCGTGCCCGCGTCACCCGCCCGAGCGCTACCCCTACCCCGTCCAGCGCCGCACGGTGGTGTGCCTCCGAATCATCCAGCACCGCCACGAAGCGCGGTGGCGGACTCTGCCCACTCAAGGCGAACCAGGCGCCCCACGCGCCGTCGGGATCACCGAGCAGCGGCCACTGGGTCAGCGGTACACGGTCGATGCCCCCCATGCGTTCGATCAGTGCCGGGCTGGCCATCGGCAGCAGCCACTCGTCGAACAGCGGTTCCACCACCAGCCCGGGCCACTGCCCGGTGCCCAGCCGCAGCGCGGCGTCGAACTGGCGCTGCCGCTCGAAATCGACCAGGCGTTCACTCGACTGCAGGTTGATCTCGATCTGCGGGTGCGCGGCCACGAAGTGGCCCAGGCGTGGCACCAGCCAGGCCGAGGCCATCGACGGCACCGCACTGATCGTCAGCACGTGCTCGGCGCGTGCCGCATAGGGTTGGAAGGCTTCGTTGATCGCATCCAGATGCGGTCCGACCTGGTCGAGCAGGCGCTGCCCTTCCAGGGTGAGGGTGACACCACGCGCCTGGCGGATCAGCAACGGTTGGCCAAGGCGCTCTTCCAGCTGCCGCATCTGGTGGCTGAGCGCGCTGACGGTCACATTCATCGACGCGGCGGCACGCGACAGGTTGCCGAGCCGGGCGGCAGCCACGAAGCCCTGCAGGGCATGGAGTGGAGGGCGGGACATCAGGCTTGAATTCCTCTCAAGGCCACCTTGCGGAAATGTCGCTTTTTGCCCGTCCATGCTGCCCGTATCGTGCAATCCACTCAAGTGGAGGCACGCTCATGAACATCTTCAGCGGCTTGTTGTTCCTGCACGGCCACGTGGCCAGCACCGAGCTGGCACGCCAGCTGGCCAGCCCGTCGCCGCCGCCCAGCACCATCCCCGGTAGTGCCGGCCGCTGGCCGGCAACCTCGTCGACCGGGAAACCTGCAGCTGCCAGCCAGCGCCCCGCGCACCCCTAACGCTGCAGTGCCTCCTGCACCGCCGCAGCCACATCGGTGTTGTCGATGTAGCTGCCGTCGTTCCAGCGCACATGCTGGCGGTAACCGGCATCGACGCCCCGCACGCGCTGGCCCAGCAGCTCCGCGCCCGCGCCCTTGGCCCACAACGGCACCAGCGCATTGGAATGGTTGCCGGTCGGGCGGAAGCTCATCCCCGGCATGCGTCCACGGCCGTTGTTGCGTACCGGCTCGAAGGCAACGTTCTGTGCATCCGGGCCCATCGGCATGCTGTTGTCGTGGTCGGTGGTGACGATCAACAGGTTGCGTTCCCAGCCACCGTTGCGCTCGATCCAGTCGACCACCGCCGCCACCGCGTCGTTGAACTCCACGGTTTCCTCGATCAGCCGGCCGTACTGCGGCTGGTCGCTGCACTGGCCGTAGTGCCATTCGGTGCCGCAGGCACTGGTATGCGCCGCCCAGTCGGTGGCGCCGCCTTCCACCATCAGGAACAGGCCCTTGGCCGAACGCTGCTGCAGGAACTGCAGCGCGCCACGGGTCATGGTCGCAAGATCGGGCACGCTGTCGATCTTCCTCACACCGGAAGGCGTGGCCGCATCCTTGCCCAGCACCTGCAGCTGGCGCGCCTGCTGCAGCGTGTTGGCCACGCGCGGCACGCCGATCAGCGGCCGGTCGGCCGGCAGCCGTCCCTGCGCCAGCGCGGCGAACGCCTCCTTGCTGCGGATCAGGCGCCACGGCCCCGACGGATTGCCGGCAATGGTGCTGCCCGCTTCCAGCTGCTGCCAATCCTGCTGCGACACCCATTCCCACGGGTTCGCGCAGCCCTCGGCCTTGGCCGCGCCGGCACTCTCATCACAGGCGCGACCATCAACGCTGTAGCCGGGACCGCCGGTGCCCATCACCAGGTCCATGTGGCCCTGCGCCAGCATCTGGTGCGCGATGGCGTGATAGTTGTTGCGCGATTCGTTCTGCGCCGCGAACGCGGCCGGCGTGGCATGCGCGAACGGTACCGAAGTCACCACACCGGTCGCCATGCCCAGCCGCTTGGCGCGCAGCGTGTTGAACTCGACCGGATTGCCATCGTTGCTGTAATTGATGGCGTTGTTGTAGGTCTTGATGCCCGAGGACAGCGCCGTACCGGCCGCAGCACTGTCGGTGGCGACCGCGGCCAGGTACTGGTAGCCGACGAATGGCAGGTCCTGCGCCGGCACCGGTTCGCTGTCCCAGGCCTTTCCCGCGTCGTAGCCCAGGGTCTGCGCGTTGTCGCGGGTCGGCTGGCTGCTGGCGTTCAACGGGAAGGTGGTCACCGCCAGGCGCTGCGGAAAATCCGCATACGGCGCCCCTTCGCGGCTGCCGTATTGCCAGTAGGCGGCGGCGTCCCAGGTGCCCCAACCGGCACCGTCGTTGATCATCACGATCACGTTGTGCGGGCGCGCTGGGCCGGAAGCAACAGCCTCGGCGCGCAGGTTGGGCTGGCAGCCACCCAGCGTAGCCAACGCAAGCAGCAGCGAGGAATGGAGCCAACGGCGTGGCATGCGTGCAGTCATCGGATGTCCCGTCGGGCCAACGGCGGCCCACAATGACGGTACGTTATATCGTTTCAATATTGCAGCTTCATGCAGCCGCCGCGGGCTATCCTGCAGGCCCTCCTCCATCGGCCCATCCATGCCGTCTCCTGCTACTGAGCGCGCGCCGTTGTCCTCGATCACCCTCGATGCGGCAACTTTCGCGGTAGTCCATCAGCACAACGCGGACATCGCGCGGCAACCGGCCTCGCTGACCAAGCTGATGACCGCCTATGCGGCATACGAATGCGTCGAAGAGAACGGAGGCGCTTGGGACGAAGCGGTCACCATCGCCGCCGAGGATGTGCACGCGGTGGCCGATGATGAAACGCGCATGGGCCTGGTGCCCGGTGAAACAGTCACTCTCGCGCGCCTGCTGGAAGGACTGATGATCGTCTCCGGCAATGACGCGGCGCTGGCCATCGCGCGCCATCTGGACGGATCACAGCCTGCGTTCCTGGACCGCATGAACCGGCACGCGCGCCAGCTTGGCCTGCGCAGCAGTTGGTTCGCCAGCGTATCCGGCATCACCACCCCGCACCATGCTTCCAGCGCGCGCGACATGGCAGTACTCGCCGCCTGCCTGCTGAATGACCATCCGCAGATACTGGCAATCACCGCGCAGCGCACGTTCGCGCATGGCAGCTTCGGCCGCAACAACCAGAACGCGCTGCTTGGCGATGACGGCGTGGATGGCTTGAAGACCGGCTACACCCAGGCCGCAGGCTTCTGCCTGGCCGCCACCGCATGCCGGGCAGTGCCCGGGCGGGATCAGCCGGTACGCCTGATCACCGTGGTGCTGGGTTCTGAAAGCCGCGACGCACGCGATGCCCTTGTGCGCGAACGGCTGGCCGCCGGGTTTGCGGCGCTGGCCGACAGCACCGCCGACGCCTGAAGGGCTCAGCGTCGCTTGACCGTTGCCACGATCAAGCGCTGCAGCTCGGCTTCGGCTGCGGCCTTGTCCAGCGCGCCTGCTGCTACGGCTTCGGACAGGGCTTCGGCCGCACCGAGAATCGCCCAGCGCCCGGCCAGTGGCACCGTGCCGTCGGCAGCAAACGGGCCCAGCCAGGTGCCGCAGTTGTCGATGAAATCCTGCTGGTAGCGCCGCCGCACCTCGTGCAGTTCAGGTGCACCGACCAGCGCGGCAAGGATGCCCTGCACTTCACTGCCCTGGCTGAGGATGCAGTCGATGTAGCCGGAGGCGATGGCCGCCGCACGATCGGCCAACTGCGCCCGGGCGCGGCCGATGCGCTCGTTGAAGACCCGCGTCTGGCGGCCGTCGTAGTCATCGTAGAGCGCGGCCAGCAGCCCATTGCGGGTCACGAAGTGATCGTAGGCCACCGGCTTGGTCACGCCCGCAGCCTCGGCCAGCCGCCCCAGCGTCAGCGCGTCGGTGCCTTCGTCGCCGACCAGCGCCCAGGCCACATCCAGCAACTGGCGGCCGCGTTGCTCACGGGTCAATCGGCGGCGCGTGGGAGCGGCATTGGCAGGCATCGGCAGGGCACGGCGGTCAGCGCATCGGAGTACCGATTTTACGTCCGATCGACTCTGCCGACTGCAGATGCACTTCGGCCGCACCGGAATCCGCATCCAGCAGCAGTTCGGACAACAGCACGCGCGCGCCGCAGTAGTCGAAGATGCCCATGTCGATCTGGGTCTTCATCGCCGCGCCGTAGCCGCGCCGTTCGATCATGTCCGCGCCGGCCCCACCGATGCCGACCAGATGCACGCGCAACCGCTGCAGCTTCTTCTGCACCTTGCCGTCGGCACCGTCCTGGTAGGCCCAGCCCTGGGTGAACACGCGATCGATCCAGCCCTTCAGCAGTGCGGGGAACGACCACCAGTACAGCGGATAGACCAGTACCAGCGTGTCGGCAGCATCCAGCCGCGCCTGCTCGGCGGCAACGTCGGCTGGAGGTGCGCCGGTGCCACGGAACAGCGCCTGGTCGTGCGTGTTGAAGCGCGGATCGAAGCCTTCGGCCATCAGATCGGCGAGGGTCACGGTGTTGGCGGCATCCGTTGCGGTGATGGCTTCGCCGATGCGCCTGGCGATGGCATGGGTCAACGCGGCGGATTCAGGATGGGCGGTAACGATGAGGGTGTGCATGGGGGATGTCCGGAATTCACTAACTACTAATAGTAAGTAGTGACGCCCGGGACACCAGCGCCATGCGTGGGACGCTGTTTCCGCATCCACCGTATAGTGCGCCGGTTCCCGCTGAGATACCCGACGATGCACCGATACCTGCTTGCCCTTCTGCTGGCCCTGCCGATGGCAATGGCCGTTGCGCCAGCGTTGGCCGGTGAACTCAGCCCGGAAGACTCAGCCACATTGCGCAAGGAGGTGCAGGCGATGATGGACGCCTTCGCCCGTGGCGATACCGAGCTGATCATCGCGCGCACCCATCCCAGCCTGAAGCAGCTGGCCGGCGGCGACGAGGCCTATGCACGGATGACCCGCGACACGGTAAAGGAACTGCGCAAGGCCGGCGTCACCATCATCAGCGACGAAGCGGGCGTGCCGGGCCGCACCTATGCGGCCGGTGACGAGGAAGTCTGCTTCGTACCGCGCCAGTCACTGCTGCGCGTGCGCGAAGCGCCGATGCGCAGCACGTCATTCATGGTCGCTGTGCGGCGCGTCGGTACCACGCAATGGCGCTATCTGGATGGCGCCGCGCTGCCGGACAACCCCGGGCTGTTGCAGCAGCTGCTGCCCGACCTGGAACCAGGCGTGGTCCTGCCGGAGAGTGAGACGGAAGCGCTGTAGGCGTAGGCGCATCCATCCACGCATGGCGTGGATCTACTGTCCCTGCTGGTCAGAGTCCGCACCGAGGTTTCCGTCAATGGAACAGCGCGTTCAGCGCCGCACCCGAGGCCGCCTGCTGCAGGCCATCGAAGCGTCCGTCCTGCACGATCGGCTGGGTCGCCTGCATCAGCCCACCCCACGCCGCACGCGCCAGCGCACCGCCCAGGCTGACCCGGCGCACGCCGAGTGCGGCGATGTCCTGCAGGCTCAGCGGTGTCGGTCCACCGACCAATAGGTTCACCGGCTTCGATCCCGCAGCGGCGACCACCGCGCTGATCTGCTCGCGTGTGTTGATGCCCGGCGCATACAGCACATCGGCACCTGCCTCGGCATAGGCGCGCAGGCGCTGCAGGGTGTCCTGCAGATCCGGCACGCCGACGAAGAAGTTCTCGGCACGGCCGACCAGCAGCACGTCGCCACCCGCGCGGTCGATGGCTGCACGGGCAGCGCGCAGGCGCTCGACCGCCTGATCGATCGAACGCAGCGGTGCATCGGCGACGCCGCTGGCATCCTCGATCGACAATGCCGCGATGCCGGTGTCGATCGCCGCCGCCACCGCCTCCTGCACCGCCTGCGGCGTATCACCGAAGCCATCGCCGAAATCGGCGTTCAACGGCAGCGGCGTCGCTGCCGCCATCAGGCGCAGATGGTCCAGCGTGGCCTGCAGCGAAACCGCTCCGTCCGGCCGCCCTTCACTCCAGGCGCAGCCGGCACTGGTCGTGGCCAGTGCCTGGAAGCCCTGCCGCTGCAGGTAGCGGGCACTGCCCACGTCCCACGGATTGGGCAGTACGAAGCACCCAGCTGCATGCAGCTGGCGGAAGGCCGCGCGCTTGCGTTGGGTATCGGCATCGGGCGAGGTCATGGCGAGCTCCGGGGCGAAAGACCTGCACCCTAGCCCGCCCCGCAGCCGCGCTCAATGACGACCAGGTCGAACCTGCATGAGGTGATGCCGCCTGCTTATTGGACGCTGTGGATGCAGGTGCCCGAGCGTGCTTGCCTGCCCACACGATGCCGCCACGGAGCCCTCCATGCACCCGGACCCGCAGACCCTCGTCGACGCCGGCGACGATGACGCCCACTGGGCCGACCTGCTCTCACCCACGCGCCGGCGCCTGATCGCCTCGGCCGGACTGGCCGCCGGTGGGCTGGCCAGCGCGTCGACCGCCACCGCAGCCCCGCGCGGCGACAGTACGGTGAACACCACCGAACCCGGGCGCCCGGGCTTCCGCGCCATCGTCCCGCCGCCGGTGAAGGGCAGCAGCCCCTGGGGCCAGGCCACGGCCAGCGAACCGACTCCGCGCCCGGCCAGTGTGCGTCCCGGCGAAGCCACGCTACCCAGCGCCCCGCGCGCGTACACCGACATCAAGAGCTACCACGCGCATATCTATTTCGACGAGGACAGCTTCGAGAAGGCGGCCCTGCTGCGGCGCTGGGCCGCCGAGCGTTTCCCGGTGGAGCTGGGCAACTGGAACCTGGAGCCCCGTGGACCGCACGTCACGCCCTCGTTCTATTTCGGCTTCACCAACGACCTGCTGCCGGTGCTGGTGCCCTGGCTGCAGCTCAACAGCCTGGGCCTGACCATCCTGATCCACCCCAATACCGGTGATGGCCGCGCCGACCATCTGTATTACGCGTTGTGGGTGAACCGGGCGCAGCCGGTCAATGCCTACAACTGGCCGGCGCCGAAGCCCGGGGAACGGGAGCCGCTGGAGGAGGTGTTCCCGAACGTGGTGCCGACGGTGCCGCTGGAGACCTGAGCCGCCCGGTACCAGGGGGCTTCGTGGTGGGTGCGTCGCTCGCTGCGCACCGAACTCCGCCATCCACGCATGGCCTGGATCTACGGCATCACGGCCCATGGCGGCAGCCGCCATCGCCCGGCCTGCCGCCATCGTCGGCCTACGTGCATGCATCCCCGGCCTGCAAGGCGTTCAGCGCGCCGTGATCCAGCGCCCGCCATACGGCCACAAGCGCTCCGGCAGATTTCAAACGTTCGATTGAAACGCTGCAAACTTCGCCGAACTGGACAGCATCCACCGGTTCCGCCAGACTGCCGCCCTTTCCCGTCTTCCGGATCCCATGGCGAAGCTGCTGGTCCTGCACGGCCCCAACCTCAACCTGCTCGGCACCCGCGAGCCGGAGGTCTACGGCCACACCACGCTGGCCGACATCGACCAGGCCCTGGCCAGCCAGGCATCGGCCGCCGGGCACGCGGTGGAGAGCCTGCAGTCCAATGCCGAGCATGTGCTGGTGGACCGCGTGCAGGCCGCACGCAACGACGGAACCGCTTTCATCCTGATCAACCCCGCCGCCTTCACCCACACCTCGGTTGCCCTGCGCGATGCGCTGGCAGCGGTGGCGGTGCCGTTCATCGAGATCCACCTGTCCAACCCGCATACCCGCGAACCGTTCCGCCAGCACAGCTACTTCAGTGACAAGGCGGTGGGCGTGGTGTGCGGCTTCGGTGCCGACAGCTACCGCTACGCGATGGACGCGGCGCTGCTGCGGGTATCCGCCACCTGATTGTCGACCCGGGCGCCCACGGCGCTCTCCTCACCTAGATAGAAACCAAAGAGGCCCTCATGGATCTGCGCAAAATCAAGAAGCTGATCGACCTGCTGGAAGAGTCGAACCTGGCTGAAATCGAAATCAAGGAAGGCGAAGAGTCGGTGCGCCTGTCGCGTGCCCCGGTGGCCGGCTATGCCGCCCCGATTGCGGCCCCGGTGTACGCCGCTCCGGCCGCCCCGGCGCCGCAGGCGATGCCGATGCAGTCGCCGACCGAGGCCTCCACCGGCGGCACCGCCAAGCCGGGCCCGGCACTGCCGGAAGGCCACGTGCTGCGCTCGCCGATGGTCGGCACCTTCTACGCCTCGTCCGCCCCGGACAAGCCGGCCTTCGTCACCGTTGGCCAGCAGGTCAAGGAAGGCGAGACCCTGGCCATCATCGAAGCGATGAAGATGTTCAACCCGATCGAAGCCGACAAGTCCGGCACCATCGTCGCCATCCTCGGTGAGAACGGCCAGCCGGTGGAGTTCGACCAGCCGCTGTTCGTGATCGGCTGAGGGGCACGCCATGCTCGACAAAGTCGTCATTGCCAACCGAGGGGAGATCGCGCTGCGCATCCTGCGCGCGTGCCACACCCTCGGCATCCGCACGGTGGCCGTGCACTCCACGGTCGACCGCAACCTCAAGCACGTGGCCATGGCCGACGAGTCGGTCTGCATCGGCCCGGCACCGTCGCCGCAGAGCTACCTCAACATTCCGGCACTGATCGCCGCCGCTGAAGTCACTGACGCCCAGGCCATCCACCCGGGCTACGGCTTCCTGTCGGAGAACGCCGACTTCGCCGAGCGCGTGGAGGAATCCGGCTTCATCTTCATCGGCCCCAAGGCCGACACCATCCGCATGATGGGCGACAAGGTCGAAGCCATCCGCGCGATGAAGTCCGCCGGCGTGCCGTGCGTACCCGGTTCGGGCGGCCCGCTGGGCGAAGACATCGTCGCCAACACCAAGATCGCCCGTGAGATCGGCTACCCGGTCATCATCAAGGCGGCCGGTGGCGGCGGTGGCCGTGGCATGCGCGTGGTGCACGCCGAAGCCTCGCTGAAGACCTCGATCGAAACCACCAAGAGCGAGGCCAAGGCCGCGTTCGGCAATGGCGAGGTCTACATGGAGAAGTTCCTGGAAAATCCGCGCCACGTGGAGATCCAGGTGCTGGCCGACGGCCAGGGCAACGCCATCCATCTGGGTGAGCGCGACTGCTCGATGCAGCGCCGCCACCAGAAGGTGGTGGAAGAAGCACCGGCACCGGGCATCACCGCCGAACAGCGCGAGCAGATCGGCAAGGTGTGCGTGGAAGCCTGCATCCGCATCGGCTACCGCGGCGCCGGCACGTTCGAGTTCCTCTACGAGGACGGCCGCTTCTACTTCATCGAAATGAACACCCGCATCCAGGTGGAGCACCCGGTCACCGAAATGGTCACCGGCATCGACCTGGTGGCCGAGCAGCTGAAGATCGCTGCCGGCCAGAAGCTGTCGATCAAGCAGAGCGACGTGGTGCTGAACGGTCATGCGATCGAGTGCCGCATCAACGCCGAGGACGCTGAAACCTTCGTGCCGAGCCCGGGCACCATCACCGGCTTCCATCCGCCGGGTGGCCCTGGCGTGCGCGTGGATACCCACATCTACAGTGGCTACCGCGTGCCGTCGAACTACGACTCGATGATCGGCAAGCTGATCGTGCACGGCCCGGACCGCGAAACCGCCATCGCCCGCATGCAGGTGGCGCTGAGCGAAATGGTGGTTGATGGCATCAAGACCAACGTCGCACTGCAGCAGCGGATCATGCGCGACAAGGGCTTCCAGGCCGGTGGCCAGAACATCCACTACCTGGAAAAGCGCCTTGCCGAGCGCAAGAACAAGCCGATCGCGTTGACCTGATCGGCAGCAGGTGCTGGACATGAAAAGGGCGGGGAATTCCCCGCCCTTTTCTGTTGCTGTAGCGCCGAGCGTGGGCTCGGCTCTATGGCAGGCGCTTCAGCGCTTGTCGGCAGCTTCGGCCGGAATCTGCGAGTTCGCCAGCGGACGCACGCCATTGGGCGAGGTCGGATCGACGATCACCATGGTCTCGGTCGAGCCATCGGGCCACACCACCTGGAAAGTGCTGCCGGCCGGCAACGAGGCGAACGGCATGCCACTCTGCGCGCGATAGACCGCGGCGACCTGGCTGGCACCCGCGCGGCGCACGTCTTCCTGCGCCTTCACCGTGGTCAGTTCCACTTTCGACAGATGCCGGTAACGATCTTCGTAGGTATCGATCATCAACAGCCCGACCGCACCGGCCGAGTAAGCCACGAACAGCGCCACCCAGAACCAGAACTTGGCCCCATGCAGGAATCGACGGTAATTCATTGCCCGTCCCTCTTTCCAACCAATCGCTTGATCCACTGCTTCATCTTCCCCGCACCTTGCCGCGAAACCGCAGCGTCATACACAAAATCCCGGAAATCCTGCGTCCCATCCTGCGAACAGATCCCTCCATTCGCACAAAAACTGTTGACCAGCACACTGTCGGCCCCACACGGTAGACCGAGTTCGCAGGCCGCAAGCCGCCATGCCAGTTCACTGAGCTGCTCCCCGGCCACCAGCCCATCGAGTGCGCGGTCCCCCGCCGCGCGCGCGCCCATGCCCGGCGCGATCGCCATGAAGGCTTCCGGATCACGCGAAGTGCGCACCCGCTCGACCAGGTCACGGCGGTACTCGGGGCTGTCCTGCAGCGGCTCGCCTTCGGCGAACAAGGATGCTTCCGCGGCCAGGTTGCCCTGCGCGGCCGCCGTGCGACGTTCAGCCAGCACCAGGGCCGACCCCAGCTTGTCGCCCGGCACGAAACCACCGCAGCGCTGTGCCACGCGCTCACGCGCCTGCACCATCGCCGGTGCGGCGGTCAGGCCCAACCCGGCCAGCACGTTGTTGTCCAAGCGGTAGCCACCGGGATCGATGGCGTACTGCGCGCAGTAGTCATAGACCCGGCTCAGCATCCAGCGCGCCTCGTGGTTGCCGTCGTCGGCCTGCACGCGCAGGCGCTGCGCATAGGCGTAGAGATCGGTGGCATCCTCGATGTCGGCGCGCAGGTCCAGCGGCAGGCCCGAAGGCAGCGCATTGCCGCGCTCGAACGCCGCCAGGCGACGCGCCAGCGCTTCCGGTATCACCGGCAACGGCGGGTTGCTGTCACCGGCAGCCAGTGCCGTCGACAGTTCCGGCGAAGGCACAGTGACCGCCCCGGCATGCCCGCTGGCCCGATACCCGGCCACGCCCAGCACGGCCACCGCCGGCAGCACGAGCAACCAGGTTTTCAGGGTCGGAGCCAAGGCCATCGGCAACAGTGAGCGTTCACGGCGCACAGGAAAGCACGGAGTTTAGCAAGGCCCGGCAGACCTGTCTGAACTGGCCCCGTTCATCCCCGGGCAGCATCTCAGGCAATACGGAGACGCCCCGATGGTCTAGCATGGCCCCCTTTCCCGTGATTGCCCCCACCGCCATGCCGTTCCTGGAACTGACCCTGCGTTGCACCGAAGCCACCCAGCCCCGCTATGAAAATGCGCTGGAGGACGTCGGCGCACTGGCCGTCACCCTGCTCGATGCCGAAGCCGATACCAGCAACGAACAGGCCATCCTCGAGCCGGGTGTGGGCGAGACCCCGCTGTGGGACACCCTGGTGCTGAGCGCGCTGTTCCCCGCCGACAGCAACGCCCTGTTGCTGCTTGCCGCGCTGGAAGCCTTCGATCCGGAACTGGACTGGAGCAACGGCAGCTTCCGCGCCGTAGAGGACGAAGACTGGGAGCGCGCGTGGCTGGACCAGTTCCAGCCGATGGATTTCGGCAGCCGCACCTGGATCGTGCCGTGGAACCATGAACTGCCGGAAGCTGCACAGGCCGCCGATGCTGCCGTGGTGCGGCTGGACCCGGGCCTGGCCTTCGGTTCGGGCACCCACCCGACCACGGCCCTGTGCCTGCGCTGGCTCGACCAGTTGGCCGTCGACGGCGTGCTGCAGGGCCAGCGCGTGCTCGACTTCGGTTGCGGTTCGGGCATCCTCGCGCTGGCCGCGCTGAAGCTGGGTGCCGCTGAAGCCATCGGCGTGGACAACGATCCGCAGGCTCTGGTCGCCACCGCCGACAACGCCGAGCGCAACGGCGAGCAGGCGCGCATGCATGTGTACCTGCCGCAGGACGAACCCGTCGCGACCTACCCGATCGTGGTCGCCAACATCCTGGCCTCGGCGCTGGATGCGCTGGCCGAACTGCTGGCCGCGCGCGTCGCTGCCGGTGGCCGCATCGCTCTGTCGGGCATCCTGCATGGCCAGGAAGGCGAGCTGCTGCAGCGCTACGCCGCGTGGTTCGACGACCTGCAGGCCACCCAGGATGGCGACTGGATGCGCATCACCGGCGTGCGCCGCGCCTGATCGTGGTTGAATGACCGCTGGATCCGAGCCCGCACCCTGAGCATGTCCGAGCCGAACCCACCGCGCCGTCCCCTGGCCACCTTCCTGCGCACGACGCCGGAGGGTGAGGCTGCGCCTGCGACCGATGCGCGCACGCAGCACGACGTTGAGCAAACAGCGCCTGCAATGCAGGCGCCGACCGAGCCCGTTGATCTGGCACATGCGCCGACGGCGGAGATGCGACACGACGATGACATGGTCATCGTTGATGACTCCGCGGCCATCGAACCGGCACCGGTCGTACTACCGGCAACGACGGTTGCCACCGATGCACCCAGTTTCCTCGGCAACCCGCGCCCACGTGCCCTGCCAACGCCGCGCTGGCACTGGGTGCTGGTCGCCGCGCTGGCGCTGCTGCTGGTCCTGCAGAGCGTGCTGGCCGACCGCACGCGGCTGGCCGCCGACGCCGGCAACCGCGCATGGCTGGGCACGCTGTGCGGCGTCCTGCGCTGCAGCCTGCCCGCTTGGCACGAGCCCACTGCATTCACCATGACCAGCCGCGAGATCCGCCCCCTGCCGGGCCAGGCCGGCGTGCTGCAGGTGCAGGCCAGCATCCGCAACGATGCGCGCTGGGCACAGGCATGGCCAGACCTGCGGTTGTCATTGTCCGATGCCGATGGCCGGGTGATCGGCAGTGGCGTGTTCACGCCCGCGCAGTACCTGGGGGAGAACCCCGGGGCGGCCCTGCTGGAACCGGGACAGAGCGCCCGCGTCGCCTTCCGCGTACAGGAGCCCGCCGCATCCACCGTCGCATTCACCTTCGACTTCCTATGACCGCAAGTGGCCGCCCGGTCATGGCAGGCCGGGCACGCTCGCGCTAGACTGACCGCCACCACCTCATCCGGCCGCGCGCTTCGCGCGCACGGGCCAACCGAATCGGGAACCCCCTTGAACGCTGTCCTTTCTCGTCCTGACAACAGTCGTGGCGCTCCCCGGCCACCGCTGCGTGAACATGTCGCCCAGTCCGTGCGCCGTTACCTGCGTGACCTTGATGGCTGCGACGCGGACGATGTCTACGAGATCGTGCTGCGCGAGATGGAAATCCCGTTGTTCGTGGAAGTGCTCAACCATTGCGAAGGCAACCAGAGCCGTGCCGCCGCGATGCTGGGCATCCACCGCGCCACCCTGCGCAAGAAGCTGAAGGAATACGGCATCAGCGCCTGAGCGCGCGCGTGGGTAGTGCCGGCCGCCGGCCGGCAACCCCATGAACGATGGCAGGATGTTGCAGTTGCCGGCCAGCGGCCGGCACAACCCGTAGTTCCACGCCATGCGTGGATGAAGCCCCCGCGGAATCAGCCGCCGCCGCCCGCCTTCCAGTAGTACCGCACCACGTGGAAGAACACCGGCGCAGCAAAGCACACCGAGTCCAGCCGGTCGAGCATGCCGCCATGGCCCTCGATCATGTGGCCCCAGTCCTTGATGCCGCGATCGCGCTTGATTGCCGACATCACCAGGCCGCCCCAGAACCCCATCAGGTTGATCAGCAGCGACAGGCCGAACGCCTGCAACGGCGTGAACGGGGTGATCCACCACAGCGCCGCACCCAGCGCACTGGCGCTCAACACACCGCCCACGAAGCCCTCCACCGTCTTCGACGGCGACAGCTTGGGCGCGATCAGATGCCTGCCCAGCAACTTGCCCCAGATGTACTGCAGCACGTCCGAGGACTGCACCACGATCACCAGGAAAGCGAACAGCAGCACGTTGCGCGACGGATCATGCCCGGGCACATGCAGGTTCAACAGCAGCGGCACGTGCGAGATGCAGAACACGCAGATCATCAATCCCCACTGCACCTTCGCGGTCCGCTCCAGGTAGTGGGTGGTGTCACCGCCGATGGTCGACAGGATCGGCAGGAACAGGAACGCATAGACCGGGATCAGCAGCGTGTACATGCCGTACCAGTCGATCCACACCAGGTAGTACTGCCAAGGCAGCACGATGTAGAACGCGGCCAGCAGCGCGTAGTAGTCGCCTGAACGGGTCGGCGCCAGGGTGATGAACTCGCGCAGCGCGAACAGCGAGATGATCGCGAACAGCACGATCACCCCGGCACGGCCGAAGAACAGCGCCAGCCCGACCACGATCGCCATCACCCACCACGCGCGGATGCGCGAGACCAGGTTGGCGATGACCGCGCTGGGCTGCCCGCGCTGACGCCAGCGCAGGGTCTCGGCCACCAGCGTGGCCAGTACCAGCACCGCACCCACGCCAGCGAACAGCAGGCCGGTCTGCTGGCCCACGCTGCGCGCGGCCAGGTCACCGGACACCTCCATCAGATAACTCATGCGCGCCCTCCATTCGGCGCCAGGTCCAGCAGCGCCTGCCGGCTGCGGGCCAGGAACGCGGCCTTGTCTTCATCGGCCTGCAGCCGCAGCGGCGTGCCGAAGGTGGCCGTGCACAGCAGCGGCAGCGGCAGGAACCGGCCCTTCGGCATCACCCGCTTCAGGTTGTCGATCCACACCGGCACGAACTCCAGCTCCGGCCGTTGCCGCGCCAGATGGTAGATACCACTCTTGAACGGCAGCAGCGGTTCATCGCCTACATTGCGGGTGCCTTCCGGGAACAGGATCAGCGAGCAGTCTTCGTCCACCGCATCGCGCAGTACCTGCAGTGGATCCTGCTGGCGATGGCCGGCCTCGCGCTCGACCAGCACACCATTGAACACCGCATCGATCAGGTAGCGGCGCAGGCCGTCGCGCTGCCAGTACTCGGCTGCAGCCACCGGGCGCACCTGGCGCCGCAGTGCCGGTGGCATCGACGACCAGATCAGCACGAAGTCACCATGGCTGGCATGGTTGCCGTAGTACACGCGACGCTCGCTGGACGGCGCGCAGCCGATCCACAGCGCGCGCGCACCGGTCACTACGTGGATCGCGCCACTGCAGGCGCGGGCAATCAGTTCGGCGAACATCGGTTCCTCCCGTTCACGTCTGCGGCCACACCACGGCCAGCACCAGCAGCACTACCTGTACACCTGTCAGCAGGTACTGCCGCAGCAGCAGGCGGCGCATGCCGGCCCAGCGCAGGTCCCAACCGCGCAGCGGCGCATCGGGCGGTGCGCGGCGCAGACCGCTGTCGTGCAGCAGCTGGTCGGTGCGGCGCGCGGCAGCCTCCCCTTCCAGGCCTTCATCACGCAGCAGCTGCAGCAGGCTCGCGTCCAGTCCAACCCGCCACGCGTGATACGCCTGCACCAGCCCTGCCCCAGCGCTGGCCAGCAGCAGGCCGGCGGCAATCATCGCCAGGCCCGGCTCGGTGCCGAGCAGCAGCAGCGCCACCAGCAGCAGGCCCAGCGACAGGCCGGCCGGCCAACGGCCCTGCCGCAGCAGCAGCTGCATGGTCGCCAGGTCGGGAACCGTACTCATGCGCGCGCGCCTGCTGCAGCAGTGATGGCATGCAGATGCGCGACGCCCAGCACGACGCCGGGACGCGCAGCACGCACGATCGCCACCGCACCATCGGCGTCGGCGGCGCGACCACTGCGCAGCAGCCAGGTCGCTACGCTGGCGGCGCTGCGCGAATAGCCCAGCGCGCAGCACACCAGCAGCGGTCCGTGCGCGCGCAGCCGCTCGATGACCTCTGCAGCCTCGAGCAATTGCTCCGGCGCAGGCGCCACCAGGTCCAGCATCGGCACGCTGGCGTACGCCGCGGCCGGTGCACCACAGGACAGCTCGGCACAGGCATCGACCACGCCCACCAAGGGTGCCGGCAATGCAGCGCAGGGAATACGCCCCAGCCACACACCGTCCATCACCGGCACCGGCTGCGGTGCGCGGCGCGTCCACAACCGTGAATTGATCCAGGCCGCACCCAGGTACGGCGCCAGCAGCCAGCGTGACGCCATGGTCAGGCGTCCGTCGGCGCGCTTCTGGAACACCGCCGTACCCAGCCCGGCATAGGCCAGCGCCACCAGCAGCAGCGATACCACCGGCCACAGCAGCCACAACGCCCCCCCCCGCAGCAGGATCACTGGCACCAGCAGCAGCGCCGCCCCGAGCAGGTACAGCCCCGCCAGGCGCCAGCGCTTGGCATCCCGCGTCGTGCGCCACGCACGCAACGGTGGTGTGCCCTGCTCGGGCCACAGCCAGACGCACAGCCAGCCGGCCAGCAGGCCGGTCGGGATGTCGATGAAATGATGCTGGAACGTGGTCAGCACCGAAACGCCGATCAGCAGCGCCCACACATGCAGCACCCAGCGCCACACCCCGTGCAGGTACTGCGCGAACTTCACCCACAGCACGATGAGCAGCACGATGTGCAGCGATGGCGCCTGGTTGAACGGCTTGTCGAAGCCCAGCAACACATCGAACAGCCAACCGAACACGCCGCCGATCTCCGGCCGCTCGAAGCTGAAGCGCAACGGCCACAGCAGGAAGCAGGTCACTGCGATCAGCTGTGCACTGAACAGCCGCAGCGCGTGCCGGTCCAGTTCCAGCCGACGCCGGCACAGGAAGAACGAGATCGCGTAGAACAGATCGATCGACCAGTACGGCACGATCGTCCACGGCACGAACGGAATCTGCGTTTCCCATCCGAAGGCCATCACCGGCAGTTCGGCATGGCGGCCCGCCATCCAGTTGGCGAAGCCATAGCTGGCGAAGAAGAACGGGCCCAGCAGGGCCAGCCACAGCAGGGCGCGCCGCCAGGGGCGCCCCTCCGCGGCCAGCGGGGTGGCGGCGAGCGTCGCCATCACGCGGTCCGGCGTGCCAGCGACACGGTGAAAATGCCGAAGTCGTCGATACGCTGCGCCACCTTCTCGAACCCGGCCAGGCGCACCAGCTCGTCCATTTCCTGCTGGGTACGGCGGCGCATCACCCACGCTGCGCCACCACGATGGCTGGTCAGTGCGCGTGCGATGAACTCCAGCTGCGGGTGCCAGGGCTGGCCGGTATAGGCCAGGTAGCCGCCCACCGGCACCGTCGCGGCAATACCCTGCAGCGAGCGCAGCACTGCATCGTTGTCGGGGAACAGTTCGTACAGGCCCGATACCACGGCCAGCGTCGGTGCGGGTTCCACCTTGGCCAGCTGCGCCGGATCGAACGCGTCGCCCTGTTCGAAGCGGGCAATAGCGGCCGCCCCCAGGCGCTCAATCAACGCTTGGCCCTGGGCCACGTTCAGATCGCTGAAATCACGCAGCACGATGCGATCGGCGCGCTGTTCGCCCTGCCCCAGCGCTTCCAGCACGTAGCGACCATGGCCAGCAGCTACGTCCAGCACGTGCACCGGCGTGCCCTGCCCACGCAGGCGCTGGGCAGCGTCGCGCAGCAGTTCCTGCAGGTGCCGGCCACGCACGCGGATGCCACGCCAGCCGATCGCATCCAGATAGTTGCGGTCGACCATGCGACCCAGCGGGCCCTTGCCACGCGCTTCGTCGCGATAGATGTAGTCCAGCGTGCTGCCGGAATCGAAACCGGTCTGCAGGCCCAGCGCGATGCCTTCGGACAACGTTCCGCCAAAACGCAGGCCGCCACGTACCACGCGCCAGCGCAGGTCGGCCAGGCTGTTGCGCTCCGGTGGCCAGGCCAGGATCTCCGATTCCTCGAAGGTCGGCCCATGGCGGTGCGCGTCGCGCCGTGACAGCTCGCGCAGCGGCTCGGCAAAACGCGCCTGGATGAAGCTGCGGATGCGCGCCAGTGCTGGTGCACGATCGCGCTCGCCCAGCGTGTCGTGGAAGAAGCCCGGCAGATGCACACGCTCCTTGATCGGGCTGGACAGGCGCTCGTAGAAGCGGTCCTGCGGGCCGCGGTGCACGACGAAGTCCGAGCCGGACACCAGCAGCTGCACCGGTACGCTGATCGCCTGCGCATCGGCCACGATGCGGTCGGCCGCCTCGTACAGGCCCAGCAGCACGCGCACCGAGATCGGCCGGGTGATCAGCGGGTCGGTGCGATAGCTTTCCACCCGCACCGGGTCATGGGTCAGCCACTGCGGCTTGACGTAGCTGTTGACGAAGAAATTGCCGCGCAGCTTCTGCATCAGCGCCAGGCCCGGGCGTGCGAACGGCACGTACAGCTTCACCTTGAACGCCGGCGAAGCCATCACCAGCGCGCGCAGGCGTGGTGCGTAGTCGTGCACCCAGGTGGCGGCGACCACCGCCCCCACGCTCTGTGCGATCACCACGATGTCCTGCACCGCGATACCGTGCTCGGCACCGATGTGGGCGATGAAGCTGTCGAGGTCACGCACCAGCGCCGGGAAGCCCGGTGCATCGCCACGCGTACCCGGCGAACGGCCATTGCCGCGCGCATCCCAGGCGAAGAAGGCGGTGTCGGGCAGGTCCAGCTCATCGACCAGGTGGGTGACCCGCCCGGAGTGCTCGTGGCCGCGGTGCAGCAGCACGATGGCCTTGGTGGCCGGCGTTGCAGTGGTGCCCGCCCAGTACCGGTAGAACAGCGGTACCTGGTCGAAGCTGTGGAATTCCCGTTCCTGCGCCTGACGCATGCAATCTCCTGATTGTCTTCTTGTATCTGCTTGATTAGTCCGGCGAAACCGCCGCTTCCCGCAGTCCGCGACGGACGCGATTGATCATGGTCAGCATGCACAGCACCGCCATGGCCGCGGCCACGCCAGTGACCGTCATCGCGCCAACCCACTCACACGCCAGCAGCAGGCCCAGCGCACCGATCACGAACGCGCGGTCGCTCTTGCCCATCGGGCCGTCGTAGCGGCGGCTGGCACCGACCATCAGCCCCAGCACCCCGGCGTACTCGCTCAGTGCCGCGGTCCAGGCCAGCAGCCACAGCGTTTCCGGGCGTACCCCAGGCACGCTGAGCAGGCTCAGGTACAGCGCCGCATCGGCAATCACATCGCACAGCTCGTTCAGATAGGCGCCCAGCCGCGACTGCTGGCCGAACTCGCGGGCCAGCATGCCATCCACCGCGTTGAGCGCCATGCGCAGCAGCATCCACAGCGGCAGCAGCAGGTACAGCAGGGGCTGGGCCGGCGCGCAGCACCACACGGCAACGGCCACCAGCAGCGAAACCACGGCGGCGGCCACGGTCACCGCGTTGGCGGTGATCCCCATGCGGTACAGGCCGCGTACGGCCGGACGCAACAGGTCCTGGAAACGTCCTTTCAGTGCATAGATCGACACGATCTGTATCCGCTGGTCCTTGGCAGTGCGGCCACAGCCTACCCCATCAAATACGGGTACCGGCAAGTTCCGCCGGGCCCAGCCAGTCCTGCCATGGCAGCTGCGGATCGATATGGCGGCGCAACCAGACCGCGTCATGGCTACGCTGCATGGCATTGCGCACCGCCTGCACGGCCCGCTCCCGCGCCCCAGCATCGGCGAACCCCGCCTGCAGCGCCAGCAGCCGGTACACACCGCCGGGCGAGCGCTGGAAGTGGATGATGCCGCCGGCGGGCAGCACGATGGCGCCCTCATCCAGGCCATCGGCGTACAGATACAGCTCGAACGGGTCCAGCCAGTACTGCGCATGCATCACCTGCAGCAGTTCGGCCACGCTCGGTGCGCGCCGGTAGGGCGCGATGGCATCGCCATACCAGCACTTGTCGTCGTCCAGGTAGACCTTGAACTCCAGCCGCCGCCAGCGCCGGCGTTCACGGCGCTGCACGTCCCAGGACAGGATCTCGGCCTGCTCACCCCAGCGCTCGGCGGCTTCAGCCTGCAGCGTCGGTACATCGGCCGAGGCGCACCAGGCCGCGGCCTGGCCACAACGCGCGTGGCGCACATAGCGGGCCAGGAACAGCAGCGCCCCTTCGGCATCGAGGGCGGCCTGCAGGCGCTTGGCGACGGTCATGGGGCGGCATCCTGCACACGGGGGACAGGCGGCACCGTGCCGTGCCCGGCGATGGCTGACAAGCCCGCCAATCGTGCCCATCACGGTCAAGCCGGCCTTGAACGCGGCGAATCTGCTCCTGCGGCACCCGCCACCGGCCCCCACCGCCTACAATATCGGCCCCGCTCCGCTGCCGATTCTGTCCCATGACTGCCGATCTGTTGCCCGTCCGCCGGGCCCTCCTCTCCGTTTCCGACAAGACCGGCCTGGTCGAGCTGGCCACTGCGCTGGCCGCACGTGGCGTGGAACTGCTGTCCACCGGCGGCACCGCAAAAGCCATTCGCGACATGGGCCTGGCCGTGAAGGACGTCGCCGACGTCACCGGTTTCCCGGAGATGATGGACGGCCGGGTCAAGACCCTGCACCCGATGGTGCACGGCGGCCTGCTGGGCCGTTCCGGCCTGGATGATGCGGTGATGGCCGAGCACGGCATCGGCGCCATCGACCTGCTGGTGCTGAACCTGTACCCGTTCGAATCGGTCACCGCCAAGGCCGACTGCACCCTCGCCGACGCGGTCGAGAACATCGACATCGGCGGCCCGGCGATGCTGCGTTCGGCAGCCAAGAACTTCGCCCGCGTGGCGGTGGCCACCGACCCGTCGCAGTACGCCGAGCTGCTGGCCTCGCTGGACGCCAACGACGGCCAGCTGTCGGCCGCCACCCGCTTCGCGTTCTCGGTGGCCGCGTTCAACCGCGTCGCCCAGTACGATGCCGCGATCAGCAACTACCTGTCGGCGGTCACCGCCACCGACGCCGCCGTACCGGCACGTGCCGAGTACCCGGCGCAGATGAACTCCACCTTCGTGAAGGTGATGGACCTGCGCTACGGCGAGAACCCGCACCAGAGCGGCGCGTTCTACCGCGACCTGTACCCGGTGCCGGGCACGCTGGCGACCTTCCAGCAGCTGCAGGGCAAGGAACTGAGCTACAACAACCTGGCCGATGCCGACGCGGCGTGGGAATGCGTGCGCCAGTTCGATGCACCGGCCTGCGTCATCGTCAAGCACGCCAACCCGTGCGGCGTGGCCGTCGGTGCCGGCAACGGCGACGCCTACGAGCTGGCCTACGCCACCGACCCGACCAGCGCCTTCGGCGGCATCATCGCCTTCAACAAGCCGCTGGACGCCGCCACTGCCAAGGTGATCCTGGACCGCCAGTTCGTGGAAGTGCTGATTGCCCCGGACTACGAGCCGGCCGCGCTGGAATACGCACAGAAAAAGGCCAACGTGCGCGTGCTGCGCATCCCGCACGGCGATGGCCTGAACAACTTCGACAGCAAGCGCGTCGGCTCGGGCCTGCTGCTGCAGTCCTCGGACAACCGCGGCATGACCCGCGACGAACTGAAGGTGGTCAGCAAGCTGGCGCCGACCGACAAGCAGTTCACCGACCTGCTGTTCGCCTGGAAGGTGGCCAAGTTCGTGAAATCCAACGCGATCGTCTATGCCAAGGACAACCGCACCATCGGTGTCGGTGCCGGCCAGATGAGCCGCGTGTACTCGGCCCGCATCGCCGGCATCAAGGCCGCCGACGCGAGCCTGGTGGTCGAGGGCTCGGTGATGGCCTCCGATGCGTTCTTCCCGTTCCGCGACGGCATCGATGCCGCTGCCGCCGCCGGCATCAAGGCGGTCATCCAGCCGGGCGGTTCGATGCGCGATGCCGAAGTGATCGCCGCCGCCGACGAACATGGCCTGGCCATGGTGTTCACCGGCGTGCGCCACTTCCGCCATTGATCCTGGAGCGACACGGATGTCCACAGTTTCAATGAAATCGCTGGCCGCCCTCGCCCTCGCGGGTGCGGCCGTACTGGCGGGCTGCAAGCCTGCCGGCGAGCCCAGCGTGGCGCCGAAGGCGGATGCGCCTGCAGTGGCCCCCGCCTCACCGGCGCAGCATGTCAGCCGCACCGCACGACTGCAGGCTTTCCTGGTCCAGCGCTACGGCAGCAACGCCAAGCTCTCCGCTGAATGGCGCGGCAGCTGGACCGACGATGGCGACACCCATGCGGTGGACTGGCAGGTCTGCGCGGAACAACCGGTGGTGAGCGGAGACAGCTGGCAGCAGTTGTTGGCCGTGTGCGGTGCGCTGGTCGATGGCGCGCACATCGACCCGGGAACGATCGAGTTCTTCGTGCTGCGCCCCAAGGACAATGGCTTCGAGGTGACCAGCGAACTGACCGGCGAGCGCTTCGGTAGCGGCGGCCAGCCCGGCACCGCCAGCATCATCCGCGCCGGCAGTGACTTCTATGGTTTCCGCGTCGAGGACGGCTGGTTCGGGCAGGGTTTCTCGCTGCTCTCGCAGTCGCTGATCCTGCCGGGCCCGAACGGCCTGGTGGCCAGTGGCAGCGTGCGCAGCCATATCGACAATGACGCCCAGTACGAGTGCGACGCCAGCACCGACCCCGACACGGCCAACGACTGCCGCACCCGCCGTTTCAGCATCGATTTCGCACTGCGTTTCGACGACAGCGACCGCAGCGCGCGGGTCTGGCCGCTGCTGATCGAAGAAACCGGAACCACCTGTGGCGGCAAGCAGGTCCGGCAGCAGCACCGCTTCACCCTGGACCCGAAGACCTGGGCCTATTCCTTCCCCGAATCGCTGCGACGCGAAGGCTGCGAGTGAAGCACGCGCGCCGCCGGGGATATCGATCTTCCCTTCCCACGCAATCTGGAATCTCGTGATGAACGTACTTGTCATCGGCTCTGGCGGCCGCGAACACGCCCTGGCATGGAAGCTGGCCCAGTCCTCCCGTGTCACCGAAGTGATCGTGGCGCCCGGCAACGCCGGCACCGCCAGCGAAGACAAGTGCCGCAACGTGGCGGTCAAGGTTACCGATATCGACGGCCTGCTGGCGCTGGCACAGGCCGAAGGCGTGGCGCTGACCGTGGTCGGCCCGGAAGTACCGCTGGTGGCCGGCGTGGTCGACCGCTTCCGCGCCGCCGGCCTGCGCATCTTCGGGCCGACCGCCGCTGCCGCGCAGCTGGAAGGCAGCAAGGCCTACGCCAAGGACTTCCTGGCCCGCCACAACATCCCCACCGCGTTCTACGCCGTGCACACCGACGTGGACGCCGCCCTGGCCTACATCCGCGAGAAGGGCGCACCGATCGTGGTCAAGGCCGATGGCCTGGCCGCCGGCAAGGGCGTGATCGTCGCAATGACCCTGGCCGAAGCCGAAGACGCGGTGCGTGACATGCTCTCCGGCAACGCGTTCGGCGATGCCGGTGCACGTGTGGTGATCGAGGAATTCCTCGACGGCGAGGAAGCCAGCTTCATTTCGATGGTGGACGGCGTGCATGCGCTGCCGATGGCCACCTCGCAGGACCACAAGCGCGTCGGCGACGGCGATACCGGCCCGAACACCGGCGGCATGGGCGCCTATTCGCCGGCCCCGGTGGTGACGCCGGAGGTGCATGCCCGCGTGATGCGCGAGGTGGTGAACCCGACCGTGCAGGGCATGATCGCCGACGGCATCCCGTTCACCGGCTTCCTCTACGCCGGCCTGATGATCGATGCCAGCGGCGCGCCGAAGGTGATCGAATTCAACGTGCGCTTCGGCGATCCGGAAACCCAGCCAGTGATGCTGCGGCTGCAGTCAGACCTGGTGGAGCTGGTGGAAGCCGCCATCGACGGCCGCCTGGACCAGGTGGAAGCGCACTGGGATGCACGCCCGTCGCTGGGCGTGGTGCTGGCCGCCAGGCCGTACCCGGAATCGCCGATCACCGGCGACGTGATTTCCGGCCTGGACGACGTGCCGGCCAGTGCCAAGGTGTTCCATGCCGGCACCACGCTGGACGCACAGGGCCAGGTGGTCAGTGCCGGCGGCCGCGTGCTGTGCGTGGCGGCGCTGGGCGACAGCGTGCGCGACGCGCAGGCCAATGCCTATGCCGGCGTGGCCAAGGTCAGCTGGGCCAACGAATTCCACCGCAACGACATCGGCTGGCGCGCGATCGCACGCGAGGGCTGAGGCCCACGCGATAGCAGAGCAGCCACGCATGGCGTGGCTCTACTGGAATCAGCAGTAGATCCACGCCGTGCGTGGATTGAACACCTCGGAAAAGCAAAGGCCCGGCAGAACCGGGCCTTTGCTTTACAGGACTGCTTCGAGTCCCTTCCGATCAATCAGGTTCAGCAACTTCAGTGATGGTCCGCTGGGCTTCTTCTCGCCCTGTTCCCAGCTGCGTACGGTGGAAACGCTGGTATTGAGAACTCCAGCAAAGACCGGCTGACTGAGCTGTAATGACGCACGCAGGGCACGGATCTGGGCACTGCTGTATTCAGGGACCGGCTCAAGGCAAAGCGCTTCGTAGCTGCTCAACCGACGCTTATCGATGAAGCCATGTGCGTGCAGACTCACAGCCGCATCATGCACCGCCTCAAGAAGCGCACTTTTCGCGCGCCGTCGCTCAGGGGTCTTCGTCATGGCTGATCTCCTGTAGATCCCCGTACTGCACGGCACGATTCAGCTGCGCCGTACTCATTTTCAAGAACTCCGATGCGTACAGCTGCAGCGCATCGCGTTCCGCATTCGTGATTGCAGCACGTTCATTCTTCTCGTAGCCGAAAAGGAAGAACCAATGCCCGCCTCGCTGTGTGGCGACGATGGTTCGGACGCTCCCACGCTTTCCTCGCCCCGGCAAGGCAACGCGCTTCTTGAAGATTCCGCCGCCAAGATCAGCATCCACCAGACCCCCTTCCATTTCACGTACCGACCGGTACAGCGCAGCGTCGGACAGGGTGGTCCTGCGCATGCTGCGATTGAAACTTCGTGTGCGGAAGACGCGTGGCATGATCATACCGTGCCACTGCGTGGTACGGCGTGAACATCAGCATCCAGCACATGATCCGGTCGGCGCAATCACCGCTTTGGCGTCAGACTAGAGCCACGCCATGCGTGGATGAGAACGCCACCAAAAAGAAAAAGCCCGGCAGTGCCGGGCCTTTTCATTGTTTCAACGCCACCCCGCTTACGCGGTGAACAGCGCCTTCATCTTCTTCAGCGCGTTCGCTTCAACCTGACGGATGCGCTCGGCCGACACGCCGTACTCGTCGGCCAGCTCCTGCAGCGTCACCTTGCTGTCCGCGTCCAGCCAGCGACGGCGGATGATGTCGCGCGAGCGGGCGTCCAGCTCGGCCAGGCCTTCGCGCAGCAGCTGCATCTGGTTGTCTTCGCTGTCAGCACGCTCATACGCCATCGACGGGTCTTCGTCGTTGGCGACAAGGAACGCGGCCGGCGACGGCGGCGCGTGCTCGTTGTCCTCGTCGGTCGGCGCATCGAAACCGATATCGCGACCGGACAGGCGCGACTCCATTTCCATGACCTCGCGCTCGGACACGTTCAGGTCCTTGGCCACCGCGCTCACCTCAGCCGCGTTCATCCAGCCCAGGCGCGTCTTCGACTTGCGCAGGTTGAAGAACAGCTTGCGCTGCGCCTTGGTGGTGGCGACCTTCACGATGCGCCAGTTCTTCAGGATGAACTCGTGCATCTCGGCACGGATCCAGTGCACGGCGAAGGAGACCAGGCGCACGCCCATGTCCGGGTCGAAGCGCTTGACCGCCTTCATCAGGCCGATGTTGCCTTCCTGGATCAGATCGCCCAGCGCAAGGCCGTAGCCGTTGTAGCCGCGGGCCACGTGCACCACGAAGCGCAGGTGCGAATGCACCAGCTCGCGGGCGGCGTCCAGATCGTTGCCGTCGCGGAAGCGACGGGCCAGGTCCTGTTCGTCATCGACCGACAGCACCGGAATCTGGTGCACGGCACCGATGTAGGCGTCCAGCGAACCGAGCGCACTGGGAATCGGGAGATTGTTTGCCACAAGGGCAGTAGAGGTGTTCTGGCTCATAGGCACCCATCTTAGCAGTCCGGCATTTGGACTGCTAAAGGAGGAAAAAGTTCCAGCGTCCCATCAATGCAACACTGGTCCCAAACAGAGCCCTACCGTAGCGCGATTTGATGACAGTGGCGAGCATGCTTTTCGGGATTCACAATCCCTTGGAATTCAAGCAATTACCTACTGGAAACCGGCCGATTCCGGTCAAGCGGAGCTGAACGGGCCGTCCGCAGGACCCATTCAGGCCCGGAAACGTTGCCCGGCGTTCAGCCCCGATCACCCGCCGGCGGTCAGAGCGCCGAGCGTGGCGGCAGCGACCAGTCGATCGGGGCCTGGCTGCGGCGCTGCAGGTACTCGTTGGCCATCGAGAAATGCCGGCAGCCGAGGAAGCCACGATGGGCCGACAGCGGCGACGGATGCGGCGACTTCAGCACGCGATGGCGGCGGGTATCAATGACCTTGCCCTTCTGCTGCGCATACGCGCCCCAGAGCATGAACACCAGGCCTTCGCGTTCGCGGTTGAGCACATCCACCACGTGGTCGGTGAAGCCTTCCCAGCCCCGGCCCTGGTGCGCACCGGCCTTGCCCTCTTCCACCGTCAGCACCGCATTGAGCAGCAGCACGCCACGCTGCGCCCACGGGATCAGGCAGCCGTGGTCCGGACGCGGGATACCGAGATCGCTCTCGATCTCCTTGTAGATATTCAGCAGCGACGGCGGCACCGGCACGCCCGGCGCCACCGAGAAGCTCAGGCCATGCGCCTGGCCGCGGCCGTGGTACGGGTCCTGGCCGAGGATCACCACCTTCACCTGCTCGAACGGCGTGGCATCGAACGCAGCGAAGATCTGCGGCCCAGGCGGGAACACCGCCGCGCCACTGGCCTTGCGCTGGCGCAGGAAGCTGGACAGCTCGCGCATCTGCGGCTGCAACAGGTAATCGCCGACATGCTGCTTCCAGCTCGGTTCCAGCTGGATCGTCGGGGTGTCGGCTGCTTCATCCATCATCGAATCAGGGGTCCATCGTTCAATCGGGCCAGCCGCAGCTGGAACAGCACCTTGGTGACCAGCAGCCGTTCTTCGATCGGCTTCAGCACCAGGTCGTTGGCACCGGACTGCAGCAGCCCGGTCTGGTTGTGCGGATTGCCGTCGCCAGTCATCACCAGCACCGGCAGGCGGCGCTTGCCGTAACCGAAGTCCACGCGCACCCGCTGCACCACGTCGCGGCCGCTCAGTTCGCCCTTCAGGGTAACGTCGGTCAGCACCAGGTCGATGCGATGGCGGCTGCGGCCCAGCGACTCGGCGGTGAGCAGGGTGAACGCTTCTTCGGCGCTGACCACGTGCAGCACGTTCAACTGCTGGCGTTCCAGCATGCGCTTGGTGGCCTCGGCGACCACGCGACTGTCCTCGATATAGAGGATGGTGGCGCCGGGAATGGTCTGCGGCTGCACATAGCCGCGGATGAAGGTCGCCAGTGCCTCGTGGCCCAGCGCCTTGTCGAAATAGTCGGTGACGTACTCGGTGAAGCGGCGCTGCTCCAGGTGCTGCTGGGCATCGCCGGAGACCACGATCACCGGCACATAGGCCTGGCCTGCGGCTTCGCGGACCATCCGCGCCAGCGCCAGGCCGTCGCCATCACGCAGGGTCAGCGAGGTGGTCACCAGATCCACCGGCCCCTGTGCCAGCGCCTGCTGCGCGTCCTCGATGCTGTCGCAGCCGATCACCTCCACGCCCGGCAGGTCACGCTGCAGGACGTCGGCGATCAGCTTGCGCACCAGCTTCGAGCCATCGACCACCATCACCCGCGTCGCGGGCCCCTCAAGGTGCTTCAGCGCTTGCGGTTGCATGCCGGTCTCAGGTGTCGGTCGGGCGGGTCTGGCGGAGGAAGTGGCCGGTCACCAGCCATGCCCCCAGCCAGCCCAGCAGCAGCGTGCCGAGCAGGACCAGACCGCCATGCAGCAGGTCCAGGCCATGCAGCACGAACGGGCTGCCGTAGCTGCGGGAGAGTTCGGCCAGCGGCACGCGCAGCGCGGCACCGGCCCCGCCGATCAGGGCCAGTGCCACCGCGCCGGCACCCAGGCCGTACCACGCGCCCAGGTACAGGAACGGGCGGCGGATGAAGCCATCGCTGGCCCCCAGCAGCTGCAGCACGCCGATTTCCTCGCGACGGGCCTGGATGTCCAGACGCACGGTGTTGCCGACCACCAGCGCGGCGCCCACGCCGAGCAGCACCGACAGCACCTGCACCAGCCGCGCACCGAACGCCAGCCAGGCATCCAGGCGCTGGCGCCACAGTGCATCGTGTTGCACCAGGTCGGCCTCGGGCAGGCTTTCCAGCGCGCGCGCCAGGCGCGCGTCGTCCTTGCCCTGGCCGGGGGTGATCACCAGCAGCGAGGGCAGTGGATTGTCGTTGAGTGCGTCGATCGCCTCACCGAGGCCGGCATCGCGCAGTTCCTGCAGGCCCTGCTCGGGCGTGCGCACGTTCACTTCGGCCACGTCGTCGCGGTCGCGCAGCTGGCCCGCCAGGCGCAGCGCGCCGGGACCATCGACGTTGCCCTTCAGGAACACGTTGATGTCGCGCGACTGCTGCACGCTGCCGGCGAACTGCTTGAGGTTGTCCAGCGCGATCGACAGGCCCAGCGGCAGGGCCAGTGCCAGCGCCATGACCATCACCGTCAGCAGGGTCGCCCATGGCTTGCGGCAGGCGCGGCCCAGGCTGAACACCACGCTGTGCACGTGGTGCTGGAACCAGACGCCCACGCGCGACGGGGCGGCGGCTTCGCTGTTTTCGTTCTTCGCCATCGGTTACTCCGCCAGGTCCTGCGGCGAGATGTCATCCACCAGCCGGCCGTGGTCGAGGATCAGCACGCGCTTGCGCATGCGGCGCAGCAGCGGCAGGTCGTGGCTGACCACCAGCACGCTGGTGCCGCGCGAGGGCAGCTCGGCGAACAGGGCCATGATCTCCGCCGCCAGGGTCGGGTCGAGGTTGCCGGTTGGTTCATCGGCCACCAGCAGCTTGGGCTCGCCGACGATCGCGCGGGCAATGCCGACGCGCTGCTGCTCGCCGGCCGACAGCTGCGAGGGCAGCGCCTTCTCGCGGTGGCCCAGGCCCATCCGTTCCAGCACCGAGCGCACGCGCTTGCTGATGTCGCCACGGCGGGTGCCGCGCAGGATCAGCGGCAGCGCCACGTTCTCGGCGATCGAGCGGTCCATCAGCAGGCGATGGTCCTGGTAGACCGCCCCCACTGCGCGCCGATGGCGCGGCACATCGCCGCCACGCACCTTCAGCAGGTTGCGCTCGTCGAACACCACCGCGCCGCGGCTGGGCCGCTCGTCCAGGTGGATCAACTTGAGCAGGGTGCTCTTGCCCGCACCGGAATGGCCGGTGACGAACAGCATCTCGCCCGGCGCGACCTCGAAGCTGACATCGGTCAGTGCCTCGTGGCCACCGGCGTACTGTTTGCTGACATTATCGAAGCGCAGGACACTCATGCCCCGATTATGCAGGAGCGGCGCCACCGATCGGTAGCGCCTGGCGTTGCCCGGCGGAATCTTCGATCTGCCACTGCGCCCGCCGGACCTCCCCGGGCGCTACCCTTCCCTGCGGGCGTGCAGGACCACCAACGCGTTGTTGTCGCGGTATTCATCCCAGAAGCCGGGAGGCCGGTCCTTGCATTCCGCCGCTGTCGGCACCGGCGCCTGCCACTGCAGCCCGGGCAGCCCCGCGCGGGCGGCCGCCTGCTCGTGCTGGTCCGCGCGCCATTGATGGTCGGTGACGCGGGCCACGGCCGCATCGGCGAACGCGACCTCGACCAGGTGATGATCATCCAGCGCCTGCTGCCGGACGATACGCGCGCCGTAACGCGAAAAGTCGCCCTTGGCCAACCGGAAGGCAGGATGGGTGACGATGCCCAGCAGCCGTCCGCCCGGTTTGAGGACGCTGGCTGCTGCCCGGTACATGCGCTCCAGTTCCTGCAGCGTATCGGCGTGGTTGAACAGCCAGACCGCCACGGCAACATCGAAGCGGGCCGGCATGTCCAGGCGGGTCGCGTCGCCGTGCAGGAACTGCATGGCGTCACCGCCCTGCGCGGAAAGCCGGCGCGCCTGTTCGATCATCGCGGCGGACAGATCGACGCCGAGGGCGCTACGGGCCCCGTGCAGCAGGAGGTGGCGGCCGAAATCACCGGAACCGCAGGCCAGATCGATGACATCCCGCCCCTGCAGTGGACCGGCCAGCTCCAGCAGTGTCCGGCGTTCCAGCGGACGGGATGCAGAGGCCGCCACATGCTGCGCGTAATGCAGATCGAATGCGTCGTAACAGGGTACGGATGCCATCGCGTGACGCCTCCGGATGCGGGAGGCGTCAGCTTGGATGGAAGCCGGCGGGCGCGGCCAGAGTCAGATGCGACAAGGTTGCGTGGCCGGCGCCTGCGCGGCATGCCGGTCCCGGCCAGCGGCCGGCACTACCATGCCTCGTGAGGCTGTAGAGCCGAGCATGGGCTCGGCTCGGTGCGGACCAAGGTCCGCACCCACCCGCAGTGGCTTAGTTGCCCGACAGCATCCGGCGGATCTTGCGGCCGATGCGGGTCAGGAACGAATCACCGGTATCGGCCGCGGTGCGCACCGGCTTGGCCACCACCTGCACCGGGGTGACCGGGCTGGCGCCATTGCCGGCCGTGGCCTGCACGCCTTCGGCACCTTCGACCGGACGGCCGTGGCGACGACGACGACGCTTGCGCGGCTTGCGCTCGCCATCCACCGCACCTTCCGGCGCACCTTCGGCACGCGGCGGACGCGGCGGGCGCGGAGCCTGGGCGACAGCGGCTTCAGCACCTTCCACCGGAGCGGCCGCAGCCTGCTCGCCTTCCACGCGCGGCTTGCGCGGGCCACGCGAACGGCGCTCGCCGCTGCGCTCACCGTCGCGACGCTCACCGCGGCCACCGCTGGAGCGGCCACCACTGCGGCCACCGCCACGACGCTCTTCCTCGGCGGCGCGGGCTTCGCGCGCTTCCCGGAAGATCTGGCCAACGCTCTCGTTCTCTTCGCCGTCCTCGCCTGCGGCCGGGGCCGGGCGTTCCGGGCGCGGCAGCGCGGTCAGCAGCTCCTTGGTGACCGGCTCGGACGGAATCTTCTGCTCGATGTAGGCCTCGATGTCCGGCAGGCTCATCGCATAGCGTTCGCAGGCGAAGCTGATCGCATCGCCTTCCTCGCCCAGGCGGGCGGTACGGCCGATGCGGTGCACGTAGTCTTCGGCGTCGAACGGCAGGTCGTAGTTGTAGACGTACTTGATGCCGTCGATGTGCAGGCCGCGCGCGGCCACGTCGGTGGCCACCAGGATTTCCAGCTGGCCCTTCTGGAAGCGGTTGAGCAGGCTCTCACGCTTCTTCTGCGGCACGTCGCCGGACAGCACGCCGACGCGGTAGCCGGCCTTTTCCAGCGAACGGGCGACGCGCTCGACGAACACCTTGGTGTTGACGAACACCATGGTGCGGGCGCCTTCGCTGCGCGACAGCAGGCCCAGCAGCAGCGGGATCTTCTCTTCGTCGGCCGGGAAGTACAGCTTCTGGCGCACGCGTGCGGCAGTGACCGTCTCGGCTTCGACCACCAGCTTCTGCGGCTCGTTCATGTGCTCGTAGGCCAACTCCAGCACGCGGTGGCTGAGGGTGGCGCTGAACAGCAGGGTCTGGCGGGTGGTGCGCTCCGGCATGCGGCGCAGCAGGAAGCGGATGTCCTTGATGAAGCCGAGGTCGAACATGCGGTCGGCTTCGTCCAGCACGCAGATCTCGCAGGCATGCAGCGAAACCACCTTGTGCTGCTTCACGTAATCGATCAGGCGGCCCGGGGTGGCGATGATCACGTCCACGCCCTGCTGCAGGATCTCGCGCTGCTTGTCGTAGTCGACACCGCCATAGACCAGCGCGAAGCGCAGGCCCAGGTCGGAACCGAACTTCACCGCGTCCTTGTGGATCTGGATGGCCAGTTCGCGGGTCGGGGCGAGGATCAGCGCGCGCGGGTCTTCCGGCTTGCGGTCGGCCAGCGCCGGCTTGCTCAGCAGGCGGTTCACGACCGCGACCAGGAAGGCCAGGGTCTTGCCGGTGCCGGTCTGGGCCTGGCCGGCAACATCACCGCCGGCCAGCGCGACCGGCAGGGTCAGCGCCTGGATCGGGGTGCAGCGGGTGAATCCGGCTCCTTCAAGGCCGGCCTGCAGGGCCGGATGCAGCTCGAAGGAGGAGAAGGTCAAATCGGTCAGCGGTTTGTCGCTCATGAGTCCGTCTTGGTATGGCCGCCGGCCCGTAAGGCGGCTGGCACTTCATCGTCTAGGGGCACCGTCGCAAACTGCGGCCCCTGCGGCGGGTTGGCAGGCTGGGACCACCGGGTCCGCGCGCCGCACAATGCCCCAGTTTAACGCACTCGGGCGGGCAAACCGGAATGAGCCGTCTCAAAGATACGAGAGACGCTCGACCTTCACCCAGCAACACCGGACTTGAACGGTCCTTCCAGAGGCGCTGGTGTCGCCCGCTGCCAGCCCCATGTACAGGAAGACAGTGAAATCCGACACATACCGGCCATCGAAGCGATCACGATACGCTGGGTTCCAGCCGGCGCCTGTCCGTGCCCTGCGATAGGGGTACACTGCCGGCCGTGAGCGTCCAGGCATCCCGCCGAACGCACCGCGGCAGTGCGCCGCGAGGCAACGACGAGGGTCGCGCCACCGGGCATGGCCCAGTTCACCCACCTCCGGCATGACCGGGTGCAATCCAAGACGAGAAACCAAGATGAGCGACAAGGTTGTACATGTCGGCGACGCCGACTTTGATAGCGCAGTGCTGAATTCCAAGGAACCGGTGCTGGTCGATTTCTGGGCCGAGTGGTGTGGCCCGTGCAAGATGATCGCCCCGGCGCTGGACGAGCTGGCCGATGCCTACCAGGGCCGTGCCAAGATCGCCAAGGTCAACGTCGACCACAACCGTGCGCTGGCCGCCAAGTACCACGTGCGTTCGATTCCGTACCTGGTCGTGTTCAAGGATGGCGAGAAGGTCGCCGAGCAGATCGGTGCGGTGGGCAAGGCCCAGCTGGCCGGCCTGCTGGACAAGGCCCTGGCCTGATCCCGCTGCTCCCCGGCAGCCGTCGACCGCGGCTGCCGGTGGGGCGCCCCGCGCCCGTGATGAATGCTGTTCCCGGTGACCCTTGCATGGCGCCGCGGGCCGATGATAGTGTCGGCATATCCGGCCGCGTTCGCGTGCCGCACCCTCTGGACGCAGTTTCTTCCAGACCCATTCCCAACGTTCGCCGCCCCAGCCGGGCGCTCGCACCTTCAAGCGAGGAATAACGCTCTTGTCCGATAACACTTCCGAAACCGGCAGCGCCGATGCGCCCGCCGAAAAGCGCGTGCGCAAGCCCCGCGTGAGCAAGGCCGCCGCTCCGGCAGCCGCCGAAACCAGCGCCGCTCCGGCGCAGCCGACCCTGCCGCTGGCCGCCGCGCCCGAAGCGCCGGCACCGGCCGCCGCCGCCCCCGCACCGAGCGCGCCCGCCGCCGAGGCCCCTGCCAGCAGTGGCGGCGGCGAAGGTGGTGAGGGTCGCGAATCCGGCCAGCCGCGCCAGCAGAACCACCAGGGGGGCGGCCAGAACCAGGGCCAGAACCCGTACAACCAGAACGGCCAGCAGGGCCAGGGGCAAGGTCAGGGCAATCGCCGCGACCGCTTCCGCAACCGCCGCGACCGTGACCGCAACAACCGCTTCCGCGACGATGGCCTGCCCAACGACGGCGGCGAGCAGCAGCCGTTCGTGCCGCGCCCGCACGCCAACGTGCCCGAGGGCTTCCCGGTCTACTCGCTGAGCGACCTCAAGCGGATGCCGGCGCAGAAGCTGCTGGAAATCGCCGAGCAGCTGCAGATCTCCGAAGGCGTGGCACGCGCCCGCAAGCAGGATGTGATCTTCGCCCTGCTGAAGGTACTGACCCGCCACGGTGACGGCGTCGCCGCCGACGGCGTGCTGGAAATCCTGCCGGACGGCTTCGGCTTCCTGCGCGCGGCCGAAGCCAGCTACCTGGCCGGCCCGGACGATACCTACATCTCGCCCAGCCAGATCCGCCGCTTCAACCTGCGCACCGGCGACCATATCTCCGGCCGCATCCGCTTCCCGAAGGACGGCGAGCGCTACTTCGCGCTGAACATCGTCGACACCATCAACGGCGAGCCGATCGAAGCGTCGAAGAACAAGGTGCTGTTCGAGAACCTGACCGCCCTGTTCCCGCGCCGCCGCTTCACCCTGGAGCGCGGCAACGGTTCGTCGGAAGACATCACCGGCCGCATCCTCGACCTGATGGCGCCGCAGGGCAAGGGCCAGCGCTCGCTCATCGTGTCGCAGCCGAAGGCCGGCAAGACGATGATGATGCAGCAGGTCGCCACCGCCATCACCACCAACCACCCGGACGTGCACCTGATCGTGCTGCTGATCGACGAGCGCCCGGAAGAAGTGACCGAAATGCAGCGCACCGTGCGCGGCGAGGTCATCAGCTCGACCTTCGACGAACCGGCCGCGCGCCACGTGCAGGTGGCCGAAATGGTCATCGAGCGCGCCAAGCGCCTGGTCGAGCACAAGAAGGACGTGGTCATCCTGCTCGACTCGATCACCCGCCTGGCCCGTGCCTACAACAACGTGGTGCCGAGCTCGGGCAAGGTGCTGACCGGTGGTGTGGACGCCAACGCCCTGCACCGCCCGAAGCGCTTCTTCGGTGCCGCGCGCAACGTGGAAGAAGGCGGCAGCCTGACCATCATCGCCACCGCGCTGGTCGACACCGGCTCGAAGATGGACGAGGTGATCTACGAAGAGTTCAAGGGCACTGGCAACAGCGAAGTGCACCTGAGCCGCCGTATCGCTGAAAAGCGTGTGTTCCCGGCCATCGACATCAACCGTTCCGGCACCCGCCGCGAAGACCTGCTGATCGAACCGGAACTGCTGCAGAAGATCTGGATCCTGCGCAAGCTGCTGCATCCGATGGATGAAATGGCCGCGATGGAATTCCTGCTCGACAAGATGAAGAACACCAAGTCCAACGACGAGTTCTTCGGTTCGATGAAGCGCTGAGCCCCGGCGCTGCATCGGAAGAAACCTGCCGCTCGCTGCGGCAGGTTTTTTTTTGCCTGCAGGGCGACGCACTTCACTTCGCTGGCGCCCGCTTTTGGCGATAATCCGCGCGATACCCTGCCCGGCCCCCGTGGGCCCGGCCACCGATTCCCGCTGTCGCCCCTTCCGGAGAACCGGTCGGGTCCAGCCTCCTGCCGGATCCGTCGACGCATGCGAACGCTGTCCCCCCGCCTCAACCTGGGCAAGCTGATCCTCGCCCTGGCCCTGCTCAGCGCCATCATCGCGCTGGCCAACACCCTGCTGGCCAGCTACCGGGTGCAGCGCGACCAGCTGGTCGGCAATACCCTGGAAGCCAACCGCGTCTACGCCACCAAGCTGGCCGAGACCACCCAGAACTTCCTGCTGGCCGCGCAGCAGCAGCTGGCCTATGCAGCCACCCGGCTCGGCCAGGGCGACCTTGATCCGAAGCAGGCCCAGGACGAAGCCAGCCGCCTGCAGTTGCAGTCCAGCAGCTTCAACTCCTCGCTGGTAGTGGATGCCGATGGCCTGGTGATCGCCACCTCGCCGCAGACCCTGCAGCTGCAGGGTGAGGTGCTGCACAGTGTCGGCAACAATGCGGCACTGGCCGCGCGCCAGCCGATGATCAGCGATCCGTACCAATCGGCCACCGGCAAGCTGCTGGTCTCGCTGTCGCACCCGATCTTCGACCGCCAGGGCCGCTATCGCGGCTATGTCAGCGGCACCCTGTACCTGCGCCAGCGCAGCGCCCTGCATACGCTGCTGGGCAAGCACTACTACCGCGACGGCTCCTACCTGTACGTGGTCGACCGCCATGGCCGCCTGCTGTACCACGCCGACGGCAAGCGGGTTGGCGACTACGTGGTTGGCAACCCCGCGGTGAAGGCCGTTGTGCGGGGCGAGCGCGGCGCGCAGCAGGTGCGCAACAACCGCGGCGTGTCGATGCTGGCTGGCTACGCACCGGTCGCAGCCACCGGCTGGGGCATCATCGCCCAGCGCCCGACCGAGGCCACGCTGCAGCCGCTGTCGCGGCTGATGACGGCGGTGATCTGGAACGCGATTCCGCTCGGCCTGCTGTCGCTGCTGGTCACCTGGTGGTTCGCGCGCCGCATCTCGATGCCACTGTGGCAGCTGGCACGCAATGTTCAGGGCGGCGAGGACACCGGCAACGCCATCAACCATGTCAGCGGCATCCGCGCCTGGTACTTCGAGGTCGCCCAGCTCAAGCAGGCGGTGCTGCACAGCTTCAATGCCCTGCAGGATCGCATCGGCACGCTCAACCGCGCCAGCCGTACCGACCCGCTGACCGGTCTGTTCAACCGCCGCGGACTGCAGCAGGCGCTGGACGCGCTGCAGGTGCAGGGCATCCCGTTCGCGATCCTGGCGCTGGACATCGATCGCTTCAAGTCGATCAACGACAGCCATGGGCATGACGTCGGCGACAACGCCATCGTCCATATCGCCGACCAGATGCGCCGCTACTCGCGCGACAGCGACATCCTCTGCCGCGCCGGTGGCGAGGAATTCCTGCTGCTGCTGCCGGGCATCAGTACTGAATCGGCGCGCCAGGCCGGCGAACGCCTGCGCCAGCACATCGCCGACCATCCGTTCGAACCGGTCGGCACCATCACCGTATCGCTGGGCGTGGCCCACTTCCCCAGCTTCCATGTCGACGCAGAACAGGCGCTGCGGCTGGCCGACAAGGCGCTGTACATGGCCAAGGAACAGGGCCGCAACCGGGTGGTGGTCTACCCGTATGCGGACTGACGCGGAGCCGGATTGCCCGGCTCCGCTCCCACAATCAGCCCTGTTCCAGCGGGGTCAACAGGCGCACGCCGCGCTTGGCGCCATCGACCATGTACACCCCACCCTCCGGCAGCAGGTCGCTGCCGGCCTGCTCGATCGACCGGCGTTCGCGCCACGGCGCAGCCTGGCGGGGCCCGGGGATGAAGGCGCGCCAGCGGCCATAGCGTTCCTGCCCTGCGTTGCGGTCATTGCCCAGGGCGAAGCTCACCGGGATGCGTACCGTCCAACTGTCGTGTGTGCTGCTTTCGCCGGTGGTCGGTGGGTTGAAGGTCCAGCTGCGGGCGCTGCTGATACTGGCCTTGGCCAGGATGTCGCGCATCTTGGCCATGGCCCGTTCCGGGCCGACCACGGCCATGTTCACCTGCTCGGCGATGACATCGGCCACCGTGCCGTCACGCGCCACCTTGACCATCAGCAGCACTTCACCCTGCGCACCATTCCGATAGGCGTCTTCCGGATAGCGCGGCGGGGCCATCTGCTTCCGGGTCACCGAATCGGTAGCCTTCGGATCATATTCACTGAAATCGACACTGGTCATGCTGACCTGGTAGCCACCATCGGCCATCTGCGTCCCCCTCAGCCGCACCCGCATCGGGGCGCGTGCAGCCACTGCCTTGCCATCGCGCAGCGTGGGTTCGAAGCGCCAGCCGCCGATTGTGCCTTCCACGAAGGAGGCGATGCTCGGAGTCAAGGCCGATTTCTGGTCCAGTACCAGCGAGCTGACCTCACCCTCAGGCGTGATCTCGATATGGCCGGACAGCACCATGCTCATTTCCGCGGTGGCACGCACCGCACGCGCGGTCTGTGCACTGGCCTCGCCAGCAAGCAACGGGGTGCCGGCACCTACGGCCAGCGCGAAAGCGAGAAACAGAGGGGAACGCATCATTGCCGGATCCTTGGTGATGAACGGCGAGCGTACCCCAGTCCCAGCCGCCATGACAGCCGCCTCAGGCCAACCGGTGCACACCCGCATAAGGGGGCGTATCCGGATAGTCACCGCGGGCGAAGCGTTCCTGCAGGCCCTGCCACCAGCCCGGGTCGAACAGGTGCCGGTAGTGCTCGCGCACTGCGGCCAGTTCACCTGCCGGCAGGCCCATGAACGGGCCGAAGCGCTCCGGGAACACATCACGCGGGCCGACATGGAACCAGGGCTCGTCGGCCATCGCTTCCTCAGGCGTGCGTGGCTGCGGCCACGCGCGGAACACGCAGTCGCTGACCAGGCACAGCTCGTCATAGTCGTAGAACACGGCCCGGCCATGCCGCGATACGCCGAAGTTCTTCGGCAGCATGTCGCCAGGGAAGATGTTGTTGCGCGCCATGTCGGTGATGGCCTGCGCGTAGTCGAGCACCGCCGCGCGCACGGCCTCGCCTCCCTGCTCGCGCAGGTACAGGTTCAAGGGGCGGAAGCGGCGCTGCACATAGCACAGTGCGACTTCAACCTCATCGCCATCGATGCGTACGCTCTGCGCGCATTGCTGCAGCAGCTCTTCCAGCAAGGCCGGTGCGAAGCGGTCGCTCGGAAAGCGCAGATGACGATAGGGCTGTGCATCGAGCAGGCGGCCGACACGGTCCAGGTTGAACACCAGCGCGTATTTCTCTTCCACCTGCTGGCGCGACATCGACTTCGGCCACGCGAAGCGGTCGCGGATCAGCTTGAACACCAGCGGGTAACTGGGCAGGGTGAACACCGCCATGACCATGCCCGGTGTGCCCTCTGCATGCACCAGCCGCTCCTGCGGGTGCTCGTTGAAATGACGGAAGAAGGTGCGGTAGCGCTCGGTCTTGCCCTGCTTGGCACGGCCCAGCACCGTGTAGATCTCGTCGATGGGCTTGCCCGGCAGCAGGCTGCGCAGGAACACCACGGCGTCGCCCACCGTGCCCAGGTCAGCCTGGAAGTAGCTGCGGGACACGCCGAACAGGTGAGCAACATCACGGCGCCGGGTCAGCACTGCATCGGCACGCAGACCGCGCTCGTCGTTGACCAGGGCGATCACGCACGGCGAGAAGCGGTGCTCGCCGAACACGCGTCCGACCAGGTAGGCGCGACGCTCGCGGTAGAACACGGTGTCGAGCAGCTCGATGCTGCGTACCGGCGTGTCACCCCAATGGGCGAGGTCGTCCTGCAGGCGCACGGCAATGGCCGCCGCGCAGCGCAGCTGGTGCTCATAGGGGATGTCGAAGCGATAGTCGGCCAGCACCCGCTGCAATGCCTCCACCGGCCGCGTCGGCGAGACGGCATAGGTATGCCGTGCCACGGGATGGGTGATTGCATCGGAGGGTTCGACATCGAAGGCGATGAACTCCAGCGCCGGGTCCACGCCCCGGGTGGCGAACAGGCGCCGCGACAGCGTGTTGTAGAAGGTCTTGTACAGCTCGGCGTCGATCAGCCCCTGCAGCAGCGCGCTGTAGCGGGCATGCACCTGCAGCCACAGCACGCGCTCGCCGATCGCGTCACCGGCGAGGCGACGCAACGCATCCATCTGCTCGGCGATGCACAGGTCGTACAGGGCGATGCGCTCGACCGCATCCTGGCGTGCCGCTGCCCAGTCGCGCTGCTCGAAACGCAGCCGCGCACGGGCGGTGATTGCCGCAAAGCGGGCGTGGTACTGCTCGAAACCATCGCGGATGGCGCCGGCGATACGCGGCGCCAGTTCGGCAGCGATGTCAGGCTCGGACATGCACGGCTCACCGGGGAGGACCGGCTTTACCATACGCTGGCGTGTGTGATGCCGTCGAGCGCAGAGGTAGTGCCGGTCGCTGGCCGGCAGCCCCTGGACCGCCGGTGGATCCATGCAGATGCCGGCCAGCGGCCAGCACTACCGGCTCAGATCGCCAGTTCGGCCTCTACGTCCTGCACTTTGCGCCGGGCCAGCGCCAGGTTGGACTTGGTACGGTCCAGCACGAGGTAGAAGAACAGGCCCTTCTTCTTCGCCACCGGGCGCATGATGTGGTACGCCTTGCCCAGCGAGATCAGGATGTCCTCGATGCTGTCGTTGAGGTTCAGCGACGCGGCGGTCTTCATCTTGGCGCGGATCACTTCGGTGTTGCCGGCGGCGGCCACTTCCATGTCCATGCCGGTACCGGCTTCACCCAGCAGCATGCCGCTTTCGTAGTCGACCAGCGCCACTGCCTGCGCGCCGTCGATGCCCATCAGTGCGTTCAACGATTCATTCAATCCAGCCACGTCGCACCCCTTGTCGAAGTTGGTTCGAGCCCCTCGTTCCCCTGCGGCCGGGCTCACGATCCGCCGAGTTCGGCCAGGATCGCCTGGCCACATTCCCTGCTCTGCCACAGCACCTGGCCGATCACGCTGCTCTGGTCGCAGGCCGCCATCAGCAGCAGCGGTGCGCGCCCTTCAGCCAGGATCGCCAGCATCAGCACCTTGCCGCCCACAGCCTCCAGCATCAGCGTCTGCAGATCGCCCAGCACCAGTTCGCGGCCCACCGCCGCGGCCAGTGCCAGCATCGCGCTGGTCATCGCTGCCAGTCGTTCGCCACGCCCATCGGCGCCGGCACTGACCAGGGCAAAGCCATCGACGCTGGCCAGCACTACCGTACGCACGCCTTCGACGCGCTGCTGCAGGTCCTGCAGCAAGGGCTGCAGGCGCTCACGCTGGCCGGCATCGGGCAGGACTGCCGCCTGCCCGTCAGCCATGTGCCGCCACCAGCGCGTGCGCTTCCATTTCGCTCATCAACACATCCATCAGCAGCAGCCCCTGTTCGCGGTCGCGGGCGTCCACCGCCAGCAGCGGTAGTGGTTGGTCGTCGAGGCAGGCGCGCGTGGCCCAGTCATCCAGCGCGGCGCGTGGCGCCTGGTCGAGATGGGTCACCGCCACCACCAGCGCCAATGACGATGCGAACGGCTGCAGCACCTGCAGGTAGTCCTCCAGCTCGCTGGCCAGCCCGGCACGACGCGCATCCAGCAGCAGCACCGCACCACGTGCCCCCTGCAGCAGGATCGGCCACAGGAAATCGAAGCGCTGCTGGCCAGGTGTGCCGTAGAGACGCAGGCGTTCGCCGTTGGGCAGGTCGATGTCTGCGTAGTCCAGCGCCACGGTGGTGGACGCCTTGTCGGCGCCGAGGCGGTCACTGTTGGCCACATCGGTGTCGATCACCGCGCCCGCTGCGATGCTGCGCACCAGGGTCGACTTGCCGCTGCCCATGCCACCCAGCACAACCACCTTGTGCTCACGCATTGCGTTCGCTCCCGCGCAGGTGCCGCCACAGGCGGGCAAGCAGGCCGTTGTCGGTGCCCGTGCCGCTGCCACGTCCTGCCGCCATCGGGGTCACCGGGGCGCTCTGCAACTGCGCGTAGCCGCACAGGTAGGCGGCATGGATGAAATCGCGCACCGCCGCAGCCGGGAACTCAAGCAGCATCGCGCACTCGTCAACCGTGCACGCGCGCTTGAGCAGCAGCGAACACAGGCGGAAGCCATCATGGTCGTGGCCCAGTACGCGGAAGTCCGGCCAGCGCAGCAGCTTCACTGAGGCGCCACGCAGGCGTTCGTCCAATGCCTGCCAATGGCGGCTGCGCTGTGCCCACTGCCACAGCAGCGGTCGCAGTGGTTGGCGGGGCCGCTCGCCGGCCAGCGCCTGCAGGCGTGCCGGCGTCAGCGCATCCAGTTGCAGGCGTTCGAAGGCATCGGCCAAACGCTCCACCAGCGCCGCAGCCGGTTCCTGCAGCAGCACGGCCTGGTCGTGCTCCAGATCCATCAGCAGCAGAGGCTCGCCCGCATCACTCAACAGTGCCTGGCCCTGTCGCAGCGGCAGCCGCTCGCGCAGCAGACGGGTGATGGCATGCGCACCATCAGCCAGACGGATCGGTGCGGCTGCGTGCATGGCCATGGGCTCCACTGCCAACTGCATGCCGCGCAATGCACGGCCGATGGCACTGTCATCAAGTACATCCTGGTGCCCATCACCGTCGCGCAGCTGGCCTCCCAGGTCCTCGATCCAGCACTGCAGTCGCGGACGCTGCTGGCGCATGCGCAGGGCCGCGTTGCGCAGCGCCGGCGTATCGCGGATGACCAGCAGATCGCAATCATCCAGGTCCTGGCTGCGGCGGATCTGGCCGTCCGGCAGGGCCGATGCCACGCGCAGCCGCTGCAGCAGGGCCTGCTCGCCCTGGATGTCGGTTCCCACTACCAGCACGCGTGCCATCCGTGTTCCCCGTGCGGCCACCTCCCCGGTGGCCTCGCGTCGCCAAGGCTAGGGCATCGCCAGCGGCAGCCGTCGTGATCGACTGCTCAGATCGAGGGCGGCTGCAGATCCGCTCATATCGGTTCTGCGACGGCCATCGCGGGCAAGTTTCATGCCCCTTTGACGGCATTCCGACAGCCGACGGAAGTCGCGGTTTCATCGCCTGGGGTCAGATCCCTTTTGCATGGCAAAAGGGATCTGACCCCAGAGCCAAAAAAGAAACCCGCGCCGAAGCGCGGGTTCCGGTGTCACGGCCGAACGGCAGTGGATCAGCCGCGCAGCTGCTCCAGCGCGGCGTTGAAGGTCGCGCTCGGGCGCATCGCCTTGCTGGCCTTGGCCACGTCCGGGCGGTAGTAGCCGCCGATGTCCACGGCCTTGCCCTGCACCGCGATCAGTTCTTCAACGATCTTCTGCTCGTTGTCGGTCAGCGCCTTGGCCAGCGGCGCGAAGCGTGCCTTCAGTGCAGCATCTTCATTCTGCGCGGCCAGGGCCTGGGCCCAGTACAGCGCGATGTAGAAGTGGCTGCCGCGGTTGTCGATACCACCCAGCTTGCGCGACGGCGACTTGTCGTTGTCCAGGAACTGACCGTTGGCTTCGTCCAGCGCCTTGGCCAGCACGCGGGCTGCGGCGTTGTCGTAGCGGTTGCCCAGGTGTTCCAGCGACGCCGCCAGGGCCAGGAACTCACCCAGCGAATCCCAACGCAGGTAGTCCTCTTCAACGAACTGCTGCACGTGCTTCGGAGCCGAACCACCAGCACCGGTCTCGAACAGGCCGCCACCGGCCATCAGCGGCACGATCGACAGCATCTTGGCGCTGGTGCCCAGCTCCATGATCGGGAACAGGTCGGTCAGGTAGTCGCGCAGCACGTTGCCGGTCACCGAGATGGTGTCCTCGCCCTTGCGGATGCGGTCCAGCGAGAACGCGGTGGCTTCCACCGGCGGCAGGATGCGGATGTCCAGGCCGTTGGTGTCGTGGTCCTTCAGGTACTGCTCGACCTTGGCGATGACCTGCGCGTCGTGGGCGCGGGCGGCATCCAGCCAGAACACGGCCGGGGTGCTGCTCAGGCGGGCGCGTTCGACGGCCAGCTTGACCCAGTCCTGGATCGGCGCGTCCTTGGTCTGGCACATGCGCCAGATGTCACCGGCCTCCACGGCGTGCTCGAACACCACGTTGCCGGCGTCGTCGGTGACCTTGACCACGCCATCGGCAGCGATCTGGAAAGTCTTGTCGTGCGAGCCGTACTCTTCGGCCTTCTGCGCCATCAGGCCGACGTTCGGCACCGAACCCATGGTGGCCGGATCGAAGGCGCCGTGCGCCTTGCAGTCGTCGATGACGGCCTGGTACACGCCGGCGTAGCAGCGGTCCGGAATGACCGCCTTGGTGTCCTGCAGCTTGCCTTCGGCGTTCCACATCTTGCCGGAGTCGCGGATCATCGCCGGCATCGAGGCGTCGACGATCACGTCGCTCGGCACGTGCAGGTTGGTGATGCCCTTGTCCGAGTTGACCATGGCCACGCCCGGGCGCTGCGCGTACTCGGCAGCCAGGTCGGCTTCGATCGCCGCACGGGTGGCTTCAGGCAGCGACGGCAGGCGCGCAGCCAGGTCACCGATGCCGTTGTTGGCATCGAAACCCGCCTGCTTGAGCACGTCGGCATGCTTGGCCAGCACGTCCTTGTAGAACTCGTTGACCGCCACGCCGAACATGATCGGATCGGAGACCTTCATCATGGTCGCCTTCAGGTGCAGCGAGAACAGCACGCCCTGGGCCTTGGCGTCGGCGATCTGCTCGCCGATGAAGGCGGCCAGTGCCTTGCGGCTCATGACGGCGGCGTCGACGATCTCGCCCGCCTTCACTGCGGTCTTTTCCTTCAGCACGACGGTGCTGCCGTCCTTGCCGTGGAAGCTGATCTTCAGCGAACCGGCGTTGGCCAGGGTGGCCGACTTTTCGCTGCCGTAGAAATCACCGGCGGCCATGTGCGCGACGTGCGACTTCGAATCCGACGCCCAGGCGCCCATGCGGTGCGGGTGCTTGCGCGCATAGTTCTTCACCGACAGCGGTGCGCGGCGGTCGGAGTTGCCTTCGCGCAGCACCGGGTTCACCGCGCTGCCCTTGACCTTGTCATAGCGCGCCTTGTAGTCGCGCTGCTGGTCGTCAGCCGGGATTTCCGGGTAATCCGGCAGCCGATAGCCCTGGTCCTGCAGTTCCTTGATGGCCGCCTTCAGCTGCGGCACCGAGGCGGAGATGTTCGGCAGCTTGATGATGTTGGCGTCCGGGGTGGTCGCCAGCTGGCCCAGCTCGGCCAGGTCGTCGCTGACCTTCTGCGCGTCGCTGAGCAGTTCCGGGAACAGCGACAGGATGCGGCCGGACAGCGAGATGTCACGGGTTTCCACCACGATGCCGGCAGTGGCGGTGTAGGCACCAACGATCGGCAGCAGCGACTGGGTGGCCAGGAACGGTGCTTCGTCGGTCAGCGTGTAGAGGATCTTGGACATGGGGGACTTGGACTCTGTAGCAATGCTCAGGGGAAGGCCGGCGCCAGCGCCGGGCCACGTGCAACCGTGTCGCGCGCGGGGCCGGGCCCCACGCTTTCCCCCGTCGCCGTCAGGGTGGGCGCGCGGCGGGGAAACCCCTGCATTGTCGCGTTTTCAGCCGCGCGGGGCAAAGCCACGCCATACGCGGCGGTACTGCATGCCGGCAACGCTGTGATCCATCCACGCTTGGTGTGGATGAAGCGCGGCCCGGTTGTCAGTAGATCCACGCCATGCGTGGATGGGGCCAACCGCCGCTCAATAAAAAAGGACGCAGCCTCGCGGCTGCGTCCATCGTGAGCCCTGCCGGGAGAGAGTCGGCAGGACTTACTTGACCTCGAACTCCTGCGGCGTTCCGGCCGCCTTGCCATCGACGGTGACTTCGGCGCGGTACTTGCCGGCCGGCCAGCCCTTTGCATTCTTGAACGTGACGTTGGTGGTTTCCGCGCCACTGGAGTTCAGGGTGGCGTTCTGTTCGCCGGCCACCTGGCCGTCCTGGTAGGTCAGCTTCGCGCCAACAGTGACGTTGTTGGCAGCGCCGTCGGTCTTGACCGAGACGATGACGTCATCCTTCGGTGCGAACAATGCCGTCGTCGCAACCGACTTGTCGGCGGCTGCGGTCTTGCCGACGGTGACGGCCGAGACGCTGACGGCAGCGGCTTCTGCCATCGGCGGCGGCGCGCCGGTCATCGGCGCCGGGGCCGGCTCAGCCGGCGCGGTCGCTGCCGGAGCGGCATTGCTGTCGGTCGACTCTTCCTTCTTCTTGCAACCGACCAGGGCAACGCTGCCCAGCAGGGCGGCGATCAGGGCGGTCTGGAGCGGGGTGGTCTTGATCATTCGGGGTTCCTCCCAGGGATTGTCGGACGGCGTTCGATCGCCGGCTTACTTCGGCGGCAGTTTCAGGGTCTGGCCCGGGAAGATCTTGTCCGGGTCATCAAGCACATCGCGGTTGGCTTCGAAGATCTTCTTCCAGGCGTTGGCATCGCCCAGGTGCTGCTTGGCGATCTTCGACAGCGAGTCACCCTTCTGCACGGTGTAGGTGCCGCCGCTCACAACGTCGGCGGTGCTGTCCACCGAAGCGCTCACGCCGGAGAAGTCCGCCTTCGGCACCTGTTCGGCGGTACTGTCGACGCTGGCACTAACGCCGGAGAAATCGGCTTTCTTCTCGGTACTCATCCACAACTCCCGTCTGCATGACTACGTGGTTCGCACGGTGCCATGGAGGTTGTTAAATGGGGATGGTGCAGATGTGAAGCCGCCCCCGGGGGCGGCTGAACAATCGGGAGAGCCGGTGCCCGGTAGTGCCGGCCGCTGGCCGGCTTGCCCTGGCTCGGGACGCGGGTTCCTTGCGGTTGCCGGCCAGCGGCCGGCACTACCCGTAACCGCCTGCGGCGGTTATTGCCGCAGTTCGCGGTAGGTCGCGGCCGGGGCGGCGATGCCGGGGCTGGCGCGCCAGGGGTTGATGTCCAGGCCACCACGGCGGGTATAGCGGGCCTCCACTTCCAGCCATTGCGGCTGGCAGCGCGCAGACACCTCGCTGAAGATCCGCTCAACGCACTGCTCGTGGAACTCGGCGTGCTCACGGTAGCTGACCAGGTAGCGCAGCAGCCCGGCGCGGTCGATCTTCGGCCCGCGGTAACGCAGGCTGACCGTGGCCCAGTCCGGCTGGCCGGTGACCGGGCAGTTGGACTTCAGCAGCGACGAGACCAGGGTCTCCTCCACCACCTCGCCTGCATCAGCGGCGAGGAAGTCCGCCTGCGGCGGACCGTAGCAGTCGATCTCCACGTCCAGCCCGTCGATGGATTCACCGAGCGGCGTCTCGCGCAGGCCCGGCAGACCGAACGCGACCTGGACCGGCGCACCGGCGCAGGCTGACAGGTCGGATACCAGGCGCTCGCGCAGTGCCTCGGCGCTGTCGACGCGGGTGCTGTTGAGGGAATTCAGGTACAGCTTGAACGACTTCGATTCGATCAGGCGCGGCGAGGTGCACGGCACCTGCACGGTGGCGACGGCGACCTGCGGCTTGCCACGCGTCTCGAGCCAGCTCAGCTCGAAGGCATGCCAGCGGTCATGGCCGACGAACGGCAGCGCGGCGTCGTCGAGGCCGATCTCGGCGCGGGCACCGCTGCGGGGGATGGGAAACAGCAGGCCGGGATCGTACTGCGACGGGTAACTGACCTCGCGACCGAGGCTGGAATCCTGTGGGGTGTTCATGGGAACTATTGTACCGCGAGAGCGGTCCTGGCCCGACCAGTGCTCCATGCAAACAATCACATCAATTTCCTTCGTAAACAGCCACTTAATCCATAATGTCGCGAATACCTCTTCCTCTCGAAAGTCAAGGTTGAGGAAGCTCTCGACCTTTTGGGGTGTTTCATGACCAAGAGCCATTTCAACAGCCTGCGGCGCAAAGTCTCAAAATGGGTTGCATGGAGCTCAGTGGATGCGGTGAAACGGGAGCTCTTTCTCGAGGATGCAGAAGGCAAGCTGGAAAGAATTGCATTGCAGGCCAGCGAAGACTCTTTGCCTTATCTCTGCCAGAGTCTGGAGGATCTTGCTCACTGGTACCTTGTCGATTTCCAGCACCGCCTGCTCAACGAAGGCGAGCGTCATCCTGAGTCGCTCGCCGCTGCCGCTGCACACGCCCGTGCGCAGGTAGATGTCTCCAGCCTATTGTTTAAGAAGGGGCAAGGCGCGAGGTTCAGCTGTGAAATGCTGCCAGACACCGCCGCCGTTTCTCTGGGACTGTCTCTGATGACGGGCCGGCGCGAGGAGGCCATGCGCTTGTTCGACCAGTTGCGCGCAGGCTTGGACACGCAGCTTCTTGATCTGCACAAGGAGGGCCGCCCAGGGTCCGGGGAAATCTATCGCCACTTCTGGTTCCTGATGCTTCTTAGCGCAGCTGCGTTCAAGAAACGGATTGATCTGCAAAATTACTCCCTCCCCACCAACATGCAGCCCTATGCCGACGCACTTGCGAACTGGGATACTGAGAACGTCGACCGGGTCGATGATCTCGCTTCCGCCTTGGCGGAGTTTCACGTTCAGCAGGCCCGCAATAGATCCGCCAATGATATCCGCGAGTTCGACAGGGAGGATCGGATGATCTTTCCCTACGAAATCCTTGGATGGCTTCGCCTGCACGAATGGGCCGGTCGGGAGAATCCATCCGCCTTCTCACATCCCCTGATGAACCAGCCCTTGGCATGGCTGCCCCCCGAACCATTGCCAGCCTGGACCACCCGCACGCTTGACCAAGCGTTGGCCGCTGCCAGGGATTTTTGAGATCGCAGGGCCAGGACATTAATTCATGCCGATCCTGGTCCTCTTCAGAAATTCATGACATCCGCCATACACGCATGACGTGGATCTACCGTGTCGACCAAGGTCGACACCTACCAAAGCAGAACCGGGGTCAGAGCCCGTTGCGAAGCAACGGGATCCGACCCCGTGCCATTCCGACAGATCGCGGGAAACTGTCGAAGGCTGGGTGGGTCCGGTTGAGGGGGTGTCCGCGGCATGGATGCCGCGGCCAAGCCCCCATGGACGGGTTTACGGCGTCCCCCTCAACCGGACCCACCCCGCCACCCCTCAGGAAACCAGCTTTCGCTGTTGCTCCGGCTGTTGCTCCGGCTGTTGCTCCGGCTGTTGCTCCGGCTGTTGCTCCGGCTGTTGCTTCGGCTGTTGCTTCGGCTGTTGCTTCGGCTGTTGCTTCGGCTGTTGCTCCGGCTGTTGCTCCGGCTGTTGCTTCGGCTGTTGCCGTTGATTGCAGCGGGTGCAGGGCGCAGCCCTGCCGGAAACCCTCACCCCGCAGGAGTGCCGGCACCGTTCAAGTAATCCAGGCTCACCTGCAGCAGCGCCCGCAACCCGACATCCAGCGCCTTCTCATCCAGCAGGAACTTCGGCGAATGGTTCGCCGGCGCCGTCGCCGGGTCGATGCCCACGCTGGTCGAACCGACGAAGAAGAACATCCCCGGCACTTCCTTCGCGTACAGCGAGAAATCCTCCGCACCCATCTGCAGCGGTGGCTCGTACACGTTGTCCTTGCCCACCACCGCCTGCAGGCTCGGCAGCATCTTCGCGGTCAGCGCCGGGTCGTTCACCGTGGCCGGGTTGCCTTCCGATTCGTAGATGTCGGTCACCGCCTTTGCCCCGTGCGCGGCGGCGGTGTGCTCGGCCACGTTGCGCAGGTCGGCGAAGATCTGCTGGCGCATGCCTTCATCAAAAGTACGGATGGTGCCGACCATTTCCACTTCATCGGGAATGATGTTGTAACGGATGCCACCGTTGATCGCGCCGAAGGTCAGCACCGCCGGCTGCTTCGACAGGTTGGCGCGGCGGCTGACGATGGTCTGCGCGGTGCCGACCAGATCGGCGGTGGCGACGATCGGATCAACACCGTTCCATGGCGCCGAACCGTGCGTCTGCCGCCCGATCACCTTGATGCCGAAACGATCCGAAGCCGCCATCAGCGGACCACCACGCACCGCGATCTGTCCTGCCTGCACGCTGGAAAACACATGCAGGCCGAATACGGCTTCCGGCTTGAAGTCGGCGAACAGCCCTTCCTTCAGCATCAGGGCAGCACCACCCTCTTCCGGCGGCGGTGCACCCTCTTCGGCAGGCTGGAAGATCAGCATCACCTGGCCCGGAAGGTCCTTCTTCATCGACACCAGTGCTTCGGCCACGCCCAGCAGGGTGGCGGTGTGCGCGTCATGGCCACAGGCATGCATCACGCCCACGGTCTGCCCGCGGTACTGGTCGGTGGCCTTGGAGGCGAACGGCAGGCCGGTCTGTTCGGTCACCGGCAACGCGTCCATGTCCGCACGCAGGGCGATCTTCGGCCCGGGCTTGCCGCCTTCGATGATCGCCACCACGCCGTGATGGGCGATGCCGGTCTTCGGCTTCAGGCCCATCGCACGCAGCCGCTTGGCGACCTCGGCCGAGGTGCGCGCCTCGCGGTTGGACAGTTCCGGATGCTGGTGGAAGTCGCGGCGCCACTCGACCACCTTGGCCTGCAACCGCTGCGCGGCAGCGGTCACCTCCGGGCGCTGCCCGTCCTGGGCATGGGCAAGGGCCGGCAGGGCCAGCAGCAGGGCGGACAGCAGCAGCGAACGGCGCATCACGATCTCCACGGCAAGGGGTTCCAACTGAATGTAGGGCAACACCGGCGCTACGGGAACCTCCCTGGCCGGATCCGGTCTTAGCGCCCGTCCCATCCGTCATGCAGGAAACGCGATGTGGCACAGGTATGCTTTGCGCATTGCCCCCGGGGTCCCGCCCGGTCCAGCCCTCTTGGAGTCCTCGTAATGTCACGTGTTTGGAAGATCGTGCTGCTGGTCGTGGCGGTACTGGTGCTGGCCGTGGTCGGCCTGCGCGTCGTCGGTGGGGGCAAGGACAAGGCTGGAAAACCCGCTGCGGGCGCGCGCCAGGGCGGCGAGGATCCGGATGCCGGCCCGGTGCCGGTCACCGTGGTCGACGCTACGCGCCAGGACGTGCCGGTGTATGCCAGCGCACTGGGCACGGTGACCGCGATGAACACCGTTACGGTCAGCCCGCAGGTCGGCGGCCAGCTGATGAGCCTGAATTTCCGCGAAGGCCAGGAAGTGAAGCAGGGTGAGGTGCTGGCGGTGATCGATCCGCGCACCGCCCAGGCGAGTTACGACCAGGCCGCCGCGGCCAAGCGCCAGAACGAAGCGCTGCTGGCCACCGCGCGCTCCAACTACCAGCGCTCGAACGCGCCGGAGTATCGCCAGTACGTCGCCAAGACCGATCTGGATACACAGCGAAACCAAGTGGCACAGTACGAAAGCGCAGTCGCAGCGAACGAGGCCAGCATGCGCTCGGCGCAGGTGCAGCTGCAGTACACCAAGGTCACCGCACCGATCACCGGCATCGCCGGCATCCGCGCGGTCGATGCTGGCAACGTGGTCAATGCCGGCACCGCGCTGGTCACGCTGACCCAGATCCACCCGATCCACGTACTGTTCAACCTGCCCGAGCGCCAGCTTGGCGACGTGCGCCAGGCGCAGGCCGCCGGCGCGGTACCGGTGGCGGCGCTGGACCGCGCCGACTCGCACGTGCTGTCCGGTGACGGCAAGCTGGATGTGGTCGACAACCTGATCAGTGCCGACAGCGGCACGTTCAAGGCGCGCGCCCTGTTCGACAACACCGACAACGGTCTGTGGCCGGGCCAGTTCGTCAACGTGCGCATGCAGCTGCGCACGATTGCCGGCGGCGTGGTCATCCCCACCCAGGCGGTGCTGCGTGGCCCGGACGGCGAGTACGTCTACATCGTGCAGGGCGACAACACGGTAAAGATGCAGACCGTGCGCAGCGGCGTGGAAGTGGGCGACAGCCAGGTGCAGATCGCCGAAGGCCTGAAGGGCGGCGAGCGGGTGGTCAGTGAAGGCCAGTTCCGCCTGAAGCCGGGCAGCAAGGTCAACGCGCTGAAGCCGGGCGAGACCCCGGCCGCACCGACCGAGGCCGAGCTGAAGGCGGCCGAGCAGAAGAACGGTGGCGGCAGTGGCCGTCGCGGTGGTGGCCCGCGCTGAGCGCAGGCCACAGTTCTCCCTCGCGCCGGCACACCTGCCGGCGCCGACATTGAAGTGCCAGCAAGGATCAGTCCGTGGGCTTTTCGACGATCTTCATCCGCCGCCCGATCGCCACCTCGCTGCTGATGGCGGGCCTGTTGCTGCTCGGCATCCTCGGTTACCGCAAGCTGCCGGTCTCGGCGCTGCCGGAAATCGATGCCCCCAGCCTGGTGGTCACCACCCAGTATCCGGGTGCCAACGCCACCACCATGGACTCGCTGGTCACCACGCCGCTGGAGCGCCAGTTCGGGCAGATCTCCGGGCTGGAACTGATGACCTCCGACTCGTCGGCGGGCCTGTCGACGATCATCCTGCAATTCTCGATGGACCGCGACATCGACATCGCCGCGCAGGACGTGCAGGCGGCGATCCGCCAGGCCACCCTGCCCTCGTCACTGCCTTACCAGCCGGTCTACAACCGGGTGAATCCAGCCGACGCGGCCATCGTCACCCTGAAGCTGACGTCTGATACGCGTCCGCTGCGCGACGTCAACAACTACGCCGACTCGATCCTGGCCCAGCGCCTGTCGCAGGTGCAGGGCGTGGGCCTGGTCTCGATCGCCGGCAACGTGCGCCCGGCCGTGCGCATCCAGGTCAATCCGGCGCAGCTGTCGAACATGGGCCTGACCCTGGAACAGCTGCGCAGCGCGCTGACCCAGGCCAACGTCAATGCGCCGAAGGGTTCGTTGAACGGCAAGACGCAGTCCTACAGCATCGGTACCAACGACCAGCTGGCCAGCGCCGCCGAGTACCGCGACACCATCATCAGCTACAAGAACGGCCGTCCGGTGCGGTTGTCCGACGTGGCCGAGGTGATCGATGGCGTGGAGAACGACCAGCTGGCCGCCTGGGCCGATGGCAAGCCGGCGGTGCTGCTGGAAGTGCGCCGCCAGCCCGGCGCCAACATCGTGCAGACCGTCGAGCGCATCCGCGCGATCCTGCCGCAGCTGCAGGGCGTGCTGCCGGCCGACGTGCACCTGGAGATCTTCAACGACCGCACCGAGACCATCCGCGCCTCGGTGCATGAAGTGCAGTTCACCCTGATCCTGACCATCGGCCTGGTGGTGGCGGTGATCTTCGTGTTCCTGCGCCGGTTGTGGGCCACGATCATTCCCTCGGTGGCGGTGCCGTTGTCGCTGGCCGGCACCTTCGCGGTGATGGCCTTTGCTGGCATGTCGCTGGACAACCTCTCGCTGATGGCGCTGGTGGTGGCCACCGGCTTCGTGGTCGACGATGCGATCGTGATGATCGAGAACATCGTGCGTTACATCGAGCAGGGCAAGAGTGGCAAGGAAGCGGCCGAAATCGGTGCGCGCCAGATCGGCTTCACCGTGCTGTCGCTCACCGTCTCGCTGGTGGCGGTGTTCCTGCCGCTGCTGCTGATGCCCGGCGTCACCGGCCGCCTGTTCCACGAGTTCGCGTGGGTGCTGAGCATCGCCGTGGTGCTGTCGATGCTGATCTCGCTGACGCTCACCCCGATGATGTGCGCCTACCTGCTCAAGCCCGACGCCCTGCCCGAAGGCGAGGACGCGCATGAGCGCGCGGCAGCGGCCGGCAAGCAGAACCTGTGGACGCGCACCGTCGGCCTGTACGAGCACAGCCTGGACTGGGTGCTGGGCCACCAGCGCCTGACCCTGGCCGTGGCCGGCGGCGCACTGGTGCTGACTGTCCTGTTGTACGTGCTGATTCCCAAAGGCCTGCTGCCCGAACAGGACACCGGCCTGATCACCGGCGTGGTGCAGGCCGACCAGAACATCGCCTTCCCGCAGATGGAGCAGCGCACCAAGCAGGTGGCCGAGGCACTGCGCCATGATCCGGACGTGACCGGCGTGTCGGCGTTCATCGGTGCCGGCAGCATGAACCCCACGCTCAACCAGGGCCAGCTGTCGATCGTGCTGAAGGAGCGCAGCCAACGCGATGGCCTGGACGAGATCCTGCCGCGCCTGCAGAAGGCGGTGGCCGGTATTCCGGGCGTGGCCCTGTACCTGAAGCCGGTGCAGGACGTGACCCTGGATACCCGCGTGGCCGCCACCGAGTACCAGTACTCGCTGTCGGACGTGGATTCGGCGACGGTGGCGACCCAGGCCACGCGCCTGACCGAAGCGCTGCGCAAGCGCCCGGAACTGGCCGACGTCGACAACAACCTGTCCAACCAGGGCCGTGCGCTTGAGCTGAACATCGACCGCGACAAGGCCAGCGTGCTGGGCGTGCCGATGCAGACCATCGATGACACGCTCTACGATGCGTTCGGGCAGCGCCAGATCTCGACCATCTTCACCGAGCTCAACCAGTACCGCGTGGTACTGGAAGTGGCGCCGGAGTTCCGCACCAGCACCGCGCTGATGGAACAGCTGGCCGTCGCCTCCAACGGCGCCGGTGCACTGACCGGTACCAACGCCACCAGCTTCGGCCAGGTCACCTCGTCGAACTCGTCGACCGCCACCGGCATCGGCGCGCAGAACACCGGCATCACCGTCGGCGCCGGCAACATCATCCCGCTGTCGGCCCTGGCCGAAGGCAAGGTCAGCAGTGCGCCGCTGGTGGTCAGCCACCAGCAGCAGCTGCCAGCAGTGACGGTGTCGTTCAACGTGGCGCCGGGCTATTCGCTGTCCGAAGCCGTGCGTGCAATCCAGGAGACCAAGGACAGCCTGGACATGCCCACCCACCTGCATGCCGAATTCATCGGCAAGGCCGCCGAATTCACCGGCAGCCAGACCGATGTGGTGTGGCTGCTGCTGGCCTCGCTGGTGGTGATCTACATCGTGCTGGGCGTGCTCTACGAGAGCTACATTCACCCGATCACGATCATCTCCACGCTGCCGCCGGCCGGTGTCGGCGCGCTGCTGGCGCTGATGCTGTGCGGGCTGAGCCTGTCGGTGGATGGCATCGTCGGCATCGTGCTGCTGATCGGCATCGTCAAGAAGAACGGCATCATGATGGTGGACTTCGCGATCGAGGCACGCCGCGCCGGTGCCAACGCGCATGAAGCGATCCGCCGCGCCTGCCTGCTGCGCTTCCGCCCGATCATGATGACCACCGCCGCGGCCATGCTCGGTGCACTGCCGCTGGCGCTGGGCACCGGCATCGGCTCGGAACTGCGCCGCCCGCTGGGCATCGCCATCGTCGGTGGCCTGCTGCTGTCGCAGCTGGTGACCCTGTACACCACGCCGGTGATCTACCTGTATATGGAGCGCTTCTCCGAATGGCTGGCCCGCCGCCGCGAGCAGCGCGCACTGCGCGACGGTTCGCTGCAGGAGCCGCAGGCATGATCCACGCCCCGCTGCCGCGGGGGGCCGCACGATGAACCTGTCCGGCCCCTTCATCCGCCGCCCGATCGGCACCGCGCTGCTGGCCATCGGCCTGTTCATGGTCGGCCTGATCTGCTACCTGCGCCTGGGCGTGTCGGCACTGCCGAACATCGAGATCCCGGTGATCTTCGTGCACGCCAGCCAGTCCGGCGCGGACGCAGCGACCATGGCCTCCACGGTCACCGCGCCGCTGGAACGCCATCTCGGCCAGCTGCCGGGCATCGACCGCATGCGCTCGTCGAGCTCGGAAGGCAGCTCGCTGGTGTTCATGATCTTCCAGAGCGGCCACAACATCGATTCGGCGGCACTGGACGTACAGACCGCGATCAACTCGGCACAGGCCGACCTGCCTTCGGGCATGGGCTCGCCGATGTACCAGAAGGCGAACCCGAACGACGACCCGGTGATCGCCATCGCGCTCACCTCGCAGACGCAGTCGGCCGATGAGCTGTACAACGTGGCCGACTCGCTGCTGGCGCAGCGCATCCGCCAGATCAGCGGCGTTGCTTCGGTCGACATCGCTGGCGCCTCAACGCCGGCGGTGCGCGTGGACGTCAACCTGCGCCTGATGAACGCGCTGGGCCTGACCGCCGACGACCTGCGCAACGCCGTGCGCGCGGCCAACGTAACCTCGCCCACCGGCTTCCTCAGCGATGGCAACACCACCACCGCGATCATCGCCAACGATTCGGTGGCACGCGCCGCCGACTTCGCCGACCTGGTGGTCAAGACCCAGGGCGATGGCCGGGTGATCCGGCTGAAGGACATCGCCAACGTCTACGACGGCCAGCAGGATGCTTACCAGGCCGCGTGGTTCGACCACAAGCCGGCGGTGGTGATGTACGTGTTCACCCGTGCCGGCGCCAACATCGTGGAGACCGTGGACCGGGTCAAGGCGCAGATCCCGACCCTGCGCGACTACCTGCAGCCGGGCACCACGATGACGCCGTACTTCGACCGTACGCCGACCATCCGCTCGTCGCTGCATGAAGTGCAGATCACCCTGCTGATCAGCCTGGCGATGGTGGTGCTGACCATGGCGCTGTTCCTGCGCCGGCTGGCACCGACGCTGATCGCGGCGGTGACCGTGCCACTGTCGCTGGCCGGTGCCGCGCTGGTGATGTACGTGATGGGTTTCACCCTGAACAACCTGAGCCTGCTGGCGCTGGTGATCGCGATCGGCTTCGTGGTCGACGATGCGATCGTGGTGATCGAGAACATCATGCGCCACCTCGACGAAGGCATGCCGCGGATGCAGGCAGCGCTGACCGGCGCGCGCGAGATCGGCTTCACCATCGTCTCGATCACCGCCTCGCTGGTGGCGGTGTTCATCCCGCTGCTGTTCGCCAGCGGCATGATGGGTGCGTTCTTCCGCGAATTCACCGTCACCCTGGTCGCGGCCATCGTGGTCTCGATGATCGTGTCGCTGACGCTGACCCCGGCGCTGTGCAGCCGCTTCCTCAGTGCGCACGACCACAGCGCGCCGCCGTCGCGCTTCGGCCGTTGGCTGGATGCCGGCCATGAGCGCATGCTGCGTATCTACACCGTGTTCCTCGACTTCTCGCTGCGCCACGCGCTGCTGATGTCGCTGACCCCGTTGATCCTGATCGGCGTCACCGTGTTCCTGTTCGGTGCGGTGAAGAAGGGTGCGTTCCCGCCGCAGGACACCGGCCTGATCTGGGGCCGCGCCAACTCCAGCGCCACCGTATCCTTCGAGGACATGGTCGCCCGCCAGCGCCGCATCACCGACATGCTGATGGCCGACCCGGCAGTGAAGACCGTGGGCGTGCGCCTGGGCAGCGGCCGCCAGGGCTCCAGCGCGCAGTTCAACATCGAGCTGAAGTCGCGCAGCGACGGCCGCCGCGAAACCACTGCGCATGCGCTGGCGCGGTTGAGCGCCAAGGCCGACCGTTACCCGGACCTGCAGCTGCGCCTGCGCGCGATCCAGGACCTGCCCAGCAACGATGGCGGTGGTTCCAGCCAGGGCGCGCAGTACCGCATTTCCCTGCAGGGCAACGACCTGGCCGCACTGCAGGAATGGCTGCCCAAGCTGCAGGCGGAACTGAAGAAGAACCCGAAGCTGCGCGATGTCGGTACCGACGTGGACAACGCCGGCCTGCGCCAGAACATCCAGATCGACCGCGCCAAGGCCGCACGCCTGGGCATCACCGTGGGTGCCATCGACGGCGCACTGTACGGTGCGTTCGGCCAGCGCCAGATCTCGACCATCTATTCGGACATCAACCAGTACAGCGTAGTGGTGAACGCCCTGCCCTCGCAGACCGCCACGCCAGCGGCGCTGGATGAAGTGTACGTGCGGGCACGCAACGGCGACATGGTGCCGATCACCGCGGTGGCCACCCAGATGCCCGGCTTGGCACCGTCGCAGATCACCCACGAAAACCAGTACACGACGATGGACTTGAGCTACAACCTGGCTCCGAACGTGAGCATGGGTGAGGCCAAGGCGATCATCGACGCAACGGTGGCGGGCATGCGCATGCCCGGCGACATCCGCCTGGCCGACGATGCGGGCTTCGGCTTCAATTCCGATCCCAGCGACATGCTGATCCTGGTACTGGCGGCGATCCTGACCGTGTACCTGGTGCTGGGCATGCTCTACGAGAGCCTGATCCACCCGGTCACCATCCTGTCCACGCTGCCGGCGGCGGGCGTCGGTGCGCTGCTGGCGTTGTTCGGCACCAACACCGAGCTGTCGGTGATCTCGATGATCGCGCTGGTGCTGTTGATCGGCATCGTCAAGAAGAACGCGATCATGATGATCGATTTCGCGCTGGTGGCGCAGCGCGAGCATGGGCTGGCACCGCGCGACGCCGCACGCGAGGCCAGCATCGTGCGCTTCCGCCCGATCATGATGACCACCATGGTGGCGATCCTGGCGGCCGTACCGCTGGCGATCGGCCTGGGCGAAGGGTCGGAGCTGCGCCGCCCGCTGGGCATCGCGATGATCGGCGGCCTGCTGTTCTCGCAGAGCCTGACCCTGCTCAGCACGCCTGCGCTGTACGTGATCTTCTCGTGCCTGGCCGAACGCTGGCGGGCCCGTCGCGCACGCAAGCGCGAAGCGAAGCTGCTCAAGCGCGCGCAGCGGGCGTAACTCGGTAGAGCCGGCCGCTGGCCGGCTTCCTCCGTACAACGAATCTGCCGGCCAGCGGCCGGCACTACCGTGGTGGTCCGCCCTCCATATTTCACGCGCACCCCGCAATAATGGTGGGAGATCCTTCCGCCGAGCCTGCATGTCCGCCCGCCAATCCCGTCTCAGCCGCCTGTGGGCCCACGAGAAGGCCAGTTACAGCCTGCGGGTGTTCATCGCCCTGACCGCAGCGCTGGCGGTGTGCTGGCAGCTGGATGCGCTTACGGCCCTGCCCGGCGTGTTCCTGGGCATCATCGCCAGCGCCATCGCCGAGACCGACGACAACTGGTGGGGCCGGACCAAGGCCGTGGCGCTGTCGCTGCTGTGTTTCTGCATCGCGGCAGCCTCGGTGATCTGGCTGTTCCCGTGGCCGTGGATCTTCATCGGCGCGCTGGCGCTGTCCACCTTCGGCCTGACCCTGCTCGGCGCGCTCGGCGAGCGCTATGCGTCCATTGCCCAGGCCACGGTGACGCTGGCGATCTACACCATGATCGGGCTGGAGCAGCATGGCGCCAGCGACCTGCACAGCGCGCTGGACGCGGTCAGCCACCTGCTGGCCGGTGCGGTCTGGTACGGCCTGCTGTCGATCCTGTGGACCGCACTGTTCGCCAACCGTCCTGTGCGCGAACGCGTGGCGCGACTGTACGTTGAACTGGGCCGCTACCTGCAGCTGAAGGCCGCGCTGTTCGAGCCAGTGCGCGAGGCCGACCTGCAGCGGCGCCAGCTCGACCTGGCCGAGCAGAACCGGCGCGTGGTCGGTGCATTGAATGAAGCCAAGACCGCGATCCTGGCACGCTTCGGCCGCTCCGGCCGCCCCGGCGTGAACTCCGGCCTGTACCTGCGCCTCTATTACATGGCACAGGATTTCCACGAGCGCGCCAGCTCCTCGCACTACCCGTACGGCGCGCTGGTCGATGCCTTCTTCCACAGCGATGTGCTGTACCGCTGCCAGCGCCTGCTCGACCTGCAGGGGCAGGCCTGCGCACGGCTGGGCGAGGCGATCCGCCTGCGCCGTCCATTCGTGTACGGCGAAAGCAACCAGCAGGCCGGGCGCGACCTGGCCGATGCACTGGCCTACCTGCGCGACCAGCAGCGGCCGCAATGGCAGCGCCTGCTGGGCTCGCTGGACCTGCTGGTGCACAACCTGCGCAGCATCGAACGCCGCCTGATGGACGCGGAGCGCTCCGAGGCCAGCCTCGACAACGTCGACACCCGCCTGCGTGACAGCAACCCGCATACCCTGCGCGAGATGGGCGTGCGCATCCGCCAGCAGCTCACGCCTGGCTCGGTGCTGTTCCGGCACGGCCTGCGCATGGCATTGGCGCTGATCGCCGGCTTCGCGGCGATCAGCCTGTTCAATGCGCAGAACGGCTCATGGGTGCTGCTGACCATCGTGTTCGTGTGCCGCCCCAACTTCGGTGCGACCCGGCAGCGCCTGGCGCAGCGCATCGTCGGCACCGTGGCCGGCCTCGTGCTCACGTGGGCACTGTTGCAGCTGTTCCCGCAGCTGCACGTGCAGCTGCTGATCGCGCTGCTGTCGGCGCTGTTGTTCTTCTTCACCCGCACCGACCGCTATCTGGTGGCCTCGGCGGCGATCACGGTGATGGCCCTGACCTGCTTCAACCTGATCGGCGATGGCTTCGTGCTGATCGTGCCGCGCATGGTCGACACGCTGCTGGGTTGTGCAATCGCGGCGGCGGCCGCGTTCCTGATCCTGCCCGACTGGCAGGGCCGCCAGCTGCACCTTGTGCTGGCGCGCGTGCTGGACACCGCCGCGCGCTACCTGGATTCGGTACTGGGCCAGTACCGCAGCGGCATGCGCGATGACCTGGCCTACCGCATCGCCCGGCGCGACATGCACAACGCCGACGCCGCGCTGTCCACCGCGCTGTCGAACATGCTGCGCGAGCCGGGCCACGTGCGCCGCAACCTGGATGCCGGTTTCCATTTCCTGGCGTTGTCCAACACACTGCTCGGGCACCTGTCGGCGCTTGGTGCGCACCGCGACCAGGTGGACAGCTACGCCGGCGATCCGCTGGCGCTGGCTGCCGGTGAGCGCGTGCGCAAGGCGCTGCAGCAACTGGCGACGGCCCTGAGCGCTCGGCAGCCGGTCAGCGAGGACGACAACGACGCTGATCGCGCGGTGGCGGCCGAACTGGAACAGATCGACGAGGCGATGCCGCCGAAGCTGCAGTTGATCCGCACCCAGATGGCGCTGGTGCTGCGGATGCTGCCGAAGGTGCGGGCGGCGGCGAATGAGGCGGTGACCAGCCTGACCTGATCCCTCATCGCTGGTCGGACATTCCATCCACGCATAGCGTGGATCTACTGCACCGCGTGCAACCGTGTGTTGCGTATGGCGATGCGCCCCGATCACGTTCCCGCGCGGATACTGGGTGATCCCCTGCCCCCCGGATTCCCCATGAAGATTGAACTCTCCGGCCGCACCGCGCTGGTCACCGCCTCCACCGCCGGCATCGGCCTGGCGATTGCCCAGGGCCTGGCCAACGCGGGCGCGCGGATCATTCTCAACGGCCGCAGCACCGACAGCGTCGAACGCGCCCGCCAGCGCCTGCTCGCCGCCGTTCCGGGTGCCGACGTGCTCGGCGTGGCCGCCGACCTCTCCGATGCGGCCGGCGTCGACACGCTGCTGGCAGGCCTGCCCAAGGTCGACATCCTGGTCAACAACGCCGGCATTTTCGGCCCCGAGGACTTCTTCGAGACCGAAGACGCGACCTGGGAACGTTACTGGCAGACCAACGTGATGTCCGGCGTGCGCCTGTCGCGGGCACTGCTGCCGGCGATGGTCGATGCCGGCTGGGGTCGCGTGCTGTTCATCTCCTCCGAATCGGCACGCAACATTCCGGCCGACATGATCCACTACGGTGTCAGCAAGACCGCGCAGCTGTCGCTGTCGCGCGGCCTGGCCAAGCGAGTGGCCGGCAGCGGCGTCACCGTCAACGCAGTGCTGCCCGGCCCGACCCTGTCCGACGGCTTCGCGGCGATGTTCGAAGATGAACGCCAGCGCAGCGGCAAGCCCCTGGAGCAGATCGGCCGCGAGTTCGTGATGGCACACCGGCCGTCTTCGGTGATCCAGCGCACCGCCACGGTCGAGGAAGTGGCCAACATGGTGGTGTACCTGGCCTCGCCGCAGGCCTCGGCCACCTCGGGTGCGGCACTGCGCGTGGATGGCGGCGTGGTCGACGATATCGTCTGAGACCTTTCAAAGTGTGCGGACCAACGGTCCGCACCCACAGCGGATAGGCAGGAATGCTAGGCTGCGCCGGTCAAGGAGGCTCCATGTCCGGTCACAACCAGTTCGCCCTGCTGCGCCAGCGCCGTTTCCTGCCGTTCTTCGTGGTCCAGGCGCTCGGTGCGTTCAACGACAACGTGTACCGGCAGGCGATCATCAGCATGTTGCTGTTCATGGCCGTGCCGGAAGAAGAACTGGGGCTGTATGCCACGCTGGCGCCGGCCATCTTCATCCTGCCGTATTTCCTGTTCTCGGCGCTGGCCGGGCAGATCGCCGACAAACTGGAAAAATCGCGGCTGATCGTGATCACCACCACCATGGAGATCGTGATCATGTCGCTTGCGGCCACCGGCTTCCTCACCCAGAGCCTGCCGGTGCTGCTGGTCGCCCTGTTCTGCACCGGCATGCAGTCGACCCTGTTCGGCCCGGTGAAGTACTCGGTGCTGCCGTCGGTGCTCAAACCCGAAGAGCTGACCGGTGGCAACGGTCTGGTTGAAATGGGCACCTCGATGTCGATCCTGTCCGGCATGATCGTCGGCGGCCTGGTGTTCACCGTGGCCGGCAGCCACGGTACGGTGGTGGCGGCCTGCGCGATCATCGGCCTGGCGATCTGCGGCAACATCGCCGCCCGCCTGATTCCCAAGGTCGATGCCGGCGATCCCACCCTGAAGATCAACTGGAACCCGTTGCCCGAATCGCTGGCGGTGCTGCGCATGGCACGCCAGCAGAAGGCCGTGCGCAACTCGATCCTGGGCGTGTCCTGGTTCTGGTTCGTCGGCACCGTGCTGACCTCACAGCTGCCGGCCTATGCGGTGACCAACCTCGGCGGTGAGCCGATCCTGTACATCTTTGCACTGGCCCTGTTCTCGGTCGGCACCGGCATCGGCTCGCTGCTGTGCGAGAAGCTGTCGGCGCGCACAGTGGAAATCGGCCTGGTGCCGCTGGGTGCATTCGGCATGACCGCGTTCCTGCTCGACCTGTACTTCGCCCGCAGCGGCGAGGCGACGGTGCACGGGCTGACCATCGGCACCTTCCTGCAGCAGCCCGGCAGCATCCGCATCGTCATCGACCTGATCGGCATCGGCCTGTTCACCGGCATCTTCGTGGTGCCGCTATTCGCGCTGATCCAGAGCCGCACGCCGAAGGCGCAGATGTCGCGCGTGTTTGCGGCGCTGAACATCCAGAACTCCGGCTTCATCGTCGGCGCAGCCCTGTTGTCACTGGCCGCGCACAAGCTGCTGCACTGGAGCATTCCGCAGCAGTTCCTGGCGCTGGCCATCGCCAACGCGCTGGTGGCGATCTACATCTTCACCATCGTCCCCGAATTCCTGATGCGCTTCCTCAGCTGGCTGATGGTGCGCACCCTGTACCGGCTGCGCCCGCACGGCATCGAGGCCAATGTGCCCGACGAGGGCGCCGCGCTGCTGGTCTGCAACCATGTCAGCTACATGGACGCACTGATCCTGTCGGCGACGATTCCGCGCCCGGTGCGCTTCGTCATGTACTACCGGATCTTCAACATCCCGGTGATGCGCTGGATCTTCCGCACCGCCAAGGCGATCCCGATCGCCGGCGCGCGTGAAGACCCGGCACTGATGCAGCGCGCGTTCGACGAGATCGACGCCGCGCTGGCCGAAGGCGAACTGGTCTGCATCTTCCCGGAAGGCGCGCTGACCAAGGATGGCGCGATGGCACCGTTCAAGTCCGGCGTAGAGAAGATCCTCGAACGGCGGCCGGTACCGGTGGTGCCGATGGCGCTGCGTGGCATGTGGTCGAGCATGTGGAGCCGGCGCGACAGCCGCCTGGGTCGCATGCGTGTGCCGCGCCGTTTCCGTGCCACCGTCGAGGTTGTAGCGGCACCGGCCGTGGATGGCCACAGCACCAGCGCCCCGGTACTGGAGGCCCAGGTGCGGGCCCTGCGCGGCGATCACGCCTGACGGAATCGGCCCGCCAGGCGGGTCCGGCAATCTCCCCCGCATACGTCACCGTTCACTGGCGTACGCGACATGTCGTGACTGTAAACGCATACATGCAACGCAGGTTGCGGTAGATTACGCACCCACAGGGGGGAGGTCCGGCCGATTCATCATGGCCGGCCACCAAGGAATGGAGTCTCGCTTTGAATCAACCACCACCGCTCAGCCGTCCGGTCTACATCCCCAACCATCTGGTGTGGGCGATCCTGACGACGCTGTTCTGCTGCCTGCCGTTGGGCGTGGTGTCGATCGTCTATGCCTCCCAGGTCGATGGCCGCCGCGCGGCCGGCGATCTTCCGGGGGCCTACAGTGCGTCGCGCAAGGCGGGCTGGTGGGCGGCGGCTTCGGCCGTGGCCCTGCCGGTCCTGTTGCTGTTGTGGTTCGGGCTGTTCGGCGGCTTGGCCGTACTGGGCGCTCTTTCCGACCAATGATCCACCACCACCACCCATCAAGGAGCTTGAACCCATGAATACTGCTACTCCGCAGGTCCCGAACAACCTGGTCTGGGCGATCCTGACCACCCTGTTCTGCTGCCTGCCGGCCGGCATCGTGTCGATCGTCTACGCCGCCCAGGTCAACGGCAAGCTGGCCGCTGGCGACATCGCCGGTGCCCAGGACTCCGCCGCCAAGGCCAAGAAGTGGGCCATGTGGTCGGCCATCGCCTGGGTCGTGCTGGTCGTGCTGTACGTGCTGTTCTTCGTTGTGCTCGGCGGCATGGGCGCGATGAGCAACGGCAGCTACTGATACGCCTGGACGGATCCGGCGCCAGCGCCGGATCCGTTGTTGCAATGTCCGCGCTTCCCGCTCGCTCCCGACTCGCCCGCTGGGCGCCGCTGCTGGTTTCTGCCGGCCTGGCCGTGGGTGCCGCGGTGGTGCTGCGCAACGTCAATCCGTATGTCGCCGGCAATCCCCTGCCGAGTTGCCCGCTGTACGCGCTAACCGGCCTGTACTGCCCGGGCTGTGGCAGCACGCGCTGCCTGTACTCCTTGGTCCATTTCGACCTTCCTGGTGCGATGGCGATGAACCCGCTGCTGGTCATCAGCCTGCCGTTCCTGCTGCTGATGCTGCTGAACATCGCCGGCATCCGCCCGCGTGTGCTCGACCCGCTGATGCGGGTGCTGGCCAATCCCGTGTTCTGGCTCTGGGTGCTGCCCGGGTATGCGCTGCTGCGCAACCTGCCGTGGGCACCGTTCACCGCACTGGCACCGATCTAGGTTTCCAGCCAACGGCGCAGCCCCTCGTGGTGGGCGGCGTTTGAAGGCAGAAGCCTTGGGGTTGGCCGGGTGGGTGGGCTGCGCAGGGGGCGCTGCAAGTACGTCCATGTAAGCTCGGTCGCCGCTTGCTCGTGCGCGCAGTCCTGCACGCACGGCAAGGCCAGGGTTGGGCGTCCTGCCCAACCCGCCCGAGGCATGCCTCGGGCCCATGCGGCTCACGCCCCTGCGCAGCCCACCCACCCGGCCACGGACATTTTCCGTGCGCGTCCACCACGGAAAAGAAAGAGAAGATCAAAAGCGGAAGCGGAAGCGGATCGCTTCGCTCTGCATCCACGCATGGCGTGGATCTACCGTGTCGACCAAGGTCGACACCTACCAACAGCCGCGGGAATTTGTCGAAGGCGGGGTGGGTCGGATGGCGGGGGGGTGAGCCGCATGGATGCGGCGACCAAGCCTCCACGGACGGATTCACGGCGTCCCCCGCCATCCGACCCACCCCGCCAGCCCGCAGCAATCCTGCTGTTGCTGTTGCTGTTGCTGTTGCCTCTGCAGGTGCAGGGCTGCAAGCCCTGCAAAGCAACTACGTCACCCAGCCTGCAATCACCAGCAGGGCGAGGATCGCCAGCCACAGCAGCAGCATCCGCCACACCAGGCTCATCGCATCACGCAGGTCCGGCAACCGCTGCCACACCGGCAACAGCCCCGCCTCGGTGTAATCGTGCGCATCCTCGCGCAGCTCGGCGTTGACGCTGGCCCGCGCCACTGCGCCGAGGAAACCGATGTCCCCCGTCAGGCGCTCGCCATGGGCCTGCCGCCAGGCCTTCCACGCCGTATCGAAGTTGCCCACCAGCGCCATCGAGAATGCCATCAGCTGCGCCACCGGCCACTCGACCCAGCCCAGCAGGCGCTGCGCCAGTGCCAGCGGCTCCACCGGCACGCGGGCGCGCATCGGGCTTTCCGCCATCAACGCCAGCAGCCGGTAACCCAGCGCACCGGCCGGGCCCAGCAGCAGGAACCAGAACAGCACCGCGAACCAGCGCCGCAGCGCGTTGAGCACGGTTGCCTCGACCAGTGACGGCACATCCTCGCGCAGGCTGCCACCGGCCGCCTGCAGGTTGCGTACCGCGGCCTGGCGCGTCGCCGCGTCATCGGCATCGATGATGGCCTCGATATCGCGGTCCAGATCGCGCGGGCCCCAGCACCACGCCAGCACCGCCACGCCCAGCAGCAGCGACGGCAGGCCGAACAGCACCCCACGCAGCAGCCACGCCAGCAGCGCCATCAGCAGCAGCGGCGGCAGCAGCGCCAGCGCCACGCCTGCCGGCCCTTGCCAGGCCTTGCCACCGCGCGCGTCCAACCAGCCCAGCCAGCGCCGGAAGCCGTCGAAACGGCGCAGCGCCGCGGCAGCGGCCGGGGCAACATGGCCCAGGGCCAGTGCCACCAGCACGGCGGCCAGAGTGGTGAACATGGCAGGTCTCCCTACGAAACAGAACGCTCGGCGTCGCTACCTTACCTGTCGCAGCGACGCCCTCAGCGGTGACCCGCACTGTAACCCGGGCCGTGTTCAGGTGGCGGCAATACAGGCGCCACCATCAGCCCCGCTCAGCCCTTCTGCTGCCGGTACCAGTGTTCGATCAGGCCGCGCGAAATCGAGATCGGCGGCGACAGGCGGATGCCCTGGCCATCGTCCTCGACATCGCGGGCCAGCGCCGCGCCGACCTCGTCGGCACTGAACCAGCGCGCGTCTTCCAGCTCGCCGTCCACGGTCGGCAGATCGTCGTGCGCCTGCGCACGGAAGCCGACCATCAGTGCGCCCGGGAACGGCCACGGCTGCGAACCCAGATACTGGCAGGCGGTCACCCGCACCTTGCTCTCCTCGTGCACTTCGCGCACCACGGTCTGCTCGAAGGTCTCACCCGGTTCAACGAAGCCGGCCAGTACCGAGTAACGACGCGGTGCCCAGTTCGACTGGCGGCCGAGCAGCAGCCGGCCCTGGTTCTCCACCGCCACGATCACGGCAGGATCGACCCGCGGATAGTGCTCGGTGGAACACTGCGCGCAACGGCCGACGAAGCCGCCACGGGCAAACGCCACAGCACCACCGCACACGCCGCAGAAGCGGGTGCGCGAATGCCAGTAGGACATGCCGCGGGCATAGCTGAAGGCGGTCGCATCGGCCATCGACCACAGCAGTGCGGCCTGGCGCAGGTCGAGGCGGCGCGGCGCGGTGACGGTAACGTTGGCGGCTTCGACCGAGAACCAGGCCTGCTCGCCACGCAGGCCGAGGAAGATCGCGGCACCGGGGCCACCGCCAATGTCGGCGCCGCTCAGCGCCAGTGGCTGATCGTCATCGCCAGTGAAGGCGCTGCCGTCCTGATCGAGCACGAGAATGCGCGCGCCCGGCCACAGGCGCGCCAGTGCATCGGCATCTTCGCGCAGGGCATCGGCGCGCTCCAGCGGTTCGCCAACGAAGGCGAAACCGGAAAGCGGCGAAGGAGTATTGGGCATCCGGCAAGCGTGCCGCCAATCGATGCGGGAGGCAAGGTCGGCGCTGTGCGCAATCTGCTGATGTGGGCGTGGAGGCACGGAACATCCACGCATGGCGTGGATCTACCGAGGTGCCAACCCTCGTTGGCACATGCCGGCCACAGGGTTCTTACATGCTGAAGCTGCTGCCGCAGCCGCAGGTGGTCTTCGCGTTCGGGTTGCGGATCACGAACTGGGCACCGGTCAGGCTCTCGGTGTAGTCCACCTCGGCGCCCATCAGGTACTGCAGGCTCAACGGGTCGACCAGCAGGGTCACCCCGCTGGTCTGCACCGCCAGGTCATCCTCGGCACGGTTCTCGTCGAACTCGAACCCGTACTGGAAGCCCGAACAGCCACCGCCTTCGATGTACACGCGCAGGGCCAGGTCGGGGTTGCCCTCTTCCTGGATCAGGGATTTGACCTTGGCGGCCGCCGACTCGGTGAAGTTCAGCGGGCGCTCCAGCGACTGGTAATCGGGCGCGGCAACCGGGGTGGCGCCGGGCAGGGAGACTAGCGTGCTCATGCCGTCAGCATGGGGGTGCCGGTGATGGCTTTCAAGCCATCGCCTCGGCCAGCTTGCGGCGTGCGGCGGTGTCGCCCTTGCCACCATTGGCGTCGTCGCCTTCCGGGGCCGGCAGGGCCGCCATCGGGGCGCTGGCATGGATCAGGCGGCCGTTCAGCTGGGCGCCCGCATTCATCTCCACCACCTGGTAGTGGACGTTGCCATTGACCCGTGCGCTCGGGGTCAGCTCGACCTTCTCGGTGGCGTGCACGTCGCCGTCCAGACGGCCACTGATGACCACCACCTGGGCGCGGATCTCGCCCTCGATCACGCCATGCTCGGCGACCGTCAGGGTCGCGCCACTGGCGCCTTCGGCGGCGATCACCTTGCCATGGATGCGACCTTCCACATACAGGCCCCCACTGAATTCCACATCACCACGGATCACCACCTGGTTGCCGATCAGGGCATCCACCACCAGCTGGCCTTCACGGTTGGATTTGCTGCTTCCGAACATCTGCCTACTCCCCTTTGCTGGCCGGCGCACCGGCCTGTTTCCAGTCGAATACCTGGGTGGTACCCCCCGTACCACTCCCCAATGTCACCCGCACGCGTTGCGGGGTGAAGTCAGCCGGCAGCATCACGCTGCCGGTGATCTGCTGGAAGTACCGGAACGAGTAATCCTGTCCCGGCACCTTGCTGCGCTGGTGCAGATCATCCCAGCTGATCGTAGCCAGCTTGCCGTTCTTCACGCCTTCCACCGTGAAACGCATCTGCCCCTGGCTGATGGCGCCGCGGTTGAGGTTCTGGGTCAGCACGGCGGTGTACTGCCAGGTGCCGGCCGCTTCCGGGCTGAACTCGATCGAATGGGTGTTCAGGCCCTTGCGCTGGCTGGTCGAACCCACCAGGCGCTCATAGAAGGCAACGTCGGCACGCAGGCCGGCGATTTCCTCATCGCGCTCGGCCAGCGAGGACTGCACCTCGGTGTTGGCGGCGCGGCTGATGCGGTCGGAGGCTTCCAGCGTGGCCTGCTTCTGGCGCAGTTCGGTCAGCTGCGCCTGCAACGTCTCGGCACGCTTCTCGGCGGCCTGCAGGCGCTGGCCCTGGGCATCGCGCGGCGTGGCCATCCAGCAGCCACCCAGCACCGCCAGCACCAGGCTGAGCAGCCAGATGCCGCCGATCACCAGCAGGCGGCGACGGTCGGCCGGCGGTTGCGGCGCGCCGGGCAGGCGGACCTGCACGCGCATGGGAGGACGGTTGGTCATGGGTGGTTTCCGGGGCATCGCGAGGGCGACACCGGTACGGCCCCTGTGGCAAACGACGGGCTAGTGTATGACAGGACGGGTGGGTTTCCTGCGCAGTGGCCGACCGCGGTCTGTGGCGTTCAGGCACGCCATCGCCGATAGTGTGGCCCCCTGCACAGTTCCGTCTCCGGAGCACCGCCATGACCGAAGCCCACCTGTTCGTGATCGGCATCCTGCTGGCCTGGCTGGCCGGCATCCGTGTCTACCTCACCGTGTTCGGCGTCGGCCTGGCCGGCCTGCTCGGCTGGGTCGACCTGCCGCCGGCCCTGCAGGCCACCGAATCGTGGTGGGTGCTGGGCACGTCCGCAGCGCTGGCAGTGACCGAATTCTTCGCCGACAAGATCCCCGGTGTGGATTCGGTCTGGGACCTGGTGCAGACACTCGCGCGCGTGCCTGCCGGCGCCTTCCTTGCCGCTGCCACGCTGTCGCCGGACGGCCAGCTGGGCACCGGCGCACTTGCCGCCGGCGCCGGTGTGGCGCTGGCCAGCCATGGCCTGAAGGCCGGCACCCGCGCCCTGCTCAATACCTCGCCGGAGCCGGCCAGCAACTGGGTCGCATCCGCCGCCGAAGACACCGTGGTGATCGGCGGCCTCGCCCTGGCCCTGGCACATCCCTGGATCGCGCTGATCGTGGTGCTGGCCTGCAGCCTGGCCGGTGCACTGCTGGTGTGGCTGGTGTGGCGCGCCCTGTGGAAGGGCGTGCGCTGGCTGGCACGCAGCGCATCACCGGACAGTGCGCGGCAACCCGGCACCGGTTGATCGCCGGGCTTGTCGCATAATGGACGCGAACACCAGGAGCACCGATGGCCGCAAACGAATCCCCCGCGGGCGCCCGCCCGGGACGCGCTGAAACCCCTCCGGCCGATCATTGGCAACGCTGGACCGTCGAGACGGTCACCAGCGCTCCGGCAACACCTGTGGCGGTCATGCCGCAGAGCGCCGTTGCCGATGCTCCGTCGATCCACAGCGCACCACCGCCGCTTCCCGGCCCGGCCGTGCTGGCCGAGGCTGGCAACAACGACCAGGCACCGCCGCCGTCCGATTCGCCGTACCGCGTGCTGATCGTCGAGGACGATCGCGCCCAGGCGCTGTTCGCCCAGAGCGTGCTGCACGGTGCCGGCATGCAGGCGATCGTGCACAGCGATGCCGATGGCGCGCTGCAGGCGATCAGGGAACATCGCCCCGACCTGATCCTGATGGACCTGCACCTGCCTGGCCTCGATGGCATGCGCCTGACCGCGCTGATCCGCCAGCAACCCGGCCTGCAGCTGCTGCCGATCGTGTTCCTCAGCGGCGATCCGGACCCGGAGCGCCAGTTCGAAGTGCTCGACAGTGGCGCCGATGACTACCTGAGCAAGCCGATCCGCCCGCGCCACCTGATCGCTGCCGTGGCCAACCGCATCCGTCGCGCACGTGCGCAGGCCGCGACCCTGCCCGGTGCGAGCGGCGCACCGGCCACCAGCAATCCGGAAACGGGGTTGCCGACGCGTCATCACGTGCTGCAGCAGCTCAACGCTGCGCTCGCCCACCGCGACCCGGGCGGCGTGCTGTTCGTCGAAGTGTCCAGTGCGCTGGGGCTGCGCGAGCGCTATGGCTATGCGGCCTTCGAGCGTCTGATGGTGCAGGCCGGGCAGCGCCTGGCGGAAGCCGGTCACCCGCATCTGTTGGCACGCCTGAATGACAACAGCTTCCTGCTGCTCGTACGCAATACCGATGAGGACAGCCTGGAAGGTATCGCTGCGACGCTGCGCGAGCAGTTGTCGGCGCGCGCCTTCGTGATCCGCGACGATGAATCCGTGCACCTGCGCGGCGTGGTCGGCTACGCGCCGCTGTCGTCCGGCTTCGAGGATGCCAACAGTGCGCTGGAGGCCGTCGAACGCACCACCCTGCAGGCGCGCCTGCTCAGCGCCGGCGTGGCTGGCCACGTGCATCGCGACGTGATCAGCGAACAGGAGCACCTGGCGCTGCTGGAAGGCCAACTTGAGCTGGCCTATCAGCCGATCGTGGCTGTCGCCGGTGGCAACACCGCGCAGTACCAGCTGCTGCTGCGCCTGCGCCAGGCCGATGGCACGGTGCTGGCAGCCGGCCAGGTGATCCCGGCCGCGGAAGCCGCCGGGCGCATCGCCGACCTCGACCAGCAGGTGATGGATCACGCGCTGGGCCTGCTGGACCTGTACCGGCACGCAACGCAACCGCTGAACCTGTTCGTCTCGCAGTCGCTGCGCACCCTGCAGCGCGACGCGTTCGCCGACTGGCTGCTGGAATCGCTGCAGCAACGCGACCTGCCCGGCAGCGCACTGGTGATCGACGTGCGCCTGCCCGACGCGCTGATCCACACCGTGCCGCTGCAGCAGTTCTGCCAGCGCATGGCCGGGGCCGGCGTGCGCTTCTGCCTGAGCCAGTTCGAGCCCAGCGGCGAGGCCGATGCACTGCTGACCCAGCTGCCGCTGTCGTTCGTGCGCATGGCCGCGCGCTTCTCCAGCAGCCACTCCAATCCGGCCACGCGCGAAGAACTGCGCAAGGCGATTGAACGCGCACACGCCACCGGTCAGCAGATCATCGGCCAGCAGATCGAGGACCCGCAGGCTGCGGCCGCGATGTGGGTCGGCGGAGTCGATTACATCCAGGGCAACATGGTGCAGTCGGCCGGCAGCGACCTGAACTTCGACTTCCACAACGCGGTGCTCTGACGTGCCGCTGTGGGGCGTGCTGCTGGTTGCCCTTGCTGCGGCCGTCGCACTGCTGCTGTTGGGCCTGCGCCTGCGCGCGCGCAACCGGGCACTGGCCCAGCTGCAGCGCGAGCGCAGCCTGCTGGCCGCCGAGCGCGACCAGCTGCGCCACACCACTGAACGCCAGGGCCAGCTGGAGCAGCAGCTGCTGCAGGCCAAGCAGGCCGCCGAAGCGGCGGTGCTGGCCAAGGGCGAATTCCTGGCCACGATGAGCCACGAGATCCGCACGCCGCTCAACGGCATCCTGCCGATGCTGGAACTGATCGCGCGCGGGCCGCTGGGCGAGGACCAGCGGCAGATGCTGGCCACTGCTTCGGCCAGCTCGCAGCAGCTGCTGCGCATCGTCGACGACATTCTCGACTACTCACGGCTGGAAGCGCAGGCACTTGAGCTGGAGATCACCAGCTTCAACCTGCGTGATCTGCTCGATGGTGTCGTGCAGCTGATGCAGCGCGCGGCCGACTCCAAGGGCCTGTCGCTGGGCCTGCAGCTGGATCCCTCCGTGCGCCTGCCGGTGCGCGGCGACCCGGTGCGCCTGCGCCAGGTGCTGAGCAACCTGCTGGCCAACGCAATCAAGTTCACCGCGCGCGGCCAGGTACAGCTGCGCGTGCAGCGGCTGGGCGAAGGTCCTGCACAGCATCAGCTGCGCTTCGAGATCATCGATACCGGCATCGGCATCGATGCGGCCCTGCAGGCTCGCCTGTTCCAGTCCTTCAGCCAGGCCGACGCCTCCACCACGCGCATCTACGGTGGCACCGGCCTGGGCCTGGCCATCTGCAAGCGCATCATCGACCTGATGCACGGGCACATCGGCGTGCAGTCCACGCCGGGCCAGGGGGCGACGTTCTGGTTCGAGATCCCGCTGCTGAAAGTACCCGGCGACCTGCCTGCGATGGCGCGCGCCCCCGCAGCGCTACTGTTGTTCAGCGCCGATGCAACGCTGCAGGCGCGCATCGAGCGCATCGCCGCCCACCATGGGCTGCAGGTGCAGGTGCTGGCACAGCTGGATGCCGTGGTCGAGCGCCTGCGCGCTCCCGCGCGGCCCGGACAACCAGCACCGGCATGGCTGATTGTCGATTCCCGCACCCGCCGCAACGGCGAGGTCACGCTGCAGCAGGCGCTGGCCGAGCGCGGCGACGATGATGCACTGCAGGTGCTGTGGCTGCAGGAAGACACGCCTGCACAACGCCCGCGCCAACGCCAGCTGCTCCCGCATTTCGATGATGCAGCCCTGCATGCACTACTAGCGGCGCCTGCCACGCCTGCCCGCCCTGCCGCCCTGCTGGCCAATGCCGAAGACGGCTTGCCAACACCGACGCTGCCGCCACTGCACCTGCGCGTGCTGCTGGTGGAAGACAACACGGTCAACCGGATGGTGGCCGAGCATCTGCTGCGCGTGTTCCAGTGCGAGGTGCGCAACGCCGCCGACGGCGAGCAGGCACTGGCCGCCCTGCGCGAGGGCGGCGTGGACGTGGTGCTGATGGATTGCCAGATGCCGGTGCTGGACGGCTACGCCGCCACGCGCCGCTGGCGTGCGGAAGAAACGGAAACAGGGCGCTCGCGGTTGCCGATCATCGCGATGACGGCCAACGCCATGGCCGGTGACCGCGAACGCTGCCTGCAGGCCGGCATGGACGATTACCTGTCCAAGCCGATCGCACGCGCCACCTTGCATGCGCTGTTGAGGCGCTGGGGGCAGCGATCACGCGATGTCGTAGCGTCGAGCTTGCTCGACGGCGATGCATCCGGGGCCAGTGGGATCCCGCCAGCCGAGCATGGCCCGGCTCTACAAGAGACGAAAAGCCAATCGGTGACGCAACCGGTGCTGGACCGTGATGTGCTGGACGAACTGCAGGCGGTGATCGGCGATACCGCCCTCCAGATCGTCTCGGTGTTCCTGGAGGATGCGCCGGCGATGGTGCAGCAGCTGCAGCAGGCCGCGCAGGGCAGCGACGAGCCGCGACTGCAGGCAATCGCCCACAGCCTCAAATCATCGAGTGCGAACGTTGGGGCGTTGTCGCTGTCGGCGGTCGCGCAGCGGATCGAACATGAGGCCCGCAATGGCAGCCTGCAGCGCCCCGCCGTAGCAGTGGCGCTGCTGGTTGCGGAATTTGCCCGGGCACGCGTGGCGCTGACGGGCTACCTGGCACAGCATCGCGCCGGCCAGGCCGGCTGACTTACTCTTCCAGCTTGCTCAGCAGGTACTTCGGCTCGCCGATGCGCTCGATCAGGTCGAGCTGGGTCTCCAGCCAGTCGATGTGTTCTTCTTCCGAATCCAGGATCTTCACGAACAGCTGGCGGCTGACGTAGTCGCCTACCGAATCGGAGTAGGCCACGGCCTCGCGCAGGGTCACCACGCCGTCGCGCTCCAGCGACAGGTCGCACTGCAGGATCTCGGTCGGGTTCTCGCCGATGCGCAGCTTGCCCAGCGCCTGGAAATTCGGCAGGCCTTCGAGGAACAGGATGCGGTCGGCGAGCATGTCGGCATGCTTCATCTCGTCGATCGATTCCTTGTACTCGTGTTCGGCCAGTTCCTTGATGCCCCAGTTCTTCAGCATCTTGGCGTGCAGGAAGTACTGGTTGATCGCGGTCAGCTCGTTGTAGAGGACCTTGTTGAGGAATTCGATGACCTTGGTGTCGCCCTTCATGGGGGTGCTCCTGCACGCTGAAAACGCAGGCACTTTAACGCCTTGCGCGCGGCCGTGAAGGAACGCGAATCGTGCGCATTGGCCTGTGCGGCCGCACGTGAAGGATGCGAAAGCGCGGCGTCAACGCGCCGCGAAAGATACGATCAGGCGACCTGGGCCAGACCGAGGACCGGCAGCGGCAGATCGTGGGTGGCACGCGCCTTGGCCAGCAGATCGCCGGCCATGTCCAGGCAGGAACCGCAGGTGGCACCACAACCGGTACGCATGGTCAGTTCGGCCACCGTGCTGACGCCATGGCTGGCGGCTTCGCGGATCTGGTGGTCGGTGACTCCGTTGCAGATGCAGACGTACACAGGCGTGAACCGGGCTGGCAGGCCAAGAGTGGCCTGTTGGCTATTCCAATGGAAACGAGAATGGTTGTCAATCAGAGACCTGAACCATTCTCGATACCGTTCAGCCGGTCACGTGGCCGGACCATCGCCGGTGGCCTTCTTCGGCCAGTAGCCGCGGGTCCGTGGGCGCTTGCGTGGGCGGTCATGCCCGGCGGTATGGCCCGGCATCCAGGCCTCCGCAGCGCTCTTGGGCATGGCGGTGACGCCCTGCCCGGCCACCCCGCGCGCCAACGGCGCCAGATGTCGCAGGGCGCGCGCATAGACGCCACGCTTGAACATCACCACGTGCTCCACCGGGTACCAGAAGTCCACCCAGCGCCAGTGGTCAAACTCGGGGGAGTCGGTGTGGTCCAGCTTCACGTGGGATTCGTCGCCGGTCAGGCGCAGCAGGAACCAGACCTGCTTCTGGCCGATGCAGACCTGCCGCTCGTTGCGGCGGATGGCCCGCGCCGGCAGCTTGTAGCGCAGCCAGCCGGGCGTTGCCCCGAGCACTTCCACGTGCTCAGGCAGCAGGCCGGTCTCTTCCTGCAGTTCACGATACATGGCCTCGACAGGCGTCTCGTCGGTATTCATGCCACCCTGCGGGAACTGCCAGCCGTCCCGGCGCACACGTCGTGCCCAGAACACCTGGCCGTCCTGCCGCATCAGCACGATGCCGACGTTCGGTCGATAGCCGTCCGGATCGATCACGATGCGGACTCCTAAAAAATCTACTGGTCGGGACTATCCCATGCCGCCTGTCGGCCCACAAGCACGATACAAAAGTGTTGACAGGGGCGATACACATCCGCAGAATAGCGGGCTCACCAAGGCTATGTAGCTCAGCCGGTTAGAGCACAGCACTCATAATGCTGGGGTCGGTGGTTCGAGTCCACCCATAGCCACCACACTGAAAATCAAGTTGTTTTTCAGTGTGAAAAGTGAGAAAATAGTTGCACGTTTTGCCCCGTCGCCAAGCGGTAAGGCACCTGACTCTGACTCAGGCATTCGGTGGTTCGAATCCATCCGGGGCAGCCAAACAAAAAAGAAAAAAGCCTGATCGAAAGATCAGGCTTTTTTCTTTTTTGTTTGGTCACGCATCCCACCTTATCCCCGCGCCTGTCGGCGCGCGCCCTTGAACATCAAGGGGACTCTTCTCCAGAGAGGTCCGGGGTCGGATCCTTTTCCAAAGGAAAAGGCTCTGACCCCACCCCATCGCCAGCCACCGGCCGGCAACCTGGAAATGCATGACCCCAGAACGACAAAAGCCCGGCCGAAGCCGGGCTTTTGCTTGTCCAACCAGCGGGCTCCCGAAGGAGCCCAACCAGGCGCGGTAGATCAGCGCTTGGAGAACTGGGTGGCGCGGCGGGCCTTGTGCAGACCGACCTTCTTACGCTCGACTTCACGGGCGTCACGGGTCATGAAGCCAGCCTTGCGCAGCTCGGACTTCAGGGTTTCGTCGTACTCGACCAGAGCACGGGCGATGCCCAGACGGATCGCACCGGCCTGACCGGTGGTGCCGCCGCCAGCGGCGGTGACCAGGATGTCGAAGCTTTCGGTGTTCTTGGTCAGCTCGAGCGGCTGGCGCACGATCATGCGCGCGGTCTCACGACCGAAGAACTCGTCCAGCGGACGGCCATTGACGGTGATGTTGCCCGAACCCTTGCGCAGGAACACGCGAGCGGTGGAGGACTTGCGGCGGCCAGTGCCGTAGTTTTGAGTGATAGCCATGATTAGATATCCAGAACCTGCGGCTGCTGTGCGGCGTGCGGATGCTCAGTGCCGGCGTAGACCTTGAGCTTGCGGTACATCTGGCGACCCAGCGGGCCCTTCGGCAGCATGCCCTTCACGGCGATCTCGATCACGCGCTCCGGGTGGCGCTCCAGCGCCTGGGCCAGGGATTCGGTCTTCAGGTTGCCGATGTAACCGGTGAAACGGTGATACATCTTGTCCTGCAGCTTCTTGCCGGTGACGGCAATCTTTTCTGCATTGATGACGACCAGGTAGTCGCCGGTATCAACGTGCGGGGTGTAGACCGGCTTGTGCTTGCCACGCAGACGGCGGGCCAGCTCGGTGGCGAGACGGCCCAGGGTCTTGCCCTCGGCGTCGACGAGGTACCAGTCGCGCTGGACGGTCTCGTTCTTGGCAGTGAAAGTGCTCATGAAGAACTCTAGGTTAGGTCGGGCTCATTGCGGCGAAAGGCTCGCCGGAACTCTGCCACGCGTTGTGAAAAGGTGAAGCGTAAGAGGCGGGATTGTACGCAGGTCAGCCCAGGGTTGCAAGCAGGCCCCTGACCGGGTTGGCAGGGGGACGGGGCCGGGCGAGAATCGCGGGGTCTTCCGCCCCACCGTGTACCGCCATGACCGTGCTCCGCCAGATCACCCCGCTGGACCACCTGCTGACCGAGGCGCAGCGCGCCCTGGACACGGTGTTCGGCAACCCGCCGGCGGCCCGCCCCTATCCGGCTGCGGACACCGAAGAGCCGGGCATGGACAGCACCGAACGCCGCCACGCGGCCGGCCTGATGCGGATCAACCACGTCGGCGAGGTCTGCGCACAGGGCCTGTACTTCGGCCAGGCCGCCGTGGCCCGCGACCCGGCCACGCGTGAACACCTGCTGGAAGCGGCCCAGGAAGAAACCGACCACCTGGCCTGGTGCGCCACCCGCCTGGGCGAACTGGACAGTCGTCCGAGCCTGTTCAACCCGCTCTGGTACGCCGGCAGCTACACCATCGGCACCCTGGCCGGGCTGCGTGGCGACGGCTGGAACCTGGGCTTCGTGGTCGAGACCGAGCGCCAGGTGGAGGCGCACCTGGACGAGCACCTGGTCGATCTGCCGGCCGGCGACCTGCGCAGCCGCGCGGTCATCGCCGTGATGAAGGAAGACGAGGCCCGCCATGCGGACCACGCCGAGCAGGCCGGCGCACGCCGCCTGCCGTTCCCGATCCCGGGCGCGATGGCGCTGGCTTCCAAGGTCATGAAGACCATCGCCTACCGGCTGTGACCGCCAGGTAGTGCCGGCCGCTGGCCGGCAACCACGCAGGCACCGCAGAAGATCAGGAGGTTGCCGGCCAGCGGCCGGCACTACCGATTAATTGGGCGAGACCAGCTTCAGGCCGATCACACCGGCCACGATCAGGCCCACGCAGGCCAGGCGGGCCGGCGATGCGCTGTCATTGAACAGGTAGATGCCCAGCACCGCCACGCCCATGGCGCCGATGCCGGTCCAGATCGCGTAGGCCGTACCAACCGGAATGCTCTTCATCGCCTGGCTCATCAGGTACAGGCTGATCAGGGCGGACACCACCGTGGCAACGGTGGGCAGGGGTTTGCTGAAGCCTTCGGAGTACTTCATTCCAAGGGCAAAACCGATCTCGAACAGGCCGGCCAGCAGCAGGTAGATCCAGGGCATGGGTGGGGGCTCCTTACCTTTTTTGAGAAAAACGAAACGGCCCGGTGTTTTCACACCGGGCCGTGGGTCGGTACATCACCGTGGAACTATAACGCGTGCGGGGCACTGGTTCCACGGGGCGGGTCGTCCCGCCTGAGCGGCGATGCCTGCGGGCATCGCACATGGGGTTTACTCGGACAGGTTCCGGCCGTGGAACAGCTCTTCGATCTCGCGCTTGAGCAGCGCTTCGATCTTCATGCGTTCCTTGAACGACAGGTTCTTGGCCTTTTCCTCGAACAGGTACTGGTCCAGGTCGAAGTCCTTCAGGTGCATCTTCGTGTGGAAGATGTTTTCCTGGTAGACGTTGACGTCGAACATCTCGTAACGCGACTTGATGTTCTTGGCCAGGAAGTTCTGGATCGAGTTGATCTTGTGATCGATGTAGTGCTTCTTGCCCTTCACATCGCGGGTGAAGCCACGGACGCGGTAGTCCATGATCACGATGTCCGACTCGAGGCTTTCGATCAGGTAGTTCAACGCCTTCAACGGCGAAATGACGCCGCAGGTGGCCACGTCGATGTCGGCGCGGAAGGTGGCGATACCTTCCTGCGGGTGCGTTTCCGGATAGGTGTGCACGGTGATGTGCGACTTGTCCATGTGCGCGACCACGGCATCGGAGATCAGCTCCTTGCCGGCCTGCTTCTTGTCGATCACCGGTTCTTCGGAGATCAGGATGGTCACCGAGGCACCCTGCGGGTCGTAGTCCTGGCGGGCCACGTTCAGGATGTTGGCGCCGATGATCTCGGCGACATCGGTCAAGATTTGAGTCAGCCTGTCGGCGTTGTACTCTTCATCGATGTATTCAATGTAACGCTGACGCTCCTCTTCGGTGCGCGCGTAACACACGTCATAGATGTTGAAGCTCAGCGCCTTGGTGAGGTTGTTGAAACCCTGCAGCCTCAGGCGAGGCAACGGCTTGACCACGGCGGTCGATTCCTGTGTAAGAAGGGAAAGGGGGAATTATGGGGCAAACTGTCCCCGGGGGGAACGTGAAGAGCGCTCACATCTGGCACACTGTTTGCCCTTAACAATTGCGCTGGTTAAGCTCCGCTATCGACCCCGTGAATCCGTTCATGCGCAGAGGGAGCGCTCCTATCGTGTCAACCGTGCGCCTAGCTAGCAGTCCACTGGCCCTGGATATCGCCACAATCGATCGTTTCCTGGCGCACAGCCACAGGCGGCGATACCCCACCCGTACCGACGTCTTCCGACCCGGTGACCCGGCGGGAACCCTGTATTACGTCATCAGTGGCTCGGTTTCGATCATGGCCGAGGAAGATGACGATCGCGAGCTGGTGCTGGGCTACTTCGGTGCCGGCGAGTTCGTCGGCGAGATGGGCCTGTTCGTTGAATCGGACCGCCGCGAGGTGATCCTGAGGACCCGTACCGCCTGCGAGCTGGCCGAAATCAGCTACGAGCGCCTGCATCAGCTGTTCCTCGGCCCGCTGTCGGCCGATGCCCCGCGCCTGCTGTACGCGCTGGGCCAGCAGATCTCCAAGCGCCTGCTCGACACCAGCCGCAAGGCCAGCCGCCTGGCATTCCTGGACGTTACCGACCGGATCGTGCGCACCCTGCACGACCTGGCGCAGGAGCCGGAGGCGATGAGCCATCCGCAGGGCAGCCAGCTGCGCGTCTCGCGCCAGGAACTGGCCCGCCTGGTCGGCTGCTCGCGCGAAATGGCCGGCCGTGTGCTGAAGAAGCTGCAGACCGACGGCCTGCTGCATGCCCGCGGCAAGACCGTGGTGCTGTACGGCACCCGTTGACCGTTGAGCACCCGGTGGGTGGTGCGGACCTTGGTCCGCACTCCTTGGCGCGCTAGGCTCGGTACATGGAACTGAGCAGCGCATTCTGGTGGTTCATCCTCATCGGCCTGGGCGCCCAGCTGGTGGACGGCGCGCTGGGCATGGCGTTCGGCCTGGTGTCGTCGTCGGTGATGCTGGCCATGGGCATTCCGCCCGCGCAGGCCAGTGCAGCCATCCACACCGCCGAGGTGTTCACCACCGGCGCCTCCGGCGTGTCGCATCTGGTCGCCGGCAATGTCGATAAGCACCTGTTCCTGCGCCTGGCGCTGCCCGGCGCAGTAGGCGGCGCAGTAGGTGCCTACGGGCTGACCCAGCTGCCCGGCGAGGTGATCCGCCCGCTCATCTATCTCTACCTGCTGGTGCTGGCCATCATCATCCTGGCGCGTGCCGCCGGCCGCCTGATGCCCAAGGGCGAGGTCAAGCGGGTGCCCGTGCTGGGCTTCGTGGCCGGCTTCCTGGATGCCAGCGGCGGGGGCGGCTGGGGACCGGTGGCCACCTCCACCCTGCTGGCCCGCGGCGGCCAGGCGCGCACCACCATCGGTACGGTGAACGCGGCCGAATTCGTGGTCACCCTGACGGTTTCAGCTACGTTCCTGCTGTCGATGGGCCTGCATCACCTGCAGATCGTGGCCGGCCTGCTGATCGGCGGCATGATGGCGGCACCGGTGGCGGCACTGCTGGTGAAGCGCCTGAAGGAGCGCTGGGTACTGGTGGCCGTCGGCGTGCTGGTACTGGGCATCAGCCTGTTCCAGATCGGGCATGCGCTGACCGGGTATCTGGCGCGCTGAACGTTTGCCGGCCAGCGGCCGGCACGACCAGGACGGAAAAGGGGTAGTGCCGGCCGCTGGCCGGCAGATCCATCACCGTGCGGCGGGATCAGGCCTTGTCGCCGCCACGGTCCACGCAGCCCCAGTTGAGGATGCGGGTGCCGGCCGGCAGCACGCGGCGGAAGAAGTCCACGCGGCTCGGCTTCGGGTTCACCACCACCGGCGCCTTGGCGGCCAGCAGCAGCGGCAGGTCGGCAGTACTGTCGGAATACGCGATGTCGATGTCGCCGTAGCCGCGCTCGCGCAGCATGCGCATCTTCTCTTCGTTGTGGCAGTGGCGGGTCGGGCCGACGCCGCCCAGCCGCGGGCCGACCTCGGTGCCGATCACCGGCACGTCCTGGTGGGCCACGAAGGCCAGGATCGCGCGCGCCAGTTCCGGCGGCGCACCGGTGGCGACCACCACGCGGTCGCCCTTGGCGCGGTGCGCAGCAAAGACCTCCAGCGCCTGTGGCAGCAGCTTGGCGCGCATCTGCGCCTCGTTGCGCAGCACGTAGGCGTCGATCACCTTGTTGAAATCACGCGCACGGTGCAGGCCGAAGCTGCCGATCCACACATAGACCGAAATGCCGGTGCGACGCGTCGGCAGCATCGCCACCAGCGGCCCGGCGATCGGCGTGACCAGCAGCGCTGCCAGCATCCGCAGTGGGTTGCGCTTGATCAGCGAAGCGAACAGGTGAGTACCCGAATCGCCGTCGTAGAGGGTATGGTCGAAGTCGAAGACCACCAGCGGCGCATCGTCGCGCGGCGTCGGATAGTGCGTTGTCATGCCGCGAAGAATAGCTGACGCAGGCCCTCGCCCGGCTCTTCCACGCGCATGAAGGCCTCGCCGACCAGGAACGCATGGATGCCGGCATCGCGCATCAGCGCCACGTCCTGCGGACCGAGGATGCCGCTCTCGGTGACCAGCAGGCGATCGCGCGGCACCGCCTTCTGCATGTCCAGCGTGGTCTGCAGCGACACCTCGAAGGTGCGCAGGTTGCGGTTGTTGATGCCGATCATCGGCGCCGGTACCTGCAGCGCACGCTCCAGCTCGTCGATGTCGTGCACTTCCACCAGCACGTCCATGCCCAGCGACAACGCCAGTTCGGACAGCGTGGCCAGCTGGGTGTCGTCCAGCGCGGCGACGATCAGCAGGATGCAGTCGGCGCCCAGCACGCGCGCCTCGTACACCTGGTAGGCGTCGATCACGAAGTCCTTGCGCAGCACCGGCAGCGTGCAGGCTTCGCGGGCCTGCTGCAGGTAGGCGTCGGCGCCCTGGAAGAAGTCCACGTCGGTCAACACCGACAGGCAGCTGGCGCCACCGAACTCGTAGCTGACCGCGATGTCGGCCGGGCGGAAGTCCGGGCGGATCACACCCTTGGAGGGGCTGGCCTTCTTCACCTCGGCAATCACCGCCGGGTCGCCGTTGGCCACCGCCGCCTGCAGCGCGCGTACGAAGCCACGTACCGGCGGGGCGCTGGCCACGGCGGCCTGCAGCTCCTCGAGCGGGCGCTGGGCGCGGCGCTGGGCCACTTCTTCGGCCTTGCGGGCCAGGATCGTCTGCAGGATGTCGCTCATCGTCTTCGGTTCGGTGCGGGGGCGGTGAGGACGGCCATTATCGGCCATCAAGAGGGTCAGGCTGAACCGCGCGCTCAGGCAACCAGCGCGCGGGTGGTCTCCACATACTGCTGCAGACGCTGGCGGGCGCTGCCGTTGGCGATGGCGGCACGGGCGCGGGCCAGGCCGTCGCCGATGTCGCTGGCCACGCCGGCCACGTACAGCGCGGCGCCGGCATTCAGGGCCACGATGTCCAGCGCCGGGCCGGGCTGGTTGTCCAGCACCGCGCGCAGCATGGCGATGGACTGCTCCGGGCTGTCCACGCGCAGGTTGCGGCTGGCCGACATGGCGATGCCGAAGTCCTCCGGGTGGATCTCGTACTCGCGCACCTTGCCATCGCGCAGCTCGCCCACCAGGGTGCCGGCGCCCAGCGAGATCTCGTCCATGTTGTCGCGGCCCCAGACCACCATGGCGCGTTCGGTACCCAGCTCGCGCAGCACCCGTGCCTGGATACCCACCAGATCGGGGTGGAACACGCCCATCAGCACCGACGGTGCGCTGGCCGGGTTGGTCAGCGGGCCAAGGATGTTGAAGATGGTGCGCACGCCCATCTCGCGGCGGACCGGCGCGACCACCTTCATCGACGGGTGATGGATCGGCGCGAACATGAAACCGATGCCGGTCTGTTCGATGGCCGCGGCCACCTGCGCCGGCTGCAGCTCGATGGCCGCACCCAGTGCTTCCACCGCATCGGCGCTGCCGGACTTGGACGACACGCTGCGGTTGCCATGCTTGGCCACGCGCGCACCGGCCGCAGCGGCGACGAACATCGCGCAGGTAGAGATGTTGAAGGTGTGCGAGCCATCGCCACCGGTGCCGACGATGTCGACCAGGTGGGTGCTGTCGGCCACCGGCACCGCCAACGCGAATTCACGCATGACCGTGGCCGCCGCGGCGATCTCGTCGATGGTTTCCTTCTTCACGCGCAGGCCGGTGAGGATCGCGGCGGTCATCATCGGCGAGACGTCGCCGCGCATGATCTGCCGCATCAGGTCGACCATTTCGTCGAAGAAGATTTCGCGGTGCTCGATGGTGCGTTGCAGGGCTTCCTGGGGGGAGAAGCTCATGGGAATGCTCCTTGGATCAGGCCGCCGGACGCTGCAGGAAATTGCGCAGCAGGGCGTGGCCGTGTTCGGTGAGGATGGATTCGGGATGGAACTGCACGCCTTCCACCGGGAACTGGCGGTGGCGCAGGCCCATGATCTCTTCGATCGAGCCGTCGTCGTTCTCGGTCCAGGCGGTCACTTCCAGGCAGTCCGGCAGGCTGTTCTTGTCCACCACCAGCGAGTGGTAGCGGGTGGCCTGGTAGCGGTCCGGCAGGCCAGCGAACACGCCCTTGCCTTCGTGGCGGATCGGCGAGGTCTTGCCGTGCATGATGTTGCCGGCACGGATGACCGTGCCGCCGTAGACCTGGCCGATGCCCTGGTGGCCCAGGCAGACGCCGAGGATGGGCGTGGTCGGGCCCAGGCGCTGGATCAGCTCCAGCGACACGCCCGCTTCGTTGGGCGTGCACGGGCCGGGCGAGATGACGATGCGCTCGGGCTTCTGCGCGGCGATCTCGTCCACGCTCATCGCATCGTTGCGCACCACCTTCACCTCGGCGCCCAGCGTCTGCAGGTACTGCACGAGGTTGTAGGTGAAGCTGTCGTAGTTGTCGATCATCCACAACATGGTCAGGTTCCGTCGCTTATCAGGAAAATGGCGTACACGTTTTCGGTGTAGGTGATGGGACCGGCCTCGATCGACTCCGGTGCCATGGGTGCGGGCGCTGCAGCGCTGCCGGTCAGGGTGATATCGGTAAGGCGTGGCTCAGGCACGCCGCTCACCTCACCCTCGACCGGCTGTGGCCATCGGCCGGCCTGGATGCCATAGGCGAAGTCCGGGGCCACGTCGGAGATGCTGTACAGGCCTCGCAGCTGGGTGCCGTAGGCCTTGGCCAGGCCCTGTGCGGACTCGCGGGTCCTGGCCGCGGCCTCGCCCTTGAGTTCGCGGCGCAGCGCCACTTCGCCCGAGTAGGTCGGGGCCACGCTGCTGACCTGCAGGTTCTCGTTGGCCTTCAGTGCAGCCAGCGTTGCCTGCATGGCCTGCACACTGGCGAAGCTCGCACGCAGCTGGCGCGCCACGCGGGTACCGATGAAGACCTGCTTGCCATTGTCGTAGCGATGGGCTGGACCGATCCGCAGGTTGTCCGCACGCACGCTGCCTTCCACCGCCTTGTTCTGCTTGAACAGCGCCAGCACGCGCGCGACGTTGTCCTGCACGCGGCGGCGCGCGGCGTCGGCATCCATGTCGGTCTCTTCGATGTTCAACTGCAGGCCGAACCGGTCCGGCATCACCACGCGGCGCGCCTCGCCCTTCACCAGCAGGTGCGGCTGCGAGGGAATGGTATTGGCCTGCGCCCACGCAGACGGGGCCATCGTGGCCAGCAGTGACGACCACAGCAATGCGCTCAGCAGCTTCATGCAGTACTCCTTGTCTTGAACGGGAACGGCGGAACGACCACGGCGCAGCGGCCGTGGCGAGGCAGGCTTACAGGCCCTTGGCGGCCTGGGCGACGGCGCGGAACAGCGCGCGGCCCTTGTTCATCGTCTCGTCCCATTCCTTGTCCGGGTCCGAGTCGTAGACGATGCCGGCGCCGGCCTGCACGTACAGGCGGCCATCCTTGATCACCGCGGTGCGGATCGCGATCGCGGTATCGGCATCGCCGTGCCAACCGATGTAGCCGATGCTGCCGGCGTAGACATTGCGCTTGATCGGTTCCAGCTCGCGGATCACTTCCAGCGCACGGATCTTCGGCGCACCGCTGACGGTGCCGGCCGGGAAGGTGGCGCGCAGCACGTCGGCGTAGCTCAGGCCCGGCTGCAGCTGCCCGGTCACTTCGCTGACGATATGCATGACGTGGCTGTAGCGCTCGATCACGAACTGCTCGCCCACTTCCACAGTGCCGGCCTTCGATACGCGACCAGCATCGTTGCGGCCGAGGTCGATCAGCATCAGGTGCTCGGCACGTTCCTTCGGATCGGCCAGCAGCTCGGCTTCCAGCGCCAGGTCCTGCTCGACGGTCGCACCGCGCGGACGCGTGCCGGCGATTGGACGCACGGTGACTTCGCCATCCTGCAGGCGCACCAGGATTTCCGGCGAGGAACCGACCACCTGCAGGTCGCCGACATCGAGGAAATACATGTACGGCGAGGGATTCAATGCGCGCAGCGCGCGGTACACATCCACCGGGCGCGCCTTGAACGGCACGCTCAGGCGCTGGCTCAGCACCACCTGGAAGATGTCGCCGGCACGGATGTATTCCTTGCTGCGCTGGACCGCATCGACGAAGCCTTCGCGGGTGAACCCGGAGACGAAATCGGATTCGTCCAGCACGTCGCTGTTGAGCGGTGCCGGATAGCCGGCCCCCGGTGCGCGCAGCTTGGCGGTCAACGCATCCAGGCGCGCCTGGGCCTGCTCGAAGGCACCGTCGACACGCGGGTCGGCATGTACGATCAGGTACAGCCGGCCCTTGAGGTTGTCGAACACCGCCAGCTCGTTGGAGTCCAGCAGCAGGATGTCCGGCGTGCCCAGCTCATCGCGGCCGGCCGGCGGCGCCAGGCGCGGTTCGATGTAGCCGATGCACTCGAAACCGAACCAGCCGACCAGGCCGCCGGTGAAGCCCGGCAGGCCTTCCAGCTTGGGTACCGAGTGGGCGCTGCGCAGCGCCTCGACTTCGGCGAACGGGTCGGCCACCTCGCGGGTTTCCACCACCTGGCCGTCTTCGCGCACGGTCAGCGTGTGGCCGTGGAAGGCGTACACGCGACGCGCCGGCAGGCCGATGATCGAGTAACGACCAAAACGCTCGCCGCCTTCGACGGATTCAAACAGGTAGGTATTGGGGCCGTCGGCGAGCTTCAGATAGACCGAAAGCGGCGTGTCCAGGTCGGACAGCACTTCACGGACGACGGGAATATGGGTGTGGCCTTCAGCGGCCTGCAGCTGAAACTGAGCGTGCGAGTTCAAGACGACTTTCCTTCCGGGACACAGCGTTATGGGGACGGACGACGGCAACGGGCCACCATCGCCACCAACGGCGTGCGGAAGAAAGGGTATGCGGGGTCGTCAGGCTGGACACCCCTTGACTGTATCGCAGCTTGGACGGGAGGGGAACCCTGTGAACCTGAACCACGGGCCGCCCCGGGGCGGCCAGGGAGACCGGCGCTATGGCCCACCGTCGAGGTCGGAGACTCCGCCCAGCAACGGGCATCCGGTCGGCAGATGCATCCGTACCCTGCCCGGCACGCACGCGATGCGGAACTGGCGGGCCTGTACCGGTTCGCCGTCCAGGTTGAGCGTCAACGGGCGCTCGGATTCCACCTGCAGCCACGGCAGGCGCGCGCGCGTGGCCAGCTGTTCCAGTGCGGCCTGGGTGCCCGACTTCAGCATCTGGCCGAGCGTGGCGGTGACTTCACCCTCCAGCTCCGGAAGCACCGTCACGTCCAGCTGCCCATCATCGATCAGTGCCTGCGGGCACAACTGCTGGCCACCACCGGCCTGGCGGCCATTGCCGATGCCGAGCGCGATGAAGTCGCCCTCCCATGCGAAATCCGGACCCGACAGGCGCGCATGGATCGGCTCGATCCGCCCCAGCTTGGCGATGCCGGTGATCACATACGCCAGCCCGCCCAGCATCTTCTTCAAGCCGGCATCGGTCTCCACCGTCACCTGCGTGCCGAAGCCCCCGCTGGCGAGATTGGCGCACCACCAGGGCGTGCCATCGGCGTCCACGCGCAGCAGATCGATGGCGTGCGGCACCACCTGCGCGATCAAGGCAAAGGCCTCCTTCGGCGCGGTCGGAATGCCCGCCGAGGTGGCGAAATCGTTGGCGGTCCCCATCGGAATCAGCGCCAGCGAGGGCAACGCATCTGCCGCTTCCTCACGGTGCGCCAGCGTCTCGGCCACGGCACTGAGCGTGCCATCACCACCGGCAGCGACGATCACGTCCACGCCATGATCGATGGCCTCGGCCACGTAGCGCTCGGCGTCACCGTCCTCCCAGGTCACCCGCACGTCCAGCTGCACGCCTTGCCCACGCCAATGACCGACCGCGTCGCGCAGCGCGTCATTGCCTGCGGATTTTCCGTTGAGGATCAGGCGCCAGCGCGGGGTGCTCATGCGGTGCTTCCAGGACGGGGGTGGCACAGGCTAGCAATGCGCCGTTTGTCCGCAGTGAATGTCACGCAGGTGTCATTCAGCTGCTGGAGAATGGAAGGCCATAGCAGGGACGACGGATGGAGGCAGGATCAGCCTCCCACGCATGCAGCGAGGCCACGCCAGTGATTGGCGTGGCTTTTTTTTCGGAGCTCGCAGGGCGTGCGAACCAAGGTTCGCACCCACCGGGTTGCGGTTCACACACACCAGGTGGGTAGATCCACGCCATGCGTGGATGCACTTCGCCTCAGCCGTTGGCGAACTCGTGCAACGCCTGGCCCTGCAGCCGGTACACCGTCCACTCGTCCTGCGGCGTGGCACCAGCGGCGGTGTAGAACTCGATGGCCGGGGTGTTCCAGTCCAGCACCGACCATTCGAAACGGCCGCAGCCTTCGGCCACGGCCTGGCGTGCGATGTACTTCAGCAGCGCCTTGCCGGCGCCCACACCACGCTTTTCCTGGCTGACATACAGGTCTTCCAGGTAGATGCCCTTGCGGCCCAACCACGTGGAGTAGTTGTAGAAATACACCGCATAGCCGATCGCTTCGCCGTCGACTTCGCAGATCAGCGCGCGGGCCGTGGCATCGGCGCCGAACAGGCTCTCGGCGATGCCGATCTCATCGGTCTGCACCGAATGCTCGGCCTTCTCGTAGATGGCCAGTTCGCGGATGAAATGCAGGATCAGGCCGGCATCAGCCACAGTGGCCGGACGGATGTTCAACAGAGCCATGGGCGAAAAAGGGATGGAGGGAATCAGGCGAGCTTAATCCCCTCCGTCCCTTTTTTGTCAGCGTGCCGCAGCGACATTCGCGCGCATCTGCGCGATCACGTCCTGGTAGCTGGTCTTGGCGTTGAAGATGGCCGAACCGGCAACGAAGGTATCGGCGCCGGCGGCGGCGATCTCGCCGATGTTGTCGGCCTTCACGCCGCCGTCGATCTCCAGGCGGATGTCCTTGCCGCTGGCGTCGATCATCTTGCGCACCACGCGCAGCTTGTCCAGCGCCGAGGGAATGAAGGCCTGGCCACCGAAGCCCGGGTTGACCGACATCAGCAGCACCAGGTCCAGGTCATCCAGCACCCAGTCGAGGATGTCCACCGGCGTGGCCGGATTGAGCACGATGCCCGGCTTGCAGCCCAGCGAGCGGATCAGCTGGATGGTGCGGTGCACGTGGCGGCTCGCTTCCGGGTGGAAGCTGATGTAGGTGGCACCGGCTTCGGCGAAGTCCGGGATGATGCGGTCCACCGGCTCGACCATCAGGTGCACGTCGATCGGCGCGGTCACGCCGTGCTTGCGCAGGGCCTGGCAGACCATCGGGCCGATGGTCAGGTTCGGCACGTAGTGGTTGTCCATCACATCGAAGTGGACCCAGTCCGCGCCGGCGGCGAGGACGTTGTCGACTTCCTCGCCGAGGCGGGCGAAGTTGGCGGACAGGATGGAGGGGGCGATGAGGCAGTTGGACATGGCCGGGCCTTGCAACGAGGGGAAAGTGGGTCAGCGCTTGCGCAGGGTCTTGATGCGGTCGTAGGCGGCATTGATCCGCCGCGACTTCTGCTCGGCCTGCTGCTGCAGCTCGGGGGCGGCGCCGCCGAGCTTGTCGGGGTGGTACTGCGAGATCAGCCTGCGGTAGGCGCGCTCGACCTCGGCATCGGTGGCCTCGGAGGTCAGCCCCAGCTCCCGGTACGGGTTCTCCTTGTTCAGGCGGAACCAGTCCGAGTCGAAGGCGTGGCCGATCAACAGGCCGACCACCGCGCCGAACAGCGGATTGGGCCGGAACAGCAGGGCGCCGGCGATGAATCCGAGCAGTTTTCCGTACCAGCGCATGGCGCTCCGGGGTCGACCGACGAAATGGACGCTCATTTTACGTCACAGCGGGCCCGGACCGCTTTACACTAGGCCGCCCGCTGGTCAGCGGGCCCGCCGGGTCCGTTGGGCAGCAGCCGTATCGACAACGCCCCAGGAGTGCCCGTGCCAACCACGCTGTTGCAATCCGATCTCCCCGGCCTGCCCTTGCGCCATCGCGGCAAGGTGCGTGATGTGTTCGATATCCCGCGCGAGCGGCTGCCAGCCGGAACCCCGCCGGGCGAATACCTGCTGATGGTGGCCACCGATCGCCTGTCGGCGTTCGACGTGGTCCTGCCCGACCCGATCCCGGGCAAGGGCGAGATGCTCTGCCAGGTCTCCAACTTCTGGTTCGCCAAGACCGCGCACCTGATGCCCAACCACCTGACCGGCATCGACGTGGCCAGCGTGCTGCCCGAAGGCGTGGACCCGGCCCTGTACGCCAAGCGCGCGGTAGTCACCCGCAAGCTGAAGCCGGTGCCGGTGGAAGCGATCGCCCGCGGTTACCTGATCGGCAGCGGCTGGAAGGACTACCAGCGCACCGGCAAGGTCAGCGGCATCGACCTGCCGGACGGCCTGCGCCAGGCCGAGCAGCTGCCCGAGCCGATCTTCACCCCCTCGACCAAGGCCGCCGTGGGCGACCATGACGAGAACATCGATTTCGATGCGATGGTGAAGCAGGTCGGTGCCGAGATGGCCGAGCGCGTGCGCGACGCCACCCTGCGCATCTACAAGTTCGCCGCCGATTACGCCCGCGAGCGCGGCATCATCCTGGCCGATACCAAGTTCGAATTCGGTACCGATGCCGATGGCCGCCTGTACATCATGGACGAGATGCTGACGCCGGATTCCTCGCGTTACTGGCCGGCCGACGAATACGAAGTGGGCACCAGCCCGCCGAGCTACGACAAGCAGTTCGTGCGCGATTACCTGGAGACGCTGGACTGGGGCAAGACCGCCCCGGGCCCGACCATCCCGGCCGAGATCATCGAGCGCACCCGCGCCAAGTACGCCGAGGCGCTGCAGCGCCTGGCCGGGATCAGCGTCGACTGATCCCCTGCGCCCCCGGCCGGTCTGGCTGGGGGCGTTCTGAATGCGGTACTGCCGGCCGCTGGCCGGCAACCTCGCGAACCTGCAGCCAGGCATGGCCTGGCTCTACTGCCGGTTGCCTGGGGTAGTGCCGGCCGCTGGCCGGCAACCTCGCGAACTCGGCTATGCTCTGGATTGCCGGCCAGCGGCCGGCACTACCGTTGTCCGAGGAAGCAACGCAGCATGCAGACATCCACCGAGCTTGCGCGGCCGATCGACCGCTATTTCGCCAGCTACTCCGACGACCACCGCAATATGATCAACCAGCGCATCCACGTGGTGGCGGTACCGGCAATCCTGTGGTCGGTGGTGGCCCTGCTGTGGTGCCTGCCGCCACTGATCACCTGGCTCCAGTACGGCATCTGGTCGGCGTTCGCGATGTTCAGCGCCTGGTGCTTCTACAACAAGCTGTCGCGCCCGCTGGGCATCGGCATGCTCATCCAGTTCTTCGTGTTCGGCTGCCTGTGCCGCCTGCTGGAGGCCGAGATCGGCCTGCACAATCTGTTCTGGCTGGCGGTGGGCGTGTTCGTGGTGGCCTGGATCGCGCAGTTCATCGGTCACAAGTTCGAGGGCCGCAAGCCCAGCTTCCTGACCGACCTGACCTACCTGCTGATCGGCCCGGCCTGGGTGATGGCCAAGTTCTACCGCAAGCTCGACTGGCGCTACTGACCTGCCCGTGGCCGACCGCGCCCCTCGTTTCCTGAACGGGCAGATTCCGTCACCCGCACTCCACGACGGCCCTGCCAGCCTGCACCGGTGATCCGTTCCCCATCGCCCGCCCGTCGACGGCAGCCCCTGTGCGACAGGGCCTGCGGTCTCCCTGCGTGGGCGTAGGGTGTCCCCCGAGGGCAACCGGGGAGGGACCGCAGCAACGTGATGCTGCGCTGCAGAAAAAATGAATCAGCGGACGTTACATGCAATTGATCGCTGTTCGATGGGTTTCGGCGACATTTCGCAGCCTGTTATCCTCCCTGACCTGCTCGTGAATCATGGATTCCCTGCATGCTCCCCAGCCTGCCCCTGCTGCTGGCCCTGCCGTTCCTGATGGCAGCGGCTGTTGCGGCCTTCCCCCGTAGTTCGCGCTCGACTGCTGCCTGGCTGGCGGCGCTGGCGCCGTTGGGCGGGCTGGCCATCCTCGGCTGGCTGACCCCGTCGGTGCTCGACGGCCAGGTGGTGCGGACGATGGTCCCTTGGCTGCCGCAGATCGGCTTGGACTTCACCCTGCGCCTGGACGGGCTGGCCTGGATGTTCGCCGGGCTGGTGCTCGGCATCGGCGCGCTGGTGGTGCTGTATGCGCGCTACTACCTGAGCCAGCAGGACAACGCCCACCGCTTCTACTGCTACCTGCTGCTGTTCATGGGCGCCATGCTGGGCATGGTGCTGTCGGGCAACCTGCTGTTGCTGATGATCTTCTGGGAAATGACCAGCATCAGCTCGTTCCTGCTGATCGGCTTCTGGTCGCACCGCCAGGACGCCCGCGAGGGCGCACGCATGGCGCTGGTGATCACCGGTGGCGGTGGCCTGGCCCTGCTCGGTGGCGTGCTGCTGATCGGCCGCATCGTCGGCAGCTTCGACCTGGACGTGGTGCTGGCCGCCGGCGAGCAGATCCGCGCCAGCGCGCTGTACCCCTACGCCCTGTTCCTGGTGCTGGCCGGCATCTTCACCAAGAGCGCGCAGTTCCCGTTCCACTTCTGGCTGCCGCACGCGATGGCGGCGCCCACGCCGGTCTCGGCCTACCTGCATTCGGCCACCATGGTGAAGGCCGGCGTATTCCTGCTGGCGCGCCTGCACCCGGCGCTGGCCGGCAGCGACCTGTTCTTCTACACGGTCAGTGGCATCGGCGCGCTGACCCTGCTGATCGGTGCCTGGAATGCGATCTTCCAGCACGACCTGAAAGGCCTGCTGGCGTACTCGACCATTTCCCACCTTGGCCTGATCACCCTGCTGTTCGGCCTGTCCACGCCGATGGCGGTGGTGGCCGGCGTGTTCCACATCCTCAACCACGCCACCTTCAAGGCCTCGCTGTTCATGGCCGCCGGCATCATCGACCACGAAACCGGCACCCGTGACATGCGCAAGCTGGGCGGCCTGCGCAGGCTGATGCCGTTCACCAGCGCGCTGGCGATCATCGCCTCGCTGGCGATGGCCGGCATCCCGCTGCTCAACGGCTTCCTGTCCAAGGAAATGCTGTTCGCCGAAGCGCTGACCGCCGGCGGCGGCCCGGGCGCGATGCGCACGGCGGTGTCGATCGCGGCGCTGCTGGCCGGTGTGTTCGGCGTGGCCTACAGCCTGCGCTTCGTGCACGACACCTTCTTCGGCCCCGGCCCGCACGACCTCGACCGCGTGCCGCATGAGCCGCCGCGCTGGATGAAGGTGCCGGTGGAACTGCTGGTGGTGATCTGCGTGGCGGTGGGCATCGCCCCGGCACTGACCGTGGCGCCGGTGCTGCATGCCGCCGCGGCCTCGATCCTCGGCAATGCCATGCCCGAGTACAGCCTGGCGGTATGGCACGGTTTCAACCTGCCGCTGGCAATGAGTGCGATCGGCGTGGTCGGTGGCGTGGCGCTGTACTTCGGCCTGCGCAGGCTGATCAATCTGCATGGCGTGGAAACCCGCACCACCGGCCGCAACGTGTTCCATGCGCAGCTGGATGCGCTTTCCGCGCTGGCCATGCGCCTGACCAACGGCATCGCCAACGGCAGCCTGCAGCGCATGCTGCTGGGCCTGGTGCTGGTGGCGATCGTGGTCGCCGCCGCGCCATTCGTGGCCAATCCGGCCTCGCCGGACTGGACCGCGCCGCAGCCGATCCCGCTGCTGGGCTGGGCGCTGTGGCTGGTGATGATGGCCTGTGCGGTCGCCACCCTTCGCGTCTACAAGCAGCGCCTGCTGGCGGTGCTGCTGGTCGGCGGCGTCGGCCTGATGGTGGCGCTGACCTTCGTGTTCCTGTCCGCGCCCGACCTCGCCCTGACCCAGCTGCTGGTGGAGATGGTGACCCTGGTGCTGATGCTGCTGGGCATGAACTACCTGCCCGCGCAGTCCGGGCCGGAGCGGCCACGCTGGCGCAAGCGCCGCGATGCGGTGATCGCGATCATCGCCGGTGCCGGCCTTGGCGCGCTGGCGTACTCCGCGATGACCCTGCCGCCGAACACCATGGCCGGCGAGCTGCTGGGCCGGGCACTGCCCGAGGCCTACGGCCAGAACGTGGTCAACGTGATCCTGGTCGACTTCCGCGGCTTCGATACCTTCGGCGAGATCACCGTGTTCGGCATCGCCGCGCTGGTGGTGCACGCGCTGCTGCGGCGCACCCGCATGGCGCCGGAGCAGATCATGCCCGGCCCGCCGATCAAGCTGCCGGTGCCGGCCGACCTGGCGCAGATCATGTTCCCGCTGACCCTGACCGTATCGATCTTCCTGTTCCTGCGCGGCCACAACGCGCCGGGCGGTGGCTTCATCGCCGGCCTGGTGCTGGCGGTGCCGCTGCTGATCCAGTACGTGATCCAGGGCACCGCGTCGGTGGAATCGCGCTTCGGCTTCGACTACATCCGCTGCATCGGCACGGGCCTGTTGATCGCCCTGCTCAGCGGCAGCGCGTCGATGCTGTTCGGCGTGCCGTTCCTGACCAGCGGCCACCTCGACCTGCACCTGCCGCTGATCGGTGACGTGCCACTGGCCAGCGCCATCGGCTTCGACATCGGCGTGTACCTGGTGGTGTTCGGTGGCGCCATGCTGATGCTGTCGATGATGGGCACGATCAAGCCGTCGCGTACCCGTACCGCCCGCAAGGGTGAGATCGACCTGCAACGCCGTTCGGCACGCACCGGGGAGATGCACTGATGGAACTGGCCCTGGCTACCGCGATCGGCGTGCTGACCGCGATCGGCATCTACCTGCTGCTGCGTGCGCGCAGCTTCGACGTGATCCTCGGCATGACCTTCCTGTCCTATGCGACCAACCTGCTGATCTTCGCCGGTGGCCGCGTGGTGCTGGGCAAGGCGCCGGTGCTGCAGGAAGGCGTGGACAGCCACCTCGGCAACTACACCGACCCGCTGCCGCAGGCGCTGGTGCTGACCGCGATCGTGATCGCCTTCGCGATGACCGCGGTCAGCATCGTGCTGGCCATGCGCAGCCGCAGCGACAACCACAGCGACCACGTGGACGCCCACGAGCCGGATGACGACCTGCAGGATGAGCGCATGCCGCCGCGCCAGGGCGAGGACCGCGCATGAACCACCTGGTGATCCTGCCCATCCTGATTCCGCTGCTGGGTGCTGCACTGTCGCTGTTCGTCGAACACCGCCGCTATGGCCCCAAGGTGCAGCGCGCGGTGGCCTGGACTGCGCTGTCGGCGCTGGCGCTGGCGGTGGGCCTGCTGTTCGCATCGACCGTGGGCGGTGACATCAACGTCTACCTGCTGGGCGACTGGCCGTCGCGGCTGGGCATCGCGCTGGTGGCCGACCGGCTGTCGGCGTGGATGCTGCTGACCACCCTGCTGCTGGCCATTCCCTGCCTGCTGCATGCCTGCTCGGGCTGGGACCGCCGCGCACCGCACTTCCATGCACTGTTCCAGTTCCAGCTGGTCGGCCTCAATGGCGCGTTCCTGACCGGCGACATCTTCAACCTGTTCGTGTTCTTCGAGGTGATGCTGATCGCCTCCTACGGCCTGCTGCTCAGTGGCGGCCGCGGCCTGCGCATGCGCATCGGCCTGCACTACGTGGTGTTCAACGTCACCGCCTCGACGTTGTTCCTGATCGCACTGGGCCTGCTGTACGCCTCGCTGGGCTCGCTGAACATGGCCGAGCTGTCGCAGCGCATCGCCGAGGTGCCGCCGGCGCAGTTGACCCTGGTGAAAGCGACGATGGGCCTGTTGCTGCTGGTGTTCTGCGCCAAGGCCGCATTGATGCCGCTGTACCTGTGGCTGCCGGAAGCCTATTCGCGCGCACCGGCTGCAGTCGCCGCCCTGTTCGCGATCATGACCAAGGTCGGCCTGTACTCGGTGCTGCGCATCCAGATGCTGTGGTTCGGCGACGATGCCGGTGCGATGGCCGGCTACGGCCGCGACTGGCTGCTGTGGGCCGGCGTGGCAACGCTGGTGCTTGGCGGCCTCGGTGCGCTGGCCGCGACCCGCCTGCGCGTGCTGATCTCGTACCTGGTGATCGTCTCGGCAGCCACGCTGTTCATCGCCTTCTCGGTAGGCACGCCGCAGGTGCTGTCCGCCGGCCTGTACTACCTGCCGCACAGCAGCTTCGTCGCCGCCGCACTGTTCCTGATTGCCGACCTGATCCGCCGCCGTCGCGGTGGCGCCAGCGACCGCAAGGAAGTGGTCGCGCCGATGCCGGGCAAGGAAACCCCGGCGGTGCTGTTCCTGATCGGCGCGGTGTCGGTGGCCGGCCTGCCGCCGCTGTCCGGTTTCCTGGCCAAGGCCGCGCTGCTGGCCGGCATGCCGGCGCAGTACACCGGGCCGGTGTGGACCGCGGTGCTGGTCAGCAGCCTGCTGGTGATCATGGGCCTGACCCGCGGCGGCATCCGCCTGTTCTGGCGCGTGCCGCCGGTCGAGGCCGATGCACCGAAGCCGCGCAAGGCACGCCTGCGCCGGGTCGAGCTGTACGCGGCCTGCATCCTGCTGGCCTACGGCATCGGCATGACCCTGGCCGCCGCGCCGCTGATGCGCTACACCGACGCCACCGCTGCACAGCTGCTGCACCCCAGCGAGTATGTGCAGCAGCTGCGTGCGACCCCGCCGGAGATCCGCCAGCCATGACCGCCCAGCGTTCCCTGTTCCGCCGCATCATTCCCTCGCCGATGCTCAGCATCATGGTGGTGGCGTTCTGGCTGCTGATGTCCGACAGCTTCACCCTCGGCCAGTTCGTGCTGGGGCTGGTGCTGGGCGTGGTGGTGCCGCTGTTCGCCGCGCGCCTGGACCGCGAGTTCGCCCGCATCGGCACCCTGCGCCCGCTGCCCAAGCTGCTGTGCGTGACCCTGTGGGACATCCTGATGTCCAACATCCGCGTGGCGATCCAGGTACTGGGCCCGGAGAAGAACATCCACCCGGGTTTCATCTGGCTGCCGCTGGACATCGCCAACATCCACGGCATCGCCGCGCTGACCAGCATGATCACCCTGACCCCGGGCACGGTCTCGGCCGCGCTCAGCGACGACCGCAGGTTCCTGCTGGTGCACGTGCTGCATCTGGAGGACCCGCAGGACCTGATCGACACGATCAAGCGACGTTACGAAGCCCCGTTGATGGAGATCTTCCCATGACTGGATTCCAGATCATCCAGACCACGCTGGTGGTGTGCATGCACGTGGTCGGCCTGGCCATGCTGCTGGCCACCTGGCGCCTGCTGCGCGGCCCGACCGTGCCCGACCGCATCCTCGCACTGGACACCCTGTCGGTGACCGCGATCGCCGAGCTGATGCTGTTCGGCATGTACCTCAATTCCGCGATCTACTTCGAAGCCGCACTGGTCATCGCCATGCTCGGGTTCGGCAGCACCGTGGTGCTGAGCAAGTTCGTGCTGCGCCGGGACATCGTCGAATGATCACTGCGATCCAGATCGGCCTGTCGATCCTGCTGCTGTTCGGCTGCTTCTTCATCCTGGTCGGCGCACTGGGCCTGGTGAAGCTGTCCACCTTCTTCAAGCGGCTGCACGCACCGACCAAGGCCAGCACGCTGGGCGTGGGCTGCGTGCTGGTGTGTTCGGTGTGCTACCACATCTTCCTCGGCCAGGACCCGCAGCCGCGCGAGCTGCTGATCACCGTGTTCCTGTTCATCACTGCACCGATCAGCGCACACATGATGGCCAAGGCCGCGCTGTCGCTGCTGATGGAAACCCGCCCCAGCCTGCCCGGCAACGAGCCGGCTGCTGAAGAGCAGCTGCCGCCGCCGGAACCGGTGCGGGAAGAAGAAACCACGCAGAACCGGTGAATCCGGTAGAGGCCGACCTTGGTCGGCGCCTTGTTTCCCCGAGTGCTATCCAAGGTTGGCAGCTACCGGGTAATCGGTGGTGGATGCCGACCTTGGTCGGCACGGAACCAACCGCATCCACGCGTGGCGTGGATCTACAACGCCGGGGCACCCACCAATAGCAGTTCCAGCACGAACCAGCCCGTGAACGCGACCAGCAGGATCCCGCCTTCGCCGCGGCTGATCTTCAGGTCGCCGCGCAGCATGGGGTACAGCACCAGTGCGAAGGCCAGCAGCGCCGGCAGTTCCAGGCGTACGAACGAGGCCGGCAGCGCCAGCGGCTGCAGCATCGCCATCGCGCCGATCACCAGCAGCAGGTTGACCACGCTGGAGCCCAGCACGTGCCCCAGCACCATGTCGCCGTGACCGCGACGCGCGGCGGCGATGGCGGTGGCCACCTCCGGCAGTGCGGTGCCGATTGCAACCGGCAGCAGGCCGACCAGCAGTGGCGTCCAGCCCAGCGCCGCACCGAAGTCCGCTGCGGCACCCACCACCAGGCGCGCGCCCCAGTACAGGGTCAACGCCGCGATCAGCACGCGCAGCACGTTCAATGGCAGGCTGGTGCGGCTCAAGGCGGACTCGGCGATGGTCGCCTGCACGTCCGCGCTCTCGCTGCGGCCACGGCGCAGCAGCAGCACCTGCACGACGATGAAGCCGGCCACCAGCACGCCACCCTCCCAGCGCACCAGGCGCCCATCCAGCCCGAACAGGATAAGCAGCACGCCCGCTGCCAGCAGCGACCACCACAGCACCGCCTGCAGGCGCGCGCGCAGCAGCAGCGGGGCGGCGATCGCCGCCATGGCCAGGGTCAGGCCCACGTTCACGATGCTGCTGCCTACTGCATTGCCCAGCGCCAGCTCGGGTTGGCCGACCGCCAGCGCGCGCGCGTTGACCGCCAGTTCCGGCAACGAGGTGGTCACCCCGAGCAACAGCAGGCCCGCAGTGAACGGGCTGGCCCCGAAGCGCTGGGCCAGGCCGGACACGGCCTTGACGATGGAGTCCCCGCCCAGCGCCAGCAACAGCAGGCCGAGCAGGAACCAGGCAATGGCAATAGCGATCATCGAGCACTCCCCCAGCGGTCGTGGCGCGATTCTACGCTGGCCCCGCGCGCATGGCTGGGCCGTGGATCAAGGATCAGCCACAGCCTTCCACATAATCGACCTGCGGGGTCTGCCCGACCCGCCATGCACTCACCCGGCCATCAGCGCCAAGCGCAAAGTCGATCACCGCAGCGCCGTCCTGCGCCGGGCGCACGCGCAGGTGCTGGGCCTTCTCGTCGTATTTGTCAGGGCCGACGTCGGCGCGCTCGGGGTACAGCACCTGCAGCTCGCCCAAGGTCATGCCGACCTTGCCCCCGCCCGGTGCGGCGATGGCCGCGCTGCGCACGTCATAGCGCACCAGCTTGCGGCCTTCGATCATCAGGCGCGGGTCTTCGGCGTCCTGCGGATGCAGGAAATAGCAGCCGTCGTTGCTGTCGTCGGCCGGCAGCGGCGTGCCGCTGGCGTCGGCACCCAGCCCCTGCAGTGGCGCGCCGAAGCCGCTGCGGACCTCGGCGATGCCGGTGCCCAGCGTCGCGCCGGCGAAGCCATCCAGGCGTGCCGGGCCCGGTTCCGCGGCTGCAATGGGTGTGGCTGCCGGGCTGGCGGAGGCGCCTGCGCTGGATGGCGTGGTAGCGTCGGCCGCGGCGGGTGCCTCGGCATTGCGGTTGCAGGCGGCGAGCGACAGCAGCAACAGACCAGCAATCGGGAGGTGCTTCATCGGTGCGGTTCCCTGGCACGAAGGTGGCTGCACGCTAGCGCAAGGTGCGTGCAGGCGTTGCATTGTCATCGCGGTTTCATCGCCTTCGTTCAGGCTCGGCGTGCACCGACTTGGCTGTCCCTCCCATGCAACCGCGCAAGACCGATCTCGCCCGAACCGCGCTGCAGGCTCACCGCGCGCCGCTGGACATGCGCCAGCGCCGGCTGCTGATCCTGTGCGACGGCCAGCGCAGCATCGCCGAACTGACCGGCCTGCTCGGTGCGGAGGCGCCGGCGATGGTCATCCAGCTGGTGCAGGCGGGCTACCTGAGCACAGGGCAGGCCACTGCGACGCCCACGCCCTCCCCCAGCGCTGTCATCGCTCCCGAACCGGTTGCTGCAGCACCGGCTCCGGCTGCAGCGACTGCCACACCGGTCGAACGCCGCCGCTCGCTGGTGGCCGCGCGCATCTACGTGCTGGGCATCCTGGAAATGCAGCGCCACCCGCAGGCGGCGGCGCTGTTCCGCGACCTGCAGCAGGCGCGAGCGGAAGACGAGGTGCTGCAGCGGCTGCAGTCGGCGATGCAGATGCTGCCCGCGCTGACCTCGGACGGCTACTGCCAGCGCGTGCGGCAGCGCCTGCTGGAGGCGCTGCCACTGGAGCATTGCGACGCGTTCGCCGAGGCCGCTTGAAGAAAAAGGGGACGGAGGGGATTAAGTCGTTTCAAGCACACGTGCGCTGTTTGCGACTTAATCCCCTCCGTCCCCTTTTCCGGGTCAGCGGAAGTTGTTGCGCAGGCCGTTCCAGCACTGCTGGTAATCGCCCTGGCGATGGCCGGCGGCCAGCGCCTGCGCGGTCGGGCGGATCACCGCGCGTGTCTCGAACATGAAGGCCATCGTGTCCTTGATCACGTCCGCCTTGGACAGGTCCGCATTGGAGGCTTTGTCGAAGGTCGGCGCATCCGGACCGTGGCCGCTCATGCAGTTGTGCAGCGACGCGCCGCCCGGCACGAAGCCTTCGGCCTTGGCGTCGTAGGCACCATGCACCAGGCCCATGAACTCGCTGGCGATGTTGCGGTGGAACCACGGCGGGCGGAACGTGTTCTGCGCCACCAGCCAGCGCGGCGGGAAGATCGCGAAATCCATGTTGCTGGTGCCCGGCGTGTCGCTGGGCGAATGCAGCACCAGGAAGATCGACGGATCCGGGTGGTCGTAGCTGATCGAACCGATGGTGTTGAAGCGGCGCAGGTCGTAGCGGTACGGCGCGTAATTGCCATGCCAGGCCACCACGTCCAGCGGCGAATGGTCGATCGGCGCACGCCACAGGCGGCCCTCGAACTTGGCGATCAGCTCGAAATCACCATCGACATCCTCGAACGCCGCGTGCGGGGTCTCGAAGTCGCGCGGGTTGGCCAGGCCGTTGGAACCGATCGGACCGAGGTCCGGCAGTTTCAGCAGCGCACCGTAGTTTTCGCAGATGTAGCCGCGGCTCGGGCCATCGGGCAGTTCGACGCGGAAGCGCACGCCGCGCGGGATCACCGCGATCTGCTGCGGCTCGATCTCGATCACGCCCAGCTCGGTCAGCAGGCGCAGGCCGCCCAGCTGCGGCACGATCAGCAGCTCGCCATCGGCATCGTAGAAGTAGCGGCCGACCATGTCGCGGTTGGCGGCGTAGAGGTGGATGCCCACGCCGGCATGCGCATCGGGCGAGCCGTTGCCGCCCATCGTGTACAGGCCCTCGACGAAGTCGGTCGGCAGTTCCGGCAGCGGCAGCGGGCTCCAGCGCAGCTGGTTCGGCGAAGCCGGTTGAGCGCCGAAATCGCACTGCAGCTGCGACTGCGCGAACGGCGTGAATTCGCCATGGGTCACCGCCGGGCGGATCCGGTACAGCCAGCTGCGGCGGTTGCTGCCGCGCGGCGCGGTGAAGGCGGTGCCGGTCAGCTGTTCGGCGTACAGGCCGTGGGCCACCTTCTGCGGCGAGTTCTGCCCGACCGGCAGCGCGCCGGCGACGGCCTCGGTGGCGAATTCGTTGCCGAAACCGGACTGGTAGCCGCGGGCGGTGATGGCGGTGGACATGGAAACTCCAGAGATTGCCGGCCAGCGGCCGGCACTACCATTCGGACAGGCAATGTCGGCGGGAGGCCGACATTGCCTGCAGACCTTACAACACGCCGCGGCGGATCTGGTCGCGCTCGATGCTTTCGAACAGCGCGGTGAAGTTGCCTTCGCCGAAGCCTTCGTTGCCCTTGCGCTGGATGATCTCGAAGAAGATCGGGCCGATGCAGTTCTGGGTGAAGATCTGCAGCAGCTTGCGCTGGTGGGTTTCCGGATCGGCATCGATCAGGATCTTGTTCTTGGCCAGGCGCGCCACGTCTTCACCGTGGTTCGGCACGCGCTGGTCGATCACGTCGAAGTAGGTCTCCGGCGTATCGAGGAAATCCACGCCCTGCGCGCGCATCGCTTCGACGGTCTCGTAGATGTTCTCGGTGAAGCAGGCGATGTGCTGGATGCCCTCGCCCTTGTACGCGTCCAGGTACTCGTTGATCTGGCTCTTCGGGTCGGACGATTCGTTCAGCGGGATGCGCACGATGCCGTCCGGCGCGGTCATCGCCTTGGACACCAGGCCGGTCTTCAGGCCCTTGATGTCGAAGTAGCGGATCTCGCGGAAGTTGAACAGGCGCTCGTAGTAGTCCGACCACTGCTGCATGTTGCCGAAGTACAGGTTGTGGGTCAGGTGGTCGATGAAGGTCAGGCCGAAGCCCACCGGGTGCAGGTCGGCACCGGCGATCGGCTCGTAATCGCCATCGAAGATGCTGCCGGCGCTGCCGTAGCGGTCGACCAGGTACAGCATGCAGTCGCCGATGCCCTTGATGACCGGCGCGCTGACCGCCTTGCTGTCCGGCTTGAAGGCGATGGCTTCGGCGCCGTTGCCCAGCGCGGTCTGGTAGACCTCCTGGCCCGGCTTCTTGAAGCGGATGGCGAAGCCGCAGGCGCACGGGCCGTGCTTTTCGGCGAAGTCCGAAGCGAACGAATCGGGGTCTTCATTGACCAGGAAGTTGACGTCGCCCTGGCGATAGACGGTAATCGGACGCTGCTTGTGCTTGAGCACCGCGCTGAAGCCCATCTTCCGGAAGTACTCGTGCAGCTCCTGGCCACGGCCGGCCGGGGCGGCGAATTCGACGAACTCGAAGCCGTCGATGCCCATCGGGTTCTCGAAGGTGGTGACCTGCATGCCGGGGTTGGGGTGCGAGGCGGTCGGGACTGCGGTATTCATGGCGTGGCTCCGAATCGGTACCGCATCGGTACAAACCAGGTGCGGGCAGGTAGGGACCCGGCGAGAATGCAGGGTCTGGACCCAACCCTTATAGTTACACTTGAAACCACCAGCAAGGTGCACCGCAACATGAGCCCCGATCCCGCCTCGACCCGCCTGCGTGCCTCGCACGTCCTGCTCGACCTGGAACAGTTCCTTCCGTACCGGCTGAGCGTGCTGTCCAACCGGGTCAGCGGCAACATCGCCAAGCTATACGGCGATCGTTACGGTCTGGCGATTCCCGAGTGGCGGGTGATCACCATCCTGGCGCTGTACCCGGGCTCCTCGGCCAGCGAGGTCTCCGACCGCACGGCGATGGACAAGGTGGCGGTCAGCCGTGCCGTGGCCCGCCTGCTGGAGCGCGGCTTCATCAAGCGCGAGACCCACGGCGACGACCGCCGCCGCTCGGTGCTTGCCCTGTCGGCAGCCGGTTTCGAGGTGTACGAGACCATCGCGCCGATGGTGATCGAGATCACCCGCAAGCTGATGTCGGTGCTGAGCGACGAGGAAGAGCAGGTGCTGGAAAAGCTGATCCTGCGCTTGGCCGGCGAAGGCCTGGAGCGGATGGGCGAAGGGGTCTGAAAGAAAAAGGGGACGGAGGGGATTAAGTCGTTTTGGACCCCAAGTTGCGGGTTCCGACCCCGAGCGGTAGCGGAACAGTGGCCGGGCGATTGTCGTCCGCCCCCTTTGATCTGACGGGACCCGCTCTTTGGCGGACTGCGGACCGACCGCAAGCGATGCCATCGGACGCATTCACCTCCCGCAGATCCCGCCCTGAAGTGTCGCCCTCGCCCAGCGACATTTCCGCATTGGCCCGTTACGGCCCGTTTCCGCCAGGCTGGTGTATCGAAACGGGCTGATTCAGTGAATTCTCCTATTGGACTGCTCACGTGTGCGGCCTGACGGTAAACGTTCGACGGGTATCAGCCCGGCCATGGATCCACATCGGACGGGCCCCCTCATGGATGACTCGCGTTCAACGCTGCCGCATGGTCAGGAATTGCTGGCCGATCTCAGGGAGCTGATCTGCGCGGCGCGCAACAGGATGCACAGGACCATCAACACCGAACTGACTCTGTTGTACTGGCGGATCGGGCGTCGCATCCACGTTGATCAGTTGAGGGGCCGACGGGCCCGCTACGGAGAGCTTGTCTTCACCCGGATAGCCAAGGCGCTGACGACCGAGTTCGGTACCTCCTTCGGTGAGAAGAGCCTGCGCCGGATGGTGCAGTTCTCCACCGCATTTGCAGACGAGCAGATTGTCGTATCGCTGATACGACAATTGAGCTGGACCCACTTCATCGCACTGATCCCGCTGGCGGATCCGCTAAAGCGTGACTTCTATGCGCAGATGGCCGCCACCGAAGGCTGGAGTGTGCGCACGCTGCGCCAGCGCATCGATTCGATGCTGTACGAGCGCACGGCGCTTTCCAGTCAACCCGAGCAGACCATCGCCGATGAGTTGGCGGCACTGCGCGACAACCAGCAGCTGTCTCCAGGGCTGGTACTGCGTGATCCCTACGTACTGGATTTTCTTGGCCTCAAGGACAGCTGGGACGAGCAGGACCTTGAAAGCGCGATCCTACGCGAGATGCAGGGTTTCCTGCTCGAACTTGGCACCGGCTTCAGTTTCGTCGCCCGCCAGAAGCGCATCCAGATCGACGGCGATGACTTCCACCTGGACCTGCTGTTCTACAACCGGCGTCTGCGCAGGCTGATCGCCATCGAGCTGAAGATCGGCGAATTCAAGCCCGCCTATAAAGGGCAGATGGAACTCTATCTGCGCTGGCTGGACCGCTACGAACGTGAGGACGGCGAGCAGGCGCCGTTGGGCATCATCCTCTGCACGGGGAAGAAGGCGGGTCAGATCGAATTGCTGGAGCTGGATCGCTCAGGCATCCATGTTGCGGAGTACCTGACCACGCTGCCCTCCCGTGAGGTCCTCAAACAAAGATTGCAGACCGCCATGGAGCGGGCCCGGCAACAGCTGCAGACTGCGGCACCCGGCCCCCTGTAGATCCACGCCGCGCGTGGATGGCGCTCATGCTTCAGCTCAGATGCTTGCGCCGCGCATGGATCCACGGCACCGCCAGCGCAGCGATGGCCCCCCCGGCGAAGCCCAGCGAGGCGGCAACCGTAGCCGCTTCGACCGCACCCGGCAGCGCCAGCGCGGCAGCCACCAGCAGCAGCGACGGCAGGCCGACGAAGGTGCCCAGGAAGAAGTGCCAGCGCGGTGACCAGGTGTTGAGCTGCAGCAGGCTGACCGGCTGCCAGGCGTCAGACGCGGCGTCCTCGGCGATTTTCGCCACGACCTTGCCCAGGTCCACTTCCGGCAGCGCGCGTCCCTGCCGCGCGGTCGCCAGCAGTTCCGCAACCGCCTCCACCGGCGGGAAACTGGACGGCCACGCGACCGGTGCCGGCACGCCGTAGGCGGTCAGCAGCGGCACGCTCAGCCACGGTGCCACCAGCGGGCGCATGCGGCGGCGGCCCTGCACGCACCAGATCTGTGGCTGGCCGTGGGCGGTGACGCTGTACAGCGCCAGTTCGTTGGCCGGCGGGTAGCCGAGCATGGTCACTCGCGCGGCCAGGCTGTCCTGGCCCATCGCGCGCAGGAAGCCGGGGCGGCTGCGCCCTTCCTGCATCCACGCCAGCCCCAATGCACCCACCAGATAGGCCTCGGCCACATCCTTGGTGCCGGCGGTAGCGCGTTCGTCGCTGGCCAGGTACCAGGCCAGCGATTTCGGTTCGGAGACATCGTCCAGGCCCCAGCGGCTGTCGTCCCCCAGCACATGGCGCACCGGCAGGCGTGCGGGCGCGGTTTCGCCGCGTTCGCCCGGCTGCAGGAACGGCAGTACGCCCTGGATGAACGTGGACAGTTCGATGGCCCGCACGCCATGGCCCTGCCATTCCGGCGGCAGCAGCCCGGCCAGCTGGCCTTCGGCAGCCAATGCATCGAGCCGCGCCTTCTGCTCGACCAGCTTCTGCACCGCGCCCTTCAGCACCACGTTGTCGGGCAGCGCGATCTGTGGCAGGCGGTGACGCGGCGGTGCCAGTTCAACGGTGTCCTCGCCGGTACCCGCGTCATCCAGCAGTGCCTCCTGCGGCGGCAGGGTCACGCCATCGCCTGCTTCGCCGTCGGCCAGAGTGCTGGCAGGTTCGGGCAGTCGTTCGGCGTGGTCGCTGTGCATGGGCATTCCGGTAGGGTGCATCGACGGGATGTCGACTGAGGTCCTTGCCGGTAACGGCGTACGTGCGGTGAAGTTGAGACGCCGATTCGGAGAGTGTGACGGCGCGCGCAATCGACCCACTTCATGCGTGGATGTGCCTCAGTGCCGACCAACGGTCGGCACCCACCGGGGGTGGCGGTCAGCCGTCGGCATCCACCGAAGCTGCCGGTCAGCGGCCGGCACTACCGGTCAGGTGCCCATTGCTTGAGGAAGGCGGTCACCCGTGCCGGCTGGAACGCTTCGCCCTTGCGCAGTTCGCCGGTCGCCTGCGACACCAGCAGGCTGCCATCGGCATTGAGCACCAGCAGGTGCGGGTAGTCGCGCTCCATCTCCGGGAACTGGGCGAAGAAGGCGGTGTTGGGCTGTTCGTCGCTGGCGTTGACCTTCACCCACACGTAGTGGGCATCGCGGAAGCGGCGCAGATCGCCGTTGCCTTCCACCAGCTCGTCCAGCGCCTGGCAGCGATCGCAGGCGGCGTTGCCGACCTCCAGCAGAATGCGCTTCTTGCCGCGCTGGGCTTCCACCTTGGCGGTGGCCAGATCGTCGGCGGGATCGCGGGCCGGGTCGAACTGCGCGCCGAGCCCGGCGATGGCGGCGATGTCCGCCGCCACCGGGGTGTTGCCCGAGGCCACCGGTTCGCTGGGGTCAGCGACCGGTGGCTCGGTGGGTCGGGTATCCAGAGGCTGCGTGGGCTCGGCGGCGGCAGGCGGTTGCGGTTGGGAACAGGCGCCGATCAGCGCCGCACAGACCACCACCATTGCACCACCGAGCTTGCTGCGCATGCCATCTACCCTCTCATCATCATTTGACGCCGTGCATCAGCTTGTTGATCAGCGGGGCGACCAGGAACAGCACCACGCCGGAGCCGATCAGGGCCCAGAACCCGAAGGTATACCCCTTCAGGGCCGACTCGACCGTCATGCCGCCTTCACCACTGACCACGCCAGCGAAGATGCCCGACAGGTTGTTGCCGATGCCGGTGGACAGGAACCAGCCACCCATGCCGAAGCCGACCAGGCGCACCGGGGCCAGCTTGGTCACCATCGACAGGCCGATCGGCGACAGGCACAGCTCACCCACGGACTGGATGACGTAGACCATGAACAGGGTCCAGAACGGGATCTTGCCGTCCACGACCATCTGCGACAGGGCGAACATCAGCAGCGCGAAGGCGGCGCCGTTGAACAGCAGGCCCAGGCCGAACTTGCGCGGGATGGACGGATTGGCGCGGCCCATGGCCACCCAGATCCAGGCGATGATCGGCGCCAGGGTGATGATGGCCACCGAGTTGACCGACTGGAACCACGCGGTCGGGAACGTCCAGTCACCGAACTGGCGGTTGACGATGTTCTCGGCCAGGAAGGTGAACGAGCTGCCGGCCTGTTCGAAGAACATCCAGAACATCACATTGAAGGCGAAGATGATCAGCATCGCGATCACGCGGTCGCGCTGCACCTTGCCTTCGCGGATGCCCTCGACCAGCAGCAGGATGGCCAGCGCGGTGAACATCGCGCCCAGGATCCAGGCCAGTGCGGTGGCGCCGGTGGCCAGCAGGAAGTAGGCGACCGGGATGGCGACCACGGCACCGGCCAGCACCATGATGATGCGGCCGAAGCCTTCAGCGCCGGCCGGCGGTGCACCGATGCCCTTCAGGCCGGCGCGACCGATGTAGAACCACACCAGCGAGATCAGCATGCCCACGCCCGAGGCGATGAACACGACCTTGTAGGACGGCATCGCGTCGGTACCGAAGACCTTGCGGGCCAGGTACTCGGTCAGCACCGGGGCGATCATCGCGCCGATGTTGATGCCCATGTAGAAGATGGTGAAGCCCGAATCGCGGCGCTCATCCTTCAGGCCGTACAGCTTGCCGACCATGGTCGAGATGTTGGGCTTGAACAGGCCGTTGCCGACGATGATCGTGGCCAGGCCGAGCTTGAAGATGTGCTCCTGCGGCAGCGAGATCATGAACAGGCCGGCGGCCATGATGATCGCGCCGGTCAGGATCGATCGCTGGTAACCCAGTACCCGGTCGGCCACGTAGCCACCGAAGATCGCTGCGGCATACACCAGGGCCAGGTAGGCGCCGTAGATGCGGCTGGCGTCGCCTTCACCGGCAGCGCTGCCGTTGTAGAACTGGGCGACGATGTACAGCACCAAGGCCCAGCGGATGCCGTAGAACGCAAAGCGCTCCCAGAACTCGGTCATGAACAGCATCCACAACGGGCGCGGGTGGCCCAGCGTGGTCTTGAAGTCCGGCAGCGCCGGCTCTGGGGTGTTCGCAGTGGCGTTTACGCTCATGCGGATTTCCTGGTTCGGTGGATGACGAGCACGTCCGATGTGCAGTTGGAGCAACGCGCGAGGATCACCGACTTCTGGCGTTCACGTCAAATACACGCCGTTTGAGGCAGGTGCCAGCCTGCTCCCTGAACTTGCATCTGAAACGATCCAGCCGCCGGCCGGGATCCAAGCTGAATACGGATCAGCCCTGTTCTGCCGGGGGCCCGGCCTGCAGGCTGGTCCGCACCTGGAACAGTTCAGGGAAGAAGGTCAGCTCCAGCGCCTTGGCCAGGAAGCCCACCCCGGACGAGCCGCCGGTGCCGCGCTTGAAGCCGATCACCCGCATCACCGTGCGCATGTGTCGGAATCGCCACAGCTGGAAGGCGGTCTCCAGGTCCACCAGGTCCTCGCACAGCGAGTACTCGCGCCAGTAGCGGTCGGTGTCCTGGTAGATGCGTTCGAAGACCGGCTGCAGTGCGTCGTCGGCCACATGCGGCTGGGTCCAGTCATGGGCCTCGTAGACTGCCGGGACGGCATGGCCGAAGCGGGCCAGGTACTTCAGGAATTCCTCGTACAGGCTGGGCGCTTCCAGCACACTGCGCAGCTGCGCCTGCCCGGCCGCGTCGTGCTCGAACACCTGCAGCATCTGCGCGTTCTTGTTGCCCAGCAGGAACTCGATGTAGCGGTACTGCAGCGACTGGAAGCCCGACGACGGGCCCAGCACGTCGCGGAAGCCCATGTACTCGGACGGGGTCAGCGTTTCCAGCACCGACCACTGCTCGGTGAGCTGGCGCAGCACCTGCTTGCTGCGCGCCAGCACCTTGCGGCATTGCCAGACTTCATCGCGCTGCAGGAAGCCAATCGCGGCACGCAGTTCGTGGCCCAGCAGCTTCAGCCACAGCTCCGAGGTCTGGTGCTGGATGATGAAAAGCATCTCATCGTGGTGCGGCGGGTTGGACAGCGGCTGCTGCGCGCTGAGCAGCTGGTCCAGCCGCAGGTAGCCGCCATAGGTCAGGCGCCCCTGCAGATCGGTGTGGATGCCGGCTTCGAGATCGCGTTGGTTGTTGTCGACGGACATGGGTGCGGCCAGATCGGGGGCGGCAAGGGTAGCGCGTTGCCGCCGTGCTGGCAGCCGCCACCTCCATACCCGGGCGTGCGGAAGGCCGTGGAGCATCGCCCGATGCCGGGCCTGCGCGTGGAACCGATCAGGCCGTTGCGCGGGCAGTCAGCCAGAGGCATATTCTGATGCTTTGCAGCAACGACTGAATACGTTGTTGTTATTGGCCCCCCACCCGCCGGCAGGGGTAAAACGGGGTGTCGCCGTGTTGCGCCGCAGGAAGGCTATTCCGTACGCGTTCCTTAACATGGCGATTCATATCATTTGTAACTTCTCTGTCGAAGGTGCAGTACGCAATGACGGTTGCCGCTGAATTCAAGATCGAATACCTGCAGTACCTGGACACGGACGGCAAGCTCGTCCGCGATGACCTGCCCGCGTCGCTGCGCGACCCCAAGGTCCTGGTACCGCTGTTCAAGCAGATGCTGTTCGTACGTACGTTCGACAGCAAATCCATCGCGCTGCAGCGCACCGGCAAGCTCGGCACCTATGCCGCCTGCCTGGGCCATGAAGCCGCGCACGTGGGCATCGGTGCCGCGATGCAGAAGGACGACGTGTTCGCACCTTCGTACCGCGAGTATGGCGCGATGTTCATGCGTGGCGTGCGCCCGCACGACGTGCTGATGTACTGGGGCGGCGACGAACGCGGCAACGATTACGGCGGCAACGCGGCCAAGGACTTCCCGTTCTGCGTGCCGATTTCCACCCAGTGCCTGCACGCCGCAGGCGCTGCGCTGAAGTTCAAGCTCAACAAGGAACCGCAGATCGCGGTGGCCGTGTGCGGCGACGGCGGCAGCTCCAAGACCGACTTCTACGCGGCACTGAATTCGGCGGGCGCCTACAAGCTGCCGCTGATCCTGTGCATCGTCAACAACGGCTGGGCCATCTCGGTTCCGCGTTCGGCCCAGACCGGTGCCGAAACGCTGGCGCAGAAGGGCCTGGCCGGCGGCCTGCACTGCCTGCAGGTGGACGGCAATGACCTGATCGCAGTGCTGGCGGCGATGGAGCAGGCGCGCGAACGTGCGCTGGCCGGCAACGGTGGCACCGTGCTGGAACTGATGACCTACCGCCTGTCCGACCACACCACCGCCGATGACGCGCGCCGCTACCGCGACGACGCCGAAGTGAAGGATGCCTGGCAGCGTGAGCCGATGCTGCGCCTGCGCAAGTACCTGATCAACGCCGGTGTGTGGAGCGAGGACGAGGAAACCGCGTGGGTCGCCGAGTGCGGCACGCGCGTGGACGAGGAAGTGAACCTGTACCTCAACACGCCGGTGCAGCCGGTCGAGGCGATGTTCGACTTCCTGTATGCCGATCCGCCGCCGGACCTGCTGGCCCAGCGTGCCCAGGCGATCGCCCTGGAGAAGCGCCATGGATGAGATCAAGAACGGCGCGCCCGGCGCGCACACCAACGCCGCCGACAGCGCCGCCGTCGCGCGCGGAGAAGAGAGCATGACCACCACCCCCATCACCCTGATCGAAGCCATCACCCAGGCACTGGCCTGGGAGCTGGAGCACGACCCGTCGGTGCTGGTGCTGGGCGAGGACGTGGGCGTCAACGGCGGCGTGTTCCGCGCCACCGCCGGCCTGCAGCAGCGCTTCGGCTCCGAACGCATCCTCGACACCCCGCTGGATGAAACCACCATCGCCGGCCTGACCATCGGTCTGGCCGCGCAGGGCATGAAGCCCGTGGCCGAGGCCCAGTTCGACGGTTTCATGTACCCGATGGTCGACCATATCGTCTGCCACGCCGCACGCCTGCGTTACCGCACACGTGGCCGCCTGCACTGCCCGATGGTGCTGCGCGTGCCGTGGGGCGGTGGCATCCGCGCACCGGAACACCACAGCGAAGCCAACGAAGCGATCTTCACCAACGTGCCGGGCCTGCGCGTGGTGCTGCCGTCGTCGCCGCAGCGTGCCTACGGCCTGCTGCTGGCCGCGATCCGCGAGCCGGATCCGGTGATCTACATGGAGCCCAAGCGCATCTACCGCCAGTACAAGGAAGTGGTCGTCAACGACGGCGAAGCCTTGCCGCTGGACGTCTGCTTCGTGCTGCGCGACGGCACCGACGTGACCCTGGTGACCTGGGGCGCGCAGGTGAAGGAAGCGCTGGAAGCGGCCGACAAGCTGGCCGGTGAAGGCATCAGCGCCGAAGTCATCGACGTGGCCACGCTGCGTCCGCTGGACTTCGCCACCATCGCCGAATCGGTGGCCAAGACCGGCCGCTGCGTGATCGTGCAGGAGGCCCCGAAGACCGCGGGCTTCGGCGCCGAAATCGCTGCGCGCCTGGCCGAGGAATCGATCTACGACCTGCTGGCCCCGGTCGAGCGCGTTACTGGCTACGACACCCACATTCCGCTGTTCCGCCTGGAAATGAAGTACCTGCCGAGCGTTGAGCGGATCGTGGCTGCGGCCAAGCGCGCGGTGGCGGCCGGCTGACATGCGGGCCCGCCTTCTGGGGGCTTACCGCAGCCAGTATCCCAACCCGCTCCGGTTCCGCACCGGCCAGATCGTCGAAGTAGGTGTCCGTGACGAGGAATGGCCGGCGTTTGCCTGGGTACGCACCAACGATGGGCGCGCTGGATGGGCGCCCATCGCCTGGTTGCAGCTGCTGGACGAGGGTCGCGCCGAAGCGCTGTGCGACTACGACGCCCGCGAGCTGGATGTGGAAAGCGGCGAGATGGTGAAGCTTCATCACGAACACGGCGGGTGGTGGTGGTCCGAGCGCGCCAATGGCGCGACGGGTTGGCTGCCGGCCCGCGAACTGGAACTGCTGGAAGAGAACTGCAAATGAGCCAGACCAAGAACTTCAACCTGCCCGACCTGGGCGAAGGCCTGCCGGACGCGACCATCGTCGAGTGGTTCGTCAAGGAAGGCGATGTGATCAAGCTGGACGAGCCGCTGGTCTCGATGGAGACCGCCAAGGCCGTCGTCGAAGTGCCGTCGCCGTTCTCCGGCAAGGTGCTGAAGCTGTCCGGCGCTGCCGGCGACATCATCCCGACCGGCTCGGTGCTGGCCAGCTTCGAACTGGACCCCAACCTGCCACAGCGCGCGGATGGCCAGGACACCGGCCACAGCCACGGCCATGCTGCACCGGCCGCGGCACCGACCCCGCCGCCGCTGCCGGCCGCTGCCGCGCCGGTGGCCGCCGAAGCGGCCAAGCCCGCCGCCGCCGAGCGTGATGACGCCGGTACCGTGGTCGGCGCCATGCAGAGTTCCAACGCCGTGCACGCCGAGCAGGCGCTCGCCGTCGGTGGCGTCAAGGCCGTGCCGGCCGTGCGTGCCACCGCGCGCAAGCTGGGCGTGGACCTGTCCCGCGTGCGCGCCACCGGCGCCGATGGTGCGGTGACCATGGCCGACGTGAAGCAGGCGGCTGCGGATGGCAGCGCCAAGATCGGTGCCGCTCCGGCCCCGGCCGCTGCTGCCGCCTATGCCGCGCCGGCCCCGGCGCAGGTGTCTGCCCCGGTGCAGAGCGAAGCCCGCACCCCGCTGTCTGCCGCCGGCAAGCCGATGCGCACCCAGCCGCCGGGCGTGATCGCCAAGGGTCAGCCGGAACCGCTGAAGGGCGTTCGCCGCAACATGGCGCGCGTGATGGCCGATGCGCACAGCAAGGTCGTGCCGACCACGCTGAACGACGACGCCGACATCCACGCCTGGCTGCCGGGCAACGACGTCACCGCGCGCCTGGTGCGTTCGATCGTGGTCGCCGCACAGAAGGTGCCGGCGATGAACGCCTGGTTCGACGGCGAAGCGCTGACCCGCACCCTGCACGCGCAGGTGGACATCGGCATCGCCGTGGACACCGACGACGGCCTGTTCGTGCCGGCCCTGCGCAACGCCGACATGCTCGATGCACGCGGCATCCGCGAAGGCGTCAACCGCCTGCGCGAGCAGGTGGAATCGCGTTCGATCGCCGCCTCGGAACTCAGCGGCTACACCATCTCGCTGTCCAACTTCGGCATGTTCGCCGGCCGCTATGCGACCCCGGTCGTGGTGCCGCCGTGCGTGGCCATCGTTGGTGCCGGCCGTGCCCGCCACCAGATGACCCCGGTGATGGGCGGCGTGGAAGCGCACAAGGTGATCCCGCTGTCGGTCACCTTCGACCACCGCGCGGCCACGGGCGGTGAAGCGGCCCGCTTCCTGCGCGCGATGATGGATGACCTGGCGCTGGCCAGCTGATCGGCCACCTGATCGGTAGGTGCCAACCTTGGTTGGCACGTGGAACTGACTGGTGGGTGCCAACCTTGGTTGGCACATGAAGTGGAGAAACGCCGGGCACTGCCCGGCGTTTTTTTGTGCCTGCTCCGTCGCGCCCCATCTACGCATGGACGTGGATCTACTGGGCTCTCCGACGGTCGGGCGAGAGCGCAAGGGAGCATTTTGAGAATAGTTGCATGGATTCCCAAGAGCAGCTCGATAGCATTGAGCCTCTCTGCAGACGTCGAATTTCCATGTTCGAGACACCACCCACACTCGAAGAATTCCTGAAGGCGGGCGATGATTTTTTCCGCGCCTCCCCGTTCAGCACACTGCTGCCGAGGGATGAGGATCCATCGAGCACGAGTTGGGTTCTGGACATCATCTTCCTGCGTTGGCTCTCCCGAAATAGCGCGTTCCTTGACGCATCGATCGGATCTGCGGTGGCGGCCGCTCTTTCGCCGGAAGATGCCTTGGCATGCATCGAAGCTGCTTTCCAGGACGAAATCCCCGGCGCGGCGTTCGCCCCGGAACTGCTGGAGTTTACCGTTCGCTACTTCTGCAAACGCGCACCCTATTCCTCGGATTTCTTCTCCCTTTTTCCGCAAAGCGAAATGCCTTCACCGGACGCCATGTGGGACAAGCAGGAGCAGGTTTACGCGATTATCGATTCTCGTCTGCAGTCATGGCGCAATGGCGAGCCCATCGTCCGGGCGCTCATCGCCAGAACCGATCAACAAGGGGACGCCGAACCGGCTACGCCGCTGGACGCTGACGTCTGGATCTCAACGCTGGCAACGCTATCGGATGCTGCGGTCACCCACGAAGGCTGCTGTGCATACGCCGACCACTTCTACAGACCTCTGACAAAACCACCGTCATTGGAAGTCGTCCTGGCAGTCATGAGGGAGTTTCTTCGCGACCCACCACATGATGCGTCGATCATGACTGCAACGGACAACTTCCTGTCGGATATTCCGTTCTCCCGCTACATCAAAGCCTACTCCATCCTCGCACCTGAACTGCTGGACCGTTCTTCAGATGCCGCGCTCAATCTGTTTGATTATCCAGGTTGTGAACTGACGCCCCGTCAGATACGGCAGTTCATCAGGGAACTCAGGCGATGCAATCCCGGCCGCGATGTGGTCGCAGAGCTGGCCCAGCTGGCCATTGAGTGGGATTCGGAAGACGACGAGACATTTTCAATCGTCATCGAAGCAGCGCAGAAGCAAGGGTAGGTCCAGGAGCCGGCAAATGCCGGCTCCCTCTCTGAATCAATCGCGCGCGACCATGCCTTCCGCGCGGCTGTAGACACGCAGGCGGTGGCCATCCGGATCGGCGCCGACGAAGGTATGGCCGAATTCCAGGGTCACCGGTGCCTGCAGAATCTGCACACCGAGTGCGCGCCACGCATCGTGCATCTGCTGCACGGCCTGCGGGTTGCCGACCACCATCGCCAGTTCGGCGGCACCGGCCTGTGCGGACACCGGCGGCTGCACGTCGTCGCGTTGCCACAGGCCCAGTGCGGCGCCATCGCCGAGCAGGAACAGGGCGAAACCGGGCGACTGCTCGACCGGCGGTTTGCCGAGAATGCCGCTGTAGAACGTGGCGCTGGTGGCGACGTCGCGCACGTACTGCAGCAGGGTGCTGGGCGTGAACATGGGGGAAGCTCCGTTGTTGGGAGCGATCATGGTGGTACGGCCCTGCTGCCAGATTCTGTCAGTAGCGTCGCGCGTGCTCGACTGCTGTTGCCCCTGCCTTGGTAGAGGTCGAGCTTGCTCGACTGCTGTTGCCGTTGCTCTGGTAGATGTCGAGCTTGCTCGACTGCTGTTCGCGAAGATCAATGGCGGTCGAGCAAGCTCGACCCCTACCAGAAGCAAAGAGCGAAGGCCGCCGTCCCCAGGAGCCGGAAGCGATGCACGGAAGCAGTCGAGCAAGCTCGACCCTACGAACGGTCCAGCCAGTCCGGTGCGATGCCCTGCGCCTTCTGCCAGCGCCGCAGCAGGGTGGCGCGCGGCACGAGGTAGCGATCCTCCAGCACGCGCACCTGGCGGATGCGGTCCAGGCGAAAATGGCGGAAGTCCTCGCGGCCTTCGCACCACGCCGCCAGCATCGGCACTTCATCGAAGTAGCCCAGCGCGAACGGCCACACAATGCGCTCGGTACGTTGGCCCTGCGCATCCTGGTAGCCGAACTGCAGTCGTTGTTGCGCGCTCACCGCTTCGCGCACAGCCTGCAGGCGCGCAGCGGGTACCTTGGCCGCAGCGCGCGAAGGGCCAACGCGCAGGCCGCTATCACGCAAGGCTTCCCGGCGTGCTGCTGGCAATACATGCGCGATACGCGCCAGAGCATCGCGTGCGGCCTCAGCCAACGCCGGCTCGGTGCGCGCCGCAACCCAGCGCAGGCCCAGCACCAGCGCGTCGATCTCGGCCGGTGGCAGGGTCATGGGAGGCAAGGTATCGCTCGGTGCCAGCTGGTAGCCGACGCCGGCCTCGCCACGCAGGTCGGCACCCTGCTCGCGCAGGGTCTCGATATCGCGGTACAGCGTGCGCAGGCTGATGCCCAGCGCTTCGGCCAGCACCTGCCCGGCCACCGGCCGTCGATGGCGGCGCAGCAGCTGCAGCAGCTGGGTCAGGCGTAGCGCACGCGACATCAGCCGGCCAGTGCGCTGGATGCCACTACATGCTGCCCCGGTTGCGGGGCCAGCGCGGCCTCGACCAGTGCCTTGGCGATCTCGCTGGCCGGATTGATCCGCCAAGCCCGTGGCAACAGCGGCCCCAATGCCCCCAATACCGTCAGCGCCAGGCGCTCGCCACGTCGCACCTCGGTGCGCTCGCCGCCGATCAGCCCGGGGCGGACCAGGGTCAACGAGTTGAAGCCCAGCGCGCGCAGGTCATGCTCCAGCTCGCCCTTCACCCGGCTGTAGAAGATCGACGACTGCGGGTTGGCGCCGGCTGCGGAATTCAGCACATAGGTCTGCGCACCCTGCGCCTGCGCCAGGCGGGCGAACGCCAGCGGGTAGTCATGGTCGATACGGTGGAAGGCCTCGCGGCTGCCGGCCTGGGCGATGGTGCTGCCGAGCGCACAGATGACCGCGTCCACGCGTGCCCACTCGGGCGCGCCAGGCAACGCATCGAAGGCCAGCACCGGATTCTCCAGCTTGGCGTGGGCCACAGCCAACGGGCGGCGGGTCGGCGCAATCACGGCGCTGCAGCGCGGGTCGTCCAGCAGCCTGGACAGGGTCAGCCCGCCAACCAGGCCGGTCGCCCCCAGCAACATCACGCGCATCACCACCTCCACTGCGGCATCCTGTCGCCCATCCTAGCCGTTCAAGCCGTCGGCGGCCGCGCCGATATGCTGGAACCAGTCCCTGCCAGCCCCAGGATTTGCTCGATGACGGACCAGCCCGACCACCGCCCTGCCCCCGGTACCGCCCTTGGGCCGCCGGCACGCGTGCGCGCGGTGGTGGACGATGGCCTGGGTGACCGGGTGGTGCTGCAGGGCGGCGGTGGCGTGGCGCTGCAGCAGCTGTTTGCCGGTGCCGACGCGCCGGAGCCGCTACTGGCCGCGTTCGCCAACGGCATGGCCACCCTGCCCGGCGAACTGGGTGACATGGGTGATCGCCTGCAGTCGGCGCAGGCCAGTGCCGATTGGCCGCGCTACGGGCGCGCGATGCGGCAGCTGATCGACAAGTACATCCGCACCATCGAGCAGCATTCACCGGACGGGCAGCCGGAAAGCCTGCGCCTGTCCGAGCAGCTGCGCCTGCTGCTGGGCGGCGCCGTGGTGGCCCTGCTGCAGCACGACCCGGATCTGCGCGAGCAGGCCCAAGCGCTGGCCACGCGCCTGCGCCAGTGGCAGCCGGGTACCGCACTGGAGCCGATCGAACAGGGTGTGCGCGAACTCGGCCACCAGGTCGGCGTGCGTGCCGAGAGCTGGCAGGAGCAGCAGGCGCTGCTGCTGGAGCTGTTCGCGCTGCTGCTGGAGAACGTGAGCGAGCTGCTGGATGACCACAGCTGGCTGCAGGGCCAGATCGCGGCGGTGCGCCAGTTGCTGGACGGGCCGTTGGAAGCTGAGGCGGTCGAGCGCACCCGCGCCGAACTGCGCGAAGTGATCTACAAGCAGGGGCTGCTGCGCCAGGGCATCGACGATTCGAAGGCGGCGATGCGCGGCTTGATGGGCGAGTTCATCGAGCGCATGGACGGCATGGCCACCAGCACCGGTGAATACCACGACCGCATTGGCAGCTACGCGCTGCAGCTGCGCGAAGCGCGCAGCATCGCCGACCTCAACCAGCTGCTGCAGGACGTGATGCGCGATACCGGCAAGGTGCAGCAGCAGGCCGCACAGGCGCGCGATCACCTGGCCAACGCGCGGCAGGAAGTGGAGCGTGCAGAGCAGCGCATCGCCGAGCTGGAGCAGGAACTACGTGCCGCCGGTGACCTGGCGCGCATCGATCCACTGACCCAGGCGCTGAACCGCCGCGGCCTGGACGAACTGCTGCAACGTGAACTGGCCCGCGCCGCGCGCAACAACTCGCCGCTGGGCGTGGCGGTGATCGACCTGGATGATTTCCACCAGACCAACGATGCACATGGCCATGCCGGTGGCGATGCACTGCTGCAGCACCTGGTAGCCGTCTGCAAGCTGTTGCTGCGCGCCACCGATGGCATCGCGCGGCTGGGTGGCGACGAGTTCGTGCTGGTGCTGCCGGAGACCCAGGGCGCCGACAGCATGGCCACCGTGCAGCGCCTGCAGCGTTCACTGGCACACCGCGTGCTGACCGTGCAGGACCAGCGCGTGCCGGTGCATTTCAGTGCCGGGCTGGCGCAATGGCAGCCCGGCGACGATACCGAGACCCTGCTGCGCCGCGCCGATGACGCGCTGTATGCAGCCAAGCGGCAAGGCAAGAACCGGGTACAGGCGGGGTAGTTCTTCGGTACACCGGAAACCGCTTTGGTAGGTGCCAACCTTGGTTGGCACACGCCGGAACAAAGCGCCGACCAAGGTCGGCCTCTACCAACACCAAGGACAGCGCTTTGGTAGGTGCCAACCTTGGTTGGCACGCGCGGAAACAAAGCGCCGACCAAGGTCGGCCTCTACCAACGCAAAGGACAGCGCTTCGGTAGATGGCAACCTTGGTTGGCACACGCCGGGGCAAAGCGCCGACCAAGGTCGGCCTCTACCAACGCAAGGGACAGCGCTTTGGTAGGTGCCAACCTTGGTTGGCACACGCCGGAACAAAGCGCCGACCAAGGTCGGCCTCTACCAACGCAAGGGACAGCGCTTTGGTAGGTGCCAACCTTGGTTGGCACACGCCGGAATAAAGCGCCGACCAAGGTCGGCCTCTACCAACGCAAAGGACAGCGCTTTGGTAGGTGCCAACCTTGGTTGGCACACGCCGGGCCAAAGCGCCGACCAAGGTCGGCCTCTACCAACGCAAAGGACAGCGCCTCGGTAGGTGCCAACCTTGGTTGGCACACGCGGAAACAAAGCGCCGACCAAGGTCGGCCTCTACCGGGCAATGGGCCGCCGCTTACTTACCGCGCAGCTTCTGGAACCCGGTCACCGCCGCCAGCACGATGGCGCCGGCGATGATGCCCACCACCATGTTGGCCGCAGCGCTGATCAGCCAGCCCCACTGCCCTTCGCCACCCAGTGCCTGCACCGCGTGGTGCAGTGCCGGCACGTTGTGCACCAGGATGCCGCCACCCACCAGGAACATGGCGATGGTGCCGGCCACCGACAGGAACTTCATCAGCCACGGTGCCGAGGCCACCAGGCCGCGACCGAAGGCAGCAATGGCACCGCCCTTGCGCGACAGGTACAGGCCGACGTCATCAAGCTTCACGATGCCCGCCACCAGCCCATAGACGAAGACCGTCATCGCCAGTGCAACCACGGCCAGGGTGACCACCTGGTTGGTGAACGGTGCGGTGGCGACCACGCCCAGGGTCAGCACGATGATCTCGGCCGAGAGGATGAAGTCGGTACGGATCGCGCCTTTTACCTTGTCCTTCTCCCACGCCACCATGTCCACCTGCGCATCGGACAACGCCTTGCGGCGTTCGGCCTGATGCTCGGCATCGTCCTCGGCCGAGTGCAGGAAGCGATGCGCCAGCTTCTCCACGCCCTCGAAGCAGAGGAAGGCACCGCCGATCATCATCAATGGCACGATCAGCGGCACGTTCCAGCCACGGCTGTGCAGCCAGGCCTCCAGTGCACTGATCGCCAGCGCCGCCGGTACCAGGATCACCTTGTTCACCAGCGAGCCCTTGGCCACCGCCCACACCACCGGCAGTTCGCGGTTGGCGTTGAGCCCGGTCACCTGCTGCGCGTTCAGCGCCAGGTCGTCGCCGAGCACACCGGCGGTCTTCTTCGCCGCAACCTTGGTCAGGACCGAGACGTCGTCCAGCAGGGAGGCGATATCGTCGAGCAGGGCGAACAGGCTGGCACCGGCCATGGGGCGTCCAAGAGAGGGAATGAGCGGATTCTGACCGATACCGGGGCAGCTGCGGAAGCGGTCGGATTCACCGCGTGCCTACCGCCCCCCGGCGACACTGCGTAATCCGGACATTGCCGGCCAGCGGCCGGCACTACCTGTATCCGTCGCATGGGAGTGTCGCTTGAGCAATCCGCCCACCGCCAATGGCAATCCCCCGCTGGTCAAAGGCATGAACCGGCGCAGCCAGATCCTGCGCCTGCTGATGCGCTACCGCCATTCGGGCGTGTTCTCGGGCATGAACCTGGACGCCGCCAGCAACCAGGCCGACGTCCCCGCCGATGGCAACCCGGAACAGTTCGTCAGCGACCTGGAAGCGCTGGGACCGACCTTCGTCAAACTAGGCCAGATGCTGTCCACCCGCCCGGACATGGTGCCGGTGGAGTTCGCCACGGCGCTGGAGCGCATGCAGGAAAAGGTGGCCGAGATTCCGGTCGAGCGCATCCATGCCATCGTCGAACAGGAGCTGGGCGCGCCGGTGAACAAGCTGTTCGCCGCGTTCGATCCCGAGCCACTGGGCTGTGCCTCGATCGCGCAGGTGCATCGCGCGGTGCTGCACGATGGCCGCCAGGTGGCGGTGAAGGTGCAGAAACCCGAGGTCGCCGCGCAGCTGCGCTCGGACCTGGAGGCACTGCGCAGCTTCGCGCTGGCCGCCGACCACCTGACCCAGGTGGGCCGTCGCGTGCGCCTGCGCGACTGGCTCAACGAGTTCGCCAAGACCCTGATGCAGGAGCTGGACTACCACGCCGAGGCCGAGAACCTGGCCCGTTTCGGCCGGCACCTGAAGCCGTTCCGCCGCCTGTGGATTCCGCAGCCGCTGTGGGACTACAGCAGCCAGCGCGTGCTGACCATGGAACTGGCCACCGGCGTGCGCGTGGATGCGATTCCCGATGTGCGCCGCACCGAGCAATCGATGGATCCTCTGGCGGCGGCGCTGATCCGCGGCTACCTGGACCAGATCTTCGTGCATGGCGAGATCCATGCCGACCCGCACCCGGGCAACCTGCGGGTGATGCCAGATGGACGGCTGGCGATCTTCGACCTCGGCATGGTCGCGCACATGCCGCCGCGTCTGCGCGAGCGCCTGCTGAAGATCCTGTTCGCCGCGGTCGATGGCCGCGGCGAAGAAGTGGCCGACGACCTGATCAGCATCAGCACGCGGCTGGAGGCCTTCGACGAAGAACGCTACCTGCGCGAGACCGGCCAGCTGATCGCGCGCTACGCCGCCAGCGGCAGCTTCTCCGAAGGCCGCGTGGTGCTGGACATGGTGCGCATAGCCACCGCCTGCGGCCTGCGCACGCCGCCGGAACTGAGCCTGCTGGGCAAGGCGCTGCTCAATCTGGAAACCGTGTGCCGGCTGCTGGCACCCGAGCTGGAAACCCGCCGCATCGTTGAGCGCCAGCTGCAGCACGTGATGCGTGCGCGCCTGAAGAAATCGCTGTCTGCCGCCAACCTCGCCAGCGAGGCGATGGAACTGCAGCAGCTGCTGCGCGATGGGCCGCGCAAACTTTCGGACATCATGGCGCTGCTGGCCGAGAACCGCCTGCAGATGAAGGTGACCGGCCTGGAAGAATCGCGGTTGATGGAGAACCTGCAGAAGATCGCCAACCGCGTGGCTGCCGGCATCATCAGTGCCGCATTGATCATGGCTGCGGCGATGATGATGAAGATCGACACCGGCTGGCACCTGTTCGGCTACCCGCTCATTGCGCTGATTCTGCTGTTCATCGGCGTGGTGCTCGGCCTTGGCATCGTGACCAGTGCATTGCTGTTCGACCGCCGTGCGCGGGCACGCGAAGAGCGCGGGCACCGCTAGCGCATCTACGAAAACACCCGTATTCATGCGGTTTTTAATGCAATCCAACGAAGCCTTTCACGCTCGTTTTACCTTCTGAGCGCGATTGCACACGCGTCATTTCAACAAACATTTCAGTCAGGTTCGTGCATGCACTATCGGGTCATCGGCCTGTCATGTGCATGTGCTTGTGGCAGCGCCGGTCGGATGGACACGCGTCGGTACGACGTCCATCACCACCACCCCGTCACTGCCGAAGCTGCCTATGCTCTGGATACTGCTGCTGTCGTTGTTGCTGTTGTGCTGGTTGTTCCTCGCGTCCGACAAGTGGGTGTGGTGGAAGGCCGGTGCGTTCTCGCTGCTGCTGCTGACGCTCAGCGCATGGTGGCTGATCGACAAGCTGTCCGGTGATGGGCTCAATGCCGCCACCCTGTACCACCTGGGCGCCGACATGGAAGGCGCCGGTGTCTCCGATTTCAAGGGCTATATCGCCGGCTTCATCGTGCTGGCGCTGGTCTCGCTGCTGCCGCTGTTCGCCACGCGGGTGAAGCGCTGGCGCCGGCCCGGCCACGGTGGCGCGTTGTTCGCCGGTTTCGCGGCCGTGTGGGTGGCCACGATCATGATCAGCCCGCTGGCCCGCGACGGCCAGCGCCTGTACCAGCAGCTGCGGCCGGTCGACTTCGCCCGCATCGCACCCGAATACCAGGTGCCGACGCAGCCGCTGCAGCGCCCGCGCAACATCGTCTGGATCTATGGCGAAAGCCTGGAACGCACCTATCTGGACGAGAACGTGTTCCCGGGCCTGATGCCCAATCTCAACCGTCTGGCCACGAAGTCGCTGGACGTGCGCGGCCTGGCCTCGGCCGAAGGCAGCGGCTGGACCATCGCCGGCCTGGTCTCGTCGATGTGCGGTGTGCCGCTGACCACCTCCCAAGGCGACGAGAACAGCATGGACCGCATGGGCAGCTTCCTGCCCAAGGCCGTGTGCCTGGGCGACTACCTGAAGCAGCAGGGCTACACCAACCACTATCTGGGTGGCGCCAACGGCCAGTTCGCCGGCAAGGGCCAGTTCCTGGCCAGCCACGGTTTCGATGAAGTACACGACCTGGCGTGGTTCAAGCAGCAGAAGAAGATCGGCCGCATCCACTACTCGGCCTGGGGCGTGCACGACGACGTGCTGCTGGACACCGCCTACCAGCGCTTTGAACAGCTCTCGCGCGCCGGCTCACCGTTCATGCTGACCACGCTGACCATGGACACCCACCATCCGGCGGGCCACCTGCCGGTGTCGTGCAAGGGCGAGCGCTACCAGAGCCAGTACGGCAACATCAACATGCTCAACGCGCTCAAGTGCAGCGACCGGCTGATCTCGCAGCTGGTGCAGCGCATCCAGGCCAGCCCGTACGGCAAGGACACGCTGATCGTGATCGCCTCCGACCACCTGGCGATGCCCAACGATCTGACCCACATCCTGACCCGGCAGAAGCGCGAGAACCTGCTGCTGTTCCTGGGCGATGACATTGCCCCGCAGCAGCTCAGCGCCGACGCCGGTACCACCCTGGATTCGGGCGCGACCCTGCTCAGCCTGCTGGACCCGAACCTGAAGACGATGGGCTTCGGCCGTTCGCTGATCGACAGCCAGCGCACGCCCAGCGCCAGCGTGGCGACCCAGCGCGATGGTGGTCGCGACTATCCGCAGTACCTGGCCTTCGCGCGTTCACTGTGGCTGGGCGAACCGACCCGCGAGCTGAAGATCGATGGCGATGACCAGGTGGTGGTCGGCCTGCAGCACGTGCAGCCACCGGTACTGCTGGAGTACGACAAGGACTGGAGTCTGAAGTCCGTGTACCTGGAAAACACCTCACGCCAGTTCGACGATGCCAACCCGGACAACACCCTGGCCTACGTCGACCGCTGCACCGCGTTCGAGGACGGCTCGGCCGACGGTGACTGGTGCGCCCTGCTGGTCAACCGCGACAACGGCATCAAGCTGTACCGCGACAACGACCTGCGCGGCGGCATCGCGGTGGATGCGCCGCTGGATGCGTTCCAGGGCCCGCGTCCGAGCGTGCGCCAGGCGCACATGATCACCCAGAAGGGCCGCCGCACCCGTGCCGGCCAGTACATGCTGCAGCTGGTGGCGAGCACGCGCCCGGATCGTGGATTCTGGATCGAGGCGGTGTCCTCGCAGCGCAAGGTGGTGCTGGCCCAGCAGTGGGTGCAGCCCGATGCCAACGGCAAGATCAACGTGTCGTTCGGGCTGGACCACGAAGTGGATGATCTGGAGATCCGCGCGTGGTTGAACCACGCCGAGAAGCTGGCGGTGGATACGTTCGCACTGGTGCCCTCGCGCAGCCGACCGCGAGGATAGGGGTTTCTTTGCAGGGCTGCGCCCTGCACCTGCCGAAGCAACACCCAAAGCACAGCAACGGCAACGGCAACGGCGTGCGTTCCGTGGTTTGGTGGGGCGGTGTCGGAGTGCGGGGACGCCGTGAACCCATCCCTGGGGGCTTGGCAGCCGCTTGCTCGTGTGCGCAGTCCTGCGCACACGGCAAGACCGGGGTTGGGCGTCCTGCCCAACCCGCCCGAGGCATGCCTCGGGCCCATGCGGCTGACACCCCGCACTCCGACACCGCCCCACCTCTGACAGATCTCCGCGGCTGTTGGTAGGTGTCGACCTTGGTCGACACATCTGTCAGATATCGAATGAAATTCCGGGGTCAGATCCGTTTTCCTGCGGAAAACGGATCTGACCCCAAGAGTATTTCCGACAGATCGCAGGAATCTGTCGAAGGCGGGGTGGGTCCGGTTGCGGGGGCGTGAGCCGCATGGATGCGGCGACCGAGCTTACATGGACGTACTTGCAGCGTCCCCCGCAACCGGACCCACCCCGCCAAACCACGGAATGCACGCTGTTGCTGTTGCCTTTGCTCCGGCTCGTAGCGGGTGCAGGGCACAGCCCTGCAAAGAACCCCCTACTCCTGCGGATCGCGGGTGATGTGGATGTCGGTCGGGGTCGACAGCGGGATGTTCCGCTCGGCCAGGATGTGCAGGAGGCTGAAGTACAGATCGCTACGTGTGGCATACACCTGCCGCGGGCTGGCCACGTACGCGAAGCTGTTGATGGTGATCTGGCCACCGGCAATGCTGTCGATGTAGACCGTCGGCGCCGGCTGCTTCAGCACGTTGGTGTGCGCGGTATAAGCATCCAGCAGCGCCTGCCGCAGGTTGCCGACATCGGTGCTGGGTGGCACCGCGAACTGGATCTGGATGCGGCCCTGGTTGTTGCCCATCGTCATGTTGCGCACGGTCTTGGTGACCAGCTCGGAGTTGGGCACGATCAGGGTCGACTTGTCGCCCACCTGGATCTCGGTCGAGCGCAGGCTGATGCGGCGGATGTCGCCCTCCTGGTCGCCCAGCTTCACCCAGTCACCGATCTTCACCGGGCGCTCGGCCAGCAGGATCAGGCCGGAGACGAAGTTCTGGGTGATCACCTGCAGGCCAAAACCAATACCCACCGACAGCGCGCTGACCAGCAATGCCAGCTTGCTCAGCTGCAGGCCCATGGCCGACAGCGCCCAGATCACCGCGATGATGATGCCCACGTAGCGGGCGACGGTACTGACCGAGTTGCGTGCTCCCAGGTCCAGCTCGGTCTTGGGCAGGTAGGTGTCGGTCAGCCAGCGCTGCACCAGCTGGGTGATCGCCAGACCGGCCAGCAGCACCAGCACCGCCAGCACGATCCGCACCGGTTCCAGCTTCGTTCCACCGACATCGAATCCCGAGGTGAACAGCGAAGAGAAGCGCTCGACCACCGCGCCGATGTTGCCGAACGGCGCCACCAGCGCCAGCAGGGCAAGCAGCACGACAATCGTGCGCAGCGCCGCCGACAGCAGCACGCCGGCCTGCTCCAGCCGCGACACACTCAGGCCGGTACTGAGCAGGATGGTCTGGCCGACCTTGCTGTCGGCGTTGAGCATCCAGGTGCTCAGGTCATCGACGAACTTGAACAGCAACGTCGCGGCCAGCACCACGATGCTGCCGCCGATCAGCTGCTGGTTCACGAACTTGGCGAAGTTCAGGTAGCCCAGCAACGTGGCAATGATGGCCGCCACCACCGCGATGTTGCCCGCTACCCGGGCCAGTACCAGCCAGCTGCTGCGGCGCACTGGCGTACTCACGCCAAGGCCATCGGCCTGCGCTTCCAGCTTGGCCTCGGCCTCGGCGGTCTGCCGCCGATGCAGGCGCGCCAGCGTCACCAGCATGGCCATGATCAGGCCCAGGTAGGTCAGGGCAATCAGGCCATCCAGCGCCACCGTGGTGACGTCGCTGGTGCGCGTGGCCTGGTCGAGGGCGACCAGCACCGTGCTCAGCCAGGCCAGCGCCGCCGCGCCCCACGCGTACTTGCGCAGCTTGAGCGCGGCGGTGTCGTCCAGGTTCAGCAGCCGCCACGACGGGCGCTTGGGCACCAGCAGGCAGGCGCTGAGTGCGGCGATGAACGCGGCGCGGAACGTTGCGGTCTCCAGCCCGTCGGCCACCACCTGCAGGCGCGGTGCGATCGCATCGATGGCATCCAGCGCCGTCATCAGCACCACCACCGCATAGCCAGGCAGCAGCGTGCCCACCAGCAGCAGCCACATGGCCAGGCCGGACCGGCGCAGGCGACCATCGGGCGCGCGTTCGGACGCGGCAAAGCCCCGCCCCAGCCTGCGCAGCCACAGCCGCAGCGGGAACATCATCACCAGCGCGGCCAGCAGGCCCAGCAACGGCGTGCCCCAGCCATTGGCGCGGATGCCGGCGATCAGCGTGTCACGCCCCTGCTCGGCCAGCGGCGCAACGCGTGCGATATCGATCGGCAGACGCTCGGCCACCTTGCTCCACAACGCAGGCGACAGCGGCGAGGCGACCTTCTGCCCCAGCTCTTCGGTGCGTTGCGCCGCGCGTTGCTGGTCGATGTCGGTCGCCAGCTGCTGGGCACGCACGGCACTGGTCTTGGCCTGCGCTACGGACGCGGCCAGGCCGTCGCGCTGCTTGTTGATGGTGCGCCGTTGTGCCGCCAGTTCGGGCGGCTCGGTGGCGCCCTCGGCAGGCGTGCCCAGCTGCGCCAGTTGTTCGTCGAGGCGAACCAGCTGTGGCTGCAGCTCCTTTTCCAGTGCCTCAGCATCCCGCCGCGCCTGCGAGGCATCCTCGGACAGCATCGCCAGCGTCTCGATGGCGGCTGCATCACCACGCTTGCGGTCGACCTCCTTCAGCTTCGCATCGATACCTGCCAGCCGCTGCTTCGGCGTTGACTCATCATCCTGCGCCAACACCGGCGCGGACAGCAGGAAGACGCTGCACAGCAGCAGGATCAGCCAAGGGCCCCGTGCACGGATCGATCGCAGGAAAGAAGACAAGCCAGCCACACCGGTTCGCGCGGACCACCGCGCCTGCGCGCGACTATACGGCAGAGCCGGTCAAGGCCGGATGGGCGCCCCCGCCAGCGTCGCGCATCAGTACTTCAGGCGCAGCTCTTCCACGGCCGGCTGCTGCAGCGCGTACCAGTCCTGGAACTCTTCCTCGGTGATCTCATCGGGCGCATACACCGCCACCGGGTGCCAGTCGTGGTCGGTCGGCAGCGGCTGGCGCGGGCCGGCACGCAGGCTGTAGGCCACGCCTTCATAGTCGACCAGGTCATCGACCTGCGGCCACTGTTCGCGTGCGAACGCGGATTCACTCTTCAACAGGATCACCTGGTACATCGGCACCTCCACCTCGGTTGGATCAGGAAAACACGGCGCTGGCAGCAGGATACCGCCACGCCGGTGACAACGGGCGCTCCGCCGGGGCGACGGAACGTTCTGGACACGGCCATCGCCCCGGCTTCACCCGCCCATGGCAAGGCCATCGGCATCGTGGAGGCCCACCCCTGCCACGACCACCGATGACCGAGCACCCGCCGCTGAAGACCGTTGCCGACCTCAAGCTGCCCCGCTACCTGGGCACCTGGTACGAGATCGCGCGCCTGCCGATGCGCCATGAACCGGAAGGCTGTACCGACGTGTCGGCGCACTACACCCTGCTCGACAACGGCAACGTTGGCGTCACCAACCGCTGCCGCATGGACGGCGAGGTCGAGGAAGCCACCGGCGAGGCCTGCGCCGTCGACAACGACAGCGCGCGCCTTGAGGTGAGCTTCCTGCCCAAGGGCCTGCGCTGGTTGCCGTTCGCCAAGGGCGATTACTGGGTGATCCAGGTCGCTCCGGACTACAGCGTGGCACTGGTCGGCAGCCCAGATCGCAAGTACCTGTGGCTGCTGGCGCGCGAGCCGCGCCTGGACGCGACCGTGCAGGACCATTATCTGGCGGCGGCCCGCCTGCAGGGCTTCGATCTGTCCGAACTGATCCAGACCCCGCATTCCGGCCAGCCCACTGCCTGAGCGGCGCCACGCATGGACCTGAAGAGCGGTTACCCCTGGTGGGCGGTACGCAACGGCCTGATCCACGCCTTTCCTGCGCTGCAGCAGGACCTGCGCTGCGACGTACTGGTGGTCGGCGGCGGCATCACCGGTGCGCTGATTGCCGACGAACTGTCCCGGCATGGCCACGACGTGGCAGTGATCGAGCAGCGCGACATCGGCTGGGGCAGCACCGCCGCCAGCACCGCGCTGCTGCAGTACGAGATCGATACCCATCTGATGGAGCTGGCCCAACGCTATGGCCAGGACGCCGCCGCGCTTGCCTATCGGGCGTGTGCCGAGGCGATTCCGGCCCTGGGCGACGTGGCTCGCGGCCTGAAAGACGTTGATTTCCAGCGCATGGACAGCCTGTACCTGGCCAGCCGCCATCGCGACGTGCCGCGCCTGATGGCCGAAGGTGAGGCACGGCGCGGAATCGGCCTGGATGCCCGCTGGCTGGGCCCGGAGGCACTGCGGGAGCGCTTCGACGTGGACGCCGGCGGTGCCCTGCTCACGCGCCAGGCGGCGCGGGTCGATCCCTATCGCCTGACCTATGCGCTGCTGCAGCGCGTGCGCCGGCGCGGCGGCCAGGTGCATGACCGCACGGTGCTGCACACGCTCACTCCCTCCGCACGCGGCGTGAGCGCCCTCACCGAGGGCGGCGCCACGATTCACGCCCGCCATGTGGTGCTGGCAATGGGCTACGCCAACCAGACGTGGCTGCAGCAGCGCGTCGCACGCAACCGCAGCAGCTACGCCTTCATCACCGACCCGATCGATGCGGACGTGCTGGGCCGGCTGCGCAACACGATGGTGTGGGAGAGCGCACGCCCGTACCTCTACCTGCGCGCCACCGGCGACCGCCGCCTGCTGGTGGGCGGGCTGGACGACGCCATCGACATCCCCGCCCGCCGCGATCGGCGCGTAGAGCGCAAGGCCGACAAGCTGATGAAACAGCTCCAGCACTGGTTCCCGCGGCTGGATCCGGTGCCCGCCTTCTCCTGGGCCGGCACCTTCGCCGAAACCGCCGACGGCCTGCCTTTCTTCGGCCCGCACGATCAGTGGGGGCCACGGGTGCATTTCGCCATGGCCTACGGCGGCAACGGCATCACTTATTCGATGATCGGCGCCCAGCTGCTGCGGGCCCGGATCGAGCGGCGCAGGCATGCGCTGGAAGGGCTGTTCGGGTTCGGGCGGCTGTGACCTGCAGCCAGGCATGGCCTGGCTCTACCCCAATCCGGCGCCGACAGGCATCATTCAAGCAACCCCTGCTAGCGTCGGCCTGTACCGCCGCGTGTTGCGTGGCCACCTGTCCGCTGGAGCGCCGTCATGATCCGCCCCCTGACCCTGCTGCTGTGCCTGGCCCTGCCGGGAACCGTGCTGGCCCAGTCCGCCGCTGGCGCCACCGCGCCGCAGGCCGCCGGCCTGAACCTGACGCTGCCGCAGGCGCCGATGCGCTACCTCAACGATCCGGCCCTGCAGCAGGACCCGCCGGGCACGTACTACGGTGACAAGAGCGGCCCGCGCGTGCACGACGACGCGAAGATCGCCGACGTCACCGACGACAAGGTCAAAGTGTCCGGCAGCTTCACCACCGGCATCGGCTATTCCAAGAACGGTGGCAACAGCCACTACAACGCCGCCACGCTGAACCTCAGCAAGAACTACACCACCGATGAAGGCAAGACCCACGGGGTCAACGTCAACATCCACGTGAGCGAAGGCAAGGGCCCGGGCTTCTACGGCCCGTACGGCGGCTACTACGGCCGCGGCCCGGGCTACTGGGATTACCCGCCACCGTTTGGTTGGTAAGCGCCGCATCGGGCCTGGGCCGACCAGGGTCGGCCGCTACCGCTGCGTACGCTTGGTAGGTGTCGACCTTGGTCGACACGCTTTCTCCCCCTGTGCCGGCCAGCGGCCGGCACCTACCGGCACGCGAATCAATCCAGCCAGCCATCGCGCTCGCTGTGCAGGATGCGGCCGTCATAGCCGCTCAGGCGCACGTCCACCTTCTGGTTGCGGGCATTGCGGGCTTCCAGCGACCAGGTCGCACCATCGCGTTCCAGCGAATGGATCTCGCGCAGGCCATGCGCCTGTGCCCGTGCCAGCACCTGCTCGGTGGTCAACAGCGCGCGGCCGCTGTGCTCGTCGAAGATCTCGCCGGTCTTGGGGTCAACGTAGACCTCGCTGAAGCGGCCATCGGCGCGGCTCACGTCAGCCTCCCACAGGCCATCATCGCGTTCGATCTCGTGGATCTGGGTGTAGCCGGCCTTGCGCAGGGTCTGTTCGACCTGGGCCATGCCCAGCGGTGCAGCCTGTGCGGCCGGTGCGATGGCCAGCAGAGCAACAGTGGCGAGGGTGAGCGACTTCAACATGGGGGTTCTCCTGTTCGTGTTCGTGGCCGGACCATCCCGGCAACGCCACAATGCACCCCGTGGTTAACAGCTCCTTAGCCGGCACTGTTAGCCAGCTGTTACTCAGCCCCGGCACACTCACGCCTGTTCCTACAGCCCGCCCTGCGCCCCGATGCTCTCCACCCTGCCCCTGCTGCTGGCCCTGGCCAGCGCCCCCACCGCCGCCGCACCGGCACAGGACCCGGCGCAGCAGGTCGCGCGTCGCGCCGTGCAGCAGGGCCGCTACGTGCCGTTGGAAAGCGTGGTGCGCGATGCGCTCAAGCGCTTTCCGGGCCAGCTGCTGGAAGTGGAACTGGACGATGGCGTCTACGAAGTGGAGATCCTGCGCGGCGACGGCGTGGTGGTGGAGCTGGACTATGATGCGCGGAGTGGAAAGCTGCTGAAGACGGAACTGGACGACTGATGCGCATCCTGTTGGCTGAAGACGATGCCGCGCTGGCACAGCGCCTGCTGCCGTTGCTGGAGCAGGCAGGCTACGTGGTCGAGGTGGTCGCCGACGGCCGCCAGGCCGAGGAGATCGGCCAGATCGAGGATCTGCAGGCGGCCATCGTCGACCTGGGCCTGCCCGGGCTGGATGGATTGAGCGTGATCGAGCGCTGGCGCGGCAATGGCCGCAGCTTCCCGGTGCTGATACTGACCGCGCGCGGGCGCTGGCATGACAAACTGGCCGGCTTTGACGCCGGTGCCGACGATTACCTCACCAAACCCTTCCAGCCCGACGAACTGGTGCTGCGCCTGCGTGCACTGATCCGCCGCAGCCACGGCCACGCCAGCCCACGCCTGCACTGCGGTCCGCTGCAACTGGACGTCAACGCCGGCCGCTTTGAACTGGATGGGCAGGTGTTGCCGCTGAGCCCGCAGGAGTTCCGCGTGTTGAGTTACTTCATCCACCACACCGGCAGCGTGATCAGCCGCGACCGCCTCGGCGAGCAGGTCTTCGAAGGTGGCTACGATCCGGATTCGAACGCGCTGGACGTGCTGCTCGGGCGGTTGCGCCGCAAGCTGGGCATTGACCTGATCCATACCGTGCGCGGCCAGGGTTGGCGGCTGGCAGAGGCATGAGCGCGCGGCAACCTTCGTTGCGCCGGCGGCTGCTGCTGGTGGCCGGCATCGGCCTGGTGCTGGTCTCGGCACTGGCCAGCGTCCTGCTGGGCGAACTGTTCAAGCGCAGCGCGCATGACCGCCTCGACCACGAACTGCAGCAGGACATGCTGACCCTGCTCGCGCAGGCGGAAGTGGATCCGGAAGGGCAGCTGCGCCTGCGCCAGGAACCGAACGACGCGCGCTTCCAGCGGGTGTTTTCCGGTGCGTACTGGCAGATCGCCGACAGCCAGGGCAAGGTGCTGCTGCAGTCACGCTCGCTGTGGGACCAGACCCTGGCCGCCAGCGCCGATGGCCCGGTCGAGCGCAACCTGGGCGGGCCGATGCAGCAATCGCTGCGTGCGCGCGTGCAGCAGGTGCGCCTGCCCCGCGCCACGCAGACCTATGTGGCCGTGGTGGCCAACGACCGCAGTGCGCTGGATGCCGACATCGCCGCATTCCGCCAGCGCAGTGCGTTGGCACTGGGCATCCTGGTTGCGGCCTGGCTGGCGGTGCTGGCCAGCCAGGTGCACTTCGGCCTGCGCCCGCTGCGTGGGCTGGGCCAGCAGCTGGAACGCATCCGCCGTGGCGAGGCCGAACGCATCGACCGCAGCCAGCTGGACCGGGAAATCGCGCCGCTGGCCGATGAGCTCGATGCGTTGCTGGACCATCACCAGCGCATGGTCGCGCGCGCGCGCAGCAGCGCCGAGGACCTGGCACATGCACTGAAGACGCCGCTGAGCGTTCTGGCCGCTGAAGCGCAGGGCGAAGGCCGCGACTGGCGCCGCACCCTGCACGAACAGGGCGCACGCATGCGCGCCAGCATCGACCGCTATCTGGCCGCCGGTCTGGCCGTGGACCATCGCCAGCGCAGCGAGGTGGCCCCGGCTGCCGAAGCACTGTGCCGGCTGATGACCCGCGTGCATGCCGGCCGTCGCATCCGCTTCCAGATGGACGTTGCGCCGGGCCTGGCCTTTGCCGGTGCCAGCACCGACCTGGAGGAAATGCTCGGCAACCTGATGGACAACGCCGGCAAGTGGGCGCGCAGCGAAGTCCGCCTGCGTGCCCTGGCCCAGAACGACCGGCTGCATATCGAGGTGCGCGATGACGGCCCCGGGCTGGACAAGACCAAGCTGGAAAGTGTCCTGCAGCGCGGCGTGCGCCTGGACGAGCGGGTGGAAGGCAGTGGATTGGGCCTGGCGATCGCTGCGGAGATCGCGGCCAGCCACGATGGGTCACTGCGCCTGTCGAATGAAAACCCGGGATTGCGCGCGCGGCTGGAACTGCCGCTGGCGCCGACTGACTGAGTGGAGCCGAGGCGTACCCAGGCGCAGCCGAGCGTGGGTTCGCTCTACAACGGACGATGAGGCAACGGGCTGCTGTAGGGCCGAGCCCATGCTCGGCTCGGCGCGTCCCATCAACGGTGATGCATCCACCAGCAGTCAATCGCGTCCAGCACGATGTGGATGATCAAACCGATGCCGAACAACCGCGTTTTCTTCGGCACGCACAGCCCCGCATAGACCGCGATGGCCGGTGCGGTGTGCAAGGGGTGGAACCCGATGCTGCAGCGGTTCGGCGCATAGATCGGATCGGCCAGCAGATGATCCAGATCGATGATCCAGCCCAGCAGCATCAGCAACCACGCCGAGGCGAAGCGCTTGCGCCAGAACAGCCATGCCAGCAGGGCTGGCACGGCGGCATGCAGGAACAGGTGGAAGATCGCGCGCGCGCTCATCGGGGCCGGTAGCGCCGGGCCATGCCCGGCGTTCCCGTTGACCTCACACCAGCGGTTCGTCGGACAGGTAGGTGTAACCGGTCAGGCCGGCTTCCAGCGCCTCCGACAGCTCCTGCGCACGTTCCGGCGACAGCTGCGCCTCGGCCACGCGCTGCGCATAGGTGGCGCGCAGTTCGTCCAGGCGGTAACCCACGTAATCCAGCATCACGTCGGTGGTGTCGCCACGGCGCTGCTGGGTGATGGCATAGCCATCGGCATCGGCCAGCACTTCCACCGCGTCGGTATCGCCGAACAGGTTGTGGATGTCGCCCAGGATTTCCTGGTAGGCGCCGACCATGAAGAAGCCGATGCGGTAGCTCTCGCCCGGCTTCATCTTGTGCAGCGGCAGCGAGCTGTCCAGGCTCTCGTTCTCGACATAGGTTTCCACCATGCCGTCCGAGTCGCAGGTCATGTCGGCGATGATGCCGCGACGGTCCGGGGTTTCGTCCAGGCGCTCGATCGGCACGATCGGGAACACCTGGTCGATCGCCCACACGTCCGGGATCGATTCGAACACGCTGAAGTTGACGAAGTACTTGTCGACCAGGCGCTCGTTCAGTTCATCCAGCACCGGGCGATGGCTCTTCTCGTCGTAGCTCAGGCGCGCACGCACGCCATGTGCGATGGCGTAGAACAGATCGTCGATGCGCGCACGCTGCGGCAGGTCGATCTGGCCCAGCGCATAGCTGGCCAGGCCTTCGGCGTGGAAGTGCTGTGCTTCCTGGAACAGCTCCACCGCCGGGCGCACGTCCAGCTCGTCGTGGATCTCGCGCAGGTGGCGGATCGCGGCCGGCTCGTCGTCGTGCTGGTCCGGCACGCGGCCTTCCTGCGCCTCTTCCACTTCCGAGACGTTGGCGATCAGCACCGCGTGGTGCGCGGTCATCGCGCGGCCGCACTCGGTGACGATGCGCGGCGGGGTCAGGCCGAACTCTTCGCAGGCATTGGCCAGCGGCTGCACGATGTTGCTGGCGTAGGAATGCAGGCCGTAGTTGATCGAGCAGAAGCTGCGCGAACGGGTGCCTTCGTAATCCACGCCCAGGCCACCGCCCACATCGACGTGGGTGATCTTCGCGCCCAGGCGCGACAGCTCCACGAAGTAGCGGGTGGCTTCGCGCATGCCGTTGGCGATGTCGCGCACGTTGGAGATCTGCGAACCCATGTGGAAGTGCAGCAGGTTCAGGCAGTCGGCATACTCGGTGTCACGCAGCGACTTCCACAGGTCCAGCAGCTGGCGCGGCGACAGGCCGAACTTGGCCTTGTCGCCGCCGCTGTTCTGCCACTTGCCGGCGCCCAGCGAGGCCAGGCGCATGCGCACGCCCAGGCCCGGCTTCACGTCCAGCGCCTTGGACTCTTCCAGCACCAGCTTCAGCTCGGACGGCTTCTCGATGACGATGAAGGTCTGCAGGCCCAGCTTGCGGCCGATCAGGGCCAGGCGGATGTACTCGCGGTCCTTGTAACCGTTGCAGACGATCAGGCCACCCGGGCGCGACAGCGCCAGTACGGCCATCAGCTCGGGCTTGCTGCCCGCTTCCAGGCCGAAGCCTTCGCCGTGGTGGCTGGCCAGGGTGCCGGCCACGCCGCGGGTCTGGTTGACCTTGATCGGGTACACGGCGGTGTAGCCGCCGCTGTATTCCCAGTCCTGCTGGGCCTGGCCGAAGGCCGCCTGCAGCTTGCCCAGGCGCTGGCCGAGGATATCCGGGAAGCGCACCAGCAACGGCAGCTTGGCGCCGGCCGCACGGGCCGCGTCGACCACCTTGGGCAGCGACACCACCGGGCCGTCCGCCCCGGTCGGTCTCACCACCATGTGCCCGGCCTGATCCACGTCGAAGTAACCGTCCGCCCAATGCGGGATCGAGTAGGTCTTGCGGGCTTGGTCGAGGGACCAATCGGTCATTTCAGTCGGCCTTGTTGGCAATAAAAGGGGGGGCATGATAACGCCTATATGCCCACAGGTTCGTTATCATGCGCGCCCGCGCCCGTGACAGGTTTCAACCTGAACGGGCCGATCCGTCCGGATGTGGCATCTGTGCCACGCGGCCCCGCCCGCCAGCCCGGCTTCACCTCTCCGAACAGGACTGTTTTCAAATGACTGACAGCAACAACTGGTACATCGAGCACTTCGAGCGCACCGGCTCGGCCATCGGCTACCGCATCACCGGCAAGCTGGACGAGGTGCAGTCGCCGTTCCAGAAGATCGAGATCTTCCAGACCACCGACTGGGGCAACCTGATGACCATCGACGGGGCCATCATGCTGACCAGCAAGGACAACTTCTTCTACCACGAGATGATCAGCCACCCGGTGCTGTTCACCCACGCCGCGCCCAAGCGCGTGGTGATCATCGGTGGCGGCGACTGCGGCACCCTGCGCGAAGTGCTCAAGCACACCGGCGTGGAGAGCGTGACCCAGTGCGATATCGACGAGCAGGTCACGGTGATGGCGCGCAAGCACTTCCCGGAACTGTGCGACTCCAACGACGACGCCCGCGCCGAGCTGCTGTTCGACGACGGCGTGGCCTACATGGCCAACTGCCCGGCCGGCAGCGTGGACGTGGTGATCGTCGATTCGACCGACCCGGTCGGCCCCGGCGAAGGCCTGTTCAACAAGGCCTTCTACGAGAGCTGCTTCAAGGCCCTGAAGGACGACGGCATCCTGGTGCAGCAGTCCGAGTCGCCGCTGATGCAGCTGGACCTGATCAACGAAATGCGCACCGAGATGGGCAAGGCCGGCTTCGGCTCGTTCAAGACCCTGCCGTTCCCGCAGCCGTGCTACCCCACCGGCTGGTGGAGCGTGACCATGGCGCGCAAGGGCGACAGCAGCTTCGACTTCCGCCAGGCCGACTCGGCCGCCAAGACCTTCAACACCCTGTACTACACCGCCGCGCTGCACACCGGCGTGCTGGTGACCCCGCCGTTCGTACAGGCGGCACTGAAGGGCTGATCGGAAAGCGTGCCAACCAAGGTTGGCACCTACCGGGGTTGAGGCGTGCCGGCCAACGGTCGGCACCCACCCATGCAAAAGAAAAACCCGCGCTGGCGACAGCGCGGGTTTTTTCATGTTGCGGTAGTGCCGGCCGCTGGCCGGCAACCTCATGTAACGATCAAAGCGCCCAGATACCGGCGATCACCGCCACCACCAGGCCCCACTTGATCAGCTGGTAGGCCACCACGCTGCGCTCGCGCAGTGCCTTGGCCTTCAGGCGCACCTTGTAGACGCTGCCGAATGCCTTGTTGACGCCACCGGTCGGGTCACCCGGCAGGTTCGGCGAGGCACCACCGGCCAGCAGCGTGGCCGCCACCGCGCGGTTGAACAGCCCCGGCAGGCCGAAGCGCAGCGGGCGGGCGATGTCGCAGAACAGGATCACGCGGTCATCGGGCGTCTCGTTGTGCGCGTGGTGGATGTAGGTCTCGTCGAACATCATCCACTCGCCGTCGCGCCAGCTCTTCTTGATGCCGTCCACTTCGATGTAGCAGCCGTCGTTGTTGGGCGTGGCCAGGCCCAGGTGCAGGCGCAGCGAACCGGCGAACGGGTCGCGGTGCGGGCGCAGTTCACTGCCCGACGGCAGCTGCGCGAACATCGCCGCGCGCACATCCGGCAGCGACTCCAGCAACGCGGTGGTCTTCGGGCACATCGCCTTCGCCGACGGGTGCGACGGGCCGTACCACTTCAGGTAGAAGCGCTTCCAGCCACGGCGGAAGAACGAATTGAAGCCGGCGTCGTTGAACGTGCTGGACGCGGCGATCTTCTGCGCATCGCGCAGCGCCAGCGCCTCATCGCGGATCATCTGCCAGTTCTGGCGCAGCGGCTCCAGCTGCGGGAATTCCTTGGCCGGGTCCAGGAACGGCGTGGTCGGCACCTTCGAGAACATGTACATGACCACGTTGATCGGGGCCATGAAACTGGAGTGGTCCAGCAACTGGCGCGACCAGCGCGCGCGGACCTTGCCACGGAAGTGGATGTACAGCACGCAGGCCACGAACAGCGCTGCAATGACGATTTTGATGATCAAAGCACTTTCCTCCAGCCGCGGCCGGAACGGGAAACGGGGCGATGCACGGCCTGGCGGCCAGCACCGGTTGGGAACGCGGCAGGGGACGGGGACGTGCCGGAGGGGGCGGCCGCCGATGTCGCGGGTTAACAGCTTATGGTCGGCAGGGCGTGCGCCGGGGTCAAGCCGGACGTGCGTCGTGTTCAGCGGAACGCGAATGAATGGGCGGGATGAAGCCACAACTGCTTGATTCGCAAGCCCCCTTCCCACAAGTGAGGCAGAATTGTCCGATTGGGCGCGACGAACTGTTCCAGCCACGGCCCGACATTTCTCCGACAAATCGTGGAATAGCGAACTGGCGAGTACTAAAATTAACGAAAGCTTAGTAACTCCCTGTAACACCGGTTCGCTTGACGCTTTGCGCCACCCACCGGGTCGTCCGAGACCCCGACATGTATCTCCCTGCAACTCCCCCCTCCTCCTGCGGCGATGACGCCGCCGCCCCGCTGCTGCTCAAGCGCGGCGAACGCTTCCTGGCCCCCGACGTCTACCGCACGTGCCTGGACGGGCGCGAGGCGGTCATCAAGGACTATTCCCGCTACCGCGGCACTCCCGTTTCGCTGATCGCGCGGCTGATGGTTCGCCGTGAAGCACGCATGCTGCAGCGCCTCGGCGGCTGGAAGCATGCCCCCGCGCTGCTCGGCACCCTCGGCGGCCTCGCACTTGGCATGGAATTCATTCCTGGCCAGACCCTGAGCACCGCGCAGGCCGTCGGCAACGACGTGTTCGAGCAGCTGCAACACGCGCTCAGCCGCCTGCATGCCGCCGGCATCACCCACAACGACCTGCATGGCACCAACGTGGTGGTCAGTGGCGGCGTGCCGGTGCTGCTGGACTTCACCTCCGCCTGGCGCGTACCCCGCTGGCTGCGCCGCGGCCCGCTGAGCCGGCAGATGCGCCGCAGCGACATGAAGAACCTGCTGAAGATCCGCCAGCGCGTGACCGGCCAGGCGCCGAGTGCCGCGCAGGCCGCACTGGTGGCCGACCCGGGTTGGGTCGCCGCCGTGCGGCAGGGCTGGAAGCGGTTCTATAAGTGGGCGAAGCGCCGGTAAGCGCTTTGCTTTGGTAGGGGTCGAGCTTGCTCGACCGCTTTACCGCTCTTTGTAGAGCCGAGCCCACGCTCGGCTGCTGTTCCTGCATCGCGCGAAATGCAGCCGAGCATCGGCTCGGCTCTACAACATCCCGCCGAACGGGTTACAACGCGTCCGCGTCCAGCTCACCGGTACGAATACGCACCACGCTGCCCAGGTCGTACACGAACACCTTGCCGTCGCCAATCTTGCCGGTGCCGGCGGCCTTCACGATGGCCTCAACCACCGCCTCAACCTGGTCATCGGTCACTGCCACTTCCAGCTTCACCTTCGGCAGGAAATCGACCACATACTCCGCGCCGCGGTACAGCTCGGTATGGCCCTTCTGGCGACCAAAGCCCTTCACTTCCGTCACCGTGATCCCGGTAACCCCACGCTCGGCCAGCGCTTCGCGCACGTCGTCGAGCTTGAACGGCTTGATCACCGCCATGACCATCTTCATCGTCTATCTCCTGTCTTCCGGCGTGGAGGATAGCGCCTGAACGCGGCCCGTGCGAAGCCGCTGCCGCCTGTCCGGGCAGTGGGTGCCGGCAGTATCCTTGTGCCCGAATGGCCTGCCCGCGCCGGATGCACGGGCCCACCCCCACGGAGCACCCCATGATCGACCTGAATCAAATCGATGACCTCGCCCGTCGCCTCAGCGACCTGGTGCCGCCGGGCCTGCGCGAATCGCGCGAGGAACTGCAGGCCACCTTCAAGAGCGCGCTGCAGGCCGGCCTGGCCAAGCTCGACCTGGTCACCCGCGAGGAGTTCGAAGTGCAGCGCGCCGTGCTGCTGAAAACCCGCGAGAAGCTGGATGCGCTGGAAACCGCCGTGCGCGAACTGGAAGGGCGCGGCGCCGCAGAATGAAAGAGGAGGCGCACCGCGCCTCCCACTACAGAGTATTTCCCGGATGGGGCCTTGCAGCAAGGCCCCCCGGGCGCCCTAGACTCGCCGGCCTGTCGATCCGGCAGGACACGCAGGGGCAGTGCCGATGGCGAAGGACACCGAATGGACACCCGTCTCGCATGACACCTGCGACCAGGTCGCCGGGCCGTTCTATCACGGCACCCGCGCTGACCTGGCGGTGGGCGAACTGCTGAGCGCGGGCTACCGCTCCAACTATCGCGACAGCGTGGTGATGAACCACATCTACTTCACCACGATTGCCAAGGGCGCCGGGCTGGCTGCGGAGATGGCCCGCGGTGAAGGGCGACCGCGTGTGTATGTGGTGGCGCCGACCGGGCCGTTCGAGGACGATCCGAACGTGACCAACAAGAAGTTTCCCGGGAACCCGACACGATCGTATCGGAGTGCGCAGCCGTTGCGGGTGGTTGGGGAGATTGTGGAGTGGGAGCTCTACGACCCGGAATTCGTTCAGCAGTTGAAGGCGTTTGTTGCTTCGGGGAGTGGGGAGATCATCAACTGAGGGAAGGAGAGACCCGTGCTTTGGCTGACGGAAGATCAATGCAGCAGGTCGTCGAACGATGTCCGCTTTCGGCCAGAAGCAGACGTTCTACACCTGAACTAGGCCCGGCCGCGGAGCGGCGTTGGCTTGAATGAGCCTGAAGCGATAGGCAGGCGCGCTGTTGCCTGAAGTTGATAGGGGCTTGTTTACGGAATTGTTAGGCATCAAAGGTGTTGCTGCCAAGCTCAGCGAGCACTTCTACATTCTGCGGCCGTCCGACAATGTTACTCAGCACAACAGCCGAGAGAGCGCAGTAGAGCAATAGTGTATCGAGAGACTCCATGTGTCCGCCGAGTTGGAAATGGCCTCCAACGTAGCCAAGTCTCTCATCAGTTTTGTCGTGCTGATTTGCTCTAGTATCAGGCGTTACGTGAGTTGCCTTCTCACAAAGCTCTCTGTAGCTGGCCTCAGTCACAGGGGAAGGTGATCTGGCTCCCCGTCAGCGGACGCCAAGAAGCGATACTTTGATCGCACTTGGAGGTCCTTTATGTCCCGTATTACCCGCCGTAGCTATACCGATGAGTTCAAGCACCAGGCCGTGGAGTTGGCCGAATCGCTTGGCCCAGCCGCAGCGGCCCGCCAGCTGGAAATGTCCGTCAAGACGCTGGCAAATTGGATTGACGCGGTCCGTGCTGGGCGCTCGTTGACGTCTGAGGCTCGCAGGCCGGCCACTGACCTGGAAAGCGAGATCAGCCGCCTTCGGGCCGAGAACGCCAATCTGAGGATGGAGCGAGAAATCCTAAAAAAAGCGGCGGCGTTCTTTGCCAAAGAGTCCAAGTGAGGTACGCCTTCGTCGCCCGTCATAGGACTCGTTACCCGACTCGGGTGCTGTGTCGTGTTCTCGGCGTATCGGTCTCTGGTTTCCATGATTATCTGCACCGACAGTCCGCCCGAACCGATGATGCCGATGCCGTTCTTCGTACTGAGCTGCGGGCCATTCATGCGGCCAGCAATCGCAGTTACGGCCGACATCGGCTGGTCAGGGCCCTGCGCGCCCGAAATCATGCCGTTGGCCACAAGCGGGTGGCTCGGTTAATGGCCGAGGAGCGCATCCAAGGCAAGATCAAGGGACGCTCCCGGCGCAAAACCCCTGCCGCAGGTTCGGCCCAGCTCGCCCCAAACCTACTGGATCGACAATTCACTCCCGGCACGGGTCCATCGGCGTGGGTCGGCGATATCACCTATGTGGCCACTCGCCAGGGCTGGCTGCATTTGGCCGTGGTCATCAGCATCCAGACCCGGCAGGTGCTGGGCTACAGCGTCTCCGAGCGCATGACCGAGGACGTAGTGCTGAAAGCCTTTGCCAATGCCTGGGCGCTTCATCCCCAACCACCCGGCCTGATCTTCCATTCGGATCGAGGCGGGCAGTACTGGGGCAACGAGTATCGCCAGCTCTTGGAGTCCTGCGGGGTGGTTCAAAGCATGAGCCGCCCAGGCAACTGCTGGGATAACGCGGTGGCCGAGAGCTTTTTTGCCACGCTCAAGGCCGAAGCGGCTGCTGATCCATACGTGAGCCGGGAACAGGCCCGCCAGTCCATTGCGGCCTACATCCACGGTTTCTACAATCCCGCTCGGCTACACTCGGCGCTGGGCTATCAGTCGCCCAACACCTATGCCCGGCAGCTCAAAGCCGCCGCCTGAAACGGCTTCATGGCGTCCGTTTTCAGGGAGCCAGATCAAGGAACGCCTAGCTGATCTAGCGACTTCCTTACGGAAGCGGGTGAGAATTCCCTTAGCCGATCCGGCCGTTTAGCAGTTTTCCACTTCTCGAGCAGCAAAGGCGATTCATTGAATAAAAATGCGAGGTTAGTGATCTCTGCAATGCTTCGAGTCAGGTTGAGTGACTCATCGTATAGGTAGTCGGATATGAGGCGAACGGATCCCATTGAAAGATTGAAGCAACGCCCGGCGAGAGACTCAATCACATGATCCCCCCCCATGCAATGCGGTTCGCAAACTGATATTTGGCAGAGGTACTCTAGGCTCTGTCCAAGTAGTGCTCGCCTCCTCGGACTCAGTGGAGAGATATTTTTCACTAGCCGTGAGTCCAAGCTTGTTGCCACTGTGAGCAGAAAGTCGGAACTGCAAGAGCCTTTCATCTTGATGCCTAACTACCTAATAGACGGACCCTTGGATCCGGTTATACGACTCACCCACAAAGCGCCGTATGACGGGCTTTCCCCTTGGTACAGCTCGATCTTAGGGCGACTGGATCCGGCTAACAAGCCGGAGGGCAACCGGACCCAGCGCTAGGTTCGACGGCGGCACCAATGGCCGCTATGGGTCGAGAGCTGGCTCAAGCACTATTGGTCGCGTTGCCTAGCGCCGGCGCGTCTGTTTTCGGTCAAGAGAGGACTCTCGCAATGCCTCGAACCGGCCCAAGAATCTGCGTGGCCTAGAACGAAGTATCGGGCCGAACTCTACTTGAACATCTCCAACAGATCCCTGTCTTCATGCCGCTGCTCCCACGTGGAGAGAAAACAGAAGCTCACACCACTTCGCATGGCAGCCTTCTGAAACCCGTCCAGTTCCTCCTTCGTAACCGGGTACTCAACCGGATCAAAGTGCAGAATCCCCCACGGCTTGACGAGAGAGAACCCAGGCAGGAGTTCCGAGAAGATCGCCTTGAGCTGGGACTGGAGAATCGAGAAGTCCTTGATCGGACCCACGCGATTGCCAAGCGCATGACACTGGCGACGGATGGTCCTGTCTCCACCGACCACGCGGGCAATGAAGTGATCCTGGTGCACTTGAACGTAGATCAGCTGACGGCGAAAGAACCTCATCCCCTTCTCAACCTCACACGCTCAATAGCCGTCCACGTGCTTGCATGCCTTTCCATCAAAGCACCGGCTCCGCCTTCAGCGCGCTTGATCGCCTGCGCAGCAGGTACAACGCAACCAGAAACGGCCACAGCGAGTTGATCGACGAGAACAGCCGCTGGGTCAGCCCCATGAAGCCCTCCGGGTCCGCCCCCACCACGTTCAACCAGAGATAGACGATTCCTGCGATGCTCACCAAAGCGGTCACGGCGTACGCCCTTCGGTTGGCATACCACGCGCTCAATTCGATATGCGACATCGCGGGTGCAATGATGTTTGCGATGCCGATGGTGTAGAAGCCGTGCATCGGATGGCCCATGGGCCAGAGCCCGTTGGTCAGCATGGAGATGCCAAATACCAACCAGCAGATCGCGCCTACGGCAATCCGGCGGCCGGACTCCCGCCATACCCCGATGGAGAACGCCACGAAGCCGACACCGGAGCCGATGGCGGCGATCCTGGCGCAGATGCTTGCGAGCGTTGGTGCCTGCAGCAGCTCGCTGGCGTGCTGTGCAAGCGGGTTGTAGCCCGGCGCGAACACGGCGGCAACGCTGGTCCAGAACAGGAACCACGGAAGCGGGATCAGACCCGCGCAGAGAAGCAGTCGGCTGCGGCGTGACACGTACGGTGGTCCTTGTTTGGCCTGCGCCAGTGGGTGGAATCCAGACGAGCGCTGCAGAACCTTCCTACTGCGGGCAGGACGATCGTGATTGACTACATCAGTAGTCAGATTGCGCGCGGCACTCGGTAGGTTCAATAGGCAAGAAGTCATTTAAACCATCCAGCGGGTGTCGCAGCGGTTCGGCTGCATGAGCGATCACACATGCCCGATGGTCGAGTGCTGTCGCGTTTGCCGCGCCTTGCATCTCTGGCGGAAGGTTCTGACGACTCCGTTCCAGAAGTGCCGTTCCGCCTAGCACACCAAGGCTCTCGCCCCTTTCCACGCTATGCGACAATGCCGAAAACGTCTCGGGTTTTGGCGGCATTGACCCCTACCCCTTGGCATACCCAACTACATCAGGCAACTCTGGTATCGCCACCGAAAACGGGTGGCCGGGCCTCGAAAACCCGTTTTGCTAGATGTAGTTTGCGCTTGCCAGCCGGCATCACCTCGCGTGATGCCGGCTGGCAATCCGTCTGCCGGCTATGGCGGGCGGGGCGTGGGGGTCTTGTACCCGCCGGCTTTGTCTAGCAACCGGTTTTCGAGCCACGCTCTGCCCGCCACCTTTATCGGTGGCGGCTTCCGCCTGCATGCACGGAGCCCACCATGACTACACCGCACTCCCCTCCCCCGCGCCCGATCCAGGAAGCGCCGTCACCCGCGCCTGCGCTGGACCCCAACAGCCTCATCGCCATCCTGCACGCCATCGGTGCCGGTGCTGCAGCCGACGGCCAGCCCTGGCCCGAGCGCCACCTGTTGCGCAGCCGACAGATGGCGATGTCCGACGCCGACTGCGCGGCAACCGGCCAGCGCATCGTGCAGGAAATCCTGCTGGCAGCCGAGCGCACCCGCCAGAACGGTGAGCCCGAGCAGTACGTGGGTGACCGGGTGATGGAGGGGCTGGTGATGGCCGATATGGCACTCACGGCCTTCATCCACGAGCGGATGCGTCCCAAGGACTGAGCGCCCGCGTGCGGTGCCTACCGTTCTGCCTGGGTGTGGGGGTGACGAATGAAGAAGCACGGTCTTGCTGCAGCGGCGGTATGCGCCGCGATCACGGTGGCGGTGTGGATGGGGTGGCCCGAGCCCGCGGGCGACCAGGTGTGGGCCTACCAGAAGCTGCGGCCGGCCGATTATCGGATGCTGCATAGCCAGGCGCTCGGCTTCGTGGCCGCGAAGACTGATGAGGGCTTTGAACTGTACGCGCGCCATGTCGGGGCGACGTCCTTCGAGATCCGGTGCAAGGGCGTTCTGGTGATGGACGTGGAGAACGCGCCCTCGCGCGTGCTGATCCGCATGCCTGCCGATGCCCGCCTGCGTGCACCGGATATCGAGCGCCTGCGCATCAACTTCGAGCGTTGGCTGGATCTGCACCAGAGCCAAGGAACGCTGCTGGTGGAAAGTGCGGGGCCTTCGTGGGTTAAGGCGCGTTTTGGGCGCTTCACTGGGTTGGTGCCTGATGAGCAGCGGTGTCTGCTTGGCGGCCCAGGCCGCCGCCAGGCCGATCCTAGCAACCATGTCCGCGCCGAAGTGCCTTCGTAGGCTGACGCTTGTAGTGGCGGTGCGCCTGCACCGCTAGGGGCCACCCGATGCTCGATCATCAGGGCGACGCTAACATCATGAATGGTCTGTATTGACGGAAACCGAGCCGTCCTTCCGCATGCGGACGTTTACATATACATCTGGCGGAGGTATCCGATCGATCGACGCCCCAGCAGGAAGAATGTCCCAGCTGGTGATCGAGCCGCAGACTGTTTTGTGAACCAATCTACGACTATCCAAGCCTCGCTTGGCAAGCTCGGCCACAACTACTTCAGGAGGCTTGCGGTCAAAGCCTCTGTAAGCAGTGCACGTCTCTCCCGTCTGGCCAAGGGGATACGTTGAACTCTCCACCTCGTCCCGGCAGCCCGGCAGACCCAAGACGAGCGAGAGGACCATCAGCACACGTAAACCGCGATGGATCTGTAGTGAACGCAGTTCTTCCACCAGCTGATGTGGAGATTGGCATGCTTTCACTTGCACACCGGTACCCGGCCCCGTAGAAAGCACGAGCCGCCCATCGGGCGACTTGTTCTTTGGTGCAAACGAAATCAAGGAAGGGTGCACGCCTATCGCCTTCGATGCGAATTTTCCCACCACTGCTTCAGCGCAAGAAACAGATGAAGGAATAGAAAAATCACCGCGAAGTAGCCCCAGATACGCAATCCCGTATGCAGAGCGTTGGGGTAATGGCGGTATGTGAGAACTGCGAAGTACGAAAGGCCAAAGAGCGCAGCGAGAAGCTGAGTCCCTATGAAGCCTTTCAACAAGGGACTCATTTCTTCTTCTCCAGATCCTTCTGTACGACAGTTGCCCCTGCTCCCGCCAGGCCTTGGCCCGCTTGGGACGCCGCGCCCTGGAGTGCCGATTGCCTGGGAATCGCAGTTCCAGTTGACGCAGTGGCACTTGCCATGTTCGGCCCACCTGGGCCGCGGGATTGACTCAGCCGTTGGAGTGATCCCCGTGCAGCTGGGCCAGCGAAATCACCCATGGCAACGCCAACCCCGGAGGCTGCCAATCCCCCTGCTGCACTGCCAATCGCATTTGAAGCGACGCCCTCCGCCGTGATGGGCTGCCCTTTGATTGCGCTCTCTGCGGCGGAACCGGCACCGCCCGCCACCGCATTGACCACGGTCTGTATAGCAACTGCACGCCCTACCGAAATTGTGCCGGAACCGACTGCCGCAACGGCAACTCCACCAGCGCCTCCGGAGACAGAGCCAACCGCAGCAGCAATGCCAACCTCCACTTTGTCGATAGGCTTGTCCGGATTCATGGCTTTCTGGACCGCGATGTCTGCCAGACCACCCAGGACGGCACCGTAGATGAAGGGCATTACCGGGACTCTTCCGTCCGGATCGGTGAAGGAATACGGATTGCCGTAAGCGTAGCTGTATCGATTGAAGTGTTTCAGGCTTGAATGCGTAGAGATGGGATCTACCGAGAGGAAGAGTCCCAACTGGGGATCGTAGTAGCGCTGCTGCATGTAGCTCAGCCCAGTGGCAGCGTCGCTCACGTGCCCCGTATATCCAGGTCCATCCGTAACCTGCCCGTCGACAGCGCCCCCATAGGGTTCGTAGTCATAGCGCTTGACCACGTTGCCATTGGCATCGGTCTCGGCAACCACCGAACCAAGCGCATCGGTATGAATGTAGGTGATCGTCTCGGCGCCTGCCGATGGCGCTTGCGCCAAGCTCATCAGTGGTGTGCAACAGACCCAGGCATACCTGAGGCCCCGTTTGGGAAAGCGCTTCACCAAGCCCCAAAGATCGAGGGAAACACGACGATCGGCCCCCTCAAACTTCTCCATCCTTCCAATCCCCTTGAAAGAGCCTTCCAGCAAGGCCCCGTCTTCATATCACAGTCCCCGATGACGGGGAAGTCGCACTGCAAACCAGTGCGTGCTGACGTGAATCAAGCGGTGGCTGTTGCCACGCCGTTCTTTCAGAAGCATCCGCAGAGGTGGCATTGGGATGCCCCAAGTGGGATTGGGGTAGCGTTTGGAAATGTGTGGCCATATGAAGCAGACGCCCTCCAGTTCGAGTAGCACGGCCAATTGGAGACCATCCTTCACTTGATCGCAGAGGCTCGCTTCCACAGAGGAAGAAGACCCGCTCCAACCGTCCGTCGGAATCCCCCTAACCACTTCGCCAGCAATTCCCGATAGTTCGCCGCACCTCATTTGCCACATCATCAGACGTCCCTCTGCAGGAAACCACACATGAGCCTGGCGCTGGTCCACAGCCGTGCCCGCGCCGGGGTCGATGCCCCGCTGGTGCGGGTGGAAGTGCACCTCTCTGGCGGCCTGCCCGCCACCCAGATTGTCGGCCTGGCCGAGACCAGCGTGCGCGAATCACGCGAGCGCGTGCGCGCCGCCCTGCTCTGTGCACGCTTCGACTTCCCGCAGCGGCGCATCACCCTGAACCTCGCGCCCGCCGACCTGCCCAAGGAGGGCGGGCGCTACGACCTGGCCATCGCGCTGGGCATTCTGGCGGCCAGCGGCCAGGTCGATCCGCAGTCGCTGCTTCAGTACGAATTCCTGGGCGAGTTGGGCCTGACCGGTGAACTGCGGCCGGTGGCTGGCGCTCTGCCGGCGGCGATTGCGGCGGCTGACGCCGGGCGCATCCTGGTGGTGCCGCCGGGCAATGCCGCCGAGGCTGCGCTGGCCGAGCATGCCGATGTGCGGGTAGCGCGTACGTTGCTGGAGTGCTGCGCTGGGTTGGGGAACCCACGCCTGCTGCCGCCCGTGGAGCGTGTGGACACGACGCCGTTGCCGCTGCCGGATCTGGCCGACGTGCGCGGGCAGGCGCATGCGCGGCGTGCATTGGAGGTCGCCGCTGCGGGTGGGCACCATCTATTGCTGATCGGTAGCCCTGGCTGCGGCAAGACGCTGTTGGCGTCACGCCTGCCCAGCCTGCTGCCGGACACGGAGGAAGCCGAGGCGCTGCAGCTGGCTGCGATTGCCTCGGTGAGTGGTGAAGGGCTGGACCCACGGCGCTGGCGGCAACGGCCTTTCCGATCCCCACATCACAGTGCCAGTGCGGCGGCGCTGGTGGGCGGCGGAAATCCGCCTTGCCCCGGCGAAATCTCGCTGGCCCATCACGGCGTGCTGTTCCTGGACGAGCTTCCGGAGTGGAATCGAAGTGCGTTGGAAACCCTGCGCGAGCCGCTGGAATCTGGCCACATCCGCATCGCCCGCGCGGCGCGGAGCGTGCAGTATCCCGCGCGGTTCCAACTGGTAGCAGCGATGAACCCTTGCCCGTGTGGCTGGGCTGGTGACCGCAGCAACCGCTGCCTGTGCAGCGATGAGCGCATCAACCGCTACCGTGCGCGCGTCTCCGGCCCATTGCTGGACCGTATCGACCTGCACATCAGCGTGGCGCGCATGGACGCGGTGGAGCTACGGGAAAGCACGCCGCTGGGTGAGCCCAGTGCTGCGGTACGTGCACGGGTGGAAGCCGCCCATGCCCGGCAGCAGGCGCGTGGCGGGCTGAATGCCCATCTGCCACCGGCGGCGCTGCGGGCCTGCACGAAACTGAGCGAGGCCGATCAGGATCTGCTGGAGCAGGCGATTGAACGTCTGCAGCTTTCTGCGCGGGCGATGCACCGGATTCTGCGGGTGGCGCGCACGATTGCAGATCTGGCAGGTTGCGAGGTGATCCAGACGGCGCATCTGGCTGAAGCGATCGGGTACCGGCAGTTGGACAGGGGAAAGCCCTAGGAGCACCGTTCGGAGTGGTCGTTGGTTGAGTCACCGTTGGTCGACTCGCGCGCGAAGAGCAGTCGACTAGCAGTCGACTCTACCAACAGCGGGTCATGGCGACGGATGGTGCAATGGTGCCAGAGCGGGTCATGGCAGCTCGGCACGCCGAGAGCAGCCCCCGCGCATCACGCTGCGGAGTCCACCCGCCCACGCTTCGCCAGCAACGCCACCCGACGGCTGACCAGCGCGTGCAGCTCCGCCAGCTCCGACGCCCGGTCAGCCGTCATGTTCCCGCCGAACAACACCCGCGACAACGCCGCCTCGTCGCTGTCGTCCGGGTGCTGCCACCGGTCCCGATACACCTTCTGGCACACCAGCCAGGCCAGCCGCAGCCCCCCACCGGGCAACGGACGGACCACACGCTCGTAGACGTGCCAGAACTGGTACTCGGCCTGCAGGTCGATCACAGGCGCCACGGACAGCGCCTGCCGGGGCCGTCCATGACTCCGTATGCCGAACAACGGTGATCGGGGGTTGTACTGAGCCATGCCGACAGCATGACCCAGCAACATTGTGGGAACCTTGCGTCGCTGCCAGAAAACCCCTGTTGATTGCGCAAGGCGGGTTTCTGGAGGGGCTTGGGGTCAGAGCCCTTTGCGGTGCAAAGGGATCTGACCCCGGTCATGGGTGGCTTCGGGGTCGGATCCCTTTGCGCAGCAAAGGGCTCTGACCCCGCCACTCCTTGCCTCAGAACGCCATTGACGTACTGAACATCAGCTGCCGTGGCGCGCTGCGCTGCAGGGTCTGGTAATCCCCCGAGAACGACGACCCGGCGATGGTGGCGGTGCCGATGTTGTGGCGGTTGAACAGGTTGCTCACGTCCAGCCGCAGCTCCAGGCCCGGTACGGCGCTGTCCACGCCAAAGCGGTAGGCGGCATAGGTGTTGACCTGCCAGAAGGTCGGCACGCGGATGTCGTTCTCGTAGGTGAAGGGCTGGCGCAGGTAGGAGGTGCTGGTGGCACCGAAGCGCCAGTCACCGAAGTGCGCGGAAAGATCACTCACCAGCGAGATCTGCGGGTAGCCCGGCTGGGCGTTGCCCTTGATCGGGTACACCGTGTCGCCCACCACGAAATCACTGTCGTAGTAAGAACGAGCCACGGCCACCCCCTGGTAGAACTGCAGGTGGTCGGTCAGGTCGGCGGTGATGCCAAGGTCAGCGCCGATCACGTGCATCTTCGGCATCAGCCGCACGGTGTTGATCTGCGCGAACTGGGTACCGATGGCGGCCGACAGCAGGCGGTTGCGGATGTCGTTGTAGAACACGTCGCCGGTGATCGTCAGCCGGTCGAAGCGATGCGATGCGCCCACGGTCAGGTTCCAGTTCTTCTCAGGGCGCAGCGTGCCGGCCACGCGGTCGAACTCCTCCTGGTCGGTGATGGTCCATGCCGAGGCGGTGTAGCCGATGTTGCCGCGCTGGGCCACACGGTAACCGTTCATGGTGTTGGCCAGGTCGATGAAGGCATCGGTGGATTCGGTCGGGCTCCAGAACAGCGAGACATGCGGCAGGAAGTTGCTCTTCGCGCGCAGCGTTCCGTTCACCGGCCGGTCCTTGGCATCACCCAGGCCGCCACCGCTGGTGCGGAAGTCCACGGCCTTGAAGCCGACACCCAGCTTCAGCGTGTCGTTCAACACGATGTCGTCCTGCAGGTAGAACTGGCGCGAGCGGGTCACCCAGCTCGATGCGTTGTCGGTCTTGAACGCGGGGCCATACACATCGAACGGACCGGTGGCCTTCAGCGGCGGGCCCTCGCCCAGCAGCGGCTGCTGGTACCACTCGGTCTTGGCCGCGGCCTTGCTCTTCTCCTGCCAGAAGCCGGCGGTGAAGGTGTGCGCGCCGGCCTCGAACTGCAGGTTGAACATGCCACCCAGCCGATTCACGCGCGGCGTCTGCACCTGTTCGGAGAATGGCGCGCCGTTGGGCGACGGCACGGTCGGGTCGGTGAGCGTGGCCTGGGTGTGGCTGTTGGCGTTGTACAGCTGCACGTTGCCACTCAGCGCCGGGCTGATCTGGAAGCGATGGTTGATCGACGACACGCGGTCGCGGGTGATCTGGCCGGTGTCGTACGGGATCAGTTCGGACAGCTCACCGCAGGTGTAGGCGCCGCAGGACTTGTCCGCATTCTCCGGCGAGGCCACGTACCAGGCCCACGCATAATCGGGATAGAAGATGTCGGCCTTCCAGCCCAGCTTGCGGATCATGTCGAAGGAGATGTTGTTGTAGCCCCAGACCTTGGCCTTGCTGTCGGACAGGAACACGGTGAAGTCACCCCAGGCGACATCCTGCTGCAGCTTCAGGTCGCCGCGCAGGAAGTTCTGGGTGCCCTCGCCCTGGTACTTGTCGGCAGACACACGCTGCAGGTCGACCAGCACTTTCGGGCCGTGCTCACCGAGCTGGCCGCTCTGCCCGGATACGGTGGTGACCAACGTGTTGTTGCTGCCCACGCCCTGTTTCACGCGCAGGCTGGGCGTGTCCTGCAGCTCGCGCAGGCGGTATTCCAGGCTGCCGCCGTTGACGCTGCTGGAGAACACGCTGACCGGTGCGCCACCGGGGCTGACCGTGATCGCGCCGATGCCATCGGGCACGCCCACGTTCACCACGCTGGTGCCGGTGAGCGAGAGGAAGCCGTTGTCGTTCAGCGGCACGCCCTCGAAGGTGATGCCCATTTCGTTCATGCGGAAGCCGCGCACGAACAGGCTCGTGGCCGAGATATCCAGGCCAAGCCCGTCGGTGGCGGTGTAGCTGGCGCCCGGTACCTGCTTCAGCATGGCCAGACCGTTGTTGCCGGTGACCATCGCGTCGAGGTCTTCGGCCTTGATGACGTAGCGGTTTGGACCAACCACCTGGGTGGGCGCAACGGCCGCGCCGCGCGGCGTGGCGATGACCTGCAGCGCATTCAAGGTGGTGGGGGTGTCATGCGCTGCGTCGTGAGTCTCGGCGGCATACGCAGGTGCGGCGATGGCCGCGATGATGGCCAAGGCGAGGCGCGTCGTGGGTGGGGTGTTCATGGGCAGATCCAGGTGCAGGGAGAGAGCGGCGCAGGCGCACACCCAGCGCGTTGCAGCACCGGTGTCGGCGCCCTGGCTGGCGATGCGATTGCGTTTGGGGAGTGACGGCGCGGGGCGCGCCGGTCAGCAGACGAAGGCGATCATCTGCCGTGGGATTTGGTGGGGTGATTTCGACGTGCGAAATTCTTGCATCGCACTGCCGCATTCGCCATTGCACCGTGGTACAGCGCGAATGGCGATGGGGATGGGTGGGCTATACGTGGGTATAGCCTGGCGCTTGCCGTCTGCGTGCGCCAACCGAGGTTGGCGCCTACCAGGGCATAGGGACGCGCGGTTACTGCAGGACGAAACGCTCAATGGCGCGCGCCACGCCTTCGTCTGCATTGCTGGTGGTCTCGAACCGCGCCACCGCCTTCGCCGCGTCGATGGCATTGCCCATCGCCACGCTGGTACCGGCGTACTGCAGCATGGTCAGGTCGTTCTCCTGGTCACCGATGGCCATCACGTTGGCGCGGTCGATGCCCAGGTGCTCGGCCAGCTTCTGCAGGCTTGGCCCCTTGCCGGCGCGGTGGTCGAATACTTCCAGGAAGAACGGTGCGCTCTTCAGCACCGCGAAGCGCTCGGTCAGTTCGCTGGGCAGGCGCGCGATGGCGGCATCCAGCACGTCGGGTTCGTCGATCATCATCAGCTTGATGAACGACATGGACGGGTCCATGTCGGCCACGCGGCGGTAGGACAGCGGCATCCGCGAGAGATGCGAGTCGGCCACGGTGTAGTAGCTGATGTCCTGGTTGGGCGTATACATGCGCCGGCTGTCCAGCGCCTGGAAGTGCACGCCCAGGTCGCGGGCCACCTGCTCGCAGAACAGGAAGTCGTCGAAGCTGAGCGGATACTCGACCACGGTTTCGCGTGTGCCGATGCGCTGCACCAGGCCGCCATTGCAGGCGATGCAGTAGTCGTCGTCGCCGGTGATGCCCAGCTCGTGCAGGAACGGTGCCAGGCCGGGAACCGGGCGGCCACTGGTCAGCACGATGTGCACGCCCAGCGCGCGCGCCTGCGCGATCGCCTGCTTGGCCCGCGCGGTGAGCGTGTGGGTGGGATCCAGCAGGGTGCCATCCATGTCGATGGCGACCAGTTCGATGGTCGATTGCCTGCGGCCCATGTCCATTGCGTTCAACTCGTGCGGGGCACGCCAGTTTAACCCCTCATGCCCGGTTCACCTCTTTGCCCACGTTGGCCGGGATACTGCGGGAGCCTGTGCGTCCCCCACCGCAGGACGGCCCATTGACCGCCCTTCCCTGGAGAACCTTGCGACGCATGACCTACCGTGCCCCCGAAACCAATGACAGCGCGCCCCTGGCCCAGCAGATCGAGCAGATGATCGACGAGCTGCCCGGCGACCAGGTGAGCGTCGGCACCCTGCTCAGCGCGCTGGGCGATGAAGGCCTGCTGCTGATCGTGATCCTGCTCTCGGCCATCTTCATCATTCCGGTGTCGATTCCCGGGCTGAGTACGGTGTTTGGTGCCTCGATCCTGCTGATCGGCCTGAGCCGCGTACGCAACCGCCCGCTGTGGGTGCCGCAGAAGCTGGCGCGCCGCGAGATCGCCACCGACAAGTTGAAGGCCAACCTGGGCCGTGCGCTGAAGTGGGTGCACCGCATGGAGCGGCTGTCGCGGCCGATGCGGCTGGCGGTGATGGTGCGCTCGAAGAAGATGATGCGCCTGAACAACCTGATGCTGGTGTTCGCGACCCTGCTGCTGATGGCGCCGGCCGGGCCGATTCCGTTCAGCAATACCTTGCCGGCGCTGGCGCTGATGTCGTTTGCGATTGGCTTCATCCAGCGCGATGGCGCGGCGGTGGCCGCTGGGTACGGCTTTGTTGTGGCCACGGTGGTGTATTTCGGCGTGCTGCTGGGTGGCGTGGGGTTCGCTGCCGAATCGGTGTTCAGTGGATTCCGCGCTGCGCCTTCGGAAATGTAGAGCCGAGCCCAGGCTCGGCTGCTTATAGTCTTCTGTAGAGTCGAGCCATGCTCGACTGCTGCTGGCAAAAGCAGTCGAGCATGGCTCGACTCTACAAGGGCCAGATCCAAAGCAGTCGAGCAAGCTCGACTCTACAAGGCTACTTGGCAGACACCCGCCACACCACGTCGCCCACGTCGTCGGCGACCAGCAGTGCGCCTTCGGCGTCCATCGCCATGCCTACCGGTGCGCCCATCAAGGTCTTCTCGTCCTTCGAGGCGAAACCGCTGACCACGGTCTGCGGCCGCCCGGTCGGCTTGCCGTCCTTGAACGGTACGTAGACCACTTCGTAGCCGCTCAGCGGTGAACGATCCCAGCTGCCGTGCTCGCCGATGAAGGCGCCGCCGTGGTACTGCGCCGGCAGTGCCTGGCCGGTGTAGAACAACAGGCCCAGCGGTGCCACGTGCGAGCCGATGGCGTAGTCCGGCACGATCGCCTTGGCCACCAGGTCCGGCCGCTGCGGCTGCACGCGCTCGTCCACGTGCTGACCGTAGTAGCTGTAGGGCCAGCCGTAGAAGCCATCTTCCTTCACCGAGGTGAGGTAATCGGGCACCAGATCCGCACCGATTTCATCGCGTTCGTTCGCCACGGCCCACAGCGTGCCGGTGCTCGGCTCCCAGTCCAGTCCGGTCGGGTTGCGGATGCCCGACGCAAAGATACGGCTGCCACGGGTGGCGACGTCCACTTCCAGCACCACCGCGCGGCGGTACTCGACGGCCAGGCCGTTCTCGGTGATGTTGCTGTTGGAGCCCACGCCCACGTACAGCTTGCGGCCATCGCGGCTGGCCAGCAGTTCCTTGGTCCAGTGGTGGTTGATGGTGCTGGGCAGGTCGGTGAACTCGCGGCCCTTGTCGGACATGCGGGTTTCACCAGCCACGTAGTGGTACTGCACGATGTTGCCGGTGTTGGCCACGTACAGCGTGTCGCCGATCAGCTGGATGCCGAACGGCGAATGCAGGCCTTCGATATAGACGTGTTGGGTCCAGGTGTTCGTTCCGGGCGTGCGGCGCAGCAGGGTGACCCGGTTGCCGCCCTTGCCGGCCTTGCCCGAGCGCGCCTTGACCTTGCCGGCGATCCACTGCTTGGGCGTGGTGACCGGTTCTTCGCCGGGGCCATTGCCCTCCACCACCAGCACATCGCCGTTGGGCAGGGTCAACAATCGCCGCGGATGCAGCAGGTTGGCGGCGATGCGTTCGATCTTCAGGCCCTCGGCCACCGTGGGTGACTGGCCCTCGGCCCAGCCCACGCCGCGCGGCACCTGCATCGGCGGCATCAGGAAGTTCTTCGGTGCCGGCAGCGGCGGCTGCGCACCGGACTGGTCGGTGGGATGGTATTCGGCCTTGCCGGCACAGGCCGACAGCATCACGGCCAGCGCCAGGGCGCCGATGGTGGGCAGGATGTACTTAGCCATGACGGCCTCCCTGCAGCACCGGCGGCTGCAACGACAGCAGGATCAGGCCCAGTGCGATCAGGGCCACGGTCAGCGCCGACAGGATCGTGCCGGGCACCGCAACGGCATAGGCATCGCGGCTGTGCACGAAGGCGTTCCAGATCGCCAGCACCACCGCGACCAGGTTGAGGAAGAAGTCGATGCGGTCGATGCGGGTGGCGGTGCCGTTGCGGCGCCAGACCGTGAACAGGTTGATCAGGCGCGGAATGATGGCGATCAGCAGGCCGAAGGTGATCAGCCAGGCAGCAGCCTTGCCCCACATCACCTCGGCGCTGTTGAGGTAGATCGCGTCGAAGATCAGCGCGCCGACGAAGAAGCCGAAGGGTATCGGGTTCAACAGGCTGAACAGCGTGGTGCCGAGGCCGCGATGGGCCTGGGCGAGCGGATTGACCATCATCGTGCTCCGTGCGGAAGGGTGCACGGGCTGTAGTAGCACAGCCGGATGTGAGGGGGCGCGATGATGACCGGTGGGAGTGACGGCAAGCTTGGATGGATGTGCCGACCAACGGTCGGCACCCACCAGGATGGATGCCGCCGAACACGTGGCATCACCGATCAGACGGGCAGCAACCTGCCGTCTTCAGTGCGTTCGAACTCGGTACCCGCCGGCGCGTCCACCACTGCCAGGACGGCATGATCGCAGTTGGCGATGGTGTTCACGTCGTACACGCCGGAGTTTCCCGGCTCGTCCAGGTAATCTTCGGTTTCGTCACCGGCAAGAAATCGCCAGCCACTGTCCAACTCGTTGTCGGGCGCCTCGCGGTAGCAGTAGCCCACGGGCTGGCCATCAACGGTGATGCGATCGGTGGCGATGCATCCGCCATAGCCCTCCAGCAGAGGCTTGATCTGCTTGGCGGTGAGACGGAATTGCTTCGGCTTCATCGTGCCTCCTCAGGGAACGTAGACCAAGTGCAGACTGTATTCGAAGCCGGTTTCGGTTTCGGCGATATCCACATCCATTACCAGATCACTTCGCCCTTCCACAGCCGTGTACAGGTCGACCAGGACCTTCCAGCGCTCGCCATGCCACTGGCTGACCGAAGTTTCCCAGCTGGCCTCGGGGAGCTGCACCAGGGTTTCCCCATAGTCCGCGATGATGCCAGTGATGACATCCCAGGTGTCGGCGCTGCACGCGGGCACGTTCACTGCGTGGGGCGCACGGCCGGCCGCGATCTCGTTTGCCATCCAGGCCAGGGTGGGACGGAAGGCCTCGTCCACGGGGGTTTCGGTGTCCGGGCCTTTCCTGACCATCGGTCTTCCTTGTGCAAGGGGCCGCGAGAGACGGCCCAACGATGATGGCACGGGCAGGAGGACCGCGACCGCCGGCTTTTATTCCTCGGCGGCATAAGCGTTTGTGACGCAATCGGCACATCTGCAGATTGGGAGTGTGAAGAGGTAGGGGGTTCTTCGTTGTGTCGCGTTTGGCTCGTTGCGATGGGGCAGTTCCGCCCCGCCGTCCTGCCATGCCGATTCACAACAGAAGGATTCGTGTATGAAGCGACACACGCAACGCTCCGCGCCACCGCGCTCCGCGCGCCTGGCCCTGGCCACTGCCCTGGTGCTGGGCAGCCTGGCTGTCACCGCCCAGGCCCAGCAGGCCGATCCGCTGGCCGGGCGTCAGTGGCATCTGCTCAACACCGGACAGGCCGTACTGGGCGATACCCTGCCGGTGGCCGGCAACGATCTGAACGTGGATGGCCTGTACCGCAACGGCATCCGCGGCCAGGGCGTCACCATCGCCATCGTCGATGACGGCCTGCAGATCGCCCACCCGGACCTGGCCGCCAACGTCGCGGCGGTCGCCGGCAAGAACTTCGCCAACCAGAGCAACAACCCTTCCCCGTCCAATCCCGACCGCGACAATCACGGCACCATGGTCGGCGGCATCGCCGGTGCGGTGGGCGCCAACAACCTGGGCGTGCGCGGCGTCGCCTCGGCCGCCACACTCAAGGGCTTCAACTTCCTGGCGTCCAATGCCCAGGGCAATTCGAATTCCAACATCGAGTACTCGTGGTGGGATGGCGCCGAAGTGGCCGACGTGGGGGTCTTCAACAACAGCTGGGGCTCCAGCCCGGGCAACCCCAACCTGCCGCTGGCCTACAGCCAGAACGACATCGCCGCCTATGAGCAGGCCATGTCCGGCACCCGTGGCGGGCGCGGTGGCATCTACGTGAAGGCCGCCGGCAACAATCACAACAACGGTGCACGCTCGGATGGCACCGACATCTGCTCGGCAGACACCAAGAACCGCAACACGGGGTGCATTCCGGCCGGCCGCGACCCGCGTAACAACCTGTTCAACGTGATCACCGTTGCCGCCGTGCGCGCCGATGGCGTGCGCTCGTCCTACTCGTCCACCGGCTCGGCGCTGTGGGTGTCCGGCTTCGGCGGCGAGAACGGCTGGCAGCGCCAGGTCGTGCCGGGGCAGCTGGCGATCCGCTACGATCCGGCCATCCTCACCACCGATGTCACCGGCTGCGCGCAGGGCAGCAACAAGAACACGAGCCTGCGCAACACCTTGGACGGCGACCAGTCTGCCATCGACAGCACCTGCAACTACACAGGAAAAATGAACGGCACCTCGGCAGCAACACCGATGGTGTCGGGTGTCGCGGCGCTGTTGCTGGAGACCAATCCGAACCTGTCCTACCGCGATGTGAAGTACATCCTGGCCACCACCGCCACCCGCACCGATCCGAACCGGGCAGCGGTGACCCACTCCGACGGCCGCGTGCTGGTGCCGGGCTGGACGGTGAATGCCGCCGGCCGTGCCTACAGCAACTGGTACGGTTTCGGTGTGGTCAATGCGGCACGCGCGGTACAGGTCGCAGAGGACTTCCAGCCGCTGGGTGCACTGGTGGATAGTGGCTGGCGCAACACGACGCGTACCGTGGCCATCGGCAATACCTCAGCGGCCGCGGCGCGCCTGACCTTCCAGCTCGCCAACGGTGCGCGCAACATCGAGAGCGTGCAGCTCGGCTTCCGCGTCAACCACAGCAACACCCGCCAGCTGCAGTTCGTGCTGATCTCGCCCAGTGGCACCCGCAGCGTGGTGCAACCGGCATTCACCGCCATCGGCTCTGGCCTCAACGGTGTGCAGCGCAACTTCACCAACTGGGACCTGCTGTCCAGCAATGCCTTCCTGGATGAGAACGCCACGGGCACCTGGACACTGGAAGTCACCGACCTGGGGCAGGCCGCGAACGCTGCATCGCGTGGCAACCTCGAATTCTTCAAGATCCGCGTTCTGGGGCACTGATGATGAAGACGACCATTCTGTTGAGCACCCTCGCCCTCGCGGCGATGACCACCACCGCCTGGGCACAGAGCTCGGGCCAGACACCTCCGGCGAAGACCTTGTCGACCGTAGACACGCAGCAGTTGAAGGCGGAGGCCACTGGCCGTTCGTTCAATGTGGGCGGCTCGCGCTTCCAGCTGGCACCGTCGGCAACCGTGCAGCAGGCCAGCGGCGGCCAGTTCCGGATCACCACCGGGGCTGATGCCAGCGCGGCGGCCGTCGGCACCCGCAGCAAGCGGTCCACGGATGCGTCTACCGGTGTGGCCGCACGTGCGGATGCCGGTGCCAGCAAGTTTGCGGCCGCTGTCTCCAACGATGGCGCGCCGGTCGTGGCGACCTCGCGGGTCAAGGTGTTCTTCACCGATGCGGCTTCGGCGCAGCGTGCGGCCACCGCCACCGGCGGCACCGTGGTGAAGGTATCCAAGGCCTCGGGCCGCGCGATTGTGGAGTATCCGTCGGTGAACGCGGCACTGGATGCGACCACCAAGCTGCTGTCGACCGCCGGCATCAAGGCGGCCGAGCCGGACGTGGTGCAGTGGGAAGAAACCAAGTAAGGCGTTGAGTGGTGCCCCTGGCCGGTTGGCTCTCCTGGCCGGCCGGGGGATTGGTGTGGCGGGATGTGCCGACCAACGATCGGCACCCACCCGATTCATTCATCGCGTGTCGACCGAGGTCGACACCTACCGGGGCAGCGGGCGCGACGAACGGTCGGTATCAGTCGGGCATGGCCCGGCGTTACCGGGCGGCGAGCGTGTCGCTTCGCTTGAGGTGGCAGCTGGCCAACGGGCCGTTGCCGGCGGCCGGGTGGCCGGGCTCCAGCAGCAGGCGCTGCACGTCGGAGAACAGCTTGTCCACCGGCATGCCATAGGGCGCGAACAGGCGCAGGCGGCCCTGGCGGTCGAACACGTAGCCACCGGCGATGTGGCTCATGGTGTAGGTCTCCGGTATCTGACCGGGTTCCTTTTCGTAGAACGCCTTGAAGTCGCTGGCCATCGCGGCCAGTTGTGCTTCGTTGCCGACCAGCGCGATCGCCTTGGGGTCGAAGGCTTCCACATAGGTGCGGGCGACTTCGGGCGTGTCGCGTGCGGGATCGACGCTGACGAACACCACCTGCAGCTGGTCGGCATCCTTGCCCATCAGGTGCTTGACCTGGCTGAGCTCGACCATGGTGGTCGGGCACACGTCCGGGCAGCTGGTGAAGCCGAAGAACAGATAGGTCACCTGCCCCTGCAGATCCTTGGGCCCGCGCACGGCGCCGTGGCTGTCAGGCATCGACCAGTGCTGGCCGAGCTCTTCGCAGGCAATGTCCTTGGAGTAGAAATCCATGCGCGACTGCGCGCTGCAGCCGGCCAGCAGGCCGATGGCCAGGCCTGCCAGCAGCGGCAGGCGGAATCGGGGAGAGAACAACGAACGGACAACAGCAGCAGGACGCTTCACGGGTACCACCAACGCAGACGCGGGCGGGGTCTCGGTCAGGCCTGCCCTTGGGGGGGAAAGAGGACGGAGGTGCCGGGGTGATCGCGCGGTCCATGCCGATCACCCCGGCCACGGTCAGTTGATCATCATGTGGTAGTGCATGCTCCAGATGATCCAGACCGACAGTGCGACGACGATGAACAGGATCACCAGGGTGAACACGAAGCTGGCCAGGTTCCAGCCGCCTTCGGACTTGCGGTCCATGTGCAGGAAATAGACCAGCTGCACCAGGATCTGCGCCACCGCGAAGCCGACCAGCAGGAACAGCGTGAGCGGCCGCGACAGCACCGGGTTCATCACCAGCGCGAACGGCACCACGGTCAGCAGCGCGCACAGCACGAAGCCGATCAGGTAGGACTTGGTGGAGCCGTGCGCATTGCCGGCGCGCGAGGTTTCGACGTGGGCCATGTCAGAAGGCTCCGATCAGGTAGACGAAGGTGAAGACGCAGATCCACACCAGGTCCAGGAAGTGCCAGAACAGGCTCAGGCACGACACGCGGGTGATGTTGGTCGGGGTCAGGCCGCGGCGGTAGACCTGGTGCATGACCACCGCCATCCAGATCAGGCCGCTGGCCACGTGCAGGCCGTGGGTGGCGACCAGGGCGAAGAACGCCGACAGGTAGGCACTGGTGCTCGGGCCCGCGCCTTCGTGGATCAGGTGCGAGAACTCGTAGATCTCCATGCCGATGAACGAGGCACCGAGCACGAAGGTCACGCCCAGCCAGCGCAGCACCGCCGAGGTGTCGTGGCGATGCATCGCCAGCACGGCCTGGCCGTAGGTGATGCTGGAGACCAGCAGCAGGAAGGTCTCGGCCATCACGAACGGCAGCGAGAACAGATCCTTGCCGGTGGGGCCGCCGGCGTAGGCGGTGCTGAGCACCGCGTACGAGGCGAACAGCGAACCGAACAGCACCAGGTCGGACATGAGGTAGACCCACATGCCGAACACCTTCATGCCGCCCTGCTCGTGGCCATGGTCGTGTTCGTGGTGGTCCTCGTGCGCCTGCGTGTCGCTGGCCAGCTCCGGGCGGGTCAACAGGTTCATGCGCGTACCTCCTTCAGCTTGGCAAGGTTGGCTGCTTCGGTGCGCGCCACGTCTTCGGAACTGACGTAGTAGTCCACGTCCTCGTCATAGGACCGCACGATCAGGGTGACGATCATCGCGATGAAGCTGGCTGCAGCCATCCACCAGATGTGCCAGACCAGGGCGAAGCACAGCACCAGGATCCAGATGTTGAGGATCAGCGGCACGCCGGTGTTCTTCGGCATGTGGATCGGTGCGTACTTCTTCGGCGGCGGCGGCAGGCCACGCTTCTTCGCTTCGTGGAAGGCATCCAGCTCATCGGCCTTGGGCACCACGGCGAAGTTGTAGAACGGCGGCGGCGACGGCGTGGCCCATTCCAGCGTGCGTGCGTTCCACGGGTCGCCGGTCAGGTCCAGGTTGCGCTTGCGGTCGCGCACGCTCACGTAGATCTGCACCAGCATCAGGATGATGCCCGCGAACACGAACAGTGCACCGATGAAGGCGGCGATCAGGTACGGCGTCCACGCCGGGTTGTCGTACTGGTTCATGCGGCGGGTCATGCCCATGAAGCCGAGCATGTACAGCGGCATGAAGGCCAGGTAGAAACCGATCACCCAGCAGGCGAACGACCACTTGCCCAGGCGCTCGTTGAGGGTGAAGCCGAACACCTTCGGGAACCAGTAGGCGAAGCCGGCCAGGTAGCCGAACAGCGCGCCGCCGATGATGGTGTTGTGGAAGTGCGCGACCAGGAACAGGCTGTTGTGCAGCAGGAAGTCCGCGCCCGGAATGGCCAGCAGCACGCCGGTCATGCCACCGATGGTGAAGGTGACCAGGAAGGCGATGGTCCACAGCATCGGCACGCTGAACTCGACGCGGCCGCCGTACATGGTGAACAGCCAGGTGAAGATCTTCACGCCGGTGGGGATGGCGATGATCATCGTCATGATGCCGAAGAAGGCATTGACGCTGGCACCGGAACCCATGGTGAAGAAGTGGTGCAGCCAGACGATGAACGACAGGATGCCGATCGCCAGCGTGGCGCCCACCATCGACTTGTAGCCGAACAGCTTCTTGCGCGCGAACGTGGCGGTCACTTCAGAGAAGATGCCGAACGCCGGCAGCACCAGGATGTACACCTCCGGATGGCCCCAGGCCCACACCAGGTTCACGTACATCATCGGGTTGCCACCCAACGTGTTGGTGTAGAAGTTGAAGTCCAGGTAGCGGTCCAGGGTGAGCGCACCCAGTGCCACGGTCAGGATCGGGAAGGCGGCGATGATGATCACGCTGGTGACCAGCACGGTCCAGGTGAACACCGGCATCTTCATCAGGGTCATGCCCGGCGCACGCATGCGCAGGATGGTGATGAACAGGTTGACGCCGGTCAGCAATGTGCCGATGCCCGAAGCCTGCAACGCCCAGATGTAGTAATCGACACCTACGCCTGGACTGAACTCGATGCCCGACAGCGGCGGATAGGCCACCCAGCCGGTCATGGCGAACTCGCCAACACCCAGCGAGATCATCATCAGCGCGGCGCCGACCACGAAGATCCAGAAGCTGAAGGCGTTGAGGAACGGGAACGCCATGTCGCGCGCACCGATCTGCAGCGGCACGATGATGTTCATCAGGCCGACCACGAACGGGGTGGCCACGAAGAAGATCATGATCACGCCATGTGCGGTGAAGATCTGGTCGTAGTGCTCCGGTGGCAGGAAGCCGTCACTGCCCGGGCCAGCCGCGGCCAGCTGCGCGCGCATCATCAGCGCATCGGCGAAGCCACGCACCAGCATGACCAGCGCCACCACCACGTACATGATGCCGATCTTCTTGTGGTCCACGGTGGTGAACCAGTCACGCCACAGCGGGCCCCACAGCTTGAAGTACGTCACCGCGCCGAGCAGCGCGAGGCCACCCAGCACCATGGCCGCCAATGTGACCACGACGATCGGCTCGTGCAGCGGCACGGCCTCCCACGTCAATTTACCCAACATGTTCGTTACTCCTGGGAAACCTGGACACCACCGGCAGCGCCCGCCGGGGTAGCAGCAGCGGTGTTCTCGCCAACGCCGATGAACTGGCCGATGACCTTCTTGAACAGCAGTGGTTCAACACTGGAGAAGTGCTGCACCGGTGCGTTCTTCGACGGCGCGGCCAGCGCCTTGAACTGCGTGAAACTGAGTGCGTCGGGCGCGCTGCGCACCTCGGCCACCCAGCGCTCGAAGTCTTCATTGCTGCTGGCGGTGGCGATGAACTTCATGTTCGAGAAGCCATGTCCGCTGTAGTTGCCGGACATGCCTCGGAACTGGCCGGGCTCGTTGGCGATCAGGTGCAGCTGCGTGCGCATGCCGGCCATCGCGTAGATCTGCCCACCCAGCTGCGGGATGAAGAAGGTATTCATCGTCGAGTTGGAGGTGATGTTGAACGCCAGCGGGCGGTTGGCCGGGAAGTTGAGCTGGTTGACCGTGGCGATGCCCAGGTCCGGGTACACGAACACCCACTTCCAGTCGGTCGCGATCACGTCCACGTGCAGCGGTTCACCGGCCACGTCCAGCGGCTTGTACGGGTCCAGCTCGTGGGTCGACTTCCACACGATCACGGCCAGCCCGGCGATGATCAGCAGCGGCACGCCCCAGACCACGATCTCCACCTTGGTGGAGTGCGACCAGTCAGGCATGTATTTGGCTTTGGTATTGCCGGCGCGGTAGCGCCAGGCGAACACGAAGGTCAGCACGATGGCCGGTATCACCACGATCAGCATCAGGCCGATGCAGATCAGGATCAGGTCGCGCTGGGCGAGCCCGACCATGCCCTTCGAATCCAGCAGCACCCAGTCACAGCCCGACAGGCCGACGCAGGCCAGGGCGACCAGCGCCAGGCGGATGCGGTTCCAGCAGATATTCATTGGAGGTCAACCCTGTTGAAGAAGCGCGCTTGACCGGCTCGCCTGCGCGCAGCGCCCGGGCGTGGAGCGGCTACACTGTGGGTACGAGGTCGCCTACAAGCAGGCGAACCACTCCAATCAAGCCCATACAAGATACAGCATTGTATGGACTTGTGCATCTGTACGTATGGAAAAACTGACCGATGACGCCACCTGCCGCCGGCCGCCGCCTGAAACACCCCAATCGCACCTGGGTTCGCCCCTTCCGCGAGGGCGCCGGCCCGCTGTACCTGCAGATTGCCCAGCAGGTGCGCGAGGCGGTGGATGACGGGGTGCTGCGCCCGGGCGACCGCCTGCCGCCGCAGCGCGACCTCGCCCAGCAGGTGGGGGTGGACCTGACCACGGTCACCCGTGCCTTCGCCGAGCTGCGCCAGGCCGGCCTGCTCGACGCGCAGGGCGCCGGCGGTACGTTCATCGCGCTGTCGGCCGGCAACCGCAGCACCTCGGTCGACCTGAGCATGAACATCCCGCCGCTGCTGGGCAGCGCGCCGTTCGCACAGGGCATGGAGGCCGGCTTCCAGCACGTGGGCCAGCAGCTGGGCCAGGGCGAACTGATGAGCTACCACGTCGGCGCCGGCACTCGCGAGGACCGCGCCGCTGCGGTGCAGTGGCTGGCGCCGATGCTGGGCACGGTCGGCGCCGACCAGGTGGTGATCTGCCCCGGCGCGCAGACCGCGCTGTGCGCGCTGATCCTGGCCCGCACCCAGCCGGGCGAACTGATCGCCGCCGAGCAGCTGACCTACCCGGGCCTGCTGGCCGCCGCGCGCGTGCTGCAGCGGGGCGTGGTGCCGGTGGCGATGGACGCCGAAGGCATGCTGCCTGAAGCGCTGGAAGAGGCCTGCCAGCTGCGTCGCCCACGCCTGCTGTACCTGGTGCCGACCATCCAGAATCCGACCACGGCAACGATGTCGGCACAGCGCCGGCAGGCGCTGCTGGCGGTCGCCAAGCGGCACGATATGGCCGTGATCGAAGACGATCCCTACTGGTTGCTGGCCGGAGACGCCCCGCCGCCGCTGGCCGCACACCGCGATGCCGGCTGCCCGGTCTATTACATCTCCACGCTGTCCAAGTGCCTGGCCCCGGGCCTGCGCACCGCCTACCTGGTGGTGCCGGCCGGCGAGCCAATGGAACCGGTGCTGGACGCGCTGCGCGCGATCGCGCTGATGCCGACCCAGTCGATGGTGGCGGTGGCCTCGCAGTGGATCCGCAGCGGCCAGGCCCAGGACATGGTGCAGCGCTTCCAGCAGGAACTGCGCGAGCGCCAGGCCATTGCCGCCCGTTACCTGCCGGCCCGTGCCCAGGCGCATCCGGCCGGCCTGCATGTGTGGCTGCCGCTGCCGCCGCGGCTCGACCAGTACCGGTTGATCCAGGCCGCACAGGAGCAGGGGCTGGGCATTGCCAGCTCCGATGCCTTCAGCGTGGAAGAACCGCCACCGGGCAACGCGATCCGCCTGTCGTTGGGCGGCGCGGTCGACCAGGGCGCGCTGGCCGGGGCGCTGGCCAAGCTGAACGAGATCCTGTCCGAGGCCCCCGAGGCACGCCACAACGCCATCGTCTGAACGGAGCGCATGGCGCTTTATCCATACAAGATGATATTTTGTATGCAATGTATGGATGAAGGGACGTGCATCGATGCGCGCCGAGAAACTGAAGTTCCACCTGGTGATGGCCGGGTGCGGCGGCTTTGTGGTGTTGATGCTGGCCGCGCTGGCCTGGGTCTGCCTGCAGCCGCAGACCGTGGATGTGCAGGCCGCCGAACGCCACGCCATCGAGCAGTGCGTGCAGCGCAGCGAGGATCCGTCGCGTAGCGAGATCCAGCGCCGCGCGCAGGCCGATTCGTGCCGCGAGATGCGCAAGCAGTACGTGCACAAGTTCGGCCGGGAAGATTCCTGATGGGCGCAGCCGCGCCGAGTCGCCGCTGGCTGCTGCCGACGATGATCGCCCTCGCCTGCCTGTTCATGGCCGGCGTCGCGGCTGCGCTGTGGCAGTACTTCGGCTACAGCGCGCAGTCCACCTTCACCGAACAGGCCATCGTCTTCGACGATTCGCAGCTGCGCCTGCCGGCCGATCTGGCCGGTGATACCGGCCGCATCCGCGTGGTGCATTTCTGGGACCCGGCCTGCGGCGTGTGCAACCGCGAAACCGGTGCGCACCTGAGCTACCTGATCAGCATGTACCGCCGCGCCGGCATCGACTTCTATGCCATACGCCGCCCGGGTACGCAGGGCGAGCTGCCCGAGCCGCTGCGCAACAAGGTGATCAACCTGCCGACCATCGATGGCATCGAACACATCCCGGCCAGCCCCGCCGTAGCCATCTGGGATCGCCAGGGCCACCTCGCCTACGCCGGCCCGTACAGCATCGGCATGGTCTGCAACTCGGCCAACAGCTTCGTCGAACCGCTGCTGGACAGACTGGTGCGCGGCGAATCCGTGCGCCCGAAAGGACTGCTTGCCGTGGGCTGCTACTGCCCCTGGCAGGCCCAGCGCTGAGGACGCGCAATGACATCACTGACGCTGGCCGGCATGGCCGCTGCAAACAACAACGGCGGTCACCTGTCCGAACCGACCGATGGTTATGGACAGGCTCCCGCCGTTGGAAGCAACGATACGCCCCGACATGCTCCGTACATGCCGCGACCGGATGTCGCAGCCCGCGAATGGGTGCAGGACGTGCTCGCGCACAACGGGCCGATCTACCTGCGCATCGTCAACTCGCTGGAACGCACGGTGCGCCGCGGTGGTCTCGCACCGGGGCAGCGCCTGCCTTCGCAGCGCGCGTTGGCGCAGCAGCTCGGCATCGATCTGACCACGGTGACACGGGCCTTCGATGAAGCACGCAAGCGCGGCCTGATCGAAGCGCGTGGACCACAGGGCAGCTTCATCGCACCGCCCAAGGCCGGCTTCGACCAGGTGGTGGACCTGAGCATGAACGTGCCGCCGGTGCCCGACGCCGATGCGCTGGCGGAGACGCTGCGCCGTGGCGCCGCCGCCGTGCTTGCACGCAGCAACGCACCGAACCTGATGACCTATCACCTGGGCGGCGGCAACCTGACCGATCGCCACGCGGCGGCGCGCTGGCTGCAGCCGATGCTGGGAAAGGTGGACGATGCCTGCCTGCTGCTGACCGAAGGTGCACAGGTGGCGCTGGCCGCGATCCTGGTCAGCCAGGGCCGCGACAACGACGCGATCCTCTGCGATGCGCTGGTCTATCCGGGCCTGCTGCAGGCCGCCGCCGCACTGGGCCGGCGCCTGCTGCCGGTGGACAGCGACGAACACGGCATGTGCCCCGATGCACTGGCCCGGCTGGCGCGCGAAAGCGGCGCGCGGTTGGTCTATCTCAATCCCACCTGCCAGAACCCGACCGCGCTGACCCTGCCGCTGCAGCGGCGCGAAGCGCTGGCACGCGTGCTGGAGCGCGAAGGCCTGCTGGCGATCGAAGACGATCCGTACTGGCACCTCGCCGAAGAAGCACCGACACCGCTGGCGGCGCTGGCACCGCGTCATGTGTTCTACGTGGCGACGCTGTCGAAGGTGATCAGTCCCGGCCTGCGCACCGCTTTCGTGCGCTGCCCGAGCGCGGCGCATGCCGAGGCGATGACGGCTGCACTGCGGGCAACGCGGTTGATGGGCCATCCGCTGGTCTCGGCGCTGGCCAGCCAGCTGTTGCTGGATGGTTCGGCGCAGTCACTGCTGGCACAGGTGCGCACCGAGGCGCGCGAGCGCATGCGCATGGCCCGCTACCTGCTGGCGCCATCGCTGCTGCAGCGGGCTGAAGGCCTGCATGCCTGGTGCCGGATACCGGCGCCGTGGACCGATGCCACGCTGGTGCGCACCGCGCAACTGCAGGGGCTGGCGATTGCACCGTCATCGGCGTTCTGCCCGCCGGGGGTACAGCATCAGAACGGGGTGCGGCTGTCGTTGGGGCTGGCGGCGGACCGTCGGCAGCTGGAAAGTGCGCTGCGGCGGATTGATCGGTTGCTGTTGTCGGATGCGTTGCCGGCGATCGAGCGGTAGGCCTGGTAGTGCCGGCCGCTGGCCGGCGGAAGATTCGCCGGCACGGTTGGAATGTGCCAACCAAGGTTGGCACCCACCAGAGCAGGGTCAGGCCAGGTTGGAGAGCGCCTGCACCAGCGCATCGATCTGCTCCGGCCGGGTGAACACTGACGGCGTCACCCGCACGCAGGCGCCGGAGTCCAAACCATCGCGGTGGGTGGTGAACACCCGATGCTCATCCAGCAGGCGCTTCTGCAGCGCGAGGTTGTCAGCCACGCTGGTGCGCCCGCGCAGGCGGAAGCTGGCCAGCGCACTGGCCAGCGCCGGGTCCGCCGAGGACAGCACTTCGATATGCGCCATCTGCCGCGCCGGCACGGTCCAGCGCTCACGCAGGTAGCGCAGCCGCGCCTGCTTGTTGGCCACGCCGATGCGCTGATGCAGGGCAATGGCATCCGGCAGTGCCAGGTAGGCGGCGAAGTTGACCGTACCGGTATGCACGCGGCTGCCCACGCGGCCATCGTCGGGTTCGCCCATGTAGGGGTCCAGGTCGGTCACGCGCCCCTTGCGCACGTACATCGCGCCGACGCCCACCGGCGCACCGATCCACTTGTGCAGGTTGATGCCGACGAAATCGGCCTTCAGCTGCGGCACCGCGTAGTCGATCTGGCCAAACCCATGCGCGGCATCGACGATCACATCGATACCGCGTGCTCGCGCGCGTTCGGCGATCTCCGCCACCGGCAGCACCAGCCCATGGCGATGGCTGACCTGGGTCAGCAGCACCAGCTTCAGGCGCGGTAACCGCGCGAATGCGTCCTCATACGCCTGCAGGATCTGCGCGTGGTCGGGCACCGCCGGCAGCGCGATACGCTCGACCTGCACGCCGCGACGCTGCTGCAGCCAGCGCATCGCGCCGATCATGCTGTCGTAGTCGATGTCGGCGTAGAGCACCTGGTCGCCGGGCTGCAGGCGGTTGTAGCCGCCGATCAGCGCCAGCATCGCCTCGGTGGCGCCGCGGGTCAGTGCAATCTCGTCGGCGGCCACGCCCAGCAGCTCGGCCACCTGCCGCTGCACCGCCATGTACTGCACCGGGAACTCACGGCGGCCATACCACGCGTTGCCCCGGTTCACCTCGGCGGTGTGGCGCTGGTAGCTGGCCAGCGTTTCGCGGCCCATCGCGCCCCAATAACCGTTCTCCAGGTGGTTCACTTCGTCGGTGATGTCGAAGTGACTGGCCACCGCGGCCCAGTAGCCTTCATCGCGGGCCAGCACGTCCGGCGCCACGGTCGTTGCGGGAATCTGCATGGGCGCAGCGTAACGCGCGGCGGCCATGGCGGGCAGTGACGACAATGCGGCTGCGGCGGGCAGCAAGGTGCCGGCACGCAGCAGGGAGCGGCGGGTACGGTCCATCAGAAGCTCAACCGGTACTGCGCGTACAGGTTGGCGCCATCGGTGTCGTACGGTGCGTTGCGCGAGTAGACCAGGCCGCGGCTGGCCTGGAAGACCGCCTCATCCGGATAGCGGTCGAGCACGTTGTCGGCACCCACGCGCAGGCTGTGGTGCTCGTTGATGCGGTACCCCACGGCGAGGTCGAGGAAGCTCATCGCGCCGAAGCGCTGGTAGATGTCGCCCACCGCATTGCCGCTGGCGTCGGTCCAGGCACCGTAGTAGCGCATGCGCGCCATCAACGACCAGGCACCGATGTCCCAGCTGCCGGTCAGGCTGCCCTTGTGCTCGGGCAGGCGGTCTTCGAACAGCACGCGCTGGGTTTCGTTGGTAGCCACCGAGGTGCTGCCGTTGTCCACCCGCGTACGGTTGTAGTTGTAGGCCAGGGTCAGCGTCATGCGGCCGGCGCCGAGGTCGCGCAGGTAGTTGCCGACCACGTCCACGCCGGTGGTGGTGGTATCGAAGTCGTTGGTGAAGTAGTTCACCGAGGTATAGCCCAGCGGATTCGGCGTGCCGGCCGGAATGGCGAAGCTGGCCGACTGGCTGAAGCGGTCGGTGAGCTTGATCTGGTAGACATCCACCGAGCCGGACAGCCCCAGGTCGGTGCGCCAGGTCAGGCCCAGCGACGCGGTACGCGATTCCTCCGGCTTCAGCGGCCTGGCACCGAGCAGCTGCGCCAGCGGATCGTTCGGCGACAGGCGGCCACTGGTGAAGATCTGCAGCGTGCGCGTATCCAGGCCCTGGGTGGTGCTGGTGGTATTGAGCTGCGCCGGTGTCGGTGCGCGGAAGCCTGTGGACACCGTGCCGCGCAGGGCCACGTCCGGGGTGATCGCGAAGCGTGCCGACAGTTTGCCGTCCAGCGTGCTGCCAAAGCTGGAGAAGTCCTCGTAGCGGCTGGCCGCACCGATGCTCCAGCGCTCGCCCAGCGGCACTTCCATATCCACGTAGGCGGCCTTGCTGCGCTGGCTCCACTGCCCAGCCTGGCTGGCCGAGAAGCCCGGCGCACCGTTGGAGTTGGCTTCCAGGCCAGCGGCAGCGCCCGGGCCCACTGCGTACGAAGCCGGATCACCGGCACGCACCTGGTAGGTCTCCTGGCGGAACTCGCCACCGAAGGCGACGTTGATCGGCTTGGACAGCGCAGCCACATCCCACTCGTAGTTGAAGTCGGCGTTGGCGTTCTTCTCGGTCTGGGTCAGGCGGCCGAGATCGAATGCGGTCGGGCTGGCCGGGCCGAGCGAGGCGTTGATCGAATTCTTCAGGCTGTAGTCGATGGCGTTGCGGCCATACGACGCGCTGACATCCCAGCGCAGCTTCGGGGTGATCTCGCCACGCAGGCCACCGACCAGTTGCAGGTCGTTCTGGACGTTGCCGTACTGCGGGCTGAACCCCACTGGATAGATCGAACGCAGGTTCCAGCCGGGGAAGATCGCCGTGATGCGGTAGGCACCGGTGGTGGTGTCCGGATTGCGCCAGTTGAAATCGCTGACGCCATCGCTGTGGCTGTACAGGCCGAACGCATACAACTCCAGCGTGTCGCTGGCATTGGCCTTCACGTTGAAGCCGACACGGCGGCTTTCCAGTTCCGGCTGGCCCCAGCGCTGTACCGGGTTGGGCACGTCCAGATCCGGATGCGCGGCCTGGAAGGCGATCGCATCCGGGCGCTGGCGGGTGCGGGAGGTGGCGTCGGAGTTGGACGATTCGGCGAACAGCACCAGGCTGCCATAGTCACCCAGCGACCAGCCGGTGCGTGCGCTGAAATCGCGCGAGGCGCCATCGCCCTGCGCATACTGCGAATAGCCGGCGGTGATCTCGGTACCGGGGCCATCCTCCAGAATGATGTTGATGACGCCGGCGATGGCATCCGAGCCGTACTGCGCCGACGCACCATCGCGCAGCACTTCGATGCGCTTGATCGCACTGGTCGGAATCTGTGCCAGGTCGGCCGCCTGCGCGCCACGGTTGCCGAGCAGCGCGCTGCGGTGGAAGCGACGACCGTTGACCAGCACCAACGTCTGATCCGGCGACAGGCCACGCAGCGTGGCCGGGCGCACGAACACCTGACCGTCCGCCATCGGCAGGCGCTGCACCACGAACGACGGCACCAGCTGCGCCAGCACGTCCTTCAGGTCGGTGGATTCAACGGACTTGATGTCTTCCTTGGTGAACACGTCCACCGGCGCCAACGTTTCGAACTGGGTGCGGTTGGAGGCGCGGGTGCCGGTGACCAGCATCGCGTCGAGCTGGGTGGGCGCCGCACGGCTGCCCGCCGGGGCATCGACCGCATCGGCCTCCGCTGCGATCGCGCCTCCTGCGCTGGCCATGGAAAGGGCGAGGAGGATGGAACGCGAAAGCTTCGAACGATGCACGGCAGGGCTCCGGGAGGACGCGACAGGGCCAGCACCCGCTCGGACACAACAGGCGTGGACAAGGCGCGCAGTCTCGGCGCGATCTGTGAAGGAGCCATGACGTCAGTGCGACAGCTTGATGCCGCTGCAGCGCAAGAACTGCTAAACGCGGCGCCTGCCGATCCGCTACTGTGCCGGCATTGGATTCGGGGAACGGCAGGATGAGCGCGGCAGGCAAGGCGTTGTGGTACATCGAAACCCATGCGGACCGGCCATTGGCACTGGCCGATATTGCCGCCGCAGCGGGGCTGTCGCCGTTCCATCTGTCACGCCTGTTCCAGGCCCGTACCGGCACGTCGGTGGTGCGTTATCTGCGGGGACGGCGCCTGACCGCTGCCGCGCAGCGGCTGGCCAACGGGGCGGGCGACATCCTGCAGGTGGCACTGGGCGCGGGCTACACCACCCATGCCGCGTTCACCCGCGCCTTCAGCGAGCAGTTCGGGCAGACCCCGGAACGGGTACGCGAACAAGGTACCGATGGACTGGCACTGGTGCAGGCGATCCGCGTGGACGATGCGCCGGCTGCCTGCGGTGAAGCGCCGCGCCTGCTCGATACCCCTGCCTTCCAGGTCGCGGGTATCGGCATGCGGCATACCCGCGACAGCGGCGGTGCGATTCCCGGGCAGTGGGCACAGCTCAACCGGGAATGGCCGGCGCCGGCGCCGATCAGCTTCGGCGTGTGCTGCAACAGCGATGACGACGGCGGCTTCGACTACGTCGCCGCGCTGCCGGCAAGCACAGTGCCGAGCGTGCCTGCGCACTGGCAACGCGTAGAAATTCCGCCGCGCCGCTACCTGGTGGCGTGGCACGGTGGGCATATCTCGACCATCCGCTCGACCTGGTTCTGGCTGCTGGACCACTACCTTCCCGGCTCCGGGCTCAGCCTGGCCGATGCACCTGACCTGGAACGCTACGACTCCCGCTTCGATGAGCATACCGGCAACGGTGGCGTGGAGATCTGGCTGCCGGTGGACGAACGCCCACGCTGACAAGGAGTCGACGATGCGCATGACAGGCACTGTGATGGGACTGATGCTGATGGCCTCCGTGGGGGCCGCCAACGCCGGCGGGACCTGGATGGCAGGCGAACGCCACGGCACCACCACAGTGGCCAGCGCCGCGGTTCGCGATGCGCAGCATCGCGACGCCCTGCGCTACACGGTCTGGTATCCCGCGCCCGCTGGCAGCACGGAAACCGCTCTGACCATCGGTCCGCCCGATGCGCCGCTGTTCGACGTCGGCCGCTCAGCCATGGATGCCCCGATCGCGGGCAAGCGCCTGCCGACCCTGCTGCTCTCCCACGGCAACGGCGGCAGCGCGCGCATGATGGGCTGGTTGGGCACGGCATTGGCGCGCGCCGGGTATCTGGTAATCGCGGTCGATCATCCTGGCAACAACGGCGTGGACGAGATGACCCTGCCCGGCAGCGTACTGAGCTGGTTGCGTGCGGATGACCTGCGCGCGGCACTCGCTGCAGTACAGACCGATCCGCTGCTGGGTGCGCACGTCGACCCTGAGCGACTGGGTGTGGCCGGGTTCTCGGCGGGAGGCTACACCGCGCTGCTGGCCGCCGGTGCACGCCCCGACCTGCAGCGGCTGTTGGCCTTCTGCCGCGCGCATCCGGATGACGGCATCTGCCGGCCACAACAGGAAACCGCCGCGCACACGATGGAGGCACGTGTTGCCGCTGCGGGCTCACCCGCGCTGTCCCCCTGGATCTCCCACGCCAACGAATCGCGCGCGATCCCTGGCGTGCGCGCGGTATTCCTGCTGGCGCCCGCGATCGTGCAGGCGTTCGCGCCCGAGCAGCTGTCCTCGCTGAGGCAGCCAGTGTCGATCATGCTCGGCGAGGCTGACACGGTTGCGCCACCGCAGAGCAATGGCGAGGCTGCACAGGCACTGATTCCGGGCGCTGCGCTGCAGCGTCTGCCGGATGTCGGTCACTACGACTTCCTGGCGGGCTGTACAGCGGTCGGTGTGCAGAGGCTGCCCGGGCTCTGCAGCAGTTCAGTTCCGAAGGCGGGCACCCACGCGCAGGCAGTGGATGCCGCGGTGCGATTCTTCGCCGAAGCACTGCGGTAGTGGCCGCCGGGCGTGGCCCGGCGCTACAGTGGGCGCATCCAAGGAGGATCGGCCATGCGCCTGCTTCACCTCACCCTGCCGGTGTCCGACGTCACCACCGTCGCCGCGTATTTCCACGATGTGCTGCAGCAGCGCGTGGTCGGCAATCATGTGCACATCGGCTGGAGCACGATCGAACTGCAGCCGGCGGGTGATCATCCGGTCGGTGGCGTGCACCTGGCCTTCAACGTACCGGACAACCGCTTCAGCGAGGCGATGACCTGGTTGCGTGAGCGCACGCCGCTGCAACGCAATCCGGCGGGACTGGACTACTTCGCGCTGGAGAGCAGCTGGCAGTCGCGGTCGGTGTACTTCACTGGCCCTGACGGCCTGATCCTGGAACTGATCGGCCGCCGCCGTTTGCCGGCCAGCGCGCGCGAAGGCGCGTTCCACGGCAGCGAACTGACCTGCCTGAGCGAAGTCGGCCTGCCCAGCCACGATGTCGACGCCGTGCGCGCGCAGTCCAACCGGCACTTTGGCCTGCAGCCGATCAGTACGGCCTCGCCGCAGTTCGCACCGATGGGCAACGACGAGGGCCTGCTGATCGTGGTTGCGGCGGATCGTCGCTGGTTCCCCGAGCAGAAGGACCTGCCGAATGCGCGCGGCCTGCAGCTGCAGGTCGGCGATGTGGCCGGCCCGGGCGTTGTGGAGGACGCCGCGCTCGGATGGCGGGTGCAGGCGGCCTGAGAACTACCAGCTGCCCGATGCGCCGCCGCCACCGCTGCGGCCGCCGCCTCCAGACCAGCTGCTGGAACTGCTCGACGACGAACTCGACGAGGACGACGAACGGGACGACGTGCGTTCGCGGGATGAAGAAGCCCGGCCACGTGCGCGCTCGCCCGGCAGCATGGTGAACAACCACACGAAGTACAACAGTACGCCGCACGCCCCGGACACGATCATCGCCAGCAATCGTGGATCGTCACCTTCGGCACGATGGATGGCCAGCAACGCGCCCACACCGTAGCCCAGGGTGAGCAGGACCAGCGCCGCCATGCGCACGGCGAAGCTGCTGCGGTTTTTCTTCCAGCGCGTGCGGCAAGCCTGCCCCAGCAGGAACACCATCAGGGTGAGAACGCCCGCGGCGGCCTGCAGCAGCAGATGCCGGGCCAGGCTCGGTGGCAGCTGGCCACGAAGCAGCGCCTGCGCAAGGAAGACAACGCTGAGCACCAGCATGCCGCACAGCACGATGCGCACACCTCGGCTGCGGCGCCAGCACCAGCCCAGCAGGGCCGCCACCGGCACGCCCAGCGCCAGCACGAAGCACAGGCCCGGCAGCACATGGCGTGGCAGCAGCAGCGCCACGCAGAGCACGCCCGCACCCACAACAGCGGTCACCAGCATCGGGCGGCCCCAGGCCGGCAAGGTCGGCCAGGTTGGTTTTGGTGCCGATGCATTGGCGGCCAGCGCCTTGCGTCGGCGCTCGCGACGGCTGCCGCTGAAATCGGCCTCGGTCTTCGCCGGTGGGAAGGGCGGCGGCGAGCGCCACAGCCCGGCCAGGAAACCGGCCAGCAGGGTCAATGCCACCACCGAATCGGCGCGGCGCCAGTCTGCGGGCAGCACGTTGCTGGCCGTCGGTTCTTCCCATGCCGGCAGGTCCTCGCCATCGATCAGCGCCACCATGATCTTCGTGCCATCGAGCACGCCCTGGTCGACATCGCCCTCACGGAAGCGCGGCACGATCGCGTTATCGATGATGCGAGCGGCGTACGCGTCCGGTAGCGCTCCTTCCAGGCCATAGCCGGTCTGGATGCGCACGCGGCGGTCCTGCACCGCCACCAACAGCAGCACACCATCGTCGACACCGGCGCGACCCAGCTGCCACTGATCGAACACCCGCTGTGCGTAGGCCTCGATGCCCTCGCTGCCCACGCTGGGTACCATCAGCACCTGCAGCTGCGCTCCTTTCCGCGCCTGCAGCTGCAGCGCCTGCGTGCGCAACGTGGCGCGGGTGTCGGCGGACAGCGCGTTGGCGGCATCCACCACCGGATCGTCCAGCGCAGGTATCGGGGTGACCGCCGTCGCTGCCATCGGCAGCAGGCACAGCAGCAACAGCAGCCACACGGTGGCGATCGCCTGCTGCATGGGGCGCGCCGGGTTCACGTACCCTGCCCTGCCTCGATCCGCGCATGCAGTGCCTGCAGCTGTGCCGCCGTCTGGTTGAACACCTGCAGATCGGCATCCACCAGGGCCGCCCAGTCAGGCGCGTGCCCCAGCAGTTGCGCCACCTGCTCGCTCGGCGCGCGGTCGAAGCCCTCGCCAAGCACGGCAAGATAGCGCTCACGGAACCCTTCGGGGTCGCGCTGGTCCTGCACGTACAGCTGCACGGCCAACAGCCCCGCATACAGGTAGTTCACCAGATAGTTCGGGTCTTCATACATCAGGCGCTTGGCGATCCAGCTGTTGCGCAGCTGCGGATAGCGCTCCGGCTGCTGGCCGAAGCGCGCCAGCACCTGGCCGGTCAGCGCATCCAGATCATCGGCGGTGCCCAAGGTGCCCGCGGCCACGCCCCGATAGATCGACTGCTCCAGCTGCGCTTCCTCGGAAGAGGTGAACAGCTGCAGCACCATGTCGTCCAGCAACGATTTCAGGTAATAGGCTTTGGCGCGCGGATCCTCTGCCTGCTGGTACAGCTGGTCGCGGAAGCGCAGCTCGTTGTAGATCGCGAACGCCTCGGTCAGCCACTGGCTGCCATTGCGCTGCAGCGGCGACGCATGACCGCGCTGCATCCACTCGCCGTGCACGGCATGACCGGCTTCATGGGCGATCTCGACGTCGCTTTCCAGATCACCACGGCGCACGCCAACGAACAGCATTGCCGGCACGCGGGGAGCGCTCACCGGGAACGCGTCCTGGCTGCGGTCACCACGTTCGGTGGCCAGATCCATGCGCCGGTTGGCCGGATCGAGCAGCGCGCGCAGTTCGGCGACGTACGCCGGCCCCAGGTGCTGCATGGCATCGGCGGCGTTGTCGCGCAGCTGCGCCAGCGTCAGCACCGGTGGCGTGTATCCCGCATCGGGCAGCGTGGTATCCCAGAGCTGCGGCGCGTCGATGCCGGATCGCGCAGCGTGGCGCAGCAGCATGTCCTGATAGGCGCGGCGATCCCCGGCGTGCTGTTCGATCGCCACCAGCGTTGCATCCACTGCGGCAGTATCCAGGCCCATGCGCTGGTAGCCATATGCCGGCGCCGAGCCGTCACCCTGCAGGCGTGCGGCGGCGTCATTCACCTGCACCAGCCCCAGCAGCACCGAGGCCATCGGCTCACGGCGCGAGTGCAGCCCCTGCCAGTAGCCCTTCCAGCCGGCCTCGCGCAGGGCGCGGTCGGGCTGCTGGGCCAGCACCTGCTTGTCGCGCCCCGTGTCCCAGTGCCGACCGCCGTGCTCGATCTGCGGGTACTCGGCGCTGCGCAGGATCTGCCCGCGCAGGCGCGCGAAGCTGTCCAGCGCCGGATCGGCCAGTGCCTCCACGGCCTCATCCAACGCGACGTTGGCCGGGGTGGCAGCCTCCTTCAGCGCCCGTGCGCGCAGGAAGCCATACGGTGCTGCCCACGCCGCATCTGCGGGCGCCTCGCGCAGTGCGGCGCGACCACTGCGAGCGATGCGGCTGCACAGCCCCGCTGCCTGCTCCATCGCCTGGGCCGGGCGAAGATCGCGCGCGTTGCGGGCGGACTGCAGATGCAGATAGGCGAGATGCCGCAGGCACTGCGCCTCCAGTGCCTCGGCCTGCTGGAAGCGTTCCGCCGGTGCGAGGGTGGACGCCTGTTGCAGGGCCTCGACGCGCTTGCCCAGCGCGTCGCGCGCGGTCTGTTCGGACGCGGCGCTGGCGAAGTAGGTGCGGTCATCGGCATGCACCGACTGTGCTTGCGCGCCGCTGAAGGGGGCTATCGCCAATACGGCGGCAATGGCGGCGGTGGTGGTGCGCTTCCTGAAAGCCTGCATCGGCGTCTCCCTGCCTGGACCAGGGATCGAGCCTAGCAGCCGCTGGCCCGCCGCGCCTGTGCCGGATCAGCCATCAGATCGACTCATCCTCACGCTTGACCAGCGTCCAGCAGGGCGCCTGCGCGAAGGTGTAGGTCTGCTGGTCGCTGCTGTCCGGCGTACGGATCTGCACCTGCCGCTGTCCATCGGCCAGGGGGCTGACCTGCATTTCGCGGCCCTGCCCGGCCAGTGCGGCGGGATCAGGCATCACCGGCCACTCGACATCGGCCAGCGCCAGCCGGCTTTCCACCTTGCGCGGTTCCGGCTCGGCCTCGGCATCGATGTAGCTGTCCAGCAGCGGATCGGCGGTGGCCTTTTCCTGCAACGCGATCTCGTTGCCGAAATGCTTCAGGAACGCATCGAAGTCCGGGTAGGGGCACTCACTGCGTGCAGCCACAGCCGTGGGCTCGATAGCGGCGGTCGCCGGTACAGCTGCGGCAGGCACGGTTTCGGCCGCGGTCTGCGGTGGCTGCGGCGCTGGCGTGCAGGCAACCAGCACCACGCCGCAGGCGAGCGTCAGCAGTGCGGCAGAACGGTAACGACGCATGGGCTCATCCTGAATCCGGTCCGGTCGCTCCATGCTACCGCGCACCCTACAATTCCGGCATTCCGCCTGTCCGAGAGTCCTCATGCATCGCCTCCTGCTCCTGATCGGCCTGCTGCTGCCCGCCCTGTGGCCGGCGGTGGCGAGGGCCGTCGATGTCCACGAGGGCGACCTGCTGTTCGTCACCGCCGGCCGCAGCGGTCTCAGTGCGGCCATCGACGATGCCACCGGCAAGCAGGGCGCACCCAGCTTCGATCACGTCGCGCTGGTCGCTTCCGCGCCGAAGGGCTGGGAGGTATTGCATGCAGACGAGAAAGGATCGCGCCGGCAATCGCTGGTCGAATTCCGCCAGGAGGCGCGCGCCAAGCAGCGGCAGATCGTGGTCTATCGCCTGCGCGCGCCGCAGCAGGCGGCGATCAGGGATGCGGTCGCCACCGCGCGCACGATGCTGGGCAAGCCGTACAACACGTCGTATGTGTTGAACGAGGACAGCTACTACTGTTCCGACTTCATCGAACGTGCGTTTCGTGCGCACCATGTATTCGCGTTGCAGCCGATGAACTTCCGCAATCCGCAGACCGGGCAGATCGCCCAGCACTGGATTGATCTGTACCGCGGCATGGGCATGGAGGTGCCGCAGGATCAGCCTGGCACCAATCCGAACGACATGTCGGCGGCGCCGGTGCTGCAGCGCATCGGGGTGCTGGAATAAGCGAAGCCCCGCGCAAGGCGGGGCTTCACCGGTCACTCCGCATGCGCGGCGCGGTCATTCTTCTTCGTCGTGGCCGCCCTGCTGCTGGTTGCGCTCTTTGCGCTGCTGATCCTGCTGTTGTTGCTGCTGTTGCTGTTGGTCACGACGCCCCTGCTGCTGATCCTGCTGGTTCTGCTGGCCTTGCTGCTTCTGGTTCGGGTTCTGGTTCTGCTGTGCCATGTCCGTTCTCCGAAAGCCACGCGCGGAATGCGGTGGACGGGGCCATCGTCTGCAGCGAAGAGTTAATCGCGCGTTGGCGGACGGCTACACCTGTGTGTACGCCTGTGAATGAACGCGCAGAGCCCCTTGCAGCACAAGCGGCTGAAGGATTCATGCAGGTTCGGCATGTGCTCATGCAGGCGGCGCGGGTCCGCGCATTCATGGCGTGCTCCGCTGGAAACACGCGCTGAACGAGGCTGGCGTCCTGTTCGGGCACGGACGCCAGCCGTGCATTCAGGGCATCACCGGTGGCACATACGCCAGGGTCATGCCCAGCAGCCACAGCAGGCCCAGCACCAGCGGAATGTGCACCAGCAACTGGATGAAGGTGAAGCCGACGATGTCGCGTGCCTTCAGGCCCAGCACGCCCAGCAGCGGCAGCATCCAGAACGGGTTGATCAGGTTCGGCAGCGCTTCGGCCGCGTTGTAGACCTGCACCGCCCAGCCCAAGTGCGCTTTCAGTTCATTGGCGGCCTGCATCACGTACGGCGCCTCGATGATCCACTTGCCACCACCGGACGGTACGAAGAAGCCCAGCACCGCCGAGTAGACGCCCATCACCAGCGCGAACGAATCGGTGCTGGCCACGTGCACGAACAGGCTCGACAGCCGGTGCGCCAATGTCTGCCCATCGCCGCCGGCCGCGTGGGTGAGGATCATCGCGATGCCACCGTACAGCGGGAACTGGATCAGTACGCCGGTGGTGCTCGGTACCGCCTTGGCCACCGCGTTGAGGAAACTGCGCGGCCGCCAGTGCAACAGCAGGCCCAGCGAAATGAACAGGAAGTTGTAGGTATTGAGGTTGGCGATGGCGGTGATCACCGGCTTGTTGGCGAACTCGTTGAACAGCCAGCCGAACGCCAGCAGCGAGAGCAGCACGGTCAGCAGCGGGCTGTACTCCAGCCATTCGCCCGGGCGCGTGCGTCGCTGCAGCGGCTCCGGCTCGGCCTGCGCAGCGCCGGGGAACTCCTCGGCGGTGCGGGCGCTGGCGGCGGCGGGTGCGGTCAACCAGGCAATCAGCAGCGAGACCAGGATCAGCACCGAGGTCAGCGCGATCGACTGCCACAGGAAGATGGTTTCGGTGAACGGCAATACGCCGGTGATCTCGACCAGCCCCGGCGGCATGCTGGCCGGGTTGGCCTGCAGCTGTGCGGCCGAGGAACTCAGCCCCATCGCCCACACCGCACCGAGGCCAAGATACGCCGAAGCACCGGCCGCGCGGTAGTCCATGCGCAGTTCGGTACGGCGGGCCAGCGCGCGCACCAGCAGTCCGCCGAACACCAGCGAGAAACCCCAGCTGAGCAGCGAGGCCAGCATGCTGACCAGGCCCACGTACACTACCGCACCACGGCCAGTGCGCGGCACCCGGGCGAGGAAGTCGATGAAGCGTGCGACCACCGGCGCGGTGGCCACGGCGTAGCCGCCGATGACCACGAAGGCCATCTGCATGGTGAAGGGAATCAGGCTCCAGAAGCCGTCACCGAAGGCGCTGGCGGTAGCCTGCGGGGTCGAGCCGAAGCCCATCGCGGCCAGCGCGACGATGACCACGCCCAGCACCGCGAACACGTACGCATCGGGGAACCACTTTTCCGCCCAGGCGGCCGAGCGCAGCGCAGCGCGCGCCATCCAGCCGTCCTGTACTGCTGCCGTCGAGGCCATCGCCTACCCTCCCAGGTTCGATGGACCGATTCTGGGCGGTGGGGTGCGGGCTGTCTGCCACCTATTGGTCGTAGGTGGCGGGGTCGGATCCCTCTCCACAGGAGAGGGCTCTGACCCCGAGCCGGGTATCGGCGCGGCAGAAGGGTCAGAGCCCTTTCCCACAGGAAAAGGGATCCGACCCTGGGCTCAACGCAGCGCCAGGTCCACGGCGATACCGGCAAACAGCGCGGCGCCCACCCAGTTGTTGTGCAGGAACGCCTTGAAGCACGGGCCGCGTTCGCGGTTGCGGCAGATCCAGAATTCGTACACCACCAGCGCAGTGGCCACGGCCACGCCGGCCAGGTAGTACCCACCCAGCCCGCCGCGTACGCCGACCAGCGCCATGGTGGCCAGGAACAGTGCATACAACACGCCCTGGATGACCAGATCAAGGTCGCCGAACAGGATCGCGGTGGAGTGCGAGCCCATCTTCAGGTCGTCCTCGCGGTCGACCATGGCGTACCACGTGTCATAGGCGGTGGACCACAGGATGTTGCCGGCATACAGCAGCCAGCCCAGCATCGGCACCTCACCCTGCACGGCGGCGAACGCCATCGGGATGCCCCAGCCGAAAGACATGCCCAGGTAAACCTGCGGCAGATGGGTGTAGCGCTTCAGGTACGGGTAGCTGGCGGCCAGGAACACGCCGATGAAGCTGAGGCCGATGGTCAGCCCGTTCAGGGTCAGCACCAGGCCGAATGCCACCAGCATCAACACCGCGAACAACGCCAGCGCAGCGCGGCCGCTGATTGCGCCGGTGGCCAGCGGGCGCGCCTTGGTGCGCTCCACATGCGGGTCGAGCCAGCGGTCGGCATAGTCGTTGATGACGCAACCGGCCGAGCGGGTCAGCCACACGCCGGCGGTGAACACGAACAGCGTCCACAGCGGCGGCAGGCCGCCCGCGGCCAGCCACAACGCCCACCAGGTGGGCCACAGCAGCAGCAACGTGCCGATCGGGCGATCAGCGCGCATCAGACTCCAGTAATGCCGCCAACGCGGCGTCGCCGGCGACTGCGGCGAAGTGAGGGGGGTATCAGCCATGGCGATAGGATACTCCTGCCCCTCTGGCAGGGCTTTGCCCGTGGGGGGAGATTTGTTCGGCGAAACTGGATAGAATGCCGGTCCCGCACCGCTTCATGGCGCTGCGATGCCCGCCCCGGCACCGGCCGACGGCGCGGCGGTTCTACAACGCGCCCGTAGCTCAGCCGGATAGAGTAGTGGCTTCCGAAGCCATTGGTCGGGGGTTCGAATCCCTCCGGGCGCGCCATCTCCCCCTGTGTTGCCTGCACGCCGCCAGCCCGCGCTGGACGTTGCCGCGCGCTTCATCAACACTGCGCGCATGACGCCACCGGATCTGCTGCAGCTGGCGGCAGGCGCTGCGATTCTGGGCCTGGCCGCCTTGTCCACCGGAGTGAGCTTCGGCCGCGCTCGGCGTGGCAACCACCTGCTCACCACCTTCTTCGCCTGTTTCGCCGCCGCCAATCTGTTCGGACTGGTGCTGTTGGGTGGCCAGGCGTGGCTGTCGGCCGACGCGGTGCGCTGGCTGCGGGTCATCGAGGTGCCGCTGGTCTATCTGCTGGGCCCGTTGCTGTACGGCCATGCACGTGCACTGCTGGCGCCCGCGCGGGAGCATGCGTCGCCGTTGCCGGTCGCGCACCTGCTGCCGGCCGTTCTCGCGTTCGTCATTTCCCTGTTGAACGCAGTCGCGCCTTTCGAGACCTCGCCACTGGGCAATGCGCTGTTCCAGCTCAGCTTCCATGGCTGGCTGCTGCAGGGTGCACCCTACCTGCTGGCCACGCTGTGGCTCTCGCTGCGTACGCCTTCGGCCCCCCGCGGAACCGCCATCCAGCACAGCGGGCTGCGCGGGCTGGCGATCGTGATGGCGGGGTGCTGGCTTGCCAGCACGATGAACCGGTGGCCGCCGGATACCGCTCCGCTGCTGGCCAGCATCGGGCTCAGTCTGCTGACCACCGCCGGCATGTATCTGCTGGCCTGCCGCGTGGTGCGGCAGCAGCTGCGCGCGTCTGTGAGCGCCGCTGCACCGGGCATGGGGAACCTTGTCCCCGCGCCCACCGAGGACGTCGCCGTCGCACGCTACCAGCGCTCGGGCATCGACGCGGCGCAATGCGCGGCCATCGCCAGCGCGCTGACCGCATTGATGCAGGACCAACGCCTGCATGAAGCCCCCGGACTCGATCTCCAGGGCTTGAGCCAGCATAGCGGCTGGTCACCCAACCAGGTCTCGCAGGCGCTCAACCAGGGCCTGGGCCAGAGCTTCTCCGAGTTCGTGACCGGTTTCCGCATCACGGCGGCGAAATCCTGCCTCTCCGACCCGGCTGACCCACGCAGCGTGCTGGACATCGGCCTTGCCGCCGGCTTCGGCAGCAAGTCCACGTTCAACAGCGCGTTCAAGCGCGCCACCGGGCAGACCCCCAGCGAATACCGCCGCAGCCGCACCACGTCCGGCTGAACGTCCAATCCTTCACGCCCGGTCGAACGACGCCCGCCGCTGCGTTGCCATCACCGCTCGACCCGACGAAGAAGGTGATGCGATGCGATGGCAACGGATGATGTTCGGCCTGCTGTGGATGCTGGCGGTTCCCGTGCAGGCTGCGGTGGGGGATGCGGCGGGTGTGCTGGCCCGGGCCCGTGCAGCCAGTGGCGGCGAGCCGTGGCTGTCGGTACAGCGCCTGCAGGCTGAAGGCGAGCAGTCGGTCGGTGGCTTGCAGGGCCGCTGGCAGCTCAACCAGGACCTGCGCGCCGGTCGCTATGCCGAACAGGCGCAGCTGGGGGCCTTCACTGTTGCCCAGGGTTTCGACGGCCAGCGGTCCTGGCGGCGTGACTACGGCGGTGAGGTCGGCCTGCTGGACGGCACCGTGCCACGCCGCACCGCGCGCACGCAGGCGTGGCTGGCCACCCGCGCCTATTGGTCCAGCGCCTATCCCGCCTCCCGCTTCGCGGGCCCACGCACCGAGGTCCACGACGGGCAGCGCTATGACGTGCTGTCGACGACGCCGGAGGGCGCGGACCCGATCGAGCTCTGGTTCGACACCCGCAGCGGCCAGCTCGGCCGGGTGATCATCGCCTCCGCGCGCACACCCACCGCCACCACGCTGGAAGACTACCGGGCGGTCGATGGCCTGCTGCTGCCCCATCGCATCGTCACCGATACGCTCGATTCCCTGGGCCGTGCCGACCCGCGCCTGCGCAGCGACGTGCAGGTGCAGCGCTACCAGGTGGATGGGCCGGTAGCGGACACCGTGTATGCGCCGCCGGTGATGGCCCACGACAGCTACATCGAAGATGCCAGCGGCACCACCCGCATTCCGTTCGATCTGATCAACAACCATGTCTACATCGAAGCCGAAGTGGACGGCCAGCCGGCGCGATTCCTGGTGGATACCGGCGCCATCAACCTGCTGACGCCCACCGGCGCCAAGCGCCTGGGGCTGACCACCACAGGCCGCCTGAGCGTGCATGGTGCCGGTGACAACGCCAGCGACCTGGGCCTGGCACAGGCCCGCCACCTGCGCATCGGTGGCGCGCACCTTGCAAACCCGGTGTTCCACATCATCGACCTCGGCCAGCAGATCAACTCGATGGGCGTGCCGCATGATGGCTTCATCGGCTACGAGACCTTCCTGCGCTTCGTCACCACCTTCGACTATGGCGCGCGCGTGCTCAGCTTCACCCGGCCAGGCCACTACCAGCCGCCCGCCAACGCGGTGGTGCTGCCGTTCGAACAGGACGACCGCGCGCCGGTACTGAATGGCGAGTTGGACGGCATTCCACTGCGCTTGTGGCTGGACACCGGCTCACGCAACTCGCTGAGCCTGAGCAGCCCGTTCGTGCGCACCCATCGTTTGTTGGAGAAGTACCACGCCAGTGAGGAGGCCGTGCTTGGATGGGGCCTCGGAGGCCCCGGCCGCGCGCGCCCCGCCCGGCTCGGTGTGCTGCGCATGGGCGACATCAAGGTCACCGGCCTGGTGGGTGATCTGTCCAGCACCGACAAGGGCGCGCTGGCCCTGGCCGACTATGGCGCGATCCTGGGCGGCGGCGTGCTGCGGCGCTTCTCCATGGGCATCGACTACGACGCCAAGCGCCTTTATCTGGTGCCCAACGCTGAAAGCACGCAGCCCGATGCCTTCGACCGCAGCGGACTGTGGCTGCAGGCCGAGGACGGTGCACTGCGCGTAGCCGATGTAGCGCCGACCAGCGCCGGTGCACGCGCCGGCCTGCGCAGGGATGACTGCATCGTCATGATTGCGGGAGAGCCGATTGCCGCACGGATACTGGGGGACTGGCGTGCGCAGCTGCGCGAGCGTCCGGTGGGAACGCGCGTTGGCGTCCGCTATCTACGCGATGGCCGGCAGATGGATACCGAACTGGTGCTGGCGGACCGGGTGGCAGCGGGTTGGCCTGCCGATTGAGCTGGGACCGACGCGAACACCGTAGGACATCCATCGATAGCCATCATGGAATGCGGCTGCACGGCGCCGGTTCTGCGGTGCCGCCGGTGGATGGTCCGCCCGGCCTGCGCGCGTAGCTGTAATCGGGATCCCGGCAGGCGCGCACGATCGGACTTCGTGCGTGCCTGATCACGCCGGGGAACCAGGACAACACCAACACCACGGCCCAGATCACAGCCAACCAGAACCATCGGCCCAAGGCATAGGCCCAGATCATGGGCAATGCAGCCAGCAGCACGATGATCTGCGTATACAGCAGGTAGAGCGTGTGCAGGCCCAAGCGGGGATCCGAGCGCAGCATCACGCCACATCCCCTGCATGCCGTCTTCGCCTGCCGTCTCGATGCGGAAAGCAGCGGGAATCGCTGCCCGGCAGCGCCGCAAAGTGGACAGGTGAAGGTCAGCACGCGCATCCGGAAGCTCCTCTCCACCGATTGGCGTCATCTGCCAGGTACGTATCCGAGCCTAGCATGGGCGTGGCAGAGGGGGGCCCACATACAACAACGCCGGGCAGTGCCCGGCGTTGTGTTCAAAACAGTCGAGCATGGCTCGACGCTACAAAGAGCGGATCAGTACTTGCCGTCAAACGCAAAAATCGGCTTACGCTGCTTCCACGCACCAGCGGTGAAGTCCGGGAACTCCAGCGTCTGGAAGCTGTTGGCGATCGACTGCTCGCTCAGCGGGGTGATCGCGCTCCAGGTCACCGCGTCATAGATGTCGATCGGCATCGGTGCCTTGGCCTTCAGCGCTTCCACGAACGCATGGATGACGAACCAGTCCATGCCACCATGACCAGCGCTGGCAGCGGTCTCGGCATTCTGCTTCCACAGCGGGTGCTCGTACTCGTCCTGGTACTTCTTGAACTCTTCCCACTGGTGCGGCGGGCTGCGGCCTTCGATGTGGATCGAATGGTTCACATCCATCCACAGGCCCTTGGTGCCCTGCACGCGGAAGCCCATCGAGTACGGGCGCGGCAGCGAGGTGTCGTGCTGCAGCAGGATGGTCTCGCCGTTCTCGCAGGCCAGCGTGGTGGTCACGATGTCGCCCAGCTTGAACTTCACCTTGGTGCTGGGATGGGTGGTGCCGCCACTCTTGGCCACGGTGTATTCGTGCAGGCCGCGCGCCTTGGTCGCAAAGGCGTTGATGTGGGTGAAGCGATTACCGCGGTTGATGCCGGTGTACATCGCGCACGGGCCGATGCCGTGGCTGGGGTACAGCTCACCATTGCGCTCCACCGAATGCTCGGTGCGCCAGCGGGCTTCGCTCCAGCCCTTGGGACCGAACTCCACGCCGCTGTCGTAGGGCTGGTTCGGGTCACCGGAATTGAACTTCACGCCGCGCAGGTCGTGCTGGTAGCCGGCCTGCAGGTGCACCAGCTCGCCGAACAGGCCCTGGCGCACCATCTGCAGCGCAGCCATCACGTCGCGGCGGTAGCAGACGTTCTCCAGCAGCATGTAGGGCGTGCCGGTGCTCAGCTGGGTCTTCAACACGTCCCAGTGGTCCTGCAGGGTGATGCCGGCCACCACTTCGCAGCCCACCGCCACGCCGGCCTGCATCGCGGCAATCGCCATCGGCGCGTGGTACTCCCACGGCGTGGCGATGATCACGCCATCGATGCCCTTCTGTTCCAGCAGGCGCTTCCAGGCATTGGTGTCGCGGTCCTGACCATAGGTCTTCGGCGCCGGCTTGCCCGCCTTGGCCACCATCTCGGTGGCGCGGCCGAGCATGATCGGCTCGATGTCGCACAGGGCGACCACTTCGACGTCGTCGCGGCGCACCAGTTCCTTCAGCAGCACCAGGCCGCGCATGCCGGTACCGATCATGGCCAGGCGCACCTTGCGCCCGCGTGCCCAGGCCGGGGTCTGCGGCAGCAGGCTGCTGGCGGCGACAGCGGCGCTGGCCGCGATGAATTCCCTACGCTTCATGGCAAACATCTCTCCTCTTGGCAGCGTGCCGGCCGCAGCCGGCACGCCAGGTCACGCAAACGGAATTACTTGAACCGGTAGCCGATGGTCACACTGTAACCACGACCGAAGATCGTTGCGTAGTCACTGGAGTCACCCAGGAAGCTGTTCGGATCGTAGAACGGCAGGCGGTTGAACAGGTTCTTGACCGTGAAGCTCAGGTTCCACGCATCATCCGGGCGCCAGGTGACGCTCATGTTGGCGGTCCACCACGATGGTGCACCGTCGCACTTGCTCTTCTGCAGGGCCAGGTAGCCGCCGGTGCAGGTTTCCTTGTTGTTGCTCTTTTCGTCGACCTGGTCGGTAGCCCACTTGGTGCCGCCCACATAGTTGACGAACATGCTGGTGGTGACCTGCTTGTAGGTCCAGTCGGCGTTGAGCGTGGCACGCAGGCGCGGGTTGTTGTAGTAGCCCACCACGTCGCCGTAGTACCAGCCGCTCGCTTCGTCCATGTAGAAGCGGTTTCGGTTGGCGATGGTGGCAGCAAGACCGATGTTCAGGTTGCCCCAGTCACCCAGCGAGAAGCGGCTGCGCGCGTCGATGTCGAAGCCGTCGATCAGCGTCTTGCCACGGTTCTTGTACTGGCCCACCACGCTGGCCACGTTGCCGGCGGAATAGCCCGGCAGTGCCGACGGGCAGTTCACACCGCTGGCCGGATCGGCACACATCGCCGCCAGCTGCGCCAGGTTGGCCCGGTCGCTGTCGGTGATCGGCGAACGCGACGAGGAGATGATGTCTTCCATGCGGCGGTAGTCCGGCGCGACGATTTCATTGTCGCGGTAGATGAACCAGTAGTCGGCCGACACCGACAGCCAGGTTGCCGGCTCGTAGACGAAGCCGAGGGTGGCGATCTTCGCCTTCTCCGGCTTCAGGTCCTTGTTCGGCTGGGTCATGCGTGCCACGGTGCGACTGCAATCGACGTTCAGCATGGTCTTGCCCAGATCGACATCGCCCGGCCGCTGCGACTTCAGCAGCAGGTTGGCGATGGCGTTGGTCTCGTTGCAGCGCAGCTCGTCACGGTAGCCGCCGAGCTGCGCGAACACGCCGCCGTTGCCGGATTCGGCCAGGCTCGGTGCACGGAAACCGGTCGAGTAGGTACCGCGCAGCATCAGCTGATCGAACGCCTGGTACTTGAAGCCGATCTTCGGCGCGACGTTGGCGCTGAAGTTCGGGTACTTGTCCACGCGTACCGCCGCGTCCAGTTCCAGCTTGTCGGTGATCGGCGCCACGGTCTCGGCGAACAGCGCGTAGGTGTTGCGCTTGCCGTCGAACCAGGAGCCGCCCTGCTGGGTGATCAGGCCGTTGGCCGCATCGGCGTTGCCCGGGGTATAGAAGGTTTCGCGGCTGGCATTGAAGCCGAACGCGGCACGCATCTCACCAGCCGGCAGCTGGAACAACGGGCCTTCGATCTTGCCGTCCAGGGTGTGCAGGCGGGTCCACGACTGGATGTCGAAGGTCGGGAACGCTTCACGGATCAGTGCGGCGTTGGCTTCGCTGATCTCGCCGAACTTGTACGCCGGGTGGTCTGAGATGATCACGCGGCCGGTGCCCGGATCGATCGTGTACGGACCGAAGGCCTTCTCGAAGCCCTTGGTGTTGACGTTGATCGTCTGATAGGTGGTGGAGTGGGTACCCGCACTGGCGAACGCGGTCTCCCAGTTCCAGTCACCCCTGCTGCCGCGTGCACCGGCCAGCACGCGGTAGCTCTTGTCGGTGTTGCGCTGGCCGAAGTAGTTGGCGCCGGCATCCTGCAGCAGGTAGTTCAGGCCGACCACACCGCCCATCATCGCCTTCATCTGCGGGCTGGCGTGGTTGTACTCGTTGTTCGGGCCCAGGAACGGGTACAGGAACTGGTTGACGTTGTTGCCGGTGTTGCGCGAGAACCAGCTGGTCGGGTTGCCGGTGGTGGTGCCGTAGGTGCGCGGCGTGCCGCCATTGGCGCGCAGGTCGATGTCGGTGTAGGTCGCCTCGGCGAAGATCTCGGTGCTGTCACCCACCAGGAAGGTGCCGTTGAGGTAGGCGGTGTTGCGCTCGGACTTGGCGCCGGCATCGATCTCGTTGTTCATCCAGGTTTCCCAGACGCAACGCGGACCGGCCGCTTCACTGGTCAGCACGTTCTTGCAGCCCGGCGCAGCTTCCTGCACGCGGCGGCCGGTGACCGGATCGAAGGCGAAGTAGGTGCCCGGGTTGAACTCGCCCGGCTTGCTACCCACGCCCAGGCGCAGGTCGTTGAGGTAGTTCGGCTTGTTGACGTAGTACTGGTCGGGCCGCTTGTCGTAGAAATCGCTCAGCGGGATCGCGTCGCGGCGGTACATGTTCACCGCGCCGTAGATGTTGAAACGGTTCTCGGCCAGGTCGCCGAAGCCGGCGGTGATGCTGGCCTGGCGCTCGCCGTAGGAGTCGATGCGCGAGGAGGTGTCGTTGGTGAAGCTGATCTCGGCGCCCTGGAAGTTGCGCTTGGTGATCACGTTGATCACGCCGGCCACCGCGTCGGTGCCATACACCGCCGAAGCGCCATCGGTCAGCACTTCCATGCGCTCGATGGCCGCGGCCGGGATCGCATCGATGTTGACGAACTGGGTCTGGAAGCCGGCCGGTGCACCGTAGTACGACAGGCGACGACCGTTCAGCAGCACCAGCGTGCCCTGGGCACCGAGGCCACGCAGGTTGGCCTGCGAGGCACCATCGGAGCCGGTGAACAGCGAACGCGCGTCCTGCTGTGCCGGGCGTGCGGCCGGCAGGTTGTCGAGCACCTGCAGCAGCGTGCGCGCACCCATGTTCTGGATGTCCTGCTTGCTGATCACCTGCACCGGCGACGCGGTTTCAACGTCGGTGCGGCGGATGTTGGAGCCGGTGACCTCGATGCGGGCCAGGTCGGTGGCCTTGTCCTTGCTCTCCTGGGCGAAGGCAGGAACGGCGACCGACAGCAGCACGCCGGCGATGGCCAGCGACAGCGGAGCGATCGAACGACAGGGGGGGCGGTGGTGGCGTGCGGGCAACATCGGGGTTCTCTCCTGGCAGGGGTGCGGCGCAAAAAGTGAGCGCGTGGGCGTTCGGCGGGCAAAACGCTCCCGGGCCACGACCATGAGGGCCGTAGTCGGAATGGGCGGGGGGAGGAGCGGTGTTACGAGGGAGTCATGGGGCGACGATGCTGGCGGAGTCGCCCTCCTGGCCGATCAGCACGGCGTTGGCCCAGTTGGCACAGACCTGGGCGGGTTGGCTGCCCTGCGCACCCAGCGTGCGCAGGCTCAGGGTGGAAAGGCCTCGGATGTCCAGCTCCGGCTTGACCACGCCGGGCGCCTTCACCAGGCCGCTGTCGTACAGCAGGCGGTTGTCACCCCAGACCTGGAACTGCAGGCCACCGGCGCTGCGGCAGGCGTCATCGATGCCGAGGTCGGCACGCAGCAGGTGCCAGCCGCCCTGCAGGCGCAGGTCGATGCGGCTGTTGGCGCCGACACCCAGGCCACGGCGGAACTGCAGGCCGTTCATGCGCATGCCGGCGTCGCCATGGAAGGACTGGTCGGTGCGCAGCTGGCTGGCCAGCGCGGCCGGCACCGGCAGCTCGGAGAGATAGCGCTGCCGGGCCGGTCGCTCCGGTTCCTGGTGTTCGAGAATGTGGAAGGTGGACAGTGCGATCGGGCCGACATCGCGCGGCTGCAATGCATCGAACGCGCGGGCGCTGCCCTGTGCGGCAGTGACCATCGGGTCGGCGCTGCTGGCGCCGTCGCCTTCGGGGTTCTGCACGCTCAGCACGCGGAAGCGCAGCAGGCGGCCGGCGTGGGCCGGGAAGTCGATGCGCTGCACGCCTTCCTTCAGCTGCAGGCGACCGCGGACGATCGGCTCGCCCCACTCGCCATTGCTGTCACCCAGGTACACCTCGTAGTCGCGTACCTGGCCGTGCTTCCAGTTCTTGTCGTTGCGCGGCGCGATGTCGATGCCGTCGATCATCTTCCGCTCGCCGAAGCCGATCACCCACTCGTGCGCACCGGTGCGCACGGCCTGGTTGCGCACGCTGCGGAACCAGGTGCCCGGATCATCATCGAAGGCATTTTCCAGCGCATGGCCGGGTTCTTCGGCCGGGCGGTTGACCACCAGCAGGCTGTCGGCCGGCAGTTCGCGGCCCAGCACCGGCGCGGCCGGATAGGCATCGTCGGCGGCTGCGGCAGCGACGGCGAAGTCCAGCTGCAGCTGCAGCGGCTGGCGGATGTCTTGTGTAGCGGTGCGCACATGCAGCGTGCCGCGGCGCTCCTGGGCATCGAAGTACCAACCTTCGTTGGCGCTGTTGAAGGCGGCGGCATCGGCCAGCGCCGGCAGCGCGCGACCACCGGCCTGCACCGCGCGCGGCGCCTGGCGGCTGAGCACACGCAGGCCATAGCGACGCTGCGCCAGCTGGCCGTTGTATTGGCCCTGCACGGCATCAATCTGCACCTGCACCGGGCCACTGCCCTGCGCCGGCGCCTGCACGCGGATCTGCTGCGTGCTCGATTCGCCCTGCTGGTAGCGGCGGGTGTTGCCGTCGTCTTCGTACAGCGTGTACTGCGAATCGCCCTGCGGGTACAGGTCGAACGTCACTTCATCGAGAGGCTTCTCGCCATCGAACAGCATCGACGGGTACATCGGCAGGATCGCGCCGGCACGCACGAACACCGGCAGCGTGGCCAGGTCCACCTGGCGGTCGAGCTGGCGCCCATCGGCGGCGGCCTGCACGCGGCGGCCATCCCAGTAGTCGATCCAGCCGCCGGCCGGCAGATGGATGTCGCGGCGCCAGCCACGGCTGGCCGCCTGGCTGCGGTACACCGGCGCCACCAGCAGGTCGCGGCCGAGCAGGAACTGGTACTTGTAGGTTTCATCCTGCGCATGCGGATCGCGCGGGTTGTCCCACATCAGGCCCCGCACCGGCGGCGCGCCGGTCTGCGCGGCCTCGTGCACCAGCCCGTACATGTACGGGGTCAGGCGCATCTTCAACTTCAGGTAATCGCGGTTGATGCTGCGGTAGGGCTCGTCGTACCACCACGGGTGCTTGCGCGCGTTCGACGACCAGCCGCTCATGCCCATCAGCACCGGGGTGAACGCCTTCCACTGCAGGTCGCGGGTGAATGTCTCGGCGCTGCCGCCGAAGATCGCATCGACGTCGCCGCTGGCGTAGGCCATGCCGGACAGGCCCGAACCGACCAGGGTCGGTACGTGCCAGCGGATGTAATCCCAGCTGCTGCTCTGGTCGCCGGTCCATGCCACCGCATAGCGCTGGATGCCGGCCCAGCCCATCACCGTCCACAGGAACGGGCGCGAATCGGAATTGTCGAGGATGCCGTTGAAGGCCTGGCGGTTGGCGTCCATCGCGAACTGGTAGCCCTTGCCGGTCCAGGCCACGTCCAGCTTCTGCACGCGGCTGCCGGCCTTGCCCACTTCCCAGGCGATCTTGTCGACGCCGTTCTCGGTCCACAGGCCGGTGCGGAAGCCGTACTTGGCCAGGCCCTTCACCGTTTCCGGCAACTGCTTGTAGCCGCAGCCGTAACCGTCATTGGGCAGGATCCAGCCTCCGGGCATGTCGTTGGCGCGGTACTGCCTGGCCACGCTGTCGATCACATCCGGGGTGGTGCCGGTCGGGCCGTCGCTCCAGCCTTCGGGTACGGTGCCGGGCTTCTTGCTGTTGTCGCCGTCGTTGTAGCAATCGGCATCGCCGTAGGACAGCGCCCAGCGCGCGACCATGTTGGGGCGGCCGGTCAGCTGGGTGTAGCGCTCGATCAGTTTCGGCAGGTCGGCGCCGACGAAGTAGTACGCATCGAAGCGGTCTTCGCGGTGCAGCAGCGTGGCCTGGTCGGCCTCGCGCAGATCGTAGCTGCCGTCGCTCCAGGTATTGCGCAGCATGCCCCAACCGCGGCTGCTCAGCAGCATCGGCGCCGGGCTTGGGCGGTCGCCTTCTTCCCAGCCGCCGGAGTAGGACACTTCCAGCTCGCGGCCCTTGAACTGGTAACGGCCGTTCTGCTGGCCGCCACCGAAGTAGCCTTCATCGGCCTGCGAGGACAGCACCTGGACGCTCTGCGTGGCATCCAGGTCCAGCGGCTGCAGTTCCTGCCACAGCGCGGTGGGCTGGCCGTTGTCCAGCCGTTCCAGGCGCATGCGCAGCGGCTGCCGCTGTACATGCAGCACCAGTGACTCGGTGCGCACGCGGATTTCCTGTGCGTCTTCTTCCAGCTGCGCCTGCACGTTCGCCTTGGGCTGCGGCAGCACGATCGGCGCGGCCTTGTCGCCTGCACCGGTGAGCGTGCCGTTGCGACCGGCCTGCACGCGGATGATGTCGGTGGCCGGCAGTTCGATGCGGATGCGCGCGCCCTTGTCGGTCTGCAGGTCCCAGCCCTGCACGCCATCGCGGCTGGCGTTGGCGCTGACCGAACGCAGGTTGCCGACGGGCTCGGCCCGGGCCGGCATGGACGCCAGCATCAATGCCGGCAACAGGGCCAGCATCAGCGGCGAGCGACGAACGCAGTTTTCCACGCGGACTCCCAACCCGTTCACCGGGCGTTTCGAAAGCGATTGGGCCGACTCTAGGGCAGCGATTCGAAAGATGTCAACAAATTGAAAGGAAAAAGGAAGATATATTCTATTGAAACGAAAGTTGCTGCGCCGCAATACTTTGTGTAAGCGCTTGCAGGCGCCTGTTAAGCATTGTGCGATACGGCATCCGGCCCGTTCTTTCGTTTTCCCGAGCACACCCAGGCGGGAAAAGTCACCATGCCATTTTCTTTCTTTTTACTTTCGCTATTTGACATTTCGAAAGAAAACACAGATGGTGCGCTGGCCCAACTGGAACCTCCGAATGGACGTCACCCTGCTTTCCGATGTGTCCGCCTGGCAGCGCCTTGGCGGAGCCGATACCGCTACCGAAATCGCCCAGCAGCCTGCGCTGTGGGACGCCCTCGCACAGGACCTGTCGCGTGCCCGCGACCGCCTGCAGGCCTTCCTCGGCGACAGCCTCAACGATCCCAACCAGCGCGTGCTGTTCACCGGCGCCGGCAGCTCCGGCTTCATCGCCGAAATGGTGGCCGATGCAATCAACGCGCAATGGCCGGCCGATGTGCGCGTGGTGCACACCACCAGCCTGCTGACCCACCCGGCGCTGTACCTGCAGCGCGACCGTCCGACCCTGCTGGTCTCGTTCGGCCGCAGCGGCTCCAGCCCGGAAAGCGTGGCGGCGGTGGACCGCGTGCGCAGCGACGTGGATGACGCGCGCTTCCTCGACATCACCTGCAATGCCGATGGCGAACTGGCCCGTCGTGGCGCCGGCCGTGCCGACACCTGCACCCTGCTGATGCCGTCGGCCAGCTGCGACCGTGCCTTCGCCATGACCAGCAGCCTGACCTGCATGCTGCTGGCCGCACTGACCGTGTTCGATCGTTCGCCGTGGGATGCGCGTGTGGCGCGCCTGAAGCAGATCGCCACGCTGGCCCGCGAAGGCCAGGCGCAATGGGATGCACCGGTGGCGGCGCTGGCACAGCGCCCGTTCAACCGCATCATCTACCTCGGCAGCGGCCCGCTGGAAGCGCTGGCACGCGAGTGCGCGCTGAAGGTGCTGGAACTGACCGCCGGCCGCGTGCTGGCGCTGGCCAACACCCCGCTGGGCTTCCGCCATGGCCCGAAATCGACGCTGGACGGCAACACCCTGGTGGTGGTGCTGCGCAGCGTGCAGCCACTGGCGCGCCGCTACGAACAGGACCTGCTGGAAGAACTGCGCCGCGATGGCGTGGCCGGCCAGGTGCTGGCGATCGGCCCGCATTCGGACATCGGTGCGGACGACGAGTACACCCTCACCGTACCGGCACTGGATGATCCGTGGCTGGCACCGGTGTGGCTGGGCTTCGCGCAGCTGTTCGCGCTGCAGCGCTCGGCTGCGCTGGGCCTGACTCCGGACAATCCGTTCCCGGATGGCACCGTCAACCGCGTGGTCAAGGGCGTCACCATCCACCATGGCTGAGCTGATCGCCCACGCCTGCTACGGCATCGACATCGGCGGCACCAAGATCGAGCTGGTGGCGTGCGATGCGGCGATGCAGGTCACCTGGCGTCGCCGGGTGGCCACGCCGCAGGGCGACTACGACGGTTTCCTGCAGGCGGTGGTGACCCTGGTCGCCGAGGCCGATGCCGCGCTGGGCCGCAGTGATGCGGCGATCGGCATCGCCCTGCCCGGCGTGCGCGACCGCCGCAGCGGCCGCCAGCTCAGCGCGAACGTGCCGGCGTTGACCGGCCACAGCGTGGCGGCCGACCTGCAGGCGCGCCTGCAGCGGCCGCTGCATTTCGGTAACGACCTGCAGTGTTTTGCCCTGTCGGAAGCACACGGCGGTGCCGCCGACGGCTATCCCAGCATGTTCGGTGCCATCCTCGGCACCGGCGCGGGTGGTGGTTTCTGCCTGCACGGCCGCCTGCTGTCCGGCTTCAACGGCCTGGCCGGCGAATGGGGCCACTGGAGCGTGCCCGGTCATCTGCTGCAGCGCCACGGCCTGCCGCTGATCGACTGCGCCTGTGGCCTGCAGGGCTGCGTGGAGCGCTATGTGTCCGGCAGTGGCGTGGCGATGATCGAACGCCATCTCGGTGGCAGCGCCGCTGACGCCAGCGCGGTGATCGCCCTGGCCGAAGCCGGCGATGCCCGCGCACGCAAGGCGCTGGACATCCATCGCGACCTGCTCGGCCACAGCCTGGCCGCGCTGGTGCTGGCGCTGGACCCGCACGTGATCGTGCTCGGCGGCGGTCTTTCGCAGTATGCGCCGCTGTACCAGCAGTTGCCTGCGGCCATCGCCGCGCATCTGTTCAACGGCGTGCAGGTACCGCCTATCGTGCCGCCACGCTTCGGCGATGCCGGTGGCGCACGTGGTGCTGCCCTGCTCGCCTGCCAACCCTCGTTTTCCTGATGTCCGGAGCCTGACCATGTCCCCGTTGCAGACCCTGCTTGCCTCCCACCGCGCCGGTGCCAACGTCGGCCTGTACAGCGTCTGCTGCAGCAACGAGCAGGTGCTGCGCGCGGCCATGCACGTGGCGCTGGCACACGGCACCGTGCTGCTGATCGAGGCCACCTCCAACCAGGTCGACCAGTTCGGCGGCTACACCGGCATGACCCCGCCGCAGTACCGCGATTACGTGGGCACGCTGGCCGATGAGGAAGGCTTCCCGCGCGAACGGCTGATCCTGGGCGGTGACCACCTCGGCCCGAATGCCTGGCAGAAGCGCCCCGCCGCCGAAGCGATGACCCACGCGCGCGTACTGATCGAGGCCTACGTCGCCGCCGGCTTCCACAAGATCCACCTGGACTGCAGCATGTCCTGCGCCGATGACCCGGTGCCGCTGCCCGATGCCATCGTCGCCGCGCGTTCGGCCGAGCTGGCCGAGATCGCCGAGCGCACCGCCGCCGAGCACGGCCTGCCGCCGCCGGTCTACGTGATCGGTACCGAGGTGCCGATTCCCGGTGGCGAAGCCTCGCTGGCCGAAGGCCTGCAGGTGACCACGCCGGCCGCCGCCGCGCAGACCCTGGCCATCCACCAGCAGGCGTTCGATACGCCGCAGCTGCGCGACGCGTGGCAGCGCGTGATCGCGATGGTGGTGCAGCCGGGCGTGGACTTCGACCACAGCAGCGTGCACGAGTACGATGCCGCAGCCGCCAGCACGCTGGCCGGCTTCCTCGAACAGCAGCCGCGCATCGTGTTCGAAGCGCATTCCACCGACTACCAGCGCGAAAGCGGCCTGCATGCACTGGTGCGCGATCACTTCGCCATCCTGAAGGTCGGCCCGGCGGCGACTTTCGCCTATCGCGAAGCGCTGTTCGCGCTGGCCGCGATCGAGGCCGAGCTGCTGCCGGCCGCACAGTGCTCGCGCCTGCCGCAGGTGCTGGACGAGGTGATGGTGGCGCAGCCGAAGTACTGGCAGTCCTATTACCAGGGCGATGAGGCGACGCTGCGCCTGCTGCGCAGTTACTCCTTCAGCGACCGCTGCCGCTACTACTGGGGCGAGCCGGCGCTGGTGCAGGCGGTGCAGACCCTGTTCGCCAACCTGGAGCAGCATGCGCCACCGCTGGTGCTGCTCAGCCAGTACCTGCCGGAGCAGTACCGCGCCGTGCGCGAGGGCCGCCTGGCCAACACGCCCACCGCACTGGTGCAGCACCGTATCGGCCTGTGCCTGGGCGAATACGCCCGCGCCTGCAGCGCCAACCAGGCCGGCCCCCGCACGCAGAACGCGGGCTCGGCTGCCGGCGTTGCTGCGAACGGCTAATCTCTACCTTTTCCCGCGAAACCGAGAATGGCCATGCGCAACACCCGCTCCCGCCGGCAACAGATCCTGCAGCTGCTGATCGAGCACGGCTCGGTGCAGGTGGCCGATCTGGTCGAGCGCTTCGGCGTGTCGGCGGTGACCATCCGTGCCGACCTGACCCACTTCGAGTCGCAGGGCCTGGCCAACCGTACCCACGGCGGCGCCACGCTCGTTCGTACGCCGCCGCAGGAACAGGACATCCACGAGAAAGACGCGCTGAACCTGCCGCTGAAGGAATCGATCGGTGCGCGCGCTGCGCGCCTGGTGCAGCCCGGCGACAACATCATCATCGACTCCGGCTCGACCACGATGACCCTGGCCCGCCACCTGCGCGCGCATCGCGACGTGACGGTGATGACCAACGGCCTGAACATCGCCTGGGAACTGGCCAATGCCGCAGGCATCACCGTACTGCTGACCGGTGGGCTGCTGCGCCAGCAGTCGCTGTCGCTGCAGGGCAGCCAGGCCGAAGCCAGCCTCAACTCGTACAGCTTCGACACCCTGTTCCTGGGCGTGGATGGCCTGGACCTGCAGTTCGGCCTGACCACCCACGATGAAGCCGAAGCCCGCCTCAACCACCGCATGGTCGAGCGCGCGCGCCGCATCGTGGTGCTGACCGACGCCTCCAAGTTCGGCCGCGTCAGCCTGCACCGCATCGCACTGCTGGATCAGATCCACGCCATCATCACCGACGCCGGCATCGACGACGCGACCCGAGAGGGACTGCAGCGGCTGGGCATCGAAGTGATCATCGCCGAGCCCACCGCATGACCGACACCCGCACCCTGCATGGCCGCATCCTCACCCCGCTGGGCTGGCGGCGCGGGCACGTCCACTTCGATTCACGCGTACGCCAGCTGCAGGTGGACGACCACAGCGGTGCCGACGACCTGCAGCTGCCGGTGATCCTGCCCGGCTTCATCGACCTGCATGTGCATGGCGCGGCCGGCGTGGACCTGATGCAGGGCGGTGACGTGGCACGCACCATCGCCCGCACCCATCTGCGCTTCGGCACCACCACGCTGCTGGCGACCACCATGACCGCCGGGCTGGACGAGATCGAGCACGCGCTGCAGGGTGTGGCCGCCACCATGGCGGCGCCCGATGCCGACGCCGCCAGTATTGCCGGTGTGCATCTGGAAGGACCGTTCATCAGCCCGCAGCGGCTGGGCGCGCAGCCCAACCGCACGATCGAGGCGACCGTTGCACTGGTGCAGCAGCTGCATGCGCTGGCACCGATCCGGGTGATGACGCTGGCCCCGGAAATCGGTGAGCACACCGCGCTGATTCCCGCGCTCTCGGCGATGGGCATCCGCGTGCAGCTCGGTCACAGCGCCGGTACCTACGAGGAAGGCGTGGCGGCACTGCAAGCCGGTGCCTCCGGCTTCACCCACCTGTTCAACGGCATGACCGGCGTCGATCACTATCGCCCGGGCATTGCAGCGGCGGCGTTGGCACATGCGCAGTACGCCGAGATCATTCCCGACCTGCAGCACATCCACCCCGGCGTGATCCGCCTGGCCGCGCGCGCGATCCCACGCCTGTACGCAGTGACCGACGCCACCGCCGCCACGGGCATGCCCGATGGCGAGTACGCCCTGGGCGAACAGCGCGTGCACAAGTGCGGCGGCTGCGTGCGCCTGGCGACCGGTTCGCTGGCCGGCAGCGCGCTGACCATGGACCAGGCACTGCGCAATCTGGTGCGTGTGGGCCTGGACTTGGCCGACGCCTCGCAGCGTGTTTCCACGTTCCCGGCCGATTACCTGGGCCTGGACGATCGCGGCCGCATCGCGCCCGACGCCCGCGCCGACCTGGTGGTGCTCGACGCCGAGCTGCGCCTGCAGCAGGTGGTGGTTGGTGGGCGCGTAGTTGATTTGAACGCCGCAAACGCCTGATATCTGCGTTTTTGTAGAGTCGAGCCATGCTCGACTCACCGCGCAACGCGCGGTGCAGGGAACCTCGATATCGGAACGAAGAGCAGTCGAGCATGGCTCGACTCTACAGAAAGCAATCTGCGACGAACCGTCGCCGGGCATAGCCCGGCGCTACCACAGGAACTGCCGATGACTGCAAGCACCGCTCCGCGCTGGCCCGTACGCTACCTGCTCTTCATCGGCGGCCTCGGTGGCCTGCTGTACGGCATCGACATCGGCATCATCGCCGGCGCCCTGCCCTATCTTGAAGCGACTGCCAGCCACGCCTGGCAGCTCAGCAGCCAGCAGCTCGGCTTCGTCGTCGCGGCAGTGCTGCTGGGCAGCGTGCTGTCCTCGCTGTTCGCCGGCATGGTCGCCGACCTGATCGGCCGCCGCGGTGCGATGCTGCTGGCCGGCCTGCTGTTCACTGCCTCGATCCCGATCATGGCACTGGCATCCGGCTACACGCCCCTGCTGCTCGGCCGGCTGCTGCAGGGCATCAGTGGCGGCCTGATCGGCGTGGTGATTCCGCTGTACCTGGCCGAAGTGCTCAGCCCAGAGCGACGCGGGCGCGGCGCGGCCATGTTCCAGCTGCTGCTGACCGTTGGCCTGGTGCTGGCTGCCCTGATCGGCCTGTACCACGCCCACGCCGTGGATGCCGCCGCCGAAGCCGTGCGCTCACTGCCGGTCGCGCAGCAGGCGCAGGAGCTGTTTGCGGTGAAGGACCACGCCTGGCGCACCATCTTCTGGACCTGCCTGGCGCCGGGCCTGCTGTTCTGCGCCGGCATCTTCTGGCTGTCCGAATCGCCGCGCTGGCTGGTGCACCGCGGTCGCATCGATGATGCGCGCCGCAGCCTGCAGCGCGTACTGCCGGCTTCGGAGGTGGAGCCCACGCTTGCACAGATCCAGGCACCGGAATCGAGCGGCAGCAGCGGCAAGCGCGACCCGCTGCTCAGTCGCCGCTACGTGGTGCCGTTCCTGCTCGCCTGCGTGGTGCTGGCCTGCACCCAGGCCACCGGCATCAACTCGGTGCTGGCCTACGCGGTGAACATCCTCAACCAGGCCGGCCTGTCCGGCGCGGTGGCCAACGGCGCCGACGTGGCGATCAAGCTGCTCAATGCGGTGATGACCGTGGTCGCGCTGCTGCTGGTCGACCGCAAGGGCCGCAAGTTCCTGCTGATGCTCGGCAGCGGCGGCATCTGCGTGGCCCTGCTGGCCGCCGCCACGCTGTTCTTCCAGGCCGAACGCGGCCGCACCGACGTGCAGCCGCAGCTGCAGGCGGCGGTCAGCGGCGATGGGCTGCAACTGGTACTGGATGATGCGCAGTGGCAGCGCCTTGGCGCTGGCATCGACAGCGAAGGCCGGCCATTGCAGCTGACCGTGTCGTATGCCTATGGCGACTTCACCAATGTGCGCGCCCTGCGCAGCGACAACCTGACCGACCGCGAGCTGCGCATCGAGCGTGCCGGCACCGTGCAGCCGGACAGCGTGATCGGCGCGTTCTTCCGCAAACTGCATCTGAACCCGTTCGCCGATCCGGCCGCTGCAGCGCAGGCACCGCTGCGTATCGAGCAGGCCCGCATCGGCCCGGTGCCGCCACCGGCACACGGCTGGGCAGTGGCCGCCTGCATCCTGGTGTTCGTCGCATTCTTCGCGGTCGGCCCCGGCGTCTGCGTATGGCTGGCACTGTCGGAGCTGATGCCGAACCGCATCCGCTCCAACGGCATGAGCATCGCGCTGCTGATCAACCAGTTCGTATCCACCACTATCGCCGCGATCTTCCTGCCCACGGTGGGGCACTACGGCTACGCCAGCATGTTCGTGTTCTGGGCGGCGTGCACCTTCGTGTTCTTCCTGGTAGCCGCGTTCTGGCTGCCGGAGACCAAGGGCAAGTCGCTGGAAGAAATCGAAGCACGGTTCGCCCGGTAGCGGTCGACCTGGGTCGACCTCCGCGCGCAGCGCGGGTTCATGGCGCACCCGTCATTCGCCAGTGATGTGCTTCGCCAGCTCCCGCGCTTCGGCAACGCTGGACAACCCGCTCAGCATCATCGATTCGCCGAACGGCCCCTGCACCGTCGCCACCATCAGCACGCGGCCATCCACGCTGATCGCCGCACGCTGGCCCACCAGTGCTGCCGTGCCATCGTGGATGCGCTGATGCGCCTCCGGCCGATAGCGGATCTGCAGGCCCGGCTGCTTGCCTTCATCCAGCACATAGCGCACATCGGCGATGTCCGCGCTGCCGGCAATTGGCGGCTCGCGCAGCGCCAGGGTCTGGCCCTGCCACTGCACCGGCGTGCCCTTGCCGGCTGCATCGACCGCGCTCAGGCGCACATCCACGCCGGGGCGTGGCGCATGATCCTTGCCTGCCAGCGCGCCGGGCGTGGCGCCCGGCATGCATCCGGTCAGCACCAGCGCCGCCCCTAGCAGGAGCAGACGCGCGCCCCTCACTTCAGCTTCCGCAGCTTGAACGCCACCAGCACCTGCAACAGCCCGTACAGCAGGCTGCCGATGCCGATCCACAACGTGGTCACCGCCACGCCCGCATACGGATTGGCCGCAAACAGCAGGCCCAGCACCACCGCCAGCACGCCACTGAGGATCAGCAGCCACTCGCCCTGGATCTGCTTGCGCACGCGGATCGCGAACACGATGCGATAGATGCCGGCCACCAGCAGCCACGCTGCCAGGAACAGCACCAGGACGCTGGCGGTGGCCAGCGGATTGATCACCGCCAGGATGCCGAAACCCAGCGAGGCGATGGCATACAGCGCCAGCCAGCCACGCGAGGCACCGCTGCCGCCGCTGACCAGTGCGAACAGGCTGATGACACCTTCAACGATGGCCATCACACCCAGCGTCCATGCCAATGCCATGGCTGCAGAGAGCGGCCAGCCGATGGCGACGATGCCAAAGCCCAGCGCAACCAGCCCATACAGCAGCAGGATCCACCAGCTGCGCCCAACCGCCGACAACAAGGGAGACAAGGGGGAATTCATGGCCACTCCTTCGATCCGGAACCGGGCTCATCCTAGCCCCTGGTGATGAAGAGGGCGATCACGGCGCCCGCGCGCAGACCCATACCCGCACCTCGTCCGCTCCCACCCACCGCAGCGTCTCCGCAACCTCCATCACCGTGCTGCCGGTGGTCATCACATCGTCCACCACGGTCAGTCGCGGCGGCACCGGACCACGTACATCGAACGCATCGAACAGGTTTTCCCTGCGCTGTTCGGCCGTACGCTCGGACTGCGGCGCGGTATGCCGCCGCCGGTACAGCCCCTGCCAGACTGGTATCGGCAGCAGGCGGCACAGTTCTGCCGCCTGGTTGTAGCCGCGCTGGCGCAGGCGACGGGTGTGCAGCGGCACCGGCACCAGTAGAGGGCATGACCAGGGCGGCGGTGCGCGCTGCATCAACTGCGCGAGCAGGCGACCCGCTGCGAGATCCTGATGGAACTTGTAGCGCACCAGCAGCTGGTCGACCGGTGGCAGGTACAGCAGGCTGGCATGGGTAGCGGCCTGCGGTGGCGCTTCCTCGCGGCAGCTGCCGCAGACGATCAGTGCGTTGTCGGGCAGCGGCAATGCGCAGCGCAGGCAGGCGCGGCCCGACCACGGAAGTTCCGCATAGCACGCGGCGCACAGATCCAGCCCATCGTGGCCGGGATCGTTGCAGACCAGGCAACGCAGTGGCAGCAGAACGCGAAGCAGCGCGTGAGGGACAGTGCTTGCCGTGTGCAGGAAGTTGATGCCCATGCGCCAGCCTTCCATCGCTGCGTCAGCTTCACCATCAGCGGACCGCGTGCTGCAGTGTCAGCGCTATCCGTTACCGCGCCGCCCTTCAGGGCGCGCGTTCGCGATCCCCGGCATCCGACGGCGCCACGGTGGGCATCATCAACACCTCCGCCAGACCACGATAGATCGGCACCCGGCACACCAGCCCGGACACACCACGCGCGATCAGCACCGTGGCCAGGATCGGCAGCAGCAGATCACCACTGTCGGTCAGCTCCAGCGAGATCACCGCCGAAGTCAGCGGTGCCTGGGTGACGCCGGTCAGATAGGCGCACATGCCCAACAGCACGAACGCGCGCGGGTCCACGCCCGGCATCAGGACCGCCAGGTTGTGGCCCAGTCCGGCACCGACCGCCAGCGCCGGCGAGAACAGGCCACCGGGAATGCCCGCCACATAGGACGCCAGGTTCGCGAGCAGCTTCATCAACCCGAACTCGTGGCCGACCATCGCCTGTCCCTGCACCAGGCTGCGCGCCTGCTCGTAGCCGGTGCCGAACGCGCCTTCACCGAAGACCAGGGCGAGCAGTACCACCACCAGGCCGCAGCCTGCGGCCAACAGAACCGGATGCCGCTGGCGCAGTTGCCCGAGCCAGCGCGGGCGGCCCGCCGCACTGGCCAGCACCGCACGCGCGAACAGGCCTCCCAGCAAGCCCGCCACCACGCCGCACAGCAGGATTGCCAGCCAGCCCTGGCCCAGCGGCAGGCGTGCGCTCACATGACCGAAGTAGGTGTAGTTGCCCAGCAGGCCCAGCGACACCACGCCACCGACGATCACCGCGGTCAGCAGGGTGCCGGAGAAGCGATGCTCGAAACGGCCGCTGAGCTCCTCGATGGCAAAGACGATACCGGCCAACGGCGTGTTGAACGCCGCCGCGATACCCGCTGCACCACCGGCCAGCAGGAAGTGCGAGAGTTCGCGCGGGTCCTTGAAGCCGAACCAGCGGCCGAACAGGTACATCAGGCTGGCACCCACATGCACCGTCGGGCCCTCGCGCCCGACCGACGCGCCGCCCAGCAGCGACAACGAGGTCAGCAGCAGCTTGCCGGCCGAGACTGCGGGCGAAAGATTGGTCCTGCGGAACGACTCATCGGGCTTGTCCAGTGCGGCAATGACCTGCGGAATGCCGCTGCCACGCGTGGGTTTCAGCACGCCCGCGGTCAACCAGGCCAACAGCGCGAAGATGCCCGGTGTGAGCAGCAGCGCCCACCACAGCGAGTGCGACGTGATGCGCTGGAACAGCTGGAAAGCCGCGTCACTGGCCTTGGCGAACAGGATCGCCACCAGCGCCACGGCCACGGCGCCGCCCCAGAGCGCGGCGCGGCGACGCCAGGCCTCGCTGAGGACCAGCGCGGTGATGCGGCCGCGGAGGCGATGGAGATCGGTCATGCGGGGCAGTCTGGACGCTGCGGGGGAAGGCGGACAGCGGCTACTGTGGCTGAAGGCCTTGCAGGATGCGGTGAAATGCCCGGCCATGGATCCTCCCGACAGCCTGCCGCGTACGTGCACTACTGGGCGGGCAATCGCTCCCGCCACCGGCGCTTTTCCACGCTGCGCACGTTGGGCTGCTGCCGCAGCCATTCCAGATAGAGCGGCAGATGTGCCAACTCATCATCGCTCGCATCACCGGTGAACTCGCGCACCTCGACCAGGTTTCCGTAGTTTCTGGCGTACTTGCTGGGCGTGTCGTCGATACCGATCATCTGCTCCAACCGGAAGCCGTGTCGCTTCAGCTTGCCCAACCGTTTCTGCGACGCATAGCCGCCAGTGTCCCAGTCACGCGCCGTGCTGCATCGCTGCGCGGACCACAGGAATGCGAGCGGGCGGCCCGGCATCAGGCGGGCCACCAGCGGCTCCGCATACAACTGCCCGGAAGACGTCCACACCCCCACCGTGAAATGGGCGAAGGCATAGTCGAGGAACGCCTGCAGGTGAGGCCGCAGGTAGACGTGGTAGCCGACAAGGCGGAAGTCCGCCGGCCGCTCCAGTTCGCGCTCGCTTGCGTGCACCAACGTCTCGTCCAGGTCGAGTACCAGCAGTTTTCCACCTGGCGGCATTGCATCCGGTTTCATACTCATTCCTCTTCCAAAGCCTCCGGCACCGCTACCTTCCGGATCAGCTTCAACGCATGCCCTTCCAGCACATAGAAGTAGGCGTAGTGACCGGTCCTGTCGTAGTTGCTGTCGTACTCGGTGCCTTCGGCCACCACCAGCGCGCTGTGCGGATCGATCCGGACGATGTTCGGGCCGAGTTCCCCACCCAGGCTCTGCGGCAGCGGCTTGCCGGTGCGCAGGCTGATGAAGGTCTGCGAGAAGCACCCCGTGCCGCAGCCCCAGCCGGCCACGGTGTACTCGCCGGCGAACTCGACCTTGCCGTCCTTCAATGCGGCGGACATCCGCGTCTTGAACATGCGCGCCTCATGCGTACTCATGTCCAGCGCAGCGGCAGGTCCGCCGTAGACCTTCGCCACAGGGTAATCAGTAAGCTGCGGGCCGCCCTGCTCGCCACGGAAGATCGCCTCACGGACGCGGGAGTTTTCGTCAATCTCCGCAGCAGTCGGCTCGGCCGCGCAGGCAGCCGCTGCTGCCAGTCCCAGGGCAAGGGCCACTACGGCAACCGCAGCGCGCGTGATCGATGCAGCGTTCATGGCCGTCCTTTGCGTGGGGGCTCCATTCTAGGCACGAACCCCGTAAACCAATTTAAATCAACAATGGTTGACAGTCCGGGCACGCCCACCCACACTGCCGCCCTCGCTCCACTCGTACCCAAGGTCCCGCCATGGCTGCTGCCATCCGCCACGACTGGCAACACGACGAACTGCAGGCGCTGTTCGATCTGCCGTTCCCCGAGCTGCTGTTCCGCGCCGCAGCGGTCCACCGCGAGCACTTCGACCCATCGCAGGTGCAGGTCTCCACGTTGCTGTCGGTGAAGACCGGCGGCTGCCCGGAAGACTGCGCGTACTGCCCGCAGGCGCAGCGATACAACACCGGGGTGAACGCGCAGAAGCTGATGGAGACCGATGCGGTGCTGGCCAAGGCACGCCAGGCCAAGGCCGCCGGTGCGTCGCGCTTCTGCATGGGTGCCGCGTGGCGTTCGCCGAAGGACCGCGACATTCCGAAGGTGGCGGCAATGATCGCCGGGGTGAAGGCGCTGGGCCTGGAGACCTGTGCCACGCTGGGCATGCTTAGTGGCGAACAGGCACGTGCGCTGAAGGACGCCGGCCTGGACTACTACAACCACAACCTCGACACCGCGCCGGACTACTACGATTCGATCATCCACACGCGCCAGTACCAGGACCGCCTGGATACGCTGGAGCACGTGCGCGATGCCGGCCTGAAGACCTGTTGCGGTGGCATCGTCGGCATGGGCGAGACGCGCGCGCAGCGCGTCGGCCTGCTGCTGGCGCTGGCCACGCTGCCGGCACATCCCGATTCGGTGCCGATCAACAAGCTGGTGCAGGTGGCGGGCACGCCGCTGCATGGCAGTGCCGAGCTGGACCCGTTCGAGTTCGTGCGCATGATCGCGGTGGCGCGCATCGCCATGCCGCGCTCGATGGTGCGGCTGTCGGCCGGGCGCGAAGCGATGAGCGACGAACTGCAGGCGCTGTGTTTCCTGGCCGGTGCCAATTCGATCTTCTACGGCGACAAGCTGCTGACCACCGGCAACCCGGAGAGCGAGCGCGACCTGGCCTTGTTCGCACGCCTGGGCCTGCAACCGATGGCGGTGCAGGTGGATGCCGAGGGCCACGACCACGGCGGCACCGTGCACGCCGATATCAGTGCCGATACGCCCGGCTGTGGCTGCGCTCACGCGGCCTGAGACGGGCCGCAAGCAGGCGCCGCGGCAACGCGCTACCCTAGCCGCCCCGTCGACGCATTCAGCCACCATGGCCCGCCCCGACCTGACCGCCCGCCTCCACGCCCAGCGCGCCCTGCGCGATGCCCAAGGCCGTCGCCGCCCGCGACGCACGGTCAGCCGTCGTGATGGCGTGCGCCTGGAAGTGGACGGCCAGTGGCTGACCGGCTTCTGCAGCAATGATTACCTGGGCCTGGCCCAGCAGTTCAGCGTGGTCAATGCGCTGCAGGATGCTGCCGCGCGCGAAGGTGCTGGCGCCGGTGCCTCGCACCTGGTCTGTGGTCACCACGCCCTGCACGAAGCGCTTGAACGCGAAGTGGCCGAGTGGCTGGGCTATCCGCGTGCGCTGCTGTTCGGCAGTGGCTTCGCCGCCAACCTGGCGGTGCAGCAGGCATTGCTGAGCGAAGAGAACGATGTCTGCGTACAGGACAAGCTCAACCACGCCAGCCTGCTGGATGCGACGCGGTTGGCCGGTGCACGCCTGCGCCGCTATCCGCATCTGGATGCGGAAGGCGCGATGCGTCAGCTCAAGCACGCGCCCGATGGCGCGGCGATGCTGGCCACCGATGGTGTCTTCAGCATGGATGGCGACATCGCACCGCTGCGCGCATTGTCGCTTGTGGCACGCCTGCAGCAGGCGCTGTTCTACGTCGATGACGCGCACGGCGTGGGCGTGGTCGGTGATGGCCGTGGTGCCGTGGCCGCCGCCGGGCTGGGCGTGGACGATGTGCCGCTGCAACTGGTCACGCTGGGTAAGGCATTGGGCGGATCCGGTGCACTGGTGCTGGGCCGTGACGATCTGATCGAGCACCTGGCCGAAACCGCGCGTCCCTACATCTACACCACGGCGGTGCCACCGGCGATGGCCGCGGCGGCGCTTGAAGCAGTACGCCTGGCGCGCCGCGACCACTGGCGCCGCACCAAACTGACCGACCTGATCGCGCTGTTCCGCAGTGAAGCGCGTCGCCACGGCCTGGACCTGATGGCTTCGGAAACGCCGATCCAGCCGCTGCTGTGTGGTGATGACCATACCGCCGTGGCGATGTCCACGGCGCTGGAACAGGCCGGCTGGCTGGTCGGCGCGATTCGCCCACCGACGGTGCCGGAGGGCAAGGCACGCCTGCGCGTCACCCTGTCCGCACTGCATACGCCGGAACAGGTGCGTGGCCTGGTCGAGGCCATCGCCAACGCGCGCGATCGCGTGACCCTGACCGTGCGTGAAGCCGCGCCACCGCCGCTGCCCGCCTTTGCCTGAGTTCCGTGTCGTTGCCCATGCATATTGAAGTGACCGGCCGTGGGCCGGACCTGGTACTGATCCACGGCTGGGCCCTGCAGGGCGGCGTGTTCGCGCCGCTGGTGCAGCGCCTGGCGGACCAGTTCACCCTGCATCGGGTAGACCTTCCCGGCCATGGCCACAGCCGCGACGACAGCACGCCGCTGCGCCTGCCGTTCGTGGTCAATGCCATTGCCGCGGCCACGCCGCCGGCGGTGTGGTGCGGCTGGTCGCTGGGCGGCCTGTTCGCGCTGCATGCGGCGGCCACCCTGCCGAAGGTGCGCGGGCTGGCGATGATCGCGGCCACGCCGCGCTTCGTGCGTGGTGAAGACTGGCCGCATGCGGTGGAACCGGCAGTGTTCGAACAGTTCGGGCGCGAGCTGGCCAGCGACTTCGGTGGCACGCTGGAGCGCTTCCTGGCGCTGGACGTGATGGGCTCGGCGCACGCCCGCGAAGAGCTGCGCACCCTGCGCCAGCGCCTGGTCGAGCGCGGTGCGCCCACCGAACGCGCGCTGCTGGAAGGCCTGCGCCTGCTGGAAAGCACCGACCTGCGCGGCGCCCTGCCGATGCTGGGCAAGCCCAGCCTGTGGATCGCCGGCCAACGCGACCGGCTGGTCTCACCGACGGCGATGCAGGCCGCCGCGGCAATGGCCCCGGACGCGCAGATGCTGACCATCGCCCACGGCGGCCATGCGCCCTTCCTCGGCCATGCCGACGAGGTCGCCGCCGCCCTGCAACACTTCGTTGCCGGCCTGTCACCGGCCGATGGCGGACAATGAGCGCCTTCCGAATTCCGCAGGATTGACGCATGGATCTGGGTATCAATGGCCGCTGGGCACTGGTCTGCGGCGCAAGCAAGGGGCTGGGCCTGGGCTGCGCGCGTGCGCTGGTGCGTGAAGGCGTCAACGTGGTGATCGTGGCCCGCGGCGAAGCCGCCCTGCAGGCCGCCGCTGAAGAGCTGCGCGCGCTGGCCGGTGCCGCCGAGGTGCGCGCGATTGTCGCCGACGTCACCACCGAAGCCGGCCGTGCCGCCGCGCTGGCCGCGTGCCCGCAGGTGGACATCCTGGTCAACAACGCCGGTGGCCCGCCGCCCGGTGATTTCCGCAATTTCGAGCGTGACGACTGGATTGCCGCGCTGGACGCCAACATGCTGGCGCCGATCGCGCTGATCCGCGCCACCGTCGACGCGATGATCGCGCGCGGCTTCGGCCGTATCGTCAACATCACCTCGTCGGCGGTGAAAGCCCCGATCGACATCCTGGCGCTGTCCAACGGCGCGCGCAGTGGCCTGACCGGTTTCGTCGCCGGCCTGTCGCGCCGCACCGTGGCCCACAACGTCACCATCAACAACCTGCTGCCCGGCCAGTTCGACACCGACCGCCTGCGCGCCAACTTCGCCCACAGTGCGGGCAAGGACGGCGACGCCGGCGAAGTGGCCGAACGCCGCCGCCAGCAGATCCCCGCCGGCCGCTTCGGCACACCCGACGAATTCGGCGCCGCCTGCGCCTTCCTGTGCAGTGCACAGGCCGGTTACCTCACCGGGCAGAACCTGCTGATCGACGGCGGCGCCTACCCCGGTACGTTCTAAGAGACTTTCGCAATGCCGTCCCACTTCGATGCCCGCCATGTCCGCCGCGCGTTCGCCCGTGCCGCCAACAGCTACGACGCCGCCGCCGCCCTGCAGCGCGAAGTGCAGTCGCGGCTGATCGAATCGCTGGACTACCTGGAGGCGCGCAAGCCCGAGGTGGTGCTGGACATCGGTGCCGGCACCGGCCATGCCAGCGCGTTGATGAAGAAGCGCTGGCCGAAGGCGCAGGTGATCGCGCTGGATGTGGCGCTGCCGATGCTGGACCAGGCCAAGCGCCAGGCCGGCTGGTGGAAGCCGTTCCAGCGCCTGTGCGGCGACGCCGCCGCGCTGCCGCTGGCCGACAACAGCGTGGACGTGATCTTCAGCAACCTGTGCCTGCAGTGGGTGGACGACCTGCCGGCAGTGTTTGCCGGGTTCCGCCGTGTGCTCAAGCCCGGTGGCCTGCTGCTGTGCTCGACCTTCGGCCCGGAAACGCTGGTTGAACTCAATGAAGCGTTCGCGGCCGCCGATGACCGCCCGCACGTGAGCCGCTTCGCGCAGATCGCCCAGTTCGGCGATGCGCTGATGATGGCCGGCTTCCGCGACCCGGTGCTGGACCGTGACCTGTTCACCCTGACCTACGACGACCTGCCCTCGCTGATGCGCGAGCTGCGCGCGATGGGTGCGACCAATGCACGGGTGGACCGCCGCCATACGCTGACCGGGCGCGGCCGTTTCGCCGCTGCGGCGGCGGCGTATGAACCGATGCGCCGTGCCGACGGCAAGCTGCCCAGCAGCTGGGAAGTGATCTATGCCCACGCCTGGGCACCGGACCCGGGCGCGCCGATCCGCGAAGGCGGGCACGACGTGGCCTCGGTGCCGGTGTCGGCGATTCCGATCCGGCGCAAGCAGAGCTGATCGTCCGGTAGTGCCGACCAAGGTCGGCAACCTCACGATTCCATGGTGGGCATCTGCCGGCCAGCGGCCGGCACTACCGCATTCCACACCGCACGCGAATCGCTCCGGTAGGTGCCAACCTTGGTTGGCACAACCCATCAGATCGCGGTGCCGCCAGCAGTGTGCCGACCAAGGTCGGCACCTACCAAAGGCGGGTATGGGCCGGCATTGTGCCAACCAAGGCAGGCTTCCGCCTCAGGTATTGGCCGGCGAACTCAGCGGCGGGCGCACCAGGTCGCGGTGGAAGAAATAGATCTCCTGCACCAGGAAGCGCCAACTCGTATGGAAGCTGCGGAAGCGCGTGCTGGGCGTGGACGAAGCCAGCGCATCGATGCCCAGCGCCCTGCTCAGGCGCAGCGCGCGCGCCATGTGCAGCGGGTCGCTGACGATGATCACCCGGTGCAGGTTGCGCTGGTCCATCAGCCGCTTGGCTTCGACCAGGTTCTGCACGGTGTTGCGCGAAGCGGTTTCGATCAGGATCGCATCGTCCGGCACGCCATGCTTGAGCGCATAACGCCGCGCCACCTGCGATTCGGAGAAGCGCGCGCCGGTGCCGCCATAGCCACCGGTGAAGATCAGCAGTGGCGCGTACTGGGCCTCGTAAAGGTCCAGGCCATGGCGGATGCGCTCTTCGAACACCGGTGACGGTTTGGCGTCATAGGCCGCCGCCCCGAGCACGATGATGGCGTCGGCCTTGGCGGCCTGGTCACGTTCACCGACCCAGACGATCCACGCAGTCACGCCCAGCAGCCAGATCACCAGCACCACGAAAAGCCGCCACAGCCAGCCCAGCAGGCCGGTGCGATGCCGGTTGCGCTCGCGGCTCAAGGCGCCCCCCAGCGAAGCGCTGGCAGGTCGACATTGCCACCGGACAGGACCAGGCCCACGCGCAGGCCGGCAAAACGCTGCGGCTGCGCCAGCACCGCAGCCAGCACGGTGGCCGAGGACGGCTCGACCACCTGCTTGAGGACCTCCCACAGCAGGCGCATCGCGGCCATCGTCGCCGCGTCATCGACCACGATCACCTCGGCACCGGCCGCACGCAGCAGTTCGAAATTGGGCGCGCCGATCAGGGTACGCAGTCCATCGCAGATCGTGTCCGGAGTGAACGCCCCCTGGCGCTCGCCTGCGGCCAGCGAGCGTGCGGTGTCATCGGCGCCGGCCGGTTCGGCCAGCACCAGCCGGGTCTGCGGGCTGGCGTGCTGCAGGGCCAGTGCGGTACCGCTGGCCAGGCCACCGCCGCCCGCCGGCACCACCAGCACGTCAAACGGGCCGTCGCTGTGCAGCAGTTCCAGGGCCGCGGTGCCCTGCCCGGCCATTACCACCGGGTCCGCATAGGGATGGACCAGGGTTGCGCCGGTATCGGCCTGCACCTTGGCGCAGGTGGCCTCACGGTCGGCAATGGTCGGCGGGCAGCGCCAGAGCGTCGCACCATGGCGGGCAATGTTGGCCAGCTTCGCCGCGACCGCGCCTTCGGGCACCACCACGTGGCAGGGAATGCCACGGGTCCGTGCGGCCAGGGCCAGGGCGGCACCGTGGTTGCCGGACGAATGGGTCACCACACCGGCACGGGCGCGATCGGCGTCCAGTGACCACACCGCATTGCAGGCGCCGCGGAACTTGAATGCACCACCACGCTGCAGGTGCTCGGCCTTGAAGGCCAGCTGTGCCCCGGCCATCGCATCCAGCGTGTGCGAGCGCAGCACCGGGGTCACGCTGGCATTCGGGGCGATCCTCGCGGCAGCAAGCAGGACGTCATCGGCGCGGGGCAACAGTGAATCGCTCATGACGCAAGATTAACGTAAGGCTCGCCGCTGGCGACCGGGGCACAGGTCATGCCAGCATGCGGGCCTTCACCTCCATTCATCCTGGCCGGTGGAATTAAGGGCCGATTCAATGCCGGCGCACGAAGCTGACTGCACACCCGTCCTCTGGGGGGACCCACCATGAAAACGCGCCTGATGCTTGCCGGTGGCCTGTTGCTGGCCCTGACCGGCTGCACCACCTACGACTATGTCGGCGGCGGCCGCAGTGGCAGCTACTACCACGGTGCGCCGTCGGTGGAGTACCGCTACCCGGCCGGCTATCCCTACAACTACGGCCCCTACTACGGTGGCTATGGCGGCTACTACGGCGGCTACGGCAACCCGTATTACTCGCGTCCGATCTACCGTCCGCCGCACAACCACCGCCCGCCACCGCGCCCGGGCAATGGCGGCGAGAACCGTCCGCCGCCGTCGCGGCCGTCGTACAACGGCGGTTCGCCATGGCGGAACATGGACTCGATGCGGCGCCCGCCGCAGTCGAACATCCAGCCGTCGGCACCACCGCCACAGGCCCGTCCGGCCCCCGCGCCGAGTGCGCCGAGGATGAACGGTTCCCCCTGGCGCAACATGGATCGTGGGACGCAGCGCACAGTTGAGCGCTGAACCGTCTTGCATTTCACACGGTCCAAGCCGCAATCTACGGGACCAGTGACGGCCCGCGTCACAATGTGACAAAAACGACACGGGCCGCCGCAAAAAGCTCTACGTCGATATCCGACAGGAACATCTGGATCCCCCCTGTTCCGGCCCTGTCGGATGTCGGCACCTCTGAAGACAAACGGCCCCGCAATGCGGGGCCGTTTGTTTTGTTGGGTCGCCAACCGGCGCGGGCCCCAGCGTCAATAGATCCACGCCATGCGTGGATGGCGCCTTCCCGACAGCCGCAAAAAAACAGGGCCGGACAGTCCCCCGACTGCCGGCCCTCTGCTCCCCCACCGTGCGCCTGTACCGGCCCCTGTTCCAATTCCGGTCACGGGCGCCTACGGCGCCAGCCACGGTGGGTGCTATTGGGTTATCTGCAAAAATCCTGCCAACTTTAGGGCTGATTTCGACGCCGGCCGGCCGGCACCGACGTCCCGGCCCCGAATGGCGCTAAAATCGCCACCCCGGCGCCGCCCCCGGTCCGCGCCCGCCCCCAGCTGAACAGCCCCCCATGAACCCGTCCTTCCATCGTTACGACGTCATCGTCATCGGCGGTGGCCACGCCGGCACCGAAGCCGCGCTGGCCGCGGCCCGCACCGGCGTGCGCACCCTGCTGCTGACCCACAACATCGAAACGGTGGGCGCGATGAGCTGCAACCCGGCCATCGGCGGCATCGGCAAGGGCCACCTGGTCAAGGAAATCGACGCTCTCGGCGGTGCGATGGCGCATGCCGCCGACCGCGCCGGCATCCAGTGGCGCACGCTCAACGCCTCCAAGGGCCCGGCCGTGCGCGCCACCCGCTGCCAGGCCGACCGCAACCTGTACCGCATGGCGATCCGCGCCATCGTCGAAGGCCAGGCCAACCTGACCGTGTTCCAGGCCGCCGTCGATGACCTGGTCATCGAAGGCGACGCCGTGCGCGGGGTGATCACCCAGACCGGCCTGCGCTTTGACGCCGAGGCCGTGGTGCTGACCGCCGGCACCTTCCTGGCCGGCAAGATCCATGTTGGCCCGACCCAATACGCCGCCGGCCGCATGGGCGACCCGCCGGCCACCACGTTGGCCGCGCGCCTGCGCGAACGCCCGTTCCAGGTGGACCGCCTGAAGACCGGCACGCCGCCGCGCATCGACGGCCGCTCGCTGGACTACAGCGTGATGGACGAGCAGCCCGGCGATTCGCCGCGCCCGGTGATGTCCTTCCTCGGCTCGGTGGACGAGCATCCGCAGCAGGTCAGCTGCTGGATCACCCACACCACCGAACAGACCCACCAGATCATCCGCGACGCACTGCATCGCTCGCCGCTGTACAGCGGCCAGATCGAAGGCATCGGCCCGCGCTACTGCCCGTCCATCGAAGACAAGGTGGTGCGCTTCGCCGAAAAGGCCAGCCACCAGATCTTTGTCGAACCCGAAGGCCTGGGCATCGTCGAGATCTACCCCAACGGCATCTCCACCTCGCTGCCGTTCGACGTGCAGCTGGAGATGGTGCGCAGCATCCGCGGCTTCGAGAACGCGCACATCACCCGCCCCGGCTACGCGATCGAGTACGACTTCTTCGACCCACGCGGGCTGAAGGCCTCGCTGGAAACCAAGCTGGTCAACGGCCTGTTCTTCGCCGGCCAGATCAACGGCACCACCGGCTATGAAGAAGCCGCCGCGCAGGGCCTGCTGGCCGGCCTCAACGCCGCACGCCAGGTGCGTGGGCTGGACGGCTGGTGCCCGCGTCGCGACGAAGCCTACCTGGGCGTGCTGGTGGATGACCTGATCACCCACGGCACCAACGAGCCCTACCGCATGTTCACCAGCCGCGCCGAGTACCGCCTGCAGCTGCGCGAGGACAATGCCGACCAGCGCCTGACCCCGGCCGGCCGCGAAATGGGCCTGGTGGATGACCGCCGCTGGAACGCATTCGAGACCAAGCAGGCGGCCGTCGCCGCCGAACGCGCGCGCCTGGGTGCGCTGTGGGCAACCCCGGCCAATGCGCTGGGCCGCGAGGTGCAGGACACGCTGGGCGTAGCGGTCAGCCGCGAAACCAACGTGCTGGACCTGATCAAGCGCCCCGAGCTGGATTACGCGCAGCTGATGCAGGTGCCGTCGCTGGGCCCGGCCGTGGCCGACGGCAAGGTGGCCGAGCAGGTCGAGATCGGCGTGAAGTACGCCGGCTACCTGGACCGCCAGCGCGAGGAGATCGAGCGCCAGCAGCGGCATGAAGCCACGCCGATCGCCGAGGCCTTCGACTACGCGACGGTGCGCGGGCTGTCGGCCGAAGCGCTGCAGAAGCTGGAGCGCGTGCGGCCGCAGACCATCGGCCAGGCGCAACGCATCCCGGGCATGACCCCGGCCGCGATCTCGCTGCTGCTGGTGCACCTGGAGCGCGCACGCCGCGGCCGCGTGGCGTAACGCGGTCGAACCTGCTTCTGGTGGGTGCCGACCTTGGTCGGCACGAATCATCTGATCGCATGCTTCCGTGCCGACCAAGGTCGGCACCCACCGGAGCGGAAGACGCACACACCCGCGCAAGCGCGTTACCGTGCGTCCGCGCCGCCGCCCAGCACCTTGAACAACGTCACCCGGTTGCCCGCCTCCTGCTGCTGCAACGCGATCAGGTCCTGCTGCGCGGCATACAGGCTGCGCTGCGCATCCAGCGCCTGCAGATAGCCGTCCAGCCCGGTGCGGTAACGCGCATCGGCCAGCGTGTAGCTGCGCTGGCTGGCGGCGACCAGCGCACGCTGGGCCTCCATCTGCGCGGTCAGGTGATCGCGCGTGGCCAGCGCATCCGCCACTTCGCTGAAGGCCTGCTGGATTGCCTTCTCATACTGGGCGATGCCGATGTCCTTGCCGATCTTCGAGGCATCCAGCGAGGCCTTCAACGCACCGGCGTGGAAAATCGGCGCGGTGATGCTGGGCGCGAACGACCAGCCGCGGGTGCCGGCCGAGAACAGCGTCGACAACGCGGTGGAGCTGTGGCCGTAGTTGGCAGTCAGCGTCAGCGTCGGGAAGAACGCAGCGCGCGCGGCACCGATATCGGCATTGGCCGCCTGCAACGCGTGTTCGGCGGACAGCACGTCCGGGCGCTGCAGCAGCACGCTTGAGGGCAGGTTGGAAGGCAACGGCGCCAGCGCCACGGTGCCGTCCAGTGCCTGTGCGCTGGGCAGCATCGCCGCCTCCAGCGGCGCGCCCACCAGCAACTGCAGCGCATCACGATCCTGCGCCTGCTGGGTCTGCAGCTTGGCCAGCGCACCGCGCGCGGCGTCCACGCTGGTCTGCACCTGCGACAGGTCCAGGCCCGAGGCCAGGCCTTGTGCATGGCGGGCCTCGGTGCGCTGCAGGGTCTGCTGCTGGCTGTCCAGGGTCTGCCGGGTGAACGCCAGCGACTGCTCGTCGGCCGCCAGCGCCAACCACGCCGTCGCCACTTCGGCCACCAGGCTGGTGCGCGCGGCGCGCTGGTTCTCGGCGCTGGCCAGCCAGTTCTGCAGGGCCTCGTTCTTCAGGCTGCGGATGCGCCCGAACAGGTCCAGTTCCCAGCTGCTGATGCCCACCTGCACCGCATCGGATTCGGTCACCTGGCTGACGCCGATCTCGCTGTTGGCATCACTCACCCGCGAGCGGGTGACACTGCCACTGGCATCCACCGACGGCAGCAGCGCCGCGCGCTGGATGCGGTACTGCGCGCGTTCCTTCTCCACCTGCAGCATCGCCACGCGCAGGTCGCGGTTGTTCTGCAGCGCCAGCGCGATCACCTGCTGCAGGCGCGGCTCCAGGAACACCTCACGCCAGGCCGGCATCGCCAGTGCCGGCCCGGCCTCGCCGGTGGCGGCATTGCCGAACTGTGCCGGCACCGGCGCCTCGGGGCGCTGGTAGTGCGGTGCCATGCTCACGCAGCCGCCCAGCACGGTGGTCATCGTTGCGGCCGCCAGGGCGCGCAGCAGCATCGGCTTCATGGGCTTGCCTCCGGGGCAGTGGCTTCGGCCGGCGCGCGGCCCGGGAACATGCGGCGCACCAGCAGGTAGAACAACGGCACGAAGAACATGCCCAGCACCATCGAGGCGACCGTACCACCGGCCACGCCGGTACCCAGCGAACGGCGCGCGGCCGAACCGGCGCCGGTGGCGAACACCAGCGGCAGCACGCCCATCAGGAACGCCAGCGAGGTCATCACGATCGGCCGCAGCCGCAGATAGACCGCCTGCAGGATCGCTTCGCGGGTGCGCTTGCCCTGCTGTTCGAGGATGCGCGCGAATTCGACGATCAGGATGCCGTTCTTTGCTGCCAGACCAATCGTGGTCAGCAGGCCGACCTGGAAGTACACGTCGTTGTTGAGGCCACGCAGGTTCATCATCAGCACCGCACCGAACACGCCCACCGGCACCGCCAGCATCACCGCGAACGGCACCGCCCAGCTTTCATACAACGCCGCCAGGCACAGGAACACGAACAGCAGCGAGATGGCATACAGCATCGGCGCCTGGTTGCCCGAGAGCTGCTCCTGGTAGGCCATGTCCGACCAGGCATGGCTGAAGCCTTCCGGCAGTGTGTCGGCCAGCCGCGCGATCTCGGCCATCGCCTCGCCGGAGCTGACACCCGGCGCCGGCTGACCGGTGATCTCCATGGCTGATATGCCGTTGTAGCGCTGCAATGCAGCCGGCGCACTGGTCCAATGCGTGCTGATCAGCGACGACAGCGGCACCATCTGGCCGGCCTGGTTGCGCACGCTCCAGCGCTCGATGTCCTGTGGCTGCATGCGTGCTTCGGCGGTGCCCTGGATGAACACCTTCTTGATGCGGCCCTTGTAGATGAAGTTGTTGACGAAGTCGCCGCCCAACGCCGCGTTCAAGGTGTCATTGACGTCCTGCGGGTTCACGCCCATGGCCTGCGCCTTGGCGTCGTCCACCTTCACCGCGTATACCGGCGCGTCTTCCAGGCTGGCGTAGCGCACGTTGACCAGCTTCGGGTCCTTGGCAGCTTCCTTCAGCAGCGTGTTGCGCGCGGCCACGGCGGCGGCATGGCCGGCACCGCCTTCGTCCTGCAGTTCCAGGGTGAAACCGCCCGCATCGCCCAGGCCGAGGATGGCCGGTGGCGAGGTGATGAATACCTGCGCATCGGGCACGCTGGCCATCGCCGCGGTCAAGCGCGCGGCGATGGTATCGGCATCGTCCTTGCGGTCATCCCAGTCCTTCAGGCGGATGAAGGCCTGGCCGACGTTCTGGCCGCTGCCGGTGACGCTGAAACCAGCGGTGGCCTGGATCGAGAGCACACTGTCGTCCTTCACCGCAGCGGCACTGAGGCGATCCATCACTGCACGGGTCTGCTCCAGGGTGGAGCCGGCTGGCAGCTTCACCAGCGCGTTGAGCATGCCCTGGTCCTCATCGGGCAGGAATGCGCCGGGCAGGCGCCACAGCAGCAGGCCGGTGGCCACGCTCAGCACCAGGTAGAACAGTACGCCCAGCGTGCGCCGGCCGAGGAAACCATCCACGCGATGGCGCAAACCGTTGGAGGTGCGCTCGAAGCGGTGGTTGAACCAGATGAAGAACTTGCCCAGCAGACTCGGCTCGCCGCCGTGATCGCCATGCGGGTGGCCGCCCTTGGGAATCTGATGCAGGATGCTGCCGCACAGCGCTGGGGTGATGGTCATCGCCACCAGCACCGACAGGATCATCGCGGCGGCGATCGTCACCGAGAACTGGCGATAGATCACGCCGGTGACACCACTGAAGAACGCCATCGGCAGGAACACCGCGGTCAGCACCAGCACGATGCCGACCAGCGCGCCGGTGATCTGGCCCATCGCCTTCAGCGTGGCCGGCTTCGGTGCCAGCCCTTCGAAGGTCATCACCCGCTCCACGTTCTCCACCACCACGATGGCATCGTCCACCAGCAGGCCGATGGCCAGCACCAGCGCGAACATGGTCAGCGTGTTGATCGAGTACCCGAAGGCCGCCAGCACGCCGAACGTGCCCAGCAGCACCACCGGCACCGCGATGGTCGGGATCAGCGTGGCCCGCCAGTTCTGCAGGAACAGGTACATCACCAGCACCACCAGCGCGATCGCCTCGATCAGGGTGATCACCACTTCCTTCAGCGAGATGGTCACGAACGGCGTGGTGGTGAATGCCACGTGGGCGGTGTAGCCATGCGGCCAGTACTTCTGCAGCTGCTGAAGCCGCGCATCGATGGCCTTGGACACGGCGATGGCGTTTGCACCGGCGTTGAGCTCGATGCCCAGCGAGGCCGACGGCTTGCCGTTGAAGGTGCTGATGCTGTCGTAGCTCTCCGGCCCCAGGCCGATCGTCGCCACGTCACCCAGGTGCACCACGCTGCCATTGGCATCGGCCTTGAGCACCACCTGCGCGAACTGCTCGGGGGTGTGCAGGCGGCTGCGCGCGGTCACGGTCGCGTCCAGCTGCTGGCCCTTCAGCGCCGGCTGGCCACCGAGTTCACCCGCCGACACATCGGTGTTCTGCGCCTGCAGTGCGCTCTCGATGTCCGACGGCATCAGCGCGTACTGGCGCATCTTTTCCGGGTCCAGCCAGATGCGCATGGCGTATTCCTGGCCGATCGGCTGGATGTTGCCGACGCCGCTGACACGGCTGATCTGGTCGTCGATGCGCGCTTCCATGAAGTTGGCGACATCGAAGTTGTCCATGCTGCCGTCTTCGCTGGTGAACGACAGCACCTCGAAGATCGAACCACTGGACTTGGTGATGGTCAGGCCGTTCTGCTGCACCGCCTGCGGCAGCGTCGCCATGGCCGCCTGCAGCTGGTTCTGCACCTGCACCTGTGCGGTGTCCGGATTGGTACCGGTAGCGAACACCAGGTTGACCTGCGCCGAGCCGTCGGAGGCACTGGTCGAGGTCATGTACATCAGGTGGTCCAGGCTCTGCTGGGACTGCTCGATGACCTGGGTGACCGCGTTCTCCACGGTCTGCGACGAGGCGCCGGTGTAGGTGGCGCGGATGGTGATGGTGGGCGGGGCGATCTGCGGGTAGCGGTCCACCGGCAGGATCAGGATCGCGAGCAGGCCGAGCAGGCTGACCGCGATGGCGATCACCCAGGCGAAGATCGGCCGGTCGATGAAGAAACGAACCATGCGCGGCGGGCCTCAGTGCGACTTTTCGTCGGTGTTGCCGTTCGGGTCGACCGCCGGCATCGCCGCCAGCTGCGCCCTGCTGGCCGCCACCGCCTTCACCTGCTGGCCGAGCGATACCGCACTGCCATTGCTGACGATCACCCGCTCGCCGGCCTTCAGGCCCTGCGTGATCTGCCACTGGTTGCCCACCACCTGGCCGGTGCTGACCCGGCGTTCCACCACATGGTCCTTGGCATCGAGCAGGCGCAGCAGCGGCTCGCCACGCTCGTTGCGCAGCACCGCCTTCTGCGGCACCAGCAGGGCGCGCGCGTCGGTGGCCATCGGCAGCACCGCCTTCAGGTACATGCCCGGCAGCAGCAGGCCGTCCGGGTTCGGGATGACCGCGCGCAGCACCACGTTGCCGGTGCCCGGGTCGACCGCACTGCCAACGAACTCCAGCGTGCCTTCATGGGCATAGGTGCTGCCGTCCTCCAGCAGCACCTTCACCTGCGCCTTGCCATCGATGGCCTTCACCAGGCCGGCATCGAGCTGCTTGCGCAGCGCCAGCATCTGCGTGCTGGACTGGGTCACGTCCAGATAGACCGGGTCCAACCGCTGGATGGTGGCCAGCGCCGCGTCCTGGCCGGCTGCGACCAGCGCGCCGGCGGTGACGCTGGAGGTGCCGATGCGGCCGTCGATCGGTGCGGTCACCCGGGTGTAGTCGAGGTTGATGCGCGCGGCCTGCAGCGCGGCGCGCGCGGCGATCACATTGGCCTGCGCCTGCTTCAGCGCCGAGGTGGCATCGTCGGCATCCTGCTTGCTGGCCGCATCCATGCCCAGCAGCGCGCGCGTGCGCTCGGCCTTGGGCTGCGCCGACAGCACGGTGGCCTCGGCCTGGGCCAGCTGGCCACGCGCGGTATCGAAGGCCGCCTGGTACGGTGCCGGATCGACCTGGTACAGCAGCTGGCCGGCCTTGACCTGCTGGCCTTCAGTAAACAGCCGCTGGCGGATCAGCCCACCGATCTGTGGCCGCACCTCGGACACCTCGAACGGCACCGCGCGGCCGGGCAGGGTCTGCTGCAGCGCCAGTGGCTGTGCGCTGGCGGTGATGATGCCCACTTCAGGCGTGGCCGGGACGTCGGTCCTGCCCGCCGAGCAGGCGGCCAGGGCCAGCAGCAGGGGCAACAGCAGCGGACGGGGGGAACGGGACAGCGGGCGCGGGAGTGACATGGGGGCGTGGAGGCCTTGCGTTGACCCGTGCACGCTGCCGTGGAACTGTGCAGAGAATATGGAGATTGTGCGACTGGCTCAGCTGACGCTTGCTTTCAGCGCCGCATGCGCCGCTAATGGCCCCCGCGATGGCGAAGATTCAACTCAAATTCGGCCTGACCGCGAAGACCTTCCTCGCGATCTTCACCGCCTGCCTGCTGGTGCTGGCAGTGAACGGCATTGCCAGCCGCGTGGCGTTCCAGACCGGCTTCCTGGACTACCTCAACGACCAGGGCGACCTGCGCATGCAGCGCCTGATGCCCCACCTGCAGCGCGAGTACAGCGCCCACGGCGGCTGGGAGCATCTGCGCGGCGACAGTGACCGCTGGGCGCGGCTGCTGCGCCCGGACCTGGCCCATGGGCACGAAGGCCCGGTGCCGCCGCTGTCCGACCAGACCGGCGTTCCCTCACGGCTGGGCCTGTTCGATGCGCAGCATCGGTTCGTGGCCGGCAACCCCGATGCCACCAGTGATGACGATCCGCATCCGGTGCAGCTGGATGGGCACACCGTGGGCTGGCTGGGCATGGTGCCGTTCCAGACCGTCATCGCCACCAACGATCTGAATTTCTACAACACCCAGATGCGCGCATGGTGGGTGATCGGCATCTCGCTGCTGCTGGTGACGGTACTGCTGGCCTGGCTGGTGTCACGCGCGCTGCGCCAGCGCCTGGCCAAACTCGCCGCGGCCACCCATCGGCTCGCCGCCGGCGACTACGCCACCCGCATCGAGCGCACCAGCGATGACGAGCTGGACGCACTGGTCAACGACTTCAACCGGATGGCACAAGCGCTGGATGATACCGAGCGCAACCGCCGCGCCTTCATCGCCGACATCTCGCACGAACTGCGTACGCCACTGGCGGTGGTACGCGCCGAACTGGAGGCGATCGAAGACGGCATCCGCCCGCTGGACCGCGCCAACCTCGGTGCCCTGCAGGGCGAGATCCGCCAGCTGGGCAAACTGATCGACGACCTGCACGACCTGTCGATGACCCAGTCCGGGGGCCTGGCCTACCGCTTCGCGCCGCTGGACCTGGTGGCACTGCTGCGCAGCGAGCTCAATGGCATGCGCGTGCGCTTCGCCAATGCGGGCCTGGCGCTGGAAGAAGACCTGCCGGCCGGCCCGCTGCCGGTCTCCGGCGATGAGCGGCGCCTGCAGCAGGTCCTCGCCAACCTGCTGGAAAACGCGCTGCGCTATACCCATACCGGCGGCCGCGTACGTGTGCAGGCCGCGCGCGTGCCCGCCGGCGTGCAGCTGGTCGTGGAAGACACCGCTCCGGGCGTACCGGCCGACAAATGCGCGCTGCTGTTCGAGCGCTTCTACCGGGTGGAGAGTTCGCGCAACCGTGCCAGCGGCGGCAGCGGGCTGGGCCTGGCCATCAGCCACAACATCATCCTCGCCCACCACGGCCACATCCACGCCGAGCCTTCGGTGCTGGGTGGCCTGCGCGTGGTCATCACCCTGCCGGAGCCTGCATGAGCACGTCCCCCGCTGCGTCCGCGAAGATCCTGATCGTCGAGGATGAGCCACGCCTGGCCTCGGTCCTGCGCGACTACCTGGCCGCCGCCGGCATGGCCAGCGAATGGGTGGACGATGGCGGCCAGGTGATCGACGCCTTCGCGCGCTACCAGCCTGATCTGGTGCTGCTGGACCTGATGCTGCCGCAGCGCGACGGCGTCGACCTGTGCCGCGAACTGCGTGCCAGCAGTGACGTGCCGGTGATCATGGTCACCGCGCGGGTGGAAGAGATCGATCGCCTGCTGGGCCTGGAGATCGGCGCCGACGACTACATCTGCAAGCCGTTCAGTCCGCGCGAAGTGGTCGCGCGGGTGATGGCAGTGCTGCGCCGCTACCGCCCGGACCCCGCTGCACGCGCCAACAGCGGCCTGCACATCGATGAGCCGGCGGCACGCGCCACCTGGAACGGCAAAGGCCTGGACCTGACGCCGGTGGAGTACCGCCTGCTGCGCACCCTGCTGGCCACGCCCGGCCGGATCTGGGCCCGCGATGAGTTGCTCGACCGCCTCTATCTGGACCATCGCGTGGTGGTCGACCGTACCGTCGACAGCCACGTGCGCAACCTGCGCCGCAAGCTGGCCGACGCCGGCATGGAAGGCGAGCCGATCCGCTCGGTATACGGGATGGGTTACAGCTACGAACCCTAGCCGGTAGTGCCGGCCGCTGGCCGGCAACCGCAGAATTCCAGGTGCGCCCATGAGGTTGCCGGCCAGCGGCCGGCACTACCCGTGCGCACCTGCGTTACAGTCGAGCACGCTCGACACTGCGAACACGACTGCATGGACGATATCCACCCGATCGCGCCGGACAAGCGCGCCGCCATCCTTTCCACCCTCGCCGCGATCGAACAGCGCCACGATGTGCGTGTGCTGCTGGCCTGCGAATCGGGCAGCCGCGGCTGGGGCTTCTCCTCGCCGGACAGTGACTACGACGCGCGCTTCATCTACGTGCATCGCCAGCCGTGGTACCTCAGCGTCAACGAGAGCACCGGTCCCGGCGAAGCGCAGCGTGATGTGATCGAGCTGCCGATCGATGAGGAGCTCGACGTCAGTGGCTGGGACCTGCGCAAGGCACTGCGGCTGGTCTCCAAGTCCAATCCAACGCTGATCGAGTGGCTGCGTTCGCCGATCGTGTACCAGCAGGATGACGCTGCGGTGGCGCAGCTGTGGGAGGCAGCGAAGGGGTTCTATTCGCCGCTGGGCAGCTGGTGGCACTACATGAGCATGGCGAAGACCACGTACAGCCGCCATCTGGGCGAGCCCACCGTCAGTACCAAGAAGTACCTGTATGTGCTGCGTGCCCTGCTTGCCTGCCAGTGGATCGAAAGCGAATCCACGCCGCCGCCGATGGCCTTCGAGGACCTGCTGGACCGGCTGCTGCCTGACGGTCCCGTGCGCAACGCCATCGACGCCCTGCTGGTGGTCAAGCGAGCCAGCGCCGAAGTCACCGCCCGTCCGCGCGTCGTCATCATCAGCGACTACATCGACCATGCAATGGCCGTGCGCACCGCGCAGGTCCCGCAGCTGGCGGCCGGACAGGGTGACAACGGCTGGCTGGACGCACTGTTCCGGAAGATGCTGGCCGAACTCGCGCCTGCATAGGCGACCGCGCCGGCTTCTGGTAGTGCCGGCCGCTGGCCGGCAACCACGGAAATCCAGATGCGCCCATGAGGTTGCCGGCCAGCGGCCGGCACTACCCCGCGGCAGGCACGCGGCGTGCGGACCACGCGGGTATCATCGCAGTGAACGCCCTGATTTCCGGAGACACCGATGAACCCGCTGCGCCCCTTCCGCGACAAGATGCCCGTCCTCGGCGAGCGCGTGTACATCGATCCGGCCTGCACCCTCATCGGCGACGTGGAAGTGGCCGATGACGTGTCGGTGTGGCCGGGCACGATCATCCGCGGTGACGTCAACTACGTGCGCATCGGTGCGCGCACCAATGTGCAGGACGGCACGATCATCCACGTCAGCCACCACAGCCCGTACAACAAGGCCGGCTACCCGACCCTGATCGGCGAAGGCGTGACGGTCGGCCATGGCTGCATCATCCACGCCTGCACCATTGGTGATTACAGCCTGATCGGCATGGGCGCCTGCATCCTCGATGGTGCCCGCGTGGAGCGCCATGGCTTCGTCGGTGCCGGTGCGGTGGTCGGCCCGGGCAAGGTGGTGGGCGAAGGCCAGCTCTGGGTCGGCAACCCGGCCCGCCCGGCCCGCACGCTGAGCGACAGGGAAATCGAGTCGCTGCACTACTCGGCCGACCACTACGTGCGGCTGAAGGATGAATACCTGGGCTGAGCAGCCAACGCCGCCATGCGGCTCTGCTAAAGTCTGGGCCCGACCAGGACCTGTCGAGACCCCCATGCCTGTGGACGCCTGCCGGAGAGGACTCCGGCGCCCACAACGAAGGCCATCGCACTGATGGCCGCACCGATGCTCGATACCTACCGCGAGGTGGTGACGCCGGAGGGTGTGCTGCTGCAGTTGCCGGCAGCCGGCCCGCTGCCGCGGGCGATGGCCTGGCTGATCGACCTGGGCGTACGCATCGCGGTGCTGGTACTGATGTCGATTCCGCTGGCGCTGCTGGACAAGTTCGGCTCCGGCCTCTACCTGGTGCTGATGTTCCTGGTCTACTGGGCCTACCCGATCGTCTGCGAGGCACTGTGGGGCCGTACCCTTGGCAAGCGCGCACTGGGCCTGCGGGTGCTGTCGCGCGATGGCGCACCGGTGGGCTGGATGGCGTCGATCACCCGCAATCTGCTGCGTACCGTGGACATGCTGCCGTTCGGCTATGCATTGGGCCTGATCAGCAGCCTGTTCGACCCGCATGGCCGGCGCCTGGGTGACCTGGTGGCCGGCACCGTGGTGGTGCACGCGCCTGCGCTGTATCTGCCGCCGCCACCCACCATCGACAGCGTACTGGCCCCGCCACAGCCGCTGCGCCCGGAAGAGCAGGCCGCGCTGATGGCCTTTGCCGAGCGCGCGCCACGGCTGTCGGCGGCACGCCAGCAGGAGCTGGCCGGCATTGCCGAGCCCCTGACCGGTACCCACGGCCAGGTCGCCGTGCTGCGCCTGTACGCCATGGCCAACTGGCTGCTGGGGCGGCGATGAAGCAGGAACAGTTCGTCGCCCGCTATCAACAGGAGTGGCAGGACCTGGAGCAGTGGCTGCTGCTGCGCGCCGGTGCCTCGCGTCGCACGCGCCGCAAGGCCAGCGGCCTGGCACTGGACGACACTGCCTTCCCGCAGCGCTACCGGCGCCTGTGCCAGCAGCTGGCGCTGGCCCGCGAGCGCGGCTACAGCCCACAGCTGGTGCAGCGCCTGCAGCAGCTGATGCAGCAGGGCCACAGCGTGCTGTACCGCACGCGGCCGACGCGCTGGCACGCGGCACTGGAGTTCCTGGTGGCCGACTTTCCGCTGCTGGTCCGCAGCCAGGCACGCAGCATGTGGGTGGCACTGGCGATGTTCGCGTTGCCGGCGGTGGCCTGTTTCGTGCTGGCGCAGGCCTATCCGGACCTGATCCACATGCTGATGGACAACCGCCAGATTGCCGAGATGGAGCGCATGTACGACCCCGCGGCCGAACGCCTGGGCCGCGACAGCGGCACCGACTGGATGATGTTCGGCCACTACGTCATGAACAACATCAGCATCGCCCTGCGCACCTTCGCCAGCGGCCTGCTGGCCGGGCTGGGCACGCTGCTGGTACTGCTGTTCAACGGCGTGACCATCGGTGCGGTGGCCGGCCACCTGCAGCACATCGGCCACGGCGGCCCGTTCTGGCGCTTCGTGGTCGGCCATGGTGCCTTCGAGCTGACCGCGATCGTGATCGCCGGCGGCGCCGGGCTGCAGTTGGGCATGAAGCTGCTGGCACCGGGCCGGCGCAGCCGCCTGGATGCACTGGTCGATGGCGGCCGCATCGGCGCACGGCTGTGCCTCGGCGTCGCCTTCATGCTGCTGGTCGCGGCCTTCATCGAGGCCTTCTGGTCATCGATCGCCGAAGTACCCGCATGGGGCAAGTTCAGCGTGGCCGGCGTGCTGTGGGCCGGCGTGCTGTTGTGGCTGTGGCGCGGCGGACGTGGAGGCGGCGATGCGCATTGACCGCCTGGACGTGGTGCTGCGCGCGCGCAGCGGCTGGGAAGCCATGGAGCTGGGCAGCGCCCTCGCCCGCCGCCACGCACGTGCGGTCTGGGGCAGCTGGCTGCTGGCCAGCGCCCCGCTGTTCGTGATCTTCAACGCACTGGGCTGGTGGCTGGATGCGTTCGGCTGGGCCTGGCTGGCGATGTGGTGGTGCAAACCACTGTTCGAACGAGCGCCGTTGTACGTGCTGTCGCGCGGCATCTTCGGCGAGCCGGTCGGCACGCTGGCGGCGCTGCGCGCACAGAGTGCGTGGGGCAACAGCGGCTTCTGGGGCTACCTGGGCTGGCGCCGCTTCAGCGTGCTGCGCAGCCTGTGCCTGCCGGTGAACCTGCTGGAAGGCAACACGCCGGGCCAACGCGGTCCACGCCGTCGGGCGGTGGCAGCTGGCGCAGCGGGCGCGGCACTGGTGCTCACCGTGACCTGCATGGCGTTCGAAGCGGTGCTCGTGTCCGGCGCGATCGGCGCGGTGTTCATGTTCATGCCGCTGGAGCTGATGTCCGAATCGTGGCGCACCGCATGGGACATGATTGGCCAGGACACGCCCGCATGGGCGCGGCTGGGCTTCAACCTGGCATGCTGGCTGGCGTCGGTGCTGATCGGGCCCTTCTACGTTGGTGCCGGCTTCGGCCTGTATCTGAACCGGCGTACGCAGATGGAAGCCTGGGACGTGGAAATCGCCCTGCGGCGCCTGCGCGAACGGCTGCTGCCGGCGGCATCGACGCTGGCGCTGCTGCTGTGCCTGGCACTGCCGCTGCTCTCCGCACCGGCGCATGCGCAGGACGCGGACACCGGGCCCGAACGTGCCATGGGCAAGCCCAACGACCGTGGCATCGACGCCGAGGAAGGCGACGAAGGACCGACCATCGACCCGGCCAACACGCCGGCAACGATCTTCGGCGGTACGCCGGTGGACACCGCCGGTTTCCGTCAGGCGGTGAACCGCGCCTATGAGGACCCGCTGCAGCGCCCGACCCGCGAGGTCACCCGCTGGAAGCCGATCGAGCAGGCCGAGGAAAAAAAGAAGGAAGACAAGCAGCTGCAGCGTGACGCCAACAGCAAAGGTGAACGCAAAGCGCGCAAGGACGGCATCGCCTGGCTGGCACGGCTGGCCGAATGGGGCCTGTGGGGCCTGCTCGGCATCCTGCTGCTGGTGCTGCTGCTGACCGCGCGGCTGTGGCTGCCGTGGCTGCGTGGCAGTGGCCGCCGCAAGGCCGACGCTGCACCGAAGGTGCTGGAGGAACAGGTGGAGTTGCCGGTGGTGCTGCCGCCGGACGTGGCCACCCAGGCTGGCCTGCTGTGGGACCAGGGCCGGCCGCGGCAGGCGCTGGCCCTGCTGTACCGCGCCAGTGTGCGCACGGTGGGCGAGCGCAGCGGTATCGCGCTTCCACCCGGTGCCACCGAAGCGCAATGCCTGCGCGCGTCGCGGCGCATGCCCGAGACCAGCGACCGTGACCTGTTCGCGCGCATCGTGCGCATGTGGCAGTACGCCGCCTACGGTGGCCGCCTGCCCAGCCGCGCCGATTTCGATGCATTGGCCGATACCCTGCGCCAGCAGTACGGGTGGCAGGCATGAGTCCGCGCCTGTTCTGGTCGTTGCTGCTGGGGGTGCTGGTGCTGCTCGGTGTGCCGCTGACCATCCTCTACCTGCGCACGCACGAGCGGGTGACCGAGACGATCCGGCTGCCGCCACAGGGCGAGGCCGCTTACAACCCGCTGTACGTACTCGGCCAGGCCCTGCGCGCCGATGGCATTGACGTACATTCGCGACCGCGGCTGGAGTTGCAGCAGATGACGCTGGGGCGCCACGACACGGTGGTGCTGCTGCAGGACAGCAGCGAACTGCCGGCGCCGGCGGTGAAACAGCTGCTGGACTGGGTCGACCAGGGCGGCCACTTGCTGGTGCGTACACCGCCACCGGCCGAGGACGATGCCAGCAGCACGCAGGGTCCCCTGCTGGACCAGTTGGGCGTGGACAGCCTGTTCCAGCGCAGCGACTGCCAGGCCTTCCATGTCGACGACGATCCGGGCCACGTCGAATTCTGTGGTGGCCGCCGCTTCACCCTTGGGTTTGCGGCCAGTGCGCAGGCCGAACGCCGCTGGGGCACTGATCGCGACCTGGTGTTCGCGCGCCTGCGCCACGGCCAGGGCAGAGTGAGCGTGCTGGCCGACATGGAGTTCATGCGCAGCGAAGTGGACTCACCGGCAGCGCGCCTGGCCTCTGCCGCAGGCAAGGCCAGCGACGGCCTGCACGATCCTGCCCATCGCGACCTGACCCGCTACCTGCTCGATCCGAACTACGGCAAGGGTGCGGTCTGGCTGGTCTATGCCAGCCGCCCGCCGTCGTTGTGGTCGCGCATGTTCTATCAGGGCTGGCCGCTGTGGGCACCGTTGCTGCTGGCCCTGCTGGGTTGGCTGTGGGGCCGCTCGCAGCGCTTCGGCAGCCTGCTGCCGTCACCGGTGCTGGAACGCCGTTCGCTGCTGGAGCACGTGCGCGCCAGTGGCGAACTGCTGCTGCGCTTCGGTCACGGCATACGCCTGTACGAGGCCGTGCTCGCCCTGTTCCTGCACCGCCTGCGCCTGCGCGCACCGATTGCCGCCGCACTGGATGGTGCGCCGCGCGATCAGGCCATCGCCGAGCTGCTGAAGTGGCCGCAGGGCCGCGTCGCCAGCGCGCTCACGCCCCCACCGCCGCACGATTCCTCCGCCCTGCGCGAGCGCATCCGCTTGCTGCTCCAGATGAGATCCCTGCTATGACTGAAGTCCCCGAGCTGCCGGCGGCCGCCAACGCCCGCCTGATCGAACGCGTCGATGCCATCCGCGATGCCGTCGGCCACGCCTTCATCGGCCAGGCCGATGTGCTGGACCAGATCCTGGTGGCCCTGCTCGCCGGTGGTCACGTGCTGATCGAGGGCGTGCCCGGGCTGGGCAAGACCCTGCTGGTGCGCGCACTGGCACAGGCCCTGGAACTGGATTACGGCCGCGTACAGTTCACCCCCGACCTGATGCCCAGCGACGTCAGTGGCCACGCGGTGTACGACCCGAAGAGCGAGAGCTTCAAGATCCGTCGCGGCCCGGTGTTCACCAACCTGCTGCTGGCCGACGAGATCAACCGCGCACCGGCCAAGACCCAGTCGGCGCTGCTGGAAGTGATGCAGGAAGGCCAGGTGACCATCGAAGGCAAGGCCTTCACCCTGGCGCCGCCGTTCATGGCGCTGGCCACGCAGAACCCGCTGGAGCAGGAAGGCACCTACCCGCTGCCGGAAGCACAGCTGGACCGCTTCCTGCTGAAGGTGCTGATCGACTACCCGCAGCTGGAGGACGAGAAGCGCATGGTGACCGCGATCACCAGCGGCCGCGCCGCCAGCGATTTCGACCTGAGCCAGGTGCCGCGTGTGCTCGGCGCCGGCGAGCTGCTGGAACTGCAGCGCGCCACTGCGGCGATCACGGTCGATGACGAAGTGATCGATTACGCGGTACGCATCGTCGCGGCGACCCGGCAGTGGCCGGGTATCGCGGTCGGCGCTGGCCCGCGTGGCAGCATCGCGCTGGTGCGTGCCTCGCGTGCACAGGCGGTGCTGGCCGGTCGTGATTTCGTCACCCCGGATGATGTGCGCGACATCGCACGCCCGGCGCTGCGCCACCGCATCGCGCTGGCACCGGAACTGCAGATTGAAGGCCAGGACGCCGACGACGTGCTGGGCGCGCTGCTGGCCAAGGTGGAAGCGCCGCGCCGATGAGGCCGGCCCCGCTGCTGCTGGCGCTGCTGCTGGCCTGGGCTGTCCTGGGCGGCCTGGTGCTGGGCGGGTTGCTGCCGCGCTGGAGCTGGGCGCTGGCGGCGCTGGCGATTGCCGTGCCGGCGCTGGTGGATCTATGGCGCCAGTGGCGGCGTCCGTCGCCGCAGGTGCAGCGCGAACTGCCCGAAGCGCTGGCACTGGGCGTGCGCCGCGAGGCTGCACTGCGGCTGCAGGCGGACGCACCGATGACGGTGCAGGTGTTCGATCAGGTCCCTGGCGGCTGGCCGCTGGAGTCACTGCCGCAGCGCGTGCACCTGCAGGCCGGCAGTGCCTCCACCCTGCACTATCATCTGCAGCCGCTGCAGCGTGGGCATTTCCGCTTCGAAGGCGTGCACCTGCGCATGCGTTCGCCGTGGCGGCTGTGGTGGCAGCAACGCACGCTGCCGCCAGCACTGGACGTGCGGGTCTATCCGAACTTCGTACCGCTCACCCGCTTCGCCCTGTTCAGTGCCGACCAGGCCTCGCGGCTGGTCGGCGCACACGTGAAGCGTCGCCGTGGTGAAGGCACCGACTTCCATCAGATGCGCGAGTACCGCATCGGCGACAGCCTGCGCCAGCTCGACTGGAAGGCCACCGCGCGCGCGCGCAAGCTGATCTCGCGCGAGTACCAGGACGAGAAGAACCAGCAGCTGCTGCTGATGCTCGACAGTGGCCGCCGCATGCTGGCCAGCGAAGGCGGGCTCTCGCACTTCGATCATGCATTGAACGCCTCGCTGGTGGTGGCCTACCTGGCGCTGCGCCAGGGCGATGCCGCCGGCCTGTTCGCCACCGGTGGCGAGCGCCGCTGGGTGGCACCGCAGCGCGGGATGGGCACCGTCGAGCACCTGCTGCGCGCCAGCTACGATCTGCAGCCGCGCGCGGTGGCCACCGACTATCTGGCCGCCGCTACCGAAGTGTCGCTGCGCCAGCGCCGGCGCGCGCTGGTGATGCTGGTCAGCAACGTGCGCGACGAAGACATCGAAGACCTGCTGGCGGCGGTGCGCCTGCTGCAGCAGCGCCATCTGGTATGCGTGGCCAGCCTGCGCGAGCGTGAGCTGGACGGCGTGCTGGACAGCGAAGTGCAGACACTGGAAGACGCCACCCAGGCCGGTGCAGCGGCGCTGTATCTGCAGCAGCGCGCGAAGGCGCATGAGGCGCTGCGCAGCGAGAAGGTGATGGTGCTGGACGTGACCGCCGATGCCCTGCCCGGTGCGCTGGTGGAACGCTACCTGGCGGTGAAGCGCGAAGGGCTGCTCTGATACCAGCGATCGCTCTGGTAGGTGCCAACCTTGGTTGGCACGAAACCCACAGCGCCGACCAAGGTCGGCATCTACCAACGGCGGTTGCCGGCCAGCGGCCGGCACTACCCCTGCAACGACCGACGCACCGCTCTGGTAGTTGCCAACCTTGGTTGGCACGAAACCCACAGCGCCGACCAAGGTCGGCATCTACCAACACCGATTGCCGGCCAGCGGCCGGCACTACCCCTGCAACGACCGACGCACCGCTCTGGTAGGTGCCAACCTTGGTTGGCACGGAATCCACAGTGCCGACCAAGGTCGGCATCTACCAACACCGATTGCCGGCCAGCGGCCGGCACTACCCCTGCAACGACCGACGCACCGCTCTGGTAGGTGCCAACCTTGGTTGGCACGGAATCAACGGCGCCGACCAAGGTCGGCATCTACCAACGGCGATTGCCGGCCAGCGGCCGGCACTACCCCTGCAACAACCGACGCACCGCTCTGGCAGGTGCCAACCTTGGTTGGCACGAAACCCACAGCGCCGACCAAGGTCGGCATCTACCAACACCGATTGCCGGCCAGCGGCCGGCACTACCCCTGCAACGACCGACGCACCGCTCTGGTAGGTGCCAACCTTGGTTGGCACGGAATCAACAGCACCGACCAAGGTCGGCCTCTACCTACAGGGGTTGTTCTACGACCGGCGTCGGTTGCCCACGCCGGCCCGGGGGCGCCGCACCGTCATCAGACGTAGATCCGCGTCGGTGCCTCATCAACGATCGCGTGGGGCACGAAGCGCGCACTGTCGCGGGTGATCGCGCTGTCGTCTTCGCGGATACCGATGCCGCAGGCGTGGTCACCCACCACCCAGCTGCCGATCAGCGGGTAGCCGCCTTCGAAGCGGGTCAGCGGATGCGCACGCTGGATGATCGCCGGGCCGTCGTAAGGCCCGTCGCTGCGCTGGGTGCTGCCATCGGCCAGGTGCATCTCGATGTTGGCGCCTTCGCGCGAGAACAGCGGCTTGCGCACCCAGCCCGACGCCAGCGTGCTGCCGTCATCGAAATGCGCCTCCAGCAGGTTCGGATGGCCCACGTTGCGCTGCCACAGCAGCGGCAGGATGCCCTTGTTGCTCAGCACCGCCTTCCACGCTGGCTCCAGCAGCTGCACGCCCGAGCCGGGCAGCGCGCGGCCGAACTCCTCGGCCATCAGGTCTTCCAGCGGGTACAGCTTGAACAGCGTGCCGATCACCGAATCGTCCAGCGCGGTGAAGCGGCCGTCCTCGGACAGGCCGATATCCTCGATGGCGATGGCCTGGCCATGCAGGCCGGCCTGCGACGCACAGTCGCGCAGGTAGTCGACGGTGCCGCGGTCTTCTTCCGAACTGCCCACGGCGCTGAAATACAGCGGCGGCGGCAACTGCGTGGCCAGTTCGCCGAAACGTTCGACCAGCGCTTCGTGGATCGCGTTGAACTGGTCGGCATGCTGCGGCAGGCGACCGCCGTTGCGCTGGTCCTCCAGCCACTGCCACTGGAAGAAGCTGGCCTCGAACAGCGAGGTCGGCGTGTCGTAGTTCAACTCGTACAGCTTGGCCGGGCCGGTACCGTCGTAGGCCAGGTCCAGGCGACCGTACAGATGCGGCTGGCGCTGGCGCCAGCTGTCGGCGATCCAGTCGCGGTAATGCGACGGAATCGCCAGCTGGTCCATCAGGCGCTCGCTGCCGATGACATCACCGACCAGGTCCAGCGCCATCTGGTGCAGCTCGGCGCTGGGGTCTTCGATGTCCTGTTCGATCTGGCGCAGGGTGAAGGCGTAGTACGCGCTTTCATCCCAATACGGCTGGCCGTCGATGGTGTGGAAGCGGAAACCCGCTTCATCCGCGCGTGCCCGCCACTGGGCACGCGCGGCAATCCGGATGCGCTGCATGGGTCGATCAGCCGCCGTAGCTGCCGCTGGTGCTGCGGCGTGCGCTGGTGTTGCCGAAGCCACCACGGCTGGCGGTGACCGCACGGTTCGGCTCGCTGGTGACCGGCGCCAGGCCAGCCTTGCCGGCGCCGATGCCGCTGGCGGTGTTCAGGCCACCGGTACCGCCCGGTGCCGGACGCGCCCAACCAGCGCTTTTGTCCTGGTAGGCCGGCGACGCCGCCGGCGCCTGCGGGGCGAGGCCGCCGCGGTTGCTCAGCATCTGCGACATGAAGAAGCCCATCATCATCGGGCCGATGAACGAGGTACCGGCCGAGGTGTGCTGCTGCACGCACTGTTCCGGCTTGTAGTCCTTCTCGCAGGCTTCCTTGCTGGCGTACTTCGGCGCCGCATCGGCGGCCTGCTTCTGCGCTTCGGCGAAGGCATTGCGGCACGACGACGGATCGCCGGTGGCCTCGGTGCAGGCCTCGACCGAGGTGTACAGGCCTTCCTGCACCTTCACCTCCGGCTCCTTCTGGCAGGCGGTGAACAGCAGCGGCGCAGCGCTCATCAGCAGCAGCGCGGTGGTGCGGGAACGTTTCATGGCCTCATGCCCTGTCGACGGATCAATGCCCCAATGATGCCAAATCCGGACCAGCAACCGGAATCGGCAAAGTCCGAAAGATGAACGGACTTTCATTTTCGTCGGGCATTGGGGTCAGAGCCCATCGCGCCGCGATGGGATCCGACCCCGGGCGACGCACCGCTCTGGCAGGTGCCAACCTTGGTTGGCACACACCCCGCGGCGCCCCGCTAGGCCCGGCGCGCGCAGCCAAGTCTCCGGCAAGAAGCCCCCTTGTTGTTCAAGGGGGCGCGCCGAAGGCGCGGGGATAAGGGGAAATGCGCGGACCACCAAGCCGCTGCAAGCGGTGAAGGTGGTTGCAGCAGCAACCGAAAAAATTGGCCATGATCGGCTGACCCCCACGTCGTACGGCCCGCCCGTTCCGCCAGCCATGCCCGAATACCGTTCCCGCACCTCCACTGCCGGCCGCAACATGGCCGGCGCCCGCGCCCTGTGGCGTGCCACCGGCATGAAGGACGGCGACTTCCACAAGCCGATCATCGCCATCGCCAACTCCTTCACCCAGTTCGTGCCCGGCCACGTGCACCTGAAGGACCTCGGCCAGCTGGTCGCGCGCGAGATCGAACAGGTCGGCGGCGTCGCCAAGGAATTCAACACCATCGCCGTGGACGACGGCATCGCGATGGGCCACGACGGCATGCTGTATTCGCTGCCCAGCCGCGAGATCATCGCCGACGCCGTGGAGTACATGGTCAACGCGCACTGCGCCGACGCGCTGGTGTGCATCAGCAACTGCGACAAGATCACCCCCGGCATGCTGATGGCCGCGCTGCGCCTCAACATCCCGGTGGTGTTCGTCTCCGGCGGGCCGATGGAAGCGGGCAAGACCAAGCTGTCCGAGCACAAGCTGGACCTGGTCGATGCGATGGTGGTGGCCGCCGATGACAGCGCCTCCGACGAGAAAGTGGCGGCGTTCGAGCGCAGCGCCTGCCCCACCTGCGGCTCCTGCTCGGGCATGTTCACCGCCAACTCGATGAACTGCCTGACCGAAGCACTGGGCCTGTCGCTGCCGGGCAATGGCACCACGCTGGCCACCCATGCCGACCGCGAGGCGCTGTTCCGCCGCGCCGGCCGCCTGATCGTCGAGCTCTGCCACCGCTGGTATGGCGGCGAAGACCCGAGCGCGTTGCCGCGCGGCATCGCCACCCAGGCCGCGTTCGCCAACGCGATGACCCTGGACATCGCCATGGGCGGTTCCACCAACACCATCCTGCATCTGCTGGCCGCGGCGCAGGAAGCGGAGGTCGACTTCGACCTGACCCACATCGACGCGCTGTCGCGGCGCGTACCGCAGCTGTGCAAGGTGGCCCCGAACACGCCGAAGTACCACATCGAGGACGTGCATCGCGCCGGCGGCGTGTTCGGCATCCTCGGTGAACTGGACCGCGCCGGCCTGCTCGAAACCACGGTGCCGACCGTACACAGCGCCAGCCTGGCCGAAGCACTGGAACGCTGGGACGTGGTGCGCAGTGACAACGACACCCTGCATACCTTCTTCAAGGCTGGCCCGGCCGGCATCCCCACCCAGGAAGCCTTCAGCCAGGCCACGCGCTGGCCGACGCTGGACGTGGACCGCGCCGAGGGCTGCATCCGCTCGCTGCAGCACGCGTATTCGCTGGAAGGCGGGCTGGCCGTGCTGCGCGGCAACCTGGCCATCGATGGCTGCGTGGTGAAGACCGCCGGCGTGGACGAGTCGATCCATGTGTTCGAAGGCCCCGCGCGCGTCTACGAAAGCCAGGACGCCGCCGTTGCCGGCATCCTCACCGACGAAGTGCAGCCGGGCGAGGTGGTGGTGATCCGCTACGAAGGCCCGAAGGGCGGCCCCGGCATGCAGGAGATGCTGTACCCGACCAGCTATCTGAAATCGAAGGGGCTGGGCAAGCAATGTGCGCTGCTCACCGATGGCCGCTTTTCCGGCGGAACCTCGGGCCTGTCGATCGGCCACGTGTCGCCGGAAGCCGCCAGCGGCGGTGTCATCGGCCTGGTGGAAAACGGCGACCGCATCCGCATCGACATCCCGGCCCGCCGCCTCGACCTGCTGCTGGACGAGGCCACGCTGGCCCAGCGCCACGCCGACGCCGATGCCCGCGGCTGGAAGCCGCGCGCACCGCGCCCGCGCAAGGTCACCAGTGCGCTGAAGGCTTACGCGCTGCTGGCCACCAGCGCTGACAAGGGTGCCGTACGCAACACCGCGCTGCTCGGCGATTGACCCCCGTGCGGTAGTGCCGGCCGCTGGCCGGCAGCCTCATCGATGTGGGCCATCGCGGTGCAGGTGCCGGCCAGCGGCCGGCACTACCCCTGCAACAACCGCCGCATCGTTCTGGTGGGTGCCAACCTTGGTTGGCACGGAACCCACAGCGCCGACCAAGGTCGGCATCTACCAACAACGGTTGCCGGCCAGCGGCCGGCGCTACCGATCCGGTACGCTGCGCGGCATGACCCACCGCCCGCCGCGCCAGCCCCTCATCGATGCCCTGCGTGGGTTCGCGCTGCTCGGCGTGTTCCTGGTCAACCTGCGCTTCTTCTCGCTCGATGCACTGATGACCGAGGCCGCGCAGCAGGCACTGCCCAGCGCGGCGCTCGACCATGCCATCCGCACCGGCATGGCGTGGTTGGTGGACATGAAGGCGATCACCCTGTTCTCGCTGCTGTTCGGCATGGGCGTAGCAATGCAGATGGACGGCAACGCCCCCGGTAGCATGGCCGCGCACCTGCGGCGGATGGCAGTACTGCTGGTGATCGGCCTGCTGCATTCGGTGCTGGTCTGGTGGGGCGACATCCTGCTGGTCTATGCGCTGGTGGGCCTGCTGCTGCCATTGTTCCGTCACCTTGGTGATCGCGCACTGCTGTTCAGTGGGATGTTCATCGCCCTGTTGCTGCCACCGCTGCTGTCGCCGTGGATCCGCGAATGGGTCGCCCTGCTCACACCGCGCGCGCAGATGAACGCCATGGCGCTCGATGCCCTTGCGCACGGCACGCTGGCGCAGGCGTGGTGGCACAACCTGCAGCTGGCCGCATGGCTGAAGCTGAGCAACTGGGCGCTGTTGTTCTTCGTGCTCGGCCGCTTCCTGCTGGGCTACTGGGCCGGCCGCCGCGGACTGCTGCAGCAGCCGCAGGCGCATCTGCCGCTGCTGCGCTCGATCGCCATCGGCAGCCTGCTGCTGACGGCGGTGTTCCTGTGGATCGATGCCCAGGCCGATGCGCTCAAACAGGCATGGCCGGCGCTGCGTGAGGGCGTGCCCGGCTACCTGCTGCGGGTGTCCTATCGCGTTGCGCCGCTGGCGCTGGGCATTGCTGCGGCGGCGATCTTCACCCTGCTCTATCTGCGCCCGTGGGCCGAGCGCATGCTGCGCGTGTTCGTGCCGGCCGGGCGCATGGCACTGAGCAACTACCTGCTGCAAAGCGCAATCTGCGTGCCGCTGTTTGCCGGCTTCGGGCTGGGCATCGGCCCGCAGTACGGGCTGTGGCCGGTGCTGCTGGTGGCAGCGGTGGTGTTCCCGCTGCAACTGTGGGCGAGCGCGTGGTGGCTGCGTGGCCATCGCTTCGGGCCAGCCGAATGGCTGTGGCGCAGCGCCAGCGAAGGGCAATGGCTGCCGTTACGGCGCTAGCGACCGGAGACGGCGGTGATGAGGTCGTTTGTGCCACTTACGACTTAATTCCCTCCGTCCCCTTTTTGCCGGTCAGCGGCCGGCACTACCGGTCAGCCGATCACGCGCTTGAACGGCGGCAGCGCGTCGATGATGCGCTTGCCGTAGCGGCGGGTCAGCAGCCGCGAATCGAGGATCACCACGCGGCCGGTGTCGGTGGAGGTGCGGATCAGGCGGCCGGCGAACTGGGTCAGCGTGCGCAACGCATGCGGAATGGCGATCAGGTTGAAGGCGTTGAGCCCGCGCCCCTCGAACCACTCACTGAGCGTGGCGGTCTGCGGGTCGGTCGGCACTGCGAACGGCACCTGGGTGATCACCACCGTGGTGCAGGCCTCACCGGGCAGGTCGAGGCCTTCTCCGAACGAGTTCAGGCCGAACAGCACCGAACCTTCGCCCGCAGCCACGCGCCGCAGGTGCTCGTCGATCAGGCGGGTCTTGGACATCTCGCCCTGCACCAGCACCTGCTTGCGGCGCGCGGCCGACATCAGCCCGGCCACCTTCTCCATCTTCCAGCGCGAGGTGAACAGCACCATCGAGCCCTTGGCCCAGTCCAGTTCGGTGTCCAGGTAGCGCGCCACTTCGCGCGGGTGCCCTTCGCGGTCATCCGGGGTGACCGGGAACTTCGGCACGATCAGCTCGGCCTGGTTGGGCAGGTCGAACGGCGACGACAGCGAGACCATCTCGGCCTCTTCCGGAATGCCGTTGTCGATCGCCAGCGACTGGAAATCGCCACCGCCGGTCAGCGTCGCCGAGGTCATCACCACCGAGTCCACTTCATCCCACAGCAGCTTGCGCAGCACGTGCGCGGCCGACACCGGTGAGCCATGCAGCACCAGGTCGCCGTCGCGGGTAGCGGTGACCCAGCGCGCCATCGGCGGCGCGCCGTCCTTGTCCTCGCGGCGCCACGCCTGCCACAGGTTGTACTGCTGCTCGATCATTTCCAGCGCCATGCCCAGGTTGCGCTGCAGGCGCTCGCGCGCGGCATCGTCCGGCTTGCCCTTGGCGACCTGCGCGGTGGCGGCATGCGCCCAGTTGTAGAGGCTGCGGGTGTCGTCGGCCAGCGCTTCGATCGGCTCGCGCCAGGCGTCGGGCAGGCGCCCATTGGCCGCGCGCCACATCGGCTCTTCGTCGGCCGGCGCCGGCATCCACACCCGTTCGATGTGGTCACGGAACGCACGCAGCTGCTTGGCGACGTTGCTGGCCACCTCGATCGCTTCGTTGGGCAGCAGGTTGCCGAGGCGGTCCTTGTCGACCGCACGGTAGGCACCGGCGATCAGGATCTGCAGGCGGCCGGTACGCTTGGCCATCTCATCCAGCGCGAGGCTGGCCGCACCCTGGTCGATCGCCACGTTGCCGATGTGATGGCCTTCGTCCAGCACCAGCAGCATGTCCGACGGCGGCGCGATCAATGGCTGGCCGTTGTCGCTGTCACCGATCGACAGTGCCGACAGCAGCAGTGCGTGGTTGGTGACCACGATCTGCGCATCGCGCACCGTGTTGCGCGAACGCAGCACCGCGCACTGCGCCGAATAGGCACAGCGGCGCCCGGCGCAGCCCGAGGCCGGCGTGGTGATGCGGCTGCGCAGGCCGGGGCTGATGGTCTCCGGTGCGTTGTCGATGTCGCCATCCCAGCTGCCGCCGGTGAAGGCGTCGGTCAGGCGCTTGGCGATGTCCATCTCGATCGGCGCCAGCGGCCGGTCGAACAGCGGCGCGTCATCCTCGAACATGCCGCCCTGCGAGCCCTCGCCCTGCGCTTCGGCGGCATTGCGCGTGCACAGGTAGCGGGTACGGCCCTTGGCCAGCGCCACGGTCGCTTCCAGGCCGGTGGCCTTGAGGAAATTCGGGATATCGCGCTCGACCAGCTGTGACTGCAGCGCTACGGTGCCGGTGCTGATCACCAGCTTCTTCTTGCTGGCCAGCGCGATCGGCACGCCTGCGGTGAGGTAGCCCAGGCTCTTGCCGACGCCGGTGGGCGCCTCGACCACGCCGACGCCACCGCTTTTGGACAGCGCGCGCGACACCACGCCGATCATCTGGCTCTGCGAGCGACGGGTGGAGAAGCCGGGAGTATTGGCCTGCAGCGTCGTGTACGCCTTGCGGATCGCGTCCTTCAAGGTGTCATCGAGCGTGCGCGGAGCGGCGACGGTTTCGGTCACGCCGGGAACTACCGTGGCTGGATCAGGCCGGTCATTGTCGCATGGCCGGCCACCTCCGCCGCCGCTGGCTGCCTGAACGGGGCAGCGGCGACGCCCGGTGGCTGGATGAACACACCAGGCAGGACAGGTGACGGCCCGAGGCCGTCACCGGCGTGTCATTGCGCTGCGTTGCCGCGCAATCGCAGCAGGCGCACGAGGGCCCAGACCAGCAGGACCACACCGATGGCCTCAATCATCGCCAGCGCGAAATGCAGCACGCCGAGGATGGCGCTCAGGCTCGACACGGCACTGAAATCACCACTGCGGACCATCCACATCGGCAGGATGCCCGCCGCCATTCCACCGAGGCTGGTCAGCAGCAACAGCAGCAGGCCGACCAGGGCGCCGGTACGGGTGGCGTCGCGCGGTGCCCCCACCACCCAGACCAGGCCCACGCACAGCGCGATCAGCACCGGCAGGCGTACGCCGACCATGCTCAGCACGGTTACCAGCAGGGTTGTGCTGTCCATCGGTCAGTCCTCGCCGGCCAGTACCGCCGAGCCCTGGCGCAGCGACTGGTAGACCTCGTCGGTCTGTGGGCGCACACCGTGCCACTGCAGGAAGCTCTCGGCCGCCTGCTCGACCAGCATGCCCAGGCCGTCCACGGTATTGCGGCACTGCGCCGCACGGGCCCAGGCCAGGAAGGCGATGGCGGCCTCGCCGTAGTTCAGGTCGACGGCGGTGGTCATCGAGTTGACCAGCGACAGCGGCAGCTTGAACTCAACGGCGCGGTCGCGCCCGGCCGAGGTGGCATTGACGATCAGTTCGAAGTCGCCGAGGTCGCGCAGGTCTTCCCAGTAGCGGCTGATCGCGCGGCCCGGTTCGCCCATCGCGTCGATCAGCTCATCGGCTCGTTCCGGCGTGCGGTTGACCACCACCAGCTCGGTGATGCCGGCATCAAGCAGCGCCGGGGCGACGCTGCGCGCCGAACCGCCGGCGCCGATCAGCAGCATGCGGCGGCCGCGCAGGTCCAGGCCGTGGCGATCGGTCAGGTCGCGCACCAGGCCGATGCCATCGGTGGTGTCACCATGCCAGCGGTCGCCCTTGCGCAGCAGCGTGTTGACCGAGCCCGCGCGACGCGCCCGTGCGGTCAGCGTAGTGCACACCGAGAACGCGGATTCCTTGTGCGGCAGGGTGACGTTGGCACCGACACCGCCCTCGGCGGCGAAGGCCTCCAGGCCGGCCAGGAACGCATCCGGGGCCAGGTCGATCGCGCGGTAATCCACTGCGATGCCTTCCTGGCGACCGAACGTGGCGTGGATCTGCGGCGACTTCGAGTGGGCAACGGGGTGTCCGAAGACGGCGTAACGGTCGGTCATGGAATCCTCAAGCTGGCTAGACTGATGCTCTTTCGTGCACGGACCCGGATGATGCGCATCACCCCGCCCCTGCTGGTGCTTGCCGCCAGTCTACTCTCTGCCCCCGTGGCGATGGCGTTGAACGAGTACGGCATCGAAGGCATGGGCGTGGTCTCGACCCGCGCCGACGAGGGCCGCGCCACGATCAGCGCCGATGGCCAGCGCATCGTTTTCGCCCGCCGTGGCGAGGCCGGTTGGGGCCTGTGGGAGGCGCGCTTGGTGGACGGCCGCTGGCAGCAGGCGCAGGCACTGCCGGTAGGCGTGGCCGGTGAAGCCCGCGATCCCTACTTCAGCCGCGATGGCCGCTGGCTGCTGTTCGCGGCCGGCCCCGACGGCAAGCTGGCGCTGTACCGCGCCGCGTTGGCCGCCGACGGCCAGCTGGGCCCGGCGCAGCCGCTGGCCGGCGACGCGGGCCGCCGGGAAGAGCGCGGGCCGGCCCTGAGCGCGGATGGCAGGCAGCTGTTGTTTGCCCGCCAGCAGGGCCGTGGCGCCGGCTGGGACCTGTTCGTGTCGACACTGGATGCCCAGGGCCTGCGTGGTCCGGCCACCGCACTGAGCGCGTTGAACAGCGCCGACGACGAGACCGATGGCGACTGGCTGGGCCATGACGGCGCCGTGGTGTTCAGCCGCGGCAGCGGCACGACCGCGCAGGTATGGAGCAGCGGCTGTGCGTGGACCGGCGCGGCGCTGCAGCCGTTGGGGTTGTCGTTCAACCAGACCGGCGGCTGGACCGGCGCGCCGGTGATCGACAACGCCAAGCCGGGCGAGATGATGGTTGCCAGCAGTGCGGCGAAGGCGCCGCGCGCCGGTGGCGTGGACGTGTACCGGTTGGCGGTGCCGAAGGTGGCGGCGGTTGCGGGGTGCGTGCCTGCCGCTCGGTAACGGCAAACGCCAACCGGGGTTGGCGGCTACCAGAACTGAGAGTCAGCGCGACAACACCTTGGCGCGCAACTGCTCGTACTCCACCTCGCTCAGCTGGCCGTTGTCCTTGCGCTGGTTCAACGCGGCCAACTCGGCCTGCACGCTGTCCGGCAGCGCCTGCTCACGGGCCACGTGACGGGCGGCGGAGAGCTGTTCCGGCGGGCGCTTGCCGGCCCGCCAGGCCGCGATGAAAACACCGACGATGATGGCGCCGAACACCAGCGTACCGATGCCCCAGATCAGCCATTGCATCCATCCCAGTTCGGGTCCCATCGCGTAGTCCTCCGTCTATCGTGGCGCTATTGTCAGCGCTCGCGCAGCCATCGCGCCACCTGCGGCGCGAAATAGGTCAGCACACCATCGGCACCGGCCCGCTTGAAGCCCAGCAGCGACTCCATCACGCATGCGCGTTCGTCCAGCCAGCCGTTGGCGAAAGCAGCCTTCATCATCGCGTACTCGCCGCTCACCTGATAGGCAAAGGTCGGCACGCCGAATTTTTCCTTCACCCGGCGCACCAGGTCCAGGTAGGGCATGCCCGGCTTGACCATCACCATGTCGGCGCCCTCTTCCAGGTCCAGCGCGATCTCGCGCAGGGCCTCATCGCCGTTGGCCGGGTCCATCTGGTAGGTCTTCTTGTCGGCCTTGCCGAGGCTGGCGGCGCTGCCCACCGCATCACGGAACGGGCCGTAGAACGCCGAGGCGTACTTGGCCGAGTAGGCCATGATGCGCACGTTGATGTGGTTGCCGGCATCCAGCGCACGGCGGATCGCGCCGATGCGGCCGTCCATCATGTCCGACGGCGAGACGATGTCCACGCCGGCTTCGGCGTGCGATACCGACTGCTTGACCAGTGCTTCGACGGTGATGTCGTTGAGCACATAGCCCTTGTCATCGATGATGCCGTCCTGGCCATGGGTGGTGTACGGGTCCAGCGCCACGTCGGTCATCACCCCCAGTTCCGGGAATCGCGACTTCAGCGCGCGGATCGCACGCTGCGCCAGGCCGTCTTCGGCCCACGCCGCCGACGCGTCCAGCGACTTCAACGACGGGTCGATCACCGGGAACAGGTCGATCACCGGAATGCCCAGCTCCAGCGCCTCTTCGGCCACCTTCAGCAGTTCTTCGATCGACAGCCGCTCCACGCCCGGCATCGACGGTACCGCGGTGCGGCCGGCAAGCTCGTGCACGAACACCGGGTAGATCAGGTCGTCGGTGGTCAGCGTGTTCTCGCGCATCAGGCGGCGCGAGAACTCGTCATGGCGCATGCGGCGCGGACGGTAAAGCGGGTGGGACATGGCAGGCTCCGAGGAGTGGCTATTGCAACAGGTAGCCCTGCGGCAGCAGGGGTTCGGGCAAGGGGCGTTCGCCGAGCGCGTCGAGCTGGTCGATCTCGATGGTGCGCACCAGCGCGTCCAGCGGCAGGTCGTTCGGCTCCAGGCCGAACGGGTCTTCCATTTCTTCGCCCAGCTGGTCCAGGCCGAAGAAGGCATAGGCCAGCACCGCCGACAGCACCGGCGTGCCCCAGCCCAGCGAACTGGCCAAGCCGAACGGCAGCAGCACGCAGAACATCCACGCGCAGCGGTGCAGCAGCAGGGTGTAGGCGAACGGCAGCGGCGTGGTGAGGATGCGCTCGCAGCCCGCCTGGATCGACGACATCGCGTGCAGACGGTCCTCCAGCTGGGCGTAGAGGATCGGGTCGAGGTCACCGGCACGCAGGGCCTGGGCCAGCTCGGCGGCGATCATCGACAACAGCGCGTCGGGCACGTTCTCGCGCTGGCCGAGCTGTTCGCGCTGGCGCTTGTCCAGCCATGGCAGCGCCATCAGCGCCACGATACGCCCGCGCAGGCGACCGGCCAGGGCATGGGCGAAGGCGGTGGTGAGGTAGGCGATGCGGCGACGGCGGCCCGCGTCATCGGCCAGCAGCAGGTTGACCTGGCGGGCCAGCGAGCGCGATTCGTAGACCAGCTGACCCCACAGCTTGCGGCCTTCCCACCACCGGTCATAGCAGGCGCTGTTGCGGAAGCTGAGGAAGATCGACAGCACCAGGCCAAGCAGGGTGAACGGCGTGACCGAGACACGCTCGATGCCGGTCGGTGGCGCCAGTTCCACCACTGCGGCCACCGCAATGGACAGGATCAGGATGGCCAGCACCTTGGGCGCGATCGCTTTGACGATCGAGCCGCGCAGGATGTAGAGCAGTTGCCAGCCGTGGGGACGGGGTCGGATGATCATGGGGCTGCCGCGCCGGGCGCGGATTCACAGGCACGCGGGGGGCTCGCGCAGCCATCCATTGTACGCCCCTGCCCGGCCATGGACCGTGCGCCTGCGACGCCCTGTCGCACCCGGGTGCGGGCTCAGATCACGCCGCCACCCAGGCCAAGGCGCAGGATGCCGACCACCACCACGATGCCGTTCAGCACCAGCCCGGCCCAGGCCCGGCCACGCTTGCTCGGATGGGTGAACAGGATGCCCAGCGCGGCGATCACCGCGCCCACGGCAGCGAACGGGATCAGGAACCAGTTGCCCCAGCCGAGCAGTGGAATCAGCGCCAGGATCATCCACAACAGCGCCAGTACGCCCCACAACAGACTGATCACACCCATGCCGCTCTCCCGCAGTTGGTTCCTGCCCCAACCATAGACGTTCCCGCTGCCGCCGCCTACTGCCATTGGCGGGGCTGTCACCCGCCCCGTGCTAGCGTGCTGTCGTGCGTGCCCTGGCCCGGGTGTTGGCGCCGATTCAGAGTGGCCCGCCGATGATCGCAACCAGTCCTACAGGGGTCGTGCCATGAATATCCGTTGGGCCGCGTTGGCGGCCATCCTGCTGGTCGCCGCTGGCTGTGCCAGTACCTCCAAGGTGATGCTGGGCCGCGCCCGCGCACCGATCGATCCGGCGCTGGTGCAGATCTATTCGACGCCGCCGGCCGGCTCCCAGGAAATCGCGCAGCTGGAATCGGCTTCGGCCGTGGGCTTCGGCACCCAGGGCCAGACCGACGCCGCCGTGGCACGCCTGAAGCGTGAGGCCGCCGCGCTCGGCGCCAATGGCGTGGTACTGATGGGCGTGGGCAGCAGTGGTTCGCCGGTGGGCATGTCGGTCGGCGCCGGCACGTTCGGCTCGCATGTGGGCGGTGGCGTCGGCATCGGCATTCCGACCACGCAGAAACGCGCCGCCGGCGTCGCAATCTGGGTGCCGAATCCGGCACCGCCGGCGCGGTTGCCGACACAGGTGATCACACCGCAGCCGCAGCGGTGACGCGGCAGCGTCACCGCGGGTAGTGCCGGCCGCTGGCCGGCAACCTCAGGAATCCTCTTCGCCCAAGGGAAATGCCGGCCAGCGGCCGGCACTACCCGGTGATGCTCAGCGCTTGTACTTCGGCACGAACACCTTGTTCACCGCATCGGCCAGCTGGTCCGGCGGCAGCAGGCCCTGGTCGAGCAGGAAGTTGTTGAACGCCAGGCGGTCGAACTTCGCGCCCAGTGCCAGCTCGGTCTGCATGCGCAGTTCGAGGATGCGGGTGTAGCCGTAGAAATAGCTGCCGGCCTGGCCCGGCATGCGCACCATGTAGCGGTCCAGTTCCTGGGTGGCCATCGCCTTGGACAGGCCGACCTGCTCCATCAGCACGCGCTCGCCGTTGGCACGGTCGGTCAGGCCAAGGTTGAGCATCGGGTCGAGCATCGCGCGTGCGGCGCGCAGCAGGCGGAACTGCAGGGCGATCATCTGCCCGTCCAGCGGCTCGTACGGCACCATCTCGGCTTCGGCATACAGCGCCCAGCCCTCCACGTTCACCGAATTGAACGCGAACATGGTGCGTGCCAGCGACACGCCGCGCTCGACCATGGCGGTGAACTGCAGCTCGTGACCCGGGCGGCCCTCATGCGCGCTCAGCGTCCACGCCGCCGCACCGAAGTTGAAGTCGTCGTACTGCGCACCCGGGCCCGCGGCCGGGTTGCCCAGCGGCAGCACGAAGGTGCCCTGCTGCCCGGTGTTGTTGACCAGCGGCGCCGGCAGGAAATGCGGCGCCGGGCTCGCAGCACTCTCGGCGGCCGAGCCCAGGCGCATCTGCATCGCGCGCTTGGGCACGTCGACGATGGCGTGCTCGCGGATCAACGGGTCGATCGCATCGATCACCTTGCGGTAGTGGCCTTCCAGATGATCGTCGGCGATCTTGTCGGCCTTCAGCGCGCGGATCACCGCCACCGGGTCGCTCGGGTCGGCCACCTTCAGGCCCTTGTCCTTCACCACCAGCGGCGCCAGCTGCTGCATCGCCGAGCGGGTTTCCATGAATTCCAGCTGCGCGCGCTGCATCAACAGCTTCGGGTCGATGTCGATGCCGACCTGCTTGAGCTGGTAGGCGTACAGCGGCGCCGGCAGACGTGCGTCGGCACGTGCCTTCGGCAGCACGGTCGTGCGCGTCCAGGCGGCGTAGTCCTTCATCTGCCCGGCCAGGGTCTTCATCGCCTCATCGGCACCGGCGATCTGGTACTTCTTCAGCAGCGACTCGATGCCGGTGATGTAGGTCTCGACGTTGTCCAGTGACTGCTGCACTTCGATCTTGGTCGGCTGCAGCAGACTGCTGTCCTTCAATCGCTCTTCGTAGCGCTGGCGGGCCAGCGTGGTGAACGCGGTGCCGCCCGGCTGCAGGCCGGCATAGGACTTGAGGCGGTCGATCGCCTTGGCCCGGCGCTCGGCTGGCACCTGCTCGGACAGCAGCAGGTTGAGGCCGCTGAACACGGTCTGCGGCGCGTCACTCCATGGCAGCAGGTACTTCTCGTTGAGCTCGCTGCCTTCGATGTTCTGGTTGGCGGCGTGGATCATGATCTCCAGGTCCTGGCGGACATTGGGATCCTGTTCGGTGGCCAGCTTCGCCTTCAGCTCGTCGCGGGCCTTGGCCATCGCGGCACGGTAGCGCTTGCCGTTGTCGGGGCCGAGATCGGCGACCTTGTCGTCATAGCCAGGCACGCCGAAGAAGCCGGTTTCCTCCGGCTGGAACGGGCCCTGCGCATCCAGCAGGATCTGCGCCAGCGCGTTGCTGCGGGCGACCCAGGCCGGGCTGGCGGGAGACGCGGCCTTGGCAGCGGGTGCCGCCAGCGCCGGCGGCGCAGACAGCAGCGGGGCGGCAGTCAGGGCCAGGGCAACGGCCAACGCGATCGGCTTCATGGGACACTCCAGCAAAGGGTTGCCCGCACCCTACGCGCTCAGCGCGGTGGCGACAATCGGCCGGAGGTCACAGCGCCACGGTCAGCGGGCATTCGCCGCGATCACGGCAGTCCTGCAGTTCGCATTCCTGTGCCGCCTCGTCGTCATCCAACGCGGTCAGGTCGAAGGTCTGCTTGTCCTCGGCCAGCACGTACATCACCGGGTAATCCCACACGTCATCGCTGCGGGTGCCCTTCACGAACAGCCGGCCGTGCGCGTGGGGTCCTTCCAGGGCCACGGTCAGGCCAACATCACGCTGGCCGTTGATCGCGGTCTGCATGCTGCCCAGCGGCATCGATTCGGTGCGCAGCGGCTCGCCGAAGGCTTCCACCAGTTCGATGCTGCAGCCGGCGCGACGCAACGCTTCGCGCATCGGCGGGCTCTCGCGTGCCGCCTCGCTCCAGCGCAGCACGCTCCAGGTCACCACGCCCCCCACCGCGCCCAGCACCAGCACCACCGTCAACGGCATTGCCCAGCGCCAGTGTCGGCACCACCAGCTGGCAGGCCTCTGGCCATGGGCAGGAATCGGCGGTGGCAGGGTCATCGGCGGGCTCCTTCCCGGCTGTGGATCAAGGTTTCAGGCAGCGTCCCAGGAAGGCTTCGGCCACGCGGTAGCGATGCAGGGCATCGGCGCCGGACAGGCCATGCTTGGCACCCGGGTAGGTCATCAGCTCGAACGGCTGTGCACGCTTCTGCAACGCGCTCATCAGGCTGGTCGAATTGGTGAACAAGACGTTGTCGTCGGCCATGCCGTGGATCAGCAGCAGCGGCGAACGCAGGCCGTCGATATGGGTCAGCACGCGTGCTTCACGGTAACCCGCTTCGTTGCGCGCCGGCAGATCCATGTAGCGCTCGGTGTAATGACTGTCGTACAGGCCCCAATCGGTCACCGGCGCACCGGCCACGCCACAGGCGTACTGATTCGAGGCCTTGGCCAGCAGCATCAGGGTCATGTAGCCACCGTTGGACCAGCCCTGCACGCCGATGCGCGCCGGGTCCACCCACGATTGCTGCTTCAGCCAGGTCACGCCGCGCAGCTGGTCGGTCACTTCCACCGTGCCCTGCTTGCCGTACAACGCGCCACCGAAGTCACGGCCACGGCGCGGGGTGCCGCGGTTGTCCAGCGAGAACACCACGTAGCCCTGCTGGGCCAGGTACTGGTTGAACAGGTGGTCGCCACGACCGGGCCAGCTGTCGGTAACGGTCTGGCTGGCCGGGCCACCGTAGACGTACACCGCCACCGGGTAGCGCTTGGACGGATCGAAGCCGGCCGGCTTGATCAGGCTGTAGTTGAGCGGGGTCTTGCCGTCGGCGGCGGTCAGCGTACCGAACTCGATCGGGCGCTGCGCATCGCGGTAACGCGCATACGGATGCTTGGGATCGGCCAGGTCGTTCTCGAGCAGGGTGGCGATCTTCTCGCCATTGGCGCGGAACAGTTCGATCTGCGGCGGCGTGGTGCTGTTGGACCAGCTGTCCACATAGACGCTGGCATTGCGGGCGAAGCTGGCGCTGTGCATGCCCGGAGCCTTGGACAGCCGCTGCGGCTCACCGCCCTGCAGCGACACCGCGTAGATCTGGCTTTCGCGCGAGGTCTCGATGCCGGCACGGAAGTAGGCCTTGCCGGCCTTTTCATCGACCGCCAGCAGCTCGTCCACCGGCCAGTTGCCGTGGGTCAACGCGGTGGCCTTGCCCTTGCTGTCGATGCGGTACAGGTGCTGGAAACCGGTGCGCTCGGACGACCACAGCACGCTGCCGTCGTCGAGGAAACGCAGGCTGTTGTGCAGCGGCACCCAGGTCGGGCTGGTTTCGTGGGCGAGCACGCGCTGGCGGTTGGAGTCGAGTGCCACTTCCACCAGGTCCAGCTGCTTCTGGTCACGCGACTGGCGCTGGAAGCTCAGGTGCTGGGCATCGCGCCAGTCGACGCGGGCCAGATAGATGTCCTGTTCCTTGCCGAGGTCGACCCAGCGCGGCTGCGCATCGGCGGCCGGTGCGATCACGCCCAGCTGCACGCGCACGTTGGCGTCGCCGGCGGCCGGGTAACGCTGCTCGATCACGTCGGTGCGGTCGGCGTAGACCTCGTAGCGCTTCTGCACCGGCACCGGTGCCTCGTCGATGCGCGCGAAAGCAATGGCCGAATCATCCGGCGCCCACCAGTAACCGGTGTGGCGGTCCATTTCCTCGTCGGCGACGAACTCGGCCACGCCGTTGCCGATGGTGGTGCTGCCGTCGCGGGTGAGCTGCAACTGCTTGCCGCTGGCCAGGTCGATCACCCACAGGTTGCGGCCACGGATGAAGCTGACGAAACCGCCCTTGGGCGACAGCTTGGCGTCGGTAGCGAAGCCCTCGCCGTGGGTCAGCTGGCGCACTGCGGCCTGGCCCTGCTGCTTGAGGTCGTACAGGTACAGCTCGCCGCCCAACGGGAACAGCAGGCGCTGCGCGTCCGGCGACCACTGGTAATCGACGATGCCGGTCATCGCAGCGATGCGCTGGCGTTCGCGGCGGGCCTTTTCCTCATCGCTGAGGGTCTCGGTGCCGGGCAGCACCACCTTCGAATCCACCAGCAGACGGGTCTGGCCGCTGCCGATGTCGTAGGTCCACAGGTCCAGCTGGTTGCGGTCGCTGTCCTTGCCGCGCAGGAAGCTGACCTGCGAACCATCGGGGGCGACCTTCGGTTTCATCAGGGTCGGGCCGGACAGCGGCAGCGGGCCGGTGATGGCTTCCAGGGTCAGCTTTTCAGCGTGGGCGGCGGTACTGGTGGCGAGCATGAGGGCGAGCGAAGCGAACAGGTGGCGCATGGAGGATCCCGGCAAACGGCAGGTCCGCCCCCGCGATGGACGCGGAGCGGTCGTCCCCCATCCTAACCAAGCCCGTGCGGGAAGGCAGCATGACCTTCTGCCCATGCCGCGGTGCTGGGGTCAGAGCCCTTTGCGCCGCAAAGGGATCCGACCCCACGAGGGTCAACGCTGGCCGAACAGGTGCTTGCGCTCTTCGTCGCTGAGCGGCTTGCCGGCGTTGGGGTTCACCTGCTGGCGCAGGGCATAGGCGCGCTGGGTGGCCGGGCGTGCGGCGATCGCTTCATGCCAGCGCTTGAGGTTCGGGAAGGTGGCGAAATCCACCGGCAGCTTGTCGTAGGCGCCGATCCACGGGTAGCTGGCCATGTCGGCGATGGTGTACTCGTCCCCGGCCAGGAAGGCGTGCTGGGCCAGGCGCTTGTCCATCACCCCGTGCAGGCGGCGCACTTCGTTGTCATAGCGCTCGATCGCATACGGGATCTTCTCCGGCGCATACACATTGAAGTGGCCCATCTGGCCGCTCATCGGACCCAGGCCGGCCATCTGCCAGAACAGCCACTCCAGGGTGGTGACGCGGCCGCGCGGGTCGCGGGGCAGGAACTGGCCGGTCTTCTCGGCCAGGTACAGCAGGATCGCACCGGACTCGAACACGCTCTGCGGAGCACCGCCATCGGCCGGGGCCTGGTCGACGATGGCCGGCATCTTGTTGTTGGGCGAGATCGCAAGGAATTCCGGCTTGAACTGGTCGCCCGAACCGATGTTGACCGGGTGGATGCGGTACTCCAGGCCGGCTTCTTCCAGCAGCAGGGTCACTTTGTGACCGTTCGGGGTGGGCCAGTAATACAGGTCGATCATGGCGGCGGCTCGGGGTGCGGAAAGGAACCTGAAGTCTAGTGCGAGAGTTGGGTTGGCACCGTCATGGCGGGCCAGTAACCTCGCCACTCCCCCGCAACGCAGCATCCCCCGCATGAGTGCAAACCGACCGCCGCTCTCCCCCCTGTCCACCCTGATCTTCGCCTCGCGCTGGCTGCAGCTGCCGCTGTACCTGGGTTTGATCGTTGCCCAGTGCGTCTACGTGTTCCTGTTCGGCAAGGAACTGTGGCACCTGATCTCGCATTCGGCCACTATGGGCGAACAGCAGATCATGCTGATCGTGCTCGGCCTGATCGACGTGGTGATGATCTCCAACCTGCTGGTGATGGTGATCGTCGGCGGCTACGAAACCTTCGTCTCGCGCCTGCGCCTGGAAGGCCACCCGGACCAGCCGGAATGGCTGAGCCACGTCAACGCCAGCGTTCTGAAAGTGAAGCTGGCGATGGCGATCATCGGCATCTCCTCGATCCACCTGCTGAAGACCTTCATCGCCAGCGGTGCACTGAACGGCATCCCGCTGTGCCCGCCGGAACGAATGGCATCGGCCGCAGCCAACATCGGCGAGCAGACCTGCTCGACCTTCACTCCGGATGGCGTGCTGTGGCAGACCATCATCCACTGCGTGTTCATCCTGTCGGCGATCGGCATCGCCTGGACCGACAAGCTGATGTCCAACAGCCACAGCAAGTCGCACGACAAGGCGCACGAACACTGATCTCGTCGCCGGCGGCGGCATGGCCGCCGCTGCGCGTCCCGGCCACCGCCCCTTGCGCGCGGCGGTGGCCGGGATGCTAGATTGCACCCTCGCCGTTGCCGGCGGTGGCGTCGGGAAACGTCATCGTTCCGTGCCCGGACCGCTGGTCCCGGCCATGCATATCAATGATTTACGTCACGTCGTCTTCTAGAGGGGAGCAGGATGTCGCACGTCTCAACGATCACCGCCGCGCGCCGGTGGCTGCCGGTTGCCCTGGCACTGGCACTGGCCGCCTGCTCGGGCAAGGAAGAAACCCCGGCACCCGCACCTGCCAGTGCACCCGCCGCCGCACCGGCCGCACCGGTGGTCGCCGCCAAGGTGCAGTCGATGGGCACCGAGCAGCTGCGTGAATCGGCCAGCCAGGCGCTGCGCGAGAACCGCATGTACGCGCCGGCCGGCGACAACGCCATCGAGTACTACCTCGCCCTGCGCGACAAGACCCCGGACGACGCCTCGGTGAAGAGCGCGCTGACCGACCTGCTGCCCTACACCCTGATCGCCGCCGAACAGCACCTGGGCCGCGAGGACTACACCGAAGCGCAGCGCCTGGTGGCGCTGATCGAGAAGGTGGATGCGTCCGCGCCGGCCCTGCCGCGCCTGAAGGAAGGCCTGGCCAAGGGCGTGCAGAACGCCGCCAAGCGCACCGAAGCAGAGGCAGAGAAGGCGAAGAAGGACGCCGAGGACCGCAGCAAGCAGCAGACCGAGCAGCAGCGCCTGGCCGAACAGCGTGCCAAGGAGGCCGATGCGGCCAAGCAGATTGCCGCGCAACAGGACGCCGCGCGCCGCGACAACGAGCGTCAGGAAGCCGAGCGCCAGGCCGCTGCCCGCCGCGAGGCCGAGCAGAAGCAGCAGCAGGCCGCCGCGCAGCAGGCCAGCGCCGCGCGCCAGGCTGCCGCCACCGCCGCGCCGACCCTGCGACCGGTCAGCACGCCGGCGCCGCGTTATCCGGCCGAAGCGCTGCGTGCCGGCACCTCCGGCGAAGTGCTGGTGGAAATCACCGTCGGCACTGACGGCTCGGTAGTCAACGCCCGCGTGCTGCGCGCGACACCGTCACGCATCTTCGATCGTGAAGCGATGAACGCGGTCAAGCGCTGGCGCTTCGAGCCGGTCAGCGCACCGGTCACCACCCGCCGCACGCTGGTATTCGCACCGGGCGGCTGACCGCAAAAAAGGGGACGGAGGGGATTAAGTCGTTTCTGCCACCTCCATGACGCCAAGGCCCGGTCCGTCCGGGCCTTGTCCGTTTCAGGCCGCGCCATCAATCAGGCGCTGCAGGGCCGGATCGCGCGCGGCCAACACCTGGAACAGGCCCAGCGCATGCAGGCCGGGCAGCAACGCACGCAGGTCGGCTTCGGCAGTGGCGCGGGTGGCATCATCGCTGGCGGGATCCTGCCAGGCACGGACGCTGGCCAGGAAGGCACCGACGCTGCCCTTGCGCACGGTGAGGCCATTTACCTGCACGTCGTTCTGATGGTCGGGAAGAATGTCCTGTGGCTGCATGGGGATGCGCTCCGTTGAAGTGGGCTCCAGTGTCGGAGCCCGGACGCGACGTTTCTGCCGTATAACTGCCAATCGATATGGCAGATCAGACATCCATCGTATTGATCGACCCGGCACTGGCCAATGCCAGCGACGGACCGGCGCTGCTGGCAGCCCAGCTACGCCTGCGCCGTCCGCGACGGACAGCCCGTCATCAGCACGCCCGTGGCCAGCTGCTGGGTGCACACCAGGGCCTGCTGCGGATCGAAGTGGGCGATCTGCACTGGCTGCTGCCGGCGGGGCATGTCGCCTGGATTCCACCCTTGCTGCCCCATGCACTGGCCAGCACCAGTGCGTTCGATGGCTGGAGCCTGTACTTCAGTGCGCCCGCCTGTGCCGATCTGCCAGCGACCCCTCGCATCTTCCAGGCCGATGCGTTGCTGCAGGCGAGCGTCATGCGCGCACTGCAATGGCCACACGCGGCACTGGATGCCGCACAGACGCGGCTGGCAGGAGTGATCGCCGATGAGATTGCCGCCAGCACGCCTCTGCCGCTTGCCCTGCCGCAACCGCGTGACCGGCGACTGCAGAAGATTGCCGCCGCACTGGCGCGCGCACCGCACGACAACCGCAGCATCGAGGACTGGGCCACCCGCACCGGTCTGTCCAGCCGCAGTCTCGCCCGCCACTGGCTGGCCGAGACCCAGATGACGCTGAGCCAGTGGCGGCAACGCCTGCGGGTGCTGCTGGCACTGCCACGCCTGCTGTCCGGCGAGCCGGTGATCAGCGTCGCGCTGTCGATGGGCTACGACACACCCAGTGCCTTCATCGCCGTGTTCAAGCGCGAGATGAGGGTGACGCCTGCGCGGTATGCCGGCGGATGACGCATTCAACGCTCCCGCTGTCTACCCTCGCGACCTAAGCTACTTTCCAAACTCAGGAGGAGAACCGATGAAGTACGACGACGCCAGCTGGCATTCCGGGGGTGACTTCCCTTCGGATCTTCCGGCTGAGGCCGGTGCCACTCACATCGGCATGTACCTGGCATGGCTGCTGTTACAGGGCATGGCAAGCGAAGAGCTCGCCGAGGACGCAGAAGAAGACCTGCAGGCGCTGCGGGAACGTAGTACGACGCCAGGCCTGCTCCTGCTTCAATGCAGCGACGGCAAATTCGTCGATGACCTGATCAGTGATGAAGCCAACGCGTTCACTGCTGCGTACTACGACCTCGAAAATGGCCAGTATCTCAAAGACTATGAGGAACAGCTGGGGGCCGAGGTCCCGTCGCTGTACCACGTCGCCGATACCTGGGAAAACTTTGATCGATTGGCACCGGTGATCGCCCAACGCTTCGCCGCTTGGCAGGCAACGCAATCCTGAAAACAACGAGGCCCGGAATGACCGGGCCTCGTTTCAAATCCGCCGGGCATGGCCCGGCGCTACCAGTGGCGGTCAGCCGGAGATCGCCAGACGCTCGTTGTGGTAACGGCGCACGGCGGCGAACCACAGCAGTGCGGCCAGGCCGAGGCTGGCACCGAGATAGATGGCCCAGACCGACGGCGTGATGGTCTCGTGGCGGATCACCTTCAACAGCATCTGGTTTTGCGACAGGAACGGCACGGCGTACTGCCACAGCTCGCTCTTCAGCGGATAGGCCACCAGCGCGTAGCCGGGCATCATCGGCAGCAGCATCAGCCAGGTCATGTGGCTCTGCGCTTCCTTCATGCTCTTGGCCGCCGCCGACAGGAAGGTCAGCAGCGAGGTGCCGATCATCAGCATCGGCAGCATCACCAGCAGCATCTGCAGCATCGAGGCGACGTTCATGTTGAACTGGCGGCCGATGTTGCCGGGCGCGATCTGTGCGCTCACCTTGAACGCCACCAGGGTCAGCAGCAGCGATACGAACCCGACCACGCAGGCAGCCGCGATCTTGCCGCTGACGATCGCGCTGCGCGAGCCGGGCGTGGCCAGCAGCGGTTCCAGTGACTGCCGCTCGCGCTCGCCGGCGGTGGCATCCATCACCAGATAGGCGCCGCCGATGAACGAGGTCAGCGTGAGCAGCACCGGCAGCAGCATCGACAGGATCATGCCGCGCTTGGCTTCGGCACTGGCCAGGTCCTGGCGTGCCACGTCCAGCGGCCGCGCCACCTGTGCGTCGATGCCGCGCGCCATCAATCGCAGTGCCCCCACCTGGCCGTTGTAGGTGGCCAGTGCCGCCTCCAGACGTGCGCTGGGCACTTCGGCGGCACGACGGGTACTGTCCTTGATCACCTCCACCAGCGCCGGCTTGCCATCGGCCCAGTCCTTGCCGAAGTCATCGCTGATGCGCAGCGCCACGTCGATCTCCTGGCTGCGGATGGCCTCGGCCAGGTCCTTCGGTGCAGGTGCGGTGTTCAGCCCCTGCGCGGCGAGGAAACGCACCAGGTTGGGGGCGTTCTCCGCACCGATGGTCGGAATCTGCAGCGGCTGCTCGATCTGGGTGCGTACCCGGCTCTCGGCCAGCTTGCCCATGCCCAGCAGCAGCACCGGGTACAGCAGCGGCCCGAACAGCAGGGTCAGCAGCAGCGTGCGGCGATCACGGGAAAGGTCGCGCAGTTCCTTGCGCATCACCGTCATCAGGGTCGACATCATGCTCATGCGTGCAGGCCCTCTTCGCTGCCGATCAGTTTCACGAACGCGTCTTCCAGGTTGGATTCGCTGGCTTGCGCACGCAGTTCATCGGCGCTGCCGGCCGCCATCACCGTGCCCTTGGCGATGATCACGATGTGATCGCACAGCGCGGCCACCTCCTGCATGATGTGGCTGGACAGGATCACGCAGCGGCCCTCTTCGCGCAGGCCCAGCAGGAAGCGGCGCAGTGCGCGCGTGGTCATCACGTCCAGGCCGTTGGTCGGCTCATCCAGAATGACGTTGCGCGGGTCGTGCACCAGCGCGCGGGCGATCGCGGTCTTGGTGCGCTGGCCCTGCGAGAAGCCATCGGTCTGGCGGTCGAGGATGTCACCCATGTCCAGGGCATGCGACAGCACCTCGATGCGTTCGCGGATGCGCTCGGCCGACAGGCCATGCAGCTCGCCGAAGTAGGCGATGTTCTCGCGCGCGGTCAGGCGCTTGTAGACGCCACGCGCATCGGGCAGCACGCCAAGGTGGCGGCGTACTTCCACCGGATTGCGTGCGGCATCGACACCATCGACGCTGATGCTGCCCTGGTCCGGGGTCATCAGCGTGTACAGCATGCGCATGGTAGTGGTCTTGCCGGCACCATTGGGGCCCAGCAGGCCGGTGATGCGGCCGTCCTCGGCGCGGAAGCCGACGTTGGAGACCGCCTGGATGCGGCCGGTGCGGGTGTCGAAAGCCTTGTGCAGGTTGTCGGCGACGATCATGGTTCCCATCCGTTGAACGAGGTGAACGCCGGCACGTAGCTCAGCGTGTCCAGGCAGCCGGCATCCAGCGCCTTGGCATCGGTCTTGTCGATGAACTGGCCGAGCAGGCGCGGCATGCAGCCGGCACTCAGCGTGCCGTGGCCCTGGCCGCGGGCGACCAGCGCGCGGCCATTGGGCAGGCCCTTGAGGACCTGTTCGGCATAGCGTGGTGGCGTCACCGGGTCGAGTTCACCGGACAGCAGCAGCGCCGGTGCGTCGCTGCGCAGCGGCACGGCATTGGCCGCTGGCGCCGGCTGGTGCGGCCATACCGGGCAGGCCGCGAAGAAGGCACTGGCCACGTCGTTGCCGAACAGTCGCTCCGGGTCCTCGGCCGGCGCCTTGTAGCGCGGCGCATCCTCGCTGCAGATCACCGACCACTGCATGCCTCGGTTGATCTGGAAATCCATGCTGCGGTTCGCGCCGCGTGCCAGCGATGCCAGCGGTGCATAGCGACCCTGTGCGGCCTCATCGAGGACCAGCGGCAGCAGCGAGGAATACTGCGGCACGTAGGAAAACGCGAACGCCAGGCCGACCACGCTGTCCGGGGTCAGTACGTCTTTCCGGATGTCGTAGGTGCCGGGGTCGCGGTACTCGACCGAGACCGGCGCACGGCGCAGGGTCTCGACCACGCTGCGCAGCTGCGCGCGGGTGTCGGTCGGGAAGCGTTTGCTGCAGGCGGCATCCTTGCGGCACTGCGCCGACTGCAGGGCGATCGCATCCTCGAACGTCGTGGCGAAGTCGCCGCCCACCACCAGTTCATTGGGCACTACGCCATCGATGACGATGCTGCGGGTGTGCTGCGGATAGGCACCGGCATAGCGCTGGGCCACGCGGGTACCGTAGGAGCCGCCGACCAGGTTGATCCGGTCCACGCCCAAGGCCTGGCGTACCGCATCCAGGTCGGCGATGGCTTCGGTGGTCGTGTAGAAGCGGGCATCGGCACGCCCCTGCAGCGAGGCCGCGCAGCGCTGCGCGTAGTCGCGCAGCGACGCCTCGGTGGGAGCGGCGTCCTCGTCCATCTGCAGGTCCTTGCCGTCCGCGCCGAGGCAGCTGAGCGGGTTGGAGCCACCGGTACCCCGCTGGTCGACAAGGAAGATGTCGCGCTGCTTGCGCACCTGGCGCAGCGCGGTATCGACGATGACCGCCACTTCGCTGGCCGCCTGGCCGGGGCCACCGGCCAGGAAGAACACCGGATCGGGCTGGCTGGAGCCGCTGCTGCCCGATTCCAGCCAGGCGATGCGCAGGCCAATGCGTCGGCCATCGGGCTGGGCCCGGTCTTCCGGCACCTGCAGGGTGGCGCACTGCGCTTCCACGTTGGCGCTGGCGCCTTCGGTGGACAGCGTGCAGGGCTGGAAGTCGATCGTGCCGAAACGGCGGCTGGGTGCATCGCTGGCGCTTTCGGCGCCGGGTGACGGTGACTGGCTGCAACCGGCAAGCATCAGGCTGGCCAACGCTGCGGCCAACGCGAGGTGGTGTCTTTGCATCGTGCTCGTTTCCCCTGGAGGACGTTCCTGGCAACCACGACGGGCTGCCGCGGAAGATGTGACTCAACTTACACGGGCACGGCGTCGTCGGCGATGGGCAGACGCGAAATCTCCGCCGGCGTGGCGCAGGCCAGGCGGTCGCGGCCTGCGGCCTTGGCCCGGTACAGCGCCGCATCCGCCGCTGCCAGCAGCGTGGACAGGTCGCCGTGGCCGTCGTCCATGGCCAGGCCGATGCTGGCGGTGACCGTCACCGGCCCGGTACCCAGCCGCGCCGGCTTCTGCTGCAGAGCGGTACGGATCGCCGCGGCCCACGCCATCGCTTCACCCTGTGTGCTGCCGGCCAGCACCAGCACGAACTCCTCGCCACCGTAGCGGCCCAGCAGCGTGTCGTGGCCCTGCAAACCGTGCTGCAGCAGCGCAGCGAAGTGACGCAGTACCTGGTCACCGGCCAGGTGGCCCCAGCGGTCGTTGATCTGCTTGAAGTGGTCGACATCGACCAGCAGCAGGGCCAGCGGACGGCCCTGCCGGCGCGACCGCTGCAACTGCACCTGGCCATCGGCCAGCACCGCGCTGCGGTTGAGCAGGCCGGTCAGGCCATCGGTGCGCGCGGCATGCCGCAGATCGACCAGCATGCGCTCGACCAGCAGCAGCACCATCGCGAAACATCGCGCCAGTTCCAGCATTACCCCGGCGATGTAGGTGGCGAACATCGGCGATCCGGTGCGCATGATGTCCTCGCCTGCATCCGGTGCCACCGGCAGCAACAGGCGCACGGCATACAGCGCGGCTTCGGCCAGGAACACCGCCGCCGCCAACCGGCAGCTGGTGCGCTGCTGCACCGGCGCATGGCGCAGCAGCAACCAGGCGATCCAGCCATCGACGATCAGCGCGAACACACTGAATACCTGCAGGCGCAGGTGCAGGTTCGGCCAGAGCACCAGGAACGCGAAGATGCAGGCCATGAACGCCGCCGCGATCAGCAGCGGCCGCCACAGCGGCAGCGGCTGCTCCAGGTGCAGTGCCACCCCGCGCAGCATCATCAGGCCACAACCGGCCATCGCCGCGTTGCCTGCCAGCACGGCCGGGGCCAGCGGCAGATAGGGCCGCAGTGCCAGCAGGGTCACGCCCAGGGTCAGCAGCCACAGGCTGATGGTCCACTGGCGCAGCACCGGTTGCCCGCGCAGCACGACCAGCAGCAGCGAGAACCCCACGGCGATGCCGATGCAGAGCAGGAAGCCAAGCACGGTGATGGTGGGGAAATCCAGGGACATGCGGCGCTCGTCGGCCGGGGCGGCGCGCGCATCTTAGCGCCTTGTGGTGCAGTCGCCATGGCGCTGTCCGGCCCGGCGTGATGCGAGGTCGGAAAACGGCGAGCATCCCCGCCGATGCCCACGCAGACTCCGCGGGAAACCAAAGGAGACGCTCATGCATGCGTGGTACCTCGGTGGCCTGGACCATCGCCCCTTCCAGCACCTGTTCGAGAAAAGCGAGCGCGAACTCGCCGCGCTGGGCATCCAGCGTCGCTGGGCCGGCGAAAATGCCGGCAATCCCTGCCGGATCAGCCTGAGCGATCCACCCAGCGGCAGCGAGCTGCTCCTGCTGTCCCATGTGCACCTGCCCCTGCATTCCCCGTATCACGCCTCCGGTCCGATTTTCGTGCAGCGCGGCGTGACCCGATGCGTGCTGCCGCCGGGTGAGGTACCCGCCTATGTACAGCGCCGTGCGATCTCGTTGCGCGCCTATGACCAGGCTGCATTGATGCTGGCCGCAGAGATCAGCGCGGGCACTGATGCTGCCGCCCGGCTGGACGCGCTGTTTGCCGACCCTGCCGTGGCCTTCGTGCAGCTGCACAACGCGGTCCACGGCTGCTTCTCGTGCCAGGCCGATCGGGTGGGTATGCCGGCGACGTAGCAGGATCTCCACGACGTGATCGATGCCACGCTGATCCCGTGACCGCCAACGCATCCGTTCAGCCCCACGTGAAGCCTGCGGGAAGGGCTTCACACCCCCAGTCACGGATCGGCGCTTCGGTGGTTCCGCCCCTTGCATCGCGACTCGATACTCGCCGTGGTGCCGCCGAAAGTCCGCCGTGCAGCGCAGCTCCTGCGGTCACCGTTCCCTTTCGACGACCACAAGGATGCGCCATGTCATTCCGATCCACACCGCTGTTGCTGGCCACCTCGTTCGCCGCTGCGGGCCTGTGCCTGGCCGGCAACGCATTCGCCCACGGCACCATGACCACGCCGGTCAGCCGCGTCTATGCCTGTTTCCAGGGCAATCCGGAGAACCCGACCAACCCGGCCTGCGCCGCCGCGAAAGCGGTGGGCGGTTCGCAGGCGTTCTACGACTGGAATGGCATCAACCAGGCCAATGCCAACGGCAACCACCAGGCCGTGGTGCCCGACGGCAAGCTGTGCAGCGGCAATAACCCGACCTTCCGCGGGCTGGATGTAAACCGCAGCGACTGGCAGACCACACCGATCCAGCCAGACGCCAACGGCAAGTTCACCTTCGTGTTCAAGGCGACCGCACCGCACGCCACGCGCGACTGGCGCTTCTTCGTCACCCGCGACGGCTGGCAACCGGGCAGCCCGCTGCGCTGGGCCGACCTGCAGGAGTTCTGCACGCTGGGCAACACGCCGCTGTCGGCCGATGGCACCTACAAGCTGCAATGCACGCTGCCACAGCGCAGCGGCCAGCATGTGATCTACAACACCTGGCAGCGCTCGGATTCGACCGAGGCGTTCTACACCTGCATGGACGTGCGCTTTGAAGGAGGCGGTGGCAGCACCCCGCCCGCAGCGCAGTGGCAGGATGCCGGCCCGGTCACCGCGCGCGGCGAGCTACCGGTCGGCACCACCCTGGCGTTGCGCGTGTTCAACGCCAACGGCAATGATGTCGAACGCGTGGAAGCGACCCTCGCCAGTGGCCAGACCGCGGCCGCACAGTGGCCGTTGGCGCTGGCCCGCAAGGTCAATGCCAGCGCCCAGCACGCACGCGTGGGCGTGCTCAACAACGGCGTGATCACACCGACGGCCTCGGCCACCGCCAACCGCGTGTACCTGAAGGATGGCAACCGCTTCCAGCTCGATACCCAGGTGCCCGACCCCGGCACGCCATCACCGGGCGGTGATTTCGACCACGTGTATCCCGCCGGTATCGGCAGCTACGTGCCGGGCCAGACCGTGGTGAAGGGCGGCGACGGCAAGCTGTATGCCTGCCGCCCGTTCCCGGAAGGTGCATGGTGCAACGTCAACGCCGAAGCCTATCGGCCGGGTGCCGGCGCGGCTTGGCGTGATGCGTGGATCGCGTACTGAGGCAGTGATGCGGAAGGCGGTGCACAGTGCGCCGCCTTCTGCCTGGAGTGCGGCACAGTGAGCACCGTGTTGCAGATCGATCACCGCCTTCATCGATTTCAAACTTGTCCGATGTTGCCGACGGCCCTGCATGTGAAGACTGCGCGAGGTTTCCCACACTTCGCAAAGGAGTTCCTGCATGCACCTGTCCCACCGGGCAGTCCTCGCTCTGTCCGTCGTTGCCGGCCTGGCCCTGTCCGGCAGCGCCCTCGCCCACGGCACCATGTCCAAGCCGCTCAGCCGCGTGAAGCAGTGCCACGAAGGCAATCCGGAAAACCCGACCAACCCGGCCTGTGCCGCGGCCAAGGCCATCGGCGGCGCGCAGCCGTTCTATGACTGGAGTGCAATCGCCCACGGCAACGCCAATGGCAACCACCGCGACCTGGTGCGTGATGGCGAACTGTGCAGCGCCAGCATCCCCAAGTACCGCGGCCTCGATCTGAATCGCAGCGACTGGCCGACCACGCCGGTGCGCGCCGATTCGCGTGGCCGCTACACCTTCGAGTTCAAGGCACCGGCACCGCACGCCACCCGCGAGTGGAAGTTCTATGTCACCCGTGACGGCTGGCAACCGGGCAGCCCGCTGCGCTGGGCCGACCTGCAGGAATTCTGCACCCTGGGCAACGTGCCGCTGTCCGAAGGCGGTGTCTACAAGCTGGACTGCCCGCTGCCCAAGCGCAGTGGCCAGCACATCATCTACAACACCTGGCAGCGCTCGGATTCGCAGGAAGCGTTCTACACCTGCATGGACGTGCGCTTCGAAGGTGGCGGTGGCGTGGTTCCGCCGCCGCAGTGGCAGGATGCCGGCGCGGTAACCGCCAATGGTGCACTGGACGTGGACAGCACCGTGACCCTGCGCGTGTTCAATGCCAACGGCAATGACCTGGAGCGTGTGGAAACCAAGCTGGCGACCGGCCAGACCAGCCCGACGCAGTGGCCGCTGGCCCTGGCCCGCAAGGTCAACGCCAGTGCACAGCATGCGCGCGTGGGTGTGATGAAGAACGGCGTGATCACGCCGGTCGCCTCGGCCACCGACAACCGCGTGTACCTGAAGCCGGGCAACCGCTTCCAGCTGGAAACCCAGGTGCCGGGTCCTGGCCCGATCGATCCGGTCGATCCGCCGGGCGGCGACTTCGACTTCGTCTACCCGGCCGGCCTCGGCAGCTACACGCCGGGCGAGACCGTGGTGAAGGGCACCGACGGCAAGCTGTACGCCTGCCGCCCGTTCCCGGAAGGCGCCTGGTGCAACATCAACGCCGATGCCTACCGCCCGGGCACCGGCTTTGCCTGGCGCGACGCCTGGATCGCGTACTGAGGCAGGGCACCGGGGGCGGCATGATGCCGCCTCCGGTTCATGGGGTTGCCGGCGGGCGGCCGGCACTACCAGGGTCCATGCGGTTGCCGGCCAGCGGCCGGCACTACCCTGGTTTACTTGCTGCTGAAGGACTAAATAACAACGGAAAACTTATTTAAAGCATATAAATCAATTACTTATGCTTGAAATAAGACTTTCGACTTATGTGAGCCTTGTCAATTGATCCTCGAGACTCGCACTGCCTTTAGAGCCTTGCAGATCAGATCAGACACCTCAGCTGGAGAGACACCCAGCGCAGATGCCATTTGGCAGAATTCGAGAACGTCTAGACGACGTGATCCAGACTCTATTGAAGAAATGCGCTGTTGGGGCCACCCCAGATGGGCAGCAAGCTGAGTCTGACTGATGCCCAAGATCTCCCGATGCTCCCGAAGCTTTCCGACCAAACGGAGGTACGGGTTCTGATAGATCGTCTTCGTAGCCATCCGGTCCGCCTCAAGGAGCGGATGGAAATCTATGACCGGGGCACGGCATACATGAAAATCATGTAGACGACATCGTGCCGCCTTGGTAGCATCCGGACTGGTTAATTTGCCGGGGATCGAGTGATCTATGGCCGTAGCCAACAGACCCTCCTTCCTTCGTGGCCCGAGCTCGACTCACTTGTCGTATCGCTTGGTCCTTTCTACACCTGCGCCTGGTGTGCGCTTGAACGCTCCACTTCCGTTAGCGCGCCCGTTTCCTCAGACCCTGCTGTCGCCCAGCAACTCCTGCAATTCCTAAAAAGCGCAGGTGTTGTGACCGGTTCCAGTTCAGGCAACGGAGCCGTTAAGCGCTCTCTCTACGAACCGGTCAGTTGGTCCTACGTCGATGACCTGATTCTTCCTGATGACCTTGATGCAGCGCTCAAGGGGATGCTTGATGCTTGGCGCCCGACGCTTGATAAACACGCAAGACTTTGGATCTGGCGCCAGCTAGCGGATCGAGAGGCAAGCGCCTATCTCACATCATTGCTGCGCCGTCACCGTATCGGAGTGCACCGCGTAGATGAAATCCTGAGAAGTCAGGATGAGGAGTGGACTCGTCTGAGCCTGGGGCGGAAACGATACGTGCTCTGGTCATCTGTAAGGGGAGCAGCGAGCCAGTTCCTTAGTAGCGGTGGCAACGAGGACGCCGCACTAGAAGTGCTTTCCCGAGAGATGCGAAGGAGGACGCGCTGGCTGGTAGTAAAGGCGGCCGCGGGTGAACTTCGAAGAACCGACTATTGCTTCCTTCCTGACACAGGTTGGCGACGACCACTGATGATCGATGTAGCGCTGGAAAGCATACTGAAGATAGGCGATGACTACTGGCTTGCAGCTCCATCCTTGGGCGAAATCTAGTCAAAACAGAGGCCCTCGATTACCCACTTCCCTGGCTCAGCTGAACCAAGAATCACGAGACTTGATAGATGCGTCCAATCATTCTTGCACTGGACCTTGAGGGAACACTTATCTCCAATGCCGTCAGTCAAATACCCCGACCCGGCCTGATGGAGTTCCTAAACTATGCCAGCAGCACCTTCAATCGGATCGTCATGTTCACCTCTGTACCCCAAAAGGTTGTTGCAGAGATTACATCCCTCTTGGTGCTGGAGGGACGCGCTCCCGAATGGTCTCAACATCTCCCATACATCGAATGGGACGGTCCGACGAAGGACCTTCGATTCGTTTCGGCAGAACTTGGCGAGGCACTGTTGCTGGATGATCACGGGGCCTACGTGCATCCCGGCCAACACTTCCTCTGGATTGAAGCCCCTCTCTTCGCTGCACCATATTCTGATGGAGACGAGGGGCTGCAGCTGGTGATCCAGCGTCTTGAGGAGCGCCTCAATCCAGGCAGCACAAAGCCCAAGGCGCGGCCTTAGTGGATGGAGTGTGCCGTGGATGCAATCTTCGGACGCCGCAGTGAGACACCGCCAGCCCCCAATACTCGAGGATTCTGTGCACAGAACTAGCTTGTCTCATCCGTTGCAGATTGCGGGACTTTCCGTCGGTGCCAACGGAGGAACCATAGGCGTTACCTTTGCCCCCGGTAAGCATCAGAAAGTTGCAATGACGGGCTCGTGGTGTAGAGATCTCGAGCTCGATCTAGCGTCCGTCTCAGCTTGGGGATGTCGCCATCTGCTTTCCTTGATTGAACCGTGGGAGTTCGACGATCTCGGGATAGGGTCGCTACCCGAACGCGCGCGCGCTCATGGCCTGCACTGGCATGGTCTTCCGATTCGTGATGGAGAAGCGCCGGATCCTCAGTTCTTGGACGAGTGGACACGACTAGGCCCCGTCCTCACTGACGATTTGCTCCGCGGTGACAAAGTAGTCGTTCATTGCAAAGGAGGGCTTGGCAGAGCGGGCACCGTGGCTTCGATGCTACTGCTCGAGAGCAGATCATGCCTAAGCGCTGAAGAAGCTATGGCCAGAGTTCGGAGTGCTCGTCCCGGAGCCGTGGAAACGGCGGAGCAAGAGCGCTTCCTTCTTCACTGGGCTTCTCGGATGCTCTAGAACCGTGTGCGCTGAAGCATCCGTTCTGAACTCTTGACACGGCACTAATCACGTCCAGACCTGTGAACCTCCCAGTGCCGGATCAGCTTCGCCCCGGTGCTCATCGGTGAATCTGAGAACCCGCGGGGAGGTCAGCAATCAGAGGTTTGAGGGGATCTCCCCACGGCAGGCGTATAAGTAGGGAAGGATGAGGAGATCTCCACATGAATGATCTAGACGATTGGCTGTCCAGAGCCTCGGCAGCTACAAGGCCAGACGGCCATGATCGGGCCACCGATAGCCTGGTCCGACGCCTGTCCCAGGAAGCTTCCCCTTCGCAATGGGCCGGTAAGCGAGAGTTCCGCCGGGCACTCGCATGCGCGGCGCTCGCGGCGGTGCTTACCTGCGGAGGAGTAGGCTCCGCCTTCTTTGTCACCCAGGCACCCTCGCGCCCGACATGGGTCGCGGCCCCAGCTTCCATGTCCCCATACGCTCTACTGGTGGAACGCTGATGGCAATCGGACCCCTCATGAGGCTGCCGCTGGCAACAATCGCTGGCGCCATCATTGGCGTAGTGTGCGCGCTGGCTATCGGCTGGATCTGGCACTCGCTCAATCCTGGGCACAGCGATCTCCATGAACGCCTTCACGCCGTGGTGCCTCTGGACGACTCGGAGAAGCAGATCCTCCAGGCCAAGGAACAGCTGTTCGCAACAAGGCGAGGTGAGATCGAAGCGCGCCTGCGGATTGCCAACCGCCAGCTGGCGGACGCCATCGCGGCTGACCCCAAATGGAACCCCCAGGTGGAACGTGCAAGTCGTGAGGTGGAGCGGGCTGCGGGCGATCTCCAGCGCATCACGCTCGAGCATGTGTTCGAGATGCGCGAGGGCTTGAAACCCGAGCACCGGCCGGCCTACGACAAGGCACTCCTTGAAGCACTTCGCACCGACTCTCCCTGAGCCCCACAAACGTTGTGACCATCGAGGACGACAACAACTGGGCAGTTGAAGCTGCGGCGGGTGATGCTGAGGCCTTCGCTCGCCTGGTCCGCCGTCACTCGCCAGCAATCAAGCAGATGGTTCGAGGCATGGGTCTGCCCGAAACCGACGTCGATGATGTCGTGCAGGAGACATTCGTTGCCGCTTGGCGAGGCCTGTCAGAGTACGATCCGACGCGCTCGGTACTTCCTTGGCTGATGCGTATTGGAATCAACAAGGTTCGTGATACGCAACGGTTTCGACGCGTCCGCCACTTCCTGTTTCGGGCCAAGCCTTTGGATGATGAGGAAGGACGCGCCCTGCATTCCGAGCAGGCCGGGCCAGAGCAGGTTGCCGGTTCTCAGCTTGAGCTCGCAGAAGTAAGAAGGGTTCTCAACACGATCGACCCGAGCCTGCGTGAAGCTCTGGTTCTGACTGCCTTCGTCGGCCTTTCCCAGGTTGAAGCAGCTTCCGCCCTGGGTATCAGTCTCAAAACGATAGAGGGTCGCGTCCTGAGAGCGCGGGCCAAACTGACAGATGCACTGAGCCGCGGGAAATAAATTTTCGCCGGATTCGAGGGGAAGGCCGCGCAGGCCGCGTAGTGCAGAAAGACGGCCGAGATTGCGGCCCCACTGCACCGGATCCTCATGAAACCATCATTGCTTGCCCTGACGGTGATGCTGGCCCTGACCAGTATCTCTGCGGCCTATGCCTCGGACGCCCCGAACTTCAGCGCGTTGCTCGAGCAGAGCAGGGCCCAATCCCCCTTCCTTCAGGAAAAGGGGTTCGACACAGCTGCCGCTGCGGGCGAAGCCCGCCAAGCGCGAGCGCTACGTAACCCCACCATTGATGCCCTCGCAGAGAATCTCAACGCTCCCCCCAGCAATGGCGCGAGCCAGCGGCAGACGACCTACACCATCAGCCAGCCACTCGAGATCTTTGGCCAACGTGGGGCTCGAATCCAGGCGGGAGAGAAAGGGCTGCAGGCGGCCGAAGCTCGCCAGCACCAGGCGCAAGTCGAATTCGCCGCAGCCTTGGCTGTTGCCTACGCGTCTTCCGAAGCTGGGCTGATACGGCGCGACATTGCTGCCGAAGATGTTGATCGCGCCAGAGGCGACCTGAAGGCAGCTCAGGCGCTGGTTGACGCAGGAAAGGAGGCCAGCCTGCGCGTAGCACAAGCCCAGGCAGGCTTGAGCTCAGCAGAAGCGATTGCCGCCTCAAGAGAGGCAGAGGCGGCTGCAGCTCTCGAGCAACTGTCAGTACTGGCGGGAAGAGCGGAACCCTACTCAGGCACGTCCGAGTCACTCCTGGTGCGCGAGTGGGTTGCGCCCGCAATTGCGAACGTCGATTCGGCATCTGTCCTGTCTGCGAAGGCAGACGTCGACGCGAGCGATGCGGTTCTGCGCACTGAACGCTTCAAGCGGGCACCGGACCTGAACCTCACCGCAGGCCGTCGCAACTTCGCCGCCGGTGGGGACGCATTGGTCGTCGGCGTGTCTCTGAGCATCCCATTGTTTGACCGGAACAGTGGCGGGATCAGCGCGGCTCGAGCACGGAGCGACGCCGCCCGTGCTCGATTGGATGCCGCACGCCTCCAGAGCCAGGCGGACCGTGCGACTGCGCTTGCGCGTGTTGACGCCGCCAAGCGAGGACTGATCGCTGCCTCCAAGGGAGAGGAAGCAGCCACGGAAGCCTACCGAATGGCGCGCTTGGGATACGAGGCCGGTAGAACCCCACTGGTTGAGCTGCTGCTTAGCCGTCGCACGCTGACGGACGCGAGGCTGAGCGTGGTGGATGCACGACTCGCACGCGTTGCCGCCTACGCATCGCTCGCCGTGGCCAGCGGTCAGATTGCCTTTGGAGACATGTAGATGAAGAGAAGTATTCCGGCTGTTAACACCCTGACGATGATCGGCGTGGCTACCTTGGCGCTTGGCGCAGGATTTGGCATTGCACGCTTATCCGCCCCTTCAGAGACGGTGGTCGACCCCGCGAAAGACGAAGCCAGCGCCAGTGCGCCGGCGGAGGCGGCTCAGGAAGTCGCGATTCCCAAGGAGTATGTTGCCGCTGCGGGGATCTCGGTGGAGCCCGTCACTTCCGCTCAGGTAGCGGCGAACATCACCGCATCGGGTTCGGTCGTGGCAATCCCCGGTGGTGAGGCCGTCGTGGTGGCACGTGCGGCCGGTAACGTCACCGATGTCATCCGGCAGGTGGGCGACAAGGTGAAGAAGGGCGAAGTGCTGGCACGCGTAGCCAGCCCTGATGGGGCCCGTATTGCGGCTGACCTTCGTGTGGCCAGCGCCAGCCTCTCCCTCGCCGAAAAGAACGTCAAGCGCGATGAGTCGTTGCTCGCACAGGGCGTGTTGGCACGACAAGAGGCCGAGGCGAGTCGCGCCGCTTATCTCACAGCGCAAGCAGAAGCACAACGCGCTGCCCTGGTGGCACGCACCGCCAATGTGGATGGAGGAGGTAGCGTCAACGTCATCAGCCCTATCGATGGAACCATCAGCAGCTCGCAAGTGACTCTGGGCGCTTTCGTCGAGCCGCAGGCCTCCCTCTATAGGGTCACAGGTTCCAATGGCGTGGAGATTCAGGCCTCCGTTCGTGCGGGTGACACCGGTCGGATCAAGGCCGGCGACAGCGCGTCCATTACCCGCTCCGACGGAAGCGTCACCTCAGGCAAGGTCCGTTCAGTTGCTGCCGCCGTAGGTGGGCTGACAAGGGCTGCCACAGTCGTAATCACCCCGAGCGCAGAGGCGAACGGATTGGTTGTGGGTGACGGTGTGCAGGTCCGGCTGGTCACCGCTTCCGGATCGGGTGAGGGGCTGTCTGTCTCGGAAGAGGCGGTCCAGAACATCGACGGAAAAGACGTCCTCTTCGTCAGAACCAGTAAGGGGTTCACTGCACAGCCGGTCTTCATTGGCCTCCGTAGCGGTGGTATGGCGCAGATCCTTTCTGGCGTCACTGCGGGAACCCCGGTTGCTACCCGTAATGCGTTTCTGGTGAAGGCCGAGATGAAAAAGTCGGGCGGAGACGAGTAATGATCGAGCAAGTACTTACGGGTGCCGTACGGCACCGCTGGCTGGTTCTGTTCATCACACTGGTGATTGCGGTGATCGGCGGGTGGCAACTGAACCTGCTACCGATCGACGTGACTCCGGATATCACGAACAAGCAGGTCCAGATCAACACCGTCATCCCGACGCTGAGTCCAGTGGAGGTCGAGAAGCGCGTTACCTACCCGATCGAGACCGCGATGGCAGGACTTCGGGGCGTCGCGAACACCCGGTCGTTCTCGCGCAACGGCTTCAGCCAGGTCACGGTGATCTTCGATGAGAGCGCAGACCTCTACTTCATGCGCCAACAGGTCACCGAGCGACTGACTCAGGCTCGGCCCCAGTTGCCGGAGGGTGCCGAACCGCTGATGGGCCCGGTTTCGACCGGGTTGGGCGAAGTATTCCACTACAGCGTTGAATTCACCCACCCAGATGGCAAAGATGCCCCGCGAAATGATGGTAAGCCTGGCTGGCAAAGCGACGGTTCGTTCCTGACTGATCAGGGGGAACGGCTGACGGACAACATGGCACGTCTGGCCTACTTGCGCACAGTCCAGGACTGGATTGTGCGGCCTCAGCTGCGCACGACGCCGGGCGTAGCAGACGTCGACAGCCTCGGCGGCTACGTCAAGGAGTATGTCGTTGAGCCCAATGCGAGCAAGCTCGCAGAGTACGGGTTCTCCTATACCGACCTAGCCGACGCGTTGCAGGATGCCAACCTGTCGGTCGGAGCAGACTACATCCAGAGGTCGGGCGAGTCCTATCTGGTGCGCGCAGACGCCCGCATCCGCTCCGTGGACGAGATTGCCCGTGCCGTTGTGGGCAATCGCAACGGAGTTCCCGTAACAGTGGGAGACGTCGCACGTGTGGTCGTTGACGGTGAGCTCCGCCGCGGTGCCGCCAGCCGCAATGGCTACGAGACCGTCGTTGGCAGCGCACTCATGCTGGTTGGCGCCAACAGCCGAACTGTGGCGGCCGCAGTGGGTGACAAGCTGCAGGAGATCGGCAAGACCATGCCGCCGGGCGTGAGGATTGTTCCCACGCTGGACCGATCCCAGCTGGTTGTCGCAACGATCAAGACCGTCGCCAAGAACCTGGCCGAAGGCGCTCTTCTAGTCGTGGTCATCCTATTTGCATTGCTCGGAAACTGGCGAGCTGCTGTCATTGCTGCATTGGTGATTCCGTTGTCCCTGCTGATCACCGCGATCGGCATGAACAAGCTCGGGATCTCTGGCAACCTGATGAGTCTGGGTGCGCTCGACTTTGGCCTGATCATCGACGGCGCGGTCATCATCGTCGAGAACGCGCTGCGCCGTTTGGCAGAGCGACAGCATGCACTTGGGCGCCCACTCAATCTATCGGAGCGGCTGCATGAAACGATCGCCTCGTCCAAGGAGATGGTCCGCCCGACCGTGTATGGGCAGGCGGTCATCTTCCTGGTCTTCGTGCCATGCCTGACCTTCCAGGGCGTCGAGGGAAAGATGTTCTCCCCGATGGTAATTACCCTGATGCTGGCGCTGGCCTCTGCATTCGTGCTCTCCCTCACTTTCGTTCCGGCGATGGTGGCGGTCATGCTCAAGGGCCACATTTCCGAGAAAGAAGTACGGGTAGTCGCTGCCACCAAGAGCCGCTATCAGCCGATGCTTCGCAGCGCAATCCGCCAACCCATGCCCTACCTGGCCGGTGGTCTTGGCGTCCTGGTGGCCGGCGTTGTGGCCTTTGGCTTTGTGGGTCGGGAGTTCATGCCCACATTGGATGAGCAGAATCTCAACCTGTCCTCCGTTCGCATCCCGTCCACATCGATCGAGCAGTCCGTCGCCATCGACCTTCCTCTTGAGAAGGCACTGATGACGTTGCCGGAGGTACAGACGGTGTACTCCAAGGCCGGTACCGCAAGCCTGGCCGCAGATCCCATGCCGCCCAACGCGTCCGACAACTACGTGATCCTCAAGCCCAAGGACCAATGGCCGGATGGAGTGAAGACCAAAGAGCAGGTGATCGAGAGGATTCGAGAGAAGACAGCCTTTCTTGTTGGTAACAACTATGACGCCACCCAGCCCATCGAGATGCGCTTCAATGAGCTGATCGGCGGCGTTCGTAGCGACGTTGCAGTCAAGATCTATGGCGAAGACCTGACGGCGCTTGCCGGCAGCGCTGACAAGATTGCGAGCGTCCTCAAGAAGATTCCGGGCGCATCGGATGTCCGTGTGGCGCAAACGGGAGGCTTCCCGACCTTTGACATGGCATTCGACCGGGCCGCGATCGCCCGTTACGGACTGACCGTCAAGGAAGTGGCCGACACAGTGTCTGCTGCGCTGGCAGGTCGCATGGCGGGCCAGATCTTCGAAGGTGATCGGCGCTTCGACGTAGTGGTTCGTCTGCCCCGTGTGGACCGCAGCGATCTCGATGTACTGGGAGCCGTTCCGGTCATGCTGCCGCCAGGCAGTCAGGAAGGCCGTCAGTCTGTTCCGCTTCGTGAATTGGTCAGCTTCCGCTTCACGCAGGGTCTGAACGAAGTCAGCCGCGACAATGGCAAACGTCGAATCTATGTGGAAGCGAATGTGGTCGGGCGTGACCTGGGTAGCTTCGTTGACGACGCCAAGGCGGCTATTGGCCAGCAGGTGCAGTTGCCCACCGGTTCCTGGATCGAATGGGGCGGGCAGTTCCAAAATCTGCAGGCAGCAACGAAGCGACTGGCGATCATTGTGCCTCTCTGCTTCATCCTCATTGCGGCCGTCCTCTACATGGCGATTGGCAACGGTTTGCTGACAGGTACGGTACTGACTGCAGTGCCACTTGCTCTGGCCGGTGGATTCTTCGCATTGGCGTTGAGAGGAATCCCCTTCTCGATCTCAGCCGCTGTGGGCTTCATCGCGGTATCTGGTGTCGCGGTGCTCAACGGCCTGGTTCTGATCTCCGCGATCAAGAAACGCCTGCACGAGGGGCTTCCGCCAGATGAGGCGGTCGAACTGGGTGCAATGGAGCGCGTCAGACCGGTTCTTATGACCGCGCTGGTTGCCTCCCTGGGCTTCGTCCCGATGGCGATTGCAACGGGTACGGGCGCCGAAGTGCAGAAGCCACTGGCTACAGTGGTTATCGGGGGTCTTGCCACGGCAACCGTACTGACGCTGTTCGTGCTGCCTGCGCTGTGCGGGCTGGTACTCCGAAGAACTGCGCGCAGGAAGGCCGCGGGCATTGAAGACCCCCTGCCGGTACCCGAAGTCGATTGAGCACAAGCCCCTTCCACGGCTTCACGTCCTGCCCTACGGATCGGATTACGATCCGCAGGGCAGCGGCGCTTTCCACTGTTCCATCTAGAGGTGAGCCATGATCGAGGTCCTACGCTTTCCAACATTCAGGAACCTGTTCGCTGCGCAGGTTATCGCGCTGATCGGCACGGGCTTGGCTACCGTGGCGCTCTCTCTTTTGGCCTATGACCTGGCGGGGGCTGAGGCGGGCGCTGTGCTAGGTACGGCTCTGGCAATCAAGATGATTGTCTACGTGCTGTTGGCCCCTCTGTCCGGAGCGATCGTCCCGGCAAATCTACGCAAACCGGTGCTTATTGCCCTCGACCTGGTGCGGGCGGGCGCGGCGCTTTGTCTGCCGTTCGTCAACCAGATCTGGCAGGTGTACCTGCTCATTGCCTTGCTGCAGTCGGCCTCGGCGTGCTTCACCCCTCTGTTCCAGTCGACGATCCCGGAAATCCTGAAGGAGGAACGCGACTACACCCGAGCACTGTCCCTGTCGCGCCTGGCCTATGACCTGGAGAGCCTGCTGAGTCCCGCGTTGGCCGCTGCTCTGCTGACGCTGATCAGCTTCCACGGCCTGTTCGCTGGTACGTCCGTAGGCTTCGTGATATCCGCCATGCTGGTGTTCTCAACTGCATTCCCCTTCGTTGCTCCTTCCCTGAGAAAGGACGGTCCCTACGCCCGCGCGATTCGAGGAATGCGGATCTACCTGAAGACGCCCAGGCTGAAAGGGTTGCTTGCCCTTAATCTGTGTGCGGCCGCCGGCGGCGCCATGGTGTTCGTGAACACTGTCGTCGTGGTGCGCAACGTTCTCGGCGGAGCAGAGTCACAGGTGGCATGGGCGCTGGCAGCTTTCGGTGGCGGTTCGATGCTGACGGCGCTTGTCCTCCCCAAGGTTCTCGATCGGGTGGCTGACAGGCGTGTGATGCTCTCCGCAGCCCTTGCAATGTGCATTGTACTTGTGACCCTCAGTCTTACCTGGCTGCTCTCGCCCTCCTCCATAGGTTGGCCCATCGTGCTCGCCGGCTGGGCATTGTTGGGGATGAGCTATGCGGGGCTGGTGACTCCTGGCGGCAGATTGCTGCGACGATCAGCGGAATCCACCGATCTGCCATTCCTGTTCGCAGCGCAGTTCTCTCTCTCCCACGTGTGTTGGCTGATTGCCTACCCTCTGGCGGGAACCGTGGGTGCGAAGTTTGGAATGCCAGTGGCGATCATGGCACTGGCAGTAGTCGGCATCGCCGGATTCGTGTTCGCCTGGAGAATCTGGCCCGCCCATGACCCGGACGAGATTTCCCACGGTCACGACGATCTGGCTGCGGACCATCCCCACTGGGCGGAACACGCCTCTTCCAACGGCAAGCATTCACATCGGTATGTCATCGACGACGTGCACCCTCGTTGGCCTGGATGACGGAAACTTGAACAAGGGGCGCGAGAGGGCATTTTCACCGCTCGCGCCCGACGTTGTCATATCGACTTTGCCAGAACAAGCCTCTAGTCTTTGCCCGTGCGATCCCTTCGTCTACCAACCAGCGTGCTGTTGCGCAGCTGCATCTTCATGATGCTGGTGGCGAGTCTGCTCGTGCGACCCGTCCTGAATCATCTGGGTGAGCTGCACGGCTTGCAGCACATCGTGCAGGCTGCGGTGGAACATGGTCACCCCCATGTTGGGGTGAGTGATGCCGCAGACCGTGATCTTGAACACGCGGTTGGATTGCACAGCCTGTTGCACCAGGCCGATCTGACGGCTTCTGTAGGCATCTTGGCCAGCCTTGCTGGACCCGCTCGAGTTGATCTGAGCGATATCCATCCCTGGCACCAGCCAGCGGCAGAGCTTCAGCATCATCGCTCATCCCTGTTCAGGCCTCCTATCGCCTGAGACCCAGGCATCGTGCTCGCACTGAGCAGAGGCTTGGCAGCGCCCGTCCAGTCAATCCTTACTGGACGTTCGTCGCTGCAAGAAATTATTCATTCGTTCCCCGCCCGGACCCCGCTTACGCGCAGTGATCCGTGTGACGTGCCGTGCGCGCCTTCTGCGCACTCGTAGCACGTTGCGCCGGTTCCCAGTGTCGTAGCGGATAGCTTTGGCGGAGGTCCGCTGACCGCATTCGTAGATCCTCATCATGATCCCCAGTTCTGAATCCGGGACGCTCTCGCGCGTCCTTCTCCAACCCCCACTACTGTCGCACTGGCCGCGAACTCTACTCGCACTGCTTTCCCTGTTCATGCTGCTACTCACAGCTGACGGGGCGTTGGCTCACGCGATCGCCGAAGGCGACAAGGGCTACATCCAGGAAATATCTGGAGTAAATCTGATCGCATTCGCCTATCTGGGCGCGAAACACATGGCCACCGGCTATGACCACATCCTGTTCCTCCTGGGCGTGGTGTTCTTCCTGTACCGGATGAAGCATGTCGCGCTGTATGTGACGCTGTTCGCGATCGGGCACTCCACAACGATGCTGCTGGGTGTGCTGTTCAACGTGGGCATCAACAGCTACCTGATCGACGCAATCATTGGTCTGTCTGTGGTCTACAAGGCCTTGGACAATCTGGGCGCCTACCAGCGTTGGTTCGGCTTCCAGCCAAACACAAAGGTTGCGACGTTGATCTTCGGCCTGTTCCACGGCTTTGGTCTGTCAACCAAGATCATCGAGTACGACATCTCACCCGATGGTCTGTTGCCCAACCTGCTTGCGTTCAACGTCGGCGTGGAGATCGGCCAGATCCTCTCGCTTGGCGCGATTCTGATCGCAATGGGCTACTGGCGCCGCACGCCCAGCTTCTTCAAGCACGCCTACACCGCCAATGCCGCCATGCTCTGCGCCGGATTCATTCTGATCGGCATGCAGCTCACTGGCTACTTCGTTTCCTGACTTTCAAGAGAACTACATCATGTACAACAGTAAGCCCGCCGAAGGCGACCTTCCCACCAGCCGCCAGCTGGGACGCACCACCGCAATTGCCGCCGGCATCGCCATCATCCTCCTGGTTGGAGTGGTGATGCCATCTGAGTACGGAATCGATCCCACTGGTGTTGGTCGGGTACTTGGTCTGAAGGAAATGGGGGAGATCAAGGAACAGCTTGCCGAGGAAGCGGCAGCTGACGCTGCGATGGACGCAAAGGCCGCCGAAGACGAGGCAGCCGCCCTGCTGACGCAGGTGTCCACGCAGAACCGTAAGACCGTTGAAGTTGCTCAGAAGCCTGCCGCGAGTAATGCGGCCACCGCTGCCGAATGGCGGGACGAAGAACAGGTTGTCCTGACGCCGGGCCAGGGCACCGAGATCAAGCTCGTCATGAAGGCGGGCGAGCGCGCCAGCTACCAGTGGTCTGTTGAAGGCGGCGTCGTGAACTTCGACACCCACGGAGACGGCGGCGGTCGAGCGATCAGCTATGAGAAGGGTCGAGGGGAAGCCACCAAGCAGGGGGTGCTCCTGGCTGCCTTCGATGGCAACCACGGATGGTTCTGGCGCAACAGGGGCGAGGAGCCCGTAACGCTTCTGCTCCGCACCGGAGGGGAGTACGAGTTGATCAAGAAGATGTAAACCGCAGCGGTGAGCGGTGGCCGGGTGCGCTTAAGGCCCGGCCACCGCCCTATGTGGGGTATTTCCGATGGGCTGCGCCCAGTTTCGGCCCCTCGACAACCCCAGCCAGCCCCGCTTAAGCTAACCCATATGCGTCTTTCCGCCCGCCACGGCCTTGCCCTCAGGATCAGCTTCTTTGCGCTGATGCTGTTGAGTGTCGTTGCGCGGCCGATGGTGATCCAGCTCAGCGAACTGCACGGATTGGAACATGACATCGCAGCAGCGGTGGATCATGGCCATTCACATGCCGGCGGTGCGGGCGACAATCTGGACCCGGATCACGCCACTGGCGCTCATGCGGTACTGCATCAGGCAGACGCGAGTTTCGCTGGAAGCTTGTTCACGCCCCACGTCTACCTGGCTTCACTACCGCTGGCCGGTGAAGTCCATGCTCTGCGACTTCTGAGGGTGCCTGCAGGGCACCCGGCGTCACCCTTCCGACCTCCGATCGTCTGACGACCCTAGCTGCGCTCTAGCAGCCTGAGCGCGCCTCCCGTGTAGCGGGACGCGGCGCGTCGTTCTGACTTTCTTTCCGGAGGCTTCCGTGAAATTCCGTAGTGTGTGGGCGCTGGCTGTTGCCGGCGCCTGCGGTGTGGCCCTTCCTGGCCACGCCGCCGAAGTGCTGCGCCTGGAGGATGCGGTTGCCCGCGCCCTTGGCACTCACCCAAGCGTGCAGGCAGATGCCGCACAAATAGAGGCGACAAAGAACCGTGCGGCGCGAGAGGGCTTAGCAGCCCCGTTGGTGCTCGGCGGAGAACTGGAGAACGTGGCCGGTAGTGGCAGCGTGCGAGGTATGGACGCTGCCGAGGCAACGTTCCGGGTATCCAAGATTCTGGAACTGGGTGGCAAGCGGGCGGCCCGCCAAGCGCTTGGCGGCGCGGAGGTCGATGCAGCCCAGCGAGAGGCTGATGTGACCCGGGTGGCCATCGCCACACGCACCGCTGGTCGATTCATCGACGTGCTTGCGGCGCAGGAGCATGTCGAGCATGCGGAAGAGCGGATTCGTATGGCCCGCGCGCTCCAGCGAGAGGTGGCCCGCTGGGTCTCTGCGGCACGGAACCCGGACTCAGACCTGAGGGCCGCTGAAATCGCCCTGGCCGATGCAGAGCTCAAGCGTGATCAAGCAGTCCAGCGGTTGGAGGCATCGCGCATGGCGCTTGCGTCTTCCTGGGGCTCTTTCACCGCTGACTTCGACACCGTCGCCGGCGATACAAACATCCTCCCCCCGCTGGATGACTACCAGACGCTGTCCGAACGCCTTCAGAACGCGCCACAGCAACGTGCCTTCGATGCCCAGTCCAGAATTCTTGCCGCGCGCCGCGATGTCGCCGTTTCCAGCGCGAAGCCTGACGTGAGTGTTGGATTTGGACTTCGCCGTCTTGAAGCAACGAAGGACAGTGGCTTGGTCATGTCGATCTCGGTTCCCTTGGGAACCCGGCGTCGATCAGCCTACTCGGTATCCGAAGTCGACTACGAACTGAGTGCGCTCAAGTCACGCCGTGAAGCACAAATGTTGGAGCTCAACCAGGAGCTGTTCGGAGTCTATCAACAGCTGCGCCAAGCGCAGTTGGAGGTCACCTCCGTTCGTGAGCGGCAGCTCCCCAAGGCGGAGCAGGCGATGAATCAGAGCCGTCGTGGCTTCGAGGAGGGTCGATTCTCCTATCTCGCATTGAGCCAGGCGCAGAAGACGCTGTTCGACCTTCGTGAGCGCGAAGTCGAGTCCGCCGCACTCTATCTCCGATTGCTGGTCGAGGCAGATCGCCTCACCGCCTCCGCCCAGGATATCCGCCCATGAATCGTTACGCCCTTCTTATGTTGCTTCCGCTGGCACTGGCCGCCTGTGGCGGTGAAAAGCCGGTTGAGAAAGAAGCCGCAGAGTCCACCGCCGCGGCCGGCGACTACGAGCGCGGCCCCAACCGCGGTCGCATGCTCCGCGATGGTGATTTCGCACTTGAAGTCACCGTCTATGAAACCAACACGCCTCCTCAGTTCCGCCTCTACGCCTATCGAAATGACAAGCCGATCTCACCGAATGAGGTGAAGGCAACAATGCAGTTGAAGCGCCTCGACGGTGAGGTCAATGATTTCACTTTCACCGCCGAAAACGACTATCTCGTGGGGAACGGCGAGGTCGTGGAACCTCATTCTTTCGACGTGAAGGCAGACGCAGTGGTAGGAGGAAAGACACACACCTGGTCCTATCAGTCCTATGAGGGCCGTACCACCATCGAGCCAAGCGCTGCCAAGGATGCGGGTGTGGTGGTGGAAGAGGCTACCGCTGGCACTATCCGCGATACGGTCACGCTGATGGGGAACATCGCGGTCAACACTGGCCGCCAGGCCGCCGTCAAAGCACGATTCCCAGGTATTGTCCGCAGCGTGTCGGTCGAGATGGGCCAACGCGTTTCCGCAGGGCAGACGCTGGCGACGGTTGAAGGCAATGACAGCATGCGCACCTACGCGGTGATTGCTCCCTTCAGCGGCATCGTTCTTGCGCGCAACACCAGTGTTGGTGATGTGGCCGCCGACAACACACTGTTCGACGTTGCCGATCTGTCAGAGGTCTGGGTCGATCTACGAGCTCTGGGCACTGACGCCGAGCGTCTCGCTCCAGGTCAAGCAGTGCGGATCCGTTCCGCCACGGGTGCCTTGGAGACTGAAGGTAGGCTCCAAAGCCTGCTTCCGCTGGCAAGCAGCGGCCAAAGCGTGGTTGCGCGCGTGAGTATCCCCAATGGTGACGGCAAGTGGCGTCCAGGAATGGCTGTCTCGGCCGAGGTCATCATTGCCGAGACACCTGTTCCACTGGCCGTCAAAGAGTCAGGGCTCCAGCGATTTCGCGACTTTACCGTCGTATTTGCGCAGGTGGGCGATACCTATGAGGTGCGCATGCTTGAGCTTGGAAAGCGTGATGGCGAGTGGGCAGAGGTTCTTGGCGGACTGAAGCCCGGAACGCGGTACGTCGCCGAGCAGAGCTATCTGATCCGTGCAGACATCGAGAAGTCTGGCGCCAGCCACGACCACTAAGGATCCATCATGCTAGAGCGAATCATTCGCGCGTCCATCGCGCATAGATGGCTTGTGCTGCTTCTGGTCCTGGCGCTGTCAGGCTTGGGCATCTGGAACTACAGCAAGCTGCCAATCGACGCCGTCCCTGACATCACCAATGTCCAGGTCCAGATCAACACCGAAGCACCGGGCTACTCTCCACTGGAGGCAGAGCAGCGGGTAACGTTCCCCGTCGAGACAGCCTTGGCCGGCTTAGCCAAGCTGGAGTACACGCGGTCCATCTCGCGTTATGGTCTCTCCCAGGTCACCGTTGTATTCGAAGACGGTACCGACATCTACTTCGCGCGGCAGCAGGTGGCCGAGCGCTTGCAGCAAGCCGCATCCCAGCTCCCAACTGGGCTGAAGCCAACGCTGGGCCCGGTCGCCACCGGTCTCGGTGAGATCTTCATGTACACCGTGGAAGCCGAGAAGGGTGCTGAAGAGACCTGGACGCCGATGGCGCTTCGTACCCTCCAGGATTGGGTGGTACGCCCCCAGATGCGACATCTGAAAGGTGTTACAGAGGTCAACACCGTCGGTGGCTATGTGCGGCAGTTCCACATCACGCCTGACCCGCGCAAGCTTCAGGCGTACGAGCTGACCATGCAGGATGTGATGGAGGCCGTGGCGCGCAGCAATGCGAACGTGGGTGCCGGCTACATTGAAAAGAGTGGTGAACAGTACCTTGTGCGCGTTCCTGGCCAAGTGGCGGACATGGACGGCCTGCGCAAGATCGTGGTCGCCAATCGCGAGGGGCTGCCGCTTCGCGTCGGTGACCTCGCAGACGTTCACGAGGGCACCGAACTGCGAACGGGTGCAGCGACCAAAGATGGCAAGGAAGTGGTACTTGGTACTGCATTCATGCTCATTGGTGAGAACAGCCGCGAAGTCGCTCAGCGAACCGCTGCCAAGCTGAAGGAGATCGACGAGACGCTTCCAGAAGGTGTCCGCGCGCATGCGGTCTATGACCGTACGGAGCTGGTCGACCGCACCATTGAAACCGTCAAGAAGAACCTACTGGAAGGTGCCCTGCTGGTCATTGCGGTGCTGTTCCTTCTGCTCGGAAATCTTCGCGCCGCACTGATCACGGCCGCGGTCATTCCTTTGACCATGCTGCTGACCATCTCCGGCATGGTCCAGAACCGTGTCTCAGCAAATCTGATGAGCTTGGGTGCGCTGGACTTCGGTCTGATCGTCGACGGCGCGGTCATCATTGTTGAGAACTGTCTGCGCCGCTTCGGCGAGCGTCAGCACGCCCTGGGGCGTCTGTTGACCCGGGATGAGCGCTTTGCTTTGGCCGCCAGCGCCAGTGCCGAGGTGATCAAGCCCAGCTTGTTCGGCTTGTTCATCATTGCCGCCGTCTACATCCCGATCTTTGCGCTCTCCGGCGTGGAAGGAAAGATGTTCCACCCGATGGCCCTGACCGTCGTTATCGCGCTGACTGGTGCGATGGCATTGTCCCTCACGTTCGTTCCCGCTGCGGTTGCTCAGTTTGTCACGGGCAAGGTCTCGGAGAAGGAAACCAAGGCTATGCGGGGCGTAACCAAGCTGTATGGCCCGATGCTGGAGCGGGCAGTCAGTGCTCGCAAACTGGTTGTGGGTGGTGCAGCCGTCCTCACCGTACTGGCGGGTCTTCTGGCCAGTCGCATGGGCACTGAGTTCATTCCGAATCTGGACGAAGGTGATATTGCGCTTCACGCGCTGCGCATTCCCGGCACTAGTCTGACGCAAGCCATCGGCATGCAGCGCCAGCTTGAAGCGACCATCAAGAAGTTCCCCGAGGTGGATGAGGTTGTCGCAAAGATCGGCACAGCAGAGGTAGCGACCGACCCCATGCCACCGTCGGTCGCAGACACCTTCATCATGCTCAAGGATCGCGACCAATGGCCTGATCCCCGCAAGCCAAAGGCGCAGCTCATTGCTGAGCTGGAGAAGGCTGTCCGAGCAATTCCCGGCAACAACTACGAGTTCACCCAGCCCGTGCAGATGCGCATGAACGAGCTGATTGCCGGTGTACGCGCCGAGGTGGCGGTGAAGTTGTACGGTGACGACCTGGATCAGCTGGCGCAGATCGGCAGCCAGATCGAGGACGCCGCAGGTTCCATCCCAGGCGCCGCAGACGTGAAGTTAGAGCAGATCAGTGGTCTGCCTCTTATGACCATCACGCCTGACCTGGGTGCTTTGGCCCGCTATGGCGTTTCGATCGACGAGGTCCAGAAGACCATCTCTGTTGCGCTGGGCGGTGAGGCGGTCGGTCAGGTCTTTGAGGGTGATCGTCGCTTCGACATCGTCGTTCGTCTGCCCGAGAACCTGCGTCAGGACACCCGGACGCTCGCATCGCTACCGGTAGCCGTCGCCGTCGGGGCCAGTTCCGGCGAACAGAGAGCGTTCGTTCCGCTGGGGCAGCTGGCTAAAGTTGAAGTTGCGCCAGGCCCAAACCAGGTCAGTCGCGAGAACGGCAAGCGTCGCGTCGTCATCACCAGCAACGTACGTGGTCGCGACCTTGGTTCGTTCGTAGAGGAGCTGCGAGAGAAGGTTGGTCAGGAGGTGCAGTTGCCGGAAGGCTACTGGATTGAGTATGGCGGTACCTTCGAGCAGCTCATCTCTGCCAGCAAGCGGCTGTCCGTGGTCGTGCCGGTCGTCCTGGTGATGATCTTCGGCTTGCTCTTCATGGCGTTCGGCTCGGGCAAGGATGCTGCCATCGTGTTCAGCGGCGTTCCACTTGCGTTGACCGGTGGCGTGGTGGCTCTGTGGATGCGTGACATACCCCTGTCCATTTCTGCAGGCGTGGGGTTCATCGCGCTGTCGGGCGTCGCCGTGCTCAACGGCCTGGTCATGATCAGCTTCATCAAGAGCCTTAGGGAACAGGGCACTCCCCTGCACCAAGCGGTAACCGAAGGTGCACTGACCCGGCTGCGCCCCGTGCTGATGACGGCCCTGGTTGCCAGCCTGGGCTTCCTGCCAATGGCCCTAAACGTTGGGGCTGGCGCGGAAGTTCAGCGCCCGCTGGCGACGGTCGTTATCGGCGGAATCATCTCCTCCACGCTGCTGACCTTGCTGGTGTTGCCGGCGCTCTATCGCCTCATCCACCGCGAAGGGGATGAGCGGAAGGAGGACGCAGCGTGAACCCGTCCATCTCAACCCCTCCCAGGAACATGCAGTTGACCATTTCCAAACGAACCCAAGCGTGGCTCTACCTGCTTGCAGCCATCCTTCTGCCTTGCGTTGCTTGGGCGCATGGCGTCAGTGAAGGCGACCAGGCCTTCCTGGAAGACAGTACCGGCCTGCAGCTCATCGCGTTCACGTACCTCGGCGCCAAGCACATGGTGACTGGATACGACCACCTCCTGTTTCTGTTCGGGGTGATCTTCTTCCTGTACCGGATGCGTGATGTCAGCATCTACGTGACGTTGTTCGCGATCGGCCACAGCACCACCTTGCTGCTAGGTGTCCTGGGCGGATTGCATGTGAATGCGTACCTGGTCGACGCAATCATTGGCCTGTCGGTTGTCTACAAGGCGCTGGACAACATGGGCGCGTTCAAGCGCTGGTTTGGGGTACAGCCCAACACCAAAGCCGCCGTGCTGATCTTTGGCTTCTTCCATGGCTTTGGTCTAGCGACAAAGCTGCAGGATTTCTCGCTCTCACCTGACGGGCTTGTCCCAAACATGCTCGCCTTCAACGTGGGGGTCGAGATCGGACAGCTGCTCGCGCTCGCAGGCATCTTGATCGTGATGGGCTTCTGGCGCCGCTTGCCGTCATTCCATCGACAGGCGTACAGCATCAACACCGCCCTTATGTGCGCCGGCTTCGTGCTTGTTGGCATGCAGCTCACCGGCTACTTCGTTTCCTGAATCTACAGAGGTACTCATGTCCATCACGCTTTCCAATCAGCTGCCCAGCACTCGCAAGCTGCTGAAATCCACCGCCCTGGCCGCTGCCGTTGCAGGGGTGATTCTGCTCACCACCGTGCTTCCCGCGGAGTACGGAATCGACCCTACGGGCGTAGGTAAGGTTCTGGGTCTGGACGCCCTAGCCTCCACTGACCAGGTAGAGGCCGTAGCTCCCCCAGTTCCGGCATCTGCTGGCAGCGCCGAAGCCGTCTCGGCGCTGTTCGAGAAGGCCAAGGTTGCCTTCGGGAGCAATGGCAAGCAGGCCTTCGAACCCGCCGCTGTCTCTCTCGCCAGCACTCCTTTACGGCAGGACTCACTGACGATCGAGCTTGCCCCTGGTAAGGGCCAGGAGGTGAAGGCCCATATGGCTCAGGGCGCTGGGATGGTTTTCAGCTGGAAGGCCACGTCTGATGTTGCCGTGGACATGCACGGCGAGCGTCCCGACGTGAAGGGCCCCTGGACCAGCTACGCCGTTGAAGGCGCCCAGCGTCAGGCCGAGGGAACGTTCATTGCTCCCTTTGAAGGTACCCATGGGTGGTACTGGCAGAACCGCGGCAGCACCCCCGTGATCATCGAGGTGCAAATTACCGGCTACCAAGCCGACCTCTACCAGCCGTGACACCCGGCATAACGCCGAAATCAACCTAGGAGAAGCAACATGAAGAATCGTTTTGCCCTCATCAGCGTCCTTTTCGCTTCCATTGCAGCGTCCGCATCGGCCTTCGCACATGATCCGGCGCTTCATGCCGAGTCGGAAGTGAAGGAGGCGCCTAAGGCAAAGCCTGCTACGTGTGAACAGCTGGCTGACCGGACGAAGTTCAAGGTGGATCTTGCCGATCCTCAGACCAAGGCGCTGAAGGACAGGTGCGACGCTCAGGCGCAGTCGGCTGCGAAGAAGAAGTAATTGATTGCGGCGAATGGTCCGGCTTGGGTGAAGTCGGACCATTCGTCTTTACCCTTGAGCCAAGCGAATAGTGCCAGCGTCGTCCTACAAATAGACCTCGGTTAGACCCTCATTCTTCCAACAGGCTCGCTCTCGAATGCTAGCGTTTGACCGGAGGATTGCGATTAGAGCCGCACTCGGGCTTACATTCTCCAAACCCGAGTGCGGCAAAGTTCATTTGCAATCATCGACGTGATCGAACGTGCTGAACCGAACGCAATCTCCTGACCTGATCAACCCGCCTTAGAAGCGCGCGGTCGCGCCCACAAAGAGCGTGCGTGCGCCGCCGTCGTAATTATTGCCTTCTTCAAGCGTGGAAACATCACCCAAGTTCAGTACGCCGACGCGCAAGGTCAGGTTTTCGTTCACATCGAGAGCGGTGACCAGATCCACCGTGGTGTATGCCTTGGCGAAGGTAGGTCTGGACGAAGACACAAGCTGCTTCCCGATGTGTTGCGCGCTGAGGTTAAGCGACCATGCATCGGACACGCTCCAGTTCAGCGAAGTGTTGGCGGTGATCTTCGGCACCACTAGCAGGCTGGCGCCGGTGGTGCGGTTCTTCGATTCCAACATGCGTGTGGCGTTGGTGGTCCAGCTCAGTCGCTCGTGCAGCGGCACGGTCACACTGGCTTCCACGCCTCGCGTGCGAGCCTTCTGGATGTTCTGCGCCACCGTCCACCAGAAGCCGTTTACGAAGCTAGTGTTCTGGCCTGGGATCTCGCGCAGCGGCACCTGTTCGATCTTGTCGTCGAAGTTGGTCAGGAAGTAGGTGGCCGATGCGGACCAGCCGTTCTGGTCGAAGCCCACGCCAAGCTCATAGTTGGTGCTGGTTTCCGGTTTCAGGTTCGGGTTACCGGCCATGTAGCAGCCGGTCGTGCCGTCGGCGTTGATCAGCCGGCTGTTCCAGCCTTCCGGGGTCAGGCTGCCGCAGCCGCGTCCCAGAGACTGGGTGGCCGCACCAGCGGTGCCCTGCTTAAGATTGGGCGCGCGGAACCCTTTGGAGACACCGCCGCGTACTGTCCATGCGTCTGCCGGGTGCCACACGCCGTAGATGCGCGGGCTCACGTTGTCGTCGTAGTTGTCGGTGTTGTCCCAGCGCACGCCCAGAGTCAGCACGAAGCGCTCGTGCAGGGTGATGTGGTCTTCGGCGAACAAGGCCCATGAGTCCGCTTCACTGGTCGGGCTGATGCGGCTGCTGCCGGTCCAAGTCACAGGTACGGTACCGATGGTGTCGCTGTTTTCCAGCTGCTCGCGCTTCCACTGACCACCCACGTTCAGGCTGTGCTCGAAGCCCCAATGGAAAGCGGTGGTGAAGGCAGTATCGAACACCGTTTCCTTCGAATGGTTGCCCACCGCACTGCCCTTGTCTTGGTAGTCGTTCCGCACAAGGGTGGTCTTGGAGGTGGTGGAGTCGCCGTAACGGCCATCATGGCCCAGCACGTAACCGGTCTGTACCAGCTTGGACAGACCCCAGGCATATACATCACCGCTGCCGGTGTTGCGCTGCACGCCGCGCGACCCTTCTATGGTCAGTGCGTGGTCATCGTTGAGGCGCCAGTGGAACTGCAGGTTGGCATTCTCCGCCTTGCTGCCCGGAGTCTGGCCCTCAAGGCGATCGGACTTGCGGTCGGTCACGTTGGCCCCGATGCGGATCCCCAGGTTGTCGGTCAGTGGGCCGCTGAAAAGGGCACCCATCTGCGTGGTATCACCGCGGGTGGATGAATCGGGCACGCTGTGGTTCAAGGTGACCGAGCCGCCCCAGTGGTCGGAAATCTTGCGGGTAATGATGTTGATCACGCCGCCCATCGCATCCGAACCGTATAGCGACGACATCGGGCCGCGCACCACTTCTATTCGTTCGATCATGTCCGGCGACAGCCAGTTCAGATCCTGCGGACCCAGGTCGTCGCGGTAGTTCACGCCGGAGGAGTTGCCCTGGCGGCGGCCGTCGATCAGGATCAGCGTGTACTGCTCGGGCAGTCCACGCAGGCGGATCTTCGACTGCGCTCCGGACAGTGCATAGCCACCGGTCACTCCAGGGACGGTACTCAGCAGCTGGCCGATGCTGGTGACCGGCTTACGCTCGATCTCCTCGCGGCTGATAACGCTAATGCTGGCTGGCGCATCCCTGATCCACTGCTGGGCACCGGTGGCGGTAACGACCAAGGTGTCCAACTGCTTGACGGAGGAGGCATGCGTCAAAGCTTCAGCGCTGGCATGCGAAGAAAGGGCCAGACCAATAGCAACTGTCAGCGTGGGAAGAGCAAGTCGTGACTTCAGGTATGTGTGCGACATCTCGGGGTAATCCGGTAACGGGCATTATTGCTGGGGAATGGCTGCCTCGCTTGATTCCGGAAAACGCCCATATCGGGTCGAGGGCTGGCTTGCGTCTTGAGGTCAGGTATCAAACTGTGGCCGACCGATGCTGTCTGGGCAGCACCTCAGCTGGACTGGCTCATGCTCCAAGTCGTCCATACGCCGGTCCGCAAGGTCCGCGGTTGCTGCAAGCAATAGACAATCTGCGAGGCTACATCCTGCGCGGCCATGAATTCGCTCAAACGGGGATCGTCGGCCGTGCGACCGTGACCCACGGCAAAAGATGTATGAGTACCTGCGGGGCAGATGGCACTCACGCGAATCCCATCTTTCCTTACTTCTCGGTCCAAGCCGCCCGCAAAAATGAGCTGGGCGGCCTTGGTACCTGCGTAGACGGCTTCGTCCGCCCCACTGCGATGAGCTGCGACGCTCGATACGATCAAAATATCCCCGCCACCAACGCTACGAAGATGAGGGAGGAAAGCACGTACCGTGAGGACCGTTTGTTGGCGCGCACTTAAAACTGACCCAGGCTGCGCGTTGAACTTTGACCCACCCGGTGTACGGGGCTGAGGGTATCAGTTGGTGGTCTGGGTGGTGGCCTCCTTTGCCCTGATTCTGGCTTTGGTCTTGTTGGCGGCGGTGCTGTTGCGCAGCCGCCAGGAGTCGTTGCCGGTCTCCAGGATGTGGCAGTGGTGGGTGATGCGATCCAGCAGCGCGGTGGTCATCTTGGCGTCGCCGAACACCTGACCCCATTCGGAGAAGGCCAAGTTGGTGGTGATGGCGAGGCTGGTGCGCTCGTAGAGCTTGCTGATCAGGTGGAACAGCAGCGCGCCGCCTGAGGGGGTGAACGGCAGGTAGCCCAGTTCATCGAGGATGACCAGGTCGGCATAGGTCAGGCGCAGGGCGATCTGCCCGGCCTTGCCCTGGGCCTGTTCCTTCTCCAGCGCATTGACCAGTTCGATGGTGGAGAAGAAGCGCACGCGCAGGCGATGCTGGCGCACGGCCTGGATGCCGATGGCGGTGGCCAGGTGGGTCTTGCCGGTGCCCGGTCCACCGACAAGGACGACGTTCTCGGGGGTGTGGATGAAGTCACCCTGGTGGAGTCGTTCGACCAGTGCGCGATCAACGGGACTGGCCGCGAAGTCGAACCCGAGCAGGTCACGATGGACGGGGAAACGTGCGGCCTTCATCTGGTTGGCCTGGGCACGAACCTGCCGTTCGGCGGACTCGGCCTGCAGCAGTTCGCCATCCAGTGTTCGGGCTCCATGGTGTGCAGGCGCATCTGGCCAGCAGTTCGGGCCACTGGCTGGCCATGCCGTGCAGCTTGAGCTGCTGCATGCGCAGCGGCAGGTCAGGCGTCGACATGATCTGCCTCCCGCAGGGCGTCGTAGCGGGCCGGATCGGACACCGGCGGATGACGCAGCGTCACTCGCGAGGCGACCGTCTCGATCGTGCGGTCCGGATGCTGCAATCGCCCCAGCACGTTGAGCACGTGGTCGGCGCGCACCAGGCCGGACTCGAGTGCCAGTTCCACCGCCACCAGTACCGCTTCGAGCCCGTGCACGGGTACGGCGGCCAGCACCTGGGCCATGGCGCGGTCGCCGTGAGGCTGGCGCAGCAACACCTGCTGCAGCTTGCGCAGCGGATCGGGCATGGACAGGAACGGCGCGCCGTCACGCAGTGCCCCCGGCTTGCGCTGGACCCAGGGCGATGTAGTGGCTGCCAGTCGTAGTGGACCCGATCACGCTCGAAGCTGCGCCGGTGGCGGGCGACCTCGGCCTCGCCGACCACCACGGCCAGTTCGAAGGGATACACGCGCAGGCTGGCGACGGCGTGGGCGTGTTCGCACGGCACGCTGTAGCGGTTGCGCTGGAAGCTGACCAGCGCGGTCGAACTGACCCGCACCGGCCGCTCGATGTAGCCGTCGAAGGGCGCGGGCATCGGCATCAGGTGGGGCTGTTCGTCCTCCAGAGCTTCGGCCACGGTGATGTCGGAGGCATCCGGATGCGCCTGCATCGGCCAAGCGGCGCGGCACTCGCTGGCGAGCCAGGCATTGAGGGTGTCCAGATCTGGCCAGTGGCGGGCCCCGGCCTCGATCCAGATCTGTCGGCGCCGGTCCTGCACGTTCTTCTCGACCCGCCCCTTCTCCCAACCCGCGGCGCGGTTGCAGAACTCCGCGGCGAACAGGTAGTGGCTGGTCATGGCGTGGAAGCGGGCGTTGACCCGCCGTTCCCGGTGCTGGCCGATCCCGTCCACCGCCGTCTTCATGTTGTCGTAGATGCCGCGGCGCGGCACGCCACCGAAGGCGGTAAACGCCTGGGTATGAGCATCGAACAGCATCTCGTGGCTCTGGGTGGGATAGGCCACCAACCAGAAGGCGCGGCTGCAGGCCAGCTTCACGTGGGCGAGATCCAGCGGCATCTTGGCGTGGCTGCCGACGAAGGCGTACTCGCGGCTCCAGTCGAACTGGAAGGCTTCACCCGGAGGAAAGTGCAACGGCACGAAGGCCGGGCGGCGGCTGGCGCCGCCGGCCGCCTTCCACTGGCGGATGAAGGCCGTCACCCGGGTGTAGGTGCCCGGATAGCCGATCGCCTGCAACTGCGAGAACAGCACCTTGGCGGTGCGTTGTTCCCGCCGGGGACGATGGCTGTCGGCACGCAGCCACGTCTCCAACTGGGACCGGTAGGGATCGAGCCGGGAGGGCGAGGCTCGCCTGGGATAGACCGGCTCGGACTGGCCGCTGCGCAGCCATCGCCGGATGGTATTGCGGGATAGGCCCGTGCGCTTGGCGATCTCGCGCAGCGGCAGGCCATCGCGGAAATGCATCCGCCGGATCTTGGCCAACATGACCATGGTGATCACTCCTGAAATCCCCCGAGCAAAAGATGCTCAGGATGTGGGCTTCAGGTGGGTCAGTTTTACCCGCGCATCACCGCCGAAAGTGGGTCAGTTCTGGATGCGCGCCAACAACGTGAGGGACTGAACACGTCTCTTCGGATGGAACTTCGTAGCCTTCTCAGCCCAAAGATCACACTAAGGCGTCCATTTGTTTGGGACGGCGAAGTGGCCGATGGTGCAGACGAGACAGTGCGAATTAAGCAGTTGGTTGACTGGGACCTTGTGCTTGCGGAGGACAATGTACATGCGGTCCTCCAGGATCAGTCTAAGGGTGAGTGGGAGAAGGCACTCCCGCTCCTGCATTCGGACCTACAGCAACTGCTCTGTGACGCGCTGGGCCTTCTTCGAGATCTAGGAGAGGCAGATGACCTTGTCGATAGATCCTACTGGGACCTTCCATCAATCACGCCCCATTGGCAGAACCGGTCCTTCCGAGACTGGGTTAGCCTGATTGAACTGCTACGCGACGCTTGGTTAGCAGTTCGAGCTACGGATGAGTCGAGATCCACGCTCATGGCTCAGGCATGGTTCGAGATCCCGTATCCCACATTCAAGCGGCTGGCATTGTTTGCGGCCAGCCAGGACAATTGCATCGAGCAGGAGCAGTGGGTCGATTGGCTGCTACTGGATGAGGGGCGGTGGCTGTGGTCGCAGTGCACCGCACGCGAAGTGCTGAGGCTTCTTGTTCTCCAGGGGTGAATTCTAGACAACGCGTCTCAAGCACGCTTGGAGAATGTCATCTTGGCAGGACCTCCCCGCGAGATGTATCGCGATGATCTGGAGTCCGAACGCTGGGATCGCCTGGTTGCTCGCGCAGTATGGATTCGTCTAGCGAAGCTGGAGTCCTCGGGCCTACATCTTGGTGTGTCTGCAGCAAGGCGCCTAGCGGAGATATCCATCGCGCATCCTGAGTTGAGATTGGACCCTAACGAGAAGGACGAATTCTCACACTGGATGAGCGGCACCGGAGATCCGGATTTCGAGGACGGCAGAGAGGTCGATGTCGCCCCTCGCACTCGCAAGGAGCTAGTTGAATGGCTTGAATCGCCGAGGCCTGCCCATAGACCGTTCTATGAGGACACTTGGCGGGATGTCTGCCGTACTCGCTTCTTCCATAGCCTTGCCGCGCTCTGCGACCTCGCTCACCAAGACGTCTGGCCCGCAGTTCGGTGGCGCGAGGCGCTTCAGGTTTGGTCGGACGATTCAATGGCAGCCCGCTCCTGGCAGTACGCATCGCCTTTGGTACTGCTAATGCCTGATGAAGTTCTGTCCGAGATCGCACCTGCAGTAGCGTGGTGGATGGAGGCCACTTCAAGAAGCGGCGCGAATCGCGAGAACCTCCTATTGACTCTCGCCGGTCGAGTGCTTGCGCTTCCGATCCCCTTGAGTAGTGGCATGACAAGGAATGTTGGCGCGCATCCAGAACTGACCCACTTTCGGCGGTGATGCGCGGGTAAAACTGACCCACCTGAAGCCCACATCCTGAGCATCTTTTGCTCGGGGGATTTCAGGAGTGATCACCATGGTCATGTTGGCCAAGATCCGGCGGATGCATTTCCGCGATGGCCTGCCGCTGCGCGAGATCGCCAAGCGCACGGGCCTATCCCGCAATACCATCCGGCGATGGCTGCGCAGCGGCCAGTCCGAGCCGGTCTATCCCAGGCGAGCCTCGCCCTCCCGGCTCGATCCCTACCGGTCCCAGTTGGAGACGTGGCTGCGTGCCGACAGCCATCGTCCCCGGCGGGAACAACGCACCGCCAAGGTGCTGTTCTCGCAGTTGCAGGCGATCGGCTATCCGGGCACCTACACCCGGGTGACGGCCTTCATCCGCCAGTGGAAGGCGGCCGGCGGCGCCAGCCGCCGCCCGGCCTTCGTGCCGTTGCACTTTCCTCCGGGTGAAGCCTTCCAGTTCGACTGGAGCCGCGAGTACGCCTTCGTCGGCAGCCACGCCAAGATGCCGCTGGATCTCGCCCACGTGAAGCTGGCCTGCAGCCGCGCCTTCTGGTTGGTGGCCTATCCCACCCAGAGCCACGAGATGCTGTTCGATGCTCATACCCAGGCGTTTACCGCCTTCGGTGGCGTGCCGCGCCGCGGCATCTACGACAACATGAAGACGGCGGTGGACGGGATCGGCCAGCACCGGGAACGGCGGGTCAACGCCCGCTTCCACGCCATGACCAGCCACTACCTGTTCGCCGCGGAGTTCTGCAACCGCGCCGCGGGTTGGGAGAAGGGGCGGGTCGAGAAGAACGTGCAGGACCGGCGCCGACAGATCTGGATCGAGGCCGGGGCCCGCCACTGGCCAGATCTGGACACCCTCAATGCCTGGCTCGCCAGCGAGTGCCGCGCCGCTTGGCCGATGCAGGCGCATCCGGATGCCTCCGACATCACCGTGGCCGAAGCTCTGGAGGACGAACAGCCCCACCTGATGCCGATGCCCGCGCCCTTCGACGGCTACATCGAGCGGCCGGTGCGGGTCAGTTCGACCGCGCTGGTCAGCTTCCAGCGCAACCGCTACAGCGTGCCGTGCGAACACGCCCACGCCGTCGCCAGCCTGCGCGTGTATCCCTTCGAACTGGCCGTGGTGGTCGGCGAGGCCGAGGTCGCCCGCCACCGGCGCAGCTTCGAGCGTGATCGGGTCCACTACGACTGGCAGCACTACATCGCCCTGGTCCAGCGCAAGCCGGGGGCACTGCGTGACGGCGCGCCGTTCCTGTCCATGCCCGATCCGCTGCGCAAGCTGCAGCAGGTGTTGCTGCGCCAGCCTCACGGCGACCGCGCCATGGCCCAGGTGCTGGCCGCCGTACCCGTGCACGGGCTCGAAGCGGTACTGGTGGCGGTGGAACTGGCACTCGAGTCCGGCCTGGTGCGCGCCGACCACGTGCTCAACGTGCTGGGGCGATTGCAGCATCCGGACCGCACGATCGAGACGGTCGCCTCGCGAGTGACGCTGCGTCATCCGCCGGTGTCCGATCCGGCCCGCTACGACGCCCTGCGGGAGGCAGATCATGTCGACGCCTGACCTGCCGCTGCGCATGCAGCAGCTCAAGCTGCACGGCATGGCCAGCCAGTGGCCCGAACTGCTGGCCAAGATGCGCCTGCACACCATGGAGCCCGAACACTGGATGGCCGAACTGCTGCAGGCCGAGTCCGCCGAACGGCAGGTTCGTGCCCAGGCCAACCAGATGAAGGCCGCACGTTTCCCCGTCCATCGTGACCTGCTCGGGTTCGACTTCGCGGCCAGTCCCGTTGATCGCGCACTGGTCGAACGACTCCACCAGGGTGACTTCATCCACACCCCCGAGAACGTCGTCCTTGTCGGTGGACCGGGCACCGGCAAGACCCACCTGGCCACCGCCATCGGCATCCAGGCCGTGCGCCAGCATCGCCTGCGCGTGCGCTTCTTCTCCACCATCGAACTGGTCAATGCGCTGGAGAAGGAACAGGCCCAGGGCAAGGCCGGGCAGATCGCCCTGCGCCTGACCTATGCCGACCTGGTCATCCTCGATGAACTGGGCTACCTGCCGTTCACCCCCTCAGGCGGCGCGCTGCTGTTCCACCTGATCAGCAAGCTCTACGAGCGCACCAGCCTCGCCATCACCACCAACTTGGCCTTCTCCGAATGGGGTCAGGTGTTCGGCGACGCCAAGATGACCACCGCGCTGCTGGATCGCATCACCCACCACTGCCACATCCTGGAGACCGGCAACGACTCCTGGCGGCTGCGCAACAGCACCGCCGCCAACAAGACCAAAGCCAGAATCAGGGCAAAGGAGGCCACCACCCAGACCACCAACTGATACCCTCAGCCCCGTACACCGGGTGGGTCAAAGTTCAACGCGCAGCCTGGGTCAGTTTTAAGTGCGCGCCAACAAAGGAACGGCGAGCCAATCGATAACCCTGTCTCGGAGGCGATTAATCACCCCATTGGGCATGCCACGCGCGCCTTGCTCAATCTATGGTTCAAGAGGGCGCCCAACGATGGAGACCTACTTCCCCCTGAACTTAAGGCGGCATTTTCCGCCATATGCGATGTTGAAGTAGATCGATTCCGCCATGGCAGGGTGTTGCTCGCATCTAGACTCATCGCCCTGTATCGCGTAGACCGGGCGTGGACCGAAGCGACGCTACTACCGCTCTTCGATTGGTCCAACCCTGTCGAAGCGAAAGCAGCCTGGGAAGGATTTCTTTGGTCACCGCGACTGTACCAGCCATTGATGGTGGCATTGAAGTCGCAGTTCCTATTGACGGCCGGTCACTACGCCGACCTTGGTGAACACCGAGGACAGTTCTCTGCTTTCCTAACGCACTCAGCCCTAGGGCAATTGGAAGGCTACTCTCGGGACGACTTTAGATCTGCATTGGGCAAGCTTCCACAGGATGGACTGGAGAAGTCCGCACAATCGCTCTCCCAAGCACTGGAGGCCGCAGGCGATCAACGCGAAGACTTCTGGAGAAATCGAGTCCAACCCTTCTGGCAGGAGATTTGGCCAAAATCGCGCAATCTAGCTACACCCAGCATTGCTGCCTCCTTAGCTCGACTCGCCATCGCGGCCCGGGTTGAGTTCCCTTCCGCATTGAAGGCGGTACGTGACTGGCTTCAGCCGGTAGCGAATTCGGACTACATCGTCCATCTTCTACTAGAATCTGGCCTTTGTAGCCAGTCGCCAACTGAGGCTTTAGATTTGCTGGGTGCCGTTGTTGGATCCCAACAATGGGCGCCTCTAGGACTGAATGAATGCCTAGCTCAAGTAAGGGCCGCCGCTCCCGACCTAGAGCGAAACAACCAGTTTCATCGACTTGAGGAGCTGGTGCGAACGCGCTCCTAAGAGTTCTGGCGGGGCATCATTCGAAGCTTGCGAGATGCCCTATTACGAACTCGCTTTTCTCCTTCTCCCGCTCTCGATTCCAACCACCCTTGAGCCCGCCTCGCGCTGCTTCTTGATCTGTGACTTCAGCTCAGAAATCTCCTTCTTCAAGGCGGCGATCTTTGCATCTCGCTGCACCACCTCGATCGAGTACATGTTCTTGAACTGCGCAGAAATACCGTCGTACCTCTCTTTCCATCCCAGCCTTTGTGAGTAGGACTTTCGTCTGGCGGCCTTCACGCTCGTAGGAACGTCCACTCGAAGTTTCGTGAGCCAGGCCTGCACCTCGAGCTTTGTGGTGCCGGCATGCTTCTCTCCGTGCAGCGATACCGCTGTTACCTTTGCCCGCCGACACAGCTCTGCAACATTCAGCCGACCAGAGTTCCGTGGATACACTCCGTCGTTCTCCGATATCTCCCTGTCAATCTCGGCCATAGTTGATCGAAGGCGTGCAACGAACGCCTCCGTCCGCTCCTTTCCAAGCTCGGCAAGACTCTTCTTTTGTCTCATTTCAGAAGTACCACATTGGGTACGAGGCGCGTCAGCAAACTGCTCTTCGAGAAGTATTCGTCCACCTTCTTCCACCTGCCGAGCACGGACTTGATCTGCCCCCGGAACTGAGCAATGAGCATAACGTCATCATCCACGAAAGCGTGCTCTAGCAACTCAAGATTGTACTGAACTGTCTCGATGGCCTGAACAACGCTTCTGGACGCCTTATCCTCGTCGTCAGGGAGAATCAACTGATTCTCACATGCAGGATGACAGTAGTGTGGATTAGCCTGACCATGCCCCTTGTTGCAAAGGCCTCCATCGGTGAAGTTCGTACACACTATTCCTGGTGCGACAACTGCCCAAGAAGAGCCCTCAGCAGTCATCGCGCGGGCGAACTCCCTGATGTTCTGCGGATCAAGGGCGGACTTACCCAGCCGGCGCGCGAACAGCGCCACACGCCCCCGTAGCTTCTCTGCGCCGGCCCCCTGAACCTCATCAGCCTTATTGATCGCCTCCACTCCCTTTAGAATAAGCATCTCACGTACAACTTGCTGTACTTCGGAAAGAATTCCTGGATCCGAAAGTATGTAGCGCATGATTGTCATTTGTTCATCCCTGTGCCCAAAGACATCCATCAAAATCTTTGGCGCATGGACAAGCGCTAGAGCAACAATTCGAGCGAGGGTCTTTCGGAATCGATGCGGGTTCATACCACCATCGGTGAGCCAGCGCTCCAGGCCAAGTATCTCCACGAAGCTATTGAACACATGCGCAAGGCTCGGCACCTTATCTGGATATCTTGGGGAAACCCACAGGCCGTTCCCCTTTAGGCCGTGGTGCCGTCGAAAAATGTTCGCTAGGCGCTCTTGCTGCAGAATCGCTTGAATGGCAATTGACGGCGCTGGCGCTTCACTCTGCCTCCCTCCGGGATTCTCAAACTTCCAGGTTCTGAACTCGTAAACACTGGAACCACCTCGCTTGCCAAGCGAGCCGATCTGCATCGTTAGCAGTTCACCATGTCGGGGACCGCCAGAAAGAGCCACCGGAAAAGCGTGTGCACCCTGTAGAACCACTATCAGGCGCAAGGCCTGGGGTAACGTCCGAGGCGGCCATGCGACGGTTTTTCCACTTCGCCCGGATTTCATCGAAAATTGAAGCGGGGCATCCCTAAGCGGCTCCCCGTCAGGCCCCCGCCATTCCCATGACCGGATCACAGCATTGCTTACGCGAGCAGCTCGGCGACTGGGAGATGGCGAGGGACCGTCTTTCAGATCACGAGTAGTTTCAGTAGCGGCGAGTGCGGCCTCTACGGCATCCAACAAAGTAGGACCAACGACTTCGATCATCACCAGTGCCATCGAGCCTGCTTCAGAGACGAACTCATCTGAGTATGGCTGATGAGGTTTCGCTATGCTGACCGGGATTGTATGCTCAGGTTCACCCGTTCGATCTCGCGCAGCCTTCATTCCATGAACCGTTGGACGCATGGGCGCGGGGCCATCGGGAAGACACCCCAGTCGGTGGTAGTACTCAACCACCCCAAGGCAGTCAGAGTACTTCTGCGTCAGGCCAGCGCGTTCGACCAGGCTCCAGAGTCTCTTGGAGCTTGGACGTACATTTGTACGCTGGATCGCCCTCTTAAGATTGGCAATGAGCGTCCGGATCGTTGTGTATCTATACACCTTCCCGGTTTTGCCTGGAATTATCGCCATCGTGATCGCCAGCCTCATAAGCTCTCGAACTACGAAGGGTGAGTGCTTCCCCTTGCACGTCTTGCCCCTTCCAGAATAGAGCCTTAGATCGAGATCAGAGGTCCGTAGGCCAGACTGATGTTCGTCGTCAATACGAAGAACGCCCCAGTTGTCCCCCATTCCAACAAGCTTCTGAAGCTGCTTCAGCTTTGCCTCCGGCGCCAACCTCAGCTCATTCGGACTAATCGACAGTAGCGACACCTCCACGTCAGGAGCTAGGAGTTCATGGTTGCCTGCTACTAGAGACCGGTTGACCATTTTCATCAGTGCTGCCCTGCGAAGTAGATTGGCATGTGCTCACCGGAGGCTATCCTTGCCGCCCACTTATCAATGGCGAACTTCACTGCATCTGCTGGCCATTGAAGAACGGTTAGGCGAAGCCGCGCCAGGTCACTTGCATCTGATCCAGCATCGAACCGAACCATTCCTACGGAGGTCCGAACTGCCTCTAGCTCTGCCACACGCCGGCAGATGAAGTCCAGGCTGTCCGTGAACACAAAACAGTTGGGGCAGCCGCTGGAAGCACACCTATGCTGCTGGACGCATAGAGTGCATCCATCTCTCGGATTGCCTGGATCAATGACTGCTGGCGGGCTGTAAGGATCTGCACATCCGCTTCCGTCGTAGGTCTTATGACGGCGTGCTTGATTCAGCTTTTCGATCTCGGCTTCACTGACGTCCAACTTTGCGAGCTTCGCCCTCGTCAAGGCTACGTCGAACACACGATTGACCCGAAGCTGGGAGAACAAGTCATCAATCACTTCGGACACAAGCGAGAAGGATTCCTCAAAAGAAGATCTTCGGTAGCCATAGTGCCTAGTGGTCATGAGGTTCTTGTGACCAAGTAGTACCATCATTACCCAGTTCGAGTATTGAGAATCCTTGAAGATCGCAGCCGCGGCGACATCTCTGAACTGTCCAATTGACATGGTCTCGGAAGCTGTACGGGTGCCGTCATCGAGTTGCTCTATCAGAGAGGCGAGCCAGTTGTTTGCAGTTCGAGTTGTGCGGGGATTTACTACATACACCCCTTGTCGCCGTCCGCGCACTGTTACGCCCACCCATGGACTACGAGCGACAACGTCTGGGAGAGGGCACAGGCGCGGGTTTCTTTCGATATGGCCTCGAAGCCCTTCTGTCCGCTTCAGAAGAAGCTCAACTAACGAATGACAGCCCGTCGCATCGCCTACCCGTGACACAGTCCATTGCGCGGTCCCTTTGGCCCGGTCCTTAGGCGCATAGATCCATGCATGCTGCTCATCATAGACTGCCGTCCAGTCGCTCAAGTTCATGGATGCTGCGGTTGCGGGGTTCCAGGCGCTCCGCGCTACAAAGAGCAGGAAGAAAATTGAGACATCTGCGCTAGTAGGATAGGTTCCGGCAACCAGATCGTGCCAGCCGACCTCGCTTCCTGATCGTTCGTGGTCATCGGGGTAGTGCGCCCACCAGCTTGGGAGTCTTTTGATGCGCTTGCCGAAGATCGCCAACAACTGAGATCGCCGAGGCACTGGATTTCCCGTCAGCCTTATGAGCGCGCGATAGGTCGCGTGCGCATCCGCTTCCGTACATACGAAGTCGGGGGCATTCATGAACTCAGGATTCTCTCTGTACAACTCGATCAGATCGCGTCCTTGAGGAATGAGTCTGTCCGTTCTCCTCCACCGCTGTAGAACCTTCAGTGCCTCCGCTCGTAGCAGCCTAATGACGGCCAATCCGTGCTCTTCGGATGGGGTCTCGCGGCGATTCGAGGCTATCCTGAAAACTGGAAGTACTAGCTCTGGAAGTTCATGGTAGCTAATCGCGGTCTTTATAATCGCGCGGACGACGGCAGCTCTGCTGTCCATAGTGGCATCCCATGCACCCTCCGGACCCGGGCTTGTGTAGAGGGCAACGTGCCGGGATGTCAGATCGCGAAGTCTAACCACCCGTTTGAATGGAATTCCATTTGAGGCCATGTATCCCTCAAGTGCATCGAGGAATCTCCAGAAGGACACCAGTGCCCCCCTTCTTGCAGCTGCACCGTCTGATGCGATGCCTTCAATACTCGCGCTCAGCGTAGGCCATAGATCGCGCAGCAGCTCCGGCCTACCAGTGAATCCCCCCTTCCAGGAATGCCTGACTGCGGCAATGGGCGGGGCATCACTTGCACCAGTCGCCAGAATCGAGAAGTCATAGATCTTCCCCGTGCTAATGAGGTCCGGATGTGTACAGGGCACCACCCATTTCCCAGGCATTCCCCCTGTATCTTCACGCGCTCTCACGTCAATGCCTCGTCGATGATCGCATTCCAACGAATTGCTGGATGCCCTCGATCACGACCAATTTTGGCTACCGCAGCGCGCAAGTATTGCATCGTCGTGCGCTCATCAACGTGCCCCATAAGCGGACTGAGAAGCATCTTTACCTGTCCGGCCATGAGCCCATGCAACCAACCGAAGTCAGCACCACTCAGCTCTGAGTTGCCTGCGAGGGCCAACTGCGCCCGCGTCAGGGCGCAGATCTTCTCCACCGCAAAATGGTGCCTTCCTGTATGAGGGTGCCATCCTTTGGGACAATGCCGATCGGAAGTCCAAATCCGGCGAAGCATCTCATTGCTCACAGGTCGGTTCACACCTTCTCCAAGCCACAGACGATCTGTCCGCTTGGTGTGTTTCCTATCACCAATGTGATATCTCGTCAGCTGGGTCGGTCGAATCACCGAAATGTAGTGCCAGATCCTTTCGGCAAGATCTAGTGGCACAAATACCGTACGCCATCTTGTGCCAAGGTCTGACCCAGGACTGACCTTGCCTCCCTTAGTGCCATACTTGAGCACTAGCGGAACCTCACCAGCCAATATCCAGTCGGGTTGCCAGTTGGTTCTCTCGCTCGTTCTTTTTGCTGGAAAACAGGTGACCCGTAGTTGATTGGCTTCCGAGATCCTGAGGCCAGAACGGATGATCAGCTCGAAGATCAGAATTTTTACGGGCGCACGCACCGAAATCGACTTCAACCACATCTCAACCTCCCTGTCAGGAGGGAGGATGATCGGAGCTTCCGGCGCAGTTAGAGACCCGATCCGCACAGTCTTTGAGCGCAGTGTTCCGCTTTGCGAGCTTGTGGGCGATATGTAGGTGTATGCAACTTTTCTTACAGGTATCTGCATGGGCAGGCGATAGCCGCGCTCGCTGGCCCAGGTCAGAAATAGACACGCCTCATTGACGTAGAGGTTAACTGTAGCGGGATCCAACTGCCTCCCACTCGGGGAGCCGTCTCCACTCAGGAGTGCCGGCTGATACTGATGAAGGATATTCTCGTTGTAGGAAATTTCTCGCCAATCAGTGGCTTGGTCTATGCACCATTCGAGAAAAATAGAAAGCCTTGCGGCCATGTTTCTTCGCGAGCGCAAGGTTGGGATGGGCCCGTAAAAGAGCTCACTCTCAGCTTTTGCTTTTGATCGGTCGCGAGGAAGTTGCCATTCCCCGTTGCTGCGCTCATCGAGGTAGCGGTTGGCTTCAATTGGGTATGAGCCATCGTCACCGATCAGAATCGGTACATGCTGCAACTTAGGCGCGTGTGCAAAGGCTCCCTCAGGGGGCATAACCACTTGCATCGGATTGACTCCGAGCTGACCTGCAGCGGACGGTACGCCCGCTGTTCGCCAAGGTCAATAGGCCACTTAAGCCTTTGAAGGGGTTGAACTTACGTACTTCTCGCGGCGGATCTGCGGATTGCCCAGACCGGCGGCCTTGAGCAGTTCGGCACAGGCATCGACCATGTCCGGGTTGCCGCACAGGTAGGCGATGTCGGTGGCCGGGTCCGGGGTGAATCCGGCCAGCGCCTGCTGCACGTAACCGTGCTGCACGTCCGGGTGCGGATCAGCCGGCAGTTCGCGCGACAGGCACGGAACATAGCGGAAGTTCGGGTGCTTTTCGGCGAAGCTGTAGAAGTCTTCGCTGTACAGCAGCTCACCCGGGCTGCGCGCGCCCTGCAGCAGCACGATCTGCACGCCGCGTTCGGCCATGGCCTTTTCCAGCAGCGGCAGCATCGAACGGTACGGGGTAACGCCGGTACCGGTGGCGATCAGCAGGTAACGGGCGTTGTGGTCACCGGGATTCAGGCAGAACCGGCCATAGGGGCCGGACGCACTGATCTGGCCGCCCTGCTCCAGCGCCTCGAACAGCGCTGTGGCGGCGCCACCGGGGACGAAACTGACCGCGATATCCACCGCTTCGCCCGGGCCCAACGCGTGGTCGTGGATGGTCGCCAGCGAGTAGCTGCGCTTGGTTTCGGTGCCGTCGGCGTAGCTGAAATGGACCTGGATGAACTGGCCGGGCTGGAAATCCAGCGGCTGCCCATCGTCACGCACGAACTGGTAGTGGCCGACGGTCGGGGCCAGCATGCGGCAGCCGACCAGCTTGAGGGGGAATTGAACAGGCACGACTTTTCGGGACAGTGTGTAGCCGGGGCAAGCCCTCGGGGTCTTCTATAATAGCCCCTCCCCGCCCCTCTCCAGCGCCAGCCCATGGGCGCGAAGGCTTCGAGCTTGGCATCCCAGAACAATACGGCGCCCGCCCTGCGCGTGCGCGACCTGCGCAAGACCTATGACAACGGCACCCAGGCCCTGAAGGGGGTTTCCCTGGAAGTGGCCCCGGGCGACTTCTTCGCCCTGCTCGGCCCCAACGGTGCCGGCAAGTCCACCCTGATCGGCATCATCAGCTCCCTGGTCAACCTCAGCGAGGGCCAGGTGGAAGTGTTCGGCAGCGACCTGGTGCGCAACCGCAGCGCCACCATGCGCCTGATCGGGCTGGTGCCGCAGGAGATCAACTTCAACCTGTTCGAAAAGCCCTTCGACATCCTGGTGAACTACGCCGGTTTCTATGGCGTGCCGCGCGAGGAAGCCGAGCAGCGTGCCGAAGAGGAACTGAAGCGGGCGCACCTGTGGGAAAAGGCACAGGTGATGAGCCGTACGCTGTCCGGCGGCATGAAGCGCCGGCTGATGATCGCCCGTGCGATGATGACCCGCCCGCGCCTGCTGATCCTGGACGAGCCGACCGCCGGCGTGGACATCGAGATCCGCCGCGACATGTGGCGCGTGCTGAAGGAGATCAACGCCGCCGGCACCACGATCATCCTCACCACGCACTACCTGGAAGAAGCCGAGTACCTGTGCCGCCACCTGGCGATCATCAACCATGGCCAGATCGTCGAGCAGGGGCCGATGCGCACCCTGCTGGCCAAGCTGGACGTGGAAGGCTTCCTGCTGGACATCGACGGTGACCTGCCGGCGCAGCTGCCGGTGATCGAGGGCGCGACGCTGACCGCACCGGACCCGCACACGCTGGACATCGACATGCCGCGCGCAATGGACCTCAACCGCGTGTTTGCCACGCTCAACGAGTCCGGTATCCGCGTGCGATCGATGCGTACCAAGAGCAACCGCCTGGAGGAGCTGTTCGTGCGCCTCACCGGCAACCTGGAGAAGCCTGCATGAGCACCACCGAGCTGACCGACGGCCAGCGCAACCGCATCGCACTGATGACCATCGTGCGCCGCGAAGTCGCCCGCATCATGCGCATCTGGGGCCAGACCCTGGTGCCGCCGGCGATCACCATGACCCTGTACTTCCTGATCTTCGGCAACCTGATCGGGTCGCGCGTGGGGGACATGGGCGGCTACACCTACATGCAGTTCATCGTGCCGGGCCTGGTGATGATGAGCGTGATCCAGAACAGCTACGGCAACATCAGTTCCTCGTTCTTCGGTGCCAAGTTCGGCCGTCACGTGGAAGAGCTGCTGGTCAGCCCGATGCCGAACTGGGTGATCCTGTGGGGCTACGTGGCCGGTGCGGTGCTGCGCGGCCTGATGGTGGGCGTGATCGTGCTGATCATCGCGATGTTCTTCACCCCGGTGCGCATTCCGCACCCGCTGGTGATGCTGACCACGGTGATCCTGGGTGCGACGATCTTCTCGCTGGCCGGTTTCATCAACGCGGTGTATGCGAAGAAGTTCGATGACGTGGCGATCGTGCCGACCTTCATCCTGACCCCGCTGACCTACCTGGGCGGCGTGTTCTATTCGGTGAAGCTGCTGCCGGGCTGGGCGGAAGCGGCCACGCACGCGAACCCGATCTTCTACATGGTCAATGCATTCCGCTATGGCCTGCTGGGCAGCAGTGACGTGCCGCTGCCGGTGGCCTACGGGTTGATGCTCGGCTTCGTGGTGGCGCTGACGGCGCTGGCGCTGTGGCTGCTGCGCCGTGGCGTGGGCATGCGCAGCTGAGGGGTGCCTGCAGGGCCTGCGGGCCTGCGGCCCTGCACCTGCACCTGCACCTGCAGTGGTAGTGCCGGTCGCTGGCCGGCAACAGCAACAGCCAAGGCGGAAGCATCACGAGTTGGGCGGGGCGGTGTGAGGGTGCAGGACACGCCGTAAACCCGTCCGTGGGGGCTCGATGGCGCCATCCATGGCGCCAACGGTCCTGCACCCCCACACCGCCCCACCCCTGACAGTTTCCGGTCGCTGTTGGTAGGTGTCGACCTTGGTCGACACGATGGATCCACGCCATGCGTGGATGGAGCGTTCACGGTAAGACCGATGCTTGGCTCTTTTCGTTTCGGATTACGGCTAGGCTGTGGCGATGAAGATCACTTCCATTGCGTTGGACAAGGCCGTGTCGGATGGTCCGATCGATGCGTTCAGCCATGTCCTGCTGAGCGATTCGCCCATGCTGGATGAGGTGCTGGATTGCCTGGCCTCGCTGCACGTGGCTGATCCCCTTCATCGTTATCTGTGCACGCTCGACGAAGTCGGCCAGTGCCGCTACACCAGCATGCACGCGTCCGACGACGAGCGCATCGCGCTGTACGAGGACGAAGACCCGGCGACGCCTGAAGATGCGTTGGCGGCACGCGAGCGGTTGCTGGCGCACGTCGTCGCGCAGCTTGAGCATTCCACGCATCGGCTGCAGTGGACCGCGTTGGCGGGTACGTTGATGTGCAGCGACGAGGACATCGAGGCGCTGGTCGCTGCCAATGCGAAGCCGGATCTCATCATCGATGACGTGGTCTGCGTGCAGCAGGTACCCGTAGCCAGTGACGACCTGCTGATCGCCGCCCTGCCCAACGGCTACTTCAGCGCGGACTGGGACCTCTTCCAGAACCACGCCCTGATCCGGCATCTGCAGGAGCGCTACGACTACCATCTGTTCGGACTCGGCGCATCGTGGCTCGGTTTCCAGCGCGACAGCGCACCGTCGCCTGCAGAGGCGGGCGCGTTGGTCGCGGACCTGCAGCGCATCTACGCGGCCGGAACGCACGACACCTGGTCACAACTGGCTGCAACGCTGGCCAACCGCACCACACTGCTATTGGGCTACACCGAAGACTTCAGCGAACAACTACCCTGAGCACCGCTCTACACGAGCGAGCGCAGCGAGCGACCCGCTTCCGCCTTCGCTTTTGATCTGTCTTCCGTGGTGGCCGCGCCCGGAAACTGTCAGGGGTCGTGTGCGCTGGGTTCGCGGGGGTATCCGCGCCATGGATGGCGCGGCTAAGCCCCCATGGACGGGTTCACGGCGTCCCCCGCGAACCCAGCGCACACGGCCCAGCTCATGAAACCAACTGCGCGAACCACCACGAGGGGCTCCGCCGTTGGCCGCAATCTCCGGCACAATCGCACTCCTGATTCCCCAGAAAACGGTGAACGTGCAATGCGCATCCTGATCCTCGGCGCCGGCGGTACCGGCGGTTACTTCGGTGGTCGCCTGGCCCAGGCCGGCGTAGACGTGACCTTCCTCGTGCGCCCCGCACGCGCCGCCCAGCTGGACCGCGATGGCCTGGTCATCCGCAGCCCGCTCGGCGACGCCAGCTTCCCAGTGCAGCACGTCACCGCCGATGCGCTCCCGGCATTGGCCGCGCAGAAGCCGTTTGACCTGGTCATCCTCAGCTGCAAGGCCTACGACCTCGACAGCTCGATCGACGCCATCGCTCCGGCCGTGGGCGCGAACACCACCGTGCTGCCGATCCTCAACGGCCTGCATCACTACAACGCGCTGGACCTGCGCTTCGGCCGCGACGCCGTGCTCGGCGGCCTGTGCTTCATCAGTGCCACCAAGGCCCCCGACGGCGCCGTGCTGCACTTAGGCAAGCCGGCCAAGCTCACCTTCGGCGAACGCGATGGCGGTGCGATCTCCACGCGCGTGCGTGCCTTCGCCGCCGCCTGTGCGCAGGCCAACCTCGATCACCTGGCCAGCGAGCACATCGGCCAGGAACAGTGGATCAAGTACACGTTCCTGACCGCGCTGGCCGCCGCGACCTGCCTGCTGCGCGCGGATATCGGCAGCATCGTCGCCACCGATGATGGCGAGGCGATCGTGCGTGGCCTGTACGACGAGTGCCTGGCCGTGGCCGAGGCTGCCGGTGAACCGATTCCCGATGCCGCGCAGGACACCGCACGCGGCACCCTCACCCAGGCCGGCTCGGCACTGAAGGCTTCGATGCTGCGCGATCTGGAAGCCGGCCAGCAGGTGGAGGCAGAACAGATCGTCGGCGACATGCTGGCGCGCGCGCGCAAGGCCGACCAGGAAGCTCTGCTGCTGCAGGTCGCCTACAGCAGCCTGCAGGCCTACCAGGCACTGCGCGGCGCGTGAGCGATACGACGAAGGCCAACGCCCTGCCCGCGCGGGTGTTGATCCTCGGCATGGGCTGGAGCGGGTGCGTGCTGGCCACGCATCTGCGGGCGTTGGGCGTACACGTGGCCGGCACGGTGCGCGACCTGGCATCAGCACCGCACGATGGCCTGCTGCGCCATCAGCTACGTGCCGACGCCACGCCATCGCCCGCTCTGCTCGGTGAGATCGCGCAGGCCGAGGCCGTGCTGTGCAGCGTGCCGCCCGATGCCGAGGGTGACCCGGCACTGCGTCTGCTGCTGCCGGCACTGCAGGAAAGTCCAGCACTTCACTGGGTGGGCTATCTGTCATCCACGTCGGTCTATGCCGATCGGGCCGGCGGCTGGGTCGACGAGCGCAGCGCAGCCGATGCCACAGAAGCAGCCGGCGTGCAGCGCCTGCGGGCCGAAGCGCAGTGGCGTGCGCTTGCGGAAGAACGTGGCGTCGCGTCGGCGGTGTTCCGTCTGCCCGGCCTGTACGGTCCCGGACGCAATGCCCTGCTGCAGCTGGCGCAGGGACGTGCGCGCCACGTGGTACGTCCTGGGCTGGTATTCAACCGACTGCACGTGGATGACCTGGCAACGGTCGTTATCGCATCGATGCAGCGGCCGTGCGTGGATGGGCTGTATCTGCCGGCCGACGACGAGCCGGCACCGCCGCAGCAGGTACTGGCCTTCGCCGCGCAGCTGGGCGGGTTTGCGATGCCGCCTGCCGTGGCCTGGGACGACCCGGTGCTGAGCCCAACGCTGCGGCGCTTCTACGAGAGCAGCAAGCGCATCGACAGTCGTGGCACGCGTGAAGCGCTTGGGTGGCAGCCGCGCTTCCCAAGCTACCGTGAGGGCCTGCGCGACCTGCTCCGGTAGTGCCGGCCGCTGGCCGGCAATCGCGCGATTTTTGCGGCGTTCATGCTGCTGCCGGCCAGCGGCCGGCACTACCTGATCAACCCGCGTCGGGCAGGCGGAAGAACGTACGCGTCGCGGCAGTTGCATTCGCGGCGGTCACCGCCACGTCCTCGCCACGGTCACGCGCCAGTTCTTCCACGATGTGCGAGAGGAACATCGGTTCGTTGCGGCGGTCCTTCGGCATCGGTCTCAGCGTGCGCGGCAGCAGGTACGGCGCGTCGGTCTCGATCATCAGGCGGTTGGCCGGGATGTTCTTCACCAGCTCGCGCAGGTGCGCGCCACGGCGTTCGTCGCACAGCCAGCCGGTGATGCCGATGTACCAGTCCTGGTCCAGGTAATCAAACAGCTCGTCACGCTCGCCGGTGAAGCAATGCACCACCGCCGGGCCGATACGGCCTTCGAAGTTCTTCATCTGTGCCATGAAATCGGCATGCGCGTCGCGCTGGTGCAGGAACAGCGGCTTGCCGTTGTCTGCGGCCAGCTGCAGCTGGCGCTCGAACGCGCGGTGCTGGGCCGGGCGCGGCGAGAAGTCACGGAAGTAGTCCAGCCCGCACTCGCCCACCGCCACCACTTCCGGGTGGGCATGCAGCGCGCGCATCTCGGCGTCGCATTCCTCGGTGTACTCCACCGCATGATGCGGGTGCACGCCGGCGGTGGCATACAGGAAGCCTGGGTGCTGCTGCGCCAGCTGCAGGGCCAGTGGCGAGTGCTCGCGGCTGGCACCGGTGATGACCATCTGCACCACGCCGGCCTGCCGTGCGCGTTCAAGCACGGCATCGCGGTCACGGTCGAAGGAGTCGTGGGTCAGGTTGGCGCCGATATCGATCAGGTGCATGGTCATCGCGGGGGAAAAGTGCCCGCGCATTGTACCTGCGACCGCCGTGGCCCCTTATCCTTTGCACATGAACGCCCCGCTCTTCCCGATTTCCCCGCTGCTGCCACAGATCCAGCAGCATCTGGCCGCGCAGCTGCGGCTGGTGCTGGAGGCACCGCCCGGCGCCGGCAAGACCACCCAGGTGCCGCTGGCGCTGCTCGATGCACCGTGGCTGCAGGGGCGGAAGATCATCCTGCTGGAACCGCGCCGGGTCGCCGCGCGCAGCGCCGCGCTGTTCATGGCGCGGCAGCTGGGCGAAGAGGTCGGTGGCACCGTCGGCTACCGCATCCGCTTCGAGAACAAGGTTTCGGCACGCACCCGCATTGAAGTCGTCACCGAAGGCATCCTGACCCGCATGCTGCAGGACGACCCGATGCTGGAAACCGTCGGCGCGATCCTGTTCGACGAATTCCACGAACGCCACCTCAGTGGCGATCTGGGCCTGGCGCTGGCGTTGGACGTGCAGGCACAGCTGCGCGATGACCTGCGCCTGGTGGTGATGTCGGCCACGCTGGATGGTGAGCGCCTGGCCCGTTTCCTGGATGCGCCGCGGCTGAGCAGCGAAGGCCGCAGCTACCCGGTGGCGATCAGCCATTTCCCGGCGCGCCGCGATGAGGCGCTGGAGCTGCAGGTGCGCCGCGCGGTGCAGCAGGCCCTGGCTGAACATCCCGGTGACCTGCTGGTGTTCCTGCCCGGCCAGCGCGAGATCGCGCGGGTGCAGGCCGGGCTCCAGGAATCGCTGGATGCCGGCGTCGAAGTGCTGGCCCTGCACGGCGAACTGCCGGTGGAGCAGCAGGCGCGGGTCCTGCAGGCGGCCAGTGATGGTCGTCGGCGCGTGGTACTGGCCACCAACGTGGCCGAGTCTTCGGTGACGCTGCCCGGCGTGCGCGTGGTGATCGACAGCGGCCAGGCGCGCGAACCGCGCTACGACCCCAACAGTGGCTTCACCCGGCTGGACGTGGTGGCCATCGCCCAAGCGTCGGCCGACCAGCGCGCCGGTCGCGCCGGTCGCGTGGCCGAAGGCGTGGCCTGGCGGCTGTGGCCGCAGTCGCAGCGGCTGGAGCCGCAGCGCCGCGCCGAAATCGATCAGGTCGAGCTGGCCGGACTGGCGCTGGAACTGGCCGCCTGGGGCAGCAGCGACCTGCGCTTCCTCGATCCGCCACCGGCGGGCCCGATGGGCGCGGCACGCGAACTGCTGCAGCGGCTCGGCGCGCTGTCCAGCAGCGGTGCGATCACCGCGCTCGGCCGCCGTGTGCTGGCGCTGGGCACGCATCCGCGGATGGCGGCGATGCTGCTGGCCGCGCCCGATGGACGGGGGCAGGCGCTGGCTGCCGACCTGGCCGCCCTGCTGGACGCGCGTGATCCGTTGCGCCAGGGCGGTGATGCGCTGGCCGCGCGTTGGCGTGCGCTGGCGGCATTCCGCAGTGGCCGCGCACCGGGTGACGCCAACCGCAGCGGCCTGGCCGCGATCGATGCCGCCGCCAAACAATGGCGACGTCGCCTGCGCTGCGAGGCCACGCCGCCGGCCAGCATCGAGGCGCACGAATTGGGCGACCTGCTCGCACATGCGTTCCCCGACCGCATCGGTGTCCAGCACCCCAGCGATCCGCTGCGCTATCTGCTGGCCAATGGTCGCAGCGCACGCCTGCACGAGCTGAGCGACCTGCGTGGCGAACCGTGGCTGGTAGCCAGTGAACTGCGCTTCGAGGCGCGCGACGCGCTGCTGCTGCGTGCCGCACCGGTGGACGAGGGCCAACTGCGCAAGACGTGGCCGGAGCGGTTCGTCACCGAGGACGTGGTGCGCTGGGACAGCGAGCGTCGCGCCCTGGTGGCACTGCGCGAGACCCGTTTCGACCGCATCGTGCTCGACAGCCGCTCGGCCGGCCGGCTCGATCCGCAGCACGCCGCACAGGCGCTGACCGACGCGGTAGCTGAACTCGGCCTGCAGGCGCTGCCGTGGACCGAAGGCCTGCGCCAGTGGCAGGCACGGGTGGAATCGCTGCGGCGCTGGATGCCGGAGCTGGACCTGCCCGACTGCAGCGACGACGCCCTGCTGGCCACGCGCGCGCATTGGCTGCAGCCCGCGTTCGCCGGCAAGAGCCGCCTGGATGCGCTGGACGAGGCCAGTTTCGGCGAAGCGCTGAAGTCGCCCCTGGAGTGGTCGCAGCGGCAACTGGTCGAGCGTCATGCACCGACCCGCATCACCGTGCCGTCCGGGCTGGAGCGGCCGATCACCTACGCGTTGGACAGCGAGAACGGCGAACCGTTGCCGCCGGTGCTGGCGGTGAAACTGCAGGAACTGTTCGGCCTGGCCGACACGCCGCGCATCGCCGACGGCCGCGCGCCGCTCACCCTGCACCTGCTCTCGCCCGGTGGCCGCCCGCTGCAGGTCACCCAGGACCTGCGCAACTTCTGGGAAAACACCTACGCGGAAGTGAAAAAGGAAATGAAGGGCCGTTACCCGCGGCATCCGTGGCCGGATGATCCGTGGACGGCCACGGCCACGCACAGGGCCAAGCCGCGTGGCACCTGAAGGCGGGGGTCGGATCCCTTTGCAACGCAAAGGGCCCTGACCCCGGGCGTGGGGGTTGGGGTCAGAGCCCTTTCCCAAGGGAAAGGGATCCGACCCCACCCTGCCTGATCCTGAATGGCTGCGGTAAAGTCACACCACGTGCCACCCCGGCTGACATACCGTTTACGGGCAACACGCGACACTGGACTTCGACCCGAGGCAAAGGACCCCCGCATGAGCAAGCTGACCGTAATCACCGACCGCGCTCTGGAGCGCGCCCTGGAGCTGGCCCACACCGCCGGCGATGGCCTGAAGAGCGCCGGTGGCAGCCTGCGCAATGCGGACTGGATCAAGACCGGCGCCGCCATCGGCGCAGTGAAGACCGGCGGCAAGGCCGCGACCAAGTTCGTGCGCCGCAATCCGGCGGTGGCCGTGGCCGCTGCCGCGGTGGGTGTCGGCCTGCTCGGCTATGCGCTGTACCGCAAGCAGCAGAAGAAGAAGGCCACCAATGGCCACGTGGTGAATGGGCAGGCACAGCGCATCAACGCACGTGACCGCCGCAACGACACCGTGGTGGACGAGCACAGCGATATCGGCAGCGACGCCTGAGCCCGCCGGGGTCGGATCCCTTCCGCAGGAAGGGCTCTGACCCCGTCCGCCACATGAGGGCCGGACACCGGAAGGTATCCGGCCCTTTCTGTTTCAACCGATCTGCCGCCACTGCCCAGGCTGCAGGTCGTCCAGCCGGTACGGCCCCATCGACACCCGCACCAGCCGCAGCGTTGGCAGGTTCACTGCCGCGGTCATGCGCCGCACCTGGCGGTTGCGGCCCTCACGGATCGTGATCGCCAGCCAGGCATCGGGCACGGTCTTGCGGAAGCGCACCGGCGGATCGCGTGTCCACAGCGACGGCGCCGGATCGAGGCGCTCGATCTTCGCCGGCAAGGTCGGCCCGTCATTCAGCTCCACCCCATCGTGCAGCCGTTGCAGCTGCTCATCGCTGGGCGTGCCTTCCACCTGCACCCAGTAGGTCTTGTCGGCCTTGTGCCTGGGGTCGGTCAGCTTGTGCGCCAGCGTACCGTTATCCGTCAGCAGCAGCAGGCCTTCGCTGTCATGGTCCAAGCGACCGGCGGCATACACGCGCGGTGGCAGGCCGAACCCGGCCAGCGTCGGCCGCGGCGGTACGCTGCGGTCGGTGAACTGGCAGAGCACGTTGAAGGGCTTGTTGAAGGCGATCAGCATTGCGGGCACGGCAGTCGGCGGGTGGGGCATTGTCCCATTCCCGCATCGCCGCCGCGATCACCACTCAGCCGAAGACCTTCCTTTCCATCAACAGCGCAACGAGCACCACCACGGCGCCGCACGTGGCGGCAGCGTTGGCGCGATACCGTAGCCGCGCTACCGGCGGGCAGGCCCTGCGCGCACGTTCGTCCCACAGGCAACCCACGAGCAGCACCGCAAAACCTGCCGCTGCCACGAGATCATGCACGTGACCCGCATGGAACACGAAGTCGTACAACCGCGGCAGCGCCATCAATGCGAAGGCGAAGTACAGCACTTTCTTCAACAGCACACTCCATTGGTGGCAGCGCCGGGCATTGCCCGGCCGCTACCCATTCCGCCCGACACCGCGCTGCGCGCTCACCAGGCAGGCCCGGCGCCCCCCTTTACGGCTTGATGAAGCGCAGGGTCATGCGGTCGCTTTCGCCGATCCCCTGGTACTTCGCATCATCGGCCTTGTCGTGCTGATTGGTCGGCGGCAGCGTCCACACGCCGTTCGGGTGGTCCTTGGTGTCGCGCGGGTTGGCGTTGACCTCGCTGCGCGCGTCCAGCTTGAAGCCGGCGGCTTCGGCCATCGCAATCACCTGCTGCTGGCCGACATAGCCGGTGTCATCGTTATCGGCCACGTCGGCCTTGGCGCGGTGCTCAACCACACCCAGCACACCGCCCGGCTTGAGCACGTTGAAGAAGCCCTGGAACATGCCCTGCGCCTGGCCGGCCTTGCGCCAGTTGTGCACGTTGCGGAAGGTCAGCACCACGTCGGCTGAACCGGCCGGGCCGAACACCGGCTTGGCCGGATCGTAGGCGACCACGGCGGTCTTGCCGAACTGTGCCGGTGCACCGGCGTACTTCTTTTCCAGGCTGTCGCGGCTGCGCTGCTGGTAGTCACGGCCGCGGCCCTCAGGCACCGCCATCGGGTCGACCACGGCGGCAACATAGTGGCCCTTGTCCTGCAGCAGCGGCGCCAGGATCTCCGAGTACCAGCCGTTGCCGGGGGTGATCTCGATGACGGTCTTCTCCGGCGTCACCTTGAAGAACGACAGCGTCTGCGCCGGATGACGGAAGCCATCGCGCTTGACGTTGTTGGCATCACGGGTCGACGCCTTCACCGCCGCATCGATGGCCGGTGAGACCTGGATCTTCGCCGGTGCCACCGTGGCCGGTGCGGCGAACGCAGGAACAGCGGCAAGCAGGGCCGAAGCAAGCAGCAGGCGGCAACCACGCAGGGACGAAGCAGGCATCATCGGAGCGACTCCAGCGGAAGATGCGGCGAGACTAGCAGCCGCGGCGTCCCAGGTGTTCACAAAACGTTAGCTGCGTGCGTATCGCGGAACACTGTTTTGTGGTCACCGCCGCAGCACGGTCACACAACGCGTTTTATTCTGGAGCACTTCCCCCAAGGAGTCCGTGCCCATGACGGCAACCCGCGAACTGGGCCGTTCCGGCCTGCATGTACGTCCGCTAGCCTTCGGTGGCAACGTGTTCGGCTGGAGCGCCGATGAGAAGGCCAGCTTCGCCCTGCTCGATGCCTTCGTCGATGCCGGCTTCAACCTGGTCGACACCGCCGATGTGTATTCGGCCTGGGTGCCGGGCAATGCCGGCGGCGAATCGGAAACGCTGATCGGCAAGTGGTTTGCCCGCAGCGGCAAGCGCGACAAGGTGGTGCTGGCAACCAAGGTGGCCAAGTGGGCCGAGCGCCCCGGCCTGACCCCGGACAACATCAATGCCGCGGTGGAAGATTCGCTGCGCCGCCTGCAGACCGACGTGATCGATCTGTACCAGGCCCATGAAGACGATGAATCCACGCCGCTGGAAGCGACCCTGGCCGCGTTCGGGCGCCTGATCGAAGCCGGCAAGGTGCGTGCGATCGGTGCGTCCAACTACAGCGCCACGCGCCTGGCCGATGCGCTGAAGGTATCCACCGACTACAAGCTGCCGCGTTACGAAACCCTGCAGCCCGAGTACAACCTGTACGACCGCGCCGGCTACGAGAAGGAGCTGGAACCGCTGGTGCAGCGCGAACAGATCGGCGTGATCGGCTACTACGCGCTGGCCAGCGGCTTCCTCAGCGGCAAATACCGGACGCCGGCCGATGCGGCCAAGAGCCCGGCGCGTGGCGAGAACGTGGTGAAGCGCTATCTGAATCCGCGTGGCCTGCGCATCCTGCAGGCACTGGATGACGTGGCCAGCAAGCACAACGCCAGTGCCGCGCAGATCGCACTGGCATGGCAGATCGCACGGCCGTCAATCACCGCGCCGATCGTCAGCGCCACCAGCGTCGAGCAGCTGCACGATCTGCTGGCCGCAGCCAACGTGTCGCTGAGCGTGCAGGATGTCGCGCAGCTGGATGCCGCCAGCACGGAAGCTTGAGACCCGGTAGTGCCGGCCGCTGGCCGGCATTGCGCGGTAAAGAAGAAAATAATTGAACAAAATGGTTGCGCGCGAGTAAATCGTGGTTTATCGTGCGCACCTCGTTTCAACAACCACTGGAAACTTCCCTTGAACGCGCATTCCGTCGCCATCGCCAAACTGCTGCCATGCCTGCGCATGGACGTGCTGGCGCGCGCGTTCGGCAAGGAAGTCCAGCTGACAACGGCCTGATACCCGCCCTGCGGAGATCGGCCACCCCGATCTCCGAGGCTTGACGACGCCCTCGGAACGCAAGTCCCGGGGGCGTTTTCGTTTGCGTCGGCACAAGGACCCGCGATGCCAGAACTGCACCCCGCGCGGCAACCCGCCGCTCACTGACACAGGTTTTTCCCGCTCCGCCGAAGGATTTACTTCGCGCGAGTGGCGACGCCTGGACATTATCTGCATCGCATCAAAACATTATCGCTCGCGATAATGTCGGTGGCCTGCACCCTCGATTCTCCAACGGTCCCGTTTCCACCACGGGCTGGTGCGCGCGGCGTTGCCGTGGCGTATGCCGGAGGTCGCGGACATGCCATCGCCTGGATCGCCTGCTGGAAGCAGGCGCCGGTTCGTCGGTACGCGGTTCGATTCCGCGCGATCCCCAACTGGATAGCTCAGCTTGGTCAGAGCAACGGATCCTGATTCCGTCTGTCGTGGGTTCGACTCCCACTCCAACCACATGACCTCTCACGTCATGACTTGAAGCAACACCCGGGGCGCAAGCCCCAGCGGCCATCGTCGCCGTCCACGGACATCGCCTTCGGGCAGGAACGTGGAAGGCAACGGACCGCACGCCGGGCCCCGGCCCGCCGCTACTGCCAGCCACGTTCCGCACCGGTGCCGCCTGCCGGGAACGACGACGGCAGCAGAGCCGGTGCACCGAAGGCTCCGCGCGCGGACCGTCCGCCGATGGCCGCCCTCTTCCGCCGCCTGCACGTGGTGTGCAGCTGGCTGTGCCACGACCTGATCGACCCGGGTCATGGCGATTCATTCCCATCGGGTCGAACCACCAGAGCCATACAAGGAGAGACTCCCATGTTCTGGACCATCAAGGTCGTGATCGGCGACGGCGAGCGCGGCCTGGTGTATCGCAACCGTCGCTTCCAGCAGATCCTGCTGCCGGGCGTGCACCGCCTGTCGCTGTTCGGCGGCCGACCGCACGTGGACATCCACACCGCATCCAAGGGCGCGGCCTACACCGGCAGCGACCAGGACAGCCTGATCGAGGCACTGGGCGCGACGCTGGACACGCACTTCGTGCTGGCCAACGTCGGTGCCATCGAGGTCGGCCTGTTGCTGCGCAACGGCCGCATCGATGAAGTCCTGCCGCCGGGCAGCCGCCGTCTGTACTGGCGGGGTTCGGTCGACACCCAGGTGCGCGTGATGGCGCTGGGTGACGAGCCGCGCGTTCCGGCGGACGTGCAGCAGCGCCTGGGCCAGTTGGGCGTGCTGCCGCGTGTGGCAGTGATCAGCACCGTGCCGAGCGAGTCGGTCGGCCTGCTGTTCATCGATGGCACGCTGCGGCAGACGCTGGACGCCGGCCTGCACGCGTTCTGGAACTTCAACGGCAACGTATCGGTGGAGCGTGTGGAGCTGCGTGCCCGTTCGCTGGACGTGTCCGGCCAGGAACTGCTCAGCCGCGACAAGGTGACCCTGCGGGTGAACCTGGCTGCGACCGTGCAGGTGGTCGACCCGGTGCGTGCACACCGCACGCTCAGCAATGCCGACGAGTTCGTCTACCGGCAGCTGCAGTTCGGCCTGCGCCAGGCGATTGCCGCGCGCAGCCTGGACGAGCTGCTGGGCGACAAGGCCGCACTGGACGGCGAGATCGCCGCCCATGTGCAGGCGGCGATCGAGGGCCACGGCGTGCGGCTGCTCGGCGTGGGCATCAAGGACGTGATCCTGCCGGGTGAGATGAAGGAGATCCTCAACGGTGTGGTGCTGGCCGAGAAGCAGGCCCAGGCCAGCGTGATCCGCCGTCGCGAGGAGGCCAACGCCACGCGTTCGCAGCTCAACACCGCAAAGCTGATCGAGGACAACCCGGTGCTGATGCGCTTGAAGGAGCTGGAGGCACTGGAGAAGGTCACCGAGAAGATCGACAAGCTCACCGTGTTCGGCGGCCTGGAGGGCGTGCTGAAGCAGTTGGTGACGATCAGGTAGGGGGTCGCGGCGGCGCAGGGACGCGCCGCCGGCCCATCAAGGACAAACACAAAGACATGGACACTCAACAGAACTATCAATGGCTGCACGCCGAGGGCACCACGCCGATCAAGGGCTGGGTCAACGGTGTGCCGCTGGAAGCGCAGGCGCATGAGCAGCTGCGCAACATCGCCGCGATCCCGTTCGTCGGGCCGTGGGTGGCCGTGATGCCGGACGTGCACCTGGGCAAGGGCGCGACCGTGGGCTCGGTGATCCCGACCCGCGGTGCGATCATCCCGGCCGCGGTCGGTGTCGATATCGGCTGCGGCATGGCCGCCGTGCGCACCACGCTGCGTGCCAACGACCTGCCCGATGACCTGCGGCAGCTGCGCAACAGCATCGAGCGCGGCATCCCGGTCGGCAACGGGCGCGGCGGCGAGCACCACCGCATGCCCGACAGCATCCACACGCGGCTGGTGCAGTCCGGGCTGGCCGCCGGTCTGGAGAAGATCAAGGACAAGCACCGCAGGATCCGCACCGACAAGCTCGACCGCCAGCTGGGTACGCTGGGCGGCGGCAACCACTTCATCGAACTGTGCCTGGACGAGACGGACACGGTGTGGGTGATGCTGCACAGCGGATCACGCGGCACCGGCAACCTGATCGGCACCTACTTCATCGAGAAGGCGCGCGAGGAACTGGCCCGGCGCGTGCTCGGCTTCCATCTGCCAGACAAGGACCTGGCGTTCTTCATGGAGGGCGAGCCGCTGTTCGATGACTACGTCGAGGCGGTGTCGTGGGCGCAGGACTATGCCCGGCAGAACCGCGAGGCAATGATGTCGCGGGTGCTGGCCGAGATGCGCCACCGGCTGCCGAAGTTCCAGCTGGCAGCGATGGCGGTGAACTGCCACCACAACTACGTGCAGAAGGAGACGCACCACGGCCAGGAACTGCTGGTGACGCGCAAGGGCGCGGTCAGCGCGCGCGAGGGCGAGCTGGGCATCATTCCCGGCAGCATGGGCACGCGCAGCTACATCGTGCGTGGCAAGGGCAACGCGGACAGCTTCCACAGCTGCAGCCACGGTGCCGGCCGGGTGATGAGCCGTGGCACCGCGCGCCAGCAGATCACGCTGGCCCAGCATCGCGAAGCAACCGCGCACGTGGAATGCCGCAAGGACAGCGGCGTGCTGGACGAGTCACCGGCCGCGTACAAGTCGATCGACGACGTGATGGCGGCGCAGCTCGACCTGGTGGACGTGGTGCACACCCTGCGCCAGGTGCTGTGCGTGAAGGGATGATGGAACGGTGCCGGCCACGGCCGGCCTCTACCAGAGCAACACGTCGCGTCGGGGGTCAGATCCCTTTCTGCGAAAGGGATCTGACCCCGGCACATTCAGCGCGGCACGCTGTCTTCGGCCACCAGCGCATGATGCACGCCGATCCCCGCGCGCACGCCCTCGGCGGTGGCCAGGGTGATGTTGCCGACCGTGGTCGCATCGCCTGCGGCATACACGCTCGGCACCGAGGTCTGCTTCATCATGTCGACCTCGATCAGCACCCCCAGCGGGCTCTCGACCAATGTGCACCCCAGCTGCTGCACCAGCGGCGTGGCCATCGCCTGGGTGGCCGGTACGAACAGCGCACGCTGGGCGATGCGGCGGCCATCGGCCAGCTCCACTTCCAGCCAGGTCGGCTGGTCGCCCTGCACACCCAGCACGGGTGACGTCTCGATGTGCACGCCACGCTGCTGCATGGCGGCGCGTTCCTCATCGGTGATCTCCAGACCCATGCTGAAGAACGTGACATTGCCCCAGTCGGCGAACAGCGGCGCTTTGCTGGCCGACATCGGATGGCCACCGAGCAGGCCGATGGCGCCACCACCGACTTCATAGCCGTGGCAGTAGGGGCAGTGCAGCACGGTGCTGCCCCAACGCTCGGCCAGTCCGGGCAGCGCCGGCAGCTGGTCGACGATACCGCTGGCCAGCAGCAGCTTGCGCGAGGCCAGCACCTGGCCATCGGCGGTATGCACTTCCACGCCTTCGGCGGTGGTACGGGCGTGCTCTGCTTCGGCGTGCACCCAGCGTACCGTGGGATAGCCCAGCAACTGCTGGCGTGCAGTCTTCAGCAGCTCGGCACCACTGATGCCGTCCAGTCCCAGCACACCGTGCGAATGGCTGGCGAAACGGTTGCGCGGTGAACCGGCATCGATGACGGTGACCGGGCGGCGGGCACGGGCCAGGATCAGGCCGGCGGCGATGCCGGCATAGCTGCCGCCGACGATGAGCACATCAGGATTCATGGTGACCTTCCAGGGAACGGTGATGGGCGAGATGGCGGGCGAAGTCGGCGCCGAGCTGGTCCAGCGTGGTTGCCTGCAGCCGCGCCTCGAGCAGCCGCTGTGCTTCACGTGCGCCCTCCAGCAGGGCGCTGTTGACCAGTTGCTGGATCGGGCAGCCACCGCCGGAATCGCGGGCACCGACCTGGACCAGCGGCGGTGTGCCCACCGCCAGGTAGATGTCATGCAGGGTGATCGCTGCGGCATCGCGGGCCAGCAGGCTGCCGCCGCCGTGACCACGGGTGCTGCGCACCAGGCCGGCCTTGTGCAGTTGCGCCAGCAGGCGGCGGATCACCACCGGATGGGTCGGCAGGCATGACGCCAGCTGTTCGGAGGTGCGCGGCTGGGCATGCCCGACCAGATGCGCCATCACGTGCAGGGCGTCGGAAAGCGGGTTCGCGGATTTCATGTAACAACAATAGTTACATTTAATTCCCCTGTCGAGGGTCTGCTTTCGTTCCATATGGACACATCTGTCCTATGAAATAGTTTCTTCACATCGCTAAACGAAACGCGAATGTGATGCGCGTCGCACTTCAGCGCGTGCGCAGCGGGTCGATACCGCAGTGCCCCTTCCCGAGAGTTCTTCCCCATGAATGCGTCTGTCCGTGCTCCGCGCCTGCAGTCCAAGCTGCTCGGCGCGGTTTCTGTTGGTCTGGCCGTGGTCCTGCTGTGCGCTCTGGCCGGCCTGGCCTCCGCCTGGTTGAAGCTGTCCACCGATGTTCCACCCGAAGTCGCGCACAGCCGCGATGCCGAACGCCTGCAGCGCGAGTTCCGCGGCCAGGTGCAGGAATGGAAGAACGTGCTGCTGCGCGGCCACGACGACGCGTTGCGCCAACGCCACCTGGACGCGTTCGACAGCGAGGGCCGTCTGGTCGAACAGCTGGCCAAGGGCCTGGTGACGAGCCCGGACGCGCACACGCGTGAACTGGCGCAGGCGTTCATCGGCCTGCACGCGCAGTTGCAGCAGGACTACCACGCAGCGCTGCAGGCCTTCGCCGAGGCCGGCTACGATCCCGCCGCCGGCGACAATCTCGTGCGCGGCAAGGATCGCCCGGTGGCGGCGGCACTGGATGCACTGAGCACGCATGCCACGCAGGTGGCCGAGGCGGCGCTGGCGGCCCGTTCGCAGCAGGCGCGGCAGACACTGCTGCTGTGCGCGGCGTTGACCGTGCTGGCTGCCGTGCTGCTGTTGATCGGGCTGGCCTGGTGGCTGCGGCGTGCCGTGGTGCAGCCGGTGCTGGCGGTGGAAGCCGCTGCGCGTGCAGTGGCTGCCGGTGATCTGCAGCACGTTGTGCAGGTGCGCAGCCGCGACGAGATCGGTCGCCTCGCGCAGGCCATGCAGGCGGTGCAGTCGACGCTGCGTGGCGTGCTGGAGGCGCAGGCGGCGATGGCACAGGCGCATGACGCCGGCACCATCAGCCACCGCATGGACGCCCGTGCCTTCCCCGGCGCATTCGGCACGATGGTGGCCGACAGCAACGCGCTGGTCGATGCGCACATTCAGGTGAAGCTGCGCGCGATCGCGATCATGGGGCGCTACGCCATCGGCGACCTCAGCCAGGACATGGAACGCCTGCCCGGCGAGAAGGCAGTGATCACCGACGCACTGGATACCGCCAAGGTCAATCTCGGCATGATCAATGGCGAGATCCGCCGCCTGGCCGAAGCCGCTGCCAGGGGTGACTTCAGCCAGCGTGGCGACAGCGCGCGCTTCGAGCATGACTTCCGCGCGATGGTCGACGGCTTGAACCGATTGATGCAGACGACCGAACTGAACCTCGGCGAGGTCTCCAGCATGCTGCGTGCGATCGCCGATGGCCGCCTCGGCGCGCGCATGCACGGTGATTTCCAGGGTGTGTTCGCACGCATCGCCGGCGATGCCAACACCACTGCCGCGCAGCTGGCCACCATCGTCACCGACATCAAGCACGCCTCCGGCAACATCCACACGGCTGCGGCGGAGATCGCCGCCGGCAACAATGATCTGTCGCGCCGCACCGAACAGCAGGCCGCCAACCTGGAAGAAACCGCTGCATCGATGGAGGAACTGACCTCCACCGTGCGCCAGAATGCCGAGCACGCCCGCCAGGCCAACCAGCTGGCGATCGGCGCGCACAACGTCGCCTCGCACGGCGGCAACGTGGTCGGCCAGGTAGTGGCAACGATGGGCGCGATCGAGACCTCGTCGCGACAGATCGCCGAGATCATCAGCGTGATCGATGGCATCGCCTTCCAGACCAACATCCTGGCATTGAACGCTGCGGTAGAAGCCGCGCGTGCCGGCGAGCAGGGCCGCGGCTTCGCGGTGGTCGCCAGTGAGGTCCGCACGCTGGCGCAGCGTTCGGCCGCTGCGGCGAAGGAGATCAAGTCGCTGATCGAGACCTCGGTGGAACAGGTCGGTCACGGCGCGCAGCGGGTGCGCGAGGCCGGTGACACCATGGCCGAGATCGTGGCGTCGGTGCAGCGGGTGACCGACATCATGGCCGAGATTTCCGCGGCCTCGCAGGAGCAGAGCGCGGGCATCGAACAGGTCAGCCAGACGGTGATCCAGATGGACGGCACCACCCAGCAGAACGCGGCGCTGGTGGAGGAAGCCAGTGCCGCCGCACGCAGCCTGGAACAACAGGCGAACCGGTTGATCGACGCGGTGGATGTGTTCGATCTGTCGACCACGGCGGCAGCGAAGGGCGGGCTGGCGCGCGCGGCCTGAGTGATCCGGTTGCCGGCCAGCGGCCGGCACTACCCGTGTGATGAGCGGTAGTGCCGGCCGCTGGCCGGCAACCTCAGCGCACGTAATCGCTCTGTGCCATCGCGTCGGCCAGGTAGTCCACGAACGAGCTGATCCGCGCCGACACCGCGGTGTTGCGGTAGTACACCGCGTGGATCGGCTGGTATACATCCAGCGTCTGCGCCGCCAGCACTGGCACCAACGTGCCGGCAGCGCGGTCGCGATCGGTGACGAAGTCGGACAGGCAGGTGATGCCGACGCCTTCCACCGCCAGGCGGCGCAGCGTCTCGCCACTGGACACAGCGATATCCGGGCGCACCAGCAGCAACCCGTCCGACTCACCGGGCAGCGGCCAGCGGTTCAGCGATTCCGGCTCGTTGAAGCTGAGCAGCGTGTGCTGGCCCAGCGCGGCGACGCTGGCCGGTTCACCGTGCCTGGCCAGGTAGGCCGGGCTCGCCACCAACCGCAGTTGGCAACGCCCCAGCGGCCGCGCGTGCAGGGTGGAGTCGGCCAGCGGCCCGATCCGGATCGCCAGATCGGTGCGTCGCTCCAGCAGGTCGATGTAGCGGTCGGAACTGTTCAACTCCAGCTGCACGTCCGGGTAACGCGCGCGATAGCCGGCCACAAGCGGCGCAATCACGTGCAGCACGAACGGCATCGCCGCATCCACCCGCAGGCGCCCGGCCGGGCGCCCGCGGCGCGCCGCCATCTGTTCCTCGGCCGATTCCACCGCATCGACGATCGCGCGCGCATGGCGCAGGAACGCCTCGCCCTCGGCAGTCAGGTGCAGGCGGCGGGTGGTGCGGGTCAGCAGGGTAATCCCCAGCTTGTCCTCCAGCCGCCCCAGCGCACGGCTCACGCCCGAGGGCGTCTGCCCCAGCTGCTCGGCGGCGGCACTGATCGAGCCGCTGTCGATCACCGAAAGGAACGCCTGCATTTCATCGAGAGTGGTCTTCATGTCCCTATTATTGACTGCACGGCAATAGTGATTGGCGTGAAGGCCGGTTTTTCAGCAAAGGTCGGCGGCGCAGACTGCGCAGCCTCTTCCTCCTGCTGGACCCTGTCATGACCCGTGGCATTCCCCTCGCCCTGCTGGCGTTGACCCTCGGTGCCTTCGCCATCGGCACCACCGAATTCGTCATCGTCGGCCTGATCCCGACCATCGCCGGCGACCTGCAGGTCAGCCTGCCCTCGGCCGGCCTGCTGGTCTCGCTGTACGCGCTGGGTGTGGCCATCGGTGCGCCGGTGCTGACTGCGCTGACCGGCCGCGTACCGCGCAAGCAACTGCTGGTGGCGCTGATGGTGTTGTTCACGCTCGGCAATGTCGTCGCCTGGATGGCACCCGGGTATACCTCGCTGATCATCGCCCGCATCCTCACCGGCCTGGCGCACGGCGTGTTCTTCTCGATCGGCGCGATCATCGCCACCGCCGTGGTGCCGAAGGAGAAGGCCGCCAGCGCGATCGCCATCATGTTCACCGGCCTGACCGTGGCGCTGGTGACCGGCGTGCCGCTGGGCACCTTCATCGGCCAGCACCTGGGCTGGCGCGCGACCTTCCTGGCGGTGGCCGGCCTCGGCGTGATCGCCCTGCTCGGCGCGCTGCTGTTCGTACCACGCAACCTGCCGCAGAGCGCACCGGCCAGCCTCCGCCAGCAGCTGGCCGTGCTGGGCCAGCCACGCCTGCTGCTGGTCTATGCGATGACCGCGCTGGGCTACGGCGGTACCTTCCTGGCCTTCACCTACCTGGCGCCGATCCTGCAGGACGTCACTGGCTTCTCCGCCAATGCGGTCAGCCTGGTGCTGCTGGTGTACGGCGTGTCGGTGGCGATCGGCAACCTGTGGGGCGGGCGCATGGCCGACCGCATGGGTCCGGTGCCCGCGCTGAAGCGCATCTTCGCATTGCTGGCCCTGGTGCTGTTCGTACTCACGTTTACTGCCTACAACACCTGGTTGATGCTGCTGACGGTGCTGGCGCTGGGCGCGGTGGCGTTCGGCAACGTGCCCGGCCTGCAGGTCTACGTGGTCAAGCAGGCGCAGCGCTATGCACCGCAGGCCAGCGACGTGGCCTCGGGCCTGAACATCGCCGCATTCAACGTTGGCATCGCCATGGGCGCCTCGCTGGGTGGCCTGGTGGTGGAGCACATCGGCCTGATGCATACGCCCTGGCTGGGCGCGCTGGTGGTCGCACTGGCCTACGTGCTGACCGCGCTCAGCGGCCGCCTCGACCGCCGTGATGGCATCGACCACCGCGCCGACGGCATTGCCGCCACCGCGCATTGATTCATGCAATGCACCGTTGCCGGCATGCATGCGGTGCCTGTCCTACCCTCTTCCTTCTGCTACTCCCTTCCCCCGTTGGAGCTTCCCATGACTGTCCCCGCTTTCGGTCTCGGCACCTTCCGCCTCAAAGACCAGACCGTGATCGACTCGGTGCGCAACGCACTGGAGGTCGGCTACCGCGCCATCGATACCGCGCAGATCTACGGCAATGAAGCCGAAGTCGGCCAGGCCATCGCCGAGTCGGGCGTGCCGCGCGATGATCTGTACCTGACCACCAAGGTCTGGATCACCGAGTTCAAGCGCGATGCGCTGCTGGCCAGCCTGCGTACCAGCCTCGAGAAGCTGCGCACCGATCGCGTCGACCTGGCGCTGATCCACTGGCCGTCACCGAATGACAAGGTCGATGTGCCGATGGAGGAATACCTGCCAGCACTGGCCGAGGCCAAGGCGGAGGGGCTGACCCGCGAGATCGGCATCTCCAATTTCACCATCGCGCAGACCCGCAAGGCGATCGAGATCCTCGGCGCCGAAGCCATCGCCACCAACCAGATCGAGATCCACCCGTACCTGCAGAACCGCCTGCTGGTGAAGTTCCTGCAGGACAACGGCATCCACATCACCGCCTACATGAGCCTGGCTTATGGCGAAGTGCTGAAGGACCCGGTGATCCAGGCCATTGCCGGCCGCCACCAGGCCACGCCGGCGCAGGTTGCGCTGGCCTGGGCGCTGCAGCAGGGCTTCTCGGTCATTCCGTCGTCGACCAAGCGCGAAAACCTGGCAGCCAACCTGGAAGCAGCGGCCGTACGCCTGACCGACGAAGACATGGCGCAGATCGCCAAGCTGGATCGCGGCCATCGCCTCGCGAATCCGGAAGGGATTGCCCCGGCCTGGGATTGAGGCATTGTTGTAGAGCCGAGCCCACGCTCGGCTCCTGGCCGCCTGCAGCCGAGCATGGCTCGGCTCTACAGGTAGATGCCGACCTTGGTCGGCGCTGGCCTCTGGTCAGTCGATGACACATCGTGCCGACCAAGGTCGGCACCTGCCAAAGGCAGCGCTATCCCTCGCCTTGCAGCAACCACCCACGCATGGCCGCACTGACCTCGTCCGGCTTTTCCATCGGTGCCAGGTGCCCGCAATCGGGCACCACCACCAGCTGCGAATGCGGCACCAGGGCGTGCATCTCCTCGCTCACCGCCAGCGGCGTGATGCGGTCGTTCACACCGCAGACGATCAGCAGCGGATCGCGGTAGCCGGCCAGCACGTCATGGCCGTCGCGGCGCTCCAGCGCGCTCTGGCGCAGGAACACTTCGGCGCCCAACCGCGCGGTCATGTCGCGCACACGCTGCACCAGCACGTAGTCATCCAGCCGCGAGGCATCGATGTAGCTGCGCATCAACGCGTCACCGAAGCCGTGGAATTTTCCCGGCAGGCGCACGCTGGCACGTTGGCTGCGGCGCTGCTCGGCACGTTCCGGCGAATCGGCATGGATCGAGGTATCGATCAGCGCCAGCTGCAGCACACGTTCCGGCGCGATGCGCAGGATCTGCTGGGCGACGAAGCCGCCCAGCGAGAAACCGGCCAGCGCAAAGCGTTCCGGCGCCTGCGCCAGCACGTCCTCGGCCACGCCCTGCAGGGTTTCGCCGCGGGTCTGGTCGCCCACCGTGCAATCAGCGATGTCGGCCAGGTCAGCCAGCTGTGCGCGCCAGAGCTCGGCATCGTTGAGCAGGCCGGGCAGCAGCAACAGGGGGATACGGTCGGTCATGGGGGTATTGTCGCGCCGGTGCGGTGGCGGCGCCATGCCGCAACGGGCGGTTGCGTTGTAGAGTCGAGCCATGCTCGACTGCTCCACAGCCAGTCGAGCATGGCTCGACTCTACAGAAGGCAACGACACGGACGCGACCATGGCAGACCCCTACAACAGCGGTATCCCCTCCCCGCCCGCGCTGCGCTTCGACGATGCGCTGGTCACCACCGCCTTCGAGCTGCCCGGCCATCGCGTCGTGCGCAATCTGGGGGTAGTGCGCGGCATCACCGTACGCTCGCGTTCGATCGTCGGCAACTTCCTGGGCGGCATCCAGACCCTCTTCGGCGGCAACATCACCATCTACACCGAGCTGTGCGAACAGGCCCGCGAGGAAACCTACCGCGACATGGTCAAGCACGCGCGGCAGCTGGGCGCCAACGCGATCATTGGCATGCGCTACGACGCCACCGACGTGATGACCGGGCTGACCGAGGTGCTGTGCTATGGCACGGCGGTGGTGGTGGAACCATTGCGTTGAAGCTGTAGAGCCGAGCCCATGCTCGGCTCAGGCGGCAATCAAGCCACCGGCGGAACGTCAGGCACCTCGACCTGCTGCACCGGCAGGGTCACCATCATCACCGTCGGGTCATCCGGATCCAGCTTCGTCTTGAAGCCCAGGCTCTGGCACATCGCCAGCATGGTGCTGTTCTCGCGCAGCACCTGGCCTTCGACCACGTCCAGGCCCAGCCACTTGGCGTACTCGATCATGATCGCCATCAACCGCCAGCCGATGCCGTGGCCCTTCAGGTCCGAACGGATCAGGATGCCGTACTCGCCACGGTGGTAATCGGCATCGGCGTGCAGGCGTACCGCGCCCAGCATTTCGCCGCTGCGCGGTTCGATCGCCACCAGCGCGATCGAGCGTGCGTAGTCGAGCTGGGTCAGGCGCGCGATGAACTCGTGGCTGAAGTGCTTCACCGACTGGAAGAAGCGCAGGCGCAGGTCCTCGTCGCTGACACGAGCGAAGAACGCGCGGAACAGTGCGTCGTCCTCCGGCCGCACCGGGCGCACGAAGGCACGGCCGCCATCGGACAGCTCGATGGTGCGCTCCCACTCCTTCGGGTATGGGAACACCGAGAAACGCGGGTGGCCGCGGCCCTTATGCAGGATGCGCGACGGCGCCACCGCCACGCGGGCATCGAGGGCGAGGATGCCCTTGCCGTCGACCAGCAGCGGGTTGATGTCCAGCGTGCGCACTTCGGGAATGTCGGCGGCCAGTTGTGCCAGCTTCACCAGCGCCAGCGCCAGTGCGCGCTCGTCAGCCGCCGGCACGTCACCGTAAGCCTTGAGGATGCGCGAAGCGCGGGTCTGGCCGATCAGCTCGTGGGCCAGGCGCAGGTCCAGCGGCGGCAGCGCCAGCGCCTTGTCGTTGATCACTTCGACGGCAGTGCCGCCGCGACCGACCACGATCACCGGACCGAACGTCGCGTCATCGGCGATGCCGACAATCAACTCGCGCGCCTTCGGGCGGACGATGGTCGGCTGTACCAGCAGGCCATCGATGCGTGCATCCGGCCGCAGCTGGCGTGCGCGCGACAGGATCGCGTTGGCCGCGCTCTGCACCGCCGGCAGCGTGGACAGGTTCAGGCGCACGCCATCCACTTCCGACTTGTGCGGAATATCCGGCGACAGGATCTTCAGTGCGACCGTGGCACCGCGCTCCAGCAGCGGCTGCGCCAGATCCATCGCCTCGTGCGCATCGCGCGCATGCATCACCGGCGCGGAGGGAATGCCATAGGCCTTTAGCAGTTCATGGGTGGCCAGCGGGTCCAGCCACTGCTGGCCGTTGGCCAGTGCGGCATCAACCAGCGTGCGCGCGGCGGCCGTGTCGACGCTGAAGTCCTGCGGCAGGCTGGGCGGCGTTTCCATCAACGCGTTCTGCGCTTCGCGGTAGCGCACCAGGTGCTGGAAGCCACGTACGGCTTCGGCCTCGGTCGGATAGGTCGGCACCCGTGCCGCGTTGAGTGTGGCGGTAGCCTGGTCGTCGTTGCCCAGCCACACCGCGAACACCGGCTTGTCGCGATGATGGCGCGGGCGCAGGCCGAGCGTGCGGGTGAGCGCTTGCGCGGCGTCCGCCGATGAGGTGAACGCGGTCGGCACGTTCACCACCATCACCGCGTCATTCTCGTTGTCGGCCAGCAGCGCTTCGATGGCCGCGGCATAGCGATCACCATCGGCGTCGACCACGATGTCGACCGGATTGCTGCGCGACCAGCCCTGCGGCAGCACCGCGTCGAGTTTCTCGACGGTGCTGTCGGACAGGTTGGCCAGCGTGCCGCGCAGCGCGATCAACTGGTCCACCGCAAGGCGACCCACGCCACCACCGTTGCTGAGGATGGCCAGGCGGCGACCGGGGAACGTCCCCAACCGACCCAGCGACTCGGCGGCGGTGAACAGTTCGTCCAGCGCACCCACGCGCAGCAGGCCGGCGCGGTTGAAGGCCGCGCCGTAGACGTCGTCGGCGCGGGCCAGGGCCTGCACATGGGTATCGCGGCTGCCCGGCTGCACGCGCTCGGCGCGGCCGGACTTCACCACCACCACCGGCTTGGCGCGGGCGGCGGCACGCGCGGCCGACATGAACTTGCGCGCGTCCTTGATCTGCTCGACGTAGAGCAGGATGGCGCGGGTGCGGTAGTCGGTGGCGAAGTAGTCGAGCAGATCGCCGAAGTCGACGTCCATCGTGTCGCCCAGCGAGACCACGGCGGAAAAGCCGACCGAGCGCGCCACGCCCCATTCCACCAGCGCGGCGGCAATGGCCGAGGATTCGGAGATCAGCGCGAGGTCGCCGGCCTGCGGGAAGTGCGCGGCGATGCTGGCATTAAGTCGCGCATGCGGTGCGATCACACCCAGGCAGTGCGGGCCCAGGATGCGCAGGCCATGCTTGCGCGCTACCGTTTCCACCTGTTCCGACAACGACCCCGGGCCTTCGCCCAGGTGTGCGGTGAGGATGATCGCCGCCTGCACGCCACGTTCGGCGGCGGTGCGCACCACCTGCGGCACGATCGCCGCCGGTGCAGTGATCACCACCAGGTCCGGCACCCAGTCCAGGTCCTTCAAGCGCTTGACCGTACGGATGCCATCGATCTCGGCGTGCCGCGGGTTGATCCACGCCACCTTGCCGGGGAAGCCGGTGCCACGCAGGTTACGCATCACCGCGCGCCCGGCCGAGCGCTCGCGCGGGCTGCCGCCGATCACCGCGACCGACTGCGGACGGAACACGGACTGCAGGTGGTAGGTACTCATGCGCCTACGGTACACGGACCGGCGCATCGGGCGCATGATCCAGCGCAAGCCCCCGGTCTCCGGGGTCGGATCCCTTCGCACAGCGATGGGCTCTGACCCCTGCGTGCCGACCAAGGTCGGCACCTACCGGAGCACGGTGGTTCCGGCTTACAGCAACGTGCCGTGCAGGATCATCGCCGCGATGCTGAAGTAGATCACCAGGCCGGTCACGTCCACCAGGGTGGCCACGAACGGCGCCGAAGCGCTGGCCGGGTCGAAGCCGAGCCGCTTCAGGATGAAGGGCAGCATCGAGCCGGACAGCGAACCGAAGGTGACGATGCCGACCAGCGCGGCGCCGATGGTGATCGCCAGCAGGATCCAGTGCTCGCCGTAGTCATGCAGGCCGCCCAGCTGCCAGATCACGATGCGCACGATGGCCAGGCAGCCGAGGATGGCGCCCAGCACCATGCCGGTCGGGATTTCGCGCAGGGCCACCTTCCACCAGTCGCGCAGGCGCAGTTCGCGCAGCGCCAGGCTGCGGATCAGCAGCGAGGTGGCCTGCGAGCCGGAGTTGCCACCCGAGCTCATGATCAGCGGGATGAACAGGGTCAGCACCACCGCGCGTGCCAGTTCGTCTTCGTAGTGCTGCATCGCGCTGGCGGTCAGCATCTCGCCCAGGAACAGCACGCTCAGCCAGCCGGCGCGCTTGCGCAGCATCTCGAAGAAGCCGATCTGCATATAGGGCTTGTCCAGTGCCTCCATGCCGCCGAACTTGTGCGCGTCCTCGGTGGATTCCTCGATCAGCGCATCGAGCACGTCGTCCACGGTGACGATGCCGAGCATCTGCTGCTGCGCGTCGACCACCGGGATCGCCAGCAGGTCGTGGCGGCGGATCAGCCGTGCCACTTCTTCCTGGTCCATCAGCGCATCCACGGTCACCGGCGGATTGACCTGGGCCACGTCCAGGATCGATTCCTCGGGCAGGCCGGTGATCAGCCGGCGCATGGTCACCACCTGCTGCAGCTGCTGGCTGGCCGGCTCCAGCACGTAGATCGCGTACACCGTCTCGCGGGTGCGCTCGACCTGGCGGATGTGCTGCAGGGTCTGCGCCACGGTCCAGCTGGCAGGCACCGCCACGTACTCGGTGGTCATCAGCGCGCCAGCGGTGTTCGGCGGGTAGCTGAGCAGCTTCTGGATGGCCTGGCGGGCGTCGGTGCCCAGCAGTGGAATCAGCCGCGCGCGCTCTTCTTCGTCCAGCTCGTGGACGATGTCGGTGGCCCGGTCGTCGGCCATCAGGCCCAGCAGCGCCGCAGCCCGCGCCGGTGGCAGCGCGGCCACCAGCTCACCGCTGCGATGCAGCTCCGGCGCTTCGAGCATCTTCACTGCACGCGGCAACGGCAGCGCAGCCAGCGTTTCCGCGGCGCGGGTCAGTTCCAGCGTGTTGAGGAATTCCACCGCGTCGGCGGTGTTGTAGTTCGCCAGCGGTGCGGCCAGTGCGGCGGCATCGGCCACCGGGCGCAGCAATTGCTTCTGGTTCATCGGTTTTGCCTTGTGGGGGTGCGACCTCGCGCAACGCCAACGCAGGCAAACCGTCCCGATGTCAGGCGGTGGCCATCGCTGGCGTCGAACGAGGTCGACTTCTACTGTCGCTGGACATGGGTTGGGGACTCCGGGATGCGTATGCCGACGGACGCGCCGCCAGCGGCGGGCAGTCTGGACCCGTGGGCCATGCAGGTCAACCCGGCAGCCCCGCACCGACGCCCGGCCGGTTGTTCTCGTGCGTACACAGACCGGCGCGCATAATGTCGCGGTGGTGCTCACCACGCCCTCCCCCACCCGAACGGACGCACAGCGGGCTCCCCCGATGACCAGGTATTCCCATGCATAGCGGTGGTCTGGAACTGGCCCTGGTGCTGCTGCTGGCGGCGGTCATCGCCGTGCCGGTGTTCAAGAAGTTCGGCTTCGGCGCGGTGCTGGGCTACCTGGCGGCCGGCGTGGTGCTGGGCCCGGACGGGCTGGGCTTCGTGCAGGACGCCGACCGCATCCTCGGCGCCGCCGAGATCGGCGTGGTGATGCTGCTGTTCGTGATCGGTCTGGAACTGTCGCCGGCCCGCCTGAAGGTGATGCGGCACTCGGTGTTTGGTGCCGGTGCGGCACAGGTGGCGCTGTCCGGGCTGGTGCTGGGCGGCCTGCTGCTGCTCGACCATTTCCAATGGAAGAGCGCACTGGTGGTGGGCGTGGCGCTGGCGCTGTCATCCACCGCGGTCGGTCTGCAGCTGTTGTCAGAACACAAGGCGATCAACAGCGACCATGGCCGGCTCGGGTTCGCCATCCTGCTGTTCCAGGACCTGATCGCGATTCCGCTGCTGGCGGCCATCCCGCTGCTGGGCGGGGTAAAGAACGAGACCCTGCGCTGGGAAGACGCCGCCGTTGCCCTCGGCGCGCTGGCGGTGGTGATCCTGTGCGGGCGACCGGTGCTGCGCAGGGTGTTCGGCATCATCGCGCGTACCCGCAGCCCGGAAGTATTCACCGCGACCGCACTGCTGGTGGTGCTGGGCACCGCCTGGTTCATGCAGGAGGCCGGCCTCAGCCCCAGCCTGGGCGCATTCCTGGCCGGCGTGCTGCTGTCCGATTCGGAGTTCCGGCACGAACTGGAAGCGCAGATCGAGCCGTTCAAGGGGCTGCTGCTGGGCCTGTTCTTCATTGCGGTGGGCATGGGCATCGACCTCGACCGCATCGCCGCCGAGCCCTGGCTGATCGCCGCCGGCGTGGCGATCCTGCTGGTGGTCAAGTTCGGCCTGCTGTACGTGATCGGGCGCATCGCCAGGCTCAGTTCACGGCAGTCGTTGCTGCTGGGCAGCGTGCTGTGGCTGGGCGGCGAGTTCGCCTTCGTGGTGTTCAACGAAGCGCAGCGCGCGCACCTGCTGGGCAACGCCAACCATGACCGGCTGGTGGCGATCGTCGGCCTGTCGATGGCGATCACGCCACTGCTGATGATCGCGCTGCTCAAGCTGCTCGGCCAGGAAAAGGCCGCACCGCGCCAGGCGGCCGAGGCTGACAAGGTAGCGCCGGACAACCGGCCCAAGGTGCTGATCGCGGGCATGGGCCGCTTCGGCCAGGTGATCGCGCGCCTGTTGACCGCGCAGAAGGTGCCGTTCGTGGCGCTGGAGGCGAACCCGGACACCGTGGCCGACCTGCGCCGCTTCGGCAACCAGCTGTACTACGGCGACCCGACCCGGCCGGAGATGCTGCGCGCGGCCGGCGGCGAGCACATCGATGTGTTCGTGATCACCGTGGACGACCCGGAAACCAACCTGCGCGCGGTGCGCATGGTGCGCCGGCTGTACCCGGACGCGACGGTGCTGGCGCGTGCACGCAACCGCCAGCATGCGTGGCGCCTGATGGACATGTCGGCCGAGCCGTTCCGCGAAGTATTCGGCACCAGCCTGGAAATGAGCGGGCGCGTGCTGACCGCGCTCGGCGTTGCACCGAACGTGGCCGAACGGCATGTGCAGCGTTTCCGCGAACACGACGAACAGCTGCTGCGCGATCAGTACCTGGTCTACGACGACGAGGCCGCGGTGATCCAGACCTCGCGCGATGCACGCAACGACCTGATGCACCTGTTCGAGGCCGACGCGGAAAGCGACGGCGACAAGGAGCGCTGACGGCACCCACCCGATCAATGGTGGACCCGGTAGCGCCGGCCGCTGGCCGGCAGCCTCGGGATCCCGGAGGTTTCATGAGGTTGCCGGCCAGCGGCCGGCACCACCCGCAGCAGATTCCGGCAGCGCGGTGTCGGGGTCAGAGCCCTTTCCCTTGGAAAGGGATCCGACCCCGGCCTGTCAGCCGTTGTCGCGCAGGAACCGCGCCATCGACGAAACGCCCGGCACGCGCGGTTCGAACTCACCGGCCACGTCGATGAAGCCACGCATCACCGCGATCTCGCGCGGGCTGCGGTTGAGGCTGTCGCGCACTTCCGGATCGGCACCGGCGCGCAGCAGGCGCTGCACCAGCAGTGGCAGGCCGTGCAGCGCGGCCAGATGCAGCGGGCCGAAGCCGCGCGGATCACGCACGTCCAGGCTGACGTCCTCGTCCAGCAGGCGCTCCACCGCCGCCATCACCACCTGCTCGTCGCACGCGGTACCCGGCTCGGCGCGTGCGCCCAGCAGCAGCAGCAGCGGCGTGACCGAACCGGCAGCGGCCTGGTCCGGTTCGGCACCGGCCAGCAGCAGGGTGTCGAGCAGGGCCAGCAAGCGCGAGCGATCGCGCGCACTGAAACCGTACAGGGCAGCGCAATGCAGCGGCCCCAGCTGCTGCGCGTCACCGGCATGCACGTCGGCACCGGCGGTGAGCAGGCGCGCGACGATGTCCGGCAGGCCCAGCGCCGAGGCCAGCATCAGCACGGTCACCCCACCCGGCAGGCGGTGTTCCAGCTTGGCGCCGGCATCGAGCAGGGCCGACACGATATCCACCTGGCGCATGCTGACCGCCGCCGACAGCGGCGTCGCACCACTGGCCGCGGCGTGCTGCGGATCGGCGCCACGCGCCAGCAGCAGGTCGGTCACCGCCAGATGGCCACCACCGGCCGCACGCAGCAGCGCGGTGCAGCCCTGTGCATCAACCGCATCAACGGCGAAGCCCAGATCGATCAGGCGACGCACCGCATCCACGTCACCGGCCATCGCGGCGGCCGGCAGATCGGCCTCGCGCAGGGTACGGCGCGGCAACGGCCACACCCGCCAGTCCAGCCAGTCGGCCAGGTCACGGCGACCGATCGACAGCGCCACACCCAGCGGCGTCTGGCCGTCGGCGGCACGTGCTTCCGGCGAGGCGCCGTGCTGCACCAGCAGCTTCAGCGCGCCTTCGCGGGCCAATGCGGTGGCCAGGTGCAGTGCGGTCATGCCATGGCTGTCGCGTGCTTCGCGATCGACACCGGCCTTGAGCAGGGCCTGCTGCAGGCGCAGCCAGCCCAGACGCACCGCCAGCGACAGCGGCGGATCACCCGCCGGCGAGGCCGCGAACGGATCGGCGCCACGTTCCAGCAGCTCCAGTGCCAGCTGTTCCAGGCCACGGGCGGCCTGGTCGTGCTGCGCACAGGCGGCCAGGAAGCGCGCCAGGCCACCGCGTCCGGCCGGGGACAGGCCCCGCTGCAGCATCACCTGCAGCGCAGGCACCGCGTCGATGCCGCGCGACAGCAGCGCGAACATCGGCGTGTCGGCGCAGGCGTCACGCACATAGGGGTCGGCGCCGTGGCCGAGCAGCCAGTCGACCGCACGCGGCTCCAGTGCCAGTTCCGGATCGAGCAGCAGGCCACCCAGTTCTTCCGGCTGGCACAGCTTGGCCAGCGCCGCCATGCCATCGGTGTTGCCGAAGCCCAGTGCCTCGCGCAGCAGGGTCAATGGCGGGCGGTCCGGCAGCAGGCCGCTGGCGCTGGCCGCTTCGCCACGCTCGGCCAGGCCATCGCTGACCGCAGCCGGCAACGGATAGGACGGGTCCAGCAGGGCCACGATCGCCCAACGACCGGCTTCGGCGGCGTAGTCCACCGCACGGCGGCCGACCGGATCGGTGGCATCGGCGGCGATGCCCAGTTCAACCAGGCGCTTGATCAGCAGCGGCGAGACATCTTCGGCCATCGCTGCCAGCTGCACCGCGTTGCGGCCTTCGCCATCCACCGCGACCAGGTCTGGCTTGTGCGGCAGCAGATGCTCGATCACGGCAGCGCGACCGGCACGGGCCGCTTCCAGCCACGGCGTACGGCCCAGCGCATCGCGCGCTTCCAGATTGGCGCCGGCACCCAGCAGCACGCCGATGATCTCGACGTGGCCAGCCAGTGCGGCCTCATGCAGCGCGCTGCGGCGCTGGCGATCACGCGCGTCGGCCCGCGCCTTGTGCTTGAGCAGCAGCTGCACGCCGGCCGGATCGTCGTCTTCGGTGGCGGCGGCAGCCAGCAGCACCGGGGTGCCTTCGGCCGGCTCGCTGCGTGCACCGCGTTCGAGCAGGAACCGCGCCAGGCGCCAGTTGCCGACCTGGCAGGCCACCGCCAACGGCGACCAGCCATCGTGGTTCAGTGCGTCGACTTCGGCTGCCGCATCACGCAGCAGCGCGGCCACACCCGGGTCGGAGCTGCGCGCAGCATGGTGCAGCGGGGTGTTGCCATCGCTGTCGGTGGCACGCGAATCGGCGCCGTTGGCGAGCAGGGTCATCACCGCTTCGGGGCGGCCATGCCAGCTGTCACGGGTGGCGGCCAGCAGCGGGGTCATGCCCCGGTGCGGCGCATTCACGTCGACGCCGCGGGCAATCAGCTCGCGCAGCAGGCGCAGGTCCGGCAGCACTGCGGCCAGTACGGCCAGGCTGCGCTGGTCGCGCCAGTTGGGGTCGGGCAGCGCATAGGGATCGGCACCGGCCTGCAGCAGCTGCAGGCCACGGTCGATGCGGCCCTGGCGGGCGGCTTCATACAGGGCCGGGGTCAGCTCCTGCGGCGCCATCGCCTCCAGCGGCGCAGTTTCGGTGGCGGCAGCGAACATCGGTTCGCGCTCGCTGTTGGCCGCGGTCAACGGACTCGAGCGCAGCGACACCAGCGGCGCCGGCGCCACCCGCTGCAGCAGCAGGTGCAGCAGTGGCGACAGCACCACCACCGCCAGCGCGGCGGGCCAGCGCGCGCTCTCCGGCAGCAGGCCCGGCCAGGCCGGCAGCACCACCAGTGCGGACAGCGCAATCACCAGCGCGGCCACGCCCAGGCCACGCCACGCGGTCAGGTCGCGCCCGGCCAGCGCCTGCCAATGCTGGGCCAGGCTGCCGTCCAGGCGTTCAACATCGTTCCACAACGGCCAGGTACGCCATGCCGCCAGCAGGCCGGCACTGACCAGCACGCTCAGGCCCAGCACCGCGGCCAGGCTGCCGCTGTCGCGCAGCGCCGCCAGCGGCCAGGCCAGCAGCAGCGCCAGCAGCAGCGGTGCGGCCGCCCACAACGCCAGCAGCGCCGGCAGGTCCTGGCGCGCGACGACCTTCAGCGGCAGCAGCGCGCGGCTGCGACGCCACCACGACACACCCAGCGCGAACGCGGGCTGCGCCAGGGCGGCGAGGATCGCACCTGGAACGCCACCCACGGCAGCGCCCAACGCCAGTACGGCGCCAACGGCGAAGGCGATCGACAGGACGCGCGGACGGGAGGCGTCAGTCATAGTGCCGCGGCATCAGACTGGCCACCGACGGCGGCACCTGCAGGTAGAACCCGCGTTCGCTCATTTCGCTGCGGACCTTGTCCGGATCGGCCTGGGCCAGGCGGCGCTGGGCATCCAGGGCCACGTCCAGGACGAAGGTGAGCGCACCCAGCGAGGTGAGCAGCGGCGCGGGCAGCGCGCTGAAATCATCGCGTCGGGGAACGTAGACGTAGGTGTCGGGCTTGAGTTGGCTTTTATAGACGTAGGCGTGCATGTCCGCGGGACAATAACCCGGGAAGAGCCATGATTGTGTCGGAAAGCCGACACCGGGGAAAGCCGTCAGCCGACGATGGCGGCGTGATCGACGGCGTTTCCCCAGCGGGGTTCAGCAATGTGGCGGCGGCGTTCAGGCAGCGCCGCCGCCGCACGGGCGCTTACTTGACCTTGGCGTAGGTGCCCTTCAGCGCCACACCGGCGACGAAGGTGCCGGCCCAGCACTCGTAGTTGGTCGTGCTCTTGAACTCGTTCTTCTTGTAATAGCTGACGATGTCGACCACCGCGTTGGCGCCGCGCGACCTGGCGCCGTCCTGCAGCGCGCGCAGCGCCGACAGCGCAACCCAGCGGCAGGCCTCCGCGTCGCTCTTGTTGGCGGCGTTGGTCTTCTTGTTGGTCACGTCTTCGCCCAGGCGCTGCTGCACGCTCACCGGCTGTCCCGCCAGGTAGAAGCGCACGCTGCCGTCGATGCCGGCGTCCTTGGCAGCCTGCGAGCTGACCAGCTCCTGCAGGGACTGCTCGACGCGGGTATCGCGGGCGGAGGCGGTGGAGGTCAGGGCCAGCAGCGCGGTGGCCGTGGCGATCATCAGGGTGCGGCGCATCGGAACATCTCCTTGTCGAGGGTGCGGGTGGGTAGCGGAAACAGTGCAGTGAAGCGGTGGATCACTCGCGCCAGCGGCGGAACACCAGCGAGGTGTTGATGCCGCCGAAGGCGAAGTTGTTGCTCATCACGTATTCGGCCTGCAGTTCGCGGCCCTGCCCGGTGATGAAGTCGAGCTGGCCACAGCGCGGATCGACCTCGGCCAGGTTCAGGGTGGGCGCGAACCAGCCGGCGCGCATCATCTCGATGCTCAGCCAGGCCTCGAACGCGCCGCAGGCACCCAGCATGTGGCCGACATAGCTCTTCAGCGAGCTGATCGGGATGCGGCTGCCGAACACCTGCGCGGTCGCCTGGGTCTCGGCGATGTCACCGTGGTCGGTGGCGGTGCCGTGGGCGTTGACGTAGTCGATCTGCGCCGCGTCCAGCCCGGCATCCTCCAGCGCCAGGCGCATGGCCTGGGCCATGGTGTCGGCACTGGGCTGGGTGACGTGCTGGCCATCGCTGTTGGTGCCGTAGCCGACCACCTCGGCAAGGATGGTGGCGCCACGCGCCTGCGCGTGCTCCAGGTCTTCCAGGATCAGCGTGCAGGCGCCCTCGCCCAGCACCAGGCCATCACGGCCGGCATCGAACGGGCGCGGGGTGGTCTGTGGTGCATCGTTGCGCACGCTGGTGGCGAACAGGGTGTCGAACACCGCCGCGGCGGTGGCATCGAGCTGCTCGGCACCGCCGGCCACCATCACCGTCTGCTTGCCGCTGCGGATGGCCTCATAGGCCGCGCCCACGCCCTGGCTGCCCGAGGTGCAGGCACTGGAGGTGGTGTAGACGCGTCCGGACAAACCAAAGAACACACCGATGTTGACCGGCGCGGTGTGGCTCATCATCTTCAGGTAGGTGGTGGCACTGATGCCTTCGGTGGTGAATTCGTTGAGCATGCGCCCGAATTCGCCGGTGGCCTCGTGGCTGCCCGAGGACGAGCCGTAGGCCACGCCGGTACGGCCACTGCGCAGCACCGGGTGCTCGTGCAGGCCAGCCTCGCGCAGTGCCACCTCGGTGGCGCGCACCGACATGATCGCGACCTTGCCCATCGAGCGGGTGGTCTTGCGGTTGTAGTTCGGCGGCAGCTCGAAGTCCTGCGCCGGGGCGGCCAGCTTGGTGTTCAGGCCAGCGTAGACATCCCATTCGGGCATCGTGCGCACGGCATTGCGGCAACTGCGCAGGTGCGCTTCGATGGTCGGCCAGTCATGCCCGAGTGGGCTGATGGCGGCAGCACCGGTGACCACCACGCGACGATCGGCGGCCATCAGAGCATGCCTCCGTTCACCGAGATCACCTGGCGGGTGATGTAGCCGGCCGGCTCGGACAGCAGGAATGCAACCGTGGCCGCCACTTCGTCCGGACGACCGACACGGCCTGCGGGAATCAGTTTGAGCGCGTGTTCAACCACTTCGTCGTTGAGCATTTCGGTCTCGATCAGGCCCGGGGCCACGCAGTTGACGGTGATCTGGCGGCTGGCCAGTTCCAGCGCCAGCGCCTTGGTGGCACCGATGATGCCGGCCTTGGCGGCGCTGTAGTTGACCTGCCCGCGGTTGCCGGCCAGCCCGGACACCGACGACAGGGTGACGATGCGGCCGGGCTTGCGCCGCCGCACCATCGGCATGATCAACGGATGCAGTACGTTGTAGAAGCCATCCAGATTGGTGTGGATCACCTGGTCCCAATCGTCCGCCGACAGCGCCGGGAAGGCGCCATCACGGGCGATGCCGGCGTTGCAGACCACGCCGTAGTACGCGCCGTGCGCTTCGACATCGGCCTCCAGCGCGGCGCGTGCGGCCTCGCGGTCGGCTACGTCGAACGCCAGCACGCGGGCCTGCTGGCCCAAGGCCTGGATCTCGGCCACCACGGCCTGTGCTTCTTCCAGGCGGCTGCGGCAATGCACCACCACGTCGAAGCCATCGCGCGCGATGCGCAGCGCAATGGCCCGGCCGATGCCCCGGCTGGCGCCGGTCACCAGCACACTTCGATTCCCTGTCATGCCTGTCCACTCTCCAGATAGGCCATCGCGTCGGCCGGCTCGAACACCGACACGTTGGCTGTCGCCCATTCGTCCTCGCCCGCCAGGATGCGGCAGGCGAACATCCCCAATCCATTGTCGCCCAACAGCTCGCAGCGCGCCTGTACGCGCAGCCGGGTGCCACTGGGAAAGCCGCTGCAGCGGCTGCTGTAGCGCCGGCTGCCAAGCAGGAAGCCGAGCTGCGGCGGATTGCCGGCCGCACGTGCACGGCAACCGGCCCAGGCCGCGATGGCCTGCGCCATGTATTCGATGCCGACCCACGCCGGCACTTCGCCGTTCTCCACGAACAGCCCGGCTTCGGGCACCACCAGTTCGGCCTCGATGGCCTCCTGGTCCCACTGCGTGATGCGCTCCAGCAGGCACATGTCCTGGCGGTGCGGCACCACGTCCTCGATCGCGTACAGGGTGTTCATCGGCGCTCCAGCGCCAGCACGGCATTGCTGCCGCCGAAGGCGAACGAATTGCTCAGCACCCGCCGCGGCGCCTGCGCCAGGCAGGAGCCCGGCGCGACCAGCGGCAGCACCGGCAGTGCGGGGTCGGCCACGCCGTCCCACCAGTGCGGTGGCAGCTGCTGCTGCGGGTTCTCGGCCAGCAGGATCCAGCACAGCGCTGCCTCGATCGCACCCGAAGCGCCCAGCGTATGGCCGGTCAACGGCTTGGTGGAGCTGGCCGGTACGCCATTGCCCAGCACCTGCGAGACCGCCAGGCTTTCCATCGCATCGTTGTGCCCGGTGGCCGTGCCATGCAGGTTCACGTAGTCCACTTCGTCGGCGCCCCAGCCCGCACGCAGCAGTGCCTGCTGCAGCGCGTCGATGGCGCCCAGCCCCTGCGGATCCGGCGCCGACATGTGATGGGCATCAGCCGATTCGCCCCACCCGGCCAGGCACACCGGACCCGGCTCGCGGGTAAGCAGGAACAGCGCGGCGCCCTCGCCGATGTTGATGCCGGCGCGGTGCTGCGAGAACGGATTGCAGCGCAGGGCCGACACCGATTCCAACGCGCTGAAGCCGGCCACGGTGAAGCGGCACAGCGAATCGGCACCGCCGGCAATCACCGCATCGACGATGCCGGCGCGCAGCATGCGCGCGGCCGACATCAGCGCCTTGGCGCTGGACGAACAGGCGGTGGACAGGGTCCATGCCGGCCCCTGCGCGCCGCTGCGCTGGCGCACGAACTGCGCGGCGGTGCCCATTTCCTGCTGGGCATAGTCGAACCCGGTCGGCCACTGGCCCTGCTCGGCGTGGCTGCGCAGGGCCTGCTCGGATTCACCGATGCCCGAGGTGCTGGTGCCCAGCACCACCGCCACGCGCTCGGCGCCATGGCGGGCGATCGCGGCGGCCACTGCCGGTGCGATCTGCGCCAGTGCCACGTCCAGTAGCGCGTTGTTGCGCCCGCGCAGCGGCACCGGCAGGTCCTCCAGCGCCGGCAGCGGCGTGCGCACTTCGCCCAGTGCCAGGGTGCGCCCCGGCAGCAGGCTGTCGTTGTCGCTGAGGCCGCCCGGCACATCGGCGAACATGGCCGAGGCCACCGCGGCGCGGCCATCGCCGAGCGCACAGACCACGCCCAGGTCGTTCAGGTAGATCGGTGCACTCATCGGTCCGGCCCGGCCATGTCGATCGATTCGATGCGCAGCGCGTAGCCTTCGGCGCGGTTGTCCAACTGCACGCTGCCATCGTCCAGGCGCTGCAGCTGCAGCCACACCGTGCCGTCGCGCGACAGGCTGCGCTGATGGCCGTCATCGCTGACCTGCCAACCTGCCGGCAACGCGGCGGCGATGGCCGCGGTCGGCCACAGCGCGAACTGCAGGTCATCCAGTACGCGCTCGGCACGCACCTGCGGCGGCAGCCACGGCGCGCGCTGCTGGGTCAGCTGCTGGCCGTCCCACTGCAGGCGCACGCCAGTCTGGCCCATCGCCTGCACCGCCAGCTGCACCTGCTGCGCATCGGCTTCCAGCAGAGCATCCAGGTCGCGCTCATGCGTGCCGAAGCGGAAATGCAGCTGCTGCTGCAGCGCCAGCGGCGCCGGCAGGCTGGCCGGTGACAGGCGCAGCGGCGGCAGCTCCACCAATGGCTTGGGCATGCGGCCGGCACAGGCGGCCAGCAGCAGGCACAGCAGCAGCGCTGCAGTACGGGCGATCAGGCGCTGCACAGCTGCTCCAGCACGCGCATGCGGCGGCCGCTTTCGTCGGCCACGTACGGGTTGTTGGTGTCCCAGGCGTAGCCGGCCAGGATGGAGCTGATCATGTCGCGCACTTCAGGCTGCTGCTGCGGGTGGTAGATGATCTTCTGGAAACCGCCTTCGTACCAGCTTTCGACGAAGCGGCGGAAGGTCTTCACACCGGCGCGCAGCGGGATCGAGAAGTCGGCTTCCCAGTCGACGGTTTCGCCGGCATAGCGGCGCGCCAGGCACTCGCTGGCCAGCTGCGCGGACTTGAAGGCGATGGTGACGCCGGAGGAGAACACCGGGTCGAGGAACTCGCCGGCATTGCCCAGCAGGGCGTAGCCCGGGCCCCACAGCGAACTGACATTGGCCGAGTAACCGGTGATCCGCCGCACCGGCAGCACCGCCCATTCGGCGTTGGCCAGCAGCCGGGTCAGGTTGGGGTCCTCGCCGACGATGGCCTGCAGCTTCTGCAGGTCGTCGCCTTCGTAGCGCTCGAAGAACGACGGCTCGGCGACCACGCCCAGCGAGCAGCAGCCGTTGGAGAACGGGATCGTCCAGTACCAGACGTCGATGTGCTCGGGATGGGTGGTGATCAGGATCTTGTTGCGATCGAAGTCCGCTTCGGCCGGAATGTTGTCGCGCACGTGGCAGAAGATCGCCCCGCGCACCGGGAAGTTGGACGGCGATTCCAGCTGCAGCAGGCGCGGCAGCAGGCGCGCGAAGCCGGAGGCGTCGAGGATGAAATCGGCCTCGATGCGGTACTCGCTGCCATCCGGACGACGCACGGTCACCGCCGGCTGCTCGCCCGGCTCGACCGCAAGCACTTCATCGCCGAAGCGCAGCGTAGTGCCCATGCGCTCGGCACCGCGCGCCAGCACGTTGTCGAAGTCGGCGCGCTGCACCTGGTAGGTGGTACCCCAACCGGGCGAGAACTTCTTCCTGAAGTCGAACGCGGTACGCGCCTCGCCATGCACGAAGGCGGCGCCGTTCTTGTGCTGGAACCCGGCCTCGACCACGTCCTGCAGCAGGCCTGCCGCTTCGATGTACTCCATGCTTTGCGGCAGCAGGCTTTCACCGATCGAGAAGCGCGGGAACTGCTGACGCTCCAGCATCAGCACCTGGCGACCCTGCTGGCGCAGCATCGCAGCGGCCACCGAGCCGGCCGGGCCCGCACCGATGATCAGGATTTCAGTACGTTCGACAGCATCCACAGCAGTATTCATCGGTGCGTCCTTGTTGCTCGATCAAGTGGAAAGAAGGAAGTCGGGAAACAGGCTCAGGCCGACGGCAGGTCGTGCGGCGGCGGCCTGAACAGCGGCGAGATCAGCCAGACCAGGCCGATGCCGAACAGCAGGGTCAGGCCGAACGCGCGCAGCGCCGGGGTCTGCGACAGGCCCAGCAGGCCGAACGACAACCAGGTGCTGGCCGCGCCCACGCACACCGCCAGCCAGGCGCTGGCATCGCCACGGTGCTCGATCAGGAAGATGCCGTAGTCGATGCCCATGCCCAGCAGCAGCATCAGTGCCAGTACGTTGAACAGCTGCAGCGGCTGGCCGAACAGGCCCAGCAGGCCCAGGGTCAGCGCACCGGCAATCAGGGTCGGCGCAAACACGCGCCAGGCCTGGCGGCGGTAGCGCAGCCACAGCGCGCCGAACACCAGCACGATGCCGACCAGCAGCAGCCCGCCCATCAGCTTGCGGTAGTGGCCCAGCAGCATGGAGAAGTCGGCGGTGCGATCCACCCAGCGCACGCCCGGCAGGCCTTCGGCCGCGCCCTGCAGGGTGGCCAGCGCATCGGCGCGCGACAGGTCATCGACCATCACCACGCTGATCATCTGCCCACCGACCTCACCCACCCACAGATGACGGAACGGCTGCGACGCCGGCGAGGCCAGGAACGCCTCTGCGGTCAGCGCCTTCGCGGCGAAGTCCGGGCGCGGCAGCGGTTCGCCGACCGCCTCGGACACCGCATCCAGCACGCCCGGTTCCACCTTCGCGGTCAGCGCGGCATCGGCCTGCTGGCGTGCCGGCGACGGCAGCCAGTCGCTGATCGCGCGGTAGCCACCAATGCGCTTGTCGTTGGCCAGCACATGCAGGCGTTCGGTCAGCGCTTCTTCGCGCTGCAGCAGCTGCGCGGCGTCCGCACCCTGCACCAGGTAGAACTGCGCCGGGCTGGGCATGCCCAGCAGCTGGCTCAGGCGGATCTGCTGCGCCATCAGCGCCGGCGGCGACGACTGCAGGCTGCGCAGGTCGTCGTTGCTGTGCAGGCGGGCGATGCCGATGGCAGACAGCGCCAGCGTGATCACCACGAACACCGTCACCGGGCGACGGCCATGCAACCGCGGGAAGCGCTCCAGCGTGTTGCCCAGCCACTGCGAAAAACGGGTCTGGCGGATCTCACCGCCATCCAGCCACGGAAACCAGAAGATCACCGTAAGGAAGGCGGCAGCCAGACCCACCACCGAGAACAGCGCCATCTGGCGCAGGCCCGGGAACGGGGCCAGGCCCAATGCCAGGTAGGCCAGCGCGCTGGTCAGCAGCGCCAGCCAGAGGCCCGGCAGCAGGTGCCGCAGCAGCTTCCAGCGACGATCGGCCGGCTCGGCCTGGCGCGAAGCGAACCAGTGGATGCCGTAATCCTCGGCCACGCCCACCAGCGACGCACCGAACACCAGGGTGAGCACGTGCACCTTGCCGAACACCAGTACGGTCACCGCCAGCGCCACGCCACAGCCGATCAGCAACGACGCGGCAACCAGCAGGATCGGCCGCAGCGAACGGAACGCCAGCCACACCAGCAGCAGCACCGCGGCCAACGAGCCCCAACCGATCGTGTTGATCTCCTGGTTGGCCTGCACCGCGGCCGCTTCGGCATGCAGCGGCACGCCGGCATGCAGGATCTCCAGATCCGGAGCGGCCGCTTTTGCTGCCTGCCCGGCACGTTCCAGCAGGCCGTCAAGATGGCGTTCGCCGTCGAGCTGGAACGCCGAACCCGGCGTGTCGAACTGCAGCGCGGCCCAATGCCTGTCCTCGGCTTCGAGCAGGCCGTCATCACCCAGCCGCAGTCCCGAACCCTGCGCCTGCTGCTGCCACCACTGCGGCCACAGCGACAACGGGTCCTGCCGCCAGTCGGTCAGGCGCGGCGCGCCCATCGGGCCGTACAGCGCGGCCAACGCCTGTTCGGCCAACGCGCCCGGCTCGCTGCCCTGCAGCTGCTCGCGCTGGGCCGGGGTCAGCAGGCGGTCACGGTACGGCGCGTAGAACGCGCGCGCCTCATCGAACCAGCCTTCGATCGAGCCGCTGGGCACCAGCAAGGCGTGATCGGCGTCCTTGGCCATGGCCGCGGCAAAAGCCGCCTGCGCACGCTTGGCGGCAGCGCCGTCCTTGCTGCCCAGCAGCACCACCACCTGCCGCGAACTGCCATCGGCGATGCGCCGGGTGACATCGCTCAACAGGCGGTCGTGTGCATCCTGCGGCAGCAGGGCGAGGATGTCGGTGTCGATCCGCGATTGCTGGCTCCACAGGCGCCACTGCTGCGCGCCCATCACCAGCAGCACCAGCAGCCAGGCAATGCCCAGCCAGTGCCACCAGCGCCGCAACCGCTCCGGTGCGTTCGATGCGGCACCCTCACTCAAAGCGGCGCGCCTCGTCGGCATTGAGCGTGGCCGGCGTCTCGCTCAATGCGCTGAACTGGATCTGCGTGCGGTCCTTGTTGGCCTCCACGATCTCGACCTGGCGCACGTAGCGGTCACCCTGCAGGGTCAGCGATTCGAAAGCCTTGGCCAGCATCGCCGACTTCGGCGTCAGGCGCAGCCGCCAGCCCTGTCCTTCACGGCTGGCCGCCACGTTGAACTGGCTGGACAGCGCCTGCACGTCGCCACTCATCAGCGCGAACATGATCGCGTTCACCGAACGCATCGCCGGCTGCTGCCGTGCATCGAGCTCGACACGGGTGCTGCCATCGCGCTGGCGGGTGAGGATGCGGTCGGCGGTGACCACTACTTCGGAAGGGAACGGCTTGAGCGTGGTCCAGATCACGCCGTGCTGGCGCGCGACCACGAACTGGCCCTGCGAGCGCAGCGGGTTCTTGAAGCCGCTGACCTGCTTTTCCTGGCTGAACTGGCCGCGCAGCACGTCCGGCCGCGCCACCGCCTGGGTAATCGCATCGATGGCGGGGTCGGCGGCCTGCACCAGCGGTGCGGCCAGCAGCAGCAACGCGCACAGCAGTGCGCGCGCAAAACGGTTGGCTCGGTTCATGGCGCAGGCACTCCCAGGCGTTCCCACAGTACCGGCGGGCACTGGTACAGCATTTCCTTGCTGGTCGCGTCCACCGCAACCTGGATGGTCATCGCACGGGTCAGCACCTGGCCGCTCTGCGCATCGAGAATTTCGTACTCGATCTTCAGCCGGTTCTCCCATTCCACGATGCGCGCGATCACGCGCAGGGCCTGGTTGAACAGCAACGGACGCACGTACTTCACCCGCGCATCGACCACCGGCCACAGGTAGCCCGATTCAAGCATCTGCGGGTAGTCGTAGTCGTAGCGGCCGAGCAGCGCGCAGCGCGCGATCTCGAAGTACTTGAAGTAGTTGCCATGCCAGACCACGTTCATCGGATCGCAGTCATGGAAGGCGGGGGTCAACGCAATCTCGCCAACCCGTTCAATGGCCTCATTCACCGGCATACAGCTCCCAACGTTGCGCGCGGATCTCCACCAGCAGTTCCCGCAGTTCGCGATCCAGCGCGCGGTCTTCTTCAACCAGGGCAATGCGCTGCCCCAGGTCGGCGTACATGTCGGCCAGACTGCCATGCAGCTGCGCGTTCAGGCCAACCCGTTCGCGCAGCGCCAGGCCCTGGCGGGCAGCGATCAGCATCGCGGCCACCACCTGTTCAGTCAGCTCGATCACCCGCAGGCAATCGCGCGCAGCAATGGTGCCCATGCTGACCTTGTCCTGGTTGTGGCACTCGGTGGAACGCGAGAACACGCTGGCCGGCATGGTCTGCTTCAGCGCTTCGGCAGTCCAGGCCGACACGCTGATCTGCAGCGCCTTCAGGCCATGGTTGATGGCCGCGCGCGGGCCAGTGGCCGCCGACAGGTTGGCCGGCAGGCCATGGTTGTAACGGGCATCGACCACCAGCGCCAGCTGCCGGTCGAGCAGATCGGCAACGTTGGCCACGGTGTTCTTCAGGGTGTCCATCGCCAGCGCGATGTGGCCGCCGTAGAAATGGCCGCCGTGCAGGATGCGCTCGCCGTCGGCATCGATCAGCGGGTTGTCGTTGGCGCTGTTCAGTTCGGTTTCGATCAGCTGGCGCAGGAACGGCAGGCTGTCCTCCAGCACGCCGATCACATGCGGCGCGCAGCGCAGCGAGTAGCGGTCCTGCAGGCGCTGTTCATTGCGCGGCGGACGCTCACTGTGCAGGTCGCTGCGCAGGCGCGCGGCGATGCGGCCCTGGCCAGGATGCGGCTTGGCTGCGAACAGGGTTTCGTCGAAGTGGTGCGCATTGCCGTCGCTGGACAGCACGTTGAACGCGGTCAGGCGCGTGGCCATGCGCGCCAGGTAGTCGGCGCGCTGCCAGGCCAGGCAGGCCAGGCCGGTCATCACCGCGGTACCGTTCATGATCGCCAGGCCTTCCTTCGGCCGCAGCTTCAGCGGGGTCATGCCGATCTTCGCCAGCACCTCGGCCGCCGGCTGCACGCGACCGTCGTGCAGCACCTCGCGCTCGCCGCACAGCACCGCCGCCACGTACGACAGCGGCGTCAGGTCACCGCTGGCACCCACCGAGCCTTCGGCCGGAATCAGCGGCAGTACATCGTGCTGCAGCAGCGTGGCCAGGCCTTCCAGCAGCGGCACGCTGACACCGGACATGCCGCGCACCAGCGAGGCCAGGCGCGCGGCCAGCACCGCGCGGATCTCGACCGGGTCCAGGTAACGGCCCAGGCCGCAGCCGTGGTAGGTGTACAGGTGGTGCGGCAGTTCCGCCACCAGCGCCGGCGGGATGTTCACCGTGCACGAGTCGCCGTAGCCGGTGGTCACACCGTAGATCACGCCGTCCTCGCGCAGCAGGCGGTCGAGGAAGTCGGCACCGCGCTGGATGTGCGCACGGAACGCCGGCGCGTCACTCAGTGCGGCCTCGCACTGGCGCTGGGCCAGGGCAACCACATCTTCGATGGTCAACGGTGCATCGCCAAAGCGGCACACGGGTACGGCGTCAGTCGTCATGCGGAGCCTGATCCCAGAAGGGGAAGAAATTGAACCAGTCCAACGGGGACTGGATGACCTGGAGTTCCAGCCAGCGCGCGAAGCGCTGCGCCTGTTCGGCCAGTGCGGCGTCGCGCGAGCCACGCGGCAGCACGATGCGTTCGGCGAACTGTTCGAATGCCACGCGATAGCCCTCGCCCTGGTGCAGACAGGCCATGGTGTAGACCGGGCAACCCAGCGCGGCGGCGAGCACATAGGCGCCGATCGGGAACGGCGCGCGGTGGCCAAGGAAATCGGCGGTGACGCTGCGGCCGCCCTGCACCGGCGTGCGGTCGCCGACGATGGCGACGAAGCCACCCGCCGCCACGCGCTCGGCCAGCATCACCGCCGTGGCCGGGCCCATTTCGGTTACCTGCACCAGCTCCACCGCCGCCAGCGGGTCCAACCGCTGCAGCAGGCGGTTGAAGCGCTGCGCATGCGCGGTGTGCACCAGCACAGTGATGCGGAACCCAGGCACCTGTTCGGCCAGCACCTGGCACAGTTCCAGGCAGCCGATGTGCGCGGTCAGGATCAGCCCGCCTTCGCGGCGCGCGATCTTTTCCAGCACCAGGTCGCGATGCAGGTGGATGCGTTCGGCCGGATAGCGTCCGCCCAGGCCGAGGATCTTGTCCAGCATCGTGTCGGCAAACGCGAAGAAGTGGCGCAGGCTGTCACCCCGGGTCGGCGCGCGACCCAGCGCACCGCTGTGCGCCTGCAGGCGCTGCAGGTACTGCATCGAGGCCTGGCGGCCAACGCGGTTGCCCAGCCAGTGGCAGGCCACCACCGGCCACACGCACAGGCGGAACGGCCAGCGCCCGAACCAGCGGTGCACCCAGCACAGGAACAGCACGCCGGCCACCGAGGTGGATTCGCCGATGTCGGCCCAGTGCGGGGCCCCCTGCGCGGCCGCCATCTCAGCGCTGCCCCCGCAGGCGGCGCCACAGCAGGCGCGGTGCGCGCCAGAGCATGCCGAAGAACAAGCGGGTGTGCATGCGGCTGATGCGCACGTTGTCGCGCCACACATCGAAGTGCGAGACGCCATCGGATGGATAGGTCACGCGCGTGGCCAGGTGCTCGACCGGCAGGTGCCGCCAGTACAGGCGCACCATCACTTCGGTATCGAAATCCATGCGCCGGCCGATGGTCTCTTCGCCGACCAGGCGCAGCACTGCCGGCAGTGGATACACGCGGAAGCCGCACATGGTGTCGCGCAGATGGAGCGACAGCGTGTTGATCCAGACCCAGATGTGGGTCGCGTAGCGGCCATACAGGCGCGCCTTGGGAACGCTGGCGTCGTAGGCCGGAATGCCACAGATCACCGCCTCGGGATGCGAGCGCGCCGCTTCGATGAAGCGTGGCAGATCGCGGGTATCGTGCTGGCCGTCGGCATCGATCTGCAGCACGTGGCTGTAGCCTCGCGCGCCGGCTTCGGCGAAACCGGCCAGCATCGCCCCGCCCTTGCCCTGGTTGACGTCCAGGCGCAGCAGGTCGACGCCCTGGCGCTGTGCCAGCGAACGCAATGCTGCCGCGCACGCCTCATGCGAGCCATCGTCGATCAGCAGGCATGGCAGGCCGGCGGCCTGCACGCCGTCGACCACCGCCGCGATGGCGTGCTCGTGGTCGTAGACGGGAATCACCACCAGTGGCGCGAACGCGGCACCGGCACCGGCCGGGTCAGTCCGCATCGGCGAAAACCACCTTGCCGCTGGCATGCACACCATGGCTGGAGGTGTAGCGGAAGGCCAGCACGTTGCGTGCGGCATCCCAGTCCAGCTGCAGGGTCAGCTCATCGCCCGGGCGGGCCACGTGCTGGAACTTCACCGCATCCATGCGCAGGAACACTGCCGGCATCGCGAACACCTGGCGGCCAAAACGTACCGCCCAGTCCAGCTGTGCCACGCCGGGCAGGATCGCCGCCTGCGGGAAGTGGCCCTGGAACGGCCGCAACGCGGGATCGAGGGTCATGCGCAATGTAGCGCTGGCCGCATCGCGGTGATCCCAGACCGGCACCGGCATCAGCGGTTGGAACAGCGCTGCCAGTGCCGCCTGGGTGACCTTGCCCTGTGCGTTGATCGGCAGCGCCTGCACCAGTCGCCAGCGGCGCGGCCGGGTGACGGCGTCATGGCCCTGTGCCAGGCGTGCCCCCAGACGTTGCGCGAGCGCGCGACGCGCGGCATCGCCACCGGCCAGCAATGCCGGGTCAGCCGGCACCACCACGGCGGCCAGCTGCTCGCGCTGCCCGGGCAGCACCAGCACGCGCACGTCATCCACTTCGGTGTCTTCGCGCAACGCACGTTCCAGTGCATCCAGCGAAACGCGGCGCTCTTCAATCTTGACGATGCGGTCGGCGCGGCCCAGCAGGCGGAAGCGGCCATCGGCCAACGCTTCAACGCGGTCCTGGGTACGCCACCAATCCGGGGTTTCCAGATGTGCAGAGGCCACCGCCAGGCAGCCCTCCTCGATGCGCCACTGCACGCCGGGCAGCGGCTGCCACGGCGGCAGGTCGGTGTCCCAGCGGCGCCAGGCGATGCCGCCGGTCTCGCTGCTGCCATAGACCTCGGTCGGGGCCACGCCCAGCCACTGCCGCACCTGGCGTGCGGCTTCTTCCGGCAGCGGGCCACCGGAGGAGAAGACCGCGCGCAGGCGGCCCTGCAGGCTGGCCCAGTCAAGCTGCTCAGGCAGGCGTTTGAGATGGGCCGGGGTCGCCACCAGCACCGTGTCGGTACCGGACAGCGCCGCCACCAGGTCTTCGTGGAAGAACCGGCGCGGGTGGATCAGGCGGCCGGCAGCCAGCGGCCACAGCACGCGGAACAACAGGCCATAGATGTGCTGGTGCGACACTGTGCCATGCACCTGCACGCCATCCAGCTGCGTGCCGAACGCAGCCTGCAGCGCCTCCACCTCGCGCGCCAGCTGGTCCAGGCGCTTGCCGATCGCGCTCGGCTGGCCGGTGCTGCCGGAGGTGAACACGCACAGTTCGCAGGCACGCTCGTCCAGCGCCTGCAGTTCGTCATCCAGGGCGGCGTCCCGCGCCATCAACGGGCGGTAATCGGCGGACACGTCGCCTGCGAAGCCGCTTACCTGCGACTGCAGCGCCTGCAGCGTGGCCGGCAGGTTGTCGGCGGCCAGGAACACCCGCTTGCCGGCATGCCAGGCACCAAACAGCGCCGCGGCGAAGGCCACCGCGTCATCGAAGTACAGGGCCCAGTCACGGCCTTCGGCTGCCGCAAAGGCGCCGCGCCAAGCCAGCACCCGCTGGCGGAAGCCGGCGTGGTCGACCACCTCGCCGTCGCAGAGGCCGACGCCGCGCTGCGGCCGTGCCTCCAGCAGCAGCCGGTCCAGGGCGATCCACTCAGCCATGCGCGTGCGCCGCCTTCACCCGCCGCCGCACCAGCCACTCACCTGCGAACAACACGCCCATCATCACGTACGCCAACAATCCGTTGTAGAGCATCCAGACCCGGTCCGACGCGTACAGCGCGGTCAGCAGGGCCAAGCTGCCGTTGAAAACGAAGAAGCCGCACCACACCTGGGTGACGCGGCGGGTATAGGCCACCGCGAACGGGGGCAGGTCCGGCTCCTGCAGCCGCGCCAGGCGCTCCACCAGCGGAGGCCCGAAACGCAGGCTGGTGCCAAACACCGCCAGCATCACCGCATTGACCAGCGCCGGGTACAGCTTCAACGGCAGGGCCTGGTTGAGCACGGTGGCCAGCACCGCCAGCAGGCCGGTGCCGGCGGCGGCCGCCCACCACAGTGGCTGTCGCGTGCTCAGCGCACGCAGCAGGGCCAGGGTGAACAGCAGCAGCGACAGCCAGCGCGGCTCGAAACGGCCCATCGCCAGGTACACCAGCACCGGGTAGGCCAGCGAGATCGCAGCCACCACGACCGTGCGTGCGCGTGCCATGGTGGAGCCGCCAGCGCTGCGGTCAGGCGGCTGCCTGGTCCGGCAGCAGTCCATGCACGACATCGACGATGTCCTGCACGGTGCGCACGGCCTTGAACGCTTCCGGCTGCAGGTTGCGGCCGAGCAGCGGCTTCAGCTGAACGATCAGGTCGACCGCATCGATGCTGTCGATGTCCAGGTCGTCGTACAGGCGGGCCTCGGGGGTGATCCGGGCGGTTTCGATCTCGAAGCTGTCGGTCAGGATGCTGACGATGCGTTCGAACAGTTCATTCTTGGTCATGGCAATTCCTGGCGCCGTTACGACTGGCGGGCGGCGACGAACTCGCCGAGCGCGCGCACGCTGGAGAAATGGCGACGGGTTTCTTCCGAATCGGCCGAGAGGCTGACACCGTACTTCTTCTGCAGCGCCAGGCCCAGCTCCAGCGCGTCGATCGAATCCAGGCCGAGGCCCTCCACGAACAGCGGCGCGGTCGGATCGATGTCCTCCGGCGTGATGTCCTCCAGCGAAAGCGAGGAAATGATCAATTCCTTGATCTCGTGCTCAAGTGCTTGCACGGTTCGGATCTCCAGACAGGTCGAAGTAACGAGAAAGGTGCTCGGTGACGCGGCGTGCTGCCAAGGCATCCCCCCTTGGCGAGTCGTCATCGGCCAGGAAGGGCGCGATCGGGATATCTTCGCCGATCTGCAGCCGAACGTGAAAGCGACGTGAGGGGACACGATACCACTTCTGTCCCTTGGTCAACGTGGGTGGGGTACAGGTGATCCGCACCGGGGTGATGTCCAGCCGGCCCCGTACGGCGATGTTGGCGGCCCCGCGCTGCAGCCGCGGAGGCTGTCCGGGCACGCTGCGGGTGCCCTCCGGGAAGATCACCAGGGTGCCGCCGGCATGCACCGCCGCCACGCAGTCATCAACCAGGCCGGCGCCGTCATCGTTGGCGATGTAGCCGGCCGCCCGCACCGGGCCGCGCATGAACGGGTTGCAGGCCACGGCCCGCTTCACCACGCAGTCGGCGTTGGGCAGCAGCGAGATCAGGCAGACCACGTCGATCAGGGTCGGGTGATTGGCCAGCACCAGCAGACCGTCGCGCTGCAGGCGTTCACCGCCCTCGATCTGGTAGGTCATCACCCCCAGCGCGCGCATCAGGCGCAGGTGGCTGGCAAAGGCGACCTGGACCACGCGGCGGGCCCGGCGGCGGCGGACCACCGGGTCGCGCATCAGCAGCAGCACCGGCATCACCAGCACGCCCAGCAGCAGGCCGCCCACGCCGAATGCGACAAAGCTCAGGCCGGTACCAAACACCCGCCAGGCATGATCGAGGCGGCGCAGCGCCTCAGCCACGGCGCCCCCAGCACCAGCGCTGGCCGTGAGCGACATGCTCCAGCGCCGGCGCACCAGACAGCAGGAAGCGGTGCAGGTCCAGCGCATGCGGCAACAGGCCTGGCGCAGTGGTGGCCTGGCCTTCCGCCGGATGCCACTGCAGCGACAGCGTCGGCCGGCCCTCTGCCGGGGCAGTCAGGCGCCAGCACCATGCAAAGAACGGGTCAGGTTCGTCGGCGAACGTCGCGTAAATCTGGGGAAGCGGCGATTCATAGACCACCACCCGCACCTCGCGGGCACCCTCGGCCAGCAGGCCAGCGGCTTCCAGGCAGGCCGCCTCCACCGTCGCCTGCCCGGCGGCCAACGCCAGGTAATTGCCGCGGTGGCCGCGGGCGATGGAGTACAGCGCGGCGATCGCGTTGTGCACGGACAGGCCGAATCCGGTCGGCGACAGCGGCTGCTCGCCAACCAGCGCGCCCAGCAGGTCCATCGAACGGGCCACGTCGCCGTGGCGGCTGGCGAACACCAGCGGCACGTCACTGTCCGCGCCCTGTCCATCCTCGCACCAGCACGCGGCCTGGATCGCCATCCGGCCCAGCCGCTCGATGCGGCGGCGCTGCATCGCTGGCACTTCGGCCAGCGCCGGCGTGTCCCCGCCGTGCGGCAGGTACGGCGCATCGGCCCAGCCCAGCCACTGGCTACGCTCACTCAGGCCGGGCGCCCAGGCGGCCCAGTCGACGATGGAGAATTCGATCATTTAGCGATGGTGCTTCAACGGGAGAACGATAGGCACGAGCCACTACGGCGACGCGCGGCGGCCCCCCGTTCCTGCAGCCGTGCGTCCGTCCAGGACGTCGCCGGCTGCCCCCCTGGCCGCCGGAAAGGAGCGCACGCTAGCACGTCCCGCCCAGAGTGTGCAGGTTTCACATTCCCCAACACGGGGCCCGGCAACGGCAGGCCCCGTGTTCAATCGATCAGTGGTAACCGGTGTCGGCGTGCACCTTGCCGCGGAATACCCGGTAGGACCACGCCGTATAGCCGAGGATGACCGGCAGCAATATGACCAGCCCGACCAGGGTGAAGCCCAGCGACGACGCCGGCGCGGCGGCCTGCCACAGGGTCATCGACGGTGGCAGCAGATAAGGCCACATGCCCAGCACCAGGCCGAGGAAGCCGAGCACGAACAGGGCCAGGCTGAGCAGGAACGGCGGCAAGTCACGGCGCGGGTGGGTGGCACTGCGCCACAGCGCGGCGGCCACCGCCAGGGTCAGCAACGGCACCGGCGAGAGCCACCAGAAGTTGCCGTCGCTGAACCAGCGCGCCATCAGGCGCGAATCGAGGAACGGCAGCCAGCTGCTGACCAGGCCCATCGCCGCGATCACCGCCACCACCAGCGGCCGGGTCATCTGCCGCGCCAGCGCCTGCACGCGCCCTTCGGTCTTCAGGATCAGCCAGGTGCTGCCCAGCAGCGCATAGCCGGCCACCAGCGCGGCGCCGGTCAGCATCGCAAACGGGCTGAACCAGGCGAACGGCCCGCCCTGATAGACGCCGTCCACCAGCGGGATGCCCTGCACCAGGGTGCCGAGGATCACGCCCTGGGCGAACGTGGCCAGCAGCGAACCGAGGCCGAACGCCACGCTCCACAACCGGCGCGATCGATGCGCCTTGAAGCGGAACTCGAAGGCCACGCCGCGGAATACCAGCGCCACCACCAGCAGCAGCACCGGCAGGTACAGCGCCGACAGCAGCACCGCATAGGCCTTCGGGAACGCCGCCAGCAGGCCGGCGCCGCCCAGTACCAGCCAGGTCTCGTTGCCGTCCCAGATCGGCGCGGCGGTGTTCATCATCAGGTCCAGCTGTTCCTCGTCCTCGGCGAACGGGGCGAGGATGCCGATGCCGAGCACGAAGCCGTCCAGCACCACGTACATCAGCACGCCGAAGCCGATCACCGCGAACCACGCCACCGGCAGCCAGGTCATCAGGTCCATGTCAGCGCTCCTCCAGCGGTTCGTCGGCGGCCGACAACGGACGTGCCGGGGTATGGCTGCCATGGTCCAGCGACGGCCCCTCGGCATACGGCTGCGGCCCATGCCGCAGGATCTTCACCAGGTACCAGATGCCCCAACCGAACACGAAGGCGTAGCCAACCACATAGACGCCCAGCGACAGCGCGGTCATCCACGCGCTCTGTGGCCCCACCGCATCGGCGGTGCGCAGCACGCCATACACCACCCACGGCTGGCGCCCCATCTCGGTGACGAACCAACCGGACAGCAGTGCGATGAAACCGCTGGGCAGCATCCAGTTCCAGCCGCGCAGCAGCCACGGCGAATCCAGCAGCTTCCTGCGCCACAGCTGGAACGCTGACACCCAGGCCAGCAGCAGCATCAGCGTGCCCAGCCCGACCATGATGCGGAAGGCGAAGAACACCGGCGTCACCGGCGGACGTTCGCTGGCCGGCACCGAGGTAAGCGGATCGAAGGTGCCGTCCAGCGAATGGGTGAGGATCACGCTGCCCAGCTTCGGGATGGCGACTTCGAAATCGTTGCGCTCTTCCTTCTCGTTCGGCATCGCGAACACCACCAGCGGCACGCCCTCGCCTTCCTTGGTTTCATGCCAGTGCGCTTCCATCGCCGCGATCTTCATCGGCTGATGCTTGAGCGTGTTCAGGCCATGCATGTCGCCGACGAAGATCTGTACCGGCACGGTCAGTGCGGCGAACGCCACCGCCGCGATCAGCATGCGCCGCCCCGCTTCCACGTGCGTACCCTTGCGCAGGTACCACGCGCCCACGCCACCAATCACGAAACAGGTGGTGATGAACGAACCCAGCGCCATGTGCGCCAGGCGATAGGGGAACGAGGGATTGAACACCACCCGCCACCAGTCCACCGGATGCACGATGCCGTTGACCATCTCGTAGCCGGCCGGCGTATGCAGCCAGCTGTTGGACGACAGGATCCAGAACGTGGAGAACAGCGTGCCCAGCGCCACCATGCAGGTGGACAGGAAATGCAGGCGTGGCGAGACCCGGCCCCAGCCGAACATCATCACGCCGAGGAAGCTGGCTTCCAGGAAGAACGCGGTCAGCACTTCATAGGTCAGCAACGGACCTATGACCGTGCCGGCCACTTCGCTCAATCGTGGCCAGTTGGTTCCGAACTGGAAGGCCATGACGATGCCGCTGACCACGCCCATGCCAAACGACACGGCGAAGATCTTCTGCCAGAAGAAATACAGCTCGCGCCACACGGGCAACTTCGTGCGCAGCCACCGCCATTCGATGAAGGCCAGCCAGCTGGCCGTACCGATGGTGAAGGCGGGGAACAGCACGTGGAAACTGATGACGAATCCGAACTGGATCCGGGACAACAACAACGCGTCCAAGGGACGCCTCCTGCCTGTGACCGGTGGGATACCGGACCACTTTAGGAGGATTTCGTTAAGCCGGGATGCGACCGGGTGACGCGCTGCTTCACTTTGTCGCAGGTGAAGCTGGATGCCAGGATGAATGGGCTACAGGGGCTTCAGCAAGGTCAAGGGCAGCTCCTTGGCGATTCGCAGGGCCCTGGGTACCAGTGCGGTCAAGCAGGTCGCCATCACCAGCACGACAGCGCTCAGTATCGAGACCCACGGTGACCCTGTGATGCCGTCCTGCGGCGACCCTATCCACTGCAACGACATCGCCCCGAGCAGGGCGCCCAACGTGGTGAACAGTGAAACCTCGAACATGATTTCGGCAAAGATCACGGATCCGCGCGCACCCAATGTGCGTCGGATCCCGATGGACTGCCGGCGTCGATCGAGCCACGCACCTACGACCCCGGAAACTCCTGCCATCAGAACACCCAGAACAACCGCGGTCATGATGGCGAGCACGGTCGTAGCGAATCGATCGGCTTTGACGTAGGCGTCGCGATATCCCGACAGCGTCTCGACACCCGCCGGATTCACGATCCGATAGGGCCGCTGCAGCGCATCGACAATGCGATCAAGCGAAGAACGATCAACCTCCGACCTCCACTTCGCCAGATAATAGCGACTGGCGCCCATGGGAAGGCCCGGAAGCAGCGCCCACTGCAAGTCTCGCTCATTGCCTCCTGGTGCCGGTCCAGCAACAGACGCAAATACGCCCACGATGACCCGGCTGCTGCCGGGGCCGAAATGCAGGTGGCGGCCAACAGCACGCTCCGTTCCGAACAGACGGGCAGCCAGCGCTTCACTGATCAGCACCACCGGAGCACCTTCAGCCATGTCGTCCTCTGTGGCATCCCGCCCCAGGACGATTCCCGCGCCCAGCATCGCCAGCAAGCCAGAGCTGGCAGTTACCACGGGAATGCGATCACATCCAGCAACGTCTGTCGTACCCGCGTTCATCGAGTACGCCATGGCCGACTCGCTGGTGCACACGCCGTATCGATGGGCTCTTCCCCCGAACGGAACAGCGTCGCTCACAGCCGTGTCCTGAACACCGGGCAGCCGGATCGCAGACAGGTCTGCCCGCAGCACTGCAGCATCAGCGCCTTCTTCGACATCCGAGACCCTGACCACACCAATCGATACTGCTTCCCGGATGCTGCGGGTGTTCAATCTGGCGAAGCTGTCCAGCACAGATTGCAGTGCGAATGCACATGCCAGGCTTGCAAGCGCAGCCTGCACTGCAAGCAGTGCGGCGCTTCCCAGGTGCCGTCGGGTCTCCCTCATTGATTCGAACATTTCAGGCAGCCCCCTTCGCGAAGGCACTCGACAGTGAGCTGACCCTGCAGATTTCAATCGATGGGACCAATGAACAGAGCAACGTCGTGACGACTCCCAGACCAGCCGCCATCAGCATTGCCCCAGCATGCATTGCTGTTATCGCGCTGGGCAGAACGTCTCCCGCAGCAACCACCCGGATTCCCAGCGTGTAGGTGACGACAGCGAGCGCACTACTTGCGACGCCCGCCGCGATGGATTCCCACATGAGCTGGATGAACACGTCTCGGCGTCGCGCTCCCAGTGCACGTCGTATCGCGAGCTCCCGCCGACGGCGCCCCAGACTGAAGCTCAGCAGCGCCGCCGCATTGACGATGCACACACCGAGAAGGATCAGCGACAACCGAAGCTGCATCCTGGCCTGCTCCGGAACCAATCCCAGCCTGTCCAGCCAATCCATCAGCGGCCAGAGTGCCACCTGCTGGGTGCCTGGCCCGATTCGAAGCCCCTTTTCCTGCGCATAGGCGTTCAGACTCGCGCGGTAAGTGGCAACATCATCTGCGGTGGGCAGCCACGCCCACAATTGAAGCCAGGAAACGTTGGCCCCTGCAAGATCCGTGTCCTGGTCACCACCCCAGATCGCCGTCCCGTCCACAACAGTCAGTTTGTCTGCGATTGCGGTTTCAACCGGCAGGTAGATCTCGTCAGGTTGCACAAACGGTCGGCGTGTGAGATCTCCCTGGAACATTGGCACCGGATGCCAATCCTCCGCGACACCCACAACGGTGTAGGTGCGTCTGCCCAGTTCCAACCGATGACCAACGCAGTCCTGTGTACACTCGCGCTCTGCGAGCGCACGCGACAGGACGACTACTCGACTCGCAGCATGCCCCTCCTCGGCGGTCCATGCCCGCCCTTGAACAACGGCAATGCCAAGGACACTGAAGAGTTCGGACGTGGCGAACCTGGCGCGCAGTCTTGCGCTGGACTCTCCCGGCCGGGAGAGCGTCACCGCGCCCCCTGCCATTGCTGCCTGCTTCCACGTCCGGCCTTGGTTCAGAAGCACCTTCGCGTCTGGCCAGGTCAGTGGCTGACCAGGATCCGGAGAGCCACTGCGCAGTGCATCTGGACGCGCGTCAAGGTACGGGCGGAACAATGCCGAGCTCCGGCCTGGAGCGGGATCCGACGATGCCTGGAGAACAATGGAAAGCATCACGGTGGTGATCCCTACCCCCGCACCCAACATAAGAGCGATTGCCAGATGAGTGCCGACTCTCTGCTTGAATCGAATCAACGACATTTTGATGTAGTAACCGTGCACGTACCCTCCTTGGCCTTTGCAGAGCCCTCAACTTCAACTCGAAGGAACTCCCTGTAGAAGAAGTTGCTCCCTTTCTCCCAGCTCACCTATTCCAGCCATGTATGGGCTGCAGGCGCAGAAGGTCAGACTTTCGTCTTCTTGGTACACCAGAATCTCGCCCATCCTGCTGTCGAACAACTCCCGGCATGCGTATACGAGAGCGGGAAAGGCCCCAAGATCCGCCTTGGGCCGCCCCCTTGGGAAACTCAGTGCGAACGCCTCTCCGTGATAACTACATATGATTGGGATGCCTTGTGGCTGTTCGACGAAGAACGGATGCCACTGCCGCTCCCCTTCTGCGACATCAGAATCACCATTCCATCGGAAGTAAGACCAGACTGACTTCTGTACGAATTTGTCCAGATGCGACATATCAGGCATTCGATGACCGAACCCAAAGGCGAAATTTGGTGTTTTTATGTCTGGGATACGCTCGGAAAGAAGCTTCCACTGCACATTCAAGGGGAGAAGCGATCTACTCACTCCGCGAGGACCAATTCCGTGTGCCAGTGCGTGCGCTCGCGATAGAACCGAACCCAAAGCTGTGTGTGCCCAGTTCTCATGCAATCCGAATGCACGAAGACGCTTGCCAATCTCGGTGCAAGAGAGATCGAAGACTCTGTTGATGATGTAGGCGGACCCCATGCTAGGAATCCACATTTCCACTACGGGTTCAATGATCTCTGCCTCCTGAACGCACCAACTTTGAGTCAGTTCGTCCAGATGGATCACACTCACGCCCTGGACATCTCTCAGCACGGCTGCGACGGCGTCTTCCGGATCGGAGTGGATGACAATGGTTGGAACCTTCATGCCGCGCTCTCCAACATTTCCTTTGGCATTCTCTGCCCGTACTCGGCCCTGATCTCCTCCTGAATTTCATCCACGACTGCCATCAGCTGCACCGACGCGGGTGACTCCAATACGAACAGCGTCGAGATCCTCCGTTCGATGAAGAATCCGCCTGCTACGTGCATCAGCCGTCGCTTCATTCTCCTCACGGCTTCTTCTCCAACCCCAGCACCGATACCAACCAACCTCCCGAGAAGCTGATGGATGGCGTAGTAGACAAAAACCGCGTGCGCCAGTGAGTGGTTTGGAATGAAGTTACCTGACCAGGGTGAGACCGGACGAACCCTGATTGCACCTGACATGAACTTCCCATGTACCTCTTCATAGGCGGAGAGGTACGAGTGGACGGACTCATGCAGAATTGCCTCTGCGCAAAGATCCACGGTCATTTCCGGCCTGTGGACATTGAGAATTCGGATGCAACCTGCATGAATCGGCCGATACTCGGATCCAAGATTCAGAGGTGAAGCCTGATCATCCGACTCGATCGACTTCCTGACAAGCACACGCCTTGTGAATGTCCGAATCAGGAGACCCAGGTGTGGAGTGGCTTCGTCCACCAGCCCCATGGCCGCTTCCAGCTTGTCTTGGATTACAACAAGCTCTTCTGATGAGATGCTCAGGAATGGATTGCAGAACGTTCCGCTCTCCGGCTCGTTTCGACGCGCCAGCCCACTATCCACGTCCAGAGCGATCACACCTCCTACTTTTGCGCGCTCGACCTTTTCAAGCCCGGATTCACTCCGCCTGATCACCCACTCCCCAAGAGGACTTTCGATTACCGTCCCTCGGTGAAGTTCGCCCATTTCGTCATGGATGGGAGCAACTGGACATTCCGCCATTGCGGCGAGATGAAGCGCTTCGATGGTCGTGACAGGCCTTCCATCTGCATCTTCATGGGACACCCCATCTGGATCATCCATGAATCCGGAAACCCATGGGGAGCCAAGCAATCTTCTTCTCGCCGCAGGATCCAATTTCTTGAATGTTCTTTCAAAATTCTCAATATGACCTTTATTCTCAATCCGCTCATCTCTGAATTTTGAAAGAGCCTCACCCAAACGACGTGGAGTTACTTCAAACCATGCATCCAGCAGTACTGAGCAAACGTCAACCGTTCTGCATGGATCTTCAATTGCTCTCCTGAGATCCTCTACGGAAGTTCTCATCAACCTCTCCTTGGTGACGGACGGCCCCCCAATGGGCGACCGTCCGCGTTCTTAGACGTTGAACTTCTGGACGTCAGGAACTACGTGCGCAAACTGGAGTTCTTCTGCATCACCTGACGAGTAGTGACCGCAGTGGGTACCACCGCTTGAGTAGTTGGTACATTGAACCCCTGCGATCTCGTTATCGCTGGTTCCCTCTTGCAACTCCGTCCCACTGACGAGAGTGATGTCCAGCACAGAGGCGTTCTGGATCTGCGTGAGATCATTGGACGCACTCTCCTGCGAAGCAGATGCGATTCCGGCCAGACCAAGCATTGCAATGAGTGCCGGAGGAAGAAGCACGGACTTGCAGATCTTCGACATTATTCAGCTCCTTTGAAGTTGATACTGCTGGATATGGCCGAGAGCTTGTTCGGCTCCTGGCCAGCGTCAACGATTGCTGACGATTTAGATTTTTCCAGCAGCGTCATCGACATCAATAGCTGCAGATTCCTTTGCAATTATCCTCAGTGTGGGGATCTTCACGTAGCGTCTGGAGATGACGCAATCCGTCGGGTGCGGGGGATTGTCCGAATCAGCGACATTGGGAATGGCGGAGGAAGATTCATGCCGGATACGACTGACGTCAGCCTACAAATCGCTTAATGCCAGAAGTACCAGGCCGCTGCCGCCACCAACGCACCCAACAACACCACCTGCACCACCACATAGCCCACACCACCGTCGCGCGACTCAGCGGCAATGCGCTTCTGCAGCGCCTCGCTCACATCCGGTGTTTCTTCCTGCTGCGTCTGCTCACGCAACGCCTGCGCCAGCGCGCGTTCTTCCGCATCGCGAGGGTCAGTCGATGGGCTCACAGCAGTTCTCCGGCGGCGGCATGTCGCGTCAGTTCCTGCTTCAGGACCTGGCGCGCGCGGTGCAGGTGGCTCTTGATGGTACCGCGCGCCAGCCCCGTCACCTGTTCGATCTCGGCTAGATCGAAATCCTCCAGGTAATGCAGGCCGAAGATCAGGCGCTGCGGTGCACTCAACCGTTCCAGCGCTGTGCCGAGCTGGCGCCCTGCCTGCAGGGTCTCGCTCAGTTCAGCCGGCCCCGGACCTTCATCGCCGACGCCCAGTTCCTCGGGCACTTCCACCGCCACCATCCATTGCGCCTCCAGCCGTCGCCGGCGCAGGTGCTGTAGCGCGGTGGTGTAGGCCACCCGCGAAACCCAGGTACGCAGCGAGGATTCGAAGCGGAACCGGTGCAGCTGGCGGAACACGGCCAGGAAGGTCTCCTGCAGCAGGTCGGCGACCTGGTCGCGGTCGCCGACCATGCGTCCGATCACATGCGCGCAGGTGCGTTGATGGGTTTCAACCAGTTGCGCGAAGGCCGCCTGCGAACCGTCGATGATGGCCCGCACCAGGGCCTGGTCCGCGTCCAGCGGCTCGGCGGGCGGTGCCGCCGCTGCTGCATCGTGGCGGCGACGGCCCCGCAGTGCCGACAATGCTTCGCCGAGCAGGCTCATCTGCGGGGCGTCCCCTGTGCCCGTGGCATGCGCCGGCTCAGCCCTTGCGTGCGGCGGGGCGGGTGAAGTGCCAGGCCAGCAGCTGGCCCAGGCCAGCACTGCCGACCAGCGCGGCGGCGGCGCCGAAGGTCAGGTCACGGGCACCGATGGCTTCCAGCAGGGCCATGGCCAGGGCCAGGCAGACCAGGCTGATGCCCCAGCGCAGCGCGCCCTGGCGGCGGCGCTCTTCTTCCAGCACCGCCAGCGAGCGGATCACTTCCTCCGGCACGTGCGGGGCCACCAGCTTGCTGCGCGCGCGCGCATCGGCAATGGCGTGGATCGCGTAGGCGATGCAGATGAAGAGAGTGATCGGGATCAGTTCCTGCATGGTCGGGCTCCTGTTCGGTGGATGATGCGGGTTCAGGAGAATGGATGCGCGACCACGGCAACCGGTTGCACTAGGTGTCTGCCACCTCGTCGCTGGTGCCGGGCGTATCCACCGGGTCCGGGAAATAGGTCTCCACCTGAAAATCCAGCTGCAGGTCCGCCATGAGTCGCAGCAGCTGCTGATCCAGCACAAAACCCGCCCATGCGGTCTTTCCAAAGATGCCGACACGCAGGCCGATCCCGGCTCCTTCTTGCAGCAGCTCCCTGATCACGTCGGTACGTGCCCGCAGGAGATCGATCAACGCCGGCCAGGCATCCATCAGCCAGCCGTCCTTGCCCCTCTCCAGTACGAACACCGCGCGGGTCTCCGCATGCACCCTGATCAGGCTGCCGTCGCGATCCCTATATCCGGTCCCGACATCTCGGGAGAACGCTGGTTCCAGATCCAGCCGGGCGGCAATCCCGGCGCCGGCCTCTGTGGGGTGCTGCACGCCCAGAGAGATCCTGTAGTCGTAGCAGTACATATCGGTTCCATCCGAACGGAATGGCCATCATGCCGCACACGCCGCCGCAGCGACCCGGGCGGGGCCACTTTGCCAATCCCGCTGCCATGACCTGTGGCCCCTGCCCCGGGCCCTTGCGGCTGCTACGCTTGGCCGGTTTCCTCTTCTGGTGCCGTCCGCCCATGTCCCGAGTGCTGCCCCTGTCCCTCCTGCTGTCGGCCGTGCTGGCCGCACCGGCTGCGCATGCCGCGCCGACGCCGATCACCATCGAACAGGCCATGGCCGACCCGGACTGGATCGGTCCGCCGGTCGAAAAGGCCTGGTGGTCGTGGAACAGCCAGCAGGTGGAATACCAGCTCAAGCGCAACGGCAGCCCGGTGCGCGATACCTTCCGCCAGCCGGTGGCCGGTGGCGTGGCCGCACAGGTGGCCGATGACCAGCGTGGCACCCTGGACGTGGCCGAGCCGGTCTACGACCGCAGCCGCAGCCGCAGCGCCTTCGTCCGCAATGGCGACGTGTTCGTGCGCGACCTGCGCAGCGGCGCGCTGACCCAGCTGACCCGCAGCAACGAGCGCGCGGGCAACGTGAACTTCGCTGCCGACAATGGCGTGATCTGGCGCGTTGGCCAGAACTGGTTCCACTGGACCGCCGCCAGCGGTGTGCAGCAGGTGGCCAGCCTGAAGGCCGAGAAGGATCCGCGCACGCCGCCGAAGGCCGACGTGCTGCGCGACCAGCAGCTGCGTACGCTGGAAACCCTGCGCCGCGACCGCGACCAGCGCGAAGCACTGAAGGACCAGGACCAGCGCTGGCGCCAGGCCGACCCGACCCGCGCACCGGGCCCGGTGTACCTGGGCACCGACGTGGAGATCGCCGACAGCGTGCTGTCGCCGGACCTGACCCACCTGATCGTGGTGACCAAGCCGAAGGACTTCGATGACGGCCGCGGCGGCAAGATGCCGCTGTACGTGACCGAGTCGGGCTACGAGGAAACCGAAGACACCCGCACCCGCGTCGGCCGTAACGGCTTCGAGCCGCACACCCTGTGGTACGTGGACGTGCGCACCGGCAAGGCCGAGAAGGTTTCGCTGGCCAGCCTGCCTGGCATCAGCACCGATCCGCTGGCCGAGCTGCGCCGCAAGGCCGGCAAGGACGCGCTGAAGGGCGAGCGCAGCCTGCAGGTGATGAGCGACTTCATGGGCGGTGGCATCCGCTGGAGCCCCGATGGCCAGCAGGCCGCGGTGATGCTGCGTGCCAACGACAACAAGGACCGCTGGATCATCAGCGTCAACGCTGCCGATGGCCGCGTGCAGAACCGCCATCGCTTGACCGACAACGGCTGGATCAACTGGGGCTTCAATGATTTCGGCTGGATGGCCGATGGCCGCACGCTGTGGCTGCTGTCGGAGGAATCGGGCTTCTCGCACCTGTACACCCAGGCCGGCACCGCCAAGCCGCAGGCGCTGACCAGCGGCAAGTGGGAAACCTCGGCGCCGGTGCCGTCGGCCGATGGCAAGGGCTTCTACTTCCTGTGCAACCAGCAGGCCCCGCATGACTACGAAGTCTGCGCGGTCGACACCGGCAGCCGCCAGGTGCGCGAGCTGACCAGCCTCAACGGCGTGGAAGACTTCTCGCTGTCGCCGGACGGCCAGCAGCTGCTGGTGCGCTACTCCGGCGCCTACCTGCCGCCGCAGCTGGCCGTGCTGCCGAGCACCGGCGGCCAGGCCCGCGTGCTGACCGACACCCGCACCGCCGACTACAAGGCGCGCCAGTGGATCCAGCCGAAGCTGGTGGCAGTGCCGTCCAAGCATGGCGCCGGCGTGGTCTGGGCCAAGTACTACGAACCGGAAAACAAGGAACCGGGGAAGAAGTACCCGATCGTGATGTTCGTGCACGGCGCTGGCTACCTGCAGAACGTGCACCAGCGCTACCCGGCCTACTTCCGCGAGCAGATGTTCCACAACCTGCTGGTGCAGAAGGGCTACATCGTGCTGGACATGGATTACCGCGGCAGCGAGGGCTACGGCCGCGACTGGCGTACGGCGATCTACCGCAACATGGGCCACCCGGAACTGGAAGACTACAAGGACGGCCTGGACTGGCTGGTCGACACCCAGCAGGGTGACCGCGATCATGCCGGCATCTACGGCGGTTCCTACGGCGGCTTCATGACCTTCATGGCGCTGTTCCGCTCGCCGGGCACGTTCAAGGCCGGTGCCGCGCTGCGCCCGGTGGTCGACTGGCACCAGTACAACCATGGCTACACCAGCAACATCCTCAACACCCCGGACATCGATCCGGAGGCGTACCGCGTGTCCTCGCCGATCGAGTACGCGCAGAACCTGCAGGACAACCTGCTGATCGCCCACGGCATGATGGATGACAACGTGTTCTTCCAGGACTCGGTGAACCTCACCCAGCGCCTGATCGAACTGCACAAGGACAACTGGTCGATCGCACCGTACCCGCTGGAGCGCCACGGCTACGTCCGCGCCGATTCCTGGCTGGACCAGTACAAGCGCATCCTCAAGCTGTTCGAGCAGAACCTGAAGTGAGCAACGCCGCGGCCACGATCCACATCGTGGCCGCGGTCATCCTGGATGACCGCGGCCGGGCGCTGGTGGTGCGCAAACACGGCGCCAGCCGCTTCATCCAGCCCGGCGGCAAGCCCGAACCCGGCGAAGCGCCACTGCAGGCGCTGGCCCGTGAGCTGGACGAGGAACTCGGCGTGCAGCTGTGCACCGATGCCTCCATCGCGCTGGGCACGTTCCAGGACTGGGCGGTGAACGAGCCTGGCCACCGCGTGCAGGCACAGGCGTGGTGGGTGCGGGTGGACGGCACGCCACAGGCACGCGCGGAGATCGCTGAACTGGCCTGGGTGCCGCTGCAGCCACCACACGGCCTGCCCTTGGCACCGCTGAGCGAACACCATATCCTGCCGGCCGTCGCCACCCGGGTGACGGCCCGCTGATCGCGCGGGCACCGATTGCAAGGACACCGGATGTCAGTGCCGCTCCCGCCGCCCTCGTTGCAGCCTTCGCCCTACCACGCGTGGATTCGGCCACTGGTCCAGGCCTCCTTCTGGCTGTCCGCGCTGCTGACCGGCTATTTCGCGCTGCAGGGTCTGCTGGTGTGGCCGCTGCACGACGCTCCACTCTGGCAGCTGCTGGCGGGTGAAGCACAGCATCGGCAGATGCACAGCCTGACCTGGCTGCTGGCGCACCCGGTGGGTGCCTCGATGATCACCGCACTGCTCTGCCTGGTCTCGGCCGTGGCCAGCTGGGGGCTGCTGCGCGAGCGCCGCTGGGGCCTGTGGTGCTTCGTGGTGATGCTGCTGGTGAGCGCACTGGCCAATTTCGCGATCACCTGGTGGTTGGACGTGTTCATGCGCGACATGATCGTGCTGCTCGCCGACGAGCCGGAGATGCAGCAATCGCTGCAGCCGCGTCGCTGGATGATGACCTTCACCCTGCTGGGCACTTCGGTGCTGTTCCTGGGCCTGCAGGGCTGGCTGGCCTGGCGCCTGTTGCGACCCGACATCCGCTCGCGCTTCCACTGAGCCCCGTCCCCTTCTCGCACGACAAGGACCGTCGCATGCGCTTGCTGACACTTTTCCCTGCCCTGTTGCTGTTCGCCGCGCTGCCTGCCAGTGCCGATGCGCTGCGCTGCGGCGAGTACCGCAGCGTCGACGACGGCATGGCCCTGGTGTTCACCACCCCCAGCAGCGGCTACCGCGACAACGGCATCGGTGAGCCGGAGCCGCTGTGGGTCGATCGCAGTGCGGCACAGACGCGCCTGGTCATGCTCGACGATGGCGTGGCGGAGCCGATCCGGATCAGCGCCGATGGGCGGCGCATCGAGGACGACGTGTTCGTGGTCTATACCCTGCGCCAGCCCAGGGCCTGCGCTGTCGAGCCCAGCGCTGTGGCCGGCAGCTGCCGCGCTGCTGGCAGTTACTGCATGGTGCAGCTGCCAACGGCCTCGCCCGGCCAGGCCCGGCGCGCCTGCGACGAGGGTGTGGGCGCCGGTTGCTCGGCGCTGCTGCAGCAGAGACTCGAAAGCAACACCGCGGCAGCGACCGATGGCGCCGGCAGTGCGCACTTCGAGCGCCCGCCAGCCTGCCGCGAGCACGCCCCCACCCACGATCCTCAGGTCTGCGAAGCGCTGACCGACGATGATCTGGCTGCCGCCATGCGACGGGTTGATCAGCGCCTGGAACAGGCCGAGAAGGCACCGAAGGGACCGCCGTTGCCCCTGGCGGCGCTGCAACAGCTGCAGCAGCTGTGCCTGCAACACCGTGGTGGCCGCTTCTGCGTCGAAGTAGCCGCGCAACAGTTGGACGCGCTGCAACCTGCGTTGGCGGTGCAGGCCCTGCAGGTGGTCTGCGATGCTGGACGCGTCAGTGCCTGCGAACGTACCGCACCGCTGCGTGAACTCGGCGCCGACCTGCACCTGGTGGCGCTCCAACATGTACCGTGTGGCCGCTACCAGGCCGACGGTGGCCAGTTCGACAGTTTCGACTTCGGCGACGGCACGCAGGCCCGCCTGCACGAAGGCGCCGTCCAGCTGCAACAGAACGGCGAAACGTTCGTACTGCGCCAGCTCGGCAACGGCGACCTGCTCGGCATGGACAACCAGACGGCCTACCAGCGTTACCAGCCCGTGCCAGGCACGGCACAATGCATGCCCCCGCGCGAGGGTCGTGGTTCGCCGTAGCGCCTGGAGTTTCCCGTTCGATCGTCAAGGAGACGACATGCATTCACCCGCACCGCGCCGCCGCTGGCTGGCCTGGGCGTTGCTGCTGGCCGCGCCGATGGCCTCCGCACAGTCACTGCAATGCGGCCTGTTCAAGGCCGATGAAGGCAGCAGCACGCTGCGCATCAGCTCACCCAACCGTGGCGAGCAGAAGCACTTCGGCAGTGCGCCGTCTCCGGTCGTGTTCCAGCAGATCGACGGGAAGCTGCAACTGGTGAATCTGGAGTACGGCCTGCCCAGTGCGCTGCAGGTTCGCGATCGTGGCCGCACGGTCGAGGTGGATGGCACGGTCTACCTCCTGCAGACCCCCGCACAGTGCGCCGCAGCGGCCATGCCGGCTGAAGGCAGCTGCCTGGCCGATGCGGCGGCGTGCCTGGACAACCGTCGCGAAGCGACCCCGGCCGCCCTGGAAGCGGGGTGTCGCGAGGGCGTGCCCGGCATGTGCCTGCAACTGGCTGATCGTTGGCACGAGGAGGCCAAACCCACGGTCGAGGCCGATCCCGCCCTGGCAAAGGCAGCGCTCGACGCCGCCCTGTCGGGCATCAAACTCCCCGCCGCCTGTGACGATGGCGGCTTCGAACAGGGAACCCCGGCGTGTGCGGCCGCACTCGAGGCCGACCCCGCAGTGCAGGAGCAGCTGGTCAAGGCCGCGATGACGGCCGCCATGACCGAAGCCATGGTGACGATGGCTGGCCCGGACTCACCGGTGATCATGCCTGTACAGCGACGCCAGCAACTGCTGCAACTGTGCCGGGAGACAGCGCAGGCCGGCTTCTGCGAGCGCGTGGCCGAACTGTCCTGGGAGTCGGGAGATCACCTGCAGGCGGTGCAGGCCCTGGCGGCGGCCTGCACCGCCGGCAACGAGCGCTCCGTCTGTGAGCGTCTGCCCGCACTGCAGGCGGTGGGCGCATCGCTGCGACCGCAGCCCGCGACTGCATTGCCCTGTGGCAACTACCGGGCCGATGGCGGCCTGATGGACACGCTGGACTTTGGTGACAACGGCTTGGTTGGCGTTGGCTGGAACAGCCATCTTCGCGCGCGCGTCGAAGAGGGCGACATCCGCATCCGCCACGACCGGGGCGGCGACTTCGTGCTGCGCCCGCTGCCTGGCGGCCAACTGCTGGGCCTGGATACCTGGACCCGTTTCCAGGTGTTCACCCCCACCGGCGAGGGCCCGAGCCGGTGCAGTGCACCAAAGCAGTTCAAGGTGCTGCCACTGCCGCAGGATTGCCCGCTGGCGCTGGCCAACGAGGGCGGTGCCGAAGCCTGCTGCGCGCAGGGCAAGCTGCAGGGCTGCAACATTCTCGGCAACCGCCTTGCGCTGTCCGGGAACTGGCTGCAGGCCGCCGAGCACTACACCACGGTCTGCCGCGCCGGCGTGCGCGAAGGGTGCGAGAACCTGGTCACCGCGCAGGGCAACGGCGCGGAACTGGACGCACGGGCAACCCTGGAGCAGCTGTGCAAGGCCGACCGTAGTGGCCTGCATGTGGCCTGCGACGTGCTCGGCACCCAGAACTGGGAGCTGATCACGCTGGGCGGTGCTCTGCAGAAGGCGGTTGACGAGGCAGCCGAGGACGACGCTCCGGCGCCGCGCAACTCCAATCGCAAGCGCTGAGCCGGCCAGGGCCTGCCCGCAGCTTTGGGCAGGCCCTGCGGTAAAGTACGCGCCATGAACGAATTCGAGCGCGTGCGCGCCTACCTCACCGACCTGCAGGACCGCATCTGTGCGGCGATCGAGGCCGTCGATGGCCAGGCCCGCTTCCAGGAAGACCTGTGGCAGCGTGCCGAGGGCGGTGGCGGACGTACCCGCGTACTGCGTGATGGCGCGGTGTTCGAGCAGGCCGGCATCGGCTTCTCCGACGTGGCCGGCAGCCGTCTGCCGCCGTCGGCCTCGGCCAACCGTCCGGAACTGGCCGGCGCCTCCTGGCGTGCCACCGGGGTGTCGCTGGTGTTCCACCCGCTCAACCCCTGCGTGCCGACCACCCATGCCAACGTGCGCTTCTTCCAGGCGCAGCGCGATGGCGAAGTGGTGGCCAGCTGGTTCGGCGGCGGCTTCGACCTGACCCCGTTCTATCCGTTCGACGAGGACGTGCAGCACTGGCACCGGGTTGCGCGCGACCTGTGCGCCCCGTTCGGCGATGAGCGCTATGCCGCGCACAAGCGCTGGTGCGACGAGTACTTCTTCCTGCGCCACCGCAACGAAACGCGCGGCGTCGGCGGCCTGTTCTTCGACGACCTGCACGGCGACTTCGAGCGCGATTTCGACTACCTGCGCGCGGTCGGCGATGGCTTCCTGGATGCCTACCTGCCGATCGTGCAGCAGCGCAAGGACACCCCCTACGGCGAGCGCGAGCGCGAGTTCCAGCTGTACCGTCGCGGCCGCTATGTGGAGTTCAACCTGGTCTATGACCGCGGCACGCTGTTCGGTCTGCAGAGCGGCGGCCGCAGCGAAAGCATCCTGATGAGCCTGCCGCCGCGGGTGCGTTGGGAGTACGGCTTCAGTCCGGAAGCGGGCAGCGCCGAGGCGCGCCTGGCCGATTACCTGGTGCCGCGCGACTGGCTCTGATCTTCCGGCACCGCGCCTGGGGCGTGGTGCTTTCTCCTGCCTGCGGTGCGTCCTGCACCGGGCAGGTCGTGTTCTTTCTTCTTCAAGGATGATGTCATGCCTGCTGTTGTTGCCCTCCGCCACCGCGCTGCGGGTTGGCGCTCCCTGCTGTTGCTCGCGCTGGCCTCGGCCAGCCTGCCGGCTGCCGCGCAATCGATGGCCTGCGGCACCTACAAGGACAGCGGCGGCACTATCACGCTGACCATCGAGAGCGAAGGCCACGGCTTCCTGTCCGGCCCCTACCAGGCCACCGAGGAACTGCGCATCGCCCGCCAGGAAGATGTGCTCGGCACCGGCAACCTGTCCACCGGCCGCCTGGAAAACTGGTACTTCTCGGACAACGACCGCACGATCAACACGCCCTATCGCGAGTTCACCCGTGAGCATGCTGCCGCCTGCAAGACGATGCCCGAGCCCATCGAGGGTGGCTGCGTGATGTACACCTCCGAGTGCCTGGAGGCATTGCCGGAGGCCGCGCCGGTGAAGCTGCACGCCTGGTGTGCCGAGGGCGTGGGCGCGGCCTGCACCCAGCTGCTGGAGACCTACCAGCAGCAGGCCAAGGACGCCGCGCCGGAAACGTCCGAACCGCCGATGCCCGAGATCTGCAAGGAGGAGTCACCGTCGTTCGACGCCGAGGGCTGCACCGCAGTGGCCAGGAAGATCGCTTCGGAAATGATGGGCAAGGCCCTGCTCGGCCTGCAGCATTCGGTGGATGCGCCGCTGCCGCCCGCACAGCTGGATGAGCTGACCGAGCTGTGCCGCGTGCAACAGGGCGAAACATTCTGCGCCGACGTCGCCGAAGCCTTGTGGAGCGGTGGCCGCCTGCAGCAGGCCCGCGATGCGCTGCAGCGTTCCTGTGCTCAGCGCGCGGATGCCCCGGCCTGCGGGCCTGCCAAGGACCTTGCCGTTCTTGCCAGCGCCTCCGCGTCCGCGCTCACGCCAGTGCCAGCCACCGCGATGCCCTGTGGCAGCTTTGAAGCCGAGCGCAGCGTGCTGTCGCAGCTGCGTTTCCTCGAGGGTGGCGTGGTCGAGGCCGGAGGCCGCGAACAGCCACTGCGTGCGAGCCTGCGCGAAGGCCGCATCCTCATCCATCGCGATATCGGCAGCGACTTCGTGCTGCAACTGCTGCAGAACGGCAACCTGGTCGGCATCGACAGCGGCAACCGTTTCGCCTATTACGAGCGCAAGCCTGCTGCGGGCAACGCCCGCTGCACGCCATGAACGATGCCGCGTAGCGCCGAGCCCATGTTCGGCTGAAACCCAGTGCAGCCGAGCATGGCTCGGCTGTGCAAGGTCAGGTGCTCTTCCTGGGAATGATGGTGATGTGCCCGTTGATCTCCAGCAGGGCCAGCTCGACATCTTCCACGCCAAGGCAGCCCTGCTGGCGCATGGCGGCCTCGAAATCCGAGCGGGTGACCTGTTCCCGCCGCAGAACGGCGTCGAACAGGCGGCCATCGCGTGCGATCACCACCGGTTCTCCTTCTACCAGGCGTTCAACCCGCCGGCTGCGGGTACTCACCCAACCCACCCCGTAGTTGAGCAGGATCAGGGTCGCCGCCAGCAGCAGGCCGCCGCCCAGCGAGGTATCGGTGCCCAGCAGCGCGTTCTGCACCGCGTTGCCCAGCAGCACCACCAGCAGCACGTCGAACGGGGTGATCTGCCCCAGCGGGCGCTTGCCACTGAGCCGGACCATGCCCAGCACCACGACATACACCACCACCGCGCGCAGGATGAATTCCCACCACGGCATCGCCAGTGCGAACAGGTCGGGCATTGTCTTCCCCTGCGGATCGGTGGCCCAGCCTAGCATCCGGGGTCAGATCCCTTTGCCCGATGGGCAAAGGGATCTGACCCCATCCGAGGTTGTGACAGCACAAATAAAAAGCCCCGCTGACCAGGGGGAGGTCAACGGGGCCGGGGAACGGGCACTTGGGGAGGAGTCCCCGTTCCGAGATCTGCTCCAGGGGATGGGAGAGATCCACAACAGGCGTTGCGCCTGTCGAGAGTTATAGAAGCACTCCGAACACTAACGGTTCGTGAAGGGGCCCAATTTAATGAACTTCCATCAGGGCAACATTCATGATCGAGTCAGAAAGCTCCGACGGATGAACGAATTCACGTCGTTTTCGGCCTGAAATGCACTCAGTGGGCTTCGTCCCAGTTGTTACCGACACCGGTATCGACCACCAACGGCACCCGCAGTTTGGCCGCTTGCGACATGCGCTCGACCACCTGCAAACGCAAGTCTTCAACGAAACTGCTTTCGGTTTCGAACACCAGTTCATCGTGCACCTGCAGGATCATCCGTGCCGGTGCGCCGCTGTCACGCAACCACTGGTCCACATCCACCATCGCGCGCTTGATGATGTCGGCGGCGGTGCCCTGCATCGGTGCGTTGATCGCAGCGCGCTCGGCACCGGCGCGCAGGCCCTGGTTGCGGGCATGAATGTCGTTCAGGTACAGGCGGCGGCCGAACAGGGTTTCCACGTAGCCCTGGTCGCGGGCCTGCTGGCGCATCCGCTCCATGAAGTCGCGAACGCCCGGGTAGCGACTGAAGTACAGCGCCACATAGTCCTGCGCCTGGCCACGGTCGATGCCCAGGTTGCGGGCCAGGCCGAAGGCGCTCATGCCGTACATCAGGCCGAAGTTGATCGCCTTGGCCGCGCGGCGTTCGTTCGGGGTCACTTCCTCCAGCGTGCGGCCGAACACCTCGGCGGCGGTGGCGCGGTGCACGTCGGCGCCCTGTTCGAAGGCACGCACCAGGCCCGGGTCCTCGGACAGATGCGCCATGATCCGCAGCTCGATCTGCGAATAGTCGGCCGCCAGCAGCTGGAAGCCCTCCGGGGCGATGAACGCGCGGCGGATGCGGCGGCCATCCTCGGTGCGGATCGGGATGTTCTGCAGGTTCGGGTCCGAGGAGGACAGGCGGCCGGTGGCGGCACCGGACTGGTGGTAGCTGGTATGCACCCGGCCGGTGTCCGGGTTGACCATCTCCGGCAGCTTGTCGGTGTAGGTGCTGCGCAGCTTGGCCAGGCCCCGGTAATCCAGGATCACCCGCGGCAGCTCGTGCTGGTCGGCAATCGCCTCCAGCGCCTCTTCATTGGTGCTGGGCTGGCCCTTCGGGGTCTTCACCACCGCCGGCAGCTTCAGCTCGTCGAACAGCACCGCCTGCAGCTGCTTGGGCGAATCCAGGTTGAAGCTGCGGCCGGCCAGCTCGGTGGCCTTCTGCTGCGCGGCCAGCATGCGCGAGGACAGGTCCTGGCTCTGCCGGCGCAGTTCGTCGGTGTCGATCCGCACGCCATTGGCTTCGATCGTGGTCAGCACCGGCACCAGCGGCATCTCGATGTCGCGGTACACGCTGTCCAGCGCCGGCTCGGCCAGCAGCTGCGGCTGCAGCGCGCGGTGCAGGCGCAGGGTGACGTCGGCGTCCTCGGCCGCATAGCGGCTGGCTTCGTCGATGCCCACCTGCGAGAACGGAATCTGCTTGGCGCCCTTGCCGGCCACGTCCTCGAACTTGATGGTGCTGTAGCCCAGGTAACGCAGGGCCAGCGAATCCATGTCGTGGCGGGTGGCGGTGGAGTTGAGCACGAAGCTCTCGAGCATGGTGTCGTCGTGGTAGCCCTGCACGTCCACGCCGTGGCGGCGCAGCACATGCAGGTCGTACTTGCCATGCTGGCCCAGCTTTTTCTTTGCCGGGTCCTGCAGCACCGGGCGCAGCGCATCCAGCACCTGCTGCATCGGCAGCTGCGCCGGCGCGCCCGGGTAATCGTGGCCGACCGGAATATAGGCGGTCTTGCCCGGCTCGACCGCCAGGCTGACGCCGACCAGGCGCGCGCGCATCGCGTCCAGCGCATCGGTTTCGGTATCGAAGCTGATCAGATCGGCCTGCTGCAGGCGCTCGACCCAGGCCTGCAGCTGCTCGCTGGTCAGCACGGTCTCGTATTCACCTGGCGCGGCCAGCGCCGGATCCAGCGTGCCAGCAGCGGGGGCCTCGGCGCTGCCACGGGCGAAGCCGGCGGCGGTACCGCGCAGGCTCGGGGTAGCTTCGCTGGCCACCGCGGGCGCCGGCAGTGGCGCACCCAGCTCCTTCAGCGCCTGGGTGAAGCCATAGCGCGTGTACAGCTCGGTCAGCACCGGTACGTCCTGCTCACGCAGGGCAAGCGTGGTCGGGCTGGCGTCCAGCTCCACGTCGGTGCGGATGGTCACCAGCTCGCGGTTCAGCGGCAGCCGCTCCAGCGCGGCGCGCAGGTTCTCGCCGATCTTGCCCTTCATGGTCGGCGCGGCTGCCATCACGCCGTCCAGGTGCTGGTACTCGGCCAGCCACTTGGCGGCGGTCTTCGGCCCGCATTTCTCCACGCCCGGCACGTTGTCGACGGTGTCGCCCATCAGCGCCAGCAGGTCGATGATCTGGTCGGCGCGCACGCCGAACTTGTCCATCACCGCCGCATCCGAATCCATGCGGCTGCCGGTCATGGTGTTGACCAGTTCGATGCCCGGGCGCACCAGCTGGGCGAAATCCTTGTCGCCGGTGGAGATGGTCACCTTCAGGTCCTGCGCCAGGCCCTGCAGCGCCAGCGTGCCGATCACATCGTCGGCCTCCACGCCGGGAATGCGCAGGATGCTGATGCCCAGCGCCTCGACGATGCGGCACATCGGTTCGACCTGGCTGCGCAGCTCATCGGGCATCGGCGGGCGGTTGGCCTTGTACTGCTCGTACAGGTCGTCGCGGAAGGTCTTGCCGGGCGCATCGACCACGAACGCCACGTAGGCCGGGCGCTCCTTCAGCGTCGAGCGCAGCATGTTGACCACGCCGAACAGCGCGCCGGTGGGTTCACCCTGTGCATTGGACAGGGGCGGCAGCGCGTGGAACGCGCGGTACAGGTAACTGGACCCGTCGATCAGGACTAATCTGCTCATGGGTCGATTCTACGCGCCCGTGCCTGCACCGCGGCGACACGGCACGTACGCGGCGATGGGGCATAATCGAGGCTCTTTCCAGGCAAAGGAACCCCACCCATGAAGACTCTGATGCTGGCCTCCCTGCTCCTGTTGGCCGGCTGCGCCAGCATGGGTGGCGCGGGCGCTCCCCCGGTCGACGTCAAGGGCGCGGATGTGTCCAAGCGCACCATGGACAACGGCGATGTCATCGAGGAATACCGCGTGTCCGGCCAGCTGCGCATGGTCAAGGTGACCCCGTCGCGCGGTGCGCCGTTCTACATGTACGACAAGAACGGCGATGGCCGCATGGACAACGACAAGGACGGCGTGTCGCCGGTGTACTGGAAGCTCTACAGCTGGTGATCTGACAGGGTCGGATCCCTTTCCGCAGGAAAGGGCTCTGCCCCATCGGGCGACGCCCGTCCACGCAGGGCGTGGGTCTATTCGGTGCGGCCCACCACCCGTCCCACTTCGTCCATGCCACCCGGCGCCAGGTCACGCAGCAGGGCGAGGAAGTCGCCACCGACCAGGCGACGCGCCCGCTGCAGCAGCAGGGGTACCGGGCTGGACGGTTCGCAGCGCGCGTAGTACTCGCAGATCTCGTCCAGCCGCCGGCGCACATCGTCGGCGCTTTCGATGCGTTGGCTGCGGCTTGAGACCGGACCTGCGCTGTCGCTGTCCTGTGACGCGTCATGTTCCTCGTCGCCCGCACCGGCCTGGCTGCCGCTGCGTGCCTGCCAGCGCGGTTGCAGGTAGCGATCCAGCGTGGCCAGATCGTCCAGAAGCGGTTTCAGGTCCGGAGCCGCCGGTCCCAGCTGTTCACCCAGCAACTGATCGATCGCGCGTGCCGCCTGCAGCGACTGCCGCGCAGCCTCGGTGCTGGCCGCCAGCATCTCCAGCGGGCAATCCAGGCAGCAGGCGTCGATCTCCTCCAGGCCCGGCGAAGGCGGGGACTCTGCCGCCCCCTTCAACGTGCCTTCGGCCAGACGCAGCTCACGCAGGGCGAAGCGCCCCAGCCGCGGCGACTGCACGAAGGGCAGCACGCGCAGGCGACCAAGTGCCCCCAGCGGATCGGCCAGCGCCAGCACCGCGTTGACCCGGGCAGTCGGGTCGTCATCGTCTTCCGCATCCAGCTGCGGATGCACCCCGGCCCATTGCTGCTGCAGCAGGCCCTGCACCAGGCGCAGGCCATCGGCCCAACCCGCCCAGCCCTGCTGCCGGCTCCATGCCGTGGCCAGATGCACCGCCACCCGCAGGTCGCGGGTGCGCTGCAGCAGTGCCAGCGCCTGCTCGCCGACCCGGTCCCAGTCGGGTTCTTCAGCGGCCAGCACACTGTCGCCGACGACCCGCTCGGCGCGCGCCGCCGCCGCCTGGTCCAGGGCCAGGAAGGCCGGATCGTATTCCAGGTTGTCGCCACAGGCGCTGCCCTCGGGCAGTGCCGCGCACAGGCGGTCGAGCAGGTCGTTGCGGTCCATCAGAGCCTCCACGGCCAGTGGCCAGGCAGGGTGGGATTCACTGCGCGCACTCCGCGTCCGGGTCACCGCTGTCACAGGCCACGGTCTGGTCGGCCGGCAGGCGGATGCCGGGCTGGACGATGCCGAACGCGCGGTACTGGGCACTCAATGCGCCCATGTCGACATAGGCAACCCGCGGCAGCACGCTGCCCTGGGTCCGCGCGCCAACGATCGCCGTGGGCAGGTTGAGGCCGCCGCCCACCACCAGCGGCAGTCCATCCGTACCGATGCCATAGAAGTACGCCGGTGGGCGGCCGATGAAGTCCACCACGTGGCTGCTGCCGGCGCTGGTCAGATAGATCGGCAAGGGCTGGGTGCCGATGCTGCCGCTGGACCACCAGTGGCTGGCACCGGCCAGCACCGGCGTGGTGCCCAGCTGGTGGATGTCACCGCCCTGCACCTTCAGGTAGAACCCACTATTGCCCGCATCGACACTGAATGCGCTGCCGTTGAGCGAGGCAAGGGCCAGGGTACCGGCGTTGGTCAGGCTGAAGCCTGCGGGCGACTGGAAATCGCCGAGGGTACCGATGGCATTGGCCACGAACAGCGAGGCGTCGCCCAGCATCGTCGGCCCGGCGGCGCGTCCGCTGAGCTGATCAGCCAGCAGGCGTCCACCAGCACCGGCACGGATCGCGCCGGACGACTGCAGGCGCAGCTGGCCCGCCTGCACACTGCCATTGAGCTGCAGATCACCACCATGCACGTCGAGCAGGCCCTGCGCGCCAGCCTGCACATTGCCGGTCACCTGCAGCCCTTGCGTGGTCCGCAGCTCCAGGCCCTGGCTGCTGAAGTCACCGAGCGTGGCGATACGGTTGTCGCCGCGCAGGCTGGCCTTGCCGCCGGCGCTGCCCTGCAGGCGCTGTGCGGCCAGCACACCACCGCTCTGGGTCAGCGCGCCACCGCTGCCGAGCTGCAGTTCCCCCGCAGCCAGCACGTCCTGGCCGAGCTGCAGGTCCTGGCCGCTGCGCAGGGTGATGTTGTTTCCACGCAACGCCGCCGGCAACTGCAATGCGCCGCCGGCCAGCAGCTGCAGGTCACCGCCGCCGGTATCGATCACGCCGGTGGGCAGGTTCAGCGAGCCTCCTGCCTGCAGGCGAACTGCGGCGCTGCGGTTGTCGAGCGAACCGATGCGCAGGTCGCCCGCACTGGCCAGATCGATACCCACGCCAGCCAGCGACACCACGCCACGCAGCTCGTTGCCAGCCGATCCCAGTGCAATCGACGCATCACTGCGCAGGTCGGTGCTGCCATCCACGCGCAGCGTGCCGTCCTGATCGATGCCGTTGCTACCCGTGGCCTGCAGGTTGCCACCCACATGTGTCGTGCCGAAGTGCAGCTGCTGGCCCTGCAGCGTCACATTGCCGGCAACGTCGGCCGCGGACAGGGTCAGGCGTTCTGCACTGCGCGCGACCAGGCTGCCTGCCGTCACACCCTGCAGCTGCAGGGCGCCATCGCTGGCCAATGCCACCTGCTGGCCCTGCACGGCCACGGCATCACCGAAACGGTTGCCCGCCGCCTGCAGGTCGATGTCACCGCCGGCACTCAGGCGGGTCGTGCCCGCCACTTGCACGGCACCCTGCTGGCGGATGTCGCCGGCGCTGGCCAGCGACAACGTGCCGCCCGCGTTGACGCTGCCCAGCAGCAGCGTGTCGGCGGCCACGTTGATATCACCACCGGACAGGTTGAGCGCGCCACCGAAACGGTTGCCGGCGTTGCCCAGGGCGATGCGTCCGTTGCCTGCGTTGACCTGCACCGCACCCGCAGCCTGCACGCTGCCGCCCACGCCGTTGGGCGCAGCGATCTGCACGATGTCAGCATTGCTGCTGGACAGGGTCAGTGAACCACCGCTGCGCAGGTCACCGCCCAGCCGCACGCCATCGCGGCCTGTCAGCGTGACGTTGTTGCCGGCCAGCAGCGCATTGGCCTGCAACACCCCGCCATCGGCGAGCAGGGTCAGGTTGCCGGTACCGGCATCGATGGCAGAGGTGGGCAGTTGCAGGCCTCCGCCCGCATGCAGGCGTACATCGGATTGCCCGGCGTTGTTCAGACGATCAATCTGCAGATCGCCCGCGGCGCGCAGATCGACACCCTTTCCGTCGAGTCCGACCGCACCTGTGAACCGGTTGTCAGCACGATCCAGCGCAATGGCGCCCTGCGTGCGGATATCGCTGCGGCCGCCGACCTGGACTGCCGCCTGCTGGGAAACACCGGCGCTGCCAGCGCGTGCATCCAGGTTTCCTGACACCGATACGGCGTCGAACAGCAGGCCACCGCTGGTGCCGAGGGCAACATTGGCCCCCTGCAGGGCGACGCTGCCGTCGAAACGATTGCCGGCCTGGTCCAGGGTGATGTCCGAACCCGCCTGGAAGCGGCTGTTGCCCGCCACCTGCAGCGCAGCAGACTGGGTGATCGCTCCGGTGCTGTTCACCTGCAGTGTTCCCTGCACGGAGGTGGTCCCGAGCCGCACGCCGTTACCCGCCAGCACGGCATCGCGCGCAGCCTGCAGCTGCTGGATATCCAGTGCCGTGCTGCTGGACAGGGCGATGTCACGGCCCTGTACCTGCAGTGCGCTGCCCAGTTGATTGCCGGTTCCGCCCAGCACGATATCGGTGCTGGCCGTCAGCTGGCTGTTGTTGCCGATCGCCAGGCTCCCACTTCCCTGGCGGATCGCACCCGCGTGTGCGGTCGCCAACAACGTGCCGCCGATGGTGGCTCCATCCAGCAGCAGGGAGGCCCCTTCGATCATGGCATTGCCCGCGATGCCGGCGGCGCCCAGGCTCAAGTGGCCACCGCTGCGCGCGATCAGGCTGTCCGCCGTCACCCCTTGCAGCTGCAGGGGGTCGGTGCTGGCCAACGCCACCTGCCGGCCCTGCACGGCCACGGCATCACCAAAACGGTTGCCCGCCGCCTGCAGGTCGATGTCACCGCCTGCACTCAGGTGGGTCGCGCCCACCACCTGCACGGCACCCTGCTGGCGGATGTCGCCGTCGCTGGCCAGCGACAACGTGCCGCCCGCGTTGACGCTGCCCAGCAGCAGCGTATCGGCGGCCACGTTGATATCACCACCGGACAGGTTGAGCGCGCCACCGAAACGGTTGCCGGCGTTGCCCAGGGCGATGCGTCCGTTGCCTGCGTTGACCTGCACCGCACCCGCAGCCTGCACGCTGCCGCCCACGCCGTTGGGCGCAGCGATCTGCACGATGTCAGCATTGCTGCTGGACAGGGTCAGTGAACCACCGCTGCGCAGGTCACCGCCCAGCCGCACGCCATCGCGGCCTGTCAGCGTGACGTTGTTGCCGGCCAGCAGCGCATTGGCCTGCAACACCCCGCCATCGGCGAGCAGGGTCAGGTTGCCGGTACCGGCATCGATGGCAGAGGTGGGCAGTTGCAGGCCTCCGCCCGCATGCAGGCGTACATCGGATTGCCCGGCGTTGTTCAGACGATCAATCTGCAGATCGCCCGCGGCGCGCAGATCGACACCCTTTCCGTCGAGTCCAACCGCACCTGTGAACCGGTTGTCAGCACGATCCAGCGCAATGGCGCCCTGCGTGCGGATATCGCTGCGGCCGCCGACCTGGACTGCCGCCTGCTGGGAAACACCGGCGCTGCCAGCGCGTGCATCCAGGTTTCCTGACACCGATACGGCGTCGAACAGCAGGCCACCGCTGGTGCCGAGGGCAACATTGGCCCCCTGCAGGGCGACGCTGCCGTCGAAACGATTGCCGGCCTGGTCCAGGGTGATGTCCGAACCCGCCTGGAAGCGGCTGTTGCCCGCCACCTGCAGCGCAGCAGACTGGGTGATCGCTCCGGTGCTGTTCACCTGCAGTGTTCCCTGCACGGAGGTGGTCCCGAGCCGCACGCCGTTACCCGCCAGCACGGCATCGCGCGCAGCCTGCAGCTGCTGGATATCCAGTGCCGTGCTGCTGGACAGGGCGATGTCACGGCCCTGTACCTGCAGTGCGCTGCCCAGTTGATTGCCGGTTCCGCCCAGCACGATATCGGTGCTGGCCGTCAGCTGGCTGTTGTTGCCGATCGCCAGGCTCCCACTTCCCTGGCGGATGTCGCCGGCGCTCGCGGTAGCCAGCAGGGCTCCGCCAATGCTCACCTGGTCGAACAGCAGGGACGTACCGTCAAGGACCGCAGTGCCGGCAACATTGGCATTGGCCAACGACAGCGCCCCCGCACTGCCCGCATCCAGCGCCGCAGCCGTCACCCCATCCAGTGCCAGGCCCGGCTGCGCGCGGATCCGCACCTGGTTGCCGCTCAACGCGACCTTGCCGGCAAAGGTGTTGGCCGTTGTATCCAGCATCAGGTTGCCACTGCTGCCGGCACTGAAGCTGGCATCGCCGCCGACAGTGAGCGTACCGCCCTGGGTGAACCCGGTGGTGCTGCTGACGTCAAGCCGGCCACTGGTGCGGATCGCCTGCGCGATCACGCTTGCCCCCTTGAGTTCGAGATTGGCCAGCCCCGCGCCGGGCGTGGTACCCGCACCGGACTGCAGTTCAAGCGCGCCGTGCGCGTTGAGCGCCAGGCTGCTGCGGCCATCGCTGCTGCCGTCGATACGACCCGCCAGCAGGTTGCCGTTGTTGCTGCGGACGCTGAACAACCGGGGGGTGTTCGAAGCCAGGTTGACGTTGCCCAGCCGGATCGCGCCGTCGGCCGTGATGTTGCCGCCGAGCTGGAGCGGACCCGCACCACTGATGTCGAGACTGGCGAGCGCCTGATTGCCGCCCACGTCATCGGCAAACACCACGTTGAGCCCGCGTGCGAGCGTCAGTGCGTACCCACCATCGATGCGCCCCCGGAAGTTGATCTGGCCAAGCTGGCTGTCCAGCACGCTGTCGCGGGTCAGCACCACATTGCCCTGGAAGTACTGCAGGCCGATGCTCCTGCCGCTGGCGGGAAGCTGCACGACATCCGCCGTCGCCAACAGGCTGTCCACATCGAAATCGGAGAAGGCCAGCGTGCCCGCAGCGGAGATGTAGCTGCCGCGACCCTTCAGTGACACCTCACCGCCAAACCGGTTGACCGGCTGGCCCAAGCCGTTCGCCCTGTCGAGGTTGATGGGACCGCCGGCGTCGATGCGGGTGGTACCCCCGATGTTCAGCGCGCTGCCGCTGGCCTGCTGCAGTCCGCCAGTGAGATGCAGCCCGAGGCTGCCCTGCAGCGAAGTACTACCCAGCAGCAGGTCGCCTGCGCGAAGTTCGGCGTTCCCGCCCTGCAGCGCGACTTCACCGCTGAAGCGGTTGCCTGCATCAGTCAGTGTGATGTCTCCCTGGCTGCTGAACCGGGACAGGCCGTCGACCTGGTAACTGCCGGTCTGGAGCAGATTGAGCCGGGAGTCGATGCCGAGGTTGCCCTTGCTGACGATGCCGCGACCGCTGAAGATCAGTCCGCTGATGTCGACATCGGCGGCACTGATGTTGCCGTTGACCTGGATCCGGTTGCCGGTGCTGATCGTCAGGTTGTAGCCACTGCCGATGTTGCTGGAAATGCCATCGGTGGTGATGACGCCATCATTGGTGCTGACCAGCTGCGTGTTGCCGTCCAGCCGGATGTCGCCCTGCAGCAGCATCTCGCGTCTGCTGGCAATGCGACTGCCCAGGGTGATGGTATCGGCACTGGCGTACAGGCGATCCACCGGTCCGGTGGCGCCCACTGCGCCGGCGAGCGTGAGCTGGCGCGCGCTCAGGCTCAGATCGCCACCGTCACCGTCAACCGCCCCGCCCAGCGTCATGTTTCCGCCCAGCGAAGTCAGGCGGCGCGATCCGTATACCTGCAACGGACCGGTGAACGCGAGCATGCCAAGGGTGGTGACGTCGCCGGACAAGCGCGCACCACTGCCGGTGGCGACATTCAATCCCTGCAATGCAGTACTGCCACCAATGGCGCCCAGGAAGGTGGTCACTCCGCTGGCGGCGACACCCAGGTAGTAGCTGCCATCAACCGTGCCGTCGAACCGGATCGTTCCGCCCTGCAGCGTCGAGTTGCCCTGGAGTGTCACTGCGGACCGATAGGCCTGGTCACCGGACGTGGTGATCGTACCGCTCAGGCCAAGGCTGCCGCCCTGCGCATCCAGGCTGCGCGCATCGATATCGCCCAGGTTCAGTGCACCGATGCCGACCAGACTGACGTCGGCCCCTTTCGCGCTGACCCGGTTGCCGAAACTGTTGCCGGCATGGGTCAGGGTGATGTTGCCCGCAGCTGCGTCGAGCGTGGTATTGCCACCTACCGACAGCGCCCCGCTGTTCGCCAGGCTGGTCGAGGTGGCCAGGGTCAGGTCGGTACCGACATGGCCGCCAACGCGGCTGATGGCATTGCTCGCCTGTCCCAGGGTCACTCGGCCCTGCGTGTCCAGTTGCAGCGCGCCCTCCAGCGAACCCGCGGTCTGGGTGATGTTGTTCGCGTCGATTCCGATCGAGTCTGCCTTGATCGAGCCTGACAGCACCACGTCGCCGTTGATGCCGCCATTCAAGTTCACGGTCGTGGCGTCGATGCTGCCGCCGGTCATCTGGATGGCGACCGGCCCCCCCATGACAGCCGATCCCACCGTGGACATCGCGTTGGCCGTGATGATGGCATCGTTGATCGCCACCGGTGCGGAACTGCGGATGGTGAGGCTGCCGTCGGCGCCATCAATCGCATTGGCGATGATCGTGCCACCCGCGTTGATGCCGGTGGAGGAAAGACCAGGTCCCATCAGCGCCGTCATGCTGATGTTGCGTGCACTGAGGGTACCGACGTTGCTGATACCGGTTCCTGCCATGCCACTCGCTGCGGTGGTGACGAACGCCAGGCTTGGCATGCCGGCCGATGACACGCCGGTCACCGCGGTGACCGCACTGGCCGCCGCCAGATCGATATTGCCGAGCGGTGCCGCGATGTAGCCGTTGTTGAACACCGAACCGCCGACCAGGCTGATGCCTCCGGCCGTCGCCGTCAGCGTGCCTCCCAGGTTGCTGACCGCGGCATTGGTCCCTGTGCCGCCCAATTCGAAACTGGGTGGCAACACACCACCATCCAGCGGAATCCCCTGTGCGCCGGGCATCAAGGTGCTGGCCAGCAACCCACCCACGTTGACGCTGGCAGTGCCGGTGAACGTAATGCCCGCCGGATTGAGCAGGAATACCTGCCCGTTGGACAGCAGCTGGCCGCTGATGATGCTGGCGGACGGGCCGGTAACCAGATTGATCGCCGTCGACCTCGAGCCCGCCTGATCGAATCTGACCGTGTTGCCGGAGCCGATGCTGAAGCTGCTCCACTGGAACACCGCAGCCTGGCTCTGCTGGGTGACCGTCATGGTGTTGCCATTGACGTTGATGATTCCCGAGCCCGACGTAATGGTGCCGTTCTGTGGCAGGGTCTGCGCCGTGGCCTGCAGGCTGCCGGTCAGCAGCAGCGCCGCGGTCAGGGGTGCCAGCCACAAGGCGGCGCGTGATCGCCCCGGGACACAGCGACGCGGCCCGCGCGCGAACTCCGCAGCAACCTGCACCTGGCCCAGCGAAGGATTGAAGACGAGTCGGTAGATACGGTTCATGGTCGCTCCTCAGAAGGTCAGGCCAAGCCGCGCATACACGCGGACATCGCGGCCGTCACCCGGTCGCAGGGCGCTGGTCGGCTTGGCCGCCGCCACGCGCAGTTCGAGGTTCTTCCACTGGCGCAGGCGGAAGGTCGCGCCCATTCCCACCGATGCCAGATCGGCCGGTGCCTCCAGCCCATCGACATCGAACACGCGCGCCTGGTCGGCGAACACGTCCAGCTCCAGTACTTCGCGCCACGGCACCCCGCGGAACGGCGAGGCGACGTCGCCGAAACCCGGCGCATCGACGTGGTACTCCAGCGCTCCGTACCAGCCACGATCGCCCAGCGTCTCGCCCTGCGCATACCCCCGCACGCTGTCGTTGCCACCCACCTGGAACTGCTCCAGCGCCGGCAGCGAGTTGTTGCTGTACTGGCCATTGAACTTGAACAACAGGCGTTGGCTGCGGCTGAGGTACTGCAGCCGCAGCAGGCCCAGGCGCACCACGTTGAACCGGCTGTCGCGGGTCGGGTTGATCGCATCGAAGTCGGCCGAGCGATCGCGCAGCGACTGGCGCACGCTCAACTGTGCCAGGTTGATGCCATGCCAGCGCGCATCGTTATGGCGCAGGCTGGCGCCCACCTCGGCCACGTCGTACTTCTGCTTGGACAGCACCAGGCCCAGCGCTTCAAAGCGCGAGCTCTCGCGGATATAGCGCGCCGAGCTGGTCACCTGCAGGTCGGGGCGGTTGATGAACTTCCAGTCGGCGCCGGCATAGGCCTGCGAGGCCGGGCCCTTGAGCTTGAAACCGCGCAGGATGCCGTCGTCCACTTCCAGCTCGCTGCGGTTGGCGCCGGCCAGCACCGACAGTCCCTGCACCGCCTGCAACGGCACGCTGTAGGACAGCGCGCCGGCGCGGCTGGCCTGCGGATCGAACGCATAGGTTCCACTGGCCGCGAATACATCGCCCAGGCCCAGCGGGCTGTTCCAGGTAACGCCCAGCTGGGCGCGCCCGCGCCCGGTCAACTCGGTACCGTGATTGTCCACGCTGGTACTGACCTCGTACGGCCGGCCACTTTCACGCGCGACCAGTACCAGATCGGTTTCACCAACGTTCTCACCGGGCTGCAGTACCGAAGATACCGATACCCCGGGCAGGTCACGTGCATACAGCAAAGCGCTGTCGATGTCGGCCTGGCGCAGCGGCTGCCCGCGCAGGCGCTCGGCCACGTTGCTGAGCGTATGGGTGCGGTAACGCTGGTTGCCCTGCACCACTACCTTGCCGATGCGCCCTTCCAGCACGCGTACTTCGATGCGGCCTTCAGCGTCGGGTTTCTGCGGTGGCAGGTAGGCGACGCTGACCAGGAAGCCCGCCTTGCGATAGGCCGCAGTGACCGCATCGGCCGCCCCCTGGAGCTGCGCAAAGTCCATCGCGACCGCATCTGCGCCATGCGCCAGGCGGGCAAAGTAGGCATCCAGCACGGCCTGCACCTGCGCAGGCGTGATGCCACGCTGCGGATGCTCACCAACGTCGCTGGCACGGAAGCCGCGCACCTGCAGGGTCTGGTTGCCGGTGCGCGCGGCCATGTCGGGCAGCGCGGTGGCCGGCCCCCCTTCGACCTGCTGGGCCATCGCCGCGACTGGCAGGGCTGCCGACAGCAGCAACGCAAACGACGAACGCTTCAATGGCATGGCTCTGTCCTCCGATGACAATGGATGCCGGGGCGTCGCGTCCTCCGTACGGCCCCTCCCCGGGCGGCACAGACAAAGAAAGATCCGGGCACGGCGACGCGCCCCTGGCGTCCAGGTGGCCATCAGCCAACTGCCAAGACATAGATGCACAGCAACAACCCCATCGTCAGCATGACATACAAAATGAGAACCAGCGCACTTCGTGAGCGACCGTTCGTCGGACCCGGCGAGACCCCGGCAACAGGGTCCGCAGGCCGGTGCCTCTGGGTCTGCAGGCAGCGTTCACGCACGCCCTGCAGCACCCGACGGCGCCGAGCGCGGTATTCCTGCAGGTCGATCTGGCCGCGCTGGTGGGCATCGGCCAACGACTGCAGGCTGCGGTTGGCGTGCTCTTCCCAGCCGCTCACTTCAGCTCCCTCAATACCCGGAAGCCGACATCCGGCTGCGCGGCACCAGCCAGCGCGCGGTGTGCCTGCACCGTGCAGTCCGACCAGAAGCTGGCGTAGCTGCCACCACGTACGCTGCCATTGCTGGTCCATTCCCAGACGTTGCCGGTCAGGTTGACCAGGCCCCACGGATTCGGCTCGCGGCCGCGTACGCCCACCGGCACACCGCTGCCAGCGCTGGCACTGGGCGGAATGCAGTTGCTGTCCGGCGCCTGCCGCCATTGTTGCTGCGCCTGCGCGGCGTGCAGCCACTCGGCATCGCTCGGCAGGCGGTAGCGCCAGCCGCCGCTGGCGCGGGTCAGCCAACGCGCGTAGCCCTGCGCCTGGGCGAGGCTGAGATTGCGTGCGGGCCATCGCCCCTGCTCGCCGGATGCCGGCTGCACACTGCAACGACCACTGGCCCGGCAGTACCGGTTGAAGTCATCCACCGCGATCTCCCCGCGCGAAAGCGCATACGCAGGCCCGCCCGACACCCCGGGCACCACCACCAGCATCGGCCCACGGGCATCGGCAAGCGCGTCGTAGCAGGGCTGTGCACGCCCGGCCAGACCTGCACAGGGATCGGGGCCGTCGGGCACCGGTGGCAACGGCGCATCATCCGCATCGGCCGCCGCGGCGACGGCAGCGCTGACCGGCGTTGCCGCAGGCGGACGCGGTGCATTGCGCGCTGCATGCGTGCCGCCAGTGGCCGTTGCCGCTGAGGCCGGTGGCGGTTGTGCGGCCACGATCGCGCCCTTCTCTCCCTGCAGCAGCGATTGCAGCGAATCGCCCTTGAGACGCCCGTGCGTTCGCAGCGCTTTTTCCAACCGCTCCATCGCCTGCGGATCACGGCGGTACTGTGCATCGAGTTGCTGGCGCAGCCGCTCGCGCTCGCTGTCCTTCGTCGATGCCTGCGTGCTGGCGGCCAGTACCGCCGCCACCACGTCCAGGCGTGCACGTGCCGCCTGCAGTACGGGACGCGCGCCCATCACCTGCAGCGCGCGCGCCAGCAGTGCGTCAGCGGCTGCCGGATCACCCTGGGCGAGCCGCAGCACCGCCTGGTCCTGGGTAGCCTGGTCCAGCAGTGCGGGCGCCTGCTCACGCACGAACGGGGCATCGGGCTGCACCACATGCAGCTGCTGCCAGGTGCGTTGTGCCTTGTCCAGGTCTCCAGCGGCGATCGCGCGCCGCAGCGATTCACTCTGCGCAGCCAATGCAGCATCACTGCGGCTGTCGGCCAGCGACTGCTGCAGTGCCTGCTGGCGCTGCTGCAGCTGACTGGCAGCCGCCGCCAACGCGGCCGTGTCCGGTGCCTGGCGACGTGCGAAGTCGAGCAGCACAAGGTCATCCGGTAGCTGCGTCGGTTCCCGGTGTCCTCCCAGGATGGCAGCCACGGCAGTGGCCAGCGCGTTCTGCGCCGCAGGCAGGTCGGCGCCGGCATCGCGCCGGATCACCTGCAGTGCGGCCGCGACATCGGTCTGCCAAGCGGCATCGGCGCTCGGGTTGGCCAGGCGTTGCTGCAGGCGCTCCCGCGCCTGCGCGACTGTGGCGGGCAGCGCGGTCACCTGCAGATCCGGCTGCGATGCCACCCGCAGTTGCGCCGCCTGCAGACGCAACCCCAGCGCATCGGGGAAGCTGCGCTGCGCCTGCTGCAACCGTGATTCCGCCTGCGCGGTGTCACCCTGTCCCAACGCACTGGCGATGGCCTGTTCATAGGCCTGTTCCAGCGCAGGATCACGCAGCAGCGGATTGCGCGGATCGATCGCGGCGATGGCTGCCAATGCTCCCGACAGGCTGCCGCTGCCATGGCCGAACAGATCCCCCTCGGCAATGTGCCGCTGGCGCTGGGTGTCGAGCGTGTTGAGCGCCTGGTCTCGCTCGGCCTGCAGGCGCTCGCGCCGCGCATCGAGCGTGGGTGAGTACAGTCGCAGGCGATCGCGCAGCGCGAACACTTCCTGCGTCCCCGGGTAGTCGTAGCGGCCGGCGGAGGGCGCCCACAGCGCATCCAGGCGCCGCAGCAGGAAGCCTTCGATCAGTCCCGGGTGGTCCAGCAGAAGTTTGGCACGCTGTTCGTGATCGAGACTGGAAAGACCTTCCCAGGCCTGCGCGGCGTCTTCATAGCGCTGCGGATCATCGGCTCCCAACCGCGCACTCACTTCGGCCAGGCGCTGCTCGTGCACATGGCGGTTGACCAGTACACCGGCGCCGGCCAGCACCACCACCGCCGCAGAGGCATAGCCCACCCGCGGCAGTACGCGTTCACGCCAGCTGCGCGGACGCAGGCCTTCAAGCAGTGCATCGACGTTGGCCAGCCGTTTGTCCGCAGGCAGGGCCACCGCCGCACAGAGGGCACGGTACGGGCGTCGCCCAAGGCCGCGCAGCGCGGGCGGGCGCCGACCCTCGCGCAGTGCTACTTCGGCGCTGGCCTTGTCATAGGGATGGCGGCCACCGAGCAGTTCGAAGCAGACGCAGCCAAGCGCATAGACATCGTCGGCCGGTGTCGGCGGCTGGCCACGCAGCATCTCCAGGCTGGCGTACGCCGGTGTCAGCGCTCCCAGCGAGGCGGCATCGAACACGGTCTGTTCGCCCGCCACATCCACCGCATGCTTGCCGGCGCGGGCAATACCGAAGTCGAATACCTTCGGTACACCTTGCGCGGTGACCATCACGTTGCCGGGCTTGAAGTCGGAATGGACGATGCCCGAGGCGTGCGCGCGGCGCAGTGCGCCGGCCATGCCCTCGATCAGCGGCCAGGCACGGGCCATCGGCATGCCATCAAAGGCCTGCTCGCGGATCAGCGTGCGCAGGTCCTGGCCATCGACGTACTCCATCGTCATGAACACGATGGCGCCATCCTTGTCGAAGTCATACACGCGCACGATGTTGTCGTGCCCCAGCTGCTGCGAGCGTCGCGCTTCGCGCTGCAGTGCCACCAGCGCATCGGGGTGGCGACGGAACTCATCGCTGAGCACCTTCACCGCCAGCCAGGGGTCGCGATCACGCGCCTCCACCTTGCGCGCATCGCGGGCCAGGTACACCACCCCCATGCCGCCGCGGCCCAGTTCGCGTTCCAGCTGGAAGCGTCCCTTCAGCAGGCTGCCAACCGTCACTGTCTGGCCCGCGGCTGCCGCAACCTGCTGCCATGCCGAGAGGCTCGAGCTCTGCGACGCGGTACCGCCGGTGCGACCCTCGGCAGCCGCATCCGTGCGCGCGACATCCTCGCCGGGCTGCACACGTGTCATCTCGTCCGGCACGGCGCTGCGTGCGGGCTTGACCACGGTGGCATCGTCATCGCGCGACAGCGTGCTGCCACTGGCATCGCGCAGATCCTGCAGACGCTGCAGCAGGGTATTCATCGACACCTCGTCGATCGCCTGCTGCTGGCGCATGCGCCACAGCGTGTCCACACCGTTGCGATAGTCGGCATCGGCCACGTGGTCATGCCGGGCCAGCGCCCGCAGCAGTGCAGGCAGGTCCAGCGCTCCCCTGCTGAAGGCGGTTACCAGTTCAACCACGGAGGTCGTGTCCTCTTGCACGTCGTTCACTCCTGCCTGCACACGATGACCGCCGACACGTTGTCGCGGGCGGCGCGTCCCAGGGCCAGTTCGAACAGCCGCGCCAGCAGCACGCGTGGCTCGCGCTGGCGACGGCACTCCATATCAAGCTCGGCATCGGGGATTTCCTTGTTGACCCCGTCGCTGCACAGCAGGAACGGTGTGCCCGCGGCATGGCTGGCAACGATCCAATCGATCAGCAGGCCCTCCTGCGCGCCGACAGCCCGGGTCAGCGTGCCAGGCGCGGCCACGGCGGCAGAGCCGGCGAACTGGGTGGCGTCGTCCTTGATGCCGTGCACATGGTCACGGGTAAGCTGGCGCAGGCAGCCGTCTTCCATGCCATAGGCGCGGCTGTCCCCCACCCAGCCGCACAGCATGAAATCGCGGTCCTGCACCAGCACCACCACGGTCGAGCCGATCAGGTCCACACGCAGGTCATGCGCGCGTCGCAGCAGCTCCTGGTTGACCTGCTGCAGCGTGTCCTCGATGGCCTCGATGAAATCGACCACGTCCTCCTGCCGTGGCAGGCGCGACAACCGCTCGACGATCAGGCCACTGGCGAAATCACCAGCGGCGTGGCCACCCAGGCCATCGGCAACCACCCAAAGACCAACGTCGTCACGCAGCAGGATCGCGTCCTCGTTGAGCCGGCGTACCTTTCCGGTGTCGGTGTGGCCGGCCGATGCATAGCGGGTACCCATGGCATTCATGGCGCACGCTCTTCGAGGATGCACGGGGCATCGACCGCGTGCGGCAGTACACCGCCAACAGGCAGGCCCGGCAGCGCGCTGGGGGCATGCGCGTCGCGCCACCACAGGCTGCCACGCTGCGCCCAGCACGTCTGCCACGCGACAGGGCCGGCCTGTCCCGGCCATGCCCGTGGCAGTTCGTGACAGGCGCTGTCCAGCGCATCCGGCAGCTGCAGCGCGCCCTGCCTCACCTGTGCCTGCAGCGCGTGCAGCGCGTCGAACCAGCACGCACAGGGAAGTAGCGGAGCCTGCATCGGGTCCTCAGTGGTCAGCGGCAACGCCAGCAGCAAGGGGAAGGCCCGGCCCACCCGATCACGCGATGGCGCCACCACGCCCGCCCAGCCCTGCACGTCGCAGAGCCCGGCGGCCAGAGCGAACGACCAGCCGTTGCCAGCCGTCCCGGCCAGCTGGGGATGACGGGACAACTGCAGGCTGGCATGCGCATCCCAGGCCTGCACGAGCGCATCGGACAGGCGGCGCCGCGCGAAATCGCCGATACCAGGCAACTTGCCGTGGAAGCCAACCACCGGCGCCAGCGACGATGCATCAGCTGCCACAGCGGAACCGTGCCAGGTCGGCGTCATTGAAGGGATGGCGCAGGTTGCGGGCCTGCAGCGGCAGCGCCGTGGGGTGGCCACCGATGTCCAGATGCAGCACGTAGCGCAGATCCGAGCGCGCCTCCAGCATGCCCGCCTGCAACGCGCGGAACAGTGCCCAGTCGCCCTGGAACTGCAGCGCGCCCAGTGGCGTGCCGGCTGCGTCGAACGCCGCTACCGAAACATGGCCGGGAGTCGGGCCCGGCCATCGCACCGGCAGGCTGGCTACGGCGCCGGCGGTGTAGTCCAGCGTCTGTCCCTCGATATCGATCTGCAGCCGTGCCACGCCTTCATCCAGCTGCGGTGCCAGCAGGGTGAACTCGACCAGCGGCTGTTCGCCGCCACGGAAGTATTTCTGGCGGATCGCATCGGCCAGCTGCATGCGCGCCGGCAGCGCCGGGTCACTGCCGGGGGGGGCAACCTCTTTCCACCGCCAGGTGGGCGTACGCGTATCGAGCAGCGGCGCCAGGGTCTGCCGGAACAGGCCATCAAAACGCCCGCCGTTGCCGAACAGTTCGGCGAAATTCTGCAGCGGCGTGTCCTCGCTGGCACTGCGATCGAATGGATAACGGTGACCGGTGAATTCACCACAGACCTGGCCCACGCTGGTGGCGACACGCTCGTCGAGCACGGCCTGGTCCTGCGCGCCGATGGCTGCGGCGCTCTGGCCGGTCAGCGCCAGCAACCAGGTCGAAACAGGTGGAGGCAGCTGCGCGGCCTGCTGCCTGGCCTGCTGCAGTCGGGTATCAACCGAGCCCGCCGCAGGGGGCGCCAGCAACCGCTCGCCCAGTTGCGCGAAGCTGGCCAGGGCCTGGTCAAGCGGCGTCGCGCCGGGAGCGCCCGCACACAGTTGGGCCAGTGCGGCGAAGTGATCGCTGATCGCTGCTCCGGCAGGGCGTGCGGCCGCCTCCCCCACGGCCGGTGCCAGTGCAGCCTGCAGCGCAGCGCCGCCGGCCCCTGCCCTGGCCAGCGCCGCCGCACCTACCTTGGCCTTCGCGGCATCTGCCGTTGCACGGGCCGCATTGCCGGCGGGCACACGCAGCAGATCCTGGGTCTGATCGCGCAGCAGCACCAGCAGCAGGCGCAGCGGCGAGGTCGGGCCTGCAATGCGTGCCAGCTGGGCGGAAGCCTCCGTATCATCAGCACCGGGTCGCAACTGCAGGTCGGCCAGCAGTTCATCCCAGGCCCGGATGTAGTCACGCTCATAGTGACGCAGGACCTGCTGTACCAGCCGCGCCCGCGCCAATGCGTCGATCCGTTGTGGGCCAAGCACCCAGTCATCGGCAACGAAGCGCGCAACGGCGTCGTCCACGCCTTCGCGGGCAAGCTGGGCAAACACGGGTTGCGTGTAAAGCGCCGGCCACGGCGACGACAACGGTACGCCACTACGCCGCTCGAACGCGTCGGCCTGCAGGCCCAGCGCCTTGTCCAGGCGCAGCGTGGCAGGCTGCGCACGGGCCTGCAGGCTCAGGTCGCTGTAGACCAGCGTCGCCAGTTCCGCTGCACGCAGGCTGGCGCGCGCCTGTTCCACGCGCAGCGGATCAGGACGGATCGCGCGCAGCTGCCCCTTCGCAGCCAGCAATGCCGACAGCTGCGTGTCATAGGCGTCGGCCAGCACCGTGTCGCCGCCGAAACGGTGCCGTGCGTCGAGCCCGGCCAGCAGGCCGAGCTGCGTCGGCTGCAGGCGCGCAGGCTCGCCCAGCATCAGGTAGCCCTTCAGGTAGTAGTAAAGGCGCTGCGGATCGGACGCGCTGTCGCCAAGACCCTCGCGCAGCTGCGCGGCCACACCAGGCAACAGCGTCGCGTTGAGTTCGCGCAGGTAGGCCTCACGCAACGTCCGCTGCACGGCATCCCCCTGGTACAGGCCCCAGCGCATGCGCCACGGCACCGGCTGCGTGGGGGCAGCAGCCGTCACCGCAGCGGCACTTGCCTGGCCTCGCTGCACCGCCCGCTCCAGATAGCCGCGCAGGTCGGTCGCTGCGCCCGGATCCGGCGTCTGCGGGCGCTGCTGCATCGCCTGCCGCGCCTGCAGCAGGTAGTCACGGTTGCCCTGGTAGCTGGCTGCCATCGCCGCCAGCCCTCCTGCAGACACCACCAGCACGGCAGCCTGGGCGGCCCAGTGCCAGCGCCGACGACGGCGCTGGGCCTGCGGCTGGAAGCCGGCCAGTCCGTGCTCGGGCAGCACCACTTCGCGCAGCAGCCGCTCGACGAAGAAGGTCCGTGGTGCAGCCGAAGGCGCAGGCGCGCGTGCTGCATCCAGGCCGAAGCTGCGTGCCACCGCACCGAGCATGCGGTCGATCGGCGTGCCTTCCTGCGTACCTGAAGTGAAGTACACCCCCCGCAGCAAGGGTGCGGGTGCGTAGGCATGCCCTGCGAAGGCGGACTCGATGAACTGCCGCGCGCTCTCGCCCAGAGCGGCGAACTGCGGCGGGAACGCGAGCAGCGCCGCGCGGCGGCCACGTTCGCGCTCATCGTGCAGGCGTTGCAGTACCCGCGCATTGAGCCGGTCCAGCAGTCGCGCATAGGCATCGGCGAAACTGCGCGCCGCGCTGCCATCGAGCGTCTTCTGCAACGGGAAGGTGGTGCCCCAGACCTGGCTGCGCAGGTCTGCACCCAGGTCGTCGAAGAACTCGCCGAACCCCGCCAGCAGATCGCACTTGGTCAGCACCAGGTAGACCGGCACCTGCAGCTGCAGCTGCTCGGCCAACTCATCCAGGCGCTGCCGGATCGCACGTGCATGCTGCTCACGCTCGCCTGCATCAAGCTGCAGCAGATCGGACAGGCTCATGCTGACCACGACGCCATTCAATGGGCGCGCGCGACGGTGGCGACGCAGCAGCTGCAGGAAGTCCCGCCACCCCGCCGCGTCCACCGTACGGTCCGAATCCTGGGTGGTATATCGGCCAGCGGTATCGAGGAACACGGCCTGATCGGTGAACCACCAGTCGCACTGGCGGGTGCCACCCACCCCGCGCACCGCATCGTTGCCAAGTCGTGCGGCCAGCGGGAACTGCAGGCCGGAATTCTGCAGCAGTGTGGTCTTGCCCGATCCAGGCGGGCCGATCAGCAGGTACCACGGCAGCTGGCCGATGCCCCCCCCACGGCGCCGGCGCAGCAGGGCCAACGCCTCCTCGAAGCGGCGTTCAAGCTGGCTGCGCTCGCTGGCGAGGCGTTGCGCCGGGTCATCCCCCTGGCGCAGCGCTTCGCCCATGCGCTGCTCGCGGCGGCGCCGGCGCCAGCGGCGCACCAGCACGATCCCCAACACCGTCAGCACCAGTACCAGCAGCACCAGCAGCCGCGCCATCACGCCCGCCAGCGGTACGCGTCCGGCAATCGCGACCCAGGGGCCGCCGAACCACACCAGCAGTGCCAGCAGCAACACGCCGGCGGCAACCACCCAGTTCACCCGGCGCAGCGCGCCCATGATTGCCTGCATGGTTCAGTCCCCCGGCTGGAACAGGATGTCGACACGGCGATTGCGTGCACGGTTGGCCGGCAACTGCGGCGGCGTCGCCAGTGGTTGCGAATCGCCCGCGCCGACGGTCTCGATCCGGGCGTGGTCGCGCAAGCCGGCGCCCAGCACATCGGCCACCGCCCGCGCGCGTGCAGCCGACAGGGCGTAGTTGTCCTTCCACAGCGCCGACCGCACGGGTTGGTCATCGGTATGGCCCACTACCACCACCCGACCCCGCAGTGGATCGATCGCACGCGCGATGGCGGCCAACAGCGGCCGCTGCGCGGCCTCCAGCTCGATACCCCCCGAACTGAACATGGCCGCAGCGTTCAGTCGTATGCGGGCACTGCCGTCAGCGGCTTCGTCCACGCTGAGAAGGCCGGCACGCTCCTCCGCAGCCAATCGCTGCTTCAGGCCCAGCGCCGGTACCTGCACGGCCGCGTTCGGTACATGGCTGACCTGCAGGCCCATCCGCGCCGCTTCGGCATTGATGGGTGCCGCCAACGCATTCAAGCGCGCGTTCGCCCACAGGAACGCCACCAGCAGCACGCTGGCTGCAACCGCCACGCTGACCCACAGCGGCAGATGCCAACGGCCACGCCAGGTCCGCTCCGCCACGCCCTGCCAGCGCGGCGAAAGCTCTTCCGGCGGTGCGCCACGCTGACTGCGGATGCGGCGATACAGATCGTCCTGGATCGCCGACAGGCGCAGGCTGCCATCGGCCTCGATCTGGTAGCGGCCAGCGAATCCCATTGCCAGGCACAGGTACAGCAGCTCCAGCAGTTCCAGATGCCGGCCCGGATCCTGCAGCAGCCGTTCAAGGATCACGAAGAACTTGGCGCCACCATAGGATTCACCGTGGAAGGCGGTCAGCAGGGTGCGCTGGGCCCATCCGCTGCGTTCGCCCCACGGCGCGTTGAGCACGGCTTCGTCGACCACCGCACACAGCACGTAGCGTGCGGTCATCACCACATCGGCCGGATAGCGCGCTTCGCGCAGCCGTGTCTCCAGACGCCGGACCTGCAGCTCGGCCTGTTCCCGCAGGCGCGCAAGGTCAGGAACCTGCGCACTGTGGCGCAGCTGTACCGCCAGCAGCAGCAGCGGCGTTGCCGCCTGCACCAGCGGGTTGAGGCTGTCACCCAGGAACTCGCTGATCTCCGCGCGCGAATCCGGTGAATCGGCAGGCGGGTTGCCGGGCCGATCCTGCATCAGCGGATTGCGCATGTCCCGTGCGTTCATCGGCTACCCCCGGATCGCCCACAGCTGCACACCCAGACCGGGAAACTCGTTGCCCAGATGCAGGGCCAGGCCACCGGCGCCACGCAGCGCTCGCCACAAGGGCGACTGCGTTTCGAACTCGAAGTAGACGTGGCCGGCGTGGTAGGGAATCTGCCGCGGTGCCACCGCCATCGGTGCCAGCCCGATGCCCGGCAACTGCAGATTGACCAGATCACGGATCTGCTCGACGGGACCAATCTTGGCGGTCGACGGCAGGCGCCGCCGCAGTTCCTCGCTGGGCAGGTCCGCGCGCACCGCGAGCACGAACTGGGCATTGTCCAGCAGGCCGGGATCAGGGATCACCGCCACCCATACCCCGAACTTGCGTTCCTGTACCGGGATCGCCAGTGCAGTCTGTTCCAGCACCGCGCTGAGGCTGCCACGCAGGGCCGCAATGATCGGTTCGAAGCTCTCGCGCAGCGCTTCGTGACGGTAAGGGGCGAACACCGGCGGGCGTTTCCCGGCTGCGGTGAACGTGCTCAGCTCGCCGGCCAGCGCCAGCAGCGCGCGATACAGTGCTTCCGGATGCAGCTGCGGCTGTGCCGCCCAGTGCGACAGCACCGGTTGCCAGCGATTGACCACCTGCAGCAGCAGGAAGTCGGCGATCTCCGCAGCGCCACCGCGATCAGTGACCGCTACCCGCGCCGCCAGCGCCTCACCGCGCTGATGCAACAGGCCCAGCAGTTCGACCAGGAAGGTTGCCAGTCGCGGCGACGACGCACTGGACGCCACGCTGGGAATGAAGGTCTCGTCGAGCACCACGCGGCGATCCGCCCGGGTTTCCACCACGTGCGCCACCGCGATCCGGGCCAATCCTTCCTGCGGTTGCGATTCGGGCAGCAGGCGCGCGTTGAGGCTGCCCACCTCCATCAGCACGCGCTCCTCCACGCTTCCGGATGCATCCAGCGCTTCACTTTCGCGCACCCGGTAGCGGTACAGCTGATCACCGGGTGATTCAGGACGTCCCACATCCACCTGCGATGCCAGGCGCAACGGCAGGGTCAGGTAGATCGTCTGGTCGCGACCGTTGGGATTGAGGTCGAGTGCGGCCGGCAGTGGGTCATCGGCTGGCATCGCGAACGGCGTGCCATCGGGGAACACCCCGCGCGCACGACGCAGGCCGAGCTTGCCGACCGCCAGCAGGTCACTCTCCAGTTCCAGTTCGGTGAAACCCCAGGCGCGTGACGGCGGCTGCGCGACGCGCAGGTCGACGTAGCGCTCCAGGTAGCGCTCCTGTTGCTGCAGGTGCTGTGGCCGCAGGAACAGCCCCTCGCTCCATACGACCTTGTTGTTCTGGGTCATCCGTGCGGCTCACAGGTGGCGGCGGGACACGGCGCATGCGTGGGCGATGCGCGAACACGCCACGACCCCATGCGCCAGCTGCCCGCGATTGTCGGCAGCAACACCGGTGTCGGCCCGACAATTCGTCTCAGCCCGGGCGTGGACCACCGCTGCTGCGACTGCTGCGATAGCGAGCCAGCTGCGTTTCATAGGCCCGCGCGAACTCATCGCCGAACAAGCGGCGGAAGCAGTCGTCCGGATCCTTGACCATGCGCTGGAAGTTCTCGCGATAGCGGTCCCAGTAGCGTCCCTTGCCAGCGAACGCCAGACGGCGACCGTTGCCATCGGCCTCCTGCTCGATCCGGTCGGGACTGAAGTGGAACAGCATTGCCTCGTAAGCGGCGCGCATGCCAGCCAGCATGGCCATCTGGTGGCAGCGGATGTCATCGAAGGCATCATCGAACGCCGCAGCGCCGCTGAGGAACGCACCACCGGCGGGCGCCGACAGCTTCTGCATCGCCTCCTGCGTGGTGGCCGCGAACTTCAGCGGGTTGTTCTCCGAACGCTGGATCACGGTGACCGGAAGGCGGAAGGTGTTCTTGATTTCCGCACGGGCGCGCAGCACGTCCATCACCCCTTCCACCACGATCGCAAACACCCGGTCCAGATCTTCCGGCATCGCTGCCCCCGGCGTGCGGGCGGGGGCAGCGGCGGGCGACGATGGCGTTGCCGCACTGAAGTCTCCCTGGGTCAGATCCCAGTCGTCGGGCAACCGCTGCGTCGCCTGTACCGGTGCGGGCGGACGGAAATGATCGTGGCTGGCGGCGGCGTGGTGCCAGCCATCGGCGTCACTGCGCGGCGGTGCGGGCGCTGCTGCACTGGCGGGCAGCAGACGCAACGGATCCAGTTCGTCCTGCGGCGCCAGTGCCAGGTCCGCCACCATGGCATCCGGCGCTGCGGAGGCCCCTCCCGTCGCGCGTCCCCACAGCACGTCAAACGGATCCTCCAACACAGGCACGGCTGCACCCTCGTGCCGTGGCAGCGCGGCCACCACCACCTGGGTCAGGTCGGGATTGCCGGCGTCTGCGCCCGGCAGCGGCATCGACGATGGCCCCACGCTCTGCAGGCGGACATCGATCTCGAAACTGTCCAGCTGCAAGCGGTCACCATCGCCAAGTGCGGCCGGCTCGCCACGCACCAGCGCCTGGCCGTTGAGCAGCAGCCCGTTGGTGCTGCAGTCTTCGATGAAGTACATGCCGTTGAGGAAGCGCACCACCGCGTGGGTGCGCGACACACCCGAGGCAGGCAGCACCCAGTCACACTCGTCGGAACGGCCCAGGCTGCCCCCACCCTGCATGAAGACCTTCTGTGCCGCGGGCCCGAACTGCGCGGCCTGGCGGCCACTGACGGTCAGGATCAGATTGTGGATGGCATTCACAGCGGCGGTGCTCCGTCAGCAACGTCAACGTAGGCGTCATGGGTGGAACAGCGGTTCATCGCGCCGCGTCCAGCAGCGCCAGAGCCTGCTCGGCATAGCCACGCCTGCGTTGCTGGAAGGCCTGCGGCTGCTCGGCGGCAAGCAGGCCCAGCGCTGCGACGGCGGCGCACGCCACCAGATGGTCCGGCGGCACCACCACCACCGGTTGCCCCGCCGGTGCCAGACTGCCCTCGGCCCAGCCGGCACTGGCTGCCAGCCAGGCACCTACGCTGCGGTAGCCACCCGCATTGGCGAACTCGAAGGCAGCACGGCGGTTACCTTCACTGGGCTCGCGCAACCAGCGCTCGGCCAGCATGGCCCCCGCACGTGCTTCCGGCGCCAGCGTTTCACCACGTGCGCACTGGCACAGCCAGGCCACCACGTAGCGCTTGGGCAACAGGCGCGCGGCCAGCTGCAACGCAGCCTGCACGTAGCCGGCGTGCAGCAGCACCTGTACTGCCTGGGCCGGCGGCAGCCCGGGCGCCAGCACCGCGCAGGCCTGCGCGTCGATCTGCATGTCCGCACAGGCCTGCGCGACCGTATTCATGTGCATGCTCATCCGATCGTCACCAACGCGGCGGCCAGCTTGGCCAATGCGTCACCGGACAGGGTCAGCATCGGTGCCTTGACCTCGGCCATCGCCCCACCCTGCACCTGCAGGGTGGCGTCGGAGTGCATCTTCAGGCTCGCCCCCGCACCGATATCCATGCTGGCGCCCGCCTTGATGCGGACTTCCACGCCTCCTTCGATCTCTACCGTGCTGTTGCCACCGATGCGCACGTTAACGCCCTCGACCGCGATGTCACCGGCGCTGTTCATCACGATGCGCGAGGCGCCCGTGACCAGCTCGATCTCCTGCCCAGCCTCCAGCCGGAAGCGCTGGCCGACGTGGATCCGCGCATGGGTGCCCACGTCCAGCGAGTCTTCATTGTCGACCTTGATGCTGCGGTCGTGGCGGATCGTGGCACGCTGGTCATGCTCGACGGTGAGGGTCTGGTCGTTGCCGATGGTGGCCTGCTGGTCATGGCCGACCTTCAGGGTGCGGTCATGCTCGGCCTCCACATGCAGGTCGCGTTGCGCGTGCAGGCGCAACTCCTCGGCGCCCTTGCGGTCCTCGAAGCAGATCTCGTTGTAGTCATCCGCGCCCCCATCGGGATGGCTGCGGCTGCGGATGCCCGACCGCGTCCGCTGTTCCGGCAACGCATAGGGTGGCACGTGGTCCGCATTGAAGACGCTGCCGACAATGAGCGGCCGGTCCGGGTCGCCCTCGAGGAACGCGACCAGTACTTCCTGGCCGACCCGCGGCAGGCTCTGCGCCCCCCACCCCTTGCCCGCCCAGGACGTCGCCACGCGTACCGGGCACGAAACGCGACCATGGCTGCGGGCCGCGCGGCTCCAGTGGAAATGCACGTTCACCCGTCCCTGCGCATCCACGGCAATGTCCTCGTCGTTGTCGCCAGCCACGATGGCGCTCTGCAGGCCGGCAATGCGCGGCCACCGCGTGTCGGCCGGCGAACGGTACGGCACGCGACTGTCGAGTACCTGCAACCGGCACTGCAGTGATGGACCCGCACTGGCCGTTACCGAACCGGGAGCCGCCTCGATGACGTCAAGCTCGCTGGCCACCACCAGGTACTGCCGGTTGCAGCCGGTCTGCGGACAGCCTTCGAGTTCGAACAGATGGCCGGCACCCAGGTTCCAGGCGCGGGTGCGGCCATGCCACTGCGCACGTGCGGCCTGCTCGGCTTCAACGCGCACCTGTGCCCGCTGCCGGCCCTGTTCCGCGCTCTGCTGCCGGCCATGGCCGCGGTAGATGGAACGCGTACCGGCACCGTCATCGCGATCGGCCTGCGCCTCTCCCAGCAGCACCGCGCGCGGCTTCGCCGGATCGAACTCATCCAGCTGCCAGTGCGTCGGGCGCAGCTGGTGCTGCTGCTGCCAGTCGGCCATGCCCGGTGCTCCCAGCGCCGGCGGCTCGCGCTCGGCCTGCCAGGGCAGGCGCTCGAACGGTGCCACCGTGGCATGGGCGCCCAGGCCATCGGCAAGCACCAGCGTGTGGCGATCTGCAGCGTGCTCGAAGTAGTAGTAGAGGCCTTCCTGCTGCAACAGCCGATGGATGAAGTCCAGGCTCGGCTCATCGTACTGGACACAATAATCGCGCACGACAGGATGGCCCCCCAACTGCAGCCGCACATCGGTGCAACCGATCTCCGACAGCAGCGTGCGCACGATGTCCGCCACCGATTGCCCGGAGAATATGCGGCTGTCGTGCTGCTGGCCAAGCAGCCACAGACGCGGCACCAGGGTGACTTCGATCGCGGTGAAGCGTTCATCGCCCACCTCGCGCTGCCCCAGCAGGGCGACGGCCGCGACGATGCCATGCAGATGGCGGCTGCCATTGTCATGCACCAGGCTGATGCCGAACGGAGTGCCAAGCAGGCGGGAGGGATCCGGCGGATCTCCACTGCACAGTGCCGACAGCACATAGCGGTAGGGTTGGCCGAGCGACTCACGGCCCTGAAGCTGCTGGAAGCGCAGTCGTCCGCCCAGGTCCGACTGCAGGGAGATCGTGCGCGCCATGCCCGTCCACGGTGGAGAAGATTCGTCCGGCCCGCGCGGGTGCTGGCCGGATCCGCGACCGGATGCTCCCACGCGTTGCCGGCGCGCAACCGGCATTTCGTCTCACCGGCCGAGGCTGCCCGGCTCCCCCGGTTCCTTCAGCGCCCTCAGTGCTTCGTCGCGCACGCTGCGCTGCGATGTATTGAGCGTTGCCGGGTCCCGTGCGATCACCGGATCGAGATAGTGCCGTTCGATGTCGGCCATCGCCTCGGTGGCATGCATGCGCTTGAGCACGGCGTAGAGCCGCGACGCGCTCTCCGTCGTATGCGCGTCGAGCACGCCGCGGCTGGACGCGCGCAGTTCCAATGCCTTGGCATGGGCATCGCGCGCGGCCGGCAAGCGGCCGGCACGGTTCTCGACCCGCCCCACCACGTCCCAGGTCGCCGAGATCAGGCGATAGTCGTCCGGCATCAGCCGTTGGTTGCCTTCCAGCGCGGCATACGCCGCCTCGCGCGCCTCATCATAGTGATCGGTCCTGGCCAGCATGCTGGCCAGCCCGCCCAGGGTGAACAGCGTGTCCGGATGCATCCGCCCAAGCGTGCGCGTGCGCTGCTGCAGCAGTTCACGCTGCAGCTGCACGGCACGCTCGAAGCGCTGCGGATCATCCTGCTTGGCCAGCACCCGGATCAGCTCCGCCTTGGTCTGCAGGGCATCCGGGTGGTCGGGCCCCAGCACGCGCTGCTGCTCGCCCAGCAGGTGCTCCATGAAGGCCTGGGTCTGGGTGAACGCCGGCTCGGCCTGTGCCAGGCGCACCATGTTGAAGCCCTGCAGGGCCGCCGCCGCAAGCGTGTCGGGATGCTCGGAGCCGAGGCTGCGCTCGCGCCGCTGGCGCACTTCGCTGGCCAGCGCCAACGAGTTTTCGTACTCGTTGAACGTATTCTGCAGGCGCGCCAGCATCAGCATCGCCGCCAGCGTGCGCGGTGCGTTGTCACCAAAACGCGCACGGAACCGGGGCAGCAGGGGCTCCAGCCGCGCCAGGGCCTCTTCGCGGCGGGTCAGCTCGCTGAGCGTGGTCACCATGCCCAGCTCCAGTTCCAACAGCGCGGGAGCGTCCTTCTCCAGCCGCGGCGTCCACGCCGTGACCAGGGCCTGCTGCCGCTGCAGCGCCTTCCCCAGTTCTCCCTGCCCCGCCATCACCTGCGCCTGCTGCGCGCCCACCCGTAGCCACAGCGGATTGTCCGGCGCCAGCTCCGGCCGCTGGAGTGACAGGGCTTCGTCCAGCAGGCCGCGCGCCTCGACCAGGTTGCCGCGGCGATACAGCGCATCGGCCAGATCAGCCAGCGCCGATACCAGGCGCAGGCCGCCTGCATGCTGCTCGCGCTGCACCGACAGCACCGACTGCAGCTCGCGCACCGCTGCCGGGTAACGGCCGATCGAAATCAGCACGCGGGCCAGCGACTGGCGCAGGTCCGCAGACAGGGATGGATCATCGGCAAAGTCCTGCTGCAGGCGATCCAGTGCATGGGCCACCACGTAGCGCTCCAGCAGGTCACGGGCGATGTCCGAGGCCGGAACCTTGGCCCGCAGTGCTTCCAGATCCAGCGGCGCGTCAGCTGAATCCTGCAAGGCCCGCTGCATCGCCTCGCCGTTGGCCGCGGCCATCGCATGCCCCATCGCATCGACGTCCACGCTCTGCAGCATCTCCTGCTGGAATTCGACCATGCGCTCCAGTTGCTGCTGGCGGTGACTGGCCACGGCCTGTTGGCTGCGCGCCTGCTGCAGCGCCCACAGCGATGCCGCCAGGCCAACCACCACGCAGCCCAGGGTCAAGGCCGCCAGGACCACCGGCAACCGATGCCGCTGCAGGAACTTGCGGGCCACCAGCAACCGCTGCTGGCGTGACACCAACGGCGGAATGTTGCGACACCAGCGGTCGAGGTCGGCCAGCAGTGCCGATACACCGTCATAGCGCCCCGAGCGCTGCGGGTCGGTGGCACGACGCACGATGGCATCCAGGCCTTCCTCCAGAGCCCGCCGCAGTTCACGCCGGCTGCACTGGCAGGACGCGGCCAGCCCGGCCTGCGCCTCGACCGTCAGAGCGAGGAACACTGCCAACGGCGACAGCGGCTCCGGCATCCGTGCCGGTGGCCGTTGCCCGCACAGCAGCTCATGCAGCATCGCGCCCAGCGAGTACACGTCACTGCGCGCGTCGATATCGATCTCCAGGCCTGTCTGCTCCGGGCTCATGTAGCCCGGCGTGCCGCCGGACCAGCGATCGGTATCGTCATGGCTGCCGGCAATGGCGATGCCGAAGTCGATGATCTTCGGCTGCGGTGCGCCATCCACGGCACCCACCAGCACATTGCTCGGCTTCAGGTCGCGATGGATCACACCCTTCTGGTGTGCATGCTGCACGCCCTGGCAGACCTGCATCATCAGCCGCACCCGCAGGTCCAGCGGTGCGCGACGCTGGGCGCACCAGCGGTCGATGCCCTCGCCGTCGATGTACTCCATCACCAGGTAGGGACGTTCGTCCTCATGCATCCCCGCGTCATAGATCTGCGCGATGGCCGGGTGATGCATCTGTGCCTGCATCTGGCATTCGAACTCGAAGAACGCTCGGCTTTTCTCATCCAGCCCCGGGTTGGCCATCATCTTGATGGCCACCTGCTGCCGATAGGCGCCGTCGGCACGATGGCCAAGGTAGACCCGGCCCATGCCACCCGTGCCGATCATCGCGTCTACCGCCCACGGGCCGCAGCGGGTACCCGGTGGCAGGATCGGGGGCGGTTCGCGGCCAATCTCGGAGACCGCCTGGCGCAGCGGCACCCGCAGGCGCACCGTAGCTTCGGCCTCCACCGCCAGCATCGCCTCCAGTTCGCGACGCAATGGCGGGTCATGTCCGACCTCCGCCTGTACGAACGCCGCACGCGCCGCGCCGCTCAGTGCGCTGGCCCGGTGGAAGAGACTTTCCAACTGGCGCCAGCGCTCCAGGCTCAGCATGACGACAACCGTGCGGCCAACCAGACGCGCACGAAACGCAGATCGCGCTCGGCGGTGGGAATGGAAATGTCCAGCAGATTCGCGGTTTCAGCCACGGTCAGCCCGACCAGTTCGGTCATCGCGAACGCACGCGCCTTGCGGGCATCCAGCCTGGCCAGCTCATCGAACGCCTCGGCGATGCTGAGCAGGTCCACCGGCTGCACGCCGGGATCGACCAGCTTCACCGTCAGCGTGACCTGCTGCCCGCGCCGCTTGCCACGATCGCGCATGCGCGCAAGGTCCACCAGAAGGTGGCGCATCTGCAACGATGCCACTGCATAGAAATGCCCGCGCGATGCGAAGCCATGCTCGCGTGCCGACAGCCGCATCCAGGCCTCGTTGACCAGCTCGGTGGGCTGGAAACCATCGGCCACGCCACGTGCCAGGCTGCGCACCGCGATCTGGTGCAGTTCGTCGTAGACCAGTCGCGCCAGCGTATCGCTGGCCGGTGCTTCGCCGTCCTGCCAGCGCGCAAGCAGGTGGGTGATGCCCTCGGCGGGCGGCAGCGTGTCATTCATGGCAATCCCTCGCTCGACGCCGGACGCGCCGCCATGCAGGGATGCATGGCGAAACGCTGCCCGCCCGCAACGAAGAGACGTCGCGCTGGCCGCTGGGGCGACAGTATCGGGAGGGCGGTCATCCGGGACGTAGCCGCGGATCCCCAGGCGCGGCGCGGTCGATCCTACGCGAGCAAAGCGTGTAGAAATAGTCAGGACGTGACGCATATAGGCTGAATTCTCCGACCGTGTGAAGGAGTATCAGGCGGCGATTCGTCTCACTTGAACGCGATGACGGAGATTTGGATCGACCTAAAGTGGTCACGCATCACAGAAGCCAGCTGTACGGGCGATCTCCATATGTCCCGGCGATCGTTGCATCGTCTGACCGGGATTGACCCGAAGCCTTTGGGAAATGTCCGCAGATGTCCTGGTGGTGGCCTTCGTGCACCAGGTACTGGCGTGCTCAGCCCACCAGTACCGTGAAGCACCCGATTACGATCACACCGCCATGCGCGGTGCTGTCACCCAGGCGCGCCGCCGGTTGGCCCTTGATGAAGACCTTCACCGAGCCTTTGACGATGCTGTCCGGCGGGCCAACGCAGGTGCACAGATCGCCCACCCGTGCGGCAGGCAGGCCACCGATCAGCACGGTTGGCGCACCGGGTGCCGTGATCGGACCACCGACGTGGGGAACCACCCCGGTGACCATCGGGCAGGTGTGGAGATCGGTGAGGCGGGCGGCGGGTTGCATTGGCCTCTCGTCAATGTGAAGGGTCACATGCCATTGGTCTGTGGAGCTCGAAGAATGCGTCGCCGATCACGAGGAATCCACGTCAAGGTGGCCCGTTGATCGGTTCTGCATCTGTTCGACTGATCGTATGTGCTGGGTGTCGCCGTCGATCTCGCGATACTGGACCCAGAAGGTCCACCGGCGATCGTTGCGGGTACCCACAATTGTCGCAAGAACAGCCGTCGGGGATGTTTCGAGCATCGACCGTTTTCCAACCTGTCGCATCTGCTCTTTGCTCAGAAGAAACACACCCTTTCCGTGCTCCAGTGTAGCGGCAGCCATCATTCCCGGCCTATCGAGCGTTCTCGATCCGTCCTTCAGGTTGTAGTGACTGAACAACGTACTGCCGTCCGGCCCTTTGCTGAAAGCCGCGGCACAGCCCGAGAATTCAGGGGTCAACATCATATCGGGGCCACCGGAAGGAGGCAGCAGGATCGAGCATCCGGAGGAGGCCCGAAAGCCACTCCAGTACACAGAGAACAGATCGCTCCCTGCCCTTGGAGGATTGAATCTGGATCCTTCCCAACGGAGTTCGAAGCGCTTCGCGTCGACCTTCACCTTCAGTGGTCCCGCCTTCCATTCGGCACGCGCATTGCCACTCGTTTCGCTGTCAAGCAGCGCCACCCTGATGATCCTGCTGTCCTCCGGAGCATCGCCGCTCCAGCGAACCACGTGCGAGCGCATCACATGCTCGGGTCGGCTTTTGAACTGTCTGATCAGCGCCTGCGACGGCATGACTCATCCCTTCGAATGACGGAAATAGAAATCAGCGATCATGTTGTTGATCTCACCAGCTTGCTCCGCGTTGAGTCGACCCAGGCCAGCATGGCCGTTCACCACCCTGATGATCTGCATGGCAACAGCATTGCTGAGGTTTCCGTTGACGTAGTGCGCGTTGAGCTGATCTATGACGGCAAGCCTCAACGCAGCCGGAAAATCGGAGCGTGCCAGCGTTCCAAGGTGACTTGACCACGCGCTGGCGACGCTGCTGCTACCTGTTGAGGTAACACCGCCCCCTGCTCCTCCCTGCCCCGCCCGATGAACCACGTAGGGGATACTGAGCGTCGGCTCGCTCTGATAATTGAAGCCGATTCCAGATAGCTTCAGGGCTGCGTGCGGAAACAGATGCTCGCTTTCGAACTGTCCAAGAGATGAGCTCTTCTTGGTGCTGCTGTGCGGTCCAGCGGCCAAGGGAGAGAACACGTCTGAAGAGGCAGCGAACAGCCCGCGGTGGCAGACCGAGCCGTTGTCGCATTCCACATCGATGCAGTGCGGACACATGATGACTCCTTGGTTGAGTGGCCGTATGGCGCTGAATCAGCGTGAGGCGGGCAGATACTCAACGAAGATGTGCCCATTGATGCGGGGGACCGCATCGAACCCGTTCTTCCAGCAGGAGTAGCCGACGTGTGTCCGGTCGGGACCATTGCCTGCCTGCCCTGGCGCGACGATGTCCATGTCCACGATGAGTGTCCAGACAGCCTGGTGATTCCCATGCCCGACGGTAGTTGTGTATCGCCATTCCACCGGCGTTTCGCGACTGAGGTCGCCAGCAGCCGTTCTGGTGACGACAAAGTCTTCGAGTGAAACCTTCAGCTTCGTAAGCTTGACAAGCTCGATGATGGCCCGGGCCTTGGCAACGAACTCCTTTGGTTTCGTTCGCGCGGAGAATCCGGTCAATGGTGGATCATCCTGAAGATCCACGTCGTACGCAGATAGCTGGTACCCGTTTGTCGATCCACGCAGCGCTGCCATACTTTCGCTCCTTGTTCAGTTTCCGTGACTGTCTTCAGGCCTGACAGCTTCTCAACGGAATTCGTAGATGAACTGCTTTGAGTCAGCTCCAACGCTCGCTCTTTCGGGAGTGGCGTCATGCTGGGAGCGAAGCAGGAACTCCCGACTGATCTCCGGCAACATCGAATTGGTCAATATCGCGTCGATCATCCGCCCACCCGATTCGCCTTCGGTGCAACGGCTCACCACCAGTTCCACCACCGAGTCGTCGTACTCGAATGGAATGCGATAGCGCGCCTCCACCCGCTTCTTGATGCGGTTCAACTGCAGCCGCACGATGCGGCCCAGCATGTCCGCGCTCAGCGGGTAGTACGGAATCGCCACCAGCCGCCCCAGCAGCGCCGGCGGAAACACCTTCAGCAGTGGCGCACGCAGTGCCTTGGCCATGCTTTCCGGGTCGGGAACCAGTTCCGGATCGGCGCACAGGCTGGCGATCAGTTCGGTGCCGGCGTTGCTGGTCAGCAGGATCAGCGTGTTGCGGAAGTCGATGCGGCGGCCTTCGCCGTCTTCCATCCAGCCCTTGTCGAACACCTGGAAGAACAGTTCGTGCACGTCCGGGTGCGCCTTCTCCACCTCGTCCAGCAGCACCACCGAGTACGGCTTGCGGCGCACCGCTTCGGTCAGCACACCACCCTCGCCATAACCCACATAGCCCGGCGGCGCCCCCTTCAGTGACGACACCGTATGTGCTTCCTGGTACTCACTCATGTTGATGGTGATCAGGTTCTGCTCGCCGCCGTACAGCGCCTCGGCAAGCGCCAGCGCGGTTTCGGTCTTGCCCACGCCAGAGGTGCCCGCCAGCAGGAACACGCCGATCGGCTTGTCCGGGTTGTCCAGGCCTGCGCGGCTGGTCTGGATGCGCTTGGCGATCATCTCCATCGCATGGTCCTGGCCGATCACGCGTTGGCCAAGCAACTCCGGCAGTCGCAGAACGGTGTCGATCTCGTTGCGTGCCATGCGCCCGACCGGAATGCCGGTCCAGTCGGCCACCACCGCCGCCACCGCCTGGTGATCGACCGTCGGCAGGATCAGCGGTGCCTCGCCCTGCAGTGCCGCCAGTTCGGCCTGTACCAGCTGCAGGCGTGCCAGCAGCACATCACGGTCGCGTGCCTGCACCGGTACCGAGGCCACCACGGCATCGCCATCGGCCTGTGCCGCCGCCGCTTCCAGTGCGCTGCCGGTACCTTCCACGGGCACGTTGCCGCTGCGCAGCTGTGCACGCAGGTCCAGCAGTTCATCGACCAGCGCTTTCTCGGCCTGCCAGCGCTGCTCCAGCCCGGACAGGCGCTGCTCCTCGTCGGCCAGTGCCTGCGCGCAGGTCGCGCCGCGCTCGGCCACCACGATGCCGATCGCGGATTCGCGGTCGATGATCGCCTGCTCGGTCTGCAGCGATTCAATCCGCCTGCGGCTGTCGTCCACCTCCGCTGGCACTGCGTGCAGGCTGACCGCCACGCGTGCGCACGCGGTATCGAGCAGGCTGACCGACTTGTCCGGCAGCTGCCGCGCCGGGATGTAGCGATGGCTCAGCCTGACCGCAGCTTCCAGCGCTTCATCCAGGATCTGCACCTGGTGGTGCTTCTCCATCATGCTGGCCACGCCGCGCATCATCCGCACCGCACGCGCCTCGTCCGGCTCCTCCACCTGCACCGCCTGGAAACGCCGGGTCAGCGCAGGGTCTTTCTCGATGTACTTCTTGTACTCGGCCCAGGTGGTGGCGCCCACCGTGCGCAGCGTGCCGCGCGCCAATGCCGGCTTCAGCAGGTTGGCCGCATCGCCGGTGCCGGCCGCGCCCCCGGCACCCACCAGCGTGTGGGTCTCGTCCACGAACAGGATGATCGGCGCCGGGCTGGCCTGCACTTCGTCGATCACCGCACGCAGGCGCTGCTCGAATTCACCCTTCATGCTGGCGCCAGCCTGCAGCAGGCCAACGTCCAGCGCGCGCAGCTGCACATCCTTCAGTGCGGGGGGCACGTCGCCGCGCGCGATACGCTGGGCGAGGCCCTCGACCACGGCGGTCTTGCCGACCCCGGCTTCTCCGACCAGGATCGGGTTGTTCTGCCGCCGCCGCATCAGGATGTCGACCACCTGGCGGATCTCATCATCGCGACCGATGATCGGATCGAGCTTGCCATCGCGGGCCTGCGCGGTCAGGTCGGTGGTGAACCGCGCCAGCGCTTCCTGCTTGCCCATCGCAGCGGGTGCGATGGCACCGCTGGCGTCACCCGGTGCGGCGGCATTGCCCAGCGCGAAGCCATCGGTCGGTCGCTGCCCCTCTTCCGGCGAGCCCGCGATGATGCCGGCCAGGCCCTCGCTCAGCGCTTCCGGCCTGAGCTTGTCGAACTCGCGCGAGATCGCCGACAGCCCGCTACGCAGGCTGCGGCTGGAGAGCATGCCCAGCAACAGGTACGCACTGCGCACCTGCGCTTCGCCGAAACCCAGCGACGCCTGGATCCAGGCGCGTTCGACCGCCTCCTCCACCGCGCTGGACAGATCGGTGACACCCCCCGCTCCGCGCGGCAGGCGCTCCAGCGCATCGGTGACGTCACGCGCCAGCCGCGCCGGGTCCAGCTGCGCATGGCGCACGATGCGGTGCAGGTCCGAATCCTGCAGCTGCAACAGCTGGTGCAGCCAATGCACCAGCTCCACGTTGGGGTTGCCGCGCAGCTTGCAGAACACGGTGGCACTTTCGATGGCACGGTAGGCAAGCGGGTTGAGCTTGCCGAACAGCGCACTGCGGCGGATCTCGGTCATGGCAGGGGTCCAGGTCGGTCGGTGAAGGCCATCGCGGCGCGCGGATGCACGACCACGTCGTCGGCGTCGGCCACGCTCCAGGCGCGTCGACCCAGCCAGGTGTCCAGGCCAAGGCGCCCACTGCGGGCCAGGCGCAGCGTCGGCACCTGGTCGGCGCGCAGCAGCAGCTGCACGTCCCAGGCCTGGGTGTCGCCGCTGTGGCTGCGTATCAGGGCCGCCAGGCGTGGCAGCTGCGTGCCACCCGGCAACCAGTGGCGGAAGCTGGCCAGGTCAAGCGGGCCGATGCGCAGGCGGAAACGATGCTGGCACCCGCGCACCTGCGCGCCCAGCACCGCACTGTGGCCCAGCCGGTTGCTGCGCACCCCCAGGTGCAGCTGCGCGTCCTCGGGCAGGCGCATCCATTCGGCGATGAATCCGATCACCTGCGCGGGCACCTGCAACGCCGCTTCTGTCAACGCACGCAGGCCCCCGGCATTGCGCGCCATCGGCAGCAGGTGCCCGGCGTGATGGCGGCGGAAGTCATCGTCCAGCGCATCACGGCGCTGCAGTGCGGGGGATGCGATGCCGACCAACGCCCCCAGGTACAGGCGGAAGCGGTCGTCCTCTGGCCGGTCGGCCTGTACCACGGGTTGTGCATCGGCCCAGGCGCGGTAGAACACGCTCATGAGCCGGTGATGGAACAGGTCGGCGAACGCCACCAGGCTGTCATCGCGTGCGCTGCGCTGCCGCTGCAGTGCGTACTCGGTCAGGTGCAGTGGCAGGGGACCATTCGGTCCGAACAGGCCGAAGCCGAACATGCGCAACTGCGGTGGGCACGTGCGGGTTGCCGGAACCACCGCATCGACATCCCGGGGAGCGAAGGCCAGGCTCGGTGCCTGCCGCAGCCGCAGCGGATCCTCCTCCGGGCGTGTCGAGCACCCCCAGCGCGGCAGGTGCGGGTGCGTCCGTTCCAGCAGGCGCAGCGCGGTGAACGCCTCGAACGCGTGCGGTGCCGCGGCCAGCGCCTGCAGCAGCGCAGCGCGCGCGTCTACAGCGCCAGCAGCGCGCCCGGTCTGGCCGTCCATCGGGCCACCTCATTGCGTTCAACGGTGCGCAGCACGGTTTCGGTGAAGGCATTGATCGAAACGTAGCGTGCGAAGAACTGGCGCATCACTGCCGCCAGCAGATAGGCTCCGGTTCCTTCGAAAGCAGCATCCTCGCAGGTCAGGGTGATCTCCAGGCCACGGCCGAAGGTGATCGGGCCGGGCACCGGGATGCGGCGCACGATCGAACGCGCTGAGACGCCCCGCAGTCCCTCCAGCTGGCGCTGCGCGCCGGCGTCGTGTGGATCGCAGTACAGCGCCAGCATTTCGCGCAACGCATCGGTACCGCGTGCGTCGCCGTCCTCGAACAGCGACAGGTAGTTCAGCTGCAGGTGGCTGAGCAGTTTCCAGGCACTTTCGCCGCCGTCGCCGGCCGGCCGTGGACGGGTCGGTCCGGCCACGCAGCGGATCGCGGTGACCGGTGCACCATCGTCCAGGCTGAAGTCGGTGCGTCCCTTGCCCACCGGCATCTGCAACGGCAGGTCACGGTTGCTGCACAGCAGCTGCAGCCCCAACTGGCGCAGCCGGCTGGGGAAGGGTCGATCGGCAGCATCGACCAGGCTGATGAATACCTCGCTGCCCACGTAGCTGGAGCGTGCGCCCTGCCGCCGCTGGCGAGCCGACAGCTGGCGCGGCTCGCGACGCAGCGTGTAGTACGCGCCTTGCGGATCGTGCCAGGTACGTGCCTGGCTGCCATAGAACGGTGCAAAGCGCTGCTCGGGCGACTGGCCGTCACCGTAGCCGTCCACGGCGGTGACGCTGTGCACTTCCAGGTCCAGCGGCCGGGTACGGTCGGGCAGCACATGGTATTCGTGGCGTCCGGGCGACAGATGCACGCGGTCGGCCGCCTGCGGAAACAGGTTGATGGCCGGCGTGCAGTACAGGCGGACGTTGTCCACGCCCAGCGCATTGTGCAGGCCGGGCTCACTGCGATCGAACAGGATCACAACCTCCAGCTGGTTACCGGTGGCGCGCTGCAACACCGGCTTCAGCCCGGTCAGTTCGACGAACAGGAACCGCTCCGGGCAGGCGAAATACTCCTGCAGCAGCCGGTAGCCACTGAACGAACGCCCGTCATACGGCAGCAATGCCTGCGTGTCGTCGAAACCGACCGGCTGCAGGGATTCAGCGGGCTGCCAGTGGGCCGGACCTCCCGCACGCAGCCAGCAGCCACACGCGTTGCCCATCAGCTGCTCATACAGCCGCCGTGGCAGGCCATCGGTGCCGGCCAGGAACAACGGCAGGCGATCCAGCGACAACGTCGCCAGGGGTACGCCCGCCTGTGCCTGCAGGCGCAGGCGCAGCCCCGCACGCGCCGCGCTGTCGGTAGGAATTGCGACCTCCGCCGCCGCCAATGCCGCCGGATTCTCGAAATAGCGCGCTTCGACCAGCTGCAATGGCCACAGCGTCACCTCATGCGCGGTACGGTATTCACAGGCCGTGCGCTCGCCGGCCACTGGCGTGGCAACGAGGCGGCTGTGGCGGGGTACACGGTGGCCCGCAGCCAGCTTGGCGTCCTTCAGGTCCGGCTGCAGCTGCACGACCGCCATGGAAGGGACCGGCGCCAGGAAGTGCGGATACACCATCTCCAGCAGGTGCTGGGTGAACACCGGGAACTGCGCGTCCAGCTTCACCTGCACGCGAGCGGCAAGGAAGGCGAAGCCTTCCAGCAGGCGCTCGACATAGGGATCGGCACACTCCATGCCATCCATGCCCAGGCGCCCGGCGATCTTCGGAAACTCGCGGGCGAACTCCGCGCCCATGCCACGGATGTGCTGCAGCTCGCGGTTGTAGTGGCGGAGCAGGCGCGGATCCATCAGGCATTGCCCTCGACCAGGTCCATGCGGCCGGTCTCCAGGTCCACTTCGGTCTTCAGGTAGAGATTCAGCGGGATCGGCTGCGCCCACATTTCCGAGCGGATGTCGAACACCAGCGAGCGCCGGTCCATCCGTTGCGCGTTGGCCTGGACGGTCACCTGCAGCGTGTGTGCGATCAGGCGCGGCTCGAAGGCGAGGATGGCCTCGCGCAGCCGCCGCTGCAGCGTCGCGACATCCAGTCCGGCCAGCTCCAGCCCGGTCAGGTCCGGAATGCCGTAGTTGAGCACCGAACCGGCGACGTCGGTCATGTCCTCCAGGCGCGTGTTGGCCGCGAGGTGCACGCTGTTGAGCAGCCACGACAGGTCGCGCATCACGCACTCGCGCAGTCGGCTGGCAGAGATCACCCGCTGTTCGCGGCTTTCGTCGCGCTGCAGCGGTGCATCGTCGGTCAACCGGTCCAGCAGGGACGGCTGCAGGCGCTCGGTGGTGGTCAGCTCGGCCATCGGCGCATCTCAGTCCGCACGCTGCAGCCGCAGCTGCCGTATCTGCAGCAGGGGATGGTCACCGCTGTCGGTGGCCAGCATGCGTTGGCCACTGCCGATGCCGTGCTCGTCCCATTCACTGCGCCTGGCCAGCTGCAGGCCGCTGTCATCGCCGGCTTCGCTGCCCGGATAACGTACCGGCACGAACGCACGCAGCGCAGTACCCTGGCGCAGGTGCAGTTCGGCCGGTGCCCAGACCAGGTCACGCAGGTCTTCGGGAGGATCGATGCGCAGTTCAGCCAGGCCATCCAGCGGCAGCCACGCATAGCCGCTGGGGGTGATCACTTCCAGGCAGGGACCGAAACGCGGGTCGGCATCAGCGATCCACTCGAACGGCTCGCCATCACAGTCACCCGCGACCGCCGGTGCCTGCGAGAACGCCTGTTCGCGCAGATCAATGGCTGCGTCGATGTGGCCCTGCTGCTGCAGCTGCACGGCCTGCAGCAGCGGCGCCAGCCAGGGCTGCGGCGTGCCCAGTACGGGCGGCAGGCGCGTGCCGGCGAATACCTCGGCACGCACCTGCTCGGCACACAGCAGGGCGTGGCCGGCACTGCCCAGCAGCGACAGGCTGGCATCGAGCTGCACGGCCGCCTGCAGCTGGGCCTCGGCCCGTTGCCACTGGCCGAGCACGGCCAGCAGCTGGAACAGGAAGACACGTTCAGCGGCGGCGGTCGGTGCGGCACGCACACGTTCGCGCTGCGCCTGCAGCGCGCCGCCCAGGTCACCGGCCCGCAGCAGGTCCACGGCCGGTGCGGTATCGGTGGTGGGCGGCACGTTCATGCATCAGCCCTTGGCCACGGCCTGCATGTCGTAGGTGAAGGTCTTGGCCGCGCCGTCGGCGGTGCCGTCGGGCTTCTGCGGCTGGAACCCGTACTGGAACTTGCCGAAGTGCAGGGTGACGTTCTCGGTCAGGCGGTCCTCGCCACCGGAGCCGCCGGTGGATACCGAAGTGATCAGCACGCCGTTGGACAGGTGCAGGGTCACATAGTCGGTCTGCTCGCCGGTGGCGTTGGTCACGTACAACCACGCCTCCTCGAGGCGTGCACCGGTGCTGGCAGCCTGCAGCAGCGCGTTGGAGCTTTTGTCCACGTACTTGGTGATGGAGATGTCCTGGACGTGTGCCTTGCCACCGGAGCTGACCCCGCCGCTGTGCAGGTCGCCGCTGTTGCTGACGCCCCACGACCAGGCCAGTACCGGAATCTCGTTCTTGTGCTTGGCGTGGGTCGAGCCACCTTCGATGGTGACGCTGCCACCCTGGAACTTCAGATGCATGTCGAATGCCATGGAACTGCTCCTTCAATCGGCTGTCGAATCGGTTCGCCGGCCAGGGCCTGGCCGGCGCGGGAAGGGGAACGGGAAGATCAGGCCTTGGCCTGTGACGGCAGGCGCGAAACCAGCCGCAGCGAAACGGTCAGTCCTTCCAGCTGGTAGTGCGGTTTCAGGAAGAACTTGGAGGTGTAATAGCCGGGCGCACCTTCCACCTCCTCCACCACCACCTCGGCGGCGGCGAGCGGATGGCTGGCCTTGTACTCCTCGCTGGAGTTGGCCGGATCACCGTCGACGTAGTTGAGAATCCAGTTGCCCAGCCATTTCTGCATCTGCTCGCGGCTGGAGAACGAACCGATCTTGTCGCGCACGATGCACTTGAGGTAATGCGCGAAGCGGTTGCAGGCGAACATGTACGGCAGCCGGGCCGCCAGCGCCGCGTTGGCGGTGGCGTCGGGGTTGTCGTACTCGGCAGGCTTGTTCAACGACTGCGCGCTGATGAAGGCTGCCATGTCGGAATTCTTGCGATGCACCAGGGGCATCAGCCCCAGCTTGTCCAGCTCGGCGGAGCGGCGGTCGGTGATCGCCACCTCGGTCGGGCACTTCATGTCCACGCCGCCATCGTCGGTCGGGAAGGTATGGGTGGGCAGGCCTTCCACCGCGCCACCGGACTCGATGCCGCGGATCCTGGAGCACCAGCCGTACTGCTTGAACGAGCGGTTGATGTTGACCGCCATGGCATAGGCCGCGTTCTGCCACGTGTAACGGCTCGAATCGGCGCCGGAGGTGTCTTCCTCGAAATCGAACTCGTCCACCGGATCGGTGGCGGCGCCGTAGGGCAGGCGCGCCAGCGTGCGCGGCATCGCCAGCCCGATGTACTTGGAATCTTCCGAGTCGCGCAGCGAACGCCAGGCCGCGTAGTCGGGGGTGGTGAAGATCTTGGCCAGATCGCGCGGGTTGGCCAGTTCATCCCAGCCATCCATGCCCAGCAGGCGCGGTGCCGCCGCCGACAGGAACGGTGCATGCGCGGCCGACGCCACCTGGGCCATGCCGGCCAGCAGCTCGACATCCTGCGGGCTCTGGTCGAAGTAGTAATCGCCCACCAGGCAGCCATAGGGCTCGCCGCCCAGCTGGCCGTACTCGTGTTCATAGACCTTCTTGAAGATCGGGCTCTGGTCCCAGGCGGTGCCCTTGTAGCGCTTCAGGGTCTTGCCCAGTTCCTTCTTCGATACATTGAAGACCCGGATCTTCAGCTGGGTATCGGTCTCGGTGTTGTTGACCAGGTAGTGCAGGCCGCGCCAGGCACCTTCCAGCTGCTGGAAGTCCGGATGGTGCAGGATCTGGTTGAGCTGTGCAGTCAGCGTGCGGTCGATCTCGGCGATGTAGGCCTTGATCGTCTGCGAGACATCGTCGCTGACGATGTCCGCGCGGCTGAGCACCTGTTCGGCCAGCGTGCGCACCGCCGATTCCACTTCCTGCTGTGCGCGGTCGCTCTTCGGCCGGAACTGCTTGTTCAGCAGTTCGGCGAAGCCGCCCGATTCCAGTGCGGTGCCGGTATCGCTGCCGGCTTCGATCAGCTGTTCGGTCGACATGGCGTTACTCCCCGTCCTTGCCATCGCTGTTCGGCGCGGCGACCAGTGCCTGCAGCAGCGCCGGGTCACGGATCGCCTGCGCGATCAATGCCTCCGCACCGGCCTTGCCGTCCATGTAGGTATCCAGGTTCGCCAGCTGCGCACGCGCCTGCAGCAGCTTGGCCAACGGCTCGACGCGGCGCGCCACGGCGGCCGGCGAGAAGTCGTCCATGCTCTCGAAGGTGATGTCCACGCTCAGGCTGCCTTCGCCGGTCAGCGTGTTCGGCACGCTGAAGGCCACCCGCGGCTTCATCGACTGCAGCCGGCTGTCGAAGTTGTCGACATCGATCTCCAGCGCCTTGCGCTCTTCCAGTGACGGCAGTTCGCCGGCGTTGGCGCCGGACAGGTCGGACATCACGCCCATCACGAAGGGCAGCTGTACTTTCTTCTGCGCCCCGTAGACCTCAACGTCGTACTCGATCTGCACCCGCGGTGCCCGATTGCGGGCAATGAACTTCTGGCTGTTCGCCATGGCCTGGCCTCCGATGGAAACGGGTCGTGCCGGGCGCCCGCGGGCGTCGGCCTCGATGCCGGGCAAGTCTGGGAGACCGCCGCGCAGGCCTCCCGACAATTCGTCTCAGCGTGGTCGTCGGGGTTCGTGGCGGGCCGATGATGGGTTTTCAGCGCAACTGTCGGTATCGACAGGACAGGCCCAGGGGATGGGCCGTGAAGACGCTGCCATGACACTCCAGCACTGCCCCTCGCTGGTCGGCGCACTTGCCGCCGACCTTGGTACCGCTGCCCTTGCTTCACTGCCGTCGGCGTCGACGGCCCCGCCGTCCGACCCGCGACTGCGGCGGATCCTCGATTTCATCGATGCGCACCTGGGTGAGTGTGAACTGGACGAGCGCATGATCCGCGATGCCTTCGCGCTCTCGCGGCCCACGCTGTACCGGTTGTTCCAGGCCTTGGGCGGGGTCGCCCGCTACATCCGCGAACGGCGCCTGTGGCTGGCCCACCGCCACCTCGACCGTGACCCCTGCTGCAGCGTCACCTGGCTGCTGTATGAGGTGGGCTTCGCCTCGGAACGCCAGTTCCAGCGGGCCTTCCAGGCCCGCTATGGGATGTCGCCGGCGCAGTGGCGCCGCGCCTGCCGCGTCCAGCCAACGCGGCTTTCATGAGAACGCTGGCCGCATCCACGCCCTGCATGGATGGCCGCTTGTGCAGCCCCAAAAAGATGACGCCGGCGCGCATCCTGCGGCCGGCGTCGGGTCCCCTCCCCGGGAACGCTTGAATCAGCGGGTGTGGATCAGCGGATGACCAGCACCGGCAGGGTGCTGCGCGCCAGCACTTCCGCGGTCTGGCTGCCCAGCAGCACACGGGTCACGCCACGGCGGCCGTGCGACGTCATCACGATCAGGTCACTGTTGCGCTCGCCCGCCGTCTCGATGATGCCGTCGGCCGCATAGCGGTCCAGCACATGCACCGGATTGGCGGTGATGCCCTGCTCGGCGGCCTTGGCCAGCGCCGGCTGCAGCACTTTCTGCGCGCCTTCCTCGCGGTCGGCCTTGTACTCGGGGCTGTTCATGTAGCCCACGCTCCAGCCCATGGCGTCGTACATGCCGACGGCCCATGGCTCGGAAACAGTCACGATATCGACCTCGGCATTGAGGTCCTTGGCCAGCTCCAGGCCCTTGGCCAGGCCCTTGTCGGCCAGCTCGGATCCGTCGGTGGCAATCAGGATGCGCTTGTACATGGTGGGGCTCCGTAGCGATCTGCCAGATGGGAACGACACCATTGCACACCGGATGTGCAGGCCGTGCCTTGAGCAGGATCAATCCGGCGCCGTGCAGCGGCGTGTGCGCACCGCCCGCTTGCACACCCCCTGACCGCAGCGCATGCTGGACCCGCGGCACCGCGCCGCCCTGGGAGAACGTCCATGCAGGACAGCAAGCCGACACCACGAAGCCCCCTCAGGATCATCCTCTGGAGCCTCATCGCCGCCTTCGTGCTGTTCTACGGCGGCTATCATCTGGGCAAGGATCTTGCCCAGCGCGACAACGCCCGGCAGTCAGCCGGCCGATAATGCTCTTCTGTAGAGCCGAGCCCATGCTCGGCTTCGGGTGCATGAGCCGAGCATGGGCTCGGCTCTACAACAACGTCGCTCAGGCGATCTGCACCACGCGCGCGTTCTGGCACAGCGGGTAGCTGGCCACGAATTCAGCGATCGCATCACGCATCGCCTCGAACGATTCGCCGTACATGTACAGCGCGGTCTCGGTCGGGCCCTGCCACCAGCTGCAGATTTCGCCCAGGCCGTCGATGTTCTCCGACAGCTGTTCGAACACGTGGTTGGAATCGCACTGTTCGTAGACGTCGTCCGGCAGGTTCAGGCCATCCAGGTAGATGCCCAGGCCTTCGGTCACGCCGAAGCCGCGGTCGGCTTCACCCGCACCCTGCAGCTGCGAACCCTTTGGTGCACCCAGCTGCTCCAGCAGATCGATCAGCTTCGGTACGCCACTCGCATCGATCAGTGCCACTTCGATATCGCCGTACTCGACCTCGCCCAGGTCGGACATCGCGGTGCCGCCGCCAGTCAGCTCACCTACCTGCGCCGCCTGCAGCAGCGCATCGAGCGGATCCTCGAACAGTTCGTGGCGATGCTCCGGCTGCAGCCGGGCGTTCAGCTTCACGGTGACGTGCAGCGTGGGTTCGGTCATGGAGGCGTTCCTGGAAGATGTCAGGCCCCATTGTAGAGTCGAAGGTAGCGGCAGGAGCCGCTGCCAACGTCGCTTGCGACGGCCCGAAGGGTGCCGGTCAGGACGACCGGCATAGCCATGCTCGGCTGTTCTTCCAGCCAGAAGCAGCCGAGCATGGGCTCGGCTCTACAACAGCCCGTCAACGCAGGAACGGCGCCACCTTGCGCTTCAGCAACTCCACCAGCACCGGGTCCATGTAGTCGTAGTCGTCAGGGATATCCAGGCAGATCACCCGCTTGCCCTTCAGCCATGCCTTGTAGCGGCTGGACAACCGGTTGCGATGCGCCTTCTCCATCACAAACACCAGATCGGCCCACTGCAGCAGCTCGGGGCTGAGCACTTCCTCGGCATCGGCCAACAACCCGGCTGAGGCGGTCTCGATGCCCGGCCAATCGGCGAATACCTGCTCGGCCGTCGGGCTGCGCAGGCGGTTCTGGCTGCAGAGGAAGAGCACGTTGCGGGTCATGCCCGCAGCCCAATCGGGGTCGGATCCCTTTTCCAACGGGAAAGGGCTCCGACCCCAGGTGCTTTCAGACAAGTTGCATGGCCGGAAGACCTTCGGCAAACCATCATGTGCTTTTCCACCATCCAGATGCCCATGATCACCAAGGACGACCTGTTAACGACGTTCGCAGAGGTAGCCGAGGCCCACGGCTGCTACTTCAGCAAGTACGTAGTCGCGACCTACATGCTCTATTGCTGCATAAGGAATGCCAAGGCGCATGACCTCGCGATCGCGTCCAAGAATGTCGATGATCCGGAATTCGCCGCCAGCGTTGTACTGAACGCGCCGCCCCGTCTTTCACACGATGGGCCAACGATCTTTGAAATTCCTTCCAACGCCTATGGGTTCACTCATGCGATGGCGGTGCCCAGCACGTATCACGGGCTTCTGAACCGGATCGAGAAGCGCACGGGTCTGTTCCTGTGCCTGCCGATCTTCCGGTGTGAGTTCAACGGCAACGAATCAGAAGATGACTTCAGGTGGTCCACACATCACATCGTTGACGTCAACAACTGGCATCGGACCAGGCAGCCGAAGATAAGCGTGTACTTCGACAATCCCCGCACTGGCGGCGGAACGGACAAGGACGGCGCCATCGTGAGCCTGGAGACATTAATTGCCGAGATCGACAACCTCAACGGCGTGGGCAACGGCTTCATTGAGATCACCAACTACCGCAGCGAGGTGATCGAGGTGCTGTCGCCGGCAGAAGGCCACTACGTGCTGATCCGCAACCGCCAGGATGAAGAAGCGATGGACCGCGCCGGGTTGGTGGCAGCCGTGGAGACATTCACCATCGGCTGATAGCCGACCGCTGTTGTAGAGCCGAGCCATGCTCGGCTGCTCTTTCCCACCAAAAGCAGCCGAGCATGGGCTCGGCTCTACAGGAATTCCCGCCCCTCGACGGTGATCAGATCACCGTCAGGTTGGCGTAGGCCATCACCAGCCACTTGCTGCCGGCGTCGGCGAACTCGACCTGCACGCGGGCGTGTGCGCCGTTGCCTTCGTAGTCGGTCACCATGCCTTCGCCGAACTTGGGATGGGTGACCAGTGCGCCGAGCTTGATCGGCGGTGCCTCGATCGAGGCATGGCCCATCACCCGGCTCGCGCCCATCGAGGCCGGCCGCGAGACCTGCACCTTCGGCCGCACTTCGTGCAGCAGCTCGCGCGGGATCTCGCGCAGGAAGCGCGACGGCAGGCTGTAGTTGTCCTGGCCGTGGATGCGGCGCGATTCGGCGTAGCTCAGCACCAGTTTCTGGCGCGCGCGGGTGATGCCGACGTAGGCCAGGCGGCGCTCTTCTTCCAGCCGGCCGCTTTCCTCCAGCGAGCGTGCGCTGGGGAACAGGCCTTCTTCCAGACCGGCCAGGAGCACCAGCGGGAACTCCAGGCCCTTGGCCGAGTGCAGGGTCATCAGCTGCACGCCGTCCTCGCCCGCCTGCGCCTGGCCCTCACCGGCCTCCAGCGCGGCATAGGCCAGGAACGCGACCAGCTCGTCCATGTCCTCGCCCACTTCCTCGATGTCGTCGGCGCGGCGCACGAAGCGCGAGGCCACCGAGACCAGTTCATCGAGGTTGTCGGTGCGCGATTCCGAGTCCAGCGCGTTGCGGCTTTCCTTGCTCCAGTGCTCGCGCAGCTGCGAGCGCGCCAGCACGTGGTCCACGCGCTCGGCCAGGGTCATGTGCAGGGTCTGCGCCTGCAGCTCGTTGACCAGCACCAGGAAGCCGGCCAGCGCATTGCGCGCACGTGCGGCCAGCGCGCTGCCCTGGGTGACCAGCATGGTCGCTTCCCACAGCGAAATACCCTGCGCGCGCGCCTCGCGGCGCACTTCGTCCAGCGTGCGGTCGCCGATACCACGCGTCGGCGTGTTGACCGCGCGCTCGAACGCCGCGTCATCGTTGCGGTTGGACAGCAGGCGCAGGTAGGCCAGCGCGTCCTTGATTTCGGCACGCTCGAAGAAGCGCATGCCGCCGTACACGCGGTACGGCACCTGTTCGCTCAGCAGCGCTTCTTCCAGCGCGCGCGACTGCGCGTTGCTGCGGTAGAGCACGGCCACTTCGGTGTAGCTGCCACCGTCACGCACCCATTGGCGAGCACGCTCGACGATGTAGCGCGCCTCGTCCATCTCGTTGTAGGCGGCGTACAGGTCGATCGGCTCGCCGTCGCCGCTGTCGGTCCACAGCTGCTTGCCGATGCGGTCGGGGTTGTGCGCGATCACCGCGTTGGCGGCGCCGAGGATGTTGGCGGTGGAGCGGTAGTTCTGTTCCAGGCGGATGGTCTGCGCGCCCGGGAAGTCGCGCAGGAAGCCCTGCACGTTCTCGACCTTGGCACCGCGCCAGCCGTAGATGGCCTGGTCATCGTCGCCGACCACGAACACGTGGCCGGAATCGCCGGCCAGCACGCGCACGAAGGCGTACTGGATGGCGTTGGTGTCCTGGAACTCGTCCACCAGGATTTCGCGGAAACGGGCGCGGTAGTGCGCCAACAGGGCCGGGTTGTCGCGCAGCAGTTCGTGCGCGCGCAGCAGCAGCTCGGCGAAGTCGACCAGGCCGGCGCGGTCGCAGCGTGCCTGGTACTCGATGTAGGCCTGGCGCATGGTTTCCAGCCACGCGTCGTGCGGCTCGGGCTGGATGTGCTGCGGGCGGCGGCCTTCGTCCTTCTGCGCGTTGATCCACCACGCGATCTGCTTGGCCGGGTACTTGCCGTCGTCCAGTTCCAGCGCCTGCACCACGCGCTTGACCAGCCGCAGCTGGTCGTCCGAATCCATCACCTGGAAGCCTTCCGGCAGCTTCGCGTCCTGCCAGTGCAGGCGCAGCAGGCGGTTGGCCAGGCCGTGGAAGGTGCCGATCCACATGCCGCGGCTGCCATTGGGCAGCTGTGCGTCGATGCGGTGGCGCATTTCGCCGGCCGCCTTGTTGGTGAAGGTCACCGCGAAAATGCCGTGGGTCGGCACGCCATCGACTTCATGCAGCCAGGCGATGCGGTGGGTGAGTACGCGGGTCTTGCCGGAACCGGCACCGGCCAGCACCAGGTGGTGGCCGGGGGGAGCGGAGACGGCTTCGCGCTGGGCCGGGTTCAGGCCATCAAGCAGGTGGGAGACATCCATGCCCCCATTTTACGGCATCGCCGTCGCGGCTCCTGCGACCACCTGGGTTGCCAGTGCGTGCGCCTGCTGACGCAGTTCAGGCACCGCCAGGCTTTCCCACAGGCTGCCGATGCGCAGGCTGCCGAGCACGCCCAGCCGTGCCTGCGGCTGGCCACCGGCGGCACACAGGCGATCGCCCGGCACCGTGCTGTCCAGGCCCAGCCCGTGCGGGCCGGGGCGCGCCAATCCATCAGCCTGCAGCTGCTGCAGCAACGGATTGCGCAGCGCGCTGGCACGGGTTTCCACGCCGGTGGCGTTGATCACCCCGCTGATCGTCCACTGCTGTTCATTGCCGGTGGCATCGCGACCAGAGAGCCGCAGGGCATCGCCTTCGCGGCCGACGCGTTGCAGGCGGGACCGGTGAATACACAGTTGGCCGCTGTCCTGCAGCGTCTGCAGCTGCGCATCCACCTCTTCGGCGATGCGGTGGCGATGCACGTCCCAATAGCGCACCACATGGCGCAGGAAGCGGCGCTGGTCGGCCTCATCGAGGCTGCACCACAGCGCCTGCCCGTGCGGGCGGATGCGGTCCATCACGCCCTGCCACGGCAGGCCATCGGCCTGCGCCTGGCGTGCGAACCCGCGCAATGCGTGCAGGCGCTGGCGCAGGTTCATCGGCAGCAACGTGGCCGGGTCGAAGCTGGGCAGGCCACCATGCGCGTGCGGCAACGGCAGCAGGCCATGGCGCGAGATCACATGCAGCGGGCCGGTGTGGCCGGCAGCGACCAGCGCCAGCACGGTGTCGGCCATGCTCAGGCCGGAACCGACAATGGCCACGGCCTGCTCACCGGCCAGGGTGCGTACGCCGTCGTAGTCCCAGGCCTCGATCACGTCATCCGCAGGCAGCGCATCAGCACCGGCCACCGGCAGCGGGCGCATGCTGTTGCCGGTAGCCAGCACCGCCTGTGCGGCGTGCAGCGTCTGGCCATCGCCCAGCTGCAGCCGGTAACCGTGGTCATCCGGCTGCAGGCCCAGCACCGGCTGCGCGATCACCTGCAGCTGCGCCGGGCTGGCTGTGGCGGCGTCCTGCAGGCGCTGCTGCAGGTAGGCCGCGAAGTAGTGGCGGCACACGTACCGCTCGCCCAGCACCTCGCGCGCCTCGCCCGGGTAGGCGTTGGCGGCCATCAGGTAGTCGAGGAAATCGCCGGGCTGGTCGGCAAACGCACTCATCTTCGCCGCCGGCACGTTCAGCAGATGCTCCGGCCACGGCGTGGCATAGGCGATGCCCTGGGCCAGCTGCGAAGCCGGCTCGAAGATGGCCAGCGCCAGCGGCGCATGGGCCTGGCGCAGTACCTGGATCGCCACCAGCACCCCGGCCGCACCACCACCGATGATTGCCAGGTCCAGTTCGCCAATACGCGGTGAATCAGTCATGTGCCGATTGTAGGCCATCGGCGATGACAGGCCGGATTGCCGAAATGGGCGGCCGGCATTGCCTTACATCAACGCATCGGCCAGCCGTGCGATGCCTTCGCGGCTGCGCCGCCACGTGGGGCGGCTGCGCCACTGCTGCAGGTCCAGCTGCCGCGACTCACGCAGATAGCCGTCCTCGATCGCGCACAACTGCTGGACCAACACGCGGTCGTAGCAGATCAGGCCGATTTCGGCATTCAGCGCGAACGAGCGGATATCCATGTTGATCGAGCCGAGCACGGCGATGTCCTCGTCCACGCTCATGTGCTTGGCGTGCAGGAACTGCGGTTCGTACAGGGCGATCCGCACGCCACAGCGCAGCAGCTCGTCGTAGTACGCCTCCTGCGCCCACGAGGTCAGCCGCTGGTTGTTGCTGGCCGACAGGATCAGCTGCACGTCCACGCCGGACAACGCCGCGATGCGCAGCGCGCTCAGCGTGGCTTCGTCGGGCACGAAGTACGGGGTGACCATCACCAGCCGGCGCCGCGCCAGGTGGATCAGTGCCGCCACCGCATCACGTGCGTTGCTGTACGGATAGGCAGGGCCGCTGGGCAACAGCTGGGTGGCGATGTCATCGCTGCACTCGGGCACATCGGCGATCACGTCCAGGCGCTGGCCGGTTTCCATGTACCAGTCGCTGGCGAACACCGCTTCCAGGTGCGCCACCGCCGGGCCACGCACGCGCGCCACCAGTTCGCGGTTCGGGTGGCCGGGCACGAACCCGGGGCCGGCCAGGTTCTGCGAACCGACGTAGGCCACTTCGTTGTCGATCACCGCGATCTTGCGGTGGTTGCGCAGGTCCATGCGCCCGCTGCGCCGCCAGCGCAGGCCACCGGGCAGCATCGCGCGCACTTCGATGTCGCGCGCTTCCAGGCGCTTGCGATAGGCGCGCAGGCCGCGCTTGGCACCCACCGCGTCGAGCAGCACGCGGCACTGCACGCCACGCGCGGCGGCACGCTGCAGCGCCTCGACCACCGCCTCGCCCACCGCGTCGTCGAACATCAGGTAGTACAGCAGGTGCACGCGGTCTTCGGCCTGGTCGATGTCGGCGATCAGCGTGTGCAACGATTCGTCGTAGTCGGTCAACAGGTCCACCGCGTTGCCGTGCACCGGCATGAAGTCGCCCTGGCGCTGCACCAGCGGCACGATCTCGGCGCTGGCGGTGTCCGGCTGCGGGGCCCAGCGCAGGCGATGCTGCAGTGCCTGTTCCTCGCGGATCACCTGCGAGGCCTCGGCCTGGCGGCGGATGCGCTCACGCGACAGCCACGGGTGGCCGAACAGCAGGTACAGCGGCAGGCCCAGCAGCGGCACGAAGCCGACCAGCAGCAGCCAGCTGCGCGCCGCCCCCGGCGTGGTGCGGGTGGGAATCCAGCACAGCGCGACCAGCCGGATCAGCCAGTCGATCAGCAGCAGGTAGGAACCCAGCAACCACTCGAACAGCATCGCGTCGCCCGTCGGGAGGTGATGGGCCATTCTGCCCAGCGGGGTGTGTAGAGTCGAGCCGCGCTCGACTGCTTTGAAGCCGTGTGCCAACCAAGGTTGGCACCTACCGGGTGAAGGGACAGCGTGTCGACCAAGGTCGACACCTACCGGGGGCGGGACAAGTTGCCAACCAAGGTTGGCACCCACCATCTGGATGCCAGGCATGAAAAAACCCGCCACAAGGGCGGGTTTCTTCGCGGGGATCAGCAATCCTTGCGGATTACTTGATCTTGCCTTCCTTGTACAGGACGTGCTTGCGCACGACCGGATCGTACTTCAGGAATTCCATCTTCCCCGGGGTGTTCTTCTTGTTCTTGTCGGTCGTGTAGAAGTGGCCGGTACCGGCCGAGGAAATCATACGGACCTTATCGCGCTTGCCTGCCATGATGCTTTACTCCTCAGACCTTTTCGCCGCGCGCACGCAGCTCAGCCAGAACGGAATCAATGCCGTTCTTGTCGATGGTGCGCAGTGCATGCGCGGAAACACGAAGCTTGACCCAGCGGTTCTCGCTGGCCACCCAGAAACGGCGCTCGTGCAGATTCGGCAGGAAACGACGACGGGTCTTGTTGTTGGCGTGCGAGACGTTGTTACCCGTCTGCACTCGCTTGCCGGAAACCTGGCATACGCGGGACATTGCGCACCTCGATAGTAGTAGTTGTCAGCCCGTAGCCCGGGAGACGGCGGCCTCGATGGTTGCCCACCACACGTCAAGAGAATCAAAGGGTTACGCTGGCGTTGGGCGGCCGGGGACGTGTTCCCGGGGGCGCCGCCCGGTAGAAAACCGGACACAGCGAGCCGCGCATTATGCACGGGTTCAAGCACTTGCGCAAGTTACCCACAGGCTGGGGCTGAACGCGACGGCCGCCTTCCTGTGGAGCCGAGCGTGGGCTCGGCTCTACACAAGCGGCCGGGCCGGCTCAACGCAGGTGCGGAATCACCTGGGCCAGCAGATGGGCATCCTTCAACGCGCCATGCAGGCCGCGGTTGCCGGGAATGCGCAGGCGCTGCAGCACATCATCCAGCTTGTTGCCCTGGCCGGGCCAGCGCCCGCGCGCCAGCTTCAGGCTGCAGGTGATGCGGCAATGCTGGGCCAGCGAGCCGGGGATGCCCGCCAGGCGCAGCTCGTTGTCCAGGAAGCCCACATCGAAGGTGGCGTTGTGCGCGACCATCTCGCTGCCGCGCAGGAACTCCAGCAGTTCGGCAGCCTTGCTGGAGAACAATGGCTTGCCCACCAGCATCGCATCGCTGATGCCATGCACGCGCTGCGCGCCCCAGTCGACCTTGCGCTGCGGCTGCAGGTAGGTGTGGAACTGGCGGCCGCTGAGCTGGCCATCGATCAGTTCGACAGCACCGATTTCGATCACCCGGTGCCCCAGGCGGTGGGAGATGCCGGTGGTTTCGGTATCCAGTGCGACGATGCGGCTCATCAGGGTGTGCGTTCTCCAGTACGTGCAGCCGGATTTTCGCACGCGACCGATGCACTCACCCCAACGCTTCCACCACCCAATCAATGAATACCCGCAGACGCTGGCTCATGTGCCGGTTCGGCGGGAACATCACATGCATCGGCATGGGCGGCAGCTGCCAGTCCTGCAGCACCGGCAGCAGCTCACCACGCGCCACGTGCGGTTCGGCCATGTAGCTGGGCAACGCGACCACGCCCAGACCCGCCAACGCCGCGGCCAGATAGGCGTTGCCGTCGTCGAAGCCGACCGTGTAGCGGCCCTGCACCTCGATGCGCTCATCGCCGCGCTGCGCGCTGAACACCCGCGCCCGGCCACTGCGCGGGCTGAGGAAACCGACCACGTGGTGATCGGGCCCTTCCAGCGCGCGCGGGTCGGTCGGCAGGCCGAAGCGCTGCACATAGCCCGGGCTGGCATGGAAGCCGATCGGCAGCGCGCCGAGCGGCCGCGCCACCAGTGCCGGGTCGGCCGGGGTGCCGCCACGGATCACGCAGTCGACGTTGTCGGCGATGACATCCACTTCGCGATCACTCACGCCGATATCCAGCTGGATCTCCGGATAGCGCGCCTGGAAATCCGGCAACGCCGGCACCAGCCGCAAGCGCGCGTACGGCCCGGGCACATCCACGCGCAGGCGTCCGCGCGGTTGGGTGGCCGCGTCGCCCAGCCCGCCCTCCACCTCTTCCAGCTCGGCCAGCAGGCGGGCGATGCGCGGGTAATAGGCCGCGCCATCGGCGGTGACGCTGACCCGGCGCGTGGTGCGGTTGAGCAACCGCAGCCGCAGGTGCGCCTCCAGCTGCTGCACCAGCTGGGTGGCCGTGGTGCGGCTGATCTGCAGGGTCTGCGCGGCGCGGGTGAAGCTGCCGGTTTCCACTACCCGGGCAAAGGCCCGCATCGCCTCGAAACGGTCCATGGTGGGTCATGATTGTTTGGAATTGGCAATCAATCTAGGCCGATCATCGCGGTTTATCCAGACAGCGCTGGCGGGGAGGATGACGTTCTCTCCCACGGGATCTTCCCCATGTCACAGCGCGATGTCGTTTTCCCCGCCGGTCGCCAGGCCCTGTACGAGCGCAACCGTTACTCGCCGGCGATCCGTTCCAATGGCTTCCTGTTCGTCTCCGGCCAGGTCGGCAGCCGCGAGGACGGCTCGCCCGAGCCGGATTTCGAAACCCAGGTACGCCGCGCCTTCGAGAATCTCAACGCGGTGCTGGCTGCCGCCGGCTGCACCTTCGATGACGTGATCGACGTGACCGTGTTCCTGGTCGACCCCGAGAAGAACTTCGAGAAGGCGTGGGCGATCGTGCCCGAGTACTGGGGCGAAGCGCCGCATCCGACCCTGACCGGTATCGGCGTGACCTGGCTGTATGGGTTCCAGTTCGAGATCAAGGTGATCGCGAAGCTGCCTGCAGACCGGTAGTGCCGGCCGCTGGCCGGCAATGGCAGGCGATTGCCTGCGCTCGTGAGGTTGCCGGCCAGCGGCCGGCACTACCCAGACGAAGGGCACTGCCCCCGCGCGGCCATCATTCCGCAGCAAATTCCAGTGTCCGACGCCAACGCAATGGCTTGGTCGCACGCGCCGGGTCAGGGCCGAACTGGCTCAACCAGCCAGCGGCCATTGCACGGGCACGCAAGCGTTCGCCAACGCCTTCGGCGACTTCCACTTCAACGCGGGTTACCTTGCCTTCGGCATCCACGTCCAGCACCCAGACCAGCTTGCCCACCCATTCGGCCGCCGGGACGGACGGGGCGTAGTTCGGGCGGCCAGCAACGTAGGGGCCGTCGTGCCCTAGATACAGCGGAGACTCCTCCAAGCGGTGATCGACACGAACGGCGGCTTTGCCGGTCCGGCCGTCGCCAAGAACGGCATCCACCGTCCACGTGCCGGCCGTCCCCGCAGTGCCAAGGTCCGCTGGGAAACAGGTCTTGCGGCCACGGAAACCGTCATGCCGGACCTGCGAGATGCGAACGCCATTGGCGTCGCGAATGGTGAGTTCCAATCCGCCCACATCGGCGTCTTCTCCACCGGCGGCAACGCAGATGCGGTGGTCGTGCAGTCCATCGGCAACGAACTGGTAGGCCACTGATCGCGCGATGGCGTCCGCGGGTGTCGGCGACCACAGTAACTCGACGTAGACGTCATCCGAAGCCTGGACAGCGGGGCTGACCAACACCATCAGCAGCCCAACAGCAGCGACGCGTGCGTTCATCGTTCCCTCCCTGGTGACGAATCCCGATCGTCACCGAAGGCGTTGCAAGGTGCAATGGACCGCCCGTGCAAGGGCAATCCGCAGTGCAGGACGCCACCTGAACGGGAGATTCCGACGAATTCCCGAAGCGTCCATTGATATTGTATCCGGCGAAAACCGCTTGCTAGCCTCCCTTCATGCGCCGGATCTCCCGCCACCTTCGCTCGACCCTGCTGATGCTGCTGATGGCGGCATTCGTGGTCGTGCCGGTGGCCGACGCGCTGGCCTGCACGGTGGAACCGCACGCCAGCACGGTGCACGTGGAGTCCGCTCCGGATGCCGATGGCGACAGCGACGGCAAGCACGTCGGTGCCTGTGGCCACAACCACTGCCACCACTCCAATCTGAGCCTGCCGGCCAGCACCCTCGCTGCCTTCGGTGCGCCACTGCCGTCGCGCTGGATGAATGCCGGCGACGCGGCGACCTATGCGGTCGCCCAGGATGAATTGACGCGTCCCCCCCGGGTGTGAGTTGAGCGCGTCCCGCGATTGCGGGCTCCCGTTTCACTCACAACCGGAATCCCCCTATGTCGATCCTGACACCTCGGTCGCCGCGCGCGGCCGGGCTGGTCGTCGCCGTGTTGCTGGGCCTGGCCCCGGCGGCATCGGTGATGGCGCAAGCCGCCCCCTCCTACGACACCCTGCTTGAACGCCTGGACCAGCTGCCCGGCACCCGTGTGGGTACGGCGCTGGCCGAGGCCGCCGATGCGCGCGCCGACCAGGCCCGTGCGCTGCCCAATCCTTCCCTCTCCTACTCCGCCGAGAACGCCTGGGGCACCGGCTCCTATGGCGGCATGGGCAAGGCCGATACCGTGCTCACCCTGTCCCAGCCGCTGGAGGTCTGGGGCCAGCGTGGCGCGCGTGTCCGTGCCGCCCGTGCCGAGGCACAGGCCGCCAACCTGCGTGGTGCCCAAAGCCGCAGCGACGTGGCCAGCCAGCTGGCGGTGGTCTACGCACAGGCGGAAAGTGCACTGCGCCGCTACTCCCTGGCCGAGGAGGCGCTGACCCTCACCCGCGATGACGCCAACGCGGTCAACGCGATGGTCAAGCAGGGCCGCGAGCCACAGCTGCGCGCGGTGCAGGCGCAGAGCGAAGTGGCCAATGCCAGCGCTGCGCTGGATGAAGCGCAGGCGTTCCGCGACGCCGCGCTGGCCCGCCTGGCCGGTGCCGCGCTGCTGGATGCGCCGGTGCAGTCGATTGACGACAGCCTGCTCGACCGTGCCCCGCCGCTGCCGCGTGGCGCCACCGACGTGGCACTGGCGGTGCGCATCGCCGAAGCCGAAGCCGATGCGGCCGGCAAGCTGGTCGATGTGGAGCGCAAGCGCGCCCTGCCCGATCTGAGCGTCACCGCCGCACAGACCCGCTTCCGCGAAGGCGGCGAGCGTGCCTACAACCTCGGGGTCAGCCTCAGCATCCCGCTGTTCGACCGCAACCGCGGGGGCATCCGCGCCGCCAATGCCGACCAGCGCGCGGCCGAGGCACGCCTGGACCAGCAGCGCCGCGACAGCGAGGCCGAGCGCCTGTCTGCCGTGGCTGGGCTGAAGGCGGCCGGCAGCCGTACCCACGCCGCCGATGAAAGCGTGGTCGCCGCCGAAGAGGCGTATCGCCTCGCACGCGTCGGCTTCGACGCCGGACGCATCTCGCAGCTGGAACTGCGCAGCACGCGCAGCGCCCTCATCGCCGCCCGCGGCACCGCCGTGGATGCGCGCCTGTCGCGCGTCGGCGCCGAAATCGATCTTGCCCGCCTTGAAGGGCGCGCACCTTTTGTGGAGGCCAAATGACTCTCTCCCGTACTTTCCCGCTGATCGGCGGCGTGCTGCTGACCGTCCTGCTGGCCGGCTGCGCCGGCAATGCGCAGACGCCTGCCAATGAAGACCCCGCTGCGGCCAAGGCCGGTACCGACGATGGCCACGGCCATGCCGCCGACAGCAAGGAGGCCAAGGCGGAAACCGCCAAGGCCCCCGCCGACGCCGATGAAGGCGTGGTGCAGCTGACCCCGGAACAGATCAAGGCGTCCGGTATCGAGGTGGTCGCCATCGGTCGCGGTGGCGGTGGCTCCACGCGCCTGTCCGGCCGGGTCGAACCGTCGGTGGGCGCACGCGCGTCGGTGGCATCCACGGTGACCGGCCGCGTCGAGCGCGTGCTGGTCGCGCCGGGCACCGCAGTGAAGCAGAACCAGGCGCTGGCGATCGTGGTCAGCGGTGAGGCCGCGGTGTTCCGCGCCAATGCGCTGGCTGCATCGGCCGAAGCCGAGGCCGCGCGCCTGGCCTATGGCCGCGACAAGGCGCTGGTCGACCAGGGTGTGGTCGCCCGCCAGGAACTGGAGGCCTCGCGCGCCCGCTCGCTGGCGGCACAGGCCCAGGCCGCTGCCGCGCAGGCCCAGGCCGCCGCCAACGGTGCGCCCGATGCCAGCGGCCGCGTGCGCATCACCAGCCCGGTGGCCGGCATCGTCGGCAACGTGCAGGTCACCCCGGGCGGCGTGGTCGCTGCCGGCAGCGCGGTGGCCGATGTCGCCGATCCGGCGATGAACGAACTGGTGTTCACCGCGCCGCCCGCGCTGGCCGCACAGGTCACGCCCGGCATGAAGCTGGAAGTGAGCGTGCCGGGTGGCAGCTTCACCGCCACCGTTACCGGTTCGGCCGCTGATGTGCGCCAGCAGGGCGGCGTCGCGGTGATCCGCGCCACGCCGGTGGACGCTTCGCTGCCGCCGGCCGGTTCGCCGGTATCGGCGGTGGTGGTCACCGAAGGCCAGGACGGTTCGCTCAGCGTGCCCGCCGATGCGGTGCAGAACGTCGATGGCGGCAGCGCGGTGTTCGTTGCCGTCGACGGCGGCTTCAAGGCGCAGCCGGTACTGGCCGGGCGCCGTGCCGGCGACCGCATCGAGATCCTCGGTGGGCTGACCGGCAACGAGCGCATCGTCGGTGCCAACGCCTTCCTGCTCAAGGCCGAACTGGCCAAGGGCGAAGCCGAGCACGGCCACTGAGGAGGCGACCATGTTCAAGCTGATCATTGAAACAGCGGTGCGCCACCGCTGGCTGGTGGTGTTCATGGCGGCGCTGATCGCTGCCGTGGGCCTGTTCCAGCTGGGCAAGCTGCCGATCGACGCGGTGCCGGACATCACCAACCGCCAGGTGCAGATCAACACGGTGGCACCGGCACTGACCCCGGAGCAGATCGAGCGGCAGGTGACCTATCCGCTGGAAACCGCGCTGGCCGGCATTCCCGGCCTGACCACCACGCGTTCGCTGTCGCGCAATGGCTTCTCGCAGGTCACCGCGATCTTCACCGATGCGACCGACATCTACTTCGCCCGCCAGCAGGTGGCCGAACGCATGCGCGAGGCATCGGAAGACCTGCCCGATGGCGCGTCGCCGATGCTGTCGCCGGTCACCACCGGCCTCGGCGAAGTGCTGATGTGGACCGTGGACTTCACCGCGTTCGATCCGGCCAGGCTGGCCAAGCCCGGTGAAGCCGGCTGGCAGGCCGGCGAGGTCTACCGCACGCCGGAAGGCAATCTGCTGCGTACGCCGGAAGAACGTGCCACCTACCTGCGCACCGTGCAGGACTGGATCATCGCGCCGCAGATGCGTTCCAGCCCGGGGCTGGCCGGCGTCGATACGGTCGGCGGCTACGTCAAGGAATACGGCGTGCATCCGGACAGCGCCCGACTGGCCGCGCACGGCCTCGGCCTGGCCGATCTGGTCACTGCCCTGCAGCGTTCCAACGTGCAGGCCGGTGCCGGTTTCGTGCAGCGTGCCGGCGAAGGCCTGGTGGTGCGTGCCGATGGCCTGGCGCTGACCACCGACGACCTGGCACAGGCCCCGGTGGCCACCCGCAATGGCGTGGTGGTGCGCGTGGCCGATGTGGCCGAGGTCGAGCTGAGCCGCGCGCCACGCCTGGGTGCGGCCAGCCGCAACGGCCATGAAGCCGTGCTGGGCACCGCGCTGATGATCGCCGGCGGCAACAGCCGCACCGTGGCCCAGGCCGCGGCCGCGCGCCTGGAACAGGTGAACAAATCGCTGCCGGCCGACATCGTGGCGGCACCGGTGCTGGACCGCAGCGTGCTGGTCAATTCCACCATCAAGACCGTGGCCAAGAACCTCACCGAGGGCGCGCTGCTGGTGGTGGTGGTGCTGTTCCTGCTGCTGGGCAACCTGCGTGCGGCAACGATCACCGCGCTGGTGATTCCGCTGTCGTTCCTGTTCGCAGTGATCGGCATGAACCGCTTCGGCATCAGCGGCAACCTGATGAGCCTGGGTGCGCTGGACTTCGGCATCCTGGTGGACGGTGCGGTGATCGTGGTCGAGTCGATGCTGCTGATGCTGGGCCAGCGCCGCGCCGAACTGGGCCGTGCATTGACCGCGATGGAACGCCTGCGCGTGGCCGCTGATTCGGCGCGCAAAATGGCACGCCCGGCGGCCTTCGGGCAGCTGATCATCCTGCTGGTGTTCGCGCCGATCCTTACCCTGGAAGGCGTGGAGGGCAAGACGTTCCACCCGATGGCGGCCACCTTCATGCTGGCCCTGGTCGGTGCCTTCATCTTCTCCTTCACCTTCGTGCCGGCGATGGCCGCACTGCTGGTGCGCGAGCCCAAGGTGAAGGACGGCGATACACATGCTGACGATGGCGAGCACGAAACCAAGCTGATCCGCGTGCTGCGTGCGCGCATCGAGCCGGTGGTGCGCAAGGCTGTGGGCCATCCGCGCACGGTGCTGGCCGGTGCGGTGATGATGGTGGTGGTGGGCATCGGTTCGTTCTCGCTGCTGGGCCGCGAGTTCATGCCGACGCTGGACGAAGGCAACGTGGCGATGCAGGCCCTGCGCGTGCCGTCGACCTCGCTGGAGCAGTCGCTGGCGATGCAGCTGGCACTGGAAAAGGCAATTGCCAAGCAGCCGGAAGTGGAGACCGTGTTCTCGCGCACCGGTACCGCCGAGGCGGCGATCGACCCGATGCCGACCAACATCTCCGACAGCGTGATCGTGCTCAAGCCACGCAAGGACTGGCCGGATCCGAAGCTGGGCAAGGACGCGCTGGTGGCACGCTTCGAAACGCTGGCCGGGCAGCAGCTGGGCAACAGCTTCGAGTTCAGCCAGCCGATCGAGCTGCGCTTCAACGAACTGATCTCCGGCGTGCGTACCGACCTGGCGGTGATGATCTTCGGCGATGACTTCAGCCAGCTGCAGAAGGTGGCCGACCAGGTGGCGCTGAAGCTGCGTTCGGTGGAGGGCGCGGCCGACGTGCGGGTGGAACAGATCTCGGGCCTGCCCACGCTCAACGTGGCCATCGACCACGTGGCGGCGGCGCAGTATGGGCTGACCGCGGCGGACGTGAGCGATGCACTGTCCACGGGTATTGGTGGCACGGCGGCCGGCAAGATCTTCGAGGGCGACCGCCGCTTCAACGTGGTGGTGCGCCTGGACGATGCCTCGCGCAACGATCCGGACCAGTTGGCGTCGTTGCCGATTGCTACGCCATCGGGGCTGGTGATTCCGCTGTCGTCGGTCGCGCGCATCACGGTCAGCGAAGGGCCGAACCAGATCAGCCGCAACAACGGCAGCCGCCGCGTGGTGGTGCAGGCAAACGTGCGCGGCCGCGACCTGGGCGGCTTCGTCGGCGAAGCGCAGGCAGCGGTGGCCGACGTGGCACTGCCGCCGGGTGCCTACCTGACCTGGGGTGGCCAGTTCGAGAACCTGCAGCGCGCGGAAAAGCGGCTGGCGACGGTGGTACCGGTGGTATTCCTGCTGATCGGCAGCCTGCTGTTCATGGCCCTGCGCAGCGGCAAGGAAGCCATTCTGGTGTTCAGCTGCGTGCCGTTGGCGCTGGTCGGCGGCATCCTCGCGCTGCTGCTGCGTGGCATGCCGTTCTCGGTGTCGGCGGCGGTCGGCTTCATCGCCGTCTCCGGCGTGGCCACCTTGAACGGTCTGGTACTGATGCAGGCGATCCGCGAGCGCCTGGATGCCGGCGACCTGCCGTTGCAGGCGGCGATCAACGGTGCCTCCAGCCGCATCCGCGCGGTGCTGACCACGGCGCTGGTGGCGATCGTCGGCTTCATTCCGATGGCGATCGCCAGTGGTTCCGGTGCGGAGGTGCAGAAGCCGCTGGCGACGGTGGTGATCGGTGGCCTGATCACCGCCACCGTGCTGACCCTGCTGGTGCTGCCGACCTTCGCGGCACGGGTGGCCAAGCCAAGGGCGGTGGGGTGATGTGATGCCGGGGTCGGAGCCCTTTCCGTGGGAAAGGGATCCGACCCCATGACCGGGCCGGATTGCCGGCCAGCGGCCGGCACTACCCTTGCACGGTCAGGCCTTCTTGCGTTCGGCGATGTAGGCCTGGATCTGCTGTTCCAGCACCGGCAGCGGCACCGAGCCCTGCTTGAGCAGGGTGTCGTGGAAGCCCTTGATGTCGAACTTGTCGCCCAGCTCCTTCTCGGCCTGCGCGCGCAGGCGCACGATGGCGATTTCGCCCAGCTTGTAGCTCAGCGCCTGGCCCGGCCAGGAAATGTAGCGGTCCACTTCGGTGGTCACTTCATGCTCGCTCAGCGCGGTGTGGTCACGCAGGTAGGCCAGCGCCTGCTCGCGGCTCCAGCCCTTGCTGTGCACGCCGGTATCGATCACCAGGCGTGCAGCGCGCCACATTTCGTAGGTCAGGCGGCCGAAATCCTCGTACGGGGTTTCGTAGATGCCCATCTCCACGCCCAGCTTCTCGCAGTACAGCGCCCAGCCTTCGCCGTAGGCGGAGATGTAGGCGTTGCGGCGGAACTCGGGCAGGTTCTTCTGCTCGGCGGCAATGGCACCCTGCAGCGCGTGGCCCGGATCGGATTCATGCAGGGTCAGCGCCGGCAGGTTGTACAGCGGGCGCGACGGCAGGTTGTAGGTGTTGAGCCAGTAGGTGCCCATGCCACCACGGCCGGCGGTCCAGAACGGCGCGATGTCCGGCGGCACCGGCACAATGGTGAAGCGCGCGCGCGGCAGCGTCATGTACTTGCCGAGCTGGCCATCGGCCCGCTTGGAGATCCACGCGGCACGCGACAGCAGTTCCTCCGGCGTCTTGGCATAGAACTGCGGATCGGTGCGCAGGAAGGTCAGGAACTCGGCGAAGCTGCCCTTGAACTTCACCTGCTTGATGATGTCGTTCATTTCCTTCTGGATACGCGCGACTTCACCCAGGCCGATGCGGTGGATCTCGTCCGGCGACAGGTCCAGCGTGGTGTATTCGTGGATCTGCTGCTTGTAGTACGCCTTGCCGCCCGGCATCGCTTCGGCGGCCAGGGTGGTGCGCGCCTGCGGCACGTACTCGCTGACGAAGAAGGTGCGCAGCTGCTGGAACGCAGGCACTACCTTGCCACTGATTGCTTCGCGCGCCTGCGCCTGCAGCCTGGCCTGCTCGGCGGCCGGGATGCTGTTGGGCAGCTTCTTGAACGGTGCGTACAGCGGCGACTCGGTGGGATCCATCAGCTCGGCGACGGTGGCGATGGACACCTCGCGGCCATCGAGCACGGCACGCGGCACGCTGAAGCCACGCTTCAGGCCGGCGCGCATGTTCTCGGTCTGCTGACCGAAGTAGCGCGGCACATCGTTCAGGCGAGCGATGTAGTTCTGGTAGTCCTGCGCGGTCTTCATCTCGCGCCGAGCCATGAAGGACAGGTTGGACCAGAACGAGGAGTCGGCGTTGAACGGCATCTCGTAGCCACGCAGGCGCACGTCTTCGGCCAGGTTGAACACCTGGTCGCGGTAGATCGCGTAGTTGACCTGGTTGTCGGGCGAGAGCGTCTTCGGGTCGATCTTCTTCAGTGCAGCCAGGGTCTCGTCCCACACCTTCAGGCGCGCCTGCTGCGCGGCCGGGCCGACGTCGGGCATGCGGGTGGCGTTGGCTGGCGCGTCCTCGTCCTCGCTGGCCTCGCCGCCGCCCTCCTGGCGCCACTTCCATTCCTTCTCGTACACCGCACGGAAGGCGGCGTCGGCAGGCGATTCGGTGGCCACGCTGGCCGGTGCGGCGGTGGCGGGCGGCGCGGCCAGGGCCACGGCGGGGGCGGACAGGGCGATCAGCAGGGCAACGGCAAGACGGGTTTTCACGAGCACAGGTTCCCGGGAAGGCAGACCCCGATCATGGCACCGCCCACGGCCCATGGCATGGGACGAAGGTCCTGCCTGCAACGCAGGCAGGACCGGGAACCGGCCGCAGGCCGGGGCCCCAGCGCCGAAGGCGCGTGGTAGAGCCGACTGTCAGTCGGCTGCTCTTCCGCCAGATGTAGCAAACCCCGCGCTTCGCGCGAAAGTCGACTCTACCCACAGCAGGCAGGACCCGGCACGGCCGCCGGACATGCAACAGAGCCACGCCATGCGTGGATGCGCCGGCGATCCGGACGGGGTCAGAGCCCTTTCCTGCGGAAAGGGATCCGACCCCGCAGCCTCAGTGGCTGGCCTTGTCCCGCTTCCAGCCCCGGTGCTTGATGTCCAGCTGCAGGCTGTACAGCGCGGTGAACGCCGGGAACAGGTTCTGCAGCACGCCCACCGAGTCCTGCTTGGCCGAGAACAGGAAGTAGCTCAGCGTCATCAGGCTGCCGACCACGCTCATGTACCAGAACAGGCGCGGGATCACCGGCTTGCCGGCGCGCTTGGAGGCGATGAACTGGACCAGCCAGCGGCCACCAAACATCAGCGCGCCGGTATAGCCGATCAGCTTCCAGCCGGTCACATGCAGGCCGGTCCAGTACAGCCAGGTCAGCGGCTGGTCGAGCCAGTGCAGCTCCAGGCCCATCACCGCTCTTCCACCGCGGTGCGCTTGCTGCGGGTGATCAGCCAGGCCACGCCGCGCAGGTCACGGATACCGACCAGCGCGCGGCCGAGGTTGTTGTACTTGGAGACGCCGGCGGTCCGGTGGCGGTGGTTGACCGGCACGCTGGTGGTCTTCCAGCCGGCACGCTGCATCAGCGCCGGCAGGTAGCGATGCATGTGGTCGAAGTACGGCAGGTCGAGGAATGCACTGCGCTCGAACAGCTTGATGCCGCAGCCGGTGTCGGGCGTATCGTCGCGCAGCATGCGTGCACGGATGGCGTTGGCCCAGCGGCTGGCCCAGCGCTTGCTGCCGCTGTCCTGGCGGTTGACGCGCCAACCGGCGAACAGCTTCACCTGTGCTTCGGCGGCATCGCGCGCAACCAGCAGCTTGGGAATATCCGCCGGATCGTTCTGGCCATCGCCATCCAGGGTGGCGATCCACGGTGCACGCGCGTGCTTGACCCCGGTGCGCACCGCCGTGCTCTGCCCGCTCTGGTTCACGTGGTGCAAGACCCGCAGTTCCGGCGTGGTCGCCTTCAGGCCCTGCAGCACCGCCAGGGTGTCATCGCGCGAGTGATCATCGATGTAGACGATCTCGAACGGCAGCCGGCCGCGCAGCGCAGCGGTGATTTCGGCGACCAGCGGGGCGACATTGTCGCGCTCGTTGAACACGGGGACGACAACGGAAAGCTCGGGTTGGCTCATAAGGCACTCGGCCAAGGGGGGACAAAGACCGCGCATTCTCCGAAACCGAGGTTATCCGAAGATGAACCCGGCCGCGTGAGGATTGCGGCTCAGGCGCGGTCGCCAAAATACTCGCGGCACCACTGCACGACAGGCGGCAGCCCTTCTTCGATCGGGGTCACCGCGTCGAAGCCGAAGGCGTCGTGCGCGCGCCGGGTATCGGCCATCGTGCGCACCATGTCGCCGGGCTGCATGGGCTTGTAGACCTTCTGCGCGGGGCGGCCGGCGGCCTGCTCGATCACGCTGATGAAGCGCTCCAGCTCGACCGGCGTATGGTTGCCGAGGTTGAACACCCGGTGCGGCACCGGACCGTCGGCCGGATGCGCGAGGGCGCCGAGGATACCCGACACGATGTCGGAAACATGTGTGAAGTCGCGTTGCATGCGGCCTTCGTTGAACACATCGATCGGCCGCCCGGCCAGCACCGCACGCGAGAACAGCAGCGGTGCCATGTCCGGCCGGCCCCACGGGCCATACACGGTGAAGAAACGCAGGCCGGTGGCGTGCAGGCCATACAGCTGCGCGTAGGTGTAGGCCATCAGCTCGTTGGCGGCCTTGGTCGCCGCGTACAGCGAGCGCGGCTGGTCCACGCGCTGGTCCTCGGAGAACGGCGGCGTGGCCGAATCACCGTAGACCGAGCTGCTGGAGGCATACACCAGGTGCTGCACGCCACGATGGCGGCACAGCTCGAGCATGTTGACGAAGCCGACCAGGTTGCTGTCGACGTAGGCGTGCGGGTTTTCCAGCGAATAGCGCACGCCGGCCTGCGCGGCCAGGTGGATCACCGCGATCGGCTTCACTTCGTCGAACAGCGCGGCCAGGCCCTCGCGGTCGGTCAGGTCCAGGGTGCGCAGGTCCAGCGCCGGGCACAGCGCGGCCACGCGGTCGCGCTTGATCTGCGGGTCGTAGTAGTCGTTGAAGTTGTCCAGGCCAACCACCGGCTGGCCCGCCTCCAGCAGCGCGCGGGCGGTGTAGGCACCGATGAAGCCGGCAGCGCCGGTAAGCAGGATGGTCATTGCAGTTGCCTGGAAATCAATGAGTACAGGTGCAGAGGATACGCTGCGGGCTCAGAACAGCCCGAAACGCTTCCTGGCCACGTTGGTGCGGCCGGGTTCGATCACGTCCTGGATGTTCTTCGCATCGAAGCGATCGAGCAGCGCCTCGGCGCCCTTTTTCAGCTTCAGGTCCATCTCCTCCGGGTACAGCGGCATCAGGGTCATGAAGGCGATGGTCCTGCCATCTTCCAGCACCAGCTCGGCGAATTCTTCCGGGGTGGTTACCGGCGGCAGCACGATGGCGCCGTCGAAGCCCACGCCGGGTGCATAGGGCTCGCTGGGATGGCCGTTGGGAATGGTGTGGCCGAAGCCCAGCCAGGTGTCGTACTCGTGCGGCAGCCGCGCCATGCCCTTCAGCAGGCGCACCGGCCAGTAGTTGCGCTCGTCCTCGAAGGCGTCCTGCGAGATCGGCCAGTCGGCCGGCAGGGTCACCATCAGTTCCATGTAGTGCGGCACGTCCGCATCCACCTCGGCGGGCACGGTCATCGGCAGATCGCTCATGCCGGAGGTCACCAGCCGCAGATACGGGAACTGGTCGGTGGCCGGCACCACGTGCACGTCGATGTGCACCAGGTCGGAGATGATCTCGTGGAAGACACCGGACACCGGGCCCAGATGGCGCTCGATGTGCGCGCCGATCGCCTCGATGTGTTCTTCGCCCTGCGCCGGCGTGAAGTCCTTCTGGCGGCTGTGCACCAGGATCGGGCTGCCGCCAGGGCTGACGTCGTCGAATGCGTTGCTCATGTCCTGCTCCCTGGATGAGGCCACGGGCCGGAAGGCAGTACATCCCACGGCGCGCGCGGCGGTACGTTCCCTGTCATTCGCGGGACACGGCAGGAACGGGCCGCGCCCCCTGTCACCGCGCCGGGCTCAGCCCTGGCGCGTGCGCAGCTTTTCCAGCACGCCGTCCAGAGTGTCAAGGTCGGTGTAGTGGATGATCAGCTTGCCCTTTCCGCCGCGACCATGGTTGATCGCCACCTTGGCCCCCAGGGCTTCGGACAGCTCGGTTTCCAGCGAGGCGATGTCGGCCTGCTGCACCTTCGGCGTGGCCACCGGGCGGTTGCTCGGCACCTTGCCGGCAGCGAAAGCCTGCGCACGGCGCTCGACCTCGCGCACCGACCAGCCTTCATCGGCCGCTTCCTGCGCCAGCTTGCCGGCCAGCTCGGGGGCCAGGGTCAGCAGCGCGCGGGCGTGGCCCATTTCCAGGCGGCGGGTTTCCAGCAGTAGGCGGATCGCCACCGGCAGCTCCAGCAGGCGCAGCAGGTTGGACACCGCCGCGCGCGAGCGGCCGACGGCCTCGGCGGCCTCGGCATGGGTCAGGGTGAACTCGCTGATCAGGCGCTGCAGCGCCTCGGCTTCTTCCAGCGGGTTGAGGTCTTCGCGCTGGATGTTCTCGATCAGCGCCATCGCGATGACGGTGCGGTCTTCCAGCTCGCGCACCACCACCGGCACTTCATCCAGGCCAGCCAGCTGCGATGCGCGCCAGCGGCGTTCGCCGGCGACGATTTCGTAGTTGCCCGCGGGCAGCTGGCGCACCAGGATCGGCTGGATCACGCCCTGCGACTTGATCGAGTCGGCCAGCTCGGAGAGCTTGCCCTCGTCCATCTCGCGACGCGGCTGGTACTTGCCCGGCTGCAGCTGGCCCACGGCCAGCTTGCGCAGCACTTCACCCGGCAGCGGCTCGATCACCGCGGTGGTGGCCTGCACCTGGCTGACCGCACCCTTGGGACCCAGCAGGGCATCCAGGCCACGGCCGAGGCCTCGCTTCTTGGCTGCCGGCTTGCTGCTGGTCATCAGACGGTCTCCACGGCCTTGGCGGCCTTGTTGCGTTCGTTGTTGCGGCGGATGATCTCGCCGGCCAGGCCCAGGTAGGCCACGCCACCGCGCGAGGCGCGGTCGTAGCCGACGATGCTCTGGCCATGGCTGGGCGCCTCGGCCAGGCGCACGTTGCGCGGCACGATGGTGCGGAACACGCGGTCGCCGAAGTGCTCGGTGAGCTCGGCCGAGACCGCGTTGGCCAGGTTGTTGCGCACATCGAACATGGTGCGCAGCACGCCTTCGATCTCCAGCGCCGGGTTCAGGCTGGTGCGCAGCGCCTCGATGGTCTCCACCAGCGCGCTCAGGCCTTCCAGCGCGTAGTACTCGCACTGCATCGGCACGATCACCGAGTCGGCGGCGGCCAGCGCGTTGAGCGTCAGCAGCGACAGCGCCGGCGGGCAGTCGATCAGGATGTAGTCGTACTCGTCGCGGATCGGCGCCAGCGCGCGCTTGAGGCGCTGCTCGCGCTCGCTCTGGCCCATCAGCTGGATCTCGGCGGCGGTCAGGTCGATGTTGCCGGGCAGCAGGTCATAGCCTTCGGCGGTCTGCACGCGTACATCGACGGCGCTGGACTCGCCCAGCAGCAGATCGTAGGTGGAGGAGACCAGCTCACGCTTGTCCACGCCACTGCCCATGGTCGCGTTGCCCTGCGAATCCAGGTCGACCAACAGCACGCGCTTGGGTGCGTTGGCCAGGGAAGCGGCCAGGTTGACGGCGGTCGTGGTCTTGCCGACGCCACCCTTCTGGTTGGCGATGGCGATGATGCGGGCCATGCGGGTGTGCCTCGTCGACGTGTGCTGGGACCGGTCATTATGCGTACAACCGGCCCCTTGCGGAAATCGTGAATCGCCAACCCGTTGTTCCACAAGGGGCTGGCGGCGGGAATCAGGGACCTGTAACGGTAACCAGGTGGCGTTCGCCGGCCAGGCCAGGCACGCTCAGCGGGGTCACCTCACGCACCTGCCAGCCATCCGGCAGGTCCGCGATCTCTTCATGCGGGTAGACGCCCTTCATGGCCAGCAGTACGCCGCCGGGGCGCAGCAGGTGGCCACCGACGCGGACGATCCCCGCCAGGGTGTCCATCGCGCGCGCGGTCAGCTGGTCGTAGCGGCCGGCCTCGTCCAGCGCCTCGGCGCGCGATTCGGCCACGCGGGCGTTGTCCAGGCCGAGCTGGCGCACGGCCTCGCGCATGAAGCGCGCCTTCTTGCCGTTGCTTTCCACCAGGGTGACCTGCAGGCCCGGGCAGGCGATCGCCAGCGGGATGCCGGGCAACCCGGGACCGGTACCGAGATCGGCCAGGCTGCCATCAGCCACGAACGGCTGCATCGCCAGCGAGTCGAGCAGGTGGCGGGTGACCATCTCCTGCGGATCGCGGATGGCGGTGAGGTTGTAGGTGCCGTTCCAGCGGTGCAGCAGGGCCAGGTAGCGCAGCAGCGGCGGCGCCAGCGCGGCGTCCAGGCCCATGCTGGCCAGGCCCTGTTCCAGCGTGGCAGCCACGCTGGCGGGAAGTGGGTGTTCGCTCATGCCGACATTATCGCCGGTTTTGCGCGCTGATTCCCCGCTTCAGTGTGGATACCAGGCCAATGCCGCACGGAACTGGCCGGTGGCCTGCCATTCGTGCAGGTGCCAGCGCGCGGCTTCGCCCAGTTCCGGGTCGCACCAGCGCAGGTGCAGGGCGCCATCGGTCCCCGGCGCCAGCTGCAGGCGGTGCAGGCCGAACGAGATGCCCTGCCCGTGCGCCTTCAGCATCGCTTCCTTGGCACACCACACGCGGAAGAACCAGTGCTCGCGCCCGGCCTCGTCCAGGCTTTCCAGCCAGGCCACTTCCTGGGGGTGGAAGAAACGCTGCACGATCTCCAGCAGGCGGGCCCGCGGCCGCAGCAGCTCCAGATCCACGCCCAGCCGCACGCCTTCGCCCAGCGCCACCAGCAGCACCTCGCCGCTGTGGCTCCAGCCGGTGCCGTAGTGGGCCAGCGCACCGCTCAGCTCCGGCCGGCCCTTGTCATCACGGACCAGTGGCAGCGTGTCCGGGTCGGCGCCCAGCGCCTGCGCCAGCACCTGCCGCGCCTGCGGTTCGCCGCGCTGGCCCGGCACATGTGGGCGCCGCCAGACCGTCACCGGGCCGAAGCGCCACGGGCCGTCGAGGGTGGCTGGCAGGCTCATCCGCACACGCCCGTCACGCAATTCCACGACGGGTTCACGGCCGTGCGCGTCAACTGGTCACAGTTCCCCACCGGAGGTTCGATCATGGGCATCATCATCTGGCTGATCGTCGGCGGCATCGTAGGCTGGCTGGCCAGCATCATCATGAAGCGCGATGCCCAGCAGGGCATCATCCTCAACATCGTGGTCGGCATCGTCGGCGCGCTGATTTCCGGCTGGCTGTTCGGCGGCGGCATCAACGAAGCGATCACCATCCGCACCTTCCTGTTCTCGCTGATCGGTGCGGTGATCCTGCTGGCGATCGTCAACCTGTTCACCCGCAAGAGCATACGGTGATCTGAGGGTAGTGCCGGCCGCCGGCCGGCAGATGTTTCAGAACGGGCCCGGCAATCGCCGGGCCCCGTTCGTTCAACCCAGCTGCACCCATGCCGGCGCGTGGTCACTCGGGCGTTCCCAGGTGCGCGGCTCACGATCAATGCCCGAGGCGACCGCGCTACCCTTCAGCGCATCGGAGACCAGGGTCAGATCGATGCGCAGGCCCAGGTTGCGGCGGAAGCCAGCGGCACGGTAATCCCACCAGCTGAAGGTGCCCGCCTCGTCATTGTGCAGGCGGAAGCCATCGTGCAGGCCCAGCTGCAGCAGCTTGTTGAGCGCGCCGCGCTCGGCAGTGGAGGTCAGGATGTGGTTTTCGTTCCACACCTCCGGGTCGTGCACATCGCGCGCGTCCGGGGCGATGTTGAAATCGCCCATCACGATCAGCTTCGGATGCCGCTGCATTTCTTCGGCGATCCAGGCATGCACCGCCTCCAGCCAGCGCAGTTTGTACTCGTACTTGTCGGTGCCGATGTCCTGGCCGTTCACCACGTACAGGTTGATCACCCGCAGGTCGCCGAAGGTACCGGCGATGACGCGCTTCTGCTCGTCCTCGAAGCCGGGAATGCCGATCTGCACGTCCTGCGCCGGCTCACGCGACAGCAGCGCCACGCCGTTGTAGGTCTTCTGGCCGGCGAACACGCTGCGGTAGCCCGCGGCGATCAGCGCCGAATCGGGGAACTTGTGGTCCTCCAGCTTGGTTTCCTGGATGCCGACGATGTCCGGGCCGAACTCCTTGAGCCACTGCTCCAGGTGCGGCAGGCGGACATTGAGCGAATTGACGTTCCACGAGGCGATCTTCATGGGGGCATTCTACCCGGCCCGGGTTTGGTAGACGCCAACCTTGGTTGGCGCATGGGGTTCACGCGTGCCAACCAAGGTTGGCACCCACCGGAAGGGGCCGCGCTGGTTGGCACCTACCGGTAGTGCCGGCCGCTGGCCGGCAACCCCATGAACCGTCGGCAAGACCCTGCAGTTGCCGGCCAGCGGCCGGCACTACCGCAAGAGGAACTTCAACAACCCCGCAATCTTCGAATACGGCGGCCGCAGCCGGTCACTGGCCACCCAGCGCGACTGCCACAGAACCGGCAGCCGCTTGCTCATCGCATCGAACCCGGCCCGCCCGTGGTACGCACCCATGCCGCTGGCGCCCACGCCGCCGAACGGCAACCCGTCGGCGGCGAAGTGCAGCAGCGTGTCGTTGACCGTCACCCCACCGGCCACCACCTGGCCGAGGATGCGCTCCACCGTGGCCCGGTCATGGCTGAAGGGATACAGCGCCAGCGGGCGGTCGCGGGACAGCACGTCGGCCAGCGCCGTCTCCAGGTCCGGGTAGGCGCGCACCGGCAGGATCGGCCCGAAGATCTCCTCGCGCATCAGGTCCAGGTCATCCGGCGGGTCCAGCACCACGGTCGGCACCAGCAGGCGCTCGCGGTCGGCGCGCGCCTCATCCACCTGCGCCAACGCAATCACCGGCACGCCGCGTTCGCGCGCCTGCGCCAGATAGCCCTGCAGGCGCCGGTACTGGCCTTCGTTGATGATGCGCGTGTAGTCGTCGGCGCTGCTGAAATCGCCGTAGCGCTCGCGCACCTGCTGCTGCAGCGACTGCACGAACTCGCGCTGGCGCGCGGTGTCGATCAGCACGTAATCCGGCGCGATGCAGGTCTGCCCGGCGTTGAACCACTTGCCGGTAGCCAGCCGCGCAGCGGCTTTGTCCAGCGGGAAATCGCGGCAGACGATGGCCGGCGACTTGCCGCCCAGTTCCAGCGTGACCGGCACCAGATGCTCGGCGGCGGCCGCCATCACCTTGCGGCCAACCGCCGTCGAGCCGGTGAACAGCAGATGGTCCAGCGGCAGCGATGACACCGCCGCCGCCACATCCGCCCCACCCTGCACCACCGCCACCCGATCGGGCGGGAACACGCTGGCCAGCAGATCGGCCAGGAACGCGCTGGTGCACGGCGTGTGTTCGGAGGGCTTGAGCAACACGTGATTGCCGGCGGCAATGGCGGTGGCCAGCGGCACCAGCGCCAGCGTGACCGGGTAGTTCCAGGGCGAAATCACTCCAACCACGCCCAGCGGCGTCGGCCGCAACTGCGCGCGCGCCGGCCACAGCCGCCAGCCGGCGCCGACGTGCTGCGGCTTCGACCAGCGCCGCAGGTGACGGCGCAGGTGGTCGATGGCCGACAGCACGCTCATGCCATCGGCCAGCTTCGATTCGACGTGGGCGCGATGGCCGAAGTCCTCGGCGATGGCCTGGGCCATTTCGTCCAGACGCGGCTTCAACGCCTCGCGCAGGCGGCGCAGGTCATTCTCGCGCTGGTCCAGCGACGGGCGCTGCGACTGCCACGCGCTGCGCAGGGTGTGCAGGATGGCGGGGAGGTCTGCCGGCGTGGTGGTGGTCATGGGCCGACTATACGGGGTGCAGCACGTCTCGATGGGGTCAGATCCCTTTCGCAGGCGAAAGGGATCTGACCCCAAAAACAGGGAAACAAAAAGGCCGCGGTCTGCACCGCGGCCCCTGAAACCCGGTGGGTGCCGACCGTTGGTCGGCACGCCGGTTACTTGGTGATATCCACGTCCTTGGTCTCGCGCAGGAACAAGCCGCCGATCACCACCGACATCAGCGCGATGATGATGGGGTACCACAGGCCGTAGTACAGGTTGCCGGTACCGGCTACCAGCGCGAACGAGATCGCCGGCAGGAAGCCACCGAACCAGCCGTTGCCGATGTGGTACGGCAGCGACATCGAGGTGTAGCGGATGCGGGTCGGGAACAGTTCGACCAGGTAGGCGGCAATCGGGCCGTAGACCATGGTCACGTACAGCACCAGCAGCCACAGCATGAAGATGGTGCCGGCGATGTTGATGCGTGCACCATCGGCCTTGGCCGGGTAGCCGGCGGTGGTCAGGGCGGTCTTCAGTTCCGCACCGAACGCATCGGCCTTGGCCTTGCCGTCTTCCTTGGTCAGGCCAGCAGCCTCATACGAGGTGACGCTGGCGCTGCCCACGTTCACCATCGCCAGCGAACCGGCGGCGGCGGGCTGCACGTCGTACGGCACACCGGCCTTGGTCAGCGCGGCGGTGGCCACGTCGCAGGAGCTGGTGAACTTGCGCAGGCCAACCGGATCGAACTGGAACGAGCAGGTGGCCGGATCGGCCACGACCAGGGCCGGCGAGCTGCTGCGGGCTTCTTCGATGGCCGGGTTGGCGAAGTGGGTCAGGCCCTTGAAGATCGGGATGTAGGTGACGGCGGCCAGCAGGCAGCCGGCGAGGATGATCTTCTTGCGGCCGATACGGTCGGACAGCCAGCCGAAGAAGATGAAGAACGGCACGCCCAGCGCCAGCGCGGCCGCGATCAGCAGGTAGGAAGTGGTGGCATCGACCTTCAGCATGCTGCTGAGGAAGAACAGCGCGTAGAACTGGCCGCCGTACCAGACCACGGCCTGGCCGGCTGCAGCGCCGAGCAGGACCAGCAGCATCAGCTTCAGGTTGCCGCCCTTCAGGCTGTCACGGAACGGCGTCTTGGAACCCTTGCCCTCGGACTTCATCTGCTGGAACAGCGGCGACTCGCTCAGCTGCAGGCGGATCCACACGGACACACCCAGCAGCAGGATCGAGACCAGGAACGGAATACGCCAGCCCCAGGCTTCGAAGGCTTCGTTGCCGAGGAAGTAGCGGCAGGCCAGGATGATCAGCAGCGACATGAACAGGCCGAGCGTGGCGGTGCACTGGATGAAGCTGGTGTACAGGCCGCGCTTGTCGTCCGGCGCATGCTCGGCCACGTAGGTGGCGGCACCGCCGTACTCGCCGCCCATCGCCAGGCCCTGGGCCAGGCGCAGGATGATCAGGATCACCGGTGCGGCGAAACCGATCGAGGCGTAGTTGGGCAACACACCGACCAGGAAGGTCGAGATGCCCATGATCAGGATGGTGACCAGGAAGGTGTACTTGCGGCCGATGCGGTCGCCGAGGCTGCCGAAGAAGGCCGCACCGAACGGACGCACGAAGAAGCCGGCGGCGAACGCCAGCAGGGCGAAGATCATGCCCGTGGTTTCATTGACGCCACTGAAGAACTGCTTGGCGATGATGGCGGCGAGCGAGCCATACAGGAAGAAGTCATACCACTCGAAGACCGTACCGAGGCTCGAGGCGAAGATGACTTTCTTGTGGCCCTTGGTCAGGGTGCCCGCTGGATTGTGCGGGCTTGATGCAGTGCTGGACATGGGACGTTTTCCCTCTGTAGATGCTGGCCTTGGCCGGCATTCAATCTCGGTGGGTGCCGACCTTGGTCGGCACTCAATCTCGGTAGGTGCCGGCCGCTGGCCGGCACGCTCTTAGAAGCTGTACTTCGTGGTGAACTGCAACCGGGTGATGTCACCCTTGTTGCCGTTCTCCACTTCGCGACGGCCGTACATCAGCTCGGCGCCGATATCGACCTTGGGCAGCGGCGAATAGAAGATGTTGCCGCGGATGCTCTGCACGCTCTTGGTCACCAGCGGGCCGAGGATGCTGTCGTTGTCGTAGTCGCTGCGCGCGTAGATCAGGTTGGTGCGCAGCTTCGGCGAGAACGCATGCCGCCAGCCCACGTAGCCGGCCAGCACGCCGGTCGGGTTGAGCTCGTCGCGGGCCACGTCGTAGGCACTGTCGGCGGTGATGCCCAGGCCGATGTAGCGGGCGATGCCTTCGCCGCCGGTCAGCTGGTAGTGCAGCGAATCGCTGTCGCCCATCACCCACTTGCCGCCCAGGGTCAGGCCGCCGGCCACCTTGTCGGCCTTGGCGCCGGTGGCCTGGTTGTCGACCTTCAGCTGACGGACGATGCCGCCGACACCGAAGGTGCCCCAGTCGCCCTTCCAGCCATAGCGCATGGTCAGATCAGGCAGGCTGCCACGGTCGGAGTTGGCGCTGGTGTTGGTCCAGGCGCCGGTGACCGGGTTGCGGGTACCGGTGAGCGTGGTGGTTTCCGGGTTTTCCAGCGCGACGCTGAAGCCGCCCTGGGTGTAGCGCACCTGGGCCTGGCGCACAAAGATCACGCCATCGGTGGGACCGACGAAGTCGACCGCTTCCGGCAGTGCGGCCGCGTCCATGAAGTTGGACCAGGTCTGGCCGGCCATCCAGTTGTTCCAGTACATGTAGGCGTGGCGCAGGGTCACACCGTAGGTATTGGTGGCGGTCTGGTTGCCCAGCGAGTTGCCGAAGAAGTCCATCTCGAAGAACGCACCGGCCTTGTTGCCCGATTCGCTCACGTTGTCGATGCCCAGGTTGAAGCGCGAGAACTTGGCGTGGGCATTGAAGTCGGTGCCCGAACGCTTGCCGCTGCCGCCGGCGCCTTCCACCGGGGTCTGGCCCGGCAGGTACAGCGAGCGGCCGGTGGCGTCGTCGGCCAGCTGGCCATCGCTGGTCTGGGTGGCGAGGAAATCGGCCTTGATGAAGCCGCCGATCTTGACCGTGGTGCCCGGCGCGGCGCCCGGGGTGATGGTGGTGACCTGGATCGGCTGCTTGCCCGCCGGCACCGAAGCGACCGGCTTCTGCTCGGCCTGCACCGTGCGGACTTCGGTCACCGCCTGCTGGGTCTGGCTGATCTGGGTCTGTTGTTGTTGCTGCGAAGACAGCAGCAGCTGGACCTGGCGTTCCAGTTCGGCAACGCGTGCTTCCAGCGCTTTCTCTTTGGCGGTCTCAGCGAACGCCATGCCCGGTGCGACCAGGGCGACCAACAGGCAGGCCGCCAAAGGTTTGCGCACGGCTTTCAACGTACGGTGGCTCATGTTGCCCTCTCTCCCAAGTGGCAAGGTGATGCCGCGCGTGGGGCACGGTCGAGCCGAGACTGCGGGGCGATTATGTATAGCGGCTATTCGCCATTGGTCGAACCCGGCCCTGCTGGGCGCTCACTTTCGACCATGGTCTAACCAGAGTGGTGACGCGGCCGGGGGTGGATGGGGCAAACTGAAGGGGATCGGTCGCTGCGATGCTGCGACCGCACATACAAAGTCAACGTGCAAGTGAGGGTGCCATGGCTGATATCTACCCCGTCGATCCGCAGTTCGCCGCCAAGGCACGCATCGACAAGACGTCGTACGAACAGCAGTACCAGGCTTCGGTGACCGACCCGGATGGTTTCTGGGGCAAGGCCGCCGAGCGCCTGCAATGGATGCGCAAGCCGACGAAGATCAAGAACGTCAGCTACGACCTGTCCGACTTCCACATCAAGTGGTTCGAAGATGGCGAGCTCAATGCCAGCGTGAACTGCCTGGACCGCCAGCTCGAGACGCGCGGCGACAAGACCGCCCTGCTGTTCGAGCCGGATGGCCCGGATGCACCCGCCCAGCACGTGACCTATCGCGAGCTGTACGAGCGCACCTGCCGCCTCGGCAATGCGCTGCGCAACCTCGGCGTCAAGAAGGGCGACCGGGTCACCATCTACCTGCCGATGATCGTCGACGCCGCCGTGGCCATGCTGGCCTGCGCGCGCATCGGTGCGATCCACTCGGTGGTGTTCGGTGGCTTCGCACCGAACTCGATCGCCGACCGCGTCAGCGACTGCCAGAGCAAGCTGATCATCACCGCAGACGAGGGTCTGCGCGGTGGCCGCAGGATTCCGTTGAAGGCCAACGTCGATGCAGCGCTGAAGCTGCCCGGCACCAACACCGTGGAAACCGTGCTGGTGGTGCGCCATACCGGCGGCGCGGTCGACATGCAGGCCCCGCGCGACCGCTGGTTCCACGATGTGGTGGACAGCCAGCCGGCCACCTGCGAGCCGGAACGCATGAACGCGGAGGACCCGCTGTTCATCCTCTACACCTCCGGTTCCACCGGCAAGCCGAAGGGCGTGCTGCACACCACCGGCGGCTACCTGCTGTACGCGGCCTACACCCATGAAGCGGTGTTCGACCTGCGCGAGGACGACATCTACTGGTGCACCGCCGACGTCGGCTGGGTCACCGGCCACAGCTACATCGTGTACGGCCCGCTGGCCAACGGCGCGACCTCGCTGATGTTCGAAGGCGTGCCGAACTACCCGGACACCTCGCGTTTCTGGAACGTCATCGACAAGCACAAGGTGACCATCTTCTACACCGCCCCGACCGCCATCCGTGCACTGATGCGCGAAGGCGAGGAGCCGGTGAAGAAGACCTCGCGCGCGTCGCTGCGCCTGCTCGGCAGCGTCGGCGAGCCGATCAACCCGGAAGCCTGGCGCTGGTACTACGAAGTGGTCGGCGACAGCCGCTGCCCGATCGTCGATACCTGGTGGCAGACCGAGACCGGCGGCATCCTGATCTCGCCGCTGGCCGGCGCGATGGACCTCAAGCCGGGCTCGGCCACCCTGCCCTTCTTCGGCGTGCAGCCGGCGCTGGTCAATGCCGATGGCGAGATCCAGGACGGCCCGACCGAGGGCAACCTGATCATCCGCGATTCCTGGCCGGGCCAGATGCGCACGGTGTACGGCGACCACCAGCGCTTCATCGATACGTATTTCCGCACCTACCCGGGCAGCTACTTCACCGGCGACGGTTGCCGCCGCGACGAAGACGGCTACTATTGGATCACCGGCCGCGTCGACGACGTGATCAACGTGTCCGGCCACCGCATCGGCACCGCCGAAGTGGAAAGCGCGCTGGTCTCGCACCCGAAGGTGGCCGAAGCGGCGGTGGTCGGCTTCCCGCACGACGTGAAGGGCCAGGGCATCTACGCCTACGTCACCCTGGTGGCCGAAGAAGCACCGAGCGACGAACTGCAGAAGGAACTGGTCGCCTGGGTGCGCAAGGAGATCGGCCCGATCGCCACGCCGGACCACCTGCAGTGGGCGCCGGGCCTGCCCAAGACCCGTTCGGGCAAGATCATGCGCCGCATCCTGCGCAAGATCGCCGAGAACGCGCCGGACCAGCTCGGCGACACCTCGACCCTGGCCGACCCGTCGGTGGTGGCGTCGCTGGTGGACGAGCGCAAGGTACGCTGACGTACGACCCGGGGTCAGATCCCTTTCCGCCAGGAAAGGGCTCTGGCCCCATGGAGTTTCCCCCACGGTTCCCCCCGACCATGACCACCCTCCTGATTGCCGATGACCACCCGCTGTTCCGCGAAGCCCTGCGTGGGGCGGTGCAGCGGGTCATCCCCGGCGTGCAGCTGTTCGAGGCCGACAGCGTGGAAGCGCTGTATGCGCTGGCCGACCAGCACAACGACGCCGACCTGGTCCTGATGGACCTCAACATGCCCGGTGCGCAGGGTTTCAACGCGCTGGTGCACATGCGCTCGCTGCACCCGCACCTGCCGGTGGTGGTGGTATCCGCGCGCGAAGAAGCCACGGTGATGCGCCGCGCGCTCGACCACGGCGCGCTGGGCTTCATTCCGAAGTCTGCGGATTCGGACACCATCGGCCACGCACTGGGCACCATCCTTGATGGTGAGACCTGGGCGCCGCCGGAAGCGCACAACGTGCCGCCGACCGAGCGCGAGGAACGCGAAGTCGGCCAGCGCCTGCGCGAACTGACCCCGCAGCAGTTCCGCGTGCTGCAGATGCTGGGCGCCGGCCGCTTGAACAAGCAGATCGCCTACGACCTCAACGTCTCCGAAGCGACGATCAAGGCCCACGTCACCGCCATCCTGCGCAAGCTGGGCGTGACCAACCGCACCCAGGCGGTGCTGATGGCCGGCAAGTTGGCGATCGACGACGACGCCATCGTGCTGCCGCCGGAAGAAGACTGAAGGTAGTGCCGGCCGCTGGCCGGCAATCCCCTGAAACGCGCGACATCATCTGAAACCGCACTGGTAGGTGCCAAGCTTGCTTGGCACGCTCTCGGCGTTGCGCATGCCGGCCAGCGGCCGGCACTACCAGGCACCGCTGCGCTCTCGATATAGCCATCGCTATACAAACCAGCCCTGCCTGCGCGTTTCGCTGGAAATGCGCCACGCGCGGATCGCGGTGCTAAGCTTCGCGTCCCCTTGGGGAGTAGCCGGATTCCTTCGCAGGAATCGTCCACGTCAACATACTCGGCCAGTGCGCCGTGGCGTGGACAACCATGATGGTTGGCGAGACCAGCGGCCCGCGCGCGCAACGTCAGGTTGGGCGCGAGCGCAGGCCGTGCGTCCGTCCTAGCCCGACCTCAGCCACCGCCCATGTCCCCCATTTCGATCCTCCTGATCGGCTTTGCCATGTCCACCGATGCCTTCGCCGCTGCCATCGGCAAAGGTGCGGCCATGCGCAAGCCGGTCTTCCGCGATGCACTGCGTGCCGGCATCATCTTCGGCGTCATCGAGGCGATCACGCCCATCATCGGCTGGCTGCTCGGTCGGGCCGCCCTCCAGTACGTCGAAGCCTTCGACCACTGGATCGCGTTCGGCCTGCTCGGCGCGCTGGGCATCCACATGATCTACAACGGCCTGCGCCCGGACAGTGCCGAGGAAGACGAAGACCCCTCGCAGCACCACGGCTTCTGGAAGCTGGCGCTGACCGGTTTCGCCACCAGCATCGACGCGATGGCGGTGGGCATCGGCCTGGCCTTCATGGACGTGCATATCGGCGTGATGGCTGCGGTGATCGGCCTGTGCACGCTGACCATGGTCACCGTCGGCATCATGCTCGGCCGCGTACTGGGCAGCATGGTCGGCAAGCGTGCGGAGATCATCGGTGGCGTGATCCTGGTGATCATCGGTGCGACGATCCTGTACGAACACCTGCACGGCGTGGGGTAACGCACCCGCGATTACGTGGTTGCCGGCCAGCGGCCGGCACTACTGCGCATCGCGCAGCGCGCCCAGGAAGGCGCGCAGCGAGGCGGGCTTGATCGGCTTGGTCAGCACGCGGTAGCCGCGTTCGCGCGCCATCCGTTTCAGCTCGTCGCGGCCATCGGCGGTCAACAGTGCGCCGGGCAGCGGGTAACCGGCTGCCTCGCGCAACGCCACCAGCGCATCCAGGCCGTCCATGCGGTCGTGCAGGTGGTAATCCACCAGCATCACCTGCGGGCGCTCGGCGATCTTTTCCAGCGCCTGGTCAACGGTGGCGGCGGTGATCACCTGCACCTGCCAACGGCCGAGCAGTGCGCGCATGCCGTCGAGGATCTCCTCGTCGTTGTCCACGCACAGCACGCGCAGGCCAGCCAGCGAATCGCTGCGTACCGGTGCGGCCACCGCCTGTACCGGCGTGGCCAGCTCGGTATAACCCGGCAATGGCGCCACCCGCGGCAGGATGATCGAGAACATCGAGCCCTTGCCGACCCGGCTGCGTGCGTTCAACCGATGGTCAAGCAGGCGCGAGATGCGCTGGCAGATCGACAGCCCCAGTCCCAGCCCCTGCTCACCCCAGTCGAACGGCTGCTGGTAGCGGTGGAACTCGTCGAAGATCTGCCGCATGTGGTGCTCGGGAATGCCGGGCCCGGTATCCCAGACCTGCAGCTCCACTTCGTCGCCGCGCTGGCGCACGGCCAGCACGATGCGGCCCTGGCGGGTGTAGCGCAGCGCGTTGGCCAGGAAGTTCTGCAGCACGCGGCGCAGCAGGCGGCGGTCACTGCGCACCCACGCCGGGCGCGCGAACAGGTCCAGGCGTAGGCCACGACCAGCGGCGACCGGGGTGTACTGCGCGGCCAGTTCGCGCATCAACGCGCTCACGTCGAACTCGCCGATCACCGGGTGCAGGCCACCGGCATCCAGACGCGATACATCCAGCAGGCCATCGAGCAGTTCTTCGGCCGCGCGCAGCGACGCGTCCACGCGCTCGGCCAGATGCTTCTGCTCGTCACTCACGTGATCACTGTCGCGCAGTGCCGAAGCGAACAGGCGCGCTGCGTTCAGCGGCTGCAGCACGTCGTGGCTGATCGCTGCCAGGAAACGGGTCTTCGACTGCTGCGCGACCTCGGCCTCATGCGAGCGTTCGGCCACACGCTGTTCCAGCGTCTCGTTGGCTTCCAGCAGCGCTTTTTCCGCGTGCTTGTAGTCGGTGATGTCGTTGTAGCTGGTCACGTAGCCGCCACCGGGCAGCGCCTGGCCGCGCATCTCGATCACCTTGCCATCGCTGCGGGTGCGCTCGAACACGTGCGGTGAGCCAGCGCGCATGTAGCCGATGCGGCGATTGATCTGCACCTCGATATCGCCCTCGCCCAGCTCGCCGCGCTCGGCGTTGTAGCGGATCAGGTCGGCCACCGGGCGGCCCACGTAGAGCATGCCGTCGGGGTAGCCGAACATGTCCTGGTAACGTCGGTTCCACGCGGTCAGGCGCATGTCCGGGTCGACCACGCTGACCCCGGCGCTGATGTTCTCCAGCGTGGTCGACAGGATCTCGCGGTTGAAACGCAGCTCCTGCCCCGCTTCGTCCAGCACCGCCACCACTTCGCCCAGATCCATGCCCGAGCCACGCAGCAGGCTGGTCAGCAGCAGGCGTGCCGACGCCGCACCGATCGACGCGGCCAGCAGGCGCTCGGTGAACTGCACCCACGGCCGGTCCGCAGGCGCCGAGGATTGCAGCTCGCGGCCCAGCGACTGCGCCTGCTCGAAGAACGAACGCCGCGCATGGCGCTCGCCAACCACGCGCGAGGCCAGTGCCAGCAGGTCACCCACGTGCACGTGACCAGGCCAGCCACCGGCCACCGACGGGCGCTCGGCATACGGGTCGAGGAAGGGTGCGGCGCGCAGCCGCTCGTCGACGCCGGGCCGCCAGCGCGCGGACACCAGCATCATCGTCGCTGCATTGACCAGCAGCGACCAGAACGTGCCGTGGGTCAGCGGGTCCCAGCCGGTCATGCCGAACAGCTGCTGCGGCCGCAGCCACTCGATGCCGAACGGGCCGTGCTGCACCCAGGCGGCATCGACCCAGCCGGCCATGGTCATCGCCGGCAGCAGCAGGGTGTACAGCCAGGTGGCAAAGCCGAGCAGCATGCCCACCTCGACGCCGCGCCGGCTGGCACCGCGCCAGTACAGGCCGCCGATCAGGCCGGGCGCGAACTGCGCCACCGCTGCGAACGCCATCAGGCCATACGAGGCCAGCGTGCTGTCGTTGCTGCTGGTGCGGTAGTAGCTGTAGGCCATCAGCGCCAGCAGCAGGATCGCCAGGCGGCGGATCCACAGCACGCGCGAGGCGACGTCGGCGGCCTCCTGGTGGTCACCGCTACGGCGCAGCAGCACCGGCATCACCAGGTCGTTGCTGACCATGGTGGCCAGCGCGATCGACGACACGATCACCATACCGGTGGCCGCCGAGAAGCCGCCCACATAGGCGATCAGCGCCAGCGCGTTGCGGCCCTCGGCCAGCGGCAGGGCCAGCACCATCGAGTCGTCGGCGACGCTGCCACCGGTGCCGAACAGGGTCACGCCGGCGGTGGCGATCGGCAGCACCATGCCCGAGATCAGCACCAGGTAGCCGCCGAACATCCAGCGCGCGCGGCGCACATCGCGCACGTCACCGCACTCGACCACGGCCACGTGGAACTGGCGCGGCAGGCAGATGATGGCGAGGAAGCTGAGCAGGGTCTGCGAGATGAAGCCCACCGGCGGCAGGCCGGTGAACAGCGTATGCACCGACTCGACCACCGCGTCGGTGCGGTTGCTCAGCCACAGGTAGGCGAACACGCCCACGGCCAGCATCGCCAACAGTTTGATCACCGATTCGAAGGCGATCGCCAGCATCATGCCGTGATGGTGTTCGGTGGCATCGACCTGGCGGGTACCGAACAGGGTGGCGAACAACGCCATCAGCAGCGCCACGTACAGCGCGGGATCGGTGAAGAAGCCAGTGGGGCCGGTGTTGCCAGTCAGTACCTGCAGGCTCATCGCCACTGCTTTGTACTGCAGGGCCAGGTACGGAATGATGCCGATCAGCGCGATGATCGCCACCAGCGCCGCCAGCCGCCGCGAGCGGCCGAAGCGCGATGAGATGAAGTCGGCGATGGACACCACGTTCTGGCTGCGTGCGATCAGCGCCAGGCGCTCGATGATGCGCCAGCCGAACAGCAGCAGCAGCAGCGGGCCGATGTAGATGGGCAGGTAGCCCACGCCGTTGCGCACGGCGGTGCCGACCGCGCCGTAGAAGGTCCACGACGAGCAGTACACGGCCAGTGCCAGGCTGTAGACCACCGGCCGCAGCCACGGCCGGTCGGGGTACATCGGCCGACGGTCACCCCACCACGCCACGCCGAACAGCAGCGCGGCATAGGCAACCGAGACCAGCAGCAGGATCCAGCTGGAGACCACGCGCGCGTTTCCGTCGGAGGAACCCGCAGTGTAGGCCAGGCATGGCCGGGTGTACGGGCTCGTTGGGGGCAACCACCCCCACCAGGGTGGGGGCTTCCGCGGTGCGGGCCACGACCGTTGGTCGTGGCCGGCTTCTTACTGGGCCGGCACGCCCATTTCCTTCAGCAGTTCCGGCGCCGGGTAGACCTTGGCCAGCAGCCAGCGCAGGTAGCGCATGTCCACGTGCACGGCGCGCTTGTAGCGCGGGTCGAACCACCAGCTGGCGCTGACCGATTCCCAGTTGCTGTCGAAGTTCAGGCCGATCAGTTCGCCCTTGGCGTTGAGCACCGGCGAGCCGGAGTTGCCGCCGGTGGTATCCAGGTTGGTCAGGAAGTTGACCGTCTGGGTCTTCAGCGCCGGGTCGGCGGTGCTGCCGAAGTCACCCTTGGCGATCGCGGCCAGCAGCGGCTTGGGCGCATCGAACGGATAGGCGTTGGTGTTCTTCTCGACGATGCCGGCCACGGTGGTCACCGGCGAGTAGGTCACGCCGTCGCGCGGATGCAGCGCCTCGACCTTGCCGTAGCTGATGCGCAGGGTGCGGTTGGCATCCGGGTACACCGCGCGGCCCTGCTTGGCACGCCAGGCGAACAGCGCCTGCATGTAGGCCGGGCGCAGGCGCAGCTGCTCGCCTTCGCGGGTCTTGCTTTCGTTCTCGATGCGCAGCTGCGCGGCCACCAGCGGGCCGGCCACGGTGATCAGCGGATCGGCAGCCAGCGCCTTGCCTTCGCGTGCAGCAGCGAAGCGGGACAGGCGCTGTGCCTCCTCACCCAGCTGGGTGCCGGCGTACAGAGTATCCAGCGCCGCTGCCAGCTGCTCCGGGGTACGACCGAAGGCCGTGTCGAACTCGGCCACGCGCTGCGCGTCCGGCAGCTTCTGGTAGCGGGTCAGCAGGGTGGTCAGCAGCGCCTTCTCCACTTCCGGTGCGTAACGGCGCTGGACCTGCTTGAGCACGCCTTCGATCATCGCCTGGTCGCGCTGCTGGAAACCGCTCTCGCGCTGCGCGTCCGGCTTGGCCGATTCGATGCGCAGGCGTTCCAGCAGCAGCGCCGAGCGCAGCAGCTGGCTCTGTGCGGCCATCTGGTCCAGCAGCAGGTCACGCTCGCCTACCACCGCGCCCTGCGACAGGTTGGTCAGCAGCGCCTTGATATCGCCCTGGTACTTGCGGTCGGTGGCAGCCAGCATCGCCGTCTCGTCGGCGGCACGCTGGGCCTTGGCGTCGCTGCGCAGCAGGCCTTCCAGCTCACCCGCGGCGCGCTTGCGGTTGTTCTTCAGCGACTGCAGCTGCGAGGCGTAGCGGGTACGCGCCTGCGCGTCCTTGGCGCTGGCGGCCTCGATGGTGTCGATCATCTGCTGGAACACCGATACGCGGCGCGGCAGCACGGTATCGATCTGGCCAGCGAATTCGGCCGCGGTACGGTGGCGGTAGGTGATGCCCGGGTAACCGGCCAGCATCGCGTAGTCACCTTCCTTCGGGCCTTCCACCGACATCTGCAGGTGCGCCGGCGCCTGGTAGGGCACGTTGTCCTTGCTGTACGCGGCCGGCTTGCCGTCCTTGCCGACATAGGCGCGCAGCAGGGTGAAGTCGCCGGTGTGGCGCGGCCACATGAAGTTGTCGATTTCATCGCCATAGTTGCCGATCGCACGCGGCGGCGCGTACACCAGGCGCACGTCGCTCAGTTCCAGCTGGGCGATGCGGTAGAAATCGGTGCCGTAGTACATGTTGGCCACCGAGCAGCGCACGCTGCCGTCCTTCTCGCACTGGGCCACGATCTGCTTGCTGGCCGCATCCACGGCATCGAAGTAGGCACGGCCGGTCTTGCCACGCGCCTGCGCCAGCACCTGGTCGGTCACCTTGTCGAAGCCGACGGTGACCAGTACGCGGAAGTCCGGGTTGGCCGGGCGCTCGTCGGCGCGGTCCCTGGCGATGAAGCCACCGTTGATCAGGTCGTGCTCGGGCGAGCTGTTGTACTGGATCACGCCCATCGCCACGTGGTGGTTGGTCAGCAGCAGGCCGTCGCTGGACACGAACGAGCCGGTGCCACCACCGGCACGCACCACCGCGCTCAGCGGCGGCGCAGTGACGTTGGCCAGGTCGGCCGGGTTGCCCTTGAAGCCTGCGGCCTGCAGCGGCTTGGCCAGTTCCGGCAGCTGGGTCGGCATCCACATGCCTTCATCGGCGTGGGCACCCGCGGCGAGGGTCAGGCCCAGGGCCAGGGCGGTGGGAAGGGCTTTGCGTGGTGACATGAGGCAATCCGGTACGACAGAACAGCCCGGGACCATAGCCGCTGGGGCCGGATGGGGCAACGGCCGATGGTTGGGCCGACGTGCACGGTAGTGCCGGCCGCTGGCCGGCAACCCCCGCAACTCCGGAGATACGGTGCAGTTGCCGGCCAGCGGCCGGCACTATCGCATCGTTACTTCTCCCGCCGCCAGTTGATCGAACCGCGGTTTTCCACCGTGCTCGATTCCACTTCCACGTCGAAGCCGCGACGCAGCAGGTACTTCAGCGTGATCACCGAACCGGCACCGACCAGCGACACGCCGTAACCGACGTACAGCTTGGGCGAGATGTACTTGCCGACACCGATCACCGAGCCACCCAGCGCGCGCGACTGGCTTACGCCGGCATCGTCCAGGCCCAGCTTGGCGCCCAGCTGCGAGGCCAGCAGGCCACTGCCTGCAGAGAGTGCCGCCGAGGCCGCGTTGACCTGCTGGGTCTGGTCGCTGCTGGCACCGGTCAGGCTGCGTCCCAGCACCAGGTAGGCCAGCGCTTCGGACTGCGACATCGCCGGATCGGACCACACATCGGCACGCGGCTGCTGCGCACGTCCGGTGACGTCGATGCCGGCGGTGACATCACCGACCCGGCGCTCGGCACGGATGTTGACGCGCGGGTCGGACACCGCGTTGTAGTTCCAGGTGAGGTTGCCACGGGTGATGGTCAGGTCCTGCCCATACGCCTTGTAGCGGCCGCTCACTTCCAGCCCACCATTGGCGGTCATCTCGCGGCCGGGCTTGGCCCAGACCTGCATCTTGCCGGTCAGCGCGCCCTTCAGCCCGAAGCCGGTCATCTTCACCTTGTCGCCGAGGCTGACCACCAGATCCATGTCCAGCGGCGAGGTGCGTGACTCTTCCGGGTCGGCCGGATCGAGCACCACCACGTCTTCAGACACCGAGGTGCCGCGGTCCAGCCGCTCGATGTCGATGTCCGCTTCGGGCACGTGCACGGTACCGCGCAGCTCCATCGCCGCCTTGGCCAGGGTGAAGTCGAGGTTGGGATTGGCGACGATGCGCAGTTCACTGGTGTTGGACAGCAGCACGTTCTCGCCGTGGATCTTCAGCTGCAGCGGCTGTGCATCACCGAACCACGACAGGCCACCGTCGACATACAGCGTGCCCTGGCCCGAGTTGGCCTGCGCGGTGATCTTGGCCGAACCGTCGGGCTGGGCGACGAAGCTGCCCTTGCCCTGATCGAAAGTGAGGCCGAGCGCGGGGAATTCGCCCTTGAAGTTGCTCAGCTGCGCATCACCGCCCAGCGACGGCTGGCCACGCGTGCCACGCAGGCTGACGTGGCCTTCGATCAGGCCGGTGGGGCGCACGATGTCCGGCGAGAACAGCTCCAGCCAGTACAGCCGCGACATGTTGAGGTAGAGCTCGCCGTTCAACGGCGCGCTGGCTTCCCAGCCGGTCTGCATCTTCGCATCAACGAAGCCGTTGCCCTGGAAGCCCATGCCCAGGTAGCCCTTGATGCTGGCCGGGGTCATGTCGAGCTTCAGCGAGAACTGGTCATAGCGCACCAGTTCGCCACGGGTGGTATCGCCCACGGTGTTGCGGCTCTCGCCCAGGCGCACGCCGCCTTCCTTCGAGCGCACTTCCACGTGGCCTTCCCAGGCGTTGCCGCGCGGGCGGATCTGCGCGTCCAGGCTGACATCGCCGCGCAGGTAGATGCGACGACCGGACTGCGGCGGCAACCATGGCTGCACCAGCGCCAGCGGCAGCGCATCACTGCGTACCACCAGGCCCTCGCGTGGCCAGTTGGCCTGTGCACACAGTGCACCGCTGCTGGCGGCGGCCAGGCAGGCTTCGCCCAGCGTGTAGCTGCTGCCATTGATCGCGAACGCCGCCGGCGCACGCAGCGACCAGGCATCGCCCTTCACCGGTGCGATGCGCAGCGCGGCCAGCTCGCCACGCCATTGCGCGCCTTGTTGGCGGACACTGCCCTGCAGCTCGACCGCCCCCATCTCGTTGCGGGCCTGCGCCGCCAGGCGCAGGTTGGACACACTGCCCTGCGCATCCACGTTCAAGCGTTCCAGCAGCATGCCGGCATTGACCTGCTGGCCCTGCACCGCCAGCGTGCCGCTGTCGCCGCGCCACGGCAGGTGACCCTTGATGCTCACGCTCTCGGCGCCGTAGCCGTCCCAGTTGAGATTGTTGCCGACCAGGTCGGCGGTGATGTCCGGCGCATCGCGCGGGCCCTTCACCTGCACCTGGCCACGCAGGCCACCATCGGCGCCCGGCAACAGGTCGCTCAACTGCAGCGGCTCGAAGCGCGCATCGATGTCGAGGCGGTCACCGACCTTGCCTGAAGCGGTCACCCGGCTGCTGCCCAGCGACAGTTTCAGGTCGCCCTGGCCCTGCTCGCCCTGCAGCGCGAACTTGCCCTGTGCGTCGAGGTTGCGCTGGCGCAGCACGCCTTTCAGCGACGGCAGGTCAACCGTGGCTTCCAGCGTACCGGCGGTGCCAGGCGCGGCATTGGCCGGCGGCGGCAGCTGGCGTCCCTTGGAGGCCAGGTTGCCGGACAGGCGACCGTTCCAGCCTGGCACGAAATAGCCGGGGTCGAAGTCCTTCAGCGTGGCCTTGGCGTCCCAGTCCAGCTGCGGCGCCCAGGCCACCTGGCCTTCCACCTGCAGCTGGCCACCCGGGGTCTGCGCCTGCAGCTGGTGGATCGACGCGGCCTGGTCGTTGCCGCGCACGTCGAAGCGCAGCTGCGCCTTCTGCGCGTCACGCTGGACCTCGGCGCGGCCGATCGCGGCCCAGGCCTTCAGGGTACCGGCGAGGCCGAAGCGCGCTTCCTTCAGGGTCACCGGCACCGGTGCGCTGCCGGCGGTGTTCGGATCGGGCGCCGGCACGTAGGTCAGGTCATGGGCGACCACCGAGAAGTTGAGCTTCTGCTGGTCTTCCTGGCTGAAATCGGCCGTGCCCTCCAGGCGGGCTTCGCCACCGAGGCCCTTCACCAGCAGCGGCGAGACCTTCAGGACCTGGTCCTGCAACGACACCACCGACGGTGCCAGTTCCAGTTCGTGATCGCCCTGCTTCACCTTGCCACGCAGGTTGGCGTTGCCGCCCTTGCCGGCGGCGGTGAAGTCCAGCGCCAGCGGTGCGATCGCCGAGCTGGCCAACGCCGGTGACAGCAGCGCCAGGTCCAGTTCGTCGCTGCGCACCGTGGCGCTCCAGGTCGGGTCGGTGCGGCCATCGAACACCAGCATCGCGTGCAGCGGCTTCGGCGCACGCCCGGCCACCGCCACTTCCATGTGCGACAGGTCACCGCGTGCCACCAGCCCCACCGTCGCTGCGGTACGGCCACGCGGGGCCGGCAACACTGCGGTGACGGTCACGTCGGTGTCGTAGTCCTTGGCCGGGATGTAGCGGCCCTGGGCGGTGAAATTGCCCATGTCGCTGTCCACGACCAGTTTGTGCGCCTGGAACTCGCCGTTGGCGATCTCGATGCCACCACGCACACGGCTGATGTCGATCACCGGCTCGTTGGCCTGGCTGATGCGGAAGCCGTCGATGGCAATGGCATCGGCCTGGATCGCCAGCGGCATTTCGATCTGCGGCAGCGAATCGGGCCACGACGGCAGCTTGAACGGCTCGTCACTCTTGGCCAGGTTCAACGTCGCGTTGGTCAGCTCCAGCTTGTCCAGCAGCAGCTTGCGGCCCAGCAGCGGGCGCAGGTCCGGCTCCAGATGGGCACGCTCGGCGTGGAAATGGATGTCGTCGTAGCGGAAGTCGACGTTGTACAGGGTCAGCGGACCGGCCACCGGGCCGTCCACCTTGTCCCAGGTGAAGCTGGCGCCCACGGGCAGCCGCGCCACCACCTGTGCCAGCAGCACGTCGCGGCCGGCCACGGTCTGCAGCAGCCAGTACACCGCCAGCAGGGCCAGCAGCACCAGGCCGATCACGCCGGCGCCGGACCATGCCCAGAAGCGGCGGCGACGATAGAAGCGCACGCGCGGCGGCGGCGTATTCGGGGTCGGAGTCGGTGCGGGCGTGCTCACAGGTCCGCTCCGATGTTCAGGTACAGCTGGAACTGCGAATCCGGGTTGTTCAGGCCGTGCGCCACGTCGATGCGCACCGGGCCCACCGGCGATTTCCAGCGCACGCCGAAGCCAACGCCGGTATGCAGGTCGATGGTGTTGTCGAAGGCACTGCCGGTATCGACGAACACCGCCGCGCCCCAGGGGCCACCATTGAAATAGTGCTCGTACTCGGCCGAGCCGATCACCAGGTTCTTGGCCCCGAGCGCGTACTTGTCCGGTGCCGGGGTCCGCGGACCGACTTCGCGGTAGGCATAGCCACGGATGCTGCGGTCACCGCCGGCGAAGTAGCGCAGGCTGGGCGGCATTGCCACCAGATCGCTGGTCCAGGTGGTGCCGCCTTCGCCACGCAGGATCAGGCGGTTGCTTTCGCCCACCGGGATGTACCAGCGCAGCACGGCATTGGCCTGCACGAAACTGGTGTCCGAGCCGGCACCTTCGACGCCGGCACGCATCGTCGCGGTACCGCTGATGCCCTTGCGCGGGAACATCTCGTCATCGACGTTGACGTAGTCGGCAACCATCTGCGGGTAGACCAGCGTCGACGTGTTGTACACCGCACTGGTGAACTCGGTGCCTGAGGCATAGCGCCAGCGCTCGCGCAGCGCATTGATGGAGGCGATCGCGGTCCAGTGCTCGTTGATCTCGCCGCTGCGGCTGGCAATCAGCTTGAAGTTGCGCAGGTCGATGTAGTCGGTCTGCTCGTCGTACGCGCTGGCGGCGAAGGTGTACCAGCCATCGAGCCAGTTGAACGCCGGGATACGGTAGCTGGTGACCAGGCTCTTGCGCTTCTGCGCATAGTCCAGCTGCGTGTTCATCTTGTGGCCGCGGTTGTTCAGGAACCGCCGCTCGATGCCCCCGCGCACGCCCGGGCCGCTTTCGCTGCCGTAGCTCAGACCGGCGGTATAGATCGTGCGCTTGGCGCGGGTCAGCTTCACGTCCACCGGCACGTCGCCGTTCTCGTCGGCCTCGTCCGGGCGCGGCTGGATGTCGATCACGCTGAAATAGTCCAGCTTGGTCAACGACTGCCGCAGGCGGTCCAGCTTGCCCTCGTGGTAGTAGCTGCCCTGGTCCCAGTACACCAGCGGATCGAACAGCTTGTCGACGAAGTAATCCTGTTCGAAGCGCACCGGGCCCATGTTGTAGCGGCGGCCGCTGTCCCAGGTCAGGTCGATATCGGCGGCATTGTCGGCGCGGGTGATCTGCACCTGGCGCTGGGTGTAGTCGGCGTCGAAGTAGCCGCGCTCGGCCAGGCGGCGTGTAATGGTGATCTTGCTGGCTTCGTACTGGGTATGCACGAAGCGCTGGCCCTTGCGCGGTTTGAACGCGGCCAGGTCGTCCTGCAGGTACTGGTCGTACATCGCCGGGCCGGTGATGTCGATGTGCTCGCGGCGCACGGTGACCGGGGTGCCCTTGTCGACGTGGATCAGCACGCGGACATGCTCGTCCTCGCGCGGCGCCTCGACCTTGATCACCGGGTTGTAGTACCCGAACGGTTCCAGTGCCTGGCGGGTCTGCCGCTCGGCCTGGGACAGCAGGTACTCCAGGCGCGATTCGCCCTGTTCCTTGCCGATCGTGTCGTACAGCGACAGCGATTCCTGGATGTTCTCGATGATTGCGGCGTCGTCGCCCTTGTCCAATCCCTTGATGTCCACCTTGTCGATGGTGCCGCGCGCGTGGACCACGGAGGTGGCGGCCAGCGACAGGACCATCAGCGGCAGGGCGTATTTCTTTGGCTGCATGCGGCACAGCATACCGACCGAAGGTGACGATGCGAAATGCATCACGTCATTCGGGATCGGTTGTTAAGTGGCGGTCAAAATACGCGCCTTTGTGGCGATCATCGCAATCGAAGGCGAGGTTGCCGGCATCGTGCGCGATGCCGGCAATGACCCCGATGGACATCCGCCAGCGGTGATCCGGTAGTGCCGGCCGCTGGCCGGCAACCCACAGATCGATCCGATGCGCGGTGGCAATGCCGGCCAGCGGCCGGCACTACCGGTACGGGCATCAGCTCGACAGATGCTCGATCGCCGCGACCTTGCCCAGGCGCTCGCCCAGCATGGTCAGCAGCGCCAGGCGGTTGCCGCGCAGCGCCGGATCTTCCGCATTGACCATCACGCCGTCGAAGAACGCGTCGACCTGCGGGCGCAGGCGGGCCAGGCGTGCCAGCACAGCCACGTAGTCCTTGTGCTGCAGGCTGGCGCCGGTGTCGTCGATGGCCGCGGTGACGGCTTCAGCCAGCGCGCGCTCGGCGTCTTCCTGCAGCAGCGCCGGGTCGATCTGGGCCGGAATGTCGCCTTCGGCCTTGCGGAGGATGTTGCGGATGCGCTTGTTGGCCGCAGCCAGCGCCTCGGCTTCCGGCAGCGCGGCGAAGGTGCCGATCGCATCCAGGCGGCGGTCGAAGTCGTACAGCGAGGCCGGCTTCAGCTCGGCCACCGCATTGAAGTGCGTGGCCGGCACGCCCTTGTCGGCGTAGTAGCCCTTCAGGCGGTCGAGGATGAAGTCGTACAGCTCGCCGACATCAGCCTGCACGTTGCGTGCGGCCAGGCCGGCGTTGGCGCTGGCCAGCAGCGCGCGCAGGTCCAGCTCGAAGCCGCTTTCGATGATCGTGCGGGCCAGGCCCAGCGCGTTGCGGCGCAGGGCGAACGGGTCCTTGTTGCCGGTCGGCTTCAGGCCAGCGGCGAAGCCACCGGCCAGCGTGTCGACACGTTCAGCAATCGCCAGCACCTTGCCCAGCGGCGACAGCGCGATGTCGTCACCGCCGAAGCGCGGCTGGTAGGCCTCGTCGATGGCCAGCGCCACATCGGCCGATTCGCCACCGGCCACGGCGTAGTGGCGGCCGGCGATGCCCTGCAGCTCCGGGAACTCGTTGACCATGCGCGACTGCAGGTCGTTCTTGGCCAGCTCGGCCGCACGTTTGGCCTGCGCAGCGTCGGCGCCAACCTGGGGTGCGATCACTTCGGCCAGGGCGGCCACGCGCGCCACCTTGTCGGCCACGCTGCCCAGCTTGGCCTGGTAGGTCACCGTTTTCAGGCCGTCGCCCATCGACACCAGGCCCTGCTTCAGGTCCTCGTCGAAGAAGAACTTGGCATCAGCGAAGCGCGGGCGGATCACGCGCTCGTAGCCCTTGGCCACTTCGGCCACGTCCTTCGATTCGATGTTGGCGATGCCGATGAACTTCTCGGTCAGGGTGCCAGCGGCATCCAGCACCGGGAAGAACTTCTGGTTGATCTCCATCGTCTCGATCAGCGCTTCCTGCGGCACCGCCAGGAACGCGCGTTCGAAGCTGCACAGCACTGCCGACGGCCATTCGACCAGGTTCACCACCTGCTCCAGGTTGTCGTCGGTGATGCGGGCGCTGCCACCGGCCTTGGCCGCAGCGGCCTCGACCTCGGCAACGATGCGCGCACGGCGTTCGCTCGGGTCGACCAGCACGAACGCGGCACGCAGGGCTTCAACATAATCCTGCGGCTGGGCCAGCGACACCGCCTGGTCGTGGTGGAAACGATGGCCACGGCTGACGCGACCGGCCTGCAGGCCGAACAGCTCGGCTTCAACCACGTTGGCACCGTGCAGCAGCACCAGCCAATGGGCCGGGCGCGCGAAGCCCCAGGCGTGGTCACCCCAGCGCATCGGCTTGGGAATCGGCATCGCCGCGATCGCCTCGCGCAGGATCTCCGGCAGCAGGCTGGCAGTGCTCGCACCCGGGGTCACCGCGCGGTGCACGAAACGCTCACCCTTGTTGTCGGTGGTCTTCTCCAGCGCGGTCCAGTCGATCCCGGCCTTGGCGGCGAAACCCTGCAGGGCCTTGGTCGGCTGGCCTTCGGCGTCCAGCGCGATGTTCAGGTACGGGCCCAGCACTTCGCTGTGCTGTTCCGGCTGCTCCAGGCCGACGCCCGGCAGCAGCACGGCCAGGCGGCGCGGGGTCGACAGCGGGCGCGCATCGCCCAGCTCCAGTGCGACACCGCGCTTGCGCAGGCCGTCGACAACGCCATCGAAGAACGCCTGGGCGAGGCCCGGCAACGCCTTGACCGGCAGCTCCTCGGTGCCCAGTTCGATCAGCAGGGGGGACAGTTGGCTCATCGTTTCAATCCTGTGGTGGGGGCGCAGCGCGCGACGCGTCCGGCGCCCCGGAGTAAGGGGGAGAGCGGCCGTCAGGCCTTCTTCGCGCCCGGGAAGCCCAGCTTCTCGCGCTGCTCGTAGTACGCCTTGGCCACCGCCTGGGCCAGCGCGCGCACGCGCAGGATGTAGCGCTGGCGCTCGGTCACGCTGATCGCGCGGCGCGCATCGAGCAGGTTGAAGGTGTGGCTGGCCTTCATCACCTGCTCGTAGGCCGGCAGCGGCAGGTTCACTTCCACCAGCTTCTGCGCTTCGCGTTCGCAGGCGTCGAAACGGTGGAACATCTCTTCCACGTCGGCGTATTCGAAGTTGTAGGTGCTCTGCTCCACCTCGTTCTGGTGGTAGACGTCGCCGTAGGTCACCGGCTGGCCGTCCGGGCCGTAGGTCCAGACCAGGTCGTAGACGTTGTCGCAGTTCTGCAGGTACATGCACAGGCGCTCGAGACCGTAGGTGATCTCGCCCAGCACCGGACGACACTCCAGGCCACCGGCCTGCTGGAAGTAGGTGAACTGGGTCACTTCCATGCCGTTGAGCCAGACTTCCCAGCCCAGGCCCCAGGCGCCCAGCGTCGGCGATTCCCAGTTGTCCTCGACGAAACGCAGGTCGTGCACCAGCGGATCGATGCCCAGTGCCTTCAGCGAATCCAGGTACAGCTGCTGGATGTTGTCCGGCGCCGGCTTCATCGCCACCTGGTACTGGTAGTAGCGCTGCAGGCGGTTCGGGTTCTCGCCGTAGCGGCCGTCGGTCGGGCGCCGCGAGGGCTGCACGTAGGCCGCGTTCCAGCTTTCCGGACCGATCGCACGCAGGAAGGTGGCCGGGTGGAAGGTACCGGCGCCCACCTCCAGGTCGAGCGGCTGGATGAGCACGCAGCCCTGCTGGGCCCAGAACTGGTTCAGGGTCTGGATCAGGCCCTGGAAGGTGATCGGAACGGTCGGGGTCGCGGACATGCGGACGATTCTTGGCCGGCAAAGGGGGTGCGCTAGTATAACGGCCGACCTGCGGGGCATTCCGTACCCGGGAGGAGCAGGCAGATGGAACATCGGCTGCCGGTCGGCACGCCCGGCGAAGCGGGCGGCGTCGCGCTGCCCTGGGGACGGCTGCATTTCGAGCAGATTGCCGCAGCCCTGATTGCCGATGGCCTGGTGGCCGAGCAGGACCGCGAGCGCATGCGCTTTTCCGCGCAGGGCGCGCGCAACGCCAGTGAAGTGCACCCGCTGGTGCTGCTGTCCAACCTCAAGCTGGCCGCCAACGGCGGTGGCGAACTGACCCTGGAGCGCCTCACCGAATGGCTGGCGCAGCGCACCGGCAGCCGCTACCTGCGCATCGACCCGACCCGGGTCGACGTCGCCGCGGTCACCGCGCTGGTCTCCCATGCCTACGCGCGCCGGCATCGCTTCCTGCCGCTGGCAGTGGATGCCGAGCGCGTGCTGGTGGCCACCAGCGAGCCGCTGGTACAGGAATGGCGCCGCGACCTGCAGCACCTGACCCGGCGCCGCATCGAACTGGCGGTGGTCAATCCGCTTGACCTGCACCGCTACACCATGGAGTTCTACGGGGTGACCCGCTCGGTGCGCGGCGCCCGGGGTGACGTGCGCGGCGAAGCCAACACCACCCTGCCCAGCTTCGAGCAGCTGGTGGAGCTGGGCCGCACCGGCGACGTCAATGCCGACGACCAGCACATCGTGCATATCGTCGACTGGCTGCTGCAGTACGCCTATGAACAGCGCGCTTCGGACATCCACCTGGAGCCGCGCCGCGAGATGGGACGCATGCGCTTCCGCATCGACGGCGTGCTGCACAAGGTGTTCGAGGTGCCGCCGGCGGTGATGACCGCCGTGGTCAGCCGCATCAAGGTGCTCGGCCGCATGGACCTGGCCGAGCGCCGGCGCCCGCAGGATGGCCGCATCAAGACCCGTTCGCCGGGCGGCCGCGAGGTCGAGATGCGCCTGTCGACCATGCCCACCGCCTTCGGCGAGAAGTGCGTGATGCGCATCTTCGACCCGGATGCCGCCTTCAAGAGCATCGACCAGCTCGGTTTCAGCCCGCAGGAGGCGGCGGGCTGGAATGCACTGGTCGAGCGCCCGCACGGCATCGTGCTGGTCACCGGCCCGACCGGCTCGGGCAAGACCACCACCCTGTACTCCACGCTGAAGCGGCTGGCCACGCCGGACGTGAACGTGTGCACGGTGGAGGACCCGATCGAGATGATCGCGCCCGAGTTCAACCAGATGCAGGTGCAGACCAACATCGACCTGGACTTCGCCAGCGGCGTGCGCACCCTGCTGCGGCAGGACCCGGATATCATCATGATCGGCGAGATCCGCGACCTGGAAACCGCGCAGATGGCGGTGCAGGCCTCGCTGACCGGTCATCTGGTGCTGTCCACCCTGCATACCAACGATGCGCCCTCGGCGGTCACCCGCCTGCTCGACCTCGGCGTGCCGCACTACCTGCTGGCCAGCACCCTCAACGGCATCCTCGCCCAGCGCCTGGTGCGCACGCTGTGCCCGCACTGCAAGCAGCCACACCGCCTCGGCGCCGCCGATTGGGCGGTGCTGGCTGATAGCCATGCCGCATATCCAGATGCCGCCACGCCCTGTCGGCCGGTCGGTTGCCTGGAGTGCCGGCGCACCGGATTCCTCGGCCGCATCGGCCTGTATGAGTTGCTGCCATTGGGCTCGCGGCTGCGCGGGCAGATCCGCGCCGACATGGATCTGGCCGGTTTCACCCGTGCCGCGCGGGCTGAAGGGCTGCGAACCCTGCGTCAGGCCGGGCTTGAAAAGGTGGCGCAGGGGCTGACTACAATCGAGGAAGTCCTGTCAGTCCTGCCGCCCCCGGATGAACCCAGCCCCGTTCCTGATCCTTGAAACCGGCCGACCGGTGCCGTCGCTGCGCCGCTACGGGCGCTTTCCGCACTGGATCCGCGTCGCCGCCGGGCTGGAAGAGCACGAGACGGTGGTGGTCGATGTCGAACACGGGGATGCCCTGCCCGACCCGCATGGCTTCGCTGGCGTGCTGGTGACCGGCTCGGCCGCCTTCGTCACCGACCACGCCGAATGGAGTGAGCGCAGCGCCGCATGGCTGCGCCAGACCGCGCACGACGACCTGCCCGTGTTCGGCATCTGCTACGGCCACCAGCTGCTGGCGCACGCGCTGGGTGGCGAGGTGGCCTACAACCCGGCTGGCCGCGAGTCCGGCACGATCGAGCTGGAACTGCAGCCGCAGGCCGCGCAGGACCCGCTGTTCCAGGGCCTGCCGCAGCATTTCGCCGCCCATGCCACCCACCTGCAGACCGTGCTGCGCGCGCCGGAAGGTGCCGAAGTGCTGGCACGCTCGCCGCTGGACGGCTGCCACGCCTTCCGCTGGGGCCGCCAGGCGTGGGGCGTGCAGTTCCATCCGGAATTCGCCACCCACCACATGCGCGGCTACGTGCGCGCCCGCGCCGACTGCATCGGCCGCCACGGCGGCTGCGCCCGCAGCATCGAGCGCGCGGTCAGCGCCGCACCGCTGGCCCGCCAGCTGTTGCGCCGCTTCGTCCGCCAGGCGCGGCTGTCTTCAGCCCAGCCGGTGGCAAAACAGGGATAATCGGCGGCACGGGCAGCCGCCCGGCCCCCTCCTGTCCTTCCCGGATGTCCATGAAAGAGATTCGCAAGCTGCCGGCCTCGGCGGGCGCCCAGTGGTTGCTGGATACGTTCTCCCTGTACCGGCGTGCGCCGCTGCAGCTGGCCCGGATCGGCCTGACCTGGCTGCTGGTGAGCTGGGTGGTGACCCTGCTGTCGACCTTGATTCCCGGCGCCGCCGGCATGGCCGTGCAGCTGATGACCCTGGCCATTTCGCCGATCATGTTCGGCGGCATGCTGTACGCCGTGGGCGAGATCGACGAAGGCCGCCCGGGCCTGGCCTCGCACCTGCTGCAGCCGATCCGCGACCACCGCGTCAGCCACCTGCTGGTGCCGCTGGCGATACAGGTGCTGGCGGTCCTGCTGCTGGGCGCGCTGTTGTTCATGATGATCGGCCGCGAGGGCTTCACCGCCTTCAGCGAGGTCATGACCAAGATGGAAGAGATCAGCCGCAGTGGCCAGCAGATCAAGCCGGATGATGCGGCCGCACTGGTCGCCAACCTGCCGGCCAAGCGCATCGCGCTGTGGATGCTGCTGGTGTTCCTGAGCGCGGTGGCGCTGTCGCTGGCGATGTTCACCCAGCCGGCGCTGGTGGTGTTCGACAAGCAGAGCGGCATGCATGCGCTGCGCCTGAGCCTGCAGGGCTGCATCGAGAACATCGGCGCGATGTTCGTGTTCGCCGTACTCGGCCTGATCGCCGCGTTCTGCATGTACATCCTGTTCGTGATCGTGATCCAGATCGCGATGCTGATCGGTGGCCCGCTGGCCGCCGCCTTCATCGCCCAGCTGGTGCTGACCACGGTGCTGATGCCGCTGTATGTCGGCGCGGTCTACGCCGCATGGAAGCAGATGTTCGTGCACCGCGGCAGCCGCGCCGCACCACCGATCCCGACCACGCCGACCTCGAGCGACGTGTTCCACGCCTGACGGAAAAAGGGGACGGAGGGGATTAAGTCGTTAGCTGCACACACTGGGCATGAACGACTTAATCCCCTCCGTCCCCTTTTTTCTTTCAGGCGGCGGGTTTCTTCACTACCGACGACGGCACCAGCCAGCGTGCGGCGTGGATGCCCAGCTCGTAGAGCAGGCACATCGGGATCGCCAGCATCAGCTGCGAGACCACGTCCGGTGGGGTCAGCACCGCCGCCACCACGAAGATGCCGACGATCGCGTAACCGCGGCCTTCCTTGAACTGCTGCGGCGTCACCCAGCCCAGCAGCACCAGGATCACCATCGCCACCGGCAGCTCGAAACTGCCGCCGAAAGCGAAGAAGATCGCCAGCACGAAATCCAGGTAGGCGTTCGCATCCGGGGTGATCGCGATCACGTCCGGGCTGAAGGTGGTGAGGAAGTGGAACACCGCCGGCAGCACCAGGAAGTAGGCAAAGGCACAGCCGGTGTAGAACAGCAGCACCGAGGACACCAGCAACGGCACCGCCAGGCGCTTCTCGCGCGCATACAGGCCGGGCGCGACGAAGGCCCACAGCTGGTACAGCAGCCACGGCACGGCCACGAACAGGGCCACGAAGAAAGTCAGCTTCAGCGGTGCGAAGAAGGCACCGGCCGGATTGGTGGCGATCATCGTCTGCCCGTTCGGCAGCTGCGAGACCAGCGGTTCGGCCAGTGCGTTGTAGAGCTTCTGGGTAAACGGCAGCAGGCCCAGCAGCACCACGCCCAGTCCCAGCAATGCGCGTACCAGGCGGCCACGCAGTTCCACCAGATGCTCAACCAGCGAGCTTTCGCCGAAATCCTGTTCACTCATGGCTGGCGCTCCGTGCTCTGCGGCGGCGTCGCACCGGCTTCAGGGGGTGTTGCCGGCGCCGGCTCGGGAGCAGCGCTCTCCGGTACGGGCACATCGGCGTCGGGCGCGGTGCTCATGTGCGGCGGAAGATCCGCGGGCGCCGGCGCGCGTACTTCCTGCACCAGGTCATCACCCTGCTGCTGCGCCTGCTGGGCTTCGCGACGGATCGCTTCGCCGCTGGCACGCAGCTGGTTCTCGGTGTCCTGCATGCCCTGGCGCACGTCCTGCATCTGCCGCTTGATGTCCTCGGCCTGCAGTTCGCGCTCCAGTTCCTGTTTCACCGAATCCCACTGATTACGGGCACGTCGCACCCACAGGCCGGCGAAGCGGGCCGCCTTGGGCAGGCGCTCGGGACCGAGCACCACCAGGGCGACCACCGCAATCACCAGCAGCTCGCTGAAGCCGATATCAAACACCGCGACCGCTCCGGATCAGCGAGCGTTACGGTCGTGCTCGTCCTGCGCGGCGCGCGAGGCGTCCTGGCTGCGCGATTCATCGCCCAGCTGCGCGTTCGGCTTGTCCTCGTCGCGCATGCCCTTCTTGAATTCCTTGACCGCCGAACCGAGATCCTTGGCGCCACTGGTCAGGCGCTTGGTGCCGAACACCAGCAGGACGATGGCCAGCACGACCAACCAATGCCAGATGCTGAAACTGCCCATAAAGACGCTCGTTACGTTAGTGATCAGGCTGTCGAGCATAGCGCACCGGGTGTTAGCCGGCGCGCGTGACGAAAGTCAGTTTCCGCCCAGCGTTTCCGTGCGGATCTCGCCGTCGTTGACCGGCTGGAAGCCCTGCTGCTGCTGCGGCGGGTTCTGCGGCACGTTCTGCAGCGGCGCCGTGGTAGCTTCAGCGGGGGCGGCCGGCGCTGCCTGAACAGGCGCCGGAGCTGCCGCCGGGGCCGCTGCCGGGCGCGGCGCGTTGCCACCGTTCCCGTTGCGGTTGTTGCGGGCGGCGTAGGTGGCCTCTTCCAGGCGGTCGCGGAACGCGACCACATCCATCGACGGCGAACCGGCGGCACGGCCTTCAAAGATCATGCGCGGCGTAGTGTTGCTGCCGTAGGCGTCAAGGTTGGCGGCATCATCGATCTGCAGCACCGCACCATCGAGGGCGACGCCCGCAAACAGGCCGCGCGCGCGCGACCAGGACCAGATCTCGGCCTTCAGCTGGCCGTCGGTGGCCGCGGCGGCGTTGCGGCCGACCGGACCGGCGGCAACGCCTGCGTCGGCGCCCAGCGTGAACTTGCCGTTGACCAGGTTGTCCAGGCTGCGGTCGTTGCGGAACACCAGCACTACGTCGGAAGACTGCACGCCGGCCTGGAAGCCGATGCTGCCACCGGTCAGCTTGACGAATACCGGGCTGGACCACGCGCCATTGGGCATGCGCACCGACATCAGGCCGTGGCCCCGACGGCCACCAATGACCAGACCGGCCTTGATCGTGTCGGGAATGACGATGACCGCGCGGCCTTCGTCGAGCAACTTGTCCGGAATGCCCTGTTCAGGGATTTCCTGGATTTCAGCCAGCACGCGCACGGCATTGCGCGCACGCTGGTCTTCCTGCGGTCCGGCCATGGCCTGGCTGGACAGCAGGCTGGCGGCGATCAGCAGGGCTTGGATCGGGCGACGCATGGCAGGCTCCAGAAGTCAGTCCATAGGAAGATATAGCAAGTGACTGAAATTAGTAGTGTTGTCATGAATCCCCAATGAGCGTTCCCTGCTCACATTGATGCGCGCTATGCCAGCAATCCGAACCCTGCATCCCGGCGCGGCACCGGATCGGCGACAATACCGCTTATGCTCGACGCACCCGATACCGCCGTGCTGGCGGTCAACCTAGGCACGCCCGAGACGCCGACGGCTCCCGCCGTACGCCGTTACCTGGCTGAATTCCTGTCCGACCCCCGCGTGGTCTCGATCCCGGCACTGCTGTGGCAGCCGTTGCTGCGCGGGCTGATCCTGCCGCTGCGCAGCAGCCGTTCAGCGGCCAAGTACGCCCAGGTCTGGCTGCCGGAGGGCTCACCGCTGATGGTGCATACGCGTCAGCTGGCGCAGGCCATGCAGGCCCTGCTGCCGACCCTGAAAGTGCGCCACGCGATGCGCTACGGCAAACCGGCCCTGGCCAGCGAGCTCGACCGCCTGGCCGCCGAAGGCGCGCGCCGCATCGTGGTGCTGCCGTTGTATCCGCAGTACTCCACCACCACCACCGCCTCGGTCGAAGACCGTGTTGATGCCTGGCAGCGCCGCAATCCTGGCGTCACCGTCAGCCTGGTGCGCGACTATTCGGTCGACCCGGGCTGGGTCGAGGCCGCGGCCGGTTCCATCCAGCGTTACTGGGAACAGCACGGCCGTGGCCAGAAACTGATGTTCTCCTTTCATGGCATTCCGCAGCGCCTGGCTGATGGGGGCGATCCGTATCCGCAGCGCTGCGAAGCCAGCGCACAGGCCATCGCCAACGCGCTGGGCCTGGGCAGGGACGAGTGGCAGATGGGCTACCAGTCGCGCTTCGGCCGCGAGCGCTGGCTGCAGCCGTATGCCGAGCCGAGCCTGTGGGCGCTGGCCGAATCCGGCGTGAAGCAGATCGACGTGGTCTGCCCCGGCTTCGCCACCGACTGTCTGGAAACGCTGGAAGAAGTGGCACTGGGCTTCACCGAAACACTGGCCGAGCGCGGCGCGACGATGCGTTACATCCCCTGCCTCAACGCCGAACCGGAGCACGCACGTGCGCTTGCGCGGCTGGCCGTGGCCTCGCTGGCATGAGTCTGCAACCGTTTGAGCTGGAGGTCGCTGGCGCGCGCGTCGCCGGTCTGCGCAACCACGCCGACGGCCCGCGCGTGCTGGCCCTGCATGGCTGGCTCGACAACGCGGCCAGCTTCGTGCCGCTTGCGCCGCACCTGTCGTCGTTGCAGCTGGTGGCCATCGATCTGCCCGGCCACGGTCACAGCGCACATCTGCCGGCCGGTGCCAGCTACACCACGGCCGCCGCCATCTGCCACGTGCTCGATGTGGCCGATGCACTGGGCTGGGACCGTTTCAGCCTGCTCGGCCATTCAATGGGCGCCGGCATCGCCAGCCTCACCGCCTCGGTCAGTGATCGCGTCGAGCGCCTGGTGGCGATCGAAGCACTCGGCGGCCTGCGTGGTCCCGAGGAAGACACCGCCAACCGCCTGCGCGAGCATGTGAATGCCACGCGCGCACTGGCACGCAAGCAGCTGCGCGTGTTTCCCGATCTGGCCGCACCCATCCGTGCGCGGATGATGACCAACCAGCTCAGCGAAGGCTGCGCACGCCTGCTGGTCGAGCGTGGCGTGGAACCGGTTGAAGGCGGCTACCGCTGGTGCAGCGATCCACGCCTGATGCTGCCCACCGCGATCCGCCTCAGTGAAGGCCAGATCGACAACCTGCTGCAGGCCATCGCCTGCCCGACACAGGTGATCTATGCCACGCCGGCGCAGTCCTATTATCCCGAGCCGATGCGCAGCGATCGCCTGCAGCACCTGCGTGATGGACGGCTGGCGGTGTTTCCCGGCAATCATCACCTGCACATGGAAGACCCGCAACAGATCGCGGGCGTGATCCTGCACTTCTTCAGCAACGGCAACGCGGGCTGAGCAAAGGTATCCGCGCGCTTCACTCCGCGCGTTTGCGGCCGATACATCAGTTGCGGGCCCCTGCGTCCGCAGCACGCAGGTCCGGTCGGACCTGCGGCGTGTGTCTGGTCCTGCAAGGAAGTCCGCATGCCTGCTCCATCGCACCGTCACCCACAGGATGTGGTCACGGTGCCCCGTCTCCGCGACGTTGATTGCGTCGCATTCCCCGAATTCCCGGTCCCTGCCCTGGCCACGCGCTCATGCGTGCGTCACCGCGTGGCCGCTGTCGTCTGCTGATCCAGGAGTCGCCGATGTCCGCTGCATCCTCCCGTCCCCCCGATACCGTTCGCCTGCCGCATCTGCAGCAGCTCGCTCACCGCGCTGACCGTCGACTGCTGATCGGCAGTGCGGCGTTGGCTATGGCTGGCCTGGTGCTGGCCCTGCGTGGGCCCCACGTACCGGGCGCCGCGTTGGCGGCGGCCGCCGTGCTGCCCGCCCTCTGGCTCGCCGGTCCACAGGCGGGCCGCAGCATCGCCCGCAACGGCCTGGCGTTGCTGCTGTCGCTGCAGTTGGCATTGCTGTGCGCGATCGTCGGCCTGTCGCCAGCGTTGCCGATCGCGTTGCTGCTGGGCGTGCTGCTCAGCCACCGCGATCGCCTGCCGGTATGGCTGGCCGGTGGTGTTGGCACCCTCGCCCTGCTGGTACCGCTGCTGCACGGCGCAGCCGTGGGACCGACGTTGCTGCAGGCCGGCCTGTTCGCCAGCCTGACCGTGTTCCTCGGCCAGGTCGCGCTGCGCCTGCGCCAGCAGACCGAGGCGCTTGGCCACGGCCCGCGCCGCCTGGCGGCACTGGCGCGCGATATCGCTACGGGCACCGATCTGAGCGCACATGCAGATACCGCGGCCTATGCACCCGGTTCGCTGGCCCATGCGCTGGCCGATACCGCCCGCCACGTACAGGCGCAGCGTGGGCGCGAGGCTGAAGCGCATGCCGAGAATGCGCAGATCCGCCAGGCGCTCGATGCCTCGCGCACCGCGATGATGATTGCCGACAACGACCACGTGATCCGTTACGTGAACCGCTCGGTGGTGGCCCTGCTGCGCAACCAGCAGGCAACACTGCGCCAGGCCTTCCCCGACTTCGATGCCGAGCGCCTGGTGGGCAGCAGCATCCACCGCTTCCACGCCAACCCGGACCGCATCCGCGCGATCCTCAACGGCCTGCAGGTCACCCACAACGGCAAGGTGCAGATCGGCCCGGTGCACTTCGCACAGGTGGTCACGCCGGTGTTCGATGCGCAGGGCCTGCGCCTCGGTTTCGCCGTGGAATGGCATGACCGGACGCATGAACTGTCGCTTGAGAACGCAGTGGCCGGCATTGTTGCCGCCGCTGCCGCCGGCGATCTCGACCAGCGTCTGCAGGCGAGCGAAGGTGCGAGCTTCCTGGATGGACTGACCGGTGGCATCAACCAGCTGCTGGATACGCTGGGCGGCACTGTCGACGAGGTGCGGCAGATGCTTTCCGCCTTGGCCAATGGCGATCTGGACCGGCGCATGCACGGCGAGTATCACGGCGCCTTCGCCGCGATCCAGCGCGATGCGAATGCCACGGCCGGCCAGCTGGCGCGCATGGTCGGGCGCATCCAGCAATGTGCGGCCTCGATCAGTACCGCGGCCAGCGAGATCGCCGCCGGCAATGGCGCACTGTCCGAACGCAGTGAACGCCAGGCCGCGCATCTGCAGGAGACTGCTGCATCGATGGAGGAGCTGACCTCCACCGTGCGCCAGAACGCCGCTCATGCCCGCCAGGCCAGTGAGCTGGCGGCGTCTACGCAGAGCGCGGCGAGTGACGGCAACACCGCCATGCAGCGCGTGGTCGATACCATGCAGGCAATTGAAGGTGCATCGAAGCGCATCGGCGATATCACCGGCGTGATCGACGGCATCGCCTTCCAGACCAATATCCTGGCGTTGAACGCAGCGGTGGAAGCCGCCCGCGCCGGCGAGCAGGGCCGTGGCTTCGCCGTGGTGGCCAGCGAAGTGCGCGTTCTGGCGCAGCGGTCAGCCGCCGCCGCGCAGGAGATCAAGAAGCTGATCGACGAAGCCGGACGCCAGGTCGGTGAAGGCGCACAGCTGGTGGCCGACGCTGGTCTGCGCATGCAGGGCATTGCCGGTGGTGTGGAGAACGTCAGTCACCTGATGCGCGAGATCTCGGCGGCCTCGCAGGAGCAGTCGATCGGCATCGAGCAGATCAACCAGACCGTGGTGCAGATGGACCAGGCCACGCAGCAGAACGCGGCATTGGTGGAAGAAGCAACCGCAGCAGCACGCGAGCTGCAGAGCCAGGCCTGGACATTGACCGAAGCGGTCTCGGTCTTCCGCCAGCAGGCACCGCACGAGGTCTCGCGGGCCGCCTGATCCGGGCCTTCAATTCGATCCTGATCAGAACGGCGCCCGCAGGGCGCCGTTTTTTTGCCTGCTTTTGCGTGATGGGTCAGAAAAAGACCGCTTCCAGGCCTTCCGTGGGGCGGTGCCAACCTTGGCTGGCACCGCATCCACGCACGGCATGGATCTGCGGGTAGTGCCGGCCTCTGGCCGGCAACCGCAGCCGCGTGCACTGTCTGGGCCCGCTGCCGGGGTTGGCACCGCTCTTCGCAGGGACAGCCCATCCACGCACGGCGTGGATCTACTGTGGGTCCGCATGCCCTCGGTAGACGCCAACCTTGGTTGGCGCTCTGGCTGCCCGCGGAGAATATCCACACACGGCGTGGATCTACCGGGTTGTTGGTGTACAGCCACGGGGGTGCCGGCCGCCGGCCGGCACGACCCGCATTTTCTGCGCACAAAGAAAAACCCCGCTGCGTAAGCAGCGGGGTTTTGGGTGTAAACCCTGGCGATGACCTACTCTCGCATGGCTTGAGCCACACTACCATCGGCGCAGCTGCGTTTCACTTCCGAGTTCGGGATGGGATCGGGTGGTTCCACAGCGCTAATTTCACCAGGGAGGCTTTTGGAGAGTCGCACTCGTCCCGGAGGACAAGGCGCCAGCCTCGCATAGTTCTTGTGACGTAGCGTGCACTTGGATGCTCTTACGACGTTGTCGTAAAGCCAAGGCAACTTGAGGTTATATGGTCAAGCCTCTCGGATCATTAGTATCAGTTAGCTCAATACATTGCTGTACTTACACACCTGACCTATCAACCACGTAGTCTACATGGTTCCTTCAGGGGGCTTGTGCCCCGGGAGATCTCATCTTGAGGCGCGCTTCCCGCTTAGATGCTTTCAGCGGTTATCGCTTCCGAACATAGCTACCCGGCAATGCCACTGGCGTGACAACCGGAACACCAGAGGTTCGTCCACTCCGGTCCTCTCGTACTAGGAGCAGCCCCTCTCAAATCTCCAACGCCCATGGCAGATAGGGACCGAACTGTCTCACGACGTTCTGAACCCAGCTCGCGTACCACTTTAAATGGCGAACAGCCATACCCTTGGGACCGACTACAGCCCCAGGATGTGATGAGCCGACATCGAGGTGCCAAACACCGCCGTCGATATGAACTCTTGGGCGGTATCAGCCTGTTATCCCCGGAGTACCTTTTATCCGTTGAGCGATGGCCCTTCCATACAGAACCACCGGATCACTAAGTCCTAGTTTCCTACCTGCTTGATCCGTCGATCTTGCAGTCAAGCACGCTTATGCCTTTGCACACAGTGCGCGATGTCCGACCGCGCTGAGCGTACCTTCGAGCTCCTCCGTTACTCTTTAGGAGGAGACCGCCCCAGTCAAACTACCCACCATACACGGTCCCCGACCCAGATAATGGGCCCAGGTTAGAACGTCAAGCACGACAGGGTGGTATTTCAAGGATGGCTCCACTGCAGCTAGCGCCACAGTTTCATAGCCTCCCACCTATCCTACACAGACGAACTCAACGTTCAGTGTAAAGCTATAGTAAAGGTTCACGGGGTCTTTCCGTCTTGCCACGGGAACGCTGCATCTTCACAGCGATTTCAATTTCACTGAGTCTCGGGTGGAGACAGCGCCGCTGTCGTTACGCCATTCGTGCAGGTCGGAACTTACCCGACAAGGAATTTCGCTACCTTAGGACCGTTATAGTTACGGCCGCCGTTTACTGGGGCTTCGATCAAGAGCTTCGCCTTGCGGCTGACCCCATCAATTAACCTTCCAGCACCGGGCAGGCGTCACACCCTATACGTCCACTTTCGTGTTTGCAGAGTGCTGTGTTTTTGATAAACAGTCGCAGCGGCCTGGTTACTGCGACCCTCTTCAGCTATAGCTCGCACGAGCCACCAAAAAGGGTGCACCTTCTCCCGAAGTTACGGTGCCATGTTGCCTAGTTCCTTCACCCGAGTTCTCTCAAGCGCCTGAGAATTCTCATCCTACCCACCTGTGTCGGTTTACGGTACGGTCTGCGTAAGCTGAAGCTTAGGAGCTTTTCCTGGAAGCGTGGTATCAGTGACTTCGCCTTAAAGGCTCGTCTCGGTGCTCGGTCTTGAAGGATCCCGGATTTGCCAAAGATCCAAACCTACCGCCTTTCCCCAGGACAACCAACGCCTGGTACACCTAACCTTCTCCGTCCCTCCATCGCACTTACGCGAGGTGCAGGAATATTAACCTGCTTCCCATCGACTACGACTTTCGTCCTCGCCTTAGGGGCCGACTCACCCTGCGCCGATTAACGTTGCGCAAGGAAACCTTGGGCTTTCGGCGTGCGGGTTTTTCACCCGCATTATCGTTACTCATGTCAGCATTCGCACTTCCGATACCTCCAGCAGACTTCTCAATCCACCTTCAACGGCTTACGGAACGCTCCTCTACCGCGCATAACAAAGTTATGCACCCCAAGCTTCGGTTCACTGCTTAGCCCCGTTAAATCTTCCCCGCAGACCGACTCGACCAGTGAGCTATTACGCTTTCTTTAAAGGGTGGCTGCTTCTAAGCCAACCTCCTGGCTGTCTGTGCCTTTCCACATGGTTTTTCCACTTAGCAGTGAATTTGGGACCTTAGCTGTGGGTCTGGGTTGTTTCCCTTTTCACGACGGACGTTAGCACCCGCCGTGTGTCTCCCATACAGTCCGTTCTCGGTATTCGGAGTTTGCAATGGTTTGGTAAGTCGCGATGACCCCTAGCATAACAGTGCCTCTACCCCCGAGAGCGATACATATGAGCGCTACCTAAAATAGCTTTCGAGGAGAACCAGCTATCTCCGGGTTCGATTAGCTTTTCACTCCTAATCACACCTCATCCCCTACCTTTGCAACGGAGTGGGTTCGGGCTCCAGTGCGTGTTACCGCACCTTCACCCTGGGCATGACTAGATCCACCCGGTTTCGGGTCTACTGCCCGCGACTATGCGCCCTTATCAGACTCGGTTTCCCTTCGCCTCCCCTATACGGTTAAGCTTGCCACGAACAGTAAGTCGTGACCCATATACAAAAGGTACGCAGTCACTCCTTGCGGAGCTCCTACTGCTTGTACGCACACGGTTTCAGGTTCTATTTCACTCCCCTCTCCGGGGTTCTTTTCGCCTTTCCCTCACGGTACTGGTTCACTATCGGTCGGTCAGTAGTATTTAGCCTTGGAGGATGGTCCCCCCATGTTCAGACAGGGTTTCACGTGCCCCGCCCTACTCGTCTTCACTGAAATGGCCCTTTC
>NZ_CP029773.1:4827500-4830000 GCF_003205835.1 Stenotrophomonas maltophilia
CCTTCACAAGATACCTGCGCATACTTTCAAAGATCCGGGGAAGTGGCCTCAGCGCCATTCCCGTGTACTGCGAAGTTTCCTTCGTAGCGAGCCGCCCATTATAGCCGGCTTTTCCGCTTCGTCAACACCTTTTTTCAAGGCCGTCTCACCGGAGTGGACGTTGTTGCCGATGCCGCTTCGTCGTTGGACCCGAAGGTCTTTCGTCGTTGCGAGCCGCCTATTATGGCAGGCCTTTCAGCTTTGTCAACAACTTGTTTGAGGAACTTGAAGCTCTTCGTGAAGTTGTTGCCGCAAGTCCAGGTCGAAACCAGGTGCCTGCAAAAAAAGGAAAACCCCGCTGCGCATGCAGCGGGGTTCTCGGGTGTAAACCCTGGCGATGACCTACTCTCGCATGGCTTGAGCCACACTACCATCGGCGCAGCTGCGTTTCACTTCCGAGTTCGGGATGGGATCGGGTGGTTCCACAGCGCTAATTTCACCAGGGAGGCTTTTGGAGAGTCGCACTCGTCCCGGAGGACAAGGCGCCAGCCTCGCATAGTTCTTGTGACGTAGCGTGCACTTGGATGCTCTTACGACGTTGTCGTAAAGCCAAGGCAACTTGAGGTTATATGGTCAAGCCTCTCGGATCATTAGTATCAGTTAGCTCAATACATTGCTGTACTTACACACCTGACCTATCAACCACGTAGTCTACATGGTTCCTTCAGGGGGCTTGTGCCCCGGGAGATCTCATCTTGAGGCGCGCTTCCCGCTTAGATGCTTTCAGCGGTTATCGCTTCCGAACATAGCTACCCGGCAATGCCACTGGCGTGACAACCGGAACACCAGAGGTTCGTCCACTCCGGTCCTCTCGTACTAGGAGCAGCCCCTCTCAAATCTCCAACGCCCATGGCAGATAGGGACCGAACTGTCTCACGACGTTCTGAACCCAGCTCGCGTACCACTTTAAATGGCGAACAGCCATACCCTTGGGACCGACTACAGCCCCAGGATGTGATGAGCCGACATCGAGGTGCCAAACACCGCCGTCGATATGAACTCTTGGGCGGTATCAGCCTGTTATCCCCGGAGTACCTTTTATCCGTTGAGCGATGGCCCTTCCATACAGAACCACCGGATCACTAAGTCCTAGTTTCCTACCTGCTTGATCCGTCGATCTTGCAGTCAAGCACGCTTATGCCTTTGCACACAGTGCGCGATGTCCGACCGCGCTGAGCGTACCTTCGAGCTCCTCCGTTACTCTTTAGGAGGAGACCGCCCCAGTCAAACTACCCACCATACACGGTCCCCGACCCAGATAATGGGCCCAGGTTAGAACGTCAAGCACGACAGGGTGGTATTTCAAGGATGGCTCCACTGCAGCTAGCGCCACAGTTTCATAGCCTCCCACCTATCCTACACAGACGAACTCAACGTTCAGTGTAAAGCTATAGTAAAGGTTCACGGGGTCTTTCCGTCTTGCCACGGGAACGCTGCATCTTCACAGCGATTTCAATTTCACTGAGTCTCGGGTGGAGACAGCGCCGCTGTCGTTACGCCATTCGTGCAGGTCGGAACTTACCCGACAAGGAATTTCGCTACCTTAGGACCGTTATAGTTACGGCCGCCGTTTACTGGGGCTTCGATCAAGAGCTTCGCCTTGCGGCTGACCCCATCAATTAACCTTCCAGCACCGGGCAGGCGTCACACCCTATACGTCCACTTTCGTGTTTGCAGAGTGCTGTGTTTTTGATAAACAGTCGCAGCGGCCTGGTTACTGCGACCCTCTTCAGCTATAGCTCGCACGAGCCACCAAAAAGGGTGCACCTTCTCCCGAAGTTACGGTGCCATGTTGCCTAGTTCCTTCACCCGAGTTCTCTCAAGCGCCTGAGAATTCTCATCCTACCCACCTGTGTCGGTTTACGGTACGGTCTGCGTAAGCTGAAGCTTAGGAGCTTTTCCTGGAAGCGTGGTATCAGTGACTTCGCCTTAAAGGCTCGTCTCGGTGCTCGGTCTTGAAGGATCCCGGATTTGCCAAAGATCCAAACCTACCGCCTTTCCCCAGGACAACCAACGCCTGGTACACCTAACCTTCTCCGTCCCTCCATCGCACTTACGCGAGGTGCAGGAATATTAACCTGCTTCCCATCGACTACGACTTTCGTCCTCGCCTTAGGGGCCGACTCACCCTGCGCCGATTAACGTTGCGCAAGGAAACCTTGGGCTTTCGGCGTGCGGGTTTTTCACCCGCATTATCGTTACTCATGTCAGCATTCGCACTTCCGATACCTCCAGCAGACTTCTCAATCCACCTTCAACGGCTTACGGAACGCTCCTCTACCGCGCATAACAAAGTTATGCACCCCAAGCTTCGGTTCACTGCTTAGCCCCGTTAAATCTTCCCCGCAGACCGACTCGACCAGTGAGCTATTACGCTTTCTTTAAAGGGTGGCTGCTTCTAAGCCAACCTCCTGGCTGTCTGTGCCTTTCCACATGGTTTTCCACTTAGCAGTGAATTTGG
>NZ_CP029773.1:4835000-4891004 GCF_003205835.1 Stenotrophomonas maltophilia
GGTCACGGTACGGGCCTGGGCGATCAGGCGCTGGCAGTGTGCCAGGTACCAGCTGTTGCCAAAGATCCCGGTGGTGATGCTGAGCGCGAAGGTGATGACCAGCGACAGGCCATCCGGCACATCCAGCAGGGTCTCGACCACGCTGACCAGCAGCAGCAGGCCAACCCACATCGCCGCCAGGCGGTACATCTTGCGATACATCATCCAGATCAGGCCGAGCAGGAATGCCGGCCAGTGCCAGGTGCCACTGCCCGTGGCGATGCCCTGATCCAACCGCCAACGCTGGCGATAGATCGGGAAGTTGCCACCGACCACACTGGCATACAGCGCCATGTCGCCCTCCAGCCCAGCCGCCGCGGCCGTCTCCGGTGCCGCAACTGGCGCACGATAGGGATCGGACGGATCGCCGACACTCGGCGCAATGCCCTCAGCCGCAGGCGCTGCGTCGATATCCAGGACCGGAGCCACCTCGACCTGCGTTGCGGCCTGATCCAGCTCCGCCAACGGCCGCCACGACGGCATGCCTTCGCACCAGAGCAGCGTGCGCGCCGTCACCGTCCCGTCCTGCTGCAGGCGACGCAGGCCGGCCAGGTCCACCGGTCCTTCGCTCTGCCTGCTGTTGGCATACCACCACTGTGCTTCCTGCATGTTCTCCATCCTTTCGGGTCACTTCTTCAAAACGGGACTGCCGGCCCCCCACTACAGCGGGGTACTGGCCAGGGTCTGTATCAATTGATGGCGCGCGCCCGGCGCAAGCGTGATCTGGTCGGGGCCGGCATTGGCCACCTCCAGGCAGACGTAATCACGCCAGCCCTCGCCGACATCGGCCATTTTCGCTGCCGCCTCCGCACCGGGATTCCAGGCCACCAGCGTCTGGCTGCCTTCGCTGCGGATCTCGATCCGCCGCTGCAGGACCGGATCGCGCAGTACGTAGTGCCCCTTGGCACCGGTATAGATGCGATCACTGCGGCCGGGATCACGTGGATCACGCAGTGACCACGGCCCCTGCTGCTGGCGCGACTGCGCATAGTCCTCGTACTTGTCCAGATACTGCAGGCCATCGAGACCATCGACCTCGACGCGCTCGGCATCGCCTACCCGGAAATAGCTGTGCAGGGCCTGGGTGAAGGTCACCGACGATGTTCCAGCGTTCCCGGTGGTCAACTGCTGGTGCAGCTGGTGGCCGATGCGCAGCTGCATCTGCAGGCACAAGCCGAGATCGGCAGGCAATGGCGGCACCAGCTGCAGCACCAGCTCTCCCGCGTCGTCCTGCTGTACCTGCTGCAGCTCCCAGCGCGCGGTGCGCACCAGGCCATGCGCGGGCACATCATTGTTCTGGCCCTGGCGGCCAAACCACGGCCAGCACACCGGCACACCACCGCGGATCGGCGTCGGCAGTGCGGCGCGCGTGGGCGACAGCCACAGCAGGTCCGGCTGCCCCTCCGGAATGAACGACAGCAGCTGTCCGCCGAACACGCTGATGACCGCCGTCGCGCTGGGGGTGCGCACGTGCCAGGCCTCCAGCCCGTGATACAGGCCGCTGCTGATGTCCGGATTCGACTGCATGCGATGACGCTCCTTGAAGACCGCGGCGATGATGTCGCGGTCAGCGTGCCTGGGGCAAGGCCTTCTGCGCGCTGGGTGCTGCAGCAGCGGCCTCTTCCTGCAGTGCATGCAGAATGCGTTGCCCGGCACGCCCATCGGCATTGGCCCAGCCGAGGCGCTGCTGCTCGGACTGGATCGCGCGACGGGTGGCAGTACCGATCATGCCGTCGGCGCTGCCGATGTCGTAGCCACGCGCCAGCAGCAGGGCCTGCAGCTGGCGGCGCTCATCGCGGCCCAGGCCCGGGTCGTCGGTCGGCCAGGCGGTGGCCAACCCGCTGCCGCCACGCAGCTGGTCGGCCAGCGTGGCGATCGCCAGCGCATAGCTTTCAGCCGCGTTGTAGCTGTAGATCGCGTCGTAGTTGCGGAACACCAGCAACGCGGGGCCCTTGTTGCCGGCCGGCAGCAGCAGGGCGGCGCGCGCGTCGGCGGGCAGGTTGGCCGGAGCCAGCGCGCTGCCATCCAGCGCGGTCACGCCCTGCGCACGCCAGTCGGCCAGGGCACGACGCTGGGTACGTCCGGCCTGGCTGGCGTTGAAGCCAGCGGGAACGCGAACTTCCATGCCCCACGGCTCGCCACTGCGCCAGCCGGCGCGCTTGAGGTAGTTGGCAGTGGAGGCCAGCGCATCGGGAATGCTGCCGACCAGATCGCGGCGGCCATCGCCATCACCGTCCACGGCAATGCGTGCATAGGTGCTGGGCATGAACTGGGTGTGCCCGAAGGCACCGGCCCAGGAACCGGTGAGCCCCTGTGCCTGCAGGTCTCCGCGGTCGATCAGCTTGAGCAGCGCCAGCAGTTCACCGCGGAAGAACGGCTGGCGACGGCCGGCGCAGGACAGCGTGGCCAGTGACTGCAGCAGGGGACGTTTGCCGAACACGCGGCCGTAGTCGCTCTCCACGCCCCAGACCGCGACGATGGTGGCGGCATCGACACCGTACTGCGCCGACACCCGATCGAGCAGGTCGCGATGCTGCTCCAGCATGGCGCGACCATCAGCCACGCGCTGGCGATCGACCAGCGCGGCCAGGTAGTCCCAGATCGGTGTGGTGAATTCCGGCTGCGCATCGAGCAGGCCAAGCACACTGGGGTCCGGGGTGAGCCCAGCGGTGATTTCATTGAAGCGATCGGCACTGATGCCCTGGCTGGCGGCCGTGGCCTGCAGGTCCGTCAGGCAGCGGCTGAAGGCCGGATCGACGCTGGCATCCGGTGCTGCAGGCAACGCGGGGGGCGAGGCGAGAGCGGCCGCCAGGCCGAGCGTGGTCAGAATGGGCATGGCGTCCTCCGTGTTGCCGTTGCACGGCCATCTTAGGGGCACCGGCGTCGCTGAACCTGAAGCGGCACCCGCTGGCCGTCCGCCCTAGGCGGTGCGCAGCAGGCGCAGGCCATAGGCGGGACTGTCGGCGTCCCAGCGCTGCATGACCTGCAGGCCCGCCTGCTGCAGCAGCGCTTCGAAGCTGCCGTCGGTGTACTTGTGGCTGTACTCCACGCGGATCGGTTCGTCGGCGGCAACGTGGAAGCTGCGGCCATCCAGATGCACATCCTGCGCCCAGCGGCTGACCAGATCGGTTTCGATGCGCAGCCGCGCGATGCTGTAACGGGCACGGTGGCGGAAGCCGTCGAGGTCGAAGTCGCTGCCGATCTCGCGGTTGAGCCGGGTCAGCAGGTTGAGGGTGAATGCGGCAGTGACGCCCTGCGCATCGTTGTAGGCCGCTTCGATCAGCACCGGGTCCTTGTGCAGGTCGATGCCGACCAGGGCCAGGCCGTCGCGGCCCATGGTCTGGCGCATCGCCCGCAGCAGTGCGACCGCGTCTTCGCCTTCAAAGTTGCCCAGCGTGGAACCGGGGAAGAACAGCAGCCGTCGCGCGGGTTCGCGTTCAGGCATGGGCACGGCCACGGGGCGGGTGAAGTCGGCACAGACCGGCAGCATCTCCACCTCGGGCAGCGCCGGTGCCAGATGGTCGATGCTGGACAGCAGCGCGGCCCGCGAGATCTCGATCGGCGTGTAGGCCACAGGGTCGTGCAGTGCGGCCAGCAGCTGCGCGGTCTTGCGTCCGCTGCCGCTGCCCAGCTCCACCACATGCAGGCGTGGTCCAACGGTCCGGGCAATGTCCGGCAGCACACGCGCCAGCAGGGCCAACTCGGTCCGCGTGGGGTAGTACTCGGGAGTCTGGGTGATCTGCTCGAACAGGCGCGAGCCACGCGCATCGTAGAAGTACTTGGACGGCAGCTGCCGGGGCGTGCGCGACAACCCGGCCACCACGTCGGAGAGGATCTGCTGGCGCCCGGGGGTGAGATCGGTCAATGCCTGCAGCGCGTCATGCACGGTGCTCATGTGAGGTCCCTGGCCAGGCGCAGTCCGGAAAACTGCCAGCGCGCCGGCGGCATGAAGAAGTTGCGGTAGCTGGCGCGCACATGGCCGCGGGGCGTGGCGCAGCTGCCACCACGCAGCACCCACTGCCCGCACATGAACTTGCCGTTGTACTCACCGAGGTTGCCGGCGAAGGGGCGGAAGCCCGGGTAGGCGCCATACGCGCTGTGGGTCCATTCCCATACATCGCCGAACAGCTGCCGCATTCCACTGCCCTGCGCTGCCTGCGGGTGCAGCCGGTCGTCATCGGCGAAATGTCCCCGCAGCGGCTGCGACGCGGCAGCGGCTTCCCACTCGTACTCGCTGGGCAGGCGCGCGCCGGCCCAGCGGGCGCAGGCATCGGCCTCGTAGTAGCTGAGGTGGCAGACCGGCGCGTGCGGATCCAGTTCGCGCCAACCGCCCAGGGTGTACTCGCGCTGCAGGGCGTCATCCCAGTACAGCGGATGCCGCCAGTCCTCGGCTTCACGCAATGCCCAGCCTTCACTGAGCCACCAGCGCGGTTCACGGTAGCCGCCGGCGTCGATGAAGGCGCGGTACTCGGCATTGCTGACGGGACGCTCGGCCAGTGCGTGCGCGGGGAGCAGCACGCGGTGCGCTGGTGCTTCGTTGTCGTAGGCGAACGCGGCGTGCTGCGGCCAGGCTGCGGCGCCGACGGTGACGATGCGCTCGGGTGATTCGATCCAGCCCTGCGCAGTGGCGACGCTGGCGACGGGCCGCAGATCCTCGCGATACGGTGGCTGCAGCGGGTTGCACCAGAACGCATGCTTGATGTCGGTGAGCAGCAGTTCCTGGTGCTGCTGTTCGTGCTGCAGGCCCAACTGCAGGTGCTGCAGCGCCTGCTCATCGAGATCGCCCGCCGCCAACCGCGATTGCACCTGTGCATCGACCTGCTGGCGGTAGTCGCGCACCTGCTGCAGCGAGGGCCGCGACAGCAACCCGCGCTGTGGCCGCGCATGCGCCGGGCCGATGCTCTTGTAGTAGCTGTTGAACAGGTAGTCCCAGGCCGGGTCATGCGCTGGCGCGGTGGCGAAACCCGCCAGCACGAAGCGTTCGAAGAACCAGGTGGTGTGGGCCAGGTGCCATTTGCTCGGGCTGGCGTCAGCCATGCTCTGCAGCATGGCGTCCTCGGCACTGAGCGGCGCGGCCAGCTGCAGGCTGCGCGTCCGTACATGGGCGAACTGGCGGGCGAGATCGTGCTGCGGGGCAGCGACGGCGGCGGGTACGCTGTCCATGTGGGCAGCATCGGCGCAGGGCGGTGAGTGCGATGTCATGGTTCGGCGTCACTTTGTTCACATGGATGAGCCCCCGCATTCAAGATGCAGGCACGCACGCCGCTAACGGCAGTGCTGCGGCCGCGTCGTCACCGCGCTGGAATTCCTGCTTGCCCCTGCATCCGCTCCGCCAGCCTGCGCATTACCTGTTCGTGCTGCCCGCCGTGCTGGTTGCCGTGGTGGTGTGGACCGCATTGGACACCGCGGACGTGGCCAGCCCGGCGCAGCGCGTCCTGCCGTGGCTGCTGGCCTGCCTCGGTGCGGGTCTGGCCCTGCTCTACCACCAGGTGCGCACGTTGTGCCTGCTGCTGGTCGTGGCGGTGATGTTCGCGCTGCTGCACCAGGACGTCGCTGGCTACCTGCGCAGTGGCCATGTCGCCGCGCTGACGCCGCTGCGCTTCCATGCCATCTCGGCCTGGTTGCCGCTGTTGTTCGCCGGGCTGACGTTGTGGCCGGAGCGCGGGCGCCGACGCCAGGACCTGCTGCTGCGCGGCATTGCCAGCGGCACCGCGTTGATGATCTTCCTGCTGTTGGCCGCGCAGCAGCCGCGTGGCATGCACGATCTGCTGTCGAACCGCCACTGGGCGTGGATCCCGGCCGATTGGAATGCGCTCGCGCAGTTGCCGGCAGTGCTGTTGCTGCTGGCCACCGCTGCGCTGGGCTGGCAGGCGTGGCGACACCCGCGCCCACTGCATACGGCGATGCTGCTGGCCCTGCTGTGCCTGTGGTGGATGCTGCCACGGGTGTTCCTGCACCCGGTGCTGCTGCCGGCGCTGAGCAGTGCCGCCCTGCTGCTGATGCTGGGTGCGATGCTGCAGGAGTCCTTCCACATGGCCTTCCGCGATGAGCTGACCGGCCTGCCCGGACGCCGGGCATTCAACGAGACCCTGCAGCGGGCACGCGGCACCTACAGCATCGCGATGGTGGACGTGGACCACTTCAAATCATTCAACGACACCCATGGCCACGACACCGGAGACGATGTACTGCGCCTGGTGGCCTCGCGGCTGGCGCGGGTGGGCGACGGTGGCCGTGCATTCCGCTATGGCGGTGAGGAGTTCGCGGTGGTGTTCCTGGACCGCCCTGCGGCGGCCTGCATGGATGCCGTGGAGGCGCTGCGGCAGAGCATCGAGGAGACCCGCATGCAGCTGCGCGACCGCAGCACCCGCAGCCGCGATGACGAAGCCGGCCGCCAGCAGCGCGGACGCGGTGGCAGCGGCCAGGTGGTACAGGTGACGGTGAGCATCGGCCTGGCCGACAGCCATGTGGATCCGCGCCCGATGGCAGTGGTCAAGGCCGCCGACCAGGCGCTGTACGTGGCCAAGGACGGGGGGCGCAACCAGGTGCACGCGCACGGCGGCCAGCGCGTGCTGGCCGTGCGTGGCGGCTGAGGCTCAGACCGCGTCGAGGTAGTACCAGCGGCCGTCGATGCGCTGGAAGCGGCTGTGTTCGGTCATCTTGACCGCACTACCGCCGCCGATGCGATAGCGCGCGGTGAAGCGGACATCGGCGCTGTCAGCACCGGTGACGGTGTGCTCGTGTACGGTCAGGCCCAGCCAATGCGTGCGCTGGCCGGGTGCTTCATCCAGTGACAGCTCGGCCGGACGCGTGTCCGGGTGCCAGCTCTGGCGCAGGTAGTCAGCCAGACCGCGCACGTAGGCGCTGTAACGCGAACGCATCAGGCGCTCGGCGTCGGGCGCGGCTTCACCGGTGTGGAAACGGCCGCAGCAGGCGGCATAGTCGGCGGGCAGGCCACAGGGACAGGGATCGGCGGGTTTTCGGCTCATGCCGGCATTGTCGCCGGGTTGCGCGGATTGATCCACGCGCGGCACGGGCCAGCTGAAGCAGGACAGGCGTATGCTGTCGCGCCCCCACCTTGATTGATCGCCGTGCTGGAACTGGTTCCCCCTGAGTTGTGGTGGCTGGTGGTGATCGCCTTCATCGCCGGTCTTGTGGATGCCGCCGTGGGTGGCGGTGGCCTGGTTCAGCTGCCCGGCCTGTTCACGGTGCTGCCGCAGCAGACGCCGGCGATGCTGTTCGGTACCAACAAGTTCAGTTCGATGTTCGGCACCGGTGCGGCTGCCTGGCGCTATGCGCGCAACGTGCGCTTCCCGTGGAAGCCGGTGCTGTTCGCGGCCGGCACCGCCTTCATCTTCTCCTTCGCCGGGGCCACCGCGGTGAGCCTGCTGCCCAAGGACGCGGTGCGCCCACTGGTGCTGGTGCTGCTGATCGCGATGCTGGCCTATACGTTGTGGAAAAAGGACTTCGGCGCGCTGCACCGGCCGCAGGAGATCGGCCGCCGCGAGCTGGTGATCGCGCTGGCGATCGGTGCAGCGATCGGCTTCTACGATGGCTTCTTCGGGCCGGGCACCGGCAGTTTCCTGATCTTCCTGTTCGTGCGCTTCTTCGGCCTGGATTTCCTGCGCGCCTCGGCGGCGTCGAAGGTGGTGAACCTGGCGACGAATGTTGCAGCGATCTCGTTCTTCGTGCCGACCGGCAACATCCTGTGGCTGTTCGCGCTGCCGATGGCGGCGGCCAACATCATCGGTTCGGTGGTGGGCACGCGGTTGGCACTGAAGGGCGGTACGCCGTTCATCCGCAAGCTGTTCGTGGGGCTGGTGGTGGTGCTGATCGCGCGGATGGCGTGGGATACGTTCCGCGGAGCATGAACGCGGTTGCCGGCCAGCGGCCGGCACTACCGGGTCATGAACCCCGCCCACGGGTAGTGCCGGCCGCTGGCCGGCATTCCCATTCAACCGGCCGGATCAGGCCTCGGCTTCTTCTGGTTCGTTGGCCTGCTGGCGGCTGCGCTCGGGCAGCTTCAGGCGCTTGCCTTCTTCGTCGTACTCGATCAGCAGCACGCCGGAGTCGTGGCGGCCGCTGATTTCGACGAAGCAGGCGCCACCGATGAACGGCTCCAGCGTCATCACCGACTTCAGCGGGGTGGCGACCACCATCTGGAAGCCGAAGTTGTCGAAGATATTCATCGCCAGCGCGGTGAACTCGTTGTCGGCCTTGTCGAAGGCTTCGTCGAGCACGACGGCGGCGTAGCTGGGCAGCTGGCTGTCGGCACCGCCGAGCTGGTAGCGCAGTGCCGCAGCCAGGCAGGTGGTGGCCAGTTTCTGGCGCTGGCCACCGGACTTGCCGGCACCGCTGCGGTAGATCTCGACCTGCTGGCGCGTTTCCGCATCCAGCTCGACGCCGATGAACTCCACGTGCATGCGCACGTCCAGCACCAGCTCGCGCCAGCGCTTGTCCTCACCTTCCTGCGAACCGAGGCGGTTGACCAGCTGGCGCAGCACGGTGAACTGCGATTCGGCCAGCTCGCGCTGCTCGGTCTGCTGCTGCGACAGCACCTCGCGCAGCTGCAGGTGGAACTCGCCGACTTCCGGCAGGCGGCGGTCGCTCAGTTCGATGGTCAGCAGCGTGCCACGGTTGAACGGCACCTGCTCCAGGCTGGCGTTCACTTCGTCCAGGCGCTGGCCGATCGACTTGCGGGCCTCGGCGCTGTGGCGCTGCAGGGCCAGCAGGTTGTTCTTGCTCTGGTTCTGCAGCAGGTCGAAGAAGCGCTCTTCGTGCTGCGGCAGGCCATCGCGTTCCAGGCGTTCGAGGCGGGCGAGGAAGTCCTCGGCCGAGGCCACCGAAACGGTGAAGTCGCCCGATTCCTCCGGCCATTGCTGGATGAAGCGACGGAAGCAGCCGATCAGCTGGTTCTCGATGCGGTTGAGGTCCTGCTGCGAGGACGACAGCTGCTCGTTCAGCGCGTTGCTGACCTGGCGCATGTGCGCTTCCAGCGTTTCCAGGCTGAGCGGGCCCTGCTCCTGCAGGCGCTCGGCCAGCCCGGCTTCCTGCTCCTGGGCCAGGCTCGGCAGCACCAGCGCACGGCTCTGCTGGCGGGCGCGGTCGAGGCGATCACGTTCCTTGACCAGCTGGCCACGCTCGACACGGACGTCTTCATAGGTGCGGCGGGATTGTTCGATGTCGGCGCGCACGGCGTCGATCTGCTTGGCCAGCTTGGCGAGGTCGGCGTTGCCTTCGCGCAGGTCGCGCAGGGTGGCTTCGATATCGCTCAGGCGCTGCTGCGGGGCAGCGATGTCGATCTCGTTCCAGCTGATGCTGACCAGCTCGTGGCAGGCCAGGCGGCGCTCATTGTCGCGGTCGCGCTGGCCGCGCAGGCGTGCGATGTCGGTCTCGCAGCTGGCGATGCGCTTGGCCAGTTCCTGTGCTTCGCGCTCGAAGGCGCCCACCTTGTCGTGGTTGTTGAAGCCCAGGATCCAGCGACGACGGTCGCCCACCGCACTGCGGTCGTCCTTCTCGAAGCGGTCGCCCGGATGCTTGACCTGGCCTTCTCGGGTGATGCCGCGGTCGACATTGCGCAGCTGCTTGGCATCCACGCACTCGTAGTCGAAGCGCTTGCCGAGCTCGCGGCGCAGCCAGCTTTCGAACACGTGCTCGCGCAGCTCCAGCTTGTGCAGCAGCGACTTCGCTGACGGCTCGCGCGCGAACGCATCATCGTTGCGGCGCACGCGGTAGTAGGTGAAGCGCATGCCCAGGTGGGTACGGTTCACCCACTCGGCGACGTCGTTGTAGTGCTTGTCATCGACCAGCAGCGACAGCGCGAAGCCACCCAGCACGCGTTCGATGGCGCCCTGCCAGCCCTGCTCTTCCGAGCGGACCTGGATCAGCTCGCCGACGAACGGCAGCGCCGCTTCGGCGATGCCGGTTTCCTCGGCCAGGCGCGCACGCAGCTTCTGCATCGGCGCCGGGATGTTGGAGGGGGTGCGCTGCATCGCTTCAAGTTCGCTGCGCACTTCACCGAAGCGGCGCTCGTCATCGCGCTTGCCGCCGAGGCGATCGCTGATCGCATCGTCCAGTGCCGCCGAGGCACGCTGGCGGTCCTGCAGTTCGTTCTGCGCACGCTCGACCAGCTCGGCGAAGCCATGGGCATCGTCGGGCAGTTCGGCCTGCAGCTGCTGCGCCGCTTCCTGGGCCTGGTCACGCTTGGCCTTGCGGCGGTCGCGCTCGGCTTCGGCGCGGCCCTGCTCGCGTTCCAGTTCCTCGATGCGTTCGCCGCCCTGCTGGCGGCGCTGCAGTTCCAGTTCGGCCAGGCGCTCGGTGTGGTTGTCCAGCGCGGCGCGGCGCTGGGCCTCTTCGCCGAGCAGGCCACGGTCACGCACGTCCATCTCGCGCAGGCGCGCTTCGATCAGCGCCTGGCGGCGGCTTTCGCGGAAGCTGTCGACGCCGAGCTTCAGTGCTTCGTCGTCGCCACGCTGGCGGTGCATTTCCTTCAGATCGTTGTAGTAGGCGCGTGCCGGCAGCAGGGTTTCCACCTGGCGGCGCGCGGTGACCACGGCCTGGTGCGCGCCATCGAGCTCGGCGAAGTCGCTGACCAGGCGCTCGGCGGCGTCGAAGGTCTTCGGCGTGTCGAGCATGAAGTCGCGCAGGAAGACGTTGAGGTCGCCCAGGTTCTTCGCCGACTGCGTCTTGTGCAGCAGGCGCAGCGCCATTTCGTTGTCGATGCCGAGCAGGTCGCGGAAGCGCTCGGCATAGCCGGAGAAGGTGTCGAAGTGGTGCAGGTCGGACAGCTTCTGCTTGAGCTTGCGCAGGTCCAGGTCGAAGCCGCCGAGATCCTTGGCGATGTCGAACGGGCGCTCGGCGATCATGTAGTGCTTGCGCACGTCGCCGGCCGAGGTGCCATTGCCGGAGATCCACAGCAGGCGCACCAGGCTGACCACGCGGCCATCGCCGGCGCGGTATTCCAGCACCAGTGCGGTCCAGGTCGCGCCCTTGCGCAGGTACTGGGTGGCGATTTCGCCGGTGCCGCTGTCCTGCTGGTCGGCCCACGCGCCACGCACGTAGGACACCAGGTTGCGGTCGCGGCCGCTGCGCTCGGCTTCACGCGCGGCGGCGTTGAAGTCGACGATGGCCGGCGGCGTCAGCAGCGCGGACATGGCATCGAGCAGGGTCGACTTGCCCGAGCCGGAACGGCCGACGAACAGGAAGCCGCGCTCGGCGATCGGCACTTCGGTCAGGCCGTTGAAGGTGCCCCAGTTGTGCACCTGCAGGCGGCGCATGCGGAACTGCTGCAGGCGCGGGTCCGGCAGGCCTTCGTTGAACAGTGCGGGAGTGTGCTTGGAGATAGCCATGCGATGGTCGGGTCTCTCAGGCCTCGGCGGCCGGGGTTTCGCGCAGCTGGCGGTACACCGCCGAAAGCTGGGACACGTCTTCGGCGGAGAACAGCAGCTTCAGCGCCGGCGAGACTTCGTGGCGGTCTTCCTGGCCGCTGAGGCGGGTCAGGATGTGGTTGTCCTTCATCTTCTGCACTGCCGAAGCAACGCGGCGGTTGAAGCCGGCGCGGTCGGTGGACAGGTTCTTCTCGTAGATGGCCAGCGCTTCGGCCATCTCGGCGTCGGCGACCACCGCGCGGTTGCCGCGCGCATCGGCCTCGGCCAGCTGCTGGCGCAGGTACAGCAGCAGCACCGAATCGATGAAGGTCAGCGGCGAGGTGCGCAGCAGTACCGGCGCATCAACGTCTTCGGTGTCGGCCTGGCGGGTGAACGCCACGCCGCTGTCACGGTCGAGCACCAGTTCCAGGAACAGGTCCGCCAGCGACGAGCGGATGGCCGCCTCGCTGCGGATCAGCGCCGGCCACAGCTTGGCGTGGCGCAGCTGGTCGATGCTGGGGCCGATCAGCAGCTGGCACAGCGCGCGGCGCGCATCCAGCGGCAGGCGCCCGGTATCGCCGAGGTAGTACACGTCGTTGCCACGGCGGGGCTGCGCCACGGCCGCCACCGGCTCGGCTTCGTAGGCGTCGTCCGCCACGTCGGCCTGCGCTGCGTCGATGGGATCTTCATGCCAGCTCATGGCGTCTCTCCTGGGTGAACCAAACCAGCGGGATGCGGGCGCGACGGATCTGGCCGTCGCCACCACGCCATTCGGCAAGCTCCTGCTCGCCGGCGATCACATTGCCGAAGCGCGTGCCCAGCGACAGGTAGCCGATGACGCTGCCCAGGCCCTGCGGCGCTTCACGCTGCGACAGCGCCTGGGCGATGCTGAGCCGCGGCTGTGCATCGAGCAGGTCGTGCAGGTCGCGGCGCAGGGTGCGGAAGTCGATTTCGGACGAAGCGACCAGATCGCCGACGCTTTCCAGGCTGATCGCGGCCGCGTCGTTGTACTCGACGTTGCCATCGACCTGGGCGCTGCGTGGATCGTGCAGCCTCCACTGCGACCACGAGCGCAGGCGGCTGGTGGTCAGCTGCAGGTCACGGCCGATGCCGCGCTGTGCGGGGAACTCGTCGCGCAGGGCCAGTGCTTCGGACTGCGCCTGCTTCAGCAGCTGGTTGAGGCGGCGCTGTTCCAGGTAGCCACGGCTCTGCACGAAGCCGCGCAGGCTGCGCGCGAAGTTCTGCAGCACATCGTGCACCTGGCCACCGCGCTCGAGCATGGTGCTGGTGAAGCCACGCAGGAAGTTGCGTTCGTTGCGGTCCAGGCGGCGCGCAAAGCCACGCGCCAGCACCGCTTCCAGCGCAGCATCGAGCTGGGCGCTCTGTTCGGCGTCGTTGAGCAGTCGCCAGAACGCCTGGAAGCTGCGGCCGGCATCGCTCTCGCCGATCACATCCACGCCTTCGAACAGCTGCGACAGCACGTCGCCACGCTCGCCCTCGTCGTCGATGATGCGCTCGCGGAAATCGCGGTTGAGCTGCTCGAAGTCGTCGCGCACGCGGCGGAAGTCCTCGGTCAGCTCGTCGGCCAGGCCGATGATCTGACGCGCACGTTCCAGCGCGCGCTTGCCATCCAGCGCGATCACGCGGCCAGCGCCGACGCGGGCGATCTCGGCGTCGATGCGGTCGCGCTCGTCGCGCAACGCCGACAGGCGCGCGTCCGGATCGGATTCGGTCTGCGCGGCCAGCTGCGAGAGCTGTTCGATGACCAGCGCCAGGCGGCTTTCGGTGGCAGCCACGCGGGCCTGCTCCAGGCCATCGGCGAAGCGGATCGCCTGCAGCGCTGCGGTCGACAGCTCGTACTGCTCCTGGTCGGCACCTTCGGGCAGGCGGCGTTCGAGCCAGCCCTGGGCCAGCCAGTGCGCGATGTAGGCCTGCGCGGTACGCGGCAGGTCGCGCGACAGTTCGTCGCCGTTGAGCTGGTCCAGCGCACGTTGCAGGCGCTCGTTGAGCACCGACGAGGACAGCGTACGCTCGCCGTCCATCAGCAGCCCCTGCAGCAGGCCGATGATTTCCGGAGCGTGGTCGGCGGCGAGCAGCTTCCACTGGGGCTGTTCGCGCAGATGGCGGTAACGGGAGATGCGTTCGCGATGCTTCATGCAGCGAAAGGAGTCATGAGGGCTGGCGGGGACGAGCAGCCGCGCACGGCGGCCGTGCGGGCAGCCGTGGGCATGCCGGCCACCAGGGGCCGGCGGGGTGCGGGCAAGCGGCTCAGCGCTTGCCGCCCACTTCGATGAAGCGCAGGAACTCGGCGCGGGTCCGCGCGTCGTCGCGGAAGCTGCCCAGCATCTTCGAGGTGACCATGCTGACGCCGCGCTTGTGGATGCCGCGGGTGGTCATGCACTCGTGGGCGCCTTCGACGACCACGCCGACACCGATCGGCTGCAGCACATCCTGGATGCACTGGGCGATCTGCGCGGTCATCTTCTCCTGCACCTGGAAACGGCGGGCATAGGCTTCGACGACGCGGGCCAGCTTGCTGATGCCCACCACCTTGCCGGCCGGCAGGTAGCCGACGTGCACGCGGCCGATGATCGGCGCCATGTGGTGCTCGCAGTGGCTTTCGTACTCGATGTCGCGCAGGACGATCAGTTCGTCGTAGCCGGCCACTTCCTCGAAGGTCCGCTCCATGTAGGCGCGGGGGTCGTCGCGGTAACCGCTGAACCAGTCGCCATAGGCTTCGGCGACACGGCGGGGGGTATCCAGCAGGCCTTCACGGGACGGGTCCTCACCGGCCCAGCGCAGCAGGGTGCGCACGGCATCCTCGGCCTGGTCCTGGGTCACGTCGCCCTGCGGGGCGGCCTTTTCGTTGTTCTTGCTCATTGCGTACAGCGTCCCGAACGGGGGGCGAGCATCGTACCCGACCGGGGGGTGGGTCGTCCTGTTGGGACGGTTCATCGGGGGGTCGTTGTTGGCGCGTCGTTGCTATCGCTTTGGAGGGGGACAGGGGACTGCGCAGGACACGCCGTGAACCCATCCCTGGGGGCTCGATGGCGCCATCCATGGCGCCAACGGTCCTGCGCAGCCCCCTCTCCCCCTCCTTGACGGTTTCCTGCGGGCGCGGCCGGACCGCCCGAAAGCGGGGGCAAAAGCTGGGGTTCATGGCTCCGGAAGCACCGCGCGCTGCGGCATTGGTGGGTGCGGACCGTTGGTCCGCACTGCTTCTGCTTCTGCCTTTAAAGAGCCAACCCACCGCGCCCGCGGGGTGATGGGCAGGCAGCGGGGGCCGGGCGGGGCAGGACCGTCCGCGGCATGGGCCCGAGGCATGCCTCGGGCGGGTTGGGCAGGACGCCCAACGCCGGTCTTGCCGTGTGCGCAGGACGCGCACACGAGCAAGCCGCGGCCGAGCCCCCAAGGGTGAGGGCGCTTGCTTGCGAGGCATGCCTCGCAAGCGCCCGAACGCACAGCCGCCAGCGGCTGAGCCGGACCCCGGAGGGGGGTTCACGGCGTGTCCTGCACCGTCCGGCCCCCGCTGCCCCACCCGACACCAGGCAGGCGCAACGCTTTCCTCACTACACCCGCCCATTCATAAAAACCCATTGATAGGAATGAAATTAGTAGTATCCTATCTATCTCTTATGGACCGACCCCTCGACGAGCGCACCGTGCTGCAGATGCAGCTCAGCTCCGGCCTGCTGTACGCAGGGCGGCAGTGGCAGCGCCTGGCCGACAGCCGGCTCGGCAGCTACGGCATCTCCACCGCCTGCACCATGCCCCTGCTGATGATCGGCCGCTCCGGCGGTGGCATCCGCCAGGTGGCGCTGGCCCAGCAGCTGGGCATGGAAGGGCCTTCCCTGGTGCGCCTGCTGGACAAGCTGTGCGCCAGCGACCTGGTCCGCCGCGAGAGCGACGCCAGCGACCGCCGCGCCAACCTGCTGTGGCTGACCGACGCGGGACACGCGCTGGTCAGCGAGCTGGAAGACCAGTTGATCGGCCTGCGCCAGGACGTGTTCGGCGAGCTTTCCATGGATGAACTGCACGCCGTGCTGAAGGCATGGCGCCTGCTGGCCGAGGCCGCCGACCGCATCACGTAAGACCGCTGCCCCCGAATACCGCCGCTGCCGTGCACACGCCAGCGGCTTTTGCCCGTTGCTGTTGTTTCGTTGTTCCTCCCCTCCCCCACCTCGCCCCCGCCCCTACCGATGCCCGGTGAATTCAGTCTCCACGGAGTGTTCGTCCCGACCCTGCTCGGGTTGATGTTGTTGGCCTATCTGGTCAACAGCGGCCTGCACGCGCTGCTGCAGCGTGCCGGCGCCTATCGCCATGTATGGCACCCGGCGCTGTTCAACCTGGCCCTGTACGGGATCGTGCTTGGCCTGCTGTTCCACCTCCTGCGTTGGATGCAATCGTGAACAAGATCGTGAAGAAGACCCTGCCGGTGCTGCTCACCAGCGCAGCCGTGATCGTCGCCCTGCTGGTGCTGCGCCAGCTGTGGGTCTATTACATGGATGAGCCGTGGACCCGCGATGCCCATGTCGGCGCCGACGTGGTGCAGGTGGCGCCGGACGTATCCGGGCTGGTGGAAACGGTGCAGGTGGCCGACAACCAGGCGGTGAAGAAGGGTGACCTGCTGTTCGTGGTCGACCGTGCCCGTTACCGCATTGCGCTGGAGCAGGCCAAGGCCAGCCTGGGCGAGCGCCAGGCCTCGGTGGCACAGCTGCGCCGCGAGATCGGCCGTGACCGCAGCCTGCAGGACCTGGTCGCCGCCGAGGACGCCGAAGTGCGCCGCGCCAAGCTGCAGGCCGCACAGGCCGCGCTGGCCACCGCGCAGGCCGCGGTCGACCTGGCCGAGCTCAACCTGGGCCGCACCGAGGTGCGCGCACCGGCCGATGGCCGGGTCAACGACCGCACCATGCGCGTGGGCGACTACGTGGTGGCCGGCAAGCCGGTGCTGGCGCTGCTGGATACCGGCTCGTTCCGCATCGATGGCTACTTCGAGGAAACCCGACTGCGCGGCGTGGCGCCGGGGCAGCGCGTGGACATCCGCCTGATGGGTGAATCGACTCCGCTGCGCGGCCATGTCGAGAGCATCGCCGCCGGCATCGAGGACCGCTACCGCAGCAACGGCAGCACCCTGCTGCCGAACGTGACCCCGGCCTTCGACTGGGTGCGGCTGGCGCAGCGCATCCCGGTGCGCATCGCCATCGACGAAGTACCCAAGGGCGTGGAACTGATCGCCGGCCGCACCGCCACGGTGACCGTGGACACCGGCCGCCACCCGCACAACGACAAGGCCGGCACCGCGCCGACACAGGCGGGCCTGTGAACGCCGCCCTGCCCCGTCTCGGCCTGATCGTCGCGCTGGCCAGCCTGGCCGCGTGCAGGACCGTCGGCCCCGACTACGCGCTTCCGGAAGGCTCGGCGTTCAAGCGCCCGCAGGCCAATGCAGCCTTCATCGATACCCAGAACCCGCAGGTGGCCGCCAACCAGGCGCTGCCCGACCGCTGGTGGTCGCTGTACAACGACCCGGTGCTGGATGGCCTGATCACCCAGGCGCTGCGTGACAACGTGGAACTGAAGGCCGCCGATGCGCACCTGCGTCGCGCCGCAGCGGTGTACGAGCAGGCACTGGACGCTGGCGGCTTCGAGTATGAGGCCGAGGCCGGGGTCAGCCGCGCGCAGCTGTCGGCCGAATCGTTCCTGCAGGAGCACGAGCTGCCGGTGATCAACCTGGCCGATGGGAAGTTCGCGGTCAGCTACCAGTTCGACCTGTTCGGCAAGCTCAAGCGCGGCGCCGAAGCGGCGCGTGCCGACGAGCAGTCGGTCGCCGCAGCGCGCGACCTGGCCCAGGTCAGCGTGGTCGCGCAGGTGGCCGACAGCTACCTGGAAATCTGCCACGCCAACCACGAACTGCACGTGGCCGAGCATTCGCTGCAGCTGCAGCAGCGCAGCCGCACGGTCACCGAGCGCCTGATCGCGGCCGGCCGTAGCACGCCGCCGGAGCTGGCCCGCGCCAATGCCCAGGTGGCGCTGCTGGAAGCTGCATTGCCGCCGCTGCAGGCGCAGCGTTCGGCGGCCGCCTATTCGCTGGCCGCCCTGCTCGGGCAGACCCCGGGCCAGCTGCCGGCCGGAGTGATCGACTGCGCGCACGCCCCCGCCCTGGCGCAGCCGCTGCCGGTCGGTGATGGCCGTGCGCTGCTGCAGCGTCGCCCGGACGTGCGCCAGGCCGAACGCAAGCTGGCCTCGGCCACGGCACGGATTGGTGTCGCCACCGCCGAGCTGTACCCCGACATCCGCCTGGGTGCCTCGCTCGGTGCCGCCGGCCTGCTGGAGGACTTCGGCACGCCGATGACCCAGCAGTGGTCGATCGGCCCGCTGATCTCGTGGACGTTGCCGTCGTCCGGCACCCACGCACGCATCCACGCCGCCGAAGCCGGTGCCGATGCGGCCCTGGCCGAGTTCGACCACACCGTGCTGCAGGCGCTGCGCGAGACCCAGACCGCGTTGGACCGCTATGCGCAGGACCTGCGCCGGCTACAGTCGCTGCGCATCGCGCAGGAGCAGGCCGCACTGGCCGCCGAGCAGAACCGCCGGCTGTACCAGGGCGGCCGCACGCCGTACCTGTCCAGCCTGGATGCCGACCGCAGCCTGGCGACCAGCGACGCCACCCTGGCGGCCGCCGAGGCGCAGGTCTCGCGCGACCAGATCCACCTGTTCCTGGTGCTGGGTGGCGGCTGGCAGGCCAGCGCCGCCGCGCCCAACGCCTCGACCGCAGCGAAGTAAGCCATGAACGCGCTGACCGACCGCCAGGCCTGGCTGTTCTCGATCAAGACCTACCTGGCCGCGGTGGCCGCGCTGTACATCGCCATGGCCGGCAACCTGTCGCGCCCGTACTGGGCGATGGGCACGGTGTACATCGTCAGCCAGCCGCTGCTGGGCCCGACCCGGGCCAAGGGCGTGTACCGCATCGTCGGCACCCTGGTGGCCGGCCTGGCCACCCTGCTGGTGCTGCCGGCGCTGGTGGAAACGCCGCTGGTGCTGAGCGCGGCGATGTCGATCTGGCTGGCCGGCTGCCTGTTCATGGCGCTGCTCAATCGTGGGCCGCGCGGCTACGCCTTCCTGCTGGCCGGCTACACCACCGCCTTCATCGGCTTCCCGGCCGTGACCTCGCCGGAAACCATCTTCGACACGGTGGTGGCACGCAGCGAGGAGATCATCCTCGGCACGGTGGTGGCGGTGCTGTTCGCCTCGCTGCTGTTCCCGGCCTCGGTACGCCCGATGCTGCGCGCGCGCATCGGCAACTGGATGGAGGACGCCGCGCAGTGGTGCCGGCAGATCCTTGAACGTGGCCGCGCGCATGCGCCGCGCAACCGGCTGGCCGCCGACCTGGTGCAGTTCGAGGCGCTGATCGAGTTCCTGCGCCGCGATGATCCGCGCCATGCCGGTTCGGCGGTGTCGATGGAGCGCCTGCGCGAGCGCATGCTGCTGCTGTTGCCGGTGCTGTCCTCGATTGCCGACCGCCTGAGCGCGTTGCGCAGCGATGGCCAGGCCCTGCCGGAAGGGCTGCCGGCACTGGTCGATGACATCCACGACTGGCTGGACGGGCCGACCAACGCCAGCGAGTACGCCCGCCTGCGCGCGCGCATCAGCGCACTGAAGCCGCAGGTGGACCGCGACCTGCAGCACCTGCAGCTGGCCAGCCTGCTGCTGCGCCTGGAGGAACTGGTGGACCTGTGGCAGGACTGCCGCACGCTGCAGCACGCGATCGACCACGGCACCGCGCCGCTGGACCGCGCGCACTACCGCATCCGCACCGAACGCGTGGCCGCCGACAAGCACGTCGACTACGGCATGGCACTGTTCTCCGCGCTCAGTGCCGGCGTGGCGCTGATGAGCTACTGCGTGCTGTGGATCGCGCTGGGTTGGGAAGGTGGTGGCAACGGCGCGATGATGGCCGCGGTGACCGCTGCATTCTTCGCCGCGCAGGACGACCCGGCACCGAGCATGGTGTCGTTCCTGGTGTGGGCGATGGTCGCCTCGGTGGTGGCCGGTGTGTATCTGTTCGGTGTGTTCCCGGCGGTGCACGACTTCGGCCTGCTGGCGCTGGTGCTGGCAGTGGTGTTCCTGCCGCTGGGCTTGATGCTGCACCATCCGAAGAGCGCGCTGTTCGCGCTGCCGCTGACGGTGAACCTGGCAGCGCTGCTGAGCCTGCAGAACACCTACAGCGCCAACATCCAGACCTTCCTCAACTCGTCGATCGCGATGTTCATCGGCATCGGCTTTGCGGTGGTGATGACCCGCCTGTTCCGTTCGGTGGGTGCCGAGTGGACCGCACGCCGCCTGGTGCGGCAGGGCTGGACCACGCTGGCCGAGGCCGCCGAAGGCCGTGGCCAGCAGGACCGCCAGCGCTTCGCCGCACGCATGCTCGACCTGCTGGGCCTGCTCGCACCGCGCCTGGCAGCGACGCCCGAGGGCAGCGACATCGCCTCGGTGGACATGCTCAACGAGGCGCGCATCGGCCTGAACATCCTGCAGCTGCGTCGCGCACGGCTGGAACTGCCCGAACGCAGCCGCGAAGCAGTCGAGCACATCCTGGAAGAGATCGCCGTGCACTACCGCCGGCAGATCGCTGCGCGCAAACCGATTGTGGCGGCCGAAGCGCTGCGCGAGCGGCTGGATACCTCGCTGGGCCGGGTCGGCAGCGTGGCCGCCTGCAAGGCCCGCGATGAAGCCCTGATGGGCCTGATCGGCCTGCGCTTCGCGCTGTTCCCGGAGGCCAAGGCATTGGCGCCGGGGCTGGCGATGCGCACAGCGACGCAGCCGTAGCGCGCTACCCTGTGCGTCCACAGACTCCGCGCAGGGGTCGGATCCTTCGCCCCCGGCGAAGGCTCTGACCCCCGCTCAGCACAGGAAGCTCCAATGAGTTACGACATGATGGTGTTCGAGGCCAGCGCCGCCCCACGCGAGGCGGCGGCCTTCATCGCCTGGTTCGAGAAGCAGACGCAGTGGAACGAGCGCCACGAGTACGACGACCCGGTGGTCAGCAGTCCGGCGTTGCAGGCGTGGTTCGCGGAGATGGCGCAGGAGTTCCCGCCGATGAACGGGCCGTTGAGCAATGACGACGATGATCGTGCCGAGGTGACCGAGTACAGCATCGGTAGTCAGGTGATCTACGGTGCATTCGCCTATTCGGTGGCCGAGCGCGCGCATTGCCGCGTGCAGGATCTGGCCGAGAAGCACGGCGTGGGCTTCTTCGACGTGAGTGCTGATGAAGCGGCCATCGTGTTCCCGGATGGGTTGGTACTGATCGCTGAATGACGCTGGGTCGGATCCCTCCCGGAGGGAGGGCTCTGACCCGGAGCATGCGTGCCTCGGCGACGAGGGTCAGAGCCCGCTCCCGTTGGGAACGGGATCCGACCCCGTTTCAGAACAACGTGCCCTGCACCGTGGGCTGTTCAATGCGCGCCGGTGCTTCGGCCACTGCTTCCGCACCCAGCCGCCAGGCCAGACCACCCAAGCGGCTGGCGTGGCGCTTCAATGCGGCCTGCAGCACATCGGCGCTGCCGGCCACATGCAGCACCTGGCGGGCGCGGGTCAGGCCGGTGTAGACCAGTTCGCGCGACAGCACGCGGCTGTCCTGGCGCGGCAGCTGCAGCCACACTTCGTCGAACTCCGAACCCTGCGCCTTGTGCACGGTCATCGCGAAGGCGCTTTCGTGCGCGGGCAGTGCCGCCGGGTGGAAGGCGCGCGGCTGGTCAACGGTATCTCCTGGGAACCAGGCCACCATCGCGCCGCTGCCATCGCGCAGGCAGATGCCGATATCGCCGTTGAACAGGCGATGACGGTAGCTGTTCTCGGTGACCAGCAGCAGCCGGCCCTGGAAATAGCCCGGCGCATTGCCGGCCAGCAGCTGTTCAATGCGGCTGTTGAGCCCGCGTGCGCCCTGCGGGCCTTCGCGCAGTGCGGTCAGCACGCGCAGGCGTCCGGCCTGCTGCAGGGCGAGTACCGGATCGGCGGCGTCGGCCAGCGCGCGCCAGTGGCCCAGCAGGTGCTCGCGCTGGCCACGCAGCGGATCGGCTTCGCCTTCGTGGAAATGCACGCCGGCCAGTTCACCACTGCGCAGCAGCTGCAGCGCGGTGCTGCTGTCGCCCTCGCGCACGGCATGGGCCAGCGGTGCCAGGTCCAGCGCATTGCTCTGCCGGTAGCCGCGCTGCAGCTGTACGCGACGGCCGGCGAAGGCGCGTGGTGCGGCCTGTGGCTGCAAGGTGGCCGGCGCCAGCAGGCCGTGCAGCGCCTGCGCGTCGTCGGCACGGGTGCCGATGCCGTCGCCGCTGGCACGCAGGATCGCGCTGAGCACATCACCGGCCTCGACCGACGGCAGCTGGTCGGGATCGCCGAGCAGGATCAACCGGGTGCCGCTGGCGATCGCATCGACCAGCTTGGCCATCATCGGCAGATCGATCATCGAGGCTTCGTCGACTACGACCACGTCCACCGGCAGCGGATTGTCGGCGTGGTGACGGAAGCGCGGTGAATCAGGAATCACCCCGAGCAGGCGATGCAGGGTGGTGCCGGTACTGGGCAGCGCCGCGCACAGCGCCGGGTCCAGTCCTTGTTCCTGCAGGCGTTGCACAGCCACACGCAGGCTCTCGGCCATGCGCTCGGCGGCGCGCCCGGTGGGCGCGGCCAATGCCACCTCAGGCAGCGGCTGGCCGGCGTGCCCGGCCTGCGCGGCCAGCAGCAGCAACAGGCGCGCGATGGTGGTGGTCTTGCCGGTGCCGGGGCCGCCGGTGACCAGTGCCAGCGGATGGCGCAGGGTCACGCCGGCCGCGCGTGCCTGGTGATCCTCGCTGCCCGATGCCTGCGGGAACAGCTGCGCGAACAACGGTGCCAGCGCCGCCATATCCGGCGCCGGCAGCGGATGCCGGCCGATACGCTGCAGGCCGGCCGCCAGCTGACGCTCGTACTCGCGGTAGCGGCGCAGGTAGAGCAGGCCGTTTTCCAGCACCAGCGGCGCATCCTCGGCGATGGCATCGGCCTGCTCGGGTGTCGCGACCCACGGCGATGCGCGCAACTGTGCCAGCCAGTCCTGTGCGGCAGGCCACTCGGATACGCCTTCCAGCAACCGCTGCGGTTGTGCCGGATCGAACGCAGCATGGCCTTGCGATACCGCCAGCGACGCAAGCGCGGCCGCCAGCGCCACGCTCTCGGGCGTGTCGTCGCGCAGCCGCTGCAGGCTGGTCGCCAGTGCATGGTCGAGGGTGCGCAGCAGGCCCTTCTGGTGCAGTTCCTTCAGCAGGCTCATGCACTGGCTCCACGGGCACGCGCGGCCAGTTCGGCCTGGGCCTGTTCGCCACCGGCGAACAACGCATCCAGGGCATCCACCAGCGCCAACGGGAAGCGGTCCACATGCACACCGTTGCCGGCGGCATCCAGGCCGCGGCAGAACAGGTAGCGGATGCCGCCCATGTCGCGCTCGTAGTCGTAGGCCGCACCCAGGCGGAAACGCAGCCAGCGATGCAGGGCCACGGTGTAGATCAGTGCCTGCAGGTCGTACTCGCTGTGGCGCATGGCAATGGCCAGCAGGTCCGGGCTGTAACCGGGCAGGCGGTTGGACTTGTAGTCGAGCACGTACCAGCGCCCGTCGCGCACGTAGGTCAGGTCGATCATGCCGGTCATCAGCCCTTCCAACCGGCGGCGCTGGCCGAAGCCGCGTCGCGTGCTGGAAACACCGTGCGCATGCAGCACCTGCAGCAGCGCCGGCACCGTGGTCGGCTCGATGGCGAAATGGAAGTCGATTTCCGCGCGACGCTCGCCTTCACCCAGGCTGTGCAGCGCGCCGCCTTCGGGTAGCGGCACGGTAAGCGTGTGGCCGACCAGCGGCACCAGTACGGCCACGCCATCGTCCAGATCGACGTCGGCATAGCCTTCGTCGTGCAGTGCCTTGCGCAGCACCTCGGCCTGGCCCTCAGGGGCTTGCAGGCCCGGCTGCCAGTCACCCCATGCGGCGAAGTCGACGTTCTCCATCGCTTCGTGCAGCACGTTGCCGAAGCGACTACCCATGAAGCGCGGGTCGACCGGTGTGCTGTCTTCGGCCGCCGCGGCGGGTTCCGGCAGTGCCGGTTCCAGCGGCAGTTCCGGGCCCGCGGGTTCGTCGGCGGCGGGTGCCGGCAGCTCGGTAGCGGCGGCTTCGATATCACTGTCAGCGCCCGCATCGGCATGCGCCAGCTGGGTGAAGCTGTATACCCACCAGTCGTGCGGGACGCGCCGGGTCAGGGCACGCACCGCCGGAAGGTCACCTTCCACTTCGGCCGCCAGCTGCGGCAGCGCGGCCGCTGTCTCGCTGTCATCGATGTGCACGTCGGCATGCGCGCGCAGCGCCTGCAGGTCGCCCAGCAACGGCGCCAGCCGTGTCCTGCCGAGTCCGGCCAGATCACCCACGGCGATCCACAACGCGTGTTCGGCACGGGTCAGGCCGACATACAGCAGGCGCGCATCCTCGGCGCGCTGCTCGCGCTCACGTTGGCTGCTGGCCGCTTCCCAGGCCTCATCCTTGTCCAGCTTCCAGTGCAGCTGGCGCTGGCCGCCGACGTGCACGGTGCAGTGCGAGGCGGTGTTCGGTGCGCCGCCGTCGATGCCGACGAAGGGCAGGAACACCAGCGGGTACTCCAGGCCCTTGCTCTTGTGCAGGGTGATGATCTGCACGCGGCGCGCATCCGATTCCAGGCGCAGCAGCTGCTGCTCGTCATCCTGGTCGGCGCTGGCCATCTGCCCCTGCAGCCAGTCCAGCAGGCCATGCATGCCCAGCGCCTGCGCCGAGGATTCCTGCAGGAGTTCACCCAGCTGCAGGTAATTGGTCAGGCGGCGCTCGCCATCGATCAGCGCCAGCAGGCGTTCGCCCTGCGCGGCACAGACATCGGCGATCACCGCGAACGGTCCACCGCGCTGCCAGCGCTCGCGCCAGTGCAGCAGCTGCGCCTGGAACTCGCGTTGCAGGTCGCCCTCGCGCTCCATCGCGGCGATCGCACTTGCCCGCTGGCCAAGCAGCACGGTGGCCAGCACCGCACGCAGGCGGCCTTCGTCGGCCGGTTGCAGCAGCGCCAGCAGCAGCGCGCGCAGATCACGCGCTTCGCTGGTGGCGAACAGGCTCTGCTTGCCGGCCGCCACGGCGGGAATGCCGACCGCGGCCAGCGCGCGCTGCACCAGCGTCGCCTCGCGATGCGAGCGCACCAGCACCGCGATGTCACCGGGCTGCACCGGGCGCCCACGCAACACGGCATTGCCCGCACGCGCCTCGACCAGGATCTGGTGAATCGCAGCCACGCAGGCCTGGGTCGCGGCCTCACGCGAGGCGTCGGCGCTCATCGCCTTGTCACCGCCACTGCGCAGCACGCGCAGGGTAAGTGCCGTGGCGGCATGGCCGTCGCGCTGGTAGTCCTCGTCGATGCGCACGCCACCGGGCCGCACCGGCTCGAACTGGATGTCGCGCTCGAGGAAGGCGTCTTCGCCACCGTTGTCGTACAGCGCCTGCAACGCGCGCAATACAGCCGGTCGCGAGCGGAAGTTCTGGTCCAGCACCGGCGCCTGTTGCGCCACCTGCTTGGCCTTCAGGTAGGTGTGGATATCACCGCCGCGGAAACCGTAGATCGCCTGCTTGGGGTCGCCGATCAGGAACAGCGCCGGCGCCAGGCCGAGTTCGCGCACCTCCGGCGAATCGCCGAACACGGTGTGGAAGATGCCCCACTGGCGATCGTCGGTGTCCTGGAACTCATCGACCAGCGCGATGCGGTACTGCGCACGCAGCTGCTTGACCAGCATCAGCCGCTGCGGGCCTTCCAGGGCGAGCGCTACGCCATCGATCAGATCGTCGTAGGTCTGTACCCGGCGCACGCGCTTCAGCGCCTGCAGGCGCTGCGTGGCTTCGGCGCGAAGCGTGTGCAGGAAATTCAGCGCGGTACCACGCAACCAGGCATCGCGTTCGGCCAGCAGCGCGACATAGCGCGCCAACGGCGCCTGCAATGGCGACGACGGCGTGCGGTCGGGGAACTTCTTGTTGGTCTTGTCGGCCAGCACCTCCGGCAGCAGCGCCGGCAGGCGTTCGCTGGCCAGCAGCTCGCGCGGATCGGCGCGCTCGGCCCAGGCCAGCAGCTGGCGGCCCAGCGGGTGCAGCCAGCCCAGCTTGTAGGACACGCCATTGATCCACTTGTTGTCGACGGCATCGCAGAGGTCGATGAAGAACTGCTCGCCATGTTCGCGCACGCTTGCGGACAGTGCCTCGGCCGCGCTCTGCAGCACCGCATGTGGATCAGCCAACGTCACCGGCTGTGGCAACGGGTGCAGTGGCGGCGTGCCCAGCAGCGCGCGCAGATCGGCGGCCAGCGCGTCCGGGTTGGACCACAACCAGGTCAGCGGCTCCAATGTGGCCGGGTCATTGGCATGCACCCGCCACAGATCAGCGGCCAGCTCCTCCAGCAGTTCACGATCGCTGGCCAGCAGTTCCGGCGGATCAAAGGTGTGGCCGCTTTCCAGCGCATGCTCGCGCAGCACGCGGGTGCAGAAGCCGTGGATGGTGAAGATGGATGCCAGGTCGATTTCGTCGGCAGCCACCTGCAGGCGGCGCTTCAGTGCAGCGGCGCTCTCGGAGCCGCCCTGCAGATGACGCTGCAGCACGTCGCGGGTCAATCTCGCGTCGGGTGCTTCACCCTCGGCCGGTTCCAGATCGACCAGGCGCGCGGCCAACGCCAGGCGCTCACGGATGCGTTTGCGCAGTTCCTGGGTGGCAGCGTCGGTGAAGGTCACCGCCAGGATCTGGCCGATGCGCAGGCCCTGCTCCACCACCAGGCGGGTGAACAGCGTCGCCAGGGTGAAGGTCTTGCCGGTACCGGCGCTGGCCTCGATCAGGCGGATGCCATCCAGCGGCAGGGCCAGGTAGGGATCGCCCGCCATGCGCTGGGTTTCCTCATCTGCGATGGCGGGGGTCATGCGCTGCCCTCCTGGCTGGTGTCGGCGCCAAGGGCGCGGCCTTCACGCACCGCACTGAAGACCAGCTGGCTGTTGCGCAGCAGGTCGGCATAGCTGGCGTCGGTGGCAAACGGGTCGGCACCGCGCAACAGCAGCTGCCAGGCGTCGCTGCTGGATTCGCCCCAGCTGCGGTCGCTGCCATGCCACTGCTTCCAGCCTTCGCTGCGTTGTTTTTCTGCCGGCGCGTTGTACAGCACCCAGCCGGTGTACGGGGCAAAGCGCAGCGGCTCGCGCAGGCCACGCTGGCGCAGCTGCAGCAGTGCACGCAGTGCGGCGCGTGCAGCGGGAGCGCTCAGTGCCGGCAGCACATGCGGGCCGGGACCGGCGTCACCGCCATCGTGGAACTGCACCAGCGGCAGCGCATCGCCGGCGGCGTTGGCCAGCAGCCAGTCCAGGCCCTGGCGGATCACCGCATTGCCATTGAGGGTACCGGCGCGCAGGCGCACCAGGCCCTCGGGATGCCGATCGGCCACGCGGCCATGCAGGCGCACGCCGTCGATGTCCACTTCGTAGCGACGGCTTTCCAGCGGTTCGCCCTGCATCCAGCCCAGCAACGCACTGGCATACGGACGGGTCTTCAACTGCTCCACCTCGAACTGGCGCTCGCCCAATGGGCCCGACGGCAGCAGGCCGCGCGCGCGCAGCCGCGGGTACAACGGCTCGGTATCGCCGCTGAGCGTGGCGCGCACCACCGCCGCCTGCACGCTGCGCTTCTCCGGCCCGCGCGAGGACAGCACCAGCGGTTCCAGGTCATCGACGTCCTCGACATCGTCGGCCAGGCGCAGGCCCAGCGACTGTGCGAGGAACTGCCCGGCCGGGTCGCACAGGAAGCGGCGCAGGGTATCGAGTGCGACGTCGTCTTCCACCGCATCGTCGAGCGGCGGCGGCAAGGGGGCATCGAACCACGGCTGCAGGCCCCCACGCTGGCCGGTGAGGCGACCGGCGGCCGGATGCCATTGGCGGCGATAGCTGAAGCGGCGTGGATCACCGTCACCGAACGCGGCTGGCGAGAACGGCTGCAGTGCGTGGCGCACGGTGAAGTCGCGGACCGCCGCAGGCGGATCGAGGTGATACGTGGCGGCGGCATCGATCAGTTCACTGACCAGCACCGACGGCTCGCGCACGCTGCCATCGCGCGGATCGGCACCGAGGTAGCTGAGGTAGAACACCTCCTGCGCGGCGGCGAACAGCTGCAGGAACAGGAAACGATCGTCTTCGCGGGTGGAGCGGTCGCCCGGACGGCGGCGCGGCGTGTCCAGCTCGGCGGTGAGCTGGTTGAGACCGGCCGCCGGGTCACGGCGCGGGAAATCGCCATCATTGAGACCGAGCACGCAGATCACCCGGAACGGCAGCAGGCGCATCGGCACCATGCGGCCGAAGCTGATGCCACCGGTCAGCAGCGGTGCGCGCGTATCCGCCTCGCCCAGCGCGCCGGCGAAGTGCGCGCGCACCACCTCCGGCGGCACCCCGTCCGCGAAACCGGCCTTGGCGGCATCATCGGCGAACTGGTTGAGCAGCTTGCGCAGGCGCTCCAGCGCGCGCTGGCTGTTGGGCGAGCTGGGCGCAGTCGGCAGCAGCGCGTCCAGCAGCGACAGCAGGCGTTGCCGCCACTGCGCCGGGGTCAGCAGCTCACCAAGGCGGCGCTGGTAGACCGCCAGTACGCGCAACAGGCGCAGCAGCCGGTCCAGCGCTTCCAATGCGCCGCCCTCCAGCTCGATCCACGGTGCGACACCGGCCAGGTCGGCCTCGCTGCCGGTCGCGTGACCGAGCACCAGGCGATCCAGCGCGAACTGCCAGGTGTAGGCGTCGTCGGCCGGTGCCTGGTGCTGGTTGCGGTGCTTCGCATCCAGGCCCCAGCGTGCGCCCGCCTGCTGCAACCAGCCATGCAGGCGGTCGAAGTCCACCGCTTCCAGACCGGCCGCTTCGGCCAGCGGTGCACTGGCCAGCAGGTCCAGCACTTCGTTCAAGCCGAAGCGCGAGACCGGCAGGCCCAGCAGGTGCACGAACACATCGGCCAGCGGTTCACCGGCCAGCGGGCTGCTGTCGGCCAGCGCATAGGGGATGTGCTCCTCCTCGCCACCACGGCCGCCGAACACCGCTTCCAGGTACGGCACGTAGGGATCGATGTCCGGCGCCAGCACCGCGATCTCGCGCGCCTGCAGCGGCGGGTCGAAGCGCGGGTCCTGCAGCAGGCTGCGCAGCTGGTCGTGCAGCACCTGCAGTTCGCGCAGGCGGGTATGGCAGGCGTGTACCTGCAGGCTGGGATCGTCGCTGCGCAGCCCGTCACGCAGCTCGCCGGAGGGCAGTGCGCGGCGGTGGAACAGGTCACGCTGCAGGCGATGCAGCAGGCTGTCGGACAGGCCGCCTTCATCCAGGCTCGGGCGGGTGTCCTCCTCCGGATCGGAATAGGCGGCGATCTCGCCAGCAGGGTGCACCACCTCGTAGCTGCCCAGCACCGCCATGAAGTCGCGGCCGGCTGCGCCCCAGGCTTCCAGCAGGCGGTTTTCGCCGGCTGCTTCGCCGAAGGGATCGGGCGCGCCGCTGCGCAGGCGCTCGGCCAGTGTCTGCAGGTCACCCCAGTACGACTGCACCGGGGTGGGCATATAGAAATGCAGCTCGCCCACCCGCGCCTGGGTGGCCATCACCCGCAGCACGTCGGGCGAGATGTTGAGCGTCGCGAACGCAGACATGCGCGGCGGCAAGCCCTGTGGCAACGGCTGGCCGGCCCCTTCGAAACGGTCCAGGTATTCCTGGATGCGGCGCGCGCGATAGTCGTGGCCGTGGGTGATGGTGCGCCACAGGATCGCCTGCGGATCGGCCGGATCGGCACCGGCCGCCCAGCGCAGCAGCCAATCGCGGCGCCAGGCCTGGTACTTCTCGAACACCGAGGCCAGCTCGCCGGCCAGCGCCCACGGCTTCAATGCGTCATCGCCGGCAAGATAGGACTGCAGCGCACGCATCGGTGGCTGCGCCAGCAACGCCGGGTCGCGCAGGGCCTGGTACAGCTTCCAGTGCAGGCCGGCCGCGTCCAGGTCATCCTGCTCGCCGCTGACGTTGGCCTTCAGTGCGCGGGCCACGAACTCGCCCGGGGTCAGGAATTCGAGGTTGGCGGCGACGCCGAATTCCGCAGCCAGTGTCGCTTGCAGCCAGCGCCGCATCGCCACCTGCGGGATCAGCACCACTTCCGGCGCCAGCAGTGGCTGCCCAGGTACGGGCGCGCGCACGTTGCGTGCCAGCAGCGCGGCCAGCACGTCCAGGGAATTGGAATGGTAGAGGCGGAAATCGCTGCCTGGGTCACTCATCATGCACAGTGTGCAGGACGGCAGGCAGTATTCAATGGTTGGCCCGCCAGCGGTACGGATTGTTCCGGGATGCCGGCCGATTGTCCCGGCCTGCGCCAGGACGTGTCGTGCAACAATACTGCACCGTCCAGTCTGCTTATGTTCAGCCGGCTGGCCCGATCCTTCGATGTCTAAAAAACGTTAATGGTGCCCATGTCGGCTTCCTCCTCCAGTCTGGTGCAGTTATCCAACGTCCGCATCGACCGGAGCGGGCGCACGATCCTGCGCGACGTGTCGCTGCAGGTGCCCAAGGGCAGCATCACCGCCGTGCTCGGTCCGTCCGGCAGCGGCAAGTCGACCCTGCTGGCGGCGCTGACCGGCGAACTGCGCCCGGTCGCTGGCGAGGTCACCCTGTTCGGCAAGCCGATCCCGCATGACAGCACCGCGCTGCTTGAAATGCGCAAGAGCGTGGGCGTGCTGCTGCAGGGCAATGGGCTGCTGACCGACCTGACCGTGGCGGAGAACGTCGCGCTGCCGCTGCGCACGCACACCCGCCTGCCGGCCGCCGTGCTGCGCCGGCTGGTGCAGATGAAGCTGCATGCGGTGGGCCTGCTGGCCGCCGCCGACGCCTGGCCGCGCGAGCTGTCCGGTGGCATGGCGCGCCGCGTGGCGCTGGCCCGCGCACTGGCACTGGACCCGCCGCTGATGATCTACGACGAGCCGCTGACCGGGCTGGACCCGATCGCCTCCGGCGTGATCATGAGCCTGATCCAGCGCCTCAACCACAGCCTGGGCCTGACCAGCATCATCGTCAGCCACCACGTGCACGAGACCCTGCCGATCTGCGACCAGGTGATCGCGATCGCCAATGGCGGCATCGTGTTCCAGGGCACGCCCGAGGCGCTGCAGTCCAGCCAGGACCCGCTGCTGCGGCAGTTCCTGCACGGCCAGCCCGATGGCCCCATCCCGTTCGATGCCGCGCCGCGCGCGAGGGTCGCCTGATGCCGTTCGTCCAAGCCACCCGCTCGCTGGGTCGCGCCGGCCTGTTCTCGCTGACCGTGCTGCGCGGTTCGCTGCCAACCCGTGATTTCCTGGCCGAGCTGACCCGCGAGATCTACAAGATCGGTGCGCGCTCGTTGCCGATCATCGCCGTCGGCGGTGCCTTCGTCGGCCTGGTGCTGACCCTGCAGGGCTACCGCACGCTGACCACCTTCGGTGCGGCCGACGCGCTGTCGACCCTGCTCGGGCTGTCGCTGTACCGCGAGCTGGCGCCGGTGCTGACCGCGCTGCTGTTCATCGGCCGCGCCGGCAGTTCGATCGCCGCCGAGCTGGGCCTGATGCGTGCCACCGACCAGATCAAGGCGCTTGAGCTGATGGCGATCGACCCGGTGGCCAAGGCGGTGGCACCGCGCTTCTGGGCGGCGGTGCTGACCGTGCCGCTGCTGACCGGCATCTTCTGTTCGCTGGCGATCAGTGCCAGCTACTTCGAAGCGGTGCACGTGCTGGGCCTGGACAACGGCGTGTTCTGGTCGGCGCTGCGCAACAGCGTGGACTTCTGGGACGACTTCGGCGTGGCAATGCTGAAGTCGGCGATCTTCGGCGGCACTGCCGCGCTGGTTGCCGCCTATGTGGGTTTCCACGCCGAGCCCACCATTGAAGGCACTTCGGTGGCGACCACCCGTGCGGTGGTCAATGCTTCGCTGCTGGTGCTGATGTTCAACTTCGTGCTGTCGGCAATGTTGTTCACCTAACCCCTCCACCGGCGGTGCGCAGGCGCGCGCGGCCACAACGACTCGATCAGGTAATCCACATGGCCATCCGCGGTCCCAGACTCGAATTTTCCGTCGGCGCGTTCCTGTTGCTGGCCCTGGCCTCGCTGATGGTGCTGGCCGTGGCCTCGACCAACCAGCGCTGGAGCTGGGGCAGCGAAGGCTACGAGCTGAAGGCACGCTTCTCCCAGGTCGGCCAGCTGCGCAAGCAGGCGCCGGTGAAGATCGGCGGCGTCACTGTCGGCCAGGTCGCCGCGATCGATCTGGACCCGGTGAAGTTCGAGTCCATCGTCACCCTGCGCATGGACAACAAGGTCAAGGACCTGCCGGCGGATACCTCGGCCGGCATCTTCACCAGTGGTTTGCTCGGCGAGAGCTATATCGGTCTGCAGCCGGGCGGTGATCCGGAGGTGCTGAAGGCCGGCGACGAGATCGTCTTCACCCAGCCGGCGGTGGACCTGATCCAGCTGGTCGGCAAGTACATGTTCAGTGGCGGCGCCGGTGGCGGCGCTGCTCAGAAGCCCAACGATGGCGCGCAGGCGCCTGCAACGGAACCGCAACCATGAAGATGAAACTGATCCCGGCCCTGCTCGCCTCGGCGCTGCTGGCAGCCACTCCGTTCCTTGCCCAGGCACAGGCCGCCGCTCCCGCCGCTGCCGCGACGCAGGGCCAGGCCGGCAAGGTGGTGATCGATGCCAGCAGCCGCATCCTGTCCACGCTGCAGCAGCGCAAGAGCGAGTTCACCAGCAACCCGGCCAGCCTGCGCAGCTACATCGACAGCGAGCTGACCCGCACCTTCGATCGCGACTACGCCGCGCGCCTGGTGCTGGGCCCGCACGCCCGTGGCGCCTCCGACGCCGACATCAAGCTGTTCGCCGATGCCATGGCCGACAGCCTGATGCAGCGCTACGGCTCGACCCTGCTCAACATCCAGGGCAAGCCGAGCTTCCGCCTGAAGGGTGAAAGCCCGCTGCCGGGCAACCGCGGCGTGCGCGTAAGCACCGAGCTGGTCCGCGCCGGCAACGAGCCGACCCCGGTCGAGTACTGGATGCGCAACGTGAACGGCCAGTGGAAGATCTTCGACGTCAACATCGAAGGCATCTCCTACGTGCAGACCTTCCGCAACCAGTTCGACACTCCGCTGCGCCAGAAGGGCATCAAGCAGGTGGCCACCGAGCTGCACAGCGGCAGCATGCAGGCCGGGCCCGCGGGCAATGGCAAGTAACGCACTGGCATTGCTGGAAGGCGACACCCTGCGCCTGCGCGGGGTGCTCGACCGTGCCGCGGTGATCGCACTGTGGCCACAGCTGCAGGCGCTGCCGGCACAGCTGGCACGACTGGAACTGGGCGAGGTCGAGCGCGTGGACAGCGCCGGCCTGGCCCTGCTGGCCGAACTGGCGGCACGTGCACGCAAGGCCGGCCATCCGCTGGCGATCTCCGGCGCACCGGCCGGTTACAACGAGCTGAGCGCGGCCTACCGGCTGTCGCCCGACCTGGATTTCAACGCTACTTCTGCTGCGAGCTGACATGAACGTCGTACGCACTCTCCCCCTGATCGTCCTGGCCACCGCCCTGACCGCCTGTGCCGGCAAGCCCGCGCGCAGCGATGCGCCGGCGGCCAGCACCGTGGTCCCGGCCAGTGCCGCAACCGAGGCCCCGGCCGTGGTCGCCGACACCGGCACGGTTGACGCTGCACCGGTCGCCCCGGTGGCCAATCCGCCGGCCGCCACTGCATCTGCACCCGCCCCTCCGGCGGTCAGTGCCGAGGCTGACGCGGCGAAGACCGCAGCCGCCACCGCACCCGGCGGTGACGACGACTTCGATGCCCTCTACGGTGGTCCCAGCAACACCGGCAGTGCAGCGGCCTACGACCCGTGGGAACCGTTCAACCGCAAGGTGCACACCTTCAACAACGCGGTCGACCGTGGTATCGCCCGTCCGCTGGCCACCGCCTATACCCACGTGGTGCCACGCTTCGCGCGTACCGGCGTCAGCAACTTCTTCAGCAACCTGCGCGCACCGGTGACGATCACCAACCAGCTGCTGCAGGGCCGCGGTGCCGATGCCTGGGACAGCCTTGGCCGCTTCCTGATGAACAGCACCCTGGGTATCGGCGGCCTGTTCGATCCGGCCAGCAAGGCGATGGTGCCGCGTCGCAATGAAGACTTCGGCCAGACCCTGGGTGTCTGGGGCTGGCGTCGCTCGCGTTACGTGGAACTGCCGTTCTTCGGCCCGCGTACGGTGCGCGATGTGTTTGGCCTGGCCGGCGACATCCCGCTGTCGCCGATGCGCCGCATCGAGGAAGACAAGATCCGCATCGGCCTGCAGGGCCTGCAGCTGGTCGACACCCGCGCACAGCTGCTGGCGATCGACGACCTGCGTGACACCGCCGTGGACGAATACTCGCTGGTACGCGATGCGTGGATGCAGCGCCGCAACTACCAGATCGAGAACGATCTGCGCAGCAAGCGCGACCGTGGCCACGACGATGCCAATTCGCCGATCCCGGTCGATGCGATGCCGATGCCGCAGTGGACGCACTGAGTCCGGTCTGCAGCGCATGAAAAACCCCGCCAAGGCGGGGTTTTTCTTTTGTGGCCCTGAATGGGGTCGGAGCCCTTTCCCAAGGAAAGGGATCCGACCCCGACCGATCAGGCGGCCAGCGCTGCCTCGATGGCTTCGCGCAGGCGCGCGTCATCGGCAGCCACGTCCGGGGCGAAACGCGCGATGACCTTGCCGTCGCGGCCGACCAGGAACTTCTCGAAGTTCCACAGCACCGCCGGCGCCGGATGGATCGGAATTTCCTTGCTGGCCAGGCGCTCGCGCAGCGGGCCTTCGCCGATCGACTGCGGCTGCGCGGCGGTCAGCTGCTGGTACAGCGGGTGGGTGTCGTCACCGGCCACGCTGATCTTGGAGAACAGCGGGAAGCTGACGTCGTAGGTGAGCTGGCAGAACTGCTGGATCTCCGCCTCGCTGCCCGGTTCCTGGCCGAGGAAGTTGTTGGCGGGGAAGCCCAGCACTTCCAGGCCCTGTGCGTGCTTTTCCGCATACAGCGCCTGCAGGCCTTCGTACTGCGGGGTCAGGCCACACTTGGAGGCGACGTTGACCAGCAGCAGCACCTTGCCCTGGTAGTCGGCAAGCGAGGACGGCTGGCCGTCGATGGTGGTGAGGGAAATGTCCTGGATCGAAGTGCTCACGCGGGGGCTCCGGCAACAGCGGGGAATGGCCCACCAGCATAGCGCCGCGCGATGCCGGTAGTGCCGGCCGCTGGCCGGCAATCATGCGACCGTTCGCAAGGGTTCATGAGGTTGCCGGCCAGCGGCCGGCACTACGATCAATCCACGCAGATCGTGCCCTGCGCCTTGCCGTCATCAATGCGCTGGCGGCAGCCGAAGTTCTGGCGCACATCGCGCTGGCAGGTACCGGTAGCGGCGCTGCCAGCGCCCACCTCGGGACCGGCCAGGCACTGGCCCGTGCAGTCGCTTTTGCGGCTGCAGGCCTTGCCGGCATCGGCATAGGGAATCACGCACTGCTCGCGTTGCAGCCGGCCAGCCGCTGCAGGGTGCCGCCGGCGGCCTGGCAGTCGACGTCACGTGCTTCGCGGTAGGCCTCGGTGGCTTCGGGGCTGGTGCCTGCGGCAGGTGCCGCGGTCGTATCGGCAGCCGGTGGTGCGCTGCTGCAGGCGGCAAGCAGCGCGGTCAGGACAAGGCTGGTGAAGCGGCGCAGGCGCATGACGATACCTGATCGGGGCGGACAGGCCGCCAGCATACGCATCGGCGATGCAGGCGGCGTGTCAGCGTGGCTCAGGCCTCGTCGCCGTCACTGCCTTCGTCCTCGCCCGCCGCATCCCCCTCGGCAAGATCGCCGAGCAGCGACTGCGCCTGTTCCGACGCCAGCGACTCCACGCCGCGCAGGCGGCGTTCGATGGTGCGCGTCTTGCGGCTGGCCTCGCCGATGCTGCGGCCAACCGTGGTGATCTGCTTCTCGGCCTTCTCGAGAATGCCGGCAAACTTGCCGAACTCACTCTTCACCGCGCCCAGCAGGCTCCACACCTCGCTGGAACGCTGCTCGATGGCCAGCGTGCGGAAGCCCATCTGCAGGCTGTTGAGCAGCGCGGTGACCGTAGTCGGGCCAGCCACCACCACGCGGTGCTCCCGCTGCAGCAGATCGACCAGGCCCGGGCGCCGGATCACTTCGGCATACAGGCCTTCGGTGGGCAGGAACATCACCGCGAAGTCGGTGGTGTGCGGCGGTGCAATGTACTTGTCGCAGATCGATTTGGCCTGCACGCGCACCGCGCGTTCAAGCTGGATGCCCTGCAGGCGTACGCCCTCGGCGTCGCCCTGTTCCTGCGCGTCCAGCAGGCGCTCGTAGTCTTCACGCGGGAACTTGGAGTCGATCGGCAGCCATACCGGCGTATCGTCGCTGCTGCGGCCCGGCAGGCGCACCGCGATATCGACCATCTCGCCACTGTCCGGACGCACCTTCACCGCACGCGCATACTGCTCCTGGGTGAGCGTCTGCTCGAGGATGTTCTCCAGTTGCACTTCACCCCAGCTGCCGCGGTTCTTGACGTTGGTCAGCACGCGCTTGAGGTCGCCGACGCCGGTGGCCAGCTGCTGCATCTCGCCGAGGCCGCGCTGGACCTGCTCCAGGCGCTCGGAAACCAGCTTGAAGGAGTTGCCCAGCCGCGTTTCCAGCGTCGACTGCAGCTTCTCGTCCACGGTGTGGCGCATCTGCTCCAGCTTCTGCGCATTGTCGTTCTGCAGCGCGCGCAGCTGTTCTTCCAGCGTGGCACGCATCTCGGCGATGCGTTGCTCGTTGCGCTGGGTCAGCTCCTGCAGGCGCAGGCCCAGGTTCTCGGTCAGGCGCTGCTGCGATTGCGCGCCTTCCTCGCGGCCCTTGCGTGCATCGTCCACCAGGGTCTGGCGCAGCGCGCCGAGCTGGGTATCGGTACGCCCGGTGAGCTCCTGCAGCTGCTGGCCAAACGCATGGATGCGCGCTTCCTGCTGCTGGCCGAAGGTCTCCAGCTGGCCGCGCAGTTCCTGCAGCCGCTGCCCCATCAACGCGGCGCCGCGCTGCTGGCTCTCGGCCGCTTCGGCGCGCGCCTTGCGGGCATCTTCACCCAGCGCTTCACGTAGCAGGTCCAGGCGCTGGTCGGTGCGGGTGGACAGATCGGTCAGCGCTCGGGCAAAGCCATCGAGCTGTTCGCGCAGCTCGCTACGCCCGGCCCGCGCCTCCTCGCGCACGGCCTGTTCCAGGCGGTCATGCGGCGGGCGGCGCAGCAGGGCGACCAGCTGCAGGATGAGCACGGCCAATAGCAGGCCGCCAATGAGCAGATATTCGGTTTGCATGGGGCAAGTGTAGGCTGGCCGAGTCTCAGCTGCTGCGTCAGGACCATGCTCGCTCTGTACGGAAAGCCCACCTCCATCAATGTGCGCAAGGTGCTGTGGCTGTGTGCCGGGCTGGACCTGCATGTACAGCACGAGCCAGCGCCACCGCCGGACATGCTGGCCACGCTGAACCCGAACCGGCAGGTGCCGGTGCTGCGCGATGGCGACTTCGTGCTGTGGGAGTCCAACAGCATCTGCCGCTACCTGGCCACACGCGGCGGACGCGAGGACCTGCTGCCCGCCACGGCGCAGGCCCGTGCACGGGTGGAGCAATGGATGGACTGGCAGGCCAGCGACCTCAACAGCGCCTGGCGCCATGTATTCATGGCGCGCGTGCGCCAGCATCCGGACTATCCGGATGACGCCCGCGCCGAGGCCAGCCTGGCGCAGTGGAACCGGCTGATGGGTGTGCTTGATGCACAGCTGGCCACTACCGACGGCCATGTGGCGGGCAACACCTTCACTCTGGCCGACATCGTGCTCGGGCTGTCGACCCAACGCTGGCACAGCACACCCGGCCACAAGCCCGTGCTGCCACACCTCGCGGCGTGGTTCGAGCGCCTGCGCCTGCAGCCCGGTTTCGCCGAACACGTCGACAACGGCGTGGCCTGAGGCAGGGGGCAGATCCCTTTCCCAACGGGAAAGGGATCTGACCCCGAGTGCGCGGGAACAACCTGCGTTACCAGCCTTCCAGCACGATCTTGCCCTTGGCGCGGTGGCTCTCCAGCAGCGCGTGGGCACGCCGCAGGTTGGCGGCTTCGATGCGCCCGAAGTGCTCGCCCAGTGTGGTCTGCAGCACGCCGGTGTCGATCAGCTCGGCCACCCGGTTCAACAGGTCGTGCTGGCGCTGCATGTCGGCGGTCCTGTACAGCGGCCGGGTGAACATCGATTCCCAGTGCAGAGAGAGTGCCTTGCGCTTGAGCGCCATCACATCGACCTGGCCGGGATCATCGATCAGGCCCAGCTGGCCCTGCGGCGCCAGCAGTTCCACGATCTGCGTGTAGTGCTGGTCGGAATGGGTCAGGCTGGCCACGTGCTGCACCTCGCTGAAACCCAGTCGTGCCAGGCCCTCGGCCAGTGGCAGGCTGTGGTCGATCACGTGGTGCGCGCCCATTGCGTACACCCAGTCCTGGGTATCCGGACGCGAGGCGGTGCCGATCACCGTCAGTCGGGTCAGCTTCCGCGCCAGCTGCACCAGGATCGAACCAACACCACCGGCCGCGCCGATCACCAGCAGGGTCTGGCCTTCGCCGCCGCCCTCGGGAATTCTCAGGCGGTCGAACAACAGCTCCCAGGCGGTGATCGCGGTCAGTGGCAGCGCGGCGGCGGCGGCGTCATCCAGACTGGCCGGCTTGCGGCCGACGCTGCGTTCGTCCACCAGCTGGTACTCGGCATTGCTGCCCGGGCGATCGATGACACCAGCGTAGTAGACCGCATCGCCGGGCTGGAACAGGGTCACCTCGCTGCCCACCGCGTCGACGATGCCGACGGCATCCCAGCCCAGCACGCGCGGGCCATCGGTGGCCACGCCGCGACGGACCTTGGTGTCGACCGGGTTCACCGCCACCGCGCGTACCGCCACGCGCAGGTCACGCGGGCCGGGTTGCGGCAGCTCCAGTTCGAAGTCGATCAGGGCCTGGGCATCATCGATCGGCAGGCCGGCTTGGGTGTAGGCAATGGCGCGCATGGCAGCGGTCCAGTGGGGAAGGAGGCGACAGGTTGCGCCGCACGCGCTCCCGCAGAAAGGCGCAGAATCGGGCAGCACTTTCACTCTGGCAATGAAGATGATCCGCTTCGACGATCTGCAGCTGTTCGTCCGCACTGCCGCACTGGGCAGCTTCTCGCAGGCGGCGCGCGAGGCCGATCTGCTGCCCGGGCAGGTCGCCGCGGCGGTGGCGCGGCTGGAACGCGAGCTGGATCTGCGCCTGTTCGTGCGCACCACCCGCAGCCTGCGCCTCACCGGCGAGGGCGCGCTGTACCTGCCGTACGCGCAGGACGTGCTGTCCACCCTGCGTGAGGGCCAGGCGCGCGTGCAGGGAGAGGACACCGAGCTGCACGGCACCCTGCAGCTGTCGGCCCCCTCGGACCTCGGCCGCAACCTGCTGCTGCCCTGGCTGAGCGCCTTCCGCGCTGCGCACCCGCGGCTGCGCCTGCACCTGCGCCTGTCCGACGAGGTGGCCGATGTGTTCCGCGATCCGGTCGATGTGGCCATCCGCATCGGCCACTTCGACGACGCCAGCTACGTCGCCCTGCCGCTGCTGGAAGGCAACCGGCGCGTACTCGCAGCCTCGCCCGATTACCTGCAGCGGCGTGGCACGCCCACCCGCCTGGAGGATCTGCGCGAGCACGACTGCCTGGTCTATCAACTCAACGGCCGCGCCTACGATCGCTGGTCATTCGAGGTCGAAGGGCGTCGCAACGTGATCCCGGTGCGCGGCCCCCTGGTCTGCGACGATGCCGACGTCGTCCGGCGCTGGGCCGTGGCCGGCGAAGGCATCACCTACAAGTCCTGGCTGGACCTGCGCGAGGACGTGCAGGCCGGGCGCCTGCAGCTGCTGCTCGACGGTGTTGGCAGCAGCATTCCGCTGCAGCTGGTGTGCCCGCACCGCAAGCAGTTCTCACCGGCCGTGCGGCAGCTGCACGCGCAACTGCGCCAGCACCTGCAACCGCTGCTGTCTGGCATGCCCACTGGCCTCACCCGCCCCCTGTCGCCAACGGCAGCACTGGCCGACAATGGCGGCCCCCCGTAACAAGAGAACGCCGCCATGCCGTGGATGGGCATCCAGGACCTGTGGACGTTTCTGGTCGCTGTGCTGGTGTTTCTCGCCCTGCCCGGCCCCGGTACCTTCACGCTGCTCACCGCCACCGGCCGTGGCGGCGTGCGTGGTGGCTATACCGCGCTGGCCGGCCTGCTGGTCGGCGATCAGATCCTGATGTGGCTGGCGCTGGCCGGTGTGGCCGCACTGCTGAAGGCTAATCCGCTGGTGTTCCACGCGGTGCAGTACCTCGGCGCAGCCTACCTGGTGTGGGTGGGCATCAGCCTGCTGCGCACACCGAAGCACGAGGGCGGCGACGCCGGCCCGATCCGCATGCAGCCGGGCCGCTACTTCCAGCAGGCGATCCTGGTCAGCCTGCTCAACCCGAAGGCGATCCTGTTCTACATGGCCTTCCTGCCGTTGTTCATCGATCCGAAGGCACACCAGGGCATCGCCACCTTCGCTGCGCTGGCCGGCATCATTCTGGTGGTCAGCATCGCCTACTGCTCGATGCTGATCGGCGTGGGCAACCTGGCCCGTCGCCGCCTGATCCAGCATCCACGGATCAGCGATGCGCTGCGCCGTGTGGCAGGCCTGTTCCTGGTGGGGTTCGGCATCCGGTTGGGGCTGAACGGATGAAACCCTGGCCGACGGCGATGGGCGCCCTGCTGCTTCTGACCAACACGACCGCCCCGGCGGCCACCGCACAGGATCATCGCTGCCTGAGCGGCGGCCGCAATGACGGCATCCATCTGGAATGGCGTTGGCTGGATGACGGCCAGGCCGACGTTCGCTATGCCGGGCAGCGCGAACGCCTGCTGCTGCGCCGGGTTTCAATGGAGACCACGGTGCTGGCCGAAGACCGCCCCTACCAGTTCGACAGCGTCTGGGAAGAGCGCATCAACGGGCGCCTCAACGGCCGCTACCTGCTGAGCACGCAGGGCGCGCTGGTGCTGGACCTGAGCTACGAGCGTAGCCGCGACGGACGTCGCACCACCTTCCACGATGACGTCGAGGCCTGGCAGGAAGACGGCTGCCGCTGGCCCGGCAAGGTGGCCGAGTGAGCACCATGGACGACGACACCCTGCTGGAGCGCAGCTGGGAATATCGGGAGGAGACGCTGTACCGGCGGTTGTTCGGCGATACCGGGCCGGGGATCTATCCGATCGACATGGATCTGCTGCGCAACGTCTTCAAGCAGGACCAGATCGACCCGCGCTGGCTGCATGTCGGCGTCAATGCCTGCCCTCCGCACGGTGATCGAAGGCACTGGATCTATGTCAGTTCCGGCCTGTCCAACCCCTGGGAAGGGCGGCACGAAAATGGCGATTCGGGGTTGGGCATCGAACTGATGCTTGAGACGCAGGAAGAAGCGACCTGGGCACTGACCACCTTGCGCTGGTTCACCGCGTACCACCTGCTGCTGTGCCACTCACGCATGCCCGGCAATCCGTTGGCGCCATGGGACCGGCTGAAGCTGGGGGGGCCGGTGGATCACGCAGGGAGCATGCTGCAGGCGGCCGTCTTCGTTCCGTCGTTGCATTTCCCGGGACCCCAGCAACTGCCATCGGGACGATTCGACTTCCTGCAGCTGCTGCCGTTGACCCTGGACGAGCACGCGTTCGGCCGCGCGCAGGGCTTCGAAGTACTGGTGGCCCAGTTGAGAACCCAAGGTGCGGCGCCAGTGGTTGATCCGCAGCGGGTCAGCATCGATCTGGCCCCTGCTCTCACGCTTCAAGCGCCTCCCGGCTCGCCTTGAGGGATCGAATCATTTCGAATCCTGCCAGCATTTGTGCCGATTCCGGCAGAATGCTCGGAGTACAGCCGCGCCGGTGACGCATCTGACCCTCGCATGACCCCCGTCAGTGGTAATGCTGCGCTGCGTTCGGTCACACTCGGGAACTTGTCGTTCTTAGTCACCCCTTCCGAGGCCTGCATGTCCCTGTTCCGGCGCAAGTCCCTAGATTCCGTCACCGTCCACGAAGCCGGCAGGCGTCTGATCCCGACGCTCAGCTGGCCGCACCTGATCGCGCTGGGTATTGGCGCCATCGTCGGTACCGGCATCTACACGCTGATCGGCGTCGGTGCCAACCTGGCCGGCCCGGCCGTGCTGATCTCCTTCGCCATCGCCGGTGCGGTCTGCGCCTGCGCGGCACTGTCCTACGCCGAGCTGTCGACGATGATGCCGGCCGCCGGCAGTGCCTACACCTACAGCTACAGCGCGCTGGGCGAGGTGTTCGCCTGGGTGGTGGGCTGGAGCCTGATCCTGGAGTACTCACTGGTGGTGAGTACCGTGGCGGTGGGCTGGTCCGGCTACTTCGTCGGCTTCCTCGAATGGGTCCACACCCAGTTCGGCTGGAACGTGCACCTGCCCGCGTGGCTGGCGGCCGGTCCGCACGTGGAAGGCGGCATGATCAACCTGCCCGCGATCATCATCACCTGGCTGGTGGCCGGGATGCTGATGGCCGGCACCAAGGAAAGCGCCACCCTCAACGCCATCCTGGTGGTGTTCAAGCTGATCGCGCTGGCCATCTTCGTGGCGGTGGCCCTGCCCGCGTTCGACAGCAACAACCTGCAGCCGTTCATGCCGTACGGTTTCGCCAAGTCGATCGGCCCCGATGGCGTCGAACACGGCGTGATGGCGGCAGCGGCGATCATCTTCTTCGCGTTCTATGGCTTCGATGCGATCTCCACCGCTGCCGAGGAAACCAAGAACCCGGGCCGCGACCTGTCGATCGGCATCATCGGTTCGATGATCGGCTGCACCATCGTCTACGTGCTGGTCGCGCTCGCGGCCGTTGGTGCGATGAGCTACGCGGTGTTCGGCCATAGTGCCGAGCCGCTGGCCCTGATCATGCGCCAGCTGGGCCATCCGACCGCCGCGATGGTGATCGGCGTGATCGCGATCATCGCGCTGCCGACGGTGCTGCTGGCCTTCCTGTACGGCCAGAGCCGCATCTTCTTCGTGATGAGCCGCGATGGCCTGCTGCCGCGCAGCCTGTCCAGGGTCAACGCACGTACCGGCACGCCGGTGGCGACCACGCTGTTCACCGCGGTGGTGGTGTCGGCGCTGGCCGGCGTGGCCCGCCTGGACGAGATCGCCGCCCTGGCCAATGCCGGCACCCTGGCCGCGTTCACCGCCGTGGGCATCTGCCTGGTGGTGCTGCGCCTGCGCGAGCCGAACCGCGAACGTACCTTCCGTACGCCGCTGGCCTTCGTGGTCGGCCCGTTGGCCGCGCTGGGCTGCATCTATCTGTTCATCAGCCTGCCGCACACCACCCAGCTGTATTTCCTGTTGTGGAACCTGGCCGGCCTGGTGCTGTACTTCCTGTACAGCCGTCGCCACGCGCTGATCGCGAAATAACCGGTTCACCGGTAGTGCCGGCCGCTGGCCGGCAACTCGGATCCTGTTGATACGGGCCATGCCGGCCAGCGGCCGGCACTACCGCAGGGCGGTCAACCGCCCTGCTTTGCAGCGTAGTCCTGCGCCTGGCGCATCACCCGCAGCAGGTTGCCGCCCCAGATGCCGGCAATCTGCTTCTCGGTATAGCCCTTGCGCAGCAGCCACGCAGTGATCTTCGGCAGCTGGCTGACATCGGGCAGGTCACTCAGGCCACCGCCGCCATCCCAGTCCAGGCCGATGCCCACGTGTTCGGGGCCGACCACCTTGAGGATGTGCTCGAAGTGGGCGAAGAAATCGTCCAGGCTGGCATGGCGCACCGGATGCTCGTGGTCCAGCGCCTGCTCGGCCTTCAGCAGGGCAACGCCCTGCTCGATACCCATTCCTTCCCAGCCGCCCAGCTGCTTGCTCAGCGCTTCTTCGGCCTGCTTGCGCTCGGGCGTCTTCGCGGTGTCGATCAGGTAGCCGCCATAAGCGTTCACCTGGATCACGCCACCGGCCTTGGCCAGCTTGCGCAGCCGCGCGTCATCAAGATTGCGCGGGTGGTCGTAGACCGCCTTGGCCGAGCTGTGCGACAGCACGAACGGCACCGGCATCATCGCCAGCAGGTCGTCGAACACCGCGTCGGACGCATGCGACTGGTCGATCACGATGCCCAGCTTCGCTGCTTGCCGCACCAGGTCCTTGCCCGCCGGGCTCAGGCCTTTCCACTCGGCGCCCTTCGGATCGGTGGCCGAATCGGCGAACTCGTTGTTGGCGAAGTGCACGGTGCTGAGCAGTCGCAGGCCAGCGCGGTGGTAGAACGAAAGCAGGCTCGGGTCTTCCACCAGCGGGCTGGCGTTTTCCATGCTGATGTAGACCACGCGCTTGCCGGCGGCCTTGATCCGCGCCGCGTCATCGGCGGTCAATGCCAACGCGAAGCGCTCGGGGTTGGCGGCCAGCATTTCGCGGATCTCCAGCAGCCGCTGCAGGCCATGGTCACGCTCCGCGAGGTGCGCGGCGGGGCTGCGATCGCCCTGATCGGTGTAGATCGCCCAGAAGCCGCCGTCCAACGCACCCTCGACCATGCGCGGGTAGTCCACCTGCGAAAGCGCGTTTCGGTCATGCCGCTGTTCGATGTCGAAGCCGCTGCGACCGAAGTTGGCCGGCGTATCCAGATGGCTGTCCAGGGTCACCAGGCGCTGCTGCAGGGTCTTGGCACGGGCCAGCTCCTGCGCGCTGAACTCGATGGCGTGGGCGGACAGTGGCGCGCACAGCGCCAGGGCAAGCACGACGGACAAGCGACGCAACGATGGCATGGGCTCTCACCGGCAATGGGAAGAGCCCGACCATAGCGCTGCGGCCCGCGGATTTGTAGAGTCGAGCTGCGCCCCCTCATCAATGGGGCGCCACTTTCACGAACGCATCGCAATGCGCGGAAAGTTGACCGCCGGGCAGTGGACATGATTCATGCCCGGCGAACGCAGAAGCGGACCGTCAGTCCACCACGCGGCAGAACACGGCCTTGAGGTAACGCGATTCCTGCACGTGGGCCATGAACGGATGATCCGGACCGGCGCCGGCCACCTTCAGGATCTGGATCGTGCGGCCGGAGAAATAGGCCGCGCGGCGCAGCATGTCGAGGAACTGGTCCTCGGCCACCAGGCCGGTGCAGGAGAACGTGGCGAACAGGCCACCGGGCTTGACCACGCCCAGTGCCAGCTTGTTCATGTCCAGGTACTTCTTCAGCGCAGTGATCACCTGGTCGCGGTCGCGGGTCATCTTCGCCGGGTCCAGGATCACCACGTCGTACTGCTCACCGCGGTTGGCGGCGTCGCGCAGCCACGGGAAGATGTCGGACTGGACGAACTTCGGGCGCACGTTGTTCAGGCGCGAATTGCCCTTGGCGATCTGGATGACGTCTTCATCGATGTCGATGCCGACCACTTCAGTGGCACCACGCGCCGCTGCGTACACGGCGAAACCGCCGGTGTTGCAGCACAGGTCGAGCACGCTCTTGCCTTCCACCTGCTGGCTCAGCCACTCGCGGTTCTCGCGCTGGTCGGCAAAGAAGCCGGTCTTGTGCGCACCGGCCGGGTCAGCGCGGAACTTGATGCCGTACTCGGTGATCACCGCCGCTTCGGTGGTGGTGTTGCCGTGGAAGTCGAAGCTTTCCTGCTTCTGCACGTGCTCGTCGGCGAAGCTGTGGAAGCGGCAGCCCGGGAACTGCTCGCGCAGGGCGTCGTAGATCCACTCGCGGTGGCGGAACATGCCGGCGGCGAAGAATTCGACCACCACCAGGTCGCCGTAACGATCGACCACCAGGCCGGACAGGCCGTCGCCTTCGCTGTGCACCACGCGCCAGGCGTCGGACACCGCATCGAGCTTCAGCACCTCACGGCGCAGCGACACCGCCTGGGCGATCTTGCGCGAGAACCAGCCGGCATCCACCGGCACGTTCTGGTCGGTTTCGAGGATGCGCACGGCAATGCGCGAGTGCCCGTTGTAGAACCCGCGGCCAATGAACTCGCCATCGATGCCGACCACGTCGACGATGGAACCGGGCTTGGGCCGGACGGTCGGCTTCTCGACCAGTTTCTGGAAGATCCACGGGTGGCTGGAACGCCACGCATTCTTGAGGCGGACAATCGGAAGGGGGGTATTCATCCACCTATTGTAAACCGGGCACCGGGGTCAGATCCCCGCAGGGGCTCTGACCCCGGCCGGCATGCCAACCAAGGTTGGCATCTACCAGGGCGGGGGCCCCGGCCGCCCGGCATTTGACGGCAGCCCGGCCAGGCCGCAGAATCGGCGCCAGAAGGGGAGTAGCTCCCAGACGTTGTCGCCGTCATTTCGAGCCCGCAGGCTCCGGTGCAACGGCAGTTCCAGCCGACTGGAACTGCGAGCGAGACCTTCGCCGTACTGGCGAAGCTCTGTCCCTGGATCCCCCTCCCGATCCTCCGTTGCAGATCCTCGCCGTCCGGCCTGGCATTCATCTTTCCAACGGACATTCCCAATGCAGACGATCGGTAACGTGTGGTTGTGGGGCGGCTTCGCAGCGGTGGTGGTCATCGCCCTGCTGGTCGACCTCGTGTTGATGCGCCATGGTGGGCCGCACAAGGTCACCTTCAAGGAGGCCCTGTGGTGGTCCATCGGCTGGGTCGCGCTGGCCCTGCTGTTCAATGCGGGCCTCTGGTACTACCTGAATGAGACCGCCGGCCAGGTGGTGGCCAACAAGGTCGGCCTCGAGTTCCTGACCGGCTATCTGGTCGAGAAGGCGCTGGCGGTCGACAACATCTTTGTCTTCCTGATGATCATGAGCTACTTCGCAGTGCCGGAGGAGCAGCGCCAGAAGGTGCTGATCATCGGCATCCTGGGCGCGATCGTGCTGCGTACGATCATGATCTTCGCCGGCAGCGTGCTGATCAGCCAGTTCCATTGGCTGCTCTACGTGTTCGGTGCCTTCCTGCTCTTCACCGGCTGGAAGATGTGGTTCGCCGCCGGCCAGGAGCCGGACCTGGAGACCAACCCGGCCCTGCGCTGGATGCGCAAGCACCTGCGCCTGCTGCCGGATTACGCGGGCAATGCGCTGAGCGTGAAGCGTGATGGCGTGCGCTGGTTCACTCCGCTGTTCGCGGTGCTGATCCTGATCGCGGTCACCGACGTGATCTTCGCGGTGGACAGCATCCCGGCGATCTTCGCGATCACCACCGACCCGTTCATCGTGCTCACCTCCAACGTGTTCGCGGTGCTGGGCCTGCGCGCGATGTTCTTCCTGCTGGCCGGCATGGCCGACCGCTTCCACCTGCTGCCGTATGGCCTGGCGCTGGTGCTGGGCTTCATCGGCATCAAGATGATGATCATCGACCTGTTCAAGATCCCGACCCCGGTGTCGCTGGGCGTGGTGGCGGTGATCATCGCCGCGACCGTGGTGCTGAGCCTGAAGTACCCGCCGAAGGAAGGCGAAGGCCAGGCCTGAGCCCGACCCGCTGGATGGCACGGCCGGTGGGATTGTCCCGCCGGCCGTTTCCACTCTCCCGCCGCGGTGGCCTTGGTTTCGCACCAACCACCGCCATTGCTGAGGTATGAACAACAACGCGCCCCTGCCCGCCGGCGACGCGCCGGCGCCCCGCAATGACCGCTCACGCATCCTTCGGGCGTTCAATGTCAGCCTGGCCGCCGTGCTGGTGCTGGTGGCCGTGTTCGCCCTGCAGGGCACGTTCGACTGGCGACCGTGGGCGGTCGCGCCGCTGGAAGCCAAGGGCCTGCTCGGCCTGATCGGCGGCCCGATGCTGCATGCCTCGGTCGAGCACATCGCCGCCAACAGCATCGCGATCCTGATCCTCGGCACGCTGGCCGGCAGCGTCTACCCAAAAGCCACCGTGCGCGCCCTGCCCCTGCTGTGGCTGGGCTCGGGCATCGGCGCGTGGATGCTGGGCAATCCGGGCAGCGTGCACCTGGGCGCCAGTGGCGTCACCCATGGCCTGATGTTCCTGCTGGCCAGCCTCGGCCTGCTGCGCCGTGACCGTGCGGCGATCGCCACCGGCCTGATCGGCATGCTGTTCTACGGCGGCATGCTGATGACCATCCTGCCGCACGCCGACGGCGTGTCCTGGCAGTCGCACATGGGCGGCGCCTTCGCCGGCATCATCGCCGCGCTGCTGTTCCGCAACGCCGACCCGCTGCCACCGCGCCCGCGCTACAGCTGGGAAGATGAAGAGGACGAGGTCGAGCCGCTGGCCGACGACGAGCTGGAACCGCCGTCACCACAGCGCGTGCCGGTGCTGTGGCAGCCGCGCGAGGGCCAGGACTACGTGGTGATCCCGTTCCGTCGGCCGGAAGACCCCCGCGGTTGAGGTGACCGGTAGTGCCGGCCGCTGGCCGGCAACCTCATGAACCGGTAGTGGCCGACCTTGGTCGGCACTCCTGGCGTGTGCCAACCAAGGTTGGCATCTACCAGAGCCCGTCAGTTCGCCGCATTCCCCGCCGTGCCCATGCCATCCACCGCCTGCCGGCCCAGCGCCGGGTCATCGGTGAAGAACGCATCGATGCCAGTGGCCAGATAGGCGCGCATCTCCGCGACCGAACCCTCGGCATTGCGCGCGTTGTCGGCACCCTTGCGCAGGTTGCTGGCCTGGAAGTGGTTCTCCGGGCGGAAGGTATACGGAATCACCATCAGGCCCACTGCATGTGCGTCCTGTACCAGCGTGGTCGGTGTCCCCAGTGCGCCCTTGGCGTCCAGCGGAATGATCGAGCGCAGCTCCGGACCGATGCTGTCCGCATAGACGGCAATGTCCTTCAATCCGGCCGGGGTCATCATCTGCGCATAGGTCAGCGTGCCGCCGGCCTTGGCGATGTCGGCCGGCTGGGTATCGCCCTTCCACAGCAGCTGCAGCAGGCGGATGTTGCTGCCCCGCCCGATCTTGCCGCGCAGGTAGCGCAGGTTGGCAGTCTCGAACGACTGGATGGTGACCGGCCCGACGTTGGTATAGGCGTTGCCGCGCAGCGCGGTCAGGAGCTTGTCTTCCATCGGCAGGCCGATCGACTGGAAGTAGGTCGGATGCTTGATCTCCGGCACCAGGCCGATGCCGCGGTTGGCACGGCCGGCCTGCTGCACCAGGAAGGCAAGGATCTCATCGAGGCTGGCAATGCGGAACTGGCCATCGTAGGCGGTGCTGCGCAGTTCCGGCAGGCGCTCACGTGCGTACAGCGTCTTCAGCTCGGCCAGGGTGAAGTCTTCGGTGAACCAGCCATCGACCTTCTGCCCATCGATGACCTTGCTGGTGCGGCGGCTGGCGAATTCCGGATGCGAAGCGACATCGGTGGTGCCACTGATCTCGTTCTCGTGGCGGGCCACCATCACCCCGTCCTTGGTCATGACCAGGTCCGGTTCGATGTAGTCGGCGCCATCGGCGATGGCCTGCGCATACGAGGCCAGGGTGTGCTCGGGCAGCAGTGCGCTTGCCCCGCGATGGCCGTAGACCGACACCTTGTGTGCGGCCGGGGTGGAGGATTCAGCACTCATGGCCACCGATGGTGCCACGGCCAGCGACAACAGCAACGCACAACCCCACGACTTCACTGCGACTTCCCCAAGCGGTATGTGATGAGCGTCAGTATGCGGCGGCAATGTGACAGGTGGGGGACCCCATGGATCCGGTAGTCGCCGACCTTGGTCGGCGCTCTGCCAGCCGGCGTCCATGACCCCGGGCGTCCTGTGCCAACCAAGGTTGGCACCTACCAGAGCGAAGGTTGGCACCTGCCAGGGCGAAGGTTGGCGCCTGCCAGAGCATGAGCCACGCGGTTGATCGATGACGGGGTCGGAGCCCCTTCGGGGATCTGGCCCCAGCCTTACTTGCCGATGCAGAAACTGGAGAAGATCCTTCCCAGCAGGTCATCGGCACTCATCTGCCCGGTGATCTCGCCCAGCGCGTCATGCGCCAGCCGTAGTTCCTCGGCGGCCAGTTCCAGGTGCTCATGCGCCAGCTCACCATCGGCGCGCTGCGCATGTTCCTGCGCGCGCTCGATCGCATCGACGTGGCGGGTGCGCGCAGAGAACTCGCCGTCCACCTGCTCGCCTGCCCCGGCCGACGCAATCGAGCGCAGGCGCGCGTGAAGATCTTCGAGTCCGGCGCCGGTGGCGGCGGAAACGAACACGCGGTCCGGATCGTCCAGCGTCGGCAGCGCCGTCAGCAGATCCGACTTGTTGTGGATGTAGACCTTGTGCGGCACCGCCGCCACGGCATCGCCCAGCGCCGCTTCGCCGGCCGCCGGATCGCGCGCATCCAGCACGATCAGCGCCAGGTCGGTGCGCTCGATTTCCACGTGCGCGCGGCGCATGCCTTCGCGTTCGATGGCGTCGCCGCCGTCGCGCAGGCCCGCAGTGTCGACCAGGGTCAGCTCCAGGCCGTCCAGGCGGATGGTCTCGCGCAGCGTGTCGCGGGTGGTGCCGGCGATGTCGGTAACGATGGCGCGCTCGCTGCCGGCCAGCGCATTGAGCAATGAACTCTTGCCCGCGTTCGGCGGACCGATCAGCACCGCGTGCAGGCCGTCGCGCAGGCGACGGCCGCGTTCGGCATCCCTCCGCAGCAGAGCAAGATCGCCGCGCGCCTGTTCCAGGCCACGGCGCACCTGCGCGCCACCGAGGGTATCCAGCGGTTCGTCGGCGAAGTCGATGGCCGCTTCCACATGGATGCGCAGCAGCACCAGCTGTTCGACCACGGCCTCGATGCGGCGCGAGAACACGCCGTCCAGCGAACGGCGGGCAGCGCGCGCGGCACGGTTGTCGCCTGCGGCGATCAGGTCGGCGATGGCCTCGGCCTGGGCCAGGTCGAGCTTGCCGTTGAGGAACGCGCGCTCGCTGAACTCGCCCGGCCTCGCCTGCCGCGCACCGAGCGCGATGCAGCGCGCGACCAGTTGCTGCAGCAGCACGGGGCTGCCATGGCCCTGCAGTTCCACCACCTCTTCGCCGGTGAAGCTGTTCGGTGCCGGGAACCACAGCACGATGCCATCGTCGATCACCTCATCGTCGGCATCGCGCAAGCGTGCGTAGTGCGCATGGCGCGGGCGCAGCGCGGGCGCACCCAGCGCGTTGGCGATGGCCGCAGCGCTCGGGCCGGACAGGCGCAGCAGGCCGACGCCGCCGGCACCGGGTGCGCTGGCGATGGCTACGATGGTGTCGGTACGGATCGCGTCGTTCATCGCTCAGAGCTTCCCCAGCTGCGCACGTGCCTGCGCCGCGCCACTGCCCTGCGGCTGCAGCGCAAGGTAGGTGGTGTAGGCCTGTTTGGCCTTGGCCTTGTCGCCCGCGTTGAAGTAGGCGTCGCCCAGGTTGAGATAGGCCACGGCGCGCGAGGGGTCGATCTTCAGTGTGTTCTCCAGCCAGCGCGCGGCTTCGGCATAGCGCTGCTGGCGGTAGTAGACGAAACCGAGGTTGTTGGCGGCCTGGGCGAAGTCCGGGCGCAGCTTCAGCGCCTCGGTGAACTGCGCGGCCGCCTCGTCGTACTGCTTCTCGCGGTACAGCTGCAGGCCGCGGTCGTTGGCCTGCTGCGCGCGCTGGCGGTCGGATGCCGGGCCGGCGGTGGGCACCACCAGCTTGGCCTTGCCACCCTGCAGGTCGGCCACGGTCACCGGTGCCTGACTGCCCTTGGCCTCACTGGCCGCATCCACCTTGTTGTTCAGCGCGATCGCATCGGCGGTCAGCTGGCGCGTATCGGCGTTGAGGAATTCCTGGCTGTCCGGCACCTGGAACACGAACTCGCCGCCCTGCGAACCGGGCAGGCTGCCGAAGGCCGGGGTCTGGTGCGAGACCGCCGAGACCGCCGGCGCCACGTAGGCGGCCAGTTCGGTACCGGTGATCAGGCCATCGCCGTTGAGGTCGCCCTTGCCGGCCAACGCCTGCAGCAACACCCAGGTAAACACCGAGTGACCGTTCGGGCCGGCATCGGCCACCTGCTGGTCGGCACCGCCGGCGGTCAGCATCTGCCGCGCGCTGCGACGCGCGTTCTCGCGCAGGAACGACGACGACGACGGGCCGCCACGGGTCAGGCCGAGGCCGCTGTAGCAGGCATCCATCACGAACATCACATGCTTGGCCTGCATGCTTTCGGCGATGTTCTGGATGTCGGTCATCGCGATCGCGTCGGTGGCGAATTCCTTCGGATCCGAATCGACCGGGATGATGTAGCCGAGGTCGCGCCCGGAGGCGAGCTGGCGGGTCGCGCCATGGCCGGCGAAGAACACGAACACGCGATCGTTCTTGCCGGTGCGGTCGTCGGCCAGGCGGTCGTGGAAAGCGGCCAGGATGTTGTTGCGGGTGGCCTGCTCGTTCTTCAGCACGATCACCTGCGAGGACGGGAAGCCGAACTGCCCGGTCAGGGTATCGGCCACCGCCTGCGCATCGTGGCTGGCGTACTCCAGCTTCGGCCATTTGGCGTAGGTGTCGATGCCGACCACGATCGCCCAGGACTTCTCGTAGCCGGTGGTGACGGTGGCAGCACTGGCCTCGCCCTTGCGCGCGCGGGCAACGGTGAACTCGCGGCCATTCCAGCCGGCGAACTGGTAGCCATCGGCGATCAGCCGGTCGAGGATCTGCGGCAGCGCCTTCACCGCACGGTCGTGGATGTCGTGGAACAGGATGATGCCGCGCTGTTCCTTGTTCACCTGGTCGAGCACGCGCTGCACGATCGACTCCGGTACCGGGTCGGCCCAGTCCATCGAGTCGATGTTCCACATGATCGACTTCAGCCCGGCCTCGTTGAGCAACTGCAGGCCTTCGGCGTTGCGCGCGCCGTACGGGAAGCGGAACAGCGGCGCGCGCTTGCTGTCGACGTCCTTCAGCAGCGTGTCGGTGTCGAGTACCTGTTGGCGCAGCGCATCCCCGGTGGTGCGCGACAGCTGGGCGTGGGTCAGGCTGTGGTTGCCGACCGCATAGCCCTCTTCCATCAGGTTGCGGCTGATCTTCGCCATCGGGCCGAGGCTGACCTTGCCGTCGGCCTCGACCTTGCCCAGGTTGCGACCTACCTCGAAGAACACGCCCGGCACGTCATAGCGCTTGAGGATGGCCACCACTTCATCGGTGTAGGCCTTGTGCGGGCCATCGTCGAAGGTCAGCACCACGGTCTTGGCCGGCAGGTCGCGGCCGAAGATCTCGCGGTCGCTGTCCTTCATCGACATCGGGTACGGCTCGATCACGCCATAGTCGCGCAGGATCGCTTCGCGGCTGTAGTCCTTGTGCAGGTGGGCGATGTAGTCGTCCCACTTCTCACGCTTCAGCTCGATGGCACGGGTGCGCTCGAAGCGGCTGAAGATGCGGGTCAGTTCCTGGTTGTAGTTGCGCTCGATCTCGTCGAGCGCCTCCAGATCCTCGCCGACGCGCTGGTGCAGCTTCACCGCCGGCAGCGACGAATCCGTGCCAATGCGCTCATGCAGATCACGCAGCACTTCGCGGAAGGCCAGGCGGTCAGCGTCGAACAGTTCCGGCGCCGACTCGATGTAGTCCAGCACGGTGCCGAGGGTGGCGAAGCGCTGCGGGCTGGTACCGCGCAGCAGGGTGTCGAACTGCGCGGCGATCGCCGAGCGTTGTTCCAGGCCATCGTGGAACAGCTGCTGTCCCACGCGCGTGGAGGTGCCGCGGTCGGCGGCCGACTGCTGGTCCTCATCGGCCAGCAGCACGATGATCCGGCGGTAGCCGTCGAGCTGCTTCTGCAGCGCGGCCAGCAGCGGTGCCGCGGCCGGATCGGCGGCGGCCGCAGCCTGCGCGCTGGGCTGGATGACCGTGGTCGTCGGCGCCTTCGCGTCCTTGTCGCCGCAGCCGGCAACAACCAGCGTCAACAACAGCGAGGGCAGGAACAGGCGGAACGACGACGCACGCGGCATGGTGGACTCGAAGGTGGGAGGAACGGTGTGCCGGCGATTCTAACGCCGCATGCGAAAAGCCCGCCTTGCGGCGGGCTTCTGCTGGGGTCAGCCGGCCAGCGGCCGGCTCTACCGATTACTTCTTTTTGACCGGGGCCGGCGCGGTGGTGGCCGGGACCGGCTCGCCGCCATGGCGCTTGGTCATCCACCACTGCTGCAGCAGGCCCAGGCCGCCGTTGACCACCCAGTACAGGACCAGGCCGGACGGCATGAAGGCCATCATGACGCCGAACACCAGCGGCATGAACTGCATCATCTTCTGCTGCATCGGGTCCATGCCCGGTGCCGGGGTCAGCTTCTGGGTGAACCACATCACTGCCACGTTGATCACCGGCAGGATGAAGTACGGGTCGCGTGCGGTCAGGTCCTGGATCCAGCCGAACCAGGGCGCCTGGCGCAGTTCGACCGATTCCACCAGCACCCAGTACAGGGCGAAGAAGATCGGCATCTGGATGAGGATCGGCAGGCAGCCGCCCATCGGATTGATCTTTTCCTTCTTGTACAGCTCCATCATCGCGGTCTGGAACTTCTGGCGGTCATCGCCATAGCGTTCCTTCAGCTGCGCGATGCGCGGCTGGAAGCGGCGCATCTTGGCACCGCTCTTGTACTGGGTCGCCGACAGCGGGTACAGCACCAGCTTCAGCAGCACCACCAGGCCGACGATCGCCCAGCCCCAGTTGCCGACCAGCTTGTGCACCTGGTTCAGCACCCAGAACAGGCCCTGGCCGATCACCGCCATCATCGAGAAGCGGCTGTAGTCGACCACGCGGTCCAGGCCCGGCACGTCTTCCTTGGCAATCAGGTTGACCAGCTTCGGGCCGACCCACAGGCGGGCTTCGGTGCTGGTGGACTGGCCCGGGGCCAGGGTGAAGGCCGGGCCACGCGCTTCGATCAGGTCACGACCGGCCACCTGCGACAGCACGTAATGCGCGGTCTGGTCCTTCTGCGGGATCCAGGCGGTGAAGAAGTGGTGCTGCAGCATCGCCAGCCAGCCGCCGGTGATGTTCTGGTTCAGCGTGCCGTCGTCCAGGTAGTCCTTGAACGCACGACGCTGGTACTTCTTGTCGTTGTCGTACCAGGTGGCACCGTTGAAGCTGAACGAATCCGGGTTGGTCATGCTCCGCGACAGGATGGTCGGGGTGCGGTCCAGGGTGCGGTAGACATAGCCGTTCCACGGTGCGGCGCCGGCGTTGCTGACTTCATCCTTGAAGCGCACGGCGTACTCGTTGCGCGAGACGGTCAGGGTGCGCTTGATGGTCACGCCATTGTCGGCGGTCCACACGAACGGGATCTGCAGTTCGTTCTGGCCCTTGGCCAGCACGAAGTCGGTGGTGTCACCGACCAGCTTGAAGCCGTCGGCGCCCGGCACCGGGGTGTTCTTGTCTTCGCTGGCCCAGCCACTGATCGCGCTGTACGGATGCGCGGGATCTTCGGTCAGCAGGCGAACCGGCGGGCTGCCTTCGTCCTTGGTCTGCGGGAAGTGCAGCAGCTCGGCGTCGAGCACGCGGCCGCCATCGAGCACCAGGCGCAGCACGTCGGTGGTGACGGTCACGCGCTGGCTGGCCGGGGTAGCGCTGGCCTGGGCCTGCACGGTGGCCTGGCCGGGGGCGCCCGGCACCTGGGCGCTGGGGATCGCACCCGGGGTCGCACCCGGAACGCTCTGTGCGGCGGCCGGGGCCGACGTCGTCGTCGGAGCCGGGGTCGGAGCAGCCTTTTCACGGCTCCACTCCATCCACAGCAGCACGGCCACCATCAGCCAGGCAAAAATGAGGAATACGCGGGTCTGGTTCATCAGCGGACAGGCTCGGCGGGGCCGGGACGCGATGCCGGCTCGGTCAAAGAAGGAGTTGCGATGCCATCAGGCGGCGGCATTGTGCCGTCCACGCCCGGCGCGGGCAATGCACGCAGGCGACGCAGCAGGCGCAGGAAGGCCTGGCGGATCTCGTCGTTGCTGGCGGAACGCGCAGCACTACGAGCCACGACGACAAAGTCGCCTGGCTGGATATCGGTACGTGTCTGACGCAGGATGTCGCGCAGGACGCGCTTGATCCGGTTACGCCCGACGGCGTTCGGATCAACCTTGCGGGAAACCGCCAGACCCAGCCTGGCCGGCCGGTCAGCCGGCAGCCAGTGCAGGGTCATCAGCGGATCGGACACACGGCGGGCGCCGTTGAAGACCGTTGAGTATTCGGCACGCGTGCGAACCCGCGCAGAGCGAGGGAATCGCTTGCGCGGGTCTGCAGTATTCACTGTCGAAGGGATTGCGTCTGCCGCGAGGTGCGGCATGGCAATCAGGCGCTCAGGACTTTGCGGCCCTTGGCGCGGCGACGCGACAGGATCTTGCGGCCGTCAGCGGTCTTCATACGGGCACGGAAGCCGTGGTCGCGCTTACGCTTGAGGTTGCTGGGCTGGTAGGTGCGCTTCGTGGCCATTGGGGGCCTCTCGTATGAATGGGACGGAAAGAACCGGAAATTCTAGAGAGGTACCCCGCCCCAAGTCAACCCCTGGCAGCTACGCGAATTCACTGGGCTGTGCAATAGCTGTGGATGTTTTTGTGAATAAGTAGGGGACAAGCATTCCGAAGGCA